>NZ_JBBORL010000001.1:0-4800000 GCF_038004565.1 Paenibacillus sp. FSL R5-0473
CACCCCGAAGTATAGACGGAAAGAAATCTATAATCAAGTGAGAAAAGATTTAATCGAAATTTTCAAACGTCTGTGTAAGTACAAGGGAGTAGAAATTATAGAAGGTCACATGATGCCCGATCATGTTCACATGTTGGTAGCGATTCCACCGAAAATGGCAGTCTCCACGTTCATGGGATATCTAAAGGGGAAAAGTTCACTAATGATATTCGAGAAGCATGCCCAGCTCAAGTATAAATATGGAAATCGAAAGTTTTGGGCAGAAGGGTACTATGTGAGTACAGTGGGTCTAAATGAAGCAACGGTAAGAAAGTATATTCGTGAACAAGAAGCACATGATCAAGCGTTAGATAAGCTGAGTGTAAAAGAATACGAAGATCCATTCAGCAGTAATCGGAGCAAAAAGAAGTAAAACCAGTTTAACTGGTGAGTGAAAGTGACAAATAACACTGAGCCTGAACAGCCCTGCTGTCAGGCTAGCGTCTTTAGGCGCAGTTTGGCAACAGGGGGTTATACCCCAAGAGCAAACCACCCGTTGGACGGGTGGTCCTGATTTAGGAGAAAACAGGCGTGGACTATTGAGCAGGGAATCGGAGATTTAGAAAGAATACATAGTGTAGTTTGCCAATACATAATGGTGGTTAACGTGATTTCAATAATGAAATTCACACCACAAGAGGAGTAACATTTTCTATGAGGGATTTACAAGGTTTTGTATCCGATTACATCAAAGGAAAGAAACATCTGCATCTTGAGATTGGCATCATTACAAAGGGAGATATCGAATATCATTCATTGGGCAATCCCAAAAAGAAGAGTGTGGCTGCTCCTGAACATAGGTTGTTCGAAATCGGCTCTGTAACCAAACTTTTTACATCGATCCTTCTATTAGAATTGGAGCGTCAACAGCAGCTTTCCGCGGATGACACGGTTGGCAAGTACATACACAACGGTAAAAACGATTATTTGAATAAGGTTACCTTAAAAAGTCTTGCAACGCATACCTCTGGATTACCCGGAGTTGCCACAAACCTGTCCTCGAAGAAAAATCGATACAATCCGTATTCAAATTATACGGAGGATGATTTACTTGCTTTTTTATCGGATGCTGACTTTACGGATCAGATGGGTTCATTTGAGTATTCCAATACCGGCGTGGGCTTACTTGGTTATATCCTATGTAAAGTATCAGGCAGTACATATGACGATCTGCTGAAAAAAAATATCACAGGTCCATTAAACATGACGGAGACAGCTGTTATGCTGAATGCAGAACAGAATGGCAGATTTGTGGATGGACATACGTCAACGGGGAAAAATATGCCTCACTGGGATACTGGTGTACATGAAGGGGCAGGGGCAATCAAGTCATCTCTTTACGATATGTGTTTATTTGTACAGGCCAATCTGAATGAAGATCATCCGCCAGCCTCTGCAATGCAACAAAGTCACATGCCTGTAATGATTGGAGATTCGACTCATCATTACGCCTGGTTTAGTGATAACATCTCAGATCAGAATATACTCTGGCATAACGGTGGCACATTTGGTTTCTCCAGTTATTTGGCTATAAACAAGGAACAGGGTATAGGCATCGTATTATTGTCCAATTATTGTTTTGGATCAGCCTCAATTGTGGATGAGTATCTGGATGCGATATTCAAGTTTATAACTAAAAAAGACCTTTATCCACTCATGCCGCTGGATCCCGTGGGTAATAAAATACTGGAAGCCATGATGCAGAGATAAAAAAAACCTCCAATAGAGATCGCCTGAGGATGTACTTCGGCGCTCTCTGTTGGAGGTTTTTTTCGTTCTATCTTAATAGTCTTGATCATGACATACCCGCTTCACGCAGAAAATGGTGCACAATCTTCGTCTGATACTTGATACGGGTTGAGCGTTTCAGACTCCAACAGGTCTCCACCGTGACGGAACGGGCTTGTAATAGTCTTGAAGCCGCTGTACGGGCAGATCCCGGCAATTCATGCTGCTTGAGGTTAAAATGACGATCACGAATGGCAATCGACCGATTCATCCGTTCGATAACTCTTCTGCAAGCTGGAATCGTCCCACTGCCGGGATTGGTGATCAACGTCTGTCCAAGCACCCGTGAACTAAGCTGTGACAGGCCGTTGACTTCATGCAGATCAACCCACCAGTCGGCCCGATGTTCACGCGCCAGCTGAAAAACTGCCGCAGCGAGCGGATGCTTGGCCTTGCCTGACATACGGCGTGGAAACGTACGATTCAGATCTGGCTTGCCTCTGATTTTCTTAGCGTAGGCTTGCTGGTTCACGCGTGGCATGATAATTAACAGCCCTCGCTGAATGGCGTGACGACCTGTCGCAATATCATCTGCGAGTTTTTGCGCAGCGGCCATACTCGCCGTTTCATTCCCGTGAACCCCGGATGTAATGAACATCACGGGTCCCGGCATCATGCCACGTACAATGAAGTAGGGAGTAGCGTGTACGGTGGATGCTAGAAGGACATGTTTGGTCACAAGAATGACGCTTCACCTCCGTTATTACAGTACGCCATGTCCCTCTTTCATGTAACGGCGTAAGAACAGGCCTTCATCCTATTTCCTCACAAAATGGGCCGACTAATACACCCGATGAATGATATCTTCAAAATCAGGTTCTTTCATCTCTACATCTTCAATCTCACCCCAGTGCTCCAATTGTTTCAGAATGTCCATTGTGCTCCATTCCTTCCGGTTCACTTCGACGGTGACAATTTGCCCTTCCACTCCTGTAATATGTATCGCGGACGATATAACATCCGGGATGTGAAACGCTCCTCGGAACGTTACCCGAATCAGCGTAGGTAGTCCGATGGTTTCGCGAAGTGACGAGATCGTGCCGTCATATGTCAGTTGACCATGGTTAATCACCATGACCCGGCTGCATAACTGCTCAATGTCGTCCATGTCATGTGTGGTCAGCAAAATCGTTTTGCCAAACGTTTCATTTAATGTTCGTAGAAATTGACGAATGTTCCGCTTTGCGTTCACATCCAGTCCAATCGTTGGTTCATCGAGAAAAAGCAGTTCGGGATCATGCAGCATGGAAGCTGCGAGATCGGCACGCATGCGTTGCCCAAGCGAGAGCTTGCGGACAGGCGTGGCCCAGAACGATTCAAGGTCCAGCAGCTCGGCGAACTGGGACAGTCGTTTCTTTTTATCCTCGGCACTGACACCGTACATCTCGGCTAGAATATCATATGAATCTTTCACGGGCAGATCCCACCAGAGCTGACTGCGCTGTCCAAACACAACGCCCAGTCGACCAACGGTCCTGCGCCTGTCCTGATGCGGGTTCATACCGTCAAGCCTTACCTCACCCGAGGTTGGGTGCAGAATACCTGTCAGCATTTTGATCGTGGTAGACTTGCCAGCCCCGTTCGGACCGATGTAACCCACAAACTCCCCTGGGCCGATATCAAAACTGATATCGCGTACCGCTTCCTTGGACACATACTCACGTGAAAATAACGTACGTAGACCGGAGAAACGTCCTTCGCGAATAACAGGAGTTTTGAATTCCTTTTGCAGATGCCGTGCTGTGATCATGTTCATGATTCGTTTCGCCTCCTTAGCTACCTGTACTTTGATATTTGGTCATGCCGAATTGCCAGAAACGCAGACTTGCAGCCAAACTCAGTACGGCAACCGCCGCAACAGCAACAAGAATCCACGCTCCTCCTTCACCCCGTAGTAGGTAAAGTGACGGAATGTAGTTGACGAATCCCACCGGAATCACCGTTAGCAGAATGCCAGACATCCATTTGGGATATAACGTTAGCGGATATTGGGCAGCTGTTCGTGCTGCATCCTCAGTGATCGTCTGTAATTCCTCGATACGTGTGGTCCAGAATCCCAGTGTGGCGGTAGCAAGTCCGATGGAAAAGAGAATGACTGCGCCCGTCAGGATAATGAGCAGTGAGAAGGGAATGGCGATCCAGCCAATCTGTCCGCTATGCATCATGCCTGCCACTGACCAGCAGAGAATGAACCCGCCTTGCAGGACTTCCCCAGCCATGATGCGGAAGTTTTGCGGCAGCAGTGCCAGCAATACGGGCATGGGACGTGTTAACAGTTGATCAAGCTCACCATTAACCAGATATTTTTCCAGATGATGAACTTCGTTTCCGAATGTTCGATACAGTGTTTTGGATAACGTCATGATGGCGAAGAGATAACCGATCTCATGGAGGGACCAGCCTTTAATTGCTCCGAATTTGTGCAACACGAGAGCAACCATCAGAAACTCGGAGATCTGAATTAAAGCGGCCAGTACGGACGCCATGATGAAATTGAACTTGTATTGCATCCGACTGCGGATGCTTGTTCGAATGAGCATTTTATATAAATTGAACCAGGAAGTTCGCTTCATCCGCCTTGTACCTCCACTTTACGACGTAACACTTGGGTGATTGCAAGACAGATCAACGTCATAAAGACACACCAAAGCAAGGTTCCCCATAACAAGGAGCCATCTTCGAAACCAAGATAGATTCGGGTAGGTACATAGAGCAGGAAAGGGTAGGGTGATATCCAGGCAAGTTGTTCAAGCCAGTTCGGTAGCCATTCCAGCGGAATGAAAAAACCAGCCAGCAGATTCATCATCGCGTGATTTCCCCAGTGAAGCCAAGAGGACTCCGTGGTCCACATCGACGTGGCACCAATGATGTAGTTCATACAGATGGACAAGTATGCGGCGCCGGCAAGACCAAGTGCGGCATAGAATAGTGTTGAAACGTCTGAGGGCCAATGCAGGGAAAAGACAATGGAGAAGAGCAGGTAGATCGGAATACTTTTGTACACGAACTGGTAGGCAATCTGCCCCCATTCGCGTGCCATCAGGTGGGTGAACAGATGAACAGGCCTCATCAGATCCAGTGCGATCTGCCCTGTCCTGACGGATAAGGGAATACCCAATCCGTTCGTGAGAAAACCCGAGATCCAGAGAGAGGATTGCGTGAACGCAATATAACTGATCATTCCCTGTGTCCCATATTCTCCGAGAGTATGGTCGGCCCCGATGCCGATCCAGAGGCAGGCATACATGTAACCAAACATGGCGCTTGCCAAGTTATGTACCATGTGTGCCCCGCGGTATTGCAGATTCCGGGAGTAGGCTTTGGAAGCCAGAGTGAAATAAAGCATGTGACACCTCCGATAAGTGGATTGAACGGCGTTTCCGTTCACTTCAGTCAAGGCGAAAAAGAGAGAAGGACAACAGCATACCAATTTATTCCTTCACAGGCAAGACATTTTTTTAGCTAATAATGGTATTAACAGGGGTGTTCATGATTGCGCCACAAGACAACGGTCTGTCCGTTCATTTATAATTGAGAGGTAGTATCGCAAACGTTTACAATGTGAAATATTCAAATTTTAAATAAACCGCCGGGCTTGTGCTTGACGATTGAGGATACAGAACGAACAATCCGGCAAGAGAGAAGGATGTCATGAAGAAAATTGCATGGGTCACCGATAGTACCAGTACACTGGATCCCGTTTTTGCGGAGCAAAATCATATCTACATCGTACCGCTGCGCATCGTATTTGGAGAGGAATGTTACCGGGAAACCGATGACATTACATCTGAAATGTTCTATGAGAAACTTGCGGAGGCTTCACGTGCGAGCAGTTCGCAGCCACCCATTGGCGAATTCATTGAACTGTATGAGTCGCTCAAAGACAAGTACGATGAGATTATTACGATTCATTGCTCTACAGAGCTTAGCGGAACGCTGCATACGTCCATGCAGGCTGCAGAGATTGCAGGAGTGACGGTGACCGCAATTGATTCGAAGGCAGGTGCCTATCCTCACCGTGAGATGATTATGCAAGGACTGGAATGGCAGAAGCAGGGATGTTCCGCTGCCGAGATCAAAGTAAACATTGAACAGATGATTGATAACATGTCCTTTTACCTCATACCGGCCAGTCTGCAGCATCTTCATCGCAGTGGACGGGTGTCCGGCACACAGCTGATCATCAGTCAACTGCTCAAGATCCACCTGTTGCTTCGATTCGAAGAGGGAAAAGTGGTTGTGAATGAGAAGATTCGCACGTTCAAGCGGACAAAAGATCGTATGCTGGATATGCTCAAGCTGGATATGGAGAAAGTAAAACATGTGTGCATTATGCATGCGAACAATCAGGAAGAAGCCGTTACAATCAAAAAACAGATTGCAGCTCTGCTGCCTAGATTAAAGACCGAAATCATGCCGTTTATCCCTGTGGTGAGTATTCATGCAGGTGCAGGAACCATTGGACTGTGCTGGATCCACAGTGAGAACGGATATAGAGACTAGAAGCACCAGCATTGATCTACAGACACTCATAGACCTGGCAGGAAACACACTTATACCAAAGTGGTGCTCCTGTCAGGTTTTTTCGTATGTCATTGCCAATTCAAACAAACTGTGAGGTAATAAAGAAAACTGTTCATGTTGGAGGGAAGCATGTGTTAAGTCACCGCTTGTTGCTTGTTGAAGATGATCGTTCAATTAGTGAGATGGTCGGGCCGTACTTGGAAAAAGAGGGCTACGACGTCACTTATGCATATGACGGCTTAGAGGCAGAACGTCAGTTCAGCCAGTCACAACCCGTGTATGATCTGGTTATTCTGGATCTGATGCTGCCCCGCAAAAGTGGGATGGATGTGCTTCAAACCATTCGGGCAGTCAGTCTGGTCCCTGTGCTCATTCTGTCTGCGAAGGATGGGGAGGTGGACAAAGCATTAGGTCTGGGCTTCGGTGCAGATGATTACTTGAGCAAACCTTTCTCGTTAATAGAACTGACTGCCCGCATCAAAGCTGCGATTCGCCGCGCCAATTATACTACTCAGCCTGTGGCTGAAGTGGCTAAAGATCAACGTATTCACATTGGAGGACTCGTAGTTGACATGGAGACGTACGAGGTGGAACGTGAAGGTACACCCGTCAAGCTGACATCCAAGGAATTTGGAATTCTGAAGCTATTGGTTACCCATCCTGGCAAAGTGTTCACCAAGGCCCAGATCTACGCTTCCGTCTGGAACGATCATTATTATGGAGACGAAAATATCATTAACGTACATATGCGTCGTCTGCGTGAGAAACTGGAGGCAGACCCTTCGGCTCCCCAGTATATCAAGACACTCTGGGGCATCGGATATAAGCTGGAGGCGGAGCAGGGATGACACTGATTTTTGCCAGTACAACAGCTATTCTGGCCATTGTAGTCATTGGGTTGTGGATGAGATTGCGGAAACGCAGTCAACACCTGTCCTATATTCATCACAAAATATCCGATATCCTGGATCAAGGCACCTTTGAGCGCTTACTCGTATTCAACAGTGATGATCAAGTTAGCCAGCTTCTGAAAGATATGAACCAGCTGCTGGACTATGCGCACCGCGCGAAGGCTGGTTATACGAACCAGGAGAAGGAGATGCGTAATATGCTCTCCAACATTTCTCATGATCTGAAAACGCCACTCACGGTTGTGATGGGTTATAGTGAGACCTTGCTGCACAGTTCATCACTGACCGATCAGGAACGTAAGATTATGACGGAGAAAATACAAGATAAGGCGCAGGAAGTGCTGCGTTTGATCCATTCCTTTTTTGATCTGGCAAAGCTGGAATCTGGAGACACGGAGCTAGTGCTTAGTCGAGTGAATATAAGCGAATTATGCCGGTTGAAGATGCTTTCCTTTTATGAAATGTTGACGAATCTGGGGTTGCACGTGGAGCTGGAGATACCTGATGGTGATCTCTTCGTGCAAGCGAATGAAGAAGCATTGGACCGTGTGCTGGATAATCTCATTACCAATGGAATGAAATACGGGGCAGATGGTAAGGTACTGGGGCTTTCACTGGATCATTCGATAGGTGCACCTGTGACGCTACAGATCTGGGACCAGGGAAAAGGGATTCCTGAGAGCGAGCATAGTCGTGTGTTTGAACGAATGTATACACTGGAGGATTCCCGCAATCGACTCTATCAAGGCAGTGGCCTTGGTCTGACTATTACGAAACGGCTAGTTGAGCGGATGGGTGGAAGTATTCACTTGCATAGTGTGCCACATCAACGGACTGTATTCTCGGTTACCTTAAAGGCATGTTAGACCCTGCGTTGGCGTGTCCGGTCAGACTTAAGGTATTTGTAAGATTTGATTAATAAAAAAGAAGACTTTTCTCTTTACAATATAGATATAGGAACCCGGACAGGGGACGTAAAGGAGAACAAGGACGATGAATTATATCGCACGAACAATAGATGTGACCAAAGTATATGAAGGGGTGGAGGTTGTATCCAACGTCAATATGAATATTAAGCAAGGTGAGATCTATGGATTCCTCGGTCCAAATGGTGCTGGTAAAACAACCATCATGAAGATGCTCACCAATCTCGTCAAACCAACCACAGGGGAGATAGAACTGTTTGGGGAGAAGCTTACGCCGACCTCGTATGAAGTGCTGAAGCGAATGGGCAGCATTATTGAATATCCTTTTTTCTACGATAGACTGTCTGCTCGCGAGAATCTGGAACTTCACTGTGAATACATGGGATTCTACAACAAAAAGATCATCGACAACACGATGGAAATGGTAGGGCTGAAGGATACGGGCAAGAAACCGGTCAAAGACTTCTCCTTGGGCATGAAGCAAAGGCTCGGACTGGCTCGTGCACTAATAACCACACCTGAACTGCTCATTCTGGATGAACCGATCAACGGATTGGATCCTGTAGGGATTCGGGAGATGCGAGATTTGTTCAAGCGCCTTAGCAATGAGTATCGCATTACCCTGCTGGTCTCCAGTCACATTCTTGGCGAGATAGAGCAGATTGCGGACACAGTTGGTGTCATTCGCGGCGGTCGCTTGGTGGAGGAAGTATCGATGGAGAGCATTCGTGGAAGTCAAAATGAGTACATCGAGTTACAGGCGGTGGATATCCGCAAAGCGACCTATGTCATTGAACACCAGCTTGGTTTGAGTAATTATAAACTGGTTGATAACCAAACGTTACGCATCTATGATCCGGGAATCATTCCATCGGAACTGAACACCAAGCTGATTCAGCATGGCATTGAGATCGAATCGATATCCAAACGGGCTCATTCCCTGGAAGAACACTTCATGAAGCTTGTGAAAGGGGATGAAGACGTTGCTTAAACTAATCAGACTTGAGATGCGGAAGCACCGTTTTGCACGTAATTTTGCAGGTGCAGGTATTGCCAGCATAGCCATTCTTCTTTTCCTGATCATGATTGGATTCGTGGATGTGGGAGCAGAAGATTATGCCTATGCCGATTACCAGACCGCCTTTATGATTATTGATACGTTTGTGAGAGCGACCTTTATCATATTTGCAGGAGCTTTATTATCCAAGCTGGTGATCAGTGAGTATAGAAATAAAACGATGAACGTCATGTTCACCTATCCCATCCAGCGTCATAAAATCATCGCTGCCAAATTGATTATCGTGTTTGGTTTTACATTTGTGATGATTATGGTTAACGATCTGTTCATGGGCTCACTATTGTTGATTGTTAATCAATTCTACTCCTTCATTCCTGAATCACTGACGAATCGGGATATATTGGGACTTCTGGTGAAGTACAGTATAAGTTCTTTATCGGCTGCGTGTATGGCACTCATTCCCCTATTCTTCGGTATGCGTAAGCATTCTGTTACAACTACAATGGTCTCGTCCATTTTGCTGGTTTCGATTGTCTGCTCCGGATTCAACGGGTCGGAAGTTTCCATTCATTCGCTTATTATTATCCCTCTGACCCTTGGAGCAATAGGGATATGGATTGCTTCGATGTCCATGGTTCGTCTGGAGACAAAAGATGTGAACTGAATCATTCGGAAAACCATGCTCTGTATGGCTTCAGATGCCATTGACATCCGCTCGTACAAGGGATAGGATAATGTCAACTGAGACACGAAGGAGAATGCAACTACCATGACGATTCCAAAAACATTAACAATAGCTGGTTCGGACACGAGCGGCGGTGCAGGTATTCAAGCTGATTTGAAAACTTTTCAGGAGCTGGGTGTGTATGGCATGACCGTACTGACTACGGTTGTGGCAATGGAGCCCGAAACATGGGATCACCAGGTCTTTCCTGTTGAATTAAATGTGGTTGAAGCGCAGCTTCGCACGGTTCTGGACGGCATCGGTTTCGATGCAATGAAGACAGGTATGCTCGGTTCTGTAGATATTATTGAACTGGTAGCAAAACATATTCGCCGCAGCGGTCTGCCACAGATCGTTATCGATCCGGTAATGGTCTGCAAAGGTACAGACGAAGTACTGCAACCGGAAAATACGGAAGCGATGATCGAATTCCTGTTGCCAGGTGCTGATCTGGTTACACCTAATCTGTTCGAAGCATCCCAACTGGCGAAGAGCGGACCTATTCGCTCCAAGGAACAAATGGAAGCAGCGGCAGCAGCAATTCATGCCCATGGCTCGAAACATGTTCTGATCAAGGACAGAGGTGTCATTAGCCCGGGTAAAGCAATGGATCTACTCTATGATGGAACCAACTACGAATGGTTTGAAGCCGATGTTGTCGGCTCCGGATATACTCATGGTGCGGGCTGCACAACGTCTGCGGCGATTACCGCAGGATTGGCTCGTGGTCTTTCAGTGAAAGAGGCTGTTCGTGAAGGTAAAGCCTTCGTGACCAAAGCGATTGCCGGCGGATTCCCGCTGAACCGTTTTGTTGGCCCGACACTGCATGTGGCACACCGTCTGGAGCAACAACGTTAAGTGTTGCCAGGGAGCGCGCAGTAGCGCATCAATTCTGGATAACACACTTCGATTTCATTCAAGTAGCTGTCAATGAGCAGGAGCTTGCTCGTTGATGGCTTCTTTTTTATGCGAATTTTTATAAAAATTAGTAACTTTTGGCTTATATTAATCGTATATATCATGGGAGCATTCCAAAACATGTGTGGACACATGAACGACACATGGAATAGGTATGTTATCATCAGAAATCTAAAAGGAGAGTCGGCCATGATCAGAACAGTGCTTCTGGTGGAAGATGAAAGCCGCATTCGTGAGATTGTGGCCGATTATTTCATAAAAGAACAATGGAACGTCATAGAAGCTGAACATGGAGTACAGGCACTGGAACTGTTGGCTCTGCATGAGGTAGATCTGGTTATTCTGGATGTTTTGATGCCTGAAATGGATGGATGGACGTTATGTGGGCATATTCGATCCCAATCCACCGTACCTATTATCATGCTGACTGCACGGTCCGAGGATGACGATAAAATTCATGGATTTCAGCTGGGCGTAGACGATTACGTTACCAAGCCGTTTAGTCCACGTGTGCTGGTTGCACGTGCAGAGACATTAATGAAGCGTGTTGAAGGTGCATTTGGACGAGAGCAGGGTGTGATTCGCTTCGGACAGGTAACCCTTGATCCATGGGCCAGACGTCTGGAGAAGGACGGAATTGAAGTGGAACTTGCACCAAAGGAATATGATCTGTTGCTTTATTTGGTACGTAATGCAGGCATTGTGTTGTCCCGGGATGCCATTTTGAATCGGATCTGGGGATTTGATTTTGAAGGGGACTCACGTGTTGTAGATACCCACATCAAGAAGTTGCGCAGCAAACTGGGTGATGAAGCCAAGTGTATCCGGACGGTGATTGGCACTGGATATCGTTTCGAGGCAGAAGCATGAGAAGAAATGGCGTAACGATGAAGCTTTTCCTAGTCATGGCAGGATGTCTGGTTCTTTTATATGGGACGACGGTTTTTGCCCAGTTGTTCTGGTTCCCTGACTTCTATCAGCATCAAAAGGTTAGCAGTATGAAGAAAAAGCTGTCCAAGTTCGAACAGCAATATTCCAATGGACATTGGAGTGATTTACAGCTAGCCAAGGAGACCGGGAAATTCATGCGTCAGAATCAATCACATCTGGTCATTTTGACGAATACCGGAAGATTGGTTAATGACCCGTTCCACATTACGTTGCTTCAAGAGGATGGAAGTCACGTGAAAGTGTCCTTGTCCTTGTTTATCAATAGTGAGAATGCTGGCTGGATTACATCCCATCTAAAATATGGGCAAGAACTGACGGTGAAAGGTCCGGCCAGCGAATCCATGGTCTATCCTTTCAAAATCCAGGATGCCACTTCCGCCGCATGGGGAACAGAAAGCTTTCAGGAATCAATTGAACCGGTAAAGGAATGGTCAGGCGTATTAACCGAGGTCGTTCTTCCCAATCTGGCAACGTGGAGTCAAAGGCAGGGACTGCTGGTGCAAGCACTGGATAGCCGGTTCCCATTATCCACCGAAGACCAACTTGCCTTGGCGAATGGCAAAATGCTCAATGAAGAATGGATGGATAGCTGGAGCGGTGTTCGCAATGTCATCACCATTGCTCCAGTGCATCGTTCCGGACCCGAGCAACAACTGATCTTTTCGCTCACCTCTCTACAGGAGATGAGGGAAGCGAATGAGGCAACACGTTTGTTCTATGCGTATTTTGGCATAGGGGCATTTATATTGATTCTGTTGCTGGCGTTGCTCCTGTCCCGAATTATAACGAAGCCGCTTTTGGCCTTGAACCATGTCGCCAAGAAAATGTCTACGCTGGATTTCACGGTGAAATCACCCATCCGGCGTAATGATGAGATCGGGAGTCTGTCTAACAGCCTCAATGCCTTATCGGGAACCTTGGGTCAGACACTGGAAGAGCTGAGGCAGGCCAACACGCAGATGCGTACAGATATGGAAATGAAGCAGGAGATTGAACAGCGTCAGCGCAAGTTTTTTGCCGATGCATCACATGAACTTAAGACACCAATCAGCATTATTAAGGGATATTCTGAAGGGTTGAAGGATGGCGTCAGTGAGAGCAAACGTGAGCGTTACATTGAGATCATTGCCGATGAGACGATCAAAATGGAAACGATGGTTGAAGAGATGCTGGATCTGGTGCGACTGGAATCCTCAGCGGTTCAATTGAATACGGATGCTGTTGCACTGGCTGACATGATTGAAGATATCGCTGGCCGTCTGGGTCCGCAACTAAAGGACAAAGGATTGGATGTGGTGCTTGTATCCACAACAGAACAGACGGTTGAGGGTGACCGAAGCAAGCTGGAGCAAGTTATTTTCAATATCATGATGAATGCTATACGTCATGCGATACCACATACCGATATAACTATTGAGATTAGCAGGCGTGAAGGTTTTGTCCATATTTCCATTGAAAACAAGGGTGAGCACATTGCTGAAGCTGAGCGGCAGTATATATGGGAGAGGTTCTATCGGGTAGAGCGCTCACGTAATCGTAAAATGGGGGGGACCGGGCTTGGTCTGGCCATTGCGAAGCAGATTCTTGATCTGCATGGGTGCAGTTATGGAGTGGAGAATACACCGGATGGAGTCCGTTTTTATATTATTTTTCCTAAAGCCTAGTACGAAAGGGAGTCAAATATTATGAAGTCTTTACCATCGATTTTAACCTTGGGGAATCTGAGTTCAGGCATGCTGGCAGTCATTATGGCTATTCATGGTGAATTTGCCCTGGCTGTGATGATGATATGGGTAGCGATGTTCTTTGATCTGTTTGACGGGTATGCGGCTCGTAAATTGCATTGTGAGGGTGAGTTCGGCAAGTCCTTGGACTCGCTTGCGGATGTAGTTTCATTCGGAACAGCACCCGTGCTGATTCTGTACCTGAATTCCATGATTGAAGTGAGTGTGCTGGGGATGGCACTGACTGCATTGTTTCCGATTTGCGGTGCTTTGCGTCTGGCCCGTTATAACTGTCAGAAGACAGCAAGCAGTGGTTTTGTCGGAATGCCGATTACATTTGCGGGAGGTCTGATGTCCTTTTTCGCACTCTGGAGTCCTTATTTCACACATGGTGTAGCCTATCTTGTCATTATTGTATTATCCGGTCTCATGGTGAGCCAAATCCGATTCCCGTCTCTAAAACAAGTGTTAGCCTCACATGAGAAGGATATTGTGGAACCGAAATAAGGAGCGAGTCAGTATGGAATTTGCAAAAGAATTTATTGGTCAATATGGTTATTTCGCAATATACGGACTACTGGCTCTCGGCGTTATTGGCATGCCGATTCCGGATGAGGTGATGATGACTTTTGTCGGTTATCTCGCCTCCATCTCGGTATTGAATTACTCCGTATCCATCGCCGTCAGTTTTGGTGGCGCATTTACCGGGGGGCTGCTTAGCTACATGATTGGCAAAAAAGCGGGCAGGCCGCTGGTTGAAAAATACGGCAAGTGGGTTGGCGTTAATGCCAAACGATTCAGCAGGGTGGAGTCGTGGTTCCTCAAATATGGGTATTGGTCCATCATCCTGGGTTACTTCATTCCAGGCATTCGTCATCTGATGTGTTGTTTCTCCGGAATTAGCAAGATGGCAATTGGCAGGTACGTAGTTGTATCGGGCATTGGTGCATTCGTCTGGTGTGTTGTCTTTATCTCGATTGGTTTTTATGTTGGCGTGTTAACTTAAAATGGGACAGCCTGTTGTAACAACAGGAAAAGATCGAAGACCTCTTGAGTGTAAGGTGGTCTTTTTTTGTTTTTCTATATATGGTCGGGGACCTCATTTTAAGTGATTTAATCGACTACAAGTAATTTATTCTTGGAGTTGTAGGCTAGCCCGCAAGCTATTTAAAGTAAACTCAAGCTCAGAGCTATTCCTCCGTTTAAATCTCCATGTAACTCTCGATGTAACTCTCCATGTAACTCGTTAGTGACGCAAGTATCTGACACTCCAGTAGCTAAAGTGGTTCGCAATTAGGTTTAATAGTAGTAACTCCAAAAGTTTCGGAGTCATTTCTAAAATTCTAACGAACTCAGGTGAGCTTATTATCGAGATAAGAGGCATGTTGGAATTCTAACGAATCCCAGCAATCTTATTTCTCGAAAAAGCCCGAAAAAGTGCCCTGATTTACTCCATATCATCACAATAAGGTGTCCTGAGTTCGTTAAAAAATGGATATGTACGATATCGGCGAAATAGAGTGTCTCATGTTCGTAAGATATACGTTCGATATCGTTGAGCGCCACTAGCGACATGTAATACTTGTTGATCGATCAAGCTGTGAAGAACTCTTCGAGCATGTTGATCCGTGATTCGCAGGTGTGTTGCTAGTTCCGAGGGGGCAAATGGACGGATGATGCGTCTGGCATAACGAACAGTCTCGGCTTCTAGCCAATTTAAGGATGTGGGAACGTCCGTAGCAATGAATTTTCCCATAAAAGAGAGCACAAGCTGTTGGCACCGTTTTGGTTCGTCTTTAATGGAGAGATACGCGATCGGCAGAAAAATCCAATCATCAAGCGTTAGCAGACAATGCCGCCAGCATAAATCTTTAAAACGCCGTACATCCAGATCACGGGCATGTGGCCCGTATCCTTGGATTTCAATACCTCCTTTAACGCCGTTACCTGGCATATATGCAAGATCCAGATACCGATAGCCGTTATGAAAGTCCCGTACCTCCCATTCCGGTTGCAAATGATTAAAGTTTTTCATCACCGGAAACCAGACTGAACGCAAAAATTCAAATGTGCCATGTTCAAGTCCATTTTCTAGTCTGGACAGCACTCTGGGGTTCGTTTCCTTCTCCAGAAGGGAGTGCATCCAAACTTCGTAAGCCTCCTCAAAATCAATGCTCATCGTCTTCATCTCCTCTAAAAATAAAATAAACGAACGTGAACAGGCTTCAGGTCGTCATGTCAAAATACAAAAAGCCGCTCTGACCATTTCCAACCTTCGCGTTGAAGGGGAGAATGGATCAAAGCGGCGTGTGCTTCACGACCGATTTGTTACATTTCTAGATCAAGTATAGCTTTAAATATGGAATGATTTCAATACCTCACCCGTTCAAATGAGAGTCTTCAATTCCTTTTTCAACCCGCTGCTCCCCTTTTTTACGTGCAAAGGTGATTTTGAGGAGTGGCGGAGTAACCAGTGTAGTCACAATAACCATGATCACAACGCTGGTAAAATACTCTGAATCAAGCAAGCCCGAAGCAAGTCCGGTCGAAGCAATAATTAGAGCAACTTCCCCTCTGGAGATCATGCCTGCACCAATAGCAATAGAAGAGGAACGGTCGAACCCGGTCAGCCGGGCACCAGCTCCACCACCGATAAGTTTGGTAACAATGGCGATGAGGCTTATAACAACAATAAACCAAATCTGTGAACCCACACCATCAAAGGTGACATTTAAGCCGATACTGACAAAGAAAACCGGGACAAATATTCCGTAAGCAATCGGCTCGATTTTAGTTTCAACCTCATGTTTGAATTTGGTTTGGGAGATGGCGATACCAGCGGCAAATGCACCTATGATTCCAGCAACACCCATCCACTCTGCAAAATATGAGAAGAGGAAACAGATAATGAGTCCTGTCGTAATCACGGTTTCCGTGACCCGCAGTGGGGCCATCCATTTCATGACCCGTGGCACAAGCCACCAGCCTGCTGCAAAGATGATGACAAAGAACAGAAGTTTCTTACCAATCAACAATCCAATAGAGACATCCCCTGCACCTGTGCCGAGCAAGCTCATCATCACGGCGAGCAGAACCACAACGAGCACATCATCCACAACGGCTGCACCCAGAATGGTGGTACCCTCCCGTGAACTCAGTTGATTCATATCCTTCAACGTTTGCACTGAGATACTCACTGACGTTGCACAGAACAGTAGTCCAAAGAACAGCGCATGTGTCTGTGACATACCAAAGGCTACGGCCGAACCGTATCCTCCGATAAAAGGCAAAATAATACCGCCGACTGCTACGGCAAAGGCCGCCTTCCAGTTTTTCTTTAACTGCTCCAGATCGGTTTCCAGTCCGGCAATGAACATTAACAGCAATACCCCGATCTCAGCCATATAATGCACGAAATCACTTTGCTGAACCCAACCGAGAATTGCAGGTCCGAGGATGACACCGACAATCAGTTTCCCCAAAACGGATGGCTGACCCAATCTTACGGATAGATCACCAGCGAGTTTGGTAAAGATTAAAATAAGTGCAAGAACCAAAATAAATTCCATAGGTGTTCTTCCCTCCAGTAGTAGCGTATATAGGGTAACCAACCCAAGGGCGATCCATCCTCCGCTTCAAACAGACAAAAAGGCACAGAACGGCATTAACAGAGTGCCGTTCTGTGCCTGAAAAAGACAAAGAGGGGCCCTTGGTGACAGGCTCCTCCAGTTTCAACGCGTATGTGATTAATTGCGTTAATTATACCACAAATGAAGGATTCGGTAAATGGGAGCCGGATTGGATTTGAGTGAAAATAGCCGCAAAGGGGCATTTTATAGGGGAGTGAAGCGGTTTTTGTTCAGAGTGTTGTCACTTAACAGCCCGGAATTGGCGAGATATAATGATATAGAACATAGAAGTTAGGATATGAGGAGGATTTTGCATTGGGCAAAAATAACAAAGGGGAGCCGAACATTCAGTCCCCGACGAGTAATAAAAATTTCGCAGGCATCATTATCACGATTTCCATTCTCGCTAATGTCATTATTTTATTATTGTTCTTCGCACCGTCGATTGGTTACAAAGGTGATGTAACCTTTGATATTACGGTGTTGCCGCGGTTTAATGCCGTGTTTAACAGCTTTACCTTCATCTTCCTGCTCGCAGCGCTTATTGCGATTATCAAGCGGAATGTGAAGCTGCACAAACGATTTATTCTTGCTGCATTCTCAACGACACTGTTATTCCTCGTGACCTATCTGACGTTTCATTACCTCTCACCAGAGACGTCCAAATACGGCGGCGAGGGCATCATTCGTTCGATCTATTTCTTCATTCTGATTACCCATAGTATACTGGCGGCCCTGATTGTTCCATTGGCGTTGTTCACACTTGTGTGGGGTTGGACGAATCAATTGAAGAAACACCGCAAAATTGCACGTTGGACGATGCCAATCTGGCTGTACGTCAGTTCTACAGGTGTCGTGGTATACCTGATGATGGCACCATATTATTAATGTGATGAACGTTTCACTGTGCTAATTAGTTTGACTTGCGGGTAATGTTTCCATGGAAGGAGGGTTCACATTTATGTACAGAGTTGTTTTGATTCGCCATGGACAGAGCATGTGGAATGTAGAGAATCGTTTTACCGGATGGACAGATGTGGATCTGACGACGGATGGTTACGCAGAAGCACGTAAAGCAGGTAAGATCATGAAGGAACAGGGATTTGATTTTGATTACGCCTATGCATCCGTGCTGAAACGTTCTATCCGAACACTCGATATTGCGCTGGATGAGATGGACCTCATGTGGATTCCCATTACGAAGACCTGGAAGCTGAATGAACGCCACTATGGTGCACTGCAAGGACTGAACAAACAGCAGACTGCTCTGAAGTATGGGGAAGACCAAGTAAAGGAATGGAGACGCTCCGTTAGCGTATCTCCCCCGGCACTGGACGAAACCGATGACCGATATGTGCAGGATCTGGACAAGTATAAGCGGCTCGGATGCACCATCCCTTTTACGGAGAACCTAATGGATACCTCGAAGCGTGTACTGGAGTACTGGAATGCGGAGATTAAACCGATGGTGTCTGCTGGCAAAAGAGTGCTGATCTCTGCGCATGGGAACACGCTCCGTTCACTCGTCATGCATCTGGACCAATTGTCCGAAGCAGACGTGATGGCGCTCAATATCCCAACGGGCATTCCGCTTGTCTACGAATTGGATGAAGATCTGCATCCCATCGGACACTTTTATCTGACCGCCGATGGTTCGACCTACAAACATGAAGAAATGACCCATGTGGCAACGCCATCTGATTAATTGGACATGGACGTATGTCTTGATTGTACGAAAGCTTGTATGATTTATTTCGTTCGGTTGATGTTTCAACAGGAGGATTGAAAGATGACCGCTGAATTGAATTCGGAGGTCATCTTTTTTTCTGCGATCAAGCCTGTACTTCGTTTCGTTTTGCTCCCACAGGGTAATTGTCAAACAAGACACGATGTACATTTATCCTGAAGGAGGAGAAGCACATGTCTAAAAGAAGAGGAATTATCATGACGGCTATCGGCGCAGGTGTGACTTATCTGATGAGGAACAAACAAGCAAGAGATAAGCTGTTTAGCACTGTCTCGGGTATGATGAAAAACTCCAATTCGTCCAATGTAACAAGTAAAACCAGACCACGTGTGGAAGTGAAATAGATTGCGATAGTTCGTTTATCGATTGAATTTAAATGATGATCATGATAAACCTGGAGATGAAGTCGTTCCAGGTTTTTTTGTGCAGTTGAAAACTACCTTATGTTTCGGTGAGGCATGCGATTTTTGCCAGTAAGAATGATACAATGGATACTTGCAGAACGTATGGAGGGAGATGCACATATGAAGAAAAATCGTCTGGGTACATCCGAACTGATGGTGTCTGAGATTGGGCTGGGATGTATGTCACTTGGAACTGAAATGGAGCACGCTGTGGGCCTGGTTCATGAGGCTCTGGATCATGGGGTCAATCTGTTGGATACAGCCGATCTGTATGACGAAGGGCGTAATGAAGAGATTGTAGGACAAGCTATTAAAGGGCGTCGGGACCAAGTCATTGTGGCGACCAAAGTAGGTAATCGTCGTCTGCCTGGCAAAGAGGGCTGGTCATGGGACCCGTCCAAAGCCTACATTAAGCAGGCTGTACATGAAAGTCTGAAGCGTCTGCAGACCGATTACATCGATCTGTATCAGCTACATGGCGGGACCTTGGACGACCCCATCGAAGAGACGATCGAAGCGTTTGAGGAACTGAAGAAGGAAGGACTTATCCGATATTACGGAATTTCCTCCATTCGTCCCAATGTGATTCGGGAGTATGTAAAGAGGGCATCCATCGTCAGTGTGATGAACCAGTACAGCATTGCTGACCGCAGAGCGGAAGAAGAAGTGCTGCCTTTATTGGAACAAAAGGGGATCAGCGTAATTGCCCGCGGGCCCGTAGCTAGCGGTGTGCTTGCTGATTCCGGATCTGCCAAGGCAGACAAAGGTTATCTGGACTATACGCCAGAGCAACTATATACCATTCGGCAAGGGCTAAGTCGTCTTGTTACAGACCAACGCAGTATGGCTCAGACAGCTATCCGCTACGCGTTATCCCATCCTGCCGTAGCAACTGTTGTCCCTGGTGCCAGTTCAAGAGAGCAGTTGCTGCACAATATTGCTGCTTCGAATTCGCCTGCACTCACCGCTGCGGAAACTCAGGAAATACGAGAACTCAGTCCCGCTAATCTGTACAAGCAGCATCGTTAACTCCATTAAGCCTATTTTCAATTGTAACTATACGAGGTACAATGAAGATCAGCCAAAAAAGGAACATATAAGGGAGAGAAGACATATGGAAAGAATTCAAAGTGAACAGCAATATTTGGATACAATTAACTCTGATGGTTTTACCGTCATTAAATTTGATACAACCTGGTGTCCGGATTGCAAAAACCTGGATCGTTTTATCGGGGATGTTATCGACCAACATACGGACAAAACCTTCTATGCGCTGGATGCAGAAAAGTTCCAGCCGTTTGCTGAAGAGAATGGTGTACGCGGCATTCCAAGCCTGCTCGTCTTCCAGAACGGCAAGAAAGTCGCACATCTGCATAGCAAATGGGCTAAAACACCTGCTCAAATCTCCGAGTATCTGGAGACGCTTGAATCCAAAGTTTAAGTGTACAAAGGCATCAGCAGTTTGACTAATTAATTTAGCTAAGGAGACCTCTTCTTGTCCTGCGACAGGAAGGGGTTTTTCTGCTTCATCCCAGCACGCATGATGTGCATTCAAATGTGCATTTGAATAACTGAAGTTGAGAAACAACGCTTGTTTAGAATTTGTTCAGTGCTCCCATGTATACTGTGAGAACAAACTGAATATTTGGAGTGAACAAGATCCGTATGAAGAATGAAATTTTTGAAGAAATGCACCAATTAAGTCACAATGATGACCGAAGATACCGATTGTTGATGATTGGAGTGAAACAACTGCTGCAGGAACAAAAGGAGAATAGATATAATCTGCGTGAGAGATTGAAGAATCGAAAGAAACACCGGAACTTTCAAGTAAAAGAGTGGTATTAGACAGGCTTCTTCTCAGAAGTGAACATAAATATGGTTGTCCATGATACATAGTAAACCTAGTTGGCATCACAAGTGAACCAACCCAGCAAAGAAGGAAGTAATGAAGAGTCAAACTTCTTCTAATTACAGAAATTCCTGTCTCTGAAGCAGCAACAGAAACATGAAGTAACGGAAGTATAGCAATATAAAATATGGCGGCCTCGCTTCCCAAGGGAACGTGAGGCCGCCATTGATTTTGCCTGTCTAATTACTTGAATTGTAATGATTACATCAAAATAATAAAGAACACGGCTGCCAAGACAAAGCGATATACAGCAAAGACGGTCAGGCTCAATTTTTTCAAAATGGAGAGGAACGTCTTGATCGCAAGCATGGCGACGATGAAAGCAGCGATGAATCCAATCGCAAAGATCGGGAAATCACTGCCGTTCAGGTGATCGATACTTTTGTACAGGTCATATCCCGTAGCACCAATCATAATTGGCACAGACACGAGGAATGTGAACTCCGCAGCGGCTACACGGCTTACCCCTGCAAAGAGACCGCCTGAGATCGTTGACCCGGAACGAGAGAAGCCTGGCCACAATGCCAAGATCTGAAATATACCCACCGCGAATGCCTGTTTGTAGGAAATATCATCGACATCATGGGTAGTAATCCGCCCACTATTCCGACTCCAGCGTTCGGCTACGATCATCAATATACCACCTATAACGAGGCTGTACAGCACTGTTTCCGGACCAAACAAATGTGCTTTGATCCAGTCGCGGAATACAAGTCCGATGACTACGGCAGGAACCATCGCCAGGAAGATATGTCCCAGATTGAGGCGGCGAGAGTAAGGTCTGCTCCCTCCGGTGAAGCGGAACATATCAATGAATTTGTTCCAGTACAGTACAACAACAGCAAGTACAGCTCCGAGTTGAACAACCACCTCAAACGTTTTGACTGACTCGTTGTCCTCCGATAAACCCAGCAAGTGGGCAGTCAGAATCATGTGTCCAGTAGAGGACACGGGCAAAAACTCAGTCAAACCTTCGATGATGCCCATAATAATGGATGATATAATGTCCAATTCTCTTCCTCCTTGAAATGCAGGTGACAGCACAGGCTGTCCTGCTTGACCATGCCTGTTCATTTGAACAAGGCTATCACCTATTATGATCACAAATGCACTCAACTTCAACTTATGCTTGTAACCATTTGTTTAAAACTATATTGACAAAAACCTAGTTATCCCATAGGATATAAATTAACTGACTGACTGATCAATCGGGAGGGTTACATGAATGACCAAAATTAACGGTTTGGAACCCGGTGAAGAACGCCGGGACCAAATAATACGCATAGCGATGGAGCGTTTTGCAACCCAAGGCTACCATCAGACGAAAATTTCCGATATCGTCCGTGAGGCTGGTGTGGCGCAAGGGACGTTCTACTGGCACTTCAAGAGTAAAGAAGCCATTGCTTCGGAGATTGTCTTAACGGGCAAGGAGGAGTTGCTTGAGGCGATCGGACAAGGGTACCGCAAGGATGCCGGGTCGGTAGAAGATATGGTGAAAGCATCGGAAAGGCTGTTCACTGACTTGTTTTTGTTTGCCGCGCAGAATCGTTATTTTATGGAACTGTTACTCAAAGGCATCGTGACGGAAGAATCCGTACAACGCCTGGTTGAGGAGACACGTAATGCTGTGGAAACGGCGTTTCGTCACAATATGGAACGTGCCATCGAACTCGGCATGTTGCCTAAGGGCATGGATGTACCGCTCCGAGCAGCGTTATTGGTAAGCATGATTGAAGGAATGATATCACGCTGGTTGTTCGGTTCCGATGAGTTGCACAGCAAGTTCTCAGCCATGACAGCTTCATCGTTGGCAGCTGAAGCAGCAAGCTTTGAGTTTTACGGACTATTGGGCACATAAGATTCACATGATTAAACAAATAGCAGGGAATAATGGGTACAACTGCGGTTTAGTCACAATAAAGTAACCCAATGTACATCCAGATTAATACACGACTGAGAGGAAGTTAACGTAATGAACAAAACATATGGATCGAAAACTCGTAAAGGCTGGTCTTTGACAGCAATTCTGCTGATGACCGTGCTGGTACTTAGTGCTTGTGGAAGTAAAGCAGCAGACAATGGAAGTACAAATGGTGCACAGGCAAGTAATGAACTGGAGCAAATCAAGTCTGCTGGCGTTATCAAAGTGGGCATGATGGGCACATACGCACCGTACAACTTCCTGAACGATAAGAAAGAAATGGACGGCTATGATGCCGATATCGCACGTGAAGTTGCGAAGCGTCTGGGTGTAGAGGTTGAATTTGTATCCCAAGAGTTCTCCGGTTTGACACCAAGTCTGCAAGCGAAGAAGCTCGATGCCATTATCAGCCAGATGACGATTACCGATGATCGTAAGAAAGTACTGGATTTCAGTGATCCGTATATTACGAACCAAGTTAAAATTATTGTAAAAGAAGACAATAACGATATTACCAAGCTGGAAGACTTCAAAGGTAAGACGATTGGCGTAGGTCTGGGTACAAATGATGAATCATATCTGCGTAATGAAGTGTTGCCAAAAGTGGGAGACTTCACGATCAAAACCTATGACGATGTCATCTCTTCACTCAAAGATCTGAATGCTGGACGGATTGACGCAACAATCAACAATATGTATGCACTGAAACCGATTGTGGATGCCAACGGATTGAATATCAAAGCTGTAGGTGAAGCTATTAAGAGTGACCAGGCAGGTATTGCTGTTCGCAAAGACAATCCGGAACTTGTAGCAGCATTGAATGATGCTCTCAAAGGCATGAAAGATGATGGCACGTACAATACCATTTTCAAAAAATGGTTTGGTGAAGAGCCTGCGCAATAATGAACCTGCAAGGCGAAGGGAAGATTTGACCCATGGAACTGGTATTTGAGAATATCCCCTTCTTTCTGAAGGGGGCTTATTATACGCTGTATGTAACTGTGATCTCCATGTTTTTTGCGTTCATCATCGGGGTGCTTGTTGCGATTGCTCGTCTGAAGGGACCGATGTGGCTTAGGTTGATCGCAAGGTTTTATGTATCCATCATGCGGGGAACCCCGCTGCTGGTGCAATTATTCGTTATTTATTACGGATTGGTCGATTATGGAGTGACCTTGGGATCGCTCACCGCAGCGTGTCTGGGACTGAGTCTGAATGCAGGTGCGTTTCTATCGGAGACGTTCCGTGGAGCCATTCAGGCTGTGCCTAAAGGACAGACGGAAGCTGCATATGCAACGGGAATGACCCCGGCTCAAGCGATGAGACGGATTATCTTCCCGCAGGCTGTGCGCATTGCGATTCCGCCGATGGGGAACACCTTTATTGGCATGTTGAAGGAAACATCACTTGTGGCGGCGATTGGTGTTACCGAGTTGTTGCGTTCAGCACAACTGCTGGTATCACAATATGCATTGAACATGCCATTTTATCTGGCGATTGGTGTGATCTACTGGATCATGAGTATCGGCTTCTCGGCCATTCTGGAACAAGTGGAGCGCCGGTTGGCCCGGGCTTACTGATGGGAGGAGAGAACCGATGATTACAACAACTGGACTTACCAAACGTTTTCAGCAAAATGAAGTACTTACGAACATCGATCTTCATGTCGATGCCAAAGATATTGTTGTATTGCTCGGCCCAAGTGGTTCAGGCAAAAGTACCTTGCTGCGCTGTCTGAATGGACTCGAAGAGTTGTCCGGAGGACAGATCGAAGTGAACGGCATTGTGGTCAACAGCGCAGATCCGCTGCGAGTCCAACGTGCCCGGGTACTGGAGATTCGTCGCCAGACCGGCATGGTATTCCAGCAATTCAATCTGTATCCGCACAAGACAGTGCTGGGTAATGTGATGGAAGGTCTCGTGACGGTAAAAAAAATCAAGCGTGACGAAGCGGCTGAACGCGGCCGAATTCTTCTGGATCGGGTTGGCTTGTCAGACAAGCAGGATGCGTATCCATCCCGATTATCGGGTGGACAACAGCAGCGGGTCGCCATTGCACGTGCACTTGCAATGGAGCCGGAAGTGATGCTGTTTGATGAGCCAACTTCAGCTCTTGATCCTGAACTGGTCGGAGAGGTACTTTCCGTCATGAAGGAGTTGGCAGAGGAAGGCATGACGATGCTGGTTGTGACGCATGAATTGAAGTTTGCCCGTAATGTGGCGAACAAAATCGTCTTTATGGCGGATGGATCGATTGTAGAAGAGGCAAGTCCACAGGCCTTTTTTGAACATCCAACGCAAGAACGCACCCGTCGTTTCTTGCAACAAATTACTGAATTTTGATAAAGATAACAGCGATCGGAAGAACGAACGAACCCGGAGCGGGTATTTAAGGTCGTGACGATATCAGTTCAACTAAACTTTTGCACAAGAACGGAGAGGACAGAAGAAACCTGAAGAAGCGGAGCGTGCGCCTTTATCCCCTGATATTCCCTTGAAGAAGGGAATCAAAAAAATCTGGGGATAACAGCGATCGGAAGGTTATTCTGTCATCGGATTGGCAAGTGCAAACCTTTTTCGCTTGAACTTAAACTATTGTGAGAAAGAAGGATAACATCATGAATGTAACAACCGTATGGAAAGGCAAACGCGCGTTTACTTCCGAAGGACCCTCTGGCTACGCCGTTGGCATGGATGCCACTGCTACTTATGGTGGTGACAGCAAGGGAGCTACCCCGATGGAATTGTTACTGGCGGGTCTCGGCGGCTGTATGGGAATCGATATTACGATGATTCTGGACGCTTTTCTGGACAAAATTGAGTCAATTGAGATTGAAGCGCAAGGTACACGCAGTGAAGAGATGCCTAAAGGGTTCACATCCATTGATCTGATCTTCAAAGTCGATGGCGATATCCCGGATTATCGCATCTGGAAAGCCATCCAGATGGCTGAAGAAAAATATTGTGCAGTCTCCGCTTCGCTAAACGCCGATATTCATCCTAAACTGATCCTCAATGGGGTAAGTACACCTCGTCCTTAATAACATATGAGTAAATCTCTGATACTGAGAAGGCACTTCCAATCGTGGGAGTGCCTTTTTTGGCTTTTCCAACACTTCAACAGGGATTTCGCCCATCTAGGAGTCACTAAACTTCTGTCAGTAGAAAATAATTCGGTAAGCCCAGTCGCCATGTTAATGGCGGCCTCTTCTACTAGAGGTAGCCTAGCTTGTAGCCTGGAAATATATTACCCATTGCAATGACAATCCGAATTCTGGCGGTTATGTGGTATGATTAATTCTGAGGACAGAACATCCTGATCCTGCTGTTTGTATGTAAGCGCTTATACAGATGACGGAAGGTGCAGACATGTTGAAAAGATTGATACGAACCACTAATAATCTCAAATTAAAGCATAAATTGCTCATTTCCTATGTACTGGTTGTCATGATTCCGGTCCTGATTGTTGGTCTTGCTGTGACCAGTTATTTTCGCCAGCAAGCCCTGGACAATGCGATAGGACAGACGATCATCAATGTGGACAAGATCAAGAGCCAGACGGCAACCATGCTTCGTGTACCAACCGATATATCCAATCTTTTAATGTTTAATGCGGATCTTAAGGAGATCGTAAATAAACGGTACAAGAGCGTTGTGGAGTTAACCTCAGCGTATCTTGCATACAAAGACTTTCAGGAGTACAGGCGTTTGTACCGTGAGATAGCCGGCATTCGTTTTTACTCGACTAACCCAACATTGATCAACAACCTCGAATTCATCCCGGTAGACAAGCAGACGGAAGAGAGCTACTGGTACCAACAGGCACTGAAAACAACCAGCATCGGGTGGTTCTACATTCCGGACAAGGAAGATAATCCTGTACACAAGCTCAGCCTGGTGCGCAAAGTACCTTTTGCCGAGTATCGGACCGAGGGCGTGTTGATGATTGTGATCAATCAGGATGAGCTGAATGGATTGTTGCGTCAGGAACAGTTTGAGACGATGATTACGGACGAGCAGGGGTATGTGGTTGCGGCCAAGAATACCGAGCTGGTGGGTAAAACGCTGGATGAGCTTGATTTTGGCGTTGATCTGCAGAATCAGGCGAAAGGCACCATAGAGGGGGATTTCCGAGGGGAACCATCTAATATTGTTATTGATGAGTTGGGCCCTGGATCGAGTATGAACAGCCTGAAGGTGATTTCGGTTTTTGCCACCAAAAATATCGTCAAAGACGCTAACACCGTCAGCTTGATCGGCATGATTTTCATTATCCTTGTGCTGGTGATCGCCCTACTATTCGTATATATCATCTCGTTCCTCACTTCGAATCGATTGCTCCGGCTGAGTAAACACCTCAACAAGCTGGCATTAGGAGACCTGAACGTGACTTCACGGATTGATGGAAACGATGAGATTGGGCAACTGTCACGACAGTTCAACTATATGGTGAAAAGTATCAATGAACTCATGACGCAGGTGGTAGAAGCGACCGAACAGAACAATCAATTGGAAATCGCCCAAAAAGAGATTAAATTGAAAATGATGGCGAGCCAGATCAATCCTCATTTCTTGTTTAATGCACTGGAGTCCATTCGGATGAAAGCGCATATCAAGGGAGAAGCAGAGATTGCCAACATCGTCAGGCTGTTGGGCAAGCTAATGCGCAAGAGTCTGGAGATTGGCAGTGGAAAAACAACCTTCCGGGCTGAACTTGAAATGGTACGTTCCTATTTGGAAATTCAGAAATTTCGTTACGGCGACCGCCTTGCATTCCAGATCCATATCGATCCTGAGGTGGAGAAGATGTACATTCCGCCTCTAATTATTCAACCTTTGGTTGAGAATGCGATTGTCCATGGTCTGGAGAACAAAGAGGGCACAGTCCGTGTTCATATAAGTATTCGTTTAGTAGAGAACATTTTGCAGATCCGTGTGGATGACAATGGTGCAGGCATAACGCCAGAACGACTGGCTGAGGTGATGCAGTTTATCTGTGGACCGGAGGAACAGGAGAAGAGTCGGATCGGCATGCGTAATGTACATCAACGCTTAACCTTGACGTACGGGGAGCCATATGGGTTACAGATTACGAGTGTATATGGGGAAGGAACAGAGGTTTCTTTCACTTTGCCAGCAGGAGGGGACCAACATGTATAAAGTGTTTTTGGTGGATGACGAACCGAGCATACGTGAGGGACTGACAACCATTATCGAGTGGGAAAAATACGGATTCCAGGTTATCGCTACAGCTGCCAGCGGGCGTGAGGCCATCTCCCGGTTTGAGGAATTGGAGCCTGATCTGACGATTATTGATATTCGCATGCCCGGTATGACCGGGCTGGATGTGATTGAAGAAGTGCGCCGGAATCATCCGGATTCGCACTTTTTGATATTAAGTGGTTACGCAGATTTTGATTATGCCAAAAAAGCCATCAGTTTTGGTGTGGATGGTTATCTGCTCAAACCGGTGGATGAAGAAGAGATTATTGGTGAACTGGAGCGTATTGCTACAATCCTGACCCGTGAACGGGAGACAATGGCACGTCATGCTGGTGAAGATACCGTCTTTAGGGAGCATCAGATCGAGGCTTTGCTCTTTGACAGTCTGGAGGGTGCGGGTAGCACGGAAGAAGATAGCCTGGGGCTGCACTGGCCTCACTATCAGATTGTGCTGCTTGAGATGCATGTAACCCCCGACCTGCAACGGGGAAGTGTTATGAAACGCAAACTGATTGAAGCATTTGACCATAAAGACCGAGGCATTGTATTCTCGTTCCATTCTGGTCTGGGGCTGTTAAGTAAGGAAATAATCACATCCGAGTCATCTGCAAGAAATCTGTATGATGAGCTGGAAGGACTTCTTGGAGAATGGGAGGTTCATATGTATGGTGCTGCAGGTGAACCCGTACATTCCACTTCTGAAATTGCCCGGTCATACACGCAGGCGAATCGTATACTCGGTGAACGCTTTTTGTTCACGGAGAAACGTATCATGCTGTGGACTGAAGGTAGCGAAGGCGAAGAGGTTGTTAAGCCAGGAGTTGAAGCTGTGGACGGAACACATGAGCCAGTTGAGGACGAACTCGCGGACAAGCTGTATTATGCGTTAGACATCCGCAGTAGTGAGTCAGTCATGCGGGTACTGGGTGAGATGGAAGAGCGCTTGGTTCCATATCACCGAACAGAGCAAGCGATTAAGACGGCGTTCTCACAGGTATTTTCCCTGGCGTTCAACAAACTTGCAGCGACGAATCAACATATGCACTCCATTATGCAGGAACATTCGGTTCTGATTAATGAAGTCTATCATCAATTTACGATGTCTGATCTCAAAGTTATAGCAGCGGAACATTTTAATCGACTTATTCAACGTATGGGTGGGGGAAGCAAGGATACTGTATTGAAACAGATGATTGAATTTATCCAGCGTAACCCTGGCGAAAATCTCAAACTCGAAGTGCTGGCAGAAGTGTTTAACTATAACAGCAGTTACTTGGGTAAGTTGTTCAAGAATCATACTGGAGAATATTTCAATGCATTTCTGGACAAGGTTCGTATGGAAAAGGCCAAGGAATTGCTGGACGAAGGACTGAAGGTCCATCAGGTCGCGGCGAGAGTGGGATATGCTAATGTGGACTACTTCCACGGTAAGTTCAAGAAATATGTAGGGGAATCCCCATCCGCTTACAAACAGGCCAGAACCCAATCATCAATTAAAGGAACGGCTACGGATATAAACGAGGAATAAGTACGGAGTGCTGGGCTTTGCCCCTACCTATTGTGTAAAACGTTTTCGGTATTCCTGAGAAGTTTCCAGATTCATCATATTGTCCATGCACTTCCCATGATAAGCAATGGTCACCGAATGCTTCACATTTTAGACTGGATTTACAAGTATCCAGATGAAGGGATGGCTATACGATATGAATTTGTCTGATATAGGCGCTGTGCGTCATACATTGAACTTAAATGGAACATGGCAGTTTTGTTTGGATCTGGAGTCCGATATACTCGTTGAACAAGAGATATTACCGCCATCACAGTGTGAAAATACATCATGGGAGACCATTCAAATTCCCGGTTCATGGGAAGAGCAAGGGTACGGAGATGAGCCTGAATACGAACGAATCGATACTTGGACCAAGGTACGTGAGTATGAAGGCTCAGCCTGGTATGCTCAGGATATTCATGTTCCATCAGATGATTCTGGCTGCCAGTATGTATTCAGGTTGGAAGGGGTCCGCTGGACAACGCATCTCTGGATCAATGGACAATATGCAGGGCAGCAGGATAGTCTGGTGAGTCTACAGAAGTGGGATGTTACCTCTCTGGTGAAGCAGGGGGAAGTGAATCGGATAGAGATTCGCGTGGATAATACGATGAAACTTCCGCTGGCGGGTAGCCATATTCATTCATTGCATACGGCCACAGCCTGGGGTGGAATCACGGGTGGTGTTTATCTGGACAGTCTGCCCCCATGCCGACTACAGACGTTACGTATTCAACCAGATGCTGAGAACGGAACCATTCTGGTTGATTGTACTGTAAGCGCTCCCGCAGATGATTCTGCTAGATCGATGCAATTACATGTGGATATCCAGCATCCGGATGGCACATGGCTTGATCGATATAGTTGTAATGTGAATCTGAGTGATCCATCACATGTGGAGATAAGCTCAGCAGGTGTAACTGAAAGCAACGCTGTAATAGATCAGTGGCGATTGGAACTTGGAACAGAGAAGTCTATCGCAAGATGGTCGGATGAATCCCCTGAATTATACAAGGCGGTGATCCGTCTCTATGACGGTGAACAGGAACTGGATCGGCTGGAGCAATCATTTGGTGTACGCTCCTTTGCAACAAACGGGAAGCAGCTTGAGTTGAATGGGACACCAGTATATTTGCGTGGATACGTCGATTGCTGTATCTTTCCACTGACGGGTTATCCCGTCTGGGACAAGGAGCATTATCTTCAGCAATTTCGAATCGCCAGATCGTATGGCTTCAATCATGTCCGACTGCATGGGTGGAGCGCGCCGGAGCCTTTCTGGGATGCTGCTGATGAAGCAGGCATGCTGGTGCAGGCAGAACTTCCCCATTGGTCTCGTTTCTTTGAGCAATCGGATCAGTCTGCGCCAGCTGAAGTATTGTCCTATCTGACACAAGAACTGGACGGGTTGCTTCAGTCGCTGCATAGACATCCTTCATTCGTCATGTTCTCCATGGGGAATGAACTCATTGGTCCGAATGGCCACCCTGAACTCAATGCATTGGTCTCAAGGGCAAAGGATATGGACCCGACCCGGTTATATACGGACAATACAGGTTTTGGACAGCTTCCGACGCAAGGGCGGGAAGGTGATTATTATATTCAGTCGTTGAACTGGCATCCCCCGTTGGAATCCGCATATTCTGCTGTGCCGGATACCACGCTGGACTATCATGCAGTCACTCGGCTCGCGGAGCATCCCGTCATTGGGCACGAACATGCACAGTACACCATGTATGTGCGGCCCCAAGAGCGAGCGAAGTATACTGGCGTATTGCGTCCTAGCTGGTTACGACCGATCGAAGAATCGTTGACAAACAAAGGTATGATGGGGGACCTGGAGCATTTTCAACAGGTCAGTGGTACCCATCTGGTACGTTCCTTAAAAGAAGCTATGGAGCGAATTCGGCGAACACCCGACGCTGCGGGCGTACAGCTTCTGGACATTCGTGATTTTCCAGGGCAGGGACATGCTACGACGGGCATTCTGGATGTATTTTGGGATGACAAAGGCATTACAACACCAGAAGAATTCATGTGTTTCAACGCAGATGTGGTGCTGTTGTTAAGCTGCAAGGAGCGTACATTTTACGCCGGAGAACCCATTCATGTCGATGTACGCATCTCTCACTACGGTAAGGAGCCGCTTGAGGACGCGGTCATTCAGTGGAGGTTAATAAGCGATGATGTGATGCTTACTGAAGGGGCATGGAAGACCGGAGATATCCAATGTGGGTCTGTCATGTCACTGGGAAGCATCGTCGCTACCGCTCCTCATGAAGGGGCAGCATCTTTTCGGATTGAAGCGGAGCTGATATCAGGCGATTCGGAAAGAACTGTAGCGAATGTATGGCATGGCTGGTCGTTTCCTTTTTATCAGTCTCATCCTAGTTCAAATCGGTTCTGGAATACCGTGGCAGAGTTGAAGCCATTATTGGGTGAAGCGCATGATGATTGCGTAGATCGCATCGATGGATTCCAGTTGTTGAAAAATCGGGAGATTGACTTGGTTATCGTTCAGTCGTTAACACCCAATGTCGTTGATTATGTGGTCAACGGGGGGAGTGTTTGGCTGCAGCCAACCGCAGAAGGGTTATATGATTCAGTGGAGACCAAGTATCTGCCTGTATTCTGGAATTACCTGATGTTTGCTACACAGCCTGGTGCAACGATGGGCATGTATTTGAGAGAACAGCTAGCACTACTAGGCTCCTTCCCGCATGATGGGGCTTCGGACTGGCATTGGTATCACTTGGTGAACGGTACACCAGCGATATGTTTGGATACGTTGCCCGGGGTGGAGCCGCTGATCGAAGTGGTGGACCATTTCCATCGGGCCAAACGACTTGCTTATGCCTTTGAGGCAAAAGTAGGGAAGGGCAAGATTTTGATCTCCTCACTTCCGTTTGCCAATCTGGCTGTAATGAAGCGTTCGGAAGCCGCCTACTTATTTCAGGAGATGCTTGCGTATCTGAATGGAGATCAATTCCGTCCAGCAACCTCCATATCCGTAGCGCAATTACTCGGCATCGTTAAACTGCAAACCATTCAGTTTACATTGTAATCAAAGGGACCCGAAAGGGTCCTTTTTGTATGCCATGTAATTGAAGTAAACGATTACTATAAAACGTTTTCGATAATTACCACTTTCAAAAGTATTTTACCTTAATATTACTTTTATATCATTTAAAAGTATAATTTATCACTGATTTTAACGAATTAATGTCTGATTATATATGTCTATATCTAATTTTTATATGATTTTCTCTAAAATCCAGATGGTATTTTGAAAACGCTCTATCGAGTATGATTATTTTATAAAACAGAGGAGGGGGAACGGAGATGGAAACGCTAACAAAAAAATCCGCTTCCGCGAACAGAAGCAGTGACCCCAAACCGCCTTTAAAGAATCGGCGGAACGGAATTTGGGACAGAATGAAACAGCAGAAATATCTCTATCTCATGTCATTGCCATTCGTAGCTTGGGTTTTCGTATTTAACTATCTGCCACTATGGGGATGGACGATGGCTTTCCAAAATTATAAACCTGCCAGATCGTTTGGTGATCAAGAGTGGGTTGGTTTTAAACACTTTGTAGAACTGTTCAGTGATGATCGATTCTATCTGGTACTTCGAAATACGCTTGCAATGAGCTTGATGGGACTGGTTGTCGGTTTTATCGTACCGATATTCTTCGCTATTCTCCTGAATGAAATGAGAGGCATGTTCTTCAAACGTGCCGTGCAAACGGTATCATATCTGCCTCACTTTGTATCCTGGGTTGTTGTAGCCGGGATCATTACGAAGATGCTCTCCACCGATGGAGGGATTATCAATGATCTATTGGTAGGACTGAACATTATCGATCAGCCGATCCAATTCATGGCCAAGGGGAACTTGTTCTGGTACATTGTAACCGCTTCAGATATGTGGAAGGAAACCGGTTGGAATGCCATCATCTATCTGGCGGCGATTACAGGTATCGACAATGAGTTGTATGAAGCTTCCCGTGTAGATGGAGCCAACCGCTGGAGACAGATGTGGCATATTACGCTGCCTGGCATACGGACCACGATTTCTGTACTTTTCATCATGTCAATTGGACATCTGATCAGTATCGGTTTCGAGAAGCAGTTCTTGCTTGGCAACAGTCTGGTCACAGACTACTCGGAAGTACTTGATCTATATGCGCTCAATTATGGTTTGAATATGGGACGATTCTCATATGGTACAGCCATAGGTATATTCAACTCCGTTGTCAGTATCATCCTTCTGTTTACTGCGAACGGCTTGTTCAAAAAATTCACAAAAGAAAGCATCATGTAGGGAGGGGACGACATTATGGCGAACAAAGCATTCAATGCTACTCGGGGCGATAAACTGTTCGATATATTCAACATCCTCGCGATGACCATGGTGCTGGTTGTAACACTTTATCCATTCCTTAACGTACTAGCCATCTCACTCAATAACTCGACAGATACAGTACGTGGCGGAATTTACTTGTGGCCTCGCGAATTCACATTACAGAACTACAAAACGATTTTCCAATATGATGGATTGTTACAAGGTTTGCAGATCTCCATTCTGCGTACACTTGTAGGTACCGTGCTCGGATTGATCAGTTCATCCATGATCGCCTTTACACTGAGCAGACCTGATTTTGGACTTAGAAAATTTGTTTCCACAACGCTCGCGCTCACGATGTATTTCTCCGGTGGTCTGATTCCGGTGTACATTCTGATGCGTGACTTGAACCTGATCGGTACATTCTGGGTATATGTATTGCCTGGCATGATCAGTGCATTTAACGTGTTCATTATCCGTTCATTCATTGATGGCCTGCCATACTCATTGCAGGAATCCGCGAAGCTGGACGGAGCGAATGACTTTACAATCTATTACAGAATCATCTTGCCACTGTGTAAACCAGTGCTTGCTACCATCGCATTGTTCCTGGCTGTAGGTCAATGGAATGCGTGGTTCGATACGTACCTGTATAATGGTTCAAAGGCACATTTGACCACGCTCCAATATGAGCTGATGAAAGTATTGCAAAGTACACAGCAGGGCTCAGGTGCTGGACGAAATGCCAATGATATGGCGCAGCAAATGACACAGATTTCACCGGAATCGATCAAAATGGCGATTACGATCGTTGTAACGGTTCCAATTCTCATTGTATATCCGTTCCTTCAGAAGTACTTTGTTGGTGGTATGACACTGGGCGCAGTAAAAGGTTAAACAAGTGGGTACAGGCTGCCACATAGAGCGGCCGTACATCTACAAATGAAGCATCAGGATATCCGAAGCGCAGCCATGTGGTCTGCGCTTCACCGTATAGGGCTGCGGTGTGGTATTCATGAAGCTATAGACAGGGACAAAAAAGTCCCGGATAAGACAGACATATGAAACAGGGAGGATTACCATTATGGCAAGTTCCAAAATGAAGATTGCACTGGCACCAGTGCTTGCAATGTCTTTACTCGCAGGTTGCGGTGGAGGAAGCGGCAGTGATACGTCGTTCAAGGATACAAGCGCAGAGACAACTCCACTTACTTTTGATTTCTTCAGCGTTGACCCCAGTCCGAACTGGAATGGCATGAAGGATGAAGTAGGTAAAGTCCTTACGGAAAAAACAGGGATAACCCTTAACGGTGAATTTGCCGTTAGTGGTGGTCAAGATAAAATATCCTTAATGGCGGCGAGCGGAGACTATCCGGATATTGTCTCCCCCAAAGGAGAACTCAGCAAACTGGTGGATGCCGGAGCAATGCTCGATCTGACAGATCTGATCGACCAATATGCTCCCAATCTGAAGAAGCTGTATGGTAATTACATGGACCGGTTGAAGTACAGTAATGAAGATCAGGCTATTTATGTGCTGCCAACGTATTATGCGGTAGACCAGAAGTACTTTGATGCAGGTGGTGGATTTGGCGTTCAGCATCGTGTACTGAAAGAACTCGGATACCCGGAAGTGCGCACACTTGAGGATTACGAGAATGTACTGAAGGCGTACAAAGAGAAACACCCAACGATTGATGGTCAGCCAACGATCCCGTTAACACTGGACGCGGATGATTGGAGAATCATGATTACCGTAACGAACCCGGCCTTCCAGGCAACAGGTGCACCGGATGATGGTGAATACTACATCGATCCAGAGACGTATGAAGCAAGTCTGCATTACAAACGTCCAGAGGAAAAAGAATACTTCCGCTGGTTGAACCATATGTACAACTCTGGATTACTGGACCAGGACAGCTTTATCCAGAAAACAGACCAATACAAATCCAAAATTGCAAGTGGACGTGTTCTTGGTGTCATTGACCAGGATTGGGGTTACTCCGATGCAGAAAATGCATTGAAATCCGCTGGTAAGACTGAAGCAACGTATTCACACTTTCCAGTAACCCTGTCCGAGGATATCAAGGATCATGCCTACCAAGACCCTGGTTTTGTATCCGGTTGGGGTGTAGGGATTACAACATCGAATCCTGACCCGGTTCGTACGATCAAATTCTTCGATTACCTGGCTTCTGAAGAAGGGCAAGTGCTGATGAACTGGGGGATTGAGGGCAAACAGTATGAAGTGCAGGACGGCAAACGTGTCATTCCTGCCGACATTCTGGATCAGAAAACCAATAATGCAGCCGTATTCCAGAAAGAAACGGGTATTGGTCTGTACACCAATATGTCTGGTCACTATGGAGACGGTGTGAAGGATTCAACGGATAACTACTACACTACGAATTTCCCTGAACAGATCGTGGCAGCATATTCCGATGCAGAGAAAGAAACACTCAAAGCTTACGGTGCTACGACGTGGAAAGATCTGTTCCCGAGTGAAGACGAGTTCCCAATCAAACCATGGGGAGCAGCATACAATCTGCCAACACCAGGTGACTCCAACTACAACGTCATCTTCAAGAAAACACAGGATATCATCCGGAAGCGTATCCCGGAAGCCATTCTGAGTACTCCTGAACAGTTCGATGCGATCTATGACGGCATGATTACAGAAGTGAACCAAGCAGGCGCAGAGGATATGGAGAAACAATACACAGAACTCGTTCAAAACCGTGTTCAATTGTGGAGCGGTGAAGAAGCTAAATAAACGATTAGCAATTCAGATCTAAAACGAAAAATAACCCAGATATTCTGGGTTATTTTTTTATCTAAAACGTTTTCTAAAAAACGTTTTCAATTTTATAAATTCACTATTGACAAGGGATATAGGAGCGATTATTATTCAAGTATGAAAGCACTTACATTCACTTGTACAACACGTGCCATACACCTGAATCTCAAAGTAAACATTTGCAGAATGAAGAGGAAGTAAAGCAAGAGAAGAACATTTGTTTATTTTTCAGAAAACGCTTCTAATGTTATAAAAACAAGAAAATTACATTTGTTTCATCTGGTCACGGTATGTGCAGGTCAGCCTGTTATACAAATATACAGCTTCATTAATATCCATAAGGGGGATTACACATGAAGGGCAAAACACCAAAAACATTCGCAATGCTTCTGTTAGCCAGTGCTCTTGCAATTACAGCAGGATGCAGCGGCAGTGGAGGAGGAACTAACGCTTCAGAGAAACCGGTTGATTCCGGAGATACAACCAGTCCAGTGACCTTTACATTCTTTGGTGCAGACGCGAGTCCGAACTGGAATAACATGAAGGATGCTGTCGGTCAAGAAATTACTAAGGCAACGGGAGTTACAATTGAAGCTGAGTATGATGTGAATAATGGTGGTGACCAAAAGATTCCTTTGATGGCTGCCAGTGGTGATTACCCTGATATTATCTATCCTAAAGGCAATTTGTCTAAGCTTGTGGATGCAGGCGCGATGCTGGACCTGACCGATCTAATTGAGGAGCATGCTCCCAACTTGAAAAAAATCTATGGTGATCAGATGAACCGTCTGAAATACAGTCTGGAAGATCAAGCCATTTACACGATCCCGACGAATATGGGTGTAGATAACGTTGAGTTTGACGCTAGGGGCGGATTCGAAATTCAACAAAGAGTATTGAAAGAGCTTGGCTACCCTGAAGTAAAAACGCTTGAGGACTACGAGAACGTATTGAGAACGTATTATGAAAAACATCCAACGATTGATGGTCAACCGACGATTCCGTTAACATTGAATGCAGATGACTGGAAAATTATGATTACGGTAACGAACCCTGCATTCCAAGCTACGGGTGGACCGGATGACGGTGAGTATTATATCAACCCTGAGACGTATGAAGCCGTTCTACACTACAAACGTCCTGAAGAAAAAGAATATTTCCGTTGGTTGAACAAAATGTACAATGAGGGTCTGCTTGATAAAGATACATTTGTTCAAAAGGATGACCAATACAAATCCAAAATTGCCAGTGGCCGTGTACTTGGTCTAATTGACCAAGAGTGGAACTATGGTGAGGCGGAGAATGCTTTGAAATCATCTAACGGTGGAGACAAAACATATGCCCACTTCTCCGTATCCCTGAACAAGGATATTGTGGATCATACGTTCCAACCGACGGGATTTGACGGTTATGGTATCGGAATCACAACTTCGGCCAAAGATCCGGTACGTATTATCAAATTCATGGATTGGCTTGCTTCCGATGAAGGTCAGGTCCTGAGAAACTGGGGCGTTGAAGGCCAACATTACCAAGTCGAGAATGGGAAACGCATCATTCCGGCTGACGTACAAGATCGCAAAACCAATGATAACTCTGCTTTTACCAAAGAATCAGGCGTAGGTATGTATAACATATTTAGCGCCAGATATGGTGATGGTGTGAAAGATGCCACGGATAACTACTATACAACGAACTTCCCTGAACAGATTCAAGCTGGTTACACTGCCGCTGAGAAGGAAACGTTGAAAGCCTATGGTATTACAACATGGAAAGATTTCTATCCTTCCGACGATGATCTGAAGCTGAAAGATTGGGGCGCAGCATACAACATGCCTGTACCATCTGACACGGATTACAACGTAACGTTCCAGAAAACACAGGATATCGTACGTAAACGTATTCCAGAGGCGATCCTTGCCAAACCTGAGAACTTCGACAGCGTATATGATAGTCTTCTGGCTGAACTCGATAAAGCGGGTGCAGTGGAGATGGAGAAACAATACACGGTTTGGATCAAAGAACGTGTAGCTCTCTGGACTGGAAAAGATGTGAAATAAGCTTGAAAACCAAGCATGAAAGCTATTGATTTTCATAGCAAAAAAAGCCCTTGAGAAAGGGCTTTTTTTGTTGTTGACGTGAGGTGATGGATAGCCTATAATCTATCATGTAAGCACTTTCAGTAAGCGGTTTATTCCATTTACGAAAACGTTTTACGTTTGTTAGAAGAAGAATCTTTCTTTTGGCAGAATCGAAACGTCAGCTTCAGTAAACACGTCGGAATGAACGATATCGAAAGCGCATTCAAAAAAAGTGGTATCCTCAGGCATAAAGCCTGTTATACAGATAAAACCTTCATAAATAATAGGGGGAACTAGACAATGAGAGGCAAAATGAAAGGCAATACACCCAAGACGTTTGCAATGTTGATGCTCGCAAGTGCAATGTTGGTTACAGCTGGTTGTGGGAATTCGGGAACCAAAGAGACTTCGGAGTCCAGCGGAACCGAACCGATCACAGTTACATTCTTCGGGGCGGATGCTAGTCCAACCTGGAACAAGATGCAAGATGCTGTTGGTAAAAAGATTACGGAGCAAACAGGCGTTACTCTTGAAGCAGAGTATGATGTAAACGATGGTGGTAACCAGAAGATTGCACTAATGGCTGCCAGTGGTGACTTTCCTGATATGATCTACCCTAAAGGTAACTTATCTAAGCTTGTGGATGCAGGCGCGATGCTGGATCTCACGGATCTGATTGAAGAGCATGCTCCCAATCTGAAAAAAATCTATGGAGAACAGATGAACCGTTTGAAATACAGTTTGGAAGATCAAGCGATCTATACCATTCCAACCAATATGGGTGTTGATAATGTTACGTTTGACGCTACAGGTGGATTTGAAATTCAGCAAAGAGTATTGAAAGAGCTTGGATACCCTGAAGTGAAGACACTTGAGGATTACGAGAATGTACTCAGAGCCTATTATGAAAAACATCCAACCATTGATGGTCAACCAACCATTCCATTAACATTGAATGCAGATGATTGGAAAATCATGATCACGGTAACGAACCCGGCTTTCCAGGCAACAGGTGCACCGGATGATGGTGAATATTACATTGACCCTGAAACGTATGAAGCAAAATTGCACTACAAACGTCCAGAGGAAAGAGAATATTTCCGCTGGTTGAATAAAATGTACAATGAAGGCCTACTGGACAAAGATGCCTTTGTTCAAAAGGATGACCAATACAAGTCCAAAATTGCCAGTGGTCGTGTCCTCGGTCTGATTGACCAAGAGTGGAACTATCAAGAAGCGGAGAACGCGCTTAAATCATCAGGTAAGGATGATGCCACATACGCTCACTTCTCTGTATCACTTAACGATGAGATTGTGGATCACACGTTCCAACCAGCCGGATTTGACGGTTATGGCATCGGGATTACAACTTCGGCCAAAGATCCAGTGCGTATCATCAAATTCATGGATTGGCTTGCTTCCGATGAAGGACAAGTTCTGAGAAACTGGGGTATCGAAGGTGAACATTACAACGTAGAAGATGGTAAACGCGTGATTCCAGAAGACGTTCAAGACCGCAAAACGAATGACAACTCCAATTTCAGCAAGGAAACAGGAATTGGGATGTATAACATATTTAGCGCAAGATACGGTGATGGTGTAAAAGATTCTACGGATAACTACTACACAACAAACTTCCCTGAGCAGATTGTAGCTGGTTACACGGCTGCAGAGAAAGAAACGCTGAAAGCTTACGGTATCACGACTTGGAAAGAGTTCTATCCGGCTGAAGAAGATCTGCCAGTTAAGGATTGGGGCGCAGCGTATAACATGTCCGTACCTTCCGGTACAGACTATGAGGTAACTTTCCAGAAAACGCAGGATATCATCCGTAAACGGATTCCGGAAGCTGTTCTGACTACACCAGCCAACTTTGATGCGACCTATGATGCTTTACTGGCTGATTTGGACAAAGCGGGTGCAGTTGAAATGGAGAAACAATTTACGGTTTGGGTTAAGGAACGTGTCTCTCTGTGGACAGGAAAAGACGTAAAATAATATGGATCGTCTGTGATCCATGGTTACACAAGGAAGGGGCCCTATATGGGGCCTTTTTTTGTGGAATAATGTGATGATTTGCATTGACGCAAATTTTGAAATCACATATAATTTTATTATTGTAAGCACTTACCGAAAACGTTTTACATCATGAGAAATATACAGCTGATTCAGGAACAGGAGCTAATCATGTCCCAACACAATAAACAAACTAAAATCAATCGTCTATGGTATCAACAACCGGCAAAACGCTGGGAAGAAGCATTGCCCATCGGAAACGGCCGTCTTGGAGGCATGGTGTACGGTGGCGCAGCAGATGAACGAATTCAGCTCAATGAAGATACATTATGGTCAGGGTTTCCACGGGATACGATTCAATACAGCAGTCAGCGGTATTTGAAGCAGACGCGAGAGTTGATCATGTCTGGGAAGTATGGTGAGGCTGAGGATTTGTTGAACCGTGAAATGCTTGGTCGTGATGTGGAGGCTTACCAGCCGATGGGTCATTTTCTATTGCACCATGAGGGTCTGGATGATCTTTCATATGATGCATTTGAACGGGAGCTTGATCTGGAATCGGGTATTGCAACCACAACCTACTCATTGGAAGGAACTCAATACGTACGTGAAGTGTATTCAAGTGCTTCGGATGATCTGATGGTCTGCACATTAACTGCTGATCAGAAGGGCGCTGTGAGTGTAAGTGTTACGCTAGACAGTCCCCATCCTTATCGCGTTGAGACTTCGGGAGATGCTCTAACCATGTTCAGTCGGTGCCCAAGTCATGTGGAGTCCAATTACTTCAGAGATCACCCGGAATCCGTCCTCTATGAAGAGGATCGGGGAACGGCTTATGCTGTCCGTGTAGCATTTACGGCATCTGGCGATCAGATGAAGGTCTCCAATCTGGAAGGCAAGTTACATATTCAGGGTGCTAATGAGGTTGTGTTTTATCTGGCAGCGGCTACCTCCTTTGAGAGTTACGATGTGTTACCTGTGAAGGATCATCTTGTATTGGAAGAGGAATGTAAGGAGATGATCTCCAAAGCGACCACACATGGCGCGGAAGCGCTTCGTGACCGACATATTCAGGATCACAGCGCGTTGTTTAACAGAGTCTCTATTGATTTAGGGGTATGGGCTAACGCCGAATTACCTACAGATGAGCGGCTGCAGGCTTATCAGGCAGGGCAACAAGACCTTGGACTGGAGGCGCTTTATTTTCAATATGGAAGATATCTGTTAATGGCTAGTTCGCGTCCGGGCAGCCAGCCTGCCAATCTGCAGGGAATCTGGAACCATCAGGTAGAGCCGCCATGGCACAGTGATTACACAATCAATATCAACACGGAGATGAATTACTGGCCGGCAGAAGTCTGCAATCTTAGTGAGTGTCATGAGCCGCTGTTTGATATGCTGACCGATCTCAGTGATACAGGACGAAGAACGGCGCGGATTCTGTATGGAGCCCGTGGATGGACTGCCCATCATAACGTGGATATCTGGAGAACCTCTACACCGACAGGTGGAGATGCAAGCTGGGCTTTTTGGCCGATGGGTGGCGTGTGGCTGACCTCGCATCTATGGGAGCATTACCAATTTACCGGGGATCAGCGTTTTCTTGAGGAACGTGCGTATCCCATCATGAAAGAGGCGGCGCTGTTCTGTCTCGATTGGCTGGTGGAAGGACCCGATGGTTATCTGGTTACGATTCCGTCCACTTCACCAGAGAACAAGTTTCTCACAGATGCTGGGGAGGCACGCAGTATATCCATGGCTTCAACGATGGATATGACGTTAATTCGTGAACTGTTCAGCCGCTGTATTGGGGCCTCGAAGCAACTAAATATAGATGAGTCGTTGGCAAGCGAGTGGAGTGAGGCTCTGGAGAAACTCTATCCATTCCGAATTGGAAGCGAAGGACAATTGCTGGAGTGGTTTAAGGATTTTGCCGAATCCGAGCCAGGGCATCGTCACGTCTCCCATCTGTATGGACTGTATCCGGGAGAGCAGATCAATCGAGTACACACACCGGAATTGGTAGAAGCAGCACGGGTATCACTTGAACGTCGTATCTCACAAGGTGGCGGGCATACAGGATGGAGCTGTGCATGGTTGATCAATCTGTATGCACGACTACTGGATAGCAGCCAGGCACATCAGTTTGTGCGCACGTTGCTGGCCCGGTCCACACATCCGAATCTGTTTGATGACCATCCACCATTCCAGATCGATGGTAATTTTGGAGGCACGGCTGGCATGGCCGAGATGTTGTTGCAGAGTCACTTGAACGAGTTACATTTACTTCCGGCACTGCCTGAACTCTGGACTCAAGGTCATGTTGAAGGGCTTCGTGCAAGAGGTGGTTATACAGTGGGCATAACTTGGGCGGACAACAAGCTTGCGTCAGCGGTCATCAAAGCAGACCGAAGTGACTCGCTGACCATTCGCAGTGCTTATCCGCTGCGTGTAGAAGGACATGAACAAGCCAAGGCAGAGCTTACGCCTCAGGGCGATTATGTAATTATTTTAACCATGACCGCAGGACAGACGATCCGCGTGTCATTATGAGACGGAGGAGCCAACCATGACCATTTTTAAATTTCCGCAAGATTTTCGCTGGGGAACAGCAACAGCTTCCTATCAAATAGAAGGAGCGGCACAGGAAGGTGGACGCGGGGCATCCATCTGGGATACGTTTGCGCGCACACCTGGCAAGGTATATAACGGAGACAATGGGGATGTCGCGTGTGACAGCTACCACCGTTACGAGGAAGACATCGAACTGATGAAGAAACTCGGGATTAATACATACCGGTTCTCCATTGCCTGGCCGCGTATTATTCCTGACGGAGATGGTGAGATCAATCGGGAAGGTCTGGACTTCTACCACCGCTTCGTGGATGCATTAATCGCAGCTGGAATTGAACCGTTCCTCACACTGTATCACTGGGATCTTCCGCAAACGCTGGAGGATGACGGAGGCTGGGGCAACCGCAGAACTGTGGATGCTTTTGTGAAATATGCCGAAGTGATCTTCAAAGAATTCTCGGGCAAAATCAACTTCTGGCTGACATTCAACGAACCATGGTGTATCGCGTTCCTGTCGAACCTTCTGGGGATTCATGCGCCAGGAAACAAAGACCTGCAAACTTCTATTAATGTGGCACATGGATTACTGGTTGCTCATGGTAAAGCCGTTCAATCCTTCCGTCGCTTGGGAACAACCGGTCAGATTGGTATTGCTCCGAACGTGTGCTGGGCTGAGCCGTACAGCAAATCTCCTGAGGACCAAGCTGCGTGTGACCGATCAATTGCGCTTAATACCGATTGGTTCCTTGATCCAATCTACAAAGGTTCATATCCGCAGTTTATGGTGGATTGGTTTGCAGAAGCGGGTGCTACCGTACCAATTCAGGAAGGCGATATGGAGATCATCTCGCAACCAATCGATCTGCTCGGCATTAACTATTACACGATGGGGATCAATCGCTTCAATCCTGAGGCAGGTGCTCTGCAATCGGAAGAAGTTGATATGGGCCTCACCAAAACTGATATTGGCTGGCCTGTGGAATCACGTGGTTTGTATGAATTTATGCATTACTTGCAAAAGTACGGCAATGTGGATGTATATATCACAGAGAATGGTGCCTGCATCAATGATGATCTGGAGAACGGAAAAATTAACGATGATCGCCGGATTTCATATTATGAGCAGCATTTGGCTCAAATTCACCGCATCATTAATGACGGCATTAACCTGAAAGGGTACATGGCATGGTCACTGATGGATAATTTTGAGTGGGCAGAAGGCTACCGTATGCGTTTTGGTCTTGTTCATATGGACTATCGTTCACTCGTGAGAACACCGAAGGAGAGTTATTACTGGTATCAGAACGTCATCAAGAATAATTGGTTGGAGACACGGAACGAACATAATCCCCAATAGTTTGGGTGGCAGGTTTCAAGGGTAAAGCAGGTCCTCATTATATATGGTTCCCTTATTAAAGCTGAGAACGACGGTAACATTGGAGTATTCCAATGTGCCGTCTTTTTTTGTGTTTTTACCGTTGGAAATGAGTAGTTCATAAAGGTTTCATAAGGTCAAGTGCAGTTCCTGTTATGAAGAGACGTTTTTTGGGTTATAAGAAGTATGAAAGAATTTAATAATGCTTTGTCAATGGTCGAAATGAAAATAAAGTGTCCAAATTGCGAATAAAATTTGAACATTTGTTGACTAAAAATCATACTGATGTGGTATATTGGTATAAGGAAAGCACTTACAAAAAGGGAAAAGGAAGTGTTTACTATGGCATCGAAGACAGCAATGGTTAGCCAATTGGAGCGCAAAGACAAAAATATGCGGCGCGCCGTCTTGACGATGACAGTTCTGGCATGGGTCGCACTCATTACGGGAGTGATCATGTGTCTGATCAATCTGAACGAATTTAATGATCGTAATCTTGGCTTGATGGTTGGTATTGGATTCCTTGTAGGTAGTGTGTTTATTTACGTTATTGCCAAAGCGATTGGCCTTGTTCATACACGCCGGGAAGACGAAGGCGCCGATTGATTATAATCCTGCGTTAATTCGTTCATAATAAGACTGGATGAGTTCCCGGAATCCAGTCAATAAAGCCCTTTGCGGATTCGTTGACACTGTTCAACGGGACTGCAAAGGGTTTTATTTTGTGACTTGATGTGTAAAGATTACGAAGTACAAATATCAAGCATGCAAGCGATTTGTGAGAAAAAATTCACACATTTAAGGTGTAAAATCGACAAATTTGTTAACAAGAACAAAAAAGTTGTTCATTTCTGATATCTTTAGTAGGAAGAGAGTAGTATACTGATTTTTCAGTATGAGCGAATTTAAGGAGAGGGGATCAAAATGAACAAGAAACCTAGGTCGCTAATCCGGATTATCATTCCGGTTGTCCTGACGTTGGTTACAATTGCATTGATTGTCTGGCCAATGCTGGCAGGCGGACAGTACGTTGTTCTGGATCCGAAGGGGCCAATTGGCGCTTCGCAGAGAGATTTGATTGTCATCTCGACAATTTTGTGTGCTGTCATTATTGTGCCAGTACTCATTTTGGCTGCCGTAATCGTATGGCGTTACCGTGAGAAACCGGACAACAAAGCAGCATATGAACCTAACTGGGCTCATAGCACCAAAGCGGAGGTTGTATGGTGGACCATTCCAATTATTATTATTGGAATACTTGCAATTGTAACGATTCGTTACACGTATGTTCTGGAACCTTCGAAGCCGTTGGCTCACGAGAAAGCACCAATTACCATCCAAGTGTCTTCACTGGACTGGAAATGGCTGTTTATGTATCCAGAACAAGGAATTGCAACGGTTAATACGTTGAATATTCCGGCAGACCGGCCCGTGAAATTTGAACTCACTGCGGATTCACCGATGAACTCATTCTGGATTCCGCAACTTGGAGGACAGATTTATACGATGTCGGGTATGGCGATGACCTTGTATCTGCAGGCAGATCATGAAGGCAAGTACTGGGGTTCAGGCGCTAACTTCACAGGTGAGCATTTTGGAGAAATGCGTTTTGATGTGAATGCTACATCGGACGAAGATTTTGACAATTGGGTAGCTGAAGTGAAACAGAGTTCTCAGGCGTTGACTACAGAAGGTTACAAAGCACTGGCTGAGCCAGGCACAAGCAACGTTGCTTATTATTCTGCCTTCCCAGAAGGATTGTTCCAAAATATTGTGACCAAGTATGTAGTAGATGGTCAAAGTGCTCACAGTAAGCATGGAACTTCAAAAGAAGCTTCTGGAGCCATTCAAAATGCAACTGATACGTCCAATCAAGACGAGGACGAGAGTGCTAACTAAAGATTCGAAAGGAGGCCCCCAATGTTAGAGGGACTTAAAGAGTTTGCATCGGAGTTTTTCGTAACCGGTGATCCGCTCATTTATGGTGCGATGGTAGCTATCGGAATTACCATGATTACTATTGTAGCGGTGCTAACTTATTTCAAAAAATGGGGCTGGCTCTGGCGTAACTGGTTAACGACTGTCGATCACAAAAAGATCGGTATCATGTATATCATTGCTTCCATTATCATGTTGTTCCGTGGTGGTGTGGATGCGCTAATGATGCGCCTTCAGCTAGCTATGCCTAACAATGAATTTCTGAATCCTGAGCATTATAATCAGGTCTTTACAACTCACGGTACGATCATGATCTTGTTCATGGCGATGCCATTTATGTTTGGTCTATTTAACGTTATCGTGCCATTACAGATCGGAGCAAGGGACGTTGCGTTCCCGTTCCTGAATGCACTGAGCTTCTGGTTATTCTTCCTGGGAGCAATGCTGTTTAACCTGTCATTCGTTATCGGTGGTTCACCGGATGCAGGATGGCTGAGTTATCCGCCTCTATCGGAGCTGTCACACAGTCCGGGGGTAGGACAGAACTTCTATATATGGGGTATACAGATATCGGGTATCGGTTCCTTGGCTACCGGTATCAACTTCCTGGTTACCATCATTAAAATGCGTGCGCCAGGCATGAGATGGATGAAAATGCCGATGTTCACATGGTCGGTATTCTCCACTTGTATCATTATCTTGTTTGCTTTCCCGATCTTGACCGTGACACTTGCATTGTTATTCCTCGACAGGTTTGCCGGGGCGCATTTCTTCACACTTGATCTGGGCGGTAACCCAATGATGTATATCAACTTGATCTGGATGTGGGGTCACCCTGAGGTATACATTGTCGTCTTGCCGGCATTCGGTGTTTTCTCCGAGATTGTAAGTACCTTCTCTCGGAAAAAACTGTTTGGCTACAAATCGATGGTATTCGCGATGTTGATCATCAGCTTCCTGTCCTTCTTCACATGGGCGCATCACTTCTTCACGATGGGTTCCGGAGCAGACGTGAATGCATTCTTCGCCGTAACCACGATGTTGATTGCTATTCCAACAGGGGTTAAGATATTCAACTGGCTGTTTACCATGTATCGAGGAAGGATTCGCATGGCGACTCCGATGATGTGGACACTTGCCTTTATCCCGTGCTTTATTGTCGGGGGTATGACAGGCGTTCTGTTATCCGTTGCTCCTGCTGACTTCCAGTTCCACAACAGTTACTTCCTGATTGCCCACTTCCACCAAGTATTGATCGGTGGCGTTGTCTTCGGATACTTCGCAGGTCTGTACTACTGGTGGCCTAAAATGTTCGGTTTCCAACTCGAAGAGAAACTGGGCAAATGGGCATTCTGGACTTGGAATATTGGTTTCTATGTCTGCTTCATGCCGCAGTACGCTGTCGGTCTAATGGGTATGACACGTCGTCTGAGCACATACGGCTGGGATACTGGCTGGTGGGAACTGAACTTCGTATCCACAATCGGGGCATTCCTGATGGGTGTCGGATTCCTGTTCCAAGTTGCACAAATCGCAGACGGTATTCGCAAATACAAATCACTTAAAGCTTCCGCCGATCCATGGGATGGCCGTACGCTGGAGTGGTCGATTCCTTCACCAGCTCCTGAATACAACTTCGCCGTTACACCGCGCGGAGATGATATTGATGAGTGGTGGGAAGAGAAAGAACGTCGTGCCAAAGGCATCTATCCGCCAGAGCAACCGCTTGAGCCGATTCATATGCCGAAGAACTCTGGAATTCCGTTCATCATGTCTGTCTTCTGGTTCATCGCCGGTTTCGGCTTTGTCTTCGGATGGTTGTGGATGGCAATTCTCGGACTCGCTGGCGTAGGGATCTGTATGATCGCCCGTTCATTCTCATATGATACGGATTATTACATTCCGGTTGACGAAATTAAACGTACCGAAGCGTCGTTAAGGGGGTCGGTATAGATGGCTCAAGCAGCCGCTAAGCACGGTGAGAATCATGCACATGGTCACGACCATGGACATCATGATCCACAGGAAATGAAAATTCTCGGTTTCTGGTTCTTCCTGATTTCCGACGTTATCCTGTTCTCCGTATTGTTCGCAACCTTCATTGTGTTGCGTGACAATACGGCGGGCGGACCGATTTTGTCTGAATTGATCAAAATGCCTGGTGTTATTGCCGAAACGTTTATCTTGCTCACAAGTTCATTTACGAGCGGACTAGCCGTACTGGCGATGAATCAAGGCAAAGTAAAACAATTAATCAGTTGGCTGGCAGTTACAGCCGTTCTGGGTGCAAGCTTTATCGCACTGGAAGTATATGAGTTTATTGAGTTGATTCACGAAGGGTTCAGCTTTACAACGAGTGCTGCTTCTGGCGCATTCTTCACCCTTGTGGGAACTCACGGACTTCACGTATCGCTCGGTCTGATCTGGATGATTGGACTTATGTTACAACTGAAAAAACGTGGTATTACCGATGTTACTCGCGGTAAAATTAACGTCATCAGCTTGTACTGGCACTTCTTGGACGTCGTATGGATTTTCCTCCTGTCGATCGTCTATCTCATGGGGGTGATGTAGATGTCAGAGCACAACTCACATGATTCCCACGGTCATGAGCAACATGGTTCACTGAAGTCTTATGTCATCGGCTTCATTCTGTCCGTCGTTCTGACAATCATTCCACTTGTGGTGGTTCTCAATGATATGATGGAAAGAACAGGAACACTCATTGTTGTTCTTGGCACGGCAGCACTTCAGTTTGTGGTTCAACTCTTCTTCTTCATGCATATCCGTGAAACAGAGAAACCACGCTGGAATGTGATGGCTCTTATCTTCGGTTTGCTGATTATGATGACCATCGTAATTGGTTCGATCTGGATTATGCTTAACAATGCTGTTGCACATTAATTGATATGATGAAAGAGCTTCACGACCTTGGAATTCAAGGTTGTGGGGCTCTTTTTTTTCTAAGCAGAAGTTATCGCATATTTTAATGAAAAAAAAGTTGGATTATATCATAATAAGTCGTTGATGAAATAATTTACCAGTGATACTATTGTTATACACTCTGGAAATATATTCAATATTTTAGTTAGAGCAATTTTAGCAAAATTATTTTAGGAGATGTACTAATGAAAGCAAGGGTAATCCGTTATTATCGTTTTGGCGAACCAAGTGAAGTGTTATGTATGGAAGAAAAAGATGTGATACCCCCTGGCCCCGGTGAATTAGCAGTGAGGATGTATGCTCGACCTATTAATCCCTCCGATATTATTCCTGTTCGAGGAGCTTACCCGCATCGTACCCGATTACCAGCTGTTCCCGGGTTTGAGGGTGTGGGGGTGGTAGAAGCAGTAGGGCCGGGAGTTTCCAATCAAATGTTGGGTCGCCGTGTCTTGCCACTAAAAGGTGAGAATACTTGGCAGGACGTCGTGAAGACTTTGGAGCAACATACGATTATTGTGCCGAATGATATCGATGATCACTCAGCAAGTCAGCTCTATATTAATCCGGTTACGGCTTGGTTGATCTGTACAGAGGTGCTTAAGCTTACGTATGGTGATACCCTGATTGTGAATGCAGGGGGATCTGCAATCGGGCGAATCTTTGCACAGATCTCAAAAATCTATGGATTTAAATTGATTGCGCTTACGAGAGATGATCGTCATACTGCTGAACTGTATCGTCTTGGAGCAGTATCTGTTATCAATACAACGAAAGAGTTGCTCCAGGCTAGGATCACGGAATTAACAGAGGGGTGCGGTGCTGATGCAGCCGTGGATTGTATTGGAGGGACAGATGGGGAACAGTTGGTGAGTTGCCTTAAGCCAAATGGAACGGTCATCAGTGTAGGACTGCTTTCGGGGATCACACCGTTATGGCATGAAGTTACCCGGGGAACACAAGTTCATGTGAAACTTTTCTGGTTAAAACATTGGGTGGAACGCTGTACGCAAGAACGCTGGGAACAGGTATTTCATGAGGTAATGGAGTTGGTCAGAGCAGGGAGGCTTGTCATGACAAACATTGGGGCGACGTATGAACTAACGAATGTACAACAGGCTATTGCAGCGGCTGAATCGGGTATCGAGGGGAAGGTTCTCTTAATACAGTAGTACATAAGACTTGGAAAAACTCAACATAAAGGATGCGTAGTTAATAACTAATTCATATTGGGGGCCTTGTTGTGAAGATTAAAGATATGATGTTTACTGCGATTATGGCAGCTGTTATTGCAGTACTTGGACTGTTACCTCCGATTCCACTACCATTTATACCTGTGCCAATTACAGTCCAAACGCTGGGCGTGATGCTGGCAGGCAGTATCCTTGGTGCTCGATTGGGAGGGGTAAGTCTCTTGCTCTTTGTTGTTCTGATCGGTTTAGGAGCTCCATTGTTGTCCGGTGGCAGAGGGGGCTTGGGTGTTCTGGTTGGACCTACAGGCGGGTATGTTCTTAGTTATCCGATTGCTGCTTTTGTGATTGGGTTGTTAGTTCAACGTACATCCGTTGCAGGCATTAAATTTTGGAACTTTCTACTGAGCAACATCGTGGGCGGAATCCTTGTTGTGTATGCAGTGGGTATTCCATTCCTGTCCTTTATAACGGATGTACCAATTACACAGGCTATCATAGGCAACCTTGTTTTCATTCCAGGTGACCTGCTCAAAGCAGTGCTTGCTTCACTTATTGCTGTTAGAATTCTCAAGGTAAGTCCTACAATGATCCAGGATACGAAAAGGCAAACTCCGGGGGTCTAACATTATGATATTCAGAGACTGCACATTCTTAAGCACTTCTATACAAGTAAATCGCGCCAAGTGATGGAGGTACTACAGTGATTCATTTTTCCAATGTAACGTTTGGTTATGCAAACCGAGCAACAATGTTAAACGATATTAACCTTCATATTCGTTCTGGTGAATATGTGGCGTTTGCTGGAAGGAATGGAGCAGGGAAATCCACCATAGCTAGGTTAATGAACGGGTTACTCCTTCCAACCACAGGCCAAGTAACTTTTAATGATTATGTGACATCCAATGAAGATGATTTAAGTATCATTCGTCAGAGAATTGGAATGATCTTTCAAAATCCAGAGAATCAAATTGTGGCATCTACAGTGTTTGAAGATATCGCCTTCGGCCTGCAAAACGTTTGTGTCCCTACTGAAGATATCGAGCGTCATGTAACAGAGGCATTGAGCCAAGTGGGGATGCTGGATTATTATAATTCTGATGTATATTCGTTATCAGGAGGGCAAAAACAGCGTATCGCTATTGCGGGAGTTCTCGCTATGGGACCAGAAGTTATTGTTTTTGATGAATCTACCTCAATGCTCGACCCGGAAGGCAAAGATCAGATTGCATTGCTGATGGGAGAGTTGCATAAACAAGGAATTACGATTGTAACAATTACGCATGACTTAGAGGAGATTGCAGCATCTTCGAGGGTTATTGTACTTGATCAGGGTGACATTTGTTATGATGGATCGCCCGAGGCCTTGTTTCAGGGCGAATACTGGCGTTTTCCCGGGATAACGGCTCCTTTTATTGTCGAGGCAAGAGAGGCACTGAACCGGAAGGGGCTACACTCTTCTTCGGCACTCACTCTGGAAGATTTGGTGGATGATTTATGCAAATTACACTAAAAGAAGTGGACTTCTCGTATCATGTTGGAACACCACTGGAGAACAACGTATTGAGCAACATTACACTCACCATGGGCGATAATCGCATTTTTGCTGTTGTGGGAAAAACGGGATCTGGCAAGTCAACTTTTGTACAGCTGCTCAATGGGCTTCTGCAACCTACAAATGGAACAGTTGATATAGGGGATTTTCGAATGACAACCGATCGAAAGAAAACGTACGTTCTCTACGATAAAGTGGGTATTGTATTCCAATTTCCGGAGCATCAATTATTCGAGGATACGGTAATAAAAGACATATCCTTTGGTCCCAAGAACTTGGGCTGGTCAGCTGAAAAAGTTCGTAGTACATGCTTGGATGCATTACACATGGTAGGTCTGGACGAATCTTTCTGCAATAGATCACCGTTTGAATTAAGTGGCGGAGAGAAGCGGAGAGTGGCAATTGCAAGTGTGTTAGCGATGAACCCGGAGGTGCTTATTCTCGACGAGCCAACCGTAGGGTTGGATTCGGAAGGGAAAGAGCAGCTGATGGAACTCTTTTGTTCCTGGCAGCAGGAACAGGGGAGTACGATCATTATGGTGACGCACGATATGGAGACTGTTGCCGAGTACGCCGAAGAAGTGATTATATTTGAACGTGGTCAAGTGCAAAGACATACGACTCCTCTCCAATTGTTCACTGAATATCAAGTTGAGTTGAAAGATATGGGATTAAAGCTGCCTAAAGCGCTCCAGCTCGTGGAAGCCATAAATGTAAAATTGAACGTTGAATTGCAGCTGGAGTCGGTAAAGAAAGAATGGATTTTGTCATATATTGCTGATTTTTTTCAGAGGAAGGAATTGTAGTTATGTCCTTATCTCAATCCTTTATCATTGGTCAGTATGTCCACAGAAACTCCATCATTCACCGGCTTGATCCAAGAGCTAAACTCGTCATCGCGTTCCTGTTCATGTTGTCTGTCATGCTGTTGAACTCATGGCTTTCATACGTATTGTCTGCGGTGTTTGTGGTGTGTGTAGTCACTATATCGCAAATACCACCCTCCTATATTGTTAGAGGATTGAAACCTGTTTGGCTAATAGTCATTGTCACATCTGTGTTTCACATTTTTCTGACACAAGGGGGGCAGTTATGGCTTGAAGCGGGAGTGTTTTCGATCTACGAGGAGGGTGTCATTAAAGCAGGTAATATAGCCATTCGCATCATTCTTCTTCTCGTCATGGCTTCATTGTTGACACTTACGACAAAGCTGGGTGATCTCGCACAGGCTATTGAAGATCTGTTGAAGCCTGCCAAGCGGTTGGGTGTTCCTACACAGGAATTTGCGTTGATGATCTCGTGGACGATCCGCTTTATTCCAATCCTTTTGAATGAAACCGACAACGTGATGAAGGCACAGCGGGCAAGAGGTGTTCGTTTTAATTCCGGTAATATCGTTCGTCGTCTGCAAAGTTTTATCCCAATTGTAGTCCCTATCCTTCTGTTAGCATTCCAGAAAGCCGAAAGCGCTTCACTGGCCGTTGAGGCACGCGGATATAGCCCTGGCATGAATCGAACGCAACTGAGAACGTTAGCTTTCAAAAAGCTCGACTATCAAGTGCTGATCATATCTATTTTTTGTTTCGCACTTTTGTTGGCATTACGAAAGTGAGGTAAGCTATGAGGATTTACCCGACAAATCTACATGAATATCACAGACTCATTTCAGTATCTAAAGGTGATCAGCCTGCGACAATGTGGTTTAGACAGGCATCTTACTTGAACGTATACACAGGGGAAGTTGAACAAGCGAATATCTATCTGTCCGGAAGTCGTATTGCCTACGTTGGAGCCAAGGAACTACCCACTTCAGACCAGACCCAGGTCATTGAATTGGAGAAAGATCATGTTGTTGTTCCAGGATATATTGAACCTCATGCACACCCATGCCAAATGTACAATCCTTATACATGGGGAGAAGCTCTGTTACAGAAGGGTACGGTCTTGTCCATTAATGATAATCTGTCTTTGTTAACGTTTCTAGGAACTGAAGCTTTGTCATTCATTGAGGAGCTGGAGGAGACAAGTCACCATATGTTCCTATGGTGGTGTAACATTGACCGTCCTGATCGAGCTGATCCAATGACTATGGACAAGTGGCTACAACATAACCTTGTGATACAGAGCGGGGAACTGACCGAATGGCCCAAACTGCTGGCGAACGACGAAGTATTGGTAGAGCAACTTTATCTAACGAAGGCTCATCATGGGATGAGGGCGGAAGGACATTTGCCGGGCGTATCTTATGAAAAAATAAGTACTATGGCTGCAGCGGGCATCACAGCTGACCACGAAGCTCTCCATGCCGAAGATGTACTTAGACGATTAAAAGCGGGGCTATACGCCTCTCTTCGATACTCATCTATTCGTCCTGATTTGCCATACCTCCTTAAAGGGATGAAAGGTGATTCCCGGTTCAATATGAACCGAATGATGCTTACCAGCGATGGCCCGTCACCAAACTATGTGGAGAGGACGAGCTGTGCCAGCATGATCAAGATCTGTATGGAGACGGGAATATCTGTAGCGGATGCCTATCGTCTTGCTACCTTAAATCCGGCAGTATATTACGGTCTGGATGAAGACTTAGGCGGGATTGCACCAGGCAGACTGGCTTGTTTGAACGTCTTAACCTCCATAAATGAACCTGATCCACTGCATGTCCTGCAACGAGGTGAGTGGGTGGTCCAAAATCAAAGGCGAGTAGTAGAGCCAGATGAAGCAGAGATACACACTTGGTTGCGCTCCACTTTTCCGTCTCGTCGAACGATCGTTAACCTGAGGCTGGACCAGATGGAAACTCGAACCGACATCGGTATTGAATTGGTGAACGATGTCATCACCCAATCGTACCATTTTGATCCCCGAGCGGAATTGGAAACGGATGAGAACTGGATGACATTACTGGATGTTAACGGAAGTTGGGTGATTAACACCCGAATCAAAGGTTTAGCGTGTGGGATCAAGGCATTAGCAAGTACGTACAACGCTTCGAACGATACACTTTTACTTGGGCGATCTCTGTCTGTCATGCGCGAAGCATCTCAGGAGTTGGAAGTTCGCGGGGAAGGAATATTAGTATATTTCGTGGATGGGGAGCAACTGTACATTCCTCTTCCTCTCAGTGGAGCTATGAGCTTGGAGAGCGTGGCATCAATCGGCGCTAGTGTGGATCATTTCAATGAGAAAATGCGTGTCCACGGTTACCGATTTGGTGATCCTCTGTATTCTCTTTTATTTCTGACAGCTTCACATTTGCCGCATATTCGTGTATCGGACAAAGGGTTGTATCTGGTTAAAACAGGTGAGATAGTGCTCCCGGCTACCCCCTTAGTTAATACAGTAAGGAAGGTGAAATGATGTTACTGGCTGATGCGATACGCATGCATGCTTCCCAGAATCCTGAGAAAACTGCCATCTTTGATGATGCCCGGCAGATTTCGTACGCCGAGCTATACCATGGAATAAAGCTGGCAGCAAATACAATTCTGGCTACTGAGGAAGATTTCGAAGCCGATGAACTTCCTCTTGTCGGCCTGCTGATGAACAATAGTGCCGTGATGATCGAATACTTTCTTGCAGCCACCAAATTTGGAATGTGTGCTGCTGTATTTGATCCCAAGTGGAGCGATGCAAATCTGACGGAGGTTATTAATGAATGTGAACCTCGTGTGCTTGTCATAGATGTGGAGTTTAAAGCCAGAATACCTCATATTCCATCGTCAACAAGGGTGATTACTGTGGATACAGGTGAACCTCGTTCTCTCAGAAGGGAAGAAGCCGAACCACAGCGATCCTCAACTGAAGATAGCCTGTTCTACATGGGATATACCTCCGGGACGACCGGACGACCGAAAGGCTATCTCCGTTCTCAGCGTTCATGGATCGAGAGCTTTGCATATGCGCGTGAAACATTCGTGCATGATGCAGGAGACCATGTATTGGCGCCGGGTTCTTTGGTCTATTCACTTACGTTATATGCGTGCATTCAAACTTTGTATATTGGCGGGACATTCCATCTAACAAGCAAATTCCGAGCGGAATACGTATTGGAGACGTTAGCAACACATGCGGTTACACATCTTTATCTTGTACCTACGATGTTTGAAGCACTCTACAAAGCGTTCATGGCTTCTGATTCAGTTATTGCGCTGCCATCTGTCAGATCTCTCATTACGTCAGGTGATAAATGGTCGCCAGAATCCAAACGGAAGGTGACAGAGGTATTTGAAAATGCAGGTTTGTATGAATTTTATGGTGCCTCCGAGCTAAGCTTTGTCACAGTACTTGATCCGGAAGGAAATCGGTATAAACCTGATTCAATCGGTAAACCGTTTGCCGGTGTGCAGGTATCCATTCGTGAAGCGGATAGTACGGAAGTAACCGAAGGCGCAGTAGGACAATTGTTTGTGAAGAGCCCGATGATCTTTGCCGGATATTATGGTTCCGAGGAAGAAACCAGCCAAGTTGTACATGGTGAATGGGCAACTGTGGGAGACCTTGCAACACGAGATTCCGAAGGCTATTTATATCTGGTTGGTCGAAAGAAAAACATGATTATTAGCGGAGGGCTTAATATATATCCGGAGGAAATCGAGAAGCTGTTGTTAACATTGGAAGGCATTGAGGAGGTCATCGTTGTAGGTGTACCCGATGTATACTGGGGCCAAAAGGTGACTGCACTTATCAAGCTCAGAATGGGTAGCGAGGTTAGTGATGATGAGATTGTATCATTGTGCCGTCGTGAGCTTGCTACCTACAAGTGTCCAAAGGAAATTATACGGGTGGATGCCTTCCCCTATACAACGAGTGGAAAGATTTCGCGAACAAAACTGAACGAGTTACTGAAAATAAAGATATGAACAATATGTTGATTCCTGTTATTCTTTCCGCGAAGCGAACTGCAATCGGCAAATACGGGGGGATGTTTAAGGAGACACCGCCGGAGATACTGGCTGCAGAAGTCATTCAGGCCATTTTAAGCGAAATTCCCATCCCTCCCGGTGACATTGATGATGTTCTATTGGGGAATGCAGTAGGCGGGGGAGGTAACATCGCCAGGTTATCCGCGTTACAAGCCAAACTCCCAGTAGAGGTCCCTGGCGTGACGATTGATCGTCAATGCGGATCTGGTCTTGAAGCCATTCATTTAGCAGCGAGGCTGATTCAATCAGGTGCCGGGAAAGTGTATCTGGCTGGTGGTGTCGAAAGCACAAGTCGTGCACCCTGGAGATTGGAGAAACCCTTGTCTCTGTACGGGAGTGTAGTACCTCAAGTAATCACTCGCACACGATTCTCTCCGGAATGGATCGGAGATCCGGATATGGGGAAGGCGGCTAACAACGTTGCTAAGAAGTACGGTGTGACTCGAATGGACCAGGACGAATATGCGCTTTCCAGTCATAGGAAAGCGATTGCTTCAATACAAAGCGGGCGTTTCGACAACGAAATCGTTCCATTGTCTATCCCGGAGGGTAAGCAATTCAGAATCATTCATACAGACGAATGTCCTCGGGCGAATACAACACTTACGAAGCTTGCAGCATTGCCATCTGTTTTCGAACAGGATGGTACAGTGACGGCTGGTAATGCATGTCCATTGAATGATGGAGCCGCTATCGTTTTAATCATGTCAATGGGAAAAGCATTATCGTTAGGACTTACACCCCTAATGAAATTTATCGACAGTGTGGCAGTGGGGGTTGACCCGAACTACTTGGGTATCGGTCCGGTCCCTGCCGTTACCAAGTTGCTCAGCCGAAATCGCTTGGCAATGGAAGACATTGATCTTGTGGAATTCAATGAAGCGTTCGCTTCACAAGTTCTGGCCTCTTTAAGAGAACTGCATATTCCAACTCACATTGTTAATGTGGGAGGCGGGGCACTGGCGCTTGGACACCCGTTCGGTGCATCGGGAGCCATCCTGGTTACACGCCTATTCAACGAGATGAGGCATATAAAGGGGGCTCGGGGAATCACAACACTGGGTATTGGTGGCGGGATCGGGCTTGCATCATTGTGGGAGAAGTGCGAATAGGAGGAAACAGTCTTTGTTGTTAGAGGGACAGGTAGCAGTCATTACGGGTTCCAGCCGCGGAATTGGGCGTGCAACCGCAATACGTATGGCACAAGAAGGAGCCAAGGTAGTAGTCAACGGTGTACAAGAAGGTGGGGTATGGGACGTTGTCCAGTTGATTCGGGATCAGGGTGGGACCGCTATTGGGGTCGTTGAATCCGTTGCAAGCATGGCCGGTGGTGAACGCATCATATCGGAGGGTCTTCGCGAATTCGGCAAGATTGATATCCTGGTGAACAACGCCGGAGTTGTTCACGATAAGATGGCCCATAAAATGAGTGAAACCGAGTGGGATCTTGTATTGAATTCGCATCTTAAGGGAGCCTTTGCTTGTATCCGGTCCGCTCTGCCGAGCATGAGGGAACGAAGGGAAGGCAGCATTATTAATATGATCTCCGTGGCGGGCTTGACCGGAATGATCGGACAATTAAATTACAGTGCTGCCAAAGCCGGATTGATAGGCATGACGTGGACACTTTCGCTGGAACTTGAATCTTATGGCATTAATGTGAATGCAGTTTCTCCCGCAGCGCGTACTGACATGACAATGCCCTATATCGAACGGGCGAAGCAGACCGCTGAAATGAAAGGCGAGTCGTTTCCCGAGTACTGGAAAGTAGGTTCAACGGAAGATGTGGCCGAATTGATGCTTTCCTTATGTCTGCCGCGTTGCCGTAGGGTTACCGGTCAGATCTTCTCTGTTAATGGTGGAAAGATCGGTGTGTGGTCCCCTCCAGAGCACCGTATAGTTGCCACCCAATCCAGTAGGGAGAACGGTTGGGAAGCAAGCGAACTCTTTGAGCAAGTGTTGTCAGCCTACGTGAAAGTGTAGAACTATTTCCGAAATATACGAATTGATGGAGGAAATTTTGTTGAAGAAAAAACGCATTTTTATTGGGATGATGGCCGGGATGGGGAGAGTGAATCGTTGTCTTCCCATAGCACTAAAGTTACGAGAGATGGGACATGAGGTGGCGTTCACAATCTGGGGAAATGCCGGGGTGGCGATGGAACAGATGGGTTTTACCTATATTCCGATTCCAGTTATTCCTGCTCCCAAGGGACAGGTTTTCCACCCAAACTTCAAGGATATGAATCACTTTTTGTCCATGATGGGGTACTCGGACCCTGTTTACATGCGAAATGAGCTTGAAGCTCGTCTGCGGGTAACCATCGGTTTTAAACCGGACCTTGTTATTTCCGATTCGAGTGTCCCCGCAGCGTTCATTGCCTGTAAGCTGGACATTCCTCTCGTTTCTATGAATCAGTCCAGCACACTTCCAGGTGGTCTTCCTTTTACAACGAATTATGGATTATATGGAGACATACCAGATGTCACGAATGTATTGAACGGAGCGTTGGTTGAGTATGGTCTGCCTGAAACGGACAACCTTCTCACATTTCTGGCGGGTAATCTTGCCCTTCTTCCGAGCATACCGGATTTTGATCCGGTACAGATCGGGAAGCTGCCCGTTCCAATTGAATATATCGGTCCCGTGGTATGGAGAGATACAAATGAGACAGGAATGCCTGCGAACTGGTTGAAGAAATCAGACAACGACAGGAGGCCACGTGTATTTGTATACACAAGTCGTCTCGTGGAATGGGGTGTGGAGAGTGGTGGTCATATTTTCAGGGAAGCCGTTAGAGCACTCGGTAACACTTCGACGGAGCTTTTGATTGCTACTGGTTTTAATCCATTGGAAGGGGACAGCGTGGAAGTTCCCCCTAATGTACACTTCACCTCATATGTATCGGGAGTTATGGCAGCCGAGCATAGCGATGTGATGATTCACCATGGCGGACATGGAAGTTGCATGACGACGATCTTAACAGGCACGCCGTCGTTGGTCATTCCGACCTGGGCAGAACGTGAGTTTAACGCCAAGCAGTTACAGGACGTTGGCGGTGGCAGAGTAATGTCCCCAGATGAGGTTACGGGATCCGCTCTAGCTGAGACCGTTAACGCGATGATGACTAATGGAGACATGGATAAGGCTGTGGCGCTGAAGGAAAACGTCTGTACTTCGCAGTACGGAGGAGCCGGGCGTGCAGCTGAACTCATTCGTCGTTTGTTGTAAAGAGGGGGCAAGGTTCTATTGAAAAGTCTTTTGGTTGTCCTGAGAAGTCCGGCCTTACTTTTATTATCCGTATGTATTTTTTTTATTGGTTTGGGATACGGATTAACGCTACCATTCATGCCATTATTCGGAGTAGAACGGGCTGGAATGAGCCCCTTATCATTAGGGATCTTTATGGCGTGTGGATCGTTAAGCGGCATTATCATTAGTACGCTGTTTAGTCGATTGTCCGATAAAAAGCCTGTGCGCAAGTGGATCATTGTTGGATCATGTGTATCTGCTTCTGTAGGCTATGTATTCTATGCAAATACGGACAGTTACATTGTGTTAATGCTGGTTTCCTGTACTTTCATGGCCTTGTCTTTCTCGGCCTTTCCGCAATTATTTGCTCTTGCGAGAGAAGTAGTCGAGAGGGAGGCGAGTGAAGATGTCACCGTTGTTATGGCTGTATTGCGAGCTCTGGTGTCTCTGGCCTGGATTCTTGGTCCTGTAATGGCGTCTTTTATAATCTACCAGTTCTCGTACACAGGCCTGTTTCTGGTTGTTTCGTTGATGTACATGCTCGTTGCCGTATTTGTACTGATGATTCGAGCAGACGAGATTCGGGAACCGGGGGGCGGAACGGAATTATCATCTGACTCAGTACGTAGCTTCAAGCGCCTGCTGATGGCACCGCAGATTGTATTTTCATTACTTGCTTTCATGGCATTTGAGTTGGCTAATACGATGGGGGGCATTGTAACTCCCTTATATGTTACGCAAGAGTTGCAAGGCGGGAAGTTGGACGTTGGCATGATCTCGGGAGTTAACGCAGCCTTGCAGGTTCCCACCATGATCATTTTGGGAATACTGGCCAAAAGGTTTGGTAGTATCACAGTTATGAAATGCGCGGGATTGTTTGGAGTCGCCTATTTTTCACTATTTTGGTTTACCCAATCGGGATGGCAGATCATTGCTATCCAGATATTCAGTGCCATTTTTATCGCGATTGTACTTGGAGTTGGAATGACTTTTTTTCAGGATTTGGTTCCTAAAATGACAGGTACGGCCACAACGTTGTACAACAATGCAAACATCATTGGTTCCATGGGTGGTGGATTACTAGCCGGAGCAGTCGGAAATTATTTTGGTTTTAAAATAGTGATTGCCTGTTCGGCAGCACTTGCCTTCCTGGGATTTGTACTATTATTGGTGCCAAACGCAAATAAAAAGGTAGTCCGGCATGTGGGAGGAGATACGTATGAAAGCTAGTGTAATTATTCTATCGCATAATCAGAAAGAAGTGATTCAGGCCTGTTTGTCTTCCTTATCGAGACAGCGTTTGTGTGAAGGCGATCAATACGAAGTTGTAGTTATCGATAACGGGTCTATAGACGGCACGGGCGAGATGATCGGCAGGCTTACGTATGATTTTCCTATACGATATAATGACATTCCTTCTACGGAGCAATCAAGTCGGGCAGCGGCACGAAACAAGGGGATTACTATCTCGAATGGAGATGTGATCGTGTTCCTTGATGGAGATCAACTCGCCGGACCGGACTTTATCTATGAACATTTGAGAGTGCACAAGCTAGCCGAGGGGAAACTTGTCATAGGGTTTCGAAGATATTTGGGTGAAGAGAGCATCGATATAACGTCGTTAAATTCGGGATGGGTGCATACTGCTATTACATCATCAGAAGCAGATGAACGATTTCAGCTCATGGAACGTTTTTCGGAAAATGGAAGCGCATTCCGCACAGCGTGGCATCTGTCTTTCAGCTGCAATTTCTCGGTAACAAGAGAAGTACTGATCCGATCGGGTATGTTTGACGAAGGGTTCAAGGGATGGGGGTTGGAAGACAGTGAGCTTGGCTATCGTCTGCAACAGGCTGGAGGAACGTTCGTATTGAACAAAAAAGCGTTAACCTTCCATATCTTTCACCCTTCCGAGTTTGATGAGAATCGTTATGATGGTTGGAAAACGAATCTAGATTATTTCCTCGAATGTCATCCGATGTTTGAAGTACAGGCGCAAAACATCTTAAAGGAATTTTTTGACCCAGAGATTAGAAAATCATGGTGGGATTGTTATATTCGCTTTGAGAAGGTTGTAAGAGCACATCAGGGTTACGAGGGGGATCGATTACCTGTCAGCATCATTGTTGTCTATGCCGAGGGCCCAGAACTGATCCAGACCATTTCGGCAGAAGCTGCCCATAGAGAAGTGTTGGTTATAGATAAGACACCATCATCGGACCTGGATATCTTGTGCCAATGTATTAACGAGAAATTTGATGTTTTGTATTACAAGCATCCTTCGGAAGATCAGTTAATCGACTTGTACCATCAGTATGCAGTCAGGGGAATTGTGAAACATGAAATTTTCAAGTGATCATGGATCAGCTGTTCTGGCCCCAAATGATGACATTTTATACGGGAGGTTGACATGAATTTTGAATTGACAGAGCAACAGAAGCAGATTCAATCCGCCGCACGCCATTTTGTGGACGAGCTACTGATTCCGTTGGAACCTGAATTATTGCGTAACGAGCGTGAGGGAAGACCCGGAATCGAACTTAGACAGATTAGAGAGCTTCAACAAAAGGCGAAAACACAGGGCCTATGGGGTATTGAGACACCAGAAGAGTATGGGGGAGCAAATCTTGGGACGGTCATTAGTGCACTCCTGAAAATGGAGCTAGGACGCACGTGTATTCCGTTTGTCTTCGGGGGGGAAGCGGACAATATTCTGTACCTTTGCAACAAGGCACAACAGAACAAGTATTTGCTTCCCGTTATTGCGGGCGAGAGACAGTCCTGTTTTGCAATAACGGAGCGTTCGGCAGGTTCCGATGCAAGTCGAATTCAGATGAGTGCTGAGCGTGTAGCGGATGGTTGGGTACTCAATGGAGAGAAAGTATTTATCACAAACGGAAACGAGGCGGATTTTGCAATTGTTTTTGCAGTGACTGATGTCCAGGCAGAGCCGGGCAAAGGGATCACTTGCTTTCTGGTGGACCGGGACATGGGGTGGACGTCAGAGCCGATTCCTACGATGGGTGGGGATAAAAGCCCTTCTGTACTTACGTTTAACCAAGTGTTCGTGCCAAACGGAAATGTGCTCGGTGAAGAGGGGCAGGGGTTAACAACAGCGATGCAGTGGATCAGTCGAGGGCGTTGGGTGATTCCGGCTATTGCTGTGGGTGCATCTGGCAGGCTGATCCATATGGCCATTGATTACGTTAAAGAAAGGTCGACATTTGGAGAGCAGTTGGCAAGTCGGCAGAGCATCCAATGGATGATTGCCGACTCTGCTGTTGAGCTGGAGGCTCTGAAATGGCTGGTATTATATACTGCTTGGAGGGTGGATCAGGGGCTGGATGCAAGACATCATGCAACGATGTCCAAGTTGTACGGTGCAGGTAGAGCAAACGATATTGTGGATCGGGTCCTTCAGATTTTTGGTGGAATCGGATATTCGAAGGACTTGCCGATCGAGCGTTGGTATCGGGAAATGCGAGTATGGAGAATCTTCGAGGGCACAGACGAGATTCAACGCATGATTATTTCCCGCAATCTGCTTAAGGGTCATGTCCGAATTGGAGAGTGGGATTAACGGGCCGTGTAACGAACGGATCCTTCATAGGCTAGCAAGTTAGAAGGAACACCCGCTCGATGTTCAATATAGACTGTGATACTGCATGCCAGATGGGAGAGGTTATCCGTGTTGATGACACTCACGAGGACACGGACGACGTCCCCTTCCATCACGGGTGAGCGAAATCGGTATTTTATATCGCATAGAATCCAGTTATCCAACCCCAGCATTTGCAGTCGGTTTCCAATCATGCCACCGATAAGCATACCTTGTGCAATTCGGCGAGGTGCACCTGCTTCATGTGCTTTGAGAACATCCAGATGAATTGGGTTGTTATCGTTCGATGCAGCTGCATAGGCGATGAGCATAGCACTGGTTATGGTTCCAAGACAAGCGTCGAACAGGAGTTCACCAGATGAGAGACGGTGTTTCCCATCCCATTGATAATAAATCTCCGAGGGATATTGCGGATACACAGGCTCGAGTTCGGAGTACGAAGGCTGCAACGCTGGAGAGTCTAGAAGTATTAATGTGGTGTTAGCAACGAGTACGGGTTGTTTCATGACGTTCGTAACCTTCATTGTACAATCAAGGAGCTGGATCTTCCCCAAAGATCCAGTTGTTTCGCGTACGTTTGCAAGTTCAATCCTGTAAAATAAAGCTGCATCATACTTCAATTTACGTTCGTATGTAAACGATTGTTGGCCATGGATCATAATTTTCCCAGGAAGCTCCATCCAGGGTAAGTGTGTCTGTTGCCACCATATCATCGGAAAGGTGAGAGGAATGGATCTTGCGTCGGGACGAAATTCTTCTGGAAAGCCTTGTGTGAACTGGACAATCTGATCTGTGGTAATAACCATTTTCTTGGGAGGAGTAGGTACTCCGATCCACGATTGGTAATCCATAACTTGCATCTCTCCTTTGACTGACCATGTCTTGTATTATATCGAAGGCAGTTAGAATCATAAATGTTTTATCACATAAATTACTTTTTCGAAAATAAAGGTACACAAAAGATACATAATGAACTAAAATGAACTTATATGAACATTATCAAACTCAATCTCAACTAATTTAAATGACGAAAGGAATGGATTAATAATGGAAAATCGTTATGCTGCACATCCCAATGAAGTGAAAACGTATGATACATCTCGCCTGCGTGAGGAATTTTTGATGGAGCAACTGTTTGCAACTGATGAATTGGTAACGGTGTATTCTCATGTGGATCGTTATATTGTGGGAACGGCTGTACCTGAGAGCAAGGACATTACCCTTGAAGTGAACCTGAAAGATATCGGAACGAGCTTTTTCCTGGAGCGTCGTGAAATCGGTATCATTAATGTAGGTGGCCATGGAACAGTAACGGCGGATGGACAAGGCTATGAGATTGGAGCGAAGGAATGTCTCTACATCGGTAGAGGTGTGAAGGAAGTTGTGTTCACAAGCAGTGACAAGGCTCAACCTGCCCAATTCTATTTTGTATCCACACCGGCTCATCACACCTATCCAACGGTAAAAGCAACACAAGAACAAGCTCAGCCAAATCATCTGGGCAGCATCGAAACTTCCAATGAGCGTACGATCTATCGTTACATTCACCAAGGAGAAGGCGGAATTCAGAGTTGTCAGTTGGTGATGGGCATTACCGAACTCAACAAGGGTAACATGTGGAACACGATGCCTGCACATACCCATAACCGCCGTTCCGAAGTATACTTGTACTGGAACTTGCCTGAAGACGGTGTTGTATTCCACATGATGGGGGAGCCGAACGAGACGCGCCATCTAGTTGTACGTGATCGCCAGGCGATCATTTCCCCAAGCTGGTCCATTCACAGTGGTGTGGGTACAAGCAATTACACCTTCTGTTGGGCGATGGCTGGTGAGAACCAGACGTTCGAAGATATGGACGGCGTAGCGATGAAAGACCTGAAATAATAAATTACAGATGTCTGAGTTAAATTGACAGGGTAGACACTAGAACGGAGGGTACAGAAAGGACCAGAAGAAGCGAAGCGTGCGCCTTTATCACCAGATTTCTCCCTTTAAATAAGGGATCAAAGGAAATATGGGGATAAGAGTGATCGGAAGGTTTTCTGTACCCGAAGTGTAAGTGCGAAACTACCATTTAACTCAGGTAATATAGGAAGTTGATTATGATGAATCCATTGAAAAGACATGAAAAAATTATGGAGGCTCTGCTGGAACGCCAGGAAGTAACCGTCAGTGATCTGAGTGAGTTGTTGCAGGTGACGGGTAAGACTGTGCGAGAGGATCTCGACAAGTTGGAGAGTATGGGACTGCTCGTACGTGTCCATGGTGGTGCTATGCTGGCTCAGAATGACCAGTATGGCATCTTGAATAGCCGCGGAGTTACCGAGAAGCATCATTCGGAGAAGACGGAGATTGCTGAACGTGCCCTTGCTTACATTCGACCTGGAGATATCGTTGCTCTCGATGGTGGCAGCACTACGCTGGAGATGGCCAAACGTCTCGATAATCAACCGCTGACGGTGGTGACTAATGATCTATTCATCATTGCGGAGTTGACCAAAAAGGAGCAAGTGCGACTGGTTGTGCCTGGCGGGGCGCGTGTACGGAATATGTTGGTTGGGGATGATACGGCTGCGTTTATATCCAGTCTTAACATTCATAAAGCCTTTATATCCACGACAGCCCTTCATCCGGAATTTGGATTATCCATATACACGGGAGATCTGGTTCCTTTGAAAAAAGCAATGATATCTGCCTCGCAGCAAGTATACGGCGTTGTGGATCATTATAAATTCGGACAATTTGCACTGCGAACTTTCGCCCAGTGTTCGCAACTGGACTATATTATCAGCGATAGTCGTTTGGATGAAGAGACGGCTGCCTTATACGAGCAGAGCGGTGTCACAGTGGATTATCAAAGTTAACCTCATTCATTATTCATGGGATTAAAGAACGGACGGATCTAAGGATTGCATATCAAAACCATGCGGAGGAATCATTCATGAACCCATTTGATTTAAGCGGACAAGTTGCACTGGTGACAGGTACCTCGGGAGGACTTGGACAAGGGATGGCCATTGGTTTGGCAGAAGCAGGTGCTGATGTGGTGCTGGTCTCTTATTCCAAGCCTGCGGCAACGGCAAGTGCCATTGAAGCACTCGGACGCAAAGCTTATGTGATTGAAGCGGATTTAAGTCGTGAAGATGAGTTGTCGGCTGTGTTCGAACAGGCGCTTGCGTTCCAGGGCAGAATTGACATTCTCGTCAACAATGCCGGAATCATTCGTCGCACACCTGCGGCTGATCATGCAGTTCAGGACTGGCATGATGTAATTGGTCTGAACCTGAACACTGTATTTTTCCTAAGCCAATTGGCAGGCAGACATATGATTGAACGCGGAAGTGGCAAAATCATTAATATTGCATCCATGTTGTCCTATCAAGGTGGGATCAACGTGCCAGGGTATACAGCCAGTAAACATGGCGTTGCCGGTTTAACCAAAGCACTCGCCAATGAATGGGCAGGGAAGGGAATCCAGATTAACGGTATCGCACCTGGTTATATGGAAACCGATAATACTACCCAGATCCGTGCGGACGAGAATCGTTACCGGGATATTACAGCCCGTATTCCTGCTGGGCGTTGGGGAACACCTGAAGATCTGAAAGGCCCGGTTGTCTTTCTGGCATCTGCCGCTTCGGATTATCTGAATGGTCATGTGCTGAATGTCGATGGCGGCTGGATGGCACGTTAATCACTTGATAATCGGATTAGCATAAGGAGGCAGTGAGATGAAACTTGGTATTCTGGCACATACATTTGGCAAACAGCCTACAGCACAGCTTGCGCAGACGATTGCGGATAACGGATTTAATTCCGTACAGCTGGCGCTGGCCAAAGCATTATCAGATGTGGACTCATCGAATGGCAAGCTGAGCCCAGGGCTAGCGAATGAGATCGGAGATCAATTTGCACAGCGCGGGGTGAAAATTGCGGTACTGGGCTGTTATATTAATCCGATTGACCCTGATCCGGTAAGACGACGTGCGGACATTGATCGATTCAAGGAGCATCTGCGTTATGCCCGGGATTTTGGTTGCAGCATGGTAGCAACGGAGACCGGCGGCTTGGACACCTATCAGGATACACATCCGGATGGATATGAAGAGAAGGCGTGGAGTGTGCTGAAAGAAACGGTTGAGGAGTTGGCTGAGGAAGCGGAGAAATGGGGCGTGCATGCGGCGATTGAGCCTGTGTCGACACATACTCTTCATACCCATGAACATATGACACGTTTGTTTGAAGAGATTCCTTCATCAAATCTGGGGATGCTGTTCGATCCGTGTAATCTGATCAAACAACCACATGCAGCAGATCAAGGGGCTTTCTTGCGCGAGGTGATGGAATCGCTGTATCAGCGCATAATTGTGATCCATGCCAAAGATGTAGCCTTTGATGCACAGGGAGAGAAGTACAATCCGGTACCTGGGGCAGGGATACTGGATTACCCGTTATTTTTTGAATTGCTAAAAACGTATAAGCCACATATCGATATTTCACTTGAAGGCGTAACTGCGGAGGAAGCTGTACCTGCGGCCAAACATTTGCGTGAAGTATGGAGTGCAGTTCGGGTCTAACCAAACCCAGGATGAGGTATTGCATACCGAAGCTAAAGTAGCTGAAAAACCTTTGCGAGTGCAAAGGTTTTTTTTGGTACAGAAATCGATAATGTACATATTTAATTTTTCTTATCGGAACAATCGGAAATAAGTCTTTTCAAATGCGACATCTTGTGAGAGAATATGGAAAACATACGCCACCATGCGAAGACATCAGGAACTTAAAGAACGTATATATTGAGGGAGGATTCAGATTTATGTCAAACGAACGTGAGCTTTCATTTGAAACATTGGCAATTCATGCAGGCCAGGAGATTGATCCAACCACCAACGCACGAGCTGTGCCCTTGTATCAGACAACATCGTATGGATTCAAGGACACCGAGCATGCAGCTAACTTGTTTGGTTTGAAAGAGTTTGGCAACATTTATACCCGTCTGATGAATCCAACAACCGACGTGTTTGAGCAACGGATTGCGGCGTTGGAAGGCGGAGCTGGAGCGCTGGCTACAGCTTCTGGTCAGGCAGCCATTACGTTTTCACTTCTGAATATTGCTGGTGCAGGTGATGAGATCGTATCTTCGGCGAGTTTGTATGGAGGTACATACAATCTGTTCTCGACGACTTTGCCGAAACTGGGTCTGGACGTAAAATTTGTGGATTCCAGTGATCCTGAGAATTTCCGGGCAGCGATTACGGAGAAAACGAAAGCATTGTATGCCGAAACGATTGGTAATCCGAAGGGGAATGTACTGGATATTGAAGCGGTGGCAGCGATTGCTCATGAACATGGAATTCCTTTGATTGTGGATAATACGTTCCCAAGTCCGTACCTGCTTCGTCCCATCGAACATGGAGCAGATATTGTCGTTCACTCTGCAACGAAATTTATTGGCGGTCATGGTACATCCATTGGTGGCGTTATCGTGGATAGCGGAAAATTTGACTGGAAAGCAAGTGGCAAGTTCCCTGGATTGACGGAGCCGGACTCCAGTTATAACGGTGTTGTATATACGGAAGCGGTTGGACCGATTGCTTATATTATCAAAGCTCGTGTACAGCTATTGCGTGACCTGGGTGCAACAATCTCTCCATTCAACTCCTGGTTGCTGCTGCAAGGACTGGAGACATTACATCTGCGCGTAGAGCGACATAGTAGCAATGCCCTTGCGGTTGCGGAATTCCTTGAGAAACATGAGGACGTGTCTTGGGTAAGTTATGCAGGTCTGCCGAGCCACGGTTCTTACGAGCTTGCACAGAAGTATCTGCCAAGAGGGCAGGGTGCCATTCTGACCTTTGGAATCAAAGGTGGTGCGGACGCAGGTCGCAAATTGATTGAAAGTGTCAAACTGTTCTCTCACCTTGCAAACGTGGGCGATTCCAAGTCACTGATTATTCACCCGGCAAGTACAACACACGCGCAGTTGACCGAAGATGAACAAACTGCAGCAGGCGTTAATCCGGAATTGATTCGTTTGTCTGTTGGTACCGAGAACATTCAAGACATTATCTATGATCTGGAGCAAGCCATCAAGGCAAGTCAGGGAGCAAGCGTAGGCGCGTAAATGGCATTTGGATGAATCACTTAAGTGATATGCCATAAACAGGTCATATGAATATCAATAGATGGTTAAAGCCGTTGTCCCCCGGGACAGCGGCTTTTTGTCTTTTTGAACACGCATGTATGACTATCCATCGAAAAAGCCCATTTACAAATGTGGATCACAGGCATATACTGATTGAAAGTTGTATTGAGTAAACACAATTGCATAAGTGCAAAAATGATTATCATTCTCATTCGAGATTATGTCAAAATCATTCATAAAACCATGCTGCTGCGGGATTCCCGCAGCAGCATGTGTCATTTTTAGGGCATTAACAATGGCTCTCATTCTCAATACAACTTCATTTTTGGGAGCGGAATTTAGCAGACTCGTCATCCGCAAACCTACCATTCGAAAGGAACGTGATTCATATGCAAGCGATACATCAACCACTACACAGACAGAAACAAGCGGGACAGCGCTTATCCCAAACACCAGGCCCAAACCGGGGACGTAAGCCTGATTTTCGAGCCATGTTGCAGAATAAAGAGATGCAATCTGCATTGGGCAGCGGGCTGTTGATGCTGATTGCCTGGGGAACTGCACCGTATTTCGGGACTTTGTCCATCATGCTCTACATTGTGGCGTATGCCGTTGGCGGTTGGAACAAAGCGAAGGAAGGTATCGAGACACTGGTCAAGGAACGTGATCTGGATGTAAACCTGCTGATGATTGCCGCATCCCTCGGGGCAGCAGCCATTGGTTACTGGAATGAAGGTGCGATGCTGATCTTTATTTTTGCACTCAGTGGTGCGTTGGAAAGTTATGCGACAGAGCGCAGTCATAAGGATATCTCATCTTTACTGGCGCTGAAGCCAGAGACTGCACTGCGTATTGAGGATGGACAGATGAACCTCGTGGCTATTGATGATCTGCAACCTGGTGATCTGCTATTGGTCAAACCGGGAGAACTCATCCCAGCAGATGGTGTCGTGTACCGTGGGAGTTCTTTTATCAATCAGTCGTCCATCACCGGAGAATCCCTGCCTGTGGACAAAGTTGCGGGGGATGAAGTCTATGCAGGTACGGTAAACGGGGTGGGTGCTTTATACGTAGAGGTTACAAAATCGGCTGAAGGGTCACTGTTTGGCAAAATCATTAAAATGGTGGAAGAAGCGCAGGCAGAAGTGCCGGATTCCCAGCGTTTTATGGAGCGGTTTGAAGGAATTTACGCACGCATTGTTGTAGGGGTGACTTTACTTGTGATTGCAGGAACTCCACTACTGCTTGGCTGGACATGGAATGAGGCATTTTATAAAGCCATGGTGTTTCTGGTTGTTGCTTCACCTTGTGCATTGGTGTCTGCCATCATGCCTGTCATGTTGTCCGCGATGTCCAGCAGTGCGCGCCGTGGCATTCTCTTCAAGGGTGGTGCCCATATGGAGAATATGGCTCGCACGCGGGTCGTGGCTTTTGACAAAACAGGTACATTGACCATGGGCACCCCGCAAGTCACCGATATTATTACGGCTGAACATGTAGATCGTACCCAGCTGTTAGCTGCGGTAGCGGCGATTGAGAACCTCTCCATGCACCCCTTGGCTCGTGCCATCGTAGATCAGGCGAACAAGGAAAACATTACACTTCAGGAAGCAGAGCACGTACAGGCTCTAACAGGCTGGGGCATCGAAGGAACGGTAAACGATGTGGTCTGGAGCATTGGCAAAACAAATGTAATGGAATCGTTGCAGTTAGAGAAGATAAAGGACGCTAACGTTGATGATTCAGATGAACATGATGTTAACCCTGTGAAAGTATCTTCTGAGTGGGGTGATGTATGCTCTCGTCTTGAAGGGGAGGGAAAAACCGTATCCGCTGTTATGGCTGATGGTGAATTAGTCGGGCTGATCGCGATGCGGGACACGGTACGGCCACAGGCAGCAGCTGCAGTGAAAAAGCTTGAAGCGATGGGTGTAAAAGTTACCATGTTAACAGGAGATCGAGCCAGATCAGCTTCTGTAATTGCGCGTGAAACTGGAGTAAGCATGGTCTATGCAGACTTGCTGCCTGGAGATAAGGTGAAGCAGGTACAAGCACTCCGCAAACAGTATGGTCCTGTGCTGATGGTAGGGGATGGTGTCAATGATGCACCGGCACTTGCAGCAGCTACTGTGGGTATGGGGATGGGATTGTCCGGCAGCGGGACTGCACTGGAGGTCGCTGATGCGGTACTTATGAACGATAACATTGAAGAGATCGCTTGGGTGATTGGGCAGGCTCGTCGAGCACAGCGCACGGTGAAGCAGAATATGTTTTTTGCCATCACCGTTATTCTGGCTTTGATTGTTGGTAACTTCCTCCAAGACGTTGCATTGCCTCTGGGTGTGGTAGGTCATGAAGGCAGTACAATTCTGGTTATTCTAAATGGGCTTAGACTGCTACGGTAATAAGATTTGAAGAGGAAAATGAGTAATTGGTTTCGCTGGTAGTATGCGGCTGGTGGAACAGCTTACGTTTGAACCTTGGGTCAGCGGGTAATGATTCGAAGAGACGATTCGATAATAAGGGAGCTGTGAAATATGGGACGTTATGTACAAGTGGAACCAAATGTAAAAGTATATGTTGAAGATATTGGCGAAGGAACCCCGGTTGTCTTTTTGCACGGCTGGCCTGTTAATTATAAAATGTTTGAATACCAATTGAACGTACTGCCGAACCATGGCATTCGTGCCATCGCGATAGATTTTAGAGGATATGGCTTATCGGATAAGCCTTCCACAGGATATGATTATGATCGCATGGCAGACGATGTTCGTGCCGTTATTGATGATTTGGAGCTGAAAGACGCGGTACTCGCAGGATTCTCTATGGGTGGAGCGATCGCAGTACATTACATGGCTCGCCATAAGGGACATGGCGTCTCCAAGCTGGCCTTGTTATCTGCGGCAGCACCTGTGTTCACACAGCGTGAAGGTTATCCGTATGGATTGACTCCAGAGCAGCTGAACGAGCAGATCATTGAGCCAATCTTTGCAGATCGTCCGAAGTTACTGGAGACGTTTGGCGGCATGTTCTTCGCAAAGAAACACAGCCAGGCATTCATGGATTGGTTCCACGCTCTCGGCATGGAAGCTTCATCTTATGGTACCATTCGCAGTGCAATTGCGTTGCGGGACGAGGACTTGCGAGGTGACCTGAGTTCCATTCAGGTGCCAACAGCCATTTTGCACGGGAAAAAAGATGAGATCTGTCCGTTTGAGTTCGCCGAGCAGATGCACCAAGGCATCGCTTCGTCTCAGCTGATTGCTTTTGAAGAGAGTGGTCATGGTGCATTCTATGATGAATTGGAAAAATTCAATTCGGAATTGATTCGTTTCATCCAATCCTGATCAGGAGAGGGCATAATACCTCTGACAGACGATCCCAGTAATTTCATGGAATCTTCATTTGTGGCTAAACAAAGAACCCGGTTGACAGTCTTGGACTGTTCGCCGGGTTCTTTAGTCTTCAATTAAAACAGTTCGGTCAGACCAATCATCGTGATGAGCCCGAGTAAAAAGGACATCGTCGCCACACGTGCATTGCCATCGCCGTGACTCTCGGGAATAAGTTCCTTATAAACAATGAACATCATCGCACCGGCTGCAAAGGCCAGACCATAAGGCACAAGACCAGCTACGAGACTGCTCAAGGTGTAACCAATCATAGCTGTAATAATCTCTACCGCTCCGGTCAGGGTGGCAATACCCAGCGCTTTGAAGCGGCCAATGTTCTGGTTTACTAGGAAAAGGGCCACCAGAAATCCTTCCGGCGCATTCTGCAATCCAATGGAAAAGGCAATGAGATTGCCAAGGTTCTCATCCGAGCTTGCATAGCTGACTCCAACGGATAACCCTTCCGGCAGATTATGCATGGTGATGGCTGCAATAATCATGAAGGCTTTGGTTTCAATTTTAAAAGGCATTTTCTCGGGATTCTCCAGATCGACGTGTGGGATCTTCATCTCCAGCACCAGTAGAACCAGGCTACCAAGCATAATACCAAATGCAAGTACAAAGAGATTCGATTGGCCAAGCGCTTCCGGAATGAGATTATACACCGAGGCCGAGGTCATAATACCTGCGGCGTATGCCAGCAAGATATCACGCAGACGGTGCGATATTTTGCGCATAAATAGAATCGGTACGGCCCCTAGGCCGGTAGACATGGCTGATATAAAACTGCCAATGAGTGCATCGTTCATGCTTCCATTTTCCCTCCTGATGAAGACTTCTTCATAATCGCTGCCGAGCATTGACACCGTACATAAAAGAGATCATAATGAACAACAGATTAGAATGATTATAAATTAGAATTCCGTTTCTGCATAGGGCCATTGTCATATCACAGGCAGGTCTTGTGGACATGATGTGGGCTTTTCGTTCTAGTGTATGCAAAAGCCTAAGCTTTTGATGCCGGAGGGTCTAACCTTTTTGCAGAACCCGGGGGAGGAACTATACATGTATAAATCAATTATTATTGGAACAGGCCCTGCAGGGCTGACAGCAGCAATCTATCTGGCACGTGCCAACATGAACCCACTCGTTATTGAAGGACCACAACCTGGTGGCCAACTGACAACAACGACTGAAGTGGAGAACTTCCCAGGTTTCCCTGATGGTATTATGGGTCCTGAACTGATGGACAACATGCGTAAACAAGCGGAGCGCTTCGGTGCTGAATTCCGCACAGGCTGGGTGAACAACATCGACATGAGCGAGCGTCCATTCAAGATTCAAGTTGAAGGTATGGGTGAACTCGTATCGGAAACATTGATCCTGTCCACAGGCGCAACTGCTAAATACCTGGGTATCCCTGGCGAAGAAACGAATATAGGCCGCGGTGTCAGCACATGTGCAACATGTGATGGATTCTTCTTCCGTAACAAAGAAATCATCGTCATCGGCGGTGGCGACTCTGCCCTTGAGGAAGCAAGCTTCTTGTCCCGTTTCGGTTCCAAAGTAACACTGGTACACCGTCGTGAAGAACTGCGTGGCTCCAAAATCATGCAGGATCGTGCACGCAGCAACGAAAAAGTAGAAATGGCTTTGAACCGTACACCACTCGAAGTACTTGCTGGCGACAACGGCGTAACCGGACTGAAAGTGTTAAACAACGAAACAGGTGAAGAAGAAGTGATTCCGGCAAGTGGCGTATTCGTAGCGATCGGTCACACACCAAACACTGGTTTCCTTGGCGGACAGATCACTACGGACGAACATGGATATATCCTGACTACACCAGGTACATCCGAGACAAACATCCCAGGTGTATTCGCATGTGGTGACGTTCAGGATACACGTTACAAACAAGCGATTACAGCTGCAGGTAGCGGATGTATGGCTGCCATGGACACAGAGAAATACATTGAGAGCTTGGAGCACAGCGCAGTTGTTCTGTAATAGAATGAGCTGATTCCAACCAAACTATAGATTAATATAAAACCATATGAGGTGAATTAAACATGGAAAACGTAATTGTATATACATCAACGAACTGCCCGAACTGCAAATCCGTAAAAACGTTCCTGGCTGACAAAGGTATCTCTTATGAAGAGCGCAACATCGAAACTAGCGATGAATTTGCACAACAAGTATGGGACATGGGTGTACGTGCCGTGCCATTGACTGTCATTGGTGAACACCGCATTCTGGGTATGAACAAAACTCAATTTGCCAAAGCATTGGACGCTTAAATCAGGCTGATTATCTGAATCATCATGTGTTGAAAGAAATTTTCGATTCATATGCAATTCCGGTTTTCGCGAGCCGTTAGGATATAGAAAGAACCGTACCCGGAAGGGTACGGTTTTTTGTGCAAACGCAGAATATGATCTAGAAAAAAATACTCATGAAAGTTTGAAATACAACATAAACCAGCAATCCTGACAGCATGTACATGAAACCAGCCTTCTTTTTGCTCTGAAACAATCGGAGTATGCCAAGGCTGAACAGGGGCGCAAGCACAATCAGGAACAGGAGGACGGTGACAAACATTTGCGCCGAGATATCTGAAGTATCCACGTAGGTCACGCTTTTTTTCACTCCGTTTCGTTATCGGAATTAACACAGCTTTATTCATACAGCCATGACAAAAATCACATAACCCCATTATACATCTGGATTTCTTTAACAAAAAGGGAGGAAATGGGGCGAAATGATGTCAATTTTCATCTGTTATTAGACAGACACCCTGATTTTACCTAAAAACTGGGATATTGCAGAGTAAGCGGCACCAACACGGGTGGAACGGCTGCCCAGAGCTGCCCATTCAATCTGCAAACTGCGGCGGTGATAAGGTAATGTACGTTCCTCGACAACTTGTTTTAACGCTGTTTCAATCCATGGACCTGCTTCAGAGAGCGGACCGCCAATGATAATACGTTCCGGGTTGAAACTGTTAACGATGTTGGTTATGCCAATCCCCAGTTTGCGTCCAATCGTGTTGTATAATTTCTGAACAGCATCGTGGCCTTGCTCCGCATAATGAATAAGCTCGCGTGTGGTATGAGCAGGTAAATTTAGCTGATGGTCCGGGTGCTCGTAGGCTTTTTCCGATGCGTACAACTCCCAGCAACCACGATTACCACAGGAGCAGGGCAGACCTTCCGCTTCAATGGACATATGGCCTGTTTCTCCTGCGTAGCCCCACGCGCCTTTGTATAATTCACCATCTACCATGATGCCTGAACCAATCCCCATGCCTGCACTGATGTAGATCATGTGACGTACACCGATACCTGCCCCAAAATTCAACTCTCCATGGGCACCAGCATTGGCTTCATTATCGATCGTTACAGGCAGTTGAAATTCTTCTTCAAGCATCGAGCGCAGAGCTACCTTCTCCCACCCCAAGTTGGGTGCAAACAGGACCGTTCCTGCCTCATCCACCATGCCGGGCACCCCGATGCCAATCCCAATGACTCCATGAGGGGAAGCAGGAGCTGCTTCAATGAGCTGTTTTGCTGCCAATTTCAATTGCTCCAGTACAGAGGACACGTCATGATGTTCCAAGGTCACTGCGTACTCTGTAATGATGTGTCCTTCCAGATCTGTAAGCACGCCTTTCAAGTGGGTCACACTGAGTTCCAGACCGACTGCATAGCCTGATGTCCCTCGGAACAGCAGCATGAGTGGTTTACGTCCGCCGCTGGATTCACCAGGGCCAATCTCCTGCACCAGGTCATCACTGATCAGATCAGCAACCAGGTTGGATACCGTTGCTTTGTTCAGCCCCGTAACCTCGGACACTCGTGCGCGAGAAAGAGGGGCATGGCGCCGGATCGTATCGAGAACGATCGACTTGTTTATTTTTTTGACCAGCATCTGGTCTCCGGTAATTTTCATATGGTTAAGGCACTCCTATTCTTCTGATAAAAGGGTTCTGACCCACATCCGAAACAAGTTATTCGACTATTATAGCGTAAACAACCATGTAAAAAACAATTTTATTTTACTTTGTTTAACCAATAGACAAAGTATATTCGATGTGATAGGATAACTATGTAAACGATTTCTTAAAACTATTGAGGAGGCATTTTACACATGGCCTATTTTGAATCCGTTAATAAAATTGCATTTGAAGGTAAAGATTCCAAGAATCCTTTTGCTTTTAAACATTATAATCCGGAAGAAGTGGTAGCCGGCAAATCGATGGAAGAACATTTCCGTTTTGGCATGGCTTACTGGCACACATTAACTGCAGGCGGCAGTGACCCGTTCGGTGCGGAGACAGCTGTTCGTTCGTGGGATAAATACTCAGGTCTGGACCTCGCGAAAGTACGCGTGGAAGCGGCATTTGAATTTTTGGAAAAAATGAATCTTCCATTCTTCTGTTTCCACGATGTGGACATTGCACCAGAAGGCAACAACCTGCGTGAGTTCTACAGCAACATTGATACGATTGTTGATCTGATTGAAGATCATATGAAATCCAGCGGCAAAAAACTGCTCTGGAACACGGCGAACATGTTCTCGAACCCGCGCTTCATGTTTGGTGCAGCTTCCACTTGCAACGCAGACGTGTATGCTCACGCTGCAGCACAGATCAAAAAAGGTCTGGAAGTTGGTAAACGCCTGGGCGCTGAAAACTATGTATTCTGGGGCGGTCGTGAAGGTTACGACACATTGTTGAACACAGACATGCAACTGGAGCAAGACAACATTGCTCGCATGTTCCACATGGCTGTAGACTACGCGAAGGAAATTGGCTTTGATGCACAATTCCTGATCGAGCCTAAACCAAAAGAGCCAACGAAACACCAATATGATTATGATGCAGCAACTTCGATTGCTTTCTTGCAAAAATACGGTTTGGACAAACACTTCAAACTCAACCTAGAAGCAAACCATGCTACACTGGCTGGTCATACATTTGATCACGAAATCCGCGTTGCTCGTACAAACGGTATGCTCGGTTCCCTCGATGCGAACCAAGGCGACATGTTGATCGGTTGGGATACGGACGAGTTCCCGGTTGATATGTACGATGCTACATTGACAATGTATGAAGTATTGAAAAACGGCGGTATCGGCCGTGGTGGTGTGAACTTTGACGCGAAAGTACGTCGTGGTTCCTTCGAAGCTGACGATCTGTTCCTGGCACACATCGCAGGTATGGATACGTATGCAAAAGGTCTGAAAGTAGCAGCGAAGTTGATTGAAGATCGCGTATTCGATGACTTCATCGAAAAACGTTACAGCAGCTTCAGCGAAGGTATCGGTGCAGATGTAGTTGCAGGTAAAGCAACACTGGCTTCCCTTGCTGAGTATGCACTCAACAACGAAAGCCCACGCAAAAACCAATCCGGACGTCAGGAATTGCTGAGAGCACAACTCAACCAGTACATCTTGGCTGACTAATAGCGCATTAGGCAGGGTTGGCGCACGTCGACCACCAATGGTTACTCAACTCATATGTGTTGGACATTAGTATCCAAGCTTGCCTATGCACAAGATTAGCTTGTACCATGGAACGCCTGAACAAGCATGACATTCGGACCGTCCCCGACTTTCCCTTGGGAAGACGGGGGCGGTTTTTTGATTAAACAAACAACGCTATTTTTTAAAATTTTTGATATAAATGTTTGTCTAAGATGGTGCATGCAGAACGAAGTGAGCAGAAAGGACCCGAGGAAGCGGAGCGTGCGCTAAGAGCTTTCTGAAAGAAAGCTGGCTTCGGAAGCATAGGCTTATCCCCGGATTTGTCCCTTGTCAAAGGGATTAAAGGAAATCCGGGGGTAACGGCGATCCAAGGGTTTTCTGATCACGGAGTGACCACATGAGCATCAAGGTTTCATTTATAACCAATGACGAATCAAGGTTATTGGATCAATCTTTCTGCTACAAAAACGAGTATGTTTTTACTGTTTTGATATAAATGGTTGTCTAAGATGGTGCATGCAAAACGGAGTGAGCAGAAAGGACCCGAGGAAGCGGAGCGTGCGCATTTATCCCCGGATTTCTCCCTTGTCAAAGGGATTAAAGGAAATCCGGGGGTAACGGCGATCCAAGGGTTTTCTGATCATGAAGTGACCATATGAGCATCAAGGGTTTCATTTATACAGTCCTGTTACAAACGAGAGGAGTTAACCTATGAGTTACGTAATTGGTGTCGATCTTGGAACCAGTGCGGTTAAAACCGTGTTGGTCAATCGTGAAGGAAAAGTGGCATTTGAAGCATCCGAGGCATACCCGTTGTACCAGCCCAAGGCTGGATACAGTGAACAAAATCCCGAAGATTGGGTAGAGCAGACCATTGTTTCCTTGCGTAAATTGCTTGAAGTGTCTGGCGTGCAGCCTTCGGAAATCGAGGGATTGAGCTTCTCCGGTCAGATGCACGGACTGGTCTTGGTAGATGCTGAAGGCAAACCGCTGCGTAACGCAATCCTGTGGAACGATACACGTACTACGGCTCAGTGCCGTCGCATCGAAAAAGTGCTGGATGGCAAGCTGTTAAGCATTGCCCGGAACCGTGCACTGGAAGGCTTTACCTTGCCGAAAATTCTGTGGGTTCAGGAGAACGAGCCTGAATTGTTACAGCAAGCATCCTTGTTCCTGTTGCCAAAAGACTATGTACGTTATCGCCTGACCGGGGATTACGCTATGGATTATTCCGATGCAGCGGGAACTTTGCTGCTGGACGTTGCAGGCAAGCAGTGGAGCAACGAGATTGCAGAAGCTTTCGAGCTGCCAATCTCTCTTTGTCCACGTCTTGTGGAATCGTTTGAGGAAGTGGGCACGTTGCTGCCTGAGATTGCGGATCAAACGGGTCTGGCGGCTGCGACAAAAGTATTTGCAGGTGGTGCGGATAATGCGTGTGGTGCCATTGGCGCAGGCATTCTGAGTGAAGGACAGACGATGTGCAGCATCGGAACGTCCGGGGTTGTGCTTTCCTACGAAGAGCGTAAAGATCTCGACTTCGAAGGCAAAGTGCACTTTTTTAATCACGGGGAGAAAGATGCCTTCTATATTATGGGTGTAACGCTTGCCGCAGGATATAGCTTGTCCTGGTTCAAGGATACGTTTGCAGCGGATAAATCGTTTGATGTGCTCTTGCAGGGCATCGATCAGATTCCGGCGGGCAGCAACGGATTGTTGTTCACACCATATATCGTTGGGGAGCGTACACCTCATCCGGATGCGAATATCCGTGGCAGTTTCATCGGTATGGATGCAGGGCACAAGCTGGAGCACTTTGGACGTGCGGTGATGGAGGGTATTACCTTCTCGCTACGCGAGTCCATTGATATTCTGCGTGGTGCAGGCAAAACAGTCAATGAAGTTATCTCCATTGGTGGCGGTGCCAAGAACGAAGCTTGGTTGCAAATGCAGGCTGATGTTTTTAACGCCACGATTGTGAAGCTGGAGAGCGAACAGGGTCCTGCGATGGGTGCAGCGATGCTGGCTGCCTATGGCTGTGGCTGGTTCCCGTCTTTGCAAGAATGTGCAACAGCGTTTATTCGTCCAGCGAAGTCCTATGAGCCGAACCCGGAAACGGTTGCCGTCTATGATGGACTGTTCGCACTGTATCAGGAAGTCTATGGACAGACGCGTAGTCTCAATGATCGTTTGGCTGAATACCGTTAATTCATTTATTTCACTACATTAATATTGTGATTACCTTAAAAGCATCCGCGAAGGCGGGTGCTTTTTTTGTCGTTCATCAAGATTAACCCCATGAAAGGTTTACTTGGCCTGCATATCCGCATTCCGGCTCTGCATAGATTGGAAATAGAGGATTGTGATTCGTCCAGGAATTGTGTGTCGGACATTTTAATAGGTAGAAGCTTGCGCATGGGGGTGAAGCTTTGGATGGACATGAGGAACATGGAAGACCACATATTACCTTGTCGATGATCGTTCGTAATGAAGAGAATCGCTATCTCAGGCAGGCACTGGAGAGACATCGTCCCTGGATTGATCGCGCAGTAATCATTGATGACGGAAGCACGGATGGAACGGTCGCACTGTGCAGGGAACTTCTGGACGGTATTCCACTCGTATTAGTGGAGAACGTAGCTTCACGTTTTGCAGACGAGGTAAGCCTGAGAAAACAACAATGGGAAGAGACGGTGGCAACCGATCCGGAGTGGATTTTGAATCTGGATGCGGATGAGATTCTAACCAGTGACTTTGGGTTGGTACGGGATCTGCTGCTCAGTGGCAAAGAAGATGCGATCTATTTCAGATTGTTTGATATGTGGAGTGAGACGCATTACCGGGAAGATGAGTTCTGGCAGGCGCATGCCTATTATCGGCCATTTCTGATTCGTTATCACCCGGGGATGAACTATGAATGGAAGGAGACACCCCAGCATTGTGGTCGTTTTCCGTTAACGATCCAGCATTGGTCCTATGGATGTCATGCTCCCCGGGTGAAGCACTATGGTTGGGCGCGGGAAGAAGACCGTATCCGCAAATATGAACGCTATCAAGCACTGGACCCTGAAGCAAGATACGGTTGGAAGGAACAGTACGAATCGATATTGGATCAAGAGCCACGACTGTTGGCATGGTTCGAATAAGGAGAGGGGGAGTGAGCACGTTGAAGAAAGAACTGTTACGCAAATCGCAAGAAGAATCCCAACCTCAAATAGAGCTGAATTCACAAGAAAAAGAGAATGAGAAAGAACATCAAAAAGAGGAGCAACATGAGAGCCAGAGTAATCATCGACCGTCCAGACGTTCTGATAATTCGCTGGAAACCCGCCAATCGGAAGAGCATGAAGCGTTTGAGCAAGAAAGAATACTGATCGCCAGCCCGATTCGCCAGACAACTCCGGTGCTCCGTGAATTTCTGGATTCTCTGCATGCACTGGAACGAACAACAGTGAAGACGGATTATCTGTTTGTTGACGATAACGTGGAAGAAGCCGCATCGAATATATTGCATGAATTTGTGCTTCAGCATGAAGGGACGGTTATTCAAGCAGATGAACATGGTAGCGGTAGTCCTGACAACAAAGGGGTGTACAGCAAGGATGAGGGAGGACACTATTGGCAGGATGAGCAGATTTGGCGTGTAGCCGGTTTGAAAAATCGCATATTGCAATATGCACGCGACAATCACTACGATGCGGTGTTCCTGATTGATTCTGACTTGGTGCTGCATCCGCGGACGCTGGAGCAACTTGTATCGAGTGGCAAAGACATTGTATCCAATATTTTTTGGACCCGCTGGCAGCCAGATGCCAGGGAAATGCCGCAGGTATGGCTACAAGATGAGTATGCCTTGTATCGCCGCGGTGGCAAAACAGTAGACGGAACCGAGGCGGAGGACGAGGGCACGCAAACGACTGCTTTTCTAAATCAGCTGCGGATCCCGGGTTGTTATGAAGTTGGAGGGCTAGGGGCATGTACTCTTATTCGCAAAAATGTTCTGGCAGCAGGAGTCTCATATGACCAGATTCCCAATGTATCCTTCTGGGGCGAAGATCGTCATTTCTGCATCCGTGCTCAGGCATTGGGTTTTCGTTTGTTCGTCGATACTCATTTCCCTGCGTACCACATCTATCGATTGTCCGAACTGCCGGGGGTATCTGCCTTTAATCGCAGGGCGAGACGAGGGGAGGAGACGATCAGTATTACCCTGTGTATGATTGTGAAAAATGAAGAAGCTTCCCTTGCGAGATGTCTGGACTCGGTCAACGGTATTGCCGATGAGATTGTAATCGTGGATACCGGATCAACGGATCGTACCCGTCAGATTGCTTCCAGATATACGGATCGTATCGTTGATTTTGAATGGGTGGATGACTTTGCAGCAGCACGCAACTATGCCTTCGATCAGGCAAAGAGTGAATATATTCTGTGGCTGGATGCCGACGATGTATTGGAACCGGAAGATCGGGCGAAACTGATCGCCTTGAAACGTTCGCTGGACCCGGATGTTGATAGTGTTACAATGGATTATAATCTGTCATTCACAGCAGATGGCAAGGTAGCCTACAGCCTGCGCCGGAATCGTCTGGTGCGTCGGGATCGGCAATTTCGCTGGATTGGCGCGGTCCATGAATATCTGGCTGTAGCGGGCAATCTGCTGCATAGTGATATAGCGGTTACCCACAAGAAAGATAAGGTGTATACCGATCGTAATCTGCGGATCTATCGCAAAAGGGAACAGGCCGGAGAGGAATTCGGGCCGCGTGACTTGTACTATTTCGGTAATGAGCTGAAGGACCATGGACAGCATGAGGATGCGGTGAAGTACTATGAGAAGTTTCTGGATACCGGATTGGGCTGGGTGGAAGATCAGATCGCTGCTTGCCAGAAAATTGCGGATTGTGAAGCTGCACTTGAACATCCGGAACAGGAAGTCACGGCGTTGTTCCGATCATTTGCCTATGATTTGCCAAGAGCCGAGATTTGCTGTCGATTGGGTGGTTATTTTGCCGACCGTGAAGATTATCGCAAGGCCCTGTTCTGGTACGAACAGGCGACTCGTGCTGTACGTCCTGATGACCCTATGGTAGTGCTGAATGAAGCAGCTTGGACCTGGATGCCGCATCTGCAACTATGTGTGTGTTATGACCGGATGGGTAACCGTGCCAAGGCCCGGGAACATAATGATATCGCACTCGCCTATCATCCAACACATCCAAGCATGTTATATAACGATCGATACTTTAAAGATTTGGAGAAGGATAACGTATTGGAAAATGCCTAAAGCATGCATATAGATTGGAACTGTAGGTATAGATATTGCTGGAACAGTTGTTTGTAACAAGAGCCTCCTCTGATAAAAGAGTGGACGCAATGTGCCACTTTTATGAGAGGGGGTTATTGACGTAATTGTATTAAAGAAGTTATTGTAGATATATTAAGTCTTTTATTAGGGAGGAATGAGATGATGAAGTATTCCAAAGCTACCAATTACGCCCTGCACACGATGATTTTTCTTGCGGCATCCAATTCAGATAAACCTGTGGGTGTGCAGCAACTTTCAAAGTGGCAGAATGTTTCACCCACATATCTGTCCAAGATTTTAACCAAATTGACGAAAGAGGGGATGATTCATTCTTCATCTGGTGCCCATGGCGGGTATACACTTCAGGAGAAGTGGGAGGATCTTACGTTTTTGGACATCATACAGGCCATTGAGGGTACAACCTCTCTGTTTGATTGCTGTCATCATAAACAGGGATGCTTAATTCAAGAAACCATGATCACTGCCGAAGGACAGATGGAAGAAGTGCTTAAAAATCGAAAATTATCTTCAATTGCCGGTAAAATATCAATGATGCATTAAGTATTTTTTTTGTATTTATAATAGATATAATTTGTCTTTTATATCTATTATAAATTTCAACAAACGAATATATCCAGAAGATTTCACACACTATTCTTTTGAATAAAGGAGATTGAAATGAATTCATTTATTATCTATTTATTGGCTTTAGGAGCCTTTGTTGTGGGAACAGCCGAATTTGTCGTATCTGGCGTTTTAGATATCATTGCCCGCGATTTACAGGTTTCGATCTCATTAGCAGGACAATTGGTCACCGTATATGCACTATCTCATGCATTGGGAGCCTGGGCTCTGGTCATGCTGACTTCCAAGTTACAACGTAAAAAAGTACTTCTGTATTCCATGCTTATTTTTATCTTGGGAAATATCATTGCATTCTTCAGTTTGAACTTTGGCATGCTTATGTTCTCACGCATCGTATTGGCCATGAGTGGTGGTCTGTATTTTGTCCTAGCCACGAACTATGCTGCAAGACTAGCTCCTTCTGGCAAACAGGGTAGTGCCATTGCAACTGTCATCACAGGATTCACCGTTTCATTGGTATTAGGAGTGCCGATTGGTACCTTCATTGCTGCCTACATGGATTGGCACTATGTTTATATCATGATTGCAATTATCGCATTTATTAATTTCATGCTGTTGTACAGATTTATTCCTCGAATGGAGGGTAACCCGTCTCTCTCCCTGAAGCAACAATTATTGATTATCAAAGATAAAAAGGTTATCACCGGATTATTAACGACTGTTTTCTGGATTCTGGGCTACACCATGGTATTTGCTTATATCGCTCCACTTTTAAGTTCAGTAGCCGATTTTTCAATAGAAATGATTAGTACGGCGTTACTTGTATTGGGTGTATTTGCATTCATAGGTTCCCGTCTTGGTGGCTATGCGGTAGATCGATGGGGACCTGTTCGCACGATTCCAATCAGTTTGATTATTCATGCTGGTGCCCTCTTTATTTTGCCCATCACAGCAGGTTCCACAATAGGTATTCTTCTGACCATCATGATTTGGGGCACAGCTGCCTGGATAACAACGCCCGCGAATCAGTTCTATTTGATAACATTGAGACCACAGTCTTCTGAAACAGTCCTGAGTTACAATACGGCAGTAATGAACATAGGTATGACTTTCGGTGCCGGATTGGGAGGTGTAGTTGTGAAATACAATTCCGTTCAAAATTTGGGGTGGATTGGTGGTATGGTCCTGCTGTTGGCGTTGGCGATTGCCCTTGTTTCCTTCAGGTTGACTACAAAACCAAGTTGAATTCAATGTCTTTTTAAAAGGAAGAAGTGAATATTGGATCAAATGATTTCATCCAGGAGAGGATATGCCTTACAATAATGAATAACGGAAAAGCGGTGACCATGATTGCCTGTCTTCGGCTGCCGAATTGATGAAGCAAGGGGAACTGGATATGAATCTGACGGAAGTACTATTGGAGTCGAGGCTGGTCGCGATTGTGCGCGGTATAAGCCGTGAAGCGGCAGTAACAGCTGGACAAGGTATGACAGGTGGTGGCATCCGACTGATGGAAGTCACACTGAACACACCTGGAGCACATGATATTATTGCGGACTGGCGTGAGCGGCATGAAGGAAAGGCTTTTGTTGGAGCGGGTACGGTACTGAATGTGCAGATGGCGAAGGAAGCCGTCGCTGCAGGTGCACAATTTCTGGTGTCTCCCAATGTCGATCTGTCTGTCATTGAATATGCTGTAGAACATGGTGTCGAGATCTGGCCTGGAGCCATGACACCTACGGAGATTGTCGCTGCCCATGAAGCGGGAGCACGAGTTGTGAAGTTGTTTCCGATGGCGAGTCTGGGTATACCGTATCTGCGGGAGATCAAAGCTCCACTGAATCATATTCCGCTGCTGGCAACAGGTGGTGCCACACTGGAGAATATTGCTGATTATTACGCAGCAGGCGCTGCTGCAGTGGGTCTGGGAAGTGCACTTTTACCACGAGAAGCTCTTGTGGCAGGAGATCATGAGCAGATTGCAACATGTGCACGGAGATTTGTGGAAGCAGCTGAAGCCTAGGATTCCAGCATCAGATGAGGAATATGTATATATTTGGGTATATATATGATGGTTCCTTTAAATTAGTTGTTGGATTAATCTTTATCATAAAAACCCATGTCGCTTAACGTGCCGTTCATTCTATTGTTTTATGATGGATGTATGCCGGAATTCGGAGAGGAGAGATGCCCTGTGAAAGCTAAAACAATGATAGGCGGCATGCTCGCCGTGGCCGCAGTAACGGCAGGTGGATTATGGAAGGCAGCGGTAAAGAGCCAAACCCCCAAGAAGATTCCAATCACACTGACACCCCCAATGCCATTTGAGGATGTGACCTTTGACAGTGGGGGAGGTCGGGTGCATGGCTGGTTCATCCCGGCCAGAGCCGACATTCCGAAACCATGGCCGCTCGTTATTATTGCACATGGCTGGGGCTCCAATCGCTCCCGTGTTCTTCGTTACGCACGTCCGATCTGGGAAGCTGGATATGCCTTATTTATGTATGATGTGCGTAGTCATGGGGCCAGTGATCCGGTTCGTGCTGCATCTGCCTACCTGTTCCGGGATGATCTGCTCGCGGCGTTGCATTATACGACTGCACGACCAGAGATTGATGCGGATGCCATCGGAGTGCTTGGACATTCTTTGGGTGGACTGGGTACGATTCTTGCAGTGACGGAGGGAATTCCTGTATCAGCAGTGATTACGGACTCGATGCCATCGCAATTTGAAGTAATCGTCAGTTCAGAGCTGAGACGCCGGCGTCTGCCCTTGTTTCCACTGGCCCAGTTAATTCCGAGAATCTGGTTCTGGCGAATGGGTGAATCTCTTAAATCTTATCGTCAGCGTGATCCGGTGATGATGCTGAATGAACGGCGCAGGGGGATGCAACTGCCGATGCTTATGGTGCACTCCAAGGGAGATAATTTCATTCCCCCGAGTGAGCTTGAATATTTTATGTCCAAAGCCGATCCGCCTGTTGAACATCTATGGGTCAACAGCGGAGGACACAGTTGTTCTGAGGAAGATCCCACCTTCTGGGACACTGTTATTCCATTTTTGAAAACCCATGTCCAAGGTCAGGCGAAGTTGAACGATTCGTCTAAAGCGAATAGTTGACAAGGTAGATTCAGCCTACATAAGAGTGCAGGCTAACAGAGAAAACGCCAACGTGGTTGGCGTTTTTTTTGCTGTTACTAGCAATATGCAGAAATTCACATTTGTAAAATTGCCCCGAAAACGACGATTAAAAAGGAAGCTTATGGTATCATAGAATAGACTGGCAATATTCATGCGAGGTTATTTGTTATGCTTCTTTGTATGAAATTGAAGGGAGAGGTCCAGATTTGAGTTTGAATTGGAAGTTTAATCTACGATTGAAAATGTTCGCAACCAAAGCAACAACCGCAGCGATGGCAACACTGCTACTTGCTTCGCAAACACCAGGTTTTGCAGGCAGTGCATCAGCCGCGCAAGCAGAGCAGTTGACCGCAGCGACAACGGGGGAAAATGAACAACTAGACGCAACGAGCAATGACGTGCCTGAGGGAGCGAAAATCTCATCCAGGCAAGCCAGTGAAAATATACTGAAATTATTTCCATTGTTAAAAAAAGCAACGATCTCATCTGCACGATTCGATTCACCTAATTCCTATCCACCGCCAGAATACAAGGCGTGGGAGATCGGGTTCCAGATTACACAAGGCAATCATACGTCGGGATTCAGTGGAACTGTACATGCAGGCACAGGGGAAGTGTTAAGTGTACATTTGCCGTCGGATATCCTGGATAAACATGTCTCGGAATCAGATGTGAAGTTAACCAAAGCTCAAGCTGAAGAAAAGGCCGTGGCACTGTTGTACCAAGCGATTCCAAGTCTTAAGGAAAGTGAATATGCTCCGCTTGGAGATCTGTATTCTTCCATCGAACAAGAGTCATTGTTTGGCAGAACAGAGTATCGATACGGGTACCAGTTAAAACATGATGGATTGTTAACTGATGCAGAGACAGTCTACATTAATGTGGACGAAAGTGGTTTGGTAACAGGTTACTCCCGAGGTACTATTGAAGCCAAGTATCCCTCATCGAAACCGGCAGCTTCAGAAGAGAAGGCCAGACAGCAGTTTGAAGAACAGTTCGATGTGGAACTGGCTTATATCGCCAAAGATCGTCTATCTTCCAAACAGGGTCAGCAGTATTACCTTGCATATACACCAAAAAATATCAGTATCGTTCCGATTGAAGCCAATACGTTGGAACGGATTAATACATTAACAGGTAAAGCTGTAGATGAAGATTCTTTGCAGCAGGATACGAAGTTAAAAGGTGATGTAACGCCTTTTGTCCCGGCCAATGGTACAAGATTAAATGTGCAGCAGGCCGCCAATCGGGTCGCAACAAACTTTGATATTCCCAAGGGCTATAAGCTGGAACATAGCCAGCTGGGCAAGGGATATTACTCAAGTCCGAACAATCAGGTATGGAGTCTGAGCTGGAGCGATCGAAGTGCCAATATGTCCTATATGTTCATGCGGGATATCTCAGCACAGGTAGATGCAGTTACCGGGCAGATCTACAGTTATACGATGATGCAACGAATGGGACCGGAGATGGAACAGGAGAAGCCGGCTGAGGAGAAGGCAGGCAAATTGGTAACCCGGAAGCAGGCTGAGAAACTGGCGATGGACACAGTGATTGCGCTAGTTCCAGACGCAACGGAGCAGTTCCGACTGGCTAATGTGATTGAGGTGGATGATGCTCGCACATTTTTGTTCCAGCGTTATCTGAACGGAATTCCGGTTAAGGAAGATACGGCACAAGTACAGGTTTTGAACAACGGGACGATTAACGAGTTCTATACACGTATTGCGGCAACGCCTGAACAACTGCCAGCAGATGTTAAGCCAGCCATCAGTTATGAAGAGGCCAAGGCACTCTATCTGGAGGAATTCAAGCTAATCCTCGCATATTCCCGTTATGGCGGATATGGTATGAACGGTGGTCAAGTCATCCCAGCGGGGGTGAACCTTGCTTATATGCCTACACGTGATGAGAATTCGATCTATGGCAACTATGAAGCGCTGGATGCGAACACAGGAGAGTGGAAGCTTTTATACGGGGACACAAGCTCTGCAACCAAGACCGAACCTACGGATATCTTGGGTCATGTGGCCGAAGCAGCTCTACGCAATATGACCCAGCATGGCGTATTGCTTGCTGATGAGCAGGGACGCGTATTCCCGGATCGTGTGATCACCCGAGGAGATTGGTTTAACTATCTGGCAAGAGCGATTAATCCAAATATGGATCTGTACTACAGTGGGGACGGAGATGACAAGTTATACGCTGATGTGACACCTGACAGCCCGTATTATAAGGCAGTTCGGGCATTAATTGATCAGCGCTGGCTTGCCGGAGCGGACCCTGAACAGAATTTGAATCCGCAGGAAGAGATGACACGTGAAGAATTGGCAGTGCTGCTTGTACGTATTTTACGCTATGAGAAGCTGGCCGGATTCTATACGTTGCCATCGGATCTTCCCAACATTGCGGATGCCAGTGCCATTACGAGTAAGGGAGCGGTCTCCCTGAGTCTGAAGCTGGGATTGCTTCCTTCGATTGAAGGACGATTCATGCCTGCACGTAAAGTGACGGTAGCTGAAGCGTCACAGGTATTGGAACGGCTGGCGAAGCTTCAAGGTAAAACAGATACGTTTATGAGTGGTAATCGCCTGTATTAGACGAGGAATCACTCATATCGTGACCAAACGAAACATAGGATGAAGATAACGGGTAATCGTGATTCAATGAACTAAAGATCAAAGGGACCTTCCATAGAAGGTCTCTTTTGATTTGCTTTGACAAAACTAGAAGAATGACGACAGAGCCTTTTGTGATACAATAGGGCGTGAGAACTTTGCAAAGAAGGGTGGGTTCCTTTCATGGGTAAGAACGGGAAACGAATTATCACCATACTGCTGGCAGGCTGTCTGATTGCTGTAGCGTTACCACGTACGGTTGATCTGGATCAATTGTATGCTGCATCAGGGACATCAGATATATCCACGGCAACAGATTTGCGCCAGACCTTGCTTACCGCAATGTCACAGCGAACGGAGGAACTTGTTTTTACATACAAAGGCAATGTGAAGGGCCTCAAAAAACAATTACAAACCTCCATCGATGAGGCAATGAAGAGTGACCCCTATATCCAATATACCGTTAAAAGTTATGCATTTAATTATAAAGGCTCCAATGTGTCGGCCGAGGTGCATGTGACTCTCTCCTATCGGGAGACCAAGGAGCAGACCGATTATGTGAATCGTAAAGTCACAAACGTGTTGAAAGAAATCATCAAACCAGGCATGACGGATCATGAGAAGGTCAAGGTCATCCACGACTGGATTGTGCTTAACCTTTCTTACGATACTTCGTTGAAGAAATATACGGCCTACGACGGGCTTGTTACAGGCAGTACCGTCTGTCAGGGATATTCACTGTTGGCATATCGGATGCTGGAGCGAGTAGGTATCGATAACCGGATTGTGGAAGGTACAGCGGGCGGGCAGCTTCATGCCTGGAATATCGTGAACCTGGACGGCAAGTGGTATCACATGGACACCACCTGGGATGATCCTACCCCTGACCGCAAAGGTAAGGTTAGCCACAGCTACTATTTGCTGAGTGATGATGAGATGGCACGTGACCATATCTGGACAGGCAAAAGCAAGTACCCCGCTGCGCCCGCCCCATATCGAGAAGCTTTATTAAAGCTGGTGAAGGCCGGAGATAGCAAAAAAGCCGCTTATCAGAAGCTGTACCATGCTCTGGACTATTCCCTGTATGATGAACAGGATGCTGTTAAAGGCCATGCTGCGCTGAAGACCAAAGTTCAGAGTAAGCTGAAGGAAGGCGGAACCTCGCTGACATTCAGGTACAAGGGTACGGAAGCTGGACTGATTGAAGATTTGCAGGATTTGTACCAACTTGGCATGAAATCGATATCTTATTATGTATCCAAAATGGAAGGTACTACGGATCTGCGCGTCAAAATTAACTGGACACTATAACAACCGTTTGAGCAGGATGCTCCGCTTGAGGAGTATCCTTTTTTGTGTTCAATTTTGTGTTCAAAAACGAGGATTTTAGTGTTGTCTATTTTTTGTATATGTCGCTTTGCTATTCTAATCTTCGGCGTATGCCAACACTACGTACGAGGAGGATATGCAAACAATGAGGAAAAAAGTGAGCATAGTGATCATTGCTCTGTTACTGGTCACGCAAATGATGCAGGGTTGGATATTTACACCAACAATGCATGCTCAGGATGAATTAACTAATTTGCCAGCCAGTGCAATCAGCGATACAGCATCAGAAGAAGGTTTGGCAGGTTCGGAAGAGGTCAACAACGTTGACGTTGCTGCCACTCCGGAAGAAGAGGGGGAGGGAAACCTCAACCAGAGCAGTTTAGCAATCGCAGCTGCAGGCCCGGTAATTACAGATCAATTGATTACCAGTGTGCAGATGTACAATCAGGCACCAGAAGACAACGGAAATGGCACGATTGAAGTCAAAGGAGATAAAATCGAGGATATTCGACCACGAATCCAGGATGAGGTGGCTGTAGTCTTTACATGGGGACTTGCAGATGACAACCACAACTACAGTGATGGCTCCACGTTCACCTTTAACTTGCCAGATAAATTCATCATCGGATCGCAGCTTAAGGGTAATCTGGATGGCGGTGTTGGGGAGTATGTGGTGAATCCAGATGGCACAATCATCTTTACCTTTAATGAACTGATCGAGCATGCGAAGCTGGAAGGTAACTTCTACGTGTGGATTAAGTTCGATGAGAGCAAGATGGAAGATGGCTTGAAACAACAGATAGACTTTAGTTCCGTGGGGCAGGGCATCATTGATGTACATTTTGCCAACACAGCCGTAGATAAGTTGAAGAAATCGGGAAGCGCAAACAAAGAGAACTTCAACTCGGATGAAATTAAATGGACTGTAGATTTTAACCAAGGCGAGAAGGCTATGAAAAATGCTGTTCTTGCAGACACGTTCCCAGCAGAGCTGGAGCTCAAGGGCAACATCGAAATTCGCGAATTGGAAGTGCAATTGAATGGATCTGTAAAAGAAGGCCCAGTAGTTCAAACGGAACCACATTTTCCAATTCAATTGGGAGATACAGATAAGGCCTATCGTGTGACCTATACAACAAGTGTTAAAGCACCAACCACTGCTCCGTTCACCAACGTGGAGTATCAAAACCAGGTTGCGCTTACAACGGATCAGAGCGAGCACAACGAAACAGATATTGGCCGAGTTCGTGTGAGTTTTAATGAGCCTTTGAACAAATCAGGGCAAGATAGTGCGTATGATCCGGTGACACAGACGGTCACATGGAAAGTACAATATAACTACAATCAGCAAGAAATTATGCAAACGAATGCATGGATTGAAGACCGCTTTGATACGGCAAAACAGCAACTGATCAACAATTCCGTCAAAGTGTATCAAGTGGACATTAATGCAAGTGGAGCGGCTTCCAACAGAACACTGATCAATCCGAATGAATACACACTCGAAGCGATGGGTACAGGGTTCGATAATGGCTTCAGATTACATTTTAAGAACGATATTACAAAGGCCTATGAGATCGAATATGATACTCAATCTATTCATCGTGTGTATACAAACGACACCATTACGAACACAGTGAACATGTATGATGGTACTTCCAAAACAGGCCGAAGAGACATTCAGGAAGTCATTTTTGCAAAGAGTGTAAAAAGTGAAAACTTCAACACAAAAGAAATCGAATGGCAGATTGTTTTGAACCGTGATTTGCAGGAAATGACGGATATCGTCATCACCGACAATTACGAAGGCAGATATATGAAACTGATTCCGGGTAGTCTTCAAGTGAGTGGTGTTAACAATGAGGACTTTGAACTGACTCCAGACCCAGCTGATCCAACGTATGAAAAAGGATTCTCACTTCGCTTGAAGGACGGCGTAACGCTCAGTACGGAGCATGTTATTACTTATAAGACAAGCTTCGATCCCACAGCGGGTATGCCAACGAAAGATGAATATCGCAACTCAGCCAAGATCGATTGGGAAGAGTCTGATGTAAAGCAGACCGCGATTACCAAATCTGCTGCGGTCAAACCGCAAGACTACACGATTCAAAATGGTAACAAAAAGGGTGAATATAGCGCCAAAGATAAAAAGATCACCTGGACAATCGATGTAAACTACAATTTGTTTGATATTCAGGATGCAATCCTTAAGGATGCTTACACTGGAGACCAATCTTTCGTAGACGGCTCATTGAAAGTTCATGAGTTAGAGTTGCAGGGAGCCAATAATGTTACTGCTGTAGGTAGCGAGGTTCCGCTCACACCTGGTCAATTCCAGCTGAACCCGGACGGTAAAGGTTTTGTGTTGGATCTGGGTAACATGGGCAAAATGGCTTATCGCATTCAGTACCAAACAAGTCTGGATGGACCATATTCTGTCGCAGGCGCATATGCCAACCAGGCTGTTCTGACGGATGGTGAGGGTGGTGCAATACGATTTAATAGATCAGCCAGTGTTACACCTGCCAACGGTGGTGTATACGTGCGCAAAACAGGGAAGCAAGAAGGTACAACGGATAAAGCATCATGGACGGTAAATATCAATCCAAGTCAATCTTTCATTCCTGCGGGTAATCAATTAACAGATACCCTGTCAGAGAACCAGATTTTATTGGCTGATTCATTGAAATTATATGCAACCAATTTACCTGCCAACAATTCAGGAAATGTATCCACCAAAGCTGGACTTGTTGATCCAGCTGATTATGAATTGGACGTGGAGGGCAATACATTTACCTTTACCTTCAAGAAAGATATCCATACCGCATTCATTTTGGAATATCAGTCTTATATTAATGCCGATCATGGCGCCCGAATTGAGAATAAGGTTGAATTTGCAGGCCATTCTTCCTCGGTAATCGGAGAAGGTAATCAGTCGGGAATCAAAGTTTCCTTGGCTGGAGCAGGTGGAGGAGCCTCTACAGGTCTGGGCAAAATCAGAATTCACAAAGTCAGTGATGCAGGAGTTCCGCTGGAGGGTGCAATATTTGCAATCTATAATGCGTCTGGAACTACGCTTCTGGAAACATTGAAACCAACGGACGAGAATGGTGTGGTTGAAAGCTCCAGAAACTATCGATTAAACAATCTAACCAACGGTATACCTTATAAGTTAAAAGAATTATCTGCCCCGGCAGGATATTTGGTTGATCCTGAATATGGCTCTGCCTCAGGTAAAACGATTGAATTTAAGGATGCGGATATCGCTTTTGAAATTGAAAATAAAAAGATTCGCCAAGGCTTCGAATTAACCAAGGTAGATGCGGTGGACTCCTCCAAGACACTTAAGGGTGCAACTTTCGAATTGTACTCCAAGGACGGCGCAACGCGAGAGAAAATCGATGAGTTAACGACAGGGGAAGATGGGAAGATTGCCAAAGGTGGACTGTCTCCAGGGGATTATGAGCTGGTAGAAGTCGTGGCACCTGAGTTTTATCAATTGGATGCTATACCAATTCCGTTCACGATTGTAGAGAATCAGACGGAGAGTATTACATTGACGAAGTCTAATGCAATGGGTGCAGGTGGTAAACTTGTCGTTACCAAAGTAAATGCCAAGGATAAGTCCGTATTAAGCGGAATTGAATTCGAATTGCGTGATCGTTCCAACATTGTCATCGATACAAAAGTAACCGACCTAAATGGGGTCATTGAATTCGATGGTTTGGGTTATGGTTCATATACATTGGTAGAGACCAAGGCAGAAGGCTTTGTTATTGAACAGCCGGAGACCCTTGTATCTATTATCAAACCGGAAACTCAAATAACCATTGAAAATAAAAAAAATGATCGTTCTGTGAAATTGATTAAAACCAATGCGGGTCGAACTCAGCACCTTCAAGGAGCTGTATTTGAATTACGGGCTCAAACTGCATTGATGGATGCAAATGGGAATTGGGAGTTCCACAAGGTAACAGGTTTAGATGAAGCTACATTGACAACCAATCAACAAGGTGAAATTGTACTTGAAGGCTTGGATATCAATAAATATCAGTTGGTTGAAATAAAAGCGCCTAACGGATACATGTTGGAAACAACACCAGTACCATTTGAAATTACGAACATACAAACCGAAGCTGTAGTTGTGGAAAAAACAAATCAGGCTATCCCGGTATCGGGTGGTGGGTCTAGTGGACCTTATAATCCGGGAACACCTACTACGGGTGTAACACCAGATCCAGAGAAACCAGTAACTCCGGAACCAGGAAAGCCAAATCCGTCGGTTCCAGGCACGGTTGTAACTGAACCTACAGAGTCTGGGGGAGGAACCGAAAGTCCGACAGATGAAGATTCCGGGGTAGTGACACCGACACCAGGCGATTCCAACGGTGACGATACTGCACCTCCAGTTGGGGATACAGATGCACCTGATGGGGATGGTGCACTTGCACCTCCTGCTGGAACGGATACAGATGGGTCACAGGGCAATGGAAATTCTGCATCACAGCCAAACGGAAATTCTGGATATCAGGGAATGCTGCCACAAACAGGTGAAGAGAGCACAATGGCTTACACTGCTGTGGGCATGATGCTGATGGCGCTAGGTAGCGCGGGATTCATGTACTTCCGCCGCAGACAACAGCTTCATCGCTAGATCGAAACACGCAGTATCTAAAATTCATCGTGTGTAGATAGAAATACCCTCTAGCAATCACTACGAAGACTTAGCGTCGACGTGTGAATATGCTAAGAGGGTATTTTTGGGTGATATTTAGGGAGGATCAGGTCCCCGTAACAGTTGGTTTCACTGCAATAGCTCTTACAATTAGGCGATGTGTTGGATTGACGAGTGGATCACAGGTAATCAAGGTAAGGACCTGTCCAAGCCCGGGATCCTCCAGCACAGATAAGTCAGTTGGCTCCACAACGGATATCTGATCTACCTTGTATTGAATAATCGTTCGATCTGCCAGGGTGACTTCCATAGAATCACCAATCTGTAGTTCTCCCAGACGATTGAACAGCCGTCCTTTTTTGTGGGCGCGATGAGCGGCTATGGCAGCATTACCTTTGTTCCCGATACGGGTGGTTTCAACAAGATGGGTTGCAGCTACCTTCATATTGTCCTCCGTTGCACCCTCCAGAATCGGTAAGCGGACATCAATCTTGTCAATCGATAACACCCCCAACGTATCCGATGAGGCCTCTTGAACTGTACCTGTATTGTCAGTAGTCGGCTCGGCGGAAGCTGCATCCTGTATGCCTTGTTCGAAGGAGTGATTAAGCTTAGACAAGCCGTTTTGCAATTGCTCCAGATCGTTCATGACACGGGTTTGCTGCCAGTCATAATACGTTTCCCGCAGGAAAGGAAAGCTGATGATCAGGATGCCCAGTAGAACGAGCAGAATAGAGAATTTTTTCATTATACATCAACTCCCGTTGTCCAAGAAAAATAGTATACCTTTCTCTATTTTACTTACCGACCTATACAAAATATGGACAGGGACGAAAGGGCGTACAGAAATGTTCGAAGGGGGAGGCCGATCCAAAACAAAACCTCCCCGTTTCGCTACAGTAGGAAGAATGCAACGCCAAGGGGAGGTTTTTTTAATATGAAGTTAAATCGTATCAGCTGTATAAGCTGAACTAACCATTTACATGAGAACGTAGAGGACAGAAATAACGTGAAGAAGCGAAGCGTTCGCCTTTATCACCAGATTTTCACCTTTGTAAAAGTGAATCAAAAAATCTGGGGATAACAGCGATCGGAAGGTTATTCTGTCATCGAAGTGGCAAGTGTAAATATTGCTTCGTTAGTGCTTACCAGTTGGTGAATCCGTAGGTGTGAAATCACATTCCTGTAACGGCACCACTTTGGTCTTTTTGATCCATTTGTAACCGAGCCACAACACCAGGAACAGGGGGACGCTCAAGTAGGCAACGATGGCTCCACTCCAGTCGATCTGATCACCCGTGAATGCCTGATAGTTCTGTCCGATGATCACGATGATACACAGGACAAAAGCAAAGATCGGCCCAAACGGGAACCAGCGTGCACGGTAAGGCAGATCGCTCAGATCCCTGCCTTGTGCAACGTATGCACGACGGAAGCGATAATGACTGATAGCGATACCCAGCCAAGTGATAAAACCACACATACCGGATGCATTCAACAACCAGGTGTACACAATCCCATCACCGAACAGGGAGGCAAGGAATGCCAACATACCAACGGCTGTTGTAAGCAAAAGTGCATTCATTGGAATGCCTTTTTTGTTCAGCTTGCCCAGGAAACGAGGGGCTTTACCATCACGGGCAAGGGCATATAGAACCCGGCTTGAAGCATACATGCCTGAGTTACCGGCAGAGAGTACAGAAGTCAGAATAACGGCATTCATGACGGATGCCGCAATAGCAAGTCCTGCTTTCTCAAACACCAGTGTGAACGGGCTGACACCGATATTCTCCAGATCACCTTTGAGCAGGTTCGGATGCGTATACGGGATGATCAGACTGATCACGGTAATCGCCAAAATGTAAAAAATCAGAATGCGCCAAAATACCTGACGAATTGCACGAGGTACATTTTCGCGCGGGTTTTCACTTTCACCAGCGGCTACCCCGATAAGCTCGGTACCTTGGAATGAAAATCCCGCAGCCATGAATACGCCTAACACGGCGAAGAATCCGCCATGGATGGGCGCATCACCGATGGTGAAGTTGCTGAAACCAACCGCTTCTCCGCCCATAATACCAAAGATCATGAGCACACCAACGGCCAGGAAGATGATAACAGTAGCGACTTTGATAATGGCGAACCAGTACTCGGACTCTCCATAACCTTTAACGGACAACACGTTCAAGGAAAAGATCAGCACGAGGAACAATAAGCTCCATAACATGGATGAACTGTCGGGGAACCAGTATTTAATGAGTACAGTAGCGGCAGCAAGCTCTGCTGCAATGGTTACCGCCCAGTTGTACCAAAAGTTCCAGCCCATGGCGAACCCGAGAGCAGGATCGACAAAACGTGCGGCATACGTATTAAATGAACCGGAGTCCGGCATAAAGGTAGCAAGCTCACCAAGGCTGGTCATTAGGAAATAAACCATGATGCCAACGGCCACATAGGCAATTAATGCTCCACCAGGGCCTGCGGTTGAGATGGCGGTACCACTTGCGAGAAACAGCCCGGTACCAATTGAGCCACCGAGGGCGATCATCGTCATATGGCGTGCGCGTAATCCTTTTTTCAGGGAAGGTCCAGTTGTTGTTGGGTTACTGCGGTCTTGCATGGAAACACTCCTTCATTCGATATACTGATGTTTGCGATACTTGAATTCATAAAAACAAAAAGACCACAGGCATCAGCCTGCGGTCTTTAATATTTCAATGTCCGCACCATGTCCCAGATGATTAAGATAGCTCAACACAGAAGAATTCATACCTTTATATAAAGGAAATGTACTTCCGTGACAGTTCTGCGCCTTTCGACAGCAGCCCCAGCTCACCGGACCGTATAAGGAACGTCCAGCGAGCTTCGGCGGGTACACCTTTCGGCTGATCTCATAAGCGGCTCCTTAGCGCCTCCATCAGCGTACTGATCGCACCCGCGACCTCTACCTCACCATCAATGGATGAGGTGTATCTATTGTCTATGAAATTATGAACAACACAACTTAACACCGTGTGTCCTGTTTAGTAAACAGACAATCAGTATAACGCGCATGGTTTTCCAGTGCAATAACAATTGTTGGATGTGAGGTCTGAGGGACGACTATTCCTCTTTTTTATTACGGCCAGCCATCTGCTGCCATACCGTTCCAGCAGCCTGTTCTCCTGATTCGATCCGCTCCAGAGCCATCTTGGCCTGCAGGCTGACTTCAAATTCAGGATCATCGGCTGCAACGCGCAACGCTTGCTCTGCTTCTTCAGTTCCGACCTCATAGAGAAAACGTGCTGCACGCCAGCGTACAAGTTTACTTTTATCGGATAACGTAGCTGTCATGGCTGGAGTGGCGGCAGGATCACCGATATCCGACAAGGTATCCCCGGCAGTCCGGCGTACCGCAGGAGAACTGTCCTGAAGTGCTTCATACAGCAATTCCATCGCTTCCGGTGTACGAATGTCACCCAGGTATACGACAGCCAAGCGACGTATCTGCATTTTGTTGTCATGCAAGGCATGGGCTACGAGAGACAGTCTTTCTGCCGTAGGCTCCATGCTGTCAAATGCCGCATAGCGAACATTCCAGTCTTCGTTTCGCAGAGCCTCTTCAAGTTCGGCTCCATCCAATTCACGGCGGCGCTCGACGAACTCTTCGGATTTGGTACCATGTTCAATGGCCTGTTTAATGACTTGCTCCAGCCGTTCCGGCGGGTAAGCTGCTTCCAATTCCTGCTCGACTTCACGTGCAATATCAGGCAATTCACCATATCGAACACCGTAATCACTCAATTTACGTTCTTTGATCATCGTTGCACTGGCGACTTCTGTTACGGCTTTGACAAAGCGGTCTGACAACGAAATTCGTTCTTCCTTGACCCCGGCCTTGACCCTAATTTGCATCGGTACACCTCGGAAGAATTGTACAAATACCTGTGCTTCTCCGAAGTGCTCGCCTGAACCATCTTCGGATTCAATCCAGTCCAGATCGATGCCGTGCTGTCCAAGGCGATGTTGGACTTCGCCCAAGATAACGGACCAGTCGGCATTCCCTTTACGATCAAGTGCGACAAAGTCTGTTGTGTGGAACACACTCTTTACACCGGGAATATGAAGCATCTGGCGAATGAACGCCGGAGCAGATCGTTCGTTGTCCAGTGTATATGTTTTGCGAATTCCGTCCTCCAGACGTTCATCGAGATGTAACATCATCGTATTTGGACTCGGTGTTGGTTCAATGGAAACAATATTCATCAATGTAACCTCCTATAGTACCAGATTCATCTTTAACTTCCCGTAAATTAAATCACACGGGTATTTCTCTATTTTACATCAATGTGTGGAATCTGCGAAATCATCCAGAAGTGAAGTGGACGTGTCTAACACTTAATGTGAAGAAGTGCGAAATTTGTTAACACTTCTTTCATGTTCACGCACAAACATTTTTAAACGAAAATTGGCACAATAAAGATAAGAATCAACTGGAGGTATACCTATGGAACCCATTACCGTGCTCTCGGATGGAAAACGTCGTATTGCATATGAGAATATTATTCAATTGTTCAGGAACTGGATTGAGGACTCAACATCTGGTTCAGCGATAGAAACACATCGGGGAAGTTGGGAAAATGCCCGTTATTGTATTGTTGATTATCAGATTGCCGAAGAAGCGGTGTCAGCAGCAAATGCCATTCGGGCTTTTATGCCACAACTTCCGTTACTGGTCATTACGGATTTCCAATCCCTTATTCGGAAGCGTCACCTGCAAGAAATTACAGGTACGGGTGAGATGAAGATGATTCTCTGGAACGAGCAAGACCCGAATCAACTAATCAAGGATATGGAAAATTGGTTTCATTCGTCGTCTGTCCATAAATCAGAAATAGCCATACCACCCATCTTATCCATGAGATAAAAGAGGGATATGGCCAAAGGTGTTTAACTTTCAAGCGTTACGATCGTATTAGATCACATATTTATAGCCTGTTCCCCAAACCGTTTTAATATAACGTGGGTTCTTGGGGTCAGGCTCAATTTTTTTACGTAGACTTGAGATATGAACATCAATGGTACGATCCAGATAGGCGCGTTCGGAGCCTTTGATCCGATCCATCAGTTCATTGCGGGTGAACACTTTACCCGGATTGCGGTACAATTCCTTCATAATCTCAAACTCAATATGAGTAACCTCGATTTCAACGCCATCCACAAACAGGGTTCTTCTGTACTCATTCACATTCACATGTCCAGTAACCTCTGCCTGCTTGTCTTCTTTTACCGGTTTATCCTGATAGGAAATGATTGATCTTCGCAGCAGTGCTTTAATCCGGGCATCCAACTCTTTCAAACTAAATGGTTTGCACAGAAAGTCATCCGCACCATTATGCAATGCACGAAGTCGATCATTCAGCATGGTGCTTGCCGAGATCATCAGAATGGGCACAGTGGAGTGCTGGCGAAAGGCTTCTACGAGATCATTTCCATCCATTTCAGGAAGCATGAGATCCGTTACAACAATATCCGGCTGGAATTGTGGAAACAGTTGAAGTGCCTCGCGGGCATGATGAACCCGTTCAGTGATGTATCCTTCCTCCTCAAGAAAGAAAGCAATCATGTCGGCCAGATTTTTCTCATCTTCTATAAGAAGTACTTTGATAGTCATAGGGTCACACTCCTGGTGAAAATAATATGTTAAGAAAATGCTAAAAAAACAAGGTGAATTGCGAATAAATGCCGCAAATTTTTTAATGTTTCTATCCCAAAATATAGGATGTATATGTAGAGAAAGAATACGCTTTTTGAATGAACTTCAATATTCTAGCATGAATGCAGTTTGGTTGCCGATCAATCAGAATTTCCCAAAGCTACACCAAGTATTAATTACAGTATAATGGATCAGAACGAGTTAAGGGGAAAAAAGTAATATTGTATCCGCTTAAGTTTATAGGGGGAACCAACGTTGTTGTTGAAAACAGAAGAAAAAATGATCCATGAGGGCAATTGCTTATGGATCGTATAAAGGCAAGACAAATGCTGGATTGGGTCGTGTTGAAGCTGAGAATACCCTGGATTGGGACCAGCATTCTGATCATTTTGGGCTCACTAAGCACTATTTTTCCGTTTACTTTATTCTATGGTGTACAGTTTATGATTGGTAGCGCGGCAGCACTCATTGCTCTTCGTTTGCATGGAGCCATCTATGGATTTGTCACCCTTACAGTTATCCATCTCCTGAATACCGTCTTTGTCGGCATTGTGCCGCACAATTTAACTGTCATGCTTGCCCACTTCATGGAATTAATTTGGATGCTCGGTTGGCAGATCCGCTGGAAGAATGGCAGCTTAATCAAGGCTAATGCTGTCTTTTGGGTAGTGATGTTACTTCCTGTTATCTATGGCGGGCATTTTATGTTGGGTCTAAATATAGACGATTTGAAGTATGAGTATATGTATATTGCTGTGATTGGTATGGTGAATGCGCTGATTGCGGGAATTGTAGTTGATTTTTGGATCACCACGGGTGAACACAAGTCAAAACGTATGGGAACCATTCCACTAACAAGAATTGCGTTTAAATACGTAGTCGCCTTTGTGGTATTTGTTTCTCTCGTACTGTTATCCGCAGATAGCCGCAGACAATTGGGTCAAATGAATGATGCCATATTACGTGATATGAAATATGCAGCAACCGCGGTTGTTCAGGATCTTGATGAAGAGTACGTTACCTCTGAGAATATGGATCAGAATATGGCGCGTTATCATCATCTACTGGGTGTGAATGTGATTCTGCTGAATCGCAATGATACAGTCGTTGCTTCTGGTTTGAGTACACTACAGGTGGGCGAGTATCTGGACATGGACAGATTCCGTCTTCTGAAGTCGAGGGATAACCTCATTCTGTTAAGTTCCGCAAATATCCATTACAGCGATGTATTGAATCATTGGAAACAAGCCTCTTTTATCTATGAAGCAGAAATGACAAGGTTAACACCTTATCGGGTATTCATTGTGACTGACTCGTCCGAGTATTACCCCCGAATCGAATCCATTTATCTGACCACGCTGCAATCCCTGTTCATCATCATCGTGGCTTCCATGATCGTAGCGGCTCCTCTCAGCAGTAAGGTTGTTAGCCCGTTGTTAAGACTGACCCGAATGACAGGCTCTCTTCCGAGACTGCTGTTTCGAAATGGGAAGATGGAGTGGCCAACCAGCCATGTAACCGAAGTACAGATCCTGATTGGTAATTTGCGCAAAATGGCCGATGTGCTGCTGGAACAATTCGAACAGATTCGTCACGACAAGTTAACGCTGGAGGACAGGGTTATTGAGCGTACCAAGGAACTCAAGAATAGTGAAGAGGTCAAACGTGCCATTATTGAATCCTCTATTGATGCGATTATCGCTGTGGACTCCAATGGGCTGATCGTTGAGTTTAATCCGGAGGCTGAAAGAATGTTTGGATTGCGTCGGGAAGAAGTGATCCTGCACAAGGAAGCGCCATCTCTTTTTCAAGGGGCCAGCTGCAAGGAGATCAAGAATTTGCTGGAGCGATTTGAATATGTTGAAGGTAAAAGATACACCATCGTTGAAGAAATTTCAGGTATCCGACGGGATGGTTCCGTATTTCCGATTGAGTACAAAATTGTTGAGATCCAGTTGGGCAAAAATGAGACATTATATAACCTGTTTATTAAGGATATTACGGAGCGGACCAGAGCAGAAGAAGATCGTGTACGTCATGCCCTTGCGCTGGAGAAGCTGAACTCGGAGTTGTTCAATGAGAAGATTGCCATTCAGGAACAGCGAGATATCAGTGAGCAATTTATTGAATCTGTACGAGAAGGGCTCGTGATGTCTGATCGATCAGGGACCATAACTATCGTCAACCGAAGGATAGAAGAGATGTTTGGTTTGGGTGATTTTATGGGCAGATCCATTGAAGATTTGGCGCAGGCCATTGATACGATGGTATTAACGGACAACTTCAATCTGATGGAACAGACGAGAGCATTCCTGAATGGAGAAACGGCGTTTATCGAGACCGAATTTATATTCAATAATGTGGATAAAAGTGTATTTTCCTTGTACATGAAGCAGATGGATGTACCGGGAAAAAACCATGGGTTTCTGCTGGTGTTCCGTGACCGAACAGGAGAAGAACGGCTGGATCGGATGAAAAATGAGCTCATCAGTGTGGTATCTCATGAGCTTCGAACGCCTGTAGCCACCATTATGGGATATGTGGAACTCATGATGATGTATGACCTTCCGGCAACTCAGCAGCGGGAATTCATGCAGACCATCTCTTCGGAGGGCAAGCGGCTGAGCAGTTTGCTCGATGATGTACTCGATATTCAGCGCCTCGACAACGAAGGTATGACTTATCACATGACGTATGTACCGCTGGTGGAGTTGGTAGAAGGGGTTGCCGAACAGTGGAATATGAAGTCTGCCCAACGTATCTACGTGCATACGTTTAATGGAGACTTCTTTGCTTATGCGGACCAGAACAGGATGGTTCAGGTTCTGCATAATCTGGTGGGCAATGCAGTTAAGTATTCTCCGGGAGCCGATCGTATTGATATTACGTTATGGGAAGAAGAGGAATGGTTATGTCTTGATGTGCGTGATTACGGAATAGGTATTGCGGAGCAAGAGAAGGACATGCTGTTTAATAAATTCTATCGGGTCGATAATTCGGATCATCGGCAGATTGGTGGAACAGGAATTGGGTTGTACATTTCCCGTAAAATTGTAGAGGATCACAAGGGTACGCTGACTTTTATATCTGCACCGGACAAAGGAAGTACGTTCAAGGTCCGACTGCCCAAGCAGGACGTATTGGTGTGAATTTAAGATTGGATGAAGAAATGTATTTCACTTTTTTTATGAACCAAGTTTATGTACGAGACCTACGAATAGAGCCTTTGCCCTTCAGCGCGTGAGCGTGATAAGGGCAAAGGCTTTTTTTGTTTTTCAATTTCCCCGGATAAAAAAACAACTTCTTTTGCAAACTGTCTATAGAGCCATAATTTGCATCCCATGCAAAAGGAGGACGGCAGGTATATGTTCCGTAAACAAGAGAAAACACTCATTATCGTCTGTCTGGTTGCAGCTGTGGTTGTGCTGTATGCCGTTGTGAAGAGCATCATCCGAATCATGAGTTATTGAGATACACGTTCAAGCAGAGTAACTGCTGTCGTACATAACGATTATGTGAAAGAGGAGTGTAACCATGTCATCCCTGGATCCTGTTTTGCTCAGCCGGATACTAACCGGCCTTACCCTGTTTGTACACATTATTTTTGCCTCTATTGGTGTAGGTGTTCCACTTATGATTGCCTTGGCCGAGTGGCGAGGACTCCGAACCAATGATATGCATTACACCTTGCTGGCACGCCGGTGGGCACGAGGTTTTGTCATCACCGTTGCCGTGGGCGTTGTTACAGGCACCTCGATCGGATTACAGCTCAGTCTGCTGTGGCCGATGTTTATGCGGGTAGCGGGTCAGGCAATCGCCCTGCCGCTGTTCATGGAGACGTTTGCCTTTTTTATAGAGGCGATCTTTCTTGGGATTTACCTCTATACGTGGGATCGTTTCAAAAAGAAATATACGCATATGCTGCTGTTGATTCCGGTAGCTCTCGGCTCATCTGCATCTGCGATTTTTATTACAACGGTGAACTCCTTCATGAACCAGCCTCAGGGATTTACCCTGATTAATGGCATCATGAAAGACATTCATCCGATTGCTGCCATGTTGAATCCGGCAACGCCAACCAAAGTGTCCCATGTACTCGCCTCATCCTACACCTTGAGTGCAGGTATCCTGGCGGGGATAGCCGCCTTCAGTTTGCTTCGGGGACGGGATCATGTGTATTACAAAAAAGCACTGAAGCTCACGACGGTATCTGCGCTCGTATTTGCCATCAGTACCGTCATGATCGGCGATTCCTCCGGTAAATTTCTTGCGAAATATCAGCCGGAGAAGTTGGCTGCCGCAGAATGGCATTTCAAGACGATGAAAGAGGCACCGCTCGTTTATGGGGGGATTTTGGATGAGAACAATGAAGTGAAATACGCGATTGAGATTCCTTATGCACTTAGCATTTTGGCGGGGAATCGTCCCGATACGGAAGTGAAAGGTCTCGAAGAATTTCCGGCGGATCTGAGGCCACCACTGTCCATTCATTATATGTTCGACCTGAAGGTCACAACGGGAGTAATCATCCTGATGATTCCTGTGTTATATGTACTGCGGCGCTGGTTGCCAGGGCGCAAGCCCTATCCCAAGTGGCTGCTGCTTGGCATTGTCTTGCTGGGGCCACTGGCCATGATTGCAATCGAGTTGGGGTGGATGTTCGCTGAAGTTGGCAGGCAACCTTGGATCTTACGCGGATATATGAAGGTGGCGGAAGCGGCCACGACGTCAACTTCGGTAGGATGGATGTTAGTGTTGTTCATATTGCTGTATCTGATCCTGTGTTTCTCGTGCATTCGGGTACTCAGCAAGCTGTTCCGTAACAAGGAAGCAGAGAAGGAACTAGAGTCTCTGGGGCTTGAAGGAGGGATCGTGCATTGAGTTTCGAAATTGCAGGCATCGCAATATTGTGGACGTTTTTGTTCGGTTACTTGATCGTTGCGTCGATTGATTTTGGCGCCGGGTTCTTCAGCTTTTATAGCATTTTGACCGGGCATGAGAACAAAATTCATAACATCATTCAGCGCTACCTGTCTCCCGTGTGGGAAGTGACGAATGTGTTTTTGATCTTTTTTGTGGTCGGACTGGTCGGGTTTTATCCGGACAGCGCCTTTTATTACGGGACGGCTTTGCTGGTGCCGGGTTCCCTGGCCATTGTACTGCTTGCGATCCGGGGCGTGTATTACGCCTACAATACCTATGGCAATCATGGGCAGAACAGCCGGATCTATATGGCATTGTACGGGGCGACGGGATTGCTGATTCCAGCCGTGTTCTCCACCATTTTGGCAATATCCGAAGGCGGGATCATTGAAGAGGTGGGCGATCAGGTGTTTTTTCGCTGGCGTGAATTTTTGACGAATCCCTATACCTGGTCGGTTGTTTTGCTTGCACTGGTTAGTGTGCTGTACATCTCGGCGATGTTTCTTTCCTATTATGCAAAACGGGCGGGGGATGAGCCGGCATATGAGGTGCTTCGAGAGTACGCGCTGCTCTGGAGTTTGCCTACCATTTTTGCAAGCTTTCTTGCTTTTCTGCAGATTAACAAACAGAATCCCGAACACTTTGAGCAGATGGTAAATATTTCCTGGATGTTCATCGCTTCGTTTATTTGTTTTGTCATTGCTGTGTCGCTGGTGTGGAGAAGTAAATATCTGGGTTGGTGTTTTGTTGCTGTCATGCTTCAGTTTGCCTTTGCCTGGTATGGTTACGGGCGATCTCACCTTCCGTACATATTGTATCCTTACATCAATATTTACGACGGCTTTACGAATCGCACGATGGGGATTGCGCTCATTACAGCGTTTAGTCTGGGCTTACTCGTGCTCATTCCTTCGCTTGTGCTGATTATGAAGCTGTTCCTGTTTGATGCCAATTATGTGCGCGGTAATTCTGGTAAAAAGAAAGGATGAGTCTGTTCATGCACCCAAACATGTTCTTACTCATGACTCCCTTGCTTGATCCACTATCTACTGAGGGAGTCACGGGGATACCCGGTATAACCGGATTAAGCTTTTTTGAGACATTCACCATTATGTACGCCCCTCCACTGATCATTGCGGCTGCTATTGTCTTTCTGTTTGTATATCTGGCCGTATATAAGAACCCAAAGGATTGATTGGTTGGTACGTCCATTCCCGTTTGGGGTAATCTCTTGTTAAGAAATGAGGAAGGGAGGAGGGCCCTTTCATGCCGAAAATCCGTTATAACAATATCGATAATGTAAGTACGGACAAAACGCTGAAGGAATTCAAACAATGGAGGGAGCAACGGCGGAGCAAAGTGAAGGACTACTCCTACACCGTGCCCAAACACCCGCCTGAACTGGATTATCTGCATGCCAACCGGGATGACACAAGTATTACCTGGATTGGACACTCCACGTTTTTCATTCAATATTATGGATTAAACATCGTGACTGACCCGGTGTGGGCCGAAAAAATGGGATTTCAACGAAGGCTCGGTGCCCCCGGCATTCCGATTCAGGATATTCCACCGTTGGATGTGATTCTGATATCCCATTCCCACTATGATCATCTGCATCTGGCTTCCTTGCGTAAGCTGATTACAGCCAAGACGTTGCTCATCGTACCCGATGGTCTCAAGCGCAAGATGATTCGCAAAGGATTCCATCGATGCCAGGAGATGAAATGGTGGGATCATATGACACTTGGCGGAGTCAAAATAACTTTTGTTCCTGCACAGCACTGGACGCGCCGAACGTTGTTTGACACCAATACGTCCCATTGGGGCGGTTATGTATTGGAATCGAATCAACCAGCAACGACTTCAGCAGCGGAAAGCGCTGCAACAACGAACAATCAGGATGAATCATCCACGGAATCAGGGAAGAACGAAACATCCAAAACATCAGGCGGTCCGCCTGTGTTGTATTTTGTGGGTGATACAGGTTACTTCCAGGGTTTCAAAACGATTGGAGAACGCTTTGACATTGGTGTTACCCTGATGCCCATCGGTGCCTACGATCCGGAATGGTTCATGAATTCTCAGCATGTGACACCCGAAGAAGCGCTGCAGGGGTTCGTTGAATCCGGTTCACAGCTCATGGTGCCAATGCATTACGGCACATTCAAGCTGGCGGATGATACGCCCAAGGAAGCACTGGATCGGCTGGAAGCCGAACGTGAACGGCTAGGCATTGGTAAAGAGCGGATTCGGGTGCTTGGTCATGGCGAGACACTCCGCATTCACCACGAGGAAGGTAAACGGGGCTAACAAAAGCGAGCCAAATATGTTAATGTAGGGGTATGCCTGCATGAACAGTACATTTACCAAATCTTTAATAAGTAAAAAGCGGCCAATTTTCGAATTTGCCGCTTTTTTGTGTTATAATATGGTGCCAGAATAGGCATCGGGATATTGAATCCATGATTTACGCAACTTGCTATTCATGCAGTATGCAGATTAACCAATAAAGGATGGTATGCTTAATGATCAGTACAAGCGGCATCACGCTCCGCTACGGAAAACGTGCACTTTTTGAAGATGTAAATATCAAATTCACACCAGGAAACTGTTACGGCCTCATCGGCGCCAACGGAGCCGGCAAATCAACATTCTTGAAAATTTTGTCTGGTGAGATTGAAGCCAACTCGGGAGAGGTGCACATCACCCCGGGCGAACGTATGGCCGTTTTGAAGCAAAACCACTTTGAATATGATGAGTATCCGGTTCTCGAAACGGTAATTATGGGTCATAGTCGTCTGTATTCCATCATGAAAGAGAAGGATGCTTTGTATGCGAAGGCAGACTTCACAGAAGAAGACGGTTTGCGTGCAGGTGAGCTTGAAGGGGAATTCGCTGAGCAAAACGGCTGGGATGCTGAACCAGATGCAGCGGCGCTCCTGATCGGTCTTGGCATTGTTCGTGACATGCATGACAAAAAAATGATAGAGCTGAGCGGAAACGAAAAAGTCCGTGTATTGCTGGCACAAGCATTGTTTGGCCGTCCAAACAACCTGTTGCTCGATGAGCCTACCAACCACTTGGATCTCGAATCCATTCAATGGCTGGAGAACTTCCTGATGGATTATGAAGGTACCGTTATTGTGGTATCCCATGACCGTCACTTCCTGAACAAGGTATGTACGCATATCGCAGATATTGACTTCGGTAAAATCCAGATGTACGTAGGTAACTATGACTTCTGGTATGAGTCCAGCCAATTGGCACTTGCTCTGCAGCGGGATGCCAACAAGAAAAAAGAAGAGAAGATTAAAGAGCTACAAGCCTTTATTCAACGTTTCTCTGCGAACGCTTCGAAGTCCAAACAGGCGACTTCCCGGAAGAAAACACTCGACAAAATCACATTGGATGACCTTCGTCCATCCAACCGTAAATACCCGTTTATCAACTTCAAGCCTGAACGTGAAGCAGGTAAACAATTGCTGACGGTAGATCGTATTGACAAATCCATCGATGGTGTGAAAATGTTGAATGATGTGAGCTTTGTGGTGAACAAAGGTGACAAAATTGCATTTGTTGGCCCGAACGGAAATGCCAAATCACTGTTATTTGATATTCTCATGGGTGAAACCGAAGCAGATAGCGGCGAATATACTTGGGGTATAACGACGACTCAGGCTTATTTCCCGAAAGACAACTCCCAATATTTTGACGGTGTAGACATGACTCTCGTGGATTGGCTCCGTCAGTATTCGAAAGATCAGGATGAAACGTATCTGCGTGGATTCTTGGGCCGTATGCTGTTCTCCGGTGAGGAGTCCCAGAAGAAGGCTAGCGTACTCTCCGGGGGGGAGAAGGTTCGTTGTATGCTGGCGAAAATGATGCAGACAGGTGCAAACGCACTGATTCTGGATGAGCCAACGAACCACTTGGATCTTGAATCCATCACAGCACTGAATAACGGTATGATTGACTTTGACGGCACAATGCTGTTTACATCCCATGACCATCAGTTCATCCAAACGATTGCTAACCGGATTATCGAAATTACGCCAACAGGCATCATCGATCGCCAAATGAGCTATGACGAATATCTGGAAAGTGATGAAATCAAAGAACTGCGCAATAAAATGTATCCGGTAGAAGCTTAATCTAAGCATCATCTGCGGCACATGATTATAGGAACACCAAAGAACCGCAAGCCTCTGTGAAGAGGGCTTGCGGTTCTTTTTGTAATTCAATGGTTTCTCGGCGGCTTTAAGACCTAAGATCCACCAGTACGGCGACGTTGGTTGTTAGGCTTTTTGTTGTTTTGACTCTTCATCGCTTTAGGTCCGCCTTCAAAGTAGGCGCTGGATTGGTTACCAGAATTTGCTTGTTCTTTCTTTTGCGCCAGTTTTTGGCGTATAGCATCCTGCAAACTGACCTTTTTCGGTTCGTTATTTTCGCTCATCGTTATTTCCCTCCCGGTCTTACAGTGAGCCGTCCAGATTGGACGGGATGTACCTATTTTATACGTTTTACAAAAGCCCTACAAGGGCAACCTGATAAAATGCTCAAAACCTTTGGTTTTACCCAGGCCAACATTTTTTCTCAATAACTACAGCCCTGCCGTCTGGCAACTTTGTTTCGGCTTGCCTACAGCAATGCAACCTGGCAACACTGTTTCTGTAGACCCACACGCTCCGCATTTGGTAACATGGAAAAACCGTAATACGAAACGTTAAAGGGGTGTCGCCCGGTTTGAACGCTTATGAAGAAATTCGAAAAGGGGAGCGAGGGGCTTGGGTTAGTATCGTAGCCTATCTCGTCTTGTCCGCTTTTAAGCTGATCTGTGGATATTTATTTGCTTCCAGCGCCTTGCTGGCCGATGGTTTTAATAACCTTACAGATATTGTAGCATCCATTGCTGTACTGATTGGGCTTCGGATCTCCCAGAAACCACCTGATTCGGATCATGCCTATGGTCATTTTAGAGCGGAGACGGTTGCTGCTTTGGTAGCTTCATTTATTATGGCTATGGTTGGGCTGCAAGTATTGGTTGAAGCCGTTCGCTCCTGGTATGAAGGAGCCTTTGTTGCTCCAAACCTGTGGGCGGCAGCGGTGGCTGTAGTCTGTGCTGTGGTGATGTTAGGCGTGTACCGTTACAATCACCGTCTGGCAAAACAAATTAATAGTCAGGCTCTGATGGCCGCGGCGAAAGATAATCGTTCCGATGCCTGGGTCAGCATAGGCGCTGCAATTGGAATTATAGGTGCGCAGTTTGGACTTCCATGGCTGGATAAAGTAGCTGCCATTGCTGTAGGTCTGTTGATCTGCAAAACGGCTTGGGAGATTTTTCGGGATTCTACACATCGTCTTACCGACGGATTTGACCAGAAGGAACTGACGGATCTCAGATCCTCCGTAGCACGCGTTCCCGGTGTTGAGATGATCAAGGACGTGAAGGCACGTGTGCACGGCAGTCATGTACTTGTGGATGTAGTCATTGAAGTGGACGGAGGCCTAAGCTTGATTGAAGGCCATCAGATCTGTGACCGTGTTGAAGAGCGGTTGAAGCGATCGCATAACATCATGCATGTACATGTACATGTGGAACCAAAGACGGAAGAAGTCACAAGGAACCCTTGAACAGGGAGTGAACATCTTGGAAAATGAAAAGAGGACAGCCGCGATTGTGCGTGCTGTCCTCTTTACTTATCGTTAGAACGATTATACGATGTTATTGAATGGCAACGTGGATCCACGCTTTGCCTTTCCAAGTGTATACTTGTACCCACTCGCCGCCATCGAATCCATCAACCACTTCACCTGTTGTATCGATGACTTGGGAGCCTAATGCACCGATTGGTTTACCGTTAGGTGCATCATAGAACCAAGTGCGCTCCAGAAGGTTCAGCAACATCGTTGGTGCCAGTACTTCATCACCTGGTTTTACGAGTGGCTCTTCAAACATTTTGTCATCTGTGCCGTAGGTTGCCCCAGTTACCGTCTCAGCAGTACCTTCTACTGTTTCTACAGCAGGTTTGTTGACTTCAACAGCCGGAGTTGTTGTGGTCGTTGGTGTTGTTGTAGCCTCAGTTCCTGTTTCCGGATTTACCGTTCCAGTAACCGCTTCCTCCGCACCCGCAGCGGCAGCCATCGAACCCATCAACGTTAAAGCAGCGGCAAAACTTACGATTTTTTTCATTTTGTTTTTCCTCCTCGGTAGGTATGTAAAATGTTGTCCTGATTACAAGTAACCAAGCAAGCACCCTTATGAATCACAAATTATAACAATATTTTCTTGCATTCTCCAGTGTCAACTGGCTCATATGTGGGTATATAGCAAGCCTGTAAATATCATACTTCAGTGGGATAAAACCGGGTTGGCTATCTCAAAAAGGTCCTGTTTTTTTTGGGATTCATACGAGAGCGGATTGGAATAAAGCAGAAGGGAGTGCAATACATAATATAGAAAAGTTGACCTATGCCTGAACGCACAAAAGCCAATCGGCTTGGGAGCACGATCGGCTTTTGTATGTAATCGTTTAGTAAACACTCAGTCATATCAGAGCCTGAGGTTATCGCATTCGGCTACGTCCCGTAATCAGGGAGATTACGAACAGTACAACAAAGATGAAGAAGAGTACTTTCGCGATTGAAGCAGCTGCTTCAACAATACCGAAGAATCCAAAAATACCTGCTACCAGTGCAATAATTAGAAATAATACAGACCATTTCAACATAAGTATTCATCCTTTCGTATAATTGATTGTGGAGTGAGTTGTGTTCACCTCACCGCCTTGTGTAGTCTAACTTTAACCGAGTGCTAACCGCTTGAAACATTGGTTTTTTTTCCAAGCGAAGGCATATATGAAGGGATATATAATATTGTTTCGTCCGGGAAATCGCCGGGTAACTATAGCAATAACAAACTGATGCACATATGGAAAGAGAGGTTCTTCTATGATCTATCAAATTAGCGTGGCCCTGATTGCAGTGGCATTTGCAGTACTGGTATTCTTTTTAATTCGTACCTTGAAATCCGCTCAGGGTTCTTTGGACAATGTCTCACAGACATTGCAGGAGGTACAGAAAACCATTGATGAACTTAGTTATGAAGTGAAGCAGACGGTAAGACATGCCAATGATATTACGGTGGATGTACAACACAAAATGAAAAAAATTGATCCTGTTATGGAATCTGTTGAGAATCTGGGAGAAGTGTTAAATGAAGTGACGGCAGCAGCCAAACAAGTTTCCACAACGCTGATGGCGAAATTTCAGACCAAACGTAACAACGCTGAACAGACCAAGCATGCTGAAGCGGTTCATGTAACTGCACCGCCTGCTACATCAACGGATCGTACCCTGCAATCCTATGAAGCTACATATAATGGTGAAGCTAAGGGCGGGAAAAACTGGATGAAGTATGTTGATGTTGCAGCGAACGTATGGCAACGGATGCGCAAGTAACATGACCGCTTTGTAACCCATGGAGAAGCCTTCAGAGCGGTGATGAACCTGATGAAAGGGTGAGAATCATGATGAAACTACTGCTTGTGATGTTTAGCGTAATTTCTCCCTTTTCCGTTCAACCGGCAGCGGTACCCGCTGCTCACGATATGCAATGGACGGCAATGGAAGAGAAGGCGTCAGAGGTAACTCTGGCTGTTGATCGATCCGAGACTTTCCAGCATTTTCGGACTCTGAATGGCATTTCTCTGGATGACACCATGGATGATTTGTTGGCCAATAAGGGCCAGCCGGGGCATAAGCAGGAAGATCCTTATCTGGGATGTCCTGAATATCACTTTCATGATGTGAAGGTTGGCTTGTGTGAAGATACGGATGTCATTCAATATGTGCATATCGATGCATCTGAGAATCACATCATGTTAAACGGAAAGAGAATTGAGATGAATATTGAAGCGATCCATCATGCTCTAGGGAAACCTTATTATGTGGCAGAGGACGGAGAAGTGTTTCTCCGTGGAGACCAGGCTCTGAAGGTATATATGAAGTCAGGATCTCATCAGATTGAAGGCATTGATCTTTTTGATGACACAGTTTCCTAGGATTGGTTATTACCAAATCGTTTCAAACCCATATAGTATGGTTATATACTAAGTAGCTCGATACAGAAGATTAAATCAGAGGAGAGTGGAAACGATGAATTCAACCAATGAGCAAGCTTATGCAAAAGTGGTAGAAAACGGAGTCCAGGCGGTAGAAGCGGTGAAAGAATTGCAGATTACCGGATACCTTGCTGATCAAATCTTTGTTCTCGCCCATGAGAAGGATCGTACAGATCGAATTGCCGATACAGCAGATGCCAAAGAAATTGGTATAAAGGAAGAAGGCGTATTTGATTCCTTGGCGAATCTGTTCCGCTCACGTGGTGATGAACTCCGGGCCAAAATTGTTTCGATGGGCTTTACCGAAGCCGAAGCGGACTTCTACGAGAGTGAGCTCGACAAAGGTAAAGTACTCGTTATTGCTAAAAAGAAAGATTAACCCGATAAGTTGAAGTTTGCTGAACATGGACAAGCTTCTGAATCATTTATGTAAAATGCTTAATCAAAAACATAGATAAGGAATGGGGAAAACCCCATTCCTTATCTATGTTTTTGCAAGTTTGGAAGCGGGATCAGGACGCTGCAAAAACAGGGTGAGTCGCGGGGATATTCCCCTACGATGGTGCCATTTACTGATAGAATTTTTTTGTTTTTACGATTATAGTTATACTAGGAATTATTATGTCTACTGCCGTTTTGTATGCAAAATTTGTATAATCAACGTTTGTTTTAACCTAATAAGAATCGACAAACCCGGACGCCACAGATAAGGAGATATCAATGAGAATACTTATTGTTGACGACAATCCGACGAATGTCATTATCATTCGAGAAATTCTGAAAAAAGAAAACTATCGTGACATTGTAACGGCGAGTTCCGCCATGGAAATGTTTGAAGTGTTAGGAATTGGGGAGGAAAGCAACGAACTTCGTCCAAGACCGTCGGATATTGACCTGATTTTGCTAGATATGATGATGCCTGAGATGGACGGTATCGAAGCCTGCAGTATTGTGCAGAAATTTGAGAATCTGAAGGATATACCGATTATTATGGTGACTGCCATCGGAGACTCCAAGAAACTTGCCGAAGCATTGGATGCTGGTGCATCTGATTATGTGACCAAGCCGATTAATAAAGTCGAACTGATGGCCAGAATTCGACTTGCACTTCGTTTGAAACAGGAGAAGGATTGGCATAAAGAGCGTGATCAACGTATTCAGGATGAACTCAAGTTGGCAGCGATGGTCCAAAATGCTGTATTAAGTCCGGCAATTAGGGACCCGTTGTTCCAAGTGCATGCCATCTATAAACCATCCTTTGAGCTTGCGGGTGATCTGTATTCTTGGTACCCCCTTGGGGAAGGCCGTTACGGAGTACTGCTGCTCGACATGATGGGACACGGGATATCTTCATCCCTGTTTACCATGTTTATCGCTTCTGTGTTGAAAGATACGGTTACCACTTATGTGGATCCAGAGAAGGTCATTCAAGAGTTGAACCGTCGTTTTAACCAGCTCCATTTGGAGAAACAATTGGTGCAGTATTATTTCACGGCCATTTATCTGGTCGTTGATACACGGATGAAGCGCATTGATTATGTTAATGCAGGGCATCCTCCTGCTTTATTTTTCCGAAACGACGGCAGTGTCACCACATTTGACAGCGTCTGCTGTCCTGTTGGTTTATTTGACAAGATGGATATTGAACCACAAACGATCCATTATGAGGGTGACGGGCATATTGCGCTTTATACGGATGGATTATTGGAAGCTGTTCAGGGCGGGCAGGAGGAGCAACATGAATTCCTGATCGAAAAACTGACCGGCTCACATCAGTGGAATGAAGCTGCTATGCAGGCCATGTTTTTTGACGACGAAATTCCCCAGGAGCGGGATGATGATAAATGTCTGGTCTGGATTACTTTGGATAAAGGAGCGGGGGATGAATGAAGATCAGGAATAAACTGCTGATTGGTTTTACCGCTCTGATGGCTATTTTGATCGTGCTCACGTTTGTGAGTTATGAACGGTTAAACAGCAGTAATAAACAGATTGATCAGATGTATCAGGATCGTTATCTCAAAGTAAGGTTCACTTCTGCTGCACGTGGAGAGGTCAATGATATAGCCAAAGTGCTGGCTAACTTGTTATTGAATCCGAACAATTCGATTAATGCTGCTGAGGGTGACCTGAAGGAGATGAAGGATCGGGGGGATGGTTACCTCGCAGAAGTGAGAAACCGGGCAGACAGTGCACCTGAACATCAACTGGTGGATCGTGTGAATACGGCGTGGACCGCTTATACATCTTATGCAACGAGACAGATCAACCTGATGTCCCAAAACCGGGTAGAAGATGCGAATAACTACCGCAATTCAACAGGACTCGCGGTGCAAAAAGAAACTGTGGATAGTTTGAATGCTCTTTCACGTTATCAGGACCAAGAGATTGATGCTGAGATCAAGAACGCTAACGAAGCGTATACGAGAGCAGTACAGATCACGATAAGTATCATGATTGCGGGGTTGTTGCTTGCATTGGGTGTCATTCTGTGGGTGCTGCCGAGTATTACACGGGGTCTGAACACTGTATCTATGATGATTACCAGCTTTGGTAAAGGGCGTTACCGCACAATTAGACGCATACAGGTCAAGTCCACGGACGAGATTGGTCAGATTGCCAGTGTGTTCAAGGATGTATCCAGTGATCTGGAAGAAAAACTGGAGATCGAGAGGGCTTATGTGCAGGCTCAGCAGGATCAAAACTGGATGAGTTCGAACATCGCAAGAGTCCCGGAACTGCTTCGGGGGATTGGATCCATTCGCCAAATTTCACAGATGTTTATCAGTGAGTTTACACCTGTGCTTGGCGCTCAGTTGGGTGTCGTCTATCTGATCGATGAGGAGAAACATCCCGACGAACTGAGACGTTACGGTGCATACGCATTTGAAGAGAACGAAGATGTTGGTAAGGAAATGTATCGCATCGGAGAAGGCCTGATTGGTCAAGCCGCGCTGGATATGACACCGATTATTCTGGAAAATACGCCTGATGATTACGTGCATATTGGTTCAGCTTCAGGCTCAACACGTGCTGCGGGTATCATGATCTATCCTGTCGTGTTTGAAGATGAACTGATTGGTGTAGTTGAAGTGGCTTCCTTTGAAGGTTTCAATGAACTGCACAAGCAGTTGTTCACACAACTGATTATGAACCTGGGCGTAATTTTGAATAACGTTCGACGTCGTTTGCGTGTGGAGGAGCTGCTGCGTGAATCCCAGGCACTGACTGAGGAACTGCAGGTTCAATCGGAAGAATTGCAGACACAGCAAGAAGAACTTCGTCGTTCCAATGAGAATCTGGAGGAGCAGACAGAAGCGCTTAAACGTTCCGAGGAATTGCTGCAGCGTCAGCAGGAAGAACTGGAACATTTTAATACGGAACTCATTGCCAAGACGCGGGCGCTTGAAGAGCAGGTGCGTGAAGTTGAAGAGAAAAATGACGAAATTGAGAAAACGAAGACACAGTTGGAACAGCAAGCTACACAGCTGTCGATGACAAGTAAGTACAAGTCCGAATTTTTAGCGAATATGTCACATGAACTCCGTACACCATTGAACAGTCTGCTCATTTTGTCCCAGTTATTGTCGGAGAACAAGGGTGGAAATCTGACTGACAAACAGCAGGAATATGCGCAAACGATCTACATGTCGGGCGCGGATCTGCTGAAGATGATTGATGAGATTCTGGATCTGTCCAAGGTGGACGCAGGTAAGATGGATATCAATTATGAGACAGTTCGAATGGAAGAGCTGACCAGCTTTGTTCAGCAGAACTTTGGACCGATGGCGAATAAAAAGGAACTGAACTTGAATATCGAGTTTGACAGCGATCTACCGGAATGGGTATACACCGACAGTCATCGCGTCAAACAGATTTTACGGAATTTGTTGTCGAACGCATTTAAGTTCACCAATCGAGGTTCGGTTAGTCTGATTGGGCGACGGATGAAACCGGAAGAGCTGCCGGGTTATATGAACACCAATCAGGAATATCTCGGATTCAGTGTAAAAGACACCGGCATTGGTATTCCATCGGACAAGACGGATCTGATCTTTGAAGCGTTCCAGCAAGTAGACGGGACCACAAGTCGGAAATACGGTGGAACTGGTCTGGGATTGTCCATTAGCAGGGAACTGGCACGTTTGCTTGGTGGTGCAATACAGGTGGAATCATCCGAGGGAGAAGGTAGCTGCTTTACCTTATACCTGCCGGATAATCATGAAGAGGAAGCCTTGGCGGAGGAAGGTGCTTCAAGAGAAACGGCTGTTTCCTCAGAGGATCTTTATGAAAAGTCCATCGAAGCACGGACCATGCTTTCAAGTCATCAGTCCATTCTCTCTCCTGATCCGGAGCGTAGCGTGGGTACAGATCTTTCTCCTTCCCATACTCCAGATGTCACGCAGATCGAAGATGATCGGGAGAATCTGATGGAAGGTGACAAAATCCTCCTCATCATTGAGGATGACGTGAACTTTGCACATATTTTGATGGATATGGCGAGAGGAAGAGGATTCAAAGCACTTGTTGCCCTTCAAGGTGATAAAGGACTTGAAATGGCACGTCAATATCTGCCGGATGCCATTATCCTGGATATTCAATTGCCGGTGATGGATGGTTGGACCATTCTGGGCGAGCTGAAGAGCAGTTCGGCAACACGCCACATTCCGGTTCATGTGATTTCAGTCATTGATGATATGAAGCAAGGTCTGATGATGGGTGCCATTGCGTATCTGAAAAAACCTTCGAGCAAGGATTCACTGGATAAAGCATTCTCGCATATCAAATCATATACTGAGAATCAATTGAAACGACTGTTGATCGTCGAAGATGACGAAATTCAGCGTAAAGCCATTATTGAATTGATTGGTCATGATGATGTTGCAATCACCGCTGTATCGACAGGTAGTGAGGCATTGAATGAATTACACAGCCAGCGTTATGACTGCATGGTACTCGATCTGATGTTAACCGATATGACCGGGTTTGAGTTGCTCGACCAGATTCGTGATGATGAATATCTGAACGATCTGCCGATTATAATTTATACAGGCAAAGAACTGGATTCCAAGGAAGAAATGAAGCTGCGCAAATATGCGGAATCCATCATTATCAAAGATGTGAAGTCACCGGAACGTCTGCTGGATGAGACCACTTTGTTCCTGCATCGGGTAGAAGCCAATTTGCCGGAAGACAAGCGTCGAATCTTACAGAAACTACACAACAAAGAAACGTTGTTTGAAGGCAAGAAAATATTGCTTGTAGATGACGATATTCGTAACGTATTTGCCCTTTCAAGTGTTCTTGAAGGCTATCGGATGGATGTGACGTTTGCTGAGAACGGCCGAGAGGCTTTGGAGATTTTGGACAAAAATCCGGAATTTGATCTGGTACTGATGGATATGATGATGCCAGAGATGGACGGTTATGAAGCGATGACACGAATCAGACAGATCCCGCAGTTTGAAAAGTTGCCGATTATTGCGCTTACGGCCAAAGCCATGAAAGAGGATCGCGGCAAATGTATTGAGGCCGGAGCATCTGATTATGTGAAAAAACCGATCCAGACAGATCAATTGTTATCCTTAATGCGCGTATGGCTGTATTCGTAAGTTCATTATTCGGATGTTCATTGTTTGGGTAATGAAAGACAATACGACGAATACGCAAGTAACAAATGAAGAAGTGGAGAGAACTTATGACACCGTGGGAACCTACCGAGACGGGGGCAGATTTGGTCCGTATGCCGCAAGATGAAGAACGCGAGCTGATCGAGATTGAGTTGCTGTTGGAAGGCATGCACCGTTTATATGGATATGATTTTAGAAACTATGCACTGCCATCCCTGAAACGAAGAATCTGGCATCATGCACATGCTGAAGGTGTTAAAAGCATCTCCGGCTTGCAGGAGCGTGTTCTTCATGACCGTTCCGCGTTTGAACGTTTTGTACAGAACTTATCCATCCCTGTAACGGAAATGTTTCGAGATCCTTCGCTTTTCCGAATGTTTCGGGAACAGATTATTCCGATCCTGAGAACCTACCCGTATATCCGAATATGGCATGCGGGATGTTCTACGGGAGAGGAAGTTTATTCCATGGCCATCATGTTGCATGAGGAAGGACTGTATGACAAGGCAAGAATCTACGCAACGGATATGAATGATCGCTCTTTGCAACAGGCCAAAGAAGGCGTATATGGTATTGAGAAAATGAAACTATTTACTACAAATTATTTGGAGGCAGGGGGTACCAGAGCCTTCTCCGAGTACTATACAGCGAAATACAATTCGGTGATATTTCATCCTTTTCTAAGGAAGAACATCATTTTCGCCGAGCACAACCTGGCAACAGATCGGTCATTTAACGAGTTTAATGTTATCTTTTGCCGCAATGTCATGATTTATTTTAATGATGAACTGCGGAACCATGTGCATGGGCTGTTTCATGAGAGCTTGAGCCACTTTGGTATTCTGGTTCTGGGGTCGAAAGAATCGATACATTTTACAGAGTTCAGTGATACCTATGAGCCGTTAGACCGGACCGAAAAAATATACCGGAAGATCAAATAGGGGGTTAGGGTTAGCCATGGGGCTCAATGAACCAATCCACATATTATTGGTAGATGACCGCCCTGAGAACTTGCTTGCTCTTGAAGCAGTTCTGGAATCGGAACAATATAAACTCGTTAAGGCAACTTCTGGAGAAGAGGCACTCCGCTGTCTGCTAAAAGACGAATTTGCGGTTATCGTTCTCGATGTGCAGATGCCTGGAATGGACGGAATTGAGACAGCAAAGTTAATTAAGGCACGGGACAAGTCCAAGGATGTGCCGATTATATTCATCTCTGCCAATAGCAGAGAAGCGGAGCACTTGTTTGCCGGGTATTCAGCCGGGGCCATTGATTACATGGTTAAGCCATTTATTCCTCAGATTTTGAAATCCAAAATCGAGGGTTTTGTGGAGATGTTTATCACCAATAAACGTTTGAAGACACAGACCATGCTTCTTCACCAGAAGACACAGGAACTGGAGAAAATGAACCAACAACTCATTCAGGCCAAAGAAGAAGCAGAAATTGCAGCGAATGCAAAGACCGAGTTCCTGGCAATGATGAGTCATGAGATTCGTACACCGATGAACGGAGTTATCGGTATGGTTGATCTGCTGATGGAGACGGAACTGAGGGAAGATCAGAAGGAATATGCAGACATCGTTCGTCGCAGTGCAGATGCACTCGTCACGGTTATCAACGACATTCTTGATTTTACCAAGATGGAATCCGGCAAAATGGAACTTGAAGAGCATCCTTTTGAACTTGTCTCCTGTATTCGGGAAGTGCTGGGATTGTTTGCTGCAGAAGCAGGCAAAAAGAATCTGGAACTGGATTATTTCCTGGAAGATTCTGTCCCTGAATTAATCTATGGGGATATGGCAAGGCTACGTCAGGTTCTCTTGAATCTTATTGCCAATGCAATCAAATTTACAGACCAGGGTGGCGTATATTTGATTGTGTCAGTGAATGAAGAAAAAGACGGACAAATGGCATTGGAGTTTGCTGTTAAAGACACCGGGATAGGTATCGCTTCAGACAAAGTGGATCGCCTGTTCCAGCCTTTTTCCCAGTTGGATACATCCATGACACGTAAATACGGTGGAACTGGCTTAGGACTGGCAATATGCAAGACTCTGGTTGAAATGATGGGTGGACAGATCTATCTGGATACAACAGAGCAACGGGGAGCGACGTTTGTATTTACAATTCAGGCGAAACGTTATGTAGAAACTGAACTGGTCCAGAGGAACGGGGAAGAGAAACCAACGGATGTGAAAAATGAGAATAAATATCCTACGGTATTAATTGTGGATGATCATCCGATCAACCAGAAGTTGATGGCGATTATGCTCGGTAAGCTGGGGTTGCTCTCAGACATTGCTGAAGATGGGCAGAGCGCACTCGATATGGTAAACAGTAGCCGTTATCCCTATGACTATGTGTTTATGGATCTGCAGATGCCTGTGATGGACGGTTTGGAATGTACACGGCGGATTCGAGAGAGTCTGACCCAGTCTAATCAGCCAATCATTATAGCCATGACTGCTAACGTGATGGAAGGTATTCAGCAACGTTGTATTGCTGCCGGCATGGATGATTATATTAGTAAACCGGTGAAAATGGGCAATGTAAAACAGAAAATAGCCCAGTTTCAGAAACAACGACAAATGTTAGACCCAGGCCCTTCAGCCATGAATCAGGCCAATTGAAACATTTTCCAAACTTCTTTCTGATTCACTCGTGCTGAAGTTGGGTTATTAGGTAAGGAAACCATTGATCAGGAGAGAGATGTCTAATGAATACAAATAAAAATGAAAAATTCAATGCAAGAACTGAAACTCAGGACGGCGTGTGCACGGTGTATCTGACTGGCGAACTGGATTTGTCGGTTGCTCCTGACTTCCGCTTGGTGATGGAGCCGCTCGTGGATAACAAGGAACAGGATCTTGTGATTAACATGAAAGAATTGAAGTATATCGATAGTACAGGGATTGGTATCCTGTTATCTGTTCTGAAGGCCAGACATGGAATGGAAGCTCGCTTTGAAGTACAGGAAGTTCCTGCGCAGATTCAGAAACTTTTTGACATGACGGGCATCGCCAAATTCTTTGTCACACAGAAGAATTCCCAATAGGAAAGGATCGAAAAAGGAATGAATGCAGAAGTTCAAAGAGTCACCCTTAATTTACCTGCGACAGCTGATTACGTTGATATTGTAAGACTCAATCTCTATGGAGTAGCATCCAAAATGGGATTTTCCTACGAAGACATTGAGGATATGAAAGTTGCTGTATCCGAGGCCTGTAACAACTCTGTATTGTATGCCTACTCACACGAAGGCGGCATGGTTGAAGTTGTATTCGAAGTGGATGGCGAAACATTGTCCATTATTGTCAAGGACGAAGGTGCCAGCTTCGAGAACATGAACCCTGCTGTGTCACGTGCCGGTCTACACGACAAAGAACTGACGGAAGCACAGATTGGCGGACTTGGGTTCTACCTGATGCAAGCCTTGATGGATGATGTCAGTGTGGAAAGTGAGACGGGCAAAGGTACGAAAGTAGTACTCGTAAAACGTCTTGCAAGAAGTGAGGAGAAAGTATGAATGAAAAAGTGACTCCCCCAGAGTCCATGTCTGAAGCTATAGGTTTGATCTGGGAATACCAGCAGACCCTAGATAATGAAATTGCAACAGTTCTCATCCGTAAATATGAACCAATGGTCAAGATGGCAGCAGGCAAAATCGCTCGAAATCGCCCCGATCTATACGAAGACTTGTATCAGACCGGGCAGATGGCTTTGATTCGTTTGCTTAAGCAATACGATATCAACCTAGGTATTCCGTTTGAACCTTATGCCATGAAGAGCATGATCGGTCATATGAAGAACTACTTGCGTGATAAATCCTGGTATATTCAGGTGCCCCGGAGAATTAAGGAAAAGGGAGCCCTTGTGCAACATGCCATCGATGAGTTAACCGTTAAGCTGGAGCGCTCACCCGGTGTGAACGAAATTGCTGAATACCTTGATCTGACTGCAGAAGAGACAATTGAAGTTCTGGCTGGTCGGGAATGTTACCACTATGTATCACTGGATTCTCCTTTATCTCAGGATGACAGTGCAGCAACATTGGGAGAACTGATCAGTGCAGATGTGAATGACTATGATTCGGTCGAAAAACGGATGGACTTGCAACAGGCATTGGGACAATTGAAGGAACAAGAACAGCAGGTACTTATTCTAGCATTCCAGGATGGCCAATCTCAGCGGGCAATTGCCCAGAAGCTTGGTGTTTCACAGATGAGTGTATCTCGGATTCAGAAGCGAGCTACAGAGAAATTGAAACAGATCATGTCTAATGCTTCAATGTTATGAAAAATGGAACCCTAATGTTGTTGAGTACGGCATAAAGAAGGACACGTCAATGCGCTGAAATGCATACGTGTCCTTTTTGGGATCAAAAAGATGGGTATGCAATGAAGAACATGAGTGCAGGAGTGGATAAAGTGATTGTGAACCAAATCAAGTTGGAAGCTCGCCGTGACAAGTTATCTTGCTCGGACCATTGGCAATGGTGGGATTGGGTTGCACCTGACACCGATAGCATGAACGATGCGTTGGGGGAGCTGACAGAGGCGTTTCCGGATATGCGGTATTGGCTTCATAAGATTCCGGAAGTGGAATCGAATTATTTGTCCGTCCGTTTTGTGAATGGTACAGAACCAGTCATATTTGGTTCATTATTGTATGCGGTCAAAAATGAGAGAGATGACAAACGTCAAGATAATCAGATGTTTTTCTATGTCGATCGCAATAACCTGGTTACCTTGAATATGGATGACAATACACGAGGTATTATGAAGACGGATGAACGTGCCCATATGTTACAGCAATGTAGTGAAGCCAGGGACGGGATGTTTGTACTTTTTCGAGCTATACTGCATTACTACCATGTGGGGATGGATCATTTTGAGATGAACCTGCGTGATCTGGAACGGAAGATGGAATCCCGCAATGCCCGAACTTTAATGGACCAGATTTTGGCCGCCCGATTTGAACTGTTATACTGGAGCAATCTGTTTATCCCCTATTCGGAACTGATGGCTGCTGCCCATGAGGCTTATCTCAGTGAAATCAACGAAAATCGATATTTCCAGCAGCTCCAACATCGAGTAGAGCGAATGGAACGTTTGTTTAGTCACTACGAGAAAGAGATCGATACGTTAATCTCCATTGATAATGCGATCTCCGGTGTACGTGGCAATGAGATCATGAAGACGCTGACCATTGTTACTGCTGTGTTCATACCTGCCACGGCAGCTGGCGCGATATGGGGGATGAACTTTGAGAACCTGCCCTTTATCGACAAATCATGGGGAGTTGTACTGGTCCTTGTTGTCATTATCTTAAGCATGATCAGCATGTATGTATGGCTGATGATGAAAGGCTGGACAGGAGATCTGCTCAAAGTGAAATCCTCACAGCCTTCAGCTGAAGAGACAGAGAAAAAAGGAGCAACGGAAAAACGTAAGGGATAGCCTACTGTTGGTTAGTCCTCTTAGTTTTTGTAATCTTCAATATAACCAAGCAAGTCAGCGATATATTGGCCCACAATCGGCATATTCACGAATTGGCTGAGAATGAATGCCAGCAAACCGAGAACAACAAAGGTACCCACAGTCAGACCGAGACCTCGTGCCATGCCCGCTGTAAAATTGGTAATAATCCGCTTTTTGGGACTGCTGTAATTCTCAATAATATCCTTGATCTGTGCTCTCTCCAGACTGTCCGCAATCTGGTCCAGACGGGTGTTCAATCGCTTTACCTCATGACGCAATTCAAAAGGATGCTCGCTTGTATCATACTGCTGTGCCGGTGTTCCTCCCGTAATTGGAGTATTACCGTTGATTGTAACTTTACTCATATTATTTGTCCTCCTCAACTCTCATTGGATAAAAAATAGCCAGCTGGAGTGCAGCTGGCTATTAGTCACTCGATCTGTATCGCCTTACAGGCTAGTCGAGTTAAGTTCTTTACGTGCATCTTCCTTCGCTTCAACGGAAGCGGCAGCCACTTCATCAGATGCACGGGATGCTTCGTTAGCCACATCAGCGGACGCTTTTCTCACAGAGTCCATTACATCATTGCGGCCTTGATTTACCGTTTTTGCAATGTCGGAAGTTTTGGAAGAGACCGTTTTAGCCAGTTCAGAGGCTTTGTCACCTACAACAGTTGCCACTTCTTTGGTGCGGTCAGTAACGATGCCCACTTTCTCGGAAAGGTCACCACGCAATTCACGTCCCGGTTTAGGCGCAAAGAGTAGTGCTGCTGCAGCTCCCAGCAAACCCCCGATGAAAATACCTTTTGCGAAAGTCGAACCCGTCTGTACAGGATATTGCTCTTCTGCTTTATTCATGTCTAATCACTCCTTCTTCAATTTAAGAAACAAATACGAAACAACGAACACCTTGTTGCCCGAATCAGGCAGCCTGTCTTAGCAGTCTGGACACAAGCCCCAGCAAGAAAACAAAGAGCGCTGTACCAATGATGGCAGGGATAATGGCAAAGTTACCGATAACTGGTCCCCAGTTACCAAGCAGAAGTGCTCCCAGCCAGGCTCCGGCAAATCCGGCAATCATTGCACCGATTATGCCTCCAGGCATGTTGTGACCGGCAAGTGCATCTCCGATCAAACCGATGATGACAGCCATCACAATGCTGATAATGATGCCCCACATAACAACCGCCTCCTTTAAACTTGATGTAGGATGTTGTCTGTTCGCGTTTGCTTACTTCGTATATAAACCCCGTGCAACCCTGTGAAACAATAAAGATGAGGAGGAATGAACTGGAAATTAGAGGAATTCATTCTTTAGCGGCTTTGTTTAATACCTTTAACCATGCAGAAGATCCATGCCAATCCAGCAGTAAATCCAGTAAATACATCCGTAGGATAATGAACGCCCAACATGATTCGGCTGAGGCCAATCAAGAAAATAAAACTAATACCACCTAGAACAGGAAGCCACACACCGGAAGAGTTATGTCGCTGTCTTTCAATGGCCCAGATTACAAAGAGCATGCCGTAGAAGCCCATGGAGATCATGGCATGTCCGCTGGGAAAGCTGTACCCGTGAACGACCAGTAAATGATCCAGTTCAGGTCTGCTTCGTCTGAAAAATTCCTTCAATAAGGTGTTCAGAATCCACATCATGGAAAAACTTCCCGTGAGCGCATATCCATATACAACAAACCTTGGACTGCGTTGAATGAAGAAAAGAAGAGCAAAACCTCCTGCAGCCACCGCAGAGATTTTGAATGAGCCCAGTGCGGTTATGAATGCAGTGTAAGGGAATAGATGAAGACGTGAATCTGAATTCAGATAAAATAATTGCTGAATTTGATCATCCAGACGAATAATAACATCAGCACCCAACCAGGCACCCAGACCTGCCAGGATAAATACGACCGATGCGCTAAGTGCCAGACCAGCCAAGCCCCAGTTGAAGAGTGGACGTAATAACGTACCGGAATTTGAACTGAATGAGGCTGGTGAATACGTTTTGCGCGGCATAATGAGTTTCTCCTTCAGTTATTGTAGTAGATGAACATAGATGATAAAGCTATACCCGAAACGCCTGTCGAAAAAACTGTAAAAACGTCGCTTTTGTACTATACTATTTAAGATATCCCATGCGGCGTCGTGACGCAAAGCAGAGATGAAATCGGGAGCACAAAGGAGAGAACTCGCATGGAGAGTGCCTTGTTAATTAAAGAATACCGTGCAGGCGTTATGGAATGCGCCCATTACGGACACATAAGTATTACGGATGAGTATGGACGAATCGTATACTCGGCTGGTGACCCTCATTTTAGAGCGTTCACTCGTTCATCTGCCAAACCTTTTCAAGCCATTCCAGGTATTCGGGCAGGAATTGCCAGTCACTATGACCTATCAGCACAGGAGATTGCCATCATGTCCTCTTCGCATCGTTCGGAACCGGAACACATTCGGGTGCTGGAGCAGTTATCCGGTAAAATTGGATTGGGAGAAGAATGCCTGATCTGTGCACCAAGTTATCCGCTTAATGAAGAAAGCCGTAATCAATGGTTACGTGCACAAGGAGAGAAACGGCGCATCTTGCACAACTGCTCCGGAAAACATCTGGGAATTCTGGGGTACAGTCAGATGAAGCAGGTTGATCTGGGCAGTTACGCTGAACCGGAACATCCGGTACAACGAGAAATTCTTGAAACCTTTGCCGACCTGGCAGGTATTGAGGAAAAAGAGATTAAGCTTGGGACGGATGGCTGCGGCTTTCCGGTATTTTCTTTGCCGTTGTCGGCATTGTCGAACGCTTATCTGAAGCTCGCTTGTCCGGATCTTATCGCTGATCCTTCCACAAGAACAGCTGTAGAGACCATAACATCAGCTATGAATGAACATCCGTTGATGGTAGGTGGCACGGAGCGTGTAGATTCAGTGCTGCTGGAAGACAATAACATTGTAGCGAAGGGTGGATTCAAGGGGGTATTCGGTTTTGGCCTGAAAAAAGAAAGACTGGGAATCACCTTCAAGGTGCTTGATGGTTCCGAGGAAGAGTGGGCTTTCATCACTCAATCCATCCTAAGACAGATTGGTTATTCCAATGAGAGAACCATTGCACGATTGGCTGAAGTGTTCCCTTCGGACATCCGAAATGATGCGGGTACCCTTGTAGGTCATGCAGATAGTGAGTTCATTCTTCACTCACTTGAAGATAGCGTATAACCTTAAGAAGGGGCGTGATTAGAGTTGCCGGACCCCGGGTAAAGATGACATACCAACTGGTATTCATCTATACAATTCATATACACGCATGGACTGCCGCGGTAATGTGGCAGCTCTAAACCCTTGGAGGTGGATGAACATGATTAAAGTGGTGACATCGGAAGAAAGGCACACGTCGGATCGAGGTTGGATACACAGTGAATTCAGCTTTTCCTTTGCGGATTATGATGATCCAAGCAATGCCCATTTTGGCTGTCTGTTGGCTCATAATGAAAACACGCTGATGCCGCAAGAAGGCTTTAAGAAACATCCACATCATGATCTTGAACTCGTCAGTTATGTCATATCAGGTACACTCAAACATACGGATAGTATGGGAACAGAACAATTGCTTGAACCGGGAACGGTCCAGGTGATGAGTGCGGGTACGGGAGTGGAACACTCCGAGACCAATCCGTCAGCGGATGAACCGGTACGTTTCCTCCAGATGTGGTTTTTGCCATCGGAGCGTATGCTGAAACCTTCCTATACGAATCGGAGAATAGAGCCGCAGGAGCATTTGAATCGTCTATGTCCGATTGTATCCGGGCAAGGGGGCGAGGGAAGCGAAGGCGCATTGCCTATTTCCCAGGATGTAACCTGTTATCTGTCCCATTTGGAGTCCGGGAAAAAGTTGATGTACCCGCAACACGAAGATCGACGGACACATCTTTTCCTGATCAGTGGACATGTGGAGATTCATTGTTCGGATGGTAACTTCAACCTCAAGCCGGGGGATGCCGCACGAATTCGCAAAAGCTGTGATCTGCAAATCACGAGTACAGACAGTGAACCTGCCGAATTTGTTTTGGTTGACCTGCCTTAAGGATAAACATGCGAAAAAGGACCTGTTCCCACGGTGATGTGGAAAACAGGTCCTTTTTTGGCTTAAGATTTACGAAGATTACCCAGTTCCGAAGCGACAGCTTCCACTTCAGAGATACTGAGATGTTCCTTGCTCAAAATCATTTCATACAGGTCAAACAGATCTTCATATTTCTCAAGTGGGAATGAAGAAGCTTGCATGGCGGCACCGCTTGCCATACGAAGTTTGGTTTTGATCGCTTCAATCATATATTCCATATTGGCTGCTGTTGCTTGTGATAAATCCATCGTTAAGTTCATCCCTTCCGTATCGGAAACTCTTGTTATTGTATCATGATTGGAAGCGCTCAGGCTAATGCTTTTGCGAGGAAACCAAGCATCGGTTACAATGATGGATACAACAACAGGATTTAACGGAAACCTGAGTGCACTGGAGGGAATACAGCTTGGCAGCGTATAAGCGAGAAATGGTTCGCCATCAAGGAAGGGAAGTCCGCAAAGGCGTGCCTGCAGAGAATCTGGTCTTATTTTTCAAAAACATCGTTCAACTTCATTCTCCAGCTGAAATCACGTTTGTCTGCATCGGTACTGATCGTTCCACCGGGGATGCTCTGGGTCCAATGACAGGAAGTTTACTGCAAGAGAGCGGAATGGAGAACGTGATTGGCACGCTGTCTTCCCCTTGTGATGCAGATACGCTGGAAAAGAAATTGGCACTTATTCCTGCACACCATGCCATCATAGCGATTGATGCATGTCTGGGTCCAAAAAATGCGGTAGGTACATACTATCTCTCGAATAACCCACTCATTCCGGCCCAATCGGTCGGAGGCAAGCTACCTCCTGTTGGACAATACAGTGTAGCAGCTGTGGTTAATGCGAATGGACCAAGGCCCTATTCCATTTTGCAGATGACCTCGCTTCACTTGGTTATGGGGATGTCCCGAACGATTGCAGATGCCGCAATTGAAGCATGGAAATGGAGACAAACGTTTCATTCATGATATGTAGGCTTAATAATATACAACCTGAATTATTTAATTCGCGCAGAGAGAGGGATTCATATGGAAAAAGTGATGTGTGATGGAACGACGATTTGTTATGCCCAACAAGGTAAGGGAGAAGCACTCATTTTGCTCCACGGATACTGTGGCAGTTCATCGTATTGGGATGAGGTCGTACCTGAACTGGCACGCAGCTATCGCTGTATCGTACCTGATCTGCGTGGACACGGAAAAACAGATGCACCTGTAGGAAGTTATACCATCGAACAGATGGGCAACGATGTATTACAGTTGATGGATGAGTTGAATGTGGAAAAAGCGGTCCTTCTGGGACACTCGATGGGGGGATACATTGCCCTCTCGATTGCACAACGTCACCCGGAGCGTTTGAATGCATTTGGTCTGATTCATTCGACAGCCTATCCGGACAGTGAAGAAGCCAAGGAAAAACGCCTTCGTGCTGTATCCACCATTCAGACCGAAGGTATCGTGAATTTTGTAGATGGACTGGTTCCCGGACTGTTTGCACCGGAACATGTGGAATCGTTATCTAAGTATGTAACACGTGTGAAGGAAATTGGATACCAGACTGCTCCTCAAGGTGCTGTTGGTGCTGCACTTGCTATGCGAGAACGCCCGGATCGCCGCGATGTGTTATCGGCTACACCTTTACCTGTATTGCTGGTTGCAGGAGAGAAGGATGCTGTTATCCCGCCAGAACGTACATTTACAAGTGACAAGCCACATATCGTGCAAGCCGTGATTGCGGGTGCAGGTCATATGAGCATGTATGAAGCTCCTGAAGAGTTAATTCAGGTCATTAAACAATTTATGGCTGGATTATCGAAGTAATTGATGAAGTGATTAATGTTGATATCTTTAGAATATAGTTTGGTTTCTGGATGATTCAACCTCTTGTGGAGGAGGAGTACCAGTTCCATTTCAACCGAGCCCCTGCCACGTCCCTTTGGGATAGGCAGGGGTTTAGTGTGTTCATGTCCAGAGCAAAGACACGTGTGTCTTGTTTTTGGCTTTTTGTCATGGCATGAATTAAAATAAATATAAAGGAACGATATGAGAACGATTGAATGTATAGGGTCGAATGATGAGGGGGCATACAGCATGTTCAGAAAAGATTATCTGCTCCGCATGATGGAGGAAATGACTGAAGCAATAGGCAAAGTGTTCACGCTCAAACAGCAGCGTAAGCACACCGAGGCATTGTCTGAACTGGATGAGTTGATGCGCAGGCAGTTTGGGTTGAACTTATCTCTACTGAACTCATTGCCAGCAGAGGATGTTATTGAAATGTTCCGTTTTCGCGGAATAATTGAGGTAGATAATCTGCAGCAAGCCGCGAGGCTGATTGAAGAAGAGGCTTACATCTATCAAGAGAAGGCCAGAGTGGAAGGCATCGATGATCAGGAGAGAATGGACGCAGAGGATGACGCCCTCATTCGATTGATGAGATCACTTCATTTTTACCTGTATGCATTGAATCATGGCGCTAATCCCAAGTTGTTGGACGCACCGGAACGGGTGGAGGGTGTGTTGGGGCTTACGAAAGAATATGAACTCCCTGCTCGAACCGAAAGACAGCTTGCCCTTTATCGTGAACAACAAGGGCGTTATGACCAGGCAGAGAACAGTTGGTACAGGCTGCTACAGCTTGGTGCTGAATTCCCGGTGAGCTACCGAGATGATGTACAGGCGTTCTATGAAAGGTTGAGCCCACTCACGGATGAACAACTGGAGCAGGGCGGTCTGCCACGGAACGAAGTTGAAGAGGGACTAGCTGAACTAAGTCGTCAAGAGATGAACTCATAAAATATGGATTGGATCAAGGCCTGTTACATGCCTTTACTTGGAGAGGGAACGGAATTGTGGTATGGTAACGGTTGACCAAACCAAATCGAAAGTGAGATGTACCCCGTGGATTCATTGCGAAAGCTTATACAAGACATCTTTGAACAGAATTCGCTGATTACAGCGACCTGGAGCCAGCTGCGCAGACGGGACAATGTCTCGTATACCAAAGTGCAAGTCAAGCCGGTGACACTGAAGAATCAGCTGCATTATCAATTTGCATTTCATTATAACAACAAAGTGCTGCACGAGAATTTGACTCCGGCTGAAGCGGCTGAGCGCATGACTTTGTTATGCGAAGAGACGTTTCGTCAAGGGCTGCTCTGTACGACCGAGGCAGACTATCAAATTTTGATCAGCAAAAAATATAAAGTATCCATTCTGACCAAATCTGCTTCCAAAACTGCGGTGGATCTGTCGCATAATCGCAAGAAGCAATATGTATTAGAAGAAGGCGTACCCGTATCGTTCCTCGTTGAACTTGGTATTATGAACGAAGAAGGTCGTGTGCTGGCCCGCAAGTATGACAAGTTCAGACAGATCAACCGTTTCCTCGAAATGGTGCAGGATGTCATACCACATCTGCCGGAAGGACGTCCACTGACCATCGTTGACTTTGGTTGTGGCAAGTCTTATCTGACATTTGCGTTATATCATTATCTGTCTGTACAACAACGGCGTTCACTCAAGATTATTGGGTTGGACTTGAAGGCAGATGTAATTGAACACTGTAATGATCTGGCTAATCGATTGCATTATGGCGATCTGAAGTTTCTGGTTGGAGACATCGCGGATTACGATGAATTAAATGAAGTGGATATGGTTGTCACACTGCATGCCTGTGATACAGCTACCGATGCTGCTTTGGAGAAGGCAGTTCGTTGGGGGGCTTCTGTTATTCTGTCTGTTCCTTGCTGTCAGCATGAACTGTTTGACCAAGTAGAGGCTTCCGTGATGAATCCGTTGTTGTCCCATGGCATCCTCAAGGAACGTTTTTCCGCACTGGCTACGGATGGGATTCGTGCCAAGTTGCTTGATCTGATGGGATACAAGACACAATTGCTTGAATTCATCGATATGGAGAATACGCCTAAAAACATATTGATTCGTGCTGTTCGCGGTCAGGCCGGCGAAGTGACGGAGATGTGGAATGAATACACAGCTTTCCGTGATTTCATTCATGCCGATCCATATTTGGAGCGGGCTTGTGCCGATTTGCTTCCTGGCGATGGCAAGCAGGCCAACGGGAAATCAAATTCGAGCAAAGAAACCGTTCAGGATTCCGCAAATTGCGACCTTTGCTGAGTGTGCCAATGACAATCCAGGGACATACTGCAACTAGGGTCCCTGAATGTAAAATGATATTCAATGCACATACTTCGTAGCAAGTAACATCATAACTGTCAGATGTATATCAGGCAGAAGGACCCGTTATCGGGATCTTCTGTCTTTTTGTTATGCATATGGAGCGGTGGTAGGAAAGAGGGGGTATAAGGATGAAGAATAGGACAATGCATAAGGGAGTTGTAAGGTATAGACGAGGGTATGCGGCGAATGAGGAAATGATGGAACAGGCGTTTGAAGGGTCTCACCATGCAAATGGTACAGAATCTGTAGATAACAAGGACTTATGTAATGGGGACAATAAGGGCAGTAAAGACAGTACATATAATAGGGAACATACATACAACAAAGATGGTACGTATAAAAAAGAGGATAAAAATAATCCAAATGGAGCTATTCAGACCGATGCGTCAGGGAGTTTTTCTCAAAGTTTGAGATGTAAACGTTATTCAGGATCTGGGTGGACTGTTGGGTTGGGCATACTCTCCATTGTCTTGTTGCTTGCAGGATGTCTGAGTCGGGGACTGTACTATTCGGCTGATCTGTATCCTGTCCTTTTGATCGCAGGAGGAAGCATATTGATTATGTTTTTGCTTTTCCTTGTAGGTATTCGTTCACAGAAGGCGAGTGAACGAATACCCATGTCATTGGGACAGGGTCGGGGGAGACTCGAACGAATCGTTGAGAAAATTTTTCGATTTCCAGGAATGTGGCGGGTATTATGGCCGCTGGGGATGATGACATGTTTTGGGCTACATGCATGGGTAGGCTCGGTGAGTAAACAGGGCAGCATGGATGAAATGCTGCGGTGGAGCCTACTTGCGATGTTTACGCTGCTCACTGCAATACTGGCTACGCGCACGGATGGTGCGCGTTGGTTAGCTTGCGGTTGGCAGATGGCAGGAGGCTTGCTTGTGCTAAGCGGCATCCTTGCCGTATGCGGGATATTGCCGCTGCCCTTCGGGGTGATGCGGACTGCTGACCCCGAGATCAGTTCCGCCGGAGCAAGGCTCGGCGGATTATTGCAGTACCCGAATGCGTACGGTGCCGTTGTTGGCATGTACGCATTGGAGCGGCTAACAGCCACCGCGCGAGTCATAGCCCGGCCTGTGCCGGCCGGGCGACTCATCGCGGCAGTGCTGCCGCTCATGCCTGCGCAAGCCGCGCTCCTGCTGAGCGAGTCGCGCGGCGCTTGGCTGGCGACCGGCTGCGCCGCGGTCGCCGCCTTTGCTTTGCAGCGGCGCGGTGCCCGCCTGCCGCTGCTGCTGGCCATGGCCGCGCCACTGGCGTGCGCGGCCTGGCTGTACCGCCAGCTGGCTGCTGCCCAGCTGGCGCCTGCACCCGTGCCCGGCCTGCTGGCACTGGCCGGGGCATGGGCAGCTGCGCTGCTCGGCACGCTGCTGCTGTGCCGTCTATGGCACAGCGGCGCCGCCAAGGCTCCACGCACCGCTGCCCTGACGGCCATTGTGCTGGCGGGAGCCGCCGCCGAACTGATGGCCGTGGCCTCCACCGCCGATCGCCTCGCGGCGGGTGTCGGCACTGGGGTGTCCCGCCTACAGATGTGGCGGGACGCCCTCCAGCTGTGGACCGAGGCCGCATGGCTCGGCCACGGTGGGGATACATGGCGCAACATATTCCGCGCCATTCAATCCTCGCCTTATGTTGGAGGCGAGGTTCACAACGGCCTGCTCGATCTCGCCCTGGACACGGGCATGATCGGCATCCTGCTTGTCACAGGGTGGTTTCTACTCACCCTGCGAAGCATCTTTCATTTTGCACCGCAGCTCATGCCTTCCGTGCTTATTTTTGGCCTGCATGGGGCGATGGACTTTGACTGGAGCTTTACATTATTTTGGATGCTCTTCATCTGGCTCGGTGCTTGGGCAGTCGCATTGAAGACGGAAACAGAGGAGGTCCAGCGATCCGGCGTAACTGTGAAATACACTCCTGTCAGATCCAAATCGGGATCTAAATTGAGATCTAAATCCAGATCTCTTTTCTTGCGATATTTATCAACCCAATCCCACCCATCAGCTGTCGCGATGCGTTCCTTCTTTCATATTTTTCAGCGAGTAACTGCTCGGCTAATAAGGGGATCCACAGTGATGATCATCCTTTTCTGGATTGGTGGAACAGTCTGGCTGACCTCTCGATATGCCGTAGCAGAAGTGCAGTACCGTCAGGCGATGTCTGAACCGGATGGCACTCCAGCACAGAAGGTGCATCTTGTGGCTGCCCTTCAGTCTAACCCGAATCGACCGGATATCGTGATATCCCTTGCACGATCTCTTCCGGGACGAGAAGCAGAATCACTCCTTTTAAACAGCTTGTCCCATTCCCCGATGCACCCTCAGATTTACATCGAACTGGGACGATTGGTAGCCCAATTCGGCGAAGGACAGCAGGCTGGAGAATATTTTGAACAAGCGATCGCATTGAATCGGTATGATGGCATTGGCCAATCCTCGGCTTTGTATTGGATGGAGCAGGTAGCGAGGCGGGAATGGAAGGCAGGATTCACGGATCGAGCCCAACAGACTGCCGCCGCTGGTGTTCAGATGTATGAACGGTATCAACTGCTGGCTGAGGAAGTGGAAGCAGGAAACGTTCGCAATGATCGTCGTTTTGTACTGGAAGAACATGCTCCAGGCTATGGAGAGAACCTGCGCAGGCTTGCTTCAGCTTTTTCTCATCCGTTTACTCCAGAGTTGACCAAGCGGAGCCCTTGAATCACTGCTGGATCTTGACGTTTACCCAAGCTATATGATGATGGATGTCAACGTCTAAAAATTCTGGGAGTCCAAGCCGGTTGCTCCTCGCGGATGGGTATGCGATTTTCTAAGGAACACAGGACGTCTTATTTGGCCTTTAGCTCCTCCTTTTAAATTGTAAGGAACATCAGACACGTTATTTCCGGAAATTCCCTAACAAAACCCTATAAAAGGCCAAAAATTCCGATATAACGTGTCTCAGATTCCTTAGATTTCTAAGAGTGCTTCAAATCCTTGAATAAGACGCCTCAGATTCGTTACCGCTCATGAGTATGAGTATGAGTATGAGTATGAGTATGAGTATGAGTATGAGTTATGAGTTATGAGCATGAGCATGAAAATATACTCTCAGCTTATGTTCATACTCCCCATGGTGGTCGGCTTCATGCTCTGCTCGATCCGCAAGCCAGAGGACGCCCTGCATTCCACCTGGAGCGAAGCTTTACATCATAAATGAGCAATTCCCATTTATGTTGTCTCATTCGCTTGCTCGTACGTGAAGAAGGCATTAACATCACACGTTAAGGACACAGTGCCCGTGCCCTTACCCATTCCTAACATGTTCCTAACATGTTCAGATTCGCTTCAACCATTGCTCCGTTTTTCAGTAGGTTTGAAGACACAGCTATCTGCCTCATTCCTCCATAATCTACAGACGATAACCGCCAAATGCGTGCTGAAACGCATCTTTTAATGGTTCAACGTCTACTTCCCACATCGCGGCGATCTCTGCACTGACATCCTTGTTCCACCACTCACATAATTTCTTGCGGTTGTCGCGATTCTCCCCAATCCAGAGCAGATTTGTGATCACTTTACCGTAATAATATTCTTCCGCCTGTTTCATCCGTTCGGGAGAGACATATACTTTTAGCCTTTTGGCTGTCCGGTACAATTCCTTGCTGCATGCCCGGCGAATTCCTCTGGCGGAAGGAAGGTTTTGACTAGATTGCGTATGTTTGACCGGCGGAGAACCGGGTATTGACTTGTGTGACATCTTCTCACGCTCCTCTCCCCATACCATATGCGGACTGCTGCGAACGGGACACTATCCCAACCTCGTGAAGTAGCAACGTCCACAGCCCTGTGATAAAATAGGGACGAACATCCATGGTGCGGAGGGGCACCGCCAATCAGGATGGAGAAAGAGGGTTGAGATGGACTTTATTCATAACCTTGTTGGCCAATTGTTCGATTGGATTCAAAGTCTTGGGTACTTTGGAATCATGCTTGGATTAATGTTGGAAGTTATCCCAAGCGAAATTGTGCTGGCGTATGGAGGTTTTCTCGTTTCACAAGGTAATATCAACTTCTTCGGTGCTATGATTTTTGGTACGGTGGGCGGTGTGATTGCCCAGTTATTTATTTACTGGATTGGCCGTTATGGCGGCAGACCTGTACTTGAACGCTACGGTAAATACATACTCATCCAGAAAAAACACATCGACCATTCCGAGGAGTGGTTCCGCAAGTATGGTACAGGTGTCATTTTCACGGCTCGTTTTGTTCCGGTGGTAAGACATGCAATCTCCATCCCGGCTGGCATCACGAAAATGCACACAGGCAAATTCATCTTGCTTACTACACTCGCTGTTATACCTTGGACTGCATTGTTTATATATTTAGGGATGATTCTTGGAGATCAATGGAAGCATATTGATGAGAAAGCGGCACCATATGTTATGCCTATTTTGCTTGTCGCTCTCGCCCTTATGATCGTTTATGTACTTATTAAATGGATGAATGTTCGTAAAAAGAAAGGAAGTGTCTAGTCATGGGTAAACCCAACTTGTCTCACAAATTCGGTAAAGGTCTTCCACCGAAAGATTTTATCGAGAGTATGACCAAGAACCAAAGTGAATTCCAGACCAACTATGATAGCTTTACTTGGTCGAACGAAGAGGATCGTGAGTTCTTTGAGAGCCTGAACCATCGCGATGATCTGCGTGTGTTAATTCTGGCTGCTGACTGGTGCGGGGATGTTGTCCGTAATATTCCGGTTGTGTTCCAGGCGCTTGAAATCTCAGGAATTCCAACAGAAGTTCTGATTATGGAGAACCATCCGGAAGTGATGGATGAATTCCTGACCATGGGTGGCCGCTCCGTGCCAGTCGTTATTTTTGCAGATACAGGTGGTCATGTGTTAGGTCAGTGGGGACCTCGTCCGCAGCATGTACAGGAAGTCATGATTGAATTCAAACGCCTTAATCCGGATCGTGAAGCAGCAGATTATCAAGAAAATTTGGCTGTAGCGCGTCAAGAGATTGGTAAACGTTATGGGGAAGGAACGGAATCACATGCGGCCATTATCCGTGAGCTGCGTGAACTGATTTCGGGTTACTAAGCCGATATGCTTAACATTCGTACGTTTACACTAGGCCCGCTTCAGACCAACGCGTATCTTCTACAAGGAGATGATCCGGGCAAAGCCGTCATTATCGATCCAGGCATGAATCCAGGGCCGCTGCTTAAGGCGATCCAAGACTTGGAGATCGAAGCCATTCTCCTCACTCATGCTCACTTTGATCATATGGGCGGGGTAGATGAGATCCGTAAATTGAAGGGATGTCCCGTTTATCTTCATGACTTGGAGAGTGACTGGCTCACCACCCCGAAATTAAATGGATCTTTGAATTGGCCACAGGCGACACCACCGCTTTCGACAGATCCTGCTGAATATGCCATGGACGAAGGGCAGAAGCTGAATCTGATTGGGCATACGTTTAAAGTGTTCCATACACCTGGACATTCCCCAGGCAGTGTAAGTTTGCTTTGTGATAACGACCTGTTTGCCGGTGATGTGCTGTTCCGCATGGGTGTGGGCAGAACGGACCTGACAGGAGGGCGTGAACGGGATCTGATTGATTCAATCCAGAACAAGCTTTACACCTTTGCTGATGAAGTGAAAGTATATCCAGGTCATGGTCCCAAAACGACCATTGGTTATGAGAAACAGAACAATCCTTACGTGTCCGCAAGATAATCCGACATGATATGTGAAGAAAGTCTGGACAAGTGACAACTTTTTCATTAGAATAGCAATTAGTTGTTACAAGCGTTAAGGCATCATCTAACTGAAGCATTACCAAGAAACACCCAACCTCGCGAAGCACGCAGACTGTGGTCTATACCCGGTTTGCGTTCTTTTTTTGTTTTCAACCCCTTTTTATCACAGAATTACCCTTTTTTACGCTACATAGAGATGCAAGATGTGCCTCATCACAAGCCAGTTTGATACCAATAGCAAGTTAGCAGCAAGTACAGATTGTTTAAAGCGATGAATTTAAGAAATAGTAGATCATGAGAGTGGGGAATATCAAAGTGGAGAAAACAAGAGTTATTCCGTTGAATCAGCGTGTCGAGTATCCGATCATTGAAGAAAACCGTCGCATATTGGAAAGTGGGAAAAGAGAAACAGGTACTGAGCGAGCTTTAATACATAACCCTAGCGTGACCAATGAAGTGGTGAAGTCTCAGCAGAATATATGGGCAAGCCGTGTTTTAAGAAACGGAGCCCGCAACCAACCGTGGTTCGACAAGCTGCAAGATTACCGGAATCAAGTCTGATTGCCCGGGAAATTGTCGGGTTTAATTTTTTTTTTGATTTCATTGAACGTTTTTGCAGAGCCTGTCGTATTAACTCCAGATTGAACGGGAAGCAGGTGATTTCATGATAAAGGTAGCTGAGCTTGAAGAGGTACGCAGAGCAGTATCGGGAGACGATAGTGCACTCGCAGCGTTGTTGCAACGTCACTACACGTTTGTGTATAAGTATCTTGTCAAAGTGACGATGGACGCTAACCTCGCAGAAGAGACGGTGCAGGATACGATGATTCGTTGTATGGAAAATATCCATCGATATGATGGCACGTCTGCCTTTTCATCATGGATGATCACCATTGCGACTCGCATCTATATCGATAAGACAAGACGTAAGAAGAGAGAACAGAACTGGCTTACTCTCATCCGGGATCAGGCTGTACGTCGATTAAGCTGGCAGCTTGAGACTCGAAATGAAGAATGGACAGATGTTATGGATGCGATGACAAGACTGACACCCGAACATCGTGTTGCAGTGCTACTGAAGCATTATTATGGATACGGATATGACGAGATCGGGGAAATGCTGGGTATTCCTGCGGGAACGGTGAAGTCACGCACAGCTTATGGTCTCCGTCAGTTAAGAAAGGAGCTGGAATAAGGATGAGCAGATCAGATGATGCACAAGAACAAGAAGTTGTAGAACGATTGCAGCAACACATGAAAGTGCTGGATGATGCATTTGAGCCGACAAGTATTCCTTCTTTGGGTGCACTTGAAGCCCAAGTCAGGGAACGGAGACAGATTAGACGTCGAGCCAATTGGATCGAGATGATATGTTTTTGGTTGGTTGGATTGCTTGCGATTACCTTTAGTGCATTATTTTTCGTATCTGCTCCAGCTCTATATCTGGGAATTCAGGCTCTTGGTACAGCTGTTGCGGTGATTTTGGTTGTAATCTGGGCCGGACGGCGCCGGAAGGAGGTTCATCATGAATAAAATGCATTATTCATTGGATGAGATTTCTCCACTGTGGCTTACATTGCTTGGCATTTTTCTTCTGGTTCAGGGCACATGGATTTTTCAGGACGCACGCAGACGTGGACGTTTCCCTTGGTTATGGGGATTATGGGGCATCACAGGATTTCCCACGCCGCTCATCATATATTGGTTTGTCGTGATTCGATCACAGCGCAAGCCAGGTGTACGGAATCAGAAATAACATCATTTTAAAAATGGAAAAAAGATTTTGCACAAATATGTTGTTTAATTCTAGTATTCCTAGACATCGTTATTCTTTTCTAGTAGACTATACAAATAAATATTAATGATAGACTACCAGGAGGTTAGACGATGCTGCGATTAGGAGAGAAGGTTGTCATCGTCGCGGATGCGTTTGAGCAGAATCTTCCTGTGGGGGAATATGGTTTCATCATCGCTTATGACCGGAATCCGGACAATGCGTTCGATTACGTGCTTCGAGTGCCGCAGGTGAACCGGAACTTTTTTGTTCCATCCGGCGACGTCGATCTGGAAGAGGTTCTGCTGAAGCAGGAAGCTGAGCGGGTCGAGCGAGAAGCGTTGATAGATTACGCCCTTGCGACACACAATGAGAAGCTGTTTCATCATCTGATGAACGGAGATTTTCAAGCTGTGGAAGAGGAAGAGGAAACCGCGAACGATGTTATGTCACAGGCGGATTTTATAAAGCAGGTTAATCTGCGTGCATGGATTTAGAAATTTTAAGAGTCGGCTGATGCCGGCTCTTTTTTATTTTATAAGTTTGATTTTAGCTTCCGGGAAGCCTGTCAGGTCATTTGCATTGAATTGTCGAACTATCTCACCTATAATGAAAAAAGTTATCTTGAGACTTTAGCCCGTTAAACGAGCGATTCGTTTCAGGTCGTTTCGGGAATCAGAACGAATGAAGGAGGCATCCGCTAATGAGTATTTCGAATAATGACGTTCAGCATGTGGCCAAGCTGGCCCGGCTCAACTTGACTGCTGAAGAAGAACAGACCCTGACAGGTCAGCTGAACGCGATTTTAAAATATGCAGAAAAGCTGAATGAGCTGGATACAGAAGACATCGAGCCCACCACTCACGTTCTGCACGTAAGCAATGTTATGCGTGAAGATGAGACCAAAGAAAGCCTGTCGATTGAACAGGTGATGCGCAATGCACCGGAAGAAGAAGACGGGCAGTTTAAAGTGCCTGCAGTAATGGAATAACGGATAACCGGAAGGAGGACAAAAACTGTGAGTTTATTTGAACAATCGTTGCCTGATTTACATAACAAGCTGCATGCCAAAGAGCTGTCGGTCAGCGATTTGGTGGATCAGGCGTATCAGAACATTGGCGCGCATGATGATAAAGTTAAGGCATATTTGGCACTGGATGAAGAACAAGCACGCGCTCGTGCACGTCAACTGGATGACCGTCTGGTTAGCGGCGAGGAGAAAGGTTTGCTTTTTGGTCTGCCTGTAGGTATTAAGGATAACATCGTTACGAACGGACTGCGCACGACGTGTGGTAGCCAATTCCTTCGTAATTTCGACCCGGTGTATGACGCGACAGTTGTCGAGAAATTGAAAGCTGCGGACACCGTAACTATTGGTAAACTCAATATGGACGAATTCGCCATGGGCGGCTCCAATGAGAATTCAAGTTTCTCCCCTGTACGTAATCCATGGGCACTTGATCGTGTTCCAGGAGGTTCCAGCGGTGGTTCGGCAGCAGCTGTAGCTGCGGGAGAAGCATACTTCACGCTTGGATCAGATACAGGTGGCTCCATCAGACAGCCTGCTTCGTATTGCGGTGTTGTTGGATTGAAGCCGACGTACGGACTTGTTTCCCGCTTTGGATTGGTTGCATTTGCATCATCCCTGGATCAGATTGGTCCTTTGACGAAAAATGTTGAAGATTCTGCTTATGTATTGCAGGCCATTGCTGGTTATGACGCCAAAGATTCGACATCTGCAAAAGTAGAGATCCCGGATTATTTGAGTGGACTGACAGGTGATGTTAAAGGGCTTCGCATTGCCGTTCCGAAAGAATACATCGGTGAAGGCGTAGATCCACAAGTGAAAGAGACAGTTTTGTCTGCATTGAAAGTTCTTGAAGGGCTCGGGGCAACATGGGAAGAAGTATCCCTTCCGCATACCGAATATGCGGTGGCTACGTATTACCTGCTGGCATCTTCAGAGGCTTCTTCAAACCTGGCTCGATTTGATGGCGTACGTTATGGCGTACGTGCTGACAATCCGGATAACTTGCTGGATCTGTATCATCAGTCCCGCAGTCAAGGCTTTGGTCCCGAAGTGAAACGACGTATCATGCTCGGAACGTATGCACTCAGCTCGGGGTACTATGATGCCTATTATCTGAAAGCACAGAAGGTACGTACATTGATCAAACAGGATTTCGACAATGTATTTGCCAAATATGATGTGATTATCGGACCAACTGCGCCAACTACGGCGTTCAAACTGGGTTCACAGGTGGATGATCCACTTACGATGTATCTGAACGATATTTTGACTATTCCGGTTAACCTTGCTGGTGTACCCGCTGTTAGCATTCCATGTGGATTCTCGGATGGATTGCCTGTTGGCCTGCAGATTATCGGTAAAGCCTTTGATGAAACAACCGTATTGCGTGTAGCGCATGCGTTTGAACAAAATACAGAATTCCACAAGCAGCGTCCGCAGCTGTAGACTGCCCGGAACGGAGGAATATAGAAATGTCCGCATCTAAATATGAAACGGTCGTTGGACTTGAAGTCCACGTGGAGTTGCATACCAACTCCAAAATTTTCTGTGGCTGCTCCACAGCTTTTGGAGCTCCGCCGAATACGCATACCTGCCCGGTCTGTCTCGGACATCCGGGTGTACTGCCTGTATTGAATCGTCAGGCGGTAGACTACGCCATGAAGGCAGCGATGGCCCTGAATTGTACGATTGCTGATGTCAGCAAGTTTGACCGTAAAAACTACTTTTACCCCGATTCACCAAAGGCCTACCAGATCTCGCAATTCGATCAACCGATTGGTGAGAACGGCTGGATTGATATTGAAGTAAATGGTGAAACGAAACGAATCGGCATCACGCGTCTTCACTTGGAGGAAGATGCAGGGAAGCTTACACATATTGATGGCGGATACGCTTCTTTGGTGGACTTTAACCGTGTCGGTACTCCACTCGTTGAGATTGTATCCGAACCTGAGATTTCTTCTCCGGAAGAGGCGCGTGCGTATCTTGAAAAAATGCGTGCGATCATGCAGTACTGTGATGTGTCGGACGTGAAGATGGAGGAAGGATCACTTCGTTGTGACGCCAACATCAGTTTGCGTCCACATGGACAGGAGAAGCTGGGAACGAGAGCCGAGCTGAAAAACATGAACTCCTTCCGTGGTGTTCAGCGTGGTCTGGAATATGAACAATATCGTCAGGCTGAGATTCTGGATGATGGCGGTGAAGTGGTTCAGGAGACGCGTCGCTGGGACGAAGCTCAAGGGAAAACACTGTCGATGCGTGGCAAGGAACAAGCGCATGACTACCGTTATTTCCCAGACCCTGATCTCGTGAAGCTGCATATCGACGAAGCCTGGAAAGAGCGGATCAGAGCTACCATACCTGAGCTTCCAGACGAGCGCAAGGCGCGTTACACGGCTGATTATGGATTGCCTAGTTATGATGCAGAGGTTATTACCTCCTCCAAAGCTGTGGCAGATCTTTTTGAAGATAGTCTGAAATACACTCAGGATGCGAAGTCCGTATCCAACTGGATCATGGGCGACTTACTGGGTTACCTGAATACGAGCAACCTTGAAGTGACTCAAGTTCCACTGACAGGTCAAGGTTTGGGTGAGATGATTGGCCTGCTTGAGAAGGGCACAATCAACAGCAAAATCGCCAAAACGGTATTCAAGGAAATGCTGGAGAGCGGCAAGCTTCCACAGCAGATCGTTGAAGAGAAGGGTCTTGTGCAGATTAGTGATGAAGGCGCCATTCTTGCCATCGTTGAGCAAGTTGTAGCGAATAATCCTCAATCTGTGGAAGACTATAAAGCTGGTAAACAAAAAGCCATTGGCTTCCTTGTTGGTCAGGTTATGAAAGAAAGTAAAGGCAAGGCGAATCCCGCTCTAGCCAACCAACTGCTTGCAGATGTACTGAACCGCTAATCCTTCCGGTGAGGCCGGACAGAAAGAGGCTCGTCCCTGTGACAGCCTCTTTTTGGTATTGATAGATACAAATGTATTTCGGACGGGGGAACGGATATGAACATTCAACCATTGTCACTGAGTGATCTGGAGACGTTGGGACAGTTATGGAGACTACAACATGTGGCCTATCGATTGGAAGCCGAAATCATCGGATTTCAGGAGATTCCTCCTTTGATGGATACGATGGAGACACTTCGGGATTGTGGAGAGAGTTTTTATGGTTGTATCCATGATGACGGAGAGCTTATCGGGGCTGTCGCTATAGCGGAGGAAGAGGAGAATACACTGACCATTACACGAATGATGGTGCACCCGGATCACTTTCGCAAGGGGATTGCGGCATCTTTGATGACATATGTGTTGGAACAGCATGCGGATCTTCCGCGTTATATCGTCTCCACAGGAACGCTGAATCAACCCGCAGTGAATCTGTACACCAAATTTGGTTTTACGCCTGTGGAAGTCACACAGATTGCACCTGGAGTGGAATTAACGACTTTTCACAAGAATAAACTTTAATAATATTAACAACTTGAGGAGGAATACCGACTTTGGGCGATCCCTGGTTCATTGATGAGTGGCACATTTTATTACGATTATTGCTGGCTATGCTGCTTGGAGGGCTCGTAGGCCTGGAGCGGGAACGGTCCAATCATGCTGCCGGTTTGCGTACCCATATCCTGGTATGTCTTGGTTCTGCACTGATTATGATGTTGTCTGTTTATGGCTTTAAAGATTTTGCTAATGAATTAAATGTAAGGATTGATCCAGCACGTCTGGCTACTGCTGTAATTACTGGTGTCGGATTCCTGGGAGCAGGGACAATTCTCTTCACGGGAAAATCCATTACCGGGCTGACTACAGCAGCTTCAATCTGGGTTGTTGCAGCCATTGGGCTCGCAGCAGGTGCGGGATTCTTTTTTGCCTCTATTGTATCCACCGTTCTGGTATTGCTTAATCTCTGGGTCTTTAACAAATTAGAGCTGAGGTATTTACGAGGGAACAAACTGCATGTTGTTACACTTCATACCTTGTCAGAACCCGGTTTTCTCGAACAACTGTCTTCATGTATGGAGCAGGAGAAGATCAAAATTCGTAAAATTACCGTGAATGAACAAGACTTGGCTTATGCAGAGATGGTGTCGGTAGAACGTAAAATTGAGATTGTATTACATGTTCAGGTACCGCATGATTTCCAAACGGTTGGCTTGGTATCCAAGTTAAGACAATGGGAACACGTTACCAAGGTGTCGATCGAATAAATGAATTACAACCCTCCCCAGGCCAGTAGTGCCGGAGGGTTTTTGGTCATATCCATATTTCTTCCAGTTACTCTCCTTGCTCTTTAGGGTACTATCTAACCAAATGCATGAAGAGCGGAAGGTCAGATCAGAAGAGAGGAGTATGTTATGAAACGGAGACGTCAATTGAACAAAAAGACCCGTTCAGTCCAGGCCAAACCGGTCAGGAATCGGACTCACAAGTTTATTGCTGGATTACTGAGTGCCATTATTCCTGGTCTGGGTCATATTTATCTGAGATTGTACATGAGAGGTTTGACCTTTATGCTGCTTGTTTTGCTTGATCTGTCAGCAGTGTTGTACTTCTCATCCATTGGTATACAGATCAATGTGCCATTGCTCATCTTGCTGGCTTTGTGTATTCCGGTTATTTACTTTTACAATGTATATGATGTGTTGCAATCTGCAGATTGGGTCATGATGCGCAGACGTAGAGCCGTAACCCAGGCAACTTCGGACAAGCCGATAACCAATGAACGTTCTACACGAGATGCAATGATGGTCTGGGAGAGAGGCATATCGTTTGGATTACTTCTCATTGTGGGAGGGTCTTTGATGGTACTGTTTTTCCGCAAACCACGTTGGTTTCAAGAGCTTCTCGCCATGTACGGCGGATATTCATTTGCGGTTCTCATGATCGTAGGCGGTTTGCTTCTGTTTGGTCGTGAGTTCTGGGTGATGTTGAACAAGAAAAAAATGTAGTGGAAACGACACAAGGAGGGAACGTGATGAACCGTAAAGTCCGGGTTGGCCGCTATACGGCTGCCGCCTTAATCATAGCGGTCGGTGTGCTGTTGATTTTGGATAAACGGTGGGGAACTGACTACGTATATGAGATGGTGGACTGGTGGCCATTTTTGCTCGTTGTTTTAGGTGTTGAATATATTGTGCTGTTCCTGTGGACACGCAGAAGAAACAAGGTGCAATCGGATAACCCGAGCAATCCTGACGAGCAAATCAAAGTACGTTTCAGACCCGATGCCAAAGGCATTCTAACCTCACTGATTTTGGCAGCTTCCGTATTTATCGTCACCGAGCAGGATCACTACATGCACTTATGGAATAGAGTGAGTCTAAATCTCGGAGCGGCATCCATGGACTATAGTCAAGCGGCAGGATATATGGAGGATAAGGGCACGATTCGTGTACCTGTTCGCATGGATACGTCAGATCTGGTGGTCGAAGGTGTTAACGGAGATATCTCGGTACAACGCGGAGATACGGATGAGATTGAAGTACGGACGGTGATCTGGGTAGATCAGACGACGGAAGTACAGGCAAAGGCCGTTGCAGCAGCCTCTTTTGTAGAGGCCGATGGTACAAAAGTGATTTATATCAAAGCTACAGGCAAGACGTATGGAGACAATGAAAAAACGCAGCCACGGATGAATCTTACCATTACGATCCCGGATGATCGTCGTTTTAATCTGGATATTCGAACTTCCAATGGAGCCATATTATTAAACCGTCCGGAAGCCATTAGTACCATACTGGCTGAAACGGGTAACGGACGTATCCGGATTACCAATGCTGTTGGAGATATCTCCGGGAAAACGTTGAACGGGGATGTCATTGTAGCCAACGCCATTGGTAATGTCGATCTGGACAGTAACCGTGGAGATATGAAGGCTCGCGGTATTTCCGGCGATGTAGATCTTGCTACACAAGTGGGAAGTATCAGTATTGCGGACTCCGTTGGTGAATTCATCGCAGAGACACGCAACGGCAATATTACGCTGGATGGAGCCAATCTGGGAATCAAAGCCCAATCACTTAATGGCAGTATTAACATCGTATCTACCAAAGTCGGAGGGGACTGGGATGTGTACAGTGCGGTGGGAGCCATTAACGTATTACTTCCTGATCGTGGAGACTACAGTCTTGCGGGTTCCAGCAGTTATGGAGATCTAAGTACGGATCTGCCGTTCAAAGTACAGAATAAAACCATAGAAGGCCAGCTCGGTGAGGGCGAGTACAGGGTGAAAATTGAAGGCAACAGTGATCTCACTATTCAGAGCAACCCGGCTGTGTCTACGCCTGAAACAGTTACACCTGATTCTGAAGATACGGCTGAGAATCTGGAACAGACTACCGAGGACGGACCAAATTCCCAGTAGGATTCTACAGAGGTTCCTTGACTGCCGCGTTGACAATAAACTTGTAATCGCCGTACAATAAATGTACACTGGCAAGATTACACGGCATGAAAGATGGATTGTCGTTCTTAATGGCCGGGAATCAACTCTGAGCGAGGAGACAGTAACTTACTCTTCACCAGAGAATGAAAGGTAAGGCGGTGGGTTTTATGGCAACACGTGTCCAACATGCGTTGGAGCATCTGAAAACGACCGGTGTCCGTATTACACCCCAGCGTCATGCCATATTGAACTATCTGATGGAATCCATGGGGCATCCGACAGCCGATGAAATTTACCGAGCCCTTGAACCCCAATTTCCCAGTATGAGCGTGGCAACGGTATATAATAATTTGAAGATGTTTCTGGAAGCTGGCATGGTCCGGGAATTGACATACGGAGATAATTCAAGTCGCTTCGATGCCAATGTGACGGATCATTATCATGTTATCTGTGATCAATGCGGCAAGATTGAAGACTTCAGCTATCCTTCACTCAAAAGTGTAGAGCTTCAGGCGGAGTCTAGTACAGGATTCGAAGTACACGGTCACCGATTGGAAGTATATGGTGTTTGCAAAAGTTGCAGGGATTAAGAGAGTTGAATTACAATATTAACGTGCAGAATTCAGTATGGATTCTACACGTTTTTTTTTAGCATTTATGCAAAATGCTCATTTTTATAACAACTTATGCGCACATCCTTATGATCAGCATAATTAACGGAGGTAGACGTTTGGGTAGAAAAAGCAGATATACACGTCAGAAGCGACGTTCATTTTGGCCTGGTTTTCTCGGGGCTTGTCTGATCGCCGGGGGGGCTTACTGGCTTATAACAAATGTATGGTTGAACCAGACCCATGAAGACCCCGACTGGGTAGGAAGAAGCCAGCCTATTTTTGTAGATGGCCAACTGATGGATGGAGACGCTCTGGGTACAGGAGATCAACTCAAGTTGCCTGTAGATGTGCTGCAAGAAGCGATTGATGCAGGCATACGTTATGAATCAGAATCGGGAGATATCATTATTGCGTCTCCTCAGCGAGTCCTTCATATGAAAGATGGAAGCACACAAGCAGAACTTAATCACAAAGATTATCCTATGACAGTTAAGCCTGAGGTTAAGGACGGAGAAGCCTATATTCCGCTCAAACCTTTGAAAGAAGTATATGGCATAACCGTACAGGAAGATTCAGTAACAGGTGCTGTGCTGCTGATGCGTGGTGGAGACATGATACAGTATGCAGAGATTGATACGTTATCATCCAAAGCCGACAAAACGGTGCCGTTATATAAACGTGGTGGAGAATCCTCACCAATCATTGCCGACATGGAAAAGGATGCACGGGTACGTGTATGGCAGACGGGTGATAAACAGAGTTTTGTTCAACTCGATAATGGATATGCCGGATATGTAGATAATGATTATATTGTCCTCACCGAGAAAAAGAAGGTGGACTTGCCCAAGTATACGCTGACTGCAGCAGAGAAGAAGTGGCAGAATAAACCGGTAAATCTGGTTTGGGAAGCCGTGTACAATCGTCAGCCTGATGTGGGCTCTATCGGTAAAATGCCAGGTGTGAATGTGGTCAGCCCCACATGGTTTCATATTACGGATGGACAGGGCACTGTGAAAAGCAAGGGAAACCAAGCTTATGTGAACTGGGCTCACCGTTCGGGTATGGAAGTATGGGGACTCATGGATAACAGCTTTGATCCGGACGTTACAAAAGAAGCTGTAGCTTCTTACGAGACACGCACTCAAATTATTGAGCAAATGTTAGAGTATGCACAGACGTATCAACTGGATGGTATCAACATCGATTTTGAGAACGTGTATACCGATGACGGGCCGAATATTACGCAGTTTGTGCGCGAGATCAAGGCGATGGCTCGTATACATGGATTGATGTTATCAATCGATGTAACACCAAAATCAAACAGTGAGATGTGGTCTGCCTTTCTGGATCGCCGTGCGTTAGGTTCTTTTGCAGACTATGTTATTGTGATGGCTTATGATGAACATTGGGCGGCCAGTCCCAAGGCAGGTTCGGTAGCATCTCTGCCTTGGACCGAGGCTTCCATGAGACGCATACTTGAGGAGGATGAAGTCCCTTCTAACAAGTTGATCATGGCGGTTCCGCTCTATACCCGGATATGGACGGAAGAGACGAATGATCAGGGTGAGGTTAAAGTGTCTTCCAAAGCGGTGGGCATGAATGCCATTGTGGAGCTGATTCAAGAGAAGAAACTCAAACCTGAACTGGATCAGGCAAGTGGACAGAACTATGTGGAATATAAGGAAGACGGAGCTACCAAGAAAATATGGATCGAAGATGCCGTGTCCCTTCAGGCGCGTGTGGATTTGATTGCTTCGCTGAAGCTGGGCGGAGTAGCAGCATGGAATCGAAGTTTTGCTAATGCTTCTGCATGGGAGGTATTGAAGCAGGCCGGGTACCAAAAATAATTTACTCGAACTCAGAGTGTCTGCTTGCTCCAATTTATTTTCACTAAGTTCAAATTTTCTCATTGGATACCATCATACGTTCAGTCTAGCGTTTTATTGGTCGTAGAACTTATAACTTAACTTCTTATTTTAGCTATCGATAACAGCAATAAGGGCTCACTTATAAGCCAAGTCCAAAAAAGGTCCGGTAAACATACCGGGCCTTTTTTTGTTCTTCAATGAAATTAAGGTAAAAGACATTTAACGGTTGGAGACCATTTTGTGCTAACCATCGGTGGGGGGAGCTTGTGTAGAAGGCGCTTTCAGTTGTTGACTGGTCATGTTGGCTTTACTAGGGTCCAGGGTGAGGATGGTATGACAGAACATACAACGATCCGTTTTGCCAAGCATCTTGGTTAACTTCCCGCATTCCGGACAGTCGACTTGTACTGCGCTGGTGGAGAGCATACCCGCCCAGAAATAAATGGCTAGACTGGCCATCATGGCAATCAGTCCGATGACGAGTCCTACAGCTGCGAATACCTTGCCTGCATGTCCCCAGAAAACAATCCCGGCTGTTCCCAGTATCATTAGGCCCATACCTAGCATGGTCAGTAGTAATCCCCAAGTGCGAAAAGCATTAATTTTTGCTGATTTAAAAATCATGAAAAATGCTCCTATCGTATGAGTAGTATTGGACCTGGAAAAGAAGGAAACTTCAGTCTGGATGTAGAATTACATTATAACTGACTTGGCGCTTATCTGCCATGAAATGTATGGAGGGAATCGTGGAATTAAAGAACCTTGCTTTTTTGTCCGAACAGTCGGAAGAGACAGGGGCAGTTGGGGCTATCGCTTATTCCCACCCGGGAGAGCGATTCCACGGCTCCCTAATTCAAGATTTCGAATTATTAGTACTTGTTGTTCATAATGATGATCAATTGAAGTCGGCAGTGGGACATTACAGATATGGTGATCTTCGTTATCAGATGATCTATGCGAGCCGTCATGAATTAAAGAGTAGTGTAGTAACCGGGAATCATAGTAATCTCACCCAGTGTCTAATTGAAGGTGAGATTATCTGGGAAGCGGACAGCGCCTTAAGTGATTTGCGAGAAGAACTGTCTACCTTTGGGGCAGAATTGCGTGAGCAGAAGCTGCTTCATGAATTCACCAGTTTCTTGAGAATGTATGTGGAGGCCAAACGTCATATTCAGGAAGGTCATGTTGTAGACGCCTACTACAATGTATTAGAGGCTCTGGGGAACTGGGCAAGAATTGTATTGATTGAACAGGGGATATACCCGGATCATGCCGTCTGGACACATGTGCAGAATCTGGATCGCGCTTTATGGAAACTATATCAAGAGCTTACCGTAAGCTCGGAAACGCTGGAGCAGCGAGTAGAGCTTGTCCTGCTTGCCTGTGAGTTTTCCGTAATGTCCAAAATGAGTGAATGCTCAGAACTGCTGCTGCGTGTGTTAAGAAGTCGCAAGGAGCCGTGGAGCATGAATGAACTTGTTCATCATCCGCAGTTAAGATTTGTTCGAGAAGATCTGCCTTTGGTTATACGTAAGCTGGTCTTTCGTTCTATAGTAAAAGAATCGGCAGGATGGCCATCGATCGGAGGAGAGGGCCGGGAAATTCGGTATTGGATTGAGGCATAACCTTTTCCAGAGGCCTGACATTATATTGATCACATAAGGGAGGGGAAACCTTCCTTTTTTGTTTGTTTAATAATTTATAAAAAGATGTTGACTCTCATTCACGATATATGATACATTATATTTCGTTCCTCAAACGAGATTATCGCCAACAAACGATAAATTTTTCAGAGGAAAAGTGAAGAACTAAAGCTTCAAAAAAAGAAATTAAAAAAAGTTCTTGACGAAAACAAACGAAATGTGTTACATTATTTAAGTCGCCGCCGAAACTTGGTTAAGACGAAAAAAGAAGTAAAACAAATCGTGTTTGATCTTTGAAAACTGAACAACGAGTGAGTAAACATTCTGCTTGCAGAATGAACGCGAAAGTTGGAGACAAGCCTTGGCTTGAATCGACTGGAGCACAAATGAGATTTTTAATCTCGTCAGATTCAAAATGAGCATATCGCTCTTTTCAATACTTTATTGGAGAGTTTGATCCTGGCTCAGGACGAACGCTGGCGGCATGCCTAATACATGCAAGTCGAGCGGACTTGAAGAGAAGCTTGCTTCTCTGATGGTTAGCGGCGGACGGGTGAGTAACACGTAGGCAACCTGCCCTCAAGTTTGGGACAACTACCGGAAACGGTAGCTAATACCGAATAATTGTTTTCTTCGCCTGAAGAGAACTGGAAAGACGGAGCAATCTGTCACTTGGGGATGGGCCTGCGGCGCATTAGCTAGTTGGTGAGGTAACGGCTCACCAAGGCGACGATGCGTAGCCGACCTGAGAGGGTGATCGGCCACACTGGGACTGAGACACGGCCCAGACTCCTACGGGAGGCAGCAGTAGGGAATCTTCCGCAATGGGCGAAAGCCTGACGGAGCAATGCCGCGTGAGTGATGAAGGTTTTCGGATCGTAAAGCTCTGTTGCCAGGGAAGAACGCTTGGGAGAGTAACTGCTCTCAAGGTGACGGTACCTGAGAAGAAAGCCCCGGCTAACTACGTGCCAGCAGCCGCGGTAATACGTAGGGGGCAAGCGTTGTCCGGAATTATTGGGCGTAAAGCGCGCGCAGGCGGTCATTTAAGTCTGGTGTTTAATCCCGGGGCTCAACCCCGGATCGCACTGGAAACTGGGTGACTTGAGTGCAGAAGAGGAGAGTGGAATTCCACGTGTAGCGGTGAAATGCGTAGATATGTGGAGGAACACCAGTGGCGAAGGCGACTCTCTGGGCTGTAACTGACGCTGAGGCGCGAAAGCGTGGGGAGCAAACAGGATTAGATACCCTGGTAGTCCACGCCGTAAACGATGAGTGCTAGGTGTTAGGGGTTTCGATACCCTTGGTGCCGAAGTTAACACATTAAGCACTCCGCCTGGGGAGTACGGTCGCAAGACTGAAACTCAAAGGAATTGACGGGGACCCGCACAAGCAGTGGAGTATGTGGTTTAATTCGAAGCAACGCGAAGAACCTTACCAGGTCTTGACATCTGAATGACCGGTGCAGAGATGTACCTTTTCTTCGGAACATTCAAGACAGGTGGTGCATGGTTGTCGTCAGCTCGTGTCGTGAGATGTTGGGTTAAGTCCCGCAACGAGCGCAACCCTTATATTTAGTTGCCAGCATTTCGGATGGGCACTCTAGATAGACTGCCGGTGACAAACCGGAGGAAGGTGGGGATGACGTCAAATCATCATGCCCCTTATGACCTGGGCTACACACGTACTACAATGGCCGGTACAACGGGCTGCGAAATCGCGAGATGGAGCCAATCCCAACAAAGCCGGTCTCAGTTCGGATTGCAGGCTGCAACTCGCCTGCATGAAGTCGGAATTGCTAGTAATCGCGGATCAGCATGCCGCGGTGAATACGTTCCCGGGTCTTGTACACACCGCCCGTCACACCACGAGAGTTTATAACACCCGAAGTCGGTGGGGTAACCGCAAGGAGCCAGCCGCCGAAGGTGGGATAGATGATTGGGGTGAAGTCGTAACAAGGTAGCCGTATCGGAAGGTGCGGCTGGATCACCTCCTTTCTATGGAGAATCGTTTCCTGCAACGGAAACATTCAAATACGCAGCTTAGCTGCAAAACACTCACTCGTTGTTCGGTTTTGAGAGCTCAAACTCTCAAACAGCTTGCTTTTGCATGGAGCTTGTTCTTTGAAAACTAGATATCGAAACGAAACAAACGCGAATTAGAACATTCCTTTTTAGCTGAACTTGTGTTAAACAAGTTTCAATAAAAACGGTAGTCAAATTGCTTTTGTGATGGTATCGGGTGAGAGCGACTTTTGGCTTTGCGCAAGCAAAACAAGGGAAGCGAGCGACCGAAACCGGAACAAAATGGTTAAGCTACTAAGAGCACACGGAGGATGCCTAGGCGCTAGGAGCCGATGAAGGACGTGGCGAACAACGAAACTGCCTCGGGGAGCTGTAAGCAAGCTTTGATCCGGGGGTGTCCGAATGGGGAAACCCAGCTGGGGTAATTTCCAGTTACTCATAACTGAATACATAGGTTATGCAGAGGCATACCAGGGGAACTGAAACATCTAAGTACCCTGAGGAAGAGAAAACAATAGTGATTCCGTCAGTAGCGGCGAGCGAACGCGGAGAAGCCCAAACCAGAGAGCTTGCTCTTTGGGGTTGTGGGACGTCTCACATGGAGTTACAAAGGAACCGGTTAAGCGAAGAGGTCTGGAAAGGCCCGCCAAAGAAGGTAAAAGCCCTGTAGTTGAAAGTTGGTTCCCTCCGAGACGGATCCCGAGTAGTGCGGGGCACGTGAAACCCCGTATGAATCCGGCAGGACCATCTGCCAAGGCTAAATACTTCCTAGCGACCGATAGTGAAGCAGTACCGTGAGGGAAAGGTGAAAAGCACCCCGGAAGGGGAGTGAAATAGAACCTGAAACCGTGTGCTTACAAAAAGTCAGAGCCCGTTTTAGGGGTGATGGCGTGCCTTTTGTAGAATGAACCGGCGAGTTACGTTCCCGTGCAAGGTTAAGGTGAAGAGCCGGAGCCGCAGCGAAAGCGAGTCTGAATAGGGCGAATGAGTACGTGGACGTAGACCCGAAACCGGGTGATCTACCCCTGTCCAGGGTGAAGGTGCGGTAACACGCACTGGAGGCCCGAACCCACGCATGTTGAAAAATGCGGGGATGAGGTGGGGGTAGCGGAGAAATTCCAATCGAACTCGGAGATAGCTGGTTCTCCCCGAAATAGCTTTAGGGCTAGCCTCGGAAAACAGAGTCGTGGAGGTAGAGCACTGATTGGGTGCGGGGCCCGCAAGGGTTACCAAGCTCAGTCAAACTCCGAATGCCATAGACTTACTTCCGGGAGTCAGACAGTGAGTGCTAAGATCCATTGTCAAAAGGGAAACAGCCCAGACCATCAGCTAAGGTCCCCAAGTGTGTGTTAAGTGGGAAAGGATGTGGAGTTGCACAGACAACCAGGATGTTGGCTTAGAAGCAGCCACCATTGAAAGAGTGCGTAATAGCTCACTGGTCGAGTGACTCTGCGCCGAAAATGTAACGGGGCTAAACACACCACCGAAGCTATGGCTTGATGCTTTGCATCAGGGGTAGGGGAGCGTTGTATAAGGGTTGAAGGTGTACCGTAAGGAGCGCTGGACATTATACAAGTGAGAATGCCGGTATGAGTAACGAAAAGATCAGTGAGAATCTGATCCGCCGAAAGCCTAAGGGTTCCTGAGGAAGGCTCGTCCGCTCAGGGTAAGTCGGGACCTAAGGCGAGGCCGAAAGGCGTAGTCGAAGGACAACAGGTCGAAATTCCTGTACCACCGTAAGCCGTTATGAGCAATGGGGGGACGCAGTAGGGTAGTGACGCGGACTGATGGATGTCCGTCTAAGCAGTAAGGCTGATGTGTAGGCAAATCCGCACATTGTAAGGCTGAGCTGTGATGGGGAGCGAAAATTATAGTAGCGAAGGTCATGATCTCACACTGCCAAGAAAAGCCTCTAGCCAGGTGATGGTGCCCGTACCGCAAACCGACACAGGTAGGCGAGAAGAGTATTCTAAGGCGCGCGGAAGAACTCTCGTTAAGGAACTCGGCAAAATGACCCCGTAACTTCGGGAGAAGGGGTGCCCCGGTAGTGTGAATAGCACGAGGGGGCCGCAGTGAAAAGGCCCAAGCGACTGTTTAGCAAAAACACAGGTCTGTGCGAAGCCGTAAGGCGAAGTATACGGGCTGACGCCTGCCCGGTGCTGGAAGGTTAAGGGGAGTGGTTAGGAGCAATCCGAAGCTGTGAACCGAAGCCCCAGTAAACGGCGGCCGTAACTATAACGGTCCTAAGGTAGCGAAATTCCTTGTCAGGTAAATTCTGACCCGCACGAATGGCGTAACGACTTGGGCGCTGTCTCAACGAGAGATCCGGTGAAATTTTAATACCTGTGAAGATGCAGGTTACCCGCGACAAGACGGAAAGACCCCATGGAGCTTTACTGCAGCTTGATATTGAATTTGGGTACGATCTGTACAGGATAGGTGGGAGCCTTTGAAGTGTGAGCGCCAGCTTGCATGGAGGCAACGTTGGGATACCACCCTGATCGTATCTAGGTTCTAACCTGGTACCGTAATCCGGTGCGGGGACAGTGTCAGGTGGGCAGTTTGACTGGGGCGGTCGCCTCCTAAAGAGTAACGGAGGCGCCCAAAGGTTCCCTCAGAATGGTTGGAAATCATTCGAAGAGTGCAAAGGCATAAGGGAGCTTGACTGCGAGACCTACAAGTCGAGCAGGGACGAAAGTCGGGCTTAGTGATCCGGTGGTACCGCATGGAAGGGCCATCGCTCAACGGATAAAAGCTACCCTGGGGATAACAGGCTTATCTCCCCCAAGAGTCCACATCGACGGGGAGGTTTGGCACCTCGATGTCGGCTCATCGCATCCTGGGGCTGAAGTAGGTCCCAAGGGTTGGGCTGTTCGCCCATTAAAGCGGTACGCGAGCTGGGTTCAGAACGTCGTGAGACAGTTCGGTCCCTATCTGTCGTGGGCGTAGGAAATTTGAGAGGAGCTGTCCTTAGTACGAGAGGACCGGGATGGACGTACCGCTGGTGTACCAGTTGTTCCGCCAGGAGCACCGCTGGGTAGCTATGTACGGACGGGATAAACGCTGAAAGCATCTAAGCGTGAAGCCCCCCTCAAGATGAGATTTCCCAGTATGTAAGACCCCTTGAAGACGACGAGGTAGATAGGCTGGGGGTGGAAGTGCAGCAATGCATGGAGCTGACCAGTACTAATCGGTCGAGGGCTTATCCAATAGCAAGTTGTAATTCGCGTGTTTCGTTTCGAATCTAGTTTTCAGAGAACGATCTCTGAAGCATATTCCCTGATAGCTCAGTTGGTAGAGCACTCGACTGTTAATCGAGTTGTCACAGGTTCGAGCCCTGTTCGGGGAGCCATATGGAGAGGTGTCCGAGCTGGCCGAAGGAGCACGATTGGAAATCGTGTAGGCGTCACAAGCGTCTCGAGGGTTCGAATCCCTCTCTCTCCGCCATAATATTAAGGCCCGTTGGTCAAGGGGTTAAGACACCTCCCTTTCACGGAGGTAACAGGGGTTCGAATCCCCTACGGGTCATAATAACTTCAAAAAAGAAGTTGATTTTTACAACAAGATTATGGTATGATCATAAATGTGTTGTTCGGAGGCTTAGCTCAGCTGGGAGAGCATCTGCCTTACAAGCAGAGGGTCGGGGGTTCGATCCCCTCAGCCTCCACCATATAAACTTTATAACGACGCGGGGTGGAGCAGCCCGGTAGCTCGTCGGGCTCATAACCCGAAGGCCGCAGGTTCAAATCCTGCCCCCGCAATTATACTTTCCTTTGAGAAAGTGATCTGGAACCGTGGTGTAGTTGGCCTAACATGCCTGCCTGTCACGCAGGAGATCGCGGGTTCGAATCCCGTCGGTTCCGCCATTTAATCTTTACATGAGGCAAACTGTTCACTACATCTGCTGTATGGCACTGATGCCCTATATAAAGTGTAAGGAATTAAGATTAGACTTTATTATGGCTCGGTAGCTCAGTCGGTAGAGCAGAGGACTGAAAATCCTCGTGTCGGCGGTTCGATTCCGTCCCGAGCCACCATTTTAAAATAATTTAATAAGCCGGTGTAGCTCAACTGGTAGAGCAACTGACTTGTAATCAGTAGGTTGGGGGTTCAAGTCCTCTCGCCGGCACCATGTAATCCTGGAGGATTAGCGAAGTGGCCAAACGCATCAGACTGTAAATCTGCTCCCGTACGGGTTCGGTGGTTCGAATCCATCATCCTCCACCAGTTTTTAGGGGCATAGTTTAAAGGTAGAACAACGGTCTCCAAAACCGTTGGTGTGGGTTCAATTCCTGCTGCCCCTGCCAATTAACTTTTTAGAAATTAACCTTTTATGGCGGTCGTGGCGAAGTGGTTAACGCACCGGTTTGTGGATCCGGCATTCGGGGGTTCAATTCCCCTCGATCGCCCCTTTGTTTTTTTATTTTTTATTGGGGATTAGCCAAGCGGTAAGGCAACGGACTTTGACTCCGTCATGCATAGGTTCAAATCCTATATCCCCAGCCATTATGCGGACGTGGCTCAGCGGTAGAGCATCGCCTTGCCAAGGCGAGGGTCGCGGGTTCGATTCCCGTCGTCCGCTCCAAAATATGGCGCCATAGCCAAGTGGTAAGGCACAGCTCTGCAAAAGCTTTATCCCCAGTTCGAATCTGGGTGGCGCCTCCAGCATATGCCGGCGTGGCGGAATGGCAGACGCGCTCGACTCAAAATCGAGTGGGAAACCGTGGAGGTTCGAGTCCTCTCGCCGGTATATTGAATAGCCCTACATGTTGCTTATGCAATGTGTAGGGCTATTTTTATTTTATATGAAACGATTTATGTGCAGTAAGAAAATCTAGAGTAAGAGAAGATGGACGTTAATAAAGATTGACGTATGATTATATTGAGTATATTGTAGATAAGTAAAGTCTTTAATATGAAGGAGTGAAGTAGAGTGACTAATGGAAAAAATGTATCGGATACCGATCTGTTATTTGATCTTTCTGTATGGGAAGAGGCATGGAAGAATCGTCCGAGAAGTTCAAAATATAAGAAGAAAAGCGCCCCCTTTAATATAGAAGAAGCTTTTGAGCGATGGGCCAGGGATTATCATGCACAGTCGTTCACTGAAGAAGGAAAGCAGCGTTCTGAACGCATTATGGGCTGGATTGAAAACCAGGGTGTGGAATTAGCAGGGTTATCCATTTTGGACATTGGAGCAGCCTCAGGCATATTTACCATTCCTTTTGCGGAAAAGGGGGCAAGTGTGACCGCAGTTGAGCCTTCTGAGTTGCTTGTCTCCCTTATGAAAGAGACGATACCTCCAGCTCTGGAATCCAAAATCGAAATCGTAAACGAACGATATGAAGAAATCTCCATTAAGGATAAAGGCTGGGAGAAGAAATATGACTTTGCATTTGCATCCATGTGTCCGGCGATGTCGGATTGGGAAACGATTGAGCAGGCGATCAATTGTGCCCGGAAGTATGTGTATATAAGTACTATGGCGGGACATAAGGAACACACACTAATGGATGAACTTAAGGATGTACTGGGTGTAACTTCTTCACACCAGGTCGGTGATATGGGGTATATCCAACAGTTGCTGTATTTGAAGGGCTATTCTTATACGATGATCATTACGAGAGAAGTTAACTCATTTGAAGTACCGGTGGAAGAGATTATCGAGAAGCTGCCAGAATGGCTTAATACGTATGAGTTACCATCGGATGAAGATTCTCTCAGACTGGCTGAAGAGTACATTCTGGATACGTACAAGGATAGTACGGTGACCTTCTCACGTGGAGGAAGATTTGGTAAGATTCTAATTCAACTTGAACAGCCCAATATGAAAACAGTTCGCACTAAGGATAAGCGATAAATCGCATAAGCGTGGCACGTGTACTGATAATCAGGAATTGAGACTGAGACAATGTAGTCTAACGTCTAAGATGACACTAGGAAGCATCACAACGCTGTGCCAAAAGATGAACGGTTGAAACATAGAAGTTAAAATTGCAGAAGTAAAGTTGTAAGTGAAGGGAGCAGGTTATGTGCTCCCTCTTTTTTGAAGCCACTAATTCATCGACCGCTTTGAACCAGACCCTCGTTTATTTAGAGATGTTCGACACTTCTGCTTTCTGCTTACGCTCCCGATACTGGCCGGGGGTGATTCCTTCCCATTTACGGAATGATCGGATAAAGTTTTGCGGATTGTTGTACCGAAGTCGTGCTGCGATATCTTTAACGGTTAGATCACTTTCGTCCAGCCATTTTTTAGCGATATTAAATCGGTACTTGGTCAGATATTCACTAAATGCACAGCCTGTCTCTTTGCGGAAAACACTACTTAAGTAGTTTGCATTGTAGTGAAGTTTCATAGCACATTCCTCAAGCGTCAGATCCTTATCATAATCTTGATGAATCATGGCAATCATTTTCTCAGATATATGCTGATACTGGGCATACTGTCTTGCTTTAAAAACCTGGATGACGGGCAAGATGACTTGATGGTTAAACCAATCCTCAACTTCAGCAGCGTACTGCAAACCATGAAGTTCATGAAACATCGAACCACGACCTTTGGAGATCTGTCCGAGTCGTATGCCGGATTCCTGAGTCATTTGCAAAATATGCGTGAGTAGCCTCGTAAGAGCCACCTCATACTCCTCCGGTGTAACCTCCATACCAAAGATCACTTCAAGCAGTTGTTTCAGAAGAGCAGAGGCCTGGACTTCGTCCGCATTTTGAATAGCTTGGATCAACGAATATTCCAATGATTCCGGGTAGGTCATGGACCAAGTGGGAGTGTGATGATCTATGTTCTCATATTGAAAAATAATGCCTGTTCCCAGCTTCATCCGATGCCTCAGTGCTTCCAAGGCTTCTGTGTAAGCTTGAGGGATGTGATGTAGAGAGCTGTGCGACTGGCTGAATCCTATACTGACTTGAAGAGCCAGAATCTTATCCATCTGTTGTTGTAACTGGTCTGTTAATACATATAGCTGCTGTGAAAAAATAAACTGATCCTGTTCCACGGTGCCAATCACCGTGACTACTGTATGTTCCAGCACAATGGGAAGCAATTGTTGGTTATGCACAACCGTTTCCTCCAATATATTTTGAATAGCGAATAATAAGAGATCACGATCACTAGCTCTATATTTTGTATGATTAACAAGATCGGCCTGTAGTGTAATAACAGCAATTTGTTGCCATTCCCGAACCTGATGCGTGTAGCCATATTCATTCAGGGCGTCATGAAGAGTATGAACAGGGATCTTACCCTGGAACAGATTCATCATAAAATGATTGCGAATCTGCAATAGATGCACATTAAGTGTGTTCTCTAATTGGGAGTGAGAGGCAGATAATTGTGAGACACCTGCTCTGATCTGTTCGAACTCATCAGAAAATGGTGGTGATTGCTGAGCTACCGTGTTTCCTTCTTTGGACAGATGGTTGTCACCAAGTTGGGTTAAAAGTTTACGAATCGGGACATGCATTCGCTTGGAGCCGAGCCAGGCGAGTAATAATGAAATTAGAAGTAAGAAGATACTGATATACAAGGTGTGCAATCCGATATCGATATATTCTTGTGTCAGAATATTGGTAGGTGAGATTAGAACATAAGTCCATCCTTTTAAGGTAGAAGGGCTATACGTCAGAGAATAATGTGTATCGGCGATCTTAACTTCCCGTTTTTCAAAGCCTGTTGAAAATGTGATGGGTGATAGTTTGGTTATGTTGGCTTCCGTATCCCGATCCTGTAATCCAATGGCAGACAACGGTTGTCCAATGTATACAGGATCGGGATGGACCAAGATACGTTGTTCCCGATTCAAAATGATCAGTCCTGAGGCAGCATTGCCTAAGGAGACTTCTCCTATTGTATTTTGCAAAGAGCATGCAGGGATTCCTGCAATCAGGGCAGCATCGGAAGACGTATTCAGATTCGGAATAGATCTCGCAAGGGCAATATGATAAATACAACCTGTACCGGGTGAACGCTCATCATTGCTGAACACCGATGAAGGGGAGAGCTGCCATCCAGAAGTTAACGTATCCGATATCAATTCCTTCATGGGAAGAGCCAGTGGAAAATCCGTATTACGATATAATCCGGCATGATCAATAAGCCAATTCTGAGATTGATTCACCAGAGTAATATCCAGCAAAGGTTCCCATGACCTCATATTCTGAAATTCGCTCTGTAGCTTGTCGGCAAGCAAAGGTCCTTTCCCTTCTAGTGAAGAAGAAGCAGACAGGGAACGAAGGGTTACTGGAGAGCGAACGGCCTGATCAAGCATATAACTAACTGTAGCGAGTTTGTGCTCAACGTTGGATTGCATTTGTTCCAGCAACTGTCTGTTGGCCAGCGTACGATGCAGCTCTGTTTGGTTTGATGAATAGATAAATGCGGCAATTCCCGTTAACAAAATGGGCAGGGTGCTTAACAGGATTCCGAAGATGATCATTTTATGGAGATAGCTGGTTGGTCGCACAGTTTCAGTTCCACCCCTGACATTAGAAATAGTAACACTTTCTATTTTAGTAAACGCTTACATATAGAACAATCTAAATTTTGTTTATTTGGATAAAAAAGTAATTTCATAAGAGAGTATAGAAGTAGAGATAAGGGATTGCTGATAGATGATTTTGCAGAAAAGGTTAGAGAAACGGCTTGGAATGACTATCCAATACGGAATCATGAGAAACGAAATTGCAGTGTGAACGTAAATAGAGACATGGACATCATTCTCTCTACCTGGTGATATCGGGTGAAGTAGAGCCTGTATACGGGTAATAGAAGGTATCTTGGAGTGCTATTCAGCTTAGGTGGAACGTTGGTCTTATATAGGGACAGTCAAAGGTCCAACTAGATCCCCGACCTGAGTCTAGGATGAAAAACCGTCCACGGTCTGTTTTGAAAAGTCGCGGAATCCCCTAGAATAAGGACATAAGGTTAAACAAGAAACACAGAAACAAAAAACAAGAAACAAACGAACAAATGACTCAACACATTAAAAGGAACGAATGGAAAGGGCGGTGAACAACAATTATGAGATTGAATAAGGGAAATGGATGGGCGATTGTATTGATTGCGCTGGGTGCACTACTACTCTTCGGAAAGTTAACTCCACTTCTTGGACACTTAATGGGTTATCTGATTCCGGTCCTGATGATTGCACTGGGATACTACGGAGTTAAACGAGGGAATGTGATGCTTGGCTGGATTGTTCTTATCATCGGTATCATCTCACTGATGGGTAAACTGGCATGGTTGATCGGACCGATCATCGCGATCGGGTTAATCATCTTTGGTATCTCAATGCTAAGCAATAACCGCAGTCGTCGTGGTCGGTACTAAGCTTTCACGATTATGAAAAGGAGGGACAGAACATAATGAGTGTATTTCGTCGAATGCGGGATATTACCGTAGCTAATCTGAACGAACATTTGGAGCAAAGTCAGGACCCAGTCAAACTGATTGATCAGTTCCTGGTCTCGACCCGCCAAGACATCGGTGAAGCCGAGAAACTTCGTCATCAATATGCAAGCCATACCAGACAAATGAAACAACAAGCCGATCAGGCAGCAGGTATGGTGAACAAACGGGAAGAACAGGCTTCCATGGCTCTGAAAGCAGGGGAAGAACATCTCGCTAAGCTGGCCTTGCAGGAGAAAATCCTCCACGAGGAAAAAATGGAACAGTACAATGAATTGTATGCACAAAGTTATGCGGCATTACAGGAGTTGGATGAACAGATCGACCAGCTGAAGGTTGAATATCAGAATGTATACAGCAAACGCCAATATTACTACGCTCGTATGCAGACGATTCAGTTACAGCAACGTATGAACCAGAGAGGCAATCACAACGGTCAGAATGTACCCCGTATGTTTAACCGACTGGATGATCAAGTCTCTGATCTCGAATATGAAGCACAAAGTCTCCGCGATATCCGGCGGATGAATCAAGATGGTTCAGGAGTGACTGGCAGCATGTCATCCTCTACGCTGGATAAGGAACTGGAACGCTTAAGACAGAAATTGAACAATGACAGAAAGGAGTAGTCACAATGAATAAATTATACCGCTCGGCGCGTAATCGAAGGCTAACAGGTTTGATCGGCGGCATTTCTGAAAATCTCGGATTGAGTACTACGCTGCTACGTATCATTTTCTTCATCAGTATTTTCGCTACGGGAGGTACATCATTGTTGATCTACTTCATCGCTGCGTTGGTGGTACCAAAGGAATCCAATCACGTTGATCCATATGCTTATGATTCCAACGTAAGAGGATACAAGTAAACGAAAGGAGCAAGCACATGAGCAAATTATACCGCTCAACGCGTGACCGGATGTTAACCGGCTTGTGCGGCGGAATTTCCGAAACCATCGGAATGGATTCCACCCTGTTGCGTATCATCTTTGTTATCAGTATCTTCGTAACTGGCGGCACGTCGTTGTTAATATACTTTATTGCAGCACTGGTGGTACCAAAAGAACCGTATCCGCCTTATGATCCATATGGCTATGGTCCGGGCCAAGGCCCTGGTCCTGGCAGAGGATACGACAACTATGATCATCAGCCACCAAGAGGTCCTTTTCAAAATAATCACAACCAACAAGGTCCTGGTAACTTCGGTCCCGGCCCTGGATTCAACGGCAGACCTCAATCTGGTCCCCGTTCTTATGACAACAACGCCTACGGAGCAGGAGCACCGCAAGAAAGTGAACTTGATTCCATGATGAAAGATATCGAGAAAAAAGCACTGAAAAAAGAAGTTGAAGAGCTTCGCCAAAAATTATCTCGTTACGAGAAGGGAGAAAAGTAAAATGGGAGTATTTAAACGGATTAAGGATATGACGAAAGCATCGGTAAATGATATGTTGGATAAAGTAGAGGACCCAATTGTAATGTTGAACCAGTACTTGCGTGATATGGAGGCTGAGATTCATGAGGCAGAGGTAACTGTTGCTAAACAAATGGCAAATGAGCGCCGCATGAAACAACGTTTGGATGAAGCGGAGCGTACTTCGGTACAACGTGAGTCCCAAGCAGAAGCTGCTCTGTCTAACGGTCAGGAAGAAGTGGCACGCAAATTGTTGGAAGAGAAAATCTACTTTGATCAAAAAATTACGGAGTACAGCGAACTGCATGCACAGTCCGAAGCACAAGCAAAAGATCTGTTGCAACAGTTGCATGATATGAAAGATGAGTTCTACAAAATGCGTAACAAACGTAATGAACTTGTATCCCGTGCACAAATGGCAAAAGCTAAAAAACAAATGTCTTCCATCAACAGCTTGCATTCGATCGAAAGTGGCGGCGCATCACTTGGATTCCACCGCATGGAAGAGAAAATCATGCAGCTGGAAGCTGAAGCTGACGTAGCTCGTGCACCTTATCGCAACACATCATCCACGTATACGAATCCTGTAGATGTGGAAAAACAATTCAAAGTGGATCAGCAATTAGAAGCCCTCAAAAACAAAATGGGCAATGGTTCCAAGAATGAAGCGAACGGAACTTCAAAAGAATAACTGTTCGCTTAGTGGACAATATGATATTCTATAAATCGTGTATAATGTACGGTTGGTAGAACAAAAGTTAAGCCATACAGGACTTCATTGCCTGATATGGCTTTTCCGTTGAATAAAGAGAGATTAACTTACAGAGGAGGTGCGGCGGGATGAATCAAAAGAGTAAATGGCTTGCAGTTGTCATTATGATTATTGGCACAATGATGTTATTGAATGACAATATTAACTTCCTGACCGCTGCCGCACTGATTCTGTTAACGGTTGGAATGCTTCAAGTCCGCAATGGGGATACCCGCAAAGGTCATCGTTATCTTGGCATTGGTGCGGCACTGTTATTGCTGGATAATTTAATGATTGTATTTTTGATTGTACTGGCTTCTTTAGCTTACTTTTATTCGAAAAACAAAAAGATTCATCTAGACGAAGGTGTTATGAAGAAACAGAATTTCATGGCTCGGTACTACTGGGATCAATCATCCTGGACGTTACGTAGTATGAGTCTGTGGCATGCCATAGGTGAGGTTAACGCGGATCTATCTCTTTCGATTCCGGAGGAGAAACAAACAATTGTGCTGCTGCAAGGAGTTATGGGTAATGTTCGCCTTACACTACCAGAAGATTATGGTGTGGAGATTGAAGCATCGGTTCTTTTCGGCCGGATTAATCTTCTTGGAGAACAAGATAGCGGCATGATGAACAAATTAGTATGGAGAACGCCTGGGTATGAATCCAGTGAACATAAAGCAAAATTTGTCATTTCTTATATTGTTGGCGACCTAAACATCAGTAATCCGTAGTAAAATAGATGAAGAGAAGGAGGAGACCCCGATGAAGACAAAACGACATACCGACATGGTAACCCGAAGTATGGGTGAAGGGATCCTCCTGGTTTTCATTGTGCTAGCTGTTATTTTGTATGTATTGTATACATATGGTTATCTTGCTCCGTTTACAGGCTGGCGGCATCTGATTCAATCGGGTCTGGCCTTATTGCTGCTTCTGATTGGAATCGGTGCGGTCTTTGGGTTCTATCAGAGTTACCGGGTTAAACGCCGGCTCGAACTGCTGCGGGAAACACTTCTACTGTGGGAGAAGGGCTCTCTATCACGCACTGTACCTGATCTGGGCGATGATGATGTGGGCCGTTTAAGTGAGCAACTCGGACGAATCGGCAAAAAGTGGGAAGATCAGATATCTACGCTCCAGCGATTGTCTACTCATAATGCACAGCTTGCTGAACAAGCCAGAATTACGGCTATTGTGGAAGAGCGGCAACGTTTGGCACGGGAACTGCATGATGCGGTATCGCAGCAATTGTTTGCGATATCCATGACAGCAACGGCCGTTGGACGGAAGATGGAGAAGGATTTTGAACGTGCTCAGCGGCAGGTGGCTTTGATTGAGGAGATGGCTTCGGTAGCCCAGTCCGAGATGCGTGCGTTACTGTTACATCTGCGTCCAGTCTATCTGGAGGGTAAACATCTCGAACAAGGTCTGCGTGATCTGGTGATGGAACTGAAAACAAAAGTACCCATGGACATTGTGCTCGAAATGGACGAAGACATTGATCTGATCAAAGGCATCGAGAATCATCTGTTCCGGATCGTTCAGGAGGCTATGTCCAATACGTTACGGCATGCAAAAGCGGAAAAAATGGAGATACGGATCCAGCGCCGTACTGATGCGATCCGGGTATTGATTCGTGATGATGGGCAAGGCTTTGATCTGGATGAGAATAAACAAGCTTCTTACGGTCTGGCTAACATGCGTGAACGTGTTACGGAGATTGGCGGGGCCATACATTTTGTAACAGCGCCTGGTAAGGGAACGCGGATTGAGATTACGATACCTTTGATGAACGATGAAAGCGAGGAAGAACATGTCAATGGAACCGGAAGTCGAAACGGAGACGGAAACGTCGATCAAAGTATTGCTCGTGGATGATCATGAGATGGTACGTATTGGTCTTGCAGCGGTACTGGATACCGAAGATGGAATTGAAGTTGTTGGTGAAGCAGGTAGTGGAGAGGAAGGCATTCGGCTCGCACAGGAATATAAGCCTGATGTTGTTCTGATGGACCTGGTTATGGAAGGAATGGATGGTATTGAGGCTACTCGTCAGGTACTTAAAATGTATCCAGAGTGCAAAGTCATTGTATTGACCAGTTACTTGGATGATGAAAAAATGTATCCTGTCATTGAAGCAGGCGCATTCAGTTATCTGTTGAAAACATCAAGAGCCAATGAAGTGGCAGATGCGATTCGCGCAGCAGCTCGCGGGCAATCCGTTCTGGAGTCACAGGTGGCTTCGAAAATGATGAATCGCTTCCGGCAGCCACAGGCAGCAGCTCCTTTGCATGATGAATTAACGGACCGAGAAATGGATGTGCTCCGGTTGCTCGCCAAAGGTAAATCGAATCAGGACATCGCTGATGATCTGATCATTGGTATCAAGACGGTCAAGTTCCATGTTACAAACTTACTGGCAAAATTGGGCGTAGACGACCGTACACAGGCCGCGATCTATGCTTATAAAAATGGACTTGCAGAGTAAAAACAAGAACTAAATGCAATAACATAATTAAGCCAAAGAACCGTGCATTAATGTGCGGAAGTTATAAATAAGAGATGATATATATAAATTGAACTAAAGATTTACACAAAACGGAGAGGACAGAAAGAACCAGAAGAAGCGAAGCAAAAGCTTTCTGAAGGAAAGCTACTTCGGAAGCATGCACTTCGCCTTTATCCCCGGATTTACCCTTTATAAAAAGAATCAAAAAAATTGGGGGATAACAGCGATCGGAAGGTTGTTCTGTCAGCGGAGTGGCGAGTGTAAATATTGTGTAGTTCAATTTATATAGAAAATTATAAATGAAAGCTCCGATCTGCCATGGATGTGGCGGGTGGGGCTTTTTTGCTGTGTGCAGAAGAAGTATAGCTAATGCGGGAAAGGGGTATGCTGTTGATAGATTCATAGAATGCAAGAATGAAGCGGGGGATTCAAATGTTAAATCGATGGATGACAGCAGGTATCTTGGCAATAGCTATCATAATTCTTATTGGTGTGACACAGGTATACGCAGAGAAGAACGAATCCAAAGCTGCCCAACTGGAACAGTTAATCTATACTGCTGACAGTGTGATTGATAATGTGGATCGTCTAGTTATTAAATGGCAAGGAGAAGGCAAGGGAGATGCACAAGCGCAGGCCGTGTTACTGGCAAGTAACTTGGGACTTGAACCACCTGTGCGGGTACGCCAGACGGGTCATGATGTTTACCGTAGTGAAGAGATAGTCGATACGGCTACTGGAGGTGTAGGCATGTTGGTCAATGTCGTCGATACAGGAGACAATGGTTACTATGCCATCGTACAACTCTCAGGGGATGCACACACGGATCGGAAGGCATTAATGACATTACATGAAGAGGTCGATCAACTGCTTGTAGACTCAGGGATGAAGGCAACCTGGAATATGTCTGTGCAAGGTACAGCAGTTACTGCTACGGAACATGATGCGAGTCAGCAACTGGAACTGATCGAAGAACAGCTGTCCACAAAGTTGGATATCGCCTCCGTCGAACGTTATACAGATGCAGGTACTGCAAGTGTCTCTTATAAGGCGGCTGAGCTGCCCCTATCGATCAAGAGTGGCTCGCACATGTTGAATATGCAACTCGCAGTTCACCAGGTTGGAGACGAGGTCGACAATCGAATTACAGTGGGGTTTCCGGTGATTACGATTGAATATTAAGGGATGAATTTTTCATGAATTAGGACCCAATATTGAGAATCTTTATCAGAAAAATGAGTTTGAAATAGTGCATCCATTCAGTTGATATGCTAAAATGGCATCACATCCAAGAAGGAACTTGCTGGTAATTGACAGTTGTATGTCGTGCATATATAACACCATTACATAGCTCGGGGAGAGCGTGAAGGTTATCTTCCCGGAAGAAAGAGGAGCCCATGGTTGAAAAACAATTGCAAGATGAAGTACAGACACCAGGCGCAGTATTTTTCATTTTTGGAGCAACGGGTGATTTGGCCCGCCGGAAGCTGTTTCCGGCTATCTACAGTCTTTACCGTGAAGGCAAGCTTGCCGAAGACTTTGCGGTTATTGGCGTAGCACGTCGTCCGAGGTCCCCAGAAGAATTCCGGGAAGACATCTATGAATCCATTAAAGAGTTCTGCCGTTATCCAGCGGGGGAACCTGATGAGTGGAACGCTTTTGTCGATCATTTTGAATACAAAGCACTGGATATCAATAATGTGGAAGGATTCAAAGAGCTACGTGCGCAGACGGAGCATCTGGAATCAAAGTTTAACACGCCGGGGAATAGGCTGTTCTATCTGGCACTGGCACCTGAGCTGTTTGGCAGTGTCTCGTACAGTTTGCGGGACGGCGGTATGTTGGAAAGTCAGGGGTGGAACCGTTTGGTGATCGAAAAACCATTTGGTTATGATCTGCAATCGGCCGAACATCTGAATGAGCAGATTCGTGAGGTATTCCGTGAAGAGGAAATCTATAGGATTGATCATTATCTGGGCAAGGAAATGGTGCAAAATATCGAAGTGATCCGCTTCGGAAATGCTTTTTTTGAACCGCTCTGGAACAACAAACATATTGCCAACGTTCAGATTACGCTTGGTGAGACCGTAGGCGTGGAAGAACGTGGCGGTTATTATGATCACTCCGGTGCACTGCGTGACATGGGGCAGAATCATATGCTCCAGATGCTGACAATGATTGCGATGGAACCGCCGAGTCGCCTATTCCCGGAAGACATTCGGGATGAGAAGGTGAAGGTATTACGCTCTCTACGGGCGTTCACCTCGGATGAGGAAGTGAGCAACAACGTTGTGCGGGGGCAGTATGCCGAAGGGGAGTACCGTGGCAAGCAGCTTCCGGGGTATCGCCAGGAAGACAAGGTTGATCCGGAGTCGAATACGGAAACTTATTTTGCAGCACGTGTATTCGTGGATAATTTCCGCTGGGCGGGTGTTCCATTTTACATTCGGACAGGCAAGCGACTTCCGGTGAAAACGACCGAGATCGTAGTTGAGTTCAAGTCGATGCCAAACAACGTATACCTTGGGAAAAAGTATAAATTGGAGCCGAATCTGCTGGTCATTCGGGTGAATCCGATGGAAGGCATATATATCAAAATCAATGCCAAGAAGCCAGGCTCGGATTCTGAGATTCAGCCACTCGCAATGGATTTCTGTCAGAGCTGCATGATTGGAATTAACTCGCCTGAAGCGTATGAACGTCTGCTGCACGATGCAGCAGAAGGGGATTCTACGTACTTCACCCGTTGGGATGAAGTGGCAACAGCCTGGTCTTTTGTGGATCGGATCGCAGCAGCCTGGGGGCAGAATCAAGGAGAGCTTCATACGTACCCTGCTGGAACTTGGGGACCAGAAGCGACAGATAAGCTGCTGGAGCAGGACGGATTCCACTGGTGGCCGGTGAATGGTCAGGACGAGGACAGCGTGATCTGGCAAGTGAATGGTTAGGGTAGGGTAAGGGCATTAACAACAGTATTAACAACATACACAACATGACTGAGCCTGGGGAAATCGCAAATTTTGCGGTGTACCCAGGCTTTTTAGTGGGGGAAAAGGTAGGTATCCATCCTAAGCAAATAAGTAATTTAAATTAAGTTGTTGACAAAAAGTAAGTATGTAACTTATACTCAACACATGAGTTAAAGAGTTACGCAAATGACAAACTTCATTCGGGCAAACGTTTCGGATAAGTTATCATTCATGAGATAAAATGTAAACCAGTTGAAGGGGTTTGCGTCACAGAGAATCATGAAGAAAAAATGTGCATAATATCTTTAATCTAAGAATACTATTTTGTATATATCGAATGGAGGAAAAAGAAAATGATGTTGGATGTAGGGTTGTTGTTGATTCGTTTGGTGATTGGATTGTCGTTCATGGCGCACGGGGCTCAAAAGCTGTTTGGTTGGTTCGGAGGTTACGGGATCAAGGGTACAGGTGGCTGGTTTGAGTCGATGGGCATGAAGCCCGGTGCATTGGTGGCGTTACTGGCTGGACTCGCGGAATTCGGGGGCGGATTGCTGCTGGCCCTGGGTCTGCTTACACCGGTAGGTGGCATTCTGATTGCATTGACGATGGTCATTGCGATTGTGAAAGTCCATGGTGCGAACGGATACTGGTCCACACAGAACGGATTCGAATATAATCTCGCGATTCTGGTGATTGGTGTAGCGCTGGCCCTGACGGGTGGCGGACAATACGCGCTGGATGCATTGATTTTCTAAAACCGATAAATAAAAATGAATGAGGAGTGCCTGGATGCCATGGAAATGGCTGAAGGGTGCTTTTTTTTTGCAAGTGAAAAGAGAAGAATCTGCGGTAGTAATCGGTTATTTTCGGTACAGATTATGGTACAATAGGAGAGTTGGGTTAAGAAGCAGTTCACGGTATACATGAAAGCACAGATTTGAGGAGGATGAACTCCATTGTAAATGTGTAAAATTAATCTAGTGTGTAAATACCTAGTACGTAAAAACTCGTGTACAATCAACCGGCCTCGCCGGATTGCATAAAGATTGAATGATGGACCGGCCATGCCGGATTAACGTGAATGAACGGACGAAAGGGATTAAACCTATGAGCAAAGCTGCAAATGAAATTCTTCAACAGGAAGTGGACAAACGCCGGACGTTTGCCATTATCTCTCACCCGGATGCGGGTAAAACTACATTGACCGAGAAACTGTTGCTGTTCGGGGGCGCGATTCGCCTTGCGGGAACGGTAAAAGCTCGGAAAGCCAGCAAACACGCAACAAGTGACTGGATGGAAATTGAGAAACAACGGGGGATCTCGGTTACCTCTTCCGTAATGCAATTTGATTATCTGGATCATCGCGTCAACATTTTGGATACACCGGGTCACCAGGATTTCAGTGAGGATACGTATCGTACACTGACGGCTGCCGATAGCGCGGTAATGTTGATTGACGTGGCAAAAGGTGTCGAGGCCCAAACGATCAAGTTGTTCCAGGTATGTGCGAAGCGCGGGATTCCAATCTTTACATTCATCAACAAACTTGACCGTGAGGGTAAAAGCCCATTTGACCTGATGGAAGAACTTGAAAATGTACTGGGTATTCGTTCGGTTCCGATGAACTGGCCTATTGGTACAGGTCGCGAGTTGTGTGGTGTCTATGACCGGATGAAAAATCAGGTGGAATTGTTCCAAGGGGACGATCACTCGACGATTAAAGTACAAAAGGTAGATGGCTACAAAGATCCGATTATCCGTGAGATGGCAGGAGAATACCTGCATGATCAATTGTGTCAGGATCTGGAGTTGCTGGATATTGCGGGCGACCAATTCGACATGGAGAAAGTTCAACGCGGTGAATTGACCCCTATTTTCTTCGGTAGTGCGATTAATAATTTCGGCGTACAGACTTTCCTGGAGAATTTCCTGGAACTGGCACCGAAGCCTGAACCACGTCGCAGTACGGCAGGAGAGATTCAGCCAACGAATGAAAAATTCAGCGGTTATGTGTTCAAGATTCAGGCAAACATGAACCCGGCACACCGGGATCGTATTGCGTTCCTGCGAATTGTATCAGGCAAGTTCCAACGTGGAATGAGTGTGAAGCATACTCGTGTGGGCAAAGAGATCAAGCTGTCACAGCCACAGCAATTTCTGGCACAAGACCGGGATATTGTCGAAGAGGCATATGCTGGCGATATTATCGGTTTGTTCGATCCGGGTATCTTCCGGATTGGCGATTCACTGAGCCAAGGCAGCGAGGTTATCTTTGAGGAGTTGCCAACGTTCTCGCCAGAGATTTTCGCCAAAGTTACTGTGAAAAATGCATTGAAACATAAACAGTACCAAAAGGGAATTGATCAGTTGACGGAGGAAGGAACCATTCAGGTGTTCCAGACGGCAAGTTTCGACGAGACTATCCTCGGCGTAATTGGTCAACTTCAGTTCGAGGTATTTGAATACCGGATGAAAGGCGAGTATGGGGTAGACGTACTATTACAACGCATGCCTTATCAGTTCGCTCGCTGGATCGTGGACGAGAATCTGGACCCAAGCAAATTCCGGATTAACTCTGCGCTTGTAAAAGATAAAAAAGGAAATTATGTAGTGCTCTTCGAAAATGAGTACGCAATGAGAACGGCTATGGATAAAAATCCTACAGCTCAATTCCTGGAGACTGCGCCTTAAGTGAAGACAAAAGTATTTCGTGGGAATTGTTAAAAAATTAGTTAAACGTGACAAGCTCATGTGATGAGATAGCTTGTTAAAAATAAGATCCCTCCGCCAATTGGCGGAGGGATCTATTGCTATACACCTTACCTGGAGGCGGGTATGATCCAGCCGAATAAGGGAAAGCTTTCTTTTGCAGACAGAACAAACGTAATGATGGTTACCTTACCCTCCAATGCTTCACTTAGCGAAGCGGTTGAACGGGAATGGTGTGCAGATGCTCCTGCGCGATTTGAATGAGTTCTTCCTGCTTGGCAGGTTCTGTGTTCTTCCAGATCATCTCGAAAATGGCGCCAAGTCCAGGTAATGCAGCTTCCGGTCCATCTACTGAACCTTCAATCATCTCCCGGAGCTGATCATCACTCTTGTCATGAACTTTATGAACAATCGCTTCACGCAGGCTTAATGTAATGGGCATCGCAATTCCCTCCTCGTATATTCGGCTGCTCTAATACTGTTCCCTGGGAAGCCCTAGCGCATTCAAGTTTATCAGGCTTTGTGGTATACTACGAAGGATTATTTACGTTAGCATGGGTATCCGTAATGATGCGTCATGCTGAAGAGCAGCGGGAGGTTAAGACCCTAATGGCCAAGAAACAGTATGCCGTAATTGGCATGGGACGGTTCGGATCAAGTGTTGCCAATGCACTGAGTGGCATGGGATTCGACGTGCTGGCAATTGATGCGGACGAGCAGCGGACTCAGGAAATGTCCAATGTGGTGACCCATGCGGTATCGGCAGATTCAACAGATGAAGAAGCGCTGCGTGCGCTGGGCATACGGAATTTCGACGTTGTCGTTGTGGCGATTGGTGAAGATATTCAGGCGAGCATTCTGACAACCCTGATATTGAAAGATATGGGTGTACCCGTTCTGATCGTAAAAGCTCAAAATGAGCTTCATGGTAAGGTATTGCAGAAGATTGGGGCGGATAAAGTCATCTATCCTGAGCGGGATATGGGACTACGCGTAGCCCATCATCTGACCTCGCCTAATATACTGGATTACATCGAGTTATCTGAGGATTACAGCATTCTGGAGATGAGAGCCTCCGAGCAAATGATCGGTAAAAACCTGATGGAATTAAACATCCGTGCACGTTTTGGTTGTAACGTGATGGCGATTCGCAGTGGGAATTCGATGAACATCTCGCCGTACGCGGAGGACCGGATCGAAGCTGGAGATGTGCTGATCATTGTGGGTCACAAGGATCATTTGACGAAAATGGAGCTTGCGTATCCGAAGTGATGGATGCAGATAGGAAGGATGGAAAGATGGATATTGTATCACCGCAAAATACACGTGTAAAAGAATGGGCGCAGTTGCTGGAGAAAAAGCATCGTACCCGTCAACATAAATATATCATTGAGGGCATTCATCTGGTACAGGAAGCATTACGTGCCGGAGCGGATCTGGAGTGTATTGTGTACGATGGAGAGCAAGGCGTACCGAATGAGCTTGCCGGGCTTGAGAATCCGCTACAGCGTGTGGAGTGGGTTAGTGTATCTCCAGCGGTTATCGCCAAATGTACGGATACGATGACGCCACAGCCTGTATTCGCAATTGTGCGTAAAGGCAGTGAGCCACTGGAAAGCCTGATCGCAGGAGCGCGTGGGCTTGTTGTTGTGCTGGACGGAGTGCAAGACCCGGGTAATGTGGGGACGATCATCCGTAGTGCGGACGCAGCTGGAGCTGCGGGGGTTGTACTTGGCGCGGGCTGTGCTGATGTGTATAACCCAAAGACGATTCGTTCGACGATGGGGTCATTGTTTCATTTGCCCATTGTGGAGGGCCAGTTGGAATCCTTGCTTCCCGAAGCGAAGGCTGCGGGCGTGAAGCTGGTTAGTACTTCTTTGCAGGCAGAGCATTCATGTTATAGCTATGATTTTACGCAGTCGGTATGGCTTGTGATTGGTAACGAAGGCAAGGGTATCTCGGATGCTACAGCACGCTTGGTGGATGATTCGATTACGATCCCGATGCAGGGACAGGCAGAGTCGCTTAACGCGGCAATGGCGGCAACGATTTTGTTATTTGAGGCGATGAGACAGCGGATGTTGTAGGTAGTGATATAACTCAAATTTTGTGGTTTATATCATCGAATGAGACAACATAAATACGCGGATAAATATATTCTCAAGTTCTGTTAATCGTCTAATTAAATTCTCTTGTTTTTATATGATTTAGTAAGATAAACCTCCTGCTGATAACAAACTTAATAACTAACACGAACAGTCCCCATGAATAGTAATAATTCTTCGGGGACTGTTTGTACTTTATGGACAGAAGGTGACAGTAATAATGAAGAGCATAGGGAAAAAATGAAATATGTTATAAAGTTGGACAAGCTTAATCAAACTGAGTTTTCTCAGATAATTGGTGTGTCTCAGGGAGCATTAAATGATTTAGAAAAAGATAAATATAAACCCTCTTTGGAAACGGTAGTTACCTTGAAGGAAAAATTTGATGTTGATCTGGATTCGTTTCTTTTTGATCAATGTGCGATAGTTTCAAACTCAGAAAGATTTAATGTGAGATTAAATGAGATAGAATCAAATTTAATTTCAGGCTTTCGAAGGCTTAACGTGGAAGATAAACAAGAAGTAGAAGGGATTTTAGAATTAAAGTTAAAACGATATAATGCTCCATAATAATCAAATGATTTATTACCTTTTTACTGTTGGATCATGTTCAGAGTAGAGTAATAAAAAGCTAGATATTACACTAAATTGCTGTTGTAGAGTATTCAGCGAAAAAAAGATAATACAACAAAAAAAGTCGCTGTAATAGCGACTTTTTTTGTTGTATAAGTATTAGTAATTGTAAGGGTTGAAAAAAGTGCAAGAACCAAAGGTTTAAATAAAACATTAAAAAGTAGCTATTCTATCCTAATAGTAAATAGCGGTGGAGCCCTTAATACACTTGTAGTGTAAATAATTCTACATTCATTTTGTTGAAAATGAATGTAGAATTGGAGACCATATGCTACCATCGCAGGAACGTCCTATCCCTTTATTTTATTATAGCTATAGAATCTCTTAGTTATGAAAATGGTTATGCAATAAAATTACTATTTAGCGTCTTTCAGTAATTATAAAAAAACTTAAATGTGAGAACTCTGGAAAAGTTCTATGAATTTTCTGGCGGCTGAGCTTAGAGGGAAATTATTTTTCACAGCTATGCTTAGATGCCTCTTTGGGATATTTTCCTTCACAGGTATGATAAATAATTCTTCGCGTTCTACATATTGATGAATGAAATCTTCAATGACACATGAAACACCCAATCCCTTTCTTGCAAACTCAATTAGCAATTCCATCGTACTCAATTCAGCTTTAGGAGTTACTTTTAACTTATATGAAGCAAAAACATTGTCAATGTAATTTCGAGTGTTTAGTCCCTTTTGAAGTAAATTGATGGGATGATTAGATACTAACCCCTGAAGTGATATTGCCTTCTGACTTAGTTCTCTAAACCTCTCTCCGACCACAAAACAATCTTGTATTTCTATTTTTCCGATCACAGATAATGAATCTTGTTTTACATCTAAATTAATAATGCCAATATCGACTTCACCTGATTCTAACTGTTTAACCGTGGTATACGTAGATTGGTCTTTAATATATATCTCAATGTTAGGATATGACAAAGAGTAGGATTCTATATATTTCATCAAAAAATTACTACAGGCGGTAGTACTGACAGCTAATCGAAGTTCGCCAGCATCCAAATTATTAAACTCCTCAAATTTTCGTTCGGCTGCTTGTAACAGTTCGTAGCTTTGTTCCACGTATTGAAAAAGAATTTTCCCTTCAGAAGTCAAAGTTACACCTTGAGCCTTTCGGTGAAATAATTGTCTTCCCATTTTACTTTCTAAAAGTTTTATCGACTGGCTTACGGCCGACTGGGAAGTAAATAATTCTTTTGCTGCATTAGACATACTCCCAGCTTTAACAGTGATATAAAAAACCTTATACAGTTCAAAGTTTATATTCATATAAGTATCCAGTATACCTCCCATACTAATTATTAATTTTACTTATTCTTATCTCTGGATTATACTCGGATTGTTAGAAAATAATCAATGGTTAAATCAATATCAATCACTCCAGTATAGTCCTGAGATTACACGGGTTATCCATTAATCAATAGATATTTGATTTCTTTCTTTAAGGAGTAAAAAGTGCTACTCGAGTTGTGAAAGTATGAATGAATGGATATTATTGAGAACGTTTAACTTGTCCCGATGCTGGAGTGATTCATTCTCTGAACGAAAGGAAAACACAATAATGGCAATATTTTTTATGATATTTGCATTACTGGCTGGCATGGCATTGCCCACCCAGTTCAGTGTGAATTCTCAGTTAAGAACTGTTGTTGGTTCACCCATTACAGCTTCAGCCATTTCATTCACAGTAGGAGCAGTTTCTCTAATAATTATTTCTTTTTTCACGAGAGGGCCATTGGTAAAGAAAGAATGGTTGGAAGCTCCCTTGTGGATGTGGACAGGGGGACTCTTAGGAGCCTTTTACGTCTTGGCAACAACAATCCTTATGCCCAGAATCGGAGTGGCGGCTACTGTGGGATACGTATTGGCAGGGCAGGTTATTATCTCTATTATTATTGATCATTTCGGATTAGTCGGAGCTACAATGCATGCCATAAATCTTCCCCGAATGGTGGGAGCTTTGTTGGTTATTGCTGGAGTTATAATTGTACAAAAATTTTGAATTAGTATTGTGAGGGAAGTGTATGAGAGATATAAGAGAAGATTTTTTATGGGGAGGAGCTATTGCTGCTAACCAAGTCGAAGGCGCATTTCAGAGAGATGGAAGAGGTCTAAGCACTGCTGACATTCAACCATTTGTACCTGGTGCTAAGCCCACCGAGTTGCATTTCAATGAGATGGATTCAGAAATGTATGAACGCTATAAAAACGGCTCTTATTATTACCCTAAACGTCAAGGGGTGCATTTTTATGATCGCTATCAAGAATATATCGATGTGTTAGCTGAAATGCATGTGAAAACATTACGATTATCCATTTCATGGAGTAGAATTTATCCGAATGGGGATGATGAATTCCCAAATGAACAAGGTTTAGCCTTCTATGATCAATTGTTCGATTATATGAAACAAAAGAATATTGAGCCAATCGTCACCATGTTCCATTATGAAATGCCGTTACACTTGGTTGAGCGATATGGAGGTTGGGTGAACCCCAAACTCATTGATTATTTTGTGAAGTATGGACAAACTTTGATAGAAAGATTTCAGAATAAAGTGAAGTACTGGATCATTATTAATCAGATTAACTTAGTACACAAAGAAGCTTTTGCTTCACTTGGCATACTGAAGGATAAAGTCGATCACTACGAACAGGCAAAATTCCAGGCTATTCACCATCAGTTTGTTGCTTCATCAAAAATAACTCAGTATGGGCACAAAATAAATTCAAACCTTCAGTTAGGTGTGATGTTAGCGGACACGTTAACCACAGCGTACTCATGTGAGCCTGAAGATGTGAAGTTAAGCTTTAAACGGAACCGGATGCAATATTTTTATAGCGATGTCCTCATTCGAGGAGAATATCCTGATTACGCATACGCTTATTTTGAAGAAAATGGTATTCGGTTGAATATTGATGAAACAGAGAAGGAGCTTCTCAGGAATAACACAGCGGACTTCCTTGCTGTATCCTACTATTGGTCCAATACGGTCAAGGCAAGTGAAAATACAATGGATCCGAATACAACCGTCAAGAATCCCCATCTAAAAGCGAATCGTTGGGGCTGGTCTATCAATGCAACCGGACTTTATCTCTGCATGTCTAACTATTGGGATAGATATCATGTTCCGATGATGATCGCAGAAAACGGTATTGGTTTCAAAGATATATTAACGGAAGATAATTTTGTTCACGATGACTATCGTATTGAGTATCATAAGGATCACATTTCCGCCATGATAGAAGCAATACATGATGGCGCAGACATATTTGCTTATTGTTCATGGGCACCCTTCGATATCATCAGTGCAGGTACTGCAGAAATGAGTAAACGTTATGGCTTCATTTATGTGGATTACGATGATGAGGGAAACGGTAGTGGACAATTCCATCACAAAGATAGTTTTTACTGGTATAAGCAGCTTATTGATTCAAACGGTAAAGATTATTCCCATCCAAGTGTGAATAGTTTAAATGACAATAAATCAAAATGATTAAGACATCCCGGATCATCTTTGTTTAATGGAATAAACAAAGATGATCCGGAAAGTTGAACTGGGGGGAAAACAATGAGTCATCAAAAGTTGGCAAAAGAAATCCTTGAGGGCGTAGGCGGTAAAGAAAATGTGAATGCTGTTTGGCATTGTGCCACAAGACTACGTTTTAAACTTAAGGATGTCAATGCTGCAGATACGAAAAAAATTGAAGAAACAGATGGAGTCATCACTGTTGTAAATAGTGCAGGGCAATATCAGGTTGTTGTTGGTAACTCTGTGGCTCAAGTCTTTGAAGAACTTACTTCGTTGCCAGGAATGGATACACATATTTCTTCTAACTCTGAAAGCGCTTCAGAGGAGGGGGGTAAAAAATTCAATCCAATAAGCCAATTGATGGATTTCGTTTCTGCTGTATTTACTCCGTTCCTTGGAGCATTAGCGGGTGCAGGGATTCTGAAAGGAATCTTAGCTTTGGTGATAACACTAAACTGGTTGTCTAGTGAAAGTGGCGCATATAAAGTATGGAATGCAGCAAGTGATGCAATTTTTTATTTCTTACCTATATTCTTGGCCTTTACAGCGGCCAAAAAGTTAAGAGTGAATCAATTCGTAGCTGTTTCCTTAGCTGGGGCACTGATTCACCCCTCCTTGGTAGAAGTAGTTACAAAATCACAAACACTTGATTTCTTTGGTATACCTCTTGTACCGATTACTTACACAGCTTCCGTATTTCCCATTTTGTTGTCTATCTGGGGCCTTTCCTACCTGGAACCATTCTTGAATAAAATTTTCCCGGAGTCAATTCGTAATATGTTGACTCCACTGGCTTCGTTAGTAATGATGTTACCATTAACCTTGGCCCTTATTGGCCCCGTAGGAACACAAATTAGCGATGTATTTGCGTGGATATTGCTTGCAGTTTATGGTTTTTCTCCACTGTTGGCTGGGTTAGTATTAGGTGCTTTCCACCAATCGATCGTAATCTTTGGAGTACATTGGGCACTTATTACGCTTATGATTAACAACGTCGCTAACCAAGGATACGACCAATGGTTACCTATTGTATGTGCAGCAGTACTTTCTCAAGCTGGAGCAGCACTCGGTGTGTTCTTGAAAACGAAAGATAAAAAGCTAAAAGGTTTATCGGGCTCTGCTGCCCTCACAGCTATTTTTGGGATCACAGAACCGGCAATCTACGGTGTAACTTTGAAATTAAAACGCCCATTCTACTGTGCCATGATAGCTGCCGGTATTGGTGGAGCAGTGATTGGTTCTTTCGAAGTTCATGCATCCACGTTCACATTCCCAAGTTTGTTAGCGATTCCAACCTATTTGGGAAATGGTTTTCTAGGAGAGATAATTGGATTAATTATTGCTTTCTTTGGCGCTGTTATCCTAACATACCTTTTCGGGGTATCTAATAAAAGTGAGATCATGCCCACTGTAAAAGCTCTTCCGAATGAGGTATTGGTGCCCGTGGAAGGTCAGGTAGTTTCTTTAACTAGTGTAAACGATGAAGTATTTGCTTCTGAAGCAATGGGAAAGGGAGCAGCAATAATACCATCAAGTGGAGTAGTGAGCGCACCTGTCAATGGTAAGATAAGTAGTGTGTACAAAACAGGGCATGCGATCGGTATTGTTTCGGATTCTGGAATTGAACTTTTGATTCATATTGGTATAAATACAGTGAAACTAAAAGGACAGCATTTTAAACCCGTGGTGAAGGAAAATGATCAGATTAAAATTGGGGACAAATTGGTAGAGTTTGATCTGAAACAAGTTGTAGATGCAGGCTACGATCCAACTGTAATGATTGTGGTTACAAACTCATTCAATTATGATCAGGTTCAAGTCAATTTGGATAATCCAAACTCAAATCAATTGCTACTAATAACTTCACCAGAAGCTAAAGAATGATTTAGTGTATTAATGAAATATGATATTATGGGAATCGTATAAAGCTAAGAAGAAATTGCACATTCATTCAAATTTAATTCTTTTTTGAGGGTTTGGCGTGCTCCATTATCTATTGACGGAGTTCTCGTCGAACAAGTAAATGATAATAAGAAAAGAAGGACTGCGTTTAGCACTCCTTCTTTTTATTATATTGATTTTCAAGTCATTCATTCATCTATCTAGTTTAACTGTTACAGTTATAATAAGTGGTGGATAGATTTGTTGGTTGAGATTACACAATAAAGTAGTAAACAAATGACAGGATTAATATTTTTTCACAGACAGAGCCTAAGCACACCGAGTTTTTTTTATAAACGCCTGAGTAGGCGTTTATTTTGATTCCGAAACTTTCGCTTTTAAAAATATTGGATGATATCAGACCGATTATATTGACTTGTTTTAAGCTAATAGCTACTATCTCAAATCCTAATCTCCAAGAAAGGTAAATTGTGAATTATAGCTTTTTTCACTTTTCAATAAGAGATTTCAAAAGGAGGTTTATATATGAAGGAATTATTCACGATAGGTGACTTATCAAAATTATTTCAAGTTAAAATTTCTACACTTAGATATTATGATGACATTGGTCTCTTGAAACCGGAATATGTGGATGAAAAAAATAATTATCGGTATTATTCAACTCAACATTTTGAAAGATTAAGTACTATAAAATATTTAAGAGCTCTCGGTTTACCGATAAACGACCTTTTAGAGTTTTTCGATTACCGTGATACGGATCGGCTAATTGAAATGTTAAAAAAGCAACAAATAGAAGTTGCTAATAAAATTAGAGAACTCGAGTTAGTAGATAAAAAAATTAAGCGACGATTGGATCAGATAGATGATGCAATAAACAAACCACTAGGCACGATTGCAGAAGTGAAGCTTCCCAAACTAAGAGTTGCCCATTTAATTCGTGAATATAGACCTGATGAAGATATTGAATATCCAATTGCTGAATTGAGAAAAAACTTTAACATTGAAGGAAGCATATTTTTAGGTAAAATTGGTATATCGGTTGCTTTACAAGACATTCAATCAAATAAATTTGACAGATATAACAGTATTTTTATGATTTTAGAGGAAGGCGACATAATCCCTAAGGCGGTGATCATTCCTTCTCGGGAATATTTAAGAGTGCGTTTTAGAGGAACTCATGCCAATGCTTTTTTATTTTATGAAAAGCTACTTCTTTATAGTCGGGAACATCATTATAATATTTTAGATGATTCTATCGAAGTGACATTAATTGATTACGGAATCACTAATAGTGTGGAAAAATACGTTACAGAAATATTATTACCCTTTAGTCGCTAACAAAATCACTTGACCCTCTAGTAACTAGAGGGTTTATTTTTTTTATAAGCTGATTATTAAAGGAGAGAAAAATAATGTTTGGAACCGTCTTTAATGTACTAATGATTATTTTAGGTAGTAGTATTGGGAGTGTTTTTAAAAAGGGGATAAAAAACGAATACCAAGAAATCTTGATGAACTCAATGGGATTAGCTGCGATAGCGCTTGGAATTAATTCGATCGTACAACATATGCCTTCTAGTAAATATCCGGTTTTGTTTATTGTTAGTCTGGCTTTAGGTGCATTAATTGGTCAGAGGTTTAACTTGGAATTGAAGTTTTCCAAAATTGTTAGCAGATTTTCGAAAGGGAATTTAGCGGAGGGATTATCTACTGCTATTTTATTATTTTGTATAGGTTCCTTATCGATACTCGGTCCGGTTGAAGCTGCTCTAAATGGTAATATGACATACTTATTTGCTAATGGAATGTTAGATTTTATCACTTCTATTGTTTTAGCTTCCACATTTGGGATAGGTATAGCATTTTCAGCTCTTGTATTATTTTGCTGGCAGGGCTCCATTTATTTAATTGCCACTTTAATAGAGAATTCTTTGAATACAGATCTTATGAATGAGATATCAATCATTGGGGGGATCCTGATATTGTGTTCTGGATTGAGCATTTTAGGAATTAAAAAGTTTAAGACGTTAAATCTGTTGCCGGCATTAGCTATTCCTCCACTTATGTTCTTAATTCTGTTTGTTTTTAATTTGTAGAATACTAAAATAAATAGATGAAAGTATACAAAAAATGAAATTGGAATCGTAATTACTTTGCCTAAAGGTGTTGTTTATGGGGTTCAAAACGCAAATTTAGAGAAGAAGTTAGAATGGTGTATACTAACGCTGGAGTGATCTAAAAAACTACAATTTCATTATATGTAAATGTGACAAGGGCTGAGGTGTACGATCGATTTGATTTTGTTGGATGTCAATTTGCCAGATGGATCGGGATATCAACTGTGTAGTGAAATCCGGGTAACGTCGCAAGTACCCATTATCCTTTTGACGGAGATGAGGAGGCGAACGTCGTCGCGGGACAAGAACATTGTTCCATTTAAAGTCGCTACTATAGCGGCTTTTTTGATTTAAGGAACCAAGTTCTTGTCCCAAGCTGAGGACAAGAACTTGGTTCGGTACGTACATTCGCATTTTCAGAGTAAACTGAAGTACATTTTGTTTTGGATGATAAAAAACACAATGGACTGATAATCAATTACGTCGGCACACCAGCAGTATACTGATTGAATTAATAAATTTATCTTAATTAAACATAAAGCCTTCTTTCCTTCGGAGAGAAGGTTTTTAGTCTAATTAGAATTTTGTTGACACACGTTTAGCCTAATGTTAGGATACATATACCCTAACATTAGGCTAAATAATTATAGGGTAAAGAGGAGATTGAATTTATGAGTGTTTTATCCATTGTTTTGCAAGTGATTTTAGGGTTAGGTTTTCTTATGTTTGGGTTGATGAAGTTTGGGTCCAAGCAGATGGTAGAAGGATTTAAGCACTATGGATATCCTGGAGCCTTTCGAGTGTTTACAGGGTTGATCGAAGTCATTGCAGCAGGTTTAGTTATTGCAGGTATTTGGAATGAAGGTTTAGCTGCATGGGGTGGTTTGCTCATCGTGGTAACGATGATCGGTGCGATCATGACCCACATTAAAATAAAGGATCAATTGAAACAAATGCTTATGCCGATCATTTTATTAATTCTAGGGTTGGTCGTATTTCTAATCAATTACGGATCTTTGTTTGTGTGAATGGTCCGTTAAACTAAGGAGTGAGTATAATGAGAATCCAAATTATTAAACCCAAAGATCAAGCGAGTGGTCAGTTCGATGGTGGTAAAATCAAAGAACAAAAACCAATCGGTTTTTCCGGAGAAGGCTCCATCATTACTCGAGTAGGCCCCCTATTTTACTGGGCTTGGGCTCATTCTCAGGAACCAGCAGAAATCGGATTCCATCCACATCAAGGCTTCGAAATCATCACTTATGTGATCCATGGTAAGGGATATCATCGGGATACACTGGGTACGGAAAGTGTTGTACAAGAAGGAGGAGCTCAGCTCATGCAAACAGGCTCTGGTGTGCAACATGCTGAGGCGTTAAAGGAACCAACTGAAGCCTTTCAAATTTGGTTTGAACCACATCTAAGCCAAGCCGTTAAACGTACACCTATTTATTCGCAATTCGATTCTAATCAGTTTTCGTTAGTGGATATAGATGATGTCAAAATTAAAACACTCTTAGGAAACAATTCTCCTATGCAAACCGTGACTGATGCTAAAATGTGGGATGTACTTATTCCTAAGGGAACAGTATATACTCATAGCCTTTCCTTGGGTCGTACATTGGCTAGTTTAGCCATTAGAGGAGATGGAACTCTTTTGTCAGACACAATTAAAGCAACTCATTTCTCACATAAGGATTTTATTATCGTTCAATCAGAGCAAGAGGAGAGAGTAGCCATACAAGCTATTGATCAAGACCTTAGAATCTTGCTTATTGAAGTTCCGACTGAAGTTGATTATCCTTTATACAGAAAACCAAGATAACAAATACTGTTTTTTGGGAAGGTATCTAATAGGAGGTCCTGTACATGTTTCAAGGAGATGAACAAAGTCAGATAGATTTACGGCTTTTCCGTGTGTGGGTAAAGGCCAGTAAAACTGTTTTTGATGATGTTGTAAAAGATATAGAACGATACGGCATTAGTAATGAGAACTTTATGGTGCTGGAACTCCTCTACAATAAAGGACCACACACGGTCCAAAGTATAAGTGAGAAATTTTCGATCCCTAGCGGGAGTATCACATATGTAGTTGATAAGCTTGAAAAGAAAGAATTAGTAAAGCGAGAACCCAGTCCGACAGACCGTCGATCTTCAATTGTAGTCATTACAGATCAAGGCCAAAATGTATTCAAAGAGATCTTTCCTCAACACGTTGAGGTCATATCCAAAAATCTGTCTTCTATTACCAATGAAGAAAAAATACAGTTAACCGATCTTCTCAAGAAACTTGGACTAGGTGCCAGTAAGATCAACGAATGAATTGAGATGAAACCAACTTTTGGTTTCTAGGCCTCCATGGAACTCATATGGAAGGACAGACTAAGATGGAACAATATCGTATTCAACAAGAAAAAGGTATGGAGATCGGTCTCTATTCCATTGGAGATCATTTAAGCAATCCTCTCACAGGCCATCGCATCTCTGCACAGCAACGGATTAACGAATTAATCGAAACTGCCAAACTGGCTGAAGAAGCAAGACTTGATGTATTCGCAGTAGGGGAGAGTCATCAGCCGTTATTTGCAACCCAGGCACATACTGTGATCCTTGGAGCAATTGCCCAAGCAACCAAAACCATTAAAATCGCCAGCTCGGCAACAGTCCTGAGTACATCTGACCCGGTTCGAGTATATGAAGACTTTGCAACGTTGGATCTGATTTCAAATGGACGTGCGGAAATTGTAGCAGGACGTGGCTCACGTCTAGGTGCATATGAATTATTAGGTTTTGATGTGAGTAACTATGAAGAACTATTTGAAGAGAAATTGGCATTACTGCTGAAGATTAACGAAGAAGAGCGTGTTACATGGCAAGGGGAGTTCCGGGCACCACTACATCATGCCGAAATCATCCCCCAACCATTACATGGGAAAATGCCGATATGGCGTGCAGTAGGAGGACCACCGGCAAGTGCGATTAAAGCAGGTTTAGCAGGGGTACCCATGATGCTAACGACACTTGGTGGACCGTCAACAGCATTTAAAACTGCTGTAGATTGTTACCGTGAAGCTGCACGAAGTGCAGGCTTTGATCCTGCAAGATTACCCATCTCCACAACGAGTCTCATGTACGTAGCTGAAGATAGCCAAACAGCCTTACGCGAATACTACCCACATATTAATAACGCTACGGTTCAATTAAGAGGTAGTGGTTACCCTGAGCAACAATTCTTGGCTGCTACCGATTATCGAGATGCACTCATGGTGGGCTCTCCTCAACAAATTATTGAAAAAATGTTGTATCAATACGAGATGTATGGGCAACAACGCTTCTTAGCCGAGATCGATGCAGGTGGCGTCAGTATGGATCAGATTAAAAAGAACATTGAACTACTAGCAACAATCATTATGCCTGCTGTTAAGAAACATACACAAATATAATGAATAAAGTGATGCTACTAATTTATTGTGTGATATTTGATCCGCTAAACGTTTATATCAATAACGAATTGAATATTAGCAGTGTTTGGCTGTTACTGGTAAAGAAGGCATGACCAAAATGAAATTGCATTTTCCTTATGTGAGTATGGGAAGGCATATCGTTTTGGTCTTTTTTATATCCAAATTCAGAAAGAGCTTTCGGTATTGGTTGGAAAAAGGGATAATATCGCTCGGCTTACGCACCGCGCAACCCGACTTCGGTTCGAATTGCACGACATCTCCCAAAGCAAAGACAGAAAAACTCAAAGCTCTTCCAGGCGTCATTACTGTTGTTAAACCTTTAGTTAAGGAGAATGATCGGATTATCATTGGTGACAAAATAGTTGAATTTGATTTGGAACAAATTAAGGCTGCTGGCTATGACCCTACTGTCATGGTGGTTGTCACAAATTCATATCAGTATGATCAAGTCCAAGTAAATCTAGATAACTCTAATTCCAAACAACTGCTACAAGTAAAACCAAAGGATCCTAACCAAACCACTTCCTAATGTAAACTGAACATACATGTTTAATAACATCACTAAACATTTTTTCCAAGGAGCTTACTAAGCTGTGGAAATTTTTTGAAATTATATTAGGCGTACTAACAACACCTCTTTGCTCACAATTGTAAGACTTTTTGTCTACCTTGATTGTGTGTAAAGAGGTGTTCTATTTTTTTATGGAATTATAGACTGCTTTGTCTCGTCTATAAAAGCCGACAATGAAGGTGTGATTAGGGTATCCTTTCGCTTTACAAACATGGTGGTTACTAAGGAGTATTTATCTGGTGAGTTATGGCAGTTTACCTTTCCTCGAGATTCATAATCCGCCATGATGGAATAGGGCAGTAAAGTGATCCCCAATCCTGCACTAACACATGCAAGGATAGTTTCAAGCGTTCCAAATCCCATTAATTACACGGGCAATAGCTGAAGGAATGTGTTTAGCTTTGCGCGTTAGGAGCATCCTTAAGGGAAAACTAGCATGGTATGATTCTGAATATCATGAATGGATTGTATTAAGGGATGTTTTGGTGAGGTTACAAGTACAAGTGTTTCTTCAATTACTTTGTCTTGTGTTAATTCAGGGTGCTCGATAGGACCCGAAACAAAAGCCACATGTAATTCATAGTCACGCAAAGCAGGCCAATGATGGATTTGATGAGAACATTCATGTCTATTAAAACTCCAGTCTTTTTGTCTTTCTCTTTGAAGCACCACAGCAGGGATTTTACATTCAAATCCCGAATAGGTGATATAGTTTCTATTTCTTAAGCTGATGGGCAGGTGTATAAATTGAAAATGAATAATGGAAAAGGAAAAACTCACCTTAGGGAATTTATGACTTGGGCCGGGGAAAAGGGCTGGGACATAATGAGTAAATCCGGTTCGCAGTCACATTTAAACAGCAGCGTTACTTCAAGATATAAAGGACTTCCAGATGAATATTTAGAATTTCTAAATGTAGTTGAAAAATGCGTTGCACCGGATGAGAAAACCTGGTTTATTTGTGAGGCTGAGTTCAACAATAGCACGGAGACCGCATTCCAATGGAATGAATTTGAAATGCTTAGTTTGGAGGCAGCAGAGGGTGATTCTATTTGGCAGTCAGAGATAACGGCCTGGTGGGATCATCACTTGCCGATCGTAATGTCTGTGGAAGATGGATATTCCTTCTATGCCATTGACTTAACAACGGACAGTGGAGCTATTGTCCGTGGATGTGAGCCTGAATTTGAAGAGGTTGAAAAGGTATCCGATTCGTTTGGAGAATTTCTGGGATGGATGATGTCGAATTCAGATTAGCATAGCCAGGAAAGGTTGATGGTTATACTTATGGCCATTGGCCTGACATTAGATTAACCAATGAAGGAAAAGTTAGTGCTGCTTAAATTGAAGGAGTGAAACGATATAGGAATTCTTAATTTATGATATAAAATGGTTTATATAGCGTTTCTCTTCTCATTTAAGTAAGTTCCAAACATGTTTTCTACATATAAAATAATTCTTTACTGCTCGTTCTAGAAATGATATGCTAACAGCAAGTTAGATCTAACTAGTTTTTTTTACACATTAAAGAATGATCGTTCTTGAAAAAAAGTACACTAATCTAAAGAATATAAGGGAGAGAATATGATGAAATACACAGTGATTACAGGAGCAAGTTCAGGAATTGGATATGAAACAGCATTGGCATTTGCAGCACGGGGCAAAAACTTGATTTTGGTAGCTAGAAGATTGGATAAGCTTGAAGAACTTAAATCAACTATTCAGGGTATCGACCCTAAAGTAAATGTTATCGTTCATACAAGCGACCTGTCTGTTAGCGCAGAGGCGTACACGCTATATAACGATTTGAAGGAATATGAAATTGAGACTTGGATCAATAATGCAGGGCTCGGAGAAGGCTCGTTCATTGCTGAACAGAATTTGGATAAAGTGGAGACGATGCTGCGTGTTAACATCGAATCTTTGACCATTCTATCTACACTGTATGTGCGAGATTATGCGAATGTGGAAGGCACTCAATTGATCAACGTCTCATCCGCACTCGGATATGCCATTGCTGTAGGCAGTGTTGCTTATTCTGCATCGAAATACTACGTTAGTGCCTTCACAGAAGGTCTTGCCAAAGAACTGGAACTGAAAGGTGCAAAACTAAAAGCGAAGATCCTGGCACCAGCGATCACGGAAACAGAATTTGTGCAAAAATCAATAGATGCTGAAGGATTTGATTACAAAGCGAATATGCCCAAATATCACACAGCTAAAGAAATGGCAGGCTTCATGATCGATCTGTATGATCACAATGAAGTGGTTGTAGGGATTGTAGATCAGAACTATGATTTTCAGCTGACAGGTGCAATCTACCCGGTGATTTCAGAATTGAATTAATACAGCAGAATCCAGAGGATACATTTACAAAATCTCAAATAAGAAGAGGAGTACATTCAATTGGAAAAGATATGGAGTAAAACAAAGATTGGCAACATGGAATTGCCTCATCGACTAGCGATGGCACCTATGACACGCAGTCGAGCACAAGAAGATGGTACACCTGGAGAGTTGGCGGCACTTTATTATGCTCAACGCGCAACGATGGGACTCCTGATTACGGAAGGAACACAACCTTCCGATGATGGACAGGGTTACTTATGGTCACCGGGCATCTACACCGATAAGCATATTGAAGGATGGAAAAAGGTAACGGATGCGGTGCATGAAGCTGGCGGATATGTATATATCCAATTAATGCATGCGGGTCGCATGTCACATCCGGATAATACCCCACATCATCGTCAACCGGTTGCTCCATCAGCAATCGCACCGGGTGTAGAAATGTTTACGGCTACAGGGATGCAGGATATCCCCGTTCCCCGGGAATTGAGTCAGGAGGATATTCAAACGACCATCTCCGATTTCCGAAAAGCAGCTGCCGCAGCGATCAAAGCGGGGGCAGATGGCGTCGAAATTCATGGAGCCAATGGCTATTTGATCAATCAATTTTTAGGAGAAAATTCAAATACACGCACAGATGAGTATGGCGGATCTATTGAAAATCGTGCTCGCTTTGCGATTGAAGTAACCAAAGCCATTGTGGAGGAAATAGGGGCAGAACGAACAGGCTTCCGCATCTCACCAGGGACACCGCTGGGTGGAATTCAAGATGGAGAACAAGGTCCTGAACTCTACCGCTATCTTGTAAAAGAATTGGCTAAATTGGATTTGGTTTACCTTCATGTTATGCATCTTGGAGATGAGAACCTGTTGCAAGACATTCGTTCGATCTGGCAAAATCCACTGTTGGTTAACCGGGCTGGAAGAACGTTGGATGATCTTAGTGTCGATTTAGATCGTGGTCTCGCTGATGTGGTACCTGTAGGTGTATGGTCCTTGGCTAATCCAGATTTGGTGGAACGACTTCAACAAGGTGCGCCACTCAATGAAGCAGATCCGACAACCTTCTTTGGATTGGGAAGTAAGGGCTACACGGATTATCCTACGTTGGAAGAATTAAAGTCGCAAGAGGGGCTACACTAGCACAAACCATGGAGCATGGCGTACAACTGAACATTGCGCGCCATGTTCCTACATAAGTTGAACTACTTATTTACACGATAACAGCGATTGGAGGGGTGTTCTGTCATCGTAGTGTCAGTGTAAATAATCTTTAGTTCAACTTATATAGTCTATAAGCAAAGGAAGAGGATAAATGATGAGAGCGGCTCAAATACAGAAATACTCTAAAAAAATCCAGGTGGAAATTAATGATATTGCGACACCTCAGATTCAGAGCCATGAGGTCCTTGTCAAAGTGAAAGCTGCGGGTGTAAATCCACTGGATATCTTGAATATGAATGGCAGTGTTCGGATGATTGCCGACTATACGTTACCTTTAACTTTAGGGAATGAATTATCGGGTGTCATTGAAGCTGTCGGTGATGATGTTTTGAATTTTAAAGTGGGGGATTCGGTTTATACGAGGTTGCCACTAAATAAAATTGGTGCTTTTGCTGAATATGCGGCTGTACATGAGGATGCTTTATCCATTATGCCTGAAAATCTGTCTTTTATCGAAGCTGCTGCTGTACCCCTGACTGCCTTGACCGCGTATCAAGCATTGCATGATGTGCTCCGAGCGGAACCGAATAAAAAGTTGTTTATTCCTGGCGGAACCGGGGGATTCGGTGCGATGGCTATCCCAATTGCCAAGTCCATGGGATTAACGGTTATTACAAGTGGCAGTGAGAGGGGCAGAGCACGTACTCTATCCATTGGAGCAGATCAATTCATTGATTATAAGACTGAGCAGTATGCTGACATTCTGTCCGATATCGATTATGTGATCGACACCTTGGGTGCGGATGAGATCAAAGCTGAACTGAGCATTTTGAAACCACATGGCAAATTAGTTTCTTTGAAGGCAGGACCCAATTATCGCTTTGCAGTGGACAGTCAATTCCCGTTGTGGAAAAGAGCATTGTTCGGTCTCGTAGGTGCACGCCTGGATTCTTTAGCGCGTAAGAATCAAAATGAATATCGTTTTTTATTCGTGCACTCCAGTGGAGTTCAATTGCAAGAGATTACAGCTCTTGTAGAGAAAGAAGACATTAAACCTTCGATCGATTCTACGTATACGTTTGATGACATTGAAAAGGCATTGATTAAAGTGTCCACGGGTCACTCTCAGGGCAAAGTCATTGTTACCTTTTAAAGGCTCGATAGGATCATGCTTATGCTATTCAATGTTCGTTTTCTGAACAGGAGGAAAGCCAATGGCGAGAAGCAAAGAGTTCGAAGAGTCTGTTGTACTGGATAAAGCGATGAGACTTTTTTGGGAACAAGGTTATGAGAAGACGTCTATGACGGATCTGGTTAATCATATGGGAATTCATCGTAAAAGCTTGTATGACACATTTGGTGACAAACATACCTTGTTTCTAAAGTCAGTAGATCTGTATGATCACAAAATCAGCTCCGCTCTTGCAGCAGGCGTAAAGCGTTCTAAAACGGCAACGGAAGCACTTCAGTTTATATTTCTTTCTTTAATTCATGGAGAGGAATCTCCAGCATCAGGCTGCTTCATTGTTAATTCGACGGTAGAATTGGCGGCACGTGATAAAGACATGAACCACCGATCAACGGAGATGTTTGCAAATACGGAGAAACTAATCAAGGACATTATGGTGTGGGGACAGCAAGAAGGTGAATTCACAACGGAGTACAACGCCGAGGTATTGGCGGAATATCTGCATAACGTAAGCATTGGTTTAAGGGGGATGGCCAAGACTTCGATGACCAAGGAAAAACTGCTTCGTATAGCGATACTATCCATAGATCTCATACTAAGGTAGTCCATTTTTTACTATTATAGAATGTTCATTCTAATTGATGTTCCAGATGAAACATATGTTATAGAAAAGAGAGGCAGGTAACGATATGAGAAAGACAGTTCTAATCACAGGGGTATCGGGTGGGATCGGTAAAGAGTTAGCTGATCGGTTTGCCAAAGGTGGACATCATATTGTGCTGGTAGCACGAAGCGAGGGTAAAATACAGGATCTAGCTCAGGAGTATCAGAAAAAGTATGGCATTCAGGCGACGGTTATTGCCAAAGATGTAGCGGCACCTGGGGTACCACAGGAGATTTATAATGAGTTGAAGGAAAAGGGCATTGTTGTTGACTATCTTGTCAATAATGCAGGCTTCGGTTTGTTCGGGACATTTATGGAGACGGATATGGAACAAGAAGTTAATATGATTGACGTGAATATCAAGGCTTTAACCGTCATGACAAAGCTATTCTTGCCGGATATGATCCAACGTGGACACGGCGGTGTGATGAATGTGGCTTCGTTGGTAGGTTTTTTCCCTGGACCGATGATGTCGGTATATTATGCGACGAAAGCGTATGTGCTATCGTTCACTGAAGCTTTGGAGAATGAAGTAAACGGTACTGGGGTTACGGTGACAGCACTGTGTCCAGGTCTGACATCTACCGGATTTGTGGATCGTTCGGGTATGGGTGTCTCGAAGATGTTGCAGGGTCCGATTATGGAAGCTGGACAGGTGGCCGAAGAAGGGTATCGAGGATTTTTACGTGGCAAGACGTTAATTATGCCTGGAGCTCGGAACCGATTCATCGCGTTTATGCCGCGGTTGTTGCCGCGTAAGATGATGACTCGCATAATTAGATCCTCACAGGACAAGACAGGACATTAAACATATAAAGAGGATAAATCAAGTCTTCCTCAAGTCGATCGATACACGTTGTCCTTCATCTTGTCTTTTACGACAAACATATACAAAAACAGGAGGGAAGCTGAAGGGCACAAATTGAATTTTCTCCATCTCAAATAGCTCAGATAATCGTTTCTTCATATGAAGTGAGTACTGGTATAACACTAAGGTGCCTCCAGGTCGGAGCGCTGTATGGATCTGTGACAGGATGTTTTGTCTCATTTCTCTGGAAAAATTAAAAAAGGGCAATCCGCAAACGATGCTATCCAACTGATGCACATGTTCTTGGTTGATCCTTTTTAAAAGATAGGATGCATTGGAATGGAACATGAATTCAGGATATGTTTTCTTCAGATTACTTCTCATTTTGGGGTCTCTTTCAAATAAAAACACGATTGCCGATTTCGGTAAATGTGCTCTCATGAAACGTGTGACTGCCCCTGTTCCTGGCCCCAGCTCAGCAATGGTTCTTACCTCATCCCATCGTACAGACTGGACAATTTTCTTAGCCAAATATTTGGAGCTGGGGAGGACACTGCCTACTCGTTTGGGGTTTCTCAGAAATCCTTGCAGTAAAAGAAGTGGTTCGGATGTTTTCATCGCGGTATCCTCCATTATCAATGCTATTGATGTTTCACTGGATGTTAGAAGGCAAGCTTAGTTGGAATATAAATACGTTACGCGTATGTTTTAGTGTTAAAGTCCCCTGATGTAAATCCGCAATGTTTCTCGCAATAGAAAGTCCCAGACCAGATCCTGATTGAATACCTTCGCTATTCCTCGAATAATCCACCTTATAAAAGCGATCAAACAATCTGTTTTTTTGTTCTATCGTTAGTGGTATGCCTTTATTCTCTACTTCAATGGTAACGTGATTATGCTGCACACTCATTCGAACATGAATCGTGCCCGGTTTAAAGGAATACTTTAGTGCATTCATGAGGAGATTGTCGATGGCCCGAGCGATCTTATTACTATCCAGGGAAACCATGATTGGAGCATTACCGAGTGTTTTTTCAATACGAATCCCATGCTCCTGAGCTAAAGGTTCGAATTCAAACAACAATTGGTTCAATAGCTGACAGAGGTCAACATTTTTCAAATCCAATTGGGTGTTCACTTCGTTAAGACGCGTATATTCAAATAAATCATCGAGTAACTTCTTCAAATGCGTTGCTTTGTTATAGGTATTTTGGATGAAACGATCATACTCTGCTTTGTCTTGAAATGATTCTGATTTGAGAAGCTCAATATAGCCAATTATGCTGGTAAGCGGTGTACGCAGATCATGTGAGATGCCAGTGATTAGGTCCATCTTGGATTGCTCCAATTCACGTTCTTTAGCAATCTGTTGCTTTAACTGTTCTGTCATATGATTGATGTTGGAAGCAACGCGTCCAAGTTCATCTTGTCGATTAACGGGCACCCTGTAATTCAGATTTCCTTCAGATATGATTTGAAGCCCTTGCTCTAATGTAATGAGATCTCTCACAATTTTTCGTGTGGAAAACAAAAAAATTAACGTGAAAATTACGATGAAGATTGGTGTTAGAACGTAAGGAAAAATGTAGAGGAGCGAAGGCCAATTAAATCTTTCACTAATTTTTGCGGCAGCTATGATCAACATATTATTTACACCCACAGAGCCAACAAACGAAATCAATAAACTGATCAACATTTGATATAGGATGTTAATCTGTATCTTTTTTTTAAAATGTGGTAATCGTTTAATCAATTTTATATCCCACTCCCCATACCGTTTTAATGTAATGAGGTTCCCGCGGATTTACTTCCAATTTCTCTCGCAGGTTACGAATATGAACCATCACCGTATTATCCGAATACCCATAAGGTTCTTTCCATACGGTTTCGTAAATTTTCTCGGAGCTAAATACTTGTCCAGGATGGCTGGCAAGCAACACCAGAATGGAAAACTCCAGTGGTGTAAGCGAAATGTCATTATCTTGGAGCTTCACAGAATGTTTACTTGTATCAATGACAAGGTCTTTAATCAGGATAAGTGAATTGAATTCGGCTTTGCCAATCAGTGTTTGACGTCGTAACTGAGCTTTAACGCGAGCCAGTAACTCTAATGGATTAAACGGTTTGACCATATAATCATCAGCCCCGGTAGTCAGGCCCGTGATTTTATCAATGTCTTCTTCCTTGGCGGATAGCATTATAATCGGAGTGGCTGATACTTCTCTTATTTTGAAGCAGGCTTTGATTCCATCCATAATGGGCATCATGACATCCAGTATTACGAGTTGGACCGATGTTGTTTTGATAATATTTAATGCTTCTTCACCATTGGCTGCTTCAATGACCTGATATCCTTCGTTACGTAAATAGACATGAATGACATCCCGGATATCGGGTTCATCATCAACAACGAGAACGGTATTCATAATTCAACACTCCTTAAAAATTAGGATAACATCAGTGTAAACGATAGTCTGGAATGTTTAAATTGTTTCCTTTTTGCGACAGACATAAACGAACGCAGGTGGGATATTCAAAGGCACGAATTCTATTTTTTCGATGATAAAGTGTTCGGATAATGTTTTTTTCATTTGAAGTGAATATTGAAAGGCGATGAATAATCCTCCAGGTTTGAGTGCCTTGTAGATCTGGTCTACCAGCGTATTTCTTAATTCAGGTTCAAAGTTGAAAAACGGCAATCCGCTAAAAATGTAATCCAGTTGCTGAACGCCCTCTTGATTCATGGATGCTACCAATCGAGCGGCGTCTGGATAACAGGAGAACTCCGGGTATGCCGTCTGAAGAGTATTCCTCATCGTTTCGTTCATCTCAAACAATAGGACTTTGGTGGAATCGTGTACTTGTTGATGAATATAGCGAGTGATCGGACCTGTACCCGATCCAAGCTCGGCGACAGCTTTTGCCTCTAGCCAAGAGGCTTGCTTCACCATTTTGCTGGCGAGAAACCGGGAACTGGGTATGATACTGCCGACATGTTTAGGGCTTTGCAGAAAACTTTTCAAAAATAAAACAGGTTCATTGGAATTCATAGGGGATCCTCCATAATGTGATGGTATGTTATTCAAACCAGTTAGAAATGTAATAAATGAAGCGTAGATAGTATGGGGCCACCGAAGTAAATTCCCGCTGTAAAATACGTTATGGTCCATAACAAAGCACTGGAATAGGAGATAAGAGCAAATTTTCTATACTGCACGCCACTGAGTCCCATCACCAAAGGGAGAACATACCGCACGATTGGAATGAACAAACCGATGCACATCGCCCAATTGCCACTCTTATTCAGAATCAGTTCAGCCTTGACGAAGTGTTTATGATGTTGAAATCTGTGTTTTATCTTGGTTCCAAATAACTTCCCTGCAAAATAAGCAAAGGTAATGGCCGTTAATAGTCCTGATAAAATACAGAAGTATGTGATCCATGAATTGATAACTCCTGTATGACTCAAAATGGCACCGCTGATAATCGTGATTTCATTTGGAATTGGAATGCCGAAAGGCCCTAATGAGAAGGCAAAATAAAAAATCAGATAACCATACTGATGAAGTAGCTCTAAGATCGTATTACTGATCATTGTTTTGCCTCCTCTCTTGTTGATATAGCAATCTTAAATAAAAAAACTAAGGAATTAATGAGCATAAATCTGAAGAAAATCTAAAGAATACATAAGCAAAGCCAAACAACTTATGTTTAAGAGAAAAAAGCCTTGCCAACTTAGTGGCAAGACTTGAACAGGTGGACATATTCATGAGCGGTGATCAAGTGATATGAATTTCAGAATATCAAATAAAGTTTGTCTCAAAAGGAACGTATAAGCGAGCCCGAGTTGATTACCTATATCTTTATCTGCAAGGAAGAGGATGAGCATAAAAGAAGAGCCGAGACGTCATAATGACGACTCAGCTCTTTTTTGATGTCCCTGGGGATCAGACTTCTTTGAATCAGCTTATTGTAGGAAGTAGAACCATCTGAATTTGGTACCAGCAACAAAAAACAAAACAATCCATCCCCATAGAAACAACAAACGTAAAGGTCGTGGAATCAGGAGATATTCTGAGTACAATTTGCTGAAAAGTTTCATTACAGTAGTGACCACCCCTGCTAAGTTTCTCCCTTATATCCGCTTTCGAAAGAAAAAGAGACGATAAGATAACCAAGATCCCAATAAGTCTATATACCTTGGCGTAGGCCTCGAAGTAGCTTCTGGCGATTACCAATCCGATGATCGAAATAAGATAATAGCAAAAGACCAAAGGGGATCTTATAACTCAGATGCAGAACCTCCAATTATATCAAAATTAGGTATATTATATCATGATAAACACCAGAGGGCCTTTTTGTGTCAGATTCAGCCATACCTACTCATTCAATAAATAAATCGAACGATATGATGCTGGCATGCCAATATATAGTGTAAGGAGGAGGGGAATGGATAATGAGTGAACAAGATGAGTACATAGAACTTGTAACGTTAATACGGGCGGGGCATGAAGAAGCATATGGAGAATTATATGAGAAAACAGTGACGAGGATATATCAAACTGTGCGATTTCTCATCAAGGACAAGTCTGATGCGGAGGATGTAGTACAGGAGATTTACATTCAGGCGTATCGATCATTGGCGCGATATGATGCGGAGCGTGCTTTTCGTCCCTGGTTGATGGGGGTGACGATGCGACAGGTTCAGAGTTATCGACGCAAAAGATTGATGCAGTTTAGGTTTGGCAAGCGGATCGAAAGATCTGACGTGGGACTAGAATATGATTTTTCCACTGATCTGGTCAACAAACTGGCCAATCGCCCTCTGCTGGAACAGGTGCACCGTTTGCCGTACAAGCTGCAGCAGGTGGTTACACTTCATTATTTGAATGAATATACGCAAGAGGAGATTGCTGGCATATTGGAGATTCCGCTTGGAACCGTAAAATCGCGCATACATGCGGCGCTGGCGAAGTTAAGACAGAAAGAGAAGATGAATCCAAGATTGCGGGGGAAGGTGGAGGATCTGCATGAAACTCGATGAACAGTTGCTAAGAGCCTACCAGGAAGAGACCAAAGATTGGTCCGTTCCTGCGAGAATTAAACATAAAATGATGGATGGTATTCGAAATGATTCACACATCAGAAGAAATCGAAAAAAATGGCTGGTCACTGGGCTATTAGCTGTTGTGCTCGTTATTCCCACCGGAGCCTACGCAGGATACACCTATCTCGCAGACGGAATATATGGTTCGCAGGAGAATATCAAAGCTATGGGGGGAACAGCTGATGATTATATGAGGTTGGAAGCAAAGTTGCAGACGGCCAAGGCCCATTTCAGCGAAGAAGAATTTGTTCAATATATGGACTTGCTGAAGCAATTAGGGCAAATGGCCGTGAAGTATGCCGATTCTCAGGGCAATATGCATCCAGAGCAGTGGAGTACAGTGGAGCAGGAACGATATAACCTTCTTGTAGCTGAGTTGGAACCGTTTTTTGAGAAGCTGGAAGCTGTGAGTGTAGGGTCCTCCAAAAAACTGATGGACGAGCAGCAATTTTGGACGGAACAGTTGGAACAGGCAGAGAAGACATTCACCAAGGAACAATATCGTGAGTTCAAGTCTGTCTATGAACAAATGAAAAAATACAAAGTTATGGTGATGGACAAGGATGGAAGTATCCATGAGGAACGCTTGTCAGCGGAGCAGAAGGATGATTTAAGGTATCTAGAGAGACTCCTAATTCCCTACTTGAAACGGTTGGAGCTCAATGTGCGTTGAGTTAGGCAATAAAGGATAATCATGAGTTTATGATTATTCTTTGCGATGTGCAGAAATGAAAAAAAAAGGAGGTTGATGACAAAGACACAATAAGTACTTTAAATGTTTTTAGTTAAGTGAAGATCTTTTTTATTGGATTAAAAATAAAGTATACAAATGAATGAAAATATTGTTAGTTTTAAATTTCTGTGATACCTTTTTAAGAGGCTTATGATACTAAAGTAGTAGGTCTATAGAATTAAAACCAATGGAGGCGAAATTGAAACGTGAAAAAGTGGGGAAGTCTATTTTTATCAGGAGTATTGTTATTTAGTGGAATGGCTACATCAGTACAGGCTGAAGTAACCAAAGACGGATGGATTGGGAATGAATCATCCTTAAAAACAGCTCAACAATCTTTCAAAGATGTGGAGGGCAACTGGGCTCAGGAAGTAATTGAAAAGTGGGCTGACCGTGGAATCGTCCAAGGAAATGAACGAAATACGTTTTTGCCCAAAGGAGAAGTTACGCGTGCTGAGTGGGTCGCGATGATTAACCGAATTTTCCAGTATGAAGAGGTAAGCAATACTACTTTTTCAGATGTAACATCATCGGGTTGGTATGCTCAAGATATTGCTAAAGGAGTACAAGCCGGATATATCCGAGGATATGCAGATCACTCATTTCGGCCGACTGGTTCAGTGACAAGGCAAGAAGCAGCAGCTACGATCTCACGGATACTGCAATTGCAGGGAAGTGGGGAGTCTAATTTTGCCGATGATAAGGATATCCAAAGTTGGAGTAAAGAAGCAGTAAGTGGAGCAGCTGACAAAAAGATTATCGTTGGTTACAGTAACGGCAATTTTATGCCGAACAAGGCAATTACTAGAGCTGAAGCAGTACAGATTTTGGATCGAGCTTTTAGTACATATGGCAGTTGGTATGGGCAAGAAGGAACCTATGGATCTACAGAAAAAAGGGAAGAGATATCTGGCAGTGTTGTGATCGGTACATCAGGCGTTACACTTCAGAATATGAATATTACAGGTGATTTGATCATTAGTAAAGCGGTCGGTGATGGCGATGTGTTCCTCAAAAACGTAACTGTGCAGGGGAAAACATATGTATATGGTGGCGGTGAAAATAGCGTACATCTGGAAGATTCGGTCCTGTTGACGGTTATTGTGAATAAACAGGATGGTACTGTGCGTTTGGTTGCAACAGGAAAAACAAAGGTTCAGGAAATCACTGTTCAAACGGCGGCCAACATCGAGTCTGACATGGGGGCAAAGATCGACAAACTGACATTGTCCGAGGCACTGCCGGAAAAATCAAGAGTATACCTTAAAGGTAATTTTGAAACGGTTAATGTGATTGCCAAAAGCATTAACATTCAAATTCCATCGGGTACGATTAATCAACTGAACGTTGACGATTCTGCGTCAGGAACTACGGTTCAGACTAATCAGGAAGCCAAAATTATATCAGCTATTCTTAATGCAGCTGTAAGAATGTTAGGGACAGGAACCATTGAGCAGGCTACAGTTAACGCTGTAGGCGTGACCATGGAGACAGCACCAAATAAGGTTAACTTGGGAGAGAGTGTACCTGCCGATACAACAGTACAAATTGGTGGGACAAGTAAACCCGTGACTTCAGTTACACCTCCAGTTACGCCTGCTCCATCAGCTAGTGGAGGATCATCCTCAGGTTCATCAGAAGGAAGTGGTGGTAGTACAACTCCTGTAAATCCGGGTACGGGCAATGGCGGAGGAACTACACCAACTACTCCTTTACCGGGAAATGAATATGGTAGTTATGAGGGTGGTTCATTCTTCTTGCTCGGTGTAGAGTCAAACACAATAACAGTAACGGAATCAGTATATTTATACAGTCCTCGAAGTGGTTATGCATATGTGACTACTCAAAATATTGATGGAAGTAATCTTATCCTCCTTGAAGAAGCAGTTAATGCTGGCGCAGCTATGAAGCTTCCTATTGTTGCAAACGAGAGAACTGAAATCCAAACCGAAACGCTAATCACAAAATATGGACAACTTAGAATTTTCGTTCTTGATTCACAAGATAAGAGTTCTCAAACTCAATATGTGACAGTATTGGATGGCCCAAATCAACGTTTAGTTCAAAACGGATCAAGTATGAGGGGAAGCTGGAGTGATAGCATAGAAACGTACTCAATTTTTTTTAATCGTATGATTATGGAATCCGAACTTGGCAGTCTAAGAGATCATATTCAGGTATCTACAAACTCTCAAACACCTGTATTCGTTTCTCTGGATCCAGAAGATGTGGTTTCAATAAGATACAATGAAATCAAAATACACCCTAAACAGATGAACTTAGGGAAAAGTACTTATTTTAGAATATTAGAAGGTGCAGTTTCAACAACAGACAGCGTGTACAGAAACGATGTATTCACGTCATCTAAATTTGTTTCATTCACTCGTCCAGTTTTTGTAGATTATCCGACTAAATCAACTATTCAAGTCCCAGTAGGAACTGTAATTAAATTCACAGTTAATTATGGTGGGGATACAGCATATTTAGTTTATAGGGATACTTATGGTTCATATGCAAATTTTGATAAGGAAGTCACTGATGGCCATGGTATGAAATTAGTTATTCCACAACGTTTTGAAGGAGAAATTTTCGAATTCGATACCAGTGATTTACAACCTGGACAATTTAAATTAAGCCTTACAAGTGGATATACAATATATGTAGATTTAAAATAGTATTTTTGTTTATAGCAGCGAGAGGAGCTCCAATTCCTCTCGCTCTTTTGTTACTTCCTCCCCTGCACCTTCAGCCGATATTGATGTGGTGTAGATCCTGTGGCAGTACGGAATACTTTGCAAAAGTAGGAGGGGCTGGTCATACCAACACGGTGACCGATTTCGGGAACGGTGAGCGAGGAACGGGTGAGCAGCACACAGGCATGACGAATGCGGGTGGCTTGAGCATAAGCAACGATTGTGGTTCCGGTCGCTTTTTTGAAAACATGAGACAGATGATAGGGGGACAGATGAAGTGTATCTGCGATATCCTCCAAACGAAAAGGCTCATGGTAATGCTGTTCAATCCATTGCATGATGGCTTCGGCATGAGGGTGAAGAACCGCACTGGACGAGAGTACATCTTCGGAGCGGCGTTGCTGCCCGTCTTGCCACAGGTAGCGAAGTTGTGCGAGCAGATCCAATAAAAAGAGGCGTGTATCCTCCTCTACTTCGTGAGGAAGCAGATCTGGATACGTATCTGCATATTGTTCCATTCGTTGAACGAGTGGAGATGTGGCAGCAAGTCGGATGGGCTGAATGGGGGATTGCTCTTCCAGCAGATCCTGTATGAAGTCGTAAGTAACGATAAATTGGGGCCAATGTGCCTTCAGTAGATCAAGTTCAACCATGAGTACATTTCGAATGAAAGGCTGCTGTCTGGATACTTGAATCTGGATGTGGTGCAATTGAAAAGGTCGAAAAATCATGAGCATACCGGGTTCAAGGGAGGAAACCTGGCCTTCGGTTATCAACTGCCCATATCCTTCGTGAATATAGGTTATCTCCAGCTGCGAATGAGCATGGAACACTTCGCGAGACGTAGTGTTGGATGTACGACGACAGACCAGATTAAATTGTTCTCCCAGAAAGATGGACTTCATGAATGCCTCCCTTATCATGCGCAAGATAGTTTTATTTTAGCACAAGATGAACGCATAAAAGCGCTTTATTATTGTGTATTGTGAAGGGAATGAGGGAGGTATGCAGCGATGTTAAAAGTGGCGATTATCGGAGCAGGTGCAATTAGTGGAGCACATATCTCAGCATATTTGGCGTTCCCTAAGCGATGTCAGATTGTTGCTGTCGTCGATATCTACGTGGAAAAAGCACAGAAGCGAATTAATGAATATGGTCTGGAAGGTGCACAAGCTGTCACAGATTACACAGATTTACTCGCCCAAAACATTGATCTGGTATCAGTTTGTACGCCGCCATATAAGCATGCTCCCATTGCTTGTGATTTCATGCAAGCAGGTGCACATGTGTTGGTCGAAAAACCGATGGCTTCTTCCCTGGAGGAAGCGGATCTGATGTTGAGAGCAGCGCAAGCAAGTGGCAAGTTGCTATCCGTAGTAGCACAGAATCGTTTTACGACACCAATGATGAAGTTAAAAGGTGTGCTGGACAGTAAACGGATGGGACCGATTGTACATGTGCAGGTTGATTCGTTCTGGTGGCGGGGCCACAATTATTATGATCTGTGGTGGCGCGGGACATGGGAAAAAGAAGGCGGAGGCTGTACCCTTAATCATGCGGTGCATCATATTGATGCCATGCTCTGGATGATGGGACCTCCAGTGGAACTACAGGCGATGATGGCAAATACGGCACATGATAATGCCGAAGTTGAGGATATATCCATGGCGATGCTTCGCTTCCAGGAAGGGGCGCTTGGCATGATTACCAGTTCCGTCGTACATCACGGAGAGGAGCAACAGTTAATTTTTCAGGGCAAAGAAGCCCGGGTATCTGCACCTTGGAAAGTGGTTGCTTCCACCGCGCGGAATAACGGATTTCCGGAACCAAATCGAGAGTTGGAACACCAGATTCAGAAGCTCGCTGACGAATTACCGGATGTTACTCATGTCGGTCACGCTGGGCAAGTTGAGAATGTGTTAAATGCTATTGAGACAGGATCTCCCCTTCTGGTGGATGGTCAAAGCGGTCGGAATACGCTTGAACTGATTGTGGGTATCTATAAGTCGGCAAGTACGGGAGAAAAGGTTGTTTTTCCACTAGGAGCGGAAGACGCGTTTTACACAAGAGAAGGAATTATGCAACATGCCGTACACTTTTATGAAAAAAAGACGACGGTGGACAACTTCGAGGATTCGAGTATTACACTCGGGAGCAAGTTGGATTCGTAGTGTTTTCCGTGAAAAGGATGCCCCTCACATAAGTGAGGATGGGCATCTTTTTTTGTACTAGGTCGATTACACCTACATCACCATAAAAAATCAATACACTTGGTTTTTCCATCCATGTAACTCGTATTCGCTTCAAGATCATAATCTCCATAGTCAGGGATTGGATCAATGAGAGCTACAATCAGTCTCGTAGTCGTGTGAGGGAGAATAGGCAGAATCAGTGCTGTTTAGCTTCAGCTTTTGAGCGTGTTGGTTCAACAGAAAGAGGGTGCAAATGTAGCGCTCTCACAGTAGCGGATTCACGTCATTTGAGACACTTGGAGAAGATGATGTGGTGGATTGGAAAGCATTTGGATTATGAGATCAGATTGGGCAAGATGGCGGCAGATGTTCACCTGTCCAAATCGTATGCTTCCTGCATTTTTCATCAAGAGACAGGTAGCAACATTACGGATTACGTCACAGCTCAAAGGTTGAAGCAGGACTACTTACGCCTTGATATATAATAACATTTTCGGTGGAGGAGATTGGCAGACGTGCCAGATTTCCGAACGGATGTATTTCATCCAGTTATTTCACAAATCTGCCGGGACGAGCCCGTTGTATTATCGGCAACAGTTTGAACGGAGCAGCAAGCATTATTTTAGTTTGCAAAATAATAGCGTTATTACGTCTCTATATACACAATTAGTATTTACCGTTTGAAGTAAATAAATCCCGGCTGTGGATTGCACTAGCCAGTTGCTAAATGAGATACTCCACCTCCGGGATTGCACATCGGTAACCTTCAAGCTAAATAAACATTAAGGACTCCTCAAGCTGTTACAACCACTTATCAGCCCAACGTTCCACGGAGCTTAGCGCTCTCCCCAGTTCCGTTCCTTTTCGTGACAACATATATTCAGTCCGAACTGGACGTTCCGTGACCACATGGCGAACCACTAGTCCTTCTTCCTCCAGTTCCTTCATTCGCTCATTTAACACACGTTTGCTCAAGTCAGGGATATAAGCGTGAATCTCACTGAAGCGTTTGGGTTCCTCCATCAACGCATGGATAATGAGGGCTACCCATTTTCGGCCAATGATCTGATAAGATTGTTCCACTTTTGTACATATTTGCTTGGCATTCTCATCATCGCTCATGATTGTACTCCTTTGATTTAGTATTGCTTGTAATATCATTAGTATACTTATTGTAACCTACTTGTCCACAGGCCATATGTGTAAAATGTCACATACCAATTGTTCTTAATGTTACCACATAAAGCGTTATCATCAAATAAAAACCCTATAAACACTGGAGTTCACAGGTTCGACACGATTGTTGACGAATTGTGACGACAGGTGTAATATGGGTAACGTTAATTCAAATGGTTACAATTTATAACCTAAACACAGGTTGTGGAGAGAAGGAATGTTCCATGGTTGAATTCAGGTGCGTTATATAAACGGAGGCAAGGCGGGGACCATACCCACTTATTCCGTCTTTTGTCATGCTTGGATTTGAACATTTTGCAACATCATATACTATACTGCACAGATCACAGGAGGCACTCCAATGGATGCAATGACATTTGTCCTGTTCGGGGCAACAGGCGATTTAGCCAAACGCAAGATTTACCCTGCATTATATAACTTGTACATGGATCAGAAAATGCAGAAATCCTTCTCCGTTATCGGATTGGGACGACGTGAATTGTCGGATACGGAGTTCCAGGCGAATGTTGAAAAGTCACTGCATGAATTCTCACGTCAGACGCCGGAAGAAGAATCACAAGTTCGTGATTTCATTGGAGCTTTCCGTTATTGTTCTTTAAATAATACGAAGCTTGAAGATTACACCAAACTGTTGGAACTGGTTCAACAGCGTGAACAAGAGCTTAACATTCCTGAAAACCGCATGTTCTACATGTCGGTGGCACCGGAATTCTTTGAGCCAATCGCACTGAACATTCAAGAAAGTGGCCTGGGTAACACCAAAGGCTGGAAGAAACTGATTATCGAAAAACCATTTGGACACGACCTGCAATCAGCTCGTGATTTGAACGAAAAACTGAGCAATACCTTTGCGGAAGAAGAAATCTATCGCATTGACCATTTCCTCGGTAAACCGATGGTTCAAAATATTGAGACGCTCACCTATGCAAATCCGGTGATTCAGGCGTTGTGGTCTAACCGTTATATTGCCAATGTACAGATTACGGCAAGTGAGACGGTGGGTGTTGAAGAACGTGCCGCGTATTACGACCAGAGTGGTGCCCTTCGTGACATGTTCCAAAACCATATGCTTCAGTTGCTGATGATGATTGGTTTGCATTTGCCAAAACGCTGCACACCGGAAGAAATTCAATTCAAAAAGCAAAAAATTGCTGAAGCACTTCGTCCGTTGACAAAAGAAAATATCGCTTCTGAAGTTGTTCGTGCGCAATATGCAGCAGGTGAGCTGCAAGGTTCCTCGGTTGTTGGATATTTGGACGAGCCTGGCATTCCAGCCGGATCTCAGAACGAGACGTATGTTGCCGCAAGACTGTGGATCGATGATCCGTTCTGGAGTGAGGTTCCATTTTATATCCGTACAGGTAAACGCCTGGCTGAGAAATCCACCCGAATCGTTGTTGAGTTCAAGGCACCACTGAAGACCGGTCATGAATCCGAAAATACAACGGAACCTAACCTGCTGACGATTGAAATTGGTCCGGGAGAAAGCATCTCGCTTCAATTAAATGCGAAGAATCCATTGAACCATGGTGAAGTGGAACCAATGCATATGACCTTCAACTCAGGTAAACGTAACATCCCTGAAGCTTACGAGAATCTGATCTTTGATGCGATGCGTGGAGATTCCACCTTCTTTGCTCACTGGAACGAAGTGGAGCTGGCATGGCAATGGGTGCAACCGATTCAGGAAGCATTCGAAGCAGGCAGCGTGCCATTGGATACGTACAGTGCAGGTTCACATGGACCAGAGTCAGCAGATCGTCTGACCGCAGCAGACGGTTACCGTTGGTGGTAAGTGAAACGAAAGAGTGAGCATAAGAGAACACGATAGTAAATACAACAGTACAATCTGTTCTGCTCACAAATAATCATTTGCACAAATCCAAACAAACCTTTTCAAGTCAACAGGATATAGAACGAAATGTTTTATTCCCCTAGAGCTTGTACTCAGGAGCAAGTTGGATCGAATGTGCAAAATGCTGATATATACAGTATCTATTGTGAATTATACCGTTCCAATTTTGCATAAGCCCTTCCGGTTATGTTTGCCGGAAGGCCGTGAAAATTTTTGAATATAGATTAGCGGACGCACTGAATTTTTTGCCTAAGTAGCGATGTAGTGTAGGGTACGAAATCGATTCTGTAGAAGCAAAGCGTTCGCCTTTGTATCCAAATTTCATCAATTTAAAGGTTGATGAAAAGAAATTTGGATACAACAGCGATCGAAAGAACGAGCCGTAACCGGAACGGTTGCTGCGAAACGGCAATGTAGTCTGGCGCTCTGCAACAAAATGAAATTTAAACATTGTTCATAACAGGAGGATTTTGAAATGAAACTTGGACTTGTCGGATTAGGAAAAATGGGATTGAACCTGGGTAGAAACCTGATTGATCACAAACACGAAGTGGTTGCTTTTGACCTGAACGCTGAAGCAGTAAATGAAATGAAAGAATACGGCGCTGAAGGCGTATCTTCTTACGCAGAGATGGTGGCTTCGCTCGAATCCCCACGTGTATTGTGGATCATGGTTCCCCACAACGTGGTAGACGCTGTGCTGGCTGAAGTTAGCCCATTGTTGTCCAAAGGCGACATCATTATTGAAGCGGGTAACTCCCACTACAAAGAATCCATCCGTCGCTACGAAGAGATGAAACCTAAAGGCATTCACTACATGGATGCAGGTACATCTGGCGGTATGGAAGGCGCACGTAATGGAGCATGTTATATGATCGGTGGAGACCCGGAAGCTTGGGCCATCGTTGAACCGGCATTCAAAGATACTTCCGTGGAGAATGGCTACCTGTATGCTGGTAAAGCGGGCAGCGGTCACTTCCTCAAAATGGTTCACAATGGTATCGAGTACGGTATGATGGCATCCATCGGTGAAGGTTTTGACGTATTGGAGAAAAGTGGATTTGATTTCGACTTCGAACAAGTGGCTCGCGTATGGAACAACGGTTCCGTTATCCGCTCTTGGTTGATGGAGCTGACAGAACGTGCCTTCTCCAAAGATGCAAACCTCGATGAGATTAAAGGCGTAATGCACTCTTCCGGTGAAGGACGTTGGACGGTAGAAACGGCATTTGACCTTCAAACCGCTACACCGGTTATCGCGTTGTCCTTGCTGATGCGTTACCGTTCCCTGGAGACAGACACATTCACAGGTAAAGTGGTAGCAGCATTGCGTAATGAATTTGGCGGTCACGCTGTGGAGAAAAATTAATTTTATATATAACTGTTAACATATGATGAGAATCGGGTAATGACTTATATCGTGTTTACGAATTCATCAAGTGGAGGTAACATATCATGAAATTTTTCTTGGATACAGGGAATGTGGAAGAAATCAAACGGATCGAACGTCTGGGTCTGGTGGATGGAGTCACGACTAACCCGTCTTTGATAGCCAAAGAAGGTCGCGTATTTAAAGAAGTCATTCAGGAGATCTGTGGCGTTGTTAAAGGTCCGGTCAGTGCTGAAGTCATCGGTCTCAAAGCCGAGGATATGTTGAAGGAAGCTTATGAAATTGCAGAATGGGCACCGAATGTAGTCATTAAATTGCCGATGACCGAAGATGGGCTGTACGCTTGTCATGAGTTAACTCAAAAAGGAATCAAAACCAATGTAACGCTGATTTTCTCCGCAGCACAGGGCCTGATGGCGGCGAAAGCCGGTGCAACCTACATCAGTCCATTCGTTGGTCGCTTGGATGATATTGCGGTGGATGGTATGAAATTGATTCGTGATCTGCGTCTTATTCTGGACATGTATGATCTACCTTCCGAGATTATCGCAGCAAGCATTCGCAATATCAAACATGTAGAGGATGCAGCCCTTTCCGGTGCGCATATCGCCACCATTCCGGGTTCGCTTTTGCCGACACTTTGGAAACACCCACTGACGGACAGCGGGATTGAACGTTTCCTGAAAGACTGGGAATCTGTTCCGAAATAAAAGGATAGACATGGCCTGAATCTTTGGGTGGTCTGAACATAAAACCTTTTGCCTTGCAGAGTAATCTGCGGGCGAAAGGCTTTTTTTATATCTGTTTATGTGTTTCCGATTCGAGGTTAGTTTAGCCAATGAGGAGTACTTGTCCCTTTCATGTTGTTGTTACTTTCTATCCAGTGTCCATGTACTGTCCTTCTTTTTCGGGACAACGGTGCATAAGGTTAACATATAGCCTATAGCTCATCCCGTAGGGGAGGGACACTTCGATGATGAGAAGAAAATGGCGAAGCCGGAGACGCCGTAAGCCGCCAAGCGGCAAACGCAAAATGTGGTTGATCATTTTATTGGTCACCGCGTTTTGTTTGATGCAGGGCTTTGCTTATGTGGATAAAAAGATGAAGCCCCCCATCATGCACTTGGCCAAGATCAGAGTGAAACAGATTGCGACTGAAGCGATCAACAAGGCGATTACAGCACAGGTTGCAGATGGCAAAACCAACGAAGGACTGATTGACTGGAAGACGGATACCGCCGGGAAAGTGTCCGGTTTCATGCTGAACTACAATGAGCATATGCGAATCACCGCAAGTACGATGAATATTGTGCAATCCACGCTGCAGAATGTACACATGTTAAAAGAAAAAATCCCGCTGGGGCAGGCGCTGGGCAGTCCGGTGTTGGCTTCATTTGGCCCGAGTATACCGGTTCGTATTGAGCCCCAAGGAGCTGTCAAAGTGGACCTGAACACCCGTCAACAGAATGCGGGTATTAACATGATTTTGGTGGAAGTGTACATTCACATCATTGCTGAGGTCGCGGTCGTGGTGCCCTTCGACATGGAACCCGAAACGGTTGATACGGAAATTCCGATTTCCTACCTTTTGGTTGTCGGGGATGTGCCAATGTATTATTACGATAATCAGGGCAAGCCAGTGGGCAGTAACGGTAGTAATGCCCCAGCTATTGCGCTGCCATCAGGTCATACGGGTGTATCAAGCGGTAATGGAGTAACTACGAATCCCCCTAGCCAGAATCAGCAACAGACGCCGTCAGACCATTTGCAAGGGAATGAACTTGAAATTGAGCCGGATGATCTGCCTGATGTGAATGGGGGATTGCAGCTCAATAAGGACGCGCACCCATGATACACACAAATTTGAATTGCAAAGCAAAGAAAGGGGCCTCTATTAAAGAGGTCCCTTTTTCGCTTTGCTGATCGTGCATATCCTCGTCTCACTTGCTTTTCTTGCTCTTTTGTTTGCGTTCATCCTGTTCCCAATGTTTCAGCTGTGGATAAGGATCAAACGACCATTCGTGCAGTCCGCTGTCGCGATAGATCCCATAGTGCAGATGTGGAGGGAATTTGCCCTGTGTCCCAGGTTTCCCGTAACCCGAACTGCCAACCCAACCTACGACCTGACCGGGGATCACAACTTCACCGATGCGTGCACTTTTGTCAAAACCCGAAAGGTGGGCGTAATAGTGATAATGATTGTTCAAATCACGGATTCCGATGCGCCAGCCACCAAACGGATTCCAGCCTTTGATCTCCACGACACCGTAACAGGTACTGCGCACAGGCAGGCCATGCGGAGCGAAAATATCTGTTCCCTCATGAATGCGATAACCGCCCCAGCTTCTTTTTGTCCCCCAGGTACTGCGATAGGAGTAGTTGGTTCCGAGCGGGACCGGAAAGGCATGTCCGAATAGATCCAGATTGTCAAAATGCTCATATAACTTCGCGAATTGCTGTATCCGTTGCACAGCACGGGAGTTGTGATAATATTCCCACAAGGCAATGTTGAAGTCCTCTTGTTTGTTCCCGTAACCTTGAATAACAGAAGCCATGCTGTACAGCACATCCTGATCATTGTTGGCATCCGCTATACCGTCTCCTGAACCATCACGTCCATATCCTTTGAAAAAAAGAATGGATTCCGGATGTTGATCCGTCTCATCGGGATTTAGCCATCCTCTCCAGGCCGGAGGGGTCATGAAGATACCCGTAAGCCGCTCCGGATGCTTGCGATCCTTCGGGTGTGCACGGGTAATCGTACGTTCATACTGATCAATGGCGGCAAGCCTGTACCAGGGAATCTGGGTCATCTGACCGATGGTTTCATATAAATGGCGACGTGCAGCGAAAATTTCTGCGGGTTTTAACTCGGCAACCTGTGGTTTGGGAGCGGCCTGGGCGGGTTCACCGTAAACTTCAACAGGCAAGAATGGGAGAAGCAGAGTACCTGCAAGTAATGTTTTGATCCAAAAGCGGTACGTGTGCCTGAAGGTCAAGCGTTGTTGCACTGGGAAGCAGCCCCTTTCCATTAGAATGATACAAGGTACCCGATGAACCAAGCTAAAGGTTAGCGTTCTTCAAAAGTTCTCATTTTATCCATGTAAGCTCTTGGGGGGAATCCAATTATACAAATTGTCCATATCGGGCATGAATGCACAAGATGTGACAAATGGGGGTTTTTCCAGCGCTTTCATGGTATAATATGTTCCGAGCAACAGCCTAACTTCAGTAGAAAGAAGGTTTATGCATTGGCTAAACGTGTTAAAGAACCGAAGCCGGATTGGATTCGGATCAAATTGACAACCGGCGATAACTATCAGGAAATGAAAACGATGATGCGTTCCAAAACGCTGCATACGGTATGTGAGGAAGCACGGTGTCCGAATATTTATGAATGCTGGGCCAATCGAACGGCCACTTTTATGATTTTGGGCGACATTTGCACAAGGGCATGCCGTTTTTGCGCGGTGAATACAGGCTTGCCAACGGAGCTTGATTTGCAGGAACCAGAACGTGTGGCGGAAGCAGCAGAGCAGATGAATCTGCAACACTGCGTAATTACAAGTGTAGCCCGTGATGACCTGAAGGATGGGGGAGCTACGATTTTTGCAGAGACCGTGAAGGCCGTAAGACGACGGTTGCCATTGTGTAGCGTTGAAGTACTCATTCCAGACTTTCTGGGTGATCGGGAATCTTTGCAGATTGTAATGGATGCCAAACCGGACATTTTGAATCACAATATTGAGACGGTTGAGCGGTTGTCAGACAAAGTGCGTGCCAAGGCAAAATATAAACGTTCACTGGAATTGCTTGCTCGTGCCAAAGAAATGCAACCTAACATCCCTACGAAATCAAGCATTATGCTTGGTGTAGGTGAGGAATATAATGAAATTTTATCAACAATGGATGATCTTCGTGCGGTGAACTGTGATATTATGACGATTGGTCAATATTTGCAGCCATCGGAGAAACATCTGTATGTTGAAAAGTATTATCCGCCAGAGGAGTTTGCTACATTGAAACAGGAAGGATTAAAACGTGGGTTCAGCCACGTCGAATCCGGCCCGATGGTACGCAGCTCCTACCATGCGCATGAACAGGTGAAATCGGCTACCAAACATGCTGAACAGGCGGCAACACACGCGTGATGGAGGATACCGGATTGGAAGAAGAAAAAATCACAGAACAGATTCAGGACCAACTTCAGGAGCAGATCCAGGAGTCGGTTCAGGAATCAGTTGTTGAATCAGTTGAGGAAAAGCCCAAAGAACCGGTCATTGTACAGATCGGCGGCAAAAATTATGAAATCGTCCAGAACCACAAAGAGGGCTGGAATCCAGAGGTTTTCCGTGATCGTTACAGTGAAGTGCTGGAGCGTTATGATTATATTATCGGAGACTGGGGTTATAGCCAGTTGAGGTTAAAAGGTTTTTACCGTGATAACCATCCAAAAGCAACGAAGGATTCCACGATTGCCAGTATGGTGGATTATATCAATGAATATTGTAACTTTGGCTGTGCGTACTTTGTGCTTCAGAAGAGCAAGGATCAACCTCAAGCCAAAGCAAAAAGCGGTTCCTGAGAAGGACCGCTTTTTTGGTGTGTTTATTTTAGTCAAGAAATGCCGTGCGAACCCGGTTCCAGAATGGATAAGGGCGGAAACGTGCGAAACTGACCTTGTGACTGGATACCTGACAACGGACGGAGATCAGATCCTCCACCATCACATTCACATGATCAATCGTCATCAATAACCGCTGATCCTTGCGGGAGAAAATATCACAATGATGATGCTTGGGCAAAATAACCGGTGAACCAAGTGTACGATAGACCCGGTTATTAATCGATGCAATCTCCGCAATCTGAATCGCCTCGATGGTTGGATGAACCATGGCACCGCCAAGGGCCTTGTTGTATGCCGTGCTGCCTGATGGCGTGGATACACAGATGCCATCCCCACGGAACATCTCAAATGTCACATCGTTAATATCGACCTGGGCTACGACGGTACCGTCTACACCTTTTAACGTAAATTCATTAAGGGCGATGTAAGAGGAATTCCCCGACTTTTTACGAATCTCAAGCTCCAAGAGTGGGTATTGTACAATACGTGGTTTGAGACGCTCCGGATCTCCCTTGCCACTCATCAGCCTGACTAACTCGCGTAATTCTTCCTTCTTCCAATCGGCGTAAAAGCCGAGATGGCCTGTATGAACCCCAACAAAAGCAATATCCGGAATGCGGTCGATGAAATTGTGAAATGCTTGTAGCATCGTACCATCGCCCCCGATGGAGATAACAATCTCCGGCGATTCTGCATCCAGCTTGAACCCTTCTTCCTTCGCCAGCGCGTGAAACTGCTGACTGAGATCAATCGATAACTGGTCTCCGCGGTCTTGAACATAGTATCTCAAGATGAAAGCTCCTTTGTGGTCATTATACTACCGATGATAATCAATTCCGCGGAAGAACACAACGTTTGGGCGCATATTCAGTTAAATATAGATGAATCGTTCACTTATTTTTTGGCATGTCGTCTAGGCTTGAGAATGGAACTTAATATTGCAAGGAATAACAACAACACGATGAGGCTTACAAAAACAATCATTCCGGATAAGAAAATCAGTCCCCAGTCCGGTGTATACGTTGATAACGATGGGATGAAACCGGGCTCCATGAGAACGGGTGAAGAGGAACGCCCCATCATGGGTGTCCATAACAGCAGGACCAGCACAGGTGCGATTAGCGCATGGATTGCTCTGGCAAATAGAAATGGACCGTATCTCATGGGTGTGTTGCTAAGAACACTCATAATCTGTGCATGGACGGATAATCCACCCCAAGAGAGAACAAAGGCTGCTGCTGCTACTTTATAGACGAGTGGGATGGATGCCCCGGCACTCCCAGCCTCTTTGTTCCCCAGCGTTACTTCAAACAGCCCACCGACCAAGCTAGGAGATAAGGATGGAGGCAGTCCGCTATGTCGTAACAATTGCTCGGTTATCCCGTATAATCCGCCAAGCCAACCGGTCTGGACAAGTAGCTCCATCATGACCGAGAAGAATACAACCAGCCCTCCTACGATAATAATAAGGCGAAGGGATGAGGAGACTGCCTGGCGCAGCAGTTCACCGAATGCACGTCCGTCAGCTTTTCTTGCTTCATGCATCGCATAGATGGCCCGGACCAGTCTGTTTCTAGGTATCCCCTCCGATGGAGATCCAGAAGAACTGTCTGGGTGTGAGCCTTTTGCTGTACCCCCGTGAAAACGCATGAGCATACCCACCAGAAAAGCTGCAGCGTAATGGCTCGCAACCAATACTGGAGCAATGGCGACATTATGGAAGAACCCAACCGATACCGCTCCAATCATGAAGATCGGATCGGATGATGTAGTGAAGGCAACGAGCCGTTCTCCTTCTTCCCGGGTAACCAGCTTTTGTTCCCATAACTGAGCGGTCAGTTTCGCCCCTGTAGGATAACCGGATGCACAGCTCACGGCAAATACAAAACCACCGCTTCCGGGAACACGAAACAATGGACGCATCAGTGGATTCAGCAAGGTACCTAGAAAATGAACAATGCCAAAGCCGAGCAGCAGCTCGGACAGCACCAAAAAAGGAAAAAGGGAGGGAAACAATACGTCCCACCAGATGGACAGTCCGCGTACACCTGCATGCCAGGTTTCCGCTGGATACAAGACCATTAACACACAAAGGGTCAGGAGAGCGAGTGTGACCAGGACATGGGTGAGTCGTTGTGAAGCAGCCATGAATTCTTCTCCTTTATTTTTGGAATGGTCGGTGTGCGGAAGTCTGTGGTGTTATTGCCATCAATATATGAAAAAAAGTGGACAAACAGTACAAAATTATACGTAGAAAGCGCTTGCAAAAGTGGCTGTGTTTTTGAGTGATGTGTGCTAAAATGAGAAAAACGCCTGAACGTCACCTAATTGTCTCCAAGGTGGAATTCAATTCGGATGGAGTGATGATCATGAGTCTTGTCACCGGAATCCTGGTCTGTGCTTTTGTATATGTGATACGTGCCTCGCTGGTACGCTCTGAGGAAGAGGACTGGCGGAGTTATTAATGAAATATCTAGTGCGCCAACCCAAGCGGTTGGCGCTTTTTTTGTGTTACATTTTGAATAAGGTCCTATACACAGATGGCAGGTTACATGTCCTGATGATTTCATGTTATATAGGACTTTTTGGTTTTTTTTGATAGAATGGAGATAAAGGCTTTTGTGGCCTGGATATTGTTACTGTTTTCACAATGTTCACGGAACGTGTAATATATGGCAAAATTCGACATCAGAAAGGGGAATCAGACGAATGAATCCCAGTTTGAGTATTTATGACAATCTTGGCGGTGAGAAAGGTGTTCGCGCATTGGTCGAGGCTTTCTATCCGATCGTTCAGCAGAATGAGCAGCTGGCTCCGCTTTTCCCGGAAGATATTCAGCCGGTCATCGACAAGCAGTATATGTTTTTGTCTCAGTTTTTTGGAGGACCAGGGCTGTTTTCCGAGGCGTTTGGACATCCGATGATGCGTGCCCGTCATATGCATTTTGAAGTGACGGTTGAACGGGCTGAGGCTTGGCTTGCATGTATGGATCAAGCCTTAACACAGATTGGTGTGGAGGAGCCCTTGCATTCGTTTATCCTGCAGCGTTTATCCGGGCCTGCACATCATTTTGTGAATACACCGTAGATCCGAATATGATTACAAGCGTACGGGAGAGGGATGGAATAGATTGGAATTAGAGCCGCTGTATAAGGTGAAAGTGACCTGCCATTATTGCGAAACCGAGTATGAAACCTCACGGGTAAGACCGAGTTTGAAAAGGCCCTACCGGACGGATTCGGATTTTTGTGCTTACTACAAGCTGGAGAATCCAGATTTTTATGTGGTTCGCATCTGTCCGCAGTGCGGGTTTGCCACGACGGAGAACGCAACGGAGCATCTAAATGATGCTCAGCGCAAGGCTTTTAAGGAACAGATCGGTAACCGCTGGGTTAAACGTGATTATAGCGGAGCACGAACACTGGAACAGGCGCTGGCAACGTACAAGCTTGCCTTGCTGTGCGCACAGGTTATCCGGGAGAAAGATCGTGTCGTCGCTGGTCTGTTGCATCATATAGCTTGGTTGTATCGTTATATGGAGGACCATGCACAGGAACATCGTTTTCTTGAATTTAGCCTGGAAGCCTATGTGAAGGTGTTCGAACGTGAAGGAACGGGTGGCAATGAAGCCAAACTGTTGTATTTGCTCGGGGAATTGAACCGCAGGGTAGGACGGTTTAATGAAGCAGTGCAATGGTTCAGCAAGGTCATTCATGACAAGCGGATCACAGATGCGGCCATGATTCGTGCTTCAAGGGAACAGTGGGCCGTGCTGCGTGAGCAGATGATTTCAAGTAAGTTGGAACTCCCTGAAGAGATGCTGGAAACAGACAAAGAGGCTGCAAAGCGCAGCCCCCTCTAGGTTGATCTTACATTAGTTACGGACAGGACGGCTGGATAACAAATAGTCACTGTCGTTGTCGATCACGGTCATGCTTGTATTACAGCAGGGAAAGACCAGTAATTTCTTTTTGCCTTCGCGAATGAGCACAAGCTCTTTGGGTTTGAGGGGGAGCAGCACGTTGCTTGCGTGACAGTAGGGACATTGCTGTACATAGATGTCTCCCATCACAATATCGTAAGGCCAGCTGTTCTCAAACGGAATCATTCTTGTTCGCCTTCTGGTGCGGAAGGTTTGGAGGTTTCTTGTTTGGCGAGTTCCGCAATCTTCTGCATCAGGATATGTTGGGGCATGTGCATCAGGTGCTCCAAAGGTACGCCCAGGGATTCTGCTAATTTGACGGCTGTATCAGCCGATACTTGTAAAGGTTTCATACGTTTACCTCCTGAAGGTTGCTATAAGTATTTCTCTAGTATAGAGATATGGCTCACAGAAAACCAGTTTTTAATTCAATCCTAACCATCCAATTTATAGAGAGAGGTGCCTTATTAAATGAAAACGCCATTACACCCCGTATGGGATCTGGAGTCCATTTTTAGGGGAGGTTCTTCCTCCGAGACATTTGCTGCGTATCTGATTGAACTGGAAGAGGATGTACGTAAACTGCAACATCTGTTGAACGAAACAGCTGCACCGACTTCATTAGAAGAGACGGCTGCATTTGATCCCATTTTGGAACTGCTGCAAAGCTGCTATGTCCGCATATCGGAAGGTTCTGCGTTTGTATCCTGCCTCTCATCACAAAACCAGAAGGACAAAAAGGCAACGCAGCTTCAGGGCGCCATTAGTTCTATTGCAGCGATGTTGAACGGCAGCAAATCGAAGTTTGATAATACACTCAGTCAGACATTGGATTCGGTTTGGGACGCGTGGATTGCTCGGGAAGATATTGAGCCGCTGGCATTTGTATTAAACGAGAGTCGTACGCTGGCTCGTGAGAAGCTGTCGCCTGAACTGGAAGGCCTTGCACTGGATCTGGGTGTGGATGGTTACCATGGTTGGGGCAAATTCTATAACACGATTGTCAGCAAGGTGAACATTCCATTTGAGCAAGATGGGGAAACGGTGATGCTCTCCGCAGGACAGGCTGCCAACAAGCTGAGTGATAGTGATCGGAATGTACGCGAGACGGTATTCGCAAACTGGGAGCAAGCTTGGACCGATGTCGAAGATTTCTGTGCTGACACGCTGAATCACCTCGCGGGATTCCGTCTGAAGTTATATGAGAAACGTGGCTGGGATGATATCCTCAAAGAACCTCTGGCCATCAACCGGATGTCACGTCAGACACTGGATACGATGTGGGATGTGATTAATGGTGCCAAACCTGCACTTGTTCAATATCTGGAGCGCAAGGCAGAATTGCTGGGGGTAGACAAGCTCAGCTGGAGCGACGTAGATGCACCTGTAGGTAAATCGAGTGGCAAAATCACTTACGATGAGGCAGCCATCAATATTGTTGAACAGTTTGCCAAGTTCAGTCCTAAACTTTCCTCGTTTGCAGAGATGGCTTTTGAGAAACGCTGGATCGAAGCAGAAGACCGTCCTGGCAAGCGTCCAGGCGGATTCTGTACGTCTTTGCCACTTAGCAAAGCAACCCGGATTTTCATGACCTTCTCCGGGACACCATCTAATGTGTCGACTCTTGCGCATGAACTTGGGCATGGATATCATCAACACATTATGGAAGAGTTGCCTGCATTGAATCAACGTTATGCGATGAATGTGGCTGAGACAGCGTCCACGTTTGCTGAACTGATTGTAGCAGATGCCCTGGTGCAGGCGGCAACAGATGAGCAAGAGAAGCTGGCTTTGCTGGAAGACAAGATACAGCGAAGTGTGGCTTTCTTTATGAACATCCATGCCCGTTTCCTGTTTGAGAATCGTTTCTATGAACAACGCAAAAAAGGCTTGGTCAACGCGGATGAATTATCCAAATTAATGGTGGAGGCGCAGCGGGAAGCGTTCTGCGGTGTACTTGCATCAGATCATCCTCATTTCTGGGCATCCAAACTGCATTTCTATCTGACGGGTGTGCCATTCTATAATTTCCCATACACGTTCGGTTATATGTTCAGTGCGGGAATCTATGCGAGAGCACAGCAGGAAGGTACAGCATTTGCAGATAAATACGATGATTTGTTGCGGGATACAGGGCGTATGACGGTCGAAGAACTTGCTCAGAAACATCTGGGTACGGACCTGACACAACCGGAATTCTGGCAAAATGCTGCGGACTTGGTTATTGCCGATATTGAGCAGTTTCTGCAGATGACAGCAACCGAAAAATAGGTTGAATATAATAGGTTGAATATATATATATAGGTTGCAATTCCGTGTTAACAGACACAGGATTGCAGCCTTTTTTTGTACAGAATCCTCATTTTCGATTCTCGAAGATTTTGTCGTAATTAATTGAAAAAGCTCAGTTTAAGGGAGCGTAATGGCAATTAATTGTGCAAATCATAGTTAGAAATACCCAACTTTGCCGTTCTTTGTTGAATGAGCACATATGATGTCATATAATGAGTCGTAAGTCCTTGCTGTATAGGACTATAAGCATATAAGGAGAGTGTTAATATGAAAATTGATGAGCTTTCATTAGCAAGACAGTTGGATCTGGTATTCAAAGAACTTGATCATGAGTTGTCAGGGTTAGATTCAGGGGTAGTTTTTGTGCAAATACGAAACAACGTAATTGGGAAATTCGGTATTCGACATAATCCGATAGCTGGACGAGATGGGCAGATGGATGTGGAGGAAGGGGGGCTAAACGAAACCCAGAGAACTTCTTTCCGGGCAATGGCACTGGAGACGTTGAAATTCAAACGTAATTGGACACATGGCGAAATATCGTACGACTTCACAGTAAGACAAGGTATGATTTTGGTAGATGCAACAATGGAGTCTAATTACAATATGGCGAGCCTGATGATTCGTTACCCTAGAACCAATACATACAAGGATTCAGATATGGAGTCGAGCTCATAATTCGTTGCACAAGAGAAAGCGGCACTTCCGAAGAAGGCCGCTTTTACTTTTGGATTCTGCTTAGGCTCAAGCAATAATTACGAGCTTACGAACGACCCGATAATTGCTGCTCAGCGATTTGCACCAGACGTTTAGTGATGTATCCACCCAGAGAACCTGTCTCACGGGAAGTATAGTTACCGTAGTAACCATCTTGTGGAATAGTTACACCCAGCTCTTGAGCAGCTTCAATTTTCAATTGTTGCAATGCTGCTGTTGCTTGGGGAACGACCAGGTTGTTGGAGCGGCTACCGCTACCTTGGTTTTGACTTCCGTACATATGTGTCACCTCCTTATGGGTTGGTGATGTTAGTATGGTTAGAGAATACGGAAATATACATGATATGGCGTAAGGGAAAATATGGATAACTATCAGTGCACAGGACACATAAAAAAGCCGACCCAATGCGGGTCGGCAAGTTGTATTTGGATATCAAAATATAGGGTGATATGCGTAAAAGCAAAATAGAGCATGATCAGCTCGCTTAGTCTGTAGGAGGTATAACCTCAATACGTGTAAATAACTCAACAGGCTGTTCCGGTTCCAAGCGAATCAACCCGGTTTGTTCATCTGATAAAGCCAAATTAGGTGCATCCGGGAGCCAAGTGTACGGTTCAATGCACAAGAACTGATCGGATTCACCTTTGGTAAAGAGAACCCAATGTTTGAAAAATGTTTCATCTGCTGAATATTTCAATGTATACCCATCTTGCCTGCGTAAGTAAGCCGTAGCCGGTTCACCTTCGTTAGCTTTCAACAGGGTATCCCAGTTACGTCCCTGCAAATTGATGCCTTCGTTCAGAGCAGACCATTCACCCAGGGATTCCAGTTCACCTGTCGGTAGTTGTTCTTCATTCTGTCCGTATATTCCGGAAACAGGAAGTTGCAGTGTCCAGTCGGCAGGTTTGCCGTCTAACAAAAACCATGTATGATATCCCATCCCAAAAGGAGCAGGCGTTGAGCTCAGATTGGTGACTCGCAGACGCTGGCTAAATACAGCGTTTTGCAGACTGAACGTCATCTCAAGTTTTAGGGGAATCGGGAATTGGGCCATCCAATGCTCTTCATTTTTGGTCAGTAATTCAGTCGTAATTGCACAGCCGTCTTCATCTTCCTCAATGTCACTGACACACCAGGATTGGGTACGGTGGAGACCGTGAATATGGTTGTCATTCGCCGTGTTCTGATCGAACTGGTAACGAACGCCTTCATATTCGAATTGTCCACGATGAATGCGCCCTGGTGGAATCAGGAGAGGAACGCCAAAATGGTACGGCTTCTGCAGATAAAAGGCAAGATCGTCTTCATCCGGACGGCGGACGACATCTCTGTCCTGCACTAAATCGCGAATAGAAATAATATTATTTCCAAGACGCGGCAGCAGGGTGATTTCCAATTCACGGCTATGTAGGATATACGTGTCGTAACCATTCCATTGGCCTTTGGTCACTTGTTTCATATCGATGCTCCTTTTCCCACTTGAAATCTGTCTGCAAGCAGTTGTGATGAAGCTACTGCTGCAGGCGTGTCGTTGTGTACATGCCAGCTATTTCCTGCGCTATTTCGTGTGAAGCAGGCAACAGGATAAGCAATTCCATCATAACAGATTTTGATGTCTCGGGTAAAAAAGTTCAACTCATTTTGACATTCACGCCTGTGCGCATTAAGATGGAACTCTAAAAGCATTTATTAGAATTAAATGACATGAAATCGATGACAGGGATAAGTAGGCCAAGAGAATCCTCTCCAGAAAGCCGGTGGTTGATGTGAACCGGTGTGAGCTCTTTACCGAATGGACCCTTGAGTGTAGGTTTGAACAGGTTAAGCCAGAGATGGGCTTGCCCCACTAGAGTCTGCCGTATAATCCACGTTACGGAACAATGAAGGCATTTCTTCAGCTTGACTTGATTTCAGGGTCAGGAGCAGTCGAAGAAAAGCGAATAAGGGTGGCACCACGGTCTCACGTCCCTTGCGGATGTGGGGCCTTTTTGCGTTCGCAGAGAATGGCAGGAGTTTTTTTATATACAATCAGGGAGGCGTTATGTGTAATGAAAACAGTACTTTCAGGTATTCAGCCAAGCGGTAAGCTCACATTGGGCAACTATATTGGTGCAATCAAAAATTTTGTAAAACTTCAGCATGACTATCAATGTCATTTCATGGTGGTTGATCTTCATGCGATCACCGTGGCTCAGGAGCCAGCAGCATTGCGTGAACAGTCGGAAGCGGTAGCTGCGCTGTTTATTGCAGCAGGCATTGATCCTTCGAAATCTAACGTATTTCTGCAATCCCATGTACCGCAGCACGCCGAATTGGGCTGGTTGATGACAACGCTGACCTCCATGGGTGAGCTTGAACGTATGACTCAGTTTAAGGATAAATCATCCGGTAAAGATTCGGTTGGTGCCGGACTGTTTGTGTATCCATCATTAATGGCGGCTGATATTTTGTTATACAATGCTGACCTTGTACCAGTAGGTGAGGACCAGAAGCAGCATCTGGAACTGACACGTGATCTGGCAGGACGTTTTAACCACCGTTATGGGGAGTACTTCACCATTCCAGATCCGTATATTCCGCAGGTGGGTGCACGGGTAATGTCACTTGATGATGCCTCTTCGAAAATGAGCAAAAGTAACCCTAACGCTGGCAGCTATATTGCCCTGCTGGATCCGCCGGATGTGATTCGCAAAAAAATCAGCCGTGCCACTACAGATTCGGGACGTGAAGTCGTATATGATCCGGCAAACAAACCGGAAGTCAGCAATCTGATGAGTATTTATGCTGAATGTGCAGGTATGACGCTTAAGGAAGTAGCTGAGCGTTATGAAGGCAAGATGTATGGTCCGTTCAAAAAGGAACTGGCTGAAGTGGTTGTATCTGTGATTGAACCGCTGCAACAACGATATAATGAGATTCGTGAGTCTGGCGAATTGGCGGATGTTCTGGATACGTCAGCCCGTCGTGCAGAAGAAGTTGCTGCTCAAACGTTGGATGCAGTGAAAGAACGTATGGGATTTGTTCCGAGACGTAAACAGTAGTCCTGAACAAAGATCTTCATTTCATGCAATGAATAGTTAACATAAATAAAGAGGAGCCCTATTGAAGGACTCCTCTTTATTCATGTGTTCATTATTGAACTATCAAATGACCTGCTCAAGAAGTGGGCTCTGAAGCAGCCGAGCGAACTTCCTGACGTTCTTTTTTGGCGCGAATCACAAATCCCCAGCCAATGTTGGCAATGGACAGGACAAACAGTAGTGCAGCAAACCAACCGGAGTAGGAGATCATAATTGCTGAAACCGTTAACAAGATAATCGAAGAGAATGCGAACCATAAAGACAAGCCTTTACTCATTGGGAAAAACCTCCATCTACAAATTTAGTAAAACTCCGTATAACCTGTAGCCTACGAGCCATAATAATCTTGCAAGCTTGCAATTACATTACAGACACAGATTGAAGGGAGATTATAAATATGGCTCAAGGATCTCGTTCTAACAACTTGGTGGTACCTCAGGCAAATTCAGCACTGCAACAATTGAAAATCGAGGCTGCACAGGAACTGGGTGTAACTATCCCACAAGACGGTTACTATGGTAACTACACTTCCCGTGAAACAGGATCTTTGGGTGGGTATATCACCAAACGTCTGGTACAAATCGCTGAGCAGTCTCTGGCTGGGTCTGGCAAATAATTCATTTTAACCAACAGCAACAAAACAGGATAAACGGAAAGCCCGGAGCGGAAACGCTCCGGGCTTTCTCGCGTATCAGTTCCTATGTCTGATTGTGCCTTGCCATGCTCACTTCGTCAAGGGCGTGCAGATAAAAGTTTTTTATCCATTTTCTCATCGCTTAACCAGCCTACATACGTATCAATCGTCTCAAAATTCCGATCCATCACAATCACAGCGACAAATGGATATTGTTTCCGGTGTCGATAACGTACATCTGCCCAGCGGACCTTGTAACCAGCAGGCAGTTCTTCAACCTCTGCCACCGCATAGGAGGTGAAATAGAGGAAGGCACTGACTTCCGGCGATTTGCGTGAAGCAGCAACGGCCGCGTGAGTAGAAGACGAGGCGTGCAGACTCCATACCAGATTAGAACCATCCATTTTACCGATCACATAACTGCCGTCCTCAACTCGTTTGACCACATGCCAGCGGTTCCAGGATATCGTTGGAATGACGATGTATCTTGCCTGCTCTGGGCTGTTGTCGAGACGTCTAACTTTTCTGACTGCTTGTGCACGAGCAATCGTTCGCCATATATAATATAAACCGGTCAAACTATACAACGTAACGAAGAGTGGTGCAGGGGCGATCAGATCAAAGGCCCATAACAGGATAGCTATGACATGTGTAGTGAATAGAAACGGATCAAAAATATGAATGATGTTCCAGGCGATCCAGCGTTCCGTAAAAGGCCGGGCGGCTTGGGTTCCATAGGTGTTGAACAGATCGGTGAATACGTGAAAGCCTACGGCCACAGCGGTCCAGGTGGCAACGTGTCCAATAGGGACACCAGGGAATATCAGTGCAATGACGCCGGTGATGAGCAATACCCATAACAGGAGAAATGGCAGAGAGTGTGACAAGCCCCGATGATTCCGAATGTAAAGCGAATTGCTTTTGAGACGTAACGCAGTATCAATGTCCGGGGCCTGGGAACCGGCGATCGTGCCAACCATTACCGCAGCTGCAAGCATGGGACTCGCCGCGACGACAGGATCGACATAAGCCAGACCGGCTAGACCAATCCCCATGACAAAATGTGTAGAGGTATCCATAAACGTCTCCTTTGTGTGGTATATCGTTCTAAGGCATATTACTTCTCTATCTAGGTGATACCCATATATAGTGTATAATATCCGTTTGTCAGGATGCAAAACATCCCTAATTTCAAAGTTATGACAATTTCCTGTGCCATACCCAATAAATGTACGTAGTTTGTCAAACTATTTTGGCATTTCCTATGATAAACTTTATATCGGATACAGTGAGAAAATCGCCAGAGAACGTACGATACTATTCGAATGATATACAATGCTAAAATAATTTATGGGCATTGTTCCTTTAAACCGTTACAATAATATAGAATCTCATAAAAAGTAGGTTTCTTTGAATACATATGTCACAGTAGATGGATAAAGCGAAACGGACGTGATTTTGGATTCACATATGTATGCGTATTCATAAGAAAAGATGCAGAAGGGACGAGGAAGATGCTGAAAAAGTACAAATGGACATGGATGCTGCTCGGGCTCGCACTGATTATGGCTGTGTATCTGATGTGGGGCACCGTATTTGCCAGTAAGGAAAAATTACCCGAGATTCGTGAAATCCAATCCTTTTCTATGGAAAATGTAGATGGCAGTACAGTATCGCTGGAGGATACGCAAGGGAAAGTCCGCTTGTTCTACTTTTATTTCACCAGTTGTCCGGATGTCTGCCCTATTACGACCTTTACGTTATCCCAGGTGCAGGATCTGTTGAAAGAGGACGACACCTTTGGTAAAGATGTCTCATTTGTATCTATTTCATTCGACCCCAAAGTCGATACAAGAGAGAAGATTAAGACGTTTGCAGACCGTTTCCACGCGGATTATTCCGGATGGTACTTCTTGCGAGGGGATATGGACAAAACAAAACAGTTCGCCAGGGAATCATTCCAGATCCTGATCGATGGGGAGAGTAAGGATGATTTTGCCCATATGAATATGATTGGTCTGGTGGATGAGAACAACCAGCTACGCAAGGTATATAATGCATTTAATACAGAGGACGTTGTGCCTGCTGTCATTGCCGAGGATATTCGCAATCTGATTAAGGAATAATCATCTGATCATCATACTGTAAAGGCTGCCTCTGGTTGGATATCAATCCAAAGGCAGCCTTTTGGTATTTCATTTTAATAGGAAGGATGTTCAGGGTATTGGATGTATGTCTCTAACCCGGCCTTCTCCAGCTGGGCAATGATATACTCATCAGGTGTTCCTTCCACACCCGCATATCCTCGTCGTGTATACATCTGTACTGCATCCGGGAAAGCATCCCGAAGTACACCTCTAATTTTTTTGCCGGAACTGTCATTATCCATAAATAAAAAGACTTCATCATAACCGACCTGCTTGCGCAGAGTCTCCAGTTTGAGGGAATTAAGTGTTCCAAACGTACATAGAATGTTGATTTCGGGTCCAACCAGACGTTTCAGTTTGCTTCGGTCATTCTTACCTTCCACAATGACATGAATAGGCATGATATTCACCTCTTGTTCGAGAGCTTATGTCGACATTCCCCGGGAAATGTTGCAGCGAAAATCGACTGATTATATAAAATGGACTCCTTTCTTTACACGACTGCTAACTGGATAGAACAACACATCAAGTTTGAGGTCTTATTTCATAAATGCATCATTAGGTCAGTAATAGCTTTAGTGGCCGTTCCGGTTACGGATCGTTCTTCCGATCGCTGTTGTCTCCATATATTTCTGATTTGCTTTTATAAAGTTAATATTTGGAGACAAAGGCGAACGCTACCGCTTCTTCAAAATCGATTCCGTCCCCTTCACTACTTTTGGCTAATTGTTCAACCTTAATGGTCTTCAATAAGATAAAACCTTCGGTGATTGTAAAAGATAGATTTCCCAGTTAGCTTTTATTAACGTGTAAAACGTTAGTCCATTTTATATAGTTTAGCTGTAAATGGGGGAATGATGCAAAGCTAATGAAAATACAGACCTAATTGCTGTCATAACAGTAGGGAAGAAGAGCTTGATACAGGCCTAATTCAATATACTTTTCGGATCGGACAGGGGAGCTTCGCGTCTGGATGTATAGTATGGAAGCAGCAGCATACCAATCATTAACAAAAGAAACGCGATGAAATAGGGTGATAACCCGACACGAAGTTGCCCGGCTGTGATGGGGCCGATGAAAGAGCCGATGGAGGTGGCAATGGATTGCAACGAGAAAATGCGGCCCAACTTGCTTCCTCCGCTCAGACGGATAAATAGGGTTGCCATAGCTGGAAAGATGATGCCTTTGGACATCCCAAGTACAAATAATACAGTAGACAACGGAACTTGCGGAATGGCTGCCATCACAAAAAAACACAAGGACATTAACAGCACGCCCGCAACCAGACGCAGCTTGGGGGAATACCGGTTGAGAAATAACATGCTGAGGGTGAAGAGTGCCCCAATACTTATTATAGAGAACAGCAGTCCGGTAGACATGATGGACGATTGTCCTCCGCCCCGCAGGGGTAATTCGAAGAAGAGAATCCCTTGGGCACAGGCAATCACCAGAGGCAAGGCAAAGTATCGCCAGGACACCGGCAGGAATGCGCTTGTGGCATCTGCTGGTGAAGCGTCAGGTTTAGCAGGTTCAGTTACTCTCTCCTGCTGTTTGACGATACCACGGGGCATCGTCATGAAAGCAATGACACCTGTGAGAATAAGCAGATAGCCCAAACCTGAGAATGTAGCAGAGAATCCCATGGAACCCACAATGATCGCACCGGCTGCTGGTGATACGACAGATGCAAGGGTATGCACTACCCCATGACCCGACATATACTTCCCCTGTTTCACCGGATCGCTGGATAACTGTGCAAGCAAAGCGAGACATGCAGGAGACAGGAAGGCCAGTACAAAACCGCTGATGGAACGCAGCGCCAGCAGTTGCCATGGTGTCTGGACATAGGCTTGTAAGAGCAGGATGAATCCTGCACCGAGCAGACTGAATACAATGTAGCGGCGACTGCCATGTTTATCGATTTGTGTTCCAGCAATCAGATTGCCAGGAAGATGTGTTAAGGAATAGATGCCCATCATCCAGCCAATGAAAGTAGGGGCGGCTCCCAGCGAGATGGCAAAAGGGGTCAAAATGGGATACTGGGCGTGCAAATCAAATACGGCAAGGAACAAAAACAGGTATAGCCAGATGGCCGTTTTCACATAAGCCCCTCCTTGTTAAGCGATGCATGTTCAAACTACAGGTCTTGAACGTGTTCCCCGTTCTCCCGGCAGAACCTCATGGTACTACTTGTACGCCCGGCGGGACGAACTTAGACCGTTTATTTTTAAGGGAGAGGGCTTAGCTGACAGCAGCTTCGGAAATCATGTATAATATTCGGGAGTGTTACGAATGAATTCTAATACGGAAGGTGTAGTCATGAACATAGAAGTAATCAAAGAGTTTGTGATGCAGAACTGGCTGGTGATCGTGGTTGCATTGATCATATTGTTCTTTGTTCTAAATGTGGTCAAAACCGTATTGAAATGGGCGATTGCCATCATCATTATTGCGGCTCTACTGATATACAGCGGCATCTCCATTGATCAGATCAAACAGACAGTGACAGACGTACAATCCAGCACGATGGACACATTGAAGAAGGAAGCAACCAGCATGATGCTTAAGGAGGCTTCCAAAGCGAAATACGTCAAAGGACAGGATGGAGCGTTCACCATCACAAGTCCCAATGTGGAGATTAAAGGCAGAACTCAATCGGATAAAGTTGATGTGACCTTCCGCGGAATTTCACTTGGCGAATGGAAACTCGACAATGAAACTATACGTACGTTTGTCGAACAGGCACAGGAGAACAAAACAGCACCAGCATCGTAGTAAAGGGGGAATCGGTACGTGCTGCAGAATTGGCTGGACAGCCTGAAGGAATTGAATGGCATCACGATTATGCTGTTGCTGATTGTGGCTGCTTCATTATTGCAGGGTTGGTCCAGAGGGGCTTCACGTTCAGCAGGCAGACTCTTTGGGTTCCTGATGGATGGCATTATGGCGGTCATTGGTATTCTGTTGTCGATCGGTTTAACGTTGTGGCTTGCGCCATATGTACAGCAGTGGCTGTCTGAGTATGCTTCAGCCATGCCTAACCGTGAGTTGAACCGGTGGGAACAGATGTATTATACGTTGGTTACGGCGATTGCAGATTTTCCGCTGATGCGGTTCGCTGTATTATTTGTACTTAGCTATGGACTCATCCGACTGATTCTCGGGTTTCTCTCTTCATTTATTTTTAGCAGCAGGCAGAGGTCAGCCGAGGAAAGTGCGCCTAAAGGTATGTTTAGTCGCTTGACGGGTGCATTCATTGGCACGATCATAGGCTCCGTCCGCGGAATGATTGTCATCGCAGTTTTGTTCATGATTGTCAGTCTTTACCCTGGAAGCATGTTCAGCCGATATGTGGAAGCATCCCCGATCTATATGCAAGGGGCCAAATCGGTTATCGAACCGTTGTCTGGCACGTTCATCAAGGACAAGCTACCCGTCTTTACGCAGGCTGTGCAGAAGGAACTGGGCGGCATCCTGCAACGCAAATATGAAGTCATCGACCACAATATTCCGACGGACATTGAATCAGCAGCGAGTGAGATTGTCAAAGGCCAATCGACAGATAAAGCCAAAGCAAGAGCGCTATACGACTGGGTAGGTTCACGTATTCAGTATGACTATGGTAAAGTGGATGACTATGAGCAAAAGGGCATATGGCATGAACAAAATCCACAGAATACATTTGATACACGCAAAGGCGTATGTATTGATTATGCCCGTCTTTACGCCGTGATGGCCCGTTCACAAGGACTTGAAGTCAAAGTTGTTACTGGACTTGGTTATAACGGCCAGGGAGGGTACGGTCCGCATGCGTGGAATGAGGTGTATTTGAGTGATTCCGAGAGCTGGGTTCCGCTTGACCCGACATGGGCGATCAGTGGAGACTGGTTTAATCCTCCGAATTTTGCCGACACCCATCTAAAGGATCAATCAGCTTAGCAATACAACGGACATGGGTCCGGAATATGACGACGTTGCCAGGTTATCATGCCGCGAAGAACCAGTTTGAGCGGTATGCATCAAGTCATGAAAGAGGTAGGATGGATGAAAAAACATTCCAATGAGAAGGATGAACTTACGGACAAACGGCGCTTCAGTTACCGAATGAACGTATTTTTCTTCGCTTCCTTTGTTATTTTTAGCGTTATTATTGTACGCTTGGCCTTTTTGCAATTCGTGGAGGGCCCTGAACTTAGTCAGGAAGAAGCAAGTAACATTACCAAGGATGTACCACTTCCTCCTGTGAGAGGCACGATCTATGATTCTACAGGTGAGGTGAAGTTGGCTTACTCCAAGCCCATTCAGTCTCTCTACCTGACACTTTATAAAAACTATGGGGATGTTGATGGGAAACCAAGTCCTAACATAGGGGAAGTGCAGGATATTGCAACCCGGTTGCATGATGTGTTTGAACAGTACAAGCTGAAGGATTCAGAGTCACTTACAGTGGAGAAAATTATTGAAGAGATGGACTTGAACTCCCGTAAAGCGAACGGTTTTATGCCGCGTCTGATCAAGAGTGATCTGTCCGAGGAAGAAGTTGCTTATTTCCTACAGCACAAGGACGAGTTCAAAGGTATTCAGATCGTCGAGGAGAGTGTGCGATTCTACGATCCGGATACGGTAGCGGTTCAGACCATCGGTTATCTGAAGAAGTTCAGAAGTTCGAAGTCCTTGAACAAATACAAAGAGGTGGATGAGGCCAATAAAACGCAAACGGATCCGGGCCTGGTGTATACAGAGAATGAATTTGTAGGCTTTGATGGACTGGAACTGCAATATCAGGATGCTCTCCGCGGCAAAAGCGGATATACATCCGTTGATGTTGATTTGCGTAATTTGCCTGAAGGTGTAGCAGGTTCTACCCCGCCGCAGAAAGGTTACGACCTGATTTCCAGCATTAACAAGAACGTTCAGGTGAAAACAGAACAGGCCATTCTGGATCAGTTGAGTTGGCTTCATAGGAATCAGGTTTCCGGTCGATTGCATCCAAATGCCAAGACCGGGTTTGCGGTTGCGATGGAAGTGGATACGGGGAAAATCGTATCTGCTGCCAGTATGCCTGATTATGATACCAACATCTGGAGAACAGGCAGTATCACAAATGATCAGTATGATGATATCAAATATGTGTATCAAAATGGTACGATTCGTTCATTCCCTCCGGATGACTCTAAAAAGCGAGCTGAATCGATCGTGCTACTCGGTTCCACCATCAAACCGCTTAGTGTCTTGATTGGTTTAAAAGAAGGTTTCTTCACTACCAATACGGTTTATTCGGATAGAGGTTCAACGACCTTTGGTGGGGACAATCGCAGAGTGCAGAACTCATCAGGGCATGTGTATGGTGCAATGTATCCTCGTGATGCGATTCGTCATTCCTCGAACGTATTCATGATTGATGAGATCGGGAAGAAGATGTACTCAAAATACGGTGCGACCGGAATTGACAAATGGGATGAATACATGAAGCAGTTCGGCCTTGGGGTATCTACAGGGGTTGATCTGCCGAATGAATTCCTGGGCATACGGGATTACATGAACGACACGGAAAGCTCGCTGACTCGTCTCGTGTATGGTTCCTTTGGACAGCAGGGAAAATACACAACCATGCAGTTAGCACAGTACACGACAATGCTGGCGAACAAAGGAAAGCGGATGGAGCCACAATTGGTTAGAGAGTTCCGGGATTCGGAAGGCAACGTGGTCGAGAAAGTAAAACCGAAGGTACTCAGCACGGTGGAGTTTAACGATGCCTACTGGAATGAAGTACAACGAGGCATGGCAACCGAGGTATCTGCATTTAGCGGATTCCCTTATGACTTTGCTAGAAAAACAGGAACATCGACACAGGTAGTAGGCGGTAAACTGGTGGATAACGGTGTATTTATCGCCTATGCACCACGTAATAATCCAAAGCTTGCTGTCGCTGTGGTTATCCCCGAAGGGGGCTTTGGATCGAGCAGTGCGGCTCCGGTTGCACGTGCGATCTTCGATGCCTATGACGAGGAATTCGGTCTCGACGGTGTACCGAAAAAGGACAAAAATAAAGATTCAGATTCGGAATCAGGCACACAGTAATGTGAGGCATTGGTTACAGAGGGGACCCTTCGGGGGTCCTCTTTTTGTTTTTACGTGGAGAATGGATCGAGGAAGTGAACTAATTAGTTGCATTAATATGTAACCATATGAGCTGTACCACGTTTATATAAGGGAAGGGTAAACGCGATCTGGAGAGCGGGACAACGTTGATATGTCAGTGTTTACATTGGAATCGGTAGATGGGGTAGTGTAACGGTTCTGTTTACGAAAATGTAACCAAATATTGAAAGACGTGACAGCTAACCTTTGGTAGACTTGGTTGAGAAAGGATTAAATATCGGATTGAACACGTTCACAAGACGGATTAAATATTTTATTTTTATAGAGGAACGGGAGAGGCTTAAAACATGTTTAACCGATTGAGGAAGAAACCCATGACTGAGGAAGATACACCCGTCAACAAGCCTTCCACCGCAAGGCTGAATCTGTTTTTTTTCGCGGCATTTGTCATATTCAGTATCCTTATTTTCAGATTAGCCTTTGTGCAGTTTGTGGAGGGTCCTGAACTGACGTATATGGAAACGAGTCGTAATACCAAAGACATTCCACTCGCACCTGTTCGTGGTCCCATCTATGATGCGACAGGGGAAGTCGCGCTCGCTTATTCCGAACCTGTACAGTCCCTGTATGTGCTGTTATATGAGGATTATCGGAATGATGAACGTAGACAGGAAGCAGAGGAACTGGCTCATGATCTGGCGGCTGTGTTTAAGCAGTTTAATCCAGGGGACAAGGAGCAGCCGGACGGGGAAGAGATCATCAAACGATTGGATCTGGATTACCAGAAAACGTTTGGGTATGTGCCGAGGCTTGTGAAGTCGGATCTATCGACCAAAGAAATTGCCTTTTTCATGGAGAAAAAAGCGGAATATCCGGGCGTTATGGTGCTGGAAGAAAACATAAGAAAATATGACCCGGATGGTGTAGCCGTTCAGGTTGTGGGTTACACAAGAGAGTTCAAACGGGCACCAGATTCCATTGCCAAATATAAGGCCATCCGTGAGGGGGCAAGTACCCAGCGTGATCCTGGTCTTGTGTACCATGAAGAAGAGAAGGTTGGCTTCGATGGGCTGGAGCTTCAATACCAGGAAGAACTCCGTGGACGAAGCGGATATCAGTCCATTGATATTGACGCACGTAATCTCCCAGATGGGACGATGTTACAAACACCACCGGAGAAAGGCTACAGTCTGGTCTCCACCATTAACAAGGAAATTCAGATGGCCGCACAAGAAGCAATAACGGACGAATTGCGCAGACTCCCTAAGGCAATTACCGGATACGCAGTAGCCATGGAAGTGGATACGGGGAATGTGGTGGCTATGGCGAGTATGCCGGATTATGATCCGAACGATTGGGATTATGACAAAATCAAATATGTGTTCCGGAATGGAACCACCGAGTCGTTCCCACCGAATGATGCCAAGCCTAGTCGGGCCGAATCTGTTATACTTCTTGGATCAGTAATCAAACCGCTAAGTGTGCTTATTGGATTAAAAGAGGGATTATTTACAGCAGGACAGACCTATCATGATCAGGGATATGCGGTTTTGGGGAAAGACGGACGACAAGTGAAGAACTCGCATTCTGCTTATAATGGTTCTATCACGGCGAGAAGAGCGATTGAGAAATCCTCCAATGCCTTCATGATTGATATGGTGGGGAAACGTTTGTTAAGTAAATATGGCTCAGAGAAAGGTATCGATGTCTGGCATAAACACATGCAGGAATTTGGCTTGGGTGTGTCCACTGGTGTAGATCTGCCTAATGAATTTCTGGGTAGGCTAGAATATACTAATGAAGACGAATCAGCTCTAACACGTTTGGCATTTGCCTCCTTTGGACAACAAGCCAAGTACACCACGATGCAACTCGCCCAATACACGACCATGCTTGCTAATAAGGGCAAACGGATGGAACCACATCTGGTGAAGGAAATCCGTGACGCGGACGGCAATGTGGTGAAAGAGATCAAACCTAAGGTGCTCAATGAAGTTGATTTTGCCGATGCTCACTGGAATGAAGTTCACAAAGGTATGGTTACCAAAGTAAGTTCATTTGACGGTTTCCCCTACGATTATGCACGGAAAACAGGAACATCAGAGCAGGGGACAGGACCGAACAAAAAAGAGAATGGTGTCTTTATTGCCTTTGCACCAAGAGATAATCCGAAGCTTGCTGTCGCTGTTGTTGTACCGGAAGGTGGATTCGGGTCAGTCAGTGCTTCACCAATAGCACGAAAAATTTTCGATGCATATGATGAAGTGTATGGTCTCGATGGAACGCCGAAAGGTAAGAAAGACGAAGGGAAAGACAACGAGTAATACAAAAGAACGTCTCGGAAGTTAGCTCTTTTACCATCGTGACCGAAAGGTTTATGAAGTGAATTAAATATATTTGGACAGGCAGGGGAAATAATCCCTTGCCTTTTTTTTTGGCTTCGGATAAAATTTGCACAAGGGAAACATTATTAGTCTTGATTAAAACTTAATACCTTGTACAACAAAATTAGATGTAGACAAGTATTTTAGGAGAGGGAAAGGGGTCGGTTGAATTGTTAATGGTGAAAATGAGGAGTATTCAGAGGGGGGTCATTACGCTAGCGGCTCTGGTTCTGGTTGTTGTACTTACGGCATGTTCCAGTGATGCAGAGACGAGCAGTGGTGGCAAGTTACAAGTAACCGCTACAACGGGAATGATCGCTGACGTAGCACGTGAGGTAGGCGGGGCATATGTTGATGTTACCGGGCTAATGGGCCCGGGCGTTGATCCCCACTTGTACAAGGCATCCCAAGGTGATATTCGTAAGCTGGAACAAGCAAAAGTCATTTTCTATAATGGACTGCACCTTGAAGGCAAAATGACAGACATTTTGGAGAAAATGTCCTCAAGCAAGCTGGTTACTGCTGTTACAGAGACTATTCCAGTTGAGGAGTTACACTCAGGCAAAGATACAGGCGGCACCGAATATGATCCACACGTCTGGTTTAACGTCAGCCACTGGATGCACGCGGCAGAAGCCGTACGCGATACGCTCGTGGAGGCGGACCCGGACCATGCTGAAGAGTACAAGGCTCAGGCAGAGGCGTATCTGGCGAAGCTCGAAGTACTGGATGCCGAGGTGCGTGAGAAGATTCTGGAGATTCCGGAAGCAAGCCGGGTATTGGTTACGGCGCATGATGCATTTGGATATTTCGGTCAGGCTTATGGCATGAAAGTGATGGGGCTTCAGGGCATCAGTACTGCAGCCGAATACGGCGCAAAAGATGTTAGCGAACTGCGGGATTATCTCGTAGATAACCATATCAAAGCAGTATTTGTTGAATCGAGTGTGCCTGCAAAAGCGATGGAAGCCATCATTGCCGGAGCAGCTCAAAAAGGACATACGGTCAGCATTGGCGGAGAACTGTTCTCGGATGCCATGGGGGCTGAGGGAACGGAAGAAGGCACATACATCGGTATGATTCGCCACAATGTTGAGACGATTGTAGAAGCACTGAAATAATGAATCACATGAAGAGAGGAGTACAGGATTATGGAAGATACAACTTTATTGAAACAAACTCCTACGAAACTGAACAATAGCCACTTGCAGGGAACGCAGCCAACATCGGCTCCTCTTAGTGTGAGGGATCTGGCTGTTGCGTATCACAAAAAGCCGGTGCTTAGCAGCGTATCCTTCGATATCCCAGAAGGACAACTCATCGGAATCCTCGGACCGAATGGCGCAGGGAAATCAACACTAATCAAAGCCGTTCTGGGACTGGTACCGAAGATGCATGGAGAGGTACGGATCTTCGGACAATCGTACAGGGAACAACGTCGCCGCATCGGTTATGTGCCCCAACGGGAATCGGTGGACTGGGATTTTCCAACGCATGCACTCGATGTGGTGATGATGGGACGGTATGGTCATCTAGGATGGTTCCGTCGTCCGGGGAAAAAGGAGCGAGACCTGGCGGCACACTGCCTGGAGCAAGTCGGCATGGGTGATTACATGTACCGCCAGATCAGTCAGCTGTCCGGTGGACAGCAGCAGCGTGTCTTTCTGGCGCGGGCACTCGTGCAAGACGCGGATCTGTATTTCATGGATGAGCCATTTGCAGGTGTCGATGCCACCACGGAGAAAGCGATCATTTCGCTTTTGGAACAGTTGAAGAAACAAGGCAAGACCGTACTGGTTGTTCACCATGATCTGGCGACAGTCGAGGAATACTTCGACCATGTGCTGCTGCTCAATGGACGACTGGTGGCAGGTGGGCCGACAAGTGAAGTATTTGTACCGGATACACTGCAAGAGACGTACGGAGGCCGGATTGCGATGATCGGAAGCCGGACGGAGAAAGGCCAGGTGTAGTGCATGTGGAACTGGATCGTTGCCATCTTATCTGACCCCAATACACGTTGGATATTGCTTGGCTGTCTGTTGTTAGGATTCAGTAGCGGAATTATTGGCTCCTTCACCTTTCTTCGTAAACAGAGCCTGATGGGGGACACCCTTGCTCATGCTGCTCTGCCTGGGATCTGTATTGCATTTATGTTGACGGAAACGAAGTCGGTCGGATTATTCCTGTTCGGTGCTCTGGTGGCTGGCATTGTTGCTACCTTCGGAATCTCGTGGATTACGCGCTACTCCCGAATCAAGCAGGATGCGGCGATGGGAATTGTGCTGACCGTATTTTTCGGGGTTGGTGTAGTGATGCTGACGCGCATCCAGCATGGGGCGAGCGGAAGTCAAAGCGGACTCGATAAATATTTGTTTGGGCAGGCGGCATCCATGGTCATGACGGATGTGTATGTCATGGGTGGCGTATGTCTCGTATTACTGATTGCCTGTCTTGCCTGGTTCAAGGAATTCAAACTGGTGAGTTTTGACCCGGGATTTGCACGTGGTATGGGACTGCCAGTTGCCATGTTGGAGCAGCTCATCCTGCTCTTAACGGTAATCGCGGTGGTGGCCGGAATACAAGCCGTTGGTGTCGTGCTTGTTGCGGCCTTGCTGGTAACCCCAGCAGCAGCGGCACGTTGCTGGACCGACTCACTCGCACTGATGGTGGTATTGGCTGGCATATTTGGTGCATTGAGTGGTGCAACAGGGACTATCTTCAGTACGCTTGTACCTAATCTGCCGACAGGACCTGTAACCGTTCTTGCGGCTACGGTGTTGTTTGCCGGGTCAGCCTTACTGGCTCCGCGTCGTGGATTATTAGCTCGACGTTTGCGTAGTATTCAGGCAAAATCGGCGTATATGCGTGAAGAGCGGGCTACACTCCAGACTCTCGCCACACAACGAAATCAGCAGGAACGGGGGGAGATGTAATGGCAACGTTTTGGATTATCTTAACGGCCGTATTGGTTTCTTCCGCCTGCGCCATCCTCGGTTGTTTTCTGATTCTGCGGCGAATGGCTCTGGTCGGTGATGCGATCAGCCATGCGGTCCTCCCTGGTATTGCGATTGCTTTCCTGTGGAGTGGTTCCAGAGATTCGTTATGGATGCTACTTGGTGCAACGGTGTTTGGACTACTGACGGTGTTCTTCATACAGAGTTTACAGGCGGGTGGACTCTCGTCTGATGCCTCGATCGGAATTGTGTTCACAGCACTCTTCGCAGTAGGGGTCATTCTGATTAGTCTGAACGCCCAGCATATTGATCTGGATCTGGATTGTGTCTTGTTTGGTGAGATCGCTTATGTACAGTGGGATACGCTAACCCTTGGGGGTACGGATGTCGGGCCGAGGGCGGTCTGGATGCTAGGTATCACTTTACTAGTCATCCTCGTCGTCATTGGGCTGTTCTACAAACAGTTCAAGCTATGTGCCTTCGATCCGGCGCTGGCTGCGGCCTGCGGCATTCCAGTAGTGTTGTTCCACTATCTGCTCATGGGACTCGTTTCGATGACGTCCGTAGCTTCATTTGAAAGTGTTGGTTCGATTCTCGTTGTGGGCATGTTGATTGTACCTGCGGCAACGGCTTACCTGCTCACAGATCGTCTGGGCAAAATGATTCTGTATGCCGTCCTAATCGGAGCAGCATCCTCGGTTGGAGGTTACATCATGGCATACGCCCTGGATGCTTCCATTGCGGGCTGTATGGTAGCTGTTGCTGGAATTCTGTTTGTTCTTGCACTGCTGCTGTCACCGAAACATGGCATCGTACTCCGTTACGCTCGTCGCAAATTCGCGGCAAGGTAATGGAAGTTTAAGTAGATAACAGGTGAATAAACAAAATTTTAAGAAGCCGTCTGCATCGCAGGCGGTTTTTGCGTGTCTGGTCGTATTACTTTTACAAGGGCAACCGGATATAAGATATACAATATAAATTGATAATGTAGCGTCATCTTGCCGATTACGGGTTATTTTGTTGCATACAGATGATCTGTGGTAAAATGTCGTTAGCTGTGACGTCCGGAGCGTCCGTTGTTACGGGTGCCGGGCGATCTTGTTGTGAAAGAATGTTTAAAATAGATAAAGAGAACCTTTAAGTTGAACTGCAGAACCATTGTGGAACGGAGAGGGCAGAAAGGATCTAGAGAAGGGAAATTTGTTTATGAATTTTCTTTCTTGAAGATAGGTGTTATGAGGTCTAAATACACAGGTGATGTAGTGAAGGGGGCGGAATCGATCTGAAGAAGCGATAGCGTTCGCCTTTGTCTCCGAATTTCTAACCTTTAAGAAGAGAGAATCTAGAAAATTTGGAGACAACAGCGATCGGAAGACGATCCGTACACGTAACGGTTACCTCGTATAATCTCAACACACTAAAGAAAAAGGTAATTCTAAAACAAAGATACTACGACTCGAAAGGTTTTCTGCCCGCGTAGTGCCTGAATGGATATCCATGAGTTCAACTTGGAGAGAGACAACCTAGGAGGAAATACTGTATGAGTGAACTGAAATACAAATTGCTTGCATTGGATATGGATGGAACATTACTTAACGATAATCATGAAATTACACAGGAGACCGCCAAGTGGATTCAAATTGCCATTCGTCGGGGTGTACATGTGTGCCTTTCCACAGGAAGAGCCGTATTCCACGCCATGCCTTATGCGGTCCAGCTTGGGCTGGAGACACCGATGGTTACTGTTAATGGTAGTGAGGTCTGGAAAGCCCCGCATGACCTGCATATGCGTCATCTGATGGACCCGGCATTGATTCGCAAAATGCAGGAAATTGGTGAGAAATATAACAGCTGGTACTGGGCATACTCCGTGGAAGAACTCTTCAATCGTGACCGCTGGACGGACAATATTGAAGGTCTGGAATGGTTGAAATTCGGCTTCAATACGGAAGTGGATGAAGTGCGTCACCAGATCATGATGGAACTGCAACAAATGGGTGGTCTGCAAATGACCAACTCCTCACCCGTTAATATTGAGATCAACCCTGCCGGCGTATCCAAAGCCAGTGGTGTAGCTGAAGTCTGCAAGCTGCTGGGCATCGAGATGTCCGAAGTTGTTGCTGTCGGAGACAGTTTGAATGATCTGGCTGTCATTGAGGCCGTGGGTCTTGGTGTAGCGATGGGTAATGCGCAGGAGCAGGTGAAGGAAGCGGCTGATCTGATCGTAGCGAGTAACAATGAAGACGGCATCGTCGAAGTGATCCGTGAACATATTTTGAAGGGGGAGTAACCTTTGCTCGCAACCGTTGCCTGGATTTTAATTGTGCTGCTGTTTGCAGTGGGGATGGCTGGAACAGTATATCCCATACTGCCTGGTGCTGTAGCGATTTTCTTCGCGTTTCTGGTCTACGGCTGGTTCTTCAGCTTTGATCCGTTTGGTGTGTGGTTCTGGATCATTCAGATTCTGATTGTTGTTGTGTTGTTTGTGGCTGATTATGTCGTCAGTGCATGGGGCGTGAAGAAGTTCGGTGGCTCCAAGTTATCAACAACGCTGAGTACCATTGGTGTTATCATTGGCCCATTTGTCATTCCGGCATTTGGACTGGTGCTGGGACCATTTATCGGTGCATTTATCGGGGAACTGATCGGAGGGTCTTCACCTTCCAAAGCGTCGAAAGTTGGATTTGGTTCCGTTGTGGGGCTATTTACGAGTACTGTGATGAAAATTATTTTGCAAATCGTCATGATTGTTCTCTTTATTATCTGGGTGGTAAGATTCGCCTAAACGTTCAGGATTAGCTTCAACGGGATGCACGTCCGGTGTGGAGGAAAGAAGGGGAATTCGTTTGTCTAAGAAAGAAACATTCATTAGGGGTACGCTCATTCTGGCGGCCGCTGCGCTGATCGCAAGAGTACTCGGATTGGTCCAACGGGTGCCGCTGGAGCATATCCTCGGCGATATCGGTAACGCATCGTTTACCATCTCCAATACGGTATATTTAATGCTGTTAACTGTAGCAACGGCGGGCATACCGAGTACACTTAGTAAAATGGTATCGGAACGTTATGCGCTCGGACGCGCGAGTGAAGCCCAACAGATCTACCGTGCAGCCCTGATCTTTGCCGCTGTGGCCGGGGTAGTCATGTCTGCTTTGTTGTGGTTCGCGGCACCTTATTATGCTACGTATGTGTCCAAAGTACCGGAGTCGGTCAGCGCCATTCGCGCCTTGGCTCCAGCGTTACTACTTTTCCCGGCTATTGCGATGATGCGTGGATATTTCCAAGGACGCGGCAACATGACAGCGGGTGGTATTTCACAGATTGTGGAACAGTTCGCCCGTGTAGGTACAGCCGTTATCGTGGCTTATGTCATGCTGCAATGGAATTATGATGACCAGACGATTGCTGCGGGTGCTTCATTTGGTGGGGTATTAGGAAGTGTGGGTGCCTTTGGTGTCATGCTGTACTTCACCTTGAAGCTGCGTCGTAGCGACCGTGCGGCCCAATTGAATTACGAGCGTGCAGAGCAGTTACCGATGCGAGGTATCTACAGTGATATCTTCAAGCTGTCTATTCCAATTGTACTGTCTTCACTTGCGGTGCCAGCCATTAACTTCATCGATTCATCCCTTGTGGTACCACTGCTTAGTGGTCAGATCGGGCTCGAAGAAGCGACAGGCGTCCTTGCGATCCTCGGGGCGAAGGCCCAAAGTATTGCGGGGATTCCTCCGATTCTGGCTATCGCTTTGAGTCAATCGTTGGTGCCTGTCATTTCAGCAGCATTTGCCCGCAAGGATGAAGCGCATCTGAAGAGTCAGGTTACACTTGCGTTGCGCATTTCGATTCTTACAGGTATGCCGATTGTCATTGCACTTTGTGCGGCAGCGTATTCTGTTAACGGATTGCTGTTTACCAATCTGGATGGAACGCCGATCATTGCCTTGTTAACATTCGGTACCATTTTCCAGATTACGATGATGACCACCAACTCTATTTTACTCGGGGTAGGGAAACCGCGGATTACGATGATCAGTGTCGCAGCAGGTGTTGTGATCAAACTGATCGCAAGTCTGATTCTGGCGCCGATCTTCGGCATTTACGGCATCATTATTGCAACGGCCCTCTGCTTCTTGGTCATCACGTACCTGAATCTGCGGGTCCTTCGCAAAATCGTTGATTTCTCCATCATGGGAGATCGTTGGAAAGGATTTATCATTACAGTGTTGCTTGCAGCAGGTGTAGGATTTGCAACGAACTGGATTGGCAATACGATCTTTGGACTGTTCCTGCCAGCGCGTGTATCCTTCTTGCTTACCTGCCTTGTGGTTGGTTTGCTTGTTGTGGTGGTGTATCTGGTTCTCATGGTTGTGCTGCGTGTACTGCGCAAGGACGAGCTGGGCAGTTACCCCCGTATTCTGCAAAAAATTCTTCGTCCACTTATGCGTCTTCAACGTGGAGCTGGGCAAAGAGGTTAAACATGCAAGGAGCATCATTCATGCTCCAATATTTTGTGAAAATAGGATACAAGCTCTGTCTGCTGTTAAGCGGACAGGGCTTTTTGTATAGTTAGGGAATGCTAAGCGACTGAACTCGACATTAGCCCCGCAAGTGAGGATTAGCGGTACATCGGGTATCACATCATCCGTCTTTGCCGACTCTATGTGTCCTTTAGCATTAGTGTGTGATGGCTTTAGCATCATGAGCCAGTGCTGTTTTCAGCATGCCATACCGGTGTTCGTGACTCATCTCAAACAGCCATGGGCGACGCGGTGCCGTCAGATAACCGAGACTATCCCGAGTCTGAAGCCAGTCATGTCTGGTAATCGGTTCATAAGGCGTGTCCCCCCATACGGAGAGCAGTTCCGGACTATATAATCGTTGCCCTTCTGGAAGCCATTCCTCATCCAGTAACGCCTGAGCGTATAATGTATGTTCACCCGCCTCGTCTTCACGATTGGTAAACAGGTCAGGCCAATATTCAGCGCGCGAGCCACGATGGGGAACCAAACGTGCGAACTCCAACACTTGTGTGTGTACTTGCTCCACGCCAAACAACAGAGCATATAGGCCTTTGCCAAACATGATTCGCTCATCCAGTTTGCCAAAATGTTCAATGACGCGTCCTGCGAGTCCTGCTCCCCGTCCAAGAGGAAAGACGATATGATTCAGACCGGCCAGATTATGCAGATGGAATGCGGGTCTGGATAGTACCTCTTTTTGAAAATAAGGATGCTGCACCACCCGGCTCTCGATATAGTTCTGCTCATTAATAATTAATGCCACACTTAGCAGTGAACTGCATCGTTCCAGCCAAAAGCGTTCCCAAAACGGCGTCATAAACGTCGATACGTGAAAGTGCGACAAGAGATGGAAACAGCTACGTCCGATCCGGCGACTGTTCATATACAGCAGAAGCTGTGGATATGCATCCTGGAAAATGAGTGCATTGCACCGCTCCAGCAGCCGATACATATGCTCGCGATCGCTTTGATTTTGTAGATTATGCATTAAGTCACCCTGAAGATCTGTCATGTGATATCCGCCGTTGCGAGAGACCATATGGGCCAGTAGTGCCCAATGCAGTTCGGGATATTGCTCATAACATTCCAGATAAGCTGCCGTGCGAGTAATATTACTCCGATTGTGCTCTTGAGTCAGTGTCTTAATCTCTTCCAGAATGATGCAATCTTCTTCGCAGACGAGTGCGCTTTGAACCTGGTCCGTGCGTGCAAAAGATTTGTTGCTGGCAGGTAACAAACGCTCCACCTCAGACTGTAAGGCAGCTGCCGTATCTGTATCCCACTCGATGTCACGCAAAGGGTGACGAAGCTGTGCAGAAGCTTGCCATGCAGCCTGTTTGCCACGCCAGATTTCCCGGGCAGCACCCGGAATGGAACGGACCATCTGCAGGAGGGACCCGTGATGTTGTTCGCTGGAAGAATCGGTTCTGGTGGAAGTCATGATGTGACATCCTTTCATGATGTTCTGGGTTTAATTTCACAGACCATGTGGTTTATTCTAAGTATGCGCTGATTATTTGACTTCCACTCGCCAATTTGCTTCACTTAGGGTAAGACAAGGTACAGAAAGGGAGATGAACCGAATGGAACAGATTACTTCCAAACCGGCTTTTGATGTAGCCATCCAATCCCCACGTTTGACGATTGCAGTATTCAAGGCAGACTGGTGTGGTGACTGCAAATACATCGATCCGTTTATGCCTGAGGTTGAAGAGAAATATGCACGTGAACTGACCTTAATTGAGGTCGACGTGGATCAGGTTGGAACTGTTAGTGAAGAGCAGAATATTCTTGGCATTCCGAGCTTTGTGGCGTATACAGATGGCCGCGAACTCGTACGGTATGTGAACAAGCTGCGCAAGTCGAGAGAAGAGATTGAGCAGTTCCTGGATCGCGCAGTTGAGGTGTACAACACGATCCATAAATGATAATAAAAGTATGACAGGTTCATGTTGTAAAAGGGTATAATAAAAAGAACGCCATTTCTCTTGAAATAGGGAAATGGCGTTTGTGTGTTCGACACGTTCTATGTAAGAAACGTTTCTGTACATATCCCAAATGACCTGTGGGTCATTATTTCACCAGACGTTAACATTTTGTCACAAAGCGCGACGTCAATGAACATTTTATCCGGTATAATGAATTTAGTTGTGAAATAAGTGTCAAAGTACCGAAACAAGCGGAGAATATTCTTCGCCATCTTAAACCAACAGCGGGTGAGAAAAAATTGAAACACTTAACTTTGTTTAAATGGTTAACCGTATTAACCTGTCTTGTCATGTTTCTGGCCACTTTTGGTGGAGGCATCGTAACCAAAACGGAATCAGGCCTTGGCTGTGGAACAGAATGGCCTTTATGTAACGGAAAACTCGTTCCCGCACATACTGTGGCTTCACTCATTGAATATTCCCATCGCGCTGTAAGTGCACTGGCTGGACTGTTGTCCATTGCCTCGTTTGTTGCTTTTCTGCGGTTTGGCAAGTCACGCCGTGACCTGCAATTGTTTTCTTTCTTAACTCTGGTATTTGTTATCGTCCAGGGAATCATGGGGGCTTTTGCCGTTGTCTTCTCCCAATCTTCAGCAGTCATGGCACTGCATTTTGGTTTTGCACTGATTGCTTTTGCGAGTTCTCTAATGATGGCGCTGGGCATAAGGCAGGAGGCCAAAGATGGCGGATTGGAGCGCCTGAATAAATACCCTCGGGTTAGCAAAAAATTCAGGAATCTGGTCTGGTTCTCCACCATTTACACATATCTCGTGGTATACACAGGTGCATTTGTGAGTCACACGGATTCTGCCGGTGGATGTTCTGGATTTCCTCTTTGTAACGGTCAGATTATTCCTGAGCTTTCGGGTGGGGTAGCGGTTGCTTTTGCTCACCGTGCAGCAGCTGCGTCGCTCGTGATTGTTATCGCAATCCTGGGTCATTTCGCTTACCGTAATCATCCGGACAACAAGGAAATGCGTACTCTGGGTGTGGTATCCGTTGTTCTTATTCTGATGCAAGTAGTCATTGGTATTTTCATGATGGTGACAATGAACCGTCCGGAAGTATACATGTTCGTAGCTCTTGCTCATATGCTGGATATCGCCATATTGTTCGGAGTCTTAACGTATATGAGTTTCCTGGTGTACAAGCTACATCGCCCGGCTAATCGTTTTTAAATATGAAAGTCCACCATCCAGTGATGTACATCATTGGACAGGTGGACTTTGTTTGATGTCAGAGGGATCAGGGCAACCTATGGCAAGCAGCAATTACACGGAATGGATGATGTGTTACGTTTACGGTGATGAATTCTTGTTGATTTGGAAAAGAGGAGGTTAGATATGCTGCGAACGTTGTTGGGGGAAAAGCCACGTATAAACGAAGGTAAATTGAAGGCAGCGATGGACGCAATGGCGCATACGCTTGAGCTATTTCAACGACAAATGCATGTGGACCATGATCCCACGCATGACTATCGGAAACTGTATGTGTGGACTCAGGGACTCATCTCCTCACTGGATGAACTGGAGCAAAGCTGTTTCGCTGCTGCTCATTTTCGTAAAAAGGTCGTTGCAGGATCAACGGATGATATGACGCCGACTGAAAAAGCCGAGTATGCTCGGTATGTGTATTTCTACAAAGATGGCTTTATCCGCTGCTTTGCCATTCTGGATAAAGTCGGCACGGTATTAAATGAAATATTCCAGTTGAATACTTCAAATACCAAAGCGCATTTTTCTTATTTTACGGTGTTAAGGCAGTTCGACTATGCGAGGGAACATCATGATCTTGCGTTGCTATTAATACAGATCAAGGACTCTTATCGTGAACCGATGAGCAAGCTGCGCAAACGACGTAATATGGAAATTCACTACATGAACTCAGAAATGCACGATGACCTGTGGCAGTTACATCAGACCTTGCAAGGTAAAGTGAAATTGGAGGATCTGAATCAGCATGTGCAGGAAATGCGTCAGGGCGTCGATATGGTCTGTGAAACGTTAACAGCCTCTTATAGTTATATCAATAAAATATGGAAAAGAAATAATTCCCTTTGACAAATCGGAATACTTGGAATATACTGAGTTTCAATCGAATGTTACACGGATATAATTGATATTTCAAAAGTTACGTTCACATTATAAAGCATAAACTACATGAACTTATAAAATCCTACAACAACATATTTCTTATCGAGAGCGGCGGAGGGACAGGCCCGATGAAGCCCGGCAACCGATTTGTAACGACATGATACATGTATCATTCGTTATAGATGTTAGGTGCTAATTCCTACAAAATGGTGCAAGACACGATTTTGGCAGATGAGAAGGTATATTCTTTCACGTGAAGAGCCCTCTTTGTATCTGCAAAGGGCTCTTTTTTTGTACTTTAAGGGGAGTTTTCCTTTAGATCGGGTAAAGATACATGTAGGTGGTTGGAAAGGGGCAAGTGCGATTGATTGAATTAAAAGGTTTAACGAAAACGTACGGCAAAGGGAAAAAATCTACAACAGCGTTATCCGAGCTGAATTTGAGCATCCAAAAGGGTGAAATCTACGGTGTGATTGGCCATTCTGGAGCGGGCAAAAGCACATTGATTCGCTGCATTAATTTGCTGGAACGGCCTACGGAGGGTGAGGTATGGGTCGACGGAATCAACTTGACTGAACTGAGCAAAACCGAATTGCAGCAACAGAGACGCAAGATCGGGATGATTTTTCAACACTTTAATCTGTTATCTTCGGCAACGGTATATGACAATGTAGCTTTTCCACTAAAGCTTGTGAATACACCCAAGGAAGCTATTGATCGCAAAGTGAAGGAAATGCTCGCACTGGTTGGTCTGGAGCACCATAGCAGCAAATATCCGGCTCAATTATCGGGTGGACAGAAACAACGTGTAGGGATTGCGAGAGCACTTGCAAGTGATCCAAATGTACTTCTCTGTGATGAGGCTACTTCGGCACTTGATCCGCAGACGACAAATTCAATCCTGAAGTTATTGCTCGACATTAATGAAAAGTACAACCTTACGATTGTGCTGATCACACATGAGATGCATGTCATTCAGAACATCTGTGACAAGGTGGCTGTCATTCATCAAGGTGGCATTGTGGAACAAGGACCTGTAACAGACGTGTTCCTGAAGCCGCAGCATGCGATTACGCGGGACTTCATGATGCGTGACCATGAAGCTGGACTTGCTCTGGAAGAGACCGCTCTGGCAAATGCAGGCGTTGAATTGCAGGCAGGTGCTGCTTCCAAACTTGTGAAGATATCCTTTCTGGGTAACAAAACGTATGAAGCGATTTTGTCTAGAACGGTACGTAAAACAGGCGTGGATTTTGCCATCCTGCAAGGTACAATCTCTACGATCAAACAGGTTCCTTATGGGCAGCTGACCGTTCGGTTCGAGGGTGATTCAAATGCGATTGATCGGACGATATCAGAATTAACCGCTGAGGGACTTGATGTGGAGGTGCTTCGTTAGATGGATTTTTCAACCGTACGTTGGGAAGAGGTTGGTAAAGCTTCCATAGAGACACTGCAAATTTTGGGTGTATCAGGCTTGTTTACCGTTATCTTAGGTTTACCGCTCGGAGTACTGCTGTTCATGACAGCCCGATCTGCTTCGATTAAGTCACGGGCAGTGTACACTATACTATCCCTGATTGTGAATATTTTGCGCTCAGTCCCATTTATCATATTGATTGTTGCTCTTATTCCATTCACTCGTATACTCGTCGGTACAGCTACGGGGGTGCTCGGCGTTATACCTCCTTTGGTGATTTCAGCAGCTCCTTATTTTGCTCGATTGGTGGAGACGACGTTGCGAGAAGTTGATCGTGGTGTCATTGAAGCGGCACAGTCGATGGGTGCATCGACCGGACAGATTGTAAGACGGGTGTTACTGCCTGAGGCACTGCCTGGACTGCTTGCTGGTATAACGATCACCATTGTTACGCTTGTCTCCTATACGGCGATGGCGGGCATGGTTGGCGGTGGAGGTCTGGGAACACTGGCAATCAACTATGGATACTTCCGTTATCAAAATGAAATTATGATCATATCCGTAGTGTCGATGATCATTCTAGTGCAAATTCTCCAGATGGCTGGAGATCGCTTGGTTACATTTTTCACCAGGAAATAACACATAGATAACATGATGGATATGCATTAATGCAGATGCCACATGACAAAATGATTAGAGAAGGGGTTTTACACATGAAAAAATGGTCTTTTGCTCTACTTAGTCTTATGTTGATTGCGGTTCTCGCAGCTTGCGGAAACAACAAGGACGCCGATAGCGGCGCAGACAATTCAGCAGGTGCACCTCGTACAGTTGAATTGAAAGTTGGAGCTTCACCTACACCACACGCAGAGATTCTGGAAAGCATCAAGCCTGAACTGGAAGCACAAGGTATCCGTCTGCAAGTCGTTACGTTCAATGACTATGTACAACCCAATCAGCAACTTGCTGATAAAAAATTGGATGCGAACTTCTTCCAGCACCAGCCTTATCTGGACACAGAGAATAAAGAACGTGGATTCAACCTCGTTTCTGTAACACCTGTTCATGTTGAACCTTTTGGTGGATACTCCAAGAAGATTAAGTCTTTGGATGAATTGGCTGATGGAGCAAAAGTAGCAATTCCAAATGACCCATCCAATGGTGGACGTGCACTGTTGTTGCTTGCGAAGGAAGGTATCATTACGCTGAAAGACAACACGAATATTACATCTACGATTCAAGACATCACAGCCAATCCGAAGAACCTGGATATCATTGAGCTGGATGCAGCCATGATGCCTCGTCAATTGGATGAAGCGGATCTGGTATTCATCAACGCTAACTATGCGCTCGAAGCGAACCTGAATCCGGCGAATGATGCTTTGCTGATCGAAGATCTGCAAGGTAACCCATACGCAAACATCCTCGTTTCCCGTGAGGACAACAAGGATGCAGATGCAATCCAAAAACTGGCTGCTGCTTTGCACTCCGAAGAAGTGAAAACATTCATCAAAGAACGTTATAAAGGTGCAGTTGAACCTGCAACTGAATAATTCACGATATGTATGATATGATGTGAAGCTATTAAGAATAAGCCGTATATCTCTTCTGAAGAGATATACGGCTTATTTTATGTTTCCTAATCTGTGCTGACGTGGGGATCAACACAAGTCAGAGTTTTTCCGGTTTATCCGCGTTGGATGGATGCCCAGATTGGCGGTAGTAGGATAATTCATTCTGATCAGCATACTGCTGTTCATCGGCTTCTTGCAGGTACGTCCTCTCGGAGGGAGAGAGTTTCTCTTCTTCTCCGTGTGAGCTTTTGATTTTGTATCTGATCCAACCGATCAGCCCAAGGACGACAACCAGGATCAAGGCCCATCCTTTTTTAAGCAAAAGAAGAGCACTAAATTTCTGGGAAGCCGTGTACCCGATCCCGCCCATCAGAAGACTGTTGAGCCCTATGGTGGATGTTTTGTCAGTCGAAGCATTGTACTCCTCATAGGTGTATCCTGCATTGATGCTAAGCTTATGAAGTACGGTTTCCTCGAATGCCTGACGGCTCTGTTGAAAGTTGGCCGTATCTGTAACCAGAATGGCTGTGATGTATCCTTCGCGTGTCAGGAGTTTTACATTGTAATTGACCATGGCTTGCTGATCAGCATTCTTGAAACCAAGGGAGTAAACCAACTGGTGTTTGGTACTGTCATATGCCGGTTCGATTTCCCACCCCGTTATGTACGTTCTATATTCAGGATCAAGTTCTCTGTTATCTTCTTCTGTGCCTCGGATATAACTGCTTAACAGTTCTTCGGCATTCAAATTTTGATCGTCATCGTGGATGTGACCTGTCTTCACGTACTCGAACACTACATACCACGAGCCGAATTCGCTATTGCTGGTTAGGCTTCCGATTTCATTCCCGTTAGGCTTTCCATCACTGTTAAGTATCGATCGTTGGGTATTGGGCTTATCCAGATAGGAATGGCTTTCAGGGACTTCCAGGGTGACCTTACCGTCCAAAGAGACAGATGCTGGTCCAGTAATCCAATCGTACTCATCAGTTGCTTGCTCAGTCAAAATATATTTGGAATCAAAGGTGGATAATCCCTTGTGGATAAGCGAGTTGTAGGAGGACGATAAATCTTTTATACTGGATAGTGACTGCTCTTTGAAGAGGGGGATGAACGTGAAGGGAAAGATTGCCCTCATAACGGGAAGTGCCAAAGGTCTTGGTAAAATGACGGCCCTCAGTCTGGCAGATCAAGGGTGCCATATTGCCCTGAACTATGTACACAGCAGAACAGAAGCTGAGGCTTTAAAGGCTCAGATTATAGCCAAGGGTGTGCGGTGCATTGCCATCCAGGCTGATATATCCAAGGTGGAAGATATCTCTTCATTGGTTGAGCAGGTGGAAGGTAACCTTGGCAGCATTGATATTTTGGTGAATAACGCAGGTCCATTTGTCCGTGAACGACGATTATTTGCGGATTATTCTGAAGCTGAGGTCCAGATGCTTGTGCAAGGAAATCTGTTGGGACCGATGTTACTGGATCAACGTGTATTGCCAGAGATGAGACGCAAGCAATGGGGACGCATTATCCATTTTGGCTTCAGTCATGCTGGAGAAGCGAGATCTTGGCCTCATCGCGCCGTATATGCGGCTGCCAAGGTGGGTCTGGTTTCGTTCACAAAGACACTCGCGGTTGAAGAAGCCCCGTATGGAATTACGGTTAACATGGTATGTCCAGGTGACATTCGTGGTGCGAACAAAGAGAAAACGATTGATGAAATGGCAGGCATCATCGACGAGGAAACACCAAGAGGGCGTCCAGGCAGCGGTGAAGATATTGCACGAGTGATTACGTATCTGTGTCTTGATCATTCCGATTTTATAACAGGCAACATTATGGATGTATCTGGAGGACTTGATCCGATTCGTCCGACTATACAGCGCGAGGATACTTAAAAGGTGAATTGAAGGATTGTACGTGGAAACGGGTCAAGGTGACTGTGAACATGGACTCTCTGCATATGCACACAAAAAAAGAGCCCTCCGCTTCATGCGAAGCGAAAGGCTCTTGAGGTTTATTTCGTGAAGGATTGATTAGAATACTTGTACGACTTCTTGTACACCCTCAACTTCTTCGAGAAGGGCACGTTCAATCCCGGCTTTTAAGGTAATGGTGGAGCTTGGGCAACTGCCGCAGGCACCGACCAGTTTCAGCTTAATAATGCCGTCTTCCACGTCGACCAGTTCCACGTCACCGCCATCGCGTTGCAGAAACGGACGAAGTTTGTCAAGCACATCAATTACTTCATCATACATGGTGCTTTGTGCGTTTTCGCTCATTTTTTTCAACTCCTTTCCCCTATATTATATTACAAATGGCCACAAATTAAAATGGTCAAACAAAGCAGGTGAACCTATATGAGACCGATTATTGAATTTTGTGCCAATAATATGCATTTTGGCACAGATGAAGTCATGGATCAACTGGAAGAAAATCCAGACTATGACGTGATTGAATACGGCTGCCTCACCAACTGCGGCCAATGTTCTATGACTCCATTTGCACTGGTGAATGGCGAAGTTGTCATCACGGACAAAGTGGAAGATCTATATAACGCCATTCTGGCCAAAATTGGCGAAGCCGATGCCTGGGACGAGCTCGATCTCGACTAACCGAGATGGCGCTTGGACATCCAGAGCACACCACTTTTCAAAATACGAGGTACACGTCCCATCATGGACGTTTTGCCCATCAGCCCAAACCCAGACTTCTTGCCGAGTGCACCCAGTGTGCCACGAAGCTTGAGTGGATGTGGATTGGGCTTTTCGCCTTTCCAGAGGGCATGCTGAATATGGGCGATCTGCTCACCCTGTACTTCCGCAGCTTGACCACTAGGTGCATAAGGTACACTGGCACAGTCACCAACGACATACACATCGGTATATTCCGGGATTTGGTAGTATTCATTCAAGACGACACGTCCTTGAGGGTCTTTGGTTACGTCCAGATCCTGTACCACTTTTACTGGCTGAATGCCTGCAGTCCATACGACAGCATCTGTTAGAATCTGTTCATCCCGGTTATAGATGGCATTAGGTTCAACGCGTGAAATGGCGATATGCCCGCGTGTCTCTACCTGATGTTCGTTGAACCATTCATGCACATACACGGATAGACGTTGCGGGAAAGCGGATAATACACGTTCACCACGATCCAAAATGCTGATGTTCAGATCCGGTCTGCTCTCACGAAGTTCGGCTGCTATCTCGACACCACTTAATCCGCCACCTACGATATGCACATTGCCATAGGCTTTGACTTCATTAAGGCGCAGGTAGGTCTCGCGTGTTTTGCTAAAGCTCTGAATGGTACAGCTGTAGTCTTCGGCGCCTGGCGTGTTGTGGAAACGGTCTGTACAACCAAGTCCAATGACAAGCTTGTCGTACACGAGCGGGTCTTGGCCTTCAAATTCAATCTGACGCTGTTCCAGGTCAATCGAAGTAACTTCTCCATAACGGTAAGTGACTTTATCGCTCACTGGAAATTGGATACGCAGGTCATAATCAGATACGGTTCCTGCTGCGAGTGCGTAATATTCTGTCTTTAATCCCTGAAAGGGGCTGCGGTCCACCAAAATAATTTGTGTATCGGATGGAATTTTACCTTCCAGAAGTTCCTTGATGATGGTGAGGCCGCCATAACCGCCTCCAAGAATGACGAAATTTTTCATGACTCGGCTTCCTTTCTGCATCAGTCCCACTGAAATGGGGCTGTAAACTGTGGAGCAGCTATGCAATAACATAGCTGCTCCTTTTGTTATGATTTGAATAATTGAAAAGTAGACATTGAAAATTGAAGATATTATTCAGCAGTTTGCACCACTCGAATTCAAACGTCTCCCTATAATGAAAGCTGCGTTCTGGAGTGGTGCTGGTGCAATATTGGTTGTGAATGGAATTATATCCTATTCGTACACTTGAATTTCATTGTAGAACGTATCACGTTCTACCGGAATACGTCCTGCACCTTTAATGAGCCATATGAGCTCTTTACGTGTAAGGCCTTCAGGTGTGAGTGCACCTGCCGCATGACTAATCCGTTCGCGAACGATTGTGCCGTGTGCATCCGAAGCACCAAATCCAAGAGCAACTTGAGCCAGCTGTGGGCCGATGTTAATGAAGTATGCTTTGATATGATCGATGTTATCCAGCATCAGACGGCTGATCGCAATTGTTTTGAGATCCTCATAAGCCGAGTTACGACGCATAATGCTTGCGTTTTTACTTTTTGGCTGCATGGAAAGCGGGATAAAGACCATGAATCCGTTGGTCTCGTCTTGCAATTCACGGATCTGCACCATATGGTTGACGCGGTCCTCATAGGATTCAATTGATCCATACAGCATCGTTGTATGGGTACGCATGCCCAGGTTATGAGCAGTACGGTGCACCTCAAGATAACGATCCACGTTCGCTTTGTCTACACGCATTTTTTTGCGATATTCATCCGACAGAATCTCAGCGCCGCCACCAGTCAATGTTTTCAAACCTGCTTTTTGCAGCTCTTGCAGGACTTCTCTGATACTGAGTCCGCTAATCCGGGTGAAGAAATCAATCTCGGCTGCCGTGTAGGCTTTCAGCGTAACATCCGGATATTTCTCGTTTAAAGCACGCAGGGAATCGACATAATACTGAAAAGGAACATGGTTGTTATGTCCGCCTACGATATGGAACTCACGTACGCCTGGATGAATATGCTGTTCCACATAATCGATCATTTCCTGACCGGATAATGTATAGGAGCCTTCTTCACCCTGGTCTTTGCGGAAATTACAAAAAGCGCAGTGGGCTTCGCATACGTTCGTAAAATAAAGACTCATGTTTTCGATGAAATATACTTTCTTACCATTTTTCCGCAAGTTGGCCTCATTGGCCAGCTGGCCCAAAGTCAGCAGATCATCTGTTTCATACAGATATACGCCGTCTTCTACGTTCAGCCTTACGCCGTTCTGCACTTTCTCAACGATTTCAGCCATTCTTTTGTCTGTGAACGGTGTTACCAATGTAGACATACTGTTTCCTCCTGTTCTTAACCGGATTTGAGTTGTGTGTAGGATCTGCATACAGAACTACATAGCAAAGATGCGGTCAACTGCCGCCTTCTTATATGGACTAACTCTTATTTACCCGGTGCAGCGTGTGCTGCGTACGTAAAGCTAATTTTTTCATTAAAGTGAGTCTTGTGACTCTATATGCATTGGGGACTGCGGACAGTCTCGAAATGTGAAAAAAATTACAACTCTATATATGATCGTCACCTGAATAAGTCATGGCAAAATATCGACATTTCAGTGCGACCACCTATTCATTATAAACCTCGTGTCGCGGGGGTTCAATACACTGGGAAGAAAAAGGAGTAGAGGGGGAACGCGGAAAGAGGCAAACATGACTTGAGACCCTTGACGGGGTGGAGTATAATTTAAAGAAGAGTTAATGAAAGGTAGTTCAAAAAGTCCGCTTTTGATTACGAAGGATGCCTAGCGGCATCTCAGCGTCGAATATGGGATTCAGCCGAAATGTCCGTTGCTCACGTAGTTTTGCCTACGCTCCGCTACTCCATTTCTATCTTCATCCCATCTTCTTGGTACTGAAAAGCGCCCTTTTTGAACATGATTTTATATGAAAAAGGAGAGTGACCTGGCATGATTAACATCAGCGAAACGGCTGCTGACAGATTGAAAGAGATGCTTGCACAGCAAGAGACACCTGGTATGTTCCTGCGTCTTGGCGTAGCACCGGGCGGTTGCACCGGATTTTCGTACGCCATGGGCTTTGACGATAAAGAGTCCGATGAGGACCTGTATATGGATATTCAGAGCATGAAGGTTGTAGTCGAGAAGGAAAACCTGAAGTATCTGGATGGTCTCGAAATTGATTTTGAAGAGTCCGGTATGACGGGTGGGTTCACCATCCATAATCCGAACGCGGTAGCCACTTGTGGCTGTGGATCTTCTTTCCGTACGAAGGAAGACGCGGGTGTGCCTGATAAGGATTGTTAAGAAACTGAGTTGTACAGCGGTTTCCCGATTCTGTTTTGAAATAAGCAGTTTGCAATCCCTTTAATAGATAGCCTCTGAATTGTATCCGTTTAGCACGGGCATGATATCAGGGGCTTTTTTGCGTGTACTGATTGTGCATGGTTGACAAACTAAGTTGTAACAACTATAGTTACAATATAAAGTTCAAACATAAACAATATCGATAATTACAAAGGAGAGATCATGATGAACATTGCAATCATTGGTGCAACAGGCAAAGCAGGAAGTGTAATTTTGAAAGAAGCAGCAGACAGAGGGCATAAAGTAACGGCAATCGTTCGTAATGCATCCAAATTGGAAGATAAAAGCCTGAATACGCTGGAGAAAGATGTATTTGATCTTACAGCTGAAGATGTTAAAGCGTTTGATGTGGTTGTAAATGCATTTGGTGCCCCAGCGGGTAAAGAAAACCTGCATGTGGAAGTAGGACAAGCGTTGATCAACATCCTGAAGGATGCACCAAACACTCGTCTGATCGTGGTGGGTGGAGCAGGAAGCCTGTTCACAGACGAGTCCAAAACATTGCGTGTCTTTGAATCCCCAGGATTCCCGGATGCTTACAAAGCAACTGCAACGAACCAAGGCCAAAACTTGCAGGATCTGCAAGCATCTTCGGGTATTCAATGGACATTCCTGAGCCCAGCTGGATTCTTCAATCCGGAAGGCGTACGCACGGGCAAATACCAAGCGGGCAACGATGTTATTCTCGTGAACAGTGAAGGAAACAGCTACATCAGCTATGCAGACTATGCGATTGCTTTGGTTGATGAGATCGAGAATCCACAACACAAAAACGAGCGCTTTACCGTTGTTGGTGAAGTGAAGTAACACTTTTAAATGATAATATGGAACATACAAACGGACGCTGATCTCCACAGATCGGTGTCCGTTTTTTTATGTTATCGAAGAGGGATGTTCTGCAATAACGTTAGACAGGTTAGATGATTATCGTTCAACTTCCAACTACTCCTTTGAATCTATGTTATATTATTCTAAAGATGGGAAGGAAATGTGATTATGTGAGAACCATCATCTCTTCATTGGAATTGCTGCGAGTTCAAAAGTATAAGGGAGTGAACAGTTGTGAAGATGTATTCCAAAGGAGTTATACTATTGATCTTTGCGGTTTTTATGATTAGTGTATCGAGTGGTTCAGGGTTATCCCAATATACAAACGTTAAAAATAAGATGAATCAATTTCACATCACTTCTTTTTATCCGAAAAATAAGAATGGACAGACATATGGTTCTGCCGCATATGCGACTTCTCCAGAAACGGAACCTGATTTAATCTTGGCTACTGGTGTGGATGGTACAGACGGATATCTGCTGAAAAAAGAGATGGATGGCGAGCAACCCAAAACACCTGAAGAAGCTATTGCGATACAGAACAGCAGATCACCAGATGGTCGTGATATTCCACTGTATGACAAGGATGGTGAAACCGTAATCGGTGTGTTTCATGTTGGAGGAAAGTGAAACGTTACTGAAATGAACACCATTCGGCAGTTGATCAAAAGGGTCGGCTGCTTTTTGATTTTAAGCTTTATTTAGTTTGGTAAAGGACGTGAAGGTAATATGAAATACTTCATTGGAATTACCCCTCCAGATGATTATAAAGAAAAGATTGTGGCATTTCGTGATCGTTGGGCAAGTAATCGTCTTAATGATGTAGTCGAGCCTCATATCACTGTAAAAGCGCAGGGTGGTCTTACCGTTGATCTTCATTGGTTAGAAAGTGTGAGACAGACATGCTCTTTAATGCCAAGTTTTCAATTATCATTATCAGAACCGGGATCGTTTGGAAGTGCTGTTACATTTCTTAGTGTTGAAACGAGCAATATCATTGAGTTACATCGAAATTTGGTAAAAGCGATTTCTCCATCACAAGAACTTTTAGACCGTTACTTTGAAATGGATAAATATCATCCTCATTTAACCTTGGGGCAAACCTATTGGGGTATGAACGAGACTGAGATAGAAGAAATGAAGCTCTTAACAATTAAGGAATTGGCTCCTTTTCCAACCTTTGCTGTCAATTATGTACACGTATATAAAGAAGTTGAACTGAATAAATACGTACCATTTGAAGACATCCAATTGGGAACTGAAAAAGAGAAGTGATTCAAATAACAGGACAATAAAACAAGGAAACTCCTGATCAAAGGAATTGGCTGTTTCCTTGTTTATGTAATGGCAGAATAACGCAACTAGTTAATGAACGAATCGTCAAAATGATGAATATACTTCTGCACATTGGAGGGAACTTGATGTATTTTAAACCTATCCGTATTGTAATGGGGCTAGTTTTTTTTATCATTGCTGGGTGCAATAACGAGGTCACGATGATGGGTACAGATGAACTCACGATTACAGGTGATCAAAAGACTGCCACAGAATATGTTAAGGCAAAAGGTTATAAAATTTCTTCGTACGATGGTCAAGTTCAGAAATACACTCTAAACAAAGACAAACTACTCTACGGGATAACGGAAACGATACCATATAGACAGACCTGGGGGGTTCAAAAAGTAGAACCCGAACAGTATTTCGGGATGGAAATATCGGTATATAGCTTTACAGTAACAAACCATCCTCTGGGAACGTTTAACGATAGTAAATCCAAAGTTTCAATATTACTTTGTGAAGGCAAAGTTATAGGGGGGACATCCTTCCCAAATGCAGCAATGGATGGGGCACCATATTCGTTGGATGGAAAAACATTGGAAGAAGTAACGGGAAAAAGTTTTCAAAATTGGAGTGAAGAATGGAAAAGGAAATACGACACTTAAAAATTCAAAGCTAACGGAAAGGATATTTACAACATATATCTTTCCGACGGGTACGAAACTTAATTGCGCACAAATAGTTGCGATACGAAAACCTAACGAAACTATACTTTTGTTGAGAGGAGGGATGAGATGGATTGGCTTATGAGGATGAATCGGGCATTGGATTATATTGAAATGAACTTGGTCGGCGAGATCGAGTTGAAGGAAATTGCTCAATGTGCTTATTGTTCTTCACATCAGTTTCAGAGAATGTTCTCGTTCATTACCAATGTTCCACTTGCGGAATATATACGAAGAAGACGGCTGACTCTCGCTGCAATTGAATTGCAGAATAGTGATAGGAGAGTTGTTGATATTGCCATAAAGTATGGGTATGAATCACCGGTATCATTCGCAAGAGCTTTTCAATCATTGCATGGTGTTAATCCAGCGATGGCTCGTGAAGAAGGGACTGCCCTCAAAGCCTATCCTCGGCTTTCCTTCCTTATTTCAATTAAAGGGGAAGAGCCTATGAACTATCGTATCGAAACAAAAGAAAGCTTTGAAATATTTGGAATAGAGAAAGTGTTCCAATTAAATGGGGTAGAGACACCAGCAGAATTATGGAAGCAAAGCCACGAAAATGGCGATGTTGAAAGACTTGCTACAAATGCCGGTGATCTACCAAACTCTTTGAATTCGAATTATCATAAAGTGCATGCTGTGTGTAGCTACAAAAAAACTGGGGAAGATACTTTCCCATACATGTTGGGTGTATTTAAAGGTGAAACAAGTAAACCCGATGGTTACACAAGTATAACGATACCAGCACATACGTGGGCGATCTTTTCCTCTGATCCCTTTACATGGGATAAATTCGATGCAACCATTGAAACCTTATATAGACGATTCTTTTCTGAATGGCTTCCTACTACAGGATATGAACAGGTCGACGGAATGGAATTTGAAATTACTGGAGTTAAAGATGGACTGAATTTTGTTGAGTTATGGTTTGCTGTAAGAAAAATATCTTAGTTTTATTTCTTTTAGATTAGTCTTGAATAATAACTTAATAAAGACAAATGGAGCAAACAATTGTGTCCGATTGGTTGCTTCTTTGTTCATTCACCTAATGGCCAGGAAAAATGCAACATTTTTCCTGTTAAACAGGTCAATAAAGATGTACCAATTAACATTATGAGAAGAAGGTGGAAAAACTGAAGCTTCGTATAATCACGTTAATTTTTTTTATATCTACCGTGTTCTTTATCTCAAATGCACAAGATGTTAACGCTTTGTCATGTGTTGAATCGGGAAGCCCCCAAGAAGAGTTAGAAATATATGATGGAGCTGTATATGGTGAAGTAAAGCAAGTAAAGGTAGACTTGAAGCAAGAGGGGTTTACGGGAACCAAAGAGAAAATCAGATATATTTTAGTGGAAGTTGAGAGGAGTTGGAATACTGAAGTTGACTCTCAACTAATTATCGCAACCAACTTCACATGGGGATTTGATTTCAAGGAAGGTAACAAATACTTAATATACTTTAGCGAAGTGGATGGTGAATTAAGTAGTAGTCCGTGCAGTTCAACCATCGAAATGAACAATATTAATCAAGCAACTGAACTATTCGGGGAAGGCTTTCCACCAAAACAACAAGTAAACTTAGAACACAAAATGTGGTTTATGTTTGAGCAAGATATTGATTTGTTTATCGTAGGTGTGGTCGTATTTGCGGCGATCTTTACCTTCATCATGAGAGTAAGAAAGAAAAAGCACAAAGTATAATTTGGTAGCGCTAAACGGGGAATTTTGCTCAAACAAAAAGTCATTTGAACTAGGCATGGATTCCTGTATGACCTATTACCCCCTTTACTTAAAAGAGGATCGAGGCGTATAATCCGTTGAGATATCAGAGCAATAAGAGGGGATACAGTTATGAATAGTGGATTAATCAACGCGATCATTGCGTATATCATGTGGGGAGTTCTCCCGCTGTATTGGAAGTTGTTTGAAAATGTACCGGCAGGCGAGATTTTATCGCACCGGGTTGTCTGGTCATTTGTCTTTATGGGGATTTTCGTTGCCGTCCAACGTCGTTGGAGTGACATGAAGCGCATTCTGACCAGTCGTTCGACCCTGCTGTCCCTTACCGCGAGTGGGCTGCTAATAGCTATTAACTGGCTTATCTTCATTTGGGCGGTTAATAACGGTCATGTCGTTGAGACAAGTCTGGGCTATTATTTGAACCCGTTGCTGAACGTGTTACTGGCAGTTGTCTTCCTTCATGAAAAGCCAAACCATGGACAGTGGCTCGCGATTGCCATCGCTGGTGTCGCGGTGCTTATCATCGCTATCGACTACGGACGTTTCCCATGGGTTGCGATCTCATTGGCCGTGTCATTTGGCTTGTACGGTCTAGCGAAGAAGAAGATCAAGCAAGACGCTTCTGTGGGTTTATTTTCGGAGACAGCTGTAGTTCTGCCCGTCGCACTCGGCTACTGGATCTACTTGGCCGTTGTAGGAAAAGCAACGGCATGGACGTTGCCTGCACCGATGTTCTTCGAACTGCTGCTTTCCGGTGTGGTGACGGCGCTGCCACTGCTGTTCTTTGCACGGGCGGCTGCCCGAATGTCATTGTCCACACTAGGCTTTGTGCAGTATATTGGGCCAACAATCATGCTGATCCTGAGTGTGTTTGTGTTCAAGGAAACGGTCTCGCCAGTTCTGCTTGTTGGTTTCGCACTCATCTGGACAGCGCTCATCGTATACGCTGCCGCAACGATACGTGCTACGAGACTCGCTAAGGTAAGCTGAACAGAGGTATCTTAATCGTTATAAATGCCCTTTCTGCCAATGAGGTGGAGAGGGCAATTTTTTGTTTGTGGGGAGCGATAGGTCGATAAAAACTAAAAAGGAAGGCTGATCAACGTTATGGTAAAATACAGGAGTAGTAATCAAAAATAGTAACCAAAAAGAGTAATAGAAAAACGAGGAGGCGACAGATATATGATGGTTAATAACCGTTACCGCAAACGTGATCCATTCTTTGTAAAGAATGCTGTAGTTCAGATACTATTTCAGTTTGCAGTTTCAGCGATAATCGGTAGTATATATGGGTTCATGATGGTCAACGAGACGATAGGTGGATATATTAATAAACTATTACCGAGCACGGATGGTCCGGATCTTCATTTATATCTGCCCGTGGTGATAACGGTGTTCATCTACTCGTGTTTAATTCAGAAGAGACAACGGATTTTACTAGAAAAAATCTCATTTAGTTTTCTCCATATTTTGGTTGCCCTGCTAGGCTGTATTTCTTCAGTTGTTGTGTTATTGGTGATCTAATCCAAATCCCTACGTATCCACACCTTCAGCCCCATCAACTGCATCGATGATACCGACAGCGAGTGTTGTTACCGCAGCAGCAGCTAAAAGATTCTTGGCACCAAGCTTCACTCTGTCCTTATCTTCCTCTTTCATGCCCACCACAACATCTTTACCGCTGTTATATACATACTTGGCTGATATCGCTACACCTTTTGCAGTATTGGTTACAGCACCTCCAATATCGGCAAGCCCCGCGTCTATGGCGGTATCATCTTTTCGAATTGCACCACTGGCAAGATCATATGTGCCACTAGCCAGTTGTCCAACGGTTTTGCCTGTATTAATCGTTGCTTTCTCTACGCCGTTTCCGATTTCTTTGATAAAGGGGCTTCCTGCGATCTCACCAACAACCCTCACGCTGCCGCCCAACACTTTTCCTGTAACTTCCCCAGCTAACTGACCTAGCCCTTTTAAAAAACTCATGCTTATGCCTCCTCTCCTATAAAAAGTTGATCCTATGTGTTATCTCAATAAACTTATTATATTCATATGTAAGCCAAAAGAACATCAGTCTCCAGCCCGAGTGGTGCACCCCTCCTCAATTGATCGCGACACGCTTTAGAAGTGCCTCATAGAGCAGCAACGTAGTGGAGGGGGCGGAATCGATTCTGAAGAAGCGAAGCGTTCGCCTTTATCCCCGGATTTTCCCCTTATCAGGGGAATTCATAAAAATCTGGGGATAACAGCGATCATAAGAACGATCCGCCCCCGGAACGCCGACCACGCTGCCCCCTCAACGCACTTCATCACCAAAAGGCGCTAATCCCCCCGGGAACAGCGCCTCAAGCTCTTGTTTTACTTTACTACTTACCATTTGACTACCCACGGTTTTAGAAGTGCCTCATAGAGCAGCAACGTAGTGGAGGGGGCGGAATCGATTCTGAAGAAGCGAAGCGTTCGCCTTTATCCCCGGATTTTCCCCCAATAAGGGGAATTCATAAAAATCTGGGGATAACAGCGATCATAAGAACGATCCGCCACCGGAACGCCACCACGCTGCCCCCCAAAGCCCGCACTTCTACCCAACGTACCTAGTCAATAAATCCTTCCATGACAACAGTTGGCATCATATTCGACTGCCAAGCGCCCTTACCATATCCACTGTTATAACCTGGTGTAGCCTGAGGCTCCCAGTAGAATACACCTTTACCTTTGCCATTTGGCAGATTGCGGATTTGGTTTTTCATCGCAGCAACAAAACTTTTACCAGCGGCTGCCTGGTTATTGTCCATGCCAATTTCGGAGATGATGATCTCTTTACCATAACGGTTAATCATATCCTTGGCGTTGTTTACCGTATTTGTCACAGCAGTATTCCAGCCGGAAGCTGAAGGATAGAGGGACATGGCGATCATGTCAAAGTTAGCTCCGTTATTAATCAGACCACCAATATTCCATACATAGAGGGCGTTATCATCTCCACCTGCCAGATGCACAATGGTTTTGGTGCCGCTGCTCAGGGACTTCACTGCGTTATGGCCTGTGTTCACCAGCCACGCATAGTTTTTCATGTTGGTGGATGCTTTGCCATCTTCCCATAACATACCGTTGCTTGTTTCATTACCGATCTGTACCCAGTCAGGGGTAACGCCTTTGCTTTGCATCGCCGTCATAACTTCACGAGTGTGGTTCCATACCGCATCCATGAGCTGTTGGAACGTATAGTTTTTCCAGGCAGCAGGTTTGGTTTGCTGACCAGGGTCTGCCCAGGAATCGCTGTAGTGCAGGGTAAGCATCACACCCATGCCAGCATTCTTGGCACGTTGTGCGAGTGCAGCCGCACGATCCTTATTCATGTAACCGTTCCCATAATCATTCGAAGGATTAACGAATACCCGAATGCGAACGGAATTGATTTGATAGTCTTTTTTCAAAATATCAATGATGTCGCGCTGTACGCCGTTTTTATCTTTCCATTTGTAACCTTGGGCTTCCATTCCGGGAACCCAACTGATGTCAGCTCCTTTCGCGAAATTTGGTGCTGCGCTGGCATGCTGACCTGCGGGCAACATGATGGAGGTGAATAACAAAACAAAAACCAACATGATGGATGTCTTGAAACCCCTTACATTTTTGAACATTACAAGATGCCTCCTCGGATTTAAGTTGAGTTGCATCCTAATTATAGCCATCCTGGTTTGCTCTACTAAAGGGTCCATTTCCAATATTTTGGGTGTTTTCTCAACCTCTCTACAGAAAAAGAGAAAACAAAAAGCCGTCCGAAGACGGCTTTTCTACCCGTGGCGCTTTTTGAAACATTGATCCGTATCCCGCGCCTCCACCAGACTCTTTTAATTTGAGCTAGTGGATCGGGTAAGGGACACGTTCAACATGACATTAGAAATGTTGACGCACCTCCTTTCCTTGTGGCAAGAGTATACAACACCTTGTTTCGAAAAGCTAGTCTTTTTTACGTATTTATGCAAAATTATTTTTCAGTCTGGAACATCGTGATATCTCGTGCATAATGGCTCTTGGTTCCGTCATTGTTTCGAATGCGCACACTGTCTTCACTGATCCGCTCCACAATGCCACAACCGACCTCGCAATAGACGCCAGCCGGGTCTTCCTGCCATGCGCTTACCATACATTGGGATAATGCAGCCGTGAAAAACTCTATATTTTTTTGTAACGTTCTAGGTTTGTTGGATTTCATTATATACTCCTTTGATCAACTATATTTGGAATGAGAACAAGCAACCGGACCAAATCACACTGTACTTCACTTTACTCTGTCTATTGACCTTTGTAAAGGGATGGAAAAAGTTGCGGCCATGAGGTATCATTTACATAAATTTTACGTAGCGTTTACACTGCGCTGACGCTTGATGTTGATTACGAATAGTACAATTATATGAGAACTTCTAACCAAGAATAGATATGCAACACATTCGGAGGCCATACATGCATAGAGACGTCAAAACAGGTAACTACGTTAATCGTGATTTGAGTTGGGTTGAATTTAATCGGCGCGTACTTCAGGAGGCCCAGGATCCAACAACGCCTCTGCTGGAACGCATGAGATTTCTCGGCATTGTCGCTAGTAATCTGGACGAGTTCGTCAGTGTAAGGGTGGCAGAGACAAAAGAGAAGATCAAGGCCGGATTCACGCAAAAAGATTTTACAGGATACACGCCTTCGGGATTGTACCGCAGATTGATCAAACGAACCGGGACTATGGTCGCCGAACAGTATAAAACGTATCGTGAACTCATCCGTCTACTCGCCAAAAAAGGCGTGAACATTCAGGAATATACAGATCTTAATGTGACACAGCAGCGCGCAATGGACCAGTACTTTCATGAAATTATTTTTCCGGTACTCACACCGATGGCGATTGACCAGAGTCGTCCGTTCCCACTGGTACACAACAAGTCTGTTTATCTGTCCGTGATGTTACAGAAGGAAGGGGAGCAAGAGGGCGAGCCGTTTATGGCTATTGTTCAGGTACCTTCCAATCTGCCGCGGGTAGTTCAGGCTCCCATTCGGGCAAATAGCAAAAAGAAAACATTTATACTGATTGAAGACCTTATCAAACATCATATCCATACGCTCTTCAGCGGATATATCTCGCTTGCTGCACAGGAATTCCGAGTGACCCGTAATGCGGATCTGTTCATTAATGAAGAAGAAGCGGAAGATCTGCTTGAGGCTATTGAAAAAGAATTGCGCCGCAGACGCCGCGGGGCTCCTGTACGACTGGAAGTGTGCAAGGATTTTCGTCCGGATGCCTTATTGGAATTGCAGGATGAATTTGATATTCAGGACCCGGTATATGAAATTGATGGACCACTTGATCTGAGTTTTCTGGCGGGATTCGTGGATAGCCTGGAAAGTTTCTCACATCTGAAATACAGTCCGGTGAAGCCAGTCTACCCACTGGAGTTTCTGCCAAGAGAAAGTCATTTTGAGCTGCTACGCAAACGCGATGTACTGGTGCATCATCCGTACGAATCGTTTGAACCAGTCACTGATTTTATATTGGAGGCTTCGGAAGATCCAAGAGTTCTGGCCATCAAGATGACATTATATCGGGTCAATGGCGATTCACGCCTTATTCCGGCACTTGCACTTGCCGCTGAGAGTGGTAAGCAGGTCACGGTGGTGGTGGAACTGAAAGCCCGGTTTGATGAAGAGCGCAACATTGCTTGGGCCCGTAAGCTGGAGAAGGCCGGATGTCACGTGGTATATGGACTGGTTGGACTGAAGACCCATGCCAAAATCATTCTTGTCGTACGCAGGGAACAGCAGGGGCTGAGACGTTATGTCCATGTAGGAACCGGTAACTATAATGAGAGTACAGCCAAAGTGTATACGGACGTAGGACTGTTCACCTCTAATCCGATTATTGGGGAAGATGCATCCGAATTGTTCAATGAGATTACCGGATACTCCGGTCCGAAGGCATTGCAGGCGTTCCGCGTAGCTCCAGATGGTATGAAGGATGAGCTGTTTGCGCTGATTCGTAGAGAAACGGAGCATGCGTTGAAAGGCAAACCTGCCAGAATCATTGCCAAGATCAACTCCTTATCCCATCAGGAAATGATTGATGAATTGTACGAGGCTTCTCAAGCCGGCGTGCAGATCGATCTGATTGTGCGTGGGGTATGTTGTCTGCGTCCGGGGGTAGAGGGGCTCAGTGAGAATATTCGGGTCATTAGCATTGTGGATCGTTTTCTGGAGCATTCACGGTTGTTTTATTTTGAAAATAGCGGCAACCCGGATGTATTCATCTCCAGTGCAGACTGGATGACACGTAATCTGAATCGAAGAATTGAACTGATGTGTCCTGTATTTGATCCAGAGCTGAAAAAGATGCTAGTGGATATCCTTAATCTGTCCCTTATGGATAATGTCAAAGCCAGACAACTTATGCCTGGTGGCAATTATGTATTTGTAGAAAATGAAAAGCCCCCGCTGAGAAGTCAGACGGAGGCCATGGGTATTATCCCTTGGAAGCCTGCTGAATGGAGTGCGTTAACGTAACTCCCCAGGCTTCCTTCAGATCCTTGACGGCCTCTTCCAGGCCATCAAGTTCCAGTAACGGCTCAGCTGTACAGGTGAATTGCACCTGCAGCGAGTCGTTTTCTTTTGTTGCTTTGATCGCAGCGATGCTCTCGGATCGATTGATGGCTTCAGCTACGCGCAGCAGAGAGCCTAAACGATGAGCATGCCGCTCATCCGAGTTTTTCAGAATGTCCCGGTGCTTATTCAGCAGCTGGGGCGTTCTTTTTTTGGGATGATAATCAGCTGCACTGGCACTTAGAATGGTCTCTCGATGAGAAAGTCCATAAATGCTCGAATTCATAATCCAATAGGCCGAGTGCTGTGTATAACGGAAATAGTTAATCTGTTTACCTGCCATGTGCAGCATGGAGGATGCATACAGGATTCGGGCATCTGCTTGATCAGGAGGGGTACCTTGTAATGCCGTATACAGGGTAACCATATCCTGATGAATCCGTTGCAGACGTTTCTCTGGAATAGGCGGACCAAAATGGATAAAGTTGCGGATACTGTCCTTCAGCGCGTCTGGAACGACCGGCTGACCTCCAGCCATGTAATCACGCAACAACCCGTCTCGTAGACCCGCGCCACTAACCACATAACGATCTCCCTGTATTATCTGGAAGACAGTTCGTAGGATCAGTACGCCGGGCACAATGATGTCAGCGCGATCTTTGGCGAGCCCAGGTACCTTTTTGCGCTGTGCCGAGGTGAGATGTGGTAAGGAGCGAGCGATATTCTCCATCGCTTCCTCACTGATCTCATAATGATGGCTGACAGGCAAAGAATACTGGGTACGCTTCTGTTCCACTTTGGCGAGTGTACGCATTGTGCCGCCAAGTCCGATGAGTGGCAGACCAGGATGCTCACGAATCCAATCCTGTCCACGGAGAGCCTCAGTGACTTCGTTGCATAATGCATTTGCATTCTCCTCAGTCCACTGATCTTCGCCCCCGTAACGGGCATGTGAATTCACAGCACCAATAGGGAGGGAGATGCTATGTAACCTTTTCCGATCCCGAAAGACCGTGATCTCTGTGCTGCCGCCTCCAATATCCACGACGTAACCGTCTGCCAGATCAATGGATTGAGTGACACCAAGGAACCCATAATAGGCCTCCCGATCTCCCGATACACATTCAATGGTAAGCCCCGTCTCGGTCTCCAGCCATTCGATAATCTCCAGGACATTGCTTGCATTACGAATAGCTGCGGTAGCTGCTGCGCGAATCAGTTTGGTCTGGTACGCTTCACAGGTCGCTTTGAATTGACTCAAGATGGTGATGGCTTTATCCAGAGAATGGCGCAGAATGGTTCCATCGGACTCAACAACGCTGCTCAGACGAGCGGCATATTTGTCTTCATGAATGATGCGATAGGCTTCGTCCTGATCCAGTTCATAGATAACTAGACGAATGGAGTTCGAGCCGATATCAATAATTCCTAAGGTTTCATTAGTACGTGTCATAAGCATCTCCTTCTACAGAGGTTCAACTACCCGAAGTGAAGAAGGGCAGCCATGGCTTCCGGTGAACCCGGCGGTGTGGCAGAGAAGGGCGTAGTTAACATAACAACAATGATAAAGACGATGAAACAGGCAAATATAAGACAACTCACGGCAAAGCCGCGATTACGCTTTTGCATAAACAGTCGAATACCTGTGACAAAGAGAAGTACCGTAACAGCTACCAGAACGATCGACATTGCAAAATAGGCTACGCCATAAAGTGATTTGAAAAATGCTTCCATTTGTTCTTAACGCTCCTTAGATCCTCATATTTAAGCCCTTCCAAGCCATTCCTTAGTAGCATACGACAGATTGACTTGTTTGAAAAGTAAACCGGGCGCTTGTTCCCGTTTCCGCCATCACCCCTGGGACAGGTTACATGGAAAAGGGGCCTTTGCCGTGGACAGACATCCAAGAAAGCAAGGCTTCTGTTGAGTATGTATAAGGAAGGACTATTGTTTCAAGGAAGGAGATCAACCCATGTCGAGACAACTTGCAAGCAAATGGCGGAAGACAGCGGCTCTGATGAAATACCCGGTAGCTGCTGTCCATATCCCACAGACCAAGGCATTCAACTCGGGTAATCTGCTGCAAATGCTCAGTCGTTATGGAATGGTGTATGTCAAACCTATTGTAGGAGGCGGAGGTTACGGTGTTATCCGGGTATCGGCCAGCGGTGGGGCTTATCGATACACCCATATGAAAACGACCCGTTCTTTCGCCAGTTTCAGCCAGATGTATCGCTCTCTGGTGCGTGTAAAGGCTAGACGCAAGTACTTGATCCAGCAAGGCATTCATCTGGCAACAATTCAAGGGAGACCTGTTGATTACAGAGTCAAAGTTGTCAAAACCCAACGAGGCTGGGTATTCCGTTCATTAGTAGGGCGACTCGCTCGTCCCGGACTCTGTGTGACAAATCTGAGCAAGGGTGGCACCATGTTATCAGGAAGGCGAGCTCTTGGTTTATCCCTGCCACATATATCCGGTCGGCACAAACGCCGGGAGATGCGTTCACTTACACTGACATGTACGTACATTATGGAAAGTCAGTTCCCTGGTGTAGGTCAGCTTGGATTTGATTATGGACTGGATTATTCAGGCAAGATCTGGATTCTGGAAGTGAATACCAGACCCCAATAGAAAATGAATGGGAAAACTCAAGAAAATTCAAGAAAAACCGATAATATATAAAAGAAAACGGTATGAAAACCGTTTGAAATTTTACATTACCGGGTAATTTACTCGCAACAAGTCTTGAAACTATGAATTTATTCCAAAAAAAATACGCTGATAAACGTTCTGACAGTAGTACAAACTCCCTGTGCATAAATATTGTCCACACTATACACGTTGATTACTCTACATTTTTTCCAATTATCAACAAACTATGCACAGGATTTCCACATATCGTTGTGGATAACAAGAACGCTTGTTCTCTATATGAATCTCTGATATGATAGTTTTGAGGAAAAAAAAGGAAAGGTTGTGGCGGGAAATGGCTATGTTATCCGATGAGATGTTGTTGGATTCCTACCATAAAGCGATTGAGTTGAATCTCGAACGAGATTTCATCGCACTGCTGTTGGCAGAAATCCATAAGCGCAAACTGGGTACCGACGTATCTGCCATTCTTCACTAGAGATCCTCATTGCAGGCAATGTTACAGGTTTCCGGACAAGTCCCATAGTGAGACTGGCCATGGCGTGCTCGTCTGACAATGGTGACAGTACATCACATGATTGCAAACGTTTTCGACTTCGTCTGCCGTGTCAGAGGAAGTTTGGAATACGTAGGGGCTGTATGGTCCGGTGTAATCATCCAATTTGCCGCATTCTAACAGTCCCTGAAGGCAGTGGGGGCAAGCCTGCTCCGGTACAACCAGACCGTTACACAGCGGGCATATATAAGACAAGGGTATCCCTCCTGATATGGATTCACTCAGGAGTAAGATACCCTTTTTTGTATCAATATATGTTATTTCAGCAAAACTAGCGTTTCATGTTACTGCTGTGTCCTGGGGACAATTTGGCATCCGGATCGAAGTATACCTTCGCATTGTTGACGGCTGTTGGAGCTTCGCCGAATCCGACAGCGATCAGCTTCAGTTTACCCGGATATGTTGTGATATCTCCGGCAGCGAAGATTCCTGGAATGGATGTTTCCATGCGGGAATCAACAACGATGGAGTTGCTGTCAATTTCGATACCCCACTCGGCAATCGGTCCGAGAGAAGAGACAAATCCGAAGTTAACGATCACGTCATCTACTTCGATTTCCTGAGTTTCTTTGGTTTTCACATGAGAAAGGGTTACCTTGGTAATCGTGTCATCCCCATGAAGTTCCGTGATTTCGGTCGGTGTAACGACATTCACCTTGGAATTCATCAGGTTTTCGACACTGTGCTCATGTGCACGGAACTTGTCCCGGCGATGGATCAGTGTCACTTGCTCAGCGATAGGCTCCAGCATGAGTGCCCAGTCTACCGCGGAGTCACCGCCGCCACTGATCAGTACTTTTTTGCCAGCGAAGGCATTCAGATCACTGATGAAGTAGTGCAGGTTGCTCTTCTCGAACTTGGCAGCACCTTCAAGCTCCAGGCGACGTGGTTCGAATGCACCTACACCAGCTGTAATAATGACGGCTTTGGCATGATATTCATTCTCATCCGTCTTCACGACGAAATGTTGCTCATCCTTTTTCTCCACCGATACAACCTTTTCTTCAAGGCGGATGTTCGGGTTAAAATGATTCATTTGCTCAACCAGGTTATTCACCAGTTCCTGAGCTGTTACTTTCGGGAATCCGGCTACATCATAGATGTATTTCTCCGGGTAAAGAGCGGCAAGTTGTCCCCCAAGCTGTGGCATACTTTCAACCAGTGTAACGGATGCCTGACGCATCCCACCATAAAACGCGGCGAACAGACCCGCAGGGCCTCCACCGATAATAAGTAAATCAGTCATATCATGACTGGAATTTTGTGCAGTCAAGAATCAACAACACCTTTCATATTTTAATAGGTAGTTAACAGAAAGAATGTGCAGGCTACGGATCGTAACCGGCATGGGTGCTGAACTGTCTTTCCTATTATAAACGGTGTATTCAGGGTTGCAAAGTTAGCGGCGTCACGAAACTGGGAACAATTGATGAAGATCAGATGAGAATAGGATGAAATTGGAAATGAAAGGTTATGAAAAATAACAAAAAAAACCTTGATCTTTACTAGAAATACAGATATCCTTGACCTGTACTATGTGTTTTTTTGTCTAATTTAGAGTCAATATGTAATATGAAGACAGATCCCGTGTTTTGTAGAATCTTGTGGTTAATTTCACAACTTGAAACGATAACTTGCGTGCAAACGTATCAATTTCATAAACCCTTTAGTTGCTTCAATCAAGTCTAGATATAGATCAAAACGGTGCGATATGTCGATATCTAGTTTCATAAAATCCATTTTTAGTGAGTTATGAAATTGATGCAAACGTTTAAATAAATTCGCGAAGTTAACATTTGTCGTCATAATGGGCAAGACCTCATCAATATTTGTAAGTATGTGCATTTTGCATCTCACCCAAGATCGGGCTGATGCAAGTGAAACCGGAAGGGGTATAGACATGAGCAGTATTCCCAAAATCGTCATCCTCGGCGCGGGCTATGGCGGGATTCTGACAGCCCAGCGGCTGCAGAAGGAATTGAACTATAACGAGGCCGACGTCACACTGGTGAATCGGCATGATTATCATTATATTACTACACATCTACATATGCCGGCAGCCGGCACGGATACCATTGAGCATGCAAGAGTGCCCATTTCCAAGCTGATTGATGAGTTCAAGATTGATCTGGTCAAGTCTTCCGTGAAGGAGATTCGTCTGCAGGATCGGAAGATTATTCTGGAGGACGGCACGTTATCCTATGATTATCTGATTATTGGACTAGGCGGAGAACCTGAGACCTTCGGGATTCCGGGGATGCTCGATCACGCGATGACAATCCGCAGCATTAACTCGGTCAGACTGATTCGAGAACACATCGAATATCAATTTGCGATGTACAAAAACGATAACAAACGAAATCGTATTCGGTTTGTCGTAGGTGGAGCGGGTTTCAGTGGTGTTGAATTCGTAGCTGAACTTGCAGATCGTATTCCACAGCTGTGCAAGGAGTTCGACGTGAATCCGAAACATGTGCACATCTATAATGTAGAGGCAGCGCCTTCGGCCTTGCCTGGATTTGACCCGGAATTGGTAGAACATGCAATGAATGTGCTCAAGAAAAAGGGTGTTACTTTCAAAATTGGTGTTCCAATCAAGCAATGTCTCCCGGACGGGGTTATTGTGGGTGAAGGTGAAAAGCTCGATGCAGCTACAGTCGTATGGACCGGCGGTATTCGCGGTAACTCACTGCTTGAACAGGCAGGTCTTGAAGTGATGCGAGGACGTGTGAAAGTAGACGACTACTTGCGTGCTCCAGGGCATGAGCATGTCTATGTCATTGGTGATAATTCACTTGTCTTCAACGCGGAAGGACGGCCTTATCCGCCAACAGCCCAGATTGCGATGCAGCAGGGTGTGAACTGCGCTAAGAACGTCGTGGCATCCATTCGCAAGAAACAGCCACAACCTTTTGTATTTACGAGCAAAGGCACGGTTGCATCACTTGGTAAAGGTGAAGCTATTGCCGTTGTGGGCGGCAAGAAATACAAGGGCTGGAAAGCGGCTCAGTTGAAGAAGCTGGTAGATCTGCGTTATCTGTTCATCATTGGTGGTATTCCGCTAGTCCTGAAGAAAGGGCGGTTTTTTGGATGAGACATTGCAGTGTTCAGGTCCGGGGACTATTAACACGTGAAGAGCTGGATCGTTACAACGCCCTGATGCAGGTCGGTGGTTATCTCGAGGAACAGGATCAGTATGATCTGGCCTACATCGTGCAGAAAGAAGTGGATATTCTCATTATGCCTGCGATTGAGCGGCTTAAAGAGAAGGGGCGTGACCGTGATCGGGCCACAGCCGAGTTCCTCGAATCGCTGAAAGCGGTAGATGATGAGGACGAGGATTAGAGACGATATAAGTTGAACTAAAGATGTTTACACATACACTTCAATGACAGAATAACCTTCCAATCGCTGTTATCCCCAGATTTTTTTGATTCCCTTTTGTTAAAGGGAAAATCCGGTGATAGCGTATGCTTCCGATGTAGCTTTCTTTCAGAAAGCTTGTAGCTTCGCTTTTTCAGGTTTTTTCTGTCCTTTCCGTTTTTGTGTAAATAAATAGTTCAAACAATATAGATCTAAATCAAGCTTGAGGTAGTAGAATATAGATAGATAATAAAGCACCGCAGACAGTATCCTTTACAGGAGATGTCGCGGTGCTTTATTGTGCTTTGTGCTGTTTCTACAGCTTAAGCATGTCTTCCAGTGTTCCTTCGTTCAACAGACTTCCCACATAGAACGAACCGAATTCGCCATAACGGGCGCTAACTTCATCGAAACGCATCTCATAGACGAGTTTTTTGAACTGAAGTGCGTCATCCGCAAATAGCGTAACGCCCCATTCCCAATCGTCGAAACCGACAGAGCCGGTAATGATCTGTTTTACTTTACCCGCATAGCTGCGGCCAATCATGCCGTGACTGCGCATCATGGTGCGACGCTCGTCCATGGACAGCATGTACCAGTTGTCATTCAGCTCACGTTTTTTGTTCATCGGATAGAAGCAGATGTATTGCCGTTGTGGCAGAACAGGTTTCAGACGGGCGATAATATCCGGATTCTGCATCGGGTCTTCGCCTTCTTTGCCAAGATAGTTGCTCAGTTCCACTACACTGACGTAGGAATACGACTTAGTTGTGTATTGGGCAAACATCGTTTTGTTAAACGCGTTCTCAACAGCCTTCAGATCTTCCAGCGTTTCACGCAGGTGCATCATGACGAGGTCTGCTTTTTGACCTACAACCGTATATACAACGGTACTTCCTTTGGATGAATCCTCGACTTCTTTCCATTCTTTCCAGAATTCCTGAAGCTCGTCCAGTGCTACAGCGCGTTCTTCATCATCTGCTGCTTTCCAGGCGGCCCAGTTAATCGAGCGAAAATCATGCAGGGCATACCAGCCCTCCAGTGTTGATGCGGCTTCGTTCATTGGTTGTGTTCCTCCTGCAAGGTATATTTCCAAATCCCTATAAGAGGTTGTTCAAAAAGTCCGCTTTTGATTACGAATCATGCCTGGTGGCATCATCAGCATCGAATATGGCATTCAGCCGAAATAAGTGGGAGCCTTACGAAGTATGTTTCCTTAGGAAACATTGTAGCTGCTCACGTAGCTCTATCTACGCTCCGCTACTCCATTTCTAACTTCATTTCATCTTCTCGGTACTGAAAACCAGTCTTTTTGAATACGCACTATAAGGGACGGGTGATTGCTTTATCGTTTACATTGTATCCCAACATGAAGCAGAAGGGCAAATGAACAGAGTATAAATATAGGGAAATTTGTCCAGAAAGTTCGTTGCTTCGCCACATTTTTTGCGGTACACTAACTACTATCCAGAAGTGAAACCTGAATGTGTGAAAGAAGAGGTGAATGTCGCCCGATGCAATTTATACCTGTGTTGGTATTGATGGTATTATTTTTCGTTATGATGTTTGGTATCGGTTTCATTCTGAACATGCTGATGAAGACAACTTGGTTTCCTTCCTATCTGTTCATTATTGTAATTCTGCCTATTGTTGTGTACTCTCTATGGGATCAGTCGTCATCTCTGATGTCACATCTGGGTTCTTTCCAGCTTGTAGACTATATGACGGGCATCGCTGGACTGGCTGGTGCGATAATCAGTGGCTGGACGATCCAGAAGTTGCGTTTGGGTGGGTACAGAATGTTTTAGATTGTTGGAAAGAGGCAACACATGCCACTGTAATCGCGTGAAAGTCTTGTCTTTGTCGTAAACGCTTACGAGTACAAAGGGAAGGCTTTTTTGCTATTCATTTATATTAGAAGGATTATTGTACACTTGTACTTCATATACATCTGGAGAACATTCTCTTTAGATATTCCCTTGTATTCTGCGGCTACAGCTTTTATAGTATTCTAGCGGCTCTCGACATTTTATTTTAGAAATTTGCTGAATTCGGCGAAAACGTGAATGATGTCGACCTAGGACGAAACGGAACGAGAACAGGCCATCTTTTTACCTGTTTTTGAGCATTTGAGGATCAGACATTTATGATAGAATAGATAAACATACTTTTGGGGAGAAGGAGATCAGGCTATGCGCATGAAGAATCTGCACCATTATACTGAACATCATCGCTACTGCGTATACAGGGAGTTTGGACTTAGCGCCCTGGATGACCGTATGCTTACAGGAGCATATCAGCCCATGGTAGGTGCTTTTGCGGTTGGCTTGTATCGGCTGTTGTTTCAGCATCTTCCCGGTGAACAGGTCGGTTATTCGCCGCTTGAACAGCAACGGAGGCTGTTCATGACGCTTGGCTTGGAGCCAAGTGAGAAAGGGCGCAAATATTTGTTAGAGCAGACATCCAAGCTTGAGGCAGTGGGGCTACTTCAGACATCACGTCTATATATACCGGAAAATGATGATTACATCTACGAATATGAGCTGCAACCGCCGCTCTCTCCGGCAGAGTTTTTCCGGACACAGCATTTGACACTGCTGCTTCGTGACAAGATTGGTAAATTCGCAGTTCTTTCCCTGCGTTCCGGTTTCTCGGCAGTGGAAAATGGGGACGCACCTTATCCGGCAGCCAATAAAGAGAATATTTCCGTTCCCTTTTACGATATATTTGAATTGAATACCCATGTAATTGATTACGAGTTGGAGCAAGCATTGTCGGAAGTATCAACTACGGCCCAACGGACAGGCACGAATGATGCAGCGGAAGAAAATAGTTTGAACTATGCCGACATTATTTTGCGTTTCCCGCGGGAGTCCGTCAATCGCCGTCATGTAGAACAGCTGCGGTTCGACCATGAACAACTAGGCATTGTAAATTATGTAGTGAACAAGTTCAACCTCAGTGTGCAGGATGTATGCCGACTGCTGGACGAAGATGATATCTTCAGTCCGCAGGGCCAGCTGATTTTGGATGATCTCCAGCATAAGGCGAGCATGCAGTTCAGGCAGACGAAGAAGCGTCATGAGCAACAGACCGTACAGGCGGCCAAGGTCGTGGCGCTGAGACAGCATATGGAGGAGCCAGAGCGGAAAGAAGACTCCGGTGAACCACCTGTTGAGCATGGAGTGCAGATGGAATATTACGTCGAAGTACCTCCGCAATTTATGACCAAGTGTGATATTCATCAATACAATATGATGTTGCGTAATGAGCCATACACACGTCTGTTGCAGACATTTTTCCCGGGTGCAGTACCAGACAATCTGATCGATATATTTGAGAAAATTGATCTGAGCTACAAGTTGCCTGGTGAAGTCATCAATGTATTGATTCATTATTTGATGGCATTGCTTGTATCCGGCGGCGAGCAGCGGATTAACCGTAACTTCGTTGAGGCGATCGCCTCCAACATGTTGCTCAAGCAGGTGAACTCTTACGAGAAAGCTGTTCAATATATTCGTGATCAGGCCAAGGTCAAAGGCAAACAGGCTGCTGGTGCAGCTGGAACCCGTACCCGTACATACGGCAAAGGAACCAAAGCCAAGCCCGAAATTCCGATTGTACAAGACATAAGCACCGATGGAGACGCCGTATCCGAGGAAGAGTTCGAAGAGATGATGCGATTTGCCCAGCAGATGCAGGCGAGTAAGCAAAAAGGCACTTCTTAAATATTTTTAATAAAGCCAAAAAGACGAGTCCTCCGATTAATGGAGACTCGCCTTTTTGCTATATAAGTTGAACTGAAGAAACGTATTTTACGTTTAATCATTTCCATACGTTCAGGAGGGGGCCGTGTGAAATAGCGATGTCCTAATCACTTCGTTGGACAGACAGAGTTTTGTGTAAAAACGGCCACCATCCGGGAACGGCTATTCTTCGTATACATTTCTGAACTGACTTACTTGACCGGCCCCATCCAGGTTGAAATCGTCTTCTGCTGGTGCGGCAACGGCGGTTTTAACTTCCCGTTATCGATCAAATGCTTCAAAATATAAGCGACAAGCCGGCCTCCGCCGGTGTTGCCTCTCACCATGTAAGCAAGCTGCGGCTCCAAATGCTTCGGCTGATTTTGCAGGAACAGGTTGAGCATTTTGTCGTAGAGCTTGCCGACAGCAGGCGCATACAGAGCGGACAAATCCGGCATTGCTTTGTTCAACCGATCCAACGTTTGCGGAGAGTCCATCCAGACCGCATTGAACTTGTACCCCTCCTTCGTCTTGCGGATGTACCCCTTCTCCAGCAGGAACGAATATTGCTCAGCGTTCTCTTCGTTGTCGGGCAGTTCCCCTTGTTGGAACGCATGACAAATCTCGACATTCCGATATTCCAGCAAACGCCAATCCATCTGGCGGTCGCTCCAGTACGTATTGAATTGCCACAAGTATAAAGGAGAGTCTTCGACGTAGCGGAGCGACGGACCGAAGGTGACGTAACTACTCATATCAAAACCCGGATCGGCATAGTGGCTCCGATTTAACGCCGCATAGGCAATATATTGACCTCCGTCCTTTCGCATTGGTGCGACCGCATCGAAGTTTTCGCCAGCCGGCATGCTCCGCCAAGATTGCTCCTCGATGTTCTTGGGCAGCAAGGTCCAGAGCAGGAAATTATAGTCGCCGTCCGGAACGTAAACTCCGCTATCCTCGACTTGCCGGCGAACTTCCATTATTGCGTCGAAATGAACATCGGCCACTTCGGCGGCGCAATCTTGCCAGAATTGATGACCAGCTACGGCTAACTCGAAGAGGTCCCAGACGATGGTATTGCTTTGATATTTGCCGGGAGAGGTTTGGATGAGAAAATTGTAATCGGCCAGGTGCCGGACTTCGCCTTCCAGCAAAGACGGCGGCATTCCGAGCTCCTCCGCGATTTGATGTACGGTACGCGCCTTATGATAAGCCGCGTAAACGATATTTTGCGCCAAGGCGCGTCCAAGAAAATCGTTGGTTTCGCCCAGGCTGCCGGCCGAACCGGAATGGCCCATTTCCCCCATGCTGACCGGATTGACACTTAAAGTTCCTGTTGCACGCATACGTTTCATCCCTTTCCGTAACTTCTTTTTGGCCTCGCTCAAATGCCACTTCACCGTGTTGACAGGAATGTTCAGAGCAATCGCGATATCGCCGATTTTAAGCTCGTCGTAGTAATGCATGACCACGATCCGGCGATGGATGTCGGACAGAAACGCGACTTCTCGGCGGAGCTCGCGGTAAGCTTCGGTTACCAGCAACCGGTCAAGCGGTTCCCGAGAAGGGGCGGCCGACAGTTCGGACATGCCGTTGATTTCGATCGCTTGGGGAGCGTGTGCACGCTTTTTCAACCAATTCACCCAAGTGTATCGAGCAACCGTCCAGACGTAAGCGTCAAGGCTTCTAATGTCCCGCACCCCAGAGAAGGATTTCAACAACTGCAGCATAATCTCCTGAGCCAGATCCTCCGCCTCGGCCCGCTGCTTGACCCGGTTTAATGCAAAACCGAAAATCGGTTTGACATAGCTCCGAATTGCTTCCGCTGCTTCTTTTCCGTTTTTACCAATTGAATCCATCTTTTGCCTCCATAGTTGCATCTGTAATTCCTGACAATTATATAGTGTGCCAGGCGAAATAAAGGTTGGGATTATTTTTTTAAAATTTGGACGTCCTAACGGATCGCTCATACATGTATAATTACAAACATCAACATCATGAGTAGGTTATTTAAATGGTTAAAGAGACGTTATGAACTTTTTGTTAAACGAGATGAAGATTACTTTAGATGTAAAGGTCTCACTTTTAGTATATAAAGATACTTCTTTTCCGTTCAACTATGGGAGGATACAAACTAGGAGCACGAGCCGAAGTTCTTCTTCGGGTACTTGGGGTACTCCTTCGTTCCGTAGTTAACCAGGAGTGGTCTCGATTAATTATTCAAACGCATAATTGAAATTCATTATACTAACGAGAAACGTTAGCTTAATGCTCAAAGAATCGACGTAATCAACTGCGGTTTAGAACTAACGGATGACAATAGGGATCGTGCAAAAATGCTAACAATCCTTATTGGTATACCTTTAGGGGGGATGTACTCCAGAAAATACGGACAAAAAAAAGCCCAAAAGGGCTACTTCGATAATTGTCATAGTAAACTTTTCCTAGTACTCTCACTGGAAAAAAATTATATCCTTAACTTTCCCTTGTAGGAGTATGAGTAGCAACTTTCCATTTACCTTCCTCATAGGTTAAAGTTATTTTTGCAGAGAGCGACCCCTCATTGGCACGATACTTACTGACCTCTATGGCAATGTTATTATCTGATTGCTTCTCCTGCTTTTCAATTTTCAGTAAAATCCCTTTTAGCGTATTATCAGACCGTTCAGACAGTCCTTCTTCAATCAATTCTTCATAGGTTAGGTTATAAATTTTTACGTTATATTTGCTGTGAAGGTAATCGTCAATGCTTTTCTTATCAGAATCCTTTAATGAAATTCCTTTATCAAAATCCAATGAGATATACTCCATGTTTTCATTAAGAGCCGTATCTGTTGAAATTAACTCCTCCAACGCCATACGATAAGGTTCACCTGGTTCATTCTGCTGGCTAGAGCCAGTAACACCACCTGCGCAAGCTGATAGTAAAAATAACGCTACAACACTGAAAATAAAATGCATTGTCTGTACTTTTATGACAATCCCCTCCTGGGTACTCGTTTCCTAAATAAACGTAATGATAAACAGAAATGTTGTATTTCAGTTTAGAAAGAAGCCAAATTTGATCTGCCTAATTAAGCTAGCAAGTAGGTTAACGGCAAGGATCGTCTGTGAGCAGAACTGTAATATCAGGAGAATTTATGGTTTTAATAGAGGATAATGATTACTTATTATTCCAGATATATGCTACTCTCTTTTTATTCCATAGTTTTCTTAACGGAGAAATGGAAATTTAAATGTTGGGGGTAATTGCTTGCTTCTATCCGAACGATTGCCAATTGCAGCAAGTCTGTACCCTGAGGAACCTGCGTTAATGAGACATGGGCAAACGATGAGTTATGGGGAGCTTTACGGTCTGGTTGAAAGATTCAGTCATACCCTGTATGTTGAAGGACTCCGGGCCGGTGATCGTATTGCCCTTTTAGGTGATCCAGATCCCCAGCTTGTTGTTGCGTTTTATGCAGCAGTTGGGATCGGCGCTATACCACTCGTTCCTTCTCCTATGCTAACAGTACCTGAACTCGCTGCCATATTTCAGGATGCAGAACCACATATGGTTATTCATGATGACCAACATGCTAAAGTAGCTATTGCCACGGTAAAGCTTCTTGGGTATTGTCCAAAACTGTTCACGATAGACGAAGAAGGGACGAATAGCAGTTCGCTCGCTGCTCTTTTACAGCAGGAACCTGCGTTCTCTCCAAAAGACCATTCCAAACGAAGTTTAGACGATACGGCAGTCCTGATTTATACGGGTGGGACAACTGGTCGGCCAAAAGGGGTCATGCATTCGCATCGTGGTATGGCTGCTTGGAATCAACTTACGCCTTCTGCAGGCTTCGGTCATGATCTCAAGCGTCGTGTGTTAGTGCTCAACTTATCCCATCTGGTAGGTCAGTTCCAGCTGTGGGCGACCATGGCTGCCGGAGGCTGTCTTGTATTTCTAGACGAATACCCGGCGGATGTACACCGCATTATGGAAGCTATTGAACGTGATCAGATTACACAACTCAGCACAGTAGGCCAACTGCTTCGTGATCTTACCCGCGAGGCATCCGTAGGAGGTAGAAACTTGAAGAGTCTATCGCTTATTGGCTGCGGAGGGTCCATTATTTCCCCGGATACACTACAGGAGGTTGTATCGCAATTTCCTGAAGTTATCATTGTGAACAACTACTCACAAGCGGAATGTGGAATGTCCATAAGCCGCCTTTTTCCTGCTCAGCATATGGGCGATCCCCATCGCCTTCGATCCGTAGGTCGTCCTGCTGACTTGGCTGCCCAAGGTGAGCAGGCCTTCGAAGTTCGGATATTAGATACGGACGGAAGTGAGACAGTTACGGGCGAGGCTGGAGAAATCGTTGTTCGAGGTCAACAGACCATGCTGGGGTATTGGCGCCAGTTGGAGGCTACTGCCGAGACCATGTCCGATGGTTGGATTCGAACTGGGGATGTCGGTTGTCTGGATGCCGAAGGTTACCTTTATGTGTTTGATCGCTTGAAGGATATGATTATTGTGGACGGTTCCAATGTGTTCTGTGCCGAAGTGGAGCATGTTATTGTGAGCCATGAGTCGGTAAGCGAGGCGGCCATAATCGGACATCCTCTTCCTGACGAAGGCGAGGAACTTGTCGCTTTCATCGTGTTACAGGATGGTGAAAGTATGGATCTGACGCAGGTGCGGGCGTTTTGTGAGCCACACCTTGCTCCGTACAAATGGCCGACTCAACTGTTCATTGTGGATACTTTGCCGAGAACAGCCGTGGATAAAATAGATAAAAAGCAGTTGCGCAAGCATCTATCCTCAATTTCATCCGAAGGACTATGCTAACGGGAATGCTGTTTAATAGCTGTTGGGTTGAATATTTATTGTTAGATCAACAAAAACAGCCCTTCAACTTCCTTTTGGAAGTGAAGGGCTGTACGTTTTTATCTCAACTGTTATGCAGACGAGAACAAAAAAATACTTTGCAGTATTATCTCAAAATCGTAGCGGCCTGATTGCCTGCATAATCCTCAATGACCAGCTTCAATGAGCTGTTGCTGGACGCTGGCGTGAAGGTCAGTTCACTCAGCTTTGTTCTTCCCCGAATGATATACGGGAATTTTTGCGATACGTAAGTGACTCCGAACTCGCGTGGCACCCCATTTTCATATACATAGATCTTGTACCAGTCCTCCAGATCCGGGAGGGCCAATGTGTACTTTCCATCTTTTACCGTGACCTTTTCCTTGACGTATGGTGTAATCTGAAGATCTGCGAGCTGTCCGGTATGGGTTACCGGGTTCTGCCCGCCAATGGCGATGTTCAGCACGTAATGCTCACCGTTGGTCGGAAGTCCGGTCAGGACGGCAGATTGTTTTCCTTTTTTGACCTGAAGCGACTTGGTGAAAGGCTCTTTTGTGTATTCTGTTTCTAGTGTGAGTTGAATAGACTCGTTGCCTTTTCCTTTGTCTTTATTTTTATCCTTGTCCTTATCCGTATTCTTATCTTTATCTTTGCCTGAATCTTTCGCTTTCTTCGGGTTTTTCCAGCTTACAATAGCATCGCCATTCTTTTTGAATTTCACATCAATATCCTGAACGGCTGCATTCAGATCGTAAGGCAGGACGGTTGCTTCACTTTCGGTACCATCTGCACCAACCGCACGGATAGACAGTTCACCAGATGGCTGTTTTAGTGATTTGATATAAAAAGTGGAATCATACACGCCGCCTACATAGGCGCCATTTTCATATAAATTGTATTGTTTGACCTCTGAATAGTCCTTCATGTCCCATGCAACAACCAGTTCATCGGTGCTGGTCAGTGCTTTGGCAATATGGAATCCGGTCGGTGCATCCGGTACAGCCGCTGAACCGTCGGAAATGCGGATCTCGCCAATGTTCATCTGGTAATTCTCAATTGCTTTGCCATTCGGGTCAAAAGATAATCCCATAGCGGCAATGGTTTTGCCTTGATAGGCACTCAAATCCAGCGAAGTTGTCTTCCAGCCTTCTGTATGCTGGCCTACATTAGGCACATTTACGTTGACCACGTTGGATGGATCATCTTCGAAGATCAACCCAACATGCAGGGAGGAAGCGTCACTAGTCGACGGTTTGTTATACGTCAGTTCCAGTTTCGATTGCCCGTTGACGGACAGGTCGGTCTTGTACAGGCGCAGGAAGTTCTCCGCGTTCAGTGTGCCGTTCACCACGAGAGAGCTGCCGCCATTAAACGCGCCAATGGAGTCATAGTTGTACCTTGCGCCTTTCTCATAAGAGGGACCATAGTCAAAATCAACACTGAGCTTGTCGCCTTCACTATCCATCCACCATTGCCAAGTGACAGGGATATCCTGAATGTTGATATTGGACCATTCTTTATCGTTCGAGACAGCACCGTCTTCATAATATTTCAGGCCGTGGCCCGTATTGAAGTTGGTCGCAAAATTGGAGCCGTTGATGACGGATCGCTCGGTAAGATAAGCGGCGATTCCATCCCAATTTGCACCGGAAGCATACATATCCGACAGATCGGCAGACGCATTACGACGTGCATCTGTCGGGTCTTGATTTGGACCAGACCACCAGGCACGATCACGTACAAAGGTCATCCACTGGTAATCATCTTCCGCACGATGATTGGTGCTGCCATCGCCCATCTCTTCATCCAGAGCGTTGTGGGTGAAGTCGGCACCTAATGTCGCGATGCTGTTCATGGGTTGACCGTTCTCATCCAGGTTATGGCGCAGGTCATAGGATTGCTTCCAGCGGCCGAATTTGTCATGTCCACCTTCGACACCAGCAAATACGGTTTCCAGTGGATCCAGTCCCAGGCTAAGGGCATGATCACGGGAGTCGCGGAGCATCTTGTGGTTCCACACATAGTTCAGGAAGATGGAATCCGAGACTCTGCCGAGAACGGAATCTTGTACAAAGGGGCTGTTGAGCCCATTGAATTGGTTCTGGTATTGAATTTTGCCTGTTGTATTGATGGTGGAATCATACCACTGAACGTACAGGCCTTTATCTCTTAGATATTTCATGAATTTCTTGTAGGATGCGATATCTTCAGGGGCTACACCCCGGGCAACTTCTTCCTGATTGAAGAAATATCCATCATAGTTGTAGTATTCTGCCATCTCGGCCAATTTCTCGGCCACAGGAAAATTACCGTTTTCATCCTGGATCAGCATTTGTTTATAGGTTTGTGGGCCACGGTCATTGTCCGAGAAAAAGATGTTAGCAATGGACTTAACGCCGTTCTTGTGGGCTGCATTGGTGTAGGCCGGATTCGGAATGTTCAAAATGCCAAACTCGAAGTATTTCTCCGTCCACTCTTTACTCGGATCGTACAGCTCCTCAGGTACTCCCGCAGAGGCCATGCCGTGCCAATAGCTGTAGTAGTCTGTATATTGCCAATAATTAAATAGATACTGGCTGAATTCATTGGTATAAGGTGTGCTATCGAAGAATGCATTGCCGTAATCGCCACTCATTGTGAATAACTGGGTGTCCGGACTAAGCTCAGGATAAGCCTGTGTGGCAGCGAACGCTTCATTACGGGGCTGCAAGGGAACATGGGCACGAAGTAAATCGCCATGGATATCACTTTCCGGTGTCCAGTTCAGAATCTGGGCCGAGGTGTATCCATGTTGATAGGGCTGATTCACCCCTTTGGCACTTTCACCGGTGTAAGGGAGCGTGTCTCCGGCATAAACGGATGATGCAACAACTTGTCCAAGCAGAGCCGTAGTCAGGACCATGGCGGTTACCTTGGGTATGATGCCTTTTGCTTTGAGTTTGCGTGTCATGCTGTTCCTCCTTCAAGTGGAATGAATGTAAGGTATTCTTTTACACAAAGCTAAACTTATGGTTAACGATAGTGGATGAAAGCGTTTTTAAATAGGGTGAAATTAAAGAAACACAGATATAAACTAAAGAAAAGTTGCAGGTGACAAGTTAATGTCAGAAGCCTGATGGTATAATTCAAGTCAGGAAAACAGCATCGGAGGGAACATGCGAATTGAAAATTGTTAGCGTTTACAATAATTTCTTCAAAAATAATATGTTTATGAAAATGCTCCTGATTTTCTCGATGATATCCATTGTCACGATTATTACATTGTCTTATATCATCTTCCTGTCGGTGTCCGACTCCACGATTCGCCGGGAACTGGCGATCCAGAAAGCGGCGATGGAACATGTGGATCGGTACATTCATCAGCAGTATGAATCGGTACAAAACATGGTGAGGGATATGCATCAGAATGAGGCGCTGTCCGCCAACATTACTTATCTGATGAATCATTCGTACGCTGAATATGTTCAGCACATGACGAATGGATATTACGCCAATCAGGACGATTATTCGGCCGATGTGTTGAAACATTTTCAGAACATTATGGATCGCAATTCGCAGATTAATCAACTCATGTTATATAGCGCTGAGCAGCAGGATCTGTCTACCTTCAATCAACACAAGCAGTTCCGCAAGCTGGACGCGAATGTAGCTCATTCCTATATTCCGGACGTGATGGCGATGGAAACACCCAATATCAGTGCACCCAATTACTGGATACGCAAAGAGATTAATCAATGGGACCCTGCGCTCTACTCCATCCGTGTACCAATTAACAATACACAGACTCTTCGGAATCTGGGCCAATTTCTTGTCTTCTTTGACTCGGAGGGAATCGGTAACGCGCTGGATAACTACGAGAGTAATCTCAAGGGAGAAATCGTGGTGTTATCGGCGAAAGGGACAGTGTTATTTGACTCCAACAATCATTATTACGGGAAGAAGTACCCCTACGTGAATGTGGCCGATTCCCTGTTTGATCAGACGGATATGGATTCAATGAAAAAGGAGCAGAACATGTACGTGAACAAGTTTGTCTCCGCGGATCAGGGTTATGTGGTCATTGGCACCGTTCCGGTAGAAGAGATGGCTGAAACCTATGCGGGCATTCGCAATACCATTATCTCGATCAGTATTGTGTGTATTCTGTTTGCCGTGCTGGTTCCGGCGTTTTTCATTATTAACTTTGCCAAACGAACCCGTCGAATTATTCGCTTCACCCAAAAAGTGAAATATGGCAACTTAACGGCTCGCATCGACGATCCGCGTGATGATGAACTGGGGCAGATCTCACATAGCTTCAACGATATGTTGGACGAGCTGAATCTGTACATTGAACGGGTCTACAAAGCCGAGATCAAACAGAAGGAGACCGAGCTGGTCGCATTACAGGCGCGTATCAACCCTCATTTTCTCTACAATACGCTTGAAGTGATTCGGATGAGGGCCATATCCCAGGGGGCGAGAGATGTCGGCGAGATGATCTATAGTTTATCCGTATTGTTCAAGAGCCTGGTACAGCAAAAGAAAAATTATACGCTGAAGGATGAGATGGAAGCTTGCCGCTTGTATCTGGAATTATTCCGAATCCGCTACAAGGATATTTTCATATATACGATCCAGATCGATGCTGCATATTATCAACACCCTGTGGTCAAACTTTCGCTGCAACCCATCATTGAGAATTATGTCGTACACGGCATTCAGACAGAACGTTCGGATAACCGATTATCGATTGTTGTGGAAGAGACAGATGATGTGGTGCAAGTGGAAGTCAAAGATAATGGCAAAGGCATTGATCCGGCACGCCTGACGGAAATCCTTGAAGAACTGGAACGTCCTGAAGAGTCTGGTCAGATGTTTGGGCTGCGCAGTGTCCATAGTCGATTGCGCTTCCTGTATGGGCCAGAGTTCGGTATCACCATAGAGAGCACCCTCGGAGAAGGAACACGAATCAGGGTGCGTTATCCACATTCAGAAGGGACAGGTGTGTAATATGTACAAGGTGTTTATTGTGGACGATGAGCCATTCATCATTGAAGGTTTATACGATATTGTGGATTGGTCTTCATTTGGTATGGAAATTGTGAGCCATGCAGGTAATGGGCAAGCAGCGTTACAGGCGCTCTCTTCTCAGCCTGTGGACATTCTGATTACGGATATATCCATGCCACTCATGAATGGTCTCGATCTGATTCGGGAAGCAAGGCGAGTGCAACCTGAGCTTAAGGTCATTATCCTCAGTGGTTTCAATGAGTTCGAATATCTGAAGGAAGGCATGCAATTGGGGATCGAAAACTATCTGCTCAAACCGATTAATGTAGAGGAACTGGAATCCACGCTGAGCAACACGGCGTCCAAGCTAGATCATACGGTATCACCTCAAGCCGATGATGCGTATGGCATCCAGATTCTGAAAGATAACATTCTTCATCGATGGCTTACGGGACAGATTGCAGCTACTGAATTTGAAGAACGTGCCCAGTTCATGAACCTTTCGCTGGATGCACCGGACGTTGCTGTGGCCATTCTGCGTGACAAAGGGCAAGTACCCGGCATGTTTGAACGTGTAGAAGAGATGCTGAGAGACAGACGCCATCTGAACGTATTTCATGATATCGATGGAGACATCGTCATTATTGCTAACATTCAGGGTACGAGTGACGAGGAACAGAAGTTGATGGATGGTCTGCAGGCAATATCTGATGAGATAACCGTAACCCATCCGGCGGCACGCATTGGAGCAGGCAGATTGATGAAAGGGTTATACCATGCGCCGACCAGTTATGCCGAGGCCAAAAAAGCACTCCAGTATGTGATGATTTATCCCGACCTTAAAGTCATCGATCATGCCATGCTGGAAAGGTGCGGAAATTCAACGGCGACCTTTTTCATTGAATGGAGGGAGTATGCCAAACTCATTCTATCCCGCAATACAGAACAACTTGCCGACCGGATTCGCATGGATTTTGAACAGCATCGCGATGGGCTTACACCTGGGGAGTTACAGAATACCGCACTGGAAGTTGTGATTCGCTTCAAGATGGAACTGGAGAGCATCAAACACTCGGATGAGTCTGCCATATACCAACAAGGGCTTCAACTTGTACTGGACAGTGGTACTTTTGATGAACTCGTGCGGGCGCTTCAGCAGGTTGGGTCGCAGACGATCCAATCCCTATTGCAGGATCTGAAAAATCCAATTGTAAACCAAGTGCTTCAGCATATCGACAAACACTACGCAGAAGAGCTCTCCTTGAAGCTATTGGGTGCCCACTATCATCTGCATCCGGTGTATTTGGGACAATTGTTCCATAAGGAGACCGGGGAGACGTTTGCCGAATATATCAACAAATACCGGATTGAACGTGCGAAGGAGCAACTACGCAATTCCAATCTGAAGGTACATGAGATCGCCCGAAATGTAGGGTATTGGGAGACGGGGTATTTCTATAAACAGTTCCGCAAATATGTAGGGATTTCACCGACTGATTTCAAGGTGTTTGGTTAATTCGGTGACGGGTAGATCCAACCATGCGGACAGAGAGCCAAGAGACATATCGGGAACAGGAATGGCATGGTAGAAAATCATGGCATACGTTACCCGGCATGTCTCTTTCATGTAAGCGATTTATTTAAATAGGTACAAAATAGATGCCCAAGGAAGATTTCTCTTTAATTTGTACCTCGAAAACTTAAGTTTATCTTCTTTTTGTAAATGCTTTCATTCGATAAGGTTAAAGCAGTTAGTAAGTAGAGCCTAAGGGAACACGAAAAGGGAGGATCAAAGAAATGAGTAAACAAAGAAAACGCTTCTCACTCGTTCTTGCATTGTTAATGGCCGTTACACTTGTTCTTAGTGCCTGTGGAGGAAGCAAAGATGCTTCAGAATCCGGGGGAGCTGGAGATGACGCGGTAGAGTTGATCTGGTATACCATTGGTACCCCTCAGAAAGACGTCAATAAAGTGATGGAAGAAGTGAGCAAGTATACCAAAGAGAAAATTAATGCCACGGTAACGATGAAGATGGTTGACTGGGGTGACTACCCGCAGAAGATGCAGGTTAACGTAGCATCCGGTGAGCCAATGGACATTCTGTTCACTTCTTCTGGTGGATTCGATTATGTACAAAATGCCAGAAAAGGTGCATTCCTTGAACTGGATGACCTGCTTGCTGAATACGGTCAGGATCTTACCAAGACCATTGATCCTGCGTTCCTCAGCGGTTCCAAAGTAGATGGACACAATTACGGAATTCCAGCCAACAAAGAGCTGCCACAACAAGAGGTATGGCGCTTTAACCAAATGCTGGTTGATAAATACAAGCTGGACATCTCTGGCGTTCGTACGTTAGAAAGTCTGGAGCCTCTGCTCAAAACAATTAAGGAAAACGAGGCGAGTGTAACACCATTTGCCATGGATAAAAACTATGTTCCTTACGTGCCTTATGACTATGTCATTCAGAATCTGCCAATGGCAATCAAGCTGGATACAACAGACTATAAGCTTGTAAACATACTGGAAACACCTGAAATGAAAGAAGCACTTACCACGATGCACAAATACTACAAGGCTGGTTATGTATCGGCAGAAGCGGCAACAACAGGTTCCACGAACGACCTGACAACATCGGGCAACTGGTTCCTGGATCGTGCACAGACTCAGCCACTCGCGGACAATCAATGGTCTGCAAGTTACGGTTATCAAGTCGTTTCAACACCTGCAAGTGAAGCAATTATAACGAATACATCTGTACAAGGTTCCATCATGGCCATCTCGGCCAACTCGGAATATCCGGAGAAAGCGATGGAATTCCTGAACCTGCTCAATACAGATCCTGTGCTGCGTAATATGGTGGACTCCGGTATTGAGGGCACACACTACAAAAAAGTGGATGACACACATATGGAAAATCTGCCTGAATCGAAAAACTACGATATGCCTTCATACTCCCTTGGGAACAACATGCTGCTCTATCTGAACAGCAATGACCCGGATAACAAATGGGATGAGTTCAAGAAGTTTAACGCTGAAGGTGTCAATTCCCCGATCCTCAGCTTTAACTTTGATGCAAGCAATGTATCGTCCGAACTGACGGCGGTACAGAACGTGAAAGAGCAATATTGGGCAGCACTGATGACAGGTACACTGGACCCGGCAGCCAATCTGGATCAAGTGATTGAGAAGTTCAATCAAGCCGGACTGGAGAAAGTAATGGCTGAAGCCCAAAGCCAGCTGGATGCCTGGAGAGCGGAAAACAAGTAACAGTACATCGTAAGGATCGGGCGGCTGCTTATCGCGTCCGGTCCTTTTTCATTCAAGCCTGAAGGAGGATCTCCACAATGACTACATTTTTGAAAAACCTGATTAGAAACCGAGTCATGTTGCTCATGGTGCTACCAGGCGCCATCTGGTTCTTCTTCTTCTCCTACTTACCACTTGTGGGCACAGTGGCTGCTTTCAAAGAATACCGATTCAGCCGTGAAGGGTTCTGGGCAAGTCTGATGAAGAGTGAATGGGTTGGCTGGGACAATTTCAAATTCCTGTTCAGCACAAGTGACGCATGGCTCATTACACGCAACACCCTCTTTTATAACATCGCCATTATCTTCCTGGGACTGGTATTTGCTGTGGCATTGGCAATCCTGCTCTCGGAACTAGTGAATAAACGACTCGCCAAACTGTATCAAACCGGTATGTTTCTGCCGTATTTTCTATCCTGGGTTATCGTTGGTTACTTCGCATTCAGCTTCTTGAGCATGGATCGCGGGATGTTGAATCAGATTATCGGCTGGTTTGGGATGGAACCAATTCAATGGTACTCCGAGGCGAAATATTGGCCGTATATTCTGGTATTCGTAGCGCTATGGAAAACCATAGGTTATAGCAGCGTTGTCTATCTGGCTTCCATACTGGGGATTGATAAATCACTGTATGAAGCAGCCATGATTGATGGAGCAAGCAAATGGCAGCAGATTCGCAATATTACGATTCCGTTGCTGTCGCCCATCATCACGATTATGACCTTGCTGGCCGTAGGCCGCATTTTCTATGCCGACTTTGGACTCTTTTATCAGGTGCCAAGGGATTCGGGTACGCTTTATTCCGTGACCAATGTTATTGATACGTATGTATATCGAGGTTTGAAAACTAGTGGTGAGATCGGCATGAGTACAGCAGCGGGATTGTATCAATCCGTGGTGGGCTTTGTGCTTGTTATTATCTCCAACTATGTTGTTCGCAAAGTAGATAAAGACAGCAGCCTATTCTAGGACAGGGAAAGGAGTGAACCACTATGGCTCAAGCAGGGCTTGTTAAAAAACGCGACTTCCACCACGTATCCAACGGCTGGAACGTGATCATGAACATCATCGCAGGTCTATTCGCTCTGATCTGTGTATTTCCTTTTATATTTGTAGTCATCATCTCGTTTACAGACGAGAAAGCACTGGCCCGTGATGGGTATCGTCTGATTCCGGCAGAATGGAGTCTCGCGGCATATCAGTTTGTCTGGCAGAGTGGGGACACGCTGCTGCGGGCGTATGGAGTTACCATCTTGGTGACGGTACTTGGTACCATCATCAGTCTGATTCTCATGTCGCTGTATGCGTATGCGGTTTCCCGCAAGAGCTTCAGATATCGGAGATTTTTCTCCATCTTTGCAATTCTTACCATGCTGTTCAACGGCGGGATGATTCCAACCTATATGGTCGTATCCCAGCTGCTTGGAATGAAAGATACGTTATGGGCACTGATTCTGCCGCTGGCGATGAACGCCTTCTATATTATGATCCTGCGTACATTCTACTCCACCAGTGTACCGGATGCAGTCATTGAATCGGCGAAGATTGATGGCGCCGGTGAGTTCTATACCTTTATGAAAATCGTGGTTCCACTTTCCTTGCCGGGACTGGCAACCATCGGGTTGTTCAGTACACTCGGTTACTGGAATGATTGGTTCAATGCGCTGTTATATATCGATAATCCGAATCTGGTACCGCTGCAATCCATGCTGATGCGGATTGAGTCGAGCATCCAGTTTATCCAGCAGAACTCTGCTAACAGTTCGATGAGTCTGGCAGCCATGCAGTCCATTCCGCAGGATACGTCCCGAATGGCGATGGTTGTGCTTGCTACGTTGCCGATTATATTCGCCTATCCGTTCTTCCAGCGTTATTTCGTACAGGGTCTGACGGTGGGCGCGGTCAAAGAATAACCGGATCACGTTATAGGATTGGAGAGATGCAGATTGATGACTTATAAGGACCAAAGCAAATCCTTAGAGGAACGGGTACAACACCTGCTTAGCCTGATGACTACGGAAGAAAAGGTAGGTCAACTTACGCAGCCATTTGGCTGGCAGACATATACGAATGATCAAGGGAACATCACGTTAAACGAATCCTTTAAACAGCAAGTGGAAAATGGGGGCGTCGGCTCCCTCTATGGTGCACTTCGCGCAGATCCGTGGACGGGCGTTACGCTGGAAAATGGACTATCCGCCAGAGAAGGCGCTGAGGCGGTCAATCTGATTCAACGTTATGCAATAGAACATTCCAGACTGGGGATTCCCATTCTGATCGGGGAAGAGTGCTCGCATGGTCATATGGCTATTGACGGAACGGTCTATCCTGTCCCTCTTTTACTGGGGAGCACCTGGAATGTGGATCTGTATCGGGAGATGTGCCGGGCAGTAGCACGGGAGACACGTGCTCAAGGTGGTGCGGTCACCTATTCTCCGGTACTGGATGTTGTGCGTGATCCGCGCTGGGGACGTACGGAGGAATGTTTCGGTGAAGATCCGTTTCTCATTGGAGAGCTGGCAGTTGCTTCCGTAGAAGGGCTTCAGGGTGAAAGTCTTGACCGTGGAGATACAGTAGCGGCAACGCTGAAACATTTTGTTGGTTATGGCAGCTCAGAAGGCGGACGTAATGCAGGGCCTGTACATATGGGCTGGCGCGAGCTGCTGGAAGTGGATCTCTATCCATTCCGCAAAGCGGTGGAAGCGGGCGCTGCGTCGATCATGCCAGCATATAACGAAATTGATGGCACGCCTTGCACCGTGAATACGGAATTGCTGGAAGATGTTTTGCGTAAGGATTGGGGCTTTGACGGTCTGGTCATTACGGATTGTGGTGCGATCAACATGCTGGCAAGTGGGCATGATGTGGCGGCAGATGGAATGGAAGCTTCCGTACAGGCGATTGAGGCAGGCATCGATATGGAAATGTCCGGTGAGATGTTTGGGCAATATCTGGTGCAGGCGGTGGCAGAAGGCAAGCTTGATATGCAGGTTCTGGATCAGGCTACCTCTCGCGTGCTGGCGTTGAAGTTCAGACTGGGCTTATTCGAACAGCCTTATGTGGATGCCGATCGGGCAGCAGAAGTAATTGGAAGTGAAGCGCATATTCAACTGGCACGCCAGTTGGCTGCGGAAGGGGTTGTACTTCTCAAAAATGAGGCTGACACGTTACCTCTCTCGTTAGCAAATGTGGGCCGGATTGCCGTGATCGGCCCAAATGCGGATCAGGCCTACAATCAACTGGGCGATTACACATCTCCGCAACCGAAGTCGAAAGTGGCGACGGTACTGGATGGGATTCGCATTAAGCTGGCTAATCATGTGGATGGGCAAACGGAGAAGAGTTCTGTTGGTGCTTTGACTGGTGACAGCAGTACAGATCAGGTTCTTTATGCACCAGGCTGCCGGATCAAAGGTGATTCGAAAGAAGGATTCGAGCGTGCGATCGAAGTTGCCAGTCAAGCGGATACGGTCATTATGGTGGTTGGCGGCTCCAGTGCACGTGACTTTGGAGAAGGAACAATTGATCTGAAGACGGGGGCTTCCAATGTGTCGGATAACTCATGGAATGATATGGAGTGTGGCGAAGGGATCGACCGGATGACGTTGGGTCTTGCCGGAGTACAGTTGGAACTTATTCAGGAGATTCACAAGCTCGGCAAGAAGCTTGTCGTTGTTTACATTAATGGTCGTCCCATCACTGAACCTTGGGTGGATGAACATGCCGATGCAATTCTGGAGGCGTGGTATCCGGGTCAAGAGGGCGGTCGTGCCATTGCAGATATTTTATTCGGTGATGTGAATCCGTCAGGCAAATTGACGATCTCCATTCCGAAGCATGTCGGCCAATTACCGATCTATTATAACGGCAAACGTTCCCGAGGCAAACGTTACCTCGAAGAGGATCTGGAGCCACGTTATGCATTTGGATACGGACTGAGTTATACCACATATGAGTACAGTGAACCGCAGCTGAGTGCTGCATCTATGACAACTGATGATTCAGTTACGGTATCGGTGAACGTGACCAACACCGGCCGTTATGCAGGTGCAGAAGTTGTACAGATGTACATCTCTGACGTGGTCAGCTCACTAACTCGTCCGGCCAAGGAACTGAAGGGGTTTGCAAAAGTGAACCTGGAGCCGGGAGAGACACAGACCGTGGAATTCCACATCGGGGCCGAGCAGCTGCAGTATATTGGTCGTGATTTGAAGCCTGTCGTTGAACCGGGACAATTCCATATTCATATCGGCAGCAGCGTAAACGATACGCAAATAGCGGAACTGACCGTAAGGGAGGCGTAAGACGTTGGAACGTATCAGACGATTTATTCGCGAGTTGTCCGAACATCAGTGGCTGGAGCAATTACAGCTACGCAACTGGGACATTACCCGCGCTTATTATAATGTGCCAGGACAGTATGAGGATCAGGGTGAGTACCCCGAAGGGCAAGATTTTGAGCGTTTTCCGAGCAAACAGGGAACGACTTATTTTTTCAGAACACGTTTGGAGATTCCTGCTACATGGCAGCAAACACCTTATGGGCTTGTATTTGAGACAGGCGGAGAAGGCTTGCTTCGGGTAAATGGGAACTCTTATCAGGGCCTTGACCGCAATCATACCTACGTCACGCTTGATCCATCCAAAGTCGGAAACGCTCCAGAACTGGAGATCGAGATGTTTGATCCGGTACCTGAACCTGTAGACCCGTTGAATCAACAGGCGGTTATTCAGCCGCCAATCACATCAATTACGAGCTTGCTGGTGAGACCCAATGAAGCGGTTCGTAGTTTGATGTATACCGTCATTATTGTCCGTGATTCGGCTGTGTTGCTACCGGAAAGTGACTTTCGGCGGGTTCGCCTGTTAGAACTGGTGTATCGTGCGATGGATCAATTTGTAGGCATGTCAGCAGAAGAGATTGAGCAGGGAGAGGGTATTCGTCAGATTGAGAATAATCTGAAGCATCATGTGCGTGAGATTGGCGGAAACGCGGAAGGTCTGGAGCATATGGTGGGACAGTCCCATATTGATATTGCCTGGCTGTGGCCTGTACGTGAGACGGTACGCAAAACGAGTCGTACTTTCTCCACCGTGGATGCACTCATGAATGAATATCCGGACTATGTTTATTCCCAGAGCCAACCCTTACTATATGCGTTTCTGAAGGAGCATGATCCCGAGCTGTACGCACGGGTGAAGCAGCGGATTGTAGAAGGCCGCTGGGAACTGGTTGGCGGCATGTGGGTTGAGCCGGATCTGAACATCCCAAGCGGGGAGTCCCTGATTCGCCAGATGTTATATGGTCAGCGTTTCTATATGGAGGAGTTTGGCAAGACATCACAGATTGAATGGTTGCCGGATACGTTTGGGTATTGTGCCTCCCTGCCACAGATTTTGAAGCATGGCAATGTGGAATATTTCATGACAACAAAGCTCGGATGGAATGACACAAATGTGTTTCCATACGATCTCTTCCATTGGGTGGGTATTGACGGCACACCGATCCTGTCCTACCTCAATCATGGGGTTAACGAACACACACTGCCGAAGGACATTCATGATCACTGGCAGTCCTACCGTGAGAAAGCAGCACATCCGGAGCACATGCTTCTATACGGACACGGAGATGGCGGCGGTGGCGTAACACGCGAGATGCTGGAGTATGTGGATCGCGCAGACCTGATGGTTGGACAGCCTGCGAGCCGATATAGCACAGCTGGAGCTTTCTTTGCCGGAATTGAAAAGGAGCAACCTGTACTTCCGAAGTGGCATGGCGATCTGTATCTGGAGTTACATCGGGGAACCTACACGACCCATGCGCGCAATAAGCGCAACAACCGGAAAGCGGAGGTTCTGTATCGAGAAGCTGAGCTGTGGAATACACTCGCTCTGCCAGATATGGAGGCAGATGCAGAAGCTGAAGTGCGTTTAGCACTGCATGAAGGCTGGAAATTAATTTTGCTGAATCAATTCCACGATATTATACCGGGCTCGGCAATTACGGAGTCCTACGTCACTTCGAATGAGGAATATGTACAGGTATTTGAATTGGGCAGAACCGGACTGGATCAAGGCATTGCTGCATTGACAACGGGTATCAACACAGATGGACCGGAAGGTTCAGTAGCCTATGTTGTATTCAACAGCCTGGGCTGGAAACGGAGTGCAGTCGTTCAACTTCCTGTTCAGGATGGCTTGGATCGCTACGGCATCGATGAAAAAGGCCAGCGCTTGCGGATGGATCGGGAGGATGGCAACATGTCTATTTTCGTGACAGACATTCCGGCGTTTGGATATAAAACGATTTGGCTGGTACCGGAAAATACAAGGGAAACGAATGTACGGGAAATGAAGAACCTTGCCGCACAAACAACCTTTAATGATACATGGGATACTGCCTTTTATCATGTGCAGTTCAACGAACGTGGGGAGATCACCCGTCTGTGGGATAAAACCGCAGAGCGTGAGATGCTGAAGCCGGGTGAACGAGGCAATCAACTTCACTTCTTCCACGATCGTCCAACGCTCTGGGATGCATGGGATATCGACAGTCGTTATGAGGAACAGATTGCTGGCGAAGTGGAACTGTTGGAGAAAAAGCTGGTGCTTGCGGGTTCAACGAAAGATGTCCTGCGCTTCCGCTGGAAGCTACATCAATCGGAAATCACACAAGATATCGTCTTTTATCATGACTCACGGCGAATTGACTTCCAAACACAGGTTAACTGGAACGAAAATCACAAACTTCTGAAAGTTGGTTTCCCGATTGATGTGGTGACCTCCAAGGCTACGTTTGAGATTCCATTTGGCGCACTGGAACGCCCAACACATCGCAACACAAGCTGGGAACAAGCCCAGTATGAAGTCTGTGGACATCGCTTTGCAGATGTATCCGAACATGGATACGGCGTGAGTCTGCTCAATGATTGCAAATACGGGTACGACGTGCAGGGAAGCACTATTCGTTTGTCCTTGCTGCGTGCTCCAAAATGGCCTGATCGCACAGCCGATCTGGGAGAACATGAATTCACCTATTCCCTGTATCCACACGACGGAGACTGGAGAAACGCACACACCGTACGTCAGGCCGCCGAGTTAAATCATGAGGTGACGGTACAGCAGGTGAACCAAGTGCAACAAAAGGGTCAGATACAACAAGAGCACCAGATAGAGCAGGTACAGCCAAGCACAGGGACTGGAGTCGATCTAATTGCAGATACAACTGCAATTGAGGCACCTGTAAGTCCAGCAACAGGCTCCTGGATTAACTTTAATAGTAATCACGTCATTCTCGATACGGTCAAAATGGCAGAGGATGGGCACGGAACAGTCCTTCGTTTCTATGAATCATCAGGCAAACGCGAAAACATCACATTGCAATGGCCACATGCCTTTGAGCAAGCCTATCACTCCAACGCGCTCGAAGAACCGGTCCAACCACTGGCCCATACCAATGGCCAGATTACACTATCTTTTAAACCTTACCAAATACAAACCGTGCTACTGCGGTAAACCTTTTTGAAATATTTCGAGCTATATATGTCCAGCTCTTTATTCACACGTTAACGGAGAGGACAGAAATAACCAGAAGAAGCGAAGCGTTCGCCTTTATCCCCAGATTTTACCCTTTAGAAAAGGGAAACAAAAAAAATCTGGGGATAACAGCGATCGGAAGGTTATTCTGTCATCGTAGTGGTCTAGTGTGAATGTTCTCAGCTTGATCTTGTATAGCTACACCATTCAATTTGTTTAAGGAGTTGCACTCATCCATGGAACAGTTCAGATTACCCAAAATACCCATGCCACCTGTTGCTTTGCCACAATCCATTCAGGCCGTGCTCGAAGAAGCAGAACAGAAACTGGCTCACCGACCAAAACTGCTTCAATTATTCAAAAACTGCTTCCCCAACACTATAGAAACAACAACCAAGTTGATGGAGGACGGTACGACTTTTGTTATCACAGGAGATATTCCGGCTTCCTGGCTGCGTGATTCCGTGGAGCAGGTAGTACATTACATTCCGTTTGCAAAAGAAGACGAGGACCTGCAACGCATTATTGGTGGGCTGATCAAACGTCATATCCAGTATGTTCACATCGATCCATATGCCAATGCCTTCAATGAGACTGCTAACGACTGGCATTGGAACACCACGGACGAAACCGAGATGTCGCCTTGGGTGTGGGAACGCAAATTCGAGATTGATTCATTATGTTTCGTTGTACGCCTGGCCTATTTATATTGGAAGGAAACCGAGCTGACCGACATTTTTGATTCAAGCTTCAAAGCAGCGATGCGTAAAATTGTGGACCTGTTCAAAGTCGAACAGCATCACATGGAACAATCTCCATATCGCTTTACTCGTAATAACGGCATCCCAACAGATTCCCTGCGCAATCACGGAAAAGGTATGCCAGTCAACTACACGGGTATGATCTGGTCCGGTTTCCGTTCCAGTGATGATGCGTGTGATTTCCACTACAATATCCCTGGCAACATGTTCGCGGTTGTAGCTCTGCGCCAAATGCAGGAGTTTGCCGAGTGGGTGTTCCGGGATATGGAACTTTTGCAGGAATTGAAGGATCTGGAGCAGGACGTGGATCACGGCATTCAGTTGTACGGGATTTATCGTCATCCGGAATTTGGACCGATCTATGCGTACGAGACGGACGGTTATGGCAACCACTGTCTCATGGACGATGCGGGTACACCAGGACTCATGTCCATTCCATATCTGGGTTACGTCACAGCAGATGATCCGATCTACCAGAATACGCGCCGTTTTGCCCTGAGCAAAGAGAACCCGTTCTATTATGAGGGCAAGGTTGCCAAAGGGATCGGAAGTCCGCACACCCCACCAGATTACATCTGGCATATGGGATTGTCCATGCAAGGACTGACTGCGCAGTCTGCCGAGGAGAAACTGGAGATTATTCGCATGCTCGAAGCGACAGATGCAGATACAGGTTATATGCATGAAGGCTTCCACGCCGATGATCCAACGATGTTTACACGAAAATGGTTTGCATGGTCCAACAGTCTGTTCTCCCAGTTGGTCTATAAATCCATGAAGGATGGCCTGTTATGAGTATGCAACCTAATGATAAAAAGCTGATTATCTTCGCTGATCCTGCGTTTCCAATGGAAGGTGCTTCTCCAACTCATGAGGCTCTGAATACATGGAAAGCAGTTGAAGAGATCACCGTTGTAAACGCCGAAGAACTTGCAGAGGTTTTGAAGACCACAGCTGGTGAAGGATGTCTGGTCAATCTGCACGCACCCTATTTCCCCAAATCCGCTTGGACGGAGATTGCAGCTTATTTGCATCAGGGAGGAAGCCTGATCAGTGTGGGGGGCGCACCCTTCGAACGTCCGGTTCGATATGAAAATGGGGCATGGGTTGTAGAGTCCGAGCAGACCGCGTATCATCAGGAACTCTATATTCATGAGGCACTGAACGTATCTTCTGCCAATGTGCAATCGTACACTTCATCCGAACAGATCCCGCTTCTCACTGGGAAAGAGGGGCTGTTCGAGAAGGCAGATACATGGAATTTGGTTCCACATACAACCAAAACAAGTGATCTGCCCCACCAGATGGGGTCATCAGGACCGATGAGTACGCAGATTTATCCATTGCTTCGTGGCATGAGTAAAGACGGGCGCAGTGTCGCCGCTCCGGTCGTTCTGTGGGAAAACTCGCGCGGGACTTTCGTAGGTTCACGCTGGATGTTTGTACATCTGCCGCTGACCACCTCATTCTGGACGCAGGATGGCGCTGCCGAGATTGTGAAATGGGCGCAATTCTGTGCGCAAGGTGTAACCGAGTTATCCCTCAAAACGAATTATGCTTCGTATGAGCCAGATGAGCGGGCTGTACTCACACTTCAAGGCCAGATTTTACAGCGAGCAGGCAACAGACTTACCGAGTCCGAGCTGTGGGCATTCGACATAACAGTCGAGCATGAGAATCGCACAAGTGGCACGACGGAGAAGGTATGGAGCCATCGACTGGAGATGGAACTTTCTGGTGAGCAGCGTTTCGAACGTATACTTCTCCCGGTTTCCATTAAGAGTGGGCTGTATCGGATCATATGCCACGCGCAGGCTCCTGACGGTGAAGTTCGAATCTTGCGTCAAGGCTTCTGGGGACAGGATGCTGCACTGCTGGCAGAAGGGGAAGTGATTACCCGCAGCAGGGATTATTTTGTAAAAGACGGACGTCCTCTCCCTGTTGTGGGTATGACCTACATGACCTCCGATGTGGCACGGAAATTTTTATTTCTGCCCAATGCGGATGTCTGGGATCGAGACATGGCTCAGATGGCAAAAGCCGGCATCAACTGGATTCGGACGGGAATCTGGACCGCCTATCGCAACATGATGCAGGTGGACGGACATATGGCAGAGGATGTGCTTCGTGCCATTGATGCATTTATTTTAACGGCGAAACGGCATGGCTTACAGGTCACGTTCACCTTCTTCTCCTTTACACCGGAGACATGGGAAGGAACGAATCCGTATCTGGACCCGCAGAGTGTCGAAGCACAGAAACGTTTCATCCGCAGCATCGTCAGTCGTCACACGCATACAACCCATGTGGACTGGGATCTGATTAATGAGCCATCCATGTTTGATCCGGTGCGCATCTTCTCAGCTGGCCCGCGCTCAGCGAGAGATTCGTATGAACAGCAGGCTTATATCGCTTGGCTCCAACAGCGTCATGAGACGATTGAGGCGTTGCAGGAGGCATGGAACATGTCACCGAAGCAGCTTCCGAATTTTGCAGCCGCGGTGATTCCGGAGGCGGAAGAGATTAACTTTGATGTACAGGACATGCACAAGGCCAAAAAGGGAACACGCTGGCTCGATTACTGTCTCTTCTCTATGGAGATGCACAATGTTTGGGCAAGAGAGCTTGTAGGTACGATCAAAGACCTGGTTCCCGATCATCTGGTTACCGTGGGACAGGACGAAGCCCTTGGTGCACAGCGTCCTTCTCCGTTCTTCTATGAACGTGAGGTGGATTATACAACCGTGCATTCCTGGTGGTTAAACGATGATCTGATATGGGATGGCATTTTCGCTAAAACGCCACATAAACCAAATCTCATTCAGGAGACGGGCATCATGTATGTGGAAACCCCGGATGGGAGAGCCAAACGTACGGAAGAAGAGCTTCGTGGTATTCTCGAACGCAAGTACGCCTATGCGTTCTCGACAGGCGGCGCAGGAGCGGTGCAATGGATCTGGAACACCAACTTTTATATGGATAATGCCAATGAGTCTCATATCGGAGCCCTTCGTGCAGATGGTACGGAGAAACCCGAGGCGGATGTGTCTTATGATTTTGGCCGATTCATGCATGGCATTCGTGATCTCTTTGAAGACCGCGAGCTGGAGGATATTGCAGTCGTGTTCCCGTATTCCAATGACTTCTCCAACCGTGCCCTGGCCTATGATGCCACAACAAAGCTGACTCGTGTAATGTCCTATGATCTGAAATTGCCATTCCGTGCGTTATCCGAATATCATCTGGAAGCTTTGGAGCAGCAGCCACCGAAACTGATCATCGTACCGAGTCCGCATAATATGGACAGCGATGCACTTCAACAATTGCTCACGTTTGCGGAGAAGACAGGTACAAGTCTGCTCATCACTGGACCACTGGGACTGGATGCATACTGGAAGGCAACTGACCGGGCAGATCATATTGTAGGCAAACGCAGTCTGGGTAACGTGCAGCGGGAAGAACTGCTGAATATTAATGGCGTGAATCACCGTGTGACCTATGGACGGCGTCGTATCGCCGAGGTGGCAAAGGAGACGTTGCTTCATGGGGATAAAGGTACAGCAGATGAAGTAACCGTTTTGCCTTTGGGTAAAGGGAAATTAATCTGGACTCCACTGCCACTCGAGTTAAATGGACGGGACGAGCCACTTGCTGAATTGTATCGTTATGCAACCGAGATTTCGGGCATCGAACAGGAGTTGGAATGGATATCTGGCGGAGATATCGCAGGGATCTATGGCCGGAAGCTGAGTTTTCCAAAAGGAAATCTGTATGTATTTGTATCGGAATTTGCCTTGAACCATGAAGTTCACGTGAGAGATCAACGTACAGGTGTATCGTACTCGTTCCAATTGGAGAAAAATCGTTCGGTGTTATTTGCCACGGATGCTTCCGGAAAGCTGATTGCGGTGTATCGCCCTGATGAGGTTGAGATTGTACAACAAGAGGAAAGAGGTGGCATAACGCAATGATCAAACGGACAAACAAGTCGAAGAGAGCACATATTATTTCGCATACCCACTGGGATCGGGAATGGTACTTGCCGTATGAGAAGCATCATATGAGTCTTATTCAGCTCGTCGATTCACTGTTGGATCAGCTTGATGAGGGATCGGACTATAAAAGCTTTTATTTGGATGGACAAACGATTATTATCGATGATTATCTTCAGGTTCGCCCGGAGCAGAAGGAAAGACTGGAGAAGCATATCCGCAATGGGCGGATTGTGATTGGACCATGGTACATTTTGCAGGATGCGTTTCTGACGAGTGGAGAAGCCAATGTGCGCAACATGCAGGTTGGACATAAGGACGCCAAACGTTACGGCACCCCTTCGAAAATTGGTTACTTTCCCGATACATTTGGATTGGTCGGACAGACTCCGCAGCTGATGCAACAATCAGGCATTGATAATGTGTTTTTTGGACGTGGTGTGAAGCCTACCGGATTTAATAATACGGTATCGGATGCCGGATATGAATCAAGCTTCTCGGAGCTGATGTGGGAAGGACCAGACGGATCAAAAGTACTCGGCGTATTGTTTGCCAACTGGTACTCCAACGGAAATGAAGTTCCAGTAGACGAGGAATCGGCCCGCAAGTTCTGGGAAACCAAGCTTGCAGATGCCGAGAAATATGCATCGACCAATGAGTTGTTGTACATGAACGGATGTGATCATCAACCAATTCAGCGAGATCTGCCAGAAGCGATTCGCATGGCTGAACAATTACATCCCGATATCGAGTTCATTCACTCCAACTTTCCGGATTATCTGGAAGCTTTGAGAGCATCGTCTGAACATGAACTGTCCACGGTCAAAGGCGAATTGCGCAGTCAGCGTACCGATGGCTGGGGAACTCTGGTGAACACCGCCTCGGCTCGTGTGTATCTGAAACAGATGAACCAGCTGGGCCAGACTATGCTGGAAAAAGTGGCTGAACCCCTGGCATCCTACGCCTATCTGCTTGGACATGCCTATCCACATGATCAACTGACGTATGCCTGGAAAACGCTGATGCAAAATCATCCGCATGACAGCATCTGTGGATGCAGTGTGGATGAGGTGCATCGCGAGATGGTGACACGGTTTGATAAGAGCCGTCATGTAGCAGAGGCTTTAATTGAAGAGAGCACCAGCCAGATTACTACAGCTGTCGATACCTCCATATTTGAGCGTTACGGCGAGCAGGCTCGACCTGTTGTGGTATTTAATACAACGGGTTGGGAACGCAGCGGTGTAGTTCAGATGGAACTGGACGCGGCTCGGTTGTATTTCCGGGATGGACATACATTGGAGGAAATGGCGGCACAGATGAAAGCCGTTGACCTGTCAGATCGCATACTGGTAGATGAAGATGGTAACCACATTCCATGTACGGTGGAGGATCTGGGTCTGCAATTTGGCTATGATTTGCCGGATGATCGCTTCCGCCAGCCGTATAGCTGTCGGCGCGTTCGTATTCGTTTTGAAACAGAGAATGTAGCTGCATTTGGCCTGAAAACCTATGCATTGGTCAACGTTGCGGATGATGCTGAGAGTGGTACTCCGTCGAAAACGACTACGTTGTTGCGTGGTGAACGTGGCATGGAAAATCAACATATGATCGTCACGATTGCAGACAACGGTTCATTCACACTCACAGATAAACGAACAGGTCGGACTTATAAGGACCTTGGGGTGTACGAAAATGTGGGTGATATCGGTAATGAATACATGTTCAAGCAACCAGAGAATGAAGTGGCGCGAACAACACACGAGCTTCAGGCCGAGATTCGGGTCCTTGAGGATACATCATACTCTGCCTCGTTCGAAGTTATTCATCATTGGGAAATACCGGAGTCAGCGGATGAGATGCTGGATCAGGAACAGCGAGAACTGATTTATTATCCACATCGCAAAGCCCAGCGTTCAACTAAAATGATTCCGCTCCAGATTCGTACAGTGATATCACTGAGTCGTAATGGAAAAGGAGTACAAATGGAAACAACCTTCAACAATCAGGCGAAGGATCATCGGGTGCGTGCTCTTTTCCCAACGGATCTTGTATCTGCTGTTCATCATGTGGATTCCATGTTCGAAATTGCAACGCGTGATAACAAGCCTGCACCGGAGTGGCAAAATCCAAGCAATACACAGCATCAACAGAATTTTGTGGATGTGAGTGAAAAAGAGGCGGGATTGGTCGTAGCCAATCTGGGTCTGAATGAATATGAAGTCCTTCAAGATGGACGTAACACCATCGCCGTAACGCTGCTTCGTGCTGTGGGCGAACTCGGAGACTGGGGTTTGTTCCCGACACCGGAAGCACAATGCCTTGGTGAACATACATTTCAGATCGAGATCATTCCGCATGATGGAAATGGTGCAGCATCAGGTGCATATATTGAGGCGTATCAGTTCCAGGTTCCTTGGACGCTGGCACAAACCGAAGTACACACGGGTTATCTGACACCTAACAACACACCGTTTGCATGGCAAGGGGAAGGATTGGCGTTTTCTTCACTCAAGGTAAATGAGGATTCCGGCGATGTCATGCTACGCTGGTTCAATATGACCACCGACTCTGCCACGTTGAAGCTTGCAACATCACAAGCGAATCCGCAGCCATTCGAAACGGCATACAAAAGCAACATCCTGGAGGAAGAGGGCGAAATACTTCATCTTAACAGCATAGAAGAGGCATCAACATTATCATTTGCCACCAAGGAATGGAACATACAGACAGATTCATGCGAGATCGTTACTGTCGGCTTGCGCCGCTGATCAAAGTTGTTTAAAGAGTCGAAAAACAGACTTTTGAACACACACTAAAAGGTACAGGACTGCAAGTGTACTATAAACTAGGCATTACGTACGGTGGCAGAAGGGTTACGCTATTTACCAGATCTATGAGTTGAGTTATTGGTTGTTTTTCTATAGAATGAACAGTAGAATTGCAAATGATCGAAAGTTCCTATGCCATCAAGATGGTCAGGGGTACACTTCATTGTTCATTCTATATTGAAACATTAAGGGGGCTTGAAGCCATGGAATCCTTGGGAGGACTGCTTCAGCAGCTGAACCCTGCCTTTCGTGAGCAATCGCGGCGGATTGCGGCGGAATTGATGGAAAATCCGTATGTACGTGAATTCCGCGCAGGTCATCCTGAACTGCAAGATGCACAGCTCATGACCGATCTGAGCAAGCTGTTTCAGTACGCCAAAGACTCTAAGAACTGTGCGAATTGCCCAGGACTCGACAACTGCCCTAACGATTTTCAGGGCCACTTTTGCAAACTGGAAGTAGAACATTTTAACGGTAAACCCGAAATCATAGATATAAAAGCACCTTGTTCCAAACATATCGCCCGGCAAAATGAACATATTATTAAGCAACGCATTCGCAGTTTCTATGTGGACGAGCGTGCGCTCAGTGCCGGATACAACGATGTGGAGATTATGGGCAAGGATCGGATGCGTGCTCCGGCAGTGAATCAGGTGCTTCGGTATATTAGCGAGACCAAGGAGAACGGATTATCTCCGCAAGGACTGTTTCTGGAAGGAACATTCGGGACGGGCAAGACGTTTCTGATGTGTTACCTGTTGCATGAACTGGCGGTTGCAGGCCACACGGGTGTCATTATTTATATGCCTGACTTTGTGGAGGATCTGAAATCCATGATCAGTGAAGGGCAGAAGCTGAAGGAAATGACGGATATTTTGAAAAGTTGTGATCTGCTCATCTTTGATGATATCGGGGCAGAGAATCTGAACCCTTGGGTTCGGGATCATGTGATGGGGTCCATTTTGAACTATCGGATGAATCGCAAACCAACGTTCTATACGTCCAATTACAATCTGGATGGGCTAGAGAAACATCTTAGTTTCACCAATCGGGACGGCGAGGAAATGAATAAAGGCCAGCGTCTCATGGACCGGATTCGTCCATTTGTGGATGTTATCTCCGTTCGGGGTGAGAATCAGCGCGGTAAACGTTAAACCGATCTAATTGAACCAAAAGGTTCTGGACAAGGTTAATCTTCAAATTATCGGTGGAGCTTACGATTTAGAAGCTGAGCTGATTGTAATCAAAAGCTAAAGTAGTCCCAAAAAAAGCCTGGCTTTCGCATTGTCGCGAAAACCGGGCTTTTCTGGTCCTGCGTGAGACCTGTGAGTGTCCTATTCGGTGAGGAATTTGAAGATAACCATACCGAAAAAGATCACTGTCATCAGGCCAGCCATGCCGGCAACACCCGCGATCAGATCAAATAGATCGTTGCGGGGTTCCTCGTTCACATGTTCACGCGGGTCGCTGATCCGCACATTTGCATCCATGTTATTGCCTCCTTATGGGGAAACAGCTTGCCCGTATGGGAGGGGCTGAAACCCGGAGTAATTTTAGTATACTTGGAAAAGAAAGCGTTTGTAAAGATTTTGCAGTTAGTATGCTACATCCTGTAATTGTGAAGATTTGATGTTGGGAAGATGAACATTGCAGCGTTCAATTCACAAGTTTGACGTACCTGTGTTATACTGGAAGTGTCGTTCACGACGTTACAGGTTAAAATAAAACCGTAAGTATATATAAGGAGGACAATTTCATGGCTATTGTTAACGTATCCGATCAATCCTTCAACGCTGAAGTAGAAGGCGAAGGAACGGTTCTTGTTGATTTCTGGGCGCCTTGGTGTGGTCCTTGTAAAATGCTCGCTCCAATCCTGGAAGAGCTGTCCACAGAAGTTGGCGATGCAGTGAAAATTGCTAAAGTTAACGTGGATGAAAATCCGGAATCAGCTTCCCGCTTTGGCGTAATGAGCATTCCAACTTTGATCTTCTTCAAAGACGGTCAACCGGTAGATAAAGTGGTTGGTCTGAACTCGAAAGATGCGCTCAAAGGAATTATCGAAAAACACCAATAATTTACAGGTTTACACATACGCCTCCGGTTTACATGCCGGGGGCGTTTTGCGTCGAATACCTTTATATAGGACAATATAAAGTAAAAATATTTTTTACACTTGAATGTAGAGTACAGAACCGATCTGGAGAAGCTAAGTGCTCGCGTTTATCCCGGATTCATCTCTGATATATAGTTGGAACTAATTATTTACACAGTAACGGAGAGGACAGAAAAAACCTGAAAAAGCGAAGCGTGCCCCTTTATCAACAGATTTTTCCCTTGAGAAAAAGGGAATGAAAAAAATCTGGGGATAACAGGGATTGGAAGGTTGTTCTGTCATCGTAGTGTCAGTGTGAATTATCTTTAGTTTCTTCTTATAAAAAAAGGTGACTCAGAGACAATCCGATAACGGATTGGAAGACGGTACTGTAATCAGAATGGCTTAGTGTAACCTTTTATTTATACTTTCTTCGGGAAGGAGGATTCACCGAATTATGGATCAATTCATCAATGATTTGCAGGATCAGGAGAAGGCATTGGAGCAGATTCGCCACAAGCTCGCTTTGCTGCCAGACATGTCTGGATGTTACCTGATGAAGAACAGTGAAGGCACCATTATCTATGTTGGTAAGGCTAAAGTGTTGAAGAACCGCGTACGCTCTTATTTTATCGGCAGTCATAACGGAAAGACCCAGCGTCTGGTGTCTGAAATTCGTGATTTCGAATATATCGTGACGGGCAGTAACATGGAAGCACTCATTCTGGAGTGTAACCTGATCAAGAAACATATGCCGCGGTACAACGTGTTGCTTAAGGATGACAAGACATTCCCATATCTTAAAATTACAAATGAAAAGCACCCCCGGCTGGAAGTAACCCGGCGTGTGCTGAAAGATAAAGCCAAATATTTCGGACCTTATCCGAACTCGTATGCGGCACACCAAACGAAAAAATTGCTCGATCGCATGTATCCACTGCGCAAATGTGGTGTAATGCCCAAAGAAGTGTGCCTGTACTATCACATGGGACAGTGTCTTGCCCCTTGTGTGAAGGAAGTTGAGAAGGAGCAGTACGACCAGATTTCCCAAGAGATTGGTTCATTTCTGAGCGGTGGTCACGAAGAGATCAAGAAGGATTTGCAGCGTAAGATGCAAGAGGCTGCGGAGGATCTTTATTTTGAACGTGCCAAGGAGCTGCGCGATCAGGTAATCGCCATTGATGCGATGATGGAAAAACAGAAAATTACGATGGCCGATGCCAGAGACCGTGATGTATTTGGTTTTGCCATTGATAAAGGCTGGATGTGTGTCCAGATTCTATATATGCGTCAGGGTAAAATGATTGAACGTCACGTATCAACCTTCCCGTTTTACGGTGAGGCGTATAGTGACTTCATGTCCTATGTAACACAGTATTACAGCGATAATCCGGCATTGCCACAAGAAATTTTGTTGCCGGAAATGCCCAAGGATCTTGCAACAGATAATGATAGTGTTGATACGGGTTCTGATACTGATGGATCGGTACCTGCCGCAGTTACGGTAGAGTTCGATCAGGCGGGACAAGTGGAGCATAGTAACGCTTCCCAGCCACTGGTTGCTGAGACTCGTGCAACTTACGGAGCTTCCGCTGAGGCAGAAGGTGAACAACCTGACAGTATGCAAGAGGATGCTCTAATAATGGATACAACTACTTCAACTGAAAAGCTTCCATCAGGACTGGAAGACCCAACTCAGGTTGCTGCTGCTTTACAGGAGTGGTTGGAGATCAAAGTGCTCATTCCGCAACGTGGATTGAAACGCCAGATGATCACGATGGCTGTGGATAACGCACGTGTGGCATTGGAAGAGAAGTTCCGTTTGATTGAGCGAAATGAAGAACGTACATCCAAAGCTGCCGAAGGACTGGGACGTTTTATTGGATTGGATCAGCTTCACCGTATTGAAGCGTTTGATAACTCGAACATTCAGGGTACAAACCCGGTATCTGCCATGATCGTATTTACCGATGGTAAACCGGATAAGAAGGAATATCGGAAGTACAAGGTCCGTTCGGTTGAAGGGCCGGATGATTATGAAACGATGAGAGAGGTCATCCGTCGCCGTTACGAACGGGTATTAAAAGAAAACCTGACCCAGCCTGACCTGATTGTGGTTGATGGTGGTAAAGGACAGATCTCGGCTGCGGTCGATATTTTGGAAAATGAGCTGGGGCTGTTTATTCCGGTATGTGGTCTGGTGAAGGATGCGAAGCATAAGACTTCGCAGTTGATGATCGGTAATCCACCGGAAGTCATCTCCCTGCCACGGGATAGTCAGGAATTTTACTTGTTGCAGCGGATACAGGAAGAGGTCCACCGTTTTGCGATCTCGTTCCACCGGGAACAGCGTGGCAAATCGATGGTCACGTCACGTTTGGATGCCATTCCGGGTATTGGAGAGAAGCGGCGTAAGTTGTTGTTGAAGCATTTTGGCTCTTTGCGCAAAATAAAAGAGGCCAGCGTTGAAGACTTCCGGCCTCTATCTATTGGTGACAAACTGGCAAATCAGATTATTGCAGCACTTCGGGATGAGGAGTCGTAACATACGGCTTCTCTTTTTGTTTTGGATTGAATTTGTAGACCACATATCCAACAATGGCCGGGAGTACAATCCAGAAGAGTCCGGCTGTCATATTCAGGGCATCACCCATAAAGACCAAGCTGAGTCCCATCAGCAAGCTGTCGAAGATCACATGGGCGAATACAACGGCAATGAAGCCGTGACGTAGCATGATCAGACTGAACAGCAATCCAATCACCATCAGCTCAATGGGACGGGTGATTACTGGATAGATCGGATACAATGTGTGTCCAAGTGCCCAAATGATGGTTGGAATCAGACAGGCAATAAACGTGTTACGCACAATCTTTTGCATCATGCGAATGCCGAACAGTCGATAAACAGTTTCTTCACCAATACCGGCCATCCAGGCCATGATCGGGAAGAGCCAGGCATAGGTCATATTAAAAGTAGATTGATCTGCTGACGTCGTTGACCATGTGCCGATGCTTCGCTCCAGAATGAAGAACAGGATGGATTGCACACCCAGTAGAATGAATGCCCACAGGTAACCAGCAACCATGCTGTGAAGTACATATTTTCCATATCCGGGTTCTTTGGCACGAGGCCATGGGTTCAGACCTATTTTGCGCCACATGCCGTCACCAGCAACAAGGGACAGATAGATGGTTGCACTCATGACCAGTGTAATTCCCGCCTGCATTAACATCAGGAACGCTAACATGAAGCTGGAGAGCCCTTGTGCCTGAAAGAGTGGTATCATGTTCAGCGTACCAATTACCGAAGCTGCGAAATACACCAGCGAGAGGATGATCCCGCGTTTGAAAGACGTATGTGCTCGGGTCAGAATGCTATAGATGATTGCCAGCACGCCCAGAACAAAGGTCAGGAATGCATAACCGCCATAAGTCATCCAATTGGCTTGGCGCGTTTGATCTTTCACATAATCAGTATGGGATTCCGGGACAGAGAATCCAGGATCGAAGGATCGTACCGCACCCTCTTCAAACGTAAAATTCAATTCAAGCTTAGAGTCTCCAATGGCTTTTTCAGAATCCACATACTTCAGTCCCGCTTCACCATCGCGAGTCTCCAGTTGAAGTGCCGGCACTTCATAACCGAATTCGGTCAGAACGCCAGCCGCGAGCTGTTGTTTCTCGTCCAGAGATATATTGCCTTCAGCAAGTACTTGCGATGTGGTCACTCGTCCACTAACCTGCTCCGCCTCAATGGCGGTATAGAGTGAAGAAGGCAGTTCCCGTTTGAAGCCGACGACTTTTCCTGTTTTCATATGTACGTCAACATTAAGATAACCGCCCTTGTCTTGATCAGGCAAACGAACGCGGAATACATCGTAAGGATAGCTTGTTTCCCATTTCTGGTTATAGGTATCAAGTTGTTTGGTTTTGGCCATATATCCGTAGATATCGGAATGTGTCTGGTAGGTGACCAGGGTTTTTGCATCATCATTTGGCAGTGTATAGTCATTCACAGAAGCTGCGAATGATCGTGCGGATTGCTTCGCCTGCTCCTTGGTTATGAAGGACGTAGACGAAATTTCTGTCGTTTGCGATGAGGTAGCAGGAAAGATCTGAAATACAAAAAATAGAATCAGGCCAATCGCCGCAAGCAACCCCAGCCGCTTGAAGTTAGCCTTGAGTTGCAAAGGCTGCCCTAAGGGATTCATGTAATGGTGTTCCTCCTTTATTGATAGAGGTAGTTCAAAAAGTTTCTATCTTCATCCCATCTTCTTGGTACTGAAAACCGCCCTTTTTGAACACGCACTAATATGGATATTAAAGTTAACATAGCACAGGCCAAGCACCGAATGCCAATGATGTAACGAAAACAGGTGTAAATCCTTGAAAATGAATGAAAAGGACCGAAAGAATCTGATCCATCCGTCGCCATATCTGAGTTCTTCCCTTTTTGGCTGAATTCGATCCGATTTCCACAAAAAACGTTTTGTCTACAAACGTCGCAGCGCTTATAATTTTGAAACAAATGTGCAATGATTCGCATGTCTTTCGCCCAACAAGGGAACGAATAGGATATATTCCAACTTCATTATATATGTCGTTTTAAACTGAATCATACTTGTTTAACGTTTGGCAACAGCATTTCAAATGAAGAAGGCTCCACGGGTGTGGAGTTATTTTCATTTTAGAAGAGGTGGAAGATACTCAAGTGAAACTGAATGTGCAATGGATGCGATTATCGCCACCCCGTATTCTTGTGTTAGGGTTTGCTGGCATTATATTGGTAGGCACACTGTTGTTAATGCTTCCGGCATCCAACCGTAACGGTGACAGTCTTGCATTTATTGATGCGCTCTTTACAGCAACTTCGGCTGTTTGTGTCACTGGTCTGGTTGTGGTCGATACAGGGACTCATTTCTCGGTGCTGGGTCAGGTTGTAATCGCGATTCTGATTCAGATTGGCGGACTGGGCTTTATGACAATGTCCACATTGGTTGCCATTGCGTTCAAACGGCGGATCTCGCTCAGGGAAAGGTTGATTCTACAGGAAGCGATGAACCAGAGCACGATGGAGGGCATCGTCCGGCTGATCCGTAAAGTTGTGATCTACTCACTCATTATCGAAGGCATATGTGGCACACTGTTTGCCATCCGCTGGTCGTTCGACATGCCAGTCGGACAGGCGATCTATTACGGCTATTGGCATGCGATCTCGATGTTCAACAATGCGGGCTTTGATATGTTTGGGGATTTCCGCAGTTTGACCGGTTATGTGTATGACCCGTTGGTTAATTTTACAGCAATGTTCCTGATTGTCTCTGGTGGTATCGGTTTTGTGGTGTTGTCAGACCTGGTGGATTACCGCAAAACGCGGAAGCTGTCTCTGCACTCCAAAGTTGTACTGTTAATGACTGGATTGTTAATTGTGTTTGGTGCACTTGTCATTTTCGTATTTGAATTCAGCAATCCACGGACACTGGGTGGCCTGAACTGGGGTGGCAAAATTCTCGGTTCATTCTTCCAGTCCGTTACGCCGCGAACAGCAGGAGCCAATACGGTAGATATTGCCGGGCTGAGACAGGCAACACAGTTCTTTATGATCATTCTGATGTTCATTGGTGCTTCGCCGGGTTCTACCGGAGGCGGGATCAAAACAACGACATTTATGATTATGGCTGGAGCGGTCATCGCCATGATGCGTGGACGTGAAGATATCGTGTTTTTCCGCTATCGGCTTGTACAGGAACGGATTTTCAAGGCGCTTACCATTACATTGCTGGCGCTTTTGTTCATCATAGCTGTAACGATGGCACTGAGTACCACAGAAGACGCCAGTTTTATGATGATCTTATTTGAAACGACATCGGCCTTTGGTACTGTAGGATTATCGCTTGGACTAACGCTGAAGTTGACTACATTGGGCAAACTCCTGATTTGTTTTACGATGTTTGCTGGAAGGCTTGGACCGATTACATTAGCGTATGCACTTGGGCAGAAAAAGGGTAAAGAGTTATACAGGTATCCGGAAGGCAAAATGATTATTGGATAAATCTATTTTTAGTGAGTTTTGAAATTGATTTGGATAAGGGGTTCGTGAAGAACAATGAAAACACAGCAGTTTGCGGTGATTGGGCTTGGGCGGTTTGGCTCCAGTCTGGCACAGGAATTAATGGAACTCGGCTACGAGGTACTCGGGATCGATAAAAATGAAGAAGTCGTCGAAGACATTAGTGAATTGGTCACCCATGCCGTTGTAGCCGATGCCACAGATGAGGAAGTGCTACGCTCCCTGGGTATTCGAAATTTTGACTGCTGTATCGTTGCTATCGGGGATGATATTCAGACGAGCATTCTCACCGCGATTCTGTTAAAAGAGCTGGGCGTCAAGACGGTCGTGGCCAAGGCCATATCCGTCCTTCACGGACGCGCATTGGATAAACTGGGGATTGATCGTGTCGTTTATCCTGAGCGGGATATGGGCATTCGGGTTGCCCACCAGCTGGTTACCCCGAACTTGCTGGATTACATTGAATTATCCAATGATTACAGTATTGTCGAGATGAAGGTTCCCGCCTGTCTGCACAACAAAACCCTTTCAACCCTGAATGCACGTGTACGTTTTGGTTGTAGCATTGTGGCGTTACAGAAAGAAGCTGGGGTCATTATCGCTCCGACGGCACTGGATTCGCTTCAAATGGGGGATATCATGGTCATTATTGGTAATAATGCAGATATCGACCGATTTGAAGAAGAGGTTATCAGCCAAGAGAGCTGATAATTATCATGTGTTAAATATGGAAGCCAGACGTTAGAGCCTGGCTGTTTCAGATCAAGGCAAAGGCGTCGTAGCCCTCCGTGAGGGCAATGGCGCCTTTGCTGTAAAGAGTGCAGCCGTCTCCTTGACCCATTGTCTGGAAGTCTCGCTGAGGTCCTCTTTTTCCCCATAGATCATACAAGTTGTTCTGCGGGTCTGCTGTAATTGAGGCAAATGAACAGAAACAAGATCATTGTCCGCGAGCAATTGTGGACGAAGATATGACTTGGGCAATAGAGCAGCAGCTTTGGCGGAAGGCAGAAGTCGGATGATCGCTTCGAAGGAATCAATCTCCATGCGAATATCCGGCATCACGGCACAGCGCTGGAAGAGGTCGTCCGTTAATTTGCGATACCAGGTGCCTTTGGAGAACGTGATCATCGGCAGATCCTGCAAATGCTCCATCCCGGCTTCCTTACCGGACAAGGGGTGTGTAAGCGGTACAACCAGTTCCAGGTGATCGTCAAAGAGCGGCACACAGTTAAGCCCCACTTCGCTGATGGAGGAGGCGACAATGCCTACATCGGCTTTTTTGTCACGCACAAACGAGACAATCTCATGTGTTTTACCCGTCAACAGTTTCAGTTCGGCATTTGGATGTTTCTCCATAAAGGCATTGACGAGAGGTGGTAACGTAGTTTGAAGCGTCGTCAGACTGGCTCCGAGTGTAATGGTGCTCTGTTCTTCGTCTTTATACTGGGCCAGCATAGTGAGGAACTTCTGTTGTTGCTGCTTCTGTTCTACAGCATAGGTATAGGTGAACTGGCCCACACTGGTTAACTCCAGCCGTTTGCCACGGCGGTGGAACAGGGCAACCCCGAGTTCATCCTCCAATTTGGCAATTTTGCGTGAAAGTGCGGGTTGGGACAAGTTCAGTAACTTGGATGCACGGTTGAGGCTGGACTGCTCCACGACCGCTGCAAATGCATTTAACTCCTCAAACATGAACAATAACCTCTTTTCCATGAATGTGATTCTTGCCCTTGCTCAATCGTTTTCCATGTTGTATAGCCTGTAAACCCAATGTTTCACTGCTTATACCTATAGGTTATAACATTTAATAATTATATTGCAATTCCCTTATAAGAAAAAAAGGAGTAACATGAACCGTGACACAAGTTGTTCACACCTGGGGAAAACGGAACAATTTGTCGAACCTTTTCATGGAAAAGGATTCGTGTCATGATAAGTGAAATCATTTATGAAAACGTTGTATTTAGCGAAAGGGGATCGACATTTTATGAAAGGGTTTTACTCCAGAAAGCTGCACTCCTTGCTTGGCGTCATTCCGCTCAGTTTGTTTTTTGTTGAGCATTTGGTGACGAACTTCACGGCAGTTGAAGGCGGCAAAGAAGCTTTTTACGGTGCCGTTGCATTTCTGAACGGTTTGCCTCTTGTTATTGTAATTGAGGCATTACTTATCTGGTTGCCGTTGTTCTATCACGGTGTTTATGGTCTTTACATTGCCTATCAGGCCAAGCCTAACGTTGGGCGTTACGGTAATGAGCGCAACTGGCGCTACACGTTACAGAGGGTAAGCGGTATTATTACGTTTGTATTCGTCATCTGGCACGTATGGGAGACGCGAGTACAGATTGCGCTGGGTAATGTATCCCATGAAGAGATTGGCGGCGTTATACATGATGCGGTGACGAATCCGATAACCTTTGCGATATATATGATCAGTGTGGTTGCGGCGTCATATCACTTTGCCAATGGTCTGTGGTCGTTCCTCGTTAGCTGGGGAATTACAGTTGGTCCGCGTGCGCAACGTGTATCCTCTTACGTATGTATGAGCTTGTTCGCTATTGTTTCCATCATGTTTATTGCTTCACTATTTGCTTTCCGGAGCATTGATTTCCAGACAGCTACTTCGATGATTGACGCAGTAAAAACAGTTCTAATTTAAGCATTTAGCGTATAAATGCTGACTTATAAGGGAGTGAACAGCAATGGCATCAACGAATGTAATTATTGTGGGCGGCGGTCTCGCGGGATTGATGGCGGCGATCAAATCGGCTGAAGCCGGAGTCCATGTTCATTTATTTTCACTGGTTCCTGTTAAACGATCCCACTCTGTATGCGCACAAGGCGGCATTAACGGAGCGGTAAATACCAAGGGTGAGGGTGACTCCCCATGGGTACACTTTGACGATACGGTATACGGCGGTGACTTCCTTGCGAACCAACCTCCTGTTAAAGCGATGTGCGAAGCAGCACCTGGCATCATTCACTTGATGGACCGTATGGGCGTAATGTTCAACCGGACACCGGAAGGTTTGCTTGATTTCCGTCGTTTCGGGGGAACGAAGCATCACCGTACGGCATTTGCCGGAGCGACAACAGGACAACAATTGCTCTACGCATTAGACGAGCAGGTACGTCGCTGGGAAGCAGCTGGCCTGGTTACGAAATATGAGAACTGGGAGTTCCTGCAGGCAGTTTTGGATGATGAAGGCGTATGTCGCGGGATCGTGGCTCAGGATCTGAAAACGATGAAGGTACAGACCTTCCCGGCAGAAGCGGTTATTCTGGCGAGTGGTGGCCCGGGGATCATCTTCGGTAAAACGACCAACTCTGTAATTAACACAGGTACAGCAGCAAGTGCGGTGTATCAGCAAGGTGTAAATTACGCAAACGGGGAGTTCATTCAGATTCACCCAACAGCCATTCCAGGGGATGACAAGCTACGTCTCATGTCTGAATCCGCGCGTGGTGAAGGTGGACGGATCTGGACGTACAAAGACGGAAAACCTTGGTACTTCCTTGAAGAAAAATATCCATCCTACGGTAACCTTGTTCCACGTGATATCGCGACTCGTGAAATCTTCAGCGTCTGCGTGGATATGGGTCTGGGTGTGAACGGCGAGAACATGGTTTATCTCGATCTGTCGCACAAAGATCCGAAGGAACTGGATGTTAAACTCGGCGGAATCATTGAGATCTATGAGAAGTTCATGGGTGATGACCCGCGTAAAATCCCAATGAAAATCTTCCCGGCAGTCCATTATTCCATGGGCGGCATGTGGGTAGATTACAACCAAATGACTAACATTCCGGGGCTGTTCGCAGCTGGTGAATGTGAATATCAATACCATGGTGCGAACCGTCTGGGTGCAAACTCATTGGTATCTGCGATCTATGGTGGTATGGTGGCTGGACCAAAAGCGGCTGAATATATCAAAGGACTCAAAAAGTCGTCCGCTGATATCCCATCTTCCGTATTTGAGAAACACACCAAACAACAAAGCGACAAGTACGAAGGCATCTTGAAAATGCAGGGCACGGAAAATGCCTATGTCATTCATAAAGAGCTTGGCGAGTGGATGACAGCCAATATGACGGTTGTGCGCTACAACGACAAGCTTGAAGCCACGATTGGCAAGATCAAGGAATTGAAAGAGCGTTATGGCAAAATCAACATGTATGATAGCTCTGGTTGGAATAACCCGAGCGCAGCATTCACTCGCCAACTGTGGAACATGATTGAACTGGCAGAAGCAATGACTCTCGGTGCTCTACTCCGTAACGAAAGCCGCGGCGCGCATTACAAACCGGATTTCACGGAACGTAATGATGAAGAGTTCCTGAAAACGACCATCGCAAGCTGGTCGAAGGAAGGCCCGAAAATCTCGTACGAGCCAGTAGACGTATCCTTGATCCCACCACGTATCCGGGATTACTCCAAGGATTAAATATCACGGATTTATTTATAAAGTTAAATATTAAGCACCTGAACGAAGAGGCAGGACAACTTTGGAGAAGCAAAGCTTCTTCAAAGTTACTGCCATCAAAGTGAAGGAAAGACCCAGAAGAAGCAAAGCCCTAGCGATGCTTCAGAACTTCAATACTGCCTCCAGCATGAATGGAGTGCAGTTTTCCAGCAAAGTTACCCAGTGCACGACATAGCGGAAGAAGCGGAAATACCCAGAAGAAGCAAAGCGCCTTAGCGATGCTTCAGAACTTCAATACTGCCCATCCAGCATGAATGGAGTGCAGTTTCCAGCAAAGTGACCCTGTGTGCACGACGTAGCGGAGGAAGCGGAAATGCCCAGAAGAAGCGAAGCGCTCGCCTTTATCACCGGATTTTAACCCTGGAAAAGGTTGATCAAAAAAATCCGGGGATAACAGCGATCAGAGGGGCATTCCGCTGACGAAGCGTCTCCCGTGCACCAAACCATTTTGCGCATCAGCAATACAATCATCGTCACCAGAGGAGGGGACTACGATATGGCGGAACAAGCTACAGCCAACAAAACCGTCAAGTTTATCATCACCCGTCAGGATAGCCCGGAGTCATCTTCGTACAACGAAGAATTTGAGCTTCCGTACCGTCCCAACATGAATGTGATCAGCGCCCTGATGGAGATTCAGCGGAACCCGGTCAATACAGATGGCAAATCCATTGCTCCCGTGTGCTGGGATTCCAACTGTCTCGAAGAAGTCTGCGGTGCCTGCTCCATGGTCATCAACGGCAAGCCACGTCAAGCATGTGCAGCCCTGATCGACAAGCTCGAACAGCCTGTTCGTATCGAACCGATGAAGACATTCCCAGTGGTTCGTGACTTGGTCATCGACCGTAGCCGGATGTTTAGCGCCCTGAAACGAGTAAAAGCATGGATTCCGATCGATGGTACCTATGACCTCGGTCCAGGTCCACGGATGCCTGAGAAGAAGCGTCAGTGGGCATATGAGCTGTCCAAATGCATGACATGTGGTGTATGTCTGGAGGCATGCCCGAACGTCAATGAGAAAACAGACTTTATCGGTCCAGCAGCACTGTCTCAAGTGCGTCTGTTCAACGCTCACCCAACAGGGGAGATGAACGCCGACGATCGTCTGGAAGCGTTGATGGAAGACGGAGGCATCGAGGGCTGTGGTAACTCACAGAACTGTGTGCAATCCTGTCCAAAAGGCATTCCACTGACAACCTCCATTGCCGAAATGAACAAACAAACGACCAAGCATATGTTCAAACGCTGGTTGGGTGTATAATCTCGTCATAACATGTGCAGAAGTGTAATCTGCAACTTAGAAGAAGTCGTGATCCCGTGCAGCAACATGCCGGAGATCCCGGCTTCTTTTTGTAATGAAGCAGAGGAACCGGGCTACCCATGCAGAATATGATATACTAAGGGGATGGATTAAGAGCGTAGAAGGAGGGGGAGATATGGCAGAGACACCGCGTCAGGGCAGCAACAACTCGCCGTCCCAGCGCTCGCACAAAGCATCAGGTGCAGAAGAGTCTGTGTTTCCTGGGGAAGAAAAGGATCATGATCCCTCTCGCCGAAGTTTCTTATTGCGCATGGTTTTGATGACAGCGGGTGCCAGTTTGCTTACAGGAGGTTATGCCTGGTTATGGGAACCGCGTCGTCTGGAGATCAAGCAAGTAGAGCTGAAACTTCCGAAGTTTCCAAAGGCATTTGAGGGTTTGCGTGTAGTTCAGTTCAGCGATGCCCATCTTGGTTTTCATACCGGGGTGAAAGAGCTGAAGAAGCTGGCAGCAACGATTGAGGAGCAGCGACCGGACTTGATTTGTTTTACCGGAGACATCGTCGAGAGGGAAGCAGAGCCGATGCGTGAATGTATTCCGGTACTCGCCTCCATGCAAGCGAAGTATGGCAAATATGCTGTTTTGGGGAATCATGATTATCGGGGTGGACAGCAGAATGAAGTGACAACCATGTTCCGTGAAGCGGGATTCACTTTGTTACGGAACGAACATGTGGTGATTGAACAAGGGGGCGAACGTCTGGCTATAGCTGGTCTGGATGACGCACTTACAGGCAGGCCTGATCCTGCCCAAGCCATCAAGGGTTTGGATCATGATGTGTGGAAATTGTTACTTATGCATGAACCGGATTATGCCGATATTGCCACTCCCTATGGTTTCGGATTACAACTTTCCGGTCATAGCCATGGTGGACAGGTACGTTTTCCTTGGATCGGGGCACTGACAACTCCGCGAGGTTCACACAAGTATGTTCAAGGGTTGTATTACACGGATGTCCAGGGGGTATATTACACCACCCAGACACAGATGCCGGTGTATGTGAATCGTGGTTTTGGCATGACTCAACTGCCCATTCGTTTTCTGTGCAGACCAGAATTAACGGTGTTTGAGCTTAAAGGATCAACCACATAAAAGAATATAAGATGAATTTAAAACATAAAGGGTTGAACATGAATGGAGGTTATCCAGATGGAAAGAATTGCGATTGTATCCGACATTCATGGCAACATGACTGCCTGGGAAGCAGTGTTAAAAGATATCCGAAGTCGTGGCGTGGAGCGAATCTTTTGTCTTGGTGACCTCGTGGGCAAGGGGCCAGAACCGGTACAGGTTGTGGATCAGGTGAGAGCGACGTGCGAACTTGTTATCCGTGGCAATTGGGATGAACTGGTTGCGGTTAACCAAGACAACGAGAACTTTACGTGGCAAGCAGAGCGGCTGGGTGAGGAACGATTGGCGTACTTGGCGGGCCTGCCCTTCAGTCATCAATTTCAACTGAGCGGTCGCACCATCCGTCTGGTCCATGCTTCACCTCAAAGTGTATACCATCGTGTACAGCCGTGGGACGCGATGGAAAAGAGGTTGGCAATGTTTGATCCTCCGGCTGATGAGCCTGAGCAAGGTGTTGCAGATGTTGTAGGTTATGGGGATGTGCATAACGCATACTTGCAGTATATGAACGGCAAGTTACTGTTTAATGCAGGCAGTGTTGGTAATCCACTCGATCTTCCCCAAGCTTCCTACTGTATTCTGGAGGGTGAAGACAGCAACGATAACAATCCCCCGTTCAATGTTCAATTCGTGCGGGTGCCTTATGATATTGAGCGAGAAGTACAGGTTGCACAGTCGGCGAATGTTCCTGCATTGGATTTCTATATTCGTGAGATTCGTACGGGTATCTATCGCGGGCTGCAGGAGTAGTCAGCATCTGGACCTTTTAGCGTGATGAATTGAATGATGCAATATATTAATACTAAAATGCGAATACTAAAGTTCGTGGATCAGTTCAAATGGTATTACGCCGGATCATCATCAGAGCATGCTTGTCTTACCGGACTAGAGCCCGTTTAGGCAAAAGGAGCGATTGTCATGCTTACCCGAAAAATGCTGGTTCAAGGTCTGCCGGCTTTGTGGACAGAGCGTCTTGTCCTGCGATCATTACGTCAAAGTGATTACAGCACATTATCGGAACTCTTTTCCGATCCTCAAGTCATAAGATATGTGAATAGGGGAAGCCAGCCCACGCCAATCCGAGCGAGACGGTTATTGAACCAGATACGGAGCAGCAGCGCCAAGCTGGATTCGTTACATTATGGGATCTGCTGGAGAGGCAAGGAACAAGTTATTGGGATCACCTCATTCCAGCACTGGAATGATCAGAATGGTACCGCACAGATTGGTTATATCCTGAACAGGTCCTGTTGGGGCAGGGGTGTGGCTACCGAGGCGGTACAGCGGCTGCTGCAGTTTGGATTTGACGATCTTCATCTGGGGAGGGTGGAGGCACGTTGTTATGAGGCCAATGTATCTTCACAACGGGTGCTAAGCAAAATAGGGATGTCCTATGAGCGGAGTCTTCCCTCGTTCGGACTGAATGATGAGGATGACGAGGGATCAGAATCCCTGATGGATGTTAAAGTGTATAGCATGTATCGGGAACAATACGTACGCCCGCTTCAGGAAAAAGACCTGCAAACCCTGGTATCTGACAAGCCGCAATGACATAGAGTAAGAGTAGCCAAACGTGAATGAATCGAACTTCAATCATTTGTTACACAATTGAAATATAGCTGCAATTGAACTCTAACAGACAGGGGGTAAACTTATCTCATGACCCCCTTTTTGATAATAGATAATGCTGTTGGGACCCGCGCGAGCGGGTTCATTTTTTTTGTCCATATAAGTTAACTGTGGAATATTTACACTGGCCACTCCGATGACAGAATAACTTTCCGATCGCTGTTATACCCGGATTTTTTTGATTCCCATATTTTAGAAGGGGAAATCCGGGGATAGCGTATGCTTCCGATGCAGCTTTCTTTCAGAAAGCTTTTAGGCGACCGCTTCGCTTCTTCACGTTATTTCTGTCCTCTCCGTTATCGTGTAAAATATAATTATATTTCCTTATATAGGGCAATAAAAGGCCCCCACGGCGTGAACAAGCGCGCTGTGGGGGCCTTTGTGTTTGCTATTTTTTACAGTGGTACAACCTGCATCTGTTTCTGCTTGAAGTATACCCAGTCGGTGAATCCGATCTCCTTGAGACGTGTACGAACGTCATCCAGCTCGTCTGCAACCCGCTGTGGTTTATGAGCATCCGATCCAAATGTCACCTTCACTCCATAATGATGGGCGCGTTCCAGAATGGCATCCGAGGGATACCAGCCACCGCTGAGTTTGGTTTTGCCAGATGTGTTAATTTCGATCGCTACGTTGGATTCTGCAATGACCTGCAACGTTTCATCAATGGCCTGATCAGCGATAATATCGGAGAAAGGTGGATAGTTTCCTTTCATCGCATCAATATGTCCAAGAATCTGGAACATACCGCTGCGAGCCGATTCCCGAATTAATGAATAATAGCTTTCTTTCACTTCAACTTTGCGAGCATTGCTTAGGCCATTCCACCGGGTTTTGTTGAAGATACTCACATCCTCGGTATGATGAACTGAACCAATAATATAGTCAAAAGGATACTGTCCCAGTGTGGTACGGTACAATTCTGCATGAACAGGGAAGTAGTCGGATTCAATGCCGAGCAGCACATCGATTTTACCAGCGTACTCTTCTTTCAAAGCAAGGACTTCTTCCACATAATGCTGCAATTCCGACTTGCCCATTGCGATCCGGGGAAATGCCTGCTCAAGCTCACTGCCAAAGTACGGCGTATGATCCGAGATACCGATGGCCTGAAGTCCTGCCTTAATACCTGCCTCTATATAATCGCGGATGTTGCCGTCTGCGTGACCACAACGAAAATGATGTGTATGAAGATCAAATTTCATATGGAATCCTTCCTTTCTCATGGCTCATTGTCATTCTGAACTGATGAATTGGGTTTCCGGCATACCTTTGAGGTCACTTATGAATTGTTGCATTGCTGAGTTAAGGTATCGACTGGACTTATAGATGACACCAACAGGGTGACTGACCTCCAGCTCACTTAAGGGTATCATTCGCAATGTACCTTGACGCAACTCATGCGCAACAGATTGTTTGGAGATGACAGCTGCCCCGAGATCAATCTCGACCATCCGTTTCACTTCTTCGCTGCTCGACAACTCCATTACAATGTTAGGTTCAATATTATGTTTCTTGAAGATAGTTTCCGTAAACCTTCGTCCTACGGTATCAGGGGACAGCAGAATCAATGGTGTACTCCGGAGCACATCCACTGCAGCATGTTTTTTCTTTGCCAGCGGATGGGAAGGAGATACCACGAGTTCAAATGTGTCATAGTAGAGCACAGATGTATTCAGGTTGGGATTACGCTCCGTGAGATAACCGATACCAATATCAACCAGACCATTTTCGACCTGGGTATAGATCTGTGATGAAGGAAGGGACTGGATACTGGTTTTGATCAGCGGGAATTGATCTTGGAAATAGGATAACACCCTTGGCAAGATCTGAATAGCAATGGAAGTTGTTGTGCCTAATACGATACGTCCCTGAGGCGTTTCATCAAGATCGGACAATTTTTGTTTCAACTCATCAACGATGTCGAGCATCCGTTCAGCGTGCTCCAGGAATACCTGTCCACGGTCTGTCAGGGTAACAGGTTGGTTCCGATCCACAAGAACGGTGCTGAATTCGTCCTCCAGACTTTTGATCTGGGCCGAGACGGCAGGCTGGGTCAGGTTCAGAAGTTCTCCCGCTTTGCGGAAGCTCATCGTTTTGGAAATGGTAATTAGTGTCTCCAGTTGGCTTATGTTCATAGGTGACCTCCTTGCAGGCAAAATTTCTTGATTATGTAGTGTTTAGTGTGATGTAATCCCGTAACTGGTTATTGTTCCGTTATCTTAAATTATAGGTGATTCAGGACAGCAGAGCAATGAAGGTGATTATCAGGATCAAAAGTAGTTCAAGAGACTGTGAAAAAAACGCGAATACAAGAATTTGATTTTTTTTACAGTTGCGAGAAAGCAGTAATAAAGTCCTAAATGCCCTTTGCCACGCACGATGATCGAAATGCTTTCTTCAAAAGAAGTGAAAAGCGCTGTTTATTCGCTAGAATCAGCTATAAACATTTGCCCCACGGATGACGATAAATTATAGTACACATGGTTTAACGAATTCTTAATGAATTCTTGTACGTGATAAAGTATAATAAATTTAATGAATATGGGACTTTTGGTGTGTGACCAATAACCCAGTGCGAGGGGGACATAGACAGTGAAAGCGGAAGTGATTAATCCTTTCCTGGAATCGGCACGGAACGTATTCGAACAGCTCATCCAGGTTTCGCCTTCCACCGGGAGTCTTGGCGTGAAAAATGTAGAGTACATTGCAGACCATGTCTGGATCGTGATCGGAATGACCGGACAACTTAGCGGAAACATTGTATTTGGAATTAATGAACAAGTTGCATTGAAAATTGTATCTGCGATGATGGGTGGTTTTGTCATTACAGAAATGGATGAAATGAGCAAAAGTGCGATTTCCGAACTGGGGAATATGATCAGTGGTAACGCCAGCACGATCCTGTCAAACCAGGGTGTTGTGGTCGATATTACACCTCCACAAGTGATGAAGTCCGAATATCTGACTACATTTAGTGCAACGAAAGCACTGAGTATTCCTTTACTGATGGACGGCATTGGTGAGATGGATATTCAGGTCATGATCTCGTAGAATAGAACCATACGCCTCAAAAGGCAATATGTGTTCAATACGGGAGGACATCACGGATGCTGAAAGATCAGGTAGTGTTTATCACAGGTGCATCGAGTGGTATCGGTGCGCTGTGTGCGCAGATGCTGATAGAAGAAGGAGCCATCCCAATTCTGGCTGCCCGTTCACGGGACAAGCTGGAAGAGATTGGTGCCTCGCTGAAAGGGCCGCATGAATTACTCACACTTGATGTTACGGATAGTGAGCAGGTTCAGGCAGCTGTGGATGCGATATTGCATAAATACGGACGAATCGACATTTTGCTGAACAATGCAGGTTACGGGAAATTCGCAGCGATGACAGAGATGTCTGTACAGGAATTCGATGAGATGATGGACGTTAATTACATGGGCATTGTACGTTGCACCAAAGCAGTGCTTCCACAAATGCTGGAACGTGGCAAAGGTCAGATTGTGAACGTGGCCTCCATGGCTGGCAAAATCGGTACAGCCAAATCCGCTTCCTATACGGCTACGAAACATGCTGTCCTCGGATTTAGTAATGCGCTGCGTCAAGAGCTTCGCAAGACTGGCGTCATGGTGACAACGATTAATCCGGGTCCGATTGATACACCATTTTTCCATCGGGCTGACCCTTCTGGCAATTATGTGAATAATGTACGCTGGATGATGTTGAAACCGGAAGACGTTGCGGGTCATATGATTCGGGCGATGAAAAAGCGCAAGGAAGAAGTGAATCTGCCAAGACTTGCTTCTGCTGGCATATGGCTGTACCAGCTATTTCCTCGTCTTGCAGATCGATTGTCGCACGGTGTAATGAATCAGAAGTAAATGTGATACGAGGCATCATATACGGAATGAAAGAAAGGCTCCGCCGAGGGGCTTTTCTTTTTTTTGGCGTGTATACATACAATTCTGGAATAAGATTTGGTACACGGGCTTTTTTCGCATATAATGAAAGGTAATGTGATGACAGGCTTCGGTTTATATCCGTACAAGCAAGGCTAGCATCAAAATGAATAAATTTAAAAGGATGGACATACATGACGAATCAAACATTTGCTTCAATTGGCGTGGAACAGGATCTGGAGGCCGTTTTGGCGAAACATGGCATTAACGAACCTTCACCTGTACAGGCTCAGACGATCCCGGTTATTTTGGAAGGCCGAGATGTCGTATCCAAATCCCAGACGGGAACAGGAAAAACGCTGGCATATCTGCTGCCACTGTTACAATCCATCAAAATGGATATCAAAGGTACGCAGAAACTCATTATTGCACCTACGCAAGAGCTGGCGATGCAAATTGTACGTGAAGCGCAGCGTTATGCGGAAGAACGTAAGATTGGCGTATTGGGTCTAATTGGAGGCGCAGCGGCTAAACGTCAGATCGAGAAGTTGCGTGAGCATCCACAATTGGTTGTGGGTACACCGGGACGACTGAAGGAATTGATTACACTCAAAAAACTGAAAATGCACAACGTCTCTACGATTGTTATCGATGAAGCAGACCAAGTGTTCCAACTTGGCGGCGTAAGTGACGTGAACTTTGTACTTAAGAGCGCATTGCGGGACCGTCAGCTGATCTTCCTGTCAGCAACCATTGATGAGCATACAGCTGGACTCGCAAAGCGTGAGATGAAAGAGCCTGTGCAGATCGGAATTGAACCGGATCGAGCTACGGCTGCGGGCCTTGAGCATTATTATTTTGTAGAAGAAAACCGTAACAAAATTGACATGCTGCGTCGTCTGGTTAGACAGTACAATCCGGATCGGGCAATCGTATTTGTGAATGCAACCGAAGATATTGGTGAAGTTGAAGCAAAAATGAATCATCTGGGCTTGTCCGCTGCTGCGCTGTATGGAGATGCTGACAAAGTGACCCGCAGTAACGTATTGTCTGCCTTCCGTAATGGCAAACTTCAGTTGCTGATTGCCAGCGAAGTGGCTGCCAGAGGACTGGATATCGAAGGTTTGCCAATGGTCATTAACTATGACCCTGCCTTTGACTCGGAGCACTATGTTCACCGTGCAGGTCGTACAGGCCGGATGGGACGCTCGGGTATCGTTTTGTCCATTGTGGATGAAACACAGATCTTTATTATGCGTAAATTCGCACGCGAACTTGGAATCGAACTGTCAGAACGTGTACTCTTTGGCGGTAAAGTACTGGAGGCTGACCCGCGTCCGGACACGCGGCCTGAGGGACATTCGTTCTCCAGAAAACCAGGACAATCCAGAGATCGCAAACCAGGTCAGGGCAATCGTAATGGGGGAACCCGAGCTACAATCTCCAATTCGCGTCCAGCAGGTAGCAAACCAACGGGTAATACAGGCCGCACGGAGCGCGACCAGGATCGTAAAAACAAAGGAGCACCCAAGTGGAGTAAAGATAAAACGCCACGCTCCGAAGAATAGAATCTGACGAAAGGGGTGCAGGGATAGATGGAAAACGTTCAATCGCCTGTTCTGCAAATCAGCGGGTTAAGCGGAGGTTATAGTGCCAAACGGCCCGTCCTTCACGGCATCGATCTGGAAGTTGGACGTGGAGAGATGGTCGGACTAATCGGCTTAAACGGTGCTGGCAAAAGCACAACCATGAAACATATCCTCGGCTTGATGACCCCTCAACAGGGCGAAGTGCGAGTGATGGGCAAGAAGCGGGACGAGGATGCGCAGATCTACCAATCGGCTATGGCATTTGTACCGGAATCACCTGAACTGTATGATGAGATGACGGTGATGGAGCACCTGGAGTTTACGGCAAGAGCGTACAATGTGTCGGAGGCTGATTTCAAACAACGTACGGAGAAACTGTTGGAACTGTTCCGTATGAATGAGAAAAGTACAAGTCTGTCGACCCACCTGTCTAAGGGGATGCGGCAAAAGGTCATGATTATGTGTGCTTTTGTGGCCGGACCACCACTGTACATCATTGATGAGCCTTTCCTGGGATTGGACCCGCTGGGTATTCGCTCTTTGCTTGATTTTATGCTGGAGATGAAAGCTTCAGGATCATCCATCCTGCTCAGTTCACACATTCTGTCCACGATTGAAAATTACTGTGACCGTTTTATCGTTCTGCACCGTGGGCAGGTTATTGCTCAAGGTACGCTGAATGAACTGCGCTCCCAATTCGGGGAATCGGATGCCACGCTGGAGCACATGTTCTATTCCCTCGTACAAGGCAGGGATTGAGCATGGATCTCAAGCAGCTATGGAAGCAAAGACGCACAGGATTCTGGAACGGAATTCTTCCTTATCTGGGTTATGTGATCCAGAGCGGTGTAGCTATGGTTTTTTTATTTCTCGTCATTGCGTTCTCCGCCTGGTATACATCGTTTGTCCAGAACATTCCGGCGGAATTTCCGATTCGCTGGGTTGCATTGCTGCTGCTGGCACCACTAGTGCTGTTTAGCAGTTATCGTACATATCTGCTTCCGGCAGATATTGTGTTCCTGCGACCACAGGAATACCGGATGCAGGAGTATTTGAAGAACAGCTTTGCCCGGGGCATCATCTATAAAACTCTGGGCTTGCTGCTTGTATTTGTTACACTGTGGCCGCTCTATGTCAGAGCAGATCTGGATGCACGGCCATTTGGCTGGTTCATCGTATTCCTGTTGCTGTGGAAAGGGTTGTCCAGTTATGGAGCGTGGCAAGAGCTAAGAATGGTTCAGGTCGGTGCGGCAAGAGGATATCGTCTCTTGCGATGGGCTCTGGCAGTGCTGGCGGTTGGCGCATGGCTGTGGCAGCCACCGCAGCGCAGCGTCTGGTTCCTGCTGTTGCTGGCTGTTGTCTACATCGTCGCCTTGCGTATACCGGTGAAACATCGGGTAGCGTGGGAACGACTGATCCAGGTAGAGCAGGGTCAGGCTGGCAGGGTTATGCGTACGCTTGGCTGGTTTGTGGATGTACCTTCATCCGGACAGAAAGTAAGTTCGCGTCGCTGGCTTAGCAAATTGGGGAGCGGTCTTCCCTGGAATGCAGGGAAAGCTTACCGTTACTTGATAACCAAAACGTTTATTCGAACCGAAGTGTTTTCAATCGTGTTACGCTTAATTGTACTGGGCATGTTACTATCCTGGTGGACAGCAGGCAGCTACTTTGGTGTCGGGGTGTATCTGTTCTTCCTGTTGCTTGCAGGTGTTCAGTTAGGTGCGCTGCGTCGCAGTCATAGTGAATCGTTCTGGATTATGATCTATCCAATCTCGGGTGAGAGTCGTCGTTCTCAGGTGTTGGGATTCATATTCCATCTACATGCACTGGCTGCGTTACTCATGTGGCTGCCTATGCTGGCTGCCGGAGCAAGCGGACTGACTGTCACCGGAGTAGCACTTATTTTGGGTATACTGGTGATTGTGATCATGCGGCGTTCGCAAGGTAACAAGTGGTTGAAGGAAGAAGAGGACGAGTAAACGATCGGACACCTGACCAACTCGGATTATTACATTGGGCTCATCAGTGAGAGGTACAAAAGATAACAAAAGAAGGGTATTCCGGGCTGTGTCCCGGTATACCCTTCTTTGTGCTGTAATGGAATCATGCAATCAGATCACTTGGTTCTCGCGTAAGTGTGTATTGGTACTAACAGAGGAACGATTTAGTGATAATCACGAGCAAGATGAACAGAACGAGAATGGCACCTGTGTTTGTAAATCCTCCGCCGTAACCGCCGCATCCATAACCGCCTCTTGTATCTTCAACTCCAGACATGGTCATTCCCCTTTCAAGTGGTTGTTTGGCACGCCCTTGCGTACATCGTATATTATGTGCCATGGGGGTAGGCTGATTGGGCCGATGCCCGGTAAAGCCAGAAATTAAAGCTTTTGGGCTGATAAAACACAAAAGAACCCTTCGTATATTCAGTGACATGAAGCGTCGCCGTTATACAAAGGGTTCTTATAACATTCAGGGTACAGGTCTGTGTTAACTAAGTCGTCCGCAGATCCTGAACTCCACGATAGATGGTTTCATACAGATCTTCCAACCCGGATTCTTCAATACAGGAGAAGGCGATTCGAAGATCCGATTCACCCAGCGCGATTGTACCCACACCATATTTGTGCAGCAAATGGCTTCGAAGTTCTTCAGCGCCAACTTCTTTCAGCTTCAGGCACATGAAGTAACCGGAGTTGAACGGATAATAGTCCCATGCATCTCCATACTTGCCGCTATCGAGAATGGCTTTTACCTTATTGGCGCGGCCTTTCATAATCTCGAACTTCTCCTGTTTCTGTGCTTCAAACTCCGGTGCTTTGAGCGCATCCAGCACAAAAGTCTGGGAAGGATGCGGGCCACTGGAGATCGTTGCCCGGATAATACCAAGTGTTTTTTGTTCCAATGCATGCAGAACGGCTGCATCTTCATGAGCATACGTAATGAATCCAACGCGGAAGCCCCATACAAACTCCTCCTTGGTTGCACCATCCACTTTTACAGTCAACACACGTGGATGAATGTTGGCAAGTTTGCCAAACAGGGATTCATGAATGGAATCTTCGAAGAACAGTCCAAAGTACGCATCATCTGTTACAGCAACCACGTTAACGCCGGCTTCAGCTGCCTGAAGAATCGTGTTCACAATGGCATCTGCTTCTTCGGCTCCAGGCGTATAACCTGTTGGGTTATTCGGGAAGTTGAGCAGAACGATCGCTTTACCTTTGTCCTTTTGATCAAGCAAAGCCTGAAGCAGACCCTCACTGTTGAAGTTCAACTGATCATCGAACAGGGGATAATGAACCAACTGGCCATGACGACGAATTCCGAAGGTCAGCTCGTAATTTTCCCAGTTTTTATCCGGATATATGACAGCGTCCCCTTCATCGGCGAACAGGTCGGCTACGATACTTAGTCCATGGGTTAATGCATTGGTTACAATTGGATTGCCAAACGTTTTGCCTTCCAGAGAAGGTGTTTCCTTCAGCATCTTGTCTCTCCAAACGGTCCGCAATTCAGGTTTGCCTGCAGGTGGAGCGTAAGGATACAGATCCTTTGGTTGGAATGCAGACAGCTTCTCCTGAATAACCTGAAGATGCATCGGCACACCACCCTCCAGGGCGATACCAATCGTGGCATTATGGGTCTTGGCCAAGCTTGCTGCTTCAGCAGATTGACTCAAAATCCCCTCTTTAGGAAAATAAATTTCTTTGCCAAGCTGTGACAGCATGGAGTAGACGTGACTGCTGCCTGTCTGAATACTTTCGTTCAACTGTTCAGCCAGTGGATTCATTCTTTTCATCCTTCCAAGTCTTTGTGATTCAACTGCCTAACATTATATCACCTTGACATGCCCCCGTCACGGAAATTACGCAATATGACAGTTATATCACTTTACCGCGTTGTTGCAGAGGGTTTTCGGGTGGGTTATCGTTGTATTCGACCTTGGAGTAATCCTCAAGAAATGAAACTTATTGCTGATGAAATGGACAGTATTTCCGCATCATTTCAGCAGTTTCGGCATCTCTTCCTTCATTGCGCTGTTCCAGTTCACCACTGATATGATCGAATCGTTCACTCGAGAGGTTTTGTCCAAATTTAAACTTGGCGCTGATCCGTTCAGGACTAATTCGGACTACGGCTACAGCTTTGAGGTTTCCTGTGTAACGCGAGTCAGTAGCGTCAATGGGTACATATCCGCCTTGCGGCTGGAGTTTTTCCATAAATCGTTGCAGTACCTTACCTTTGATGTCCAGATCTTTAACCGGTTCAGCCTGACCAAAGGCCATGACACTTTTGAAGAAAGAAGTTGCCGGACAAGCCAGCTCAGGATCACTGAAATAGGATGGAATCAGGGAGAACTCTTCAGCTACTGTGAAACTGACCGACGAATCCTGTTTGATCTGTTTCATCTTCTCACCAGCCAGACTGCCGTGGAAGTAAAAGCAACCGTCCATATATACAAAATTCAGCGGTGTAACCCGTGGTTGTCCGTCCGGGCTGACCGTTCCCAGAAACCCGAAGGAGCACTGATCCAGAAATGCGGTAATTTCCTGTTCTTCATCTACTGTGAATTCTTTCCGTCTCATGTGTAATCCCCCATCATTGAATGTGTAATAGAACGCCATATCTTATGGATAACCATAGTTCATACATTGACAATGAAATAGATCCAATTTACATTCACTTTAGTAGGCCAATTAGTCAGGGATCACAGATGAAGACAAATGAAGAGAGGTGCATGATGGAATTGTGGCTGCCGATGGATACCTATGAACTTCAGCATCGATACAAGTATGAGGCACTGTACCATGCGTTACGTGATGCCATTCATGCAGGCACATTGGTGGGAGGCACGCGGCTTCCTTCCACCCGTGAGTTGGCAAGGCAATATGAGATGTCACGTGGTTCGGTAGCTCAGGTATACGACATGCTGCTTGCGGATGGTTATGTCCATGCACATCGGGGAAGAGGTACATTTGTCACCGAAACATTATCCACTCAGGAAAATGAAAAACAGGAAGCCGTTCTCAAGTTGTCTCCCTGGGGCGAACGAGTACAGAGGTTGAATACGCAACATGAAATCCTGCGGACTCAGATGTCTTCACCGAAGCCGTCCGTCATTAATTTTCAAATGCAGCGCATGCCTGCAGAACATTTCCCGTTAGGGGAGTGGAAGAGTGCACTCGCTGCGGTTCATCGCAGTGGTTGGCGAGAATCAAGCGGTGTAGCCGGTGATCCGGAGCTGCGTGAGGCCATCGCCTCCCATCTCAGATGGACACGTGGTATCCAGGCTGAACCCTCTCAGATTGTATTGTTCAGTGGTTCAATGCAAGGCATCACCCTGCTATCTCAACTGCTGATTACGGAGAATACAGCAGTTGTATTGGAGAATCCGGGTTATCCAGGCATCGCCCATGCCGTCAAGTCCTGTGGTGGGCATATCATCCCGGCAGAGGTGGATGCCGCAGGCATTATTCCTCAGCCTTGGGAGGCACAGACGTTATTTGTCACCCCTACCCGGCAGTTTCCAACAGGGGCCGTGCTGGGATTGGACAGAAGACGTGCCTTGCTTGCTTGGGCCACGAAGCGGAATGCGGTCATCATTGAAGATGATTATGACAGTGAATTCCGATGGGGTGGAAGGCCTATTGAACCCCTCAAAGTGCTTGATCGTGAACAGCGCGTCATCTATGTTGGTTCATTCTCACAAACGATGGTTGCTTCGTTTCGACTTGGCTACGCCGTACTGCCACCTGGTCTGGTAGAACCTCTGCTTGCCGCCAAGGCGTTGTATGAACCGGTACCTCCGGCGCTGTTAGAGCAGCGCGCACTGGCAAAATTTATGACCAGAGGAGGTTACCTGAGGCACTTACGACGGTTAACCCGGTTATATGGGGAACGGCATGATTTTTTTGTCCGAGAGATGGAACTACAGTTGCCGGAGGCATTCACGATGCAGCTTGGTGATGCAGGACTGCATATCTACGCTACCTGGAATGGCGATGTGGACAGTTATCAGCGATTTAAAAAGCTTGCTCAGGAGGATGGCATACTGTTCCGTGATGCAGAGCGATATCGGCTGACTTCAGGTCATCCGGCGGCCTGTTTTGCTTTTGCACATCTGGAGAAAGAAGAGATGACAGAGGGAATCCGGCGAATGCGGCTAGCCTGGGAGAAGTGCACATTTTCGTTTCGGTGAATTCCGCTGTATAATGGGATAAGACATTTCGCTCCTGTAGGGGCAGAGATTATATATGAGCAAGTTGTATTTAATCATGCAAGATACTGAAATACATATGGCCTGGATTGAAGAAGTGAGATTCAGATCAGAATGATGCCATATGCAGAGAGATTAACTATCAAGGGGGAGTGGCGACATGCTGCAGGCATCGCCGTCATCATTTGTTATTTTGCCCGCTGTCGCCAAAATTGTCTGTGAACCGGGCTGGAAGTGGCAGAAACGGGAAAAACCGATGCAAAACTATGATTTATTTTATGTATGGAGTGGTGAAGGAACGCTTGTATTGAATGACCAGTCGTATGAAGTTGGCAAGGGGAGTTGTTTTTTGTTCAGGCCAGGAGATCATCCTACTGCAACACATAATAAGCAAAAACCGTTGGTACTTACGTATATTCACTTTGATGTGGACGTGCCTGTTGCTGACGTTCCCCAGTCCTATCGCGAGGTACAGGAAACGGTGGAGTTTGAGCATTTGCTGGCACGTTATGTAAGACTGTTCTTATCGGATGTGTACGGACGTGATGAAGAGAGCCGATTGATTCTGAAACAATTGATGATTCATCTGCTGCGTGCCGATACGGAAGAACCTGTGGAGAAAAAGGTAAGTAACCAGTTGTCCGATGTGATCCAGGAGGTCGCCAATTATGTGCGTCAGCATCCGGGGATTACGCATCGGGTGGAAGATCTGGCTGCGCGGGCTGGCTTATCGCCCCGATACTTCTCGATCAAGTTCAAGGAACTGGTGGGATCATCGGTGCAATCTTATATTATCCGCATGCGTATTGAACGGGCGGAACATCTGCTGGTGCATACCGGCATGAATGTGACCGAAGTGGCGGATGCTCTGGGCTACCGGGATATTTTCTTCTTCAGTCGTCAATTCAAGCAGTATACCGGCAAAAGCCCGTCCGAGATTCGTTAAAATTCTGATGAGAAAAACAGGACACCGTTTCAAGTCTGGAACGCAAGGGTAATTATCTAGCATTCCAGATGACCAAAAGGGGGAACTTGTGATGAACGGAAAACGTCGGGTCCGCAACCGGGGATGCTCTACGAAGGGATGCAATATTTTCCGGAACCGTCTGCGTCGCTTCAAACCGGCAGAGGACTTGCAAGATGTGTGGTTTTGAGGAGAACTCAGCAGACCAATAACGACGGAGCGAAGCTTCGTATTGCATGTATATATGGATGAATATGAATTCATAAAGAGGATGGCGCAATACCTGGTTACAGGTGCTGCGCCATCCTCTTTATTTGCGTATGGACTCATTAGTTCTTCGGTTTCAAACGACCAAGCAATGCACCCATTTTGACCGAATCGCCTGGCTGTAAGCCCGGGTTTGGTTCGAATGTGCCACTCTGCGTCAGCAGAACAACGGTGGAACCGAATTCAAAATAGGCCAGATCATCGCCTTGTGCCCAGGTACTTATGTCCGTATCAGCATATTGTATGCTACTCACGTTCATCGCACCTACTTTGACAACCGCCACTTCACCGTAATCATGTGCGATATACGTAATGAGTCGTTCGTTTCGACTAAGCACGGATCTCATATGGGTCAGGCCAAAGTCATTCACGGGATAAACTTTGCCTTTGATGTGTTCGCTCTCTATTTTGCGGCCGCTGACAGGTGCATGAATGCGGTGATAGTCGCGAGGGCTGAGATAGAGGACGAACCCGTACCCGTGCTTGTACTTCTCCAGATGGGGAGAATGGTTTAATAATTCAGCAAGTGTATAATTTTGTCCCTTAACATTCAGGAGTGTCCCTGCAGATATTGGACCAGCTGCCGTAATCTTGGCATCTACCGGGCTGATCAGTGCATGCTCTGAAAGTTCCAACGGGCGCATGCCCGGCTTTAATTTGCGGGTAAAGAAATCGTTCAGTGAACGGTATTCCTTCCAGTCTTTCTCGGCCTCCTGAACAGGGATGTCGTAGGTCCGGACAAAATAAGGGATAAATGCCTTACTTCCCCGGCTTTTGGAGAAGGCTCCCACAGTCCGGGAGATCCATTTGCGCGAAGAAAGCTCGGTCATTAATCGCAACAGCGTTTTTGCCATGAATATCCCCCTTAGGGTTAATGCGAACTTCAAGGCCGGCAAGACCGGCCGTTCTGCATAATATTGACACAGAATGCACACGAAATCAATATAGTCTCCTATCGTATGTCTGCGGTTGTCTCGGAATTCTCGAATTCTGTTCCAGCAGCAGACGCCCATAAGCCATCGGTTTGCTGTACGTTGCCTTCCAGTGTTCCGACATTCCCGCCTTGCGAAAACCGTAACGCTGATCCCGTCCATTGCATTCAATAAAATAGATCTGGCCGCTGCGCGTTATCCCGAGATCAAGACCCAGATCAGCCAGATGTGGCAGACTGGCCGACAGGTTCTGAGCAATTCGAAGTGCAACGAGTCCGATTCTGTATTCCAGTCGAGCCAGGTCGAAGCCAGATTCTCCTAATCCAAGAGCCTCTGCGAGCTTCATGACTTTACCGCCCTGGGCGATATTGCTGACAAACGTATGGGCAGGAGCCGCTTTGGCAAACATGCCTGTTATTCCCCAAAGACCATCGCTGCCCCGTTGTACAGATACCCGCAAATCTACCGGCCTGCCCTCATAACGTACCAGTGGGATACGCTCTTCAATGAGGTAGGCATGGCGAAAGATCCGCCTTAGGGTGGCGGAAGGAAGCTGTCCTTTGCTCAACCGGAAGGTAGCCCACCCTTTGCGTGCAGCCTTCGTCTCACAGGTTAGTTTCCACTGTCCATCTCGCTCAAAGACTCGCATAATCCCATGACCGATGCTACCGCTGCATGGTTTGATGACGAGGTCATCATATTGTTCCATCATATACGCCAGAGACTCTGGCGTAGCTTTGACTGCACGGGGCAGGTGTTCTCGCAAGGCGAGGTCCTGATGAAGCATGTCATGAATGTGATCTTTACGGTACCGGTTGCGAACGTTGAATACCTGAATACCCTGCAACATCAGCTTGGTGATCTGATGCTGTTCCGTCCGGCGAAGCTGGAGTGAGCGGTTATGAATGACGGAGGGCAGTGGCATGCGCTCGCGAACATATCTGCCTTCTTTTTTAACATAGGCAAGACATGTTTTTTGATCGGAATCGATATCTTCCAGCCGCAAAAAGCAGGGAGTTAATCCATAACTGGCCGCTGCCTGTTCATAATTCGCGAGTGATTCCTGACCGGTCCTTCCGGCCGGTATCCCCCGGTACATGCGTGAATCGAACATAATGCCGATCGTTTCTTGGAGCATGACCGTTCCTCCTTCGATGTTATCGCGACCATGGATCGTCCATTCATGGAATGCCGGCCTGTCACCGCATGGCTCAGACATCGCGATAACGCAGACCGGTGTGTAAGATGCATCGCCAAGCACTAGTGCTTGCTCAGGGCGTGTCTAAAACTCTGAAGGAAGCAGGTTTTGCCGAATCTTCGTTCCAAGCAAGGAAGTTTTCCGCAGGCGTGCCGGGGCACGGCTAGGGAAAGTGACACAGCAGGGGGCGAAAAGACGGTGAAAGATGCACTTCAGCGAGTTTTCAGACACGACCTAGATATAATATCCTATGACATGACTGGAACGGGGGCGTGGACAGCCGCCTTTCCTCTGCAGCCCTGACACGCCTATTTCCACGAAGATCATCGAACCTTCCTGTCTTGACGCCTGTACATTCGTGCTCTGGAATCCGCAAAAGTCATAAATGAAGTGGCAGATGCCCATATGGAAGCATATGATGCCGGAGACGAACGTTAGAGGAAGGAGCAAGCTGCATGAGTAAAAATGGAAAAAAGAAGGTTCCGACGCCGAAACTGCGGCATGTGAGCCCGAAATACAAGGAATTGGAACTGACTGATCGCCGGGCAGACAAGATGAACTCAGGTTTCACTGTGAATAGGGAAGAACGTTTGAATACGAATAAAAGGGATTCGAGAGCTGTTCAGGAGTCGGAAGAATTCCTATTCGACTCAATGGAGCTACCTTCTTCAACAAATGAGCTGGAAGAGTTGGAGATCGAAGCCGAAATCAAGCCGGAACCCGTAGAGTCTGATAGCAAGGAAATCGAGACAGAAGACAGCTCGGATAAGCAGATTCAGGTTAGCAGTGTGGCTCCGCTTGTTCTGGAAGAAGAGGTGGGTATCATCAAACAAGAAACAACAAACAAGGACCGGCTGCAGATCCTGAACCAGAACCAGATGCCGGGTCATACCGGACATTACATCTACACGGACGACTTGAGTGAATTTGCTGTTACGGAGAGCAAGTTGGCTCCTTTCTCTGTAGATGCCTCCAAGCTGAAACCGGATGCGGTCGGCAGTGAAGCATTGCAGGATTATGCGGTGACCAGCATTCACATTGCAGACGGGGCCATTGTTTCAGCAAAACTTGCGGAAGCGTCTGTATCTGAGGAGCACCTGATTGACGGTTCTGTGTCTGGTCACAAAATACGAAATGCTTCTATTGCAGGCGAGAAAATCAGAGATGGCAGTATTACTTCTCAGAAGCTTGGCAACCAGGCCATCGATTCGGCCAAAATTGCCGACGGCTCCATCAGCACAAGACATCTCAGCCGCATGCTGGTAACGGAAGAATTAATCAAGAATCATGCCGTAACTGGAGACAAGATCGCGATTAGCGGGGTGGATACAAGGCATCTCACGGGAGGAGCTGTGAATACCTCCAAACTGGCTGACGATGCAGTGACTACAACCAAAATTCGTGAAGCTGCTGTCACAGGCAGCAAAATCGAAGAACACTCCATCGAGTCTCACCATATTCAGGCAGGTGCTGTTAAACAGACACATCTGGCAGAAGGGTCTGTCGGTCGTTCACAACTATTAAATGGAAGTATTGGAAGTGACCAGATAGAGGATGGATCCATACAAACAAGACATTTAGCTGAGGGTTCATTAAGTGGAAGACATCTACTGGACGGTTCAATCGGTTCAAGCCAGATTCGAGCTCATTCCGTTGGCAAGGAGCAGATTGGCAATGGAGAAGTGGGCAGTGAGCATTTGACAGAAGGTGCAGTAACCAGTAGCAAACTGGCAGACCAGTCTGTCGGAACAGCAAAATTGCTGGAGCAGTCCATTACGGCATCCAAGATCTCTGATCAGAGCGTCATTTCTTCCAAAATTGCGGATGAAGCCGTACAGGGTAAACATCTTGCCAAAGGGTCCATTCGTGCGGAACACATTGCAAATCGGGGAATTACGCCGGTACATGTGGACAATTCCGCAATTCACTCTATTCACATTGCAAGTGGAAGCATCGAGGCAGCTCATCTATCTGCCGGAAGTGTGTCCGGAGACGCTCTTGCAGACGACGTGGTGTGTGAGCGGCATCTTGCAGAGTCGGCCGTGGGTACGTATGAATTGCAGGATGCTGCCGTTACAGACGTTAAACTCGCGGATGGAAGTGTGACAACAGAAAAGCTTGGAACGGCATCGGTGAGTAGCAGAGCGCTTGCCCCGGGAAGTGTTATATCCTCGCATCTTGCGAGTGGTGGAGTCACAGGGACACATCTGGCTCCAGGCAGCGTGGGTTCCGAGGCCCTGAGACCTTATGCAGTGAAATCGGAACACTTGACAGAACATGCCGTAGGTGTACCTCATCTTCAGCCGGGTAGTGTTGAAACGGATGCGATTGCACGGGCTGCGGTCACCACAGACAAACTGGCTATTGATAGTGTAACTTCAGCCCAGCTGGCTGGCGGGTCCATTTTTCCGCCTCATCTAACAGATCATGCGGTTACCTCCCCCAAGCTTTCACCAGAGAGTGTTGCAACAGATAAACTGGCGGATTTTGCTGTCACATCAGCTAAACTGGCAGACGGCAGCGTGACTTCTTCCAAGATTATGGCAGAGAGTATTAACGCCAAACATATTCCAGCAGGAACCATTCGCGGATATCACCTGAAGCAGCATGCCGTTTCCCTGGAACATTTGTCGGAAGAAATACGCTCGCCCGAGTTATTCGCTGATGGCAGTATTACCGGCAACAAACTTCGGCATGGCTCCATAAGTGCGGACCATTTGACAGCAGACTCGGTATCCGGGACAGAACTGCAACAGGCTGCTGTAGGTAGCGAGCACTTGCAGCCATCCGTTGTACAATCCGTCCATCTGGCTGAAGGCAGCGTGAAATCTGACCATTTGGGGACTCAAGTAGTGAGCTCACAGCATCTGAAGCCAGACATCATTCATGAGGAGCATATTGCTGAACAGGTGGTCACATCGCATCACTTGGCACCTGGATCTGTCGAAACAGACCATCTGGCACCTTTATCCATTACAGCGGCTCACCTTCAGCCAGGTTTGATCAGTGGTTTGCATCTTCAGGCAGAGTCAACAAGTGCTGTTCATCTGCAGCAAGGAGCTGTGCATTCCCGTCATATTCAAGATGGTGAAATTCTTCCTCATCATATTCATGAACGCAGCATCGGAACGTCTCATCTGGAAGAAGAAGCGGTAAGTACGATTATTTTGCAGGATGAATCTGTGACACGCTCCAAACTAGCGACTGGTAGTGTGGATGGCAGCAAATTAGCTGCAGGAACCGTATCGGATACTCACCTTGCCAATGAAAGTGTGCAAACCCGTCATATCCAAGAAGGCGCAATCCTTGCTGATCATATTCAAGAGTGCAGTATTGGCTCAGTTCATCTGGATGAGGAGTCTGTAAGTGCGGTTCATTTGCAAAATGGATCTGTAACAAGTGCCAAACTGGCGGATGGCAGTATCAATGGCAGCAAATTGCTTGAAGGAACCGTATCGGGGATTCATATTGCGTCCGAAAGTGTGCAAACCGGGCATATTCAGGCAGGGGCCATTCATGCTGACCATATTCAGGAGCGGAGCATCGGCACAACCCATCTGGAGGAGGAAGCAGTAAGTGCGATTCACCTGCAAAATGGGTCTGTCATCAGTGCCAAACTGGCCGACGGCAGTGTAACCGGCAGCAAGTTGATCGAAGATGCGGTGTCGGGAATCCATATCGCCTCTGAAAGTGTGCAATCCCGCCATATCCAGGCAGGAGTAATCCTTGCTGACCATATTCAGGAGCACAGCATTGGCATGCTTCACTTGGAACAGGAAGCAGTAAGTGCCATTCATCTGCAAAATGGATCTGTAACAAGTACCAAGTTGGCCGACGGCAGTGTAACCGGCAGCAAGTTGCTTGAAGGAGCAGTATCAGATATCCACATTGCAGACGATAGTGTGCAATCCCGTAAGATTCAGGCAGGAGCCATTCATGCTGATCATATTCAAGAGCGGAGCATCGGCACAGCACATTTGGAAGAGGAGTCGGTAAGTGCCATTCATTTGCAAAATGGATCTGTAACGAGTGCCAAACTGGCGGATGGCAGTATAACTGGCAGCAAGTTACTCGAAGGTACGGTATCCGGGATTCATATCGCATCGGAAAGTGTGCAATCCGGGCATATTCAGGCAGGAGCTATTCATGCTGGTCATATACAGGAGCGAAGCATAGGCACAGCCCATCTGGAAGAGGAAGCCGTAAGTGCGGTTCATCTGCAAAATGGGTCCGTCACAAGTGCCAAATTGGCTGACAGTAGCATTAGCGGCAGCAAATTGCTCGAAGATACTGTATTGGGGAGCCATATCGCGTCGGAAAGTGTGCAAACTCGTCATATCCAGGCAGGAGCGATCCTTGCTGATCATATTCAGGAGCATAGCATTGGTACGTCCCATCTGGAGGAGGAAGCAATAAGTGCGGTTCATCTGCAAAATGGGTCTGTAACAAGTGCCAAACTGGCCGATGGCAGTGTGAGCAGCAGCAAACTGCTTGAAGATGCGGTGTCGGATGTCCATATTGCCAATGGAAGTGTGCAATCCCGTCATATCCAAGAGAGAGCCATACATGCTGACCATATTCAAGAGCGAAGCATTGGGATATCCCACCTCAAAGCGGAATCGGTAAGTTCGATTCATCTGCACAATGGTTCCATAACAAGTGCCAAAATGGCTGACGGCAGTGTAAACGGTAATAAATTGCTTGAAGGTGCGGTATCGGCTATCCACATAGCAGACAAAAGTGTGCAAACTCGTCATATTCAGGATGGAACCATTCTTGCTGATCATATTCAAGAACGCAGTATTCGCACAACTCATCTGGAAGAGGAAGCAGTAAGCGGGGTTCATCTACAAAATGGGTCTGTCACCAGTGCCAAATTGGCCGATGGCAGCGTGAACGGCAGCAAACTGAGTGAGCAGAGTATTACCTCTAATCATTTGAATGCGGGGATTGTAGGTCCAGCGCATCTGAGCGAAGAGATATGGAATGCGATCCGTCAGTTCAGCGGAGAAACGCTGGAGCAACTGGCAGCTATCAAAAGACAAGAGGGATTGCTTCAACCACAAAATGAAGGTGTACAGCAATCACAGCAGGTAATCGTCGAGGCATTACCGGGTGCTGGTCTGGAGCAACAACAAGAGCTGGTATCCCAAACAGATCAGCTTGGCGAACTACCGGCAGCTTTGTTCACAACTGAGCAGGCAGTGCAGGAAGATCAGGGAGATCAGGCTCAGCAACCACAGCTTGAACGGTCACAGGAGATCGTTGGAACTACGGAGTTTATGTTAAGTGAACAATCGATTAAACAGGAGCATCTCTGTGATGATGCCGTGGGCAGCAGCCAGCTGCAATCGGGGGCAGTTCAAGCCAAACATCTGGCCTTCCAGCCCGTTCGCAGCGTAAGCAAACAACCGGTTGTACAACAATTCGGGATGGAAGCTTTTGTACTGCCAGAGAGTGAAGTATGCACAGAGGTAACTGTTGTTTTTGAAGAATCATTTGCTTCAGAACATTATGTGATTGTGGGCATGAGTAATGATCGGGGATTCCAGATTTCCCTGCTGTCGCAGAGTGAGGATGAAGCGGTTCTTGAAGTGTCACGTACGGCAGATTGCAAGCATACGTACGGATTGTTGTCATGGATTGCTGCGGGACCTTCGCAAGGATAGTGCAGGATTGTATCCGTAATAAACAAATGACAAAAGCGGTGTCCAGAGTTGTCCGGGACACCGCTTTTGATTGATATCAGCTTAATCCGTTCGGACGGTGAGGGGTGTCTGAACGTTTTGTTACCATTAGGATGAGTACATTATAAGTTCAATTACAATAAAATAAGATTTTACAGGCCTACAGCTTGATACGCTTTGGTAATAGCAGTAGCTTCAGCGGAAGTTGCTCCGTACAGATCTTTGGCTGCTTGAATGGTAGCTGTTTTGGCAGCGGCAAATTTGGACGTTGGTGTCAGGTAGTTCACCAGTGTGCTGTAGAAAATCTGGATCGCTTTATCCCGACCGATTCCGGTAACAGTCACACCATTATGTGTTCCGCCTTGAGCAGCAAGGAAATAGGCTTTATTGATGATACCACTGTTGATATGGACACCGCCGTTGTCCTGTGAGCCTGTGTAGCGATCGCTGTATTTGTCAGGTTGACCATACAATGTAGGGTTGGAGAGGGAGCGCAGCGCATCTCCTGGAGTGTTAGGTGTGTAGATATCATCACCGAGCAGCCAGTTTTTGCTTTGGATCGTATTACCGAAAATATCGGCAAAGGCTTCATTGAGTGCACCTGGTTCATTGCGATATTCCAGATTGGCTGTATATTCAATAACACCATGCGTCAATTCATGGCCCACAACATCCAGATCACCAGACAGGGATCGGAACATCGTTCCATCTCCGTCACCAAAGACAATCTGTGCCCCGTTCCAGAAGGCGTTATTGTAATTGGAACCGTAGTGCACGGTTGATCTGATCAACAATCCGTTACCATTAATACCGTTACGGTTGAATTTGTTTTTGTAGAAATCATACGTAGCAGCCGCATGAGCGTGAGCATCTACACCTGCACGATCGGTCCATACATTATCCGAATCCGTGAGCAAGCTACCAGGCAGTGAGGAGCCATTGTTCGCCGTGTACGTTTGGATGCCATTGCCGCGAGTGGTGTCTTTCAGTTGGAAGGTGCTGCCGGATTGAGTGGTTGTCAGGGTTTTGGTATCACCGAGTACACCTGTACCTGTTCCAGTAGCGAAGTTAATGAGGTCAAACTGGGATACGATACTGCCATCCACTGCGTTAATGAAATATTTGGTCCGTAGAGGGGCAGGTTCCAGTACGTTTACTTCCGTAATGTAAACCAGATATGTCTGACCATCTTCTTCATGATGATAGATGTTCAATTCAGCTTGAGGTGTGATTTCCGCGGCACCAAGCTCTCCAATCCGGGAGGTTGCTTCTTCGGTTGCAATACGGATCGCGTCTTCTCCGCTGATCTCGGCTACACCATCATTCGGAATGGCCTGCTCTTCAATCGGTGGAAGATCGCCAAGTGCGGAGCTCACGGCTCCGGTTTTGTCCAGGTGGACCGTCTGTTCTGCACCATAAACCGGGATACCTTTAATATACTGTTTCAGGCGGAAGTGTCTTACGCCAGATGTATCTGTGTTTCTTTTGACAATTTTGAGCTGGGATTTCACATCGGAATTCAGAAATTGTTCCTGCTGTCCAAGATAATTAAAGATAGTGTCATCTGTTCCACTGTTCAATGGAATACCCTCCTCAGAGGCATAAGGGGCCTGAAGTGGAATGGATTGATCAGACACTGGAGCTGCAGTAGCAGAGGATACGGAAGCGAGCAAAAGAGCTCCTCCAAGAATTGTTGGCATAACTTTGGCAAATTTCATAGTAAACTCTCCCATTCTTAAACTTATTTTTGGTTGGAAAATGTTCATGCCAGTCTCGGTTGGAATTCCGTCTGCAACTTGGGCAGCGCGGAGCGTGGGGCTAGACCTGAAGCGTGGAATGAGACAAGAAACGATTGGAACAAAATCGGCTTGGCCTTAGCTCGGGAAGTGTTAAGCACGACACCAAACAAAAGGATAACCGTTTATTCAGTTCAACCCGAAGGTTTAATCGTCTATTGTGTTCCTCTTTCAGAAAGCCGGGGGTTGTCCAATTGCGCAGGTAGAAGATACGTTCACGGAAAACTGGGGTGTTCAATCCGGGTTTGCGTAAATGACAAAGGCAGTGTGTTCTGAACGGCATCACTCCTCTCAAGAGTAGAATGTATCTGCTTAACAAGTTCTGTGAATGAGGTCATAATCTAATCAACCTAAGGTCAATAAATTGATTTAAAAAATATAGGGGAACTTATGTTCACCACAAGGTTATTTTTGTAAATAAAACTGCTTGGAACGTATATTATCACAATGTAAAACTTTGGAAAAGATACAATTTTAGATTTTTGTTAAATTTGTGTCTGAAGTAGGGGAGAGGTAGCGTTTTTCACATATTTTGACGTATTTTGTCTAAAAGAAAGGCCTGTACCCTCGTGTTCACAGGGAGAACCTGCTTAGTGCAAGGACAAACGCCGTTTCCACTGCTCCACGAATACATAGAATAACGTGTACTCCCTTGGCATGCCGATGATCGAATGCGGGAGGTGAAACTGTTGCGCAAAACCCGTACCACAGCACGTTATGCAACCCGATCCAATGTGACACGAAGAAAAACAGTGCTGAAGAAACGAAGATGGAAGTCTGGACACAAAAAGGGTACAAAGGCCTATACGTTCGTTATTCCATCCAAACAGCTGATGTTACAGGCTAAGGATGGAGGAGAGAATGGAGCGGAAAATGGCATGAGTGATGCTCCTTCACACAGAGATGTTTCTCAGGGACCGATGCTCTCGGTCATTATCCCTGCTATGAATGAGGAGAAAAGGATTGGTGCAGTTGTCCGTGAAGCGCTGCGGATATGCCGTGATGCTGAAGTGCTTGTCGTTGTGAATGGTTCAACAGACGGTACGGCAAACGCAGCCAAACGGGCTGGAGCACGAGTGCTCACGTATGCCGAAGCACTGGGGCATGATGGAGGACGAAAAGTAGGCGCAGCGGAGGCGCGCGGTCAGGTATTGTTATTTACTGATGCAGATATCGCAATTCCCGCAGAGCACCTTGCACCTTACGTGAAGGCTGTGCTGAAGGGAACGGATGTGGCGCTTAACGACTACCATGGGCCGGTCACTCATCATCCCGTTCATCCGGTAGTGGAGGCCAAACACATGTTGAACAGCATACTCGCAAGATCCGATCTCCGGGGGGCATCCATGACAGCAATTCCACATGCAATAAGCCGAAAAGGGCTTGAGGTCATGGGGATATCCTCACTGGAAGTTCCGCCACTCGCACAAGCGAAGGCAGTGATCGGAGGACTTCGGGTACGCGCTGTTCATCACGTACCTGTGGGTAGAATGAATGCAGTACGAATCAAGAAGCGAAGCGGACCTGATCTGCTAAGTCAAGTGGTACTGAATGATCATATGGCAGCGATTAAGTGGATTACGGATACGCTCGGTCCCCGCGGAGGTTATACCGATCTGCAACGTGTTCGCAACCTGGCGAGGTAAGCATGTCGCATCGGATGATGCAGCATGCTGGAGGTGAGGAAATGAAGGGACGTTCAGGGGTTGTCCGCCGCAGGCGGACAACAAGTAGACCAACGACAGCAGGAAGAACAGTAATGAACAAGCGTCATAGGAACAAGAAACATGTAGATATTCAAAAAAAAAGAAGAAGCCGAGCAAAGTCTGGCCCAGTAAATCTGCACTTGATGTGGAAAGCGGGGCAAGTTGCAGGAAGCGAGGCAAAGGCAAACAACACAGTATCAGAAGAACATGCACGTCTCGTATGGAATGCACACGCGGTGAACGTTGCGGAGCTAAGCAATTTCGAGCTAGCTCTGAAGGCAGGTAAGGCATTTATGCAAGGTTATGCTCAGGCCTCGGGACATTCATTCCAGATCGTGCCACTACCTCTTCGTCATTCGGCTGCTGCCATTGTCTGTGCCTGTAATGAAGAACACACACTGGGGCAGGTGTTATTGCAACTAAAGCGGTTGCCTCTGACGGATATTATTGTGGTACTGAATGGAACGACAGATGACAGTTTGAAGCAGGTACTAAGGCAGCCGGGACTTACAGTAATCTATGAACCGGATCGGGCAGGACATGATGTGGGCCGGGCACTTGGAGCCAAGATGACGGACGCGGAGACGGTACTTTTTGTGGATGGAGATATGGTCGTCTCGGCTGAACAGCTTGCACCCTTTCTGTTCGCGGTTGATCGGGGACAGGATGTGGCGTTGAATAATCTGACGTCTTTGCTGCCTGCGTTTGCAGGCCAGGATGAGGTAAGCCGGATCAAAGCATATCTGAACCGTACATTAGGCAGGGCAGATCTTGGTTCCAATTCCATGACAGCCGTGCCTCATGCATTGTCTCGTCGTATGATTCAGACCGTGAAGCCAGCATCACTGGCCGTTCCACCTAAGGCACAAAGTCTAGCTATTCAGCATGGAATGAACGTCTCGGCACCAAGTCAGGTGGATGTTATTCGTTCCAATCGGTTGCGTCCTGGTAACACGGGAAGTGGGAATGATGTCGCCAAATTGATCATCGGAGATCATCTGGAGGCACTGGCTACATTGCTGGGTACAGGTTGGAATCCAGCCCAGGAACATACACTCTCCCGTGTAGAAGTCGCTTACAGGAGGAACGCCTAATGACACTGACGAGTATGATTATCCCAACTTACAATGGGCTGGATCTGATCAGGCCCTGCATCGATGCCATACGTCAATACTCGGGCGATCCTGCGTCATATGAAATTATCGTGGTAGATAACGGTTCGACGGATGGAACGGCTGAATATTGTGCGCTGGAGCGAATTCGATTTGTAAGGTTCCCGGACAATCGGGGGTTTCCGGCAGCGTGTAACGCTGGACTTCGTGCAGCTTGCGGGGATGAGTTGTTGCTGTTGAACAATGATGTTACGGTCACGCCCCGTTGGCTGGAGAACCTGCGAACGGCTCTGTACAGTGACGCAAGTATTGGGATCACGGGTCCTGTTACGAATTATGCAAGCGGCATCCAGCAGATTAAACTACAGTTTCGGGATATGGAACATTTTCAGGAGTTGGCCAATTCCAATAATGTTGTGGATTCTTCAAGGTGGAAGGAAGTACGCCGGATCGTCGGTCTGTGCATGCTGATGAAACGAGATGTGGTGGAATCGGTTGGACTGCTTGACGAGGCATATTCTCCGGGACACTATGAGGATGACGATTATTGTTATAGAGCAAGATTGCAGGGATACCGCCTGCTGGTATGTGGAGATGTTCTCGTGCACCATCAGGGAAGTGCCAGCTTCCAGAAGACAGATCCGGTAGCGTGGAAACAGCTGCTTGAGCGTAATCGTTCGATTTTTATGAACAAATGGCATGTCGATCCGCTTGAATATATGGACATATCCGATGAAGGAGGGAACGTGGAATGAAAGGTGTAATTCTTGCCGGCGGAACAGGAACTAGACTGTATCCGCTGACCCGGCTCATTAACAAACATCTGCTTCCAGTCGGTAAACATCCGATGATTATGTATGGCATCGACAGGCTCCGCCAGGCAGGCATTGATGAACTATTGATTGTGATCAACAAACATTCCGCCGGGTTATATACAGAGTATCTTGGTGGCGGAGCAGATCATGGGGTCAAGTTGACTTATCGCATTCAGGAAAAGGCAGGCGGGATTGCGGAAGCATTGGATCTGGCAACTTCTTTTATTCTTCCTGGCGAAAAATTCGTTGTGCTTCTCGGTGATAATCTCTTCAGCGATGATCTGAAGCCTTATGTGGACCGTTACATGCAGCAACCTGCTGGTACAGCGCGAGTTCTACTCAAAGAGGTGGATGATGCACGACGTTACGGGGTGCCTGTTTTTGATCCAAAGCATCCTGAGCGAATCTCGTATATTGAGGAGAAGCCAAGCCAGCCGAAAACCTCTTATTGTGTGACGGGCATATACATGTATGATGATCATGTATTTAACCTGATTCGCAACATTGCGCCGTCTGCGCGCGGAGAACTTGAAATTACGGATGTGAATAATCACTACGCGTCTGCTGGCGGACTGGAATACGACATTTTGCAGAAATACTGGAGTGATGCAGGTACATTTGAATCGCTCCAGGAAGCAGCTGTCCGTATGAAAGGACAATTACCCTAAAATATATGCGACTGATGCTGCCGCTGTGCGGTGCCCCATGGGAGCAGAACACTCTGCGCCGGAGCTGGAAGGATGCTCCGGCGCTTTGCGCAGCGACAATCCTCGTGCATGCCAAAGGAGGGAATGGCGTGAGAGTAGTGACACGCACCGGGGCCGCTAAGGCCTCCGTGTCGGGTAAGCCCCGGGGCATCCACCCGGCCGTATTTATGGGCAGTGGCACTCCGGCAGCAACAGATACAGGGTCTGCTGGAGTCAGAGGTGTGAAGTCAGGGAAACGGAGTACCCTGACCAAAGCGGGTACATCTGCCGGCGCATCGCATAAGGCTGCTGCAAGGAAAGCCAGCAGCACAGGCAGTGCTGTTGGCAGAGCAGCAAGAGCCAGCCGCACCGGCAAAGGCAAAGCCGGCCTGCGCCGGGCCACTGCTGGGCGCAGGCCGGCATCAGCGCGGGGCCGGCGTGCCGCTGCCCGCGCCAAGCAGCGCACGGCGATGCGCCGTGCGCCCATGCCAGCACCGCAAGCCAGCACGCCACAGGCGATGCCTGCCAGCGGTGCTGGCCCCGCCCCGCGCCAGGCGACACACCCGAAGGGTGTCGCCCCCGCAGGGCGGGGAGGCGCTGCCGGCGCGAAGGCGGGCAGCGCGAAGGGCTTGCCGCCTCCGCCCGCGGAGCACGCAGTGCAGGCGGAGGCTGTGCCCGGCGGCTACGCCGAGGGCTACCGCGACGGCGTATTCGCCGGCGGGGAGGCGCTGGTGGCGCAGCACATCCCGCCGGATCACATTCTGCCTGCCGTGGCGGCGGCAGATCTGATCGCGGCGGGATTCCGCCAATACGCGCCCAGCCTGGCCCGGCTGTCCAGCCCGCATGAGATGGCTGGACACATCACGGCGGCGCTGGATGCGCAGCGCCCCTTGTCTGTCGTTCGCCTCGGAGATGGCGAACTGCTCACGCTGGCAGCCGATACGGTGCTGCCAGGTCAGGAAGTGCAGGAGCTGGCACCGTTTCTGCCCTATGCAGGGGTGCCATGCTCAACCCCCGACATCCGCGCGATGCTTGCGGAAGCCATACAGGCCGCCGACTGGGTTGGCGTGCCGATCTCGCGGGCACCGACATTCCAGGGGCTGTTATTCCCGGTATTGCGCCACTTCGGGATCGACTGGTCCCGGCTGAAATTGACCAGTTCCACGATCAATTACAGTCTGCATCAGTCCGGTCTGGTGTTGCCCTTGCTGCAAGGACGGCGGGTTCTGCTCATAGGCAGCCAGGCACCAGAGCTTGCGGCACTGCTGCATAGCAGAGGGATTCATGTCACAGGCATCATTGGTTCTGTGGCAGGAGTCATGGATATTCCGAGGGTGATGCAGCAAACCGCAGAACATGCTTTTGATATCGCGTTGGTGGCGGCGGGAATTCCGGCGGTCATTCTGTGTCGGCGAATTGCAGGTGAGCTCGGCAAGGTTGCTCTGGATTTTGGACATTTGGCTGACAAACTGGTAACAGGAGAGCTTCAACTCTAGTGGACGTCCGGGGGCTGGTTATGTGCGTGTTGGCCTCACGGACAAGTGGAAATGGAGGGAGCAACATGAGCACACCCGATCAACAGCGCGGGGAAGAACGTCATAGCCGCAGCAACAAGGTTAAGGCTCGAAACGTAGTCCGTCGAAAGGGTCACAGTCATCTGAACATCATTCCAAATATCAGCACTCGCAGTGACAACAGCCGCAGTGAAAACAACAGGAATGGCAGCATAAGCAACGAAAAAAAAGCGGCCCGGCGTGCCACACAACACGATGTCTCGCGATCTGACATGGCAGTCCTACATGCAGCAGGTCGTCGCTCAATACGTAAATCCAGACGTAAAGGCAAAAGCAGGCGCACACCCAAAGGCGCCAGGCTCTACAAACAGGGGTATACCAGAGGATACAACGAAGGTGTCCGCCAGGGACAGAACTCGTTTGGTCTTGTTTTTGAAGGAGTTAGCATCATTATCCCCACGTACAATCAGCGGGAGTATGTGCTGAAATGTGTGTCCAGTATCGAAAAGCATACCCCTGCTCCCTACGAAATCATTGTCGTGGATAATGCCTCAAAGGATGGAACTGCCGAGGCGATGCTCCGCAAAGGCGGCATGGTGAGGGTGGCTGCCCTGGATAAGAACCGGGGGTTTGCAGGAGGTGTCAATCATGGACTGATGATGGCGAGAGGACGACATATCATCGTGCTGAACAACGATACGCTCGTTACTCCGGGCTGGCTGGATAACATGATGACTTGTCTTGCCAGTGATTCGAAGATTGGTGTGGTGGGTCCGGTGACCAACTATATTGGCGGGGATCAGCAGATTGAGGTTCCGTACCGTGAGGTAGAAGAGATGTGGTCTTTTGCCGTCACACATAATCGTCCGGATGCAGACAAACATCGAATAACCGATCGCCTGGTCGGATTCTGCTGGTTGTTCTCACGGGAGCTGCTGGAACGGGTAGGTTATCTGGACGAAGGGTACGCGGTGGGCAATTTCGAAGATGACGACTGGATCATCCGGGTGAAGCTGGCAGGATACCAGCTTGCGGTAGCCGGGGATGCTTTTATCCACCACTTCGGAAGTGTCAGTATGAAAGCCTTGGGTGAGCAAGACTTTGCTGTAGTGAATAAGGATAACGAGCAGTTTTATAGCCAAAAGTGGGGAGATCCCCATGCGCTGGTTGCCGAAACCTCCCGCTTGGCTAGACAACAAACCTCTGGTACCCCATCCGGTCAACAAGAGGAGGGTGATACAAACCCAACGGATCCGCGTCAGCGAATCTCAACGCAGGGCAGCCAAGATCCAGCATTACAGTTCAGACACAGTTATGACTTCTACCCGGAAGGTTCGTTCCTGTCCGATGCCAAAGGAGATGTCTATACTTTAACCGGCGGTCGGCGGCGGAAGCTGAATATCCCTGTACCGCGTGGAATATCTCCTGTTCAGGTTGCCAAACCGGACCTGCTCGCCATTCCTGCCGGAGAAGCACTGATATCAGCGGGGGACGTGCAAGGATGGCCGAGGGAATCACAACAGGTGCATACGACAGCGGTTCATGGTTCTCACAATGGCTGGGCAGAAGGAAGTATTGTTGCCGCAGTGGATGCACCCGAGATTCGATATCAGATCAGCGGAGACAAGCGGAGAAGATTTGTTTCGGTCTATGCGGCAGAACGTTGGGGTGTACATTCTGGGCATATTATCAGCGTGTCTGCGGACCAACTGAATGCGATGGAAGAAGGCTGGCCCATTATCGCCCCACCTCAGCTCTTGAACCCCGATCTGTAATGTCAGGCGATCTGTTTATGCGAATCAGCAGCATGATGCGGAATGGAAAATGTAGCGGTACCCTGTGTAATCGCTCTGATTCATTCCGCATCCGAATATTACATATGAGTTGGTAGCTAGACTACTGAAGCAGTGCGATTCATTCCTGTAAAATAAGCCATCTTTCAAATTTATAATTTAATCTTTCTATTTGGTTATAGGTTTATTCTATTAGCAGATCCATTGACGCAGGAAGGGCACAGGAGTACATTTAGAGCCATAATTCTTATTTAACAGATGGGAATTAAAGGTCTAGGGCGTTCATATTCAATCGCACAGATCTTGATCTTAAAACTAATCAGGAGGTATGTCGATGTCATCATCAACCAAAAAAGTCGTGCTGTGGAGCAAAACAGGCTGTCATTTCTGCGGGGAAGTGAAAGCATTTCTGACAGAGCGAAACCAGCCTTTTGAGAACATTGAAGTGCAGGGCAATGACGTGCTGCGTGATGTGCTTGAAGCAAAATATGGCATTCGGCATGTACCTGTCATTGAAGTGGGAGGGGACGGCAAGTTTGAAGCCTTGCTGGAACCTGATCTGGAGAAGCTGGCTGAACTTCTGGCACGAGCGGACGAAGCGGCAGCAGTCTAACGGGAGTTGATATATACCTTTGGAGCAAGCCGTTCCGGTTGCTGCATGATGCAAGATCGCATTTGTACAGCAGCCGGAACGTTCAATAAGTTATAGCTCTCTTGGGATGTAAATGGTCTTATTTACATCTTCAATGTTCATATAGAAAAAATCTATTAGTCACGCTGTTGACCCTTTTACGGGGCAGTGATAAGATTTGTGGAATTAAAACAAACCAAACTCATAGGAATAGTTAACTTTTAAGTTATTTCGCATACGTAATCAGTTCAGTTGGCCCTTGATCATTCTTTTGAAGATTCTAATCCAAGGAAGGCGGAGTGCATATGACAGCGAAACGCAGTTTGAAATTTGGAGCCATTATTCATGGGGTTGGAGGAAGCAACACCACATGGAGACACCCGGAGGTTCTGTCGGATGCCAGCGTTAACTTTGGATTCTACAAACGTCAGGCACTGAAAGCGGAGGAAGGCAAGTTCGATCTGGTCTTTATCGCAGACGGTCTGTATATTACCGAGAAATCCATTCCGCATTTCCTCAATCGCTTCGAACCAATCAGTATCCTCTCCGCTTTGGCTGCCGTTACTTCACATATTGGACTGGTAGGCACCCTCTCGACATCCTATAGTGATCCGTTCACCGTAGCCAGACAGTTCGGTTCCCTCGATCAGATCAGTGATGGCCGTGCAGGCTGGAACGTCGTGACTTCTCCGCTGGAAGGTACAGCGAAGAACTATAGCAAGAGCAGTCACCCTTCGCATCCGGAACGTTATCGCATTGCCGCGGAATATTTACAGGTAACCAAAGGGTTGTGGGACTCTTGGGAAGATGATGCCTTTGTGAGAGACAAAGAGAGCGGTGTATTCTTCGATCCATCCAAGCTGCACACGCTTAATCATGAAGGAGAGTTTTTCTCCGTACAAGGTCCGCTCAATATTGCCCGTTCACGGCAAGGACAGCCGGTGATTTTCCAGGCAGGTTCATCGGAAGATGGCAAAACGCTGGCGGCGCAAGAAGCGGATGCTGTCTTTACCGGACACGATACGATTGAAGATGCACAGGCATTTTATAAGGATGTGAAAACACGAGCGGCTTCCTATGGACGTTCTTCACAGGATATTGTTATTCTGCCAGGCATCAATCCTATTGTTGGACGGACGGAAGAGGAAGCGGAACAGAAGTATCAGGAGATCGCAAGCCTGGTTACCATTGATAAAGCGCTGGATTATCTGGGACGTTTCTTCGAACACCATGATTTCTCCCAATATCCGCTGGATGAACCGTTCCCGGAGCTGAATGGCATTGGAAGCAACAGCTTCCGCAGTGGAACTGACAAGATCAAGAAGGATGCCAAAGAGCAAGGATTGACCTTGCGTGAAGTGGCTCTGCGGGCAGCAACACCGCGCAGCAAATTCCTGGGCACACCGGAGCAGGTTGCTGACAAGATTCAGGAATGGTTCGAGACGGAAGCGGCGGATGGTTTCATTATTGCTTCGGAGCTGCCAAGTGGATTGTCTGATTTTGTGGAACTGGTTGTTCCGATTCTGCAAGAACGCGGTCTGTATCGTACGGACTATGAATACGATACATTGCGAGGTAACCTTGGGGTACAGATTCCGGTTAACCGTTATACGGCTGCGAAGAAGCAAGTTGTATCTGATTTGGCATAACGGATAGGGAGCGTACGAGCCTCTGATTTTGTCTGGCTGTTTTCTCCAACCGGTAATGAAATCAATTACTGCGTTTCGTACTACTTTAAAACCGACTTAACTCATAGGATATATCGCGTATTGGTATAAACATCAATTTAATGACACCTGTATACACAGAGGGGGAAGCGATATGAACAGGTCTATCTCATGGATGAAATATATGGCATTGGCAGGAGTATTGGTGATGGTATTATCCGGTTGCGGAGCGGCGGGAGGCAGCACGAACAGTATGGCACAGGCATCAGGCGGGGGGCAGGCCGGGCAAGCCGAAGGAGGCAACCTGACTTTTGCACTCGCCACTTCACCGGATACACTGGACCCTCATCGCAGTGGGCTTGCTGTAACGGTACGCGCCATCCGAACGATCTACGACAATCTGGTCGTGCAGCTGCCTGATGGTTCTATCAAACCTTGGCTCGCCACGGAATGGAGCGTATCCGAGGATGGCAAGAGTTATACGTTCAAGCTGCGTGAAGGCGTGAAATTCCACGATGGCACACCGTTTAATGCGGAAGCCGTGAAATACAATCTGGACCGGGTGATTGATCCGGCCACCAAAGCTGCCAATTCTCTGGCCCTGATTAGACCCTATAGCTCCTCCGAAGTCATTGATGAATATACCATCAAGGTAAATCTGGAATCACCATCGCAAGCCTTTCTCGGCAATTTGAGCCAGGCGCTGCTGGGGATCGTCTCCCCTACGGCTGCCCAAAAATATGGCGACCAGTTGGGTAAAAATCCGGTGGGAACAGGTCCGTATACCTTTGTGAAATGGGATGAAAATGCGGATATCGTCGTTGCCAAAAACAAGGATTACAACTGGGGACCTGAGACGGTTGAAAATAAAGCCGCGCCCCATGTGGATACGATCACATTCAAGATTGTACCGGAAGAAGCAACGCGTATCGGAAGTGTACAGAGTAGTCAGGTACTCGCTGCCGAGACGGTTCCACCGCAAAATATCGCTGCATTAAAAAACGATCCGAACCAGCAATTGTTACAGGCCAATACGGTTGGACTGCCGTACACACTCTTTTTCAATCTGCGCAAAGCGCCTTGGGATGATGTGAAAGTAAGGCAGGCAATACAATCCGCTGTAGATGTGGAATCGATTGTCAAAACATTGTATCTGGGTAACTACGAACGTGCGTGGTCCGCACTGTCTCCTGGAATCCTGGGTTATGATGCATCGCTGGAAGGAAGCATCAACCCGGACATCAACAAAGCCAATCAACTGCTCGATGAACAAGGCTGGGTGAAAGGCGCTGATGGAATTCGTTCCAAAGACGGCCAGAAACTGACCCTGCGGTATGTCGATGGTTCGCCCAATCGGGAGAAACGCAATGACATCGCTGCCATTATCCAGCAACAGTTGAAACAGGTTGGCATTGCGGTTGAAGTGGAAATTACAAAAGACGTAGCAACGGTCATCTATCAGAACTGGGATTATGATCTCTATGGCAACAGTCAGGTCAATTCTGATCCCAATGCCTTGTACGCTTTCTACCATACGAGTGCAGAGGGCGAGCGTCCCACATTGTCCGGTTTGTCTGATCCAAAGATCGATGAACTGTTAGAGCAGGGAGCGGTCGAGACGGATCCTGATAAACGTGTTCAGATCTACAATCAAATCCAGCAATACCTGATTGAGCAAGCGGTAATTCTGCCAATCTATGTATTCCCGTATACCGTCGCTGCATCCAAAAAGGTCGAAGGCATCAAGTTTGATTCATTAGGTTATCCACTCTTTAACGACGTCCGCATTCAGCCCTAACATGAACGGCCAATCCAGATTGAGGAAGGAGATATCCCGGTATGGTTCAAACGATACTGTCACGACTCGCAACATCGCTTCTGGTTATTTTCGGAGCTTCGGTGCTGGTGTACTGCATCATGTATCTTCTGCCGGGTGATCCGGTTCTGCTCATGCTGGACCCGTCCTCGGCTACCCCGGAGATGATCGAGAATCTGCGGGTTCAGCTTGGACTGGATCAACCGTTTTACATCCAGTTTGCGAACTATTTCGGTGATATGCTGCGTGGGGATTTCGGTAAATCAATGATCAATTCCGATTCAGTTCTGCCAAAAATACTGGAACATTTTCCAGCCACACTGGCTTTGACCGCACTCAGCTCAATCATTGCCATCACGATTGGGATTACACTTGGTGTATTGTCTGCAATTCATCGCAATGGCGTGATTGATTTTGTCGCCCGGCTCGTTGGACTGTTTGGCATCTCGATGCCAACCTTCTGGACGGGGATTCTGCTCATCCTGTTATTTTCAGTACAGCTTGGCTGGTTCCCGGCGATGGGTTCCGACGGATTCAGCTCACTGGTTCTTCCGGCAGCTACGCTGGGTCTCGTGGGTGCAGGGTTTATCGTACGGATGGTGCGGAACAGCATGCTGGAAGTCATCAATGAACCGTTTATCGTGGCATTACGGGCCAAAGGACTTTCGGAGCGTGCAATCATGTATAGCCATGCACTGCGTAATGCGCTTATTCCTGCTGTAACGGTAATCGGCATGTTGATCGGTGATCTGCTTGCGGGAACCGTTGTGGTGGAGACCGTCTTCTCCAGACAGGGAATCGGCCGAATTATTGCGGATGCGCTAATGGCCAAGGATCTGCCAGTGGTGCAAGGCGTTGTTTTCTTTACATCCATTATCTATGTGGTCTTGAACCTGCTGGTGGATATCTCGTATTCGTACATTGATCCCCGGGTTCGGCGTGCAGTCCGCACATAATATTGGATGGAACAGTCAGAAGTGTCCTGACACGGAGTATGAAAGGAGGAGTTGTTGCTCATGAGCATGAAACCTTTGGCTGGTGACAAAAAAGCATGGGCCGGCAGTGTAGGACGTATCCATCTGTGGAATCGCCGCCCTTGGCGTTATCGCGTCTCATTCGCGGTATCCCGATTATTCTTTTATGCAGCATTGCTGGTGGTGGTGTTTACCGTGGCATGTGCAATTGTACCGGGCTGGATTGCGCCCTATGATCCAACTCAGATGATGACGGATGCCATTCTGCAGGCTCCTTCTGCTGCGCATCTGTTCGGGACGGACTACTTTGGCAGGGATATCTTCAGTGTGGTTGTGCATGGAAGCAGGGATTCGCTGCTCATTGGATTTGCTTCTGTTCTTGTGGGCGGTATTGTCGGTAGTGCTCTTGGTATTATCTCCGGTTATGCCGGAGGAATTGTTGATACCGTCACGATGCGGGCTGTCGATATTCTGATGGCTGTACCCGGCGTGCTCCTTGCATTGTCTGTTGCAGCTGCTCTCGGGCCAGGACTGATGAACATTGCACTGGCTGTTGCGGTTTCCTCCATTCCGGGCTACGCACGGGTGATGCGTGGGCAGGTCATATCAGTTAAAGGTCTGCCTTTCATTACAGCGACACGTTCACTGGGCGGTTCCAATGCACGTATTTTCTGGAAACATGTACTGCCACATTCATTGTCACCCCTGCTGGTCATGGCTACGCTGGGCGTAGGGACATCAATTCTTACGGGCTCCGGACTCAGTTTTCTGGGACTTGGGGTGTTGAAGGAAATACCGGATTGGGGCGCATTGCTCTCGCAAGGTAGAGGGTATCTGACGGTTGCCTGGTGGATCTGTACGTTCCCGGGTCTGGCGATCACGTTGTTTGTACTGGCGGTTAATCTGATTGGAGACGATATTCGCGATCGGCTGGACCCCAAAGTAAAAGGAGCGGCTTGACCGCTATTCCAAAATATAAGAATTTATAAGTTTCACCCTATCCATTTTTATATTTCACTGCGAAACGGTAGCTGTGCCACCAGAGGACGGCGACAGCCGTTTACGCTTGAGGAGGAGATATTCATGTCACATGTTGTCATTATTGCAGGATCACCTTCCAAAAGTTCGCGTTTGACAGGTCTGACGGATTACAGCAGCCAAAAATTAACGGAGGCAGGCATCACTGTTGAAGTCATTCATGTTGTGGACCTGCCCGCTGAGGATCTGGTGCAAGCCCGGTTTGACAGCTCATTCATTCGTGATGCACTCGCTGTCGTGGAAGCGGCGGATGCAGTTATTGTGGCTACACCGGTATACAAGGCATCGTACTCGGGAGTGCTCAAGCTTTTCCTGGATCTGATTCCGCAAGAAGGGTTGCGGGGCAAGTTGACACTTCCGCTCGTTATCGGTGGCTCTATAGCTCATCTGCTCGCCATTGATTATGCATTGAAACCTGTTCTGGCAGCCCTTGGTGGAAGACATATCTTGGGTGGCGTGTATGCTGTGGATCAGGGAATTGAGCGATTGGATGATGGAAAATTTGTACTCTCGGCAGATGTGACTACACGTTTGGATCGCTCGCTGGATGAATTGATATTGACACTGGAAAAGGATGGGATTACGATATCATAAAACCAAGTAAGTATATTGGATAAATCAATATAAGATCAAACGTCTGCGGACGTGGATACGGAGGCGCTCATGAATATTGAGAATATTGAAGCATTTGTATATATCAATCATTATGGAAGCTTCAATAAGGCTGCCGAAGTACTCTTCTTGTCCCAACCTTCGGTCACAGCTCGCATTCAGTCACTGGAAAGGGAGCTGGGCTGCAAGTTGTTTGATCGGCTTGGCAAACAAATTGTGCTGACAGAGGAAGGCCGTAAATTCCTGCCATATGCGCAGCAAGTGCTGCAAGTGATTCAGAAGGGCAAGCAGAAGATTCAGCAACGGCGATCAACACCGGATGCTCTTCGACTCGGTAGTACAGTATCGGTATCCAACTATGTCATTCCCGATTTTTTACCCAAGATCAAGGAAGCTTACCCCGAAATTAATATCAAATTGACGACAGCAACGACGGATCAGCTGATTGCCAAACTGCTTGGTCAGGAGATCGATCTTGCTTTTGTGCGCAAGGTCATGCATCCTGCGATCCGTACGGTTGCTTTTTATGAAGATCCGATCCAGCTCTATGTGTACAAAGGGCATCCATTCATTGAGAGCGGGCATGTCAGCATGGAAGCCATCCGGAATGAGCAACTGGTCTTTTTTGAATGTGGTTCACTGGACTGGCTTCGCATTCACCGGGCTTTCGACTCGCTGGAACATCCGCCGAATATTACATACCATGTTGATAATTCGGAGACGGCGAAGAAACTGGTTATGCAAGGGGCAGGCATTGCCTTTCTCCCAGGACTTACGGTGAAGAAGGAAGTGCAAAATCAGGAGCTGTTCCCCATTCAGGTACATGAGGTAGCAGGTGTATCGTTGCAGATCAGCGTCGTTACTTTAAAGGAAGAATATTCGCCATTGGCAGAGCCCTTCGGGGAACTGCTGCGGAAGTTATAGATTGTTTGTAAGATTCAAGAACAGCGGTTCAGCACAATCAAGGAGGAGAAGGATATGAGTATTCGTGTTGGCATTTTGGATCAGACTCCCATCTATGAAGGGGAAACGGCGGTGGATGCTTTTCGGCATACGATTGAGCTGGCACAGCGGGCAGAGCAGCTTGGATTCCATCGATTCTGGGTGTCGGAGCACCATGATTCAGGGCATGTTGCAGGTTCCTCCCCAGAGGTACTCATCTCCCACTTGCTTGCGCATACAAAGCGGATTCGGCTGGGGTCTGGCGGAGTAATGCTCCAGCATTATAGTCCATACAAAGTCGCCGAGAATTTCAATATCCTCGCCGCGCTCGGACCAGGAAGAGTTGACCTGGGAATCGGTCGTGCACCAGGCGGGTTACCACGTTCGACACAGGCGTTGCAGGAAGGTATTCAGGAAGCCGCATCTCTTCAAGAGAAAATTGTTCAGGTGAAACGATACATCCACAATGAGTCGCTTGAAGATCAGTCGCATCCACTTGCAGGTCTCAGTGCTTCGCCTGTGTCGGATATTCCAGCGGAGCTGTACGTACTTGGAGCAAGTGTCGATAGTGCAGGTATGGCTGCGGAACTGGGACTCCCATATGTCTTTTCACTGTTCATTAACAGTAATATAGAGGTAGCGCTTGAAGCGATCCGTGTATATCGTGAACAATTTGATCGTTCCCAGGGACGAGAGCCCTACGCTGCACTGGCCATATCGTTAATTGTGGCCGAGAGTGAGGAGGAAGCGGAAGGACTTGCGAGCGAGCATATGCTGGTGAAGATCCATCTGGAGAGTGGGAAAGTACTCACTGTCGGTTCTGTGGAACAGGCGGAAGAATTCGGCCGTCAATCAAACGAAACCTATCGGATCGAGATTTTGGAGCCAAGTGTGACCAGGGGTACGAAGGAAAGCGTAGGTCAGGCGTTGCTGAAGTTCCAGCAGGAATTTGCTGTGGAAGAGTTCATTGTGACTACAGCTACACGGGACTTTACCAAGCGAATTCGTTCATTCGAATTGTTGCGTGAGATTCTGGCAGAGCAGGGACTGAGTGAATTTGCACTGGAATCCAAGGAACAGGAAGCTGCAATCGGATAGAATTAGGCAGTTAATATAGCAGTAAATATATACGAATGGGAGGCCATGTGATGAAAAGTGATCTGGAACAGCCCAAGCAGCATTCTGAGCAACAAGTACAGGGCCCCGAGCATGAACTTCATGGTGAACGGGCGGAAGAATTTGCGGAACGTTTAATCACCATTCGGCGACATCTGCATCGTAACCCGGAATTGTCCGGCGAGGAAAAGGAGACGACAGCTGCCATTCGCAGTTGGCTGGAAGAGGAAGGCGTCCGTATTGCAGACGAATATGCGCTGCGGACAGGGCTTGTCGCTGAAGTGGGTCAAGGGGACGGTCCTGTTGTCGCCCTAAGAGCAGATATTGATGCGCTGCCCATTCAGGAAGAGACAAAGCTGGAATTTGCCTCCCAGGTAGATGGAAAGATGCACGCATGCGGACATGACGCACACACGGCAATTCTGATCGGTGCTGCACGATTACTGAAACAGCGCGAGTTCATCCTACCGGGAAAAGTACGGTTGATATTCCAGCCATCAGAGGAAAAAGCAACGGGTGCTCGGCAAGTGATCCAGAGCGGCGCATTATCCGATGTTCGGGCCGTATTTGGGTTGCATAACAAGCCTGATCTCCAGGTAGGTACGGTGGGCATTCGGGAAGGCGCATTGATGGCAGCAGCAGACGGTTTTGTTGTCAAAGTGGAAGGTGTAGGCACCCATGCAGCTGTGCCTGAAGCCGGCATTGATCCAATTGTGGTTGCCGCACATATTGTTACGGCATTACAGGCCATTGTGAGCCGCAATGTGGGAGCACAGGAGAGTGCTGTAATCAGTGTCACCAAGCTCCACAGTGGCACAGCCTGGAACGTTATTCCGGATGAAGCGATCCTTGATGGCACAGTGCGTACCTTTGATGAGAAAGTGCGTGCACGGATTCGCGAACGTTTCAATCAGGTAGTCGCCGGTGTGGCGGCAGCCTATGGCACACGGGCTACGGTCCGTTGGATTCAGGGACCACCTGCCGTGGTCAACGATGAAGCTCTGGCATCTGCGGCGGAGCAAGTTGCAAGTCAGATTGGGCTGAATAGCATCAGACCGCTGCCTTCTCCGGCAGGAGAGGACTTCTCTTTTTATCAAAAAGAAGTTCCCGGCCTGTTCCTCTTCCTGGGCACCTCTGGCCCGCATGAGTGGCATCACCCTGGCTTTGATGTGGATGAACGGGCTCTGTCGCTGGGAGCACATCTTCTGGCTGCACTGGCTGAGAAAGCACTGCACAATGTGCAAGCACATCAAGCGTGATGAGTACAGTGAATCACTGGATCATATCCAGATCGAAACGGTTCCGTTCGACGGCAACCGTTTTTCGTATTCCCTTTTTTAGTGAGAGCGAGGTAGGAACGACGATTCGTTGGATTTAATCAGATGGTGTAATTATAGCTAGGGCTGGCGCAGAAGCGTCAGCTCTGTTTGGGTTTTCTTACAGGAGGTGCAGCTAAAGGTATTATGAAATTTTATTTTTTTAAATGGAAATATTTGTTGACGCTCCCCAAAAGGATGTGCTATATTTTTCTCGACCTTTAATCGTAATAATTACTATTAGATAAAAAAGAAGAACAGGAGTAGTCGCTGCGATGAAACAGGAGATCGATTTTATCAAGTTCAGTCCCACTCAAAACATGACGATTCTGGTTAAAACGGATCATGCAGCAGAGAAATACAATCATATTGCAACTCGTCTAATGTCGTATGATAACGTTTACGCTGAACAAGTGGGATTCATCGAACCAACGAGGATACCGGAAGCTGTGGCCCGCCTGGAAATGGCCGGAGGAGAGTTCTGTGGCAATGCCTGTATGGCACTTGCAGCACACCACGCATCTGAAGCAGGATTGGCACAACAGGAATCTATGGACATTGTGCTGGAGGTTTCCGGAACCGATCAGTTGATCATGTGCCATGTGAAGAAACAGCAGAACGAATATGACTGCCAGGTGACCATGCCGATACCAAAGCAGATTGAGCAGCGAACAATCCGGTACGAAGGCATCGAACTCGATATGGTGATCATCCGGTACGCTGAATTCATCCATATCGTGATTGAAGTCGATGACTTCGACGATACGATGAAGAAGAGGGCACAGACCCTTGCAAGATTACTGGGATTAACCCTGGGAGATAAGCTGATCGGTATCTTGTTATATCAATCACACTTGGAAGAAATGGCCCCACTCATCTATGTTCCGGAGCTGGATAGTCTGATCTGGGAGAGAGGGTGTGGCTCGGGTACGGCCTCCGTGGGAGCGTATCTCGCATGGAGCCAGCAGAGGCAGATTACGCAGTACATCAAGCAGCCTGGTGGTGCGATCAAAGTGGCGGCCCAGTGGAATGGCGCAGAACTTGAGAGTATTACGATTGAGGGATCTGTTGGCATCGTGGCTCAGGGCAAAGCCTTCATAGATGCTCCAGCAGAATGGAGCGTTGTAAACGCATGAGGTACATGATACATGATCGAGACAACGTATAGGGGGAAAAGAAATGATCACATTGGTCCATTTTCAGACATGTTTGAGTGAATTTGCAGAGAAATTCGATAAGCTCGCGAGCAAGTATGATCATACGATTCTGCATAGTTCGGAGCTGGAGGCTGTGATCAATGACTACTCCCGCTTTGTGACCGATCAGGAGAATAAGGCAGCCTGGGAACAGTTGGAGCATTCCGAGCTGGAAGAACTGGATTTGCTTGTATGGCAGTTAAGAAATAAATCCGCCCAGTGTGTGGCGATCATGGAGAAATATCGTGCATTAAAGTTAGAAAACGGGGATGTTCAGATTGCCGATTATTTCAAAAATATAGAAGAGTGTATCGATAAAGAATTTGGCAGCTTCCATGTCACCTCCGATTCCAACGTATTGTTGGTAGGCTCCGGTTCATTCCCAATGACACCATTACTCATCGCCAAGCGAACAGGTGCACAGGTTGTTGGGATCGATATTGATGAAGAGTCCATTACACTCGGGCGAAAAGTGGTGGAGACACTGGGCACGGCAGGCTTGAAGATTCGATTGGAGTCAACCTTGCTGGAAAATCTGGAGTATACCAGGGAAGCAACCCATATCATTTTCAGCTCTACGGTGGCCCCTAAATATGAGCTGCTTGATCAACTGCATGCCCTGACGAATGCACAGGTGGTTGTAGCCATGAGATACGGTGATCAGTTGAAGTCCTTGTTCAATTATCCCATGAGAGCGACGGATAGCAGCAAGTGGAAGCTGGTGGATACGATCCTGCGCCCGGATGATGTGTTTGATATTGCGTTGTATCAAAAAGCATAGGTATGCAAGTGCGTCCAAATGGATTACAGATTGAACTTTGAATTAAGGAGGCTTATATGAGCAATCTTCAGCGAATTCTGTTACTTGGAACCGGGCCTGCATCCATTCAGCTTGCGGTTACACTCAAAGATCATCTCAATTGCTGTATAGGCATTGTGGGGAGAGCATCGGTTCGTTCAGCGTCCGTATTCGCAGCCCTCGAACAGAGCAATGGGCGTATTCAGGTCAGCATTCAAAATGAGAAACATCAGCCACTCGCAGGTGAGTGTTTCATTGATCATGTGTTCAAGGGATATGACACCATTGAGGGGGAATGGGATACACTCATTTTGGCGGTTACCACCGATGCTTATATCGATGTGTTGGAACAAATGAAAAATGAATTCATCAAACAACTGAAATGTATCATTTTGATTTCTCCAACGTTTGGGTCGAATCGACTCGTGACCCATTATATGAGAGAGCGGAGTGCAGCGCCGGAAGTGATCAGTTTCTCTACCTACCTCGGAGATACCCGTTGGATGCACGAACATCCGTCGAATCATGTGATTACTACAGGGGTGAAGAAAAAGGTCTATATCGGTTCCACTCGTTACCCGTCTGAACAGGTCAGCAAGCTATGCCAAGTGTATGAGCGTTTGGGTATTACGCTGGAAGTGATGCGATCCCCACTGGAGGCGGAAACGAGAAATATCTCGTTGTACGTGCATCCACCCTTGTTCATGAATGAATTCTCATTAGAAGCCATTTTTGGAGCATCGAATATTCAGAAATACGTATACAAGATGTATCCTGAAGGTCCGATTACACAAGTTTTGATACGGGAAATGCGGGCACAGTGGCAGGAGATTATGAATATTACGGACCGACTTGATATTCAGGGAGTGAACCTGCTTCAGTTCATGACGGATGACAACTATCCGGTTCGATTAGAGAGTATATCACGCCAGGATATCGAGAATTTCAATCAGCTGCAGGTCATTCATCAAGAGTATTTATTATACATACGGTACACCTCCTTATTGATTGATCCACTCTCGGAACCCGATTCGGCAGGGAAATATTTTGACTTTTCAGCAGTCCCATTCCGTCAAACGTTCATGAACCGCGAAGGAGAACTGGACATCCCCCGTATGCCCAAGGAAGATTACTACCGCATCAAAATCATTCAGGGCATAGCCAGACACCTCGATGTGAGCTGTCCAACCATTGATCAATTTATCGCCAGGTATGAGGCGAAGATTCAGGAAGTGGCTGACGCAAACCCGGATCAGCGCTTGTCCAGCGCCTTTTCAATCCAATCCTTTGAAGAGGATATCCGCATGATTTGCACCGGACTTTCAAGGGTCTAATTACATCTCAAATTAATCAAGTTGAACCTGATGTTTACATCATAACGGAGAGTGCGGAACCAATCTGAAGAAGCGAAGCGGTCGCCTTTATCCCCGGATTTTCTCTTTGGAAAAGAGAATCAAAAAAATCTGGGGATAACAGCGATCGGAAGATGGTACTGCAATCGGAGTGGTCCGATGTAACCTACAAGGTCTGCTTGTAACTTAATCATCAGGAGGAAATGTTGTGAAAAAGGGTCTTACTTTTACATCTATATTATTGCTGGTGTCTGCCATTGCGCTGCTCGCCGGATGCGCTCAGAACACAACAGAGAAAGAGAGCGCCCAAACGGAGCCTGCCAATAGCCAGGTGCAGACGGAGCTTATCTATGCTTCTGCCAAAGATATTAATGATATGAACCCTCATCTGTATACAGGTTCCATGCCTGCGCAAGGGATGGTATATGAGTCTCTGGTGGAAAACACACCTGACGGAATCAAGCCATTGCTGGCTGAATCATGGGATATTTCCGAGGATGGCAAGACTTATACCTTTCATCTGCGACAAGATGTGAAATTCCATGATGGAGAGCCGTTCAACGCAGAGGCGGTTAAACAAAATATCGATGCCGTTCAGGCCAATGCCGAAAAACATGCCTGGATCAAGCTGTCTACCAAAATCATAAGTGTAAAAGTTATCGATGAGTATACGGTGGAGTTGGTGCTGTCGGAAGCCTATTATCCGGCACTGGTGGAATTGTCCATGACAAGACCTTACGTCTTCATATCACCCAAGGATTTCAAAGATGGCGGAACCAAAGACGGAGTAAGTGGTTTCCACGGCACAGGACCTTACAAGCTTACAGCTCATAAAGTTGAAGAGAATGCCACGTTTGAAGCTAATGAAGACTATTGGGGTGGTGCACCTGCAATCAAGAAGATCACATCCAAGGTTCTTCCCGCAGGTGAAACAACATTCCTGGCATTGCAAAAGGGAGAGATCAACTTTGTGTTCACCGATGACCGGGGAGCAGATAGTATCGATGTCGAAGCCATGGACCAATTGGCTGAATCCGGTGGTTATCAAGTGGTCCGAAGTGAAGCGATGAATACCAATATGATCGTAGCCAATAGCAGTCGCCAGAATAGTCCGGTTCAGGAAACGGCAGTGCGGGAAGCGCTATGGGTGGGCATTGATAGGGAAACGATCAGTAAAGATATTTTCAACGGAACACAGACTGTAGCGGACACGCTATTTTCAGCCAATGTCAATTACGCCAAAGTGGACCTGAAGAAACGGGAGTATGATCCGGAAATGGCTAAAAATCTTCTGGAGCAAGCTGGCTGGACATTGGCAGACGGTAAAGGGGTGAGAACGAAGAACGGTCAGCCTTTAGCCATGAAATTATACTATGACAGCAACTCGTCTTCACAGAAAATACAGGCCGAATTGATCCAGTATTCCGTGAAAGAATTGGGAATTCAGCTTGAAATCGTGGGCGAAGAATCCACTTCCATTGCGAATCGGAGAGCCACCGGGGAATATGATCTGCTCTTTAATCAAACCTGGGGACTGGCCTATGATCCACAGAGTACCATTGCAGCATTTACATCAGATTCGGCATACAAGCATACAACAAGCGGAATTGCCGAAGCAGATGAATTGTACAAGAAAATCGATGCGGTCATGATCTCCACGGGTGAGGCTTCACGCCAATCCCTGTATGCCGACATTATGAAGATCGTCCATGATGAAGCAGTCTTCATCCCGATTACCAACGGGCGTGTCACCATAGTCGCTCCCGAGAATCTTAATGGAATCTCATTCAAGCAGACCCAATATGAACTGCCATTTGAAAAAATGAATTTTAAATAGAGCGGAGATGGATATGGGAAGTTATATCTTCAAAAGGATTATGTTAGCGATCCCTTTACTGATTATCATTTCATTTATAACGTTTGTTCTGATTAATCTATCTCCCTTGGACCCGGCGATTGTTGTGTTACAGGCACAGGAAGTTCCGCAGATCACAGAGGAATTAATTGCCCAGACCAACAAGGCATTGGGGTTCGATCAGCCGTTCATGATCCAGTATGTGAACTGGATTATGGCTGTTGTGCAGTTGGACTTTGGCAATTCTTATGTATCTGGTGAACCCGTATGGTCATTGATGGGGCCGGCTTTTATGAACACATTGAAGTTGACGCTTGTCTCATCGGTATTTATTATTGCGCTGTCCATTCTGCTGGGAGTGATCTGTGCCATGAGAGAAGGCAAGCTGCTGGATCGATCGGTCAGAGGCGTATCATTTTTCCTTACCGCCATGCCATCCTACTGGCTTGCAGCCATGATGATCTGGTATTTTTCCGTCAAGCTGGATCTGCTACCTACCAGTGGTATGGACTCATATCGAAGCTACATTCTTCCGGTGATTGTGATCACGGTCAGTTATACAGGCATTTATTTCCGAACGGTTCGAAGTTCCATGCTGAGCAATATGAATGAGGACTATGTATTATATGCACGGGCAAGTGGTCTGAGTGAGAAGAAAGTTACCCTGCATATTCTGAGAAATTCATTACAGGTGGCCGTGTCCATCTTTTGCATGGCGATCCCGATCGTGTTGGGCAGTACGGTGGTCATCGAAAATGTATTTGCCTGGCCGGGGCTCGGTAGGCTCAGCGTGAAATCCATATTAAGCAGGGATTTTCCGATTATTCAGGCGTATGTTCTGATGTTGGCTGTCACCTTTGTGTTGTTTAACACGTTATCCGACATCATTAATGCGGCGATGAATCCCCGGTTGAGAAAGGAATTCTGATGCGAATATTGAAAAATCTGCGCAAAGACAAGCTTGCGTTGACCTCTTTGGTGGTGATTATCGTCACGATTATGGCGGGCGTACTGGCTCCGCTTATTGCGCCGCATGATCCTGGACAAGTGAACATGAAGCTTCGGTATGCCTCCTCATCCTGGGATTATCTATTAGGCAATGATCATCTGGGTAGATGTGTATTATCTCGGCTTATCTATGGCATCCGTCCAAGTGTGTTATGGGTTCTGTTTGCGCTTAGTCTATCTGTTCTGATCGGGGCCATTGTTGGATTCATCGCAGGTTACTTTAAGGGGAAAGTGGATGCGTGGATCATGAGAGTCTGTGACATTATGCTGTCTTTTCCCGGATACGTGATGACACTAGCGGTGGTTGGCATTTTGGGTGCAGGACTGGAGAACATTTTGATTGCCTTTGTGTGGATGAAATGGGCCTGGTTTGCCCGTGTTATTCGCACATCTGTGATGCAATTCTCTGATATGGATTATGTAAAATTCGCTAAAGCCTCCGGCACACCCAATCTGAGAATCATAACCAAACATATTGTTCCGGTTACCTTTGCCGATATCGCCGTCATTGCCAGTGGCTCCATGTGTTCAATGATGTTGCAGATCTCCGGCCTTTCCTTTCTGGGGCTTGGCATTCAGGCTCCGCATGCGGAGTGGGGCATGATGCTCAATGAGGCGAGGGAAGTCATGTTCTCCAAACCTGAATTGATGTTGGCACCGGGCCTGGCCATTGTGGTGGTCGTGTCTGCTTTTAATTTTCTATCGGATGCCCTTCAAGTGGCTCTGGACCCCAAATTGATGACCTCTCAAGGTAAGTCTGACAAGTCTTACGAAAGTGAGGTGAGAAAGACGGCTTATGAATATAGTCGAGGTTGAACATTTGAAAGTCTGGGACACCAATACAGGTAAAGTGATCATTCATGACAGTTCATTTGAAGTTAAGCAGGGAAGCTGTATGGCCATCGTGGGGGAAAGTGGTAGCGGGAAGTCCGTTACGTGCAGGGCTATCATGCGACTGAACAAGCCATGGATTCGCCAATCGGGCAGGATGTTATTTCAGGGCGAAGACCTGAACCAGCTTTCGGAACCGGAGATGCGGCGTAAGCGGGGCAAGCATCTATGTATGATTTTGCAGAATGGCATGAGTGCATTTGATCCTTCCTGTGTCATTGGTGTTCATATTCGGGAGACGCTTCAGCAGCATTTTGGCTGGAATACCCGCGAGAGTGAACGGAAAATCATCAATGCCATGGAAAGCGTCATGCTCAGACATCCGCGCGAGATTTTGAATCAATATCCACATCAGCTGTCCGGTGGGATGCTGCAACGAATCATGATTGCTCTGGCGTTGGTGCTTGAGCCTGATCTGATTATTGCGGATGAGCCAACAACGGCGCTGGATACGATCTCTCAATATGAAGTAGTGGAGCAATTGATTCAATTACGCGAACGCATGGGCTGTTCCATGATGTTCATCTCCCATGATCTCGGCGTTGTTCAGAAGATTGCAGATGACGTGATGGTCATGAAAGACGGAATCATCGTAGAGCGCGGCAGCATGCATTCTGTTTTGACAGAGCCGGAGCATGCTTATACGCAGTATCTGGTCTCTACCCGGTTGGAGCTGAGCAATCATTTTAAGGCGTTGATGCAGGAGGACTTATAGATGCTAAAGGTGGAGGGTATCGAAAAATCATATAACCAAGGCGGACTGTTCTCCAAGCACAAACAACAAGTTTTGAAACAAGTTACCTTTGAATGCCAGCAGGGCGAGTGTCTCGGTATCATCGGTGAAAGCGGAAGCGGTAAATCGACGTTGGGCCGTCTGATTCTGGGCATTGAACGGCCGGATCGTGGAACGATCTCGCTGGATGGTAAAGACGTACAGGATCGACGTGTACGGATGGGAAACCTCAGCGCTGTTTTTCAAAACTATACATCCTCCATCAATCCATTTCTTACTGTGGAAACTGCCATTATGGAACCGATGCAAGCACAGCAAAAGCTGCGAAAGGATCAGGGTAACTCAGAGAAGGTAGATCTGTTGCTGAACCAAGTTGGGCTGGACCCTTCGTATAGATCCAAATATCCGCATGAACTATCCGGCGGTGAGGCTCAGAGAGTGTGCATTGCCAGGGCCATCTCGACAGCCCCAAAACTTATTGTGTTCGATGAAGCGATCAGTTCACTGGACGTGTCTGTTCAGATCCAGGTGTTGCAATTACTGAAAGAGCTGAAAGAAATCTATAAGCTGAGCTATGTCTTTATCACACATGATATACAGGCGGCAGCCTATATCTGTGACAGGGTAATCATTTTCAGAGAGGGACAGGTTGTAGAGATAGTTCCGACCAAGCAACTTAAGGACGTACAGTCCGACTATGCGAAGAAATTATTGAAGCATTTAATACCATTTTAGGGGGAACACCCATTGTGAGTGGAGCGATGTCTTGGCCTTTTCTGCGCTTGTACATACTGGTTCTTCTATATTTCAGTGCCAATGCCATTCTTAACGTGATCATCCCATTACAAGGGGAGTCCTTGGGTGCGAGCGGTACAACGATTGGACTGATCATGGGCGCTTATATGTTCACAACGATGTTCTTCAGACCCTGGGCAGGTCGGATTATTCAAAAGCACGGTCCGATCAAAATATTGCGTCTAATTCTGATTATCAATGGATTTGCGCTGATTTTATATACCTTTACGGGACTCGGAGGTTATTTGGTTGCTCGTATTTTGCAGGGGATATCGACAGCGTTTTTCTCCATGGCTTTGCAGATTGGCATTATTGATGCCCTTCCGGAGAAGGATCGCTCTCAGGGGATTTCGTATTATTCGCTGTTCAGTTATATACCAGGCATCGTGGGGCCAGTTATCGCATTAGGAATCTGGCAGACGGGTGGCATGGATTATTTTACAGTGGTTCTGATCGGCATTGCCGTCTGTACGGGTGTCTTCGGATATACCGCCAAAATGGAACCAAACAAGGAGCAACCTGCTGAGAATCTTTCGGAGCAGAACGTGAGCATGTTGGAATCCTTTGGTCAGTTGGTGAAGAATCCACATTTATTTCGTTGCAGTGTGTTAATGCTCGCCGCTTCGGTTGTATTTGGCGCGATTACCACCTTTATTCCGCTGTATGCGAGTCAAGTACCAGACGGGAATGCGGGTGTATATCTGATGCTTCAGGCAGGAACAGTGGTGCTCGCTCGAATTATGCTTCGAAAAAGGATTCCGTCCGATGGCAGTTGGCATTCTCCTTTCATCATGGGTACGATGTGTCTGCTCGCCGTTGCTGCGCAATGTGTCAGTTTTGCCGTGACAGGCGGGGTGGTCTTTTTCTATGTGGGCGCTGTATTCATGGGAATCGGTCAGGCGATCCTGTATCCGACACTTACGACCTATTTATCTTTTGTCTTGCCTAAGCTGAATCGGAACGTTCTGATCGGGTTATTTATTGCAATGGCGGATCTGGGTATTTCTCTGGGTGGTGTGATTATGGGACCCGTCGCTGACTTCTCTTCCTATTCATTTATGTACATGATGTGTGCTATCCTAGGAGCGGTAATGATCGTTTTTGCCTATGAACGGCGGAGACCCGTTACAGGTACATCTGTGAGTTGACTACCAGAAGAGAAAGTGGTGACGAACGTTTGAAGGCTTCAATGACGGCAACATCCAATGGGAAATTAAATCCGGTATCCTTTTCATTTATCCGGTTTTATATGCTGGCCTTTTTATTTTTTGCGGCAAATTCAGCTTTGACGATTATTCTGCCTTTGAGAAGTGAGGCCGCTGGATTAAATCAGGCTGAGATTGGTCTGATGATGGGGGCATATATGTTCACCTGTATGCTCTTGAGACCTTTTGCAGCGCAGTTGCTGGGTAAGCATGGGCCACTACGAGTGATGCAATGGTTATTGCTTTTGCATGCGGGCACGCTGCTGTTATTTGTTATTTTTGGTGTGGAGACGTATCTGTGGTTGCGAGCCCTGCAAGGTGTGGCTACGGCCTTTTTCTCCATGACGATGCAGGCAGGCATTGTGGAAAAGCTGGAGGACAAAGACCGGGCACAAGGGCTGTCCATGTACACCCTGTTTACGATGGTTCCTTCTCTGGTCATTCCGATTCTTGCTATACAAATCTGGGAAAATGCCAGTGATCTGGCGTTTACGTTGCTGATGATCGGACTGGCGGCTCTGCCACTTCTGATTGGATATAATGTGGATCTGCCGCGGAGTACCGTGCAGAACAAATCGTACACCTTGGGCGATATGTTTCGTTCATTCGGCGGCATCTGGCGCAGTACGCCACTGCTGATTAGCAGTGTGGTGATGTTGTTTGCGTCCTGCGTTTTTGGGGCGACAGCGACCTTTCTTCCCCTGTATATGGTATCCACCGGACTGGCGAGTGCAGGCGTATTTTTGACGATTCAGGGATTAGTTGTAATCCTGTGCAGGTTTATTTTGCGCAAAAAAATTCCGTCCGATGGTAGCTGGAATACCTGGCTGATGGCAGGGTTAATGCTATGTGCTGCACTGGGAACCCAGTTGCTCAGTCTAATGGAGACCATCGGGCCGCTAGTGTATTTATCCGCGGTGTTTAGCGGTTTTGCCCTGGCACTGTTGTACCCGACATTAACCACATATCTGTCTTTTGTGTTGCCTGCGGATTCCAGATATGTACTCATGGGGATCTTCATGTCCTCGTATGACCTCGGATTCTCTCTGGGTGGACTGGCGATGGGGCTCATTGTGCAAGTGAGTTCGTATTCGACCATGTTTATGATCTGCACCTTGCTCTCTGTTGCAGCGATGGTACTGGTGTTGGTGTTCAGGCAACGGATGGAAGCGGGCAATAAGGCCAGATCTGGGGTGACTATATAAATTGAACTAAAGAACATTTACAGAGGAGGTTTATGACTCACTTCTTGCCAAAACGTATCCTCAGGATGCGAAAGTGTAAGGGGCGGTCATCAGCCTTTTTTTGTTTTTTTGCAGGTTGAAATCAAAAATAGTTTGACAATGACCGTCTAACAGGATTATAGTCATTGTTGTTAATCGTAATAATTACTATTAAAGTCCGAATTACACAGACTGCACATATAAGGAGTGGATTTCTATGACACAAAAGCAAGTTCCGGTAACCGTACTGAGTGGTTACCTCGGTTCAGGGAAAACGACGGTTTTGAATCACGTGTTGAACAACAGACAAGGGCTTAAGGTTGCCGTAATCGTTAACGACATGAGTGAGGTCAATATTGATGCAGCGCTGGTTAAGGGGGAGGCAACCTTGTCTCGAACCGAAGAGAAGCTGGTGGAGTTGTCGAACGGCTGTATCTGCTGCACCTTGCGGGATGATCTGATGCAGGAGATTGAGAAGCTGGTGAACGAAGGCAAGTATGACTATATTTTGATCGAATCCACCGGCATCAGTGAACCTGTTCCAGTTGCACAGACCTTTACATATGCCGATGAAGAGTCGGGTATTGACCTGACTAGTCTGGCCCGATTGGATTGTTTGGTAACGGTAGTAGATGCCAATCGATTCTGGCATGATTTTGGATCAGGACAGAGTCTTCTGGATCGTAATCAGGCGACCGGAGATGAAGACACCCGTGACGTTGTAGACTTGTTGATTGATCAGATCGAAACCTGTGATGTGCTGCTGCTGAACAAATGTGATCTGGTCGATGACACCGAGCTGAACAAGCTCGAAGGTATCATCCGGAAGCTACAGCCTAACGCCAAGATCATTCGGACCGAGAATGGACAGGTGAATCCGTCCGAGATTCTAAATACAGGCCGCTTTGATTTTGAGAAAGTGAGCATGTCCGCTGGGTGGATTCAGGAGCTGGAGAAGGAGTCGCATACACCGGAAACCGAGGAATATGGTATTGGTTCCTTTGTATATCGCCGCAGAAAGCCGTTCCATCCTTCCCGTCTGGCTGAATTCATGAGTTACTGGCCGGAAGAAGTGGTACGTGCCAAAGGTTTGGTATGGCTTGCGGCTGAAGGGGATGTTGCTGCAAGCCTCAGTCAGGCAGGGCCATCCATCCAGTTCGGTCCTGCGGGACATTGGGTCGCTGCGTTGCCGGAAGCGGACAAAGAAGAGATTTTACGTAACGAGCCGGATGTTCTGGAGAAATGGGATGCCCAGTGGGGAGATCGTCAGACGGAGCTTGTCATGATTGGGATCGAAATGGAGCGTGCGAGCATTGAAGACGAGCTGGACCAGTGCCTGCTCAGTGATGAAGAAATGCTGGGAGACTGGGGCCATTTCGACAATCCACTGCCATGGCCTGTGGAAGCGGTATAACTCGGAAGTTGATGTTCTAAACATAAATTTAATGGATAAAGGAGCTGTAATTCATGGCTAAAAAATCTAAAGTGGTACGTGAGAAGCAACGTCAGGCGATCGTGGCAAAATATGCGGACCTGCGCCGGGAATTGAAGGAAAAAGGGGATTACGAGGCATTGCAGAAATTGCCGCGTAATGCATCTCCGACCAGACTAAAGAACCGTTGTGAAGTGACAGGTCGCCCGCGGGGTTATCTACGCAAGTTCAAGGTATCTCGAATTAAGTTCAGAGAACTGGCTCATCAAGGACAGATTCCTGGTGTAACAAAATCCAGCTGGTAAAATGATCAAGGGATGTAGCTGACCACCATTGCATGAAGGCAGGTTGTTGTGTGCTTGGAGCTGCATGTGGTGCGTAGAACAGAGGTGGTATTTTGCTGAAAGGATGTGCATCTCATGTTGGACTTGTTTACGTTACGAAGAATTCAGTCCGTAATGAACGGATATATTCACGAGAAGGTACCTGCGCCACTGCGTACGATGGTGAAGTTGACATATGAGATGAATGACAATGAATTGATCCTGACCGAAGAAAGACCCGCCGAGGAACGGTATCAATGGGATAAGATGCATATTGCCCGATTTTACTGGGAAGAAAATCAGTGGAAAGTGTATGCCAGAGATGAACAGAGCAGCTGGAATCCGGTAGATGTTATTACACCTTGTTCCGATTTTGAGAATGTGCTCGAGCAGGTGGAACGGGATGAGGCGGGACTGTTCTGGCGTACGTGAGCGAGATCGGTTAAGAGTATATTTCATTCGTGAAAATTAATGTTAACTCAGACAAATATGGCGTATATGCAACCGAGTTCGAAGCTAGCGAAACAGTGGCTAGCATCGGGCTTTTTTTTGTGTCCAAAAATCATTGAAGCAAAGAGGGGGGGCGATCTTTTGGTCTGCCTTCCTTAATGGGCAAAAGAATAAATAAAATCTGTTTTACAATAAAAATTTATTGTAAAACGATAAATATTATGATAAATTCATATCACTTAAAACAAGTGAGGTGCTTTTTGTGAAGCGAGGTACAACCATCTTTTTAAAATTGGCTGTGTTGCTTATTGGTGTTCCCATTCTTGCCTTATATATATTCGGCATACCTTGGTTAGCGAACAACCCGGTGAATCCGAATTATGCAGGTGCGCTATACCCCATAGTGATTATTATGTATGTGTCCGTTATTCCGTTTATCGTTGCACTGTACCAGGCATTCCGTCTGCTGAGCTACATCGACAAAAATGAAGCGTTCTCTCTAATGTCAGTGAAATCCTTAAAAACAATAAAATATTGTGCTATTGTAATCAGTAGTCTCTATTTTGTGATGTTGCCATTTGTTTATGTTGTAGCAGAGAAAGATGATGCCCCAGGCCTCATTCTTATGGGGATGGTTCCTGTTTTTGCTTCATTGGTCATTGCAGTATTTTCCGCTGTGCTCCAAAGATTGTTACAGGAAGCGATTGATATCAAATCAGAAAATGACCTAGTGGTCTGAGGTGAATATATGGCCATTATAATTAATATTGATGTGATGTTGGCAAAGCGGAAAATGACGGTTACCGAGCTTGCAGAGAGAGTTGAGATCACAATCGCCAATATTTCCATATTAAAAACAGGAAAAGCAAAAGCGATCCGTTTATCCACTCTGGATGCGATCTGTAAAGCACTGGATTGTCAGCCTGGAGATATATTGGAATATAAGGCTGATGAGGACGAAGATACAAATGAACTTATATAAAAAATGAGCAAGGAAGACTCTGCATGTTGTATGCAGAGTCTTTTTTTGCGTCAGCTTGATCAAGAAATACGTGCCGTACCTATAACGAATGATTGTGCATCATTCGAAATTGCATAGGCGTTACGTTTTCCTGGGTTTTAAAACAGCGGATGAAGTAGCTTGACTGTGAAAATCCCGTTTCCAGTGTAATTTGTTTAATGGAAAGGTTGGTTGTTGCGAGCAGCTGTTTCGCATGTAATAACCTGGATTCCAAGAGGAATTCCGGGAAAGAGATTCCAAACGTCTGACTGAACTTTCGGCTAAAGTATGTTGTACTGTATCCGGCAATTCCGGCAGCGTGGTCAAGTGTGATGTGCTCATTACTATGGGAACGAATATAATTCCCTGCTTCACGAATTCGCTCTGAAGTGTGATTTAACGAAACATTGATTTGGCTCGCTGCCGATTGCAATCGGGTCAGAAGCTCATATAATGTTGCTGCCACACTGTGCTCGTCCTCCACCTGATAGCCTCTGCCTAGCTCCAGCAATCGATCCATGAGCGCGGTAACCACCGGAAAGTTGGAACATTGAAACAGCCAGGGCTCGTCAACGCCTTTTCCATTTAACAGTTCTTCGAGACGAATACCGTAGAAGTGAATCCAACGAATACTCCAAGGGTCATCCAAATCTGAATAGTAGGTTTGTCTGAGACCGGGACCGTAGAGGAATCCCTGCCCTCGTGTTAGCTCATAACGAGTGGTTCCCGTGTCCAGGAATCCTTTACCTTCAAGTACAAGGTGCAAATTATAGCAATGATCCAAGTTGATATCTTTCGTTCGATATTCCCGATTCACATAATGTTTCGGAAAGTCACTGTACCCTCCAATAAAATCGGGAAAGCATACATGTCTGGGGAAAACCGGCTTGGGGAGAAAGATGTGTTCTTTCACGTGCATCCTCCATTTAAACGCAATATTTTTATGTAGTGAACTGAAATAGATTCAGCCTACTGTTATTTGAATCTTGGACAATGACAATATTTTATTATAAGTCGCATAATCTTGTCATTTATTATATGTGAAGGTTCCAATAGAATGGAGGCAATATGGCAGGTTAAGGGGGCAATTAAAGGTGGCAAAATCAATCCAAATGGATGAATTAAAAATGGGGGTCTGTTATTACCCTGAGCACTGGTCGGAAGCGTTGTGGGAGGACGATTTCCGTAGAATGAAAGAGATGAATATCACAGTTATTCGGATGGCTGAATTTGCATGGTCCATCTTTGAACCGGAAGAAGACCAGTTCGATTTTAGTTTTTTCCAGAAGGCACTGGATCTGGCGCATCAATACGGTTTAAGTGTTATTTTGGGAACACCTACTGCAACTCCACCAGCGTGGTTAACATCCAAATATCCTGAAGTATTAAACGCAAATAAGGACGGGGTGTTGTATCAACACGGCATGCGGCGTCATACCAACTACAGCAGCCCAATCTTCAGACAGCAATGTGAAAAAATCGTGCGCAATATGGTGATTGCCTATAAAGATCATCCGGCTCTTATTGGATGGCAGATCGATAATGAATTCAATTGTCATATGGATGTTTTTTATGCTGAGGCAGATCATGTCGCCTTCCGTGAATGGCTCAAGAATCGTTATGAATCGTTGGAGAATCTGAACCAGGCATGGGGGACTGTTTTTTGGAGTCAGACCTATACCGACTGGGCGCAAGTTCACCTTACCCGAAATATGGTCAGTCCATCGCCCAATCCTCACCTGGCACTAGATGAAAAGAGATTTATCTCAGCAAATACCATTTCATTTGCCAAACTTCAGGTGGACATCATTCGGGAACTGGACCCGGAACATTGGATCACAACAAACGGTACGTTTGGACACTTGGATAATCATGAAATGACAGAAAACCTGTTGGATTTCTTCTCCTATGATTCGTATCCGCAGTTTGCCACGATCTTCCCAGGGACAGACGATAACTCATTACAAGATCGGGCCTGGAGCATGAAACTGTCGAACGTACGTAACATGTCACCGAACTTCTGCGTCATGGAACAACAGTCTGGACCAGGAGGTTGGGTTGATAGTATAGGTATGGGTACGCCAAGACCGGGACAGATCCGATTATGGTCGTATCAATCTGTTCTTCACGGAACAGATCTACTCGTCTACTTCCGCTGGCGGACGGCAACATTTGGCACCGAGATGTACTGGCATGGCATCAATGATTACCATAATCAACCTAACAGAAGAGTACGCGAGGTTGCACAAGTAGGGGAAGAGTTTGCCAAGATCGGGCGTGTTATTGCGGGCACTACATATCAAGCCGATGTTGCGATCCTACAGGATTACGATAACATCTGGGATGGAGAGTTGGATGAGTGGCACGGCCCGCTTCAGCAACAGAGTGTACGCTCCTGGTATAAACAGCTCCAGTATCGTCATATTCCGACGGACATGGTTACACTGCAACCAACGACAACACTGGAAGAGTTATCCGATTATAAGGTGATCATCTATGCTCACCCGGCCATCATGACAGACGAGACAGCAGAACTTCTGCAAGCCTATGTCAGTCAAGGAGGCACTCTGTTTTTTGGTGCTCGCACCGGATATAAGGATCTCAGGGGGCATTGTTATATGAGACCGTTCCCTGGGGCTGTCGCTGAGTTGTGTGGTGTAACCGTAGAGGACTTTACCTTAATCAAAGGAACCGTTCCAGCAGCCAAACTGCAATGGAGTGGGGCGAGTGAGCGACTTCAGGAGGGAACGTCAACGGCTGGATTTAACGAAGTTCTTCATGTGGAGCATCCTGACGTACAGGTTGTGGCCGAGTATGCATCCGAATACTATGCAGGTAGTCCTGCATTGATCAAACGTACGGTAGGTCAGGGGCAAGTATGGTATTATGGAGCGGCTTACAATGAACCGGTCGTAGATGCTCTCCTGGATGAAATAGAGCTATCTTCACCTGTGGGTGACCTGGTAGAGGTACCGTCTGAAGTTGAGCTTGGTATCCGTTCTGGTAAGGATAAAGCTTATGTCTTTTTACTCAACTACTCGGATCAACAAGTCCCCATTAACCTTAAGAAGCAAGTAAAAGAGTTACTGTCAGGTACAACACTTCAGAATGAGATCAACATGCCCGCGTATGGTGTGTTCATTTTTGAGATCGATTTGCCACATTAAGCAATCCATTCATCGATATCATGCGTTATATATAGAAAGAAACACCAAAAACGCCTTGCAGCCCTTGCAAGGCGTTTTGTATATGCATGATGTAATGTTGAATACACGTTGAGCATGGGCTGTTATTGTCTACATTTGGTATACCTATGCTTCGTACAAAATCTCACCTGTCCGAGATACGTCATATCCCTCGAATGATTGCAGTTCCTGCCTGAACTCCGGCGATTGGAGAATTCGCAGTACAGATTCTGTCCAAGCTTCATTACCTTGCTTCCTCAGCATGACCAGATCATAACGTTCCTGAATGAGCGGGATAAAATCAACCTGTCCCACAAGTCGCGCAGCCTTCTCAATGCCAACTCCGACATCAGCTTCTCCTGAACTGACTTTGGCCGCCACGCCCATGTGGCTGGTTTCTTCGGTTTCATATCCGATCAGACCTGCTGCAGGAATTCCATGCAGTCGAAGTTGCTCATCCAGCAATACTCTCGCGCCAGAACCTATCTCCCGATTAGCTAGTCTCAGTTCAGGCTTGCTCAGATCGGTCCAATTCTGCAAGTTCTGTGGATTGCCACGCTGTACATATAGTCCGGCAGGACGTGACAGCAGGTTCACCACCACATAAGATCGTCCTGTCAGAATTTTGCGAATATACGGCAGATTATACTCACCGGTATCTCCGTCGAGCAGATGGGTGCTGACCAGATCGGACTCACCGCGATACATCGAGATAAGCCCATCCAGACTACCCATGAACGAACGTAACGGACGAATGTCCCGAGTTTGTTTTTCCATATGGCGCATTAGAATATCCAGACTGACATCCTGACCTGTTATGACCAGATGCCGTGGTACAGCAGTCATTGCATGAGCAGAACTCGCTGGAGTAATCGCATGCGCAGACCCAACGGGTGTAGTCGATTGTATGGAAGTACCCTGAAAATCACCCGGACTTGGCTGAGTCCCTGATTCCGAGGTCTGATGAGGAGTCGGGATACGCTGACCTGAGGACTGAAGTTGCTTGGAGCGACGTTTATATGCCTCCAGATCGGTTGCATCAATTCGCATTTGTTTACCCACACGGTATGCGACGAGGTCTCCTTTTTTGATCAGGTCATAGACCGTCAGTTTCGATATTTTGAGTAGCTTGGATATTTCTTCGGTTGTGTAGGATTGCTCCTCCGTCATAAGTGAAGATCCTCCTTCAAAGGTATAGAGCAATTATGGTTTTATTATGAATGTTTCTTGTACTATATCATTAATTGAGGGATGCCATAAACCTGAGAACACGCAATAAACGCATAGGACAGATAACAAAAATCAAATGTGATCTTAATCACCTTCCCATTTTTTTTGTCTTGTGTATAATTAGATATAATCAATTATAACTAGTTATATCTAAAGATAACGTTGGGAGAGAAATGAATGAGAAAGAGAATCGGATATGTGTTGGGAAGTATGTCACTGGGACTGGCTCTTGTATTGGCTGGTTGCGGCGCAAACACGGGCACTACGGATACATCCACAGGTGCAGAACAAACGACCTCAACGCCAGCGGCATCAGGTGAAAGTTCATCAGCAGGAAATAACGATCCGCAGGAAACGGTAGATCTGACAATCTCTGCGGCGGCCAGTCTGACCGATGCGATGAAAGAGATTGAAACCAATTATGAGCTAGCTAATCCTTATATAGAACTTAATTTTAACTTTGGGGCCTCGGGTGCCTTGCAACAGCAGATTGAACAGGGTGCCCCGGCTGATGTCTTTGTATCGGCGGCAACCAAAAATATGAATGCGCTAGTGGATGAAAACCTGATTGCATCGGGCGATCAGAAGAATCTGCTACAGAATTCACTGGTGGCCATAGTGCCAGCAGATGGGACCCACACAGTAACCAGTGAAACGGATCTCACCAGCGACTCCATCAAGACGGTAGCCATTGGGATTCCGGAAAGTGTTCCTGCGGGAACCTATGCCAAGGAAGCTCTGACCAATGCCAAGCTGTGGGATGAACTGGAAAGTAAGCTTGTGCAGGGGAAAGACGTTAGACAGGTTCTTCAATATGTAGAGACAGGTAATGCAGATGCAGGGTTTGTATATAAAACGGATGCTCTTACTTCGGATCAGGTGAAAATTGCGTTTGAGGTGGACAAGAACAGCTATACACCAGCCAACTATCCAATAGGCATTATTGAAGGAACCAAACACCGTACAGAGGCCGAACAATTTTATGCGTATTTACAAACCCCTGAAGTGCTCGATATCTTCGCGAAATACGGATTCACAATTCCGGAATGAATGTGAACGCCATAGACTGGTCCGTATTCTGGTCACCGGTGCGCCTATCGCTTCAGGTTGCGTTATTATCCAGCGTAGTGGCCACTGTGCTCGGAATTGCGATAGCCTGGAAGATGTCACGTTCTACATTTCGGGGAAAGATTCTGCTGGAAACGGCATTTATGCTGCCGTTAGTCCTTCCTCCGACGGTGGTTGGATTTCTGTTACTTGTCATACTTGGGCGTAAAAGTCTGTTTGGACAATGGATTGAAGCCATATTCTCCGCACCGGTTATTTTCACCTGGTGGGCTGCGGTGATTGCTTCGGTGGTGGTTGCTTTTCCACTGGTGTATCAGACGATGAAATCGGGATTCAGTGGTGTGGATCGTGATCTGGAAGATGCGGGTCGTTCGATTGGGGCGAATGAATGGCAGGTCTTTCGTTACATTTCCTTGCCGCTCGCAGGCAGAGCATTGATGACCGCCTTCATCCTGGGCTTTGCCCGGGCACTCGGCGAATTCGGAGCGACACTGATGATTGCAGGCAATATTCCGGGCAAAACGCAAACGGTACCCACGGCAATCTATGTCGCTGTAGATTCGGGCAATCAGACCATGGCTTGGGCATGGACTGTTTCCATTATTATCATCTCATTTCTCATGTTACTGATGACCAGACAGCAGCGAGATGGAAAAAATGACTAATTTGATATGTGTTAATATTATATATAAAATGATGAAAAATCAGTTTTGAGGAAAGAACTTTTTTCCTTAACGCGGATTTTTATTACCAATTTCATATGTACCAATATCAATATCCTGCCAAATTGGTCTTAATGGAAATGTAAAGCTGTTTTAACATAAAAAAATAAAAATTTTCCCGAAATTTAATCGTTCAGTACTCGCTTTCAGTGGGCTTGTTCCTGTAAGATAGAAGTAATGGATTCCAGCCAAGTACTGAAATAAGGAGAGACGACGATGAACACTAAATCTGATTGCGGCGTTTCGTTGCAAATTGATGACTATCTGGATCTTTTGCATTTTGCCATCCAAATTCAGGATCAGGAATGGCAACAATCCCTTATCCGCCAACTCAAAATATTTCAGACGGCGACGGAGCAGCAACGCACACCTGAAGAGGAACTATGGACACGGTTTGATTACATCAACAGCAAACTGACAGGTCTGTGCCACCAGATTCATGCCGCTCATTCCATGGACGAACGCAAGAAGTTCGAGGAACGGATCGGTCTCTTACAATTACAGCGAGTGGAAGTTGCACGTAAAATTAAATGGGCGAGTCGCAGATAGATGAGTAGTGTACACACCAAGTGATGCACCGCCAAAATGGTATAATCAGTGAGAGTCATACAAGAAGAAGCCATCCGCCAATCGATATGGGGGATGGCTTTTTCTTGTACTATAGAGAAGTCCTATAACCATATCAGGATGTCCTATTAGTTTAGTTATTGCCCTAAGATGACTTGTAATGATATTCTTTGTTCAACCTAATTCCGACTATACAAGTGAGAATGGTTTGTTAATAGGAAGAGGAATGGGAGTACACATCATATTTGCTGTGATAACAGCCTGTGGAGGAGATTGGGAATGGTTAAAAAACGGGGGATTCAAAAATTCCGGACAGCACTGCTGTTCATTACAATGCTGGCGGTACTGGCTGGATGCAGCACAGGAACTGCAAGCAATGATTCAGAATCTGCTTCGGCAGCAGGCGACACCAAAGTGAAAAAGATCATTGTAGGAACAGGTACACAGTTCCCAAATGTCTGCTTCATTGATGAGAATGGCAAGTTAACAGGTTATGATGTGGAACTGATCCGGGAGATCGACAAACGTTTGCCTGAGTACGAATTCGAATTCAGCACCATGGATTTCAAAAACCTGCTGCTGAGTCTGGAAACAAAAAAAATTGACCTGATCGCTCACCAGATGGAAGTGAATGATGAGAGACAGGCCAAGTTCCTGTTTAATGATGAAGCCTATAATATTTTTCCAAATAAAATTGTCGTAAGTCAGAAAAATGAGGAAGTAAAATCGATTGAGGATCTCAAAGGGAAAAAACTGATTGTTGGTGCCACAAGTAATGCGGCTGTACTCGCTGAGAAATGGAATGCAGCGAACGGCAACGGGATTGATATCGTTTATTCCGGAGCGGGTGAGGATACCATTACTCAGATTAAAACAGGCCGGGTGGATGCCACCATCAGCACGCAGTTTGCCATTGATTATCAGAATAAGGCGGTTGATGCTCAGTTGAAAACGGTAGGAGATGCCCTCTCCAACTCCAAAGTGTACTTTATTCTGAACAAAGATGAGCAGGAGCTCAAAACCAAAGTGGACGAAGCGCTCAAAGCGATCAAAGAAGATGGAACGTTAGGCAAACTGAGCACTGAGTGGCTTGGAGCTGACTATACGGTTGAAGAGTAGTCTGAGAAAGGTGTGCAGCGGTAATGGGAAAATCATTTGATCTGTCATTGGTTCTGGATTTCATCCCGGAACTGCTACGATATTTGCATATAACACTGATTGTACTGGGTGGTTCCATCGTGCTCGGACTGGTGGGCGGCGTGCTTCTGGCCGTTCCCCGGCTGTATCGGATTCCGGTACTAAGCCAGTTGGCCACCCTGTACGTCTCATTCATGCGGGGCACACCGATCCTGATCAAATTGTTCCTGGTGTATTACGGACTTCCCGAGTTGCTCAAACCCATTGGCATCGACCTGTCGAGAACCGACCCGTTGTTATTTGTCATTGTGACCTATGCGCTTAGTGACGCGGCATCCTTTGCCGAGATCTTTCGCGGAGCGGTGCGCAGTGTGGATAAAGGTCAGACGGAAGCAGCCTATGCTGCTGGTATGACCACAACCCAGTCTTTTCGGCGGATTGTTGTTCCGCAGGCACTGATTGTTGCTTTTCCGAACATGGCCAATACGTTAATCGGTTCATTAAAGGATACGTCTTTGGCCTTCTCCATTGGTGTCATGGATATGGTGGGCAGAGGGCAGACGTTAATTTCGGCTACATCGCACGCACTTGAAGTGTATATCAGTCTGTCTGTGGTCTATTATGTCATTGTCATTGTGCTCGAAAAAGGATTTGCCTTTGCAGAACGCAGACTCCAGCGTCATGAACGCAAGAGAGTCGTACACAAACCGGCAATTCGAGCCAAACGCCTGAAAGAGGTTTGAACTCTCACTGAAACGAATAGCGGGGTGAGCATATGTCGATTGATCTCCAGTTTATCTATACATCTTTTTTTCAAATCCTGAAGGCATTGCCACTGACACTTGTCATTACGATTGTTCCGTTGATTGCAGGGTTCGGAATCGGTCTGGCTACGGCTCTGATCCGTATCTATCGCGTGCGGTGGATTCACCGCATTGCTGAGTTCTACGTTTCATTCCTGCGTGGAACACCGATGTTGATGCATCTATTCCTCATCTATTACGGTATTCCGATGATTATCGATAAGCTGGCGGAACGTTACGGTTGGGCTTTCCAATCCTCGTCGATTCCAATTCTCGTATTTGTACTGATTGCTTTCTCGCTCACTGCGGGCGCTTATATGTCCGAGATTATCCGTTCAGGCATTCTTGCTGTGGATATCGGCCAGATGGAGGCGGCTCACGCTGTAGGCATGAGCACATTCCAGGCTTTAAGGCGCATCATCATCCCTCAAGCGATCGGGGCTGTATTGCCTAACCTGTGCAGTATGTTTGTTGGGTTCCTGCATGGATCAACACTTGCTTTTACCGTGTCTCAGATGGACATCCTCGGTAAAGCGGATGTGGTGGCATCCGTCAGTCTGAAGTTTCTGGAGGCCTTTATCGCCGCAGCGTTCATCTATTGGGGGCTGACCATCATTGCCGAGCGGATCACTGCTCTGCTTGAGCGTCGGGTTGCCGTGTACAGCAAAGGAGGCGTGTCATGATTACACTAACAAACATACACAAAACTTTTGGCAAGCAGGAAGTATTGAAGGGAATTGATCTGACCGTGGAACAGGGCGATGTCGTAGCGATCCTTGGACCGAGCGGATCAGGTAAAACAACGCTGCTGCGCTGTGTCAATTTTCTGGAACGTGCCGATGAGGGCGAGGTTCAGATCAGTGGATTAACCGTCGATTGCAAGCATGCACGCAAACATGACATTGTGCAGCTGAGACGAAAAACGGCGATGGTGTTCCAGCATTATAATCTGTTCAAACACAAGACGGTGCTGGATAACGTCACGGAAGGTTTAATTATTGCCCAGAAAATGTCCAAATCCGATTCCCGCACGCGTGCCTTGCGTGTGCTTGAACAAGTCGGACTGTCTGCCAAAATCAATGAGTATCCAAGTATGTTGTCAGGTGGACAACAGCAACGAGTGGGCATCGCCAGAGCATTGGCACTGAATCCCGAAGTGATTTTGTTTGATGAACCGACCTCGGCGCTGGACCCCGAGCTTGTGGGAGAAGTGTTGTCTGTCATCCGCTCCATTGCTCAAGAGGGGATCACCATGATTGTAGTCACCCATGAAATGGGGTTTGCCCGTGAGGTGGCAAATCGGGTTGTTTTCATGGATGGAGGTTCCGTTGTGGAGGAAGGAACCCCGGAAGAGGTGTTTGTACGTCCCAAGCAGGAACGTACTCGCCAATTCCTCAGTCGGTATTCTTCCGACTGGAGTTATGTCATCTGACGATATAGGCGCAAGCTGTAGTAACTGACGATCCCGGCCCGGCATATGCTGTAACAGGCAAATGCTGATAGGCCGGGTTTTTCTATGGGTGAAGCAGGCCGTGACGGTAAGGAGGAGGACCATGCAGAGTAAAATCGATGAAATCATCACACATATTGCACACTCTCACCAGCAGATCGCACGTGTGCTGGATGCCAAACGCCAAGTCGCTGTACGCATGTCTGAAATCATCAATCATTTGCCAGATATCGAACCGGAGTTGGATGGCGTTGACGGTCTGCTGGATAGCTCTGGGCAAATCAACAAAAGCATTATCTCTTACTTGGGGGGCCTTGCAGATCTGGAAGAGGCTGTAGCCGAAACGCTGACCCAAGTCATGCGGGAGATCGCGGTTCAAGAGGAAGAATAAGCCCGGAAGGCGGGTGAAGGAACATGAGTAGAGAACAGAGCCTCATTCTGATGCTGGACGCAGCAGCCAAAATGCAGTGGAATATTGCCCTGATCCTGGAGGCAAAAGCGATTGAGGCCGAGAAGGTACGGAACTGGACGCTGAATCATTTGAATGGGGATACCTTTCTGACGCATGGGGATCAGGTAGGCGAGCCGCTCAAGATGCATGATCAGCTGGTGGAATTGCTGGAAGGATTAACCCGGATGGAGACCGGACTGTGCAACAATCTCAAAGCGGTGATGGTGCAGAACGATAGCGAAGATGGCGGCGGTATGGACGGCGGCATGTTTGGCGGCATGGATCTGGGAGACATGGGAAAATGAGTCTGATGCGGCGTGAGCAGGAAGCCAAACTGGCGCTCATTGAATCCATTGCACACAGTCAGCAGGCGCTGGCACGCATTCTGGACAGTGTAGCCAGTATAACCGCTCATTCGGAAGTATCCGCCCGCAGTCTGGCCGAGAACATTCGTTTGCTGAGTCGCTATCAGGCAGAAATGTCTCGTATGGTTACGGGAATCAGGCTGGCCCGAATCCAGCATGGGGAGCCTGGCTTGCCGTGGCTCAAAGACCCCGGGTGTGCAATTCGTATCGTTCGGGACATACAGGAGGAATGTTGACATGTTAAAGAAGAAGAAAATACGACTGAGAACCAAAAGAGCTTTGTTAATCCGTGGAGCCCGTCTGCGCAAAATTCGCAAACTGCGTGCGCTCAGAGCCAAACGTGTTCTTCACAAACGTCCACTTAAAGGACGCAGTGCGTGGCTCAAAAAAAAGAAACGTGCGGTACGGCGGCACCGGAGTCCAAAGCCCGTACAACCAGTCGTCCCGGCTACCCCTACCGATCCGAACCCGGACGGTGCGTACAGTCAGGGATACAACGAGGCGTACAACGAGGGATTCAACGCGGGTTTCGCCAAGGGATTCGAGGACGGACATCAGCTGGCTTACAAAGCACAGTAACCGATTAGACCGGATTATTCCTGCATGGAATGATACCTACTAACAGTGCCAGTTCAAAAAGACCGGTTTTCAGTACCGAGAAGATGGGATGAAGCTAGAAATGGAGTAGCGGAGCGTAGGGAAGACTACGTGAGCAACGGACATTTCGGGTGAATTTCATATTCGATGTTGGTGATGCCGATAGGCATCCTTCGTAATCAAAAGCGGACTTTTTGAATATCCTCTAACAAATGATGTTAGCCCGGGGGGACAGATCCCTCCGGGTTATTTGCATCGCCGCAAAAGCGGACATGCCCGTACAGGCGGATGTGGAGGGCATGCGCCAATTTTGCGCCTTGCAGGACACCCGTCCATGATGCATCTGACCCCGAGGCATATCCTTTAGAGGGAAGACCAATCTCGGGGAGAGTCTGGAAGTGAGATCTCCTGAAGGAAGACAGGGTGAAGAATGTGGCAAAACGAAAGCACCGTCCGCTGACCGAAGCGGAAACGGCTTACCGCGGCGGATATGCAGAAGGCCGCAGATTCGGCGGCTGTCAAGCCATGATGGAGCGGGTGCAGATGTTTGAACCGACCTTGCGGGACATGAAGGTGTTATATATCCCGCAAGGATTCGATGCCATCGATGAAGGTGTCACCTTGGCTCTGCAGCAATCTGTACGTGAATGCGTTGTTGGATCGCCAGCAGCGATGTTGCAGGAAGCCAGTCAGCATCGGCCCGATGTGGTGCTCGTCATGAATGGTCTGCATGTATTTCCCGCAGATCATGTGGAGCAGGTGAATGGCATACGTGCACTCGGTATCCGAACTGCCGTGTGGTTTGTGGATGATCCGTATTTCACCGAAGATACAACGTCCCTTTGTCAGCATTATGATGTCGTGTTCACGCATGAAGAGGCCGCCGTACCCTTCTATCTGGGACATGGAGCGAACCAGGTCATCTATATGCCACTCGCGGTGAATCCAGGCATGTTTCAACCGCGGCGCGCCGCACCGCAGCATCAGCACGACATTTGTTTTATCGGTACCGGATTCTGGAACCGGATTGCCTTGTTTGATGAGCTGGCCCCTTTTCTAGCGGACAAAAAGGTATTCATTGCGGGTAGCCAGTGGAATCGGTTGACACGCTATGATGTACTAGGCCGTTTCATCCACGAAGGATGGATTGCTCCTGGAGAGACAGTAGATTATTACAATGGCGCCAAGATTGTCATTAACATTCACCGGACTTGCGAGAATGGGGAAGACAATCGCAATACACATCATCTTAAAGGTCACTCGATTAATCCACGCACGTATGAGATCAGCGCCTGCGGCACAATGCAGATTACGGATGCACGTGCAGATTTACCCCGTTATTATAAGCCGGGATATGACATCGAGACGTTCACCAACGCAGCAGAACTTCAGCGCAAAATCCACTATTATCTGAAGCATGAAGAAGAACGACAGGCGATGGCGTGGCGTGGACTTCTCACCACGATGAACCAGCATACATTCACTCGCCGGATCGGTCAGTTGCTGGAACATTTGTAATCCCCGTCTGAAGTGCAGCACCAACATGAACACTATCCCAAAAAATAAAGGAGTGGCGGTATGTCTCTCAAACACCGTAAAACTAAAAAGATTCATGCACCCGTACTAAGCCTGGCTGATCAAGCACGCAAAAATGGGCAACATGCCGGATATGACGCAGGTAAGGAAGAAGGATATCTGCGCGGTCGCGCCAACTATATTGTGAATTGTGCACAGGAACCGTTGCCTTTCCGACAGCTTCACGTGCTGTATGTATCCTCGGGTAAAGGCTTCCCTTACTCCCCGTTGGATGAGGCCATTATGGCCACGCTACAGGGTATGGTAGCTCAAGTAACCCTCTCTGATCCGCGTCAACCGATTTCTGAAATTGCGCTGCAGACGCGTCCTGATCTTGTGCTTGTGCTGGATGGAATGGATATCCCCATCGAGCATATCGATGCGATTCGCCAAGCGGGCATTCAGACGGCGATCTGGCTCACGGATGACCCGTACTATACAGATATGACGCTGGATATTGTGACACATTTTGACCATGTCTTCACGTTGGAACTGAACTGTATCGATCTATATCGACAAATCGGCTGCGCGTCCGTTCACTACCTCCCTTTTGCCGCATTTACTAATCATTACTTTCCGATTACAACTCCTTCCCCGTTAAAACGGGATGTCAGCTTTATCGGCTCGGCCTACTGGAACCGGGTATACTTCTTCAATCCGATCATGCCTCAGTTGATGTCACACAATACGGTATTTAACGGAATCTGGTGGGACCGTCTGCCTGACTATACTGCCTATGGCGAGAAGATTGAGCTCGGGCGCTGGATGAGTCCGCCGGAGACCAATGATGTGTACAATGGCACCAAAATTGTCATCAACCTGCATCGATCCCACGAAGATGATTCCGTCAATAATAATCACCTCAAAATTGCGCCAGCTTCACCAAACCCGAGAACGTTTGAAATTGCCGCGTCCACGACGCTACAGCTGACGGACGCCCGGGATGACATTGCGCGTTTCTACAAACCGGGTGTGGAGATTGAGACATATTCCTCGCCGCAGGAGTTACTCGACAAAGTGGAATATTATCTTACTCATGAAAAGGAACGCCGTGAGATTGCACTTCGTGGACTTGAACGTACACTGAAAGACCACACGTATGGCAAAAGAATTAATGAAATGTTAACCATCATATTCCCTTAATTCTGGCCGGGAGGAGGTGTGCACAGTACCCTGTATCGGATAATCGTGTACAGGGTCCGTGCGGCCATGGCAACGAAACCAAAGATGATGTTATTTTCACATGTGTGCAATACTCGCAGCATTACAGGTGCCGAGAAGCTGCTGCTTCATTTTATGAGAGAGATCGGTACGATCTTTGAATGTGTGCTCGTAGCCCCTCAGGAGGGGAAGCTTGCGGGGCTTGCGCGGAGATTCGGCATTCAGGTCAAAATATGCACTCTGCCGATGCTTCACGGTGTGTACACACCTTACCTGGGCATTGCAGATGATGCGGAGCATCTTCGCCATACACCAGCGTATCAGGAAGCAGTCTCCCTAATACGGGAGACTGCTCCCGATATAGTGTTAACGAACACCTGTGTTAATGTGATGCCGGCTGTAGCGGCAAAGTCCCTTCAGATTCCGATCATCTGGAAGATTACCGAGATTATTCATACAAATGAACATACAACCGAGGCGATCCAGATGATTGGTCGTTACGCGGATTGGATTATTGGTATATCCGAGACAGCGGTAGCCCCTTTCCAAGAAGCCGGCATGGGTGACAAAGTGACCATCATATCCCCAACTTGGGAACCCGCGTTACCAGCACCGGACCGCTGGGTTCATCTGCGCGAACGCAAGCGTAAGGAGCTCGGTTTCAAATCATCACAGAGCTGTATCGGTTATATTTCTTCATTTATATATGATGCCAAAGGGTTGAAACCTTTTGTGGATATGGCCTTGAGGATCTGTGAAACGCATTCGCGCTGTCGCTTCTGGATCATCGGGGCACCATCGGATAAAAAGTATTACGACGAGTGTGTATCACGGGTGAAAAAATCCGGGTATTCACGCCGGTTTACCTTCACCACATTTGAAGAGAACGTATCTCTGGCGTATACCGCGATGGATATCCTGGTCATCCCAAGCATGGTCAAAGAAGGATTTGGCATGACCGCACTGGAGGGTCTCTATTTTGCCAAACCGGTCATCGCTTTTGCTCAGGGTGGACTGAAGGAATTAATGGAATCCGTAGGCAGTGATGCATTTTTGGCCCCGCCGGGTGATACCGAAGCGCTTGTCACCTTGACAACAACCTTGCTGAATGATGCAGAGCTGGCCTCGAATACGGGGTGGCGTAATCGGACAGAAGCGGAAAGGCTCTACGGCGTTGAAACCTACCGAACGAAACTGCATACGATGGTGACACAGTGGTTATTGCGTTTTCCCGGATGGTTTGCTTATATCCAACCTCCGAATGGACCTGTGTATACCCATGGGGAGGGAGGACTGCGCACTGTACTGGTTCTGGAGCCGACTACGGTTCGGGCACTATTATTCCCACTGACAGTCATACAGGCGTTGCCACATTCCTCATTACCTCCAATCGCATTGGGTCACGATGCTCCTGTTGCCTCAGGTACTGTCCCGGCTGCAAAGCCGATTCAACAGAGGGGCAAAACGCGGAAACGTCGTCGCAAGCGACTTGCACCGCATTCTCGCCGAGACCGTGAGGGGCTGAAACGTACTTCCGGAACTGGCAGACGTAAGGGGAGAACCCGTACAACGAAGGGACCGCGTCCGCATATGGGGAAATCGGCTAGTCGCAGACGCAAATCTGCCAAAGCGGGACGTAGCCGAGCAGGGCGCAAGGGTTCCAATACAAGATGAAGGCAGGGATTACGATGAAGATCATGACGGTGCTGGGTACGAGACCTGAGATCATACGGCTCAGCCTGATCATCTCCAAGCTGGACCAGTACGCGTCCAAACATATTCTGGTGCATACGGGACAGAACTTCACGGAAAGTCTCAGCGGTCTCTTTTTCAAGGAAATGGGCCTGCGCGCACCGGATTACGTTCTTCAGGATGAAGCGGCCACTCTGGGACGACAGCTATCCTCGATGTTTACGCAGATGGAAGATCTGATTTTGCAGGAGAAACCCGATAAATTGCTGCTGCTCGGCGATACCAATAGCGCATTATGTGCAGTATTGGCTGAGCGCATGGGTGTTCCTGTTATTCATATGGAAGCAGGCAATCGTTGCTTTGACCTGGATGTGCCTGAGGAGAAAAATCGTAAGGTTATTGATGCCATCTCCACCGTTAATATGCCTTACACGGAACAGAGCAAGAAACATTTGGTCAGCGAAGGGGTACCAAGCAGGCGCATCGTGCTAACGGGCAATCCCATCTATGAAGTCATGCAGCACTACGACGCGCAAGTAAGTTCCAGCAAAATACTGAAGAAGCTCAAGCTGAAGTCTGGGCAATACTTCCTGGTTACTGCCCATCGAGCCGAGAATGTGGATCATGCCCCTCATTTGCTGGAGATTATGAAAGGGCTGAACCAGGTCGCAGAGGAACACGGGTTGCGTGTGATCTGCAGTATTCATCCGCGTACAGCAATCCGGATTGCGGAGCATCTGCATCTGGAGATGAACCCGCTGGTGGAGTTTCACGAGCCGTTTGGATTCTTCGACTTTGTAATGCTTGAACGTCATGCACGCTGTGCGCTTACGGATAGCGGTACCGTGCAGGAGGAGTGTTGCATTATGGGCGTGCCGACCGTAACGATGCGTCGAACTACCGAGCGGCCGGAAACGGTCGATTGCGGCAGCAATGTAGTCTCCGGTCTGGATGCCGCGCGCATCGCTGATTGCGTGAAAGTCATGACAAAGATGTCTAGCGACTGGGATTGCCCGCAAGGTTACAAAGCCACAGATGTATCCAGTAAAGTGGTTAAATTTCTGCTTGGAGGGAAAATGCATGTTTGAAAATAAGCGTATACTCGTGACTGGCGGTACGGGATCATGGGGTTATGAACTTGTGGCTCAACTACTGCCCCAGCAGCCCAAAGAAATTATTGTATATTCCCGGAACGAGTCTAGCCAAGTAGCTATGAGTCGTGAATTTGAAGACCCGCGTCTTCATTTCCGGATTGGAGATATTCGTGACAAGGACGCCTTGACGGCGGCTTGCCAGCATGTGGACTATGTATTTCATCTGGCTGCGCTCAAGCATGTTCCGGTGTGTGAAGACCAACCGTACGAAGCACTCAAAACCAACGTGATTGGTACACAGAACGTAATTGAGGCTGCTATTGAGAACAAGGTGGAAAAAGTAATCTATATCTCGACTGACAAAGCTGCCAATCCGTCCAACTTCTATGGCATGACAAAAGCGATCGGCGAGAAATTAATTGTATATGCAAACTTGTTACACAGCGATACCAAGTTTGTTACGGTACGGGGCGGGAATGTACTGGGAACAAACGGAAGTGTGGTACATCTGTTCAAGAATCAGATCCGCCAGAAAGGGCAGGTCTCCATCACGGATATGAGTATGACTCGATTCTTTCTTACGCTGAAGGACGCAATTACCTTGCTGTTCAAAGCTTCGGTGGAAAGTGTCGGTGGAGAGATCTTTGTCATGACAATGCCTACCTGCAAAATCGTTGATCTCGCGGAAGTACTGATTGAGGATTCCGGTGTGGAGAATGTGAGCATTGTGGAACGGGGCATTCGTCCAGGGGAGAAAATCCATGAAATATTGATGAGTGAATTCGAGAGCATGACCACCGTTGTTTACGATGAGCAGTACCTGGTTATTCTTCCTACCCTGGGCATACCGGGTCTGCGTGAACATTATACCAATTGTCCCCCGGTCTCCTTTAACAGTTTCAGTTCTGAACACCAACTCATGACCAAAGAGGAGATTCGTGAAATTCTGAAACGCGGAGGATTCTTGTCATGAAACTGCTGATACTTGGTGGAAACGGAATGGCCGGCCATATTTTGGTCGACTATTTCCGCCGTCAAGGTGTACACAGCGTCTTCTACACATCTCGGGATGTAACGGACCCCAATGGTCTGCTCCTGGATGTGAACGACAGCTTCATGGTTGATCGATTGGTAGAAGCTGTGCACCCGGATGTGATTATTAATGCTGTAGGTGTGTTGAACAACTTCGCAGATGAGGACAAAATTACTGCATATCATATTAACGGTTTTCTGCCACATCGTCTGCGGCGGGTTGCAGATACGATTGGTGCACGCCTGATTCATATCAGTACGGACTGTGTGTTTAGCGGAGAACGGGGAGCATATCGGGAAGATGATGTTACGGATGGGACTTCAGCTTACGCCATCACCAAAGCACTTGGCGAAGTTCAGGATGAAGGTCATCTGACGATCCGTACGTCCATCATTGGACCCGAGATTCGCCAGGGCGGCATTGGTCTGATGCAATGGTTTATGTCCAGCACAGGTGAAGTCGGGGGGTATACCCGCGTATTCTGGAACGGTGTGACCACACTTGAGCTGGCCAAATGGGTAGACCATTACCTGGCCTCATCGGTTAGTGGTCTGATCCACTTAGCTCATCCGGCACCTGTCAGCAAGCATGACCTGCTTGTATTGTTCAAGCAGACCTGGGATAAGCAGGATGTGACGATTGTGCGTGATGACAGTGTAGTGCAGGACCGTACGCTGGTGTCCACTCGCGAGGATGTGAAGACAGACCTGCCGGATTATTCTACAATGCTGAAGGAGTTGGCATTATGGATGGAGCAGAGCTGAGAGGCAAGAAAGTGCTGATTACAGGCGCCTCCGGTTTTACTGGGCGACATGCCGTATCTTATTTTGGGGAAGCGGGTGCAGTGGTTGCAGCGGTAGTCCGGAGGCCGGATGTGTATTCATTCGGAAAAGGTGCACAAGTCCATGTCTGTGATCTAAACGATAAACAGCAAGTACGTCATCTGATCGGCGAGGTGCAGCCCGACTATGTGCTGCATCTCGCTGGCAAAAATTCAGTGCCTGATTCGTGGTCTGATCCGCTACTGGTCCTGGAGACGAATGTGATGGCCGTGCTGTATCTGCTGGATGCGCTTCGCAGTTGTCCGACAGCACGAACCGTTATTGTAGGATCGCGGTTAAAATATACGCCGGAACCTGGCCGGATTCCCCAGCCTCCGCATCCATACAGTCTCAGTAAAGCGCTGGAAGAGATGGTGTCCTTGTCGTGGATGTCGCTCTTCGGACAACAGATCATGCTGGCGGAGCCAGGTAATCTGATTGGTGCGGGTCCTTCCACAGGCATCTGTTCACTGCTTGCACGCCATGTTGTTGCCTGTGAGCAGGCGGGCAAAACCGAGGCATTCCGTCTGTCCGGACGGGACAATACCCGTGACTTTCTGGATGTGAGGGATGCCGTCAGAGCGTATGCGACCCTCCTGGTACTCGGGTCCAGCGGTACAGTATACCCGGTGGTGTCTGGAGTTGAGCGCAGTCTTGGTGAAATTGCAGATCTGCTGTTATCCATGACAGAAGCGGAAGTTCCTGTTCGCTGGGATGGGGCATCTTCTGGTCCGGATGGTTCGGGGAAACAGGAGGAATTATCACTGCTGCGCAAGCTTGGCTGGCAGCCGATGATTCCATTTGCCACATCACTTCAGGATATCCTGAGTGATGTTCGTGTCCAGCAAGGGAGGACGACAAGTTGAATCCGAGAGTATCCATTGTCATTCCATTCTACAACTGTCCTTATGTGCCTCAGGCGATTCAGAGTGCGCTGAACCAGACGTATCCCGATGTGGAGATCGTTGTCGTGAATGACGGTTCAACCCGGCATGCAGAGTTGCTTCAACCCTATCTTCCTTATATTAATGTGCTCGGCAAAAGCAATGGCGGGACGGCGTCGGCACTTAATCATGGCATCCGCCATGCCTCTGGTGATTATGTAGCCTGGCTCAGTTCGGATGATTATCTGTATCCGGATAAAATTCGTTATCAGCTGGAGTTTATGCAGCGTGAGAATGTGCTCGTCTCCCATACCAACTTTCATTATATCAACGAGCATTCGGCGGTTACCAGAATGCATGGTGGGCCTGAACCGATGTTGGATATGGATTTACTACGACGGTTTGTTAACGGCAATCCGGTGAATGGCTGCACGGTCATGATTCGCAAGGATCTCTTTAGCGGAGTGGGGTTGTTCGATGAACTTCTTCCCTACACCCATGATCTGGATCTCTGGATGCGTATTGTACTGAACGGTCATCGGTTCCCATACCTGAATGAACCGCTTACTGCTTATCGGTGGCATGGTGGAATGGGATCGGTACGTCATGCGGATGTCATCGGCAGAGAGGCATCCATGGTATGGTCCAGATATCGGGAACCGTTGTTGCAGCGAATAGCGACGCTTGGCGGGTAGCGTAGGGAGGGCAGTTAAGAAAGCCAAAAGATGGCTGATTAACGCCCTCTTTGCGCAGCATTTTACCTAAGACAGTAAGAGGAGGGGAAGGCCCGAATGGAGCCAAAAGTATCGATCGTCATTCCTTTTTACAATTGTGCTTATATCGAGCAGGCTGTTCACAGTGCCATTCACCAGACGTATCCGCATATCGAGGTCATCGTGGTGGATGATGGGTCAACCGAGCACGTGGAGCGGCTACAGCCATTCATGGATTCCATCCGCTATATTCGCAAAGAAAACGGTGGAACCGCGACAGCATTAAATGAGGGCATCAAACATGCAACAGGGGATTACTTTGTCTGGCTCAGCTCAGATGATGTGATGCTGCTGGACCGGGTGGAGAAACAACTGACGTTTATGCGCGAGGTCAAGGCTTCATTCTGCCATGGTGCCTACCATTATGTGAATGAGAAGAGTGAATGGTTGGATACGGTGCATCCGGAAGTGGGCAGTCGTCTGGAGATGTTGCAGGTACTGCTGGAAGGTTGTCCGATCAACGGCTGTACTGTCATGTTAGAGATGGCAGCATTTGAGCGGTTTGGACTGTTCGACACTGATTTTCGCTACACCCATGACTATGAGATGTGGATGAGGCTGTTTCCAATGTATGAGCTGTTCTACTACAATGAACCTCTGATGTGTTACCGATTGCATGAGTCGATGGGAACCAAACGTCACTTCAAGGCACTGGTTGCCGAGATGGAAAAAGTTCAAGAGAAGCATCGGCCTATTCTGTTTAACTTACTTCAGGTTGGCGGGTACTGGAAGTAGATGGATTTGGCAACGATGGCTGAAATGGAATAGGTGTTAAATGGACAGGAGAGCACCCTTATGAAGCACTTTTTAAGTGTTATAAGTGGAAGCTCTTTTTTTGCTCTATGGAGAGATACGTGGACACAAAGGGTGATTGATTGCTGAAGTCTCTGTATAATGAAATGATTCATACACGGAAGGGACTGGACTATGCGCAGATATCAATATCTTAAACCCAACTATTAATAAACTAATGGAGGTAAGAGTATTGATTACAGAGTTATACACAGAACGGTTATATTTGCGAAAAATGAACGTATCGGATGCGGCCAGCTTGTTTGAAATTTGGTCTGATCCGGATGTAACTAGATTTATGAATATCACTCATTTTACGGATGAAAATCAAGCTATAGCCATGATTAATCTTCTGAATGATCTTGCTCAGGAAAACAAGGCCATTCGGTTCTCTATCCTTGTGCAAGAGTCCAACGAAATCATAGGTTCATGTGGTTATAATGCACTGGATTTTGACAATCTCAAAGCAGAAATTGGGTATGACATTGCCAGATCACACTGGGGGAAAGGATATGCTACGGAAACGATCTCTTCTTTATTAGCTCATGCATTCTCGACTATGAAGCTGAATCGTATTGAGGCAAAGGTTGACCCCGATAATGTGAATTCTATCAAGCTATTGCAAAAGCTCAATTTCACATACGAAGGCACCCTCAGAGCATACGAGAGGGCAGGCGAAACGTTCAGTGATCTGAATATGTATTCCAAGTTGGTGACAGATTAGAGAGGTCTGGAATAGCGTGTTCTCGGTCCGTTAGAAAACATTTGAAGCGAGAAGGGGGTGTCCTCAGTCATTCATATGACAGATGGGACACCCCTTGTTTGATATTTCGGCATGTTATATAAAGACGGCATATCATTGGACAACTCAATCTTTTGAATTCATGATCACCATGGATGCAGGATCGGGAAATACATATCCTTTAGGCAGCTTTTTCATCAATTCATTCATTACAGCGTAATCCACGTTGATGTGAGGTGTGGACACTGGAGTCGAAAACCAGCGATTGTATAGATCACTTGGTACAAGTAACGTCATATCGTATGTCCTCCTCTGTAGATGGCTTCTTGGTAGACTTGAAATGTACGAAATCCCATCACTTCCAGTGAACGATTTTGTTCAGCCCAAGCTTTCGCCGCCGCCCCCACTGTTCTTCGGGTAACATCATCCTCAAGTAGTGCATCCAACAGTTCACGGAGCGAGTCGACATCCTGCGGAGGAACAACCCATCCCGTACGTCCAGGTTCAACCATCTCGGGCATGCCGGCTGTGCCACTGACGATAACAGGTACACCCGCCAGTTGCGCTTCAGTAACGGAGAACGGCTGGGTGTCCTGCAGACTGGGCTGGACATAGATATCTGCATGGCGCAGGAAGGAAGGAATATTGTCCAGCTTGCCCCAGAACACAACATCGGCTCCAATCCCCGTTGACGCGGCCTGTGAACGCAATTCATCGGTTAGATTGCCTTCTCCTGCGATCCAGCAGACCCAATCGGAACGTTTATTTTTCAGACTGGCTAAGGCCTTGATTAACACATGAACGCCCTTGATGTATTCAAGTCGTCCGGTAAAGGCAATGACTTTCTTGCCCGCAGGTGGTCGCTGGCGGAACTTCACAGCTGCTGAGGCACGGTAGGCTGGCAGATCTACAGCATAGGGAATCTGTCTGAACTTTGATTCAGGAACGGCAAGCTCTGTAAGCGTACTCTTGATCCAGTGGCTTGACACGAGAATGAGCTCGGACTGTGCTGCACTTCGCTCTTCCAATGAGAGAAAATAACGCCCACGCTTGGATTGCAAATATGAAGGGAGAGTAAGCTGTGGGTTGGAATTTTGAGCATCGTAAAAGGCTTCGCGTGCAAGAGCGCCATGATAGCTTGTAACCAGTGGGATATTGCGGTTCAAGATGCGTTTTATGGCTACGGCAGCTACCGGATCTTGCGCATGAATAACGTCATAGTCCTCCACCCCCAGATAAGCGGCTGCCATCTCGAAGGCATATCTATTCAGTTCATAATAAGCGAGAAGAGGATCAGCAGTGAATTGTGGCAGATCAGTCGGATTGAGTTTGGCTTGCAGCATGGGCCACACCTTATCCTTGGAGAAAGCGCGGTTCAGATTACGAACATATACTTCGTTATTGGCACCATTTGTGCCCATGATATCAACCTCTACACCAAGTGCGATTAACCTGTCGGCCAGTTGTTTAACATATGTCCATATGCCTCCCATATGTGTAAGCTCCCAATACGTAACGAGCAGAACTTTCATAGCTACCTCCTTGTCACGGCCTGCACCGGCCGAGCTTCTATCCTTTTATTCTATGAAAAAAGAGGACCGGAAGGTCGGGCATTTCCGTGTAATTGGTCGAAAATGGGTGAATGCAAATGGCAATGGACGAGAGGAAGCATATCCTATGTACAGGAAGGTTCGTGTGCTCCGAAGGAGGGATCTACAGTGGCGGTATATTTACTTGAGATTCATGAGAATCTGTTACAGACATTTGTTCCCGTCAAGTACATGGATGTGGAGTTGGCCTATGTGGGCGGCGAGGAAGGGACGGATGTATTTGTTGGTGGAGCCAGTATTCACGGAGAACTGTATCGACACCTTTTTCACCTAACGTCAAATTCGGGGGGAGCGGGCGGTAATCAGGTCATTCATAATCTGGATGTGTCATCCGAGCCTTATGAACTGAGGATCATCAGCAACAGTTCTTCACCGAAGCATCTGGTTATTCGAATATATTGCAGAAGTATTCACGGTCAGACATTGGGCATACTGTCAGAATATCAGATGATGAAGGTTGCAGATTGATATGGACATCATTGCATAATCATGATTAACCAACGTGTGGAGCAGGGAAGGTGCCTGTTCCATTTTTTTGTGGTGCATCCATAGTAGAATTGTCTGAAAAAATAGCTTGACAGCAAAGGTATTTTCATTAGAATTAGGTCAGTATTAAACGAAAGTTTAAAACGACGATTTAAAACGATAGTTTGAAATCAGTCGTCAATATAGGCTGAGTGAGACGCATGGCTAAGCCTGCGATCTACTGGCTGGAAAAGAGTGTGGAGAACGTGAAAGAACAAACAGCAGTACCCCAGGAGCCGGCAGAGTTTTCGCTTAAAGCCATTATACTGCCACTCCTGGCAATTATCGTCGGAATGATTATGGTTATTCTGGACAGCACGGTGGTGAACGTGGCCATTCCAAATCTGGTTCAATATTTTGAGACGGATCTTAAAACGATCCAATGGACGGTTACGGGTTACACCTTGGCTTTGTCTGCAGTTATTCCACTGGCAGGCTGGTTAACGGACCGTTTTGGTGCCAAAAGAGTATTCCTGTTCACCATTGCCATGTTTACCTTGGGTTCAGTGTTATGCTCGATCGCTCAATCACCTGAGCAATTAATCATTTACCGTATCATTCAAGGCCTTGGTGGAGGTATGGTTGCTCCTATTGGTATGGCGATGGTCTTTCGTCTGGCTCCGCCTGAGCGAAGAGGTTCCATCATGGGGATGCTGGGAATTCCCATGCTGCTTGCCCCCGCATTGGGTCCGGTGTTGTCCGGGTGGTTTATTGAATCACTGAGCTGGCACTGGATCTTCCTGATTAACTTGCCCATTGGTATTGCAGCTTTCATTCTATGTATCAAGTTTTTGCCGGATACAGATCGTGGACGCACACCTGCACTGGATCTGCTCGGCATGATTCTGGCGCCAATTGCGTTCTCGATGCTGGCTTACGGTGTGAGTGAGGGTGGAACGAGCTGGACGTCTGCAACAACTTTGACGGGTGTCATTGTGGGTGGTGTAGCGCTCATTTTGTTCATTATTGTGGAGCTTCGTCATCAAAATCCATTGCTCGAACTCCGGGTATTCAAATCTTCTGATTTCTCACGGGGAATTATTCTCGCATGGGTGTCACAAGTGGCGCTGTTCGGTGCGATGATCCTGATCCCGCTTTATTTGCAGCAGATCAAAGGTTACACTGCACTGGAAACAGGATTGATTCTACTGCCACAGGCATTGGCTTCCGGAGTGGGTATGCCGCTTGGAGGTCGATTGTTTGATAAAATCGGTGCTAGACCTCTTGCCTTCGTGGGTCTGGGTATTATCTCGGGAGCATTGTTTATTCTGTCCTCCATCACGGCAGAGACAGGTCTTGGCCTGATTATAACGGCTCTGGTCATGATGGGTCTGGGTATGGGCTTGTCCATGATGCCACTCAATACGCATGTATTAAATGCTGCACCGCGTAAGTTGGTTGGACGGGTGACACCGCTCACGGCGGCTGCACAGCAAGTGGTCGTGTCCTTTGCGGTTGCAGGGCTTACAGGCTTCCTGACTTCAAGAATCGCAGACAATACAACGAGTACAGAGCCGACCGCTATCGTGCATGGTTTGGTGGCTGGTTTCAATGATACGTTCTTCCTGGCCGCTTGTATTGCATTGTTCGGATGTTTGCTCAGTCTGATTCTGCGGAAACCAAAACCGATGCCGAAAGAAGAACTTCAAAATGGCGACAAGCCTGATCCCGCGATGATGATGGGACACTAAGACTCTATAAAAACCATACTAAGGCAGTTCAGAGAAATTTTGCTGAACTGCCTTTTTTGCTATGCTCAATGGAAAATTCGCAGTGCTGTCATCATTTCACGGAAAGAAATGGCATATCGATCTGGTGAAAAAGACAAGCTCATATGCTGTCTGCCCTGAATACGAATATACTCACGCAGTTTCTTGTTTTTCATGAGGTCCTTTGCTTCGGCTACAGCGGCCTCTACATTTCCAATCGGATAAAACTTACCAGTCTTATTATGTGTGATAAATGAACGCACACCGTCCGAATCCGTACTGAGTACAGGGCAGCCACAAGAGATGGCTTCAGCGACGGCATAACCGAATCCTTCAAGCAGGGAAGTGGATAACATGATGCCCCCTGAAGCCGCGATCATGGAATAGTAGGTAGGCATCTGAGAATGGGGAACATTGATAAAGATGCCAATCTTATCTTCAAGCCCGTATTCTGCCAGCATGTGCCGGAACATGACTTCATCTTCTGGATTAGCCAAAGTTGGATCGTGGAATAACCATAGTCTGGCTTCCGGATTTTTTTTGACGATTTCACTCGATATGATTAGATATTCACGCCAGTTTTTGTTGTGTTCAAGTCGTCCTACCCAAGCCAGCACCGGATAGGGTGGGGTATCCACCAAGATTGGTGCGAAGGTGTCTGTATCCAGCATATTGGGAATAACAAACCGATGAAGCCAAGGACAGATATGAATGAACATATCCAGCAGGTGGTCTGTGGGAGGTATAACGGCAGCATCACAATGAGCTTGGAGGTATGGGACACCCATCTGTATCGTTTCCAGAGCTTGATCGCGTGCTCCGAGTCCCTGCGCTTCAAAAATAATTCGTCCGGTATAACCAAGTCCTCTCAAGCGGCCAGGCATAGCGATGTCTGAAGTGGCAATGATGGCATCATAATGATGAGTATGGATGATATGATGGATATCCTCGTCACTGGACGCGGTGAAAATGGGTGTATCACTGTTGTTCTGCAATCCCGAGCCTGTGCTGAGATACAATAGGTGCGCTTCAATGCCATGGCGTTTCAGAACAGCGGTGCGCAGTCGATTTAACGTATCCACGCCACCGCTCGGAACATAAAACGTGAATAATACTTTCACACGATTCACCCTCTGACTTTTGGTCAGGAGCACATTCTCCTGTACTCTATGTTACGTTGGCTTTAAGCGCAGGGTGTGGGTGTTGGTTAGAATGTTCACATTTTGGACAAAAATTTTTAAGCTGTCTTTTAAGTGTCATTAAGCTGAGGCTAGGATAGCTCCCGTAAGATACAAGGAACTTCCCGTGCCCATCATCTATTACATAAGTTCAACGTATCATTTACACGATAACGGAGAGGGCAGAAATAACTTGAAGAAGCGAAGCGTTCGCCTAAAAGCTTTCTGAAAAGAAAGCTACATCGGAAGCATACGCTATCTCCGGATTTTTCCTTCTGAGAAGTAATCAAAAAAATCTGGGGATAACAGTGATCGGAAGGTTATTCTGCCATCGGAGTGCAAGTGTAAATATTTTCAGTTGAATTTATATAACGAACGATGCTGCACGGGTATTTTAACGGGAAAGGATGAATGATGTGCTCGAAGTGAAACAGGTCAGCAAAGTCTACGAAGGGCAACGCGGCGTACATCAACTGGATTTCACCATGGAACGTGGTGAGATTGTTGGCTTTCTCGGGCCCAATGGTGCCGGAAAAACAACAACGATGCGTATGATTACGGGTTATGTGCATCCAACCGCGGGTTCCATTATGGTGGATGGAATGTCGGTGCATGAGCAGGGTCAGCGTGTTCGTTCCAAGATTGGGTATCTGCCTGAAACTCCGCCACTCTATCCGGATATGACCGTGCAGTCCTATTTTAAATTCGTAGCCAATTTGCGAGATGTCCCGGCACGTGAGGTTAAGCTGCGGGTCAGTGAGATGGTTAGCAGACTGGGACTTCAGGGTCGGGAAAGACAAATGGTACGTGGGTTATCCAAAGGATACAAACAACGCCTTGGGCTGGCAGGAGCCATTATTCACAAGCCAGATCTGCTGGTTCTGGATGAGCCCACATCGGGCCTTGATCCAAATCAGATTATCGAGATCAGAGATCTGATTCGAGAACTGGGGGAGAACCATACGGTGCTGCTCAGTACGCATATTTTGCCTGAAGTGAGCACGCTCTGTAATCGAATGTTGATCATCAATCAGGGACAGCTCGTGTTGGATGGTTCACCTCAGCATTTCGGATCAGCAATGGGGGATCAGTTCAAGGTATCGATTGAAGTGAAGGCCACTGCGGAGCAATTACATAATGTGCTGACACCATGGGAGAAGGTGCGGAGTGAAGTCATTCAAGCATCATATGTGAATACCAGCAAAGATACTTCACTTACTTCAGATTCAGCGGATACGGTTAAAATGCTGCTTTCTGGAGAAAACTCGGAAGATTTCCGGGAGGAGCTGTTCTACCTTTTGTCAGGTGCAGGATTACCGATACTGGAGATGAAGAAGGAGAACCTGAGCCTGGAGCAAATCTTCCTGAAGCTGACCACAACCGAGGCAACAGACACAGACGCAAATTCGGCAGATGTGGATAAGGTTGCTGGGGCAGAGATGGATCAGGACGTAACTTCGGACATCGACTCGTCGAGTATATCGGGAACATCAGTTAGTACATCAGCCGATACTTCGCCCCAAGCTCACAAAGGGGAGGACTCCAAATGAGACGAATGATGGCGGTATGCAATAAAGAGCTGCAAGCTTATTTTCTGTCACCAACGTCCTATTTTGCTTTTGCCGTGTATGTACTGATGACCAGTCTACTGTTCTATTCAAGCTTTGTATATTACCAGCCAAGTATTGTCGATTATCGTCTCGTGTTGGGCGATACGTTGTCCATGCTGCTGTTTGTCGTGCCATTGTTAACGATGCGACTGGTTGCAGAGGAATTTAGACAGGGAACGGATGAATTGTTGCTGACTTCTCCGGCACGTGTAACAGAAATTATTTTTGGCAAATATCTTGCTTCACTGGCCATTCTGGTCGTGCTCATCCTGTGCAGTCTGGTGTACCCTTTCATCATGTCATTCTATGGGACATTGGATATGACGACGGTATGGATGTCTGCGCTGGGGTTATTTTTCCTGGGCGGAAGTATGATGGCGATTGGACTGTTCGCTTCTACATTATCCCAGCATCAGATGGTGTCTGCGGTGGCGGGTTTTATTATTTTGCTCGTTTTGTGGATGCTTGATTCATTCGCAGGCAATACAGGTTCTGCTTTGCAACAGTGGCTGGACCCATTTGCCTTGACCAACCGGTTCGACAGCTTCATGAAAGGTGTGCTTAGTGGGCCGGATATCTTGTATTATGTCACCCTTTCGGGTGTGTTTCTGCTGTTAAGCATTCAAATTGTGGAACGGAAGCGGTGGAGGTGAGAAGATGAAAAAATGGTTAAGTCATACCAACAGTACCGTGCTGTCCGTAGCGGTGATTGGCATCTTTATTTTGCTAACACTGTTCCTGAATTCACTTGGCGGCTTCCAGCTGGATCTGACCTCGAACAAACAATACACATTGTCTGACCAGTCTCTTACTGCGATCAAAAATGTGAAGGATGACGTCAACATTCTGGTGTTAACGGTCGAAAATGCCAACAACACCGTCCTGAACCGTGAGGTCACGGATATGGTCGAGGAATACACGAAACGTAACAGCAAGTTGAAAATAAAACAATATAATCTGACGCAGGAACCTGCGCTTGCATCCAAATACGGCATAACAGGCAGCTCCATTGTGCTGGAGCAGGGAGATCAACACAAAGTGATTGATATCGCCAGTCTGTTCACCGCGACAGGTGACGGAAGTGACGGATCATATCAGTTCACAGGTGAGGAAAAACTTACGCAGGCGCTCATGAATATGTCATCCACGGAGATGCACAAAATGGTCTTTTTGACTGGACATGAAGAGCTGAGTCTCGCTCAGATGACTACGCTGCAATCCTCCTTGGAACAAAATAATGTGCAGACGGAAGAGTTGCAGCTGAATCAAGCCGGAAAGGTTCCGGAAGATGCAGATGTGCTCGCCATTATTGGCCCACAACGTGATCTCAGTGATACCGAAATGAAAGCCATTCGCACGTATCTGAGTAATGGAGGCAAGCTGTTATTATCCCTCGGATTTGTAGAAGATATGAAATCCAGTTGGAAAAACATCGATGGCCTCATGGCCGACTATGGCGTCGTTGATGAGCATGCGGTCATGGTGGATAATCAGCAAGCCAGTACGATGGGGCCACTCTGGGTGGTACCGGAGTATGGTACACATGCAATTACGGACAAACTCGCTGCGAGCCAATTGTATCCGATGTTGTCGCTGTCGATTGCGTTGACCAGCAAAGAACAGGATAAATATACCCTTTCACCGTTAATTCATTCTTCGAATGACAGTTATGGGGAGACAAATATCGGCGGTTTATTGCAGAATGAAACAACCAATGATGCCGAAGAGGACATTCAGGGACCCGTTGAATTAGGGTATGCAGCCGATACAACGGATGGCAAACCGAAGGCGGTTATTCTGGGCTCGTCCATTTTCATGCAGGATTCGGAAATTGCGAATGGCGGCAATCGGGACTTTATTTTGAATACGGTAAACTATTTGAGTGAGAAAGAAAATGGATTGACGATTCGCCCACGGGTACAAGCCGGGTATGAGACGGCATACCTGAATGCCGAGCAAGCCAGAACGATTTTCTTCGTGGCTATTGTAGCATTCCCACTTATCTTTGTTATCATCGGTGTACTCTTATGGTGGAGGCGTAGACGAGTATGAGAAAATGGGTTCCAACGATTCTGGTGGTCATCGTACTAATTGTGGGCTGGGTGTACGCGGCCAGTCAAAATTATTTTCGGGAAGAAGAAGCGGTTCAAGCCAAGTTGCTTGGTATTCAATCCGGGGATGTTCAATCTATTACAATACATGACACAACGGAGGAGACATCCGATGTAGCAGCAACTTCGACTTTAACGCTTGAAAATGGCGTATGGCAGATGGTTGAGCCAAAAGCCTATCCTCTGAACGGTTACAGTGTAAGCAGCTGGCTGGATGCTCTGAGTGGTGCAAATCAGGAACTGGTGGTAGAAGAAGAACCAACGGATCTGGATAAGTACGGATTAGGAACAGATGCTACACGTATGGATATCAAACTCAAAGATAATCGGGAGATCAAACTGGCTATTGGCGGCCAGCTTCCAGCAGATGATGCACGTTATGTGCGTGTTGATTCGGGCCCTGTGGTTGCCGTGCAGACAGAGGCGATTACCAGCATAGCTTTGTCTCGTCGTGATTTGTTGGACACTACACCTTTTAACATGGATGAGACAAATGTTGGGTCTCTGGAGTGGGAAGGTGAAGCAGCTACCTGGATGTTAACATCGACATCAGAGAACGATGCAGCAGAGCAGAGCTGGACACTTAATGGAAAAACGATTGAAGCCACAGATGCCGTATCTCTTATCGGCAAAATCAAAAATCTGTCGACAGCAGATGATGTGCTTAAAGCGTCTGAGCTGAAGAATTCGGTTCCACGATTCACCCTGTCTGTTGAACAGACAGTCAATGGGCAACAAGTTCGAGATGTGTATCGGGGACTTACGGTGCCATCCGAACCGGATCAGATCTGGGTTATTACGCCGGATGGTCAATGGGCATATGGCATGGATACGACAAGTCTAACGGAAGCCGAGAAATTCCCGGATACAATTAAAGCATCTACAACTTCTTCAGAAGAGTCATCGAGTTCTCCAAAGGACGAAACGACTTCCTCATCAACAGACGGGAAATGAGCGGGGCGGAGGATAAGTGATATTGTTGCGTTGAGATGCAAATATTATTTCCAGGCAGTGCTGCGAACTAGCAGCACTGTTTTTTTATTTTATTGGTGGAGCCCTTGAAGCCCTCACTGTTCAGAGATCAAAAATTCAAAGACCAATAAACAAAGACCAAAACCAGAAAACCTGAATCTACAGGGTAAGGTACCATATCCTTTCAGCATATCGGTACGTACAGAAGCGCATCCTATCTTTGTGACCAAAACCAACAAACATTGGAGGATGAGTACATGCCAGCAGTCAAAAAGGCAACAGCTATTACGTTATCATTATCTACTGCAATCTTTGTAATGGCCGGTTTGACAGGTTGTGGCACGAATCGGGATACCAACAATATGCATACGCAAAGTGTTCGTCAGCAAGCCAACGGCATTAACCGTTATGGTGTGGAAACAAATGGCATGGATGGCATCCGTGCGAAAAGTTATCGCATGCACAATGTTACTGACCTGAAATCCAGCGAAGAGCTGGCAAAACGTATCACGGAGATGAAGGAAGTAAAATCCGCCCGTGTCATGTTAACGGATCGTAATGCTTATGTCGCGGTTCGTTTAGCAGATGGTCATGCAGGCAAGTTGGAGAGCAAGTCCAATGGTCGTACGAGCATGCTGAATGGAACGATGCGTAATCATGCCAGTGATACCATGCGTGGAGGCAACATGAATCACGATATGGGTGGTATGCGTGTGAATGGCGGTACGGGCACAATGTCTCCGTACAGCACTAGCGGAATTGCTCCAGGACTGAACACAAATTCGGCAACGGACCGCAGCCATATGGGGAATGACCGCAGCATCTATGGAACCATGGGCACAGGCGCCGTTGGCATGATGCGTGGTCTGACAAACAGCGGCAAAGCACGTGGGACAGACGATGGGCATTATGGTATGAAAAGTGAAGGACAACGTGTAGATAGCACGGACGATAACACATCAGCTGAGATTAAGGGTAAGATTTCAGCCAAAATCAAACAGTTTGCACCAAACATCGAGAATGTATATGTATCAGCCAATCCGGATTTTGTGGAGCATGTCGAGAACTATGCCACAGATATTCGTAACGGTAAGCCCGTTAGTGGCATGATCGATACGTTCCAATCGATGGTGGAGCGCATTTTCCCAACGAACGGAACAGATACGAATAACCGTGATGGCATCCTTGACGATGGCCTGATGAACCGTAATCACAACGGTGGTGTTATGAATCGAATGAATCGGTAGTTTTTTGACATGAACAAGTGTGCCTTTGCGCAGATGGTAACATCTGCTGCAGGGGCATGTTTGTCTTACATAATCTCAACAGGATTCACTTTGAATGTTTCTTCAATAAATTCAGAATATTTGTCTTCCATATAGACTAAATAGACTAACGAAATGAAGTACCATCTAATATTCTTGCGCTCCTAAAAGAATTATATTCTGCTCTTACGTCTAAGTGCAGAGTTTTTAGTGAATAATAAAGGGGATTGAAATTAGGGTGTGGAATAGTTATGTATTAGAATGAACTTGGAAAGAAAATTCTGAACAGATCCAGATAAGGCAAGAAATGCACGCGCAAATGTGAATGGTGGTGAGTGTATGAACGAGAAAATTGTAGTTGCTGCAATGCGAGTATTTGAAGAACAGCATGGTTTTGCTCGAACAAAAGATTTTATAGAAGCGGGCGTATCCCCTTACTACATAAAAAAACTGGAGTCCGCTGGTGAAATTGAACGGGTAAAACAGGGGATTTACCGACAGTCTGGTCAATTTAATGAACCGCCCCATGAAATGGTTGAGGTATCCAAACTTGTTCCCAAAGGAGTTATATGTCTTCTCTCTGCGCTCTCCTTCTATGAACTGACAACTTACAATCCATGGGAATATCAGATTGCTATTCATCGTGGCGGTAAAAAGCCAAAGCTTCCAGACTATCCTCCTATTAAAGTAATCTATTTGGCAGATGCTCAATACAAAATCGGAATTGATGAAGTCTGTATCGATGGCTCGGCAGTTAAAATTTATGATCGTGAGAAAACAATTTGTGATATGGTGAGGTATCGTGAGAAGATTGGAATTGATTTGATGAAGGAAGGGCTGAGGAATTACCTTCAATCCCCCTACAAGAATATAACAAGGCTTGTCTCCTACGCTGATAAGCTACGAATTCGAACGGTTTTGCAAAAGTATCTGGAGGTGCTGATCTGATGAGTGAAATTAAAAATATCCCCGCCTCTGTTTCTGAACGTTTGAAAAATATAGCAAAAAAATCAGGAAAAGCATTTGATACCTTGCTGTTGCTTTATTTTCAGGAGCGATTCTTATATCGTTTATCCATTTCTGAGTACAGGGATAAATTCATTTTAAAGGGCGGGTTGTTTCTGTTCTCACAAACTCGATTCAAGGCACGTCCAACCAAAGACGTTGATTTTCTCGCCAGACAGATTGCTAATGAACTGGATTTATTAAGAGAGTCGTTTGTCTCCATTTGCTCAATAGCGGTTCCTACGGATGGTATTGCATTTCAGTTGGATGAACTGACAACGGAGAGAATTAAAGAAGATGCTGATTATGAGGGAGTAAGAATTAAAGTAACTGCTCTTTTAGGGCGGATGAGAAAAAGTTTGCAGTTTGATATCGGATTTGGTGATGTGGTGGTCCCGAAGCCCCAGCTTATTGAATATCCTGTTCTCCTGGATATGACAGCACCACAAGTTCAAGCCTACTCGAGGGAATCCGTCATTTCAGAAAAATTTGAAGCCATGATCACATTATCTGTGATGAATAGTCGGATGAAGGATTTTTATGATATTTATACGCTGTTAACAACGAACAACTTTGATGGTCGAATCCTTCACGAGGCAGTGTCCGAAACCTTCCAACAACGGGGCACAATATTTGAAAAAGAGCATCCTCTGTTTCATGAAGAATTTGCTGAAAATGAAGGTCGGACAAAACAGTGGCAGGCTTTTCTGCGTCGTTTAGGGGTTGAAGAACAACTTGCATTTCAGGATGTGATGGATGCTCTTGTTTCTTTTCTTGAACCTGTTTATCATTCAATAATTGATGAGAAAGAGTTTTTTAAGCGTTGGAGTTATACCGAAAGGGCTTGGAAGAACAATAACTGATTAATACATAATTTTTTGAACTATGCACCAACTATTTTAGAGGGATGTATGCAAATTACTGCCCATTTTTCTTATAAAACTGAACCAACGCCCTTGACCTGACATAAGATGAGTTGACTGTATCCCCTTAACCTTGTTACACCAACACAACCCGAGCAAGGAGGGGTGAACATTGAAGGGTATCGATCATAAAAGCAAATTTTTGTTGACCCACCGTGAACGCGAAGTATTCGAATTACTGGTTCAAGACAAAACAACGCGTGACATCGCAGGGCAGTTATTCATCAGCGAGAAAACGGTGCGTAACCATATTTCGAATGTGATGCAGAAACTCAATGTTAAGGGTCGTTCGCAGGCAGTTGTCGAGCTGATTAAGCTTGGAGAACTGAAGATTTAGTTGCGAATTACAGTTAGGATTAAGTAGCAGCATGAAAGCCTTTCTCTATTCTTTGTCATGAAGAATGGGGCAAGGCTTTTTTGCTGTGCTGGATCATGAATTTAAGAAAGATCCGAAACGTAGCATCGCTTGTTTTCATTATTTTAGTAGACCATAATGATTACATATATGAAACAGATAAGGTAGTAAGTAAGGCTTGAAATTGAAACAATGGTAGAAAGGATGATCTAAATGGACCTTTTCTTAAATGAATTTGAAGACCATTTTCGTGCGGGTTTTCTGCCCGATCTAGAACAAACGCTGGCTAAGGTTCAGGATGAGGAAGTATATGCTTGTGCATTTGGAACGGACAGTGATTGGGTAACGCTGTTCATGGCGGTAAGTACAGAGGAATCCCTGACTAGGCATATTACCAATATGAAGGAACAGGGGTTGTGCGACAGCGAGCAGGACGAGATCTATTACAGATGGGGCTGCTCCGAATATCAATATGGCGAGGATACGCACTTTAACTACATCAGCCGATTTTTGTATGCAACAGAAGATGTCCAGAAGTATAAGGATGAGATCATTCGAATCATTGCGAAAGTTGTGAATGAGACAGCAGATGACGTTTTCGCCCGATATGGACAAACCAAAGCAGATATTACGTTCTTCGTTTCTCTCACAGATGACGATCTGGCGGAGGAGATTGAGAATCAATCGGTTCATCAAATGACTGTCCCCAGCTTAGCCAGTAAGTTCTTAAAACGATATGATGGCATCAATTAGAACGAGCTAACTTAGTTAAATTGAATCAAAATGAATTGAATCGTTGTACCGCGAAAGTCTTTCCTATTCTTTATCCAAAGAAGGGAAGAGGCTTTTTTTGTTTTAGCGTGAAAAAATGAAACAACCGAATCCATAATAGTTTATCACTTATAGATTTCTATTCATTTGAATGAAACTTCTCCATCTTTTCTTCGAAAAAGACTGATAAAAGAGCTGCTCCAATTCCTCGAACTCTGCTTCGTTCAGATGAAGATGGAGTTCTTTTTCGCAATTTTGGCGGCAGGCTGGGAAGAAGATTTTCGGCCTCCGGCTTTTCGTTTGATCGGAATATGAAATTGCAGCAGGTCTTCGAGCTGATTCCAGCCTTCCCAACTCAGCCGACCTCCGCGTTTCCAGTCGATAGCATAGAGGGCATAATAGGCGTGTCCTTCTGTTTGTTTGGAAGCCATAATCCAGATGGAAGGAATGAGCTTTTCCTGTTGTCTTCGATTCATTAGAATTGCACCCCTCTCGATTCTCAATATAAAGGACATCAACTATGCGTATCAAGCAGGTGAGGGTCTATACACGCTCAGATCATTGCAAAAGTCATGTTAAATTCCTCTTGATTTGCAGGATCGTCTTGATTAGAATAAAGTTATAAAAATGATTTTCTTAATTTATTAAAAATAAATAAAAATAATTTTCATAAAGCGAGGTCCTCATGGCAGCCATATTACGTGCGTTGCAGCAAGAACTGAATAACCTTCCGGCTCAGGAGCGACGTATTGCCGAAGTCATTATGCAATCTCCATCGGACATTCCCGGCTGGACGATTAGTCATCTGGCAGAGCGGAGTGGCACAAGTGCGGCGACGGTAACCCGCTTTTGCAAGTCGTTTCATTTCAAAGGTTTTCCCGATTTCAAAATGAAACTCGCCGCAGAATTGTCCCACGCATCCGATGAAACGGCGTATCAGGATATTGTAGCGGGCAATTCCCTATCCAAAATTGTTGAAGCTATCGAAGCCAACCACCTCGCGTCTATTGCAGATACCACCCGTTTGCTGGATTTGGGCAGATTGGAGCAAGCCGTTCAATTATTGTGCCAGGCTCGCCGCATCGACCTGTACGGTGTGGCCACCTCTTCGATTGTTACACAGGATTTCTATCAGAAACTGGTGCGGATCGGCAAGAGCTGTACGGCTTTCTCCGACTCACACATGCAGATTACATCCGCATCTTCGCTCGCCGAGGGAGATGTGGCGATGGCCGTATCCTATTCAGGCGAAACACCAGAGACCATCGATGCCCTGCATTGTGCCAAACAGGCCGGAGCTTCTACGATTTCACTGACTTCCTATGGCAGTAACAAGCTTGCAACTGTATCCGATATCCCACTCTTTACGTCCTCTCTGGAAGAAGGCATGAGGCGTGGAGATATGGCTTCCCGTATTGCACTCCTGCATGTGGTCGATATTTTGTTCACAGGCATGGTAAGTGCCGACTTTGACCGTTTTATCCCCAGACTGGAACAATCCTATCACAATGTGCAATCTTATCGAGTCCAACACAACGGAGGTGCCTGACAGATGAAGATGAATATACGCATTTTTGAAAATGAAGAAGATTTGAACGCCACAGGTGCTGGCCTCATTGCCAGCTTGTTGCAGACCAAACCACGGGCTGTATTGGGGCTTGCTACAGGAAGTTCTCCTGTAGGCATATATAAACAGCTTATCACGTTATATCAGAAGGGGCTTGTCAGCTTTTCACAGGCTTCTTCTTTTAATCTGGATGAGTATGTTGGACTTCCAACAGAACATCGCGAAAGTTACCGCAGTTTTATGAATGAACAATTATTCAATCATATCGATGTAGATATTGCTAGAACGCAAGTGCCTGATGGTCAGGCTGCAGATCTGGAACAGGAATGTAATTCCTATGAACAACGGCTGGACGATCGTGGACCGGTAGACCTTCAACTGTTGGGTATTGGACATAATGGTCATATTGGCTTCAATGAACCGGGAACTGAACTTACAGGACGAACGCATGTCGTGGATCTGAAAGACGAGACGCGAAAGGCAAACGCACGCTTCTTTGAAAGCATTGATGAAGTTCCGGCTCAGGCGATTACAATGGGTGTCGGTACCATTTTGAAAGCCAAACAGATTCTGCTCATTGCCCGTGGCGAGGAAAAAGCCGAGATTATCCGCGAAGCTTTTATGGGGCCAATCACAACTGCCTGTCCTGCATCGCTTTTGCAATGTCATCCAAATGTGGTGGTATTGCTGGACCGTGCGGCAGGGAGGCTGGTGAGATGACCGAGGAGAATAGCCATGTTAGCTGGGGCCAGCGTGATGAAAATATTTCTCTTCTTCGGGGCAAGCTGCTCCTTGCAGATGAAATACTGGAAGACGGTGTAATAGCCTGGAGGGATGGGGAAATCCTTTATGCCGGGATACCGGAAGGTCTTCCTGAACGGATTCGAAGCGAGGCTTTGCCGCTGTCAGTACCGGAATGTGGTCTCATTGTGCCTGGATTCATTGATATCCATGTGCATGGTGGGAACGGAGAAGACTTTATGGACGCAAGCCCGGAGGTGTTGGACAAGATCACTTCTTTTCATAGTACACAGGGCACAACAGCGATGCTTGCGACTTCCATGACGGCTCCGAAAGAGCGCCTGGACAGCGTACTTGCCGAAGTCGACCGCTATCGTTCGAGTGAAATGCCCTATGCACAGCTTGAGGGTATGCACTTGGAAGGTCCGTTTTTTAGTCCGAAATGGCCTGGAGCGCAAAATCCGGAACACATCATTCTGCCTGATGTATCTTGGCTCGAAGCATGGGAGAAGCAATATCCTGGCCTGATCCGTCAAGTTACATTGGCACCGGAACGTGAAGGCGCGCTGAAAGTCATTTCATGGCTACGAAAACAACGGATTACAGCCGCACTTGGTCACACGGATGCGACCTATGAAGAGGTGGAGCGGGCAGTGGATGCCGGACTGCATCATGCAGTACATACGTTCAATGCCATGACACCGCTGCATCACCGGCTGCCGGGTGCTGCAGGAGCCGTGCTGAGTGATTCACGCATCAGTGCCGAGGTGATTGCCGACGGCATTCATGTTCACCCTGCGGCGATATCAATCCTCGCTCAGCTGAAGCAACATAATGATCAACTCGTGTTGATTACAGATGCCATGTCTGCTGCGGGATTGGATGATGGGGAGTACAAAATCGGCGACCTGCCCGTAATTGTGAAGCATGGCGAGGCCAGACTGAAGGACGGCGGCGCACTGGCGGGAAGCACGCTGACAATGATTCGCGGTTTCCGTTACCTGATACAGGAAGTGGGCTTGAGTCTGAACGCTGCATCAAAAGCAGCAAGTATGACCCCGGCACGCCTGCTGGGTATTGATCATCGGACAGGTTCCCTGGCTCAAGGCAAGCAGGCAGATATCGTTTTGCTGAATGCGGAGTTGGATATTGAGGGTGTGTGGGTGAAGGGCAGACGGATAGGAGAGTCATATTAGATTTAGAAAATTAGTATCGTGCTAATAACTCTCCTTTGTGATGCATCGGTCTTCGGAGTTAAAACTTGGCTTTTATCTGTGTAGAGGCAACACCTTGCGCAATATGTTAAAATAGATCTCAAAAAGACGGGATCTGCGGATCACGCATAACGGAGGCGTGAAACATGGAACGTAACGCTATGCTCGAACATGATCCGTTCATCACAGTGTTGGCGGAGAAGTTGCACATACACGGATATTATGCCTTTTATGGCGAGCATTACAATGAGACCGATATGGAGCTGTACCGCAGGCATCTGTTCACATCATTCAGCAACATCGTATGGGTAGAGCTGGATTCACGCAAAAAGTATATGATTGTCGATCATCGTGGACGCAACACAGTCATGAAACTGATCGAGGGTATGCTGAATACACGTAGAACGCTGCGAGCAAATCAGGCAATGGCAGGTACGGACACCTCTGGAGTCCAGCAGGAGATCGCACATTTATCCAAGCTAGTGCACATGCTGAAGTTCACAACATTCCGCACTTAAGCGAAGTGTGATATGTAGGCTGTAATAAGCAGCGTGAGTAGTGCTAACGAATCTGTGAAGCCTTATTCCAATGATTTGGCAGTCATAGAAAATGTAACGAATCTCAGACACGCTATTTAATGCAATTTAACGATATTTCGTTACTTAAACATGTCTAAAGCGCAAATAAGATGTCTACGATTCGTTAGATTTTCAAACCTGCGAAATTTCAAGTAATAAGGTTTGTGAGGTTCTTTAGACGACAGTTGGCAATCTCGATGAAAGCTATGGGTTGGACTTAGATAGTACACGAGTAAACGAAAGAGAGAGTCCTGTCATAGCTGACGGAACTCTCTCTATTTTCTTTATACAACGACTAATCAGTTCAGCAACAACCATATTCACTCATTATCTCGTTCAACGGGGATGCAAGCTTCTGAAGCTAACTCATGTAGTAACTCATATCTTACTAACTTGGCACAATCCATAGAATTAAGATAACAAAGCTTCCTAAAGATCACAAAGTTACTCACCGAATTCTATAGATATCTCCAAAGATCTATCCCCATCCACAGATCCATCCAACATTTTTCATTCATCTAATGTCTGAATCCTCATGAAAAGTGGTCATCTAAACGAAGTCACAAAACTACTGAACAGCGTCCGAACATCATACTGATACTTATTGATCGGCTCAATTGGCCGGTTCTCTCCGAGAAGAGTGTAGACGGCGATCCGTGCTGCCCGGACCGAATATTCTTCCGTGAATACCACGTCATCGGGAATCTCGCAGAATTGGCTGATGAAGGCCAGGTTGGTGGACTCTTCAGGTACAACCTTCGGTCTGTCGCTGTTTAGTCTAGGCATGAATTGCGCTGTAATGTATGGCATCATGCAAGGAATGCAGTTGGCGGTAGCCATGATGTCCTCTTGATGTTCCTGAAAATGAAGATGGCCGATCAACTCCTGCATAATCTCTTCCCCTGTACAGTCGCACATTCTTTTCTTCACGTAATCGCCCACGTTATCCGGGTATAATCCGTATCCCCAGAATACGTTGACATGCTCCGGCTGACCGCGGAAGTGCGGCTGGAAGGCGAGAACGACAGACATGAACCAGCTGGAATCCTTGAAAGTAACCAGAGCACCGGTACCTGCCCGGTTGCGTGTGAATTTCTCCATCAGATCAAAGAAGACCGAATCCTGGAAGGTGACCGTAAACGATTCCCATTTGGACTCATCCACATGATCATTAAATGAAGAAGGATTGCCCAGCAACGGTTTCTTGGCGGCAATGTTCTCCCACAGCTTCCATGAGCTGCCCTTGCCGTTCAGTTTCGGTGCGGAAGTCATGGAGCCGATATCGGCCCCTTCGGTCATCGAACCGTTTGTGACAATGACGAGATCACCTTCGAGGATGTCAATGACTTCCTCTTCACCTCCCCTGAGCACATGCATCCGACTTACCGTAATGCCGTCTCCGTCTTTGAAATCCAGATCGGTAACCGTACATTTCAGCGTGAAATCAACGCCAAACGGTTCCAGGTAGTTATGCAATGGCAGGATAATCGAGTCATATTGGTTGAACGGTGTGCGGGTGACACCTTCCAGCGTTTGAATTCTTGGGAATTCGTGAAAAAAGCGAAGCATGTATCTTTTGAATTCCACGGCGCTATGCCAAGGCTGGAAAGCGAAGGTGGTCGCCCACATATACCAGAAGTTTGTTTTGAAAAAATGAGGGCCAAACCAGTCGTTGATTCGCAATTTACCCAGCGTGTCTTCAGAAGTAATAATCAGTTTGCCCATCGCCAACCGGTCCGCCATATCAAAACCCATGGAGAGCACATCTTCGACCTTGCCGTCACGGTTGATGAGCCGCGCATTGGAATGTGTGGGATTGGCATCGTCAAATTCGGTGATTTCCTGTCGGACAGATATGCCCGGACGGTCGATGGAAGGGATGGAAGCCAGCAACTCCCACAGATTCTCATAGGCCTCGTCATTGAGCATCCGTCCGCCGCGGATGATATATCCTTGATCGGGATTACCAGCACCGTCATTGCTGCCGCCGAGAATCGGCATTTCTTCGATAATGTGAATATGTTCTCCGGGAAAGTCACAATCTCTAACCAGATAAGCTGCACCCGCCAAAGATGCAATGCCGCCGCCTACAAAATAGACCTGTTTATTACCATGTTCTTTCTTCACGATCATTCGCCTCCAAAAGTTACTGTAATCACATCCCTAATGTAAACCTTGCAGGTTCCGTAAGGTATGATCAAAAGAAAGGGAGTGTCTAATTTTTGGTCACTTTTGGAAAAGTGTCTAAAACCTAGGCTTAGATCACATGTGAAAAAAAGCCGCGCATCCTTAAGTGGATGGCAGCTTGTTCTCATACCTGTGCAGTGCCCTCAGGACATTGCCTTCGATTAGCTCACTAAGCTTCTCAATAATCTGTTTTGGCGGTTCTTGCATATCGCCTCTCATCCATTGAATGATCAGCCCAGTGAAGGCCAGAGTATAGAAGTTGGCAACGAACTCTTTGTCTTCTCCGCGGACCTTAATCCCGCAGGCGAGTTCATCAATAACACCCATGATCAGATCATGGGTTACTTCATAGAGGTATACATCCAGATGGGTACGCCCGAGCGAGTCGAGTGTGTTGCAGCAGAACGTTTTGTTGTTCTCGATGTAACAAAAGATTTTATAGAATCCGTCCGTCCATGTGCTGTAGCTTCGGTACTCCGTAAGACTCTCCACCGCTTCAGTCTGATAGATCCACCCAAGCAGCGCGTAAATATCCTGAAAATGATAATAAAAGGTTTGCCGGTTCACTCCGCAATTCTCCACCAGATGTTTGACCGTAATCTTGTTCAATGGAGTATGCTCCATCAGTGATTTAAGCGAGTGAGCCAGCGCATTTTTGGTCAGGTGAGAAGCAGACACAACATTCACCTCATCATTTTGGATTAGCTTGCCGGGGCGCAACAGCACGTAAACAGCTACGTGGCAAAGCCCCGCGCCGAAGTCGCTAAGCACAAACAAGTCAAAACGCAGGAATCCCGCAAGATTCTCCATCCACAAATACCCCTGTAGCTATCAACCATGTAGCTATCAACATCTTCGTTACACTATCCGCAACATACTCGATAAGGGTGCATTCTAAATATCAATCGATTCAAATAAACATCTAAGGCCTTCGCTTGAGTTATCTCATCACAACTCCTTAAAAGTTAGCCGTCGTCTAAAACCAGTCACAATAAAGTAGCCCAGTCAGGGTAAAAGCTGAAACCTAGTGAAGGATACCGATCAATCTAAAAAAACGGCCGATAAGCCGTCGCGTATGTTATCTCCCATACACTAAACCATTAAAACTGAGACTACGTCTATAAAATCAGTCATAGGCACAACGATAACGAAATGATCGAGAAAAAATCGAAAAAGTGTTCAGTAGCCCATCGTTAAGGTAATCTATCACACTAACCCATCAAAGTGAGACCCAATCCTTCGAAGCAGCCGCGATAAGGCTACAACGTAACGATCGCGACAAAATCCAAAGAAACGGCCTATAAGGTCACCATGTTGTTAGCTCTAATACACTAACCCATTTAAAAGTAAGTCTTCATCGTCTCCATCATAAAAAGCAGCCATCAAAAAAACTACAATTTCACCAAAGAAACAAGAAACAAGAAACAAGAACCCAAGAACCAAAGAACCCAAGAACCCAAGAACCAAGAAACAAAATCAAAAAAACAAAAAAACAAAATAAATCAAAAAAACGACCCGAAGGCCGTCCTTTTGTTCTCCTAATTACACTAGCCATTCAATAGTTAGCTCAATCCTAAAATCAGTCATGCGAGAAGCTGCAACGTAGTGAAGGGGACGAAATCGATTCTGAAGAAGCGGAGCGTTCGCCTTTATCGTCGGATTTTACCCTTTGAGAAGGGGAATCCAAAAAAATCCGACGATAACAGCGATCTAAAGAACGATTCGGCCCCGGAACGTCCACTCAGCACGCTCTCATGATCTGGTTTTAAACACGATGATTACAAACTCTTCAGAAATTGAACAATCGTCAACAACCCTTTATCAAAGTTCTCCAGGTTGAAGTGCTCATTCGGTGCATGTAAGTTCTCATCCGGCAAGCCAAAGCCCATCATGACAGCAGGGATTTCGAGTACACGTGAGAGCTTCTCCACAATCGGAATGGAGCCGCCATCTTTGGTAAAGAGGGCACGAACGCCATACACGTGCTCATACGCATCTGCCGCTTTTTGCAGAATTGGATTGGAAGGATCGGTGTTGAAAGCAAAAGCTTTTTCGATCTGTTTCACATGCAGCGTTGCACCTGGTTGAACGTGAGCACGCAGATGTGCTTCGATACGATCCAATACATGCTGTGGATCTTGATCCGCGACAAGGCGGCATGTAATTTTGGCATGAGCTTCCTTCGGAATAACCGTTTTGCTGCCTTCGCCCTGGAAACCACCCCATACGCCGTTCAATTCCAATGTTGGACGAGCGCCAACACGTTCCACGAACGAGTAACCTTCTTCGCCGTACAATTGCTCCAGCCCGAGGTCTTGACGAAGCTGTTCTTCATTGAAGCCCTGTTTCACAAATTCTTCTCTCATCTCAGGAGACAGTGGCAGAACGCCGTCGTAGAAACCATCTACACTCACACGACCTTGCTCATCATGCAACGAAGCGAGCAGGGATACAAGTGAGTGCAGTGCGTTAGGTACACCACCACCAAATGAACCGGAGTGCAAGTCGGTATTGGCTGTGTTCAGATCCACGTGAAGCGAGCAGAGGCCACGCAGGCCAGTGGAGATTGCCGGTTTTCCTTTTTCAAGCAGGGACGTATCCGAGATCAGTACCATGTCTGCACGCAGCTTGTCTGTATGTTCATGCAGATAGATGGGCAGGTTCGGGCTGGAGATTTCCTCTTCGCCTTCGATACAGAACTTGATATTAACTGGAAGTTCCTTGTTTTCGGCGAGAATGGCTTCTACTGCCTTGATATGTAGGAAAATCTGTCCTTTATCATCCGTTGCACCACGGGCATACAGCTTGCCATCACGAACGGTCGGTTCAAAAGGAGGTGTCTCCCACAGGTTAAGCGGATCAACAGGTTGTACATCATAGTGTCCATAGATCAGAGCCGTTGGTTTGCCGGGTGCATGCAGGTGATCTGCATAGACAATTGGATGTCCAGCCGTTTGAATGACCTCTACGTTTTCCATGCCTGCACGTGTGAGCGCATCTGCTGCCCATTGTGCTGCACGATTAATATCCTCTTTATGCTCTGAAATGGCAGAGATACTTGGAATGGACAACCATTCATTCAGTTCTGCCAGGTGTTTTTCTCTATTTTGTTCAAAATAAGTCTGTTCTTTCATTAAAAAGGCCTCCTTCATGTTTGCTATATCTCATTGTAATCCATTTTGTCATGTTAATAAAACATTGGTTAAAAAAATGATCGGTTACAGATCGTTTCATTCACCTGAGGATTGTGCGTATAATACAAGAAAAGGATTTCATCCATATATTCTCAGGGGAGTTGAGGAAGTTTCCATGACAGTCAGACTCGATGCAAGCAGGCAGGTGAGCAGCGATGGAACCGACTAGGAGCGATCGAATATTTGGCAGATTCAAGCGGTTATCCGATTTGAAGGCTGGAAGGCATAAAGGACGATTTTATCGAAACAGCCTCATGCTTATTTTACTCATTGCCAGCATTCCCGGACTAATCACAGGTATCGTCATGTATCAACAGGTTGTTGGCCGGATGGAAACCGAGTTCAATCAGATGCACCAGAACCAGATTGAGAACCGGGCACGTAATGTGGATGACCAGCTGGCTTATCTGGAGATGAACTTATCCCATTGGGCTTTTGAACCGAGGTTTGGCAATGCACTGCGAACGTTGGATTTTGTATATTATTTCAATGAAACGCAGGAGATTGTGACTACCTTATACGTATTACAAGGTTCTCATCCACTGATCAAGTCAGCACAGCTGTATTTGCAGGAACCGAAGCCAATCTTGTTTAATCGGGATTATACCGAATTGAACGATGAAGCCAAAGTACAAGCCTATGATCGATACCTTTCCATGGGGAACCACGTGTACTGGACAGATTGGGTTTCCAGCATCAACAGTGATACCGAACCTTCGACCAACGATAGTCCACTGCATACGGATGCAGGCAATGCACTTGTTCTAGTACATAAGATACCGGGGGAGAGCATTAATCCGTTTGGTGCACTGATCATCACGCTGGATAACGAGAAAGTCGCCAGTTTATTGAAAACGCTTACTCCGTATGACGAAGGTTTAACGTTCCTTATGGATCAGGAAGGAAACACACTGGTTACCGGGAATCCGGGAACGGCGGGAGAGACTTCTGCTTTTGAGCAGCAGCTAAAAGAAGAAGTAGCCCTGCATGCGGACAGCCGCTCATTCCTGTTCCGATATGAGGATCAGACCTATTCTGTCTCATACGGTTCATTGAGCCGGATCGATTCAGACTGGACTTACGTCTCCGCAGCACCTTTGACCTCAGTCACTTCGCCAGTCAAACTGGTATCCAAAATCATCGTCATTGCGAGTGCAGGCAGTCTCATCCTGGGATTGTTGTTATCCTGGTTTGCTTCCCGCCGCATCTATTCGCCTGTAGCACGGATGCTGCATCTGCTTACGCCTGGCAGAAACGAAACAACACTAACGGATGCCAAGCTGGACGAGTTTAAGCTGCTGGAGCAACAGTGGAACGAACTGACCTCCCGCAATGTCACGGCACATCGCCAATTGCAGGAGCAACTTCCCCATCTGCGCGACAGTTTTGTCTTACAACTTGTACAGGGGCATCTATACGCCTATAACGAGCAGGATCTCCAGCAACGCATGCGTCATCTCGGATTTGAGTTGGAGGGCCAGCAGTTTTTGCTGGTGCAGATGTATTATACGGGGTATGAGCAGCTGCAAGGCAGATTTGGAAGCCAGGACACGGGATTAGTCACCTTTGCAGCAGTGAATATTACACAGGAAGTTGCGAAAAATTATTTCAGGCAGATCAGTGTCATGAACTTTCATGACCTGTCTTCCGCCATGCTTGTGATCGCTCCCCAGGACGAACCTGTGAAGTCACAAGCGCTGTTATGGGGACGGGAACTGGTGGAGGTCATTGGACGTACGCTCAAAATGAAGGTGACCTTGATGGTCAGTCGCCCGGCAGCTTCACTACAGGAACTGCCCGGACGATTCGTCGAGATGGAACAGGCCGTGGCTTATCGCAGTGTGGAGGAAGGAAGTCAGATTCTCGATCTGGAGGATGAGGCGTGTTTCAGCAAAAATGAAGCAGCTTCCTATCCGCTTGGGCTGGAAAGGGAATTGTTACAGGCGGTCAGGCTGGGCAAACAAGCCGAAGCGGAACGTGTGCTGGAACAATTCATGAGTGAGATTACGCGGACGGGCAGTACCGAATTTCAGGTGCAACAGATGATGCTTCAATTGCTTGGCAGCATTCAGCACATGATGCTGCAAACGGGTGTCACACCTTATAAGCTGTTTGGTGGTTACAACATGTATGAGCAACTATCCGGTATTCGTGAACCTGTACAGATGAAGCAATGGATGATGAATGAGGTACTCATACCTTATATACAAGAGGTTGAGGTACGATCGCAGGAACCGCTGAAACTGGTGGTGGAACGAACGATGTTGTATATCGATACACATTACCGCAGCGACATTTCGCTGGAGAATTGTGCTGACGAGGAGCAGATGACACCCTATGCACTGAGTAAGGCTTTCAAACAGGTATCGGGCATCAACTTTATTGATTATCTGACACGTGTGAGAATGGATGCGGCGAAGCAATTGTTACGGGAGACAACGATGAAAATTAATGATGTTGCGGCGGCTGTGGGATATCAGCATAGTTATTTTAATCGGATCTTCAAGAAACAGGAGGGAGTTACCCCGAGTCAGTATCGCGATCAATGGTTTGGACAATAACCTTTTATATCTTTGTCATTTCAGACCGGCATTCGGCTTTAGCGGATGCCGGTTGTTTCTTTTTTTACCGTGATACAAGGAAGGATAAACCCGCAAAAATGTACAATTCTACCTGCTACGTTATATGCAATTTCTTGTGAAAATGGCGTTATAGCGGGCTTTTCGGCCATCATGTCGTAGCAATGCAAAAAATGAAGGTTGCCGGAAACCAGGCGTCTGTATAGTCTGAATAACAGGTTAATTGATAACGCTTACATATTTGAGGGAGGGGAGACATGATGAACGGGAAGACGGACTGGAATACCAACGGCACTGCAACCACCCAAGCGGATAGGGCCACAAGGCCCATGAGACGAGAGTCCAATTGGAAAAGGCAGATCAAACGAAACAAGTGGTTATATGTGCTTGTGCTTCCCGGCTTTTTGTACTTTGTCATCTTTAAATACTTGCCCATGTGGGGGATCATCATTGCCTTTCAGGACTACCAGCCTTTCCTGGGCATCTGGGAGAGTAACTGGGTGGGGCTAGAGAACTTTACGAACTTTTTCTCCAATCCGGACTTCTTCCGACTATTACGTAATACGCTGGTCCTTGCCCTGTATGATCTCATCTTTTTTTTCCCGGCACCAATCATTATCGCTTTGTTATTAAATGAAATTCGGGTCGCTTTCTTCAAAAGAACGATTCAAACGCTGGTCTATGTCCCCCATTTTGTATCCATGGTGATTATCGCCAGTATCACGTACGTGTTTCTGACCCCGCAAGGCGGGGTGTTATACGACCTGATCGCCTGGATTACAGGCAAGCCTATTGATGTACTCTCCAGTCCGGGTTCGTTCCGTCCGCTCATTATTGTTCAGATGATGTGGAAGGAGATGGGATGGGGAACAATCATTTTCCTGGCAGCCCTTGCAGGTGTCGATACGGAGCAGTATGAAGCTTCTATTGTAGACGGCGCAGGACGGTTACGGCGGATGTGGCATATCACGCTTCCCGCGATTCGCACGACTATTGTCATTTTGCTCATTCTCAGACTGGGGAACTTCCTCGATACCGGATTTGAGCAGATCTATCTAATGACCAACTCTCTCAACCGGGATGTCGCAGACGTCTTTGATACGTATGTGTACACGGTGGGGATCACGCAAGGTGCATTCAGTTACAGTACCGCTGTTGGACTATTCAAGTCTGTGGTGGGGATCATTCTGGTGCTTGGCAGTAATAAACTTGCGAAAAAATTCGGTCACCCCGGAATTTATTAAGGAGGAGCGCCCATGAACAGCCGTCTATACAACAGCCCTGCCGGCAAGGTATTTGATATCTTCAATTACGTCATGCTGGGGATTCTGGGCATATTAACCGTCCTTCCGTTCCTGTATATTATAGGGAATTCTTTCGCAACGGAAGCCGAGATCACCGAACGCAGTTTTTTCCTCATCCCGAAGGTATTTTCCTTTAGTGCATATGAGTATATTTTTTCCTCGTCCACGATCTTTCGCAGCATTGGTGTTTCCATCTTCATCACGGTGGCAGGGACACTGGTCAATCTGTTCTTCACACTAACGATGGCCTATCCACTATCCAGAAGTGACTTCTGGGGTCGTAACGTCATGATGAACATGGTGATTTTCTCGATGTTATTTGGCGGTGGCATGATTCCAACGTATCTCGTCATTCGTGGACTGGGACTGCTCGATTCTTACTGGGCCCTTATGCTTCCTGGCGCGATCAGCGCTTTTAACTTAATAGTTGTCAAAAACTTTTTTCAGCAAATGCCGCCCGGGCTGGAGGAAGCGGCCCGCATCGACGGCTGTTCGGATTTAGGCGTGCTGTGGCGAATCGTTCTGCCTTTATCCAAACCGGTCATTGCCACGTTTGCCTTGTTCTACGCCGTAGGCCACTGGAACAATTTTTTCTCGGCACTGCTGTACATTTCCGACAGTGACAAATGGCCGCTGCAAGTCATGCTGAGACAGATCGTGTTACTTTCGCAAGCCAGTGTCGGAGATATGGCTAATATGGACCCCAATTTTGTGCAGCCACCAGAGCAGTCAATTAAAATGGCGGTGATCGTTGTAGGTACCATTCCGATTTTGCTGGTGTATCCGTTTTTGCAGAAGCATTTTGCCAAAGGTGTCATGTTAGGTTCAATCAAAGGCTAAAGCCAAGGGGGAGAACGTATGGGACAAAAAACGGGATTCAAAAAAGGTGCACTGCTACTCTCTGCGTCACTGGTACTTAGTACGATCTTAGGAGCATGCTCCACGGATAAAACAGGTTCAGGAACCGCTGCGGGTGGCACCGACGAAATTACCATTATGCTTCCGAACTTTGAAGCGGAGAATCCGCCAGAGAACAGCCCGGTCATCCAGAAGCTTGAGGAATTGACCAAGGTGGATGTGAACTTGCAGTGGGTGCCGAGCAGCTCGTATGAAGACAAATTCAACATCACACTGGCCTCGGGAAAGCTGCCTCAGATTATGGTGGTGTTAGGGAAGTCTCCAAGTTTCATTAATGCGGCCCGAACCGGAGCATTCTGGGAGCTTGGTCCTTATCTGAAAGATTATCCGAATCTGAGTCAACTGAATGAAATCATCACCAACAATGCATCAATCGATGGCAAAACCTATGGGATCTACCGGGCACGGGCCCTGGGACGTAATGGGGTTACAATCCGCAAAGATTGGCTGGAGAATCTGGGGCTCGAAGAGCCGAAGACGATTGATGAATTTTACAATGTATTAAAAGCTTTCACGAAGGATGATCCGGACGGTAACGGTAAGGATGATACGTACGGTCTGGTTGCCAGCAAATTCACGGGCCCGTGGGATAACATGCAGGTATGGTTCGGTGCGCCCAACAAATGGGGAGATGATGGCAGCGGAGGCCTGATCCCGGCGCATGAGACACCAGAATACATGGAAGCCCTGAAATTTTTCCGTCAAATCTATAGCGAAGGTCTGGTGAACAAGGACTTTGCCGTGATGGATGCAACGAAACTGCCTGATCCATTTGTGAATGGTCAAGCCGGTGTCATGGTGGATGTAGCAGATAATGCGCAGCGCATGGATCAGAAAATACTCGATAAAGACCCTAATGCGACAGGACGTGTGGATGTGCTGCAAGCGATGGAAGGTCCAAAGGGATTGCGTGATATGCCAACGTCCGGTTACTCAGGCCTGATTGCCATTTCCAAAAGCAGTGTCAAAACGGAAGAAGACCTGAAGAAGGTACTGAGCTTTCTGGATCAGCTGAATGAACCGGAGTTGCAGGCATTGTTGTACAACGGACTGGAAGGCAAGCAGTATGAGAAAAAAGAAGACTACATCATACCGAGCACTGACAAGCTTGCGCTCCGCGACCTGCAGGGTTTAAATCAGATTTTGATGTTTGTACCGGAAGACAGAACGCTTCGTGTCCAACAGACACCTGTCCGTGAAAAGGTTGCACAGGTGCAGAAAGCCAACGAAGAGATTGTCATTGCCAATCCTGGCGAACCGCTGATCTCTGATGTTTACGCTCAGAAAGGACCGCAGCTGGACAATATCATTAACGATGCGCGAATCAAATATATCGTAGGTCAGATTGATGAGAAAGGATTCGAAGATGCTGTTGCCCTGTGGAAGAATAACGGCGGAGACGATTATGTCAAAGAAGTCAATGAATTGTACGCTGCACTGAAGTAGTCTTATAAGCCAAAGCCCGGTAGCCGTGCCTTCAGTGTAGGGGAAACAGCCGGGCTTTCCTTATCGCTGTAATGGCTTGATTCGCGAACAAAATTTCATCCAACTTTCTGGAAATTATGACTTCCTGAATATGGTTTTTGATGTATAATCAAAACAAAACAAACCTATATGAACTGAAATGAACGTTATTGGTAAAGCTGGACACCACACACTCTTGGACACGCAGGGAGGAAGGCAACATGTGGAACGGGGATGCTTTTGAAAATCCCGAGGCGCAGTACAGGGTCCATCCCTTTTGGTTCTGGAACGGGGATATGGAAGAAGAACAGATTAAGCGGCAAGTGGCTGAGATGGCGGCGCAAGGTGTAGGTGGATTCTTCATCTGTCCACGTCAGGGACTGCAAATTCCCTATCTGTCGGAAGCGTGGTTTGATAAGGTGCGGATTGCAGTGGAAGCGGCGGCTGCTCACGGCATGCAAGTATGGTTATATGACGAATATCCATATCCAAGCGGGATGGCTGGTGGGGAAGTGACCCTTGATTTTCCTGAAGCGAAGCAGCGACAGCTCGTGCATCATCAGTTGGTGGCTCAGGGCGGAGAAGCTGTGGATCTGGAGTTGCCGTGGGGACGAGTCTTGGTTGCCAAGGCGATTCCCAAGGATGAACAGGGCAAACGGTTGTGGCATGAATCCATTGACTTGCGCAGCAAAATCGGCAATATCCAGACCGATCAGGTGTATCAGGAGACCGGACTCACATCGTATAACCGCAAGCGGTTCTTCACCTACCGAACAGCGTTCCGCTTGTTGTGGGATGTTCCCCCAGGTGATTGGGAGTTGATTATATTTCAAGAAATGGAGATCGACGATTTCAAATATTACGGCAACTTTGTTGATCCTTGCCACAAGGAAGCGATGAGTCGTTTTATTGAACTGACACATGAGCGTTATAAGTCAGCGGTTGGAGATCAATTTGAAAGCGTAATCAAAGGCATGTTCTCGGATGAGATTGCACCGCTGGGTCGTATCCCATGGTCACACCAGCTTCCCCGTTATTTCAGCGAGCGTTGTGGATATAGTCTGATCGATTCGCTACCGGCCCTGTTATATGGCGATGTTCCGGACGCGCACCGGATTCGGTATGACTACTATCAGTCACTGCATCTGCTTCTCAGGGAGTCCTATCACAAACAGGTGCATGATTGGTGTGAGGAAGCAGGAATCCAGTACGCAGCAGAGGTGCCTGGCGTACGGATGACCACCCAGTTGTTTAGCCATATGCCAGGCGGTGATTCGGCCCATGAGAAAATCGGACGATCCTTATCGTGGATTCTGGAACGATATGGCCAAAAGATGCGTGACAATCCCAAGATGGTCAGTTCGCTTGCCCGGCAATTGGGCCGAAGCCGCAATCTGATTGAATGTTTTCATAGTGTAGGCTGGTCGATGACGCTACAAGATGCGAAATGGATGATTGATCGAATGGCCGCCATGGGCACTAATTTTTATAATTTTCACGCCTTTTTCTATACGATTGGTGGGCTTGCGAAGCATGACGCACCACCGTCTCAATTTTTGCAGAATCCCTACTGGAAGCATTTCCGGCAGTTAGGGGATTACACCGGACGTTTGAGCTATCTCATGAGCACCGGAGCAGCAGATATTCGTATTGCTGTGCTTGACCCAACGACGACATTCTGGAGTCTGATGGGTAATCCGCTGCATGGATTTGAGTATAGCGGCGAGGACGAAGCAGAACGGGTGCAACTGGAGCGTCTGACGAAGGACTGGATGCGGATCACGACACATCTGCTCGAAAACAGACGTGACTATGATCACCTTGATCCCGAATTGTTGGCTGAAGCTGACTTAACGGATGGCATCATTCAGATCGGCGTTGCCCGTTATGACGTACTGATTCTGCCACCGATGCTGAATCTGGAGGCCGCGGCCTGGGAACAGGTGAAGCGATTTGTTCGGCAGGGAGGAACTGTTATTTCTGTTGGGATGTCTCCGCATATTGCGATTCAGCCGGGAAGTCCGGAGGGGGAGGAAGCTGCCCAGTTCTTTGGTGCGGGTGAGCAGCCGCAAGAGGTGTACTGGGGCCGTAACGTGACAACAGATCACGATAACCGTGAAACCATGTGGCATCAGGGTGAGGGGAATGCCTATTTTCTACCCGCAGGAACGGGGCAGGGAGATGACTTTTCGCTCGAGCTAATCTCTCTCCTGCTCGATCAGGTATTGCCGGAACCCATCTGCTGGATCATGGAGGAGGAAAGCGCCTCCCTGCTGATGCATACCCGTCAATTGTCGTCTGGGGAGCATATGGTTTTTTTGACCAATCAGGAGGGTCAGGACCTGAAGGGTCAATTGAAGCTGGTCGCCAGACAGTTGTGGGATGGAACGAAGCTGACAGAGGGTGCTTGTCTGGTGGCAGAACGACTTGATCTGGAGACAGGGCAGCTTCAGACATTGCCGTATACGAGTAGTGGTGGGGAATGGTGCATTTCACTAACACTGGCGCCTTATGAAGCGCATGCTGTTCGTCTTACTTTACAACCTGCGAAGGAAGAGGCATTAACAACGAAGTTGGATGTAACAGACAAAACGGGTTCGACGTTCGTAACGGATGTTTCGGTAGGGGCCAATCTGGCCCATAAGATCATGGTCCCTTCAGAAGGGCCATGGCGACTGGAAACGGTGCAGCCTAACATTTTGCGAATGGGACAATTCCATCTTCAGGCTTCCAATGTTAATGGTGTGATTCTGGAAAGCCAGCATGTAGCTGTAAAACCGTTTATTGATCAGGCGGCAGAATTATCGGAGCAGCAGCATCTGCCAGTCCAGTTTAATCAGGTATTTGGCACACCGAAAAAAGCATCCTTAGCCTATCCCATCGAATGTCGATATACGACTACATTTGAGCTAAGAACGGCATTGCCTGCATGTTTGTTATTTATGGACAGAGCGGCGATTTCGGGCACTTGGTCGATGGAGATTAATGGGCAACCACTTGGAAAAGAACAGTTTGATCCAATTGAAATCACCGATCACAATAATATCGCTTGTGATATCACGGAGTTGTTGCACAGCGGTCTCAACGAAATGACGGTGATTGTGCAGGTAACGAAAGATGAGGATGGCATCGTGGATCCCTTGTATCTACAGGGAAGATTCGGCGTGGAGTTCCATCATGAAGGCATGGTTTCGCTTGTGCGGGAATCGGATACGGCCCTTTGTATCGGACCTGAACCGCAGCCGCTGTATCCCCATTTTGCCGGGGAAATGAGTTATAAACGTACTTTCTGGCTGGGTGAGCCAGGGGAAGATATTACCTCGTTTGAACTGGAATTTAGCGATTGGCGTGTGCAGGATGTGACGGAAGTGCGGGTGAACGGACATAGTCTGGGTGTGAGATGCTGGTCTCCGTATCGTTGGAAGGGAGAGACCTCCTGGTTGCGTCCGGGAGACAACGACATTGAAGTGCGGATTACCAACACATTGATCGGCCTGCTGGAAGGTACGTATTTTGATTCGGAACATCATCAATTACAGGATGCAGGTCATGTACCCGTTTGAAGAATTAGGATAAAGGAGTGGAAGTAAGGGATGGGACATCGTATTCAGTTTGACCGTTATCCAGGTGGTGTGATGAAAGCGTTAACGCTCAGTTATGACGATGGAGTGGTGCATGATCGCAGACTGGTGGAAATCTGTAATCGGTATGGTCTACGAGGAACCTTTAATCTGAACTCCGATACCCTGGGTAATTCAGGCCGCATTGAGGCTGGGGAAGTCGCTGAACTTTATACGGGGCATGAAGTAGCCGTTCACACGGTTACTCACCCTACGCTGCCTTATGTTCCGAATGAACTATTGACCGAAGAGATTATGGAGGACCGAAAAGCATTGGAGCAGCTTGTTGGTTATCCGGTACGAGGCATGGCTTATCCCAATGGAGGGTACGACCGGGCGTTAAGTACAAAGCTGGAGTGGCTTGGCATTGATTATGCCCGTACCGTTAAATCACATGGCAGATACACGTTGCCAGATCGGCCGCTTGAATGGCATCCGACGTGTCATCATAACCATGATCTGGCGGGGCATGCCAAACGTTTTATCCAACATTCCAAAACAGGTACGCCACTATTACTCTACGTCTGGGGTCACAGTTATGAGTTCAATGACAACGACAACTGGGAGATCATCGAACAGTTTGGTGAGCAGATTGGCGGCAGGGACGATATCTGGTATGCCACGAACATCGAAGTGATTGCCTATTGGAAAGCGGTGCAACGATTGGAGTGTTCAGCAGATCGCTCCATCATCCATAATCCGTCTGCCATCCCGGTTTGGTTCACCGCAGATCAGCAGGTTGTTGAAGTGCAGGGCGGAGAGACATTGCGGCTAAGCGAACGAATCAAGGTATAGGGAAGGGAGCTGACGATCATTCGTTATTTTCATGAGAACGAGGCGATTGCAGGCAAGGTATACGATTCAATTCCGGATATATTAACTACGGTGGCTCAGCGTTATATTGGCGATCATCCGAAAAATTCCTTTTTGTTCAGAGCTTATCATCAGGGAGGTTTTCGCAGGCTAGGGGACTATCGTTACAACCTGAATCTGAATGAGAAATGCGTTGGGGCGCATGCAGGGCAGTACGTGTATGTATGGGGCAAGTTATGGAGCGAGCAGAATACAACGTTAAATACGGGCTTGAACTGTTATAGTCCGGTGACGATTTCCGTGAACGGTGAAGAGGTATTCAAGTCTGAGCTGTTGCAGGAATTATTTCCCGAGCGAAGAACCCAGATTCCGATTTCCGTGAACTATGGCTGGAATGATGTATTGCTGTGTTTTGTCAAAACAGAAGTGGGATTCGGCGGTATCTACGGAACAGCCTCGTTCAAAAATTTCCCGCTGCACTTCCTCACTCCTGGGGCAGATCGTCAGGGTCAGGAGGGCTGGTTATATTCGGAACCCGTCGATGAACCTGTAGTATCTCTTCCTCGTGACGGCATGACGGAAGAAGAAACAGGTCTTACCTGGTATCCGCGCAAGGGTTGGACAGATGATGAGCAGGGCGCAGGTTCATTTGCCCGGATCTTTGGGACAGAACAGCCCGCTGTGGCCTACGCATGGTCCAGATTGGATGTAACTTTGCCAGAAACATCACCAGTTATTTTAAAAGGCCGTCATGATGGAGCTTTGACTCTGTATGTGGATGGTACTGAAGTATACTCTGCTGGAAGCAGCGGTAATTTCCACGTTGAACTCCCGCGCCGTTACGGTTCTTCAGATCTGGTTGCAAAAGGTGAAATCCAGGGACTTGGTGGATCATGGGGATTCACTTTGGAAGATACCGAGCGCTCGGATTCCAAAGGCTGGAGACTGAAATCGCCTCATCCGGTTGCGGGATGCTCTGACCCCTGGCTGTACACGGGTGTGTTTGCTCTCGGTGCTGAGCCATCCCACGCCGACATCGTGCGAACAGATACCGTATTTGATGATGGCGCACAAGGTGTGTATTGGCGGGTAGATCTTCCCGACACCCATGTTCGTCCTTACCTGGAAAATACACATTACGGAAAGTGGAATTATCCGCTTGGCGTTACCCTGCTTGGACTGCTACAGACGGGACAGGAATTGGGACGGGATGATTACATTCAGTATGTGCGGCAACATATTGAACTGAGTACTTCATTTGATCGCTATGGTCTGTGGGATCGGGAAGGGTACGGTGCGGCAGGGATTAATAATCAGTTGTCTGCCATCGACAGTCTGGATGATTGCGGTTCGTTTGGATCTACACTGCTCGCTGCGATGGAGTTGGGCGATATTCGTGGGGGAAGAGATACTGCGGATCGGATTGCGGGCTACATTACGGATGAGCAGGAACGTTTGGAGGATGGTGCCTTTTACCGGGTTCGCGGCAGTGGAGAGATGCGTCAGGAAACGATGTGGTGTGATGACTTGTACATGAGTACACCTTTTCTGATGCGTTACGGTCAGTTAACAGGCGATGGGACGTACTGGGATGATGCGGTTAATCAGTTCCTGATGTTCCGTAAATACCTCTATCTTCCCGAACAACAGATCATGTCCCATGTGTATGATTTTGTGCGTGGTCGGGCGACAGGTATTCCATGGGGACGGGGGAACGGCTGGGTGCTATTTTCATTAACCGAATTGTTATCCATCCTGCCACATGATCATGTGAAACGGTCGGAACTATTACGGTTCTATCGTGATTTAAGTGAAGGTTATCTGGCGCTGCAAGGGGAAAATGGACTATGGCATCAGGTGCTGAACCGCCCAGATTCGTATGAAGAAACCTCCTGCACATCCATGTTCATCTACGCTTATGCCCGTGGTATTCGGGAAGGCTGGCTGGAACAGCCAGAGCCTTATTTGGAGGCAGTACGCAAAGGATGGCACGGCATGACACGTTTGTCGATTGACTATAAAGGCAATATATACGGGGTATGCCGGGGTTCCGGGTACTCGTTTACCGCCTTGTATTATCGCGATGATTTGGGATGGAATCTGAACGATACCCATGGGATCGGCATTGTGCTCTTGGCAGGCATTGAAGCGCATAAAATGAACCAGCAGCTCCGTGAGGCGCATATCGATTCTTCGGTTACAGCCGCGCAGCGCTGATGTTTGACACAACGAAACGAATGTATGTGGATAGCCTTCTATAGATAGATTACCAGCTAAAGAAAGCGGCAAAGCCCTCGGGCTTGCCGCTTTTAGTTTGTTTCCAATTTCGAATCCGCTCTGCATAATAGCAATGATAAATACACTTACCTTCACCCAATAATATGAATAACTCCGTTTCTAGCACGTATTAAAATAGCTCCAGCTGCTCCGGTCCTTCTTCCTTCTCCGGTTCAGAACGGTCAGGGAAAGGCTTCACCGGCTGATCCAGCAGGTCCATCATCATCTGGGCATTCGCCGCTGCATCGCCACCGGAGTTGTTGTTGAAAATAACATAGACATCCTTGCTCTGCTCCTGCAATTGCTCCAGATATCCTTTCCACTCCAACAATTCTTCCTTGTTGTAACGGTATAAATAACGGGTCTCGCGCCAATTGGGCGCACCATTCTGATGCCACCCGGACACATTGCGTCCGTGCATACGCACCAGCGTCATCTCGGAATCCGTCGCCTGTGGCACGATGGGGATAGAACCTAGACCTGCCTGAGGTTCGTCACAGACGCTGTGAATCCAGCCTTGCTCTTTCAGGAACGAAAGCGTCCGCTCGCGCATGTCACCTTCATACCAGCTACGATGACGGAATTCGAGGGCACACGGAATACCCTCCATTCTCAGTTTCACTTCACGAAGCTCTTTCACGTTGTCTTTATTGCACTCAAACCAAGGCGGATATTGAAACAAGGCTGCCTGCATCTTGCCGGCTTCAATGACCGGTTCCAGTGATTCCCGAAAAGCCTTATACATCTCCGACGTGCTGGTGAAGTATGGTTTGCCTCGCAGATGTCCGGTCATTCCCTGATAGGCTTTGATGATAAAAGCAAAGGATTCGGGCGTCTCTGCAACCCACCGTGCCATTCGATCCCGCGGCTGAACGGCGTAGAAAGAACTATCCACCTCCACGGTGGAGAAGTACTGTCCGTATAGACTGAGCTTGTCTTTGGCTTTGGTACGGTTTGGATAGAGATCTTCCTGATCCCCCCATCCGGTAAGTCCGATGTGAATCATAAGAACACCTCCTGTTGCTTTTTGAACAACCTCTTATAATTAACCGATTTGCAGGCATATGTCTAACATTATATCGTGTGCATTTTGGCTCTTCAATGTTGGAAAATCACTGGAATTTTTTGAGTTTGCAGAATAAAGACGTTACAATAAATTAAAGCTAGTGGAAATGATCAGGCCTGTACATAGCGTACTACAGATAGAGAGCCAGTGACCAAGTGGAGGGCGAGAATGGATGACGGAATGGTATGAAAAGAGTTTTGGAGAAGATTATCTGTTCGTATACAAGCACCGGGATGTGCAGGGTGCCCATCAGGAAGTACATAAAATGATCAATTGGTTGAAGCTTGAGCCCAATGCTGAAGTATTGGATCTATGCTGCGGTATGGGACGTCACTCCATGGCACTTGCTGATGCAGGATTGCGAGTGACCGGAGTTGATCTGTCCGATGTGCTTCTACGTGAAGCGCGCCTAATGGACACCGAACACCGAGTATCTTGGTGTCACGCAGACATGCGTGAACTGCCGCTGAAAGGTGGCTTCGACGCTGTAGTCAATCTGTTCACATCGTTTGGTTATTTTCTGGAGGACGGAGAACAACTGAAAGTATTACGTGCCATTCATCGCATGCTTCGCCCAGGTGGCAGCTATATTATTGATTTTATGAATACAGCTTATGTAACTAGTCATCTGGTGCAACACTCCGTTCGAGAGGATGAAGGACAGCGTATTGAGGAGTATCGCAAGATTGAGGAAGGGTTTGTGCAAAAGGAAATTCGCATTACGGATACCACATCCGGACATGAACCGCGGGTATATCAGGAACGTGTGAAGTTGTACACACGGGAACAACTGAGTCAGATGTTAAGTGCCGCCGGACTCCGGGTAGATCAGGTACATGGCGGCTATGACGAAGAGAAATATGACGAGCAGACTTCTCCGCGCATGATTTTTGTTGGTCGTCGTCCTGTGGAGTGAACAGAGACAGTTTGGAAGGGGGATAACATGAAGCGCACAGAAGAGATGTCCATGACAGAGGGCATACACCGGGTCAAGATCAGCATGACGTTTCCCTTACGATGGGTGAACAGTTATGTCTTATCAGAATCGGATGGGAAGATAACTATTATAGATCCGGGACCGCGTAATTCGGAAACAGAACAGGAGTGGAGTGAAGCGCTGGCAGATCTCGGCCTGACCTTTAGCGATATTCGTCAAATTGTACTCACCCACCATCACCCCGATCATCTTGGGTTGTCGGGTTGGATGCAACAGATAACGGGGGCACCCGTTCGAATGTCCACACGCTCCCGCCAAGAGGCCGATTATATGTGGGGATCTGATTCACGCATCAATACAATATTACCTGATTATTATGGTCGTCATGGTATGCCGGAAGACAATACTGAGCAGATACATGAACATATGAAGGCATTTACTTCGCAGATCACACCACTTCCGAAGGTGACACCCATTGAAGATGGCGAGTGGCTTAATATGGGCGGGAAACGTTGGGTTGCTGTGGAGACGGGTGGACATGCCCCAGGCCATTTATCCTTTTATGCGCCGGAGTCCATGGAGATTCTGTGCGGAGATGCAGTTTTGCCACAGATTTCACCGAATATTAGTCTGCAACCCGGCAGTGACCCTCAGCCATTATTATCTTATATGGAAGGATTGCAACGTCTCGGGGAGCTGAATGTCAAACAGGCGTATCCAGGGCATCGGAATCCTTTTGCCCAGTTCACCGAACGGACAGTTCAATTGCTGGCTCATCACGAGGAACGTCTTCAGAAGATGACGGAACGAATTCAGGAGTCACCGGCGAATGCTTATGACATCTGTGTGCACATGTTTGGCAATCGGCTGGGTACCCATCAACTGCGGTTTGCCATGAGTGAGACGTTAGCCCATTTGCAGGAGTTAATTCGACGCGAACTAGTGAAGCAAGAGCAGCAACCGGATGGCACGTTCTATTTTCAAATCTAAACGGAATGATGATATCGAAATGAAATGATAATACTATCTTATATAGAGGCTCGGGACAGGAAATCCACCTGTTCTGGGCCTTTTTAGCCTCTCTTAACGGTTCATTCATCTATTTTTAAGCCAGCGCGCCTATGATACATCTATGAACTTCGCTAGGGCGTGTCTTAAGACACACCCTAAAGAAAGCAGGGAAGAGCGATGACCAGAAGAAAACGGAATCAATGGAGAAAATGGCAAGCTTCAGCGGCAGCAACGTTGACTGTGGCTGCACTTTTTCAATATGTAAGAACTTCGGATGCCTTTGATGTGGCCTATGCAGCAGCAAATGGCACAGATACAAGCGTTACTGCTTCAAGCCAAGTGGATACGCATGATGATGTGATGGATGAATGGATCAACAGTACAACGGACAGCAACAACTGGAACACGCAGGACAATGACAATAATGATAGTCAATATAATGGAACATCCGATAGCACACAAGCAGCTCGGCCAGATCAGAGCTCGAGTAACGAGGGGAATTATTCAGATTCTCAGCGTATCGGGCAAAATAACCAGGGTACAGACTCCGGATACAGCAGTGGCAACTATCAGTCACGTACAGGTGCATCATGAGCCGCACGGAGCAAGTTGCTCGTCCGCTCCGATTTCAATTCCGTGCGATGAACACGGATGTTGAAGTGCAACTGTCCGCTGGGCGGGAAGAAGCTGAACATGCAGCAACCGTGGTGAAGAATTGGTTTGAGACGCAGGAGCAACGCTTCAGCCGATTTGTTGCAGACAGTGAACTGAATCGTTTGAATGCTTCAACCGGATGGATGCCCATCTCCGCTGCGATGGATGAAGTTTTGAGTTTGGCCTATGGATATATTGGCCTGACCGAAGGGATTTTTCAACCGGGTATCTCGCAGGCTCTTCAGGCTTCAGGATACGATCTAAGCTTCGAGAAGGTGCAGCAACGACAATTGAAACGTCCATTAATTGAACGCATATTGCGAACGAGAACACCTGAATCATTAGGCTGGATGGAAGATCGACATGACCACAGCCGTCCGAGCTGGATTCAGCGGGAAGGTAGCCGGATGGTTCATCTGGACCCCGGAGCTGAGTTGGACTTAGGAGGCATTGTTAAGGGCTGGGCAGTAGAGCGTATCGCAGACTGGTTGAAGCGAACATTGCATATTCCAGCGGGTTTGATTAACGCGGGTGGAGATATTCAAGTATGGGGTTCACCAGACCATTCCCAATGGACCTTGCAAGTAGCAGATCCTTTGCAGAATCAGGGTGCTATGTCGGGAGCGATCCGTTTACAGCGAGGAGCTGTTGCCACTTCGGGTATTTCCCGCAGACAATGGCAGAATACGGATGGAAGCTTTGCACATCACCTCATTGACCCCCGGACGATGGAGCCGGCAGATACGGACGTATTGCAGTGTACCGTTCTGGGACAGCATGCTTCGCAATGCGAGATCATTGCCAAGACGGTATGCATTCTGGGGAGTGCCGAAGCCGTGGGCTGGTTAAACCGACATTACGATCGGCATGACGTCCTGTGGATGACACGGGATGGGAGTAATTATTTTAGAGGGAATACGGATACGCTTGCTGAGCACTGGCCCGGTTTTGATCCGGATCATCGCTTCAGTCTATTATAAACGAGGACAAGTCTAACAGATATGGGGGAGCCGGTTATGGCACAATGGATTGTAGATTACCTGCCAACGTGGAATATCATTCGAATTAGTGGAATTGCTGCTTATGTGTTGCTCTTTGCCGGTGTGTTTCTGGGTATTGCGCAAGGGATGGGTATGGCCAAAGGCAAACCAAAAGCAGCCATGTTCAAATGGCATACCCGAACGACCTGGCTCGCCTTCGGACTTGGACTCGTGCACGCATTAACGTTATATATTGATCATTACAGCCCATTTACCTGGGGAGAACTTCTGATTCCTTTTACCGCCTCCGTACATCCGATCGGCAGTGGTCTGGGAACGTTAGCCTTCTACGGATTAGTGATTGTCCTGTTATCCAGTGATCTGCGGAACAAGCTGGGCCGTAAATGGTGGTTCATGTTCCACATGTTGTCCTATCCGGTGTTCATTGGTCTGCTGGTTCACGGCATGGTTACCGGAACGGATTCTGGCAACATCATCATGCGGATGATATATGTATTTACCGGACTCAGCATTCTCGGTATCACGGTGTTACGTGGCATGTTGCGAGAGCGCAAAGGCCCGGAAATCACGATTGGACCGAAACGGGTAACATCTGGTTCACCTTCCGAGCAGAATTGGGTTGAAGGTTTTGGTTTGGTGGGAACGGTACGACCTAAACATCTGAAATAATAACATATGGATGATCAAAAAGTATCTTACACATGCAAAAAAGCGGCCATCTGGCCGCTTTTTCCATGAACAGTTATTTTATTGAACAGTTATTTCACGAAGCATCCATACACATGTCCAATGTTCCACATAGCTTCAGGTATGAAACGAGTTACGCACATTATACGGCGTCATCACTAACAGGTTTTTCTCCCAGTGCTTCTTCAAGCTCGGATTGTTTGCGATGGGCGATCCGACTGCTCGCTGCTGATGCAATCGCACCGACAATATCATCGAAGAACGTGTGGACAGGGCCCAGGCTCTTGTCATTCAGTCGTTCAAGCACCCCTGGTTTCAGCTTGTCCACATAACCATAATTCGTAAATCCAATACTGCCATATACATTGACGATGGAGAATGCCAAAATCTCATCCACGCCATACAATCCTTCATCGTTCTCAATCATCTCCTGCAAAGGAGATATGAGCTGCCCCTGTTCTGCCAGAATATCAAGCTGAATTCCGGTCAAAACAGCATTCTGTACCTCACGTTTACGGAGAACCATCTCCACATTTTCGATACATTCTTCCATCGTAAGACCTGGATAATATTTTTGCTGCAATAACATGACCAGTTCTGCGATCTCAGGGATCGTGACGCCCCGCTTATGCAGCCATTCCCTTGTGGCCTCCGCCACCTTGCGGCTATTCAGGCTGTAAGGGATTTTTTCTTGCTCAGGATGTTCCATGGGCGATTCCTCCTCTGAAGTTAGCAATGTCCCTACTCTTGCTTCCTAATACGTTATTAACCTGGTTTACGTTTCTTTAAGATAATAAAATTATAAGTTTCAGTGAAGTTGAACAATTCGATTAACACATGAAAAATTTCAGCTAAAAACGGTCTGCCTTCCGTGAAAGTGCGTTGATAGACATTTTTCTTATTATCTTTTAGTTATTTTTTGGACAAAGGCTCGTATACATGGTAGTACAAACTGTAAAAATGATGAGGGGGAACGTGATCATGAGAAAGATCCATTCTTTGCGTACGGTATCGGCAGCAGCGCTGCTGAGTATTCCTATGGTATTGTCAGGCTGCGGCATGTTTGGAGCACAGTCTTCCGAAGCTGTTGATCCACCACCGCCCATCCAGGAAGCAGCTATGATTCAAGCGGCCGAAGGGAATGGAGCACTCGCAATGCTCCCGTTAACGACGGTATATCTGCAAGACCAGCAGGGGCTGCTCGCTCCGGTATCCCTGACACTTCCTTCTGGAACAGACGCAAGCAGTCCAAAGACAGCTCTGGATACACTTGTCACAGGCGGGGCCTATGCGGGTATGCTGCCTGAAGGATTCCATGGCGTTCTCCCGCAGGGAACGGTTGTGCAGAATGTAACGATTCACGCGGATGACAAGCTGGCGGTTGTTGAGTTCTCGGGTAATTTTGCCAAGTATGATGCAAAGGAAGAACGGAAAATGCTAGAAGCTGTCACGTGGACATTGACGGGAACACCTGATGTGGAGAATGTGCAGATCTGGGTGGATGGCAAAAAGTTAACACAAATGCCTGTGAACAGCACGCCGTTGCCTGAACCGCTGAATCGGGCTGTGGGAATCAATCTGGATCTGGGTGATACGTTTGTGACCAACAGCAGCCCGGTAACGGTCTATTTCTCCGCTGCTTCGCCAGCAGGCATCCAATATTATGTTCCGGTTACACGTCTGGTTACACCTGGTGAAGATCGGGTGCAGGCAGCATTGAACGAACTGATCAAAGGACCTGACAAAGGTGGAGAACTGGAAGAGGTTATGACAGGCGGAACCGAGCTGCAATCGGTCAAAACAGCAGAGGATGGTACGGTAACGGTTGCCTTGAAAGATGATATGTTTGCCGAAGGGGATATCGTGCCAAGCGAGCTGTTACAGTCTGTCGTATTAACCACTGCGGAGAATACAGCCAGCAAGGATGCCAAAGTACAGATCGAGTGGAACGGCCAAAAAACGGTCATGGGTGACGACAACAGGGATTACAGTGCGCCGGTTTCCAAGCCTGAATATATCAACGAAATTCCGATTTAAAGACCAAGGAATGCTTAAGGATGCTTTTAACCGAACTCTTTGGTAAAATATAAGGGATTCGTAAAAGTGTGAATAAGTTCAACATTACAGGATGCTTAAGTCGTAGGAGGCAGAAAATATGAGATCAAACGGACGAACCAGCGAACAGCTGCGCCCGCTGAATTTAACAGTGAACACGAATAAATACGCCGAGGGCTCTGTACTGATTGAAGTTGGAGATACAAAGGTGATCTGTACAGCTACAGTAGAGGAACGTGTACCTCCCTTTATGAAAGGGCAGGGTAAAGGCTGGGTAACAGCTGAATATTCCATGTTGCCACGTGCAACACATACCCGGAACCAACGTGAAGCCAATCGTGGCAAATTAACTGGACGCACCATGGAAATCCAGCGTCTGATTGGTCGGGCACTGCGCTCGGTAGTTAATCTGCAGGCTCTTGGTGAGCGTACGATTACCTTGGACTGTGATGTTATTCAAGCTGACGGAGGCACACGCACAACGTCCATAACCGGTGCGTTTGTAGCGCTGGCGCTTGCCGTGAACAAGATCTCCCAACAGCACAAACTGCAAGTGTTCCCGATTACGGATTTCATTGCCGCAGTAAGTGTGGGTGTTGTGGGTGAACAGCCTGTACTGGATCTGAACTATGATGAAGATTCCAAAGCCAAGGTAGACATGAATCTGGTGATGACAGGTGGCGGTAAATACGTCGAGCTTCAGGGAACAGGTGAGGAAGCACCATTTGATCGCCGTGAGCTGAACGCCATGTTGGAACTGGGCGAACAGGGAATTCTGGAAATGATCGAGCGTCAAAAAGAAGTGCTTGGACCGATTGCGCTCAAGATCGGCGCGCGTGGATTAGGGGAAGCCTAAGATGAGTTTGGACAGCCCAATCCTCATTGTTGCAACCCGCAATGCGGGTAAAGTCCGTGAATTCGCTCATGCTTTCGCACCGCTTGGCAAAGAGGTTAAGAGCATGTTTGACTATCCGGAGCTGCCGGATGTCGTAGAAGATGGCGTAACGTTTGCGGAGAATGCCTGGAAGAAAGCCAAAGCGGTTGGTGATGCGCTTGGTTTGCCCGTTCTGGCAGATGATTCAGGTTTATGTGTAGACCTGTTGGATGGTGAGCCGGGAGTATATTCAGCGAGATATGCAGGCGAAGGAGCAACGGATGCACAGAATAATGCGAAGTTGCTGGAGACGCTGGAATCGTTGAAATCCGGTGAGGACACCGAGCAGCCGCTACTAAGTCCGGCTCGTTTCGTTTGTGCGCTGGTCCTGTACGATCCGACAACAGGTGATAAGTATGAATCAGAAGGCACTGCGGAAGGCTGGATTACGGCTCAAGCTGCAGGTGCTGGCGGTTTTGGATATGACCCACTCTTCTATGTACCTGAATACGAGATGACGATGGCAGAGCTGACGCTTGAGCAAAAGCAAGCGATTAGTCACCGTGGTCATGCGCTGAGAGCGCTTGTATCCAGACTTGAAGGCTAAGACTAAATGAAACATCTTGATTTAACTTCATGATATGTGAACATCAAAGCGTTAATGGAAGGACAGAAGCATTCCGATGGGATGCTTCATCCGCCATTAACGCTTTTTCTATGAAATGAAGTATTTGATCGGGTTTGGTGAAGGTCCATCCATATACCTAATTGAAGATAGCTATTTCTGCGACTACACATCAGAACGTATGTTCTTGTACCTACATGAGAAATGGTTTACATTGCACGATTGGGAATCTCATTGGGACTGGAGTTGGAAGAAGTTGCAAGCCTTGTGTGGTATGGGTTAACATTCAAACTAACGAATCACTTATGAACCTTAAACGGAGGGATCTACTCATGCAAGAAGTGAAGCTTGTTGTATCTTACGATGATTATGAGGACGGCATTCGTATGGAAAAGTTAATTAAGGAACTGGCAGCTAAACCGGAGGCTCGCTCATTGGAAAGTCTGGTCATCGGAGATTGGGGACAGGCTTATGAAAATTCGCCTGATGAGTTTATGGGTACGCTCGTCGAGTCTGCTCCAAGCTTTCCGTCATTGAAGAAACTGTTTATTGGAGATATGGGATTCGAAGAATGTGAAGTATCGTGGATTATCCAGACAAATCTCACACCACTGTTAGGTGCTTTTCCAGAATTAAAATCATTCTCTGTAATGGGCAGTAGCGGCCTCAGTCTGGAACCACTCCAGCATGCCAAGCTTGAAGAATTGATTATTATTTGTGGTGGTCTCCCGAAAGAAGTGTTATCTTCAATCACCCATGCCAAGTTGCCTGAATTGCGTAAACTGGAACTGTACCTGGGTGTGGATAATTATGGTTTCAATGGATCACTTGAAGATGTGCTTCCTTTGCTAGAAAAAGGATTGTTTCCAAAGCTGGTTTACTTGGGTCTGAAAGACAGTGAAATTCAGGATGAGATTGCCAAAGTAGCAGCTGAAGCACCTATTTTGGATCAACTTGAAGTACTGGATCTATCGCAAGGAACGTTGTCCGATGAAGGGGCTGAGGCGTTGCTTGCCAGTGACAAGATCAAGAAACTGAAACATCTTGATCTAAGTTACCATTACATGACCAATGAAATGATCAGTCGCTGGAACCGATCGGGTATATCTGTAGATGTTAGCGACCAGCAACAGAGTGATGAGGATGACTGGCGCTATCCATCGTTAACGGAATAGTCGATGTCAGGTGTAAAGGAAATGAATGAAAGCCTGCATCAACCGATAGATGTACCTGATTTAACGCAAGATCAGCCCTTTTTATTGATCGGAAACCCTGATAACCGACGAACACAAGGGCTGCAAGAGGCTAGGCATAGATTGGGTTTGAAACCTGCGGTTGTACTGCCATATGCTCAATTGCTCCAGAATTGGAGACACGGACGAACCATCGCTGATACAGTAGATTCCAATCTGCCCGTACCCCTGATTCGAATAGATGCTCCTGGAGAGGATTGGGAAGTGGAACGTGAACTACTGTTCCTTGGGGCTATGGACGATACGTCAACATTAACGGGTGGAATGGGTACAGAAGTATTTCCCGCAGAACAGGCGCTTGCGCTGGAACAGGAGTGGGGAAGAATCTACGCTCCTGCCCAGTGGTTCCGTGGCTGGAAAGCATGTCTGGATCGAATCGGCCATGTAGCTCGGGAAATGTGGCCTGAAGTCCGATTCATGAATGATCCCGCCGATATCCAATTGATGTTTGACAAGAGAACATGTCAGCAGCATCTATCTTCACATGGAGTTGATGTACCTCCGGCGCTTCCATCTTCGCAGCCAATCCGCAATTATATGGACCTGCGTAGCTCAATGAAGGCTGCCGAGATGCATCGTGTGTTTGTGAAGCTTGCGTACGGCTCTGGGGCTTCAGGAGTTGTTGCCTATCAAGTCAATCCTCGAACGGGTGATGAAATCGCTGTAACAACGATGGGGATGGAACAAAGACAGGGCAAGACGATTTTCTTCAATGAAGGACGTCTACGCAAGTATACCCGCAGTGAAGAGATTGCTACGCTGATGAACTGGTTATGTGCAGAAGGTGCACAGATTGAACGATGGATGCCAAAAGCCACGCTTGATCAGCGGGCCTATGATATTCGCCAACTGGTTGCAGGTGGACAGGCAGGTCACGCGATTATGCGGCTGAGCCGTACCCCGATTACCAATCTGCATCTGCGCAATGAGCGTATGCTGCCTGCTGAAGCAGGCCTGGATGAACAGCGGATGTCGCTGGTACGGTTGGCAGCGCAAGCAGCCATGTCTACATTTCCCAACTCGTGGTCAGCCGGGATTGATGTGATGCTTACTAGTGGTTCGAATCCGCGTGCCTATGTGCTGGATGTGAATCCATTTGGAGATCTATTATACAGGGTTGAGCATCATGGCCTCGGAACCTATGAGTGGGAAATGGAACTTTTACGAAAGGAGGAGCCTATTCAACATGCCTGATATGAACACCATTGTGGGCTCCCATGATCTGTTAATGATTACGCTGGATACGTTACGCTATGACGTAGCCAAGCTGGAAGAGGAGAATTGTCCTAATCTGTGTGGTTCGGGTCCGTGGGAGAAACGTCATACCCCAGGCAGTTTTACATATGCGGCACACCATGCTTTTTTTGGTGGTTTTATGCCGACTCCTGCCAATACAGATAAGGCATCTCATGTAAGGCTATTTCATTCCCGAAATACTGGGCTCAAAACACATCCGCACACCTGGCTGTTTGATACACCGGATATCGTATCCGGGTTCGCAGCTGAAGGTTACCGTACCATCTGTATTGGCGGCGTCATCTTTTTTACGAAAAAAAACCCGCTTGCAAAAGTATTGCCCGGCTATTTCCAACAGAGCTACTGGCGAATGAACTTTGGGGTAACCAACCCCAAATCAACAGAGCATCAGGTACAGCATGCATTAAAGTTGCTTGAACAGACAGCGCCGGATGAAAAGATATTTATGTTTTTGAACGTGTCTGCCATTCATGGACCCAATCGTTACTTTGTAGAAGGAGCGAAGGAGGACTCGGTGGAGACTCAACGTGCTGCACTTCGATATGTAGATGAGGCTCTTGGACCATTGTTCGAGGCGATGCGAAAACGCGCCCGGCCTGCGTATTGCCTGGCTTTTTCCGATCATGGTACAGCTTACGGTGAAGACGGGTATCAAGGACACCGGCTTGCGCATGATGTCGTCTGGACGGTGCCTTACCGTGAATTTTTAGTATAGAATGTATTGATCTTATGAGGACAACAACCGGAGACAGGAGGAAACCGATGGAGAAACATATACAACATACAACAACAGGCCATTCCACACAGTCCGGATCCGATAAAGCTACAAGTCTCAGTGAAGTACTGGCGTTCCCTTATCGTTCTTACTTATACTCGTACCCACACAAGACCGCCTATCGGGAGCTTGATCCACCACTGCCACTAGGGCCACTGTGGGAACGAGAGAATACCGATACGTATTTTTTATATATGCATATTCCCTTTTGTGCTGCTCGTTGCGGATTCTGTAATCTGTTCACACTGCCGGATCGACGGGATGATACGCATGAACGCTATGTAGATGCGCTGGAACGTCAGGCGAAGCAGTGGGCACCAATTACATCTCGAAGACCGTATTCGCGGTTTGCGATTGGTGGGGGAACGCCTACATTATTAAATGAGGTTCAGTTGAATCGTCTGTTTGATATTGCTGAACATGTGATGGGGCTGGACCCTGCGCAAGCATCGATTTCGGTGGAAACGTCGCCGGATACCGTTACGGAAGCCAAGCTGGCCATCATGAAGGAACGAAGTGTGGATCGTGTCAGTATGGGCATCCAGAGTTTTATTGAAGCTGAAGCATCTGCCATCTATCGTCCACAAAAACCGCAGGAAGTTGAACGAGCGCTTGAGAAGCTTACTCGGTATGATTTCCCATTGTTAAATCTGGATCTGATCTATGGTTTGCCGGGTCAAACGGTGGAATCGTGGATCTATTCATTGGAAAGAGTTCTGGCTTACGAACCGGGCGAAATTTTTATCTATCCCTTGTATACACGGGAAAATACAATCGTGAAGCCTGATGATATTCGCCGTCAGGGACCGGACATACGGATGGAACTGTATAAAGCTGCACGTGAGACTTTAAAAAGTAAAGGTTATGTTCAATATTCGATGCGCAGATTTGCCAAAGAACAGTCGTCCTCGAAAGCACTTCTGCCATACAGCTGTCAGGAGGAGGGCATGGTTGGTCTGGGGTGTGGCGCACGCTCTTATACGAGTGAAGTACATTATGCTTCGAAGTATGGCGTGAGTTACAAGGCCACACAGAGCATCATTGCCGATTATGTGGCAACTGAGCGCTACGATGTGGCGGATTATGGCATCGTGTTAAGCCGTGAGGAACAGAGACGGCGCTTTATTCTGAAAGCCTTGCTGCATCGCGAGGGATTGACACTGTCTGACTACCAACAGCGCTTTGGTACCGATGTGATGTCCGACTATATCTGGTTGGCTGAACTGTTGACAGAGGGCATGGCGGAGTTGGAGAGTGATGAGGACAAGCAGGTGCTGCGTCTGACAGAAGAAGGACTAGGTTACTCCGATGCGATTGGAGATTGGCTTATATCTGCCGAAATTCGTGAACAGATGGAAGGGTTTGTTTTCTCATGAGAGCGACTTTGTATTATCGGGGGAAGTTGTCTTCCTGTAATTACGACTGTCCATACTGCCCTTTTAGCAAAACCGTGGATTCCAAAGAGACGTTGGAAGTGGATGAACAACAATTGCGTCAATTTGTGAATTGGGTCAGGGAGCAAGAGAGTGCTGGGCATCAATTTTCGATTTTCTTCAATCCCTATGGTGAAGCTTTGGTGCGTCGGTGGTACCGGGAAGCGATGGTTGAGCTGTCACATATGCCACATGTGGATAAAGTTGCAATTCAAACTAACCTGTCCGTCAAGCTGGATTGGGCGAGGGAGCTGGATGCGAGCAAAGCAGCCTTTTGGGCGACGTATCATCCTCGTGAGACAAAAGAGGCTTCTTTTGTTAAACAATGTCTGACCTTGCGTCAGATGGGACTTGCTTTTAGTGTCGGTACTGTCGGACTCCGTAGTGCTTTCCCCGCAATTGAGTCCATGAGACAGGCTTTGCCGGATGATGTGTATATGTGGGTTAATGCCTTCAAAGATCGGCCCAAGTATTACACGCCGGAAGAGATTCAGTTTTTACGTGGGCTTGATCCGCTTTTTGAAGGTAATCTGCAGGATTATGAGAGCTTGGGCAAACGATGTGCTGCCGGTTCGGAAGTATTTTATATACAGGGGTCCGGGCATGTGAAGAGATGTTACAAGGATCGACGAATCATTGGACATCTATATCGCGATGGTTTGCAGGCTTTGTCTGAGGATCGGCCCTGTCGCATGAAAAAATGTGGCTGTTACATCGGTTATATCCATATGGAGGATTCCCCGTTCAGGGAAACGTTTGGCAGCGGGCTGCTTGAACGAAATCCGGTATTGATTCGTTGACCGGCATTTCATATTTAGCTATTCCACTGGGGAGCTGGAATAGGTTTATTCGTTTCTAAACCACATATCAGCGTAACTTCAAACGCATCTTTTAGTATAGGCAGGATCAGACCTTTGGTTTGGACTTGCCTTCTGGAAGGTGTTTTTTTTGTTTTACCGGACTAGAGTTAGTGTTTGTGTTCTTTATTAAAAGGGCCTTGACAATTTTGAAAAATAATATTTTTAAGTTTATGATTCAAATTTTATATTTTATGGGTTAGTATGAATAGGAAAAAAGACCCTGTTATGAATAGTATTTGTACATATAATCGCGAATTATATTTTTAATTGGGTCTAAAGTCTCAATTTAATTGAAAGGAGGGTGGATGTAGGAAGTATCATGCACGTTATCTGAACTTTCGGGGGAGTACACATGAAAAAAATCTCAATTAGCCGTAAATTACTTATGGGTTTCTCATCTGTGCTGTTATTATTGGTGGCTATAACGGTTATAACATATACGCAGTTTATAGCCGTTGAGAAAACGTATACAGAATTAATTAATGATAGAACAAGCAAACTATTACTCATTAAAAATATGTCGATTGATCTTAAATCACAGCAGATTGCTTTGAGAAATTATATTCTGGAAGACAGTGCGGAGAACGAACAGGCATTTAATAAAGCTTATGAAGATTACATAGCATTAAATGAAGAATTAAAATCATCAGTTTCAAGTTCAAAGATGAAAGATTACCTTTCACGATCGGATGAAGCGATGAGCCAATATTATGAACTTGCGCAACAGATTATGACATTGACAAGACAGGGGAATAACAGTGAAATCTCAAGATTACTGAAGGATACAGCCCCAAGTCTGATCTCTGAATTTGAAGGCATTGTGGAAGGTATGGAAACGCATCAACAAGATGCCATGAACTCAGGCGTTGTGGAGGCTAATCTTCAGATTGTGCAGGTCCTTAGGTGGATTGCAATTATTGGAGTGGCTTCTCTTCTAATCGGGGCACTTGTGGCGTATGTCATTGGCAGAATGATATCCTTGCCTGTTGCTGCTATTGCCCAATCCGCGAGCCGGATTGCAGACGGAGATCTGACTGGTGAGCCTATTGTGGTCCGTAACAAGGATGAGATTGGTGATCTCGCCCAAGCCTTTAACATCATGTCTGCAAATTTGCGTACACTCATTCATCAGGTAGGAGACAGTGCAGAACGGGTAGCTGCCTCTTCAGAGGAGTTGACTGCAAGCACCGAACAGACAGCAACCGCCACAGAGCAAGTGGCCATCACAATGGGTGAGATTGCAACAGGTATGGATACACAGGTTCGAATGGCGAGTGATGGATTCCAGACGATGAATGAGTTAACGACAGGCTTTCAACAAGTTACGGAGAACACACTCCATATGTCTGAAGAAGCTACCAAAGTCTCCGTAAAAACAATATCGGGTAGCGAGTCAGTTCAGTCTGCGATAGGTCAAATGAATTCTATACAAGGGACGGTGTCGAATCTGTCGGTCGTGATCCAGGAACTGAGCAGACACTCTCAGGATATTGTGAAAATGGTGGACAGCATCTCGGAAATATCAGCACAGACGAATCTCCTATCCCTTAATGCTGCTATTGAGGCTGCACGAGCTGGCGAACAGGGAAGAGGGTTTCAGGTTGTTGCTACAGAGGTTCGGAAGCTGTCTGAGCAGTCTGCGCTTTCTGCTAATCAAATTGTTCCATTGGTGGCATCGATTGAGAAGGGAATGCGAAATGCTGCTGAATCTATGGTGGTTGTATCCGCAGAGGTTCAAGAGGGGATTACACTTGTTCACCAGGCGGGAGCCACATTTGATGAAATTCGTGAGGCGGTTGGGGGCGTAGCGGGGCAAACCCAGGAAGTCTCTGCTTCAATTGAGCAAATGTCAACAGGGGTAGAACAGATTAATAGGTCTATGAAAACAATCATGGAAGTGACCGAAACGGGGGCCGCCGGAACAGAAGAAGTGAGTGCATCTTCTGAGGAGCAGTTGTCTGCGATGCAGGAGATTGCTTCCGCAGCCAATGATCTCTCCTTGATGGCAGAACAGTTGCAACAGACCGTCAGTCGTTTCAAAGTGCAATAAATTGAACTGAGTGGAATGTGGATGAAGAACGAGCGCATACGTACAGAGATTCTTATAAAAAAGTAATAAAAGGGTGTCCAAACACAGTAGTTACTGTTTGGGCACCCTTAAATAATTCATCATGTTGAATCAATACATAACATGATCTTAACGAATAGCGACTTTATATGTCCGCAACCAGGTATTGATCTGAGTCAGATATGCAAATAACTGTGGCCCAGACATTAACTGTCCGAACCAGGGAAGATTGGAAGCTGCATCTGGTGAAGACGCAAGATTCCGGATCTGAGTTTTGTCGATCAAAGGCAAAATCGGCGAAGTGGGATCATCCAGGATATCAAGTACCTGCTGTTTGACCGCGGCCAGATATTGCGGATTATGTGTTTTCGGATACGGACTCTTTTTGCGATATAACACATCGTCAGGCAGGACACCTTCGAGTGCTTTACGCAGAATACCTTTTTCCCGTCCGCCCGTTATTTTCATTTCCCAAGGGATGTTAAACACATACTGGATCAGACGATGGTCACAGTAAGGTACCCGCACTTCCAGTCCTGCCCCCATGCTCATCCGGTCTTTGCGATCCAGAAGTGTAGGCATGAAACGTGTAATATTCAGGTAGGACATCACCCGCATTTGTGCAGCTTTACCTGTTTCCCCATCCAACAGAGGCACTTCAGCCACTGCATCCGAATAGCGGTCTGCCAAATAATCGAGTGGCCGAATCCATTCCCGAATATCCGGGGATAACAACGCTGCTCGCATATCAGGTGCTACAGACCACGGAAACGTACCGGAGTTCAGCATATCTTCTCGATGGAACCAGGGGTAACCGCCAAACACTTCATCCGCTGCTTCGCCTGAAATGGCAACGGTGGCCCCTTTTTTGATTTCTTTACAGAACAAATAGAGCGAGGAGTCTACATCTGCCATACCTGGCAGATCCCTGACTAACATGGCCTGTGTCAGTGCATGAATCAGTTCTCCGTTCTCAATCTCAATCCAGTGATGGTCGGTCTTGAGTTCATCCACCATTCGCTTAATCCAGGGTCCATCTGCACCCGGCTGAAAGGAATGCGCCTGGAAATGCTTGGCGTTATCCACATAATCGACAGAATACGTACTGATTTGGCCTTGCCCGGTTCGCTTGTAATAATCCACGGCTAATGCAGACAAGGCGCTGGAGTCCAGTCCTCCTGATAAAAGAGAGCATACTGGAACATCCGAAGCCAACTGGCGCTCCAGTGTATCTTGCAAGAGAGAGCGTACCTCTGCTGCCGTCTCTTCCAGGTTATGTTCGTGGTTCTGGCTTTCCAGTTTCCAGTAGGCATAGGTTCGGATACCGTTTCGGTTATAGATCAGCGCGTGCGCAGGCTTGAGTTCGCTCAGTGAAGAGTATACGCCGTGTCCTGGTGTCCGTGCAGGCCCTACGATAAATACTTCGGCCAATCCTTCCGGGCCAACAGCGGCTTCCACATCAGGGTGAATAAGCAGAGCTTTGGGCTCTGAACCAAATACGAGAGTGTCTTTGTTATTACTGTAGAACAGAGGTTTCACGCCAAGGCGATCTCTTGCGATAAAAACCTGTTCGCGTCCCCCATCCCATATGGCAAAAGCAAAAATACCGTTAAACCGGTCAACACATGCCGGTCCCCACTCAATATAAGAGGCGAGCAACACTTCCGTATCACATTGCGTGCGGAACTGATGCCCCCGCTGGAGCAATTCCTTTTTCAACTCGGGTGCATTGTATAGTTCTCCGTTATACACGACGGTATAGGAGGTATCTCCCTGTAACGCATGCATGGGCTGTGCGCCGTTCTCGGGGTCCATTACACTAAGACGCCGATGTCCAAAGGCACAAGGATTGGAGATCCATGTACCTGAAGCGTCGGGCCCCCGGTTCGACAAGCTATCCGTCATACGGACCAGCAGCTCTGATTCCTGGGTCAAATCCCGATTCCACTGTATGAAGCCGGTAATACCGCACATGGTTTGTTCATCCTTTCTTGGTCGAGTCATTCATCCGTATGGCTGCTTAGTTACTGGCAACCAGCAAATGTTGTCTTTTCGTCAGAGGTCGTAACAAATATATGCCGAAAGCAGGCATAAAATGTCTGTCCTCTTCGGAAACTAGTTCTAGGGACAACGGCCTCAACATGCCTGTGAAGGAGAGAACATGCAATGGACAGTATGAAGTATTATGTGTCTGTCATGGGCCGCTCCGTTATTCCGGATCCGTCGGTAACATCATATGAATGGATCATTCAGGCAACGCCGCAGGAAGCGGAGCAATTACTGGGACTGCTGAGCCTCATGCAGGAAAAGGAGGAAGAGGCCTTTCCTGGCATGGTATTCCCATGGCCAGATACACCGGAGGAGTCCGTAAACCGAGCTTATGAAACGGTATTACAACAGGTGTATCGAGAGATTTACCGATTGGGCACACCAGAGACACGATACCAGATTGAACAAAGTACATGATAAGCACAAAGGAAAAGGAGCGCGATGACGAATGTATGCCATTCAAGATGCCAAAATACGCAGATTAACCGAGGTGGATGGATTGTCTTGTGCAGAGGTTGAAGTGCAGCCTGGAAATGCCGGAGATCCGTCGTTACTTGTATACGTGGCCTCAACACAGCCCGGAAATTCGCTGGAAGTTGTTCGGATTGTACGCAATCACTCCGATTCGGCGATCGACTGGTATAACAATAATATGCATACTGCGTTTGAAGAGGCGACAGATACCGCATTTGAGAACAGCGAAGGTATGACAGTCGAAGAAGATAAGGCTCGGTTTCAAAGTGAATTGTTTGCCTTTGGTTTGCTTGGTCCAACACTTCAGCGTTATCTGATCGGGCAGGCTTAACAGGTAACGCTCCAGCAACACATGTGGCGATAGTGGGATAGAGTTCGATGTTGAGCTATATGTAGATGTGACCTGTTGCTGGTTGCTCTGACTGTATCTGTAACTGGAAAAACCCGCCGTTGTTGAACGGCGGGTTTTGTTATGCGATGGTCAGATCAGGTGGAGATGTGATCAAGCATACTCGCGCAGCACTTGAATCCCTTTAACCACATTGTACACAAAGCTTAATCCGTAAATCACAAAGAATAGAATGACAAACCCGACGGCGGAACCCAGACTATGCGCAGTTACGAAGAAATAAAATAACGGAATGGCAGCGAGAAAGGGGAATACATGTGAGAATAAGGCGCGTTTCGCATGTCCCTCAATGTAATCATCCTTGGCAAGAATCCATATAATGATCGGAAACAGGAACGGGGCAAAGAAAATACTGAAATAGGATAGGGCTGATAAAAGCTGTCTCATGACGATTCTCTCCTTCAATGGATCATTGAAATGTATGTATGCAAAAGATTACCCAGCAATTCTGACATTGAAAATGTCTGATGTTAATCTTACTCTAAATGTCCCAATCTCCTCAATATAACCTGGTTCAAGCTATCATATTCTCAAAGGGGCTGGAGTATGAGAATAACACCGAAAAGTACATATTTGAGCCCGCATTTAAGTATAATTATTAATTTTTTTATAAAACTATTGAAAAATATAGAAATCAGAGTATAATGAGAACCGCGCCGAAAATTTATTATACATATTTGTCTCAGTAGCTCAGCTGGATAGAGCAACGCCCTTCTAAGGCGTCGGTCGGGGGTTCGAATCCCTCCTGGGACGTAAAAAAAGAAGAAGCTTCCTTCGGGAAGCTTCTTGTTTTTCGTTCAGGGGAAGAGAACCCTCCAATGGTTCGTTGGAGCATCCGCTTCGTTAGCGCTTTTATTGGTTATACCTATAAACAATATAGAATTTATATATTTAAATAATAAATAATTCTATGCCACAATGAGGATATCAATAACGAAAGCGACGGTGGTATCCATGAAATCATTAAATCAATGGCAACCAGATGAGTATGACAACAAACTGGCTTTTGTGTCCGGATACGGCAAAAATCTGATCTCGTGGCTTCAACCCCAAAAAGGGGAATACATTCTTGATCTGGGTTGCGGGACGGGGGATTTGACGCATGAAATTTCTCTGGCCGAAGCTGAAGTTATTGGTATGGATGCATCGACGGACATGATTCGCCGTGCGAGGAAGAAATTCCCTGAACTTGAGTTCGTGGAAGGAGACGGTCATCAGTTTGAGACGAATAGACTATATGATGCCGTCTTCTCCAATGCAGCCCTGCACTGGATGCGAAGCCCGCGATTAGTGGTGGATAGTATATGGAAATCGTTGAAGCCCGGAGGGCGTTTTGTAGCAGAATTTGGTGGTAAAGGGAACGTGCAGACCATTGTGAATGCATTAGAGCAGGTTATGGAGCGAAACACGGGCATTCGTGCATCGGAACGCAATCCTTGGTATTTTCCTTCGATCGGAGAATATAGCCATATTTTAGAGCAAAGTGGATTTATGGTGCGTCATGCCTATCACTATGACCGTCCTACCAGACTGGCAGATGGTGAGCAGGGTATAGTAGGCTGGTTGGCTCATTTTGGAGGCGACTATTTTGCAGGTCTCAGTCATGAAGAGATACAACAAATATGCCATGAAACCAGTCAAATCGTGATGCCTCACCTTTGGAAAGAAGATGCGATGTATGCCGATTACAAGCGCCTGCGTATTGAAGCCGTGAAGCCAGAATCAAGTAGAATTTTGTGACATGTAGCAATTTTTATCGATGTTAAACGAATTATCGTGATTCTTTGTATACTAATTACGCTTCCCCTATACACCAAGAGCCTCTTTCGGATAAAGAGGCTCTTGGTCTTTTTTTGATGCATTATTTTAAAAATGAAATATTCAAACGACAAATAATTACAAATGGATATTTTTATCATACTCAAGACCCATATAAGTAATTTCTATATCATATTTGTAAGTAATTAGAAGGAAAATGTGGTATTTTGATAGAATAATTTACCAAGGGTCAATCTTCTTGCAGAAAGGCGGTGAAATTGGAGTGTGTATTGCAGTACGCACAAACACAGCAGGAACCCATCATTTGGTGACGTATTCACATTTAAAAGGAGGGGCAAAGCCTTGAGTAAACGATTGATATCGACGTTATTAAGTGTTCTGATGGTCTTTTCCATTATTCTCCCCGCGGCTGGAGCCGCTCCCACAGATTCAGTTATTCAGCTTGACAACTTACCCAGTACAGCCGAAGCCAAACAATGGAGAGAGATTCTTGCAGGACGGGAAGCAAAACTTGCCGCAGATCCATTTTTGGATAAAAGCTTGGAAGGTCTGGGTGGCGAGAACACCCGAGTGATCGTTGAGCTTTCCAATAAACCTGTTGCAGTAGCGCAAGGTGAATCAACCCTCTCCGGAAAATCTTTTACCTCCTCTATGGAAACAAAGGCTGTGACTCAAGTTGAGCAACAACAACAGTCATTTGTACATAGCCTCACTCAGAAGAAAATCAAACATGAAGTATTGGAAGAATATGCATATGCCCTGAATGGTGTAGCGATTGAGCTTAAAGGAAACCAGGTGGGACAATTGCTTCAAATACCTGGCGTGGTCAGCGTATATCCTGACCTTGAAGTTACAATAGCGCCAGAGACAGATGAAGTGAACCCATACATGAAAGACACAGCGCCTTTTATTGGTGCACCTGAAGTATGGGATCTGGGTTACAAAGGAAATGGCATTAAAGTCGGAGTCATTGATACAGGGATTGACTATGAACATCCTAATTTGCAGGATGCTTACAAAGGCGGATGGGACTTTGTTGGAAACGACAATGATCCGTATGAAGCGACATATCAAGAATGGAAAGCTTCGGGTGAACCTGAGTTCAATGCTACTGGAAGCGCCTATTACACATCTCACGGTACGCACGTAGCGGGTACCGTTGCTGCTCGCGAAGCAGGGGACTACGGTATTGTTGGTGTGGCTCCTGAAGCAGATATCTATGCTTACCGTGTACTTGGACCGTATGGTAGTGGTCAAACCTCATGGGTACTCGGCGGAATTGATCGTTCTGTTCAAGATGGCATGGACGTAATTAATCTCTCGTTAGGTAACGCCGCCAACGACCCGAGTTATATTACTTCGGTTGCCCTGAACAATGCGATGTTGTCTGGTGTGACAGCGGTTGTAGCAAGTGGTAACAGTGGACCTAACCGTTATACACTCGGTTCTCCGGGTGCGTCTGCAATGGCCATTACGGTAGGTAACTCTACAGGACCTAGCCAGCTGATTACAGCCGATACTCACTTCTGGATTGGTGAGGAAGGCGAAGAGGCACAACCTGAACAACAACCGGTGCCAGAGGTTGAACAATCTCCTGAACTGGGTACGGCACCTGGAACAGAAGAGCCTGAAGGTTCAGAGCAAGATGTACCCGCAACTGCTGATGAGGAAAGTGCATCGGCTGTGGAGGACACAGTTTCTAACGAAGCTGAAGTTCCGAATGTAGAAGAGGTTACAACAGAAGAGAATACTCCATCTGCATCACCTTCTGCACCTGTTGAAGCTTCTCCTGAAGCTACTCCTGTGGAAGAAGAGTCTGTAATTGCTCCGACTGAAGCTCCACTGGCTATTACAGAGTCGGTTTACCGTCTGGATCTGATGGGATGGAGCCTGTCAGCAGACCCTGAAACTGTTTTGACAGGGAAATATGAGCTTGAATATGGAGCACTGGGTAAGCCAACTGATTTTGAAGGTAAGGATCTTACAGGTAAAGTGGCATTAATACAGCGTGGTGAAATCGCATTTGTAGAGAAAATCGCCAATGCTAAAGCAGCCGGAGCCTTGGCTGTTATTGTATATAACAACATTCCCGGTCCAATCGGTGTAAGTCTGGGAGATAACTTTGAACTTATTCCAACACTGAGCATGTCCAAGGAAGATGGAGATGTGATCAAGGCTGAGCTGGACGCAGGCCAAGCCGTTGAAGTGAGCTTTAGTGATTTTGAACGTTCCCAAACTCCGGGCGATGAAATGAGTTCATCCAGTTCACGTGGACCTGCAAAGGTAACGCTGGATATCAAACCGGATATTGTTGCACCAGGTACAAGCATTTTGTCTACCATTCCTGCGTACGGCAAGGATGAGCCAGACGCAGATTACGCACAAGCTTATGATCGTAAATCAGGTACAAGTATGGCTACACCTCATGTAGCAGGTTTGATTGCGTTGCTGATCGAGAAGCATCCGGAATGGACACCATTTGATATCAAAGTTGCACTGATGAACAATAGTAAAGTGCTGGATACAACCAAGTTTGATGTATTTGATCAAGGTGCTGGCCGTATTCAGGCTGTCAACACCATTGATCCTGCTGCTTTTGTCAAAGTGCTTGATGTGACTCAATACACAGAAAGTGGCTCTGTTGTTGAAAAGGAGAATATCACCGGAAGTATCAACTACGGTAATTTCTTAAGTACAGATGAAAAGACGATTACCAAAACGATTAAAGTTGAAGCGCTGAATGGTAGTGGCGGGGATTACACCGTAAATGTGAATCCAACTCGTAACGTCGCTGGTGTATCCGTTGCGGTAGACAAGAGTTCCTTCACACTGAATGGTGAGGAAGAACTTGCAGTAACAATCACCGTTCCAAGAGGGGTTACTGCGACTACAGAAGCACAAGGATACATTGAATTCTCAAACGGAACCAATACTTTTACTGTGCCATATGTTGCTCATTTCAACGTTACGTTGAGTGGGGTTAAATATATTGAAACCGTAAAAGGCACTGAAAAAAATCCATTCCACTATCCATTGAAGGCTGATGGTACGTTGGATACCCTTAATGTAGCGATGGAATTCTATAATCCAATGACTTTTGCCCTGATTGAGATCTATGATGGTCTTAATCCGGAAGGTGGATATTATCAAGATGGTTATATCGGCTCCATCTTTGGTAACTATTTTAACTTCAATGCCAATGCAAGATACAACCTTGCTTGGGACGGCTCATATGCAGATTACACAACCGATGAAGTGACTGAGATTCCGGATGGTTTATATACCGTAGACATCACTACTATTGGTACGGACGGCAAAACCTATAAGGAAGACACTTCGCCATTTTTGGTGAAAAAGACAGCTCCGGCTGTAACTGCACCAGAAGCGTTGGAGTTCAAAGAGGATGAGTCTGCTGTCCTTAACGGTAGCGTGGAAGACTTGTACTTCCGTGTAGCTCCTGCGCTTGCCAGCGGATGGGACATCACGTTTGATCCGGCCGCTTCTCTGGAAGCAACGTATGTTGTGAAAAAAGAGGATGGATCGGTTTATAAAGAAGGAGTCTTTGAAGTACAAGCTGATGGTACCTTCAACCTTTCTTTGGAGGGAATTGAAGCAGGCGAGTATGCTGTTGAACTTACAGTAAAAGACCAACAGGGGCTTTCGGGTACAGCCAATACGGCACTGAAATTGGAAGCCGTGGAGACCGAACCTGAAACTCCGGCAACCAAGGCCCCAGGTACGCCTGTATTGTCTCACAATAACTGGGTAGGCAACGGCTTACCAGAGGGCGCGTATATCGTTACAATGAACCTGTGGTGGGGCGAGAACGCAACTAGCTACAAGTTATATGAGGACGGGGTTTTGGTTGATACACAAAAGCTGACTTACAACGCACCTTGGGCGCAGTTTGCTCAGACGAAGATCACGGGCAAAGCCAATGGCACGTATACGTACGTGGCTGAGCTGACCAACGACAAGGGAACAACGCGTAGTCAGACGTTGACTGTTCGGGTTACCAACGCAACGCCAGGCAAAGCGGTTCTTTCTCACGATAACTGGGATGGCGATGGCAATTATAAGGTGACCATGAACCTGTGGTGGGGGACCAACGCTACAGAGTATCGTCTCTATGAAAATGATAAGTTGATCGATACGCAAGAACTCCGTTCGGCTACACCTTATGCACAAAGTGCTGTGACTACACTGTCCGGGAAAACATCGGGCACGTATACGTATCGGGCAGAGTTAATTAACGCAGGCGGTGTTACCAGCACAGACACGATTAAGGTAAAAGTGAAGTAAGTTCATTCCTCATTGAAATTGATTAAAATGGATTCAATTAATGAAGGAATTGTTCTATGCATAAACGGCCTCCATCCTGATTTGCAGGATGGAGGCCGTTTTGTTTTTTTTATAAATGAATTGTATGACTAACCGATCATTCTATTTTTGCTGGCCTGAATCCCTGCGATTAGCAAAGCGATGGCCAGAATGACCTGTATTAGCAACGGCAGGGTCCATCCTTTTGTCCAGTCATGAAGCATACCGAACAGTAAAGGTCCAATTGCCGCTAGCATATATCCGAAGGACTGGGCCATACCGGACAGGCTGGCAGCTTGTCTGGCATCTTTTGTGCGAAGGACGAAGAACATCGTTACCATTCCAAATGAAGCTCCAGCGCCTATTCCTGCCAACGTGACACCAATGGTAACGAGCGAAGCGATGCCACTTAACAATAAAGCATACCCGACAATTAAAGAAGAGCACGTAATCGCGGTTAGAACACGCTGATCTCGCGTTCGGCCGGCGAGGATTGGAACGATAAAGGTAGCCGGTACACTAACCATCTGCATTAGGGAGAGCATCCACCCTGCTGAGGTGGGGCTGAATCCTTGCTCAGCGAGAATCTCGGGAAGCCAGGTAATCGTTGTATAGAATATTAGAGATTGAAGACCCATAAATAAAGTAATGAACCAGGCCAGGGAAGAGGTCCGTAGACGTACAGGTGTCCCTTCACTCTGTGTGGCTATGAATAACATTCGCTGACGTCCTGCGGCGATCTGGGGGAGCCACAAGAGAAGCGCCAATATGGACAACAAGGCCCACATGCCTAACGAAGCACGCCAACCCATAGATGTGGCTCCTGCTACGGGCACACTCACACCTGAGGCGATGGCGCCAAATATGTTCATGGATACAGAGTATAATCCGGTGACGATACCTACCCGTAATGGAAAATCACGTTTGATCAAACTTGGCAAAAGCACGTTGCTTAATGCAATGCCGCACCCCAAAATTGCGGTTCCTGCATATAAGGAAAGAACGGAAGGCAACAAGCGTAAGGCCACCCCAATGGTTACGATCATAACAGCCAATAGCAGAGCAGATTCGAGTCCTAAACGTTTGGCAAGACGTGGTGCAAAAGGAGAGACTGCTGCAAAGGCGAGCAAAGGAAGTGAGGTCAGAAGCCCGACCATCGTATGGCCGATACCTGTATCTGAGCGGATCATCTCCACGACGGGACCGGTTGCGGTGATCGGTGACCTCATGGTAGCGGCGATGACGATAATGCCTGCTAATAACAGGCCGAATCTTTTTGATGTCGAAGAATGTTCTTCCTCAGTATGGATAGATGAGTGTTGCTGTATTGAAGATGACATTGATAAAATCTCCTGTTTCCTAAGAAGTTAATATGTATGGATTGTTACATTACCCACTGGGTAAGCATAACATTCTATGTCAATATTGAGCAATGAAATGAAAAAACACCCAATCGACAATGGGTGCCTTGACTACCCTGTGAACTCTAACGAATCCACGTGGTCTTATAATGGGTAAAACGGCTATTTTCAAATTCTAACGAACCTCAGCGACGTTAATCAGGCTATGAAGTGCAGATAAGTGAGTTAACACCCCGGAAGGCGAAATAAGCTCTCTCAGATTCGTTAGAATTCCACAATGCTGAATTTGGAGCAAATAAAGTGTCCTATGTTCGTTAGAATATCGATACTTCAACGTGTTGCTTATAGAGTGATCAAATGCGTGCGCTCCAATACAGCGACATAGAGCATGTAACGAAGTGGATGCTCCGACGAACTGTTGGGGTTCTCATCCCTAGAACGCAAAAGAAGCTTCCCGAAGGAAGCTTCTTTTTATACGTCCCAGGAGGGATACTCTCCTTGCAGTCGAGACTGCGAAGTGGTGCTAACGAAGTGAATGCTCCGACAAACCGTTGGGGATCCCCAGAACGCAAAAAAACTTCCCGAAGGAAGTTTCTTTTTAATACGTCCCAGGAGGGATTCGAACCCCCGACCGACGCCTTAGAAGGGCGTTGCTCTATCCAGCTGAGCTACTGAGACATGAATTTTTTCAAGCAAAATTGATTTTATCATATGCATACAGGAATATCAAGCATTTTATTTTAAACTATTTTTCGTATATGATATTTGGCGGCAGTAACGTTTTTTTCATTATATTTAAGGTTATGTTAGAATATCAGGAGAACTCAGAAAATAGATCAACAATCGTTTTAATATATACATCTATTTATGTTGATTCCGACTGGAGATTCAGGATATAGAGGAGGTGCTCCCATTAAGGAATCCACGACCCCGGAAACCGAGCATAACAACAATATTGTGCTGTTTCCTAAGACGCTGGACTATTACCAGATTCAATTGACAGTTATGCTTGAAAATGAACGGTATGGTGAAGCGATGAAATTGCTTCACTTTTTGCTGCAATGTCAGGGACAGGAAGAGCGCCATTACGATGAATGGCGGGCCCTGCTCGAATGGCTTCAGGCTGCGTTTCCTCAATATGAAGAAACCTCGCCTGCCGTTCTTGAAGAACGAGAAGAGGAAGAAGAGATTAGTGAGGAGGACATGGCACGGCAGCATGCCCGAATGAAGCTTGAACAGGATGATGGTTATGCAGATAAGATGCTTCGCACAGTAATGGAAGAGCCGCTGTCTGAACAGACGATGCTGGCTTTGGAGCAGTTGGCCTATCTTGATCTGCCGAAGATTGACGAGGCTCTTACCAGTTGGTTAAAAGATAAGTCGCTTCACCCTCTGCTTCAATTTCGGGTGCTGCAAACCTTGCGTCGCCGAGGTGTTCAAGGTATGATCCTGTTTACGAGAGGCGAAGAGCAGGTTGAAGTCGAGATCGACACCGTGCCTCTTAGACCAGAGGAATTCCCGCTCCAAATTGTTCAGATTCTGGAACGAGTGGCAGATCAGACGGAGGTTCATGAACCTACGCTCTTTTATTTTGCCCAGGAACTGTGGATACAATATGTCATGGCGGTGTATGGAACCCGTGATTATGTATCGATGCTGGAAGAAAATGATTCCATGACAGATATATGGGCAGCAGCTCTACATATGACCGTTGCAGACAGTCTGGGTGGTTCGCATGATGAGGAAAATACCCGCTCAATGTATGCTGTGACAGGCGCGATGCGCTTTCGACTGGAGCAGGCTTATCGTTCCATGAAACAGTTTGTATCTGCCGGTTTGGATGGTTAATCGAGGCCGGAAACGTTTTCCTTAAACTGTATCAAGGGATTCCCCTTGAAAAAGAATCTAATCTTGTTTATACTAAAATGGTTATTTTGTACGTGATTGCCTACGTGAACATGTGAATTTTGGAGGGGAAAGTATACAATGAAAGCAACTTGGGAAAAGATAGAGAAGAACCTTGGGGTTCTTGAGGTTGAAGTGGATGCAGATCGTGTAACTGCAGCACTCGACAAAGCTTTTAATAAAGTGGTTAAACAAGCAAACGTACCTGGATTCCGTAAAGGTAAAGTACCACGTTCCATTTTCGAAGCACGTTTTGGTGTAGAGAGCCTTTATCAAGAAGCAATCGACATTTTGCTTCCTGAAGCTTATACAGAAGCAATCGACCAAACGGATATCTTCCCGGTTGATCGTCCTGACGTAGATGTTGAACAATTTGCTAAAGGACAAACATTCAAGTTCAAAGCAAAAGTAACTGTGAAACCTGAAGTTACTCTTGGTGAGTACAAAGGAATCGAAGTTGCTGTAGCAAAAGGTGAAGTAACTGAAGCAGAAGTGACTGAAGAACTTGAGCGTCTTCAACAACGTCACGCTGAACTCGTTGTAATCGACGAAGGTTCCGCTGCTAACGGCGACGTTGCAGTAATCGACTTCGACGGTTCCGTTGATGGTGTACCTTTCGAAGGTGGACAAGCTGAGCGTTATTCCCTGGAACTGGGTTCCAACACATTCATTCCTGGATTTGAAGAGCAAGTTGTGGGTCTGTCCACAGGTGACTTCAAAGACGTAGAAGTGACTTTCCCAGAGAGCTACCATGCAGCAGAACTTGCTGGCAAACAAGCGGTATTCAAAGTGAAAATTCACGAAATCAAACGCAAACAACTTCCTGCATTGGATGATGAGTTTGCTAAAGATGTTAGCGAATTCGACACACTTGAAGAGTACAAAGCTGACCTGAAAACACAATTGGAATCCCGCAAAGCTGACGAAGCCAAAGCTGCACAAGAAAATGCAGTTGTAGAAAAAGTGGCTGAAAACGCTGAAGTGGACATTCCTGCTGCAATGGTTGAGAGCGAAGTACAAAACATGATGCGTGATTTCGACAACCGTCTGCGTAACCAAGGTATGAACCTTGAAATGTTCCTGAGCTTCTCTGGCCAGACTCAAGCTGACCTGAGAGGGCAAATGCAAGAAGATGCTTCCAAACGTGTTCGCAACAACCTGGTGCTTGAAGCTGTAGGTAAAGCGGAAAACATTGAAGTATCTGACGAAGAAGTGAATCAAGAACTCGAGAAAATGGCTGAATCTTACAAGCGTCCTGCTGATGAGATCCGTGGCATCCTCGAAGGTAATGGTTCCTTGGACAGCCTTCGCGATGAAGTTAAACTGCGTAAAACGATTGATGTTCTCCTTGAGAACAGCACAGTTGTTGAACCGGTTGAAGCTCCAGCTGAAGAAGTTGTTGCAGAAGCTGACGAAAAATAAGACAAGCTGTTATCAACTTGTCAGTTGAATAAACGATAAGGCACGTGAATTATTGCGTGCCTTATTTTTAAATTATGACATCCATTTTATAGAAAATGAAGTAATTATATGGATGAACACTAATTTTATTGATCCGCGTACACTTTTTACATACCTATGTACTTCATGCAAATAAAAAACGGCAAGACGGCATAGGATGGCTTCAATTTGCACATACATAGAAAACATGGTTAAATATGATCAGGCTAAAAAAGTAAACAAATTGATGTCTCACCCCTCTTGTGAAAAATGACATTGTCACAGGAAAGTGTTAGAATGAATTTGGGTTTGCTTTACAGGTGGCCTATGTCTAATTACATGTAGAAAAGAGGTTGGTCTCATGAGTCTGGTGCCAATGGTTATAGAACAAACCAATCGAGGCGAGCGGTCTTACGATATATATTCACGTTTGCTGAAAGATCGCATTATCTTTCTAACCAGTGCGATTGATGACGATGCAGCCAATCTTGTCATAGCACAGCTTTTGTTTTTGGCAGCCGACGATCCTGAGAAGGATATCAGCTTGTACATTAACTCACCTGGTGGTTCTGTCACCGCAGGGATGGGTATATACGATACGATGCAATTTATCAAGCCGGATGTATCTACCATTTGCGTAGGGATGGCAGCAAGCATGGGCTCGTTATTGCTGACAGCCGGTGCACCTGGCAAGAGATATGCGCTGACAAATAGCGAAGTAATGATTCATCAGCCGCTTGGCGGCATTCAAGGACAGGCTGCGGATATTAAGATACATGCAGAATGGATTATTAAAACACGTCAGAAACTGAATCAAATATACGTCGATCGTACGGGTCAGCCTCTTGAGAAAATTGAGCGGGATACCGACCGTGACTTCTTCATGAGCGCTGAAGAAGCTAAGACGTACGGCATTATTGACCAGGTGCTCAGTAGACCGATCAATTCCTAAAGGGGTGGTTTCATGTTTAAATTTAACGATGAGAAAGGGCAGTTGAAATGCTCTTTTTGCGGTAAATCTCAGGAGCAGGTACGCAAGTTGGTCGCTGGACCAGGCGTGTACATCTGTGATGAATGTATCGAACTTTGCACCGAAATCGTTGAGGAAGAACTTGGTCATGATGAAGAAGTAGACCTGAAAGATATTCCGAAACCAAAAGAAATTCGTAATATTCTGGATCAATATGTTATTGGACAGGAACAAGCGAAAAAATCATTGTCTGTTGCGGTGTATAATCACTACAAACGGATCAACACGCAAAGCAAGATCGAAGACGTTGAATTGTCAAAGAGTAACATTTTGCTGTTAGGACCAACAGGTTCTGGTAAAACGTTGCTTGCGCAAACGATGGCAAAAATTTTGAATGTTCCTTTTGCTATTGCGGATGCTACGTCATTAACAGAAGCGGGTTATGTAGGTGAGGATGTAGAGAACATCCTGCTCAAACTGATTCAAGCTGCTGATTATGATGTGGAAAAAGCAGAGCGTGGCATTATTTATATCGATGAGATTGATAAAGTAGCGCGTAAATCCGAAAACCCATCCATTACTCGTGATGTATCGGGCGAAGGTGTGCAACAGGCTCTCTTGAAAATTCTTGAAGGAACTGTGGCTTCTGTACCACCACAAGGTGGCCGTAAACACCCTCATCAAGAATTCATTCAGATCGATACAACAAACATCCTGTTCATTTGCGGCGGTGCCTTTGATGGTCTGGAGCAAATGATCAAACGCCGGATCGGTAAAAAAGTCATTGGCTTTAATACCGTTTCTGAGCAAAAAGATCTGAAACCAGGTGAATACCTGGGTATGGTATTGCCGGAAGATTTGCTGAAATTTGGTCTGATTCCGGAATTTGTAGGCCGTCTGCCAGTCATCTCCACTTTGGAGCCGTTGGATGAAGATACGCTGGTACGGATTCTTTCCGAACCAAAAAACGCGCTTACCAAACAGTACCAAAAACTGCTTGAACTGGATAATGTGAATCTGGTCTTTGAACCAGCTGCATTGCTTGCGATTGCAAAAGAAGCAATTAAACGTAACACAGGTGCACGTGGATTGCGTGCCATCATTGAAGGTATCATGCTGGAAATCATGTATGAAGTGCCTTCACGTGAAGATGTTACGAACTGTGTCATTACCGAGGAAGTTGTTGAGAAAAGAGTCGTGCCTGAACTAAGCCAATCGAAGGACGATAAGCAGGAAGAGAGCGCCTGATATAGGCCTCAATCCCGTTGAACTCTGAAATATAGACTTGTCAGTTCTCCACTTTGGCAGAAGGCGAATTTTTGTCTCTGTCAGGGTGGAGCTTTGACGTTGTGGGGAGAGAAATCACTCATGTATTTAAGACAGGATACACGTCCCGTGAAAGTGGGAAACGTAACGATCGGTGGCAGTAACGAAGTCATTATCCAAAGTATGTGTACAACCAAAACGGCAGACGTTGAAGCAACGGTTGCAGAGATTCTGCGACTGGAAGAAGCGGGCTGTCAAGTGGTACGTGTAACGGTGAATAATGAGGAAGCTGCCGCAGCCATCAAGGAAATCAAAAAACGCATTAATATACCGCTCGTAGCGGACATTCATTTCAACTATAAGCTGGCTTTACTTGCGATTGAGAACGGCATCGATAAAGTTCGGATTAATCCAGGTAACATCGGTAAACGTGCAAAAGTGGAAGAAGTGGTTAAGGCTTGTAAAGACCGCGGCATTCCGATTCGGATTGGAGTAAATGCGGGTTCTTTGGAAAACCATCTCCTTGAGAAGTATGGGTATCCTACGGCAGATGCTATGGTAGAAAGTGCATTGTATCACATTGGTATTTTGGAAGAGCTTGATTTCCATGATATCATCGTGTCTCTCAAAGCATCGGATGTGCCGATGGCAATTGAGGCATATACCAAAGCAGCTCAAATCATTCCGTATCCGTTGCATCTCGGGATTACCGAAGCAGGTACACTGTTCTCCGGTACAATCAAAAGCTCCGCAGGTATGGGAGCCTTATTGTCTATGGGTATTGGTTCTACGATGCGGATCTCACTGAGTGCGGACCCGGTAGAAGAAATTAAGGTCGCTCGTGATCTGCTCAAAACATTTGGACTCATCACAAATGCAGCTACATTGATCTCCTGCCCAACGTGTGGACGTTTGGATATCGACCTGTTCTCCATTGCCAACGAAGTGGAAGAGTATATCTCCAAACTGAAGGTGCCGATTAAAGTATCGGTGTTGGGTTGTGCGGTTAATGGTCCAGGTGAGGCCAAAGAAGCGGATATCGGCATAGCCGGTGCTCGTGGAGAAGGTCTCTTGTTCCGTCATGGTAAGATGATTCGTAAAGTGCCTGAAGAAATCATGGTTGAGGAATTAAAAAAAGAGATCGACAAAATCGTCGAAGCCTACGAAGAGACAGGTGTTATTCCTGGTCGTTCGCACTGATTGATTCATATCTTGTTATAACAAAAGCTCGCCAGCGATGGCGGGCTTTTTATTTTCTCGCATACAAATTCCGTATCGCCCGTTTACGTCGCGTTGAAAAGGCTATACTACCAAGTATTAGCATGATCTCATATGAGAATAGCGACAAAATAGGAGGATGTGAAGACATGGAATTTGGTATGGTCATCATGTTGATTCAGTTATTTTTTGGAGTGGTGATTGGTTTGTATTTCTGGAACCTACTGCGTGGTCAGAAAACGAACCGCAGTGCCGTTGAGCGAGAATCTCGCAAGGAAATGGAGAAGCTGCGTAAGTTGCGTTCAATCTCACTCACCAAGCCGTTGTCGGAGAAGACGCGTCCAGCTACCATTAACGATATTGTTGGGCAAAAAGACGGGCTGCGTGCCCTTAAAGCTGCTTTGTGTAGTGCTAATCCGCAACATGTTATCATTTATGGCCCTCCCGGAGTCGGGAAGACAGCTGCGGCAAGGGTCGTTTTGGAAGAGGCTAAGAAGAATCCAACATCTCCTTTCAAGCCAGACGCGAAATTCACGGAGTTGGATGCAACAACAGCCCGTTTTGATGAACGTGGTATTGCGGACCCCTTAATTGGTTCGGTTCATGATCCGATATATCAGGGAGCAGGAGCTATGGGCGTTGCTGGTATTCCCCAACCAAAACCGGGCGCTGTGACGAAAGCGCATGGGGGAATGCTTTTTATTGATGAAATTGGTGAATTACATTCGATTCAGATGAATAAGCTGTTGAAAGTATTGGAGGATCGCAAGGTGTTTTTGGAGAGTGCGTACTATAACTCGGAAGACACGCATACTCCTGCTTATATCCACGATATTTTTCAAAATGGCCTGCCGGCCGATTTCCGCCTGGTTGGAGCAACGACACGTTCGCCTCATGAACTGCCACCAGCTTTGCGTTCCCGCTGCATGGAAGTTTATTTCCGACCTTTGTTGCCTGAGGAGATTGGGCGAATTGCAGAGGATGCTGTCCAGAAAATAGGGTTCAGTCCATGTCCGGATGCCGTTGATGTGGTCAAGCGATATGCAACCAATGGACGTGAAGCGGTCAATATCATCCAGCTGGCTGCTGGACTTGCGCTGACAGAGAAGCGTGAGACGCTTCAGGCATCCGATGTGGAGTGGGTGGCGGGTAGCAGCCAGATCCAGCCACGGCCTGACCGGAAGGTCCCTTCAGAGCCACAGGTGGGTTTTGTTAACGGCTTGGCGGTATATGGACCGAATATGGGAACCATTTTGGAGATCGAAGTGTCTGCTGTTCCGGCTCTTAAAGATCAAGGCCGAATCAACATTACAGGCGTTGTGGATGAAGAAGAGATTGGAGGCGGTTCGCGTACACTCCGGCGAAAAAGTATGGCCAAAGGCTCGGTTGAAAATGTGTTAACCGTATTAAAAGCCATGGGTATTCGTCCGAATGATTACGATTTACACGTGAATTTCCCAGGTGGGACGCCTATTGACGGTCCATCCGCCGGGATCGCCATGGCGACTGCCATTACATCAGCCATTCAGAGGCGTCCTGTGGATCATGAGACAGCGATGACTGGCGAGATCAGTATTCATGGTCGGGTTAAGCCTATCGGTGGCGTGCTAGCCAAGGTGGAGGCTGCCTTTCAGGCAGGAGCGAAGACCGTTATTATTCCTGCGGAGAACTGGCAGTCCATTTTTGAGAATCTGGATGGCTTGCGCGTTATCCCGGTAGATACGGTACAGGACGTATTCCGTGAAGTGTTCGCCTGGGTCCCGGAATCACAACAGATGGAACAAACGAAGCTTGCAGAGGAGACAGTTGCACCTGCACCGGAGATTTTTCCGCCGGCATCCGCTTCCTATTTGCGTGCGGACGTGCCTCGTCCAGGACAGGTTACAGATTCGGGAAGCTGCTAAGCGCTTCCCTTCATTGGTTTTTTATGTGAACATTTGATAGAATAATGAATGACTACAACCTGAGAGCCATTGGAGGTGCGAAAGCGATGGGACCGAGCAAAGCGAAAGGTCGTCGTTTTCCTTTACTGCCTTTAAGAGGACTTCTCGTCTACCCGAGTATGGTACTGCATCTCGATGTGGGCCGGGAGAAATCGGTCAAGGCTTTAGAAAAAGCGATGGTAGAAGAACATCTGATTCTCCTATGTTCCCAAGCCGAAGTAAATATTGAAGAACCAACACAAGAGGACATTTTCAGAATCGGAACCGTGGCCAAGGTCAGACAGATGCTGAAGCTTCCGAACGGTACGATTCGTGTACTCGTTGAAGGCTTGGAACGGGCTGAAATTATTGAATATACGGACAACGAGGAATATTATGAAGTACTGGCTAAAGAGCTGCCTGAAGAGGAGAATACCCATCCGGAGACGGATGCCTTGATGCGTACCGTTCTGAACCAGTTCGAGAATTATATTAATCTGTCCAAAAAAGTGACACCAGAGACACTCGCAGCGGTGTCTGACATCGAAGAACCAGGGCGTCTGGCCGATGTCATCACGAGTCACCTGTCCTTGAAGATCAAGGATAAACAGGAAATTCTGGAGACCATCGACGTTCGGGAACGTCTGGAGAAATTGCTGGATATCCTGAACAATGAGCGCGAAGTGCTGGAGCTTGAACGCAAGATCAGCCAACGTGTGAAGAAACAGATGGAGAAAACGCAGAAGGAATATTATTTGCGCGAGCAGATGAAAGCGATCCAGAAAGAACTGGGTGAAAAAGAAGGCCGTGCGGGTGAGGTCGAGGAACTTCGCACTCAGATGGAAGAACTCGGCTTGCCGGACAAGGTGAAAGAAAAGGTCGAGAAAGAAATTGATCGACTGGAGAAAATGCCTGCAAGTTCAGCCGAGGGCGGAGTCATTCGCAACTACGTGGATTGGCTGCTTGGCCTTCCTTGGAGTCAGATGACAGCGGATGATCTGGATATCCAAAAAGCCGAAGATGTGCTCAATGCAGATCATTACGGACTGGAAAAGCCGAAAGAACGTGTGCTTGAATATCTGGCTGTCCAGAAGCTCGTCAAGAAGCTCAAAGGGCCAATTCTCTGTCTGGTTGGACCTCCAGGGGTCGGTAAAACATCACTTGCTCGTTCGATCGCCAGATCGCTAGGTCGGGAGTTTGTAAGAATATCTCTTGGCGGCGTGCGGGATGAAGCCGAGATTCGTGGTCACCGACGAACCTATGTAGGGGCTATGCCTGGGCGTATCATCCAAGGGATGAAAACGGCAGGTTCACTCAATCCGGTATTCCTGCTGGACGAGATTGATAAGATGGCTTCAGACTTCCGCGGAGATCCTTCCGCAGCGTTACTTGAGGTACTTGATCCGGAACAAAATAATACGTTTAGTGATCATTTTGTAGAATTGCCGTTTGACTTATCCAACGTTATGTTTATAACAACTGCCAACACGGTACACAATATTCCGCGTCCATTGCTGGATCGGATGGAAATGCTCAACATCCCTGGTTATACGGAACTGGAGAAGCAACAAATTGCGAAAAACTATTTGTTGCCCAAACAGAAGCAGGACCATGGTTTGGAAGAAGAGCAATTGGAAATCCCGGATGACGCGTTGTTGCGTGTAATTCGTGAATATACACGGGAGTCAGGTGTGCGTAATCTGGAACAGCAGATGGCTTCGTTGTGCCGGAAAGCTGCCAAGAACATCGTATCGGGTGTGGAAGGTCAGATTAACATCTCATCCGATGAGATCAAAGACTACCTTGGACCTGGCAAGTTCCGTTATGGTATGGCCGAACTGGAAGATCAGATTGGTACCGTAACGGGTCTGGCGTGGACTGAAGTGGGTGGAGATACCCTTATCATTGAAGTGACTGTTGTGCCTGGAACAGGTAAATTGACTCTCACAGGTAAACTGGGGGATGTCATGAAGGAATCGGCACAAGCCGCATTCAGTTACACCCGTTCCAAAGCTACACAGCTTGGAATTTCGCCTGACTTCCATGAGAAGAACGATATCCATATCCACGTTCCGGAAGGAGCGATTCCGAAGGATGGTCCATCTGCCGGGATTACGATGGCAACAGCGTTAATCTCAGCCTTGACGAACAAACATGTGTCCAAGGATATCGCGATGACTGGTGAAATAACACTGCGTGGACGTGTGCTGCCGATCGGTGGTCTGAAAGAGAAATCATTGGCGGCCCATCGTGCCGGCTATAAAAAAATATTATTGCCTAAGGATAACGAACGGGACCTGCGTGACATTCCAGACAGCATCAAGGAAGATGTGGAGTTTGTCCCTGTAGCCCATATGGATCAGGTATTGCAGCATGCACTTGTTGAGCAGACAGGAATTCACCTGTAATCCACGTATCCGAAAGGTTCGTATGAAGAGTAGACCGTTCTGCGGAGGCTTCGGCGTCCGCTGGAACGGTTTTTTTGGTATGATAGAACAATCCATGGCATAATACCTTCAACAGGTGATGCATAGCACAGGCGTTCAAGAGAGGAAAGATACAATATGAAAGTAAATCAATCTGAATTTATTATCAGTGCCGTTCGGCCTGAACAATACCCCGAGGACGGTCTGCCAGAGATTGCTTTGGCGGGACGCTCCAATGTGGGAAAATCTTCCCTGATCAACCGTTTGATTAATCGTAAAAATTTGGCTCGGACGAGCTCTACACCGGGTAAGACACAGCAACTCAACTATTATAAAATTAATCAGGATCTCTACTTCGTCGATTTCCCGGGATATGGCTACGCTAAAGTTTCCAAAGAGCAACGCTTTGCCTGGGGTAAAATGATGGAGAAATACTTGTTGGGACGCGAGGAATTGAAACTGGTCATGCAGATGGTTGATATGAGACATGAACCGTCCAAAGAGGACAAGATGATGAACGAATGGCTTCGTCATAATGGACTGCCTTTGGTTGTTGTAGCAACCAAGATGGACAAGATTCCAAAAACACGCAGAGCCAAATATATCAAAGTCATTAAGGAATCACTGGGTCTTCGTTCAGGGGATTTGTTTGTGCCGTTTTCATCCGAAGAGGGATTGGGGAAAGAAGAGTTATGGGACATCATTACCCGCCATGCCCGCATAGATAAGTATGCACCAGTGCTGGATGCAGAGGGTGCTTCTGATGAGGAAGAAAGCAACGAAATTAACGGATAACCGAGATAGTATACCGTTTTAGTGCAGGAAAGTGAGCATGCTAAATGAATCTTTGATGAGATCCAGATTAATCCGGTTTTTTAAGGGATTTCGTGAGAATTCATCATCTGGGTCTGGAGAAAAATAACGTTAGGGTAGTGTATAATGAGCATAGGTGCATATTGCCAACAGTACCAAAATTACCGGCCGTGCCGGCCTGAAGAATTTTGAGATGACTGCTACATGTGCAGGAAGGCAAAACAATCGGGAAAGAATTGAGGGATTTGTATGGCTCAGCGGTTAGCCACAGAGTACGTTAAGGCCACTATGAAATTGTCAGAACCCCAGATGCATCAGTTTTTGCGCATGACAGAAGACGGCAGGCTTCATCACCGGGTTAAGGTGTTGGACAATGGTTGTCAGGAGGTTGTGCTGGGGGATGTAAGTGGAGAAGAAGTGCATTTCCCTTTTGACCGCATAGAAGGGTTTTATATCTGTGAATTATCTTGCCGCCTGGTGAATCTGCATCTGACCAACGTTGTCCGGAAGCTCTTTGTGACTTTTAAGGGTGACGGGGTCGTTCATCGGATCTATAAAGGGTTCACCATGACGTATGTTTATGCTCAAGGCACTGTCCGCAAAATTGTGGAGAAGACCGGGGAGAACACCCGAGTGATCTATGAATACAAAAATACGTTGCTTGAATTGCAACATCTGTTCCAGGCCAGAGATGTAGAACGCGAAATCAACCGTGTGTATGCCGAGATCGATTCACTACTGGACACTAGAAAAGATGCGACTGCTGATCAGCTCCATCAGATTGATGAGACCCTTGCTCGTCATCAAAAACGGTTGTTTGAGCTTGAAGCTTATTAACTTAAAATTGTATGTTTATAAACGTATATGTATATAATGAATTCCCTTGTATCTTCCGTGCAGTGGCACTCGCCAATGTGGAGGTTGCAGGGGGATTTTTTGATGTGAGATGGAATATTCCGAATTGGAAATATTTATTTTACAATCTTCTGGAAAAGGGTTGATTTCACTCTGATTCAATGTTATTTTTAATCTCGTTGAAAACAAAATAGGAACCAGGATTCACTCAGGACATTATATGTTGCGAGAGATTTTTCCCTCGGGAAGTGAATGACGTAGGTCCTAGCGGATGAAATTTTTCAAACATTTTATTCCTAGGAAGGGGGAACCGAAGGATGGAATATTCAACTTTCGGAAGACACGTTGCTGTTGATACTTGGGGTGTTGACTTTAATCTACTGAACAATGCAGAGTATCTGGAAGCCCAAATGGTTGAAGCAGCAGAGGCATGTGGCGCGACAGTGATGTCCGTACAATCCAAGCAGTTTGATCCACAGGGAGCGACCGTACTTGTACTATTGTCTGAGAGTCATCTCTCCATTCATACGTATCCTGAGAGAGGTTTTGCAGCGATTGATTGTTACACTTGTGGGGAGACTGTAGATCCACAGCTTGCTATTGACTACCTGGTATCCGTATTAAAGCCTGAAAAAACGTATGCAAAGAAGTTGGTACGTGGTTTGGGCGAATTGCAAGTTGAAACACCAGACATGAACAACCAGACTGAACGGGTTTAAATAAAAAGTATATTGCATACACACAAATGTTCACATATCGGGATGGACACATAACCTCCCAAACTCTAATAGTCATGGAATAATTCCATGGCTATTTGTTTTAATATGCGTATCGTTATGAATATTCATAATCGGCACTTTTTAACGCATAACGGTGAACTTTGGTGAGACACTACAATAAATGACAGTGCATATGATGATGAACATGGTGATTTCATAAACATTTCATAAAAATGACCCGGTCACGGCTATGATGTGTGATATAATTAACCTTGTCAATCATAAATGGATAGACATATGCAGTAAGCACTTTGATTGGAAATTTATTAGGCAGGTGAACTTGCAATGCACATCGTTGTCGTTGGTTTGAATTATCGCACGGCGCCTGTAGAGGTTAGGGAACGATTCACATTTGCAGAAAAGGATTTGTCTGAAGCGCTGCAGCAGCTCAAGCTGACCAAGAGTGTATTGGAAGGTGTAATCGTAGCCACATGTAACCGTACCGAGTTGTATGTTGTGGTGGACCGTCTTCACATGTGTGGTTATTTTATTCGAACATTCATGGAACAATGGTTTAACGTACCACGGGAAGAATTTACGCAACACTTATATATATATGAAGATGATCAAGCCATGCGCCATTTGTTCCGCGTCATCTGCGGACTAGATTCCATGGTCATTGGTGAGACTCAGATTCTTGGACAGGTGAAACAGGCTTTTCTTAAAGCGCAGGAAGAGAAATCAACAGGTACCTGGTTTAATATGCTGTTCAAACAGGCTGTTACGCTGGGCAAACGGGCACATTCGGAGACTTCCATCGGGGAGAGCGCCGTATCTGTCAGTTATGCTGCTGTTGAACTCGGTAAGAGGATTTTTGGCATGTTCACAGACAAGAAGGTGCTCATTTTGGGTGCCGGCAAGATGAGTGAACTAACCGTGAAACATCTCTATGCCAACGGGGCATCCGAGGTCATCGTGGCGAATCGCACGCTCGCAAGAGCTGAAGAATTGGCAGCCAAGTTCCGGGGGACACCTTGTACGATGGAACAGGCATTAGATCGACTGAATGAAGTTGATATTGTGATTAGTTCCACTGGAGCTGAACGTTATGTCATGGATGCAGCAGTGGTACGAGAGAGCATGAAGCGTCGTCAATCTCGTCCATTGTTCCTGATTGATATTGCGGTTCCACGCGATATTGATCCGGCGATTGGTGAATTATCCAACGTATTTCTCTATGACATTGATGATCTGGAAGGAATCGTGGAGAGCAACCTGGAGATGCGTAAGGTGGAAGCTGCCAAGATTGAGAGAATGATTGAGCTCGAGATGGAGGATTATTACCATTGGCTCAAAACGTTGGGTGTTCGTCCCGTTATTCGAGCTTTGCAGGAAAAAGGTGTCTCCATTCATGAAGAAACGATGGATAGCCTGTTTAATAAACTGCCTGAGCTGGATGAACATCAACGTAAAGTCATTCGTCGTTTGACCAAGAGTATTGTGAACCAAATGACGACAGATCCGATTAATCGGATTAAGGAAATGGCAGGCACGAAGCAAGGTGATGAAGCTCTGCGCATGTTTACTCAGATTTTCGCTCTCGAAGATGCAGTAGAGATGGCCGCTGAAAAAGTGAGTCAGAGTGATGCTACAGCTCTGGCGAAACCAGCCGCTCACCTTAACGAAAACCGGCAAGACCCCGTGCCGGCTTATGCTCCGGCAGGCGTATAAGGCGGGTGGGCAGCTTGACCCTTGCTGAACAAGTTTATGAAGCTCTAATCTATATGTATGCCCTGAGCCTACTGTTCTATTTCTCGGACTGCATTCGACGCAATGCGGGGGCGAAGCGGACAGGCACAGGGTTTCTTGTCGTTGTTTGGGGATTGCAGGTAACGCATGTCATATTGCGCATGTGGACTGAAGGCCATTTCCCGATCTATACCACCTTTGATTTTTTGTTTATATTTTCATTCAGTATTGTGCTGATGTCTCTCGTCATGACTCGCATCCAGCGTTCCGAATTTGTGATTTTGTTGCTGAATGTTGTAGGTTTTTCCGTTACGGTATTAAACCGACTGTGGTTTACGGCCGGAGAGATATCACTGCATAACTGGCAAACGGTACATGGATTACTCATTATGCATATTACCTTGGCGAATCTTGGTTTTGCGGCGTTAACCGTTGCTACGGTATTTGCCATGTTATATCTGTTCCTGCACCGTAAGTTGAAGAAAAAAAAGTGGAATGATACGATGCGACGGATGCCAAGCCTGGAAGTGATCGGCAAATACATGGATGGTGCTAATTTCATAGGTACACCGCTCCTTGGTGTTTCTGTAATGCTTGCCGTATTATCCATTGTGGCTGAAAGACGCTGGATTCTACTCTTGGATCTCAAAGTTATTGCGACAGGTCTTGCTATAGCCATCTATGTGGGGTACTTCGTATCCAAGAGAAGGAAACAGTTCTCTACAATTATCATGGCAAGATGGACACTGATCGGGTACGGATTTGTCATTATAAGTTTTTTATCCAATGCGTATTCAGCGTTTCATCGTTGGACGGGAGAGTGAAGGGGATGGACCGTTACACGCCGATATTTGTGAATACTTCAGGCAAGAAATGCTGCGTGGTTGGTGGTGGACGTGTTGCCGAACGTAAAATTAAGGGATTGCTGCATGCTGAGGCACAGATTACGGTCATTAGTCCGGAGCTTACTCCCGTATTAAAACAACTGCATCATGAATCCCGAATTCAATGGATAGACCGGTCCTACCGCAATGGAGATTTGCGGGGGGCCTTTCTCGTATATGCAGCGACTGACCATTCAGAGGTCAATTCAACTGTGGTTCGGGATGCGGAGGCTGCGGGCATATTGGTGAATGACGCAATGTCTTCGGAGCACAGCAGCTTTATTACACCAAGCGTGGTAAGGCGTGGGAGATTAAGTATAGCGATATCCACAGCAGGAGCGGGACCGGCAGCAGCTGCGGAGATACGTGCCACACTCGAACGACAGTTCGGTGATGAGTATGAGACGTACCTTGAGTTTTTGCACCAGATGAGGACTGAGGTGAAGTCACGCGTATCTTCTTCAAGTCTCAGAAGTACGTTGCTTCGGCAATTAACTGAAATGCACATATTAGAAGATATTCGTACAGGCCATTTTCGGTGGTGGACCGAAGAAGAAATCGGGGACTGGATATCCCGTAATCAGGAGGAAGTGTAGATATGCGTACAATTAAAGTTGGAAGTAGACAGAGCGCGCTTGCGCTAACCCAGACAGGTCATGTCATTCAGGATTTACGCGATATTTGTGAGCGGGAAGGATTAGCTTTTGACTTTGAAGTACATAAGATTGTTACCAAGGGAGATCTCATTCTGGATGTAACGTTGTCAAAAGTGGGAGGCAAAGGTCTGTTTGTCAAAGAGATTGAACAGGCGATGCTTGATCGTACGATTGATATGGCTGTGCATAGTATGAAGGATATGCCTTCCGAGTTACCCGAAGGATTAATCAATGGTGCTATTCCTCGTCGTGCAGATCCACGGGACGCGCTGATCTCCAATGGTGGACTTACTCTAGATCAACTGCCAGAAGGAGCTAGAGTCGGAACAAGCAGTCTGCGCCGGTCGAGTCAATTAAAGGCCTATCGTCCAGATTTGCAATTGGAATCGATTCGCGGCAATATTGATTCCCGTCTGCGGAAGCTGGAGACCGAAGGATTCGATGCGATTATTCTGGCAGCTGCAGGATTGTACCGTATGGGCTGGGAAGACCGGATCACAGAGTACCTGACGGAAACAGCTTGCCTTCCGGCAGTAGGTCAAGGCGCGCTTGGTATCGAATGTCGTGAAGACGATGAGGAACTGTTGCACTTACTGCAGCTGTATAACGATCCCGAGACAGCATTTCCTGTACAGGCGGAACGCCGTTTTCTCAGTGTATTAAATGGGGGCTGCCAGGTTCCGATTGGTGCTCATGCGGTGTGGGTGCCTCAGCAAGATGCAGATTCCCTGAATGGTGAAAACACGTTACAATTAACAGGTATGGTCGGCACACCGGATGGTGGACTGATTCTTAAGGAAGCTATGATCGGCAAGGACCCGGTTCGTCTGGGAGAAGAAGTGGCTTGGAGATTGATCGAACGGGGTGCAGAGCAGATACTGGCAGAAGTTAGGGGATGAAGACATGGTGGGAAAGGTCTTTTTGGTAGGGGCAGGTCCTGGGGATGCAAAGCTGATTACGGTAAAAGGGTGGGAATCCATCGGGAAAGCCGATGCTGTAGTCTATGATCGTTTGGCAAGTCCGAGATTGTTGAAACAAATGAAACCCGGCGCAGTCAAGATTTACGTGGGCAAGCGCCCGGATCGGCATACGATGAAACAGGAAGAGATCAATCAACTGTTGGTTGATCTGGCTCTTGAAGGCAAGGTTGTGGTTCGGCTTAAGGGCGGCGATCCAACTATCTTTGGACGCGTGGGCGAAGAGGCGGGTTTGCTGCACAAAAACGGAATTCCGTTTGAGATTGTACCTGGGGTTACCGCTGCAATAAGTGTACCTGCGTATGCCGGAATTCCTGTGACTCACCGTGACTATGCATCTTCCATCTCTATTATTACGGGGCACGAGAGTCCGGACAAGCTTGATCGCAGTATCCATTGGGATAAAGTGACGAATGCAACGGGCACACTTGTATTTATGATGGGGGTTGCCAAAATTGGATATATCAGCGAACAATTGATTCGTCATGGTCGTCCAGCGCAAACACCGGTAGCTCTGATTCGTTGGGGAACACGAGCGGAACAGGATACCCTTACAGGTACCCTTGAGGATATAGAAGCGAAAGTGATCGCAGCCAATTTCCAACCACCAGCTGTTATTGTGGTGGGAGATGTTGTCAATCAGCGGGAACAATTGAAATGGGCAGAAGCGCTGCCGCTATTTGGCAAACGAATTCTGGTAACCCGTGCTCGCAGTCAAGCGAGTGAACTGGTGAATCGCATTGAGGAACTCGGCGGCGAACCGTATGAGTTTCCGGTCATTGAGACGGTCATGCCGTCCAGTGAATCTGCCAAGCAAAGTGTCAAAGACGCCTTCAGTGCTTTAAATACCTATGACTGGGTGTTTTTCACAAGTGTGAACGGCGTGGAGTTTTTCTTCCGCCATCTGGAACAGGAAGGCAAGGATATTCGTTCGATTCATCAAGCGAGAATTACTGCCGTAGGACCTTCCACAGCGGACGCTTTGCGCAAACATGGCATCGTAGCTGAAGTTGTCAAAGGTCCTTTCCAGGCCGAAGGCATGCTTGAGGCTTTTGAAAGCGAGCTGAAGGAAGGCCAGAAAGTACTGCTTCCGCATGGTGATCTTGCACGTACGTGGTTACGTGACCAGTTGAGAGAAAGAGGGCTTCAGGTCACCGAAGCCATCACCTACGATACGATCCTCGCTGGTGAGGATGATGACGAACTACTCAAGCTACTTGAAGAAGGTGGTATTCATGCGGTGACCTTTACAAGTTCATCGACAGTTACCAATTTCATGAGTATGTTGAAACGTATGGGGTTGCAAGATCCACTGCCTTTATTGAAAGATGTGGAGGTTGCGTGTATCGGGCCTGTTACAGCGAAAACGGCAGAAGCCGCTGGACTAAAGGTTACACTGATGGCAGAGGAAGCAACGATGGATAGCTTGATCACAGTGTTATGCGACTGGAAACGGACAGGCACCAAAGAAGGCGCTCTTCGAAATTAATACACATGTAATCATGTCAACATATGAAGCGTGCTGAATTCGATAGGATACCAGCGCGCTTCCCTTTTTGCTCTATTTAACTTTCAGGGAGGTTTTACTCGTATGAGTTTTCCAATTGTACGGCATCGCCGTTTACGTCAATCCACAGGTATTCGCAATATGGTCAGAGAGACCCATCTAACTGTGGACGACTTTATTCAACCGATCTATGTGACGTATGGAGAAAATGTGAAATCTGAAATTAAATCCATGCCTGGCGTATTCCGCTTCTCGCTGGATCGTCTTCAGGAGGAAGTAACGGAAATTGCCGAGCTGGGAATTCCAGCCGTGTTATTGTTTGGTATTCCCGAGACGAAGGACAGTGTGGGTTCATCTGGCTTCGCTGAAGATGGCATTGTGCAGGAAGCGACGAGATTGATCAAATCCTGGTATCCAGAACTGCTGGTTGTTGCGGATACTTGTCTGTGTGAATTCACGGATCACGGTCACTGCGGTATGGTACACACCGTGGAGATTGACGGTCACATCTGCGGAGATGTGTTAAATGACGAATCACTTGATCTGCTCGTGAAAACGGCAGTGTCTCAAGCCAAAGCAGGAGCGGACATTATTGCACCATCCAACATGATGGATGGATTTGTACAAGCGATCCGCGCGGGGCTGGATGAGAATGGATTCAGTCACATTCCGATTATGTCTTACTCTGTTAAATATGCATCCGCGTTCTATGGTCCATTCCGTGAAGCTGCGGATTCCACACCACAATTCGGAGACCGCAAGTCATATCAGATGGACCCGGCGAACGCGCGTGAAGCCTTGCGTGAAGCAGAGACGGATGTGCTCGAAGGAGCGGATATGCTAATGGTTAAACCTTCGCTGTCCTATCTTGATGTCATGCGTACGATTAAGGATCAATTTGATCTTCCGCTTGTTGCCTATAATGTAAGTGGCGAGTATGCCATGGTGAAGGCGGCGGCGATTCAAGGCTGGATCGATGAGAAAAAAGTTGCCATGGAAATCCTGCTCAGCATGAAACGCGCAGGTGCAGATATGATCATTACCTACTACGGAAAAGACGCTTCACGCTGGTTGGCTGAGAAATAAAATAAATACATTGAGGAGGATATTCATGACTGCACAACAAGGTAATCGTCGCAATGATGAGCGCTCACGCAGCGCGTTTGAGGAAGCGAAGCAGTACATACCCGGGGGTGTGAACAGCCCTGTACGCGCATTCAAATCGGTGGGACTTACTCCGATCTATGCAGAACGTGGTGAAGGGTCCAAAATCTACGATATTGATGGCAATGTTTTTATTGACTATGTGGGATCGTGGGGCCCACTCATTATGGGACATGCACACCCTGACGTTGTAGAAGCTTTGCGTGAGACAGCCCTCAAAGGAACAAGCTTTGGTGCGCCTACCTTGCTGGAGACCGAGATGGCAAAACTGGTCTGTGAGCGTGTACCTTCTATCGATATCGTGCGGATGGTTAATTCTGGAACTGAAGCAACGATGAGTGCCATTCGACTGGCACGCGGGGTAACCGGACGCAGTAAAATTCTGAAGTTTGAAGGATCATATCATGGACATGCAGACAGCTTGCTGATCAAGGCTGGCTCAGGTGTTGCAACGCTGGGTCTTCCAGATAGTCCAGGCGTGCCTGAAGGCGTAGCTGTGAATACCATTACGGTGCCTTATAACGATCTGGAGTCCGTGAGACTTGCTTTTGAACGTTATGGTGGAGAACTGGCCGCTGTTATTGTGGAGCCTGTGGCAGGTAACATGGGGGTTGTTCCTCCGGCTTCCGGTTTCCTTGAAGGCCTGCGGAGTTTGACGACCCAATATGGCAGCCTGCTTATTTTTGACGAAGTCATGACCGGTTTCCGCGTAGGGTTGAACTGTGCTCAGGGACGATATGGGGTTACACCTGACCTGACTTGTCTGGGTAAAGTTATCGGTGGCGGACTCCCGGTTGGTGCTTATGGTGGCCGTCGGGATCTGATGGAACAGATTGCTCCAACAGGACCGATCTATCAGGCAGGTACATTGAGCGGGAATCCGCTGGCTATGGCAGCAGGGTATACCACGCTCAAATTGTTAACACCAGAGGTCTATGACCGTCTGGAGACATTGTCTGCACGTCTGCAAGCCGGATTCGAGAAAAATGCAGCTGAGACGGGTATTGCGATAACCATTAACCGTGTGGGTTCCATGGTTTGTCCATTCTTCAGTGCCGTTCCAGTAACCAATTATGATATTGCCAAAGAAAGCAATCTGGATCAATTCCGTCGTTATTTTGCGGCCATGATTGATCAAGGTGTGAGTGTTGCGCCTTCGCAATACGAAGGTATGTTTGTCTCTGGTGTGCACACGGAGCAGGATATTGACGATACGATTGAGGCGAATCGTAAAGCTCTTCAATCGCTATGACCATCAAAAGTTGGAAACGCCGCGGGGAATGGCTTGAGCTGATGCCAGGGAAAGCCGTAACAGGCAGTTCGGACAAATCGATGGCTGCAGAGCAATGGCTATTGTCTGAACTTCAGTTTCCGGAGAAACTGCTCCGTCAGCTGAAAGCAAACCGAGGAATACAACTTGCAGGGGACCGGCTTCGGCTGGCCCTTTTTGCGTCCCAGCCAATCGATGTCGAGCCACGCTGGGCTGATGTGGATGTATTGTATGAGGACGATTTCTGTCTGGTTATGCACAAACCGGCAGGCATGAAACTGCATCCAGATGGAAGCCGTGCCGATCAGGCCATCACGCTGGATCATGTGGTTGCCTCTTATTATGAAATGAACGGAATCCAGGCGAGCGTACGCCATGTTCATCGACTGGACGAGGATACAACCGGACCTGTCCTGTATGCCAAAAATGCTTTTGCCCTCGCCAAACTGGATGAAGCGATGCGTCGCAAAGAGATTGGCCGCCATTATGTAGCCATTGCAGGTGGACAAATCCCCCCTGAACTCCACAAAATTGATGCTCCGATTGGCAAGGATAGACATCACAAACAGCGCAGGCGTGTCTCGGAAGGTGGACAGGAAGCTGTTACTCATGTGGAGATCGTCGAAGTGTGGGAACAAGCAACCCTTGTACGATTAAAGCTGGATACAGGACGCACACACCAAATTCGTGTACACCTGAGTTACGCGGGACATCCGCTTATTGGTGATGCGTTGTATGGAGGTAGAGCGGATGCCATTGGACGACAAGCACTTCACGGAGAGATGCTTAAGTTTAGTCATCCGTTAACCGGAGCGATGATTGAAGTGAACGACCCTTGGCCATCCGACTTCACACAATTGGCAGAGCGAGAGCGTCAAAATTATTAATACACTATATAAGTTCGACTAACTATTTACACGAAAACAGAGAGGACAGAAACAACCAGAAGAAGCAAAGCGTTCGCCTAAAAGCTTTCTGAAAGAAAGCTGCTTCGGAAGCATAAGCTATCCCCGGATTTTCCCTTTATAAAAAGGAATGAAAAAAATCTGGGGATAACAGCGATCAGAAGGTTGTTCTGTCATTGGAGTGACAGTGTAAATAATCATGAGGTGAACATATATAGCAAGGTTTTTCAAAAGGTGGCATGCTCCTCTCATTCAAGGCATATAGATGGGGTAACGAAGGATTTGGACCATGGATCAGTCCCATGAGAAGGATCATGGTGAACATATGCCGAAAGGAGGACGCCACCTTTGTTGAATCAACCTTATGGTTTGCGGTTCGATATTTATGAGCGCGTTCATTTGTCTGAGGGAGTTCCTGCGATTGAGGAATTGGAGGAGATTGAACTATACCCACGCATTCAAGTCATAGGGCAGGATGATCATGCCACATTAAGAGGGCATCTTTTACTTACAGGTGCGTACAGAGGAGAAAATGAGGCTTCAGAGGAGCTCAAACATTTCATTCCCGTGGAGATCACAGTGCCGCTGAACCGGGTCAGATCGATTGAGGATATTTCCATCGAGATCGAAAATTTTGACGTGGATCTGTTATCCAATCGCAGTCTGAACATTACAGGCGTGTTGTCGCTACGAGGTATCGAAGGTTTTCCTGTTGAAGAGCCACAAGTGTGGTCAGCAGATGAGTTTACAGTTGTTCATTCACCTGATGCTCAGCAATCCAACCGTTCCGATGAAGCAGCACAGGCAGGTAGCGATCCCAACACATTTGCACAAGAGTACCTGCTCCAGCGGAGTGAGGAAGAGAGACTTGCGAATGCAGCAGAACTTGCCTATGGTGCTCCGGAATTCGCTGACCTGTCCACAAGGGAAGAGACATTAAGGAATAGCGAAGAATGGCAGCAAGAATATGCGGATTCGTCTTCGGTCGAGCCACTTCAGTCCGAGGAGCAAAGTGCGGAGTACGCTAACGAAAACAGACAACCTGATGCAAACGAAGATCCTGCATCTCTGACAGCGAATGGAGATGAATTGGCATCTCATGAGCAATACAGCGAACCTTCTCCGATCTCGTCATTTATGGCAGAGACTGCAGATCGATTAGCTTCTTACCCTGAGTCGGAACCATTGCTGCCTCTGGAAGATGAGTCTTCGGGTTGGTCCGAGCCTTCCGTGGATGTATTACCTGCGAACTCGAGAGGTGGAGATCAAGCAGTCTCAGAGCCTGCAGCTCAATCATCTAATGAGTTGGCAGCACCGGATGTACCGGACGCACCAGAGGTATGGCACTTCGAATCAGCGAGATCTGTACCTCAGCAGGAGAATCAGGCAGTTGCCGATGTTCCGGTTGAATCACAGGCGGAGAACTGGCAAGGTGTATTTGCTTCGTCCGAACCAGGCAACGCTGAGGAAGACCGACCGTCTTTTGAAGCGACTGGGGTAGACGAGTTTGTACAGAACGAAGCATTTGTTCCTGAACCTGTGGCTGAGACGGAAGACAAGCCGGAGCTGAAGGTTGCTTTTGGCAGCAAAAAAGAATCCGCACCACGGCAAGAAGAGGGCGTAGGTATCTCTTCCTTGTTATCCTCGGGCAGAGCGGCACGCGATGCTGAAGTGGAGCGAGGCGATGAGGTTCCTGCGGGTGTGGTACAGGAAGAAACTTATCCAGCTGATGATGTGGAATGGAAGAACCTGTTCCTGGGAACGATCGTGGACCAGACCCCGTTCCGCAAGGTGAAACTTTGCATCGTTCAGCGAGAAGATACACTGGATGCCATTGCAGATCGATATCAATTGAGCACGAGGGAACTTCAGTTGTATAACCGATTATCTGAGCAGGTTGTGGAAGAAGGTCAGATATTGTACATCCCTTAATCCGTAGTTAAAGCCTTCGTTACGACCCGTGATCCCCTTGAGGATTGCGGGTTTTTGCATGATTCGTCCTAAACCTGCATTCCAGCGCTCTTTATCCGCTGTTGTCAGGTTGACTATCGCGCACGAGCAAGGTATGATGTGTGTAGGTTTTTTGAAGAACAACGTGGAACGGGAGTAGTAGACAGTATGACCTTTCAGAGAGTGGAATTGCAACGCTGTGAGATTCCGCAGGAACCAACTGATCGAAGTCGCCCGGGAGTTGCCTGTTTGAATACAAGGGATGAATGAGATCTATCGTCATTTATTACTGAGGTAGGATGGGCCGGTAGCAGCCGTTATCTGCTTGAAGTGTCACGTCATGTACAGAGGGTGAAGTCTATCTTGCTGTAGGCGTGAAACAAAGGTGGTACCGCGAAAGCTAACCTTTCGTCCTTTGATGGATGAAAGGTTTTTTTGTTTTTTTTTGGCGAAGATGATGAAGTAACGGAGGAATGACACATGTCTGAGGAAAAAAAATCAGCTACAACAGAAATGCCGACCACTTACGATCCTAAGGCGGCAGAGGATAAATGGTACTCCACCTGGATGGAACGTGGATATTTCAAAGCCGGTCAACGTAAAGATGCCGAGCCGTATACGATTGTAATTCCACCCCCAAATGTGACAGGGATGCTGCACATTGGGCATGCGCTCGATTTTACACTGCAGGATATTCTGATCCGCACCAAACGGATGCAAGGTTATGACGCACTGTGGCTTCCGGGTTCCGACCATGCAGGTATTGCTACTCAAACCAAAGTGGAGCAGAAGCTGCGTGAAGAAGGTCTGACTCGTTATGATCTGGGACGTGACAAGTTTCTGGAGAAAGTATGGGACTGGAAAGATCAATATGCCACTACCATTCGTCAGCAATGGGGCAAAATGGGATTGTCGCTTGATTACTCACGTGAACGTTTTACGCTGGATGAAGGTCTGTCCCAAGCGGTTCGCAAAGTATTTGTTCAACTGTATGAAAAAGGCCTTATTTACCGAGGCAAACGCATCATTAACTGGGACCCGGTGAACCGGACAGCTCTGTCCGACATTGAGGTTGAATATAAAGAGGTTCAGGGTCACCTGTACCATCTGCGGTACCCGCTCAAAGACGGAAGTGGCTACGTTACAGTGGCAACAACGCGTCCTGAAACGATGCTGGGTGATACAGCGGTTGCTGTTCATCCGAAAGATGAGCGTTATGCAGATATGATTGGTAAAGTACTTGTACTGCCTATCATTGGACGCGAAATTCCAATTATCGCTGATGATTATGTGGATAAAGAGTTTGGAAGTGGTGCAGTTAAAATCACACCTGCGCATGATCCAAATGACTTTGAAGTAGGTCTTCGTCATGATCTTCCTCAGATTACGGTAATGGATGAGAGCGGTACAATGAATGCTGAGGCAGGAAAGTATCAAGGACTGGATCGCAGTGACTGCCGCAAGCAGATTGTTGCTGACTTGAAAGAGCAGGGCGTATTGATCAATATCGAGGATCACACGCATCAGGTTGGACACAGTGAACGTACCGGAGCTGTTGTTGAGCCATATCTGTCTACACAGTGGTTCGTTGAGATGAAGCCACTTGCAGAGAGAGCGATTAAGAAACAACAGAGCGGCGAAGGGGTTAATTTTGTTCCAGATCGTTTTGAGAAAACCTATCTGAACTGGATCGAAAACGTTCGTGACTGGTGTATTTCCCGTCAACTGTGGTGGGGACATCGTATACCTGCCTGGTATGATGAAGAAACAGGTGAAATCATCGTATCTGCTGAAGATCCAACAACGCTGCCAGAGTATGCTGGACGCAAGCTCAGACAGGACGAAGACGTACTCGATACTTGGTTTAGCTCCGGCTTATGGCCATTCTCCACACTAGGTTGGCCGGAAGATACGGAAGACCTGAAACGTTATTATCCGACAAGTGTACTTGTGACAGGGTATGACATCATATATTTCTGGGTTGCACGTATGATTTTCACTGCATTGGAATTCACCGATGAGATTCCGTTCAAGGATGTGCTGATGCATGGTCTTGTTCGTGATGCAGATGGACGCAAAATGTCCAAATCACTGGGCAACGGTGTAGATCCGCTGGATGTGATTGAGAAATACGGCGCAGATGCAATGCGTTACATGATCTCAACCAGCAGCACCCCAGGTCAGGATCTGCGTTTCCGTTGGGAACGAGTGGAGCAGGCTCGTAACTTTGCCAACAAGATCTGGAATGCTTCGCGCTTTGCATTGATGAATCTGGAAGGATTCACCTATGAGGAACGTGACATTAGCGGAGAGCTTGGTACAGCCGATTATTGGATTTTGCACCGTCTGAACGAAACTTCCCGCGATATTACGCGTCTAATCGAAGCGTATGAATTTGGGGAAACGGGTCGTGTGTTGTATAACTTTATCTGGGATGACCTGTGTGACTGGTACATTGAGTTTGCTAAGCTGTCCTTCTATGGGGAAGATCCGGTTGCCAAGAAGAAAACACAATCCGTGCTTGCTTATGTGCTGGATCAGACCATGCGCCTGATTCATCCGTTTATGCCATACATCTCCGAAGAGATCTGGCAGCATCTGCCGCATGAAGGTGAGACCATTACGCTGGCATCATGGCCGGTATATGATCCTGCTCTTGAGAACCCAGAGGCTGTTGCCGAGATGAACCTGCTTATGGATACCATTCGTGCAGTGCGAAACATTCGTGCAGAAGTGAATGTGCCGATGAGCAAAAAGATCGAGTTGATGGTCAAAGCAAATAGTGCGGAGACGTCCAGCATCATTGCGCGTAACAGTCACTACATCAAACGTTTCTGTAATACGTCCGAGTTCGATAGTGGGCTGGATTTAAACTCACCGGATAAGGCAATGACTGCGATCATTACGGGGGCAGAACTATACTTGCCGCTCGCAGGTCTTATTGATATCGAGCAGGAAGTGGCTCGTTTGGAGAAAGAGTTGGAGAACCTTGAGGGCGAAGTTCTCCGTGTAGAGAAAAAGCTGGCGAACGAAGGCTTTGTAGCCAAAGCTCCTGCCAAAGTTATTGAGGAAGAGCGCGCCAAACAAGCAGATTATTCCGATAAACGGGATAAAGTGATTGCACGAATCAAGGAACTTAAAGGTTAATATATGTGGGTCGGATGGAGAGCCATTATGCCATCCGGCCGCTTTTTTCACTCAAACTCGGGACCGAAGGTGAATCAGATGACGGAATTAGACGGGACAGATGCAGCAGCTCCTTTACTTACGTACAACGAGGCCGTGGACTGGATCAATGGCCTTATTCCTTTTGGCATCCGACCTGGATTGGAACGAATCGAGAGTCTGATGTCCATGTTAGGCAATCCACACCAACGTCTCAAATTTATTCATGTCGCGGGAACGAACGGCAAAGGTTCGACTTGCGCTTTTTTGACGTCAGTGCTTCTTCAGGCTGGATATGATGTGGGTACCTTTACGTCGCCTTATATCACCAAGTTTACAAACCGTTTTCAATACAACGGTGAGGATATTCCTGAAGAAATCCTGCTTAAGCTCTCGAACCGATTACATCCACTGGTCATGGAAATGGCCTCCACTCCGCTTGGATCACCCACGATGTTTGAGGTGTCCACGGCTCTGGCGCTTCTGTACTATGCAGAGGAGTGTTACCCTGACGTTGTGGTATGGGAGACGGGGCTAGGGGGAAGGATGGACGTAACGAATATTGTCGCACCTGTTGTGTCCGTCATCACGAACATTGGTATGGATCATACGGATGTGCTTGGAGATACGATTGAGCAGATTGCTGGAGAAAAGGCAGGTATTATCAAGCCGGGAGTACCCGTTGTGACTTGCGCGACTCAACCCGAAGCTGTGAAGGTGATTCAGGAGAAAGCACAGCAGCTTCAATCAAGCGTGTATTTGGCTGGAGATCAATTCTCTTATCATAGACTGGACAGCAATGAGAACGGACAATCTTTTCATTTTACAGGCCCGTTCCGTGATCTGGACGTTCGCATACGCATGCAGGGCTCACATCAATGTGACAATGCAGCGGCCGCACTTATGGTGCTTGAATTGCTTAGACAATACATGGCATTTATGCTGGATGACAACGATATTGTACTTGGACTGGAGAATGCTTTCTGGGCAGGAAGATTCGAAAAAGTCGTCGATGAACCCCGAATTGTGCTAGATGGAGCACATAATCCGGAAGGGGCAGAGTCACTGGCCAAGAGCATTATGGATGTCTATCCGCACAACAAGTTAATTTTGATGATGGGTATGTTGGCAAATAAGCATCACGAAGCGTATTTGCAGCATATACTGCCACTAGTGGATACGCTGATCCTGACCGAGCCAGATTTCCGACGCAAAATGGATGCAGCCGAATTGCTGCAGATTGTCGAACGGGTACGTCCCGCCATTGCGAAGCAGGAACTGGAAATCATCGTCGAGCCCGAATGGGCAAAGGCACTTGATCTATTGAAGTCACGGACGGAAGCGGAAGATCTGGGGGTGGTCTCCGGCACACTGTACCTGATTGCGGATGTGCGGGCAGCCCTTTTGCATCAAACCGATTCTGAAAAAGGTTGGTGAAAGTTTTGTTAAATACATCGGAACACGTTCATTTTATAGGGATTGGCGGATATGGCATGAGTGCCATCGCAAGAGTTATGTTGGAAATGGGATACACCGTTACCGGATCGGATGTCGCTTCACAGGAGTTGACCGAGAAGTTGGCAGCCAAGGGAGCGAAAATATATATCGGACATACGGCAGAGCACGTCACTGGAGCAGATCTTGTTGTCTACTCTACGGCAGCGCCTGCTGATAATGTGGAACGGGTAGCAGCTGCAGAGCTGAACATTCCGATTCTGCATCGTTCCCAGATGCTTGCACGTTTGTTGAACGAACGTAAAGGTGTGGCTGTAGCTGGGGCTCATGGTAAAACAACCACTTCATCCATGATTGCACTTGTTATGGATAAATGTGATACAGATCCGACATACATTATTGGCGGAGAAATCATGAATGTGGGTACCAACGCGAAGGCCGGTCAAGGCGACTGGGTAGTCGCTGAAGCGGACGAGAGCGATGGTTCGTTTTTGCAGTACCATCCATGGCTCGGTATTGTAACCAATATTGAGGCAGATCATCTGGAGAATTACAACAGTGATTTTGAGGAGCTCAAAAGGGCTTATGTGCAGTTCCTGAGCCAGATTCGTCCGGAAGGAACAGCGATTGTGTGTTCTGATGACGAGAATGTTCAAGCGATTTTGCCAGAACTCAAGTCACGGATTACAACCTATGGTATTGATCGTGCTGCAGATTATACGGCAACGGATATTGTATTGGGCGATCGCCGTATCTCCTTTACGATGAATCATCAGGGTGCTGCTATGGGCACGGTGGAATTATCAGTGCCGGGTAAGCATAACGTTTATAATGCAATGGCTACTGTGATTACCTGTTTGGAAGCGGGCATTCCATTTGAGAAGATTGTAGCAGCCATCATCCAATTCCACGGAGCCAAACGCAGATTCCAGGTATTGGGCGAGGCGCGCGATATGCTGATCATCGATGATTATGCTCATCACCCGACTGAGATTGAAGCTACCATTAGTGCCGCCAAAGCAACGGGCAAACGCATTATTGCGGTATTCCAGCCACAGCGTTATACGCGGACGTTCTTCCTGCTGGATGCGTTCAGTCGTGCTTTCGCGGAAGCGGATGAGGTGCTTATTACGGACATCTATTCTCCTGCGGGCGAAAAACAGATCGAAGGGGTAACCTCAGCCCGACTGGTTGAACTGATCGTTCAAAACAGTAATGCTTCTGCACGTTACCTTCCTACAAAAGAAGAAGTGGTAGCTGATCTGCAACATCGTCTGCAGCCAGGAGATCTTGTGATTACGATGGGCGCAGGTGATATTTGGAAAGTCGGCGATACACTTGCCAAAGGTTTGAAATAGATCAATTGAGAAATCGCCTGTCTTCGATACGAAGCAGGCGTTTTTTGCGTTATATGGAATTTATTCTCCAGTCTCTGCATATAGCTTATATAAATGGGACAAAGGAGAGGGTACGGGTGAGCAATGCTAGAATGACGTTTCGCTTCGGGGATCATGAGTCGGACAAGCCTGAAAACAAGAGGATATCTGCGTCCAGTCCATTGGTGACGTTAAGTGAAGAATTACCGCATAATCAACCGCTAACGCCTAAGCAGATGGATACAACCCCATCATGGACGCCTGAGGATATCCCCGGAGACTGGGGAGAGACGGTGCTGACAAGCTCTACTGTACCTGAACCTGACGAGCGGGTGAGCCATGATTCGAACTTGAACTTGGATGAGGCCCGTTATTTTGGGAACCGTTCCGGTTACGGTTATGTTAATCATACCGATAATCCGGAGGAAGAGCGTCGTGATCTGTCCAATACCCATGATGATCAAGGCCACGACTGGCTTGCAGATTCGGAGAACTATTCCTATAAACGCAATCGCCCTCCAAGGGGATGGAAAATGATTGGTTCTGTCACTGGGGCACTTGTTACCGGAGCGCTTTTTGGTATGGTTATTCTTTCATTTTTTAATAAAGAAGGAGCCGCGAAGCCAGGCGATCTTCTGCCCGTCAATCAGGCAGTTTCTACTGTGACAGGTCAGGAGGGGGCTGCAGGTACAGAACAGCAACTTCAGACAGCTACGACTGGCAGCACGTATTATGCACTTCAATACGGTGTATTCAGTTCTCCTGAACGTGCTGAGCAGGCCAAGCTTGAGCTCGCTCAGGCAGGGATAGCCGCAGGTTCTGATCCTGAAGATGGCAATCGAGTATATGCAGGCATTTCGGCTGATCGTGAAGAGGCCAAGCTACTTAGCTCCAGGCTAAAAGCCCAGGGAGTTGAACTGTATGTCAAGGAGATTGTGAACCCTGAGATCAATCCGGCTATATTCGGTGGCAAACAAGAGGATGTGCAGCTTTTCTTCACAAACAGTTCTGCACTGGTGGAACAATTATCTACTTTGTCCATTCAGCAGCTGGGACAGTCTGCTCCGGCAGCAGTTTCTACAGAAACGATGACCGCGATTCAAAATAAGCACGAGTCATGGCTGACGGGATTGAATAGTCTTACACCTGGCCTGACCGCAGATGTACAACCTATTATTGGTGGAATGGAGAAATCAATGAACAGTGCAATTACGGCTATCGCGGAGTACAACAAAAACCCGGATGATGTACACATGTGGTCCGTGCAGTCCGATCTGATGGAATATGTACTGCAGCAGAAAAAATGGCTCGAAGCGATAAAGCAGTAACATGCTCTTTCCCATAACAACGCTTGGAAATACCCATCCGGCAAGGAACTGGAAATAGTTCCCCTTGCCGGATTTGTGTTTGTATTGACGTACAAAACCCCGTATAATAATGTGGGTGTCAAAAAATGGCGAGGGAAGATTACCGATGAAAAAAAACTTCGGCATGTTATTGCTGTTTCTGCTGCTCGGCTGGATGGCCGGAGCGTGGATCGCCAAGGCACTGCAGCCTGTAAAGGCAGTAGCCTTTCTTACGAAAGCCACGACCATACGTTGGTCGCCACAGGCTGATCTGGATATTATCAGTTATGATATTTCACTTCAATTTCAAATGAGCCTTCTGAGTCTGATCGGTATGATTGCCGCTGTGTGGCTGTATCGCAGACTGTAGGAGAATGACGAGTTATGACGAAAAAAATTAAACCAGTGACATCTATTATCGTGATCCGGACAGGATGTTGCCGTGGCATAAGGAGCCGTTCATTTTGGATAACACACAACAGCGCCCGATTATTCTGGCCTCCACATCGCCTCGGCGCAAAGAACTGATCGCATCACTCCACCTAGCGTTTGATGTAATACCAAGTCATGCCAATGAAGATACACCACCAGAGTGGACACCTGAACAGACGGTACAGGAACTTGCTTTGCGCAAGGCGCTTGCCGTGTATCGCGGGCTTGAAGGCCGCGAGCAGGAAGCTATTATTGTTGGTAGTGACACCGTTGTTGTTCTGGATGGTGAGATTCTAGGCAAACCCTTAGACGAAGCGGATGCTGAACGTATGTTATCCCGGCTGCAGGGCCGCGTACATCGGGTGTTCACGGGTGTCGCTTGTATTGATGCGGGCAATGGACAGTCGTTAGTTCATTACCGCCAGACCGATGTAACGATGAAAGAGCTGTCGGATGCGACCATCCGTGCTTATGTGCAGACAGGTGAGCCTTCAGATAAGGCAGGATCATATGCCATTCAGGGCATTGGTGCTTCACTGATCGACCGCATTGAAGGATGTTATTTTAATGTGGTTGGCTTGCCGCTATCTTTGTTAAGTGATATGTTGGACGGGTTCGGCGTACATGTGTTGCCACGAACATGAATGAAGCCAAATGTTGTGAAATGAAAAGAGGGAACATATGGAGTCGCCTCAATACATGATGCGCGACATCCCCCAGGAAGAACGCCCGAGAGAACGCATGATGGAATACGGGGCGGGCGCCTTAAGCCATGCTGAATTGCTGGCAATTTTACTTCGAACAGGCACAAGACAGGAATCCGCGGTGCATATGGCACAGCGGATTCTGGCCGAAGCGGGTGGCATTCGCTCGTTGATGGATTTGAGTCTGGAAGAACTGACCGCGATGAAAGGGATCGGCAATGCCAAGGCTGTGCAATTGAAAGCTGGCATTGAGCTGGGTCATCGGATTGCCAAAAGCAGACTCACACAGTCGACTTCAATTCGTACACCGCGTGATGCAGCTGATATCCTGATGGAACAATTGCGTTATTTGCAAAAAGAACATTTTGTATGTCTCTTTCTGAATAGCAAAAATCATATTATTGCCCAGGAAACACTCTCCATGGGCAGCCTTAACGCTTCGATTGTACATCCGCGTGAAGTGTTCCGGGCTGCCATCAAATGCAGCAGCGCATCGATTGTGTGCGCACACAACCATCCGAGTGGTGATCCTACGCCCAGTCCGGAGGATATCCAAATAACCAAGAGACTGATTGAAGCAGGCGCTATTGTTGGCATTGACGTGCTTGATCATATTATTATCGGAGATGGAACGTACGTAAGTTTGAAGGAGAAGGGCTTAGTATAATATAATGGTTGGCGTTGATGTTTTCCTATGAATGTTAACGGCGTTGTCCGTAAAAGATAGGTTCACTTTACAAATGCAAAAAAACAAATGCGAATATTAGCTCCACGTATTGCGTGGGAATAAAATTATTACGCTCTGGATCAGAATGGAGCGGCTATATGAGGCAGAAAAGGAGATTATGTTATGTTTGGTGGTTTTACGAAAGATTTGGGTATTGACTTGGGGACAGCAAATACGTTGGTTTATGTACGAGGAAAAGGAATTGTGGTGCGAGAACCTTCGGTTGTCGCTATACGGACAGATACAAATAGCATCGAGGCAGTAGGTGAAGCCGCCAAAAAAATGATTGGACGTACACCAGGTAACATTCGTGCCATTCGTCCAATGAAAGATGGCGTTATTGCCGATTTTGATACAACAGCAACGATGATCAAATATTTCATCCGTGAGGCGCAAAAACAACGCTCCATGTTCCAGCGTCATCCAAACGTGATGGTATGTGTACCATCCGGGATCACGGCAGTAGAACAACGTGCGGTTGAAGATGCAACCAAACAGGCTGGAGCCCGTGAAGCCTATACGATTGAAGAGCCTTTTGCTGCTGCAATCGGTGCAGATCTGCCTGTATGGGAACCAACGGGTAGTATGGTTGTCGATATTGGTGGCGGTACAACAGAAGTGGCAGTTATCTCTCTTGGTGGTATTGTAACGAGCCGTTCGGTTCGTGTAGCAGGTGACGAGATGGATGAATCCGTTATCCAGTACATCAAACGCCAATACAATCTGATGATCGGTGAGCGTACATCTGAGCAATTGAAGATGGACATCGGATCAGCTATGCCATTGGAACAAGTAGAAACGATGGAAATTCGTGGACGCGACCTTGTAACAGGTCTGCCGAAGACAATTACGATTACTTCGGACGAGATCAGTGAAGCGCTGGCTGATACCGTGAATGCAATTGTTGAAGCGGTAAAAGTAACACTGGAAAAATGCCCGCCTGAACTTGCAGCCGATATCATGGATCGGGGTATCGTTCTTACAGGTGGTGGGGCGTTGCTTCGCAACCTGGACAAGCTTCTCGCTGGTGAGACAGGAATGCCTGTCATTGTGGCTGAGAACCCGCTGGATTGTGTAGCAATCGGAACAGGTAAAGCGCTAGAGAATATTCATTTGTTCAAAAGCAGAAGCAGTTCAGCAGTTCGTTCCAAACGTTAATTGGTATTTGCCTAACTTGGCATAGCGACCAAGTGGCAGGATATCTTTATAGAGGACCCGGTTAACCCCGGGGATGAGCTATTACCCGCTTAACAGGGGAGGATCGGCTGATATTCTCGCAGGGACTACAGGTCTGACAGTCTCCCCGCCGGGCATGGCTCGGAAGAGAATATGGATGTTAGAGGGTGTTCGAACTGTTTAAACTGCTAGGCAACAAAAGACTTTTTGTTTTGCTGGTGGGCCTTGTTACATTTATCGCGTTAATGGGCTTTACGCTCAGTCCGCGAACCACTCTATCCTGGCCGGAGAAATTCCTGAAGGATTCAGTTGGATTTGTACAATACGTATTTTACAAGCCCGCTTCCTATGTAGCGGGCTTTTTCAAAGATGTAGCGAACATGCGTACGGTATATGAAGAGAATGAAGAGCTTCGCATCGCGATGGGTCACTATACCCGGGATCGGCTGAAGTACAATGATATGGAGCAAGTGAATGAGCAGCTTCAGAAAGCGCTCAATTTCACAGAAGAACAGAAGAATCGCTATAATTACGGTTCACGAATTGCTCAGGTTATCAGTGCCAATTCGGATCCAAATAGCAGAACCATTAACATTGATATCGGTGAAAATGCGGGAATCAAGCCGGGGATGGCCGTTACCTCCCAGGAAGGGCTGGTCGGCGTGATCAGTCATGTCAGCTCATATACATCAACGGTTAATCTGTTAACGTCCATGGACGCCAATGATCCGACATCCAATGCCATTGCAGCAACGGCGGTAGGTAAAGAGAAAGTGTTTGGTATGATTGAGAGCTACGATCCGAAGACGGGCATGCTCAAGATGACCAAAATCTCGGAGGATTCTAATATCAAAGAGGATGATGAGATTATCTCCTCCGGAATTATTAACAATTTTCCGAAGTACATGCGGATTGGTGAAGTGGAAAAGGTTGAAGTTGGGGAGTACGGTTTAACGCGAACTGCGATTATCAAACCATACGCAAGCTTCCTTGATTGGAAAGAGCTGATTGTCATTATCCCGCCTGAGGTAAAAGAATAATGGTAACACGTAAGCAAGTTTTGTTCCTGTTACTATTCCTTTTGTTCATTGCGGAAGGCACAATTTTGCCACTGCTCATCCCTTCTGGCTGGCAGATGCGTATTTCTGCCAATCTGGTCTATATCGTAATTTTGTTTATCGCTGTATATCATCATCGACACACGGCACTAGTACTCGGTATATTTTTTGGACTATTGCATGACGTTGTATTCTACGGCGAGATGATTGGACCTTATGGATTCTCGATGGGATTATCGGCATATATGATGGGACTCATTTTTCAAGCACCTCGTGCACCCTTGCCGGTTATGGTATCGGTTGTCATTTTGGGAAGTCTGCTTAATGACACCATGCTATTTTTCCTGTACAAGCTCTTCCAACTTAACCACGTGACGTTTGACTGGGCGTTGATTGAATACATGATTCCTAATTTGTTCATTCATTTTGTGTTTGCCTTGATCATTTATGTCCCCCTTCGGAAACAACTGGAGCGGATCGGCAAGAGACGGAGCAAGACAGAAGAAGCTTCCTAAATACATTTATGGAGCGCAAAGCAGGAACTTGGGGCCCCGGGCACGAAATGTAATGAGATGGGAGGGACAGGCTTATGACGGTAAAATCGAATCACGTAACGATTAAAGGCATCCGAGACGGCCTGGTTTTCCTGTTGGACGATCAATGTGAATTCGAGGAATTGCTCTATGAGCTCCGCTATAAGCTGGAACACAGCCATCAAAATATTTTGACCGGACCGATTGTTCATGTGGATATCAAGTTGGGTGCCCGCGAAGTGACAGAGGACCAGAAAGAAGCAATCCTCGATATATTGAAGCAAAAAGGGAATCTGCTTATTCGATCCATCGACTCACCTGCACTCCAACCGGAGGTTAAAGGACCACCGCCGATTGTAACCATGTGTGGTATGGTGCGTTCAGGTCAGGTGCTTCATCATGAAGGAAATCTCCTGTTTCTTGGGGATATCAATCCGGGGGGCACAGTGACGTGTACCGGAGATATATATGTGTTGGGTTCACTCAGAGGTATGGCTCATGCCGGAATTGGCGGGGACGAGGAAGCGATCATTGCCGCTTCGGTATTTGCACCGACGCAGCTACGGATTGCGGATATCATCAGTCGTCCTCCCGATGAATGGGAGAGCCGAGAGACCGGAATGGAATTTGCTTACTTACAGGACAATCAGATGCAGATAGACAAAATGAGCAATATCGTTCGGTTACGCCGAGATTTTAATGTGTTTAAAGGAGTGTAGCTCATGGGAGAGGCGATCGTGATCACTTCGGGTAAAGGCGGCGTGGGTAAAACAACCACCTCGGCAAACATCGGGACAGCGCTGGCGCTGCTCGGCAAAAAGGTTTGTCTGGTAGATACCGATATCGGCCTTCGTAATTTGGATGTCGTGATGGGACTCGAAAACCGTATTATTTACGATCTGTGCGACGTTGCGGACGGCCGCTGCCGTCTGAATCAGGCTTTGGTCAAAGACAAGCGTTTCGAAGAATTATATATGTTGCCTGCGGCGCAGACGAGAGACAAAAACTCAGTGTCGCCAGAACAGGTCAAGGATATTATCCTTGAATTGAAAAAAGATTTTGAATACGTCATTATTGATTGCCCAGCCGGCATAGAGCAGGGTTTCAAAAATGCGGTAGCAGGAGCAGATCAGGCCATCGTGGTCACTACACCGGAAAATGCTGCAGTACGTGATGCGGATCGTGTCATCGGCCTGCTGGAGAGTTCGCACATTCAATCACCAAAGCTGGTGGTGAATCGAATTCGTAATAATATGGTTAAATCGGGTGACATGTTAGATATCGATGGTATTTTACAAGTACTTAATATTGACCTGATTGGCATCGTGCCTGATGATGAACTGGTCATCAAAGCGGCCAATTCAGGAGAACCTACGGTCATGAATCCGGATTCACTTGCGGCAATTGCGTATCGCAACATTGCACGACGCATTCTGGGAGATACGGTCCCATTGATGCAGCTGGAGCAGAAAAAGGGCGCTTTTACTCGTTTCAAAAAGTTCTTGGGAATGGGTTAACTCATTTAAATGGACTTATTCATTATCTGATTACATGACAGCCGTGGCTTATAGCCCGGCTTTTTTTGTTACCTGCGGGCAGGCTTGTTCATATTATCAACCACCTCTTCATAGGATGTAGTAAACAAGCCTCGGCGGGAGGACATTCCATGAACACGAAACTCAGAATCAAGCAGAGACGAGAAGAACGTATCCGGCGACTGATGGATGGTGCCACTGTGGAGGTCTTACAGGAGCAGAAATTAGGTTCACTGTTGGACAAGAATGAGATCATACACCCAAAACCATTTACGCCGCCTAGTGAGGGGACACAGGAAAGAGATCCGGAATGGTTGTGGAAAAAAGAGAATGGTCATTTCGTTCCAGGGGGGCATTCGAGATTTAACCTGTTCAAGTCACTTCTCAAACGGACGGTTATTAGCGCTTTGATATTTGGCGGAGTATGGGGTCTATTTCAGTTGGATACATCGTGGACGACATCACCCAAAACAGTAATTGCGGATGCACTCCATCGGGATATGGATTTTGCCTCAGCAGCGGCTTGGTATGAACGGCATTTTGGAGGAACGCCTTCGTTTCTTCCGGTCCTCGGACATACGACGGATGCTGTGAACGGATTGAAAGTAAGGCAGTTGCTGGGCAAACCGATCTCAGGCACGGTGGTTCAGCCATTTGCGCTGAGCATGAAGGGAATTGAGATCGTTCCGGATGCCGCAGGTGCAGAACTTATACAGGTCGCAAGTTCTGATGCTGGGCGTGTAATGGAGGTTATCGGAGATGCAGCAAGTGGATTCACAGTTGTCATCCAACATACAGGCAATGTCACGGCAATATACGGTCGGCTGAACGAAAGTGAAGTGAGCGTGAATGATTGGGTGGAAGCGGGGAATCCAGTGGGGAGTCTCAAGGCTACGGGTGGTGAACAACCGGCCACGCTCTATTTTGCAGTCAAAGAGGGGGAGGAGTACGTAGACCCGGCGGAAGTTGTTGCCCTTGATTAGGGTGTGGGGAGTCCGTATTACGTTTCATCCGTTTTTTGTAATTATCATGATGGCCTCCCTTCTGACTGGACATTTTATTGAACTTATTACGTTGTTTGCTATCGTATTCATTCATGAATGTGGACATGCTGCGGCAGCGGCACTTCTGGGCTATCGTGTCTTGTCGATCCAGATGCTTCCTTTTGGAGGAGTAGCGGTTATTGAAGATGGAGGTACGATCACGGCCTACCGGGAAATCATGATTGCTCTCGCTGGTCCATTACAAAACATCCTGATGGTTGGCGTGGTTATGCTGTTACAGTATGGCAATCTGGGCGATCCGGTATTTCTCAACTATATCATTCAGGGGAACCTGCTCATTGCTCTCTTTAATCTGCTGCCTGTACTTCCTCTGGACGGAGGTAAAATTGTTCAGGCACTTGTCAGTCTGTGGGCACCCTACTATACAACATTAATGTGGACTTACAGAATTAGCATTCTGTGTAGCGTAGGGGTTATTTTATATGCTATCAGCCGATGGTTTACTGGAGACTACGGCCTACCGCTCAACATTCTGTTAATCGGCCTTTTTTTGTTCTATTCCAACGTAACGGATTACAGAAATGTGCCCTATCGCTTTATTCGTTTTCTGATGAATCGAGAGGGTGCGTTTGCTCGTCACGCGGCTACTGGCAGTTTGGCGCAGCCAATAATCTCATTCCCGGCGAAACCTTTGGACACTATTTTGCGTCTATTAAAGAGAGAAAGATACCATATGGTATACGTGATGAACAGACAGGGTCGAATTATGGCCGTCTTGCCTGAGCAACGGATTATCGGTTCCTATTTTCAACAAAATGGTAATAAATTGTAGTGTTCTGGTGGACCTGTTCTGAAATGGGTTAATATATGTACAATGAGAACTGAAAAGATACTGAAATGGATGTGGATGATTTGAATTGTCTTCTAGAGGTGAAGCCATGAAACAAATGATAGTACATAATGAACATAACCTCATGCAAATGGCGCTTCTGGAAGAAGGCAAAGCTGTGGAATTTACGGCAGAGCGTACACGTGATCGTGGACTGCTGGGTTCCTTTTTCAAGGGACGGGTCGTGAATGTGTTACCAGGTATGCAAGCTGCTTTTGTGGATATTGGTCAGAAAAAGAATGCGTTTCTCTATGTGGACGATGTGTTGCATCCCCATCTGGAGAAACAGCCCAAGGTGAAGCCTTCCATCTCGGAGTTGCTTCGTCCGGGTCAGGAAGTCATTGTTCAGGTTCTGAAAGAACCGGTAGGAGGCAAGGGAGCCCGGGTGACGACTCATTATTCACTCCCGGGCCGTTGGCTTGTCTACATGCCTGTTGCTGACTATGTAGCGGTATCCAAGAAAATTGCCCGTGAAGGGGATCGTTCCCGTCTTAAGGCACTTGGGGAGCAACTGAGGCGGGATGAAGAAGGACTTATTATTCGGACCGTATCTGGAGAAGAGCAGCATGAAGCCATTAAGTCGGACTTGGAAACATTACGCGCGCAGTGGTATCTGATTCGTGAAAAAGCGGACAGTTTGCCTTCACCAAGCCTCTTGCATAGGGATCATAGCATGGTACAGCGAATCATCAGAGATGTGTATACGCCAGGGAGTGACGAAGTCATCACTGATAGTGAAGGACAAGCTCGTGAAGTAAAAGCATTGCTCGAAGAGATTAGTCCTGGTCATCAACCCAAAGTACAGGTGTATCGGGGAACAGAATCCATCTTTGCTGCCTATGGTGTGCAGGAACAGTTGAATAAGGATTTTGCTCGGAAAGTGTGGTTGCCCGGAGGCGGATACATTGTCATTGATCATACCGAAGCTCTGACTGTAGTGGATGTGAACACAGGCAAATATACGGGAGCTGGCGGTGACAGTCTGGAAGAGACCGTGACAGAGACCAACATACAAGCAGCAGTGGAGATTGCTCGTCTGATGCGCCTGCGAGATATCGGTGGCATGATTATTGTCGACTTTATTGATATGGAGGAAGCTTCGAATCGGCATGAAGTCGCGGCAACCTTGGAGGGTGAGCTCAAGAAGGATCGGACCAAAGCGTTTGTAATGGGTTGGACCAAGCTGGGTTTGCTCGAACTTACCCGTAAGAAAGTGCGGGAAGAAAGTACGTTGCCCTATGTGGAGCCGTGTTCTTCCTGTCATGGTACGGGAAAAAGATATATTTCACCATTGCATTGATTTTTGATATATTGCGTGATATAATCTTCAAGTATGTGTTTAGCCTAATGGTCTTGCACATGCTGTAACCGCACTGGCCGGGTATAAGAACAGTTCCGCAAGGACACTGTCACCTGAGAACGGGCGAGTCTGAGACATGAGGAGGTGCAAGGCAAATGTACGCAATTATTGAAACAGGCGGCAAACAGTACAAAGTCCAAGAGGGCGATGTTCTGTTCATCGAGAAATTGACTGCGAACGATGGCGAAAGCGTAACGTTCGACCGTGTCCTGGCTGTATCTAACGATCAAGGTTTGACAGCAGGTACACCATTGATTTCTGGAGCTACTGTAACGGCTAAAGTGGAGAAACATGGCAAAGGACAAAAGGTTATCGTATACAAATACAAACCTAAAAAGAACTACCATGTGAAGCAAGGTCACCGTCAACCGTACACTAAAGTAACTATCGAAACAATCAAAGCGTAAAGAAGGTGCGATAAGTGATTATCGTTCAAATCTTTCGTGATGAGGACGGGAACATCGAACGTTTTTCCATTGAAGGGCATGCTAATTTTGCCAAGCGGGGAGAAGACATCGTATGTGCCGGGGTATCCGCTGTTACAGTGGGTACGGTGAACTCGATTGAAACATTGACCGGTGTCGAAATGGATGCCAAGATGAAGAATGGCTTTTTAAGCGGTTCTTTACCTTTGTTAGAGAGAGGGGAAACCTGGTCCCAGGTACAATTGTTACTCGAATCCATGGTGGTTATGCTCTCTAATATTGTAGAGTCATACGGGAAGTATATTAAAATACAGCAATTCAAATAAGCAAAGAAGGAGGACAACCAATCATGTTGAAATTAAATCTTCAGTTATTCGCATCGAAAAAAGGTGTAGGTTCCACGAAGAACGGACGTGACAGTAATGCTCAACGTCTGGGTGTTAAACGTGCTGATGGTCAAACTGTAACTGGTGGTAGCATTCTCGTTCGCCAACGCGGAACGAAAATTCACCCAGGAACTAACGTTGGCATCGGTAAAGATGACACTTTGTTCGCGAAAATCGACGGCGTTGTAAAATTCGAACGTTGGGGACGCGATCGCAAAAAAGTAAGCATCTACCCTGTTAATGTTGCTCCTGTAGCAGCAGCAGTAGAAGCGTAATATCGGCATTCCGCCTAAGGAGCCTTCGGCATTTTTGCCGAAGGTTTTTTGTATTCAACGGTTATTCGATAATGAACTGGCAGAAAAGACATGTTATACTTGGTTACGGTGGGTGTAGACCAACCGAGTTTTGTAGAACGGGGAGAAGCCATGAAATCTTGGAAAAGAGTGCCGTGGATTGCGGCATGTTCACTTCTGATTCCTTTGGTTTTCGTTATGTTGTATCCGGCGATGATCTCAAGCGTCGTGTGCGCATTGTGGTCCGTCGCAGTATTGCTCATTTCTGTGAATGCGATGAAGAAACAGGCGGAGGCGGAACGCAGAGCCATCATACAATCCATGGAAAAAACAGCAATTGCTTCATTAAATCATCATCGACACGACTGGATGAACGACCTTCAGGTGTTATATGGATATCTTCGGCTGGGCAAACTTGATAAATCCTTGCAATGTGTGGAAAGAATAAAAGAGCGGGTTACAGAAGAAAGCCGAATCTCCAGATTAGGTATTCCTTCCCTCGTATTTTATCTTCAGTCTTTTCGTGCCAGTGGAATTGCGCTGGACTTGCATGTGGAAATAGAAGATGAGTTGCAGCTTAGTGCTCTGGTCTCTCCCGAGGATGGCGAGTCACTTACCGGGGCGATTGCTGATGCAATCAGGGCCTATCAATATGGCGGCGGCCGGTCTTCTTGGGGAGAGGTTCGCAAACTGACCTTAAACTTCGGACAGGATCATGGAGATGTGGTTGTCCGACTGGACGGGGATCAAACACCCGATCCGGAAACACTGCGGCAGCTTACTGCCGTACTCAAAGGAAAAAAAGTCAGAACGGAGCAGTTTCCGTCTGAGGATACGTTTATACAATTCAGAATGCCGTGTGGAATATAGGAAGAAGGGGTTAACCAATGTTTGTAGATAAAGCGAAGATTTATGTAAAAGCCGGAGATGGAGGGGACGGAATTATTTCGTTCCGTCGTGAGAAGTATGTACCAAACGGCGGACCTGCCGGGGGCGATGGAGGCAGAGGAGCTGACATCATTTTCCGCGTGGATGAAGGTTTGCGTACGTTGATGGATTTTCGTTACCAGCGTCACTTTAAGGCCCCACGTGGTGAGAAGGGACGTAACAAAAGTCAGCATGGTGCAAACGCGGAGAACATGATTGTGCGCATTCCACCAGGAACTATCATCTTGGATGAAGACAGTGGAGAAGTACTGGCGGATATGACACGTCACGGTCAACAGGTTGTTATTGCTCGTGGTGGTCGGGGCGGACGAGGGAACATCCGATTTGCTACACCGAACAATCCTGCACCTGAACTTGCTGAGAACGGTGAAGAAGGACAAGAGCGATACATCGTACTCGAACTGAAAGTTATGGCAGATGTTGGTCTGGTTGGTTTCCCGAGTGTCGGGAAATCCACATTGCTTTCTGTCGTTTCGTCAGCCAAGCCAAAGATCGGGGCATACCATTTCACAACCATTACACCGAATCTGGGTGTAGTCGGTGTAGGAGAAGGCCGAAGCTTTGTCATGGCTGATCTGCCTGGACTGATTGAAGGTGCGCATGAAGGAGTCGGACTGGGACATGAGTTCCTGCGTCATGTCGAGCGTACTCGTATTATTGTTCATGTCGTAGATATGTCGGGTTCGGAAGGACGCGATCCTTTTGAAGACTGGCAGAAAATCAATGACGAATTGAAGTTGTACAATCCGCTTCTCGCCGAGAGAACGCAAGTTGTAGCAGCTAACAAGATGGATATGCCAGACTCTGAAGCGAACCTGGAGCAATTTTTACAGCAAGTTCGTGAAGTGCAACCTGATATTGAAGTGATGCCAATTTCATCCTTGACTCGTAAAGGGATTCAAGAACTTCTGTATCGTGCAGCTGATCTGCTGGATCAGGCTCCAGACGAACGAGTGGTTGAAGAGGTAGCAGATGTATCTGAACGCAAAGTATACAGTCTGGACAAAAAAGAAGACGATGGTTTCAAAATTGTGCGTGAGAACGAAATGTTCGTTGTCGAAAGTGCCAAGATTGACCGCATGATGAAACGGATGCAACTGAACTCGCACGAGGCTATACTGAAACTCGCACGTACACTGCGTTATATGGGTGTGGATGCTGAGTTGCGTAAGCGCGGAGCTGTAGAAGGCACCATCGTTCGTATTGGAGACTTTGAATTCGAATTCGTGGAAGGTAGCAGTTACTACTAAGTAGCCGTCTTCCGTGGAGAGACAGATTGATATAGGAACGCAGAGAAGTGGGAAGTTGACCCGCAACTCTGCGTTTTTTTTGTTTTTTCCTGACATGGGAGAGGGATAAACTTGTATACTGTGAGGAACGTATTTCAAAAAATAGGCGTGTCATGTATTGCCCTTTTGTCATAGATCCTATATAATGTCCACTATATGAATACATGAGTCTTTGAGGAGAGGACGTTCTGTGAACGAACGCTATTACTTAGTACGGGAAGATATTTTACCAGAGGCAGTGGTGAAGACCATGCAGGTAAAAGAACTACTGGCTTCTGGGGATGTTAAAACAGTGCATGAGGCGGTTGAACAGGTCGGATTAAGCCGGAGTGCCTTTTACAAGTACAAAGATGGAATTCATCTGATCAACCAGCTTGAGCGCGAGAGAATTGTAACGATCTCCATTGATCTGGAGCATCAGTCGGGGATATTGTCTCGTGTGCTTGGACATGTAGCTGGTTATGGAGCTAATGTACTCACGATTAATCAGAGTATCCCGCTTCAGGGAAGAGCCAATGTTGTCATTTCGGTGGAAACAACACATCTTCATGGCGAAATTGGTGAAATGCTGGATCGAATGCAAGATATGCCTGGAGTAAGACGTACACGTATTGTAGGCCAAGGGTAATTAGGCTTTAACATACAGGACTGACGGACAAGAATAGACATTAGGGGGTAGATCGTTAGTGAAACCGGTAAAAGTCGGATTGTTGGGTCTGGGAACTGTCGGAACGGGAGTCGTTCGCATTGTGGAAGGGAATCAGGAGGATCTGAGCAGTCAGGTTGGATCGCCGATTGTCATCGAGAAGATCGCAGTGAAAAATACAGAGAAAGAACGTGTTATTGCTGTAGACCGTGCCAAGCTTACGGAAGATCCTTGGGAAGTCATTCGTCATCCGGATATTGATGTTATCGTTGAAGTCATGGGCGGCATTGATCAGACGAAGGAGTATATTCTTGAAGCGTTGGAACGTGGGAAACATATCGTAACAGCAAACAAAGATCTCATGGCACTGCATGGTACAGAGATTTTGGCGAAGGCACAGGAAAAACAATGTGACGTGTTCTATGAGGCGAGTGTTGCTGGAGGGATTCCGATCATTCGTACGCTGATTGAAGGTTTCTCTTCTGATCGGATTACCCGCATTATGGGGATTGTGAACGGAACAACGAACTTTATTCTGACCAAAATGAGTCAGGAAGGTGCATCCTATGAAGAAGTACTGGCTGAAGCACAGGCTCTGGGATATGCCGAATCGGATCCAACTTCCGATGTGGAGGGACTTGACGCAGCTCGCAAAATGGCGATCTTGAGTACACTCGGTTTCCGCACCAATGTGGAGTTGAAGGATGTAACCGTTAAAGGAATATCCTCCGTAACTCGTGAAGACATTATGTATGCCAAAAGATTGGGCTATGAGATGAAGTTACTTGGTATTGCGGACCGTATTGGCGATGAGATCACGATCAGCGTTCAGCCGACAATGGTTAGACAGAATCACCCGATTGCTTCAGTCAACGGTGTGTTCAACGCAGTATATGTACACGGTGAAGCTGTAGGGGAGACGATGTTCTACGGTGCGGGTGCGGGAGAACTCCCAACGGCAACTTCGGTTGTAGCTGACATTGTGGCGGTTACCAAAAACCTTAAACTTGGCGTGAACGGTCTCAAAGCAATTGTGCCTTATAAGATTAAACGACTACAAAGCGACGAGCAGATCGTGTCAAAAAACTTTATTTTACTACACGTAGACGACAAAGCCGGTGTATTGGCACAAATCACACAAATTTTCGCAGAATATGATGTCAGTCTGGCATCGGTTGTTCAACAGCCGAATGAGCACAACCCGGATGCCGAGATCATTATCGTTACACATAATGCAAGTAAGGCAAGCATGGATAAAGTGTTAAAACATTTTGAATCACTCAGCGTCATTCGCCGCATTAAGAGTGTTTACCGGGTCGAAGGATAATTGTCCTTAACCCATACGGCCATACGGCATCTCAATTATTTCAGTTATAACGTATAAGTTAATCATATCCGGTTCAACAGGTCATCATTTCAGATTATTAAAACATAAAGGAGTTTACCCATAATGAGATATCAAGGACTTTTGCAAACGTACAGAGAGCACCTTCCAGTTAATGAAAATACACCCCTGCTTACGCTTCAGGAAGGAAATACACCGTTGATTCATGCAGAGAATCTGTCTGAGGAACTCGGTTTGAATGTTTATTTCAAGTATGAAGGTTTGAACCCTACGGGATCTTTCAAAGACCGCGGTATGGTTATGGCTGTTGCCAAAGCTATGGAAGAGGGCAGCCGTACGATCATGTGTGCATCCACAGGTAATACGTCAGCAGCTGCAGCGGCCTATGCCGCACGTGGTGGCCTCAATTGTATCGTACTGATCCCGAATAACAACATTGCACTGGGTAAACTGGCCCAAGCCATGATCTATGGAGCTAAGGTGATTGCCATCAATGGTAACTTTGACCGTGCACTGGAGATTGTGCGTGAGATCACAGCCAAACATCCGATCACGCTTGTAAACTCTGTGAATCCGTTCCGGATTGAAGGACAGAAGACAGCAGCGTTTGAAGTAATTGAACAACTTGGCGAAGCGCCTGACGTTCTGGCTATTCCAGTCGGTAATGCGGGTAATATCTCGGCTTATTGGAAAGGTTTCAAAGAATATAAAGAGGCAGGCAAGTCCAGCACGCTTCCACGTATGGTTGGTTTCGAAGCAGAAGGTGCGATGGCCATTGTCAAAGGTGAGCCGATCCTTGAACCTGAAACGGTAGCAACAGCAATTCGAATCGGTAATCCGGCGAGCTGGAAAACGGCGGTAGCTGCAGCTGAGGAATCTGGTGGACAGATCAACTATGTAACGGATGAACAAATTCTGACAGCGTATCGTACACTTGCTTCTCGGGAAGGGATTTTTGCTGAACCTGCTTCTGCGGCTTCCCTTGCCGGTGTATACAAACTGAAGAGTGAAGGGTACTTTAAAGGCGGAGAGACTGTCGTTTGTGTACTGACAGGTAATGGCCTGAAAGATCCTAATATTGCGATCAAAACAGTAGCGACTGAGCCACTTGTTGTTGAAGATACGGAAGAAGCAGTAATGGCGGCTATTGCACAACTGGAGCAGCAATCTGTATGAGTTTGCGTGAAAAGGTAACCGTAAAAATACCTGCAAGCACAGCCAATCTCGGTCCGGGGTTTGATACCCTGGGCATGGCATTGTCTTTGTATGCCTGGTTGGAAATGAAACCTGCCGAGCAGACGTCATTTCATCTTCACGGCAATCATTTGACAGGCCTGCCAACAGATAAATCGAATTTGATTTACGAAGTGGCACAGATGGTATTCAATGAAGCTGGGGTATCCATCCCTGAATTGGAGATTTCCATGTATTCCGATATTCCGCTTACGCGGGGACTCGGGAGCAGTGCATCAGCCATCGTTGGTGCATTGGCAGCAGCGAATGCATTAATTGGTTCTCCTTTATCCGATGCGAAGCTTCTGGATATGGCCACATCCCTCGAGAAGCATCCTGATAATGTGGGAGCATCTCTGTATGGCGGTATTATTACGGCTGTATGGAATGGTCAACAGGTAGATCATATACGTATTGAACCACACCAGGATCTGCAGGCTTTGGTTATTGTACCTGAATTCCAGCTGTCTACTTCAAAAGCAAGGAATGTAATTCCAGAGCAATTTGGCATGTCTGATGTGGTGTATAACATTAGCAGATCTTCACTGCTCGTTGCCGCTTTGGCGAGTGGACGACTGGATATGATTCAGAAGGCGATGTCAGATCGAATTCACCAACCATATCGGGCATCATTGGTGCCAGGCATGGCTGAGATATTGGAACATGCTGTTGATCATGGAGCGTTGGGAGCTGCCTTGAGCGGAGCTGGCCCGACCGTATTGACTTTGGTAGATCGTCATGACACCCGGAAAGCGGGATTGGAACAATATTTGCTGGACACTATGGAGCGGGAGGGCATATCTGCTTCTGCACTGTGGCTCGATCCGGATTTGGACGGTGTAACCGTGCTGCCTGATCAAGACGAACGTCCTTTTCTGGACAGAATCAAAGGGGAAGTTAATGCATGAAACGAATTGCAGTATTACCTGAAGGCTCAGTCTCTCATGAGGCAATTGATTTCCTTTTCAACGGGGAACCATTAGATTTGCTTCATTCCAAGCTGATTTCGGATGTGTTTAGAGCAACGGATAGCGGGAATGCACAATACAGCGTCATTCCGATTGAAAATACCATTGAGGGTTCCGTTAGTCTTCATATGGACTGGCTTGTAAATGAAGTGGACATTCCGATGCAAGCGGAGTGGGTATACCCATCCATCCAGAATGTCATTGGACATGGCTCGGAATTTAAGACGGAGAGCGGCGAGTATGATTTTAGTAAAATTACCAAGATCATGTCTCACCCTGTGGCTATTCCGCAGTGTCAGAATTTTATTCGGTTGCATTCACCCGGGGCGGATCTTGAAGGTGTGAACAGTACAGCCGAAGCTGTAGAAATTGTGAAAAAAAATCCAGGTAAGGGCTGGGTAGCGATTGGTACCAAACTTGCTGCTCAGAAGCATGGTCTGGACATTATGGCTGAACGGGTTACAGATCATGACAACAACTACACTCGTTTTGTGCTCATTGGCCATGAACCTGTGAACATTCCACGTGAACCGGATCATGTAAAAACCAGCTTGCTGGTGACGTTGCCAGAAGATGCACCGGGTGCATTGCATCAGGTATTGTCGGCTTTTGCATGGCGGAAGCTGAACTTGACCCGTCTCGAATCTCGTCCAACGAAGAAACGATTGGGCAGTTACTATTTTTACATTGATGTTGTGGAAACGGTCGATTCGGTATTGCTTACCGCAGCCATGGCGGAAATTGAAGCATTGAATTGTCAGGTGCGCGTTCTGGGTAGCTATCCTTGTTATACATATCCTTCGAGATAATTGACCTGATGGTGTTTGGGAATGTTAGAAGGTTGTCATAAGTCGGGGTAGAATGAGCGAGTAATGGCTTGTCATTTGGTGTACAATGGACGGGTTAATAACGTTTCGGAGTACAGGGAATGGATATTTTATGGAGGTGCAGTCATCAGTGGCAGAACAATGGATCTATTTGGATGGTCAGTATGTGACCAAGGAGAACGCAACCGTTTCGGTATATGATCATGGATTTTTGTATGGAGATGGAATTTTCGAAGGTATTCGGATCTATAACGGAAATATTTTCAGATGTAAGGCCCACTTGGATCGTTTGTATGATTCGGCAAAATCCATTAGTTTGAACATTCCGCTGTCCATTGATGAGATGCTGGAAGTCATGGCTGAAACGGTGCGCCGCAATGATATGCGTAATGGTTATATTCGTCTTATTGTATCGCGTGGCCCTGGTAATCTGGGGTTGGACCCGTTACGTTGCCCTAAGGCATCCGTAATCATCATCGTGGAGCAATTGGCGATCTATCCGGAGGAAGCGTATCTTACTGGATTGAAAGCCGTGTCGGTATCCCAACGCCGGAACATTCCAGACGCATTGAATCCAAAAATTAAATCGTTAAACTATCTGAATAACATCCTGGTTAAAATCCAGTCTAACTATTCAGGTGCTGGTGAAGCAATTATGCTGAATTCCCAAGGTTACGTAACTGAGGGTTCAAGTGATAACATCTTCATCATCAAAAATGGTGTAGTGTACACGCCGCCTTGTTATCTCGGAGCACTTGAAGGGATTACACGTCAAGCGATTATCGATCTATGTGGCGAACTGGAGCTTGAATTAAAAGAAGTGCCATTCACCCTGCATGATGTGTATATCGCAGACGAAGTCTTTTTCACCGGGACAGCTGCAGAAGTTATCGCTGCATATGAAGTCGATGGAAGAACAATTGGCACGGGAGTAGCAGGTCCGGTAACGCTGAGACTGCTGGAAGCATTCCGTCAGATTGTTGACAAAGATGGATATAAAGTGTGGGAATCTTAAGTTAGAACTGCATAACATAGGGAACAGGAATCCTCCTTGTCCGATAAAATTTTGCATACCTGGCGTATGGGGATTTTAGAGACAGGAGGATTTTTTTTGTTTAGTTGATGTCATTAGCCCGGTTTCTGCATAGGATGTAGTAACGGTATGGGCGAATGTACTGCCCAAGTATGACGTCTAGGAGGTTAGTTCCCTGTGAAAATACACATGGTGAAAAAAGGCGACACATTATATCTGCTGTCCCAAAAATACAATGTAGCGCTGGACAAATTGATCGCGGCTAATCCGCAAATCACAAATCCCGACAAGCTGGATATTGGCATGAAGGTCAAAATCCCTGCAGAGCCAGTAACACCGAAACCGGAGGGTGTGCTCCACAGTCACAAGGTGCAACAAGGAGATTCGTTATGGAAGTTGGCACAAGCCTGGGGAGTTCCTTTAAAAGACATGGTCAATGCCAATCCACAGTTGAAAAATCCGAACGCTCTGCTGGTGGGGGAGACAGTTTATATTCCATCTATGCACGCACAAGGAAACACCACATCTAATTCGGGTGCCAGTAATATTGCTGCTCATGAAAAGTTGTCACCTGAGGGTAAGGAATACACGGGAGTCAAAGAACCGGAACCACCGGCTCCAGTAGCGCCAACTCCCCCTGCTCCGGTAGCAGAGGTTCCTGTTCCTGTCCCGGTGCCTGCTCCACCACCAGCCAATACGGAGAAGCCGAATGTGAAGCCTGAACTGGAGGTACTGCCGCAGTTACCGGAGCTTCCTGAAGTGAAACCCGAAAAGGAAACGCACAAAAAAGAAGAGGTTAAACCCGAAGTTTATGTAAAACCGGTAGCAGAATCCAAGAAATACACAATGCCTAATCTTTCGCCTGAAATTATGCCTTTGCCTGTAATGCCTAATACAAAGTCTCCAACTGAGGTTGCACCAGCAACGAAAAAACCTTGTGGTTGTGGTAATAAGTTGCATCATGCGCCAGCCGAGCACCCTTATGTTCAAATCCCGGTTTCTGTACAAGAGGTGTATGGTGCTCAGCAAGACATGTACACGGCAGGAGCGAGTAACAATGCGGCGTTTCCAGGGATTCCGGAAGTTAGTCCTTATAGTGGCAGTGATCTGCCTAACAGTCCGTGGACTGGCGCGGAGCAGGGTTATAACCACAATAACGTTATGCCGAATCTGTCCGCAGACATGCAAAACAACTCATTTCCGATTGCGCCAGCTGGCGAAGTGAATAGTCCATTCCCAACATATGCAGCACCTAGTCATATGAATCATCAGCCGCCTTTCATATCTCCATACTCAATGCTTCCGTACCCTCCATGCGGATGTGGCTCACATACACATATGCCTCAGTATACTTATCCTTCTCATGGTTATCAGGATCCGGCTTGGAATATGTATGGTCCTTCGTACGGTATGCCGCCTGAAATGTCCACATCAACGATGCCAAACCAGCCTATTGAGTATGCTTATCAGAATCCGTACCCTACTCAGAACATGGTTCCCCCGTCCCCGCTTGGAGCATTTGGTGAAATGTATCCTCCTCAGGGGCAAGGGAAGGGTGGCAAAAAAGGGGGGCGTGAAGACGCTAACTTAAGTCAGGTAGCAATTGAAGAGGTTGGATCAGATTCGGAAGGGAAGTCTAAGCAAGCAGGGAATAAGCCGGCCGCTGCAAAACGCAGAACAAGCAAGGCTCCTCTGAAGAATAAATCCAAGGTATCCGTGTCCGGGAAAACATCCAGAGAGGGTGCAGCTACTTCCAACCAACGGAAATCCGATAAAAAGCGTCGTAATCCATGGATACAAAACTAACCTGAGGATTGTGATTGATGAATAAGTGAGGGACCTGTTATATAAGCGGGAAGCCAGCTCTGTAATAGAGAGCTGGCTTCCCGCTTACTTGAGTGAACATTGAGTTGCACATAACGGAGATATAGTTGCTCAGGAAATAATAGAAAGCATTTTATTAAGAAGTTATTGTAAACCCTTTCATAAATGTGTTAAAATATTTGTACCCTATGAGCATGACCTAATATGATAGGACAAGATAGGGTACGGATATGATAGCTCTAGCTAATGTAAAACTACTAAAGAAAAGAAATGAAAAAAACTGTTGCATTACATTCAGCCGTATGATATATTATTTAAGTCGCCGCTGAAACACAGTGCTGACACGGGAAACACAAGAGATAATGAAATAAGTTTGATCTTTGAAAACTGAACAACGAGTGAGTAAACATTCTGCTTGCAGAATGAACGCAAAAGTTTGAGACAAGCCTTGGCTTGAATCGACTGGAGCACAAATGAGATTTTTAATCTCGTCAGATTCAAAATGAGCTTATCGCTCTTTTCAATACTTTATTGGAGAGTTTGATCCTGGCTCAGGACGAACGCTGGCGGCATGCCTAATACATGCAAGTCGAGCGGACTTGAAGAGAAGCTTGCTTCTCTGATAGTTAGCGGCGGACGGGTGAGTAACACGTAGGCAACCTGCCCTCAAGTTTGGGACAACTACCGGAAACGGTAGCTAATACCGAATAATTGTTTTCTTCGCCTGAAGAGAACTGGAAAGACGGAGCAATCTGTCACTTGGGGATGGGCCTGCGGCGCATTAGCTAGTTGGTGAGGTAACGGCTCACCAAGGCGACGATGCGTAGCCGACCTGAGAGGGTGATCGGCCACACTGGGACTGAGACACGGCCCAGACTCCTACGGGAGGCAGCAGTAGGGAATCTTCCGCAATGGGCGAAAGCCTGACGGAGCAATGCCGCGTGAGTGATGAAGGTTTTCGGATCGTAAAGCTCTGTTGCCAGGGAAGAACGCTTGGGAGAGTAACTGCTCTCAAGGTGACGGTACCTGAGAAGAAAGCCCCGGCTAACTACGTGCCAGCAGCCGCGGTAATACGTAGGGGGCAAGCGTTGTCCGGAATTATTGGGCGTAAAGCGCGCGCAGGCGGTCATTTAAGTCTGGTGTTTAATCCCGGGGCTCAACCCCGGATCGCACTGGAAACTGGGTGACTTGAGTGCAGAAGAGGAGAGTGGAATTCCACGTGTAGCGGTGAAATGCGTAGATATGTGGAGGAACACCAGTGGCGAAGGCGACTCTCTGGGCTGTAACTGACGCTGAGGCGCGAAAGCGTGGGGAGCAAACAGGATTAGATACCCTGGTAGTCCACGCCGTAAACGATGAGTGCTAGGTGTTAGGGGTTTCGATACCCTTGGTGCCGAAGTTAACACATTAAGCACTCCGCCTGGGGAGTACGGTCGCAAGACTGAAACTCAAAGGAATTGACGGGGACCCGCACAAGCAGTGGAGTATGTGGTTTAATTCGAAGCAACGCGAAGAACCTTACCAGGTCTTGACATCCCTCTGATCGATGCAGAGATGTATCTTTCCTTCGGGACAGAGGAGACAGGTGGTGCATGGTTGTCGTCAGCTCGTGTCGTGAGATGTTGGGTTAAGTCCCGCAACGAGCGCAACCCTTATATTTAGTTGCCAGCACTTCGGGTGGGCACTCTAGATAGACTGCCGGTGACAAACCGGAGGAAGGTGGGGATGACGTCAAATCATCATGCCCCTTATGACCTGGGCTACACACGTACTACAATGGCCGGTACAACGGGCTGCGAAATCGCGAGATGGAGCCAATCCCAACAAAGCCGGTCTCAGTTCGGATTGCAGGCTGCAACTCGCCTGCATGAAGTCGGAATTGCTAGTAATCGCGGATCAGCATGCCGCGGTGAATACGTTCCCGGGTCTTGTACACACCGCCCGTCACACCACGAGAGTTTATAACACCCGAAGTCGGTGGGGTAACCGCAAGGAGCCAGCCGCCGAAGGTGGGATAGATGATTGGGGTGAAGTCGTAACAAGGTAGCCGTATCGGAAGGTGCGGCTGGATCACCTCCTTTCTATGGAGAATCGTTTCCTGCAACGGAAACATTCAAATATGCAGCTTAGCTGCAAAACACTCACTCGTTGTTCGGTTTTGAGAGCTCAAACTCTCAAAACAGCTTGCTTTTGCATGGAGCTTGTTCTTTGAAAACTAGATATCGAAACGAAACAAACGCGAATTAGAACATTCCTTTAAGCTGAACTTGTGCAAACAAGTCAAGTGTATAAAGGTAGTTAAATTGCTTTTGTGATGGTATCGGGTGAGAGCGACTTTTGGCTTTGCGCAAGCAAAACAAGGGAAGCGAGCGACCGAAACCGGAACAAAATGGTTAAGCTACTAAGAGCACACGGAGGATGCCTAGGCGCTAGGAGCCGATGAAGGACGTGGCGAACAACGAAACTGCCTCGGGGAGCTGTAAGCAAGCTTTGATCCGGGGGTGTCCGAATGGGGAAACCCAGCTGGGGTAATTTCCAGTTACTCATAACTGAATACATAGGTTATGCAGAGGCATACCAGGGGAACTGAAACATCTAAGTACCCTGAGGAAGAGAAAACAATAGTGATTCCGTCAGTAGCGGCGAGCGAACGCGGAGAAGCCCAAACCAGAGAGCTTGCTCTTTGGGGTTGTGGGACGTCTCACATGGAGTTACAAAGGAACCGGTTAAGCGAAGAGGTCTGGAAAGGCCCGCCAAAGAAGGTAAAAGCCCTGTAGTTGAAAGTTGGTTCCCTCCGAGACGGATCCCGAGTAGTGCGGGGCACGTGAAACCCCGTATGAATCCGGCAGGACCATCTGCCAAGGCTAAATACTTCCTAGCGACCGATAGTGAAGCAGTACCGTGAGGGAAAGGTGAAAAGCACCCCGGAAGGGGAGTGAAATAGAACCTGAAACCGTGTGCTTACAAAAAGTCAGAGCCCGTTTTAGGGGTGATGGCGTGCCTTTTGTAGAATGAACCGGCGAGTTACGTTCCCGTGCAAGGTTAAGGTGAAGAGCCGGAGCCGCAGCGAAAGCGAGTCTGAATAGGGCGAATGAGTACGTGGACGTAGACCCGAAACCGGGTGATCTACCCCTGTCCAGGGTGAAGGTGCGGTAACACGCACTGGAGGCCCGAACCCACGCATGTTGAAAAATGCGGGGATGAGGTGGGGGTAGCGGAGAAATTCCAATCGAACTCGGAGATAGCTGGTTCTCCCCGAAATAGCTTTAGGGCTAGCCTCGGAAAACAGAGTCGTGGAGGTAGAGCACTGATTGGGTGCGGGGCCCGCAAGGGTTACCAAGCTCAGTCAAACTCCGAATGCCATAGACTTACTTCCGGGAGTCAGACAGTGAGTGCTAAGATCCATTGTCAAAAGGGAAACAGCCCAGACCATCAGCTAAGGTCCCCAAGTGTGTGTTAAGTGGGAAAGGATGTGGAGTTGCACAGACAACCAGGATGTTGGCTTAGAAGCAGCCATCATTGAAAGAGTGCGTAATAGCTCACTGGTCGAGTGACTCTGCGCCGAAAATGTAACGGGGCTAAACACACCACCGAAGCTATGGCTTGATGCTTTGCATCAGGGGTAGGGGAGCGTTGTATAAGGGTTGAAGGTGTACCGTAAGGAGCGCTGGACATTATACAAGTGAGAATGCCGGTATGAGTAACGAAAAGATCAGTGAGAATCTGATCCGCCGAAAGCCTAAGGGTTCCTGAGGAAGGCTCGTCCGCTCAGGGTAAGTCGGGACCTAAGGCGAGGCCGAAAGGCGTAGTCGAAGGACAACAGGTCGAAATTCCTGTACCACCGTAAGCCGTTATGAGCAATGGGGGGACGCAGTAGGGTAGTGACGCGGACTGATGGATGTCCGTCTAAGCAGTGAGGCTGATGTGTAGGCAAATCCGCACATTGTAAGGCTGAGCTGTGATGGGGAGCGAAAATTATAGTAGCGAAGGTCATGATCTCACACTGCCAAGAAAAGCCTCTAGCCAGGTGATGGTGCCCGTACCGCAAACCGACACAGGTAGGCGAGAAGAGTATTCTAAGGCGCGCGGAAGAACTCTCGTTAAGGAACTCGGCAAAATGACCCCGTAACTTCGGGAGAAGGGGTGCCCCGGTAGTGTGAATAGCACGAGGGGGCCGCAGTGAAAAGGCCCAAGCGACTGTTTAGCAAAAACACAGGTCTGTGCGAAGCCGTAAGGCGAAGTATACGGGCTGACGCCTGCCCGGTGCTGGAAGGTTAAGGGGAGTGGTTAGGAGCAATCCGAAGCTGTGAACCGAAGCCCCAGTAAACGGCGGCCGTAACTATAACGGTCCTAAGGTAGCGAAATTCCTTGTCAGGTAAATTCTGACCCGCACGAATGGCGTAACGACTTGGGCGCTGTCTCAACGAGAGATCCGGTGAAATTTTAATACCTGTGAAGATGCAGGTTACCCGCGACAAGACGGAAAGACCCCATGGAGCTTTACTGCAGCTTGATATTGAATTTGGGTACGATCTGTACAGGATAGGTGGGAGCCTTTGAAACGTGAGCGCCAGCTTGCGTGGAGGCAACGTTGGGATACCACCCTGATCGTATCTAGGTTCTAACCTGGTACCGTAATCCGGTGCGGGGACAGTGTCAGGTGGGCAGTTTGACTGGGGCGGTCGCCTCCTAAAGAGTAACGGAGGCGCCCAAAGGTTCCCTCAGAATGGTTGGAAATCATTCGAAGAGTGCAAAGGCATAAGGGAGCTTGACTGCGAGACCTACAAGTCGAGCAGGGACGAAAGTCGGGCTTAGTGATCCGGTGGTACCGCATGGAAGGGCCATCGCTCAACGGATAAAAGCTACCCTGGGGATAACAGGCTTATCTCCCCCAAGAGTCCACATCGACGGGGAGGTTTGGCACCTCGATGTCGGCTCATCGCATCCTGGGGCTGAAGTAGGTCCCAAGGGTTGGGCTGTTCGCCCATTAAAGCGGTACGCGAGCTGGGTTCAGAACGTCGTGAGACAGTTCGGTCCCTATCTGTCGTGGGCGTAGGAAATTTGAGAGGAGCTGTCCTTAGTACGAGAGGACCGGGATGGACGTACCGCTGGTGTACCAGTTGTTCCGCCAGGAGCACCGCTGGGTAGCTATGTACGGACGGGATAAACGCTGAAAGCATCTAAGCGTGAAGCCCCCCTCAAGATGAGATTTCCCAGTATGTAAGACCCCTTGAAGACGACGAGGTAGATAGGCTGGGGGTGGAAGTGCAGCAATGCATGGAGCTGACCAGTACTAATCGGTCGAGGGCTTATCCAATAGCAAGTTGTAATTCGCATGTTTCGTTTCGAATCTAGTTTTCAGAGAACAACTCTGAAATGTAAGCTACGCGTTTGGTGGCGATGGCGGAGGGGTTCCACACGTACCCATCCCGAACACGACCGTTAAGCCCTCTAGCGCCGATGGTACTTGGACCGCAGGGTCCTGGGAGAGTAGGACGCCGCCAAGCGAACTCTTTCATCATACATAGAAAACAGGCTCTGCATGTTGATGTTGTACGATGAATTGCATTTGCACTGCAAATGCATATATTCCCTGATAGCTCAGTTGGTAGAGCACTCGACTGTTAATCGAGTTGTCACAGGTTCGAGCCCTGTTCGGGGAGCCATTAAGGCCCGTTGGTCAAGGGGTTAAGACACCTCCCTTTCACGGAGGTAACAGGGGTTCGAATCCCCTACGGGTCATATAGTTGGAGGCTTAGCTCAGCTGGGAGAGCATCTGCCTTACAAGCAGAGGGTCGGGGGTTCGATCCCCTCAGCCTCCACCATATAAACTTTATAACGACGCGGGGTGGAGCAGCCCGGTAGCTCGTCGGGCTCATAACCCGAAGGCCGCAGGTTCAAATCCTGCCCCCGCAATTATACTTTCCTTTGAGAAAGTGATCTGGAACCGTGGTGTAGTTGGCCTAACATGCCTGCCTGTCACGCAGGAGATCGCGGGTTCGAATCCCGTCGGTTCCGCCATTTTTTATATTAATAATACCGTGTGCGGAAGTGGCTCAGCGGTAGAGCATCGCCTTGCCAAGGCGAGGGTCGCGGGTTCGATTCCCGTCTTCCGCTCCAATATTTGCGCCCTTAGCTCAGCTGGATAGAGCGTTTGACTACGAATCAAAAGGCCGGGAGTTCGAATCTCTCAGGGCGCGCCATTATAACTTCAAATTTGCCGGCGTGGCGGAATGGCAGACGCGCTCGACTCAAAATCGAGTGGGAAACCGTGGAGGTTCGAGTCCTCTCGCCGGTATATATAACGGGATGTAGCTCAGCTTGGTAGAGCACCTGGTTTGGGACCAGGGGGTCGCATGTTCAAATCGTGTCATCCCGATCTCTAAAAACACTATCTAATTATAGATAGTGTTTTTTTATATTTATCTATATAAAATTCTATAAATGCAGGTTCGATATTAACTATGACAAATTCTCTAAGCTAACACATGTGTGTTCCTTCTTCAGACTACAAGTTAATTGTGCATAAAGCCTCAATCTTTAGGTCACAATAGGTTTAAAAAGTGATAGAAGGGGTTCATGTGAACACGTTTAACTTCAGAAAACAATTCAAGAGACGCTGGCGAAGGTGGAAACGAACAGTATGGATGACGGCGGCTCTGCTTGCAGTTACGATATTGGCTTACAGCGGGTTGTCTATCTCATCGGCGATAGAGCGTTTGCTGACAACTAATTTTAGTGAGGCAACCAGTGTGATGGGCCCTGTTACGCAGGAAACAAGATCAGAACAGGAGATTCAGGCGTTAGTAGAGCAACTTGATTCTGATCCGGATCATTTAACAAGTGTGGTTTTGGAGACAAAGTACATCTGTGGAGTGGAAACAGAGCAGTTAGGCAAGATGGCTAGACCACAGTTGAAGATGCTGCTGGCTCAACATCCGGAATGGGATGCTACCGTTGGAACATCAGATGAGTTGCATCTGAAGCAACGTGTAGATGACCTTTCACCGCTTTGTAAACAGCAGGCTTATATCAGCATAGATGCTGTAGGGAACCTTAATTTGTACGAGGGTAAGCCTGCAGAAGAGAAGGTTATTCGTACATTCTTTCAATTGGATGTTGGGACGTTGGAAAGTTCTTTGCCTGAAGGGGTGCTCGAGCAATTGCAGCAGGGTATTCGGATTCAGGACAAGGATGAATATGATAGCGTAATCTCTACGTTCAGTGACTATGCCGTGGATGAAGACCATCATTTAATCCGTAATGGCGGGTAATCCAAACGTCTTCACCTACGGTATTAAAATTGTGAAGTACTGAAACGATGCTGGCAATAGCAATAACATTGGTGGTTTACGTAACCAAGCGATTGAATCTAAAATACGTGGAATGTGGTGAAGGACATCGAAGAGATGTCCTTTTTGTCGTTTGAACTGAAATACATGAAAATACGAATAAACATGTAAAAAATCCGCGAATAAAGACGAGTAATCAGTTAGACAAAGTTTTTCCTGCCGCAGGGTCTATCTTTTGTTATAATGAAATGAACGATACATATGTTCGCTTTTGTGAGGGAGAGATGGTTTTGCGTTTTTTGGGAATTGACCCGGGGATTGCGATTGTTGGTTTTGGTTTTGTGGATAAAATCGGCAGTAAGGTGGTACCCGTACAATATGGATGTATTCAGACGGAAGCTCATACCCCTGAAGAGGAACGGTTGCTTCATGTATATGAAGGTATGGTGCAATTGATTGATAAATACAAACCGGACGCAGTAGCGCTGGAGAAACTTTTTTTCAATCGGAACGTTACAACAGCAATGTCTGTCAGTCAGGCGAGAGGCGTTATGGTACTCGCTGCCGCACAGAAGGGTTTGCCTATTGCAGAGTATACGCCAATGCAGATCAAGCAGGCTGTTGTGGGGTACGGTAAAGCAGAGAAGAAGCAAGTACAGGAGATGGTCAAAATGTTTTTGCGTCTTCAGGTCATTCCTAAACCAGATGACGTAGCGGATGCATTGGCTGTAGCCGTGTGCCATGCACACTCTTATACATTAAATTCCAAGTTGAATGAGGTATTGCGAAAATGATTGATTTTCTAAGAGGACAGTTCATTCATGTAGAGAATGATTATATTGTGCTGGATGTTCATGGTGTAGGGTATCGCGTATTCTGTCCAAATCCATTTGCGTTTGCGAAGCAAGAAGGCGAAATTACCGTGTACACTCACCATCATGTGCGTGAGGATGCGATGTTGCTGTTTGGATTTGTTACACGGGATGAGCAGCGTTTGTTCCGTAAACTGATTGAAGTATCCGGTATTGGTCCAAAAGTTGCTCTGGGCATACTCGCTGGAGGTACACCAGAACATGTGGTTACGGCGATTTATCAGGAGAATCTTACGTTCTTGACCAAATTGCCAGGCATCGGCAAGAAGACTGCACAACGCATGATTCTGGATCTCAAGGATAAGCTGGATAGTTTTGGCGCGGCAGCGTATGCAACAGGGTTGTTCGCTCCTCCATCGGAAGAGTCGGGAAGTGGTTCAGCCTGGGATGAGGCACGTGAAGGTCTCAAGGCACTTGGGTATACTGACAGTGAGCTTGATAAAGTATGGCTCAAATTGAAAAAGGATGTTACTACAGCAGATTCCGTTGATGTGTTGATGAAAAAGGCGCTGCAAATGCTGTTTACGGGATAATACAAATTGCATATTATAATATAGCTGTAGCCTGCAAAAAAAGGTAGGGATGAACATGGATGACCGGATTATTTCAGCGAACCTGATGATGGAGGACCAAAATGTTGAGTTGAGTCTTCGTCCCCGGTATCTGAATGAGTATATCGGGCAGAATCAGGTGAAGGAAAATTTAAAGATATATATTGAAGCTGCTAAATTCCGTAATGAGGCATTGGATCACGTTTTGTTATATGGACCACCCGGACTGGGTAAAACAACACTTGCCAACATTATTGCCAACGAATTGGGCGTTAATTTACGAACTACGTCAGGCCCGGCCATTGAACGCCCGGGTGATCTTGCAGCATTGTTAACCAATCTGCAGGAAGGCGATGTCCTGTTTATTGATGAGATTCATCGTTTGCATCGTACGGTTGAAGAAGTCATGTACCCTGCTATGGAAGATTCGGCATTGGATATTATGATTGGTAAAGGTCCAAGTGCACGTTCCGTTCGGCTGGATCTGCCACCATTCACTCTGATTGGGGCTACAACGCGTGCTGGATTGCTGTCTGCTCCACTTCGAGATCGATTTGGTGTTATAAGTCGCTTGGAATTCTATACGGTTGATGAGTTGGCTTATATCGTCTCACGCTCTACCGAAATTTTGGGTGTAGAGATTGTGGGAGATGCTGCGCAAGAGATTGCATTGCGCTCACGTGGGACACCAAGGATCGCCAACCGTTTGTTAAAACGAGTACGCGACTTTGCACAGGTACGTGGTGATGGGATTATAACGCAGACACTGGCGGAAGAAGCGCTGCAACGTCTCCAGATTGATCCACGTGGCCTGGATGACATTGACCATAAGATGCTCAAATCGATGATCAACAGCTTCCGGGGAGGTCCCGTAGGATTGGATACAATTGCTGCTACAATCGGTGAAGAAAGTCAGACGATCGAGGATGTCTATGAGCCGTATCTGCTTCAGATTGGTATGATTCAGCGTACACCAAGGGGCAGGATCGTAACAGATCTCGCCTATCATCATTTGGGTCTTCCTGTTCCACCAAGAGATGGGAAATAATCGAATCTGTTGAACATGCTCATTTGAACGTTCACAATAAACATTGAAATAATCACGTGTTAATCCGATATAAAATGAAAGAAATGCACGGAGAGGAGTCTGATTGTGGGAAAAGCAATACGAACGAAGAAGTGGAGTCGTCGATTGAAGGTACTGGCGGCAGCTCTTTTGACAGTGGGTTGTCTGCAAGTGCCTGCGTATGCAGCAGGAAATGATGGACAGACGATCCGGGTAGCCATGTTTGCAAATCTGGGTAGTACGTATAAATCAACTACACCACTCATTACGCTTGAATCGACGGGACAATGGAGCATCCAATCGGAGAGTGGCGCAAATGTAAGCCTTCCGGCAGGGCAAGTCCGTTTCAGTGCAGATGGATTCCGAGTGAAAGTGTTGGAAACAGCGGATTTCAAGGCAGCATCTGCAGCAGCAAAATTGTTGCAAGCAACAGCGGATAAACCTTTGCTGTTTACAACGTCTGTGAATGGAAATGCCATTTATCAGCTCTACACAGGCAACTATGCAACGGAGGCACTTGCTGGACAAGCTGTTACACGGGTACAAAAGGTAGCAGCAGCTCAATTGGCTGGTCAAAAGCCAGCTGTAACGGGAAGTAAACGCCTGTCTGCTGGAACCTATGGTTCGATTCAGGAAGCAGAGGCAGCACAAGCCAACCTTTTATCAGCAGGAGTTAGTATTGTCAATCCAGTCCTTCAACTGAGTGGGGGAAGCCAAGCATACGCGGTATGGGTGGGTGAAGCTTCAACGGATGCGGAATTAACCGCATTGAAGAACAGTGTGGAAGCCAAAGCTCCAGGGGTAAGCCTTTCACCTGTCAACAATAGTGCAGGGCTCATCATCCGCCAGGATGCAGGATTAAGTACGGATGCACTCAAAACAGCTCCGCATTACACCATTGCAGGTACTGAATCCAAAGCATTGGTACAAGGGAATGGCAATGGTATCAAAGTAGTGGAACGTTCCCAGCGAACGTATCGTGGAGATATGGAAATCAGCATCGTAAGTGGTGATCTGGCGTTGGTCAACGTCGTTCCACTGGAGCAATACCTGTACTCTGTCGTAGGGGCAGAGGTGTATTCCTCCTGGCCTGCTGAAGCTCTGAAAGTTCAAGCCGTAGCTGCTCGATCCTACGCGCTTCAACAGGGTGAACGTTTCAAAATTGCGAATGTCGTGGATACAACGCTCAGCCAAGCCTACAACGGGATTGGTTCGGAGAACGATAAAGTAACCAGTGCAGTGGATGCAACTGCTGGAGAAGTGGTCAAGAGCGGTGGGAAAATCATCGAAGCTGTATTCTCCTCCAATGCTGGTGGCCAGACCGCTCATCCTTCTGAGGTATGGAACGGCGGAGCAGGTGTGTTCACCAATGTGGTTAGCTCAGGAGATACATCAGCCCAGGCAGGATTACATACGTGGTACCATGTGCTGCTGGGTACAGGCGTTAGCGGGTACATTCGTGAGGATAACATCAAAGAATTAACGACCAAGACCAATGCGGGACTGGCAAAAGTGACGGTAACGGCTCAGAATACCAATGTGCGTGCCGTTCCGTTAGTTCAATCCACCGTTGAACCTGTAGCTAAAATGAATCCAGGCAACGAAGCTGTTGTGTTGGCAAAAGTGGCTCAATCCAACGATTATGCTTGGGTGAGAGGACCTTTCACGTCTGCCCAGTTGGTTAAATCCCTTCAGGGTAAAACAACATCTTCTGTTCCTGCTTCAATCTCAACCTTGGAAGTGACCAAGCGTGGACCTTCCGGAAGAACACTTGAAGTCACTGCCAACGGACAGGCTATGACGGTGAAATATGCCGATACATACCGCTCTGCGCTCGGTGGATTACCGAGCACTCTATTTGATATTGCAGGGACCGGAAGTTATACTGTATTAGGCGCTGACGGCAAAACAGCCAGTAAAACCGGCTCAAATGGTGCCTCTGTATTGTCTTCTTCTGGCACAGGAACATCATCCGGTAATGCACTTGTAGTTATGAGTGGTGATGGTCAAGCGAGAGCGGTAACGCAGGGTCAGACCTTCATGTTCATCGGTCAGGGCAATGGCCACGGATTGGGCTTGTCCCAATGGGGAGCCAAAGGCATGGCAGATGAAGGGTATGATTACCAGACAATATTGAAACACTATTATCAAAATGCGACTATTGTTAAGGAATGAAACTAAATGAATGTGAACTTATATGATTTTGAATTACCAGAGCAATTGATAGCACAGACGCCGTTGCTTGATCGCACGGCATCCCGTTTGCTTACCTTGAACAAAGATAGTGGTGAGATTAATCATCAAACGTTTCCTGATATTATCGATTTTCTGAATCCCGGAGATACATTGATCCTGAATGATACACGTGTTCTACCAGCCCGTCTATTCGGTACAAAAGAAGATACCGGAGCAAAAGCGGAAGTATTATTGCTCAAAAATGTGGAAGGCGACAAGTGGGAAGCACTGGTTAAGCCGGGTAAAAAGCTGAAAGCCGGTTCAGTCATCGTATTTAGTGATGAACTCAAGGCAATCATTGAAGAAGAGGGCGAGATGGGGGCACGTACACTTACGTTTACGTATGATGGAATCTTCCAAGAGATTTTGGACCGTCTGGGTGAGATGCCGTTGCCACCTTATATCAAGGAGACATTGGATGACCGCGAACGGTATCAGACCGTGTACGCCAAGCATGAAGGATCGGCGGCTGCACCTACAGCGGGACTGCACTTTACGGATGAATTGTTGGATCAGATTCGTGCCAAAGGTGTTAATGTGGCCTTCATCACGCTTCATGTAGGACTGGGAACATTCAGACCAATGTCGGTTGACGTTGTTGAAGATCATGTTATGCATGAGGAGTATTACTCCTTGTCACAAGAAACGGCAGATCTGATTAACCAGACTAAAACGAATGGACACCGTGTTTTTGCGGTTGGGACAACGAGCTGTCGGACTTTGGAAACGGTAGGCAGCAAATTTGAAAATGGAATACTGCAAGCGAGCAGCGGATGGACCAGCATTTTCATCTATCCGGGCTATTCCTTCAAAGTGATCGATGGGATGCTTACGAATTTTCATCTCCCGAAATCCACGTTGGTTATGTTGGTTAGTGCACTAGCAGGCAGGGAACATATTATGCAGGCATATGAGGAAGCCATCCAAGAGAAATACCGGTTCTTCAGCTTCGGCGATGCCATGTTGATATATTAGTATAACGATTAACTTTTAGAGGATGATTAAAACCAATGGCAGCAATTACGTATGAACATATCAAAACTTGCAAACAATCCGGTGCACGTCTGGGACGTGTACATACACCTCACGGTATTATTGAGACACCAACCTTTATGCCTGTAGGTACACAGGCGACTGTCAAAACAATGAGCCCTGAAGAGTTGAAAGAAATGGATGCTCAGATTATTTTGAGTAATACCTATCACCTGTTTCTGAGACCAGGACATGAAATCATCCGTGAAGCTGGCGGGTTGCACAAATTCATGAACTGGGATCGTCCAATTCTGACGGACAGCGGCGGATTCCAAGTGTTTTCTCTCAGCGAGATGCGCAAGATTACGGAAGAAGGCGTTAACTTCCGTTCTCATCTGAATGGAGACAAGAAGTTCCTTTCTCCTGAAGTGGCGATGGAAATCCAGAATGCACTTGGCTCCGATATTATGATGGCGTTTGACGAATGCCCACCGTATCCGGCTGAATATGAATATGTAAAAAAATCACTCGAAAGAACAAGCCGCTGGGCAGAACGTTGTCTCGAAAGTCACGCTCGTCCGCATGACCAAGGTTTGTTTGCCATCGTACAGGGAGGCATGCATGAAGATCTTCGCCGTCAGAGCGCCGCAGATTTGACTTCCATGGATTTCCCGGGGTATGCTATTGGTGGACTGAGTGTTGGAGAACCGAAACATTTGATGTATGGTGTACTGGATTATACGTTACCTTTGTTGCCGTCCAATAAACCACGTTATTTGATGGGGGTAGGTTCGCCCGATGCGTTGATTGAGGGATCTATTCGTGGAGTGGACATGTTCGATTGTGTTCTGCCTACTCGGATTGCCCGTAACGGAACAACGATGACCAGCCAAGGACGTCTGGTAGTTCGCAATGCCAAGTTCGCAACTGATTTTGGGCCACTTGACCCTGAATGTGATTGCTACACTTGTCGCAACTATTCCAGAGCTTATCTGCGTCATTTGATCAAAGCAGATGAAACATTTGGCCTGCGTTTGACAACGATCCATAATCTTCATTTCTTGCAGAATTTGATGCGTAATGTACGTAAAGCCATTATGGAAGATCGTTTGCTTGATTTCCGGGATGAATTTTTCGATCAATATGGTCTTCATGACAATGACAAAGGTTTCTGATTGAGGTTTTGAGGGAACTGGCGTAACAAGCAATATCTGTATGTATAGTCGATAAGGGGGAGTTTGAATGTTTCAGGGAATGACTCTAGCAGGAGCGCAAGGCGGTGGAATCGTATCTTTGATTGTACCTTTGGTACTCATGGTTGCGATTTTCTACTTCTTGATGATTCGTCCACAGAACAAAAAGCAAAAGCAACGGAATTCGATGCTGAGCCAATTGAAAAAGGGCGATAAAATTGTAACGATTGGTGGCCTTCACGGTACGATCGCTGAGATTACGGACGATGTGGTTGTATTGCGTGTAAACGATGTAACTAAGCTTACATTTGACCGTAATGCAATCAGCACGGCTGTAGCTCGTGATACGGCTGTTGAATAGTTACTGTAACATAGAATAACGAGGGTGCGTTTGTGGCGTATTCCCTAGTAGAGAACCGGATCTCCCTGGAGACCCGGTTCTCTTTTTTGATTTATGAGGGAAGGTAGATGTTCTTTACGAGTCAGCTAGGAGCGATGCGTATTAACACCGAACATACCACCGAGAGCTGAAATGAAGAACGCGCTAAGCAGTTGTAAACTATCCTTCCAATTAAACGAAGCATCCAGCGCGAGAAATCCGATCAACAGCACAAGGAGTCCATATACGATTCCGGTAATCCCTCCGTAGTACCATCCTTTTTCACCAGAACGTTTGCCTGCGACAAAACCACCAACCAATAATGACAAGCCATGAACAACATAGGTATACAATGAGAGGTCCTGTTCCCGCATTCCACTCATCCAGAGAAACAAGGAGAGAATAAATGCCCCGATAAACATCCATACAAAAGCCTGACAGAGGCCTGACAGAATCGGATTGGACACTCGAAACGAAACCAAGCGGCGGATCAATTGCATGAAGCAACCCCCTTGTACAAGTTATAAGTTAATACAGTGTATGGTCAAGCCTTCGGACTTATGAACTGTTTTCCATTAAATGAACGGATTATTTCTGCATGAGCATGTAAGGTTCAGGTCAAAATAGGGATTGCACTACCCAGCTAACTGTTAAAAACTCAGTTTCGAAGGAGGACCCCTGTTGTGAACTTCCCAGATGTCGGATCACATATCTTTCGAACCATTCTCATGTACTTTCTGGTGTACTGTGCAATGAGGGTTATGGGTAAACGTGAGATTGGTAAGCTATCCATGTTTGATCTTGTTGTCTCCATTATGCTTGCTGAAATGGCTGCTTTTGTCATTGAAGATATTGATAAACCGCTCTCTCACGGGATTGCCCCCATGCTTACCTTGATCATTGTACAGATCGGAATGGCCTTTATAGGCCTTAAAAGTCGGCGTCTTCGTCTGATGATTGATGGGAAACCTACTGTTTTGATCTCCAAAGGCGTTCTTCACCGGGATGAGATGCGGAAGCAACGATATAATCTGGATGATCTATTACAACAACTCCGTGAACAGAATGTAGACAGTATCGGAGAGGTTGATTTCGCTATTTTGGAGACCACAGGCAAGCTGACCGTTTTTCCCAAGGATGAGAATACTTCTAACGAAAGCAATTCTTCCGGTTCTGACTCAGAAGATTCTTCTTCCAGTAAATCCAAAACGGGAAAAAACCAGATTGACGGATTTCCAAATATCAAATATGAAGGTCTGCCACTCCCCTTAATCATGGATGGAAAAGTCCAGGATCAGAATCTGGAGATCATCCAGAAAACGAGATTTTGGCTGAAAAATCAAATTCAACAGAACGGAATTATGGATTTCAAAGATGTATTTATATGCTCCATTGACCACAATGGGAAGATATATGTCAGTCCAAAAGATGATAAAAAATGAAAATCATTTGCCTGAGCGGCGCTTGAACCATGAACCAATCAAAGGAGCACGGGACAGATCATGAAAGTCAATCATTTTGGTCCAGCCCATGACGATGAAATACACGATAAGCCCGACAAAAGGAGCGAGAAGCATCCTCACCCAAAAAGGCAATATCATGGCGGTCTCTTCGTATACGAGTAGGGTCGCTGCTCCCATGATAAACATTCCTGCACCCGTCTTGACCCAATCCATCATTTTGAAGCGGAACTGTAGCAGGCTACGTACGCTTTGGGCATGTAACAGGGTAACTACAGTAGAATTCACACAGATGGCGATGACTGCACCGAAGATGCCATATTCAGGCCGGGAAGCAAGTGTTAAAATCAACGTGATTTTGATAACAGCACCGATAAACGTATTCAGCAATGCTTTACCCGGACGGTCAAGAGCTTGTAGTGCAGCTTGAAGAGGAGCTTGAATATAAATGAACAAAGCAAAAGGAGCCATTAGCTTCAGCATGCTTCCGATCGATGCATCATTATACAGAACAAGACACATCGGTTCGGCAAGCACATACATAAACACGGAAAACGGAGCACCTGTCACAAGTGCCAAGCGTAATGCCTGATGCATTCTTTTGTGAATCAGTGCGCGATCTCCCTGAGCAGAAGCTTCGGACAGTGAAGGCACAAGTGATGTCGCGAGCGATGAGGTTAGTGCCCCCGGCAGCAGCAGCAAAGGAATAATCATACCTTGTAATGCACCATATTGTGCTGTAGCGAGCCCTTTGGATATGCCTGCCAGAGCCAGACTCTGGGCAGTAACGATGGTTTCGGCCAAATAGGATAAGGAGCCAACCAATCGGCCTGCTGTAACAGGAATAGAGATTGCAAGCAAACGCCGGATTAATCCCGGCTGTGGAGTACCCGTTTCTTTCAGAACTGAAGGTATTGGGTTTAAAGGTTTGGCTGTGAGATTGGACATGTTCTGTTGGTTAGCGAGCGGTAACTCTTTCTTCTGCCTGTTATACTTCCACAAGAGTACAAGCATACCGCCGAATTCTCCAACGAGCGCTCCCAGCATGGCACCAGCAGCAGCTTGGGCAATACCGTGGGGGAGGAGAAGCCAGGCAAACCAAATGACACAGACGATACGAATGATGGTTTCAACAATGGATGAAATGGCAGTAGGCATCATGTTTTGCTTACCTTGGAAATACCCTCTGTAGACAGCAGATACGGCGATAATGGCAATCATGGGGCTCATACTAACGAACGTATGGTATACCCGCTCATCTGTGAGCACGTACTTGGTAACCCAGGGTGCAAACAGGATGCACAAAAACATGAATACAACACCCAGGGTCAATGTAAAGCTTAAGCTTACTTGCAGGATTCGCTGGGGGGAATAACGATTGGCACCGGTATCAGCTTCGGCTACGAGCTTGGCTACGGCGAGCGGAATACCACCCGTAATTAATGTCACCAGTACGATAAAAAAGGGATAGCTCAATTGGTAGATGCCAACACCTTCTGCACCAATGACTCGTGGCAGCGCAATGCGCGGGATGAAACCAAGTATTCGATTAATTATGCCTGCCGCGAGCAGGATCATGGCCCCCTGAATAAATGTCTGTTTCTTCAAGATTACCCCTCTTTCCCGGTTGAAAGTACAGGCTATCAACATAAACGGGACAAAGCCGTTGTTCTTCATCCTATGCCAGTCCTTTATCTTCTCATGACAACTTGGACACGATTAACAAAAAGAACCATATTCAGCAAGAAGGAATATGATCAGGCGAAGTCGAATCATGTAATATTGATGCCGCATAAAGGCTTGGATGTACGAAGGGAGGCTCCCCGTTGGAAGAAATGAATGATGTGGAGTTGGAACAGTCAATAGAGATGCTCTGCCGTAGCAAAGCGGAGGAATTAAGGCTTGTCGGTTACGAATATGTCACCAGCAAAGATGTCTGGAATTGCGTCAGTCATAAATATGAAAAACAGGGCATTCCACCGCTTCACCAGCTGGTGAACGACATTTTGTCACTGAAAGCAACAAGCTTTATGAACTTTATGACCGTGTCTGCATACCGGGGGTCCTCTTTCTAGACGAAAGGGATCTTTTTTGTTGAAAATTGACTGCTTTTTACGGCATCGCTATAATAGGAATATTGAGAACGAAAGGGGATCTAGGAACGGCATGAAAAGAATTATCAGTTTCATTCTGGTCGTGCTTGTCACCACAGGGGTAATGGTGGGAACAAGCCCGGAACTGCTCAAAAATATACGCTTGGGCCTTGATTTAAAGGGAGGCTACGAGATCTTATATGAAGCAGAGCCGCTCGAAGCAGGTCAACAAGTCACCAAAGCATCTTTGGTGCAAACGGCCAAAAGTCTTGAAAGCCGCGCCAATGCGCTCGGAACAAGCGAACCGGAGGTAACCACTGAAGGAAGCAACCGGATTCGATTGAAGTTGGCAGGGGTTACGGATGAGGCTGAAGTTAGAGCCAAAATGAAAGAGCCGGCTGTTTTGACCTTCCGTAGTAAAGCTGAGAACGACAAGGAAGGCGAATACACCAAAATTGAGCTTCGCGGAAATGAATTTGTTGAGAATGCAGCCAAAGTTGTGTTCACTCAATTGAATGAGCCGATGATTGACATTCAAGTGAAAGATAAAGCCAAATTTTCCGAGATTACCAAACGTTTGATCGGACAACCTCTCGCGATTTATTTGGACGATGAGCTTCTATCTGCTCCAACCGTTAGACAACAGTTGACAGATGGTTCCGCTCAGATTTCGGGTGCTTACACACGTGACGAAGCAAACCAGCTTCGTGACACCATTAACTTGGGTGCATTGCCACTGAAACTTACAGAGAAGTATTCACAAAGTGTTGGTGCAACACTTGGTAAGCTTTCTCTGGATCAGACCATTAAAGCAGGATTGATTGGTTCCGTTATTATTCTAGTGTTCATGATTGGGCTTTATCGCATTCCTGGTATAATCGCGAGTTTTGCCTTGATCACACATACGTGGCTGGTACTTGCAATCTTCTATTTAGGAGAATTCGTGCTTACCCTTCCAGGTATTGCGGCGTTTATCCTGGGTATAGGGATGGCGGTGGATGCCAATATCATCACGTACGAACGGATTAAAGAAGAGATGCGCAGTGGTAAGTCGATCTTGTCTTCGGTTAAAGCGGGTGGTAAGCATTCCTTCCGAACAATCATTGACTCCAACATCACAACCATTATTGCTGCGGCTGTTATGTTCTTCTTGGGAACAGGTGCGGTAAAAGGTTTTGCACTCGTGCTGATTTTTGATATTGTCACCAGTATTATCACGAATATTTTCTTCTCCCGCTTCCTGTTGACCCTGCTTGTACGGGGTAACGTGTTGAAGAAGCCTAAGTACTTCGGAGTGAAGGAGAGTGAAATTCGTGCGCTTTAATTGGAATTTTGATTATGTTAAAGGTAGTAAGATTGCCTATATCTTCTCGATTATTCTGACGATTACGGGGATCATCAGCATTCTGGCTTTGGGTTTGAATTATGCAGTTGATTTCCGTGCTGGATCGAATGTGGATATCTCGGTATCCAAAGCAATCACAGCGGAGCAGATTAAACCTATCGTTAAGGGCATCGGTGTTGATGAGGGTGATGTTACCATTACATCGGGGGCTGACCGTGTAAATGTTCGTTTCTCGAACGTATTGGATGAAAATCAAGAAAGTAAGTTCAAAGAAGAATTTGCCAAACTGGATGCATCAGCTTCGTATGAAGTAAATACCGTTGATCCGGAGATGGCCAAAGAATTGGAGCGCAACGCGATCTACGCAGTACTCATTGCAAGTATCGGGATCATGATCTATGTTGCGATCCGGTTTGAGTGGCGCTTTGGTTTGGCTGCGGTTATCGCACTCTTCCATGATGCATTTGTTGTAATAAGTGTGTTCTCTATCTTCCGTTTGGAAGTCGATCTGACCTTTATTACCGCAGTATTGACCATTGTTGGGTTCTCGATTAACGATACGATCGTTATCTTTGACCGGATTCGTGAGAATCTGCGTTTTGCCAAAAAGACAACCAAAGCCGACCTACGCGAGGTAGTCAATCGCAGTTTGGCTCAAACGATGACACGTTCCCTGAATACAACATTCACCGTGTTTGCAGCTTCAATCTGTTTGTTCATATTTGGTGGAGAATCCATTCGCATGTTCTCGCTTGCGATGGTTATCGGAACACTGTTCGGTGCATATTCTTCAATCTATATCGCCGCTCCACTATGGCTGATGCTCAAAGGTAAACAAGTGGATAAGCCAAAAACAGTAGCTAAAGAATCTAACTAAACATCTTATTGTGAAGCCGCGTCTGCCAGGCGCGGTTTTGCAACTTTATGTACAGAATTAAGGGGGAATATTCATGACCAGAGAACATATCCCATCTGCTCAGGCTGCCACATGGAGCGGTATTGCCGGTAATATGGGACTTGCGGTGATCAAAGCGGGAGTCGGTTATATGGCAAACAGCAAATCATTGCTCGCTGACGGCTTGTATTCTGCTTCTGAAGCTGGTTCTGCCCTGGCTGGTCTCTTTCCCTCCAAGTCTGTACGCGATAAGAGCAAGGCTCGCAGGGGACGGTTTAAAGAACATTCAAGTGTTGCTAGACCCGGAATCTCAGTATTGTTATCTGTGCTGATTCTCATGGGTGGATTACAGCTTGCCATCTCCGCATTGGGCAGTCTCTCCGGAAGTGAACCGGAAGCACCCGGCAAGTCGGTACTTTTGGTGGCTGTTGCAGCTTTGGCTGTGAAAGAAGCGATTTTTCAATTTCAGTACAGATATTTCCGTAAACGAAACCAGTCTCAGGCGCTGGCTTATGCACAGCAACATCGCCGTGCACTCTATTGTTCGCTCACCGTGTTAATCGGCATTATAGGATCGATGGCTGGTAAAGAGACGGGTTTGAGCATGCTGCTCTACCTGGACCCCACGGCTGCGTTGATTGCTTCCTGTTTTGTGCTTCACAAGGGTTACCGAATGATTGTGGACACGGTATATGGTTCACTCGTTCAGGAACTGGAGCAGGAAGAAGCGTCAGATTTCAAAGAGACCGTACAGCGGGTATATGGCATCATTACCATTGAGCATTTGGTTGCACGTGAACAGGAACACGACGTTACGATTGAGCTGGTCATTAGTGTGAACCCGAGAATCTCAATACTGGAAGCACAGGAGATTGCTAATCGGGCCAAGACTCTACTGCTCACCCGTTTCAGTCATGTGAAAGAAGTACAGATTCAAGCGATACCTTATGATCCAGGTTATCCCTATAAATCCAATCATGAACTGCCCGATCACGAAGCGACATTAATTCAGTAGTGAAGCGCGGGTCCAGTAGATCAGGAAAGGAGCGTTATCATTGCTTTATTCGCAATACCGGTGGAATACACCGAATATCGATTTGGAGGCGGCTGCGGGACTCTCGCAGGCGCTTTCCGTTTCACCCCTTGTTGGACGTTTGCTTGTGAGTCGAGGAGTGCACAATGAGAAGGAGGCCGAACGTTTTTTGCATCCTGACCTGAATCAGATGCATGATCCCTATCTGCTCCTCGGCATGAATGAAGCTGTGCCACGTATCAAGCTGGCATTGGAGCGGGAAGAACATATTTTGATCTACGGGGATTATGACGCTGATGGCGTATCCAGCACATCGCTCATGATCCATTTGATGCGTCATCTTGGGGCTTCGTACGATATATATATCCCTCATCGCTCGAATGAAGGGTATGGATTGCACAACCATGCATTGGATTGGGCCCATCAACAAGGCGTTTCATTGATTATTACCGTGGACACCGGAATCAGTGCTGTTGAACAGATTGCCTATGCGGCCACGCTGGGCATCGAAGTCATTGTGACAGATCACCACGAGCCGCCTGAAATTTTGCCCGAAGCCTTTACACTTATTAATCCGAAACTTCCAGGATGCCCGTATCCTTTTAAAGGTTTGGCAGGAGCGGGAGTAGCCTTGAAGCTCGCTCAGGCATTAATCGGGGAAGTGCCCGGTGAATGGATGGAGATTGCCGCCATCGGCACCGTTGCCGATCTGATGCCTTTGGAAGGGGAGAACCGGGTTATTGTCAGTTATGGAATAGAATCGATGCGTGGTTCACGTCTTCCCGGTGTAAGTGCATTGCTGGAAATCAGTGGGGTGGATCAGAGTCAGGTGACTTCAATTAATATTGCCTTTGCCATGGCACCTCGTATTAATGCCAGTGGACGTTTGGATCATGCGGGGAGAGCGGTATCGCTTCTCACCACCGAGAATCTGGATGAAGCTCATACGCTTGCGGGCCAGCTTGATCTATTGAATCGGGAGCGGCAGCAAGTCGTAGAGGGCATATTACAAGAAGCAACTGCACAGTTGGAACAAAAGATACAGCTTCGTTCAGGATCCGTTCCAGATGTAATCGTATTGGCTGGTGAGGGGTGGAACGTTGGAGTGGTTGGTATTGTGGCTTCCAAATTGCTGGAGCGTTATTACCGACCTACACTTATCCTTGGGATCGATCCAGAGAGCGGTGTCTGCAAGGGCTCTGCACGCTCCATTGAGGGCTTGGATATCTATCAGGCACTCACAGTCAATAAACACACTATGGACCATTACGGGGGACACCCTGCTGCAGCAGGTATGACCTTGCATAGGGAACAGTTGGAAGAACTTGAGGCTGGTTTGAATGAGTTTGCTGCATCTGTATTAACTGAAGAGGACTTTGTACCTCAACGTCTTGCGGATGATGAATGCAGAATCAGTGATGTTCCGCTGAAAGTGATCCAGGAGATCGACAGATTGCAGCCTTTTGGAATGAGCAATCCTTCGCCACGGTTTGTATTGAGAAGTGTGACTGTGAAGGAAACCAGAACGATGGGACGAGAGAAACGCCATCTGAAACTGGTTCTGGAACAGGATGGTCAGCAACTGGAAACCGTCGCTTTTGGCAAGGGAGCGTTAGCAGAGTTTCTTCTCCCAGGTTCCGTTATTGATGTGATGGGAGAACTGTCCATCAATGAATGGAATGGGATGAGAAAACCTCAATTGATGCTTCAGGACATTCATGTTCCTCAGGTCCAAGTGTTTGATTTGCGCGGTAATGCCGAGCCATTAAATGCGATGAAACATTTCTTGAGCTCACTTGAGGTGCATCTGCGATATAAATCTGGTTCTGTTGGTGCTATTGTTCGGAAAGAAACAGATGTTTCCGAGGGAAATTCATTGTATGAACCTTGCCTTTGGGTATATGATAGAAAGGTCGGGTTATTTCCGTGTAATGCTGCTGCACAGCATTATGGACAGGAACAAGTCCGGACGTTATTTGTGTTTGATACGCCGGAAACCCCGGAACAACTTAATGCCATGCTGGCTTTGTTCAGTGGAGCTGAGAATATCATCCTTCTGCACGGATCAGGCAACCGCCGAGATCGCCTTCAGATGCCTTCCAGAGAACTCTTTAAGCGTATTTATATGCAGGTGTTGAAATGGAAAGCTGAACCCGTGGAGGAACAAGAGATTACTCCTGTGCTCAGTCGTCAGTGTGGTTGTTCACCGCGCATGATTACGATGATGTTGGATGTATTCGAAGAGTTATCCTTCATTACCCGTGATAACGGCAAAATTGCGTTTGTGGATAACCCGCCTAAGCGTGAACTAACCGCTTCACGTCACTATCAGGCGCTCGAAAATATGGCCGAGATAGAACAGGTGATGCTGGATGCAGCCACACCGCAACTGACACAATGGATGATATCCCGGATGAAGGGCGTATCTTAGATGGAAGTTTGTGTATTTATTTTAGGAGGAGATTATTTTGGATTTTAAAGATTATATTCGTGTCATTCCTGACTTTCCACAACCGGGAATCAGCTTTAAGGACATTACAACATTGTTGAAGGATGGAGAAATGTACCGCAATGCGATCAATGAACTGAAAGTGATGGTTTCTGATCTCAAAATTGACGTTATTGCTGGACCTGAAGCACGTGGTTTCGTTGTGGGCGCCCCTCTGGCATACGCTCTTGGTGTCGGTTTTGCTCCGATTCGCAAAAGTGGAAAACTGCCTGGAGAGACGATTGAAGTTGGTTATGATCTCGAGTATGGCAAGGATACACTCGCGATGCACACAGATGCGATTGAAAAAGGTCAAAATGTCCTGATCGCAGATGATCTGCTCGCAACGGGTGGAACGATTGCAACTTCCATCAACTTGATTGAACAATTGGGTGGAAAAGTTGTCGGAGCTGCCTTCCTGATTGAGCTGTCTGATCTGAATGGTCGTGCTAAATTGCCAGAAATCGATGTATTCACATTGATGAATTATTAAGCTGAAATCTCCACATGTACCGCTGTGATGAAACATGAATTGTTTTTCCGTTTCCCGGGAAATAATATACAGCATTAATGATTATCAAAAAGCCTGTTCTTCCAACCGTAAGGTTAGGGAGAACAGGCTTTTTGATGTGTATACGATGGAAGTTAATCGGGCATTTTTTCAGTGATAGGCTGTTTACGTGAATCGTCATTCAACCAACCCAGCACTTCAAACAGTTTGAACAACAAGCTCATCAGGATTCCGACGATGGTTGCCAATGCCATCCCTTTCAGATGAACGCCGTAGAAGGTAACTTCTGTACCACTCAGTCCGATGACCAATACAAGTGTAGTAAGCAGCAGATTGGTCGGTTTGGCAAAATCGACTTTCTGTTCAACCAGAATACGCAGACCAGATGCTGCAATAACCCCGAACAGAAGCAGGGATACGCCACCCATAACTGGCACAGGAATATTGGCTACAAGCGCCGAGAATGTTCCTGAGAAGGAGAGTACGATTGCAATGACTGCTGCGCCACCAATGACATATGTGGAGTATACGCGAGTCAGGGCCATTACACCGATGTTCTCACCATAGGTTGTATTGGGAGTAGATCCTACAAACCCGGACAGAATGGTGGAGACCCCATTACCAAGCAGGGAACGATGAAGCCCAGGGTCTTTCGAAAGATCTTTGCCTACAATGCTGCTCGTTACAAGCAAATGTCCAATATGTTCAACGATAACCACAAGCGCTACAGGTAAAATGGTGAAAATAACGGACCAGTCAAATGTAGGCGTTGTTACGGTTGGTAGTGAGATGAAATCAGCGTTTCCAATAGCCTGTTTATCAACCAGACCCATAGAATAGCCAAGGATATAACCGACTACAATACCGATTAGAATATGAATGATTTTGGGGAATCCACGGAACGTTACGGCACCAATTACTGTGATTCCCAATGTGACCATGGACAAAATAATTGGCTTGGCTTGAGGTGCCCAGTTGGGATATTTAAGGACATCAGGATTAATCAGACCTGCCATTCCTGCAGCCACGGGTACAAGCTCCAGACCGATCAGGGCAACAATAGCACCCATAACCGCTGGTGGGAATACAACGTTGATCCATCCTGTTCCAGCATATTTAATAATTAAAGCCACCAGGCAGAACACAAGTCCTGTTATGATAAAAGCTCCAAGTGCCATGGAGTAGCCGTTCTCTGGATGTGTTTTCAATACTGAAGTGACAGGAGCAATAAAGGCAAAGCTGGACCCGAGATATGCAGGGATCTTTCCTTTACACATCAGTATGTACAACAGTGTTCCAATCCCGTTCATCAGCAGGATCATACTTGGATCAACACCAAACAGGTTTGGTACAAGTACTGTACTGCCAAACATGGCGAACAAATGCTGAAGGCTAAGCAGTGAACCTGAGCCAAGTGGCATCTTTTGATTAACCTGAATTTCGCGTTGCAATGAATTTCATCTCCTTTTCCGAAACACAAACTTTCAATAGATTACAGAGTTTCTCTTAATTAATCAATAACATTTTTGACGTAACAGAGCGATAGAATTAATATTTTCATGAATTTTCCTTCTATTTCAGCAAATAACGGCAATAATACATAAGAAATAAGAAATACATCCAATCCCCTGTGAGTCATAGGGAAACGAGATAGAAGTAATTCAGATCACCAATATAAAAATTGGATAAGCGCTCTTATTCGTCAGCAGTTGACGGGAAACGGGCGAAGCGTCATAATTATAGGAAATTACTTTTACGGGGAACCTGTGTTGCAGCACTGTCACGGGTTCCATTTGGTATAGAAAGGACACGGAACAGATCAGAATGGGCATAGAGCAATTACTCGAGAAGGCCGGGGCATATATCAAAGAACCCGATCTGGTGCGCATACGAGAAGCTTACGAATTTGCTGATCAGGCCCACCATGGACAGACGCGAAAATCGGGAGAACCGTATATTCTGCATCCGCTTGCGGTTGCCGACATTGTTGTGAACATGCAGATGGACACCATCTCCATAATAGCAGCGCTTCTTCATGATGTAGTAGAGGATACTACGGTCTCACTTGAAGAGATCCGCAATCATTTCGGCAATACGTGTGCCATGCTTGTTGACGGCTTGACGAAGCTGGAACGTATTCAGTTTCGCTCCAAGGAAGAACAGCAGAACGAGAACTACCGCAAAATGTTCATCGCCATGGCGCAGGACATCCGTGTCATCGTGATTAAATTGGCTGACCGTCTGCATAATATGCGGACACTCAAGTTTCAGTCGGAAGAAAGCCAGCGCCGGATTTCATATGAGACGCTGGAAATTTTCTGTCCGATTGCAAACCGTTTGGGTATCTCTGCAATCAAATGGGAAATGGAGGACATCGCCCTCCGTTATTTGAATCCGCAGCAGTATTACCGAATTGCTAACCTCATGCACAAAAAACGTGCAGAACGTGAGCAATATATTGATACGGTTATGGATGGAATTACGAACAAGCTCGATGAGATGGGAATTCAGGCAGACCTTTCGGGCCGCCCGAAACATATCTACAGCGTGTTCAAGAAAATGACCACCAAAAACAAGCAGTTTAACGAAATTTATGATCTGCTTGCCATTCGTATTATTGTGGATAATATCAAGGATTGTTATGCTACCCTGGGAATTATACACACGCTATGGAAACCGATGCCTGGACGCTTCAAAGACTACATTGCGATGCCAAAGGCGAATATGTATCAATCGCTGCATACAACGGTAGTTGGTCCCAATGGCGAACCAACAGAAGTACAGATCCGGACATGGGATATGCACCGGACTGCTGAATTTGGTATTGCTGCCCACTGGGCCTACAAAGAAGGCGCTGCGAACGGAAATCATTTTGAAGACAAGATTACGTTCTTCCGTGAAATTCTTGAACTTCAAAACGAAGCACAGGATGCATCAGAATTCGTAGAGTCACTCAAAATGGATTTCTTCTCGGATCTGGTATTTGTATTTACGCCAAAAGGAGAAGTCATCGAATTGCCAATCGGCTCTGTTCCTTTGGATTTTGCTTATCGAATCCATACGGAGGTTGGTAATCGGACCATTGGTGCCAAAGTAAACGGTCGGATTGTTCCGCTCGATTATCATCTGAAGACAGGTGATATCATCGAAATTTTGACGTCCAAACATTCTTACGGACCGAGCCAGGACTGGATGAAAATTGCGAAATCTTCTCATGCACGAGCGAAGATCAAGCAATGGTTCAAGAAGGAACGCCGTGAAGAAAACGTTGAAAAAGGTCGGGAGAGCTGTGAGCGTGAACTGAAGCGCATGGGGCTTGATCCTTCTGCGTGGATGACGGATGACAAGTTGATGGAAGCTGCCAAAAAATATGCGTTTAACGATATTGATGACATGCTTGCGGCTGTTGGATTCGGTGGGATTACTGCTGCACAGATTGTAACCAAAGCAACCGAAAAACTGCGTAAAGAGCAGGAAGAGTCCAGTTTGCTGGAATTAAATTCCGAGATGCGCGAGCTGAAACCTGCGCCTGAGCGCAGAAATCGTCCAACCAACGGTATTCGTGTCAAAGGCATCGATAATCTGCTTGTTCGATTCGCACGATGCTGTAATCCTGTACCTGGGGATGACATTATCGGATATGTTACACGCGGACGCGGCGTTTCCGTACACCGTAGTGACTGTCCGAATATTCCGACAAGTGCAGACGGAGAAGAAGCAGCACGTGTTATTGAGGTCGAGTGGGAAGAGAATATCGAAGCAAGTTACAGTGTGGATATTGAGATTACAGGCCATGATCGGAATGGCTTGCTCAACGAGGTACTTCAGGCTGTATCTGAAAGTAAAACCAACATATCTGCCGTTACAGGACGGACAGATAAAAATAAATTAGCATTGGTGCACGTCACAATTCTGATTCGTAATACGGATCATCTGCAATCCGTTGTAGAACGGATCAAACGTGTGAAAGATGTCTATTCGGTGCATCGGATTATGCAGTAAGGAGCCTGTAAGATGAGGGTGCTTGTACAACGCTGTAAAGAGGCTCAGGTGACCGTGGGAGACGAGCTGACAGGTAAGATCCAGTCCGGATTAATGCTGCTCGTAGGCATTACCCATGAGGACACCGAGAAGGATGCCCAGTATCTGGCTGACAAAGTTAGTGGGTTGCGGATATTTGAGGATGATCAGGAGAAGATGAATCTCAGTCTGCTTGATGTAGGCGGTGCTGTATTGTCTGTTTCCCAGTTCACCCTGTACGGAGATTGTCGCAAAGGAAAGCGTCCGAGCTTTGCGGCTGCGGCCCGACCTGAAGCGGCAGAACTGTTATATGAAACGTTTAATCAACTGCTACGGGATAAAGGTATCCAGGTTGAAACCGGGCGTTTCGGAGCGATGATGGATGTAACATTTACCAACTGGGGACCCGTGACTTTGATGCTTGAAAGTCCGGTTCGTCAGGAACCACGTGCATAATTCCATGGGGTTCAGGCCATAATAAGGGATAATTCGTTGATGACCATTTCATGATCAAAGGAGTATCCATCCAATTATGCGCCAATCTGCGAAAGAAACACGTACCCGTTCAGAACCTTTGTTACTCCCTGGCAACCTGTATGAATCATTGCACCTTGCCCGTTCGGCTGCTGAGTATGTTGCAACGATCTGGGCACTTCAGGATTCGGACAAAGGGAAGCAGAGTCATCTTCCGCGATCTTGAATGTCTACACAGGGATATAAACATCCGATATTTGGATTATACAGATTTTGAAAAAGTCCTGATTCCTTCCCGAATCAGGACTTTTTGTCGTGAGTTGATCTTTTTAACTATTCGTTTGAAGACTTCGTTACAAAATGAAATTACATTGAATTGTTATAAATTGCTCTGGTGAGGGTAATAACAAAACGAGGCACAACGAAGTGCCAATGTACTGCAAGACCCGATTTTATAAAGAAAGTTCGAACACGGAAAGGAGAACATACGTTATGAGTAAAGTTGCTTTTTTATTGGCGAATGACTTTGAAGATTCGGAGATGCAGGTCCCGTATGACGAAGTAAAAAAAGCTGGACATGAAGTGGAGATTATCGGATTAAAAGCCGGTGAGACCCTTAAAGGTAAAGGAGGAAAGGCCTCCTATACCACAGATAAGGCGATTGGTGATGCATCCGCTTCAGATTATGATGCAGTCGTGATTCCTGGTGGATCATCCCCTGAGAATTTGCGAAGTGATGCGCACATCTTGAAATTTGTCACCGAGATCAACAGTGCGAAGAAACCAATTGCTGCGATCTGTCATGGTCCGCAAATTTTGGCTAGTGCCGGTCTCTTGAAAGGCCGTACCATTACATCCTATCCACCACTTAAGGATGATATGGTAAACGCAGGAGCAGAGTTCAAGGATCATGAGGCCGTTGTGGATGGAAACTATATTACATCCCGAACACCTGAAGATGAGCCAGCGTTTGTACGTGAACTGCTAAAAGTTATATAACTTCAGCCAGTACAACTGACATACATTGATGTATCTTAACTACGTTACATCGTGACGTTTACAAACTTCACGTTGCATTTCATTCCGAAAAAGGAGGGTTTGACATGACAAAACATATTCAGGCGTATTTTCGAACCGAGGACGAGGCAGAGGGAGCAAGAACTTCACTTCAGACGTTCCGTACAGAGCATTTGGAAGTAGGTCAACTGGACAGTGCGGTAGGTAGAGACACGCGTGTTATGGTGCCACTGGTGCCTTATAATACAGCAGGTGGCGTAGGCACCAACGGAGCAATGGGTGTAGGTGCAGCCCCTGGTGTTCCAGCTAGCGAAAATGTGATCCCTGTAGTAGCCAATGTGGACCGTGATGCAGAACGGGATACTCGTGACAGAGTGAATGAGGATGGAGACCTGCTGAATGCTGCAGATGTGTCTTCGGCCGATTATGATGATCTGCATTATGTTCTGTCTGCCAAAGTAAGAGATGAGGATTATGACGAGATTGTTCATAAGCTTCGTTCCAACCATGCCTATGTGGAAGATTTGAATTAACGTGTAGATACTTCTTGGCCCTTGCACTGCTCGACCACACAGTCGAGTGATGTGCAAGGGCTTTTTAATCAGGAGGATATTAAAAAACTAATTTATAAAGCGCTATCATTTTTGTAATATTACTGTAATATTAGATACATAAGCCTTTAACATAGTGGGCTTATAATAACACACATGACCCCCTTTTTTTATATATCCTTTGAGCCTGCACACCGTGTGCAGGCTATTTTTTTGAGCTGAGAATGTGTATGTTTTGGGTAGAGCTTACCCCTTTATTCAATTTTTGCTAGAATAGAGAGATGGGTTTATATATTCTACAGCGAATTGTTTTCATAGTTGGGCTACATTGGACGGTAAATCTAGCTCCAGTGATTGGGTTCAGGCGAATCCAATTCTATGACAGAGAGTATGAGGAACTCATCGCCAGAGTGATCCGTCATATTCCAGATGAAACATATACTCGCTGAAACGGCCCCGCCTTTTTTATATAAGTAAGGGGCAGCCGTTTCTGCTTGATCGATGGAATTTGAAAGTTATATAGAATGCCTCGTTTGAGAAATGACACCTACAATGCTAAAGCAACAGAGTTCTCATGCGAATGGCTAGAGACAGATTTAAGGGGGAATTAGTTTTGAGTAAGGTTGGAAGAAATGATTTATGCCCATGCGGTAGTGGGAAAAAATATAAGAAATGTTGTCTGAACAAGGAGTCCTCTGCAGTAGAATCCATACTGGGGATAATATCAAAGGAGCAACCGGTTCGGGAAGCCTCCATGCAGCCTGAGGGCAAACTGACCTTGACCAAGCTGAAAAAGATGGTGGCAAGCGATTTGAAATGGGAGCACCCGGCTCACGAACAGCTGGCCCTGCAGACTATTGAGAACATGAGGAACCAATACGAGCCCGAGGTAATTTTGGAAGCTCTGGTGTTATGGAACGGCTACTCCCGTCAGACCCGCCCTACTGTGAAGAAGACAGGCTCGTTCTCTGCTGCAATTGAGTATTTGCTGTCCGAGGAATACGGCTTCAATGTCACAAAGGCTGAGCTGGCTGATAAATATGAGGTAACGACAGGCACGATCTCCCGGAAGGTTAAGGAGATGAATAGTTACATCGAAGAATACGGCATGGGCGGTGAAACGGACGAGCTATTGATGCTGAACGGTCCAGGCACATCGAAAGACAAAGCACAGGCTCTGCTGTCTAAGGCGAGGGAAGCGAGCTCTTCCAAACGGAGAGTACATCTGGCGGAAACAGCGCTGGAGATGTATCCTGACAGCTCTGATGCATATCTCATTTTGGCTGAGGAATCGGACAATGAGAATGATGCACGATCTTACCTCAAGGAAGGAATCGCTGCTGGCAAACGTGAACTGGGCGAACTATTCTTTGAGGAGAACAAAGGGGACTTCTGGGGGCTTCATGAGACTCGTCCCTATATCCGGATATGCAAAAGCTATGCCGAATCCTGCTGGTTTGGTGGAGATACGAAAGAAGCAGCACAGATCCTGGAGCATATGCTAGAGCTTAATACGGAAGACAATACCGGAGCACGTTACCTGCTCGCTGCTGTGTATCTGTACAGCAACCAATTGGAACAGGCAGGGCAATTGCTGGAGGAGTATGGAAGAGATGACGCCGCAGCGGCCTTTGCCTATGACAAGATCATTCTGGAGTATAAGAAAAACGGAATCACCTCCCAGCTCAAAATGCTGTATCGTGTAGCCCGGGGTGTGAACAAACATGTGCCTGATTACCTGTTGGGTTTGAAACGGCTGCCGCATAACCTCCCTGACTTTGTCGGCATGGGCGACTCCGACGAAGCGATTGAATATGTCATTATGCATTCCCGTTTATGGGCGAGCGCGCCGGATCTGTTGAAGTGGATGCTGCAACAATAGAGGAATAAGAAGCGAATAGAAGTTGGAATTCATATGATGAATCCAGCTTCTATTATCCGTGATTTCTGTCACTCCCCCACCCGGTGCAGTGTGTGAGTAAAATTTTTTAGAGCTATCTTTTCGTGTTAACCCTTGACTTTAGCACTGCGGTTCATTACAATCAGAAAATAATACGTTGACTATAGTCAATACAAGTCGATTTTTGAACTATATTACTGATTTGATGACGGGACCAAGTACTCCGTGCCCACATGACCAGAGAGGAATCCCCAGGCTGTAAGGATTCTCTTGATGAGCGGACGAATGACTTCCCCGAGAACAGACGGCGAACACAGCAGATATGATCTGTTGACCAGTAGCTGGCCTGCGCAGGACGTGCGTTACACGTAGAGCGGAATATCTGCTTGATCAGAATGCCTTGGGCAAACCTGAATCATCAGAGATCGCCTGAACGGCTAAAGTGTCAGGTTTCCGGAATGTGGGTGGTACCACGGGTGAATGTATATTACACAATCTCTCGTCCCTTTGTTTGCTGTATACACAGCGACAGGGCGAGGGATTTTTTTGTTATATAAGTTGATTTAAAAGAAATACACGAAAACGGAGATTGTAGAACCAAGCTGTAGAAGCGAAGCGTTCGCCTAAAAGCTTTCTGAAAGAAAGCTGCATCGGAAGCATATGCTATCCCCGGATTTCCACATTATAAAATTAATTCGAAAAATCTGGGGATAACAGCGATTGTAAGGTTGTTCTGCCCGCGCAGTGATCACGTGTAGAATTTTTTAACTTTTAGAGAAAAAAATCAATGCTGGAGGGATCAAGATGGCTTTTCAAAAACCGACTGGAACGCAGGACTTACTGCCTGGAGTTGTCGAGAAATGGCAGTACGTAGAAGAAAAAGCACGAGATCTGTGTCGACGGTTTAATTACCGTGAGATTCGTACACCGATCTTCGAACAGACTTCTTTATTTGTACGCGGTGTAGGAGAGACTACCGATATCGTTGAGAAAGAAATGTATACCTTTGATGACAAAGGCAATCGCAGCATGACTCTTCGTCCGGAGGGAACAGCAGGTGTTGTCCGTGCGTATGTGGAGAATAAAATCTACGGCGAACCGGATGTGAGCAAGCTCTATTACATCGGTCCGATGTTCCGGTACGAGCGTCCCCAGGCAGGCCGTCAGCGTCAGTTCCACCAGTTTGGTTTAGAAGCCATCGGTGCGCTGGACCCTGCGATTGATGCCGAAGTAATCGCACTAGGTTACCAGTTGTGCGTCGAGCTCGGCTTGAAGGATGTCAAAGTGGAGATCAACTCCGTTGGTAACTCAACCAGCCGTGCAGAATACCGCGAGACGTTACTTGGGTTCCTCAGACCGATGAAAGACAGCCTGTGTAAGGACTGTCAGTCCCGCATGGAGCGTAATCCGCTGCGTGTACTCGACTGTAAAGTCGATCAGGACAAATTCGTTGGGGCACCGTCCATACTGGATAGCCTGGATGAAGAGTCTTTGAATCACTTTGCCAAGCTGCAGGCATACCTGGATGATTTCGGTGTGGATTATGCTGTGAACAATCGTCTGGTACGGGGCTTGGATTATTACACGCTGACTGCTTTTGAATTAAAAGCCCAAGGTATTGGAGCAATAGATACGGTTGGCGGCGGTGGTCGGTACAATGGTCTGGTTGGAGATATTGGCGGACCTGATCAGCCGGGCATCGGCTTCGGTATTGGTCTGGAGCGTATTCAACTGATTCTGGAGCACCAAAACATTGAGGTTACTACGCTGGCTCCACTGGATGTATACTTTGTTGCTCTGGGAGAGGCTGCTGATCGTGAAGTGAACCGTCTGTTGTTCAAACTTCGTCAGTCTGGACTGTCTGGGGAACGTGATTATCTGGGCCGCAAGATGAAAGCACAGATGAAATCAGCTGACCGTTTCAAATCCCGCTACACTGCCATCCTTGGTGATGACGAGCTGGAGCGTGGTGAGATCGCCCTCAAGTCGATGGATACGGGTGAGCAACAAACCGTGAAGCTTGATGATCTGGTAGAGGCAATTCGCGAAGGTAAATAAGCACGAGGTGTTACATTAAATCTTAAACATTCAAGTAAAACAATTGATCCGGCAAAAGTACTGAGGTTCACCGACGTTTCCAATTAAGCGGAAGTTGGCGAGCCAGAGGTAACATGCCTTTTCGAATACATGATCTACACGTAACCGGACTGTTGAAGAGCAGGCACTAACTGCCCATACAGAACGGAAATTCACATAATGAGGAGTTTGGTTATGAAAAGAAGTCATCATTGCGGCGCATTAACACCCGCACACATCGGTGAAACAGTAACATTGAACGGTTGGGTTCAGACCCGCCGTGACTTGGGGGGCGTACTCTTCATCGACCTGCGTGATCGCAGCGGGATTGTACAAGTTGTCTTTAACCCGGCTTATTCCGGTGAAGCTCTGCAAATCGCAGATCGCGTACGTAGCGAGTATGTTATCGCTGTAACGGGTAAAGTTGTTAAACGTGATGCTGAAACAGTTAATAAAAACCTGCCTACTGGCGAAATTGAAGTTCAAATTACAGAAATCGAAGTGCTGAATGCAGCTAAAACACCTCCATTCTTCATTGAAGATGGTGTTGAAGTTGATGAATCCCTTCGTTTGAAATATCGTTACTTGGACCTGCGTCGTCCGGAAATGTTTGAAACATTGAAACTGCGTTCCAAAGCATCCAAAGTGTTCCGTGACTACCTGGATGGAGAAGAGTTCGTTGAAGTGGAAACACCGATCCTGACTAAGAGCTCCCCGGAAGGTGCGCGTGATTATCTCGTACCGAGCCGTGTGCATGAAGGTGAATTCTTCGCCTTGCCACAATCCCCACAAATCTACAAACAATTGCTGATGGTGGGTGGCGTTGAGCGTTATTATCAGATCGCTCGTTGTTTCCGGGATGAGGATCTGCGTGCAGACCGTCAACCAGAATTCACTCAAGTCGACATCGAAACGTCCTTCTTGCAACAGGATGACCTGCTGCCAATGATGGAAGAACTGATGGCCAAATTGCTGCGTGAAACGAAAGGTATTGAGCTGGAACTACCTTTCCAACGTATTACGTACGCAGATGCAATGGGCAAATACGGTTCAGACAAACCAGATCTGCGCTTCGGTATGGAACTGGTTGAAATGAACGATATCGTAGCGAACAGTGGTGTAAAAGTATTTGCTTCTGTCATCGAAAAAGGTGGAGAAGTGAAAGTGCTGAACGCTAAAGGCTGTGGCACATGGAGTCGTAAAGAGATCGATGATCTCGGACCATTTGCTGCACGTTACGGTGCGAAAGGTCTGGCTTGGATTCAAGTGAAAGACGGCGAGTTCAAAGGGCCAATCGTGAAGTTCTTCACGCCTGAAGAAATCGAAGCTGTCAAAGAACGTACTGGTGCTGAAGATGGCGACTTGTTGCTCTTCTCCGCAGACACTAAAAAAGTGGTTGCTGACGTTCTGGGCGCATTGCGTCTGAAAATCGGCCGTCAACTTGGACTGATCGATGACAGCAAATTCAAATTTGCTTGGGTTGTGGACTTCCCACTCCTCGGATATGATGAAGATGCGAAACGTTATGTGGCAGAACACCATCCCTTCACACGTCCAAAAGACGAAGATGTACATCTGTTCGACACTGATCCGGGTGCAATCCGTGCTCAAGCCTATGACCTTGTTCTCAATGGTTATGAAGTAGGTGGCGGTTCAATGCGTATCTACAAACGTGATGTTCAGGAGAAAATGTTTGCAGCCCTTGGACTTTCTACAGAAGTAGCGAATGAGAAATTCGGCTATCTGTTGGAAGCTTTCGAATATGGAACTCCACCGCATGGTGGTATTGCCTTTGGTCTGGACCGCCTCGTGATGTTGCTGGCGGGCCGCACAAATCTGCGTGAAACGATTGCCTTCCCGAAAACGGCAAGTGCAACGGATCTGCTCATGAATGCACCATCCGAAGTGGATGACTCACAATTGGAACAACTGCATATCCGCGTAGCCCGTAAACCGGTAGCGGAAAAGAAATAAAGGAGGCATCGATTCTCAATGCTCCATCAATTTTCAAGAACAGAACTTGCGATCGGACCGGAAGGTCTGGATACGTTGAAGAATAGTACAGTCGCTGTGCTTGGTATTGGCGGCGTAGGTGGTATTGCTGTAGAAGCTCTTGCCCGTAGCGGCGTTGGGCGCATCATCCTGATTGATAAAGACGTCGTGGACATCACCAACATTAACCGCCAGATTCATGCGCTGACCACGACAGTAGGGCAGAAAAAAGCGGATCTGATGGTGGAACGTGTGAAACTGATCAATCCGGAATGTGATGCGATTGCCCTGAATATGTTTTACACGGAAGAAACCTATGAGGAATTGTTCAAATATGAACTGGATTATGTGCTGGATGCATCCGACACGATTATCTACAAAATCCACCTCATTAAAGAGTGCCTCAAACGTAAAATTCCGATGATTTCCAGCATGGGTGCGGCGAATAAAATGGACCCTACGAAATTCCAGGTTGCAGATATTTCGAAAACGACCATGGACCCGATTGCCCGTGTTGTGCGTACGACACTTCGTAAAGACGGCATCAAAAAAGGTGTGAAAGTGGTCTTCTCGACTGAAAAGCCGATGAAACCGCGTGAGGACGTAACACAAAAAATCGTTCCCGAGAATGCTCCGGAAATTCGCAAGGCTAAACAACCGCCTGCGAGTAACTCATTTGTGCCTCCGGTAGCTGGACTGATCATGGTCAGTGTTGCGATTAAGGATTTGTTAGAGATTGCAGAGAACAAGCAGCAGTAACTTGCTGCCAACTGAAGAAGCGTGGATGCCGATAAGGCATCTGCGCTTTTTTGTGTGATCATACTTCGCAAGAGAGGAGCGGATGGGACGTCAATCGTCTATGATAGCCGAACTGTATCCTTAGATAAATGCCAGAGTTACGTCATGTACTTCAAAGTCAAAACCGTGTATGATATTCACTGCTGCGCGAAATGATGATACATACATAAAGAATTTGCGGCCATATAAGCTGAATAAGATTTACACAAGAACGAAGAGGACAGAAGAAACCTGAAGAAGCAGAGCGTTCGCCTTTATCACCGGATTCGTACATTTAAAAAATTTAAACAAAAAATCTGGGGATAACAGCGATCGGAAGGTTGTTCTGTCCGCGTAGTGGTGGAGTGTAAATACTCAGTTATTCAGCCTATATAGAGAGAGGGGAATAGAACGAAATGAAACACGGATGGATGACCAGACGTCTTGGCATGGAGCCAGGAGACCAGTGGAAGAAGGAAGTTGTGGCGGGAGCCATTTCCTATTTTGCCGTGGTCTATATCGTTATGGTCAATGCTACAATTCTTTCCGATGCCGGGATGCCTTTGCAGGCAGCTATGGTTGGAACACTGCTGACGTCCATTGCAGGATGTTTGCTCATGGCATTTGGCGGAAAATCACCGATTATCGTAGTACCCGGAATGGGGATTAATGCATTTTTTACGTATACACTTGTACATTCCATGAAATTAAGCTGGCAAGAAGCGCTGGCCGTTGTAACCGTTACAGGTGTACTGTTTGCCATTGTTGCGTTTACGTCACTATACAAAATGATCAGCGAAGCAATCCCGAAAAATCTGCAGCATGGCATTACGGTCGGGATTGGTTTGTTTCTGACATTTATCGGTTTGCAAAAAAGTGGAATCGTTATCGCACATCAGACCACGTTTGTTGCGATTGGGCATTTCAATGATCCCAATGTCATTACAGCCTGCGTTACGCTGGTGCTTGCCTTGATTTTATTTATACGTAACGTACAGGGTGGACTTCTGATCAGTATTCTGGTCGGGACAAGCCTTGCCTATGTACTTGGTGCAGTGAACCCGGGTGAGTCCGTATCAGCGATGGATGCGCTGCGTCAATACGGCGGCTTGTTTGGCGAATTATCTTTGATGAAACTGGCTGATGTCGCATTCTGGATCGCGGTATTTTTGCTACTGCTAATTGTGGTGTTCGAAAATATCGGATTAATTACGGCTCAGACACAGATGATTGGTCGTCCAGAGCGGTTCAAAGGTAGTCTGCGTGCTCTATCCATTAGCACCGTGCTGGCAGGTATATTCGGAAGTAGTCCTCCGGTTGCTGCAGCCGAGACTACAGCCGGAATTGCGGCAGGCGGTCGCACAGGTTTGACTCCGCTCGTTACAGCCGTGTTATTCGGAGCTACTTTTTTCTTCATCCCGCTCCTCGGTTACATTCCGGACAGTGCAATTGCGCCCATTTTGATCATTATTGGTGGCCTGATGGTACAAGGTGTGAAAGATATGGATTTTGGTGACTTCACAGAGGCATTTCCAGCATTTCTGATCATGGTCATGATTCCATTTACATATAGCATCGTGGACGGTATGGCGTTTGGATTTATTGCCTATCCATTAGCGAAGCTGGCAGCAGGTCAAGGTAAACAGGTGCCTGTGGTCATGTATGGCATTTCCATCCTCTTTTTAGCCAACTTTGTGTTGCATGGAGTTTTGTAATAACAAAAGGCAACGTCATGTAAGTTCATACGTATGATCTCTGGTGAGCAGATGGAGAACGGGAGGAACGGGAATGGAAGAGCAGCAACAAGCAGGGCAGAATGAACCGAAGGTAGGAAAAAAGGGATTTAAGGATTTCGTCAAGCTTATCGCCTCCACGAACCCGCCAAAACTGATCTTGATTCTGGCCCTCATCTTAACCCTGATTCAAACTACAGCCGGACTGATCGTGCCATTGATGACCAAAGGTCTGATTGATGGATTAACCACTTCGGCATTGAACAAATCTGTTATTTTGTTATTGCTTGGGGCATTTGTGATTCAGGCAATTGCCTCGGGTATTAGCATTTATATGTTAAATTACGCCGGACAACGCGTGGTCGCAACACTTCGCACCAAGCTGTGGAACAAGGTATTGTCACTGCGAATGCCATATTTCGATCGGAATCGTACAGGCGATACGATGAGCCGGATTACGAATGATACAAGCCAGATCATGACGTTGATCGCGGATTATCTGGTTTCCTTTGTATCCAACATCGTTGCTGTTGTGGGTGGCGTGGCATTACTATTTTACTTGGATTGGGTGATGTCGCTCATTATTCTGAGTCTGGTGCCGCTTACGCTGTTGATTCTGTTGCCGGTCGGGAAGAAAATGTACAAGATCTCCAAGAAGCAGCAGGATGAGATGGCAGGTCTTACGTCTGTGCTCAGTCAGGTTATTGGCGAGATCCGCTTGGTGAAAGCTTACGGAACGGAGAAACAGGAAGTGGAAGCAGGAGATTCCCGGATTCGTAAAATGTTTGCTTTTGGCTTGCAGGAAGCGCGCATTCTTGCTCTGATCGGTCCTTTGTTTACATTTGTCATGACTGCCGTACTGGTCGTTATTCTGGGTGTGGGGGGAATGCGCGTAGCGTCTGGACTGTTGTCGCCTGGTGAACTGGTTGCGTTCATTTTACTGTTGTTCCAGGTCATTATGCCAATGGGACAATTCACGACCTTATACTCCCGTTTGCAAAAAGTCGTCGGTGCAACGGAGCGCATACAAGCGATCCTTGCCGATGAGGAAGAGCCACATGACAGCACTAAGGTAGCGCCAAAAGGAAATGAGACGATTGCATTCCATGATGTACATTTTTCCTATGTTACAGGTGAGGAAGTGTTGCACGGAATCAATTTGACGGTACCTACACAAAAAGTGACAGCCATTGTCGGTCCAAGCGGTAGCGGCAAATCAACACTGTTCTCTTTGATGGAGCAGTTTTATATGCCCGATTCAGGCCATATTTCATATGGGGGACAAGCCATAACAGATTATTCTTTGGCCTCCTGGCGCAGCAAGATTGGGTATGTATCTCAGGAAAGTCCACTTATGGCGGGTACGATCAAAGACAACATCACGTACGGATTAGGTCGTGAGGCCACGATGGATGAGATAAGGCGAGCTGCTGAGATGGCCTATTCTGCCGACTTTATCGACAAGCTGCCACAGGGCTATGACACGGAAGTGGGCGAGAGAGGAATCAAGTTATCCGGGGGCCAACGTCAGCGGATTGCTATTGCTCGTGCCTTACTGCGCAGTCCGGATATTCTTATGTTGGATGAAGCGACATCCAGTCTGGACAGTACCTCAGAGTATGAAGTACAACAGGCTTTGTCCAACCTGATGGAAGGAAGAACTACGATCGTGATCGCGCACCGATTGTCCACAGTGGTGGATTCCGATCAGATTGTTGTATTGGAGCATGGACATGTTACCGGAACAGGAACGCATACGGAATTAATTAGCAATCATCCGGTATACCGTGAGTTAGCTCAAAAACAGTTTGTGGCACAGGAAGGACAAGGTTGAAATCAGAAATAAATTGACTACTATTTCAAAAGATAAGATTCAAATATAGTTCAACTTAAGACCGTTGTTCATTCGTTCAGTACGAGCGTGAGCAACGGTTTTCTTTAATGAGATCACCAGGCTGCTGTAGCTTTTTACACATCAATATGATATAGTGGGTATCCTTTTGCGTCGTCAGTGATTGGCGATGCAGAGCAAAACATATTCTTAGGAGGTAACTGAAACATGTCAGACAGCTTTCAAAGTGCCTATCAAGAAGAAGAGTACAGGTTAGAGCGAACGATGGAGGAAGTGGATAGTCAGCTGGAACGACTGCAGAACATTCCGGTATACACCGGCCACGACTTCACAGAACAAGTGCTGGAAGCTGGACGCGAAGAGCGCCGCACCGCCTTGTCCAAGAGCGCGCAGCAACCCTATTTCGGACGCTTGGATTTCGAAGAACAGGGCAGTGGTGCACGGAAACCGCTGTATATTGGCAAAATTGGCGTAGACCGCGAAGAGGTGGGAGAGCATCCGCTCGTCATCGACTGGCGTGCTCCTGTCGCAAGCCTGTTTTACTCATTTACGGGAGGGGAAGCCTCCGCTACGTATGAAGCCCCGGAAGGGCTTATTGAAGGTCTCGTATATCTGAAACGAAACGTTGTCATTCGGCAGCGGATATTGGAACGTGTGGCGGATACATATAACCGTGACAGCGACCAGCCAGCGGTATCTGATGAATTCCTCGTTTATCGTCTGGGAGAGAACAAGGATAACAAACTGCGTGATATCGTATCGACGATTCAGGCGGAGCAGGATCTAATCATTCGTGCGGCGAGAAACACCGCACTGATCATTCAGGGTGTAGCGGGATCCGGGAAAACAACGGTTGCCCTGCATCGGCTTGCCTTTTTGCTATATCAGTACAAGGAGCAGGTATCTGCGGAGAAAATGGTTATTTTTGCACCCAACCACATGTTCTTGGATTATATCTCGGATGTGCTTCCGGAACTTGGAGTAGGGGACATTCAACAGCGGACATTCCCGGATTGGGCGATGAACCTGCTGGGGCTGGAGATGCCTTTGGCGGATACGTCGGAGACATTGAACACCTGGTTCGAAACACCAGATGCGCGTCCTGAATTGAATGATGATGTACCTGGGCGTTACAAAGGATCCATCCGTTTCATGGAGCTTATTCGTGAGTGGCTGTCGGGCATGGAAGAAGAATCCGTGCCGGATATGGACTTCAGTCCATGGGATGGCAAGGTGCTTAGCAAGACGGAGATCGAAAACTGGTTCGGTGAGGAATACAAGCATTATCCACTAGCCAAACGCAAAGAACGGGTCATGGCGCGGGTTCACCGCTGGATTGAGATGGAACTTAAGAAACCGATGCCAGAAGCTGTGCGCAAAGAACGCAAGAAAAAAGCGTCTACTCGTGAGAAAGCTTATGCCAAAAAATGGCCTCAATACGAGCCGCTTACGTTATACAAACAGTTGTTCAAAGCTACAAAGGGCGGCTCTGTGCCAGCCTCGCTCAGTGGGCTTATTCCAAAACTAGTCATGAAACAAACGGCAGCAGATCTGAAGCAGGATATCGTCCGTGAAGAGGATTTACCTGCATTAGTATACATTCATACAATGGTCCATGATATTGAGGGTTCGGAGCGGTTTGATCATGTCGTGATTGATGAAGCGCAGGACTTTTCTCCTTTTCATGTGGCGTTATTGGATCAGTTCGTCAAAGGGCATTCCTTCACCATACTGGGTGACTTGTCCCAAGGCATTCATGAGTACCGTGGTGTTCATGCGTGGGAAGAGATGAGTTCTTTATTTCCTGAGGAACAGAATGCATACTTTGCATTGACCCGAAGTTATCGTTCGACGATGGAAATTATCGACTACGCAAATACGATCCTGGAAAGTGGCGTCAAGAGCGGGATTACGGCGATCCCTGTTTTCCGTAGTGGTGATCCAGTTCGTACATTAGCTTATGGAGACGAAGGGCGGACGGCGAGTCTGGAGCAGGCTTTGAAGGTGTTAACGGTCAAAGACTACCGAACAGTCTCCATCCTGACCCGTACACTCCATGAAGCAGAGGTGCTTCACCGTGACCTTCAGGCCGCAGGCTGGGATCTAAACCTGATCGATGGTGGAAAAAAGCAGTATACGGGTGGACACTCCGTTTTGCCTGTCTATCTGTCCAAAGGGTTGGAGTTTGATGCCGTTATTGTGGCAGACGTAGATCAGAAGCATTATTTGCCAAATGCAGGTGATGCAAAGCTGTTGTACGTTGGTTGTACACGGGCCTTGCACGAATTGTGGTTGTTCCACGAGGGTGATTTGCCAGAATACGCGGCTGCAACACATAATCCCGACGGCGAGTCCGTAACCATTCAGGGTTGGCCAGAGCTTGGTTAGATAAAGTTTCTTTATACAACAAAAGGCATGACGTTCATGGGAAAGTCCCATAAGCGCATGCCTTTTTTGCTTTTGTGCGAGAAATGATTAATTTTCCAAGGAAGAACGATGAAGAAGTTCAAGTTATGTTACGCTATTTCTCATTCTGGATGAGCGACGGTTCACCAGGAATATACCAACACCAATAAATAAACCGCCCGCCAATGCAAACCACTGAACGTGTTCTCCTAGTAAAATCCAACTCGATAATACACCAAAGAACGGTGCCAGAAACAGATACGAACTGGTTTGGGCTGGGTCACTATTCTGAAGCAGATAAAACCAGAGTGAAAACTGAATAATGGAGCAAACAAGCGTTAACCAGAGCAGCGCCATAACCGAGGTGGTATTGACCATAAAGTGAGGCTGTTCAGTCCATAAGCTCAGTAGAAGAAGCGCAGCACCTCCCGCGAGCATCTGATAGGCTGTTAAGACAAAAGTATCGTAACCATTGCCCCAGCGTTTGATGAGCAATGTGGACACGGCAAAGGAGATCGCTCCACCAAATCCAATCCAGGTTCCGGGGCTAAAGCTCATCTGCCATCCAAAAGTTAACATAATTCCGATGAAACCGAGTATAACACCGATCCACTGACTGAAACGGTAGGTCACTCTATATAAGAGAGCACTGAGGATAATGACCAGTAGCGGATTGGTAAACGTAATAATGGCGGATTCACCGGATGTAATCCAGTTCATGCTGTAGTAGGCGCAGCCCATCACTCCTGCGGATTGGAACAGGCCAATAAGGATTATTTTCAACCAAGACTGCCATCCAGTAGGCAAAGGACGTTTACGAAGGAACAAGGCCATCAAGCCACCTGCCAGTATATAACGTATGCCCATGAGCAGGAAAGGTGGGGCATATAACATGCCGATCTTGCCAACTGGAAAAGAAGTGCCCATGATTAACGTTGTCAAAATGATCAAGATGGTATACTTTAAGGGTTTTATGCTTCGGGTACCTGTGATCAGAGCAACTCTATTTTTCCAGTATGTCATGCTGAACACTCCTTATCATCATCCAGTCAGATGACTGGTTTGGGATCTACATGAATTGTAGTCCGGTTTACACATGAAGTATAATGATTGGTAATGAAGCGGATATCATTTTGAATGATGTCAGAGTGGAGGGACCATGGAGAGCGGGGATCTTAGAATATTTCAGTGTGTTGCACAGGAAGGGAATCTGACCAAAGCTGCCTCTAAACTGGGGTATGTTCAATCCAACGTAACGGCACGAATTCGGCATCTGGAAGCAGAAGTAGGTACAACGTTGTTCATTCGTCATAACCGAGGCATGACGTTATCTCCAGCCGGAGAGATGCTGCTGACCTATGCAGATAAAATTATTGGCTTGCTGAATGATGCTTCCAAGGCGCTTCGGGCGACGAGCACACCATCGGGTCCAATGCGAATAGGTTCTACACAAACCTCAGCGGCCGTGCGGCTACCTGAACTTTTCGTCAGATATTACAAACAGTATCCAGATGTCTCCTTGTCACTGGTTACTGGCAATTCGCAGATGCTTATGGATCAGGTTATTGGGTATGAATTGGAGGGAGCATTTATAGGCTGTCCCTGTGATCATCCTGATATCGTTTCTATTCCCGTATTTGATGAGGAACTATTTGTTGTCTATTCTGGTATGGGTCCTACGGATGAAGATCTTAAGAGTAAACCTATTCTTGTCTACAGCATGGGGTGTTCCTATCGTCAGGTTTTGGAGGAATGGTTAGAGGTGGGTGGTGTTACCCGTCCAGTAATTATGGAATTCGGAACCCTTGAAGCGATTATTAGTGGAGTTACGTCCGGTATGGGAATTTCCTTATTACCAGAGATTGTGATTAGGCATCAGATCAAAAATGGATTATTGCGCACGCATACACTCCCCGTAGGTATGAATCGCATGATGACTCATTTTATTACTCGCAAGGATACCTTTGTCAGCAGTGCGCTTCATGCATTTATGGCTATGTTACCGCGAGAGTATGATATGATAGAGAGTGGAGAACCATCAGAAGTATAATTGTAATCAAGGCAAGGCAATCCGTTAAGGAAGTGATGAGCAATGGATTTATTTTCGTTTCAACAGGACTCAAAACCACAAGCTAGACTGCTCGCGGACCGCTTGCGGCCAGAGCATCTGGATGAATATATTGGACAGGAACATATTATTGGACCAGGGAAATTACTCCGGCGCGCCATCGAGGCTGATCAGATTTCGTCCATCTTGTTATACGGCCCTCCGGGATGTGGCAAGACAACCTTGGCACATATTATTTCCCAGCAAACGCAAGGACAGTTCGTACGTCTGAATGCAGTGGAAGCTTCCGTCAAGGATGTGCGTGAAGTTATCGAACAGGCCCAAACGAACAAACAGCTGTATGGAACAAAAACCATTTTGTTCCTCGACGAGGTACATCGGTTTAACAGTTCACGTCAGGATGCGCTATTGCCAGCGGTAGAGAAGGGTACGATTATTTTTATCGGCGCAACAACAGAGAATCCCTTTCATTATGTCAATGGAGCCTTGATGAGTCGCTCCACCCTGTTCCAGCTGGAATCGCTGAACAAGGATCATTCCCTAATTGCAATGCGCAGAGCATTGAGTGATGTGGACAAAGGTCTGGGGTTCATGGAACTACAGGCGGACGATGAGGCGCTAGAGCATATTGCCACGATGGCCAACGGAGATATTCGGCGTGCGCTTAATGCGCTTGAACTGGCTGCGTTGACCACGCCACCGGAGAAGGATGGGTCCATTCATATTACGCTTGGTGTAGCTGAAGAGTCTATTCGGCGTCCCATTGTGAAGGCAGATGAATCCACACAGTATGATGTGCTGTCTGCATTTCACAAGAGTATTCGGGGTTCCAGTGATGCGGCGTTGTTTTGGTTTCTATACGCGGTGGAGAAGCTCGGCATGGACCCGATGACCTTCATTCGGCGTCTGATTGCAGCGAGCAGTGAAGATATTGGACTTGCGAACCCGCAAGCCATGACTCAGGCGATTGGAGCACTTGATGCGTACCGAAATAACGGCTGGCCCGAAGCCAAGCTGAACATTGCACAAGCGATTCTGTTCGCGGTCGAAAGTCCAAAATCAAATGCGGTGTACACCGCCATTTCCAAAGCCATGAACGCGATTGATGAGGTGAAATCGGCAGAAGTTCCGCTTCACTTGCGAGATACGCATTACTCGGGTGCCGTGAAGCTTGGACATGAGGGTTATCAATATCCACACAACTATCCGGGGCATTACGTGAAACAAGAATATTTGCCAAAGCAGCTCTCACGGAGAGTATTCTATGAGGCAACGGAGCAGGGTAACGAATCGAAGATCAGGCTGAACCAACAGCGGCGCAGAGATCTATAAGATCAGACAGATCATTCGGGAGATGTACAAAACATGAAAGAGCTTTTGTATATAGGGGCGGGTGGATTTCTCGGTACATTAACCCGATATGCTATACAGTTAGGGATACCAACTGTCCATGGGGGGTTCCCATGGGCAGTGCTGTTAATCAATGCGATGGGCAGCCTTTTTTTGGGTTGGTTCTTTACCATAGCTGTTCCAGGCAAAATAACACCACAACTACGACTGGCGATTGGTACAGGTTTTACTGGCGTATTTACGACATTTTCCACGTTTACACTGGATATTGTTCGTTTATCCGAAGGGGGCGAATGGATCAGTGCCGCTATTTATATGATCGTGAGTCTGTTGGCAGGATTGTTGCTCTGTGCGCTGGGAATGAGCCTTGGACATCGTATGTTGGGAGCACAAAGACAAGAGGGTGATGCCTCATGATCCTGTGGATTGGTTTTGCAGGTGTGCTGGGTGCGGTACTGCGTTACAGTCTGGGAAAATGGGTCTCTGGCTTGCTGGGAACGGCTTTTCCATGGGGAACATGGATCATCAACATCAGTGGTTCATTGTTGCTTGGGTTGTTATATGGGTGGCATGAATCTGCAATGATCTCAGATGGAATCTGGGTGATGTGGGGAACCGGATTTTGCGGTGCGTACACCACGTTCTCTACCTTTGGTTATGAGACGTTAGGACTTATGGGTCGACAACGATACGCAAGCGCGGCGCTCTACGTTGTAAGTTCGGTTCTAGTTGGGGTGTTGGCCGCCTGGGCAGGAGTCTGGTTGACTGCATAACGAACTATTTTTTATTTTTTTGCAAAAATAAGCAGGAAAAAAGCCATCCTTCATGGTATACATGAAAGACGGCTTTTTTTATAGGGATACACGGTATTGTGTATAATCCGCATTTTAATGGACAAGCTCTATTATTGCATTGCGGGTACAGGTACTTTTTGCACCTGATCGATCGTACCCCCACCCAGGCAGACCTCTCCGTCGTAGAAAACAACGGCTTGTCCTGGCGTGATGGCTTTTTGCTGCTGGTCAAATTGTACATCCACACTTCCATCTTCCTGCCAGGTCAATGTTACACCTTGATCCGGCTGACGATAGCGGAATTTGGCAGTACAACGGTATGGCACATTAGGCATGTGCTCTGCACCAGCAATCCAGTTCACACCCGTTGCGGTAAGACCAGTGGAGTACAGGCTTGCATGGGCATCGCCCTGAACAACAAGCAGTTGATTCTTCTCCAGGTTCTTGTCTGCAACAAACCAGGGTTCACCATTGCCGGAACCACCAATGCCAAGACCTTGGCGCTGTCCAAGTGTGTAGTACATCAGACCGTCGTGGCGACCTTTGACTTCACCGGTTGCGATATCAACCATGTCTCCACCTTTGGCAGGCAGATAGTTACTCAGGAACTCTTTGAAATTACGCTCACCGATGAAGCAGACACCTGTGCTGTCTTTTTTCTTGGCAGTATACAAACCAGCCGTTTCTGCGATTTTGCGTACTTCCGGTTTGGGCAGATGACCAATCGGGAACATGGCTTTGGACAGCTGGTTCTGATTGAGTGCGTTAAGGAAATACGTTTGATCCTTATTGTTGTCCACACCACGAAGCAACTTGAGAGTGCCATCTTCTTCAATCAGACGAGCATAGTGTCCTGTAGCTACATAATCTGCGCCGAGATCCAGAGCTTTGTTCAGGAATTCACCAAATTTGATCTCACGATTACACATGACATCCGGATTTGGTGTGCGACCCGACTTATATTCATCAAGGAAATAGGTAAATACTTTATCAAAATATTCTTTCTCGAAGTTGACAGTGTAGTAAGGAATGCCGATCTGTTCACATACGCGGCGTACATCCTCTGAATCTTCTTCAGCGGTACAGTGGCCGAACTCGTCGGTGTCATCCCAGTTTTTCATGAAAATGCCGATGACATCGTACCCCTGCTCTTTCAGCAGCAGTGCGGTAACGGAAGAATCGACACCTCCGGACATGCCAACGACGACCCGTGTATTTTCAATTGTTTTGGACATCGTTATCACCATTTCTATATATAAATGTGTTTCGTTTCTTATTCTAGCATAACCGGACTCAAGATACGATACACCCGGCCAATTTTGGATAGTGTCCACCACAGGTGCACATTTTGGAATATCGTCAATCTTTCTTTTCCATAAAGCATGCAGATATGTTAACATTAGCTGAGGGTTATGATCGGAATACGGAGGATTAGAAGGTTTATGCTAATCTCAATGCATCTCCGCTGTGGACAGATCGTGAAACAGACGGTCATGGACCATAGGATTAAATATAAAGTTTCCAATCGTTTCTGAAAATTGAAAGAGGTGACTCCTTTGAAAATATCGACAAAAGGCCGTTACGGCCTCACAATCATGATGGAGCTTGCTGCCAGAATAGGCGAAGGCCCTACATCACTTAAAAGCATTGCTGAGCGCAACCAGCTCTCGGAGCATTACTTGGAGCAACTGATTGCTCCACTGCGTAATGCAGGACTGGTGAAAAGCATTAGAGGTGCTTACGGCGGTTATATCCTTGCGGGTGATCCTGCAACCGTGACTGCAGGCGATGTAATCCGTGTACTGGAAGGGCCAATCTCTCCAGTAGACTTCACGGAGGAAGATGATCCGGCGAAACGTGATCTGTGGTTGCGTATTCGTGACGGGATTGCGGAAGTATTGGATTCCACAACACTGAAAGACCTGATTACCTTCCAGGATCAGGACAAAAAAGATAGCTACATGTTTTACATTTAAGATCATTAATTCGCATCACAGAAGACACAATAAAGCCCCCAACTTGGGGGCTTTAGATATGCCAATGGGTACTTTGTTCTTCAATTTCTACAGATCATTTTAATTGAGCAGGGCTATGTATTCAGCCGCGGGATTAACAAGATGGTCAAGTGTGAACTTAACTGGATCACTTGTAAATCAGCGACTTTTTAAGGTTTCTATATCAGCTTCCATGCGTAACTGACGGCGATTCAAAATATCAATGCTGTGCTGATGGGTATTTAATTCGGTAGTTACTTTGCGTTCAGAGACAGAGTGGGAAGCGTCAAGACGTTTCGTAACGGTTAGTGTTTCCAGAACAGCTTGTTGAAGAAGCGGAATGTTTTTAGTTTGTTCCTCGATGGTGTCCAATCTGCCATCTACCTTATCGAGCTTGTCGTCAATAACATTAAGTGTGCGATCAACAGTGTCGAGTCTGCTCTCTACGGCACCGAGCCTCTCTTCCATAGTATCAAGCCGGTGGTCTATTTTTCCTAGATGTCCATCAATACTGTCGAATCGTTTGTCCATTTGTTGAAGCTGATTCAGAATCTGCCCGAGAATGGGATCACTCATGTCTCTCTCTCCTTTTTGAAATGGATATATAACATTATACACGAAGATGTGACAATAGAGCATCCGTTTCAATTTCCAATTTTAATAGTTTGCCATGAGATAGAAATTTAACATATAACGGGGTGAAGATAAATGAAACGAATTTATTTGGATCACGCCGCATCGACACCTATGCATCCACAAGTCGCAGAAGCGATGATGAACGTCATGACAGGACAATTTGGCAATGCATCAAGTATCCATGCCTTTGGGCGTGAGGCCAAACGGACTGTCAGCGGAGCAAGGGATGTCATTGCGGCGTCTTTGGGCTGTTTCCCGGACGAATTGGTATTCACCGGAGGTGGCACGGAGAGCGACAATCTGGCAATCTTTGGAGCAGTGGCATCCAGGCAGGATGAGGGGAAACACGTCATTACGACCGCAATTGAGCACCATGCTGTCTTGCATACGTGTCAGGAATTGGAGCGGCAAGGTTATGAAGTAACCTATCTATCTGTTGATCAATATGGACGAATAAATCTGGATGAGTTGCGAGAGGCCATTCGACCGGATACGGTGTTAATTACCATGATGTATGCCAACAATGAAGTAGGCACGATTCAGCCGATCCGCGAGGTGGGTGAGCTTGCCCGTCAGCATAATATCCTTTTCCATACCGATGCAGTTCAGGCTCTGGGCAGCCAGAATATTTCCTGTAAGGATATGCCTGTGGATCTGATCAGCTTCTCTGCGCATAAAATCAACGGGCCTCAGGGTGTGGGTGCACTCTATGTACGGCGAGGAATTGTGCTGGAAGCAAGAGCTCACGGTGGGTTGCAAGAACGTCAGCGTCGCGCTGGTACGGAAAATATCGCAGGAATTACCGGATTTGCAGAGGCGCTCAAGATTGCATCAGCACAGACGGAGGCGCATCGCCAGCATGATTTGGAATTGCGTAAACTTTTGTTGGAACAGCTTGAAATTCATGTGGGAACGGAGCACTTTCACGTGAATGGACACCTGGAGCATACGCTGCCAAACATCCTGAATATCAGCTTTCCGGAAGTGTCCACAGAGACGATGTTAATGAATCTGGATATGGAAGGGATTGCTGTTGCAAGCGGTTCTGCCTGCACTTCCGGTTCACTTGAAGTCTCTCATGTGCTCAAAGCGATGAAATTGCCTGAAACATTTTTACACTCTGCGATTCGATTTAGCTGGGGATTGGGTAATACTACGGAAGAAATCATGATAACCGCCGAAAAAATTGGAACCATTCTTGGACGACTGCGTAATAGACCCTAAGGGGAACTTTACACATGGAACAGAAGGAGGGAAGAAGTTCCATTTCATCGGTTGGATAGAAGCGGTTTTGATGATCGGCGTCTGATTGCCACTCATCAACTTTGGGCATACCTAGCAATAGCGCCGCGCCTATTTAATGATAAGAAGATGAGGGGGACCCAGCGATGAAGCTTCAGGAAATGATCGGACTTGCCGTTTTTGATGTTGAGGACGGGAAGCAGGTCGGTAAAATCCAGGATTTCATTGTGAATGATGATTGGGAGATCGAAGGCATTGAGCTTGAGAACAAAGGTCTGTTTACCAATCATGTCAAAATCGTGCAGTGGCAAGATATCGTTGCCTACGGCGAAGATGCCGTCATGATCCGTAATCAACAGGCTGTCCGCAAGACGGGAGCCGACGACATAAAATACACGTACCTCCTCGGTCGGTCTAAATTGAAGGAGATGTCCGTGCTCACCGAAGAAGGTTTGCTGCTCGGGCGTGTCTCCGATGTTTATTTTGACCAAGAGTTGGGAAATACAATAATAGGGATTGAAATTACGGACGGTTTTGTGTCCGATCTGATCGAGGGCCGCAAATGGCTGCCATGTACAAGCGATATGTCCATCGGGGAAAGTGCCATTATGGTGCCGTCTCTGAGTGAACAACGCTTGGAAAATGCCATTCATTCTGTTAATGGATAGGTGAATGAATATGAAATGTCCAAACTGTAGTTCCAAAGATATCGGGAAAATTGGTTCCCACCAGTTTTATTGCTGGGGATGCTTTATCGAATTAACGGTGAACGGTGAGAAAATGTCTGTATATCAGGTGGAAGAAGACGGTACGCTGAGTTCCCTGGATGATCTGTTTTTCGGGGACGAGCTGCCACAAGACTTCCCTCATCTTCACGCTTCTTCTTAATAAGCAGAATAACTTCCTCTATATGCGGTTTCATGACAATGTCTGTCATGGGAGGCTGTCGTTAATTGTTGGCAGATGTATATAGATGCGGTTACATAGTGGTTCGGCTGGTGTATGGTTGATTATATGCTAACCTATACTGCAAAATGCGCTTCCTTCTCTGATGAAGGAGGCGTTTTTTCGGGTTTAAGAAAAAATGTTCGGATTGCTCCTTTCCACTTCTGCGCTGTGTTAATAAATATTACCTTTCCTACATATACTGACTCTCAGAGCCAGTCCAAAAGGAGAGATGCAAGTGGAGCAATTAACCAAAAACAAGCTGTTCCGTTACGCGATCTGGCTGCTGCTCGGATTGATCATTTTATATTTTATTTGGCTGCTGCGGCCTTTACTGCTTCACATATATGCGTTCCTGAAAACAGTGCTGGCACCCTTTATCGTAGCCCTTATCATATCCTATGTACTTAATCCGATTGTCAGCATGCTGGGAGGGCGCAAGGTGCCGCGTACAATTGCGGTTCTACTCATATATGCCTTTTTCCTGACCTGCCTCGGTGTCATTCTGATGAATGTCATTCCGGTATTGATTGAACAGCTGGGGGAACTCAACGAGCATATGCCGGAGCTATCCATGCGTGCACAGAGCCTGATGAACAATATGGATCACAAATTAATGCCGCCAAGTGTGCGAACAGGCATGAACAGTTGGTTTTTTCAGATGGAGGATCGACTAACTCAGGGAATTACCGTGCTCATGGACAATATCGGGGCGACCATTAATGTGTTATTTAATGTGTTTATCGTGCCATTTCTGATCTTTTATATGTTAAAAGACTTTGAGGTGTTTGAGCGCACCATTGTGGCGTATCTTCCGCGTTCACGTCGTAAAGCGATTGTCTCGGTGATGAAAGAGATCGATACTGCACTGGGGAACTACATTCGGGGACAGTTTATTGTCTGTGTCATTGTTGGTATCTTTGCCTACATTGGTTATATCATCATTGATATGCCGTATGCCCTGCTGCTTGCAAGCATTGTAGCTGTGTTTAACATCGTGCCCTATCTGGGGCCGTTCCTTGGAGCTGCTCCTGCTGTGGTCATGGCATCAACCGTATCGTTTAAAATGGTGCTACTTGTTGTCATTGTGAACACACTGTGCCAGGTGTTGGAGAGTAACGTTATTTCTCCTCAGGTGGTGGGACGTACGTTGCATCTGCATCCACTGTCGATTATATTTGCACTGCTCGTCGGAGGTGAACTGGCAGGCATTGTAGGTTTAATTCTGGCAGTACCTGTTTTTGCCGTGCTGAAGGTGATTGTGCAACACTTTTTCGCCTATTACATCAAACGAAGGACCGACTAAATAACAGGGTTAAAACATCAACGAGGCCGCGTTGACACCCGCTTGTGCTACCGATATAATGAGTGTGTATGTTGAGAACATGAAATCGATGATGAAATAAAGTACGCCGAGGGTTCCTTTCCTCAGAGAATAGACTTCTTCGGATCAGGGTGAGCCTGAACTGATGGCTGGAAGAGTCTTGAAAGATGAAGCGGCGGAAAGCTAATTTCGGAGTGCAGGACAACCCTGCCGGGAGCGACCGTTATTTCGCATGAACGAGGAGATTGTTTGTTTGTCCGGGCAGCAAGGGATGAACAGCAATAACCAGGGTGGTACCGCGATAACATCGTCCCTGATTATTCAGGGGCGTTTTTTGTGTTTATTTTTACAAAAACAATGTTGACCAACCGGAGCGAATACGCAACGGACTATTATAATTAATGGGGGCATCCAGTATGAAAGCCAGTGAAATCCGGTCCAAATGGATAGAGTTTTTTGCAAGTAAAGGTCACAAAATCGAGCCGAGCGCATCGCTCGTGCCTCACAACGATCCTTCCCTTCTGTGGATCAATGCAGGTATGGCACCGCTCAAACCATATTTTGACGGACGTGAGAAGCCGGAGAACCCGCGTCTAGCGAACTCCCAAAAATGTATCCGTACCAATGATATCGAGAATGTTGGTAAAACGCGTCGTCACCATACGTTCTTCGAAATGCTTGGCAACTTCTCTATTGGAGATTACTTCAAGGAAGAGACCGTAACATGGGCTTGGGAATTCTTGACCAGCAAAGAGTGGATCGGATTCGATCCGGAACGTCTTTCCGTAACGGTATATCCGGAAGATGAAGAAGCTTTCAAACTATGGAACGAAAAAGTAGGACTGCCTGCTGAGCGTATCATTAAATTGGATGAAAACTTCTGGGATATCGGCGAAGGCCCATGTGGACCTTGTACCGAGATCTTCTATGACCGCGGCGAAGCTTATGGAAACGACATGAGTGATCCTGAAATGTATCCAGGTGGGGAAAACGAACGTTATCTGGAAGTATGGAACCTGGTATTCTCCCAGTTCAACCATAACAAGGACGGTAGCTACACACCGCTTCCTAACAAAAACATTGATACAGGTGCAGGTTTGGAGCGTTTTGCTTCCATTCTGCAAAATGTGGATTCCAACTTCGACACAGACCTGTTCCAACCGATGATTCAAAGAACAGCCGCTCTTGCGGGTGTGAAATATAACGACAGCGTAGAGATTGATGTTGCATTGAAAGTCATTGCCGATCATATCCGTACGGTTGCTTTTGCAGTAGGTGATGGCGTTCTGCCAAGTAATGAAGGACGTGGATATGTCATCCGTCGCTTGCTTCGTCGTGCAGTTCGTTATGGAAAAGTGCTTGGGCTTGACCGTCCATTCCTGTATGAACTGACAACAACCGTTGGTGAAGTGATGGGCATGTACTACCCTGAGGTAGTAGACAAACAGGAGTTCATCGCCAAAGTAATCAAAACCGAGGAAGAGCGTTTCCACGAAACACTCACAGATGGTCTGGCTATTCTGGCTGATATCAGCGGCACAGCCAAATCCGAAGGACGCACGGTTATTAGCGGCCCTGAAGCTTTCAAGCTGTATGATACGTACGGTTTCCCGTTTGACCTGACAGAAGATTATGCTGCAGAGCATGGACTGACTGTGGATCGTGAAGGTTTTGATGCTTCCATGCAGAAACAACGTGAGCTTGGACGTGCTGGACGTCAAGAGAACGAGAGCATGAAAGTTCAAGGCGGACCACTTGCTGATCTGGAGGTTAAAAGCGAGTTTGTTGGTTATACTGACCTGTTGACGGAAGCAAAAGTGGTAGCCATCGTAGCTGGTGACGCCCTTGTTGAATCTGTAGGCGAAGGACAGACGTGTCAGGTTGTTCTGGACAAGACTCCGTTCTACGCGGAAAGTGGCGGTCAAGTGAGTGATCAGGGCTTGCTGCGAGGGGCTGGTGTATCAGCGAAAGTACAAGGTTTGTTCAAAGCTCCACTTGGACAACATGTACATCTGGTGACTGTGGAGTCTGGTGAACTGCGTGTAGGTGATGTGATCAACGCCGAAGTGGATTCAGCAAAACGTGGCGACATTATCAAAAACCATACGGCTACCCACTTGTTGCACAAGGCACTCAAAGATGTGCTCGGAACACACGTAAACCAGGCAGGATCGCTCGTAGAGCCACAACGTCTGCGGTTTGACTTCTCTCACTTCGGTAGTATTACGCCGGAAGAGTTGACAGAGATTGAACGTCAGGTGAATGAACAGATCTGGAATCGTCTGAACGTGAACATCGAGCTGAAAGCTATTGATGAAGCTAAAGAAATGGGTGCAATGGCCCTGTTTGGCGAAAAATATGGAGATATTGTACGTGTTGTTCAAGTCGGAGACTACAGTTTGGAACTTTGTGGCGGCTGTCACGTAAATAATACTTCAGAGATTGGAATCTTCAAACTGGTGAGCGAGAGCGGAATTGGCTCCGGCGTACGCCGGATCGAAGCTGTAACTGGCCGCGGCGCATATCTGTATGTGGAAAGCCAGTTGGAACTGCTTAAACAATCAGCAGCACTGCTCAAAGCAAATGTGGCTGATGTACCTAAACGGATTGAAGGTCTGAACCAACAACTGAAAGAAGCAGCCAGAGAGACTGAATCCCTGCAAAGCAAGCTGAGTGCCATGGAAGCTGGTCAATTGACCGATCAAGTGGTACAAGCAGGAAATACACAATTGCTGGCAGCACGCGTAGATGCTCCAAACATGGATGCGCTGCGTACAGTGGCAGATGAGTTGAAAGTAAAATTGCCTAACGCGGTACTCGTATTGGGTGCTCCAGCGGACGGCAAAGTGAATTTTGTTGTGGCAGTACCTGCTGAACAAGTAAAACAAGGATTACACGCAGGCAAAATCGTCAAAGAAGTCGCAGCAGTATGCGGCGGCGGTGGCGGTGGACGTCCAGATATGGCGCAAGCCGGAGGTAAGGATGCGACCAAGCTGGATGAAGCGCTGAAACTGGCGGTTTCGCTGGTTAGCGGGCATAATGCATAAATCCATTGAACGGCTTTCAATCGTCAAAAAATAAATCGAAATGGTTCTGTTCGTTTATTTTTTGTACCCGAGAGCGTGTGGAATCGAATGATGCAATATGCTGAAGCCAGTAAAGGACAAGCAAAAAACACAATTGCCTTATCCTTTGTTTACTTGTGGCAGTCAGAATATGTTATTATATAAACAGAAATCAATTCGGCAGGACATGGTCCCCATGTTCATGCAGGAGCGAGGTGTCATCAATGGACTCCATGGATAAGACGGTTAAATTTAATGTGAAAGGTGACGAACAGGAAGCATCATCCAAAGAGATTCTTCTCACGGTATATGATGCATTGGTCGATAAGGAGTATAATCCGATCAACCAGATTGTTGGGTATCTGATTTCTGGAGACCCGGCATACATTCCTCGTCACAACAACGCACGTAGTCTGGTCCGTAAAAAGGAGCGCGATGAGCTGATTGAAGAGCTTGTACGTTCCTATCTGGCCAATCACCGGTAATGTACGCCGCTTCCGCTGTGTTGCAGCCTTGCAGGCAGCGGGAAATGAACCGACAGAAGACAGCCTGAAGCTTGAGAAGGCGATTATTTGTAATCGACCTGAGCAGGCCCCAGGATGGGAGAGCATGGATGAAAATATTAGGTTTGGACTATGGGGACCGAAGAATCGGAGTTGCCGCGAGTGACGCCTTCGGTTGGACTGCCCAGGGATTGGAAGTGCTAGAACGCCGCCGTGATGAAGGCGAGTTCGCTCGGATTGCCGAACTTGTGCGTGAGCATGAGATTAGTGAGATCGTAGTCGGACTTCCCAAAAACATGAACGGCACCGTAGGACCGCGCGGTGAGATATGCATTGCTTTTGCCGATCGCCTGCGGGATGAACTGAATTTACCTGTTCACCTTTGGGATGAACGGCTGACAACCATGGCAGCAGAACGTACGCTGATTGAAGCGGATGTCAGTCGGAAAAAACGCAAGCAGGTTGTGGACAAAATGGCCGCAAGCTTGATTTTGCAAAATTATTTGGATGCCAATAGTAGAAGGTGAGGGGGATCAACAATGGCTGAAGATCAACTGGGTATGGAAGAAGAAGCGGAAATTATTTACATTGCGGATGACGAGGGTAATGAAGAGGAATTCGAAGTCATCATGAAGTTTGAAGTAGATGGTTCGGAGGCCAAGTACATGATGGTTGCTCCGGTTGAACCTGAAGATGGCGAAACGGATGTATATGCATTCCGTTATGAAGAAGAGGGCGACGATATTAAACTTTTCGTCATCCAAGATGATGCCGAATGGGATATCGTCGAGGAGACGTTTAATACATTTCTTGCTGAAGATGAAGAGGAAGCGAACTAAATGACGGAATATAATCGCAAAGACCTGAAATGGACAGATTCACTGCGTCTGGCATTCGGTGCTCATGTTGAGCTCGAGGAAGAGAACGGTAAATCACAACCGTATGACTTGTTGGCTGAGTTCGAAGTGAACGGTCAGCAGTACGCGGTGCTCCGCAGTTCGTTGCGACCTTATGACGAGGTTGAACTTCTGCGGGTATCACCTGGAAGTGAAGACCAGATCATGCCAGAGTTAGTTACGATCGACGATGATGATGAGTGGGAGAACATCTCGGAACTGTATGATGAGTGTACACTCCCCATTGACGAAGATTAAATCAGCTTCAAATTGAAGAAACCGGGAGGGCGGAGAAGTCCGCTCTTTTTGGTTGTGTAAAGGAGTTGTTTCTTTTTTGAAAGGGAAAGCAATTGTAGTCATACTGCTTATCATTGTAGTTCTTGTCGGAGGCGCAGGCGGTTACGTGTGGAGTATGATGCGTCCTGTGGAAGCTTCTACAGAACCGGTCGTATTCGAGATTAAGAGCGGATCGGGAACTTCGAAAATCGCGGATCAGCTTCAAGAAGAAGGCCTTATCCGAAGCGGGTTAACCTTCAAAGGGTATTTAAAGTGGAAGAAACTAGGTTCTAATTTCATGGCGGGTACATATTCAATGAATCCTGGCGTGACATATGATGAGATTGTTAGCAAGCTGAGTAGTGGCGAAGTTGTACCGGAAGAAATGGTGAAATTTACGATTCCGGAGGGTTATAACGTTCTGCAAATGGCGGGTAAGCTTTCTTATGAGCATGTAGTAGATCGGGATGAATTCATCAAGCTGGCCAATGATCCTTCGGCCTTTGATGTAGATATCATCAAAGATATTCCAGTGGATGAAGAACTTCGCTACGTATTGGAAGGGTATCTATTCCCGGAGACGTATGAGCTGAAAAAGGGAAGTTCCACGCATGATGTGATGCAACGGATGCTGGAAGAATTCCAGACCAAGATTAATTCCATTCCTGATTTGGAAGCCAAGCTCCAGGAAAAGAACCTTTCCCTGCATGAACTGCTGACGATCGCGTCACTCGTGGAGAAAGAAGTTGTAGTGGACGAGGAACGTGCTCTGGTTGCAGGTGTAATCTACAATCGGATCAATCAGGATATGAAGCTGGAGATTGATGCTACCGTGCAATATCTGCTCGACAGACCGAAGGAACGATTGTTTTTCAAGGATCTAAAGGTGAAAAGTCCCTATAATACGTATCTGAACAAAGGCTTGCCACCAGGTCCAATTGCCAGTCCAAGTCTTCCGTCCATTGAGGCAGCGCTAAATCCGGAAGCTTCGGAGTATCTGTTCTATGTGACAAAAAAGGATGGCTCGTCTGGACATCTATTTGCCAAAACGTATAAGGAACACCAGCAAAATATAGCCAAAAGTAAGGCTGCGCAATAAGCGGAGGGGATTATATGAGTAAGAAACATGAACTGCTCGTTACAGCAGCGAATGTGAAAGAGGCAGAAGTGCTTCTCCAGGCTGGAGCAGATGCTCTGGTCATTGGAGATGATCGATTCGGCATGCGTCTTCCAGGCAGCTTTAGCGTGGAAGAGACTGCAGAGGTGGTTGCCATTGCAGCCAAACATCAGGCGCGTGTGTATGTATCCATGACTAATCTGATGTCCAACGAACTGTTGAAAGAATTGCCTGAATATGTTCAAGCACTTGGCAGAATCGGTATTGATGGTGTGGAGTTTAATGATCCATCCGTGCTGGCTACCATGAAGGAATACGCGCCACATGTGAAGTTGCACTGGAATGCGGAGATGACTTCAACGAACTATGCGACGGCCAACTATTGGGGAACCAAGGGAGCGAGTCGCGTTGTACTTGCCCGAGAGCTGAATATGGACGAGTTGACGGAAATGGTTCCTTTTTTGAAGGTGGAAGCTCAGGTTCAGGTGCATGGCATGACGAATATTTATCATTCCAAGCGCAGTCTGGTACAAAGTTACATGGCTCATCAAGGGCGGCCGGTTGAGGGACATCTGGGCAAAGAACGGGGATTGTTCCTGATCGAGGCTGAACGTCGGGATGAGAAATTCCCGATCTACGAGGACATTAACGGTACACACATTATGAGCTCAGAGGATATATGTATCCTCGAAGATCTTCATCTGTTGATGGAGGCGGGTGTGCACAGTTTCAAAATTGAAGGTATGTTAAAATCACTCACCTACAATGAAGCTGTTGTACGTGCATATCGGACAGCGATTGACAGTTATATAGCCGATGCTGATGCATATGCGTTCTCTGAAGAGTGGCTCGCTGAGGTGCGGAAGTTACAGGACCCTGAACGTGAATTGTCGTTTGGATTTTTCTATAAAGAACAAGTGTATTAATAGACGAGGTGAACAGAATGGAAACAGTGGCGGTACAGCGGAAGTTTTCGGGGAAACGTAACCGTCTGGACAAACCGGAGCTGCTAGCTCCAGCGGGTAATCTGGAAAAACTGAAATTTGCAATCCATTACGGTGCAGATGCCGTATATATCGGTGGACAGGCCTATGGACTGCGTTCCAACGCGGATAACTTTAGCTTTGAAGAAATGCGTGAAGGTGTGGAGTTTGCCAAAAAGTATGGAGCCAAGGTGTTCGTAGCGACAAACATCTATGCACATAATGAGGATGTTGAAGGTATCGAAACGTACCTGCAAAACCTCTATAATGCGGGAATCTCTGCAATCATCGTAGCTGATCCAGCTATTATTGAAGTAGCGCTTCGTGCTGTGCCAGGCCTTGAGGTACATCTAAGTACTCAACAATCCACACTCAACTGGCAAGCCGTGAAGTTCTGGAAAGATGAAGGACTTCCACGTGTTGTTCTCGGACGTGAGACCAGCTTTGAAGAGATTGAAGAGATCAAGGCCAATGTGGATATCGAAATTGAAGCCTTTATTCATGGGGCGATGTGTTCCTCGTATTCCGGACGTTGTGTGCTCTCCAATCACTTTACGGATCGGGACTCCAACCGGGGCGGCTGTTGCCAGTCTTGCCGCTGGAAGTATGATCTGTTCGAGGATGCGAGAGAAGATACGGTGTGGGTCAGCGAAGAGGACATGCAGATGAAGGCCCCTGCGCCATTCAAACTGGGTGAGAACCAGCTTCCCCTGTTCGAGGAACAGGATAATTCATTCTCCATGGGATCAAAGGATCTGTGCATGATTGGCCATATTCCCGAGTTGATTGATGTGGGTGTGGACAGTTTCAAGATCGAAGGACGTATGAAATCGATCCACTACGTGGCAACCGTGGTTAACGTATACCGTCAAGCCATTGACGCCTATATGGCAGACCCGGAAAATTATGTTCTGAAACCTGAATGGGTTGAAGAAATGAACAAAGCGGCAAATCGCCCGCTGAATACCGGATTTTTCTATGATACACCAGATCATGAAGATCATATCTATGAACCGGAAGAAAAGGCTGTACCTTTTGACTTCGCTGGATTGGTTATGGGGTATGATGCTGAAACAGGAATGGCAACCATTCAACAGCGCAATCACTTCAAACCAGGGCAGGAAATCGAATTTTTCGGTCCGGGAGGTCACTTTTTCAAACAGGTGGTCGGCGAAATACAGGACGAAGAAGGCAATGTTCTAGATGCTGCTCGTCACCCGTTGCAACTGATTAAAATGAAGGTAGATCAACCGGTTTCGTACTTCGATATGATGAGAAAAAAGAAGTAGGCTCAAATACCTACAATGTGTCAATATTGTATTATGATTTAACAACATAGTGTTATGAAATTTACATGGGGACCTCCGTTTATCGGCAGATGGGGGTCTTTTTTTTATAGAAAAATAGGAATAAAGTTGTAAAATATTTCTGGAAAGTGAAAGGGGAACGAAGAAAGCTGTCGAATACTACATATTTATAGGGGAGAGAAAGAAAAATCCAACAAGTAAATAACTGGCAGGTGAATGGGAATGGTTCAAAAGAAGCAGAAAGACAGTGGGGAGCAAGTGATAAAATCCGAGCAGGTTAACCCTGAGCAGGTTCAGAAAGTGAAGAAAGAAAAAGTAGGTAAAAGTAAAATTACAGGGAATGGGAAAAAATTACTTAAGTTTGACCGTAGTAAATTGAAGCTGGGCTGGATCAAGACTGATTGGGTGAAGAAACAATTTAAAAACCGGGATTGGAAAAACCTTGGAGGGTCTTCTTTCCAACAGATTAAGAAGGCAAATCCGGTTAAATCCGTAGGGGTTAAACTGTTTTTAATCTTTTTTGCGGGAATTATGATTTTTGTAGTAAGTTTAGGTCTATTATCCTATTCGAAGGCGAAAGGTACGATAGAGAAAAATGCCTCGCGTGCCAATCAGGAGACCATTGATCAGACCAAACAAAAAATGGACATTATTCTGGAGAGATTTGTCGATACATCCACACAGATTTTCTTTGATCCGGAAATGCAGTCCTTGCTACAAAAAATGTCAGATACGAATTTGACTGCGTATGATACATTCGTGAACTCAAGTTCAATCAACAAGCAACTGTCCAATGTTGCATTTACAAATAAATCTATGGAAGCGATTTATTTGGTACCTACGGACGATACAAAGTCCATTATGGGTACCGGCAGCAACAGTTCATCCATGGGCAGCATTCGCCAGGAAGCATGGTACAGTGAGTTAATTGAGGCGGGCGGTTATCGCTGGCTTCCAACAGAGGTCAAAGAAGATGGCTCAACGCCAACGTTTAAAATTGCACGTTCCATGAAAAACTTGCAGGGGACTACTCAGTCGTATGTTCTGGTTATTGAACTGAAACTGGAAGTTTTGGAGGAACAATTGAAATCGCTTGATCTTGGGCCAGGAGCTATTCTTCAACTAATTGCTCCGGATAATAAAGTGGTTGCATCCTCCATCTCGGATCGTACAGGACAAGAAACAGAGCTTGCATTTGTCAAAGAGTTGACCGAACCAGCAGGTAGTACAAATACGGAGTATACGGTAGATGGCAAATCTACGGAAATGCTGGCTGTATACAGTACGATGGATACATCCAGTTGGAAACTGGTTGGTATGATACCTACCTCTGTTTTGGTTCAGGACGCAAAAGGCATTCTGACTCTGACCCTGTGGATGGCGCTGATTGATGCGGGGATTGCAGTATTGATCGGGATCTGGATGGTGCGTATGATCGCTCGTCCACTCGGCAAATTGAAAGACCTGATGCAGGAAGGTGCGAAAGGTAATCTTAAAGTTCGTACACCATATAGCTCCCAGGATGAAATTGGTCAGCTCTCGACCGCCTTCAATCTGATGATGGAGCAGATCACTAAGCTGGTTGAACAAACCAATCGTTCTGCGCAGGAAGTATTGGATACGGCCTCTGAGCTGAGCAGTGCATCCAAGAAAACGGCTGTGTCTGCTTCGGAGATTGCCGTAGCTACAGAAGAGATCGCAGGCGGTGCAGGCAGTTTGGCAACCGAAGCGGAACGTGGCAATGAATTAACTGACAATATCTCTCGTCAGATGCAGAGTGTAATCGCTGCTAATGAACAGATGGGTGATTCTGCTCGTCATGTAGAGAAGTCCAGTCAGACAGGAACACAACATCTGAATCAGTTGATGACCAAAACCCAGAAGACAGAAGAAATGATTGGTGCACTGGTGAATAAGGTTGATTCACTGAAAGAGAGTACGTCTTCTGTTCTGAAAGTGCTTGAAGTGCTGCAAAACATAACGAAACAGACAAATATCCTTTCCCTGAATGCAACCATTGAAGCAGCACGTGCCGGTGCAGCCGGACGCGGATTCATGGTGGTGGCTGATGAGGTTCGTCAGCTCGCGGCTCAATCCAGACAATCCATTGAGATGGTTGGAGAGATTACAGACAAAATCATGACTGAAATGAATGAGACCGTGGATGCTTTGTCTGCAGCCTATCCGTTATTCAAGGAACAGATGGATGCGGTTAAAGACACCAACGTCATCTTTGCTTCCGTGCAGGAACAGATGGGTGCATTTGTGGAACGTCTGGGTATGGTGACAGGTTCTATTGGAGATTTGAACAAATCTCAAGGTACGTTGTCTGAAGCCATGAGCAATGTCAGCGCTGTAGCTGAAGAATCTTCTGCAACGTCCCAAGAAGTAGCTTCCTTGAGCAGTGAACAGCAAAATATCAGTAACCAGCTGGTCAATCTGTCTGGCAAACTGGAGAATGTGTCTACTGAACTGAAAGAAACCTTGTCACGCTTTACGGTGTAACAAGTCAAGGTTGAAATGAGGAGAACCTGTCCCGCACATGGGACAGGTTTTCTTTTTGTTTACCGGATAATTCCAAGCCATATCAGCGATAATATGTCAAAACGACAAAAGGTGAGATTGGGATGCATCTCCTTGCGAAACGGCGAATCTATATAACTTGTATTCTTCTAACTCTTGTCTTTGGATTGCTTATATTACGATTGGGATGGGTCCAGATCGTTCAGGTGAATCAGACGATGCCTGGATTTCACCGAACGGTACGTGAAATGTCTGTATTGCAGCGTGAACGCGGGGTGATGCTTGACCCGGGGCGGGGGCAATTTACGGATTACAAGGGTGAGGCGTTGACCGGTAAGCTGCAATGGGGACTGGTTCTTTTTCCACAGACAAGTCCATTAGAGAGATTACGCAAGCAAGGGGCTTTAGAAGGCTCCGAGATGATACAGTTGGCAGCTATATTACATACCGATCCGGATCAATTGAAGAAGGAATGGAAGCAGGAAAGTATACCTCATTTCTGGACAGCAGGTACACATCAGCCTGTTCATTTGAACGCTGCTCAGGTGGAGCGCCTACGTAGTTTGCACCTGCAAGGAGCTGGCATCTATCCGATGATGACAAGGTACCTTCAGGGGCACACAGGAATGCAGTGGATGGGTTATCTGGCTGAACAGCCTGAGTCCTCCAAAGTTCTAACTGGGCATCAGGATGAAGTAAAACAGCCATTTGCCATGAAATCAGGGGCGGCTGGACTGGAGAGGACACTTGAACCGTTGTTAAGGGGAATTGGCCCTACGCTTGTATCACGCATGGTTTCGGGTGGTGGGGAGATTATCCCTGATATTCAGCCGCACGTCATTGCACCGACCAATAGCCATTATCCTTTACGAGTAGAAACCACTGTGGATGCTGAGTTACAGCGTGGGTTGGAGGAGTTGACGCAAGAATCTGGATTACAAGAAGGGGCTATTGTTGTGTTAGATGCCGCTAACGCAGATGTTCGCGCCATGATCTCCCGCCCTTTCTATCAGCCACAACATGTGGACCCCAAGCAATCGGCCTGGGGGAATCGTGCAGTACAGGGAGCCGTACCGGGTTCCATTTTCAAAATTGTCACTGCGGCTGCTGCTTTCGAGTATCATGCGGTTTCTAACGGAGAAGAATTCCATTGTGGTGGTGAGTACGGAAGATATGGGTTGTCTTGCTGGAAGGAGCATGGTCATGGAGACTTGAATCTGGAGCAAGGATTCGCTGAGTCTTGCAACATCGTATTCGCAGAAACGGCGCGCAGGCTGAGTATGGAACAACTGGAGAACACGGCTGATCGTCTGGGACTCGCGCGTCCAATTGGCTGGGAAGGGAAGCAGATGGCAGGAATGCCTGTGTTACGACACTTTGATCATGAGGATCACGGGCGTGTGAGAACAGAGGCTGTTTCTTCTGCTGATGAAGGTGCAAAAATACAGACAGCAATTGGTCAGCGAGATGTCTTGGTCACACCGCTGCAAGCTGCCAATCTGATCGTTACACTGTTACATGATGGAAAGGTTAGTGCCCCACGTCTCGTTAAGCGCATCCGATATGCGGATGGTGGCACCATGTTGGAAATGCCCTTGCATGATTCACCTTCAGCATCAGGACAGATTGCTCCCGCAACAGCGCATAAACTGTTATCCTGGATGAATAAGGTAGTTCGTGAGGGAACAGGAAAATCCCTGCAGCGTGCGCGGTGGCATGTTGCAGGGAAGTCAGGTACAGCTCAGGTACAGAAACATGGAGAGAAGCGCAACAATCAATGGTTCATTGGTTATGGACCGGTAGAACAACCCCAATATGCTGTAGCTGTTCTTGTTCAAAATGTCTCTCCTGACAGCCAACATCAGGCGACGGCTCTCTTCAGGAAGGTGATGGACTATTTGGCGGAGTCCTCATGATCCTTCGCAGGAACGGGACGTTGTACAGTAGATTCGGCAGAATTCGCTGAGGCCTTATTAACGGGTGGGTCCATGACCAATGGAGAGGATTCAAATTCATCTTTTGGCAGGTGAATCCACTTTTGCAGGTAGCCTTGTTGTAACAGTTCTTTCAGAAGGATCAGAAGCACTGGAGATAACACTACACCAGCCAGGCCAAAGATCGAAAGGGAGATCAGCATAAACGAAAGCATCAAGTACGCCGAAGATACACCAATCGAGTTACCCGATATTTTTGGTTCCAGCAATTGTCTTGTCAGCATCGTCACTGCCAGAATCACAATCAGGCCAATCGCCAGGCTACTATTGCCAATAATGAATAAGTAGACGATCCATGGAATAAATACAACAGGAACGCCAAGCAAGGGTACCAGATCAAAAACCGCACAGACTGCTGCAATGGTAAAGGCGTTAGAGGTTCCCAAAATCAACAGCCCTGCATAAATCAATACAAACGTAATGAGCATCATGATCATCTGTGCCTTCAGATACGAGCGGATTGTTTTGAACACGTGATTACGCATGAATTCAATAGCTAACTTTAATGTTTTGGGCGTTTTCGCACGGGCGAACTTGCGCCAGGATTCAATCTCGATACTGAGGAAAAATGCCAGAATAATCGCAATTCCGAAGTTCGTAATAAACGAAGAGAATGAACTGAGGAAACCTACTACGAATTGCGCTCCGCTAGTTACCCATTTGGACAGGAACCCGGTCAGTGTTGCAAAATAATCATTCGCTTTTTCCATAACTCCATCAGGGAGAGCGTCTGACTTGTCCTGAATGAATAACACCAGATTGGTGAATTCACGTTGTATCATTTCAATGTATACGGGGAAATTATCTTGAAGATTGGAAATTTGTGAAATGATAATCAAGCCTACCCCAAAAAAGGCAGCGACAATTAATGCAAGAAACAACAAGACGGAGATGGCGGCTCCAAGTGTCTTGGGCAATCCTTTGCGATGTAAAAATTTGGCCAGCGGTTCAATCATCCAATACACAATGAATGATAGAAAGACCGGTGCAGCCACATGGTATAATTGACTGAAACCGTACATGATCACATACACGGTTAATACGAGCAATGCGATGTCAAAGACAGTTCGCCCGTATTTTTTGTACAGCGGTAGCATGGACATGGCTCCTTTGATGGCAATAATTAGATTGTATTTATTGTACACGATAGCTATCTTTTTGGGAAAACAGGATTCAAGAAAAGTCTGAACTATGATAAAATTAAAGGCGGTTTATTTTAGATAGTGCCATAGTGCACCGTAATTCAGCAGGAGAAGTGGGGAGCTTGCAACATGACAACGATACTTCAGAGTATTCTACTGTGGTTATTGTATCTTTCATCTTTTTACGCCTTTATTCCAAGTTTGATCAGCAGGCTTTTTGGTTTTCGTGTATTTCGACGGGGAAGAAGTGATACACAATTTGCGTTAACGTTTGACGATGGACCAGATCCACATTATACGCCAAGACTGCTCGATCTGCTTCGTCAGCATCAAGCAAAAGCCACATTTTTTGTCGTTGGAGAACATGCAGCGAGTCATCCTGAACTCATACAGCGCATACATGAGGAAGGTCATCTTATTGGCATTCATAATTATATTCACAAGACGAACTGGCTCATGCGGCCACGTACCGTTCGAGATCAGATTCAGCGAACAGGTCAGATTATTCATGAAGTAACCGGCGTGAAGACTTGTTATTATCGTCCACCGTGGGGGATTATGAATTTGTTTGATTTTTTCAGCAAAAAAGAACGAAAGATTGTACTGTGGTCTTCCATGTTTGAAGATTGGAGAAGCCGAGTAGGTGCCCAGAGATTGACTGAACGGATGCTGAAGGAACTGAGAGGTGGAGAGGTCATGCTGCTGCATGATCGAGGAACGACCCTTGGTGCTGATGCACACGCGCCGGAGCAGATGCTTCAGGCGCTGGAAGTCGTATTACAGGAAGCTGAACGGCTAGGCCTGCAAAGCGTACGCGTTGATACGTTGATGGGAGGTATCATAGTGAGCGAATCTCAGAACAAAACGCAATTACAGACACCATTGAAGCTATGGAAACGAATCGTTGTTGCCTTATGGTTGGGCTGGGAGAAGTTGTTCCACTGGGTATACCATCTACGGACGGCTTCGCCAGAGGACCCCATGCTGCACTTCAGATCACGTGTATATCACGGAGCACGGGTGGAGATGAATGATGGCCATGTCATTCAAAATGGAGATCCGGTGATAGAACTACATTTTGACAATCAGAAGTTGTTTGAACTTGGAGTGACATCACGTTCCAGTATGCATTTGGCTATTCGCATGATTCGGACGATGGAACAGCAATTGCCGGATCTGGCACGCATGGTGGCACTCGAACCTGAGTTACGCTCTGCCAAGGCGATATACGGTGTGAGCATGATTAACAGAGGCCCAGAAAAATTCGGATTTACCATACAAGACTTGCCTCCTGGACCGTTCAGTGCTGCATCCAAAGTATACTTGAAGCTGCTGTTAAGTGTAATCCACCCGGCAGGAACCAAACGTTTGAAACAGCGTACTGAACAACTGGTACCCAAGATGATTGCCATGCCGCTGGATCTATTATTGGAACGTTACGGTCAACATACGATGCAGGTAGCAGCAACGGTAGAAGAATCCAGAGATGAATCGTTGTTAATTGAACAAAAGATACTGCCAGAGCGGAACTAAACGGACTGATCACACCTACCAGCAAAAGAAAAGGGTTGCCCTTCGCCAGATTTGGCAGAAGAGCAACCCTTTATTTATTAGTGAATTAGATACTCAGTACGCCACCGTTGCTTGCGTTCGTAACCAGTTTGGAATAACGAGCCAGGTAACCAGTTTTTACTTTTGGTTCAAAGCCTTTCCAACCTGCGCGACGACGTTCAAACTCTTCGTCACTGATGTGCAATTCGATGATACGGTTGTTCAGATCCAGCTCGATGATGTCTCCTTCTTCAACAAAGGCGATTGGACCACCCTCAGCTGCTTCCGGAGAGATATGTCCGATACTGATTCCGCGGGATGCTCCAGAGAAGCGTCCATCGGTGATCAGACCAACTTTGGCACCCAATCCCATACCTACGATCTGGGAAGTAGGAGCCAGCATCTCAGGCATACCTGGTCCGCCTTTTGGTCCTTCATAACGGATAACAACAACATGTCCTTCTTTTACTTTGCCGTTAGCAATACCTTCAAGCGCTTGCTCCTGGGAGTCAAAGCAGATGGCAGGACCTTTGTGGTATCCGCCAACCGAAGCATCAACTGCACCAACTTTGATGATAGCGCCTTGTGGTGCAAGGTTACCGAACAATACAGCCAGGCCGCCTTTTTCGGAATGCGGGTTATCCAGGTGATGAATGACATTTGTATCCTGAATTTCTTTTCCTTCAACGTTCTCACGGATAGTTTTACCTGTTACCGTAATGCAGTCTCCATGAATTGCGCCTGGTTTCTTGAGCAATTCGTTCAGAACTGCGCTTACGCCGCCTGCATTGTGAACGTCTTCGATGTGAAGATCGGAAGCAGGTGCAAGTTTCGCCAGATGCGGAACGCGGTTCGCTACTTCATTAATACGTTCGATTGGATACTCGATACCTGCTTCATGAGCCAGTGCCAGCGTGTGCAGTACTGTATTCGTAGATCCACCCATCGCCATATCCAGTGCAAACGCATTATCGATCGCTTCTACAGTTACGATATCACGTGGTTTCAAGTCCATTTTGATGAGTTCCATCAATTGGGTAGCGGATTGTTTAACAAACTCACGACGCTCAGGAGCAACGGCAAGGATGGTTCCGTTACCTGGCATAGCCAGTCCCATCGCTTCAGCCAGACAGTTCATGGAGTTTGCAGTAAACATACCGGAACATGATCCACATGTTGGACAGCCGAACTGTTCAAGTTCAAGCAAGCTCTTATCATCGATTTTACCTGCTTGGTAAGCACCTACACCTTCAAATACGGAAGTCAGGGAAAGAGCCTTACCATTGCTGTCACGACCAGCTTTCATTGGTCCACCACTTACGAACAGGGTAGGGATGTTTACACGAAGTGCACCCATCATCATGCCTGGTGTGATTTTGTCACAGTTCGGGATACATACCATGCCGTCGAACCAGTGTGCAGATACAACGGTTTCCACGGAATCCGCGATAATGTCACGGCTTGGCAGCGAGTAACGCATACCAATGTGTCCCATGGCAATACCATCATCTACTCCGATGGTGTTGAATTCGAATGGAACGCCACCGGCTTCACGAATAGCATCCTTTACAATTTTACCGAATTCCTGAAGGTGGACGTGGCCGGGCACGATATCGATGTATGAGTTACATACGGCAATAAACGGCTTGCCGAAATCCTCTTCTTTAACGCCCGCTGCGCGGAGCAAACTCCGGTGTGGTGCACGGTCAAAACCTTTTTTGATCATATCGGAACGCATCTTCTTGGCTGACATGGTGTATTCCCCCCAAATATATAATATTGAGCAACATGAATGGAAAAGTAAATGGCAGTGCATCTGTCGTTTAATTTCATCCGTACTCTAAAAAAAAGGACCGGCATGCCGGTGTCGAGCTCCCCGTAGTTTGTGAAATTCTTTGCTGCTTTAAACCCGTGAACACCCGGTTTTTCTATTGAGTCTATCACAACCGTCGTCATATTTCTACAATCAATAGAAAGAAGCCTCAAACCATTTTCATGGAATTAGACTTCTTGATTTACGGGAAAGCTATGATCATGTTTCGATGTGGCGAGCGGAATTAATTAGTTGCTTCCGCCTTTGCGTCCAATCTCACGATAGAATTCCTTATTATGAGTTTCGGAGGTTGCTTCGCCGCCCTTGCGACCAATCTGCTTGTAAAAGTCAGTGTCATGGGCATCTGAAGTCGCTTCTCCACCTTTTTTTCCAATCATCTGGTAGAAGCTTCGGTCATGGTTTTTGGAAGTCGCTTTGCCACCTAATCTGCCAGCTTCCTCACGGCTCATCTTGTGTTCTGACGTCTGTTGACGTGCCATTACAAATCACTCCTTACAACGATAAGTTGTTTTTTGTAGCGCGTATCCCTAATTTACCACCTTATTTCCAGCCTGAAACAATTCACTAGGATAGAATCGATGGTGAAGAGATCCGTCAGAGCATTAGGCCGACCGTTTAAACACCTCATGACGATTGAAAGAAAAGCGGGATATATCTGGTTCAATTACGGGTTTGAACGTGTGACGTACAGCCGGCAGAGCCAGTGTGACTGCGAAGAGTATGGCAATGACAAGTATGACTGGAATATACGCCGAGCTTCCCATATAACTGTAGACTCCGGACCAGATTGCGAGACGAACGAGAAACCCATGCAGCAGGAACACATAGAGTGTGCGTCGTCCAAGGTCCGTCAGTCTGGAAGTCAAGGAAGGTACCCAAGCCAAGAACAGTGCTGCAGATGCGATTTCCAGCAAGTAGACACCCACCCGGAAGATGCCGGCATACCATTCGTGGTGACCCAATTCGGCGTACGTCATGCTTCCGAGTAACCATCCGGATGAAATATTCAAACCCCCATACCCGATCCATACCAACAGTGCTGCAGAGAAGATGGCTGCGGTTTTTCGCCCCCAACCGGATAATAAACGTGAACGGATGGTTGCTCCATAGTCATAACCGATGACAAAAAACGGCAGAAATACAAACGTACGGCTGAAGCTGAGCCAGAACCCGTCGATGGGCAAATACCCGGCAATTACACCGAGCGCAATTGATCCAATCAGCCGATATATCGGTTTCCAGGAAATCGTCAGACGAAGCAACAGTCGCCAACAGAAATGACTCGCGAGAAACCATAACAGCAAGTAAGGTGCAAAGAAGGATAGCCGCATATGGGGTGTGTGGAATACGGTAAAGTCCATCAATGCGTATAAGGACTGAAACAGTACATACTGTAGTGCAATCTGCTTCAGAACGTTTCGTCCAGATGCACCTTGGAGTGAGTGTGTCGCAAAATACCCGGTTACCCATACAAAGAGTGGCATGTGAAACGTATATATCCACAGGAACAGAGCTTCCGCTGCTGCAAAACGTGTAATGAGTGGTTCAAGTGCATTACCAGCTAGGACACAGACGATAAGCATAAAGCGCAGATTGTAAAAGAAAGATTCCTGATCATCCCGGATCAGTGTCTGATTTTTCATGGTGTAGCCCCCTTATAGACCCTGTTTGCAAGGTCATTTGCATCTGTAATAAGGGTAATATGGATGTTCATTATCCATAGTGATTTAATTCACATTAGTAAGCGTTATCTTTTATCAAAGCTGTGACAACAAAATGAACGCAACGGGATTGACAACGGTTGCATAGAGGATGACAATAGAAAAAGAAGATGAGGGAATGTAACTATAAGGAGGGAAGAAATCATGTCAACGAGTCCCTATCCAAGCCCGGAAATTATTACGTTTGGGGAGAGTATGGGTTTGCTGACTGCCAAGGATACAAGAGGGCTGGAATATGCAGCCACACTGGACAAGTCTTTCGGGGGTGCTGAGAGCAATCTGGCTATTGGTGTATCCCGCCTGGGGCATACCAGTGGTTGGTTTGGACGCTTGGGCAATGATCCGATGGGCAGTATGATTCTGAAAGCCATTCGCGGTGAAGGCGTAGATGTATCCCGAGTACGTTTAAGTGATCACGAGCCCACTGGTTTGATGATTCGTGAGAACGCTTCCGGGAAAGCTTCGGTGCATTATTATAGGAAGCTATCTGCTGCAAGTGCGATCACACCTGATGATCTGGATCCTGATTATATTGCCGGGGCGAAGATATTGCACGTTACGGGGATAACGGCAGCGATAAGCCCGTCCGGACTTGCTACGGTAGAGGCTGCCATACATATTGCCAAACAGGCAGGTGTGAAAGTAAGCTTTGATCCAAATCTGCGTCTCAAACTATGGTCTGCGGATGAGGCCCGTCCGGTTATACTGCGTTTAGCTGAACGGGCGGACTACTTTTTACCGGGTCTGGACGAGATGAAACTTCTATATAACGAAGAAAATGATCAAAAAGTACTTGAGCGTTTATCTGCCATGAATGCTGTGTGCATCGTGAAGGGTGGCCCTGATTTGACCTACGTATTGGCGAATGGTACCCTAACTGAAGTTCCGTACTTTAAGGCGGATAATGTTCTGGATACGGTAGGTGCAGGAGATGGATTCTGCGCGGGATTTTTATCGGGTATATTAAAAGGATACTCCCCGCAGGAAGCAACCCGTCTCGGCAATTTGACCGGTTCCATGGTTATACAGGCTGTTGGCGATTGGGAGGCGCTCCCGACGTGGGGGCAGGTCGAGGCCAAGCTGAACAACGTTGCCCATGTTGAGCGTTAGTCGCTCTAAATCATATATGGCTCATCTTCGTTCTTAAATGTAAGGCTTGTATACACAACCACCACATTGACAAGGGAGAGAATGAAATGAAGAAGCTTCAGCTGTTGCAAAAGATTACGGACAATGGGGTTGTGGCAGTTCTGCGTGCAGATTCTGCGGATCAAGTCATTGCCATGGCCGAGCAAGCGATTGCGGGTGGCATTAAAGTTATCGAGATTACGATGACAGTACCCAGTGCCCTCAAAGCCATTGAAAAATTAAGCCGTGTATACCATTGGAACACACAAGATCCAGAGAAATTCGCGATTATTGGTGCGGGAACGGTGCTTGAACCGCAAACGGCAAGAGCGGCCATCATGTCGGGTGCCGAGTTTGTAGTTGGACCTTCCCTGAATCCGGATACCGTTCAGATCTGCAACCTGTATCGAATTCCGATTCTGCCTGGTGTGATGACGATTGCTGACGTTCAACGCGCATTGGAACTCGGCGTGGACATTGTGAAGTTGTTCCCGGGTAACCTGTATGATCCTTCGATTATCAAAACGATGAAGGGCCCTATGCCGCAGGCGAATTTTATGCCAACTGGCGGGGTATCCTTGTCTAATCTGGGGGATTGGATCAAGGGTGGAGCAGTGGCTGTAGGGATCGGTTCCGACTTGACATCGGAAGCTGTGAAGACGGGTGACCTGAGTCATGTCCGTCGCAAAGCGGAACAATATATGGATGCTTACCGCAAGGCCAAGGCTGAATAATATTTTTTCAATTCGTAGAAGGGGAGCCTGATAAACAAAGGCTCCCAATTCTGTGAGCCGCGGCACCTGCGGAAGTGAAGAAAGGTGATTAACGTTGAGAAATCGGTATAATACAGGGCGCAAGAAGAGGGGCATCGGGAAATTCCTGCTCGTACTTCTGGCGCTCATTGTCATTGGATGTGGATTTGTTGCGTGGAAATTATTCACACCATACGGTCCACAGGAAACAGCTCAAACAGCTATGGAAACAGCCAATCCGGTGACGGTGAGTGAACAAGAGAACTGGATTGATTTTGTGCCAGATAAACCGACGGGGAAAAGTGTGCTTTTCTACCCTGGTGGACTGGTAAAACCGGAAAGTTATGCACCACTTGCGCATGAGCTGGCAGCTGCGGGTCATCACACCATAATTGCCAAGATGCCGGTTAACCTGGCAGTGCTTAAGCCAAACTTGGCAGATGAGATTCTGGCCGCCTATCCAGACGAACAATTTGTTATGGGTGGACACTCTCTCGGCGGGTCCATGGCTGCACGTTATGTAGCCGCACATCCAGATGCACTTCACGGGATATTCTTCTTGGCATCTTACCCGGATGAAAAAGGAAGCGTAAAGTCACTTGGAATACCTGCTTTATCTATTCTGGGTACTAAAGATGAAGTCGTGAATGCTACGAAGTATCAGAGTGGACGGATGTATCTTCCAGAAGACACGGTATATTACACCATTGAAGGTGGAAACCACGCCCAGTTCGGTGATTATGGTCATCAAAAAGGAGATGGCGAGCCGGAAGTGAGTGGAGAAGAACAGCTGAATCAGACGGTCAAGACGGTGCTGTCTTGGTTAAGTACCATCAAGTAGGTTTTGATTTAATTATTCTGCATTAAGGGCTGTATGCATTAATAGCATAACTTGATGGAGGTGATATGGATGACCATGCTTCAAGTGAATGGAGCGCAGATCCCATGTAAAGGGATCCTGTTCGATAAAGATGGAACACTGCTGGAATTCCTTCAGCTATGGGGGCCGTGGGCAGAGGCATTACTGGATCAGTTGCAATCACGTATGAATGAACTCGGAGCTTCATTTACAGTTGAACGGGAGCATGTTCTGGGCACTACCCATAATCCGCAAGGTCATATTGTTGGATATGATCCGCAAGGCCCACTTGCCATTGCGACTGTGGATGAGTGCACGGGATTGCTTGCTGGGCAGCTATATGCAGCAGGCATACCATGGAATGAAGCGATCACAACGATACGCCAATTTTCAAGTGTAGCCATGAGATCGGTAAGAGAGCGCAAATCCGCTGAACCAATGTCAGGATTGCTGGATTTCTTGCAGAAATGCAGGGCTGCAGACATACCACTGGCAGTCGTCACTTCAGATAGTACAGCGGCAGCAGAAACACATCTGGATTGGATGGGGATTCGTTCCTTTTTCACATCCATTGTGGGCTGTGATCGGGTGACCCAGGGCAAACCGGATAGAGAAGCAGCACTCTTGGCTTGCCGTGAATTACATATCGATCCTGCGGAGGCCGTTGTAATTGGAGACAGCAATGGGGATATGCAGATGGGGCGGCATGCAGAGGTATCCTATACCCTGGGTTACTGTCCACAGTTAGATCAAGGATCTCATCTGGTTGATGCCCATGCCATTATTCGTCATTATAATGAGATAAGCGTGATTATATAAGTCACCCTGACCTGATTGGACTATATAAATTGAACTAACATTTACACGAAATGGAGAGGACAGAAATAACCTGAAGAAACGGAGTGTTCGCCTTTATCCTCGGATTTTCCCCTTAGGAAAGGAATCAAAAAAAATCTGGGGATAACAGCGATCGGAAGGTTGTTCTGTCATCGGAGTGGTCAGTGTAAATATTCTTTAGTTCAATTTATATAGTAAATAAAAGGAGGAGAGAGGATGAACGCAACAGAACAACTGGCTGCATGGATTCAGGAAAGCTCCCGGATTGTTTTTTTCGGAGGGGCCGGGACTTCAACGGAAAGCGGGATTCCCGACTTCCGCTCGGCTGCGGGTCTGTATCAGACGGAGCAGCATTCGCCTTATCCACCGGAAGAGTTATTAAGCCGGCATTTTTTTGATCAACATGCCGATATTTTTTATGATTTTTATCGTGGCAAAATGCTTCATCCAGATGCGGAACCGAATGGGTGCCATCGACTATTGGCCCGTCTGGAGCAGGAAGGAAAACTTCAGGCAGTGATCACGCAAAATATCGACGGACTACATCAGAAGGCAGGCAGCAGCAATGTTTTTGAACTTCACGGTTCAATTCATCGTAATGCCTGCATGGATTGCAAGCGGTATTATACGCTAAATGATATTATACAGTCCAAAGATACCGTGCCTCGCTGTACCACATGTGGTGGTGTGATCAAACCGGATGTGGTGCTGTACGAAGAGGAGCTGGATCAGACGACATTGTATCGTTCCATTGATGCACTGTCTTCTGCAGATCTGTTACTCGTGGGAGGCACGTCACTGACGGTATATCCGGCGGCCCAGTTAATTACGTATTTTCAGGGAAAACATACCGTTCTGCTCAACGCTACACCTACCGCTTACGACCGCAGGGCTGATTTGCTGATTACAGAGCCGATTGGCGAGGTAATGAATATTGTGGACCAGCTTCTTGGTTGAACGTATGTACTGAATAACCGCATTCTCCGGTATAGACCGGATACAAGAGGCGGAACCTGGGGAAAGAAGGGATTCATAATGGTCTACGTAGCAAGCGATACTCGCTATGAAACGATGAAATATAACCGCGTTGGACGTTCAGGTTTGAAACTGCCAGCGATTTCACTGGGGCTGTGGCATAATTTTGGCGGTATCAATAACGCTGAGAATGGTCGTAATATGATTACCCGATCATTTGATCTGGGTATTACACATTTTGATCTTGCCAACAACTATGGCCCACCGGCAGGTTCGGCAGAGCAGTTATTTGGACAGGTACTGGCCCAGGATCTGAAACCTTATCGTGATGAACTGGTGATCTCCACCAAAGCGGGGTATTATATGTGGCCCGGACCGTATGGCGAGTGGGGTTCACGCAAAAATCTGGTATCCAGTCTGAATCAGAGCTTGAAGCGTATGGGCCTGGATTATGTAGATATTTTCTATTCACATCGTTATGATCCCGAAACACCTTTGGAAGAAACGATGATGGCACTGGATCATATTGTTCGCTCGGGCAAAGCCCTTTATGTAGGGATCTCCAACTATCCCGCAGAGCAGACGAGACAGGCTGCCGAAATTCTGAAAGGTCTGGGTACGCCCCTGTTAATCCATCAACCGAAATACTCGCTGCTGGACCGCTGGATTGAAGATGGTTTGCAGGACGTGCTGGATGAGTATGGAACAGGCAGTATTGCATTCTGTCCATTGGCACAAGGTGTGCTCACGAACAAATACTTGAATGGTATCCCGGAAGACTCACGTGCCAAAGGACCGTCGGTATTCCTGAATGAAAACAACATCTCTCCAGAGACGCTCCGCAAAGTGCGTGCGCTGAACCAGATTGCAGCAGCCCGTGGTCAGAGTTTGGCCCAATTTTCACTCTCATGGGTGCTGCGTAATGGCAGGGTAACTTCCGCGCTGATTGGCGCAAGTCGTCCTTCCCAGATTGAAGAGAATGTGGCTGCGCTCAGTCAACTGGATTTCTCTACAGAGGAATTGGAACGGATTGAATCCATCCTGTCTCCAGAGCCTGATGACAAATAAATAAAGTGCAAAAGGTGCATCTTAGCCATAATGGCGGAATGCACCTTTTTTTGTCGTACGTGTTCCGTCCGTTGTGTTGCTCACCGTTTGATTTGTTGAGCATTCTGCTGTAAACCCTGATGTAGTGGACGGGACAATATTTTCTCTCGATACAAGCTAGGCGCTTCACCGTGAAATCGTTTGAACTGTTTGGAGAAATATAGCGCGTCTGGCAGTCCCACTGATGCAGATACCTGTTCGATGGACAGATCCGGGCGTTCTCTCAGGAGTTGGCGCGACTTGTCGATCCGAAGTTTCAGCAGATAGGTGACTGGGGAAAGACCGGCTTCCTGTTTGAAAATACGGGATAGATACGCACGATTGTATCCAAGACTCGCAGACATTTGTTCAATGGAGACAGGATAGGCATATTGAGTGGACATATATTGAATCATTTGTTTCACCGTACGTCGGATGGAGGATTCACCTGGAATTAAGGTTTGGCCCTGCGAAAGGTGATTCTGTGCTTCGGCTAGAATCATATATAACGTACCCAGTGATGTGAAATGGGAGCTTTCTTTGCGCTCGGCAAAAGCATCCTGCATCACGGATAGCCAATCGGATATTCCACAGGATGGTCCAGCATGAAAAACAGACTTCTCCGGGCGGAACCCGGCTTCCTCGGTATGTTGGCCAGCCTGGCTGCCTGTGAAGGCAATCCAGCGATATTGCCATGGGTTGCGGGCGTGAGACTGGTAACTTACCAGTTGCCTAGGATGAATGAGGAAACAATCACCTGTGGATAACTCGTAGGTGTGCAGTTCGGTACGGAACGTACCCGCCCCTTTTTCTACATAATGCAGCAGATAATAATCAAACAATTTAGGACCGAGGGCGTGACCCGGAAGGGTCTGGCTTGCTCCGGCAAACAGGACATGCAGTGCGCCTTGTTCATAATAGACCGGATTGGAGGCAACCGAATAACTGAGTGCTCCGCTTTTACCGGAAGGTGATTCCTGTATTTTTTCGTTAGAAGATGCAAGGGATTCTTTCTTGGGGTTGGATTGATCTGACATGGTCGTTTCCTTCTTTCCGGGATGCTCCGATCATTATACGCCTTAAGGTCACATTTATCCATATGAAACACACATGGTTGCATTACAAGAGGCACCGCTTTCTTATATAATAACATTAAGAAAACCACAACAACGAGGCGAGGTGCACCAGCAGTGAACGTAACTGAATTGAAACAAAAGTTTATTGAGAAGTACGGAGAGAGTGGAGCGGACATCCGTGTATTTCATGCCCCTGGGCGTGTGAATCTGATCGGTGAGCACATTGACTATAACGGTGGATACGTGCTTCCGGCAGCACTTGAATTCGGAACAACATTGATCATTCGTGAGCGTGAGGACAACAAGTTGCAACTGGCTTCCACGAACATGTCTTATGAAGGGGGACTAGACACTTCCTCCATCGGTAAGGAAAAAACCGGAGAATGGACCGACTATCCTGTTGGTGTCATGGTTGAACTGCAAGGCAAGGGCGTGAATGTAACAAAAGGGTATGACTTCCTGTACCACGGGGAGATTCCGAACGGGGCAGGACTTTCATCGTCTGCATCACTGGAGGTACTCACGGGCTTCGCGATTCAGTCTCTGGAGGGCGTAGCGGATATTGATACGGTTCAACTGGCGCTTTTGTCCCAGAAAGCGGAAAATGAGTTCGTAGGTGTCAACTGTGGAATTATGGATCAGTTCGCTGTAGCAAACGGTGCACAAGATCACGCGATCCTGCTGATGTGTGACACACTGGAGTACGAAAAGGTTCCTTTCCGTACAGGCTCCTACAAATTGGTCATCGGTAACACGAACAAACGCCGCGGTCTGGTGGATTCGGCATACAATGAACGTCGCTCTCAATGCGAGCAGGCACTTGCCATCTTGAAGGAACAGCTGCCTGCACTGAATTACCTGGCTCAATTGACGCCAGAGCAGTTCGTAACACTACAGGATCAGATCAAGGATGAGAAAGTAAGACAGCGCGCACAACATGTTGTGGAAGAGAATGCTCGTGTGCTCGCATCGGTTGAAGCATTGCAGGGTAACGATCTGGAAACCTTCGGCAAGCTGATGAACGCTTCTCATGAATCGCTTCGTGACTTGTACGAAGTAAGCTGTGATGAGCTGGATGTTATGGTTGAAGAAGCTCAGCGGATTCCAGGCACGCTTGGTGCCCGGATGACTGGCGCAGGATTTGGCGGTTGTACCGTATCACTTGTGCATGAAGATGATGTCGAGCGTTTTGTAAGTGAAGTGGGCGCTGCATATGAAGCGCGTACCCGTCTCAAAGGTGATTTTTATGTATGCGGTGTAGGCGACGGTGTTAAAGAATTGAAGGAGGCGAAGTAAAATGGCAATTTTGGTGACAGGTGGAGCAGGGTATATTGGTTCTCATACGGTAGCAGCATTGTTGGAACGTGGGGAAGAGGTTGTTGTACTGGATAACTTGCAGACAGGGCATCGTGAGGCGTTGCTCGGCGGTAAGTTGTATGAAGGGGATCTGCGTGACAAAGAAATTCTGGCGAAGCTGTTTGCTGAGAATTCAATCGATGCAGTCATTCACTTTGCAGCCAACTCACTCGTAGGCGAGAGTATGAAAGACCCGGTTAAATATTATGACAACAACGTGTTTGGTACACTCTGTCTGTTGGAAGCGATGAATGCAGCGAACGTACGCCGCATCGTCTTCTCCTCTACAGCAGCTACCTACGGTGAGCCTGAGAAAGTGCCAATCGAAGAGAGCGATCGTACAGAACCAACCAACGTATACGGCGAAACAAAGCTGATGATGGAGCGCATGATGTCATGGTTTGATAAAGTTCAGGATATCAAATACGTTTCCCTACGTTACTTCAATGCAGCCGGTGCTCATGACAGCGGAAAAATTGGTGAAGATCACCAACCAGAGAGTCACTTGATTCCACTTGTATTGCAAACAGCATTGAAACAACGCCCGCACATCGCCGTGTTTGGTGACGACTATGCAACAGAAGATGGGACATGTATCCGTGACTATATCCACGTGAGCGACTTGGCTGATGCACATCTGCGTGCAGTAGATTATCTTCGCAAAGGTGAGAACAGTAATGTGTTCAACCTGGGTAACGGTACAGGATTCTCGGTAAAACAAGTGATCGAAACAGCCGAAAAAGTGACTGGCCTTGATATTCCGGTTGTACAGGAACCACGTCGTGCAGGTGACCCGGCTGTGCTGGTAGCTTCATCTGCAAAAGCGAGATCTGTCCTGGGCTGGAATCCAAAATGGACCAATCTGGAAGATGTTATTCAAAGCGCTTGGAGCTGGCACCAATCACGTCCTGACGGCTACGGAAAAAACTAGGAGGCGAACACCTTATGTCACAGACTCATATTGCAGCAGGTGCCACAGAGCGGACACCGGAGCAGCAGGAAGCACTGCATGCCATTGAACGTCTGGTTGCATTTGCCTTGCAGAAACAATTAATCGAGGAAGCGGATTGGGATTATAGCCGCAACCTCTTGCTGGAACAATTCGGATTCTCAGAGCCTTATGCCGGCGAGTTGGACACGAATGTGCCCGATGGCCCACAGGCTATGCTGGATACGTTGATTGATTATGGATTTTCCATTGGACTCATTCCTGAAAATAGTGATACATTCCGTGACTTGCTGGATGCCAAAATCATGGGTCATCTGATGGCACGCCCATCCGAGGTGGTACGCGCATTCCGCCACACGGAGCAGACGGAAGGCATTGAGGCGGCCACATCTCAATTCTATGACTTGTCGATTAACTCCAACTATATCCGTATGGATCGGATCTCGAAGAACGTCTACTGGACACAGGACACGGCCTATGGAGACATGGAGATTACTATCAACCTGTCAAAACCGGAGAAAAGTCCAAAGGAAATTGCCATGGCGAAATTGCTTCCGCCGCCGGTATATCCTAAATGCCAGCTGTGTCGTGAAAATGTAGGTTACGCTGGTCGGGTGAATCACCCGGCCCGCCAGAATCTGAGAGTTATTCCGCTGGAACTTAACAGCGAGCCGTGGTTGTTCCAATACTCGCCGTATGTGTACTACAACGAGCACTGCATCATTTTCCATCATGATCATGTGCCGATGAAGCTGACCAAAGATACACTCCGCAGACTGCTTGCCTTTGTTGGGGAGTACCCGCATTACTTTATCGGATCTAATGCGGATTTGCCGATCGTAGGTGGATCCATTCTGACACATGACCATTTCCAAGGTGGTCGTCATACATTCGCTATTCAAAATGCACAGCCAGAGGCGGTCTTCCGCCATGCGGATGCACCTGGACTTACATTGAGTCTTGTGAAATGGCCAATGTCTGTGATGCGTCTGGCTTCACACGATCCTGCAGAGCTGCTTGAAGCGGGCAACGCCGTATATGAAGCGTGGAAGGTCTACAGTGATTCTGCTGTGGATATCGAAGCATTCAGTGAAGTGGACGGGGAACAAGTACCACACAATACGGTAACACCAATCGTTCGTCGTAGTTCAGATGGTGGTTATGAGATGGATCTTGTATTGCGTAACAATCGTACAAATGATGTGCATCCAGAAGGCATTTTCCATCCGCACCGTGAAATGCACCATCTGAAGAAAGAAAACATTGGTCTGATCGAAGTGATGGGGCTTGCCATCCTGCCAGGTCGTTTGAAAGAAGAACTGGACAGTATCGCGGATATCCTCGCTGGAGATGCCAAACTTGCTGAATCTGCCAAAGCTTCTGATCATGTGTTGAACAAACATCTGGGCTGGGCGGAAGAATTGATTGAACGGTTTGGTCCTAACCTGGACAAAGAACAAGCCGTTGCCATTGTACAGCAGGAAGTTGGCTTGAAATTTGCCGAGATTCTGGAACATGCAGGGGTCTACAAATATGATGAAGCAGGACGCCAGGCTTTCCGTCGTTTTGTAAGCAGCATGGGATACACTGAATAGACATGTATAACGATGAACACCAGCCCATAATCAAGGGCTGGTGTTTTTTGAATATGATAAGTAAAGGAGTTGTGAGCCAGTCGTTTATTCTGTTGGAATTGAACGATAGATCAGTGCAGCCAGCTCGGCTCGGGTCAGGGAGTCATCCGGCCTGAACTGTCCGTGATATCCCACAACCATTCGAGTCTCGGCCAGTGTGGCTATGTAGTCATGAGCCCAGTGGGAGGAGGGCACATCCTTAAAAGAACTCGTTTGGATCAGCGGTAGGTCCAGCGCGAGTACCAGAATTTTTGCTGCCTCAGCCCGTGTAAGTACAGCATCCGGATGGAAGAAATCATTTAAGCCGTTCGAAATATGGAATCCATCAATAAGGCCAACCTCCTGTAGTCGGGATATAGCTTCAAAGTAGGGATGTGTGGGCTCTACATCTTCAAAGGGAGCAGCCTTTCGGATTATCGGTAGCTCAAACGCTCCGTTGACTATACCAGCCATGTGTTTACGCAAGATTGGCTGATTAGGCCTGAATGTGGCATCGGGATAGCCCGTTATTAGACCACGTGCAGCGATACTTTCAATCATCAAGCGTGCCCAATGGGTTGAAATATCACTGAACACAACTGGGGTCCAAGGTGTTGTTGGTTCTTTAGGTTTAGGTTCAACTTTAAGTTTAGGTTCGGTTTTAAGTTCCGTTCCTGTATCAGGTTCCTGGGATGATGCGTCAGTAATAGAGCTACTGGTCCAGAAAGAAGGACTGCCACCATGGTTTTCAGAGCTATCAGTCTTTACCCATTTGGCATATAGTGTTATGTCCCGACTTACGGTATCTCGGTCAAAATTCCAGGGAAGAGATAATGCCGAATCTATGTACCATCCATCAAATGAAAACCCGCTCTTGCTGGGCTGAGTGGGAGGCGCTATTGCTTGATTATTCCTAGTAATAGTAGAGGAAACGGGGCTTCCGCCTTGAGAATCAAAAGAGACGGTCAAAGCGGAAATGGGATCTTCCTTATTCGTATATTTGGACGCAGTTGTCACTGAACTCGTCCACTTGGCGTACAGCGTGATGTCCCCAGTCACGGTATCTCTGGCAAAATCCCAGGGAAGGGAGTATACCGAATCCATGTACCAGCCTTCAAACAAAAACTGGTCCTTGGTAGGCTGAGTGGGAGGTACAATGGTTTGCCCATAAGTGGCTTGAGTGACCGCAACCGGGGTCCCTCCATTGGAGTCGAAGGAGACGACCATATTCAATTTGTGAAAGGGAATGCTATAAAAGTTAGCGAAGTTTTGAGCCTCTGAAGGATCAAAACCCGTAATAATAAGGGATGAGTTACCATCAAACGCTAAGAAACCAATAGACGACACGCTAGCTGGAATGAAGACAGTCGCCAGCCGATTGTCCGCAAATGCCATCGCCCCGATAGAGGAGACACTATCCGGAATGACGACAGAAGTCAGTTGATTGTCCATAAATGTAGCATGTCCAATGGAAGAGACACGATTTGGAATAACAATGGAAGTCAGCTGGTTAGATGCAAATGCCCAGTATCCAATAGTTGAGACATTCTCTGGGATAACGATAGTAGTCAGTTTATTGTTTGTAAATGCACTATTTCCGATCGACATAACAGTCTCGGGAATAACGACAGAGGCCAGTTGGTTGTTAGTGAATGTGGAGTTCCCAATTGTGGATACACTGTCTGGAATGACGACAGAGGTCAGCCGGTTGTATGCAAATGCCAAGTCTCCAATAGTCGTGACAGTCTCTGGAATAATGACAGAGGTCAATTGATTGATTTCAAATGCCCTTTCTCCAATAGAGGAGACGGTATGCGGAATAACTACAGAAGTCAAATGATCGCTGTAAAATGCTTTTTCACCAATAGAAGTAACTGGTTGACCTCCAATGTTTTCGGGAATAATGACATCTTTCGAAGTGCCTACATAGTCGTTTATTGTGATTCCATGAGCATTAGCGCTCGTTATGAAGTCTTTTTCTTTATTCGGCTCAGCATACATAACCATCTGTCCCCAGGGTACGAGGAACATTAACAGAGCAAAGACGAAGATGCTTGCTTTTTTCAATCCAATAACCTCCTTAATATTTATTTTAAGAATTTTGAAGTTCTTTTGGTTACAGTACAACTGTTCGATGAGATTAACAATACTGAATCTTCAATAGGTGACCCGAGGGGACATGGGGGCGCGGTATTTGAATGACGGCACTCATATTCGTTCTCAGAAATGGAAGATGTCAGTTCCCGCATGTATAATGGTGGAAAGCCATTGAATACATAACTCAATGAAGAAACGGGGACGAATAATTGGAAAAGAAGGCATTGAATATTCCGTTTATTACAGATGCTGAGGAACTGCAAGGCATGGTGGGTGAACCGCATGAACATGTGCGTAACAAGGCAATTTCATTTGTGGATTCACATGTTCAGAACTTTATATCCATGTCACCATTATTTTTCCTCTCCACCTCCGATCGTGATGGAAAAAGTGATGTGTCACCTCGGGGTGATGGAGCAGGATTTGTGAAAGTCTATGATACATATCGGCTCGTTTATCCCGAACGCCCAGGCAATCGGCGGATAGACTCGTTGTTGAACATGTTGTCGAACCCTGGTATTGGTATGCTCTTTTTGATTCCGGGTATGAATGAAGTGTTGCGTATTAATGGCACAGCATCCATTACCAAGGATGAGGAATTCATCGCCAGTATGGGCTGGAGTGGTAAAACCATAGGTGCGGCTGTCATTGTAGATGTGGAAGAGTGTTTTATCCATTGTCCGCGGGCATTCAAACAGGCTGGATTATGGGCCTCAGAAACATGGGTAGATGCTGACAATTTGCCTTCAACGAGCGAGATGTTTCGAGCCCATTTGGAGATTAACGGGTTGTTATAAAGTGAGTGACTATCGATTTGTTTTTCTATAAACAGGGTACTATAATTGGAGTTGCACTAAAAATTCTAAACTCCATTGGAGGCGACAATAGATATGAGATCTTTCCAATTCTATAATCCAACCCGGCTGATTTTCGGCAAAGGACAACTGGAAGCATTGAAAACAGAAGTGCCGAAATACGGTAAACGGGTTCTGCTTGTATATGGTGGCGGCAGTATCAAACGCAGTGGTCTGTACGATCAAGTAATCGGTTTGCTTAAGGAAGCTGGAGCAGAAGTGACTGAGCTGGCAGGTGTGGAACCTAACCCGCGTCTTTCTACGGTGCATAAAGGGGTAGACCTCTGTAAAACAAATAACATCGACCTGATCCTCGCTGTAGGTGGAGGTAGTGTACTAGACTGCTCCAAAGCTATCGCTGTAGGTGCCAAATATGATGGCGATATGTGGGATTTTGCTCAGCGCAAAGCCGTTGCACAGGACGCTCTTCCACTGGGTACGGTATTGACGATGGCAGCAACGGGTTCGGAAATGAACTCCGGTTCGGTTATTACGAATCAGGATACACAAGAAAAATTGGGCTGGGGTAGCGCATACTCATTCCCTGCATTCTCTATCCTGGATCCGGTGAATACATACACTGTTCCGCTGGACCAAACGGTATACGGCATGGTGGATATGATGTCCCACGTATTGGAGCATTACTTCCATCTGGATGCCAATACACCGGTTCAACTCGGTTTCTGTGAGACGATTCTGCGTACTGTCATGGAAGCAGCGCCACGTCTGGTTGAAGACCTGGAGAACTATGAACTGCGCGAAACAATTCTGTATTGCGGAACAATGGCACTGAATGGCGTACTGAATATGGGTCTCGCAGGAGATTGGGCAACACATAATATTGAACATGCGGTTTCCGCAGTGTATGATATCCCACACGGCGGTGGACTTGCAATCTTGTTCCCACACTGGATGAAACATAACCTGGACGTGAATGTGGATCGATTCAAACGTCTGGCAATTAATGTATTCGAAGTGAACCCTGAAGGCAAGTCGGACAGACAGATTGCTGAAGAAGGTATCGATGCGCTCAGCAAATTCTGGACATCCATTGGTGCACCTAACCGTTTGGCAGATTACGATATCGATGACAGCCAGATCGACGTAATGGCTGACAAAGCGATGCTGTTTGGCCCATTCGGTAATTTCAAGAAACTGCAACGGGAAGATGTTGTATCCATCTACAAGGCTTCTCTGTAATTCTATAATCACTGCAAAGTGAAAGGACACATTCTGTTGTCCAATAACCGCAAGTCTCCTTCATGGGGGCTTGCGGTTTTTTCGTGTATTCGGCTGTACACGTGAATAATGGAGGAACTTGAAGCAAGGCGAACAGAATGTCGTGATAATACCCATTATCGGGTTCAGAATACAATTGAGGAAAGATTTTGAAACATTTCCCCCCTTGCTACGTATTTATTTACATGTGGAATGCTCAGTTAGGATGAATTTGCGGCAGAGAGAGGAGGAACAGGGGATGGAAACAATTTATTGGGGGTGTCTAATCGGAGGGGCGATATTTGCGGTTGTCAGCCTTGTGCTGGGTGACTTGATTGATGGCTTGCTGGACGGAGCCTTCGAAATGCCAGGTCTTGATTTTTTCAAACCCGTTGTGTTAGCTGGTTCCATTACAACCTTCGGTGGGGCAGGTATTTTGCTGACACGTTATAGTTCATTAAGTGCGATGTCGGGTCTAATATTATCCCTGCTTATAGGTATTGCTGCAGCCATGCTGGTATTCTTCGCATATATCAAACCGATGCGTAACAGCGATGTCTCGATTGCATTTTCAATGAAAGAGTTATCTGGGAAAATTGGGGAAATCACCATTCCGGTGCCGGAAAAAGGTTTTGGCGAAGTGATGATTCGTTTTGCATCCGGCAGTACGATTCAAACGGCATCCAGCTTTGAACAGCTCCCCATTGCGGCGGGAGCACGTGTAGTTGTGGTGGATGTTGTAGATGGTGTACTGCGTGTGTCGGAATGGGATGAAAATGTACTTAAAGATTTATAAAGTATTCTTATCACCTAAGTAGTTTAAGCACTCATCATGAATGAATAAGGGGAGAGATGTGGAATGGAAAATTTAGATTGGGATGTTTTGTTGATTCCGATAGTTGTGGTCGGTGTCATTCTGATTTTGGGATTGGCTTTCTGGGCGAGATACAAAACGGTTGGACCGGATGAGGCGATGATCGTTACGGGATCATTCCTGGGTAGCAAAAATATCTCCGATGATGATTCTGGACGGAAAATTAAGATTGTTCGTGGTGGCGGTGCATTTATCCTACCGATATTCCAGCAATCCGAGTTTATCTCCTTATTGTCCCACAAGCTGGATGTCTCCACACCTGAAGTGTACACGGAGCAAGGGGTTCCGGTTATTGCTGACGGTGTAGCTATTATCAAGGTTGGAGGCGCTGTAGAAGACGTTGCTACGGCAGCTGAGCAATTCATCGGTAAACCTGTAGAAGCGCTGAGAAGCGAAGCACAGGAGGTACTGGAGGGGCATTTGCGGGCCATCCTCGGTACAATGACGGTGGAAGAAGTATATCGGAACCGGGATAGGTTTGCGCAAGAGGTTCAAGGTGTAGCAGCTAGAGATCTGAAGAAAATGGGCCTTCAAATTGTTTCATTTACCATCAAGGATGTTCGTGATAAACAGGGCTACTTGGATGCTCTCGGTAAACCGAGAATTGCTGCTGTGAAGCGTGATGCCGAGATAGCTGAAGCGGAAGCGATGCGTGATGCACGTATTCAGAAGGCCAATGCGGAAGAGCAGGGTCAAAAAGCAGAGTTGCTGCGTGATACCAATATCGCTGAGGCAGCCAAAGAGAAAGAACTGAAAGTAGCCACGTTTAAGCGGGATCAGGATACAGCCAAAGCGGAAGCCGACCAGGCGTACCATATCCATGAAGCTCGTGCGAGACAGACCGTGGTGGAAGAAGAAATGAAGGTTGAACTCGTTCGTAAAGAACGTGAGATCGATCTCCAAGAAAAAGAAATCGTCGTACGTGAGAAACAATACGATGCCGAAGTGAAGAAAAAGGCAGAAGCGGATCGTTATGCGGTAGAGCAGGCTGCCGAAGCGGATAAAGCCAAAAGAATGCGTGAAGCCGATGCAGTACAGTATTCCATCGAAACACATGCCAAAGCAACAGCTGAGCAGAAGCGACTTGAAGGTCAGGCCATGGCGGATGCGGAACTTGCCAAAGGTACAGCAGATGCAGAAGTTATTCGTTTGCGTGGTCTTGCAGAAGCAGAAGCAAAAGAAAAACTGGCCGAAGCGTTCCAGAAGTTTGGCGAAGCAGCTGTACTCGATATCATTGTCAAAATGCTGCCTGAACTGGCTGGTAAAATTGCAGAGCCAATTGCATCCATTGATAAACTGACGGTGGTAGATACAGGTAAAGGTGAAGGTGCGGCACGAGTGAGTAACTATGTTACTGAACTTATGGCGACCGCTCCAGAGATGCTCAAAAGTGTATCCGGCATCGATGTAGAGCAGCTGATTAAAGGCCTTACGAAGTCTAAAACACCTGCGCCAGTTGCCATTCAACAGAGCGAGGCTGTTACAACTCCTTCTATAATCGACAAGATTGTGGAAAGAGCTGGAGTTGACGAGTAAGAAGCACTTCGATTCTTGCATGGTTGCTCTATTGACCTTAAGGCGAATTTTTGTTACTTTTTAAGCGAGACGTCCGGCGCGGTTTGCCCGCTCCGGGTGTCTTTTCGTTCGTAACAGGGTGTGACTTAATCACACCTAAGATGGTGTGAAAAAGAGGTGCAAACAATGAGCAGCTTGCATGTAGATAAAGCGCTAAATAATAATGTAATCATTGCACAGCATCCAGAACACGGGGAAGTCGTTGTTATTGGTAAAGGCATTGGCTTTAACCGAAAACCGAGTGATCACATTCCATTGATGGCTGTGGAGAAAATGTTCATTTTGAAAAACCAGCAGGAGCAAGAGCAGTACAAACAGCTTCTTCCACAGGTGGATGAAGCACTGATCGAGATTATTAACGAAGTTATTACGTATATTGCAGAGCGTACGGACGTTCCTCTGAATGAACATATCCATATTGCATTAACCGATCACATTTCTTTCGCGTTAAAACGCAAGGAGCAGGGCATTATCATACAAAATCCATTTTTATATGAAACCCGCGAGATTTATCCTGAAGAATATCGAATGGGAGAATACGCTGTTCGTCTGATCAAAGAGAAAATGGGTGTAGATCTGGGGATGGATGAGATTGGTTTTGTTGCCCTCCATATCTATAGCGCAATGACCAATCAAAATATATCCCAGGTACGTGAGCATTCACAATTGATCACTGATTTGGTGAACCTGGTGTCTGATCAACTCGATTATTCGTTTGAAACGGAATCGCTGGATTACTCTCGTTTGCTGACGCATCTTCGTTTTGCCCTTGAGCGTGTTCGCCGTGGAGACAAAGTGGAAGAGCTTCATAAGTTGGATTCCCTACTTAAGTTAGAGTATCCCGAAATGTACTCGCTTGCATGGAAACTGACCAAAGTAATGGAGAAAAGACTGAAACTGCCGGTTTATCCTGCAGAGGTAGGTTATCTGACCATTCATCTGCAAAGGCTGAATCAGCGGAAGGAAGAAGAGAATAAGTGAGATCATTCCAGTGATGGAATGCGGAATTTATTTTTTTGGTGTAAAGGCTTGCAATAGATTAGAACTGGTGCTACAATGGTTTCCGTAATCAAGCAACTGAATAAACATAAGCGACGTGTTACTGACTCGATCAGGCATGAGTTAATTAAAGTGTGATTGTTCTTTCCTTGTACAGGGTATGCTATACCCCAAGGTTGGCACAGTTTACTTTATTAATTCATGCCTTTTTTTGTGTTCCCTTGCTTGCATCACAACATATAAATTAGACGAAAGGGAGAAACGACGCGATGTTCAAAAAGCTTTTTGGTGTATTGCAAAGAGTAGGTAAAGCTCTCATGTTGCCTGTAGCCATTCTACCTGCGGCAGGTTTGCTGCTCGGAATCGGTAACATGTTGGTTAATCCAGATTTCTTGCAATATGTAACGGCGCTCGACACCCCTTGGGTGAACTCGATCGCAACAATTATGATGAACGCAGGTCAGATCGTATTCGATAATCTGGCATTGCTGTTCGCCGTCGGTGTAGCCGTCGGATTGGCTGGTGGCGAAGGGGTTGCAGGTCTGGCAGCGATCATCGGTTATCTGGTCATGAACGTCACACTGGGTACCGCAGTAGGGGTTACTCCGGCCATGATCGGTGAAGTACCGGGTTATGCCAGCATCTTGGGCATCCCAACATTAAGTACAGGCGTGTTCGGAGGTATAATCATAGGTATTGCCGCCGCGCTGTGTTACAATCGATTTTTCAAAATCGAACTGCCGTCTTACCTCGGTTTCTTTGCAGGTAAACGATTTGTACCGATTATCACTTCGGTTGTTTCCCTCTTAATCGGGTTGCTTCTGGTGATTATCTGGCCGCCGATTCAAAATGGATTGAATACTGTATCTCACTTCATGGTAGATACAAGCCCGACATTGTCGGCATTCATCTTCGGAGTTGTAGAACGGTCATTAATTCCGTTTGGTCTTCACCACATTTTCTACTCCCCATTCTGGTTTGAGTTTGGTGAGTATGTGAACAAAGCTGGAGATGTCATCCGTGGTGACCAGCAAATCTTCTTCAATCAATTGCGTGATGGTGTGAACCTCACAGCGGGAACATTCCAAGTTGGTAAATTCCCGTTCATGATGTTCGGTTTGCCAGCAGCGGCACTTGCGATGTACCATGAAGCAAGACCGGAACACAAAAAGTATGTTGCAGGGATCATGGGTTCAGCTGCGCTGACCTCGTTCCTGACAGGTATCACAGAACCACTTGAATTCTCGTTCCTGTTTGTAGCACCAATCCTGTTTGCAGTACACTGTATCTTTGCAGGTTTGTCTTTCATGACCATGCAAATTCTGGGTGTCAAGATCGGTATGACCTTCTCCGGTGGGTTCATTGACTTCCTGATCTTCGGGATTATTCCGAACCGTACACCATGGTGGGACGTTATTATTGTCGGATTGATTCTTGCGGTGATCTATTACTTCGGTTTCCGGTTTATCATTCGCAAATTCAATCTCAAAACACCAGGACGAGAGGATGCAACGCCTGAAACAGAATCTGGCGGAGGCTCTGGTTCAACGGATGACCTGCCACATAACATTCTCGAAGCTTTTGGTGGCAAAGAGAATATCAAACATCTGGACGCTTGTATTACTCGTTTGCGGATTGAAGTTAATGAGAAATCCAATGTGAAAAAAGATCGTTTGAAACAATTGGGTGCATCTGGTGTACTTGAAGTGGGTAATAATGTTCAAGCCATCTTCGGAACACGTTCCGACACGATCAAATCTCAAATGCAGGATATTATTGCAGGTCGAACACCAGCACCAACGCCAGCAGCTGCCAAACCAACTCCTGAAGAGGAGAAGGCACAAGGTGAGCAGGGCGAGCGCATCGTTGCTGAGGATATCGTCATGCCAGTTAATGGTGAATTGCTGGACATTACAAACGTACCTGATCCAGTCTTTGCTGAGAAAATGACAGGTGATGGATTCGCAATTTTGCCACATGATGGTACGATAACTTCTCCTGTGTATGGTAAAGTGTTTAATGTATTTCCAAGCAAACATGCCGTGGGCATCATGTCCGATGGTGGTAAGGAAGTGCTTGTTCATATAGGTGTTAATACGGTGAAGCTGAAAGGTCAAGGCTTTAACGTACTGGTACAGGAAGGTGATCTGGTATCGGCAGGTCAGCCGATTATGGAAGTGGATCTGGAGTATGTCAAAGCAAATGCTCCTTCGATCATTTCACCAGTTATTTTCACTAACCTGCCAGAGGGCTCCACAGTAACTCTGAAGAAGAGTGGAGTGCTGAAAGTTGGCGAACAGCCAATCATTGAGATAAAATAAGAAGTGTTACGACGATGGCAAGCAAGTGTAAATATATGCAATGCCTAAACCAAACTACTGAAAGTGAGATGATTGTAATGCAACAAACATTCAGAATTACAGACGAAGATGGTATCCACGCACGTCCGGCGACAGCCCTGGTTAATACAGCAAACAAATTCAAAGGTGCAGAATCCTTTGCAGAAGCTAACGGTAAAAAAGTAACTTTGAAATCCATCCTGGGTGTTCTTTCCCTCGGATTGGAACAAGGCGACACCATCAACATCATCGTTGAAGGCGAAGGCGAAGCTGAAGCTCTTCAAGCTTTGACTGACGTTATGGTTAACGAAGGGTTGGGCGAAATTAATGCTTAATGTCTCCGGGATCGCGGCTTCGGCGGGTATTGCTATCGCCAAGGCGTTTATCTTGGAGCATCCTGACTACTCTGTAGAAAAACGCCAAATCAACGACGTTGACGCAGAGATCGCGAAACTCGACTCAGCTCTGGGTAAATCCCAGGCTGAGCTTGAGGCGATCAAAGAGCGTACTTTACAAGAGCTTGGCGAGAAAAAAGCTGAGATTTTTGCTTCGCATTTGCTCATTCTGAATGACCCGGAACTGATTGATCCGGTTAAAGCTAGAATTGCGGATGACATGATCAATGCAGAATTTGCTTTGAACGAAACGGCATCGCAATTTATCTCCATGTTTGAGAACATGAAGAGTGCATACCTGCAAGAACGTGCAGCAGATATGCGTGACGTTACCAAACGTGTGCTAAATCACTTGCTTGGTATCGAATTCATGAGTCCGGCTGAGATCAATGAAGAAGTAATCGTGCTTGCGGAGGATCTAACACCTTCCGACACGGCTCAATTGAACCGCCAATTTGTTAAAGGTTTTGCAACCAACATTGGTGGACGTACTTCTCACTCGGCGATTATGGCTCGCTCTCTTGAAATTCCAGCTGTTGTTGGAACCAAGGACATTTTGGCTCAAGCGAAACAAGGCGATATGATCATTGTTGACGGTCTGGATGGTCACGTACTGGTTAACCCTACTGATGAAGTTATTGCTGAATACCGCGCCAAACAGGAACAGTATGATGCACAACGTGCAGAGTGGAGAAAACTTCGTGATGAGCCAACGGTAACGGTGGACAACGTTCATGTTGAACTTGCAGCCAATATCGGTACACCAAATGATGTAACGGGTGTTCTGGAAAACGGCGGCGAGGCTGTAGGCCTGTACCGTACCGAGTTCTTGTACATGGGCAGAGACAAGCTTCCTTCCGAAGACATTCAGTATAATGCTTACAAAGCGGTACTGGAAAAAATGGAAGGCAAACCTGTCGTTGTTCGTACACTCGACATCGGTGGAGACAAAGAGCTTCCATACCTGGATCTGCCAAAAGAAATGAATCCATTCCTCGGCTTCCGCGCAGTTCGTCTGTGTTTGGACCGTCTGGATATCTTCCGTACACAATTGCGTGCATTGCTGCGTGCAAGCGTACATGGAAACCTGCGTGTCATGTTCCCAATGATCGCAACACTCGGTGAATTCCGTGAAGCAAAAGCTGTCTTGCTCGAAGAGAAAGAGAAGCTGGTTGCTGAAGGTATTGCTGTTTCTGACAGCATTCAACTCGGAATCATGGTCGAAATTCCTTCGACTGCAGTTCTGGCGGATCAATTTGCCAAAGAAGTGGATTTCTTCAGTATCGGAACGAACGATCTGATTCAATACACGATGGCTGCTGACCGCATGAACGAACGAGTGGCTTACCTGTATCAACCTTACAACCCAGCCATTTTGCGTTTGGTTAAAATGGTTATCGATGCAGCGCATCGTGAAGGCAAATGGGTTGGCATGTGTGGTGAGATGGCAGGAGACGAAACAGCAATTCCATTGCTGCTTGGTCTTGGATTGGATGAGTTCAGCATGAGCGCAACCTCCATTCTGCCAGCTCGTAGTCAGATCACCAAGCTGTCCCGTGCGGATATGCAGGAACTGGCTGCTAAAGCTCTGGATATGCAAACGGCTGAACAAGTCGTTGAATTGGTTCAAAGCATTCAAGCGTAATTTTGCCGGGGTTTCCTCCGGATTTGAGGTTTTTTCTTTTTCCGATAATGAGCTGCATTGATGTAGCGATTTTGCCGGTATCCGCGATTCATTGTGGATATCGGCTTTTTTTGTTATAAACGTTGAGAAATACTCTAACAGGATGATGGTGAGCTGTAAGATTGACATCAGTAAAAGGGAAGGCAACACAAAAAGCTCTTGCTGATTGGAACATCAGCAAGAGCTTTCGTGATAACAATGATTTGATTAACTGCAAGCGCAGTTCAGTACAGGTTTGCGAGCGGCGGTGGTTTCATCCAGACGAGTGACCGGTGTTCCGTAAGGTGCGTTGAGTACCAATTCTGGTGTCTCTTCCGCTTCTTTGGCAATCCGTATCATCGTATCAATGAACCCATCCAACGTTTCTTTACTTTCGGTTTCTGTCGGCTCGATCATGATGCATTCCTCCACGTTGAGCGGGAAGTACACCGTAGGCGGGTGATATCCAAAATCAAGCAATCGTTTGGCAACATCAAGTGTGCGCACACCGTATTGCTTCAAACCCCGACCAGACATGACAAATTCATGTTTACATACGCCTGGATACGGAATCTCGTAGTAAGGTGCGAGACGGGCCATCATATAATTAGCATTCAGTACCGCGCATTCAGAGACTCGGCGTAACCCTTCCGGTCCATAGGTGCGAATGTAGGCATAGGCACGTACCAGAATACCGAAGTTGCCGTAGTAGGCTTTCACCCGACCAATGGATTGATCGCCTTCACGATCGAATGCATACATACCGTCATCATTTTTGATAACCATGGGCTTAGGCAGGAACGGAACCAGGCGATTCTTCACACCAACTGGTCCGGCACCTGGTCCACCACCGCCATGAGGCGTACTCATCGTTTTGTGCAAGTTCAGATGCACCACGTCAAAGCCCATATCACCTGGACGGGTAATGCCCATAATGGCATTGGAGTTGGCTCCGTCGTAATACAACAAGCCACCAGCCTGGTGTACGATGGATGCAATCTCCTGAATGTCTTTCTCGAACAAACCAAGTGTATTCGGGTTTGTCAGCATCAATGCTGCTGTATCGGAGCCAACGGCTGCACGGAGTGCGTCCAGATCGACCAGTCCGTCTGCGCGGGATGGAATCGTCACAGTTTCAAATCCTGCAACGGTTGCACTTGCCGGGTTGGTACCATGCGAAGAATCGGGCACGATGACTTTGGTACGTTGTTCGCCACGACCTTCGTGGTAGGCACGAATCATCATAAGTCCAGTCCATTCTCCATGGGCACCAGCTGCTGGTTGCAAGGTCACAGCGTCCATACCTGTCAGACCTGCAAGGTCGTTTTGCAACGTATATAACAGTTCTAGTGCACCTTGAATGCTGGATTCATGCTGGTACGGATGGATTTTGGCGAATCCATTATAACGAGCAACATCCTCATTGATCTTTGGATTGTATTTCATCGTACAAGAGCCCAGTGGATAGAATCCGTTATCTACGCCGAAGTTGCGACGGGATAGCGCGGTATAGTGTCGAATAACATCTACCTCAAACACTTCCGGCAGTGCCGCTGCTTCCGAACGGAGCATTTCCCGGGGAATCAACGTATCGGCAGCCTGGCGAGGAACGTCACATTGTGGCAAGGAATAAGCGACACGTCCAGGGCTGCTGAGTTCAAAAATCAATGATTGTTCCGAAGCAGGAGATAAGGTCTGTGCACTAAATGTTGTATCCTTCTCAGGTTGAACCGAAGTGGAGACAGGGGTACCTGTTTCCGATTGTCCTTGTACCGATGTTGTCGTTGTCGTCGTCGTTTCCTGAGTCACAGCGATCCCTCCAATGCTCGTGCGAATTCGTCAATCTCTTCCTTACTGCGTCGTTCGGTAACAGCAATCAGCATATGTCCGGCAAGCTCAGGATAATCACGTCCAAGTTCATAGCCACCAATAAAGCCTGCATCCAGCAGTTTCAACTGAAGAGCATCCACGTCTGTTCCTTCAGGAAGCTTAATCACAAATTCATTAAATGTTGGTGCATTAAAAGTAAGGCTAACTCCAGGAATTGCAGTTAATGTATTCAGGGTGTAATGACCCTTTTGCAAATTCAGATCCGCGACATCGATCATACCCTGTTTACCCATGATGGACATATACACAGATGCGCTGAGTGCAAGCAAAGCTTGGTTGGAACAGATGTTGGATGTCGCCTTTTCGCGGCGGATATGCTGTTCACGTGCTTGCAGTGTGAGTACAAAACCACGTTTGCCGTTGCGATCCGTGGTCTGGCCTACAATTCGGCCAGGAATTCGGCGCATATGAGGCTGGGACACGGCGAAATATCCGCATGTCGGGCCGCCGAGTGAAGCGGCGATGCCAAGGGGTTGCGCATCACCTACAACGATGTCGGCACCCAGCTTGCCTGGGGCTTCCAGCAGACCCAGCGATAGCGGGTTTGCACTTACAACGAGCAGGCCCTTGTGCGCATGCACGAGGTCGGCAGCCTGCTTCACATTTTCCACAGCACCAAAAAAGTTCGGACTCTGGATCATGACAGCAGCGGTATCGTCCGATATGGCGGCTTGCAGGGCATCCCAATCAGTGACGCCATCCTTATAACCAATCTCGACAATCTCCAGACGGAGTCCGTGCGCATACGCCTGCAATACCTGACGGGCTTCCGGATGAACGGTACGGGATACGATGAGCTGTTTGCGACGAGTTGCCGCTGCGGCCAAATTACCGGCTTCCGCAAAAGCTGTTGCGCCGTCATACATACTGGCATTGGCTACAGCCATACCGGTTAATTCACAGATGTAGGATTGAAATTCGAAAATGGCCTGTAGTTCACCTTGGCTGATCTCAGGCTGATAAGGTGTGTAGGCAGTGTAGAACTCGGAACGGGAAATGACATGATTGATGACGGAAGGAACATGATGATCGTATATGCCTGCGCCGAGGAAGCTGGCGTGTGTTTCGAAATTGGCGTTGGCGCCGGCTTGTTTGGACATGTGACGTGTCAGCGCATATTCATCGAGTTTGGAGGATACAGGTAGCTCGCCCTGATAACGAATCTCTTTTGGAATGTCCTGAAACAGATCTTCCAGCGTATCCACACCGATGGTTGCGAGCATGGCGCTCTGATCTTGTTCAGTCATGGGAATGTAACGGTGCTTGCTCATGCTTGATCAGCTCCTTGAGTAGGTGTCTTCGACGTACGTGTCCGTTTATGAAAAGGGGTCTTCACGACCTCGGCTTTTAGTTTCTTGCCGCGGATCTCAATCTCAAGCGGGGTTCCCAGCGCAGCGTATTTGCTGTCGATGAGGGCAAGCCCCAGATTACGCTTCAATGTAGGTGATTGCGTGCCTGTTGTCACTTCACCAATCTGTACGCCTTCGGCGTAAATCGGATAGTGGGGGCGGGGAATACCGCGCTCCAACACTTCGATGCCGACCAGTTTGCGGGCGGGCCCGTCAGTTTTTTGCTGTAACAAGGCTTCGTGTCCGATAAAAGGTCCGGCATTCAGCTTCACAAACATGCCAACGCCAGCTTCAAGCGGAGAGATAGTTGCCGACAATTCCTGTCCATACAGAGGGAGCTTTGCTTCAAAGCGCAGTGTATCCCGAGCACCGAGGCCTGTCGGTACAAGTCCGTGACCTTCACCGGCTTGCATTAATCCATTCCAGACCACAGCAGCCTGGTCCGCAGGAACATATAGTTCAAAGCCATCTTCACCGGTATATCCGGTACGGGACAACAGTAATTTTACTCCACATACTTCAGCATCCTGCACAAAACGAAACGGTTCAATCGAGCTTACATCCGTATCTGTAACTTTCCCGATAATATCTACAGCCAGTGGACCTTGCAAGGCGAGCAGCGCCGTTTGCTCCGAATCGTTGGTCATACTTACGCCGGGGATCAAGTGCTCTTGCAGCCACGCCCAATCCTTGTCGATGTTGGAGGCGTTAACCACAAGCATATAATGCTGATCTTCCAGCTTATACACGAGCAGATCATCCACCACACCGCCATCTGGATAACACATCAGGGTGTACTGGGCTTGACCGGGAACTAGCGTGGTCACATCATTAGTCATCATTTGTTGCAAAAAAACTTCAGCCTGCTCACCCTGTACCGTGAATTCGCCCATATGGGATACATCGAACAGTCCCGCGCGCTCGCGTACCGCTTCATGTTCTTTCTGGATTCCGCTAAATTGTACCGGAAGCTCCCAGCCTCCAAAATCAATGCACCGTACGCCTTCGTATTGCTGATATAGTGGGAAGAGTGGTGTTCTAAGCAAATCGGACATCAAATCACCTCGTCATGGGCCGTGAGCCGGCCGGATATACAATCGTGGATCAATGAACCAGGGTATTTTTAAATTTTTAGCTAGATATTTTCATCACATAAGTATGGTAAGGGCAGCTATGGCAGCGCCGTTCTACATCCTGTTTTTCGTTTTTTGGGAAAAAGGAAAAGGACAGGCCAAAGAATCGGCATGCCAAGTAGCACGCTGTATTCTAAGGCTCTGTCCCTTGTACCTGAGAGTTACCCCGCTACGTTGTGCAGCAGGTTTCCCCTTGGGTGATCATAACGCCCGCACAGGGCGAATAGATGCTCTCCAGAGTTGCGTCCCGTAAAAGTCCTTTTGCCTGAGAGATTCACCCCCGCTTATCGGTGGTTTACTCCTTCGGCGTTACCTCATGTACATCCCGAATCGGGTGTCACGGGTAATCTCTCCCTTTACATTCATCCGCGGGTATAACATAGTCCAATAAACACATTTACTCCTCTCATTAAAACGTGAATCCACTACCGATGTCAAGAACGATATCATAGATAATGATTTAAAACCGAATATTTAATTTAGTTTTTATGTTATTGTTCGTGTATTTATAAAGAGTACGCTTACTATTCTAATATTCACCAGTATATGAAGAAAGAGTGTAATCCGGTTACAGGATTTAGAGGTGTTCAGCAAATAAATTGTGAGGTATCTTGACATTTGATTCAAAAATGTCATACGCTATGTTCTGGGAAAAAGGTTAAGGTCAAAGAACGCATGCACTCATTTAATGAAAAGCGAGGCGGATATCGATGAGCGAATTGAAAAGTGATTTCCTGTACAGTGAAGAGCACGAATGGGTGCAAACCGTAGGGGAGGATACTGTACGTATTGGCATTACCGAGTTCGCGCAGCATCAGCTGGGTGACATTGTGTTTGTGGAATTGCCTGACCTTGAAACCAATGTAAAAGCAGAGGACAGCATTGGAACGATCGAATCGGTCAAAACGGTGTCGGACTTGTTCTCTCCCGTCACAGGTTCAATTATTGCAGTGAATGATTCGTTGCAGGACTCCCCTGAACTTGTGAACAGCTCTCCTTACGAGGAAGGCTGGATGATTGAGATCCGTGTTGAGGGAGAACTGACAGCAGCATTGTCTACATTGATGAATGCAGACGCGTATCGGAAACATACGGAAGAATAGTTTTAACGAACTTGTACTTATTAACATATATTTTATAACCAAATGAAATGAGCTTCATATTGTTTTGACCTGTGTGAGCCGGATGCTTGCACAGGTTTTTTGTGCTTTAAAAGAATGGTTTTGAATGTGGATTGTAACAGATTGTGGATGTGAATCACCTGATTGGACCAAGCTATAGGTTAGAAAATGATTCTGGAAATGATAAAAGTCATAGGCGAAAAAAGTCTTGTGTACCAATGGGTTCAGCCATTATGCATCAATTAAAACGATTACATAACCTAATGTTGTCATCATTGTTCATGACGAAAGTACGCTTTCATTTCATTGAACAGGAGAGCATTCTCGCTTAGGATTACAGCAGGGGAGAAATGATACCCCTTTCATAAATCATAATCACTTGATCCAAGGAGGATAATACAATGAGTAATTTGGACCAATCGTCCAATTCCAAAGGTGGGCTACGGGTTGGTGTTCAGCGTTTTGGCCGATTCCTGAGTGGTATGGTCATGCCAAATATGGGAGCGTTCATCGCCTGGGGATTAATTACGGCTCTGTTCATTCCAACAGGCTGGTTCCCTAACGAGACGCTTGCACAGCTAGTTGATCCGATGATCAAATATTTGCTGCCACTGTTAATTGGTTACACCGGAGGTACGATGGTGCATGGTCAGCGTGGTGGTGTCGTCGGTGCCATTATGACCATCGGGGTCATCGTGGGTAGTGATATCCCGATGTTCCTCGGTGCCATGATTGCCGGACCACTGGCAGCATGGATTATCAAAAAGTTCGATAAATCCATTGAAGGTAAAGTTAAAGCCGGATTTGAAATGCTTGTTAACAACTTCTCAGCCGGTATTATTGGCGGGATCTTGGGGATTTTTGCGCTACTGGGCATCGGGCCTGCTGTAGAAGCGATTAGCAAAGTATTATCTGCCGGTGTACAGGGCTTAATGAATCTTGGTTTGCTGCCGCTGGTCAACCTAATCATTGAACCAGGTAAAGTATTGTTCCTGAACAATGCAATCAACCACGGGATTCTTACACCAATTGCAACAGATCAAGCGAGAGAATTAGGAAAATCCGTATTATACATGCTTGAATCAAACCCGGGTCCGGGACTTGGTATCTTACTTGCTTACTGTTTCTTCGGACGCGGAATGGCCAAATCTTCTGCACCGGGTGCCGTAATCATTCATTTCTTCGGGGGAATTCATGAGATCTACTTCCCTTACATTCTGATGAGACCGATTCTGATTCTTGCCGCAATTGCGGGTGGCGTCGCAGGTACATTAACATTCATGCTCACCGGAGCAGGACTTGTTTCAGCACCATCACCGGGTAGTATTATCGCGTATTTCTTCTTAACACCAAAAGGTGGATACCTGCCGATGTTCGCAGGGGTGCTTGTAGCAGCCGTCGTTTCTTTCCTGGTTGCAGCAGTGTTGCTGAAAACGGGTAAACAAAAGGACGAAGATCTGGAGTCCGCATCCAGTCGGATGAAAGACATGAAGAGTCAAGGAACCCTGCCAAACGCTGGTATTACGGCTAATCAACGTGAAGCAGACAGAGCCGCAGATATGGCTTCTTCTACCGTCAAAACAGACGTGAAGAAAATTGTCTTCTCCTGTGATGCAGGCATGGGGTCAAGTGCCATGGGTGCTTCCATTCTACGCAAGAAGATGAAGGCAGAGGGGATTGACGTAACGGTGACCAATACGGCTATCAGTGATATCCCGCCGGATGCAGACGTGGTGATCACACAACAAGTATTGACCGATCGTGCCCGCTCCGTTGCACCGAATGCAGAACATATATCCATCGACAACTTCCTAAAAAGCCCGGAATACGATGCGCTCGTTGAACGTCTAAAGTAATTGCACGCATTTGTTTTCCCTGAGCCGGAGGCTGAGATATGAGTATTACCAAAAGACAACGTGAAATCGTGGAGTTTCTGCTAGAGCATCCACATGAAGTAACTGCCGGCGAAATCGCCGTTGAAGTAAAGGTCAGTACCCGAACGGTTCACCGTGAGCTGCAAATGATTGAACAATGGCTTGAACCTTTGGGCATGAGGCTGGAAAAAAAATCAGGAACCGGTATCCGAATCGATGCCAGTTCCGATGATCTGGCTGTATTGCGCCAGCAACTAGAGGGTAAAGAATATGTAGAGTTTACGCCAGAAGAGCGTAAGCTCTTCATGCTTTGCATCCTGCTGGATGAACCGGAGCCTGTAAAGTTACTCGCCTTGGCTTCGGATCTGAAAGTGACCGTATCCACCGTAACCACTGATCTGGACGATCTGGAGTCACGGATTCGTCAGGCGGGACTAAAGCTGGTTCGCAGACGTGGATATGGCGTCAAGATTAATGGAAGTGAGACGATTCATCGCACAGCCATAGCTGCACTTGCTCTCGAATTTTTGGATGAATCCGACCTGTTCGGAAGACAACCTGAACAAGGGGGCTCCATCGTAAACCAAAAATTGTTGGATATGATTGGACATGGTGATGTACTTACGGTCGAAAATGCGTTATGGCAACCAGATATCGAATGGCTGGAGAACATCCCGGAACGCCAATACATGAAGTTGCTGATTCAATTATCCGTAGCGGTTGTACGTATTCGTAAAGGCTTTGGCATTGGCCGTATACCTCCCCTGGAGAACAAGGGAGATGAAGTCGCAGAGCAGGATGAGATGAAGGTTCCACCTTATATGGCTTCCCGCTTGTGTGGTGTGTTATCGACCCAGCTGGGGCTGACATTCTCCCAAGATGAGCAAGCTTATTTTCACAGACTATTAGTTGAGACAGAGCAGCGGATTCATTCTTCGCGGCTGTTGCCAATAGACGATTTAATTTTACTGGATAGGGTACATTCACTGATTGATCAGATGCAGGCGAGAACGCATTACGCCTTTCATGAGGATCGTTTGCTTCGTGAAGGTCTGCTTGGTCATATGCAACCTGTCATGGAGCGGATTGAAGGGCAACAGATAATTCGTAATCCGCTACTGCAGCAGATTCGCAAGGATTATGATTCACTTTTTGAAGATGTCAAAAAATCTGTAGGGCAAGCTTGGCCAGGCACAGACGTTCCGGATGAGGAAATTGGTTTCCTGGTCATGCATTTTGGCGCTTCCATCGAGAGATTACGTGCACTGAAACGGGAGATCAGGGCGATCATCGTGTGTACAAGCGGAATTGGATCATCACGCATGCTTTCCAGCCGATTATCCAAGGAGATTCCCGAGATTCGGATCATGGACAGCGTGTCCTGGTATGAAGCTGCCCGTATACCTACAGATCAATATGATTTGGTGTTATCCACTGTTGATCTGCCGATGGATGAGCATCAGTATTACAAAGTGAGTCCATTGCTCACAGCAGAAGAGAGCGAAAGTCTGCGTCATTTTATCCGAACAACAACGTTACAACGACAGCATAATAAGCCCCGTGAAATAGAGGTTCAGACGACAAGTCGTTACTCGGATCCTGACGGAATGGAAGCTATCTTAGTTGAAATCGTCCGAATTATTGGCAAGTTTCAGGTGTATCCGCTGGATAACCAAGATGTCGGATTCTATAAAACGGTGTATGCGATGTGCAACGTACTCCATGGATCTGGTGTGTTGAAGGAACCGGAGGAGGTCGCAAAACGGTTGGAGGCACGTGAGGCAGTGGGGAGTCAGAAGATTCCCGGCACAAGACTTGCGCTGTTTCATACACGCAGTGAGGGGATCTACAGGCCGTCCATTAGCTTGTTTCAGCTCACTGAGCCACTCCTTCGTACGCCGGATGATCCGGCAGGAGTTACCCATGTCCTCTTGATGCTTGGTCCCAGAGAATTATCCAAGGAAAGCCTGGAGGTTCTCAGTGAGATCAGCGCACTGTTATTACAGGAAGAAATGATTACATTGCTGGAAAAGGGAATCAGGGATGAACTCATTCATTACCTGTCCCAGGAACTGGTAGGATTTTATCGCAGTAAAACCGAAATTGGAGGTCAACCATTATGAGTATGTTAACAACAGATAAAGTCATCATGAATGCGACGGCTCAGGACAAATACGAAGCGATTCGTATGGCAGGGCAGATTCTGAAGGATGCGGGACATATTACCGCTGATTACATTGAGAAGATGATTGAACGGGAAGAGATTGTCTCGACCTATGTAGGGAACGGCTTGGCTATTCCGCACGGTACAAAGGAATCCAAAGCTTTCATTTTATCCACAGGTATCTCTGTCATTCAGTATCCACAAGGTGTTGATTTTGGCGAAGAAAAGGCTTATATGGTCATTGGTATCGCGGCTCAAGGCGGGGAACATATGGAGATCTTGACTAGCATCGCGGTGATCTGTGCTGAGGATGAGAATATGGAGGCTCTGCGTCTGGCGAAAACAGCCGAAGAAGTTATAACTATTCTGGAAAGTGAAATGGATCTATGAAGGCCCTACACTTTGGCGCAGGTAACATTGGACGCGGGTTTATCGGCTTGATCCTCTCCCGTGCAGGGTATGAGGTTGTTTTCTCCGACGTGAATCAGACCTTGGTAACGGCTCTCCAGCAACGGGGGCAGTATACGGTGGAACTGGCCAACGAGAGCAAGGATCAGGAGACCGTTACAGGTGTAAATGCAATCGATGGAACCCAGCTGGAGACGGTTGCCCAAAACGTAATGGAAGCTGATCTGATTACAACCGCGGTGGGCGTAGGCGTGCTGAAACATATTGCACCAGGTATTGCAAAGGGACTTGAGAAAAGACTGAATTCGGGTCCGGTACAAAACCCGCTTCACATTATCGCTTGCGAGAACGCCATTGGAGCCAGTACGCAATTGAAAGAGCATGTATATGCTCTGCTTAATGAAGAGGTACGTTCCCTTGCAGATCAGTACATTTATTTTCCCGACTCGGCCGTAGACCGGATTGTACCTATTCAGCATCATGAAGATCCTCTGCATGTACAGGTGGAGCCTTTTTACGAGTGGGTGGTAGATCGTTCCCAGATGGCTCCTGCATTCAAACCGGTTGAGGGCATTGTATATGTCGATGATCTGGAGCCGTATATCGAACGGAAGCTGTTCACGGTTAATACAGGACACTGCGTTGCAGCATATATCGGTAATGTGCACGGTTATGACACGATTCAGAAGGCTGTTGCCGACGAGAAGGTGAAATCGATTGTATACGGTGCTTTGCAGGAAACAGGAAAAGTTCTAGTGAAGCGTTTTGCATTCAACCCGGAAGAACATGAGCAGTATATTGTCAAAATATTGGGACGGTTTGTCAACTCGTATCTTACCGATGAGGTTACTCGTGTTGGTCGTTCCCCGCTGCGCAAGTTGTCTCCGAATGATCGTCTGGTTCGCCCGGCCCTTCAGGCATATGCGGATGGAACTGATACGACTTATCTGGCTATGGGTATGGCAGCAGCCTGCAAGTTCGATGTCTCCGATGATCCGGAAGCAGTTGAACTGCAGGACATGATCCGCCAGAAGGGGATTACAGCTGCACTCCACCATTATACGTCCATGGATGAGCATCATCCGGTGCTTGAACAGGCTGTTGCCCAGTATAACCAAATGTAAGAGCAGTGGTAGCGAGGCTAACAGTCTAGATAATGCATAATAGAAGAAGAGCCATACAGTTGTTAACTGTGTGGCTCTTCTTTTGGTTGGCTTTTATTGGCATAGTCGTCCAAACAGCGTTGACATATGCACGATTTTCGGCGCTGCTCTGCGGGAATGCGGTCAAATACACCTTCGGGGAAAGTAGCCCGGTTACACCAGCATTCCGAATGAGGATGTCCTGCGGCATAGGAACATCGATTAGCTTCCCCGCATAATGGGCAGACAAGAACATCGATATTGCTGCGCTCTTGGTTGTCTTGTTCTGCAGACATTGGGTTCTTCCCTCCCTGTGAATAGCTACGAGCTGAAGTTAAACATACTGGTCCCAGTATAACAGAAATACGCCGGTGATTATGGATTTCACTCTGTATATATGACTTCCAGTTCACCACATCTGTTTCTACCATCGGCTACTCTTCAGACGGTAATTCGATCTGTAGGCCTTCCACATGTTTGCGTCCCATCAACTTACGCTTCTTACGATTTTCCTTTGTTTCTAGCACAATGTCCAAGTCATAATCGTCACCTGGATAAAGCTCATTGGCAGATATATGCAGGGTCAGGCGTTTCTTATGGATTTTGACTTTGCGTCCTCGCAGCATGACCCCGATATTTCCACGGCTATCCTCGACATCACAGACGATGCCCGACTGATTGAGATAGGCCGCATACACCCGATCCCCTTTGCGAAAAGTTTTGGCAGAAGCAGGAGAATCCGACTCTCTGGGTGTTGTTTTTTTGTTGAGACGAATTGAATCCTTTGACTGTTTCGACTGGTTCTTCCTGGATAACTCTGCTGGGCTGACTGATTCTGCAATCGATTTTGCAGGCGTCAGGGCCGGTATTTCCAAAGGAGGTGACGTGAACCCTAATGTACGATCTCTCGAAATATTTTGATCGGACAGGGACTTGGATCGCTCTATAATTCGCTGTGGCATGCCCAGCTTTAATGCGATGGAGTAAGCATAGCTCTCACCAGCTTCTCCGATACGCAATCGATACAGCGGCTGGAGAGAAACGATGTCAAATTCCATGCGGGCATTTTCAAATCCTGGGGTGGCAGCTGCAAAATGTTTGATCTCACCAAAATGTGTTGTCGCCACAACGGTTGCTCCGCGGCTGTGAAGTTCCTCCAGCATGGCGATAGAAAGTCCAACACCTTCACCGGGATCTGTGCCGGAAGCCATCTCATCAATGAGCACCAGAGTCGACGTATTGGCCTGTTCCAGTATGCCAATCATATTGCGAATATGTGCAGAGAATGTACTGAGCGCTTGTTCCATACTCTGTCCGTCACCAATATCAACCGCTACCTCGTTATAAACGGCCATCTCGCCACCTTCCTCTACCGGAATAAGCAAACCGGATTGCATCATCAGGGTTAACAAACCAAGTGTTTTGAGTGCGACCGTTTTACCACCGGTATTCGGGCCAGTAACAATGAGCGACGAGTATGTTCTGCCGATTGCAAAATCAAGGGGAACCATGGAAGAACCCATGAACGGATGACGTGCACGTTGAAGGCTAATGTGGCCCTGAGTATTGACTCGAACGGTACGCCCATCCATGGTGGCCGCATATTTGGCTTTGGCAAACAGGAAGTCCAATACACCTACCGTTTCGGTGTTGAGGGCGATTTCACGGTTATACGATTCGGCCAGGGAGGTTAAATCACCGAGAATTCTCATCTCCTCTCGGGACTCCTCGGCTTGTAGAGCAGCCAATTCCATCTGCAGACTTACTAATTCAACGGGTTCAATATACACGGTTTGCCCGCTCCCCGATTCATCCAGCACACTGCCTTTCACCTGTTTGCGAAACTCTTTCTTAATGGGCAGCACCGTTCTTCCTCCCCGTTGGCTGATGACATATTCCTGCATAATGGAGCGATGTTTACTCACCAGAGAATCAAGTTTTCGTTTCATGCGTTCCGCATTCACCGTTATTTTTTTACGAATTCGAATCAATTCTTTGCTTGCCTGATCCTGAATGCGTCCACTATGGATGCAGCGCTCGATCTCACTCAGCAAAGGTTCGATCAGAATCATGGATGCTGCATAACGACTGACAGTGGGAGCGGCCCCGGATTTGCCCTCCATGTATTTCATAAGTTGTGCACAGCTTCGCAGGAACTGAGTGAGATGACTGAAGTCGCGTTCACTGAATAGATAACCGGTGCCAAGCAGATCCATAATGGTTTCCATTCCGTCGAGTGAAGGGAGGGGGATGCTGGCCCCGAAGCGAATCAACGCAGCAGCTTCTGCTGTTTCTTCCAGGCGAATCTCGATCAGGTGAGCATCTACCATCGGTTTTAGTTCTCTCGCATAACGTTTGCCCAGATAAGACAGGGCGCAGTCTGTAACATTTTTTTGAATTTGTGGATAGCCCAAACTGTTTAATGTGTTCTCATTCATGCGTAATCTCTCCTTGAATTTGAATTGGGATTTCAGTTGACGCGCTGAAACATATTCCTGGAAAACGCAAAAAGGGCGGAGAATGAACAAACGTCATTCTCCGCCCTAAACGTATGGGAAAGCAAAGTCCACTACAGGTCTATATTAAAAAATCCGCGCTGAACTCAGCGCGGAAATAGACCCGGACAATTACAATCCCGGAGGCGATTTATGATATCCGCTGTTCTTAACTAAGTACAGGGATCTGGCGCATCATGAAACACACGTATGCCATATGGGCACAAGCGCAATGAAAGGCCAAACTCCTGAATATGAAACTTGGTTAGTTAAGAACATTCACCGACATTAAAAATCTCTCCTTTGATTGAGGAATATGCAACCAATATAAACTGGAAATTGGTTTGAAGTCAACCTTTAGAATAAATGAGTGGACTTGAATAAGAATGGGTTTTAAAATAACAATAGTAAAATAATCCAATGAAAGCGATTTATTTTAATAAACATACGTATAAAGGAGGATGCTCTTCTTGCCGAAGTATTTACTGCGTTTGCTCTGTTTTACCCTGATCCTCGGAGCCCTTCCGGTCATTGTTATTGGTTCGGTCTCGTATACGATTGCATCACGTGACATTGAACAGAAAGTGCGTGAGAGCAATCTTCAGATATTGCATCAGACCCAAATGAGGGTGGAACAAGTTCTGCGCAGCCTGCAATTATCCTCCATCCAGTATGTTAATTCGCCCTTGGTACTACAAGCGATGAAGAAACCACTAGACAGCAGCGAGTTTCAGGAGATTCGTGATCTGACCTCCGGTTTTAACAACTTGCAAGCGGTTACGAACATTGACCAAGCCTATCTGGTTAATCTGGATGAAGATTGGGTCGTTTCGATGCGTTCTTTTGGCAAATTGGATGATTTCAGCATTCGAGACCGAATTGGCTCCTACCTAAGTTATACCAACAGCCTGTTCTGGGTCACTCAGAATGCCAGTTCAGCCAAAGAAAGTGTACCTGTGTCAGCAGGTATGGGTGAACTAACACCCGAACAGGCACCTGCTCTTATATCATCGGATAATGTGGTCAGTATGGTATTCAAAATCCCGATGATACCAACCAATGTGAAACCAAAGGGATTTCTTGTAATTGATATCGCCGATACGGAACTGAGTACATACTTGAGCCGAAATACGAATTCTGGAGATATGTACGTTCTGGATCGGGAGCAGAAGTATTTTCTGAACGATATGCAGCAAGGCGGGAAATATGACGCGCTGAATAAGGAAATTCAGGAAATGGTGCAAACGACGGGCCAGCCAGAGGGTTTCTTCAGTGCGGAGGTTGAAGGTAATCAAGTGGCGGTTAGCTATAGGCAATCTCCGCTCAATGGCTGGTTATACGTGTCCGTTGTATCTCTTGGACAGATCACGGCCCAGTCACAGAAAATTGCATTGGTTACCGGTATCGCTACACTGGTCATGTTGTGTGTAACGGGATTGTTCGCCATATACGGCAGTCGGCGGATGTACTCACCAATCTCCAGACTGCTGCAATTTACGAAGGGTTTGGATTCCCCAGTTGCCCCGTCAGGACGCCGTCAAGATGAATTTATCTATATTGAGGAGCAATTGTCAACCTTGTTCAGTTCGGAGAAAACGATGCGTGAGCAGATGAAGGGGCAGCATGTGCACCTCCAGGAGTTTTTTATGACCAAACTGCTGACAGGTAAAATCTCGGAAGAAGATTTCAGATATCAGGGAGAATTGTACGATTTCCCGACAGGCTGGGCGAGTCTTGGTGTACTCATGCTCCAGATCGATACCTTGGAAGGGACCCGATATGAGGAACAGGATCGCGATCTGCTGCTGTTTGCTGTCAACAATATGGTAGGTGAGCTCCTTCCTTCGGCAGTTCGGTTCACCCCGGTCATGCTGGATGATGCTCAGGTCACCGTACTTGCCTCCGAACTGACGGATGAGGTGCAGCTGAAGGAATGGATGCATACCCAGGCAGACTGGATTCGTGAACGTGTCGTAACTTATCTTAATCTGCCCGTAAGTATCGGCATCAGTCGTTACTACTCTTGTATTGGCGATACGCCAAGAGCGGTTCAGGAGAGCCGAGAGGCTCTGCAAGGCCGGGTCAGTCTGGGCAGCCGTATTATTTTGCATTACGAGGATATACAGCCACGTGGTCAGATGGAAGCCGCGTTGTATACCCAGTTACGTATGATCGAGGATCAGCTTGCGTCTGCGCTCAAGCAAGGAGATGAGGAGAAGACGGACGCCTACTTTAAGCAATATTTGGGACTGCTTGCAGACAAAAAGCTTCATTTCAGTGAATACCCCGTCATTATGGTTCAGTTATTGTCTCGTGTATATCAGCTTGTGCAGGAGCAGGGCGGGGATGTAGCTGAAGTACTGGGTGAAAAAGCATCGATGTCACATTTGCTGAAGTTGTCCACATTGGACGAAATGACCAATTGGTTCCGCAAGCGGCTGTTCTTGCCCGTCATCCGTTTCTGGCGAGAGCAGGAAGAGTCCCAATACATGAATATTGCGAGACGTATGATTCGTTTGATTGAGGAACGTTATGATCGTGAATTATCGCTGGAAGCCTGTGCCGCTGAGCTTAATTTTCACCCTGTTTACCTAAGTCGGGTATTCAAGAAGGAAGCAGGAGTCAATTTTACGGAATATCTCGCAGAGTATCGTATGGAAAAAGCAAAGACCTGGCTGCAAACAACAAATCTTAAAATATCGGAGATTGCCGAGAAATTAAACTATACCAACCCAACCGCATTTATCCGTACGTTTCGCAAAATTACAGGAACAACCCCCGGCAAGTACCGGGAACAGCAGCGATAAAACAAACCTGCTCTGCCCGCCATGGCAGGCAGGCTTTTTTATGTTTGGATGAAGGAAGAAGACCGCTTTTCTCCATGAAGTTAAGACAGGAATATGGAGGTTGAAAGCAGTTCATTTCACCTTTAGATTTTGTGGGGGAAATGGGCTAAAGCCTTGCTACATAAGGGAAAACAAAAGGCTAAAACGAGACGATAGCCAGTCATTCGTTTATCCTCCACAATGAAGACATGAATTCAGGAAGTGATATTTTGTAATCGTTTCCAATGTGGGGAGGAAGACAATATGAAAGCCGAAACGGCGGCTCGAACACGGCCCGCTACCCGCAGTGACAAAAACCTGCTGTGGAGGGACATTATCAAAAACCGGTGGCTGTATATCATGTTAATACCGGGTGTGCTTTACTTTGTTATTTTCAAATACATACCCATGTATGGCATCACGATGGCTTTTCAGGATTACACGCCTTACAAGGGCATCTTGGGAAGTGACTGGGTAGGGTTCAAACATTTCCAGCGTTTCTTCGGAGAACCGCAGTTCTGGACATTATTTCGAAATACGTTTTTACTTGCCATTTATAACATCGTGTTCTTTTTCCCACTGCCGATTGTACTGGCACTCATGATGAATGAAGTTCGCCGTGAACGGTTCAAACGATTTGTACAAACACTTGTTTATGTTCCACACTTTGTTTCCTGGGTTGTTGTTGTCGGTGTGTTCTACATGCTGTTCACAACTGAGGGTGGTGCGATTAATGAATTGCTCTATAACCTGACTGGACAAAAAGTGGCGTTCCTGCTTGAACCCGGTTGGTTCCGAACGATGATTGTTGGACAATCCATCTGGAAAGAAGTTGGTTGGGGCACAATTATCTTCCTGGCGGCGCTTTCCGGTGTTGATACACAGCTCTATGAAGCTGCACGGATTGATGGTGCCAATCGGTGGCGCCAAACCTGGCACATTACGTTGCCGGCCATTCGCAGTACCATCGTCATTTTGCTCATTCTGCGTCTGGGAAATTTCCTGGATACAGGCTTTGAACAGATCTTCCTGATGCTAACTCCGACAAACCGGGATGTGGGCGAGGTATTTGATACCTACGTGTACACGAAGGGTCTTACCCAGGCACAGTACAGTTACAGCGCTGCTGTCGGGTTGTTCAAATCGGTTGTCGGGCTGGCGCTTGTTCTTGGTGCCAATACGCTGGCCAAAAAATTCGGGGAGGAAGGCGTCTACTAACCCTCGGGAGTAGACGTTCTTCACCAGACAGGAGTGAACATTAAAATGCAACAGGATAAAACGTGGGGCAACCGGATCTTTGATTTTCTCAATCACGGCTTGCTGCTGTTGATTGGAATTGTGACGGTCATCCCGTTCATTTATATTTTGGCTGTCTCATTTACCAGTCCGCATGAAGTGGCTAAGGGAGGATTCATTCTTTTTCCAAAAGAGTTCTCTCTGGCTGCGTACCGTTACATTTTCTCTACAGATACCTTGATTCGCAGTCTGGGTGTATCGGTCTATATTACCGTGATCGGTACTTTCATTAACCTGCTGTTTACGTCACTTATGGCGTATCCGCTCTCCAGAAGATATTTGCGTGGACGCCAGCCTATTTTGCTCGGTGTATTGTTCACGATGCTCTTCAGTGGCGGGATGATTCCAACATACTTTGTCGTGAAATCTTTGCACCTGACAGATACGTTGTGGTCGCTGATGTTACCTACTGCTATAAGTGCATTTAACTTGATCGTACTCAAAAACTTCTTCCAGGCCATTCCCGACGAACTGGAGGATGCAGCCAAAATTGATGGATGTAACGATGTCAGCGTATTGTTCCGGATTGTTCTGCCGTTGTCCATGCCAGCCATGGCGACATTTTCACTCTTTTACGCGGTGGCCCACTGGAACAGTTTCTTCAGCGCTGTTATCTATATCAACGATAGTGAGAAGTGGCCTGTCCAAGTCTGGCTACGTGAGATTGTCATTCTGGCACAGAGCCGAATCGGAGACACGAGTATCGAAGAGACAGAAATCCAGCCGCTTACCATTCGCATGGCCGTTATCGTGTTCTCCACGATCCCGATTATGCTGGTATATCCATTCCTGCAAAAGCACTTTGCAAAAGGCGTGATGCTGGGTTCGGTGAAAGGTTGAGTCGGCACATGGTTCAAAGTCAGTTCACTATGACTGCATAAAAAAGGGAGGTTTTCATGTTATGAAAGCAACAAAAAAGAAAGCCGTAGCTGTCTTGAGCACACTGGCACTGGTGACAGGTTTGCTGGCAGGATGCGGATCAGACGAGGGTCAGGCTGCCGAGGGCGGCGTACAAAATGTGTCCATAGCCATTGCACAGGTGGGTGATGTGCCAAGCAAAGGTAATGAAGTTCAGCAAAAGATTGAAGCGTATACCAATACCAAACTGGATATCCAGTGGATTCCGGCTTCGGCCTACAATGACAAAATTAACGTGATGATCGCTTCAAGTGATATGCCAAAAATTGTGAAAGTGCAGTATAACCCTACCGTGACCAGCGCGATGCGTAATGACGTGTTCTGGGAAGTGGGGCCATTGCTGAAAGACTACAAAAATCTGTCGGCACAGAACGAGCGTTTTTTTGACAACATCAAGGTAGAGGGCAAAATCTACGGGGTTCCTGTATTCTCTGATATTGCGCGGGCTACGGTAATCTATCGCAAGGATTGGTTCGAGAAGCTGAATCTCAAGGTGCCAGCCACACCGGATGAATGGTATGAAACGATCAAGACACTGGCAACCTCCGATCCGGATGGAGATGGTCAGGATAATACGTTTGGACTGATGCTTTTCAAAAAATATAATGAGGATCAATATTCCTTCACGACGCGCCTTGGCGTAAGTTTTGGTGCACCTAACAAGTGGAAGGTCGAAGATGATGGCAGCTTCACGCCGGAATTCATGACACCGGAATATATGCAGGTGCTGGATCTGCTGAAACGTTTGTACGATGAGAAACTGCTGAATCAAGATTTTGCGGTATTCGACTCTACGGAAGCGGAGAAAAAGTATGATTCCGGTGTTGTTGGTATCCGTGTTGGTGTTGCTCAGAACGGAAAAAGTCAGCAAGAGCGTCTGTCCAAAAACAATCCGGATGGTGTGGTAGACATCGCTGGTTTGCTTGGCGCGAACGGAGATCGTGTTGCAGGACAGACGGGTAACTCCGGGATTCTGGCATTCCCTAAATCAACGGTGAAATCGGAAGAAGAACTCAAGAACCTGCTCTCCTTCCTGGATAAACTGATGGACCCTGAGATGGCGACCCTGTTGATGCGTGGTATGGAAGACAAACATTACACCAAAGTGGGCGAAGATCAGGTGGAGATGAGTGACTTCGATGCATTCCAGCGTGAAGTGAAACCTTATCGTGACAACCTTCCTTATGTGGAAGGATATAACGTACCGAAATTGAAGGATACCGAACTGGGTGAAAAAGGTACGGCACTTGCCAAGGAACTGGCGGAGCACGCTGTGCCAAACCCTGCGCTGACGTTATATTCTCCAACGTATGGTGACCGTGGGGCGGATCTGGATCAGGTGATTGCCGATGCACAAACCAAATACATTATGGGCAAGATCGATCAAAGTGGCTGGGAAAAGGAAATCGAGAATTGGGGCAATGCGGGTGGAAACAAGATTCGTGAGGAATATGCCGAAGATTACAAAAAACAGGCTCAATAAGGAGCCGGAAGCGGAGGCTTGATCATGAAGGAAACACTGCAACTCACATCGGTGCGCATGGCACAGCAATTCATGGAAAGTTATCGCAACCATGAGCTGTATTCCACTTGGCATTATGAGAACGGCTGCTTACTGAAAGCGCTGGAGGAGCTGTATACGTACACGGGGGAGCAAAAGTATTTTGACTATATCCGTGAGCTGATGGATCATTTTGTTCAGGAAGATGGCTCTATTCGCTCCTATACGATCGAGGAATATAACCTGGATCAGATCAATCAGGGAAAATCACTGTTCCTGCTGCATGAGAAAACGGGAGAAGAGAAGTATCGCAAAGCTGCGGAGTTGCTTATGACTCAGCTTAAGGGACAGCCACATACGAGTGAAGGGGGATTCTGGCATAAAAAGATTTACCCTTTCCAGATGTGGCTGGATGGATTGTATATGGCTACTCCGTATCTGACCCAGTATGGGGCAGTGACGGGGGAAGAGAAGTGGTTTGACAAAGCGGCTCTGCAGCTCTTGCTGGTGGAGCAACGTACACGTGATCCGCGTAGTGGTCTCTTGTACCATGCCTGGGACGAGAGCAAAGAGCAACGCTGGAGTTCGGGTGAGACGGGATGTTCACCACATGTCTGGAGTCGGGCGATGGGCTGGTATGTGATGGCGGTTGTGGATACCTTGGATTATCTGCCGGTAGATCATCCGCAACGCGGGCAGATTGTGGGTATCTTCGAACGGGTAGCAAACGCACTAGTGCATGTGCAGGATCAGCAGACCGGACTATGGCCACATTTGTTGGATCAACCGGGACGTGAGCGGAACTATCTGGAGGCTTCCGGGACCTCGATGTTTGTCTATGCATTGGCCAAAGGTGTGCGTAAAGGATATCTGAGTGGCAAGTTCAAAGCGGTTGCGGAAAAAGGATATCAGGGTCTGGTGCAGCATCTGCTGCAAACGGACCGTGAAGGCGTGCTGTCCCTGACGCAGTGTAACGGCGGAGCCGGTCTTGGAGGAAGCCCGTATCGTGACGGGTCCTATGAGTATTATGTGACTGAGTCCATTCGGATCAATGATCCGAAGTCGGTCGCTCCGTTCATTTTGGCGGGAGTGGAGATTGAACTGGCGTAATGCTGGTTCTTCTTTTTAGAACACTTATGATAGCGCATACATGGTTGGTTTGAGTAAAGTGAGGCAAGATTGCTGAACAATTTGGCTATCAAAAAGGAGAGATGGTTCATGAGTCCAAAAGGTCCAATGTCCCGTTTAGGCGGAATCGTTGTAATTGGTGCAATGTCCGCTGGATTGCTTGCAGGTTGCGGGGGAGAAAAAGCACCTGCTGCAGGGGAAGGTAAACTTCCCATTTCCATCTCTTTAATGCAGGTAGGAGATATACCGGCCAAGGAGAACGGGATTGAAAAGAAGATTGAGGAATATACAAATACGGATGTTAATGTACAGTGGATTCCGCAGTCTGCTTTTGATGATAAGGTGAATGTTATGGTTGCTTCAGGCGAGATGCCGACCATTATGCGTGTGAATTATGTACCGACCACATTTAATGCCGCCAAAACGGGACTGTTCTGGGAACTGGGGCCTTACTTGAAGGATTATAAGAACCTGTCTGCCCAATCCGAAGCTTATTTTAACAATATCAAAATTGAAGGCAAGGTCTACGGTATTCCGAACTTCCGGGATATTGGACGGACTGCGATCGTATATCGCAAGGACTGGTTTGATACGTTGAAGCTGGATATACCAAAAACGCTAGATGACTGGTATGAAGTGATGCGCTCTATTCGTAAGGATGACCCTGACGGGAATGGTAAGGAAGATACGTACGGTGCACTGCTTTTCAAAAAGTATAATGAGGGTGTCTCGTCCCCACTGACGCGGATTGCTGTAAGTATTGGGGGCGTCAACAAATGGGGTGTGGATGATGCCGGGAAACTGACCCCGGAGTTCTTGACCACCGAATATGTGGATACAATGAAGCTCTTCAAGCGACTGTTCAGCGAGGGACTGATTAATAGTGATTTCCCTGCTCTGGACCCTTCTGATGCGGACAAAAAAATGGATTCCGGCCTAGTTGGCATGAAGCTTAACGGTGTGGCCCAGAACGGAAAGTCCTCTCAGCAACGGCTTACGCCTAATGCTCCGGACGGAGAGATTGATGTGGCTCCATTCCAGGGAACCGATGGTATTCGCATCGCCGGCGAGCCAGGAAACTACGGAATGCTGGTCATCCCGAAGGCATCCGTAACGGATGAGGAGCAATTGAAGCAGGTGCTCACGTTCCTGGATCAGTTGATGGATGAGGAATTAAGTGCGTTGCAGCTCCGTGGATTGCTCGATGTGCACTACACCAAGACTGCGGATGGGAAAACCGAACTTAAGGATTTTGACGCTTATCAGCGTGAAGTGAAGCCATACCGGGATAATCTGTTAAGTATTGAAGGTTATAACGTGCCTGAACTGGTTGATGTTCCAATTGGTATGAAAGGTACAAAGATGGCGCGTGAGAATGAGCAATACGCCATCGCCAATCCGGCACTCACCTTGTCTTCGGCAATCTATACTGAGCGTGGTCAGGAGCTGGATCAGATGATCTGGGATGCACAGACAAAGTACATTATGGGTAAAATCGATGATGCAGGCTGGGAGCAGGAAATCGCAAGCTGGAGAAAAGCTGGTGGTGATCAATTGATTACGGAATTGGAAGCTTCCTATAAGGAATTGAACGGAAAATAAAGCTGGGTGAAATAAAAAAAGGTTGATCAAATGGAATGATATGGTTTATTCTATGAGTGAATTCATTTTCCAATATCATAAGAAAGACCACACCCTTAAAGCATAAGGCTATGAATCTGCGGATTCATGGCCTTTTTTTGTGTTTTAGGCGAATGAAGTGGGTCTATGGAAGGAGGGGCGCACGCCTTAACGTGATGGGGATGGACGAAAAATAATACCAATAGCCTAGTACAACATGGTAGAATATTGATTATTATGGCAAATTTAGGTTTTGGTTATGAAGAGAAGTGACTAGGCTGACCAAGTAAAGCATCCCCATACTAAGGTACATAGGAGCGTGAGTAGATTGAAGAAGCAGATTAATGGACACGAGAAGAAGAAAAAACGGAACGGTTGGATTGTCGGTTTGTTAGCGACAGCTGTATTGGCAGGAACACTATTGTCCGTTGGACCCGTACATTTGACGTCAAAAGCGAATGCCGCATCGGGAACAAGTGATACTGCTCTTAGCAAGTTCAAAGATATCAAGGGCCACTGGGCTCAAGCGACAATTGCCAAAGCTTATGAAAAAAATCTGATCTCAGGTTACCAGGACGGAACGTTTCGTCCTAATGGCAAAATCACGCGTGGGGAATATGCGACCATACTTGCCCGTGCGACTGGACTGGAGAAGGTAGAGGGACAGAATCCCTTTGCTGATCTCAAGGGACATTGGTCTGAAGCGGCGGTTAGCCAACTTGTCGGACAAGGATTCATTAACACTGATGATTATGCCAAAGGGTTCAATCCAAATGCGGAACTGAAGCGTTACGAGATGATGAAATGGATTGCCAATGGACTGATTAAGTCCGGGAGCAGCTTTCAGGATGCTTTTAACGATACAAAAAATACGCTGCTCCCCACACCGGAAGTGAACCGCGGCACCATTCGTGCTGAGCAGATTCCGTATCTTGCCCTTGTCCGTGGGACAGGCATTGTCGATGGATTCCAGGATGGCACATTGAAACCTGCAGATTCCACCACTCGTGCAGAAGTATCGGCCATTTTACTGCGTTATATGGACGTAGAGGGCACGGATGCCGGGAAGTACAGCGACCTGAATGAGATGAGAGAGGTCGGCACGACGGGTACGAATTTAACGACCATTAGTAATTATAAGTATAGTTCAGGTTCGATCATGATATCCGATTTATCCAAAGGGAATATCAATTTAAGCAATAAATCCGGTGTATTAAAAATTCATCGTTTTATCGTTGTAGACGCTACTCAAAATAAGTCGAAGGGTATTTACGCGAAGCTCTTTCTTCCGGATAAGTACGCAAGTGGCTCCTATAGGACTTTTGCAGATGTGTCATTTACATCTAACTTAGAAACCTCGAATTTAATTACATTTAACCAAGGTCTATCGGATTCGTTAATACAATTTAATCGTCTTGATTTAGACTTGGCTAAGAAACAAAGTAATGTGACAATTCCTATGGACTCAGGAGAACTTATAAAAAAAGGATTACAGAAAAGATTTTGGACTACATCGACTTTAAGGAATAAATCTTGGTCTTATTTTTTGAAATCAGATGCAGAAGGAGAATTTAAAATTCAAAGGTAGCCTTATCAGGATGGTGAGCAAGTTGTAATGAAAAAGCTTAATTATTTTTCTACTATTATTTTAGTGAGTATATTTATCTCACAAATATTATTATTGTTAGCTTTGTACTTACCTATGAACGTTGTTCATGCTGCTACAGATGAGTATGGACCTAAATCTATGAAAAACCCTCGGAAGGTTACAATATTAGCCACTCCTACTGTAGGGAGGCCAGGGGTATATTGGTACCAAGTGGATAGCGGACAATTTAGAGCTGACCATGCTGGGGGACCAACTTATGCGAATAATGCAGGGAGTTGTTCCAGTCCATTTCCTGCTGCTACAGAAGTTCCGGATAGTGTAGATTTCAGTAGATGGCCTGCAGAAAACTGGCCTGATTATAATTCCAGACGAGTCGATGACTCAAGTATTTTTAATGTCCGAATCCATGATGTTAATTATCAGGGGAGAGCAGATCAAGATTCATATACTGGTGTGGGAGACCCTACCCCACCTTTTCCTTCAACAATTGTTGCAATAAGAACAATTACTGGAGGGTACCATATACCAACCGAGAAGAGTCCATTCGCAAATGGTGGGCAAACAACGGCGGGCTGTCCTAAATATAATGCTTCTTATTTTACGCCCATGGACATCATCTGGGAAGGTGATCTGGTTGAAGAAAAAGAAATCGATGTAACCCCAGATTCAACCCTTACCATAGGGAAAACCCAGCAGATGGAAGCCAAGGTGAAGACGAAAGGTTATGGTGCGACAGCCTTTGGTGAGGGCATTGACGTATCCCGCAGGGAAGCAGAGATCAAATGGTTTTCTTCTGACGAGACAATTGCGAGTATAGAGTTGAAAACAGGGATGTTAACGGCCGAAAGTCCGGGCACGGTCACTGTGCGTGCAATCTGGAACAATGGTACATATCTGATCTCGGATACAGCCACCATAACCGTTACGTCTGAGCCAGGACTCGTGGTGAATTTGCCGAATGCTTGTAAAGCCAATACAACACCACTACAGGCAGAAGCCGTTCTAACCAAACTGGATCGCTCTGTTCATAAACTGACGGCTCATCCCAAATTGACGTGGCAAAGCTCGAATCCGGCTGTGGCAACAATCGGCGCTGATGGCAAAATCACGACAAAAGGGATCGTGGGTAGCACTACCATCAAAGCTCATTTTCTTGATTCTGCTCAGCAACTGGATGAACAAGGGACTCAGGTGCTTGAAGTGAAGGACTGCACGGATAATGGAGAAGGTGGTAATGATGGTGATCCGGGGGGTGACCCTGCGAACACTTGCCCTGTGACCATCAGCCCACCGAGTAGAGGTACGGTTATTGAAGCATCGGTTATGGACCCGTCTGTTCGGGGTGTGTTGAAGGCAGACGAGCGGGGATCTGAGAAGTTCGATGTTACCCGTGGTATTCCAACTTCGGAAGATCTCTATGCCAATGTTTTAGCCAAGGAATATCTGTTTCAGCACCGTTGGGTTAACATGACAGGAACGGTGACTTACACCGTTAAGGTGAAAAGGGTTTATCATAAAACCTGGACGGTCCCGGGAAGAGCGTCTAGTGGTGAGGGGGATCCAGGAACACCTCCTGAGCCCAAAGAACTTGATGTGCCTGGGGATAAAAATATGCAAGTAACACGGACATATAGCTATTGGCAGATCGATAACCTGGAGGTATACAAGTTAAATGAGGCAAAGGTATCTAACTATGCGCTAGGCGGTTATGGTGACACCGTGACCCTTATGCCCAATGCATATACACCACCGACTTTGCAATCGGCTATGGATACTGCGGTTACCAATCATGTGAAACCTGCGCCATGTCGAGAAATTGATCTTGGCATCAAAGGGGTTCCTGGTGGTTCGGATGAACCGCCTATGCCAGATGAGACATCATTGTTTCAATCCAAAGCTGAAGCGGAGGTTAGAGAGAACACCGTTAATAACGACAAGGTAACCTTTAATGGAGCGACAATTATGGATCCTGCCCCGGTGGAAAAAACAGCTCCAAGACCTGGGACGATCCCCCAGCCTGGCATGATCGGAGACGATGTTCTGTACCAGAACCGTCTGACAATCAAAAACACATTGATGAACAAAGCTAACCAGCCAACCACGGGTGAGATAACGTATGGACTGCTCCCTGGTAATGTTAACGGAGGTCAGGATCAGAAGTTCCCCATTCTGGACATCAACTCGGTGACAGTACATACTCCAGTTGTGAACTATGCCTGGGTGTCAGATGATCAGCCGCATAACCAGAAGACCACGCCTGATCCGACAAGAGCTGCACTTATTTTAGAGCGTCCGTTTATTGTACGCATCCCAACTTCAGGGCAGCATCTGGATGTAGCGAGTTACCCTGGTTATGGAAACCATGATTATGCGAAATATTTCCGGATCAAACAGGTTCGTTTCCCATTTGATGTCTATAACGGTGCCAGAAGTCAGTTTATTCCGGCCATGACATGGGTGGATATTCCGGTAAATCAGTTGGACACTCCTTTTTATCTTCCTGTATGGGTAGATGAAGGGAATTACCAGATCGAGTTTCGAAATATCGCCGAAAATGCACCTGCAAACTTCACAGAACAACAGGATGCGAACACCAATCTGACCCATCATGTCGCAGCAGATACCGTTGCTGTAGAGGTTATCGGACGATTGTATGATTTTCACATCACCGATATTTCAGACTACAACTGGGAGAACGTGTTCCGTAAGCGGATGGGCAGCCCCGAACCAACGGGTGTGAGCTACTGGACCGGAGGAAACGGTATTGACGGAGATCCCCGAGGTAATTTGGCTCCCTATGTCCTGCCTATTCGTCCCGGTAGTCATCCGGTACAGGGGTTCCGAAATGCTGCAGTGAAGACGGGTTACCATTTCAAGTTTGATCTGAAAACCAAGGGTAATATGTTTGGGAAACAGGATGGTATCCGAATCACGCCGACGTTCTCTTTTGTGAGTAAAGATGGCACCACCCGGCAAGAAGTGGATTTATACTACCATCGAGGACAGGAACGACTCATTCGTATCGGATCGGTACAAGATTTAGAAAAACGCTTTGTTGTGCTGAACTCACGGTTGCGGAATGTCGAAAGTACGGAGTTAGGTGATACAGCGCGTTATCAGTATACCTATGAACTGTCAGCGGAGGAACGCAATCAGGGTACAATGACGGAACATATGGTTCGTTTCGTGGATCAGACCTCTCATCATAAAACGTGGGTAGGTCGTTATGACTGGATGATTCTTCCTTCACAGATCCGTACACTCATTGGCCCAAAAACAGATATTCCCTCCAGTGTTAATGTGGATCGGGCGAATGCAGCGATTCAGCGCTGGTATGGGGAATATAGCTTGCCAGCAGATGTATATGCAGTACCCAAAGGAACCGATCTCGAGTCACTTGCCAGACAAAACCAGTTGGATGAGAAGACAATGGTATTTCTGAGGGACGGTTACATTGTGGTTAACTTCAATATCGAAACATTGCGCAGTGGCAATACGAATGCACCGCATCTGCAATATATTTATGCACCGTTGATGAATCAATGGCAAATGGAAGGTTTTGATAACAGCCCGGTAGATGGTCAGGGGAGAAGCTGGCCGATGCAAGATGGGGACGTGGTTTTGTACCATGCGGATCAATCCAGCCGGAATGATTTCCAATCCCAGGTACCACATTAGAGAGATATCGTTTTACCCATAAAGAAGGCAGGCGTCATGTGAATCTACATGACATTTGTCTTCTTTTTGTGTAATTCGGATTATGGTTGGGCAGCGGAACGGGTATAAAGGGTAAAGAGCACTCGTACCATCCATATTCATCAATTTTCTCAACGAGAGGGGAACAACACACATGATTGAAGAGGATAAGCAGGAACTATTGATTTCAGAAGATACATACCAAGGAAGAGATTTAGGTGTCACATTAGAAGCACAAACCTGTCACTTCAAAGTCTGGTCACAGTTAGCTGTTCAGATGGAACTACTTCTGTACCCACCTTTGACAGGGGGGAGCCCGGAGGAAGAGCCCAATCAACGGAAACAGCAGGCGCTACCTATGCAAAAGAAAGAACAAGGCATCTGGGTTCTGGAACTGGAGGGTGATTTAAGTAGCTACCGTTACATGTACAAGCCTACTTTCGAAGATGGACATTCAACTACTGCTGTAGATCCCTACGCACAAGCAGTGACCATGAATGGAGAAATGGGTGTAATTGTGAGACTGGAGCAGACACATCCGAAGGGATGGAGTGAGGATATTCGCCCGGAATTGACCAGTTCTGTAGATGCAGTCCTGTACGAACTGCATGTACGTGATTTTTCCATTCACCCATCATCTGGTATAACGAATAAAGGCAAATACATGGCTTTTACCGAGACGGGTCTGCGTGATTCGGAGGGCAACACACTGGGGATCGATCATTTGGTTGAACTCGGGATTACCCATGTGCATCTGCTCCCAGTATTTGATTTTGCGACGGTGGATGAATCCAGGGTGGATGGTGATACGTCTGATGCCTCCAACTATAACTGGGGATATGATCCGCTCCATTACAATGTACCGGAAGGTTCCTATGCATCACGTGCAGATGATCCGGAGACACGAATTCGTGAGTTCAAATCCATGGTGCTTGCCCTTCATAACAAGGGAATAGGTGTCATTATGGATGTGGTATATAATCATACGTTTGATACGGCAGGCAGCTCTTTTGAGAAACTTGTACCAGGATACTACTATCGTCAAAACGCCGATGGGACCTATAGCAATGGTTCAGGTACGGGCAATGAGGTGGCTACTGAACGCACCATGGTTCGTAAGTTTATCATCGACTCGGTCCGTTACTGGGCAGAGGAGTACCATGTGGACGGTTTTCGATTTGACCTGATGGGTCTGATCGACACAACTACGATGAAACAGCTTGCAGCGGAGTTGCACACCGAAGTGTCACCTTCCATATTGTTATATGGTGAACCATGGGGCGCACTGGATTCGCCGCTTGGAGATGATATGACCCTAAAAGGAACGCAGCGCGGGGCGGGTTTTGCTGTGTTTAACGATAATTTTCGCGGAGTGATCAAGGGAGACAGCGATGGCATGGGTACGGGATTTGCGACGGGCGCGGACGGGAAAGAAGACGAATTGTGGACTGGCGTCCGGGGAGCCATTCAGGATTTTACGGATGGTCCATCCGAGACGATTAACTATGTAACGGTTCACGATAATCTCAACCTGTGGGACAAAGTCGCACGTACACAAGGACTCCACGATACCTTGAATTTCCTCACCTATGACGAGGATGGAAGTATTCGTGGATGCCAGAGTGTGGAAGAGGCCGTAGAGAAGGCTAAGCCGTACCTGCAGATCGATCCGGAACACATTCTGGAGAATGAGACCGTTAGGCGTTGTCTGCTTGCCATTGGTATTGTTCTAACCTCCCAGGGTGTTCCCCTGATCGCGGCTGGAGATGAGCTGCTTCGCAGCAAATATGGGGATGCCAACAGCCATCAGAGTGGAGACGTGGTCAATGCCATACATTGGGAGCAAAAGCAGCTGTTCAAGCTGGTGTTTGACTATTATCGTGGGCTGATCCTTCTTCGGCGAGAACATCCAGCCTTTCGGCTTCGTACACGGGAAGAGATCGAGAAGCATGTTCGTCTAATAGAAAAAGGCAATGGGCTGTTAGCCTATGAACTGAACGGTACAGCAGCCAGCGATTCTTGGGAACGTATTGTTGTCATCTATAACGCGGCAAAAGAAAACCGTGACATCTCTGTCCCCACAGAGACATGGAATGTGATTGTAGAAAAAGGACAAGCAGGCGTTGATACGATACGCACCATACAGGACGGAAAGGTAAATGTGAATGCGATATCCCTAACGGTGATGTATTCGAATTCCTAATGAACGCAATGCTTGCCAAGAATTGAAGGGTACCAACAAACCATTAGTAAAATCGCTAACAAGGCCACGTTCTAGATATCCAATCAAATCTAATCAAATAAATTGAGATAAAACAAATCCCCCTTTCCCGTAAGAAAGGGGGATTTGTTGATGCGTCAGAAACCAATGCCTTGGTCGCAGGGCTATACATCGTCATGTCCGGAGCCTTTTTATGCTGTGCACCTGTTGGTGCATTTTAATCTCAACCAAATGACATCCTGCAATTTATTCTTGTATATTCCAAACTTTTTTTGTCAGGACAGGTACAAATGCTGTCAATCTATGGCGCTTGTTTTCATATCCTATATTTTGAAAGCGATTGCTAATTGAATACGCAAATTGAACCGATATGATGAGTACAGACAACCCCGGGTTGACAAAACACGTCCCGCTCCGTAACATCGGGACAACACGAAATCAATGGATATAAAGGCGGTGGGAACGATGCCGGAATGGACTTCTTTTTGTTACGAAGGCAACGATCTTGGCTTAACATATACTCGTGCTGCAAGTACTTTTAAATTGTGGGCACCTACGGCACAACAGGTTTATATATTGATTTTTGACGATGAAGGTCATTACAACGATAGTGGCAAAGTACATGATCATGAAGGTGGACAGGAACATTTCATGACACGTGATGCGGACGGAATATGGAGTCTGAAGCTCAGCGGCGATTGGGCAGGATATTATTATATGTACCGAATTATTCATGATAATCAGCAGATTGAAGTGGCTGTTGATCCTTATGCCAGAGCGGTAACGGCTAATGGGCAACGAACGGCTATTATAGATCCGGAGACCACCAATCCGGTCGATTGGGACCTGGATGTCAAACCTGCTTTTCTGCGTCCTGTTGATGCCGTGTTATATGAGTTGCATGTCCGTGATTTCTCCTCAGACCCACATGCAGATATTCCGTATAAGGGAAAATATCTGGCATTCACGGCTTCCGGTCTGACGGATAGAGCAGGCAATAGTATTGGCGTAGACCATCTTGCCGAACTGGGAGTTACTCATGTACATCTTCTGCCTGTGGCGGATTATCAGACGGTGAATGAACTTGCTACTGCAGAAGTGGGTTCAAATGTCAGAGCACCATACAACTGGGGGTATGATCCCCAGCATTATAACGTTCCCGAAGGTTCGTATGCTACCGACCCTCGTGATCCTGCAGTTCGAATTCGGGAGCTCAAATCACTCGTTCAATCGCTGCACAGACAAGGCATTCGCGTTGTACTTGATGTTGTCTATAATCACACGTATAGCGTGGAAGAGGGACCTTTTGAACGGATTGTACCAGGCTATTATTACCGTTATCGGGAGGATGGCACCCTCAGTAATGGTTCTGGTGTAGGCAATGAATTGGCGACAGAACGTCCAATGGTGCGAAAATATATTCTGGATTCTCTCCGATATTGGGCAGAAGAATATCATGTGGACGGATTTCGATTTGACCTCATGGCCCTGATTGATACGGAAACGATGAATGAATTGACACGTGAATTGAAGGAACAGATCGATCCGGCGTTTCTGATCTATGGGGAACCCTGGATGGGTGGAGATTCACCTTTGGACCGTAAAACATTAAAAGGAACCCAGCGAGGTCAGGGGTTTGCAGTATTTAATGATCATTTTCGCAGTGCAATCAAGGGCGATAGTGATGGCAGTGGCAGAGGGTTTGTTACGGGTGCCGGAGGGCAGGAATATGAGCTTATTAGGGGATTAGCAGGAGCATTGGATGATTTCACATCTTCACCTGTGGAGGTTGTCAATTATGTAACTGCCCATGACAATCTCAATCTGTGGGATAAAATTGCGACAACGATGAACCTTAGACAGGAATTAGGGTTTCCCGTATGGAAGGACGGACAGCCCGTGGGTGGAGGGAGTGCTGAGTCCGCGGTAAAAGCAGCAGATCCTTATCGGTATGTGGATGCAGATGATGTTTTGAATCATGAGATGGTTCGTCGCTCTTTACTGTCTTCCGGTATTCTGCTTACATCTCAGGGAATTCCGTTTCTGCATTCAGGGGATGAGATGCTCAGATCCAAAGCCGGTGATCATAACAGTTATCGGAGCGGGGATGCGGTGAACGCCATCACATGGGCCAACAAATCACGGTTTAGACCAGTGTTCGACTACTATCGTGGTCTTATTCATTTGCGGCGAACACATCCCGCTTTTCGTATGATTGATGCTGAACAGGTACGAAATCACCTACGTGTGATTCGTGCGGATGGCAATGTAGTTGCCTTTATACTTCAGAATGGTGCGAATCAGGACACCTGGAATCAGATTATGGTCATCTATAACGGAACAGAACATGAGCAGCATGTTGACCTGGGGGAAGGGGACTGGCATGTTGTAGTCAATGATCATCAGGCAGGCACAGACGTGATCAAGACTGTTCGTGGTACTGTTCAGGTAGAACGATGGTCCTTAATGGTACTGTATGACACAGAGCATGCTGGAGGCGCTGAACCATCAACAGTGGAGATTAGTTTTCCTCGCCACGTATATAGTCCGAAGGAGACTACTCAACTGCGAGCGATCGTACGGGACAGTATTGGCAATGTGGTGGAAAAAGCGCCAGTTACCTGGACTTCTTCTGATCCGGATATTATTCAGATCCAGCCTGATGGAACAATCCATGCACTGGAACGAGGAGAAGCTTCGATTACAGTGCACTGTGGGGACATAACGGCAAGTTGTATGTTACAAGTGGATTATCGTCATGCTGAACGAATTGAAATTGTGGGTGAACCTGTCATGTACATGACTCGAATCAGTCGCTTCCGTGCCTTGGTTCTGGATCAATTTGGTCAGCCGCTTCAGGATTCGAATATACGCTGGAGCTCTTCTCATCCAGAACTTGCAGCGGTGAGTGCAGCAGGGATCGTACGTGCGATGACACCTGGATTAACCCATATTATTGCTGAGGCTGGAGGAATCCGGGCAACGCTTGGCGTAACGATTCATAAACAGATTTCGCGAACCGTCACGCTTCGATACGAACGGGAAGACCAGCATTATGAAGGTTGGGATGTCTGGGTATGGGGCACAGGTATGGAGGACGGAGCAGTACGGCTGGAACAAGTCGGTAATGCCGCCGAAGCCCGCTTCCGCGTTGCTCCGGGTCTGCATCACCTGGGATTGATCATTCGATTGAACGAATGGGAAGCTAAAGATACGTGCGGGGACCGTTACGTGGACATTGTACCTGAAGACGGGGATGTACACATTATTGTCCGTAGCGGATCAGACGAGATGCAGATCATTCGTGAAAGCGAAAAAACAGAGGATCGTAATAGCGCATAGTTTCTTTATGTATAACTTTAAATGTAGTTCGTCAAAACCTTGATAAATCAGCAGTTGGAAGAGATTCCGACTGCTTTTTTGGTCTGATTATATGCCTTATAACTTGCCAAAAAATAATTAATTGTCCTGTTTCGTGTTTGAGATCCTCTATCATTGGGGTAAATATAGATATGGCCCACGATTCGGCCAAAGGAAAAAAGACCATTATGGTCTATGAGATAAGCCTCAGTGCTTTCCAACAAATATAATGTAGTGATCCCTTGAAGGAGGATGTTCAATCATGAAATCCAACGGAAAAATGGCTCAACTTACAGCAACGCCAAGAACGGAAAAGAAAGGTGCAGCACTGCGCCTGTTAAGACAAGGCGGACGAGTTCCCGCAGTCGTTTACGGCCCGGGACTTGAAGGTGCTTCAATACATGTAGATGAAAAAGAAATGCTGAAAGTGGCACGCACAGGCCGCTCCGAAATGTTCAACCTGAATGTGGAGGGCGGTAAAACGCTTCCGGTGCTGATCAAGGATCAGCAAGAGCGTAACGGACGTTTGTTGCACGTAGACTTTTTGCAAATTTCCAAGAACAAGCCGATTAGCGTAAGTGTATCGATCGACTTCCAGGGTACAGCGGCCGGCTCGAAAGCTGGCGGTGTATTCCAGACACAGGAGACACAGCTGGAAGTAGAAGGATTGCCTGCGGATCTGCCAACGTCCATTGAGGTGGATGTCAGTGGATTGGACATTGGTGATCGTTTGACTGCTGCGGATATCAAACTCGATAAAGGTTTGACACTCGTAACATCACCTGAATCCATCATTGCGTCCGTCATGCCGCCACAAGCCGCTGAGGAAGAGCCAACAGCATCTGCTGAGGAAGCTGAACCGGCAGCTGAAGAAAAAGCTACAGAAGAATAAACCAAGCTACGGGATCTTGCCAGATCTCATGCTTAACCAGAGCCCAGTCCTAGTGACTGGGCTTTTTTTGCTGAGCAAGAGAGTTCAATAGGCACATCGTTCGCATGAAAAATGAGAATGTACTACAATACATGTTAAAGGGTAAGAAAGTAGGTTTAATTCAATGTTTGATCCAACAGTGTATGACAATCTGAAAGTCGGGTTTGAGAATTATCTCTATGATATGGATAACCTGGACGAACGTATTCAGATTACGGGGCGTAAAGATCGGCTGGAGATGGCAGTGATGTCCAGAGAGTTCACATTACAATTTTGTCTCAGGGATCGTCCGGAAGTAACAGGCGAGGTTGTGTTAAGTAGTTCCCTAAATGAGCTCGCAGCGGAGATCCTGGAGACGCCTGGCGCTCATCCAGGTTGTCGTTTGGAAATCCGGTTTGGCATGGTTATGAAAGAGCCTGAGAGGCAGTGCCCAGCCATTCGTTCGATATTACAGGAGAGCTGGCCTGAGCAGAGGATATGCCAGACTATCCAGTATATCTTTGATGAACAGCCAATCATTTATAACGTCATGGCTCACGTTTGTTTTGACCGCAGTGTGAATGAAGACCAGATGGGGGACATTGCTGAACTCTGTGAGCATATGGCAAATGTGATGAATCAATTATTACAGTTGCATAACCAGTAATTCCGAGAAAAGCCTTGTCTCTTTGTGGAGATCAGGGCTTTTTTGTATTATTTTTAGAAAATTGTATAGGCTTTCAGGCTTAGGTTTAAGGTCTTTTGGGTTAATGTTTTACGCAAGCGAGTAAGAGAATGTATATTAAAAGGGGGTAAGAGTGCAATTGGACTATACAAAAATGGTGAAATTGCGAAAATAATATTGGGACTAAAGATTTAGTTCTGTACTAAAGGAACTAGTTTTCCTTGCCGATAAAATATCGAAGGGGAGAAACTACATGACAGAGAAATTAATTCGTCTGCTGCGTATACTTCAGGCTATACAAGCAAATCCTGGAATTTCGGCCAAGGAATTGGCGCTGAAATGCGGTACGACTGTACGCACGATTTATCGTGATCTCCGGATTTTGGATAGGGTCGCCCCGATTATGAATGAAGGATACGGCAAAGGTTACCGATTTATTGGTGAGTTTGCGATGTATCCATTAGATTTTACTGAACAGGAAGCAATGGTTTTCTCCTTGCTCCCGTCCGTAGTTGATACCTCCAAGTTACCTGCTGAGTTTGATTCAGCGTTTGACAAGGTTATGTCGGCTCATACCAAATTAAAATCAAGAAACAGTGACATTGTAGAGAATATTGCGGGAATTATTCGGATGGGCACGCCAGCTTATCGCGAGGAAGGAAAAGACCCTAATTTGCTGATTCCCATTATCGAATCTATTCTAAGCCAGCAAACCATTCGTACTCAATATCATACGCTGACAAGAAATGAGATCACAGTCCGGGATATCGATCCCTATTATCTCATTCCACGTGATCAACGTTTTTATTTGATTGGATACTGCCATTTGCTGCAGAAAGTTCGATTGTTTCGGATCAGCCGTTTTTTGGATGTGACACGAACAAATGCCGGTTTCGACAAGGGTGATTTCAACATAACGCAGTATATGAAGAACACATGGTCTATTGACCGTGGCGACGAAAATATCCATTTCAAGGTAAGATTCTCTGAGAAAGTGGCCCCCTACATAAAAGAAGAAGAAATGTTTGTTCGCCCGCGAATGACGAATATGTCCGATGGGGGATTGTTATTTGAAGTGACACTGAATAGCAGCAGAGAATTTTTGAAATGGTTGTATCAATTTGGACCCGAGGCAGAGGTACTTGAACCTCGTGAGTTCCGTAGAGAGATACGCAGGCAACTTGTCGAGTGGTTGGAACATTATGAAACCGATGTATCTTTGTAAAAATTTTAATCATGGAGAAGTACAGGAAAAGGAGCAGGTAATATGAGCACCAAATTATTCGCAGCTATGTATGGGATGGATCACTACCATGGAGTACAGGCTCTACATGTGGGGGATACCGTGTATCTCGTCAAAGATCCAGATAATCGTTTGGATCATCAAGCAATAAAGGTTGTTATCCCCCCGATTGGAGCCGTAGGTTATATCGTTAATGATCCCCTGATCGTACCTCATGGATGTTGGGCCGGGACGGCATTCTACGATGTATTTCATCAACTCACGTGTGCCAAAGTACGATTCATGATGAGAGATATGGTGATTATGGAGTTAATTGAGATGAGTCACATTCCTGTTCCGCAGATGGATTCTTTGATTAAGGGATGGCAATTTCGTGAAAAAGCTTGATCATCGTAACAAAAGAAGGCTCATTTACGGATGAGCCTGGTATAGGTCGCTTCCAGATGCATGGCTGTTCTTGCCCAACTGAAATATGCCCTTGCGCTGTCTCGGCCAGCCTTTCCTAACTTCTCGGCAAAAGTGGGATTGCTTGCAAGTTTGTACAGGTAAGAGGTGAAACGTTGAGGACGCTTATAAGCAGTGACAAGGTATCCATTGATACCTGATTCAATAATCTCGCGAATACCTCCGTTATCCGAAGCAATAACGGGTAATCCTGAAGCCATCGCCTCAACATTAACCAGGCCAAAAGCTTCATGTTCTTGAGACGGACAGACCAGACAATCGACTGCCCGATACAACTGATCGATATGCTCATGGTTTATCTGACCACGGAAGGAAACATGGACCTTATGTTTTTGGGCAAGTTCGCGAAGTTTACGCATGTAATACGGAGGTCCTTTGCCTGCAACAACCAGTTGAACAGATACCTGTTGCTGAAGGAGGGCAGTCGCACGAATTAATACGTCTACACCTTTTCCAGGGATCAGCCTGCCGACATACAGAATAGAGAATGGTTTAGTTACTCCAAATTGTGTACGCAGATGAATCTGTTCTTCGCTGGATTCAACAGGTCTGAAGCGGCTTAGATCTGCACCCAATGGAACAACACTCATCCGGTGTTTTACCAACGGAAATCTGCGGCCTAACCTTTGTCGCAGGGAATGACTGTTGACGGCAATCCAATCAGCTTTTTTCATTAATGTGAGTTTGGAAGGCCCGGGCTGAGCAAACGTTAATGAGTGAAGATAGAGTACAACGGGAGTGCGTGGAAAAGCTCGTTTGATGGTAGCCATACTTCGTGGCCTGTTATCCACTTGAATTACATCGTAGGGTTGTTGGGATAACAAACGTATGACTGCTTTGATGTACATGACAGGACTCGTTGCAGGGATACGTTGAAAAGTGATCCCATCGATCTGTTCTGTGGCGGCGAGACCTTGCATTTGACGACTTATAATGGTCACCTGATGGCGATGAGCTAGTTCACGAGCGATGCCCAGGATACAGATTTCCACGGAACCATTACCGGGCAAAGGCAATTTCTCGGGTGCAACCATAGCTATTTTCATGATCCGGCTCCTTCTTGTCCGACATCTGTAACAATCTTCGTCATATATCTTATGAGAAGCTGAAGCATTTGGCTCCTGCGAAATGGTAGGTGAGCCAACCATATAAGCGTGCAGGAATAATCTGCTACATGGCATTAAGCGAGATATTCAGCTTTTGTGATATACTGTACGGGAACAATTGAATTCGTTACATGTATAAAAGCAGGAGGAAAATAATGTTACATTCTACGCTGGGGCGCTTCCGGCTGATGTTGTGGTTGCAGGGCATTTCGTACGTGTTGTTACTGTTTGTTGCTTTTCCGTTGAGAGATGCCGGGGTTATGCCACAGGCTGTCACATGGTTTGGGAATCTGTACGGTTTTTTGTTTTTAATGTATTTGTTATTTATGGTGACTATGTACACCTCACAGAAATGGCGTCTGCGCCGTCCAATTGCTCTGTTCTTTGTTTCTTTCATTCCACTGGGGAATATGATCTACGATGTTGTCGTATTCCGTAAGTTGTATCGTCAGCTAAATAAAGCTTGACTTTATTTAACGTTATGAAATATGATGAGTACAGGTTAAACAACCCGTTCCAACTAAAACTACATATTCCTGTTAAAGGGGAGTAGCTTTTACAGTAAAGTCGTCAGTTCGGGATTATATCCCCGGCTTTATTGGCAGCAATTTTGTTGTTAGCGAGACCTTTACCAAGTTTTCATGCTCGGTAAAGGTCTCTTTTTGTGGATATAAAAGGACCTTACCAGTGATGGTAAAGGTCCTTTTTTTTGTACATCATAAGAATATTAAGGAGGAGTCAATTTTGGATGTTTCATTATTATTAGAATATGGGTGGGTGCTTGCTGTCTTAGTGGTCCTTGAAGGATTACTCGCAGCAGATAATGCATTGGTACTCGCAATCATGGTTAAACACTTGCCTGAAGATAAGCGCAAAAAAGCGTTGTTCTACGGTCTGATGGGTGCATTTGTTTTCCGTTTAGGTTCATTGTTCCTGATCTCTTTCCTCGTCGATGTATGGCAGGTGCAAGCGATCGGTGCCCTGTATCTCCTGTACATTTCGATTAACCATATCGTTAAAAAGATACTGGGTAGTCGTAATAAGACAGATGAAGCAGCTGATTCAACGCCTAAGAAACCGAAAAAACAATCCGGTTTCTGGATGACCGTTTTCAAGGTCGAAGTAGCGGATATCGCATTTGCAGTTGATTCCATTCTGGCTGCTGTTGCTTTGGCCGTGGCGTTGCCACCAAGTGGATTGCCTCCAATTGGCGGACTCGACGGTGGACAGTTTATCGTTATCTTCCTCGGTGGATTCATCGGGCTTGTGATCATGCGTTTTGCAGCCTCATACTTTGTGAAATTGCTTCATTCCCGTCCAGGACTTGAAGTTGCGGCATTTGTAATCGTAGGTTGGGTAGGGGTTAAGCTGGCAGTTATTACACTCGCACACCCTTCATTGGGTGTTCTGGATGAGCATTTCCCGGAAAATAAAATTTGGAAATTCGGATTCTATATTGTACTGATCACCATTGCGGTATGTGGTTGGTTCCTGTCTTCCAAAGTTCCTGAAAAAGAAGACGAAAATCCGGTTGAAGAGTTGGAAAAACAAGCAGGACTGTAATAATCATGTTACGCTAACAACATCATTATTATTTGGAAAACAGGAGATTGTCCTAGGACAATCTCCTGTTTTTGTTTACATATGCAATCTACACCATGGACAATTTCCAAGAAAAGGGTTGACACATGAATTCTAGTCCCCTTAATATAAGACTAACATTAACGAAGGGAGGCCGAGAGACATGATGCTTGGTTATGATTTGATTCAAACAGGGCGTAACGTAGACACAATAGCATATCCGGCTCATCGTTTCATTGGCCTCATACGGTCGACATAGGGGATAGGCATATCGTTTAGCAGGTTTTATAATCGATATGCGTTCTTCGCTTATATTATAGCGATGGATGACAGACACACAGCATGTTTATGCTGTTCTGTTCTCCGTTATTGTCATTCAGTAGAAGTCATGGGCGACTAGCCTATGGCTTTTTTTAATATTTATTTTACAGATGAATCAGCAAACCGAATTTGCTGAACGTACAGGAAGGAATAATACACTTTTATGAATACAGAATTTAATTTATTTACTAATCCAAATGAAATCGCAGGTGCCTACCGGCATGAAGTAAAATTGCCTGCAGGTGATCTAACCGTATATGCGGCGCAACAACTCTTCTCCTCGCTCGATTACAAGGTATTCGAGATGGCAAACAATAATCTGCAGATTCCGGGAATCTCTTATATGAGTTACACGCCAGACGTACACGTCGGTGTAGGTACGTGCATTGGAACGACAGCCGTGTGGCATGCACAGAGCGGATACGTTTCTCCCTCCATCGTGGGCAGTGACATCGGCTGTGGCATGCGAGTGCATATGACAAACTTGCACAAGGACGAATTGAAAGACATCAAGCTTCGCCGCAAACTCGTCAAGGCCATTGAGAAGGTGTTGCCGATGGAGGCGAACCAGCGAGGTCATTACTCGGATATCAGACTGGAGCATATTGTTCGTAAAGGCCTGCATGGTTTACCCAAAAAGTATATTCCAGACAGCTATACACCGAAAAAATCAACCGCGATGACACATGTGGAAAGCAGCAAGTTCAGTTACGATGAGGATGTGTTAAACCACGTTCCTGATATGACATGGCACCGTTCGCATCGTCAGCTCGGAACACTGGGTGGGGGGAATCATTTTGCCGAGATCCAGGCGATTGAGATCGCTGAAGAGAATCGTGAAATCGCCGAAGCTTGGGGATTGTATGATGGACAGGTCGTGGTCATGATTCATTCCGGCTCTCGTGCATGGGGTGGGTATGTAAGCCAGACGAGTTCGTCAGCGATTGCCAAAGTCATGCAGCGGCTTAACCTGGGTACATCCGATCCGAGACTGGTATTTGCTCCACTTGAGCATGCGGAAGGTCGTCATTATGTGAACATGATGTATTCTGCATTGAATTACGCTGTTGTCAATCGTCACCTGATTGCGTATGCTATTCGCGAAGCATTCCGGGATGTGTTTGGCTCCAAATGTGAATTTCGTACGTTATACGATCTGATGCACAACTATGCCTGGGAGGAATCTCACGCAGACCAAGGTTCCGTTTTTGTGCATCGCAAAGGGGCGACACGTGCGTTGCCGGCAGGTCATCCGGACAATCCAAAGCCCTATCTGGCAACAGGGCATCCGGCGCTTATTCCCGGTTCCATGGGAACTGCTTCATATATCATGGTAGGTCAGCCACAGGGTGCTGATAATTATTATTCAATATGTCACGGTGCGGGTCGAATCCGTTCACGGACGGCAACAAAACGATTGATTAGCGTGGAGGATTTTGCTACGGCACTGGGTGTGGGTACAGAAGATGAGATCGTGGTAAATCAACGCTCACTTGAGTCCATTATTGATGAATCACCTCAGGCTTATAAAAATGTAGATGAAATTATAGACAGTGTTACCGGCGCAGGCCTGGCTCAAGTTGTAGCCAAATGCAAACCGCTTGTAGCGGTAAAGGGAGCGAAATAATGACAATAAACGAAAAACAAACAGATCCAACCCAGGCGATCTATACTTATGACGAACAACATGATACCCGAATTCGAGTGGAGGGGTACGCCATCTATTCAAGGCTGATTCGTGGAATCAGTGAGGCACTTCATCAGCGCTATGGAGTTGAGTACAAGCTGTATGCCAGTTCCGACCCGAACAATGAATATTGGGAGTTACTCCGGGAAGACCTGCAAAATGGCAGTGACGAAGTGGAATTGGTCGCCCGTATATTCGAAGATCTGGAGCTTCAGACCTTGCATTACGACGATGATGGAGATGTGCCTACTTATGGTGTGCATTACTCCATTCGCAACAACGTATTTGCTTATCCGAAATGGGGCGTAGCACTTGTGCGGGTTCCATTTTTCAGAGAGAACGGGATCTACAGTGAAGACTTTGTCTTTGCCATCGGTGATGAGGAGATGAAGCAATTTCTGGGAAGTGTCCGGGAACGGGAACGTCAGCAAAATATGAAAAAAGTAACGGTCTACACCGATGCCCGCAATGGCAGCGATCGTCATGTGGAATCCATCACTCGCTCCGTGGGAAGAGAGGATGTTGTTCTTTCGGCACAGATCAAGCAGGATATTTTCCGTTCGCTGGATCAGTTCTTCGAAGCGGATCGTTCCTTCTACAGAGATTATGATATCCCGTACAAACGGGGCATTTTATTGTATGGGCATCCGGGGAATGGCAAGACCACGTTGGTGAAATCCATTGCGGGAAGTATCCCGGGCCCGGCTGCGTATTGGCAGATTACGGAGTATACCAACAGTGAGTCGGTGCGTGAAGTGTTCGAGGCTGCCAAGCGGTTGGCACCGATGGTACTGATCATTGAGGACATCGATTCGATGCCGGATGAAGTCCGTTCCTTTTTCCTGAATACACTGGATGGAGCTACGTCAAAAGAAGGCATTTTCCTGATCGGGACAACGAATTATCCGGAGAAAATAGATCCGGGCCTCATGAACCGTGCTGGACGGTTTGACCGGGCTTATGAAATTCCGTTGCCAGATGAAGCGTTGCGCCTGCAATATTTGCGCCAACGAGGCTTTACCGTATTTGCGGGTGAAGAAGGCACGGTAGAAGCAGCTCGTCTGACCGAAACGTTTTCTCTTGCACAGCTAGGTGAGTTGTATGTGAGCGCTGCGCTGGAATGGCATCAGAATGGACAGACAGACATTGTGAAAGTCATTCAGTCGATGCGTGGCGAGCTGGACAAGAGCCATAAACATACTTGGCTGGCGCAGCCAGGTAAGGGCCGTGCAGGCTTTTATTGATCAGACCTAACCCATCCATCCTATAATATGACGCAATTTTATAAATAATCCTACCTCAATTGGTGATACTAACCTTGTCTGCTCTAACATACAATGACTTTCGGGAGGTACATAACGCAGCCCTGAGCTGGTGAGATGCCGGAAAGTAACGCGAACTGTTCCATACCTGACTAAGGTTGTTTTGCAGAGGAAGATGCATGGGGACAAAAGGTAATATGCAAAAATTTTTATGCCAATTGTTTAAATGCTTCTGTAGCGGTTAATAGTAGACAGACAACAACAAAAACTTTAATTAGAGGTGAATGATATGGGTTGGTTATGGTCATTAATTATCGGTGGTATCATTGGATGGTTGGCAGGTTTGATCGTTGGTCGTGACATTCCAGGTGGTGTTATTGGTAACATCATTGCTGGTTTTATCGGTGGATGGTTAGGTGGAGTAATCTTGGGCGATATGGGTCCTGAGATGGGCGGATTCCACATTGTACCTGCATTGATCGGTGCGATCGTTCTTGTAGCCATCGTAAGCTTGATCTTCCGTTCGATGGGACGTAGTCGCGGGTAACTTAATCAAGATAATTTCTTGAATTAGTTGTCAGCCAAATGCATTACCAATGAAGAGGTTGATTGAGAGCCATAACCATGGCTTTCAATCAACCTCTTGTTGTTTTAAAATATAAGAATGTATGCGTAACTTAGCATCAGTATTCTATAGATAGTTTCGATAAGAGGGGATGAACGGAATGGAAAAAGCTACATTCGCCGGTGGATGTTTCTGGTGTATGGTTACACCGTTTGAAGAACAACCGGGCATTCATGGTATTATATCGGGTTATGCCGGCGGTCACGTCGAGAATCCAACATATGAGCAGGTCAAAACCGGGGAGACCGGTCATGTCGAAGTGGTTGAAATTACATTTGATCCAGATGTATTCCCTTATGAACGACTGCTGGAGCTATACTGGCCGCAGATTGATCCGACGGATGACGGAGGTCAGTTCCAGGATCGGGGGACGCAGTACCGTACGGCAATCTTTGTGCATAATGAACGTCAACGTGAGCTTGCTGAACAGTCCAAACAGGAACTGGCAGCCAGCGGACGATTCACTCAACCCATTGTTACGGAAATTCGGGATGCAGCTATATTCTATCCGGCTGAAGACTATCATCAGGATTACCACAAGAAAAACGAAAAACATTATAAGGAAGACCGTGCGTTATCCGGACGGGACGAATTTATAGACGAGAATTGGAAATAGGATGATATTCTAATTTGCCAATGTAATAAGCCGGGAGAGCTCCTTATGGAACTCTCCCGGCTTATTATTAAATCGAGTAATTATTTTGCAGAATTGGACTTCAGTACATATTTGGACAATGTCTCATCGTTCAAGGAATAGATGACATCATCGACATAGGTTGAAACACCTTCTAATGAAGGAACCGAGGCACTGGTCGTGTAGATATGCACGTCTTCCAGCGTCTGTGGATCAAGAATGTATCCTGTTTTGGAAAAATCAAGCTGATACTGACCATCCTGTGTCTGGTCAACACGCATAAGTGCAGGCTGTGCGTCCTTGAATGTACGCTCAGTCACTTTGCCTTTCATCGTGTACAGTTCCAGCTTCTGCCCTGTAAAGACTGTATAACCGTTGCGAGCCGTCTGAATGTAGGCATCACCAGCAATGGCACGTCCCCAAGCAAGCTTGCCATCGATGCCAAAGCCCATCAGTCTGTTACCGGTGTTCTCAAAATTGGCGCGCATAATGATGGAACCATCGTCGAGAATGGCCAGCGATTCACCGCCGCCATCTCCTAATGTATTTGCATTGGCAGGGAATTGATAGAAGGACAGACGATTCAACGTACGATCATAGATCTCTACTTTGGGATTCGCAGCTTGTTGCCAGAAGTTTCCTACCTTGGTTTGTTTACTGGCATCCACTACAATTCGACCATGGTCAGCCTTAAGCACGTTACCGTTAATGGTCTTTTCGGTAATCAACTTGCCCTTTTTGTCATATAACGAGATGGCGGAGCGAACCGAACCATTCGATTGCACGCCCTGACTTGAAGCAACCATCAGCGTATCGTTATCCAATAGGGATATGCTTGCAGGTGAATTCACCGTTTTGACCCAGTTGGTTTTACCGGATGTATTGAATGAGTACAATTTTTTGGTTTTGTCCGAATATTCCATATACACATAAGCCGTACCGTTGCTGGCATATACCGAATCAGAGTAGGTGGTATAAGGACCACTTTTCTCATGGAATATCGTATTCCACTTCAATTGTCCAGTTGTAACATCGAATGCTTGGAGAGAGTCCAGTTGCCAGTCGAGTGTTGTTTTGCTGCTTGTTTTGGTCACGGGCTGGGAGGCATGTACATATACAAGATTTTTGGATGGCACGGCATGAATTCCCTTGATCAGGACATCTTTCTCCGTATTAGCCTCAGATAACATCAGGGAAGATGACGTCCACGCCGGTTTGGGCATGGATTGGGTTGAAGCAGCGGCGTAACCTGTTGTATTCATGGTGAAGAGGAGCATGCCGCTGAGAATGAGGGCAGCCCATGTTTTGGACTTGTGTTTGGTCAATGTATGCAAGTGATAAACCACCTTTCTTCTTCGGTTCAAAATAGAACCGATTGTTGAATTTTACCATTAAAGTCAAGCTGAATTCAACCGAACGCACTGTAACCTTTTATCATTGGTTTGTCGAAACGACTATGTTTGGGGAAGTATAAGGGTTACAGGGAATTCATCTTCTTTCGATGAAGGTAGAAGTTTGATATATTTAGTGCGGTGACAAGCCATATCTGCGTAAGAGGTTGGATAGAACATAGGAAATGAAACAAGGAGAATAGCTATGAACTGGAGTGAAAATGTGACCCTATGGGTCATTGGATGTATCATCATATTGTTGCTGATGGCCTGGATTATTCGGCGTGTTATCGGGCGCGGGCAGCGGATCCGAAGTGAAGCAAATCCTCGTAAGATCACAATAAAGGACATCGACAAGATGGAGGATGGTTCGGAGTTTGAATTATATCTCTATCATTTATTCGAAGAACTCGGGTACGATGAGGTGCATAAGACAACAAGCAGCCGGGATTTTGGGGCAGATCTGGTGTTTGTTGATAGACTCGGCAGACGAAGTGTGATACAAGCGAAGCGATATGGTGCGAACCATCCGGTAGGGTTGAGTGCTGTGCAGGAGATATATACATCGATGCGTTATTATGAAGCCGACCGGTCGATTGTATTAACGTCCGCCCGTTACACCGAAGCCTGTCGAACGCTTGCAGCGGTTAATGGAGTGAAGTTGCTGGACCGGGAAGACCTAATGGAATTAATTCTGTTATTCAAAGCCAGAAGAGTGGAAGAAGCACTGGAACTGATTGAAGAAGATGACCACGAACCAATCGAGACGTGGCAGTCCCGACGAAAGCGGCAATCCCGCTAAGTACTTGGGTGGAAGCCTTTTTAATGATGTACATCTCATTCCAGTAGGAAGCACCTTCACTTGCGTAGCTGCACATGATATATTGAGTGTATATCAACCAAAGGAGTGTGTGATCCATTATGGCACGTACACAAACACAAAAAGCATTACGCAAAGCAGAGCGGTCAGGTCAATGGTGCTCGGAACAGAGCCGAAGAGTTAACGGAGATTATGGTGCGTTATCCCAGCATGTACGGCTCATGCCTACGAAGCAGGAAAAATTGCAAAAGGTCAAACACAAGAAGCAGATCATCCAAGATGGTGGTGCTTCTTTTTATTTTGTCCATAAGGAACGGATTGCTGGATAAGTAAGACATTGAATTCTTTCTTTGGTTGGAAAGTAATCATGTGGACTGTTAAAATCAAGGTATCTTGATAAATTGGACTATAAATCCTTGTATATTTAATGAAGGGAAGAACCTATACATATGACAACAGCGCTGCACATGAATAAAAAAATCGTTCGGCGTTTTTTGCTGCAAACGCAAGCTTTACTGGGACGTTGGCCCGCAGTTTCCTTACCTTCGGGACCTGACCAAGTTTTGAGTTTGATTCGCTCCCTTGGTTGCGTGCAGATCGATCCTGTGGCTGCTGTAACTGGAAACCAGCATTTGGTGCTGGGGGCTCGTGACCCTGGTTATACTGCTGACAGCTTAAATACACTGCTGAGTGATCACAAGGTGTTTGAATATTTTGCAAATGCTGCCTGTGTCATTCCAATGGAAGACTATGCTCTCTTTGAACCTGTGCGTGCCCGATTAAGGGAGCGTCTGGCTCCGTCCTTGCAAGGTTTGGAGAAAACAGTGCAGCATGTGTTACAGCGTTTGAAGGAAGAAGGACCTTTACCTTCAAGGGCCTTTCGTGCTGTAGAAAGGGTAAGTGGTTATTGGGACAGTGCAGATGTGCCAAAGACAAAGGATACCACACTTGCTCTGAATCTGCTGTTGGACTCCGCTGTGATTCGTGTGGTGGCGAGGCAGGGGAATGAACGCTATTTTCATATTACCGAATCCGGATTGCAGCAACAGGGACTTACGATAAAAGAAGACATCCATGTGTTGGCCCAGAGACAGGCTCTGCTGGATAAATACGTTCATGCGTATCGTGTCGTAGATGCCCGTGATCCCCGTCTGGGTTGGCTGAAATCTACAGCGGCTGAAAGACGCGCCGATATTGCTGCCCGTGTGTCAGATGGGCAAATGATCCCGCTTAAGGTGGAGGACGTGGCCACGCCTTATTATATTCGTGCTGAAGATGAGGATTTGCTGCTACGCATGGAAAGGGAAGAGCCACACTATGATCCGTCTGGCCCGGTACGTTTCCTGCCGCCGCTGGACAACCTGTTATGGAGAAGAGAACGTATTGTTGATTTATTTGATTTTCATTATAAATGGGAGATTTATACGCCAGAGGTGAAAAGAACCTACGGTTATTATGCCATGCCTATTCTTCACGGTGATCGGTTGATTGGACGTATGGACCCACGACTTGATCGCAAAACTGGAGTACTTACCGTTCGTTTGTTATCGATGGAAGAGACTGCTCCACCTGTGGAGGAATGGATTACGAATTTTCGGGAGGGGCTTCAATTCTTTGCGTCCATGCATGGAGCACGTTCCATTACTATTGAGAAGACGGTACCAAAAGAGCTGAAAAAGCTGCTTAAATCGATTTGATTAGGGGATACATGAAAGAATGTATGGACACGGAAATTGGAATTGTTGAGCGGAATTAAAAAGGACAAAAGAAGGAGGGGCCAGAGGCCCCTCCTTCTTCATTTGATTTTAATATCCAAACTTCTTTAGTTCACCAGATGAGGCATTTCAACGTTGGGATCAACATCTGCTTCATAATCCACACCATCGGTTTCAAAACCAAACAGCTGGAAGAATTCGCGACGGTAACCTTCCAGATCGGACAGATCGTAGATGTTCTCTGTGGTCAACTCATTCCAGAGCTTCGCCACTTCTTCCTGAACGTCAGCTCGCATCTCCCAATCGTCAATGCGAATACGGCCTTCGGCATCGGTTGGAACTTCTCCCCCCGCATACAAACGATCAGCGAACAGACGTTGCAATTGCTCGATACATCCTTCATGCAAGCCTTTTTCTTTCATGACTTTGTACAATGCTGAGATGTACAGCGGCACGACTGGAATCGCAGAACTGGATTGAGTCACCAGCGCCTTGGCTACAGTTAAGTACGCACGTCCACCTTTTGCACTCAGACGATCATTCAGCTTGTGTGCAGTCGCTTCCAGATGATTCTTGGCTTGACCGATGGAACCATCACGATAAATGGCATGCGTAAGTCCAGGACCGATATAAGAGAAAGCGATGGTTGTTGCATCATCAGCAAGCACGCCGCCTTGTTGCAGGGCATCCATCCATAGTTCCCAATCATCTCCACCCATAACGGTTACCGTCTGACGAATTTCCTCTTCGTTTGCCGGTTCAAGGGTAACGGAGCTAATTTCTCCTGTGTGGAAGTTCACCGTTTTGTTCGTGTAGGATTGTCCGATAGGCTTCAGCACAGAGTTGAACACTTCACCCGTGTTCGGATCGGTACGGCGTGCCGAGGCGACGCTGTATACAACCAGATCGACTTGACCGAGTTCACTGCGAATCAGTTCAACGGCTTTGTCTCGTGTTTCGTTTGCAAATGCATCACCTGTAACGCTGTACGATTTCAGGCCTGCTTCCTCCGCGGCTTTTTCGAATGCAGCGGAATTGTACCAGCCTGCAGAAGCCGTACGTTTCTCTGTGGAACTGCTTGGACGATAAATGCCGACTGTATTCGCTCCCGCTCCAAAGGCAGAAACAACGCGTGACGCCAGACCGTATCCAGTGGAAGCACCGATCACGAGCACATTACGCGGTCCTTTCAGCTTAGGCTGGGATTTCACATAATCAATCTGTTCCTGCACTTGCGCAGCGCAACCTACAGGATGGGAAGTGGTACAAATAAAACCACGTGTTCTTGGTTTAATAATCATTTATTTGCATCCTTTCATATTCAGCTCATGTTTCAGCATTTCGATAAAATGCTCTTACACATACTTTCTTATTGTAAAACAATTACCTCGGAAACGGAAACCGTTTCGTTTGATTTCGCCGGAAGGGTGGCGTTATATCTCTAATTTTGCGATGATGTGAATAGAATGTACTCGCTTGTTAGGATAGAAAGGACAGGGATACCATGCTGAAGGAACGCATTGAACTGCTAAGCAAAAGAAAACAAATCTCCCGTAAAGACCTTGTGGAAGGTCTGGTCACGCAGGCCCACTTTGCCAATATCCTGGCGGATCGTTATCCGCTACCTGAGGACTTGGCAGAAGCCATCGCCGGGCGTCTTGGGGTATCCCCTACCTATATTCTAAAAGCTGCGGCTCAGGACGAGGATACAATTGAACGGGCAGAGGTCGTTTTTGAACAAATGTCTGTTCCAGCGTCGGCGATATCCGAAGATACGGTGCATGCACTGGCAGATCGGGATGACACGCTGACCGTTGAGCTGACAACGGCCTTGATGAAGGCGGTCTATTATCAGCAATTAAACGATGCAACGGCTCATGAGTATATACATACGTCCTACCTCAATTTTTACCTGGAGAAATACGGTCGTCCAGACGATATCGATTTGCCGCGTCCGTTAGTCAAAGCACTTTTATTCTATAAAATACAATATTATCGCTCCAAAATGGCTTTTGTGGATGTATTAACTCACGCAACCAGGCTCAGTGAGCTGGCGCTTCCTGGCAGTGAATTCTGGCTGTCTGTGCAAAATATCAAGATGGAAGCCTACATCCAGGTTAAACAGTATGAAGAGGCGAAACAGGTATTTGAGCTTACGATGCGGCATGTCTATGATCAGCGGATGTTTCATCGGTTGTCCGGGTTATATGTAGCATATAGTGGGTATTGCTTCGCAATGGGGCTGGTTCAGGAGGCACTCTCGGCATTAACCATGGCGGAGGCAAACCTCGTGTATGCGGGCAACCAGGGAGATCTGGTAACGGCGATTGCCAACAATCGCATTGTCATGTTAACAATGACAGGTGAACTGGATCAGGCACAGACGGAGATTGAACGATTTGAATCGCTATTGCAGCAGGAAACGGAAGAAACACAGCAGGCCATGCAGCCGCTCGTCAGTGTGTATCGATGCGAAGTGGCTCTGGCACGGAAGAACTGGGGCGTGCTCGCGCAGAGTGTAGATCAACTTTTGAAATGTGCAACAACACAGGACCAGCAGATGAGCGCAACCTTCTACCAGAGCCATCTGGCTCTTGCGCATGGAGATCGCGAAGTTTTCATGGAGCGGGCACTTGCGTGTCTGCCTTATTTTGAATCCGCGCAGCATGTCATGCGGCTTGAACCGTTATATGAGGGGATGGCCGTAGTATCGGAGGATCAGCGGAAATACAAAGAAGCGGCGATGTATTATCGGAAACTGGTCTATCTGTTACGCAAAAAATAGAGTGAGAATCGGCTTGGAAGAGCCTAATGATGACATGATTTTGTGCATTGCCAAAGCACTTGGCACAAAATATGGCCGCCAATTGTGAAATGAAGATCGGATTAGCAGATCTTTTTTTGCGGAATTAGCATCATTCTTTACCAAAGAAACGATTATCCCGTAATTCATTTGCCGGATTTTTCGTTTTTTTTGTATGCCGCCAGAAGGGTATTCAAGGACAAGCCGCGGTGTTTATAATTTAATTATAAATACGTGTTCAAAAAGTCTGGTTTTCAGTACCGAGAAGATGGAATGAAGCTAGAAATGGAGTAGCGGAGCGTAGGAGACCTACGTGAGCAACGGACATTTCGGTTGAATTTCATATTCGATGCTGATGATGCCGCTAGGCATGATTCGTAATCAAAAGTGGACTTTTTGAACAACTTCTAAAACAAATAAAACAAATGAGGTGCTTGATATGGGATGGTTCGGTAAAAAGAACAAACAAGAAGATGCGATTGCTAAAGCGGATAAAATGATGAATAAAGGACTCACTGGCATGATGATGAAAGGTTTTGTATCAAAGGAACATCGGGAGGCCATCAACCAAAGTCTGGATTCGGCAAAGCAGGCACAGTTGGCGGCAAGTGGTTCTCTGCCTTTAACAGCTACGGCTACGGTGGTGACAATCACCGATACAGGCAAACTGATCAACTTTGATCCGATTGTTGTGCTTGTATTGGATGTGACAGAAACGAATGGCAACCAGTATCAGCGAACATTAGAGACACTGGTGTCCAAAATGCAGATTCCACGAGTAGGCGATCGAGTGGGACTGGGCCAGAATCCAGCGAATTCCTCCGAACTGATCTACATGGGGCTAATGTCCATCTAGAAGGTATTTGGTTATAAGACAGTCATAATCTATTTATATAATGCTTATAACAACGCTAAATAGATATATTGATAGAGATATTAAGAGAAGGATTAAGAAAGGGTGGATCATATGATAGGTTTCCTGAGATTCATTGGCGTATTAACGGTATTCGGGGTGGGGTTCTCCCCATTTCTGGCACAGCAGCTGTGGAATGATCCCTTTATGATTATGCAGGCATGGTGGTACACTCCGGCGATCTTTGCCGGGTTTGCACTGATCTTTGTTCCTGCGATTTTGAGCAATATTTTTGGCGTAGGTCGAGTGAAGACAGGTTTACCAGCAGTTGGGGTCATTAAGACTATACAACAGACGGGGACGTATATTAATGAACAGCCTGAGGTTCGATTGGGTCTGACGGTGTCGCGTAAGGGGCGCGAGAAATACGATACCGAGATGAAAGCCGTCATTCCGCTGACCTCCATGGCACAGTTTCAGCCGGGCAGTTTCATTCCGTTAGTAGTCTCCGTAAAGGATGAGCGCAAGGTAGGGTTTGATATGAAGGGGCAATTATCACAGGAAGATATGCAGCAATTGCTGGATGAAAAGATGGTACAGCAAGGGGTATCACCTGAAATGATGGATATTGCAAGAACAGGGGAAAAAGCAATGGCCAAGATCCTTGATGTCACTCCACTTGGAAGTGGTGGCAATAACAAGATCAAGCTTCAGCTCAAACTCAGCATAACAAAGACGGACGGTGAAACCTTCAATGTGACAACGCAAAAAGAAATTTTGTCATCTGCCCTGCCGCAGGTGCAGCAAGGACATATCATTAATATCATCTATTCAAGACAAGACCCAACAAAATTGGTGTTGGCATTAAATGTACAGGAGCGACAATTAAGTGACTTATTCTCCTCTTGAAGATGTATACAAAAGGAGGTCCTACAGATCATGTTTATGACGTGTAGGGCCTCCTTTTTCATTTTGGTATGTATGAGAGATACAAGCAACGAACGTTTTTTCAAACAATACCAAGGCGCATGCGATAAGAAAAGAGTACTTTTTTGGATTCTCCGTCAAATATACGATTAGCCAGCGTTCTGAACTCGTCAGCAGCTGTTAATAGATCATCCGCTCCGAGTTTCAACGCCGTTTGCAGGCCGCCTTGGCTCAGGGCGAGATTGACATATCGATCGGCAGTGAATGTCTCGTGGTGATGAAATACGATTTCCCGGACATATCGGAACAGCCCGGACTGCTGAATCTGCTGCAAATGCCCATCCTTGCTCCATTTGTGTGCCTGACTATCTTGGGGAGCCAGACTGGCTGCTCGTTGATCTGCTTCCTTATTCAGCTGCAGATAGGCTTGTTCTAACTGCCAGTCTAACATTGGCGGCCAGTCGCAATCGTAGGCTGCAAATATGCCCCCTGTACGAAGTACACGTGCAAACTCGCGTAGTGTGGGTTGCGGCTCCATCCAGTGAAACGATTGGGAGCAGGTCAGCACATCCACACTGCCATCTGGTAGTCCGAGGTCGTGAGACAAGCCGGACACAAACCGCAGGTTATCCGGCTTCCCGGCAGATTCCCACTTGGATTCAGCTACAGACCTCATGTCATCGCTGGGTTCAAAGCCGATGATACGTTCTGCCTCATTAAGCCAGATCCACGAGGACAAGCCGGTGCCACAGCCAATATCTGCGACCATACGCGGTGTGCTGCCAAGATATGTCGTTAGAATATCCACCACTTCAGTGGGAGCAGCTGGTCGGTTCTGATCGTATAACGTACCAAAACCTTTGAAACGTTCCACATTGTTGCGTCTAATGTCTTGCATGGATAAACCTCCTTCGGGCAGATGGATGACGGAGAGTCAGCTGTGATCAAAAGTTGTATAGGCCTATATTATATCATTCATTGTTGGGAAGTTTGTTCATGACGTTCTGCAAATGTTCAACGGCTTTGATATGACGTCTGAGCAATTCCTGTCCAACATGAACAGGCTCGATTACGGTCAGCTCGGAACCAAACGACAGCAGGAAGGAGTAGAGCCATTCCCCTACATTCAGTTCGAGAGAAACACGGAGCCTGCCATCAGGCTCTTTTTTAATGAGGGTGGGTTCGAAAAAATCATACACTCGGTATGCAATATTGCTGGAGAACGAGAGTGTAAGAGGAGTCAGGATAGGAGCTGCTTCTGATTCAGGGTCGTTTGATCCGGCAGTAACAGAGTGATCGTGTTTTCTCGCCAGAAAAGTCAACTGGGTGATCCGTTTCATCTTAAATGTCTCGAATTCTTTCCGATCAGGGTCATCATGGATATATCCTTTGAAGTACCACGTACTGTTTTTGAATATAAGTTTCTGTGGCTCCACGGTCGGAATGCTCTTCTCACCATCCGAATTAACATAATGAAACGTAATCAGTTGATTCGTTAATATAGCCTGCTTCACCTGATTGAACAGTTCTCTCTCCTGCAGAGGGATGCTGCCCCATGGTGAGAAATTGAATTCGATCCAATCCAGCTTGTGATCAAAAAGGGCGGTTAACCGTTGCAGCATATGGGCACTGTTAAGATGGGGGATCGCACTGATGCTATATAGTCCCATCAAAATTTCATTCTGGTCTTCTTCCGACAACAGGGACTTGTCCATGACATAGTTGTCCATCAGATGGATACCGCCATGCTTGCCGGTCGTTGTATAGACGGGAATGCCCGCAGCACTCAACCGATCGATATCACGGTACACCGTGCGTACAGAAATCTCGAACATACGGGCGAGTTCTGGTGCAGCGGCTTTCTTTTTCTCCAATAACAAAAGCAACATTCGAAATAGTCGGTTATTTTCCATGCTCTGATTATACCATGACAATAGGTGTCAGGGTATGGGTGGTACACTGGTGTAAAAGTCTTACCAAGACATTTTGACTCAGATTTATAATTTGTTCTTCATTTATTGGGGAGTAGTGAAGGGGACGATATCGATTCTGAAGAAACGAAGTGTTCGCTAAAAGCTTTCTGTAAGAAAGCTACTTCGGAAGCAAACGCTATCATGGGATTTTTCCATTTAGAAATGGGGATAAAAGAAATCCGAGGATAACAGCGATCAGAAGAACGATTCGTGACCGGAACGGCTACTCGCATAATATCAAGCACTTTATACCGAAATGAGTTAATTATTAAGGAGGAACTGGTCATGACAATGAAAGAAGGATTTTACTGGGGTGGCGCTACGGCTGCCAATCAATTCGAGGGTGGATGGAACCAGGGTGGCAAGGGGCCAAGCACGTCTGACATGATGACAGGGGGAACCCACACGATTCCACGCCGGATTACGCCTGTACTGGAAGAGGGCACGTATTATCCGAGCCATGAAGCGGTTGATTTTTACGGACATTACAAAGAAGATATTGCCATGATGGCAGAGATGGGTTTCAAAATGTTCCGCATGTCCATCAACTGGTCCCGGATCTATCCAAACGGTTATGATCTGGAGCCAAACGAAGAGGGATTGCAGTTCTACGATAATGTTTTTGCCGAGTTGAAAAAGTACAATATTGAGCCGCTCGTAACGATCTCCCATTATGAAACGCCATTCGGTCTGACACAGAAGTATAATGGCTGGGCTTCCCGTGAAGTTATCGATTGTTATATCCGTTATTGTACAACCCTGTTCAACCGTTACAAGGATCAGGTCAAATACTGGCTGACGTTTAACGAAATCAACTGTCTGACGATGCCGATGGGTGCATATATGGCTGCAGGTATTCTGTTTGAAGGCAAAGAGACACTGGTCGACGGAGTGGATGATCCACAGACTCGTTTCCAGGCATTACATCATCAATTCATTGCGAGTGCCAAAGCGGTGAAGCTGGGACATGAGATCAACCCTGATTTCAAAATTGGCTGTATGGTTGCGTTCATGACCACCTATCCAAACACATGTAACCCGGACGACATGTTGCTCGCACAGAAGAAAGACCAAATCTCCAATATGATCTGCGGTGATGTACAAGTTCGTGGAGCGTATCCTGGATTCGCCAAACGTTTCTTCGCCGAAGAAGGTATCCAGATCGAGATGCAACCGGGAGACGAGCAGACTTTGCGTGAAGGCTGCGTAGACTTCTATTCCTTCAGTTATTATATGTCTTTGGTTGAAAGTGCGGACGAGTCCCTCGAGAGAGCAGAAGGTAATCTGCTGGGCGGTATCAAAAATCCATATCTCGAAGCTTCCGACTGGGGTTGGCAGATCGATCCAAAAGGACTGCGTTACACGCTGAATCATCTGTATGATCGTTATCAGATTCCACTGATGGTGGTTGAGAACGGTCTGGGTGCTGTCGATGTGGTAGAGGAAGACGGCTCCATTCAAGATGACTATCGCATTGATTATCTGAAAGGTCACATTGAACAGATGAAAGAAGCGGTAGCTGACGGCGTAGATCTGATTGCCTACACCATGTGGGGATGTATCGACCTGGTTAGTGCATCCACTGGAGAGATGAAGAAGCGTTATGGCTTCATTCATGTCAACAAGGACAACGACGGTAACGGAGACTTGAGCAGAACACCGAAGAAGAGTTTCCACTGGTACAAAAAAGTCATCGAATCCAATGGTGAAGAGTTATAAATTGGCTAAAAAAAACCAGACCCGCCTGTTCTCTTAAATGGGACAAGCGGTCCATGTAGTCCTGAACGAGTTCAGGACGACTATATATGAATATAAAAAAATACCCGGCTATCCTTCCGTTAAGGAAAGCCGGGTATTTCTTTGTGTAGTTTAATAGCGGGCCGCCTATGCCAGTCTTCTGCTTTGCAGTTGGGACATGCGCTCCAAATGACGCCGGTAAAACCATATACATGTGGAGAGCCAGCAACCACTTAAGAAGTATCCGCCTACGATATCACTTGGATAATGCACCCCCAAGTAGATACGACTTATACCAATGGTCAGTATAAATACAGCGCTGGCAACAATCATCAGCACACGTCCTGTGACGGTGGGTACATGTTTCCAGATTAGAAAGGCCAGTCCACCGTACAGGCTAAATGCTGCCATAGAATGCCCACTGGGGAAGCTATAGCCGCTCACTTCGATAATCCGGTTAATGGTAGGTCTGGCACGCTGGAATACCAGCTTGAGCAATGCATTTAACAGGGTTGAACCTGCGAGCACACAAGCCAGGAAGAGCAGTTCGCGTTTGTGTCGCAGATAGACGTATAACACAATCATGGCGATGATGGTAATGAAGACCACTGGCATTTCGCTGCCGATCCAGGTGAAAAGGTGCATGAATTGTGTCATACCAGGGGATTCCAACCCCTGAATCCATCCGATTAAGGTATCATCAAATCGATGAATTTGGTTTTCGCTGATGGACAGGGCGATGCTTATAAAGGCGATCATGCATAACGCTGCAACGAGCAGCGGGAAGGAGATATTCTTTTTCCAGTTGTGTATCAAATGTTGAGTTCCTCCGTGATGGTTGATTTCGTATGTTGTGTCCTTGCGTATGTCGGACATAACGATATTTGTATTGTGCTATAATTTTACAATAAATATAGCAGCAATAAAAATATGTAACCTTAACCACGCTTATTCAAGCAGAGAATGTAGGAGGGGAGCGGTCGAAATGAAACGACGTTTGGTGATGTGCATGTTGATCTTACTGTTGGTTACGTCTGGGTTAGCTCTATTTCCAGGAGAGAGAGTGTATGCTTGCAGTTGTGTCGAGAGTGATGTTCAGGAGAGATTGAAGACAAACACAACTGTATTTACAGGAGAAGTGTTGGAGAAGGGACGTTCTCAACAGTCGAAGCATGATGGCTTATTAATAGAGTATACCTTTGATGTAGATACTGCATGGAAGGGGGTTAATGCCAAAAAGATGAAAATCCTCGCGAGTGACGGTGGATCTGAATCCTGTGGCATTCAATTTGAAAAGAATCAGTCCTACCTGATCTATGCTTATCAATATGAAGTGGATCATAAGCTTCATACGAATCTGTGCAGTCGCAATGTTCCAATTGAACAGGCTGGAGATGATCTGAAATTGCTGGGTGCGGGAAAGCTTGTAAGTAAAGAAGATTTTGGAGAAACCAATGATGGTGGTGGGCGAACTGGGCCTTTCTATCTCATCTTATATGGCGGAGTCATTTTATTAGCAGCATTGGCAGTACTGTGGCTCTGGAGACGAAAGAAAAGAATCTGATTGCAGGTCTGATATAAATTGAAAGTTGGATCGTATAACATAAGGTTTGTATGACGGAAAAAGAAACTAATCCCCGTACAGAACGTTAAGAAACATTGACGTTCTATACGGGGATTTTCAGGATTGTTGCAACTAGTTTAACTGCAACATGTATTCATAAGCTGTGACACCAAATACCCGTTTGAAATGTCGGTTTAGATGGGTCAGATCGACAAATCCGCAATCGGCAACAGCAGTATATACGTCCTTCTGCATTTCGATGGATTGACGGGCACGCTCTACTTTGCAGTTTAAGAAAAACTGGTAAGGGGATATGCCTGCTTGTGCTTTGAATTCACGGATAAATTGAAACTTGGACATGCCAAATTCGGAGCTCAGGTTGTCCAGCTTGAGCACATCTTCAGTGCTGCAAAACATGATTTCCTTGGCTTTGCGGACCAGGTTGTCCTGAGGCAACCAGAGCTTGGTGTCCATTTCCTTCTGAGCCAGCAGGTGAACGAGATCGAAGACCCGTTCGCTGCACTCGGCTTCGTCCTGTCTGAGTTGAACGGCATCGTTCAGCATCAGGATCTTACGTGCAAGCTCGGGATCATAGACGATGGGACTTCCAAAACGCAATTCCTTTTTGCCGATAATCTCCTCTACCAATTCCGGCTTCAAATACAGCATCACATAGTCAATGCCAGCCTTATCATAGGAGCTTCCATCATGGGACTGTTCACGGTTAAACAACATGACACCATTTTGGTGAGACGCCTGATATTGTCCGTCCAGGTTATATTGTTGAATGCCACGCAAGGTTACGCCAACTGCATACTCTTCATGGCAATGTTTTTTGTATGCAAAATCAGTAAAGCTGGCGGATAGTGCCAGCACGTCTTGCGACTTTTTATAGTTAAACCGTTCCATGCAGCACACCTCCCAAGCTTTAGATTAATCCGGATACTATAATGGCTGAGTATAACAAAAAAAGTGCCATGAGAATACTCAGTAATTTTTGGTGGCGATTCAGCAACGTTCTGAAAACCGTGCCAAAAACAACCCAACTGGAATAGGCCAGAAAACCAATGAAGGTAATGAGCAGCACGAACAGGAACGAAGAAAATAAACTTTGATAAAAGGGCAATACATAACTTGGAATGACAGTGAAAGTAAACAAGACGACCTTTGGATTCATAAATTGCATGATGAAACCGTTCCAGAATCCGGTAACTTGTTTCGGTGCATCCTCGGTGGTACCCATCTTGTAGATCTGGTACGCCAGATACACCATGTAAAGGCCGCCGACAATCTGCATCACCTTCAGAATTCCGGGTAACACTCCCGCAAGAAGCTGATTAAGAAAAGCTGAGGCGGTAAGCAGCAGACCAAATGCCAGCGTAGCTCCCCATACATAGTGCATTGTTTTTCGTGCGCCAACTATCTGTGTAGAAGAAAGAATTACGATATTGCTGGGGCCGGGGGTAAATGTTACGACGATGCAGTAGATTAAAAAAGATGCAAGATTCATAAGGATGATGCTCTCCTCTGGTTGTAGTTTAGTCCCATGATCATACGTCCAGAGGGAGAAACCATATAGTACATTATTGCAGCAGGTACACGGTTGGCAACAGGAGCGTGCTTATAAAAACTAAGGGGGAGTTTTCTTTTTGAATGATTGCGTTTACAATTTAGACGATGTACAAGGTGATCAGACGACTTGAGGAAGTGAACGGAATGAAAAAAATGCTGCTTGTTTACATTTTGCTAATCTCAGCATTTGCGTTGTATGTATTGAGATTCGAATACACCAGTCAAGTAAACAGTTCGTGGGAGGACCGTGGGCTGCGCGGTGATATCGGAGAGACGTATATCATGATTACATTCCAGTCCGGGCTGGAGTATTGGAAGAGCCCGCTCAAAGGTTTCGAGGATGCCGCGGATGCACTTGGCGTGACCGTAGAATATCGTGGGGCTACCCGGTATGATGCGAAGGAGCAGACCATGGTGATCGAGCAGGCTATCGCTCGTAAACCCGCGGGCATTGCTATATCTGCAATCGATCCTCAATCGTTAGTTCCAGCGATTAACAAGGCAATCGACGCAGATATCCCTGTTGTATTATTTGACGCGGATGCACCCGATAGCCAGGCCTATTCTTTTCTTGGGACAGATAATTACAAGTCGGGTGTAATGGCTGCCGATAAAATGGCTGAACTGCTGGGTCGTGAGGGAGAGGTCGCGGTATTAACCTTGCCCGGACAACAAAATCATGAAGAGCGCACGAAGGGATTCCGCGATACGATCAAGGAGAGATACCCTTCCATGCAGATTGTTGAAGTTGCAGACGGACACGGTGATGCGATGGTATCCAGAGACGAAACAATCAGAATGATGAAGGAACATCCCGAGCTGGCGGGAATTTTTGTGACTGAAGCTACCGGAGGGGCAGGAGCGGGGGAAGCCGCTCAAACTGCCGGGGACAGACATCCATTGCAGATTATTTCGTTTGATACAAATAAGACTACATTGGATATGATCAAGAACGGTACGATCTCAGCTACAATTGCACAGGGAACCTGGAATATGGGATATTGGTCACTCCAATATCTGTTCCATCTGCATCACCAGTTAACGGTTCCTGCCCCATCCTCATCCGGTGAAAATGCACCGCTTCCCGTGATGGTGGACACAGGGATCTCTGTGGTGACACGCTCGGATGTGGATGATTACTATGCCAAATAACAAGGAATATTTCAAGAGTCCAAGGCCTTGGAGCAGGAGAACAATTCTCTCCACTTTCAGGAACGGGATTCGGCGTTTACGCTTGCGTAATATGCCTCTTCGGTACCAGCTGATGCTGCTTTTTCTGTTATTCGCCATTGTACCTTCCGTAGGGCTTGGGTTGCTTGTGAACTGGACGGTGGAGCGGGTTGTTGAACGACAGGTTGAAGGGCATACCATGCAACTGATTGGCAAAGTGAATGAAGCTCTTAACAGCAAAATGGAGAATTTGCAAAACATGACCTATCTGATTGCATTTGACCCGGAGATTGACGCTTTTATGAACGACAAAATGCCACCGAATGATGATGCAGGCATTGAACCGATGAACATGGACACCAATGCCGAAACGGAGCAAAATCGGTTATATGGCATCAAACAAACCTTGCAGGGATTCACAACATTGTATCCTGAAATCGCCGGGATTGTTCTTGTCAATGCAAGTGGTGACTATATTAGCAACGAGATGTATCCCCGAGCGGAACAGAGCCTGATTCAGGAAAATTGGTATCAAAAAGCTTCGGCCAATCCGGGCATCTTCATGGTGTTGGGTCAGCCGAAAGAGCGTAATCTCACGACACATGTACGGTACAAGGATGATGAGATTGTATCGGTTGCGCGTTCCATAACGGATGAAGCGTCAGGACGTGTGCGGGGCGTTATTATGATTGATCTTAAACTTAGGTCCGTCTCTCAGGCTGCCCGTAATGTAACCTTGGGGAAATCCGGTTATGTGATGGTGACGGATGCAGAAGGTCAAAGTGTATACAAGCCGGAGCATCCGCTAATAGAACACATTCCCACAGACTGGTTCCCCTCCGGTGAGAGTGGAACGTTTACCGCCGATACAGAAGGTGGAACGTTATTATTCATGTATCAGTCGTCTACCTTTACGGGTTGGAGAACGGTAGGGGTATTTCCCACAAGAGACTCGATATCCGAAGTACGCCAAATCCAGTTTTACGTGGTTAGCTTTGTATTTGTGGTTTGTTTGTTTGGCCTGAGCGCCTCTTTATGGTTCTCCCGTTCAATTGCTCAGCCTATTTTCCGGCTCATGTCCTATATGCGCAGGGCGGAGACCGGCAATCTCAGACCAGGTCGCTGGAGCGATCGCGCTGATGAGATTGGCATGCTTGGCAACAGTTATAACCGAATGCTGGCACAGATTCGACAACTGATATCACTAAATGAATTGCGGGAGCGGCAGAAGCGCGACGCTGAAATGCGAAGTTTGCAGGAGCATATCAAACCACACTTTTTGTACAATACCTTGGATACGATTCATTGGATGGCACGCAAAGAGGGGGCAGAAGATGTATCCGGCATGGTTGGTGCGTTATCTCGATTATTTCGCATAGGGCTTAGTAAAGGACAGGATTACATTCCGCTGCATTCCGAGATTGAGCATATGACCAGTTATCTGCAAATTCAGCAGACACGATACCGCGATCGTCTTCAGTATACATTGAATATTCCAGAGGAACTGCGGGACCTTTTGGTGTTAAAGCTGCTGCTTCAGCCCCTGATAGAGAATGCAATCTATCATGGAATCAAGGGCAGGCGTGGGCCGGGACACATTCGGGTGGAGGCCAGATTGGAGCATAACAGACTGCTGCTGACCGTTCAGGATAATGGAGCAGGCATGTCCAACGAACGGCTTGCCGAGATGCAGCATCTGCTCGAAGCTCCTTTGGCAAGTTTGGAAGCGTCTTCGCCGGGGATAACAGGCAAAAGTTATGGAATGTTGAACGTGCAAGCCCGTCTTCGGCTGTCCTTTGGCGATGAGTACGGTATTGAACTGGATAGCCAGGAAGGGGAAGGAACGAGTGTGACCATTATTCATCCGTTGATGCGAGAGCTCCCACCAACCAAGCAAATCAATAACGAAGAGAGGCAGGAGAGTGAATGGGAAGATTCATGAAATCAGCCGTGACAACTTCCACTGAAACAGATGAGACATCCGCATCGACCAGAGTAATGGGGATTACGCCGGATAGCCACATGGCTAAGAAATACCGCGTGCTCATCGCTGATGATGAACCGATCATTCGTGAGGGGATTCGGGATGCCATTGACTGGACAACTCTCGGGATGGAGGTTGTTGGTGAAGCGGAAGATGGCGAGGAAGCGCTGGAACGGGCGGCTGACTTGGGTGTGGATATTGTTCTCGTTGATATGAATATGCCATTCCTGAACGGAATCGAACTAATCCGTGCCCTTCAGCAGCAGTGCCCGGGCTGTCGTTACCTGATCATCTCGGGACATGATGAATTTGCATATGCGCAGGAGGCGGTTCGTCTTGGCGTAGAGGATTACATCTTAAAACCTGTGCAAGCAGAACAATTATATGCTGCACTTGATCGATTGCATCAGCGACTTACTGAAGAGCACCAGAGGACGGCATATGTACAACAGGCAGCTCATCAGATTGAACGTAATATCCCGCTACTTCGCCAACGATTTATGCTGGAGTGGCTAGAGGGGCAGGCCGAGGGCAGGGATCTGACGGAGCAGCTTTTGTTTTTGCGGTTGCCCGCCGTCCCACCTGTGCAGATCGGGGTCGTGCGTTGGCCTGCCGCTGAAGCTCGTCAGACGATACTGAGAGAGAATGATCGTCAGTTGTTTCTGTTTGCAGTGGAAAATATAATCAGTGAACTGCTGGCAGACCTGCCGCATGTCCTGTTTCGGGACGTAAGCGGGTTGATCGGCATGTGTCTGTGGCAGGAAACCCCTGAAGAAATAGAGTCCCTTATGGAACAACAGATTAGTTCTTGCCTGAATATTGCCATTCATGCTCATGTGGAGACACATGCAGGGACACTGGAAGAAACGCCGGATACGTACCGTCATTGCCGTGAACGGGTATACGAAGAAATGCAGTTGTCCCCTCTGGTTCGCCGGGCGAGACAACTTATTCACGAAGAGTATGCCGAACGGGAACTGACCTTGGAATCGCTCGCTTCCCGTCTACAAGTATCTGCCGTATATCTTAGTCGTGTGCTGAAGAAAGAGCTGAATGATTCCTTCGTCACGCTTGTCACGCATGCTCGCATTCGCAAGGCTATACAGTTATTAGATTCAACAACACTGCCGATTCACACCATAGCTGAGCGTGTAGGTTATGATACCCAGCATTATTTCAGCACTGCATTTAAGAAAACAATGGGCATTTCGCCTGTGCAGTATCGAAAGAACGGGGGGACGGCTTATCGTCCTTCAGCGAATTAAATATAATATGTAGCATTTGAGGCCAATCAAAAGACTTACCTCAACAGATAACCGCAATACTTGATCATTAAGACGTGTGATAAATGAGATGGATATGTTCTACTTCGTGTGAAGCGAAGTGGAGCATGTCCTTTTTTTTGACTCTGGTATGGTATCTCGTGGATCACACTTATACTTTAAGCGTTTCCATCAAAAGTTAAATTTTTATAAAAAAGGTTCAAAACGTGCAAAGACCTTGCGGCATCTCCAATGCTACCATAGTCTCAGACAGGAACAGCAAGCAACAGGATGCACTACATGTATTGTAAGCGTTATCTTATAACTCATTCAGAACCGTATGACGTGAGGAAAGGGGAACTTCATATGAAAAAAGGAGCAATGCTCATCTGGCTTCTGGTGATGACCTTGATGCTTTCGGCCTGCAACCTGGCAGAGAGTGGCCCAGGCAGTAAAGAAAAGGGATATGTCGGTATATCGATGCCAACCAAATCATCAGAACGATGGGTGGGAGACGGGGAGAACATGGTCCGTCTGTTTCAGGAGCAGGGGTACAAAACCGATCTTCAGTATGCTGAGGATGTGGTCGAGAATCAGATTTCACAGATTGAAAACATGATCACCAAAGGTGTGGATGTGATGGTCATCGCGTCCGTGGATGGCAACACATTAACGGATGTAATCAAGAAAGCGCATGACGAAGGGATACAAGTGATCTCGTATGATCGGCTCATTCGCAATACGCCATACTTAACCTATTACGCCACGTTTGACAATTTTAAGGTGGGTGTGCTTCAAGCCTCCTACATTGAACAAAAGCTTGGACTCAAGGATGGAAAAGGACCGTATAACATGGAGCTGTTTGGTGGCTCTCCTGATGATAATAACGCCTATTTCTTCTTCGACGGTGCGATGTCTGTGCTGAAGCCGTACATCGATTCCGGCAAACTGGTGGTACGCAGCAAGCAGATGACGATGGCCCAGATTGCGACCTTGCGCTGGGACGGGGCACTGGCCCAGTCACGGATGGATAACCTGCTGAGTGCGTATTACTCGGGTGATAATCTGGATGCAGTATTATCTCCTTATGATGGAATCAGTATTGGTATCATCTCATCCTTGAAAGGGATTGGTTATGGTACTTCGAACAAACCGCTGCCCGTTATTACAGGACAGGATGCCGAACTTGCCTCGATCAAGTCGATTGTGGCCGGGGAACAGACGCAGACGGTGTTCAAGGATACACGGAAGCTAGCGGAGAAGACGGTAGAGATGGCCAATAGTATTTTGCAAGGAAAACAGGCGGAAGTTAATGACAAAACATCATATAACAACGGAATTGAGGTTATTCCGGCGTATCTCTTGGATCCCATCTCGGTGGACCGTACAAATGTGGAGCAGGATATCGTTGGTACACAGTATTACACGAAGGAAGAAATCGGACTGAAATAATAAATGAAAGGAGCACATCCCATGGCCGGAATCATTCTGGAAATGAAAAACATCACCAAAACCTTTCCTGGCGTCAAAGCGCTGGAAAATGTCAATCTGAAAGTCCGTGAAGGCGAAATTCATTCCATATGTGGTGAAAATGGCGCAGGTAAATCTACCTTGATGAAGGTACTGAGTGGTGTATATCCACATGGCACGTATGAAGGCGACATTTTATTTCAGGGCAAAAATTGTGAGTTCAAGGATATTAAGCAGAGCGAGGATCTGGGAATCGTCATTATCCATCAGGAGTTGGCCCTTATTCCCTACCTTTCAATCGCGGAAAATATATATCTGGGCAACGAGCGTGCGAGCAGAGGAATTGTCAACTGGAAGGAAACTTTTGTGGGTACACGAGAACTGCTCTCGAAGGTGGGACTGAGCGAAAATCCAAACACGCTGGTATCCAGCATCGGGGTAGGCAAGCAGCAACTGGTCGAAATTGCGAAAGCGCTCTCCAAAAAGGTGCGGCTGCTTATTCTGGATGAGCCAACCGCTGCGCTGAACGAGGACGACAGTGAAAATCTGCTGCAGTTGATGCTGGAATTCAAGAAACAGGGCATCGCCTGTATCCTGATCTCACACAAGCTGAATGAGGTATCCAAGGTATCCGATTCGGTGACTATTTTACGGGATGGCAAGACAATTGAGACATTGGATATGAAGAAGGAAAAAGTGACGGAGGACCGGATTATTAGCGGAATGGTAGGACGTGATCTCACTAGCCGTTATCCGGAGCGTCATGCGACCATTGGTGAAGTTATCCTTGAGGTAAAGGACTGGACGGTATATCACGAACATCATGCCGAGCGGAAGGTACTGGATCAGATCCATATGAATATCAGACGTGGTGAGATTGTAGGTATTGCCGGGCTGATGGGCGCTGGGCGTACCGAACTTGCCATGAGTATATTTGGCAAATCCTATGGCCGGAATATTTCGGGTCAACTCATTAAGAATGGTAAACCGATCCACAACAATACCGTCACGGAGGCCATTCAGAACGGGTTTGCTTATGTGACAGAAGACCGCAAGGAATACGGACTCATTCTGATGGATGACATCAAGCGCAATATTTCCTTGACGGGTCTGAGCAAGCTGACGCGAAACGCGGTAGTGAACGAGCGTGAAGAAGTACTGGTAGCAGAAAAGATGAAGAAAAGCATGAACATCAAAGCACCAAGTATTTTGCAGAAGACCGGTAATCTGAGTGGAGGCAACCAGCAAAAAGTGGTGCTCAGCAAATGGATTTTTGCCGGACCAGATATTCTTATCCTGGATGAACCTACCCGCGGTATTGATGTGGGAGCGAAATTCGAAATCTATACGATCATTCATCGGCTTGCTGCTGAAGGCAAGGGTGTACTGGTAATCTCATCCGAGCTTCCGGAGGTTCTTGGCCTGTGTGACCGGATCTATGTGATGAATGCAGGACGAATCACCGGTGAAGTCAGCCGGGAGCAAGCATCACAGGAAACGTTGATGAGATATATGACCAAGTCTGGAGGCGGCAAGCATGGAAATGATAACAAAACTGTTCAAAAATAATATCCGTCAATACGGCATGATTATTGCCCTGGTAGTGATTATGCTTTTGTTCGAGGTACTTACAGGCGGGCTGTTGCTCAAGCCGATTAATATTACAAATTTGATTTTGCAGAACAGTTACATTCTGGTGCTGGCGATTGGAATGGTGCTGGTCATCATTACCGGGCATATTGACCTGTCTGTTGGTTCCATTGCTGCCTTTGTTGGTGCCGTTGCCGCAATAATGATGGTTGATTGGCAGCTTCCGGCTTGGCTTGCCGTTATCGCTTCCTTGCTGGTTGGTGCTTTGATCGGTGCATGGCAAGGCTTCTGGATCGCCTATGTGCGGATTCCAGCATTTATCGTGACGTTGGCAGGGATGTTGCTGTTCCGCGGCTTAACGATGATTGTTCTGGAGGGGCAATCGATCTCTCCTTTCCCGGGTGGATTCCAGAAAATAAGCTCTGGCTTCCTGGCGGACATTCAATTCTCAGGTTTTGGTCTGGTATCTATCATTGTGGGTCTTGTGCTCACTGTCTGGTACATTGTCAATGAATTGCGGGAACGCCGTTCCCAGCGAAAATATGGATTTGAAGTCGTGTCACAGGGACTGTTTTTGCTCAAGTTGATTGTGGTGGCTGTTGTGACAAATCTGTTTACATTTGTACTCGCAAGTTATGCAGGTATTCCGAATATCCTGGTCCTGCTGTTTGTCCTGATCGTTGTGTACTCCTTCGTTATGAATCGTACTGTCATGGGACGGCATGTGTATGCGCTTGGAGGTAATGAGAAGGCCGCAGGTCTGTCTGGGGTCAAAACAAAAAAGGTAACCTTCTGGGTTTTCGTGAACATGGGTACACTTGCCGCGGTATCCGGGTTGATCTTCGCCGCACGTCTGAATGCGGCTACGCCAAGAGCAGGTACCAACTTCGAGCTGGATGCCATTGCGGCCTGCTTCATCGGTGGTGCTTCTGCTTCAGGGGGCATAGGTACGGTATTTGGTGCCATCATCGGTGGTTTGGTTATGGGTGTGCTGAATAACGGGATGTCCCTGATTGGTCTCGGTATTGACTGGCAGCAGGGGATTAAGGGATTGGTACTACTGCTCGCTGTAGCTTTTGATATCTATAATAAAAATAAAAGATCAGCGTAACACTTGGTAAAATGAAAAAACAGACCTTGATCTCAGGATCAGGTCTGTTTTGCTGTATGCACAACTTATTTACATTAAGGCATCGAGGAAACGTGTGGCGATGCCAAAATAGATAAACAGGGACAAGATATCATTCAATGTGGTGATTAACGGGCCAGAGGCAACAGCCGGATCGACTTTGAAACGACTAAGCAGAAGCGGGATGCATGTACCGGTCAGTGTACCAATGACAAGAGTGAGGAACAGAGATACCCCAATAATGGCACCCAGCAGCCAGTCCCCTTGCCAGAAATAAGCGATGACAGTAATCAGCAATCCACATACCAAGCCAATCATTATGCCTACCTTGATCTCCCGACCAATCAGTGCGAGTACGGTGGCTTTGTCGAGTTTGCGTCCGATCAGTCCGCGTACCACAACAGCCAGAGACTGCGTTCCTGTGTTACCGGTCATACCTGCGATCATCGGCATGAAAAATGCCAATTCCACAACCTGATTGAGTGTATCCTCAAAGAAATCCACAATACTTCCCGAGATTAGACCAATCAATAGAAGCAAGATGAGCCAGGGAAGCCTGCGTCTGACGGCCACGAGTGGTTTGGTATCAAAGTCGATATCCTTGCTACCGCCCCCCATCTTGGCCAAATCTTCACTGGCTTCATCCATAATAATATCGATGACATCATCCATCTGAATGATACCGCATAATCTGTGATTTTCATCCACCACCGGAAGTGCAATAAACTCATAACGCTGTAGAAGCTGTGCTGCTTCTTCCTGGTCCATATCTACCGTTGCATGGATCACCCGCCGGGTCATCAGTTCTTCAACCTGGGTCTTATCGTCAGCCAAGGCAAGGGATCGATAACTCACGACACCGACCAGTTTGCCTTCATTATCGGTTACATAGAGATAACTGGAGGCTGAGATATGCATGGTACCTTGCGATTGTCGTAAGGCTTCCTTGGCTGTCTCATGAGCGAGCAGGGTCCGATATTGATCTGTCATGATGCGTCCTGCCGTTTCCGGCGGGTAATTAAGCACGGATCGGATAATGGCAGAGTGATCCAGATTCATATTGGACAGCAATTCTTCTCTGCGTTTGGCGGGCAAATCGTGCATGAACCGAATCAGATCACTTTTGTCCATCTGCTGCATGACTTCAAGTGTTCGTTCCGGCCCAAGTCGTTCAAACAGTTGAATCTGTTCGTGTAGCTTCAAGGTCTCGGCGAGATCCGCCAGAGCATCAGGTTTGAACAGGAGCAGAAACCGATTGGTTTCTGCTTCAGGGAACTTTTTATATACAAGTGAGAGGTCGTAGGGATGCAGTTCTTTCACCAATTTATAGAAATCGGGAAGGTTCCGGGATTGTACATGTTGCACGAGTTGTTCGGTGATCTCCTCCACGGAGAAATCTTTCTTGGTATGAGGTACGTTCATATCGACACTCCTTTCTATTCAGTCAGCTTCATATTTTTAAACGAAATGGGTTGGGAATTAAACAAATGGAGAAAAAATGAGAGTCCCAAAATGATATTGTAATCTTGCTCAAACATTCGATATGGGCTTACAAACAGCCACTTCAAGGATATACTTGTTGTACAGCAACAGACGAGGAGGACATGCGCTAGTGGAAGTAGATATCAGAACACAATTGCTCAGCATGGTTGAGCCGGAGTATCAAAAATTCTCGGCCGCACTTATTCCCAACATCACGAATGTACTTGGTGTAAGGTTGCCAGCCTTACGAAAAATTGCCAAGCAGCTTGCCGCAGGGGACTGGCGCACGTATCTGGAAACGGCAGAGGATGAATATTTTGAAGAAGTGATGTTGCAAGCGATGGTCATTGGGCATGTACAGGCTGATCTGGACGAACTGTTAAAGGCTATTGAAACATTTGTACCGAAGATTGACAACTGGTCGGTGTGTGACAGCTTCTGTGCGGGACTGAAATATACGAAGGTCCATTCGGAGTCCATGTGGGCGTTCTTGCAGCCGTATCTGAGATCAGATCAGGAATATGAAATCCGGTTTGGTGTGGTAATGCTGTTGAATTTTTATCTGAATGAGCGATATATCGATCAGGTTCTATCTGCATTGGATCAGATTAGGCACGAGGCGTATTATGTGAAAATGGCAGTTGCTTGGGCCATCTCAATGGCTTATGTGAAACAACCTGAAGTGACCATACGTTATCTGCACCATAATAGCCTGGACGATTTTACGTATAATAAGGTACTTCAGAAAATCACGGAATCTTATCGTGTTGATCCAGAGAGCAAGCAAATGATCCGCAGTATGAAACGTAAGGTGAAGAAGCAGATTACCTCCTAGTTCTAGCATTAAGCATTCCACCAGGGAGAGGGCGGTAAACGAATGAGAAAAAAGTTGATGTATACCACGATGCAGTTGGACGGTCGTCCATGGGTGCTACTCGCTACGGAACAGGGATTGTGCCGAGTGGTCATGCCAAACGAAACATTGGAAGATTGGAACGGCTGGATACAGAAAGTTGCACCTGGCGTGGAACTGGAAGAGAACGAGGATGCTCTGAAACAAACAGGTATGATGGACTGGTTGCTGTCCTATTTTGCAGGAGAACCCATGGCTTATACAGATGCGATCCCACTGGACTTGATCGGAACGAACTTCCAGCAGGAGGTATGGAGAGAGCTAGGGCGTGTGCCTTATGGTGAAATTCGGACCTATGGTGATATAGCTGTTACAATTGGCAGACCTTCGGCTGTGCGAGCAGTTGGGGCTGCCAATGGGGCCAATCCAATTCCGGTTCTGTTACCATGCCACCGCATTATTGGGGCTAATCGCAAGCTGACCGGGTTCCGTGGAGGCCTGGAGATGAAGCGCAGACTGCTGGATATCGAACAGATTGGAGGCGTGACCGATGGAGGGCATGCGCGGTTTCATTTTTAATAGACTCACGTAATCAAGAAGATTAAGGTGAGTGGACGGGGCAGGCACGTATTGTGCCTGTTTTTTTACATGTATTAAGGTAGAGTAATACAAACGTTCCGCATATGGAACACCAACGTTTTACGTATTTTTGCCCTGTGAAACCGTATGGTACCATGGATCATAGATCAATCGGTATCCGGGGGACGTAATGCCGGGTAAGAAAAGAGGGATGACATGATAAAGCAGGCTTATTGGTTAACAAACGTGACTGTGGAGCGGAGTTATGTTCGGGAGGGAGAACAGGTGATGGGGACACGGACAAGCCCCGCTCATCTGCGGATTAAAGATGGAGTGATCGCGGAGATTGTGGAAGGAAACAACCCGTTATCTAGGGATCTACCACAAGTAGATGGCAAGGGACTTCTGCTGTTGCCTTCGTTCGAGGAGGCACATATTCATCTGGATAAAACTTACTACGATGGGCCGTGGACAGCCGTTAAGCGTATCTCCAGTATTTTCGAACGTATTGAAGAAGAGAAGGTTCTGTTGCCCAAGTTGTTACCAGATGCCAAGCGTCAAGCGGAGAGTATTCTGACCTTGATCCAGGGGTACGGCTCCACTCATGTTCGTAGTCATTGCAATATTGAACCCGTCAGTGGCTTGAAAAGACTGGAAGCGACGCGGCAGGCTCTGGAATCATTTTCGGGCAAAATCGCTTCGGAGATTGTGGCTTTCCCGCAGCATGGACTGCTTCGCTCCCATTCAGTGGAGCTTATGGGCCAAGCGATGAAGGAAGGTGCAACGCATGTGGGCGGACTTGATCCTCATACGGTGGACGAACAGATCGAGAAATCACTGAACGCCATGGTTGAACTGGCTGTTCAGCACCAGGCGGGCATTGATATACATCTGCATGATGGCGGGCAGGCTGGCAAACAAACGCTGTTGGAACTCGCAAATCTGACCGAAGCAGCAGGGCTTCAGGGTAAAGTTACGGTAAGTCATGCGTTCTGGTTCGCCCGCGCAGAGCACCAGGAAGCAGAAGACATGGCGCAGCGAATGGCCTCGCTTGGGATGAGCATTGCTTCCACGGTGCCTATTGGCAGAATGATGATGCCTCTTCCCATGCTCCACCGTATGGGTGTGAACGTGAAGCTGGCCACAGACAGCCTGACGGATCATTGGTCTCCTTTTGGCAATGGGGATATGCTTGAGAAAGCGGGACGATTCGCAGAACTGTACGGATATAGCGACGAACTGTCCTTGTCTCAATCTTTGGCATGGGTAACAGGCGGGATTACACCGCTGGATTCACAAGGGGAACAAGTCTGGCCGAAGGTAGGCGACACCGCGAGTTTTGTATTGGTGCATGCGAGTTGTTCGGCGGAAGCTGTTGCGCGACGATCTGCGCGGCAGGCCGTATGGTACAAGGGGCAATTGGTCAGTGGATCAACAGCGGATTGAGGAAAATAGAGCGGGTGCAGCCACGGGAAACCGTGGTTTTTTGGCATGGGAGAAAAGGAGGAAAGAACTGTTCGCATATACCACATTTTGGGTTATGATGGACGTAGTTAATGAAGGGAGTATTACAAATGAAGATTGAGTATGCAACGGAAGCTGACTACGACTACATCATTGAAAGAGATCGGCATATCCATCAGCCACTTGTGAAAACGAAGATTAGTGAGAAAGAAATATTCATCCTGTGGGACGAGGACGAGGGATCAAGAGTTGGATGGATGAGGTACGGTTACTTTTGGGACAACCTTCCCTTCATGAATATGATCTGGATTGATGAACCCTATCGAAACGGCGGATATGGCAAAGAAGTGGTGCATCACTGGGAAAATTTAATGAAGCAACAAGGCTTTGATACGGTGATGACTTCAACACAATCAGACGAACATGCCCAACATTTCTATCGAAAGCTGGGGTATGTTGATGCAGGGGCTCTGTTGTTGGATACACAACCTTTGGAGATTATATTGATCAAGAAAATTTAGTAAGTAAGCTGCAAGGAGAGAGGATTGTGGGTATGGAGCAAGTGACGTTACAACCTATAACCAAAGAAAATGAACTTGAGTGCATCCATCTTAAACCACGGGAAGATCAGCTGGATTTGGTTGCAAGCAATACGGATTCATTGATTCATGCAACGAAGGAGATTACGTCCAAACCATACGGTATTTTGGCAGAGGATCAGATGGTTGGTTTTATTTTATTTGATAACGAGATCTACAATGACGGGTATTACTGGATTCTGCGCTTCATGATTGATGAGAAGTACCAGGGGAAGGGTTACGGCAAACTTGCTATTCAAGAAGTGGTTCGTATGTTGCAAGAGAGAAGTGACTGCCAGCAAATCAGGGTATCCCATGTTCCACATAACATTGCGGCAAATGCGCTGTATAAACGTTGCGGATTTCAGGACACGGGTGAATTAGAGGACAACGGTGATATCATTTTAAGTTATCAAGTGAGGTAACAGGGAGGGGAAGCTTGATGATAAGAGAGGCAGAAGCTAGGGATGCAGCGGTTATTGAAAGGCTGTATAAAGAATTATTGCCGAACAACTTAAACACGAAGGTACTGGCAGAACGGATTGAAGAGGTTCGGAATAACCCAAACAGTTTCTTGTTTGTGTATGAACTGGGTGATCAGGTGATCGGCACGGCTCATTTACATATTTGTCTGGATGCTTTGGTGGAAAATAGACCATTCGGCGTGGTTGAGCGGGTTATCATTACGGAACATGTGCAGAGCAAGGGATATGGATCTGAATTGATGAAACATATAGAGCATGTATGTGAGCAGAAAAATTGTGTGAAGGTGTTTCTTACAAGCGGATCATCCAGAAACGAAGCACATCACTTTTATACGAAATTGGGGTACAACGGAGAATCAAGCAAGGCATTTAAAAAGTATTTATAACTTATAACATTCATCAAGGAAAAGGAAGTAGAAGCAAAGAAATGAAAGATAACAAACATCCGGTTCAAGATCTCCGACTCATCGTTACCTTGCTCGTGGCTACTTTATGTTGTCTAGGTATTGTGATGTATTTACGTGCCCAATCAGATACAAATATGTATCGATTTTTAAGTTGGGACATGTTCCTGGCATGGGTACCCTTCATCATCTCATCCTGCATTAGATACATATTCAATAAGAAATTAACCACAACGAGCATGATATGTATGGGGCTGATGTGTGGAGTATGGCTCTTTTTTCTGCCCAATGCGGCCTACCTTTTTACGGAGATTCTGCATTCATTCAGATATTTTGATGCTCAAGGGGAGGTTAGATTTTGGGTTAATATTGAATTTTGGTATGGACTCACCCTGACGTTTGCCGTAGCGATCATCGGATTGCTGCTCTCGACTTGTTCGATCATTCAAATCCACGGAATGTTAAACAAATTAGTAAATAAGTACATTAGTATGATGGTTGTCGGTGTTATTTTGCTATTGAGCAGTATAGGGGTCTACATTGGTAGATTTAATCGGTGGAATTCGTGGGATATATTATCCCGACCTGGGAAGATCTTCGTGGATCTTGTGAATGATTTTAATGCAGCGAAGAGCATAATGGTTGAGTTTGTTGTCATTGTATTTGCGGTTCAACTTTTTGGATACGTTATTATATCCTTGCTAACCGCAAGGTCGGGCAACTAATTATTCCATTTGAAAGGGTAAAGGAGGCAATATCAGACGATGGGTAATCTTAATTTTATCGATAAACTTCCTCACATTAGTGAATGCAAACAGATTCTAAAGGCAGCAGCTATGCTGGATGCCATTTTGATGCCGGAATGGGAGTACAGGTATTACTCGTATAATTCCCAGTGGGACACGAATGAGCAAATGGCATCCATGAGAGATGGGCAAGGAGATCATTATTTTGCAATATTCAGTCCGAATGGGCTGATTATTAAAGGCTTTGATAAAGAGTATACACTTCAGCATAAGGTTGATAGGAGTGAGGTGGTAAAAAGCGTTCCAGAAGCATTTAATACTTTTGTGGTAGAGCCGGCATTTGTAATGGATCAGACGACGTTCTGTATCTGGAGTGTGGCGGATCAGGAAGGGTGGTCTGCGGGCACGGAGCTTGGGGATCATGAATACGAACTGTTAGAGATTTTGGTAGGCGGCGCGAAATATTATCATGCTTGGGCACAGGATTACTACGAGATAGGGTTGGATATCAAACTGGTTGAACAGGTATTTGATATGAAGCCGATCGATGAGGTCTTACTACAGCAATTAAATGATGAACTGAAATTAAGTGATATCGAAGGTGAAATTGCAGAAATTGGATACCCGGATAAGGATATGAAGGTATGAAGGCGATAACCCAAGAAATCACGGAAGAATTGTTGGCTGTGATGGATATGTACCAAAGAATCGCGCGGCAATTGATCGACCAACTGATATTGGAAACCGATCAGCCTGATCGGGCGGAAATTCTCGAAGGTGCGTACCATTTGCTGACCAATGCGGATGTAATCCACGGAGAAGAAGAATTAACGGGAAATTGGTATTTTGATGTTCACGGGGTGGCGTATAGAAAAATGATTTGATTGCTTGCCATTTAATTAAAACTGAGGAGGAATTACATATGGGTTTAACTGAGTGGTCTACAGATATTCTTCAATATGATCTGTCGGATGAATATTCGATTCGCAAAGCTGATTTTGCTGAATGGGGATTATATTGCACGGTTTATTATGATATGCGTTATGTCGGATTTTTCAGAGAAGAAGAGTTTAGTTCTTCCAAGATCAGTGCGTACTGGATTTACAAGGGGGAAAGCAAAATAGGTGGCGTGAGAATGGAGCCTAACCGGATGTATCATTTGTTTTTTGTCCCGCCATTCCAGCAGTGCTTTGATGTATTGAAGCTTCTGAAGCATAAATTATTACAGTGGTCGGATCGCACGAAACGCATTCTGACCTTTGAGATTCTTCCAGACCAAGTCGATCTATATGCAAGAGCTGGATTCTGGCCAGTGGAGTTCAGATGTCGCTGGATGCAGCGGCCTACAGATCATTTTGAAATCGAATGGGACAGCAGGGTAACCGTGAAGAGTCCAGAGATTATTGAAAGTGAAACCGGCACCAAGAAATATGTGAATGAAGATGAAATTGCTCAATGTGACCTGGAGAGTTTTGCAGGAAGTCTTGAAGCTACACGAAGAAAACATACCACTCTTGCAGATTTTATACCAAGTGATGACCCTAATTATACCAATGAAATTCTGACCCAAGCGTCCACGCTTGTATACGACAAGGAAACGGGACAGCTTATTGCAAATTGTCGCTTGTGCTTGCAAGATAATCAGGCTGCTGTGTATAGCATAGGTGTTCGTCCGGCATATAGAGGAAGAGGGCTTGCTACACTGATGTTACAGAGAGCATTAAATGAACTTAAAGGTAAGTATCCCGTGCTGCGATTGTATGTTATGCAAGGAAATGATGCGGAGTCCGTGTATCTGAATCTGGGCTTTATTCCGGGTGTGCAGGAGATTCAAACGATGTATATTCCTGAGGAGGAATCACAATGAAGGTTGCCATCTATTTTGAAGGCATTCCATGGCAAACAGTTGGAGAGAGAGGATAGTGAACGTTCGTAGCAATGTGCTGCTACTTTGGAAAGGAGAGATGTACTTGGGAATGATCATTATGTTGGTGGTGTATCTGTTCCTCGGTATTTATGTTGTGAAAGTTGGAATAGATAACTCCAAAAATAGCCAGCACACCAAAGAAATATTATCAGAGTTAAGGGAGATTAAGGAACTGTTAAAAGAGCAAAGGTAAGGATTGATTAGGCTTGTGCTTTAAAATTTGCTAAGGAGCAGCATTTTTGGGTGCCTCCCTCTCCTGTAGGTCAGGAAAGGGAGGATTCTTGTGCAGCACAGCTAGCCACTTTAACCCAATACACGAATAACAATATCCTGATCATGATTACCAAAACCAGCACCATAGATCGTTAATCCCCCTACATTGGGGCTTTCCTCGTCAACTGTAAAGCGAAGCGTCCAGAACGGTTCGCTAAGCTTAATATCCGCGAGAGTAACGTCTGACATCTGCTCACCATCCATATAGGTACCGTAGGCATCAATACGAATAGTCTTCAACAATCCATACTGATTTACATTACGATGCCACCATTCCGGCGTATATTTGCCGCGTGCTGCTCTGCCAAAGTCGGCAGGGCTTGTCCACGTTCCAAGAGAAATGCCATTGAAGGTGAAACGAATATCGGAAGGCCAATGATCCCGTAAACCCGGAGCTTCAGACGCCAGTTCCATCGATATTTCAATAGCATCGGTTGTCTGGTCGGGAAGTACAAAGTTAGGTGTTTTATATTCTACATAACCTTTCCCAAACCACAGGATAGCGGCGTGTACCCGCTCAGGATCAAGGAAGTAACGTGGATCGTCCCATACGCCGATTTCTTTCTCGAGTGTTCCTAGACCACTGGTAGGGTGAATATCAAAAGCAGTGTAGTGTCCAACGGCTATCGTCTGTTCTCTGGTTCGTGAAGTTTGGCTTGGGGATGGCAGCTCGATCTCAATCTGATTTTGCTTGAGGTAACATAATTTGTGCGTCCCTCCGTTGATCCGAACTCGTCTGCTGCCAATTAGACCCGCATCCTCCAGTTTGCGAATATGCATCGTGACAATGGAGGGGCTAAGCTCTAATACTGCGGCAATATCCTTCACATTCATTTCGCGATCTGCAATCATATCCATGATTCTCCATCTGACTTCGCTTGCAAGCGCCTCATATAAAGGAAGGAACTGGGGCTCCCCATTTGCTTTGATCATCTGTACAACTCCCTATCCTCAATCTTCTAAAATCACATATATATTAATTTAATAAAATTAACTCCAAGATGCAATTCAGATTCATTGCAAGTTTACACCCGATGGTGTTTAATTTTTGTAGTTGTTACAAAGTTGAATTCTTATATTTGTGAATTTTATGATAAGAGATGGAGTGGAGTAATGAAATACAATAACCCTATTGTGAAAGGTTTTTATCCAGACCCTAGTGTGATTAAGGTGCACGATACCTACTATATGGTGTGCAGTTCTTTTCAATATTTTCCGTGCGTACCGCTCTTTGAAAGCAAGGATCTGCTGAATTGGAAGCAGATTGGTCACTGCCTGACTCGTAAAAGCCAGATTCAGCTCGAGACGGTGAACAGCTCCGGGGGTGTATTTGCCCCAACCATCAGGCACAATAACGGGCGTTTTTATATGGTCACAACGAATGATACGACGCATCAGAATTTCTATGTCTGGACGGACGATATTTACGGAGAATGGTCTGAGCCTATTTATGTGGATCAAGGCGGGATTGATCCCGATTTGTATTTTGAAGATGGAAAAACCTTGTTTATGAGTAACGGGGTGGATGATGAAGGCGTTGGCGGAATTGTTCAGTGCGAGCTTGAGATTGAAACTGGCCGCAAACTTAGCCCAAGTCGTTCGATATGGAACGGAACAGGTGGACGATATCTGGAAAGTCCGCATCTCTATAAAATGAACGGTTATTATTACCTGCTTGCAGCTGAAGGCGGCACCGAATATGGTCACATGGTAACGTATGCCCGGGGAACTTCATCCTCAGGACCGTTCGAAGCCTATGCGCACAATCCGGTTCTAACCAACCGTAATCTGGGTGGGTATGAGCTCCAGGGTGTCGGGCATGGTGATCTGGTTCAGGATGATCTGGGGAACTGGTGGCTTTTCCACTTGGGATTCCGACAGATCGGCAGATGGGCTACGTACCATCATTTGGGCCGAGAAGTATTTTTGACTCCGATTACGTTTGATGAAGACGGATGGTTTACAGCCGGGCATGAAGGCACAACACTGACGAGTTTTGAGACCAATCGTATCCCGGATACGGTGATCCAGCAGGATAAGAAGAATTATACGTTTGAAAATACAGACTGGAACCTCGACTGGTGTTATCTTCGTCATCCAAATACAGAGCATTATCAGCTTGAATCAGATAAGCTTACGCTAACAGGAACCGATGTAACGCTGGACGTTCCAGCATCCCCAACGTTCATTGGGCTACGTCAAAAAGACTTTAATGCAACAATTTCAGTTGATATTAGTCTGATGAGTGGAGAAGCCGGTATCACGATCTACATGGATGAGAATCATCATTATGAAGTGGCTATTCGTCAGGAGCAGGACGGCTATAAGGTGATCGAGCGTCTAAACATCGGTGATATCAAATCGAGAGAACATGAAGTGGATCTGGGAAATAAACAGCATGCAACGCTGGTGATCCGCTCAAACCAAGAACGCTACAGTTTCCTGTTTCAAACAGATGGTGAAGAGATTCTGCTAGGCACGGCACAGACGAGATACCTATCCTCGGAGGTGGCAGGAGGTTTTACAGGCGTACTCATTGGGTTATACGCGAGTGGGCAAGATACTTCAGCTGAGTTTACAAATTTCAAGTGTGATTATCATTAAGAAGTTAAGGGAAGGGCCTAAGGGTCCTTCTCTTTTTTGAAATTTGTGTCAAAATATAGATATATTAATAAATGCCAATAGAAGAGAGTGATTTAAACTTGCAAGTACATTATAAAATGCCAGAATCCTTAGTAGACATCGTTCGAATAGATAAGAAATTACGTGAACAACATGTTGGAACCATCGACGATTATATGGGTTTTTATATTAGTTTTAACAATGATGATGATAGATACTATTGTACGCCAGATGATGCCATCATGTTTGGAAGAACAGGGGCAGATGGTGACCATTTTGCTTTTTTCACGTTCAACAGATCCATTAGTGATTTGGAAGAAGCGCCTATTATCTTTATTCAACCTACGGCATTTGGGAATCAAGTAACGTTAGTGGCCAGAAACCTTAAGGATTTTATAGCATTATTTATTAATCTTAAAGAAATTTATGTGTTGGAAAGATTTCGGTTTTATAAGAATAAATTAGATTTTACGAATGACTATAACGATAATTATATGGAAGATATAAAGATGCGAGAGAGTGATAATCATTTAATTATTGAACTGCTAAAGGAGAATATAAAAGGGATAACAGAAATTGATGATGTGTACGAATATATGATTGAATCCCAAAAACAAATAGAACTCGGAATAAATAATGATGACTTCGGATGATCTCTCTATTGAATCTTTAAAATAGTCTACATGTAACAAAAGGTTAAAAGAACGTGTTATTTAATTATATAGTTTGATTGGATAACCAAGGAGGAGTTATATGGAGGATCAATGGAGAATCGCAAAGTATGACCCGGCATGGCGTGATTTGTTTCTCGAAACGGGTTCGAAATTAAGAGAAGCGTTAGGAGAAAAGGCCGTGCGGATTGACCATGTTGGGTCCACTTCAATTGTGGGAATAGATGCGAAACCCATCATAGATATACAAATATCTGTTTCCCAGTATGAAAATCTGTTGGACTACAAACATGAGATCGAAACAGTCGGATTTGTATTCAGAGCAGAAAATCCAGATAAGACTAAACGTTACTTTCGTGAAGAACCCGGAAACAGAAGGATACATATACACGTTAGACAGGTAGGCAGTTTCTCCGAGCAGATGACCTTGCTGTTCAGAGACTATTTAAGGGAGCATCCAGAAGATTGTTTGAAATATGCAGAAGAAAAGCACAGACTCATGTCATTGTATAAAGATCAGCGTCCCAAATATGTTGAAGGAAAAGGACCAATGGTGTGGAGCATATTACAGAGAGCACATCGTTGGTCTCAAGAAATCGGATGGCAGCCGGCAAAATCTGACGCATGAGCACATCCAATGAATAGAGATAACTGTATTGGAGTGATGAGATGAACATGGGAAGAAAGCTGATAACAACCGCTCTAACCATCATTTGTTTTACTTTGGCTGCAAGTCTCATATCGATGAATGAATCCTACAGTTTTGATTTTTACATTCTTATTTATCTGATATACGCGACTCCCTTGATCCTGTTGATCGGGCTACCTTTATCGATATTGCTAGACTATCTGCTCAGCCGAATACAATTCCCTAATCATGTGTTGTATCTAAGTACGAGGATATTAGGCTATGCATGCGCTGGAGTTCTAGGTATGTATATTTATTATGTGGTCATGGGCGCAGGAGAAGCAATCTTGGATTTCAAAGAGACATTAGTTCTGACCTTATTTGGCGTTCTTGCCGCTATCCTATTTGTATTGATTGATATGGGATTGGAAGTTTTGTTAAAGGTACGAAGAAAAAAGAGTTGAATTAAATTGATTTGTCAGGAGGAAAGCAAAATGACAACGCATTGTGCACTTCTAATCATTGACGTACAGGTAGCGATGTTTGATGAAGCAGATCCCGTATATCAGGGGGAACGATTGCTTCAGAAGATCCAGGTGTTAATTGCCAGGGCCCGTGAAGCAGGGCATTCCATCATATATATCCAACACTGCGAAGGGCCAGGCAGTCCACTGGAACGAGGAACACTGGGGTGGGACATCCATCCGTCCATTGCACCTAGTGCTGGTGACCTCGTTATCGAAAAAGAGACACCGGATTCGTTTCACAAAACCGATCTGCATCTGAAATTGCAAGAAGATGGCGTGACGGAGTTGATTCTCGCGGGTATGCAAACTGAGGTATGTGTAGACACGACTTGCCGCAGAGCGTTCAGTCTGGGTTACACGGTCAATCTGGTTCAAGATGCGCACAGCACATGGAATTCAAAGACGCTTCAAGCAGAGCAGATCATTGCACATCACAATACGGTACTGAGATTGTTTGCCAACGTGGTGGATATGGAGAATGCGCTGTAATGCTAGGAAAACGTAGGCGATTCTGGTTTTTCATAGGTGCGGCAATCCTGTTTTTGTATTTTCTAATCACGAGTAACCCTGATCCAAATAAGCCGATTTCGAGAAATCAAGTGATAAGCACAGAGATGAGCATAGTTGTGTACACTAGGACAGGCGACGGTGGAGCACACGTTAGCATTGACAATGTTACGTTAAGTAAAGAAGACATTAGCCGTATAGTCGGCTGGCTGAATGCAGCCCCGGAATCAGCCAAAATACCAGTAGATGATGTCACAGGAAGCATTAGTGCGGGAATTGCTTTGAAATTAAAGCATAACGCTAAAGTTACGATTCAATACAATCGGAAACAGATTATTGTAACCAGAAAAAGCAGATTTAATAGAAGTTCGAGATATATAGTTGATCAAAAGGACTTAAGAGACTTTATGGATCAAAAGTTGAAAGGCACGTATTTTGGTAAAGATCCCAATAAGGATGAATGAGGAGGAGAGGTATTGACGATTAACAAAAGAATAATGAATCTATCAGCCTGGCTTGCTGTATTAGCCATCCTATGTATTCCTGGAACTTTACATACTGAAGATGGACCGCTCCGAACAGAGTATGGTTTCCCGCTCCGATTTTTTACGGATTATCATTATGCTAATTCTGAGGGAACTATCTGGTTTATATCGGGCATCTATTTAAATGTACTTCTATATTTGTTCAATGTTCTGTTTATTTATGCAGGAATTCATGTAATCTTGTATATAAAAAAGAAAATAACTAAATAAATTGAACTGAATATTTACACGAAACGGAGAGGACAGAAAAAAACTGAAGAAGCGAAGTGTTCGCCTAATAGCTTTCTGAAAGAAAGCTGCATCGGAAGCATAGGCTTATCCCCGGAGTTTCCCATTATAAAATGAATCAAAAAACTCTGGGGATAACAGCGATCGGAAGGTTGTTCTGTCATCGGAGTGGTAAGTGTAAACATTCGGAGGATACCTTTGCCCATACAGAATTGATCGAATCTCTATGAAAAACATCGATAAAGGGGAATATACCAATGGAAACATTCTTTCGTTATAACTGGATGGTGCGTGAGCAATGGTATGTGTGGTGTGAAGATGTACCGCTTGAAGAATTGCTTCGGCCTCGCACGGGCGGAGTAGGCAACATATTACAAACATTATTTCATATCATTGATGTAGAGTGGAGCTGGCTTCAGTTGCTACAGGGCAAACCGGATGATGCAGAAGATTTTGCAAACTACCAGAATCTTGAGGCGGTAAGGAGACTCGATCGCAAGTTACGTCCTGATGTGGAGGCATTTGTTAGAGCCTGGGATTCGAGTATGGAAAAAAGAGCTTATATTGATCATCGCTCAGCTGGCAAGGCCAGTACAGATTCATGGGGAGAAATTATGCGACATGTGATCGCCCATGAGATTCACCATATGGGTCAGCTGTCGGTATGGGCCAGAGAATTGGGCAAACAGCCAGTATCCGCCAATGTCATTGGCAAAGGCCTGATTATACCTGACTAACAGGGAGAGAGCGGCATGACATGAATGAACGGAGGAGAAGTGATGATTCATTGCAGGAAAGCTACGATTCAGGATGGCGAAGTGATGAGCCAATTATCCCATCAACTGGGTTATGTCAGCACAACTGAAGAAATCAAGGAGAGACTAACTCTTCTCTCTTCCTTACCAGACCATTATGTATGTGTAGCTGAGATTGATTCGAGGGTCGTAGGCTGGGGCCATGTACAGGGAAGACATTCCATTGAGAGTCCATCTTTTGCCGAGATCGGTGGACTAGTTGTGGATGGGATTCATCAAGGGATGGGGATTGGTAAGATAATCATGAGCGAATGCGAGGAATGGGCTCGGGTTAACGGCTTTGATAAGATTCGGGTACGTTGTAACGGAAAAAGGGAATCTGCACATCGGTTTTATATAGCTATCGGTTATGAAGAGAAGAAATGGCAGAAGGTATTTGATAAACGATTATAATCTAATCTTGTGTATCATGGAAGGAGGGGAACGATGACGATTCAACTTAGCCAGGTGAATTGGGTAGAACTGGATGAACGTATTCAGCAGGTGATTAAACAGGAGTATCAGATCATTCCCTTGTCACCTGGACTAGAAGCAACTGTGATGAAAATCGAAATGGGAGATCAGCGGTACGTCTTGAAAGTCTGGGACAAGGATTCTAAACCGGATATCGCCAAACAATATCGACTATTGTCCAAGCTTTATCAAAGTGGAATTCGTGTTTCCAAACCCTACGGTTGGGGATTAGACGAGCAAGAGAATCAAGTGCTGTTAACGAGCTATGATGGAGAGCGGATTACCCAATTAACACAAACCAAACTGGCACATTTGGCTGAGCGATTAATGGAGGTCCATCGTTATCCGGTGAATGAAGTGGGTACTGGAGAAGATGAAGAATACATATTCAGGTACGATTTTGTTCAATACTTTTTTCCTCAAATTGAGTTACATGACGATATAAATGATCTTCTGGCAAACTTGATCCAGCAGGTCCAGATCAGACAGGATCGCTTGATTCATGGCGATTATAATCTGGGAAACATTCTTGAGATGGACGACCATTACACCATCATCGATTGGACTAATGGGCAGTATGGTGACCCAAGGTACGATATGGCATGGTCTGTGTTTCTGATCACGATCTATAATGGGGAAAGTTATGGTGAGATGTATCACGCTCAATTTGCACGTTCTGCAAGTTATACGTACACGCTGGAAGAGGAGCAGGTTTTTGAAGCTGTAGCTTGTCTTCGCTGGATTCTGTTAAAGCGCGTTGGGGATGTACCCATGGGGCCAAATGTAATGCAACGGGTGCACAACATGGCTGTCCATAATTCATATTTGCATGAGAATCTGCTGTAATCGTAATACGAGGATATACAATGACGACAGTATACGACTAAGTAATAGAAAGACCACTTTTTTTAAATAAAATAAACAGCCAGTCCTAAACTAGCGATCCTCGCATACCTATGATAGTAGAGGAGCGTGATTGATATGGAGCAGAAAGTGCAAACTTACTTCGAACTGAAACAGCAGCAAAAAGATATTGAGCAGCAGTTGTCTATACTACGAGATGAGATTGTCGCGTATTGTGCAGAACAAGGGGTCTATGAGACGCAGGTTGGTGGTTACACCGTGAAAACAGTGCTTCAGAACCGGAAGGAATACGATGATCAGAAGCTGTATGCTTCTCTTCCAGACCCGGACATCTGGCGATTGTTATCCAAGGTAGACAGCCATAAGCTGAAAAGCCTCATCAAGCTGAACATTCTGTCCGAGGAACAAATTAACCCGGCATGCACAGTGAAACAGGTGACCTTGTTACAGGTAGACAAGCTTTAACGCTTCATATCCTCTTTGTATATGAGTTGATTTAAATGAACATCACGATCACAAACACCTTCCGAGAAATGTTCTGTTGCGATGAGCAGTGGAACATACGTGGAGGTGTTTTTTATTGCGCGAATAGGGCCCGGGATTATAAATAGTTAAATATGAGGGGGAAGAAGTATAATTTGTTCATTGTAAGCGTATTTAACAAACGATATGATGGATAAAAAATGGCAGGGAGGAATTGTAAATGCCAACCGAAATTCCATCACTACATGCTGCGTACGCTAATACGTTCAAAATAGGTGCTGCTGTACATACCAGAATGTTGCAGTCCGAAGGAGATTTCATTGCCAAACACTTCAATAGTATCACGGCTGAAAATCAGATGAAATTTGAAGAAATTCACCCGGAAGAGGATCGTTATTCATTTGAGGCGGCGGATAAAATTGTTGATTTTGCTGTTGCCCAAGGGATTGGGGTTCGCGGACATACTTTGGTCTGGCATAATCAAACATCGAAATGGGTCTTTGAGGATATCTCAGGTGCTCCCGCTTCCAGAGAGCTGTTATTATATCGCTTGAAGCAACATATTGATACGGTAGTAGGTCGGTATAAGGGGCAAATATATGCGTGGGATGTCGTTAATGAAGCTGTTGAAGATAAGACCGACCTGTTCATGCGGGACACGAAGTGGTTAGAGCTGGTGGGAGAAGATTATTTGCTGCAAGCGTTCAGTATGGCTCATGAAGCTGATCCAAATGCTCTTCTTTTCTATAATGACTACAATGAGACGGATCCGGTCAAACGGGAGAAGATCTACAATCTGGTTCGGTCTTTGCTGGACAAGGGAGCGCCTGTACACGGGATTGGGTTGCAGGGGCATTGGAATATTCATGGTCCTTCGATTGAGGAGATCCGAATGGCTATTGAGCGTTATGCTTCACTGGATGTGCAGTTGCATGTTACGGAGCTGGATATGTCCGTGTTTCGTCATGAGGATCGTCGAACGGACCTCACCGCGCCAACTTCAGAGATGGCTGAGCTACAGGAGCGTCGATATGAAGAAATCTTTAATTTGTTCCGTGAGTATAAATCATCCATTACCTCTGTGACATTCTGGGGAGTAGCGGACAATTATACCTGGTTAGACCATTTCCCGGTACGCGGACGCAAAAATTGGCCCTTTGTTTTTGATCAGCAGTTGCAGCCAAAGGAATCATTTTGGCGTATCATTAACCCTATGTCCTGAACATCAGGGAAGTGGAGAGAATCGGTCACGATGTGGCCGATTTTTTGCTGTAGTCAATATAGATTATACAGTGCGGTTATCTCGTGCATGATTAGAGGCGTTGATTTGTATGGATGATAAAAATATGGTATTAAATGGGATTATGTGATAGGGTTGAAGAAATGGTGAACCAAATTCTTTCCTGAAATGAGATGAGAAGATGGATCGCACCCGCAATTACCTGTTAATATTTGCAGGAAACTTGGTCGCTGCGTATTATATCTTTGAAGAAGGTACTTTTGCCAAACCACTGATGTTTGCTACATTCATGCTGTTGCTGATTATGACTATCGATTATATGAAAAGTAGAAACAAATATACATTGGATTAGGGTATGTCCATGTTTTTAAACGATTCTGGAGCATAGGGTCGTTTTTTTATTGTATATAGAACAGCTTCCATTTACATCATGACCATTGTTCATTACACTTGATGAGTAACACCTCATTAACTCAGTTTTCGTTAACTCAATTCAGATCATCAGGAGGATATCATTATGCATCAATCCGCACATATTCAGGAAGCAAGAGATTACATATTAAACCGAATCCATACCAAACCTGCCGTAGGCATGATTCTGGGTTCTGGACTGGGAGCGCTCGCGGACGAGATTGAAAATGCGACCGTTATCCCGTATACAGATATTCCGTATTTCGCTCAATCTGAGGCTATCGGCCATGCCAATGAATTGGTTATTGGTGAACTGATGGGCAAAACGGTTGTAGCGATGAAAGGCCGCCTTCATTATTATGAAGGTTTTACATTGGACGAAGTGACTTTCCCCGTTCGGATCATGAAGGCGCTGGGTGTCGAGCAATTGCTTATCACCAATGCCTGCGGAGCCATCAACACAAGCTTTGAGCCGGGTCAACTGATGCTCATTACAGATCATATTAACCTGGTAGGCAATAACCCGTTGATGGGGCCGAATAACGCCGAACTGGGTGTTCGTTTCCCAGACGTATCACAGGTATACAATCGTGAACTGCGCAGCATTGCCCTTAAGGTTGCAGAAGAGCAGAATGTTGGCTTGCAGCAAGGTGTCTATGCATGGTGGAGTGGCCCGGCATATGAGACACCAGCGGAGATTCGCATGATTCGTACGATGGGTGCGGATGCAGTGGGGATGTCCACGGTACCTGAAGCCATTGTTGCCATCCATGGCGGTATGAAGGTACTAGGCATTTCCTGTCTGACCAACATGGCCTGTGGTATTCTGGATCAGCCGTTAAGTCATGATGAAGTTATTGAAGTGGCTGCGCAAGTGAAAACAACCTTTATCGGACTTGTAAAAGGCATCTTGAAAGAGATTTAATCGCGAGATGATTTTTTATCTAGGCCACGATGGATAGGATAGAGTTTTCATCCAACCAAATCGAAACCACAAAAAAACGTATGCTTCACGAGTTGTTACTCGTGAGACATACGTTTTTTTATTTTGCAGAACTATGAACCATCTGAGAATGCTCGGCCATGATTGATGGCGTAGACTCCCTGATGATGGGTTTGGTCACAATGTGGGAGACCTGATATGGCTGTGTCGGGCTATTAATCCGGGATAACAGCATCTCCGCAGTCTTAATGCCCATCTCATTGCTATAAATATGAACCGTCGTTAATGCTGGCTCAATAATTCGAGATTGGGGTGCATTATCGAATCCGCATATCGCAATATCCTGTGGCACAGCGACATTTCTGTCTTTTAACGCTCTAATCAGATCAACTGCTATAAAGTCATTAGCGCATACGTAAGCGGAAGGTAGGGAGGCCAGCTCTGCCACTCGCTGGTTCAACCATCCTGGCTTGGAGAAACACAGGCGATCATTATCTACGATGCAATGGGACAGGTCGACCTGCAACCCCGCCTCCAGCATAGCACGCTGATATCCAACCCATCGTTCATTAAAGCTCTTGCAGTGATTGTAATCTCCGACGAATCCAATACTTGTGTAGCCGCTCTCAATTAATTTTGTGGTTAACTGATAGATGCTATGTTCATTCTCCATGAGTAGCAGATCTGCTTTGAATTCGGGATAACATATGTTGGAAGCGCAATCGATAAAGATGGTGGGAATGCCCAGATCGGTAATCAGCTGTGTATATTCCAGATCAAATAATTCAATGCAAATGATGCCGTCTACTTTGGCTATATCAAAATTGTTGGGAAGTGTAAGTGTATCTTGATCGTCTTCACGCACGATATGAATCGAGAGATTGTATCCCTCCGCACTGATTCTTTTCTCCAGACCACTGATTAACAACGAACCAAAGTGAGATGTACCAGGCAGGTTTTCAGTTAACAGGGCGATATTGCCCGGAGCCTTGGTTAGAACATGCTCATTGTCCATATAGGCAAACTGTTTATATTTAAGTTCAATTGCTTTTTTAATTACACGATTTCGGGTTTCATCCGGGATGTTTCCGCTATCATTTAATGCTTTGGAAGCCGTATTTCTGGAGATCCCCAAAGCATCAGCGATGTCTTGTATCGTGACTTTTTCCTTTGCCATCTAATGCTTCACCTCTAATCCTCAATAGTCATCCATATTCTTCTCTAAGTCAAATGTATAATAGAACGGGACAAATAGCAATCTCTGTTTTACAAATGCACAATTACATTTACATTTAGATAGTCGAATTCTATTTTCATAATTGTTCCAGAAGTTTTGTTAATTAGTGTAACAATGATAATCTATTACAGTCATGATATAGAAATATCTATGCGAGTATTAACGATTCAGTGCTGTATATATGCAAATTTAATCCTCTTTAGTTACATTAATGCAAAGATGAAATGATCAAATGCACAAATATTTTTTTACAAAACGTATTGACTAAATCCGTTGAAACCTGATAAATTGTAAATTATCAAATAGGCAATTGTAAATATTGAAAGCCCTTACTGAAAACAATTGTCAACTTCTAGAATGAACGGGGGTATCGTGTTGGATAACATAGCCGACAGCAAAAAGGGCGAAGGAAGGGTACTGAAAGTGAGGACGACAAGCGGTCATAGGTTACAGCAGCTCAAAAAAAATTACTTTTTATATATGTTGCTTGCACCAGCCTTAATTTTGACTCTTATCTTCAAGTACATTCCGATGTACGGAGCCATCATTGCGTTTAAGGATTTCAGTCCGATCAAAGGCATCATGGGTAGTGATTGGGTAGGACTGAAGCATTTTGAGAAATTTATAGCTTCACCCAATTTCGATATCATTTTAATGAATACGCTTAAACTCAGCTTTTTGGGATTGATATTCAGTTTCCCGGTGCCCATCTTACTGGCACTCATGCTGAATCAGGTACGCAAAGCTGGCATCAAGAAAAATATTCAATTGTTTCTGTACGCACCCAATTTCATCTCGGTTGTTGTGGTTGTGGGTATGCTGTTCATCTTCCTCTCACCGACAGGGCCAATTAATCAATTAGCCACATGGATTACAGGTCAGCCGATCATGTTTATGTCTGAACCGGAATATTTCCGCTGGATCTACATTTTGTCCGATATCTGGACCGGAGCGGGCTGGGCTTCCATCATATACGTCGCGGCTTTGGCCAATGTTGATCCGGAGCTTCACAATGCGGCTAATCTGGATGGAGCCAATCTCCTTCAGCGTATTCGCCACATTGACCTTCCAACGATTCGTCCGATTATGGCCATCGTCTTTATCCTTGCAGCTGGCGGGATTATGTCCATTGGATTTGAGAAGGCTTATCTGATGCAGACGTCCATGAACCTGCCTTCCTCCGAGATTATTGCCACGTATGTCTACAAGGTGGGGTTACAGTCTGGAGATTACGCTTATTCTGCGGCAGTTGGATTGTTCAACTCGGTTATCAATGTGATTTTGCTGGTGACGGTGAATCTGATTGTGAAGAAATTGAATGAAGGCGAAGGCCTCTATTAGGAAAGGAGTATTATCCATGGTTGTTAAACACACGGGAATGGATCGATTGATCCTCACACTCAATGCCATCTTTCTCACCTGTGCTGTACTGGTTGTGGTTGTTCCCCTGATTTATATTGTTATCGCCTCTTTCATGGACCCAACGGTGCTACTGAATCGTGGACTGTCCTTTAATGTATCGGACTGGAGTCTGGACGGATATCAGATGATTTTGTCCAATCCAGCCATGATCCGGGGGTTTGCAAATGCGGTATTGTACTCAGTTTCCTTTGCACTGATCACCGTGACCGTATCCATATTTGCAGGTTATGCATTGTCGGATGATAGGCTCGCGGGACGTGGATTTTTCATGATTATCTTTATCATTACGATGTTCTTCGGCGGGGGATTAATCCCTACGTATCTACTCATACGTAATCTCGGCATGCTTGATACGGTGTGGGCGATCATCATCCCTGGAGCGGTTAACGTCTGGAACATCATTCTCTCCAGAACCTTTTTCAAAGGAGTCCCTCGAGAACTGAAAGAAGCTGCAAACGTGGATGGCGCCTCTGAGATGAAGATTTTCTTCCAGATCGTCATTCCATTGTCGAAACCGATCATTTTTGTACTCGCACTCTATGCGTTCGTTGGGCAATGGAATTCCTATTTTGATGCAATGATCTATCTCGATAATCCGAACTTGCATCCGTTACAGCTCGTTCTGCGTTCCATTCTGATTCAGAATCAGGCTGCACCGGGCATGATCAGTGATCAGCTCGCGATGGCAGAACTGAAACGGCTCTCCGAGATGATTAAATACTCAGCGATTGTCATTTCGAGTCTGCCACTCATTATCATGTACCCGTTTTTCCAGAAGTATTTCGAAAAAGGTGTCATGGTCGGTTCCCTCAAATAGTGAACAGCCTGCGATACAGTAAGTTGATCCAATCCAACTCATGGAGGTCATTATTATGAAAAAAGTGAACAAGTCCAGAAAAGCCGTTACAACGGCATCCATTTCCATGTTATCTGCAATGCTCTTTTTAACCGCCTGTGGCGGAGGTGGAGGCGGCGCGGCAAGTGAGGCGCAATCCCCTGATGGCAAGGTGACATTGAATTTTATAACACAGAGCTCTCCGCTGGCTCCCGCTGATCCAAACGACAAGCTAATTAACAAGCGACTCGAAGAGAAAACCAATGTGCATATCAACTGGAAGAACTATACGAGTGATGTGTTTGCAGAAAAAAGAAATCTGGCGGTCGCCAGCGGTGATTTGCCGGATGCCATTTTTGATGCAGGTTACGGGGACTATGATCTCCTGAAACTGGCGAAGGACGGGGCGATCATTCCACTTGAGGACATGATTGAACAACACATGCCCAATCTGAAAAAGGTGCTGGAGGAAGCTCCCGAATACAAGAGCATGATTACGGCTCCAGACGGACATATTTATTCATTCCCATGGATTGAAGAACTCGGAAGTGGCAAACAACGGATTCAGGCGGTGGATAACTTACCCTGGATTAATGTGGAATGGCTGAACAAGCTTGGACTGAAGATGCCAACGACAACCGAAGAACTGAAAGAAGTATTGATCGCGTTCAAAACTCAAGATCCAAACGGCAACGGTAAGGCCGACGAAATTCCGTTATCTTTCATTAACAAACCGGGCGGAGAAGATCTGACATTTCTCTTTGCGGCATTTGGACTCGGAGAGAACTGGGATCATACCGTGGTAACCAATGATGGGAAAGTGGTCTTCACGGCAGCTGATGAAGGCTACAAGGAAGCGGTTAAATACATTCATGAGCTGGTTAAGGAAGGCCTCGTGGATGTCGAATCGTACCAGCAGGATTGGAACACGTATCTTGCGAAAGGCAAGGATAATAAGTACGGCATGTACTTCACATGGGATAAGGCTAACATTACAGGCATGAATGATACGTATGATGTTCTGCCTCCGGTTGCCGGGCCTAACGGAGAGATCAATGTCACAAGAACAAACGGAATAGGACTTGATCGTGGTCGCATGGTCATTACCAGCAGCAATAAAAACCTGGAATCCACAGCGAAGTGGGTAGACCAACTGTACGATCCGATCCAATCTGTGCAGAACAACTGGGGTACCTATGGAGACGAGAGTCAGCAAAATATTTTTGAATTCGATGAAGCCAAAGGCATGCTGAAGCATCTTCCGCTGGAGGGCTCTGCACCAGTTGAACTCAGACAAAAAACCAGTATCGCAGGACCATTGGCCATACTCGACAGTTATTATGACAAATACACAACCAAACCGGAAGATGCGGCTTGGCGGATGGAACTTCTCGATAAGGTTATGGTTCCGCATATGAAAGCGGAGAACGTATATCCAAGTGTGTTCTTCTCCATCGATGAACTGGATCGATTGTCCACGATTGAGACCGATCTCTTCGCCTATGTGTTACGTCTGCGTACAGAATGGTATCAGAACGGGAAAATAGATCAGGAATGGGATGCTTACTTGAAAGAGCTGGATCGCCTTGGATTGCAAGAATGGCTACAGATTAAACAAGCGGGATATGACCGTAATAACAAATAAAGAAAAGTACGGAGGAGAAACCATAATGTCGACAATTCTTAAACAAGATTACAGAAATGAATACCATTTTTCACCGAAAGAGAAGTGGATGAACGACCCAAACGGCATGGTGTTTTTCAATGGGGAGTATCACTTGTTCTATCAGCATCACCCACATGGAACCACATGGGGCCCCATGCACTGGGGCCATGCAGTGAGCAGGGACCTGATCTCCTGGGAGGAACTTCCGATAGCTTTACTCCCCGATGAGAATGGCACTATATTCTCGGGAAGTGCCGTAGTGGATTGGAATAATACGACCGGATTCTTTGAGGGTGAGCCAGGATTGGTTGCTATTTTCACCCATCATCTTGAAGTTAAAAACCAAGATGCCATACAAACCCAGAGTCTGGCGTATAGCAAAGACAGCGGCAGAACCTGGACTAAGTACGAGGGTAATCCGGTATTAAAGCATGAGTCCTTTGTTGATTTCCGTGATCCCAAAGTGTTCTGGCATGAGCAGACCAAGGAGTGGGTTATGATTATCGCTTGTGGTCAAACGGTATGTCTGTATCGTTCTCCCAATCTGAAGGATTGGACGCTAGGAAGTGAATTTGGAGCAGGGATTGGTTCACACGATGGCGTGTGGGAATGCCCCGACCTGTTCCCGCTTGCATTAGATGGAGATTCAGGGCAGGAGAAATGGGTGATGCTCGTTAGCATCGGTGCAGATCCTGCTTTTATTGAAGGCTCCAGAACACAATATTTTACCGGAGATTTTGATGGAACTACATTTGTCCCAGACGAGGCATCCCAGACGATTCGCTGGATTGATTATGGTCGGGATAACTACGCAGGAGTTAGTTGGTCTGACGTTCCTGAGGAAGATGGAAGACGCCTCATTATCGGCTGGATGAGCAACTGGATGTATGCCAACCAGACGCCGACCAATGATTACCGTGGAGCAATGACCATTGCCCGGGAGTTGACACTGGAGACAAGAGCGGGAGAAGTTATATTGATTCAACGTCCTGCACGTGAACTTGAGCAAGCCCGTACGCCAGTATTGTCCCTACAGGATGCTTCGATTCAGCAAGTGAGTGAGCAGTTGAACACATTGCAACTCGTGAACTATGAGATCCATGCAGAGTGGGCTCAGGATCAGACGTTCCATTTTGCACTAAGAAGCGGCGCAGATCACGAAACGGTCGTTGGTGTAGACTCGATCCGAAGTGAAGTGTACGTTGATCGTAGTCGATCGGGCATCGGCAATTTTCATGAACTTTTCCTGAGCCGTCATACAGCTGAGTTAAAAGAAGTGAACGGAAATCAAAGTTTGCGTATCTTTGTAGATCATTCATCTGTGGAGGTATTTGCAAATGATGGTCAGGCGGTTATCACGGATCTGATCTATCCGGATGCGGATTGCCAAGGCATCTCTGCTCATGCCGAAAATACAGATCTGGTCTTCTCTTCACTTCATATCTATGAGATATCATCAACCAAGGCTAAAGGTTAATTGTAATGAAGGAAAGGGGCCCAAAACGATGCGTATTGGAGCTATAGAAGCGGGCGGAACAAAGTTTGTATGTGGTGTAGGTAATGAGCATGGGCAGATTGAAGATCGGATCAGCTTTCCAACAGAACATCCGGAGACTACCCTTGCTAAGGTGATCGACTATTTCAGGGATAAAGATGTGGAAGCCCTGGGGATCGGCTCCTTTGGTCCGATTGATCTGCAACCGGATAGTCCCACCTATGGTTATATTACGACCACACCTAAGCCTGGGTGGGAAAACTGTAATGTGGTTGGAACCTTGAAGCATGAATTTCCGGTTCCTTTTGGATGGGATACGGATGTGAATGCTGCCGCGCTCGGTGAAGCGACGTGGGGAGCGGCGCAAGGACTGGACAACTGTGTATATTACACGATTGGTACAGGAGTTGGTGTCGGACTTGTGGCAGGGGGCAAACGAGTACACGGATTGTTACATCCCGAGGGTGGACATATTCGGACAAGACGCCATCCAGACGATCACTTTGCCGGATTATGCCCATATCATGGCGATTGCTTGGAGGGAATGGCAGCAGGTCCAGCCATTGAAGCTCGTTGGCAGATCCCTGGCAGTGAACTGCCGGCAGATCATCCGGCGTGGGAGATCGAATCCTTTTACATTGCGGAGTCGATTACTACGGCCATCTTGCTTCATTCGCCGCAGAAGATCATCTTGGGTGGTGGTGTGATGCAGCAAGATCATCTGTTTCCTATGATCCGGGAGCAGGTAGTGCGGAATCTCAATGGTTATGTAAATGCTGCCCCAATCACGCAACATATCGACCAATATATTGTGCAGCCCGGATTGGGCCAGCATGCAGGCCTATGTGGTGCGTTAGCATTGGGTCTGGAAGCATTACAACATGCGGCACAAGCTTCACATGTTTCATAGTTTTCTATAATAATCTACATCCCAGAAGGGATGGCTGCAGGTTCGCTTATTGGTATAAGCAAGACTGCACCGTCCTTTTTGGGCTTTTTTATTTTTTTGAGGAGTTCAGTATGTTTGAAAAATATAGTGCGTTCTAAAATCCGGTGTTGCTCAAGTGAGTTGCCAAAGGTATGATTTTTAGTGTTCTATAGTGCGATATGACATTCAAAAATTAACGTTTCTCCACTGGAAAGGAATTCAACAAATGAACCCAATAACAATGCGTCAAGCTGTACAGGCAGACCAAGAGCAACTTGCTGATTTGCGAGCCTTGGTATTATACGATGATCTAACCAGACTGGGAAGGTACGATGATGTGAAGGTGCGTGAACGTTTCCGGAATACATTCAATCCTGCCCAGACACAGATTATTGAAGTGGAGGGTTCAATGGTAGGTTGTGTAGCGTTAAAGCCCAAGGCTGAGGCATATCTATTGGAACATTTCTACATACATCCCGATTATCAAGGCCAGAGAATAGGAACTCAGGTACTGAACATGCTGCTGGAACAGGATGAAGTTCAGGGGAAACGTGTTATTTTAAATGTTTTGCAGGGAAGCCCTGCTCGGCGATTGTATGAACGATTTGGATTTATATTGGACAGTGAAGATGAGGTCGATGTATTTATGTCAAAGCACCTTTGAGATAATGAATCATTGTCGCAAGATAGGGATATCATCTCGAAGGTGGAAACCTATTAAATATTTGTGAATACATGGCAATAGTGATTGCTTGACTCAGGAAAATTATGATAGTATCGAAGTCAGAGAATATATGGAATATTTACAAAATGTAGGACTTTTTTTGTTGCGATTCCTATACTCTTAGGCAAACGTTCGAACAGATTCTGATCACAGAAATGGTGCTACAAAAATGGATTTTCAAAGATTACATGTCTCACATCGAGGAGGAATCTTTTTTGCAAGAATATCCTGTGGCTTATGATCAGTTTGATATTCACTTCTATCAGGTCGTGGAAATGTTTTCTGAACAAAAGCTGGATGTAAGTGCGTTGGATGAGGATTTAAGAGTTCTTGGATTAAACTCCATTTCATTTATCAAACTGATCATTGCCTTGGAGAACGAATTCAATATTGAGATGGACGATGAGTATCTTGAATTGGAGAACTTCACAACATTGCAACATCTGAAAGACAGTTTGCGTAAGTGCATCAATTATGAGATTCCCAATGAGTCATAAAGGGGAAATGACGACACAAGCTTATATCAGACAATCACAGCATCGAGTTCCGTTTATTGGACTTATAACCTCAAAATCAGGAGTGATATGTGATGAAAGTTGAACTGAATGCGGAGCAATTGATGTGGCAGGAACAATTCAAGGATTTTGTAGACAGCGAGATTATTTCATATGCTAGTTTAAATGACAGCGAAGAACGAATTCACCCGGAACTCCTTGCGAAAATAACAGAGGCTGGTTATCTGGGCTCCATGTTGCCAAAAGAATATGGCGGGATGGAACTGGACAATATCACTATCGGGATTCTTAACGAAGAGGTTGGACGTGGGTGCTCCTCTGTCAGAAGTTTGTTAACCGTTCAGGGGATGGTGGGTTTAGCGATCTTGCGTTGGGGAACGGAGCAACAAAGACAGTACTGGTTGCCTGCATTAGCTACGGGAACAACTTTGGGTTCATTCGGATTGACAGAACCGAGTGTTGGAAGCGATGCCAAAAGCATTGAAACAACGGCCGTATTAGACGGAGATGAATACATACTTAACGGTCATAAAAAATGGATTACCATGGGGCAGCTTGCAGACGTATTTTTGATTCTTGCCCAATGTGAGAACAAGCCGACAGCGTTTATCGTGGAGAGAGATTCCATTGGGTTCAGCGTTGAACCTATGAGCGGGTTGCTTGGAGCGAGAGCATCGATGATTGCTGAACTGAAAATGGATTCTTGTCGTATTCCGAAGGAAAACCTCCTGGGTCAAGTTGGTACAGGGTTATCACATGTTGCTCTACCTTGTCTGGATTATGGAAGATACACGATCGCTTGTGGCTGTGTAGGTTTAGCCAAGGCATGTCTGGATGCATCGGTACATTATGCCAATTCCAGAATCCAATTCGGAAGAGCTATACGCGAGAATCAAATGATACAAAAAATGATCACTGAAATGTCAGTGAATATGAAAGCGGCACGGATGCTGTGTTACAGAGCAGGATATTTAAGAGATGTGGGTGATCCAGAGAGCATTATGGAAACTTGGACTGCCAAATACTTTGCTTCAACCATGGTGAATAAAGTTGCCAGTGATGCGGTGCAAATTCATGGTGCCAATGGTTGCCATCGAGACTATCCCGTAGAGAGATATTATCGGGATGCCCGGATCAATGAAATTATCGAAGGCACGACTCAAATGCATGAAATTTTAATCGCAACACAGGAGGTTGTAACACACCGCCGTGAAATAAGAGGTTCAAATAAAGCAGAAAAAGTTAAGGATAGCGCGAATCGAAACGTTTAGATTTTGCATTGCAGGACCTAAGGAAGAGCCCTTTTTTTGCATTAGGCAGGATCATTCATTATGCTATGAAAAAAGGGCTTGATCATTAGGTTCTTTGATGTTTTACCATAATTGATTTAGGAAAGATACGGAGTTGATTAGGATTGAAACGGATTGGGCAGGGACAGACAGCGGAAATATTCAGACATGGTGAAACTTCAATTTTGAAACTTTTCAGAGAAGATTTCTCTGCGGAAGCGATTCAGCATGAGTTTGATAATACTCGAATCGTTTTGGAACTTGGAGTTAAATGCCCACAAACAATCGATATGGTGACGATCAATAATCGTAAAGGTATCATATTTGAGTTGGCCAGTGGAAGGACACTTCTGGAAGAGATGATTATTAAACCGTGGTCCATTGAGCGCAGAGCAAGGCAGATGGCAGAACTTCATCATCAAATACACCAGCAATCGGGTGAACAGATTCAACAAAAGCATAAGACTGTATTAGAGAAGAATATATCAAACGCAAGCGATCTATCGGACATTGAGAAGCAACAGATTATGGACTATGTACATAGTTTGCCGGAAGGCAGATCTCTATGTCATGGGGATTTCCATCCCAATAATGTGATTACAGGCAAAGAATCCTGGATCATAGACTGGATGACAGGCGCATCGGGCTGTCCAGCAGCAGATGTGGCAAGGACGCTAGTGTTATTAAAATACGGAAATTTGCCCAAAGGCGCTCCATTGATGATGAAAGTTCTGCTGAAGATAATCAAAAGCAGGATGAGTAAAGCGTATATTGAGTATTACTTGTCTCTCTCGGGCATGGACATTCGCGAGATACATCGATGGGTTCTTCCCATTGCTGCAGCCAGACTAACGGAGTGGATACCACCTGAGGAAAAAAAAGATTTATTGGATTACATTCGTAATCAGCTTAAAAAATTCAACACAACTTAGATCAAGATTAGGAATGAATGTATAGCACCGTACTTGTCAAAACCGTCCGAAAAACAATCAGGAGGTTAACGATAATGGATTTCCAACTACGTTCTGTTGTTTCTTATGATATGGTCGTCCGTGAAAAAAAACATCTATTTGACTTGTCTCTCAGAAGACAGATTGCCATATTTGAGGTCATGGATGCATTGGAAATCAGTGTGTTTAGCAAAACGGTGCAAGTTAAGGCAGGGGCTGTGCTGCTGGCAAATAAAATAAGACTGCAAAATTACGATAAACCTGTTCTGAAAATGAGGGGGATTATTTTTGGATCGGATCTGCTTGAGCGACTGCCAAGCTGTCACATATTAAGTGAGAATGGTAGTAAACACTATGATCTTGCTGTAAGTCTGTTGAACCGAACGGTAGAGAGTAGAGAGGACATCGAAATAGCTGAAAGAGATTTTCTTGAAGTATACTCCAGTTACTATCAAACGAATTTGGCTAATTTGATGCGACCGGAAACGGATCGGGAGGACTCAGTCAAACGGAACTTGGTCATGATATGCAAGTATATCCAAAACAATTATGAGAAGCCAATTACTCTGCAATTTCTGGCGGATATGGTTGGTTATAATCCAGTGTATCTGTGTAATCTGTTTTCTAAGGTTTTCAATGTTTCGCCACTGAAGTACCTACAGCAGATTCGGGTGGATAAGGCACAGGAGTACGTAACCAAGACGGATCTTCCAATCTCTGAAATTACGACGAAGCTAGGGTACAGTTCTAGTACACAATTTAGTGCAATGTACAAGAAAAAAGTAGGCAAAAGTCCGACCGAACATCGCAATCAATTCAGAAGCAACAAGGGAGATTTGCCCCTATCTATTCAATCTACATAATGTATTCAATAACACAGAAAATATTGTATTTTTTTACGTAAAATGATAAATTACGATAAAAATAAGAATACGAGGAATGATAGGGCTAATGAAGAAAATTCAACTTTTTTGTTTGCCTCATGCAGGTGGATCAGCCATGATTTTTCATCGCTGGAAATCATCTTTAAGCCCTTTTATTGACGTAATACCGATCGAATTAAAAGGAAGAGGCGCTCGAGTGGGGGAACCATTCTATGAAAGCTTTGAAGAAGCGATTGAAGATATCTACCCCACGGTTTCCTCACTAATTCATGGGCCTTATGCTATTTTCGGACATAGCATGGGAAGCTGGATGGCGCTCGAACTATATTACCGACTTGCACAGTCAACGAAACAATTGCCTGAACATATGATGCTTTCAGGCAATCGTGCACCACATATTTTCAAGGATGAGAATATTCACGCATTGCCAGACGAAGAGTTCAGAGAGGCGATTCAGAACATGGGTGGAACGTCGGATGAGGTCTTTACCAATAAAGAGCTCTTTTCGTTATTTGCACCTGTACTTAGAGCGGATTTCAGGATTGTCGAACTCTATCGTTTTCAGCCCAAGCCTTTCAAGGTTCAGAGTGATATTACCGTGTTAACTGGCAGAAGCGATACCCGAGTGAAATCTAGCGATCTGATCGGATGGAAAAAGTACGCTGGTTCACAATGTGACATTGTCAAATTGGATGGAGGACACTTCTATATCCAGGATAATATTCAGGAAACAACGAGAATTATAAATGAAAAGCTGCAACCTTATGTAATCTAGTTGACAAGGAGTGTGTTCCAGTTATGAGCATGGATAACTTGGCTCAATTATTTAGCTCCCTTGGTTCAGTCACAGACAGAGGTATTACTTTTCTGAATGGCAGCAAAGAAGAAAAGGTTGTATCGTACCAGTCCCTTCTGCAATCAGCCAAAATCCGATTAGGAGAACTTCAAGCATTCGGGATGCAGCCGGGTAATGAATTGATCTTCCAACTGAACTCGGAAGAAGAGTTTATTGTCACCTTTTGGGCTTGCACGCTTGGAAAAATCATACCGGTTCCGATAACCGTAGGCGGAAATCAGGAGCAAAGAATGAAGCTTTACAATGTGTGGAAAACGTTGAATCATCCGTTTATTGCTGCTGATCAGGATCTCACGGAAAGCTTGGACAAGTTTGCCCGGAAGAATGGACTGGAAGAGGTTGTCCAAGAAATGCATGCCCGAATCTTTATAGTACAGGGCATCTCGAACGTACGAGAAGAACCTATTGTTGAGGGAATTGAAGCTAGCATCCAGCCGGATGACATAGCCTTTATCCAATTTTCTTCAGGTTCTACGGGACAAACCAAGGGTGTAGTAATTACACACCGCAATGTCATGATAAATATACAAGCTATGAATATAGCAACCCAAATCTCCTCTAATGACCGTTCTTTGAGTTGGTTACCCCTGACCCATGATATGGGTCTGATTGCGTTTCACCTTACAAGTACCTTCCAAGGTCTGCAACAGTTTATTATGCCGACTTCCTTATTTATCCGTCACCCTACATTATGGTTAACCAAAACTTCTGAACACCGTGTCACCCAACTATATGCTCCAAATTTTGCTTATAAATATTTTCTGGATTCATATAATCCACTAACCTTTGCATCAACCGATTTGTCTTCGGTACGTTTTATTATGAACGGTGCTGAGCCGATATCTCCGGCACTTTGTTTCAATTTTCTGGAGGCGATGAGTCCTTATGGACTGGCTTCCAATACAATGCTGACGGCGTACGGCTTGGCCGAAGCAACCGTTGGTGTTTCTTTTGGTAACGTCGGTGATTTGACTTGTTATGTACTGGACAGAAGATATTTGGAGACCGGGAAACCATTCATAGAAGTTGAACCGGGCTCAGAACATGCTGTTTCTTTTGTGGAAGTAGGCAAGCCGGTTCAATACTGTGATGTACGAATATGTGATGATTATGATAAGCCGGTCGAGGAATTGGTGCTGGGCAGTATTCAAATTAAAGGATTGAGTGTAACAAGCGGTTATTACAACAATGCAGCAGCTACGGAAAAAGCAAGTACAGCCGATGGATGGATTCGTACTGGAGATATTGGATTTATGAATGATGGCGCAATAGTCATTACGGGCAGAACCAAGGACATTATCTTTATCAATGGTCAAAACGTATATCCGCATGATATTGAACGTGTAACGGAGGAACTGGAGCAGTTTGATCTGGGGAAAGTCGCTGTATGTGGTGTCTCCAATCTACTTACAGGATCGGAAAGCGTTGTAATGTTTGTACTGTATAAAAAGGACTTGCCATCTTTTATTCCAAGAGTTGGAGAAGCCAAAGCACATATTCAGCAGCGGATGGGGATTGAACTCAAGTCCGTGCTGCCCATTAAGCAAATTCCTAAAACGACGAGTGGAAAATTTCAACGTTACAGGCTTCAGGAGCGGTACGAAACAGGAGAATTTAGTGAAATCGAACAATCTATTCAGAGCATGTTAAGCCATATCCAGGAGAACAAAGAAGTACAACCAGCTCGTGATCATATCGAACAAAAGCTGATTGAGATTGTTGAGTCCGTAGCGGGACTTAGGAATGTCGGAGTAACGGATAACCTGGCTGAAGCTGGATTCGATTCGCTAAAAGTAACGCAGATTCATGAGGCAATCGATGATGCATTTCCAGACAAAATAGCAATTTCCAGCTTGTATTCACATACCTCTATTGTCTCATGGGCGAATCTGATCAGACAAGACAGAGTGGAAATGGAGCCTGTACGGATGGATCGGGGCTTTTTCCATACGGATCGAGGTTACGAAGCCTTGTCGTATCAATTCACTCTCCCAGCTTCATTGGTACAGGATATGCGACTGATTGCACAATCCGAAGCGATCAGTATTCATGTGTTGGCATCAGCTATGTATGCTTACTTGTTACACACGTTGTCAGAACAACCCTCTATTGATATGCACGTATCCTATGGTACAGCGAGAATGATCACACCTGTACGATTGAATTTCGATCAATACAAGACAATGAAAGAGCTCTTTCAAAATGTTCATCAACAGATCATAACCATGCCTTCCGATCGAGCGTTTCCCGTCGAGCAGATGAGCCAGATCAGAACAAGCAGCACGGAGTGGGCAATTATTCCTTTATATGGTGAACAGCATCTGTTCAAGGCATCGGACGATGTACTGAACTATTACGATCTGATTATCCTAGTGTCTGACGAAGGTGATATTCTGCAGTGCAATTGTCGTTTTAATGGACGTAAATTAAAACAGAGCCGTGTGAAACGTCTTATTGCCAATTATGTGAGAGGACTTCAACTATTGGTACAACCGGAATTGAAATGAAATTTCATAGGGGGACGGCCATGCTTGATCAATTGTTCGACAGAGAGCAATGGGAAGAAGAAGATGACCAGGACACTACTACTGAAATGGATATAACAACGGATAATAGACATGATATAGCTGTTATAGGTATCGGTGCGAAGTTGCCGACCGGAGAGTCGCTGGATGAATTTTGGAAGATGCTTGATTATGGAATTGATTGCATACGTGAATTGCCCAATCATCGAAAGGGCCAGTTGGATCAATACTTGCTTCACAAGCAAGGTTCATTGGAGCATGTACGTTATTTGAACGGAGCTTATCTGGACGAAATCGATGAATTTGATTATTCCTTCTTCCGTATGAGTGTACAGGAAGCCAAGCTGATGAGTCCGGTCCAACGATTGTTTTTGCAAACGGTATGGCGTGCGGTTGAGGATGCAGGTTATGGTGGTGACCGTTTGGCTGGAAGTTCAACAGGGGTGTACGTGGGTGTAATCGGAGATCAAGAAGGTTACAAGTACAAACAGATGGTCGAGGAATTAAGCCCGGACATGTTACCGATCGCCACCGTAGGCAATCTTTCGTCCATCATTCCTGCAAGAATTGCGTATCTACTTAATCTGACGGGGCCGGCTATGGTTGTAGACACAGCATGCTCCTCTTCGCTGGTTGCTCTGGATATGGCAGTACGTGCATTACGTGAAGGAAGTTGTGATATGGCTATCGCTGGAGGGATCAGGCTGAATATGATTCCACTGGATAAAGAGTATTACAAAATCGGTATTGAATCCAGTGATGGAACAACAAGAACCTTTGATGAAGATGCGGATGGATCAGGAATGGGTGAGGGTGTAGTAAGTGTTGTACTTAAACCTGTGGAACAGGCATTGCGGGATCATGATCATGTGTATGCAGTCATAAAAGGCACAGCTGTGAATCAGAATGGGTATTCGGCAGGGATCACAACGCCCAATGCGGTAGCTCATGAAAAAGTACTGACTCATGCTTGGCGTGATGCTGGAATTCATCCAGAGAGTCTTTCTTATCTGGAAGCACATGGGACAGGTACGCTCATTGGGGACCCGATTGAACTGGAAGGAATCAAATCGGCTTTTCGCAGATTTACGGACAAAAAACAATTCTGTGCCATAGGATCGGTTAAGTCCAATGTGGGCCATTTGTACGACAGTGCAGGATTAGCGGGTCTGCTGAAGGCGATTATGGCACTCAGATCCAAACGTATTCCCTCTACACTTCATTTTAATAAGCCAAACCCAAAATTTGAATTTGATACATCACCAGTCTATGTCAATGTCATTTCAAGGGAGTGGGAGGCGGCCACTCCTCGAAGATGTGGAGTCAGTTCATTTGGGTTAAGCGGCACCAATTGCCATGTCGTACTGGAAGAAGCTCCGAACATATCAGTGGAATTGGGGCGCGATGACCATTATCCCTTTTTGATCTCAAGTGTATCATCCGGAAATCTCTCCCGTCAGGTGCAATCATATGTGAAGTGGATCAATGAGAACCCGAAGGCCGATGTGAGGGATGTATGCTGCACAGCAGCTACTGGAAGACAGCATCATGCACACCGAGCGGTGTGGGTGGTCAGTTCGTTGGATCAATTGCTGCAGCATTTAAACGACTTTCTTGCAGAACCCAAGACCGGTAAATATGAACAAGATACATTTAGGAAAAGTAATCAGTTATTCACTACAGAAGAACTTATCTCGAACTGGCATATCGAAGGATGTGATAGAGCAACCGTGCTAGAGGAGTTGTGCACACATTATCAAGGCGGTGCTCAGATCAATTGGTCAAGAATCTATCCAGATGTGACCTATAACAAGTTGAGCTTGCCCACATATTCATTTGAGGAGAGTAAGTGCTGGATTGATACTAACCCCGATAATTCGGTACAGACTGAGGAAGAAGCGATGTATTATTCATTGTCATGGAAGCCTTGGAGCGAGATCGGCAAGATTAACTCATCCAGCATCCATAATGTTGAACGTGTTTTATTAATACGAAATGATACACAGCTACATGCAACCCAGTTGGTGAACCAAATTCGTGAAGCTGGAGTAGCAGTTATCGAAGTGATATTGGGAACATCTTACCTTCAACAGGATGCACAGACATATGTAATTCGAAATAACGAGAGTGATTATATCAAACTTTTGCTGGAAGTGTCCTTTGGAGGTCCCTATCGGATCGTGCATTTAGCATCACTTGACCATTTAGAAAATAAGGAAAACAGGCTGGACAAAGGTCTTATGTCTGTATGGAGACTTACCAAGGCGTGCTCACACGTCATTGCAGAGCAGGTTGAGATGATTTTGGTGACAAGCTTTGCTAATGAAGTGACGGGTGACGAGAAAGTTCTGTATCCGGAGAATTCGGCGATGCTGGCTTTCGGACATACGGTACAGCGTGAGATTCAGAATCTCGAATGCTTCTGTATAGATGTTGACCAAGATTGGGATACCTCTCAGTATATGCGTTACATTTTGGGGCCGTTGGAGAAGAAGTCTTTGGCGATTAGAAATGGACAAGCATACCAAGCTGAATTCGCACCTGCTGATGTGGGTTCCATGCCTGATGTTGATATGAACTGGAAAGAAAACGGCGTATACATTATTACAGGTGGACTTGGTGGTCTGGGGATGGAGATTGCTGAACGCTTGCTATCATTTGGACGTATGAATCTGGCTTTGATTGCAAGAACGGCACTGCCCAAACGTCACAATTGGGACATCATTCTAAATGCGAAAAATACTTCACCAGATCTAAAAAGTAAGCTTCTTCGGTTGCTTGATATGGAGAAACGGGCCGGACAGTTGATGTATCTCGGAGCTGATGTTGCCGATGCAGATCAGTTAAGTCAAGCCATTGAACAATTAAGAAGTCGATTTGGTCGTATACATGGCATCATCCATGCAGCAGGCGTTGGGAGTACACAACATGCTGACCAGATGACTGAGGAAGAGTTTACAGCAATGCTGGCTCCGAAAGTGAAGGGGACTCCTCTGCTGGATCAGTTAACAGCCGATGATCAGCCAGATTTTCTAGTCATGTTCTCGTCCGTCGCTACGTTATTTGGTTCTACTGGACAGGCTGCTTATGCCGCCGCGAATGCATATCAGGATGCCTATGCCCCAATGCGGAACCGCAAAGGGATGCGTACGATAACGCTGAATTGGACTACCTGGAAAGAGGTAGGCATGGCTTCCAGAGCCGGGTTTGATTTTGACACCTTATTCAAAGCGATGCCCAAAGAGTGGGCATTGGATCGATTGTTCGAAATAATGGGAAAACAGACCGACCGTCTGCTGGTGGGGGAATTGAACTGGAATTCACCCTATTTAAACATTTTGAATAACTACCACTTTCATCTTGATGCCAACATCGGACAAAGGTTACAAAAATTGATGAGAATGCCGGAAAGAGCAAAGCAAATATCAATGAAGAAGGAATCCGCTTCTACTGTTCAGATCCCAACGGAACAGTATGAACTTGAATTGGAATCTTCCGTGGAGATGGACCGGACTATTGCGAATATAGTTGGACCATATTTAGGCATTAAAGAGATGAATGTACATGACAGCTTTTTCGAACTCGGTGCAGACTCTATTATGATTAAGCAGATTTTCTTGAAATTGGACAAAACTTACCCTGGAAAACTCATACTGACCGATCTGTTTGAATATCCAAGTATCTCCAGACTAACTACTTATATGAGCACCACAGAAAAGCAGAAGCCTCACCAGTCTCCTCAAAAGGAAACTTTCGAAGAGGAACGGGATACAGATCTTGAGAATCTGTTCGATGAGATCGAACGTGGAGCAATGGATCTGGATGAAGCAATCATCAACCTTCAAAAGATGTAGGGGGACGTGAAGCGTGGAGAAAATTCTGAAGCTCCTGGTAGAGAGTGTCAAGGACCAGAAGATGAACAAAACAACGGCGGCTCAGATCGTGAAAATGCTAAAAGAAGGGGAAAAGAAACCCGTCAAGGATATCGCCATCATCGGTATTTCAGCCAAGTTGCCCAATATGGAAACACTGGATGACTACTGGGATAATATCCAGAGTGGTGTAGATTGCATACGTCCCATTCCCAAGACACGAAAATCGGATATGGACGCTATTCTCTCTTATATGGATATACCTGAGGGAGATATTCAATATTACGAAGCGGCGTACCTGGACAATATTGACCAATTCGACCATGAATTCTTTCGTTTGCCTCCCAAAGAAGCCAGTTTAACGGATGTTAATCAGCGTTTGTTTATGGAGACGGCATGGGATGCCATGGAGGATGCAGGATACGGTAACGATAAATTATCGGGCACCAATACAGGTGTCTATGTAGGCTTTTCCAACAATATCAAAGATATGTATATGCGATATATTACCGAAACGATGCAGACAAGTGCACTGTCCATCGTTGGAAATTTGGCTTCCATATTATCCAATCGAATCTCGTATCTTCTGAATCTGAAGGGACCCAGTATTGTTGTTGATACAGCGTGTTCCTCTTCACTCGTAGCTGTCGCCATGGCATGCCAGGCTATCCGGAACAAGGAATGTGATATGGCAATCGCGGGCGGTGTGAAACTTCATCTCATGACACGCGAGAATCAGAATGAGAAAATCGGGATGGAATCTCCAGACTACCGGACCAAAACATTTGATGATTCTGCAAATGGGGCGGGAATGGGCGAAGGAGTCACTGCTTTATTGCTGAAACCACTAGACGCTGCAATGCGTGATGGGGATCAGATCTACGCGGTAATTAAAGGTTTGGCCGTCAATCAGGATGGAAGTTCTGGCGGATTAACTGTACCAAACCCATCCACTCAGGCTGAGTTGATTGTAAAAGCGTGGGAGGACGGTAACATTGATCCCGAAACGATCTCGTACTTCGAACCGCATGGTACGGGGACAGAATTGGGAGATCCCATTGAGATTAAGGGAATTCAGAACGCGTTTAAGAAATATACTTCCAAGAAACAATTTTGTGCGATCGGTTCGGTTAAAACCAATATCGGTCATCTGTACGAAGCAGCTGGAACTGCTGGCTTAATTAAGGCAATTCTGGCGCTGAAAAATAAAAAACTCCCTCCAACTTTGAACTTTGAAAAGCCAAACAGAGCCATTGACTTCAGTGGATCACCCGTTTACGTAAATACTACACTACGAGAGTGGAACACGGATGGAACAACTCCAAGACGGTGTGGTATCAGCTCTTTTGGCATTGGGGGAACCAATTGTCATCTCGTGCTTGAGGAAGCACCTGATCGGGCAACTGCAGCGCATCAAGCGAACACTTCTGTAACAGGTCCATCCATTCTGACGTTGTCCGCCAAGTCTGAGGAATCGCTACGTCAGATGATCAGTAAGTATATCTATTTTCTTGAAAAAAATGAACTGCCAACATTACAAGATATGTGTTATACCGCCAACACGGGAAGAGGAAAGTTTCCATATCGGGTAGCAATCATAATGAACAGCAACATCGATTTGCATCAGAAACTTACTCAGTTGGAGCGTTCAAAACAGCTATTTGGTACTTCACATGGTTCGCACATCTATACCGGTTTTCACAAGCTGGTTCAAGATGAGGAGGCAGCGGATCAGGAATTCAGAATGTCGCTCTCATCCAGGCATGAGATGAGCATATCGCTGGGACAAGCTCTTGGAGAATTCATGAACAGTGGGCAGCAAGACATCAATGCGTTACATCAGGCTGCTTCATACTATGTCTCTGGGGGCGATGCTGACTGGGAAGCGCTTTATGCGAATCAGAATGTATTCAAGGTCAGTTTGCCATCTTACGCATTTCAGACGCACAGATGTTGGATCGACATTCCAAAACGTAACAGAAGATCGGAAAAGGTACAGGCAGAGGGCATGTTTTATCAAGCTGTATGGCAACGATACACGTCCGTATCTCGAGATTCTGTCGTCTCAAAAATGAAAGGCGCCGTACTTCTCTTCCGCGGAAACGATCAAGTCAGTGCTGCCTTGACGGTCCGATTGGAGCGTGAGCTCGAAGCACGAGTCATTCAGGTAGCCTGGGGGGATCGTTATGAGAAGTATGATGATTCGCACTATGTGATTCGTGGTGATGAAAGTGATTACATTCAGTTATTGGATGATATGAAGGGTCAGGGGCTAACCCGCATTATTCACGGGTTTACTCTGGCAGAGAATGATTCAGATGATTATTTACAAAGCGAGGAACAATTGAAGTTAAGCCAGGACCGTGGAATTCAGAGTGCATTCTACTTGACCCGTGCGATTCTACATCATCATATGACAGAGGGACTTCAGCTTCAATTCATATCCTCCCTAGCGAATGCAGTTACGGGGTATGAAAGTCAGGTACGACCGGAAAATGCAACGCTTAACGGATTCGCAAAAGTCATTGAACAGGAGTATCCGGAAATATCCTGCCGATTCATTGATGTGGATTCAGATACCGATGCGGATACGATCTATGCAGAATTGAATAGCTCCCATGACCGTTTCCAAGTGGCGTATCGCCATAATCAGTCATACGTTGAAGAATTGGATATTGCCAACATTCTGGAAGCCAGTCATGAGGAAGTGACTATTCGTGAGAACGGTTTATATCTTATTGCTGGTGGAACAGGCGGAATTGGCTTGCAGTTCGCGAAGCATCTGGCTGATGAACGCTGCATTCGTCTGGCACTAATCAGTCGTACGGCGATGCCTGATCGCACTGTGTGGGACAAGCTTATTCAAGAAGAAGATCCAAAGATAATATCCATAGAAATGATTGAACGAATGAAAACCATTATGGAGCTTGAAGCCGGAGGATCAAGTGTTGAATTAATCAGTGCAGACATCTCCGATCTGGAGCAGATGACTCATGTTGTGCAGAGGTTGAGAACAAAATATGGGCAAATCTATGGGGTAATTAATAGCGCTGGTGTTGCCAATGATGGCTTGATTATCCGTAAGGAAGAGACTGCATTCCAAGAGGTTCTGAGACCGAAGGTTCAGGGAACCTGGGTTCTGAATCAAGTAACAGTGCAGGAACCACTCGATTTCTTCGTTATGTTTTCTTCTGGCATATCCATGTTAGGAGAACCGGGGCAGAGCGATTATGTTGCTGCAAACTGTTTTCTGGATAGCTTTGCGTCTTACCGTGCAAATGGGTCGGGCCGAACGCTAACCATTAACTGGCCTGCCTGGAAGGAAACCGGGATGGCTGCCAGATTTGGTCTGAATGTGGATACAGCATTCAAGACGTTAGCGACTCATCAAGCGATCAGTGCTTTTGACATGGTATTGAGCCGTCGTATACGCCGAGTGTTGATCGGTGAGCCCAATTATGCGAGTGAACTCCTACCGTTGTTAGAGTCGTCAAGAGTTATCCAATTTTCGGAAGCCATGACAGCACGAATTCAACAGGAACGTAATCATTTGAATTATCATAACAACCAGCTGACGAGAACTGAATATGAGCAGAAGGTTGAACTGCACGGACGAGATAACGGTATATATACAACTACGGAGAAGGAACTTGCCCAACTGGTGGGACATGTTCTCGGGTTTACCGGGTTAGATGTATACGACAACTTGTTTGAACTCGGCGTTGATTCAATATCAATGATGCGCATTATTACTGAAATACGGGTACGCTACCATGTTCACCTAAACTACCACACGTTCTTTGAAGGTATGAATCTGGCGAAGCTTGCAATTCATCTGATTGGTGCACTCAAGGAAACTGGAGCGATATCCGAGTATCCCCAGCAAGAGCCGGAACCGGCGACCCTGTATGAGGACTTCCCTTTGACAGAAGTACAGATGGCTTATCTGTTAGGTCGAGACGAGCGGTTTGAAATGGGGGGAACATCCACTCACTATTATCTGGAATTGGAAACCAAATTGAACATGACGCATTTCCAAACTGCATTGCAAAAAGTGATTCAGCGCCATCCAATGCTGCGAGCGGTCATATTGCCGGAGGGCATACAACGAATATTGCCACAGGTACCAGACTATCAACTGGAAATCGTTGATGTGTGCCATCTGAATGAGCAGGAAAAGTGGAAACACATTGAGGTGGAAAGAGATCGAATGTCCCATCATGTGTTTGAGCCGAGCCAATGGCCGCTGTTTGAATTCAAAGCTTTTAAAATAGATGATACACGGCATTACCTGTTATTCGGTTATGATCTGCTGATCTGTGATAGTGCGAGTATCCAGATCCTTGGAGAGGACCTGGTGCATTATTGCCGTGAGCCGGAAAAGGAACTTCCTGTACTCAAGTTTTCGTTCAAGGATTATATGATGGCATACAGAGAACTGAAAAAGGGTGAGATGTACGCACGTGACAAGAAGTACTGGATGGATCAGTTGGACACATTCCCTTCCGCTCCAGCACTTCCGCTGAAGCAGGAGCCCAGACATATCAAGAAACCGCAATTTTCACGGCTAAGCTGGATATTGGAACAAGATCTGTGGGAGCAATTAAAGCATAAGGCACAGCAAAAAAATGTAACACCTTCCGCGCTTCTGTGTACTGCCTTTGCTCGAGTTTTGGCCCGTTGGAGCAATCAGGATCGACTTGCCATTAATCTGGCGGCGTTCAACCGCTTTCCATTTCATGAAGAAACCGATCAAATTATCGGTGATTTTACATCCATCATGTTGCTCGAAATTAACGAACAAAAAAACAAGCCTTTTTGGGAACAAGCAAGAGACGTGCAGAGTGGCATGCTCAATATGTTGGAACATCGACATTATGACGGCGTGGAGTTCATTCGAGAACTGGCCCGTCATCGAGAAGCGGGTACTTCCGCCATTATGCCGATTGTATATACCAGCACATTATTTGTGGATGCCATCGGAAGCTGGCAGCATATCGGAGATCTGAAAATGGGTATCAGTCAGACCTCCCAAGTCTACCTTGATAATCAGGTGATGGAGACTGACGGGAGACTGACCATTAACTGGGACTATATTCAGGATCTTTTTCATTCCGATACACTTTCCGCCATGTTCGATGATTATACAGCGATAATTACTCATCTGTGTGAGCAAGAGAATATCGAGTTTTTACCAGATTTGCCTGAACAGGATAAGGCCATCTGGAATGCATTTAATTCAACAGCACAATCATTTCCTATATCTACACTGCATGGGTCTTTTATGGAGCAGGCGACCAAGACTCCTTATCAGACAGCATTGATTTACGGTAATCAGCAATTGACTTATCAACAGCTGGATGAACGTTCCAATCAGCTCGCTCATTACTTGACGCAACAAGGAATAACACGGGGAGACCGGGTGGGGTTGCTAGCCAAACGTGGTATGGAGACAATTGTGAATACCATCGGTATTCTCAAAGCAGGAGCGGTATACGTGCCTGTTGATCCCGATTATCCTGAAGATCGTCAGCAATACATTTTACAAAATAGTAACTGCAAAATGCTGTTATTACCCGAACTTTATACGTTTGAGGGACTGGCTGAATTGCCGGTGGAGCCACTGGAAAATAACGCAGCACCTGACGATCTTGCCTACATTATTTATACGTCTGGCAGCACGGGAACTCCAAAAGGGGTAGCTACTGCCCATGGCCCGGCAATGAATACCATTCGGGATATCAATATGAAGTTTGAAGTGACGGATCAAGATCGGATGCTTGGTATCTCTTCAATGTGCTTTGATCTGTCAGTCTATGATATTTTCGGTGGACTTGCGACGGGTGCAGCACTTGTGATCATTGCTGACCAGCGTGATATTCATGACATGTACGACGCAATACAACAGCATAAAGTAACCATCTGGAATTCAGTTCCAGCCATTATGCAACTGATGGCAGATTACGTAACCGATCAAACCAATGAACAATTAAGACTCATCCTGCTCAGTGGGGACTGGATACCAAAGAAATTGCCAGAGCAAGTACATGGGCGTTTTCCTTCGGCACAGGTTATCAGCTTGGGAGGTGCGACAGAGGCATCCATTTGGTCTATCTATTGTCCCATTGATACTGTCAAGTCTGATTGGAAGAGCATTCCTTATGGAAGACCACTTGCGAATCAGACATTCTATACGCTTGACTACACGGGTTGCCTGAGCCCAGTCGATGTCATTGGTGAGCTCTGTATCGGTGGAGCAGGATTGGCTCAAGGATACTTTAATGATCCGGTGAGGACCGACAATGCATTTTTTAATCATCCGGAATTGGGACGTTTATACCGTACAGGTGATTTTGGAGTCTTGCGAAGAGAAGGGTACATTGAATTCCTTGGCAGACGGGATTCCCAAGTGAAAATCAGGGGTTATCGGGTTGAACTTGGAGAAATTGAAAGCCGATTATCTACAGTTCCTAGCGTGAAGCAGGCTGTCGTTATAGATAAAGTGGACATGCAAGGGACAAAGGTACTGGTAGCCTATTACTCAGCGGAGCGCAGCTATGACGAATTGGAGATGAAGCGTCTTTTGGCAAAAGCACTTCCGGATTACATGGTTCCTCAGCATTTAATCCAGTTGCCTGAATTTCCACTTACACCCAATGGAAAGATTGATCGGAAAGCGTTACCGGAACCAACCTTTGGACAACAGTCCAGTGCACTTGCAGGGACAGAAAGCCCAACGGAGCAAAAGCTGATTGAACTCTGTGAATCGGTATTTGGTATGAATGGAGTAGGAACTCACGACAGCTTTTTCCAGATGGGGATCAATTCAATTCTAATGGTGCAGCTGGTGAATCGGATTGGGCAGGAATTCAATCAGCGTCTCAGCTTCAAGGAATTTATGGCCCTGAGAGATATTTATGAACTGGCGGCTCTGCTTGAGAGCTCTGTGGAAAATGAAGAGTCAGTGGTAACAATTCATTATCCGCAACATGATCCATGCCCTGATCCTGAAGGCCGACCATTCCCGCTGACCGAGGTACAGATGGCTTATGTCGCAGGAAGAAGTCAGGCTTTTGAAATGGGGGGCACTTCGACACACGGGTACCTCGAATTCGAAACTCAGCTGGAGATGACGCGCTTTAATGAAGCACTAATCAAGCTGATTGAACATCATCCTATGTTGCGGGCAATTATCCTGCCTACCGGAGAGCAACGAATCCTGCCACATGTACCGGTATACCGGATGGATATTGAAGATATCAGTGGTTTGAGTTCTGACGAGATGGAACGGGTGATCATAGCCGAAAGAGAACGTATGTCTCATCATATTTTTGAATTGGAGCAATGGCCATTATTTGAGATACGTGCGAAAAAAATATCTGAAAATACACATCTGCTGTTGTTTGGATATGATCTGCTCATTGCTGATGGGGCAAGCATACAGATCTTCAATAATGATCTACTGAAATTCTATCATCATCCCGAGATTGATCCGGAGCCTAATCCATTTACATTCCGCGATTATATTCTTGCTTACAATGAATTCCGTAAATCGAATACGTACCTGGCTGACAAACAATACTGGCTTGCCCGAGTAGAGGAGTTCCCAGCAGCACCTGCACTCCCATTGAAGACAGATCCTGCACAGATCAGCGAGCCAAAATTCAAGCGACTCAATGAAGTGTTTGAACCACAGCGTTGGGAGATATTGAAAAAAATTGCTAATGGACACGGGCTAACACCTTCATCGCTTCTCTGTGCAGCCTATGCCCAGATCTTATCGTACTGGAGCAATCAACAGAAGATTGCACTGAACCTGACAGTCTTCAATCGTTATCCATTCCACCCAAGCATACAGGATATCATTGGGGACTTTACTTCCATGATTTTAATTGATGTGGATATGACTTCAGGGAACGATTTTATGGGTCATGTACGCCATGTTCAGAACAGTATACTGGAGGCGCTGGAGCACAGGCATTATGAAGGCATCGAATTCATACGTGATCTCTCCAAGCATCATCAAATGGGGAACAAGACCGTAATGCCAATTGTCTTCACAAGTATGATCTTTAATGAACGTGAGACATCTGAAGCAACTCAGGGACTGATTGGAAAGGTTCGAACTGGGGTCAGCCAAACATCGCAGGTATATCTGGATCATCAGGCTTCGGATGCGGGAGGGCAGCTAACGCTAACCTGGGATTACGTGGATGACTTGTTTGACCAACAGGTGGTCGAAACGATGTTTGCGCAATATATTGCACTGCTGGATGGCCTAATTGTAGGAGAAACGATTACGGGGCCTGACATTCCTTCAGTCGATCGGAGCATTTTGGAAAGGTATAACCAATCAGAAGAAAATATTATGCCAACAACATTGCAACATTTATTTGACCGTATGGCCAAACATTATCCAGATCAGGATGCATTGTTGTTTGAGGATGAGCGGATGACGTATTCGGAGCTGGACCGAAGATCCGGTCAACTGGCAGGATATTTACTTGAACAGGAGATCGGGCGAGGGAATCGAGTTGGCGTTGTAGCAAGGCGCCGTATGGAGACCATTGTAAATGTAATGGCTATACTTCGCACTGGTGCGGCATATGTACCACTTGATCCGGATTATCCTGAAGATCGGCAAGCTTACATGCTTAAGAATAGTGATTGCCGAATTGTATTGGACGTGGATGCCTATGATCAGGTCTCGGCTTCAGGTTATCCTCTACTCGAAGGTGAGCCATCTGGAACACCTGATGACATTGCATATGTGATCTATACCTCGGGAAGTACGGGTAGACCGAAGGGTGTGGCCATTACTCATGGGGCTGTAACGAATACGATTCAGGATATGAACAGAAAGTTCGGTGTTCATGAGAAGGATCGCATGCTTGGCGTATCTTCCATGTGTTTCGATTTATCCGTATATGACGTGTTCGGTGCACTTTCCTCGGGTGCAGCTCTCGTAATTATATCCGACCAAAGAGATATCCGAATGATGAAAGAGGCCGTTGATCGCCATCAGGTTACAATCTGGAATTCGGTTCCAGCGATTATGGATATGTTCATGGATCGACTGGAATCCGATGCTGGACGAAGTTACCGTTGGGCAAGTGATGAAGAGATTCAGACGTCAACCCAACTCGCTGTGGAGAAAGAGTCAGTAGAATCGGTGTACCACTGGTCATTCTCCACGCTGTGGCGAATGGATGGAAAGCATATCTACGTGGATGAGTTCAAATGCCCTGCATATGCAACTGGTATGTTCCCTGAACTGTATTTCTTGGCACAAAAGGGGATTCGGCAATCCGAGATTGCTTCTTTCTTCCCGAATGTACCTGTTAGTGAAGTGAATTCGCTCATGGAACTGCTCATTCGCAAACGTGCTTTGGTCAGCGGACTTATGGAGCCAGCGGAAATTTTCAAGAAGCAGACGCAGTTATTCCGCAATCCGTATGACGAAAAGGTGGCATACGATGCACAGGCATACGAGGAATTTAAAAAAATACAGTTGCATCGTAATTTCGGTGAGAACACCACACTTGAGGTCTCACTGGAGCGTGGTGTTGAATATCCTGATTTCATCTCCAAGCGACGTTCTCATCGTTCCTTTAAGGAGGATCAGCCTGTCACCATGAAACAGTTCTCCGATCTGATGGGAGTACTGGGTCAGTATGATCAAGGACAGGAAATTCGGTATTACTATCCTTCTGCGGGAGGGCTATATCCGATAGATGTGTTTGTGTATGTGAAGGAAGGAAGAGTTGCGGGAATGGAGGCGGGCTTGTACTACTTTAGTCCAGTGGATTACACGGTACGCCTTATTCATGGCAATCAGTCATTCACTGATGAAATGCACTATTACACAAACAGGTCCATTTATCAGTCTTCAGCGTTTACTGTTTTCTTCATTTACAACGCGGAAGCAACCATGCCGAAATATGGCGCGCAAGGTTATTTATACTCCCTTATTGATACCGGAATTATGGTATCCTCACTAAACAGTGTTGGAGAGATGTTGGGCATTGGAATGTGTTCGATTGGAGATATGCCTTTTGAGAAAATAAAACCGTTATTCAATTTAAATGAAAATCAGATCTGGCTTCATACGGTGGAAGCAGGATTGAAGCCAGACGATGAAATGGCTTCTCCAGAAGAATGGAGCAGCAGAAATTATATCAGGCAAAGTCCAAGCGTATCGGTATCCTATGGCGAAAACTCAATGGCTGCTGACCCATCCCTATTATCGGAACGTTCCGTAGCAGTCCTGGGTGCACAGACCGCTCCGCTGGCTAAGTTAAATATCCAAAGTTCTGATATAGAAAGAGCAGTAAACATCACCAACGAGGGTAACCATCAAAGCAGTCTTCGTCTTATACTGCTCAGCGGTGACTGGATACCTCTATCGTTACCGGGCAAAGTCAGAAATCTGTGTCCTGATGCAAGCATTGTGAGTCTCGGTGGTGCAACAGAGGCTAGTATTTGGTCCATTTATTACCCTATTAATTCAATATCTGATGCGTGGAACAGTATCCCTTACGGGTATCCGTTGGCGAATCAAACATTCCATGTGCTCGATTATAAACTGCGTCCATGTCCGGTTGATGTTCCAGGTGAGATGTTTATCGGCGGAGTAGGTCTTGCAAATCAATATGTGAATGACTTGGATAAAACGGAGAAAGCATTCATTCAGCATCCGCTCCTTGGTCGATTGTATAGAACGGGAGACCATGGCGTCATGCGTAAAGAGGGATACATTGAATTTTTGGGCAGAAAGGACAACCAGATCAAAATCAGGGGGCATCGCGTGGAACTTGGTGAAATTGAAGCCATATTCATTCAGCACCACGCCTTGAAGCGTGTGTATGTAATGGACAGGCAGAACGAGCAAAAGAAAAAATATCTGTGTGCCTATTATGTCTCTGATCAAGAAGTTTCCATTGCTGAATTGCGAGAATTTCTGATATCCAGATTGCCGGAGTACATGGTGCCTTCATTCTTTATCCGGTTGGAAGCCATCCCTCTAACAGCAAATGGAAAAATCAATCGTAACGCATTACCTGAACCAACAGCTCTACACACAGCTCAGGTCCAATACAAGGCTCCCGCCAATGATATTGAGAAACTATTGGTACAGATATGGAGCGAAGTACTTGGCAATGCTCACATTGGTGTGAATCAGCATTTCTTTGAGATCGGCGGCGATTCTGTTCTGATGATCAAAGCACATGCCAGACTTGATGACCAATATCCGGGAATTGTGAAGATAACCGACATGTTTAATTTGCCAACTATTTCGGATATTACGGCATTTATCGAGAATCAGTTGGACGAGATGGATGTAATCCATGTATCACGCTCCCGCATTCCCTTGTCCATGGATTATTTCGTGGAAGGAGATTCAACATCAAACGAAACAGAAGAGTTGCAGTTTGCCTTATCGGCAGAACTCTATGATCGTGTGGTGAATGCTGCCAGCAGGTGGGACGTGGAGGTGGATGATATTTTATTTGCCGGCTTTGCGTACCTTCTCGCACAGGCCTCCAACCGTGATCGGATAAGTGTGCATGCAGCCATTGGGCAGTCCGACTATATTCAAGTATTTGATCTGGACTTCGGCTCGTTGGAACAATTTAATGAATTATTCCAGCTTATCCATCAATCCAAGGGTCAAGATGGCAGAGAGACCTTCCACACCAAACATGTTAGTACACTTTTGCAGGAGCCCGGTACAGGAACATTACCTTTGTTCTATAACGCTGGTGCAGTTGCTTCGGGAGTGCCGGTGTCTGAACTGTACGACTTAACGTTACAAGTGGTTCATCAGGAGGACAGCCTGCACTTCGTATGTGGATTCCGTTCAATGAAATGGCGGAAGAGCAAGGTAGAGTCACTCTTGCAACTCTACTTTAAACTACTGAACCCGATACTCGAATGATCTCAAGCCGACTGTAAAGGAGAGCAAAATGAGAAAAGGATTAATGGGAAGTATTAAACTGGATGATCTCCTGGAATCCGGAGCAGAATCGGTCGATATCGAAAGTGTTTCGACTAAGGACATTGCCATTATTGGAATGTCCGGCAGATTCCCTGGTGCAGAGGAACTCGAGGCATATTGGAGCAATCTGGTTAACGGTGTGGACAGTATCAGCGATTTTCCCGCAGAACGACAATCTTTCACAGATTATTATATGAAGACACGGGGAGAGTCGGTCGCGTATACCAAAGCAGGGTTTTTGAATCATATTGACCGATTCGATTATCGTTTCTTCAACCTGTCTCCCCGTGAAGCTTCTCTCATGGACCCCAATCAGCGGTTGTTTCTTGAAACGGCTTGGCATGCCATTGAGAATTCGGGATATGGGGGCGGGAAGCTTAAAGGAAGCAACACAGGTGTGTACGTTGGGTTTCGAAACGATGAAGTATATGACTACAAAAGATTAATCACTGACTTGGAACCTCAGGCAGATCCCAGTGCAGTTCCAGGTAATCTGGCCTCCATTCTGGCTAGCCGGATTTCTTACTTGCTGGATCTGAAGGGGCCGAGCCTTTGTCTTGATACAGCATGTTCATCTTCTCTCGTAGCCATCCATCTCGCGTCCCAGGCCATTCGAAACGGGGATTGTGATCTGGCTGTCGCTGGTGGCGTAAAGATACGTTTGTTTCCCCTCGATGAAGGGAACAAGCTTGGTGTGGAAGCGCCAGATGGCAAAGTAAAGGCATTTGATGCAGATTCGGATGGGACGGTCTGGGGTGAAGGCGCTGCCGCTATTATACTCAAACCTTTGAACAAAGCACTCAGGGATCGAGACCATATTTATGCAGTCATCAAAGGAAGTGCTGTGAATCAGGATGGAACTTCCGTAGGCATCACAGCGCCGAATACCGCTTCACAGACAGATTTGCTGGTGAAAGCATGGAAAAATGCGGGGATTAACCCGGAGACGCTTAATTATATTGAAACACATGGTACAGGAACAGATATGGGAGATCCCATTGAGTTTGAGGCCATTCGCAGAGCGTTCCAAAAGTTTACGAACAAGAAACAATTCTGTGCTATCGGTTCAGTGAAAACAAATGTGGGCCACTTGGATTGTGTAGCTGGCATGGCTTCGCTTTTCAAGGTCATTATGGGGATGCGTGAAGGCATGATGCCACCCACACTTCATTTTCAGCGTCAAAACTCAAAAATCAACTTTGAAGATTCTCCAGTCTATCTCAACACACGCCCTAGAATATGGCATGCCGAAGGAGCTCCACGCAGATGTGGTGTCAGCGCGTTTGGTCTAAGTGGAACCAATAGTCACATTGTAGTTGAAGAGCCGCCACGTTATCACAGGCCAGATACCGCAGTGACCCCGGATATGCAAATTTTAACGATCTCTGCCAAAAGTGCTGCCAGCTTAACAAAGCTGGTGCAAGCGTATCAGGCCTTGCTCGTTTCAGATCCTGAACTTTCGCTGGCAGATCTATCATTTTCGGCTAATACCGGAAGAGGGCACTACACTCAAAGGCTTGCGATCACTTACAGTGATCGCAAGGATTTGGAAAGAAAATTGAAGCTTGTATCAGACGTAAATGGTGGTCCTGATCTCGAGATAAACGGAGTACACACAGGCATACATCGGATAATAACAGCCGGTGCAGGGGAGTCCACGCGAAGTACATGGGAAATCACGGAGCAGGAGGTCAGACTACTTGGACAGAAGGCCCAAGTATGGCTTTCTGAACCTCATGTTCATCCGAGGGAAGTGCTGTTGGAGGCCATTTGTGATTTGTATGTTCAGGGAGCCGATGTGAGTTGGGAAGATCTGTACAGAGAAAAGTCTGTGCGCAGGATTCCACTTCCGTCATACCAGTTTGAACCGAACATATGCTGGCTGGACTGGAAATCGGACATGGATCAACGCCAGACAGATGACATGTATCGGAGCATGTATAGAACGCGCTGGATCGCGGATTCTTTGGAACCATCCATACCCGATGAGGAGCAGCAGCCAATTGATGATGGGATAACCCTGATATTGCGAAAAGATAAGGACCTTGAAGGCGAAAGGCTTGAAACCACCTTGCGTAATCTGGGACGAAAGCTGGTATCCGTGACATTTGACGGAGATGTTGCCGTTATGGAAGGACTCTCAGGTCTAGTGCAACTTTCTTCAGAAGATGTTTATGATCATCTGCTTGGTGCATTGCCTTTCAATGATATAACCCGTGTTATTCATCTACTGAGTTCAACGCCCAGAATGCAGGTGCATAATCTGGCGGATCTTTCTCAGGCGGAAATAGAGGGTCCTCTGAGTCTGTTCAGACTGGTCAAATCTCTGGTGCAGAGGGCGGTGTCTGGCCCTGTAGACATATCAATTGCTACGACAACTGCTTATCAAGTGACGGGGGACGAAGTGGAACTGTATCCTGAGCACGCTGCCTTGATCGGCTGGGCTAAGGTTATAGGAAAGGAATATCCGCATATCCGGTGTCAGTGCATTGACAGAGATGAACATAGTTCACTTGAATCTATTCCGGAGTTGGTTGGTGGTATAGGCATCTCCAACGAGAATTTTGCCTATCGGAATGGGATTCGTTATGTTGAACAGCTGGATGAATGGAACACAGAGACTCAGGAAAATAGCGACTGGCAACTGGTTGAAGATGGAGTATACATCATAACGGGTGGAGCAGGGGGGATAGGTTCAGAGATTGGGAGATGGATGGCTGGTCAGACAAAGGTACGAATTGTCCTACTGGGACGGACTGAATTACCCAACAGAGAGCAATGGCCCCTGCTTCGTAAGAATGGGAAAGACCAGACGGCTGTTCAGCAGATTATTCGTGAAATAGATGCCATGGAGAGTCTTGGAGCAATGGTAACTTATTTTAGCGTAGATGTATCCGATGAAATGCGTCTTACCCATACGTTGGATGATATCAGACAAACGGCTGGTTCTATACGTGGAATTGTGCATTGTGCAGGAACGGGCAGTGATCTGTCTACCGATCAGAAGAGTGAAGATGACGTCAAGCGCACGTTGGCTCCCAAGATCAGGGGGACATGGCTGCTTGATCAACTTACCCGACAAGATCAGCCTGATTTTATGCTGTTATGTTCTTCTATCGCTACAACATTCAGCACGTTGACTATGGGAGATTATGTTGCAGCTAATGCCTACCTGGATACGTTCGCTGCACAACGAACCAAGCAGGGACTTCACACACTCGCGATTAACTGGGTGACCTGGAGGGAGCGGGGAATGGCAGCACGTTCGGGTTTTACGGCGGATACTATATTTAAGGCCATTTTACCTGAACAGGCGATCCATACTCTCGCAGACGTTGTTACTCAAAAAGTAGACCGCGTTATTATCGGGGAATTAAACATAGATGGTGGGGGCATTCGTTTACTCGAACGTTCAGGGATTCGGGTTGCTCCACATTTGCTCGAACGATTGAAGAGAATGAAGTCTACGACCAGGTCTATAGCAGAAAGGGCTTCTACCCGATCACTTTCACAACATGGCACGGGTCAGGTGATCCTAACGGGAAAAGAAAAAGAGGATTACACCGAAGCAGAACGACGTGTCGCTGATGTTTGCAGACAGGTATTGGGTTTCGAGGAAATTAACATCCATGAAAATTTCTTTGAACTGGGAGCCGATTCCCTCTTGTTAAAAACAATGCATGCCAGATTGGAACTGCTTGATCCAGGTTCACTTATGATTACGGACTTGTTTGAGCACGCAACAGTGTATAAGCTGGCCCGTTTTCTGGTAGATAAACGCCAGGGAAGCAACAACATGACACATCATACACCGATGAAAGGAACGGAACAGGACATAGCCATTATTGGTATTTCCGTCAAACTGCCTAACGCCAACACCACAGATGAATTCTGGGACAATATTCGTAACGGATTGGATTGCAGGACCGCATTGTCTGCAGAACGAAAGGATGCCATTGATCGCTATATTCGATATAAACAGTTTCCTGAGGGCAGCGTTGCTCTTGTGGAAGGGTCCTATATTGATGAGATTGATAAGTTCGATAGTACCTTTTTCCGTTTGTCTCCCAAGGAAGCAAGTCTGATGGACCCACATCAGCGTCTCTTCCTGCAGGCATGCTGGGAAGCAGTTGAAGATGCCGGTTGTGTAGAAGACATTAGTGGAAGTTATACCGGGGTGTTTGTTGGATACTCGCCGAATATTCGCGATATGTATTCACGACTCATTTATGAAACCAATCCGACTCTGCTATCCAGCGCTATGGTGGGCAACACAGCAGCAGTTACCTCTGGAAGAGTATCTTATATGCTGGACTTGAAAGGGCCGTCGATGGTCGTAGACACAGCCTGTTCATCATCGCTCGTTGCTGTAGATGCAGCATGTCAATCGATTCGTAGTGGCAAGTGTGAAATGGCCATAGCGGGTGGGATTAAAATCCATACGATGCCGATTCATCACACGAATACACGCATGGGAATAGGTATGGAATCCATGGATGGAATCACGCGTGCATTTGATGAGGAATCGGAGGGAACGGGATTTGGCGAAGGCATTGGTGTAATCATGCTCAAACCACTCGAAAAAGCTAAACAGGATGGCGACCAAATCTATGCGGTCATTAAGGGATCAGCATCCAATCAGGATGGCAGTTCTGCCGGGATGACAGCACCAAATCCGGCGGCTCAGGAAGACGTGATTCGCAAGGCATGGGATGATGCTGGCATTGATCCTGCGACCATTGGTTATGTGGAAGCTCACGGGACGGGTACACCTTTAGGGGATCCGATTGAAGTAAACAGTTTGACGAATGCATTTCGTATGTTCACCGACAAACGAAATTTCTGTGCGATTGGATCTGTCAAAGCCAATATGGGTCATCTGCTTGAGGCAGCGGGAATCGTCGGGTTGATCAAAGTAGCGTTGGCACTTAAAAACAAGGAATTGCCTGCAACGATTCACTTTAATCGACCCAATGAAAATATCCCGTTTTACGATTCTGCCATATACGTCAACACCGTTACTCGTAAGTGGGAGGTTGAAGGCCATCCGCGGCGAGCTGGCGTCAGTGCGTTTGGCATGAGCGGAACCAATGCCCATATTGTGCTGGAAGAGCCACCGGCGGATTATACCCATAAAGAACTCCCTGACCATGTTCCTCACGTTGGGCCACAGTTGTTCATGCTTTCAGCCAAATCACGTGAGAGCTTGCAGCAACTTGTTACGAGGTACGTTGCATATGGCCCGCAATTATTACAAATGGATTTGCAGGATATTTGTTACACGGTCCAGGCTGGGCGCAGTCATTATCCGCATCGATTAATTTTTGCAGTGAATACGACAATGGAGCTTGTTTCCCGTTTGAATGAATTGAACCGGCTCTACTTTTGGGAGCCTGAACTGGGTGACACCGGCAAGGTTTTCTATCGTTATGGAGAACACCGATTGGTATCAGGTACGGATGGGATTAGACGTCCGGATGATCTTACTCTGGTTCAGAAGGAAAGTTTGAACGCCGAAATTCAAGAAGTGTCATTAGCGTGGAGGGACGGCTTGTACAGGGACGAATCCATGCAGGTCAAAATTAGTGAGTTGTATTCGGCGGGCGCAGATTTGCCACCATTATTATGGAATGACGGACAGGCAACTCGTAAAGTGCGGCTCCCGGTGTATGCTTTCGAGCGTAAGACACACTGGCTGGACATACCCGACGTCGCCCCTGTAAAAGTGGAACGTATGGAACAACCATTTCATGTTATTCGTTGGGTTAACACGCCATCCAACGATGGGACATCATGGATGTCCTCCGAATCTGGAGATGTGTTATTGTTCACAGGAAAAACCGCTCTTTCGGCATCGATCTATGAGAGATTACTAGCTGCGGGTCGGAAGGTTGTAAGAGTAGAGATTGGACTTCAAAAGGATTCTACTCCAGGTGATGGATGGTATGGCGTTGATTCAGATAAACAGGCGTATGAGGACTTGTTAACAGATCTTCAATCCGAGTATCGATTCACACATATTATCCATATGTCAACGACTGAACAAGCAGTATTTCCCGAGAGTATCGAGCAATTAGAGGTGACCCAGCAACGTGGGGCTCGCAGCCTGATGTATCTTACACAGGCGCTGGCACATGTGGGTTATGAACGCGGGCTGAGTCTTACGCTGGTATCTGATTATGTGAACGAAGTGACAGGTAATGAACGTGTCCTTCAGCCACAACAAGCTCCTTTTATGGGAATGGGACGAGTTGTAGGTCAGGAATTGATGGGCATATCCTGCAAATTTCTGGACGTTGATGATGTTGTCTCTGCTGAAGATGTGTTACAAGAGATCGGCCGGAAGTCTGATTTGTATCTTGTTGCTTACCGGGAAGGTACCCGTTATGAGGAGCAGTTCGAGACTTTGAACGATACGACGGTGATCGGCCATGCGCCAGCAATTCAAAATGACGGTGTATACGTGATTACTGGCGGCACGAAAGGCATTGGACTGGAAGTTGCCCAGTACTTGGCTGACAAGGGAGCAGGACATGTTGCTTTGCTTGCCCGTTCACCTTTTCCGCCGCGTGACCAGTGGACTGAATGGCTTGATCAGAACAGAGACAGGGAAGTGTGCGAGACGATAAACCGCGTCACGGATTTGGAGAAGAAGGGAACATCATGTTCCTTTTATCAAGTGGATATCGGGCATCTGCATAGGCTACGTGAGGTATTTGATGAACTTCGACATACCTGCGGTCCCATTCGTGGCGTAGTCCACAGTGCCGGTGTACCTGGTGAAGGCATGCTGATGCGCAAGACGGAGGAACAGTTCTCAGCGGTGATAGGTCCCAAAGTCCATGGAACATGGGCGCTTGATCAGGTCACGCTTGAGGATAATCTTGACTTCTTCCTGCTCTTCTCCACGATCTCTTCGGTGTTTGCTGCTCCGGGCCAGGGGGACTATGCTGCTGCCAATGCATACCTGGATGCGTTTGCTGCATATCGAAGCAAGCTCGGGAAACGAACCCTAACTATGAATTGGAACACATGGCGAGATACGGGGATGGGCGTTCGTTACGGCATCAATGTGGATGGCGTATTCTCTGCCATTCCTACGGAGCAGGGCATTGCATGGCTGGATCGTGCGATGGGAATGAACTTGAATCGGGTAATCGTCGGCGAGATCAATCGTGAAAGCAAATTGCTTGGCATGATGTCAAGTGTTGCTGTGAGACTATCTGATGACCTGAGATCCCTGGCTACTGATGAGAAAACTGTGTTTCCTGAAACTCAGAACCAGACCGGTTATGCAGAAGTTACTCTGGATGGCAGGACAGGAGAAGGAGCATATAGCGATGCTGAGGATCTGATTGCCAAAATCTTCGGTTCGGTACTAGGGTTCAGTGAAATCAATATTTATGACAGTTTCTTCGAATTAGGGGGAGATTCGATCATGTTGGGCCAGATGCATGAGTTATTGGATCGGCATTTCCCCAATAAGATCAAACTGGTAGATCTGTTTGAATATACTACCGTAGACAAACTCAGCAATTACATTGCAGGCAATGAGCAACATATCCTGCAAGCTGCACCGATAACATCCGCATCAGAAGAGCAGGACGGAGATTGGAATGACTCATTAAGCCATATGCTGGACAAGTTGCAGGACGGGGAAGTATCTGTCGAAGACATTCTTCATCGTTTGGATGAAATACGGCCAGGGGAGTGAGCTTGTGGAGAAAGTCTACAAACATGTTGTTGAAAACATAGCCTCCGGCAAAATTGACAAAGTGACGGGGATTCAGGTCATTAATCTGCTGAAGCAGGAAGAAGCAAATCATCAAGAGGATATAGCAGTCATAGGCATGAGCCTTAAATTTCCCCATGCGAATCGTCCAGAGGAATACTGGCACATTGTTGAGCAGGGGATTGATTGCATAGGTGATTATCCATCTGATCGAAAATCTGTAACGGATGAGTACCTCAGACTAAGCGGATATTCAGACGAATTCCTTCAATATCTGGATGGTGCTTTTCTGGATGAAGTGGATCAATTCGATTATAAGTTCTTCCGTCTCTCGCCAAAAGAGGCCAGTCTGATGGACCCTTGTCATCGTTTATTTTTGCAAACAGCATGGCATGCCATCGAAGATGCTGGTTACGGTGGGCAAAGGCTTGCAGGAAGCAATACCGGCGTCTTTACCGGATTTGCCAATAGTAACAACTATAAGGAAATGATCAAGGATACCAATCCGGAAGAGTTGTCTATTGCGATGACTGGAAATATCGCGTCAATGCTTCCTACCCGCATCTCGTATCTGCTTAATCTAAAAGGACCGACCATGGTAGTGGATACGGCTTGTTCGTCCTCGTTGGTATCCGTTTATCTGGCTTGTAAATCGCTGATGAACGGGGATTGCAACATGGCGATTGCCGGAGGAGTTAAGCTGGATATTTTGCCAGTGGATAATGATTTTCTGAAGATTGGGATTGAATCCACCGACTACCGGACAAGAGCTTTTGATAAAGAAGCAGATGGGTCCGGTATGGGTGAAGGTGTGGCTGCAGTAATTTTGAAGCCGCTTCGTCAGGCTCAGAAGGATGGAGATCACATCTATGGTGTAATCAAAGGCATCGCTTTGAATCAGGATGGAACGTCCATGGGCATCACGGCCCCTAATCCGGTTGCTCAATCCGAAGTAATCGAGGAAGCGTGGAAGCGAGCAGGCATCCACCCGGAATCTCTGGCCTATATTGAAACCCATGGAACAGGAACGAATCTGGGTGACCCTATCGAGATTCAGGGGCTGGAACGTGCTTTTCGAAAATATACGAATAAAAAGCAATTTTGTGCAATTGGTTCGGTCAAAACCAATGTTGGGCATCTGTATGAAACAGCAGGTATGGCCAGTCTGATCAAAGGACTTTTATCGTTGTATCATCAGAAACTCCCGCCTTCCCTTCATTTTAATTATCCAAACCTGAATATTGATTTCGGGAATTCACCCGTCTATGTCAATACAAGGTTAAGAGAGTGGGAGCGAGGTGCTGATCCGCGTAGATGCGGGATAAGTACATTTGGTTTGAGCGGAACGAATTGTCATATAGTGCTGGAAGAAGCTCCTGTACAGGCCACTTTGAACGTTACGCATGATGGGCATACGGGTGTTCATCCATTCACGTTGTCTGCGGGATCAGATCATGGAATTCAAGTTCTGATGAAACAGTATCTGGACGGAGTATCTACCTTCTCCGACAGGTATTCATTACTGGATGTGTGTCGAACAGCCAATGCATGTCGCGGACATTATGCTCACCGAGTGATCATTTTGGCTGAACATTTGGAGGATTTTCGCATTAAGCTGACCCAGGTTATATCTGGAGACATTCATACGTTCACAGCACCTTGGTTTCATTATGGGGAACACCGACTGATCAGCGACAATAGGGAAGTTTCAGGGGTACATGATATTACTCAGAAAAACGTTCGTGCGTTAAGCGAAGAGGTCCGGCAAGAATTGAACCAGATGAATGAGGCTACATTTGACTGGGGGCGCCTGTGTACTCTTTACGTGCAAGGAGCATCCGTGGACTGGTGGCGTCTGTATGAGGGCAAGTCTACGAAGACCGTACCTCTGGCGGGTTATCCTTTTGATTCGCAGAAATGCTGGATTGACATGGGAAGCAGACCAGCAGAAGAGAGTGTCCACCATGACAACGGATTGTTTTCTCTCACGTGGCATGAGCTTGAGGGAGATTACGAGGATAACGAAGTTCATTCAAGCGAGAGAGTTGTACTCTTTACGGCTGATGACAAAGGTGGGGCTGACCTTGCATTGCTTTTGCAACAATCGGGTAAGGACGTCATTAAGGTTTGCCCGGGAGATTACTATGAACAGAGGAACGATACTGATTTTCGAATTGGTTCCAAAGAGGTCGATTTTGATTCTTTAGTCAATGCTTTGGATTCAAAATCATGGTCACAGGTCATCTACGCACCTACCTTTGCTTCGGACACTTCTGTTCAGAATCTGGTGGAGTTGAATGAATCACAGGAACGCGGCGTTTACAGCCTGCTGTATCTGGTTCGTTCATTGACCAGACATGGTATTGATTATGATATGGATATGGTGATTTTGACCCAATGTGTCCATCATGTCACAGGCAAAGAACAGATTCTTAGACCCGAACTCGCACCCCTAGAAGGTCTTGCCAAGGTCATACGCAAGGAGCATCTGAACATACAATGTCGAGTTATCGACGTGGAAGATGTGCTATGGAGCAAAGGGAGTGCAGAGCCTCTTTTCAGAAAAACAGATCACTTCCTTACCGCCATTCGAGACGGAAAACGGTATATTCAGTCATTCGGTACACTCCAGCCTGTTGCAGAGTCGGACAGTAACAATGGACAATTTCCGGCTCTTCATTCAGACGGGATATATCTTGTGTCTGGTGGAGCCGGAGGTATCGGGATTGAAGTATCCAAATATTTGGCTGGCAGGGACAAGGTACATCTGGCATGGATTAATCGTACTGCCTTTCCACCCCGGAGAACATGGGAAGCGATTTTGGAAGCACAGCAGGATCAATCGTTATGCCGAAAGATTCAGGGAGTGCTTGATATTGAAAATATGGGAGCTACCGTTGAAATATACAGCGCTGACATTTCCAAAAAAGAAGAGGTAGTTCCAATTGTAGAAGAGCTGCGTCAACGTCATGGGAAGATCCGGGGGGTTATCCATGGCGCGGGAATCGGAAGATCCGACCTGTTGATGAATCGTACGGATGACCAGTTTAAAAGCATTTTCAATCCGAAGGTGATGGGTACACGTATTTTGGATGAAGTTACCCATTCGGATGATCTGGATTTCTTTATTCTGTTTTCTTCGGTAGCAACGATGTTTAGCGGAGCCGTTCAAGGAGATTATACTGCAGCCAATGCTTATCTGGATGCCTACGGGGAATATCGGAACAAGCTCGGCAGAAGGACACATGTGGTGAACTGGACGACCTGGAAAGAGACTGGTATGGCCCTTGAAGGTGGTTTCACAATCGATACCATTTTTAAGACGTTGCCAACCGGCAAGGCTCTTGAAGGGTTTGAGCAGGTGTTATCCCATAATGTACCGAGAGCACTTGTAGGTTATCTCAATTATGAGAACGGTGGAGTCTTCCTACTCGAAAAATCAGGGGTGATGCTCTCTCCTGTGCTGACTGCGCAAATTGAACTATTCAAGGAGAAAAAGAAGCAGGAAAAAGCGAACAAAGCAAAGAGTGCAGCGACAAATCCAGCAGGAGAAGTAAGTCTGACAGGAAGTCTCAACGAAGAGTTTAGTGATACGGAAAAACGTGTGGCCGAATGTTGCAGAAAAATATTAGGTTTTGATCAAATTGATATTCACGACAACTTCTTTGAACTAGGTGCGGACTCTATTCTGCTAATGAAAATTCAGAGTGAGATTGAGCGAATTTTTCCAGGAGCCATTAATGTTACGGACCTGTTCGAATACTCGAATGTTCATCATCTCGCAAAATTTATCGGTGGAAAAAACAAGAAGGAGGAACAGCGTCCTTCTCCAGCGATGCATCTCAAGAAGCGTACTGCGGCGGAACGAGATGGAGATATTGCGATTATCGGCATGGCTGTGAATGTGCCGCTTGCTTCCACACCTGAGGAGCTGTGGGCGCATCTCGTCAACGGCACGGATCTGGTTCGGTCGTTTCCGGAATCGAGAAAAGCGGATATTGACAAGCATTTTGCGTTCACAGGTCATGACCAGGCACAGATGAAATACAACGAAAACGCGTATCTGGAAGACATAGACAAGTTTGATGCAGGTTTCTTTCGGTTATCGCCCAAGGAAGCAAGTCTAATGGATCCCAATCAGCGATTATTTCTTGAAGCTGCGTGGACTGCAATTGAGGATGCAGGGTATGGCGGCACCAGATTGAGTGGTAGTAAAACAGGCGTATATCTTGGATATGCGGCAACCTTGCGAGATCTGTATGCACGTCTCTTATATGAAGTTGATCCTGGGAGCGGATCAAGCTCCATGGTGGGTAATCTGACAGCAATGATGTCTGCCCGGATATCATATTTATTGGATCTAAAAGGCCCAAGCATGGTTATTGATACGGCCTGTTCATCTTCATTGGTGTCTGTAGACATGGCTTGCAAAGCTATTCGTAGCGGACAATGTGATTATGCACTGGCTGGGGGGATCAAGATTAATCTGTGCCCGGTGGATGATGAAAATATGAAACTTGGCATTGAGTCTACAGACCATCGCTCCAAAGCTTTTGATGATGAAGCAGATGGAGCAGGTATTGGTGAAGGGGTTGCAGTGGTACTGCTGAAATCACTTCAGCAGGCATTGGATGACCATGATTCGATCCATGCTGTAATTAAAGGCGGGGCTGTGAATCAGGATGGCAGTTCAATAGGCATCACGGCACCTAATCCGGCATCCCAAACAGAGGTAATCATATCTGCTCTGGAGGATGCAGGAGTTGAACCGGAGACAATCACCTACATTGAAACACATGGCACGGGCACGACATTGGGAGATCCGATTGAAATTAAGGGCATATCCGATGCACTGTCGAGCTACACAGATCGCAAGCAATTCTGTGCGGTGAGTTCCATCAAGACCAACTTGGGGCATTCTTCGGAAGCTGCTGGAGTGATTAGTTTGGTGAAGGCGGTCATGGCGTTGCGTGAGAAAAAGCTTCCTCCGACGCTGTACTTTAATCGACCTAATCGAATGATTGAATTTTCCAATTCACCGGTCTTCGTGAATACCCGTCTTCGTACGTGGCATTCAGAGGAAGGACCGCGACGTTGTGGGATTAGCGCGTTTGGGATTAGTGGAACCAATTGTCACGTTATCCTGGAAGAGGCCCCAGTGCAGACATTTGTCCAAGCAGAGGAACGCAGACCTTATATTTTGCCTCTTTCCGCCAAAAGTAAAGACTCTCTATCCAGATTGATCGCAGCTTATCATGATTATCTCGATAGTTACGATGAACTGGATTTGTTAAGCCTGTGCGGAACAGCTGCTCAGGGAAGAGGACACTACAAGTTGCGTATCGCCATTCCTTTTAAAGACAAAGAAGAGCTGGTATCCCGATTGGACAAGCTGCGTGGGTGCCCGTTTAGCGAGATTAAACCGCCCGTTGCTTATGCATCTGAACATCGAATGGTTCCTGAGACGAAGGAGCCGGGTGTTGGCGAATTGACGGAACAAAAACTTCGTGAATTAAACGAGCAAGCAGACAGGGTACTGAAGCTCATTAACGAGCACGGATGGGAAGATCAGCACTTGGAGGAAATATCGATTCTTTATACACAGGGGGCCGATATTGACTGGTCCAGATTGTACGCAGAAGAGGAAACCTTCCGGCTCCATCTTCCAACGTATCCTTACGAGCGCAATCGTTGCTGGATTGATATTCCCGAACGAGTTGCGGTTCAACCATCCGTTGTGCAGAAGGAAGAACCAACGATGCATTATACCATTGGCTGGGTGGAAGCAACGAATCCTGAGCGGCTCATTCCGAATCCGCAAACCGTCTTGCTTTTGAAGGGGACAATTCCGTTATGTGACAGTCTCTCCCGGGAACTTACTGAACGTGGAGCACATGTAATTGAAGTTACGCTTGGTGCAACATATGCGAAGATCTCTCCGGTTCATTATCAGATCGATGGTTCGGAGGACCAGTATCTGCAATTATTGAAGGCTACGAAGAACCACAGAATAGATCAGATTATTCATACCTTTACCATAAATGGTCATACAGCACCCGAGAGTCCGAAGGAACTGGAGGATGCCTTATGCCGAGGTGTGCATAGCTTGTTTTACCTTACAAAAGCCATTGCAGGTGCAGGATTGCGAAATCGAATGCGCATTGTTCTGTTATCCCAGTACGTTCACGAAGTTAGCGGCCACGAATCACATCTTGCTCCTGAATATGCAACGATGTTTGGCCTGGGCAAAGCGATTGGACAAGAGCATCCTCAGCTGGAATGCAAAGTCATGGATATAGATGATGACACCGCTATTCCTATTTTGCTCAATGCAATGAATGCAGATGATGTTTTCTACTCCACTGCTTATCGGAAGGGTCAACGATATGTGGAAGAGTTTAGGAAGACAGATCTGTTGGGAGCTGAGCTCTCTGAAGTAACCATTAAGGAGCAAGGGGTCTATCTCATCACTGGTGGAATGGGCGGCATTGGCCGAGCATTCGCAGAACATTTTGCCAACAGACACAACGTTACCTTGATTCTTGCAGGCAGATCGGATTTCCCTGATCGGGAAACATGGCCAGCCATTTTGGAGGATAACAAGGATCTGGAGCAATGCAACAAAATTAAATGGATACATTCGATTGAGACCAAAGGTTCCACAGTAGGTCTCTACAGCGTGGATACAGGTGATCTTCAACAAGTATCAAGACTCATGGAGAACATCAGAGAGCAGTACGGCAAAGTGGATGGCATTGTTCATGGTGCAGGGGTAGCCGGTGAGGGGTTCCTTGCATCCAAGGATGCGGAGACCTTTAACCGTGTGTTGCTTCCGAAAGTCCAGGGAACCTGGAATATTGATCAGGCAACAGCCCAAGACTCTCTTGATTTTCTTGTTCTGTTCTCAACCACTTCAACATTATTCAGCTCTCCGGGTCAAGGAGATTATTCAGCAGCGAATAGTTATCTGGATGCTTATGCAGCGTATCGCAATCGCAGGGGCGGACGAACGTTAACGATCAATTGGGTGGCCTGGAAAGAGACCGGGATGGCCAAAGATTTTGGCGTAAATGATGACATGGTATTCAAGTCTGTTTTAACAAAGTCTGCATTAAAGGCCTTTGACCAGGCTTTTCAGCGTAAAGTGCATCGATCTATCATCGGCGAACTGAATTATGACTCGGAATATATGGCCTACGTAGGTGATATGCCAATGATGATGTCGGAGGAAGTATACAACACGATTCAGGATCAAAGTGCCAGCGTGATTGCTGAAGTGGAGATGAGAAAGGCAACGCTGAACAAAGAAGTCTCATTACACGGCCGCAATGATGGTCAATATACAGCCATGGAACAGATGTTATCCCGGATCTGGTCACTTCATTTGGGACTGACAGAAATGGATCTGTATGATGATTTTTACGAATATGGTGGAGATTCCATTATTGGGCTCAAGATGGCATCGGATATATACAGGGAAACGGGGATACAGGTTAATCCTTCGGATGTGCTGCAATATCCAACGATCTGGGGACTGGGAGTTCACCTGCAATCTCTGGTCGATGTGGAGAATGCAACAGTTGGACAACAGTCTATCCCTCATGCAGAAGTCAAAGAAAAATATCCACTTTCATCAGCTCAAAAAAGGATATTCTACCTTTGCACTCAGGACCCGGACAACATCAGCTATAACCTGAACAAAGCATTGATTATGGAGGGGAATTTTGACCCATTCACGTTGAACGGTTATATGAACACTCTGATTCAGCGCCATGAATCGTTCCGTACATCATTTCACTGGGAACAAGGAGAGCCGATTCAGAGAATTCACGAGAACGTGGATTTTTCGATCGAAACGTTGCCAGATGTCATTTGTGGAACGGAAGCAGTAGAAGATGTAGTGAAGCAGTTTGTCCGACCGTTTGATCTGGAAGCGGCACCGTTGATTCGCATGATTGTCGGTTCGTTGGATGACGGTCGTCATCTGTTGATGTTCGATGTGCATCACTTGGTTACAGATGGTATGTCGATGGACAATATGATGCACGAAATCACGTCAATGTACAGTGGTTCACCTCTACCGAATATTCCTTATCAGTATAGAGATTACTCGGAGTGGAGCAACCAGTATCAGCAATCGGATTCGATTAAATCACAGGAAGCCTTCTGGCTGGAAACGCTGAAAGGACCATTGCCGACACTGCAACTTCCAACAGACTTTTCACGACCTGATCGAAAAACCTATGATGGAGCCAAAATGACTTTTTATGCTGACGAAGCACTCACTGCACGTATAGGCAAGCTCGGAGCACGTACAGGAACCACGCTATACATGTTACTCTTATCCGCCTTAAATGTCCTATTGCATAAATACACGAACCAGAGTGATATACTCATCGGTTCGCCTGTTACGGGTCGCCAACAGGGTAACTTTGATGCCACGATTGGCATGTTTGTGAATACAATTGTCCTGAGAAACGAACCTGTGCCCGATGACTCATTCAGGGAGTTACTTCTGGACGTGAAGCAGCGTACGTTATCGGCTTTTGCACATCAGGACTGTCAATTCGACCGAATTGTACAGCTTGTGAATAGTACACGTGATCCGAGCAGAAATCCGCTGTTTGATGTGTATTTTGCACTGCAAAATGTTGGGATGTACACCGGAGAGATTGAGGATTTCAAAGGCACATTAATCGATTATGACAGTGGAGTTTCAAGGTTTGATCTGGCACTGGATGCGATTGAGCGGGACGGTACGATCGAGTTTATTCTGGAATATAATACAAGCTTGTTCTTGCCTGGCACAGCTGAATATATCGCCAAAGATTTTGTGAAAATTCTTGAGATAATTTCAGAGCAGCCGGATACTTTGATCTATGATATTGAAGTTGATCGTGTCACGGATATCACGGATGAAGCTGTGGATGAAGAAGTGAATTTCAATTTCTAGCCAGATCACAGAGGGGCGTTGATAGGAATGAAGGTTGGTGTAATCGGAGCAGGCGTCATGGGAAAAGGGGTTGCGCAGAGCCTTGCCCAGTCCCGGCACAACGTGGTTTTGATCGACGTGAGTGATGAAGTTTTGGATCAGGCGAGAACAGCCTTGTTTACCAATATCCGATTTTCGGGATTCTACAACAAGGATACCGAGGCCGAAGACCCGGAAATGGTGCTCTCGCGTGTGGAGTTTACGACACATTACGATTCGCTCAGCGATGCTGATTTCATTATTGAGAACGTGCCTGAGCAATGGGATGTGAAAAAAGAAGTCTATGCACAGCTTGAAAACTATTGCCCCGATTCTTGTATTTATTTGGTCAATACATCATGCATTTCGATTACAAAAGTTGGTTCCATCACCAAACGGCCTGACAAGGTCATCGGTGTACATTTTATGAATCCGGTCCCGTTAAAGCCCGTAGTCGAAGCTATTCAGGGTTATCACACTTCGGATACAACGATTGAAGCGACCAGATCCCTGCTCCATACCATGGGCAAAGAAGCCATACTGGTACAAGATCTTCCCGGTTTTGTATCTAACCGAATATCCCATCTTCTCATGAATGAAGCTGCCTTTGTTGTTCAGGATCAGGTAGCTTCACCGGAAGAGGTGGATGACATATTCGTCAAATGTTTCGGACATAAGATGGGCCCACTTCACACAGCAGATTTGATTGGTTTGGATACTGTGGTTCATTCATTGGATGTACTCTATGAGAGTTATCAGGACCCGAAATACAGAGTATGTCCCTTGCTTCGCAAGATGGTGGATGCCGGATTGTTAGGCGCAAAAAGCGGTCAAGGCTTCTTTGAGCACGTGATTCTGTAAGGGTATCGACTATAAATTATACGAGGTGACTGTGCATGGAGTCCAAAGTCAAAGTGAAAACATTTCTGAGTCGTTTCTATCGCAAACGTGAAATTGAGGATGATGAGGATATTTTTGAATTGGGTTTTGCCAATTCCCTGTTTGCAATGCAGATGGTGATGTTTCTGGAGAAAGAATTCAACATTCGGATTGAGACCCAGGATATGGATCTGAGCAACTTCCGTACGTTGAACAAGATTAATGAACTGATTGAACGAAAGACAGCATAGACTGCCTGATGGTCTTGAAGCAATAATTTGGAACAATATGCCAAGGAGGGGTTCAGGTATGGGTGATCCATCGGTAAGTTCGGTAATGGACAAGCAAAAGCAAGAGAAGGTGAAGCTGCTCGTCTGGGATCTGGATAATACAATCTGGGAAGGTGTCCTACTGGAAGATGAGAATGTTGTCTTGAGAGAGGGAATTATTGATGTGATTCGGACACTGGACGAGCGTGGGGTTCTGCAATCCATCGCCAGTAAAAATGACCATCAGACAGCCATGGAGAAGCTTGAGGAATTCGGAATTCATGAATACTTCCTATATCCCCAGATTCACTGGAATTCCAAGTCGAGCTCGATTCAATCCATCATAACTTCCATTAATATCGGAGCGAATACGGTTGCTTTTGTGGATGATCAGATGTTTGAGCTGGAAGAGGTACAGTTTGAGCATGCTGAAGTTCGATGCATAGATGCTGCCCAGTACCTGGACATTCCCGACATGGAGATGATGAATCCCCGTTTTATTACGGAGGACTCCAAACTTCGCCGTTTAATGTACAAAAGCGATGAGATCCGTAATAAGGCGGAAGATGAATTCACAGGTCCCAAAGATGACTTTCTGGCTTCACTTGGCATGACATTCACGATATCTCCCCTCAAGGGAGATGATCTGCAGCGTGCTGAAGAGTTGACGGTGCGGACTCATCAACTGAACACGACAGGGTATACCTATTCCTATGAAGATCTGGAACAACTCAGTCAATCTCCTAATCACAAACTTCTCATTACAGGACTGGAAGACAAGTATGGAGCATATGGAAAAATTGGACTCGCTTTGCTTGAGATGGAAGAGGAGTACTGGACCGTGAAGCTGCTGCTGATGTCTTGCCGTGTAATGTCACGAGGGGTAGGCACGATTCTCATGAATTATATCCTGGAACAGGCGAAAGAAGCCGGGGTCAAGATACGGGCTGAATTCAAAATGACCGATCGTAATCGGATGATGTATCTGACCTATAAATTTGGCGGATTCAAAGAAATCCATCAGGAAGAGGACCTTGTCATTTTTGAACACGACATGAGCTATATTCAGAAAATTCCTTCATATGTGGAACTGAACATTATTAATAATTAATACACCAACCCTATTAATGGAGGTTACGACATGGAAAAAATAGCACTGCTGTTTCCGGGACAAGGTTCTCAGTATGTAGGTATGGGAAAGAGTTTCTATGATCAATATAGCATTGCCAAGCAAACGTATGAGGAAGCGAGTGACGTTGCAGGTGTGGATCTGGCAAAACTATGTTTTGAAGGAAGTCTATCTGAACTGAATCAGAATGAGAACATGCAACCTGCTCTTCTGGCAACGAATGTAGCGGCTTTCAGAGTGTATATGGAAGAAGTGGGGATTCGACCACAGTTCTGCGCAGGTCACAGTATGGGTGAATATTCGGCATTGGTATGTTCAGGCGCCATGACATTTTCCGATGCTGTTCGAATCACCAAATTGCGTGGTGCGATGATGCAGATTCATATTGATCGGGGCACAGGATCAATGACCATTATGGACGGTATTGATGCATCCATCGTGGAGCAACTCTGTGAACAATACAGCGGCGAGCAGGGTGTAGCTGTGGTCTCCTGTTATAATTCGCCAACACAAGCTGCCGTATCTGGTCATCAATACGTACTGGAGGAGATCGAAGCAGCTGTATTGGATGCCGATGGTCAGGTTACTCCCCTAATGTCCAGTGCACCCATTCATAGTTCGCTGATGGCGGAAGATGCAGAGCGGCTCGGCCAAGAACTGGCAAAGTATTCGTACAATATGTTCAAATGGCCGGTACTATCCAATGTTACAGGTCAACCTTATGGTGATGTGGAGCGAATTCCGGGATTGCTGACAGATCAGATGGTCAAACCTGTGCAATGGACACGGATTCTTCAGTACCTTGAGCGTTTTGGTGTCACACTTGCCATCGAAATGGGACCCAAAAATGTATTGAATAAATTGACAAAAACGAACTATCCTGATATCAATTCGCTCTGCTTTGGCGAAAAAGCGGAACGACAAAAATTGATCAGCATGTTTCAATTGGATGGCAAGAAGAAAAAAGGAGTACCCACAGTCATAACTAAATGTTTAGCAATTGCAGTGGCAACGCCGAACCAGAATTGGGATGAAGCAGAGTATCAACAAGGCGTTGTTCAGCGTTACAAACGAATCCAGGCAATTCAGGAACAGGTTGAAAATGCGGGGGACAAACCCTCAAAAGAGCAAATGATAGAAGCGTTGGAACTGCTCAAGGGCATCTTTGAAACTAAAAAGTTACCTGTTAAAGAAAGAAATCAGTGGATGAATCATATCATTGATGATACTGGACATCACTACGAACTGGCGGAGTATCTGGTACACGAAGCTGTCGGCGTAAAGTGATTACATTAGGGGCGAAATGCGCTGCAATAGCGTATTCGCCCTTCCATGAATTCAGCAATACAGGCAATACATAAAGGGGGAGAACAAGTGAGAGTACTATCCGCTGAGAACGTCACGAAGTCCTATGGTAAACACCTAGCGTTAGATAACATGTCCTTTGAGCTTCGCAAGGGTGAGATCCACACAATTCTGGGCACCAACGGTTCAGGTAAAACAACATTTATTAAAGTTCTGGCGACTCTGTTGACCAAGGACTCCGGAATTGTCAATATCGGCGGCTACGATTTGGATACCGATGCGAACATCATCAGGAGACTAATCGGATACGTGGGTCAAGATACTGAACGCTCAGCTTATGCGAGATTAACTGTTCGAGAGAACTTGATATTCTTTGGAAGACTTACCGGACTTAGCAAGCAAGAGATTTCTAACCAGATTGACAAATTAAGTACGTATCTGGATTTCTCGGAACATCTGAACAAGCAATTTATGCAATTATCGGGAGGCCAAAAGCAAACCGTTGTCATTATGCGAGCCCTGCTGCATGATCCTGAAGTGATATATCTGGATGAACCGACCAAGGGCCTGGACCCCGTGATCTCCAGACGTGTACGTGAGTTCATTAAAAGTTATGTGCGAGATGAGGGGAAATCCATTATTCTGACCTCTCACATTCTGACTGAGGTAGAGGACATGACGGACCGTGTGTCCCTGATGCGCAAAGGAACGCTCCTTAAAACAGGTACAATTGCCGAACTAAAATCCAATCTGGGCGCAGTCGAATTCATCGACATTCCCAGAGCAGACTTGCCCCCTTCCATTCAGGAGCGAATCACTGCTCTGCCGGAGGTAACTTCCACTATTATTCGTGAGGAGGAAGACACGGTTTCCTTCGGAATCACGAACCTGTACGACGGGATGGGCGCGGTGATTAGTGAATTAAAAGAAGGCAATATCCATACGACCATTCAGCATAGACAACTAACACTTGAAGATTTGTTTGTTCAGCTCTATGTGAAGTCTGATGAGAATTTAGAGTACACATTGGCAGGAGGCAGAGAACAGTGAGTATCGAATACGCTAAAACCGGGACAGGTCAGGAAACGCTAAAGCTGCAAGCCATAGGTAAACCTACCGGATTTTTCACCGTCGTGTGGGCAACAACCGTGAAGGAATTGCAGATTGCTGTAAGGTATCTGCCCAACTTCTTCGGTAACTTCCTACAGTTGGGTCTACGAGTACTCTTTTTCCTGCTGATGTCCACGTTTGTTGTATACGAGGGAGAGAATGTACTTCAAGGAGATAACCTGTTTATCTTTTACCTGGGTGCAATCCTTGTATGGCTGTTCTACGGAGTAGCGTTAAACGCTCCGCTCGGTGCCGTGACGAATGATCTCCATAACGGCACTTTGGAGTATCTGTACTGCAATCCAATCTCTCGTTATGCGTATTATGTGGGGACGGTTGTAGCCAGTGCATTAATGAATGTCATTGTGTTCATACCGATGTATATCCTGCTTGTTCTGTACGCAGGTCTCAACTTTGCTGAATCCATGATGATTCTAGTCACCTGTCTTGTGGTCATCGTTGCATTAATGGCGCTTGGCGTCATGATTGCACTACTGGGGATTCTGTACCGCCAGGTCTCATCCATTGTGGGTATTTTGTTTATCATGTTTGAATTTGTAGCAGGTGCTTATTTCCCAGTGGACCAGTTTCCGGCAGTCGTTCGTTGGATCGCATATCTCCTGCCTTATACCTGGGGGTATGATATGGTGCGTTATTACAGCTTCAAAACAGATTGGGTACCCCTTGCACCGATCTGGATGGAATGGTGCATCCTCATCTTTTTTGCCATTTCGTATACAATCATCTCAATCGTTATGCTGCGCAAGGTAGAAAAGATGGCAAAGAAAAAAGGTCTCAACCTAATCTGATTATTCTTGATCCCAAAGAGAATGGGAGGCGTGCTAATTGTCAGCAGAGCCAGGTGCATTCATGCAAAATTTGCTATTATCGAGCCGAAAGTTCGAAGAGGAGAAGCAATATTGGCTAAACCATCTCTCAGGGGACCTTCAATTCAGCATGTTTCCTAGTGAACAAACGAGGGGGACATGGGGTGAGCAAGTGTTTGAGGAGATGCAATTTGCATTTCCTCAACCTGTTTCAGAACAAATCTTTCGTATCTCCGGGAACACCGAAGCAGGGGCATTTATTCTTCTTCTGGCAGGTGTCACATATGTGTTACACCGTTACCTGGACAATGACGATATAACTGTAGGTATTCCCGCTTCGTCTGGTGCAGCAAATTCAAGTCAACTACGTGCTATTCGCATCAATTTTGGTGAAGAGTGTTCTTTTAAGGAGCTTGTTCTTCAGCTCAGGACCCTTGTGGGTACAGCCAAAAAGTTTAACCATCTTTCGCTGGAGAAAATTCTTGAATTGCTTGGTCATGAGGGGACAGACTCGCCAAGGGTGGCCACTGTGGTTCGAATGGACAATATGCAGGAGAATTTACAGGAAACAGGCCCCCTAGCCGATATGGTGTTTTCACTTCAAATGTCTAAAGTGGGGCTGGCGTTACGAATGAATTACAATGCTGCATTATATTCTCCAGCAATTATTGAACAGATTGTAGACCATGTGATGCGTGTGCTCTCTATTTGTACAACCCATCCAGATGAGGGATTACATCATATAAAGATGCTCTCGCGCAAGGAAGACCAGGTTATTCAACATCTGAATGATACGGAGATACGTTTTCCTGAAGCTCGTTCAATCATCCAGATGATCCAGTCTTGGTCTGCACAACAGCCGGATATTCCCGCAGTGATCTGCGGAGATAATATTCTTACCTATCGAAGCTTGGATTGCAAATCAGATCAACTTGCGAAATACCTGTTAGCTCAGGGAGTAAGGTCAGGTTCCGTTGTAGGAATTCTGTTAACGCGATCGGAAGACATGCTCTTGGCTATGCTGGGTGTACTTAAGGCGGGGGCTGCTTACATGCCGATGGACCCTGCATATGCAAATAATCGTTTGCAGTTCATGCTGGAGGATAGCCAGGCTGCGATTTTGCTAACTAGGCCCGATCTAATCGGCTCACTCATATATACAGGCCAAATAATCGATATTTCTCGCATGGAAGACTGGGATGACCAACATATCTCACTGCCTGTTATTTCGTCGGAGCAGTTGGCTTATTTGATATATACTTCCGGATCTACAGGCAGGCCAAAAGGGGTCATGATTGAACATCTGGCACTAAGAAACTTTGTGGAAGGTGTATCCCGCAGCATTTCTTTTGAAGCTGGCAAACGAATTCTCGCCCTCACAACATTCTCCTTTGATATCTTTGTACTGGAAACGCTTGGGGCACTCGCTAACGGGTTAACACTGATAATGGCGGTCGAGGAGGATCAGTTAAGTCCAAGCCGTATTGCGCATCTAATTGTTACTCACAACATTGAATTAATACAAATAACTCCTTCTCGACTGCGAATGCTTCAGATTGGGCTTACAGTCGATTCACCGGTATGGAGCGTAATTCAAATATTGATGATTGGAGGGGAAGCTCTACCGTATGCCTTGTATAAGGAGGTCGCGGGGATGACCTCTGCCCGCATCTACAATATGTATGGTCCCACAGAAACAACAATATGGTCGAGCATTAAGGAACTTTCACCTACCTCGACAATTTCGATTGGTCATCCGATTGCCAATACCCGTATTTATATTCTGGATAAGCGGCATCGGCATATGCCAATCGGAGCAACGGGAGAGTTATGCATCGCAGGAGATGGAGTAGCCAGAGGTTATTGGAACAGACCTGAGCTTACGGCCGAGAGGTTTGTAAAAGACCCTTTTCATGAAGGCGCTTATATGTATAAAACGGGAGATCTCGCACGTCTCAATGCTAATGGAGATCTGGAGTATCTGGGTCGTTCCGATTTTCAAGTGAAAATACGTGGTTATCGGATCGAACTCGGGGAGATCGAGAACAGATTGCTCCAGTACCCGGCTATCTCGGCTGCTGCGGTCACAGTTCGGTCAGATCAGGATGGGCAGTCCCTGTTATGTGCCTATTACACAGTAACGGAGAGCCAAAGTATCAATCAGGAGCAATTGCGATCTTTTTTGCTGGCAGAGTTGCCTGAATATATGCTGCCCTCCAGATACACCAAGTTGGATCATATGCCATATACGGCCAATGGGAAATTGGATCGAAAAGCTCTTCCAGATCCTTTGCTCTTACAGGGAGAAGGGACAGATACTACACTGCCACGCAATGCATTAGAGCAGTTGCTCGCTGAACTGTGGTCGGATCTGTTGCAATTGAAAGAGATTGACGTTCATGCCCGCTTCTTCGAAATTGGGGGGCATTCACTGAATGTCATCAAACTTGAGGCGGATATGGAGAGGCAGAGTATTCCGCTTACTGCTGATGAAGTGATGCGGTATGAGACCATTGAATCACTGGCTGAAGTGCTTCGAAACAAGGGGTATGAAGCGGATGAGTATAACTCTGAAAAAGAGATACTTCTTGAAGAGCAGGATATGCGAGAGACAGATGGTGCAATGGAGCAATTTACCGAAGAAGTCGGGGCAACAGCGGAAGCGGATCACCTTATATTACATCATTCCCATAGGCCAATAGTTATCATCGCAGGAATAGAGCCGTTTAATGATGTTTTCTACAAAAACTGCTTCTATAATTCACTTTTTCCCGTATTAAACCTCTATTCAATTGGTGTACTGCCTGTGATGATCAACGACCGAATGCACTATAGATTCGATGAACATCAGGGCATACTCCGATTAGAGTATCAAGCTGTATTATCAGATGCCCAGCTAATTGAACGTATGGGGCTAACTTATGAAACGAAGACCTACAGCGAGGATGTACGAAAAGATATTATGGAGGCGGTTAATTTGAACCGCCCAGTAATTATCCGAGTGGACTGTTATTACGAGTCCTTGCGCAAAGACATGTATTTACGTACCCACTGGCCTCATTCCTTATTAATCTATGGGTATGATCTCCAGCGGCAAGTGTTCCATGTAATAGAACATGATCACCGGGACAATCTCACGTATCAACCGATGGAGATGCCTATGAATGATATTGTACAAGCTTATGAAGGATTCGTACGGCTTTTCATGGAGGAAGAAGAAGTACCCACGTTCTATGCATTTTCAGCTTGTGAAACTGTCGCACATGAAAGAAACAATATAATGTTGGGAGAACTGCGTGACATGTTTATTGATCATGTACGCGTTACACCAGGGGAGATTAATCAGGAAATGAGTCATCTTCTGTCCTTCATACAGAAGACGTATCAGTTCAATGAAGAAGAAGATTCACCTGATATGGCCTATGCTGAACTTGTTCTACAATCCATTGTAGACATTGTGAATGCCAAAAAGGTCGAAACCTATCGTATGCAACGGTTATATGAACATCATACCGATCTTGTTTCTGCTGCTCAGGCAATACAGGATCATTGGAGGGAGTTACGTAACGTGCTGGCGAAGGCGGTATATCGGGAGAATATGACACATAATCAGTGGAGAAAATTCACAAGCAAGCTGGAAGCCATTCATGAACTGGAGAAGCATAACTTAATAAATTGCTCAGGATTGGAGATCAGTCATGATTAAAAAATTGCAAATGAACGAGCCTCTAATGACTACCTACCCACATCATGCGAGTCTCTTTTCCATGCTAGATTTGGACAAGCGTTCACGTAGCTGGATTTATCATAATTTTCTATTGGTCATCCTAAGTCACAATGATGAAGGGGGCTATGGATTGGACGTCTGTTCACAATATTATCCTTGGCATAAATTCAAAATGTCGACATGCCCTATGTTGATTACAAGGGTGTACGATAGAGATATGATTTTAAAACAGTGGGAACTGCAAGATTTTTTAGTGGAACTAATTCAAAAGAATAATTATATTTATTTCCTGAGAAATATTCCTGGCGGTGGTAAGCATGAGGTATTCATCTCTGGATTCGATTCGGATCGTAAAGAGTTTCTGTGCCATGATTTTTGGGATGGATTCTACGGTGAGAAATGGCTTCCCTATGATGAGATCACTGTTATTCAAGATTCGAATTTCGATGCTGAATGGTCTACGGATTACCTAAACGGAATATGGGCCATTGAAAAGACAGATGAGTATAAGGAACCCAGTGAATATTATTATGAAACGGTTCTCCAGTTCTCCAAAGAGGATCTAATGAATATTTTGAAAGAATACGTAGGAGAGACTAATCAAGTTCGCAGTATTCTGAGAAAGGATCACCGTTATCTTGGAAGTGAAATATACGATAAGATGATTAAGATGCTGGGGATGCAGAAGAAAGGGATGCAAAATCAGCCGTTTGCTATACATCCTTTTCACCTGCTTTACGAACATAAACAACTGCTTGCTCAAGCCATACTTGACTTTCTCCCCGATCCTTCGTTAAAAATCCGATTGGAAGAACTGGTAAGCGAAGCTTTGAAACTCCGTAATCTGGTCATGTATATGAATGAATTCATCATGGAGCAGGGTGTATACAAAAAGTATGATGTCATGCTTGATAAAATCATTGAATTGAAAAATATGGAATTGGCTATTATGAAACATGTATTCGAATACGAGTATCAATCACAGTTAGGACAATAACCAATACGATGTATCGCCGATAAGATAGACCCATTCATTTAATTCTTGAATGGGTCTATTGAACTTTTCTATTATACTTTCCAGTGGTCGTATTCTAACATGGATAATAACCTACTTTTTATATAGGAATTATATAGTATGGAGAATGCCAAGATGCCACAATGGAAGAGAAATCTGTATATTCTGTGGTTCGGCCTGTTTTTTAATCATATGGCGTACTCGCTATCCGTTCCGTTCTTTCCTATATTCCTGCAAAATGATCTTGGTATCCATACCGGTCTGGAAGCCTGGTCCGGTATTTCCATCTCCATCAGCTTTCTGATCAGTGGATTATGCGCACCCTTCTGGGGATCACTGGCTGATCGATATGGCAGCAAACTGATGCTGGTCCGTTCTGGTGTAGGGCTAGGCATTGCACATCTCGCTAACTTTTTTGTGTACGATCCGTATACGTTTATCGCGGTGAGGGTCTTTCAGGGACTCATGGCTGGTTTTCATCCCGCCTCGATTACACTGATTGGCACCAATACTCCGGAGAAACAGGTGGGTTATGCACTTGGCGTGATCTCCACGGCCAGCGCTGCGGGCGGGATTCTTGGTCCTCTTGCTGGAGGTGTGCTAAGTCACTGGATCGGACTGCGGGGATGTTTCATTGCATCGGCCGTGATTACGTTACTCGCGGCACTGATGGTCCTCGGTGTTAAGGAGTCACGACAAGCTCGGACGATCGTTCCAACGAAGATCATAGGGGATTTGAAAAGAGCGGCTTCCACGCCGGGTTTGATGCGAATCTACGGTTTGATTCTGCTAGTTTCGACCTCCGTGCTCATCATCGAACCGGTGCTGACGCTCTATGTGGTCCAGATTGGCGGAGATGTTGGCAGTGCAACACTCAGTGCAGGGATTGTCTTCTCAGCGATTGGTGTGGCAACCGTCATTATGGGGCCGCGCTGGGGCAAGATTGGTGGAAGGATCGGATACGAGAAAACACTGTTTATTGGTCTGATTGGCGGTGGAATTGGCAGTCTGCTTCAAATGACAGCAACGAATCTGATTTATTTTGGCAGCCTGCGATTTGTTTATGGTTTGTTCTTTGCCGCAGTCTATCCGGCACTTAATGCGCTGATCATCAAATATGCTGATCACGACTTTCGTGGGAGGGCTGTCAGTCTGAGTCAGACGGCGAGTCAGTTCGGTATTGTGCTTGGACCGTTAATCGGTGGTTTTCTCGGTGGATGGATCGGCATTCCGTTTATTTTTCTCTTCACAGGAATTGTATTGCTTGGAGCGGCTTGGGCAGTCAGAGTTAGTGATGTGAAGAAGGCGGATAAAACCGAATTGCGGATGGCAGTAGACTCAGGTAGTACGAATATGAAGAAGTGAACACTCACAATGAAATGGGGAGGAATATATATGTCACAACGACGATTGAAACTGGGAGCCAATCTGAACGGCGTAGGGAACAGCATTTCCTTTTGGCGTCACCCCGACATTCCCGTTAACGCGAGTGTTAGTCTGGGATTCTACCAGAAGCAGGCACGTATCGCGGAGAAAGGGAAGTTCGATCTGCTTTTTATTGCAGATGGTCTCTTCATCAACGAGAAGTCCAATCCTCATTTTCTCAATCGCTTCGAACCATTGACACTTCTGTCCGCACTCGCCGGGGCAACTTCCCACATCGGGCTGGTTGCTACATTGTCTACTTCCTATAGTGAACCCTTCACGGTTGCGCGGCAATTTGCCTCGTTGGATCAATTAAGCGGTGGGAGAGCAGGATGGAATGTGGTTACTTCACCTCTGGAAGGTTCGGCACTGAACTTTGGCAAAGGCGAACATCCGAACCATGCGCTACGCTACGAAATTGCGGAAGAACATTTGAATGTGGTCAAAGGCTTATGGGATTCCTGGGAGGACGATGCCTTTATCGGAGACAAAGAGCAGGGCGTATTTTTCGATCCTGCCAAGTTACATACGCTGAATCACAAAGGAACGCACTTCTCGGTACAGGGTCCGCTTAATGTAGGGCGTTCGAAGCAGGGGCATCCGGTCATTTTCCAGGCGGGCTCATCTGAATCTGGTAAAGATCTGGCCACCCGATCGGCGGATGCCGTCTACACAGGACATGAGACGCTGGAGGAAGCAAGGGAGTTCTACCGCGATGTGAAAGCAAGAGCGGTGGCTTATGGACGCAAGGCAGAGAATATCCTGATCTTCCCGGGCATCGGCCCGATTGTGGGTAGAACAGCGGAAGAGGCTGAGCAGAAATATCAGGAAATTGCCGAACTGGTGAATATTGATCAGGCGTTGAATTATCTGGGACGTTACTTCGATCATTATGACTTCTCCCAGCACGCGCTGGACGAACCTTTCCCCGAGATTGGGGAGATTGGCAGCAACAGCTTCCGCAGTACAACAGACAAGATCAAGCAGCAGGCAAGAGAACAGGGGCTGACCTTGCGCCAAGTGGCATTGCTGGCATCTACCCCGCGTACATCGTTCATTGGTACACCGGATCAGATCGCAGATCGGATTCAGGAATGGTTTGAAGGCGAAGCGGCAGACGGATTCAATGTTCGTACCGTGGTACCCAATGGCTTGGAAGATTTCGTGGAGTTAGTTGTTCCAGTTCTGCAAGAACGAGGGCTGTTCCGTACGGAGTATGAACATGAGACGCTAAGGGAGAATCTGGGTCTTGAGATTCCACGTAACCGGTATACATTAGAGAGCGTGAGATAGAAAAGATAGAGCGGTAATGACGTTAAGGTAACGTTGTTGCGGCTCTTTTTTGATGGTTTCTTTTTCGGAGAGTACTGCTATTATAAAATGATAAAGAAAATGATACACAAGTTGCAATTCCAGACGAGTCACAGGAGGAGATTGGGATGATTAGAGGGTTAACGAATGCGGGACTGGGCAATATCGAGTCTGATGAACAATATATCATAGATGCGGCCAAGCACGGATTCGGATCTGTAGATTTGAATCCGCTCTCATTGATTGAAACGTATGGCAAAGAACAGGCACAACATCTGCTGGAAAGCAATAAGGTGATCATCGGTTCATCGGGTCTGACGGTGGAGTGGCGGACGACAGATGAACAGTTCCGTGAGGGGTTGCAATCGTTGGTCGCTATGGCAGAAGCTTCTGCTTCGCTGGACTGTTACAGCTGTTGCACGTATATTTTACCCTCAACGGATCAACCGGCAGCGCAATTTATGGCGGCGGCTACGAAACGCTTGAGACTCTGTGCAGATATCTTGGATGCTTACGGGATTAAGTTGGGTCTGGAGTTTGTGGGTTGCCATCATTTGCGGACGCAATGGAAAAATCCATTTATCTGGCGTGTGGAAGATACGCTGGACTGGATCGAGACGATCCATGCGCCTAACGCAGGTTTACTCGTAGATTCCTATCACTGGCATACAAATGGTTTACCGATGGAAGATCTGTTGAAGCTGAAGAAAGAACAGGTTGTTCATGTTCATATTAATGATGCTTATGATCTACCCGTTGAAGAATTGCTGGATTATGAGCGTTTGTACACCGGCGAAGGGGTCATTGATCTGGGTGGATTTCTGAGAAACCTGCAGGCGATTGGTTACAATGGTGTGGTGGCTCAGGAAGTACTGGCACCGGCATCGAATCTAAGTTTGAGTGAAATATTGGCTAAGTCGAAAGCAGGTTTTGACAAGGTATTTGCGACAATCTAAGTTACTGAAAAAAGGAGGGGGTGTTCCTAGCTGTGTTTATGGCTTATGGAACACCCCTGTTCTTGTTCAATTAATCCAGTATGCCGTGATCTTTCATCAGTTGTTTCGTAACGATCCACAGTCTGTTTTGCATGCCCTCATCTCCGCCAGGATGTATAGGAACAATAGATGCTCCAGTTCCCACATTAAAATATCCTCCTGATACCTCGCCATACTTCGAATCCACAGCCAACCTAGTAATGATATCCGCACCCCGGCGCGGGTCGCCGATATGCAAAAAGGTTAACATGCGTTCAAACACACTTGCAAACCATAGCTCTCGTCCAAGACCCGTAACATTAAAGCCAGGATTCAAGGCATTTACGCGAATTCCGGTTCCACGCCATTGTCTGGCTAGTTCACCAGTAAACATAATATTGAGCAGTTTGGTTTTGCCATAGATTGGAGAGGAACCACGTGCAGTAAAAGGAGTGATATCCGTTAAGTCATCTGGCAACACCAGAGTGCCGTGATTCCGCGAAGCTTCAGATGCAACATTGACGACACGGGCATGGCCCGACTGAATCAGGGAAGATTGCAAGGTGTGCGTTAACAGCCAAGGTGCCAAATAGTTGACGGTAATCATCTCGGCATATCCTTCGGACGTGACTCTCTGTTCAAAAGCATGAAGTCCGGCATTATTCAAAAGTACGTCTATACGCGGATAAGCGGCTGCAATCTCTAACCCAATACGTTTTACATCACTCAGTAAGGATAAGTCTCCATAGAATAATTCGATTTTGGCAGAAGACATGATCTCCTTGATTTTGTACCTGGTAGCCTCGGCACGTTCCTTGCTTCGGGCTGTAAGTATAAGATGTGCCCCGCGTTTGGCGAGTTCCATGGCTGCAAGCTGCCCTAAACCGCTTGTTGCTCCGGTAATTACAATAATGGGATGTTTAGTTTGCATAAGAAGATCTCCTTTTGACACGAATAGATTCGGAATTATATAATGGACATAAATCAACTATAAATATTAATTGATATTTGTCAACTATATTTCCGGAAGTCTACTTTCATGTTTCAGGGAGAGGGAGTTAACAATAATGAGTGAAAATCCAGTCAAAACCAAAGATAGAGCAACCCTCGAGCTAGCGCTGGGTGAGCAGATTCATGCACTGATCAGTGCATCGCATGCGCTTAACGTTCGATCTGCCGAGCGTTTTGATGCGAACCTGCAACCTGCCGCTTTTCAACTGGTACGGTGGCTCTACTCCTATGGCCCAACAAGTGCCGCGGCTTTGGCAGAAGCGAATGCAATGGACCGCAGCTCGGTCAGCCGATTAATCAAACAACTTGAAAAGTCGGGATATGTTAGCAAAGAGCAAGACCCCAAGGATCGGCGCGGGGTGTTACTATCTCTTACGGAACTTGGTCAACAATCGACGGTTGGTGCGCTCAAGGAGAAGGAGTCAGCTTTTTATAACCGTATATCCAGATGGGATGATAAGGAACTGGAACGTTTCACCGCCATGCTCAGGCAGTTTAACGGATTGGATGATGAAACGGTGGGGGTTAGAGAATGAACAAAACGGAGCGGCAACTTGCGATTACGCTTGAATTGCAGCGAAGAAAGATGTTAAGAGCAGAAGATTTAGCTGCTCAATTCGAGACAAGTGTACGTACCATATATCGAGATATTCAGGCATTAAGTGAGGCTGGTGTTCCGATTATGGGAGCTCCGGGTCAGGGGTATTCCCTCATGGAAGGATATTTTCTGCCCCCGGTAAGCTTCACCGCAGAAGAAGCCGTATCCCTGCTCATGGGAGCTGATTTTATCGAACAGAGATTGGATACAGAATACGCGATGGAGGCTAAGTCGGCTCAACGCAAAATTGAAGCGATCTTACCAGAATCCGTTCGTAATGAATCAATACGTGTACGGGAAACGATGCGACTGCTTCATACGGTTGAACCTTTAACCCGAGCGCGGGTGAAAACATACCTTAACCAGATACGTAATGCTATTCTGGATCAACGTAAAATCAGCTTTATGTATCTGAAAAAAATGCCAGGAACGGATGGAAATCGGTATAACATGCGAGAGGTTTCACCCTATGGCCTCTCACTGGTTCAGGAGAATTGGATGTTAATTGCACGTTGTGATATGCGACAAGACATTCGTCATTTTCGTTTGTCACGGATGACTGAACTTTCCGTGCTGGAGGATCAATTCCTTTTGCCACCGGATTTTGATCTAAACAGTTATCGACCTCCTGACGATCGTAACGAACAAGTATTAATCAGAGCAAAACCTGAAATTGCTGACAAAGTTATGGAGGCCCTTCATTTTTATATGGATGCATTTGAGGAGCGAGAGGAAGATGTTGTTTTTCATTTTCGTGTCCGCTACCCGGAAGAAATATTGCATTATTTACTTGGATGGGGTGGAGATATCGAGGTCTTGGAGCCAGAGTCTTTGCGCTTCCGAATGCAGGAAGTAGCCAAAAACATCTTAAAACACTACTGACATACACCTGTCAGTAGTGTTTTTTTATACTTTGATATATCACAGATCAAGAGGAGTGGGTTGAAGGATGAGAAGTACAACGGAAGTATTGAAATCATTTGAAACGGCAGTAGAACGATATTTGGCAGAACTGAAAAATTTGGATATGTCTAGCTTATATAAAAAACAGAGTGAAGAGGAATGGTCCATTGGACAGATGTATGTACATTTGATTCAATCAGCGCTCTTCATGCATCTACATAATATTGAACAGTGTTTGAGCAGCGAGGATTCGACGTTAAATTCGGATGAGGAAAAAACAGAACTGGGTAGGCAAGTGTTTGAATTAGGACAATTCCCTCCCGTTCCCGTTAGAGTACCCGCTTCCCCGCAGTACACCCCGCAACCACCTGAGAGCATGGATTCCTTGATCGATGGGCTTCACGAGGTAGTGAACCGGATGAGGAGTACAGAACCTCTTGTATACCAAGCATCGGTAAACAACAAAATACGTCATCCAAGGCTTGGCGCTCTAAACGCTCAGGAGTGGTTTTTGTTGATAGAGATGCACTACAGACATCATTTTTTGCAATTAGACCGATTGAAATCGAATCTGGAAATGTAAACGAGAGAAGGGAATGAGATGTATCCATGAAACCAAATCAGGACAGCAGATATTGGATTGGTGTTGTATCTGCTTCTCATGTGAATGTAGCCGTAGAGGGAGGGTTTGCGCAGTTGTGCCATGGCAAGTCAGCGCTGTTGCGACAGATGTCCCCTGGTGACTGGATGATATACTATTCTCCACGCACAGATATATCAAGTGGCAAGCCACTTCAGGCTTTTACCGCTATTGGTCAAATTACCGACGACAGGATATACCAATATCAGATGTCGGAATCCTTTATACCCTTTCGCCGAGATCTTCGTTATCTTCCGTGTCGAGAAGTAAAGATCGCAACGTTGTTAGACCAACTCAGTTTTACACGCGGGAATCGCAATTGGGGGTTTCCATTTCGTAAAGGTCACTTTGAAATTGGGGTTGATGACTTCAGGATGATAGCTTCCTCCATGTTGGAAGAAGAGACACAGGCACTGCTCGGTATTAGCTTAAGCCAGAAATGTTAACCAAAGCAAAAGGCCCATAGATTGTCTATGGACCTTTTGGCTTTATGGATAATCATATCCTCCACCGTTGATATTACATTTGCGAAGACGATGAATGCCCAAGGAAAGACCTTTAATCGCCCCGTATTTCTCAATAGCTTGAATCATATACACAGAACAGCTTGGTTCAAAACGACATTTGTTCCTCACTTCAATGGGGGCAAAACGTTGATGAATTCTAATACTCCATATCAGGATCACTCTAACACGTCGTAGAACTATGAATAACATACTTGCTATGAAAACAATCTGGGCACTTAGCAAAGCATATACTGGGGTGAATAGATTCAAGAGATAGAAACAGATCATAGAGATGATTAGACCTGTGAATAATGCAAGTGAAACGTTAAGCAAAGACTTCAACCAATCAATTTCTGGAATAACATGAGTTCTTATATAGAAACTGCTTCGAGGATCGTTTTCTTCATGATGTGTATGTAAGAGTCTAATAAGTTCTTCTTCGGATGGCATGTTATTAAATATCAGTTCCTCAGATTCTGAGTTTCTCATGATTGTTGTACTATTATTAAATCTCTCTGTAGAAAATCAGCATATAATGATGCGTTGTAACAGGTTGCTGGAGACAACCGGGCTTCTCGGTGACAGCTAGCGACTCCATCGATTGATAGATCCATCCGGATTGTGCTTTGTGATTGATGATATCAGCAAATAAATTAACAGCAGCCTGAGTATCACCTCGGTTTACTTGAACATTTTTTGGACCTGGAACGACTGTGTACTCTCTCATTTAAATCTTCCTTTCGTATGTTGGAATTATGGCAATAGACATTCCATTATTTTACTATGGGTATGGTGAACTGTCGATTGAAACTTATTAGATGAGATTGAATTAAATTATAGGCCATCTAACAGGAGGGTCTTTGTTGTTATGAAGGTTTAAATTCAAGTGGAAAAGTCAATAAAAGCTCTGTAAGCAACGCTGTACAATCCACTGAAAACCAGTACAATTGATCCTATAAGAACATGAGATAAAGAGAGGTATTTCTCCATGACGGATACAAGTGGGAATCGCAAAGTTGACGGCTATCTAAAGAAACTCAAAACGTGGAAGGAAGAGTCCACAAAACTGAGAGAGATTATTCGGGATTTTGAACTGACAGAGGATATGAAATGGATGCATCCTTGTTACATGCTGGATGGGAAAAACATCGTTTTAATTCATGGATTCAAAGAATACGTGGCTATTCTGTTCTTCAAAGGTGCTCTGCTGAAGGATACACACGGCATTTTGGTCCAGCAAACGGAGAATGTACAGGCAGAACGCCAGCTTCGCTTCACCAGTCTGGAGCAGATTGTGGAGCAGGAGGCTAGGATCAGAGCCTATATCCAGCAAGCGATTGAAGTGGAACAGGCAGGATTGCAGGTGGAAATGAAAAAGACTACCGAATATAGCGTTCCTGAGGAACTTCAGCAGCAATTCGATGAGAATCCTGCTTTCCGAGATGCATTTGAAGCACTGACACCCGGACGTCAGCGGGCATATCTCTATTATTTTTCACAACCGAAGCAATCCAAAACAAAAGTGTCACGAATCGAGAAGTATATGCAGCCGATCCTGGAGGGCAAAGGGTTGAATGATTAATCTTATAACAATATATTTGAGGGAAATTAAGAGTTAAAACGAGTGAAAGCCTTTCAGATATAATCCGAAAGGCTTTTTGCTGTTTTTGCTAAAAGTATAGATAACAGGAGAGTGTCCCATATGATTCGAACTTACCAATACTACGCAATTTTTAATTTTGCTGAGGATGGCATTAATGTTACATTTCCTGATCTGCCTGGATGTATCACCTGTGGCGAACCAATTGATGAAGCATTATTGATGGCGAAAGAAGCACTTGAATTATTTTTGGATGGAGAACCTGTTGAAGATATTCCGCCTTCTCAAAGCATAATGCCTGAATTATTGAATCCTAAAGATAAAGCATATTTAATTGAAGCAAATATCTGAAGCTTCAGCAGAAAGATCGGAATAAATAACTGTGAGTTGTTACAATTAGTGAAAATATTTTCATAATAGATGGGAAAACTTTGAGAATAATGACTAGTAACGGGAATGGACTGAATTAAAGCATCATTTCTACAAGAATCGATATCTCGATCAACAATTCGCTGGAGTTGTTATTGCTAGGTCAAATTTCCAATGAGATGGATAGCCAACTTGGTAATGTTATTAGGTAAAAAGATTCAGACCGAATGTATTACTGAATCCATCTCTGAAAGAGAAGTATCGAACTTTGATGTAGATCTTGGAGATAAGGCGGAAGACCCTTTTGAAATATCTAAAATTATTGCTTCTAAGAAAGGTGATGATCATATCAATGAAGAGCATTTACAGCAAGCTCTGAGAAAAATTGTAGAAATATCACGACCTTTTAGAGTGAATCCTTTTAATCGCATAGATTTTGATTTGCAAGATGAGTTAGCTAAGGAGTCTCGAAAGAAAGGCCCAAAAAATTCAAATATGAGTGAGAAGCAAAATTATCGTAAAAGTGCTAATAAATAAGTACATCACTGATCATAGCCCCATCACGTAGAGACAATTAAAAAGATTTTCACTAAGCGGCGACTTTTTCCCTAGAATTCAATCGGGGAGAGGTCGCCAATTTTTTTTGAAGAAACTTCAAACCAAAATAACTGACTTCGCAACTTGCTCATATTATCTGAATACACCTTTTTGGTTTCAGGTCAGACGCGACAGACTAAGTTTAAACATCGCTGAATCTCTGGGAACATAGGTAATTGTAAAAAAATAAATATCGTAAGAAAGTAGCACATCGTTTCGTTTTTTTGTGAATCTAAAAAAAAAGGGGGGTTGACTTTCTCTTTGGTTCAGGGGGGGCCTTGACAGGCGTATGTTATGATCAAAAAGTTGAAAGTTCTCCTGCAGATTTTGAACGAGAATCAGATAACTTTCCAAAAGGAGGTTTATATATGAGCAAAACACAATGCCTTTCCTGCTATTGCAGTTCTGGTTAACATATGCAGACAGAGGTATTTTGTTCTACTTAATTTCTAACATGAATCAAAAATTTGAAAGACACTGAGGAGTGAAGGTTTTGCAATCAGGTACTATTTCTGAAAATCAAAAAGTTCCAAATGTTAAGGTTTTCCCTATTATGTTTGCATTGATGCTTGCTGGTATCATAGGTACTTTTAATGAAACGGCAATTAATATTGCTATAAGTGATATTATTAATCAGTTCGCGATTACGGAAGCTAAAGTTCAATGGTTAACAAGTGGTTACTTACTTACACTGGGAATTCTAGTTCCTCTTTCTGGACTATTGATACAATGGTTTTCAACACGTCAACTTTTCCTGACATCAGTCAGTATGTCTATCGTAGGATCTGCAATTGGTGCTATGGCGGGAAGTTTTGATATCTTGCTATTAGGGAGGATACTTCAAGCAGCTGGAGCAGGGCTATTATTCCCATTGATGCTTAATACGGCTCTTATTATATTCCCAGCCGAGAAACGCGGAAAAGCGATGGGACTAGTCAGTCTTGTGTTCACAGCGGGACCTGCTTTAGGCCCAGCCATCTCAGGTCTTTTAATTGATTATCTAAGCTGGAATTGGATATTCTGGGTATCGTTGATGGCTCTGGTGCTTGCTTTGTTGGCAGGCGTAGCGTTTATGAAAAATGTAGCACCTATAACCAAACCACGTATTGATATATACTCTCTAGTCTTGTCGACAATTGGTTTTGGTGGACTTGTTTATGGTATTAGTAGTGCAGGAGAGGGAGATCATGGTTGGAGTAACCCTGTTGTTATTGTACCCCTGATTGCCGGGGTTATCGCATTAATCCTATTTGTCATTCGTCAACTGAACATGAAAAAACCTCTAATGAACTTAAGAACTCTACAGAACCCTATGTTTGCTATAGGTACTTTGCTGGTATTCATATGTATGATGGTTTTTCTATCGTCCATGTTCATTCTTCCCATGTTTATGATTCGAGTTCTTGAATTAAGCGCACTGACGACTGGACTTATTCTTCTACCAGGCAGTGTAATTTCAGCTGTACTTTCTCCTGTCGTAGGGGCACTATTTGACAAATTCGGACCTAAGTTTTTGGTAGTCCCTGGTCTTATCATAGTTGCAGTCACTCTATGGTTCTGTTCTAATATTACGGTTGCTTCGTCCATTGCTTTGATTATGGTCATGCATACCTGTCTAATTGTCGGAATTCTGATGGTATGGATGCCTGCTCAGACAAATGGTCTGAATCAGCTACCTTCTGATATGTACCCCGATGGTGCGGCTATATTGAACACACTTCAACAAATCGCAGGAGCTATCGGTATTGCAATGGCAGTAAGTATCATGACAACCGGAACCGCAGACTTTATTAAGGGTGTGGCTGATCCTACGGAGCTGGGAAATGCAACACTGGCGTTAACCGCTGGTATGCAGAACGCATTATTCTTCACGATGTTTGTAGCCCTTGCCGGACTTGTTCTAGGTGTATTTGTAAGACGAGTGAAAGTTCAGAAGTGGTCTGGAAACTCGGAATAGTCATAATATAGCTCTGCCAGATCAGTGGACTACTATTATGAGACAACTTTACCGAATACTGATTTGATGATGATCTAATAAGTTGAGATACAGATCATCTTTTAAAAACTAAATTGTACCCTACAAGATAGACACTTTGAAAAAGTCCATCTTGTAGGGTGTTTTTCAAAAGGTTGTAAAAATACCGTTGACCCAATAATCATAGAGGATAACAATATACCAAGCATGATTTCACCCCTGAATTTACCAAACTGAGTTTAGAACATCGTCGACTTCTTTGATTCTTGTGACAGATGGTGTTTGAATTAGATTTCCTTTGACCATGACCATAGAGATGTCTGACAAGGCCTCGATATGTTCCAGTGGATTTTGCTCCATGATAATCAGATCGGCATGTTTTCCGATATCCACCGTCCCTGTAACATCGTCAACACCGAGGATCTTTGCATTGGTTCGAGTCACTATGTCGATGACCTGTTTGTTGTTCAGGTTGGCCTGTCTCATGTAGTGGTCCATCTCTCTCCACATATCATAGTGAGTCACGTAAGGCATAGCGGCATCGGTGCCAATCCCGATGGTGATGTCGTTTTCGATCGCTTGTATTACGCCCTTGAGCATTGAATCGTAGACGAGTCTGGAATTCTCTTTTACCGTTGCACTTACCTTCGTTACGCTCGTATCCAGTGAAGCGGAGGGATAAGCGGCTTGCAGGGTGGGGATGAGTGCGGTGTAGCCATTCAAGGCATTGGGATTATTTTTGTACAAACGAATGATTTCGTCATCCATCTCCGAACCGTGCTCAATGGTATCGACGCCACCTTGTAACGCAACCCGTACGCCTTCCGTGCTCTCCACATGCGCTACCACCCGCAAACCAATCTTATGCGCTTCATCGCAGATCGCCGCAACTTCGTCCACCGTCATCTGTAAACGGCCAGCCTCGCCGACTATTTTCGCATCCGTCACACCACCCGTCACACAGATTTTGATCAGATCCACGCCGTGTTTCACATTAATGCGTACATTTTTTCGTGCTTCCCACGGAGAGTCACCAACCAGAGCCAGAAATGGAGCACCGTGCCCACCCGTGACACTTAGGAAAAACCCGGAGACGAGCAGATTGGGGCCGACAAAGTCACCGTTGTTAATCTCATCCCGCAGCTGGACATCCGTGTAAAAGAATTCCCCCACACTGCGCATCGTTGTTACACCCGCATGGAGTGCGGTCAGTGCATTGCGTTTCATTCGTTTTTTCAAAACGTTTCTGCCAAACTTCGTGTTCAATATTCGATCATAGCCAAACTGCAACAAGCCTTCACTGACCGAGAGACTGAACGGTTTTCCATCTGCAAAGAGGTGTACGTGTGCATTGATCAGTCCTGGCATTACGTATTTTCCTGAGAGGTCGATGGTTGTGTAGTGACTTGGGATATGCAAATCGTTATCTCGGCCGATATCCTGAATAAGTCCTTGTTCATTGACGAGAATGGTCATATTTTCTTGCAAATTGCGGCTTGAGTCGCCGTGGATCAGATTGACGTTTTTCAATGCGTAAGCGGTGTTCATGTTGTGTTCCTCCTTAGAATGTGGATGGGATTATATAAGTTGAAAGAGGGTATGTACACTTGCCACTCCGATGACAGAACAACCTTCGGATCGCTGTTATCCCCAGATTTTTTTGATTCCCTCTTAATAGGGAAAATCCGGTGATAGCTTATGCTTCCGATGTAGCTTTCTTTCAGAAAGCTTTCAGGCGAACGCTTCGTTTCCTCTGGTTATTTCTGTCCTCTCCGTTATCGTGTAAATGTAGGTTCAACTTAAATAGTTTGGTAAATGGTAAATATCCAACTTAAAAATGAATTATAAATTCATTTTTGGGTCAAAAAAATAGAGTGACTTAATATTAGTGTTTTTTTGCGTGCAAACCAAGTGAAGTTGATCTGATCTGCACGCTTTGTCTACCTGGCATAAGTGATTAGATGAAGCGTTATTCGTTGAGACTCTTCATACCGTACAGTCTGTATACATACAACGCCTCAAAGATTTGCTTCCGGCTGTCCTCACTCATCTCTCGCTTCAATAGATCCAGGTTCATATCAATCACGTTGTGCGCGAGAATGTTCAGCAAGATCAGGTTCTCCTCGGTGCCGATCTCATATCGTTTATATTGATTCTTCAGATAGGCCTTCTTGGTTTCGATCATCAGCTCAACAAGCTCATTCTTGGCGTTGGTGTAGATGGTGCCTTTATTCTTTTCAAAGATAATGACAATCTGATTCCGGTATTTTCGTAATACATCCACCTGTTCCTGCAACAGTGCCGACTTTCGCTCGCTATCCGTTTCCTCGAACAAGGTCTGATTATCAAAGTGGATCGTCTCCACCAGCACATTTTTTAGATAATCCACGAGATCCGGCGGCACAACGGCGTAGAATAATTCTTTCTTATTCTTAAAATAAGTATAGATATTGCCCACGGAAATACTGATCTCATCCGCGATATCGCTCATCTTGGCACCCACATAGCCTTTTTCAAAAAAGACCTTGAGCGCTGCGTATTCAATCTCTTTCCTGACTTCGTCTTTCTTGGCTTGCACCATCGGGAACGACTCCTTAATAGTGAATGGTTGGTTCGTTATTAGGATAGACCTTTTTGAGGGTGGGTGTCAAATGGGGGAGGGAATGCCAATAATAATGTAACAAATATGCTATCTAAGTTGTAGCCAAGTGGATATTATTTATTTTGTCGGACTCGAATACAAGAAAAATTAAGCATCCATAGTTCAGTCGAATATTGAACCAAGGCTGCTTAGGGATTTTTGGCAACTGTCCTAGAAGACATAATTGATGTGTTCATTCCTAGAGTCCAAGCATATAAATTTCCGTTAACGTCAGAATAATAATTACCAAAGTAAGCAATGGTACTCGTGTTCGGATCAGCGTATTTAATAACTCTTCCGTTAGTAGACTCAGTATTAGTTTTTGTAATATTAACTACACCAGTAGTATCCCACCTTGAGGCTCCGTTACTGACATATCCAGCGTATGTTGAGTCAACATTTTGGAGATTATAAGTGAAATTTGAAGAACCTTGATGATTGTTACAATCAACAGAGTATCCAGAAGATTCTCCATTCTGGTGACAAGTATTAGGAGACTTATGTGCATATGCATTTATAGGAACAAGAGTTGATAAAAGAAGAGATGATACTGACAATTTTACTAGGAATTTTCTCATAATCTATACCCCATTTCTTTCTCATTGTTAATAACTACTTAGTTACTGATTCTATTTTCTTAATGAATTCTTCTTCGTTGAGCACTTGGGTGTTAGTCGTTTCATTGAGATTTAAAGTATGGTTATTCTCAATATCATAAAGTTCTTTGTCAATATAACCTAATTTTTCAACATTGTTATTTCTAATATTTTTATACATATTAGTCTCTTCACCCAGTATCCAATAAAGGTTTGGATATTCTTTTGCCACAGAACCAACAGCTTTTTTCAAGAATAGAATATATTCTTCATTTTCTTGGAATAACGGATTATCATTAAACAAGACTTCATTATTACCTTGTTGCATGATACTAATAGTTTCTGATACTAGTGTAGGGTCACTTTTTTGAGTACTTAGAATTTGAGCATTAAATATACTTTTAGGGACAGGTTCGGTAAGTTCACCAAGGTTTTCACGTAATACTACTTTGACAATTAAATCGGCTTGTTTAACCCCATCCTCGAAGGGAAATACCTCTAGTTGACCTCTGAAGGTTTTCTTTTCATTCGTTTCTTGAATATTAATAGGTCCTGAAGTCTGAGCATCCCCATTAACGACTGTCCCTGAATTCCTTTGATCAAGTGTACCTGAGTAAATCATTCCACCTGTCATTAAAGAGAGTATGACTGTTGAAAAAACTAATTTTTTATTCATAAAGCTAACCTCCAATCAAAATTTATGTTCTTTCCAATAATTAGACAGTGGAATTTATTGAAATGTTTCAAATATGTATATAAAAAATTGAATTAATGATTGTTTTATGTTGGAAATCTAAAATAATAATACTTTATAAAGCCGCATTTGCTTCTGGCAACGTCAAAGTTTTCATTTACACAAAAATCTTGATGCTACCTGCTACACATGCAAAGCTTAAAAATTACTATAAATTCAGTCAAATAGATGATTACTTTTAATAAACAATGATGTGAGTAGGAATACAATGGTACGTTCTCACGTACCACATCTTTTCTAGTGAGATGTTACCCTCTCCTTAACAAAGGAGTGGTGACATGACAAGTACCAACAGCGAAGACCTGAGTTCACAGTACGCACAACACATTGAACAGGAAGACGACTACGTTAACCAACTGGTCACATGTAACAAACTCATATTAGACGCCATGGACATCATCGCAAAGCAGGCAGGTGTGCTAGAGATGGATACCGTGAAACAAGCAGCGTATCACCTTCATGCCATGGAACAGGATCTGAACCGAAAGTTATTTGAAGTTCGACTGGAGAAGAGCATCTTGGCAAATCAAATGAGCCAGTCTACATAAAATCACCTTAACAAAAGGACAGCGCAGGATCATACAAGATGATCTTGCACTTTCTTTTTACCTTCCCGTCCAAACGATTTTTGCTCCCAATTAAGCATTGACTTTCCCCACAAATCCCCCTAAACTTCAATTATTAAAATACTTTTAAAAACTTTCATTGAATGGTTCGAAATGAACGAAAGGAGGCATATAACTAACCATGTTACCTACATCACACAACACCCAACAGGTGAAGCGCATTAATGTCGAACTGGTGAAGAACACGCTCCGATCCATGGGAGTAGGCACGAAGGCTTCGATTGCGAACCTGACAAAACTCAGCGTCGCAACATGCGGCACGATCCTTAACGAATTACTCCAAACGGGTGAAATTATCGATCTGGGCCCGGATGAATCGAGTGGGGGAAGACCTGCGAGTCGGTATCAGTTCAATGCGGACTACGCAAGCGTACTGTGCCTGATTATTCGAACAGAGGGTGGCATTCACTCGATCACACATACATATGCCAATCTGAACGGAGAGATGGCGGATGAACAGACACTCTTTTTGGATGAGATTAATGTAACGGTGGTAGAGGATCTAATTGCAAATCTGATTGAACAACACCACAATGTGCAGGCGATTGGTATCGGTATACCTGGTGTGGCGCACAACGGCGTGATTGGCATTTGCGACGTACCGGAGCTGATGTATCAGCCACTCGGGCCAAGGCTTAAGGAGCAATATGAAGACGTGGAAGTGGTCATTGGCAACGACATGAACCTGACCGTTTACGGTCTGTACAACCAGCAGCAATTTGAGGAAGAGAAGAACTTTGCGGTGGTGACTTTTCCGGAGAACCATTTTCCGGGTGCAGGTTTTATCATTGATGGTCGTCCGCTGACAGGGAATACGCAATTTGGGGGCGAGGTGTCCTTTTTACCTTTTGGCGTGTCACGAGAAGAGCAACTGCGAATGTTGAAAACGACGGAAGGGTTGCAGGAACTCGTCACAAAGACGCTTGTATCCATCATCGCGATCATTAACCCCGCTACGATTGTGGTTACAGGTGATACAATGGACCCAGCTATGCGGGATGGACTGACGCAAGGTTGTCTGAATCATCTAATTCCACAGGAGCATATGCCGGAGTTGATCATCCAAAGAGACACGCGCCGCGAATATGTGACTGGGCTGGTCGCGGTGACGCTGGAGAGCCTGACCTACCGCATTCAGGTGGTTGAGAAGCAGTGGTAAAGGAAAAAGGAGCTTTTACGAGTATTCTATTTTTAGGAATAAAGCTTAACCATGTTTCCTGCCTCAAATGTACAAATTATTGACACGATAACGTAGAGGGCAGAACCAATCTGAAGAACGCCTTTATCACTGTATTTTCACCTTTAGGAACAATTCAAAAAAATACAGGGATAACAGCGGTCGGAAGATGGTACTGCAATCGTAGTTATAACGTGCAATCATTTTCCTGAACACACTGGAGGAACTTATTTTGAATCAGCAAGCAGGTACGCAAGGGAACAAACGAAAGTTCAACAAGCTGTACGCCATGCAGCTGGCAACAATCTTTCTGGGATTTATCGTATTTGGCATATCGGAAAATATTAAGGGGCCGGCCATTCCGCGCATTCAATTCGACTTCAATCTGGATGAGAAACAGCTCGGGACGTTATTGTCCCTGAACGCACTGGGGTACCTGATCGCCTGCTCCTTCACGGCTATTCTGGTTCGCAAATGGGGCATCAAGGCGGTTAGCATCATTTCGTTTGCATCGATGATCTTATCGGGTGTGTTCATTTACATGTCTCATAACTATCCACTCTTTGCTTCATCGTACTTCTTCATGTACATCGGTAACGGTATGCTGGAGATTGCTTTGGCGATTCTGGGTGCGCGGATCTTTGTGAAAAACACAGGTACGATGATGAACCTGTCTCATTTCTTCTATGGGCTGAGTTCAACGGTAGCACCTTTGCTGGCGACGGGTGTGATGTCTTTGCGCGTGTTTGGACACGAACTGGACTGGCGCGGCATGTATCTGGTGATGCTGTCACTCTGTCTGCTGCCGATTATTGCGGCGCTGCGCAGCAAATTCCCGGGGGACGATCTTCCTCATGAAGATCGGACTTCACTCAAGACGTTAACACGTGATCCTGCCCTTTGGCTGATGGTGCTCATTCTTTCTTTTGGCGTGGTATCGGAACTGGCGGTTGGGGGTTGGCTCGTTAACTTTCTGGAGAAAGCCTATACGTGGGATACGGTCAAAGCATCTGGGCTTCTGTCTGCGTTCTTCCTCAGTTTCTCGCTGGGACGCCTGCTGCTTGGTCCATTGACGGACCGAATCGGATTTGTATTGTCACTGATTCTGTTCTCGGCTTTCTCGGGAGTATGTACGTTCGTTGCGCTTGCAGGGGGAGAACGACTTGCGATTTTCTTTGCGATATCTGGCGCGGGAATAGCGATGATCTATCCAACAGTTATGGCATTTATCGCACGCAGATATCCGAACGGCAGTGACACCGCGATTACATTCACGGTTACCTTGATGGGAGTGGGTAGTGTCATCGGTAACTATGTGATTGGCTGGGTGATTGAGGGCGTGAAGAATTTGTACGGTTCAACGACTCAGTTGGGACTGCTGCGCGGACTTCAGGCGGGATATGGATTCATTGGTTTATGTGCGGTGATCTGTGCGGCATCGGGTGTAGTGTTGTATGTGTATTTGAAAAGAAGGCAGGAATTGATTTAGTTATCAATTGAACTGATAAAGCCCCACTGATCGCCATGATCGGTGGGGCTTTGCATATGAATATACGAGTAGATTAGTACGGTATATCATCTATCACTAGTATCTTAACAAATCATAACCACGGGTCATGTAGAATAAGGACTTTTTTTCATCATATACCAGCCACTTTACTATACAGTCTGAATTTCCTCAACAAGCCTATGACTTGTTCAAAGCCGTTCTTCTTTTCCAACGTTTCAAAAGCACGTACAATCCAAAAGCACCTAAGAAAATCACCGCTGCCGGAACGATATAAGGTTTAACAATCTCATCCACATGCTCCCATTGAGAGCCTAATTTGAAGCCTAGGTAGATATACAATGAGGTGATCGGAAGCATGGCCAAGAAGGTAAAGATACTGAACTTAAACACATTCATCTTTGCCATTCCACATGGGATGGAGATCACGGTCCGAATACCGGGTACAAAACGTCCATAGAAAGCTACCCCGCTGCCATATTTCTCGAAGAACTTATCGGAAGCGTCTAGATGGTGGGGGCGAATCAAGAAATACTTGCCGAATTTTTCGACCATCGGCCTGCCGCCGTATCGTCCCAGGGCATACAACGTCAGAGGTCCAAACGTACCACCTACGGTACCAGCCAGAATAGCCAGCCAAAGCTTCATATCCCCAAGATACACCCAATATCCCGCCATTGGCAGTACAAGTTCAGCAGGTACGAATTCAAACGACAAGGCAATAACCAGACCTGCGTATGACAAATCTTTAAAAAAGAGTATAAATTGCGTGATCCATTCTGTCATGCTTTCCCTCCATGAATCTATCTTTTTTATATATAAAAGAAACACTCCTGTACAAAGAGTAACAATAGCGAATAGAGCTTGTCAAAGTTCACATGGATGTCCTTTTCAGGGCACACTGCGGCAATATGTTTACCCATACATAAGGGTTGAATGGATTCATTGACACTTCATACGGAAGTGGATACCGAAGCAATGATATATTATTCTCTGAAAATGCTTCCAATTATAGTATGATAAAACTATCACTAGCTTCTTCACCATCCTGTACATAAAGAGAAGGAGATCAGAACATGACCGTAACTTCGATTATCGACCAGATCCATATTATTGAATACGCCCCCTCTTACGCTACTGTGCGCAAGACCGTGGAGGCCGGATGGCCGACGGGAGTGTGGTTTTGATTTCTTTGACTATACGTGGAAAAAGGGAGATGTCTCCATGCGGGCTGCATTTGAAAAGTCGGGTCGCGGGCTGACTGCCCTCGAAACACCGGATTACGAAATCTCTACAGAGGTTGATGATCATGATCTGGTTTTCGGTTCCAGCTATAAGGTTCGCTATCGCATTAAGAACACTTCTGCGTCCGAACTGGCAGTCGAGATCAAGGCACATTATACAAGGGTAAGCTACCGAGGGACTATAGCTCCAATGTATCCTTTTATTGTTTCATGTATATCATATAGATATACAACTGTAGGGAGGTGAGGTATAATTGGAGCATCAATCAAACGAAAGGCGTGGGATTGCCATGACTACAGCCACACTTAGCAAATGGGGAAATAGCAGTGCAATTCGCATTCCTAACCAATTGCTTAAGCGTCTAAATCTGGAAGAAGGCTCGGAAATCGAGATTTTGGTGACAGAAGATAATGAATTGTTGTTGCGTCCAAAAACCAAGCCTGTAGAGTCCAATGAGGAACTACGTAACCATCTAAAGACTTTGCTCTCTAAAGTGAAACGGGATACAAGACATGAAGAAATAGACTTTGGTACTGAAGGGAACGAGTTACTTTGATTATTCCCAAACGAGGCGATCTGATATGGCTTGACTTTGATCCTCAAGCGGGTCACGAGCAAGCCGGGAGACGACCGGCTATTGTTCTATCGGAACTTGAATTCAATGAAACAACGGGTTTTGCCGTTGTATGTCCCATAACGAGCCAAGCCAAGGATTATCCTTTTGAAGTTACACTACCAGAAGAGCTGCCATTTTCAGGTGTTGTTTTGACGGATCAGTTGAAGAGTCTTGATGTGCGGCAACGACGTATCCAAATTGCGGGGCATGCCGAACCAACCTCTGAATTTATGAAATCAGTTCTACGCAATGTCCGTTCTATATTGGCATAATTTAAAATTAGTAGCTGATCATATTCCTAAATCCACGTCTAACTAAAAGACGTGGATTTTTTCTTTCATGCCTAAATAGATTCGTCCATCCTTGACGCTTCTAACAAGAGCTTCCGAAAGGCACATATAAGTTGGAAAGAAAGATTTTTAATTCTCTGAAAATGCTTCCATTTATAGTATGATAAGACTATCGCTAGCTTCTTCAAACATGGCCTGTATTATCTCTGCGGCTATCGGGCAAAGGCCATATCGAAAGTTCACAAAGACCATCCTATAGATAAAGATAAGGAGATCCAAATATGACAGTAACTTCGATTATTGATCAAATCCATATTATTGAATACGACCCCTCTTACGCTGCCGCACTCGCGGATATGTGGAACCGTAGTAATGAAAGCTGGGGAGGGGGCACCAACCTTAGAACAGAGGAAACAGTTCGCCGGGAGATGGAGAGTTCGTCCAATCTTTATGTGTTTCTAGCCGTTCATGAGAAAGAGGTTGTTGGCTTCTGCAGTTTTGCTCATTACCGCTATGACGAGAGAGCCCTATATGTACCGTTGCTTAACGTACGCCCCGACTATCACGGTTATAAGGTTGGACGTAATCTGATCCTGAATGCTGTGCGCAAGACCGTAGAGGCCGGATGGCCCCGCCTGGATCTGTTCACATGGGCAGGGAATACAAAGGCTGTACCGATGTACAAGAAATGTGGATTCTTCTGGGAGAAAAAAGATGATAATGTACATCTGATGAATTTCATCCCTACCATTTTGCAGACCGAAGCACTTGCTCCATATTTCGAGGAGTTGGATTGGTATGCAGACAGCACGCGTGAACTCGTGGTCGAGCCGGATGGCCGACGGGAGCGTGGTTTTGATTTCTTTGACTACACGTGGAAAAAGGGAGATGTCTCCCTGCGGGCTGAATTTGAAAAGTCGGGTCGCGGGCTGACTGCCCTTGAAACACCAGATTACGAAATCTCAACAGAAGTCGATGATCATGATCTGGTATTCGGTTCCAGCTATAAGGTTCGCTATCGCATTAAGAACAATTCTGCGTCCGAACTGGCGGTTGAGATCAAGGGTGAGGATAACAAAAACATTCGATTTGCGCTGGACATTGCACAAGCAGTCGCTCCGGGAGAAACCATCATCGTGGAAGGTGAGTTTCACCTTGATCCAATTACAGAGGAACAGAATAACAATAAGACTCATCCCGTGGTTGTCAGCACATGGTTGATTGGCGGTAAGAAAGCGGAGTTCAGGTTAGGTATTGCCCCGAAATTCCCGGCCAAGATCAAGACCATCTTGCCTGTGAAGGAACTCTATCCAGGCATCCCGGCGGAGTTGGTTCTGAACGTGGAAAATAATGTGGATGCCGAAACGGAGTTCAGCTTGGACCTGCCAGAGGATGAATTCCTGGAATGGGCGGAGCGTTCGGTGCGCTTTACGGTGCCTGCCAAAGGTAAGATGTCTGTGCCAGTGCCTTTCACCTTGCGTTCATATGGTCTCTATTCCCAAGAAGTAGAAGTGACGGCTGTCCCAGTGGGGAACCATGCGATCTCTTTTACAAGCAAACTTTCTGTACTGATGAAGGGAATCGAAGGGAAATATGGCGGGCAGATTGAGGATCAATGGGTGGCTGTTAACGGCGCATTCTCGCTCCATATGAACAAGCAAGATAATAACATGTGGATTGAATACCCGGGCTCCCGTCATTCGTTCTGGTGGACTTATCCGAAGCTGGGTAAGCCGTTTGCCGAAGAGTTATCCAAGAAACAAGCAAAAGAAGTGAATATTTATCCCGAAGGGGAACGTCAGGTTCTTGAAGCACTGTATGACTCGGAGGATTTCCCTGGCTTGCAGATCAAGTCGGTGGTCAAGCTGTCTGCGAATGGAATCGCCGAATTCCACCATGAGGTTGAAAATACACGAGATACTGCCTGGGAAGAGGACCTGTATCTAATGAATAACTTTGGGTTCTATGGTAGCAGGTTAATCCTTCCTTATCAGGGGCGCTTCGTGGATATGGGTGATTCTTACGCTGGCGATCCGAGCCATTGGAATAGCTCACAGATTACGGAGAACTGGCTGTTCTGCAAAGAAGAGTATGGTGCCAGCGGTATCTATTGGGACCCTTCTCTGAAGCTGCTTCGCCCGGAATACACGCTGGGGTTGCAGCATGAGCTTGGCCGTATTGCCGCAGGAGCCGTTGTACGGACCAAAGCAACTGTATATGCTTTGAACACGTTTGCCAAATGGCATGATTTCCGTGCGTTTGCACGTAAGCAGCGTAACCCGGTCATTCCGTTGCTGGACAGTCATCTGGATCTGACACTAAGTGAGGGGAATCCATTTGCACCAGACGAGCTGCAAGCAACGTTGACTGAACACAAACTGGTTCCGCTTGCGGGCAAGCTGGAGCTATATGTGCAACAGGGTGGCGAACCGGAGGTTATGGCAAATGCTAAGGAATTCAGTCCGGAGCAGAACCTAAACTCCGCCAAGCTGACATTTTCACCAGACGAAGCGGACCGAGACCAGCACGTGAGTGGTTGGAAAGTTCGTGGGCTATACCGGGGCGAAGATCGGATTCAGGAGCGAACTGCCCTTTGGTTCCCGCAGAGCGGAACAGAGGTGAAGCAGAAGATTGAAGAAGGTTCTGCTGGACCTTTGTACACTGTAGACAATGGAGTGTTGTCGATCGCTGTTGCTCCTGTATTCGGGAGTGTAGTACATTCCCTGCAATATGCAGGAGAAGAATGGCTGGATAGCTCGTACCCTGAACCGGCTCCACGCTCGTGGTGGAATCCGTGGTATGGCGGGCTGGGTGTCGGGGTTCCAGGCATGAATGGTTTCAGCCGCCAGTTGGAACAAAGAGCCGCTTCCTGGACAGAGCAGAAGGATCAATACGGCAACGTCTGGAAGGGTATAAAGCTGACCACCCGGATTGAGAAGCATGAAGCGAATCGTGGAATCACGATCCACCAGCATTATCTGATGCTGCCCGGTGTTCCTGTGCTATGCACGTTGCTTGCCGTAACAAACGAAAGTGGCCTGACGCTGACGGATTACTCGCTTGCGGAGGAACGTTTCCTCCAGCCTTCATCTGTATTTGCGGAAGGTTGGATAGAGCAACCGGGTAAAGATCGATTCCCGCTGGGCAAGGTGGATGTGGGCCTGCCACTTGAAGATCTTTTGCGAGTAGGATCGGTTTCGCGTGAAAACATGCTGCATGCGGTCCATCGTTACCCGAATCAGAGTGCATGGGGGTTTGCCAATAATCAGGTGACTGGTCTGAATGTTCATCATCATCTGACACTCCAGCAGGGGGAGACGGTCTGGACGGAGCCGACGTATCTGGTTCTGGGACCAATCCCGCTAAGTTCACCGGATGTGCAGGACCTTCTCAAACTTAATTTTGCAACTTCTACCGATGAAAAGGAGGCTTCACATGCCGATCATTGATATTCATATTCACCTGTCGGACATCGACAGTTTTCACCGAACAGCGATTGATCTGTCTAAAGTGGATTACTCTGCCGCTGGTCTTAAAGCGGAGTTTGATAAAAACGACGTCATTATGGGTATCGGAATGGGGGTTACGGAGCAGACGAAGGGAGCGTTCCCGGATTCCAGTTCCCCTAACCCGATGGGACTTGATCTGGAAGAGAAGGTTCCGTCATTCCTCATGGAATGTGTGGGGATCAATCCTAATGCGTTAGACGGTAAACACGCTCAGGACGAGCTGGACCGGATTGAAGCAAGACTGCAATCCCCTGAAGTAGCCGGAATCAAACTCTATGCCGGATACTATCATCACTATGTGTATGACAAAATCTATACTCCGGTCTATGAACTCGCAGCCAAGTACAACCTGCCTGTCGTGATTCATACGGGTGACACTTACTCCATGAATGGATTACTCAAATATTCGCATCCGTTGACGGTGGATGAATTAGCCTTGCAGCAGCGTGGTGTGAACTTCATGATCTGTCATCTGGGTGATCCCTGGGTGATGGATGCAGCTGAAGTGGTGGCAAAGAATCCTAACGTGTACGCGGATTTGTCTGGTCTTGTGGTGGGGGATCGGCCTCATTTTGAACGGTTCATGAACGAACCTTTATTCATGGATCATTTCCGCCGGGCCTTGGTCTATTCGGATCATTACGAGAAAATGCTGTTTGGCACCGACTGGCCGCTTGCGCCCATCGATCTGTATGCCGAATTTGTCCGCCGACTTGTACCGGAACAGCATCATGATAAAGTCTTCTATGAGAATGCCTTCGGGCTGTTTCCGCGTATTGGACAGCGGATTGCCGATCTGGGGTAGAACCTAAGTACCGAATTATTAATATCTGAGGGGATGTAAACCATCCTGTTATGGAAGCATGCGATGGTTATATTGAATCCATGTGATGTAAGCTCCTGCCACTTTGCTGGCAGGAGTTTTTTTATCCAGGAGAACAAGGCATTCATCGTACGTCTAATCTGATGAGGGATTAGGAGAACAAAGGTTGAGTCACCATTTTCATATACCTTTTTAAGTCGTTTTCTGCATGTGGGTATTGTTCCCAAACCCCAAGGTTCCAACTCATATAACGAATGCCGAGATATCGGGATGCCAGAGAGAAGTACTTCTCGAATTGATGTTGTGAAATATCGTATCCGTGAGAACTTAGGGACTCCCGATAGATATCAACTTGTTTCAAATGTGTACAGCGCAGAGGGATATCAAAGAACAGGGAGCCATACCTTGCTTCCTCCCAATCGATAAAATAAACATCCTCATTCTTGTGTACCAATACATTGCCAGGATTCAGATCATTATGAATCATCGTATGTGTGTGCTCATCTTCGATGAGAATTTCAAGATCATCTACAATATGATCTGCTACAGCTTCAATTTCCGAAATGAGCGGTGATCCGAATTCCTCAATGAATGATGGACGTTCTATGGCGGTGTTCCACAACGGTCTCCAGCGTCTTTCCATCATTTCGATGATATGAGATCGATCCACAATAGGTATCCATGGCAGTTCTTTTTTCGACCCCATATTCGTTCCATGTATGTAGGCCAGTGCTTGTAATTCTTTATTCTGAAGCAGGTCTATATCCAGATGACTATAATCGGTTTGGTAGTCCACATCCTGAATGCAGATCAGACTGCGATCTTGAGTATGAACTTCATTTGATAGACTATAGGGTACATTGGCTCCCTGTAAAAATAATCTGGACAAGGCAGAGTGTTCAATGAACGTGGCCTTCTTTGTTACGTAAGAAATATCCTTTTTCACTCCATTTATAAGGAATTCAATGTGATGTCGAAGCAATTCAACGGCTTGAGATCCGGCACCGATTGGGTTACTTTTGATACTTAGAATGTGAATATCCGAGGATACATATTGATTAATGGTTTGTTTTATTAATTGTTGTAATGTGACAGACTCCATACTCATTTGTTATCTCCTTCTTGCCTGTATTTGTTTTTGCGAATAAAGAGAACTATAATGGTGGATGCACAAAATTTCAGATTTCTTTGGAGGAACATACGTTATGAGATCTTTTCAGTTTTATAATCCGACCCGGCTGATTTTTGGCAAAGGGCAACTTCAAGCACTACAAACCGAAGTTCCAAAATACGGAAAGCGTATTTTGCTTGTATATGGTGGTGGAAGCATCAAACGTAGCGGGCTGTACGATCAGGTAATCAGCCAGTTGAATGAAATCGGAGCAGAGATTACGGAACTGGCTGGTGTGGAACCGAACCCTCGTCTGTCTACGGTTCATAAGGGTGTAGATCTATGCAGAACACATAACATTGATCTGGTTCTTGCGGTTGGCGGCGGCAGTGTGCTTGACTGCGGGAAAGCCATCGCAGTAGGAGCCAAATACGATGGAGACATGTGGGATGTTGTTGTGCGCGAAGCAACCCCAGAAGGCGGCCTTCCACTGGGTACAATTCTAACGATGGCAGCGACAGGCTCCGAGATGAACAACGGTTCAGTAATAACCAATCAGGACACGCAGGAAAAATGGGCATGGTTCAGCGAGTATTCTTTCCCGGTGTTCTCCATTCTTGATCCGGAGTACACATACACCGTACCACTGGATCAGACTGTATACGGCATGGTAGACATGATGTCTCATGTGTTTGAACACTATTTCCATCTGGATACGAATACACCGGTCCAGCTTGGATTCTGTGAGACGATTCTTCGTACCGTTATTGATACGGCCCCTCGTCTGATTAAAGATCCAGAAAACTATGAACTGCGTGAAACCATTCTCTACTGCGGAACAATGGCGCTTAACGATGTCCTGAATATGGGTCTTGCCGGAGATTGGGCTTCTCACAATATAGAACATGCTGTATCGGCTGTGTATGACATTCCTCATGGGGGAGGTCTTGCAATCCTCTTCCCACACTGGATGAAGCATAATCTGGATGTGGATGTAGATCGATTCAAACGTATGGCCATTAATGTATTTGATATTAATCCTACTGGAAAGTCGGACAAACAAGTGGCTGAAGAAGGGATTGAAGCGCTGCGTACATTCTGGACTTCGATTGGTGCCCCTAGCCGTCTGGCGGACTATGACATCGACGACAGTCAGATTGACGTAATGGCTGATAAAGCGATGCGATTTGGTCCGTTCGGATTCTTCAAAAACTTGCAGCGTGAAGATGTAGTACAAATCTATCAAGCTGCACTGTAATTGTAAATCTTACAATCACTTTGTATAATGAGTCACATTAAACAAGGACCTTCCTGTAATACATAGGAACGTCCTTGTTTTTTTATTATGACATCATATCTTATGCGCTCCACCGTGTATCTGGACTTCAATATCATGTGATCCCCTTTTCGAATTAATTCTTCGGTTCAACTACGGCTTCATTGACAGGGGTATCCTTTCGTTTCAGATACATCTTGCTTGGACGATGCAAGAGCACGATGAGCAGGGCGAAGAGATGAATCAGGGTGAACAGGTTACTCTCATTTGGAATGGCAACGAATAGCGCCAGACTCAGAAACGTCACGGTGAGCTTGAACTTTCTTTTGGTGATGAATATAACAGCGAGCAGGCTGGGACCGATGATAAACAACATTCTGGCTAAGATTACGCCAGAGGCGTAAGCCAGATCATCTCCTTTACGTAAGAAACCCAGATAGGCCTCCATGTTCTGGTTGAAGTCAATGAGGAACACGATAAAGGACACAATCACGTAGATCAGTTTCACACTCAATAAAATACGCACGACATTTAATAGCGTAGGTAATGCTGTTTTTGCCATATCACTTCTCCTATTCGACTTTTAATAAAGTAGGCATTTTCGGATTCAATGCGTCGTCCCTCTTCCTGCACGATATGTATTTTATATATTATACGATGTTGATGTTATATTTTGTATTAACCCAAAGTCTTCATTTTCCAATCGTTTGCAGTGGCCTTTGACCTAGTATAACTGGCGAAACAGCTTACAGATTATTTGATATCGACCGATATAAAGTAGATACATAGAATTTGGACTTCATAATGATGAAAATGAAAATGGATGGTGAATGTAATCATGGTATTTAGCAAGGCAAGAGAACGCATGCGCAACATGTCGTTCAGAGTCAAACTGCCACTTATGATCAGTCTGCTGGTGTGTATCGTACTGGCGGTAACTGCAGTAGTATCCTACACTGTAGCGGCTGTCATCACACTCGACAAAAGCAAAGATGAGATTAAAGCAACCTCGGACCGGGTGGGGGCAGGTTTGTATGCTTCACTAAGTTTGGAAGAACAATCCACCTTTTTGATCACAACACATCGGACCTTCCAGGATCTGCTGGAGATTCGAAATACGGATGGACAGGAAGGGGAGAATTTTTTCTCGGAAAACAATGAACTGCTGGATAAGGCAAGTGGTATTCTTGCGGACAGTCTGGCAGGTATGGAAGGTAACAACAGTCTGATTTTGTTGGATCGGAATGGCATTATTATTGCAGCGAATGATCCGGCAGTTATCAAGGCGGAACGCGGAGATCGGGCATATTTCCAAGAAGCGATTCAGGGTAAAAATGTGATTAGTGAAGGGATTGTAGCCAAGTCCTCAGGACAACTAGGTACGGCTTTTGCCATGCCAATCTACAATGAGAATCAAGAAGTACAGGGAGTGCTCGTATCTGCAGCATCCACCTCGTTCTTCGTTAATCAGCTACAAAATATCAATATTAATGATGAGGGAAAAGTGATCATTCTGGACCGTGTAGGTACGGTCATCTACGATTCAGCGGATGAGAAGTTGGCAGGCCAGAAGATGGAGTCCGGCGAATACCAATCATTGATAGATCTTGCTCCTGGCGCTGAACTACAGCAAGGGGATATTAGCACAGATGAGAAAGTGGCGTATTACTCCAAAATACCAAGATCAGACTGGACCGTCGTTGTTGAAGATAAACTGAGTGATGTGCAGAAGCCTTTGCGTGCGATGGCAAAACAGATGTATATTGTTCTGTTTAGTGCTATTGCGGTCTCCGTCGTAGCGGGTATTCTGATCTCTTTGCTGGTAACCAGACCAATTACAAGACTAACTGTGTTGTTCAGACAGCTTGCTGACGGCGATCTGACGGTGCAGGCTCAAGGTAAATATAGCGGAGAATTCAAACAATTGGTGGACAGCTTCAATACCATGGCAGCAGGCAATAAACAGCTGATCTCCAGCATGAACCATTCCATCGGCATCCTGAAAACTAGTACATCCGAGCTGGAACAGTCCACTCAGCAAACTTCGACCACGATTGCCGAAACAACGACAACAGCATTTGAGATTTCACGAGCGATGGAGTCCCAGGCCAACGATACGGAAGCCATTGTGGACAAATTCATGAATGTTGGTAACAAGATTGCCAACGTGAATGGAATGTCACAGGCAGTGAAGTTCAAGGCAGATGAAATTACGGATGCATTCAAAAATAATCATGAAGTTATTGATGCACTCATTGCGGTGAACGGGCAGAACGAGATTGAAGTTGGCAACATCTCCAAAATTACAGTGCAACTCGCCGAAAGCTCCTCGGGCATTCACCAGATTACAGGTACGATTGCCGAAATCGCAAATCAGACGAAATTACTTGCGTTGAATGCTTCGATCGAGGCGGCGAGAGCTGGTGATCAGGGACGTGGCTTCGCAGTCGTTGCTTCTGAGATCCGCAAGCTGGCAGAGCAGACGACAGCTCAATCGGAGGATATCAACCGAATTGTAATGCAGACCATTGATCACGTGGAGCAGAATAACCGAAGTGTTCAGGCTATTGAAGCGATTGCGGAACAGCATAAGAGCAGTGTTAGCCAGACCAAGGAGACATTCAATTTTGTCACCGAGAATATGAATGAGATGATGAGCCAGGTTCAGGCTATTGCCACGGAGATCGAATCCATTGAACGTGATAAGGATGACGTCATTGGGGCTGCACAGAATTTGTCTGCTTCCGGTGAAGAGGTGTCGGCTTCTGTTGAGGAAGTCACAGCAACAATGCAGGAACAGTCCGGCATGACGGAACATTTGACAGATATGGTGCAGAGAATCGATGGACTGACCAAACAACTTGCCGAAGAAGCATCTCGCTTCAAAACAAAATAGGAATACGAAAAGAAACCCGTTTTTCAAAAGAGAACCGGGTTTCTAGAACAAAAAGAGCACCTGTACCCATCTATGGCTACAGGTGCTCTTTGGTGATGTGTTATTCTCCTCGAATGGAAGGCGCATACGCCAGCACTTCCATTTCAATTAAATAAGGGCCTAAACCGCTGAATACGGTAATACGGGCGGGATAGGGTTGTTTAATCATTCGCGCATACACTTCGTTGTATTCGGGTTGATCCTCGACTCGGGCCAGATGAGTGGTTACCTTCACAATATGATCGAGTGTAAGTCCGGCTTCTTGCAGGATCACCTCAATATTACGAATGCACTGCTCCGTCTGCTCCTTAATGCCGCCAATGGGCTCAAGCGTCTGTGGATCGACACCTACCTGACCTGCGACGTAGAGGAAATCTCCTGCGCGGACAGCATGGGAGAAAGGAAGCGGGAACTTGGGTGCTGCACTTGCATGTATGATGGTAGACATCGTAGCGGTCATTCCTTTCCTAATGAATGTGTATGATTGGTGTTAACTGATGCCAGTTCGTAGCCTGCTGATAATGATGAGCGATGGACAACAGGCGGTCTTCTCGCATGAGTGGACCAGCAAGCTGCATGCCGATAGGTAATTGCTTCCCTGAGGTGGTATCAAACCCGATGGGTACGGTGATGGACGGTAGACCCGTATTGGTGAACGGTCCGTTAAAAATCGGGCTCCCCGTCTTGTAGCCGTATGGGGCCACATAGGGTGTTGATGGAGTCAATAACACATCCACTTCATCGAAAAGCATCATCATCTCGCTCCGGAATATCGTTCGGATGCGTTGTGCCTGCAAATAATCAACGGCACTCGTCTGGTAACCGAGTTCAAGCTGCTCCCGCATCGTGTGGCCGTAACGATCAGAGGCTTCCGCGAAGCGTTCCTGATGGAAGGCGGCAGCTTCTGCCCGCATAACCGTACGATGAGCAGCAATGGTCTCTTCCATATAAGAGGGCAGGTCAACTTTCTTCCATTGCATGCCCAGCTTCTCAAGCACAGCGATTGCCGACTCTACCGCTAACAAGATCGCTGGTTCATCGGTTTGGAAGAAGTTGCTCGGGAGACCGATCACCATTTCTGAAATAGGATGCTCAAGAACATTTTTTAAGTCTGGCTTGCCATAAGGAAGCGTGAAGGAGTCCAGCTCATCTTGCCCGGCCATTGCTTCCAGAACGATTGCGTTATCTTGTGCGGACCGAGTGAATGCGCCAATATGATCCAGGCTCCAACTGGCTGTGATGACACCATTACGGCTAACTCTGCCGTAAGTGGGTTTCATACAGGTTAATCCGTTGTAAGCTGCGGGTCTAAGCAGAGATCCAAAGGTCTGTGTCCCGAGTGTGAAGGAAGCCATGCCAGCCGCTACTGCAGCGGCAGAGCCGGAGCTGGAACCGCCCGGGGTATGTTCTAAATTCCATGGGTTGCGGGTTGGTGGTTCTCCTCCCTGAAAGGCGTATTCCGTCGTTGTTGTCTTGCCGAGCAGGATAGCTCCTGCAGCTTGCAACTTATCAATCACTGTTGCATTCGTTCCGGGTACGAAGTCTGGAAAGGTACTTGATCCAGCGGAGGTGCGTATGCCAGCGGTATGGATAATGTCTTTGGCTCCATAGGGAATACCATGCAGAGGACCGAGATATTCGCCATTCATCAGTTTTTGTTCAGACTCTCTCGCGGCCTGCAAAGCCTGTTCGGCGGTGACCGTAACAAAGGCTTGCACAGAAGGCTCTACTTTCTCAATGCGATTCAAATAGGATTTTGTAAGCTCAACAGGAGATATCAACTTATTTTTAATCAGTGTTGCGGCTTCAGCAATCGTCAGCTCGTTAAGTGGTTTCGTAATCATCGCAGAGGCACGCTCCTATGCGGGGGATTGGGCCCTACTTCTTCTGGCAACTTGAAGTTTCGAATCAGCTCTAAGTCTGCTGTAAATAGGGCAAGCTCCTCGCTTGTAATAACTCCGTCCGCATATTTGGCGCTTTCTGTACGGCGGTGTGTGAGATAGTCGTCCTGGTTCAGAGTAATCACCCTTTCTCTCTCTATTTGGTGGTGAAGCTTGAATCGATAATCTCCTCGTAAGCGAGGTCTTCCTTCAGATTGCCGATGAAGCGTTGCATGTCGATTGCGGTCTCGAAGGCTGATTCATTGATGAGCCCCTCCGCAGGATATACCTTGCTGTCGATCATGCGTTGTACCGCTTGCTCCACGACGTTTTTGTCCAGATTCGGAAATTCCTTCACGGCAACTGCTTTTGCGCCTTCAGGATTCGATTGAATGTAGTCCAGAGCTTGCTCAATAGAGGTGACAAAGCGCTGGGTGAGATCAGGATTCTTTTCAATGAAGCTTGCAGTTGTATTCATGGTTGCAAAGGCAAAGTCAGGATAATCCTTCGTAAAATCATGGACAATATGCAGTCCCTCAGCAATGCCTTGATCCAGCTGCGGCTCGTAAACGATGGCAATGTCGGCTTTGCCGGCTAATACAGCACCAAGCTCGGAGCCATTCTGAACCTCAGTGATCGTCACATCCTTGTCGATATCGATGTTATTGTCAGCGAATAGTTTCTGCAGTAAGCTGTTCGAACTTGTAGGTGCCAAGCCCACAACGATGGTTTTACCTTTGAAATCCGCTGTCGAGTTCACGGTTACTCCTTCTCGCGCAACTGCCCATACTGGAGCACTGCCGGATAGAAGGACCAGTGAGCGAGCATCTCCGCCCTTTGCATTAGCAAATGCGACATGCTCAGGACCATGGAAGGAGAACGCCGACTCGCCTGAGATCACCGAAGACAATGCTGTTGGACCGCTTCCGGCAGCACGGATGGAAGATAGCTCAATGCGATTCTCCTCTAGAAAACCTTGGTTGTTCGCTACATACAAGGGAAGGTAGAGCAGGTTGTGATACACCTCGGAGACCATAATTTTGTCCACCTGCGTATTTGCTTGCCCCCCGCTATTAGATGCACCTGCACCACTCGCGGGTGTTGTGGCATTGCTTCCGCATGCACTGAGCAGTGTAGTCAAAATAACCGTCATCGTTGCTAGAAAAGCTATCTTTTTGAATGTACGCATTAGTCATCAGTCCCCTTTAATCGTTGTAGGTCAGCTATACAGATGTGGATTTGCTGCTGGTCTTGTTGTCATTCCATGGAAGGAGACGGGATTCGATATAACCGACACAGGTGTAGAGGAGCATGGCGACCAGCATAAGCATGAACACGCCGACCCATACGGCCGGAAGGTTGAACAGGTTACCTTCGACGAATACCATGTGTCCAAGTCCTTTATCTGAAGAGATGAATTCTCCACCTACAACAGACACCAGTGCCAAACCGATATTGATCCGGAAGGCCGAGATGATCCATGGCAGAGAGGAAGGAACGATAATTTTGCGGAAAATTTGTGATTTCTTTGCACCGAAGGATTTCATCAGATTAATCTGGGATTCGTCGATTTGATGCGTCGCTTGGTAGGCGGATAATAGCGCGACGATAAATGTCGCCACGGAGGCCAGAGCAATTTTGGAGAAGATGCCTGAGCCAAACCAGATGATAATCATGGGAGCAAGTGCGATCTTCGGAATACCGTTCATCGCTACAATGAATGGATCGAGTACACGGGCAACGGACTTGGAATACCACATGAGCAGTCCTGCCAATGATCCGATTAAGCTTCCGGCTACAAAGCCGATAACGGTGGCATTCACCGTTGCAAACGCGTCTGTAAGCAGTTGTCCTGAGCTAGCCATGGTGATGGCGGCATCAAGAATGGCGCTTGGTGATCCCATGAGGAATCCGTTAACAAGTTTCAGACGAACGGCGGATTCCCAGATCACCAGGATGACCGCTACAATAATGAACCGCCACAGCATCGTCATCAGCCATTCTTTGGAGAAGGTGGGCTGTCTGCGTTTGCTTTTCGCAACTCCAGCAGGCTTTCCGGCAAGGGTAATTTCAGGTGATGTGCTCTTCATTAGCTGATCCTCCCCATTTGGATATCAAGCTCTGACCAGATCGATTCAAAATACTGTTTGAACTTCTGGTCGGAGCGGGCTTTCAGTGCTGAGCCATATTGCGAGGCGAGACCAATGTCATACACCTGCTTCACAGTTGTTGGTCGTTTACTCATAACGGCAATGCGGTCGGAGATGGCGATGGCTTCCTCAATGTCATGCGTGATCAGGACGCCTGTCTTGCCCTCGGATTTCAGGATAGACAAGATCTCATCCTCCAGAATGAGTCTGGTCTGATAATCAAGTGCGGAGAAGGGTTCATCCAGTAATATAATATCGGGCTGGGTAACGAGGGTACGAATGAGGGCTACACGTTGGCGCATACCGCCTGATAGTGTGGAGGGATAGGCTTCTGCGAATGAGGCCAGGCCATAGCGATCCAGATAATCCATGGCAATATCGCCGCGATCCTTTTTGGACATGCCCTTCACTTCCAAGCCTAGCGTGACATTGTCCAGGATGCTTCTCCAAGGAAGTAACAGGTCCTTCTGCATCATATAACCGACATGTCCGGTGGTCTGATCGATCTCTTCGCCACAGACGATAACCTTCCCATTTGTCGGCTTAAGCAGACCTGCGATAATATTGAAAATCGTACTTTTGCCGCAACCGCTCGGTCCCACGATACTGAAGAACTCCTGTTTCTTGATTTGCATCGAAACCTCAGCCAGGACCTGAATATCTTCTCCGGTTGCACTGACAAATGATTTGGATACGCCTTGTATTTGTATAGCCATGATAGGTAGCCCCTTTCCTACAGCCTGATGTTTTTTCGTTTCTTGATGTAATTTGATGTTAATTAACATGACATTAATGGATATATTCCTAATCATATAGACTGTTTGCATCATTGTCATTAGTTACTCTGAACATAAAAATAGAATTAAATCAGTTAAAATGCACAAATGAAGATTGAACGTGAATTGAATATGAAAAGAAAACAAAAGAACGTGTCATTATACATGACACGTTCTCGATTTAAGACGTATGATTAGCTTCACTAGGGGCTGGATTAACATTCAAAAGGGACTCAAGTGCGAAGGCAAGTCGGAAGCGAAGGCTCTCCATTGGGTCCTTAATGTTCCTGCCGGTTAGTTTCTCGCATTTCTCCAACCTATAGATCACTGTATTGCGATGTACAAAGAGCTCTTTGGCTGTATCGACGATCTGGCAATGATTCTCATAGAAGGAGGACAAGGTTTTCATCAGTTCGTTGCGCTCGTTTGGATCTCGGTCGTTGAAGGGCTTAAAGGTTTCATGATGGAACTGCAGCATCTCATCGTGGGGAATCATGCGCAGCAGACGGCTTATATCCATGGTTTGATAGGAATGAGCGAAGCGGGTCTTTCGCATCTGATAGCCGGACTGGAGCGCCTTGACTGCTTCTTTATAGGAGAGTCCAATATCCAATACATTCGTGTAGGAATTACCTATGCCGAAGGATAGGCTGAGCTGCGACTCTGTATACAGATTGATCGCCATCCGCTCAAGCTGCTGAACAACGGTGTGTTCGTCCCAAGACGTTTCAGCCAAAAAGACGAGTATGCCGAACTGGTCGTTCTTAGTAAACATGACAAAGGAGAGATCCAATCTGGCGAATTCCTGTTTAATCAGCTCATAATTAGCGTCTCGTTCCGAGATGAATCGCTCTTCCCCAGAGGGAGTAGAGTTCTGCTTAGGTATGCCCGCTAAGGATTCATCCTTTTTGGCAACGATGAGAACAGAACTTCCTTTGGCTTGCAGCCCATATTTCTTGCCGCGATGCAGCGCTTCTTGTTCCGAACGAATGAAACCCTGAATGAGATCGGAGAAATATTCATTTTTGTAACGGCGGGAGCGCTCCTTGACGGCTTGCTTCTTGGTTAACTCGAGACCGATCACATTGACGGCTTGCTCCAGTGCCAGAGTGGAGAGTTTAGAGGTTGCGGAACTGTCGTATAGTGCGATCAAATAACCCTCGTGCCGATCCGTGAAGATGGGATGAAGCTCGGCGTGTCGATATTTATCAGCAGTAAGCAGGCAGATCGAGATTGCGGTGTGGAAGGAAGGGTGCTCATCTATAAATGTCAGTATGGGCGCGGCAAGAGACAGGTCATCCATCTGTTGTGCATAATGGGAGCTTGCCGTAATCTGCTTCTTCGAACCAAGCAGTAGTACAGGTGAGGATAGCAGTTGAGACAACGTATCTACGATGGATGGTATGCCTTTTCCCTGCATGACCATCGTGGAAAATTGCTTGTGAATAGACAAGGCATAATGTAGCTCATGGGTTTTATTCTGAAGGATGGCACTAATCGAATGTTGAAATATCTCACCGAGTGTATTGTCAATCTCAGACAGTTCGATGATTGGGAAGCCCAGCCTGTCGGCTGTCTCAAGCAGTTGCGGAGATAATTCAAGAGAGAAACGCTGAGTCTTGACAGCAAGCGCCGCACAGCCAATAGTATGCATGTCTGTAATGAATGCAAGATGAGCATCAGGACGCTCTTTCAAGATATAACCGTTGGTCAGCAGCATATCTCCCGCCTTCAGGAATTGGACAATATCTGGCGCATCCATAATATTAATTGATTGCACCAAGCGATCTAGTCCGCGATGTCCTGCAATAACCTTTGCTTTGGAGAGAATGGGGATATTCAATAACTGTTGCAGATCCATCTTCAACCCACTCGCTTTCATAATAATATGTTATAAAATCTAACATTAAGTTAGGTGGGCGTAAAGAAGTGTTTGGATAAAGAGGCTAAAAGATAGATGTAAACATATTTCTCATAAATATAAAAACTTTCCAATAATTCGATGCGTTATACTAAATAGATCTCAAAGAAAATTTGATCGCTATTACCAACTCTATCAACTCTATCACTAAAAAGGAGTTCTCAATCCATGAAACGAAAAGGATTAGTATTGCTTTTACTTGCCAGTGTTGTTGCTGGTTCTATTTTAGTAGCATCGACTACTACTGCGGAAAGAGTCGTAGCCCAAACTCCGATGGAAGCGGCAACGGAGTACTTTCAGGCTTACATTGCTAGGGATGTTGAAGGAATGATGTTCTATTCTAAAGATACCAATTATTTGGATGAGAAAAGTCGTGAAGAAGGATATGTGAAGGATTTTAAAACCAATCCAACTACAGGATATGAAATTGTGGAAAGCAAACAAATCAACACGGATGAAGTTCAATTTTATGTAGTTCAAAAGTATGCAGGACAAGACTACGAACAGTCACCACCACTCCCGTATAAAATTTTCGAAAGCGAAAATGGATGGAAGGTTTTAGTAGAGCCACTAGAAATCAATACATTGACAGGTGAAGTCACTAAAGGTACACCGATTCACGCTTTGCAGTATACAGATCAGTCGATGTTTTATCTGGTTTCTACTAAAACACAGGTCCCATTCTATAGAAACGATTGAGGAGTGACCACCAATGAAAAAATTCTTTATCAGTACGGCATTATTAATGACTGTTTCGGCAGTGACTGCTTTAAGTATTTATGCGAGTAATTATTATGATGATGCTAAAGCGGCTAACCCGAACTATCCGGATTTTGGTCCTGAAGTAAAATTATCAGAAGAGGAAATTAATAGAGCTCTAGAAAATGTCAGTGGTATAACGACATCATTCGGAACATTTAATAGGGTACCCGAGAAAGATGCCTTCATTTCCGAGAAGGAAACGGTGGATAACTTAGATCATTTAACTGCTGATACCAAACAGATTTTTTCTCACGGCAACTACTTTGTGAAAAGCGATTCCGAGGAATAAATTGTTCAGACAATTAAGATCGGAAAGGCGGTGTGGCAATGCCAGCGACCTGGACATTTAATGCAAATAAAAAGAGACATTCTCCCTTTTAAGAAACAATCTTATACAAGGGGATGGTTGTACAATGAAAATTTCAGACCGACTATTAAGACAATATTTAGATCACGTTTATTGGATATGTGGAGGCCCTTGTGGCGGCAAAAGCACGATGACAAAGTTACTTTCTTCAAAATGGGATATGAATTATTATTCCTCAGATGACCACACTTTCGATTATCAAAAAAAGGCTAATCCGCAGGATCATCCAGCAATTTTACGACACTTCATTGATTGGGAATGGTTCTTTTTAGGGCGTGGGAACGATAGAAGTCACTGGTTAAATTCAGTGTTTGATGAAAGCGTTGAGTTTATTATTTTGGATTTGTTACAGATGGGGAAAGAGAAGCCAATCGTAGTAGATACTTTTATGGAACCTGCTTATCTAAGGGAGATTGTTAACCCCAACCGCGTTGTTTATATGTTTGCAGAAGATGACCTAATTCGAGCGGAGTATCTGGATCGAGATCATCTGAGAGGCATGGAGGATGTGTTCCCTAATTTATCAGATCCACAACGTGCACGGGACGAAACATTAAACACGGTGGTTCGAGCATCGAATCATTACCTGCAACAAGCAGAGCAGTATCAATTAAAATGGTTTATGAGAACATCTCAGTCCAATAAAGATCAGATGTTATTGGAATTTGAAAAGCATTTCGGTTTTCGATGATACTGAAGTGTCAAATGATATCAGTCGTTTGTTACACTAAAAGTATACGGTAGCTCAATAAACCTCAGACAGCAGTCGATCAACCTGATCGGCTGCTTTTGTTCAGCTAGCGGGAAAGATACTTTAATAATGGCTGAGTTCTCCAGATGACATTAGAATGGTGATCAGCCAGTATTTGAGGAGGAAATCCATGCTTAATTTAAACAACAAATTAAAGCGCTTATTCCTCTTAGATATCTCTTTCTTTTGGACGATAGAATCTTAAAAATTGTCGAGGGAAAGAAAGCCGTTGGAATCAAAATGTGACTTTCAATGAATCATATTTCCTTGGTCACTTTCCCGACTATCCTGTCATACCTGGAGTCTTGATTTTAGAAGCTTTAGCACAGGTTGGTGGTATAGCTATGTCCAACGTAGACAGAAATAACCATAAGATAGGGTTACTGACTGGTATTGATAATTGTCGATTCAACAAGCAAGTAAAACCAGAGGATCAACTCATCTTGAATTTGAAGTGACCCGAACTAAAAAACAGATTGTCAAAGGAATAGGCGTCGCAATGGTAAACAATGAATTGGTTTGTGAAGCAGAAATAATGTTTGCTTTTAATTCTATTGGGCATTCAATTAACGGGAAACGATAGTTCAGGGAAATCAATGAACAGTTTTCCACCTGTCTTTTGAAGGAGAAGTGCAAATGAAACGTATTATTATTGGCCTGTTTGGAATTCTTGTCATCAGCTTTGTTTTATTATTAGGGGTTCGGATCATAGGCTTTCCTATACCCATAGTTATTGAGCATTCAGAGACTCCCGCAGAGACTGAATTAAAGTATCATGAGGAAGGTGACTCGAAGACTAAAATAATCTGGTGGGGAGATTAGGAAGGAACTTTCAGTGCAAGGGGAAATCGGATTATTATTGCTGCTCTCAAATAGTGTAATTCGCTTTTCATAGCGTAAGTATAATTCCATTAGCATCTTCAGTATGAAAGAGGTGATATAAAGTTAATAAAATGAGTAATAACATCTTAATGTTGGTATTAGTGGTATCCATGATATTTGCGGGATGTTCACCAAAAGAAAAAAATGAAGATACAATTACTGAACGTGTAGTAACATCTGATTTTATTCTCGAAGTAACAACACCAACTGTTTTAGGTACTGGTGAGGCACTGAAAGTAAAAGGAATTTTAAAATATACAGGTATTAAACCAGTTGAAGTATCTCATGGAAAACCTATCATTCGTTTTTCCTTCTCCGGTAGTAACGAGCAGCGTAATTATGCGGATGTGGGATATGTAACTGAGTTTAAGTCAGGTCAAGTGGTTGAGGTTGAAGATGAGTTTATAGTAACCAAAAAAGGGAAACAAAATCTCATTGTGGATATGACCGCGGATATCTCTATGACCATGAACCCAATTGAAATTGTTGTGAAGTAATCTTAGTAATATTTAACTGACAACAAACGTTAGCTCACATGAAATGTTTACGAAAATAATGCCTAATAAACTCATTAAAATCTTAAAAAACCTCCCGTCCCGCATGACATCTGGGCTTGGGAGGTTTTGATTATAGTGCTAATTAAACGTTTATCGTACAAACCATCCAGTGGGCTGAGGGGCTACGTCTGCGGTATCTCGTAAATCATGGACTTTGACATTACTGCCATAGATCATGGAATCGCTGCTCAGTCGGAATGAAGGGAAACTGTGCTCGGATTGCAGACGCAGAGACGGTTCAAAGTAAATCTGCTGCTGTTTGTTGATTACAAAGGGAAGCGACCCCGCTTCTACGGTAACATCATCGCTATCCGGCTCGTTTAAGATCAGAAGTACCGCAATTCCGTCACAACCGCATCCATCGGTATCATAAAACAATTTGAAATAGCCTGGTCGATCTCCCAGCTTTTCAGTAAGTCTTGCTTCTGCCAGCGGACTGACTTGAATGATCATGACGTTGTTCACACTCCTCTAATCTCCAATGAATTCGCTTACAATTTAATATATGGACCATAAACGCAGATTAGAAGGTGAAATAAAGAAAAGCAAACATGTCCTGTATATATTGACGCTAATGCGTAATGCAACGAACAATTTACGTATGAATGTTATACCCGGAATTTCTATGGGTTCAGTGTGAAATCATTCGCCCGTCAATGAAACCCATTTCATCGCCATTCCTTATCTGGTATGATAAGCAGGGAAAATAGGGAAAATTAGAGAAAAAGGAAGGTTCCGCTATGACACCGATCACCATATACGACATCGCCAAAGAAGCAAATGTATCTGTAGCGACGGTCTCCCGAGTACTGAATGATACGGCACCTGTGCGTGCAAGCACCCGAGAGAAGATTATGTCCATCATTGAAAAACACCAGTTTCAGCCCAACGCGCAGGCGCGCAGTCTGATCAAAAAAGAGACGGGCACCATTGCCATCATCCTGCCGGACATTACCAATCCCTTCTTCCCGGAAGTGTTCTGGGGCGCGGAGAATGAGGCTCGCGGATTGGGGTATACCTTCTTTCTGTGCAATACCGCAGGCGACTACAACAGGGAATCTGAATATTTGTCCATCCTGCGAGAGAAGCGGGTAGACGGGATTATTTTTCTCGGCGGGCGTATTAACATGCAGGTCTGTCCGGATGACATGGCTCAGGAATTGATTGATATGGGCAAACGTATGCCGATCGTGCTGGTCAATGGCAATATTGCCAAAGGTGGGTTCCACCGGGTATACACGGATGAAGGTGCAGGGGCAGCCCTTGCAGCTGAGCATTTGCTTGAACTGGGGCATCGCGATATCGCCTTTGTTGGCGGTCTGAAAGAGTTGTCCACCACCATGGTCAAGGTCAGAGCTGTGCAGAAGAAACTTCGGGAGCATGGGCTCGAAATACCAAAAGAACGGCAACTGCTCGGCAGCTTCTCCATCGACGACGGCAAACGGGAGATGTCCAAACTACTGGATCGTGACAATCCACCTACCGCAGTTATCTGTGTCAATGACAATACAGCGATTGGCGCCATCAAATCGACGATTGAGCATGGGCTCTCAATTCCGAAGGATATATCCATTGTAGGTTTTGATGATACACCGCTCGCCAGTGCCGTTATACCGGAACTGACAACCGTATCCCAGAACACGTATCAGCTTGGCAAACAGGCTGTGGATGTGCTGCATGAGTTGATTAACCAAGGCAAACCGAAGAAGCAGATCATTCTGCAACCGGAGCTGATTGTGCGTCAAAGTACAGGACCTGCTGCAAGATAAAGGGGCCTGTAATTGGAAAAGAAAGCGTTGACATTTCCTCGAAGGGTGAAATATAATGAGTGCGTGAATGAAACCCCTTTCATAAAGTGGAACGGGTTTTATGTTTCAGCTTAATGAAACCCATTTCATGAAACGGGTTTCAGTGTAGTCATCCATTCATTATATCAAGGGGGCGTAACGTATGAGAAGAAGTTTAAAGGTCATTTCGTTATTGATGCTGGTCATGGTAATGGGTCTGACAGCCTGTAGCAGCGGGAGTAAAAACGGTTCTTCCGGCGAGTCCGGTGGCAAGGTTGATTTGAGCATGACAATCTGGGGCTCAGAGGATGAGAAGAAGATTTATCAGGAACGACTCGACATTGTGAAACAGACGTATCCCGATATTAACGTGAAGCTGAACGTGGTTGCAGGGGATTATGACCAGAAGGTACAGACCATGATCGCCGGAGGAACGGCACCGGACATCATGATGATTGCCGAGAACTATCAGGCTTACGCCTCCAAGAATCAGATTATACCGCTGGATGACATGATTCAGGCGAACAATGTGAACATGTCCGAGCGTTATTCCGATGATATCGCAAACCTGATGAAGTATGATGGCAAACAATTTGGTTTGCCGGATCGTGCAGGTGCGATGGTCCTCTTTTATAACAAAGATCTGTTCGACAAGGCTGGGGTGGAATACCCAACCAAAGATTGGACGCAGGATGATCTGATGGCGGCAGCTCAGAAGCTGACGGTGAAGGAGAACGGCAAAACGACTCAATGGGGTTACTATCCCGGTAGCTGGTGGCCGCAATGGATGCAGCTGATCTACCAGAACGGTGGCTCACTGTTCGATGAGAGTGGCAAACCAACCTTCAATACAGAGCCTGTGCGGAAAGCATTACAATTCATGAATGATCTGACCTTCACACACGGTGCGGGACCAACGCCAACCGAGATTGCCGACATGGGGAATATTGGAGCTGATCCGCTGTTCGCTCAAGGCAAGATCGCCATGGAAACGACAGGGTTCTGGAACATCGGTTCACTTGCCAAGGTGGAAGGAATTAATTGGGATATCTCTCCGGTATGGGGCGAAACAAACGCATTCTTTAACGGGTTAACGATTACCAACGCTTCCAAACACAAGGAAGAAGCTTTCAAAGTCATCGAAGCACTGACCACACCGGAAGCACAGATGCCAATGGTCAAAGCCGGTCAGGATGCTCCTGCAACCAAAGCCGGTCTGTCCAGTGATGAATTCCTGAACGCAGAATATGGCGGCAAAAAAATCAACATGGCTGCGTTCAGTGAATCAACGATCTATGCAGAACCATTCAACCCGCAATGGAACGAAATGATGAAGCTCATTAACGATAAGCTGGGTGTCTACTTCAACAACAAAGCCTCGCTTGATGATACCGTAACCGAAATTCAGAGTGGACTGGAAAGACTCTACAAATAGAGGATTTTTCTGAACATGCACAAATAGCAGCGACAGCAGGACAGGTGGAATCGGCGAGAATGCGGGTTCCATCTGCTCTCTGCGTCATGGGAGGGCTTAACGTGAGAAAAAAGGACGGGAAATGGTTCTACATCTTCATCTCGCCTTGGCTGATCGGGTTTCTGGGGCTGACTCTGGGTCCGATCCTATTTTCCATCTATATGAGCTTCACGAATTGGGATCTGTTCCAGTCCCCTGAATTCATCGGTATCGACAATTACAAAACGTTACTGACCGATGATCCGATCTTCTGGAAATCCGTCGGCAATACATTCTTCTATGCACTGATATCCATTCCACTGGGCATGTCGATCTCGCTCTGGATTGCCTATTACCTGAACAAAAAAATCAAAGGGATCACCTTCTTCCGTATTCTGTTTTATCTGCCGTCGGTTGTTCCGGTGGTTGCGAGTTCATTGCTCTTCATCCACTTGCTAGCACCGACGGAAGGATTGATCAACCAGGCACTTGCAATCTTCGGTATCCAGGGTCCTGCCTGGCTTCTTGATCCGAACTGGGTTAAGCCTGCATTGATTCTCATGTCCTTATGGGGTGTGGGTGGTGGAGTGGTATTGCTGCTTGCAGGGATGAAAGGCATTCCACAGGAGCTGTACGAGGCCGCTGCCATCGATGGAGCGAAGAGTACACAATCGTTCTTCCATATTACATTCCCAATGCTAACTCCCGTCATTTTCTTCAATCTCGTGACCGGCATGATTGGAGCGCTCCAGACCTTCGCGCAGGTATTTATCGTAACTGCCGGGGGACCTGACAATTCAAGTCAGATGGTTGTTCCCTATTTGTTCCAGAATGCGTTCCAATTCTACAAAATGGGATATGCATCGGCGATTGCCTGGGTACTATTCATCATCATCATGGCGTTGACACTTGTTGTATTCCGTTCATCGGCGCTATGGGTGCACTACGAGGAGGGAAAAGCCAATGAGTAATCCATCGACTGTGGAGAAGACGATATCCTATATTTTTCTGATTCTGGTCGGGGTGCTGCTTGCTTCGCCTTTCCTGTACATGATCTCCATTGCACTGGCAAGTGACGCAACAACCGTCAAATCAGCCTTTACCTTTGTTCCAATGGAGTTCCAATGGTCGAATTTTTATACCATCTTCACGAATAACAATCTTGGAACATATCTCAAAAACTCGGTCATCATTACCGTCTTTACGATTGTCGGATCGGTATTATCAGCTTCGATCGTATCCTACGGCTTTGCCCGAATCAAAGCGAAAGGCAGCCGTTTCCTGTTTATTGTGTTGCTCAGTACGATGATGATTCCGGGTGAGGTGACGATGGTACCGCAGTTCATCATCTTCCGTCATCTGGACTGGATTAATACATTCTACCCGCTGATCGTGCCGAGTTTCTTCGCCGGAGCGTTCAACGTATTCCTGATTCGGCAGTTCGTCATGAGTATTCCAAAATCACTGGATGAAGCGGCCATGATCGATGGTATGGGACACCCGGGAATCTACTGGAAGATCATCATGCCACTGACTTATCCGATACTTGCGGCCATTGCGATCTTCTCATTCTCCTATAACTGGGGCAACTTCATGGGGCCGCTCATCTATATCAATGATCCGGAGAAAATGCCGCTGGCACTTGGGGTGCAGCTGTTGACTACGGTAGGTGGCGGGCAGATGCCGCCATGGAACCTTGTGATGATTGCTTCCCTGTTCCTCACCATTCCGATGGTGCTGGTATATCTGTTCGGACAGCGTTATGTCTATGAAGCCAACATTAGCGGCGGAAGCAGCGGAATCAAGTAACCGAAGTGTCTGTAGTGGTTGTATGTATTGAACCTGATGTTCAGGGTCAATGGAGTAATCAACGTACATGGAGAAAGGATTGTATAGCCCATGGCGCATAAAGAACAACGCAGCAGGAGCAAACGGAACTATATCCTCATGGGTGTAGCCCTGATTGCCCTGCTGGCAGGAGGAGGAATTGTTATCAATCATTTTGCCAATGAATCATCCAAAACACTTGAGTTCCAAGGGGAACCGGTACGTCTAAAGATGGACCAATCCTATGATCATTTTGAAGGTTGGGGTACGTCACTTGCCTGGTGGGCCAACGATCTTGGAGAATGGAAGGATCAGGCAAAGGTTAGTGAAGTGATGGATCTGGTCTTTGACCCGGAGAAAGGATTAGGTCTGAACATCGTTCGTTACAATATTGGCGGCGAGGAAAATCCGGAGATGAAAGCTCTTCGTCCCGGCGGGGATGTACCTGGCTTCCAGCCTGAACCTGGAGAGTGGGACTGGGATGCTGATGCAGGTCAGCGTGCTGTATTACAAGGCTCGATGGAGCGTGGTGTGAACATTGCCGAAGCATTCTCCAATTCACCACCTTACTGGATGACGATCAGTGGATCCGTTACCGGAGCCGTGGATGGCAGCAATAATCTGCGTGATGACCAGTATGATGCATTTGCCGATTATCTGACCGAAGTTGTAAAGCATTATCGGGACGAGTGGGGGATCACCTTCCGCACACTGAATCCACTCAATGAACCTTCCTCCGACTGGTGGAAGAAGGGCAATATGCAGGAAGGCAGTCATTTTACGAATGAGAAACAGGCCGAGATTATCAAGAAAGTTGCTGCATCGTTGAAAACCAAAGGACTGGATGGAACCGTCATTAGTGCCGCGGATGATAACAGCATTGATGAGACGGTGTTTAATTTCAACCTCTATGATCAGGACACGCTGGACGTAATCCAGCAGATCAATACCCACTCCTATAATGGTAGCAAAATGGAAGAGCTGCGCACGCTGGCAGAACGCCATGGCAAAAAGCTGTGGATGTCCGAGTACGGAACCGGCGGCAGCGAGCCGCACAGTCATGAGGATATGACCTCGGTGCAAGAATTGGCGGAGCGGATAATGTTTGATCTGAAAATCATGCAGCCATCCGCCTGGGTATACTGGCAGGCCGTTGAAGATGAAGGCGCCAATAACAATTGGGGCTTCATTCATGCCAATTTCAACGGAGAAGAGCAGTACGAGATGACCAAACAGTATTACGGCATGGCCCAGTTCACGAAGTTCATTCGTCCTGGCGCGACAATTATTCCAACCGATGGTGGACGCACGCTGGCTGCCTACGACGCGGAACACCAGAGATTGGTGCTAGTGATTCGCAATGAATTGTCAGCGGGTACAACGGCGTTTGAACTGGAAGGGTATGCGTACGGAAAATCAGCCACCGCGCAGGTGTATCAGACTTCACCGGATCGGAACATGGAACAGCTTGAAGACATCCCGGTGTATGCCAACGGACTGGAAGTGCCTACGGCTGACAATTCTATCACAACGGTTGTACTGGAAGGCGTAACGTTACAGGGGAATTGATGATTAAGGAATATAAATTAAACTAAACATTTACACCAAACGGAGAGGAAAGAAAAAACCTGAAAAAGCGAAGCGTTCGCCTACAAGCTTTCTGCAAGAAAGCTACATCGGAAGCATACGCTATCCCCGGATTTTCCCTTTGAGAAAAGGAAATCAAAAAAATCTGGGGATAACAGCGATCGGAAGGTTGTTCTGTCATCGAAGTGTGCAGTGTAAATAATCTTTAGTTCAATTTATATCAATAAAGAGAAGGAGGGGATAATTTTGACAGAGAAAGCATCCCTTTTGCTGCAGGAACAGGAGAAGAACATCGCAAGGGCTGAGAATGGTGTTCTATCTGAATTAACATACGATGCACGCAGCTTTTTCCTAAACGGAGAGCGTGTATTTCTGAACAGTGCCACGGTCCATTATTTCCGTATGCCAAAGGAGGAATGGCGTGAGGCTCTGCTGAAGGCGAAGCTGGCAGGTATGAACTGCATCGACACTTACTTTGCGTGGAATGTGCATGAACCGGAAGAAGGACAGTGGTCCTTTGAAGGGGACAACGATTGCGGAGCATTTCTGGATTTGTGCGCAGAACTGGGCATGTGGGTCATCGCGCGTCCGGGTCCGTTTATCTGTGCAGAATGGGATTTTGGCGGTTTCCCATACTGGCTTGGTACGAAGGACGGCATGAAATTCCGGGAAAATAATGAGACGTATCTGCACTATGTGAATTTGTATTTTGACCGGATTGTGCCGATTATTCGGGAACGCCAGCTGTCCGCTGGGGGCACGGTCATTCTGGTTCAGGTGGAAAATGAATACGGGTATCTGATGGATGACGCTGCTGCAAGTGACCATATGAATACGCTGAGAGATGGATTGTTGCAACGTGGCATTGACGCTACGCTGATCACTTGCGTTGGCGGGGCGGAAGGCACAATTGAAGGGGCTAATTTCTGGTCAGGTGCTGACGGGCATTATGAGAAACTCCGAGCCAAACAGCCGGACACCCCGAAGATGGTCACGGAATTCTGGACCGGATGGTTTGAGAATTGGGGAGGACCTTCAGCCATTCAGAAGACAGCCCCTTTACTAGAGAGACGTATCATGGAGATTCTGCGTGCCGGGTATACCGGAATCAGTCACTACATGTTCTATGGTGGCACGAACTTTGGTGGATATGGCGGCAGAACGATGGGTAGCAGTGACATCTTCATGATTACGTCCTATGACTATGATGCACCGCTGAACGAATATGGACGGGTGACACCGAAATATGCAGTAACCAAGAATTTGTCCTATTTCGTCCATGCTTTCGGGGCCCTTCTGATGGAAACAGAGGAAATTCCAGAAGAACAGATCGTTGTACGTCATCCTGAAGGCATATCTGTACGAGGCAGACAGGCTGACAACCAGAAGATTTGGTTTCTGGAGAGTCACAAGGATGAACGCGAGACGATGCACATTACTTTGGAGGAAGGCCGTACTCTTCCCGTATCGCTGAATCCAGGACAGATTGTTCCTTTGCTGGATCGAGTACAGATTGCTGAACACGTATACCTGACTGCGGGTACGATGATTACGGGCAATGAAATGATAAATGGAGAATTGACTCTGTTCATCGTGGCGGCTGCCGGGCAGCGTTCTGTTGTTGAACTGGAAGCCGAGGTATTAAACGTCACGGGCAGTACAGTGCAAGTGCTGGTCGAACATGATTCAGCCAGGAACGTATACCGCTTCGATTTGTTCCATTTCCAAGAGCCGGGAACGATCCAGCTGGAAGCAAACGGCACACCGATCCGATTCATCATTCTGGATCAAGAAACGATGAATCGAACATGGCGATTGGAAGCAACAGATCAGAAGGGACTACGTTATGTGATCGGTTTCGATGACGTGGACGTATTGCCAACTGGTCAGGTCAAGGGTATGATTACTGACCCAGATCGCACAATTACGCTGCTTGGTGACTGGACCGATGGAGAACGGACGTTAACAGGTCACGAGTTCTATACCAGCGAGAAGCCTATTGCAGGTATACAGCAGCAGCTTCCGTGGACATTACCGAGTGCGCCGACATTGTCTGATTCTCCTGAGCTGTCACGTGTTACGTTAACTGCGAAGCAGCGTCCGGCGAGTGGACAACCAGAAGACTTTTCCCGATACGGACAAGATTTTGGTTATCTATTGTACGAATGTGATTTCGAGAGTCCAACCGAAGGGATCACTAACCTCATTTTGCCGGATATCCAGGATACTGCCAGAATCATTGTTAATGGTGTTCAGCAGGCATTAGTGCGTCAGGTAGGTGCCGCTGGAGTACAGTTGCAGGTGGCCAAAGGGAAGAATACACTTCAGATTCTGGTGCAGCATATGGGCAGATTGAACTTCTCCCCGTATTTGGGTGAGAGCAAAGGTCTGGCTGGTGCTGTGTATCTGGATGGCAAGGTTCAGGATATTCGCCGGGATTGGCGTATGGAGAGTGGACTTGTGCATCTCGACGAGGTGAACTCTCTCCAAGGATCTCCACTGCTGAGCAGAAGCTTTACGCTGGATGGCATGGATCGGGCGATTCTTGTGGGTGCCTTGAGCAAAGGTCTTCGTATCAATGGCATCGAAGTTCCGATGGAAGGATATCAGGATTGGTTTGCCTTCCAGACGTTAGACATATCCTTGTATATCAAGCCCGGAGAGACGAATACATTGGAAATGCCTTATAGCCGTTCATCGCTGGATAGACTGGAACTGATCACATATCCGAGTCAGGGAGAACTGAAGGATTGGCGTATTGCAGGGACGGATGCATTGCTTCCGCAACAATGGGAGAGCTACGAGGTAGGACCGGAATCGATCCATCCTGGAGCACAGGGGTCAATCCAGCGTGCAGGACAGACTGGTATCGCCCCAGGTGGCAATTGTACTGCCAATTTGATTCCCCACAACACGAATGGATCGGTTAATAGTGCTACATTAAGCGAGAAGTCTCACCCTGTATCCAATCATACTCCAGTCCGAGGATCGTATGGTCAGCCGGTCTGGTACCGCTGGCGTTTCGCGAAGCCTGCAGTTTCAGAGCATCATAAAGTGAACCTGATGCTTCGCCTGACCGGAATGAGCAAAGGAACCATTCACCTGAACGGACATCATCTGGGCCGTTACTGGCAGATTGGTCCGCAAGAGGATTACAAAATTCCAGTAGCATGGCTACAGGAAGAGAATGAATTACTTTTGTTCGATGAAGAAGGCAGAACACCAGAACGTGTACGATTCCTGTTGGATGCGTTATCCCGTTATCCGTGGGTTGTGGTGAAATAGTTCATGCATGGATCGTTAGCTGTCTTACTGATCCAACTATAGTTGAGAACAATAACTGGATCGAGATAGTTCGAGTTGGGCTCAGCATTTCACCTTTTTTACTACGGTCACACTACCTCATTTTCTTAGTCAAATAACTCGAGCTTGTGAATCTTTGGATTCAGTCTTGCGGAGTGAATTAGCTAAGGGAATGGGGGAACTGTGGTGATCAGGTTGGTACAACGAACTAAGGTAACACTTGTAGTTTAATTAATTGTAACCGTTTACATATATAAAGAGTGTTCATCCATGATCTTTGAAGGGAGTGATGCTTCATGTAATTGGAATTTGAACAGGTAGTCGTGAGGTGTTGCTTATCAGTGGCAGTCCCAGGTACGCTTTGTCATTGGTAATACAGTAAGGTATTCCTCTGTTCATCACTCATGAATAAGGAGATGACCCAATGTTGACGAAGAAGGAAGAGGGAATAGGAATAGGAGTAGGAAAGTCCAAAGGTTTCAAGGCCGGAATGATTCTGCTGCTTGGAACATTGCTTCTATTAACGATGTTATTCCCCAATACAGCCAGAGCAGCAACAAGTGTATATACGATATCCGCTTTTACGAACACAAGTGAGTCCAATATGTATATCTACGAATCCTATAATGCGACCCACTATGGTTTGCTAAAAGGGCCAGCCTATACACCTCCGGCCGATCTGATCCGCGATCCCAGCATCATGAAGCACACAGATGGTCTATATTACGTTGTTTACACCACGAACTGGTCGGGTAACACCATTGGCATCGCCTCCAGCCCGGATAAGGTAAACTGGACATTTGTCCGTAACGTTACATTATCCACCCCTACCACAATCGCACACACCTGGGCACCAGAATGGTTCAAAGACAGCAACGGCAGTCTGAACATTATCGTGTCCCTCTCACCAGGAAACTATCAGAATTTCAAACCTTATGTACTCACAGCTTCAGGTAGTAATCTAACATCTACCTCATGGTCTGCACCTACTGAACTGGCAGGCATTGCTCCCAATTATATCGACACTTTTATCGTGAAGACAGGCTCAACCTATCATGCTTTTACCAAGAACGAGACCACCAAATACATTGAATATGCGACAGCAACCTCGCTAACGGGTCCTTATACCTTTAAAGGTACAGGGGATTGGGCAGGTTGGGGTTCTTGGGTGGAAGGTCCGGCGCTTGTTCAGCTGGATAATGGTTCATGGCGAATCTACTTTGACGGCTATGCAACACAAAAATATTATTACAGCGACTCTGCTGACAACTTCCAGACTTGGGGTGCCAAACAAGAGATTGCAGGTCTTACCGGACTCGTCCGGCATATGACCGTATTGAAAGAGTCCGGACAACCGGGGGATATCCGCAAGCTGGAGTCATTCAATGTGCCTGGCAGCTTCATTCGTCACTACAACTATCAGGCACGGATTGATGCGAGTGTCAGTCCGGCGGAAGATGCACAATTCCGTATCGTTCCCGGGCTGTCGAATGCAACAGGCATTTCGTTTGAGTCCATGAATTATCCGGGTTATTTCCTGCGCAATAATAATGGCAACATCACACTTGTGAAAAATGACGGCAGCACTACATTCCGAAATGACGCCACGTTCAAACGTGTAAATGGACTTGCTAACGCTAGTTGGACATCGTATACCTCGTTTAGTAACCCGAACCTGTACCTGAGACATTATAATAACATGTTGAAACTGGAAGCTGTCGTTACTGCACTCGATAAGTCAGACGCGACCTTCAGAGAGGTTGCACAATAATTGGTGTTCGTGTTTTGAAAAATGATAAGGAGTGAAGCGGATGAAGTGGTTAAAACGAATGAGCTCGCTGCTGCTGGCAGGAAGTCTGTTAACAGGAAGTTTAGGTGTGGGGACAGAGGTATCTGCTGCAGGAGCCTACACGGCTGTTGCCGATCCATCGAAGCAATATCAGACGATGGAAGGATGGGGGACATCCCTCGCGTGGTGGGGAAAAGTGGTTGGAGAATATTCCAATCGGGATGAGTATGTGGAGAAAATGTTCAACGCGAATACCGGACTGGGTTTGAATATCCTGCGGTACAACATTGGAGGCGGGGATAATCCATCATCCAATATCCTCGAATATCGCAAAGCCGTTCCTGGTTACCAGCCTTCTCCCGGCGTGTATGACTGGAATGCAGATGCAAACCAACGATATATGCTGCAAGCTGCCAAAGCGCAAGGCGTGAATGTCATCGAAGCTTTTGCAAATTCCGCACCTTACTGGATGACCATCAGTGGTAATGTGTCCGGTTCGGCCAATGGTGGTAACAACCTCAAGCCCGATTACTACGATGATTTTGCCGATTACTTAACTGAGGTTGTGAAGCATTTTCGTGATAACTGGGGGATCACATTTGATAGCGTAACTCCGCTGAATGAACCGATCTCGACGTGGTGGAAGCAGGGCAATGACCAGGAGGGCATGCACTTTGACCGGGCGGATCAGAACACAATTCTGAGTCAGGTACAAGCTTCGTTGAATGCAAAGGGCCTGTCCACAAAGCTGAGCGCACCGGAAGAATACAGTATCGATGATTCCAATGTGTCGTTCAACAGCTACAGCAATGCGGTTAAATCAGCGATCACTCAGATCAACACTCATACGTATGGCGGAAGCAATCGTACTGCTTTGCGCAACACAGCGACGTCTGCGGGCAAACATCTGTGGACCTCGGAATATGGAGACGGGGATGCAAGTGGACTTACCATGTCACGTACCATCCTCAAGGATATTCGCAATATGGGCGCAAGTGGATGGGTGTATTGGCAAGCCGTCGATAGTGCAGAAGGATGGGGATTTTTCAAGAACGTGTTGAACAATACACAAACGACCAGTTACACCGTGAACCAAAAATATTATGTCATGGGTAATTACAGCAAATTTATTCGTCCTGGGTACAAGATTATCGGCATGAGTGATGCCAATACCCTTGCAGCCTATGATGCAGCTTCCGGCAAAGTAGTACTGGTTACAACCAATTCGGAATCGACGGATACAACGGTAACCTATGATCTCAGTCGTTTTACGAACACAGGCACGTCTGCTCAAGTATATCGGACCTCTTCAACGGAGAAGTTGCAGCAACTGACCAATATTTCGGTGCAAAACAAAACCTTTACCGCTACGGCAAAGGCCAATTCGGTCACAACCTACGTCATTTCCGGTGCAACTTACAATGGCGGTACAGGATATGAATCCGGGGCCATCTACAAATTAATCAACCGCAATAGTGGACTTGCACTCGATGTTAACGGTGCTTCTTCTACGGGTGGGGCAACAATCATTCAGTGGAATGATAATGGAGCAGCCAACCAGCAGTGGAAGCTGGAGTCCGCAGGTAACGGATATTACAACATCCGCAATGTGGGCAGTGGGCTTTTGCTGGATGTGAATTCGGGTTCCACACAAGGCGGAGCCGCTCTGATTCAGTGGCAGGATAACGGGGGCAACAATCAGCAATGGCTGCCAATTGATGTGGGAGGATATGTGGTACTTGCGAATCGAAACAGTGGCCTGACGGTTGACATCAATCAAGGGTCTCTAACCGCGGGTGCCTCAACCATTCAGTGGGCCGACAATGGCGGGGCCAATCAGCAATGGAGCCTAGTCAAAGTTAATTAGTGTGAGTACGCATGAATTAAACGTTATTACGTGTCCTTTTTTCTTGAGGGTGCAGTGCTCTAAGCAACACTGCACCCTCAAGGAAAGTAGCTATTTTAGACATACATACATATATTCATCCACCCAGCTGGTACTTAACGAAAACGGGATAGGGCGAACCTGCTAATATCCTGATCGGTGTGCCCCGTTTGCACCAAGTCGGATAGAATCTGCCCAATGGCACTTGCAAACTTGAAGCCATGACCGGAGAAACCGCCTGCGAGCCACACACGTTCATGGGCAGGGTGTCGGTCGATAATAAAATCTTCATCCGAAGTGAATTCATACTTGCATACACTACCACGCTTCAATGCTCCTGCTGCCTGAGGCATATGAAGTTCGAGCAGCCTGCGCAGATCCCCCTCGTCCGTTTCTTCCGTACCAAATGGAGCCATTGTACTTCCTGGTGTCCACACCTGGCCCGTATCATGACGACCCATCTTCAGACCTGATCCGCCAATGCTTGGAAATCCATAATATGTACCTTCTTTTCCCGCCAGTGTAAAACCGGGGAAGTGTGCCTCGCCATACAAGGCTTCTGGTGCATCAAACCATCCAACCGTTTTACGTACAGCCTGGATCGGGAGATCCACGAAAGGTTTCAATGTCTGAAACCAGGCGCCAGCGCTCAGGATGATTTGATTTGCATGGTATGTCTCACCACCTGAAGTCTGAACTGCCACGGAATGTGGTCCGTATTCGATATGCTCCACCCGTGTGTGTGTTAACAAGGTGGCACCATGAGCCTCGGCCGCCTTGCGAAAGGCACGAATACAGGGTTCACTATACAAATAACCCGCATCAGGCTCATACATGCCCTCGTAATGTTCAGGTACTGTAATACCTGGCCAGCGTTTCATCACCTCGGCTGCGTGCAACGTTTCATACCGAATACCTGCATCATCTGCATGGCTCAATCGGTTGTGGAAGGAATGAATCTCCGGATCAACCACATTTATTACACCGGAAGGAACAAACAGTTGGTCTCCGGTCGTTTCCTCCAGCTCGTGCCATAACTTCTGTGCAAGTAATGCCATGGCAATATAGTCAGGCCCACCACTGTACACATGGCGCATCAGTCTGCTATCCCCGTGATGACTTCCTTCCGTATGCGGAGGATCAAAGGCATCGATTAATAAAGTTTTGCATCCACTGCGCGATAGATAATACCCAGCACTCATACCCATGGAGCCGGCTCCAACGATAATAACGTCATATGATTGTGTGATAATAGCACGTCCTCTCCTATGTATCCTTTTCTACAGTAATGCCTTAATAGAACATATTAATAGTAAAAGCTTGATGAAGGCAAGTGTAGTAAAATGGACTTCTACAATGAATGTTGCAAAGGAGACCTCGCATGAGTGAGCAATTTAGGTTTGATCTATTTCCATTAATTCAGACAGAACGATTCATCCTCCGGTCAGCCGAGGCTGGAGACAGCCATGATCTGCTCGCGTTATATTCCGATGAAGCTGTGGTTCAATATATGCCATTCACTCCCTTTGAATCCGTGGAGGATGCACAGGGTGAGATGAATTGGTATACGAAGATTTTCAAAGAACACACGGGTTTACGCTGGATGATTGAAGACCGTGAAACTCGTAAAGTGATCGGAACCTGTGGGTTCCTGAACTATGAAGATGTACATAACCGTGCAGAAATTGGATACGATTTGCGTTCATCTTTCTGGGGCCGCGGTGTTATGACGGAAGTGGCCCGTGCAGTGTTACATTTTGGATTCACAAGCATGCAGCTCAACAAAATTGAAGCAAAGGTTGAACCGGAGAACGAGGCGTCAATTCACCTGTTACATAAACTTGATTTCCAACAGGAAGGTGTACTGCGGCAGCATGAGTTTGAGAAAGGCAGATATATTGACCTTGCGGTGTTCTCTAAGTTACGAAGCGAAATATAGGCAAGCTAGCCCCATCAGGATTCCAATGACTCCATCTCATTCCAGAGCCGTAAGGCTTGTCCCTCTGAATGAGCCCGTGCTATATTGGAGAGATGTGAGGAGATGAGGATATGAAGCTGGTGTCCTGGAATGTGAATGGCTTAAGGGCATGTGTGACCAAAGGATTCATGGATTATTATCAGGAGAGTCAGGCGGACATTTTCTGCCTTCAGGAGACCAAATTACAAGCCGGACAGATTGAGATGGACCTGGGGGAAGATGTTTATCAATATTGGAATTATGCGATCAAAAAAGGTTATTCCGGTACGGCTGTATTTAGCCGAATCAAACCTTTATCCGTTCGTTACGGGATGGAGGAGGACAGCGAGCCGGAAGGCCGGATGATTACACTGGAGTATGATGAGTTTTATCTGGTGAACGTCTATACCCCTAATGCGAAGCGGGATCTGACCCGGCTGCCTTATCGTCTGGAATGGGAGGATCGATTCCGGGGGTACATTCTGCAATTGGAGCAGACTAAACCGGTTATCGTCTGTGGTGACCTGAATGTGGCTCATGAGGAGATTGACCTGAAGAATCCGAAGCCCAATCTGGGCAATTCCGGATTTACCCTTGAAGAGCGTGGCAAGATGACTGATTTGCTTGCTTCCGGGTATGTAGACAGCTTCCGTCATCTGTATCCGGATCGTACGGATGTATACAGCTGGTGGTCTTATATGCCGAAGGTTAGAGAACGGAACGTGGGCTGGCGCATTGATTATTTTCTCGTATCCAATCAATTGGCACCTAAGGTGGCAGATGCGCATATCGACTGCCACGTGATGGGCAGTGATCATTGCCCGGTGGGTCTTACTTTGCAACTATAGGTAAGGATCATCGTGAGATAGATTGAGGTAAGAGTTTTAGAATACAAGTATAGATCAACTGCAAGTTTCCTGAATGGGAGATTTGCAGTTTTTTTTGCGTCACAGGTAGGGGAGGGACACTGGACTTTGGTTGGGGAAAGAACTGGACTCGGGATTGTTTCAATCCCGCTATTTCTTGGGTACGATTGAAGCATACATATATAGATGAACCTTTGGGGTAAGGGGTAGAGAAGATGAAGAAGGGGTTACGGAGAGGGTTAAAAGTGCTGGGAGGCATCATGCTTGCCACAGGACTTTTGCTGCTGGCAGGTACAGCGTATGAAGCGTATCAATCCACGCAGGATATGAAGTCCTATCCCCCGCCAGGCAAGTATTATGAAGTGAGTGGTCGCAACATGCACCTCTACACCGCCGGCAAAGGAGAGGTAACCGTGGTGTTTGCCTCAGGCTGGGGTACACCCAATCCGTATGTGGATTTCAGTCCGCTATATGACAAGTTGAAATCACAGGTGAAAATTGCGGTATATGATCGGTTCGGGTATGGATACAGCGACTATACGGATGACCCTCGTGATGTTGATACCATCTCGGAAGAGATCCACCAATTGCTACGAACATCCGGTCAACGTCCACCTTACATCATGGTCGGTCACTCCCTGGGTGCGCTGGAGACACTGCGGTTTGCGCAAAGGTATCCTGATGAAGTGGCTGGCATGGTCATGATCGATGGCGGAAGCCCAGAGTATTACAGTCGTACGGATCTGAATACACCGGAATGGATGATGGATGGGTCCCGTTTTCTGGTGAAAACAGGCATCGCACGAACATTGCTGCAATCGGATCGCATGATGGCATCTCTGGTCATTGACCCAAGTCTGGTAACGGAACCGATGAAAAAAGCCGTCACGATATCCACGCTGAGACATGCGTACAATGACAATGTCATGGAAGAGGTTCGGAATTCCAGAACAAATGCAGCGTGTGTGCTTGAGAACAAAACGAAGTTTGGCTTTCCCCTGACGATCCTCACAGCCGGTTCGGAGGAGTTGGATGAGGACAGTCATGCATGGCAGGCCGACCAAGCGAATTTTGCTTCATGGTCAAGACACGGAACACAGCTGACAGTTCCACAAGCGACACACAGTATCCACAACAGTCAACCGGATATTGTCGCCGCCGAGATCATGAAATTAGTGACACCGTCCAGTGACCTATGAGTAACATGATTCCACAAACACATGATGAACAGGATGAGGAGGAGGGATGGATGAAAAAGTTTAAAGTAATCACCCGCTTCCTGTCCATTCTTGTAGCCAGTTGTCTATTGTCTTTAAGTGTATTATCTGTATCTGTGATATGGGTTAAGAATAACGTTCATGCGGTGCCTGTGATCCAGCCGTTTGAACGTGATTAGCACATAAAATGAAGATGAAGGAGTGGTAACGGATGGTAAAGAGAAGGAAATATGTATTGGCTTGTGCGGCACTGGCGATGGTAGTGGCCTTGAGTGCTTGCAGTAGCGCGGCAGACGAACCGAGTGATACGGAGAAGGTGGACACTGAAGTTTCCTCCGGAACTGGTGAACAAGCGACTGATGAAGGTGCAAGCGAAGCAACAACAAGTGCAGTGACCGAAACGGAGGGTACGACTGCACCAACCGACTCGGACTCGGATAGTGGTGAAGAAACGTCTGCTGGAACCAATGAGTTGCCGGAGAACTTGCCAAGTGATTTCCCATTGCCGGAAGATGCAACAATTCGTTTAGCCAATTCTGGTGAGAATGAAGGCAAGCAATCGGCGATGGTGATTTTCTCCACTGAACAAGATATGAAAACCGTATCTCAGCTGTATAAAGATTACTTCAACGCCAAAAAGTTGACGGATGCAGGTCAGACGATCGATGACAAAAATATTATCATTCAGGGAACCGATCCAGAAACGCAGGATGTCTGGTCCTTGATTGGAGGAACATTGGCGGGACAGGAAGGCGTCATTGAACTGACGTTGACCTGGACAGAATCATAAGCAGAAGATAAGGGCTATTTTTCTTTCCTGCTTTTTTTCTTCCTAAAATAACGAATGAACGCCATAATACCTTGCATACGGAGCCGCATTATTGCTGCACCGCTGCAAGGTATTTTTATTTCGAACTGGAAACCTGACAGGTTACATGTTATGTTATATCATTATAAACAGAGTAATAGACAACTATAGAAGAAGACAGGAGAGGATTGAACATGATTAGAGTGGGTATTGTTGGTTACGGTAACTTGGGTAAAGGTGTAGAGAAAGCCATTTCCCAGAACGAGGATATGGAACTGATTGCTGTGTTTACACGTCGTAATCCGGAGCAGATGGTCGCTGAAAGCACAGAAGTACGTTTTGAGCATATCTCTGCAGCGGAGCAATACATAGGCAAGGTTGATGTTATGATCCTCTGTGGTGGTTCTGCAACCGACCTTCCAGAGCAGACACCAGCCATCGCCAAGTTGTTCAATACGGTAGATAGCTTCGATACACATGCGAAGATTCCTGAATTCTACAAGGAAGTTAATGCTGCGGCAGAGCAAGGCGGTCACGTAAGTGTCATTTCCACAGGTTGGGACCCAGGCTTGTTCTCCATGAACCGTCTGCTTGCACAGTCCATCCTGCCAGAAGGAAAAGAGTACACGTTCTGGGGCAAAGGTGTGAGCCAAGGCCACTCGGATGCTATTCGTCGTGTTCCAGGCGTTAAGGCTGGTGTACAGTATACTGTACCTGTTGAAGAGGTGATCAACCGCATTCGTGCAGGGGAGACACCAGAGCTGTCTACACGTGAGAAACATCTGCGTCAATGTTATGTGGTAGCAGAAGATGGTGCTAATCAGGATGAGATCCGTGAGACGATTGTGTCGATGCCTAACTATTTTGCAGATTACGATACAACTGTAACATTCATTAGCGAAGAAGAATTGAAATCCGAGCATGAAGGTATGCCGCATGGTGGATTTGTAATTCGCAGTGGGGTTACAGGTGCTGGTCAAAAGCAAATTATTGAATTTGGTCTGAAACTCGACAGCAATCCTGAATTTACAGCAAGCGTACTTGTAGCGTATGCAAGAGCCGCACAACGCTTGAGCGTGGAAGGACATAAGGGAGCAAAAACGGTATTTGATATTCCGCTCGGTCATTTGTCTCCAAAATCGGCTGAAGATCTTCGCCGCGACTTGTTATAATTCTGATTCGTTCCAGTGATTTTATAGAAACAGCTCGTCCTTGGATGTATAGGACGAGCTGTTTTTTTTGCTGTTGCTGTATACGATTCATACATTCATATGAATTGGCAGGTACTATCCTGCCTGTATCCCTGCTCGTGCTCTTGCGGAAATGGCACCCTACACCCAGTGTGAGGGAATGTTAAGATGATCCGGCAACTTGGTATTCACATTACCTTTGGCTGCATTAATCTGGGATTGCGTCAGGAAGATGCCACCTCTCAGGTCTGCATCGCCCAGATCCGTATCCCGCAAGTCCGCGCCAATCCAATCCGCATTTCTTGTGTCTGCATTTCGGAGATCGGCTGCGATCATTAAAGCCCCTCGGAAGCTTGCGCCCCGCAGGTCAGTCCCTTTTAAATTGGCACCAAAAAAGTCACTTCCGGTACGTTTTTTACTCTTCTTCGACTTCCCTTGTCCATGAGCGGTGGGTGGCACATTCGCGCGTACCATCTCACTTGCCTGGACCAAGAGTTGATTCACACTGGACCGATAATTGGCGATGTCCAGACGGAGAAGGGCCGCAGGCTCCAGATTGCTCAAGCGCTCAACCTCCTCATATAACTCACCAAATGCCGAGTGAAGGGATGACGTCTCCGGTCTCATCATCATTTCCTTCATATAACTGAGCAACTCGTGAAGTTGTCGCAAGGCAGGCAGACAATCGAACATCTCGTTTGCAGACTCTGGATGATCACGCCAATCTCTGCCCGCGTAGGTCACTTGAGACAGCTTCTGTCCAGCTCCGAAACAGTCGTATACCGTGCAACCTTTGAACCCTTTCTGCCGAAGCTGGGTATGGATACCACATCGATTGTCCGTACGCAGATTGGGACAGGGTGTGCCGCTGGCTTTATCAAAAGCAAAGTCAGATGACTTGCCATAGGGCAAGGCAACACAGCACAGGCCAAAACATTGCTCACAGTCTGCGCTAAGATGAGGACTCGCAGTGCTGGCAAATGGTTGGTTAGACAATGTAAACACTTCCTTATAATAGTACAAATAGATGGAATTACGTCAGTACCACTTTACCATTGCCTTGCGATTAGAGCAATTGAAGACAAGGAAAAAAGGGCAGTTTCCCAAATGGATGGGAACGCCCTCTGATCGTGGAGAATCACGTATTAAATTAAACTACACCTTGAGCGATCATGGAATCGGCTACCTTGAGGAAACCGGCGATATTCGCTCCGGCTACGAGGTTGCCTTCACAGCCATACTCTTCAGCAGCTTCTACACAGCTGGTGTAGATGTTCTTCATGATGTCATGCAGCTTGGCGTCTACTTCTTCAAATGACCAGGACAACCGCATGCTGTTCTGTGACATTTCAAGAGCAGACACGGCTACACCTCCGGCATTAGCCGCTTTGGCTGGACCGAACAGCACGCCTGCACCGTGGAAGACGTCAATGGCAGCCAGGGTGGAAGGCATATTGGCGCCTTCGCCAATGGCCTTCACGCCACCTTTGATTAGAAGGGCCGCAGCTTCTTCATCGATCTCATTTTGCGTTGCACATGGAAGAGCAATATCACAAGGGATGGACCAGATGCCTTCACAGCCTTCAGTATATGTAGCATGCGGGTGTTCTTTGATGTATTCGCTGATGCGAAGACGATCAACCTCTTTCAGACGTTTCACGGTATCCAGGTTGATGCCTTGTGGATCGTGTATGTAGCCACCTGAGTCACTACACGCCACAACTGTAGCTCCAAGCTCCTGTGCCTTCTGAATGGCATAGATGGACACATTACCAGAGCCAGAGACAACGACTGTGCTGTCTTGGAAGCTGAGTCCCTTGGATTGCAGCATCTCCTTCACGAAGTACACACAGCCGAAGCCAGTCGCTTCCTTACGCGCCAAGCTTCCTCCGTACAGCAGTCCTTTACCTGTCAATACGCCTGCCACATGTCCGCCATGGATACGTTTGTATTGGCCGAACATGTAACCAATTTCCCGTGCACCTACACCAATGTCACCTGCTGGTACATCGGTATCGGAACCAATATATTTGTAAAGTTCAGTCATGAAGCTTTGCGTGAAACGCATGACTTCCAGATCCGATTTTCCTTTGGGATCGAAGTCAGAACCGCCTTTACCACCGCCAATGGGCAGACCGGTCAAAGCATTTTTGAAGATCTGTTCGAAGCCAAGGAACTTGATGATGCCCGAGTATACAGAAGGATGGAAGCGAAGTCCGCCTTTGTAAGGGCCAATGGCACTGTTGAATTGCACACGGAATCCACGGTTAACCTGAACTTTGCCCTGATCATCTACCCATGGGACACGGAATGTGATTACACGTTCAGGTTCAACAAGCTGTTCCAACAGACTATGGTTCTTATACTTAGGGTGTGCTTCAATAACAGGAATAAGGGAATCCAGAATTTCTTTGACAGCCTGATGGAACTCATCTTCGTGCGGATTTCTGGCGACAACCGACTCGTAAACGGAATGAACATATTCTGCGGCAGTAACTTGAACGGACTCTGTAGTTTCTTTTGTTATCGTGGACACTTTTTCGATGCACTCCTTTATTGTGTTAAAGTCTGTAGAGGCTTATTTGCATAAATTGAATAAAAGTTTGTAGTTAAATATACAGGAAAGCAAATAAAAATACGAGATGAAAATTCATAAAATGTTTTTTATGCAGTAATTAAAATGTTCTATGGATCTACCATATGATGTGAAGAATTAAGTTATTAAATGGAAGATATGACCACAAATGATAATAAAAAAGCAAGTTAGACGAATATACTGGATTAAAATATTAGTTTTGGTAAGATGGTAAGAAGGTCTCGTATCCCGGGGTCTTTTTAAAATAAAAAGGAGGAAAACAAGATGATGAAGAGAAACATGCCAATCAACATGGAGAACAAGGCTTGTATAGGGGGTGAAATCTATTATGAACCATAGGACTTCCCGCCATAATTGCAGAGAGAAGCTGGTGAGCCAGCTATTTACATTCGGTGAAGAGAAAAGAACATTTCTCGACGCCTATTTCGACGTGCGCGATCCAGAGCGGATACAATTGGAAAAACAATTGTCCGCATATACAGAGTATGTGGAAAAACTGCTCCTGGGTCCTGATGAAGATCTGGACTCAGCTGTATTGATCGGCAGTCATATTGATTTTGAATATCTCGATTTTCATACGTCAGATTCTTTCATGATTGTCATGCCAGAGGATACTAATCCTGATGAGGGTCGTATTTCCTTCCTCTCTCCAGTAGGGAGTCAATTACTGCTTGGCAGTAAAGGGGAAGTTAAGTCTGTTCATACACCATCAGGTTCCATGAGAATCCGCATTACGGGGATCGAGCTGAAAAGCGAAACCTTGAACGAGCCGGCGCTAGGGGGTGCAGATCATGCACTTTAAAGAGACGGACTTACCAGGGATTGGACGTAAATACTGGCTGCATACCCGTAGTGGTGAGCATTTGGTCATAGTGATTCATAACGACGAGCGACGTGACCTGTTCCATATGGAGTCAGGGGATACACCTGAAGAGGTGGGTGATATGGTATCTCTTGTCACCCTGGACGATGATGAAGCCCGGGCGGTAGCCGCTATTGTTGGTGGTATGACCTATAAACCGAAGTTTCAGGATGAGCGTGAAGTGATGCTTGAAGGGCTGTTAATCGAATGGCTACGGATTGAGCCTCACGCCGCAAGCGTAGGCATGACGATTGGTGAACTGGATATCCGTCAGGCCACGGGCGCCGTAATTCTCGCTGTTGTGACCAAGGATAAGGAGAAGCATTTTAATCCAGGCCCGGATTATGCTTTTACCGCTGGAGCTACAATTGTAGTTGCCGGTGAACGGAATCAGATCAAACATCTCAAACAATTGTTAACTGATGGACGGACTTAGCCTATGGATATGCTCATATTCGAAGTGGGAATTGCCGTTGCGCTGATTACACTTACTGGGCTGATATCTTCACGATTACGATTTTCGGTCATTCCTTTCTATATCCTGATTGGTATGGCTGTTGGACCACATGCACCACAGATCGGCATAGTGGATTTACGTTTTATCGAAAGTTCGACCTTTATTGAATTTATGGGCAGGCTTGGCATTTTGTTTCTGCTATTTTATCTGGGTTTGGAGTTCTCGGTCTCCCGGTTATTAAAGTCTGGCAAAGCCATTCTGACCGGGGGCATGTTCTATGTTGGTCTGAATTTTGTCTCTGGATTGCTGTTGGGGTGGTTCATGGATCTGCCCCTTCAGGAGACACTTGTTGTCTGCGGGATCATGACCAGCTCTTCTACAGCCATTGTAGCTAAAGTGCTCGTTGATCTGAAACGCACGGCAAACCCTGAAACAGAGATTATTATGGGCATGATCATGTTCGATGACTTGTTCATCGCGATTCATATCTCTATCCTGACCGGGCTTGTGCTCAGCGGGGCAACTTCATTCTTAAGTGTTCTGTTAGTATCGCTGTCTGCCCTGCTGTTTATTGTGCTGTTCCTGATTATTGGCAGGAAAAGCATCAAATATATTGATAAGGCACTGAATATCAAGTCATCAGAGTTGTTTCTGCTTACCGTCATGACACTGCTCTTCCTGGTAGCAGGTTTCTCGGAGACGCTGCACGTAGCGGAAGCTATTGGAGCGTTGATGATGGGGCTTGTGTTGGGCGAATCAAGACATGTGAGTCGGATTGAACATCAGATCATGCCTTTCAAAGATTTTTTTGGTGCAATTTTCTTCTTCAGTTTTGGCCTGACCATTGAGCCGGCTTCACTTGGCGGAGCTGTTGGGATGACGATTATTGCCGTTATTCTGACGATTGCCAGTAACTATGGTGCAGGTATGATCGCTGGCAGACTGGCTGGAATGAGCCCTAAGGCCTCGTTGAATGTGGGCTTTACCCTGGTCTCCCGGGGCGAATTCTCCATTATCATGGCGAACATCGGCAAGGCCGGAGGGCTGATGGCATCCATCCAATCGTTTGCCGTGTTGTATGTGTTAATTCTGGCTGTGCTGGGGCCTATCCTGACCAAAGAATCTCCGCGGATCTATGCTCAGTATGCGCGGCTAAGGAAGCGGATGAAACGAAGGGAAACGGGTTGAGTCAAACGCTGGCTGTCCTTGGACAGACCGGGTATTCTGACTGTAGTGTTTAATAGGCGTCACACCATTTGGAGAGCGAAATTACTCCGGGGTGTGGCGTTTTTTTATTACGGGGAACCCATCGAATACAGCCTTGTTATTATACCTACTTCACCAAATTATGGTATGTATCCATATCTTGTGCGTGGTCGTGAATGTTCAAATCCACGGGCAGGACTAAAGATGTGATTTAGTTGAGAGGGATTGAAAATAAGAAGTTATTATGTAAAATAATGTTATATTCAAATCTAGCAGTTGAATGGATCATTTACACGAGAACGTAGAGGACAGAAGAAACCTGAAGAAGCGGAGCGTTCGCCTTTATCAACAGATTTTCACCTTTGTAAAATTGAATCAAAAAATCTGGGGATAACAGTGATCGGAAGGTTATTCTGTCATCGGAGTGGCAAGTGTAAATATTCTTTAGTTCAACTTATGTTTCAATGTAACAGAAGTTAGAATGACGAGGAGGAATAGCTTATGAACAAGAAAAGTAGATTTCAACGGTTAAAATGGGCCGGTACAGGGATGTTGCTCAGTCTCGTATTATTTGCTCTACCTGCATCTGCCGCATGGAACGATACATATCAGGGTTACGCGACGTATACAGGCTCAGGCTACTCGGGAGGTGCAGTGTTGCTTGATCCCATCCCGGCGGACATGAAGATTACTGCACTTAATCCGTTCCAACTCAATTATAACGGAGTCAAAGCCGCTTTAGCGGGAGCCTATCTCGAGGTGCAGGGTCCTAAAGGCAAAACAACAGTCTATGTAACAGACCTCTATCCAGAGGGTGCCAGCGGAGCGCTGGATCTCTCACCGAATGCTTTTAACCTGATCGGTGACCCAAAGGCAGGCAAAATCGATATTAGTTGGAAAGTGGTCAAAGCTCCAATTCAAGGCAACGTCTCTTATCGGATCAAGGAAGGCAGCAGTCAGTGGTGGGCAGCCATTCAGGTTCGTAATCACAAATATCCGGTGCTGAAGTTCGAAGTGAAACAGAAGGATGGCACGTGGCTCAATCTTGAAAAGCAAGACTATAATCATTTCCTCGGAACTGGACTGGGCAAAGAAAAATTAAACGTTCGTATTACCGATATTCGCGGTCAGGTATTAAATGACACGATCCCGGCTCTGCCTAATGATGGGTCAGGTGGTGCATATATCGTACCGGGCAATGTACAGTTTCCCGATTGACAGATATACGGAGTTGTTATAAAAAGAAGTATGGTCATAGACGTATTCTTAACGAAAAGTCGTACACTGTACGGCTTTTTTTTGTATACAAAAAGAGGAGAATGTAACGTATGAAAAAAAGTTTGCCTTCATATCAGACAACACATCCCTATTGGAAACAGTATCAGGCCTTTTTCCCGGAAGAAGTGAGGTTAGGGGAGCATACAGCTCCTGAGGAAGAATGGTGGGAGTCAAATGGGGTTCATCTGCATATCGATCGCTTGCCTGCGTCGGAGTCTTCAATCAAAATTCTGTTCATTCATGGTGCGGGAGGCAATGGCAGGTTGCTCGCTCCGTATGCCCGCATGTTGCAGCGACATGGATACGAGGTGGTATCGCCAGATCTTCCGCCGTATGGGTTAAGTTACGCAATGTCTGGTACACGTATTAACTACGAACTTTGGATAGAGCTGCTTGTGTCACTCATCGAACGGGAACACAAAAAAGATGGCAAGCCAATCGTTGTATTGGGAAGTAGCATCGGAGGTATGCTTGCCTATCACACCAGTGCACGCAGCAAGCGTGTTAAGGGTTTGATCGCAACTACATTTGTAGACACGAGTAATCAGGAAATGCGAGATCAGCTTGCACCGAATCGTCTGGTAAGCCGGGCGGGAAAACGGATGATGGATCTGTTCCCTGGTCTGCTAGATCATGTACGTATTTCGGTCAAACAGGTATCCCGAATGCAACTGATTACTAATAACCAGGACTTAACCGGGCTTATTATGAATGATCCACAAGCGGCAGCTACACGTATTCCGTTGGAATTATTAAGAACATTCCTTAATAAAAAACCGGAGGTAAGCCCGGAACAGTTCAATCAGTGTCCGGTCCTGTTGGTTCACCCTGAACTGGACCCCATGACACCGATCAGGTTCAGCCAATCTTTTTTTGATCGTCTGGTGGTGGACAAGGAATGTGTGATCTTGGAAGGGGCAGGTCATTTTCCTATAGAGCAACCAGGACTGAACCAGTTGGAGGTAGCGGTACTACGATTTTTACAACAAATTCAATGATGACCACAGGCTACTACACTGCTTCGCATAAGATAGTTTACATATCCTAAGTACGTGAAACACCTTCCATTAAGGGAGGTGTTTTTGAATGTTTCTGATATGAACTGCGCTACCGCCAACCTGAATCTGTGTGATTTCATTAGAGCTGTTCAAAGTTAATCTGGCTCGGATCTCAGAGGGGCGGTTCATGGTATACCCTTGTCTGATCGTGTACGTGTGAAGATGAGGATCTGAAAGCTGGTTGTACTGGGATAAATAACAGAGCATTGCACCATTGGATGTGCCCGTCGCGCTCTCTTCCGGTATATCATAAAGCGGTGCAAAATTACGGCATTCTGCCAGAACGTCCTCAGCATCTGATTCGAGTGTAAACACATGATAACCTACGGCATGATGAGCCTTGCATATTTCAGAGATACGCTGGAAGTCAGGGTCGATTTTGGTCAGAACATCAACATCCCTAACAGCTATCAGGATATCGGGTAACCCGGTAGACACGATCTGTACAGGTAGCTCGGAATGCAAATCCTCCATAGAAATACGTAACGAATCGGCAATCTGCTGTCGATCCACGATCTCCCCAAACTCCGGCAACGTCTGAGACAGATAGACTTCTCCATTGACTTCGATATCAACTTTAAGAATTCCGGCCAGTGTCTCCAGTGTATATGTACCAACATTAACGAGATGTTGTGTCTTCATTAGATAAAATAAAGCAATTGTGGCATGTCCACATAGATCGACTTCATCACTTGGGGTGAAATAACGCACTTTGAAATCAGCCTGATCCGATGGCATGACAAACGCAGTCTCTGAAAAACCGACTTGTCTGGCAATCTCCTGCATCTGGGTTTCAGACAAATGCGCTGCTTGTAAAACAACACCTGCGGGGTTTCCGCCATGAGCCTTGTCCGAAAATGAATGTAATGTACTTACTTCTACTTCCATCGTGTTACCTCGCTTGTTCAGTTATTGGGTTAAGATTTAACGTAATCGATAATGGACATTATATCACGATTGTTGAACGGGCTTGTGAATCCCAGATTGCTGTGAATTTTGAATGAATAGGTCAAGTGATCGCCGGGAAAGGGTAATGAAGTGAGAGAGAGTATAACAATAATCAATGGAAAGGCTGGGATTTCTAATGAAAGCAATTGTGATTGAGGAATTTGGTGGAGCGGAACAATTGAAGGAACAAGAAGTAGCCAAGCCAACATGTGGAGTGAATCAGGTATTAATTCGAACACATGCCACGTCGGTGAATCCGGTAGACTTCAAAATCAGACAAGGTTATATGAAAGAAGCAGCGGAGAATTTTCCGTTGATTCTGGGCGGCGATGTTGCCGGTATTGTGGCTGAAGCAGGCTCAAATGTCACGAGGTTCAGAGAAGGTGATCGGGTATTTGCACGTCCGCGTCAATTCGGGACCTATGCAGAATATGTTGCTGTTGATGCAGACATTATTGCCCGTATACCGGAGAACTTGAGCTTTGAGGAAGCGGCAGCGATCCCGCTGGCTGCGATGACGGCATGGCAGGCACTTGTGGATCACGGACGTTTAGGCAAAGGGCAGAAGGTACTCATTCATGCTGGTGCAGGTGGTGTGGGAACGTATGCCATTCAGATCGCCAAGTCCCTCGGCGCTGAAGTGGCTTCCACGGCAAGTGAATCAAACGAAGCGTTGCTTCGTTCGTTGGGTGTGGATCATTTTATCAACTATAAAAAAGAAGATTTCTCGGAGATTCTCTCCGGTTATGATGTTGTGCTGGACACCATGGGCGGTGATATTCAGCGCGATAGCTTCAAGGTGTTAAAGTCTGGCGGGCATCTGGTATCCTTGGTGGAACAACCGGATGAGAAGCTTGCCAAGGAAGCCGGAGTAACGGCCAACGTCTTCATGATGGAGCCCAAAGGGGATCAACTGGATCAATTGGCTGAACTGGCTGCGGAAGGCAAGCTCAAATCGATTATTGATGGAACGTACCCGCTAACTCAACAGGGAGTAAGGGAAGCACATGAGAAGAGTGAAACCCATCATACCCGCGGGAAACTGGTTATTCAGGTGCAATAGAATTCATTAACTCGTAGAAGTATTTGGACTCATGAGTCTGATATAGATTGTACCAGGCCTGTAAGGTTTCTGGTGTATAGACATTCAACAGCTTCAACACATGCATTGTAAATTCTAACGGAGCTATTCCAGATGCAGTAACTAGATTTCCATCGGTTACTGCAGGCTCCGTTACATAATAGGTTTCTCCTGTATAATCTGGGCATATTATCTTCAGGTATTCTAAATCATTGCTTGTATGCTGTCTGGAATCCAGTATTCCTATTTTTGCAAGTGCAACTGTCGCACCGCAAATCGCCGCAATAACCGTACCCTCTTCTATAGAGGCAGCAACTTTTTTCAATAGGGGATCATGGATGGTGTCCATCCAGGTGTTTCCTCCCGGAAGAATGATGAGGTCGTCACCTTTCAATGTACATTCATCAATAGAAATATGAGGAAGGATGTTCAATCCTCCCATGGTAGTTACCGGATGTTTATCCACGCCTACGGTTACGACCTGTAAAGGCTGGATCTCTTTCCTGAAATACCTTCCCGAGTTCAATTCAGCAGTTAGATATCCTACCTCCCAGTCTGCCATCGTATCAAATACATATAGATATACGTTCTTCGTTTGCATCATACATGCTCCTTTTGTTTTCATGATTGAATGGATTACTCTTGTATTATAAATTAACTTCACTGACATCTACGGTCAGTGAAGTTTTTGAATTTGAAAATTAACAGCCCTAAGAACCAATATAGGGACTGCTCCCCAATTGTAGTGGAATAAGATATAATAGGAGAAATTTATTCCATTTTGTGCATGAGGTGATTAGGATGTCCAACGAACTCATTCAAGCCATTCAATTGTTAAAAGAAAAGAAATGGGTGGATCTGACCCATACGTTTGGTCCAGGCTCTCCACATTTTTCAGCTTTTGAGGCAGCACAATTCGATACCCTGTTTGATCACGATCAAGGTTTCTTTGCCCAGAGCTTCAAGTTCCCGGGTCAATACGGGACACATCTTGATGCGCCGATCCACTTCGTTCGGGATACCCGGTATCTGGATGAACTAGGTTTGAAGGAGCTTGTGCTCCCGCTTGTGGTCATTGACCAGTCCGCCGAAGTAGAGAACAATCCGGATTTCACACTGGATGTGGAGCATATTCTTGCATTTGAAAGAGAGCATGGCGTGATTGAAGCGGGAAGTTTCGTAGCCTTACGTACCGATTGGAGCAAACGCTGGCCTAACCATGAAACATTTGATAACAAGGATGCGGAGGGCAACAGTCATGCACCCGGCTGGTCGGTTAGTGCGCTCATGTTTTTATTCGAGGAAAGAAAAGTGCAAGCCATTGGGCATGAAACCTTTGACACGGATTCAGCGGTGGATTATCAGAAGAATGGAGCACTTCTGGCAGAATATTATGTACTTGCCCAGGATACATATCAAGTTGAGCTGTTAACAAACCTGGATCAGGTGCCGGCCAAGGGCGCTGTTATTTTCAATATTGTACCCAAAGCGGAGAAAGCTTCTGGTTTCCCAGTCCGGTCTTTTGCCATTCTGCCGTAAAACGGGGTAGATCAAAAGCTGAAATAGATAAATCCGGCACAGAACTCAGAATGATACTCAAGCAGACAGCCGGCTAAATAGTCGGCTGTCTTTCAACTAACGGGCAGAATAGTTGAAAAAGGTATTTTAATTTAAACCTCGAATATTTAATGTAATCGGATAGCTAAAAATTTGATGATAGACAGGAGTTAGATACGATGATATAAGGTTTCGGAGGAGTATTTTGGAGAACTAAGAATCTTGAAGTTATAAAAAAGGTACAGTCTTTATCAAGAATGACAGTTATTTTCCAACAGAACAACAAGTGATGTTAAATTTCCAAGTACCAAGTACATAATCTAAACGAGACTATGAAGCATCTTGAACAGATTAGTGTACTTCTTGCAAAGAAAAAAGAGACTAGTGAATTTGGAAAGTTTATTTTGAATGAATTTCCTGAAGGTCGACTGGTCGAGCTTTGGGAGAAATAACGGCATTAATTTTAAGATTAGAACAGGTATTCCATAATTTATATTATATATAAGGGGTAAGTGTATGCAGATTAGAGCTTTTCAAGAGTCCGATAAAGATTTCATTGTAAGTCTGGCTTTACGATTTATGGACTTTGAGCTGATGAGCTGGCGTGATCCAGACAAAATGGAAGAATCACAGCTCAGCCTAGCCCAAGAATCAGTAGACAATCTTTCTCCTGGTACTGAGATTTTTGTGGCGGAAGATGAAACAGGAGAGCTACTGGGTTTCCTTGAAGTACAGCCGCATAAAGATAAATTGAACGATATAGAACAAGGCTATATTGTGGCGATTGCGGTTTCTCCACAAGGAGAAGGAAAAGGGGTCGGCAAGGGACTCATGACCAAAGCAGAAGAGTGGTCAAGGCAAAAAGGCTATCGACAGCTTATACTGAATGTCTTTAACAATAACCTTCGTGCCGTAAATTTCTATAAGCATTTAAATTATGAAATTGAAGTTGTGAAGATGGTAAAAGAGCTATAGAGACCCTTACTTATAAGCTAACGGGAAACGTTAGTTCATAAAGCACGGGGCAGACTGCAGGTTGGCAGGCTGCTCTTTTTTCATTTAGCTAACTGGTAACAGGTAAGTAAGCTTATCAGGAACCAAGTTCAGCTAGGATTTGATTTATTTAGAAGCATAAATGTGTGCTTTGGCAAACTTATGGGTTAAGTCACAACTAACAAAGTCTAAATGATTCAAATATGTAAATAGCAAGGGAGGCGTATTCCGCCTCCTTTTTATGTTGTTACTTTTGATCCGAGTGAGGATCTTGATTAAATCTTTGAGAGATTTTTTTCTCTGTTTTCTTACGCCGTATCCAGCGCTTGAGTATGCCTTCTTCTTTGCGTTCTTGCAGTGTTTCCTTCAAACCTTGAATCATAAATTCCGATCTTCGTCTGTCATCCCGACTAATCTCGCGTAATTCCTTAATAAATTTGTCGTCCATATCTGCCTCTCGCTTATTCAGGATAATCCCATTATACCGAACGTACGTTCTTTTATCAAGTTTTTCCATTACGAATGATTTTCGAGATCAATATAGTGAAAAGCAGCACAGGAACAATACGTGGCATGTGTGAGAATGGTACTAGAGGGTTTGAGTATAATCCTCTTGCCAGTTTTTTGTTCCCGGGGATCATCCTATTGCTGGTTCTTGGCGTGATGCCTTCAACGATTGCTATTTCGCTCATCTGCTACATTCATTAGGGGCTGGGTGAGAGACTGAATCTCTATCCTGACCGCTATTGGGCTTGGACTTTTTCGTTGTATACGGGGTTTGCTCTCATCATCTGGATTATGGCGCAGGTGTACTGGATTCAGGATGTCTCTATCATTCACTTGGTCTATTTTGCATGGGGAGTGGGTATCCAAGTTGTGACCTTATTGCCCGGGGTACAGCGAATATATTCAAAATAAACTGCTTGTATATTGAACAAATGGCTGCCGACAGAATCGTTGAATGATTCTGTCGGCAGCTATTTATTATGAGCATCGAGATGATACGTGTTGTTGTAGTGATGTTTTCCACTTGTTTCTTGGACTGAGAGGGAATCGGATAAATCATATTGACAAAGAACTACTATCCTCGCATACTTACATAATACACTTTATAAAGTATATTTATTAACTAGAGGAATAGTCACATGTGGTAAGTATCGCAAAATCATAATCCGCATGAAACAGGGAGGTAAGTATGGATGGTCTACGTTATTATGGCAGTTATAATATGGGCAGGTACCTATGCAAGTATGGTCTTGTCAAAGCAACCGATTGAAGTGAAGCCTGTGAAATCGATGGATGATTTGTTTGAGTGAACAAAGTAGTTCGGCCGATTTCGATCCTTTTCCAGCACGATGGAACTCATGTGTTCGAGTAAGGCATTATGTTATGATATGGTGTGAATGACATCCATACCATTGCTTTGGCTCAATTGAACCAGAGTAGAAACGAGAGGGTTATGAAAAAAGCCAACGCTACAATGATGAAATACATCAATTTGAATAATGTGCGTGAAGTCATGCAGCAGATTGAGACGGCGACCAAACCGCAATTAGCTTTATTAACCAATCTTAGTGTTGTTACCATTAATGCGCTGATTCAGGAATTATGTGATGGCGGAGAGTTGTTCCAGGATAAAGTGGTTCCCTCTAACGGCGGTCGTCCTGCTCAGGCATATCGATATAATTATAACTTCAAGCTTGCTTTGGTTCTTTACATCAAAGAGATGAAAGGCCAGGAGTTGATTTCGGCGACGGTCATGAATCTGGAGAATAAGGTTGTGTTGAAGGAAGAGCGCATCTTGCCTGTTTTTGATAAACAGCATATGCTGCAACTTATCGCGCGTTTCATTAAGGAGTATCCCTCCATTGATATGATCGGCATCGGTATTCCGGGGCAAGCCGTGGATGGGGACATCACGGTGAGCAGTCATGAAGAGCTTATCCATTCACATCTGATACGGGAGATCGAGAGCGAGTTCCAACTGAACGTTCTCGTGGAGAATGATGTTAATGCAGCGATTAGCGGATACTGTACACAGCATGCGGATATGAAGGAACAGAGTGTAGCAGGAATTTATTTTCCGAACCGATACCCGCCGGGTATGGGCATGATGTTGAATGGACAGATGATCCGTGGGAAAAACGGGATGTTTGGTGAGATCAAGTATCTTCCTTATTCACCTGATTGGCACCGTGACATGAGCAAAGATGATTTTGTAGTGAACGTATGTCACATCTTGCAAACGATTAATGCCGTCGTTGCCCCGCACCAGATTGTCATTTATCAGGAACGGGTGGAGAGAGAAGAGCTGGATATGGCGTGGAAACAATACGGGAAGGATCACCCCATGCCGTCGTTGCCTGAGATCGTACATCAGGATTCGTTCCAACATGATTTTGATGCTGGGTTACGAGGAATGGTGCTTCAGGCGTTGAAGTCAGGCATTCTATCAGAAGCCTTATAACCCACAGTTCATGTCTGTGGCTTTTATTTGATAAGCTAACTCTTGTAGAGGAGGATTCATGATGCGTGAAGAAGAGAGAATCATGAAGGGCGTATTGTTCAGTCCAAGTGATCCCGAATTAAAGATCATCAAAAGGCGAGCCCATAATCTCAGTCAGCGTTACAGTCAGACCTTTGAAGAACAGACTGAGGAAAGGGATCAGATATTGCAACAGCTACTGGGAGAGATTGGAGAAGGCGGATTCATGCAAGGCCCCATCTTCTTTCATTATGGTGTGCATACCCGGATAGGCGAGCATTTCTTTGGTAATTACAATCTGACGATACAAGATGACGCGCAAGTGACGATCGGGGACTATACCAGTTTTGGACCCAACGTTACGATTGTTACCCCCATTCATCCCATGATTGCCAGCGAGCGGAGACAGATGGTGGACCAGAACGGTGATGTGAAGTCGCTATGTTATGCCAAACCGGTCACGATTGGAAACGATGTATGGATCTCGGCAAACGTCACAGTGTGCGGGGGCGTAACGATTGGAGACGGCTGTGTGATTGGAGCAGGTAGCGTGGTGACTCGTGATATTCCACCGCATTCTTTTGCAGCAGGCGTACCGTGCAGAGTTATTCGCAAAATTACTGATGCGGACAGCATGCGAAACTATCCCGATGTTCTGGCAGATTGCCGTGTGCTGGAAGAATAAAAAAGGCTGCCATCAGGATCAAATAGATGATCCTGGTGACAACCTTTTTTTTGTTATGCGTTTACTTGGAGGCGTTGTAGTTACTCAAGAATTCTTTTACTTTTGCAGGATCAGCTTTCAATTCATTCCCGGTCTGAACGAGCGGGCTTACTGTAGAGTATGCTTTGAGTTTGTTGTTCTTGTAGAAACTCAAAATCTCATCCTGATTAATGGAGTACAGCACGGCTTTTCTCAGGTCACTGCTCTTGGCAACTTCACGATTGGCCGTATTAAACAACAGATAGGAGACAGCGTTACTTGGCAGACTTTGCAGTTTCAGTTTGCTGTCATTTTCGATGATGTCATACTTGGTTTCAGGTACACCGTAGTATAAGTGGATTTCACTGCTGCGAAGAGCAGAGAGGGCACTGTCTGCATCCGCGATGAATCGGACGTTAACCTGAGCAATTTTTGGCTCATCTTCCGTGCCTTTACGGTAAGCCGGATTTTTTAAGAATACACCTTCATAGTCATTTTTATAAGACAAAATATAAGGTCCGCTAGTATAAAGGGTGTTATTGTATGCTGCGCCTTCAGTCACCGTGTTCTGATCACCGTAAGGAATATCTTTGTTGACGTCAAAGGAAGCTACATCATATGTGTTGATGCTCTCCACCTGTTTTTTGGACACGATGCCCGCAGATTGGTGAGCCAGATAGTTCAGTACTTGCGGGAAAGGTTCAGTTGTGGTCAGTTTAACGACCTGATATTTACCTGCGCTATTATCTGCTTTGGTTTTGTCCGTCACGAGTTCTGTAATTTTGCTGCCCAATCCTTGTTCCAATGCTTCGAGGATTGTGCCATTACCACTGGATTGTTTGATGGATTGTAATGCACTCAGATCCGTTACAACCTCAGCTTCTTTGATATGTTCATGCAGACTGTACGTCCGGTGATCCGGAACGGAATCTTTATTTTTAGCACGATCCAGGGAGAAGATCACATCATCTGCACCGACACGTTCTCCTGTATCTACGGCTTTTTTGTTATCAATCTTCGCAAAGTTGATATCGTCTCTGAGAATGAAGTAGTAGTCCGAATTACCTTCAGCAATACTGAAGTTATGGGACAGTGATCCATCTGCTGTCAGCTGATCGTCATCCGTCAAGTTAACGAGACGTACATACATATTGGTGTTCAACTGGTTGATGGAGCCGTCGTTTCCTTTGATTGGATCAAGGGAAGTCAGTACGGATGCACTTTGCGTCAGAATCAACGGATCTTTGGCATTTTTGGAGCTGTCCTTGAACTCAATCGGTTCCCAAGCCATGGCGCGGGATTTGGAGAGACGAACGGTGTCGACATTCAGAATGTCTTGGTTCACAGCCTGACTTTTCAGGGAAATGTACAGAGGAGCGATATACGCCTGATCCGTTACCAAGCGATCTTCCAATTGTTTGTACGTGTCTTTGTACTCATCTGGAGTTTGAGTAGCTGCCTGATCGATGAGTTTATCAAGTTCCGCATCTGCAAGGATACTGTAATCTCCACCTGTTTTGAAAAGAGAACGTACGGCATAATCGGGATTACCCGTTACCGTTGTCCAGCTGGACAAAGCAACGTCATAATTCCCTGCATCCTGCTGGGATTTGAAGCTGCCGTAATCCGGCTGCAGGTTCAGCTTCACATTGAAGCCGTTTTTGGTCAGCTGGTCGCGCACAATGTTTACATCATTTTCGGAAGAACTCATGGCGAGCAGTTCAATGTCTGCCGGTTTTTGTGCAGTTTCTGTTGCGTCCGCTGGTGCGGTCTCCGCCTGGGATTCAGTTTTCGTTTTTACGCTGCAGCCGGAAATCACAATGACGAGAATTAATAGTAATGAGATCAGTGTACGTTTTTTCATGGGATTACCCTCCATATCTTGAATGTGTGATGTGTGATTTCTTTTTTCTATATCATTCATTTCAACGACGAATCAGTTATGCCTTTTCCAGCTTGGGATCAAGCGCATCACGCAGACCGTCACCGAGAAAGTTAAACGAAAGAACCAGCAGAATAATAGCCAAGCCTGGATAAATCGCCAGATAAGAGTGGGTCTCCAGGTATGTACTGCCGAGCTTCAGAATGTTACCCCATTCCGGAATATGCGGCTCCACGCCGAGTCCCAGATAACTCAAACTGCTGGTAGCGATAACCGCTCCACCAATCGTGAGTGTGGACTTGATAATCATGGGCGCAAGGGAGTTGGGAATAATGTGTTTGAAAATAATCGTACGATTGTTGTACCCCAGTGCACGTGCAGCTTCCACAAATTCAAAAGTAGATACATAGAGCACACTGGCTCTCATGGTACGGGCGTAAGTTGGGATCGAACCCAGACTCAGCGCCAGAATAAGATTGACCGTATTGGCTCCAAACGCCGCAATAATGGCAATGGCGAGCAGAATTCCCGGAATCGCATAGAGAATATCCAGCAGCCGCATGATGATGTTATCCGTATGCCTTCCGTAGAAGCCGGAGAATGCTCCGAGGACTCCACCGATCAACACAGGAATGATGGTCGACATGCAACCTACGATTAAGGAGATCCGGGCACCAAATACAATCCGGGAAAATAAACATCGTCCGAAGTCGTCCGTTCCCAAGGGATACGCAAGGGAAGGGGGTTGAAGCAGAGCGGAGTAGTTGTTTTCCACAGCCATGCTGTAATCAAAAGTAAAGAAGCTGCAAATCGATATCGAGAACAGAAAAATGATAAAAAACAAACCGGACATGGCAGTCATATTTGGAGCAAGTCGCTCCCACAGATCATTCCAGAAGTTTGATTTTTGTTTCCCCTGTCTGCGAATGCGCCCAATAATGGAAATGCCGAGCAATAGGGCAAATACATTACCTGTGATTGAGGTCAGAATCAGCACTACACTGACACCGATCATCCAGCGAGGGAGGATAGAGGTCGCGTTATATCGGGATACGATAATCAGTACGACCAGGTCGATGACCAGAATAAATATGAGCACCGCCATAGCTGGCAGAAAGTTGTCAGCCACATAAGGTTTGAAAACATTTAACGCAGATACACCGATGACGAACAGCTGGGTTAACAGCATATATACCGCAAAGGTGTACTCCACATTCCTGGCTTTTCGAATCAGATGAAAGGCTGCCGTTACGATAAATATATTGCCAGAAATGATGGCAAGTAGCTGAACCCAGGCTAACCTGCGGGTCAAAGTAGAGATCGTACCCGTACGGATCAAGTCTTTTCGAATCCGAAGGGTGATGACACTTTGGACCAGTGTGAAGAATACATAGATCCCAAGTATCGTTAGCAGAAATGGTTTGAACGTCTGCCCGCTCCAGTCATAACTGTTGAACAGCAACAAGGCAGTCAAGAGAAGGGACGTGATCCAGGCGAAGCTTGCCTGACTATATTCTCGAGAAGACTTAAGCCGGAAACGCATTTCTTGTGTTAAGGACGAGTTTGTCATAATACACCTGCTTTAAGAGGTAGTTCAACACACACTTTAATATTGTTTCATCTTGGAGCGCACTCTTGGATCAATAAAAGCGTACAGCAGATCAACCGCTACATTGATAATGGAGATCGTAATTGCTGTGTAGATTACTCCGCCCATGATACTCGGAATATCGGGGATGAATTGTTTATCCACAATATAGCTGCCGAGACCGCTGATATTAAACACTTTCTCCGTCACTGCTGCCCCGCCAAGCATGGCTCCGAATTGAAGTCCAACCACAGTTACGATTGGAATCAATGCATTACGTACAGCGTGTTTCAGCATGACCTGACGTTCGCTTAACCCCTTGGCGCGGGCGGTCATCACATAATCCTCATGAATGACTTCCAGTGTAGAAGACCGGGTCATTCGTGCCACCGCAGCCGTAAGTCCTGTGCCCAGCACAATGGTTGGCATAATGATCGACAGCCAGTTCTGCGGGTTGAAGGTGGCGGGAAGCCACTGTAATTTGATCGAAAAGTTCAGAATGAAAATAAGTCCTTGCCAGAAATTCGGGATCGATAATCCAATCAGAGCGATGAACATAAACGTATAATCGAACCATGAATTAGGCTTAATCGCTGAGATGATACCGATGGGCAATGCGATGACGAGTGCTAGCAGCAGGGAGATGACCGCCAGCGTCAATGTAATTGGAAACTTTCTTGCAATCGTTGCTGTTACGTCTTCATTTCCTGCAAAAGACTTGCCAAGATCGAAGAGAGCAACTCCCTTAATATTGTTCCAGAGCTGTGTAAGATAAGGCTGATCCAAGCCATACACCTGATTGAATGCTGCGATCTGTTCCTGCGTTGCTGTCTCTCCGAGAATGTTAGCTGCCGGGTTGAACGGAGACATATACAAAATCGTAAATACGAGTGTGGCTACGCCCAGAATGACAAATACCGTCATCAGTATTCTTTCAAATATGTACTTTAGATAAGGATTTCCATACAAAAAGAGGATGCCATACATCAGACAGCCAGGAATAATGGATATCGCGAAAAACCACGGTTTGTCGATAAGGGTGTGGAATGTATTGGCCATCGTAAGACGTTGACTTCCCTGTTCCTGAAGTATGCGAGAAGTCCGCTCCTTCAACTCTTTCTGAACCGTTTCTTCCAACCATTCCTCGGTCTGACGTCTGAATTCTTCCTCACTGACCTGCTGCTGGAAAAAACGATGTTTGCGTCGAAGCTGTTCTTCGACTTCCAACTTCAGCTTGTTCCGATAGGAAGAAGCGAGCAGTTCTTGCTCAGCCATCTGCCTGGCGGCTACCCAGCCGTCATTTTTTCGATTCGAACGCCATATTAGAAACACGACCAGATTGATCGGTAATCCAAGAATGAACAGAACATATCGGTAGGAAGGATGAAGCAGCATTTTGCCATAAATAAAACTTAAATTGTGCACCAACCGCGTGAGTCTGCTGCCTTCTGCAAGATTCAAACCAAGCGTGCCTCCTTTCATTCAGGTTTAAATTGCATTATTCCGATTGATATAGTATATATTATTTAGGGTCTAAACAATTGTCAAGGAATTAAATGGTATACATATGAGATAAGTGAATGTGAAATACGGATGAGAGCTGGTGATAACATGGAACCTTTATTGAAAGTTAATGATCTATCGGTCTCTTTTCATTCTGGAGAGAGTGAGTTTCATGCAGTACGAGAGGTAAGTTTTGAAGTGCGCAAAGGAGAGACACTAGGCATTGTAGGCGAATCGGGTAGTGGCAAGAGTGTAACCGCACGTTCCATTATGAGGCTGCTTGCATCGCCGCCTTCACAGATGAAAAATGGAGAGATTCTGTTCAAAGGGGTCGATCTGGCGAATAAAACGCAGAAAGAGATGGAGAGCATCCGTGGGCGTGATATTGGCATGATCTTTCAGGACCCGATGAGTTCTCTTAATCCGACTATTAAAGTGGGTAAACAGATCTCTGAAAGTCTGATCAAACATCAGAAGGTGTCCAAAAGGGAAGCCAAGAAACAGGCAATTGCCATGATGGAGCGGGTGGGGATAACTCGTAGTGAAATACGCTACAACCAATATCCACACGAATTCTCCGGAGGCATGCGTCAGCGGGTCATGATCGGTATTGCACTTGCTTGTCGTCCTGAATTGCTCATTGCCGATGAGCCGACAACCGCACTTGACGTTACGATTCAGGCACAAATTCTTAATTTGATGAAAGATATGCAGGACCAACTAGGCACATCGATTATCCTGATCACGCATGATTTGGGCGTAGTAGCAGGCATGTGTGATCGTGTTGTTGTTATGAAAGAAGGACAGATTGTGGAAACCGGGACAACAACAGAGATTTTTGCTAATCCCAAACACCCGTATACGATCAGACTTCTGAATGCATTACCACGTCTGGATCAGAAGAAAAAGCCCAAACCGGTATCGTTGGTCCCGAGAGATCTGGAAGACGATCAACCGTTGCTTGAGGTGAAATCACTCAGACAACATTTTAATCTGGGCAAAGGTAACACCTTAAAGGCTGTTAATGATATCAGTTTTCATATTCGTCAAGGAGAGACGCTTGGCGTTGTAGGGGAATCCGGTAGCGGAAAATCAACCACGGGCCGTGCGATTCTGCGATTGCATGAGCCAACAGGTGGAGATGTACTGTTTAAAGGAGTCCCGCTCAATCGTTTGTCGGCTTCGGAGATGAAAACGATGCGTAGACATATGCAAATCATCTTCCAAGACCCCTATGCATCTCTGAATCCCAAAATGAGGATTATGGATATCATTGGAGAAGCGCTTGATATTCATCAACTTGCAGGCACTGCCGCTCAGCGGGAAAAGCGTGTGGAGGAATTGCTGGAGATGGTGGGTCTTGATCCCACCCATGCGCAGCGTTATCCACATGAATTCTCGGGTGGGCAGAGACAGCGGATCGGTATTGCACGAGCTCTGGCTGTGGAACCTGAATTCATCGTATGTGATGAGCCATTGTCTGCACTGGATGTGTCGATACAGGCTCAGATCGTACAATTGCTTGAAGAGTTGCAGCAGCGACTCGGATTGACGTATCTCTTCATCGCGCATGACTTGTCCATGGTTAAACATATCAGTGATCGAGTGGCGGTGATGTATAACGGGAAAATTGTAGAGCTGGCGGAGAGTGAAGAACTTTATTCCAACCCGCAACATGCCTACACCAAGGCTTTGCTATCTGCTATTCCCGTGCCTGATCCGGCGGTAGAAGCGAAGAAAAAGAGACATGTTGTCAAAGAAACAACTAGAGAAAATGTTGAAGTAGAGGACCGTTATAATCTGGAACATTCCAAGTGGGTAGAAGTCACGGAAGGGCACTGGGTAGCCATATCTAGTTAGATAGTGCAATATATAGTCTGTTTCAACGACAAAAGAACCCCGACGATGATCTCCACAGATCGTTATCGGGGTTGAGTTATATGTTCTTCGTATAATGGCAGTAATCAAAAGCGATTATTTGAATTGAACCGATTTCTTGATGGTATCAATCTCGGCTTTGGTCTTATCATCCACGTAAGTGAATATGAAGTTGAAAGCATATCCTTCAATAATTGTACTATAGTAATCTTGAGTAACGGTTGAACCGTCACCTGGATCCATCGTGATTTGCATCAGATCCATCTCTTTACCACCGATGGTTTCCGTTGTCATTTCCTTATAATCGTAAGGGAACTGGCTATCCACCATGAATTTTTTGGTTGCTTCCAGGTAGTCTTTACCTGTACGAATGCCTTGCAACAAGCTTACTTTCTCAGCAACCGCAATTGCGGAAGGACCAACTTGGCCTGCATCTAATGGATACTTTGAAGCCATAAGCAGATTCAATGTTTTGGTCTGAGACAGTTCAATTTGTTTTTTCTTTGTTTCATCATCACCAGCAATCGCTTCGGATGAAGCACTTGTCAGCTCATTCATGCCTGCAGCATCCTGGAACTCCCAAGCTTCCGGAAATTTCAGAGATACGCCAAAATAGTCATTGGTGTAAGAACCTTTTTCCGTAGTCCCCAGCTCAACGTCTTGTGAATTATCAGTTTCCTTGGACTCTTCGCTTGCTGGTTCTGTGTTCTCTGTTTCTTCTGTATTGGCTGTATCAGAATCAGTACCTGTCGTTGTTTCTGTCGGGGTAGGCTCTTCTGTTGCGGCTGTGTTATCTGCTTTGTCACCGCAAGCGGCTGCAACCAGCATAATCATAATGAGCATGGCGAATAAAGAAGCTTTTTTTGGAATTGTCATATTACCCTCCTGAAATGTGTGTGTGTGTTTCTCTCTCTACATGTTGCCTGCTTCCTAAATTGTAGCACAAACGTTCTCATATACTACCTATAGGAATCTATAGGGGTCTTCTATACATAAGACATTCGGCTGGCAATTGAAACAGCTTCTGTGCTGGATTGCACACCTAATTTGTTAAAAATCACTTTTTTGTGATGATTCACGGTGCATTCCTTGATCTTTAATTTCAAAGCAATGGCTTTTACCGTGAGGCCTCCGGCTATCATCTCCAGAATGGTTAACTGACGCTCGGTGAACTCCACCGCCGGTTTGTCGCACACTTCAGCAGTCTGTTGACTCTGATAACAGTTCTGCATGTACGCTGGAATTAGCTTGGCAATGGCGATCAGTTCACCTTGCATATTTGCATTAATGGTGGACACATCCAGATAACCTACATGTTGCGATCCCATGAACAGAGGTGCGGCGTAACAATGCCAGCTTTGAAAATAAGGACTTTCATGCTGCTCGGGCAGCAGCACTACAGGCTCGTTGCTGTCCATCGTTACAGATATGGCGTTAACTCCACAGCTCTGTGCAGTGAAGAACATGCCCGGACGAATGGGAGAATCTTCTACTACAGCTTTAAGATCTGAACTGTAATTCATCGAGAGGAGCACACCGTTGCTATCTGTGAGTAGAAACAGATAAGTGCCCGTTAAATTCTCTTGGATAACCGAGATACTGTTCTGGAATGCATGAATCAGGAAATGATTGATTTTACGAAGCCTGTCCAGACTGGGTTTTGGTAAATAGTCGAACGGAGCCGTTCCTGCTGCATGCGAGCAAGTCGGAGACTCTTCGTGTCGTGAGGCAAATGTAATGGCAGGCATGTTGTTTCCTCCTTGCTGCACAGTTCTCATCCAATCGTTTGAATGACGTGTCCTTCTTGGTCCTTGATTTCTGTTCTAACAATCTGAACGAGAATATGATCCAATGAAGTTATCTCGAATGTTCCTTCAAACGGGCGAAGGTTCTCTGCCAGCTTATCAACAATTTGTTTGTTCACCGTCAGGGTAACTTGTCTGTCCGATTCCAATACAGCTGGATGTTCTCCTGCTTCGAACAGAATATTAGTATCCGGTCCGATCAAGGATAGAGAGGCACCTTTCGAAATTCGGCTACGAAGGATGGTGCCAACTAGTACGGCTTGTTTGGCTCCAAGCTGGAGTTTGGCCGGAACCGATTTTTGCAGCATTTTTTTGCGAGGAGATTCCCAAGCCAGTTGTTGTATGAATAAAAATGCTGTGCTGGACCCGTCCTGCTCCATTCCATCCTCAACCGCTTGTATAACCGAAGGAATATCTGCGTACGAATTTCTCATCAGATCCGTCACATATTTGGGCATGAACATGGAGGAGGCAGACAGGAAGCCATGAGCATTCCAACTTTGAATCATTTCCAGTTCCCGACCTGTAATGCCAACCATCTGAATAAATTGCACTGAACCATTAGGCGTTGAGACCGCGGGTAGGTCCGGATCTTCAATAAACGAGAGAGCAGTCAGCAAAGTATCGGATTCCAGACAGATGGGGCCATTGGCGTCCATGTAATCCCCTGGCTGAAAGATATTTCCGCTGTTGAACACGTATCGTCCTACATTCTGTAACAGATTCAGCGCCCAGGCTGGCGGATCAGTCTCTGCTTCACTGCGTGTAAGACGAAAGGTGATTTCAAATCCATACCCGCTTTTGGATGCATCCTGCATCTCTTTTTCATATAATTCTGAGAAACCGTAGGTAACAAAATGCCAGTGAGGCATAGGTGTGTTCACCTCATAAACGCTAATGCCATCGAGTGGATCGGGACCTCCAAGAATATATGGAAGGGCAGTGCCGTAGTGTTTTGGCTCTTGTTCCCCATACAATTCACGCATGGATTGATCAATCGCATCCCAACCGGATGTGTTTTCTTCCTGAGTCATTATTGAATCCTCCTTGACTGTTCTTTCCCCCGAAAAACATTTAAAATTAAGTCTACCTGTTACAGAAACGGATTCAAGCGGCTTAAGGATGAATTGTGTCAGATAGGACTTGGGTGTTATTAATTGCAATTCAGGGAGTGAAATTACATGAGTATGAAAGGTATCTATTTAAAGGAGTTTAATCATACAAGCTGGGACTCATTTTCCGAAGGGTTTGAAGAACTTGGACAAAAGTTGGACCCCGCGTGGGTAGAACGTGCGCGATTACAAGGGATTCCGGCAGATATAAGTCGGGTGCTTTTGTGTGAAATGGGGGAGTACGTTTTTGAATGGATAGCGAAAGATATCCCGGCTTTAGGGGACAAAAGTCCCGCCGCTTACCTGGAAACGGAGGAGGGAGCGCAGGCATTAAGGGCAGCCATTATGCGTATGCCACGTTAATTTCTCTGATAAAGAGGTGTGCGAACGATCAGTTGATCCAGTGAAGTTGATTTTGCAAAATAGATATGTTACGCTTACATTACAAGAGCAAACACAACAGAATATGCAATAACATCTTTTGATGGATTGTAACTGTGAAGACAGGCAAAACCTAAACTGATGGTGAAATGAAAGCTCCTTTTTTTGGTGCTATTTTACCTTGAGTTTAGGTTTTTCTTGTTTTCTGCTCTAAATCACACCATTTTTCACCTGGAAAAACCAAAATAAATTTCGAAAAGAGGTTGTTGTTCATGACCACGGCAAAAAAAGGATTCCCCGAAAACTTCCTATGGGGCGGCGCTACAGCTGCCAATCAATTGGAGGGTGCATTCGATAAGGACGGCAAAGGCCTCTCCACAGCGGACATGATCGCTCATGTTCCCAAAGAGAAGCGTACAGGCGGACATGCTATGGAAATTTCCTCTTCCCGAATCGAAGAGATCCTCTCCGGCAAATTTGAAGAACGTTTCCCGAAACGTTTTGGTATCGATTTCTACCATCACTTTAGAGAAGATATTGCATTGTTCGCTGAAATGGGCTTCAAAGTATTCCGTTTGTCCATTCACTGGGCACGTATTTTCCCGAACGGTTATGATCAAGAGCCGAATGAAGCAGGCTTGAAATTCTATGATGAAGTATTCGACGAATTGTTGAAATATGGCATCGAGCCGCTCGTTACATTGTCTCACTATGAGACACCGCTTGGCTTGACGCAAAAATATAACGGCTGGGCTGGCCGTGAAGTAATCCAGCACTATGTTCGGTATGCAGAAACGGTGTTCAACCGTTATAAAAATAAAGTGAAATACTGGCTGACGTTTAATGAAATTAACGTAATGCTGTTCAGCCCATACACTGGCGGCGGCATTCTGATCGATAAAGTGGACAACAAACTGCAAACCACTTATCAAGCGCTGCATCACCAATTTGTAGCAAGTGCATTGGTAACGAAGCTTGCTCACGAGATTATGCCTGGTTCCCAAGTGGGTTGTATGCTTGCTCGTATGGAAACTTATGCAGCAACATGTAATCCGGTAGATGTTCGTCTGGCTCAACACGAGAATCAGATTAACCTCTTCTTCACGGACATGCATGCTCGTGGTAAATACCCGAACTACATGGCTCGTTATTTTGAAGAAAACGACATCGTGATCCAAAAAGAAGCAGGCGATGACGAGATCTTGCTGAACAATACCGTTGATTTCATCTCCTTCAGCTACTACATGTCCGTAACCAAATCTGCATCTGCAGACAAGGAAGAAACATCGGGTAACCTGACTGGCGGCGTGAAAAACCCTTATCTGGAAGCATCCGACTGGGGCTGGGAGATCGATCCTGTCGGTCTGCGCGTAACCTTGAACAACTTCTGGGATCGTTACCAGAAACCATTGTTCATCGTAGAAAATGGTCTGGGTGCATATGACCGTGTTGAAGAAGACGGTTCGATCCATGACTCCTATCGTGTGGATTACCTGAAAAAACACATCGAACAAATGAAAGAAGCCATCAAAGATGGCGTTGATCTGATTGGATTTACAGCATGGGGCCCGATTGACCTTGTGAGCATGTCCACTTCCGAAATGTCCAAACGTTATGGTTTCATCTACGTGGATCTGGATGACGAAGGTAACGGAACACTCAAACGTTCCAAAAAGGATTCATTCGAATGGTACAAAAACGTAATCTCCAGTAATGGTGAGCAACTGTAGTTCTCACGTTTTCTGAGCGGGCAAACCTGATATAACAGTTAGTGTTTAATGGAATTTAATGTTCCTGAGGGCCTGCTGATTAGCGTTTGTCCGCTTTTTTATGTGCTGCAAACATTACATATGGAGGGATATCTTTTGAAAAGATGGAGTATGAACACAAAAAGTATGGGATGGATGCTTGCCCTGACACTAAGTCTGAGTGTGATCTGGCCAGCAACCGTTGGTGCGGAAAGCACCCAGGTTACTCAAATCCAGGCCAATACCTATGTTGGTGATCCTGGAGAGATGGTAGAGTCCTTTGACATTACTGTAGCGAATCCGGAGAAATATCAGAATCTGAAAGCTTCAGACTTCGAAATTACTGGCAATTATGATGGCTATCCTTTAAATAAAGCGGAAGAGATCATACAAAATGAGTATGAAGATGACGGAATAAAATTGACAATTACGGATCATACCATCCATATGGCGGTAAAGCCTTTTAAATATCCAGGTGGATTTAAGTCAGCATTTGCAGTCAAAAGCAAGGCGTATCCTGAACTTTCTTTTGACGATAAAAATGTAAATGTAGTCAAAACGCGTACGGTCGATGAGTTTGAAAAAGGACAATTTACAGGCAGTAATGGTGCGAACTTGTCCTATCAACTGAAACGAAGCACGTCCGAAGAACCGAAGCCGCTCATGGTATGGCTCCATGGTGGTGGCGAAGTTGGTACGGACGGGCGCAGCCATCTTACTGCAAATCGTGGAGCTGTAGTCTGGACGGAATCGGGGTATGATACTTCCGTACTGGCCGTACAGTATCCTGAGAATTACAGCTTCAAAATCTATGATAACCCGGAGCAACTGGCCCAGATGCAGGCGTACTTCGTGGCGCAGTATGAGTTGATTCAGAAGCTGGTTGCTGAAGGTGAAGTTGATCCGAATCGGATCTATCTGTCTGGTGTTTCCAGTGGCGGTGGTGGTGCCTTCCGTTTCTTGACACAATATCCCGATCTGTTTGCTGGAGCGATTATTGTAGCGGCCAAGGATACGGTAGCGGATTACACCGGATCTGTAGAAGCATTCAAAAAAGAACTGAAAGATATTGTGGATGTTCCAGTATGGATTATGCATGCCAAAAATGATCCAACCACTGACAGCCGGACAAGCTCTTTGGCTTATCAGGCTTTGACTGAGCTTGGAGCCAAGCATGTCAATATGACGCTGTATGACGATGCATACATGGATAGCCAAAGACTGTACGGTGGCATGAAGCATTGGTCATGGGTACCGGCTTTTGACAACAAAGAAGTACTTGCCGACCTGTTCCAACTAAGCAAAGGGACTTCAGGGGAACAGGATGGAGGTAACATAGAGCATGGAACAAAACCAACTGAGCCTGTGACAAGAGCGCAGATCGCCCTCGTGCTTGCCGACAAGTTAAATCTTCCTGAAGTATCCGAATCTGTTTACCCGTACACAGATTCTGCTCCTGAATGGGCTCGTCAGGCCATTGCAACAGTGACCAAGGCAGGATTGATGAAAGGTGTCAGCAATCAGATATTTGCCTCGGGAGAGGAAGTAACACGTGCACAGATGGCAGTGATCGTAGACCATATTTTGACGAGTCGCGTCTGGAATGCTGCAGACGAGTCAACTGTAGTATTGTTCAAGGATTTGAATGATAAGCATTGGGCTTATGAAGCCGTTCAAAATAGTGCCAAAGCCGGTATTATGTCCGGTATGTCCAAAGATCAATTTGATTCATCGAAGTCGGTTACAGGTGCTCAGCTGGAGCTGATTCTGCAACGATTGGAACAATTGCCAACAAACTAAGTTCAATAACCAACTTTATAATGATAAATAATGAGAGGAATGATTGATATGACTACACCATTTCCGAAAGACTTCCTATGGGGCGGCGCTGTAGCAGCCAACCAACTTGAAGGAGCTTATAATACAGATGGCAAAGGTCTGTCTGTTCAAGATGTAATGCCACATGGGATTACAACGCCTAGAACGGAAGCACCTACAGAAGATAACCTGAAACTGATCGGTATCGATTTCTACAACCGCTACAAAGAGGATGTTAAACTGTTTGCTGAAATGGGCTTCAAAGTGTTCCGTACATCCATCGCTTGGTCCCGTATCTTCCCTAAAGGTGATGAATTGGAGCCAAATGAGAAAGGTCTGCAATTCTACGATGACCTGTTCGATGAGTGCCACAAATACGGGATTGAACCACTCGTAACGATCTCTCACTATGAGACACCGCTGCATTTGTCCAAAACATATGATGGCTGGGTTAACCGTAAAATGATCGATTTCTACGAGCGTTATGTAACAGTGCTGTTCAACCGTTTCAAAGGCAAAGTTAAATACTGGCTGACATTCAATGAAATCAACTCCATCCTGGAGGAACCATTCATGAGTGGCGGCATCTATACGCCAAAAGCTGAACTGTCCAAACAGGATCTGTACCAAGCGATCCATCATGAATTGGTAGCCAGTGCGTTAGCTGTGAAACTGGGTCATGAAATTATGCCTGAAGCCAAAATCGGCTGTATGGTACTGAGCATGCCTACGTATCCGTTGACTCCAAACCCGGATGATGTGGTTGCAGCCATGCATGCGGAACAGCGCAATGATATCTTTGCTGATATCCATGCACGTGGTTATTATCCGAAATACATTAATCGTTATTTCAAAGCGAATAATATCAATATTAAGTTTGAAGATGGCGATGCTGAAATTCTGAAGCATACCGTAGACTTTATCTCGTTCAGTTATTATGTAAGTATCTGTGAGACTGGTGATCCCGAGAAACGTATCGAAGGCAAAGGAAACCTGTTCGCAGGTGTGCAAAACCCTTATCTGAAAGCGAGTGAGTGGGGCTGGCAGATCGATCCGCAAGGACTGCGCGTAACCTTGAACAAATACTGGGACCGTTATCAAAAACCATTGTTTATTGTCGAAAATGGTCTGGGCGCAGTCGATGAGCTGATTACGGACGAAAATGGCAATAAAACGGTGAACGATGATTACCGTATTCAATACTTGAATGACCATCTGGTACAGGTTGGCGAAGCTCTTGAGGATGGCGTAGAAGTGATGGGTTATACGTCATGGGGCTGTATTGACCTGGTAAGTGCTTCAACAGCAGAGATGAAGAAACGTTATGGTTTCATCTATGTAGACCGCAACAATGACGGTTCAGGAACATTGGATCGTTACAAGAAAAAATCATTCCATTGGTACAAGGAAGTTATTAGTACAAATGGCGCAAGTCTTAAGAACAACAACGAGTAAATACTAGTTCTATAAGCATAGTTGTGCAAGCACCTTCTGATGTCACATTAACGCACATTAACCGCTTTCACAAAAACATTGTCATATGGATAATTATATGGTAAGATGGGCCTAAGGCTAATGAATACTGGATTGTTACTGTTCAATCAGGCAAAACCAGAGGCGGGGCATATTTCGTGACCTGCTTTGGTTTTGCCTTTTACTACTTTGACGGTGCAAGGTGATGTGGAGAAATGAAAATTGAGAAGGTGCTGAACAACAACGTAGTTACCGTAATTGATCCGGGAGGAAACGAACTGGTCGTTATGGGACGTGGAATTGCCTTCAAAAAGCATACTGGTGAATCGATTGACGAGAGTCTCGTCGAAAAAATATTCTCGCTTGAAAGTAAGGAAGTATCACAGAAACTCAAAACACTTCTGTCTGATATCCCGGTTGAATATGTCGAGTGCTCGGATGAGATTATCCGTTATGCCGAGACGGTGTTAGGTGAGAAGCTGCATGAGAGCATCTACATTTCACTGACGGATCATATTCATTTTGCCATTGATCGACATCGTCAAGGATTGCAGATCCGTAACGCATTGTTCTGGGAGATCAAGCGCATGTACCGGAAGGAATATGCCATTGGACTCAAGGCGCTACAGATTATTGAGGAAACATTAGGTGTCCTGCTACCCGAAGACGAATGCGCATTCATTGCAATGCATCTGGTTAATGCCCAGATGAACGGTGAGATGAGGGAAACAATCAGTATTACGAACATCGTTAAGGACATACTTAACATCGTAAGACGTAGCTTTGTGATTGAACTTGATGAAGATTCATTGAGTTATTATCGATTTTTAACTCATCTGAAGTTCTTTGCCCAACGTGTGTTGCAAGGAACGGCGATTGAAGATAAAGAAGTAGATAATCCGCTTCATGACTTGGTGAGCAAGCAGTATCCGGAAGCACATGCATGTGCAGTAAGGATCAGTGACTATACGCGTAAGATCTATAATCGGGTATTGTCCAAGGAAGAAATACTGTATCTGACCATTCATATTGAACGGATTGTCAGAAATGAACAAACAATTGAATAAAGTTGGGATTGTTACTGCTAAAAAGGCAAAACCTAAACGTTGAATAATGATAAGCTTTTCTGCTTTGTCATTATTCAGTGTTTAGGTTTTTTTTTAACCTTCATTACACATAAAAGGAGCAAAACACAATGGATAAACAACAATTGTCCAAGGACATTTTGAAGCTTGTTGGTGGGGAAGAGAATATCGATCAAGTCACACACTGTATGACAAGACTCAGATTTAACCTGAATGACAACCAAAAAGCGGACAAAGCGACGCTGAAAAATACACCAGGCGTTATGGGCGTGATGGAGAACGGTGGACAGTTCCAGGTTATCATCGGTAACGATGTGCCTATCGTGTATAACGCACTCGTTGGCAACATGTCCAAATCACCAAACGCAGATAATGCAACCTCAAGCGCTTCAACTGGGGAGAAGAAAAAGAGAAATCCAATAAGTGCGCTGTTCGACTTCATCTCAGGTATGTTTACACCAATCCTGCCTGCAATTACGGGTGCAGGTATGATCAAAGGGATCGTGGCTATCCTTGTCGCACTTGGATGGTTGTCCGATACTAGTTCAACCTATATCATTTTGTCGGCAATTGGTGACGGTGCCTTCTACTTCCTGCCAATCATTCTGGCGATCAGTGCTGCACGTAAGCTGGGTAGTAATATGTATATTGCCGCGGCGCTTGCTGCGGGCATTATGCACCCGACCATTACAGCATTGCTGGCCGATGGTCACAATTCATCCTTTATGGGGATTACAGTCATAGCGGCAACGTATTCTTCTACAGTTATTCCGATTGTTCTGGCCGTTTGGATTGCTTCATATGTAGAGAAAGCCGTTGATCGTGTTATACATGCTTCACTTAAGTTACTCATTGTTCCAACAGTTACCTTGTTAATTATGGTTCCACTGACGTTGATGACAGTAGGTCCATTGGGTACGGTTCTTGGTAATGGTTTGTCCGGTGGTATTTCATGGTTGTTCGACAACATGTCCATCTTCGCAAGTATCCTGATTGGTGGTACGATGTCACTGCTGATCATTACAGGTATGCACTATGCGTTGCTGCCAATCGTTGTTGGTTCAATGACAACACTGGGTTACGACTTTATTATTCCACTGATGTTTGCAGCTAACTTGGCACAAGGTGGTGCAGCATTTGGTGTAGGTCTCAGATCGAGAAATAGCAAAACCAAATCCCTGGCCTATTCCACAGGTCTTACGGCTATTATGGGGATCACGGAACCAGCGATGTATGGTATCAACATGAAGTTCAAAAAACCATTTATCGCAGCTCTCAGCGGGGGTGCTATTGCTGGTGCATTCATGGGAATCTTCAATGTTAAATCGTATGTTATTACAGGACTTGCAGGTCTGCCGAGTATTGCGGCATTTGTCAGTCCAGCAATTAGCACATTGATTTATGCTTTGGTTGGTGGTTTGATTGCCATCGTAGCGGCAGCAATCATTACGTATATCTTGGGCTTCCAAGAAGAAAATGCATCGGAGCCAGTAGCTGCACCAGCAGCAGAGCCGGCAACACCAGCAGCAACAACTTCTGCTGCTGTAACTGAAGAAGCAAAAGCACAAGATGAGCAAGTATTCAGCCCGATCACAGGTGAAGTTAAACCGCTGAGCGAAGTGCCAGACCCTGCGTTCTCTGAAGAGATTATGGGTAAAGGATTCGCGATTCAACCATCTGAAGGTCGCGTCGTATCTCCGATCAACGGAACCGTGTTCTCGTTATCGAAGAGTGGACATGCCATTGGTCTGGTAAGTGATACAGGCGCAGAGATGTTGATTCATATCGGGATTGATACCGTGAAGCTGAAAGGTCAATTCTTCTCTCCTAAAGTTCAAGCAGGTGCGAAGGTTGCTGTAGGTGATGTACTGATGGAGTTTGACCGGGAACAGATCGAAAAAGCCGGTTACACAACGATTACACCAGTCATTATTACAAATATGCATCAGTATGAGTCGATTGAGTCTGCTGGTCGCACTACGATCAAAGAAAAAGACTTGTTGTTCACAGCTAAAGCTTAACCATAAAAATGAAACAGCAGCTTCACTGGAATGTAATCCGGTAAAGCTGCTGTTTTTTTGCTTATAGCCTTTTACACGGAAAGCATCCCCTGAACCAATTGCACAAAATGTTGTGCAGGCTTGGACAGATAGCGGTTCTGCAGCCAGACCAGCGCCGAGCCAACCGTGGAATGCTGGTCCTGAATGCGATATACGTGAAATGGGTGCTCGTGATATAGCTGTAGTACCGTGTGAGGCACGATGGAACTGGCAAAGCCGAGTCGGACCAGCTCGAGCAACATATTAATGTCTGAGCACTCACCCATGATGGAGGGGGTAACCTGATGCTCCCGAAACTTGTCCAAAATTAGCTCGAACATACCGAGTCCTTCTGTGCTTGGAAGCAGTAGAGGGATACCTGTAAGCTGCTCAAAATAAGTCCCCATCTCCACTCCTGGTCCCATCTCTGTCGGACTATCAAGCGGTGTTGAAGAAATGTAGAAAAGGGGTTCCTGTGGCAGATGCAGAACCTCATAACGTTCAGTCTGGACAGGCATGCGTACACAGGCAAGTTCAACTTTGCCATCTTCCAGCAATCGGCATAATTGCGCAGATTCATTTTGTTGAATTTTATAGGTAACCTGTGGGTGGGTGGTGCGAAACTGTTGCAGTGCTTGCGGGATCAGGCGATCCGATATGGTATTGATGCCGATGGCGAGTTTGCCCCGTATGCCGTGACGGAAACTTTGCATCTCCATTACAGCTTCCTCCATATATTTGGTCAAGGTAACCGCATAATCATAGAAGCTGCGACCCGCCTGCGTTAGTTCCATCATACGTCCTTTGCGTTCAAACAAAATTACGCCAAGCTCTTCCTCCATTAACTTTAGTTGCTGACTTAAGGGTGGCTGAGCCATGTGCAGTCTTCGAGCTGCGGCTGTAATCTGTTTCTCCTCAGCAATGGCAATGAAATAGCGACATTGTTTGATATCCAAGTGGTTGTTCTCCTTCGCCTGCAATGTATATGTAATTCATATGGAAAGGCAACAAAACATGTATTTTTAATATACTACGATCTTATGTTACCATACATTAGATTTGCATACCTGACTAACAGGGTTTGGTTTCTATATGAATATTACTGCATGAGAAAGACCTTGAATTGGAGGATAAAACAACGTGGTTAGAACAATACATGATGCTGCTCAAGCGGGCCATACCGATGAGGTCATTCGATTTATCACACAACAGGGTAGCCGGTTGAATGAACGGGATGCATTGGGGCGAACACCTCTGCTGGCTGCGGTGCACGGTAACAAGATAGACACGGCAAGGATGTTAGTGGACGCCGGAGCCGACATTAATCTTCGGGATGCACGATTGGACAACCTGCTGTTATACGCGAGTGCTGAGGGTATGTATGACATGGTCGAATTGGCGATCACAGCAGGTGCAGATACGAGGTTAACGAATCGTTTTGGCGGCACAGCCCTTATCCCAGCAGCGGATCGGGGCCACGTGGACATTGTGGAGCTTCTGCTGACACGCAGTGATGTGGATGTGAACCATATCAACAACCTGGGGTGGACAGCCTTGCTGGAAGCGGTCATTTTGGGAGATGGTGGGCCGCGTCACCAGCAGATTGTTGCCTTGCTTTTACAATATGGTGCAGATCCAAAGATTGCGGATCGGGACGGGATTACACCGCTTGCACATGCGAACCGGCATCGGTATACCGAGATGGAACGACTATTAACCCAAGTCTGAAAAGGCTATACATTTATGATACAGAACAGTGAAAGGATATTCCAAACGAATGAACAGACATCAAGAGCATTTTTTACAAAAGAATATGAAGGACGTATCTTCACTGATTTTGGCAGGTATACAGTGGTTTTTCTTCCTGTTTACCAATACCGTTGTTGTTCCGCTATCCATTGGACATAATTTTCATCTGTCTCCGGATGCCATCGCTGCCTCCATGCAGCACGCATTTATCCTTACCGGAGCAGTGTGTATTCTTCAAGCCGTATTTGGTCATCGATATGCGATTATGGATGGTCCGTCAGGATTATGGTGGGGATTGACGCTAAGTTTGACGGTATCTGCTTCATCGGCCGGTATGAGTATGGAGCGTATTGGCGGTGGGCTGGCTGCAGGTTTTCTGTTAGCGGGATTAACGATGGTGATTCTGGGTTGGCTGGGAGCAGCGCAAGTGCTGCAAAAGCTGTTCACACCTATGGTGAAGAGTGCCATGTTGTTCTTAATGACGATTCAATTAACCATGAATTTTTTCAAAGGTATGATTGGATATACGGAGTTTGGTCGATTCGATCTGCCTGTTGCCGCATTGTCCGTTGTCATTGCATTTTTGGTGGCATGGATTCAATTAAAGGGCAGGGGGAAGCTGGGGAACTACGCGATCCTGATTGGGATTGTGGCAGGCTGGATCGCTTATAGTCTATTGTTTCCTGGACAACATAGCGGACAGCCGAATCAGGCCCCGGCTGGTCTCGAACTGTTTCCGTGGGGAGCGCCCAGATGGGAACCGGGTATTGTCATTACTGCATTTTTCGTGGGACTGGTGAACATGACGAATTCGATCACCACATTAAGCACAGTTGAGAAACTATACCGGACAGAAACAACAAGTCGTCAGTATAGGCATTCCTATGCGCTAACGGGTCTGTTCACGATGTTGTCAGCCTGTGTAGGTGTGCTGCCCTTTGGTTTATTTGCATCATCGATCGGGTTCCTGGAGAGTACTCGCATTCTGCGTCGTGCTGCCTTGATTATTGGAGCGGGGATGTTATGTGTGATAGGTCTTACACCTTCAGTGACAGCATTTTTTGCACAAATACCACCAAGCGTCGGCAGTGCGGTTTTGTTCGTGGCTTATCTTCAGATGTTTGGCACGGCACTTAGAACGCTTGAAGGTACGACGTTTAATTCTAAAACGATCTATCGTGTAGCGTTGCCGGTCCTCACGGGAGTTGCGGTCATGAATATTCCTGCGGAGGCCTTTCAAACTTTGCCCATGTACCTCATTCCGATCATAAGTAATGGTCTCGTCATAGGGGTATTGGTTTCACTGGTTCTTGAAAAAACCGTGAACTGGTCCAAAATGGAACAACCAGCGACAGTTAGTAAAGCGGCATAAAGAGTTTCATCTTGCGACAGTCCAATTTGATTGGGCTGTTTTTTTGTTTTTGTTACAGGTTTTAAGGCTATTTAACTATTTCACAATGATTTTGCCTTGTCCTGCAAGCATTCGCATCTCTCTAGAGAGACGGTCCTGGTTCCCATCCTGCATTTCGAGTTGAACCCCATAGTGCCATGAGGTATTTTTTTCTTGACCCCAGCGGAGAGTGCCTTCCATATATAGAGGGTCTTCAAAAAGCAGCATATTCATTCCAATCCGAATATCGTTATTCTCTACAGGAAGGGATAGCGGAAATGACAGCTGACAGCCGGATCGACTGATGTCACAGAGTTCAGCCTGAATGGGCTTGGCTGGTGCGTTAACCCCGTTGATGCTGAGAATATAGATCTCAAAGTGGATCGGTTCCTTCAATGTGTATCGAAAGGGTTCTTTTCTATTGTTAATTGACATGGCTTGGCTTCCTCCATCAGGTTCAAAAAAAGTCAGTTATGCTTATATCGACCATTTGGAGCGAGAAATGAAGAGTTGCGCAAGCAGAGATGGTCCGTGGGTTCCTTTTACACGTGTATCAGGCTTGATATAATGATGGAATATATTTCTGAGGTCAGACTTGGATCAGACAGAAGGGACGGGTGAATATGAGAGGAACATTTCAAATGGTTACAGATACGGCAACATTGTGCCTGTATGATCTGGCAGCGTTAAAACATCGGCTTGAGGATACTTCGGACTGGTGGTCCATTCCAGTGGATGAGCTGGCTGAGGTGAATACAGGTCATTGTCTGTTCTTGAATCTGGGTGCGGATGGAGTGTATGAGGTGGAATGGAGCCTGGAGGATGTGGAGGAGGATTCAGATCCAGATCACGCAGCGGAACGGGAAAAGGTGTATCATCTGCAAGTTCCGTCTGGGCACGTCTATCTGGGAGCGGCGGATGATGTCACTGGCGGTGAATTGGAGCCGGATGAGACGTGTGAAGGGGTTCTGTTTCAGTTAAAGCCGGGAAATTATGCGTGTATCGTCTCCAGAGAAGCCAGTCGGATCACCATTGTCATGACACCAAGTATTCAGGGAAATAACACGCTGGATGAATTAATCCGGATATAGTGTACATATACGAACAGGAGGGATTCATATGCAGGAATGGAACGAGATAACGATGATGAATGCAGATGCCCTGCGTAAACGGATGAGAATACTCACTGCTTTGGATATCATTTTTTCGGAGGAAGAATGGCTACGCGTTCATCATTATGAAGATAAAATTCAGCCAGGTGTGGCATGGGGAAGCATCAATAACGGCGCAGGTGATCATCTGCATGTATTGTTTACGAACTCAGGCACGTTGATCAAAGGATTCGATCATGAGTCACCCTTGAGCCCACATGCTCGTGAGGACGGCGAAATCTATTCGGGCATGTACGATGAAGTACCAGAGGTCTTGATGGCAGTTCTGCGAGATCAGGAGGAAACATTGGATCTGGAGGATGTGACCTTTTGCCTATGGCAGGAAGGGAACGACTTGCCATGGAAGGTTGGTAACTGGATTCAGCTGGCGATGGCCGAGGAAGACAAAGCGGACGCCAGAGGTGGCGCAGAATTTTTACTGGGATATTTGGAGAAGAACCCGGTAGATTACGTTGATTGGGCCAAAGGGTACTATGACTTGCCGGATCTGCCGTTGGAAGCCGTAGCTGAAGTATATGAAGAAAAACCGGTGACCGCCAGACTGATTAAGCAGTTGTGTCCTGAGCGAGATGTGGCAGCAGCACTGGATGAGTTGCAGCAACGCGGGTACGCCGTGGAACAAACGTAATGGAGTAGCAAAGGAGGGAAGTAGGCCATGTACAATGTACAACTGGAACGTATGCGTGAAAAGTTGATCACTCTCCGAAGTCTGGACCCGGATCTGGAGCTGTTTGGCGCAGAAAACCATGAATATGAGATGGTACCTGTATGGACACAGGAGGATATTACGCAATTTGAACAGAAATGGCGAATTGAGTTGCCGGAGGACTATAAGGTATGGCTTCTTCATATGGGAACGGGTGGTGCAGGGCCTTATTATGGTCTGGAAAACCCGGATGACGGCGTATACGCTGTGCTTGGTTATGACGATGAGCTGAACGCGGTCTCGGACCCTTTCCAATTCACGGAAGCATGGAACTGGAACTATGACTGGTTCGATGATAGCAAGGAAGAAGAGGAATGGGAAGCGCTGGAACATGAATATTTTGATCCAAAATGGTCGGCAGGCATGCTGCGCATCAGTGATTTTGGTTGTGGCGTCTCCATGAATCTGGTTGTTAAGGGGGCCTCCTACGGAGAGATCTGGGTTGATGACCGGGCTAACCGCAATGGAATCTATCCTGATCAGTATTGGGGCAATACGAATCGATTACATTTTCTGGACTGGTATGAGTTGTGGTTGGATCGTTCAATCCATCAAATGCATGAACAAAAGCAACAATCTGGAGCGAACGAAGTCTGAAGGAGGTTGTACATATGGGCTGGGAATATGGGATTAGAACAACGGAGCCTGCGATTTTACCTGAAGTTGTGAAGCGTTTGGCAAGTTCATTAAAATTTACCGAAGTGTATAGTTTGGAACACCAAGCCAACGGCTTTGTATTGAAACGTGAAGATCCTTCCTGGCCTAGAGCCCTTGAAGTGTGGATAGAAAAAGCTTCCGGGTTAGAAGAGATTGTGGATGGGGATTCGTATATCTACTGTTTGTTTCATATCTGGGGTGAAGAGGCGCGGAGCTGGATGCATCAGATGGAGCAAGAAACCAGGCGGGTTGATGGTGGTTTAATCTGGTTTGAACTCTGATGGGTAGAAGATTTGCCTGAAACAGGAGGAGCATATGGCTAAAAAATCAAAGAGAACAATTCCTGCGCTCATGTATCAGTATCAAGGTCCACAGCGGAATGTGGGTTTTGTTTTATCCCCTTTATACATACAAGAATCGGTTGAAGTAGAGATGGAAGACATGCTGTTCATATATAATGAAGACTTTGACTATATTTGTCCCGCATTGGATCGTGCATTTCCCTTAACTGACCCGCGAACTGGAGAAGAGATGAAGGCTCTTGATTCCTGCTGGGAGAATCCGATTACGAAGGATGTGTGGGTGGGGATTTTATCAGAGCTGGATCAACAGGTGGTTGCAGAGCCTGAATTACGGAACTTTTTGAATCAGTTTACAGCTTGGGTGAAAAACCATCTGCAATTGGCTGACGGGATCGAAGTCACCGGCAACCTGTAAGTTAGTTGATCTTGGATTGTTCATTCGTGTACGTAATTCAGTATACCGGCAGCCGAAGTGCTATGTAATCAAGCTCCCTCATAATGATGGCGGAGCTTTTTTGATGAACAAATATTAAAAACCGTTTGCTTCACTCACCCGTCTTATACCACAGAAAGAGAGAGAAGGAGGGATGCGGGGTGGAAACAAAAGCAGAGATGAACCAGAGGATATATGTACAGACCGAAGACGAGACGGCATTTGTGCAATCCATTATGGAACATCAAGATACGCTCATGTCCATTGCCTACAGTTACCTGCGTAACCAGCAAGATGCGCTGGAAGCGGTACAGGAGATGACGTGCCGGGCTTGGATCAAGCGTCGGACGCTGAACAATGAGAAGGCGTTCAAGTCGTGGATCATTCGGATTCTGATCTATATCTGCATCGATGAGCAGAGGCGCCGCAAGCGGGCGACACCTCTGGCGAAGGAGGATATAGAGGACAGCATTCCGGCGTCTTGGATGATTAGCGTTGATGATAATCGAATAGCTATGGAATCTCTTTTGCAAAAGGTGAAACCAAAATATCGCCATGTATTATTGCTGAAATATTATAACGACATGACACTGACGGATATTGCCTCCATCCTCGGCAAACCGGAAGGGACGATCAAGACCTGGCAGCACAAGGGGCTCCAGCAGTTGCGCAAGTTGATGAGGAATAGGAGGGATTGGCATGACCACTAACCCGGAGGAGAAAGCACTTCTTGCAGACGCATATCAGGTGAAAAGAGATAACCAGCAATGGAATCCGGCGGACACGACTGTTGCGATTCAACGTGGTCTCGCAAAGGCCAGAACAAAACGATCAGGTAGGACCGTTCGTATCAAATGGATCACAGCAGTGCTGATCACGGCCCTGGCTGCTGGTTGGTTTCTCTTAGGTCCGCTTGGGAGTTATGGTCAAGAGCAGGCAACATATACTGAGCCTGTGACCCATTGGGGAGTACTTGAACCCTTTCGTGAGTTGGCAACCGATGTGGAAAAAACCACGATAACATCAGCAATTAATAATGGGTATGTGCAACTTGTAGATCAGACGGTTACATCGGGTATATATGCGTTTACTGTGAATGCAGTTATGGCAGATGAGAATAGAATAACGGTATTGTATACTGCCAAAACGGATGCTTCGCAGGAGATGTATTCGACTGTCAATATGAAGATGACGGATGCATTGACAGGCGATTTGCTTGACAACGGAAGCTCAGGCGGTGTGTATTTTTCGAAGGATAAGCATATAGTGTATGGTCGAAGTACAATTGATCGAAATCGAAATAAACCATTGCCTGATCAAGTGAATCTACAATTCCAGCTGTCTTCAGTTGTACCAGATGTGGTGGATTATACAGGCAACGGGGAGAAGGAACGAAAATATCAATTCTCCAAAAAAATGAATGTTTCTTTCCCTCTGGATCCCAAGTTTTCTATCCCCAAAACGGAAATCATTAACGTTAATCGGACTTTTGTTCTTGGAGGCTATGAGGTCTTGTTGTCGGAGGTGGAGGTGTCTCCGCTGGTAACTCGGGTCAGATTTGTCCATGCACCTGATCAAGAGACTGATTACAAAACGAAGTTGTCGCTCAACGAGATTGTTCGGCCTATCGAGATCATTTCGACCTCCCGTAATGGGAAGCAGACCAAGTTATCCATGGTAGGTGGAAGCGGATCGGAAGATGGAATGATGTATTCTTTCAGTAGCAATCTGTTGGACCATCCGGAGTCCATGGTGTTAAAACTTAGTGGTAAACCAGATAAGGTCTATGATGATTTGCAGGAAGCCAAGAATGATGAACTGGAAATCAAAATCAAATAAGATGAACTAACTGGCAATACTCTTATTCAGATTAGGTGGATGTTAGTGAAAGCAGAGAAGGGATGTCCCTCAAGGTCGTAAGCCTTGTGAGACATCCCTTTTTAAATATGAAAACGGCTGATCTTATACAGTTAAAATATCTACTCCCAGAGCTGGAAGGGTCAACTTTTGATCCAACCTCTCGCTGGTCAACAAGCTGCGATAAGGAACGTCCAGCGTAATCTCTCGTTGCTCATTCATCAAATTGATCAGGAAGAGGAACTTTTGCTCCCCCTTCGTTCGAATCGACAGCTCGACACCTTCCGGCAACTGGATTTTGGGCGCCAATTCCTTTTCCTTCAATATGCCTTCAAACAGCTGATAGAAATACGATGGCTCCGGCCAAGTGCCGACATAATATATTTCACCTTCACCAAACTTATTGACAGTAACCGCTGGTACACCTTCGTAAAAGTCGTTGTCATACCAGGCAATCGGCTCTGCCCCTCGCAGTTCCAGTAGATCACACCATTGCTTCGCAGCAAATGTCTTGCCCTCCACGTTCCGTATCCGATGCTCACTGTTGCCGATGGCATCATATTCACTTACGACAACACCCGCCGCTTCCGCCAATAGCCCCGGCAGAGGCAGCATCTCACATACATTCCTCATGTTCTTCACACCAGTCCGATTGGTAAGGACAACCGTACCACCCTTGGCTGCGAATCGCTCCAGCCGCTGTGCTACTTCTTCACTTAACAGGAAGAGGGAAGGGACAATGACCAGCTTGTACCCATCGAGTTCCTCAGTCCAGTTGATAACGTCTGTACCGACGCCCATTTTCAGAAATGCATTATGCATAAAGGACAAGTTGTCTATATAGTGCATTCCCCCTTCCGCCTGCGGCTGAAGGGAAAGCGCTGTGTGCTGATCATGCGAATGCAGAATAGCAACCTGGGTAACAATGGTTGAGTCGGCGAGCATTTCTCCTAACCGGTTCACCTCGCGAGTAAGCTCGGCAAACTCCCTGAACCTGCGTCCAGGAACATTGCTGTGGTCGATCAGCCCATGCCAGAATTGTTCGGCTCCGCCGGTAGCACTCCGCCAGCGGAAATGGACGACCATATCCGCACCGCGGGCGATTGTCTGCCAGGAGCGAGCTCGGATCAGTCCAGGATACGGGGTGCGCTGAATCGGCATCCAGGCACCCTGTGCTCCGCTGAGCTGTTCCATTACCCAGAAATTCCGGCGTTTGATGCCGCGAACCAAGTCCAGCGTAAGCGCTCCGTTCCTCGGAAACCGATCGCCATAATCGCGATACAGCTCATTCGGATAATAATCAACAGAGACGAAGTCCAATTCGTTGTGCATATCATAATAGTCCAGGCTATTCGGATACTGCCACATGTTATGCGTCACAAATTGGCCTGGACAGTTACGGCGTAAAATCTCAAGCTGCCATCCCAGCAGATAGCCTACGCTGTCAGAACAAAACCGCTTGTACTCCAGAAGATAGGAAGGATTCATCGGTTTGCTGGCACCGAGTGGTGTTGTTACCTCAGCCCAACTGCTGTACTCACCACTCCAGACGACCGTTCCCCACTCCCGGTTCAACTCCTCCAGATTGGAATAACGCTTTTGCAGCCAAGCGACAAATGCACGATTACATGTATCACAATGGCATTCCTGGTAGTGCATCTCGTTATCGATTTGCCAGCCAATGACTGCGGGATGCTGTCCATAGCGCTGTGATATCGCTTCCACAAATTTGGAACCCAGCATTCTCAAGGAAGGGCTGTTGTTGCAACGATGTCCACGCACACCTGGCCGAATGATGTGGCGTTGTTCATCCATGGGCAGCACATCCGGATAACGGGTTGTCATCCAGTTTGGCGGGGTATTGGTGGGGGTGCATAACACAATTTCCATACCACGCGAAGCGAATACTTCTATAGCCGCATCCAGCCATTCAAACTGATAATTACCCTCAGTCGGTTCCATTCGGCTCCAGGCGAACTCCGCCATTCGCACAACTGCAACCCCTGTCTGTTGCATAAGTCTAGCATCTTTCTCCCATAACTCCGGGGTCCATTGCTCTGGATAATAATCAATTCCGATCTTAATTGTCATCCTGTGATCTCCTTTATTTATCAATATATTGCGATTATATGTTATATTAATTCGAGTGAATATCTTAAATAATTAATATGATATAACAATATTAAGATTAGGAGAGTTAGTCGTATGCCTCATCCCAATCGTAATTTTCCGGTGTTATCTGCCCGAGACAAGCTGCTCCCTTTTTATTTACTTGGCATCGGCCTGCATCATGAACAGGAGCATATCCGCCGAGACCAAGGCATTGAGGATTATCAGTGGATACAATGCCGCAGCGGTGTGGGTAAGCTCAAGCTAAGTGAAACGGAACATATCGTCAAGCCAGGTATGGGCATGCTGTTATTTCCTGGACAGAAGCACGAATATTATGCGCTATCCGACAGTTGGGAAGTCGACTGGATCATTTTCGATGGCAACGGGTCAGCAAACTTATTTGAAACCGTGGGCATTGTCGACACATGCGTATACACGCTTGCACAACCTGAATACCTTCTCTCCCGAATGCGGGAGTTGCTGCAAGCTGCCTTAACACCACAAGAGCAGACATTAAGCAATTACGCCTGCTCCGCCATTCTCTATACCTTATTGACAGAGATTATTCAACGCGTATCTGTTGAGGGCAGCGATACGGTCGGGCAGCAGTATGAGCGATTAAAACCGGTTCTGGACTATATTGAACAGCATTATGCTGAAGAGATCACTTTGCCAACGCTGGCTGGATTGATCTGTGTCACACCAGAATATTTCTGTCATTTGTTTAAGAAGACGACAGGTATTCGTCCCATTAGCTATGTTAATCAGGTAAGAGTCAACAAGAGCAAGGAACTGCTGCTCGACAATGTGCAGCGCGGGATGGAGGATATTGCTCGTCAAGTCGGCTTCGAATCGACCAGCTATTATGGAGCCATCTTCAAGAAGCTGGAACGAATTACACCTGGCTTCTTCCGCCGCAGCTATCAGAAGTCGTAACATATTATTATCCGCAAGCGATGTGTTTTTGTCAGAGGCTTTAGGAACTGATCCAAGGGTGGATCAGTTCCAAGTTGGATCACATAGTACTCGTTAATAGAGCCGCTAATTAGCGGCTCAATTTTGTGTGAACGAATAGCATGGTTTTATGTTTTTTCACTATATCTGATCTGCTGTTGCATAAAAATGATAATTGTTGTCTTTTTGCAATTTTTGTATTGTCACAGCCAAAGTTACACGATATAATCGAGTTGTCTTTGAGGATAATATTATAAAGGATGGTGAAATTTTGAAGAAATTTTCGATGCTTTTACTCGCTGTAACTCTATTGTTGTTAACTGTCTCCACAGCCCCATCTACATATGGTGCGGCAAGTTATCCGAACACAGGTACGAACGGGTTGACTGGTTTTGCAGGCAGTGCCAAGAATGAAAATGGTGTATCCAAGTCAGCTACGACAGGTGGCAAGAACGGTCAGGTGGTTTACGTTAGTAATCTCAATGACTTGAGAACACATATGGCGGGCTCTACAGCCAAGATTGTCGTCGTCGAACAGAATATTTCTTCCTCCACGCTTCAAAAGGTTGAATTTGGAGCCAACAAGACACTTGTAGGTTCCTTTGGCAAACATACATTAACGAATATTCATTTCAGATCCACAAGCAGTTCAAGCAATGTGATTTTTCAGAATCTGACTTTTGAACACGCTTCCAATATTAATGCCAATGATGATATCCAGATGTATATCACTTCAGGCTCCAATTACTGGATTGATCATGTGACGTTTGCTGGTCACAGCTACAGCTCTGGCGGTAGTGATCTGGACAAACTTCTGTATATTGGCGATCGCGCCGACTATATTACGATTAGCAATTCCAAATTTGCGAACCATAAGTATGGCGTCATCCTCGGTCATCCGAATGATGGTAACAGCAGTTACAATGGAGTACCTCATGTGACGATGTCCAACAATTATTTTGAAAATTTATATGTACGTGGTCCTGGACTTTTAAGATATGGTTACTTCCATCTCAAAAACAACTATGCAAACAACTTTAATCAGGCCATCACAATTGGTGAAAAAGCACGAATTTATTCCGAAAACAACTACTTTGGTGCCGGCGCTGAAAAGGGAGGCATCCTGGATGACAAAGGAAAAGGTGAGTTTACGGATACGGGCAGTACACCAGCGCTTAATAGTCCGACTTCTCCTAAAACGAACTGGAGACCAAGCTCCAATTACAGTTATCAGGTAGAAAGTTCCAGCTACGCGCGTGAGTTCGTCACCAAGTATGCAGGCTCCTCCAATACAACACTTGTATTTGGAAAGTAAGAGCTGTTGCACATCCTTTCACGACCCAAAAGGCCTGTCTTGTGCGCCATAACGCATGAGACAGGCCTTTTTTATTTGTAAAATGATATGCTTACATATCATTTTACATTTCATATTCATTTTAAATGTTGAATACCGATATACATAAAGTAGCGCTGGTTTCATACTTATGAAGTTAATATGTACTATGCTAAGGCGCTGCGTATTTGCGATTTGCACATAAGCAGGACCAAAGACTACTAGATGTAGTACAGAAAGGCCCTACAACTTACATTTAACCTACATAAAAGGACGGGGTAAGCATGAATCGTATGGACGAAATTATTTGGAAAAGGAACAAATTAATCGGTATCATTTTGTGGATTATTATTGCCATTGGTATGGGGCTGGCCTTTACGATGCCGAAGTTACTTGTGTCCAATGGAGTAGCTCTGATCTTTGTAGTTTGGATTACATACGCTAATGCGAAAAAGAAACATATTCATCTCATTCCATGGCTGATTACTGTATTACTTACAATATGTGGAGTCTATGTCGGTTGGGGAACGGTCAATTTTGCGTTAAGTTTGGTCATAACCGCAGTTCTACTGTTATTTCCTAACAAGAAATTTTTTGTGGTTGGATTTTCGGTATTACTAGTCAACAGTGTTCTTCAATTATTTGTTATGAATACCGTTGACTCTGTTGAGCTAATAGGTAATATCGTTAATGTGGGACTATTCGCTCTCACGGGGGCCATTCTGATGCTGGTCTCCCAGCTGAATCAAAGGCTCTTCCATGAAAGTGAAGTACGCCAGAATGAGGTGGAGCATTCTAAGCAAAGAGTGGAAACCATGCTGGAGCGTGTGAAGGAATCGGTCGAAGGTTTATCACGTTATACAGATCAATTGAAGCAAAAAGTGAATGCGACTGGTTCTATCACCAATGAGGTGACGCTTGGGTTCAGTGAGGTTGCAAAAGGTGTTGAGTTCCAGGCGACCAGTGTGGCCGAGATCTCGGAATCCTTATCTGTATCGGATCAGCATATCAAGGACGTTGCTTCGTATTCGCAGCAGATGAAAGAGTTGTCCGCAAGTATGGCAACGAGCACGCAAACTGGAAGCACACAGATGGACCAGCTAAACATCCAGATGCAAGATCTATATGAAACGATCAATACAACTGCAAATGACATGCGAAAGTTCAACGAGGAAAGTGAATCCATGACGCTTATGCTGAACAGCATAGCGGATATTGCGAGTCAGACCAACCTGCTCGCGCTTAATGCAGCCATTGAAGCCGCTCGTGCGGGTGAGCATGGACGTGGGTTTGCTGTTGTATCAGAGGAAGTGCGCAAGTTGGCAGAGAACTCGGGTCAGTCCGCAAGTGATATCGGAACCATCCTGTCTCGATTAAAAGGACAAACGCAGGCACTGACAGATCGATTCGAACGTATTCGTCTATCGTTACAACAAGGAAGAGATAGCGTCCATACGGCAGAGGAAGTATTCCGTACGATCAACAGCAACTCTCAGCATGTGTTGAATCAAGCGACAGATATCGAGACTAGTTCGGCGACCATGAAGGAATCTTCCACCAGAGTTGTGAATGAGGTTTCCGAGATTTCGAGTGTAACGGAGCAATCCAGTGCAGCGACAGAAGAGATTCTGGCGAGCATGGAAGAACAACGTAACCTGACACAGAAGATGGTAGAGAGCTTTGGAGAATTGGAGCAACTGATTGTGGACTTGAATGAGTTAGTCTCGGATCATCAGGCTTCTTCCGTTGAGAATAAATTTTAATATTAATAGTTGAGGGCCTGTTGGTACGTATTTAGCGTACTAGACGGGCTTTTTTCATCTGGAATACAGCTTGATGCCGACATTTTTTTCCTATACAGTGATGTGTAGAGTATGAAGAGCGTAGAACTGAAACTGTAAATGGTAGTTAAAAGAAGATGTAACCTCATGGGGGAGTAGAAGGTTGAAGGATAAAGGAATGAAAGATAGATTGGACTGTGATGACCGTACATATGAGGTTAGGAATGATAATCGAACTGCACGCGTGCAGCTGTATGATCAGCAATCGTTCAAAGACATGGATTGGCCCGATACGGAGGATGGCAGATATGCCAGAGTCTATCTGGAACCTATGATGCTGGACGGGACCCAAAGCTTTATGTCCAACGTGGAAACGACATTGTTGCTCGCACGAATTGATGATCTCGTTATTCCGCTGACGGTGAATGATACAGAGTATGATAATGCTTACGTTTGTTCGCCATATACGCATTATGTGAGTTACGCCAAGCAGGAATTGACCATGTTGCAGAAGCCTGTGTTGGAAAAAGGTCTTTCTGTGCTGCTCAGTCTAATAGGTTGGGGAATGAAGCAATCACAGATCAACAAAGTTGTGCATGTGAACAACTGGTTGTTGTCCACCAATCTGTATCCAGCCATGTCCGGTGAACAGGCGGAATGTTTGCTCGCATCGGTACAAGAGCGATACCCTGAACATGTCATTGTGTTTCGCTCCTTGTGTCCAGGACTTCATCCCGATCTGACGGCGAGGCTAACGGAAGCGGGCTGCCGATTAATTCCGAGCCGACAAATCTACCTGTACCAAGCGCATGATCCGAATTTTGGCAACTCGAAGTCACGCTGGCTGTTGAAGCGGGATTACGAATTATTGGCCAAGCATGGATACGAATTCGTATCCGTAGCAGATATGCCAGATGCAGATATTCTACGAATCGTTGAGCTGTACAAGCTGTTATATCTTGAAAAATACTCCTATCACAATCCGCAATTTACCGAGCGGTTCATTGCTGCTGCAATGGCATCAGGAACACTCAGGATCTATGGACTGCGAAAGGAGGGACGCCTGGACGCGGTGATGGGTTATTTCTGCCGAAATGGAATCATGACAACGCCACTGTTCGGTTACGATACAGCGGTGCCCCAGTCCATCGGACTATACCGCATGTTATCAGCTTGTCTGATCGGACAGGCTCGCGAGAACGGCCATCTGTTACATGAGAGCGCCGGGGCTGCGCAGTTCAAGCGCAATCGCGGTGCTGTGGCGGATTTTGAATATTCGGCTGTGTATGAGCGCCACCTTCCATGGGGCAGACGCTGGTGTTGGCTGCTGCTTGATCGGTTGTTGAATCGCATAGGTGTGCCGCTGATGCGCCGCATGAAGCTGTAAACAGACACAAAAACGTGCTTACGCTGCCCGATGCAGGTATGAGCTTGCATCTGGTTTGACTGCAAACACGCACTAACAACTGGTTATTGTGATACGCACATTTGTGCGCAATCGCCTAATTAGACATGCTCTGCGAGTTGCACCTCAAAGCCATCTGGATCTGTAATGTAAATAAACCGCAGATGCGGATTGGGCTGGATGGGGCCACGCACAATCGGAATATTCAGTTCTGCCAGTCGTTCCATGGCTTCATCCAGCGAGTTCACCTCATAACCGATCGACACGCCAGCCTCTGGTTTAAGAATGGATTCACTGCCCTCAATCAGTTCCAGCTTGGCTTCATTCTCCATGCCGAGCATTGCAATCTGCCGTCCACGGCTTTCGAATCTGCGCTGAATTGGAAGTCCAAGCATGTCGTGGTAGAACCCGAGTGAAGCTTCCAAATTACTGACCCTCAGCGTGATCCAGTTTAATTTGATCAACATAGGTGAATCTCTCCTTTTGTTTTGCATGATATGTATTTTTGTTACGTTCATTATACGATAGGCTTAAAGTTGAATGAACATAGACACACGTTAATATGGAGAAGGGTTCGTTTGGACTATTTATTTCTAAATTTTTTTTCTCTTAATAGGAAAAAATAGGTATAATGAACTTGGTAATTATGATAATCTTGGTTTGCAAGAAAAATATTGAAGTATAACAAGCATACTTTGAGTTGGGTATTTAAATTTAGTATCAAGTGAAGACCGTAATTTAGTTAACTACTATATATCTTTAGGAGGAGCTATGGCAACATTTTTTACATCTACAGAATTCGCATGGGGTTACATAGGTTTAATGGTCTCGATTTTCGTACTATGTTTGTTTTTTGTCCTCATACCTTACTGGAACAGCAAAAAAGCTGAATCTGACATCAAGGCTAAGCTTGATGAATTATCTAATATTACTGAAATGACAGCAAAGTTTCATAGCTTCAATGATTGGATGGAAAATCAGGATAATAAGTACATCAAGGGACATTTACTCCCCGCATGGAAGAGTTTCTATGTTAAGTATATGAGTTATCAACAGAAAGGCATACTCTACACACCAGATGTATATGACTTCTTTTTTGAAGAGCCTCTAGTACATAAATTTGGAAAAAGAAAGTTTGCAGAAGTTGTTGCGGGTATTTTTCTCTCCATGGGAATTGTAGGAACTTTCGTTGGGATTGCATTTGGTGTATCTCAAGTGCATGTCAATGGCGACTCAAGCACGATGCAAGACGGAATTAGCTCATTGCTTACGGGGATGAAAGTTAAATTTGCATCATCGATTGCGGGAGTTCTGCTGTCTCTCATTTGGCAGTTAATCGACAAAGGAATTTTCTATCCAAGGCTCACCAATGCATTTGGCAGTATTCGTCAACAGCTTGACGAGTCATTTCCAACTCAAGATCAAAGCACGTTATTGTTCAGCATGGACCAACGGCAAGAGAAGCAGATGCAGGATTTTCAGTCTTTTTTGTCAGATGTACTTATCCCTAATATGGTTAACGGTGTGGCAGATTCCATTCAGAAATCACTCGCACCTCAGATGGAACGAACTGAGAAAATGATGACAGATTTAATGCAGACATCGACAGTGAACCAATCCGAGGGTATGCAACAGATGGTTAATCAATTCGTTACTCAATTGAATGAACTAACTGGAGATCATATGAAGAATCTCGGAGAAGCATTGAACAATACCGTGGAATGGCAGAAAAAAGTGCATGAGGAAATGGGTGCGCTTGTGCAATCCATGCAGGATTCGGCTGCGGGACAGTCAGCGATGGTGGACAAGACCACCGTTCTTACGGAACATATTCATAATTATACAGAACGGATTACGGATTATCAGACAGTGTTGGAGAAAACCGTATCGGAATTGAACGAAACAACGGAGAAAAACAGCGAGCTTCAGAAGGTTACAGCAGATCTATTGGACAAAATGACGGAAGAACGCAATACGTTTAATGGTTATTTTGAAAACCATATGAACACGCTTAGAGAAAATGTAGATTCGATTGTGACCCAAACAGGATTACAAGTTACTTTCCAGCAACGTTTAGAAGAGAATTTACAGCGGATATCCAGCATTACACAGAGTCAACAATCATTGGCTGTCACATTATCTCAGCAAGCTGAACTTAGTCAAAGGTCGAATCAGGAACTGGAACTTATCTTTGATAAATTCACAAATAATAATACAGAGTTTGTTCATATCCAAGAAGATATGCAATCCTTGATGAGAGAAATCCAACATGAACGTGAAGCAGTGGGAAATATATCAACTAGGGTGCAAGACCAATTAGCTGAACAACTGGAAAGCATGGATCAGCGAGTGGAACATTTGCAGCAAGTGTGGACTTCAGCAAGCGAATCGATGTCCAAGACGAATAAGCATCTGGAAGTTTCCATGAATCAGTTTACAGATGATATGCATCGTGGTCTTCAAAACACGTTTAATCAATTTGACCAAGAACTAACCAAGTCAGTTCAGCATTTGGCGAGTGGCGTTGATGCGATTCAGGAAGGTTTGATCGATTTGCCTGATGCCATGCAGACATTGAAGCAAACGGTGTTGGAGATTAATCGTCAATCCAAACGGATCATGAATCCGGTAACTTCAGAGTAAGGTGATGATGCATTTTGGCTAGAGGATTTCGCAATGAGCGGCATATGTCACGAGCGCATGAAGGTGAAAAGGAGAGTTTTTGGGTATCTTATACCGATCTAATGTCGGCGTTGCTTGTCATTTTTGCCCTCGTACTCATGATTACCATATATAATACGCAATCGGCGTATGAAGAGAAAGAAGCAGCAATCAATGAAAAAAATCAGATGATTGAGGAAGTCATCGGTGTCAAATCGGAAATTATTCAGGAATTAATCAAAGCATTTAAAGATTCGGACCTAGCTCTGGAAGTCGATCCCCAGACAGGAGCAATCCGCTTCTCTGGCGGGGTGTTCTTCGATTCGAATAGCAGTCAAGTTTCGGCTAAAGGAAGAACGTATTTGGAACAGTTCATTCCGCAGTATATCAATATTCTATTGTCCGACCGTTTTCGCGATGAAATATCGCAAATTATCGTAGAAGGCCATACGGATACCGCAGGCGGATACCTATACAATCTAAAACTTTCCCAAGACCGCGCACTTTCTGTTGTTGAGCAAGTATTCCAGCCTAATTTCCCGGATTTTAAATATAAAGAAGAGCTAAAATCAGTCATTACGGCTAATGGTCGTTCCTTTAGTATACCGATCTTGAAGAAAGATGGGAAAATTGATGCAAATAAGTCCAGACGGGTGGAATTCAAATTCCGTTTGAAAGACGATCAACTATTGGATCAACTTCAAGGGTTGGGTGAGAAAGATGGAAATTAACCAATACTTTTATCAATTCTCGTTTAAACCACAACTGCTTACCGAAGAAAGAATTAAAATGGAACGGAAATACAAAAACAAACAGGCGGATATTATCCGGCAGCGCAGTAGAATGTTGCTTCCGAAATTGCTAGAGATCATTCGCGCTACCCCCATGGAAAATGTTGAGGAATTGGCGCACTCACTGAAGAAAATGGAAGTGCTGATGCTGATCTATAGCGAATATCCATTTCCTAATGAAAATAAGGATACGAGGCAGAAAATTAATCGTATTTTAACAGCGCGTTACTCTGTGGAAGTAGGAAAGACCGCATGGGTAATTTTCCAGCATCAATATGAAGAACCTTACTTGCTGGATCTTTTGCGCTCAATCTATCAAGTCGATCAATTTGGGTTCCTGTTGCTAGACGATAAGATACAGCACCATATGGAAAATGCGATGTACCACGAGTCCGGTATGGTGCAGGGAATTACTTCTGCTCTCCTACTAACGGGAATCAAAATGACAGATACATTTCATGCACTGAAAATCGAAGAAGAATCCAAGCTTGAATCGACTTTGATGCGAAAAATATTGGAGCAAGGACTCTCGCAAGATCATATGATTAATCGGGATGGAACCGATTTTATTGTTCGACTGCTAGAGAATTATTCAATGCACGAATACAAACAGCTCATTAAAAACTATTTAGAGCCACGTAAATACACTCAATTTCATGTCGCAATTGTTCAGCAGGCCGTAGCCAGGTTGAGAGATCCCAGGGAACGCGTCACGGATTGGCAATTTCTAAGTTCCGGTGCTCTTGAAGAAGTCAAACGCTGGCTTATCCAGAAGAAACTGCAGATTCTATTCGAAAACGACCAAGATAACCAACGATTGAACTATTGGAAAAGATTCATTGATTATATGCAGGACGTAGAGCTTGTCCAGGATCCCATGATCGCTTTTATACACTTCGATAACTTCGTTGTGGTTGAATACGGTAAGATGGGGGCGGCCTATTTCTATCATCGTGAAGGATTTGAGAAAATCATTCGTCCGATAAGCACATCACCGACTTTTAGAAACAGCAGGAGCCGCAGCAATAAAGAAAGCATGCTTAAAGTACCTGAATCCAGTCGAGCAGGTGTCCAGCTATTTATAGAGAAATTGGGTCATCATGGTCGAAGCTGGGACGATAAGTTCGATAGCTATATGAGACAGTATTTAAACGGAAGATTTTAGAGAATAGGAAGGCGAAGGCAGATGGCAGGTCTCTTTGGTTTCTTGAGCAAGCGTCGAAAGTCGACAGATTCTATAGTTTCGGACATACAGGTTGAGAAGGAAATGGTTCCGAACGGGCTATTGTATTCCATTGTCAGAGAAGAAAAGGCACTACAATTTCCACTTGGTCTAAGAATCTCCGAACTTCGACAGATCAGTAACGCTGAGCTGTTAGAGACTCTGGAAGACATGTGGTTCGAGGGATATTTGGATAAACAAGATAGCAATTATGTATTAAATACAGATAAATTTGACGATGTACCACCAGAACTGCGGGAGAGATTGGGCATTCCTGCATCGAAGAAGCTTGACCTGAAGTTAGGCCACGAGAGCGCAGTGGGAACGGCTCATTTTAAATTCGTGCTGGAAAAGGCTTGTGGTTCGTGGAGTCATTTGGAGCGAACTGCAAAAAGGATTGGGCCATGGCTGGTGTTACCCGATCAGCAGGTATTGCTTATGGATTCGGAGCAATATCAATTTCAACAGCTGATTGATAAGGCTCCTAATCCATTGGATCAGGAACGTATCTTCAGCTATATTGCGGAAGTTCGTCATTGGGCAATACATCATGAATATCCTATGGATGACTATTTGCTGCATCAGGAATATCTGTTTGTTGATAAAGTGGATCTTGGATTGGAATACAATTCGGAAGGTGTTTCGTTTCATCCGGAGTACCACTCATCAGATCCAATTAGCCCCGATTTGTTAAATGAAATGGGTTCTTCCGCTAGTCGTTATGCCGTGGATCGTCAGCGGAGAAAAGTATTTGTGAAGCCCTCAGTTGTAGATCATGCCGATCGTATTCGAGAATTACCAAAGATTCAAGGAGCGGATATCCCGAAATTTGCTGAAAATCCTGAAGCATATGTACCTGAAATGGAAGGTATTGATTTGTCCCTGTTTGGTGAACGGGTAAAGTCACTAGGTATTCGAGTCTATAAAGCCCAGCCATTTGTGCATGCTACTGAACAAGAGCGAGGATGGTTCGAACTGGATTTTGGCTTTTCCGCGCAAGACGAGACTGGGGAAGTACAGCAAACGTGGGAAGCTTCTGACATGTTGGATTTGATCTCAAAGGCCAAGGAGCAAGGCGAGGACTACATAGAATGGAATGGCAGCTGGCTTAAATTGCCGCAAGATGCTGAGGCCTTTGTAGAAACTACGGATACGGCAAAACGAGAAATGTTTAGTGAAGGTAACTTGGTAGATATAACGAAGCTGCCGTATGTGTTGGAGATTTACGAGAACATCAGTCAATTGGAGTTTAATCAGCCGATTCTGCAAGCGCAGCAAGAGATGCAGGATCTGGGAGTGTTCTCAAACCAGCCGCCTGAAGCATTTATTGCTTCCCTGAAACCATTCCAGGCAGATGGATTCGTATGGATGAAATCACTCCATTATCGCAAATTGGGAGGTCTATTGGCTGATGATATGGGGCTTGGGAAAACGATACAAGTGATTTCTTTCCTGTCTTATCTCCAGGAAATCGGAAGACTTACGCCAACATTAGTTGTGGTGCCCAAGACACTCATGGACAACTGGGAGAAGGAAGTGCGCAAATTTGCTCCTTACTTGCTGAAGTCGCTGTACCTTCATAGGGGAACGGAGCGGTTGAAGGATGCGGTGGAACTGAGGCACATTGGCATCACAGTAACAACGTATCATACCTTAGTGAAAGACCAACTGTCGTTTGGACAAGTGAACTGGCAGGTGGTGATCTGTGATGAAGCACAGGCCATCAAAAATCCCTCAACGGCTGCCTCCAAGGTGCTGAAAGCGATGAAGTCCAAATTCCGTCTCGCCATGACAGGAACCCCTGTGGAGAACGGATTGAGTGAGTTGTGGTCTATCATGGATTATGTGCAGCCAGGATTATTAGGCAGTCTCAGTCAGTTCAAGGAAGAATTTGTGAACAAGCTTACTACAGACTCAAGAGACACTGATGTCGAGCAGCAGCTTCTGGCTCGAATTGCGATGGTGTACAAGCGCCGCACGAAATCAGAAGAACTCGGGGATCAATTGCCGACCAAGCAGGCTGTCATTACCAATGTGCCTTTGGGAACGGAACAGGAACGTTTGTATAGCGAAGTAATCACCTTGGTCAAAAATAAAACGATGGACGGTTTGCAGGCTATTCAAAAACTAAAAGCGTTGAGCTCTCATCCGGGATTGATTGCTGACCAATACATGAATATACCGTACCAGCAAGTACCCAAGCTTAGAGAAACGGTGGAACTGATTCGTCAAGTCAAAGCAAAAGGGGAAAAAGTCCTTATCTTCACCGAATATATCAAGATGCAGGACATTTTACGAACAACGGTACGTGACTGCTTTGAGATCACGCCAATGATCATTAACGGCATGACCGATCGCAGACAAGAGCAAGTGGATCGCTTTAACAGTAACGTTGGATTCGATGTGATGATTTTGTCTCCGAAAGCTGCAGGAACAGGACTGACCATTACTTCAGCCAATCATGTGATCCATTACACGCGCTGGTGGAATCCGGCAGTTGAAAATCAGGCTACAGACCGCGTATACCGAATTGGGCAGGACAAGCCTGTAACGGTATATTACCCTATTGTTGCGGACACACAAGGCATGACCAAACAAGGTTCAGTTGAAGAGATCGTGCATCGGATTTTAAGTGAAAAACAGGAGATGGCTTCATCTGTCATCGTATCCAGTAAGAAATTAAGTGTTGAAGATGAAGTGTTGAAGGGGATATAAACTGAGTTATTCTATTTTTATGGGCTTATTTTAACTGCATATTGTAGGTGGAATTTTATTTGGAAAGGATGTATCAGAATATATGATTAATACTCTCAATTTAACGGGGGATTTCTTTACATATTTACAAAAAAAGAATAGTTATTCCTCTGAGTTAATCGAATGTATGGAGCGGACAGTCAAAAATTTACTCGATATAAAAACAACGGTAGACCGGCCAGGGATGCTCCTTGGGAAAATTCAATCAGGAAAAACCAGGACTTTCCTCGGAGTGATGTCACTAGCCTATGATAATGGGTATGATATTGTTATTGTACTGACAAAAGGTACAGAGGCTCTTACACAACAAACTTTGGAAAGGTTAAAGTCGGAGTTTAAGGATTTAAATGATCAAGATTATATGCAAATTTATGACATTATGGTAATGCCAACATTGACAAGATATGAGCGTAATCAGAAGCTTGTCTTTGTAGTGAAAAAGGAAACAAAGAATATGGATAGGTTACATCAAGCGTTCTTTGAAATTTATCCTGATCTTGTAAATAAAAAGATACTCATAATTGACGATGAAGCCGATTTTGCTAGTATTGGTTTTTCTAAAAAGAAAGATGAAGAGCCGGAGATTAAGAAAATAGCAGGGAAAATTAATGAATTCAGAAAATTAGTAAAGGATTGTAGCTTTCTACAAGTAACGGCTACTCCTTATTCGCTATATTTGCAACCTGAGGATATTGTTGTTGACTCGGAGGTTTTTAAACCGATTAAACCTGTTTTTACAGAACTTGTACCTATTCATGACAAATATATTGGTGGAGAATATTACTTTAAAGAAAGTGAAGAAGAGGGCACTATTGCTTATCATCTATTTGAGAAGGTTCCTCAGGAAGAATTATCTGTCTTGAAAAAAGAAGATAGGCGTGTTTTCAAAACTGAAGAATGTTTATACAGTAACAAAATTAAATCGCTTCGAGATGCTATTGTCAATTTTATAATAGGGGGCTGTATACGTCGCATACAAGATAGACAAAACCAAAAAGTTATAAAAAAATTTAGCTTTATAATACACACAGAGCTGGGGAAATCTGCACATGAATGGCAAGAGAGCATTGTAGATTCTATTGTTTCTAAACTAGCAGATGAATCTAAAGAAAGTTCGCCTCTTTTTGATCGACTTGTAAAAGAGGCATATGAAAATTTAAAAGACTCAATTAAACTTTCTAATTTACTAATGCCAGATATTTTGCAAGTTAATACTGAAGCAAAACAAGCTTTAGATGAAGGTCACATTATGATAACCAAAGTGAATTCCGAGAAGGATGTAAGTGAGTTGCTTGATGCATCTGGACAATTAAAGCTGAGAACACCTCTTAATATTTTTATTGGAGGACAAATACTAGATCGTGGAATTACTATAGGAAACTTGATTGGTTTCTATTACGGGAGACGACCAAAGACATTCCAGCAGGATACGGTCTTACAGCATTCACGTATGTATGGGGCAAGACCTATCGAGGACCTAACAGTGACACGGTTCTACACAACAGAAGGTATTTATTCCGTGATGCAACGTATTCATGAATTTGATTCAGCTCTTCGTGAAGCTTTTGAGAAGGGGAGCCATGAAAACGGTGTTGTATTTATACAAAAGGATTTATGGAGTCAAATTGTTCCTTGTTCACCTAATAAAATATTACTATCTAACACTACTACATTAAGACCAAAGGCCCGGCTCTTACCGGTTGGATTTAAGGTCAGAGCTAAAACACATGTTTTAAAACCAGTTGAGGCAATCAACACAATCATTGAGAGATACTGCAAAGATGTAAGTGATTCTCCAGAACCTTTTCTTATGGGGGTGGAGGATGTATTAAAAATAATAGATTATGTTGGACAAACATTTGAAGAGGGACATTCTTGGAATCAAAATGCGTTCATGGCAAGTATTCAATACTTAACTTCTATACCGAAAAATGAAGAGGATAAAGGGAAGGTCTGGATCATATTAAGAAAAGATAGAGATATATCGAGAGAGAAGAAAGATGGGCGATTAGAAAACTCTCCAGATTCTTATCAAGAGAAAGGTCTTGCAAAAGAAATAGCGGTAAATATTCCCGCAATTATACTTCTTAAACAGAATGGTACAGCCGAGGGATGGAGAGGTCATCCTTTTTATTGGCCAGTCCTTGTGGCCCCTCAAAAAATGAAAACAGTTGTATTTGCTAATCATTTGTACACAGATTGAGAAACGTATCACTTTAACTTTAAAAGATGGTCATTACAGTTTAAGATGGTTTGAGATAAAGCGGAACCTAAAATTCTTCATAAGAATCTAGTAATAAAACTAAAGCCTTAAACGTAAAAACTGCCGAGATTTTACCTCGGCAGTTTTTAAAGAGGATTCTTCATAGGTCAGGCATGCTCTTTTTTTATTGAATCAGATCAACGGCCGTTTGTGGTACAAATGCCTCTACGCCGTTATACACAATGACACCCTCCAAAGTTGTCTTTTTGCCGTTCACCAGTGCAATATTTTTGTAGATTTGCAGTTCCAGTTTGGTGTTGCCTTTTGTAACGAGAATCTTCGGATTTTTGGCGTCCGTCAGGTCCAGTTTGTACGTCGCGCCTTTGGCCGTAAATGCTTGTTTGGCAGGTACAAACAATTGTTTGCTCACGCTGTCGAGATCCAGATCCAGTACACATGCCATATATTTGGCGACATCCGTGTTATCAATCACACCGAATGGACGGTCATTGTTCGGAGCATACGTGTACAGCACAACATCTCCACCTGTATGACCACCGGTTGTCCAGCCGATCCCTGCACGTTTGCTAATCATTGGACCGATTGCATAGTTAAGACTGCCCGGCTCGGCCGCTTTAATGGTGGCAATCTCCTCGGAAGTAAGATCGATAATGCCATAATATTGTTTCATCACTGCTTTGATGTTTGTACGCTTGGCATTCAGCTTCGCTTCAACGCCCTCGCCTGTCAGTTTGGCCTTTTTCAAAGGTCCGATAAATGTGGACAACGGCTCTTTGTCATAAGTGCCGGAAGTTGCGTTGTTACCAATGGTGAGTCCACCATTACCATGGTCCGTAACAGCCACAACGGCAGTCTCTCCATCCGCTTTAGCAAAATCCATGGCTACTTTTACGGCATCGTCAAAAGCCAGTACGTCACTGATAATACCAATCGGATCATTGGCGTGAGCTGCCCAGTCCACTTTACTGCCTTCGACCATGAGGAAGAAGCCATCTTTGTCTTTGGACAGTACTTCAATGGCTTTGGATGTCATCTCGGCAAGGCTTGGCTGTTTTGCAGGATCACGGTCCATATTATAAGCCATGCCCGCTGGCGCGAACATACCCCATAGCTTGTTCGAATCGGATGCTTTCATTGCAGCTGGTGTAGTGACGTAATCGTAACCCAGTGCCTTGATAGACGAAACCAGATTCTCGCCGTCTTTACGTCCGGCTGGCTCAAGGTATTTGCTACCTCCACCCAACACAACGTCCATGCCATTGTAGACTTGTTGTTTGCTGAGTGCATCATAGTTTTTACGGTCCGGATAGTGAGAGGAGAAGTCCGCTGGTGTGGCGTGCATAATCTCGGATGTAGCGATAATGCCAGTTGCTTTACCCGCCAGTTTGGATGCTTCCAGCACGGAAGCAACAGGTTTTCTTTCGTCTCCAGGCGCAATCGCCTTTTGCCCTGGCATCGTAGCCTTGTCCGGCAGTACACCAACAAATCCGGTATGAGATTTATAACCTGTTGCAAAAGCAGTTCCGGCAGGAGCTGAGTCGGCAATCGGCGCATCGGCGGAGTGAGTCCGAACCATGCCGCTTGCCATGGAGTCCAGTGTCAGGGACGAGCCCTTATACCAACGAGCCAGAGCGGTAGCATCGTTAGCCATACCGTCAGGAATCAGAATAATCACATTTTTAATCGGTGATGCAGATGTCGTTGAGGTGGTATCTTCCACAGCCCACGCTGCACTGCTTCCTCCGAGTGTAGCCGTAATAATTGTTGTCACCGCGAGCATCATTTTGGCTGCACGGACATTAAACCGGTTTAACATGAATGCATCCTCCTAGAATATATGTATAGTTTGGTATCCCAAACCAAGTGTATACAACAATTGCTAAACTAACGTATGAAATGGATTAACTATATGTAAAATTTACGATTAGTGAAGGATGCTGGAATTCAGGTGTACTGGACAAAATGAGGACCACTCTTGTATGTTAAGGAGAAAATCGGGCTAGGGAATGAACCTCGTCTAATGATCGGCATTGAGGTGGTTTGTAATGAAAGAATGGTCAGAAGCCATTCAGTGGTGGAATAAAAATCAGGTGAAGCTCATGGACATTCGTCATCTGGTCTTGAAGCCGGGACAGGCAATTAAGCCGTATGTTTTGCCAGCCCATGCTTTTTTGCTTATGGTCAGAGGAGAAGCCATTGTTCATTTGGGCAAAGAAAAGCTCAGGTCCACCCAGACGCAGGTTCTGCATGGTGTCAAAGGCACAACTATACATATCCATTGTCTGGATGTCCCCTTTGAATATTATCTGATTTTATTTAAACCCCAGCCAAGCTCCACTGGTACCGACCCGTCGAGAGTAGAAAACGTACAACAAGAGTATGAATTTTCCCCGCAGCAGTATTATTTTGCAGCAACATATCCGCTGTTGCTAATTCCCATAATGGAGAGAATGCATGAATGCTGGGCAAGCAGCGAAGAATTGGACAGGTTGCAGGTTACAGGACTGTTGTATCAGTTTGTATACGAACAGTTTCGTCAATGGAAGCAGGCGAGTGATCAGGTAGCTGATCCTCCAGAATTAGCCGAGCAGATTGCAGCATACATTCAGGAGCACTACGCACATCCCGTGTCCATGGAGGATATGGCGGCCCAATTTCATTACAGCAGTCATTATCTGGCACGGGTATTCAAGCGAAAATTCGGTTGCAGTCCGATGGAATACGTCATCCAAACCCGGATGAACCAAGCCAAAGTATTGTTAACAGAGACAGAGGCTCAGATTCGTGATGTGGCTGAGAGCGTTGGATATAAAGATTTGTACTACTTTAGCCGAATCTTCAAACGAATAATGGGAGAAACTCCCGCTCAATATAAAATGCACAGTCATCTGCTTAAAGGTTCAAATCGTACCAATAAGAAGTCGGAATCGTTCATTGCTGGAGAACTCACACAACGCTATATTGATAATAACGATAATCATTATCAATACAACACTTGGAGCGTGAATAACTTGAATGTTCGTTTTAAGCCTACTTTGGCGGTCAGTTTATTATTTAGTTTATCCCTGCTATTAGCAGCTTGCGGGGGAGGAACTGATCCACAGTCAACAGCAAATGAAGATGCTTCACTGCCTGCAACCAAAATGTATACCGACGCATCGGGGAGAACGGTTGAGATCCCAGCCCAATCAGCCAAACCGGTTGTGATCACATATGGGGGGTATTTGCTGCCACTCGGAATGAAGCCGGCGGGTGCCAACAAGGAAACACTGGATCTGTACCCGGAAGAGATGGCTAATGTGCCGGATATCGGATCAGGAACGGGGAACGTAGAAGTGGTCTCGGATCTAGAGCCAGATCTGATCATCGTACCTGATTATACAAGCACGGAAGTGATCGGCACCTATGAGAAAATTGCGCCTACGATTACGGTAGCCTGGGGCGGTGACCCAGATGTCATCAACACCCTGAGAACGATGGGTGAGATTATGGATAAAAAAGAGGAAGCAGAGCGATGGATTGCTACTTTCGAAAGTAAATTGAATGGGATCCGGGATGAACTGAACATCAATATTGAACCGGGAACAACGGCCATGTCCTTCGTTATCTACAATAAGGAGGTATTACTTGGGGGAGAAGGCGGCACATTGGGCAAGTTGATATACCAGGATTTCGGATTTGTTATGCCTGAACAGTACAAAGCCTATGCAGATGGTGGAACCGTGCTCTCATTGGAGAAGCTGGCGGATAAACCTGCAGACTACTTCTTCACTCAGATGGACGATGAAGAGATGGAGCAGATGATGGAGCTATTCAATGAGCCGGTGTATCAGAGTATTCCTGCGATCAAAAATCATCGGATCATTAATGTTTCTCGCAACTATTGGAATTATGGACCTTATCTGGTCGACAAGGGGCTGGATAGCCTGATTGAGCAAGTGAGCAAGCTACAGGAATAAAAAAACATTTCATTCTACAAATTTGACGCAAATCACGTTATATCAGAGCAGGTTCATAGGTGGATGCGCCTATGGCCTGTTTTGTTATGTCGGCGGTTCTGTATGATTAAAGCTTACAACCGCTGGGCGCAGCGACCGCCATGCTCAATATTTATGGGCTTTTGGCTAGGCAGATACCCGAATCAATGTAGGTTCCGATTCGATATGATATGGAACTTGCAGAGCTTGTTTTTAATGTTACCCATTCAGAGATATATATTGACGATTAAAAAAAGATATTGCGAACGCTTACATTATGTGCTAACATCACCATAACAACAGGATTGTAACCGTGTTTAGGGCAATACCTGTGTCAGTTCATTCGTTGGTTGTTTGTTCATCAAACGATTGATTGCGTTTACATTTTCATATGGAATGAACCTCATTCCTCAGGGTTGTTACTGATTGCAGGCAAAACCTGAATTGAGGGCAGTAGACCACGCTAAAGCGATGTCTGTTTGCCTTCGGTTCAGGTTTTTTTATATAAAAAAATGCCTGATGGCATGACCGCAAGCGCCGTAGCAGATATTTCGAGCAGAAAGGAGCGCAGCAGATTTAATTTTTTCATAAATAGAGATATAGACTCATCCAGACATTGGAATACTGATTCTTAGATACGCAACTCAAATGGACATTCCAATGAACTTATCCCATCACACACTATTCGACAGCGAGGAGATTTATGACATGAAAACCATTAAACGTTCGATTGCTGTAGCAACAATTCTGGGGTTATGTGTATCCGCTCTACCAGCTTATGCAGCAGGCAATACAGGACCTTCTTCTTCAGCAGCGATGGACAAGCTGATCCAATCCGAGCTTATTCGCGGTAGCGGTCAAGGTGTTAATGCAGCTTATCTGAACAAAAAGGCTACACGCATTCAGGCCGCAGTACTTTACTTGCGTTTGTCAGGATTGGAGAAAGAAGCTCTCGCTTATCAGGGATCGGAAACGTACGACGATGCGGCTCAGGCAGGCAAAGTATTGCAACCGGTCGTTGGTTACTTGAAGCAGCATCCATATGTGTCTGAGATCGTAACAGGAACGGAGAAGTTTGAACCTAATGCACCCCTTACAGCGGAAGGTTATGCCGAAATGCTGCTGAAGGTGCTTGGATATGAAGCAGGTACGGATTATGAGCAGGGATCGGCTTCCACCTATGCAGCTGGTAAAGGAATCAAGGCGCTTCAAGGGAAGGGCGCGAGTCAACTTACCAACCGCCTGATGGCAGAGGCAACCGCACAGGCATTGCAGATACAGCTCAAGAATGGCAGTGGAACTTTGGAGCAGAACTGGTTGAAACATAAAGAAGCTGGAGCGTTCCAACCTCAAACGGTGCAACAGACCAAGTATGGCGCGATTGATGGCAAAACCTATGAGCAATATGGCACACTCGGCTGGCTCGGTGTTCCATACGCGGCACCTCCGGTAGGGGAACTGCGCTGGAAAGCCCCGCAAGAACCGGAATCATGGACAGGAACGAGATCGGCTAAGGAATTTGCAGCGAACAGCTTGCAGATCTCTGGTAAAAATACTGTAGGCAGCGAGGATTCGCTGTATCTCAATATCTGGCGTCCCGACACAACCAGTTCGAAACTTCCGGTTATGGTGTTCCTGCACGGCGGCGGGAATATGACCGGATCAGGTAAAGATTTTCAAGGTGAACAGCTTGCACGGAGCACCAACAGCATTATCATTTCAGTGAATTACCGTTTGGGAGCCCTTGGATTTTTCGAGAATGCAGCGCTGAAAACAGGCAATGCCCTGGATGACTCAGGTAACTATGGTCTGCTTGACGCATTCCGTGCATTGGAGTGGGTACAGGATAATATCGAAGGGTTTGGCGGAGATACAGGCAATGTTACATTAGCCGGACAATCTGCTGGTGCACGTGATGTGCTGGCAACTCTGATCTCGCCACTTAGCAAAGGATTGTATCAAAAAGCAGTTGCTTTCAGCGGAGGATTGACGACAGCATCACCGGAAGAAGGCGAGCAAAAATCCGAGGATGTACTTGTGAAGCTACTCGTGCAAGAGGGGAAAGCGGCTAATGCAGAAGAAGCAAAAGCATGGATTGGCAAGCAATCTCAGGCACAGCTGGAGAGCTATCTGCGTGAACTGCCTGCGGACAAGCTGGTCACAGCGTTTGGTGCAACCGCAATCCGTATGGACCCATTCCCGCATCTGTTCCGTGATGGCACAGTGATTCCAAAAGAAGGATTTGACGCCATCAATAATGGCAATTACACGAAAGTCCCTGTATTGCTCGGCAGCCTGGAAACGGAGTTCTCTGGTTTTGCCTTCGGTGATCCAAACTTCTCTCCATCCATCACGGATGAGACTCTGTTTACTGATAAAACCAAGGCGGAACAATATGCTGCTGCGTTGAAATACGGTAGCGAAGCTTATGCAGGCTTTAATGCAGAGCGTGTAGCGGAGCAATTGACCAGTGAAGCAGGTCAGCCACCGGTATATGCGTATCGTTTTGCATGGGGCACACAACCTGGGGTCATCTCTGAGCGTTTGCTCACGTTACTGGGCGCACCACATGGTGCGGATATGGACTTCTATACAGGACACGCAGACGGAATTGCTGCCTATTTCCCTGATGGGTACTTTAGCGATACAAACAAACCAGGACGTGATCAGTTGTCTGCCGCGATGGCAGCATATCTGAAGCAGTTCCTGTACACAGGCAATCCAGGCACGGGTGGATCACCTGATCTAGCGGCATGGACATCTTGGACGAAAGATGCTCAAGCCCCAATCATGCGTCTGGATGCTAGCAATACAACGGCAGAGATTGGCATGTCCACACAATATAATCAAGGCAAAGACGCCGTTATGGCAAAGATGAAAAAAGAATTGCCTGAAGAAACGTATAAACTGTTGACGGAAAAAGTGTTCGCAGGTCGTTTCTTCTGGGAATAAGGATCACCGGATAGGAAGGTATATATAGATAAATTGAAGCCAAGGGAGCATGCTCTCTTGGCTTTTTATACTGTTCGTTATGCTTAATTATGGTATTGTTGTAAATATAAATTAATAGAATGTCGGAAAGGGGAAACGTAAAGTTATGATTAGCTCTATAGGTATTGCAGGTATTATAACGCTATTAATTTTCTTTATTATGATTGGTCTTGTATTATATCTGGTTTTCTATCTTGTGATGAAGAAGTCTGGCGTCAAAGAGGAAGTATCCGCATTAAGGATGGAAGTACGAGTGTTACAAGAGGAAGTCGAGCGGAACAGGCGGGAATTGGAAAATATGAAACGTCGATAACCTTAGCAGCATTATATGTGGTACGTGGAATAGCGCATACAATAGTATGAGAGGACAGGGGCTCTACGCCCCCACCTACTCAATATAACGTGAAACCGCTCATTTCAGCCTTTACATACTAGGTACACTTGATCTATTTCTTGGCAAAAAAACTAAGTGTTCCCGTGCTTTCATCTGCACTCACAAACAGGCTACGTCCGTTAACACGATGAATTCCCTCTGGTGATTCTCCGGCTGTAGGAATTAGACCCAGGTAGTCCGGATTGACCGGATCAGCAAGATCAAAGAACAAAATGGCATCTGCCCGTTCGGAAGCTACCGCGGCATATGTTGTGCCGTCTACAGTAGCAACGGTCAGATTCTCCACTTCACTTCCCTTGTTGGGACTGCGATCATCGGGATACAAGCCGACCATAGCTGTTGCCTCGTCAATGAGGTTCTGGCTATCGTACATCCGCTGGCCTTGCAGATCCCAGACAGCGATATTACGTCCGCCTGCTTTTACACCATCCTCAAATTCATTCTTGCCCAAATCCCCTTCGTTAGCTGTCAGCAGGTATTTACCATCTGCCGAGAAAGCAATTCCATCCGGTTCATAACGAGCGGTCAACGTCTCTTTAAACTGAACGATACCATCATCTTTCAGATCTGCTTGATGTGAAGTAGTACCCAAAGCGAAGATTGAGCTGATTTTTTTTGTCTCCAGATCTACGAGGGCAACGACATTGTTTTCCTGTAACGTGATGGCTGCTGTTTTGTTATCTGGACTAATGGCAACATACTCTGGTTGTGGATCATGCGGATAGATGGCACCTTCTACATTTTCGAGAGATACCGGTAAGTTGGTGATCTCGCCCTCTAATACATTCCCGCCAGCAAAAGATACAACCATAATGCTACCCGGACGTTTGGTGTTGGCATAGTCAATTTCATCGGCAGCTTTATTCAGCTCTTCATCCTCTATGGCGATCACCGCATGCAGACCGTCAGGTGACAGTGCAATCGAGTCAGGACCAATGCCCAGTTCATACGTTTTGACGGTTTTGTAGGTTGTCAGATCCACAATGGCAAGCAACCCTTTGTTTGCTTCACTGTCTGTATCCCCTGTACGAATAACAGCAAGACCGTATTTGCCATCTTTGGACACGGTTACGCTTGTGACTTCAGCTTTGGCGGAGAGGTCCTGGAAGCTGACTGTCTTTAATAGGTTGACGTTTTTCAAGTCAGCAATGTCCAGTACGGAAATGCTGCCATTGTCTGCTTCGGTTACGAGCAGGCGTTGTCCATCTGGCGTAGAGGCTGATATTTCTGCTTTTCCACCAGGCATCTGAAACGTTGCGGTCTGTTCAAAACCGGTTTTATTTTGTTTCAGGATCAGTTGATCCGTAATTAATTTTAGCGTTTGGGAAGATACATACGTTGTACCTTTGGTGATGTAGCTTTTACTGTCCAGAGGAGTTTTCACACCGTTGATGGTGACCGATGACGTTCCTATAGGAAGTTGTACTTTAGTATCTGCGATCTGGATATCAACACTGTGACTGCTTCCGTTCCATGTGACCGTACCCTGCATATTTTGGATGGCTGTGCGCAGTACGACATGATCATTGGTGGTTTTAGTTGCGTCAGCGGCATGAATCATTGATGTGTAGCTGGTTGCTCCTGCGGTAAGAATGGCAGTCATCGACAGAACGGCAAGCCATTGATTTCTCTTTTTCAATGTTCCAGATCCCCTTTATCGTTTCGTGTGTAATGAGTTATACAATTGTTTTAGTATAGGGAGCTAATGTTAAGGTGAGGTAAGAGAAGTCTGCGATTTGTGTAAAAGGTTAGATAAGAGATATTTTTCCAAATTGGATATGTAAGTTAGCATATAAAATGATGTTGCCACATGAAGAAAAAAGCAGACGTGAGCCTTCATATATATAGGACTGGTCGAACGGGAGAAAATACGCTAGAATCATAATTGAGAATCATTATCAATTAATTCAGACTTTCTTTACTGACAAGTCTGATCAAGATATAGGCGAGGTGAATACCCATGCGCACGGATGATGCATTAGGCGTAGTATATCAGCATTACCTGACCCAGGAACCTTACAGTCAGAAAGATGAACACACGTATCTGCTCTCTCCCAAGGCGGGTAGCGGTAAGGTCAAAAGAGTGACAACATACAGTGGCATTGAGATTTTATATTCCCAGGTTGAATATCATCAGCCTTATCCTACGTATTTTGCGTCTGAGACACCCATTGTGGAATTGCAATTTGCCTTGTCAGGAGAGCGACATGTGGATATATCCGGTCAGGATTATTCATTATCGATAGGGCAAGGGGCCCTTATTTTTATGCATGATTTCGAAGCGTGGTTCCATCCTCCGGCAAGGGAGCTGTATACGTCTTTTTCGCTGGGGATTCCGGTTTCTCTGTTTAATTATGCAGCAGCACAATTGGGCGGTTTCAAGTCGATTGCGTTTAATCAGGTGTTGGGACGAAAAGTGTTCAAGCCGATTGTATTTCAATTGGATAACCGGATACGAACGATGATTGATAGTCTGATTGTAGAATTAAACAATAGTTATCGATCATCCTTAATGATGGAAGCGATAGCCTTGGAGATCTTGAATCGATTTATGATCCAATTGTTTGATTTGGCGCCAATCCCCGCGGGATTCTCCAGAGAGGACATCCGGAAGTTACATACGGCACGGGAGATTATGGAGGCCTGTATGGTAGATCCTCCATCTTTGCTAGCATTGTCCAGACAAGTAGGACTTAACGATTTTAAATTAAAAAAAGGATTCAAGGCACTTTTCGGAAGCACGGTGTTCGAATATTTGCGTCAGGTTCGTCTCGACAACGCCATGAAGTTGTTGCGCAATCAGGATAACAACGTCACCGAGGCCGCGATTGCGGTCGGTTACAGCAATGTCAGTGCCTTTTCGCAGCAATTTTATCGCAAATTCGGCGTGAAGCCTTCCGAGATGAAAAAGATTTATTAATAAATCCGTCTTGCCGTGAATTGTTCCGTATAGAGGCAGTGGGGATTCATTCAGCCTTGTATACTCCAGGTACAGTGGGTACTGTACTGAAATATAGAGGAGTGTACAAACATGAATAGAATCAGAGGAAGTATTTTTTTTAGCGTATTTGCAGCCATGTTGGGTCTGATGCTGATTGCACCCATTATGCCACCACTTATTCGCGAGTTGGGCATGAAAGAAAGTCATTCCGGTCTTATTATCTCGCTTGGGTCCATTATGATGGCTGTCATGGCTCCGGTATGGGGCAGATGGAGTGATCTGAAGGGTAGAAAACCCATCATATTGATTGGGTTCATAGGAATGTCTGTGAGCTGTGCATTATTTGCACTGGCATTGTACGGGGGATTAAATGCATGGATCGGAGGAGGGCTACTGTTAACCCTTCTGATTGTGACGCGCAGTCTGATTGGCATGTTTATTCCTGCCGTACTTTCTTCTGCCCAGGCCTATATGGGTGATGTGACAGAAGGGGAGGAGCGGGGAAGCGGGATGGCGATTATCAGTGCTGCGAATGGACTTGGCCTAGTATTTGGACCTGCGATTGCAGGAGCATTTACCCTTATCGGTCTGCTCTGGCCGCTTTATTTCGGCATTTTTATAGCGATAGCTGCATTTATTATTGCCTTGCTGTTAATCCCGTCAGCCAAACCGGTCATTCAGGCAAAACCGCCTAAAGTCAACCCGTTCCAACGTGGTTTACGAATGTACCTTGCTGCCGGCTTGGTCACGATGATGGGTATCATGACACTACAGGTTGTCGGGGGTTTTTATTTTCAGGATCAACTGGCTCTATCCTCAGCGGCGACGGCTCAAATGGTTTCGTTTGGACTCATGTTCTCTGGAGCAGCGATGTTGATCATGCAGGTCATTCAGATGAAATGGTTGAAATGGCAGCCACGCCCAATGATTTTGCTCGGGTCCCTTTTCCTGATCGCAAGTATGATCCTGTTTTTGGTCTTTAATGTGTTATCCATGTATTATTTCTCGTTTTTCCTGTTTGGCATGGGGTCAGGTCTGATGATGCCCGGGTTCATGGCAGGTGCTTCGCTGGCAGTTAGCAAGGAACAGCAGGGAGGGGCAGCGGGATTGGTAGCAGCCATCCAGGGGATATCCGCCGTTATTACCCCTTTACTTACAACGACACTCTATCAGGTGGACAAACATGTTCCATTTATGCTCGTAGCTGTTCTGGTTGTCTTGCTGGCAATCATGATGCTGGGAATGCGGAAGAATGAATCCAATACTGTAACGGACCCCATTCATTCGTTATAGTCAGACAAAGTCAGAAGATCAAATAAGGTCAAAATAAAAGAAAAAAGGATCTATTTTAAAATAGTGAACCATGATGAAAGAAAATCGGTTTTTTTGGTCTTTTACAGACTTTGAGCCTTATTTGCACGGGTATTATAATAATCAATGTAAGGAACACCAATAAACCAACCACATAAAAGGAGCTGATTTTCATGTTTGATCTGATTCCGTTTCGTAAACGAAATGAAGACCCGTTCGGACACATGTTGAAATCCTTCAATGACATGGTTGAGAACTCATTCCTCTCCCCTTTTGGAACTGGCTCCCAGCCATTCCGGACCGACATTCGTGAGGAAGAAGACAAATATTCGGTAGAAGCCGAGCTTCCGGGCATTGCCAAAGAGGATATAGACATTCAGGTTCAAGGTAATGAATTGATTATTCGTGCCAAACGCAATGATGTAGTGGAGCAGAAGGATGACTCCAATCGAATCATACGGCAGGAACGCCGTTCCGGCGAATTTATCCGTCGATTCTATGTTGATCATATTGATGAGGAGCACATTAAGGCCAGATTGGAAGAAGGTGTGCTGAAGCTCGAGATTCCGAAACGTCCTGGTGATGATCAATCTCGCAGACGCATTCAAATTGACTAATATAAAGTGGAAAAAATAGTTTCCTGACACGGCAAAAAGCATGCAGGAGACATCCATAAGGATGTTTTCTGCATGCTTTATTTTTCATATGAATTGGACGATGCATAACTGACTATCCATTGTGTTGGTACCGAGTTATTTCTCTGCTGTTGCTTGCATCAGGGCATATATCTTACGTGTGGTATTCACATTTCTAACCGTCATATAGGCATATACTTTGGATCCCACAAGCTTGTTCATGCCACTTTTGGATGCATCTTCTCTGCTGACTGAGTATAAAATCGCTCCGGGAACATAGATTAGTGTGCCGATTCCCGGTTTGATGGGCAGCTGGTCCAGCACGGAGGGCTCATTGATCTCATCCCAGAGGAACATCACATCACTTTTGGCTGTGTCATCATTAACCCATTCTTCTGGCAGCGCCTGAATAACGGATTGAATTTCATCCATATTCCGCACCATTACCCTGATCTGTAAGCCAAAATCGGCGGCGATGGCCTGTTCTAACACATGGGATATCTCCACATTCGCATTGGCACGTTCCTGATGATCGGCAAAAATAATATTGCCAGAGTTGATATAGGTAACGACATCCAGCATGCCTGCTTGTTCAAATGTTTCTTTCAGCTGCTTCATATTGATTTTATTGTTCCCGCCTACATTAATGCCTCGTAGCAAAGCCACATAGATCATATGGGCGCCCCTCCAATTCCTTTAATTCACCGTTTTAACAAAAGGACAGATACTCGAACAGATGAGCGGTATACTCTTCTCCCAACAGATCTTGCAATAAAGGTTCCACTTGCTCCAGATACTCGGGCTTGGTTTCATAGGTTTCTTCATCTTTTACTTCTCCGGCATAGGTGCGCGCCGCTTCAATCAGGATGGCTAGTGCACTGAAAAAGTCTGACAGCGAATCAGCAACACGGTTTGGTTCTCCACCTGTAAAAGCGGCATATACGGGAGAGTTTGGTGCTTCCACATCTACAATTAACGGATCATCGTTAAAGTTTGCGATGACGACGTGATTTTTTGGCCAAGTGGAGGACTCCTCATAAGGTTCATTCATGCCAATCCAGCGGAACCCCAGTTGCTGACGAAGCAGATGTTCAGGTGCGACAAAGGAAATCAGCGCTGCATCACCGATTTCGACGGCGGCATTTTTCATTTTGAGTGTACCTTCCGCATCCGCATCCATCATTTCATAATGACTGTACAGATACTGAAGTTCTGGAGAAAGAGGTATTCGAGTATCCACTTCCGGCTGGTGATGTTGTTCGCGGGGACGCAGATCATGATTTTTAAAAAGTCCATAAGCTTCATTATATATATCCTGCTGTTCCACCAAACGGCTCAAGGCCGCATCCAGTTGTTGCATGATGTCTGAGTCCTCCTAATAACATTGATATAATAACAGGCCGATTCGTTTGATTCTTGGCTATAAGCATTATACTATATCAAAGATAAATTCAAAAAAACATTTGAATACGTTTACATTCATGAGTGGACATGATATACTTTCACTCAAATAAGGATTGTTACTGCTTTGGGCAGGCAAAACCTGAACATCACTATGCGTGGACTTTGTTCCATTCATAATGTTGTTCGGGTTTTTTTGCATTCTACGGTCCATATTAAGGATAGAAAAAACAGAGGACGTACTTATTTCCAACCCAACACTAACATCACGCTGTACAGAAGAAAGGGGAGCATTATGAACAAGAGAAAATGGTTAAACGGTTTTGCCGCAGGTTGTCTCAGTATCATCCTGGTGATTAGTGGGTGCGCATCCAAAGCGCCACAAACCGTAAGTGACACACCGAATCAGCCGACAGAACAGACAGAGAATGAAACCCAGGAACCTGCAAACAACCAAGCTGCCAAAGGCAGAACAGTGATTACAACCGACGGTGAAGTGGATGATATGAACTCCGTCATTCGTTTCCTCTTATATTCGAATGAGATGGACCTTGCCGGAATTGTACTGACCAGCTCGGTGTATCATTATGCTGGAGACGAGGAAGCGGGGATCCAACCGTTCCGCTGGACAGGCACACAGTGGGTGTACGACATGATCGATGCCTATGGCGAGATTTACCCGAACTTGTCCAAACATGCGGATGGGTACCCGGAGCCGGAACAGCTTCGAGCGATGACGAAGATCGGTAATATTTCCGATAAAGGGGAGATGGAGAAGGAAACCGAAGGTTCTGAGTTCCTCGAAACTCTTTTCCTCGATGATGACTCCCGAGACCTGATTGTTCAGACATGGGGGGGCACCAATACCACAGCCAGAGCGCTGAAATCGATTGAAGAACAGTACAAAGATACGGCCGAGTGGGATACGATTCGCAAAAAAGTCAGTGACAAACTGGTCCTGTACATCATCCTCGATCAGGATGACAGCTACAACGAATACATTGCGAAGAATTGGCCGGATATCCGCATTCTCAACGACCAATCGAACTTCTGGCATTTTGCCTATGCATGGAAGATGCATGCCGAAGAAGTGAACAGTAAGCTTCATGGCGACTGGATGGTCAAGAACATTCTGGACGGACATGGCAAGCTGATGGATATGTATGCATCGATGGGTGATGGTAAAATGATCGAAGGCGAACTAGCCGAAGAACAACGGGGAAGTGCTGAGTATCTGAAGAACAATCCACAATATGACAAGTACGATTTTATATCTGAGGGTGACTCTCCTTCCTTCTTTTATCTGATTGATAATGGGCTGCGCAGTATGGAAGACCCTTCCTACGGCGGTTGGGGTGGACGCTTTGGCGTTGTGAACGACAAGCTGTTTAGAAACAATGTGCTTGATTACGATCCGTACACCAAACGCTATGAAGCCGAATACTCTCTGATGAGATGGTTTGACGATGTGCAGGATGATTTTGCAGCACGTGCAGACTGGGCCGTTGCAGACACTTACGAAGGTGCCAACCATAATCCGTCTTTAACGATTAAGGAAGGGGTGGATCTTAGTGTTAGTCCTGGGGAGGAAGTTACTCTTCACGCGGAGGGTAAAGACCCGGATGGAGATCAACTGACCTATACGTGGTGGAGATATTCCGAAGCGGACACTTATGAGGATTCCAAAGTAACACCGAACAAAGTTCAGCCTGAAATGGCGGGTGACCTGCAGCTTGGATTGCATCGTGAACTTGCCAAGGATGAGCAGGTGGATACGATAAAATTACAGGGCAGTGACACCGAAGCGGTGACATTTACCGTTCCTGACGATGCCAAATCGGGTGATACTCTTCATATCGTTGCCGAAGTACAGGATGATGGAGAGCATCAGTTGAAGCATTATCAACGTGTGATCCTAACTGTGAAATAAAGAAATAGGGGGGCTGTCCCAAAAGTCATCAACATGGCTGGTGGGACACCCCTCTTATTTATTTTTTTGGTGGATGAGAGAAGTTATTAATTATTTTTAATTCATATTCCAACATTTTCCGGTATACTAATCAGATAAAATGATTCAAGTGAATACTACCTCGGAGAGGTGATATGTAGTGACTGTTGATATACTTGTAAGAAATAATGTTAAGGTACTTGGCTCGGGTAGCCAAACGATTGTATTTGCTCATGGTTTTGGATGTGATCAGGATATGTGGCGTTACATTATTCCAGGTTTTATGGAGAACTACCGTGTGGTGTTGTTTGATTATGTTGGATCTGGCGAATCTCAAATTAACTATTATGATGCTATCAAATATAGCAACCTTCAAGGATACGCCCAGGATGTGCTGGAAGTTATGGAAGCGCTCGAACTAAAGGACACCATATTTGTCGGGCATTCCGTCAGTAGTATGATTGGTATGCTGGCATCAATTCAGAACCCCAAATATTTCAAAAAAATTATAATGTTAGGGCCCTCCCCACGTTACGTGAATGATCTGCCTAATTATTATGGAGGTTTCGATCGGAATGATATCGATGAATTGCTTGAGATGATGCAGATGAATTTTATTGGGTGGGCGAGTTATCTGGCACCCATTGTGATGAACAATCCGGAACGGAAAGAGCTGACGGAAGAGTTGGAGAAAAGCTTCTGCTCCAGAGATCCGCATATTGCGAGACAATTTGCCGAAGTGACGTTTTTATCTGACTGTCGTATTGATCTGGAGCAGGCAACTGTGCCAACATTAATTCTTCAGTGCTCGGATGACAGCATTGCCCCAGTAGAAGTAGGGGATTATCTACACGCCCATCTGAAGAATAGCAGGTTGCAACAGATGACGGCCAAGGGACATTATCCGCATCTAAGTCAACCGGAAGAAACCATCCGAATGATTAAGGATTATTTAACGAGCGCATAAAACGCGGAAGAAAGGCAGTTATTCCATGGATATACAATTAGATCTGGCTCCCTGTGGATACTTCTCTATCTCTGATTCGGGCGTCGTACAGTCGATTAATCAAACTTTGCTTACGATGCTTGGATATGAACGCGATGAGCTCATAGGGCAACATATTGAATCCACCATGTCGGTGAGCAACAAGGTGTTTTTCCATACGTATTTCTATCCCTACATCCAGTTATATGGACATGTGGACGAGATGTACTTCACGTTCCGTACCCGTGATCAGCAGGCTGTTCCTGTTCTGCTTAACGGTGTTCGTCAGACCCGTAACGGGGAAAGCGTGGTAGATTGTGTCGTTGTAGTCATGCGTAAGCGAATCGAACATGAGAAGGATATTTTGCATACCAAAACGAAGCTTCAGGAGCTGTATCAAGCGACGCAAGAAGCGAATAAGGAGCTTGAACGACTGCATGAGGAATATAAAATTAAAGAGCAGGCGTTAATCAAAGTGAATGATCAGTTGGAGACAATGGCCTCCACCGACTTGTTGACAGGATTGAAGAACCGCAGGTTTTTCCAGGAAAAAATGCTTGAAAGCTTACTGATGTTCCAGGAGAAACAACGTTATTTCTCCCTTCTCGTTGTGGACATTGATCATTTCAAAAACATTAATGATACGTACGGACATCCGATCGGAGATCTGGTGCTCGGTAATCTGGCAGGGCTGCTGCAAACGGTATCGCGAAGTACGGATGTGGTTGCACGTTACGGTGGGGAGGAATTTGTTGTCATTCTTCCAGATTGTGAAGAGGAGCAGGCGATCGGTATTGCAGAACGATATCGTTCACAGGTTGCTTCAGCCGATTGGGGTGAATATAACATTACTGTGAGTATCGGTGCGGCCACTGTAGTCGAGGATGATACGGAAAAGTCCTTGTTCCAAAGAGCGGACAACGCCCTGTATGCCTCCAAAACCGGAGGACGAAACCGGGTGACACATGCAGCTCAGATGGTAAAAAGTTAAGGGTTGGATTACATCAAAAGAAAGCAAAAAGGAGTCTGTGCATGATGAGGGAGATGATCCCACATGCACAGGCTCCTTTTATTTGCGTGAAAAAGATTTACTAAGTTGAGATGGCAGACTCAGGGTTAATTTATCGCGGTGCAAGGTAACCATACGCCTTTGCCGGAGAGTTCGCCTGAGGACGAAAATCTTCGTTGGGTTCATCCATAAATGCCGGGTTCACATATATGGAGTGTGCATCATTGCCAGATCCCTTGATGTAGGCGGCGATGCCGGAGTAGGCTTTATTTTTCCAAACCCACAGGGCATCTTCCTGCTCACCTGGTGAGTAATAGACATTATGGTCAAACACATTGCCGGTATTGCTAGTATATTCGTTGTATATTAGTACTTCCGAGCTGCCTGATACGAGAATGTTACGCATGAATGTATTGTTCTTTGTCCGTGACTGCATGAATAACTGTCCATTGCCTGCATTCAGGGTATCATTTCCCACAAGCGTATTGTACATAATCTTGCTATCCTCGGTAGCTCCTCGTTCCTCGTCATAACCTCCCATGGCAATACCCGTCAATCTATTGGAATAAATCAGGTTATCACGCACGGTAATGTTGCTGGTTGAACGTCCGGCATGCTCTGATGCAATCTCAATTCCGATGTCGCTCCGATATACCCGGTTCTGGTCGATGATATGATCTTTCCCGCCATCTACATAGATGCCGCCGGCCGAGTTGGTATTATTGGGCAGGTCTGTACCGTAGGAGGGATTGTTATTGGACGTAATATCGTATACTTCGTTGCCTCGTACAATGCCGTTCCGAGCCTGATCGTACGTGTCGTCCTCGGACGTACCCTCGTACCCGATCAGATCAATACCAATATTGTCGGAATCATGGATGATATTGTCCTGGATGGCAAAGGTATCAACATTACCGTTGACTGCGAGTGACTCGCTTGAACCAAGTGTAAGATCATACAATTCATTATCCTTGATGATGATATCGCGTAAAGCTTGAGGGTGCTCTGTGCCATATATGGCAATACCGTGGGCATCCCTGCCCCGCAAATCGGGACCTTCAGGAGTTGCGTAACTAGCAATCGCGTGTATGGTGTTGCCTAACAGCTGAATATGCTCACCTGCTCCGTGGACATAGATCCCGGTTGGAACTTGGCCCCCAAGTGTGGTTGTAAAATTACGAATTTCGAGATTTTGAATCGTGAGATAACTGGCATTTTCAATTTCAATTAACCCTTCAATGCCCCGGACAGATAAACCTTTACCATCAATGATAACCTGCTCCTGAGGATAACTTGAAAATAGGGTTGGATTAGCGGAAGAATTACCGCTCCGGGTGATTTTGACTTTCTGATGATAGACACCTTCACGCAAATAGATCGTGCTTCCTGGCGAAGCGTGGTCGGCTGCGTGCTGCAACGTTTTCCAAGGAGATTGAATGGTTCCTTTATTCGAGTCGTTTCCTTGGGGTGATATGTAATGGATGACCTGGGGATCAGACTTTTGAACAGAAACGGGTTCCTTCATGGCAGATGTATGATTCTGACAACCGGATACGAGCACCATCAGAATCGGAATCATAAGTATAACTACGCGAATCAAATCGTTTCCCCCTTGAATTTAGCTTTGAAGATAGATTATAGCAGATTTGAACGGGTTAATAACCCATGATATGCTCTTATAAAATCAGCGAGGAGACTGCTCATGAATACATTAACGATAGCTGAATTAGTAGATCGGGAGAATCACGCATGGGAAGAACTCAAGGAACTTCTGGATAGTGGGCAAAATACATATGTGTATGTTCCAGCAAAACAAGAGGCTGGAGAGGATACCCTCTATCGTCTGCAAATAAGCACCAAATCCTATTTGGGGGCTGTTGCTTATGAGACAGAAGGTATTGTACTGGACCATGGCTGGATCACGTTGCTTGGTGCGGGTGGTGACAGTACATCGGGGAGTCTCACCAGTTGGAATGGTGTGAGTGAGCAACCTTGGGTAGATGTGCTGGAAGGTATGATGGTCGTTGCATATGATGCGGCAGGCGGTTTCTTCGGACTGGATACAGGCAAGTATGGCCGCACGGGACACATATATTATTTTGCACCGGATACACTCGAATGGGAATCGACAGAACTGGCATATTCAGGTTTCATCAACTGGCTGGCGAATGGTGATCTGGAGCAGTTCTATCGGACCTTTCGCTGGAAAGGCTGGCAAGAGGATATGTCTCAGCTCCAGACAGGACAAGTATTTGCGTATTACCCACCACTTTGGACGCAGGAAGGTGACGGCGAGAGCAGTAGTAAAGCCCCAATTAGCATAATGGAGGCCTGGAAGTTCGCACTGGACGGTAAATAGTTGGCATGCTGCTGTAGGATGAAATCAGGAAAGTAACCGGTAAGTTCAAGTTCATTGAGTGATCTACTTTAAAAAAACGGCGTTTCTGTTCCAAACTAAAAAAGGCTCGCGCTTGCTGCGGGCCTCTTTGTTCTGAACTTTAAACCTCAATTATCAATTGTCCAATGTAACAGGTTTAATGCCTGAGCGTGAAGCTCTGCTATGCCAGACGGTCAACCCGAGTGAAACAACGCAGACGAGCAACAGACAAGCATACACCACATGATAAGCTTGCTCGACCGAGACTCCCGGAATGCTGTGTAGCAGCAGCCCACACACGGCTACAGACACCGAACCACCGAAGAACTGAATCAATTGTAACATGCCCATACCGGAACCGATTTGCGCTTTGGGCAGCACACGTGACGCTTCATTATTCAGTGAAGCCATGGAGGCTGACAGTGCCGGTGAGAAAAAGAGATAACCACTGGTAATGATCAAGGCGGACTGATCCAGTCCGAGCATGAATAAAGCAAGTACCGCTGCGAGCAGGGTGTGTCCGATGATCATAAATCGCATATTGTCATAACGGTCGATCCAGCGTCCAACGAAACGGGTGCAGAATGCTGCAACAATAGCTCCAGGTGCAATCAGCAAACCAATGGCGAGCGAAGAGCGTCCATATAAATCAGCGAGCACAAGCGGCATCAAAAACAGATTTCCCAGATTCACCACCAGCACGCAGAATCCGATAAGGATTAACCGGGTGTATCCTGGCGTTCGGAATACTTGTGGATTCACAAACGGAAGACTCGCTTTTCGAATATACAGGAGGTGTGCAACAAGTGAAATAACGCCCACGGCAAACCATAACCAGGATTGCTGGGTGATCGCGACGAGAAGTGTAGTGGCATTAATGACGGTTAGTATGGCACCAATAACATCGAACGGCTGATCTGTTTTGACTGTTTCCCGTGGAAGGAAATAGAGCAATACAGGCAGGGCGAGCAAGACAAGCACCGTTATGGCAAAAAGTCCGTTCCAGCCCCAGTATTCGCTAATGAGTCCGCCGACAATGGGGCCAAGTCCAAAAGCCATGGCGCTACCTGATGAGATCAGCGCGATGGCAGCTCCGCGTCGTTCCACCGGGATGTAACGACTTGCAATGACGAGACCCAGCCCGGCCATAACTCCTGCACCCGCAGATTGCAGAATACGTGTCAGTAACAGGATTGCAAAGTTATGTGCGAACAACCCTAGCAATGAAGATAACCCCAGGATCAGAAGCCCGACCGTTAACAGTTTGCGTACCGGGATACGGTCTGACAATCGGCTGTAGATCACCGTCGACAGGGCGTAACCAATCGAATAACTTGAGATGACCCAAGACCCCAGGTCCGAGGTAATCTGTAGATCTTGAATAATGACTGGCAAAGAAACATTGAACATGGTGGTATTCATCACAACGATGAACAAGCAGCATGTCCAGAGTGGCATGACAATTTTATCTTTCACGGTACCATTCCTGTCTTGGGTATGAATATGAATTCGGATTGAGCTCTGATGAAAATGTGATGAAAAGCAATATATCATTTTACACCCAAATTTATCATATGGCAATAATGTCATATTAATTCATTCGGATGTGATGAGCATAGAAAGATATTAATAATAAACAATAGACGGATTTCCTGAATTTAACTAAAATGATCATTGAAGCATACATAAGCAGATGGATCAGCGGTTAGGTAACTAGATATGTAAGTAATTAGCATGTTGAATTGAAAATGAAGGAGATTATACCCATGACTCATGCATTATTAATGTCCCATAGCGTATTTCCGACGCTTGATATGAATCGAACCGCGCAGTTTTATGAAGAAAAGATGGGCTTTCGGGTCGTCGAATATCTCGATGCCGCGGAACCTCATATCTGCCTGTATCGTGATCTTACCGAGATTATTTTGACCCAAAGCAATGGACAGAAGGTCATACCCAACAGAGAATTATATGGCTATGGATATGATGCATATTTTATTACCCAGAACCAGGAAGAGCTTCAACAGGAATTGATCAACGCAGATGTGAAAATCGTACGTGCCCTCAATCATACAGACTATAATAACAAGGAGTTTGTGATCGAGGATATTGATGGACGCTGGATCGCTTTTGGCATCAAACAGGGATAATTAGATACAGAAACAGGCGCTCCGATAACGGGCGCCTGTTTGTGCATGTTATAACTGCAGATCTTACGCCACAGTAACTTGTTTGCCGCGATTGCGAATCCACTTGATGACATCCATGAGAATGACTGCAGCAAGAGCAAGTCCGCCTGCAATCAGGAACTCATTCCAGCCGAATGTATCCGGGATGGCGAAGACACCGCGAACACCTGGAATCAGTGTGATTGCATAGAGACAGAGACATACCAGAATGGAGCCAAGCACGAATTTATTGGTCGTGAAACCCACCTGGAAGATCGTCTGTGTGTTGGAACGTGCTGCAAAAGTTTGCAGACTGCGTGCCAGAATCAAGGTTGTGAATGCCATAGCCACACTGATTTCCTCCGAGATGCCAAGTCCAATATATTGGGACACAATAACAGCCGCACCAATCAGGACACCACGCGTAATCACAGCTTGCAGGGTTCCGCCTGCGAAGATACCCTCGTTAATATCACGCGGTTTGCGTCGCATGACATCCGGCTCGGGTTTCTCTGTACCCAAAGCAATGGCAGGCAGGGAGTCGTTCACCAGATTGATGAACAGCAGCTGTAGGGCCGTAAATGGATTAACCCAGCCGACGATCAAGGCAAACAAAATGGCGATAATCGCGCCGAGGTTACCGGCAAACAGGTATGCGATGGCTTTTTTGATGTTATCAAATACCATCCGTCCAACACTGACCGCATTCACGATGGAGACAAAGTTATCATCCGTCAGAATCATGGCAGCCGCATCCTTGGCGACATCTGTTCCGCTACCCATCGCTACGCCGATGTCGGCTTGTTTCAGCGCAGGTGCGTCATTAACTCCATCTCCGGTCATGGCTGCAACTTTACCTTTTCGCTGCCATGCACGCACAATCCGGATTTTGTTCTCAGGTGATACTCTGGCGTAAACCGAGATATGTTCGAGTTGTTGATCCAGCTCCTCATCAGACATTTTGTCCAGTTCGGCTCCGGTAATGGCGAGGTCATCCGGTTCGGCAAGGCCGATATCCACACCGATCGCCTGAGCCGTTGTTTTGTGATCTCCAGTGATCATGATGGTGCGAATGCCCGCTTTTTTGGACTCTTCAATAGAACCGTATACCGCTTCACGCGGTGGGTCAATCATCGCTGTCAAACCAACCAGTGTCAGATCATGCTCGTCATCAATGGTGACCTGGTTTTTATCATCGAATTTTTTGTACGCGTAGGCCAGCACACGGAAGGCACGTTTCGAGAAGGCCTCATTTTTTTCTTCAAACTGTGTGCGAATCTCAGGTGTGAGGGGCTGAACCTCACCGTTGATAAACACATGACTACAGCGACTGAACAGCACATCAGGTCCACCCTTGGTCAGCAAAGCCGTCTGTCCCTCAAAGGTATGCACCGTACTCATGAGCTTTCGATCCGAGTCAAAAGGAAGCTCAGCTTCACGCGGGAACTGGTCACGGATTTCATTGTAATCCTTGTTCACCCGGTTGCTGAAGGCAATGAGGGCCACTTCGGTTGGATCACCCAATTCCTTGCCTTCCTGGTTAATATTTGAATCATTGCAGAGCACTGCAATATGTAACAGACGCCGTTCCTCTTCCGACCACTGATCGGGATCATCGGGGAATTCGTCCTTGGTGCCATGGGGAATGTAATAATCAACGACAGTCATCTTATTCTGAGTTAGCGTTCCTGTTTTATCCGTACAGATGATACTGGCAGAGCCGAGCGCCTCAACGGCAGGCAGTCTACGAATGATCGCATGTTGTTTGGCCATCTTATTTGTTCCGAGTGACAATACGATAGTCACAATGGAGGATAAGGCCTCAGGAATGGCAGCAACCGCAACAGCTACGGCAAACATCAGTGCATTTACGATGGAAGGCCCGATATTCTCCGTACCTTCGGTCAACCATACACGACCGGCTTCAATGCCAAAGATGAGAATCGACAAGCCCAGGATGAAAAAGCCCAGTTTTTTGCTGAATGATTCCAACTTGCGCTGTAATGGTGTGTTCTTGGCTTCGGCATTTTCAATCAGTTCGGCAATTTTGCCGATTTCGGTTTTGAGAGCTGTACCTGTAATGACAAGCATGCCCCGTCCATATACGACCAGTGAGCCACTGAAGGCCATATTGCGACGATCTCCGATTGGAGCCTCATCCGGGATGGTATCGGCGTGTTTCTCCGCAGCTTCGGACTCTCCGGTCAACATGCCTTCGTTGATTTTCAAACTTCCTGATTCCAGGATACGCCCGTCTGCCGGGACATAATCACCTGCATCCAGCATAACAATATCACCGGGAACGAGTTCCCTCGCTGGAATGGTTTTTTTCTGCCCGTCACGAATGACCTTGGCTTCAGGTGCAGACATTTGTTTCAGCGCGTCAAGTGAACTCTCGGCTTTTTTGGTCTGCACTACACTGATCACCGCGTTGAGCAAAATAACCAGGAATATGATCAATGATTCAATCAGGTGTCCAAGTACAACCTGTACCGCGGCTGCAATCAGCAGCACGATGACCATCGGATCTTTGAAATTTTCGAGGAACAATTTCCAGACGGGTGTTGCATCTTTACCTTTTAACTCGTTATATCCTTCCGTTTCAATTCTCTTGGCAGCTTCGGAGGTCGTAAGTCCCTTGGAGGAACTTTGTACATCCTGAAGGGTTTCCTCCGCACTGTGTCTGTAATGTTGCAATTGACCAGCTCCTTGAATATTAGATTTCTCTGTGTATTACCCTTACGGGCAAAATCTAGAATCGTTTCATTTTCGTATTTTTTTAAGATTATGGATTTATACGTTTTTAGCTGTACACAGTATTTTTCATAATGATCCGAGATATGCCTTTTTTTGAATGTTATTATTTCCAGTTTGGATGATAATCTGGAGAACCAAATATAGATGTTGGATCAGAAACTGTGTGCACCATCACACTAGCTCATATCAGGGTCTGTTACGCTATTACATAACGAACTGCGTTTAATCTAAGTTTGGAGGGGAAACCATATGTTTTGTTATCAGTGCGAACAGACGCCGAGTGGCGGGTGTACCGTGGTAGGGGTATGCGGCAAAAACGAAACAATCGCAAGTTTGCAGGATACGATGATTTTTGCGTTAAAAGGCATCGCTGCTTATGCGACACATGCACGCCAGTTGGGATATTCTGATCCTGAGGTGGATCGGATTACACATGAGGCATTATATATGACATTAACGAACTCGAATTTTAATGTACAGGAACATCTGGAGATGGCGATGAAGGTAGGTAATGCAGCAATCCGCATTATGGATGTGCTGGATCGTGCGCACACGGACCGTTTTGGTGTACCGCAACCGATTACGGTTAGCCAGAACCAGATTGAAGGACAGTGCATCGTGGTGACGGGACATAATCTGTATGCATTGGAGGAGTTGCTTCGTCAAACTGAAGGGAAAGGAATCAACATCTATACCCACTCGGAAATGTTGCCTGCGCACGGTTATCCGGCGCTGAAGAAATACGCCCATCTCAAGGGTAATATCGGCAAAGCCTGGTACGATCAGCGCAGACTGTTCGAACAATTCCCGGGTGCGATTCTCGCAACGACGAACTGTGTTATGCCGATCAAAGGCACATATGCAGACCGCTTTTTCTCATACGAAGTGGCGGGTCTGGAGGGTGTTGCCAAGATTATGGATGATGACTTCTCACCTCTGATTGAACGTGCATTGTCCCTGCCTGCGGCCGATATACAGTCCGAGCAAGTCTTAACGACAGGGTACCATCATGAGACCGTGATTGGGCTTGCGCCAGAGATTATTCAAGCGGTGAAAGACGGTCATATCCGTCGGTTCTTCGTTATTGCAGGCTGTGATGCACCAGGCAAAGGCGGCAACTACTATCGTGAACTCGCGACATCATTGCCGAATGATACCGTAATTCTGACGACTTCCTGTGGTAAGTTCCGCTTCAACGATGTGGATTATGGTACGGTTGGAGACACGGGTATACCGCGTTATATCGATCTGGGTCAATGCAACAATTCCGGTTCTACGGTGAAAATTGCAATGGCTTTGGCGGATGCTTTTGGCTGTACCGTGAACGAGTTACCTGTCAGTATTGTGCTGTCCTGGTTTGAGCAAAAAGCAGTTGCGATCCTGCTTGGCCTGTTCAGCCTTGGCATTCAGGACATTCGTATTGGACCAAAACCGCCTGAGTTTATATCGGAAGGTGTCTTGGATGTACTCGTAGATATGTTTGGTCTAAAGTTAATTACAACGGCAGAAGAAGATATGAACGCGATGTTGGCACTGTCATAGGATGAGGATGTATATTTACGTGCAACATCATCTGATGACTGCGAATGTCGGTTGTGAGTATGAAGAGTATGACTCATACGTACAGATGGATAAGAGCCTACATAAAAGTAGGCTTTTTTGCTTTTTCGACTTTCATAGGTCCATATACCTTGTATAAATGAACATGAAATGTCAGGTAAATTAGTTTTTTTATCCTATTGAAGTTTTTTCATGGAAATGTGTATATAGATAGAGGCATATTAGATCATAACACATCACAAAACACGGGTTTACCGTAATATGAGGAGATCGTACATAATGCATGACACACAGATTGAAGATTGGTTGAAACTCGCAGGTGGCAAGGAGAACATTAAGCTCGTAGAACATGATAAGGACACAACGACACTGGTACTGAAGGACAGTACACAGTTGAACATGTCGGCTCTTACCTCCGCAGATGTTGTAGCAAATATTCGGGTAACAGGTGAGCATTGTCATCTGGTAATAAGAGATGAATCTTCACTCATCTACAATACGTTACTGGGTATGGACGCTTGGGATTCGACAGGGACAGCGTTGCAGGAAGCGGGACACGCGAAGAAAAACGGATTCTCGATCTTACATTTTGTATCCGATGTATTCAGGCCCTTGATGCCTGCGATTCTCGGAGCCGCTGTTATTAAAATTATAGTCGCCATTATTGCGTTAATGGATACGTACAGTTCTGCCGACTCTTCAGCATTGATGGACAGCCAGACCTTTACGATCTTCAGGATCATTGGAGACAGTGTATTTTATGTACTGCCTGTATTGGTAGCAATCAGCACAGCGTATCGGTTGAAGAGTAATATCTATGTTGCAGCATCTATTGGCGGACTCATGTTTTATCCGGAGATGACCATGCTGATGTCAGGGGAAAAAGAGGTGCATTTCCTGGGTTTGCCACTTGTGTCCCAGCCTGCTTTTTACTCTACACCCATCTGGGTCATTCTCACGATCTGTGCAGCGGCCTGCCTGGAAAGAGTCATTGAACGATGGAGTCCAAAATTCTCCAAAGGGATGGTTGCTCCATTCCTGACGTTACTGATTCTTGTTCCGCTAGTATTGATGATACTTGGTCCAGTCGGCACCTGGATTGATGAATATCTGCCGGAGGCATTGAATTCACTAGTAGCTAATGCTCCAGTGTTGTCGGTGATGTTACTGGGAGCTGTCTTCTCACTGATGTTAATTATAGGATTACACTACTGGCTGATTGCCATCATCATTAATGAAATGGTTATGAATGGTGGTTCTATGGTGATTGCTGCCATGTTAGTGGCGATTGTTGGACAAACGGGGGCCGCGCTTGCAAACGGAATCCGCTCGAAAGAGCCAACATCAAGAAGCCTGGCTTTCTGGGCTACTGGAACCGCCCTCCTTGGAGTGGTAGAGCCTGCATTGTATGCGGTCAACATGAGAAAAAGATCCTCTTTCTATGCGGCATTGCTGGGTGGAGCTGCGGGTGGACTATATTTCGGATTGTTATCTGTCAAGGCATTTGCTATGGTGGGAAATCCGAGCTTGGTCAGCCTCCCGCTCTTCATCGAAGAGGGTAGCCTGAATCTGTTACACACTTGCATTGGTGTGGTTATTGCATTTGGTGTCTCAGGTGGACTAACGTATTGGATGGCAGGAAAAGGACAGAAACGGGGACAGGGGTCACCGAAAGCTAGTATTGATTAATATGTAAAACGTAGCATTGAAAAGTAGCATTAAAGTTGTAAGAAAGAGCTTGTACCTTATGGTGCGGGCTTTTTTGTTGTGTTTTTCTGATTAATGTAAGTATGAAATGTATAATCGCTGTCCTCCATGTTATTCAAGCCATACCTTGTTGGTTATGGAGTTGTCATGTATTTTGATATAGTGAAACCTATAAATCTGGATTACTAATCCCTTTGAAAGGATAACCTATGTCTGACAACATGGAATGGATTGCTCAATGGAAGTCAACGAATGCACTAAGCAACACATGGATAACGAAAGGCGAGCTGCATCACTTTTTCAGTCACACCTTGATATTTATCATTGATGGAAAAGCGATCTGGAATATAAATGGACACCTAGTTCACGTCTCCTATGGAGAATTAATTGCGCTTGAAGAGAACTCCGTAATGGAGGTCATTGAAGGTGGCAACCTGGATCTGGCAGGCTGGTATGTTCAGTTCGATACATATTCGGTGCTGCATGATAGACGGGAAGCTCAGAAGTTCGAATGGCGGTTACCGTCAGGAGAGGCGTATCAGAAAGTGCAACTGTCCGGTGGAAGTCTGCCAAGTATCATTCAGCATTGGAGTGAAGTGCATACACCGGATCAGAGTGCAGAAAGGGTTGGCAATCAGCATTTGTTATATGAGTTGTTAAGTAATCTATATCGGAAACAGCCGGATAACGAGTTGAAGCCGGAACACGGTATACTTCGCTCCATTGACTACATGCAGCAGCATTATGATCAGGTCATTACACGTACACAGTTAGCTCAAATTGCCGGTATTAGTCCATGGCATTATTCCCGCAAATTTAGTGAGCGATATGGTAAGCCACCTCTGGATTATCTGGCCCACTACCGGATCTATCGCGCGCAGGAAGAACTGATATTAACCGCTGCAACCTCACAGGATATTGCCAAAAAAACTGGATTTGAAGATGCTCATTATTTTAGCCGACGATTCAAACAGTTGACTGGCGTATCACCTAAGAAATATAGGCAGACGATGACGCAGCGCAAGATGGTGTCACTTTCTCCAATCTGTGCAGAAATTATGATTCATCTGGGTGTCATCCCCCATGCCGTAGTGGTCACCCCAATCCTGCTGTCCCCACATCACCATGAACAATTTAAAGCGTATGGAGTAGAGATGCTGGAGGTAACACAGTATGAGGTGGAGATAGAACTTGTTCGACAAGTTCAACCGGAGATGTTGATAGGAAACGTATTGACGGAAGAGGTCAAAAGGGAGTTGCGCACAATTGCACCGATTCTAACCGGACTTCATCAAGATGTAGAACCAATGCTCAATCAAATGGCAGCCTGGTTTTATAAAGAAGATGAGGCTTATAGACTGCATCAGCAGATGAAACACGAAGTCAGCGTAGCTAAGCGACAGTTGCAACCCTTCATCCAATCCGCGTCCACTGTCATGCTGCTGAGGGTAGAAGCGTTTGGTTATCGATATCTGGGTGGGCATTCACACGGGGTATCACACTTGTTATATGAACAGCTTGGATTAACACTGCCGCAAGCACTGGATTCAGGTACAGCATGGTTTAACCCTTGTTCGCTTGAACTGCTCACACAAGCCAATCCCGATTACCTCTTTGTGGAGAAGCGGATTATGCAGCACTTCAGTGCTGAAGAGAATATGAGGAAACTATGGGAGAGTCCGCAATGGAACGAGCTGAAGGCTGTGAAAAATAATCGGGTATTTTACGTAGATACTCACCTGTGGGTAGACGGTCACGGAATAACGGGACACACTCTGATTCTTAATCAGATCATTCGCCATTTTACGGAATCTTTTCATGAGAGAGCACAATAATCCAACGGAATACGCACGATATGCTATGGAAGCAACACTTCTTATTTGATACTATTTGATAATAATTATCATTATCAATATACATAAGGGGCGAAGTATATCATGTCACGAAGATTTAAAGGGTTTGGTATCATGCTGTTGGTGATTAGTGTAATGCTGGCGGCATGTTCCGGTGGAACCAAGGAAGAGAACACTACAACTGGAACAGCAGGTGCTACAACTGAAGGAGTAGCGAGTACTGCAGAAGAAACAGCGACTGAAAGTGGGACTAAGGTGGTGAAGGATCAGTTTGGAGAAGTAACGATTCCAACTCATCCTCAAAATCTGGTTGTGTTTGATTCGATCTATGCCGAGTATCTGATTGAGATAGGTGTAACACCCCAAATCGTTTTGTTAACTCCAGAAGTTGAAGCGGAATACCGCCCTGATTATTTGAAAGAACACGGAGTCCAGATCATTGAAGTCGAGCAATATCAATATAATTATGAGCAGTTGCTTGCGTTGTCACCGGATATGATCCTTGCAGCTGGCGAAGGCATGGAACAGGGCGTATATGATGAATTGTCCAAAATCGCTCCTACGGTGGCACTGGATGCCAACAGTGAAATGAAACGTGCTATGCCAAAGCTGGCTGCCATATTTGACAAGACCGAAGAATCTGACAAAGTACTGGCTGAATTCGATGAGAAAGCCTCACAAGCGAAAGAGAAAATCGCGGTAGCCCTGGGAGACAAGACCGTATTGGTTCTCCGGGTAGAGCACAATCGTTACCGTTTCATGGGTCCCAAAGGAGGAAGCAGCAGTGTTTTCTTCTATGATATCCTGGGTCTGAATAGTCCTGAAGCGATCAAAGACTCTACAGATTGGTTTAGCCAGTTCTCCCTGGAATTCTTGCCTGAGATGAATCCGGATTATATTTTCCTGGAAGACAGAACCCTCGTAGGTTATGACACGAAGAAATCCATGGAAGATCTGAAAGCAAGTCAAGTGTGGTCGAATCTGGAGGCTGTGAAGAATGATCATGTCTTCCCGTTGAAGACAAGCCAATTTGTATCAGGTGTAGGTCCGATTGGCTCTGTAAAATTGATGGACTATGTTGTTGAAAAGTTGGTGCCTTAAATGACAACGGAGACACAATTGGATATCTACGATATTACGATTATAGGTGGTGGGCCTGCTGGAATGTACGCCTCCTTTTATAGTGGCATGAGAGCCATGCGTACCAAAATCATTGAAGCCAAACAGGAACTGGGTGGATTCATGCGTACGTACCCGGAGAAGCTGATCTGGGATGTGGGAGGGGTTGATCCGATTCGCTGTGAGAAACTGATTGAATCGCTGGAGAGACAAGCGAGAACGTTCGATCCAACGATTGTATTTGGGCAGGAAATTGCTGAGCTTGAACGACGTGAAGATGGTGTATTTGTACTCATGTCCAAAACAGGGGAGCGCCATTACACACGTACCATCCTGTTATGTGCGGGTAGAGGCATGACTCAGGTGCAAAAGCTGGATGTCGAGGGTGCCAATCGGTATGAGCTGACAAATCTGCACTATACCGTAACTGATCTATCCCGATTTGCCGGGAAGCGTGTTCTGATCTCGGGTGGTGGCGATTCCGCAGTCGACTGGGCGAATGAAATGGGCAAAATAGCAAGTGAAGTTACGGTGGCACACAGACGTCATGAATTTACCGGACACGAGTCGCCAGTTGCTCAGATGAAAGCTCAGGCCAACGTCATGACGCCGTTTAGCATCTCACGCTTATACGGTACAGGTGACAAAATCGATCGTGTCGAGCTAGCCCATGTAGAAACTGGTGAGATCATACATGTTGAAGTGGATGAAGTTGTTGTAAGCCATGGGTATGATCGTGATTTCGGTAACCTTGTGCAATGGGGACTGGCGCGTGAAGATTACGGCGTGTCCGTTGATCAGCGCATGCGTACCAACATTCCAGGTATCTTTGGAGCGGGTGATTTCATCACTTATGGAAGCAAAGTCAGGCTGATCGCAGGTGCTTTTAACGATGCGGTGCTCGCAGTCAACAGTGCCAAGACGTATCTGGAACCTGCTGCTTCCGATATGGCGGGTGTCTCTTCCCATAATGCCCGTTTTTATGAAAAAAACAAAGCTCTCTCCAATACGTAGATAGGTTTGCGTGAATGGAAGGCAATCTGAAGAGCCCGACACAATTTCGAGATCTCCTCGAAATTGTTCGGGCTTTTTTCAATAGAATGATGAAGTAAGGAAATGAAATACAAGTTGAAGAAATGATATAATCATAACAAAGAAATATGAAAGATCACTATGGGAGGTAGCAGATGAAAAAGATAAACAAATTTATATCTTCTCCTCTTGAATTTGAGGTCTTGGAGCATGACCAGGTGATTGCCAAAGTGAAGTTGGATTATAGCAATCAAACGGTTGAAGTATGGCAAGATAAAAGTGTATCGCCTGTTTTTCTCCCTTTTCCAAGCAAGTCTAAGGTAACCGTTGGGGATGTACTGGATTACTTTGAATCCAGATGTTTCCCTCGCACCAGACATCATGCCGATAAAATTTTGCAATCATTAGGTCTGAATGATTATGTAGCTTCGGAGATCGTAAAACAAACACATGGTGTGTTATATGATGATTATGTCTGGATTCGATTTTCTAATGAGGAGTTGTCTTGTGCTGATGTCCATCCCCGTTTTGCAGGTGAGCAAGGATTCTCGTAAGACTTTTGTCAGTAGCAGCAAGATTTTGAGATAGTTGCTCAAATTTTAAGATCCCAGATTCGAAAGTATGAACACTTATTTGTGTGATTAGATATTTATAGTCTTTCGGCTTATGATCATTGACGACAGCGAGATATTCAAACCAAATAAAACAGCGCCACCTGAATCGTTCTGGTGGGCGCTGTTTGTGTAATCTTTTTTGAGCTGGATAAAGAGTCTTAAATCCCCAGACTGCCGATCTTGGCGAATGGATAGATGATTTTCTAAGGAACTCAGGACATCTTATTTGGCCTTCCGCTCCTCTTCTTAAATTCTAAGGAACCTCAGACACGTTATCTACCAAAATGCCCTTATAAAAACACTGAAAACGGCTTGTTAATCGGATATAGAGTGTCTCAAGTTCCTTAGATTTCTGCACGCGCTTCAAATCGTTGAATAAGACGCCTCAGATTCGTCAGTGCCTGCTCTCACTTGAAGGGCACGTTCTCATACATTCAGGATTCAGTGCGCTTGCCTACGCTGAACACGTTCAGGTTCGGTTTCGGGTCTCACTAGAATTGAAAACTCGCGCTAATTCAGCTCAGTCTGTCCACTTGCGAGTCGATCTGCGATCTCTTCGGCTTGTAGAATAGAGGTATAGGGATCAGCAGTGAAATATTTATGAATATCCAGTTTGTAGATATGGTCGTTCTGCACCGCAGGCAGATTGTCCCAGACGGTAGGCAACAGGGAGTGATCTTTCGTGCCTTTTGTAACCATCATCAGCAGGTAATCACCTACATACTCTCCAAAGACCTCCGCGCTAGCTTCCAGGTTTTCTTTGCCTTGGTCCAGAAGATCTGATTTTACCTTGGGTGCCGGAGTTAGTCCAAGCAATTCATAGGCTGCTCTTCCACCACGATTGGCGCTGTTGCCGATAATGGCTGGGTTCTTCAAAAAGTTAAAATCGGCAACGGTGAAGGTGGCACCGTCTGGAATGACACCTTTAATTTTGGCCTGAGCTGCTGCGATCCGTTGTTTAAATGATTCGTTCCAAGTTATAGCTTCTGCTTCGCGGTTCAGAATCTCGCCCATGGCTGTCACTTCTGCTTCCATGGAATCATACTGATCGGGTACGAATACGATAGTCGGAGCGATTTTGGAATAGGTCTGAAATTTCTCCTGGTCCCATGTGATAATCAGATCCGGTTCCAGCTCTACCATTTTCTCAAGTGAAACCTCACTATGGTTACCCAAATCGGCGCTATCGACAAGTTTGTCACGCAGGAACATTCCATAATCCAGCAGGCTGCTCGGCACACCAACGGGTGTTACGCCGACAGCCAGAACATGTCCTATATTCCAGTCAACGACAACCCGCTCCGGGTTGAGGGGGACTGTAACGTCTCCCATCATCGTAGAGAGTGTTCTTGTCTGTGGTGTGGTGTTACCTGTTTCTGTCGCGACGGGTTCCACCGTCTCTTGCCGGGTGCAACCACTAATGAATATGGCCATGATCAGCAAAACAGGCAGGGCGATACGATACCAAGCTTTCTTAAACAACATGACGAACCCTCTTTCTAATTGATAATGATTTTCATTTAATATAACTCTAGAGGCAATCTTGCGATTGCACAATAACCGATTCGGAAGCGGAAGCATAACCATTTCAGAACTCAATCGACAGGTTGAACTGAGAATGATTATCATATATGATGAGGCGAAGCTTTGGATGTGGTAACGAGGAAACACAAAGAAAGGTCCATGACGATGAACATAGAAGAATACGGGGCATTATGGGAGCATATAACAATCCGATTACTGGATATTCGGATCATGACCGTTAACATTAGTGAAGATCCTAATACGTGGACGCTTCCCTCGAATGCTTTTTTACTAATTACGAATGGCAAGGGGAAGATCTGGCTTGGTCAGGCGATGCATCACATTAAAGGGACATATATTCTGCACGCCTCCAAAGGAACGAGCCTGGATTGTATGGCTAAGAAGCCGATGGAAATACATATGTTGTCTTATTCGTCACCAGAGTCAGAGAAGCCAAATACTGAAAGATCCCAAACATATACTGGGGTGGAGTCTCTGCAATTCAGTTTTGGTTTTGATCCAGCGTGTCCATTGCCATTAATTGAAATCATGCAGTTGATGTACAGACAATGGAATGAACTACAGTCAGCAGGCCGGATTCAAACCAAGGCGTTGTTCTACCAATGGCTCGCCGAGATGCTGAAACAAATGCAGGAGCAGAGGTTTAACGATGCTAAGCTGGATCGGGTAGATCAGGCGGTGCATTATATGAAACGTCACTACGGAGAACCACTTAAGATAGAACAGGTAGCTGAAATGCTGAATTGTAGTCCAAGGTATCTGAACCAATTGTTTCAGCTTCAATTAAATACGAGTCCCAGCCGTGTGCTGTCACAGATTCGGATGGAACAGGCATTAAAACTACTGGTGAGCACGAATGGGACCTTACAGGAAATCGCGGAGAGAGTAGGCTATGAGAACGGCTACACGCTAAGTCGTTATTTCAAGAAACATTATGGTGTATCTCCTGAGTTTTACAGAAAGCGTCGAGAGTGCAGTGCTCCAGATGTAGCCCTGCAAACATTCCAACCACTTGCCGTTCTGGAAAGTCATTATTCGGGATGGAGCGAACGAACGGTACCTATAGTTGAAGCTGACAAAAACCAGCCAAAACAGAAGATTATAGATCTACAAGGAGTCCAAGTGAGGAAGCCCCCAGCGCCCGAGGTACCAAGAGCCAGAACTCGAAAACTTGCCACAAGCATGGGCGAGATTACGATACCGACCAAGCCTAGCCGTGTTGTCGTGGACTGGAATTTGGGAGAAGTGCTGGCATTGGGAGTGACGCCTCTTGGAGCGCCGCATTCACTCATTGAAAGTAACCAAATGCTGGAGCCTTATATCTATGATCAAGTACAGGATATCGGCAATCATAATTTTATCTCGCTCGAAAAAGTGCTTGAACTGGAGCCCGATTTGATTATCACCTGGAATCCTGCTGCCTACGCTTCCTATGCCAGAATTGCACCTACGGTGGTCTATGGAGAGACTGGTTACGGCTCTGTCGCGGAGGAGATTCGAGAGATGGGACGTATTCTGAATCGCCAGACAGAAGCCGAAACATGGATTAAGGAATACGGGCGGAGAGTACATACTTTGCAGCAAACGATCCCGGGCAAGGTCTCCGCAGAGAAGACATTTACCGTCATTGATCCGAACTGGGGAGAACATATTACCCTTGTGGGAAATACGGGAACTCGTGGAGGTAAGGCAGCCTACGGGTTACTGAACTTGAAGCCAGCAGGCAAGGTTCGCCAGGAACTATTGGAGCCGGGCCTGGAATACCTGGATATTGCGCGGAGTGCGGTAGGTGGGTACCTGGAGGACTACCTGTTGGTGTTGGATAATGGTCCAAGACACGGACTTGATCAAGCTTCAGGCAAACCATGGCAGAAGTCCATCGAGACAGATCACTGCCGGATTATTAGCCTTGACTGGAATAGATATTTTCTATCCGACCCGTTGTCTGCGGTACTTCAAGCCGAGGAAATGGCAGACCGGATTATGGCATATTAATTGTCGCTCACGCAATGAACTGTAAGACTTATCGACCAGATATCATATATGCATATCCCGAAATGAGCGAACCATATATGTGAATATCTGGTGAATTTCTCGATGTTTAAGTCCATGATGGTTTGTTCTCCATTATACTTGATGAAAACGGACGAGGAGATGGACTCCAAATGAAAAAACAAATGTGGATCATTGCAAGTGTTGTAGTTGTGATTGTAATCGGAACCTATCTGTTTGCAAGCAATACGGGCAAGGAAGAGGCGGGTACAGCCAATGCGCCCAACATCCGAAAATTGGTGGAAGATATCAGCACAGGAAAAGAAACACCAGAATCTGCTTCCATCAATGCCAAACAGTTAATCGTCACCGATCAAGATGAAAAAACCATTACATATGATTTGCCTGAAAATGAATTTTTCCTTTCCATTGCACCCTATGTGGACCAGACCCATCCCTGTGCAATTCATAGCTTGACCGGTTGTCAGGGGGAAATGAGCAATAAGGAATTTAGCGTTACCATTCACGATTCTCAAGGCAACACTTTTATGAAAGATGCAGTGATGAAGTCTGGTGCAAACGGATTTATGGATTTTTGGGTGCCTAGAGACAGAACCTATCTGATTCGTATTGTTGGAGATGGAAAGGTTGCAGAAACGCAATTGTCTACATATGAAAATGATAGTACATGCATCACTACGATGCAGTTGAGTTAACAGCAATCAATAGAAGGGAAGGATGGCTTTTGAGCTATTCTTTCCTTTTTTATTTGATAAAAGAATGGGAATAAGGTACTTTCCATTGACAAAAATTCATTCCTACGGCATAATCCAATAGTGATAATGATAATTGTTATCATATAAATACATATTAACAGGGGAGAAAAGAGATATGAAAAAAGGGTTGAATGGACTGTTGATTATGCTGGCCTTTGTGCTGGTTTTGGCGGGTTGTGGTAAAAGCACGACTACAACAGATACAAGTCAAGGTATTGACTCGGGTAGTGCTCCGGCTGAAGAGACAGCAGGTCCTGTTACCGTGAAGCATAAACGTGGAGAGCTTAAGCTGGACAAGCCAGCAGAACGTGTCGTTACGCTTGAATGGACATATACGGAAGATGTTGTTGCCCTGGGTGTTCAACCAGTAGGTAACGCAGATAACGCTAACTATAAAGTGTGGGTAACATCCGAAGCAGCACTGGATGACAGTGTAACGGATATCGGAACACGCAGTGAACCAAATCTGGAAGCTATTGCTGCATTGAAGCCAGATCTCATCATTGCTAATGCAGATAATAACACGGCGGTCTACGATCAGCTTAACGCGATTGCTCCAACGATTGAATATGATCCGTATGATGGTGACGGCTATGATTATGACAAGATGACAGAGATCTTTAATAACATTGCAACGGCTCTGGGTAAGGAAGACAAAGCAAAAGAAGTTCTTAGTGATCTCGATCAACACTATGTAGAAGCCAAAGAAAAACTGGCTGCTGCGGGAAAAGAAAACTTCAACTTTGCACTGACACAAGCATTCACATATCAAAATGCAGTCAGCCTGCGTATGTTTACCGATAACTCGGTTGTGATTGGTACATTGGACAAAATCGGACTGGTTAACGAATGGAAGCCGGATAAAGTTGAGAACTATGGCTTCTCTACAGTAGGTATTGAATCCTTAACCGATGTAAAGGACAGTAACTTCATTTATATTACACAACCAGACGATGACGTCTTTGGCACAGCCATGAAAGATAACTCGGTATGGAACGGACTGAACTTTGTGAAGGAAAAACGCACATATCAACTTGATAGTACAACATGGACATTTGGTGGACCGATCTCCTCCAAAGTATTGGTTGATGGGGTAGTCGAGGCGATTACCAAATGAGTTCGGTTCAAGGATCTAAGCCAGCTATGAATTGGCGCACAATAAGCATATATGGGGGCGGTCTAACCGCTCTCATCGTGCTTTTTTTTGTAAGTCTGTGTTATGGAGAAGCTTCCATTCCTTTGCATGTCGTTTGGGACGCTCTTACAGGCAGACAGGATTCATTAGAGCACAATATGGTCTGGGACTTGCGCATGCCGCGTACAGTAATCGGTATTCTTGCGGGTGGCGCACTGGCTGTTGCGGGCGCTTTGCTGCAAACGATTACTCGTAATCCATTGGCTGCTTCAGATACGCTGGGCATTAATGCAGGAGCGTACTTTGTGGTGGTGCTGGGAGCTATCGCTTTTCCAGGTCTATTAAGTCAGTCGCCTTTTCTTTTCGCAGCACTAGGTGGTTTGCTGGCAGCATTTGCGGCTTATTTCATGGGCGGCGGACGAACATCAAGCCCGGTTCGACTTGCGTTGTCCGGTATGATTGTATCGATGGTGCTTGGTTCATTTACAAGTGCATTACATATTTTTTTCTCCATGGAGACACAAGGGTTGTTCCTTTGGGGCTCCGGAACACTTGTCCAGAATGACTGGAGTGGTGTGTTTTATGCTTTGCCTTGGGTGGTTGGTATTACCCTTCTCGCGTTAATCCTGTCCAGACAGTGGGATATGCTGGAGTTGGATGAATCAACAGCCTCTTCCTTGGGACAAAAGGTTACATTGGCTCGTGCAGTAGGGTTAATTCTTGCTGTATTGCTGGCTGCTGTGATTGTAAGTGTAATCGGACCGATTGGCTTCGTGGGACTGGTCGCACCACATCTGGTTCGATTGAGTGGTGTACGTTCTAACCGATTACTTTTACCCGGTGTGTTCATATGGGGCGCAGCGCTCCTGGTTGGAGCAGATGTCCTCGCCAAGATGGTGCATAACTCCAGCATGGAACTGCCAACGGGTGCTGTTATGGCGATCATTGGTGCACCGTGGCTCATCTGGCTTGTTCTTACACGGATGAAGGCTGCGAACGGATCAGGCATGTCTACTTCAATGAGCACAGGAGGAGCTGCGCGTCGTTTTGCATTTGGCCCGATGGCTGTATTATTCTCAGTCATAACGGTCGTGCTTATCTTGCTCAGTACGATGTTTGGCGGTATGCGAATTCCCCTGGCCGATTGGTTACCAAGTCTGTTCCAATCGGATGGACTGTTCTCCGCGCTGATTCAGCTTCGGATTCCGCGTACACTTGTTGCCGCAGGTGCAGGAGCTGCACTGGCAATCAGTGGTGTACTCATTCAGATGGCGGTACGTAACCCGCTGGCAGATGCTTCAATTGTTGGTGTGTCCTCAGGTGCAGGGCTTGGAGCGATGATGGTCATCATCTTATGGCCGGGTCTTCCGATATACTTGCTGCCAATTGCGGCAATCATCGGTGCAGCCATTGCTGCAGTGGTGGTGTTCTCCCTCGCCTGGAAGAAAGGACTGAACCCTTCGGCGGTTGTGTTGCTGGGGATTGCAATGTCTGCCATTGCTGGAGCAGGTATTCAGATTCTGATTGTCCGTGGTGCGGTATACGGTAGCAGCGGATATATCTGGCTGACAGGAAGCACCTATGCTCGTACCTGGGAACAGGTGAAGGTTATCGGATTATTTTTAGTTATTCTGGTACCGGTGGCTTGGTGGCTGGCACGCAGATTCGAACTGCTGGTATTTGACGACAACAGTGCATCCGGGCTTGGTCTAGGAGTACGTCGTACACGATTATTGGCCATGACAGTGGGTGTATTACTTGCAGCAGGTGCGGTTGCTTGTGTAGGAACCGTTGGTTTTATCGGCCTGATTGCACCACATATGGTACGGCTACTGACGGGGAATAAGTTAAGACGATCCATGTTCCTATCCGCATTAGCGGGTGCAGTCATGCTGGTGCTCGCCGATACAATCGGCAGAACCGTCATGGCACCGACAGAGATTCCATCAGGCATACTCATTGCGATCATCGGAACACCGTACTTCCTGTATCTGATGTATCGTTCCAACTGGCGCAAGTCTGTATAAAAAGTTCAAACCTGAAGCCTGCTCCCCGAGCAGGCTTTTTGCTGTCACGGTATGCCCTCCAGCCATGATCTTATGTTCCTGTTTAACCCGGTTGCATAGATATTGGATCATTGGACCTGACGTGTGGTACCCACAGATAACCTCACCCGATGAATGTCTACTCCCGCACAAAATGACAAAATCCCCTCACGTCTACAAGAAGTAGAGACCACGTTTATCAAACGTGAAACTCTTACTCCCTGTGGATCTTGAGGGGATTTTGGCTTGAGCACATTCGAATTGTGCTCCCGTTAGCTGGATTTCAGAATCCCGCTGTCATCAACTGATTGTACCGCCTGTTGCAATATTTCATTATCCTGAACGAGGGCGAAGCGCACATACCCTTCACCTGAAGGACCAAAGGCACTGCCTGGCGTTGCGATGACTCCTGCATGTGTAACCAGATCCATGGCAAATTGCTCCGAGCTGTCGTAGTGCGCCGGAATCCGGCTCCAGACGAACATTGTTGCTTCAGGTTTGGCAATCGGCCAACCCAGACTGCTGAAGCCCTCACAGAGGATGTCTCTGCGCTGTTCATAGATTGCTCTGACCCGTTCAACCTCGGATTGATCACCAGTAATGGCGGCAATTGCTGCTTTTTGGATCGGAAGGAACATCCCGTAATCCATATTGGATTTTAGCTTTTTCAGCATGGAGACCATGGTTGCATTGCCCACACAGAAGCCGATTCGAGCTCCTGCCAGTCCGTACGTTTTTGACAGGGAATTGAATTCCACACCGACGTCCATGGCGCCAGGGAATGCGAGGAAGCTTCCACATGACTTTCCGTCAAATACGAGCTCGCTGTACGCATTATCGTGAAGCACGATAATATCATACTTCTTCGCAAAGGCAATCATGTCGAGATAGAACTGATCCGGTGCCATTGCAGTTGTTGGATTGTTAGGATAGGAGACCAGCATGAATTTTGCTCGATGAGCGATATCTTCCGGTATATCCTGAAGCTGAATAACATACCCGTTTTCTTCTTTTTGCGGCATATAATACAGTTCTGCACCTGCCAGTAACGGCCCATCCGCGAAGACGGGATAGCAGGGGTCAGGGACGAGCACCAGATCACCTTCATCGACAATGGAGAGGGATATATGTGCCAGCCCTTCCTGTGAACCGAGCAAGGAACAGATCTGTGTTGCCGGGTCTAACTCGACCTGATAGCGCTGCTTGTACCAATCGCTTGTAGCTTGCAGCAACTCAATCTGATCATTCACAGCATATATATAATTAGCCGGATCAGCTGCGGCCTCGCATAGTGCAGCTATAATATGCTGCGCAGGTGGGATATTCGGCGTACCCACACTGAGATCAATAACGGGCTGCCCGTTCTCCAGTCTGCGGCGTTTGATCTCCAGCAACCGGGTGAAAATTCCTTCGTTGAAATGATCCATTCGTTTGGCAAAGTTCATGATGATGATTCAGCCTCCAATCCTCTTCGTACGCATATTCATTAATAATAAATGGACAGAGACTAAAAGAGAAGAGCAGGGGAAAGCTTGTGGATCATGACTTTACTTTAAACTGGCTTAGTTCGTCTTGCAGTTTGCCAGATAGCTGGTTCAACTGTTTCGACAGATCCGCTACCTGTTCGATACTATCCAGCTGATCCTGCGTGCTGGCGCTTACTTCTTCCGTCGATGCCGAGTTCTCCTCTGTGGTGGAGGAGATAATCTCCAGTGCCTGGAATATCTCATCTTTGTGTTTGTGTACATTGGCGGTATTAGTGGTAATCTGCATCATACGTTGCTGTAGATCTTTCAGGTCTTTGTTAATACTGAAGAATACATGTTTGGTATCTTCTACGGATTTGGCATTCTCCTCCGCAATCTTCATACCGCGCATGGTATGTTCAACAGACAGGGTTGTTTTCTCTTCAATAACATTCACCTTTTTGTTGATTTCCTCTGTTGCCTGAGCCGTCTGTTCTGCAAGTTTGCGGACCTCTTCGGCAACGACGGCAAATCCTCTTCCATGTTCGCCAGCACGTGCAGCCTCAATAGAGGCATTCAGGGCGAGTAGGTTCGTTTGAGAGGCAATCTGTTTGACTGTATCCACAAAACTGGATATTTCATTCCGACTCAGGTCAATCTCCTGGATAATAGAGGACATTGCTTGGGTGGACTGGTGGTTTTCGTCGGACCATTTCGATAATTGTTCCACGACCGCAAGTCCTTGGCTGCTTTGATCAGCAGATGTCTGCACGACCGTTCCCATAGCCTGCGCATCGGTAGCAATTTCATCAATTTGGCTGGATAACGAGCCTGTTTTGCGTAAGATATTTTCCGTTTCGATGGACTGATAATTCGTTGCATTGGCAATCTCGTTAATGGCTGTTGATGTGTCATTCATGGTCACAGCCGTTCGTGAGGAGATGGCCTGCAGATCATTCGACGACTGGTTCAGGATTTGCGCCGAGCTACCGACCATTTGCAGCATGCCCTGAATTTTCTGCACCATGGAATTCAAGCCTGTGGCGATCTGTCCAATTTCATTATTAGATTTGATATCCAGTTGGACAGTCAGGTCACCTTGTTCAATCTGTTTAATCTTGGCCAGCAGCTGTGGTATGGAGCGTAACAGACGGCGAAGGGTAATGTAACAGATAATCACAAGCAGAAGGGTGGCTGCAGCAAAACCGCCAAGTGTAATCCACGTGAATGTTTTTAATTCCGCAAGAACTTCTTCTTCGGATATGGTCAGACCAACGGACCATCCCGTATCTTTGCTGGTAGCGTAGCCGATATATCGACGTTCCCCATTGTCGTTCATAAGTTGTACGCCGTTTTCACCCGCAAGCATTTTCTTGCCGATGTCTCCCATGTCCCCCGTACTGTTCAGGATGTTTTCCTTCAATACCTTCTCTTGATCTGGATGGTACAGAATTTCCCCGCTCTTGGACAGCAACATGGAATAGCCCGTGCTTCCAAGGGAATAACTCTCCATAATCGCCGGGATATCCTTGAATGCAATATCCGCTGCCGCAAAGCCGATCGTGGTGTTGTTTTCGTCTTTGATCGGATAAAAGATACCCATGAGTACATCGCCTGCTGCAATATCAATGTACGGATCGGAGAAATAAAGTCCGTCTGCGTCGGTAACCGGCTTGTAGTATGGACGTGATTGGATATCAAAGTCCGGTGCAGATACGACACCATCATTTTGAATCCAAAAGCCTTTTCCATCCAGGCCCGCGACCCAGGCATCGGCAAACGAAGGCTCTGCCTTAACGATAGCGGCGAGTGTCGCCTGTGTTTCCGCAGCGTAGGTTGAACTTTTCGCATCCGCAGCAGATGCTGTTGTTTCTATGTATTGCTGAAATAATGTGTTGGTGGACATTTGCTTGACCAGTGCACCTTTTTCCTTGAATAGTGCATCAAATTCACTAACAATGGCTTGTGTCTTGGTCTGGAGCATGGATTCCTGCTGTTTCACCAGAATATTTCGTGTGCTTGCAAACATAAATGTTCCCAGCACGGCAAAGACAACTACGATAATGATCAGCAGCACAATGGACAACGTATTTGCCATACTGGATGTCCGTGCTCCCGTTTTCCCCCACTTGTTCAACATGTTCGACATATTCCATCTCCCCAGATGATTAATAAAAAGCTCAAAACGCCTAAGTTATATGTCGGCTTAATCTATAGTTTTATGTAGATTTCTGTCGAATAATCCTGAAAGCGACGGAAAGGAAAGGCATGAGTATGAGAAGGTTGAAAGGGGAGGGATGAAAAAAGAGGAAAGGAATGAAAAAACGGGGATCGGTGGTGGTTCATCCAGGCGATCTTGTTTATAATGGAATGAATTGGAACTATGGATGGAAAAGGGGGATTATCTGTGAGTGAGTTATGGCATGCTTCAATACAGGGGGTTCCATGGAATGCCGAAAAGATGCACCAGGCGGTGCATCTGTTGCGTCGCAGAGCAACGGTTCATTTTCGCGTTGACGCGGATACATACGAGGACCTTGCCGAGCTCGATGCCAAAGTATTTTCTGCCCGGCCGGATCTGATTCTACACATATCACATATGGACCCTAAAGGGGTATATTCATCCGGATTTTTGGGGCGACTGGCACAGTTGAAACATGTGTCTGCCTTGCAGCTTGATCTTTCGCAGGCACAGGATTTGACGATTCTGGGTGCGATGGAGCAACTGCAGTTTCTAAGATTGAATTCACCTGCAAAGGCGACCGTGCTGGATTTTATTAAACACTACAAACGATTGACCTTTCTTGAACTGCGTGGCAAATTCAACGGATTTGCTTCCATTGCGGCATGTCTTCAACTGCATACGCTCATTCTGAACTGCACGGTCGAAAGTGTTGATGTGTTAGCGGAATTGCCCATGCTTCAGTATCTGTCCCTGGATCACTGTGAGTTAAAAGGCGGACTGGATGTATTGACACAGTCGACCATCTCGATGTTGAAGCTCAGCTCTGTTCGCAAACTGACGAGTATTCAGGGACTCGAACAGATGCGCGGGCTGGAATATCTGCATCTGTCCTTGCCCAAGCTGGAGCAGTTATGCGACTTTTCCCATCTGACCTCTCTCAGACAGCTCGAACTGGACTATATGAAATCGTTGCGGGATACGACACATCTATGGACAGCCCGTGCTTTGGAGTCTATTGAACTGAAAGAGATGAATACGGCGCTCAAGGCGGATTCGTTTGCTGGACTGACCGGGCTGGAGCATTTGCGCCAAATCGATTTTCGTTTTATTGATGTTAACAAAGGACGAATTGCAGCTATGCGTGATCACCTGGACAAGGCCGGAAAATCCCATTTGTTATATGAAAATATCCCTGAGCATGAACGCCTGAATTCCGCAGGTATTGCGCACTTAACGCATGTATTAATGTAAACGGGCTTCTGTCCAGCGTGTGTATACAGAGTGCACTCCGGTGAACGGACCGATTGAGGCGTGTAGATGTCATTGCTATCTAGGTGTTCGTATCCGTTAATGCGGGCATGTTGATCTCTTTCACGCAGGCCGCTTTGGACAAGCTGATGATACATCGAACGATGGAGACCATATCCTGCAGGGGAATGCGGGTCCCATCATACTCGGCCAGTGCACGTTCCATCCCGTCTTCATACGGAATTTCTGCCGCCAGTTCTCCCGGGTTGATGCATGTCACCGCGATGCGGTCATTTCTCGTATGTTCTCTTAGAGCTTCCGTAATACCCCGTATGGCAAATTTGGAGGCGACAAAAGAAACCTGGCTGCTGCCTGCATTGCTCAAACCGGCTGTTGAACCAATCAGGATGATCTTGCCTGCTTCAGACTGGCGGAGCTGAGGCAGTAAAGCCTGTATACATACAATTGTAGAAGTCACATTCACATGGATCAGCTGACTGATATCTGCGGGTTCATCCTTATCAAACGTGTAGTGCTCTTCAAATCCTTCCTTTTCCCAGATCCCCACGTTATAAATAAGCACATCCAACGTCTCGCCTTGAAGTTGGCTGGCAACTTGCTCTGCGGCCTGAAGCTCGGAAAGATCAGCCTGAATCCATATTCGCTCGACGCCATCCTCCACGGACAGACTTTCCGGCTTGCTGCGGGAGACCACCCAGACCTTATCACCGGATTGTGGCACACCTCTGACAAATGCATCGCCCAATCCCTTGCTTGCACCAAAGACAATTATATTTTTCAAATAAAGCCCTCCTTATCGATTAGAAATTAATAATATTTACATTAATCTATATCTTACTATAAAGGTGATATATGGAACATGAAGTTTACATGAGGTATGCTTCATCCTTATCAAGAAAAACCACCTCTGCCCCGCAAGGACGGGAGAGAGATGGTTGGAGAGATCATGATGACATTAATGGTAAAGTTTTAACTCGGCGATGGACCACCACCACTCGGGAGTGTCCGCGGTCAAGGCAATTTTGATGTATCGCGCCGTTTGTCTGGAGAACGTATGTGAGATGACAGGTCCTGTTCCCAGTACTTCCGTAACCCCTTCCCAACGTTCGCCATCATCAGAAGTGAAAAACTGGAAGCTGCGAGCATAATCGTTGCTGCTGCTGCTGCCTGAGTCCATTGTCAAGCGGCTGAAGCTCTGCTTGCTTCCCAGATCAATCTGGACCCATTGATTGGCATGTTGACCAGATGAAGAGGTCCAGCGTGAATTCAGATCGTCGTCGAGCATCGCCGCAACATCTTCAGAGGTGGAGGCAGTCGCTGTCCATGATGTTCGATCCAGTTCAGCAGGTAGCAGATGATCCTGTTCCCCGGATATCCAAGGTGTCTGATCAGCGGTATAGACCTCTAATTCAGCCACGGACCACCAATGAGAATCGGTACCCGTCTGTACGACCTTAATATAACGTGCCTCATGCGGTGTAAAAGCGATAGAAAGTAGCGCATCTGATCCTTCACCCGAAGCCAAGGCTTTTCCCCAATGCTCTCCATCCAGAGAAGTATATATTTCATAACCGCGAGCAAAGTCTTCCCGGCTGTGCGCGCTGTCCAGCACAATCCGATTCACTTGCTGCGAGGCTCCCAGATCAAGCTGAATCCATTCGCCGCCTGTTTGAGTCTGACCGGAGGTCCAGCGTGTTTGGTCCGAGCCGTCGAGTATAGCCGCTGCATCGTCTCCGGAGGAAGCTGTCACGGACCAGCCATCTGGCAGCAGCCTCTTTTGTTTGCCCGTTCCATTATGATGAACAGACAACTCGGAGATCGTCCACCATTGATCGGAATCCCCGATCTGCACCATTTTCACATAACGTGCTTGCTGTTCAGGGAAAGTGATGGACATGCGTCCAGGCGTGCCTTCGCCGCCCGCAATGGATGTGCCCCAGTGTTCACCGTCATCCGAGACATAAATCCGATACTGTCTCGGATAGTCTACTTTCGCATGGCCCGGGTCCAATTCTATGGCATCGAAAAAGCTCTTCTGGCCGAGGTCAATGGTAATCCATTGTCCTTTGGTTTGCTTCCTACCGTTTGTCCATAGTGTAGCTGAACTTCCGTCCAGCAAATTGGCTGTAACATCTGCTCCTTGAGTAGAGGAGGCGGTTACGATCCATGAAGAGCGATCTGGAGGCGGTACGGGCTGTGGGAGCTCTGGTGTTGCTTCAAGCTTGCCAAATCGGGCAAGCTTGAGTTCAGAGATCGACCACCAGCTGTCTGCAGAGGAAGTCAATACAATTTTGACATAACGGGCGGTTTGCATGCCCAAATCAACGGACAGACTTGGAGATGTTCCTGCTCCCTCTGCGATAGGCTCGCTCCAGTTCTCGTTATCTTTGGATACGTAGATTTCGTACCCGTGAGCATAATCACCGCCGTTGTTGCCGGAGTTCATGAATACCGTATCCATAAACTGTTCGCCACCCAGATCGATATGCAGCCAATCGCCGGGCTTCTGAATCTGTCCGGATGACCAGCGTGTAGTCAGATCACCATCCACCATGTGCTCTACCGGCTCCGAACTGGAGGATGCCGTAATGGTCCATTGGCTCCGATCGAGATAGACTACACCCTGAGAGGCATCCGGCTGTTTAACGACGGAATGTTCCAGCGGGTTAACCTTTACTTGCGCTTTGGCATACACGGTAGCCGAACCCAAAGCGCCATGGGCATTGTAGAAATGAACTGTTTTGACAGTGTCGGACGGATTCCAGATTTGCGCTGTATAGACGCCGTCTTTTTCATACACGGTTGCTGCCGGATCATCTGCCCATATATCTATCGTGCGTGTTCCCGTAGAAGCCATGCTGTGCATGAACCAGTACGCGTTAAAGACTTCATTTTGCTGCATCTCGCTCGTATTCCATTTGGCTAGAGCACCTTGCGGGTCTCCAATGGACTGGAATGGCCAGATAATATGCTGCCATGTGCGCTCCTGCTGACCACCCAGGTCCTTAATGAGACCATTGTAGAGAGCCTTAGTATTCTGCGGATCACGTCCATAATAGGTCATCCATTCCGCTGGCGGCAGCCAGTGAATACCGTAAATATGCTCCGCCTCATTAGAGAAGTACGTTCCATACAGGTAGGCGCTGCCGTACACATGACCTACCGTAGCGTGTTGGTAATCCTCCAGCCAGTTATCCCCGTCATAGTTAAACCAGTATTGCTCGGCAGCTTTCTCTTCGGTCATGAAGCCCCAGATCCCGGTGTCGCGATAGGCTTTGTTGCCTGTCACCTCACCCCACATATATTGGCCGACCCAACTAAAGAGCGCTTCTCCTGCGGCCTCCTGATTATTCCCGCTGCGATTATCGGCGTAACCACCTGCCCAGGAGTGACCTGCGTACGGATCAAAATTGCGAAGCCATGGAAACTGATCATCTGTCCGTGAAGGATTGGCATAGTCCCGAATCAGAAGCTCAACCATGTCGCCGTAATCTTGCAAGAATGTTTTGTCATATGTGGCCAGTACAGCCGATGCAAAAACGTAATAACCGTAGGTGAAATGATGATCTGTCAATCCGGTATTAACACCGAATCCGCTACCGTAAGGGAAGATGGTTCCCCATTCATCCGAATAATAAAAATAATACGAGTGCAAAGGTTCGTCCGGCGAATAGGTATACCAATCTGTCAAAATGGTTCTAAGCAGGGACAGATAGTTGTCTCGTCGTACCGTATCTCCTATCTGGTCGCTGATGAGCACACCCAGCGCAAGCGGATGAAGCTTTTTCCCTTGCCAGTAAGGATCCTCGCTCATCAGATTGCCTGCCGTATCCGCGTCAAGCTGATCCAGATAGCTGATTAATTGTGCACGCGAGTAGGTTGGATCATCTGGCTCCACAAATTGCGGAATAATGCCATAGAATCGATCCTGTGTCGTAAACGTATTGCCTTCACTTACTTTCATCATGCCGCGAATGGAAGGGTAAGCAAGCTCCGTTACCGGAGTAGTCGCTAGTTTCCATTGGTGCGGCAACAAGGCCATCACTGTCTCGGATGAAAAGCCTGCCCGCTTCGTCCGGGTTACCGAGTTGAAGGTAGTCGTTACCAGTGAAGTGCTCTCATTATAATTGTAGTCCACTGTTGTATCGGTTACAAAGGCGTAGGCATGCCGGTAATAATAAGACAGTTCTGCCGCGGACGGCAGGGTAGCGAGTGACAGATAGTCTTCGCTCTGGCCCAGCTTGATTTTGAGCGTATTGCCAAGTTTCATAAATACGGTTCCTTCAGGTGCAAAGATCCCGTAGTTTCTTGTAAAGGTCTGAGGCGTGGGCGCTCTGTCCTGATTGGTTACTTCAACACCGATATGATCGGCCGTCAGCGATTCTCCATCATTCAGAACAATTTCACGGTTCTGATCATCGAAGAGACGTGTGATGTTGGGAGAACGAACAATAATGGTATCCGGGTTATCGAAGGTGTTGTACAGGAAAGGGGAACCTTTCACAAACGTGGTATTCATTTTGGCTGTGTCATCATCGCTCATGATGATCGTTGCGGAATAATCCCCATATCCCGTCACCTTGGTATTTACCTCAGCCGGGTTCATATTGCTGGTGCTCATGATCAGATCCGGTTCACCGTCAGCGTCCATAGAACCGCCATCAGCCGAAACGTAACCAGCTCCGGGATTCAGAAGTTGAAGTCCTTGTTTGGTATATCTGCTTTTAAGCGGGAGTGTGACCAAACTGTTGCCATCCCCCAGATCGGATACAAGAATAGACTGCCACCAGTCATTGGAAGGGAGGGGCGCTGTGATGTCAGCCGTGCGATTTTTCGGGTTTTTCGGCTGCAGCATGGTGATGTCATTTACAGCGTAACTCCCGGAACCCACCTTTACCGAGGACGGTTCAGGGATATTCGGAATTGTATGCACAGGTTTGGCATCGCCTTCGATATACTCGTAGACGTCGAATGCGTACAGGGAGTATCCGTTGGTTGTTCCTCTGCCAAGTCCGGCTAATTTCACATACCGTGCTTCGGCGTATACCGGAATCTCATCCCGTCCACCGTCGCTGTGCAGTTCCCGGTATAATGTAGTCCACTGGTCTGCATCATTTGATACTTGAATATCGTATGCACGTCCAAAAGCGTTTTCCCATTGTAGGGATACGTTCCCGATCTCCCGGATTAGTCCAAGGTCTACAACAATCCATTCCTGATCCTTGTAGATGGAAGACCAGCGTGTATCCGGACGGCCATCCGTTACATTCCGTGCTTCGTAATTCCCTTTTTCCATTTTGGCTTTATCCTCGGCTGAACGGCTGGGCTCATCAATTTCTTCCGAAGACGCTGTAACCGGTTGTCCTAGTGCAAGGTTCATTGCTAATGGTTTGGGAGGTGGATTTGCTCCGCCCGTCCCATATACATTGAATTCGTATACAGAGACGCCATAGGCTGGCTGTGCTCTTTGATGACTGAACAAGCGCACATATCGTGCCTCCGCTGTGACCTCAATTTCTGTCAGGCCGCCTTGCCCCTTCGTTGTCGAGTAAACAGACTGCCAGTTGACCTCGTCGTTGGATACTTCCAGATTAAAGGCGGAAGCATACGCATTTTCCCACTGGATGGAGATGCCCGAGATGGAGGCCACCGTGCCTAAGTCAACATAGATCCACTGCGGATCTTTCTGCCATATGCTTTCCCAGCGGCTGTTTTTGTTGCCGTCAACCACAAGATCTGCCGTATTGCCGCCCAGAGATGACGAACTGTACACAGGCCGGTTCAGGGATAACAGATGATGTTCCTCATCTGCGGCGTTCACTTTTGAGACCGGCCACAGCGGGATGCTGCTAATCAACAACAGAACAGATAACAGCAAGTTCATGTAGATGTTGTGTGTTTTTCCTCTTTGACTCGTTCGTACCTTCATATGACTACTCCTTTGTTAGCCCTTGCCATCTCACCAGACAGAGCTTCTCTTATTCTCTTACTCGCTACCGTATGTATCATTTTGTTTCCCGTGTTGCTTTTGTGAGATGTGAATCCAATGCTCAACACGGGATATTCAGGTGCCCCATTTTGTATATCGATCATTTTGTCTGGAATATAAAGGTTTTTTAATCGTTTTCGTGGAAAAAGAGACATATGTCCTACATAATGTATGGGGAATGTGCAACTGTGAAATCAAGATTCGGAATCGTTGTTCTCCAACAATACGATATCTTCGCCCCGTTGTTGCCTGAGAGCAATATTGTCCCTCCCCCAAGCACACATGACATCCACGATGGTGTTGGCGGTAACGCCATATTCTGTAAGTCCATATTCTACTTTGGGAGGCATCTGTTGGTAGACATGTCTGGTGACAAGGCCGTCCCGCTCCAGCTCGCGCTATTGTTGAATTAACACTTGTTCCGGGATTTTTAAAAGTTAAAAGCTGAAACTCTTCATAAGAAATGTACTGAAAAGGACCTGGCTCACACATGGTGAAGTCCAGGTCCTGATCAATAAACGAAACATTAATAACCGAATAAAACTACATTTATTCTACGCGGAAATAATCGAAATCTGCATATCCTCCGGTAGACTTCGTTGCATAATTGAATAGTGCAAACCGATATCCCATAAAGTGTGGCAGGGTGTAAGACATTTGAAGTGTGTTGCCAATGGTTGTCCAGTTGCTACCATTCAGGCTATAAGCAAAGTAGGCTTTGTCGGTTTGGTTCGTAAAATCACAGATGACGCGTAGATAGATTCTGTTCTGGTTTAATGGCACAGTTGCTACTTCAGTCATGGTGCCGGAACTGGCATTAGCCATAACGATGGATTTGGTGCTGCCCGTCATTTTTACGCCGACAAAACCATATTTGGCCTGAAAAGCAGCGAGTCCAGCATAATCACCATCCTTCATGCCGGCTGTATCCAAAGCGGTCATTCCTGTGCTTTTTGGACCAAAGGTTCGTTGTGTCAGCGTGTTGCGGGCTTCTAACAGGTTCTTGCTGATTTTGCCTGCGGTTAACCGCATGAAACCGGGCCGCTGGAGCAGGGACCAGTTGGCAGCATCAGGGTTATGATTCCACTGCCAGAAAGTAGCGAGACTGGATGTACCGGAAGATGAATTGCTCGTCAGGGAGACGTCATCTACATAAAACGCCATCAAATCATTGGTCGGGTCCGGATTCGAGTTATACGGTGTTTCCACAAAAATAAAGCTTTGGGACAGGTCTGCATTTGACGGAACGGTATACGTACCTTGAATGGTACCCCACTGTCCGCGAGTTAACGTCGCACTGCCCATAATGGTAATTCCGGTGTAACTTGCACCGTTCTGGATGCTAAGATTGAACGTTTTGGTTGCAGGACCAGTAGTGTATTTGATCTTTGCCGAAAAAGAGTATGTTCCTCCAGGTACCAGCTTGCCTGTAACCATCTGTTTGGCTCCGCCTGCTGTCTGCTGTCTGCCGCTGACAAGCAAGCTTTTTGTACCGCTGAACACTTCGGCATTTGTTACGGTGATGTTCGCCGTATTGTTGCTGGTCCAGGGCTGAATGCTACTTTCCTCAAAGCCGCCGTTCACTAACAGTTGCGTTACTGAGGGTGTGCCTGATGTGGTTGCGTTGAACTCATCGGACCCGTAGATTTTGGCAGTAGGCTGACCTTCAACGGGCATATTCATGTTAAGGGGAACCTTGCCGTTCACCCCAAACACAGGCCAGTTATCCGACCACGTCACTGGAACAAGATAGGGGATGCGCCCAATGGCTCCGCTATCACGAAACAGCAAGCCGTACCAAGCGCCGGATGCGGTATCCACGATGCCTCCTTGGGCGATTCCCGAGTCTCTGAGTACAACTTTACCTGTGTATGGACCTGTCAATGTGTTTGCACGATAGGCAAGCTGAATGCGACCATCACCCGAAGGCCAGGCAATCAGGAATACATAGTACATACCATTGATCTTCTGAATGTGTGCTCCTTCTGCCTTTACAATCATGTTGGAGCCGGCAACACTGCTTGCGTTTGGAATCAGGACCTGATTGAGCCCGCCGGATTTAACGGCTTTGGCATCAGGTGTCAGCTCAACGATACTGATGTTATCACTGCCATGAACAAGAAAGGTTCGATTCCCATCAAACAAAAGGGAGGGGTCATGATAATAACTGTTCAATGTGTAAGGTGTCCATGGCCCTGTTTCAATATTGCTGGTTTGGTAAATATACGTCTTGCCCGTGGAAAGCGAGCCAAAGGCCACATAATATATACCGTTGTTGTACCGCAAGCTGCTCGCCCAGGAACCACGCCCATACTCGTTTTGTCCATTGTTCAGATTCTGTATATCCCCGTTTCCAAGCGTATCGTATACATAGTTTACGATGCTCCAGTTGACCAGATCATAAGATTTCATGACCGGGACTCCCGGATTCATATGCATCGTTGTGCTTGTCATATAAAATGCATTGCCCACCCGAATGACGTCACTGTCAGGAACATCCGCGTAAATAACCGGATTGCTGAACGTTGCGGCTGAAGCTGCCGGACTTGTCAAAGGGAATGATGTTATAAGCAAAGGAAGAGCGAGTAGAAGAGTACTGATTTTTTTCCACATATTCTATCCTCCCAATTGATCATGTCCTATGAATTAAAGCGAGTACTCCAGATAATCAATGTAAGCATCCCAAGTGCCATTATCCGTTGTTACGACCAACTTGATTTCCTGATTGCCTGTACCGTGAGTGATGCCGGTGAGGGTTTGAACGGTCGGCTCCGTTCCCGTGAAGTAGAAAGAACCGGCGGTTACACCCCCGATGACCAGATCAACACGGGCTGTACTATTATTGTTGGAAGCGCCGCGGACAGAGAATTGATGGGTTGGGAATGCAAAATATTGATTGTATGCTGCATAATCATTGTTCCCGTAAAGAGCGACTCCATTAAAAGGGGAACTGATCACACCAGCGTATTGGCCGCCAAGCGTCATATTCTCGGCTTCGTAACGGGTAACGTTTGGATTGGGATTTGGATTAGGATTTGGGTTACCGCCCGAACCGGATGTGAACTGCCAGTAGTCCAGTTTGAACAGATTTCCATTGCCCGAGCCTGTAAACACCAGATATAAACGATGTACCCCTGTAGCATTGGTAACATTGGTCTCCATCTCGCGCCAAGTTTGCGAACCGCCAGTTGAACTTACGTTAAGTGTTCCAACTAGTGGGCCTGTCGGACTGTCCAGTCGAACCTCGATGTTGCCATTTCCGGTAGAAGCGACATTGGCCTTGAACTTGGAGGCTCCAGCTGAGCCAAAATCAACATTGCCAACCGCGATCCAATCCCCGTTATGAATATTAGTGACATTCTGATTGGCTACAGGTCCACCGCTCGCTTGACTCGGTTCAGTGTTAATTCCTGCTTGCCAGCCAATGGTTTCGGCTTCCACCCGGACATACGGGTTGAGGTTAGTGGTCTGAGGTACACCTGTCATATTCCCCTGAACTTCCTGGATTGTTCCATCCGCATTATGTGTCAGTTTGTTGATATGTGTGGAACGGTACCCTTTACCATCACCGAGGAATGCCTTGCTTACCGTTTGCGCATGGTACGCCACATACCATTCGTTGTTGAATTGGAACACGGCATGGTGGTTATTGCCGCCTACACCGAAGAACGTGCCAGGATTTTTCAGAAAGTGTCCTTTATACGTGAAGGGCCCCATCGGGCTGTCGCTGACCATGTATCCGATCTCACCTTTCGGATATGCAGTGGGGTGTGTTCCCGCGAAGTTGATGCAGTAGGAGTAATAATATTTGCCGTTATACTTGTGGATGCCGGAATCTTCGAACATATAAGGAGAATCAATAGTCACAGCACTGCCCACCACACTGGTCATGTCGGCACCGAGACGAATGACCCGAGCTGTTTTGGGATTGGCAATGGAAGCAGCGTTGGTATCGTTCGGGATGCCGCCTCCAGCATACAAGTAAGCAGAGCCATCATCATCGACAAGTACAGCCGGATCAAAGAGCCAGGTTACGCCGGACATACCCGGTGTACCGTGAGTCAGGAGGGCACGACCAATTGGATCGGACCACGGTCCAATGGGGGAATCAGCCGTGAGTACGCCAATACCTCCACCCGAGTTGGCAAAATACAGGAAAAACTTTTCTTTGCCAGCAATGGTTTTCTTCGCCATGGCAGGAGCCCAGGACTGAGTAGCCCATTTGGCAATTCCTTGTCCATTATTGGCATTATTCGCACCCGCTACCGGGATGGAACCATGGTCTGTCCAGTTCACCATGTCAGCTGAGGAGATGACGTTAATTTTCCCAATCGTGCTGTACTGGTTCTCTCGGACAGAGCCGTCACTGTTGTACAGATATGCATCACCTGTCATGTAGACATAGACCCGATTGTTATGGACGAGCACATAAGGATCGGCTCCCAGTTTATGATCGATGAGGGGGTTAGAGTTTCCAGGAAGTTTGGCAACGGCTGCATTGGCTGCATGGCTTGATTCCATGGGCAGGGTGACAAAGATTAACAGACACGACAACAACAAAACTAGCGGTTTACGAATCATACGTTTCGCCTCCATGAGATTGGATTAGTTGGTGAGCTGAAATTCAGGATAGCTGAGATGATGAAATGCCGAAAAAACGAAAAGATTCTCCTCATGTCACCCCCTTCTTGAAATAATGGTTAGGTTGGCTGTTAGGTTAAGTCTTCATGTTGTCATATATGGTTTAAGCCAGACAACCTGTGCACCGGGTACGTGGTCACGGCAGCAAGGGGAGTGGCTATAACCCGAAGTAAGCCTGTATCTGTGGGTGCGATTAGAAAAGCTATAATCTGTCAGGTTTCTTTTTGTAATCGCTTTCAATAAAATGGGTTAGAACACTGAAATTTGGCGAAGAAAGAGGTTTGGCCACATTTAAATGTAATTATATTTCATATTTTCTTTTAAATGTTTATTAACTTGACGATATCATATCACAATTTTAAGATAATACAATCTTTTTCTATTTTTTAGTAGAGGATGAAGAAAATGATTATTCTATGTGTTTAACATTGGGCTTGATGGTAAAATACGATCTCATATTCTATAAAACTACACTTTCAAGCATAGCTTTACCCGGCCAACAATTAGATACGAGAAAAAGACGTCTTAAGCTGTGACCGTTTCCCTGGAATCTACCAGAGGAACGGTTATTTTCGTTTTTTTCTGGAATCGATCCTGGTTATATAACAAAATCTACTCTTACTTGCTGACCAACTTTGACATTGCATAATTTCTTCTCTTTGTTGTACATATTTCAGTTTTTGTATAGCTAAAGCCCTGTGCTTAAAAGGTTGTTAAGTGATAATGGTGGGTTGCCCCCTGTGTTTTGTCCACACCGTTGATTGAGTGTTTGAATATTACTATCGAGTGAGCTTATGCCAAATACTGCTAGAGTCAGAGGTTCATAAAGGTGGGATGGGAAAAATGGCTATTTTGTCAACTGGGCCGATTGAAAACAATCCGGTTTCCGGGGTTAGACCGACACAACAGGTAACGATTAGATTGGTAAGTCGGGCTGAGGTGGATTCTGTAACAGTATCCATTCAGGGGTATGTGCTAAGCACAACAAGAACGCTGTATGTGAGTGAAGTAATCAGTATTGCCCCTAATGAAGCAGTGACCAGAACTTATTTTGCAGATTTAGATGCTTTTGAGTTTGTTTTTGGAACAGATGCGGAAGGCGTGGAGGAAGTAGAAATTTCAGTGTGGGGCAAACAAGCCTCTGGACAATTGGTTGATGCACACCGAGTGGTAGAGCACGAAAAAACAGTCAAGAACAGCTAAAAGATAAAATTTACTCAAAAAGGAGATGTAACGATGAGCTTTTTATCAACAGGGCCAATAGAAAATAATGCTGTTAGCGGTGTAAGACCGACTCAGACAGTTACAGTTAAAATTGATAACCGCAGTGATGTGACTACCTCAACCATACAAATACAAGGGTATTACATGAGTGGTGGAATGAGAGTTCTGTATGTCAGTGAGACTTTCGACCTTGCACCCAATCAGGTAATAACCAACAACTATTTTGCCAATCTGGATGCCTTCGAGTTTACTTTTACAACAACAGCGACGATTAATGATCCTGTTCAAGTATCCGTATGGGGTAAGAGCAGCACAGGCGCTTTGGTAACAGCCCATCGTTTGGTTTCTTCCGAATTGCTGGGCGAAACCCCAAGCATCAACGGAGCTACAGGCGCAACTGGGGCTACGGGGGCGACAGGCACACCAGGGACAGCTGGAGTGACAGGTGCAACAGGAGCACAAGGCACAGCAGGTACAACAGGTGTAACCGGAGCAACAGGCACAGCAGGTACAACGGGAGTAACCGGAGCAACAGGCACGGCAGGTACAACAGGTGTAACCGGAGCGACAGGCACAGCAGGTACAACCGGAGTAACGGGAGCGACAGGCACAGCAGGTACAACCGGAGTAACGGGAGCGACAGGCACGCCAGGTACAACCGGAGTAACGGGAGCGACAGGCACAGCAGGTACAACGGGTGTAACCGGAGCGACAGGCACAGCGGGGACAACGGGTGTAACCGGAGCGACAGGCGCATCAGGTACAACCGGAGTAACCGGAGCGACAGGCACAGCAGGTACAACCGGAGTAACGGGAGCGACAGGCACGCCAGGTACAACGGGTGTAACAGGTGCGACAGGCGCAGCAGGTACAACGGGAGTAACGGGAGCAACAGGCACGGCAGGTACAACAGGAGCAACAGGCGCACCAGGTACAACGGGAGTAACCGGAGCAACAGGTACAACCGGGGCTACGGGTGCGAGTGGTTCTGGAACAATTATTCCTTATGCATCAGGACTTCCCGTTGTGTTGACTACAGTTTTGGGTGGACTTTTGAATACTTCCAGTTTAGTTGGTTTTGGTAACAGTTCTACCGGAGTAAGTGTTAACGGAGGAATTATTGATCTCACAGGCGCTGCAGGCACATTGCTTAACTTTGCTTTCTCAGCATCGCGTGCAGGAACGATTACTTCACTGGCCGCTTATTTCAGCACAACAGCCGGACTTAGTTTGGTTGGATCTACAGTAACCTTAACTGCACAATTATTCCGATCCACTACACCTAATAACTCCTTTACAGCTGTACCGGGTGCATTGGTAACCTTAGCTCCTCCACTGACCGGCATTTTGGCACTGGGCACAATATCCAGCGGGGTGACTACAGGACTGAGTATTCCGGTATCTGCCGGTGACCGCCTGCTTATGGTGTTCTCAGCATCAGTAACAGCCGGAATTGATGTGGCTACAACGGTAGCCGGATATGCAAGTGGGGGCCTTACCATCACTTAACGGAAAATGGGCTATATAACAAGTTTAAAGACAGGGACTCTTGCCAACATGGTGAGAGGTCCCTGTTTATGTGTGTGCTTTTGTTTTCAAACTCTCTTCAAATGAAAGATAAGGACTATACAAAAACATAAAAAGACGAGGATTGCTCCTCGCCTCGTACATACCGTGGCCTACTCAATTTCACTCTGTTTTGGTTAGGCTGTCTACGACAAATTTAAGTTGGGCTTCCAACGAAATTGGGTCACTAAACACGAAGCCATGGCTTTCCTCGCGATAAACGTGATTATTCTGGACAGCAGGGAGGTTATCCCAGATAGGACCTTCAAAAACGGAATCTCCACTCTCATCACCTGTCCATCCACTTACAAAGATATAATCTCCTGCATATTGTGGTAACAATTCAAGTGATAACTTGGCCCAACCTTTGCCGCTATCGATGGCTTCCTTCTGAATGATCGGCGGTGCCTTCAGGTCAAACTCGCCATAAATAATATCTCCACCTCTACCAAAGCTCCCGTAGGCATAAAATTCTTTGGCACTTCCCGTATCAAAAATCGAAACCGTGCGATCACCTACCGCTTGCTCCACGAGTGGTTTATATTCAGCGATCTTAGCATCCCACTCTGCGATCCAGGCCTTCGCTTGCTCTTCTCTACCAGTCATCTTGCCAAAATCCATCAATTGCTCCCGTAGAGGTATTCCATATTCAACAGCGACGGTCGGCGCAATTTTGGACAGTTTTTCGATCGTTTCAGGGTCATTCCAAACGACAATTAAATCCGGTTGCAACTCCATGATTTTCTCGTAGGGTACATCGTTACCGATGTTGACAACGTCATCGAGCTTTCCTTCTGTATAACTGTTAAAGGACTCATCACCAGTTCCAACAGGCTTAAGGCCAAGAGCTAGCAAATGACCGGTAAAGGCTCCTGCAACCATTACTACCCTTTGAGGTTTTTTTGGGATTTGTACTTCACCGTTAACCGCAGAATAGGTTACCATCTCCGAGCTTCCGTTTGTGGTGTTATTGATATTACTCTCTGCACCTACAGTTGGACTTTGCGTACTGCCAGTGCTTCCATTCGTGTTTGCTGGCCTGGAACATGCGCTAACCAATAGAGTTAGGCACAACAGTAGGGTAATTCCTACAGGTAGTTTGCTTCTATACATCCGTAAATCTCCTTTTTCGCTATGTTGATAATGATTATCATTTCTGATATCAATATAACGACGGAGTTTACGCGGAGCAATGGATGATCGAAGCCTAAGGATAGGACGATAAGAACCTTTTGTCACTTGTCCGGACTCATCCTTGAATTGCTTTGGTGTGACTCCCGTATGTTTTTTGAACATTCTTATAAAATAGGATACATCAGCATATCCGACGCTTGCAGCGACTTCTTGCAGAGATAACTCGGTCTTTTGCAGCAGCGTTACTGCTTTGTTCATCCTAATACCGATTAAGTAATCGATTAGACTTGCGCCAGTTTCACGTCGGAAGTACTTGGACAGATAAGGGACGCTGTAATGGAATGTATGAGCGAGGGTTTCCCGCGTCATCGGCTTGGCGTAGTGCTCCTGCATATAGCGAATAAGCTGAGAAGCAAGGTTAGGCCTAACAATGCTTACCTGCTGTTGATCCATTTGTCTGAGCAATTCATATACAAATTGATAGAATAGTGTTTTGGTATGGAGTCGCTCCAAGCGTCCCGGTTTATTCCACTCGCCCAGCATTCGCTCAGTGATTTCGTAGAGGATGGCAGGATGATATGGAATAAAACCGTACTGGAGGTGGAATGGCAATGGTTGATCCGGTTGTTGAAGTGTATGCTGCTTGCCAGATAGCGGTAAGGAGGCTTTGTAGAAAATCAGGTAATAATGAAAGGATTCGTCCGTTAGGATGATGTCCAGACGGGTGTTTTTGCCCCCATGAAGCATATAAAATGGTTTGGTAGCATGCTCATTTCCATCTAAGATCACGGTTGCATTGCCATTCGTTACGTACAAAAAGGCGCTGGCAGGGAACAGGTAAGGACGTACGCACTCGTCGGCCTGTATGACAATATGTCGTACATCCATGATTTTGAGCGATGCACAATTCCAGATGAGTATGTGTTCTTGTACATTCAAGGTTGCTTTCAATAGAGAGTTGTCTTCCTTTCATGAGCTGTTGAAGCCAGCCTTTTATGTGGTGAGGTTATTATATAATAATATTAGTGGCTTCTTGAAAAAAAACTGAAATACAGCTGCTGCAATGCGATATACCTATTCCGAAGTCTAAATGAATTGTGTTGCAGGTGAAAAACGATCTATAATAACAGATGTATAAAAATACATATTTTAGGGAGAGCCAAGATGGGAAAAATATTGTTAATAGCACTATTAGGTATGATCATGTTATTTGGAGTGGTACCTGCATATGGTGCAGGAACTTCTGGAAATTCTTTAATATGGGAGGGTTATAACGACAACGGAAGAATGGTGGGTATTAATTTCACAACGTTTACAGGCAAAAAAAGCACAACGAAATCTATTTATAATAAGCAAGCTTCACAGCAAAAAATTATTGGGAATTGGATTTATTTTTTAGTAGAGGAAGAAGAAGATCATTATTCTATCGCTAAGATTAAAACAGATGGTTCGGCATTCGCTTACGTATCCCGAGATGATAATTTTGCAAGTTTTGATGTTGCTGGAGATACGATTTACTTTGTGAAAAGTGAATACAACGGTAATTTGTACGATGATTTGTCTTATGGCTCAATGAAGACAGATGGTACGAAGAAACAGATTATTTTGCCTGTATCTCCTTTTTATAATTTTGAGATTAATAAAGAGTATGTATACTATACGGAGCGGCATACAGACTTGTTTTATCGTATGAAAAAAGATGGTACCGCGACTAAATCATTATCCTCAAAAGGTGTGTCAGTATACAAATTTTATGGTAATGTGTTGTTTTTTTCTGAGATGATAGATGGAGGGTATAGTTCCAGAGGTGTCTTTGCAGAGTTGGATGGAGCCAGAAAAAAGACATTTGCATCAGATGGTTATATTCATCCTTTAGCATACTTGAATAATAAGTTCTATTACCGAAAAAATACGATAGACAAAGTAGGCAATACTAAAAGTATTATTTATGTTTATAATCGCTATACAGGTAAGAAGAATAAATTTGCTTCTTTAGATTATTATGACCGCTTCTTAGGACAAGTTGGAAACAGTCTTGCATTCCTAACCTTTCCAAAAGGAGATGTGTATAAAATTGGGCTTGATGGAAAGTGAAAATAAATCTGGTCATATTCGCCCGCCTTCCTGGCGGGCTTTTTGTCACCTTTCAATATGTTTTCCCGGTAGCACTGGATTCTCCTTATATTGATCTAGTCGCTCCAACTTTCGGAATACAACTTCATATTTGTGTGACCCGCTTCTTCCAGTGTGATCACATCCGTTAGGGCAAGCCGAGACGTCTGAGCCATAGCGGACCATGAAGGTTTACTTAGTGCGATGTTTATAGTCTTCCAAAGGCTACGATCAACGCAAGAACTATAAAAAAGATATTTACGCCGAGCTCCCGGTACTCTTTACGCGAAACATGAAACAGCATTCCAAGCAGTGTGACCGTAGCCAAAGCGATTGCGGCGATCGGCGTAAGCACCGGAGTGATGTTCAGTGCCCAAGGCAAAACAAGGCCCAGCGCTCCTAGTAGCTCCGCGATACCGATCCAAATAACTAGACTTTTTGGCACATCATTAACCCAGGCCCAGGTCTTTTTTGACGACTCGATACGAATGGTTTTCATCCATCCTGAATATATGAAACCTAGCGCCAATATAAGTTGTACGATCCATAACGTTACATTCATCTTTCTTATCCCCTCACTTGCTCGATTTTAATATCTGCCTCTATACTAAAGTGAGAAGGCCCAATCTGGAAGTAGGCACTTAAACCTAACCAGGTAACCAAAAGTATACCCGGGTATGGTCAGAAAGTGAGGAATAAGAATGACGGTATATTGTAAATTCGGAACGGCCTTGGATATCCTTACGGGTAAATGGAAATCTTTGATTCTTCTACGACTGCTGAGCAACGGTACAATGCGGTTCAGCGAATTACAAAAAGCCATTCCAGATATTTCAAAAAAAATGCTGACCCAGCAGTTAAAAGAACTGGAGTATCACGATATTGTACATCGCGAAGTATATGCTCAAATTCCCCCTAAGGTCGAATACTCGATTACGGAGTACGGACAGCTCATGAAACCTGTGCTCCAGACAATGAGCGACTGGGGAGCCGGCCATATGCAGCATATGGAGAAGCTGTACAGCGAAGAAGACGAAAAAGGAGCACACCCATCCGAACCTCGGAAAATCGATTCCTTGGGGTGATAGGGTGACAAGGGAGAGTTAGTTTTGAATAAACAAAAAATTGTGATCATTGGTGCAGGGATTGTTGGGGCGTGTATGGCCTATCATCTAGCCAAACGAAATCAAGATGTAACTGTTATTGAACGCCACTCAGCCGCGGCGCGTGAAGTCACGGAAAAATCATTTGCCTGGATACATACGACGCATAGAGTGGCTCCTGAATACTGGCATTTGTACGATGCAGCTGTGGAAGAGTATCACACACTTCAGCAAGAGTTGTCCGAACTGAAAATTCATTGGCATGGCGCGCTAACTTGGGACACTCCGCCTCTAAGGGAGCAACACTTTCAAAAATTAAACCGGGAGCAGCTTGAGGCATTGGAGCCCAATCTGAAGGAATATCCGGATGAAGCCATGTTTGTCAGCGAAGAAGGTGCGGTGGACCCTATAGCGGTAACGGAGCTGTTGTTGAGCAAAGCGCAAGAGTACGGAGCAAAGATTCAGTTCGACACCAACGTTACACAGCTGAAGCAAGAGGGTTCCCGTCTGGTTGGTGTTCATACGTCCAAGGGTTTTGTGGAGTCGGATGTTGTGGTATTGGCCGCAGGAACAGGTACACCCGAACTTTGTAACCCGTTAGGTTGTCACGTGCCGGTAACTTCGTCACCTTCAATTCTGATTCGGATGAAAACTGCTAATAAACGGATACACACATTAATCTCCAATGCGCAATTTGAAGCGCGTCAACTGACAGATTATACGCTGCTGGCTGCGGAAGATTATATCGACGAGTCGGAGGAAAACGGACCACAGGCGGTCGGTAAGCGAGCTTACGATACATTGCGTCGCAGTCTCAAGCACGGAAATCAACTGGAACTGGAGAGCATAAAGGTTGGATGGAGACCCATGCCTGAAGACGGTTATCCGATTGTGGGCTTCCATGATCACATGAATGGACTTTATCTGACGGTAATGCATTCTGCAATTACGCTGGCGCCGCTGATTGCGAATCTGGCTGCAAGTGAAATTATTGATGGCAAATCAAGAAATGAATTAGACCCTTGTCGCCTCTCACGGTTTTAGAATCACCACACAATGAAAAGGACATCGCTCAAGTGGCGATGTCCTTTTCATTGTGTTTATTTGTTGGAGTCCTCTAAACTTCACCAGTAGCCACCGGATTCTCCTCATAACTAAGTCGCTGGCGATTGGCAATTCCATGCTAGCTATTCATCTACATGTGAATCTCGCTAGCGGATTTGGCACCTTGACTTTCAAGCCACGGGATCAGCTCAGCTGAAAAATTACGTTTTGCTGTATCCAGTGGAGTCATTCCATCCCAGGTGGCTATCCAGTTCAGTTCGGCGCCTTGGTCAAGCAGGCATTCGGCTGTTTCTCTTTGACCTCCATGGCAAGCACACCAGAAGGCAACGGTTACTGCATCGGGAGGAGAAGGGGAAGTGCTTGTTCCCCAAGGATAACTTCCCGGGAGTTGGGCCCCTTTAAAATGTTCTTGTATAGCGTGAATATCTCCAAGGGCGGCCGCATGCCAAAGGGCAAAGATCGCGCCGCGCTCAACCAAGCGCCGTGCTGCATCCCATTGTGCAAAAGCAATAGCATCATCCAGCGGCGTGCCACCGGCGATCACCGCGCCAGGCGTTTCAATGTCTGCGCCAGCATCAAGAAGGGCATCAAGCACTTGAACATCATTGGAGCTTGCAGCCCAATGTAAAGGTGTCTCGATGTTTGGACCGACAAAAGGAGCGTTCACTTCCGCACCGAACTTGGTCAATACTCGCACGGCATCCGCTCCATTAGGGAAGTGCCCCGGCCAATCCGTCACCACGTGCAGCAGCGTTCGAGAGATCCTGGAGTATGCATCTACGTTGTCAGGCTTTCTTTCCAATATTCTTATGTTTGCCAATCCCGGATTCTCTGCCAGCAGTTGCTCTAACGTTGGAATATCTCCAGTGTGAATGGCTTGAATAACGCTCACTGCAAGTTTTTCATCTTCGTGAATAAACTCCATGCTCAAATCTCCTTCCAGGCTTATATCCATATTCATGAAAGCATCTGAACTGCACATCTGGCATGATACTCCGCGAGGCCTCTTGCGAATTGCTGATCGGGGAATTGTCTGTGAAGCAGTTTCAGTCCTCCTGATATCAAGGACAAATGATGGCAAAATCGATAAAATGTCATCCGCTCCGGGTCGAGATCATTATTTTTTAAGTAGTGATAAAAGTCTCCAAATCGAAACTCCAGAAAGCTATGCTCATGTTCGAGATCGAAGAATCCTGCACCCTCAATATCAATAAGGCATGGTTGCATAGCATGATCTATCCATATATGATCCGGACCTAACTCTCCATGAATGAAACTATAGAGATCTCTGGGTTGAATTGCTGCTTCCAATTCGCAAAGTTTCTCAAGCAACCTTTCGTCATTTTTCCTTATATCTGTCATGTGTTTGGATGCATAGGATAAGGCTGTTTCGGCATCCAACCGCTGAACTTGGTAGCAAGGCCCAGCCTTTTTGTTGTTATCGTTGGCGCTTCCATAAACGTTTCTTTGGATGTTATGCATATTAGACAACATATCCCTGATCCGTTGAAACAACTCATCCCGATCTTTGTGATTTTTATGCTGAAAATATGCTTCGGCTTTCTGTCCATCCACATACTCAACAAGAGCAAAATCATAAGAGCGCTGGTCTCTATCGTTATTTAGATCATACAAGATTGGTGTTCGAATTCCATGTTGAGCGAGAAAGCGAGTATTCAAAGAGAAAAGTTCGCTGCCATAGGAACTGTGGAAAGTGGGTTCATTCAAGATCTCTTCCTGAAAATAGTTGCTGGAAATATCCCAAACGTACAGCATACAAGTGAAACCATTCGTGCAGTCAATTTTGTAAATGACTTTTTGTGCGCCTCCATGTATTCTTGCGCTCTGCGTTATGAGGTAACTGGCACCAAATACATGTTGCACATAATCCTGTAATTCTTCACGAGTAAGATGGTTGTTGGACATCATCGACTTAAGCTCCGTTTCAACTGTATTTTGCCGGCCAGCAACCTAAATATATAGAACATTTTCCCAAAAATATAGACTGTTTCTTTTTGATCTGTTAAAGTGTTGATTAAGGTCTGTATATTCATATGTATATCAAAGCAAGGGGTCGGGTACTCACGTTAGTGGGTGATCCGGCCCCTATTTTGCATGCAAGTTGACTCTCTATTGACTAATATATGACCAATGATTTTAAGGAGCTGGGAAGCCATCTTACATTTCAATGAACATCTTTTATTATGGAACAAGGCATCTATTAAAATAATGGATATTCGCCATATAACTATGCAAAGGAAGGAGGGACTTCACTCCTTCCGATTCCCCCTCGTTCCATGCGTTAACGAATCTAGCACATCTTAAATGGTGGATTATGAAAGACTACAAGGTTTAACAAACCTCAGTAACGCTATTCCGTCATAAAACGGTGTCAACACCTTAAAAATGGACCGAACTGACGAAATAACGTCTCTGGGATTCGTTAGAATTTAAACTTGTGCTAATGAGAGCAAATAGCGTGTGCTAGATTCATTAAAACAATATAACCCTAACGAAGGTCCGCATCGTTCGATGTGGGCCTCTATGTAGTCTATAAAAAATAAAAAAGTACACCAACAAAAGATGAATCTAACTTGTCATGGTGTTTTATTTATCGCTATTTGACCCGTATAATTGATTAAAATGTACTTCATTCGGAAGGAGACATCATTCTTTGAACTATTATTTTCTGGAATCTCAATACCCACGTAGAGGGTTTATTAGTGGCGGAACAACCTTCACTCCCCAATTAGATATGAATTATTTGGCGATAAAGAATCCGTTGCCAGAGGGGACAATGGCAGAGGTTGAGTTACTGTCTACGGTGCGCAACCTGAACGTAGATTATTTTGAGACGATCACAGGAACGAGACACGTATCAGATCGTTTTAAAACGCTGTTGGAGGAAACGAAAACAAACACACAGTTTATTCCGACAACGGTGTGTTACCACGACGGTCGTGCGGTTGAAAAAACCTATTGGACTGCACATCAGCTTGATCGTTTGGATGTTTTTGATTATGAACTTTCGGAATATGGGCGCAAAGCGGTCATTGCTGCATCTGTACAACAGCCTCCACGTAAGATCGTCAAAGTTGTATCTCAAATCTGCCTTCATGAAGAGCGAATTGGCGAGCATGAATTTTTTATGCTGGATTATATAAATATCTTCAAACCCATTGTTTCAAAAGATTTTTACGAAGTATGCCGAAAACATAAGCTGAATCTAAACGTTACAGAAGTCGGAGATGTAAGCACCTAAAATGTATGGATATAATGAAAGCACAAAGAAGCCCACGCAAAACGTGGGCTCTTAGTCTTTATTTTTCCCCGGTAGCCACCGGATTCTTAGATTGTGAGTTGCTTAACTCGCCAAAATGATGTTAATGTCCTTTATAGTTTGATTTCGTGCACCTTCTACATTTAAGCCATGCTTAGTATAAAATTTAATACCTTCTGAGAGAGAAAAAGTAAAGTTACTACTGGAACCGTTATACAGGGATTCTAAAGAGTTTTGATAATTTATTATATCAAAAGATACTTGAGAGTTGAAAATTATGCCGTGATGTGTACTTTCACTCATTAGATATGATTTGATTGACTGTTTTTTCGTTTCTGTTGGGGGCATAAGAGGAATTGAAGATGGATTAGTCTCAAATGGTTGAATTAAATCCATTTCAATTTGATTCTCTATAGTTAAATTATCAGCACCAACAAATGTATAAAACCTTTTACCATATTTTTTAGTGACTTCACGTAGATTTAAATCAGTCCGAGATTCATTTAAAAGGTATGCATAGGTTTCTAACATTGGAAAATCACCAAATACTTCTTTGGAACTTGGATTAAAGTTGTAAGTTACATTAAAGAGGTAATCCTCAATAGATAGGTTCCCAGAGAGATCAAATCGAGTCTTGTTGTAAGCTGTGGTATCATCATAACCCAGAGAAGTGTAGAATTGCTTGCCAGCGATAATTGATTTCTGTTCAAGTTCTTTGTTTAACTCCACTTCATTAAGATTTTCAGCGTAGTTTTTTAATGTTTTGAGTTGACTCTGGTTTAAATTATGTTCAGCAAGACTATATAGTAAGTAGCTTTCTTTCAGAGATATGTCTTGATTAGTATTAAAGATGAAACTTGGATACTTTGTATGTGGGACTAGTGACGAAATCCCGAGATAACTAAAGTTGTCATTGATATAATTATTAGGATGCGTTCTGTAGTGTGGTCTAACATAGGTACCATCTTTTCGGTAATATCCGTTTACATATACGAGATTTTCAATCTCAGCATTTCCTACATAATTATTTCCTTTGTACAGATTGACTGTATTTGACAAGCCGAAATAATTATTATCTTGAGTGTACGTAGGTACGTAAGGTTTATAACTAGAGTTATTATCTGTTGTCCCACAGCCTCTATAGTATCCACTCACTCTCGTTCCATTTTTCTTAGTATAACCACTTACGTATGTACATTTAGCTTCAGCAAATCTAGGTGAAATAGAATCTAGGAGTAATGATAGCAATGCTATAGTGAATACGATCACTATAAATTTCTTTAACGAATTGTTTTTTACCAAGTAATATCTCTCCTTAGGACTTTAGTAGGTACTCTATTTCCTTATAGTACCATTTCTTCGTGAGGAATGAAGTTTTTTTTATGTAGTTTAGTTCACGTTACATGTTCATATCTATTTTAGAAACGTTTTTTAAGAAGTACACTTGGTAACAGAAGATCATCTAGGGGAGCAATCACTGCCACCTAATAGATAATATTGAAGAGAAAATCAGCCCATCCATTCAGACATCCTGAAGCAAAATACCGCCTGAATTTACTACAGGCGGTATTTTTTATGTCAATTGGTTCTTTTGTATTCCCTATAGATCGTAACTTAAACCTCTCCCACAGTTCCCACCGGATTCTCCTCATAACTAATCCAGTAACTCCAGCTTCCGGAATACAACTTCACATTTGAGTATCCCGCTTTTTCCAGTGCAATCACGTGCGGACAGGTGATTAAGCCTGAACCGGAGTGCAGTAGTATTCCTGCGGCGGGTTCAGAAACATGAAATACATACATAATTTTCCTAAAACTTATTTCATTTGTTCAAATCTCTGAAGAAGGATCCTTAAGTTTACTAAATGTATTTAAGTTTTATATGACTTATAAATGGTAAGTATACTTACATATTATTTATATTTATAAGTTTTTCTTGATATGTAGCTCGTTAATGTTATGTTTGTTAACAAAAAAAATATTGTTGTAAATGTATTTATATGTTAGTGTTTATTTGTGTTAGAAAATATTACATAGTATAGAGGGGGAGCGTAATGTTTATTAACCGAACGATTAGGAAATTTGGAGTTTCAGTAGGGATTATAAGTATGTTTACATTTGCTCTACCTTCAGTGGGCTTTAGTATGCCACTGCAACCAACAACTATCGATAAGGTAGAAGGTGATTATTATGTAACGTCTGCGATTGAGAACATTCGCTGGGGATCACTGCCTAATCGAGACAGCTCTCCGATTCTTACTGTACCATCGGGAAGTGCTGTAACATTTGATACGGTATCGCATGAGGGACTGATAGAGGATCAAGGGAGAAATCCAGTGGAGTACTTCGGCAAATTCGGTATCTCACCCGATGGAGTATTGGATGATGCGAAGGTGATTGCGGCTTCTGAGATTAAGCATGATTATGTAAAAGACGGACCTCATATTATCACTGGGCCAGTAGCGGTTGAGGGAGCGGAGCCGGGAGATGTTCTTAAAGTAGAAGTCCTTTCGTTGCAAACTCGAGTTCCGTATGGTGTCATTTCTAACCGCCATGGTAAAGGTGCCCTTCCTAACGAATTTCCAGAAAATACAGGCCCACAAGAGGGAGCTAGCGCAACAAAACCGGAATTATATAATAATGTATCTATATTTACGCCTATTGAAGAAATCAACGGCAATTGGTATGGAGTATTACCAACAAAAGCTGGCAAAAATGTACGTTTTCCAATTAACCCGTTTCTAGGTGTTATGGGGGTTGCACCAAATACCAGTGAAGTTGTGAGTTCTATCCCACCTATTGAAACAGGAGGGAATATGGATATTAACGAGTTGGGTGTTGGTGCAACTATTTATTATCCGATTCAAGTTAAAGGCGGGCTATTCTATACTGGAGATCCACACTTTGCTCAAGGAGATGGAGAAGTAGCGTTAACTGCATTGGAAGCTTCCTTAAGGGGGACAGTTCGGTTAACGGTGTTAAAGAAAGGTGATCCATCACTACCACATAGTGGAGAATTCACGCAACCCTTTGCTGAAACAGAGGATTATTGGATTCCAATTGGACTGGACCCTGATTTGGATGAAGCAATGAAAGAATCAGTACGTGAATCGATTCAATTCTTATCTGATAAGCTTGATATGGATAGGAGTGTAGCTTATGCGTACCTATCGGCCGCAACGGATTATGAAGTATCTCAGGTCGTAGACCGAACTAAAGGGGTTCATGGACTCATTCGAAAAACCGATTTCCTTGAATATGTTGACGTTACAATGAACGTAGGTGGTACGTTAATCAAACCGGTTGTTCATAACAATGAGTTCTACGTACCGATTCGAACAATTTCCGAGCTATTGGGCGGTACAGTAGTGTGGGATAATAAGACGCGTACAACGCAAATCAAATTAGGTACGAAAAATATAAGTGCTCAAATTGGTTCAGATGTGTATTCAATTAACGATAAACTAGTGTTCAATAGTAACGTACCAAAGCTTTTAAATGGCGAAACCGTAGTTCCGGTTTCTGTTATTAATGAAATACTAGGTGCTTATGTAAACTGGACGACGATCGACAAGACGTTAACAGCTAATGTATCGTTGAGTAAAAAACAATAATAGATTTCATTATTCAACCGTGGTGGACAGATATCCATCACGGTTTTTTCCGTTATCATGAATCAAAAAAAGCTGCCACTTGATGTCTACTTCTGTGTGCTTTTAAATACTGACTGGGTTGTGTTGTTGAATTGATGTTGACTCCGAACATAGAAAAATACATCGCCGGGGCAGATAAGCCACCTAGCGATGTATTCCTCTTTGAGATAATGTGCACCCTCGTTACATTCTTAATTTTCCCCGGTAGCCACCGGATTCTCATCATAACTGATCCAGTCGCTCCAACTTCCAGAATACAACTTCACATTTGTATATCCCGCTTCTTCCAGTGCAATCACGTTCGGGCAGGCTGATACGCCAGAGCCGCAATACACGATAATCGCACCATCCTTGTCCAGCTTACTGAAACGCTCTTCTAACACCCCAGTATCTGTCCAACGTCCATCCCAATCCAACACATCTTTCCAAAAATAATTCACCGCACCCGGAATATGTCCAGCCTTGGCATCAATCGGTTCCTCCAGACCCGCATAACGGCGAGCATCACGGGAGTCAATTAGCACGGCACTGCCATTTGCCGAAGTCTGCTGAACATCCTCAACACTTGCCAGCATGGCTGGCTGCACATTCACCTCAAAAGAAGCCGGGATCTGAACTGGCACATCCGCGGTCACTGGGAATTTGGCGTTTTTCCAAGCGGAGAAACCTTCGTCCATGATATACACCTGTTCATGACCGATATAGCGAAGCAGCCACCATAGCCGAGATGCATTCATCCCGCCTTGATCGTCATAAGCAACAATACGACTATTGGAGCCGATGCCAGCTTTGGAGAGACGACTTGCGAGCACAGCCGGATCAGGAAGTGGGTGACGTCCTCCGTGCGAAGACACAGGAGCGGACAGATCTTTTTCCAAATCGAGATAGACAGCTCCTGGAATATGTCCAGCTTCATAGGCTTGTCTTCCAGTCTCCGGCTGACCGAGCAAGAATCGGCAATCTGCAATAACTACATCCGGTTCATACATTCTGGCGAGCAGCCAGCGCATGGATACAATATTTTTCATCAAAATACACCGCCTTATGAGAGTGGTAGAGTCGTTTATTACTATGCATTAAGAAAAAATACGTTATACCGTGGTAGGTTCAACAGGCCCTTTGCCAGCGATAGGAGCATCAGCAGGAATGGGTTGAGGTTTGGTTTTGCCATATCGAATGAAAATCCATACCCCGAATATAATGACAACCCCGGCAGACATCTGTAATGCACTGAGGGATTCGCCGAGCAGCATCCAGGCCAGTAATGAAGAGAATACGGGTTCCCCAAGTACGCCCATGGATACCGTCGTGGCATTCATATATTGAAGCAGCCAGTTGAAGAGATAATGTCCGAAGATTGTCGGCACAATGGCGAGCAGCAGGAAGATTCCCCACTCTGACGCAGCGTAACCCCCGAACGGGTGGCCCATGATCAGATTATATACCGCCAGCGTGCAAGCAGCTACGAAGAAAACCCAGAAGTTATACGAAAATGCACTAAGTCCCGCTCGCAAAAATTGACCCAGCAGCATATGAACGGCGACTGCGATTGTGCCAAGTAAAGACAGGACATCACCTTGCAGGGCAGTACCTGCCAACTGGAAATCTCCTGCGCCAATGACGATTGATCCAAGCAGGGCGATGCCCATGCCGATGATCATCATGCGGTTAATTTTGGCTTTGAACAGCCATACCGAACCGGCAAGAATCAGTATAGGCTCCAGCGCGAGAATAACTGTGGAACTGGCAACACTGGTGAGCCGCAGCGAACCCATCCAGAGCAGAAAATGAAGGGCCAGCATCACACCGGATGCAAGCAGCAAGCCCCACTGCCGTAAGCTCAGCCGCATCATCTCATGTCTGTATTTCCAGACAAACGGGAGCATTAGCAGGTTGGTGAGAAAAAGACGGTACATGGCAATGACCGCAACATCTGCGGTAGACCAGCGTACAAAGATCGAAGAAAAAGAAATGGCAATAATGCCGACAAAGAATAACAGATAGATGGATCTGCCGGCACGGTTCAAGCTTGTCATGGGTGTAGCTCCTTCTTGAAGTCTGATAGCGTAAATCACTTCATTATACAGGAGAAGACAACCGCAGGAAAGATAAAGAGAATGAAGAGATAAGTAGATTGTAACCGGGCTTGTAACTTTTCTGTCATTCTCCCGATCCATTTTTCTATTAATCTTCTATATAGAGACATGAAACGAGATAATATACCAATAATCGGGAAAAAATGAAAGTAAGGAAGTGGCATGACAGTGAGAGTTCAACAAGAGAGAGCGGGAGAACGTGGCAGTATTCCGCCTAGCACAAGTCGCACGAAAACACATAAACGAAGAAAAATCCGGTATGGAAGGGTAATCATAGCTCTAATGCTCCTGGTACTGTTCGTTACCGGTATTACATATATATTCTTTGGCATGACGCATTGGATCAAAAGCGTTGTGGCGCCGCCTCCGATTACTGTAATCGAACAGCCGGCCAAGCTCGGCATGATACAAGTTACTCCGGATGCGAAGGAGGAGCCGGCACGGTTCCAGGGCCAGGTTCGCAAATTGGCATACATAACGTTTGATGATGGGCCAACTGAATATACAGAACAACTGCTGGATATATTGAAGCAGCATGAGGCGAAGGCTACCTTTTTCATGATCGGACGTCAGTTGAATCAGCATCCAGAAGCAGTGAAACGGCTGTTGAAAGAAGGCAGTTATCCTGGACTCCACAGCATGACGCATAACTATAAAAAGCTGTATAAGAGCGGCAACTCGGCAAACTTTGTGAAAGAGTTCAAGAAAGAGCAGAAGATGGTGCAGGACCTGATTGGTTTTACACCTCATCTGATTCGTGCACCTTATGGCAGCAGTCCACAGATCGGTGAAAAGTTTAGAGGTGACATTGCGGCGGCCGGATTCAAAATGTGGGACTGGACGACAGATTCACTCGATTGGAATCTTCCCGGTCAGCCGGACAAGATTGTGGCCCGGGTGAGCAAAAGTGTACATCGGGATAAGGAAGTGATTCTGATGCATGAGCGGGAGCAGACGGTTCAGGCTTTACCACGCATTCTGAAGTTACTCGAAGATCGGGGTTACGAGTTCGAAGTATACGATCCGGATGCACACTGGGTAGCCAATTTTAGCGGAGATACCCGCTTGTAATATAACAACAAGATGATGCAAGAGAGGAAGGACTTTGGTGCTAACGAGTAAAAAAGTGGCGCTTGCGGCAGTTAGTGTATTGCTAATTCTGCTGGTGAGTGGTTGTGGAGATCCGCAGGAGCCTGCGGCAAATCAGATAAACCAATTGGTGCTCAGCGGTCAGGAGATCGATCAGAGTTTGAAGACGCTGACCAGTCATGAGCAGGAAGATATGAAGTTATACAAGTCTATTTTAGACAAAGGCAAGAACAAAAACAGTGATCTCGAAGCACTGCTGGATCAGGCAGCAGATCATATCCATGAACGAAGAACGTTGTTGAAACAGGCGGAAGAGGCCATGGAACAGACCAACGAGAAGACGGTGGCCCTGCGCGATTCATTGAAAGAACTATCATTTGAAAAAGAAGAAACGTTGGCACAGGCTGAAAAGGTGCTGGATCAATATGAAGCTAGAGCACGTGCGTTGGAAAATTTTGTTGCTTCGTATCAGTTGAGTCTGAGTGCCGATGAGCAGTTGTATGATCTGATGAGAGAAAGTACAGAACCTAATCTGGTTAAGATTAAGCGAGCTATTCGGGTACGGAATAGCGAATATGCGAAGCTTGCTGAATTCCGAAAGCAATTTAACCTCCAGACCAAAGCGTTTAACGGAGCCAATGCCAAACTGGTACAGATGGATCAGGCCAGCTGAGCAGAGGATCTGAGAAACCATTCAGACATTTTGCATGATTGAGCTGCCTGTCTCCCGTGTAAGTACTAGTATACAGCCAAGCCAATGGATGAGAAGCAACATGGACAAGCATCATTGCGTATAAGCTAACGGAGGTGTTCATATGCGAAAAGGAAATACAATGAAAGTCAGTGCATCACTCCTGGTTTTACTTATGGGATTCTCGCTTGTGGCTTGTGGGAACAGTAATCCTGCTGCACAGCCGACAGTGAATAATACGGAAGAACAGTCACCAGCACCGGAGCAACAACCAAATGAAAGTGCTGCAATAGAAGCAGAAGGTATTCTGACTGGATGGGCTGATCCGCATACCGTTGAGATTCGAGTGAATGAGAAGCCGATGTCATTCCAGGTGAGTGAAGATCTGCAGAAGTCTCTGGATGATATCGATGACGAAGATTCCGTTCGTTTCAAATATGTAGAGAAAACGATTGATGCAACAACGAAACAGCTGGTACTTACAGAGATTGCAAAGATTGAATCGAGTGATGATAATAACGGTTCCAATGCAGGCGGTACAGTAACGTCCGATCGTTCGAAGACATCAGAGCTGGAAGTGACGGTAGAAGGAATGACCGAGAAACGTCCAGTGACATTGGCACAAGCGAAAGGTTATTCACTTTATGTGTTTGAACCGATGGCTTTTGACGCCGAAGACCATGAATTAACAATGAAGATTGATCCGGATTATGAGGTAGAGATTGAGAAGCTGCCGGCGAATTACAATCTGGATGCGCTGAAGATGGATGCCAAGGAAGAGTTGTCCGAGACCGGAGAAGTGAAGCAGTTAACGGCTGAACAACTCAGCAACGGCCCGATGAAGGATGCAAGATTATACATGATGTCCCAGAATGATAAGAAAACAGAGTACTTTATTGTCAAAGAACTGGACGGCAATGGTTTCATTTTCCACATCCAAGCGCCTATTGGTGAACCTTCGGAAGGTTTCCTGCCCATGGCATATGCCTCCCTCAATTCCATTATGAATGAGTAGAAAATTAAATTAAAAAGATTCCCCAAACAGCGTGTTTCCTTGAGAGAGGAGATACGCTGTTTTATTAACGTTACTACAATATAGATAGAATGTACCGTGCCGTGCATAGACAAATAGCCGGAAGGAGCGATGCAGCTGCATAGGTTCCTCCCGGCTTCTTGGCCGTTCTTCTATTCAGTTTGCAGGATCGAACCCATGCCCTGATCCGTTACTCAGGTTAGTATAGTCGATTCCTTGCGCCCTCTGAGTTCTTGATAACGGGCGATTACATTCTGATGAACGGGATGTTCGTCGGGAATTCCCATGCGTTCACGGATGAAGGAGGAGACGCCATCTTCGCGAATCATGTGTTGTAGCTTCATGGCTTCCTCGTCGCGCTTGTCATTGAACAGCATTGCGGCCGCCATAGCAGAAGTTAAATGAGGAATTTCAATTCCGAATTCACTGGCCTGCATCGCTGGGCGAACAAGCCGATCATGAGGCGAAAGCTTGCGAAGGGGGGAACGTCCGACCCTGGTGACCTGATCCGTCAGGTTGGGATTGGCGAAGCGTTCCAGTATGGTATCGATATATTTGTTATGCTTCTGAGCGTTGAATCCGTGCTTCTGGATAAGCATCTGACCGGTCTCTTCCATAACATGGCGCACTTTGGCCCGCAGGGTGGAATTACTCATCACCTGGCGGATCGTCTTGAATCCTTCGAGATAGCCGAAGTATGCGGCGACACAATGGCCTGTGTTGACCGTAAACATTTTACGCTCGATATAAGGTTCAAGCGAATCCACATAGTGGACGCCATCTATTTTCTTAAATCCATCCAGAAGTGCTGGACGATGAACGACCCATTCGTAAAAAGGTTCAACAGTGACCTGCAGCGGGTCTTTGTGGTTTTGAGCCGGAACAATCCGGTCCACAGCTGCATTGGGGAAAGAAACATAACGTTCGGCTTTTTTGCGAGTTTGTTCATCCAGAAATGGATAGATGCGTTTCTTCAGCCTGGTGCTACCACCGATGGCATTTTCGCAAGCGATAATATGCAGTGGAGCCTGATTATTGTTTTTCATGCGAAGTTGAATGCCTTTGGCGATCGGTTCGGCGATATCTCCGAGTGCAGATACACCCACCGCGGTTGTGATCACATCGGCTGAAGCGATCTCTTCAGCAACGAGATTCTGCTCATTCACATTGATAGCCGTCACGTTGTTGACAATCGTAGTGTCCTGATCTCTATTGGCAAGTGTAATCGGATATTCCTGTCTCTCTTGAAGCATGGAGATTTTCTTCGGGTTACGTGCGACAAAGCAGACTTCGTAGTCGGAAGCGGACAACATATGACCGATAAAACCGCGGCCTATATTGCCCGCACCAAAATGTACAGCTTTCATGTGTGAACTCCCCCTTTAAGGATTAAATCGCGAAATTCGTGCAGACCTTAGACGGTAGTGACGAGTGGCTTCGAAATCAAATCGTTAAATGTAAGGTCAGTCAAGCAAGATAGCCGTTGGTGAGGCATATCGAATTCCAGTGTTCCTGTGATGGTATTCGATATGACTACGCAGTGCATACCAGCCGCAGCAGCTGCACGCGCGCCGTTAGGTGAATCCTCAATCGCTACGGCTTCGTCTGCAGTTACTCCAAGGGCTTCAAGTGCTTGAGTATAGAGTTCCGGGTCAGGCTTCACATTTGCAACATCATCTGCCGTACGAATGACTTCAAAATAATCTTTCAGTTTCAGTTGTTCCAGATGTTGTTCAACCCACTCCCGTTTGGAGCTGGATGCTACAGCGAGTTTCAGTCCGGCTTCACGTGCTTGTTCAAGATATTCCTGAATACCAGGACGCACCTTTTCTTTGTTCATCAATGCAGCGTGCTGCAACTGAACGGATTCCCTGAACTCTTCCCGATCGATCGGAAGATTCAAATCTGTGATGAGGTACTCATATGGATTAAATGTTTTCAGACTGGTACCGATGCATTGTGAATACATCTCCAGGGTTAAATCTACGCCGTGTTCCTTGTAAGCATCACGAAAAGCAATATACCATGCTGTCTCTGTATCAATAATCGTTCCGTCGAAATCAAACACCAGTGCCTTAATCATAAATTTGTTCCTCCTGTTTCAGAATTAGTTTGGGGATGAAATAAAAAAAATGAGAATTTTCTGCAAATTCATTCCCTGCATTCATTAACCTGCGGGATATTAGTTGACGCAATACACCGAAAATGAATATTAATTTGGGAAAAAATATGCGTTTTAAGCTAATGAAACCGTAACATAGGACAAACCGAAGGGTCAAGCGCGTCATGATTGTTTACATTGAAAATTTTCACATATATGATTTGTTTTCAGAAAATGATGAACGTTGCAAACCGTTAACCCTTTTGCATGTAAGCGGTGTACTGAATAAACTGTTTTTACAGCTCAAAAAAATAAAACTTTTTTTATGAAAATTTGCTATTCTGGCCGTTCAACAGCTTTCGACACTTTTATAATAGAAGAAATGGAGCTGAATTTATTGGATTTTATTATCTTTACGCCAGATCAGGCCCTGTGGGAGAATGGAAGAAAGATTGTGAAAGTATATGGAGTAAGGGAGGAAGACAAGCATGTTGCAAAAGGACCGTTTCAATGGCTGCTTCATCGGGCTTGCAGCGGGTGATGCTTTGGGAACTACAGTGGAATTCAGCAGCCCGGGCACATTTGAACCCGTAACGGATATCGTGGGCGGCGGTGTATTCGGGCTGGAGGCAGGGCAATGGACAGATGATACATCCATGGCTCTGTGTATGGCAGAAAGTCTGGTACGCAAGGCAGACTTTGATCCTGCGGATCAGATGCGCAGATACACCAATTGGTACAAGGTCGGGTATATGAGCAGCACAGGCGATTGCTTTGATATCGGCGGGGCCACAAGAAGTGCCTTGGAGAGGTTTGAGATAACTGGAGAAGCCTACAGCGGATCAATTGACCCGATGACAGCGGGCAATGGCTCTATCATGAGGCTTGCACCTGTCGCGATGGCTTATGCTAATCAACCAAACGAGGCGGTTCGTTATGCCGGGCTGAGCTCCCGGACAACACATGCTGCAACGGAAAGTGTGGAAGCATGTGAAGTGCTGGCCGCCATAATTGTTGCCGGTCTGCGTGGAGCCGACAAGAGCGTCATGCTGATGCCGGAGACATGCAGACAGTGGAGGGAAGAACCTGCTTTTTCGCCCGCTATTGAAGAGGTTGTTATGGGTTCCTATCAGAGCAAAGAACCGCCGGAAATTAAGGGCAGTGGTTATGTGGTTCGTTCACTTGAGGCAGCACTATGGGCGTTCTATAAGTCCTCAAGTTTTGAGGAAGGCGCGTTGTTAGCTGTTAATCTGGGTGATGATGCGGATACCACGGGTGCGGTGTACGGACAAATCGCAGGTGCTTATTACGGGCTAAGCGGCATTCCGGCACATTGGCGGAACAAGCTGGCTATGCGTGAAACGTTCGAACAACTAACAGATGCCTTGTGGTTGAAGGCGACAGAAAATCGTTGATTAAGAGACAGGAGAAGAGAACATCTATGAGCACGACTGGACACACAGTACAACCACAGTTTTCACCGTCAGGTAAACGAGGGGCGTTTCCAATATCCCTGTTATGCCTGACGATAGGGGCTTTTGCGATTGGTATGACTGAATTTATTATTATGGGCCTGCTGCCCAATGTGGCAACAGACCTGAATGTAAGTATTCCGCAGGCAGGACAACTCATTACGGGATATGCGCTTGGTGTAGCGGTAGGTGCGCCGATTTTGACCGTATTTACACACAAGATTCCACAGAAAAAATTGCTGGTACTGCTGATGTGCATTTTCATTATCGGAAACGCATTGTCCGTTATTGTTCCCACCTATGGGTTGTTAATCTCAGCACGGATCTTAACGGCATTTGCCCATGGTACGTTCCTCGGTGTAGGTTCAATCATGGCGACGCGGCTTGTTGCGCCCGAGAGAAGGGCAGGAGCGGTATCGGTTGTTCTCGCGGGGCTAACGATTGCCAACATTATTGGCGTTCCGTTTGGTACATTTATCGGGCAACAGCTTGGATGGCGGTCATCCTTCGGGGCGATTACGATCTTGGGCATCATATCGTTGATTGGTATCATTCGTTTCATTCCCGTCCTCCCGCAAGGAGCACCAGCGAACCTCGGACAGCAATTTCGGAATCTGGTTCGTCCACAAGTGTTGCTGGTTCTGCTTATTGGGGCGTTGGGGTGCGGAAGTTTGTTTACAGTCTTCACCTATATTACGCCGATGCTTGTGGATATTAGTGGCTTTGCGGAGCAAAGTGTGACCTGGATTCTGGTGTTGTTTGGCTTCGGTGTAACCTTGGGCAATTTGGTTGGCGGCCGTCTGGCAGACTGGAAGTTGATGCCTTCCCTGATCGTCAACTTTGGTATCCTTGCTGTTCTTCTGGCAGTGCTCACGCTGACACTGGAGAATCCGTATCTGGCAGTGCTCACGATATTTTTCTGGGGGGTTGCCGCTTTTGGTATTATGCCGGGACTTCAGATTCGGATTATGAATATGACTCGTGAAGCACCGCTACTTGCGACAACCTCAAGTCATTCGGCATTTAACCTGGGAAATGCCGCTGGTGCCTATATGGGTGGGTATGCAATTACGCATACAGGACTTATCTCAGTGCCTTTGTATGCTGCAGTAATTGCTGCACTGGGTTTGCTGGGTTTGTTCATCAGTCTGTTGATGAAAGACAGACTGGCATCACCCGAGGGTGTAGAGGTAGTTAATCCAGTATCCGTACACTAAACAGATGTCAAGAAAGCCTCAGCCATCCTGTGTAACCAAGGGCTGAGGCTTTTTGGGTATGCTGTTTTAATAGATTTCAAGCTCATTGATTCGCACATAGGTTGGCTGATGGGAAGGACCTTTACTCGCTACGACACGGATCTTGGAGGTACTGACTGCTGAAAATGTGTGTGAACGCGTTAACTCTTGATTGCCTGTAATCTGTACAAGATTCACCCAATTTGAGCCATTCCAGTATTGCAGATCATAATTGGCAAGCGGGTATCCCTGGGTGGTGTACAGATCAATTCGCTGGATTGAACTCGATGCCGGCAAATCAATGACGACATATTGGGGAAGTGAGGAATTACGGTTATTGGCCCAGCTATAACTTTCCCCCAAGGCCGTGTTACGATCTCCGTCATTGATTCGGGCTGCTGAATACCCGGGATAGGTGGAAGTTACCGTTATGGCAGCATTTCGTGCCAGGTTCTGTCCGGTTCCCGGATTGGTAGGGGTTTTCACCAGATTCACCAAATTCCAGCGCAGCTCGAAGAGTTTGAAGGACTTATTAAATACAGCTCCTTCTCCTTTGACGAGAGCATCAATCTTTAGAGACATGGTACTGGGCACATTATTGCTGCTTGTCCATTTTCCTGTGCCTTCAATGCCGGCAAAAACACTTACCTCAAGTATTTTTTTGCCGGCAATTTTCAGACCGACTTCCGCTTTGGCTCCTGCCCAAGCAGTGATCTGTCCTTCAATTTTATGGGTTACCGTAAGATATCTGTTCACACTGCTGTAAGGCTGGATCTTCACGGGAATAAAGACACGTGTTTTCCCTTTGACTCCCGCGGTAACCGTGTATCCCTGATCGACCTGAAATTCAAAGGTGACGTTGCCGTCAATACCGATGACCAGAAAAACGCCGACAGATACGGCTCCGAGATTGCCAGCACCAATGTTGAAGCCCATGATTGGAACTTTGACTTCTTTTTTGAACTTGGCATCACCTTTGATATAGATGTTGGCTTTTTCACCAGCGGTAAATTTCAGATCATATTTTCCCCAAAATCCGTATTTCCCCGTAACTTTGGGTGCAATCAAGGTGAGCTTGCCACCTGCTTCAACGAACACTTTGTTACCGTTTGCATTTTGTTGATTTACAAGTACCTTCTTGAAATCACAGACAAACTCATTGCCGGATTTTTTGCAATTGGCAAAATCACCTGCTCCAGCAGCACGAATCACATCATTCAGATCCGTTGAATTAATATCAGTTAATTCCGTGGAGTTTATTTCATTCAGATCCATATCATTTGTATCATTCATGTCCATGGAGTTCACATCATTCAGATCCATGGGTGCGATATCCGTGGAAGCGATATCCATTGTTTCTGCATCCGCAACAGTGTCCATATTTGCATCTAAATCATTTTGAATCGTGTTGTCGATGTTGAACTGTCGCATTTCAGCATCGTCAGTTATATCGGTCTCTAACAAGGAAGGGGTTTCCTGAACAAGCCATTCCTTGCTATCCAATACCATCTCAGGATCAGGCATGACGATATTACGCTCTTCGAACGAGACCTCCTGCTCGGGAATATCATAGTAATCGAACAATTCCTCCACACCCGGAGTGGTGTAATCTACCTGCATACCACCAGAGCTTCTATTGACACTTGTAACTTTGATAGCCCGGGCAGAGGACTGATCGAGAAAGATCTGACCAGGAGCTAGGCTATTACCGATTTGGTCAGCCTCTTGGGTGCTAAGTTCTATAGAACCTTTCTCTTCCACCGTTTCAAAGACGGCATTTACCACGGGAAGTCTCTTCACCATGGAAGCAGGCATGGGTTGGGTCGGTTTTAACTGATAATCGACTTGCTCGAATTGACCTGAAGAAGAAATGGGGTTGCTAATAGCCAGTCCATCTTCGGAGACGTTAAATGAGATTCGAAAATATGCTTCTGAAACTGGAGCATCCACATTGGTCTTGCCTGCCCAGATCCAGCGTGCACTGGTCTCCTCTGGCATGCCACTAATCTGTTTCCAAGGATCACTGCCATACCGTCCGAAATCAGTAGCACGTGACCATGACGAATCATCGAATTTGGGTTGCTCCCAACCTTCGATATATCGTTCAGATACTTTCCAGTTGAAATCCGTAACCAGATTCTCATCTCCGTAGCTAAGGTCTGCCAGCAGTCCCGCATAGAGGCCTATATCCTTCGCTTGAACCGCAATCACATTGATGCCAGATTGAATCGGCACAGGGAACGTATAGGCTTTGGCCCAGTCGGTGCCTTTTCCCGTCTGTCTGCCGTTTATAAAAAGTGTGAATTCATCATCTGCGGTTATGGATATTTTTCCTTCATTGTTAGATGCAGCATAGACATTGGATGGCCATAACCCCACAAGTAAAGGCAGCAATAATGTAATAACCAGGAATGAAGCCCATGCTTTTTTGATCGAAAAGCGTACATTGAACATCATCATTTTCCTCCCAGAAAATAAAGTAGTTGCAAAAGATATTGGTGGCCGAAACGTTGAAACTTTTGCGTAAGCATATCTCAGAAGAAAAATATTATGAATCTATTGAAATTGTTCATAGACACCCCCCCTATGGAAGTTATAATAAGGTAAAATATTCAATTTAACAACAGTATTTTACAATTTTCAATTATGATTCGAGAATAAAAAAAAGTAGAAAAACTCTGATGCTCTAAGATCATTGAATTGAATCGATAGAAATGAAAATATTGTTGCAAAAAATGGATAAATAAGTTTAAATATACTATATAAGTAATTCTATGTCGGGAAAACAGAGTAAAATCTACATGTTTCAGTGTTTTTCTGAAGGGAAGGGAGGTGATCTAACTCGTTTGTTGTAAGGGCTTTCAATATTGGGTTGAGAGGAAGCTTGCTTCACCGCGTTAGAAAAAGTTGAACTTCAGCATCAAGCGTAATCCAGTGAAACTTCGAGAAACGCATACTTAAGTTTGACAAAATTGAGAGGAGAAATTGAGATGAAAAAACGTATTACAATCCTTTTAAGTCTTTCGATGATCGTTGCCATGATTGCCCCAACAATGGCTTTTGCTACGGATTCCAGCGAGGTTGGTGCTCAGAACACAGCGTATGAATCTATGAATGTATCCAGCAATGACGCAAACAATGCTCTGGCTAATACTCCGGTGGTGCCGGCACCACCGGGTTTTGATGGCTATCGAAACAATATTCCGCACGGAAATACCAATCTGATATCCTATTACTCCACAACGGTGGGCAATACACGGAAAGCGACCGTGTATACACCGCCAGGATATTCTCCGAATAAAAAGTATAACGTCTTGTATCTCCTGCACGGCATCGGCGGGGATGAGCATGAGTGGGTCAATGCAATGAAACCCAAGAACATTTTGGACAACCTGTATTCGGAAGGCAAGCTGTCCCAGATGATCGTTGTCATGCCGAATGGCCGTGCCATGAAGGACGACCGTCCAGTCGGTGACATTTTTGCTCCGGACAAAGTGGCTGCGTTTGAACGGTTTGAGCAAGACCTGCTCAAGGATCTGATTCCTCATATCGAGGCCAATTATCCGGTATACAAAGACAAGAATAGCCGTGCGTTGGCCGGTCTGTCCATGGGTGGTGGGCAATCGCTTAACTTCGGATTGAAAAATCTGAATACCTTCGCTTGGGTAGGGGCCTTCTCGGCTGCACCGAATACGCAATCTGTATCACAGCTGGTTTCCAACCCGGGACAAGTAGCCAGCCAACTCAAATTGTTGTGGATCTCCTGTGGATCAAGTGACGGTCTGTTATGGGTCAGCCAGAATTTCAAAAATGGCTTGAGCAGCATGAACATTCCGCATACCTTTTATCTGGATGTAGGTGGACACGAACCATCTGTCTGGAACAGCGGCCTGTATCAGTTCTCACAACGAATCTTCAAGTGATTTAATTTGAATTAGCTTCTTGAAGCAATCGACAGGAGAAACAGGAATTCATATCGATATGTAGCCTCAGTTCTGTTCTGCACAGGGCTGGGGCTTTATGTTGGTTAGTGTGCGAATATGACATGATGAATGAGAGAGAATATGTTAGCATGAAGGAAGCAGATCCACATGGAGCGGGTAGTTAATTACATAGGTAGATACATGAAGGAGAGAAATAGGATGTTCTATTACAAAGGTGCATTCCGGGAAACGGACAATGTGATCTATTTTAAAAGCGATGTTTCATTAGCCCAGAATGATGTTGTCCTATTTGGTGAAAAGAAGTATTTTATCGAAAGTGTGGAAAAAGAATTTCTCCTGCTTCAGCGGGTGGGCTCCATTGTTTCTGTGAGTCTGTGAAATCTTCGCAAGATCATCCCCTTTTTCAAGTGTACGTGCACTTCTGGGCCTCTGCCTACATACAATAGATCGACCCTGTTCCCACATGTGCTCAGGCCAGATCGTTGTAAAACTGCAGGAGGTGTCATCTGTGCCCGGATTGTTTACCGCAATTGCTCTATTCATTAAAGAGTTAACGTTACTCGTCTCGTATGTCAAAAATAATGCGTTCCCCCAGCCACTGGCTGAGGGTGATGAAGCCAAACATTTGCGCCTTATGGCTGAAGGCAATGCTCACTCTCGCAATCTGCTCATTGAACACAATCTGCGCCTCGTCGCGCATATCGTCAAGAAGTTCGATAATACGGGTGAAGATCAGGAAGACCTGATTTCCATCGGAACCATTGGTTTGATCAAAGCCATCGAAAGTTTTCAACAAGGCAAAGGTACGAAGCTTGCCACATTTGCGGCGAGATGTATTGAAAACGAGATACTTATGCATCTGCGTTCTCTGAAGAAAACACGCAAAGATGTATCCCTGCACGACCCTATCGGTACGGATAAAGAAGGCAATGAAATTACATTAATCGATATCCTTGGCACAGAAGCTGATGATGTTGTAGATCGGGTACAGCTCAAGATTGAAAAAAGCAAAATTTATCGCAATCTAGACATCCTGGATGATCGGGAGAAGGAAGTTGTAATCGGTCGATTTGGCCTGGAGGCAGGCGGGGAGGAACGAACTCAACGCGAAATTGCGAAGGAACTGGGCATCTCACGTTCTTATGTATCAAGGATTGAGAAGCGAGCGTTAATGAAGCTGTACCACGAGTTTTATAAGCAAAAGTAGTTGCTGGAGTCTGTCAATAGACAGACTTTTTTTTATTATGGCTTTAGCCAGTTGAGTGCGTGAAACGCGCGAAACAAAAAACCACCCGCTATGCGGGTGGAGGGATCGAGGGTTTGACCACCAAGACCATTCCGATAAAATTGAGATGTTCAGGCTCAAAAGAAAGGAATGGTCTTCGATGGCAAACAAGAGCTATAGCCTAGCTCACACAAAGTGGATGTGCAAATACCACATTGTATTTACCCCGAAGTATAGACGGAAAGAAATCTATAATCAAGTGAGAAAAGATTTAATCGAAATTTTCAAACGTCTGTGTAAGTACAAGGGAGTAGAAATTATAGAAGGTCACATGATGCCCGATCATGTTCACATGTTGGTAGCGATTCCACCGAAAATGGCAGTCTCCACGTTCATGGGATATCTAAAGGGAAAAAGTTCACTAATGATATTCGAGAAGCATGCCCAGCTCAAGTATAAATACGGCAATCGAAAGTTTTGGGCAGAAGGGTACTATGTGAGTACAGTGGGTCTAAATGAAGCAACGGTAAGAAAGTATATTCGTGAACAAGAAGCACATGATCAAGCGTTAGATAAGCTGAGTGTAAAAGAATACGAAGATCCATTCAGCAGTAATCGGAGCAAAAAGAAGTAAAACCAGTTTAACTGGTGAGTGAAAGTGACAAATAACACTGAGCCTGAACAGCCCTGCTGTCAGGCTAGCGTCTTTAGGCGCAGTTTGGCAACAGGGGGTTATACCCCAAGAGCAAACCACCCGTTGGACGGGTAGTCCTGATTCTAAAATACAACAAAAAATAGGGGCTCAAAACCGTAATTAGTGGTTGACTATAATCTGATCTCTAATCGCCTAAAAAAAGAATTGTTGAATGGAGTCCCAAATACATTGAAGATTGAAATGGAGCTGTCAACCACTAATTTTAGATTGAGCCAAAATGGGTCTAAAGAATTATCTCGGCATGATTGGATGTTATACATTTCACACTTGATTATGCTATAATTTGGGTTAAGTTCTATTTGAAAGGAGGGTATCGCTAGGTATTAAGTCTTACGTGTGAGGCTTGGAAGTAGGGACGATGATGGCGGCGGCTATGAACGAGAAATGTACGTTATTGTTTAACTCAGTTATCTTTGAGCTACTTTAAAAAGATAGAAGCACAAAGGTTGACCTAAAGTTCTCGGAGTATTCAGGGATATTCTCTTCGTTTTCTAAATTTTATTTTATACCAAATTTTAGTTCTAATAGATATATTGTGAATATGGTGTTAAGCACTTCTTATAAAAAAATTATATGAAAAGGTATCCGTTAAGACATAGGGGGAAAAGACTGAAATGATTTTAAAACAGATAGTAATACAGAATTACAGGAAATTTGTGAATTCTTCTTTATCATTAACAGATGATATTACGCTTCTAGCTGGAGCCAATAATAGTGGTAAAACTTCTATAATAGATTTACTTGGGAATATATTCAACGCTGGAAAATCTACTTATTGTGTTACCGATATTCCTGTGACATTATCTAAGAACTGGTCAGAAAGGGCCTATCCTATTTTTGGAAAACATTTTGACGAAGGTTTGGAAAAGGATAAAACAATAGTATCGTTAGTTGATGAGCTTTACCCACTTGAACCAACAAATACAAATCCTGCAATTCTAATTCCATCAGCTGTGATTAAATTTAGGATTGATTATGAGTTGAACGATGATATCAGGAATTTTGCTGACTACATCATGGATTTTGACCCAGTTAAACGTTCTATATATTTTGAGTATTCCTTTGAAGTCACACGAACGTCGCTTAGTCAAGCAATAGAATCTGATTTCGATAAATTAAAAAGTAGATATGAAAAGCTTGATGATAGAGACGCTGATACTTCTAAAGTTAAATTATTCAAAGAAAAAATAATTAGTACATATGCAGCTGGTATTGTTGAAAAATGCTATTTTACTGATAGCACTTTTCAAATTCGAAATGAATTGGAGATATCAGATTTCCGAAAACTTTTTAATTATAAAAATATTATTGCTGGAAGGCCGCTTGATGATCAAAATAACGGGCAATCAAAAAGTATTAGTAAAAATGTACTTGATTTAGCATGTCACAATGATGATTGGCAATCGCTACTAGATATATTACCAGATAAAATTCTTCAACCTATAGAGGAGTTAGATATTACTGAGGTTGTTCGTAAAGCTTCAGTTGATGGACTAAGTGATGCTATGCGCACAATAGCTCAAGCAAACGGTGGCAATACGGGTGGGTTAGTCCTTAACCTTGATATTACTGAAGATGCTATTAATTCTCTTATAGGTCAAGTAATGAATGCTAAATACCAACTTGAAGATCATTTTTTAGGCGAGGCATCACAAGGTTTAGGTTATAGCAATATGATTTTTATTCTTCTCCAACTAGAGACGTATAAACGTAATATAGATCCCCTATTAGTAAATTTATTTGTTATTGAAGAGCCAGAATCTCATATGCATCCTCAAATGCAAAATGTATTTGGTAAATATCTACGAACCTACTATAAAGAGAAAAAAATACAGGGACTTGTGACAACCCATTCGAGTGAGATGGTTCGAGCAACAGATATGAGGAATCTTAGAGTAGCACGCCCTTCTAAATTATTTGAAAGTGAAATTTTAGATTTTTCTTCTTTTAAAGAAAGCTTAAGTAGCGACTCTGTTCTTGATAACTTTTACGATTGGTTCTATGAAATTGGGTTTTCAGATATTGTCTTCGCTGATAGGGTTATACTCTACGAGGGAGATACTGAGAGAATGCTAATACGAAAATTGTCGTTGTTAGAAGATTTCCGAGTCCTGAATCAGCAATATATTGCATTTGTACAGGTTGGTGGAGCATATGCTTATAATTACAGTAAATTAATAGAATTTATGAATATAAAAACTTTAATATTAACAGATATTGATTATCAAAAGTCAGCTAACAATGTGGATCTTATCATGAACTCTAAAACGACAAATGCAACAATTAATAACTTTTACAAACTAAAGTTCCCGAATGCTTCTCCAACAGTTGCTGATCTATACCAATGGAAGGAGAAACATGGAAATATACTGTTTAATGGAAGCGCATTTTTAGCATTTCAAGGAAAGTCAGATAAATTTGCACGCACATTAGAAGAGGCTATGCTTGCACAACATTATAATATAAATGCTATCGTTGAAAAAGAACGTGCTGAATGGAAGGAACTACGAGATTCAGATAATTTAAAATATACCATTCCTCAGGAAGCGGGGAAATATACACTGAGAGAAATTGTAAAACATACTTCAAACGGAAAAACTGACTTTATGTATTCTGTTATTCTGAATAATTTAACAGAGAAAATGCTTCCCCATTATATTAAGGAGGGACTAACTTGGCTGGTTCAATAGTTGAAAATATCTATCTGGTAAATGCCCCTGCTGGAAGTGGGAAAACCACAAAAATCAAATCAATGATTTTTAATCACACAATTGAACACCCAAAAGATAATATTCTTTGCATAACATTTACAAATAGAGCGGCAGATGAACTTAAAAAAGACACCAAAAACTCTAAAGTTTATTTTTCAACAATTCATTCTTTTTTCAATAGTTTCATTGGTATCTATTTTTCTCATCCTCAAGTAATTGAGATATACTTTGAAATTTATGGTGAGGATATAAAACAGAGAATTGATAACGTTGAAGAGGATGTGAATATTTATAGAAGTAATCAGAAGTATATTGATAAATTTGGTAGTCTAAATTTTGAATCCATTCAAAAAAACCTGAGATATCTATATTATAATGAGGCCCAATTTAACTCACTATATTATGGTGGTTTGTCGCATGATGATTTAATAAAATTCACAAAAATAATTTTTGATACCTTTCCTGTTGTAAAAAAAAGGCTGACACAAAAGTTTCAACTAATATTTATTGATGAGTACCAAGATTCATCTGCAGCTGTTTTAAAGATTTTTTACGAAGCGGTATATGGAACTTCTACAAAATTGTATTTTCTTGGTGATAAGATGCAACAGATATATAAGAACTATGATGGGACATTTGAAGATAAATTGTCTATTCTTAATAAATCAATAGCACTAACGACAAATCATAGATCGATATCACAAGTGCTAAATATTTTAAATAAACTATATAACAATGATTCATTCAAGCAAGAACCATCCCCTAATAACTTAGATGGTTTATCTGATCATCCTCCCCGAGTAATAATATGTGATCAAATTTTTGATAGACTTGATATAGAAAAAATGAAATATCCTGAAGCATTACTTCTTTTCCTTCTTAACCAGAAGAGATTTGACTCGATCGGTTGTGGGAATTTATACAGGGGATTTAATAAAATGGAAATATATTCATTTGTACAACAAAATAGGGCTATAGATGTTCTTACAGATCAAACAAGCGATAACCCTGATCCTCTCATTAAGATGCTATTTGCAGTACATCAGATTTCAGAATATTACGCCGATGGAAACTTGGGAACCATTATTCAATTATTAAGAAAAAACTCCAAAATGTTTGATAAGAGTACGTACGTAGTATTAAAACATGAAGATAAGAATCGATTGAAAGATAACTTGGATTTGATCTTGGGACTATATAATGATTCAGAAGATATCTATGATATTAAATCAATTGTATCTATTCTCAAGTCAACAGGTTTGGCAAGAGAGGATTTTATTGATGCAATACTTAATAGTGAAGAATATTCGTCCGTGTTGGAAGTTGGGGTTAGCGAATTTAAAACTTTAGTCAATTACCTTAAAACACCTAATGTATCAACTCAGCATGGGGTAAAGGGTGAGAGCCATGAAACAGTTTTTTTTATTGCCGAGAATAGCAGTTCTACGCCTGTAGTTCATATGTATCAATTCTTTAATTTGTGGTGTAAAGTTGATATTTCACTTGATTATTTTGAGAGTTTTTATTATGAATATGTTGAGTTCATTAGTAATATTAATCAACATCTTGGTTTCAAAATATCTAATATAAATAAGGAGCTACATGAGGAGTATCAGAATTATCTGGTTGAGAGAGCTAGAGAGTTGATTGATGCCTTTAAAGATAATTTAATTTTTAAAACTTTATGTGAGAAATCTTACACAGATTATTTATCAAATCTTAATGTTACAACTGTTAAGAGATGTTTTAAAGAGAATCAAGTTTATGGTGTATTAAGTGCGTATCGATTATTTTATGTTGGTTGTTCCAGAGCAAGGCGTAATTTAACTGTCTTCATTGATAAATCAAAAATTGATGGTTTTTCAACTCAGCTTATTGAGAAGTTTAGAACAGTTGGCTTTAATATTGAAGAATAACATTGAATAGTTCTCTACTTAGCTGGATGATAAAAAAAAGTTGATACCTAGGAAGTTTATTGATTTAATTAACATTTAAAATAGCTTCTCCTATTATCCATATCCTCAGAAGTTCGACAATACGGGTGAAGATCAGGAAGACCTGATTTCCATCGGAACCATTGGTTTGATCAAAGCGATCGAAAGTTTTCAACAAGGCAAAGGCACGAAGCTTGCCACATTTGCGGCGAGATGTATTGAAAACGAGATACTTATGCATCTGCGTTCCCTGAAGAAAACACGCAAAGACGTATCCCTGCACGACCCTATCGGTACGGACAAAGAAGGCAATGAAATTACATTAATCGACATCCTTGGCACAGAAGCTGATGATGTTGTAGATCGGGTACAGCTCAAGATTGAAAAAAGCAAAATTTATCGCAATCTAGACATCCTGGATGATCGGGAGAAGGAAGTTGTAATCGGTCGATTTGGCCTGGAAGCAGGCGGGGAGGAACGAACTCAACGCGAAATTGCGAAGGAACTAGGCATCTCACGTTCTTATGTATCACGGATTGAGAAACGAGCGTTAATGAAGCTGTATCATGAGTTTTATAAACAAAAGTAGTTGCTGGTTAGATAGCACTTTTCGTTAAAAAGATGGTGCTTTCTGAACCTTCCATATTTGTAGCGAGATGCATTAAGATCGAAAATTTGATACACCGCGCTCTCTGAAAATGGTACGGACAAAGAGGGCAATGAAATTACACTAATTGATATCCTCAGAACAGATTGGATAAGCAAAAGGAATAGCTGAACAACCAGAGGGCACCTTTATCGGGAGCCCTTTTTACTGTGAAGATGCTTAAAATTGATCTATATAGTATTAATTATTTGGGATTATGACCTAAATAAAGGAATTTCCATTCCTGTTGAAGAATATCTTGTAAATAGACCAATTTAATATATAAGGAGTAAATCATAATGAAGCAGCTTTTTCAGAAAACTCCACTGTGGTTTTTGTTAATCTGGATCGTAGGATTTATGATGATCGTGTTCAACTCGTTTCAATCAAACTCGGGTACCATTAACTTGCTTGCATTATTCATAATTAATGTTGCTAATGCTATTCGAATTTGGAAAAACGAACGTTCATTAGCAATTACCTTTTTAGTTGTTGCCGCTCTATGCTTGGCTTATATTTTAATATACTTCTATAGATATGTATAATCAGCATGACATGGCATGAGGATAACAAAGGAATGTACATAGGCTGATGATAATATGGATCGGATGTAACTCAAGATCATAAAAGCCAGGGCATGAAATACGAGCGTATCAAGAGGTCACCTCTTACAAAGGTGGCCTCTTTGCTGTGCAAAAAAATATATAAAAGAGGGATATGTATTCTGGGCAGATTATTATATGATGAGTAATAATATTTTACATCGTAGAGAGCATTTGCAGAAAGAGAGTGGTGGTTGATCATGCAGCAAGAAACGTTAACAAGGGGATTAAAGAACAGGCATGTGCAGTTGATGGCGATCGGAGGTGCGATCGGTACAGGGCTGTTTCTCGGAGCAGGCAAAACGATCCAGCTAACAGGGCCATCCATCTTGCTGGCCTACATTATTACGGGTGTTGTGTTGTTCCTGATCATGCGTGCATTGGGGGAGCTGCTGTTAAGCAACTTGCAGTATCATTCCTTTGTCGATTTTGTGCGTGATTACCTGGGAAATATGGCGGCATTTATTACAGGCTGGACCTATTGGTTCTGCTGGATCTCCATTGCCATGGCTGATATTACGGCAGTTGGATTGTATACACAGTTTTGGTTTCCAAATGTACCTCAATGGATGCCAGGGTTAATTGCGCTGGTCATTTTGCTAATCATGAACTTGGCAACGGTCAAGTTGTTCGGGGAGATGGAATTCTGGTTTGCCCTGATTAAAGTCGTGGCTATTCTGGCACTTATTGTTGTAGGTTTATATATGATCTTCAAAGGTTTTACGACGGATCAGGGTCCAGCAAGTTTCACCAATCTGTGGAGTCATGGGGGATGGTTCCCGAATGGAATGCATGGATTCATCATATCGTTCCAGATGGTGGTGTTCGCCTTTGTAGGCATGGAGCTGGTGGGACTCACAGCAGGGGAAACGGAGAACCCGGAGAAGGTTATTCCGAGAGCCATTAACCAGATTCCGATCCGAGTACTGCTCTTCTATGTTGGCGCACTGCTGATTATTATGAGTATCTACCCGTGGAACGCCATTGTGCCTACTGAAAGTCCGTTTGTACAAGTGTTTGCCGCTGTAGGTATTGCAGCCGCAGCAGGTATTGTGAACTTCGTGGTACTGACTTCCGCAGCGTCAGCGTGTAACAGTGCCATTTTCAGTACAAGCCGTATGGTGTTCTCCATGGCAAAGGATCACAACGCACCTGAATCATTTGCAAGACTGAACAAGAGGAAAGTCCCTTCCAACGCGCTGTTTTTCTCCACGATTGTTATTTTGATTGCAATTGTTCTGAACTATATCATGCCAGAAGGCGTATTTACGCTGATCACGAGCGTGTCGACCGTGTGTTTCATCTTTGTATGGGGCATCATGGTCATCTGTCATCTCAGATATCGTCGTACTCAGCCGGAACTGGCGAGTCGCAGCCGTTTCAAACTGCCACTATATCCGTTTTCGAACTACTTGATCCTGGCATTCCTGGCGTTTGTGCTAGTGGTATTGGCATTGGCCGATGACACGCGTGTGGCACTGTTTGTCACGCCGGTGTGGTTTATTCTTGTTGCGGGGATCTACCTTTTTAAAAAGAAAAATTTGAGCAGTAACAGACAGTAGGTCTTACCATCGTTGCCAAATAAATAGCCGCCCAATGATATTGGGTGGCTATTCGTATTTAAATTCTTGCAGCCTCTTTGCCTTCACGAATGCTCGCGTAGATGGCATCACAGATATCGGTGGTATACTGGCCTGACATTCCTTCAAGTGCTGTATTGGTGAATGCTACGACACTAAGTTCTTTTTGTGGATCAACGAACCACGAGTGACCATAGGTTCCACCCATCCGCCACGTACCCGGGGATTCCGGTGTACCGGCTGCGACAGGATCTTTAAGTACGGTAAAACCAAGGCCAAACCCTCTGCCTGGCCAGTATGGCATCACGAGATCACCGATTTGATTGGTAGACATCTCAGCCGCAACGGCTTCTGTAAGGAGAGGCTGTCCTCCTAGTCGCAATGCTTCAAGTAAAGTAAGAAAATCTCCGGTACTTCCAACCATACCCGCTCCGCCCGACAAGTAAGCAGAAGTATGATTCACACGATTGGGTGACAGTCGGAAGCCAGCAGTACCCTCAATAAAAGGAATCAGCTCCAACTCCTGATGAAGGAGACGCGGTTCTTCAGAACCATTAGCATATGCGGCTGTCAATCGTTCCGAATCCACCGCAACAAAGTCAGTGTCGGTCATGTGGAGTGGATGAGTAACCAGCGTTTGAACAGCTTCTCGTAGTGACATCCCAGTTACCTTTTCGATAACGGCACCAAGTACATCTGTCGCAATGGAATATCTCCACATGTTGCCTGGCTCATACAGAAGCGGAGCAGAAGCCAGCCTTTGCAGATTCTCCTCCAGACTCATTTCAGACCAATCCATTCCGTCCGATACCCCTGCAAGCTCATAGGTTCCCTGATCTTCTTGGAAGAAACGGTATGTCAAGCCTGCGGTGTGTGTCATCAACTGATGTACTGATATTAAAGCGTCCTGACCATTGGCAAGTTTGGGCCGGAATGCAGGAAGCCAGCGTGTCACCGGATCATGCAGACTCAGCTTTCCTTGTGAGATTAATGCCAGAGCTGCTGTCGAGACAATAGGTTTGGTTACGGAAGCAAGTCGAAACAGAGCGTTTTCCGACATGGTGCGTTTTTGCTCCCTGTCTGCGAAACCAGCAGCCCGGCTATATACCAGTTCCCCTCCTAATGCAACCTGTACAACTGTTCCTACAATTCTTTTTTCGCTTAGAGCGCGATCAATAGCTTCATCCACATAAGTGTGCAATGTCGTCATGTCTTCTTTTCCCATGTTTATCTTCCTCTCACCAACTGATGTATTTGATTTCTCGGGATAACTGTGTTTATTATATAAATGATTGATCTTGTATTACATGGTTTGTTAAAGGCATTATAATGAATTAGCGAATATACTTAAGGTAATTTCTGAATATATCTTACGTATTTAAAGGAGTGGATTACATGGACGAAATAGATCAGCATATTCTGTATCACTTGGAGAATCACGCGAGATTATCCATGACCGAACTAGGCAAATTGGTGGGGTTATCTCAGCCCGCCGTTACTGAACGAGTCAAACGAATGGAAGAAAAGGGGGTTATCGAGGAATATCGAACCGTGATCTCCCCATCCAAATTGGGCAAGCAGAGCACAGCCTATGTTCTTTTTCGTACGCGGGATTGTTATCCTTTCCTGGATTTCTGTCGTGCGTCCCCTGAAGTTGTGGAGTGTTATCGGATAAGCGGAGAGTACAATTACTTGCTGAAAATCCTCACAGATACCATTCAGGGACTCGAGGAGTTTCAGAACAAGTGTGATCCGTACGGTACTTACATGACTTTAATCACCATGTCTTCTCCAATTGCACATAAGAATCTCGTGGAAGGACCAAATCTGTTGGCACAGGCAGAATAAGATTCTGGTCTTTAAAATGAAAAACAGAAGAGGAGTCCACATCAAGTGAACTCCTCTTTCCTCCTGTGTGTAACTCATGCAAAATGCCTTCCTGTTAATTTGCTCTGGTAAATCCATATTTATAAGCACGCATAGCTACAAGCAACGCAGGAATAAGCAAGATAAACAGCGCCCCAGAAAGGTATCCTGCTCCAAATACTTCAAGAAGGATGCCCCCGATGATGCCTCCTCCGCCAATCGCCAGATTCCATGCTGTAACCAGCATCGATTGGGCGACATCTGTGCTTTTGCCTCCGGCTTGAGCGATGGCAGTCTGTAACAGTGTCGCGGCTCCGCCAAACGTAAGTCCCCAGATCATGACGCCAAGGATAATAATCACAGGTTGATGAGTAGCGATTCCCATCACGACAGAGGCCAGAGCGAATGATGCCAAGCTAATGATAACCAATCTCCTCAAAAATCGGTCAATGAGCATGCCGGTTAACCAAATTCCAACAATGGAAGTAAAACCGAAAATGAGCAAAATCAAGTCGACTCTATTAGCAAATACGGTCTGGGCAAGGTAGGGAGAAATATAGGTATATAGAATGTTATGGGCAAGCATCCAGGCCAGAACAACAAACAGAATAGGCCTAACTCCCGGAATTAAAAACACCTTATGCAACGGAAGACGTTCACCAGCTGGCTCTCCGGCAAAATCCGGCATTCTCCAGAGAACCCATACGATTAAAGCTACGGTTAGAAGAGATACCATCCCGAAGATGAGGCGCCAGCCGACATAAGAACTGAGAAAACTACCGATTGGGACACCCAGGGCTAATGCTACCGGAGTGCCGACCATAGCCACAGCCATGGCTTTACCTTTTAACGAATCCGGAACCATCCGACGAGCATAACCTGCTGTCATTCCCCATAACACACCCGCAGAGACTCCCGCCATGAAACGAGCAGCAAGTGTCAGGATATAATCCGAAGATAAGGCGGTAACGGTGTTAAAGACAAGAAAACCACTAATGCATACTAACAGTAGAGGTCGGCGTCTCCATCCGCGTGTAGCAGTAGTCAAGGGAATGGCAGCAACAAGTGATCCAATGGCATAAAGAGTCACCAACTGTCCTGTGAGGGCCTCTGTGATCCCCAAGTCTTTTGCAATTTGCGGCAGCAGTCCCGCAGGCAGGCTTTCAGTGAGGATGCAAATAAATCCCGCCATGGCTAATGCAAGAAGCCCAGCCCACGGAAGGCGTTCTGAAGATATGGAAGGCAGCTCCCTTTGTTTTGGGAGGGGTGTGTTAATGGCCATGAATAAAAAACCTCTTTTCTTATCGTTTAATCTTATCCAGAACTATGCATATAAGCTTATCTGAAAAAATCAAACTTTTGCATACAGGATTAAAGGTAAGAAGGAGGTTTTAACATGATTTTTAATTTAATTTGTGAGTTTATCCGTTAATTTAGTATGTTCTAAAGTGGACTGAAAAAATGAGCAGGGAGAATGTCTTCTCCTGCTCATTGGCTCAAGTCATTACTTCATCGGATTAGCTTTCATTTCCTGTCCCATTTTCTCAATACCGTCCAGAATTTGATATCCATAACCCCAGAACTGGCTGAAATCTGTGACATAGATCTGTTTGTTCTTGATTGCGTTCATACTTTGCAGGGCAGGGTTGGCATACAGATTTTGAATCAGTTTGTCGATATCCGGTGAACCGGCATACGCGGACAAGAGCAGGTAGTCGGGATGCGCTGTGATCAGTTGCTCTACACTAACTTCACCTTGCACACCATCAAACGTATTTTTCAGCTTCAACAGGCCAAGTGCATCAAGCTGATACGTATCGTTCTGCATGCTGCTTACCGTAATGGTGTCTTCCGTAGCGGGTACGATATAAGCAAAAGTATGATCAGGCTGATCGGCTACACTTGCCTTAATGGCTGCAACACGAGTCTTCAGATTTTCCGTGAATATTGCGGCATTTTCTTGAACATCGAAGATCTGCCCAAGTTGTGCAATATCGCTATACAGGCTATCGAGTGTGCCTTTGTGATTCGTCGTTTGCAGGAACGTGCGGATATTCATGTCATTCAATCCATCGACGGTACCTACGCCCCAGTCTGCATCAGCGAACAGGTCGCCCCGTCCGAGAACCAGATCCGGGCTTGCACCTACAACCAGCTCTTTACCGACATAATCCTTGGACAATACCGGAATTTGGGCGAAATCATCAGCCACATCCGGTGTAACGGAACCGTATAGAGCAGCAACACCGACCATTTTATCGGTCAGACCTAATTTGATGAGCATCTCAGCCGCAGATTGGGTATTCGCAACAACACGTTCAGGTGCTTTATCGAATACTTGCACTTTGGGTTTCCACTCGCCACCCTCACCCGAGATCGTGAAATTCTCAATGGTGAGCGGGTACGTCGTTTTATTTGTATTCCCAGCAGGAGCTGAAGTTTCTGTCGTGTTAGTTGTTGAAGTTGTCTCTTCGGCAGGGGAAGAAGTTGATGCATTCGAACAGGCTGCAAGCAGCAGTAACAGGAGACTTAGAGCAGCAAAGCCAATGGTTCTGGATGTGAATTTCATTAAATGATGAACCCCTTTTCTATGTGTTTTAAATTGACAAAGATAATCATTCTCAATTATAATCCGAGAAAACACATTGTAAATAGCTAAATTTAATCTGTTCTACATTTTACGCGAATTGATGGGGGAAGAGATGGCACAGACGGTTCAGGTTCAAACACAGCGTATGGGGAAAAGAGAGTCTCTGATTCATAGTAAATCCGGGTTTGCTTTACTGATTGCAGCTTTAATCATGATTACGCTTATATCCGTAGGTATTGCAGTTTCCATTGGACAGGTACAAATTCCACTGGCGGAGTCATATCGTATTCTTTTAACCAAATTAACGGGATTTCAGTGGGGGACAACACCCATTGAGGCAGGTTCCTTTACCGATATCATTTGGCAGATTCGTTTCCCGCGTGTGCTGATGGCGATGTTTATCGGCGCAGGCTTGGCCTTGTGCGGTGCTGTTATGCAGGCTGCTGTGCAGAATCCACTGGCTGATCCTTACATACTGGGTATATCCTCAGGCGCTTCACTTGGAGCAACCTTTGCAATTCTTATTGGATTCGGTGCGATTGGGTGGCTAGGTCAGACGGGGGTGGCTTTCTGGGCCTTTGCCGGTGCGATGGGTGCGTCATTACTAGTCCTGACTTTGGCAGGGATTCGGGGGAAAATGACGTCGGTCAAGCTGGTGCTTGCGGGAATGGTGATTAACGCGTTATGCAGCGCTTTTTCGAACTTTATTATTTATTTTGCCAACAATGCTGAAGGCATCAAAACGGTGACATTCTGGACCATGGGCAGCCTGGCGGCTTCCGGATGGAATAAACTTCCACTCGTAGGTATCGTCGTGCTTGTGGCGATTCTATTTTTCCTTTTACAGTCCAGAGTTCTTAATACGATGTTATTGGGGGATGAAGCAGCCGTTACACTGGGCATTAATCTGAGTGTGTACCGCAGGGTGTACATGCTGTTAACCGCTTTGGTGACAGGTGTTATGGTGGCGAGCTGTGGCATGATTGGTTTTGTTGGACTCATTATTCCGCATATTGTCAGAGGTCTCGTGGGTTCCGATCATCGTAAAGTGATGCCTGTATCCGTGCTGTTTGGAGCCATTTTCCTCATCTGGACGGATGTTATTGCACGATCCCTCATATCCAGCGTGGAGTTGCCAATCGGTATTATTACGGCCATGATTGGTGCACCAATGTTTATGTATATGCTGGTCAAAAAAGGCTACGGTTTTGGAGGAAATTAAACATGAAGCTGAACGTAGAGAATGTATCCATCTCCGTGCTGAACACGGACATCATCAAGGATATTTCATTACAGGTGAACGGCAAACAGTTCGTTGGACTGATCGGACCCAATGGTTGTGGCAAGTCAACGCTGCTCAAGAGCATCTATAAAGTGATCAAACCGCAGCAAGGTAAGGTGTTTCTAGACAATACCGATATTCTCAAATCCAGTCCAAAGCTTGTTTCCAGACACATGGGCGTTGTTGGCCAGTTTAATGAATTGAGTTTTGATTTTACAGTACGCGAGATGGTCATGATGGGCCGTACCCCACACAAAAAAATGCTGGAGACGGATAATGAACGGGATCATGAAATCGTAGAGCAGGCTTTGGAAAAAGTACATCTGACTGGACATGCAGACCGCAATTACGTGTCTCTGTCTGGTGGGGAGAAACAGCGTGTCGTATTGGCGCGTGTCTTGGCACAGCAACCCCAATTCCTGATCCTGGACGAGCCAACGAACCATTTGGACATCAAATACCAACTTCAGATTCTAAATATTGTCCGTGGACTCGGCATTGGCATACTGGCAGCGCTGCATGATCTCGAACTCGCCGCAGAATATTGCGATTATCTCTATGTAGTGAAAAAGGGCCAGATTGTGGTTCATGGCAAACCGGCTGATATTCTGACTTGCGAGATGATTGGTGAGGTGTTCGATGTCGATTGTGAAATCTATACAAATCCGGTTACGGGCGGCTTAGGCATTGCTTACCTGAGTACACGTTGATTGGGACTATATCTTCGTTTGGATGACCTGGAGCAATCTTTCGAAATAATCAATTGAAATGAACATAGACCGTACCTGTTAGAGTGATGTTATTGCATGCTCGCAGGGCCGGTCTTTTGTTTTTAAGTGGGGTAGGGATTAACTATTGAAGCTTAGGATCAACGGGATGAGCATGAGCACCTTTGCTGACTTCTTGAAAAATATCTGAGGAATTATCGCTATGCGTTGAAGACTTGTTGCTGTTGTCTTGTTGGGGGTGTTCTCCCGTTGCTGGACTACTACCTGTAATCGCATAACTTCGTAGGATCTCTTCCAGATCTCCAATCGTCACGGGACGAGCATGTCGTTTCAGGACATAACCAAGTTGACCATTGGGCTCCACCGTTGCTGTCTCCAGATCGTCTACACTTGTAATTCCGTGCTGTCGCATATGCATCTCAAGCTGATCCATCGTATAACGCATACGTTTCAGATTCGGGATATTGACCTTTCCGTCCTCTACCACGATTTTGGAACTGCCACTCATTAACCGTTCAAAAATATTAAATTTCAATTGCAGTTGTTCCACTACAAGCAATGTCAAAATGAAGACCGATGCTGATCCAATCGCTTTGCCAAGCTCATGATTTGCGATGGGTTGTACAATCGTTGTTCCGATGGAGATCATGATGACCGTTGTGGCGACACTCATCTGTGAGATCGACTTGCGTCCTGCAATTCGCAGCAGAATCATGCCGATAAGTACAAGTAAAACAGATTTCCATATCCAGTCCATACGTATATTCCTTTCTATTCCAGTATGCGCTTTGTTTCTTAGACTGTTCTGGAGTTGGAGGAATTATGCAGATGGCTAAATCCATAGCTTTCATTCCGCCCACCGGATCGTTTACAATAGGGTATTGATGAAGTGAACAAAGGAGCGGGTTACAGTGGCAAAACAGAAATACTATGTTGTCTGGGAAGGCAAGAAGCCGGGTGTGTATAACACATGGGCAGATTGCAAAGCGCAGACGGATCATTATACTGGAGCAAAATATAAATCCTATGAGTCCAAAACAGCCGCAGAAGAAGCGTATCGTGCTGGATGGAAAGGGAACTGGGGTTCAAGTGCAGGCGGAGCGTCGAAGACAAAGTCGGCTGGTAGCGGAAGAAGTGCTGGCATGGAAACGTCAGAGGAAGTGGATTACGACAGCGTCTCTGTTGATGTGGGCACACGTGGTAACCCCGGACCTGTAGAATACAAAGGGGTAGACACCCGCACCGGTGAGGTTATTTTCTCCGTCGGACCGATCTCCAAAGGCACGAACAATCTGGGCGAATTTTTAGCCATTGTACATGCCCTCGCACATCTGAAAAAAGAAGGCAGTACCAAAACGGTGTATACCGACTCGGTCAATGCCATGAAATGGCTAAAGCAGAAAAAAGTAGCCACAACGTTGCCAAGAGACAACTCCACGGAAGAGATCTGGTTGATGATTGATCGTGCCGAGCAGTGGCTCCAGACGAATACGTACAGCAATAAAGTGCTAAAATGGCAGACCAAACAGTGGGGCGAAATCAAGGCAGATTACGGCCGGAAGTAGGTATTTATCCGTATTAATTTCATAATACCTTTCGCTGCTTCAATTAAGGCTAGATATAGATCAAAGCGGTTTAATTTGTCTATATCTAGTTGCAAAAATCCATTTTTAGTGAGTTATGAAATTGATTTTTCCAAAGGATGCCTCCTTAATTTCTGGTCTATTAGAATCGTTATTTACAATTTCCAGTTTCCGCTCTATAATCATCTGAATATGATTAGTTAAACATATGGAGGAGCCTGTCATCTGCAGGCCCTCTTTATCTTTTTGGTCCATTGATTAGCAAGTCCATTCAATAGAATGGGGTATTTGAGTATATATTGCAGGAGGCAGACATGAGTTCCATTTATAGAAGTGAAGAAGGCAAGAGCAGCATACTTGAAGAGTATGAGATTTATTTGAACGAGTTGGGTGAGGAATTTACTCGGGAGTATGTAGAGACGCGTTTTGGAAAGACACATGTTTTACTGACGGGTCCTCTAGATGGCAAGCCGTTATTTATTCTCCAAGGCGGTAATTGTGTGAATCCGATGACGTTGTCCTGGTTCTCTTCTTTATTTAAAGAATACCGGATTATTGCTCCTGATACGATTGGTCATCCTGGTTATAGTGAGGAAGCGAGTATCTCGACACGGTTTGATAGTTTGGCATTATGGGTATCGGATCTGCTGGATCACTATGATATTGAAAAGAGTGCATTTATCGGTCCATCGTTTGGAGGAGGCATTATCCTCAGACTAGCTACCTATATTCCGGAACGCATCTCGTGTGCCGTATTGGTTGCTCCTGCGGGTCTTGCGGTCAATTCCAAAATTAAAACAGCTCAGGATATCACGCTGCCACTCGTCAAGTACCGCATGACGTCTTCACCATCTTCTTTGCAAAAAATTACGGACAACATGTCGTGCAACTGCATGAAAGAAATGGATAAAAACATTATCGGTAAACTTTTTAAATACGTCAGCATAGATCAGGATCTGCCCAAGCTCACGGAGCGAGAAGAACTGGTGAATTATACGTCACCAACCTTGTTATTGGTAGGAGAGAAGGATGTCTTTTTCCCAGCGGATAAGTGTATTGAGCGAGCTCAAAAGATTATTACGAATGTAGAAGCCATCAAGTATGATACAGGACATTTTCCTTCACAGGACGTATTGGTTCAGATGAACGAGGAAATCGGGCGTTTTTTACAGAATAATTATTAATAAAAGCTGTTAATGAAGGATGAGAAATGTTTTTCTCCAGTTTAATAAAGTAATTACATCCATCTGTCGATACTCTATATAAGAGAATGCTTTTCTTCTATAGAGTAGTTTGGATAGGGATTAGCAGTATATCGTAGAAGGCTTGATATCATTAATATTTAAATATTTCGCGTGAAGGTGTTTCAAATTGCATCATTTGGTTTAAATGTATAGTTGGCGATGAATTGCTGACTGGTTAAACCAAGTGATGCATTTACGCGGAAAGTCTTCCGATCGACAAGGTTGAAAAGAGGTCTGTTATGAGAAAAGACAATTGTAAAATGACATTGCAGCGCAATGTGATTATAAATGATACATATCAGGTAAGACAGGTATTGGCCAGCAGTGAGTTGGCTATTGTATATGCAGGGCGAGATCGTAACACAGGTGCCAAAGTAGCCATTAAGGAATTTTTCCCACAGAGAATGGCTGAACGGCAGGCAGACAAGCGAGGGGTGTTCTGCTCTTCACGAGGATACGGTGGGCAATATCAGGAGTTACTGGCTGCATTTCTGCTCGAAGGTGAACTATTATCGAAACTAGATCATCCCCATATTGTATCGTATATGGATCATTTTGAAGCGAATGGTACGGGGTATCTGGTTATGGAATACTGCACGGGAATCACATTGACCGAGTATTTGAATGAACATAATCATGCTCTTGATGCTGCTTTCATAACGGAGACGCTGCTTCCACTGGTGGATACATTGGATTACATACATAAGCAAGGCATTCTTCACCGGGATGTGAAACCTTCCAACATTATGGTTATGGAGGATGGTACACCCAAACTTCTGGACTTTGGCTCAGCTACCCGTTGGCCTATGCAATCCGGAGAGAAACAGGTGATATTTACATCGGCAGGTTATTCTCCGCTGGAGTTTTATTCTGAGAAATCTAGTCAAGGACCGATGTCGGACATCTATAGTTTGGCAGCTCTGCTCCATTATTGGACATGCGGGCAACCTCCTATGGACGTGAAACAGCGGTTGTTCCAGGATGAATTGCCATCTGTTCGCTCACATAATGAGTATGTGAATCCTTGGCTCGCTCGTGTTATTCATTGGGGGTTGACGGTTCGTTCTGAGAAACGCTGTGCTTCCTTAGCTTGGGTCAGAAGCTCGCTGCGAGTTCAAGCCTGGGTATGGAAAGTGCGCAAGCCAGGTACAGTGGAATGGTCTTTAGCCGAGAATGAACATACGCAGGTCTATGAAGTGGAGTCGAAAAAGCAACATGAGATGGCTTGAGTTATAACACCTCTTTTATAAAATGGTATGCTAGATGAGCATATTCGTACAATAAATTAAACCAAGTCGACTTATAAAAGAGGAGATTTGGTTTTTTTGTTATTTATTATGTTATAGGGAATCGGATGTAATTGAATGACGTTATATTTTATAGAGTTCGTCTCGAAGTTAGCCAGACGATAAATCATGCCGTGATTAACAGCTCCACCTATAGATAGAATTTGAAACGAACACCCCAACTCCGATACAATGTTCTCATAGAGTCTGAGAGAATGGATCAAATACGGTGCAGAAATGGAGAAAACCAATATGACTGAATTTATCAACGCTGACGATATTAATGACGTAATTCTGGCTGCGGCAGCAAACGAGTTGGAGCAGATGGTGGACAAAATGTGTGAGCTGATTGGCACGCCTTTGGAACAGACAACAGAACTGGAGCGTCAGGTCATGGCTGCTTTTGGTTTTGGCGCGGTGTATGGCATCACTCATCGGGATCAGCTGGCGGAGCCGCAGGCCCATGCCTTGAGCATTCGGATGCTGATTAAACCGTTTAATTACAGTGAACAGCAGGCGGTTGATTTTGCCGATGATCTGATTCGGGTGGCTTCTGATCGTGAGGTTCATCCGGTGATGAATACGATTATCCAACGTGGGATTGATGGACACCGCCAATTCAACCAGGAAAACGATGAAGGATTGGAACGTAACATTCAGGAGATTTTAACAGCGGTTCAATCGCAAAAATAGACGGTTTTATTAGATGTGGGAGATGATTGCATTGGATCTGATGAAATTAAGCAAGGAACTCTCATACGCTCTGCGACATGCACCATGGGAGTATGAACTGGAACTGGACGAAGAGGGTTGGGTGGAGATCTCGCAATTGCTGGTGGCTTTACATGAAAGTCCGCAGTGGAAGGGAGTCACGCAAGTTGATCTGGAGCAGATGATTCAAGCCTCGGAGAAAAAGAGACATGAAATCCGTTCTGGCCGCATCCGGGCATTGTATGGACATTCGACACCTCATAAGATATCGAAAATATCTGCTGAGCCACCGGAAACCCTGTACCATGGGACCCCGGCACGCGCAGTAAATTCTATTATGGAACATGGCTTACAGCCGCGGCAAAGGCAATATGTACATCTGTCCGCAGACATCGATACAGCCAATCAGGTGGGACGAAGACGAGATGATCAGCCTGTCATTTTGAAAATCAATGCTGCTCAAGCGGCCACAGACGGAATCCTCTTTTATCATGGAAACGAAAATATCTGGCTGGCCGATCACATTCCTGCACGTTATATTCTTGAGCAGTGAGCAGTGAGCAGTTACTGGTGAGCAATGAGTGATGAACTGTTGTGGAAAGCATAAATACCTATCTCGAATTGCAACAGTCGCAATGAATGGATTGAATGTGCAGTCTTCCGTTCAAGTTGTATACCGTTGTATTGATCGTTAGCTACACAAAAAAAGGGACGCATCCAACACTTGTTGGTGTGTCCCTTTCTCATATCCAAAACTTACTTGCCTACAATTGCTTTAATACCTTCGCTAAGTGGCTGAGCTGGATGGCCAAGCAATTTCTCTAAGGTATCACTTTCTACAGCCAGTGCGCCTTCACGAATGGCACCTTGCATATCAACGAGCATGGACACGACAAAGTCCGGTAGACCTGCGCCTTTCATGATGTCAGCATAAGCGGCATCGTCCACGTTTTGCACGTTGATATCCTGTCCGAGCACTTCACCAACAATGGCAGCCAGTTCAGCTTGAGTGCGCAGTTTGCCGGACAATTCATATACGGTATTCTCATGTCCTTCTCCTGCGAGAACAGCTGCAGCAGCATGGGCGTAGTCACTTCGGGTAGCCCAGCCTACTTGGCTGTTGTTGGTGGCATGAACCCAAGGTGCACCTTGGGTAGCTGCTTGCACACTGCCTGCTTCATTTTCCAGGTACCAGTTGTTGCGCAGGAAGGAATACGGTATGCCGGATTCACGAATAGCTTTTTCTGTAGCGCGGTGAACTTCCGCCAGGGAAAGGGTGTTTTTCTCTGCATTCACAACGCTTGTATAAGCGATGAATCCCACGCCTGCGTTCTTGGCAGCGTCAATGGCAGCCTGATGTTGGCGAATACGCGTTTCATTGTCACCATCAGTTGAGATGAGCAACAGACGGTCTACACCAGCGAAAGCTTTCTCCAACGTCTCTGGTTGATCGAAATCACCGTGACGTACTTCAACGCCTTGAGCGCGGAATGTTTCCGCTTTTTCCGGATTACGTACACTTACTGCCACATCCTTGGCAGAATTGTTTTTTAACAATGCCTCTACAACCAGTGAACCCAATTGACCTGTTGCGCCAGTAACCAAAATTTTCATTTTCTTTTCCTCCTAGGATATGTGTTTTGTTTGCATATGGATGTAATCAAAATTGTTATAACAGGTGTGATTACAACGAAAGGGTTAAAAAAAGCTCATTATGAGCTTTTTTATTCAGAGACATGAATCTGATCCATCATCTGTTGTATGGTTACACGATTCAAGCGCTGTTCCATGGCTGTCTGAGCCTCAATGAGTTCGGCACGCAAGGTGTGTTCAATCATGTTGCCGACTGGACATTTCGGATTCGGATGTTTGTGAAAGTTAAACAATTCCCCATCCTCCACGACCTCAAGCGCTCGATATACATCAAGAAGGGTAATGTCGGCTGGATCTTTCAACAAGGAAGCACCACCCACACCGGGTCTGACGTCAATCAGTCCAGCCTGTTTCAGCTTGGACATAATCCGCCGAATAATCACGGGATTTGTATTCACACTCTGCGCGATCACATCTCCGGTGCATTCATTGGGCATAACAGCGATCAGGGACAGGGTATGAACCGCAATGGAAAAGCGACTGCTGATTTGTCTCATGGGATAATCACCACCGTTGTAACTATAATAGTTACAAAGAGATCGGATGTCAATTCCTTTATATTATATTTTAATGGATAGTTGCTGTTGTTCTGTAATCGTAGATGATCAAACAGATGATAATTGAACTATCAGCTATGTCAAATAAATGAGTTGTGGTTCTTTTGAAGCGTTAAAAAAGAAGTAGGTTTCAAACCTTTTAATGTAATAATAGGGCTAAATTCCTATTATTTTCAAGTTAAATGGAACTATATGGTTTTCTTGTTTGCGTACAGAAGAAGAAAAATGACAAAAGCTTCGACAAACTAGAAAATTATGTATGAATTGACAAATGTAAAAGCGATTATATAATGTGTTTAACTACAAGATTGTACATTTAGTTACAAATGATTCCAAATAACAAACGGCGGGAGTGGGACAGGCATGTGGTTTTTGGTTCTATGGTTGTTAGGTCTAATTTCAGGGGGAGTACACCTATATGTGTTAGGTTTTCCCGGGGAAATGAGCGAGATTAGCAGGGTGTTGCTGCTTCATCAGTTTGTGGTTACGTTTGGATTGGTTGGAGTGATTGGTTATGTTGTCAACATTGCCAGAGCGGATCAGACAGCCAAAATGTTAGGATGGCCTGGTGGACCATTTCAGGTTAAATACGGTTTTTCCCAGGTAGGGCTTGGAGTTATGGGGATTATGGCCATCTGGTTCCAAGGGAACTTTTGGGTTGGTGTATTGGTAACGATGTACATATACGGATTAAGTGGTCTTTGGTCACATACTTATGTCATGATTAAAAATCGCAAGGCAGATGGAGACAGTATCGGGAATCTCATTATGGATGTGGTGTATCAAACGTTTATCACGGTTCTCTCCGTATTGGCTGGTGGAATCTGGGTAATGCACTAAGCTGTAACTGATTTTTTGCCTTACACAGCTTGAATCTCAATTAAACGATGAGGTGTGGTCGTGATGGTACAAAAAACCGTTGAACTTTCCGAAACACAAAAGGGAATCTATTTTGATTGTCAGGTGAATGATCCCACTTCGTATAACATCTCAGCTTCAATGCAATTTGATCATCTTCAAATGGAGATATTTCGCCAATCCATCGAATTGCTTATGTATGAGCAAGTGGTGCTGCGTACTCGGATTGAGATTCAAAATGATGTACCCGTGTTATCCGTTCATGAAGATATGGATTATTCACTTACCTTGTGGGACCTAAGTAGCGAGAATCAGGAGAATCCAAAGGAACAACAGTTAGAAGCATTGGTGGATGAATGCATCGGGACACCTTTTGATCTGGAGAAAGGTCCTCTGTTCCGTATAATGATTGTTCAGATGGATAAAAGCCGATATATTCTAACCTTATGTATTCATCATTTAATATGTGATGGCTTGTCGCTTGAACTGATGAAAAACAAACTTATCCAGTCATATACATGTCTTCTTGAAGATCAACCTGTGGATGTCAAGCTGGATGAAGGATTCATCTCTTATGTTGAGGCAGAGAACAAGAAACTGCACGAAAACAAGTACTCCAAAGAGCGGGAATACTGGTTAAACAAAATGAAGGGAGCGGAACCTCTTTCTCTAAAGCACGACTTTCCAGCAGGTTCTGTACAAGAAGGGATTGGTCATGAACTGCGATTTGATATTTCGGAATCGTTAATGGCTGATATTACACAGATGTCCAAAGATAATGAAGTAACCGTTTTTATGTTCTTTATGGGTGCCTTTGGCATTCTTATGAGTAAATATGTCGGTACAGACGATATCACCTTTGCCTCCCCATATTCTCATCGTCCCGGTATGGACTTGGAAGAAACGATTGGATGTTTTGTCCATATGTTGCCTATGCGATTCCATATTGACCTCGAATCAACTCTAAAACCTCTGCTGCAACAAGTAGCCACAACCTGGATGGATACGTACAGGAACATCGGATATCCCAATAACCTCATTGTCAGAGACAGCATGTTACAGGCTCAACCCGGATCACCATCGTTGTTTGATATCTCCTTTGTTTATGATTCCTATGAGGAAGATATGCTCGGAACTCGTATTCTGGATCAGGATAAGGTTACGTTCCCAGGAGATCTGATGGTGGTGTTAAGCCGTTTACCGCAAGGTGCTCAGTTGAAGCTGCAATATAAACCGAGCTTGTTCCGTGAAGATTCAATGGAGCGAATGGGCCAACGATTTCTATATTTGCTGAATCAACTAGTAACCAATTCTGAGCAAAAAATCAGGGAGTTCAGCCTCCTGATGCAGGATGAGAAAGAAAACCTACTGTACCGATTCAATCAAACTTCTTATTTTCCCTACACTCCACAACATATTATGGATATATTTCACGATAAAGTAGCACGTTTCCCGGAGCGGGTAGCTCTAATGGAAGGCAAGCAGCATCAGACCTATGCGCAGGTCAACGCAAAAGCGAATCAATTGGCTAGGCAGATCGTTGCGAGTAAAAAAAGTGATAACGCGGCAGTTGGCGTGCAGATGCCACGTTCCTCGGATATGGTCATTGCCCTATTGGCTGTATTAAAAGCCGGATGTGCTTTTGTACCTGTAGACCCTTCCTACCCTTTGTCCAGAAAGGACTATATTATATCGGATGCAGACATATCCATAGTGCTGGCTATGCAGCCCGAAAAAGATGACGAGACTCTGGATGTCCAGTACATCTACGTTGAGGGCGATCAGGCCTATACGGGGGATGTCTCAAATCTCGAAGAGGCGCTGAATCCGCATAGCCTTGCCTATATCATGTACACGTCCGGATCAACAGGCAAGCCAAAAGGAGTCATGGTTGAAAATCATAGCGTAGTCAATACACTGCTTGATCTGGAGCGTCGTTTTCCAATGCAGGCGCAGGATGTTTACTTGCTGAAAACGGCATATACCTTTGATGTGTCCGCCACGGAACTTTTCGGCTGGTTCATGGGTGAAGGCGCACTAAGTATTCTTGAGCCTGGAGCAGAAAAAGACCCTGCTCGTATTGTGTCTACGGTGGCATCACATAAGGTTACACACATCAACTTTGTTCCAACGTTGTTCCGTCTTTTTCTGGAAACGATGGAGCTTCGCTCCGATCTGTCAGCATTGGAAACGCTGAAATGGATGTTTGTTGGCGGAGAGGCAGTCACGCCAGACATCATTGAGAAATTTAACAGGTTAGGCATTGGAGCAAGTCTTGAAAATGTTTATGGTCCAACCGAATGCACCATATGGGTTTCTCATTATCCATTAAGCCATTACGAAGGCTTGGGCAATGTACCGATTGGCTACCCGCTCAATGAGTCCAGATGGTATGTCGTCGGAAATCATGATGCGCTTCAGCCGTTAGGTATTCCAGGGGAGCTTTGTCTTAGCGGTGTTGGACTTGCACGTGGATATCTGAATCTGGAACAGATGACCCGAGAGAAGTTTGTCCCTAATCCTTTCTTTCAAGAAGGACAGGACGCAGAGCATTTCAGATACATGTACCGCACAGGGGATCTGGTACGTTCACTCCCAAGCGGTACGATCGAATATCTGGGACGCATTGATTTTCAGGTTAAAATTCAGGGGGCCAGACTGGAGACAGGTGAAATTGAGAATACCCTGTCATCCTATCCGGGTGTCATCCAGACCGTGGTAGTCATGAAATCATTTGAAGGTAGGTCCGGCTTGCTGTATGCCTACTATCTGTCAGAGCAGGAGCTGCCTTCTGTCGAATTGAGAGAGCATCTGTCTCGTTTGTTACCGGCATATATGATACCATCCGTTTTTGTACATAAATCCGAATTTCCATTGAATAGCAGTGGGAAGATTGACCGGAAGGCACTCATGGCAGATATCACGCATGCTCACGCTTCCAGTACGTTCTATACCGCTCCGTCTTCTGAGCTTGAGAGGATTATAGCCGAAGTGTGGGCCGAAGTGCTCGGTGTTGAGAGAGTAGGGCGCGATGACCATTTCTTTGAATTGGGCGGAAATTCATTTTCTGTCATTCAGGCTCACAATAAACTAAAGCATTATACTGATGTGGAGTTCCCTGTTCCTCGTTTTTTCGAATGCCCGACATTGCGTCAATTTGCCGCACTGGGTCCGAAAGATGAGGGAGTTCGGATACCGACTGAAAGGGAACAATTGTTTCAACGAAAAGATGGCATTATGCGTGAGGACATTGCAATTGTGGGCATGGCGGTGAATGTGCCGGGTGCTGAGGATATAAGGGAGTTCTGGAGTAACCTTGTTGAACGGCGGGAAAGCATTCACTTTTATAGAGATGATGAATTGAGGGAACTTGGCGTGGAGGAAGCACTGCTGCGTTCACCTCGTTATGTCAAGGCAAAAGGACGTGCCAACGGCATCGATGAGTTTGATGCAGGGTTCTTTGACTATACTCCCGGTGAAGCCAAAATGATGTCTCCCCAATTCAGACTTTTGTATCAGGGAATATGGGAAGCGCTGGAGGATGCAGGCTGCAGACCGGATGAAGCGGGTAAGGTGGGTGTGTTCCTTGGCGGGTCCGATGACTTCGAATGGTACCGTCAAGTGCTTTTTAACGATGCTAACTATAGCAGTAAATACGAAGCATTCACCCTCAGCACCAATCATTTTCTCGCTACCCGAATGGCTTATAAGCTGAACTTAAAAGGGCCGGCCTATACCGCTCTGACGGGATGTTCTACTTCATTGGTTACACCTCATCTGGCATGTCAATCTTTGATCGTTGGAGAATGTGATGTGGCCGTGGCTGGTGGGATCACCGTGGAGTTGCCCAATGAAGGGGGTTACATATTTGAGGATGGCATGATGTTTTCCACAGATGGACACTGTCGTCCATTTGATGCGTCAGCCAGTGGAACCGTCTTCTCCAATGGTATGGGAATTGTGGTGTTGAAACGGGTAACCGATGCTCTGCGGGACGGAGATCATATCTACGGGGTCATCAAAGGCTCAGCAATTAACAATGACGGACAAGAGAAACTCAGTTTTCTTGCTCCTAGCGTAAGCGGACAGGCTGAGGTCATTCAGGATGCTTATAAGGTAGCCGGAGTAGACCCGGAAACGGTGAGTTATATCGAAGCACATGGTACGGGAACGTTGCTTGGTGATCCAATTGAAGTAAACTCGTTAACTCGGGCCTTTGCTTCCGACCAAAAGCAATTTTGTTATCTGGGTTCGGTTAAAGGCAATGTGGGACATATGGATACAGCCGCAGGTGTGGTTGGTTTAATCAAGGTAGCGCTCAGTCTTGGACAAGGTTATATCCCTGGAACAGCGAATTATGAGCAGCCTAATCCCAAAATTGATTTTTTGAATACACCTTTTAAAGTTAATGCACAAGGGGTGGACTGGAAACAGGGCAAAGTTGGAGTCATGCGCGCAGGAATCAATTCATTTGGTGTGGGGGGCACGAATGCTCACATGGTATTGGAGGAGGCTCCCAAGATGGAGAAGTGCAGTCCGGATGATGACGTAAATATATTGCTTTTTTCCGCCAAAACAGAGTACTCGCTGAACCGCACCGCTGAACGCATTATGGAACATCTGACTCAGCAGCCAGATCAATCTGTATCGAACGCAGCGTGGACCTTGCAATCAGGTAGATCTGTTTTTGCGTATCGTAAGGCACTCATTCTGGATAAGACATGGAAGGATAATCCGGACAAGCTGATACAGCAGCTGGGGAAAGCACGCGTATACCATTCGGCTCAAGGCACTCGTCCCGTATACTTTATGTTCCCCGGACAGGGCAGTCAGTATCAGGGAATGGGTGCAGAACTGTACAGATCTACAGAGCAAACAGGCCTGGCTCCAATCTTCAGAAGTTATATTCAGGAAATATTGGACCTTCTGCCTGCGGAAGAACGAGAAGATATGCTGTCTGTTGTATACGGGGATCAGCACCCTGAGCAAATAAACCAGACGGAGTACAGCCAATTCGCACTGTTCATGACAAGTTATGCGCTGGCCAAGTCGCTGCTGGATCTGGGCATCAAGCCAGATGGCATGATCGGGCATAGCATTGGTGAATTGGCTGCCGCAGCGGTAGCGGGTGTATTCGAACTCGGAGATGCTGTCAAGTTAGTTCGACTTCGCGGACGTCTGATGCAGCAACAACAACCTGGGGTCATGCTTGCCATAATGGCGGATGCACAGCAGGTGAAGTCACAACTGGAGGAAGACATGTGGCTTGCCCTGGTGAATACTACAGGTTCCAGTGTGATTGGCGGGACAGCTGAAGCCATTTCACGGATGGAAGCCAAGGCTGAAGGACTGGGGTGGAAGTGTATTCGTGTGAAGACTTCCCATGCATTCCATACGCCAATGATGAGTCAGGCCGCCGAGGAATTTAGAGGTTATTTAGCAGAGCATTCACTTCATACGCCACAGATCCCATTACTGTCCAATACCAGTGGAACATGGGCGCTTGGAGATGAAATCACACAACCTGACTATTGGTCCCGTCATATTTTACAGCCGGTGTTGTTTGAATCAAACCTGGCTGAAGTGTTGAAGGATGAGCGGGCTGTATTAATTGAAGTAGGTGCAGGACGAACGCTAAGCTCCTTTGCCAGACAGCACAGTCAATCAAGAGATTCCCAGACGGTACTGAATATGCTACGTCACGTAAGGGAGACGGAGCAGGACAGTATCTATGTGAACCGCAGACTTGCGGAGTTATGGTGCGAAGGCATTGAACCGGACTGGAAGGTGCTCAAAGGGCAGACGGTACGACGCAAATGCTCTCTGCCTACTTATGTTTTCAACAAACAATCCTATCCTGTCAGTGTTTCTCTTTCTGGCTCATCAGCAGCGGAAGGAATGGGTACCGGGGATGATAGGCAGCATGCAGAGCAGGGTAAGGGAAGTGGCTCTACTCTAGTAAAAGGGACAGTTTATACTGGTGGTTCAGACCAACTGAAACAGATTGTCCTGGACGCATATCGAACGATTTTTGGCATCGATGATCTAGATGAAGAGGTTAATTTCTTTGCGGTTGGAGGAGATTCTCTCAAAGCAGTCAGCTTGTCTGCATGGATCCGGTCTCATTTAGGAATTCAGCCTGAGGTAGCAGATATTTTCAATCATTCAACGCCTATTCAACTGGCGGAGCATCTCTATGTCATAGCGAAACCAAAAGTAGACCAACAGACCATTCAATCTGCACCCACTATGGATGCTTATCCAATCTCTTCTGCACAGATGCGTATGTTCACACAAGCGATGCTTGATCCAGGCAATACGGCATACAACCTACCGTCTGCAACCATTATTGAAGGTGAATTGGACCGTATAAGAGTTGAGGCTGCTTTGCAGAAGTTGATGCAGCATCATGAGGCGCTCAGAACATCGTTTGAGATACGGGGTGGTCAGATCGTTCAGATCATCCAACCTTCGGTTCGCTTAAGTATGGGCTATGCAGAGCAGCATGTGGCAGATGACCAAGAGTTGCCTGCGATGATCGAGACATTGATTCGTCCTTTTGATCTGGGGAGTGCTCCGCTTATGCGGGTTGAACTGATTAAAATAGGCGAGCGCAAGCACCTGTTATTCTTTGATATTCACCATATTATCGCGGATGGTACATCTGTCGAAATCATCACTCGTGACTTCAATGATTTATATTTTGGCAAAGAGCAAGCAGTCCGATTGCAGTACAAAGATTACGCGGTATGGCAGCAGCAGTGTCTCGCTTCACAGGAATACATTTCACATCAAACATACTGGCTGGACCATCTTGGCCCTTCTTTACCTGTGCTGGAGCTTCCACTTGACCAGGAGCGTCCATCACAGCGATCCATGCAAGGGGGACGTCTCCATTTCACGTTGAATCGTTCGTTAACACAACAGTTGCACGAGCTGGCTTCCTCATCGGAAGCATCCATGTATATGGTAATGCTAAGTGTGTGGAATCTTCTTCTTGCACACCGCTCAGGTCAGCAGGACATTGTGGTAGGAACGCCTGTTGCAGGAAGGATGCAAGAGGAGTGGAAAGAGACGGTAGGCATGTTTGTCAATATGATTGCGATGCGGAATTTTCCAACGTTTGATCGTACGTACACTGATTTTTTACGCGAACTTAAACAACATACACTCGATGCTTTTGCGTATCAGGAGTATCCGTTTAATGAGCTTGTGGCACAACTGGGCGTTACACGTGAGTTGAACCGAAATCCGGTATTTGATGTTTGTTTTGATTATCAGAACATGGATTTGCATGGGCTTGAACTTCATGGGTTGCAATTCAGTTCTTTTCCGGTGGAGACGGGTACGTCTACTTATGATCTGTTAATGACCTGTCAAGAAAACAGGGAGAAGCAGGTCATTGAAGGATATATCGAATACTCGCTGGATCTGTTCCGCCAGGACACAGTTGAAGGTATGATGCAGGAGTTTATCGGACTCTGTCAAGAGGTTGTACAACAGCCTGACCTGTCTCTGAGCGAACTGTTTGAGAGAAACGAACGTTCTCATGAGCACCCAGTCCATCGTCTTGCTGGTCCACGTCTGGATTACAATTCTGCGGGGGGGCTGCATCGGCTGTTCGAGCTGCAGGCAGAACACACACCAGACAAGAAAGCTCTCCTTGTATCATCCGGAGCCTCTTTTACCTACAGGGAGCTTAATGAAAAAGCTAATACGCTGGCTTGGAAGCTGATTGATCAAGGTGTGCGCCGGGATGAACCTGTAGGCATATTATCCAGACGAGATGAATCGTTGATCATTATGCTATTGGCGGTGCTGAAAGCTGGGGCGGCTTATGTGCCTCTGGACCCTGCTTTTCCGCCGCAGCGCATCGAGAATATGATCGAAGATAGCCGAATGAACGTATTGCTGTGTACGCCTGATGAAGAAGGCACAGTGACTTTTAGCGGAGAGCAATTCGTGTATGATCCAATTGCCCAGGATGTGCGCTCATCCGTTAACCCGGACGTAAACTTCCTGTCTTCGGACCTATCCTGTGTGATTTTCACCTCAGGATCGACGGGTCGTCCCAAAGGGGTCATGATTACTCATGAGGCGATGGTCAATTTTGTTGAGGACATCAGGCACCGACATATTTTTGCACATGAGACAGATCGCATCATCAGTGTAACGACCATATCTTTTGATATTTTCGGATTTGAAGTGTGGGCACCATTGTGCACCGGATATTCGCTGTATCTGGCCAATGAGCAGGAGCAGCTTGACCCGGCTCTTGCTTCACGTCGAATACGTGAACATGGTGTTACACACATTCTTAGCACTGTCTCACGCATTAAGGCATTTGTCGAAAATCCGGAATTCGCTCAGGCGCTGGGCAATCTGCGGTGTGTACTTACCGGAGGGGAAAATGTCCCTGTGGGACTCCTCACCGATCTGAAGCGGCTTACGCCCGCTCGAGTCTTTAACATGTATGGACCAACGGAAACTACGATATGGTCAACGACCAAAGAATTGAATGACACAGCTGCGATTACCATTGGCAAGCCCATTACCAATACAGAGATTTATATTCTGAATGATGAAGGTGAAATACTGCCACCTGGAAGTTATGGAGAGCTGTGCATTGCAGGAAAAGGATTATCCCGCGGTTATCTGCACAATGCAGCTGAGACCGATGCCCGATTCATTGCAAACTCCAATGTTTTGGGAGGCCGTTTGTACCGAACTGGCGATCTGGCCCGTATACTGCCGGATGGGGATGTTGAGTTAATGGGACGGTTAGATCAGCAGGTGAAGATTCGGGGTTACCGGATTGAACTGAACGAGATTGAGCAGGCAGCGATGAATTATGAACGTGTAAGAGAAGCTGTCGTTAAGGTAGAAGGGGCCGAGCCACATTCATTGCAATTAATCCTTTTCTACAGTCTGAAGCCTGGGATTGGGCCTTCCGTTATGGAAGATGAAGATGTACAGCTTCGGACCTGGTTAAAGCAGCGGCTTCCACAGTACATGATGCCTTCTCGCTTGATTCGTCTGGAAAATCTGCCTGTGCTGCCTAATGGCAAACTGAATCGCAATGCCCTTCGTCTGGCTGATTTTGAAACGGGAGAGAAGGCTAATCCGGCTCTGGTTTATGGCTCATCGATTCAAGGAATCGAGCGGGCAAAAGTTGATCTGGAGCAGATGCTCATTGCAACGTGGAAGGAAATATTGAATCTGGATACGGTTAATATCCATGATCACTTTTTTGACATCGGAGGCAACTCGCTGGGGCTTATTCTGATCAATAATCGGCTGAATGCCTATCTGGATAAAAGCGTTCCGCTGGTGCAATTGTTTGAGCATTCCTCCATTGTAGCGCTGGTCAATCATCTGGTGGCTGAGCAGATGCTGCCGACAGTTACACAACAGGTACAAGAGGAGAGCGGACATATCGCTTCGACTGGATATCCTGTTACGAACCCGGAGCCGACAACAGCTCCAAAAGAGTATGTGAGGAGCACAGTTGAACACAGCAAAGTGGAGCAGGGCAGACCGGAACAGAGTATCCCGTTTGCTTCAGAACACAGTAGCAGATTTTCTTCTTCCTCGGATATCGCAGTCATTGGCATGGCAGGGCATTTTCCTGGCTCAAGAAATATTGAGGAGTTCTGGGATAACCTAATGGCAGGTAAGGACGGTATCACCCGTCTGAATGAGGAGGATCTAACCGCTGCGGGTGTACGACCGGAAGACTTCAAACATCCCGATTATGTACGTGCCAAAGGTGTACTGCAAGATACTGAGTATTTTGACTCCGGATTTTTCGAATATCCGCATCAGGAATCCAACATGATGGATCCGCAAATACGGTTGCTGCATCAGTGCTCATGGGAGGCACTTGAGCATGCCGGATGTGATCCTTACAGTTATGAGGGATCTATAGGATTGTTTGCCGGAAGTGGACTGAGCTTACCATGGATGGTGCAATTTCTCGGTCGCTCCGGTAATTTGTTACAGGCTTTTGAAGCCATGACTTTAAATGAAAAGGACTATATTACAACCCGAGTATCTCACAAATTAAATCTGAGAGGGCCGAGTATGGCAGTCCAGACCGCATGTTCGACTTCTTTGGTCGCTATCCACCAAGCTGCTGAATCTTTGATTCGGGGAGAGTGTGATGTGGCACTTGCGGGAGGTGTCTCTATCTCCTATCCGCTCAAAGAAGGTTATCACTGGCATGAAGGCATGATTTATTCAAAGGATGGTCATTGCAGACCGTTCGATGAGCAGGCATCTGGTACGGTGTCTGGTAATGGATGCGGAATGGTTGTGCTCAAGTCACTCCGCGACGCTCAGAGAGATGGAGATCATATCTATGCAGTCATTAAAGGTTCAGCGATTAATAATGATGGCATGGACAAAATTGGATATACGGCACCGAGTGTGGCCGGGCAGGTCAAGGTTATTCAATCAGCCCTGCATCGTTCGGGAGTGTCTCCAAAAGAGATCTCCTATCTGGAGGCGCATGGAACAGGAACCAAACTGGGGGACCCGATTGAAATTGAAGCGCTCAGGCAGTCATGGGGAACAGATCGTAGAAATTATTGTGCTCTAGGTTCTGTGAAAGCCAATATTGGGCATCTTGATGCGGCAGCAGGTGTCGCCGGTTTTATTAAAACCGTACTGACGCTTTATCACCGGGTGGTTCCGCCACAGATTCACATGAATCGGACGAATCCGATGTTGAAGCTGGAGCATAGTCCATTCTATATCAACAGGGAGCCACAGCCATTAGAAGACGCGAAGCGTATCCTGCGAGCAGGTGTCAGTTCGTTTGGGATCGGGGGGACCAATGCTCACGTCATTCTGGAGCAGCCGCCCGTCCAAGAGAGCCAAGCCAATTATGAATCTTTGCTTCTGCTGCCCTTCTCGGCCAAAAGTGAATCTGCGCTGGAACGAACGTACGATTCGGTTCTACAGGCGATCCATGCATTACCGGAGCAGTTGCCCAATGCTGCGTGGACGCTACAGAAGGGAAGAAGCAGATTCATTCATCGTAAAGCGCTAATCGTTGTAGACGGTTATTTTCCGCCAAGCGAGCAGTCTGTAGAGTTTGAGACACAGGCAAGTGTGATCAATGGGAAGCCTAAGGTCATGTTTTACCTCAGCGGAAATGCAGGTTGGGAAGCGCGCAAGATTCGGGAACTATATGCTTCTGTGTATCGCAGCCAGGTCTCAGAGATATTCAAACAGCACTTTGAAGAGATACTGAACCTCTTTGAATCCAAGGAACAGTATGCCATTCGCCAAGGCATAGGGCGATCGTTAACCGATTCAAGGCTTGAGCGCATGCAGTGCTTTGTTGTGCAATATGCTCTTTATAAAACCGTGATGCAGCTTGGTATCAAGCCAGATGCTGTCTGTGGGCAAGGCGTTGGTGAACTGGTGGGGTTGGTTATTAGTGATGCACTTGATCCAGTACATGCCGTGGGGCTTTTATACAATCTGGAGCATTGGTCACTAGAAGAAGGTGCATTGTCAGATGCTTTGACAGGAAGGATGACAGATGCAACTGTACTAGACCATGCGTCGAGTATTGCACCACTGTTATCTCCAAATTTCCTGTTTACGCTGCTAAATCGCAAGACGCTTTCTGAATCTGATGGGCATACGCTGTGGATCGTTTCGAATCAGCTGCAGGATACAGAACAAATAGCCCCAGATTCATTTTCAGAGCCAAACATCATTGCTCTTACTGGAGATCGTCAGAACTTGCTTGAGGCAGACGTGTATTTAATGAAAGTACTTGCTTTTTGCTGGTGCTCTGGCATGGAGTTGGATTGGGGACAGTTAAACGGAACGTGGCGTAGGCAAAAAATCTCGCTGCCGACGTATTCCTTTGATCCGATTGTTCATCAACATGATGTTGCGTTGTATCAGCTTGCAGGTATGTCGCAGGTTGCAGCGGGTTCTATCGCAGCATTAGACCAATCTCCATCCGGGAAAGTCAGGGTTCAACGGACTGATGATGAGATAAGGCATGTATTATCGCAATTGTGGCAGGAGTTGCTTGGTAATGGAGCAGTCGGCCTTGAAGATGATTTCTTTGAGCTTGGAGGTCATTCTTTAAAAGCGATTTCCTTGGCGTCGAGGATTAAAGAAATGTTTGGACTGAATTTGGGGCTGGAAGAGGTTTTTGATCATTCTGTATTTGAACACATGGTTCAATGGATTGCTGAACATCAGGCTACAAGTGACTCTGATACAGTGAACCCAATCTTGCCTGTAACTAAAAAAGAGAAATACAAGACCACTTCTGCACAGCGAAGAATGTATGTGGTGCATGAGTGGATGAAAGGTGAGAGTACGGCGTACAATCTCGCCAGTTCCTATAGGGTAAGAGGAAAACTTGACCCTACCCAATTCAGAGTAATAATGGATGCACTGGTAGAGAGACATGATGCATTCCGTACCAGATTTGAAATGATTGACGGTGAGCTTTTCCAGGTTGTCGAAGATCAGGTTCCAAGCGTGGTGGAGTTGCTGGAATTAGAAACGGCAGGATTAGAGCAGGTCATGGAATGGATCAAGCCTTTTGATCTGACCAGCGCACCATTGGTTCGTGTTAAGCTGATTCGCCTTTCTCAAGAGGAACACATCTTATTCATCGACATGCATCATATCATTTCGGATCAGAGTTCCATTGCTATCCTGATGCAGGATTTTGCACGCATGTACAGAGGAGAAACATTGCAATCTCTTGACATTCAGTATAAGGATTATGCGGAATGGCGTGATGAAGCTGCGTCACATGGACAATCTGTTGAAGACGCCGAGTTTTGGATACGGGAATTCGAGGACATGCCTGCACCGGTTGAATTGCTTACAGACTTCCCAAGACATGGCGCGTCATCCTACAGCGGAGACAGACGTTCCATTGAACTTGGTGAGTCGTTAAGCACACAGGTCAATGACTTCTGTACTCAACAAGGGCTTACACCCTATATGTTGTTTATGGCAACTTTGAATCTATTAATCTGGAAGTATACAGGTCAAGACGATTTGGTCGTTGGTACAGCGGTTGCAGGGCGTGAGAAGCCAGAACTCAATAACGTTATGGGTATGTTCGTGAACATGCTTGCTATTCGCACCAGCATGGACAGAGAATGGTCCACAGAGACGTATTTGAATGAGATGCGTGGCAAGCTGTTATCCTGTTATGAGCATCAACAATATCCTTATGAAGCACTGGTAGAACAACTTGGTCTATTCAGTGATTTAAGCCGCAACCCCCTATTTGATGTGGTGCTAAATTACATTAATATGGGGACCGATGATCCTGAAGCCGGGGAACTGAAGCTTGAACCATGGGTCGAAGGTAAGGTGGATGCCAAATTTGACCTGACTTGGACACTGGTTGAGCATAAACAATGTTACACGGTTGAACTTGACTATCGCTCAGATTTGTTTAAAGCGGAGTCCATGGAACTGATGCTGGATAAATTCCGGTATATCCTGTCTCAGATCATAACAGGGGATAACGAACGAATTGGTCAGATTAAGCTCACTACACCGGAGGAAGAGGAATGGTTGCTGTATGGAGTCAACGATAATGCCGCCCAGTATCCGCGAGATGCGACCATTTCCCAATTATTCGAGGAACAAGTTCATGTGCATGCACAAAAGACAGCATTGGTCTGGGAAGACGGTGAGTGGAGCTATGCGGATCTGTACGAACGTGTTCAGTGGCTGGCGTTCAGCTTGCTTGGACAAGGGGTGAAATCAGGCTCCAGTATTGCTCTCATTCTGGACCGTGGACCGATCCAGATGATCAGTATTCTTGCTACACTCCAAGTGGGTTGCAGTTATGTCCCGATCGACCCGGCTTCGCCGCCATCGAGAATTGAATTTATTTTGCAAGATTGCGATGCGGCTGTGTTATTGACTGAAACGGCGTATGCCTCCACATGGCAATCTGTAGTTCCTTGTATCGTGCCCGCAGATGAACTGGCAGCATTTGATTCAGGAGACATGCAGGAGCCCGTTGAACATATGAACAAGACTGCTCTTGACCCGGCTTATATCATTTATACATCAGGGTCAACAGGAACCCCGAAAGGGACTGTGATGAGTCATCGCAATGTGACCAAAGTCATGAAAAACAGCAATTTTGTTACCGTTGTGCCAGAGGATCGTATCCTGCAAATTTCTAACTATGCGTTTGACGGTTCCATTTTCGATATTTTTGCTTCATTAATAAATGGCGCTACTCTTGTATTAATCTCAAAAGAGACCATTTTGGATATGGCTCGTTTGGCGGATGTCATCCAACAGCAACGGATTTCAGTATTTTATATTCCGACGTCTTTGTTTAATATGCTGGTGGATTGGGATGCTGAATGCTTGAGGAATGTGCGTAGAGTGATGTTTGGTGGTGAAGCTGCATCGGTGAGTCATGCCAACAAAGCGCTTGCATGCGTGGGGCCAGGCATCTTGTTAAATGGATATGGGCCAACGGAAGCAACCTTTTTTGCCTCCTACCACTTATTACAGCAAACAGAGCCTTATACTGGCTCACTGCCCATAGGTTACCCCCTGTCTAACACAGCCTTGTATGTTCTGGATGATGCGCTGAAGCCTGTGCCACCCAACGTTCCAGGGGAACTGTATATCAGTGGGGATGCGGTAGGTATTGGATATCTTAACCGTGAGGATCTTACCCGAAAACACTTTCTTGATGATCCCTTCCGCAAGGGAGAACGAATGTATCGGACAGGTGACATCGTCAAACGTCTGATTGACGGCAGTCTGATTTTTATTGAACGTTCGGATTTCCAGGTCAAAATTAGAGGTTTCCGCATTGAGTTATCGGAGATAGGCAATTGTATGGAGCGTGTTTCGGGAGTTCGTGATGCCTTTGTCATGACAGTTACAGAACCATCAGGAAGTCTATACATTGCCGCTTTCTATACAACTGATACTGGAGCAGATGCTGAGTATATTCGAAGAGAACTTCACCAGCAGCTGCCTGAGTACATGGTACCTGCACGAATTATTCGAATGGATCATCTTCCGATTAATGCCAATGGCAAAGTGGACCGAAGAGCATTGTCCGAGCATTTGGTTGAGGAGCAGCAGAGGTCTCTGGAGGTGAGTTCACCTCGGACAAAAACAGAGCGTGTCATTCTTGCCGCCATGCGACAGATTCTGGGTAATCCAGGCATTGGTGTGGAAGATCACTTCTTTCAAAATGGGGGGCATTCGCTCAAAGCGATTGCATTCACTCAAATTTTGGCAAAAGAAGGAATTGCCATCAATGTGAACGAATTATTCCAATATCCGACAGTTAGAGGACTTGCCAAATTGGTAGATATTAATCCTCCGGCGTCAGTTTGGTCCGAAGATAGCCTGCATATTCAGTCCCCGATAGTCATACCACAGGACATAACACTTCATGAGAAACAACTGGACAGCCTGGTCCTACATGTCTTAAACAGCTGCAATCAGGTTTCATCTTTTATGGCGGGCATGACCCCTATGGGTCAATTCCCACTATCTCCAATTCAACAAGCACATGCTTCTACGACTTCACGAGCAAGCGGATTTACAACAACGCTCGAAGGCGAATTGAATGAACAAGCTGTAAAACACCTGATTCTTGGGGTTATATCCCGGCATCAGTTGCTGCACAGCATGATATATGAGGAAGAACAATTGTATTGGCATCCATGTGATATGTCGTTAGCGGCGGACATGCTGCAACAGCTTATCCCATATCTTGATATTCGTCATTATGCTCCGGCTACGATTGAGCAGTTGGAGTACAAACTGGTTCAGTCTCTGTTACACAAAACGTATACGTTGAAGGAACTACCTTGGCGTCTGTGTATTTTGCGTACAGGAGCCACAGAGCATAAGTTGATTTGGAGTTTTGATCACCTTGCGTTTGATGGTATGAGTGCCCAGATCATCAAGCAGCAACTTGAGTCGAAGGCATTATATAGACCGCAAGGTATAGAGATCGAGAGTGATCTTCTGTACCAAGTACGAAATTATGAGGATTATGTAAATTTTCTGTCTCAAGGCCCCATAGGGGTATCAGAAGATGAAATGGAGAAACAATTTTCGCTTCAGGCATGGAATAGATGTAACACCATCGTCATGAACAAGTTGAAGGAAACAGAAACATTGTCGCCTTCAGCGATGACTGCCGAGTTGTCCCTTGCAGGGAAGGAGCCTGCAGATGTGTGGTGGACATGCTTTGAAACTTTTGCCAACATCATTGCGGCTTATCTGAACATAAGCCAATTGCCAATAGCCCTGGTGCATTACGGAAGGGAGTATGGCGAAGAATCCTACTATGATTATGTGGGAGAATTCCTAGATCTAATTCCAGTGCTGGTAGACAGTGAATTCACACAGGAAGATCTGTTGGAACGTCTGGAATTTACGAAGCAACACAGCATTAACTTTATGGCACTTACACATGATTCTTCCCTCTCGGCACAATATGATGGCATACAGGAACAATTGGGAACTGCCTACAGGCAAGCAGAACAGGAGCCGCGTCAGATGATTCTGTTTAATTATCAAGGCTTCATCTCCAGTAGCGAAGCGATCCCAATGTCGTCTCAGTCGTCGGATGACCAAGATTCGAATTCGGGACTCGCCCAATTCGAATGGGTTATTCGCTACGACGAAGAGTGTCTGTACGTACAACTGGCCTGTCAGGCTGGTCTGGACATCAAACGTATGAAACAGCTGATTGATGACAAGCTTGGTAGCGATGTGAGAGTGGTAGTTCACAATGAGGCAATGGAGGTGCAACATGTCCAGTAAATCCATACAGCGAGGACCCGAGCTGATTGTGCCAGAACATTATTCAACAGTGGCTGAGATGCTAATCTACATTGCAGATACTCATCCAGAAAAGGGAATGACCTATATCAGCTCTTCAGGTGACGAACAGTTTGAAGCATATCCTGAATTACTGATGCAGGCGCGCAAGTACCTGCAGTCTCTTCAGGAGCAAGGCATTCAACAAGGACAGGTCGTTATTTTGGAAGTTGACCAGTCACAGGAATTTTACCGTACATTTTGGGCTTGTATGCTGGGGGGCATTATTGTTGCCCCGGTTAGTCCTCCGGCTGCCTGGGAACCAGGCTCAGCCGGTCTGGAGAAATTCACGAAAGTGTGGGAGGTACTCGGGCGTCCAGTCGTTATCGTCGAGGAGGCCTACATGCCCAAGTATAAGCAGCTTGGGGAAAGTCCGGTATTCAAAGGTCTTATGTTGATTAGCGTGAACCAGCTTCAAGCAGGCCAGCAGATGGCTGATCTATGCCCAACCTCTCCTGATGACATTGTGTTCCTGCAATTCTCATCAGGAAGCACGGGAATTCCCAAAGGTGTGCAGTTAACCAATCACAATATTATCGCCAACAGTATTGCATGCAAGACTTTTCTTGGAGCTGAAGAAGGAGATAATGTGTTTACCTGGTTGCCGCATACGCATGATATGGGGATTTTTGGACAGCATCTGACACCCGTCCTGAGTGGAGCCAATATCATGGTGATGTCACCTTATACCTTCGTACGGTCGCCTTATCTGTTCTTGCGCAAGATTACGGAGCATCAGGGAAAATGGTTTTGCTGCACCAATTTCGGTTTCGAATGGATGGTTCAGAAGATCCCGGATTCCAAGCTCTCAACGCTGGATCTGTCTTCACTGCGTATGACCTTGAATGGTGCAGAGCCTATATCAACGTCTGTTATCGAGCGATTTGTCAAAAAATTCAGCTCTTGTGGCTATCGTCCCAATATGATGTTTCCTGCATATGGCATGGCAGAAGCGACAGTAGGTGTATGTACCTCCAGACTGGGGGAAGAGCCACGAATTGAACGTATTTCGCGTACACGGCTGGTGCAGGAAGGACTGGCTGTGCCAGTCCAGCTACCTAGCAGTGATAGCCATACTTCGGATGTGATCGAATTTGTCCATGAAGGATATCCCATGACAGGGATTCAGATCCGGATTGCGGATGAACAGGGTGAAGTGCTGGATGAGCGGGTTGTCGGCGAAATCCAGATTCGTGGGGAATCGGTAACCTCCGGATATTACAGTCTTCCGGAGATCAATCGTGAAATGTATGTGGATGGGTGGCTTCGCACTGGAGACTTGGGTTATATGGCTGATGGCTCCCTGGTTGTAAGCGGACGAATCAAGGACATTGTGTTTATTCGGGGACAGAACCATTATGCGCATGATCTTGAAGAAATTTTGTACCAGAATAGCAGCATTCCGAGAGGCAATCTGACGGTAGTCGGGCACTTTAACAGCCTCAAACAAGTAGAGGAGCTGCTTGTATTTGTTAAATACAAATCGAGCGCTCCACAGTTTCTGGATGTACGTCAGGATCTGATCCAACGTATGAGGGCTGGATTGGGTATTGAGATCACCCATGTTCTCCCAATCAAGGTTATTCCCAAAACGACGAGTGGTAAGGTCCAGCGCTTCATGCTGAGAAACGAATATGAGCGTGGAGTATTTACCAAGGACATCGAGGCCATTGAAGAGCTGATTCGCGAAAACACGCAACAACAACACGAGACGGTTTCCGCATCGTCTTTGGAGTATACCGTACGCAAGGCCTGGGCCGAAATTCTTCAATTGCCCGCAGGAAAGATTGAGATGGATACTTCTTTTCTCGCACTTGGAGGCAATTCCATTCTCTCTTATCAATTACTTGACAAGCTGTCTGCACATATGGGACGTGAATTAGGACAAGAACTACTTGTTTTTTGCAGTACAGTACGTGAGATGGTGGAATATCTGCAGGACCTTCCAGCAGAAACGAAGGACTTTGAACAAGCTGAAACAACAGATAATCACCTGAATGTACATCGTGCTATTGCTATTACCGGGCTGTCTCTGCGTCTGCCTGATGCCGACACCCAAGAGCAGTTCTGGAGCAATCTGGTTAACGGGTTAGATAGTGTTGACCGGGTTAGCTTAGAGCGTGCAACACGTTCCAAGCAACCCGGTTGGGATGACTGGATTGGGGAACTGAAGCAACCGGATACGTTTGATCATGAGTTCTTTGAAATCCCGTCTGAACAAGCTGCATTTATGGATCCGCAGCATCGCAAGCTGCTGGAAGTTGCTCATGAGGCGCTGGAGGATGCGGGTATGCTCGTGGACCATGAGGATAAGCGTGATGTGGGTGTGTATGTAGGGATTAACCCAAGCACATACTTCGATCTGGTTATTGATTATATGAACCGGTGTCTTGGAAAGGCTGTTCATTCTCACGCTATGGTAGGCAATATGTCCAATATTGCAGCGGCCTCCATTTCACACATGTACAATTTTACAGGGCCGGCACTGTCCATAGATACAGCATGTTCTTCTTTTCTGGTAGCACTGACACAAGCTGTGGCGGCCATTCAGGACAAGCGTATCTCTGGGGCAGTTGTAGGTGGAGCGAACATTTTGGCTACACCGCATGTTCATCAACTATCACGCAATGCTGGAATCTGTTCTTCCACTCAACATACGAAGGTATTTGACCGGGAAGCAGATGGTTCAGTCTTGGGAGAAGGTGCTGTTGTTGTATATCTGGAGCCGCTAACAGAGGCAATTCGCAACAATAAACATGTTTATGGTGTGATTCGCGGGACAGCGGTGAATAACGACGGATATTCCCTGGGCATTATGGCACCCAACCCTCAGGGGCAATATGAGGTACTCCGTGCCGCTTATCGCGATGCCAACCTAAACCCGAGCGAGATTTCTTATATTGAAGCACATGGATCGGGGACAAGGATTGGAGATCCAATTGAGGTGAATGCCTTGCTCCGACTGTTCCGGGAAAAGGGATATACAAGCGATAATTCGATTGGATTAGGTTCAGTCAAAACCAATATTGGTCATTTATTTGCAGCCTCCAGTGGAGCCAGTCTTGCCAAGGTTCTTCTCAGTATGCAGCATGGGGAACTGGCACCAAGTCTGCATATGGATAATCCGAATCCGGCCCTCCGACTGGAGCAATCGCCGTTCCATATCGTTAGCGAGCATAAAACGTGGGATGTACCTGAAGGAAAAACACGGAAGGCAGGCATCAGTTCATTTGGCCTGGGAGGTACGAATGCCCACATTGTGTTAGAGGAATGGAAAGCCCCTGTCCGTGCAGAAGCCCCGGCACGCGGCCAGTTGTTAACGTTCTCTGCGAAATCAGAGCAGGCTTTAAAAAAGCTGATTGATAACACGGAGCAATATGTGAAGAAACATGCGGACCTGGCACTAGAGGATCTTTGTTTTACCCGGAACAGATATAGAAAACATTATCGGTATCGTGCAGCAGTAGCTGTCAGCTCAACCGGAGAGTGGAACATCGAAGAGATGGAATTTGGCTTCAAGCCTAGAAACCGAGCTGCTCGTGTCAATATTGTGGTTGGGGGGCATGAGATTCGCGGAGAAGATGAGGCTCAAGCTCGTAAGGTTATCAGGCCAGACGATTCTAATGAAGATACCGTATCAACCTTGAACTACTGGGTGACTTTGCTTGAGACACTTGTACGTCTGGTCCCTTCCATTCAAGAGATTCGAGGAATAGCTACAGGAGAGGAACTTGTATCCAGTTTACATCTGGATGGCGAGGAACATCACAGCGCTCATGCAAGCCAATCCATTCCAGTGAACAACAGAGTGACGTTAGACAGTCTGCAAGACACACCTGGCAAGATGGCAAACGCCGACATTGTAATTATAATTGCTGCAGATCAGACAGTTCAGCAGCTCGAATACAGTGGCAAGGAGAGCATCATCCGCCTGTCTGCCGAGCCGACACTTACCATGGAGGATCAGCTTGCTTTATTACTGGGACAGCTTTATGTACGTGGTGCTGCGCTGGATTGGGAACAGTTACATCCGAATGGCTCTGGCCAGATTGTACATCTGCCAGCACATCCATTCGAGCCGTATGTACATTGGATAGATGTGAATCAGGGAACGGAGGTCATGATATGACAAAAGAAGAAATTGAGCTTTTTCTTAAAAGCGAGATTGCTGCAGCGTTGAATCAGGAGCCAGAGGACATCGATGAAGAGATGAATTTTTTGAAAATTGGTGTCTCATCTGTGCAGGCGCTCAAGATCATTAACCGTGCGCGTAAGCATCTTCAAGTTGACATCAGTCCGGTTGCGTTGTTTGAATACAAAACAATTGCCGAGTTCGCCGCTTATCTCAATGAATCTCTTCTTCAAGAGGGGGTTGCCGAATGATTGAAGCGGATATAGAGCAAGAGATCATTCATGAAGCTGAATTGTTTGCTGCCCGTGAAATTCGTCCTTATGCTCAACAGATTCAAGAACAGCAAGCCATTCCCAGAACATTGATCCGTGCCATGGCTGAAAAAGGTTACTTGGCTGCCTCGATCCCGGCTGAATATGGCGGCATGGGTCTCGGCCCTAAGGCGTACGGGCTGTTGACTGAAGTATTTGGTAAGGCTCTTCCAGCCGTTCGCAGCTTGTTAACGGTACATACTTCCCTTGTAAGTGAAACTTTGGTACGTTTCGGAACGCCTGAGCAAAAATCGTCCTGGCTGCCCAAGTTGGTGAAGGGAGAATGGATTGCTGCCTTTGGCCTGACTGAACCGGAAGTTGGTTCGGATGCCAAAAGTGTAAAGACCGAGTGGAGAGAAGAATCGGACTGTTATGTTTTGAATGGAAAAAAGAAGTGGATCACGTTTGGACATCTGGCAGATGTATTTATCATTATTGCCTCGAATCAGGGACGAAGCACTGCTTTTTGGGTCGAACGCCAGTTTGAGGGTGTACAGACCCAACCTATTGAAGGTGTCATGGTTGCGGGAGAGACAGGTATAGCTGAGATTGATCTCCATGAGGTGCGTGTACCAAAGAATCACATTATTGGACGTCTGAATGAAGGTTTTGAGTACATCGTAACCGGGGCGCTGGACCAGGGCAGATATAGCATTGCCTGGGCAGGGCTGGCGATTGCGCAGGAAGCGCTGGATGCCATGGTGACTTACTCAAGGAAGCGGAAGCAATTTGATCAGAAGCTGAGTCATTTTCAGCTGATTCGCGGCATGATTGGAGATGCGGTGACAAAAGTCCATGCAGCACGAGCATTATGTTTACGGGCAGCCGAGCTGAGAGAAGCCAAGGACCCGCAGGCCGCCATGGAGACAACGATCGCCAAATATTTTACGTCCAAAGTTGCTGTTGAAGTTGCAAGTGATGCGCTACAGGTTCATGGTGCGAATGGAATTAGTAACCAATATCCTGTTGCCAGGCTGTATAAGGAAGCCAAAATTCTGGAGATTATTGAAGGTTCTTCTCAGATGCAGCAGGAGATGATCTCGCATTACGGATTAAAAGCCTATTACAAGCGTGGCGGTAGCGTATGACGTTCTGTGCGCTATTTCCCGGGCAGGGAAGCCAGTATATCGGAATGTGCAGCGAGTTGTTGGACAGTGAGCCGGAGGCGAATCAGATCTTTGCGGAAGCGAGCGAGGTGATCAGATTTGATTTGAAGGCACTGGTTATGGAAGGGACCCTGGATCAATTGACGGTCTCTGAATATGCTCAGCCTGCTGTACTGACGGCAAGCTACGTTTTATTTGACTCATTTGTTCGGCGGACTGGAATGACTCCAGATTATGCAGTAGGTCACAGTTTGGGGGAGATTTCGGCTTTAGTAGCGGCGGGAGCATTGCGATTTGCTGATGGAATCCGTTTTACAGCTCAGCGTGGTGCGTTGATGCATCGCTCCATTCAGGAGCAAAAAGGAAGAGCGGGTATTGTCGTTGATGTAACCCAAGAAGCGCTTGAAGAATTAGTCGGGAATATTCGTCAGAACGAGTATGTGACGATCTCCGGTTATAATTCACCGGGACAGTTTGTCGTCGCAGGTACTGCGAAGGGTCTTAAATTGCTGGATGATCAGGTGGATGGCTACGGTGGGGAATTCATTCCTTTTCGCATGATGCCAATGAAGGCAGATGCACCTTATCATAGCGAGTTGATGCAGTTCATTCAGCCTGAGCTTGAAGAGATGCTTGCAGGGATTTCCTTCTCTGCACCGGTGTTTCCCATCTGCTCTACAGTACATGGTGAGTTCATTCGCGGAGCCGAGGACATTCCTAAGCTGCTGAGCAGCCAGCTTTTGCAACCCATTCGCTGGAATCAGGCATTGGCACGTGTTCAAAATCTGGGAGCGACGGTATGGATCGATATCGGTCCAGGCCAGAGCGTAAGAAATATGCTGGCTGAGAATAAGACCTTGCCTGCAGCCTATTCGCTGGATGATCCGCAAGATTGGTCCAGGTTACTGGACCGATATGAAGCAGTAAACCAGACAAGTGGGGGAGGCGATAAGGGATGATCACGGAGATGATGCAGTACAATCAGCGGGTGAAACAATGGCTTCCTGGAGGTGTGCACTATAATTTCCACCTTCCTTGGGAAGAGACGCCGCTCCATTTCAAGCATGCTTCCCGAAGCAGAGTGACGGACATGAACGGCAACGAGTATTTGGATCTATATGCCCGTTTTGGTGCCCTCATTGTTGGCCACGGCAACGAGGAGTATAACGAGTGTCTGAAGGATACCATTGACCGTGTTCTTTCCGTAAGTCATTGCGATCTGGATGCAGAGGCTCTGGAACTGATCCATCAATATGTACCTTCAGCAGAGATGATTCGTTTTGGGTTATCAGGCACGGAGATTGTCCAGAATGCACTTCGTCTTGCCCGGGCGTGGACAGGTAAAAATCGCTTTGTACGTTTTGAAGGCCATTATCATGGCAATGCGGACAATATTATGGGTGGCAAGACTGCACGTACAGGTCTGCCTGTACCTTCAGACTATCCTGGTGACATGAAAGGAACAAAGGGGAGGGCAAGGGATGCAATGGAATCTCAATCCTACCTCCTGCCATGGAATGACGCACCCCGTCTGGAGGAACTATTTCGCCAGCATGGAGACGACATTGCAGCAGTAATCATGGAGCCGGTTTGTGTAAATGGAGGCGGAGTCATGCCTGCTCCAAGTTATCTGCAAAAAGTCAGACAGTTATGTGATCAGTACCAGGTCGTGCTCATTTTTGATGAGATTATAACAGGATTCCGTATGGGTCTCGGTGGTGCCCAACAGTTATTCGGTGTAACGCCTGATCTGACTACACTTGGGAAGGCAATCGCGGGTGGCGGAGTTCCAGTGTCAGCCCTGGTTGGCCGAGCGGATATCATGAAGTTGCTTGTAGACAAAAAAGTAATTCATGCGGGTACGTTTAATGGCTATCCATTAGGTACAGCTGCTGTAAAAGCTACGCTGGAAATGTTGGGACGCAATGGAGGACAGGCGATGCACAGCATGAACCGCCACGCTGAGATGATGCATGACATACTCTGCCAGGAAGCAGTGAAGGTAGGTCTGCCTTTAATTGTTCAAGGGCCGTCTGGCTGTGCTTCTTATCACTGCTGCACGGAGCCGCTTACGGATACGGCTGATTATACGTTTGAATTGATGTCTTTTGATATTTTGTTAAATAGCAAGCTTGCTGAGCACGGTGTTCTGGTATCTACGCTCTCGCGGATGTATCCGAATATCCTGCTTGATATGCAAGATGTTGCCTGGTTCCGTGAGCGTGTCCCTGCAGCACTTGCAGAAATGAAAGAGATCTACGACGAGCTGATCTGATGGTAGCTCAATAAGGAGGTGATTAGGTATGCATAATCGACTCATTGCAATCATTGGCGCAGGGGTGATGGGATGCGCCACAGCACTGGATGTCGCGAGGGCTGGTTATCGTGTAATTTTGCAGGATATTTCGGCGTCGGTCATCGAACACGCCCCTGATGTTATACGTCGTGAATATCGTTCAGCTTGCTTTCTGAAGCAAGGGTACGGTCAGGTGCCCCTGGATCAGATCATGGAACGGATCTCGTTCCAGACACAAGATGAAGGTGTGGAAGAGGCAAGTATCATTATTGAAAATGTAACCGAGAACCTGGAGTTGAAAAAGGAAGTTTATGCACGACTATCCCACAAGGTTCGTCCGGATGTTTTATTTGCGCTAAATACAAGCTGTATTTCCGTGACAAAGCTCGCTTCATTTTTGCCTGACCCAGGTCGAGTCATTGGGGTGCATCTGATGAATCCGGTTCCCGTTAAATCCATGGTGGAGGTGATCAAAGGACATCATACAACACAGGGTACTGAACATGAGATGGTAGCGTTTTTGGAAACTCTTGATAAAAGTCCAGTTGTCATAGAGGATCTGCCCGGGTTTGTCTCTAATCGCCTCTCGCACTTGTTAATGAATGAAGCGGCGTACATTGTACAGGATGGAATCGCTACACCCGAGCAGGTGGACGCCATTATGAAGAAGGGCTTCAATTATCAGATGGGGCCGCTGGAGACGGCGGATCTGATTGGTCTGGATACGGTCGTGCATTCATTGAAAGTATTGTACGACAGCTATCAGGATCCCAAATTCCGATGCTGTCCGATGTTGCAGAAAATGGTTGATGCAGGACAGTGGGGGCGGAAGACGGGTCAAGGTTTCTATGCCTACTAAGATGAAGGGTGGCATGACCATGGAAAAGCTCAAGGATATCAAGTGTATCGTTTGGGATCTGGACCACACCATATGGGATGGGGTTTTGCTTGAATCTGCAGATGTGCAACTGAAGCCGGGCTTAAAGGAGGTGATTGAAAAACTGGACCAGCGAGGTATTTTGCATTCTGTTGCCAGTAAAAATGATGCAGAGTTGGCTTGGGCGAAACTAAACGAACTGGGCATCGCCGAATATTTTCTGTATCCCGAGATCCATTGGGATGCAAAATCCGTCTCTGTTCAGCGGATTCAGCAGAACATTAATATCGGCATGGATGCCATTCTGTTTGTGGATGATCAACCTTTTGAACTGGAAGAAGTGCAAAGTGTACATGCTGACATCCAGGTACTTCATGCGGATCAATATGAAGCCATGCTTGATGACCCAAGGCTGATGCCCCGATTCATTACAGCCGACTCTGCGTGCAGAAGGCAGATGTATCAGGCGGATACGCTCCGTAAACAGGCTGAAGAACAGTATGCAGGACCTTCAGAACAATTTCTGGCTACGCTCGGCATGAAATTTTCCATCTACGAGGCTACTGAGGATGACCTTCAACGTGCAGAGGAACTTACCGTCCGTACCAATCAGCTAAATGCAACGGGAATTACCTACAGTTACGAGGAGCTGCATCAACTGATGACTTCGCAGGACCATATGTTATTGGTGTGTGAACTCGAAGACAAATACGGAACGTATGGCAAAATTGGGCTTGCACTAATTCACATGCAGCAGAAGGTATGGCGGCTAAACATGCTTCTGATGTCTTGCAGAGTGATGTCCAGGGGAGCAGGGAGTGTACTGCTAACGTATATCATGCGTGAAGCTCAGAAGCAGGGCAAACAGATGCTTGCGGACTTCAGGGATACCGGAAGGAACCGGATGATGAATATCAGCTACCGCTTTGCCGGTTTCAAGCAGCAATCTGCAGATCAGGAAGGAAGAGTACTGTTTCATCATGATTTACAGCAGGCTGTAGAGTTTCCAGACTACATTGAGGTTTTAGTGCCCGAGGGGCAACATCAATAACAAGGGGGAAGGGCAGTGGATTATCGTCAGGAAATTCGGGAGTTTATCGGGAACAACCTCACCATGGATCATGAGGACACTCAAATTAATGATAATGACAATTATTTTGAGCAGCGGTTCGTCAATTCGCTCTTTGCGATGCGTTTGGTGGACTTTGTAGAGCGTAGATTCCAGATTGAGATAGCAAATGAAGATCTGGATTTGGCTAATTTCTGCACGATTAACCGTTTGCATGATCTTATTGAGAGAAAGTTGACTGAGAAGGAGGCGGCACTATGATTACAGCTAATCAGGCATCCATTCGTCCAGTCACAAGTCCGGCAACCAGCCCGTCCAACAAATATATGTATTTGTTTTTGGGAATTTCCTTTGGCACATGTTATGGAATCGCAAGTTTGTTCATGTTCTTTGCGGATTTTATTGTACCCATAACAGGTGAGTTAACCTTGATGCATCCACTTGCGATCGTTGCTCTGTATTCACCTTCCATTGCCGGATTAATTACATGTTATGTGATGGGCGGAAAGGAAGCATTAAAAGGAATGTTTATGAAGCTGGTTCCGCGCAGACAGGACCTGTTCTGGATACCGCTCATTATTGGAATTTCCATCATCTTTGCATCAACAATGCACTTTGGTTCCTTGTTATTCGGCATACCGGTCCCTGAACTGACATATAGTGTACCTGAAATGATCTGGTTGGGGATTGTGAATCTGATCAAGGAGACGGGGCTGATTGGTGGGCTGTTTGGCTGGATCGGATTTTTGCTTCCATTCTTGCAAGGGAAGTTAAAAAATAATATAACAAGTGGTCTGATTACCGGCCTGTTGTTCGGATTATGGGTGCTTCCGGGATACTTGATTTCCTCTTTTGGCACCTCAACCACTTACATATACTACGTTGTTCAGCTTATGGCATTTATCGTGTTCCAAAGTTATATCTTCAATGCAACCAAAGGTACACTTCTGTTTTATCTGCTTGCATTCTGGCTTGTAGCTACAGGAAGTCAAATTGATTTGTACTACTTTAATCCGCAAGTTCAAATTATGCAATTTTTCTTTTTTGCAATATCGGCTATTGTCATCCATGTCATCTTCAAGCGTAAAAATGTGGATACTTCACTTCAGACATTTCCTGCATATGTTCTGGAAAGAAAGTAAGCCTGGTTATGGTGGTGGATAAGTGATGGAACCGATCTATTTGGAGCAACTACAAAAGGGGGAGGGAAACAGACAAATGGTCTGTTTTCCTTATCTCGGTGGCAACTCCAACAGTTTTCAGCCCCTAGTGCCGTACCTTCCTGACACGGAAATTTGGGCGTTTACGCCCCCGGGTCATGGTCTGAACACCGAAACACCTCTGGAGCATATGCAGCAACTCGTAGAACTGTATACCAGCAAGCTGCTGGATGTTATACAGCCCGGCAGTCTGTTATTTGGACATAGTCTGGGAGGGATTACAGCCTACTTCGTTGCGCAGCGCTTATGTCAGGAACGTCCAGATGTAGCTAAAACGCTACGGCTTGTGTTATCTGCCTGCAACACGCCTGACGAATGCGGGATGCAGAATTATGATCGGATGTCAGACGAAAATCTGATTGATCATCTGTTTTCCTATGAAGCGCTCCCGCAAGAACTGATACATGAAAAAGAATTATTGAATTATTTTCTGCCCGTCATTCGGGCGGATTTCAGGATGCTGGAATCTGCAGCAACGCTTGAATATGAGCCGCTCTCATTGCCGGTATTGTATCTGTGGGGAGAACGGGACCGTACCGTTACCCTTCAATCAGCGTTGAGATGGGGCCGATATTTTGGCACATCCATGAAGCTTCAAACCATCAAAGAGGGTGCTCATATGTTCATGATGCATCAACCTTCAACGGTGGCGCATTGTCTGACAAGCTTTATGACTCCAGCTAAATAGGAACAACTTGTAGATGAGAGGAGCCATGTTCGTTTATGCTGCTACGAATGCTGAGAAACGATATAACGAGAAAAAAAGGGATTACGGCTGCGTTATTTATTTTTGTACTGCTGGCCGCCTTGCTGGTATCTTCGGGGTCACGAATGATTATGGAACTGACGAGTTCCATCCAATATCTATTTTCTGAATCCAAAACACCACACTTTGTGCAAATGCATGCCGGAGAGATCGATCAAGCCAAAGTGAACACATGGGCTGAAGAAAATGCCATGGTCCAGCAGCATCAGATTGTGGAAATGGTCAACATTGACGGCTCTAATCTGTTTCTCGGAGCAGAGTCCGAAAAGAACAGTGTTATGGACATTGACTTTGTTACACAGAATCAGGGTTTCGACTATTTGTTGAATCTGGACAGTGAGATTATTCAGGTCAAAGATGGCGAGATCGCGGTTCCGGTATATTACATGCAGCAAAAAAAATTGAGCGTGGGCGACCAGGTTCGGATCGATAATGGTCAATTTGAGCGTTCTTACACCATCGTTGATTTTGTCCGTGATGCTCAGATGAATCCATCGGTTGTGCACTCCAAACGGTTTATCGTGAGTGCAGGGAATTTGCAAGAACTGAAGCAGAGCATCGGAGAGATGGAGTACCTCATTGAATTCCGGTTGACGGATCCCGGACTGACGAGTGAATTTACCCAGGCTTACCAAAATGCCGGACTTCCTAACGCGGGTCCAGTCGTAACCTATGGGCTGTTCCAGGTACTGAATGCCATGACCGACGGAGTTATTGCAGCTGTTATTATTCTGGTCAGTCTTGTGCTGATTCTGATTGCGATGCTTTGCATCCGATTCACGATGCTTGCGACCATCGAAGAGGATTATCGTGAGATTAGTGTCATGAAAGCGATTGGAATCGCAGAGAAGGATATTAAGAGACTGTATCTGATGAAGTATGTATTTATGGCGGGATTTGCATCCGTGCTTGGTTACATTGCATCACTTGGCGTTAACAGACTATTTGTTTCCAACATCATGTTGTATATGGGAAAAGCACCTGCAACCCTGTTGCATTTCGCGATTCCGTTATTAGCCGCTGGAATAATATTTGCCATGGTTGTTCTGTTCTGTCGAACGGTACTGCGGCGTTTTCGTTCCATCTCCGCGGTGGATGCTCTCCGTACCGGGAGCCTGGGAGATACACAGATCATTCGAAACCGGCTTAGTTTGTCCCGCAATCGCTGGTCTTCCGTACCTGTCTTTCTTGGTCTGAAGGAAGTCATACAGCGAATCAAGATGTTCCGATTATTGTTATTTGTCTTTGTAGTCAGTTCATTTATCATGATTGTGCCGGTCAACTTCCTGAACACTTTGCAGGCGCCAAGTTTTATCTCTTATATGGGTGTTGGACAAAGTGATATTCGTATTGACTTGAGGCACACAGACGATGTGGAGCAGCGTTATGACAATCTGGTTGCCCAGATCCAAAATGATAAAGACATCAAAACGTATTCCCCATTGGTAACAAGCCAGTTCAAGATTAAAAATGCGGAAGGAAGTTACGACAATCTGAGTGTAGAAACCGGGGATTTCAGTATTTTCCCATTGTCTTATGTTAGCGGTAATGCGCCAACAACCGAGAATGAAATTGCGTTATCTGATGCCAACAGTAGCGAGCTGCGCCTGAAGACTGGTGAGCAACTTACCTTGCTGGTTAATGGCAAGGACCAGATGATGACGGTCAGCGGAATATACCAGGACGTTACGAATGGTGGCAAAACGGCGAAGGCCTTATTGCCCTACAACAAGGATAGTGTGTTGTGGTATGTGGTCAGTTTGGATCTGAATAATCGCGGGGACATGGCTACCAAAATTGCTGAATATGAGGCGGCTTTCTCGCCAGCCAAAGTAACCGATCTTCAAGGTTATCTGGATCAGACGTTAGGCGGAACCATCCAACAATTGAAAATGGTGACGATGCTGGCCTTGGTCATCGGTGTCTTCATATCTATTTTAATTACAGCACTGTTCCTTCAGATGTTAGTAGCCAAGGACAACAACGACATTGCTGTACTAAGAAGTCTTGGGTTTGCCTTGTCTAAAATCAAGTTCAAGTATGTCGTGATGTCACTTGTCATATTAATCTTAGGGGTTGTTACTGGAACGATATTGTCCAATACGTTGGGTCCGTTGCTGGTTAGTGCCATTATGTCGACGTTTGGTGCTTCCAATATTGTTTTTGTTGTTGACCCGTTACAGGCATATGTTTTGTGTCCATTGTTACTTGCAGGCACGATTGTACTGACAGCATGGATTAGCATCCAATCGATCAAGGAAACGAGCATATCCAAAATGATTGTCGAATAGGGAGGATCAACGATGACAACTATACTTGAGGCTAAAGACGTGAATAAATCCGTAGCGATCGGCGAGAATGAAGAACATAACATCTTGAAAGATATCAACCTTCAATTAAAAAAGGGAGAATTTGTTTCCATCATGGGGCCATCTGGCTCAGGCAAGTCTACCTTACTGTACAACATAAGTGGTATGGATCAGATTAGTGCTGGAAGTGTCTATTTTAATGGCAAAAAAATATCGGCATTTGAGGAGAGGGATCTGGCAAGTCTACGTTTGACCAAGATGGGATTCATCTTTCAAAATATTCACTTGCTCAAGAATCTGAATCTATTGGACAATATCGTACTTTCCGCGTATCTGGCCAAGAATAGCAGCAGAGAAACGATTAATACACGGGCGATGTCATTAATGAAAAAAATGGGGATTGATGAGCTGGCTGGGCATAACATCACCCAGGCCTCAGGCGGACAGCTTCAACGGATTGCCATTTGCCGTGCGCTGATCAATAATCCAGATATTTTATTCGGCGATGAACCAACGGGGGCGCTGAATTCCAAATCAACGTATGAAATCATGGATATTCTGGGCGATATTAATGCAACAGGTACAACCATTCTGCTGGTGACCCATGATGTGAAAGTCGCTGCCAGATCGGAACGTGTATTGTTTATGATGGACGGTAAGCTGGTTGCAGACAGAAATATTGGAAAATATGCAAGAGAGCGTCAGGATCTAAAAACAAGGGAAAGCCATTTGGCGCAATGGTTGACTGAAATGGGGTTCTAAAAAAAGAACTCCATGACTACAATAGACCGACAGTCGGTCGAACGTATCGGAGGCCAGGATATGAGACTGATAAAAAACCCGGAAGAACGCAGGAACGAGATTTTGGATGCCGCCGAGATTCTGTTCATAACAAAGGGGTACACCAAAGCTACGGTCATGGATATCCTTCAGGCGTGCAACATTGCCAAGGGTACATTTTATTATTATTTTCAGTCCAAGGAAGAGGTTATGAACGCCATCGTTATGCGTTTTATTCTGAGTGGGGAGGCATCGGCCAGGCACGTGGTGTCCGATCCCAAACTGAATGCCCATGACAAAATTTTTCGCATCATGATGGCGCAGAATCAGCCTGACGGCAGAAAACATGATCTCATCGAGCAATTGCACAGTGTTCATAATGTGGAGATGCACCAAAAGAGTCTTGTAGAGACGGTAATTCGATTAAGTCCCATCTTGGCCGAGGTGGTAGAGCAGGGCATTCAGGAGGGGGTATTTCATACACCTAACCCAAAGGAATCCATCGAATTCCTGCTCGTATCGTCACAATTTTTGCTGGATCGAGGCATCTTTCAATGGGAGGAGGAAGAACTCCAAAAAAAGGTTGAAGCATTCACACATATTATGGAACGTGTGCTGGGAGCAGAACAAGGAAGCTTCGCCTACGTCACTCGTCTTTATTTTCCGAATCAAGGTTAGCCGAGAAAGGAGTATTATCCATGGAACATACCGTTCAAAAATCATTTAAAAAGTTTCTGGTCGTATGGTTTGGTCAGCTCATCTCCATGATTGGGATTGGACTTACAGCCTTCTCCCTGGGGGTGTATGCCTTCGAAAAAACGAATACGGCAACAAGTGTTGCATTGATTACCTTATTCACGTTTCTGCCGAATATCCTGCTTCGACCTATTGGAGGGGTACTGGCAGACCGATTCGACCGTCGAACGATGATGATTATCGGCGACCTGGGGTCGGCAGCCGGTTTGATTTTCATTCTGTCCATTATGCTCACAGGTGATATCCAATTATGGCATATCTATGTGGGAGTGGCCTTTAGTTCCGTGTTTTCCGCGTTGCAGAGCCCGGCATATAAGGCCTCTGCTACGGACCTGCTGGATAAGGAACAATTCTCGAAAGGAAGCGGTCTTGTACAACTGGCTGAATCCTCGAAGTTTCTGTTTTCACCGATCATTGCGGGCATTCTGCTTAGTATAACAACTATTGAAGTCATTCTGGTCATTAATATTCTGACATTCCTGATTGCCATTCTGGCTGTGCTGGTTATTCGGAAGAGCATGAAGGTGGAGCGAGAGGATCGAGAAGGAAAAAACTGGATCACCGATATTCAAGAGGGCTGGAGAGAAGTTGTAACCAACAAGGGAGTACTGTTGCTGGTGGTGATTATTTCACTTGTCACCTTTTATCTGGGATTCCTGGAGACACTCATTGGTCCGATGCTTCTGTCATTCACGGATGCAAAGACACTTGGAACGTTTCAGTCTGTTAGCGCCATCGGCATGCTGATTAGCAGCTTGTGCATCGGCATATTTACAATAACAAAGAGATACGCAAGTGTGCTTGTGATGGGTCTAATTTTGTGCGGCTTGTCTTTCTCGCTTCTGGGGATATCCACCAACATTTATTTTATTATCTTCGCAGGTTTTCTGTTCCTGTCATCGCTGCCGTTTGTCAATATGAGCGCAGATGTACTGGTGCGAAACAATATCGCCAACGATAAGCAGGGCAGGGTATGGGGAATCATTGGTATTCTGTCACAACTCGGGTTTATTATCGCGTACAGTTTGGCTGGTTTTCTGGCCGACCATGTGTTTAATCCGTTACTAATGGAGGGGGGAGCACTGGCTTCGTCTGTTGGTCAAATTATTGGAACTGGGCCAGGCAGAGGTATTGCCTTTCTGTTTATCATCGCGGGTCTGTTTGTTATTCTGATCGCAATAATCACATCCCGTTTGAAAATGATCAAATCTCTGGAGCAGAGCCCAGATATAGCGGCTCCATCCGATGTTGGCGGGTTGGCGCACGATTAATTCGAATCCAACAGCGTAAGCCCTTGTCCGCAGCAGTGTGTGATACTTCTTCTGTACGAAGAAGTTATTCACACGATGAGCAGACAAGGGCTTTTTTGTGCTGAGGAGTCAGAAGATGTACTTAGACAAGAGTGTTTGTGTATTTGGATTGTTCGGTGGAGCTTACCCTTTAACCGCCCCTGAAGTTAGTCCTCCTACAATATACTTTTGCCCAATGAGGAACACAATCAACACAGGCAATGATGTGAGCACGATATCGGCACTGACCAGATTCCACTGGGCACTGAATTGTCCAAAGAAGTTATATACAGCCAGCGTCATCGGCCACATCTCCACTGTATTCAACATATAGAGTGGGGCAGTAAACTCATTCCAGACACTCAGGAAATTAAGAACAAATACCGTTACCAGCACCGAGGTTAACAAAGGTACAATGATTCTCAGAAACAGTTTGATCCCATTACATCCGTCCATGATCGCGGCTTCATCCAGCTCCTTCGGGATGTTAGACACAAACGCATATGTAATGAACAGCGAGATTGGAATACCCATAGCCGTATAGAGCAGAATCATGCCGACATGTGAATTGATCATACCCATCGACTTCATCACTTCCATCAGCGGAATGTAGTTGAGTGGCAGCGTGATGCCAAGAATCAGGAAGAAGTACAGAAACTTGCTGAACCTCGAATGGTTACGGGATAACGTGAAGGCCGAGAAAGCCACAACAAACACCAATAGCAGGGAAGAAGCCCCGGAATGCAGCAGACTGTTGAAAAAGGAACCTCCCAAGTGTCCTTGTTCATAGACGATTTTGTAATTTTCGAAGATAAACTTCTCGGGCAGCGTCAGCTTCAGCACTTTGGCCTCGGCGTCCGACTTGAATGAATTCAGTACAATGACCACAAAAGGAATCAAGACCACCAGGCTAAGCAGCCAGGCGAGTGCATTTAACCCGATCGAAGCCAATCTTTTTCTCAATCGCATGTCAGTATTCCACCTTTCGGTTCATCAAACGAATGATGAAAAAGGAGATGATTGCCATGATGACAAACAGAATGGTAGATAGCGCACTCCCCAGTCCCCAATACCCTTTGGCAAAAGAGGAATAGACCGCCGTGTTAATCACATCTGTCGCGTTACCGGGGCCACCATTGGTTAACACGTATACGGCATCGAAAACTCTCAGCCCATATGTAATATTAAGCACCGTGGCGATGGTAATGGTAGGCATCAGCATCGGAATCGTAATTCGGAAAAGCTTCTGCCCGAACCCGGCGCCATCAATGGATGCTGCTTCGTAATAATCACGTGGAATCGCGAGCAGTCCGGCGATGAACAGCACCATGATGTACCCCATGCCTTTCCACGTATCCACTGCCATAATGGATGGCATGGCCCAGGTCAGGGAGCCCAGCCAGTTCTGGGCGAGAACGTCTAGTCCCATGGAACGCAGAGTTACGTTAACGAACCCGTTGTTTGGGTCGAGCAGACTTTTGAAAACAAGCCCAACAATCAGGAACGATAGCACCTGCGGGGAGAAAATGATCATCCGGTGCAGATTGGCGGCCTTTACACCGCTGACCAACAGTAGAGCCAGGAACAGGCCCAGAACCGTCTTGGCGATGGATGTAACGAGGGTGAACAGGACTGTGTTTTTGATAAAAAGCAGATAGGTCGGATCACCCGCCAGAATAGTACGGAAATGCTCCAGACCAATAAAGTTCTTCTCCGAACTATAACTGTTCCAGTCGGTGAAGGAATAATAGATGCCCAGCAGGGCGGGAGCGACAATGAACAGTAGATATAACACAATTGCTCCAGATGAGAAATACCAGGGATAGATTTTGTTTGCATTCATAATCCGTAACACCTTTCCTTCCTGCCAAAATACATGAGCGGGCAAATGCCCGCTGCATATAACGTTGTTCAGCGTTTATATTTATCTGAAATATGTGCTGTTACTGCCACTTCTCATCTTTCAACACTTTGGCTTGTTCAGCACGACGTTTATCAATATTTTGCAAAATCTGATCCGGTGTCATTGCTCCGGCGAACATACCTGACAAGTCCTTGCCAATATCCATCCATTGTGGATCAATGTATTTTACAGCGGCCTGCATAACCGTACCTTTTTCATGATCTTTCTCATAGTCGATGTAGTCCTGTGTCAGCTTTGGTTCGATTTCCGGCCAGCAGATCGTCAGGTTACCTTCACCTTCATCGAACACACGCTGCAGATGATCATGCTGGGTAATCCAGCGGAAGAATTTCAGCACTTCTTCGGGATGTTTACTGTTTTTGTTACCAAACATCGCAGCCGATCCGCCCGGGTTCACACCAATCGTCTGATTATCTCCCCATGGCATGACGAAGAATCCCATATTGTCTTCCATTGCCGGATACGCTTCGGACACTTCCTTTTCCGTCCCTGGAACCCGCAGCAACATCGCTGCTTTCTCCTGACCAAACGCCTCAATTCCCGCTTCTACCGTATTGGACAAGAAGTCTTTGCCGAAATAACCGAGATCCGCAAATTCTTTTAACTGTTCAATGACCGTCTTAAGCTGTGTCATATCTGCGACTTTCATCTCATTGTTGTTTAATTTCTCGTAGGTTCCCGCTGTTGTTTGCTCATAGTTAGGTCCCGTTTCGAACAAAGGCAGAACCTGATACCACCCGCTGGCAGGTGCCTGATAGAACGGAATAATGTCTTTATCCTTAATTTTCTGGCTGATAGCCTTGAATTCGGCATAGGATGTAGGAGGCTCTATGCCGAGCTCTTGGAAGATACGTTTGTTATAGTACACATACCAGATTTTCGTTGGTGCAAAAGAAACCCCATACACTTTGTCATTGTGACTGACAGTTGGCAAAATCTCTTCAGACATCCGACCTGTGAATTCCTCATTGGTTAGGTCAATGGCATTTTCCTCCGGTCTTACGTTAGCCGGCATGCTCAGTGGGCCCACATCGACATTGAAAATGTCAGGTGCTTCGCCAGAGGCCAGCTTCACCTTGATCAGGTCACGCCACTGTGCGTCAGGGACGACCTGGAAGTCAATTTTGACACCCGTCTCCTGCTCATATTCCTTGGCCATCGTCTGCATGATGCCTGTACGCGGAATACCGGATTGACTTGTTCCAAACGTGAGAGTCACCTTACCCGAACCTTCCGTACTTTTACCTGAGTTGCACCCGGCAAGCAGCAGAGTGGAGAGCAGGAGCACACTTACAAGCGAAAATAGAAATCGTTTTCTCATCATTGAACCTCCCGGAATATAAAGAAAATTGTCACTTGCCGAAACGCTTAATGTAAGCGTATTCTTATGTGGATAACTTTACTGTGAACAGCAGATGTGCTCAATAGACAAAAGCGTTCTGTTGGGTGGACATTTTCGAATGGTGTGACAGATATCATCATAGGACGAGGTGTGTGAGGATTGCGATATCGATTTGGAACGCTTCAGCAAAGTCTGTTTGCCTATTACTCTGCGGTATTTATTATCTTTTCGCTGATTGTGGCGGGGCTTCTGTATGTTTTTCTCGCAAGTGACATTCGTCAGCGAAGTGAAGAACAGCAGAGACAACTGAGTGTATCAATCGTCAGTAACCTGGATCAGGAAGTGGTGAAAATGAACAACTTTTCCATGAATATCGTGTACTCCAATCTGGTCAAAGAACACTTCAGTCACTACTTAGCACCAGCAGAAGGCAGTGAGCAGACAATGACGAGTGATCCAGCATTGTATAAGGATACAACCACACTAATTGATGTCATTCTCGCGATCATCAGCAGCTCCAATACAGCCAAGCAGGCCAATATCTATGACGTGAATGGCAAGATGTTGGGAGCGGGTGCATTCAACGGTCAACTGTCGGTAGACCTGACTCAGCGACCGTGGTACAAGGAAACCTGGGAGCGGAGTGGATGGCGGGTAATCCAACTGTTAGAGGGCGGAGCTTTGCCCATGCCAACAGGCGAGGGTAAATCAGATCAACCTTACATTTCCCTTACCCGGGTATACAAAGATGGCAACTATGTCAGCCAGGGTGTCGTTGAGATTTTGCAGGATGCCGGAACCCTGTTCCAGCATTTGAATGATTTGCAGACAAATAACGACGATCTTCGGATCTATGTAGTGGATGAACAAAATACACGGTTGTATCCACTTTCTTCGGATGCCGATGCTTCTCAAGCAGGCCATTTCGATGATGTGGACTTGATTCAAAATCTTTCATTTACGCCTGATACGATGCAGGAGATCACCGATCCTTTGAGTCAGTCCAAACAAATGATGACGTACATGACGTCACAGGAGACGGGATGGACCGTTATTGTCATGCAGTCCAAACAGTCCCTTTTCGCGAGTCTCAACCGGATGGCTGTGATGTTTATCGGTGCGACGTTAGCAACTCTCATGCTGATTCTGGTTCTCTCGTATCTGATCTCCAAACGGGTTACTTTGCCGCTACATCGTTTGCAGCGCATTATTCAGAAAACGGGTGAGAATGATCTGGTATCGGGACAGGAATCCGGTCAGTTGTTCAAGCTGGAGCATCCCGGTTCTATCCGGGAGATGGATGAGCTGAATGATACGTTTATCCGGCTGAATCAACAGCTTGTGCAATCGTTTCAGGACAGGCTGGCGATGAAATCTCAGGAGACAGAAGCGAGATTACTGGCGCTGCAATCCCAGATGAACCCGCATTTTCTCTATAACAACATCACTAATATTAGCATCATGGCGGAAGAGGGCATGAATGAGCAGATTGTCGCGTTCTGCGCCAATATTGCGTCTATGCTGCGTTATATTTCTACTCCGGGAAAGAATGGGGTTCCCCTGTCTCAAGAATTGGATTATTGTGAGCGATATCTGGAGTGTATGAAGATTAGGTTTGAGGATGATCTACACTACGGGTTTCATATTCCGGAAGAGATGAAGTATATCCAGGTTCCGATGCTGATGGTACAACCACTACTCGAAAATGCCATGAAATATGGACTGGGTGATACCCCGCCATGGAAACTGAATATTACTGGAGATATGGATGCGGCACAGCAGACCTGGCAGATCCACGTGGAAGACAACGGACCTGGCATGGAACCCGAGGCACTTGCCAAGATCATGCATTACATCGAACAGTCACAGGAGTGGGAGCGTATGCCTGACCTCGAAATCAACGGCATGGGACTCAAAAATATATGGGTCCGATTGAAATTATGGTATGGCACGGCAGCCCACATGCAGATTACGAACAAGCCTTCCGGCGGTGTCCAGATTACAATAGGTGGTTCCATTCGAAAGGAGCATGACCGAACCCGTGACAATCAAATATAGAACGATTATTGTGGAAGATGAAGCCCTGATTCGCCGGAATGTCTCGCGCAAATTCAGAGAGCTGGACACCCGGTTCGAGGTGATCGGTGAAGCGCGGAACGGTCAGGAAGCGTTACAGCTCATTGAACATTCCGTACCTGATCTGGTTGTAACTGATATACAGATGCCGGTAATGAATGGATTGGAACTCGCCAAACATCTGTACTTTGCCTATCCGCATGTGAAAATTGTCATTCTGAGTGGTTATCATGAATTCGAATATGCACGGCAGGCGATCAGTTACAAGGTGGAGGATTATCTGCTCAAACCATTATCGGAAGAACAGCTTCGTACACTGCTGGATGCGATGGAATTGAAGCTTGGGAGCGCTGTGGATTCGCTTGCGCATGTCAGTGCCGTGCTGGATGAGCAGGTGAAGCCGGAGGATATCGCAGAGGCCGTTAAGTTGTATTTGAAGCAGAATTACATGCATGAGATTACACTCCAGGACATGGCGGGACAGATGCATTTTAGTGTGGACTATCTGGGGAAGTGTTTTAAGAAAGTAACGGGTGAGACTCCGCTGAAATATATGACAGGTCTGCGGATTAATGAAGCAAAACGCATGCTCGTTACTCATGAGAATATGGATATCAAGACTATTGGTGGAGCGGTAGGGTATAGTGATTCCCACTATTTCAGCCGGATCTTCAAAAACAAAACGGGCATGTACCCTAGCGAGTACCGACTGCAATTGCAGGAACGAAAAAAAGCCCTGTCCATGGATGATGAGCACCATGTTGACTTGAGCTGATTACTGGGCCAGAGCTTCTTCGGTTATTTTGCGAATATCAAACGGGGAGCGGATACCTTCTTCGATCATGTCGGGGAGAATCTGTTCCAGGAAATACTGCACACAGTGGAGGTCGATATTTTTGATTTTGACCAAGGCATAACGGTACATAACGATAAATTCTTTCTCCGTATTGCCACGTTGGAGCTCAGCAAAGGCTTCATATACCTGATCCATCTTGTCTGCGACTTCGAGAATCAGTCCTTCAACCGATTGGTCTTTGCCCTCACGTAGCTGTCTGCGGAAAATAGGCTGGAACTCTTCAGGAATATTTTCATTAATAAAATGTTCAACCATGCCTTCTTCCACCTTTTGCAGCATTGAACGCAGCTCCAGTGAATAATGTTTGACTGGTGTTTTGATATCACCGATGAAGATTTCGCCATAATCATGACTGCTCGTAATTTCGTATAACTTCTTCCAATCGATGGTGGTTCCATGTTGCTCCTCAATATCTGCGAGCGTTTTGGCGTACTGTACCACTTTCCAGGAATGAGCGGATACGCTATGTTCTTCGAATTTGAATTTGCCAGGTGTACGAATAATACGTTCAAGATCGTTTAGTGACCTGAAGTACGTGTGAATTCCCATATAAGCGTTCATCCTTTGCTGGTTGAGTATAAGTGTGAGTATCCATCGACTATACGCCAGTTATGTCAACTGTGGATTAACGCGGATAGCGACGAAGGTAAAATGAAGTTTTAATTCTCTATAGAAGGACGAGAGGATGAATGGGAAGCGTGCGAGAGAGTAACAGCTTATCGACAAACAATAAAAAGCCACGATGTGTGACTGAACGTGAGTTCGGCATCCATCGTGGCTTCAGTGTGTAGATGTTGTGCTCTAGCGCTACATAAGTGCAGTTGAATCAAGAATTATGCTTTTTTACGTACCGGAGAAGTATACCAGTACGCCATTCCAACAAAGAGGGCACCGCCGATAATATTACCAAGCGTTACCGGAATCATGTTATGGAACCAGCCTGCCATCGTGATTGTATCCGGGTGGTTTGGCAGCAGCCAGGATAAAGAGAGTAAAGTCATATTGGCAACACTGTGCTCATAACCACTTGCGATAAATGCGTACAGACACCACCAGATAAGAACAAGTTTGGCGATATCTTCTTTAGAGCGAGCTGCCATCCAGATCGCCAGACAGACGAGCCAGTTACAGAGAATGCCGCGGAAGAACAACTCAGACACGGGCGCCGCCATCTTTTTGGCAGAGACAACGAATAACAGATGTTCCGGTGTGGCCGTTTTGAACAGGCCGCTACCGACAATGAGTAGACTTAATAGAATTGCGCCGAGCAGGTTACCAACAAAGACGAGCCCCCAGTTCTTCAGCGTTTCATTCACTGTGGTTCGGCCTGCCAGTGTACTCATGGTAAAGAACATATTGTTACCTGTAAACAGTTCCGATCCGGCAAAGATGACCAGCGTGAGCGCGAGTCCGAAGGACATGCCCATCAACATGGTTTGCAGTGGTGACTGTGCCGCTAGGAGCGGAGCACCAATACTGAAGATCAGAACGATGCCAAGCCCTACATAGGCACCAGCCATCAAGGCAGCAACCATATATCGTGACAGGCTTGCGTTCATTTGATCCCGTTTTTTAACCGCAGCTTCAATAATTCCCTCAACACTTGGTGTATACATCACGGTTTCCCCCATTATTTTGCATCAATCTTTGAACGTTTCGCTATATTTCGATCCAAACCTGGCCGTTCTCTACCTTTACCGGATACATCTGTACTTGACCGTTGTCCGGTGCTTGCACAAGACCTGTAGTCAGGTCAATTTTCCAATCATACAGCGGATCGTACAGATAATGCCCGGACACGATGCCTTCAGCCAGCGGCCCACCCTTAGGATGGGGGTTGTGATTATCCGCAGCGAAGATGGTACCATCCGATGCAAGAAAGACAGCAAGCTGATGATCCTTAATCTCAACTACTCTTCCGATTCGTGGCAGGAATTCTTCAACTACTCCGGCAGGGAAGTAGGTGCCTGATTGTTTTGTCGTCATCTTAAACCACTCCTTATCTATATTTAACATTCCGGCAGTATTAATCTGCAAGCTTACTTATGGACGAGCCGATACTTCGATTCCATGGAACATTTTGCTTTGGCCTTCTTCATTGCGAATCGCTTTTTGCCAAGGTTCTTCAACATGCTCAAGTGCAAATTCAATTCGCTGCATCAACGCTTTACGTTCCTCAAGGTTATCCACAACAACCGAACGAATATGCTCCAGACCCATGCGTTCCACCCACTCGGACGTCCGTTCCAGATAGTTACCTGTCTCGCGGTAATATTGCATGATGGCGCCGCACAGTTCAATCAACTCTTCATCCGTTTTCACTTTGCATAAGGGATCAGCCAGTCTTGCTTTAATACCGCCGTTACCGCCGATGAAGATCTCCCAGCCGCCGTCGTTACCAACGATACCGATATCTTTGGTACATGCTTCTGCACAGTTCCGCGGACAACCGTTGACAGCATATTTAAACTTGGCTGGCAGATCCAGACGTTCGAATTTACGTTCGATGCGAGCACCCATGGCCATGGAATCCTGTGTACCGAATCGGCAGAATTGGGAGCCGACACATGTTTTGACCGTACGCAGCGATTTGGCGTATGCATAACCTGAAGGCATATCCAGTTCAGCCCAGACTTTGGTCAGATCTTCTTTTTTAACACCAATCAAGTCGAGACGCTGACCGCCAGTCACTTTGACTGCTTTTACATCATATTTGACTGAAACGTCAGCGATGCGTTTGAGGTCCGCTGGTGTAGTCACCCCGCCGTACATCCGAGGTACAACCGTATACGTTCCATCTTTTTGAATATTCGCGTTCATCCGTTCGTTAACAAAACGAGATTCTTTCTCATCTTCGTGTGTGTCTGGTGCAATCATGCCAAGGTAGTAGTTGATCGCCGGACGACATTTGGAACAACCTTCTGGCTGACTCCAACCCAGTACATTCATGACCTCTTTGGTCGTTTGTAATCCTTTTTCACGAATCTCGGCTACGATTTCATCTCGACCCATGGAAGTACATCCGCAGATGCCCTGTTTGGTTCCAGTACTGAAACTGTCTCCAAGTACATATTGCAGAATCTGTTCCACAACCGGTTTACACCCACCGCAAGAGCGTGTTGCACCGGTACAGGCTTTGATTTCATCAACAGTGGTAAGGCCCTGGTTTGTAATTACATCAACAATGGCTCCTTTGGTTACCCCGTTACATCCACAGACGATCTCGTCCTCGGGCATCGTTTCAACAGAGGTTGCTTTCTTATGACCGCCGCAGCCTGTACCCATGAGTGAACCGTACAATTCCTCGGTCATTTCGGTTTGATTTTTAATCAGTTTCTGCAATTCGGCAGAATCCGTAATGTCACCGAAGAGAACAGCGCCGACCATTTTATTATCACGAAGCAGAATTTTTTTGTAGGTCCGTTTCCAGTCATCTTTGTGCGAAATGACGGTGTGCTCTGGGCTGTCGATGAATTCACCAGTTGAAAACACGTCCACACCCGAAATTTTCAATTTCGTGGATACAACTGAACCTTCATACGGAGCCGTTTCGACACCGCAGATATGTTTCGCCAGAATCATACCTTGTTCAAACAATGGGGCAACGAGGCCGTAACATACCCCGCGATGCTCTGTACATTCCCCGACCGAGTACACATTCTCAAGTGAAGTCTGCATATAGTCATTCACGACAATACCCCGGTTCACTTCCATACCGCTTTCGCGGGCTACAGCCGTATTGGGTTTAATGCCTACAGCCATGACAACAAAATCAACACTCAGTACAGAATCATCGGCAAAACGAATTCCTTCAACGCGTTCGCCGCCCAGCAGTTCGGAAGTCTGCGCACCCATCTTGAACCGGATACCCTGACGTTCGAGTTCTGCCTTCAACATGGATGAAGCTTGCGGATCAAGCTGACGCTCCATCAGATCTTCCATCAGATGCACTACGGTAACTTCCATGCCAAGTTGTACCAACCCTTTGGCAGCTTCAAGGCCTAGCAGTCCGCCCCCGATAACGGCCGCTCTTTTATACTGCTTAGCAGCTTCCAGCATGACATTGCAATCGGCGATATCGCGAAAACCAACAACACCCTCTTTGTCATGTCCCGGTACGGGGAGAATGAAGGAGTTGGAGCCTGTTGCAATGATGATTTTGTCATAAGGAACGCGAGTTCCATCTTCAGTCACAACTTCGTGTGTCTCGGCATCGATTCGTGTAACCGTTGTGCCTGTGTGCAGCGTAATGCCGTAATCTTCATACCAGTGAAGGTCGTTCAGCACGATATCGTCCAGTGTTTTGCTTCCTTCCAGTACATAAGACAACATAATGCGGTTGTAGTTAGGATAGGGCTCTGTGCCAAAAACGGTAATATCAAATCGCGTAGTTAATTTTAAAATTTGCTCAACGGTACTAATTCCTGCCATTCCGTTACCTATGATAACGAGTTTCTCTTTTTTTCCGTTCATGTGTGTATGCCTCCTTGGATAGACGCTGTACATTACCAACAATTTTAGTGGTTTATATTTGAAATTATACAAGTAGTTGACGATAGTTTATGTGATTTAATTCACTAATAAAGATAGAAGAGTCATAAATATAATAGTGTGAGCCCCATCACAGAAAGTTATATTTATTTTCATACAAATAAGAAATGCGAACTATTGTTCTTATTTTGTTTTCGTTGTAAAATCGGAACTGGGCCGTATTGTTCCCGATTTCTTCGAAAGGACGTTTTTGCATCATGATGGGAAGATCCCACCTTATTATCGGGACAGGCGTGTCGCTTTCTGTTCTGCAGTTGGCCGGTATGCCAGTGACCGCGCCAGCAGTTACGGTTGCTCTGATTGGTTCGTTATTGCCTGACATTGATGAGCCAAATTCGCTGCTGGTATCCAGAGCCTTGCCTAACAGTCTGATCAGGTTGTTACAGACGATTCTGTTGCCCACAGCTGTATTTGTGTACTTCTATGTTCATGCCAAACCATGGAACCTGTTGCTTGCGATCCTCATTGCGCTTGTGTCATTCCTGCCTTCGCGTTCGCTTCGCAAAGTGTTGATGTTTGCGATTGGACTTGGGCTGGTTTTCTATGGTCACGCGTTCGCACCGTGGAACTTGATTGCAGGCAGTTTGTTAATGCTCTGCACCACACTGACTCATAGGGGACTGACACATACCCTGTACGGAACCGCAATATGGGCGGGCTTGTTGTACAGCACGACCCAGCAGCAGGGACCGGAGATCTGGGTAGCGGGAGGCACGGCATATGCGATGCATCTGTTGGCCGATTCACTAACCAATCGGGGTATTCGTCCGTTACCACCGCTCAAGTGGCGAATACGGGTGAATCTGATGAGTACAGGGACCAAGCGTGGTGCCGTTGTAGAGAATGTCTGCATTGTGCTTACTCTTATTTTGGCCTGGATTGCATTCTCGCCATTATTTCTGTAATGACCAAATACCAGTCCTACATAAGGACTGGTATTTCTCTTATCTTATTTTACCTGTAAGCCATGAGAAGAGGGTTATGAGATCAAGTCGCTGTTGGAGTGCTGGATAAACTTTCAATATCGGAGGAGCCAAATACAAATAAAACAACAAGAATAAGCACAATTAACAGTTCGGCAAACCCGGTTCCATCAAACTCGGACATGATGTCCACCTCATTTCTTGGCCATTAAGAATTGATCCTCTGCTGAAATGCCTGTATAACATCATTAAGCGTCATATCGCCGCCAGTTTCATCCAGGAATTGTACCAGTTTGTCTGAATTGGAGGGTGTGACCTTTTGAAGTGTTTTATATTGACCAACCAATTCTACAACCAATGTAGCCTCACGAAACAACGTGACGGCATCCACTCTCAACTTTCCGCTCACCAATAGCGCCGCTACAATCAGTTCGAGATTTTTCCCTTTGAGGCTTCCATTAAGGAGGGTGTTAGCAGCGTTTGGTTTTTTGTTAGAACCTTTATTTGATTTTCCGTTCCTTCCCACTGCCATAACAGGTCCCCCACTGGTTGGTGTTTGGTTATTGATCTTCCATTATCGTATATCTTATGTGGCATTCTCCATAATGTTCGACCTATTAATCTAGTTGATTACAAAAAAAGAGACATCCCGGTCTGACGGGACATCTCTTTCAGGTACATCCTATTTAAGGACTTTCCGTTTAACCTTTACTACGCGTTATTAATTATGGTATTCATCGTTGTCCGATCAAGACCTTTGACCAGTTTCACGATCAGTTCTTTGGCCGCATCGTAGTCATCCGTATGAATGATGGAAGAAGAGGTATGGATATAACGTGCGCAGATACCAACAACTATTGATGGTACACCAATGCCACTCAGGTGAACTTGACCTGCATCGGTACCACCTGGTGAGATGAAATACTGCATTTTAACCTGATTGGATGAAGCCGTATCTTGAACATATTCCACCATTCCGCGATGGGTGAACATACCCGGGTCAAAAATACGAAGCAATGCGCCTTCTCCAATATGTCCAAATGACTGTTTGTCACCTGTCATATCATTCGCCGCGCTACAGTCCAGTGCAAAGAAGATATCAGGCTGAATCAGATTGGCCGCCGTACGTGCACCGCGAAGCCCCAGTTCTTCCTGAACCGTTGCACCAGCATAAAGCGTGTTAGGCAGTTTTTCCTTGTGCAGCGCTTCAACCAGTTCAAGTGCAAGTCCTACGCCGTAACGATTATCCCACGCTTTAGCCATAATTTTCTTCGGGTTCGCCATCGGAGTGAATTCACAGATCGGTACGATCTGCATACCTGGGTGGATGCCCCAAGATTCTGCTTCCGCACGGTTGTCTGCTCCAATATCGAGATACATGGAATTCAGATCAACAGGTTTGTTCCGCTGGGACTCGTCCAGCAAGTGTGTAGGAGTAGAACCTACAACTCCGGTAATGCGGCGATCAGGTGTGATGATTTCCAGTCGCTGAGACATTACAGCCTGACTCCACCATCCACCTAGTGGACGGAATTTGACCATACCCGTTTCCGTAATGCCTGTAGTCATGAAACCAACTTCATCAAAGTGTCCGGCTACCATAACTTTAGGACCGGATTCCTCCCCGCGTAATACACCAAATAGACTCCCCAGGCGATCCTGGACGAACTCATCGGTATAAGCGGAAAGCTTATCTTTCATCCAACCGCGAAGCTCACGTTCAAAACCGGATGCGGAAGGAAATTCCGTCAACGTACGAAACATATCCATCGTTTTTTCATTCATGTGTCAACAACTCCTCTGTTGGTATGTATTTCAGGTCACAGTAGAACGGCTACCCGCCTGTTGTCCTTTTAAGATGTAGTTCATAAAGTCCACTTTTGATTACGAATCATGCCTAACGGCATGATCAGCATCGAATATGAAATTCAGCCGAAATGTCCGTTGCTCACGTAGTTTTCCTACGCTCCGCTACTCCATTTCTATCTTCATCCCATCTTCTTGGTACTGAAAACTAGACTTTTTGAACATGCACTTTAATATGCTGAGGACTTGTTATTTAACCACTGGTCACATTACAGTATGAACCTTGCGCAAGTGATTGTCCATGTTTATGTCACGTATTTAAGGCATATTTTGGGCGCTTACCGTGTCCAAGTTTCATGACTCTATCCGCTGTAGTCGCAGTCCTGATGCCACTTCAATGAATATGAATATATGGAGGAGATGTCATCATTTTGTGAAGTTCTTTATTTCAATATTTGTTTGTCTGTTTACAGGAAGGAGCTAAATATCCAATGAAGCCTCCAGAAGAGGGCACGGAAAAAGTACTGTTTATCGTTCTTTTTATCTTGCTCGTGATTGTTCTTCTTTATTTATAGACGTCTCTAAAAGTCCTCAGATCCGGCGTATTCCCATCTTGCTTTCACAACATGATCTTGTTGGAAACATATGCTGTCTGTCGCCGGATACATAACCTTCCGATTATTAACAAACAATGAATATAGGATTACACACATTGGCATTCAGCCGTAGCTTTGAACCATTTTCACATAGAGGAGGTCTTGTATCTTGCCAGCTCAATCTGCATCCGGAAGCGAAAAAAAATCATCGTCCCTGTCCATGGATGAAAAGGAGTACAAAAAAGTCGCAAAAAAACATGAGCCGCCTCGTCCAATCCTGAAAAATTGCCTCAAAGCATTTCTGGTTGGGGGTACCGTCTGTTTGATTGGACAGGCCATTCAAGAGGCTTTTATGGCCGGTTTCGACATGACATCGAAGGAAGCTTCCAGTCCTACGGTAGCGGTCATGATTCTCATATCGGTTATTCTAACGTGTCTCGGCGTTTACGATAAAATGGCTCAATGGGCAGGAGCGGGAACGGCTGTGCCGGTTACCGGATTTGCCAATTCCATGTGTTCTGCTGCACTGGAACATCGGGCTGAAGGACTGGTGCTCGGTGTAGGGGCCAACATGTTTAAACTTGCTGGTTCCGTTATTGTGTTTGGTGTCGTGGCAGCATTTGTCGTAGGGATCGTTTATGCCTTTTTGGGATTTGGAGGTGGGCACCTGTGAAACGATTGGGTCGCCAGACATGGCAGTTTGAGAATCGTCCGCGGATCATCGGTAAATCCGCAGTTGTAGGACCAGAAGAAGGCGAGGGTCCATTGTCATCTGATTTCGATTATGTCTACGACAACCTCGAGATCGGCGAGAAAACGTGGGAAAAGGGAGAACGTAAACTGCTCGAACAGGCCTCCCAACTGGCTTTGATAAATGCAAATATCACCAAGGAAGAGCTTCAATTTTTTGTTGGTGGAGATCTGATGAACCAGATTATCAGCAGTTCGTTTTCAGCGCGAAAACTGGGTGTGCCTTACTTGGGTGTCTTTGGAGCCTGTTCTACTTCCATGGAAACGTTAGCGTTAGCGTCCATGATCGTTGACTCCGGAGCTGGCGATTATGTCCTTGCAGGAACGGTGAGCCACAACTGTACGGTGGAGAAACAATTTCGGTATCCGACGGAGTATGGCTCCCAAAAGCCGCCTTATGCGCAATATACCGTCACAGGAGCAGGGTGTGGTGTGGTCTCCCGTACGGGTGATGGTCCCGTTGTTACCAAAGCCACCATTGGACGCATTATGGATTTGGGCATCAAAGATCCCTTTAATATGGGTTCAGCCATGGCGCCAGCAGCAGCCGACACTATAATCTCTCATTTCAGGGATACGGGATTGGAACCCGGCTATTATGATCTCATTGTGACCGGGGATCTGGCTTCCGTCGGTCTGCCAATTACGAAAGAGCTTTTGCAAAAAGAAGGCATTCCCATGGAACAGACGGTTTTTAATGACTGCGGCCTGATGATCTATGATCGGGAGAAACAGCCTTATGTGGTTGCCGGGGGAAGTGGCTGCGGATGTTCTGCCACCGTCACCTATGGTCACATTTTGAACCGGATGCAGAAGGGTGATCTTAAACGGGTGCTCGTCGTTGCTACGGGGGCGCTGTTATCTCCGATTTCGTACCAGCAGGGTGAAAGTATTCCTTGTATTGCACATGCCGTAGCCATAGAAAAGGAGGGATAAAGGTAATGCAGTTCTTGTGGGCATTTATTGTTGGCGGTTTAATCTGTGTTATCGGACAGCTTCTAATGGATGGGGTTAAACTGACCCCAGCTCATACCATGAGTACACTTGTTGTGACAGGTGCGCTTGCGGATGCATTTGGCGTGTATGACCCCTTGGTTAAATTTGCAGGTGCGGGTGCTACTATCCCCATCACAAGTTTCGGTAATTCCTTGGTGCACGGGGCATTGACGGAATTGGAAAAAGAGGGATGGCTGGGTGTGATTACAGGGATTTTCGATCTGACTGCGGCGGGAATATCGTCAGCGATCATCTTTTCTTTTCTCGCGGCATTGGTGGTTAGACCAAAAGGCTAACATAGAATGAGAAATCTCCTTGAACATATTGCGATTCAACAGAGGCTTCGGATAACTTTTATCCGGGCCTTTTTTGTCGTATTCATGCGTGAACTGCGGTGAATCTGACGGGCTGGAAACAAATTGTGAGTTCCTTCGAGTGTACTCGTGACTCTGGATCATGTACAATAAAAGGAAATCTGTATGCTTTTTTAGGAGGTTAGACCACATGCCTGTGCGCAAAGAGTCGATCCAAATCATATCCGCAGTTCGTTCTAATCTGGAATCCTGTATTATGGGGAAATCCTTTGAAATTCAACTTTTACTTACAGCTTTGCTTGCAGGCGGGCACGTTCTGATTGAAGACGTACCGGGAACTGGCAAAACGCAGTTAATCAAGGCGTTATCGAAATCCATGCGTGGTGAGTACCGGCGTATTCAATGTAATCCTGATATTTTACCTAGTGATATTACGGGCGTATCTGTGTTCCATCCGAAGGATGAGCGTTTTTATTTCCGACCAGGTCCTGTGATGACCAACATTTTGCTGGCTGATGAGATTAACCGGGCCACAACAAAAACCCAATCGGCTCTGCTCGAAGTGATGGAGGAGCGCAGCGTAACCGTTGATGGCGATACGTATGATCTGCCACATCCATTCATGCTCTGTGCAACTCAGAATCCGATTGATTTTGAAGGTACGTATACGTTGCCGGAAGCACAACTCGACCGGTTTATGTTGAAAATAAGTCTGGGTTATCCCGATAAGGAAATTGAGAAAATCCTATTGAAACAGCATCAGCTCGGTCAGCCTGTAGATCGCCTTGAATCCGTGACTCATATGGACCAGATCTCGGCAATTCAGCAGGAAATTAAAGAGGTCTTTATCGGTGATCCGGTCATGGACTATCTGCTTGATGTTGTTCGTCAAACCCGCTCCCACCCATCTGTATTACTGGGTGCCAGCCCACGGGCAGCCATATCGTTCATGATGGCCGTAAAAGCCTTTGCTTTCTTGCAGGAACGTGATTATGTGCTTCCGGATGATGTGAAAACGATGGCCCCTTATGTGATCTCTCATCGTATTGTGCTTCGTCCCGAATCGAGACTGGACAGTATGAGTTCCGAGGCCGTTTTGAATGCCGTACTCCAGCAAGTACGTGTGCCCGTCTCCATGGGGCAATAGTTCATGAAGCCGCTTTTGAGAACAGTCAATAGAGGGTTACGCCACCCACGCGTATGGAGCATCGCAATGGTGTGGATGTGCTGTCTGGCTTATGTTTTGTTTCAGGGCGGGAAGACATCCCTTATGCTGCTGTCGATGGTGACCCTGCTCTGTGTGTACCTTGCCATTGCTGGATTTAGCGGGGTAAGACGTGCTCAAGGAGTTCGTAGGTTATCTTCTGGTCCAGACCACGAAGAATTGCTGCATGCGGGTGACCAGGTTCAAGTACAGCTGAGTCTGACGATTCCGGGATTCCTCCCGCTTCCCTATGTTGTTGTGCGTGAAATGCTGCATCGGCATAACGGAGAATCGTGGTCGTTCAAGGAAAGTTTGATTCCCAATATGCGAGGTAATGGCCAGCTGTCATTCCAGACACCGCCACTTGAGCGGGGGAAGTATGTTTTTTCAGAAACGGAATGTGTTAGCGAGGACATATTCGGACTGATTGAACATCGAGGAAAGTTTAAGGCCAAAGGTGAGTTTCGCGTACTGCCAAGAACGGTATTTATTCCATATTGGCAGCTTTACGACCGCAAATCACGGTTATCCGGTCCTCAGACGGCGTTAACCCGCTCAAGGAGAGAGACCACTCAGATCAATGGTGTACGTGACTACGTATACGGAGATCGACTTTCCCGTATTCACTGGAATGCAACGGCAAAGACAGGGAACTGGAAGTCCAAGGAGTTTGAACATGAGTCTGTGCCCAAAACCATTCTGGTTCTGGATGCGCTGGCATCAAGTTATGAACATGGGGATGCATTTGAAATTGCCGTTTCCACGGCTGCCTCTCTGCTGGAGTATGGTGTCAGGGAACGAATGGGGATGGGGTTGTTGACATTGTCAGACCAGACATCCTTCATGGCCCCCAGTGAAAGTCTGATGGAACGACAGAAGATGATGCATCATCTGGTGGATATTCAATATAACGGTCAGGATACCCATTTGTTGCCCGGCGTGGAAAGAATCGCACGTCAACTGCCTCAGGGAGCTTACTTTGTTGTGATTTCTCCCCAGAAGGATGAAAAAATAATGGAACTGTTGCGCTGGGCCGATACGCGGGGCATGACGCCATGTCATATTCTGATCGATACCAGTGAATCCCGCCGGAGTGCCGAGTGGAATGCCATGTTGCGTGGAAGAGGCACGAGGTCATTCACTGTTTCTCACTTGCAGGAGCTTCCAACGGTGATGGGGGGAGGTTCTGTATGAGTACAAAAGGAAATGAAAGTATTGCAGGCAAACGATCCTGGTACCATGCAGCATCATTGCTCTGGATTTTCCTGATTGGAATGCAGTGGATTTCATTTACGCAGGAATCGTGGTACACGGAGACAACTTCTCTGGTGTTATGGACACTTGCAGCGGTCAGTGTGCTGGAGGTCATTCTGCCCTTCAAAACGATCTATCGGGCGATCATCAAGGCGGTCGTTGTTGGTTACATTTTGCATAAAACGCTGATTGATTATACGGTATACATCCCTTATGGCTCTTTAACGGACCGAGCGGAGCAATTCATATTACACATGACGCCGTACATCTGGTTCTCCCTGTGTGCATGGGTGATGCTTGAAGCTGCGCTTCGACTCGTGACCACAACACGTCGCATTCTTGTTTTTCTGGGTGTTAACATCATTTCGATGGGGATTCTCGATTCTTTCACCCAGATTCCACTCTGGATTGAAATCGCGTGGGTGATGTTTGCGGGGATGGGATGGCTCGTATGCCAGCATTTCCGTAACTATCAGCTACAGTATCCACAAGGTTGGAAACGAATCATCCGGTATCCTTATAAAGTCCTGGCCAATATTGCCATTATCTTTTCTTTGATTATTGTAGCCAGCGTTAATATGCCTGAGATTCCACCCACCTTGACGGACCCATATACGGCGTGGCGTAACTATACCGGAACTTCCACAAGTCAGGCTGGTAACGGAAACCTTGATATTCCCGCGGCTACCGAATCGGGATACAGCAGGGAAGACAATCAGCTTGGTGGAGGATTCAACTTCGACTATACCCCTGTCATGTCTGTCACGACCAATGAGCGTAGTTACTGGCGCGGTGAGACACGTGCAGAGTATACAGGCACAGGTTGGGATGACCGTGGACGGGGTACGACAGAGAATGTTCAAGCCGGACAGCCTCTGGAGAACCAAGAATCCGGTAATGTGAATACCAAACAAGTGACTCAGAATGTAACGATGCTGAATGATAATGTCTATCCGATTCTCTTTGGTGCTTATTCGATCTCGGAAGTGAGCTCAATTAATGGTGAGGACAGAACGGAACGGATGTTGTGGAATGCTGAACAGGCTGAACTGCACGTGGTGACAGACCGTCAGCAACCACAGTATCCCAAGACGTATACTATCGTATCGGAAGCCCCTGTGATTGTGGAAGATGAGCTTCGTACGAAGTCATTTGAAGATCTGTATAACAGTAATCCGGCAGATGATATGTACTTGCAGTTACCATCCCGTTTCCCTGACCGGGTGTCGAATCTGGCAGCCGAGATAACGGCATCTGCGAATACTCCGTATGAAAAAGTGGCATTACTGCAAAACTATTTACAAACTAATTTTGAATACACAAACAATCCGGATTTATCTCGAAAAGTAAGCAGCGACTTTGTGGAAGGTTTCCTGTTTGATATTATGGAAGGCTACTGTGACTATTTCTCCACTGCGCTGGTGATGATGGCGCGCTCGGAGGGCATTCCTGCAAGGTGGGTTAAAGGTTATGCGCCTGGACAATTGTCCCTGAATTCGGACATGCAGGCCCCACGTCAACCTGGTGCGGAGATTGAGACGACCTACACCGTTACCAATGCAGATGCACACTCCTGGGCAGAGGTTTATTTTGGTGAGTATGGCTGGATTCCTGTTGAAGCAACGCCGGGCTTTGATATGCCGCTGCTGACGGAACAGCCTGATGTACAACCTGTAGATGAGCCTGAAGAAGAGCCAGAAGAGGAGCCGGTACAAGAGGAAGAGCAGACCCCTGCACCTGAGCAGACTTCGTCTGCCATCCCAACTTTTGTTATCTGGGCTGCAGGAGCCATTATAGTATTGTGGGTAGCATACATGTTCTGGCGTAATCGTTTCTCCATGCGATTCTTCCTGCTTCGTCTACGGACAGGTGGACCGCTCACCCCTGAACAGAAGGTAGTGGCAGAGACCGAGCGTTGGATTCAGTATGTGAAACGCAAAGGGTTGACCCGGAGCGGAGACGAGACACTTCGTGAATCGGTAGCCCGCTGGAGCCAGGCAAAACCTGCTGCAGAAGCAACATTTTATGAGCTTCTCACGAAGTTTGAACAGACTCGTTACAGTCCGGCGTCCGTAACTGCCGACGACTGGAAGGGCGTCTATCAGACCGCCTTGAAGCTGCGGAAGGAACTGAAAGCGGAACGGGCATAGTTGTTGCCCGTCCCGTTTTTCCTTTTTTCCTATGCCATCAGGCGCTGTATGCATTTTCAGGAAAGACGGATTTGTGATATAGTGTGTCGTATGAAACTGAGGTGACTTCTTTGTTTAAAATGTTAATGCCCAAGCTGCGTGTAGACACGGTTTTTGACATTAATCTGGAAGAGCTGTACGCTCAAGGCTACCGTGGAATTATAACTGATCTGGATAACACACTCGTTGGAGCCAAAGCCCCTGACGCTACGCCCGAACTGATTGAATGGTTTGCACGTGTGAAAGAGGCAGGTTTCAAGCTGATGATTGTGTCCAATAACAATTTGAATCGTGTATCCCTGTTTGCGACCCCGCTGGATATCCAGTTTGTGCATAGTGCACGCAAACCATCGAATGTACCGTTTCGTAGAGCAATGAAAATGATGGAGTTATCTCCTGAAAACACGATTGTAGTAGGTGATCAGATGCTTACGGACGTTTATGGAGGGAACCGAATGGGGTTATATACCGTTCTGGTACTGCCAATCTCCATTGGGGACGAAGGTTTTATGACCCGCTTCAATCGACGCGTGGAACGGATTGCTCTAACGAGTTTACGCAGGAAAGGCTTATGGCTTGAGGAGGAAAAGAAGAAATGACAGAACCGCATAACGGCAATCTTGCCGTAAGGTGCAGCGGATGCGGCGTGCATCTGCAAACAGAAAATTCGGAATTACCAGGGTTTATCCCAGAGAAGGCACTGGATCGTGAACCGGTTATATGCCAGCGCTGTTTCCGCATCAAAAACTACAATGAGTCATCATCCGTTACGGTAGATCAGGACGAATTCCTGGCGCTGCTTAGCAAAATCGGGGATAAGGATGCACTTGTCATCCATATCGTTGATTTGTTTGACTTTGATGGCAGTATTATCTCCGGTCTGCAACGTTTTGTAGGCAATAATCCGGTATTGCTTGCTGTGAACAAAACGGACTTGCTTCCGAAAGTAACCAACTGGAACAAGGTTCGCAACTGGGTACAGAAGCAAGCCAAAGAACAAGGTTTGCGTACCGTCGATGTAGTCTTGTGCAGTGCAAAGCAAAACCAGGGCTTCGACCGACTGCTTGAGCTTGTGGGAACCTATCGCGAAGATCGTGACGTGTACGTGGTTGGCGGTACCAATGTGGGCAAATCCACACTGATTAACCGTCTGATTCGTGATTACAGTGATCTGGAGCAGGAACTGACCACATCCCGTTATCCGGGAACAACGCTGGATATGGTGAACATTCCGCTGGATGATGGAAAATATATTATTGATACGCCTGGAATCGTGTATCCATGGCGTTTCAGCGAGATTGTTTCACGTAAGGATCTCGCTGCCATCATGCCGGAAAAACCGCTTAAACCGGCTGTGTATCAGTTGAATTCCGGTCAGACGCTGTTCTTTGGCGGCATGGCTCGATTTGACTTTGTCGAAGGTGATCGCCAGTCGTTCACTTGTTTTATCAGCACTGCGCTAGATATTCACCGGACGAAGCTGGAGCGTGCAGATGACCTGTACCGCGACCACTTGGGAGAATTGTTGTCTCCACCAACCCGTGAGGATGCAGCAGAGATGGCTGAATGGACCAGACATGAATTCCGCATCAAACGCGGCAGTCAATCGGATGTATTCATCTCGGGTCTGGGTTGGATTAAGGTTAATGGCGATATTGGAGCGCTTGTTGCTGTTCATGCTCCAAAAGGCATTCGTGTACAGATCCGCCCATCCTTGATCTAGTAATCTCAGAAGCTGTACATCAGATGGATCGGAGGCGGACCTATGTCTGAGCAGAACGAATTCAACTCTTCACTTCCAGTGTTGCTTGGTGTTATGGGTGATCCTATTGCTCACTCCAAGTCTCCGGCAATGCACAATGCGGCTCTGAAGGCTGCAGAAGTGAATGGAATGTATATGCCACTGCATGTTCATCCGGATCAACTGGAAGCGGCAGTTCGGGGAATTGTGGCACTGGGCTATCGTGGTGTCAATGTCACCATCCCGCACAAAGAGCAGGTGATGCAGTATCTGGATGTGATCGATGAAAGTGCTCGCCTGATTGGTGCGGTGAATACCATCGTTAATGAAGGTGGAACACTGACAGGGTACAATACGGATGGTATTGGTTATGTCCGATCGCTGAAGGAAGAGGCTGTGCCTGAGCTTGCGGGTAAACGTATTGCTGTACTGGGAGCAGGTGGAGCAGCGAGAGGTGTCATATATGCACTTGCATTGGAGAAGCCTGAACGCATCCACATTCTGAACCGTACAGCGGACAGAGCTATTGCACTTGCTTCGGATTTACGAGGCCATGGCTTGGGAGAAATCTCGGGCAGTGGCATGGAAGACGCTACAACGGTACTGGCTACGGCTGATATCGTGATTAACACAACGGCTGCCGGAATGCACCCGCATGTTGATGACGTGCCGGTTGATCCCGCACTAATTCGTGAAGGCGCAGCTGTGAGTGATCTGATCTATAATCCGCTGGAAACTCGCCTGCTTCGGGAGTCGCGGTTACGTGGATGCACAGTGCACGGTGGTCTGGGTATGTTTGTATATCAGGGCGCTGTAGCCTTTGAACATTGGCTCGGCATTCCCGCTCCTGTGGAGACAATGAGACGAGCGGTACTAAACAGTTTTGAAGTGTGAAAATGATATTAAGAGTACAGGCAGACGACGAGTGCAGAACCAATCTGAAGAAACGAAGTGGTCGCATTTATCACCGGATTTTCCCTTTGTGAAAAGGAATCAGAAAAATCTGGGGATAACAGCGATCGGAAGATGGTACTGCACTCGGAGTCACCTTGTGTACTCAGTGATCATTTTTACCATTGAAAAATAATAATTGAATGGTCAGGTCCGGACAGTTTTTGCGCTGTCGATCAGGGCCTGCTCAACATAAGGAGTATGGAGTATTCATGTTAAACGGTAAACAAAAGCGCTTTTTGCGGTCACAGGCACATCACCTGACCCCTGTATTTCAGATTGGTAAAGGTGGAACCAACGAGCACCTGTTCCGTCACATCGAAGATGCGATTGAGAAGCGCGAATTGATGAAAGTGCAAGTGTTGAACAACAATGACGAGGACAGAAAAGAGATGGCAGAAGAAGTTGCCCGTGAAACGGGAAGTGAGCTTGTACAACTCATCGGTAACACAATCATCTTGTACAAAGAATCTCGCGATAACAAACAAATCGAACTACCTAGATAAGGGAGCGTGACGCAGGTGAAGATCGGCATCATGGGTGGTACGTTTGATCCGATCCACATGGGACACCTCCTGGCAGCTGAAGCGGCAAGGGATTCACATGCACTGGATGAGATCTGGTTCATGCCTTCCCATGTTCCACCTCACAAACGCGGAGCCGGAGCTTCGGGACAGCAACGTCTCGATATGACGGAAGCGGCTGTGAAGGGTGTGCAGCAATATGAGGTGCTGGGTATCGAGATGGAATTGGGCGGAGTGTCTTATACCATCGATACGATGAAGGAACTGTGGCGTCGCCATCCTGAACATGAATTTTATTTCATTATCGGGGCGGATATGGTGAACTATCTCCCCAAATGGGAGCAGATTGAAGAGCTTGCAGAACGCTTAACCTTTATCGGAGTTGGTCGGCCGGGCTTCCAGTTACATCTGGATGATTTACCAGACGAGTTACAGGATCGGGTCCTGCTGGCCGAGATGCCCTTGGTCGATATTTCATCGACAGCCGTACGCAGACGTCTGGCCAAAGGTCATTCGGTACGCTTCATGATTCCTGATGAAGTGCACCAATACATTGTAAGGAGCGGTTTATATGGCACTAAGCCGTGATGAACTGATTCAAGCCGTATCCGGACAAATGCCGGAAAAACGCTGGAAGCATACACTGGGTGTAATGGAATCGTCAGTGATGTTGGCTGAAAAATACGGTGCTGATCCTGTGAAAGCAGATCTGGCAGCGATATTGCATGATGTGGCGAAGTACTGGCCCGTAGCGGAGATGGAAGCGGTCATTCGTGATAACGGATTAAACCAGGAACTTCTGCAGCATGACAAGCAACTCTGGCATTCCGAAGTCGGTGCTTTTGTAGCCATGCGTGATCACGGTGTGGAAGATTCCGAAGTTATTAATGCCATCCGGTGGCATACCTCGGGTCGGGTAGGCATGAGCTTGCTGGACAAAGTGGTATGTCTTGCCGATTACATTGAACCGGGACGAGATTTCCCGGGAGTGGATCACATTCGCGAACAGGCTGAACGTAGTCTGGAGGAAGGTTTAATTGCCGGATTCGATTCGACGATCAGCTTGCTGATCTCGCAACGACGTGTCATTTATCCTTTGACCATGCTGTCGCGGAATGACTTAATTGCACAATTATAGATTATGGAGGTTGGTTCATGACAGTATCATCGAAAGAACTTATGAATATGGCGGTTGCTGCCGCTGACGACAAAAAGGCATCCAACATTGTAGCGTTGGATCTGATTAATGTTTCCCTGGTGGCAGATTATTTTGTTATTTGTCACGGGAATTCCGATACACAGGTACAAGCCATTGCCACTGAAATTCGCAAACAGGCTCATGCAGCCGGAGCGACGATCAAAGGTATCGAAGGTATGGATTCCGCACGTTGGGTATTGATGGACATGGGCGATGTTGTTGTTCATATCTTCCACCGTGACGAGCGCGAATACTACAACATTGAACGACTATGGTCTGATGCCAAAGTGGTGGAAACTGTATGAGTTTGATTGCTGGAACAGTCGTCTCTTTGGCGGTTTCACGTGAAGTGTCTCCGTTTGGCTTCTTTTTGACGACAGGATCGGAAGATGTACTGCTTCACTACACCGAGTTAACACGGGATATTAAAATTGGTGAGACGCTTGAGGTATTTGTATTCTTTGATACAGAAGATCGTCTGGCCGTAACGATGAAAAAGCCTTATCTCATGCTAGGCGAAATGGCACGACTGGTTGTGGCAGATGTTCACCCACGACTGGGCTGTTTCCTGGAAATGGGCCTTGGACGGCAATTGCTACTTCCTATTCGTGAATTGCCTGAACTGGAAGAATTGCGTCCTCAAGTGGGGGATGAAGTCTTTGTAATCATGGAACATGACAAGCAGGGACGTCTGCGTGCCAAATTGGCCGGGGAACGTGAGCTTTCACCATTGTCTTTCCATGCGCCAACTTCATGGTTAAACGAGTGGGTTGAAGCGACGGTATACAAACCACTGCAGATGGGTACTTTTGTACTTGTAGAGGGCGGTGTACTGGGCTTTGGCGCAATTGGTATGATTCATTCATCCGAACGTAGTCATATGCTGCGTCTTGGTGAAAAAGTGAAATGTCGGGTGACACTGGTACGTGAAGACGGACGTGTGAATCTGGCGATGACTCAACTCAAACAAGTTGGACGTAACGAAGATGCAGACAAGCTGCTCGCCTTTATGAAAGAACGCCCTATGGGTGGCATGCCATACTCGGATGCAACTCCGCCGGATATCATCAAGCAACGCTTTGGCATCAGTAAGTCTGCCTTCAAGCGTGCCTTGGGCAAATTGATGAAGGACGGACTGGTGGTCCAAAAGGAAAGCTGGACGTATCTGTCCGAATCTGCTCCTGCGGATCAAAGTGAAAACAAGTAATCTTCCTGATTAAATAGTTGTAATATGGAACTCGGATAAGGCAGGGATAGGCTGGGTAAACACCGGATGCCCCTGCTTTTTCTTTTGTTATATAAATTGAACTAAACATTTACACGAAACGGAGAGGACAGAAAGAACCTGAAGAAGCGGAGCGTTCGCCTTTATCCCCGGATTTAAACCTTTATAAAAGGAATAAAAAAAATCTGGGGATAACAGCGATCGGAAGGTTGTTCTGTCATTGGAGTGTCCAGTGTAAATATTCTTTGGTTCAACTTATATAGATCAATTCGAAAATGAAATTGAAAGTGCGGTGCCTGACATGTCTTACCGGAAATTTGCCTATGTGTATGATGAATTAATGGAAGATATGCCTTATCCGGACTGGATAAGGTTTGCAAGAACAGCATGGGAAAAGCATGGAATGCCCAAAAGTGTCGCTGAACTTGGCTGTGGAACGGGCTCCATTACGATCCCGCTCGTGAACTCCGGTTTCGAAGTTACAGGCATTGACCTCTCATCAGATATGCTGTCGGTTGCGCGCAGCAAGATGGAGGCTACGCCTCAGGGTCATCGCTTGTATCGCGAGGGCAGTGTCCGTTGGGTGCAGCAGGATATGCGGGAATGGCGAGTTCCGGAACCTGTGGATTCGGTGATATCTTTCTGTGATTGCGTCAATTACCTGCTTGAACAAGAAGATGTCGTTCGAACATTCCAGCGGACATACGAGATGCTGAAGCCTGATGGAACGTTCCTGTTTGATGTGCATCATCCCAATACCCTTATTCGTTATGATGAGGAGCAGCCTTTTGTACTGGATGAGCGCTCCGTGTCGTATATTTGGACATGTGATCTGGATCAGGATCGCTGTGAGATCGAACATCATCTCAGTATTTTTTCGCGTGTGGATGATGGTAGCAAGGATATGTATCAGCGGTTTGAAGAAGTTCATGTCCAGCGTGCATATAACCCGGACTGGATGAAGCTTGAGTTGTCCAAGGCAGGTTTTAGAGACGTGAAGGTATATGCGGATTTTGAATGGAAAGAAGCTGGAGACAGCGCACAGCGCTTGTTCTACGTTGCTGTGAAGTAAGAGTGAATAATGAGAACTGTCCTTATGGTCCATAAGGGCAGTTTTTTGTTTGATTTTTTATGGAGAATGAATAGCAATAGTCTTAAATAGGCTAAAGGAATGCAAGAAAAGACATAATCACGTGACAAAAAGTATTGCCAGTTAAAGTAAAGGAGGCGATAATAGTCGGATAGAAAGCGTTTTCTGAGAAGATAAATCAATTGTCAATGTGAGGTGTAAAAATGGAAAGTACATATAAAACAAGACTTTCGTCAGAACAGTTGAATGCAATAATAGAGCAGCATTTCTCTGCAAGTATAGAGGACTACAAGGAAATGGTGGATGGCTGGGCCAATCATGCATATCTCATCACACTGAGTGACGAACAGCGAGTGGTACTGAAAATTGCACCGTCGGCTTCGACAAATCTGATGCGTTGTGAACAGGATCTCATGATTGCTGAGGTTGAGGCACTACGCCTCATCACGGAGCTACAGGATGTTCCCGTACCCCAAGTGTTGGCTTATGATGATTCGTTAACTATGGCTTCAGCGCGTTATTTTATCATGGAGTACATGTCTGGAGCGCCCTATAATCAGGTCAAGGATCAATATTCTGCGGAAGAACAGGAGGCCATTGAACACCAGCTCGGTCGGTACAATCGTCGAATTAATGAAATCAAGGGCGAGCAGTTTGGATATTTCTCGGAGCAAAAACAGCGATATTCCACATGGAAAGATGCATTTATGAATCTGATGGATGACATTCTTACCGACGGGGAAGAAGCCGGGATTACATTTTCGATCGATTACCCTGAATTGAGACGCCTGATTGAAGAAAAATCGGATGTGCTGGACGATGTCAAAGAACCTGTGCTTATCAGTTGGGATCTGTGGGATGGCAATGTACTAGTGGACGCGGGTCGAATCACAGCGATTATTGATTTTGAACGTTCACTGTGGGCAGATACTCTGATGGAGCATTATTTCAGTCATTTTAACTATACGCCTGGTTTTGTGAAAGGGTATGGGCATGAGATTACGACTGAAAGTGAACTGAAAAGAAGAAGTCTCTATGACTTGTACTTTGATCTGGTGCTGCGCATTGAGTGCGCTTATCGTCAATATGATAATCAGGAACATGTGAATTGGACCATTCATAATCTGGAGGAAGGCATTGAGCGTTTTCGGTTATCCTGAACAGCAACGAGTATTATTGAACGGTACGAACCGTATGACTTAAAAGGGTCATTATAACGTGTAATATTGACTTTGGGCTTGCTTTTTTATATAATGGTCCCGATATTGTATACATATTTCGATGATAAGGATCAGTAGTAATTCCTGTACATAACAGAGAGCCGGCGGTTGGTGCAAGCCGGTTGACAGTGATTTGCGAACTCGCCTTGGAGAAATGCGGTGATTACACCATTCTGTTTAACCTGCTTGTATAAAGCTTGGGTTCAGGAATGGAAATCCGCATCGGTTAACCGCCGTTACAGGTCCAAAGGGAGTGGATGACGAAGCACGTTCGTCCACTAACTAGGGTGGTACCACGGGAATTCAACCTCTCGTCCCTAGCGCTGCAAACGCTACGGGATGCTGAGGTTTTTTTGTTGCAATTAAAGCTAAAGTGAATAACCTGAAGGAGGAACAATAGATGAGTGAGAATAACCAGCCGAAACACGGCTATCAGCCACAAGTCATGGAAAAAAGTTGGCAGCAATATTGGGATGCAAATAAAACGTTTAAAACGGGTGAGGACCCTGCTAAACCGAAATTTTATGCACTGGATATGTTCCCTTATCCATCCGGTTCAGGTCTGCACGTAGGTCACCCGGAAGGATATACGGCAACGGATATCGTTTCCCGTTACAAACGTATGCGCGGTTACAACGTATTGCACCCAATGGGTTGGGATGCTTTCGGTCTGCCTGCTGAGCAGCATGCACTGGATACAGGTGAACATCCACGAGATATTACATTCCGTAATATTGACAATTTCCGTCGCCAGATCAAATCGCTTGGTTTCTCCTATGACTGGGATCGTGAGATCAGCACAACGGACCCTGAATACTATAAATGGACACAATGGATCTTTATTCAGCTGTACAATAAAGGCTTGGCTTATGTGGATGAAGTTGCAGTTAACTGGTGTGAAGCCCTTGGAACGGTACTTGCTAATGAAGAGGTTATTGATGGCAAGAGTGAACGTGGTGGACATCCGGTTGTACGCAAACCGATGCGTCAATGGGTTCTGAGAATTACCGAGTATGCAGAGCGTCTGTTGGAAGACCTGGAAGAGCTGGATTGGTCTGAAAGCATCAAGGATATGCAGCGCAACTGGATCGGTAAATCAACAGGTGCGGAAGTTGTATTTGCCATTGAGGGTCGCGAGGAAGTTATCAAGGTGTTCACTACCCGTGCGGACACATTGTTCGGTGCGAGCTTTGCAGTACTTGCTCCAGAACATGAATTGGTAGAAGCAATTACAACCGATGACCAACGTGAAGCTATTCAGGCTTATCAGGAGCAGGCTTCTCGTAAGAGTGATCTGGAACGTACAGATTTGGCCAAAGACAAAACAGGTGTATTCACTGGCGCTTATGCAATCAACCCTGTTAATGGTGCAAAACTGCCGATCTGGATTGCTGATTACGTTCTTGCAGGTTACGGCACAGGTGCGGTTATGGCAGTTCCGGGTCATGATGCGCGTGACTGGGAATTTGCGAAGCAGTTCGGTCTGGATATCATCGAGGTTATTCAAGGTGGAGACGTTACACAAGAGGCATATTCGGGTGATGGCGCACATGTGAATTCCGATTTCTTGAACGGACTGAATAATGAAGAAGCGGTTGCCAAGATGATTGCTTGGTTGGAAGAGAACGGTAAAGGACAAGGGAAAGTGACCTATCGTCTGCGCGATTGGCTGTTCAGCCGTCAGCGTTACTGGGGTGAGCCAATCCCGATTCTGCATCTGGAAGACGGAACGATGAAGACAGTACCTGAGGATCAACTTCCACTGCTGCTGCCTGATATCGACCAGATCAAACCTTCGGGTACAGGAGAATCACCACTGGCGAATGTTACGGAGTGGGTGAATACGGTAGATCCGGAAACGGGAATGAAGGCACGTCGCGAGACCAATACCATGCCACAATGGGCGGGTAGCTGCTGGTATTACCTGCGCTTTATCGATCCGCGCAATGACAAGGAACTGATCTCCAAGGAGAAACAGCAGCAGTGGCTGCCAGTTGATCTGTACATTGGCGGAGCAGAGCACGCCGTACTTCACTTGCTGTACGCTCGTTTCTGGCACAAAGTGCTGTATGATCTGGGTGTTGTGGAGACCAAAGAGCCTTTCCACAAACTGGTCAACCAAGGTATGATCCTGGGTACCAATAATGAGAAAATGAGTAAATCTCGTGGTAATGTCATTAACCCGGATGAAATCGTGAATGAATTCGGTGCAGATACATTGCGTCTGTACGAGATGTTCATGGGACCATTGGAAGCGACAAAACCGTGGAATGCAAACGGGGTTGAAGGCATGCACCGCTTCCTGTCACGTGTATGGCGTCTCTTCATTAACGAAGACACAGGAGCCATCAATGACAAGATTACGGTGGACGGTGGAACGGATGAGTTCAAACGGACTGCCCACAAAACGATTAAAAAGGTTACGGAAGATCTGGAACATCTGCGCTTCAACACATCCATCAGCCAGCTGATGATTTTCATCAACGATGCATACAAAGCGGACACACTGCCTCGTGAAGCGATGGAGAAATTTGTGCAGCTGTTGTCACCACTGGCACCACATATGGCAGAGGAACTGTGGAGCCGTTTGGGTCATGAAGGTGGAATCTCTTACGTGGCTTGGCCTGAATATGATGAGTCCATGACAGTGGATGCGGAAGTAGAAATCGTTGTTCAGGTAAATGGTAAAATTGTAACTCGTGCTACAATCGCGAAGGATCTGGATGCACAGGGTATGCAGGACTTTACGATGGAGCTGGCACCTGTTAAGCAGGCGCTGGAAGGCAAGACCATTCGTAAGGTCATTGCCGTTCCAGGCAAACTCGTTAATATTGTTGCCGGTTAATCTCACCGGCTCGGAATAGTTCATCCAGCTTTAACAAATCTTCATCATATTTGTCATGTGTCGTGTGGATCAGGTTGTCGAAAACGCCGTCAAGACTAACCTTCAGCAGTGCGAGTGCCTGAGCGGTAATACCGCCAGGTACAGCGACACGAGCCTGAAGCTCTTGCGGGGTGTATCCTCCTTCGGTGAGCAGCTTGCCTGTTCCCAGGAGCATTTCGCCAGCCAGAGCGCAGGCATCTGCCCTTTTGATGCCAGTCAGCTTCACTGCACTTTCGATCCACTGTTCCAAAAAGAACGATATGAATGCAGGTCCGCAGCTGGAGAAGTCGGATGTAATTCGTGTACAGGCTTCATCCACTTGGTACGGCCTGCCTATATGACTGAGAAGACTTTCCAACACAGCGCGGTCTTCACTGGTCATTCGTTCGCCATGTATGCAGAGGGATGCTCCACTGCCGACTTGGTGTGTGACGCTGGGAATTACCTTGGAGACTTTGCAAGGAAGTGAAGATTCCAGATGTCGCAGCTGCACGGGACTGGTGATCGAGACAATTATATGATTGGGATTCACGACAGGCAGGATGTCGTCAATAACATGTTTGAATTCAAGCGGCTTCACGCACAGGAAGATGATATTACTTCGGATCACCGTTTCCCGATTGCTCTGGGATTCATGCAGACCGGGGTAACGGAGGGATAACTGACGTACTTTGGACGGGGTTCGATTGCTGGCCGCGATCTGCCGGGGCTCAAGTGCACCCGATTGGATCAGGGCATAGATTAGCAGGCTGCCCATGCTGCCGGTTCCGATAAATCCAACCTTCATTGTTTCAGGCCTCCTTTCATGCTTTACGGTACTGGCGCAGTTCATTCCCTCTATTCTATGCGTGAGGACCTGTTTCACATGACATGAAAAATGCACAACTTGTTTCATCAGGAAAGTTCAACGGTTCGGAAGCACCGCCCGTGTTCGAAATGAATGATTTTGAATTCAGGGAGAGGTGTGGAAGAATGAGATGGAACAAAGGGATGACCATTGCTGCTGCGGTGGTTGGAAGTATACTTATATTATGGTCGGGCAAAAGTGAACAACCACCTAGTGGCTGGGAACCCTTGCAGCTCGGCACCGAGAAGCCGACGATAGAGCAGGAACTCCCTGCTGTACAGTCGGCTACTTCGGTTCAGGGCAATACAGGAGTATCTTCGGGAGCGGATGCAAGTGGGATGCAGACTGGGAATGAGGCTAAGGCAGAAGAGTCTAAAGAGCTTGTGAGCGTTAGGGTTGAAGGTGATTCAGTTGTTCAAACTACAAGTCAGACGAATAATAATCCACCGGACACCTCAAATTCGATTGAACCAGTTACACAGGGGACGAATTCTGATCCTTCGGTTACCTCCGAGACGGCATCAAGCAGTAATCCACCTGTAGTTCGTGAGGAAGCTAGCGACAATGGCAAGATTGATGTGAATACCGCTCCTGTCTCCAAGCTTATCGAGCTTCCCGGAATTGGGGAGAAGAAAGCTCAAGCTATTGTGGACTATCGGAATGCACATGGTCCTTTTGCAAAAGTCAGTGATCTGACAAAGGTCAAAGGAATCGGGATGAAGATGCTGGAGAAGATGGCGCCGTATGTGCAGATCCGGTAAAATTAAAATATAAATTGTATTAAGCGGGAGGAAAGCAGCATGAGTACAGAGGTACGCAAGGACTGGGATACGTATTTTATGGACATCGCGTATATGGTTTCCACCCGTTCCCGCTGTTCGCGCCGTCATGTGGGTGCCGTTCTTGTTCAGGGAAAGAAACTGCTGGGAACAGCCTATAATGGTGCGCCCACCGGCGTCCCGGATTGTTCTGAAGCAGGTTGCATGATATCGGAAGAGTATGAGTTGGTCGTGACCGATGGGCAAGAAGAAATGGTGAAAAAGCAACGATGCATTCGCACAATTCATGCGGAGCAAAATTTGCTTTTATTCACAGATCGAATCGACCGCGAAGGCTCGTCCGTGTATGTGACCGACGAACCGTGCTGGACATGTGCCAATATGCTGGCGAATAGCGGGATTACAGAAATCGTGTTTCATCGTTCTTATCCTAAAGATACCGGCAAGGTTACCAATATGATGGAACAGAAGGGCATAACGTTCCGCAGGTTGGAGAATTACCAGCCCCCGCGGGAAACGATGATGACTGTGAGCAATTAATGTGAATATGGTCGAATATGTGAGGGAGAACCTCCGGCAAGCCTGAATTGGCTTTCCGGGGGTTTTTCTGCGTTCAACGGGTGAAATGAAGGAGGGGGAGAAATGAAAGGCAGACCGTTATTAAGTTTTACGATTTGTTGGTTGTGCGGGAGCGGGATAGCATGCGCGTTAACAGGCTGGACGTTAATCTGGGGGTTAATTGGAGCTCTGGCATGTCTGCCACTTTTGCTTCGTTTTATGGATGTACGTGGATGGTCTGTTTTATTTTTACTCGCTGCCTTTATTGGAGGTGCTGCACATTGGGAGTGGAATGACACACGCAATCATAGCAGTCTGCCGGAGACCATGCATATCGCTACTCACGAGTTGGACGGATGGTCAGCTGAAATTCAGGGTGAGCTGGTGTCAGATGTACGTATTGATGGAGATCGGGCTGACTTTAAGATTCAGATGTCTTCAATATTGCCAACATTGGATTCGTTAGCAGATACAGATCTTGTAGCATCATCTGCGTTCAAAATAGATGAACAATTGATGGTACAAGTCAGACTGTTGGAGGAAGAAGAACAACAGGTAGCAGCTGGCTGGAAGAGGGGCGATTTGATTACGCTTAATGGTTCTTTTGTCCTTCCTGGTGAAGCCAGGAACTTTGGCGGGTTTGATTATCGCAGTTACTTGCGCACCCTGCATATCCACTGGTTGTTCAAAGTGAAGGGAGCCAGTTCGGTAACAGCAGTTGCTCCTGAGGGACTTGGACAATATAACATACTAAGGTGGACGGATTGGACGAGGCATAAGTTGGGCTCGGCGGTTGAGCAGTTATTTGCAGAGCCTCATGCAGGATATATGAAGGGGCTTATTATCGGGATGGCTACTGATATCGATCCTGGAACCTATGGTCATTTTTCACAACTGGGTCTAACGCATATCCTGGCAATCTCCGGAACTCATGTCGCTGTATATGTTGCGTCGTTGCTTCTCATTCTATCTTGGCTAAGGCTTACCAGAGAGACGGCACTCACGATTGTTCTGATCCTGGTGCCAGCTTATGTACTGTTATCCGGAGGTTCACCTTCAGTGATTCGGGCAGGAATTATGTCCATGATTGGGTTGTATATGGCACGTCGTGGTCTCGCCAGAGACGGTCTTCAGATGATCAGTGCAGCAGCGTTGCTGATGATGTGGTGGGACCCGTACTTTTTGCTAAGCGTGAGCTTCCAGTTATCCTTTCTAGTGACCGCAGGTTTGATGATCTACATGCCATTAATTAACCGGCTGTTCAGCGGCTGGCCGAAATCTCTGGCTGCAACGGCATCCGTTACCGTGACCGCTCAGCTGATTTCGTTCCCAGTAACCATTTTGTATTTCAACCAGTTCTCACTACTCTCATTTGTAGCTAACTTTCTGCTGGTTTCTTTGATCAGTGCGATTGTATTACCTCTGGGGACGGTCGCCATGTTATTGTCATTCATATGGGTTCCCTTGGCGAAACCTCTCGCATGGATTGCGATGCAACTGAATCAACTGACGTTTGTAAGCGTGGAGTGGATGAACAGCCTGCCAGGTTTTGTGTTGATCTGGGCAACACCCCCCTTGTTATGGATTTCCGCATATTATGCTGTGTTGTATGCCTTACTCTACCTGTTGCATCGTGGCAATGGTGAGCAGCGAGAAACAACGTTTATTGAGGAAGAGACGGCACCTCTTGTGAGGCGACAACCTTCAGTTTCAATGGCGAATATGGGCATTCGCTCTTCGATGTCTACCGTGTTACAGGATCAAGGTAAGAACCGCCGCGTAGATGGAAAAGAATCTTCATTAACGACATTAGGAGCCAGTATTGCCTGGCCGGAGTATACAAGTGCATTTACCGCACGAGGTGCAGGTTATTATTCAAGTGAACGAATGAGTAAAACTCAGCAATGGTTGTGCGGGTTGCTCGCTATCAGCTTTATTGCTGGATTATGGTGGGCATATCAGACTCCCAAGCCTGCTGGAACCGGCATCGTGCAGTTTTTGGATATTGGACAAGGGGACAGCACATTGATTACAACCCCGGAAGGCAAACACATTCTGGTGGATGGCGGGGGAACGGTTAGTTTTGGGAACACCGAACAATCGTGGAAAACAAGACGTGATCCGTATGAGGTGGGAGCCAAGGTCGTTGTTCCTCTATTGAAAAAAAGAGGTATCCATCAACTGGACGCTGTAATTGTAACGCATGCCGATCAGGATCATGCCGGAGGACTACAGGCTGTGCTGGAACAGATTCCGGTTAAACGTTTCATGTTTAATGGAACGACCAGCGGTAAGGATAACTTTGATAAGTTACTGAATACAGCCATGGAACGGAAAATCCCTCTATACGCCATTCGGCAGGGTATGTCCTATAAGGCTGATAAGGAGACAATTTTACATTTTATAGCTCCGGATCTGGCACATATGGATGTAATTGAATCAGGCAATTTGCCTGTATCTGAACACCAGAATCATGATTCGGTTGTCTTTTTGCTGGAAATGGCCGGGGCTTCCATGTTGTTCACCGGAGATATGGATGCAGCAGCCGAGCAGGACCTGCTCTATATGATTCAGGATGGCTCGTTGGCTGCCCAGTTTGAACAGAAAGGTGCAGATATTGGAGTTACAGAGGGAGTTGTTCAAAGGATACTTACACGCCCGTTGCAGGTTGATTCAAAAGATGCTTCAGCGGCGGCGTCTGTATCCATTGACGTTCTAAAGGTCGCTCATCATGGTAGTAAAACGTCGTCCACTGAAGCCTGGCTCCAATACTGGAACGCCAAAACCGCTGTGATATCTGCAGGAGTTAACAATACATATGGGCATCCCAATCCGGGAGTGATGGAACGTCTGGAGGCTACCGGGTCAGATATTTATCGGACAGATCAGATGGGAGAGGTTCAGATGAGGGTGAAAGATGGGAAGATTGATATCCGGTACAAGTTGTTTGGAGTTGAGTGAAGGCAGGCAATCTATTTATCGGTATGAAGATGAGTGAAGAAAACTCCGATTTAATACCAACTGGAAGGTTAAAAAGACAAGAGAACATACAATAATGTGGATAGTTTGAGCAGAAAAAGTACTGAAGTTACGTGTAAATATCGAGTAGATGATCCCACCTATGAAGCCTAATAGACCATATGCAACGATTGCAACGAGCAATCTTTTATACGTACTATCTTTTTTTCTGTATAAAAGTAATCCATCCACCAATATAGAAAGTGGCGTAAGTAAGAAAAGTAAAATAGCGAGGTTAATCAATAATCCAACCGCAAATTTATAGCCGAATGAATAATAGTAAGTATTCTCTAATCTTTCATCTATAGGGACATAGTGATATATCCCCATTGCAAGTGAAATGAGAACTGCAGTTAATACAGCTGCAACTATTTTTCCGCGCGGCCTATTGATTCTATGGGTGTTTGTCATTATGAGCATTAACCTCCATCTTGAATAACTATATTCAACAACTGATAGACTTAGGGAGTTATTATATTTTAGCATACACAGGCTGAGAAAGATGAGTGAGGGACATTGAGAAAGTAGTATTTGGTTAACCAATAACAGAAAAAAGTCGTTCCGCTGCGAACGACTTTTTTTTGAATTTCATGATAATAACACATTTCAATCGTTATGCGTTATGAGGATAGTTTGGTTGTCAGTTAGTATAGTTGACTAGGGAGGAACGACTCTCACTCTTTTGCTTTTGAGATACTAATCGGCAAGCTAATTATAGTTGCGCTGAACAAGTTGAGTATGTGATCAATTTGATCCCAACTTTTATGCCCTATTATCATATTAAATGCAATGAATAAAGCACTACTGAGAAGAAAGAATCCCATGAAGTATTTGAAAAAGATTTTTAGATTCATTTAATCACCCTATATTCAATTGAAATTTTGTTGCGGTTGTACGTTTATATGCCATTTTAGATTATTGAATAGAAGTATTTGTATGTTATTCGTTAATTTCGTGTAAAAATATGGTTGTAGTTGCGGTTTTTATTAGTGTTAAGTAATTTTATTGCAGGATTATGGTTATTTTTACCGAATATTAGTTAGGCCCGCCTTGAAGAAGGGCTAGAGATACCAAAGTGACCATATCAGATATCAAAATTGAGAAGGTTAAATACGGTGATCGAAGTTACTCTATTATCTTCCGTAATGCAAAAGGAAAAACCGTTTCTGCCTACGCAGGAGGTGCACCTTCCAGTGTGACGGAGATGCTTGCCGATTCCAACCAATTCTTCTCTTCTGATCCGTATAAGAAATACAATTGGTCCAAGTCCACTTGGAATAAAATCATTGCTGGAGAAGTAGCTTAGGAATGAACATAACTCAGGTGCGCCTTGCTTGGGGAGATCCATCGAGCATTACGTATGAAACGAGTTCAAAAGGCAAAATCGAGGTTTGGGTGTATGCCAGCTCCGCAGGCATAAGAGCTTTAGGGTTTCTCAATGGCAAACTGATGGCGATTTACTGATAAATATACCAATTAATCACTTCAATTGATTGCAAGTTACAGCACAGCAAAAAAAAAGCCCGCTTTCCGTTACACTCCAGGAGGGAGAATATCGGAAAACGGGCCATTTTTTCAAAGTGTAGAAGAAATATAAGAACTACTCCACGCCATCCTTAAAGTGTTTGTTCCAATGTTTGTCACCCTTGTGCAACAGATCTTCTACCGTTTTCTCAAGAGTCATCAACAGCTGTGCTCTGACATCAAGTACGGTTTCTCTGTACAAGCGTTCTTCCGATCCAACGATTTTATCGCCGTACAATGCCTGTGCAGCTACGTACTTCCGATGTTCCTCTACCAGAGTATCAATGGAGTCCAATGCATGTTCCACAAAGTGGGAAATACTTTGGTATTCTTTGGGCATTTGTTCTTTTAAAGCTTGAATTTTCGCAAGAGCTGGCATGCTCATCACCTCGTGTTTATGAATGTAAATTTACAATACACTATTTTCATGAAAATTGCATTAAAATCAGCTTAAATTTGGACAAATTTCGACTTTTTTTATTTTAGGAACCAAAAAAGTGCTTATCTATAATGTATGCCATTGCATTTGAATTGAGTCGTGTAAGTAATGGAATCCCTTTTGGATACGTTTGGTGACTCGTTATGCAATTTCTGTTATTCTAAGAGAAGATTTCAGCGGCCCTAATACATACGCCGTTATTTTGTTATGGCAAATTAAAAAAATACTTAACTTTGCAACAATTTTATTGATGATCACGTCTGTAAGGTTGCAGGGAGAGGGGGATCCTTTGTGGTAGAGCCGGAACTCATCAGAGCCGCTCAATCGGGCGATCGCGACGCTCTAATTACCCTATTGCGGGAGATTGAACAACATGTCTATCGGACCGCATATTACATTCTAAATAATGAACAGGACGCTTTGGATGCTGCTCAGGAAGCGTTGATCCGAATTTACACCAAAATCAATTCATACGAAGAAAAGGCCCAATTCAAAACATGGGTACAACGCATCGTCACGAACATCTGTATTGATAAATTCAGAAGAACCAAACCGTCCGTCTCCATTGACGAACATGACATGGTTTTTCAGGATAATCAGGATGTGGAGTACGAGGTCATGTCTACATATGTGGCCCAGGACATTCAGGATGCGATCAACAAGCTTCCCGAGCATCATCGTACCGTTATTGTTCTAAGATATTTGCAGGACTTATCCTACAATGAAATTGCGGATTGTCTCGATCTTCCGTTGAATACGGTGAAATCTTATTTATTTAGAGCCAGACAGCAGTTACAGAATCTACTACAGGAATATCAGAAAGGTGGTGTGACAGGATGAAATGCGAAGAGGTGGTGGAATGGATGCACCGCTATCTGGATCATGATCTGGGCGAGGCGGAAACCGCGCAGATGCTACAGCATGTGGCAAAGTGTCCGGAGTGCGCCGAGAATTTTAGTTTACTCAGAGCTCTTTCCAGAGAACTGGAAGAATTACCGCAAGTAAGCCCGAAATTTAGTCTGGTTGATGCGATTATGCCACAGCTTGATGCCATTGACGAAGCTCGGAGGGAACAAAGTAGCACCATACAGGAAATGAATCCTGTCCCCGCTACATTTGAAAATTTACAACGTTCAAGTGAGCGGAAAACAAAGCAAAAATGGCTTAACTCGATGGCAGGACGTATGTCCATGGGTGCAGCGGCTGCGGCAGTTATATTGGGATTTGCCATCTGGGGAAATCCGCCTGAACAGATTGAGAATGCCGATTCCATGCTGATGAGCTCTGGAGCTTCTCAAGAGAGCGGCAATGTGGACGAGAATCCACTAAGCAAGAATATTGAAAATTATGATCCTGCCACTTCGTCCCAACCAAGCAGCAACGATGTGTTTGTGGGTCAATCGAATGATTCACCAACTAAACCAGATAACCAAGGCGTAGAAACAATGCCTGAAGAGAACGGTGGAGATGAGGTACAGGAGCCTGAAGTTCAGTCAGATCCGACACCTCAACAACCGGCTACTGAATCAACGCCTGCTCCGAATAAAGGACCGCAGGATAATTCGTCCAGAACTCCTTCGACCGATAATCAGAAGAATCCGGCTCAAAACCAAGATTCTGAGCAGAGAATTCAGGGATCAGGAGATTCTCCTAAATCTTCTGCAGATGGGGAAGAGAGTGGAGTAACAGAAACAGAAAATGGAGATGCGCAATCCTTCACTTCTCAGGATACAACACCTAATATGACTGAAGATGTTCCGGTTGAAGGTAACACTGTACTTGATTCCAGTGCAGGTGCAGACGCTTCTGGAGGAAACAAAGGAGTCGCAGCAGGACCGGATCAGGGAATGGCTACAACAGTAGCACCAAAAGAATGGAAGTCACCTGACGGTTCCTATGTAGTTATGCTTATTGGTGATCAAATCAGCATATACTCCAAACCTGTGAGCGAACCGGATGTTCTAAATTTGGTTGAACAACGCAGCATAGAGGGGACACTGAAGTCAGCGAGTTGGTCGAAGGATGGTACCCTTTTTAATTACGAAACGGACAAGGACGGAACAACGGCGAAGAACTCGTTTAATGTACCTGCTGTTTCAGGTGGAGCTCCTGCGAAATAATTAAAAATGGGGAGTACGCTCCTCTAAACGAAAGAACATTTTCAGTATGACAAGCATATAGTGGAAGTAACAAAACGTCCTATCTCAGTTCAAACAACTGACGTCGTATGACCGCGCACCGGCTTTTTCTAGAACTGCTGGTGTCAGCGTTTATATAGATGTAGGACAGGGGACCTTCATCCATAACTGGATGTAAGGTCCCTTTGTTGTCTTGCGTTTTTTCTGGTAGGATAAGAGGGATAAGGAGGCGCCGTGAATGGATGTAAAAAGTGCAACAAAGGCAATACGTAATGGAGAAACGGCACCGATCTATGTGCTGTACGGAACGGAGAAGTACCAGATACAGCAATTTACGGATATGTTAAAAGAACAGGTTATTGAAGAAGAACATCGTGATTTTGCGATTATTCCATATGATTTGTCTGAAACGGCTGTGGAGGTCGTTATTGAAGAAGCAGAGACTGTACCTTTTCTGGTTCCACGCAAATTAATTATTGTAAGGGATGCGAGCCTGTTCACCGCAGGTAAAGAATCCAAGATTGAACATCAGGTTGATCGTCTGCTTACATATATGGAAAATCCGGCAGATTACAGTACGATTGTTTTCCTGGCCCAAGGGGATAAGCTTGATGAGCGTAAGAAACTGGTGAAAGCTGTCAAGAAACAGGCAGTAGTTCTTGCTTTTGCTCCACTCAGTGGAGAAGAGCTGTTGAATTGGATAGTGAAACTTGCGAAGCAGCGGGATGTTTCCTTGGAGACGGGAGCGGCGGAAACGTTGATCAGCTATGCAGGAACAGGTCTTCAGACCCTGTCTGCTGAAGTAGATAAGTTATGTTTGTTTGCGGGTAATGGGGGGACAATCAAACGTGCTGATATCGAGTCACTGGTTGCCCGTAGTACAGAGCAGAATGTATTCTCGCTGGTGGAAGAACTCGCTAATTTGCGACTGGAGAAAGCGTTGGCTCTTTTCTATGAGTTGCTGAAGCAGCGGGAAGAACCGATTAAAATTGCGGCTTTAATCGCACGCCAGTTTCGGATCATGATCCAGGTGAAAGAGTTGGGACAACAAAGTTACTCCCAGCAGCAGATTGCCAGTCAGCTTGGTTTGCATCCGTATGCTGTTAAGATTGCGGGTGAACAAGCTCGGAAATTTCAGCCGGAACGTCTGAGAATGATTTTGAGTCACCTCAGCGAACTGGATTACCAGATGAAAACAGGAGCGGTGGATAAAGTGCTTGGTCTGGAGCTGTTCTTATTGAGACTTGGTGCATGAATGGATAAGTAAACGTAATAGATTACTAGTGTGAGAAACAAACAAAGAGACCTTTGCTCCATGATCGTTAAATCATCGGAATAAAGGTCGCTTTATCTTTGTCTTATACTTATCGAATCAGATACTAAAAAATCCTGAAAGCCTATGCTGTTCAGGATTTTTCCATTGGATCGTATAAGTAACGCTTCTTACGCTTGTGCGGAAAGAGCGTTCAGTTTTTTCGCCAAGCGAGACTTTTTGCGTGCTGCAGCATTTTTATGAACCAGACCTTTAGTTACAGCCTTGTCCAGCTTTTTGGAAGCAGCTTGAATCGCAGCTTTTGCAGTATCAACTTCGTTACTTACCAGAGCAGCATCAGCAGCTTTAACAGCTGTACGGAGTGCAGACTTCTGAGAAGCGTTGAGTGCGCGGCGCTTGTCGCTCGTTTTTACGCGTTTAACAGCGGATTTGATGTTTGGCATTACATTCACCTCCTGTAAGGCATTTGCATGAATACAAACGTTTCACAACTTAAAATATTCTATCACGCTAGCATGTAAAATGCAACAGATATTCCTACGATGTTCGACATGCTGTATAAAGAAACCCTTTTTCCCACACAATATGCTCAAATGCGGTAAGGGAGGCAGGGACAGAATGACACTGGATTTGCAAAACTATACAGTTCGTACCGATTTGGCGATTGACTCCAAGGAAATGGCGCAAGGTGGACAGAAACAGACGATTCCCGGACTACAGGAAGATGTAGAGAAAAAAGAGGGCATTACAATTACACGTATTGATGTCCTGACTGAAGAAGCAGCCACGGCTATTGGTCGGGTGAAAGGTCACTATGTCACCTTGGAAGTACCTTCACTACGGAATGGTGATACCGAGTTACAGGAGCGAGTTGCTGCCGAGTTCACACGTGAAATGGAAGATTTTATGGTTAAGGCCGGAATTAACAAAACCTCCAAGGTTTTGATTGTTGGCTTGGGCAACTTAAATGTCACCCCGGATTCACTTGGTCCACTTGTTGTGGAAAATCTGATGGTGACGCGTCAGTATTTCGAATTGGTGCCAGATCAGGTTGCGCCAGGGTATCGGGAAGTCAGCGCGATTGCTCCCGGCGTGTTAGGTACAACGGGCATTGAATCCAGTGACATCGTACAGGGGATTGTAGACCGGACCAAGCCGGATGCCATTATTGCGATTGATGCCCTGGCCTCCCGTTCCTTGGAACGTGTAAATACAACGATTCAGGTAGCGGACATTGGTATTCATCCGGGGTCCGGTATTGGGAACAAACGGCGTGGCCTGACCCGTGAGATATTAGGTGTGCCTTGCATCGCCATCGGAGTACCAACCGTATGTTATGCGTCCACCATTGTGAACAATGTGATTGAGATGATGCGCTCACACTTCCGCCAGGAAACGGATCAGACCAAACAGATCATGGGTATGCTGGACGACATCGGTGAACAAGATCGCTTGAGTCTGGTGAAAGAGGTACTGGAGCCACTAGGTCATGACCTCATTGTTACCCCGAAGGAAATTGATGAGTTTATTGAGGGAATTGCCAATGTTATCGCTACAGGACTTAACGCCGCACTCCATGATGCAGTAAATCCGGATAACGTAGCCGCTTATACACATTAAAACTTAAAACTGCTGAGAAGAAGGTCCGAATCTATCGGACTTTCTTTTTTTTGTTTCTTGAATCTTTCATTTTCCTGTTCTAGCAAATTGGGCGGGCTCATAGAGTTGAAGTATAAGAGTTGTCCAGCAGGGAAGGAGACAGCAGAATGAACAAGATATTGGCCTGGAATATTGGAAAGTGGAAAAAAAGATGTCTGCACGTGCTGGCCATGGGCCGTACGTTGTTGTTGCTTATGATCATATCTGCCTTGTTTTTTGTCGTACTGGGTCTGGGGGGGATGGCAGAGAAACGCTTGAATAATTCACCCGTTTCTTCCATGAAAGGATTTGCGAGTGCCGTATCAAGCCGCTTTTTCGTCGATATGCTCGGTATGGAGATGCCCCATCTCACCCAGAAGGAACAGACTTCTGCTATATCCGGTGAGAATCTCACCTCATTTGTTTTCCAATTACTAACGAATGTAAATCCTCAAGATCCGAAAAGCTTGATTGCGAGAGAAATGCCGGGCATGGGTTCCAACCAACCTGTTCTGCTCCGTCCTGGATCTGGTAACGAAAAAGCCGAGGCTCCCGAAGATTATCAGCCCGGTCCCGGTCTTACGGACACGGCTTCCGCAGGTGGAGGAAAACCCGGTAGTGAGCTGCATGTTCCACCAGGTCAGGACAATACGGATCCACCTGAGTCTAGTGAGCCTGGAGATGGAGAAGGTAAAGAAGATCCCCCAGCGAAGAATGGTGAGAAAGACAATTCAGGCTCACCTACAACAGGCAAAAAGTCAATTCTTATCTATCATTCCCATCCACGGGAAGGCTACAATCCACTGCTAGGTACGAAAAGTGATAATCCATCATCAGGCAAATCAACAGGCAATGTGTTTCAAGTGGGAACCTACCTCTCAGACAGTCTGGAGAAGCTGGGAATCGGCGTAGAACACGCCAAGGATGATTACCCCACTAAAGTTAAGGACTATAGCTGGAACTATTCTTATAAATACTCCCGTCAAACGGTAAAAGCGGCACTCGCTCAAAATGATGATCTGACATATCTCATAGACATTCATCGCGATTCACAGCGTCATGGCAAAACAACAACCACTATTAATGACTTGGGCTACGCCAAAGTGTATTTCATTATTGGACATGAAAATCCAAATTGGCGGCAAAATGAAGCCTTTGCAGCGAAAATTCATAAGAAACTGGAAGCCAAGTATCCTGGGGTATCCCGTGGTGTGTGGGGCAAAGATGGGGGAGGAGCCAACAATGGAGAGTATAACCAAACCCTTTCACCCAACAGCATTTTGATCGAGATTGGCGGCATCGACAACACAGGAGCTGAGCTCCAACGGACATCGAAGATTCTAGCAGACATGATTGCCCAAGTGTATTGGGAAGATCAGAAGGTGGACAAAGCCAGTGCAGAAACGTCATCACAGGGTGGATAGGGACTATATATGGTATGAAGCACAAAATAGTAGAGAGTGACAGGAGGCAAAGCATATGTCCAGATTCGGTAAAAGACTGTTATCCATCGCTGTATTAATGTTGCTGGGTGTGCTGTTTGGAATGCAGTTGGCTGGCAGCAACTTTCATATGGGTAATTCATCAGACGGCACGTCAACCGCTGTGACAACAGAGCCAACTTCATCGGTGACCGAATCTGTTCCGACTGCACCTGTCCAAAAGGAAATTAAAGAACCACCATTTGTACCTGTTCAGTCACCAAGCCAAGTGCTTGGGGCGGATCAAAATAAGGCTCCGGTTGATGTGTTGGCAGACAAAACGGCTGGATTATTGCAAAATCTCTCACACAGTGGAATCAAATGGGTGGTCTCTCTTTTTAGCGGCGTTGCTGAATAAAATACTATAAATTTAAGGTACAATATAACCTCTGGGAGTGCATGATGACACTTTATTATAAAGTTGAGACATCACGGGATTGATGCACTGTGCTTCAACTGTTATAATGAAGTGATTGACACTAGGCTGTTTCTGGGGGTAAGGAATGACTGACATTCGGGCAAGACAACGTAAAATTCGTAACTTTTCTATTATTGCACATATAGATCACGGCAAATCAACACTTGCGGACCGGATCTTGGAGCACACAGGTGCGCTCACTTCACGTGAAATGCAGGAACAAGTTCTGGATAAAATGGACCTTGAACGTGAACGTGGAATAACGATCAAGCTACAAGCAGTAGCCTTGACTTACAAAGCGGATGATGGTGAAGAGTATTTATTGAATCTGATTGATACACCGGGACACGTAGACTTCACGTATGAAGTATCACGCAGTCTTGCTGCATGTGAAGGTGCTCTGCTGGTTGTGGATGCGGCTCAGGGAATTGAAGCCCAAACACTTGCCAACGTGTATCTGGCATTGGATAACAATCTTGAAATTTTACCGGTTATCAACAAAATTGACCTTCCGAGCGCTGATCCTGAACGGGTGAAGCAGGAAGTGGAAGATGTTATTGGTTTGGACACAAGTAATGCGGTTTTGGCTTCGGCCAAATCAGGAATCGGGATCAAAGAAATTTTGGAGCAAGTGGTGAAAAGTGTTCCGGCACCAACTGGTGATCCTGACCAGCCTTTGAAAGCGCTGATTTTTGACTCGCACTACGACCCGTACAAAGGTGTAATCGTATATGTGCGTGTTGTTGACGGCAAAATCAAATCCGGTTCCAAAATCAAAATGATGGCAACAGGTAAATCATTTGAAGTCATTGAAGTTGGCGCGTTCAAACCTCGTATGACCATCGTGGACGAGCTGAACGTCGGGGATGTTGGATTTATCGTTGCGGGTATCCGGCATGTTGGCGATACACAAGTCGGGGATACGGTAACGGATGCCAAAAATCCAACACTGGAACCTTTGCCGGGTTATCGTAAAATTAACCCAATGGTGTATTGTGGTCTCTATCCGATCGAAACATCGGACTATGTTGATCTGCGTGAAGCGTTGGAGAAATTGCAGTTGAACGATGCGTCTCTGAGCTTTGAACCGGAAACATCCAGTGCTCTCGGTTTTGGATTCCGTTGCGGATTCCTTGGACTGCTTCACATGGACGTTATCCAGGAGCGGATCGAGCGGGAGTTTAACATTCCGTTGATCACAACGGCACCAAGTGTAATCTATCACGTTACCTTAACGAATGGTGAAGTGATGAAAATCGACAACCCATCCAACTATCCTGAGGTGGGACGGATTGATTACGTCGAGGAACCATACGTCAAGGCAGATATTATCGTACCGAATGATTATGTAGGTACCATTATGGAGCTGTGTCAGACTAAACGCGGTGAATATGTAAATATGGAATATCTGGACACAACCCGGGTTACCATTACCTATGAGATTCCGTTGTCCGAGATTGTATATGACTTCTTCGACCAGTTGAAATCCGGTACCAAAGGATATGCATCTCTGGATTATGAGCTGTCCGGTTACCGTCAGTCCAATCTGGCAAAAATGGATATTGTACTCAATGGCGAACAGGTGGATGCTCTGTCCTTCATCGTTCACCGTGATCGTGCCTATAATCGCGGACGCATTGTCTGTGAGAAACTGCGCGAGCTGATTCCACGGCAAATGTTCGAGGTGCCAATTCAGGCATCTGTAGGTACCAAGGTCGTTGCTCGTGAGACGGTAAAAGCAATGCGTAAAAACGTACTTGCCAAGTGTTATGGTGGTGACATCTCGCGGAAACGGAAACTGCTTGAGAAGCAGAAGGAAGGTAAGAAGCGGATGAAGCAGGTTGGTAACGTTGAGGTGCCACAAGAGGCATTCATGGCGGTACTGAAAATTGATGATTAAATAATCTAATTTGAAATACGTCACAGAATGTGAGTATTCAAACTAGATTAGGAGAATTCAATTTCGGGTACATCACAGAGTGTGTGTATCGAAATTGAATTGGTACAACACAGAATATTAAATAACTAAGCTGAAAGGGAAGCCGGATGGCTTTCCTTTTTTCAAATAGAGGGGGACTTGCCATGACATTGGCAGCACACAGCCGGAAGACAGGTGCGCCCCAAGCGGTGTATCTTCACATTCCCTTTTGCACGAATAAATGTTTTTATTGCGACTTTAACTCTTACGTTCTGAAAGATCAGCCCGTGATGCAATATCTCGAAGCGCTGGAACGGGAGATGGAACATACAGTTAAGGCCAATCCACCGGGTGAGATCAAGACCATATTTGTAGGTGGGGGTACGCCAACAGCACTGAAACCGGATGAGATGGCCGTATTTCTTCGTTCCGTGAAGACGTATTTCCCAAATTGGGCGGACGATATTGAATTTTCGATGGAAGCCAACCCGGGAACAACGGATGCGGAGAAACTCGCTGCGATGAAAGAAGGCGGCGTCAACCGCGTCAGCTTTGGCGTGCAGGCTTTTCAGAATGATCTGCTGACAGGCATTGGGCGTATTCATAATACGGATGATGTATATCGCAGTTTGGAGAATGCTCGAAAAGCAGGCTTGAATAACCTGTCCATTGACCTGATGTTTGGGTTGCCAAACCAGACTGTTGAAATGTTGAATGAGAGTATCGACAAAGCGCTGGAACTGGATCTGCCGCATTACTCCATCTACAGCCTGAAAGTGGAAGAGAATACACTTTTCCATACCCTGTATCAGAAGAACCAGTTACCACTTCCTCATGAAGATGATGAGCTGGAGATGTATCTTCTATTAATGAGACGTATGAAAGAAGCGGGCTATGGACAATACGAGATTAGTAACTTTGCCAAGCCGGGCTTTGAGAGTCGTCACAATATTACCTACTGGCGTAATGAGGACTACTATGGTCTGGGTGCAGGTGCGCATGGATATGTGGGCCGCGAACGGCATATGAATATTAAAGGTATAAATCCTTATGTTGAAGCTTCACGAGCAGGACTGCCTCGTCTGGATCATTTTGAGATTGCACGCCCGGAAGCTATGGAAGATTATCTGATGGTTGGACTGAGAATGTTGGAGGGAGCTTCGGCCTCACGCTTTAGCGAACAGTTCGGAGAGTCCATGGAAGAAGTGTTTGCGAAGCCTTTGGGCAAAATGTTGAACGCAGGGTTGCTTGAGCGGACGGCAGACGGCTTCAGACTGAGCGAGAAGGGTATCCTGTTCGGAAATGACGTTTTTGCGGAGTTTATCGGGTCCATATCGCTGAATTCATAGCTTGAAATTGTATACGCTTTGTTGTATATTTATTCATATTGATTTTACAGAGCGTGTTAATTTAACAACTACGAAGTCAGCTTTCCTCTGGAAAGCTTGGTAATAGGAGGAGAGCAGGATGTCGGTAATATGCAGAAAAGCCGTGCCGGAAGATGTTGAACCACTGTATGAAATGATTAAGGGCTATGCAGAGCGTGGGATCATGCTTCCGCGATCACGGGAAATACTGCACCGACAGCTGGAGCACTTTGTTGTAGCCGAAGTTGATGGTGAAGTGGTGGGTTGCGGATCGCTTTGTCGTCTGGGGAATGATTTGGTGGAAGTCAGATCACTCGGTATCTCGGAAGGACACAAAGGGCTCGGTATTGGCTCCCGATTGCTGGACCGACTGGTAGAAGAAGCGGAGAAACAACAGATTCCTAAGGTTATGGCGTTGACATATGAAGTATCCTTCTTCCTCAAAAACGGTTTTGCCGTAGTGGAAAAAGAGATTTTCCCTGAGAAAGTATGGACCGACTGTGTTCATTGCAGCAAGCAGGATTGTTGCGATGAGATCGCGGTATTAAAAGAGCTTAACGTTTCAGCTTAACAACTGAATGGACTGCATGGATCGAGCCGAGTCTGCCTCTGCCCTACATGCAGTCCTTTTTTACTTCAAAGTATGTTCAATAAAGTTGTTAGGACTCGTCGACATTGGTCTATACTATAAATAGATGAGCCCACTCATCAAACTCACTTGACAATGTTCACGTCAGTTTGGTATTTTTGTATTACCGCTTAGCACTCATCTAACCGGAGTGCTAACGACATGGGACAGTACAGTCAGAAGGAGGGATACTCACCATGTTAACAGAGCGTCAACGAATGATTCTGAACGCTATAGTGGATGACTATATCCGTTCAGCTGAGCCCGTAGGGTCCCGGAGCATTTCCAAAAGGGGAGATGTTGGATACAGTCCGGCGACGATCCGTAATGAAATGGCGGACCTTGAAGATATGGGTTTCCTGGAACAGCCGCATACATCGGCAGGACGTATTCCATCCCATAAAGGCTATCGATATTATGTCGATCATTTGGTTCCCTGGAATCAGGTGGAGCCTCAGGAGTTGGATGATCTCAAGTCGTTCTTCGCTGAAAAACTGAACGTCATGGAACAAGTTATTCAGCATGCATCCAATATTTTGTCACATATGACGAATTATACTTCGATCCTGCTTGGACCGGAAGTATTCCATACGTCCTTACGTCACTTCCAATTGCTTCCGCTGAACGAGAGTGAAGCTGTGGCAATCATCGTGACCAATACAGGTCAAGTGGAGAACAAGACGGTGCAGATTCCACCAGAAATCTCGGTAGCCGAGATGGAAAATGTGGTTCGCTTGTTAAATACCAAGCTTGTGGGCGTACCAATCTACAAATTGAAATCCCGTCTTTATACCGAACTTGGGCAAGAGATGGAACGGCATATTACACGTTACGAGGAAGTTATGCAGGTGCTGAACAGTGCCTTTGACAACGAACATGATAATCGTCTGTTCCTCAGTGGTGCCACCAATATGTTGACTCAACCGGAGTTTAAAGATATCGAAAAGGTAAAAGATATTCTTGACCTGCTGGAAGAGACACCAACACTCATGAAATTGATGATGCCCGTGCCGGGTGGATCTGGTATTCAAGTGCGAATTGGCACTGAGAATGATCATGAAGCCTTTGCCAACTGCAGCCTGATTACAGCCTCCTATTCATTGGACGGTGAGGCTTTGGGTTCGATCGGTATTCTAGGACCCACGCGGATGGATTATGCACGTGTCATTCATATTTTAAATACACTATCCCGTGACTTGACGGCGATGCTAACACATCGTTTCAAATAAGATTCGGGAATGAACCATTTCATTCGTATAAGGAGGTGAACATCTTGAAAGAGGAGCAATCATTTACAGAAGAACAAGAGGTAACAGCAACTGAGCAGGAGCCTATTAATGAAGCTGGCGCTGCAGAAGCACAAGCTGAAGAGATGGCTGGTCAGGAGCAGGATGAGCTTGCACGTCTGAAGGCAGAAGCTGAGGAGCAACAACAGCGTTATGTCCGTGCACAGGCTGATTTTGATAACTTCCGTCGTCGTACGCAGAAGGAAAAAGAAGAATTGGCTAAATACGCTTCGATGAAGCTGGTCACCGAACTGGTACCGGTTATTGATAACTTCGAGCGCGCCATGGCTACTGTACCGGAAGGAGCAGAGGTCGAATCTTTCTCCAAGGGCATCCAAATGATTTTCCGTCAATTGGAAACCGTGATGAATAATGAAGGTCTGACGGCTATGGAATCGGTAGGACAACCGTTCAATCCTGAATTCCACCAAGCAATTATGCAAGTGGAGAGCGACGAGTACGAAGAAGGTATCGTTGTTGAGGAAGTCCAAAAAGGCTACATGCTGAAAGATAAAGTGCTTCGTCCAGCTATGGTTAAAGTCAGCTCATAAATTCCTTATAGGAAGGAATGAGTCGGCTCCATGGTTGAACAATGTGGGCGAAGTTTAATATAAAGGTTTGTACACATAGAGCACGATTAGCAACATGAACATCTAAATAAGGGTCAGATCAGACCCATTCATTTTAAATTGTTGAGGGAGGAAATTTTCGGATGAGCAAAGTAATTGGTATTGACTTAGGAACAACAAACTCATGCGTAGCAGTAATGGAAGGCGGCGAGGCTGTCGTAATTCCAAATCCGGAGGGCGCACGTACAACTCCATCCGTAGTTGGTTTCAAAAAGGATGGAGAGCGCGTTGTTGGTGAAACAGCAAAACGTCAAGCCATCACCAATCCGGATCGTACCATCATGTCGATCAAACGTCACATGGGTACTTCCCACAAGGAAACAATCGATAGCAAAGACTACTCCGCACAAGAGATCTCTGCAATCATTCTGCAAAAATTGAAATCCGATGCTGAAGCTTATCTGGGTCAAACGGTAACTCAAGCAGTTATCACTGTACCAGCTTACTTCAATGACAGTCAGCGCCAAGCGACTAAAGATGCGGGTAAAATTGCAGGTTTGGAAGTTCTGCGTATCGTCAACGAGCCAACAGCAGCAGCTTTGGCATACGGTATGGAGAAATCCGAAGACCAAACGATCCTCGTATATGACCTGGGTGGCGGTACGTTCGACGTATCCATTCTTGAACTGGGTGATGGCTTCTTCGAAGTTAAAGCAACTAGCGGGGACAACAAACTAGGCGGGGATGACTTTGACCAAGTGATCATTGATTACCTCGTAAGTGAATTCAAAAAAGATCAAGGCATTGACTTGAGTAAAGATAAAGCAGCGGTTCAACGTTTGAAAGATGCAGCGGAAAAAGCGAAAAAAGAACTTTCCGGCGTATTGACTACAACGATCTCCTTGCCGTTCATCACAGTTGCTGATGGCGTTCCTCAGCATTTGGAGTTGAACCTGAGCCGTGCGAAATTTGAAGAAATCTCTGAAGGTCTGGTTGAGCGTACGCTTGAACCAACTCGTCGTGCATTGAGTGATGCGGGTATGACGCCTAACGATATCGACAAGATCGTATTGGTTGGTGGTTCGACACGTATTCCAGCAGTACAAGAAGCAATCAAAAAACTGACGGGTAAAGAGCCACACAAAGGCGTTAACCCGGATGAAGTTGTAGCTTTGGGTGCTGCTGTACAAGCGGGCGTACTGACAGGTGACGTGAAAGACGTTGTATTGCTCGACGTAACGCCATTGTCCCTGGGTATCGAAACAGCGGGTGGCGTATTCACTAAAATGATCGAGCGTAACACTACGATCCCTACAAGCAAATCTCAAGTGTTCTCCACGTATGCAGACAATCAACCAAGCGTTGAGATTCATGTTCTGCAAGGTGAGCGTGAGATGGCAGCGGGTAACAAATCGCTTGGACGTTTCATGTTGGGTGATATTCCACCAGCTCCACGTGGCGTTCCACAGATCGAAGTTAGCTTCGATATTGATGCCAACGGTATCGTTAACGTATCTGCAACAGATAAAGGTACGAACAAAACTCAAAAAATCACAATCACTTCTTCCAGCGGTTTGAGCGATGCTGAAGTTGAGCAAATGATGAAAGATGCTGAGTTGCACGCTGAAGAAGATAAAAAACGCAGAGAACTCGTTGAAGCGAAAAACAGTGCAGATCAATTGATCTACTCTGTTGACAAAACGATCAAAGATCTTGGCGAAAAAGCAGATGCTGGCGAAGTTGAAAAAGCGAATGCTGCCAAAGAAAAACTGCAAGGCGTTCTGGCTTCCGACAACCTGGAAGATATCAAAGCTGCTACAGAAGAACTGACAGAGATCGTTCAACAACTGTCCGTGAAACTGTATGAGCAAGCTCAGGCGCAAGAGCAAGAAGCACAAGGTGCTGAAGAGCAACAACAAGGTTCTGCTAAACGTGACAACGTCGTAGACGCTGATTACGAAGTTGTGGATGAAGATAAAAAACAAAACTAATTCGTAGTTCTACGCGAATTAAACATCGGTGACGTTCGAATTAGAGGGAAAGTCATAGCCGGGGCTCCCGCGCTTTGGCTTTCCTTTTGTCACGATGTGCGATATGGTGAATGATATGGGGGTGGAAGAGTGGCTGAAAAGCGTGATTATTATGAGGTGCTTGGCGTTAGTAAAACGGCTAACGACGATGAAATTAAAAAGGCTTACCGTAAGCTTGCCCGTCAGTATCACCCTGACGTAAACAAGGCTGCTGATGCGGAAGCTAAATTTAAAGAAGTTAAAGAAGCTTACGACGTAGTGAGTGACGGTCAGAAGCGTGCACAATATGATCAATATGGTCATGTCGATCCGAATCAAGGTGGATTCGGTGGTGGCGGTGATTTTGGCGGCGGCGGATTTGGCGACATCTTCGACATGTTCTTTGGCGGCGGTGGCGGTGGACGACGTGATCCAAATGCTCCGCAACGCGGGAATGATCTGCAGTACACGATGACAATTGAGTTCAAGGAAGCTGTATTCGGTAAAGAAACCGATATTACGATTCCGCGTACCGAAGGCTGTGATACCTGTCATGGCTCAGGTGCCAAACCTGGAACGAAACCGGAAACCTGCTCGGTCTGCCAAGGTAGCGGTCAGCAGGAAGTCGTGCAAAATACACCGTTTGGTCGTATGGTTAATCGTCGTGCATGTTCGAACTGTAGCGGTTCGGGCCAAATTATCAAAGAAAAATGTACAACGTGCAGTGGTAGCGGTAAAGTCCGCAAGCAACGCAAAATCCATGTCCGCATTCCAGCGGGTGTAGATGATGGCGCGCAACTGCGTATGACAGGTGAGGGCGAAGGCGGCCTGCGTGGCGGACCAGCGGGAGATCTGTATATTGTCATTCGCGTGAAATCACATGATTTCTTCGAGCGTGAAGGCGACGATATTTATTGCGAAATCCCACTTACCTTTGCTCAGGCAGCTCTGGGAGATGAAGTTGAGATCCCAACGTTGACCGAGAAAGTGAAGTTGAAAGTACCAGCTGGTACACAAACGGGAACGTATTTCCGCCTCAAAGGCAAAGGTGTACCACGCCTGCGCGGTATGGGGCAGGGGGATCAGCATGTGAAAGTGGTTGTGGTTACACCTAGTAAGCTGAATGACGAGCAGAAGGATCTGCTTCGCCAAATTGCTTCGCTGGATGGAGAGCAAACACATGAGCATGAACAATCTTTCTTTGATAGAGTGAAACGCGCCTTCCGCGGTGACTGAGAATAAAATAAAGTAAGTTCAAAAGGACACCACAGCGGTTTTTAACGCGGGGTGTCCTTTTTTGTACGCCTTTTTTAGTGGTTCAGTGGTTTTTGTGAAATCCATGGATTTATGCTACAAAGAACGACAGCAATTTGTGGGAGCATTTCGGTATATTCTGAGCGAACTTGCGGAAAGATAGCATGGCGAGAATGATATGCATAGCTGATATGCGAGAAATTAGGGAAGCAGGTGAAGCGGATGACCGAGAAAAATATTTTGGCGTACTTTCACAGCCCGGAGCAGGCTCAAGGGGCGGCCAAAAAACTGGAGGCATTGCGAGTGGAGGACCTGTCAATTAATCGATTCAGCCGATATGCGGGTGTAGGACCAAGCGGGGCTTCCTACAAGCCGGGCGTTTCCGGCAGTTTTTCATCATGGGTGCCCGATTCGATGCAAACAAATGCCAGTGCTGGAATTATGGCTGCGGCGGACCCTTCTGCAAGCGGCATGAGTGATGGTGGACAGGGTGGACCTACAGGAAGAGATGTATTGCTAACTGTCATCGTAGATGAATCGGTACATCACCGCGCCATGTCCATAATCGAACAAGCCGGTGGAATGATCTAGTTTCAAGAAATCCATATAAGATGGACAGATAATTACACTTTAACGGAGAGTGTAGAACCAATCTGAAGAAGCGAAGCGTTCGCCTAAAAGCTTTCGCAAGAAAGCTGCTTCGGAAGCATACGCTATCCCCGGATTTCTCCCTTTAAGGAGGGAGTTGAAGGAATCTGGGGATAACAGCGATCGGAGGATGGGGCTACAATCGGAGCTTACAGTGTAACAAATATTAGTTCATTTTAATTTGAAGGAGGAGCATTACAATGGCAGAACATGAACGTCCAGGTAAGATTTTAACGAAAACGGAAAAGATGAAACGTATGCAATCCGCGAAAAATGAGGACGTGGAATTCAGCGCTGAAGCTGCGGATCATGAAGATATAGAAGCACTACGCCGCAGTGAAGCGGCTGATCGACGACAGGGACGGGAGCTTCATGACTGAAGATCGCTCGGCAGTGACCCTCGAAGCTGTTTTTACAAGCTGGACTGAGGCCGAGTCTGCACGCAGAGCCCTGGAATTGTTGCACCCGAACCAATTAAGCATTGAGAGCCTTGGCAATGAAGCGTCTGCATTGGACTCAAACGATGTTACGGGCTCCGATAATTCTCCTACGGCCGTCGTCGGAGGATTTAGTGGCGAACTGAATGTACTTGCCTTGATTAGTGATGAAACGGAAATGTTGTCCAATGGTCAGGTGTATGATACACCCAAAGAGGACTCGGCCAACAGGCTAAAACAAGAAATTTTGCTGACCGTGTCCGTATCCAATGATTCGCTCCCGCAAGCCGCAGAGATGATCACGCAGAATGGTGGGCGTTTTTGCTAACTGAGATTCAAATTATGCAATATGCTGAAGTATATGAAACAGATATGTATGAATAGATGACAGGATATTCGAGCAGTCAGGCTGCGGATATCCTGTTTTGTTTTTCTTTTACTGGTGCGGCTTTGTGCTCCGGCTAGCATGTGTAGTACAATAGTTGGGATGTTTGAAAAATGAGGAGGAAAAACCAAGTATGTTATGGCATGAACTAACAATACATACCACAGAAGAAGCTGTGGAGATGATTTCTAATTTTTTACATGAAGCGGGTGCTGGAGGGGTTTCGATTGAAGAGTCCGGTACTTTAAATAAAAAACGGGACACGACATATGGTGAGTTATACGACGTTCCTTTGAATGATATTCCGGAAGGTTTTGCAGTCATCAAAGGGTACTTCTCCGAAGGTACGGATATGGTTGCATTACAGTTAGAAGTTAATCCGAGAGTTGAGGAACTCTCCGAATTCGGAATTGATACAGGCGAGGTTCGTTATGAGACGCGTACAGTGGATGAAGATGACTGGGCAACAGCCTGGAAACAATATTTCAAGCCGGTACGTGTATCGGAACGTCTGACGATCAAGCCAACGTGGGAAGAGTATACGCCTGAAAGTCCAGATGAGAAAATTATTGAGCTTGATCCAGGCATGGCCTTTGGTACAGGAACACATCCAACGACCTCCCTCTGCTTGCGCACACTGGAAACGGTTATTCAGGGCGGCGAGGAAGTTATTGACGTAGGTACAGGCTCTGGTATTTTGGCTATTGGAGCGATAAAACTTGGGGCAAAACATGTACTGGCGCTCGATCTTGATCCAGTTGCCGTAATTAGTGCCAGGGAGAATGTGGAACTGAATGGGCTGGAGCAACAAATTACGGTTAAAGAGAGTGATCTGTTGTCCGTCCTTGGGAGTCAGGACCCTGCACTTGGTGTACAACTGCCGGTTAAGGTTGTCGTGGCGAACATTCTGGCTGAGATCATTTTGTTGTTCGTAGACGATGTCTATAATGCGCTTGAGTCTGGTGGCACCTATATTGTATCCGGCATTTGGAAGAACAAAGAGCAGGTTGTGCATGATGCACTGGTAGCCTCCGGATTTGAAGTGAGTGCGATCCACCGTGATGAGGATTGGCTGGCGTTTGTAGCCAGAAAGGGGTAACGTATGGACTTTTGGAATTCGTTCTTTCGTTATCCGATCGATCAGCTTCCGTTTTTCCTGCTGACCATTCTGATCGCATTTACAGTGCATGAATTCTCGCATGCATATTTTGCCAACAAATTTGGTGATCCAACAGCGAAGCTGTTGGGTCGGGTCACGCTGAATCCGGTTGTACACTTTGACTTGTTAGGTGTGCTGCTGCTCATTATTGCCGGCTTTGGTTGGGCACGTCCAGTTCCCGTTAATCGGGCTAACTTCGACAAACCTAGATTGATGGGCATCATCGTATCTGCAGCAGGGCCTCTGAGCAATCTGTTGCTCGCGATCATCGGTACAATCATCTATGCTTCACTGGTTGGTTCGGGAGCACTCGGTGGGATTGATAATGAGCGTCTGCTCACAGCAATCACGACGTTTTTCGCTATCTTTAACTTAACCAACTTTTTCCTGTTCCTGTTTAACTTGATTCCGTTGCCACCACTGGATGGTTATCGGATTCTAGAGGATCTACTGCCACCTTCAATCAGCCGCAAGCTGCAAGGGGTGGAGCAATGGTCTATTTTTATCTTCCTATTGATCCTTGTTATACCTCCGTTGCAAAATGTGACGATTCAACCTTTGTATGAGTTTGCGCAAACGATGTATGTGGATCTGGCAAAGGTGATCATCGAATTATATCGCTAAAAGCGCATTGTTTATGGACCGGAATACTGGTCAGAAACACGTAAAAGTTGTATGATCATCTGTGGCGATTGGATTCACGCCTGCCATCAGGCGGGGTGAATTCCAGTCATAACAGGACAGAATGGGTGGATTGACTAATGCAGCGATATTTTGTATCTGCAGAACAGTTTATTGAACACGCTGTGATTATCACAGGTGATGATGCACGCCATATTGGCAAGGTCATGCGTGGTAAACCTGGAGATAAACTGATTGTCAGTGACGGAAACTCCAGAGAAGCACTCGTGGAAATTGAGAGTATTGAAGTGGGCCAAGTGACAGCCAATATTGTGGAACCTCTCGAGATGGACCATGAAGCACGGATTCGTGTAACCGTGGCACAGAGTTTGCCCAAGGGCGACAAGATGGAAACAGTCATCCAGAGATGTACTGAGATTGGGGCGGTATCATTTGTACCCTTCCTATCAGAACGTACGATTGTGCAATATGATGCCAAGAAAGAAGGCAAACGGTTGGAGCGGTGGCGGAAAATTGCCAAGGAAGCTGCCGAACAGAGTCACCGGAATCGTATTCCATCCGTCGAACAGCCGCTTTCCTGGAAAGGGCTATTATCTTCTTTTGAGGGCTATAGCCTGGTATGTTATTGTTATGAGAAAGAAAACGGTAAACAGCTGAGAGATGCACTGAAACCGTTTATAGAGCAACTTGCACCTGATGCAAGTGCAGAAGTATTGATCGTGGTTGGACCGGAAGGTGGATTTTCTGAGAAGGAGACGGCAGAGGCTGATCAGGCAGGTGCTGTATCTGTTGGACTGGGCAAACGCATTTTGCGTGCTGAGACAGCTGGAATGGCAGCACTAACTTGCGTGCTATATGAATCCGGAGAAATGGGAGGAATGTAATTATGCCATCCGTGGCGTTTTACACCTTAGGCTGCAAAGTTAATTTCTATGATACAGAGGCGATTTGGCAATTGTTCAAAAACGAAGGTTACGATCAAGTGGACTTTGATGAACAGACAGCGGATGTATACTTGATTAATACTTGTACAGTAACCAATACCGGCGACAAAAAGAGCCGTCAAATTATTCGTCGTGCCATTCGGCGCAACCCGGAGGCGATTGTGGCCGTTACAGGCTGCTATGCGCAGACTTCTCCGGCAGAGATTCTGGACATCCCAGGGGTGGATCTGGTTATCGGTACACAGGACCGTGACAAGATTCTGCCATATGTTAATGAAATTCAGGAGTCCCGTCAACCGGTTAACGCAGTACGTAATATTATGAAAACCCGTGTATTTGAAGAAATGGACGTACCGGATTTTGCTGACCGTACCCGCGCGTTCCTGAAGATTCAGGATGGTTGCAATAACTTTTGCACGTTCTGCATCATTCCGTGGTCTCGTGGTCTCTCACGCAGTCGTGAGGCGAACAGCATTATTCAACAGGCGCATCAACTCGTACACGCCGGATACAAAGAGATTGTTCTCACGGGTATTCATACAGGTGGATATGGGGATGACATGGAGAACTATGATCTGACCGATCTGCTGTGGGATTTGGATAAGGTAGAGGGTTTGGAGCGTATTCGAATCAGCTCGATTGAAGCCAGCCAGATCGATGACCGCATGCTCGACGTGATCAAACGTTCGGACAAACTTGTTCGTCACTTCCATATTCCGCTGCAAGCGGGTGATGATACGGTGTTGAAACGCATGCGCCGTAAATATACGACAGAAGAGTTTTACAACAAGATGCTTCGCATTCGGGAAGCAATGCCGGATGTAGCGATTACAACAGACATCATTGTTGGATTTCCAGGTGAGACGGATGAGATGTACCGTAATGGCTATGAGTTGATGCGGAAGATCGGTTTTTCCGAAATGCACGTATTCCCTTATTCCAAGCGTACGGGCACGCCCGCAGCACGAATGGAAGATCAGGTGGACGAAGAAGTCAAAAATGCACGTGTGCATGAACTGATTGACTTGTCTGAACAGATGCAGCTGGAGTACGCTGAGCAGTTTGTTGGACAGGTACTGGATGTTATTCCCGAAGGGGAAGCCAAAGGCCGCGAGGGAAGTGGCAAGCTGCACGGTTATAGCGACAACTACATTCAACTGGTCTTTGACGGAACGATGGATATGGTCGGTAAAGTGTGCCGAGTCAAAGTGGTTAAAGCCGGCGTCAACGAGAGTCAGGCTACGCTGGTACGTGTGTTGGAAGAGAATCTTAAGTCCGCCGCGATGTGATCGAGGCGTCAGAAACAAGGATTTCATTTCCTTGGGGAGCTTACCCGGGGAGATGAGGTCCTTCTTTTGCAAAAAAATAAGATAAAGATATCGAAGTTGATGGGGGAGAGCACGATGAACAAAAAAGAAATTTCAGCAGGCGGAGTTGTTTATAGAACAGGGGAAGACGGACGTCTTCAAATTCAGCTTATCGTAGATCGTTATGGTAAAACAACTCTCGCCAAGGGCAAAATGGAAGATGGAGAAACAATTGAACAGACGGCACTGCGCGAGATTTTGGAGGAGACAGGTATGGTGGGCCGCATTGTAGAACCGGTTGATATCATTGCTTACACGTACCAACATGCAGACTTTGGCCCGGTGGACAAGGAAGTTCATTATTATCTCGTTGAAGCCGAGAGTGGTGATTTACAGCCTCAGATTGAAGAAATCAAGGGTGTGGATTGGTATGCTCCGGAAGAAGCATGGTCCTTACAGCAGCAGAGCGGATATGATAATAACGATGATATCTTGCGTGTAGCCCTGAACAAGTTAGGCGTTAACGTATAACGCATTATAGTTCTGGTTCGAGTCAGTTAGCCGCGCGCTCTGTGGGGTCTGGATAGGCAGATCATCAAGCCACGGGTGACTTCGCCGCGGGGGCGTGGACCGGTGGTTTTTTGTGCCAGATTGGCAAGTAACAGAACGGTAAAGCAAGCAGTGAACTGGTGATGTTAAAAAGGGTCTGGGCATGCGCAATCTGTGCCCCGTTGTCCGCTGACAGCCAAGCCGAAGCTGCATGCAGCTGGCCGATCAGCGGCATAAACAGCAGCGCTCCCGCAATGTTTAATACAACATGGGAGGCTGCGACAAATTTGCCTGCGGATGCTCCACCCGCGGCAGCAATCACAGCGGTGATGCAGGTCCCCACATTGGACCCGATCACAATGGCGATGCCGATCTCCACAGGCAATACCCCTGTGGCTGCCAGCGTAATCGCCATGCTAATGACAGCTGCGCTGCTGTGAATGAGCGCTGTCAGACAGGCACCTGCCAGGAAGCCCCACCACAAGCTGTCGGCCGAGCGGTCGAGAAACCATTGAAATACGCCCATGCTCCGCAAGGGTAAGGCAATGGATTGCATCACCTGAATGCCTGTCATAACAAGTGCAAATCCGGCAGCTGCGAGGAAGCTGTACTGGATGTTAAACAGAGTCTGACGCGTGCGTTCAGGAGCGGCCAGATTGCGTTCACCAAGAACAACAAACATGGCCCAGCCCGTTAGCGACAGGACGAGTAGCGGCAGGGAAGCACGTCCGATCTGCAGTCCCACCAGCTCCGTCGTCAGGCATGTCCCGATGTTGGTGCCGAGGATGATGCCAAGTGTGCGTCCATAGGTAATTAATCTGGCATTAGCCAGTCCAATGGTGAGTACGGTGACCGCAGTACTGCTCTGTAACAGGGCTGTTGCGCCTGCACTGAAGGCCATGCCTTTCCATGGAGCAGAGGTGGCGCGATTGAGCCAACCCGCCAACATGGGCCCAGCCATGCGCTGCAAGGCCGTTTCCATCAGCTTCATGCCACCAAAAAAGATAATAAGCCCATAGAGTAGGGGCAATATCACATCTCTAAACATAGTAATATCATTCCTTCCGTCCGGTTCCTTAACTCATCCTATGAGTAAGAAAAGACAACCATGACAAGCCTAAAGGAATTCAGAGGGAAGTGACCTAAATTACCCCACCCCAATTCGAAAGATACGGTGATTCGTGCAAGCGTAGTGGAGGGGACGAAATCGAATCTGAAGAAGCGAAGCGTGCGCCTTTGTCTCCAGATTTTCCCCTTTAAGAAAGGGAATCAAAAAAATCTGGAGACAACAGCGATCGGAAGATCGATTCGAACCCGGAACGTCATTTACGCGCCGCACCAAACCTATCTTTTCAACTAACTATGAAAGAAGTGGATCTACCTTGCCATCAGTTACACTCGAACGCAGTCGCAAAAAGCGGCTTGAACATGCACATCCATGGATATTTAACAATGAAATTGCCTCTGTTGACGGAAACCCGGAACCGGGAGATCTGGTCAATGTATTGAATCATCAAGGTCGCTATCTGGCGACAGGTTATTACAATCCTGCATCTCAGATCACTGTAAGGGTTGTAGCGTATCAACCGCTGGAGTCCGAACAGATGGACACCGCGTTTTTTGCAGCGCGTTTCCGCGATTGCTTGCGTCACCGGGAACGTTTTATCCAGGATGGAGAGGCATACCGTCTCGTTTACGGCGAAGCTGATTTTCTGCCAGGATTAATCGTTGACCGATTCGGCAGCATTCTCGTTGTACAGTTGCTTACACTTGGCATGGATCGTTGCCGTGAAGCCATCGTACAGGCACTCATTGAAGTAATGCAGCCGGAAGGTATATACGAGCGCAGTGATGTCTCGATTCGTGAACTGGAAGGTTTGGAGCAGACCAAAGGTCCACTGTACGGAGATTGCCCAAGACATGTCACGGTTACAGAGAATGGACTACTCATTAAAGTGGATATCGTGGAAGGGCAGAAGACAGGTTACTTCTTCGACCAACGCGAGAATCGTGCAGCCATCGAACCGCTTATGAAGGGTTGGGGCTACAAGAGTGGAATCACACTACAAACGACCGAGCAGGATGGCACAGAGCAGCTCTTGCCTGTGAATAAAAGTGGTAAAGTAGTTACATTCCCATATTGGGATGGTGCCACTGTACTGGAGTGTTTCTCACACACGGGTAGCTTTACGTTGAATGCTTGCAAGTATGGAGCCAAAAAAGTGACTTGTCTTGATATTTCGGAGCATGCCATTGAGAGTGCACGAACAAATGTGGAGCTGAACGGTTTCACTGACCGGGTCGAGTTCGTAGTTGCTGATGCATTCCAGTACTTGCGTGAACAAGTGAAAGGGCTGGATGAACGTACCGCACGTGCACGTGCAGGCGAACAGAAAGTGGATACATCCAAAGCGCTTGCAGCTGGCGGTAAAACATTTGATGTGGTCATCCTTGATCCTCCTGCATTTGCCAAAACGAAATCAGCAGTTAAAGGTGCATGTCGCGGTTATAAAGATATCAATCTGCAAGGAATGAAACTGGTCAATGAGGGTGGATATTTGGTAACAGCCAGCTGTTCGTATCACATGCGTCCAGACCTCTTCCTGGATACGATTGCCGATGCAGCGGAAGATGCAGGCAAAGTGCTTCGTTTGATCGACTGGAAAGCAGCCGGTAAGGATCACCCACAAATTTTGGGCGTGGATGAAGGACATTACCTGAAATTTGCTATTTTCGAAGTGCGCAGTAAAAAGAATTAATCGTATGATTTTCGTTCCAATCAAATATAGATCAAGTCAAAAGTCCACAGTGTGATAGCTGCGGGCTTTTTGCTGTTTTGCTGTGTTAACGGAGATGATCTCCGGTTTTACCGGATAGTGGCAAACGTATGTTCCGAACCAAGTCAGATATGTTATACTGGGAATTAAAATCTTGTACGTGTGGTTTGGAGGATTAGACATGTCCGTTCGTTTTGTTATTGGCCGGGCAGGCAGCGGCAAAAGCTCGCTGATTACCCGGGAAATTACATCCCTGCTTCAACAAGAACCGCAAGGTACACCTTTAATTTTGCTCGTTCCCGAACAGAGCTCTTTTCGAACAGAGCAGGCATTGGTGTCTTCTGGAGCAATTAAAGGTACCATGCGTGCAGAAGTGCTCGGCTTTCGCCGTTTAGCCTATCGTGTAATGCAAGAAGCAGGTGGTTCTGCTCGTATTCCGATCGGAGCCGAAGGCAAAAAGATGCTGCTCTACAAGGTCATCCAGCGCCGTAAGGAAGAATTGAAGCTGTTTGGTGCATCCGGCAGCCAGCTGGGTTTTATAGGCGAATTAAATGACTTATATAGTGAATTTAAACGTTATGAAGTTGATCCATCAATGCTGGAAGACGGGCTGTCTGGAGGGAATAGCTCATCCACTTCGCCGATTCTGGAGGACAAGTTGCATGACTTGAATCTGATATATCGTGACTATGAACAGGAACTGACCAATTTATATATTGATGATGAAGACACGTTGACCGAGCTGACAGATCGTTTGTCGGAAAGTGCATTGCTGCAGGATGCCCAGATCTGGATTGATGGTTTTCAGGGATTCACACCACAGGAGATGAGTGTGATCGGTAGGCTGATGTTGCAGTCCTCTTCCGTGACGATTGCCCTGACATTGGATCGTCCTTATGATCATGGCGCACTGCCTGGAGAACTGGAACTGTTTTATCCTACGGCAAGTGCCTATGCACGCCTGAAAGGAATGGCTGACGAACTGGGTGTAACGAGCGATATAACCGTGCTAGATTCGGAGATTCCACCGAGATACAAGGATCGTCCGGGACTTGCTCATCTGGAGGCTGGTTTCGACCGGCGAATTCGTTGGAAAAGTGAAGGCCTTGATTCCGGAATCCAACTGGTTGCAGCGGAGAACCGACGAGCTGAGATGGAGGGAGCACTGCGTGAGATGCGGCGCCTGGCACAAAACGAAGGTGCGCGTTATCGGGACATGGCGGTACTTGTCCGGCAGTTGGATACCTACGCTGATATAGTTGAACCGTTATTCAGGGATTATGACGTACCCGTCTTTCTGGACCGGAGAAGAAATGAACTTCATCATCCATTATCTGAGTTTATCCGTTCCGCACTGGATATTGTTCGGCGCCACTGGCGTTACGAGGATGTATTTCGCTGTGTCAAAACGGATTTGCTGCTTCCGCGTGATGGTTCCATCACTCGTGAAGATATGGACCAGCTTGAGAATTATGTACTGGCTTGTGGTATTCACGGGTATCGCTGGACTGACGGCAAACCATGGAAGTATGTACCAAGCCTGTCGCTGGAAGACAACGGTCAGGATGGCCGTAGTCGAGGACGGGACCAGATGCTTTCTTTAATGGAGAGCTGCCGAACGGTCATTACAGATTCCTTGGGTGTTTTTGAGAAGCGAATGAAAAAGGCAAAGACAGCCAAAGCCCAGTGTGAGGCACTATACAGACTGCTGGAAGATGCTGAGATCGCATGGAAGCTGGAGAATATGTCTGCTGAAGCTAAGGCACAAGGTGACCCCGAACGGTCGAGAGAACATCGGCAGATGTGGGGAGCTGTGCTGGATTTATTGGATCAGATGGTCGATATGATGGGGAATGAACGGCTGGATATCACGCTGTTTTCCGGGATGATTGAGACCGGATTGACGGAACTGAAGCTGGGTCTGGTACCACCAGCACTTGATCAGGTTTTGATGGGTTCTATGGACCGTACACGCCTTCAGGACATCAAATACGTATTTATCCTTGGCGCCGTTGATGGTGAATTACCCGCTGTACCTCAGGATGATGGCGTATTAACGGAACTGGAGAGAGCGTTACTGACGGAAAGAGGCGTGGCGCTTGGACCAGGTGCAACAAGGCAGATGCTGGATGAACGTTTCCTGATCTATACGGCACTTACAGCGGCAAGCAGCCAGTTGTGGCTGAGTTACCCGGTTGCTGATGATGAGGGGAAAACACTGCTTCCTTCCGAGATTGTCCGCCATGTACGGAAGATGTTTGGTCTACAAGAACAGCCATTGCTCGCTCAACCACCGGTTGCGAACTCGGAAGAAGCGCATTGGTCCTATGTCACCCATCCAGGTCAGAGTCTGTCTACGCTCATTGGACAATTGCGCAAATGGCGCCGCGGAGAAGACATCCCTGAAATGTGGTGGGCGGTCTACAATTGGCATGTATCTAGAGAGACAAGCAGACCTCAGCTGGAGCGGTTGATGGGATCGATCTTTTATCGTAATCGGGCCTTACCACTACGTACAGCTACCAGTCGCAGACTGTATGGTACAGAGGTGAGGACGAGTGTCTCGCGAATGGAGCGTTTCGTAGCTTGTCCGTTCTCCCATTTTGCTTCGCATGGGCTGCGCCTCAAAGAACGGCAATTGTATCGCCTTCAGGCTCCTGATATCGGACAGCTGTTTCATGCTGCACTAAGCCAGCTGGCTATGCGGTTGCGTGAAGAAAATCGTAGTTGGGGCAGTTTGACTCCAGACCAATGCCGTCAGGAAGCCGAGCAAACGGTGGAGCAGATTGCACCACAGCTGCAAGGGGAGATTTTGCTAAGCACCAAGCGATACGGTTATATTTTCCGCAAATTAAAGGACATTGTTAGCCGGGCATCCGTCATTCTTGGTGAACAGTCCAGACGCGGAAGTTTTGAACCGATTGGGCTGGAGCTTGATTTTGGACCGGATAAAACACTGCCGCCATTACGTTTTGAACTGGAGAACGGTTGTGTGATGGAGATCGTGGGTCGAATTGACCGTGTAGATGTCGCAGAAGGAGAGAATGGTCTGCTCTTACGTGTCATTGACTATAAATCAAGCCAAACGGACCTCAAGTTACATGAAGTTTACTATGGTCTGTCATTACAGATGCTCACCTATCTGGAGGTGCTGCTTAGTGCTGCCGAAGAATGGCTTGGGGAAACGGCGATGCCGGGAGGAACGTTGTATTTCCATGTGCATAACCCGCTGTTGCAATCCGCAAACGGCATGACATCAGAGCAGGCAGGACAAGAACTGCTGAAACGGTTCAAAATGAAAGGTTTGCTGCTGGCCGATCGGGACGCAATCGCTCAAATGGACAACACCCTGGATAAGGGGTATTCAGCAATTATTCCAGTTGCCCTTAAGGCGGACGGAAGCTTTTATAGCAGCGCCGCTGTAGCTACGCCAGAGCAATGGGATACGCTGCTTGCTTCGGTTCGCAGTAATATCCGTGAGATTGGTACCCGAATTACGGATGGGGATGTGGCCATTGAGCCTTATCGTATTCAGCAGGAAGTGGCGTGCACGTTCTGTCCGTATAAGCCTGTTTGTCAGTTTGATGAGAATATAGAAGGAAATGAGTATAACCTGTTGTCCAAACCGGGCAAACAGCAAATCTGGGATATGTTATCTCACACCAAGGGAGGGGAAACATCATGACGAATATGCCAAAACCGGAGGGTAGCTTCTGGAGTGATGACCAGTGGAGTGCCATCTCGGAAAGCGGAGAAGACATACTGGTTGCCGCAGCGGCGGGATCAGGCAAGACAGCCGTGCTGGTTGAACGAATTATTCGCAAGATCGCAGATCCCTCCCAAGGATACAGTGTGGATCGTTTACTTGTAGCTACGTTTACCAAAGCGGCCGCCGCCGAGATGAAACAACGGATTCGGGAAGCGTTGGAACGTGCGCTGGAAGAACAGCCTGGAGAAGAGCATCTGCGTAAGCAGCTGTCGCTGCTTGGACGGGCATCTATTACAACGCTGCATTCATTCTGTATGGAAGTCATTCGCCGTTATTATCAGCAAATTCCGTTGAACCCGGCTTTCCGTATCCTGAATGAAAATGAAGCGGAAATCATGCGGCAGGAACTGCTTGAAGAACTATTTGAGGAAAAATATGGCGAAGAAGATGAAGGGAGTACATTCCGCGAATTAGTAGACTGGTTCAGTGGAGAACGAAACGATGATGCGATGCATCGACTGGTGCAACGTTTGTATGATTTCTCCCGCAGTCATTCCTGGCCGGATCATTGGCTCTCAGAGATGGCGTCTGCTTTTCAGGTGGAAAGTGTAGAGGCACTTGGACATTCAGCATGGGTTCAGAGTATTTTGCGTGATGCGGCTCTTGCTTTAAGTGGTGCAGCAGGATTGCTCCGTCAAGGCATTCATATTTCCATGCAGCCTGAAGGTCCGGCACCTTATGCAGATACGTTAAAAGAAGACCTGGTGATGGTAGAAGAGCTGTTGTCTGCGGTTGAGATTATGCCATGGGAAAGGTTGCCTGAAGTGTTTCAACCCGCTACATTTGGCAAATTGAAACCCTGCAAAAAGGATCAAACAGACCCGGCTTTACAGGATCAGGTGAAGGAACTCCGTGAGGCCGCGAAAAAGGCAGTTACCGACCTGAAAGGTTCATTGTTCGGGAGAAGTGCGTTTGCGTTCTGGCAGGAGTTGGAGCAAGCGGCACCACTCATGCAGGAGTTGTCGAGGTTGGTTAGTACATTTGGAGAACGTTATCGACAGGCCAAACAGGAACGTGGGCAAGTTGACTTCAGTGATCTGGAGCATTACTGTCTTCACATTTTGCGACATGAGGATTCAACGCCTGAACTGTCGATGCCTTCCGATGCGGCTATGGAGTACCATTCGCGATTCGATGAAGTGTTGCTTGATGAATATCAGGATACCAATACGGTTCAGGAAGATATCGTGAAACTGATCTCCAGAGAAAACCCGGGTAACCGATTCATGGTCGGTGATGTCAAACAGAGTATCTACCGTTTCAGGTTGGCTGAGCCAGGTCTATTTATGAACAAGTATCGCCAGTATGGAGCGAGCACAAATGAGGACGGAATGGTGGAAGAACGTCTGCATCGTACAGGTCAACGTATTGATCTTGCGCGGAATTTTCGTAGTCGAGCAGAAGTCGTGCATTCGGTCAATATGATATTCCGGCAACTCATGAACGAAGGTGTGGCAGAGATTGCTTACGATGAACGAGCTCAACTGGCATATGGGGCTACCTTCCCGTCAGAAACACTTGGTGATGAGGCGTATACACCTGAACTCATGCTGATCGATCGTCAGGGTGGTGGTCCTGATCTGACAGAGAGTACGGATGAGAATGGGGATGCATCGGTCTCCGCAGAACTGGAGAGTGCCGAACTTGAAACAGCCCAGTTGGAAGCGAGGGCAATCGCAAGGCGTATTCGGGAGATGGTTGGAGACACGGACAAACCTGCCCTTCATGTATATGACAAAGCTCTGCAAACGATGCGCCCGGCACGTTACGGTGACATGGTCATCTTGCTGCGTTCAACCTTGATGTGGGCTCCGCTCATGATTGAGGAGTTCAGACAGCAGGGAATTCCTGCTGGAGGAGAACAGAGCAAGGGTTATTTTCAGGCTACAGAAGTGGAAATCATGATGTCTCTGCTTCAGCTTGTTGATAATCCAAGACAGGATATTCCGCTCGCTTCCGTGCTTCGTTCCCCGATTGTTGGACTGGATGAAGAGGAACTGGCACAGATTCGGCTTGGTGACAAAAGACAGTCATTCTATGATGCGGTTATATCGGCTGCGGGAGATTGGAGCGATTCCTCCACTAATGCTGTACAACAATCCCGGCAGGATAATCATCCTGATTCCAATATCGTCCAGTTGCAGTGGCCGGAAGCCTGGTCAGAGATGGAACAGGGGGAGCGGGAAACAGCAGCTTCAGTTGAGGCAGAGACTCTGGACGATGTACACGAATTCGATGGGCGTACAGTACAGACAGATGGAATACAAGATGCTGGTGTTGCGGGACATGCAAGTGAGGATCTGGGCATAACGGAGATCTCAGGATCGGAGTTGCAGCAAAAGTTAATTCGTTTTATGCGTCAATTGCAGCAGTGGAGACTTGAGGCAAGACAAGGCAGCTTAAGTGAACTGATCTGGCGTATGTATCGGGAAACCGGTTATTTGGACTGGGTTGGTGGTCTTCCAGGAGGACTGCAACGTCAAAGTAATCTTAAGGCATTGTACGATCGCGCACGACAATATGAGGAATCAACTGCAAATCGTGGCTTGTTCCGTTTCCTGACCTATGTTTCCAGACTACGGGAAAACGGGGGAGACCTCGGGACTGTAGCAAGTAGTTCTGGTGAGCAGGACAACGCCGTACGTATCATGACCATTCACCGGAGTAAGGGTTTGGAGTTTCCAATTGTCTTTGTCGGTGGCATATCTAAGATGTTCAATCAGCAGGATCTGAACGCACCGTTTCTAATGCATAAGGAACTGGGATTTGGTCCAAGGTTTGTAGATCGTGAGAACAGGGTTGCCTATCCTACATTAGCCAATCTGGCGATTCGTCGTCGGGCGCAATTTGAACTGCTTGCTGAAGAGATACGTGTGCTGTATGTTGCGTTGACTCGTCCCAAAGAGAAAATGATTCTGCTAGGTACCGTAAAAGATGCCGCGAAAAAAGCGCTCGCGTGGTCTCAGGTCAAGGATAGCCCTGAACTGGCATTGCCAGACTATCTGCTTGCTGCAGGACGAAACTACCTGGACTGGATTGGGCCATCCCTGATGAGACATCCAGATGCGGCTGTGCTGCGTGAACTTGCAGGAAGCAATGATTCGTTCTCAGCCTGTCTTGCAGATGATCAATCTCGATGGGCGATTTCTATTATTTCCGCTGATCACGTGTCCCGTGACCATGTGGTGAATCAGACACTTGGGGAAGAAGATGGGATGACTGAGGTGCGGAAAGAACGAATTGCTGCACTAAAAGCCGTTCAGCCTGTGAAGTTGGTTACATCCTCAACGGTAGAAGAACTGACGAAGAGTGCACAAGTCACGGCTAACCAAAACATTGGAGATGAAGGTGCAGCTACAGTAGATCTTCAACAAGAGGAGGCACGGCTGATCAACGAGGTTGATCAACGACTTTCATGGACGTACCCCTTTGAAGCAGCAACTCAAGTAGCAGCGAGCACATCTGTCACGGAGTTGAAAACGTTACTTGCGATGCAGGATATCCAGTCCGTAGAGGTGATGGAGGAACTGGGAGAGCAGTCCGAGAAATTATTGGATTATAACACCCCAGGAATCAATTACACCAAAGATGAAGCAGGCCATGTACTACGTTGCGTATCCGATGAATCTAACGAGCGTGAGACTGGATCAGGGTCAGATTCAAACGGTACGGTGAACGTTTCGGATGCGGGATCTGCGGGTACGTCTTTCAAACTGCACCTGCGTCGTCCGAAATTCATGGAGGCAACGCAGCTGACAGGGGCAGAACGGGGGAACGTGTATCATACATTGATGCAGCATCTTCCTATAGATGGATCATCCGTTGATTCACAGCTTATTGAACAGACGATTGAGCGGTTGATTAAGCTTCAGATTTTGCTGCCCCATCATGCTGCGGCTATCGAACCTGAAGAACTGGCCGGATTTTTCAATACAGAACCAGGAAAAGAATTATTGCGTGCAGCGTGGGTGAAACGGGAAATTCCGTTTGTGTATGGACTTCCGGCACATCAGTCTCCTGTGGAATGGCTACATGAACGGGCGGCGAACTCAGATATACAGATGTTAAATGAAGATAGCAAAATGCAGGCAACGATTGAAAATGAAACCGTGCTTGTACAGGGGATTATCGATTGTCTGTATGAGGTGGACGGCGAGCTTGTCTTGCTTGATTACAAGACGGATCGGGTATTGGAGCATCGTGGTGGTTTGGATGAACTTACCAAAAATTATCGCTTCCAGCTAGATCTGTATGGCCGGGCCATTGAAGATATATTGGGTCGGAAAGTTGACCGGAAATGGCTGTACTTTTTTGATGGTGGACATGCAGTGGAATTGTAAAAGAACTGGATCGGAATTTAAAACCATGGATTTCATATGGGAGAGGGGTGGAACGGACAATGCGTATTTTGCATACAGGGGACTGGCATTTGGGAAAAACGCTGGAAGGACGAAGCCGACTGCGTGAACAGGAAGATTTCGTTGATGAACTCGTCAGGGTAGCTGATGAGCAGCAGGCGGATGCCATATTGATGGCCGGAGATGTGTATGATTCGGTGAATCCTCCCGCAGCGGCGGAACAGCTTTTTTATGAAGCGGCAGCGCGTCTGACGGAGCATGGAAGACCCCTCGTGGTGATTGCTGGAAATCATGATCAGCCAGAACGTGTAGCTTCTGTAACTCCACTTGTGAACAGACAGGGCATTACACTCGTAGGGATGCCTACTTCAGAAGCGGTGACTATCCATGCAAAGCGAACCGGAGAAATTGCACAGATTGCCGCATTACCTTATCCTTCTGAAGCCAGATTGAATGAACTGCTGACAACAGATGGGGACGAAAATGTGCTTCGTCAGGCATACAGTCACCGGGTGGGCATGTTAATGCAGCGTCTGGCAGCTTCTTTTCGCCCGGATACCGTGAACTTGGCCATGAGTCATATCTATGTGCTCGGCGGACTTGAGAGTGATTCGGAACGTCCGATTCAGATCGGTGGGGCCTACACGGTGGACCCTTCATCTCTAGCGACTGGTGCGCAATACACGGCGCTTGGGCATCTTCATCGTGCACAGGCTGTCAAAGGAGACGGTGTGATTCGATATAGCGGTTCTCCTCTCGCCTACAGCTTCTCGGAAGCAGGGCAGAGCAAGTCTGTCACGATGGTTGATCTGGCGCCGGGTGGAGCAGCACAGGTAGAAGAAGTTTTGTTAACGTCCGGGCGTCCGCTTGTACGTTGGCAGGCCCGTGGTGGTCTGGCAGAAGTATATCGCTGGCTGGATGAGGGGCGTGATCCACAGGCTTTTATCGACATGGAAGTGTGGCTGGACGAGGCGATGTCCCTGAAGGAGATTCAGCAGCTGCGAAAATCACATGAAGGTATCATCCATATTCGCCCGGTGTATCCCGAGATGGCTGCAGCAGGACTTTTGGAGCAACGATCCGAGCTACCTGTGCATGAACTGTTCCGTAAATTTTATCAGCGTCAGACCGGTGGTGCACAACCGGAAGACAGCCTGGTACAGCTTTTCCTGGAACTTGTGGATGAAGACGAGCCGGGTGCGCGTGAGGAGGTCGAGGAAAGATGAAGCCGATTTTATTAAAAGTTGCCGGACTGCAAAGTTATCGGGAGATGCAGGAGATTGATTTTACCGTGCTGACGGAGACGGGACTATTCGGTATTTTCGGTCCAACGGGTAGTGGTAAATCTTCTTTGCTCGATGCCATCACACTCGCTATGTACGGAAAAGTGGAACGCGCGGTGAACGGGACGCAAGGCATTATGAATCATGCAGAGGATTCGTTGTCGGTTGCTTTTACATTTGAACTGATGTCGGCGGAAGGCACTCGAAGGTTCCGGGTAGAGCGACGTTTCAAACGAAATAATGAAGTTTCGGTGAGTAACACAATCAGCAAATTCATAGAGACGGTTAATGGCGAAGAACAGGTACTTGCCGACAAATTGGCAGATGTGAATCGCTGCGTTGAAGATGTGATCGGTTTGAAGATGGATGATTTTACACGGGCAGTGGTGCTTCCGCAAGGGAAGTTTGCCGAGTTTTTGTCACTCAAAGGCAGTGAACGTCGTCAGATGCTGCAACGATTGTTCCATCTGGAGAAGTATGGGGATCAGCTGGCCATCAAATTAAGTCGGCGGGTTAAGGATAATGATATGGTTCACCAATCTCTTGCTGCGGAGCAACAGGGACTTGGGAATGCCAGCAAGGAGACGCTGGAAGAAACGAAACGTCTTCTTCAAAACGCTGTTCAGCAGTCTGAATTGTCCCGCAAAGCGCTGGATGAAGCTGTGAAGGAAGCTGAACAACTGGGCAAAATTCGTGAGTTAAGTAACGAACGGCAGGCCCGGACGGATGAACAGCAGAAGCTGAAAGCACTGGAACCACAGATAGAGGTAGGCGAACAACGGCTGAAACAATCCGTTGCGGCAGATGCAATACTGCCTGCATTGCAGACGGTTCGAGATGCCATGACTACACAGAAGCAGCGGCAGGATACTGCCGAGACAGCTCATCAGCAAGCACTGGAACATGAGCGTCTGGCTGTTCAGGAAGCGGAGAAGGCTGAGACGGCACGCAAGCAAATGACTGAGGAAGAACCGAAACTTCTGCTGCGCCTGGAGCAACTCGAACAAGCGAAAGAGCTGCAACGTGAACGGGACGGACTTCAAGCCGATTGCTCGCGCCTCGCGCAGTTGCTGGAACAGGGGCAGAGCGAACAAACTACGCTGGGACAGCAGCTTGAGAAAGAAAAGGAACTGCAACAGCGCGGACGCAAACGGCGAGAGGAACTACAGGAGAGCCTCAAGCCAAATGAAGTGAAGTCAGAGGAACGCAGGCAACTTCAAGCTGCGCTAGAACTGAAACATCGTGTGGATACTGCCGCGGAGCAGTTGCAGCAAAATAAGGCTGACATGCAAGCCTATAAGCAATCGGCAGAACAGGGAGCCGACAAGCTGAAGGCGGCGGCTGAGGAAGAAAAACGCCTGAGTGATCAGCGTCAGCATCTGGTAGAACAGGCGTCAGCAGGTCTTGAGGCCTTGCTTGCCTGTGAGCAGGATATTAGCCGCGAACAAAGCCTGCTGGCCCTTGCGGAGGAACGGCTGCGTGGCACGATGCGCGAGCAGGAGCTACACCGGCTGTCCTCCGCCTTGCGCGCCGAACTGCACGACGGCGAGCCATGCCCGGTGTGCGGCTCGCCGCACCACCCGCTCCCGGCTGCGCCGCCGGGAGAAGGTCCGCACGCAGGCGATGCGGACCTGGAACTGCTGCGCAGCCTGCACGCGGAGCTGCAGGAGCTGCGCTTTGGGCTACGCCAGCAGCTGCACGAACGTCGCAGCCTGCTGACGCAGCTTGGCGCTGCGGCCGGCGAAGCTCCTGCCGCAGCCGAGGCCGCGCCTGCGGCAGCGGAGCCCGAGCCCGCCGGGTCGCCCGAACACGGGCGCTCCCCGGCAGGCTGGGCATCGCGTGCCGCTGCGCTGCGCGAAGCCGCGCAGGCGCTGGCTGGCGCAGCAGCGCCGCTCCAGACCGAAGCCGCCGCGTTGCAGCAGGCGGCTGTGGGCGCGCAGCAGCGCCGCATGGAAGCGGCAGCTGCGCAAGAGGCCGGCCGTGCCGGGCTCACCCAGGCGGAGCGTAAGCTTGCCGAGAGCGAGGCCGCAGCGGTTGCCTTGCAGGGCCGCTGGACCGCGGAACTGCCCGGCATCGCTCAGGAGGAGGCCAAGGCCCTCTATCAGGCGATGCAGGAGCGCGATGCGCGCGCCGAAGACATCAAGGAACGTCTGAACAAAAGCGTGACGTTCCTTGAGGAAAAAGACCAAATCATTCAATCTCTCCAGCAGAAGCTGGTGGAATTGGACAAACAACTGATTCAGTGGCAAACGGAGTGGCAGGGCAATAGCAAACAGCTGGCCGAGAAGGAAGAACGCTTGCGCCAGTGGGTTGGGGAGCAACGGGTAGAAGATCTGATTACTGCGGCTCAGGCTCGTCTGGATGGACTGCGGAAAACAGCTTCGGACTCGGTACAACGCTTCAAAGAAGCGGACACGCTGAAGCAGGAATCAGCTAAAAAAGACGTTATGGCTCAACAGGCAGCCGCCTCGGCCACAGAACACCTGCAACAGGCACAGGAACGGTGGAAGCAATTGCTGGAACAATCCCCGTTTGACTCGGATGATGCTGTTTTATCTGCGGCAATTCCTTCCCAGGAAGCAGAACGACTGGCAGGAGAGATCCAGCAGCACCGTGAACGTGAGCGTGAACTGGCATCCCAGTTGCGTGAATTGGAACAAAAGCTGGGTGGTGCTGTCGTATCGGAGGAACAGTGGTTAGCGTGCACCGAACGTTTGCAGCAGGTCCGAATTGAGGATGAGGCTTCCCTTCGTGCCAAAGCACGTGCAGAACGTGATCTGGAGGATGTGGAGCAGCGACATGTTCGCTGGACCGAACTGGAGAACAAGCGGGTGGAGGTAAGCCGTCAAGGCGAACTGCTCAGCAAACTTCAATCCGCGTTCAGAGGCAATGCTTTTGTCGAGTATATTGCGGAGGAACAACTGATGCAGGTTAGTCATGCGGCATCTCAGCGTCTGCGTTTCCTGACCAAACAACGTTATTCACTGGAGGTGGATTCCGGTGGTGGTTTTGTAATCTGTGATGATGCCAACGGGGGAGTCAAACGACCGGTATCAACGTTGTCAGGTGGCGAGACGTTTTTGACTTCGTTGTCACTGGCCTTGGCACTGTCGGCCCAGATTCAGCTGCGAGGTCAGTACCCACTTCAATTCTTCTTCCTGGATGAAGGATTTGGTACACTTGACCCTGAACTGTTGGATACCGTCATTACGTCTCTGGAAAAATTGCATGACGACCGATTGGCTGTTGGTGTAATCAGTCACGTGCCTGAACTGCGTGCACGCTTGCCGCGCAAACTTGTGGTGATTCCGGCTGGTGAGGCCGGAAACGGCTCACGTGTGGTCTTGGAGACTCTGTAGAGGGCAATGTGTAAGCAATATAGATCATAGAAGCGCCTCTAATAGTCCAAGCAAAATGAATATTAGAGGTTGTTCAAAAAGTCCGCTTTTGATTACGAATGGTGCCTATTAAACACGCACGATTACGGAATGTTATTTTTGTGAAAATATTTCTTTTCTTGCTTTTATAACATAACGGAGTGAGTTACATCACAGATACAGGTTCATCCCGCTGTTATACTACAGTTAAGCCGACAAACTTTATTTAAGTACCCCGGCGGACATCTGATCAGGACGTTTCCTGAATAGATGTCCGCGCAGCAGACTTCCAAGGAAGCCGCTCACGGGGTGCTTCTTTTTTTGTGTTTTTTCGTCAGTAGTGTCAATTCGCCCAGTTCTGAATACCATGAAAAGGTGATCAAGAGCTGAATCAGGGAGGCGTTGGCAAGTGGAAAAAGTGGAAGCAAAGAAAATATGTAAGGAACACATGCACCGTTATGTATGTGTACAGATGAATGACGGTATGCACTACGATGGCATTATGGAAAATGTGGATGACGAAATGATCTACCTGGCTGTTCCCGTTGGACCGGAAGCCATGGTGAATCATGCGAACTGGGCTCCAAATGCAATGCCTGGAGCAAACTATCCGATAGGTCATACTCGCGGATTTTATCCAGGTTACGGCTACCCTACACCTTATCCGTATTATGGTTATGGCCGTAGACGTTTTAACCGACTGGTGCTCCCGTTATTTGCGCTTACAGCATTAACCCTTTTACCGTACTATTGAGATTAGAAAAAACAGTCATAACTAAAGTGACACATTTTTATGTACCTATGGGCATCCTATGAAAATCCTCGAAAATAACTAGCTGAGGATGGATGTTTCATTCATGGTACCGTACAGCATGAATTAGAGAGGTCTTATCACATACAGAGTCTCAGCCTGATGTATCGCAACAGTCTTTGCAATACAACTGGCAACATACCGAATATCTAAAAAGGTCATGCCTGTGCAGAAGCGAACTTCTGTAAGGCATGACCTTTTTTTGAATCTAATTAGTGTAAGGTCGATGATGAACGGATGGCACATAACGTGTATTTAAACCTACTGAAAGCAGACCTGGCCTGAACGTCCGCAGCAGCAATCGGTGTACTGCATCCTGAATATGCGAGAACGTCCTATGTGCAAGTTTACGATCAAGACACCGAAAAGCTTTAATTCTCTATCCCGATAAAAAGCTTCGCTTCTGGTGGAATCCATGCTGTTCTCTTGTCCACGGTTGGAGGAGTAGAGCATGATATGAGCGCTGACGAATCTGAGGGATCTTATTCAAGGCTTTGAAGCGCCCGCAAAATTTTAAGGAGTCTGAGACACGTCATTACCGCATAAAGAGCCGCTTTCAGCATTTTATTGAGGTAATTTCGGGAAATAACGTGCCTGATGTTCCTTATAATTTCAAATGTGGGCCTGAACATCAAATAAGACGTCCTGTGTTCCTTGGAAAATCGTCCACTGCACCTTCTCCAAGATCAGCCAGCACGGACTTCAAAATGCCCTTAATTTAATGCAGATTTCAAATCCTCAAGTAAATCTTCAACATCCTCGATCCCAACGGAGATCCGAATCAAACCATCCGTGATCCCCAATTCTTGCCGACGTTCATAGGGAATGGAAGCATGTGTCATTCGGGCAGGGACAGAAATTAAACTTTCCACCGCGCCCAGACTTTCAGCCAATGTGAAATAACGGATTTTGCTTAACACGTCATTTACTTTTTCAGCACTGCCTACATCAAAGGAAACCATACCGCCATATCCTCTCGCTTGCATGGAAGCAAGCTTGTGCTGCGGATGGTCGGGCAGTCCGGGATAATAAACTTTACTCACTGTTGGATGCTGATTCAGAAATGTCACAAGCTGCTCTGTATTGCGCTCTTGCGCTTCCATCCGCAATCCCAATGTTTTAAGACCTCGCATTAACAGCCAGGAATCCATAGGTCCCAGAACTGCGCCAATTGCATTTTGAATAAAATGCAGATCTTCACCAAGTTGCTCGCTGTTGACAACCGCAAGTCCTGCCACGACATCACTATGCCCACCGATATATTTTGTTGCAGAATGCAGTACAATATCTGCCCCAAGAACCAGCGGAGTTTGCCAATAAGGTGTACTAAACGTGTTATCCACGATGAACAGCAACTCATGTTGTTTTGACCATTTCGCTACAGCAGCAATATCGGTGACCTTGAGTAACGGATTGGTAGGTGTTTCTACATAAATGGCCTTTGTATTGGATTGCAAAGCCTTTTCCAGTGCTTGTGGTGAGGTAGTATCTACAAAGGTAGACTCGATCCCCAGACGACTCAGCACCTTGGTGAAAATACGGTAAGTCCCGCCGTATACATCATCCGTCAGAATGACGTGATCTCCAGTTTTCAGCAGAGACAGTACAGCGTGAATCGCAGCCATGCCCGAACTAAAAGCAAAACCTCGAACGCCATCCTCCAGCTCTTTAATGACTTCTTCCAACGCATGACGGGTAGGGTTGCCTGTTCGTGAATACTCGTATCCTTTGTGTACGCCAACCGATTCTTGCTCATACGTGCTTACTTGATAGATCGGTACACTCACTGCTCCAGTGTTTGGATCACCAACAATACCTGCATGAATCAGCTTGGTTTTTGGTCTCATTTCATTGTCCTCCATTATAGATATTTTGGCTTAAATACCGTTCGCTGCTATCCGGGAAAATAACGACGATGTTACTTCCGGGAGCTGCGTGAACAGCTTCGTTTAATGCGGCTTGCATAGCTGCACCTGAGGAACTTCCTACCAGTAAGCCTTCCAACAAGGCCAGATCCTTTACCCGCTCAAAGGCATCTTCATCTGAGATCGTATGAATGGCATCAAAGTAACTCACATCCATAAAAGAAGATAACGTTTCGACCCCTATTCCTTCTGTACGATGTGGTCCCGATGGACCTCCTGCGAGTATCGAACCTTCGGGTTCTACGATACATGTTTTAATTAACGGTTTTTGCTCCTTCAAATAGCGAGATACTCCCATGAAAGTTCCGCCAGACCCGGCTCCGGCGATATATACATCCACCTGCCCGTTCAGATCACGCCAAATCTCAGGGCCCAGATGTTCATAATGTGCGAGTGGGTTATCCGCATTGGAGAACTGACCTGGAATATACGAACCCGGTATTTCTTTCGCCAGCGATTCCGCCTTGCGTATGGCACCAGTGATTCCTTCGGATGTGGGTGTGTTGACGACCGTAGCACCGAGGGCTTTCATCAACTGCTGCTTCTCAAAGCTGAACTTCTGAGGTACCGTGAAAATGACCTTTAAATTCAGGCCTACAGCCGCCATTGCAAGACCAATTCCTGTGTTGCCAGCGGTAGCTTCAATCACTGTTCCACCTGGCTTAACATCTCCTCTTGCCAAGGCCTTCTCCAATAAAAACTTGCCGATCCGGTCTTTCACACTTCCTCCGGGATTCATGAATTCCAGTTTGGCGAACAGGCGGATTCCTTCCGGTAATGGATAACGAGTTAATTCAAGCAGAGGTGTATTACCTATAAGTTCCTGCACATGTTGATAAACGGTCAAATTAACCAATCTCCTTTTGTGTGTCATTAACCATACATATTTGTTTAATTGGGAAAAGTGCGTGATAAAACCATATTTCGATAAAAGAGCTTGGTATACAATCCAATGTTGTATAGTGTTCGGCTCGATGATAGATGGAGAGTTGACCTAGAATACCTGGTTGTGTGTCTAAAGATTGGACGTGGGTTTTTACTTTTAGTATGATAGAGGGGAATACATACACTGGAATACAAAGGAGGGTATGAACTATGGATTGCTTATTTTGCAAAATTGTAGAGGGCAGCATTCCCTCCAATAAAGTACTGGAGAATGACCATGTTATCGTTTTTCATGACATCCAGCCCGCTGCACCGACACATGTTCTTGTCATTCCGAAGAAACATATTGCTTCCATGAATGAAGTTACTGCAGAAGATCTGCCATTGATCGGCGAGATTCATCTGGCTGCTCAAGAAGCGGCGAAGCGTCTTGGCGTGGAGGAAACAGGATATCGATTAATCAACAATTGTGGTAAGGATGGAGAACAAACCGTTCATCATCTGCATTACCACTTGTTGGGTGGTACCAGACTTGGCGTGTTAACAAGTCTGTCCGATTCTCACAAATAAACGAGCTGATGGGTACTACTATTGAGGATTTAGTCATATGCATTAAATCCATGAATGTGTGACCAAATGCTTATATAATGAATCCATTTCATAATACCTTTGAGTTATAAAATGGATTCAAATAAGTGATCATTACATTGAGGTTGACACCTTTATTATCTTTCGCCTATAATGTAAGATGATGAACCGTGTTATTGCTCTTGGACGGTCTGGTCGGAGGGAGGGAAAACTGGTGTCTGAAACTAAAGTTCGCAAAAACGAGACTATTGATGCTGCACTTCGTCGTTTTAAACGCTCCATCGCTAAAGATGGCGTATTGGCTGAGGTGAAGAAACGTAAGCATTATGAGAAGCCAAGCGTAAAGCGCAAGAAAAAGTCCGAGGCTGCTCGTAAGAGAAAGTTTTAGGAGGATTTTAATTACATGAATCTTAGCGAACGATTGAACGAAGATATGAAGCAAGCGATGAAGAGTAAGGACAAGTTCAGACTCTCCAACATTCGGTTGATTCGTTCGACGATCAAGAATCTTGAAATAGATTTGAAAAGAGATTTGGATGACAACGAAGTGCTTGATATCCTGAGTCGTGAAATCAAACAGCGCAAAGATGCCCTCCAAGAATTTGACAAAGCGGGCCGTGAAGATCTCGCGGCAAATGCAAAAGCGGAAATTGAAGTACTCATCCAGTACCTTCCCACACAGCTTACCGAAGAAGAAATTAAAGTTATTGTACAGCAGACCATCCAGGAAACCGGTGCTTCTTCGAAAGCCGAGATGGGGAAAGTCATGGCGGCCCTTATGCCGAAAGTTAAAGGCAAAGCGGACGGCAAACTGGTAAATCAAGCAGTTCAACAATTTCTGCAATAAAGCAAATCAATAAACACCTTCTGACTTGTCAGGAGGTGTTTTTTCCATTTATCAGAAGGCATCATGTCCTTGGGATGACGAAATTTCTTTTTAATGGTTAATATATATTATTATGGATTTTTATTCTTGCAATTGATTGAGTTTTCAAATATAATTTTAAGATTTTGAAACGAAATGTTGCATTGCACGTAATAAATACCATAAGCTGGACAGTATAACATTAATGGAAAAGGGGGGACTATTGTGAAGGGAAAGCGCCGGAAGAAGCTTACGGGGCCATTGATGCTCTTAATGCTGCTGACGCTGTTGCTTCCTGTCTGGATTGGATCACCGTCAGCGCATGCAGCTGAGAAGAGTGGTGCCGTATATATTATTCCGGTTGATAAACCAATCGAGCAGGGACTTGGCAAGTTCATGGAACGCGGGTTCAAGCAAGCAGAAGAGATGAATGCTGGCCTGATCGTTCTTGATATCAATACGCCGGGAGGCCGTGTCGACACTGCAGAAGCATTGGGTACCCTAATTAAGGACAGTCCGATTGAGACTGTTGCATTTGTTCGTGGAGATGCTGCTTCAGCAGGGAGTTTTCTGGCTCTGAATGCAGATAAGATCGTAATGTCACCAGGCAGTATGATTGGTGCGGCAGCAATGGTCGACAGTACGGGTAAACATGTTGATGATCCAAAGCTTGTTGCATTCTGGAAAAGCAAAATGCAGGGAGCGGCTGAAATCAGTGGTCGTGATGGCAAGATTGCAGCTGGAATGACGGATGTTAACATCGTTGTTGAAATGCCAGAGATCAATAAAACCAAGCAAAAAGGTGAAATTATTGCTCTCTCGGCTGAAGAAGCGCTGAAAGTTGGTTATGCCGACCACATCAGCAACACACCGGAAGAAGCGGCAGCTTGGCTCGGTTACAGTCAGGATGACGTATTTAAGGTAGAACGAACAACAGCGGAGAATATCTCCTCTTTTCTTACCAATCCGGTTGTGATGACTGTGTTATTGTTCCTCGGAATCGCGGGTGTGATCATTGAATTGATTGTTCCTGGTTTTGGAGTTCCTGGTATTGTAGGTATCGTGTGTTTCGTGTTGTATTTCTCGGGTAATTACATTGCTGGATTTGCCGGAGCAGAGACATGGGTGCTATTTACCGTTGGACTCATCATGATGATTCTGGAGATGTTTATTCCGAGCTTTGGTATTCTGGGGATTTTGGGATCAATTGCGCTTGTGGCCGGTGTTGTAAGGGCTGCTTATGATACGAGTGATGCATTTGTATCTCTAGGTATCGCTTTTGGAGCAGCACTGGTAGTCATTGCGATCATCTCAATTATCTTTAAGGATCGAGGGATATGGAATCGCTTCATACTGAGTGATAGCATGTCTGCGGATCGGGGTTATTCATCAGCCACAGAACGTAAAGAGCTGGTTGGTCTGCAAGGAATCAGTCTGACACCACTTCGTCCTTCTGGAACAGCGATGTTTGAAGGGGAACGAATTGACGTTGTGACCGACGGAGATTTTATTCCCATCGATACTCCGATTATTGTGATTAAAGCGGAAGGTACCCGGATTGTGGTTCAGCAAGCTTTGCCGGTGTAACTCGCTCTGTTGTCGAAGCGGATTAACGCTTCGGCAATGTACATAACCACGTAGCTGAAGCTGCCAGCAAGGTGGTGCATTCTTTCATTTAGCAGCGGACTCAAGAGTGTATTCTCAAATATTTTTATCAAATTCAAATTGCAAATGGAGGAAATTAAATGGACACATCTATGATTACGATTTTGCTCATTGCGGTAGTAGGTATTATCGTATTGAGCGTATTCTTCAGCTTTTTCCCGGTTATGCTCTGGGTTTCAGCGATTGCATCCGGCGTACGCGTAAGTATTATTACACTGGTAGCGATGAGACTGAGACGTGTAACGCCTAGCCGTATCGTTAATCCAATGATTAAAGCAACTAAAGCTGGTCTTAAACTTTCAATGAACCAACTGGAAAGTCACTTCTTGGCCGGTGGTAACGTTGACCGTGTTGTAAACGCTCTGATTGCTGCACAACGTGCCAACATTCCACTCGAATTTGAACGTGCTGCTGCGATTGACCTCGCAGGTCGTGACGTATTACAAGCCGTACAGATGAGTGTTAACCCACGAGTTATCGAAACACCGATTGTCTCTGCGGTTGCCAAAGATGGTATTGAAGTTAAAGTTAGAGCACGGGTTACGGTTCGTGCCAATATTGACCGTCTCGTCGGTGGTGCTGGTGAAGAAACGATCATCGCCCGTGTTGGTGAAGGTATCGTAAGTACAAACGGCTCCTCCAATTCTCACAAAGACGTCTTGGAAAATCCGGATCTGATCTCCCGAACCGTATTGTCCAAAGGTTTGGATGCAGGTACTGCTTTTGAAATCCTGTCCATTGATATTGCTGACGTTGATGTAGGTAAGAACATTGGTGCCTTCTTGCAAACAGAGCAAGCAGAAGCTGACAAACGTATCGCTCAGGCAAAAGCCGAAGAGCGTCGCGCAATGGCCGTAGCCCAAGAGCAAGAGATGAAAGCACGCGTAGTGGAAATGAGAGCACGCGTTGTTGAATCCGAATCCCAAGTACCTTTGGCAATGGCTGAGGCACTTCGTAACGGTAAAATCGGTGTGATGGATTATATGAACCTGAAGAACATTGAAGCGGATACTCAAATGCGTAATACATTGGGAAAACCTGGTGAAGGTTCGAATTCCAACGATCAGGGTGATTCCAAAAACGGAAGATAGGCGGTGAGTGCATATGGGCCTATTTGAATGGATTTTTGATAATCTGTATATTGTGGCCGTCATCGGTTTTGCACTCTTCTCCTTCTTGGGGAAAGCTGCCAAATCGGCTGATCCGAACAAAAAGCGTCCTGCCAACGGGATGCCTACATTTGGAGGCAGTGGTGATTCAGGCCGGGATGAACGTTCAAGAGACAATTCATCTCCGCAGCAGTCTTCCGGACCTACAGACCCTCGCTATGATGAACAGTATGACGATCGGTATGATGACGTGCAATATGAGAATCAGTATGATGAGCCGTATTCGGAGCCTGCTGCATCTTCTCGCCCCGCAACTGACTACAGAAGTGAGGGCACGATGAGTGCGATGGCAAATTCACTTGAGGAACAGATGAGAGGCATGGAAGAACAGCAGCGCTTGATTGAAGAACGCTTGAATCGCATCTCTTCTGCGAATCGGCCAGTTGTGTCTGATTCCAGTTGGGATGAGACCAGCACCGATGAATCGGGAGCGTCTCCACTTCGTCCTGCTGATATTCGTACAGGTGTCCTGTGGGCAGAAGTACTGGGTTCCCCTCGTTCCAGGCAACCGTTTGGTACAAGAGGAAAACTGTAAACAAGTCAATTTATTGGACGGAAATAAAGCCGTCTCTGGTGAGCATAAAGCCGCCGGAGACGGCTTTTTCTGTGTTCTATCCTTTTTTCTCAACATTCGTCCCTAACACGCCCCGGAATTTTCATAATTTCATGAATCTGCGCATAAGTTGAACTGTAGAGGAAGGGGGAAGACCTTCGAATGACCCGGATCAGCCGCAAGCTGCGCAGATGGACCAGTGAAGTGTTGGATCTGCCGCAGGATGTGCTTTATGATATGCCACGGTTAACCCTGATCGGCAGTAAGCAACTGTATATAGAGAATCATCGCGGTGTCATCCATTTCACGCCGGATCGTATCGTGTTGGCTCTTTCCCAAGGCCAGTTAGAGATCAAAGGAACTGCCTTGGTGATACGTAACATTTTGCCGGATGAAGTAGCTGTTGAAGGAACGATTCTGGATATTCATATGAATGGAGTGGAGGGGAAGGGATGAAGCAGCCCAGTCTGTACAAACTGCGGGGAGCAGTCCGAATCACGGTCACTGGGGGAGACATTGAAACATTGATCAACACGGTGGCAGAGCAGGGACTGGAAGTGTGGAACCTGCGTGCTCACGATGGACGCGTGGCAGAGATGAACATTCTGCTGCCGCATTTTTTCAGGTTGCGTCCTGTGTTGAAACGGACAGGCTGCAGGGTGAAAGTAACCCATCGCAGCGGTTTCCCTTTTTTTGCGGCCCGATTATTGCGGAGGAAGTTCTTTCTTGGGGGTATGCTGTTTTTTGTGGCAGCTTTGTTTGCGTTGTCGTCCATGGTATGGAGTGTGGAGGTCAAGGGTAACGTCACCATTCCCACCGACGAGGTGCTTGCAGCAGCGAAGAAAGAGGGCATATATCCTTTGCAATGGGGGTTCCGTTTGCAAAGCCAAGACAAGCTCTCCAGGCAGCTTGCACTCGCTCTGCCGGATGTAACCTGGATTGGCGTGAGCAAAGAAGGGACAACCATTACCATTCAGGTCGTAGAATCGGCGCAACCAAAGCGCGAACCATTGCTGAATCCCAGGCATCTGATCAGTAAGTCAGATGCTGTGGTCACTCAAATCTATGCGGAGCAGGGACGCCCTGTTGTTCAGAAGGACATGCGTGTCAAAAAGGGTCAGGTATTGATCTCGGGGATTCTCGGGGATGAGGAGAACACCAAAACCATCGTTGCCAAAGGCGAAGTTCGTGGTCTGGTATGGCGTGAGTATCAGGTAGAGGTTCCGCTGGTGCAAAAACATAATACAATGACAGGTGAGAGCAAAGAACGTTTTTACATGGTGCTGGGGAATTGGGCGATTCAACTGTGGGGGTACGGAAGTACACCGTTCAGTTCATTTGATACCGAGAGTAATCATAAACCATTAACGTGGCGATCCTTTACACTTCCCATGGGTTGGCTGACAGAGAAAGATCTGGAGACCCGAGAGCATGAGCAACAACAGACGATAGAATGGGCCAGAACGAAAGGATTGGAAGGAGCAAGGAACGATATTACCGCCAAAAACGGCAAAGGAACAAAAATTATAAGTGAAAAAATTTTGCATGAGAAGAAAGAGAATGGTAAAGTTTATATGAAAGTCTTATTTGAAGTAGAAGAAAGCATTGCGGAAGAACTTCCGCTAGTCCATAGTCAAGGAGAATGAGGATATTTGTCAGAGCAAACACGCAGCATACAAATCTCGCTCCAGAGTGCGGGAGAGGGCCAATCTCTTTTTGGACCCCAAGATACTTTTCTTAAACTGATTGAATCCGAGATTCCCGCCCAGATTGCATCCCGTGAAGCGGAGATTGTGATTTTTGGCAACGCACAGCAGGTGGAATCGCTTGAACAATTATTTGATGTGTTACTGCAATTGATACGCAATGGATATGTGTTAACCGAGAGAGATGTGAAGTATGCGATTGAACTTGCCAAGGATATGCGGGCAGACCAGCTATTGGATCTGTTCAAGGGCGAGATTACAACGACATACCGAGGTAAACCAATCCGTGTTAAAACCATTGGACAGAAGCACTATGTAACTACAATTAAAAAACGTGATATTGTATTTGGCATTGGTCCTGCCGGTACGGGTAAAACCTACCTTGCTGTTGTACTGGCTGTTGCCGCAATTAAAGAAGGCAGCGTCAAACGGATTGTACTCACACGGCCTGCTGTTGAAGCGGGAGAGAGTCTTGGATTTTTGCCAGGTGATCTTCAGGAGAAGGTAGACCCTTATCTGAGACCGCTGTACGATGCCCTATATGACGTTATGGGACAGGAACAGACCGCTAAGGCACTGGAGCGAGGGTTAATCGAAATCGCGCCACTCGCCTACATGCGGGGGCGTACGCTGGATGACTCCTTCATCATTCTGGATGAAGCACAGAACACAACGCCGGAACAGATGAAGATGTTTCTAACCCGTCTTGGTTTTGGCTCCAAAATGGTCATCACCGGAGACGTGACACAGATTGATTTACCGCGTGGTAAGAAATCCGGGCTTGTGGAAGCGAATACGATCTTGAATGAAGTTAACGAGATTGGATTTGTCTATTTTGCCGAGCAAGATGTTGTACGGCATTCCCTTGTCCAGAAAATTATCGTGGCTTACAACCACGCCGCAGAAAATCAAGCATAGAAAGGGATTGTCTAAAGTGACCTCGAAGGAACCGTCAAAAGGCAAATCTTTTCAGAATAAGGCTACAGGATGGAAGTATAGCGTGTGGGCACGCTATCTTCTGTTTTTGTTTCTGGTGATTCTTTTCTACGTCAGTCTGGCTTCCAAACTGCTCCCTGAGCGCTATGATATTCAGGAAGGGACACGGAGTGAAGTGGACATTGCTGCGCCCATGCAGATTCCGAATAACAAGGCCACACTCAAAGCACAGGAAGAAGCTGCTGAACGGGTACAGCCGATATTTCAGATTGTCCAGTTGCGAAACGAAAATTTGATGACTACCCTGCTTGATCGTGTAGATCGATTAAATCAGGATGATCAGATTTCAAGTCAGGATAAGATTGATATTTATCGGGATGAAATTCCACAGCGCCAGAAGGATTTTGTGACCAACTATATCAATAATAATCGGAAAGCCGGTACATACTCCGAGACTCTTTTGGAAGAAATCAGAAATGTGGTACAGGAGCAAAGCTACCGTATTCCCGAAGAAACTTACATCAAAATCTCGCGTCTGACATCGGATGATATCCAGGAGATGAAACCGGTTGCGAGGGATATTGTTGCCCGGTTAATGACGGATCAGATCAGCGATGCAACCACTGCCCGTGCCAAAGTAGCTGAGATGGTGAGTGTCAGCTCTCTTGGTAAGCGAACGCAACGTGAGGTCGTGCAAGAGCTTGCTCGCCTTGTGGTGACCGCGAACCGCTTCTACGATGAAGAGGGAACTAAGGAAGCCAAAGTACAGGCGCGTGAGAACACGCAAACCGTCTTTATCAAGCAAGGGGACACATTAGTTGCCAAGGGTGAGATGATCACCCCGGAGATGTATACTTTGCTGGATGAGAATGATTTGCTGAAAAATGAAGTGAACTACTGGCCGCAGCTTGGACTTCTTATGTTTTCCTGCCTGTTGTCAGCAGCCATTCTGATGTATATTCAGCAAGGCAGCGGAACACATTTTAAATATAATAATGCCCAGCTGTTGATGCTTGTTCTCATTTTTATTATTACGATTGTGGTTATGCATGTGACGGCGATTATCCAGACCAATGAGAGGTCTTATGTTGGCTTCCTTGCACCTGTTGCGGTAGGAGCGATGTTAATTGCCTTGTTACTGGATACCTCGCTTGCCTTTGTATGTTCGATATTGATCGGTATGTTGTCCAGCATCATTTTGAATACCCATCAGGGTCAGCTTTTTGACTTCGAATTAGGTTTCTTCGCTGTATTGGTTTCGTTTGTTGCGATCTTCGCAACTCATAAGGCTAGCCAGCGATCAACGATCCTGAAAGGGGCCATTATGGTCTGTCTGTTCGGGTCGATAGCCGTCTTCACCTTGGCTTTGATTGACTCGGGCGATTGGAATCGAACCACGACACTGTACGGTGTTGGATTTGCATTTGCGGGTGGCGTATTAACTGCCATACTGGTCATTGGGCTGATGCCATTTTTTGAAACTTCATTTGGCATCTTGTCAGCGCTCAAACTGGTGGAACTGTCTAATCCGAACCATCCGCTTCTTCGTAAGTTGCTGACGGAGACACCGGGTACCTATCATCACAGCGTTATGGTAGGGAATCTGTCCGAAGCAGCAGCAGAAGCCATAGGAGCTAACGGATTGCTATGCCGAGTCGGTTCGTATTATCATGATATTGGCAAGACGAAGCGCCCGATCTATTTTATTGAAAATCAGAACAATATGGAGAATCCACATGATTCAATTGATCCGAAACTGAGCAAATCCATTATCGTTGCCCATGCGCGCGATGGGGTGGAAATGCAGAAGGATTATAAGCTGCCCAGACCTATTCGGGATATTGCGGAACAGCATCACGGCACGACATTTCTCCACTATTTCTATCACAAAGCACTGCGCCAGGCGGAAGAAGCAGGTGTTGAGCCTGATTTCACGGAAGAAGATTTCCGTTACCCTGGGCCGAAGGCTCAGTCCAAGGAATCGGCTATTGTTGGCATTGCTGATAGTGTAGAGGCTGCTGTGAGATCTTTGCGCAAACCGACAGTGGAGCAAGTGGAGTCCATGATTGAGAAGATTATTAAAGGACGATTGGATGATCATCAATTCAATGATTGTGACCTTACGATGCGTGAACTGGATATCGTCGCCAGAACATTGAAGGAAACGGTGATGGGTATCTTCCACTCCAGGATAGAATATCCGGAGGAGATCAAGAAACCAAAGCCGACTTCACCCGAAGCAGGCTAATTCAATAATAGTTCGTGTTCAAAAAGGTTGGTTTTCAGTACCGAGAAGATGGGATGAAGCTAGAAATGTTTTTTTTGAACAACCTCTAATATGAGCAGACAGGAGTTATGAAAGAATGAGTCTTAACCTGGCATGGAATAATGAACAACAGGATAAAGAAATTACAGACCCGATGATTGCAATGCTGGAACAATTGCTGAATCTCGCAGGAGAAGCGGAAGGTGTGGCAGACGGGGAAGTGGCTCTGACTTTTGTGAATGATGAGCAGATTCATGAGTTGAACCGTGATTATCGCGGCATTGACCGTCCTACGGATGTACTGTCTTTTGCGATGAACGAAACGGTGGATGAAGAACTAGATATTATCTATGAGCTGGACGAAGATGAAGAAATGGAAGAAATGCCGGATGTTCTTGGAGACATCATCATTTCCGTACCACGGACCATCCTGCAAAGTGAAGAGTATGGACACTCATTTGAACGTGAACTTGGTTTTCTGTTTGTCCATGGTTTCTTGCACCTGCTCGGATACGACCATCAGGATGAAGCGAGTGAGGCTGAAATGATGGGCAAACAAGAAGCGGTATTGGCCCAGGCCGGGTTGACACGATAATGAAAAGACGCTCCTGGGGTCTGGTATTCCGCAATGCTGCGGAAGGAATCGCATATGGGTTGCGGACTCAGCGTAATGTGAGAGTTCACACGGGAGTGGCTATTTTGATGTGTGTAGCCGGCTTTTTTTTCAGAATCTCAAGAACGGATTGGATGTTTGTGCTGACCGCTGTCTTTTTGGTCCTGGTGACTGAATTGATGAACACGGCTGTAGAGGCAGCGGTTGACTTGGCACACCCCCATATCCATCCGCTGGCAAAAGCGGCAAAGGATACCGCGGCCGGGGCAGTTCTGCTGGCTGCGGTATTCGCCGTCATCATCGGTTGTATCGTTTTCATTAAGCCGGTGATGAGCTGGCTGGGTTTGTACTGATTTTGTATTAACTTTGATTCGTTTTGTGATTTTAATACTACACAAATTTGTGAAGTTAGACCGTTTTTAAGTTGAACTTGTTGACATTACACGATAACGAAGAGGACAGAAATAAACCTGTAGAAGCGAAGCGTTCGCCTTTATCCCCGGATTTTCACGTTGAAAAAGTGAATCAAAAAATCTGGGGGTAACAGCGATCGAAGGGTTATTCTGGACTCGGAGTGGCTAGTGTAAAATTGGCTTTGGTTGAACTTAATTCGTAGGTACTAACTTTATATTGCACCCTAAGGGAGAGATTATTAATGGATAACGGTTTGTTAATGCAAGAAGCAATTAAGGCACGTACGAAGGCGTATACGCCTTACTCCCATTTTGGTGTTGGCGCGGCTTTGCTTGACAGTGAAGGTCATGTGCATCATGGTTGTAATATTGAGAATGCTGCGTATACACCAGGTAACTGTGCTGAGCGTACAGCGATGTTTAGTGCCATTGCAGGTGGGCAGAAGCCTCGCAGCTTCACAGCGATTGCCATTGTGGGAGACACGGATGGTCCGATTGCTCCATGTGGCGTATGTCGTCAGGTCATGTACGAACTGTGTGAACCCGATATGAAAGTCATCTTGGGGAATTTGAAAGGTGATCTGCAAGAGACCACCGTTGCTGAACTGTTACCTTGGGCTTTTGGGCCTTCTGATCTGAATTCTGCCAAAAAATAAACCAATACATTCCAGGCCTAGGCGCCTGAGGAGGAACATATGAAAAAACAAAAATTCAAATCCGGTTTTGTAGCCATTATCGGACGTCCAAACGTTGGTAAATCCACTTTGATGAACCAAGTCATCGGACAGAAAATTGCAATTATGTCGGACAAGCCGCAAACAACCCGTAATAAAATTCACGGTGTATATACATCGGACAATCAACAGATCGTTTTTCTGGATACACCAGGGATTCATAAACGTCAGTCCAAATTAGGCGATTATATGAACCAGACCGCTTTGAACACACTGAGTGAAGTAGAAGCAGCCTTATTCTTGATTGATGCTTCCGAAGGAATGGGCGGTGGTGACCGCTATATTGCGGAACAGCTGAAAAATATCCGTACGCCTGTCATTCTCGTTATGAACAAAATTGACAAAATTGAGCCGGAAGCGCTGTTACCACTTATTGAAGAGTATCGCAAATTACACGATTTCGCTGAAATTGTGCCTGTGTCTGCCAAGCATGGCAATAATGTCAGCACATTACTGGAACAGCTCGGCAAGTATCTGCCTGAAGGTCCACAGTACTATCCTGACGACCAGGTTACTGACCATCCGGAGCAGTTTGTATGTGCCGAGTTGATTCGTGAGAAAATTCTGCAAATGACTCGTGAAGAAGTGCCTCACTCCATTGCTGTAACGATCGAAGATATGAAAGTGCAAGATAACGGTGTCGTTTATATCTCAGCTGTCATATTTGTGGAACGGGATTCGCAAAAAGGGATCATTATCGGCAAGCAAGGTGCCCTTCTGAAAGAAGTGGGTAAACGAGCTCGACATGACATTCAAAACTTGCTTGGCTCCAAAATTTTCATGGATCTGTGGGTCAAAGTGAAAAAGGACTGGAGAAATCAGGATCGAGTTCTGCGTGATCTTGGCTTCGGGCGCGACTGATCATCCGAGTTGTATCCAGTAATTGCAACACATAGTTTACCTTGCAAGACTCCATCCTATTTGGTAGATGCAGACGTCATTTCCGAAGAGAGGATGAAATTCCGATGCGAGATTTTTCGTGGAAGGTTTTTGCGATGACGGGGGACGTGGAGTCCTATTTGTTATATACCGAGGCGTGTAACTCGTTAGGACAGGAGTCGGATAATGCAAGGGAAGTGATTGAAGATGAAGAAGCCGAAGGATAACTGGCTGATTCGGGAATGGTTAGGTGACGAGGCATGCTATACAGGGTGGAAGGCATTGTCATCCGCAGCATGGACTACGGCGAAGGGAACAAAATCATTACACTTTGCACCGAAAGCGGCGGGAAAGTAGGGGTACTCGTCCGCGGTGCCAAAAAGCCCAAGAGCCGACATGCTGCACTGGTGCAGCCGTTTACGTTTGGTCAATATGTTTATTTTCGCAATACGGGTCTAGGTACACTGAATGCTGGAGAAATCGTTGAATCCTATCATGAGTTGCGTGAAGATCTGGTCAAGGCCTCTTATGCCTCTTATGCGTGTGAACTATTGGATCGGGTGCTTCAGGATGAGGAAACAGGTACATTTTGGTTCAAACAGTTAAAGGCGTGTTTGCAGGCGTTGAAGGAAGAGAAAGATCCGGTTGTTATTATAAGTCTGTACGAAATGAAAATATTACAGGCATCCGGATATGGTCCACAGTTCGATGAGTGCATCTCCTGCAACCAGGAGCGACCAGATGAGCAGTTGTTTATAAGTCCCAGACTTGGTGGCGTCTTGTGTCGAGCATGCAAACATTTCGATCCTCCAGCGATGTCAGTTAGTCCAAAGGCTCTGAAGTTGTTGCGTTTGTTCGCACAGTTGGATCTGCAGCGCTTGGGGAATATATCAGTGAGTGAATCTACCCGTGATGAGATCAAAAAGTTGATGCGTGCCTTTATGGATCATCAGCTTGGTCTGAATCTTAAATCCCGTTCTTTCCTCGATCAGATGGAGAAGTACGGGATTTGAGGCGTTTTGGTGGAAGTGAAACTATATCTTGACTTCATACTAGATTTTATATATTATGAAATATAATTTCTCTTTATGAGACATGCATTGAACGAGAAAGTAAAAGACTGGATTTATTACATTTATGGAGACAAGTCGTTGTATAACACTTGGGAATCATGAATGAGCGAGTCGGGGATGGTGGGAGCCTGGCTGAATCGGTTTTTGAAACGGCACTCGGGAGCATGAATGGACACGGAAAAGTGGGCTGGAACGAACAGGATCATCTTGTTTGATCTAAGCCAAGTAGGGTGGAACCGCGGGAATAGCTCTCGTCCCTACGTCTGTACAACAGGCGTAGGACGGGGGCTATTTATTGTTGTCTTCACCGTCCTAAGCTTGCTAACAAACCATTGAAAAGGAGCATGATTATGAATTTTCAGCAGATGATTCTAACGCTGCAACAATTCTGGGCCGAGCATAACTGTATTATTGTCCAGCCATACGATACGGAAAAAGGGGCAGGTACGATGAACCCGATGACCTTTTTACGCTCGCTTGGACCCGAACCTTGGAAAGTGGCCTATGTGGAGCCTTCCCGTCGTCCTTCGGACGGACGTTATGGTGAGAACCCTAACCGGCTGTACCAGCATCATCAGTTCCAGGTCATCATCAAGCCTTCTCCGGACAATATTCAGGAAATTTACCTGGAAAGTCTGAAACGTCTTGGCATTGATCCGCTCAAACATGATATTCGGTTTGTTGAAGATAACTGGGAGAATCCTTCCCTTGGTTGTGCAGGTCTTGGTTGGGAAGTATGGTTGGACGGAATGGAAATTACACAATTTACGTATTTCCAACAGGTCGGTGGGATCGAGACAAATCCGGTAGCTGTTGAAATTACGTATGGTATGGAGCGTTTGGCTTCTTACATTCAAGATAAAGAGAATGTGTTTGATCTGGAATGGGTGGAAGGTATCACTTATGGTGATGTATTCCGTCAGCCAGAATTCGAACACTCTAAATATACGTTTGAAGTATCTGATGTCAAAATGCTGTTTACACTCTTCAACATGCATGAAGAAGAAGCAAACAAGGCCATGGCGCAGCATCTGGTATTCCCGGCATATGACTATGTGCTGAAATGTTCCCACACGTTCAACCTGTTGGATGCACGTGGAGCCATCAGTGTAACGGAACGTACGGGTTACATCACACGTGTTCGTAATCTGGCTCGCCAAGTCGCTGCAACATATATGGAAGAGCGTGAGAAGCTAGGCTTCCCGCTGATCAAGAAAGGGGGAGCCGAGCATGTCTAAGGATCTATTGTTCGAAATCGGGTTGGAAGAAGTACCTGCACGCTTTATGCGCACAGCAATCGCACAGCTGCAAGAGCGTGTCGTGAAATGGCTTGACGCATCCCGCATTGCTTATGGTGAAGTGAATGCATATGCTACACCGCGCCGTCTGGCTGTTTTGATTCACAATGTGGCTGAAAAGCAGGAAGATATCGAGGAAGAAGTGAAAGGTCCTTCACGCAAAATTGCCCTGGACGACAGTGGCAATTGGAGCAAGGCTGCACTCGGATTCGCCCGCAGTCAAGGTGTTGAACCGGACCAGTTCACGTTCAAGGAACTGAACGGTGTCGAATATATCTATGCAACGAAGAGCAGCAAAGGTGTGGAGACGGCTTCTGTAGTTGGCGAAGGATTACTTTCTGTATTACATGCCATGACGTTCCCAAAATTCATGCGTTGGGCTTCCTATGATTTCAAATTTGTACGTCCAATCCGCTGGATTGTGGCTATGCTCGGCAGTGAGGTTATCGATCTGGAAGTGACAGGTGTTAAGTCGGGTAATGTAACTCGCGGACATCGTTTCCTCGGTAAGGAGGCTGTGATCTCCACTCCGTCTTCATACGTGGAAGTGTTGCGTTCCGAACATGTCATTGCTGATATCCAGGAACGTGAACAGATGATTGTATCCCAGATTCAGGCACTGGCTGCGGAGAAAAAATGGGATATCGCGATTAAGGAAGACTTGCTGGAGGAAGTTCTGTTCCTGGTGGAAACACCTACCGTATTGTTCGGGACATTTGACTCCTCATTCTTGAATATTCCACAAGAAGTATTGATTACTTCCATGCGTGAGCATCAGCGTTATTTCCCTGTACTGGACAATGAAGGACAATTGTTGCCATTCTTCGTGACGGTACGTAACGGTGGAAGTGATTCACTGGACGTTATTGCCAAAGGGAATGAAAAAGTTCTGCGTGCACGTCTGTCTGATGCCAAGTTCTTCTATGAGGAAGATCAGAAGCTACAGATTAAGGATGCATTGTCGAAGCTGGAAAGTATCGTCTTCCAGGAAGAATTGGGAACGGTTGGAGATAAAGTGCGTCGTATTCGCAAGATTGCCGATGGACTTGCTACCAAACTGCAAGTATCCGGTGATGTTGCTGAATCCGTTAGCCGCTCAGCAGATATCTGCAAATTCGATCTGGTGACACTGATGGTGGGAGAATTCCCGGAACTGCAAGGTGTGATGGGTGAGGATTACGCTCGTAAAGCTGGCGAAAAAGAAGAAGTGGCCAAAGCGGTATTTGAACACTATCAGCCACGTTTCGCTGGAGATCAATCCCCTGCTTCTCTTGTTGGTGCCATTGTGAGTGCTGCGGACAAAATGGATACAATCGTGGGTTGTTTCTCCATCAACATTATTCCAACGGGTTCTCAAGATCCGTATGCGCTGCGCCGTCAGGCTGCAGGTATTGTACAGATTTTGCTGGATCACAAGCTTCCGCTGACATTGTCAGACGTGTTCGGAGTAGCACTTCAAGTGCATGCCCAGATGAACCTGTTGAAACGTGCAGATGAAGAGGTTCGTAAAGATCTGCAAGACTTCTTTGGTCTTCGTGTGAAAAAATTGTTGTCCGAAACAGTTCGCTACGACGTAGTGGATGCCGTAATTTCTTCCGGATTCGATGATATCAGCGCTGTTGTACCAAAAGGTGAAGCGTTGATGGCGGCTGTTATGACAGGAGACGCATTCAAAACAACGGTTGAATCGTTCAACCGTGTGGGTAATCTGGCGGCCAAAGCATCCAATGCTTCCGTACATCCAGAACTGTTCACAGAAGATGGAGAACGTCAGTTACATGAGGCATGGAGCAAAACGAATGCAGAATATCGTCAGGCGTTGACTCAGCATCATGCTGCTGAAGCACTGGCTATTGCATCTGCCTGGAAGGATGGTATTACCTCATTCTTCGATTCGGTCATGGTTATGGCTGAAGATGAAGCTGTTCGGGCGAACCGACTTGCCTTACTCGCGGCTATTGATCGTGACTTGAAAGGATTTGCTGATTTTTCCAAGTTGGTTTGGTAATTGGGCGAATTTCATGAGTCCTTTTCCACAGACTTGGCGCAAAGCTAAAATTCAGTATTAAAGAAGGATATATGAGGGTATAAATATACGGAACGGGTTGTGAATTGTATTTTTGACAACCGCTCCGTATTTTAGCCTTTGATTTCCCTCGTTCCGGCAGAAGGATTTTGCCTGGCCGGGGTCGTATATAACAATATGCAGCTATTTTATGAAACCGGGTGGTCTGGGTTTGAGTGAGTTAAATATACGCCACATTGTTGTGGATGGTGATGCTTGCCCGGTCAAAACCGAGATTGCGCAAACAGCTCGCCTTTTCAACATCCCCGTATTGTTAGTCTCTTCATTTGATCATTTGCTTCAAGGAGGAGAAGGGGTACGAACCGTGCAAGTGGATCGCAGTGATCAGAGCGCAGACCTGTATATTGCTAATCATATTAAGCCATATGATGTGGTTATCACTCAGGACTATGGACTTGCGGCACTTGCGCTTGGCAAACGTTGTTATGTTTTGTCCTTTCGTGGTCGTGAGTTCAACGATCGTGACATTGATTTCATGTTGGATTCTCGTCATACTGCGGCCAAAGCACGAAAAAGAGGCCATTACGGGAAAGGCCCAAAGCCTTTCACAGAGCAGGATCGAGAAATGTTTCAACATAAACTGACAAAACTTTTAAAAGATTTGCAGGAGAATGTGTAAGTTTATCGAATTATATTTACGTGTTGAAGAGATGAAGGTGGCCAGAGATGAGTACCGGACAAGGCGGTATACCCGAAAGTATTATTGAATCGGTGTTACAGCAGAATGATATTGTCGATACGGTGAGCCGATTTGTGCATCTGACCAAACAGGGGAAGTATATGAAAGGCCTCTGTCCTTTTCATTCCGAGAAGACGCCTTCGTTCACCGTTACACCTGAGAAACAAATTTTCTACTGCTACGGTTGCGGCACGGGCGGAAATGCCATCAAATTCAGGATGGAAATCGAAGGGTTATCCTTTCCCGAGGCTGTCAAAACGATGGCGGAAGAAAGTCACATCTCTATGGGGGACTGGCAAGGGCGTGAATCTGCTCATGTGAATCCGGAGACAGAACGTCTGTTGGAGGCTTATGAGCTTACCGCGAAGCTGTATCATTTTTTGTTGAAAAATACAGAGCACGGCAAGTCAGCCATGGAGTATTTACGCTCAAGAGGTTTTGGCGACAAGTTGATTGACCAGTTCCAGATTGGTTTCGCACCAAATCGTTGGGACACACTGGTACAATTTCTTGAGAAACGTAACTATCCACTCGAAGAGATGGAAAAGGGTGGACTTCTGTCACCCCGAAATGAAGGTCAGGGATATGTTGATCGATTCCGAGACCGGATTATGTTCCCGATTAATGGCAGGAGCGGCAAGCCGATTGCATTTGCAGGACGCATATTGGGAGATGGGCAACCGAAGTATCTAAATTCACCGGAAACCCGGTTATTTAACAAAAGCCGTGTTCTCTATAATCTGCATCATGCCAAGAATGCAATTCGCAAACAAAGACAAGCCATTTTGTTCGAGGGATATGGTGATGTCATCTCCGCATGGGACCAGGATATCCAGAATGGTGTAGCGGCAATGGGCACTGCGTTAACCGAGAATCAGGCACTGATGCTCAAAGGGATGTGCGACGAAGTCATCATATGTTATGACGGCGACAGAGCAGGACAGGCTGCTGCACTCAAAAACTTCCCTATTCTTGAGGAAGCTGGATTGCAGGTCAAAGTGGCTCTCATTCCCGAGGGACTTGACCCGGATGATTTTATCCGGAAGCATGGTGGTGAACGGTTCCGAAACCAGATTGTGGACGGTGCCGTGACAACTACAAAATTTAAACTTATAAACTTAAAAAAAAGCCATATACTGCTAGAGGGTGGCGGACAAATCGCCTATTCGAAAGAAGCAGTAAAGTTGATTGCACCCTTACCTTCTCCAACAGAAAGGGAAGTGTATCTTCGTGAACTGGCTGCAGAAGTGGACGTATCGTTCGAAACATTGAAGCAGGAGTGTAATGAAGAACGGGAGGCGATGAAAAATAACCTCCAGTTTGGGGATAATAACCCGAAAAGGTGGAATAATGGTAGGCAACAAAATAGGCAGGTGCCTACACCCAATCTGTTGCCGGCTTATCACGCTGCCGAACGCAAACTGATTGCCTGGATGTTGCAGGATGATGAGGCTGCCCAGTACGTGAATGAGCATCTTGGTGAAGCTTTTAACTTGGATGATCATGCAGCTATTGCTGCTTATCTATATGCCTACTATGCGCAAGGCAAACCGTCGGATACAAGCCGTTTTATGTCTTCACTGCATGACGATCGCCTGGAAAAGACGGTTAGTTCAATCTCGATGATGGATGGTCCAGGTGAATGGAGTATTCAAATGCTCGATGATTGCATCAGGGAAGTGCTGAAGCATCCGCGTAAGAAAGAGTACGATTTGAAAAAAGAAGAAATGATTGCTGCAGAGCGGGCAGGTGATTCTGTACGCGCGGCACAGATTGCAATTGAAATGATTGCCCTAGAGAGACAGTGAACGTCTGATGATTAGATGTTTCTAGGGAGGAGGGAGTCGAATTATGGCGAATGATCAGCATACTGAACTAGAAACAGAATTGACACTGGATCAGGTTAAAGATCAATTGATTGAATCAGGTAAGAAAAGAGCTTCGCTGAATTACAAGGAAATTATAGAGAAACTCTCTCCTTTTGAGCAGGATGCAGAGCAAATGGATGAGTTCTATGAGCAACTGAGCGATCTGGGTATCGATGTAGTGAATGAAAATAATGAAGAGGTTACACTTCGTCCTAGTGAAGATTCCGAGAACAACACCAGAGAGGGAGAGGACGAATTCCACTTTGATGATGATCTGAGCTTGCCGCCAGGTATCAAAATCAATGACCCTGTCCGTATGTACCTCAAGGAAATTGGTCGTGTGCCACTGTTGTCGGCAGATGATGAAGTACAACTGGCTAAACGGATTGAGAACGGGGATGAAGAAGCCAAGCGTCGTCTGGCTGAAGCTAACTTACGGCTCGTTGTCAGTATCGCCAAGCGTTACGTTGGACGTGGAATGTTGTTCCTTGATTTGATTCAGGAAGGTAATATGGGTCTGATCAAAGCGGTTGAGAAGTTCGACCACAAAAAAGGATACAAGTTCAGTACGTATGCTACATGGTGGATCCGCCAAGCGATCACTCGTGCTATTGCTGACCAGGCGCGTACAATCCGTATCCCTGTGCACATGGTGGAGACGATTAATAAGCTGATCCGGGTATCCCGTCAGCTGTTGCAGGAACTTGGGCGTGAACCGACACCAGAAGAAATCGCTGCTGAGATGGATCTGAGTGTAGAGAAAGTTCGTGAAATTACGAAGATTGCACAGGAACCGGTTTCTCTGGAAACACCGATTGGTGAGGAAGATGATTCCCATCTGGGTGACTTCATTGAGGATCAGGAAGCACTTGCTCCGGCGGATGCTGCTGCGTATGAGTTACTGAAAGAACAGCTCGAAGATGTATTGGATACACTGACTGAACGTGAAGAGAACGTGCTTCGTCTACGTTTTGGTCTGGATGATGGACGGACGAGAACGCTGGAGGAAGTCGGCAAGGTATTTGGTGTTACGCGTGAGCGTATTCGTCAGATCGAAGCCAAGGCTCTTCGTAAGTTGCGTCACCCGAGTCGTAGTAAACGACTCAAGGATTTCCTCGAATAATCGAACTATGGGAGACTTTCCGCAAGACGCTTTAGCGGCGGCGGGGTCTCCTTTATTTTTAATTTAAACGTCTTGATTTCTTGGTTTTGGAAATTCATCCTTGAAATGTTTTATTGGATTTTATTTTATCGCTTTTCCTTGTTCAATGCAAATCAATAAATTAAATGAATGGTGTAGGTGCTTCATGAAACTTTCGAATCGATTACAGCGAATACATGATCAAATTCCCGATGGCAGCCGCATGGCTGATATCGGTTCAGACCACGCGTTGCTGCCAGTAGCCGCAATCCGCAGTGGGAAAGCTGCAAGTGCAGTAGCCGGGGAAGTCAATCCTGGCCCTTATGATGCTGCATGCAAACAAGTCAGTGATGCTGGCCTGAAAGAAAAAATCACGGTGCGTCGTGGAGACGGTCTTGATGTGATCTCTGCGGGTGAAGTGGATGTCATCACCATCGCAGGCATGGGCGGTGCCTTGATTGCTTCTATTTTGGATAGAGGTTTATCCAAACTGGAAGGAGTCCAGTTACTTATTTTGCAACCAAATGTGGGTGAGGATATCCTCAGACGCTGGTTACTGGAGCATCACTGGGTGGTTGTAGCAGAACAGTTGCTCGAAGAAGATGGCAAGATTTATGAGATTATAACGGCGATGCCACAATCTGTAAGCCCGATTGCCAATGTAGAGGTGTATCGTGCACGTCCGCTTCAAGGCGGGACAGAATTGACGGAAGATTTGCTACTACGGATGGGGCCTTATTTGGTTGATCGACCGACGGATGTATTTTTTTCCAAATGGGAAAGTGAGATCGTCAAACTGCAAGGGGTTGTTAACTCCATCTCCAAATCCGATCAGGATTCTTCCCGGGACAAGGCGGCTGAGGTAGAGCGTCTTATCGCAAACTTGAAGGAGGTTTTGGCATGTTTGCCAAAGGTCAAACTGTAATTCAACTGATGGAGCAACTCGCTCCCAAACATCTGGCTGTACCGGATGACCGCATTGGTCTCCAGCTTGGCAGTTTGCAAAAAGAAATCCGTCACGTGTTAGTAGCTTTGGACGTGACGGATGAGGTGGTGGACGAAGCGATTCGTATCGGTGCCAACCTGATTATCGCTCATCACGCGATCATTTTCCGTCCGGTTAAGTCACTGAGTACAGATACACCTATGGGTAAATTGTATGAAAAGCTGATTAAGCATGATATTGCTGTCTATATCAGTCATACAAACCTGGATGTGGCCGAGGGTGGGATGAATGACTGGATGGCCGATGCACTTGGCATCGAGAGTAAAGAATCGCTGGAAGATGTACACACAGATCATCTGTACAAGCTGGCTGTCTTTGTGCCTCGTACCCATCATGAACAGGTTCTTCAGGCCATTCTGGAAGCCGGAGCGGGGAGTATCGGTCAATACAACAAGTGCAGCTTTAACACGGAAGGTACAGGAACATTTGTACCTGGTGAAGGGACTCAACCGTTTATCGGTACCCAAGGGCAGATGGAACGTGTGGAAGAAATGCGTATTGAGACCATCGTACCCCAAAGTCTGAGAAGTAAGGTTGTTCAGGCGATGCTTAAGGCTCATCCATATGAGGAAGTGGCCTATGACCTCTATGCAATGGATTTAAAGGGCCGTACGCTCGGTCTGGGACGCTTGGGACCCCTTAGGGATCCTAAGACATTAGGTGAGCTAGTGGAGGTCGTGAAGACCCAATTCAATGTGCCTCATGTGCGGGTAGTAGGAGATCTGAACAAGCAGATCAAAAAAGCAGCGGTTCTTGGCGGCTCTGGCAGCCGTTACGCGCTGACTGCCCGCTTCAAAGGTGCGGATGTTATTGTGACCGGAGATATTGATTATCACACGGCTCATGATGCGTTAATGGCAGGTATGTGTATCATCGACCCGGGACATAATTCCGAGAAGATTATGAAACCGAAAACAGCGGATTGGCTTCGTTCCCGTTTGGAAGAGAAACGATATGATACGCAAGTTACGGCTTCTGAGGTAAATACGGAAGTGTTCCAGTTTATCTAAAAAGACCGTTGCTGTGCAGCTCCCAGTAATATTAAGCTTGTCTGGGAACCTAAATGCCTGTATACTATGTAATGTTGTTCGGAAAGCTTGACAGACAATCGCTGGTGGCCTTTGTTGCCACGAGAGGAAAGTCCGGGCTCCACAGGGCAGGATGCTGGATAACGTCCAGTCAGCGCGAGTTGAAGGATAGTGCCACAGAAATGGACCGCCGATGGCCGGATTTTCCGGCACAGGCAAGGATGGAACCGAGGTGTAAGAGACCCCGAGGAACGCTGGTGACTTCGTTCCTGGTAAACCCCATCTGGAGCAAGACCTAATGGGACACAGCCGCCTCTTCGGAGGAGGCAACCTTAGCCCGAGGTGTGTCTAGGTTGGTCGCTTGAGCTGTGCAGCAATGTATGGCCTAGATAGATGATTGTCGCTTCTGGTGGGAGGGTAGTTCCCGTATGAACCACGAAGAGCACAGAACCCGGCTTACGGTAAGCTTTCCTAACTGCAACAACAACACTATTGCAACACAATGTAGTCCACCTATCAGTCGAGGACAACTCGTATGAATTATCCGATGGCCTGACTGATCAGAAGGACCCATGAACATCTAAAAAAACTTAACTCCTGTTGATAACAGGTTCTATAAAAATAAGGCGGCAGTTCCGATATTCTCGGGCCTGCCGCCTTATTTTTGTTTCTCATATCAAGTTATTAATCTTCATATGCTAATGGAATAGTCAAACGTTTATGACAGTTCATTACAGTGTAACAACACTGTCCGATGTTAAGGAAGCATGCCAACGTTGGATGGCGCGATCCATTCTTTCCACGGCTTCCGGAAGGAGCTCAGGGTCCGTATGAGTAAAGTTGATCCGCATGCGGTTTAACTCTGGTGTACCTGCATAGAAGGAATCACCAGGGACAATGCACACTTTCTCCTGGATACCGTAAGTGAACAGATTGCTTGCAAGCATGCCTTCAGGCAATTGCAGCCACAAGAACATACCACCTTGTGGTGAATTCCACGAGATGCCTTCCCAAGCTTTGGCTGCCATAAGAGTAGTCAATGTTTTCATGCGTTGTTCGTAATCCTCTGAAATATGGCGGATATGCGCATCCAGATCGAAAGATTCAAGCAGTGCATGAAGCGCTCTTTGGTCAATGCTGCTGGAGTGCAAGTCGGCACCTTGTTTGGCTCGTGCTGCCATTTTGACAATATCGGGAGCGGCCAGAATCCATCCCGTACGAAGGCCAGGTGCTACCGTTTTGGAGAATGTACTGGTGTAGATAACGTTGGAAGGGCCGTCATAGGATACTGCATCCAGTTCTGCAAGAGCAGGGACATCCAATTGCTCCGGATTAAACCGAATTTCACCATAGGGATCATCTTCCAGAATGAGTACTCCATACTTGCGGCACAGATCCACAGCCTGCTGTCTTCTTTCTCGCGACCATACTTTTCCCGTAGGATTGGAGAACGTGGGATTAATGTAGACAAGTTTTGGACGATGCAACTGGAGCTGTTCCTCCAGAGATTCAGGCAACATGCCGTGATCATCACAGGCTACGCCGTGAGATTCAGCCTGATAGGAATGAATGACTTGCAGAGCAGCGAGGTAGGTTGGTGATTCAACCAATACGCGGTCACCCGGGTCGAGAAGGATGCGGCAAACCAAGTCGATGGATTGCTGTGAACCCGTAGTGAGAAGCATGTGATCGGGTGAAGCGGGAATGCCCTTGGATTCAAGACGTTCAGCGATTTTGGCGCGAAGAGGACGGTAACCCTCAGTCTCCGCATATTGAAGAGCGGCTGCTCCGCTCATAAATACTTTTTCATATGCAACGCGGATGGCTTCCAGCGGGAATGAAGTCTGGGCGGGTAATCCACCGGCTAGAGAGATCATTCCAGGTGCCTGAGCGGCCTGGAGCATGTCGCGAACGACAGAGGACGGGGTGTTTTGTGCCATTTTGGACCAAGGGATACTCATGTTATTCTCATCTCCTGTTATTCACTGTTATACTGATATTATAAACTATAATAGACGGACTACACTATAACAGTAAAATGAAGATCATAACAGTTGGGGGAGCACATATGCATATTGAATTAAAGCGGGGAAGCAGTACCAAATTGTACGTGCAGATTGCGCTAACGATTGCCGATCGCATCAGATCAGGACTCATTGAACCCGGAACCCGACTTCCTTCTGTTCGTAAAATGACCGCGGATTTGGGTGTCAGCCTGGTCACTGTATCCAAAGCATATGCTGAACTTGAAGCGATTCAATTGATCACCTGCTCCCAGGGGAAAGGTTGTTATGTGAGAGGTACATTGAACGTGGATCAGATGGAGGATGTGGACCGAACGCAGCGAAACAATGCCAACAGTGAATCCAGTACGTCATGGAATTGGCAGATGGCACTGGTGGATTATTTACCGCGAGCCCAGCTCTGGAGACATTTTGATACGTCACCTCAAGTGCGGTATGAACTTCATATGTCAGCGATTCAGCCTGAACTGTTGCCTACACGAGAGATTATCGACAGCGCCTACCGACTCTCCTCTGATCATACAGAGCGTATGGCAGCTTACGGATCTTTTCAGGGGGATCGGGAGCTTAGACAGATCTTGGCCGAACACTTTGCCGAGCGTGGACTACAGGCTGCACCTGAACGCATGTTAATTACAAGTGGTGCTCAGCAGGGGATCGATCTTGTGGCACGGACTTTTGTCGGACCTGGTGATGTTGTATACATGGAGGCACCAAGCTATACCGGAGCCATTGATGTATTTACGAGTAGAGGCGCGAAGATCATTACGGTCCCGATGGATGACGAAGGCATGCGTATTGATCTGTTGACCCGATTATGTGATACCTATCCGCCCAAGCTGATCTATACGATCCCGACCTATCACAATCCAACAGGTATCACGATGAGTGCAAGAAGACGAGCACAACTTCTTAATCTCGCGCAAAGCTACCACTGCCTCATTCTGGAGGACGATCCGTTTGCAGATCTTTATTTTCGGGACCCTCCCCCGGCTTCCATTAAATCGATGGATGGGACAGGTCATGTCGTATATATCAAAAGCTTCAGCAAGGTGTTGTCTCCCGGTTGCCGTATAGCCTGCGCCATCGCAGACGGAAGTGTATTGACCCGGCTTGTGGCCGCGAAATCTACGGCCGATCTGGGGAGTCCGCTGCTTACACAAAAGGCACTGCAATCTTTCATTCAGAATCAGTACGGTGCCTATGTATCCCGATTGAGGGATGAATTGTATTCTCGCTTGTGCGCAGCATCTGAAGTGCTGGAAGAGCATGCTACTATGGGCATGCAATGGCGCTTGCCAGAGGGAGGGCTCAATCTGTGGCTCCAACTTCCAAGTAACTTAGATATGCGTGAGTTGCATCATCAGTCACTTGCTGCAGGGGTCTCTTTCCTCCCCGGTTCAGCCTGTTATGTAGGGGAGATGGATACACCAAGTCTGCGTATCTGCTTCACGGTAACAAACGTTGAGCTTTTGTGTGAGGGACTTCGTGTACTGTGCCAAGTCATTGACAGAGTAACACCTGGGCAGGGTGGGACAGTGGCGGACAGGCTACCGCTCATATAATTTTTCGGACTATGGACATACATCCAATCCACTTTCGATCTGTTGCAATAGGTTATAGTATCACCAGAAAGGGAGTTGGTTTTGAAATGAACCATTACTGTCCACCGCTTTGCCCGATTGTCTGTGACCCGATCCAGGTTGTTGAGGATTATTACATCCCACAAATCGTGCCTGTAATCCACCCGATTGAAGTGATCAAAAAACATCACTGTGTTCCGATTCATCACCACATGTATCCTGTTGTTGTCAAAGAAGAAGACCCTTGTTATGTATCCAGCCATAATCCGAAGAAAAAATCCGTGAAAAAATCAAGCAAAGCCCGCACAACTTCTCGCAAACGCTAATCGCAGCGGGTGCCCCGGGGAATTGGATATAAACCAAAAAGAGCAGCGTACGCCCCGGGGCGCAGCTGCTTTTGTATTTTTTACAGATTATCCTCATTACGCTTACTGCGTATACTTTTTCATCGTATTATCCATTTGTTGTCTGACATGTTGCGGCCAGAACTGCAAAGGAGCGCTGTTGCCTGATGCGGCTTGCAGTGCCTTATAGACATCGATTTGACCATAGCCGAAATACTTATCGTGACCCGGATCACCGAGGTCAATAACACTTTGGCGCATCAAATCCATCACTTCCGTGTTGGTCAAGTCCGGGTTCAACGAACGAATCAAACCTGCAAGTGCGGCTACATGAGGGCTAGCCATGGACGTTCCAGACAAGGCCGCATACTGATTGTTTGGATAGGTACTGGCGATACTGGACCCCGGAGCCATCACATCCACATAGTCCCCGTAGTTGGAATAGGAAGCTTTGCTCATATCCGGGTCCGTAGCAGATACGGCAAATACTTCCGGATAAGCAGCAGGGTATCCTGGACGCTCGGTATTATCGTTCCCCGTGGCTGCAATCAGGACGATATCCCGGTCAAAAGCGTATTTAATGGCATCATGAAGAAATTGCGCATCAGCATAATTGCCCAGACTCATGTTGATAACTTTGGCTCCATGGTCGGCTGCCCAGATGATGCCTTCGGCAACGGCGTATGTGGTACCAGAACCTGAGTTGTCGAGTACTTTAACGGGTAGTACCTTGTTATACCAGCTCATGCCTGCCACGCCTTCGTTATTGTTGACAATAGCGCCGATAATGCCTGCAACGTGTGTTCCATGTCCCACATCATCCATAGGTTGGCTTCCGGGCTCGACCACATTATAACCTTCAAGGAGCTTGCCCTTCAGGTCAGGGTGATTCATATCAACCCCCGTATCAACTACTGCTACGATGACATCTTTGTTTCCCTTGGTAATATTCCAACCTCTGTTTGTCTCAATCGCAGGCAGGTTCCACTGATAATCGGAGAACAAAATGTCATTGGGTATCGTTACATCTGTTTGTTCAGTTACAGTATCATTGGTTAAATACATATAGTGGGGCTCCATATAGAGTGGATTCCATTTGCTTTCGAAATAACTATGCAATTGTTTGTAACTCATATGTTCTGACCGAAAAACATACGTGTATCCCAGCTTGCGCGCAGATTGCGCTCTCAGATCGGATTTAATGATACGCATATCCCGTTCACCGGGATCTTGGCGAAAACGGATGACGATTTCATTTTCATAAAAATGACTGGCATTTGCATTATCATGTCCAGTTTTTACTGTGATTTCGTTAAGCGTATCCGGGTGAACAGACTCAATTTTGAATTTACCCTCACGCGGATAAGGGATCATGCGCAGATTTTTGCGCTGATGTTGTTCAACAGCATTTAATACGTTCTGACTGAACAAGGCAATTACAGCTCTTTTGCCATCTTTGGAGGGTTGCCCCATAACAAAATATTTTTCTTTTCCCAAAGGAAAAGAAGAGGATTCAAAACTTTGACGTTTGTTTACCGCTTTTTTGGCAAGGTTGAGCGAATGTTGAAGCTTCTGTTGTTCCAACTTGCTTCCTTGTGTGGAGGCGTGATCAAAGGGCTTGTTAAAAGAGCCATTGGTATTCATGAGATGAATGGATCTGATATGTTCATGTGAATTTTGGAGATCATTCACATATCGGCTAACCTGCGCAGCATTCATTGTGGCGGTTTTCTCCAGCATGATACTGAGATGTTGCTTGGCATCCATACGGGTCAGAAGATCGGTTGCTTTGACATCCTGCACTTTCAGACGCTGTTTACTCGTGTGCTCCTCATGAGCAGAGTCAGACAGGGCACCTGGCTTAGGTTCGGGACGATTGGATGTTGGAAGCAGGAGTGTCAGAGCGAGTGCTCCTGCACCAGCTGCAAGGGCCCAGTTAATCCATTTCGGTCTGGACATGGTGGATGGAACCTCCTTCGTTCATTTTGGACAATCATTAACAGTGCTTCGTCGTTGTCACTGGTCATATCTATCGTTAGAAAAAGCGGATATTTTTATGCAGGCGGGTTCGAGTCTAACTGCGTATAATAGGCATGTTTAACGGCAGAAGCGGAAAGCATGATTAAGGGATACCGCTCGTCATCTTTTTATGGTAGGATTATAGCTGAGAATTCAAAGGTCAGGGGAAAACCACCGTTGGCCGACCTATATGTAAGGACTTATTTAAGGGGGAGCTACCTTTATGTCAGCAGCCAATGTACAGAAAACATGTGAGTCAACTAGGGAAAAGTTAAAACCGGCTATCGATCGGATTGAAAATTTTTTGAATGAGAATGCTTTGCCTGAACTGGATCAGAATCAGACGGAAGAATCAACAGCCTTCTACAAAGGATTTCTTTCAGATCTCCGTCATTTGCTCGTTTTTTCTGAAGTTTCTTACGAAAAACTTGGCGTTGTGCTGCGTCGTGCCAACTTTGATGTCGATTTTGCCGAAAAGGCTCTTTATAATACGTATCACCAATGCGTAAACAGCTTTTTCTATCCCAAAAATGAATGTTATTCCGAAGACGGAAGATACGCTTACACAGGACAAGATGCCATTCGTTTCCGTGACAAGCCAATCCGTGCAGTACGGGATGTCATTCTTGAGGTTTCCAAAACGTACGAAGAATTGCGCGATGATCTGGCATATTATGAAAGTGATTACCTGACTCAGCGCCGTATGCAAAATCAACGGAATCACGCCTAATTAACGTTTAAACCTGAATATGAAATTGGACGAAACCGCCCTTGTGGCGGTTTTTTTGTGTTTTTAGTGAGAATCAGACGAGGTGTGATCATGTCATCATCTGGCATTTTGACGGGGAATATCAGGTTTGTGGCGGGGAGACAATAGTAGTCGAGGTGATAAAAAATGAGCCAAGACAAACCAATTGTCAAATGCAGCGTCTCCAACTGCAACTTTTGGGGAGAGAACAACTTCTGCCACGCTGATGCCATCATGATTGACATCGACCAACATGCCACCCGTCGTCTGCATGAGGAATTTGCCGGTGAGACATTTGACTCCGATCACCATGATCATGCACGCACATCCTCTGCAACATGCTGTCACACGTTCAAACCCAAGTGAGCAGTCATCCCTATTCATAACGGAGGTGCTTCCCAATGAAAAATGACGATAATAAGTTTAATTTGCAGGATCGCCCTAAAATCAATGTTGACGGTGAAAAACAGCGTATGCGCGTCGATTATCCCAGAAAAGCACATCGGGAAGAATACGGGGCAGAGGTCGCTCCTCCGACTGTCGTAAGAACTGGAGGTACCGAACGGGCAGAGCCTGTACCTGAGAAGCATGAGGCAGACCGGGTCATGGAATCAACAGGCAAGGTTGCGGGTTACATGGGACTTGCCTTCGGGATCGCGTCTTTGTTTATGTGGTCAATCGTACTTGGACCGGCCGCAGCTGTACTGGGTTACTATGCCTATGTGAATGGTCGTAAGACAGCGGGAGCCTGGTCCATTGGACTGGGTGTTGTAGCTACGCTGAGTTATTTTTTCATGATTCCATTCGCTCGTTAACGTGTAAAATGATTCATTCAAAAGCCTTCTGTTCTCACCCAAATACGGTGAATTACAGAAGGTTTTTTTCGTATATGCGCAGGTTAAGTGGAGAGATTTATATATTTTTTTGAAAACAATGGAACCTTGCTGTAAAACGATGTAGAATAAGGTCATAATACGCTTAAATTATACGGGAGTGGGTATAACTCATGCAGATTGATCCAAGCGGATCGCGGCAGTTGTTGGAACTGCAATTGTCCAATGTGAATAACCAAACCAGTGGATCACAATCGGATGCTGGTTCAACAGTGGATTTCGCAAATGTGATGGACGGGCTGTTAGGTACGGGTGCCAATTCGACAAGCAATACAGATTCCACCGCGACGGTCTCCAAAAGATCCAGTGATGGTCTGTTGTGGCTGCAACTCGGAAGCACGTACAATCCAGATATAAATACGGCAGGATCGTCCTCTGTCTCCAATAACATCGTTGAGTCTTTATTATCTTCATCCAATACAGGAATCGTGGATTCAGGTGCATCTGTACCTACGGATTATGAATCTTTGATTGCCGAGGCAAGTGTCAAATACGGTGTTCCTGAATCATTGATCAAGGCCGTCATTGACACAGAGTCCAATTTTAACCCAAATGTCGTGTCCTCCGCCGGTGCCAAGGGGCTTATGCAATTAATGGATGGCACGGCTGCAGGGCTGGGTGTGAGTAATTCATTTGATCCTGCCCAGAACATTGATGCGGGTACGAAGTATCTTTCCCTTCAGCTCCAGCGTTTCGGTGGAGAAGTGAAGATGGCACTTGCTGCATATAATGCAGGACCCGGTCGTGTTTCACGTCTGGGCGTGTCGAGTGATAGCGAACTGATGAGTGTACTTAACCGTCTGCCTTCAGAAACACAGAATTATATCTCCAAGGTGGAGAAGGCACAGTCGAAATATGTGATCTAAACTCACAGATAGACATTTGTGAAAACACATGATAGGCAGGATGAGATCAAATGTGGGAGCAGAAGCGCTTGAAACGCCTGTTCCCGGTTGGTCTTTTTGTGTTGTATGGGTATCGTGTTACAATGCTCACTGTAGGTTCAAGAACGAAGAGATAAGGGAGGTCTAACCTCATTTGAAATATTTTGATTATGCTGCAACCACACCTCCCCATCCTGATGTGATTCGTACGATGGCCGAAATTATGGAGACACAATTCGGTAATCCGTCCTCCATCCATGGGTATGGAGAGCGTGCCGATCAGTTGCTGCGTCGTGCTCGATCTGGATGTGCTGCGGCAATCGGCGTTAAGCCAGAAGAGATTGTATTTACTTCCGGTGCGACAGAGAGTAATAATCTTGCGATAAAAGGTGCGGCATTACGTTATCAGTCACGAGGCAGACACATCATCACAACAGCTACCGAGCATGCCTCTGTGTACGAAAGTGTTATGCAATTGCAGCAGTGGGGATGGGAAGTGACATTAGTTCCCGTGAATTCCGATGGAGAGGTCAACGCTCAGCAGGTTGTAGACGCGATCAGGCCCGACACGGTGCTTGTAAGTCTGATGCATGTAAACAATGAAACAGGAGCCATCCATCCGATTGCAGAAATCGGCAAACAGCTCAAAAAGAAAGCACCACGCGTGCTTTTCCATGTGGATGGTGTTCAGGGTTTTGGGAAAATGGAGGCGACACCTGCCGCTTGGGGTGCAGATCTGTACAGTCTGTCTGCTCACAAGATTCGTGGACCGAAGGGAGCAGGTCTCCTTTATGTTCGAAGTGGAGTAGAGCTTACCCCACTATTGTCAGGAGGATCACAGGAGCAAGGCCTAAGAGCAGGCACAGAAAACGTGGCCTTGCTGGTAGGCATGGCAAAGGCTATGCGAATGGCAGCAGAAGATCAGGTTGATTTTGCCCGGCGTACAACGGTGCTCCGTGATCGATTGATGGAAACGATACGTGCCATTCCTGAATTTGAATTAATAAGTCGCCCAGAGGGTGCACCTCATATTGTACACTTCTCCTATCCCGGGATGAAGGCAGAAGTGGCGCTGCACACCTTGGAGCAACTTGGCGTAACCATATCGACCCAATCTGCCTGTTCTTCGCGTTCGGCTGAACCGAGTCGGGCTCTACTTGCGATGGGCAGAGATGCAGCTTGTGCTATTGGCGGATTGCGTATTAGTCTTGGAGATGAACATACAGAAGAAGATGTAGCCTTGCTTGAACAGGCTTTACATCAGATGGTGGCGCAGTTGCGGCCCCTCGAAAGGCGGATGTAATGGATATGAAATATGATATGCTGCTTCTCCGTTTCGGAGAGTTTATGTTAAAAGGGAAAAATCGTGCCCGATTTGAGAAAACGATCATTACACAGGTGAAAGCTTTGCTTAAACCTTATCCAGGAGCGAGCCTTCGCAAAGAATATGGCCGTGTCTATGTGGATCTTGGCGGTGAATCACATATTGAACTAATTAAGGTGCTGAAGCGGGTCTTCGGTGTGATGTCGATTAGTCCGGTTAAAGTTACTCCATCCGAGCTTGATGAGATTGTGAAAACAGCAGTTGCGTTTATGGACGAAAGGGAAGACGAATTCAAAGAAGGCACCACATTTAAGGTAAATGTAAGGCGGGTTTGGAAAGAGTTCCCGAACTCCTCCCATGAAATGAACCATTTGGTCGGTTCCCCGATCCTTCGGAAGTTTCAGCAATTAAGTGTTGATGTTCGTCAACCTGATATTGAACTGCGAGTGGAAATTCGGGATCAGGGTACCTATATTTTCAACGAAACCATTCCGGCAGTAGGTGGGTTTCCGCTGGGCACGAATGGAAAAGCGATGGTACTGCTATCAGGTGGAATAGACAGCCCGGTGGCAGCCTGGTCTTCCATGCGCCGTGGACTGGAAGTGGAATGTGTACATTTTTACAGTTACCCGTTCACAAGCGAGCGCGCCAAAGAGAAAGTCATTGATTTGGCACGTGCCCTTGCTGATCATGCGGGAACAATCAAGCTGCATCTGGTTCCATTTACGGAGATCCAAACGGCATTTACCCAGCTGGGTCAGGATAATCTGATTATTACGCTGATGCGACGTTCAATGCTGCGAATTGCCTCCAAACTTGCCGAGCGTGAGCGGGCATTAGCACTGATCACCGGGGATAGCTTGGGCCAAGTTGCAAGTCAGACTCTTCCGAGTATGAATGTCATTGGTCGTGCGACGGATCTGCCACTGTTGCGACCACTGGTTATGATGGATAAACAGGAGATCATTACCTTGTCCAAACAGATCGGAACGTATGACATTTCTATTTTGCCATATGAGGATTGCTGTACTCTCTTTGTGCCAAAGTCACCTTCAACCAATCCAAATCTTCGAATTGTGGATAAAATAGAATCAACAATGAGCCATCTGTCAGAATGGGTGGATCAAGCGGTGGAACAAACTGAAACGATCACGCTGCACGCCGGTGAAACTTCTGTGGTAACGAATCCAACAGGAGACAATGGCATGAAGGATGACTGGTTCTAAACTCAATAAAAATTAGCATGGCTGACATAATAAGGGCTATGTTAACTGCAAAAAAGGACTGTCCGATGAAATATCGTTCAGTCCTTTGCTGTATTCAGAATGAAATTTTTAGTTTAAATTAGCCTACGAATAGGAGCGCTGCTGTTCCCCACCAGATCCCTTGTGGCCGGAACTGCTGGAGCGTTTGCGATAACCTGCAAAGACTACACCTGCAATAACCACAACGATAAAGAGAATGCGCAATGCCGGATGTTCCGTAAAGTAAGGCAAGAGTCGCTGTTCCTCAGTGATCATATTGGAAGCCGTATACCCGAGAACAATGGCTCCGACATAGATAATCCAAGGAAAGTGATTAATTAGCTTGATAAACAGGGTACTGCCCCAGACGATAATAGGTACACTAATCAGGAGTCCAAGGATGACAAGCACGAGATGCTGCTGCGCTGCTCCAGCAACTGCAATCACGTTATCTAATCCCATGGCTGCATCCGCGATCACGATGGTACGAATAGCGGTCCACAATGAAGTTCCCGCCTGGACATCATTGTGTTCATCTCCCTGATCCGCCAATAATTTATAGGCAATCCAGATCAGAAGTATGCCTCCCACAAGCAAGAGCCACGGAACTTTAAGCAACCATAAAACAACAACTGTTGCTAAAATTCGAATCAAAAGTGCGCCGCCAGTTCCATATAGAATCGCCTTTTTCTGCACGGAAGGGTGCAAGTTTCGAGCTGCGAGACCAATGACGATGGCATTATCCCCAGCCAGAATTAGATCAATAAAGACAACGTTCAGCAAAGCCAGCCAGAATGTGGGACTAAATAGCTCCATGATATATGTCACTCCTTATATACGGTTCAATCATTAAGAATAGCATGGACAACTCCGACATACAAGTTAATGTGGGGGGATGAGGACATGGATACACTATGGCTGTTAACTGAAATTTTAATGATCAATCTGGTATTAAGTGGAGATAATGCGGTTGTTATTGCGCTTGCCAGCAAGGATCTGCCACCAATACAACGCAAAAAAGCGGTATGGTGGGGAGCTTTTGGCGCGGTGCTGCTGCGTTGTGTGTTAACCTTTGTAGCGGTATTATTGCTGGGGATTCCCTTTATCCAAGCGGCAGGTGGGCTGTTGCTACTCTGGATTGCAGTAAAGCTGCTGCTTCAAAATGAGGATGAAGTACATATTCGAGAAGCTTCTACGACCTGGAAAGCCATTCAAACCATTCTGATTGCCGATTTTGTAATGAGCTTGGATAATGTTTTGGCCATAGCGGCTTTGGCAGATGGAGATTTGGCTCTGATCGTCATTGGTATTGCAATCAGTATCCCCATCGTCGTATGGGGGAGCGGCTTAATTGTTGGTTTGTTGAAGCGATTTCCGATTCTTGTATTCGTTGGATCAGGCATCCTGGCCTTCACAGCAGGTGAGATGGTGATGAAAGACCCCAAGTTAGGAGAATGGCTGGGAGGTATGGCATCAGAGGTGCATACGCTGCTACCCGTAGCCATGGCTTGTCTTGTGGTTGCGATTGGAGGCGCACATAAATTTGTGCGGAAGAACGCATAGTTTAATTTTGGATAAAAGCTTGAACATATGACCGTCTGAACCGTCCGGTTTAGGCGGTTTTGTGGTGAGATAATACGCTTGTCAATACAACAATCATTGGGCTGGTCATAAGTTGCACATTTTAGGGTAATACAGGTAAAGGACGCACGCAAAGTGCGACATAAAGTATAGTTTTTTGCCGAAACATCGGATACACTAGAAGCATGATTAAAGGTTTGATTATCAACAGTCAGCATGGAATGCGTATCGTTTATGAAGAAATAAAGTACATAGCCATAGTATAAGAGGTGATTTTAGATGAGGATGAGAAATGAAAAAGCGATTGGACTATTTATTGTAGCAGCGGGAATTATTATTCTGCTTGGCAAGTTTGGCGTGTTTGGATTTATTGGTCGTAATTTCTGGCCTTTGCTGATCCTGCTGCCAGGCATCGCCCTTCATGCGTTATATTATGCGCGTATTTCACCATCGTGGTCACTCGTTCCTGCCGGCATACTAACGGTGTATGGTGTTTTATTTAGTATAACGAATACCTGGGGCGCTGGACTTATGAGCAGGCTGTGGCCAGCATTCTTGCTTGGGATCGCCATAGGGTTACTCGAATATGGAATGGCTGAACGGCGAAGACCGGAATATGTGTTACCTGCAGCTTTGATCCTTGGTGCGGTGTCCATCATATTATTCGGATTTACCTTGCTGCAAACGGGAATAATCTATGTACTTGCTGTCCTTTTGATCTTGGGTGGAGTCTGGTTATTACTTGGACGAGGACGTCAAGGGAGAGGCTGGTAATATTCCCAGTGGTCTTTTCGTGCGAAATATCTTGATTTTTACCTATAATAAACTATAATATAAGGGATATAGACATGCGTCGGGATATCACCGACGCTTATTTTGTGAGTAACCTGCGAAATTGCGGGAAGTTTAAGTAGATATGATTTGAAATTGGAAAGGATATGGATACAAAACATGCATTCAAGAGAACACATTCGCAATATTGCGATTATTGCCCACGTCGACCACGGAAAAACAACACTCGTTGACAAGTTGCTCCAGCAATCCGGTACTTACCGAGATCACGAAACGGTACAGGAGCGCGTAATGGACTCCAACGATTTGGAGCGTGAACGCGGTATTACGATTTTGGCCAAAAACACGGCTATAACTTATAAAGATTACTTGATTAATATTGTGGATACACCAGGACACGCCGACTTCGGTGGTGAAGTTGAACGTATCATGAAAATGGTTGACGGTGTATTGCTCGTTGTTGATGCTTATGAAGGCTGTATGCCACAAACGAAGTTTGTACTTCGTAAAGCACTTGAGCATAACCTGACACCAATCGTTGTTGTAAACAAAATTGACCGTCCAGCGGCTCGTCCGACTGAGGTTATTGATGAAGTATTGGACCTGTTCATTGAACTGGGTGCCAACGATCAACAACTCGAATTCCCTGTTGTATATGCTTCCGCATTGAACGGAACATCCAGCATGGATAATGATCCTGCCAAACAAGATGACAACATGATGGCGATCTACAATACCATCGTTAGTCATATCCCACACCCTACCGAAAATGTTGAAGAACCACTTCAATTCCTCGTTACTTTGATGGACTACAATGAATACCTTGGCCGTATTGCCATTGGTCGTGTTAACCGCGGTGTGATCCGTCAAGGACAATCGGTAACGGTTATTATGCGTGATGGTAAGAGTAAAACTGCACGTATCGAGAAACTGTTTGGTTTCCAAGGTCTCAAACGTATTGAGACGGAAGAAGCAGGAGCAGGCGACATCGTTGCCATTGCAGGGATCAAGGACATCAACATTGGTGAAACCATTGCCGACCCTAACAACCCGGAAGCTTTGCCAGTTCTGAAAATTGATGAGCCAACACTGCAAATGACGTTCCTCGTGAACAATAGTCCATTCGCAGGTCGTGAAGGTAAATGGGTAACTTCCCGTAAACTTCGTGAGCGTTTGTTCAAAGAGTTGGAAACAGACGTTTCCCTTCGTGTTGACGAAACGGATAGCCCTGATGCATTTATCGTTTCCGGACGTGGTGAGCTTCACTTGGGTATCCTGATTGAAAATATGCGTCGTGAAGGATATGAGCTTCAAGTATCCAAACCAGAAGTTATCGTAAGAGAAGTTGACGGTAAGAAAATGGAACCTGTTGAGCGCTTGTTGATTGATATCCCTGAAGAGAGCATGGGTTCCGTAATGGAGAGCCTGGGCGCACGTAAAGCAGAGATGGTTAACATGGTTAACACAGGTAGTGGTCAAGTTCGTCTGGAGTTCCTGATTCCAGCACGTGGTTTGATCGGATACAGCACAAACTTCCTGACATTGACTCGTGGTTACGGTGTAATGAACCATGCATTTGACAGCTACGCTCCAGTAGTATCCGGTCAAGTGGGTGGACGTCACCAAGGCGTGTTGATCTCAACTGAAACGGGTACATCTACGTTCTATGGCATGATGGGCGTTGAGGATCGCGGTACGCTCTTCTTGGAGCCGGGTACTGAAATCTACGAAGGTATGATTGTTGGTGAACATACACGTGACAATGATATCGTTGTTAACATCTGCAAAGAAAAACAACTGACTAACGTTCGTTCTTCTGGTAAAGATGATACGGTTAAAATTAAAACCCCGATTATCTTCTCATTGGAACAGGCGCTTGAATATCTGAATGAAGATGAATATTGTGAGATTACACCAAAATCTATTCGTCTTCGTAAAAAGATCCTGAACAAATCCGAGCGTGAGCGTGCAGAAAAACAACGCAAAATGGCTTCTAAAGCCTAATAACAACAAAATAAACTATATAAGTTAGCATTTGATGGGCCCGGCAAGTAACGAGAGGGTTGTACAGCTAAAGTAGTGTAGGGATCAGAATCGATTCTGAAGAAGCGAAGCGCTCGCCTTTATCCCCGGATTTTACCATTGAAAAATGGATCAAAAAAATCTGGGGATAACAGCGATCAGAAGAACGAGCTGAGACCGAAACGGTCACGATGCACGTACTGGCTCTCTAAGTTGCTAAAGGGAATTCCATCAATCAGTTAACTTATCCTAGCATGAACACGAAAGGAGCTGGCTGTGCATGCAAGCATGGTTCGCATCACACCCGATCGTAGCCTACATCGTCATCTTTGTATTGATTACTTACGTATATAATAAGGTGTTTCGGGTACGTCAGAAATTGCCACTTGGTAAGGAAATCGTTCTCTATATTTTGATGGCGATGGGCACATTCATGCTTCTTATTTTTCAGATCGACAAGCTGCCCATCATTCAATGTTTGCTGGTGGCGGTTGGTTTGATGTTATTAGTGAGAGTGCGTTATTTTATTGAAGGTCGTCAAAAGAAAAAAGCGGAAGCTGCCGCTCGAAACTCATAAATCCTGTCTTGTACAGACCATCCGTTTTCCTTAGGGAAAGCGGTTGTCTTTTATTTAGACAAAAACAGATGTGATAAAGGTGTTGAAGATATGAACTCAAATTCGAACGGACTGCCTCCACGGAGACAGGCACCAACGCAATCCGGTGCTTCTGGATCGAAGAATGGCAAGGGCAAGCAGCCTAAGAAGAAAAAGAGAATGAATGCTTTTGGCAGAATCCTTTTAAGTCTATTGGTTATTGCCATTGTGGTAGGCGGTGGATATGCGTACTGGGTATACAATCAAGTCGTGGATACAGGCATCGATAAACCGGTACCTCCCGGGATGTCAGCCACAACCAAACCGATCACGATGCTGTTATTAGGCACAGATAACCGTCCTGAAACTGGCACACATCTCTCGGATGTTGTTATGGTGGCTTCGTTGAATCCAGAGACCAAGACGGCAACCATTGTATCTTTACCACGAGACACACGTATTCAATTGGATGGGTACAAGTCGAACAAGCTGAATTCCTATTATCCAAGATTCAAAGCACAGGAAAAAACCACTGGCAAAAATGCAGAGGATCAAATGAAAGAAATGATGGGCAAGTATTTGGATGTAGATATCAATTATACAACCGTCCTGAATTTCCAGGCATTCCGTGATGCTGTCAATGCCGTGGGTGGCGTGGATGTGACTGTGGATAAAAATATGTGTTATAGAGATACAGCCGACGGTACGGATATCAATCTGGTCGCAGGCGCACAACATCTCGATGGTAAAACAGCACTAGATTTTGTTCGTTACCGCAAATCCAATTGTAATCCGAAGACTGATGAATCCAATGACTTTGATCGTAATAAACGTCAAAACCAAGTGCTGAACTCCATGCTGGATCAGATGAAATCTCTTGGGGGCATTACAAAGATCAGCAAAGTGATTGGTGCAGTTGACAAGAATATGACGACAGATGTGGAATCGGAACAAATGAAAAACTTTATCTCGACGTATTGGAACATTTCCACTTCGGATGTGCATTATACTCCAGTTACTGGAGAATGGAGAAGTCCATATGTGTATATTAATGAAACGGAACTCGCCAATGCCAAGCAGGCTTTACAAGATACACTTTCAGGTAAAGTAACGGCTTCACCTTCAGGCGAATAACCTTCATTCTTTTGGGATTGGAAGCACGTTAATCGGTATGCTATAATAACATAAACCAAGTACAAGAATTGCATAAAGAAGGTTAGGGGGCTGGTTGAATGTCCGAAGCCGTCACACAATTAACTGAATCTCTTTTACAGCAATTCAAGAATGAGACCTTTGTGCTTCTGAGCACTGTGGATGTAGAATCCGGAGGTCCGACTTCAACAGCCATCTCCTGGATTTATGCGGAGAATGCTTCTACTTTTCGTGTAGCAATTGATCATCGTTCACGTTTAGTGAAAAACATGATTACTAATCCGCTCATTACGGTAACTGTCTTTGGAGAAGAGACGGTGTACGCAGTGAACGGACGTGCTGCAGTAAGACAAGATCCGCTGCTGGACGTTCCATTTAATATGTGCTGTTTCGACATTACAATTGAAGCGGTGAGGAATGCTCTGTTTTACGGCGCTCAATTGTCCTCTGTGCCTCAATATGTCAAAATATATGATCAGCGTGCTGCTGAGAAATTAGATGAGCAGGTTTTTGCTGCCATGAAAAAAGCCTAGTGAGAGATCACTGGGCTTTTTGTTGTCTTTTGTCCGATGAATGCAGCTGCTGCATTTGTTGTTTTTGATTCATGTGTTCATCCGGATTTTGACGGACTTTGACGTCTTTTGGGAGTTGAGGGATAATTCGTCCCACCATGTCAGCGAGTTCTGAAGCAAAACCGGAGATTGGGTGCCCTTGACGAATATGTTCACCAATCTCTTTAATTCGTTCAGTGACATCTGCATCAGCAGTAACGATGGAATCTATACCTTCGGGGTCTTTGCGAAGTGCTTCGGCAACAGCGTACTTAATGGTACCCACCCGAGCACGTTCCAGTTCACCATCAACATCGATGCCAACTACGGCTGTATTACCGAGTATGACGCAGTTCGCATCTTCAACACCTTCTACTTGCTTGGCAAGGGCTTTAAGGTGATTGATTCGTTTTTCATTGGGCATCCGGCCACTCTGTGCATCATCCGCAATGTTGGTATCATGGACTTCACCTGTATTCTCATTGAGACGGTCCAAACGTGAAGGATTCATCCGATCTTCCTGTGCATTGAGCATGTGAGATCCTTTCCCTTGATCTTGCTGAGTTGTTACATTTCCTCCGTAACCTTTCGCATGTGTACCTTGATTCGGCGAAGCGCTGCGTGTGGAACTGTTGCAACCTGTAAGTATAAAGATCAGAAGCAGCGTGCAAACCCATATTTTCATAAATGTTCATCCTTTCTTGGAGTTTTTCAGAATGGTTGACAATTATTTTGCCCTAGTCGAATACATTTATGTATGGGATCATGATTGTCCATGCCGCTGCTGAAAGATCACACTATTCATGCCTTTAACGACGCCGCTTTGGAGGGGATTGAATGAAAAAGATTTTTGTATTGGATACCAACGTGCTTCTGCATGACCCCAATGCCATATTTGCCTTTGAGGAACATGAGGTAATCATTCCCGCGGTTGTACTGGAGGAGATCGACTCCAAAAAAAGAAATGCCGATGAAATTGGGCGTAATGCCCGTAATGTATCCAGACTGTTAGATGGATTACGAGAGCTGGGTCACTTGCACAGTGGGGTACCTTTGGCTAATGGAGGTAACCTGAAAGTAGAGCTGAATCATCGGAGTTTCGTGAAAGTTCAGGAAATGTTTGGTGAAGTGTCCAACGATAATCGCATTTTGGCTGTCGCACTGAATTATCAGATTGAGGAGAATGAAAAGGAAGTAGTCGAACGTCAGGTCGTGCTTGTCAGTAAAGATGTACTTGTGCGTATCAAAGCGGATGTACTTGGTCTGTTCACACAGGATTACTTATCAGATCGGACGGCAGGACTCAGTGAGTTATATCCAGGTTATACGGCCCTAAAAGTTCATCCGTCAGTGATTGATGAGTTTTACACATATCGTTTTTTACCAATCAAACCGTTACAGTTGTCTTATTCGTTGTATCCGAATGAATTTGTCATTCTCAAGGATGAGATGGGAACCAATAAATCGGCTTTGCTTAAAGTGAACACAGAGGGAACAAAGCTGGAGCCGCTTTTCCTCAGTAATGACAATGTCTGGGGCATTAGCGCACGTAACGCACAACAACGCATGGCACTGGAATTGCTTTTGAATGATGACATCCCGCTTGTTACCATCACCGGTAAAGCCGGAACAGGGAAAACCTTGCTGGCACTTGCAGCAGGTCTGCTTAAGGTAGAGGATGATCATAAGTACAAAAAACTGTTGATCGCTCGCCCTGTCGTTCCAATGGGGAAAGATATCGGTTATTTGCCTGGTGAGAAGGAAGAAAAACTTCGTCCATGGATGCAGCCAATATATGATAATCTGGAGTTTTTGTTTGACACCAAAAAAGCCGGAGATATCGATAAAATCCTAATGGGGCTTGGCAGTATTCAGGTGGAGGCCTTAACGTATATTCGTGGAAGATCGATACCTGGACAGTTTATCATTATTGATGAAGCCCAGAACCTGTCGCGCCACGAAGTGAAGACCATTGTATCAAGGGTCGGTGAAGGCAGTAAGATTATTTTGATGGGAGACCCCGAACAGATAGACCACCCGTATCTTGATTCTGCCAGTAATGGTCTGACGTATATCGTGGAACGGTTCAAACAAGAGGGAATCAGCGGACACATCATGCTCGAAAAAGGAGAACGGTCCAAGCTGGCACAGCTTGCAGCTGATTTATTGTAAAATTTAGGGGATTTATTTCCCGGAAAATGTTGTTATGGAAGCCGGCTCCTGAAGCCGGCTTTTTGCTGAAAAAATAAGTAAGCGTTATTACACAGAACTCGATATGCTCGTATTATGCAAAAATCCGAAAAAGTGTTTTTCGGCAGGGTAGGACAAGAGTACTACTTATTTGTTACAATAATTGCTGCAGGAAAAAACTAGGTGAACAGGGAGGGAAGTTAATGAAGCGTAGACATCAGGTTGTTTTATTCGCGGTATTGCTGCTTTCGTTAACGATCTTGTCACCGAGTTTTGACTTTAGAGGTTCGCAGCTCAATCAGGAACGCGATCAGGAGAAGGATGCTTTTCCTGGGTCTTCGTCCCGTAATGAAGATGCTCAAGCTCCGCTGGAGATTGTAGTGGCCATGTCGGATGAAGAGTTCCAAGCCTTTCAAAAAATAGCCAAAGAAGTTGCTGCCTCCCAGCTGGTAGAGATTAATCTTCGGAATGAGAAGCCGGATACATATAAGCATGTTTTGGATCTTGAATTTTCACTAGGGGAGAACGGTGATGTTGTTCTGCTTGATAGTGAGGAAGTGCAATACTATGCCCAAAAAGGGTACCTGTATCCGTTAAACGGAACAACATTATCGAAGTCGCTAGGAGATACGGTAGTTGGGTTACGGGGAATGACAGAGTGGAATGGTTATCAGTGGGGAATGCCTTTTGATTTTGATCCGTACATTCTGGCTACACAATCTTCATTTCTGAAGAGAGCTGGTCTGGAGTCATTACCCCGCAATAAAGATCAGTGGGTCAAACTTACTCAACAAGCCGTTGCGGAAGGCACCCCTTTAATTATAATGAACATCAATGATATGTACGGGACAAATGCGTGGCTGAATCATTTGGAACCGAAAATGGCACCAGACCAAGTTAAACGAACACAGATAGATTCGCAAACGGGGAATCTTCAGCAGGGGATTCAGTTGATGAATCAGATTCAGCCCCTTATTAAGCTGGAGTCTACCAATTCAGAGTTCTCTCCAACTGCTGACCAGAACGGCACACCGATGGTTGTATCATTGTTATCTCAATTATTAAGTGCGGATCAAGCGAGTGCAGTTGATAAAGATTCTTTGGAGCGGATTTCTTTCGAAACCTTGGAAACCGTAAACTCCAGAAGCCTTGTTATTACTGCGGGGTCGGTTGAGGCTGAGGAGGCCAGTAGATGGATTGAAGGAATGACGTCCGCTACGACACAGCTGAAATGGTACCAACAGGTTAACCGGTTGCCCGCAAAGCAACAGGAGCTGGATATGGAGTCTGAGAAACTCGTTGGACGTTATGACATGACAAAGGGACAATCCTGGTTCCCGACCACCCAAGATGTCCCTGCTGCAACGACCGAAAGTCATGCTCTAATAACTCGTTTTCATAAAAAAGTACAACAATTCTTAAAGGGTGAAATTACAGCGAATCAATACGTAGACAGTATTAGAACGACGAATTAACGTTAAGTTCGTGTTCAACCTCTTTAAAAGGATATAGCTAGTTTTACTTCCAGTATGCCTTCACTTGTTGAAACATCGGTTGCTTTGACAAACGACAGGATTTTCTGTGGATAGAACCCAAGGTCAAATTCTTTTTCAAGCATTCGGCGAGTGGTGTCTGGTAATTCAAGCTGGTTGAATACAAGTTTGTCCACATGAAAACGAATGGAGTTTTGGGGTTCATTTTCTACCGTATAATGTCCTTCTATGCTTAATTGCAACTGATCCCGCTGACCGGAAGCTATAATCTTATCCTGATTAAACTGAAAGGCAAAGTCTTCAAAGATTGAATTTTGGGAACGAAGAAATGCATTAAGCTCATCCTGCCCAATTCGAATCGTATACGTTGTTCCAGTCGTGGATATTCCTCCGTTTTGTTTTTGGATAAAATCAGGCAGGTTCTGCATGGCAGATGCCAATGCTTTGAAATATCGTTTCACCTCATAGATGCCTATATTCTCCCAATAAAGGGTTAATTCATCCATCAGTTTCTGAATCGCTGCCGCATCTCCGCTGGTGGCTATTTGGGCATCCACTTCTTTTTGCAAGGCGACTACACGTTCCCGCTGGTTTTGAAGATTAGTCTTCATTTCGGTTAATTCTGTTGTAGTCTGACGAATCTGAGTAGAAGTCTGTTGCAGATTGCGATAACGGTCCTGATACTTGTCCAGCACAGCCTGATCCCGTCCGATAATAATCTGGTAATAATCATACAGTACAAACAGGTCTTTGAATGATCTGGCTCCCAGGACCGTCATGAGGAGGCTGTCGCGTTCTCCTGTGTAGTAGGACCTCACTACAGCTCCGGCCCGATCTTGCTGAATATGTATCTGCTCTTCCTGTTCCTGCAGCTGGACGGATAATGTCTCGTGTTGTTGACCCAGCTGCTTCTGCCTTTCGGTGATGCGTTCGATTTCATGATCGATTTCAACGATGGATAGACTTTTTTGTAATATCTCACGTGTATCCTCAGGTGAAGACTCTCCATAGGCATAGGCTAAAGGTAGCTGGAGGAATAAAATGATGCATAATATAAAGGCGGAAATGCCGTGTTGACGTTTCACCGATCCATTCTCCTTTCCACTTCTTAAATGACAATCGTACAGGCTTGTTGTCTTCCAGACAATATATGAAACAAATACGTGAAATATCCTTAGTGGTTACATAACACCATAAGCATTCATTTAATCTGAACACAACAAAAAAGCAACCCGACAGATATCGGATCACTTTGATGCTGCAGGTGGATTAGAGCGGCAACCCCATTTCGAATACGGTCCAGTAGCTGAACCCCGTGAATGTTACGATCATATAACCCCAGAAGAGCAATATGTACGTTCGCTCGGTAAATTTCAAGTATCCCAAAATGACAAAAAACGCAGTCTGCAGGAAAAAAAGCAAAGCCATTTCGACCAGATCTCCCGCAAAAGCCATCAGGCCAATTGCAAGCGTGAAGAACCCGAGTACCCGAAACATGCGTGCCACGGTAAATCCTCCTCTCCTAAGTACGTTCATAGATTGTCTACACAACATTATACCGGGAAAGGAAAAACGTGTAAACAAATTTGGATATGAAAGCGAATTCTTTTTTTCTCAAAGTAAGTATAGAGGGATATGTTTTACGTATGTCACGTATGAGCAAGCCTGAATGTGGAAATACATTTTAGTATGAAATCAATTCTATGAACTCTATGAGAGGCATAAGAATGAATGAAGCAGCTTTTATACCTAATTCACATACCGGGCTTCCGGTAATGCGGACGGTTATTTTAGGATGTTGTTAGGAGGGTATTATAGCATGACTGCAGTGAGACAGGATGCTTGGAGTACAGAGGACGATTTGATATTGGCTGAGGTTACTTTGCGTCATATTCGGGAAGGCAGTACACAATTGGCCGCTTTTGAAGAGGTGGGCGAAAAAATAGGCAGAACATCTGCCGCATGCGGTTTTCGCTGGAACAGTTGTGTACGTAAAAAGTATGATTCTGCCATCAGTAACGCCAAGGCACAACGACAAAAACGAAGTTATCTCAGAAAGCAACCAGCTATGCTCGGACCGCAGGTTGCAGCACTGTCTACACTGGACACTGAAGAACATCTGTACAAATCAGATGGGATCTCAGACGATTCATTATCGATGGATGCAGTAATCCGCTTCCTGCGACAATGGAAGGGAACGGTGCAGGAGAGTAGTCGTCAACTCAAGATGCTGGAGAAGGAGCTTCGGGAGAAAGAAGATGAATTGCTTGAACTACGTCTTGAGAATGACCGTCTCTCCAAGGAAGTGAATGAAGTACAGACGGATTACCGTGTGGTGAATGACGACTACAAAGCTTTGATTCAGATTATGGATCGGGCTCGCAGACTCGCATTTTTGTCCGAAGAAGAAGAGGAACTTAAGACACGTTTCAAGATGGATGCCAACGGGAATCTGGAACGAATTGAATAACAAATTCAGACGTTTGATTTGTGAAAGTCAGGTATGAACCCGCCACACCTCCGTTACACAACGGCAGGTATGACGGGTTTTTAGTTTGGTGTTTTTGTTCTATTATAGATAATAGAAGAGAAACTACTGAAGCGGAGAGGAGTGCATCATATGATCATTGACATCGTAGGAGCGGGGGCACTTGGTCTTTTGTATGGCGGGAAACTGCTGGCGTCAGGTAACCAGGTCAGATTTTGGACCAGAACAACAGCTCAGGCAGACCTCCTCAGCCATAATGGAGTAACCATTGTGGAACAAGACGAGGAAATACATATTCTACCGGATCAATTACAGGCGAAACCAATAAGTAAGCTGACTGACACATGGAAGAAAAAACCAGGAGAATGGTTATTGCTCATGGTTAAGCAGACAAGCATTGATGATTTCATTCATGAGATTAGTCCATTACAAGATCATGTGCTGAATGTCGCTTGTTTTCAGAATGGGATGGGCCATCTTACAAAACTTCAAGCAGCTTTGCCAAAGTCGCTTCTGTGTAGTGCGGTTACAACAGAAGGTGCGAAGCGAACACAAAGTCAGGTGACTCGTGCAGGTACAGGTGAAACTAGGCTGGGGAGGTACAACATACATATAGGAGCTTCTACCTCTATAGAGGAGAAGAGAACATTTACTCTGTCGGGATCGTTGCAGCAGGCAGGATTTGACTGTACAGTGTCGAATGAAATCGATAAGCTGATATACAGGAAACTATTGATTAATTCAGTCATTAACCCGCTCACGGCACTATGGCGAATCCCTAATGGAGAATTGATCGTCAAGGAAGAACGAAAGAGGCTAATGCGCCAGTTATATGATGAAGTATTGTTAATCTACTCTGCAAGTGGAATATGTTTGGATCAGGATATGTGGGATCAACTGATATCGGTCTGTCGTTCTACTGCCACGAATACTTCCTCCATGCTTGCAGATGTTCTCGCTGGACGTGGTACAGAAGTGAGGTCAATTAACGGTCATATTGTAAAGATGGCACAGAAGTTGGACCTTTTTGCACCTACACATGAAATACTGCTTCATCTGATTGAAGGAATGCAACCGGAAGGAGTGAATTAATGGGACTTTTTATTGTGTTGAGCATATTGCCCTTTTTTCCGTTCTTTCTTGTCTATTGGGGCATGTACGTATGGAAAAAAGACAAACGTAAAGCATTGCGAATGGCAATGGATGTAACCACTTTTTTTCTTGTATTTTCAGTTTCAGCGTTATTCAACTTAACATTTGATTCGAATTTTGGTTTTTATCTGACATTAATACTCATACTAGTAGCACTTGGATTCATCGGGGGTGCGCAAAATCGACTAAAAGGGAAGGTCGATAGGGGTAGAATGTTCCGGGCCGTATGGCGCATGTCTTTCGTCATCATGAGTTTCGGGTATGTTTTGTTTACTTTATTTGGATTATTTAGATACTTCATGCAACAGATGTAAGGTTACATAACGCATAAGAGGCAAAAAATGTGTCGATTTTGTCGAAAACTGAAAAAAACATTACTTTCTGAAAAAGTAATGTAGATTTTTTTGACCGGTGGTTGTATAATCTATAAACATATAAACCATATCAATTTAGGGGGAACGTGTTAGATGAAAAGGAAAAGTCTATTAGTCCTTTTGACGCTGATTTTGGCGTTCGGTACCGTACTTGCAGCGTGCGGATCGAAAAACGAAGGCACAGGTAACACCGATACTGGTTCTGCAAACGAAGGAAATGGTCTTGCTAAAGATCAAATTCTGAAAATCAACCTGTCAGCTGAACCTCCTACGTTGGACCCGGCTCAAGCAAAAGACAGCCAAACCAACACAGTTCTGAAATTCTTGTATGAAGGTCTTGTTCGCATCGATGCTGATGGTAAAGAACAAGCGGGCGTAGCTAAAGACTGGACAATCTCCGAAGATGGTTTGAAATATGTTTTCAACCTGAACCCGGAAGCTAAATGGAGCAACGGTGATGCAATCACTGCCGAAGACTTTGTTCGTTCTTGGGAACGTGCTTTGAAACCGGAAACAGCTTCTCCATATGCATACCAATTGTACTATATTAAAGGCGCTGAAGGTTACAACCTCAGCAAAGATGAAACATACAAAGGTACTAAAGTCACAGATTTCTCACAAGTAGGCGTTAAAGCTACTGATGAGCACACATTGGAAGTAACGTTGGAAAACCCAACACCTTACTTCTTGGGTCTGACAGCATTCTACACGTACTACCCAGTACATGCATCTGCTGACACCAATGACAAATTCTTCACAGACTACAAAAACATGATCGTTAACGGACCATTTGTAATGGATCAATACTCTAAAGGTCAAAAAATTGTTGTGAAGAAAAACGATGGTTACCATGCAGCTGCCGATATTAAATTGGCTGAAATCGATATGTCTCTGACAAACAGCAGTGCTTCCGAACTGCAAGCTTACAAATCAGGACAATTGGACTACACTGGTGCACCTAACGGTGAAATTCCATCCGACCAAATTCCTTCTGTAAAAGCGGAATTGCCGGACGAGTTCAAAGCTACTGGTATTGCAAGTACGTACTACTATCAGTTCAACGTAAACGAAGCACCATTTAACAACGTTAAAATCCGTAAAGCATTTGCAATGGCAATTCAGCGTCAGCTGATTGTTGACAAAGTTACACAAGGTGGACAAATTCCAGCATTCGGCTTTGTACCTCCAGGTATCCGTGGTGAAAACGGCGAATTCCGTGATGAGCACAAAGACGATTACTTCACTGAAAATGTTGAAGAAGCTAAAGCATTGCTTGCTGAAGGTATGAAAGAAGAAGGTTACACAACATTGCCAGCTGTTACGTTGATCTACAACACTAGTGATGGCCACGCAAAAATCGCTTTGGCGGTTGCTGACATGTGGAAACAAAATCTTGGTGTTGATGTGAAAACAGAAAACCAAGAGTGGGGCGTATTCCTTGAGAACCGTCAAAACCAAAACTTCCAAGTAGCTCGTGCAGGTTGGTCTGCTGACTACAACGATCCATACAACTTCTTGGAAATGTGGACTACTGGAAACACAAACAATGATTCCAAATTCAGCAACGAACAGTATGACAAAGATGTTAAAGAAACTGTAAAATCTGCTGATCCAGCTGCACGTATGGCTGCATTTGCTGACGCTGAGAAAATCCTGATTCAAGATGAAATGGGCGTTATGCCAATCTATTATTACACTAACGTATCTTTGACTAAGCCTTACCTGAAAGGTGTACAACTTGATTTCAGTGGAGCTATTGACTACACTCGTGCATATCTGGAAGAGAAATAAGTTGTTCTGAAGTCTAATATGAATACTTCGGGATATATATGTGGAATTCCATATATATCCCGATTTTTTGTATGTGCACCGATTTTCCTTATAATTCTTGAAATTTCCGATAAATGGATTGGACTTTATTTCTGTCTAATTCTACAATCGATTTGTATACAAAATATTGTTTGTGGAGGTGTGCAAGGGTTGGTTAAGTATGTGTTGAAAAAACTATTATTTATGCTGCTATCGCTTTTCATACTCGCATCTGCAACCTTCTTCCTGATGAAGGCTATTCCGGGTGACCCTTTTACATCTGAGAAAAAAGTATCGCCTGAAATTCGGGTCTTGCTGGAACAGAAGTATGGATTGGACAAACCGATGTATGAACAATACCTGAAGTATATGGGTGGAATCATTAAGGGAGATTTCGGAGTCTCAATGAAATATCTCAATCGAGATGTAGCCGGAATGATCGGCGAAACATTCACCGCTTCGCTGAAGCTTGGAGTGTTTGCAATTGTTATCTCCATTATCGTGGGTGTTCTGCTGGGCCTTATTGCTGCAGTTTACCATCGTAAACTCATTGATGATATCACGATGATCCTGGCTGTCATAGGGATAGCTGTTCCGAGCTTCTTGCTTGCGTCACTATTGCAGTATCTCTTTGCTACTAAATTAGGCTGGTTTAACGTTATGGGCTTTGATGGTCCATTGGATTACGTTCTTCCGGTTGCAGCGCTATCTGCATCTCCGATTGCTTTTATCGCTCGTTTGACGCGTTCGAGCATGCTTGAAGTTTTACATGCAGATTATATCAAAACAGCTAAAGCCAAAGGTTTGAAATGGCCTGCAATTATGTTTAAACACGTTGTAAGAAACGGTATTCTACCAGTAGTAACTTATGTTGGTCCAATGACAGCGAATATCATCACAGGTTCCGTTGTAATTGAACAGATCTTTAACATCGGGGGAATTGGTAAAGTATTCGTAGAGAGTATCACAAACCGTGATTACACTATGATCATGGGGATCACGATTTTCTATGGTATCCTCCTGATGTTGGCTCGTTTCTTTACGGATATCGCTTACGTGCTGATTGATCCTAGAATTAAGCTGGAAAGCCGGAAGGGGGCATAACGTTGTCTGGCACGAATAATAAAAAGAATGAAACGGCGAACACGAACCTGACTAGTCAGGCAGCGGTTAAACCGCAAGAAAGTGTATCCCTTTTTAAAGATGCCATGTACAGACTTGCAACCAATAAGGCTGCAATGATCAGTCTGAGCGTGTTGGTTCTTGTCGTGATTTTCTCTTTGATTGGTCCAACTTCTTTGTTTACAAGTTATAATTATTATTCCAATGATTTGTTGAATGCCAATGCAGCACCGAGTGCGGAGCACTGGTTCGGTACGGACGAGCTTGGTCGCGACGTGTGGGTAAGAACTTGGGTAGGAGCACGTGTATCCCTTACTGTAGGTTTGGCCGCAGCCTTGATTGACCTTGTTATCGGGGTTATTTATGGAGCGATCATGGGTTTCTATGGTGGACGTGTAGATGGAATTATGAACAAGTTTTCCGAAATCCTTTACTCCTTGCCGTACATGCTTGTTGTAATTTTGTTGCTGGTTGTACTGGAACCAAGTCTGACAACGATTATCATTGCCCTCACCATCACAGGCTGGATCAGCATGTCATGGATTGTGCGTGGTGAAATTATGCAACTCAAAAACAGAGACTTTATTCTTGCTGCAAGGTCCATGGGAGCAAGCACAGGGCGTCAATTGTTCCGTCATTTGTTGCCCAATGCAATTGGACCGATTCTTGTAACATTGACGTTGTCCATTCCAAATGCAATCTTTGCTGAAGCGTTCCTGAGCTTCCTTGGATTGGGTGTATCAGCACCAAGATCTTCACTTGGTTCTATGATCAATGATGCACTTACAGGCTGGACGCTATTCCCGTGGCGGATGTGGTTCCCAGCAGGTCTGATGGTTCTTACAATGCTTGCATTTAACTTGCTCGGAGACGGTCTGCGTGACGCACTCGATCCGAAATTACGTAAATAGAAACAGGAGGTGGGATTATGGAGCCGATTTTAACTGTCAAAGACCTGAGTGTGTCGTTCTCAACACGTTCTGGTGAATTTGATGCCGTTAAACATGTGAGTTTTGAACTTGGCAAAGGAGAGACGCTGGGGATCGTAGGTGAATCGGGTAGTGGTAAGAGTGTTACCGCCCAAACCATCATGAAATTGATTCCCTCCCCGCCTTCGAAGGTCAAAAGCGGAGAAATTACTTTTCACGGGCAAGACCTGCTGAATAAGACAGACAAACAAATGGAAGCGATTCGTGGTAAAGATATCGGTATGATCTTCCAAGATCCAATGACTTCATTGAATCCTACCATTAAAATTGGTAAACAAATTACTGAAGTATTGCGCAAGCATCAGAACATGTCCAAACAAGCGGCGAATAAAGCGGCTTTGGAGATGCTGGAACTTGTAGGTATTAAAAATGCGGCTATTCGCATGAATCATTATCCTCACCAATTCTCTGGTGGTATGCGTCAGCGTGCCATGATTGCGATCGCGCTTGCATGTCGTCCATCCCTTCTGATTGCGGATGAGCCGACAACTGCACTTGACGTTACAATTCAGGCTCAAATTCTGGATGTCATGAAAGACATGCAGCAAAAGCTGGGAACATCGATCATGCTGATTACGCATGACCTTGGTGTCGTAGCGGGTATGTGTGACCGTGTTGTTGTTATGAAGGAAGGCGAAGTTGTTGAAACAGGAACAACTGCAGAAATCTTTAGTAACCCTCAACATCCATACACCATTAAATTGCTGAATGCCTTGCCACGTCTGGACGAGCCCAAAAAGGAAAAACCAGCTCCGGCTGGTATTATCAAAGGCAGCAATAAGCCTCTGGTACAAGTGAAAAACTTGAAACAGTACTTTAATTTGGGTAAAGGTAACATTCTCAAAGCGGTCAATGACGTAAGCTTTGATATCTTTGAAGGTGAAACACTTGGCGTTGTAGGCGAGTCTGGCTGTGGTAAATCCACAACAGGTCGTACCATTCTGCGTCTTTATGAGCCAACTGGCGGAAATGTTAACTTCAACGGAACGGATATCTACAAGTTGTCCCCGCGCAAAATGAAAGAAATGCGTAAAGATATGCAGATGATCTTCCAAGATCCATATGCATCTCTTAACCCGCGTTTCAATGTTATGGATATTATCGGGGAGTCACTCGATATTCATGGTCTGGCTTCCAGCTCTAAAGAGCGCAAGAGACGAGTGGAGGAACTGCTTGATCTGGTAGGTTTGAATCCAAGTCATGCACTTCGTTATCCACATGAATTCTCCGGTGGTCAAAGACAACGGATCGGGATTGCGCGTGCGCTTGCTGTAGACCCTAAATTCATCATCTGTGATGAGCCATTGTCTGCACTGGATGTATCCATTCAGGCGCAGGTCGTTAAATTGCTTGAAGAACTTCAGCAACGTCTCGGCTTGACATACCTGTTTATTGCGCATGACTTGTCAATGGTTAAACATATCAGTGACCGTGTAGCTGTAATGTACATGGGTAAAGTGGTTGAGCTCGCAGAAAGTGAAGAACTATATGCGAACCCTGTCCACCCTTACACCAAAACATTGCTTTCCGCGATCCCTGTACCTGATCCGGAAGTGGAAGCGAACAAACGTCGCATCTTGCTGCCAGAAGAGCATATGAGCCCGATTCAGAACGGATCTGGCGGTCCTGCAAATGATCCGTACAACCTGGAAAATTCTCAATTGATTGAGGTTTCCAAAGGTCACTGGGTTGCAGAACCTTACGTATAATAGGAATATTAAAGCGATATGCTATTATTGATGTATTAAATGCCGCCGACTCGTTCGGCGGTTTTTTTCGTATTTTAATTACTTTCTTTTGACGAAGCGGCCCTGAATTCGGTACAATCAAGAAAGGCTCTTTGAAGCAGAATAGGAGGCAGACCTCATGAACGGTATTACCGAGGCACTCCGCAGCGGATCAAGACTTGCAGAAGATTATATCTGTTCAAGAGATGCTGCGCGTGGCCTTTACGAGTATGACATTCGCTGGGAATCAGGACTTCAGGCGCGTGCCGAGTGGCTGGACCAATCGGAAAACACACGTATTGATCGTCGTGATCTGGCAGAGTATTTACGTATATATAATAAGCGGGTGAACGACCATGGAGAGGTTCATGCGTCCATCACACGTCTTGCAGAACAAGATGCATTAGTGGTTACAGGAGGACAGCAGAGCGGTCTGCTCACCGGACCACTGTTCGTCATATACAAAGCCGCCAGCATAGTGGCAGCTGCGCGTGAAGCGGAAGAAAGACTTCAACGCCCGGTAGTCCCAGTATTTTGGATTGCCGGTGAAGACCATGACTGGGATGAGGTTAACCACACATATCTACCTGATCGTCAGGGAGACATGAACAAGGTTAAGTTACAAGGACGATTCGCAGGAAGGGATTCTGTGAGTAATGTTCATGTGGATACGCAGCAGTGGATGAATGTACTCGAACAGGTGGAACATCTTTTACCTGATACGATACATAAACCAGGACTGATGAAATGCATCACAGAGATCCATCAATCCAGTTCAAATCTGAGTGATGCATTTGCCCGCATGATATCTGCTTTGTTTGCCAGCAGTGGACTTGTTCTAATGGATGCATCGGATCCAGATTTACGCAGGTTGGAACAGCCCGTGTTTGAGCGGTTGATACGAAAAAATGAAGTGCTGCGCAGCGCATACACTCAAGGTGCTTCGCTGGTACAACAAGCTGGTTATGCTATGCCTGCCGAAGTGGCGGAGGATGGAGCTAATCTGTTCTACATTCATGAAGGTACGCGTCTGCTCTTGTTGTTGAAGGACGGTTTATATAGTGATCGCAAAGGTTTGGTTTCTTTCTCAGAGGAACGTTTGCTTCAGGAACTGGGAGAACATCCGGAGCGCTTCAGTAACAACGTATTGACACGACCATTAATGCAAGATTCCGTGTTGCCTGTAGCCGCTGTTATTTTGGGGCAAGGTGAAATTGCATATTGGGGTTTGACTCGGGAAGCATTCCGTCAGTTCGGCCTGCAAATGCCCATTTTGTTGCCGCGGTTGTCTTTCACCATTATGGAAGATATTCATCACAAACATATGAAACAATATGGACTTTCTTTTCAGGATGTTCAATATCATATGGAAGAAAAGAAGGAGCAATGGCTCGCACAGCAGGAGACGTTCCAGGTAGATGAACAGTTTGACAAGGTTCAGGAAGCGTTTCTTGATCTGTATGGACCGTTGCTAGATGAGATCGCGGAGATTCATCCGGGGCTGGAACGAATTGGCGACACCAATTTGAGTAAAATCAACGAGCAAATGCAGTATCTGAAACAACAGACTCACAAAGCTATCGAAGATAAACACAATGTGAGTCTAAGGCACTGGAACGGCATTCAGAACTCCTTATTCCCAACGGGCAAACCACAGGAACGAGTACATAATGCACTCTTTTACCTGAATCGTTATGGCACCGAGTGGATCGATGAACTGATTAAGGCCTCAAGTGAATTCCTTGGAGAGCATAAGGTTATTGCACTGTAGAGCCCTTTATAATAGAAGAAACACATAAACGAGGAGGACGTGAAATGACTACACCTGCATTGCAAAACAGTATTGTTAAAGATATGGGACTCGCTTCAGAGGGTCACCTGAAAATTGATTGGGTAGAAGCGCATATGCCGGTACTGAACCGCATTCGTCGCCAGTTCGAACAGGATCTGCCCTTCAAAGGTTTGAAGGTTGCTATTTGTCTTCATCTGGAAGCGAAAACAGCTTACTTGGCAAAAGTGATCCAAGCCGGTGGAGCAGAAGTGACGATTACGCATAGCAATCCATTGTCTACACAAGATGATGTTTGCGCAGCATTGGTGGAAGACGGCGTTACGGTGTATGCGAAGTACAATCCGGAGCCTGCGGAATTCAAATCACTGCAACTGCGTGCGCTTGAGGTGAAGCCTGATCTCATTATTGATGATGGTGGAGACTTTGCAACCATTATTGCATCCGAGCGCCCTGACCTCGCAACAACCATTCGCGGAGGAGCAGAAGAAACGACAACGGGTATTATCCGTTTGAAAGCATTGGCGAAAGAAGGCCAATTGAAGTTTCCGATGGTTGCGGTTAATGACGCATACTGCAAGTATCTGTTTGACAATCGCTACGGTACTGGACAATCTGCATTCGACGGGATTATTCGTACAACTAACTTGGTTATCGCTGGTAAAAACGTAGTGGTAGCAGGTTATGGCTGGTGTGGTAAAGGTGTAGCGATGCGCGCCAAAGGTCTTGGTGCAAATGTGATCGTAACCGAGATCGATCCAATCAAAGCGGTAGAAGCACACATGGACGGGTTCCGGGTCATGACGATGGTGGAAGCCGCCAAATTGGGCGATTTCTTTATTGCAGTTACAGGCAATAAGGATGTTATCACAGGGGAGCATTACGATGTGATGAAGGATGGAGCGATCCTGAGTAATGCGGGTCACTTTGATGTTGAAGTGAATAAACCTGAACTGGCTAAACGTTCCGAATCGATTCGCACAGTTCGTCGCAACATTGAGGAATATCGTTTTAAAGATGGTCGTAAAATGTACCTTCTTGCTGAAGGTCGTCTTGTGAACCTGGGTGCAGCAGATGGTCACCCTGCCGAAATCATGGATACAACGTTTGCTCTGCAGGCGCTTGGTCTGCGTTATGTAAGTGAGAATTATGAAAACTTGGGTAAAAACGTTGTTAATGTACCTTATGATATTGACCAGCAGGTTGCCAGCTATAAACTTGAAAGCCTGAATATTGGCATCGACTCCTTGTCAGCTGAGCAAGAGAAATATCTGGATAGCTGGAAATTTTAAGCACTATCCAATAATTACAAGCTGATGAAATGATTCAATAGGTATAGAATGGTTTATTGATGATATGGCTCATGTGCGGGTAGACATACGATTGCCCGTTTAAGGGAAGCGTCTTTGATCCTGAGTTACAGGATCAAGGACGTTTTTTTATGCTGAAAAATTAAAAAATCAAGTCATGCAAGAAGGGTTTTGATTTTTTTGTGCGAATCTATTATGCTTAGGTGGTGGAAAGTGGGGCAAAGTGGGAGAAACGGGTGAGGAGTGAGTGGGCCAATGTTTATGGGGGAGTTCCAACATAGCATTGATGATAAGGGTCGGGTTATCATTCCGGCTAAATTCCGCGAATCTCTGGGACCGTCTTTCGTTGTCACACGGGGTTTGGACCAGTGTCTTTTCGTGTACCCCATGGAGGAGTGGGGGGTCATGGAACAGAAGCTCAAAGCACTGCCATTGATGAAATCTGATGCACGTGCGTTTACCCGGTTTTTTTTCTCGGGTGCAACCGAATGTGAACTGGACAAACAGGGCAGGGTAAATCTGCCGGGCAATTTAAGAGAGTATGCCAAGCTGGACAAGGATTGTGTTGTTCTTGGCGTGTCGAACCGGGTGGAGATTTGGAGCAAAGGCATATGGGAGAGTTATTTCAATCAATCCGAAGAAGCATTCAACGACATTGCCGAAAAGCTGGTCGATTTTAATTTTGATTTATAAAGTCAGGAGGGGTGCAGGTTGTTTCACCACATAACCGTACTCAAAGAAGAGGCAACAGAGGGATTAAACATCAAGCAGGACGGTATATACGTGGACTGCACTTTAGGCGGTGGCGGACATAGCTCCGTGATTGCTTCCAAGCTCGGTCCAGGGGGACGTCTGATCGCACTTGATCAGGATGATTGGGCTTTGGATAATGCTCGCGAGAAGCTCGCAGCTTATGGAGAACGTGTAACATTGGTGAAAACCAATTTTCGGGATCTGGAACAGGTACTCAAGGATCTGGATGTACCAATGAAGGATGGTGTACCACAGGTCGACGGTATTTTGTACGACTTGGGTGTGTCATCCCCGCAATTTGATGAAGGAGAACGTGGATTCAGCTACAATCACGATGCTCCGCTCGATATGCGAATGGACCAGGATGCAATGCTGACGGCCAAAGAGATTGTGAATGAGTGGCCAGAAGAAGAGATTGCTCGAATTTTGTATCGCTATGGTGAAGAGAAGTTTTCGAGAAGAATTGCCCGTGTTATCGTGGGAAAACGAGCGCAATCTACCATTGAGACGACAGGTGAACTCGTGGAACTGATCAAGGAAGGCATCCCGGCGGCAGCTCGCCGTACAGGTGGACATCCTGCCAAACGCAGCTTCCAGGCATTACGCATTGCCGTCAACGATGAGTTGGGTGCGTTTGAAGAAGGCTTACATCAGGCTGTTCGTTGTCTGGCACCAGGAGGACGTGTATCTGTTATTACCTTCCACTCCCTTGAGGATCGGATATGTAAACAGATTTTCAGCAGTTATCTGGAAAAATGTACATGTCCACCCGATTTTCCGTTGTGTGTATGCGGCGGCAAGGGGACCCTGCGTTTAGTTAACAGAAAACCGTTGATTCCAACGGAAACGGAATTGACCGAAAATTCACGTGCTCGTTCAGCCAAGCTGCGCGTAGCCGAGAAATTGTAGATCAAGAGTGGAGGAGAGAATCGGAGTATGGCATATACACGTGGTAATCTCGCTGTAAAAGAAAAAGCGTCCCAGGAACGTGTGACCCAGCAACGATACAAAGAAACCACCAAAGTGGTGACCCGTCGTACGGGTCTTCCGGCACGCGAGAAGATTTTGTATCTGATTACCCTGGTTGCAGTTATCCTTGTTGGAGGAGCCTTGATGTCTCGTTATGCTCATATCTATGATCTGAACAAGCAGGCGCAGTCCACTATTTCGGATATCAAGGGGTATGAAAAGACGATTGCAGACCTGCAGGTGGAAAAAGAAACATTGAACAACCAGGTCATCGAAAATGCAAAACAACTTGGTTACGTTGAAGCTTCCGGTAAGGATGTCATTTATGTACCTCGCTCAACAAGTACGAAATCAACTGGCACTGAGTCGTCCTCGAATACAGCAAGCAGTAAGTAAAGAGGTGTTCCGATGATAAAAAGAATAAAGATGCGCACGTTGCTTATAGGGGGATGTATTACCCTCTTTTTTCTTGTACTCGTAACCCGAATCTTTTTCATTCAGGTTGTGAATGGCGGTGAATGGCAGAAACGGGCAGCCGGTTTGGTAGAGCGGGAACAGACGATTAAGGCTGCACGTGGAACGATTACGGATCGAAATGGTAATATTTTGGCTACCGATGCCCCTGCGTATACGGTTTCTGTTAATCCGTTATTAATTAATGAACTCGGAATTCAGGATGTTGTTACGGAGAAACTCTCTACCCTTCTTGGGAAAAATGAGAGTGAGATGCGTGCTTTGGTCACAGCGAAGAAAAAAGATGGTGAGTTTTTTCAGCAACGTGAAGTACGGAGTGAAGGATATAAGATAAGTCCAGAGCTTGCGGAAAAAGTCAACGAACTGCGTGAGGAATTACAAGAAGAGTACAAGGCTCGTAATGCAATTGTGATGGCTCAGGAGTCGAAGCGTTTTTACCCTGAAGAAACACTTGCTTCTCACCTCTTGGGATATATGAGCCGTGATGGGAAAGCTGTCAATGGACTTGAAGTCTCATATGATGAAGCGCTGACAGGCACAGATGGATATCTGAATTATCAGAAGGATGCCAAAGGCATTAAACTTCCGGATTCACAGGATAACTATTTGCCACCTCAGAACGGTAAGAACCTTACGCTGACCATCGATGATACGATCCAGTTCTACATTGAGGATGCAATGAAAGAAGCCGTTGCCAAGTATAATCCACTTAGCATGACGGTCATTGCTGCGGACCCAAACACGATGGAGATTCTAGGGATGGCGAACTGGCCAACCTTTAACCCGAATACGTATGGGAGTACACCTGATCAAAAGAATTTTATCAACCATGCTACCCAATCCATCTATGAGCCAGGTAGTACATTCAAAATAGTTACTCTAGCAGGGGCTGTTGAAGAAAAACTCTTCGATCCCAATGCAAGTTTTGAATCCAAACGCATGTATATCGGTGGTTTCCCGATTAGTGATAATGGTCATTCCTATGGTTGGATCTCGTATCTCGAAGGTGTCAAACGGTCAAGTAACATTGCTTTTGTTAACTTGGGTTACAACATGCTTGGCGGTGAACGTCTGCGTCATTACATAGACGAATTCGGTTTCGGCAAAAAGACGGGTATTGATCTGCCAAATGAGGCAGCGTCCCCGATCAAGCCACTGGTTTACAAATCCGAGATTGCTACGGCAGCCTATGGGCATGGTCTTGTACAGGTAACACCAATTCAACAGGTCGCAGCCATCTCTGCGATTGCCAACGGCGGCAAATTGTTGGAGCCACATCTGGTGAAGGAGATCAAGAACCCGAATGATGGAACAACGGAAGTCATCAAACCTAAAGTTGTCCGTCAGGTGATTTCCAAGGAATCTTCCAAACTGGTGAGCGGTTATCTGGAACAAGTGGTTGCAGATCAGACGATTGGTACCGGTCGTAACGCCTATATTGAAGGTTACCGTGTAGCTGGTAAGACAGGTACAGCAAGAAAGGTTGTTAACGGAGCATACAGCAAGTCAAAAGACGTTGTATCGTTTATTGGATTCGCGCCCGTGAATAATCCGAAGATTGCTATACTTGTTGTCATTGACCAACCGGATGGAACCAACATTGGGGGAGGAACCGCAGCTGCGCCGGTGTTCAAAAAGATTGTCAGCCAGACTCTTCAATACATGGGAATACCCAAAGATACAGCCAAAACTCCTGACAAAAAGTCAAAAGAAGTCTCTGTCGTGCAAGCCAAGGCGCCTGACTTAAGTGGCAAGACAGCCAAACAGGCCAGAAGCCAGCTTCTAAGCGCAGGTATTGCTTATGTGACTCTTGGTCAAGGTGATAATGTAATTCGGCAGTATCCGGTTGCTGGCGCCTCTATGAATCCAGGCCAACGAATCTATCTGCTAACGGAAGAAAGCAGCAAGATGAAGATTCCCGATCTAACAGGTGAATCTCTCCGGGATGCCCTTGAAGTACTTTCTCTCATGAAAGTGGGGGTTACGGTCAAGGGCGAGGGTTATGTCGTGAAACAAACCGAGCAGGTCGCAGGTGAACAGAGAACTGTACAGCTGAACTTGCAAACTGCCAAAGCTGCAGTGACAGGTATAGCCGATGAAGCTCCAATCTCTTCTGATCCGTCATCAGAAGCTGAAGTGAAGGAACAAGAGGCTTCGGGCGGAGAAGCTAAAACCGACGAAACAGACGAAACAGATAACAACAAGGCTCCTACCAATGAATCCGAATCCTCTGACGATCCAGCAACAAACGGAGCTACACTTCCTTAGGGAGCTCTGACAGCTTGTTCTAACCCCCGGTTGTCCTGAATATTCATGAATGGAACGAATGTCATGATTTTGGGACGAGTGGGGGGATCTTTTCGTGAAGGGATCAAGCGTAAATCTGCGGCGCAGGCTGCTATGGAGTTTAATGATTTTAGTTTTGTTATTTTCGGCCCTGATGATCAGGCTTGCTTATGTACAGCTCGGGGAAGGCCCTGAATTGTCAGCAAAAGCAGAAGAATCCTGGCGGCGTAATATACCTTACTCAGCCAAGCGAGGGGAGATCCTGGATCGAAATGGAACCTCTCTGGCTTATAATGTGACAACACCGACTATTATGGCCATTCCGGCTCAGGTTAAAGAAGCTGAAACGACGGCTAAAGCGCTGGCCCCATTGCTTGGGATGACGGAAGAAAAAGTGCTCGCAACCATCAAGAAACGAGAACTCATTGTACGACTACAACCCGGCGGCCGCAAAATTACGATGGAGAAAGCTCAGCGCATCCGTGATTTGAAGCTTCCGGGTATCGTTGTTGCTGAAGACAATAAACGTTTTTATCCTTATGATGATTTGGCTGCCCATATTCTTGGTTTTACGGGCATTGATAATCAGGGCTTAACGGGTGTCGAGAAGAAATATGATGATAAGCTGAATGGTTTGAATGGCAGTGTGTCCTACTTGTCCGATGCGGCCGGAAGGCTAATGCCGGGCTCATCCGAGAAGTATGTGGAACCGAAGGACGGCCTTAACCTCAAGCTGACCATTGATAAATCCATTCAGTCCATCATGGAGAGAGAACTGGATCAGGCCATGGTGAAGTTCCAGGCGAACTCAGCATTGGCCATAGCGATGAATCCGAAAACGGGTGAAATTTTGGGGATGTCCAGCAGACCGGGATACGAACCTGCCGATTATCAGCAATATCCCGCGGAGATATACAATCGCAATTTACCGATCTGGATGACCTACGAGCCGGGTTCCACATTTAAGATCATTACTTTGGCAGCAGCGCTTGAAGAGAAAAAAGTCAATCTGCAACAGGATCAATTTTTTGATCCCGGATATGTTGAGGTGGGTGGAGCCCGTCTGCGCTGCTGGAAAAAGGGCGGCCACGGAAGTCAGACCTTCTTACAAGTTGTGGAGAACTCATGTAACCCGGGCTTTGTGGCTTTGGGGCAGAGGCTGGGCAAAGAATCGCTCTTCTCCTATATTAAAGACTTTGGTTTCGGTACCAAGACAGGGATCGACCTCAGCGGAGAAGCCAGTGGAATTCTGTTCAAACTGTCCAGAGTGGGACCTGTCGAGCTTGCAACGACGGCTTTTGGTCAAGGTGTATCCGTAACGCCCATTCAGCAAGTAGCTGCTGTGTCAGCGGCCATCAATGGGGGTAAACTTTACAAGCCTTATGTTACGAAAGCGTGGGTCCATCCGGTCACCGGAGAAGTCATGGAAGAAGCCAAGCCGGAACTGGTTCGTCAGGTGATCTCGGAGAATACATCCAAACAAGTACGTGAAGCACTCGAGAGTGTTGTCGCAAAAGGTACCGGGCGTCCGGCATTCATTGATGGATACCGGGTCGGTGGCAAAACAGGTACAGCCCAGAAGGTTATCAACGGACGTTATTCCTCGACCGAGCATATCGTATCCTTTATCGGATTTGCACCGGCAGATGATCCACAGATTGTGGTCTATACCGCAGTTGATAATCCCAAAGGAATTCAGTTCGGAGGTGTGGTTGCCGCCCCGATTGTGCAGAACATCCTTGAAGATGCTTTGCATTATATGAATGTCCCTGTTCGGAAGGATCAGGTCGCCAAAGAATACAAGTATGGTGAAACCAAAATCGTGACAGTCCCAGACCTGACAGGAGCTACTGTTGAAGATCTGTACGAAGACCTGAACATGAATTTTATGCTGGCGAAGTCTGGCAGTGGTAAATACGTGATTAATCAGGCACCCAAACCTGGGGCGAGGGTAGATCAGGGATCAACCATCCGCATTTATATGGGGAATGTACTGAACGATGCACATGATCACACAAAGGATGAATAACGGGGCTTAGGGGTAGTTTGAGGCTTCTAGCGCAACAAAATTCATTCAAGTGCGTTTCATTATTGGGTTGTATTGACGATATTAATAAATACAGACATATGTTAAAACAGAAGTATAATTGGAAAAGTGAGGTTATTCATGTGCTTTTAAAACAATTTGCATCGATGCTGACCACCGCCCGCCTCGTGGGCGAATCAAATACAGAATGCCAAAACCTTCAGACAGATTCCCGGCAGGTAAAACCGGGTGATCTGTTTATCTGTCTTCCGGGACATACAGTAGATGGTCATGATTATGCAGAAAAAGCTGTAAATGCCGGTGCAGTTGCATTGGTGGTTGAACGGCAGCTGGATCTGCCTATACCACAATTGCTGGTGAAGGACAGCCGATTTGCGATGGCTGTTCTGGCAGATTTCTTTTTTGACTCGCCAAGCCAGAAGATGAATATGATTGGTGTAACGGGAACGAACGGGAAAACAACGACTACCTATTTGATTGAAAAAATCATGAGTGATTACGGACGCAAGACGGGATTGATCGGTACTATTCAAATGAGGTATGACGGTCGCACCTACCCGATGTCAGGAACAACACCAGAGGCGCTTGATCTGCAGCGTAGTCTGCATGATATGGTTCAGAAGGGTACGGACTGCTGTGTTATGGAAGTTTCTTCTCACGCATTGGAACAAGGACGAGTAAAGGGAACAAATTTCCGTACTGCGGTATTCACTAACCTGACGCAGGATCATCTGGACTACCACCATTCCATGGAGGAATATCGCGGGGCCAAAGGATTGTTCTTCGCACGACTGGGTAACGGCTATACGGAAGATGCTTCACAGCGTAAATTCGCTGTTATCAATGCAGATGATCCGGCTGCGGCTTATTTCATCTCTGTGACTGCGGCTGAAGTGATTACATATGGCATGGGTGAAAAGGCGGATGTACGCGCATCCCAAATCTCAATCACGTCTCAGGGAACTTCTTTCCACGTGGATACATTTGCAGGCAGCACGGATATTCGCTTGCGCATGGTAGGCAAATTCAATGTGTACAATGCAATGGCAGCCATCTCTGCAGCGCTGGTGGAAGGTATTCCGCTGGAAGAGATCAAGCGCAGTCTGGAGACGGTTCCGGGCGTGGATGGACGTGTTGAAGGAGTGGACGAAGGACAGCCATTTGCTGTTATTGTCGATTATGCCCATACACCGGATGGACTGGAGAATGTGCTGCGGACGGTGAAAGAATTTGCCGAAGGACGTGTAATCTGCGTGTTTGGCTGTGGTGGTGACAGGGACCGTACGAAACGTCCTCTCATGGGGAAAATTGCTGCGAATTATAGTGATTTTGTACTGGTTACTTCCGATAATCCACGGACAGAAGATCCGGATCTGATTCTCAAAGACATTGAACAGGGCCTGATTGAAGAATCCGTTCCTGCTGAACGTTATACGATGATTGTGGATCGACGCCAGGCGATTCATGAAGCTATTGAAATGGCAAGCCCAGCCGATGTAGTATTGATTGCGGGCAAGGGTCACGAGACCTATCAGATTATCGGCACAACCAAAACCGATTTTGATGACCGAATCATAGCCAAAGAAGCGATAAGGGGCAAATCCAATTGATAAAAAGAACATTGGCACAATTGGCCGAGATGTGTGGAGGAACATTAAGTGACGTTGCTGCTCATGGCAATGTAATGGTCGAAGGGGTGTTTAGCGATTCGCGTAAACCTCTGGAAGGCAGTTTGTTTATCCCGCTAGTGGGTGAAAGGTTTGACGGACACGAATTTGTGCAAGCCTGTCTAGAGAAGGGTGCTGCAGGGGCGATCTGGCAAAAGGATCATGGTATTCCGCCACAAGGAGCTGTCATTGTTGTTGACGACACACTTGTCGCGCTGCAAGCACTCGCATCTGCTTATCTAACGGAGAATAAAGCGGCTGTAGTCGGCATTACAGGCAGCAACGGCAAGACAACAACAAAGGACATCGTGGATGCCATACTCTCGACGACGTTCAAAGTGCATAAGACGCAAGGCAACTTCAATAATCACATTGGTTTACCACTGACTGTACTAAGCATGGACCCGGATACCGAGATTATCATTTTGGAGATGGGTATGAGTGGTCGCGGGGAAATTAACGATCTGTCGGTTATTGCGCAGCCTGATGTAGCGGTCATTACCAATATTGGTGAATCACATCTGCTTCAGCTGGGGTCCAGACTGGAGATAGCCAGAGCCAAAGCCGAGATTGCCGCGGGATTGAAGCCTGGCGGGTTACTGATCTACAACGGAGACGAGCCTTTAATTGCACAAGTCCTTGAAGAACCCGCAACGAAACAACCCGATGGATTGCAGCGGTTTACATTTGGTCTGCAAACCGATAATGATGACTATCCTACCGGACTTATGAATGCGCAGAACGGGGTAGTTTTCACTACCAAACAGTCTGGAGAACATGCTTTTACGCTACCTCTGCTAGGAACGCATAATGTCGTTAACTGTCTGGCTGCTTTGGCAGTAGCCCGTCATTTTAAAGTGACGACGGAGCAGATTGCCGCGGGATTGTCTCGCTTGAAACTGACAGGCATGCGTATTGAGGTTACGCAAGGCGTTAGTGGTCTAACCCTGCTGAATGATGCATACAATGCAAGTCCAACCTCCATGAAGGCCGCAATCGATGTACTAGAAGGTCTGAAAGGATACCGCATGAAAGTGGCTGTGCTTGGTGATATGCTTGAACTCGGTCCCCAAGAGCAGGATCTGCATTACGGAATCGGAGAGTATATCACATCGGCCAAAATGGACATGGTGCTGGTATATGGTCCGCTATCAGCCAAGATTGCTGAAGGAGCAAGCAAGCATATGCCTACAGAGGCTGTGCATGCTTTTATAGATAAAGAAGAAATGACCCGTTATCTACTGGAGAAACTACATCCCAGAGACGTTGTTTTGTTCAAAGCCTCAAGAGGCATGAAGCTGGAGGACGTGGTCGAAGCACTACAAATAGCACCATTACAGAATCGAGTAGACTAGAGGGGTGAACCCATGGATTTTCAGGTATTACTGTTAACAATCGGCGTTTCATTTATTCTGGCGGTGATTGCCGCACCGCTCCTGATTCCGCTGTTACGCCGGATGAAATTCGGACAGCAAGTTAGGGAAGATGGGCCTCAGAGCCATTTGAAAAAAAGCGGAACACCTACAATGGGTGGAGTCGTCATTTTAGTTGCGTTCACATTGGCCTTTTTGAAATTTTCGGCAGTCAAGAATACAGACTTTTATGTCTTGCTCGTGGCTACGCTGGGATTCGGGCTCATTGGCTTCCTGGATGATTACATCAAAATTGTATTCAAACGTTCGCTGGGACTGACGGCCAGACAAAAAATGCTGGGCCAATTGTTCTTCAGTGCAGTGATGTGTTTCTTGCTGATCCAGAATGGACACAGCACAGCCATCTCTATTCCGGGAACGTCATTCTCGTTTGACTGGACCGGATGGTTCTATTATCCTTTTGTCGTATTCATGATGCTTGCCATTACCAATGCGGTTAACTTTACCGACGGTCTGGATGGTTTGCTGTCAGGGGTAAGTGCGATTGCCTTTGGCGCGTTTGCCATTGTGGCAATGCAAGCCACGTCGATGCCGGCAGCAGTGTGTGCAGCAGCGATGATCGGAGCCGTACTTGGTTTTCTGGTATACAATGCACATCCGGCCAAAGTGTTTATGGGAGACACCGGTTCTCTGGGGATTGGCGGTGCGATTGGTGCGGTAGCCATTGTAACCAAAACAGAGCTTCTATTTGTCATCATTGGCGGTATTTTTGTTATCGAGATCCTGTCTGTCATCATTCAAGTGGTATCTTTCAAGACTCGTGGCAAGCGTGTATTCAAAATGAGCCCCATTCACCATCACTTTGAATTAAGTGGTTGGTCAGAATGGCGAGTTGTTATTACCTTTTGGGCGGTAGGCGCAATTTTGGCCGCTCTTGGACTTTATCTCAACAAGGGGTTGTAGATCATGAACCATCCTGAATCATATCGCGGACAACAAGTAGTCGTGCTCGGATTGGCCAAAAGCGGCGTACAGGTCGCCAAAGTGCTGGATCGCGCCGGAGCGAAGGTTACAGTAAATGATAAAAAAGAGAGAGATCAATGTCCCGAAGCTTCCGAATTGGAGGCTTTGGGAATTTCTGTTGTATGCGGAGGGCATCCGGATGATCTGATTCACAGTGGTGTGAAGCTGGTTGTCAAAAACCCGGGTATCCCATACCATGCAGCTCCTGTGCAGCAAGCTTTAGCATTGGGCATTGAAGTGGTGACCGAAGTAGAGGTTGCTTATCATCTATGTGCAGCACCCATGATCGGGATTACGGGTTCGAACGGCAAAACAACAACAACCACTTGGGTGGGGGAAATGTTGGAACATGCCGGCCTCAACCCGATCGTTGCCGGTAATATCGGAACACCTCTCTGTGAAGCGGCAGAGCAAGCTTCTCCAGATAACTGGATGGTTGTTGAACTTAGCAGTTTCCAGCTCAAAGGAACGGTTGATTTCCGTCCCCGGATTGCCAGCTTGCTTAACGTTGCAGAGACGCATCTGGACTATCATGGGGATCTGGATGATTATGTGGCTTCCAAAGCGAAACTGTTCGCGAATCAGCAGCCTGACGACGTGGCCATTCTGAATTGGGATGATGCGGTATGTCGTGGTCTGGTTCCTTACATCAAAGGCAGATTGCTTCCCTTCTCAATGATTGAGAAGTTGGATGTAGGTGTGTATGCAGATCCTCCTTATGTGGATGGAGAAGAGGATGATGTGAAGCGTCAGATTATCTACGCGGATGAAAAGGGAAATCACCACACCATTATTGACATCGAGAACATTGGCATCGCTGGACAATTCAATGTGGAAAATGCAATGGCCGCTGTGGCCATTGCCGTAGCGGCAGGAGCTGATCCAGCAGTGCTGGCTGCTCCGCTTGCAGATTTCAAGGCGGTTGAACACCGACTTGAATACGTTCTAGAGCATAATGGCTCTGCGTACTACAACAACTCCAAAGCGACCAATTCGAAAGCTACGGTTATGGCCCTGAATTCGTTCAAGGAACCGGTCGTATTAATTGCTGGTGGGTTGGATCGCGGGTCAGACATGATGGAGTTGTTACCCTTGTTCCAGGAACGGGTAAAAGCTGTCGTTGCAATTGGAGAGACACGGACAAAAATTGCCAAGGTCGCGGAACTTGCCGGATTAAAGCAAATTAAGGTCGTCGATAATGAGGAGGACGCTGCCCGGACGTTAACCGTTGCTGTGCAGGAAGCATCGAAGCTTGCAAGTGCCGGTGATGTCGTTTTGTTATCCCCGGCATGTGCAAGTTGGGACATGTTTGCTTCCTATGAAGAGCGGGGACGCATTTTTAAAGAGGCGGCGCATAACTTGTAAGTAGGGGGGTGGAAAAGCCCCTACTTACATGCAAGGGGTGGCCTCCTGATGAAACAGACGCGACCGGCACCAGATATTTGGTTGCTGATTTGTATTTTGGCATTGCTTGCCATCGGCATTATTATGGTATATAGTGCGGGCTCGGTGCTTGCCTTTCATGACTATGGCGATTCATTTTATTTTGTAAAAAGACAGGCCCTGTTTGCGGTGCTTGGGCTTGTGGCCATGTTCGTAACTGCTAATGTAGACTACCGGGTGTGGAGGAAATATGCCAAGCCTATATTGATTGCCTGTTTTATAATGCTAATTGCGGTGCTCATTCCTGGAATCGGTGTGGTTCGCGGTGGTGCACGAAGTTGGCTGGGCATTGGTTCGTTTGGTATTCAGCCCTCAGAATTCATGAAGCTGGGCATGATTTTGTTTCTCGCTCACTGGCTGAGCAAGGAACCGGGTAAAATCAAAACCTTCACAACGGGGCTTCTGCCACCGCTGGGATTGATTGGTTTGGCTTTTGGGATTATTATGCTGCAACCTGATTTGGGGACTGGCACCGTGATGATGGGCGCAGCGATGCTTATTATTTTCACAGCCGGAGCGCGAATGAAACATCTAAGCCTGCTTGCTCTTGGTGGCATAGCGGGGTTTGCAGGTTTGATTGCAGCAGCACCCTATCGGCTGCAGCGTATCACAGCGTTTTTGGACCCGTGGTCCGATCCGCTGGGTGCCGGATATCAGATCATTCAATCCTTATACGCGATTGGTCCTGGAGGACTGGCGGGATTGGGACTGGGTATGAGCCGGCAGAAGTACAGTTATGTACCTGAACCGCAAACGGACTTTATTTTTAGTATTTTGGCCGAAGAACTCGGCTTTATAGGTGGAATGATTGTATTATTGTTGTTTCTGGTGCTGGTGTGGAGAGGGATGCGTGTAGCCATGACCGTTCCGGATGCCTTCGGCAGTCTGCTTGGTGTTGGTATCGTAGGTATGGTCGCCGTACAAGTAATTATTAACATTGGTGTTGTCATTGGCATGATGCCTGTTACGGGTATTACATTGCCTCTGATCAGTTACGGCGGATCATCATTGACCCTCATGCTCACAGCACTGGGCATTTTAGTGAATTTATCCCGTTATGCGAGGTGACTATGCGATGCGAGTCGTTCTAAGCGGTGGCGGTACGGGTGGACATATCTATCCGGCCGTTGCCATAGCAAGACAATGCGAGGCGGAGAATCCGGACTCGACATTTCTATACATCGGAGGAACCAGAGGGCTGGAAAGTAAACTGGTTCCCCAAGAAAATATTCCTTTTAAATCCATTGATATTACGGGTTTTCGACGGAAATTGTCCATCGAAAACCTGAAAACGGTCATGCGTTTCATTCAAGGTGTACGCAAGTCCAAAAAAATGCTGAAGGAATTCAAACCGGATGTTGTGATTGGTACAGGTGGATATGTGTGTGGACCTGTGGTGTATGCAGCAACAAAACTGGGGATTCCGAGTATAATTCATGAACAGAACGCCATCCCTGGTCTGACGAACAAATTTTTGATGCGTTATGTGGACACGGTTGCCGTTAGCTTTGAAGGTTCTGAAAAATCGTTTTCCGGCGCAAAAAAGGTGATCTACACCGGTAATCCGCGAGCGACTACGGTAGCTCAGGCTAGCCGTGATCGTGGTTTTGCAACGTTAGGTGTACCGATGAACAGCCGTGTTGTTCTTGTGGTTGGTGGCAGTCGCGGGGCAAAAGCAATCAATCAGGCCATGGTGGACATGGCTCCAATGCTGGAACAACTGGATGATGTACATGTCGTTTACGTGACAGGGGATACCTATTTTGATGAAACGCGTGAAGCCATTCGCAGCTCATTGGGTACGATGCCAAACCACCTGCATGTCTTGCCTTACGTGCATAATATGCCTGAGGTGCTTGCCTGCACATCCTTGATTGTAAACCGCGCAGGTGCATCATTCCTTGCGGAGATTACATCACTGGGTATTCCTTCGATCCTGATTCCGTCACCTAACGTGACTAATAATCATCAGGAAGCCAATGCACGCACGCTTGAGGGTGGAGGTGCATCACTCACGATGCTGGAGAAGGATCTTACAGGCAAAGTCCTGTATGAAGCCATCGCCAAGATTATGAATGATGAATCGGGACGCAAACGAATGGCTGAAGCCTCCCGGAAACTGGGGAAACCCGATGCAGCTGAAGTGCTTGTTCATGAAATTCAGCGTCTTGCTGCACGCCGATAAAGTGTGATTGTGGGCGATTGTCACACACAAGACGGGGCTGACATAAGATACCGTATAAATCGTGACCATCGTTCCATGGCGCCAGAACACGGTCTGTAACAACAGAACATACCGTGCTCATCGGTTTTGAAGCAAAGGAGGAAGCAAACATGCATCAGTGGATATCGTTACTATCCCAGAATAATGTTGGCAGAGTTCTTGAAAACGAATCGCTAGCCAAATACACCACATGGAAGATCGGCGGTCCTGCGGATGCACTGGTCATTCCCGAGAATAAAGAGCAGATGATGAATCTCGTTCAATTGCTTCACACGTATCAGATTCCGTGGATGCAACTTGGGCGGGGCTCAAACATGCTGGTGTCAGACAAAGGAATACGTGGTGTGGTGGTGAAACCAGGCGAGGGCTTTGATTATGCCGAATTTCACGAAGGCGGTGTAACCGCCGGAGCGGCGCATTCTTTTGTAAAACTCAGTGTGGTTGCTGTCAAAAAGGAATGGACCGGTCTGGAATTCGGCAGCGGTATCCCCGGCACTGTCGGTGGAGCCGTATACATGAATGCAGGCGCGCATGGATCGGATGTGTCACGGATATTCAAATTCGCTGAGATTGTACTGGAGACAGGGGAATTGGTACGTTACAGCAAGGAGGACATGGATTTTGCCTACCGCCACTCTGTTCTGCATGATCGGAGAGGCATCGTGCTGGAAGCTACATTTGAACTCCAGCATGGAGAGCGCAACGTCATTTCGGAAACGATGGCGGCTTATAAAGACCGCCGGCGCCGCACACAGCCACTGCAGATGGCATGTGCAGGTAGTGTATTCCGAAATCCACCGGGTGATCATGCAGCCCGCCTGATTGAAGCAGCAGGGCTGAAAGGAATGACCCAGGGAGGCGCACAGGTATCCACCATGCATGCCAATTTCATTGTTAATACAGGCCAAGCAACAGCAGAGGACGTTATCACCCTAATGCAGCAGATACAGAGCACTATATCATCTCAAAACGGTATTAACCTGGTACCGGAAGTCTTCGTAGTGGGTGAGCGGTAAACCCCGGAGGTGATACATTGGACAAATTGGTGATTGAAGGCGGGAAACCCCTCTCAGGATCCATACGCATCCATGGAGCAAAAAATGCCGCTTTACCGATTATGGCCGCAAGTTTGTTGGCAGATGGAGAAGTTACACTGCATAACGTTCCACACTTGCTGGACATTGAAGTGATGCTGTATATCCTGGAACGGCTTGGATGCACGTGTCGGCATGAACAGGGAACAGTGACGATTAATACCTCGTCTATCCGGTCATATGATGTGCCAGAAGATCTAATGAAGCAGATGCGCTCTTCCATTTTTTTGATGGGACCATTGCTGGCTAAGTTTGGGCAAGTGTCAGTGTATCAGCCAGGAGGCTGTGCCATTGGAGAACGCAAAATTGATCTTCACCTCCGGGGCCTGGAAGCGCTCGGAGCTTTGATTGAAGAGCAGGACCAACAGATTATCTGTCATGGGCACAATCTGGTGGGTACAGATATTCATTTGGATTTCCCGAGTGTGGGAGCGACGGAGAATATCATGATGGCAGCCGTTATGGCTAAAGGGACGACAACCATCTGCAACGCCGCAAGAGAACCTGAAATCCAGGACCTGCAACACTTTTTGAATGCTATGGGTGCAAGCATTATTGGTGCAGGAACGGATACAATCACGATCAATGGCGTTGAGAGACTGAAACCTTGTTCCTATGAGATTATACCGGATCGAATCGTTGCCGGAACCGTAATGATTGCAGCAGCAGCAACACGAGGCAATGTTACGCTTACACACTGCAATCCTGCTCATCTTACTTCACTTATACATGTATTGAAGCGCACTGGTGTTCAAATCACAGTCTGCAATGATATAATGACGGTGAGCTGTATGAGCCGTCCCAAATCAGTAGACCGTATTGTGACTTCTCCGTATCCTTCGTTTCCGACAGATTTGCAATCGCAAATCATGGTGCTGCTCAGTCTGGCAGACGGATTCAGTGTGATGAAGGAAACGGTATTCGAGGGCCGGTTCAAACATGTGGATGAACTGAATGTGATGGGGGCTGATATTTCAGTCGATCTAAACGCAGCATTTATCCGTGGTGTTCCCCGTCTGTACGGGGCTACAGTAGAAGCAACCGATCTTCGTGCAGGTGCAGCTCTGGTCATTGCTGGTCTGGCTGCTCAAGGCAAAACGGTTGTGGAGCAAGTGCATCATATTGACCGGGGCTACGATCAGATCGAGAAGTTATTCCAAAGTCTTGGAGCATCGGTTGAGCGACAGTCGCCCGTTTCGAAACAGTTGGATTTTGCCAATTAACGTCCTTGGCGTCCCCTTCTTGAAGGGAGGGGACCTGAGGCTTTGTGGAGCGCTACTTATGCCTAAAAGTCAAATTCCGGTTCTGAAGAAGAATCGGCCAAAAGGAAACACAAGCCGCAAAATTGTAATTATTCTCTTATTATTATTTATTGTATTGCTGGCTGTATTATTCTTTCGTTCTTCCATGAGTCGGATTTCGGCAATTGAAATTACGGGTAATGTATATACAGCAACTTCAGAACTGCTGGAGAAAAGCGGACTGAAAGAAGGCGAACAATTTTTTGGGACAAGTACTGCCGAGGTTATTGAGCGTCTCAAGACCATCAAGGCGATTTCCACCGTTACCGTGGACAAAAAGTTTCCGGGGATTATCCATATCAAGGTTCAGGAATATGCCACGGTTGCTTATGAGCTTGGTTCTGACGGTACGCTAAAAGCGATATTAGCCAGTGGGACAAGCTTGACAGTTCCGGCAACAATTGGTGTTGCTGTGGAGAAGCCCATATTGACCCAATGGAAGGCTGATGATCCACTTAAAGCCAAGCTGAGCCAGACACTGGCTAAAATTCCGAATGAATTGACGACGGATATTTCGGAAATTATTCCGAATCCAACGCCTTCATTTCCGGATCAGATTCGGATGTATACCAAATCGCAGTTTGAAGTGATTACAACCGTCTCTCTTTTATCGGATAAAGTGGAGTATCTGAATCAGGTGATTGAGACCGAACGGCCTGGGAAAATCACCATGCTTGAGGCAGATACCTATGTCCCTTTCATCCCGGATGACTTGGAAGATGATGCTGAACCAGGAGCAAGCCCCTGATCTTTGCCATCATGAGGCTGGACTGAATATGAAAGCCTAGGCAGGTCGGGGTTTGACCCCGTCAGAGCAATGAAACTTGTTCTTTCTGAGATGAAGAAAAAATGATACACTTGAACTTATGGCACATGAGTTGCCTCCTTCTTTTTTCTTCAATGTTTTATGTCTGGCAACCAGATTTTGACACCCAAAAACATTGTAGAAAAAAGAGGGAAAGCCTGAAGTGTGTTGAATATGTTTTAAGAGTGTTTAAATTCGAACGTAATTTACTATTGGAGTCAGGAGGTGCCACAGACTTGAGCAACAATGACATCATTGTTAGTTTGGACATCGGTACATCCAAAATTCGCGCTATTATTGGGGAAATGAATAATGGAACCTTTAATATTATAGGAGTTGGATCTGCCGACTCGGAGGGAATTCGCAAAGGTGTAATCGTAGATATCGATCAGACGGTGCAGTCGATTCGCAACGCAGTGGATCATGCAGAACGTATGGTAGGTATTCAAATATCCGAAGTGTATGTTGGAATCTCGGGAAATCATATCGGACTGATGAGCAGTCACGGCGTCGTGGCTGTGTCTAACGAGGATCGTGAAATCGGAGAAGAAGACATGGAACGGGTGTTGAAAGCAGCCGAAGTCATTGCAGTTCCGCCGGAACGGGAAATTATTGATGTTGTCGCCAAGCAATATGTTGTAGATGGCTTGGAGGGCATACAGGACCCCCGTGGTATGATTGGTGTTCGTTTGGAAGTTGAAGCAACGATCATTACGGGTGCAAAAACCGCGATACATAATCTTTTGCGCTGCGTGGAAAAAGCGGGTCTGAAAGTAAGCGATCTGGTTCTCATGTCGCTTGGAGCGGGTCAACTGGCTTTGTCCAAAGATGAAAAAACGATGGGTTCAGTGCTTGTTGATATTGGAGCAGGTGCAACAACCATCGCCATTTTTGAAGAAGACAGTCTTGTTGCAACATCAACGTTGCCTATAGGTGGGGAATTCGTAACAAATGATATCGCCTATGGCTTACGCACGTTAACGGATCAGGCGGAGAAGGTGAAACTGAAATATGGCTGCGCCTGGTTGGATGATGCTGCTGCGGATGTGATGTTCAAAGTCACCCGAATTGGCAGTAATGTAGACAAGGAGTTTTCACAGGAGGATCTGGCAGCAATTATTGAACCTAGGGTTCAAGAAATATTCCAGATGATATCCCAAGAAGTGAAGCGTCTTGGTTACAACGAGCTTCCTGGAGGTTATATACTAACGGGAGGTACGGTCTCTATGCCGGGGGTTCTGCAGGTCGCTCAGCATGAGCTTGCTGCTTCGGTACGAGTTGCAGTTCCGGATTATATTGGTGTGCGTGACCCCGGGTTTACAAGCGGAGTCGGCATATTGCACAGTGTAATTCGCAGTTTGCGCATTCGTCCCTCGATCAATAACGGCGGTGGAAATAACAACAACAATAATAACAACAAGAAACCGACCAACCGTCCGAAGCCAAATACGGCACAGGAATCGGAGCAAAAACCCGGTCTGTTCGAGCGGCTGAAGAATATGTTCAGCGAATTTATATAACAGGTTGGATCCATTTCATACATTCTTGAAGCCGTCTGAATGCGCCGGTACTAAAATAAACGCTTTCGTTCGTCGATATATGAAATTGATTCGGTTCAAATCAAAAATTGGACGGGCCATCCATGCACATTGAGGGGGAGATGGAATAATATGTTGGAATTTGATTTCGAGATGGAGAGCTTGGCTCAAATTAAAGTCATCGGTGTAGGCGGCGGCGGAAGCAATGCAGTCAACCGTATGATTGAAAATGGTGTACAAGGTGTTGAATTTATTACGGTAAATACGGATGCTCAGGCGTTACACCTGGCGAAATCCGAGCATAAATTGCAAATCGGTGATAAATTGACTCGTGGTCTTGGTGCTGGCGCCAACCCGGATGTAGGTAAAAAAGCAGCGGAAGAGTCCCGCGATCTGATCATGAACACGTTGAAAGGTGCAGACATGGTATTTGTTACAGCCGGTATGGGCGGTGGTACAGGTACAGGTGCGGCTCCGGTTATTGCCGAAATCGCTAAAGAGTGTGGTGCACTTACCGTTGGTGTCGTAACTCGTCCATTTACTTTTGAAGGACGCAAGCGTTCCAGCCATGCAGAGCAAGGTATTGAAGCTCTCAAGGAAAAAGTCGACACACTGATCGTGATTCCTAATGATCGTTTGCTCGAAATCGTAGACAAAAAGACTCCTATGCTTGAAGCATTCCGTCAAGCGGATAACGTACTTCGTCAAGCTGTACAAGGTATCTCTGATTTGATCGCTGTACCGGGTCTGATCAACCTTGACTTTGCTGACGTCAAAACGATTATGCACGAACGTGGTTCAGCCCTTATGGGGATTGGTGAATCAACTGGTGAGAATCGTGCCGCAGAAGCAGCACGGAAAGCCATTATGAGTCCTTTGTTGGAAACTTCTATTGAAGGTGCTCGCGGCGTAATCATGAATATTACGGGTGGCGTTAATCTGTCCCTGTATGAAGTGAACGAAGCGGCAGAGATCGTAACTTCTGCTTCCGACCCGGAAGTGAATATGATCTTTGGTGCCATCATTGACGAAGACCTGAAAGAGGAGATTAAGGTTACAGTTATCGCAACTGGTTTTGAAGATAAACCTGCTCCACCACCACCAGGACGTAAGCCAGCTCCAGCAACAGCGGAGACGACAGATACGCGTTCGCCGAACCTGCGTCCTTTCGGAAATCAGCCGAGCAATGATCAGCTGGACATTCCGACATTTTTACGCAATCGTTCACGCAATAATAACAACGATTAATACGCAAATCAATTTATTGGAAACCCGGTACTCCTTATGGAGCGACCGGGTTTTTTCTGTTTATTTAGATATCATAGCATACAGTAATGAACAAATTCTGAACAAAGGGCCTGAGCAATTCCGACAAAAAAAGTTGGAACCACACCCCCATGATTAGACAGACTTTGAACAGGGGGCTCCGTATACTTGTGAATATGCTCATGAATATCAGGATATCGGGTACCGGTATTTCGATATGTTGCGCGCAGGCAGGTGAAGACTTTGGTTGTTTATGTGGATCTAATTTTTTTGACAAACCTGTGTATTGACGGTGCACTCATCGGAATGACCGCCTGGATGCGCAAGACAAAGCTGGTTTGGTGGCGATGGTTGCTGTCAGCCATTGTGGGTGCATTATACGTGGTCATGATGTTTGTACCGGAGTTTGATTTTATGTTCACCTTTCTGATCAAGTTCGGGTTCTCGCTGGTCATGCTTACGATTGCTTTTGGTTTTAAAGGTCTGCAGGCTTTTGCGAGGACGCTCGGTACCTTCTATGTGATTAATTTTGTCGCTGCCGGAGGTATTCTGGGTGTGCATTACATGCTTCAGAGCTCCGGTGAGTTGTTTAACGGCATTTGGTTCACGGCTTCTGGCGGTATGTCATTTGATCTGAAAATTGCTTTCTGGTTCACGTTTATCGTATTTTTTGCTGTCCTGTTTTTATTCAAAGCTGTGCAGAGCTCAAAACGGAAAACGGATCGCATGACGACCTATTTGGGTAAAGTTGAGGTCTGCATCGATGAGGTAGTCATTTCTTGTACAGGCCTTCTGGATACGGGCAATCAACTCACAGATCCCTTATCGCGCATGCCGGTCATGGTAATGGAGGTTTCGTTATGGCAAGACATGTTACCCGCTTCATGGAAGGGTAGACTCAAGGACGAGGCGCCGGACAACCTTATTCTGGAGCTTGATCAGGAAAGTTTTCAGTGGCAGGATCGACTGCGGCTGGTGCCTTATCGGGGCATTAACAAAGGGACTGCGTTTATGCTGGCAATGAAGCCGGACCGGGTGAAGGTGACGATGGAGGAAACATGTTATGAGACGACAAGGGTACTTATTGGTCTGGATGGAGGTGTTTTGTCGTCTGATGGGAAATACCAGGCCGTGATTCATCCTGAACTTGTGCAAGACGCTGCTTCTGCGCAGTCTACGGCTCTCTCTGCGGGAGCAACAGAAAAGCCGCTGAATGTGGTATAGGAGGAACGTACATGCTTGTGAAATGGAAACTGGTGGCGCAGCTGCAATATTACCGTCTGTTATTTTTGTTGGGGCTCAAAAGTGAAGAGATCTATTATATTGGGGGAAGTGAGGCACTTCCGCCGCCTTTGACAAGGGAAGAGGAAGAATTTTTGCTGCAAAAATTATCCTCGGGAGACTCGGCCATTCGCGCGATGCTTATTGAGCGCAACCTGCGTCTGGTGGTGTACATTGCACGAAAATTTGAAAACACAGGAATCAATATTGAGGATTTGGTCTCCATTGGAGCGATCGGATTGATCAAGGCAGTTAATACATTTGACCCGGAAAAGAAAATCAAACTGGCAACCTATGCTTCACGTTGTATCGAAAATGAAATTTTAATGTACCTGAGACGTAATAGTAAGATCCGAACTGAAGTTTCTTTTGATGAACCGCTCAACATTGATTGGGATGGAAATGAACTATTATTATCCGATGTATTGGGTACTGAAAACGATACAATCTATCGGAATATTGAAGAGCAGGTAGACCGGAAACTTTTGCACAAGGCACTGGAAAAATTAACGGAGCGCGAGCGAATGATTATGGAGCTTCGTTTTGGCCTGACGGATGGGGAAGAAAAGACACAAAAAGATGTAGCCGATCTTCTCGGAATCTCCCAATCCTACATCTCTCGACTCGAAAAAAGAATCATTAAAAGACTCCGCAAGGAGTTTAATAAAATGGTCTGAAATACATCATTGGTCAGAATGGGTATTACTGGCAAGGGTGCCAAGTACGAATAAAAAAGCCTGCCCCGGAGATAATGTACATTAATGTTTCTCCTTGGGAGGTAAATCACGATGACCCGAAACAAAGTCGAGATTTGTGGCGTGGACACCGCAAAATTGCCTGTCCTCACCAACACTGAAATGCGGGAATTGTTTCATTCCCTTCAGCAACACCATGATCGCTCAGCAAGAGAGAAATTAGTGAATGGCAACCTGCGTCTGGTACTCAGTGTCATTCAGCGTTTTAACAATCGGGGGGAGTTTGTCGATGATCTGTTCCAGGTTGGTTGCATCGGCCTGATGAAAGCCATTGATAATTTTGATTTATCCCAGAATGTCAAATTTTCAACCTACGCGGTGCCGATGATTATCGGTGAAATCCGTCGATACCTGCGTGATAATAACCCAATTCGGGTATCTCGCTCCTTGAGGGACATTGCTTATAAAGCACTTCAGGTCCGTGACAGCCTGACGAATAAAAACTCCCGGGAACCGACGATATTCGAAATTGCGGAAGTACTGAATGTGCCGAAGGAAGATGTTGTTTTTGCATTGGACGCCATTCAGGACCCGGTCTCGCTCTTCGAACCGATTTATCATGATGGTGGAGATCCGATCTATGTTATGGATCAGATCAGCGATGACAGAAACAAAGATGTGTCATGGATCGAGGAAATTGCACTTCGTGAAGCGATGCATCGTCTTGGTCAGCGGGAAAAAATGATTCTGTCGATGCGGTTTTTCGAAGGGAAAACCCAGATGGAAGTGGCTGATGAAATTGGCATTTCCCAGGCTCAGGTATCACGTCTGGAGAAATCAGCGATACAGCAGATGCAAAAACATGTAAAGTCATAACACGATGCAAAGGCAGAAGGACGATCAATCGGGGCAGTGTATACCGTTGGTCGTCTTTTTGTTTTGGACCGTTTCCACATTTGATGAAAAACAGGACATTTTTCGCCCCTGAAACATATATTGTATAGAAGCGTGAAGAACGGGCAGAAGAGGAATAACAGGGGGCGGGAATGAATGAAAGTAAATACGAGCGAAGTAGCGGCACGAGGCATGAAAATCTCGGACTTTCAGACAAAGGATGTCATTAACATTACGGATGGTAAACGCCTCGGTCAGATCAGTGATTTGGAGCTGGATCTGAAGCAGGGACGAATTGAAGCGATTGTTGTGCCAGGGTACAGCCGTTTTATGGGTCTTTTTGGCGGGGGAACGGATCTGGTGATTCCCTGGAGAAACATTGTGAAGATTGGTTCAGATGTAATACTGGTGAAGATGGATGAGGTGAAGGAAAATACGTATGACGAGCGTGATCGCGAAGCGCGCCTGTATGATGAACAGCAGCATAACCGCACAGAGCGTGTGGAACGCATTGAACGGTCGGAACGTAATCAGCGTCGAACGATATAAATGAGACAGAATGTGGCTCATTTGGTACACTGGAAGTGGTGAGGTGAGATAATGGAACCCTTTGTATTGGATAAAGAATTACTTGAACGGACCAAGAACCCAAATTCAGATTTCGGTCCTGATCCGTTATTATTATATGTTGAGCCCTGGATACAGCAATTTGAACAGCTGTCAGTCGGGTTTACGACGAGGCATGGTGGAGTTGGAAAAGTTCCGTATGCTACGCTCAATTGTGCTTATCATGTGGGGGATGACCCTGAAGTTGTACTTAACAACCGTAGGCTTGTAACCGAGAAGCTTGGTTTTGCAGCAGAAGCATGGACCTGTGGAGAGCAGGTGCATGGCAAACATGTAGCTGTAATTACCGCTGAAGATCGGAGCAGAGGATTACTTGATCGTCAATCTGCGTTGCAGGATACGGATGGATTGGTCACGAATGTGCCTGGTGTGCTGCTGACTTCTTTCTACGCAGACTGTGTTCCGCTTTATTTCTATGACCCTGTGCAGCAGGCGGTAGGTCTTGCTCATGCCGGCTGGAAAGGTACAGTTGCGGGTATCGCTGTATCCATGGTGGAGACGATGGAACGGGAGTATGGCAGCCGTAGGCAGGACATTCGAGCTGCAATCGGTCCGTCGATTGGGGATTGCTGTTATGAAGTGGATGAGGCGGTCATGCAGCATGTACGGGTTTGGTTTGATGATTCCCCGGTTAATGATAAATACGAGGATTCTGCTTCTAAACAAGCATATCGAGCCGTGAATAACGGTAAAACGATGTTAAACTTGAAAGAATGTAATCGACACATTATGATGAAAGCAGGAATAATGCCGGATCATATCGAATGTACAACATGGTGTACAAGTTGTCATCCCGAACTATTTTTCTCCTATCGGAAGGAAAATGGTGTTACAGGGCGGATGGCGAGTTGGATTGGGCTGGAAGAGAGGTGACCCTCTGTGTCATTGGAGGAGCGTATACAACAGGTAAATCAGAAGATCGAGGATGCATGTCGGCGCAGTAACCGTCATCGTGATGATGTGAATGTGATTGCGGTCACGAAATATGTCTCACTTGAAACAACGGGATCGGTGCTGGATCATGGTCTTGAGCATATTGGAGAAAACCGGTGGCAGGATGCACAGGCCAAATGGGAAGCTTTTGGTCAGCAGGGTACCTGGCACTTTATCGGTCATTTGCAGACAAACAAGGTGAAAGACGTGATTGGCAAGTTTCGTTACATACATTCACTGGATCGTTTGTCATTGGCGAAGGAGTTGGATAAAAAAGCAGCTTCACTTGGCATCCAAGTGGAAACGTTTTTGCAGGTGAATATTTCGGGTGAAGAGAGCAAGTATGGATTACAGCCTGAACAGGCAAGTTCTTTTTTGCGTGATATTCGTTCGTTCAACAATCTCAAGGTCGTTGGCCTAATGACTATGGCACCTCATGAGGAAGATCCGGAGCTGACGCGTCCCGTATTTCGTGGATTGCGTGAGCTGAGAGATCAATTGAATGGACAAGCCCTTACAGCAGAGCCATTGACTGAGCTGTCGATGGGGATGTCCAATGATTTTGAAGTGGCCATTGAAGAAGGTGCAACCTGGGTACGGCTAGGATCGATTCTCGTAGGAAAAGAGGAGGGTTCACGATGGGCGTAATGAATAAATTTATGAATTTCCTCGGACTTCAGGAAGAGGAAGAGATTGTGGAACGTGAACGAATGGCTGCGCAGGAGGAAAATGAGGCTGAACATCAGGAAGCTGAAACCTCCAGTCTCGATAAACGTAGAAACCAAAGGGGGAATAATGTGGTGAGCATTCATTCCCAGAAAAATGTTAAAGTTGTCCTGTATGAACCGCGTTCTTATGACGAGGCTCAGGAAATTGCCGACCATCTGCGTTCGCATCGTACCGTTGTGGTGAATCTGCAACGAATTCGCCAGGACCAAGCGCTGCGCGTTATTGATTTTTTGAGTGGCACGGTATATGCATTGGGTGGCGGTATTTCCAAAATCGGCGGAAACATTTTTCTCTGTACGCCAGATACGGTTGAAATTCAGGGATCAATTACGGAAATACTGGCTGACAGCGAGCAAGATTATAACAGAATGAGGTGAGCCACTTTTGTATCAGATTGAAAGCGTGTTGTACACGTTATACCAGATTTACTTTTACATGGTCATTGTCTACATATTGATGTCTTGGCTTCCCAATGCGCGGGAAAGCTTCATCGGTGAATGGCTGGGCAAATTAGTGGAACCATATCTAAGACCGTTTCGCCGATTTATACCGCCTTTGTTCGGTGTGCTGGATATTTCCCCGATTGTGGCGCTGATCGTTCTGCAACTTGCGCTTAATGGGCTAATCTCCATACTCCGGTATTTTGCATATTAGGGTAGGGTGACATAGATGAGCGGTGAAATTTACGAACATTTTAGCCATGATGAGCGGGATTTTGTAGATAAGGCTTCGGATTGGGTTGAGCAGGCGGGTAAGTATCATGACATGAAGCTAACTGACTTTCTTGATCCAAGACAGGTTTTTATATTACAGACTCTTGCCAATCGCCGTAACGACGTTCAGATTCGTCTGGATGGTGGTTACGAGGCTGCTGAACGCAAGCGTGCGCTGGTTGCACCTGATTATATGTATCTGGATGATGAGGATATGGGTATGCAGGTGCTCAGTATTACGTCTGATGATCAGAAAATCTCGGAGCTGGAGCATGGGGACTATATGGGTTCCCTGCTCGGGCTTGGGATGAAACGTGGAAAGATCGGGGATATCCAAGTGCTGGAGGACGGTTGCCATACAGTGGTGGCGGCGGAAACCGGCGCTTTTTTATCGCTTCAACTGAATCAGGTGCATCGGTTACATGTGTTCACAGAGTTACTTCCTTTGGATCAGATGCGATGGTCAGAGAGTAAACTGGAGACGATGGACATTACGGTCGCTTCTCTTCGTTTGGATGGAATCTGCGCAGATGTGTATCGGCTTAGCCGCAGTAAAGTGTTGGTACCGATCAAAGCTGGTCGTTGCCGAGTGAACTGGAAGGTTGAGGAAGATCCCTCCAAATCGCTAAAAGCGGGTGATGTCGTATCCATTCAGGGATTTGGCCGTTTCAAGGTTATGGAACAGGATGGGATGACCAAAAAAGGCCGTTGCCGAGTGAAAATTGGCAAATTTGCCTGAGTCTGTTGCAGGAAAATCCGCTTTCTTGTCGAAATGTTTATCATAAAGGTGTAGAAAATACGCGGTGTATCCGATAAACATTAAGTCAAAGCTTTACATGAACGTTGGAGGATGTAATTTTGATCCTGCATTCCGTATACGTTGCCAAGGTTAGGCATCAACGATACGGCCCCTTGGGTGGTACCCATATGCTGCAAACCTTCTCTGGACGGGAAGGAACTTTAACAGGAGGTGGACAGCATGCCATTAACGCCGCTGGACATACACAACAAGGAATTTTCCCGACGTTTGCGCGGGTATGACGAGGATGAAGTCAATGAATTCCTGGATCAAGTCATCAAAGATTACGAAGGCGTCATTCGCGAGAACAAAGAGCTGAGCAATCAGTTGCTGTCCGTTCAGGAGAAACTGGATCATTTTTCTACAATTGAAGAGACGCTTAGCAAAACGATCATCATTGCGCAGGAAGCTGCTGATGATGTGAAGGGTAATGCGAAGAAAGAAGCGCAGTTGATCGTGAAGGAAGCAGAGAAAAATGCAGACCGGATCGTGAACGAATCGTTGGGCAAATCTCGCAAAATTGCTTTGGAAGTGGAAGAACTGAAAAAGCAGGCCTCGATTTATCGTGCCCGTTTCCGCACGCTTGTTGAAGCGCAGCTTGAACTGTTGACTCAGGATGGTTGGGAAGTACTGGAGAGCCGGGAGCAGGAAGTGCGTGACCGTGAGCGGGAGATGAAAGAAATTTATTAGTCTGTCGCCTGGTTGACTTTTGTCTGCAAAGAGGCTATAACTATATTCATAATGAATAGTGATTCCATGACGGGTTCAGTACGTTATGATCTCATCCCTCAGAGAGTTGGTGGTTGGTGCAAACCAATGGATGAGTTATAGCCGAATATCTCCCCGGAGAAGTGACGCTGAAGCGGTGATCTTGATTGCCGTGTGTAAGCCGAACCGTAAGCCGTACGTTATAACGGCACCCTGCGGTAGTATAGCGGGGCATAAGCGCTGTTGATGACAGAGCATACCCAGGCTTGCCTGGATGTGGTTTGTGATGAACAGAATTAGGGTGGTAACGCGAGTATAGCCTCGTCCCTTTCCAGGGACGGGGCTTTTTTGTGTCCAAAAAAGGCGAACGCCCATGAGGCCCGAAGGGACCTCAGGGAGAGAGCCCACCCGCCGGGAAAGTGAAGCACCCGGCAACACCCGCCTCGTGGTAAGGCCATGCGGCGTTCATGCAGGGAACAGTCGCAAAATGGCCGCCACTACGCACATCCACCCCTCGCCCATAAGCGCCACCGATCCCCCACCGACAACCCATCCCGGGTGTCCAGAGGGCGGAGCGCCTATGGGGTCTCCCTTGGCAAGGGGGATTTAGGGGGATTGAAACGCTTTTTGTGGACGGTCCACAATCCAACCAAAGAAAGGGAAGATAATCATCATGCAACGAGTTGACGTCAAAGAGAAGGCACGTGCCAGAGAATTACGCGTGTTAGATAAATGGAAAACGGAGAATACATTCAAAAGATCCATCGAAAACCGGGAGGGCAAGCCAAACTTCGTATTTTATGAAGGGCCACCTACAGCAAACGGTAAACCACATATCGGTCACGTACTGGGACGGGTAATCAAGGATTTTGTTGGACGGTATAACACGATGAAGGGTTACCGTGTTGTTCGTAAAGCGGGTTGGGATACACATGGTCTGCCTGTAGAACTGGGTGTACAGAAAAAGCTTGGTATCTCCCACAAGTGGGAAATCGAAGATTACGGCGTGGAGAAATTCATTAACGAATGTAAAGCGAGCGTATTCGAATACGAGCAACAATGGCGTGATCTGACAGAAGGCATCGGATATTGGACGGATATGAATAACCCGTATATCACCCTTGATAACAACTATATCGAGAGTGTATGGAACATCCTGGCGACAATTCATGAGAAAGGCCTGTTGTATCGTGGTCACCGTGTGAGCCCGTATTGTCCTTCTTGTCAGACAACACTGAGTTCCCATGAAGTTGCACAAGGGTACAAAGACGTCAAAGACCTAAGCGCTACAGCGAAATTCAAACTGAATGACAGCGGAGAATTTGTACTGGCTTGGACGACAACACCTTGGACACTGCCTTCACACGTTGCACTTGCCGTGAATCCGGATATGGACTACTCCCGTGTTCGTCAAGGTGATGAAGTGTACATCATGGCAACCAATCTGGTTGAAAAAGTGATGAAAGATACCAAGGGTGAGTATGAAATCATTGGTGCACTGAAAGGTGCCGACCTCGTTGGCAAAACGTATGATCCTCCGTTCAACTACGTACAGGCTGAGAAGGCTAACATCATTCTGGGTGCAAGCTTTGTAACGGATGCAAGTGGTACGGGTATCGTACACATGGCTCCTGCCCATGGTGAAGATGACTACCGTGTATGCCGTGAGAATGGGATCAGCTTTGTGAACATGGTGGACTTGGAAGGTAAATTTGTCGCTGAGGTTACTGACTTTGCCGGACGTTTCGTGAAGGATTGTGATATTGATATCGTGCGATATCTGTCTGAGCATGGGCGTTTGTTCAGCAAAGAAAAATATGAGCACAGCTATCCGTTCTGCTGGCGTTGTGATACACCACTTCTGTACTATGCAATGGACAGTTGGTTTATCCAAACGACAGCCATCAAGGACCAATTGATTGCCAACAACAGTGAAGTGGATTGGTACCCAGGTCACGTTCGTGAAGGTCGCTTCGGGAAATTCCTTGAGGATCTGGTGGATTGGAACATCAGCCGTGATCGTTATTGGGGAACTCCGCTGAACATCTGGGTGTGTGAGGAGACTGGCGAACAATTTGCACCACACAGCATTGCAGAATTGCGTGCTCGTGCGGTAGGTGATGTGCCAGAGAATCTTGAATTGCATAAACCATATGTGGATGACGTTAAAGTCATGAGCTCTTGTGGCAAATATGAGATGAAACGTACACCGGAAGTGATCGATGTCTGGTTCGACAGCGGCTCCATGCCGTTTGCCCAGCAGCACTATCCATTTGAAAATAAAGAAGTATTCGAACAGCAGTACCCTGCGGATATGATCTGTGAAGGGATTGACCAGACACGTGGCTGGTTCTACAGCTTGCTGGCGGTTTCCACCCTTTTGACAGGCAAAGCGCCTTACAAAGCGGTTATGGCTACAGGACACGTTCTTGACGAGAACGGACAGAAGATGTCCAAATCCAAAGGTAACGTTATCGATCCTTGGGAAGTAATTGAAGAATACGGTACAGATGCATTCCGCTGGGCTTTGTTGTCTGACAGTGCACCGTGGAACAGCAAACGTTTCTCCAAAGGTATCGTAGGGGAAGCCAAATCCAAAATGGTGGATACGCTGGTTAACACCCATGCATTTCTGACGCTTTATGCTACCATTGATGGATTTGATCCACAGGAGCACCCGTTCCAACTGTCCGCACACAAGCTGGATCGCTGGATTCTGTCGAGACTGAACAGCCTGATCCTGGTTGTAGAAAAAGCGCTGCTGGTTAACGACTATCTGAACTCTTCCAAAGCGATTGAAGCATTTGTTGATGAGTTGAGTAACTGGTACATCCGTCGTTCCCGCGACCGTTTCTGGGGAAGTGGCCTGACAGACGATAAATTGGACGCTTACCGCACATTGACTGAGGTACTGGTGACTACTGCGAAGTTGGTTGCTCCGTTCACACCGATGCTGGCAGAAGACATCTATCTGAACCTTGCAACAGGTGAGAGTGTGCACATGGAAGACTATCCGGTAGCTAATGAAGCGCTGATTGATGCAGGACTGGAACAGGATATGGAGACGGCTCGCCGCGTGGTTGAACTTGCCCGTAACGTTCGTAACGAAACAGGCATTAAGACACGTCAGCCACTGTCCGAATTGATCGTTTCCCTGGATAAAGGCTTTGACCTGACAAGTTATGAAGAGATCATCAAAGAAGAGATCAATGTAAAAGGAATCCGTACGGAGCATAATGATGCGGAATTCGTTGACTTTACATTGAAGCTGAACCTGAAGGTCGCAGGTAAGAAATACGGTAAAAACGTAGGGTTCCTGCAAAACTTCTTCAAAGGAATGTCGGCTGATGAGACGCGTAAAGTGGTTTCGGAGGGTGTGCTGAACATCGTTTCTCCAGAAGGCGAAGAGCTGCAAGTGACGAGCGAAGAATTATTGGTTGATAAACAGGCCAAATCTGGCTTTGCTTCAGCATCAGGTTACGGTCTGACGGTTGCACTCAATACCGAAATCACGCCAGCCTTGGAACAGGAAGGTTGGGTCCGTGAAGTGGTTCGTGCTGTGCAGGATACCCGGAAACGTCTGGATCTGCCGATTGAGAAAAGAGTACGTTTGACACTGGATGTGGATGCATCCCTTCAGGAAGCTATTCAGGCGTTTGATGATGTGTTGCGTGAAAATGTTCTCGTAACCGAAGTTACATTTGGCTCGAATGAGTCCATGGAACGCGTTGAAGCCGGAGGCAAATCGATCGGTATTTACATCGAAGCGTAATTCGGAGCATGTCCCATTCAATTAGGACAGAATATAGAGTATAAACAAACGAGCCGCAGAGGCAGGGACATATTCCCTGTATCTGGGCTCGTTTGTTTTTTAGGCAATAAGGCAATGATTCTATAGTGCAGTCAATCTATATTGATCAAAGGAACTGACCAAAACATGAGCGAACATGACAAGCAAACCGCAGCCACTTCACAACAACCAACATCAGATAATCTGAATTCGCATGACAAAATTGAAGAGTTACATACCCTGACGAATCGTCTGGCGAATGAACTGGAACGTTCACGAATTGCGCAATACACAGAATTGCTGAACAGGCCATGGAAATTGATTGGACTTAACCTGTTGTCAGGAGCCGCACGAGGTGTGGGGATTGCGATTGGGTTTACCTTTTTCGCAGCAACGATCATTTACGTTTTGCAGCTACTTGGGGCGCTCAATCTTCCCATTGTTGGAGATTACATCGCTGATATTGTGCGCATTGTCCAGCGTCAGCTTGATATGAACACTTACTAAGCGATTAGTAATTAAAGGTGAAAGATATCAAAGTACATTTAGTAAATGTCATCCGTCTCCATATCCGGTTCTAACAGACCCTCGCCCTCACGGTTCTCCAGGTACTGACGATATTGCCTATTGCGCACGATGGAGACGTCATGACCATAGATGTCCGTGGCAACAAAACTTTCGTACGCTTCAACGCAGCCTTCCACTTCATCGGTAGCTTCAATCGCCATAACATCATAGCTGTCGATATCGCGTCCTTCAGCCATGGCTGGTGAATTCGATGTGCCCCAACTTTCAACAATCTGCCAAGTGTCTTCACCATCGAAGCCATTTTGATCCTCACGCTCGTCCAGACTGGTTCGACCAAATGCCGGGGCAAGGAATTCTTCCTCTACAGGGCGGTTCTCAGAGACAACGGTTTCTGGTTGATGTTTTTTGCAGTATTTGGTGTAGGGCACAGCTTCCATGCGTTCATAAGGGATGGGTTGCTGACAGACCGCACATGTACCGTAATGTCCTTCTTCGATGGAGTGCAGTGCAGAATCGATTCGTTCCAATTGGAATTCATCATGTTCCAGCAGGGAAATATCTTTCTCGCGTTCATACACCTCCGTAGCTATGTCGCCAGGATGGTTATCAATTGGTGATAATTCACCTGTCTGTAGTTTAAGGGAGTCTCCAAGTCCATAATGCTCGTTTTCCGACAGTCTATGTTCAATATCGCGCTTATCGGACATCAGTTGGGAACGTAGAAATTGTAGTTGTTTGTTAGTAAAATGTGACATGATTTTCCCCTTTCTGCTTTCATGCTGGAATCCGGATTTTGACTCTATTGTAGGATGTGCCATTGAGGGCAAGATTACAGAAGGGAAATGTTATCGTTTTTGCCATAAGCATTGCGATGTAGCGCGTCGTGGACGATTTCCAAACAGCTGTGCTACAATAAACAAGTCTGGCGTAAGCCTGGTATCGTTTGGAAAAGACAAGAACGGAGTGACAAACAAACGTGGTGTATTATATCCTTGCTTTTATCGTATTTTTATTGGATCAGGGAACCAAGTATCTGATTGCAACCCGGATGGAACTCAGAGAAGAAATTCCGGTCATTGGCAATTTCTTTGTCATCACATCACATCGTAACTCAGGAGCAGCATTTGGCATTCTGCAAGACCAGCGTTGGTTCTTTATCGTGGTTACGTTGATTGTGGTCGTTGCCTTGATTTGGTATTTGCAAAAGGTAAAAGATACCCCGCACAAATTGCTGCCTGTGGCGCTTAGTTTGGTGCTTGGTGGAGCAATTGGCAACTTCCTTGACCGGGCATTGACTGGAGAAGTTGTAGATTTTGTACAACTTAATTTTGGAAGTTATACGTTTCCCATTTTTAACATCGCCGATTCGGCAATCTGCATCGGTGTAGGGTTGATCATAGTGGAGACATTGCTTGAAGGACGGCGCGAAAAAGCAGCCGCGAAGATTGAAGGGAATGAACATCATGAGTAATCCGAATAAGGAACAGATTAACGACGAAGAACTAATGAATGGCAATGAACGTATGGAATGGACCGTTGCCGCTGAACATAAAAAAGAACGAATTGACAAATATATTACGGAAGCCGTGGATAACGTATCTCGCTCCCAAGTTCAATTGTGGATCAGAGACGGGATGGTTACAGTAAATGGTGCTGTAGTCAAAGCCAATGCCAAGTTATCCGAAGGTGATCTGATTGAACTACAGATTCCTGAACCGGCTGCCGTTGAGATCATTGCCGAAGATATTCCGCTAGAAGTGGTATATGAAGACAGCGACCTGATCGTGATTAACAAACAGCGTGGTCTTGTGGTGCATCCAGCACCAGGACATACGTCGGGTACCCTCGTTAATGCACTTATGCATCACTGCAAAGACCTCTCGGGTATTAATGGGGAGTTGCGTCCTGGTATTGTGCATCGTATCGATAAGGATACATCCGGCCTGATCATGGCTGCCAAGAACGATCGTGCTCATGCATCACTGGCTGCTCAGTTGAAGGAACATACGGTGAATAGACGGTATATTGCGCTTGTTCATGGTCATCTTAATCATGATCAAGGTACCATTGATGCACCGATTGGACGGGATACCAATGACCGCAAAATGTATACGGTCACAGAACGTAACAGTAAACATGCCGTTACGCATTTTACCGTTACAGAGCGGATTAATGATTACACCTTGCTGGAATTGAAACTGGAGACAGGACGTACTCACCAGATTCGGGTTCACATGAAATTTATTGGTCACCCGCTTGTAGGAGATCCAACTTATGGACGGAATAAAGGCATCAAAATGCAAGGACAGGCTCTTCATGCGGCCATTCTTGGATTTGTGCATCCAACAACGGGAGAATACCTTGAATTTTCAGCTCCGATTCCGCAAGATATGGAAGACGTGCTCGCCTCGCTACGCAGTCGTTAACAGCTCCAAGAAAGTACAAATGTTCGGATACTTTGTCCATGGCTTTGATCACGCAAATGCTTCATATTAAAGTGTAGAAATTTGCGTCAAATGAGGAGATGAACAACGTTATGAGTATCGATAAATACCAAGAAACTTACATTCAGACTAATTTTGCCGACCGTATCGGTGGCTCCAACTATGGTAAAGACACGAACATTTATAAATTCGAGAAAATCAAACGTGCCAAAGCTTCGGCCAAAAAAGATTTTCCCGATGTGGAACTGATTGACCTTGGTGTAGGTGAACCGGACGAAATGGCTGATGCAGGCATTGTAGCTGCACTTGCAGAAGAAGCTTCCAGACCTGAGAATCGTGGTTATGCTGACAATGGTATTCCTGAATTCAAAGCTGCTGCTGCTTCCTACCTGAAAAACGTATTCAACGTAGAAGGTATCGATGCAGATACTGAGATCGTACACTCCATTGGTTCCAAACCAGCTTTGGCGATGATGCCTTCATGCTTCATCAATCCGGGTGATGTGACGATCATGACCGTTCCAGGATACCCGGTTATGGGTACACATACGAAGTATCTGGGTGGAGAAGTGTTCAACATCCAATTGACGAAAGAGAACAACTTCTTGCCTGATCTGACGGCTATCCCGGAAGACATCGCAAAACGTGCGAAGTTGCTCTACCTGAACTATCCGAACAACCCAACAGGCGCAAGCGCGACGGTGGAGTTCTTCACTGAAGTTGTGGAGTGGGCTAAGAAATACAATGTTGTGGTTGTACATGATGCTCCATATGCAGCATTGACGTATGATGGCAAAAAACCGTTCAGCTTCCTATCGGTACCTGGTGCGAAGGATGTCGGCGTAGAGCTGCACTCTCTGTCCAAGTCCTACAACATGACAGGTTGGAGAATCGGATTTGTAGCGGGTAACCCGCTTGTAGTCAAAGCATTCAGTGATGTGAAGGACAACAATGACTCCGGTCAGTTCATCGCGATTCAAAAGGCTGCTGCTTATGGATTGAATCACCCTGAAATTACGGAAAAAATTGCAGAGAAATATTCTCGCCGTCACGACATGCTCGTTGCCGCACTGAACGAACTGGGCTTCCAGGCTGAAAAACCTAAAGGTTCATTCTTCCTGTATGTAGAAGCACCAAAAGGTGTGGTTGGCGGACGTCGCTTCGAATCAGGCGAAGATTTCTCCCAATTCCTGATCCGTGAGAAACTGATCTCATCCGTACCTTGGGATGATGCCGGTAACTTTGTTCGTTTCTCCGTAACCTTTGAAGCGAAGGGTGAAGAGGAAGAGAAACGTGTTATTGCTGAGATCAAACGTCGTCTGAGCGACGTACAATTTGAATTTTAATCGCATCACCCAATAGTTAAATCATGTACTAACGAAGAGACCGGAAACGGTCTCTTTTTTTATGCCCATATTAGAATTTTTTCATTTACTCCCTTTACAAAATTATACAAGCAACATATGATTAGATCTTTACGTTATTTGTTATATACAGAAGTTGTTGTTGAAGGGAGTTATTACAATTGTTATCATCACGAACAAGTACGGTGTCCTCACCGGCTACAGGAACAGGCAGTACAGTGTCAGGATTATTCAGATTGTTAAGACCCAAACAGTGGACTAAAAATCTGCTGTTATTTGCTGCGTTACTATTTTCTTTTGAGGAGATTCGGACTGAAACCATTCTTGCGACGTTGCTTGGTTTTATTCTATTTAGCCTCGTTGCAGGCTGTGTGTATATTTTAAATGACTTTGTAGACCGAGACAGGGATCGACAGCATCCGGTGAAAAGGTATCGTCCTATGGCTTCTGGGCAGGTGAATCCGAGTCATGCTTTGTTGTTTGGCATTATTCTATTAATCCTTTCCGTAGGAACGGCCTTCATGATGAACCCTCTATTCGGGGTGTTATGTATCGTCTATTTCCTGTTGAATGTATCGTATTCATTTGTGCTGAAACATCTCGTTATCCTGGATATGATGACCATTGCAGCCGGCTTTGTACTTCGTGCCATTGCAGGTGGTGTGCTGATCCATGTGCCATTCACACCGTGGTTTTTGATCTGTACCATGCTGTTGTCGTTGTTTTTGGCCATTGGAAAACGCAGAAATGAACTCACGTTGCTTGAGGGAAATACGGGATCACATCGTAAGGTTTTGGATAACTACTCCATTACGTTACTGGATCAATTCAATACAATTGTGACGACAGCTACGATTATCAGTTATTCCCTGTTCACATTCACTTCAGATCGAACCATTCATCTCATGTGGACGATTCCATTGGTCATTTACGGCATGTTCCGTTACCTGTATCTGATCCACATGAAGAACCAGGGAGGTTCGCCCGATCGTGTGCTGTTTGAGGACAAGCCTATATTAATTACGGTTATGTTGTATGTGATAAGTGTTGTTACAATCTTTGCAATCTTTGAATAAAGGCTGAGGGGGATCAGGGTGAAAAGCACGAAAGTCGCAATTTTTGATATTGATAAAACGATCATACGCAGTGATTCCATGTTTCAATTTGTGCATTACGGTGTTCGCCGTTACCCGTGGCAGGTATGGAGATTACCTGTCATTGCATTACATACCGTGTTATTCAAGGCAGGCTTCATGACGGTTGAACAAGTCAAACGATCCTACTTTCAAGAAATTGAGCGTATGTCTGAAAAAGATCTCGAACATTTCTTTGATACTCGCTTGCGTACGTCCATTTTTGCCGAGGCCAGTGTAGAGATGCAACATCGCAAAGAAGCAGGGTATCATGTCTTGCTGGTAACTGCATCTCCGCATGCCTATATGAAATACTTTAATAATTTTCCTTGGGTGGATCATGTAATTGGAACTGAACTTGTCCGTCATGAGAATGGTTACACATGCAGAGTTGATGGCAGCAATTGCAAAGGGGAAGAGAAGGTACGCCGAATTCAGGCTTATCTGAGTGAGAAGAATATGGTCATTGATTATGACCAGTCATGTTCCTACTCGGACTCCTTATCCGACCTTCCAGTCATGCAACTTGTAAGTCAACGATACTTTATTAACAAGCGTGTTCCGGACATGGAGGCATTAACGTGGGGGAAATAAAATCGCGTCATACTGGTAAATGGTTGATGCTCGTTTCCGCTTTTCTGACAGCAACGGGTCAATTGTTCTGGAAATGGGGACTAACCGAGTGGATTTACCTGGGTGTTGGTTTTCTGTGTTATGGACTTGGAGCGATTTTGATGATTAAAGCTTTTGCTCTGGAAAAACTCTCTGTTGCTTATCCTCTGATGTGTGCTAGTTACGTATTTGCCTTAATCTATGGGTATTTTTTGCTTGGAGAAGAAATTACGGTGCAGAAGCTGGCAGCAGTTGTGTTGCTTGGAATCGGGGTGACATTAACCAGTGTTGATCGATAGCTGGATGGTTGCCGTATTAATTGTCATGACGTTGTGTGGTGCACTGGGCGGGGCCGGACTGAAAGCTTATGCTTCCAGTCGCAATCGTCTGCATGTACTCATGGGACTTGGATTCTACGGAACGGGTGCGTTGCTGAATATTGTATTGCTGAAGTTTCTTCCATTAACCGTAGTGTTGCCTGCGAACGCATTAACATATGTCTGGACTCTCATCATAGCGCGGTTGATATTTAAAGAGACCGTGGGCCCTTTACGCTGGATAGGTGTGGCATGTATTATGGGTGGCCTATGTTTATTGGTATTTTAGAACTTAATTAATCAGGATGTGAAATGAAAGCATGAACTTTTTAGATTACTTCTTTTATAATCGCAGAGCCAACTGGACAGCCTTTTACCTGTTTGCGGGATTTGCTCTGTTTTATGGTTTAATGAACGGCTCGTATGTTCTGTACATTGAAAATAATGCAGAGATGCTTGGGGCGTATAGCCCTTTTAATACGACGTTGTTTCCAATCAATTTATTCAACTTTGATCCTTCAATGTATTATGGGGACAACAGTTCTTCCGTGATCCATCCGCTGATTTCCTTTCTCGCTGTCACCCTTGCGGCTGTAGCGAAACTGCTGGGAGGCAACTGGTTCTTTCTAATCCTGCAATCGCTGGTAAATGCGGGTTCGGTGGTGCTGGCGTATCTGTTCCTGAGTCAAAAAGAAGATAAACCGACCATCGTACCGCTACTGTTTGCCTTATTGTTTGGTTTCAGTTCCTACTTAATGTTTACTGCATTGATCCCGGATTCGTATCCTTATGTACAGTTCGTTATTCTGTTGTCGGTGGTTTACATGCAGTATACTCGTGAGCGTCAGGACGTACGTTATGTACCCAATGCATTGCTTACATCGATTAACTTTGGACTAACCTCGACCAATATCGTACCATTTGCTGCTGCCACATTCTTCAATATGCATGCATGGCGCAATAAGGCGAATTTGAAAAAATACATCGGTATCATGGCATTAGCGGTTCTGATCATCGTCGTATTAACTGGCGTCCAGTACGTTGCCTTTGGAGGTCGCAGCTGGGTTAGTAACTGGCTGTTGGGCATTCAAAATGGTGGAACCAGCTATGCAACGCCATTCCAGTTCGCTGTTCACTGGAAAGCATTGAACATGTTAACTATTAATCCGATGCTGACACCGAAAATGCATTTACTGGACCCGGGCATGGCGGCCTTTGTTACGGATCTATCCCGTTCCAATCCAATCCATGTGCAGATGACAGGTATCTTTATTTTACTACTGGCATTCATGGGCTTCATTAAAGGCATTCGTGAACGAGAAGTGTGGACCCTTGTGCCATATATTTTGTTTGCCTTTTTGCTTCACGTAGTCGTGGGCTTTGGTCTAGCTGTGTTTCAATACGATATGTACCTGTATGCGGGACATTATCTGTTTGCGTTTTTCCTGTTGGGTGGAAGTTTCGTCATCAGCCTTCGTCCGGGATTGGGGAAAAAAGTGGTTATAGGCTTGATCATGTTATGTGTTATCGTTACGGCAAGTAACAACATCTATCGCCATGTAGAAACATTAACAACAATCAAACAATCCTATAATCAGTTGGAACAGGAACGCTCAGTGAAATAGTCAAATAGTAAATGTATCGATTCATATAATGAAACGAGAAAAGGCCATTGGATGGAAAGTCCAATGGCCTTTTCTTATTTAGCGTTGAGCAAATGAGTTAAGCAATAATTTTGGTCTTCTTGGCATTCTCGGCTGAACGTTTGGTGAGACTGCTGAGTGGACGTTTCAAAGCGAGAGCAACAATGAGACTCAGCGCGATGAACATACACAACCACAGAATATCCTTGATGGCAGTAGACCACAATATGCCGCCGACCGACTCACGCAGCAGACTGATCGCATACGTGAAGGGCATGAACGGATTCAATGCTTGGAAAAAGGGTGATGTCATGCTGATTGGGAACGTACCGCCGGAGCTGGAGAACTGGAACACCATGAAGATAATGGCGATCCCTTTTCCGATATTTCCAAATACGGACAGCAGGGTGTACGTTATGGTGACAAATACGGCACTCACCAGCATGGCAAACAGGACAAACCACAGTTTATCTGCAACATAGGTACCCAGGATTAAGATATCTCCCAGGGTGACACATATCGCCTGAAGTAACCCAATGGTCAGAAAAGTAGCGAGACGTCCAAGATATAACTCATATCCCCGGAACTTGCCCCCTGGATTTTCAGCTTCGGCACGAAGCAGAGAAATCAACAGTGTTGAGCCAACCCACAGAGACAGCACGCCATAAAATGGTGACATGGCCGATCCATAATTCGGAATTGGGTAAAGCTGTTTTTCCTTAATTTGCACCGGACTTGCAAGGAAAGCACTCTCTTCTTCAATATCGCCGCGCAAAAGTTTGGCGAGCTCCGCAAACTGGTTATTACCTTCGACCTCCCGAAGTTTGTCAGCAGCCTTGCTGATGGCACTTTCCAATGCTGGCAGATCATCACGTACAAGCGCGGCAACACGGTGAACTCCTTTTTCGACCTCCGGCAGCTGATTCTGTACAAAATCGGATGCCTTGCCTATCTGTTTCTCGGCAGTAGGCAGATCATTACGAACAAAATCAGCTGCTTCGTTCAGTTTGTTTCCCAGCTTGGGCAGATCGTTTCGAATTAATGAAGACACTGTGTTCAGAGCTTGGATAAAACCTTCACTTTTGTTCGCGAGTGTTTCTGATATCTCATGGATCTTAGATTGTATTTGAGGCAGTTCGCTCTGGATTTTTGTCAACTCGGCCTGCCCAAACGTAATTCCTTCTTTGGCTGATGCAAGAATGTCCGCAATATCCGGAATACGATCTTTTGCTCCTTGCAGAGTTTCTGCTGAAGTGGAGAGGGTAGACCTGAGCTTATCCGCACCAGCTGCAAGTGCAGGCGATATTTCACTTTCATAGGTGTTTAAGATATTGCCTATCCCGCTGCTGATGTCCTTCGAGAGAGTATTTAACTGAGCGATGACCTCTGTTGGTGGAGTTGTATTACGACGCATGGCATCACTGATGATGCCAGCCAAGCGGATCTGCAACTGAAGTTTATCTGAAATGGAGTTCAGTTGTGTGATTTTATCGGCAAGTGGTTGGCTTGGAAGCAAGTTATTGATGTTGCCCAGTAGTTCTGCCATACTGTCCACGAGTTTTACCGCAACCCCTAAACGTGAAGCAATCCGGTCGAGATCTTCTACTGTAGGAAGGTTATTAAGATCCGAATTTTGCAATTGTGCAAATACGTCTCCTGCAGCGTTAGTAATCTGCTGCACCAGCAGCAGATTTTGGCGGATCGTCGGGCCAATTGTCTGAAACGCTTCTTCACTGGAATCCACGAACTGATTTAATCCCTCTGCAAGCTCAATCCCGTTGCCAGCGATTTGTGATACTTTGTCCAAATCTTGTTCTGCGGCCGTTACGATAGACAGAGCTTTGTTCGTTTTATCCAGCGCCGTTTGGATAACATCTGATACCTGTCCAAAGTTTTCATCCACTTCTCGAATGCGATCTACCGCTTTTTGTATATCCGGTATTCGCCCTTGAATAGTCAGCACTTCGGAAGCCGCCTCATTAATTTGTGGCCAATACTCCTGCACCTTGAGCACATACTGTGCTGCTTCATTGATTTCAGGCAGTTTTTTCTCGATTTCAACGATCTTTTGAGCATCTTTTACAATCTCGGGCATGGCTTTTTCTACTTCCAGAACCTTTTGACCTGCGGCTTGAATAACCGGAAGATTTTTCTCCAGTGTAAAAATGCCTTTCTCCATTTTGCGTAATGTTGGAAGCTGGGAATTAATCTCAACCCCGGCTTCATTCAGCTTGGTTAGAACGGCCTCACTGACGGCTTCAGTGAAATTTTCATTGATTTGCGTTGTTATGGCAGATACACCAGAGCCTGTGATTTTAGGAGCAATGGCATTCACCTTCTCATTGACGGTATAGATTACTTCCGGTCGCTCCAGCTTCCCATCAACGATGCCTGTAATTTTGGATGAAAAGTCCCCCGGAATGAGCAGGCTTGCATAATACTCTCCAGTTTGCACACCCCGATTAGCCTCAGCCTGGTCCACAAAAGTCCAGCCCAGCTTTTCGTTGTGTTTAAGGCTGGATACCAGTTCGTCTCCGATATTAACATGGGTTCCTTCAACAGTCGCACCCTTGTCCTCAGTTGTCACCGCAATTTTGATCCCCTGGGTATTACTGTATGGGTCCCAGACGGACTTCACGTTGACCCAGTCATACACCCCGGGCAGTAGAATAATAGCCACAATTAGAAATATACCTGTGGGAACCTTCAGAATATGCAACCAGTCTGTTTTGTAAACGTGCCAAATGTGACGCATGACTTCCTCCTAAATGTACATAAATGTAGGGCGTAACTTATTTCTATGTCGTAAATTTGTGAATCTTATGTATATCGGCATTATTGCAGTATCTAATAATGGGTTCATGTTTATAAACTGTACCCATTTCACTTGCTACTAATTCAGAGCCTTCATATATTGCGTAAAATGAAACTCACCGATTGTTCTAAAAGAAGTGTTTTGTCTCTACTTGAGTATAGTCAGAGGTTTATTTTGGTTATATCAAATTTCTCATTTGCCTATGGATAAATATGCAGAAATGTTGTATAATTATGAATAACCAATGAGATGTATTGTGCATGGATGTTTTTCAGCCTAACTGCTGATTCTAAGAAGAACGTAGCAGAGGGTTTTCACCTGCGATGGTGAGGTGTTGACAGGGGGTTGTCTTTCTGTCATAATTCATGAAGACAAACGGACATATTGATTACAGAACCCTGTGAGGTCCTGCAATATGAACGACATGAATAGCACCTTTAAATCAGTCCCGTGAGACTGGCAAGGTAACGTGAACGATACATCGTTTTTTTTGCTGCGGCAAATGAAGCGATGCATCCCCGAGAGTAAACTTTCTTCAGAGCGGTCTGAAGTTCGGAGACTCCTTGCCAATAAACACGGCAAGGAGTCTTTTTTTTTCTCCTCGTCACGGGGCCATGATGCTGAAGGGAAATCCTGAGGAGGCTGAACGCATGAGCACAGAGACACATGTCATTATGGATGAGACGGCGATCCGCCGCGCATTAACACGGATTGCCCATGAGATATTGGAGAAAAACAAAGGAATCGACGATTGTGTGTTGGTCGGTATCCGTACACGCGGGGTTTACCTTGCAGAACGGATTGCCGCCAAGATTGAAGAAATCGAGGGCGCCAAAGTCCCCTGGGGAGAGCTGGATGTGACTCCTTACCGCGATGACCGCTTGGACGAAAATAAAGCGAATCGCAAGGAAATGTTGATTATGACACCTGAATCACTTTCGATCCATAACAAAAAAGTGATTTTGTTCGATGATGTGCTCTATACCGGACGGACGATTCGCGCAGCGATGGATGCCCTGATGGACTGTGGAAGACCGCAGAACATTCAGCTGGCTGTACTCGCAGACCGCGGACACCGGGAACTTCCGATTCGACCTGATTTTATCGGCAAGAATGTGCCGACTTCCAAATCAGAGGAGATCGAAGTTGCACTCATGGAAACGGACGGACAGGACGAAGTCAAGATCACTCAGAACCGGGGGGAGCAAGCATAATGATTACACAGACAGCATTGAGAGACCGAAGCTTGCTTGGACTGAAGGAACTTAGTCGAGGAGAAATCGAGTCCATTCTTAACCGAGCGGCTCACTGGGAAGCGCAGAAAGAGAAACTGGTTCCGGTACTGGAATCACGCTTCGTTGCGAACATGTTCTTCGAGAACAGCACACGTACCCGCTTCTCCTTCGAAATGGCAGAGAAACGCCTGGGCGCACAAGTACTGAACTTTACGGCAGCCGCATCCAGTGTGGAAAAAGGAGAGTCCATCTACGATACGGTACGAACACTTGAGTCGATGGGCATTGATGCAGGCGTGATCCGGTTGAAACCGGCAGGCGTTCTGCAACAACTGGCTCAGAAAGTGAATGTACCACTCGTGAACGCCGGAGATGGCAACAATGAGCACCCCACACAGGCACTGCTGGACCTCTACACGATGAGGAAAGCATTTGGCGAACTGAAAGGCTTGCGTGTTTCCATCATTGGTGACATCCTGCATAGCCGTGTAGCTCGTTCGAACCTGTGGGCACTGCAAAAGTTTGGTGCAGATGTACGCTTCTGTGCTCCGCAAACGATGCAGGCACCGGAACTCGCAGAGCATGCTCCTTATGTCGGTCTTGAAGAAGCGCTGGATGCAGATGTAGTCATGATGCTTCGTGTTCAACTGGAACGTCATCAACATGGCTTAATTACTTCAGCTGAGGATTATCGCGAACACTACGGATTGACGGAAGAACGGGCATCACGCCTAAAACCAAGCACCATTATCATGCACCCTGCTCCAGTGAATCGCAACGTCGAGGTAGATGACGCGGTTGTGGAAAGTGAAGCATCCCGGATCTTCCCGCAGATGGCAAACGGCGTTCCAATCCGCATGGCGGTTATGGAACGTGCGATGAAACTGTAACAGGGTCTGGCTGTGGGTCATAGGCTGACGGTACGGTAGTTCTTATAGAGCAATAAGAGAGTACACGATAAAGAAAATCATCCGGCTTGCCTGGTAAGCCGGACAGAACCGAAGCGGAGGGCAATTATGCTACAGATTATAAAAAACGCAAACGTCTTGAACCAACAAGGGGAACTTGAACGGAAAACCATCATTATAGATGAAGGTAAAATTAAAAAGATCGCTGGTCTGGAAGACCAAGCCGTTCTGGATGCCGAAAAGTCAGCGCAAAGTGTGACAGACGCATCAGGCAAACTGGTCATTCCGGGATTGATCGATATGCATGTGCATCTGCGTGAACCTGGATTCGAACACAAAGAGACGATCGAGACAGGTGCCCGTTCAGCAGCACAAGGTGGTTTTACAACAATCGCTTGCATGCCGAACACAAGACCAGTAACAGATACAGCGGAAGTTGTGAAGCTGGTATTGGATAAAGCCAAAGAAGCTGATCTGGTTAAAGTGTTGCCTTATGCAGCCATTACAAAAAATGAACTGGGTCGTGAACTTACCGATTTTGCCGCATTAAAAGAAGCAGGCGCTATTGGATTCACAGATGACGGTGTAGGCGTACAAAACGCTCAAATGATGAAGGATGCCATGAGCCTCGCGGCAAGCATGGATATGCCAGTGATCGCTCACTGTGAAGATGACTCACTGGTTGTTGGTGGATATGTGACGGAAGGTGAGTTTTCGAAGCGTCATGGCATCAAAGGGATTCCAAATGAATCCGAAGCCATCCACGTTGGACGTGATATCCTGCTGGCAGAAGCAACGGGAGTTCATTACCATGTCTGTCACGTAAGTACAGAGCAATCGGTTCGCTTGATTCGTCTAGCGAAGTCCATCGGCATTAAAGTAACTGCTGAGGTATGTCCGCACCATCTGGTGTTGTCGGATGAAGATATCCCAGGCATGGATGCCAACTGGAAAATGAACCCGCCGCTACGCTCACCACGCGATGTGCAGGCTTGTATCGAAGGTTTGCTAGACGGCACGCTGGATATGATCGTAACTGATCACGCGCCACACAGTGAAGAAGAGAAAGCCAAAGGCATGGAGCTGGCACCTTTCGGAATCGTAGGATTCGAAACAGCCTTCCCGCTGCTGTACACCAAGTTTGTGGAAACAGGATTGTGGAGCTTGGAATTCCTGGTGAAACGCATGACAGCTGATCCGGCACGTGTATTCCGACTGGATACAGGCAAACTGGAAGAAGGAGCACCAGCCGATATCACGATGATTGACCTGAACGAGGAAAAAGCGGTTGATCCTGCAACGTTTGCAACCAAAGGAAGAAACACACCATTCACAGGTTGGAAGCTGAAAGGCTGGGCCGTACAAACTTGGGTGGATGGCAAAAGCGTGTGGAATAACACGGTACAACAGTAAAACGGTAACTTAGCAAATTAATAAATCAGTAACTCTATATCTTTAACTCTTTAAATCAGTAACAGTAAATCTTAACTTTTTAAAACAACAAATCTTTTTAACTCTAAAACTTAATCTACAACTTTTACACCAGTAACATCTTTTCAACTAACTCGAGGCAAATCATGCCGAGAGTCTAACATACGAAACAAAGCAAAGTTGAATGTCATGATTTTGAACTTGGACACCAACGTAACTGCGGAGCGGACAGAAAAGACCCGAAGAAGCAAAGCGTTCGCCTTTATCACCAGATTACATCATTTAAAAAATGATAAAAAGTAATCCGGGGATAACAGCGATCAAAGGGTTTTCTGTACGCGGAGCCGCACAATCGTAACGTCCCCATGTTCAACCCCAATGCATTCAACGTTGATAAACACAGAGGAGTGAAATGGGATGCAGGCACAGGCAAGATTATTGTTGGAAGACGGCACACTGTTCACCGGGAAAGCATTTGGTGCTGAAGGTGAAACTACAGGTGAGGTCGTTTTTAATACGGGAATTACAGGCTATCAAGAGGTGCTTTCGGATCCTTCCTATTGCGGTCAAATCGTAACCATGACGTATCCGCTGATCGGAAACTACGGCATTACGCGTGATGACTTTGAGTCGATTCGTCCATACGTACACGGTTTCGTTGTGCGTCGTCATGAGCCAACGCCGAGTAACTGGCGTGCGGAATACAGCGTAGACAATCTGCTCAAGGAATACGGCATCGTAGGAATCAGCGAAATTGATACACGCATGTTGACTCGCCGGATTCGTCACCACGGCACAATGAAGGGAATTCTCACAACAGGATCGAAGCCTGTGGAAGAACTGCTGGAGATGATGGGAGACACCACCATTGCCGAGCTGCGTAACCAGGTGCCTATGACTTCTACAGAGCATGTCTACAACAGCCCGGGAACGGCTGAGCGTATTGTGCTTGTGGATTATGGTGCGAAAACAGGAATCTTGCGCGAACTCAGCAAACGTAACTGTGACGTTGTTGTTGTTCCACACGATGTAACAGCAGACGAGATTCGTCGCCTGAACCCGGACGGCATTCAACTGTCCAACGGCCCTGGGGACCCGAAAGACGTACCTCACGCAGTTAACATGATCAGTGAACTTCTTGGCGAATACCCGATCTTCGGCATCTGCCTGGGTCACCAGTTGTTCGCACTTGCGGCAGGAGCAGACACCGAAAAGCTTAAGTTTGGACACCGCGGAGGAAACCACCCGGTGAAAGAACTGGAGAGCGGACGTTGCTTCATCACATCCCAGAACCACGGATTTACCGTAAACGAAGAGTCTGTGAAGAGTACAGACCTGGAAGTTACACATATCAACAATAACGATAAGACCATTGAAGGTCTGAAACATAAATCATTCCCGGCATTCTCGGTTCAATATCACCCTGAAGCAGCCCCGGGTCCTTACGACAACAGCTATCTGTTCGACCGCTTCATCGAGATGATTCGCGAGCACAAGATCACTAACCCGCAAAAGCCGCGTCAAGCCGTATTGGCAGCCGCAGTGAAAGGAGCACAATAACATGCCGATTAACAAAGATCTCAAAAAAATCCTGGTGATTGGTTCCGGTCCAATCGTCATCGGTCAAGCGGCCGAGTTCGACTATGCCGGTACACAAGCTTGCCAGGCTCTGAAAGAAGAAGGCGTGGAAGTTGTACTTATCAACAGCAACCCGGCGACCATTATGACGGATACAAACATGGCTGACAAAGTCTACATTGAGCCAATTACACTGGATTTTGTAACCCAAATCATTCGTCAAGAGCGTCCAGATGGCTTGTTGCCAACACTGGGTGGTCAAACAGGTCTGAACATGGCTGTAGAGCTGGCTCGTGCTGGCGTGCTGGAACGTGAAAATGTGAAATTGCTCGGAACACAGCTGACATCCATCGAGAAAGCGGAAGATCGTGATCTGTTCCGTGACCTGATGCGTGAATTGGAACAACCTGTACCAGAGAGTGTCATCGTAACGACACTTGAAGAATCACTTGAATTTGCGAATGAGATTGGTTATCCAATCATCGTGCGTCCAGCCTATACACTGGGCGGAACTGGCGGCGGAATCTGTGCGAACGAAGAAGAACTGCGTGAGACGGTGGCAGCGGGAATTCGTTACAGCCCGATTGGGCAATGTCTGGTCGAGAAGAGCATTGCAGGTATGAAAGAAGTCGAGTATGAGGTTATGCGAGACAAAAACGATAACTGTATCGTTGTCTGCAACATGGAAAACTTTGACCCGGTAGGTATTCATACAGGTGACAGTATCGTCGTAGCACCAAGCCAAACATTGTCGGACCGTGAATATCAAATGCTGCGTTCAGCTTCCCTGAAAATCATCCGTGCCCTGAACATCGAGGGTGGATGTAACGTACAGTTTGCACTGGACCCACACAGCTTCCAATACTATGTTATCGAAGTAAATCCACGGGTAAGCCGTTCATCGGCTCTGGCTTCCAAAGCAACGGGTTATCCGATTGCAAAAATGGCTGCCAAAATTGCCATGGGTTACACGTTGGATGAAATCGTGAACCCGGTAACAGGCCAAACGTATGCTTGCTTTGAGCCTACACTGGATTATATCGTGAGCAAAATCCCACGCTGGCCGTTCGACAAGTTCATCTCGGCGAACCGTAAACTGGGAACTCAGATGAAAGCAACAGGCGAAGTAATGGCTATTGGCCGGACATTCGAAGAGTCGATTCACAAAGCAGTTCGTTCCTTGGAAATTGGCGTACATCGCCTCTACCTGAAGGATGCCGAAACGCTGGACGAAGCTACCCTGAACGAGCGTCTGATCAAAGCAGATGATGAGCGTATCTTCCTGATTGCCGAAGCGTTCCGCAGAGGTTATACGTTGCAACAGCTGCAGGATCTGACCAAGATTGACTGGTGGTTCCTGGACAAAATCGAAGGTCTGATCGCATTTGAAGATCGCATTCGTGAAGAATCCGAATTGTCTTCCGACATTCTGTATCAAGCGAAACGCCTTGGGTTTACAGACCGTGCTATTGCTGAACTGCGTGCGCAAGGTCAACCAGGAGGCACATTAACAAGTGAAGCGGAAGTTAGAACTCGTCGGGAAGCAGAGAACCTGCGCCCAGTGTACAAAATGGTAGATACATGTGCGGCTGAGTTTGAAGCAACAACGCCATATTACTACTCAACTTACGAGACAGAAAATGAAGTAATTCCTTCAGATAAGAAAAAAGTTGTGGTGCTGGGTTCAGGACCAATCCGGATCGGTCAAGGGATCGAGTTCGACTACTCTACTGTACACGCAGTATGGGCATTACAAAAAGCAGGCTATGAAGCAGTCATTATCAACAATAACCCGGAGACGGTGTCTACGGACTTTAATACATCGGATCGCCTGTACTTTGAACCGCTCTTCTTCGAAGATGTTATGAACGTGATTGAACAGGAGAAACCAGTAGGGGTTATCGTACAGTTCGGTGGTCAAACGGCCATCAACCTGGCAGCACCACTGCGTAATGCAGGTGTAACCATTCTCGGAACGGATCTGGAAAGCATCGATGAGGCGGAGGATCGCAAGAAGTTCGAGCGTCTGCTCTCCCGTCTGGAGATTGCACAGCCAAAAGGTAAAACGGTCATTTCCGTTGATGATGCGGTAGAAACAGCTCAAAGTCTGGGCTACCCGGTACTGGTTCGTCCTTCCTATGTACTCGGCGGTCGTGCGATGGAGATTGTATACTCCGATGCTGAATTGCTGACATACATGGAACAGGCGGTTAAAATCAATCCAGAGCATCCGGTCCTGATCGACCGTTACATGATGGGGAAAGAAGTTGAGGTTGACGCCATCTGTGATGGTGAAACGGTATTGATTCCGGGAATCATGGAACATATCGAGCGTGCAGGGGTTCACTCTGGTGACTCCATCGCGGTATATCCTCCTCAACATCTGTCCCAGGATTTGAAAGAGAAAATTGTAGAGATTACAATCAAAATTGCGAAAGAACTGAAAACGGTAGGTCTGGTCAACATCCAGTTTGTTATCCATGATGGCCAAGTGTACATTATCGAGGTGAACCCGCGTTCATCCCGTACCGTACCATTCCTGAGCAAAGTAACCAACATTCCGATGGCGAACTTGGCAACACAAGCCATTCTGGGTGTGAAACTAAAAGATCTTGGTTATGTTGACGGGCTGTGGCCTGAATCGGATCATGTATCTGTTAAAGTTCCGGTCTTCTCCTTCGCGAAGCTGCGTCGTGTAGAGCCAACCCTCGGACCTGAGATGAAGTCTACAGGTGAGGTTATGGGCCGTGACCCGAATTACGCTAAAGCGTTGTTCAAAGGTCTCATCGGTGCAGGAATGAAAATTCCGGCAACCGGAGCGATCGTAGTAACTGTAGCAGACAAAGACAAAGACGAAGCAGTTCCTTTGCTCGAAGGTTTCTACAGACTGGGTTACAAAATCATGGCTACCGGCGGAACAGCAGCTGCGCTTGAAGCAGCGAACATTCCGGTAACGACTGTGAACAAATTAAGTGAAGGTTCGCCGAACATTCTGGATATGATCCGTAGCGGCGAAGCAAACTTTGTCTTCAACACACTCACCAAAGGCAAAACACCGCAGCGTGATGGATTCCGTATCCGTCGTGAAGCGGTAGAAAACGGCATTGTATGTATGACTTCATTGGATACGATTCGTGCGCTGCTGATCATGCTGCAAACGATCAACTTCTCTTCGGAAGCAATGCCTGTCTTTGTAAAATAAATAACTCTCTGATGAAGGACATCAGTCAGCCTGCGGGCTGGCGGGATGTCCTTTATATCGGGCAAAAACGGAAAAATTGAGCAAGTGGAGGGGAGCGCTGGTGATGAATCAAGCGAGTTTCAATGAAATGGCTGGCCGTCTGATGGTGGCACTGGATTATCCTGGAGCGGAAGAAGCTCAAGAATTGGTACAAGCTCTTGAGGGCATTCCCTGTTATCTCAAGGTGGGTATGCAGCTGTTCTACGCAGCAGGACCGGACTTTATTCGGGAGCTGAAATCCAAAGGTTACTCCGTTTTTCTGGATGTGAAAATGCATGACATTCCCAACACCGTTCGTGGCGGAGCTGAGAGTATCACACGTCTTGGCGTAGACATGTTTAATGTACATGCAGCGGGTGGAGCCCTCATGATGCGTGCTGCACGTGAAGGTGCTGAGGCAGCAATCGCTGCCGATCCTTCCCTTAGCAAGCCCGAGATCATTGCAGTCACCCAACTCACCAGTACAAGTCTGGAAACGATGAATAACGAGATTGGCATCCCGGGAAGTGTGGAAGCTGCGGTGGTCCGTTATGCAGGACTAGCCCAAGAGGCCGGACTGGATGGAGTTGTTGCTTCTCCACTGGAAGTGCCCGCAATTCGGGCAACGTGTGGCAGTGCTTTTCACACCGTTACTCCAGGAATTCGTCCAGCGGGTAGTGGTCTGGGAGATCAGACACGCGTCTTGACCCCAGGTGAAGCCATCGCCAGAGGCAGTCATTACATTGTAGTAGGCAGACCCATTACAGGCGCTCCCAATCCGCGTGAAGCGGTAGAAACCATTTTGAAGGAGATGTTGAACGCATGATCGAACTGAATGAGATTCCAAATCATATTGCTTCCCAACTGTTGAAAATCAAAGCCGTGGCGTTACGTCCGCAACAGCCATTTACATGGACATCCGGCATCAAATCACCAATATACTGCGATAACCGCTTAACGATGTCCTATCCGGAGATTCGCAACGATATCGCTGAAGCCTTTGCAACGATCATTCGGAACCAATACCCGGATGCAGAAGTCATTGCAGGTACGGCAACCGCAGGTATCCCGCATGCTGCCTGGGTGGCTCAGAAGCTAGATCTGCCGATGGCCTACATTCGTGATAAAGCGAAAGGACACGGCAAAGAGAACCTGATCGAAGGTCTGATTACCGAAGGACAGAAAGTGGTTGTCATCGAAGATCTGATCTCTACAGGTGGAAGTTCGATCAAAGCAGCCGAAGCCGTACGTGTAGCAGGCGCAACACCTCTCGCCGTGCTTGCGATTTTCAGCTACCAGCTGGATAAAGGTGTTAAAGCATTTGAAGATGCTGAAATTCCACTTCAGACGTTGTCCAATTTCACGGCGCTGATGGATGTGGCTTTGGCTCAGGGAACGATTCAGGAGAGTGACTTTGAGTTGCTTAAATCCTGGCGTGAAGATCCTTCTTCATTTGGTAAATAATATCATTGATACCTCGAAAACATGTTCATGAATGAACGGTATCAAAATTGTAATGATTGCCGTCATAGCGGCAAAACCATCGAATATGCAAGAGGCATCCCGCACTTTGGGGTGCTTTTTTCGTTTGTTCATCAAAATATTAACTTTTTCCCTCTACCGTTGTAAAAAGCTTGTAACTTTTAGTTGGGATCGGTCGTTTATAATTCAGTGTAGGTTGGAACAGATTTCTAATTTTAGGTTTTTTGAAGAAATGATCGGGATATCAAGAAAGGATGAGCGTGATTGCTGGCATGAAGAATTTATTTCTCAGAAAAAGACCTGCCAAGAGCCAGTCAGGCGATGAACATCAACAGGGGGAAACACCGTTGGAGGCATCGACGGAGTCGGGGGAAAATACATACAACAATGAACACGATTACCCGACAAGTAAACCTCCGTTACCTGAAAGTGAAATCGCTTCAGATGAAGTGGCTGCAGCTGCTGTCACTACCGTTGATGAACCCCAGAAGAAGATCAAACCAAAGAAGGATATGCTGCCTCCATATGATGGACCTGTACTGGAGGTGCGTAACGTGCATCGCAGTTTCCAGACAGGCAGTCGCATTATCCATGTGCTCAAAGGCATTGATATGGAAGTGAATCCGCAACAACTGGTCATGCTGAAGGGGCGATCGGGCTCAGGCAAAACAACACTGCTGAATATGCTCGGTGGACTGGATCAGCCTTCAAGTGGAGACATTCTGTTCTCTGGTCAGCCTCTTCAGGATTGGGGAGACCGGCGGCGGACCGCTTTGCGGCGCAAAGAGATCGGTTTTATTTTCCAGGCGTATGCACTCATGCCCTTATTATCTGCTTGGGAAAATGTAGAACTGTCGCTGCGAATGGCGGACGTTCCGCGAGCGGAATGGAAGGACAGGGTTGGTCACTGTCTGGATCTGGTTGGATTATCCAAACGGGTGAAGCACCGACCTTTCGAGATGTCCGGGGGAGAGCAACAGCGGGTGGCTATAGCCAAGGCGATTGCCCATAGACCCAGATTGTTGCTTGCGGATGAGCCTACAGCGGAACTGGATTCCAAGATGGGCGCTCAGGTCATGGCCGTATTCCGCAATATTATTGAAGTAGAACAAGTAACAATATGTATGACTACACACGATCCTACAATTTTGGAGGTTGCGGACCATGTTTATGAAATGGCGGACGGCAGATTTATCAAGTAAAGGGGCCGCTCCGAAGAGGGGGAAACGCGCAGCGATTATTGTACTCGGTGCGATAATGGTTGCAACGATGTCCGGCTGCTCATTGCTGCCGTCAGAAACAGAGGAAGAAGTACTTCCGCCTATTACACCACCAACGATCTCCAAGAAACCGGAATATGAAGTCCGGACGGAAACGTTGGAGAAAAAAGTAAGTGGTAGCGGCAAGATGATGAGTCAGCGGGAAGAGAAGGTGTACTTCACGCTTGATGGCATGCATGTCAAAGAATTAAATGTTAAACCAGGGGATAAAGTGAAAAAGGGTCAACTTCTTGCTGTCCTCGATGTGGAGAGTGTAGAGAAGGAGATCCGTGGCAAGAAACTGGCTATTCGCAAATCCGAAGTTCAAATGAAGGAAACACTCCGCAAGAAGGATGAGATGGACCCGGTAGAGTTCGAAGAATCAACGATTGCGTTTGAAGAACTACGCCAGGAACTCGCTGATCTGGAGGAACAACTGGGCAAAGCCACGTTGACAGCTCCGTTTGGTGGCACCGTTATTGCTGTGCAGGTAGAGAAGGGTGCAACTGTGAAAGCGTATGATCCGATTGCTACGATTGCGGATACATCGAATCTGGTTGTGGCAGCTACCTTTGCCAAGGAAGATCTGGAGAAGTTCTCGGCCGGTATGAAGGCAGAAGTAGATATTAATGGAGCTGGTAAAGTCGCTGGCAAAATTAAAGTTATGCCTATCGCGGAAGCATCGGGAAGCGGCAGTGGCGAAGGGACGGGTGAAGGCGGTACGCCTCCAACCAAGGAAACGCTGGATAAGTATGTCATCGTTACACTTGCAAAAATGCCAAAAGGCGTCGAACGTGGCACACCACTATCGGTCTCGATTGTAACGCAGCGTACCGAGAACGCGATTGTGATTCCTGTATCCGCTTTACGCTCCATCGGTTCAAGAACGTATGTACAAGTGGTGGAGAGTGATGGCAGCAAGCGTGAAGTGGACGTTGAAGTTGGACAGCAGACATCGACAGATGTCGAGATTCTGAAAGGTCTGACCGTAGGTCAGAAAGTAGTGGGACGCTAATGGGGCTGCCATTGCTTCGGTTGCTGTTCCGCAAAATGTGGAACACGCGCTGGATGACCTTCAGCACACTGATCGGATTGATTGTGGCGGTAGCGTTCACCGTCAGTATTCCAATGTATGCCGATGGTGCGTTGAAACGGGTCGTCGCGCAAACGCTGCAGGATAACAGTGAAGGGTTGCCAGCCGGTTCGTTGCTTATGAGTTATCAGGCACCTGGTGGCGTGAAGACAGACACACGGGGTCTGGATGAAGTAGATCGTTATATTCGTGAGGATGTTCCTCGCGACATCGGGTTTCCTTTTCATACGTATGTGAATTCGAGATCCATTCGCAGCACAGAGGTGAGCCCGGAAGATCCAACCAAAGTGGATGCCAGCAGGGCGCGCAGTATGAGTCTGGGTACGATGAGTGGGCTGGATGCACAGGTGAATTACTCTGCCGGGGTGAAACCTGGAAACCAGGTCAAAGATGACACGATCGAGGCAGTCATGTTGGAAGAGGGCATGTACCGTAACGACCTGCATATCGGTGACATTCTGGAATATCCAGTGTATAGCGGGCTTGATATCACGTTACGTGTGAAGATTACGGGTTCCTTCAAGGCAGATGATCCGAACAGCCCTTACTGGGTACAAGGATTTGACGGCATGATGAATGGACTTTATGTGGATGAATCGGTTTTTAATGATGTTTTACTGAAGGAAAAAGGGATTCCACTTCAAAATTCACGCTGGTATTATGCCTTTGATCTGAAAGAAATTCAAACCAGCCAGTTATCAGGTCTGACTTCCATGCTGGAAAGGCTGGATATCGATCTGTACCAGCGGCTGAAAGATACAAAAGTGGACATCACCTTTGGTGATCTGCTTAAGCAGTTCCGCAGTCAGAGTCTGCAACTGCAGACCATGTTGTTTACCTTGGCAGCACCGATGATTGCGATGGTCTTTTATTTTATTGCGATGAACGCCAGACAGTCATTACAGAAGCAAGAGAGTGATATTGCGGTATTGCGCAGCCGTGGAGCTTCAGCTCGGCAGATCTTCTCTCTTTACCTGCTTGAAGGTATATTCCTGGGCGTTATTGCGTTGATTATTGGACCGTTTCTCGGTTGGTTTATGGCCAAGAGTATTGGCTCTGCAAGTGGCTTTCTCTCGTTCGTAGATCGGAAGTCTATTCCGATCGGTGTATCAAAAGAAGCTATTCTCCTGGGCGTAGCAGCGGTCCTTGTTGCGATCATCGCATCACTTATCCCTGCGATAACCTATGCACGGGCAACCATTGTATCAGCCAAGCGGCGACAAGCACGTACAGACCGCGCTCCAGTATGGCAACGCTGGTTCCTGGATGTTGTGTTGCTGGGTCTGGCTGGATATGGATACTACCTGTTCTATGAACGTCAGATGTTGACCTTCCAGACCGGAATGACAACGGATCAGTTGCAGGTACAGCCGTTTCTGTTTTTTGTACCCGCACTCGCGATCTTTGCGCTTGGACTATTCTTCCTGCGCTTGTTCCCGTGGATATTAAAGCTCATTCAGTTGATCGGTCGCAAGTTTCTCCCGGTCCCGTTGTATCTGACATTGACACAGTTATCGCGTTCATCTTCTTCCTATTATCCGCTGATGATCCTCCTTGTACTGACACTGGGACTTGGGGTGTACAACTCGGCTGCGGCTCGGACAATTGATCTGAATTCCACTGAGCGTACCTTGTACCGTTATGGTTCTGATGTGATTATGCAGACTGTGTGGGAAGGAACACCTGAGGTTAAACCCGGTGGTTCCGGACAGAATGGCGGTACGGGTGGAGGTCAACAAGGTGGTGGCAATGGAGGAGGAGGTTCTGCTGGTGGTGGTTCCGGCGGAGGCAACGGCGGTGGAGGTGCTCCAGGTGGTGGTGGCGGCGGTTCTTCGCAGCCATCCAAAGTCATCTACTCTGAACCTCCATTCGAAGTGTTCCGCAGATTAGACGGGGTTGAACATGCAGCACGAGTGCTACAGACCAAGGGCAATATTATCGTCTCTGGTAAATCGGGCGGACAGGGGATGCTGGTCGGAATTGATAATGTAGACTTTGCTCAAGTGGCATGGTTCCGCAACGATCTGTTCCCGGCACATCCCTACAAGTACCTTGACTTGCTTGGTAAATATGAAGGGGCTGTATTGATCTCTTCCAAATTTGCTGACAAGTTCAAACTCAAAACTGGAGATCTCGTCTCCATGGGTGTACAGGGACAGGCGATTGAATTCGTGGTGTTTGGGATCATACCTTACTGGCCAGCCCAGTATCCGGATCAGATGCCATTTTTCGTGGCGAATCTGGATTATATCTATGATCAGGTGCCTTTGATTCCTTATGAGGTGTGGCTGAAAATGGAACCGGATGCCAAAGTGGCTCCACTAATGGAGAAACTTGCAGCAGAAGGCATTGAGTTATCATCTGTACGTGACGTACGTACCGAATTGGTATCTCAGGCTAAACATCCGTCAAGAGGTGGCGTATTCGGGATACTGAGCCTTGGATTCCTGGTATCGGTTATTATCTCGTTGATCGGATACGTGCTGTACTGGTTCTTCAACCTGTCCGGACGTGTTGTGCAGTTTGGTGTTTTACGAGCCATGGGGTTATCACGCGCACAACTGAGCGGTATGCTGCTACTGGAGCAGGTGTTCACAGCAGGTCTATCGATCCTGCTAGGTATTGGGATTGGTCAGGTATCCAGTCGTTTATTCCTGCCATTCCTGCAAACGACGGATAATGTATCTGCTCAGGTACCTCCGTTCCGGATTGTGTTTGAACAGCAAGATATGTTGCAACTGTATGGGGTCACCGTAGTGATGCTGGTCATTGGTGCAACGATGTTGCTCTGGCAGATTCGCAGATTGCGAGTTCACCAGGCAGTCAAAATGGGAGAGGAGAGGTAAACGTGATCCAATGCGAAGGACTTGTCAAAATTTTTAAATCCAGCGATGTGGAAGTCGTTGCCCTTCAGGGTCTCAACCTGACTGTCAATCAAGGTGAAATGATGGCGATCATCGGTAACAGCGGTAGCGGTAAATCCACGCTGCTGAATATTCTGGGCGGACTTGATCGTCCTACGGCTGGTACGGCTGTTGTGGGAGACTGGGATTTGCTCAAGATGACAGATGCTCAATTGGTCGAATACAAACGTCATACGGTAGGTTTTATTTGGCAAAATAACGGTCGTAACTTGCTGCCTTATCTCACTGCACTGGAAAATGTGGAGACTCCCATGATTCTGGGAGGCAAGCGTGATCGTGCTTACGCGAAACAGTTGCTCGAATGGGTAGGCCTTAAGGATCGGATGCATAACAAATTGCATCAATTGTCAGGAGGAGAGCAACAACGGGTAGCGATTGCGATCTCATTATCCAATCGTCCCAAAATTCTGCTTGCAGATGAACCAACCGGTTCGGTCGATTCCGAGACATGTGATACAATCATGGGCATTTTCCGAAGAATGAACAAGGAACTCGGCGTTACGATTGTCATCGTTACCCATGACTTGACGCTTGCTGGCAAGGTAGACCGGATCGTAGCGATCCGGGACGGCTTGACCAGTACCGAGTTTGTGAAGCGCAACCCGAATCTGGATGATGAACACAGCTTGTCCGAGGCGGGTATGCCGGACATTCACGAAGCATTTGTCATTATTGACCGTGCAGGGCGACTTCAGGTGCCTAAAGAGTATCTGGAGGCCTTATCCATTGATAACCGGGCTACATTGGAATTTGACGGTGAACGCATTGTTATTACACCGCCAAGATAATTAAGAGGGGGAACTGGGATATGAAGAACAGTATGTGGGGAAAACGTGTTTTAGCCGTCATGGCTACAGCAACGCTGGCAATGCCGCTGATTGCCGGTTGTACGGCAAGTGAGGCGAAGGATACGGAGCAGCGCGTATTGCGTGTGGCTACGATGTGGGGCGGACAGGATGACAGTTACTTCCGTCAGCAATTTACCGATGCTTTTGAACTGACACACCCCAATGTAACGATCGAGATTGTGGCTGCCGTTGATCAGAGCAGTATGTATGGGTACGGTAACACAGAAGAACAGCAGGAAGCTCCGGATACGATGGAAAGTCTGAAGAAGATTATGACTGGGGATAATCCGGTTGACGTCATCGTGGCGGATACCTCTACAGTCAAATCATTAATTCAGGAGAATCTGGTCAAACAGCTGGACCCATTGATGCAGGAAGACAAGTTTGATACCAGTGATATTGTGCCTAGTGTGCTGGAGGGAATTAAGGACCTTGGGGACCAGAGCATCTATGCATTGACACCAACGTTTTCCTCCTCCGCTTTGTTCTATAACAAGGGTATGTTTGAAAAAGCAGGCGTGGAACCGCCAACGGACAATATGACTTGGGATGATATTTTCAATCTGGGTACACGTCTAACGAAAGGTGAAGGTAAAGATCATGTATTTGGTTTCTCCTTCACGACATATCAGGGTGGTCCGCCGTACTACTCCATGCAGCAGTACTACAGCTCGTTGCAGCTGAAGACGTTTGATGACAAAGCAGAGAAGATGACAGTAGATTCTCCTCAATGGGAGAAAGTGTGGAGCACCATCAGCAAACTTGCGATTGACAAAGTTATTCCTAAAGGCGACGAGCCACAGGATCAGAATCCGAGTGGGCGTTATGATCCGGTACAGGGTGACCTATTCCTGAGTGGCAAGTCAGCCATGGTTATTGGTGATTACAGCTATATTAATCAATTAATTGATGCTAATAAAAATGCGGATAAAATGAAAGACTTTACGAAAGTGGATTGGGATGTGGTAACACCTCCAGTTCACCCGGAAGCTCCTGAAATTGGAGGCAGCATCTACTTGAGCAACCTCATGGCGATTAATAGTGCGGCTCAGAACCCGGATGATGCGTGGGAACTGATCAAGTACATGAACAGTGAGGACTGGGCTAAGATTAAAGCACGCAGCAGCTATGAGATGGTATCACGGAAGAGTTTCATTAAGCCCAAAGACGGTCTGGATTATAACATTCAAGCATTCTATTCGCTGAAGCCGATTCCGCCAACAAATACCAATCTGGATAAAATGTATCAAAAATCCCCAGGTTTATGGCAAGTCAATGAAAAAGGTATGGAATATTTCAACCAGGTACTAGAGAACAAAAAGACACCAAAAGAAGCACTTGGTGAGTGGGCAGCTAAAGGAAACGAGATGCTGGAGAAATTGAAAAAGGATCCTAAAGCTACGTTTCAATGAGATTTGATGTAGTAGTCATATCATAAGTTAAGGATAGCCGCTGAAGATTTTAATCTTTGGCGGCTATTTTTATGAAAATGGGGTATTCTACAAAAAGCAGGAATAAATGACGACTCCGGAAAGGACGAGCGGTATGCACTGGGTATATTTCAGCAAGTTGTATGCAACCAAATTTCAGGCAGGGTGTCTGGCCAAACGTATGGAGCAGGATGGGTGGATTTACGGTCATAATGAACCAGCGGAAGTGGAAGTTTATCGATCACGTAAAGGACGTTACGGTGTACGTTTTATTCCCTGACATTACCCCTTGACTTATTGGGATAGAATGGTGTATATTAATTAAGTCGCTGTTTTAATATTTCTTACTGACGCGGGGTGGAGCAGCCCGGTAGCTCGTCGGGCTCATAACCCGAAGGCCGCAGGTTCAAATCCTGCCCCCGCAATTTAGTTTCACTTGGATGATTCACAGCCATCATCTGCACGTTATACATTATGTCTAGGGCCCTTAGCTCAGTTGGTTAGAGCGGTCGGCTCATAACCGATTGGTCACAGGTTCGAGTCCTGTAGGGCCCATACTCTTAAAACCCTTGCCTAGCAAGGGTTTTTTTCTGTCTACATGTAAGCTTTGGAGGAAAAAGTATCTTGTTAATGGTGTCTTCTAGTATGCCCTTTTTTTCGAATCACGATGTATGTCCATGCCATATCTCAAATCTCGCATATACTACCTTATCCCAACCCATAGGAGGTAGATTTCATGAGTCAATTTCTTGATGCAAGAACATCTCAGAATGCGAGTTTGGCTAACTCTATTGCAATACCAATCCTGGTTATTAATACACCACAATTATTCGGCCAGATTGGTCTGCAAACAGCAGGAGCAGGGGCAAACCCACGGGTACAATTCAAAGGAACGGTGTCTGTGCAACTTCCTTTGGCACTCGTTGGTGTAACTATTACAATTGTTAGGGGGACTTTGGCTACGGACCCTGTGATCTATTCCGCAACGTCTACGTTTAGCTTGAGTGTCCTTGCACCTCAGATTATTACGTTCTCTGCAGATGACTTCAACCCGCCTATCACACCTCAATTGACGTACACTGCATTTATCAGTTCCAACTTGCTCGGTACGATCCGTGTAGGCCCTGAGAACTTTGATGGAGCTGTATATTCCGACTAATGTTGAGCGTCCTTGCCTAAGTAAACTAGATCAATAGTCTTCTTAATTGAAAGGCCTCAAGGACCTGCCCTAAAAAGCAGGTTTTTTCCCTGTTGAAGGGGAAAACTGAACTTCATCGAGTAGGTAGGGTTCTATGATATAATGCATTACAGAGATTGAATGGTATTGGACATCAAATAATACGTGATCATCTGAGAAACGTATGAAATTAGTGATAGAAAGCAGGTTTCCGTTTAATGACGTCAAATGAAAGTCAACGTTTTCGTTACAGTGAAGCTCCGGTCTGGGATTGGCAGAGAGCTTATTATGAGCAGAAGGGGCTACAAGCTTGGACAGAGAACCAAGTCCCTCAATATATTACGAGTAATCCGTTGATTGCCACGGCGTATGCAGAGATGATCTTTGGCTTTCTTCAGGACCTTTCGAACAAAGGAAAGATCAACGAGACCGTAACCATTCTTGAACTTGGAGCGGGTGTAGGGCGTTTGGCACATCAAGTTCTCCTGAAATTGCTTGAGTTAAAGGAATTTGCTGGAATACCTTTACCGCCTTTCAGATATGTGATGACGGATCTCGTAGCGGAGAATGTGCTAGGTTGGCAGGAGCATCCATCCATGCAATCCTTTATTCAACAAGGTATAGTGGATTTTGCGCGTTTTGACGCTGTAGCGGATACGGAATTGAATTTGGTCGTTGCAGGCACGGTTATTCAGCCCGGTGATCTGAAACAACCGTTGTTGTTGATTGCTAATTACTTTTTTGACAGCATTCCACAGGAATTAATCTACATTGGGGATGGCGAGATCTATGAGTGTGATCTGCTTGTACAGTCTCCGGATCGTCGTCTTGATCTTGAGCCCGCTGAGATGCTGAAGAACATGACACTGAGTTATGAGTATCGCCGAGCGCCCGAATACAGTGCAGATAACTATCCGTATCAGGAGCTTATCACATTGTACAAAGAGGAACTGGAGGATTCGCACATTCTGTTCCCTGCAATCGGGTTGTCCTGTCTCGAACGGTTGAACAAGCTGTCACAGTCAGGTTATGTGTTGATTACCGCTGATAAAGGGGATCATCGCCTGGATAACTGGAAGTTCGCAGAGCCACCAGAATTTGTTCTTCACGGGAGTTTTTCTCTAACGGCTAACTACCATGCCATTCAATATGTTCTTGAACAGCAGGGCGCTCATACACGATTCACAACACATCATTATAAAGATCTGAATGTTGGGTGTATGTTGATGGTTGAAGAACCCATTAGTTATGTGAACACACGTCTGGCCTACCATCGATTTGTTGAACGTTTTGGCCCGGATGACTTTTTCAGCATGAAACAATGGGTAGACTCTCGAATAAAGAGTATGGAGTTAAAGCATATTTTACCGTTTTGGCGTCTGGGCGGGTATGATGCGGAGTTCTTGATTCACAGCGCTACCCACATTTCCAGTCTTCTTCCTGATGCGAGTGATGAGGAAATGCTTGATATTCAGTCTGGTATTCATACGATGTGGTCGTCCTACTATGTGATGGAGCAGCAAGGAGGTCTCGCATTTTTGGCAGGGCAGCTATTATATGAGATGTATATGTATGAGGATGCAAAACGGTTTCTGGAGATATCATTGGTTGCAGATCCGAGTAACCATAATCCAGCCGTCTTGTACGATTTGGCTGTGTGCTGTTATGAACTTGAACTGGAAGAAGAAACCCTGTCATATACCCATAAAGTATTGGCTCTGGAACCTGATCATGAAGAGGCGGCAGCCTTGCTCCAGAGTTTCGAGTTGATCTGAACGGAACAATTTTAGTTTATCTCCTGTATGTCTAGAAATAGTGATGGTTGTATATAAAATTGAAACCTAATTGGGTTGTAATCGTATTAATGGGATATTCAACCAATCATTTCTATAGTACATAAAGGAGACAGAGCTATGAAGAAAATGTTATCCGTTGCATTATATCCACTTGCTTGGGTGTTGGGGGCACTGAGTATCTTATCTGGAAATGCAAACAGTGTCCTATTGGTGAAAGATATCGCTACAGATCGAAGCTATGATGGGCAGGCTATATATGATAGTATTGAACGTAGAAATGCCTAACTACATATCATTCAACTGTAAAGGTAATTGTGTCGTCGAGCAATAACATGAGAAACAATTACTCTTGAAGTGATGTACGATGAGCAGGAGTTCTGTCCGTACAACCTTTAAGCCGGTTTCGTACCTTATTCAGGTATGAACCGGCTTTTATTTATGAATGGGGGATACCAGATGAAGATTATTATTGGACAACCGAGGCTGGAACAGGATTTGCTGCAGCTTGAAGCCGAACTCAAGCAACACCCTGATGCGGATATATTGTTTTTTCCTGAAGGTTATCTGAACCAGAATGTTGAGGAAGCTTGCAGGTTGGCGGCTGAATATGGGACCATGATTGTCTCAGGTCATCGCAGACTGGACGAACGTCCAAAGGACCGATCAATTATCATCAGTAAGGCTGGAGAGATTGTATTGGAGAAAGCTAAATATACACCTGCTGAGACGGTTGAGGAACAGGGTTGGGTAATAAGCACTTTGTTGTGTGATGAGCTGGTCCTGCAAGGATTTCGCAATGAGAATATAGGGAATGTGGACATTGTGATGCATTCCATTGGTGTGGGCATGTTCAGTGAAGAACAGTACAGTGAGTGGGTCGAAGAGGCTCGGCAGATCGCACTGAAGCATCAATGTATTGTCATGGGGACAAGCCATGCGGATGGTTCGTACCGTGATAGCGAGATATCCATTCCAATCGCGTATTGTATAACACCTGATGGAGAGGTTGTTCTGGCATCCCGAAGTGATACACGTACTCTTACAATCCTTCTGGACAGAGGAAATACAGACCCTTCACCTCAGGAGTCAAAAGAAAAACAACTGAAAATCTCCATCGCCCATTCGGTTAAATCAACGGGTATGAATCCCGGATGAATGGGCTGTTGAACTTGCCGATTCGCCCGGTCACTTGCGCGGAATACGCATATGTTATGGCATACCTTGAAATTCAAAGGAGGCCAATCAAATGAGTCAAGTTGGATACGGTTGTTGTAATGCTGGTGGCGGATGGACTTCTACAAGTGCAATTCTTGTGCTTTTTATCCTGCTCGTGATCATCACAAAATCTTTCTGGCTGTAAGTCACGTATAGAAACGTGCAAACAGTGGGCTCCGCTGAGACTTCAGCGGGGCTTTTCCTGTTTATAAGAAGCAACATATGCCATCCATGACATTTGACAACTGAAAACAATGTGCTTAAAATCACATAAGAGACTATTAACAGAGATTGAAGGGATAGCAATGCCGTTTATTCGCTTTAAAGGATTCACAGGTCCTCAACTAGAGGAAGTTGTACCCCAAATTACAGAGCAGATGGCCCTAATTACTCATATTCCAAGGGAGAGAATGAAGGCAGAGCGTCATGATGTACAAGCGCTAACACCTTCTCCGGCTTCTATAGAGATTCTGATGTTTCAACGTGACCAGGAGATTCATAATCGGATTGCATCGTCGGTGCAAGCTATTTTGGAAGAAGCATACATGCCCGATGTGCATATTTTCTTCAATATATTGTCACCTACTTTGTATTATAAAAAAGGCAGGCCGCTGACAGATTATCGATTGGATTGAGATTGTGAGGGACGAGCAGAATGTTGCTCGTCTCTTTTGATTTACATATTTTTCGTATGTTTAGCAATGGGATGGTTTCTGTGAATTCTGCTCAACGATAATGAGCATATCGCAGATACAATAAACAAGGCTCCACCGATAAGGTATACCCACCGAACGCCCAGTTGATCGGCGACTAGACCAAAGATAACTATGGATACACTCATAACCGTGGATATCAGGACGCCATGGGTGGCGTATACCTTGGTTAGGGATTCGACAGGTACACTGTTCTGAAGCGCTGTCTGCTGAGCCACATCACGAATCTGATGAACTGGACCCATCAGTATGCATAACACCAGAGCGAGCCATGGCAGGTTGTTTAGACCATAAACGACGGTCAGCAGGCTGAAGAGAAGAGAACCCATGGTCATACTAGCGATTAGGTGCTTCTGAATACGTTTGGCTAGTGCAAGAGCCAGAATACCTCCAAGCATGGTTCCAGCAGCGTAACTCGAGTTCATGAGTCCCCACCAACCTTCTCCTCGTCCCAGAGCTTCTTTTGCAAAGGCCAGCGTAACAGCTCCGATCCAGATGGAACCCGCAAGTGCTTGGGCAATGTCCATAAGCGTAATCAGCCGTAATGATGGATTCTTCCAAAGTATACTCCAACCTTCCCTCAATACATTCCGCGATACAGCAGATTTCTGAGGTTGTTCTACATTCCGTGTGAGCGAGCCCATGGCAATCATGAAGATCAGAACGGCCCAGGACAGGCTTGTAGCTGCCCAGAAGGTCTGTGACGCCCCCCAGTTCATCACGGCGAATCCCGTCATGGCGTAACCGACAATGGTTACAGTCTGATTGGAGAAAGATAGTAGGCTATTTGCTTTTATAAGGTCTTCACCTTGAACCAATCGTGGCGTTAAAGTCTTCAGTAACGGAGTTTCCCATCCGTCCAAGAAGGATAATACAATCACTCCGAGCAATATAAGCGGCAGTTGTGAAATCAAGTGATTCAACGAAATGGCTATACAGGTCATGATTAATGTTTTGGCTATGGAAATGCTGATCAATAGTCTGGAGAATGGGAAACGGTTCACAAGTAATGGCAAAGTGAGACCGGCTATTATGCGTGCAATGATCTGAATAAGTGGAAACATTGCAGCAGAGAGTACCGATCCAGTGAGACCGTATATAAATGTAGTAATGACCATGATATATATGACATTAATAAGCGAGAGCAGCGTTTTGGCGGCCCAGTACGGATAAAATGCGATGTTCATGCCAATGATGTCCTTTCCGAAACGATATATCTATATTACGGGCATTCTCATCATTGCACCACAAACAAAGTTATCATTTTCCCGTCATTTCACCACAAAAAAACTGCCCAACAGGGCAGTCATCTTCTAATGCTTATAATTCATGCCATAGCAAGTGTGAAGGCGATAAGCAACATCAGCAGGCTGGTCGTTCTGACCATAGTCATATAAGGCCTGCTGGGTTCGGCTTCGCCCCGGGAAATCCAGCCATAGCGCAGATACCAGCCGAATTTTGGGAAACAGAGATTGATGATACAGAGTACCATGAATATAAAAAAGAGGGTTCTCATACCCATCTTCCTTTCTCACTTACATAACGGATCTTATTTTAACGTTTGCGTCTGGTAAAAAAGACTACAATCAAAATAATAATGATGATAATTAACAGAAATTTCATGTATGTTCCTCCTGGTGAGTAGTTAGGTTATTGTGGAATGTTAGTTATCAACTATTACCCATAAACCACATGACTTGAATAACTATGTTACAATTAAAATATATTGATTTAATATCAACACATTCCGACTGGTTAGTTTTCTCTCCTTATAATGTACGATTGCAGAATATATAAACATTAATGTGTGTGAGATGAAGGAGGAAGGCATGAGCCAACATAATCAACTCTCATTACAATGGGAATTTATCATCTCGAAAGTGAAATCCTCCGTGACGGTGGTCGATGCTACCTTGCCTGAGCTTCCGCTCATGTATGTAAACGAACACTTTACCCAACTGACAGGATATACGTATGAAGAGTCTGTCGGACACAATTGCCGATTTTTGCAAGGGCAGGATACAGACCCGGAAACGATAATGCAGATTCGTGATGCGTTAAAGAAACAACAGTCCATTAAGATTGATATTTTAAATTATACAAAAAGTGGTCAGAAGTTCTGGAACGAACTGAATATCGATCCGATCTTTAATGAATCCGGAGAGTGTTTATATTTTGTAGGCATTCAATACGATATTTCAGAACGGAAGTATGCTGAACAGCAGTTGAAGTTTGCAACTTCCATGGCTGAGATGAACAGCAGAGGGCAATTGGAATTCATCGGCAAGCTGAATCACGAGCTTCGTACCCCGCTTAACGGCATTATGGGCATGATCGAACTTGCAAGTATGGGTGAAACTACGGATGAGCAGACAGAATATCTGGAGCTAGCACGTCAATCAGGTGAGGCGCTCCTTAACATCATTAACAATAGCCTGGATATGGCGAAACTGGGCAGAGGCAAAATGGATGTTGAAAACATTGAGTTTCAACCTTTGAAGCTGATCCAACAGATTGTGAAGACACATGAACCTGTGGCACAGAATAAACACATACGTTTGCTCTGTCATGCTGATCTGAATGTTCCTGATGTGCTTATCGGTGATCCGCTAAGACTTCGGCAGGTACTGGATAATTTGCTGAGTAATGCGATCAAGTTCACAGAACAAGGTGAAGTGCAGTTACAGGTGGATGTGAGGCAACAACTGATGGATACCGTTGTATTGGTATTCTCTGTACGTGATACGGGAATTGGCATTCCTCAGCATCAGATCGAACAATTGTTTGATGCATTTACCCAGACCGACATCTCCCATGCGCGCCGATTTGGCGGAAGCGGTCTTGGTCTGACCATCTGCAAAGAACTGCTGGAACTGATGAATGGTCAGATTTCGGTGGAGAGTACAGAAGGGAAAGGTACACAGTTTGAGGTGACACTGCCCTTGCTGCGCCAACAGGCCATTCCCAATGTAGGATAATCAATAAAGCAGGACAGCCGGGCGGTCTCGGCTGTTTTTTTATTGTATTGGATTGTTTTACGAACGGGCGTTCTGTTATAATGCAAGTGTTGAATGGGGGAGACACAGCATGAGTAAGAGACGCACAAGAAGAAAACGCAAAGGCAAGCAAGGCTTTAAAAAGCAGGTTCTGACGCTGGTAGCGATGCTGCTGGTAGCCCTCTACGCCTGGGCTGGGGGAGAATGGCCCGAGGAGATACCTAATCCATTCGGTGGGACTAATAAGAGTGTAGACCATACCATTACGTTCCCTTCAGAGCGTTATCCCGAAACAGCCAACCATATTAAAGCTGCTATCAAGGCAGGTCATTCGGATGTATGCACCATTGATCGTAGTGGAGCCGAAGGCAATCGGGATTTATCACTTAAGGGTGTTCCGGTCAAAAAAGGTAAGGATCGTGACGAGTGGCCCATGGCGATGTGTGCTGAGGGAGGAACAGGTGCAGATATCCAGTACATTACCCCGAAAGATAATCGTGGTGCAGGTTCATGGGTAGGGAATCAGTTAAGTACATATCCAGATGGAACACGAGTGAAGTTTGTAGTGAAGTAACCAACAGGATATCGTTGGGCAGAAATAAGGATTGTAAGGCCTTTGTTGTGAGGTCAGTGGCAGCGTGGTACAGGATAAGTAGAAGAGAAAAACCAGACGTGCATGCGTCTGGTTTTTTGGTGTAAAGTGCTGGCATAAATAGATCTAGTTAACGTATCTATACGGGAACTGGAGTTTCTAGGATTACAGAGCCGACTAAACGAGTTGCATTCCGCTTAAATGATGAGACCGGATGCTTAACAGACGCGTAACATGTTCCACCTCATCAAACGGTATCCACAGACTGCCGTGGACCGTACGTAAGGAAAGAATGGATGTATCAGCGGTACGCTCGGGAAATCCGGTTACCGTCTGACCGCTTGTATTACGAACCATGATCTGTTGTTTGCGCCGGATGGCAATTTCTACCTCTTTTTTCATAAGTCATTGCTCCTGATTATGAGATGTTAAATCCATATGTCAATGTTTTCAATGGTTAATTTGTCTTCTTTATCTAGTCTATCAGAACTAGGTATAGATTTCCAGAAGAGAAATCAACATTCTTCTAGGTGATTTGTCTTAGCTGTGGATGATCCGTTTTTGAATGGGGATTACGGGGTTATATTAGGGTAAAAGGAGGGGAACGGAATGACACAATTGATTATTGGGCTGGCCCGTACCGAGAACGAGGCTATAATTATGCTGAATAAGGTCAAAGAGGAAGGCATCAAGGATAAATATTTGGGAGCGGTGGCGAAGGAGCAGCTTAATCTGGAGCTGGTGAGCGAAAAGACGGGGTTGCCCAAACCTTTGAAGGGTGCCGGAACAGATGGTGCCTTTGGCGCTCTGAAAGGCATATTGGCTGGTTTGGGGAAGCGAATGGATCAGACGATGTCGATCGGAAATGCAGTGCGTAGACTCGCTGGTAATGAGATTGGGAGTGAGACCGATGATTTGGTGCTTACACTGACTGAAGCGGGGATCTCGGAGGAGGATGCGCGGTATTACGAAGATTGGCTGTTAAAGGACCATATCTTGGTTATCGTGGAGTGCAGTAAGGAAGAAGCTGCTCGTGTTCGACCTATTTTACTTTTTTAGTTTAATTTAAGGCTGATTTTAGGTTTCTTTAATGTTGGGGAGGTATTCTTATCTCACACCTCCCTTAATATAGATTGGTTTACCGGAAGTCCGGGACCGCAACTCGGACTTTCTAGGCACTGTGAGCTGACGCTTGCAGTGCCTGTTTCATTTATATAAGTTGAACTAAAGATTATTTACACTGGCACTCCGATGACAGAATAACTTTTAATCGCTGTTATCCCCAGATTTTTTGATTCCCTTTCTCAAGGGAAAATCCGGTGATAGCGTATGCTTCCGATGCAGCTTTCTTTCAGAAAGCTTTTAGGCGAACGCTTCGCTTTTTCAGTTTTTTCTGTCTTCTCCGTTATCGTGTAAATCATTAGTTAAACTTATATAGTTAAATTTTTTTTATAAAAAGTGTTGCAAAGTTAATTAGTTCATGGTAAGATATTTCTTGTCGCCAAGAAATACATAATCCTGCCGGGGTGGCGGAATTGGCAGACGCACAGGACTTAAAATCCTGCGGTAGGTGACTACCGTACCGGTTCGATCCCGGTCCTCGGCATCTTAAAAAGAAAGATCGTTTGACGCTTGTTAACCAAGCTGCATGCGATCTTTTTTTGTGTTCTTTAATATGATCGTCACTTTATTGCAGACCACATCACCATGTAGCTCATAAACATAAACCCTGCATAATACATATCAGAAGGTACATTTATCTGACTTTTATGAAGAGACGGAACAATGGTGTATACTATCCGTAGGCATATATTACCTTTACCTTGCTGAACGATATAGGTTCAACTACACATTTACACGATAACGGAGAGGACAGATGTTGTTCTGTCATCGGAGTGCCCGTGTAAATAAACATATTTGAACTTATGTAGAGTCACAAAACCAATAAAACAATCTTATGGACGGAGGACTCAAGTTTATGTTGAAACAGCTTAAGCCATACAAGGTGTTACAGGAGCGCAGAATCGAAGAACTGAAATCGGATGCGTATCTGTTGGAACACCAGAAATCCGGAGCCAAAATTGTACTATTGTCCAATCAGGACGACAACAAAGTATTCAGTATCGGTTTCCGCACACCTCCGGAAGATGATACAGGGGTAGCCCATATCCTCGAACACTCCGTGCTCTGTGGGTCCAAGAAATTTCCGGCCAAGGATTCTTTTGTTGAGTTGCTGAAAGGTTCATTGAATACATTTCTTAACGCCATGACGTATCCCGATAAGACGATCTATCCGATCGCCAGTCGTAATGATCATGACTTCCATAACCTGATGGATATTTACCTGGATGCAGTATTGAATACAAATATTTATGAGAATGAAAAGATATTTCTACAAGAGGGCTGGAACTACAACCTGACCTCTGCAGATGATGAATTAACCTACAACGGAGTTGTATATAACGAGATGAAGGGTGCCTTTTCTTCACCGGAACGAATGGTGCGCAGAGAAGTGCTGAACTCCCTTTTCCCGGATACCACATACTCCTCCGAGTCTGGCGGATTCCCGGAAGCTATTCTGGATTTAACGTATCAGGGGCTGCTGGATTTCCACACGAGATACTACCATCCTTCCAACAGTTATATCTATCTCTACGGGGATATGGATATGGAAGAGAAGCTGCAATGGCTGGATGAGAACTATCTGAGTGCATATGATCGCATCGATATTGATTCGGCCATTCAACTTCAACCTGCCTTTGCAGAACGGGTAGACACAGTTAAAACTTACTCTGCGGGAAGTACGGAATCGGAAGTGGATAACAGCTTCTTGACCTATAACGCGGTGATCGGCACAAGTCTGGACAAGGAACTGAACATTTCGTTCCAAATTTTGTTATACGCCCTGCTGAACGCTCCGGGAGCGGTGTTGAAACAGGCTTTGCTGGATAAAGGCATTGCGAAGGATGTCTACGGTTCGTATGATGACAGCCTGTATCAACCTGTATTCACTGTGGGACTGAAGAAGAGCAATCTGGCGAGCAAAGAGGATTTCCTGGGAACGGTCAAAGAAGTACTTGAGCGTGTGGTAAAAGAAGGCTTTGATCCAAAAGCGCTGCTTGCTGGCATTAACTCGTATGAGTTCAATCACAGAGAAGCGGACTATGGCAGAATGCCGAAAGGCCTGATCTACGGATTCTCCTCCCTGCAAAGCTGGTTGTACGATGAAGAAGCACCTTTCACTCATTTAGAAGCCAATGACGTATTTGCTGAACTGCGGACAAAAATGAACGAAGGTTACTTCGAGCAACTGATTGAGAAATATATTTTGCAAAACACACATACTTCCTTTGTGGCGCTTACCCCGGATAAGGGGCTGAACTCACGCAAAGAAGAAGCGTTGAAAGAACGTCTGAAAACCATTCAAGCCGGTCTTAGCGAGGAAGAAGTTCACTCGTTGATTCAGAAAACGGAGGCACTCGCTGAGTATCAGAATACACCTTCAACCAAAGAGCAACAGCAGGTCATTCCGACGTTATCGATTGAAGATATTGAACCGAAGGCCTCTACGTTGCATCAAACGGCGAACCAGGTCGACGGAACAACCATTCTCCATCATAACCTTTACACCAACGGAATTGGTTATCTGAGACTGTTGTTTGATATCAAAGAAGTGCCACGTCATCTCCTGCCGTATGCAGGATTGCTCAAGAATGTACTGGGTTACGTGGATACTCAAAACTACTCGTTTAATGAATTGTCCAATGAAATCCATATCCATTCGGGTGGTATTCATAGCGGGATAGGATCTTATGCTAACGCGCATAAGCACAATGAATTCAAGGCGACCTATGAGTTCAACGCAAAAGTGTTGTATGACAAGCTTGGATTTGCCTTTGATATGATCAAAGAAATCGTGTTCACATCCCGATTCGATAATTCGAAGCGGTTATATGAAATCATCTCCCAGATGAAAGGTAACCTGCAACGTAATCTGATCAATAGCGGACACTCTGCGGGAATCGGCCGGTCTTCGTCCAAACATTCAGCAGTTGCCGATTTCAGGGAAGCTGTAAGTGGCATTGCCTTTTACCAGTGGCTTGAGGATCTTCAGGCGAATTTTGAGGCGAGAAAAGAAGAGTTATCTTCCAGTCTGCAAGAGTTGACGGGGTATATTTTCAGACCGGAGAATTTGCTTGTTAGTTATACTGCCGATGAGCAGGGATATGAAGGACTGGAGCAACAGGTATCCGACCTGAAAGCGAAGCTGTTCACACATGAGGTTGCCAAGGAAGAGTTTACGTTCACACCGGCTACTCATAAGGAAGGATTCCGTTCCCCGTCAGAAGTGCAGTACGTGGTGCAAACGGGCAATTATATCGACAAAGGATACCAATACACCGGTTCTCTACGGGTCTTGCAGGGAATCCTGTCTCTGGATTACTTGTGGACCAATATCCGAGCCAAAGGTGGAGCTTATGGCTGTATGTCAGGCTTCAGACGGAACGGAGACAGCTACGTTGCATCGTATCGTGATCCGAACCTGGATAAAACGTACAAAGTATATGAAGAGATACCGCAATATTTGACCGATTTCCGGGCAGACGAGCGGGAAATGACGCGTTATATCATTGGTGCCATTCAGGATCTCGATACGCCGAGAACGCCTTATGGCGAAGGAGCTTTCTCTCTGGAGTGTTATCTGTCGAATGTGACTGAAGCGGATCTGCAACAGGAACGTGACGAAGTGTTAAGCACGAAGGAAAGCGACATTATCGGTTTTGCTGAGCTTTTATCGGCCATACTTGAGCAGCAACAGCGCTGCGTGATCGGTAATGAGAACAAGATTGAGGAACAGAAACAAATGTTTGACGAGACGCTGGATTTAGTTAAAAACTAAGCGCTAGTCTCACTTATCTCCGATCGAATAGGCAGCAAAGCGAAAGGCACTTTTATGAGCTGGTTTCAACAGCTTATAGAAGTGCCTTTTCTAATGGGGAGGGACTGTCTCCATCCCATATGAGAATGTGTGACACACTGCGTTGTTCAGGTGACAGCGAGCATGTTGTATATTTTCAGGGTCCGCAGATCTTCCTTTGAGATTTTTAATTCATTATATAACTCCTGATTCTCGGGCAGCGGGGTTCTGGAGAATAACATTTTGAGCGCGATAGGCATGAAAGGTCTGAAGGAGACACCAGCCATCAGTCCCCATTTTTTCTCCGATTCCTGAAAAGACGCCAAAATATTAATATATAGGTTCTCCAGCGGCGTAGCCTGATTTTTCAAAATTAGCGTGGTGAGTGTATCATAATGCTCGGTGTGGCCCCAATACATATTCTCGCACTCCTGGTAGTTCTCAAAATCCTTCACATTCATATACATCACGGTGCGATAACGGTTGGCATCCGATTGAGCCATCATGTCAATGACACAACGAATGAGACTGTTGTTACGCCCGTCATAGAAGTAAGAATAGAAACGGGTGGAGTTCTTGAAAAAGCTGGACGGGACCGCATTCATCAGGGGAGATGCATGCCTTGGTTCTTGGTACAAGAGTTGCTCCACCTGGATGTTGAGTGCGTTAGCAATATGATGTAACGTGACCAGATCAAGTGTAATATCTCCGCTCTCATATTTGGACAGCGTACCCTTGCTTTTGAAGATCTGATCCGCAAGCTGTTGAATGGTCAGTCCCCGCCACTTCCGAAAGTTTCGTATTTTCTTGCCAACTTCTTGATTGATATTGTTCATAATCGGTTCTCCTTATGCCAATGTTTCTTGAGAGTACGTGAAAATGATGAAACTCATTCATAAAAATGATGTTATATGAGAAATATATCACTTTTTCATCGAAATACCTATTTTGGAGAAACAATAAACTTCATTTGTTTCGTCAGAATAGATTGTATTGCATTTGATGCAATTCCTGCGTCATGAAATAATAGGTGTAATACGACATGAAACGACAATTGAAAAAGTAAAGCAGATAGAGGAGCAGAAGCTATGAAATATAACTTTGATGAGATTATTGATCGCACAGGAACAAATGCCATGAATACGGATGGTTTCCGTCAATATATTTTTAACGCCAGTGAAGACATGACTTTTCCATTTAAAGATGAAGAATTTATTCGCATGTGGATTGCAGATATGGAATTTGCCACACCTCCCGAGATTCTGGATGCAGTTAAGGAGCGTCTAGACCGTAGAATTATGGGTTACTCCCAGGTGTTCGATCCGGCATACTATGAAGCTGTTTCGAATTGGATGAAGAGATACTATGACTGGTCCTTCCCAAAGGAACATTTGGAGACCTCGAACGGGATCATTCCCGCTTTGTATGAACTGGTGGAATATATCTGTCAGTCGGATGAGAAAGTACTGATTGTTACCCCATCTTATGGTTTCTTCAAGTCAGCTGCGGAGCATAACAATCTTGAACTGGTATGTTCGGATATGATCAACGAGAAGGGGCGTTACTCGATTGATTTTGAGGATTTTGAAGCCAAGGCGAAGGATGAGAAGGTAAGGGTATGTATTTTCTGCAACCCGCATAATCCATCTGGACGTGTCTGGACAACGGAAGAGTTACAACGTGTGGGTGAGATCTGCCTGCGGAACAACGTATGGGTCATTTCGGATGAAATTCACTGTGATCTGCTGCGAACTGGCAAAAGACATACGCCACTTGCAAAGCTGTTCCCGAATACGGATCGAATCATTACATGTATGTCCCCAAGCAAAACATTTAACATGGCTGGTCTGATGTTCTCTAATGTCATCATTCCGAACAAAGCACTTCGAGACATCTGGCAGGCACGCCATTATGGTTTCAAAAACCCACTGAGCATTGCTGCCACTCAAGCGGCATACGAAACGGGGGATGAATGGCTGAAACAATTAAAAGGGTATCTAGACGCCAATTTCGCCTGCGTAGAACAGTATGTGAAGCAGCATCTGCCACGGGCTGTTTTTCACATCCCGGAAGCCACGTATCTGGCCTGGATTGATATCTCGACATATGCTCCACAAAATGTAAGTTTACCTCTATTCTTCGCTGAGCAAGCGGGTGTATTGCTTGAAGATGGTCATATGTTTGTAGCCAATGGTGAGGGTTGCATTCGGTTGAACCTGGCTTGTCCCCGTTCTGTCCTTCAGGAAGGGTTACGAAGAATCAGCAGTGTGCTTGTGAAAGAAGTCGAAGAGGTGCCCGTTCAAGTATAAAGTCATCAAGTCACCACGCAATAGCGAGGTGACTTTTTTGGATGAGTATACGGAATGTAGCGAGAATACGATTTATTTTGAGGTGAACGTATACCCTGATGTGCAATTCTGGTCTGCTGTCCCCGGTTATGTTAAAATGGTGGATAGTCTATGAGTTGCATGACATGCGGCTCTCAGAAGGAAGAGCCCAGTAGTTGGGCTGAACGAAACTGTATTCATCAGGGGAAAGGAGCCTATACATATGTTTGGAAACGATTGGGACAAGGTGCTTCAGGAAGAGACGGAAGCCGAATATTTTAACAAGATTCGTTACACTCTCGCCGCCGAGTACAAAACGCAGACGGTCTTTCCGCCCAAAGAAGACCTGTTCTCTGCACTGAAGCTGACGCCATATCATCAGGTTAAGGCCGTTATTATTGGTCAGGACCCTTATCACGGAGCGGGACAAGCTCATGGATTAAGTTTTTCGGTTAGACCGGGGGTACGTGTACCGCCTTCTCTGAAAAATATATATAAGGAACTTCAGGCCGATCTGGACTTGCCCATTCCGAATCATGGATCTCTGGTTCATTGGGCGCAGCAGGGAGTCCTGCTATTAAATGCTGTTCTGACGGTCCGTGAAGGTCAGCCTAACTCTCATCAGGCATTGGGCTGGCAGACGTTTACGGATGCTGTCATTCGTGCGTTGAATGAACGTTCAGAGCCGATGGTATATATGCTGTGGGGGAGCCATGCCCAGAAGAAAGGTGCATTTATTAACAGGGACAAGCACATGGTACTGGAGTCTACACATCCCAGTCCGCTGGCTGCGCATCGTGGATTCCTCGGCAGTCGTCCCTTTTCCAAAGCCAATGATTTCTTGACCTCCAAAGGTATTGAACCGATCGATTGGAAGATACCTGAAAACTAGACAGATGGAGGTGAGAACATTGCGACATTGGATAGGACGAAAAGTAGCGGTATATCGTGCAACAGGCATACGGGAGCCATTGAAGGGAACGCTGGTTGAGTGGGATGAAGAAGCGGAATGTGTGCGGATCGGACCGAAACGGATTAAGGTATCGTTTGACAATATCGCAATGATCAGACCTCTTCCCGAAGAGAGTCTTCCCTTAAAGAAAGCACGTTCTGAAGTGCACAAGGTTGGATATGTGATGAAAAAGGCAATTCAGTTCGAAAATGCGATCTATTTCAAGTCGCAGGTGATGATCTGGCGCCGGGCCAAAATTGTAGCGTTATCCACGACGATTCTGCGTCATGACGAGGATCAGGTTGAACTTGCAGATGGTCGGGTTCTTCGTAAAGACAAGCATATGTTTGTCGTACGTTCACGCCGTGGGATACGTTAGTTATACGAAGATTTAATATTCATTTCATGCAAAGATCATACGGATTTAATGTTTGGTCTGTATATTAGGTAGTAACAACCCCTTCTAAATTGATGTGTATTGAAATGGGAGCCCGGCCGGCTGCAAACGGTCGGGTATTTTTTTTGTACATGGGTTCTGTTAACCTGTTGTACATACCCATTACATTCATGTTGTATACTATTAAAATAGAAAATTGAACTAAACATTTACACGAGAACGTAGAGGGCAGAAATAACCTGAAGAAGCGGAGCGTTCGCCTAAAAGCTTTCTGAAAGAAAGCTACATCGGAAGCATGCGCTATCAACAGATTTTCACCTTTGTAAAATTGAATTAAAAAATCTGGGGATAACAGCGATCGGAAGGTTGTTCTGTCATCGAAGTGGCAAGTGTAAATATTCTTTAGTTCAATCTAAAAAGATTATGAGAAGGAGTGAAACCCAATGAAACGTATAGCTGTTTTTGCAGGCTCCAATCCGGGAAATCACCCCGATTATACAGAGAAGGCTGTTCAACTGGGCAAACAGATTGCTGATAGTGGTTATGCACTGGTCTATGGTGGTTCTTGCATGGGCTTGATGGGTGCAGTAGCCGATGCTGCTCTTGAGCAAGGGGGAGAGGTAATCGGGGTTATGCCTACTGGATTGTTCCGGGGCGAGGTTGTTCATGGAGGGCTCACACAACTGATTGAAGTGGGAACCATGCATGAACGGAAGGCTACGATGGCTGAATTATCCGATGGATTCATTGCACTTCCCGGAGGTATGGGTACATTTGAAGAACTATTCGAGGTACTATGCTGGGCACAGATCGGTATTCATCGTAAGCCTGTTGGCTTATTAAATGTCAACGGATATTATGGACCGTTAATGAAGATGGTAGAACATAGCGTACAGGAAGGATTCTCCAACACTTCGCATCTCAGTCTATGGAGTCTGGAAGCTGATCCGGCTGAGCTGATCAAACAAATGTCATCCTATATTCCTGCAGAGCTGACTCAGAAGTGGTCACAACTCAACGGGAAATGAGTGCATAAGAAGACGGGCCTGAACCTACTCGTTCCTCGGGAGAATTTTTGATCTGCCCAAGCAAGTTGCGCTATCGGACATAGTCTATAGTGTACTTCGATGAAGAGGGGAGTGTCACTGATGAGCGAACTCAAAGGTACAGGTTACGGATATTGCGGAGGCTTCGGTGGTGGAGCATGGACATCAACAGGTGCAATTCTGGTATTGTTCATTCTGTTGGTTATTATCTCTCGCACATTCATTCTGTAATTCGGTCAAATCCCGGGACGGGGATCATGCTGCAGAGGCAGCGCCCGAATAAAAAATGACCTTTCCAAAGAGACGCCGGTATATGCCGGCGTTTCAGGGGAACGGTTTTTTGACGTTTCCAGCATACGTTGAGTAATTGAAAAAGCAAAAACCTGCCCCTGAATAAGGTCAGAAGCAGGAGAGAGCCTCCTGAGCCATTAGCTGCACAACAAGCAGCTTACACCACAACAGCAGTTTGATCCGGATTACTTAACGATTTCCAGGCGATATATAGCCCGATGGCGGCTGCAATTAAGGAGAGTATTGCTGCAACAATAGCCAGCTGATCCAGTGTGTTGGGTGAACTGGAGTTAAGAGAACGCTGATTAGCCGTCTTACCGGATTTGTTTTTGATATGGACAGATGTTCTGGAAAGCCTGGAAGCCGACTGTAACTGGGATGTGTGAGGACGCGTAGGTATCGATTTTTTCTTTGAGGGATTCAATAGTCAACCTCCTTATAACGGAGTTCAGTGCTTCCATCGTTCATACTATGTTATGTCGATTTTCAGATTGAGTTCGCAAAAATGAGTGAATCCCCAGCCCGTTAGATGTTGAACCCGTTCGCTAGTATCAGCGAAGCAGGTAACCCATTATACGCTCTGTTAATACAGGTCTAACAAACGGTGTTTATAGTAAGGATCATAGAGTGAAGCTTGAACACAGGAGGCGCTGGAATGAGGAACTTGGAGATTATTGCCCACCGCGGTGCATCTGCCGTATGCCCGGAGAATACGATGAGCGCTTTTGAACGGAGTCTGGAGCTTGGAGCGACAGGCATTGAAACCGACGTGCAGATGACGAGTGATGGCAGACTGGTACTGATTCATGATGAGACGTTAAGCCGAACTGGCGGCGCAGAAGGCTGGGTTAAAGATACGACTTACGATCAATTGCGCACACGGGATGCCGGGTCTTGGTTCCATGCTGATTTTACCGGGGAACGTATTCCTTCTCTGGAGGAGTTATTCAAGCTGGTACAGGGGAAAGGAACACTGCTTAATCTGGAATTGAAAAATGGTATTGTGAGTTATAAAGGGATGGAAGAGAAGGTTATACAGGCGATCCGGGACTGGAATCTGGAGCAACAGGTTGTGCTGTCGAGCTTCAATCATACTTCGCTCGTGAGATGTAAACGTCTTGCCCCGGAGATTCGTACAGCACTTCTATATATGGAAAAGTTATATCGTCCCTATGATTATGCCGCCAAACTCGAAGCTTCAGGCCTTCATCCCTACAAGCTGGCAGTCACACAAGAAGATGTTGCTGCTGCACTGGCACATGGCGTTGTTACCTATCCATTTACGGTGAATGATCCTGCCGAGATGCAGGCCATGATTGATATGGGTGTGCAAGGGATCATTACCGATGTTCCAGATGTCTTGGCATCCTTACTTACGGTACATGCCCGTTAATCGAGTCTGTATTTTACATGTTCTACATATGCAATGATAAGGCTGTGTTCGAGCTTTTTGGCTCTTGCGCAGCCTTTTTGCGGGTAAAATTGTGTGCAAATCTTCATATATGCAATAAACATGTCCTATTTGTCCATTGCCAGAGCCGGTGGATTCACTTACAATGGTCTATGGGAATGAGAATCAATATCATTAAAGTTCGGTATTTATAGAGAGGTGATTGTTATGTACATAGGTTTGAGCAGCTCTACTCATAACGAGGGTGGGCGCGTATGAGTTCACAAGCTTCACCAGAAAAACATAATCCGGATTCACCCACAGCGAAGATACACACTCGTCCGTGGGCGGCCACACTTATTCTTACAGGGGGAGTTTTGCTACTCGCTCTGGGTATGGCGTTGTCCATTTCTTTTGGCGCTGCTGATATTAAGCTTAGTGTAGTCTGGAAGGCCATCTTTGATTTCAATCCTGAGCTGACTCCACATCAGATCATATGGGAGATTCGGTTACCACGTATCCTTGGAGGAGCAATGGTAGGTGCATGTTTCGCTGTAGCTGGTGCGATCATGCAGGGCATGACTCGTAACCCGCTGGCCGATTCAGGTCTGCTTGGGTTAAATGCGGGAGCTGGATTTGCGCTTGCAGTTTGTTTTGCCTTCTTCCCTGGCTTGCCATTTATGTATATCATCATGTATTCCTTCCTTGGTGCGGGGCTTGGTGTCCTGTTGGTGTATGGTTTTGGTGCAGCTTCTAAATCGGGTCTTACACCACTACGCCTTGTGCTTGCAGGTGCGGCTGTATCTGCGATGTTGTCGGCACTCAGTGAAGGGATTGCATTATATTTCAGAATTGGACAAGATTTGGCTTTCTGGACAGCTGGTGGTGTAGCCGGAACGAAGTGGTCTCAACTTGAGGTCATGTTCCCCTGGGTACTCGCGGCACTGATCGCAGGTCTTCTCATCTCCCGTTCCATTACGCTGCTTAGTCTCGGAGAAGATATTGCGGTGGGCTTGGGGCAACGTACTGGGCTGATCAAGCTCATAGGCCTGATTGTTGTACTGATTCTCGCGGGTACAGCTGTGTCCGTGGTGGGTGCGGTCGGTTTTGTTGGACTCATTATTCCCCATCTCACGCGGAAGCTGGTTGGGGTAGATTATCGCTGGATTATTCCATGTTCCGCTGTGATGGGCAGTCTGCTGCTTGTATTTGCGGATCTGGCTGCACGTATGATTAACCCGCCGTACGAGACGCCAATTGGCGCATTGGTTGCCCTCATCGGGGTACCATTCTTCCTGTATCTGGCGCGTAAAGAAAGGAGGACTCTGTAACGATGGAATCCTCAACAATAGTTGGAGCAGAGCGCAAGAAGAGAACCAAGAGTACGATTGTCCTCATTGTGCTTGCCCTATTAATTATTACGGCTTTTGTGGTGAGCATGAACACAGGTTTTACCAAGCTTTCGCCGCTTGAGGTGTTGCGAACCCTGTTTGGTGGAGGCACGGCGAAACAGGAATTGATCCTGTTTGAATTCCGTCTGCCACGGATTGTGATTTCGGTGCTGGTCGGGGCCGGACTTGCGTTATCTGGTTGTATTTTGCAGGGAGTATCTCGGAATGCGTTGGCAGATCCGGGGATCCTCGGGATTAATGCAGGTGCTGGTCTGGTCGTCATGTTATTTGTTTCCTTTTTCCCGACAACGACAGCAGCGCCGGTATTTCTTTTGCCAATTCTGGCCCTGATCGGTTCCGGTTTTGCTGCATTTCTGATCTACGTTCTCTCTTACAAAAAAGGAGAGGGCATTATGCCTACTCGTATGTTACTTACGGGGATCGGGGTAGCGGCGGGAATCAGTTCTGCCATGATCGTGCTTACGTTACGGCTTAGTCCGGAAAAGTATCAATTTGTAGCTACCTGGATGGCAGGCAGCATCTGGGGTTCGAACTGGAAATTTGTAACGGCATTACTGCCGTTTCTGATTATTCTTGTCCCGCTTGTTCTGTATAAGGCACGTGTATTGAACGTGTTGAATCTGGGGGACCAGACGGCAAGCGGACTCGGGACTCCGGTTGAGCGTGAGCGACTGATTTTGCTTGCGGCTGCTGTAGGACTTGCCGGCTCATGTGTATCTGTGAGTGGGGGGATCGGTTTTGTAGGTCTGATCGGACCGCATTTGGCACGTCGTCTGGTGGGTCCAAAACATCAATTCCTGTTACCCGCATCGGCACTGATCGGTTCATTGCTTGTGCTGGTTGCAGATACGCTGGGTCGTGTCATCCTGCAGCCTTCGGAGATTCCTGCGGGGATCCTGGTTGCCATTATTGGTGCGCCATACTTCCTGTACCTCTTAAGCAAGACGAAATAGAACGTAATCACCATTGTGTGGTTGCATAAGGAGGACTTCAGTCCATGCTTCGCCGTTTCTTTGCCTATTATAGGCCTTATAAAAAGCTCTTTATTCTTGACTTCAGTTGTGCGATTTTAGTCGCCCTGCTAGAGCTGGCATTTCCACTGGCGGTCAACCGGGTAGTCGATGATCTGCTACCAGGCGGTCGCTGGGACTGGATTCTATGGGCATGTCTGGCATTGCTCGGCATCTACTTATTGAATTCATTTCTCAACTTCGTGGTTACCTATTGGGGACACAAGCTCGGTATTAACATTGAGACGGATATGCGTAAAAGTCTGTTCAATCATGTGCAGAAGTTATCGTTCCGTTTCTTCGATAATACAAAAACAGGACACCTCGTGTCCCGCATGACTAACGACCTGATGGATATCGGTGAGATTGCCCATCATGGTCCAGAGGATGTATTTATCGCGGTGATGACGCTGATTGGTGCATTTAGCATCATGATGAGCATTAACGGGAATCTGGCGGTGTTAACCTTTATCATCGTTCCACTGATTATTTATCTGTCGCTCTACTTTGGTAGCAAAATGTCCAAGGCATTCAGCCGAATGTTCGGTGATATCGCGGACTTCAACGCTCGTGTAGAGAACAATATCACAGGTATCCGTGTTGTTCAGGCTTTTGCTAATGAAGAGCATGAAAAAGCACAATTCGCTGTGAACAACGGTCGTTTCCGTCAGACCAAACTAATCGCATACAAAATCATGGCCTGGAACTCCTCTGTCAGTTATATGCTGATGAAGCTGGTATCTCTCTTTGTCCTGGTATGCGGAACATGGTTTGTGATTCAAGGCAGTATGACCTACGGTCAGTTCATTGCATTTATTATGTTATCCAATGTGTTCTTGACACCGATCCAGAAGATCAACTCGGTTATTGAGACGTATCCAAAAGGGATTGCAGGCTTCAAACGTTATACGGAGTTGCTTGATATGGAACCGGATGTGGAAGATCGTCCAGGAGCCGTTACGGTATCCCATTTGCGTGGAGATATCCGTTATGAGCAAGTCACCTTTGGTTATTCAGATCAGGAGCCTGTGCTCAAAGGTATTGATCTAAACGTACGTGCAGGTGAAACCGTAGCGCTTGTCGGTCCATCGGGTGCAGGAAAAACAACGTTGTGCAGTCTGCTGCCACGATTCTATGATGTGCTGGAAGGTCGCATCACGATCGATGGGCAGGAGATACAGGATATGACACTGGACTCCTTGCGTAGTCATATCGGAATTGTACAACAGGACGTGTTCCTCTTCGATGGAAGCATTCGGGAGAATATTGCCTACGGCAAGCTGGATGCATCCGAAGAAGAAATCTGGATGGCTGCCAGACGTGCACAGATGGAACCTTTGATTCAGTCCATGCCGGAAGGGCTGGATACGTTAATTGGTGAACGCGGCGTGAAGCTGTCCGGTGGACAGAAACAGCGTCTGTCTATTGCCCGTATGTTCCTGAAAAACCCGCCAATTCTGATCCTGGATGAAGCCACATCCGCGCTGGATACAGAAACGGAAGCGGCGATTCAGCAATCCCTTGCTGAGCTGTCTGAAGGCCGGACCACACTGGTTATTGCTCACCGATTGGCTACGATCAAAAATGCAGACCGCATTATTGTCGTTGCTGAACAAGGCATTACGGAGCAGGGACGCCATGAAGAATTACTCGCAGCAGGTGGGGTGTACAGCCGCCTTCACTATGCGCAGTTTGGCGCGTAACCTATTCGATGTGGATGTAACAATGTAAATACGAGAAGTAACGCCATCGTTCTTGACTTGGAAGGAGTCAGGACGTTGGCGTTTTTTTCTTTTTCATGATCAAGTGTGAGTCAGGGGTGCAACATTGTTGTCTGCCTGTGATCATGGATATGGAAACGGGTAATATAGTAAAGAGAACACTTAACGTGTAAGATATGTTCATCATCTTGTAAGATATAGGAGGTACATGATATGCAGTTGAACGATATGCTGAAAATTCTTATAACCTGTCTATTATTTATTCTGATTTGGTGGCTACTGACTCAAGGAATTCGCAAAATTTCCAGAAGTCGTGCGGGGTCCGGTTTCCAACGCTGGGGTGGATGGTCCATTGGACTTTTCGTTGTTGGCGCCGTGCCACTCGGTTTTTCGCTATACACAGAGATCTTTGATAAGCGCCTGGATGCCAACATCGGGTTGGGGCTTGCCATGTTTTTTGTATGGGCTTATTGTGTGATCTTGTTGTGTGCGGCGTTGGTGGTATGGGGAAGGTACGTGTACAAAAGGGATATGAAGAAGTGAATATTTGGGTTGATCGTGTTGAGCCCGTCAGGAAGTTAAGGGTGAGCTGACAGCTGTATTTGTAACAATAAACTGATATGGAACGTTAAATTTAGAAAGAGGTGTTATTAAAGGGGGATTTACATATGTCCTATCTTCGTCAAGTCTTTATGTTGCTCTCAACCCTAATCGTATGCCTTACCGGATGTTCTGGATCAAACGAATGCAACTCTGTGCAGACTCAAGCGAATGCACCAAGTGAAGATGGTTTCACTGGTTATGTGGTTGAACGCAAAGACAATTCCATTCTTGTGGTTGATCCTGCATATGAAGATTTCAGTGCGAACGGAGGAGGAAGTCGGTATTATCCGGCAAAATGGTTCTCCAATTCACCTGATCCACAGATCGGCTCCTATGTTGAAGTCTGGACGGATGGAGGCCCGGAAAATCAACCCTATCCCGGGCAGGCCAGAGCAGAAAAGATAGCGGTATCTTGTCCAGTGGCACCGGATGGTGCGCATATGACGGATGCCGATGCGATTCGTAGCGGACTTCTTTCATCTGATGCAGAGAACATCCGTGTTCCAGTCATTGAGGACAAGCGGTTTGATGCAGATTCAGGGGCATGGACCCTTCTTATTCGAGATGCGATGACAGCGAATGAAGGGCAAGCCGTGCATGTGACCGTGAAGGAAGAGGAGCAAGTGGGGAAGCAGGGCGGAGAATGAGGGGTTCATAGCTTTATGATGGTGGAGAAGCGTGCGTTGCACAAGATATGATTCAAATTGAAAGAAAAGATGTGGATTAGATTCATTGCAAGCTATCATGATTTTTGAACCGCCTGTAAGTTCTCTTACTGTCCATCATGTATTATGATTTTATAAAAAGGGAAAGGACTCCTCTGCCCATGGAATTATCAAGGTCTCAGCAATTAGCTCAAGAGCATGTAACCAATTATGCAAGAAGCCGCAAAAATGAGGCGGAGCATACCATTAGGGAAATCCTTCGTATGTCCAACATCGAGCTGAAGACATTTGAAAAAGCTATCACTAAACTAAAATCTCATGCAAGTATTGCGCTACACTTTCACCCAGATCGATTAGATCCGAATATGAAAAGCGTGGCTGAAGCACTATTTGAGCAGGGATTTTATAAAAGTCAATTTGAGACTTTTTTATCGAATGGAAGTGTATCCGCATTTTCAGGTGGTGAACGTGACGTTTGGGAAAATAAAATGTTTGGCGAATCGTACCAAATAAATGGCTCAACCAATAGCGAACGACCCAAGTATGGGGCACTCAATGTCATGTTACATCCTGATGGACCTGCTCCGCGTTTTGGATCATGTTATTTTATTTTATCCGCTGAGGTCTCTCATCGTTGCACGTATACATATTTGGATTCTCACCAAGACCCCGAGGAAAAGGGAACGTATGAGGAGTTTGACCTTATTTTGGCTGCTCTCATGAGGGACGCATTCAATAGTGGTTTTGCCATTGGTGAAAGAAATCTAACGGTTCAAAAGTTAATCAACCATATGCTCTTCAATCTTGAGAAACCATTCCAAGATCCATCAAACCAAGAGCCAAACGGAAATCTGGACCATTATATCGAAGCTCAGGTCCATGGTGACATTTCACTTAAAGAAGACGTCAATATGCTTGTTGCCGACCCATCATTTAAAGGCACACATACAGGACGAATCTTAGAGCAGATTTGTTTAAAGTATTCCATTGATCTGCACTGGCACATGGGCTTTACACTATTAGTTGATGACGTTCCTATGGATTTTCGAGGTCCTTCGATGCCTTCATTAGCCAAAAGAATTGCAAAAAGTGATTTGATTGATGCAGATATCATTGGTTCTGCAGCTATGGACTTGAAACGAAACCCAAGCCATTGGAGCGATAGAGGAACCTACACAGAAGTTCTACAAGAGTTAAAATTACTCTGGCATGTCTTGGTGAGATATGGAAAGCCAATGGAAGAGTGAAATAGTACTCTAACAACCTTGAGCGCCTAACCGTTCAAGGTTGTTTTTTTATCATTCAAACGGATTACTGACTATACATTTATCTATGAATCTGCTGTCACAAAAACGAACGTATGTTTTACAAATACATTGACTTTTTGTCCAGACAATATTATATTATTGTCAGGACAAAAAAAGAGGTGAAGCAATGTCCGCCAAAAAGATGGGGCGGCCTAAATCTGACAAACCCAAAAGCAGAACGATTGAGATACGTGTCGACGAGGAAATTATGAACAAGCTCGATATTTCGGCTGAGAAGCTGAATACGAATCGATCAGACATTGTTCGCAAAGGGATTGAGAAGATTTACGACGAACTCCAAAAATAAAAAAGGAAGCAGCGCTAGTCCCGCGAAGAACACGCTGCTTCCTATCCCGCAATCACTTGAATGAGCGACTGCATAAATATCCTACCATGTGTAGAACGTTCATTCAAGTGAGGTGCGAATTGATATACAGGAGGATGCACATGAATTCGATATTAGAAGCATTATATAATGGACGACTTCGACCGGATGAGATGATGATGCCGACACATCCTGAATACCAAGCGTTAGGACGGCAGATTGCAGCTCTGACAGAGCAGTGGAAGAATCGATTGAGCGAGGAAGAATTCCGTGAGCTTGAAAAGTTATTTGACTTGTGTGGCAGATGTGAGGGCATGCATACGGAAGCAGCGTTTGCACAAGGTTTTCGTCTGGGTGCCAACATGCTAATTGAAGTCATGAGTCAGCGTGAGGAATCGGTGTTGGAGTTTAACTAAGTTTAACGATGTGAACAGAGATCAGGTTTACTTTTACAGCTAAATTCTCAAGAAATGACGTGCATACAACATACTTATTTTGCATCATAAAATTTTATCAAAAATTGAGTATAACAAAGCCCTCCAATCCTCTCTGCATTCAACAGCAGGGTTCGAGGGCTTTACTTAAACATACAGTTAACAATATATATAGGGAAAGAACCTGTTAAACAAAATTGTTCCTTAATCCGCAATATTCCCCGCCATTTTTAGGCGACGCGCAATTTCCTTGAAGTCTTCTTGCGATATACCTGGTGCGAACTCCTCCTCGACCGCAGGAGCTTCTGGAATCGGGAATCCTTCAGGTATCCCTTGAATGACTTCCAGAGGTTGTCCATCTTCGGGGTGAGTTCCTTTCCAGATCTGGCCGATCGTGTTGAAATCTTTATCACTATAGGTATACAGCTTGGTGTGTACGCCTTTTTCTTCATATTTACGAGCCTCGTTGAAGGCTTTGTTGTTCAGTGAAGGGATAGGAACCAGCTTGGTCACATTTACGCCAGTTGCAATCTCAAGTGCTTTTGCATATGCGACAACATGCACGCCGCCACGTACCAGCAGGAAACCAACCACTTCCCGGGCTGCCGGGTGATCCGTCATTTCATATACTTTCATTTTATGGGTACGAGCGCCACATTCTAGGAAGAAGTTATGCAGCAGATCCTCGACCAGATTGCCACTGTTGAAGACGTTTGCTCCCGTCCATGGATTACCCATAGAGTCAAAAGGCATTGCGCCTTGTGCACCTGCCAGGTAGTGATACGACAGACGAGCATCTTTTACGGAACCTAGTGGTGTATCGTCGGGTTCTTTGTACTCGGTTGAACCTCTGAGGCACTTGTTAATACCATGAGACACGAGCTCAACATGACCCAATTCTTCGGCCGTAATACTCATGACGAGGTCATAGAAGGGCTTCAGCTTTTCTTTGGATCGAAAATTAAATGATTGATAGAGGTAGTTGTTCAACGTTGACATTTCTCCGAATTTGCCGCCGAGTAATTCTTGTATGGCTGCCGCAGCATTCGGATCTGGCTTCTCGACATTGGGAATCTCAATCAGGATTTCATCCAAGCGTTTGAACATTCGGGTGTAACCTCCTCATATTGGTATTGCAGATCGTGTAGGGTTTCAGATCGTGGAGTCACTCTGTCATGGCCTATTACACGTTTATTGGGTTTTTTAAACAAAAAATCAACCGAATGGGACTTAAGCATCGCATAACGCATGCCTCAACTCTTCTCCCATTTGTTATTTCCAATACGGTCAAATTTATGTATAATCAAACATTCAAACGAGTCTTCACGTATAAGAGAAGAGAGTCATGAATCCATAAAGGAGTAAGAGATGAACAAGCTTTGGATACAAATAGTTGGGATTGTGATGTTTCTAATGATGCTTATGTACATAAGCAGCGAGCCTGCCACAGCATATGTCGTTACGAATGAGGTTCAGGTGGATGAAGAAATACGGCAGTTAATTGAAAAGAAATACGGGTTGGATCGTCCTGAGGAGCCGAAGACACAACAACACTTTTTCTCGGGTGACTGGGGAATGAGTTTCCGGACGGAGCCTCCTGATTCGTTTGACCGACTTGTTCATGTGGTTCCTTTTTCCCTACGGCCACTGGCCTGGATCTTTCGTTTATTCGTGTAAAATGAAACCCGGACGGGCAATATAACAGAAACATATTGTCCCAAGGAGTGAGTGAAATGAGAATGCTCATCGTTACCGTCATGTCGGTAGTTCTGAGTTTAGCCGGAATTACATCAGGCACAGGCGCCGCCATCCCTGATTATGCGAAGTGGGGAATTATTGCGGTCAAAGAAACACAGACCAAGTATAATGTGGATATTTTGGACTATAAGCATATCGGTCGCACCTCTCTAACAGCAGATCAATCACGGGAACAGTTCAAGCTATGGGTTCGTGCGAAAGACGGCAAGCAATTCGCAGTCTATGTAAATGTTGATTTTAATCCATCTACACAGCAATTAAAGAAAGTACAATTTTCCGAATCGGATCGACACTGATCCGCTGGACTTGGTCATTACAAGCCATGTTTTCATATTAGCTATACTATGGGTTGAACCAGACTGCCTTAATCATTAAGGTGAAAGTCTGGTTTTTTTTATTTTACAAAATCCTTTTTTTACTATTGAATAAAGAACTTATGTTCGCATATAATATGAAATACAAACAAACGTTCTTATCGGAGGGATGATTATGCTAGGGAAATATATTGGCCAGATGGTGGAGCTTGTCTACATGGATCGTGCAGGGCAGATTACGCAGCGACAGATTCGAATTAACAGTGTACGTGGCGGGATGATTAGAGCATCAGCGGGAAAAGAAGGTTCGCCTAGAACATTTCTGGAGCAAGGTATTCTGGCATGGCGTCCTGTTACCGATCTGAATGGGGAGGTAAAGTATGCTGAACGACTTTGAACGCAAGATTTTGCGTATTATGGTGAACTATGCAGGACAACGGCGCAGGCTGCCGCGTATGGATGAACTCGAGAACAAGACGGGACGAAGCAAAGCTTACATTCATGAGTCATTGCTGGAGCTTGAACGCACCGGGCACATCGCGTGGGAGAACCGGTCTACTCTTGAAGGGATACAGATTTTGCAGGCATGGGAACAGGTACAACAGCCGATTCGCAAAAGCCAACCTTCCGGTGATTCCGTAAAATATTTTACGGACTACTAATCATAATAAGAAAACGCCAACCCGGATATCCGGATCGGCGCTTACTGTGTCACATGTACGACATGTGCATCTATTTTAGAAATGGGGAAGTTGGTCCAGGTTGTTGGTTGGGTCACCGTCGGCATCTCCGCGAATGTACATTTCGCCATCCTTGCCTTTAAATACATTCACACCGGCAATAGCGCCAGCTTTTACTTCTGCAAGTGCCTGCTGATAATCCAGTACGCGTCCTGCTGAAGTCTGAAATGCTGTCAGGTCACCGTCGCCATTTTTCTGTACGGCTGTGAAACTCTCGCGTGTTGTTTGATCCATGATGTCACACTCTCCTTATATGACGAGATAGGAATCTGTCTACCTGATTAGCCTATCCGATTTCCTCGGAAGTATGCATCATATGCTGATAAGAGCTGCCAACGTCGAGGTTTTACAAGCTCTTTCTCATACGAACATGCAGAATATCTGCATCATAAAAAGGTTCTTCCGAAATCACTTCATAACCCAGTTTTTCATAGAATTTCTGTGCCTGACACTGCGCATCCAGTACAGAATAGGATAAGCCGAGTTCACGTGCCAGCTCCTCCATCGCGAGCAGAAGCACACGTCCATAACCAAATGAACGATGAGATTCAAGCACTGCGATTCGCTGCATTTTGGCTGTATCCTTGCTGTAATAGATCAGACGTCCTGTGGCTACAGCTTGGCCATCCGTACTTAACAATACATGATGCACATCCGGACTGATGACATCATATTGATCAATCTCAATCTCGGCAGGCACCTGTTGCTCGATAACAAATACGTGATGGCGAATTCCCAGGGCTTGCTCCAGTTGTTCTTCTGTTGATACATAACTAATCTCAGCTGCCAATTCCATTCCTTCTTTCTGCTCTTGCGCGACATATCAGACTGAATTATACAAAAAAATGTTTTTCCTGTATAGTGAAGTCTGGAACATATTGGGAGAGGAGGGGGTAGTGATGGGCATGACAGGCATCATGGTAATTACATTGCTAATGTCGGCGGGAATGATTACTCTGTTGTATTACGTTACGAAGAAAGCATACTCACGCAAGTGGGATGAAGATGAGTAATTCACCTGTTAACCTTCACGGCAAGACTTCACTGCTTCCTCGCGGAGAATACACATCTTGAATTACAGATTTGGAGTATACGTCCAGCCAGACGGGCAGAGATTCACCATTTTCATTGGGCTGTTGTAATTGTTGGAATTGAACTGTATGTTCATCCCTCTCTAAGCCGCAACCAGTAACGGTTGTAATGAGAATCATAAGCCCAGCAAAGAGAAAGAAGCATTTGGTAAATGTATATTTATTGGATTTTGACCGTTTTGTTAAGTTTCTCATAGGGAATTCACCTCGTGTTGAAATGGTAATCTTTCCTTTATTGTGCACCATTTCGGGTGAATTATAACCAAATAAATCATTGACAATGAACACGGTTACTTGATATGATACTGTTACTTGATTGGGAAACAATTATATATCATGATCTGTTAGCTCAGTTAAATTTAGTAGTACGACCGTGATTGATACATCATAATTATTACAGGGCGATAGCTCAGCGGGAGAGCATTATCTTGACAGGGTAAGGGTCGTGGGTTCGATCCCCACTCGTCCTATATGAAAAATTAAAACAACTTCTTTTGAGAATTATATCTCAAGAGGAGTTGTTTTTTTTATATAATAATATGGCTACCTCCAATAATATGTGTAGGTGGTTTTTGTTGATAATAAATTTAATGGCACAGTTTCTCTTCCTCTTTTTAAACAAAACTTAAATAAAACATAAATTCATCGTAAGGTTCGTCTTCTATACTTGGTCATGAGGTCAACATAGAACAGGAGAAGGAGAGAACTTATGAATTATTCAAGTCCATTTACATCAAAGTTAGCCAGAGTAGGGATCGCGGGTACACTGGCTTTAATACTGGCAGCAAGCCCACTTGCCAACATGGGGGTTGTTGCCGCGGAAGCAGACCCAGCACCTGTATCTTCGAAGATATATAATACACAGAAAGACTCTCTAGAGCAGACCCCGATTCAATACCAGATCCAGGCTCGATTAAATGAGAAGGACATGACGATCCAGGGGAGCGAGAAGGTAACGTACCGCAACACAAGCAAGGATGCACTCCAGCAGCTGGTTCTTCATACATATGCTGATGCAAACCTCTCCAAGTCTACACAGGCGAGCATGTACCAACAGCATAATGAGAAGATTAGTGAAGATCACCCGGAGAAGACAGCGGAGGACTTTCTGGGTGGCATCGATATTCAGGCTGTAAGCGCAGATAGCCAATCGCTGGACTTCCATAAGGAAAACCAAGCGTTGACCGTGCAGTTGAAGAAGCCCGTACAACCAGGTGAATCGGTATCATTCCAACTGGAGTTTCAGTTGAATATACCCTATGGCTCACAGCGAGTTTCCTACTACAAGGACATGATCAATGGTGCACACTGGTTCCCGGTGATGTCTGTATACGACGAGGTAAAGCATCAATGGAACAAGGCACCGTATAGTCGAACATTTGAGAGCGATTATTACACCTCATCGGACTTTGAAGTTCAATTAAATGTTCCTGATAAGTATCAAGTAGCCATGCCGGGCACGATCACCACTCAAAACAGTACAGAACATGGTCGTAAGATTGTGTCTGCTGTAGCCGAGAATACGAGGGAGTTTGTTTTCTTTGCAAGTCCTAATCTTCAAGTGGAACGCGTTACCCGTAACGGTCTGACGGTGGAGTATTATTATTTCAACGATGACCCATCCAAGAAAAAGATAATTGACCGGTACATTAATCAGGCATTCAAGGTCATCGATTTCTATAGTGACAAGTATGGGAAGTATCCCTATCCAGAGTTCCGAATTGTCGAGACGTATGTACAAGGCGTTGCCGTGGAGTATGCGAGGCTCATCCAGATGGGACAGATTCAAGATGGTGCGGTTCCAGAAGAAGACACAACATTTGTTCATGAAATAGCGCATCAGTGGTTCCATGCATTGATCGGTAATAACTCGGAGACAGAATCCTTCCTGGATGAAGGCTTTGCTGATTTCTCCATGGTGTATTTTGCCGAGAAACAGGGAGACAAGCTAAATGGATTCAGATCCATACAGTTTGATACTGCGCCCGTAGATATGGCGATTGCGTCAACAAACGATGAAGCTGGGGATTTGGCAAGTTTGGTATATTATCAGAAGGGGCGACAAGCGATCTATCAGCTTTACCGTTCCGTCGGTGAAGAGAAATTTGACGAGTTGATGAGGACATATTTCAAACGCTACGTGTACCAAAATGCAACGGTAGAGGGGCTGCTTCAAACCATTGAAGATGTGCTTGGTAAAGAAATACGTTCAGAAATGCAGATGGCCCTATATCAGCCTGATTTTGTCTTAAAGCCGGAATACCAATTATCACAGGAAGAGACCGCCGCCTATGTGCATGATGTCTTACAAGTGCAATATCAGGCTGTCATGGGTATGGTTCCTAATCTGCCTTATGAAGTGATGAATCGATTGATGGACAAAGCCCTTCAAGGCGAGGAATTAACCATTGTGCTCAGCGATCAGGTGAGTAAGCTTGCAACTAAACAGCAGGAAGATATGGTTAATCAGTTGACCGGATTCCTTGATATGACTGGTATGAAATACGACATTATAAGGGATCGCAAGGAACTGAAGCAAAAGATGAAAAAAGAGATCGGCAACAGCAACCTTATTGTTATTGGCAATGCCAAGTCAAACGGATTGGTGCAGGCTTTAAAATTCAACATTATTGATCGAACGAAACAGACGGGTTTTCCTTGGAAAAATACCATGAATCAACCTCTCACGGCTGGTGCATATGTTATCAAACATCCCTATAACCAGAATCGATTGATGCTTCATTATTTCTGGAATGAGGATCATCTGAGTGATGAGGCATTTGAAGCTTTTAAGCTGAAAATACAGGAGTCTATCGGATTCACTAACGACTTTTACCAGTACTATGTATTGGATAACCAAGGCAAGGAGAAATCCAATAAAAAAGTTGTGAATCCCATATCTTCACTTTTTGCGGAGTAATAAGTAATAAGTAATAAGTAATTGGTTTTGCAGTTTCTTCCTCTAAACAGGTTAGCCAATTGTTATTGGTTAGCCTGTTTAGTCATTTTAACAAAAGCAAACCGATGGTTGCACAACTCACTCCCCTCCATAGAAAAGATATAACCTTCAAAAAGTCTAAAAGGGGATAAAATTTTATGTTGTTTTGCAAACCAGTCTTGGAATATTAGGCCTTAAAATGGGTATGATGCTTTAACAGAAAGGTAACTTCATGAATATACTTATCGTGAGAAAACAATAGGAGGGATTAATATGAAGGATCAACATTATCCGGGCATGCCATGGAAAGAGACAGTCACTGATCACAACGGTAAGGAAAGCAAAGGAATTAACAAAATGAAAGCGTATTCATATAATACAGGCATTCGCTCTATCATTCGTGTTATTCAGGGGCCGGCTGCGAATATGGGTAATGTTGTTGATCTCTCAAATCTACTAAAGGGCGCGACGGATTTAGTATACTTCTCTCCATTGGACATTGTCACCCTGAACGTTAAGGAGGTTGTGTAACATGTCAATGGTCGAAAAAAATATCCAGGCAGAACAGACTGCTAATGTCACAGCCAACAGTTTCACTTCACCTTATGATTATTGCGATGCAGAAACCAGACGGATGTACACGCCTCAATTTGATAAAAAAATGGACAATCCTATGTATACCGCTGCAATGGCGGGTCTTCAATCGATCTATTGGTTTCGGGCGATCAAGGTAAAGGGGCTTATCCCTGATGCAAAAGCAGATTATTATGCTACGTATTCTACCAACCATAATCACATCGGAGGAATTGGACTAGCCTACTCGAACAGCCCGACAGGACCATGGACCAAACACGGACAGGTGTATCTCGATACTGTGGTTGGGAATTCGACGGAAACTCCATTTGTGATCTGGAACGATGAAGAACAATTGTTCTTTATGTATTATCAACAAAACGGACTGGGGATCAATCAATCGACGGCACTTGCGACCTCTGTAGACATGATTAACTGGACAAGAGTGGGTTTGATTTTGGACAAACCTCCCGGGTTCCCAGGTGATGGTCATACCGGTTACTTCTCGTGTTTCAGAAATGGCGGCAAATGGATCGGTTTCTCGGTGATGGGCGGTGGTGACTTTGGCCGTAAATGTATCTGGCATTCACATGACGGACGTAACTGGTTAGCTGATCCAAGACCATTAATGGGTGGGAATGATGCCACTTTAAGTGCAGGAGAAAACATTTCGAGATCCAATGCTGGTGTATTTATGTACAAAGGGAGCATGTGGTGGCTGGGCATGTTATCGGCTTATGCTTCCGGTGGGGTTACGACTGTAGCTCGGCCTGCCATTGCCAAGATCAGCGCAGACTTTCGTCAACTGCTGGACAAACCTACAGATATATATTTTCCAGCATTGACTTGGGAAACGACCAACATGCAATCCTTGATGGTGTCCGTTATGGACGGTGTAGTGTACGTGTATTACAATACCGATCATAATATCGGTGTAGCCTATTCGGTGGGGGTGTAGAGATGGTTATACGTGATGCAGCGGGTCAGATCGTGCCCTTTGGAAAGGTTCACAAACAGCTTGTGGCCGATTTTCTTTACGGAACGTTACCGGATTGGGTGGAGGTGGTGGGCAACCCTACGTTTGAGCCTTTGCCCGACAGAGGGACCATAACCGTTACAACACCGACAACGGCAGGAGCCACGGCAGAGTTGAAAATGAAACATCTGATTGACAGCTCGAAAGTAACAGCAATTGCAATAACTTTGGAAGCGCTACAATTAAACGGGAACATTGGAATTTCAGTTCAGGTTGGGATTAAATCGAAGGATAGCAAGGCCGGAATCACATTTTTTCAAAACGTAAATCAGAAGTATGGTATGGTCCGTGCCTATAAAGCAGATGGAACGTACACGGATTTTAATCAAAACATGGTGTTCTTCACCACACATGGCGTAGCAGGAGATGAAGCACAGAACCGTAAGAACCTCACTGTGCTGCTATGTACCGGATTACAGTTTTCAGCTGGACTCGAGAGACCGTCCGTATGGCTTGGTGCGGATGATCAGTATGGCGGTGTTGCTGCTGACCTTAGCGGTGGGTTGTTCCAACATGGAGAACTGCAATGTCTTTTGAAACTAACTACAAGTAAGGCAGAGGCCAAGTATTTCAAATGTGCACAGATGAAAGTGGATATCTGGAGTAATTAATCAAACTGGGGAGACGTCGGAAGATGAACAAGGTGTATGAATTGAAGAGGAATGACAAAGAGAAAAAATAGATTATCTGTATGGATCGGTAAAAGATATACTTTCAGTAATTTGGTACCTAAACACGGACACTTTGAAAATGAAGTGCAGTGTTTGGGTACCATTTTTATTTAGAGAATGAAGTCAGGCCAAGTTTATTGGATACAAGCGAACAACTCAGAAAGTGCTCTGACTCTATGTTTGGGCTGTCCGGGGTTAGAGATGAACTATTCTCCAAACGTGTTTTAAACTATATTTTTTTATGTTAACTATTTACATACACAATTTAATTGTGTACAATGTAATTGTTGGCGATACAAGAGAGATCAAAATTCAGTCAAAATAAATCTAATTAACTAAAGGAGTTTTCACAAATGAAAACATTATATGAAACAACAGTCATCAATACAGGCGGACGTCAAGGCATCGTACAATCTCCCGATAACGTGTTTATGTTGGATGTTGCTGCACCACCTGAACTCGGAGGACAAGTGACGACAGCTACCAATCCAGAGCAGTTGTTTGCAGCAGGGTATAGTGCTTGTTTTAACTCCGCACTGGAGTTTCAATTGAAGAAACACAAAGTTGAGATTGAAAGAAGTACGGTAGCTGCAACCGTAATGTTGGTGACGGACTCTGAGGATAACGGCGTGAAGCTTCAAGTAGATTTGGAAGTTAAAATCCTTGGTCTAGATGAAGAAACAGCACAGAAGTTTGTGAAACTTGCCCATGACTACTGTCCATATTCCAAAGGAATCAAAGGGAACGTGAATGTTAACGTGGAACTGGCGTAATCACTGATACTATTTGTTGATAAGAAGCCTCCGAGAAATCGGAGGTTTTTTGGTGTTTTATGCATAAAAATCAATTTCGCACTCAATTGTGGGTTATAATGGTAGTAAGTTTACACAAAACTGCTGAAAGGGGAATGTACTTATGATGGATTTTAGCAAACCACCCCATGGCTCTGAGACCGATACCCACCGTCAGCGTCATCAGGAGAATGAACAGAAATACCTGTCCGGAGGCAAGAGCATTTGGTATGAAATCAGCAACTGGCTCATTCTCGGAGGTATCCTTCTTGTCATATTTTTATTATTTAAATACGTTTTTTAAATAGACACACAACCGGGCGAATCCCCATATGATGCATTACATCAGTAAGCACTTGGGGAAATGGGGAATCCGGGATGGCAAAAGCAAAGGGTAAGAAAGCTCCCGCATTAAAGAGTGATAAAATACGTGTATCCATGAAGTTGGTCACATCGGATGTATGCGAGAGATGTAAGACACCATGTACACGAGGCATGGATTACGCTGCACGTATGAGAATTGAAGGGGCTTTAGGCAAGGGCGTTCCCTGTATATTGACCCGCCATACTTCTTCATAAACTCTTCGTATAATCCCGTATATATAACAATTATAGATCAGGGCCATCCTTTAATGAGGATCGCCTCTTTTTGTGCATTCCAAGGGGTGGAAAAAATTCTGGATAAAAAATGAAAAATGATGAAAAACAGCGCAACTTTGTGGATGAATCTGCAGTATAAATGTACAACAGCTAGCAGCAGGGGAGGGAATATTGACGGGATGAAATGGAAACGAATATTGCTTTGTGTCACGGTATTCTCCTTGCTCGGCGGGTCTTTATTGTTTGCTGATTCGGTGAACGAGAAGATTCGTGTTCTCATTAACGGCAAGGAAGCAGCTGATGGAGGTTATCTCATTGATGGAACGACCTATGTACCTGTCAGGGAAGCCGGAGGCGTCGTCAAATGGGACAGCAGTAACAAGAGAGTAACGGTGATCAAACCGAATGTACATATTTTTCTCTTCAAGGGAGACACTGTATTTGGCAACGTTAACGTAGGTAAGCTGAAATTTAATGTATTTTCACAAGTGGATAGTCTAACAGCAGATGTAGCTGCCGTGAAAGTAACAATCACTAACCCGAGCGGTCAGGTGAAGGATATCCAGTCCCAGGAGCTTACGACCCAGAAGGATAACTTCTGGTTCCGCACATATGATTTTACGTACGATTTCAGTCGTGCCGGCAAGTATCAGGTCGGCTTTCATATTAAAGAAAATGCAAACAGCAGCTACGTCCTGGTAGCGGAGAAAATCATTACAGCGCTGAACGATTGAAGCGAAAATTACCCTGTGAGTTAAATTGACCTGGGTCATTGAACATGTTACGATATGCAAGGTTACACAATTTCTATTTATAAAGCGAGGTATTTCAATGAGCGATCACACACATGAACACGGCGATGGCTGCGGATGCGGGCAAGACCACGACCACGACCACGAGCATGAAGAAGTCCTTCTCACATTAACAGACGAGAACGGCCAAGACGTGGAGATGGTTTTGGTGGAGACGTTTGACGTGGAGAAGCATGTTTATGCGCTCCTGCTGGAACGTAACAATCCTGAAGCTGACGGCATCATCCTGCGTATGGAAGAAGAAGACGAGGAAATGGTGCTCTACAATATTGAAGACGAAGAAGAGTGGAACCGCGTTGAAGCGGCTTACAACGAACTCGTTGCATCACAAGAATAGTCATTCTTTTGGAACATAACATGAAGGCTCCTTGATCTCAGGGGGCCTTTTGTTTGTTTTTTAAGAGGTATACGAGCATTTACACCACCGGTTTGAACGACGAAATAGACGGGAAAATGCAAACTCGCTTGTCCCATAAAATAAAAAAGGACCAAGCTAGGGCTTGGTCCTTTAAGTTTATCCCCTGCACAGCGCAAGGGGGTTGTTTTAGAAAATGGCATCGGCTTCCACGATCACTTTAACGTTGGTTACGCTGCGATCTTCGGGTCCTTTGACGGGTAATCCAACTTCGACATGATCGATGATGTAGTCGATATTTTCCTGGGTGATAACCTCACCCGGCAACAGGATCGGAATTCCTGGCGGATAGACATAGATGAATTCCGAGATAATACGTCCTGCGGATTCCTTAAACGGAATCACTTCGGTATCACCGTAGAATGCATCACGTGGAGTCAGCATCAACTGTGGAATATCCGGAACTTTTACCACCAGTTCATGGGCCGGGTTCACTTGATAATAGGTACGGGAGAGATCCTGCAAAGCGTTCAGCAAGATATCCACACTATTATCCGTATCTCCTGGCGTAATGAGACACAGAATATTGTACATATCACTAAGTTCAACCTCGATGTTGTAATGTTCACGTAGCCAGTTCTCTGTCTCATACCCTGTAATACCCAGATGGCGAACATGGATCGTTACTTTGGTTGGATCATAGTTGAAGGTCGCTTCTGTACCCAGCAGCTCTCTACCGAAGCAATACAGGCCATCCATATCATTAATCGAACGTCTGGCAAACTCAGCTAGTTCAATCGCCTTCTGTGCAATATCACGACCGTGGAGTGCCAGGTTACGTCTTGATGTATCGAGTGAAGCAAGCAAAATGTATGAAGTTGATGTTGAGGTGAGCAGACTCAGGATCGTCTGTACACGCTGTGGATTCACGAAACCATTCTTCGTGTTCAGGTTGAGTACGGAACTCTGTGTCATGGAGCCACCAAGCTTGTGGACACTGGTTGCAGCCATATCGGCACCTGCTGCCATCGCAGACAACGGCAGATCCTCATGGAAATGAATGAGTACGCCATGTGCTTCATCAACAAGTACAGGAACTTGGTAGCTGTGTGCCAGCTCAACAATCTCTTTAAGATCGGTAACCACGCCGTAATAGGTCGGGTTAATTACAAGCAATGCCTTGGCATCTGGATGACGCTCAAGTGCGCGACGGATAGACTGTGTAGTCACTCCATGGTCAATGCCCAGATTGGCATCTTGTGAAGGAGATACAAATACGGGTTTGGCGCCTGAGAAAATAATTGCGGACAGAACCGATTTATGCACATTACGGGGCACAATAATTTTGTCACCCGGTGAGCATACAGACAGAATCATGGTCATAATGGCACTGCTTGTGCCTTGTACACTAAAATAGGTATAATCGGCTCCGAAGGCATCTGCTGCCAAAATCTGTGCTTCCTGAATGACACCGGTTGGCTGATGCAGGTCATCCAACGGTGCGATGTTAATCAAATCTATGGAGAAGGCATTATCGCCAATAAATTCACGGAATTCGGTATCCGCTCCCAATCCTTTTTTATGGCCCGGAATATGAAACTGTACCGGATTGAGTGCCGCATGATTTTTTAAAGCGGTAAACAGCGGCGTACGGTGGTGATTCATCAGTGCTGTCACAACCCTTCCTAATAAAATTGGTAAACAAAGATGAGTATAGCAAATTAAGAACCGAATGCAACAGTATAAATCGACAATTTTTTAAATTGCCGAGATTTGGGCACATTCCCCACGGTTACACTAAGGATAGGGAATAGGCAAATGAACACCGAAAGGGGAAAAAGAATGCAAACCGACACAAAACCAGCCAAAATTCTGCGATCACCATTTTTTATCGCGATGTGGCTGACACTTTTTCTAGTTGAAATTATCAAAGGAGCCCTGTTGGTAGCTGTTTTGCCCGTGTATATGGACAATATACTGGGTCTGTCTGCAGGCGTCATTGGTGTGGCATTTGCTCTTCAATATCTGGGAGATAATCTGTTCCGGGCGCCTTCCGGCTGGGCAGCAGAACGGATCGGGTTCCGCGCAACGATGGTTACAGCATTAATCTGTACCTTAATCGCTGTTATTATGATCCTTTTTCTCAAAAGTGCCGTTGGACTGGCCATGGCCTGTCTGATTCTTGGCATTGGTACGTCACCGCTCTGGCCTTGCGCCATGACAGGCGTGACGGCGATGTCAGGCCCACAGAATAAGAATGGTACAGCAATGGGGGCGCTGGAGATGGCTGCTCTCGGCGGAACGGGGCTTGGACCTATAGGCATGAACTGGCTGCTGGAGCGCACGCATCATGATTATCGAACTATATTCCTCGTGCTGATGGGTTGTGCCATTCTCGTTATTCTGGTGGCCATGATTCTGCCTGGACGTGTCATTGTTGAAGGAGAGCATGCCGAGCAAGCAGCGAAGAATAGTGATGTGAAATATCCAGCCAAACCGAATCTGCTCACGCCGTTCATCCGGCTGCAAAAGAGTGTGAAGGGCACACTGCAACGGGTACGCAGCACGCTTAATGTTAATCCACTGGTGTATCCTGCACTGTTTATGCAGTCGTTTGTCATCGGGCTGCTCAGTCCAGTAATCACGCTATATACACGCACAGATCTGCACATCTCGCCGAACCTTTACAGCTTGTTGCTGATTGCAGGTGGTGGAATAACGGTCATTGCCTTGCTGCCTGTTGGTAAAATGGTAGACAGGTTTGGCACGAAACCGTTCCTGAACGTTGGTTTTTTGATGGCGGCAGCGAGTCTGTTCGCATTCTCCTCTATAACATCCATTCCGGTGGTGTTTGGTGTTGTCATGCTCGTGGGCATCAGTTATGCCATGATTTTGCCCGCCTGGAATGCTTTTGTAGCCACACTGATTCCCAAAGGAGAGCGGGGTGCGATCTGGGGATTCTTCCTTACATTGCAGGGATCAGGCATGGTTGTAGGACCTATTGTTTCTGGACTGCTGTGGGACCACGTTAGCCATCCGGCTCCATTCATTGGCAGTGCCATCGTCATGGCAGGACTTGCCGTTGTGCACTTTGTGTTATCCCGCAATCCATTTCGCACCGCTCCGGCCAAATAAGCAAAAGAAAAGGGAGTTCCACCAACCGTCTTGGTTGTGGGGCTCCCTTTTTCGCGTCCAATATATCACGATAATCGGGGGCTTGCCCCTGTGCGTGTGCGGAAAGCTGCAATCCGGCGGTCCTTTCGGTGAAAAATAGTCAAATAACCAAGTACCCTTACATAAAATGAAGTATAAAATAGGGTAAGCCGATTGAGTAGAAGCGATTGAAGACGAGGGCCGGAGTTGATCCGGTACAGATGGAGGGAGTGCCGTGAATAAGAGTTATGAAGTTGAATATTGCAATCTGGAGCTGCGGTTCAACCGTCGGCATATCCAAAATTTGATCAGAGACCTTATTCGTGAGGGATATTCACTATATTGGAGCGAGGACGAATCCTTTTTTATCCTGTCAGTCCGGACCGGCCGCAAGCTGGTAAAGCTCCGCTTTCAACAGACACGCACGGGGAACTACAAGATGACCGGAGATTATATCATTAAGGATGCAAAACTTGCAGAGTGGCTGGAGAAGCTGATTGGGGATACACGCGGGCATGCGGTTGTGAAGCGATTTAAGGATCAACAGATGACCGTGGAGAACATTTTATTCGGTGAAGTCATTCGGCTCGTGGAAGTGTCTGGGTTCAAACAGCGTGTCATTTTTCAAAAGGAACCTGCGCCGACGGCGGAAGAGATGGAAGAAATGTTCCTCTCGCGTGAAGGCGAGGAAAGGCTTATGTTGTTGCGTATGGAAGTGGACGATGAACTGGAGCGCCTCTACACGGCCATGCAGATGGATAATATCGAAAAAGCAAATGCTTGCCGTCAAGTCTTAAAACAGTTGTCCGGACATCTGTTAATGTTGGAAGGATGACAAGATAAGGCCGTATTTATGAAAATACGATGAACACCTCAGCAGATTGGGGTGTTTTCTCGTTGTGTAGCTGTGCCACGGGGTTCACTTCTATACATAAAACCGTTAAAATGGGAGTATTGTTGAGAATTTATTTCAATAAAATTAATTGGAGCAAAGGATGGAGGACCAGATGACAAAACAACAAATTGGCGTAATTGGCCTGGCTGTCATGGGCAAAAATTTGGCCCTTAACATTGAAAGCAAAGGTTTCTCAGTATCGGTATATAACCGTTCCCCGGAGAAAACCAATGATCTTCTGAAAGAAGCTGAAGGTAAAAACCTGACAGGCTCATTCTCCATTGAAGAGTTCGTAGCATCCCTGGAATCCCCGCGCAAAATTTTGATCATGGTACAAGCCGGCAAAGCGACCGACGCTACCATTGAACAACTGCTTCCTCACCTGGATGAGGGCGACATCATCATTGATGGAGGGAACGCATACTTCCCTGACACGCAACGTCGCAGCAAAGAGTTGGAAGACAAAGGCATTCGTTTCATCGGTACAGGTGTATCCGGTGGTGAAGAAGGCGCACTGAAAGGCCCTTCCATCATGCCAGGTGGACAGGAAAGTGCTTATAAACTGGTTGAACCGATCCTGACGGCAATCTCGGCCAAAGTCGGTGACGATCCATGTTGTACATATATTGGACCAGACGGTGCCGGACACTATGTGAAAATGGTGCATAACGGTATCGAGTACGGAGATATGCAGTTGATTGGTGAAGCGTACCACTTGCTCAAATCCGTATTGAACGTTTCCGTTGAAGAGCTGCATGCGATCTTTACGGAATGGAATCAAGGAGAGCTGGATAGCTACCTGATCGAAATCACAGCAGATATCTTCTCCAAATACGATCCGGAAACCGGCAAACCAATGGTTGACGTTATTCTGGACGCGGCTGGACAAAAAGGAACAGGTAAATGGACAAGCCAAAGTGCGCTGGATCTCGGCGTTCCATTGTCCATGATTACAGAATCCGTATTCTCCCGTTTCCTGTCTGCGATGAAGGACGAGCGTGTAGCAGCTAGCAAAATTCTGAATGGACCAGCGACTGAAGCGTTCTCCGGTGACAAAAAAGCATTTATCGAGAGCGTGCGTAAAGCCCTCTTTGCAAGTAAAATCGTATCCTACGCACAAGGATTTGCACAAATGCGTGCAGCTTCCGACGAGTATGGCTGGGATCTGAAATACGGCAACATTGCCATGATCTTCCGTGGTGGCTGTATCATCCGTTCGCAGTTCCTGCAAAACATCAAAGAAGCTTATGATAAAGACGCAGCGCTGAAAAACCTGCTCTTGGATCCTTACTTCCAAAACATCGTTGAGTCTTATCAAGGCGCATGGCGTGAAGTTGTAGCGGCTGCTGTAAAACAAGGTGTTCCGGTACCTGGCTTCTCCAGCGCTCTTTCTTACTACGACAGCTACCGTACAGAGCGTCTGCCAGCAAACTTGCTACAAGCTCAACGTGACTACTTCGGTGCTCACACGTTCAAACGTGTGGACAAAGAAGGCAGCTTCCACCACAACTGGATGGAGTAGTACCACATATACAAGTCTATTAGATTTGGCCAAAGAGCCCTTAATCAGGAGCTTTGGCCTGCTAAGGGGCTCAAAAGAGGTTTGGCGTTCCGGTGATTGCCGGTTTACGCTGGACCTCTTTTTTTACTGTGTTATACAGTAATAGTGTTGATGGAGAAGATATGTTGCTGGTTCTAGACCTAATGAACAGGAGACACTCTATTTTGGAAAAATGAGCCGGTTCTATTTTTTAACGAACTCAGAAGGCCCTATTCAGATAATTTGCAGCGAGATGTCGAGGTTTTGACGGTGATTTTTTGAAATAAGTTTACTGAGATTCGTTAGAAGTTTAACTGCTCCTATTTTAGGTAAATAAGCTCATTGGAGTTCGTTAGTTTGCTGGGATGGTTACTGATTGAGATGTTTGGAGACTCAAAACTGCTTGAGGGTGATCTGACGTAGGCTTAGATGCCGGGAGTTACTTAATCTGTCTTGGAAGTACTTGCGGATGGTCGAAAGGAAGTCAGTGAGGAGATGGTCTTTCCCAGTCCGCAGGGCTGTGTTATGATAGGACAAAAGTGCTCACGAATTGCTTGAATTAAAGGAGTGTACACCTTGAGCAAGTCTAACAATATTATTCTCATTGGTATGATGGGAACCGGCAAATCAACCGTCGCTGACATGCTTGCACGCGAGCTTGGTTATCGATTGATTGATGTAGACGCCGCGGTGGAAAAAGAGGAAGGCTGTACAATTCCAGAATTGTTCACTGGCAGGGGAGAGACATATTTCCGTGACGCCGAGAGCCGCATGTTGTGTTCGGTGCTGGAGAAGAAGTCACAGGTCATAGCGACCGGAGGTGGCGTGGTGCTGCGTTCGGATAATTGTGACGTGATGTTGAAAAATGGTTGGGTTGTTGCCTTGACTGCTGATCCGGCAGTGATTGTAGAACGTGTTAGTGGCTGTGACAATCGTCCACTCCTCGCAGGTAATGCAGAGGAACGCATTCAGGCAATTATGGAAGAACGGAAAGACGCATATCGGTTCGCACATTATACGGTGGATACAACGGAGTTATCCGCTGCTGAAGTGACTCGTTTAATTTTAGCGCATTACCGCGTCTAAGCTTGTTATCATCGAAGTTTGATGGTTGATAGGTGGTGGCAGATATAACAAAACGGGCCATATAGGCCCGTTTCTAGGAGTGGAGCAGAGCAGAAGTCACAAGGTTACAAATGACTTCGCTTCGCTCTGGGTTTCTCTAGTCTTCCTGTTGCCACTGAAGCATACCGCCGACCATGTTTGTACAGCCTTCATATCCCAGTTGCTGCAGATATTCACATGCACGCTCACTGCGGTAACCGCTACGACAGATGATCACGATCTCGCCTGATTTCTCAATCTCAGACAGTCGATCCGGAATCTGCCCAAGCGGAATATGCTTGGCTCCTTCGATCATGCCTTGCGCGACTTCATCGTCCTCGCGGACGTCTATCATCTGCAGCTTCTCTCCCGCCTGTAAACGGCGGCGCAGCTCAGACGTTTCAATTTCAGCTATTTGTGTCATATTCAGGTCCTCTTTTCTGTATGGACTTAACGCTATAATGATACCCAAGCGATGCACGGAATGTCAATTTGGCCACAATATAATTAATGAAGGAGAATTTCATCCATGGACGTTATTGTTAAACCAACCCCCACTCTGAACGGGGAAATCGGGGCTCTGTCCTCCAAAAATTATACTACTCGCTATTTGCTGGCTGCTGCGCTGGCGGAAGGCACAAGTACCATTCATTTCCCGGCACACAGTGAAGACAGTGACGCCATGCGCAGATGTATTCGTGATCTGGGGGCAGTACTTGAAGAAGACGACAGCAAGATTGTGATCCAGGGTTTTGGCAGTCATCCCCGTGATGTGCGTGAATTGAATGTAGGGAATGCGGGTGCTGTACTTCGTTTCCTGATGGGCGTTACAGCGCTCTGCCCTGACGTTACATTTGTGAATACGTACCCGGATTCACTGGGCAAACGCCCCCATGATGACCTGATCGATGCGCTTGGTCAATTGGGTGTAGATGTACAGCATGAACAAGGCCGCCTGCCGATTACAATCAAGGGTGGCAATGCCAAGGGTGGACACATTCGTGTATCCGGCTCCGTCAGCTCCCAATATCTGAGTGCGTTGTTGTTTGTAACTCCGTTGCTTGCAGAAGACAGCACCATTGAAGTACTGAATGACCTGAAGTCCAAGGTCGTTATCGGACAGACCCTGGAAGTGCTGGAGCAGGCAGGTATCGTTATCCATGCAAGTGATGATTATATGTCCTTCCGTGTACCAGGTGGACAGGCTTACCAACCAACGACCTACACAGTTCAAGGGGATTATCCCGGCTCAGCAGCGGTTCTTGCCGCAGCAGCGGTTACACAGTCTGATGTGAAGATTCTGCGCCTGATGGAGCAGAGCAAACAGGGTGAACGTGCCATCGTTGACGTGCTGCGCTTGATGGAAGTGCCATTGACTCATGAGAACGATGTTGTACATGTTCAAGGTAATGGCAGACTGAAAGCGATCGAATTCGACGGGGATGCCGCGACGGACGCCGTTTTGGCTATGGTAGCCGCAGCTGTGTTTGCGGAAGGCACGTCACGGTTCTATAATGTAGAGAACCTGCGTTACAAGGAATGTGACCGAATCACCGATTATTTGAACGAACTGCGGAAGGCAGGAGCGAACGTTGAAGAGCGTCAAACTGAGATTATCGTACATGGACGTCCAGAAGGCGTTGAAGGCGGCGTTGAGATTAACGCTCACTATGATCATCGCGTAATTATGGCGCTCACTGTCGTTGGTCTGCGTTCCAAGGAACCGCTTCGTATTCGGGATGCACACCATGTAGCCAAGTCTTATCCGCAATATTTCGATCATTTGCAGGCGCTTGGCGCCTCGGTTCAATGGGTAAAAGAGTAAATAACTGAAAACCTGTTTTTTTTGAACACGCACTTTAATCAGAAAAGGATGGTGCTTGAACATGGAATTTAACAACCCTACTCGTGAAGAAATTGGACAACTTTTGCGCAAGGCAGGCAACATCGCAGTCGTCGGCTTATCAGACAAATCAGATCGCACTTCCTATATGGTGGCAGAAGCCATGCAGAGCAGAGGTTATCGCATCATCCCGGTTAATCCACAGGTGCAAGGTGAAATCCTGGGAGAGACGGTATATGCTACACTCGCGGATATCCCAGAGCCGGTAGACATTGTCAATGTGTTTCGTCGCGAAGAGTTTTGCGCGGATGTCGCTCGTGACGCCGCTGCCATCAAAGCAAATGTGCTGTGGTTGCAGCTTGGCATCCATAGTGATGAAGCGGTCCAGATTGCTGCAGAGAACGGCATGATAGCGGTAACGAATCGTTGTATCAAGGTAGAGGATTCCATCGTTCTGCGCGGCGCTGGACGCGGCTGAGAGGCTCGTTCACCTGTGATCGAATGATCTCCTGATCTGAACCAATTGAATGATTATAGGATGAATCCCGTTAACTTGAAGTTGACGGGATTTTTTCTGTTCTATTTTTGCCGTATTAATTACCAATTGGTTACTGTTTTGCTTTGACAAAACGTTGCGTAAAGCTTACCATCTAGGATAGAAAGGAGAGGTCGCCATGAATTGGCTCGGATCCTTGCAGCAGCTCGGACGAGCGGTAATGCTGCCTACAATGGTCCTGCCCGCCGCCGCAATTTTGCTCAGTGTTGGCAGTCTGCCTTGGGACGCCTGGGGATTGGATATTGTCGGTGAAGTGTCTACCGTGGCCGGACACGGTATTTTTTATTTCTTACCGTATCTGTTCGCTGTCGGTGTAGCACTGGGACTCTCCAACCAGGCCGGACAAGCGGGACTTGCTGCTCTGGCTGGTATCGTGATATATGATCAGGTGACTCGGAACTTCGGGGATGGCACCGTTCAGCCCGCTTCCTTAATCGGAATCATACTCGGCGCGCTTGCCGGTGGGATGCATAATCGGTTTAAAAGCATTAAACTGCCTGAAATTTTACAATTTTTTGGAGGTTCAAGGTTTGTTTTGCTCATTGTCGGACTCTGTTCGGCATTGTTCTCCTGTTTTATGTTATGGCTCGCTCCGATCCTACAGCATGGATTGAACGGCATTGCTACCTGGGAATACAGTCTCGGGGGTTTTGGACTATTCATCTACGGGGTGTTATACAGGGTGCTGGTTGCTTTTGGGCTTCATCACCTGCTTAACAATGTGTTTTGGTTCCAGTTAGGGACGTTTGAAACGCCTGATGGTAACATTGTGCAAGGGGATTTGCCCCGATTTTTTGCAGGTGATCCAACAGCAGGATTCTTTATGGCAGGTTTGTTTCCCATCATGATGTTTGCCATTCCGGCAATAGCCTTTGCTATTATTCAGGAAGCCAGGGAAGATCTGAAACCAAAGATCAAGAAAACTTTTCTGACATCGGCACTCGTTTGTTTTCTAACCGGGGTATCGGAACAGATTGAGTTTGCTTTTTTGTTCGCGGCACCATATCTGTTCATCGTGCATGCAGTGATGTCCGGCGTTGCCATGTGGATTAGTTACTGGCTTGATATCCGGCATGGATTTTCTTACTCCGCAGGTATTATTGATTACATACTCAATTTCCATCTATCGGAGAATGCTTGGAAGCTCATTCCGATTGGCATACTATATGGGCTGGTTTACTACTTTCTGTTCCGATGGGCGATTCGTACGTTCAAGATTCCAACACCAGGACGTGAAGAGGGCTCCATGCTGGAAGATTGGGTAGGTAACATTCCTTATCAGGCACCTTTAATCCTCGAAGCATTGGGTGGGAAGAGTAACATTGTACAGGTTGAAGCATGTATTACACGTCTTCGTCTGACTGTGCATGATGACCGCCTGATCGACACGGGTGCCATGAAGAGTATGGGGTCCGCTGGACTGATCAAGCTGGGTGGCGGTAACGTACAGGTGGTATTCGGGACCTACTCGGAATTGATTCGGGAAGAAATCGCGAAGCTGCTGGAAAGAGATCTGCAACAGGTTCTGTTCTGTGCCCCCGTTCAGGGCAAAATGCTCCCGATTGAAGAGGTGCCGGATCAGATCTTTGCAGCCAAGCTTGTCGGTGATGGTGTAGCCTTTGTCCCGGAAAAGGGAGAGCTGGTCTCACCCGTGTACGGAACGATTATGCACTTGTACCCGACCATGCATGCCTTGGGTATATCTACCCGTGAGGGGCTTGAAGTGTTGCTGCATATCGGCATCGATACCTCTCAGTTGAAAGGCCATTTTGAAGCTTTTGTTCAGGAGGGCGATACGGTGGAGCCGGGGCAGTTGTTGATCAAGTTTGATCTGGCAGTACTCCGCGAGCAAGCGGCGTCACTAACAACACCAATGGTAATTACGAATCCAGATCGTGTAAAATCGTGGAGTTTTGCTCCATTTAAGCAAGTTAAGAAAGGTCAGGCATCCGTTATGTCCGTGGTGCTCTATGACAGGAACGTTGGAGGGGTAGAATGAAGATACAAGGCATCAACGGAGCTGCAGGCATAGCCATCGGCAAAGCATTTGTCCTGCCCAGTTGGGAATGGGATCTGCCGGATCAGAAGATGGATTCGGTGGATCTCGCCCAAGAGTTCGAACGGCTGTATGAGGGCATACGGACATCTAAGGATGAGATTGAATATATCAAAAATGAGTTCAAGGAAGTTGTTGGTCCAGAGGAGTCCAGTATCTTTGATGCACATCTGGCAATCCTCGAAGATCCGGTATTCATGAACGAAATTCGCGGTATTATTGAGCGTCAATATAAGGCAGCAGAAGTGGCGGTCAAAGAAGCCATTGACCACTTTGTCACGATGTTTGACTTGCTGGAAGACGAGTATATGAAAGAGCGGGCCATTGATATCAAGGATGTGGGTAACCGTCTGCTAAAGCATTTGCTCGGTGCACCGGAGATTACACTTCCTTCGGATACCCAGCCGTATGTACTCGTTGCCAAAGAACTGTCGCCATCTCAACTAGCGCATCTGAATCCGACCCATGTGCTAGGGATCGTGACCTTGATTGGTGGGAAAACATCACATTCTGCGATTATGGCTCGTGCCCTTGGCATTCCTCTCGTTTCCGGTCTGGAAGCGAGTCTTGGCATGCCGGTAGAGACAGGGGATATGCTTGTGGTGGATGGTGACAATGGCTTGGTATTTACGGACCCGGATCGCAAGACCATTGAACGGTATACCATGCTTCGCAGCAAGCAACTGAAGAAAAAGGAACAACTTCAAGTCCTTGCTACCGTGGATGCTGTAACCAAAGATGGGGCCGTTTTGCACTTGGCTTCCAATATCAGTTCGGTGAAGGAATTGGACCTTGCTTTGAAACAAGGAGCCAAAGGTGTGGGCTTGTTCCGAACAGAGTTTTTGTATATGGACCGTGCTACGTTCCCGGGTGAGCAAGAACAGTATGAGGTATATCGTCTTGTGGCAGAGAAAACAGCAGGACAATCTGTTGTTATTCGTACACTGGATATCGGTGGTGACAAGCAACTCGATTATTTTGAATTGCCGGAGGAAGACAATCCGTTTCTGGGGTACCGTGCCATTCGGATTAGTCTCGACCGCAAGGATCTGTTCAAAACACAGCTTACAGCCATCTTGCGTGCCAGTGCGGCCGGAAATGTCAAAATCATGTACCCGATGATCTCTTCGGTGGAAGAACTTCAACAGGCCAATGAGATTCTCCGTGAGGCGATGTCTGATCTGGACGAGCGGGGATTATCATACGATCCTCACATTCAGGTGGGAATTATGATCGAAGTTCCTGCAGCGGTGATGATTGCTGATCTGCTCGCAGAGGAAGCTGATTTCTTCAGTATTGGTACGAACGATCTGGTTCAATATGTACTTGCAGTAGATCGAATGAATGAGCAGATTGCTCATATGTATCACCCCTATCATCCGGCTGTTCTGCGGATGCTTCGTGCGACAGCAGATGCGGCTCATACGGCTGGAATTGATGTCAGTGTGTGCGGAGAGATGGCAGGGGACGAACGTGCCATTCCGCTTTGGTTGGAGCTTGGCATTCGCCACTTGAGTATGTCTCCACAATCCTTGTTACGTGTGAAGCACAGAGTGCTGAACACAACAGCATCGACCGCCAAAGAAGAAGCGCGAAAGTGCTTCGCCTTACGGACCAGCGGAGATATTGAGGAGCGACTGCAAGTCTTTAATGACTCCACGGGAAGTCCGGATGAACAAAGTGGTTCGAACGCATCGTAATTAGGATAACTGGATATAAATACCTTTAAGTTAATATATTTACATTTGTGATAATTATTTGTTGGAAACCTTGTTATATAAAATAACCCCACTGTGCATGAGAGCACAATGGGGTTATTTTTACTTGTCAGCGAGTGCATCACAGAATGCCTTGCCATAAGGGGGAAGGTCAGGCGGGCGACGAGCTGAGATGATATGTCCATCAACAACAACGGCTTCATCTTTCCAGATAGCACCTGCATTTTCCATGTCATCCCGAATGCCTGGTGTAGAGGTTACTGTAACCCCGTCCAGAATTTTGGCAGAAATCAGCACCCAGCCCGCATGACAGATCTGTCCAATCGGTTTCCGGTCTGCATTCATTTCCTTTACAAGCTCCAGTATTTTGGGATAACGACGCAGCTTGTCTGGTGCCCAGCCGCCTGGCACGAGAATGCCATCGTAATCTGAACTGTCGAGTTCATCGAAACTGTATTCGGCTTCAGCAGGCACACCATATTTGCCAATATAGGTTTTTCCTTTTTTCTCTCCAGCAAGATGCACTTCTGCACCTTCTTCACGAACCCGATGTACAGGGTACCACAATTCTAAATCCTCGAATTCTTCATCGACCAGAGCGATGACTTTTTTGCCGGTTAATCTCATGTCCATCTCTCCTTTTTGTGGTGATTAGGTCTGTTGCGTCTTTAATTGTAACAGATTCTCCAAGGGACTTCATGGAAGTGCATATTCAGTTTGGAGGAAGCGATTACAAGTCAGTAACTGCCTGCATTCGACAACCTTCATCTGGAGGGAGTGGTAATTTGTGCAACCTTTCGTTTATAGCAGGATTTGAGCCGAAATAGGTCGAATGGTACTTATATAGAGTATAGAACGAATGGGGTGATGGTGGTGCGCAAGTCGTGCAGATGTGGACATGTAATGGAGTTGGAATTAAGAACAGTGGTGTACGCCAAAAAAGTGGAGATTCGAAACGTACCCGTATTTGCGTGTACAGACTGTGTATCATATGAAGTGCTTCCGCCGGTCAAGCCGGACTTAACAGAATGCATTAACACATTGGGTGAACAGCCCGTGAAGCAAGACGTATCTTTTGGTGAACGTAATGAACTGGCAGACCTGTTTCATGAGTTACTGCTGGCCTGGCCGGATGCGACCGATCGGGAGATGGAACATCGTATGCAGCAAGCAGTGGAGGAGCGTATCAATCTGCTGCTGGACATTATGGGTTACGCAACGAAGTCTGGTGATGCAGCGTGGATGGAGACCACGGAGCGTAGATTAAGTCAATTATCCGGATTTGTGTGGCAGGAGTACTTCTCAAATGCTGTCTAATTTTGACGTGTAAAATGCTTGTTTTCATGAAAATTGGCTTTTTCGCGCACTTTTTGTTAAGATATCGAAGAGTGAAAACGCTCAACATAGCGGTATTCCTGGTAAAGGGGGATGTATATCTAATGGCTGACATGACTAAAATGACAAGTATTGAACAGCTAAACTCCGCAGTGGAGGCTACCAAGGATCAACCCTTGCTTCTGTTTAAGCATAGCACGCGCTGTCCGATCAGCTCAAACGCTTATCAGGAGATGAACGATTATTTGCTTAACAATGCCAATGAACAAGTGAAATATGGCATTATCTATGTTGTGGAAGATCGCCCGGTATCCAATGAAGCAGCAGACAAGCTGGGTGTTAAGCACGAATCTCCACAGGCGATCCTGATTAAAAAGGGAATTCCTGTATGGCATACTTCCCATTCAGATATTACTAGAACCACACTTACGAATGTTTTGAGTGAGTCCTAAAGCCTATTTTAATTGATTAATGCAAAAATTTGTCGTAATATAAATCTTAATGAAAATGGTATGAAAATTTACTGGTAATGGAGAGAAGTACTGTGACGGTAACCATTTATGATGTGGCACGTGAAGCTGGAGTGTCTATGGCAACGGTATCACGGGTAGTTAATAATAACCCTAATGTCAAACCGCAAACGCGGAAAAAAGTATATGAAGCCATCGAGCGGTTGGGATATCGTCCGAATGCGGTAGCCAGAGGTCTGGCAAGCAAGAAGACAACCACGGTCGGGGTTGTTATTCCGGATATTTCGAACTCAACCTTCGCGGAGATTGCCCGCGGAATTGAAGATATTGCGAATATGTATCACTACAATATTATTTTGTGTAATGCAGATAAGAAGAAAGAAAAAGAAATTCGTGTTATCAACACGTTGCTCGAAAAACAAGTAGACGGACTGCTCTTCATGGGCGGAACAGTAACGGACGAACACATTCAGGCGTTCCAGTCTGCGGCTGTGCCGATTGTACTTTGTGCAACAAGTGATGAGAAGGGCACATTCCCTTCGGTGGATATTGACCATGAGTCGGCTGCGTTTGATGCGGTAAACACTCTGATTCGTCATGGACACAAGGAAATTGCGATGATCAGTGGTACACTGCAAGATCCGGCGAATGGATATGCCCGTTTCCAAGGATACAAAAAAGCACTGGAAGCAGCGGGGATTGAATACCAGGAGGATCTTGTTCGAATCGGTAACTATCGATATGAATCCGGTGTGGAAGCAATGAAATATTTCCTTGGACTCAAGAAAAAACCATCAGCTATCTTTGCTGCTACAGATGAAATGGCCATTGGTGCCATTCACAGCATTCAGGATGACGGTCTGAAAGTACCGGATGACTTCTCCATTATTAGTGTGGATAACATCCGTATGGCTTCCATGGTGCGTCCTCAGTTGACAACAGTGGCTCAGCCAATGTACGACCTTGGCGCAGTAGCGATGCGTTTGCTGACCAAGTTGATGAAGAAAGAAAATGTGGAGAACCCACGGGTTATTTTGCCGCATGAAACGATTCTTCGTCTGTCTGTAAGTCATGCAGATGTAGTTTAATCGGGAATATATACAGTAAGGGAGAAGTCATTATTCTCTCTACATAGTGGATATGCGAAAGCTCCGGAGACGGAGCTTTTGTGCTGAATTAGTTTAAAAATGAAAACAGGGGGTATCAGAAGATGCGTGAAACGATTGGTATTATCGGAGCGATGGATGAGGAAGTCGAGCTTTTGCTGGCAGGTATGAAGCAGCTTGAGACGGTCAAACAAACCGGCATTACATACGTTGCGGGCGAGTGGCTGGGCAAGCATATTGTCGTGTGCAAATCCGGCGTAGGTAAAGTAAATGCAGCGGTTACAACGCAGATCTTGATTGATCGTTTTCAAGTTAATCGCATTATCTTCACAGGTGTTGCGGGTGCAGTTAACCCGGAGTTGAACATTGGAGATATGGTTATATCGTCTGTATGTGTTCAGCACGACATGGATGTAACGCCACTGGGGTTTGCACGCGGGGTTATTCCTTACCAGGAGACATCGGCCTTCCCTGCCGAGGCTTCGCTTATTACACTGGCTGAAGAAGCGTGTAAAGCACAGGGAGCCAATTACCTGATCGGTAAAGTGTTATCTGGAGATCAATTTATTGCAAATAAAGATACGGTTAACATGTTATATACCGAAATGGACGGTGCATGTGCGGAGATGGAAGGGGCTGCAGTTGCTCAGGTCTGTTACATGAATCGTGTACCATTTGTTGTCCTGCGTGGGATGTCTGATAAAGCGGATGGTTCGGCGCATGTTAACTTTGCTGAATTTACTGTGGAATCTTCGCAGCGTTCACATCGTATTGTGGAGCATATGTTAGAAAATATGTAATGACATAAGCTTATATTGCAATACCCATCCGAAATCCATGAAAAACCGCCTTCGATTAGCTGTTCCATGAGGTATGGAGCAACGCTGCGAGAGGCGGTTTTTGTTATGTATATCGTTTTTCGAACAGATCATTGAATTAGTACATGAACCGATGGCGGAAGCGTACACGATCAAACTGTTCTTCCGATGTGATGGGCACCTGACTTCCGATACGTACCATCAAACAGTTCGCAGGATGTGAACAGATTTCGGGGTCGTCTGTTGCATACCAGGTCATGTCGATCGTTTCCATCAGCCTCTCCATCATTTTGCGATAATCCCATACGTTTAGTCCGCTGCCCTTCAGATCCCAATGCCAATAATATTCTGTGGTGAAAATAATGTAGTTCTCCATGTATTTATCTTCCAAAGCGGTAAGTAACATCTCACGTCCAATGCCAAGCGAGCGATAGTCGTCCGCAACCTCGATTGCCCCAAGCTCTATCAGATCAGTCATATTGCCCTCGGACCAGCGTTCACAATCATCCGCATAGTGAAAGGTTACATAGCCGATAATCGTTTCATTTTCATGTGCAATGATAATTCGCCCTTCAGGTAGTGCTGCGATCTCGGCCAGAGCTTCTTGCTGCTCCGTTGGGCGCCGAAAGGCATCCAGATCCGGATGGAAGGTAAGACGGGTTATCTCCTCGGCCTGCACGGGGCCTTCAACAGTAATTCGGTGGCCGGACTTGAAGATGGAACGCATATGATGTTCTTTGATATGTTCCATGGTTCGTACTCCTCTCTCTCCTACTTATAGAGGTTGTTCCAAAAGAACGCTATAGCAAAAATCCAAAAAATTGAAAAGCCATAGACGACAATTGAAAAGATTTGCTATAATTGCGTAGACAAAAAATGTTCACAATTCAATACAGTATAGTAACATCTGTTTGGCCGAGCAAGTACATGATGAGAAGTTCTCTCTACTAATGTAAGCGCTAACTGGAAGTTCAGTCAACACAAAGGCAATGAGAATTGACCCCTAACGGGAATCGAAATGTCGAGTTGAAGGAGGCTGGCAAGCATGAGTCAAGTACATGGTGAGATGCTGCAAACGGTTGTGTCTGAATCTAATCTGGGCGATTACACGGAGGCGAGAAGCCGGTTCGATTGGGAATCGGTGGAAAGGCACTTTACGTGGCACGCCAGCGGAAAAGTAAACATGGCGCATGAAGCGATTGATCGTCATGTACTGGAAGGAAGGGGCGGAAAAACCGCTTTATTGTATAGCGATGCTTCACGTGAAGAGTCCTATACTTTTGCTGATCTGAGTGAACAGTCGAGTCGGTTCGGGAACGTTCTCCGCAAATATGGCATAGTCAAAGGGGAACGGGTGTTTATTTTTATGCCTCGAAGTCCTGAGCTGTATTTTAGTCTCCTGGGTATATTGAAAGCTGGAGCCATCGCGGGCCCGTTGTTCGAAGCTTTTATGGAAACGGCTGTGAAGGATCGGCTGGAGGATAGCGGAGCAGTAGCGCTCGTCACCACTCCGGAATTGCTAAAACGCATCAAACGTTCCGAATTGCCCGAGCTCAAACATATATTTATCGTGGGTGGGGGCGTGCAGACTGAAGAAGGACTCATTGATTTTGATGCAGAGATGTCTGCCGCTTCGGATGAGATGGAAGTAGAGTGGCTGAATCGTGAGGATGGTTTGCTTATTCATTATACCTCAGGCTCTACGGGTAAACCCAAAGGGGTGTACCATGTTCAAAATGCCATGATCCAGCACTATTATACAGGTAAGGTTGTTCTGGATTTACGTGAGGATGATGTGTACTGGTGCACTGCTGACCCTGGTTGGGTGACAGGGACCTCTTACGGTATCTTTGCTCCATGGCTCAACGGAGTGACCAATGTGATACGGGGTGGGCGTTTCAGCCCTCAAGATTGGTACAGCACTATCCAGAAGAACAAAGTCACGATCTGGTACAGTGCACCAACGGCCTTCCGTATGCTGATGGGAGCGGGAGAAGAGACCATTGCCCAGCATGATCTGAGCAGTCTGCGTCATGTCATGTCTGTTGGTGAACCGCTCAATCCGGAGGTTGTTCGTTGGGGATGGAAAGCCTATGGTCAGCGAATTCATGATACATGGTGGATGACGGAAACAGGTGCACAGCTGATCTGTAACTATCCCGGAATGCCGATCAAACCTGGCTCCATGGGACGTCCGTTGCCTGGAATCGAAGCAGCGATTATTGATGATCGCGGGCAGGAATTGCCGCCATACAGTATGGGTAATCTGGCCATACGGGCGCCTTGGCCATCCATGATGGCGAAGATCTGGAATAACCCTGTGAAATACGAGGAGTATTTCAGGCTTACGGGTTGGTATGTATCCGGTGACTCCGCTTATATGGATGAAGAAGGATATTTCTGGTTCCAGGGACGAATTGATGATGTGATTAATTCGTCAGGCGAGCGTATTGGCCCCTTTGAGGTCGAGAGCAAGCTCGTGGAGCATCCTGCGGTAGCAGAGGCGGGTGTAATCGGTAAGCCGGATGTGACACGTGGGGAGATCATCAAGGCCTTTGTGGCGCTTCGTGAAGGATATGAGGCGACACCGGAGCTGAAAGAAGAGATCTATCGTTTTGTCAAAGAGGGCCTGTCTGCCCACGCTGCTCCGCGTGAGATTGAGTTTAAGGATAAACTGCCCAAGACTCGTTCCGGAAAGATCATGCGCCGTGTCCTGAAAGCCTGGGAGCTTGATCTGCCAACAGGAGATCTATCCACCATTGAAGACTAACGCGACAGTGCTAGGATCATCAATGTGGTGCTATCGATACCGATACATTGAGTAGTGGGGAGAAGTTAATACTCTACGAAGCCAAATATAGTGACTCTACCCATTAAAATGGATTGTAAAAGCCTGCTTTATGCCATTGGCATGAAGCAGGCTTTTTGGCTGCTGTATATACAAATAACAAGCCGCACACTCAGATACAGTCTGAGGATGCGGCTTGTTTTGGAACGCTATGCCTGAATCAGGGTTGAAAATGTAAGGCTGCAGAAGGTTCGGATTCACCCGCACTGTTGCTGGCAGATACCTTGAACCATCCACTGGTAGATGCGGGTACTCCATAATCCATCGAATTACCCGCTGTTGTTCCAATTTTGGTGTAAGGAGCCGAGCCTGTTTCGCTGTAATATACAGTATAACTGTCTGCGTTTGGACTGGACGCCCATTGAATACGCAGTCCTTGAGTGAGGGCAGATACGCTGACTTGACCAGGTGCGCCTGGGGCTGTCGTTGTTGTATTATCGGTCTGCGTTTCTCCCGGCGTAACGACTGTACCTGGAACTTCAATCGGTTCATCAATCTCTTCTTCCACAGGGGGAGCTACACCAGCACTATTTACTGTAGCGCTAGGAGCAGATTCTCTGCCGGCAACATCCACTGCCGTTACATAGAAGGCGAAGTTACCGCCTTGCGCTGCATATGCAGAGAATGATCTGGATTCACCGGCCAAGACAACCTGGCCCTGGTTCTGGAATCCTCCACCGTTTACAGAACGGTACAGACGATAACCCACGACATCATTTTCAGGTGTGGCATTAAATGTAATGACTGCTCTGTCACCCGAGGTTGAGATGCGTACGTTGCCTGGTGCATCAGGAGCTTTGCCGTTATCTGTCCTTGGATCAATCTGTGTTGGCATGTCTGCACCAGCATCTTCAGGAAGATAATAAGCAAGTGACTCATGTCGACTCATACGTGAGAATGCATTTTGCAATTCTTTGATGAGATCCGAGATTGGTTTTTTACGCTTGATGACTGTTTTTTCCTTCAACATGTCCGAAGGTGTTCCGTCACGCGGAATATAGTTTACACCATTGTAAGTAATGTACCTTGCTTTGGCTACACCGTCATCGCTATCCTTCGGAACAAACTTGCTGTTGAAAATATCCGTAACAAATTTATCAGTCATGGATGTTGGCAACTTGCCACTGTATGCAGACACCGTGCGCGTTTCGATGCCAGATGGTTTTTTGAACGAATCCGTAACGAACAGATCTTTTTGCGTATCGATCACTTCGTTCAGGATTTTCGACCACAGTTGCTGCGCACGTTTTCTCTGTGATTTACTTTCCAGCGTATTCACGGGCTGTTTGTATCCAACCCACACGCCAAGTGTGACATCTGGTGTATAACCTTCAAACCAGACATCTGCGTAGTTTTGAGTGGAACCCGTTTTACCTACGATTGGCACACTCTTGGAATATTTGTAATTTTCACGTACTTTATCTGCCGTTCCTTCTGTAATAACGGTCCGCAGCATATCGGTCATCAGGTATGCTGTCTGCTCCGAGAAAGCTTGGACAGGTTCAGTATCGTGTTTATAAACGATGTTTCCTTTGGAATCTACAATTTTGCTAATCATGTAAGAATCGTTATATACACCCTTATTGGCGATAGCACCATAGGCACTGGTTAATTCTTCAACGGTTACACCGTATTGGAGACCTCCGAGAACACCAGTCTGAGCCTGATAGTCTTCCTTCTGAATGGTGGTAATCCCCAGTTTCTTGGCGAAGGTCCAAGCCTTCTCGATCCCTACTTCTTCATTAAACAACTTCAGAGCCGGTATATTGAGAGAATAATTCAGTGCTCTGCGGGCAGTGACGAGTCCCTGATACCGGTTGTTGGCATTCTTGGCAATGTGGTATCCGCTCGGACCATTTTTGAGAATGATCGGTGAGTCATCAATAATTGAAGCTGGCTGAACAAGACCTTCATCTAGCGCAGGAAGATAAGCGGCTATAGGTTTCATCGTTGAACCTGGCTGGCGTATCATCTGCGTTGCGTAGTTCATCTGTTCATCCTGGAAATCCCGACCCTCAATCATCCCCAGAATTGCACCGGTTTTGTGATTAATCAGCATAGCAGCAGTTTGTTCTTTTCCTTTGACAGGATCATCTGCTGAGAAATTGCTGTCATCTTCCGCAATGGTACGCATCGTTTTGTAGATGCTTTTGTTGATGGTCGTGTATATACGATATCCACCTGTCCGCAGTTGCGTCTGAGCTTCCTCTAATAATGCACTGCTTTCCTTCTGAGGTGTGGCTGCATCCTTAGCTTTGTCTGCAGATTCAGCTGTGTCGGAATTCAACTGTTTCATCAAAATCTGTGCAGCTTGTCGTTCCGTTTCCATCATAAGATATGGATAAGTGTTGTAAGCCTTGATGGTCTTCGGAGCGAGTGAGCTTTTGATATCAAAAGCTAGAGCTTCGTCATGCTCGGACTGATTGATTTTGCCCAGTTCAAGCATACGGCGCAGTACCAGATGCTGACGGTTGATTGCGCGGTCAAAATTCTCCTCTACAAAATCACCTTTACCGTTAAAAGCGGAGTAAGAGGAGGGGAGTTGTGGCAATCCAGCAAGATAAGCAGCTTGAGCGATGTTGATTTTTTCTAGATCGTTAATATTGAACAATCCTTTGGCGGCTGCTTTGATTCCGTAAACGTTGTATCCGCTGGAACCATTACCAAAAGGAACTTTGTTCAGATAGGCAGTCATGATCTCGTCTTTGGTCAGGAAACGTTCGAGTCGGAGTGAGAGCAAAATTTCTTTCACTTTCCGATCTTCCGTGCGATCCAGATTCAAAAACACACGACGCGCCAATTGCTGAGTCAGTGTACTACCGCCGGTTTGTACTGATTCTTTCAGCACTTTCTGTTTCACGGCACGTAGGGTTCCGCTCATGTCTACACCTTTATGTTCGTAAAAATGATTGTCTTCAATTGAAACGACAGCATCAATAACCTTTTGTGGGATCTGGTCCGTAGTGACCGGACGCCTGTCTTCTTCCGTACGTAATTGACCGATCGGACTGCCGTCGGCAAAGTAAGCAAAGCCTGTGATGGAGTTTTCGCTGACTTTTTGTTCAATCAGGGCCCTTGAACGGACAGGCTCGTCTTTCACAATGGAACTGACGTATCCCATCAAAGCACCGCCTACAAATAGTGCCCCCATAAATCCAAGGACAACCATCCATTTGACGAAACTTCCCAGTCTGCGGGCAAAGCTGCGTTTGCGTACAGGCTGTTCATCGGGCTTTTTCTTATTAACATCAACCATTCAGTGTCTTCCTCCTTTTAACAGCACTTATTATAGCATAAAAAGGCGGGTTTGCATGCCTGAGAAATACAAGTAATGGTCGAAATTTGCCATTCTGCCATGCATTATGCTATATATCATGCGATATTGAAGCACATTTCATGAGTTGTAAGCCAAAATAAGCAGGCCACCTCCATGCTGAGGTGCATAGGGTGACCTGAATGATTAGTCGTATTGGAGGTCTTCTACATTAGGTTTTGAAGCGTTGAATCAGCTCTAATAATTCCTGGGTAAGATTAGCCAATGAGGCAGATGCCGCCGTAATCTCTTCCATGGATGCGAGTTGTTCTTCAGAGGCAGAGGCAACACGAGTTGCATGATCTGCTGTCTCATGACCAATGGTTTTGAGTTGCACTAACGTGGCATCAACCTGCTGTGATCCAGCCGACATCTGCTGGGCAATGGCTGAGACATGTTCAATCTGCTCATTAACATCTGTAATCTGTGATGAAATGGAGAGGAATAGTTCACCACTTTCATGGATCACTTCCGCTATATGGCTCACCTCGGCATTCCCATGCTCCATATTTTCAACGAGAGAAAGGACCTCTTGCTGAACGTTATGAATCAACGCTGCAATCTGCGCTGCTGATATTCTGGATTGTTCAGCCAGATTACGAATCTCGGAAGCAACAACACCGAACCCGCGCCCGTGTTCACCTGCTCGTGATGCTTCAATGGAAGCGTTAAGGGCAAGTAGATTGGTTTGACGGCTAACTTCCGTGATCATGCCTGTAATATGTCCAATCTCTTCCGAACGTTGACGGAAATTCTCCAGTGCGGTCATGGACGTCTGCACAGAAGAGGTGGCGCTATCGACCATACGCATAGCGGACTGAATCTTATCAGTTCCGATGGTTGTTCGCTCAGCCACAGCGCGCGATGAATCCGAGACATCGGAGGCTGCCTTTGCAATTCTTCCGATTCCTACAGATATTTCATTCATGGAACGGGAGGACTCTTGCAGTTCCTGCACCTGTTTACCTGCTTTATCTGCAACTTCGACTCCTGTTAATGCAATCAGTTCGGCGGCTTTACCTGTTTCTTCGGCACCCGCGGTCAATTGTTGAGAAGTGGAGCCGACAGATAAAGCATGTTCGGATATAACCGATATGGTATGACGCAGGGTATCCATCATCTGATTCATATGACCCGCCATAACGCCAAATTCATCTTTGGATCGTACAGGTAACTTTTGTGTCAAATCCCCGCCAGCCAGCTGTCCAGCGACGATATTAACTTGATTCAACTGCCTTACAATGGAGACGATGGTGTAGGTAACCACACTTGCAAGCAGAAGTACTGCCAGTGCGGCAATCAGTATGGACCAGTTCAAGCTGTCATAGAAGGGTTGAAGGATATGGCTCTTTGGCAGCGCCGATACAAGGTACCAGTTTGAATCTGTTCCTTGTAACTTGGCAGGCTCGGCAATAAACAGTTCTTCCCCTACTTCAGGGTCTGTAGCGTAAAATTGAGACTCGCCAGACTGTATACGCTGAATGACTGTCTTCATCTCAGATGGAATTACGGCTCCTTCATTAGCCAGTTCCGGTTTGGAGCCGTGTGCAGCAATCTGTCCTTCACTAGTAATAAGCATGGCATAACCCTGATCCGGATTAAGTGATGCTATATTTTGCTGAAAACGATCAATGGTAAAGTCGGCCCCAACAATGCCTAGAAAATTTTTGTTTTCATCTAATAGAGGGAGGACAATCGAAACGAGTAGTGTTTCTTTTCCGCCAACCGTGTAGGTAACAGGCTCGGACCAATAGATGGATTTGGTTTTCTTCGGCTGCTGATAGTAAGTACTGGTTTCACCGCTTCCCTCATAAGTAGGCATAGGCTCAAAATGCAGGGAGTTGCCATCACGTATAACGTATGGAACGAATCGACCCGTAGCATCATCATATTCTTTTTTGTTGACGTGATCCGCATCGTTTCCATCAAAGGCATTTGGTTCCCAGCCCGTATAAAAGCCAAAAACTTTCTCGTCCTTCTTCAGATATTGTTCAAGGAGTCTGACGACTTCTTCACGGTTGAGTGATCCGTTCTGAGCGGCATCCAATAACGTGGTACTCATGGTGTCCAACGTGTTTTTCACCTGATTAATGTCAGTCATAAACTCATTTGTAGCCCGGTTTGCTGCCTGTCCAGCAACGGTTTCGCCGTACTGGAGGCTTTTGTCGTAAATGGATTTGGTATTAAATGCAATCAGGGCTCCAACACAACAGAGTAATACGATCCCAAGTAAAAGTCCAAGCTTAACAGCGAGCTTGCGATTGCGAAAAAAATGCATGTTTTAATCCCCCTCGATGTCATTCTTGTGATGTATATATGGATGTGTGCTTCTCCTGAAGGGAGTCTATATTTTATATCGTTATTTACGTACCTATAATGAAGATAATTAAAAAAAAGCATAGAAAAACAGCTGTCGAGAAAATCTCGACAGCTGTTTGGGTTGAAACTTTAATGTGATTGCAACGATTAACGGTTGTAGAACTCGACGATTTGTTTTTCATCGATGTCTTGGGACAATTCAGCACGCTCAGGCAAGCGGATAAATTTACCTTCTACAGCTGCTTCGTTGTATTCAACGTATGCTGGAAGATGCGAACGGCCTTCCAAAGCTTCTTTAATGGAAGAAAGAGCGCGGCTCTTCTCACGCAAGCCGATTACATCGCCAGTGCTTACTTGGTAAGAAGCGATATCGACTTTTTTACCGTTTACAGTTACGTGACCGTGTGCTACCAACTGACGCGCTCCAGCGCGGGAGTTAGCAAACCCAAGGCGGTAAACGAGGTTGTCAAGGCGGCACTCAAGCAAGAACATGAAGTTCTCACCGGCAATACCTTGCATTTTTTGAGCTTTAGAGAACAGTGTGCGGAATTGCTTCTCGCCCAAACCGTACATGTGGCGCAATTTTTGTTTTTCTTGCAATTGCATACCGTAGTTGCTGATTTTTCTGCGTTGGTTAGCTCCGTGCTGACCTGGAGGGAAAGGACGTTTCAATTCTTTGCCTGTTCCGCTAAGGGAAATGCCGAGGCGACGGCTCAATTTAAATTTAGGACCAGTGTAACGTGCCATGTTTAAAGTAGCTCCTTTTTAGTTAAAGTTCATATTAGGGCTCTGTTTGCGCTCCAATTTGTTGATGCGGGCTTGGCCTCGCATAGAACGATCAGGAAAGTTCAGCCGCTGTCCTGAAAGCAACAAAAAGAATGAGGGTGACACAACCGGTAATGCCCAAATTTAAAGACCCATTAGTAGTCTTCATCAACAATTTATATTACAGTTTAAGAGAAACAATGTCAAGCGCAGAATAAAAGCAAAAAAACGTCTAAATTTGTCGATAGGTCATTGGGCCTAAAATAATGGGACAATTTTCTGAAATATGGATGCAAAAATGGTTTAAACAGAGTAAAATAGATTGTATCTTAACTTTAAATCATCTTTATGTAACAAGGTTATCGCAACGAATTTGCAGGTTTGCGATAACGTCTGCAGATTAATGCATCCTGGTGGATGCAAAAACGGTGCAAAGGAGCGCCTGACATGTTAGAACATCTAAGAAGTTTACCTGCCAGCTTGAATTCACGAAGTTCGGGCGATTCCGCATCTTTTGCCGCTCCTCATTCTCATGAAGAGCATGTGTTGTGGATGCAAAAAATGGATATCACACCTTTTGATTTTTCATATTTAGGTAGCTTGCTAGAGCAGGCATACAGTGACTGGAACTCCAAAGTGGGTTCAAGGCTGGCCAGAACATCAACCTTTTACAGCGTGTGGAACACGGAAGGTGATTGCATAGGATACGATAGCGATCATGAAGCTGATCCGGGCGTAAATGCACGCAGGCTGGTATTGGAATGTTTGGATAAGAGACAGGTCCTGTCCCTTAAAGGGACAAGCGAACACGGACAATATCTTATAATAACACATCCCTTATTCTCCAGAACTAACAAGGATATGTTTGCCGTATTCACCGCTGTGATCTATGAATCCAATGGATATGAAACGTCTGAAGCTGTGGTTCAATCTGAGGCATTGCATTATCACACCTGCTTTTACCGAAGATTCGAATACATATTTATGACGGACCTGTTACATGCTCATGAACAAACAGCTCGTGAGGAACACCGGAGGTCCATTCTCTTTCAGATTGTTCAGCGAATGCATGACAAAATGGATGTCGAGGCCATATTGGATGAGGTATTTGACAGTATGGACTACTTGTACCCGGCCACTTATATCAAATTGTATATGTCTCAGGATCAGAACAACTCTGATCCACGGATTAAACCGTTGCTTGTCCACGAGCGAGGAGAAGATATTTGTGTGCGTTCATTTATGGAAGGTAAGCTGATCGTTGCTCGCTCAGATGATGCAGAGAACCGCATTGTAGATATAGGGATTCCGCTGAAAGGCAAACAAGGCATATACGGTGTGTTCCATATCGAAATGAATGAAGAGATTATGGAAGAATCGGACTTGCAATTGATTACGATGATGGTAGACACTGCAGGAACGGCCTTTGAGAACGCCAAGCTGCATGAACAATCCAATATGTTAATTCAGGAACTTCGTTTAATTAATGATCTTACACAGCGGTTGAACAAAAGCCTGCATCTTTCCGAGATCTATCAACTATCCGAGCAAGAGTTAAAGGAAATATTCCAGGCTGAAACGTGTTGCATTCTTCAACTCAATGACAGTACCAATGACTTCGAAGTCATGTCATCTAACGTGAAAGATGTTTTTCACCAATCCTTTTCTGTAGACTACGGTATCGCAGGTTTGGTCTATCGAACAGAGGAACCGCTCATTATAGCCAATTATGCGCAATTTGATAAAGTGTCCTCCTTTTTCATGGAAGATACGGGATCCATGTCACTGATTGCATCACCGATCAGAGTCAATGGTGAAGTGAAGGGTGCCATTTTGCTGGGACACAGTAGAGAGCACTACTTTTCATATGATAACTATAGGCTCTTGCAGATGTTATCCATTCATATCGGGCTTGCCCTGTCAAATGCCACGCTGCATGCCGAGGTTCGGCGCTTGGCTAATCTGGATATGTTGACAGGTCTGTACGTGAGGCATTATCTGGACAGTGTGATTCACGAGCGACAGGCTCATGAATTCTGTGGCTCCCTCATTGTGGTGGATATTGATCAGTTCAAACAGGTGAATGATACGTTCGGACACCAGACGGGGGATCAAGTATTGAAGCAAGTGAGTGAGATCGTCACCAGCTCTGTTCGCTCGGAGGATGTCTGCGCCAGATGGGGTGGAGAAGAACTGGCGATCTATATGCCACAGGTGAGTGTAAGGCAGGCGTTAGATTATGCGGAAGTGATTCGAAAGAGAGTCGCAGAAGAGACCCGACCGCCCGTTACGGTATCCAGTGGCATCGCAGAGTGGAATTGGATGGATGAAAAGGTCAGTGTAGAGTCCTTGTTTTATCGGGCTGATATGGCTTTGTACAGCGCCAAGAATGGTGGTCGGAACAGAATCGTTGTAGAGGAACAGGATGTAACACGTTAAGAGAGAACAATTCCAATTGCGGAGTCGTTCTCTTTTTTTTTTTTTGCATCGCAGATCAAGATGTGTATAGAAGGAAGTATAAGCATATACGGGCGGGGCAATCTATGGAGAAAGTTCACGGAAGGGTGAAGATAGACATGTTTAATCGCCATTCGGTACGTACATTATGGTTATTTGTGAGCATCGTGATTATTGGTGTTCCGGGTTGTGGATTAATGCAGCGAGATCAAACACCTGAAGAGGTTTTTTCCTTGGCTTTATCGGGGATAGCGGGAAAAGAGACGTTGAGTTTTGAAGGAGAGGCAGGACTTCGACGGGAGAATAGTGGGCTGTTCGAGAATCAGTTCAAGTTTGAAGGCAAGCTGGAGAATCATGATCGTCTGACCCTTCAGACCCGATTACCTGGAGAAGTAACTGCTGTGGGGACAGGCATTCAAACAACTGCCGTAAAAAATAATGGACAGCCCAGTGGGTTTAGCGCCTCTTTTGAGCGGAAACAAGGGCAATGGATGGCATTGTCAGCGCAGCATGAGCCGCTGCGTGGGTCTCTTTCTCGATTTAACCCAATCGCCCAATTGGAGAAGATTGATGGGATGCACAAAACCATTCAATCCGAGTATGGGGCCGGTCGTCGAACCAGAACATTACGGATTGAACTTGCACCGGAAGACGCCAAATCATGGGCTGTAACCCAGCTAAACGACGAGATGAACGCCATTCGGGCAGAATATATGCATAAGGCAGCTACGGTGAAAGGGGCGCGTAAGGAGAAGCTTGAGAAGGATCTGGAGAAAGTTTGGAAACAGGGCGAAACAACGATGCAACAGATGATGAAACAAGCGAGCGTGCAGATGGTATATCATCTCACGGTAGATCGGAAGAGCAGTCTGCCTCTTCGCTTATCCTCTGAAAGTCAGATGAGTTACACGGACAACAACCGTAAAAGTAACAAAGAAGCCCTTGTCACCGATGTGAACTTCAAGTCATATCAATAAACGAAGTGAGGGACTGCCTACTGACGGGATGACTGTTCGCGTGCTACAATAGTATCGTAATTTACCGTTGTTCAATTCAAGTATGGCAGATGACAGGAGGATTTTACCAAGATGAAAGACCCAAGAATTCAAAAGCTTGCAGCAAACCTGGTGGGCTATTCAGTAGATGTACAGCCTGGTGAAAATGTATTGGTTGAGATGATTGGATCGGAACGTGATCTGATTAACGCCATTATTGAAGAGGTAGGAAAAAAAGGTGGTAACGTCTTTGTACAGTTGACCGATAAAACCGTACAGCGTGCGATGCTGAAAAATGCCACAGAAGAAATGATGAAAACATGGGCAGAGATTGATCTGAACCGTATGAAACAGATGGATTGTTATATCGGTATTCGTGCGGGAGAAAATGTGAATGATCTGTCCGATGTGCCGGAAGAAAAAATGAAAATGTACAATTCATTATACTCCCACCCGGTACATAGTGAACAACGTGTCAAACATACGAAATGGGTTGTACTTCGTTACCCTAACGCAAGTATGGCGCAACTCGCCAATACAAGTACAGAAGCATTCGAAGATTTCTACTTCGACGTCTGTAACCTGGATTACGCCAAAATGGACAAAGCGCAGGACTCGCTTGCTAACCTGATGAAGCGGACGGACAAAGTTCGTATCACCGGACCAGGAACAGAGCTGAGCTTCTCCATTAAAGATATCGGTGCAGAGAAATGTTCTGGCCAAAAAAATATCCCGGATGGCGAAGTGTACAGTGCCCCTGTGCGCAATTCCGTGAACGGAACGATTAGTTATAACTCGCCAACCCTGTACAATGGAGTGACTTTTGAAAATATCAAGTTCACGTTCAAGGATGGCAAAATTGTTGAAGCGACAAGTAACGATACAGAGCGTTTGAATGAAATCCTGAATTCGGATGAGGGTGCTCGTCATATTGGTGAATTCGCGATTGGATTTAACCCGCATATTCTTCATCCGATGAAAGATATCCTGTTCGATGAAAAAATCGCAGGCAGCTTGCACTTTACGCCAGGTCAGGCGTATGAAGAAACCGACAATGGCAACCGCTCGTCCATCCACTGGGATCTCGTATTGATCCAGCGTCCGGATTATGGCGGCGGGGAGATTTATTTTGACGATGTGCTGATTCGTAAAGACGGTATCTTTGTCATTCCTGAGCTGGAATGCCTGAATCCGGACCGTTTGAAGTAGGAACAGGATTTTGCTGTTGCTAGGAAAGCGGATTCACGGTATCATGTAGTGGTAATTAATAGATGATACCAATAGTAAAAAGACGGAGGGATTCCTATGTCGAGTAATAACGCGGCTGTAGTAGAAATTGCTCAAACAGCAGGCAAGTTTACTTCTTCAATCGTGCTTCATTCGGAGAACAAGTATATCGATGTAAAAAGTATTCTCGGATTGTTTACAACGCTGATCAGCACGCACAGCTATGAACTACATGTTCATGGTCCAGATGCAGTTGAAGCAAAAGCAGCCATGTCAGAAGTATTTGCCAAGCATGGACTGAATGTAAGCATCGCATCTGAGTAATAGCTCTCAAGAAGCACCTTTGCCTTTTTTGGCAGGGGTGTTTTTTGGCATGGAATGCGCTGAATGCACATTTGGAGGTGACTGGAACAGGTGGATTAAGCTTCAACAAAAGGCTCAACTTTGCGGGCTTATTTTGGTCAGGTTCTTGTATTAGCTCTTCATTTCGTCTAATATTAGAGGTAGAACGTCTTTACGCGATTTTTGGGACATAGGGGGGAAAAATGCATGACTTCATCTGATCTGCAGGACCAGCTGAGTTTGAAAGCGATCAGTCTTCTTCAAGAAGATGCAGATAAAATACAGAAGCTTATTGAAGTACAGATGGAGAATCTGGCTACCCGCTACTGCCCTCTCTATGAGGAAGTATTGGATACACAGATGTATGGGTTCTCCAAAGAAGTTGATTTTGCTGTTCGTGCAGGGCTCCTTCCAGAAGGTGCAGGTAAGCAGCTGGTTAGCGCGCTTGAGCGGAATTTGGCAATTTTATATGAAGCCTTGAACAAGAAGAATGAGCAATAGCCTGCAAATGCGCGGGTCAGAATAGAAGGCATGCAGGCGTTTATGCATGCTTTTTTTGTGCGTCAGAACGGGATGGGGATACAACCAGCCGGAAGGCGTATACAAACAAAGAGACAGGACCGAATGTAAATTCGGGCTGCCTCTTGTGGCTTGTTTATTTTAATCGCTACGTGAGGGCCTGGTTACACCAGGAAGAAGGATACACCGAGTATGATATATACCACGAGCAGGAGTAAACCTTCGTACCAATTCGTTGAACCATCTTGGGTGATGGACTTCGCAATAAATACGGATACGCCGATGGCGACCAACTCAATCGTTGTGAATACGATATCCATGGTTCTGCCTGTGAAGTAGCTGACAAAAATCAGTACAGGAGCAACGAAGAGTGCGATCTGCAAGCTGCTGCCAACCGCAATTTCAACGGCGGCTCCAATTTTATTTTTCATGGCAAGCATGATGGCTGCACTGTGTTCGGCCGCATTACCGATGATGGCCACAAGGAATGCACCGACAAACAGTTCGCTAAGTCCAAATTCCGAAGTGAAGACTTCGAGCGTGCCCACCAGCCATTCACTGACGAAGGCAACCATGACTGTTGCGAGCACCAGATAGAGGATTGATTTTTTCTTGGACCATGCCGGAGCATGCTCATGAGGTAGCTCTTCATCGCGATCCTCAGTGACGTCTGCGAGGTAGTTCTTATGTGTCACCATGGAGAATAGTAACCACGCAATATACGCGAGGATGAGCAATCCGGCCACGATGAGACTAAGTGTATTGGTGTCTTTCTGTGTAATGGAATGTGTATTGAGAAAGACTGCCGGAATAAACAGGGCAATGATGGCAACAATCATCAGGGAACCATTCAGACCTGCAAGTGAAACATTATAATTCTGAATTTTGAACTTGAGTCCTCCCGCAAAAATACTTAACCCGAGCACTAATAGCAGATTTCCGATGATAGAACCTGTCAGACTAGCTTTGACCATGTCGAAGAGTCCCTCTTTGACGAGGAAAATGGCGATGATCAATTCGGCAGCATTGCCGAAGGTGGCATTCAAGAATCCACCTAGCCGCTGTCCGGCGTAGTGGGCTACATTTTCGGTGGCTTTGCCTAAAAAACCGGCCACAAAAATAACCGAAATGGCTGATATCACGAACTGTAGAATCGAATCCCATTTCAAGTAGTGGGCGATGGCACTGAGTGCAAAGAACGCAATCAGCAAAATGGATGAAATCCGGTTTCTCACAACAAACACCTCGGTTATAAATTATTTTGTTTTGAATTACACTGTAAATCGCTTATGAGATTATTTTCATATTTCAATATAACCAAATGGTGGTAGGTTGTAAACGCATCTTTTTGAGTTTAATTTGCTTTTTGGGGTGGAAAGGATTTAAAATACGAGTAACGAAGTGAAGGAGGATGTGGCATGGCAGAACAACTTCAACTGGAGAGCGGAAACATCCGGATTGCCGATGACGTGGTTGCAAAAATTGCCGGAATGGCTGCAATGGAAACACCCGGAATTGCCGCAATGTCTGGAGGATTGTCAGAGGGCTGGGCGAAGCGACTCAGCGGTAAAAACGTACAGAAAGGCGTGAGCGTTGAGGTCGGCCAGCTGGAAGCAGCCATTGACCTGCGCATCATCGTCCTGTACGAAACCCCGATTCATGAAGTTTCCCGTATGCTTCAGCAGAATGTAAGAGAAGCGGTAGAGACCATGACCGGATTACGCGTGGTTGAAGTCAATGTAAAGGTAGAAGGCGTATCTTTCAAAGGCGACGATCTGTAGAAATCGCAATCCGCAATGGAGGACAGAGTCATATTGACCTGTTCTTCATCTTGATAGACAGAATAGTAATTAGTACACAGAAAAAGGCTGCGCATCCATTGGGTGCACAGCCTTTTTTGAGTTGCTTTTTATCGAATCCGACGGATGGACTCCCGTGAACGAAGAGCAGGAGAGGTACGAGTCTGTGTCTGTACAGTCACGGACTTCGTTTTCTCTTCCTTGATCACGTCCAGATTGTTAGTACGTGAGATACTGAGCAGAATGCCCATGGCAACCATCATCACAAAGAGTGAGGTACCCCCATAACTGATAAATGGAAGCGTGACCCCCGTCACCGGAATGGTCTGAGTTACACCACCAATGTTGATAAATGCCTGAATCGCGATCAGTCCCATGATACCTATGCCTACCAATGTTCCGAATGGATCGGGACAGCGAAGAGAGACAATGATTCCGCGCCAGATGAAGTACAGGTAAACTAGCAGGAATAATGCACTTCCGATGAATCCGAGTTCTTCCCCGATTACGGAGAAAATAAAGTCATTATACGCGTTTGGCAAATAATGCAGCTTCATCGTACCTTGTCCAATCCCAGAACCTGTCATGCCGCCATCACCAATGGCAACAAGAGAACGGTAGAGGTTAAGACTTCCGCCATTAATATCGGACATTGGATCAAGGAAAGCCTGAATACGTCCGATCTTGTAGTTCTGCTCCGCAGTGACTGCTGTTGTAGCAGTCGTTGTGTCGGAAGGAGACATGGAAGAAAACAGGGAATTCGCTCCGAACGCCAGTGCCCCACCGAGTACAACCAGGAGAATCGAACCCAGGATATGTTTCATACTGGCTCCACCGGCATAGATCAAGAGACCACAGGTGGACACCAGAATGAAGGTGGTACCGAAGTCTGGTTGCAGCATAATCAGTCCTGCGATGAATCCAACGATAAACAGGACGGGAACGTACCCTGTCTTGAAAACCCTGAATTTCTCACCTTTTTTGGTAATAAGAGCAGAGAGATAGAGAATGATAGCAATTTTCGCGAACTCTGCAGGCTGAAGACTGAAACCGAAAATGTGAATCCAGCTTCGTGCACCGTTCAATACTGCACCTGAGATCAAAACAATCACCAGCATGACCGTAGTGAGCAGGAAAAAGGGTGCATAGAGCTTTTTGTACTTGTTGAAGCGGATATTCATGGCAAAAAACATGCCAAATAGACCGATAATCGCCCACATAAGTTGTTTTTTCGTGAAGTAAAGGGCATCATTGTTAAATTTATCGCTTGCGATTGCAATGCTGGAACTGGAGCTGAATACCATCACCAGTCCAAAGCCCACCAACAATAAAGTGAGGATTAGCAGTTGAAAATCCGGCGTGCCTCTCTTCGTTTTCGTTTGGGCCGTTTGTTGTTTCATTGTTTGGCCCAGCCTATGCTTCCAGCAGTTCTTTAAGCTGCTGTAATTTTTCGGCTGCCAGCTTCACGACTGGTTGCGGAACGGAAGAGTCATAATCCAGGCCGTGAGGGAAAGTGGCTTTGCCAAGGTATACTGCTTCAACAGCAAGAACGGTATCCGGTTTTTCCAATTTGCCTTCCACAGCGCGGGTATTAATGCGTACAAAGTATTCTGAGTTGGTTTGTTCATCTTCAATTTTGTAGTCATATGTAGCACGGTAATATTCCCATTGCCACCGGACAAATCCGACTTTCTCGGCGCTCTCATCCAGGTATGCCAAGTCGCTCTTCAAGCCATCCAAGCCTGTATTCTCAAAAATCATAAGCGTTTGATCCTCCTCATAAGCTTCCGAGTATAATTTCTCGAGTATTTCTCTAGTTCATGATAGTATGTTTCCCCTTCCCGTGCAAGCTTTCCGAAGGCGTTTCGTATCGGTTTTCTTCCAATTCTGCTACAATATACAGCAATAGGTTTGAAGAGGAAGGTTCGGGCTTGATTCAAGTCCCGTTCAAGATTGAAAGGGTGGAGAGACATGACTAATAATATATGGTGGGAAGATCTGCAGATCCACATGGTGGAATGGCGGCGTCACCTTCATCGCAATCCTGAGGTTTCCTTTCATGAGGAGAAGACATCCTCTTTTGTAGCGGATATGTTGGAGAGTTTTGGCGTTGAAGTGAGGCGTCATGTTGGTGGTCACGGGGTCATCGGTTCCATTCGTGGGGACAAGCCGGGTCCTGTCGTCATGCTGCGAGCTGATATGGACGCACTGCCAATTCAGGATGAAAAGAATATTGAGTATGCATCACAACAAGCAGGAGCGATGCATGCATGCGGCCACGATGGTCATATCTCGATATTGCTCGGTACGGCATTGTATTTCAGCCGTCACAAGCAGGAGATCCAAGGAGAGATTCGCTTTTTGTTCCAGCCAGCAGAAGAACTGCTTCCGGGCGGTGCAGTCCAGGTCATTGCGGATGGTGCGCTTGAAGGCGTGGATGTTATATACGGAATTCATCTGTGGACCCCGCTGCCTGTAGGTGTTGTTGCCAGTAAAGCAGGACCGATGATGGCTGCGGCGGACGATTTTTACATTGAGATCAAAGGTAAAGGTGGACATGGAGGGATGCCACAATCCACGATAGATAGTCTTATTGCGGGTTCTGCGCTTGTGATGCAGCTTCAGACTGTTGTCAGTCGTTCGGTTGATCCATTGCAACCCGCGGTGCTGACCATTGGTACAATGCAGGCGGGCTCGGCTCAGAATGTAATTGCAGAGCAATGCAAAATGAGCGGTACGGTAAGAACGTTTGATGAAGAGACCCGAAACGGGATGAAAGAGCGCGTGCTTACCATGGTAGCCCAGACAGGGGCAGCATATGGAGCAGAGACGCAAGTGAAATATATTATGGGATATCCGCCTGTGGTGAATGATGAACAAGAGACAGCACGTTTCTTCAGAGAGGCTACAGAATTATTTGGGGCAGAACGAGTGCAAGCATCCCCGATGCTGATGCCAGCGGAAGATTTTGCGTATTATCTGCAGAAGGTTCCAGGGTGCTTTATGTTTGTTGGAGCAGGTAACCCGGATAAAAATGCGATCTATCCGCATCATCATCCGATGTTTGATTTTGATGAAGACGCGATGCAGACGGCCGTGAGATTATTTATCGCCATGGCTAAAGGTTACACAGCCGAATGACTTTAGATGCAGTTGGGCATCCTGTTCATACCGAGGTATGGGCAGGATGTTTTTTTGTGGATTTTATAGATGTTGTTCAAAAAGTCCACTTTTCGGTACTGAAAACTAGACTTTTTGAACGTGCACTTTATAGAGGTTCATTTTCGGAAGTTGCCGGAACTGGACTTTTTTTGTGATAGGAGGAAGGCTCCAAATGGAAGAAACAGAACATACGGTAAGGACAGATGCTTGTATCGTTCAGCGAGATTTTACAGTTTTGCTGGAAGTTGGTCACCCCGGATTCGAAAGAGCAAGAGAGCAGCTTGGGATGTATTCAGAACTGGTTAAGACACCAGCAGCGTTTCATACCTACCGAATCACTCCGTTATCGCTCTGGAATGCGGCTGCGCTGGGATGGAATGCAGATCAGGTCATCGCAAGTTTGGAGCTGGTATCCCGCTGGAACGTGCCTGCTGCACTGATACAGGATGTTCGGAGAATCATGGATCAGTATGGCAAATTAAAACTGCATTCCGAAGCAGATCACACTAGAATGCGTCTTTACAGTGAGGATGAGCGGTTGCTGGATGAATTAAGTGGATTGAAATCGATAGCTGCCTTTCGCATGGAACGTAAGGACGCTCATGAACTTCTGCTCCCAGGAGAACAGCGAGGGTTATTAAAAAGGGAATTAACACGATTGGGTTACCCCGTACTTGATTACGTAGGATATCGGGAGGGAACCAAGCTTTCATTTGATTGGCGGTCTAATGATCCGGGGGACCACTCTGAGCGGTTTGCGTTGCGTTCTTACCAGAGAGAGGCTGTGGATGCATTCGAAGGCAGTGAGGGCATGGGAGGAAGCGGTTTACTCGTACTTCCTTGCGGGGCAGGAAAAACGGTCATTGGCATGGCCGTGCTGGAGCGGCTTCAATGTGAATGCCTTATTTTGACGTCCAATACAACGTCTGTGCGACAGTGGATTCAGGAAATTCAAGACAAAACCACGATTACCAGCGAACAGATCGGTGAGTATTCCGGTCAGAAAAAACAGGTGAAACCTGTGACTGTAGCTACATATCAGATTCTTACACACCGGAAATCAAAGGATGCTGATTTTACCCACATCAAACTGCTCAGTGAGCGGCAATGGGGGCTGATCATATATGATGAAGTACATTTGCTGCCAGCACCAGTGTTTCGTGCAACTGCGGATATTCAAGCTACGCGAAGGCTGGGATTAACGGCCACATTGGTTCGAGAGGATGGCTGTGAACAGGATGTGTTTTCGTTGATTGGTCCAAAGCTCTATGATATGCCGTGGAAACAACTGGAGCAGCAAGGGTGGATTGCTGATGTACAATGTCAAGAGATACGTATTCCGTTTTCCCCGGAACTAAGATCAAATTATCTGCAAGCCGAGGTTAAACATCAATTTCGATTGGCTGCCGAGAATCCGGCGAAGGTACATGTAGTTAAGCGTTTGCTGGAACGTCATCGGGATATGCCTGCGCTAGTGATTGGACAATATCTGGATCAACTTGAGTTGATTGCCCGGGAAATTGAAGCACCTTTGATCTCGGGTAACATGTCACAGCAAGAGCGAATCAAGTGGTTTGCCGCTTTTCGACGTGGAGAGATTAAAACAATTGTGGTATCCAAGGTTGCCAATTTTGCTGTGGATTTGCCTGATGCTGCTGTTGCGCTTGAGATATCCGGAAGTTTCGGGTCAAGGCAGGAAGAGGCACAGCGTTTGGGAAGAATTCTGAGACCAAAAGCTGGAGAAAACAAAGCATATTTCTATGCGTTGGTATCAGAGGATAGTAAGGAACAGGAGTTTGCATTAAACCGTCAGATGTTCTTGGTCGAGCAGGGATATGAATATGCCATCGTTCATGAGAACGAATAGTCCATTTATACTCGCGAAAAGAGGAGGGATTGGGATATGTCTTCATTTGAAGCAATAGATGAGCCTGTGGTACTGAACCTTGATTCATGGTCAAAGCTTGCTTTGGTGGAACAAAAAGTGCTTGGTGCAATTTTTCACAAACATGCCGGTCAGCCTTTTTCCTCCCTCCTGCCACGAGAACAGTTGGCCATCGAAGGACTAAGTGTCGCAGAAGCCAATTCTTCATTCGCCAGTCTTAGGCAGCAAAGATGGATTGAATCTGTATATAAGAGTTGGGGAGAGCGATTATTCTATATTCCTGCTTCGCTGATGGAGACATTGACGATTGCTTACGCACAAAGAGTGGGTATAACCGTTAAACAGATGGCACAGCATGCTCATGTATTACAGGAAGGAAAGCCGGATACTGCTGCGGAACTTCTTCATCTGATTGCGTGGATCGAAAGAGAAGGACTTCCTTTGACAGGGAAGGGCACCATACATAAGAAAAGTGTTCGAAAATTAAGTGTGATTACGGTATTATCTTCGACAGACTTTGATGGTTTGAGCATCCGATATGAACATTCGGATCTGTATCCGACCCACGTAGCTATCCTTCTCGATCTACTGCTCAGTCTGAATCTCGTTCAGAAGTCAGATGGCCAAATTCAGATTGTAGATCAACGGTTACAAACATGGTTGAAGCTCTCGTGGAGACAGATGCATCGGGAAATATATCAAGCGTGTATGGAAAGATACGGAGAAGCTGAACCCGCGTTGCAGCATTTCCGTTATCAATTGGCAGTGTTGGCTCCAGAAAAAAACATATGGTGCCATATAGAGAATTCGGAATTGAAACCACGGATCAGGGGCTGGCTATACGCACTGGCTGGCTGGGGTTATGGTGAAGTAGGAGAAGATCAGTCGGGAGCGCTGGCATTCCGTTGGCTGATCGAACCGCATAGCCTGTTATATCGAGAACAAGAGATGGTAAGTGAGGCTGAGCCATGTGGATTTTACATGCAGCCTGATTTCGAAATGTTGGTGCCGCCCGAAGCAGGGCCTGATGTGATCTGGATGCTGGAGCAATGCGCAGAACGGGTGACGCGTGATCGAATGTCCATCTACCGTATGACAAGAGAGCGATTCATTTCGGCCTTAGCCAGAGGGTATACATTACATGAAGTGATAGAGTGTCTGGATCAATATGCGCTGACAGGCATACCAGAGAATGTACGTATTGCGTTAGCAGATTGGGGCAAGGAGACGGATGCTGCACCGTTGACTGTAAATCGGAGTATGAAGGTAATGGAGGCAAGTACAGGCTCCGCAGATGATCCGAAGTTATTAGAAAAAGATGTGTTTAGCGGTGTATATTCTTCTTTCTACACACCCGATAATCAAGGTCTGGTTGATGTCCCTGCTTCTCTGCATGGGTTGGAGCATGATTATTCTGTCATTGAGAAGAAGTTCTCTCTGTTGGGATTTGAGGAGATACCGGAGACCTGGTACAAGGAGTGGCGGCGATATCATAGTTCAACCGCCCGACAGATTGCTGCCAAAGCCATTGAGTGGCAGACCAAGCTGGGGATACAACAGGAAAATCGTACGCAATACCTCATTCCACATCGGGTAGAGGGTCATGAACAATGGACTTTAAGCGGTTGGTGCATGTTGGATTCAAGTGAAAATACATCAGAGACGGAATGGCGTACATTCTCCCCGTCAGAGTGGGATACAATGCGTCTTATCCTGCCAGATGATGTCATAACCTGACTATTTCACGTGAATATCAGGTTGAAAGGCGAATTTTCGAGTTCCCCCTATTTCTAATTGCAGGAAAAACTCTTCTTAACTATTCATGGATATGCTATGATGAGGTAGTCTACGTTAAGTAGAACTTTATATATAGATAGGATGAATATTTCATGAGCGTAGCGGAAATGAACACGGTCGATATGGCCCAAGTGTTAACGGGCGCATATGAACTGGGCGACATGATTAACCAATCTGCCGAAGTATCGGATTATTTATATTGGAAGCAGCAAGTCGAGACTACCCCTGAGATTCAGATGGGGATTCGGAAGCTGAATGCCAAGAAGGAATTGTTTGAAGAAACACAGCGTTTCGGTCATTTTCACCCGGATTATCATGCAGCAAAAGACCAGGTGAAGGCTCTGGAACAGGAGTTGGAAAATTTCGAGGCGGTAATCCGCTTCAAACAGGCAGAGAAGTCCCTGGATGATATGTTATTCCAGATGTCAGAGACCATTGCATTTGCAGTGTCAACGACCATTAAGGTACCGAGCAATGATCCGAATCCGAAGGGCGGCTGCGGTAGTGGCGGCAAGTGTGGTTGCAGTTAAGTAATCATTATAGAAGGGCGGGGAACGATGATGTTTGCGGAAAGGACAGGATTCATTATTTGGGTCAGTGATTTGAAAGCTGCCCGTAACCTCGAAAAATATGGCACCGTGCATTATATCTCCCGCCGTATGCATTATGTAGTCATGTATGTTAATGCAGAACGGGCAGATGATACGATGAAAAATGTGAAGCGACTTTCCTATGTGCGCAAGATCGAACGCTCGTATCGTAATGAGATCAAAACCGAGTATGCCAGCAAAACGATGGACAAAACGAGCTTTTACGGAATATAGAAGAGAAACTGGAGGGACCCTTTGGGGTCGCTCTTTTCTTGAATTATACACAAATTGGCTATTGTGAAAAAAAGTTAAACTTACGCCTTGAGGTTGCGGGACTAATGTTGTAATATATTTGGTAATAAATAGATAGAAAGTCCTATCTGGTGGAGAGTGATTCCCATGCGTGATAAGGTGATGCAACGTTGGAGCACCTACGAGCCGTTTTTCGTGGCTCTTGGAGACAAGAAAGTGGCCGACATCGTCATTACCCATCATGCCAAGATGCGGTATGCAGACCGTATTGAGCCTGCACGTAGTGATGATGACCATATTGCGGCGTGGTTATGGGAGTGTCTGAAGCAGGACCGTATAACACCATACTACCGTAATGAACAGGACGTCTACCTGATTGATGAGGATCTGGTGGTGGTCGCCGAATTTTCCGAACTTGAAGGAGAATATGATATTGCGGGCAATCCGCTGCACAAAATGATTGTAGTTACGTTTCTGGGACGTATGTCGGAGACCATTGAATTAAGGGACCTGAAGTCATATTATTCATGGTTAAGACATTCAAGAAGAATGACGTTGGTCAAAAATAGCCGCAAGCATAAGTAGGTTGAGTAGATTCAATATGTTGAAATCATAGATTCAAAGATTATCGCATGCAGACAAGCTGCATGCTTTTTTTGTTGCCAAGCGAGAAATCGGCTACAATGTAGAGAGTGTAATCGAAGAGGGGCGAAGATATGAATTTTCACCAATTGCATATTTTTTATACGGTAGCAGAGAAGGGGAGTTTCTCGGCTGCTGCACAAGCATTACATATGACTCAACCGGCAGTAACGATGCAGATTCAATCATTGGAGGACTATTTTGGCACCAAGTTATTGCATCGTTCCACCAAAAAAATAGAATTATCCGAGGCTGGCCGAACTTTATTACCTCATGCGAAACGGAGTGTAGAGTTGGTCAGACAGACGGACGAAGCGATGTCGGCGTTTACTCAGATGTTACAGGGCAGACTCCAGCTGGGAGCCAGCTTAACGATCGGGGAATATGTGCTTCCACGCATGCTCGGACCATTTGCACTTCAATATCCGGATATTTCAATTGTCATGAAAGTGATGAATACAACGCAAATTATGGATGATATATTGAAGCACCAGCTTAATTTTGGTCTGATTGAAGCGCCAGTGCACCACCCGGACATGATTGTGGAGCCTGTCATGCAGGACGAGCTGAAACTGATTGTACCTGCCGGACATGATTTGGCTAAGCGTAGCAAAGTGAATATTGAGGATGTAATGAATTATCCTTTTGTGCTGCGTGAGAAGGGCTCGGGTACTCGTCAGGTGATGGAAGACCAACTGCAAAAGAAAAAGATTGATCCACAGGATATGAATGTAGTGATGGAACTTGGCAGTACAGGAGCGGTAAAATCGGCCGTGGAGGCAGGGGTAGGTATTACGATGTTATCTCCTTCTTCGGTGCAGCATGAACTGGCTCTGGGACTTGTTCATATTGTGGACATCCGCGGACTCGAATTCAAAAGGCAGTTCTATGCCATCCATTTAAAATCGTCCTTGTTGCCCCTGTCAGCAGTCGCTTTCCTGAATTATCTGCGTCAGCAGGAGCAGCCTAAGTCGGTACATAAGACGGGGAAGGCATAATCGTTGGCAACATCAATGGTAGATAAGATTGAATCATAATCAATTTTAAACAAAGGAGCTGTTGATCATGGATCAGCGCCAAGGACGCTGTGATCTTCATACGCATAGTCAGGCTTCCGATGGAATGCAGCCACCTGCTGATAATGTGAAGCTTGCCAAACAAAAAGGGCTATCTGCGGTTGCCCTAACGGACCATGATACAGTAGCTGGTGTAGCGGAAGCACAGCAAGCGGGAAAAGAGTACGATATTGATGTTGTTGCCGGAGTGGAGATCAGCACTCGGGCTGGCGGTAAAGATATTCATGTGCTGGGCTATTACGTTAATACGGAGGATGAGATATTCCTGCAACGGTTGGCCGGATTACGAGAAGCGCGAGATGAGCGGAATCATCTGATTATCGCCAAGCTCCAAGAACTCGGGCTTGATATAAGCTGGCAGGAGGTACTGGATGAGCTGGGACGACCGTTAGAGCCGGATGAGAGTATTGGAAGACCTCATATGGCTGATGTGCTGGTGAAGAAGGGATATGCTGTCGACATGCGGGATGCATTCGATCGATATCTTGCTGAAGGCAAGCCTGGCTTCGTGTCTGTACCCCGAGTTGCACCCGAGGATGCGTGTGAGTGGATCAGAGCCGCAGGTGGAGCCGCTGTGATTGCCCATCCGGGTCTCTATAACGATGATGAATTGGTGCGACGTATCATCGAAGACTCTCGTCCAGATGGCATTGAGGTGTTTCATTCGGACCATGGCCCAGAAGAGGAACGCAGGTATGGTAAGCTGGCCAAGGAATACGACCTCATTGAAACAGGTGGATCTGATTATCATGGTAAACGGCAAGGTGTTGTTTTCCACGGGGATCTTGGTAGCAAGACCGTAACGGTTGATGTGTTGGAAAGGCTGAAGGCAGCTGCTTCACAGCAAAGGGGAGAGTAAGCGAGACGTTGCAACGCTCTATCTGACTATAATAAATTCTGTATTACTGGATACATTTTAAGATCGAAGGAGTAAGAGACATGCAAGCATGATAGGGCTGAACCTTCATGTTTGCATGTCCCTTTTTTTGTTCTGAAAATAGTCTATGTAATGGAATAGTTTACCCAAGCGCCACGTGTAGCCCCGAGACGTTCGAATAATTGCTGTGCCCGCTCATTGGTCACTGCTGTGATCCAAGACATATATGCACATCCATGGTCACGCGTATATTGCTGACAGTGTGCAAATAATTTGGCTTCTGCTTCGCCCTCTCTAAATGTTTCCGTAACAAATAGGTCATTCATGATGGCGACACGCTCTGCTTTCATCGTGCTGTATGTAAAGAACAGGGTAGAAAATCCGATATGCTTCCCGTCCTCTTCTGCCACGAATTGAGCACCGATCTGCTGATTAAACAGGTTGTTGATCAAAAGCTGGATGGATTGATCACCAGGCCAGGGGTTGTTGTAGAATCCCACCACATAGTCATGCATTAATGCCATCAGGGGTTTCAGATCATCAGGTTGCGTTTCTCGAATATGTATGGTCATGTTACACTTCCTTTAACTACAAATTTTATTCATCGCAATTGAATTATTATACATATAAATGAATTAATATTCAAAGGAAATGATAAATAGGTTGGCTTCAACCAGCATTCAAACAACTAATGCAATAACAAAAATCCCCTGAACCGTTAATGGTCAGGGGATTCTGTCTTTGTTACTTTTACATCTATATAAGTTGAACTAATCATTTATACGATAACGGAGAGGACAGAAAAAACCTGAAAAAGCGGAGCTAAAAGCTTTCTGCAAGAAAGCTACTTCGGAAGCATAAGCTTCGCCTTTATCCCCGGATTTACCCTTGAAAAAGGGGATCAGAAAAATCTGGGGATAACAGCGATTGGAAGGTTGTTCTGTCATCGTAGTGTCAGTGTAAATAATCTTTAGTTCAACTTATATAGCCTTATCCATTTTTAATCGTGGATGGCAGACTCTTGATCAATTCATCATTTGGCGTGACAAACAAGGTCTTCTGATGATCATAGATCACAAAACCAGGCTTCGCACCACTTGGTTTGCGCACATGACGGATAAACGTGTAATCCACAGGCACACTGCTGGACTCCTTGGCCTGGCTGAAATAGGCAGCAAGCTGTGCTGCTTCTTCCAATGTAGCTTCACCAAAGTCCGTACTGCGAATAACGACATGTGAACCTGGAATGTCTTTGGTATGCAACCAGGTGTCGTTGGAAGAAGCGAGACGGTTGGTCACGTACTCATTCTGCAGGTTGTTTTTGCCCACAAGAATATCAATTCCCTCCGAGGAGGTGAACTGGTGTACGGTTGGACGGTCACTTTTCTTCTTCTTTTTACCCTTTTTATTACGGTCACGAAGGTATCCTTGCTGTACAAGCTCGTCCCGTATTTCCTCAATATCGTTCATCGATGCAATGGAGAGCTGCTGTAACAGGTTATCGAGGTAGTCAATCTCGTCTTTGGTTTTGCCAAGCTGCTCATGAATGACAGCCAGACTGTTCTTGTATTTGTTATACCGCTTGAAATAACGTTGTGCGTTGTCAGATGGTGTAAGCAGTGGATCAAGCTGAATGGTAATGTTGGCTTGGTTTTCATCGTAGAAGTTCACAAGCTCCACGCTCTTGTCCCCTTTGTGAACCAGATGCAGGGAGGCAAACAGCAACTCACCCCATAGTCTGAACTTGTCCGCATCATCCGCTTCCAGTAGATCCTTGTTCAGGTTGTCCAGCTTTTTGATGTTTTTGCTTCGCTCATTCTGCAGAAAACGGAGCAGATCACTTACTCTCTGTTTAACCGTGTCTCGTTCAGCCTTATCTCCGTAATAATCTTCCATGCACTTGCTCATCGTGTCATAGGTTTTCTCCAAATCCTGAATGCTCTGAAGATGAACGGCCGAGAAAATCATTTTGCCTTTGGCGTTCATTCCAGTTACAGGCGTGTAGATATGATCTCTGACAGGCCCCATCACGGCTTCAAAAGCGTTCCAGAGTGCACCAGCCTCAACTCGGCTTTCACCCTCAACCACAGCTTGAGTACTCACGGTGCCCTCAGCAGCAATTCCACGAGCAGCAATCTCTCCCGCAATTAACGGGCTAAGACCGCTAAAGGAGTTCACAAGCCAGCGTGATGCATCTTCTTCAGCGGCATGATAGCTGTCCTCGAATGCTGTACGACTCACTTCGAGCGGATTACTTTTATGTTGCTCGGGTGGGGCAGTATACGCGAATCCAGGCATGATTACCCTGTAACTGCTGATGGAAGGAGTCACATGATGAATGCCATCCAGAATCGTTCCTGTAACAGGATCAAGCAAAATAATATTACTGTGACGCCCCATCAATTCAATGATGATCCGTTTTACCGAAACATCCCCCAGTTCGTCGCGCTGGCGCACATTGATGTGGATAATACGCTCCATGCCAATCTGACGGATCTCCTCAATGATTGCACCTTCACAGTGCTTACGGAGCAACATGCAGAACATGGGTGCTTCCGTAGGGTTAAGAAATGTCTTTTCCGTATAATGCACACGGGGATAGGTTGGGCTTGCCGAAACAAGCAATTTACTATTTCCGCGCTGAGCACGCAGGGTGAGAACTACGTCATGGCCATTCGGCTGATGGATCTTGCTGATACGTCCACCAATGCAGCCTTGCAGTTCATGAACAATGGCCCGTGTCACAATGCCGTCCAATGCCATTTTTTCCACTTCCTCTCTCTATCGAGCATCTGCATTTATCATGCCAAATGCTTCATCTATATAACTGAAACGTGCAACCAGGTATGTAAAAAAACAAGGACTGGCTACAGATTCTTCGTTGCTTGCCTGTTGAACGCTGGAATTGGTACTGCGCAGAACATCGCAGACTTTTATTTTAGCCTATTCTGTCCATCAGGGAAAGGATTCACCTTCCGGGTGCTAATCACAGACCTGTCCGAATACATATAGAGCAGGTAGTTTGTCCGGCATAGTGTACAGCCTGTCGACCAGCGCGCCGGTGAGTCATGTGAGCTTATTTTGCAGATGAAATACAGACTGGGAGGGAAACTTGAAGCATGGAACATACCAAGTGGCATCAACTTAGTGATGAAGAGCTTCGTAACACTCTTGGCGTCAGCCCGCAGGAAGGATTGACGGATGAAGCTGTAGCAGAGAAGAGGAAAGTGGTCGGTTCGAATGAGCTGAGCGAGGGGAAACGCATTTCTCCAATTACATTGCTCTTGAATCAGTTCAAGGATTTTATGGTGCTGGTGTTGATGGGAGCAACGTTGGTATCCGGATTACTGGGTGAGTATCTGGATGCGGTAACGATTGTGGCTATTATCGTACTGAATGCAATTCTGGGGTTTGTACAGGAATTCCGGGCTGAACGATCTCTTCGTGCATTGAAACAGTTGTCTGCACCTCTTGCCAAAGTGCTTCGTTCAGGCCAGGAAGTACACCTTGCCGCCAAACAACTTGTCCCCGGGGATATTATTATGGTGGAGAGTGGGGACCGCATACCCGCTGATGTGCGCTGGCTGCAAACGAACAGTCTGGATGTCGAGGAGTCGGCCCTTACCGGGGAATCGGTTCCTGTAAGCAAACATTGCCTTCCGATTGCGGACGAGGACGTTCCGCTGGGTGATCAGAAGAATATTGGTTTTATGGGTACCATGGTCACTCGTGGTACAGCCAAAGGTGTGGTTATCCGTACGGGGATGGAGACGGAGATGGGCAAAATCGCCGATCTGATCCAGAATACGGAGGAGCAGGAAACACCGTTACAGCACAGGCTGGAACAACTGGGCAAAATTCTGATTTTTGTCGCATTGGGATTAACCATTATGGTTGTCGTCGCAGGGATATTGCACGGACAACCAGCCGTTGGCATGTTTCTGGCAGGGGTCAGCCTCGCGGTGGCTGCCATACCGGAGGGTCTGCCGGCCATTGTAACCATTGCACTCGCACTAGGCGTGCAGCGTATGATCAAACGTAAAGCCATTGTACGCAAACTGCCTTCTGTCGAAACTCTGGGCTGTGCATCCGTAATCTGTTCGGATAAGACTGGCACGCTCACTCAGAACAAGATGACGGTAACGGATGTGTGGCTGGAGGGACGTAACATCAAGGTTACCGGGGATGGTTATGCACCTGAAGGGCAGATGCTAGAGAACGGTCGTACGGTGGAACTGAAGAGTGACCAGTCGCTACGCAGAATGCTTCAGATCAGCGCGCTTTGCAACAATGCGAGTATTGTGGAAAGTGCTTCAAGCGAGGTGGGGAGCAAGAAAAAGGGCAAGGATACCAAAAAGGAAAGCAAGAAAAACACGAAAAAAGGTGAACTCCAAGAAGAAACCGTTCAACGAGATAATGTATTCTGGGAGCTGAAAGGCGATCCGACGGAAGGGGCACTCGTCACACTGGCCTCCAAAATGGGGCTTACTCCTGCCGGACTCAAAGAGTTGTATGCCCGCCAGCAGGAATTCCCGTTTGATTCGGAGCGAAAACGCATGTCGGTCCTGGTTCATCATCAGGGGGGCCGAATGATCTATACCAAAGGTGCACCGGATGTGTTGATTGGACACTGCAGTTATATTTTGTGGGAAGGCAAGGTTGTGCCTTTCACTGGGACACTGCGCCAGAAAGTGATGGCAGCTAACGAGAGCATGGCCGGAGCGGCACTACGTGTCCTTGGAATGGCCTATCGTGAAGTGCGGCCGGAAGAAAAAGTGGCTGATGAACATGCCGCCGAGAGTCAGCTTGTCTTCGTAGGACTTGCAGGTATGATAGATCCACCACGTCGTGAAGTGCGAGATGCGATTGCAACATGCCGCAAGGCGGGGATACGAACTGTCATGATCACAGGTGATCATGGAACAACGGCAGAAGCCATTGCTCATCAGTTGGGGATTCTTCCCCGCGGAGGGGCTTCGTTAAGTGGTCAGCAACTGGCAGGCATGACAGACGAGCAACTGGATAAACAGGTAGAGGGCATCTACGTGTTCTCAAGGGTATCTCCGGAACACAAGCTTCGCATCGTGAAATCGTTACAGCGCAAAGGGCATGTCGTCGCGATGACGGGTGATGGAGTCAATGATGCTCCGGCGATCAAAGCTGCAGATATCGGCATAGCGATGGGCATTACAGGAACGGATGTCACGAAGGAAGCTTCGGCGCTCATTCTGAGTGATGATAACTTCTCAACCATTGTGGCTGCCATTGAAGAAGGCCGTAATATTTATGAGAACATTCGCAAGTTTATCCGTTATTTGCTGGCATCAAACGTGGGCGAAATATTGACGATGTTCTTTGCAATGATGATGGGCCTGCCGCTACCACTCGTACCTATTCAGATTCTGTGGGTTAACCTCGTAACGGATGGTTTGCCTGCAATGGCGCTGGGGGTAGATCAGCCTGAGAAAGATCTGATGGAACACAAACCCCGTGGCGCCAAGGAAAACATTTTTGCCCGCAGACTGGGGTGGAAAATCGTCAGCCGGGGTGTGTTGATTGGGTTATGCACACTCGGAGCGTTCTGGCTTACCCTTCAGGCTGCGCCGGATAATCCGGGTCAACTGATCAAGGCACAGTCTGTAGCTTTTGCTACACTCGTTTTGGCGCAACTTATCCATGTTTTTGATTGCCGTAGTTCACGGTCCATCTTCCACCGCAATCCACTACAGAACAAATATCTGGTTCTTGCCGTTATTTCATCGGTTGTACTGATGCTGGTTGTCATGTACGTTGAACCGCTGCAGCCGATCTTCAAAACCGTACCTCTGGGATTGCGTGAATGGGCGATCTGTATCGTAGCTGCGGGCATTCCCACGTTTCTTATGGGCGCAGGCAGCGTCTGGGGTGGTCGTCGTAACCGCCGCCGTATGGGTGGTTCTGGCCGCTTCGTACCGAAAAGTACAAAGTTTTCGGCATAAAATCAATACCTTTTCCCTACCTATTTCGGTATGCTATCCTCAAAATGATTCAAAGCGGAAGCTTTGGCATTTTGCAGGATAGCTTTTTTGTGTAAATGCTGAATATGAATTTCTATGGTAATCCTGTAGAAGAGCAAGAATATAGCTTTGGCAGCAGACTGCCAAAAGGAGTGGGCAAGATTATGGAATTTACGAAAATGCATGGACTTGGTAACGATTTTATCGTTGTATTTGGTGAAAAGGAGCTTCCGGCAGATGCGGCAGAGTTGGCTGTGAAATGGTGCAACCGTTTCTTTGGCATCGGTGCGGACGGCCTGGTTTATATACTGCCTTCGGAGAAGGCGGACTTTCAGATGCGTATCATGAATTCGGACGGTTCGGAAGCAGAACAGTGCGGTAATGCCATTCGCTGTGTATCCAAATACGTATACGATCATGGTCACGTGAGCCAGGAGCAGATCACCATTGAAACGATTGGTGCAGGGGTACAACCTGTGAGTCTCAACATTCGTGATGGTAAAGTGGAAACGGTACGTGTCGACATGGGTGAGCCGATCCTGAACGGTCTTCAAGTGCCTACAACGGTGGATGCCAACCCAGTGGTTGATCACTACATTGAAGCAAATGGACATGCGTTCAAATTCACTGCCGTATCCATGGGTAACCCGCATGCGGTTATCTATGTAGATGACGCTGTGAATTTTGACCTCACGACTTGGGGACCACTTCTTGAAGTGCATCCGATGTTTCCAAAAAAAATCAATGTGGAATTCGCCACAGTTCGTGACCGTGGATATGTGGACATGCGTGTATGGGAACGCGGAGCGGGTCCAACACTAGCTTGTGGAACCGGAGCTTGTGCGACACTGGTATCCTCTGTCCTGAATGGACATACAGATCGTACAGCAGTCATCAGCCTCAAGGGTGGGGATCTCCATATTGAGTGGAATGAAGCTGACAATCATGTGTACATGACTGGACCTGCTGAAGTTGTTTTTAAGGGAATCACTTCATAAAAAGTGAAAGGTTTAACCAAAGGGGCCTGCGGGCCTCTTTTTTTATCAAAAAGGACAGGTCGTGTCTCCTGTACAGAGACATATTGGGGGCTGTATGGCAAGAAAGTCCATATGAGCTGGATACTCATTAAAAACCTGTGTTTTTCTTCGTTTTTTAGCGTTTTTTGTGTTACATTAGTATGTAAATGATCACAGCTAGGCGGGGGGAAATGGGATGAAGGCGGATTTGCGCAAAGTTATGCAGGAACGGGTTCTCGTTGGAGATGGGGCCATGGGAACATTTCTGTACCAAATGGGGTTCCCGGTGGGGATTTCATATGAAGAATTAAACTTGATTTCACCTGAAGTAGTGGCGGATGTACATCGCCGTTATCGGGATGCAGGTACAGAAATATTTGAAACAAATACGTATTCTGCCAATTACGACAAGTTGTCCAAGTTCGGTCTGGAGTCCAAGGTGGAGGACGTGAACCGTGCCGGCGTACGCATCGCCAAAGAGGTAGCTGGAGATACCGGTTATGTGCTTGGTGCAGTTGGTTCCATTCGAGGTGGCAAGCGGACAAACGTGTCAACGAGTGAACTGAAACGCTTTTATCAACAACAGATCTCTGCACTGCTAGATGAAGGCGTGGATGGCATTTTGCTTGAGACCTTCTATGATATCGAGGAAATGGATATTGCCCTTTTGCAAGCACGCAAGCTAAGTGATCTGCCCGTGATTGGACAGTTCGCGGTTGAGGATGTAGGACACACACTGGACGGATATACAATGCCTGAAGCCTTCCGGATTATGCGGGAGCAGGGCGCGGATGTCATTGGTTTTAACTGTCGCTCAGGTCCAAACGGGATTATGCGTGCCATGGAAACCGTCTCGGGACGAATTGGTATTCCAATGTCCGTCTACCCGAATGCGGGTGCAGCAGATTATGTAGATGGTGAGTTCCGTTATGGTGCGACTCCGGAGTACTTTGGTCAGACGGCAGTGCAATTTGCTGAACTGGGCGCTCGTATTATCGGCGGTTGCTGTGGTACGACACCTGATCATATTACTGCTATGAAGGAGGCACTTGCTGACTATGTGCCTTCGCCTATTCTGGAGCCTGATCCGTCAGAATCCAAACCGCGTATTGTGTTGCATGAAAATGTGGATGAGCGTTCCGGACGTGGCGGACAGCCTACGATCGTTGATCTGGTCAAGCATCGTCACACCGTTATCGTTGAACTTGACCCGCCACGTGACTTGGACATTGCCAAGTTCATGAAAGGTGCCGAGACACTGAAAGCAGCCGGAGCCGATGCCCTGACACTGGCCGATAATTCACTCGCGGTTACACGCATGAGCAACATGGCGCTGGGTCACCTCGTTCAGGATCGCACGGGCCTTCGTCCACTGGTGCATATTGCCTGCCGTGACCGGAATCTGATTGGAACGCAGTCCCACATGATGGGGTTTGATGCTTTGAGTATTAATCATGTACTGGCTGTAACAGGAGATCCTGCAAGATTTGGCGATCTGCCTGGTTCGAGCTCGGTATACGATCTGACTTCTTTTGAAATCATACGCATGATCAAACAGTTGAACGATGGAGTAGCTTTCTCAGGTAAACCACTGAAGCAAAAAGCTGGTTTTGTAATCGGAGCAGCATTTAATCCCAATGTGAAATATTTGGAGAAAGCTGTACAACGTCTGGAGAAGAAAATTGCCTCTGGCGCTGATTACATCATGACACAACCGATCTATGATCCTGAGTTGATTGTAGCAATGCACGAAGCGACCAAACATCTGGATGTGCCCATTTTTGTAGGTGTAATGCCGCTAGCGAGTGGACGGAATGCAGAGTATCTGCACAACGAGGTTCCCGGAATCCAGCTTTCGGATGAAGTGCGTTCCCGTATGGCGGGTCTGGAAGGCGAAGAAGGCCGTGCGATGGGAGTAAAAATTGCCAAAGAACTGCTGGACGTAGCAACAGCGCATTTCAAAGGCATCTATCTCATGACACCGTTTATGTTCTACGGCATGACGGCCGAACTGACGCAATACGTATGGGAGAAGTCGGAGCATCAATGTCCTACTTGTTTCAACCCTAATAATCAATTACAATAGTAAAACGGATGTGATGCCGATGTCATTCAGTATGACCGGATACGGTCAATCCGCCTTTCATTTTGGCGGCTATAAGGTACAATTAGAGATCAAATCTGTAAATCATCGTTATTGCGAAGTGATGATGCGTCTGCCAAGAGAGTGGACGTATTATGAAGACGGTTTGAGGAAGATCGTACAGAGTCGTTTGAAACGTGGGCGGATTGATGTTTATGTAATGAAAGAAAAAGAGGAAGACCAGGCTCTTCCCGCTGTTCTGAATGAACAGACGGTCAGGGCCTATCTGCAGGCTGCAGAGCAACTGGAGACCCAATATGGAATGCAGGGCAAACCAAGTATTGTGGATATGCTTGGTCTGCCGGACGTCATGGTTCATTCGGATGGGACAAGTTCCATTCCCGAAGAGCAGAAGGACGAATGGGAGCGAGTTCTGCAGGAAGGATTGAAAGAGGCTCTGTCCAGCCTTGAACAGATGCGCGCTCGCGAGGGTCTTCATCTGGCCAGTGATCTGGAACGGCGGATTACCCGTCTGGAGTCACTGCATACCGAGATGCTTGATCTTGCACCGACTGTGGTAAGTGATTATCGCAACAAGCTAAGACAAAGGCTTACGGAAATGCAGGAAGAAGGCTCTTTCCCTTTTGATGAGCATAAATTGGGTATGGAAATTGCAATGTTTGCCGATCGTTCTAACATAGAAGAGGAGCTTACGCGTCTACAGAGTCACTTTGGACAGAGCAGGGAACTGCTGAAGAGTGATGAGCCCGTAGGTCGTAAGTTGGACTTTCTAATTCAAGAGATGAATCGGGAAGTCAATACGATTGGATCAAAAGCCAACCATTTGGCTCTGGTGAATCGTGTTGTCGAGATGAAGGCGGAGCTGGAGAAGATTCGTGAGCAAGCTGCGAATATCGAATGAACGGCCACATTTCGGCAAAAGAGTCGCATGTATAGGGGGAAGAACCTGATTATGGCAATCAAACTCATTAACATTGGATTCGGTAACATCGTATCGGCGAACCGGATTATATCCATCGTGAGTCCGGAATCGGCGCCGATCAAGAGAATTATACAAGAGGCAAGAGATCGTCACATGCTGATTGATGCAACGTACGGAAGACGTACTCGTGCCGTAATTATTACGGATAGCGATCATGTCATTTTGTCTGCAGTTCAGCCTGAGACGGTCGCCCATCGTCTTTCTTCGAAAGATGATGATAACGACGAATAAAATGGAGTGTAATATGTCTAAGGGATTACTGGTAGTGTTGTCCGGCCCATCTGGGGTCGGGAAGGGTACTGTATGCAGCGCTTTGCGCAAACGGGTGCCGGAATTGATCTATTCCGTATCGGCGACAACCCGTCAGCCTCGTCTTGGTGAAGAACATGGTGTTAACTATTTCTTCAGAAGTCATGAAGAGTTCCAGAACATGATTGCTGAAGATCAATTGTTGGAACATGCGGAGTATGTTGGTAATTATTACGGAACACCGCGTGATTTTGTAGAGAAAACGATTAACGAAGGCCGCGACATCATTCTGGAGATTGAGGTTCAAGGCGCGTTAAAAGTGAAAGAGAAATTCCCGGAAGGGATCTTTGTTTTCCTGCTTCCTCCTTCATTGGACGAGCTGAAAGATCGCATTCAGGGCCGTGGTACCGAAAGCCAAGCGACCATTGATCACCGGATGTCCGTGGCGGTTGATGAGATCAGTCTGCTGGAGCAGTATGATTACGCTGTTGTTAATGATGAAATTGATTTGGCGTGCAAGAGAATAGAAAGCATCATAATCGCCGAACATTGTAAGATCAATAAATAATCCCTTTTGCCGCTGCAGAATGCGATATAAGTGGGGCAGTTGTCATATCATATACTGAAGCACTCCTTCTCGGAATGCCCGGGTGTGAAGACATGCCACATCAGTTCTGTCAGGCGGCAACTTGTGATTATACTAATGCGAAGAGGTGTTTGTTAATATGCTGTATCCTTCTATTGATGAAATGATGAACAAAGTCGACAGCAAGTATTCCCTTGTTGTTGCTGCTTCCCGCCGGGCTAGACAGCTACGTGAAGGTGAAAAAACGGATTTAAGAGGTGCGAGATCCCATAAACAAGTTGGCGTTGCACTGGAAGAAATCTATGGAGACCTGCTCGTTGTCATCAAAGGACAGGACGAAGAAGAAGAGTAAGCCGCCTGCGGCTGCTCTTCAACTGCATACGGCGCAAGCCGGATTAATTGACAACCGCGAGGTTGTTATTTTTTTACGAATAAGCATATTTTAACGGAATCTTACTTAGGACGTGTCTCAAAACTCGCTGAAGTGCATCTTTTACCGCCTTTTCGCCCCCTGCTGCGTCACTTTCCCTTGACGTGCCCCGGCACGCCTGCGGAAAACTTCCTTGCTTGGAACGAAAATTCGGGAAAATCTGCTTCCTTCGGAGTTTTCAGACGCGCCCTAGACGTCGTATAAATATCGGGGGAAATAAACATGTTGAACGGTAAAAAAATCGTGCTTGGTGTGACTGGCGGCATAGCCGCTTACAAAGCGGCAACATTATGCAGCAGACTGGTGCAAAAGGGAGCGGATGTTCATGTGATCATGACAGCTTCCGCTACACAGTTTATTACCGAATTGACGCTGCAAACGTTGACCCGAAACACCGTATATACGGATACATTTGATGAGCGTGAACCGGCAGTCGTATCTCATATTCATCTGGCCGATCTGGCTGATCTTGTTCTGGTTGCTCCGGCAACAGCCAATGTGATTGCCAAGATGGCGCATGGCATGGCAGATGATATGCTCTCAACAACTCTTCTTGCGACGACAGCCCCTGTCATGATTGCTCCAGCGATGAATGTACATATGTATGATCATCCAGCTGTAAAGCATAATATGAACCTGCTTGTTGAACGGGGCGCCATGATGATCGAACCGGGTGAAGGTCTGCTTGCGTGTGGATATGTGGGCAAGGGACGTCTGGAAGAACCGGAGAGCATTGTGGATGTGGTAGAACGTTTCTTTGAACAGAAAGAATCTGCAGACATTAGTCGGCAGGGACAAGCTTCATTGTTACAAGGCAAGAAGGTTGTCGTTACGGCTGGAGGTACGATTGAGCGCATTGATCCAGTACGATACATTACGAACGATTCATCTGGCAAAATGGGATTTGCCATAGCCGCAGCTGCGCGTGATCTGGGGGCAGATGTGAAATTGGTTATGGGCAGTACCCAAGCCAAGCCACCGGAGAACGTTGAGTTGATCCCTGTACAGTCTGCACAGGATATGTATGAAGCGGTAACACGCGAGTGGGACGATGCTGATATCGTGGTTAAGGCGGCGGCAGTTGCCGATTATCGTCCAAAGGAAGTTTATACCGAGAAGATCAAGAAGAAAGGCGACACGCTGTCGCTCGAACTTATTAAAAATATAGATATTCTTGAAACACTGGGCAAACAGAAAACCCATCAATTTTTGATTGGTTTTGCTGCGGAGACTCAGTCAGTTGAGATGTATGCACGTGAGAAATTGGAACGGAAAAACTGTGATCTGATCGTAGCCAATGATGTAACCCGCACGGGTGCAGGATTTGGAACAGACACCAACGCGGTACATATCTATGACCGGGAAGGTTTGGTGGAGGAGCTTCCAGTGATGGCCAAGGACGATGTGGCTCATCGGTTGCTCCAGATTGCGGCGGAGCGCATTGCCGGGAGGAATTAGGATATGGAGATTGCCAAGGTCATAGTCGATGTTCCCGTGAAGGAAACAGATCGGCCGTTTGATTACCTGGTACCTGAATCGATGAGAGAATGGATCGAGATTGGCAGCCGGGTGGGTGTGCCTTTTGGTCATCGGACGGTGCAGGGATTCGTGATTGATCTTGTGCCGCGTACCGGAGAGGAAACATTCAAGCTTAAGCAGATTCAGGAGTTACTGGACATTGTTCCCCCGTTGTCAAAGGATTTGGTTGAGTTGGCCGAATGGATGAGTGGACGTTATGCCAGTAACCGGATTTTGTCATTGCAGGTCATGGTGCCGACGGCATTGAAAGGGAAAGCAGAGCGATACATCTCGCTGGGAGATGCACTTGATGGACAGATGGCGGGTGCACAACCGGATGATGAGGTGTTATTTGTTTGGGGAGAAGAGTCTACGACTGAGAAAGTACAGCAGGATATCATCCGTTTTGTCAAAAGTCGGGGTCAGGTACCGCTGCAACAACTGAGTCGAAAATATCCCAATCATGCTGCACTAATTAAGAAATTATTGCTTGGTGGTGTACTGCTGGAAAGTCAGGCCATCAAGGACAAGTTAAATAAAAAAACGATGAAGTCCGTTGATCTGGCTGTAGATATTGCTGCTGCTCAGGAAGCACTTGCTTCATTCCCGGCGAAAGCACAGCGGCAGAAGGAGATTCTGGCTTTTTTGCTGGAAATGAAAGAACTGCTGCCCATGCCGATGAAAGAAGTGTTATCTACACTACAGGTATCGGCCGCAACGATTAAAGGGCTTGAGGAAAAGGGATTAATCGTAACCGAGGACGTTGAGGTCTTCCGTGACCCTTATCAGGGCAGGACGTTCAAAGCGACTGAACCGCTGGTTCTGACCGATGAGCAAAAACTTGTCTACGACAATATCAATGGCCGATTGCAGGAACAACGCCATGGGGTGTTTTTGTTACATGGTGTTACGGGAAGTGGCAAGACGGAAGTCTATCTTCAAACCATTCAACAATGCATCGAACAGGATCGGCAGGCTATTGTACTGGTGCCCGAGATTGCACTCACACCACAGATGGTAGAACGTTTTAAAGGGCGATTTGGAGACCAAGTTGCTGTTATGCACAGTCGTCTGTCTGGCGGTGAACGTTATGATGAATGGCGCAAGATTCGTGAGGGTCAGGTGAAGGTTGCAATTGGGGCGCGTTCAGCTGTATTTGCTCCATTCAGTCGGCTTGGGTTGATTATTATGGATGAAGAACACGAGACTTCCTACAAACAGGAGGAGACACCGAAATATCATGCTCGTGATGTAGCGGTAAAAAGAGCACAGCAGCATCAGGCGGTGGTTGTTCTGGGTTCAGCGACACCTTCGCTGGAAAGTTATTACGCTGCACGCTCGCAGAGTAATGATGATTTTGCACCACTCTTACTGGAGATGCCAACGCGGGCACTGGGTAACAAGCTGCCTGAAGTGCGGATCGTTGATATGCGTGAAGAGTTGAAGGATGGCAACCGCTCCATGTTCAGCAGGGCTTTGCACAAAGGGCTGGAGGAACGCTTGGAACGTGGTGAACAGACGGTGCTTCTGCTGAATCGCCGTGGATATTCGACCTTTGTCATGTGCCGAAGTTGTGGATATGTGGCAGGTTGTCCCGAATGTGATATTTCATTGACGTATCATCAGCGCTCGAATAATCTCCGTTGTCATTACTGCGGGTATGCGGAAGCGGCTCCGGAAGTGTGTCCGGACTGTGGAAGTGAGCATATTCGATACTTTGGTACAGGTACACAGCGAGTCGAGGAAGAGCTTGCCAAGCTCTTCCCGGGTATTCGGGTCATTCGGATGGATGTGGATACAACAACGGAAAAAGGGGCTCACGAGAAGCTACTGAAACAGTTTCGTGAGAAAAAGGCGGATGTATTGCTGGGCACCCAGATGGTTGCGAAGGGTCTTGATTTCCCGGATGTAACCCTGGTTGGCGTGATAACAGCGGACTCAGCGTTGAATTTACCTGATTTCCGTGCTGCGGAAAAAACGTTTCAGTTGCTAACACAGGTAGCTGGCCGAGCGGGTCGGCACCAATTGCCTGGTGAGGTGTTTGTTCAGTCCTATACGCCGGAACACTACTCCATTGGCCATGCGAGTCAGCATGACTATGTGTCGTTTGTACGTGAGGAATTGCTGCACCGTCGCAATTTGCAATATCCGCCATACTGTCGCCTGATTCTGGTGACCTTTTCGCATGAGCAACTTCCGGTATTGATTCGTCTTGCCGAGAACTATACGCGAATACTGAAAGAGAAGGCTAATGCGGCTGGATGGCTCGGCAGTCTGGATCGATTCAGCAATGATGCCTTTGATGTACTGGGGCCTGTAGCGTCTCCGATTCCTCGGATCAAGAATAGATACAGATTCCAATGTATGATAAAATGGCGGGGGGATGTAGACGCCATAGGACTCGCTCTGGCTACGGCCCGGCGCATGGACGATGATGTTCAGGCGCAAAAATTGCTTATTAGTCTGGATGTAGACCCGCAAATGTTAATGTAAGCATTTTGCAGCAATGCGGATGTAAACAAGCGGTATAAACATAGATTAAAATGAATACCCCAAAAATACAGATATCGTCCTGAAATTATGATGAGGATTAGGAAGGTGCTTACAACATGTCGATTCGCATTATCGTGCAAGAACCAGATGAGGTGCTCCACAAGAGAGCCAAAGAAGTAACCAAAATTACACCAAATGTACAAAAATTGCTGGATGATATGGCTGATACCATGTACGATGCGGAAGGTGTGGGTCTTGCTGCGCCACAGGTCGGTATTTTGAAACGTCTGATTGTTATCGACGCAGGTGATGAGCAAGGGCTGATCAAGATGATTAACCCGGAGATCATTGCAAGTGAGGGAGAACAATTTGGACCTGAAGGTTGTCTGAGTATCCCTGGAATTAATGGTGATGTTCGCCGTTTCGAGACCGTTACAGTTAAAGGTCTGGATCGTGAAGGTAAAGAGCTGATTATTACGGGTAGTGGCTTGCTGTCCCGTGCATTCCAGCATGAGATTGATCATCTGGATGGCGTACTCTTTACGGATGTCGCCGAGAAAGTGTACGAAATTGCAGCCGATCAAACGGGACCGCGTCGTAATTAAGGAGTGATCGATTTGAATATTGTTTTTATGGGAACACCTGAATTTGCAGTTCCTTCTCTCGATATGCTGATGGCAGAGGGATACAATGTGGTGGGTGTGGTGACTCAACCTGATAAACCACAGGGACGCAAAAAAGTACTTACGCCAACACCGGTTAAGGCCGCGGCAGAACGCCACGGTCTGCCGGTGTTTCAACCTGTTAAATTGCGTGATCCGGAAGCGGTAGCCCGCTTGGCTGAATGGAAGCCGGATCTGATCGTAACCGCGGCCTTTGGACAGATTCTGCCCAAAGCCGTGCTGGATATGCCTGTTCGTGGTTGTGTGAACGTGCATGGCTCTCTTTTACCGAAATATCGGGGAGGAGCACCGATTCAACGTTCCATTATTAACGGGGAATCCGTGACAGGAGTCACATTGATGTATATGGCTGAAGGCTTGGACACCGGAGATATGATCTCGCGTGTGGAACTGCCAATTACGGATGAAGATACATCAGGATCGATGTTTGATAAATTAAGTGAGGCTGGTTCCAAACTGCTTCAGGCAGAAATGCCACGATTGATTACAGGCGAGACAACGGCGGTCCCTCAGGATGATGCTGAGGCTTCGTATGCTCGCAATCTGACTCGGGATGACGAGAAAATGGACTGGAGTCGTACTTCACGTGAACTGTTCAATCAGATTCGTGGTCTTGTGCCGTTCTCCGGTGCATTTACGATGTGGGATGATCAGGTCTTCAAAGTTTGGGCTGCGGCTAATCCCGATCAGGTGGACCTAGAAACTTCTTCAGATGCTGGACAAGCAGAGCCGGGAACGGTGCTGCAATTGAATAAGGCAGGGATTGAAGTCCGCACAGGTAATGGGTCTCTCTGGTTGACTGAAGTGCAGCCAGCAGGTAAAAAGGTGATGCAGGCCGCTGACTTTGCTCGTGGTGGTACACTGAAACCTGGAACGGTGCTGCGATGAGCGGTAATATACCAGGTCGTTCGTCAGGAAAAGGCCAGCAAGCTAATGGGAATTCATCCGGACGTGAAGGAAACCGTCGTCCGAATTCGGGTAAATCGGGTGGTGCATCGCGCTCCCAGCAACCCAAAACATCTGCTCGTACATTGGCAGTCAAGGTTCTGAGTGCTGTTGAGCAAGATGGAGCATACAGTAATCTGGAGTTGAACCGCCGTCTGAAAGAGGCGGATTTAAGCCCCGCAGATGCTGGACTAGCTACCGAATTGGTGTATGGAACAATCGCCAGATTGAATACACTTGATTATTTTCTGGAACGTTACGTCGCCAAAGGAGTATCCAAACTGCAACCATGGGTTCGTAGCCTGCTGCGAATCAGCGTCTATCAGATGATATACCTGGATCGTATTCCGGAGCATGCCGTGGTGAGCGAAGCGGTTAATCTGGCGAAGAAACTGGGCCATCAGGGAATCTCGGGTATGGTGAATGGAGTGCTCCGCAATATGATCCGCAATCGGGATGAACTTCGTATTCCAGAACATCTGCCCGCTGCAGAACGTATTTCACTGGAGCATTCCCACCCGTTATGGATGGTTGAACGCTGGATTGCCCAGTACGGCGAAGAGACAGCGGAAGCGATCTGTCGTGCGAATAATGAGCCGCCAGCGGTGAGTGTCCGGGTCAACACAACAATGACCACACGGGAGAAACTGATGCATGAGATGACCAGTACAGGTGCAGTCGTTGAAGCTTCTCAGCTGAGTTCCGATGGAATTCTTGTACGTAGTGGCGGAAACATGGCTCTAACGACCTGGTATCGGGACGGGTTGTTCTCTGTACAGGACGAAAGTTCCATGCTTGTCGCTGAAGCAGTTGCGCCAGAAGTAGACCAACTTGTATTGGATTGCTGCGCAGCTCCAGGTGGTAAAACAGCTCACATGGCTGAGAAAATGCAGGATCGCGGTCGTATTGTCGCGAATGATGTACATGCTCACAAGCGCCAGCTGATCCTGGATCAGGCGGAGCGTCTCGGTCTGACTTGTATCGATGCTGTAACTGGAGATGCGCTAGACCTGAATGAACGGTACCCGGAAGCGTCGTTTGACCGCATTTTGCTGGATGCACCATGTTCAGGTCTGGGTGTTATTCGCCGCAAGCCTGATGTGAAATGGACCAAAACCGTAAAAGATATCGAAGATATCGCAGGCTTGCAACGTGAATTGCTTGATCAGGTTGCGCCGTTGTTAAAACCAGGTGGTATTCTGGTGTATAGCACGTGTACGATTGAGCCTGCTGAGAATGAGGATATGGTTGCAGACTTCTTGAATCGACATCCGGAATACAGCCCAGCAGAAGCATCCGTCTGGTCTGAATCGGAGACAGCGAACTTGAAGGTTGTGAACGGTGGTATTCAGATTTTGCCACAATACGCTCACAGCGACGGATTTTTCATCGCACGGTTGACAAAAACAGCGGAATAACAGTTTAATAGAGCACGGAAGTATGACCGCCGAGGGGAACTTCGGCGGATTTCTTTGTGATGGGACTTCGATATAATTGTCAGAGAATGTGGTGACAGGGTGCGATGGCGGCATTGAGATGTTATAATGCATGAAGTACAGATATCAAGGGTATACATGGATGTAACGTGGTCTTTGTGATAGAATAGGACGAATGGAACGAAAAGAAGGAAGCCAACGAAAAGAAAAGAAGGAATAGGTGTTGACAACAAAATGAAACCTTTTATATATGATTATTCTCTGGAACAACTGCAGCAATGGGCTGTGGAGAATGGGGAGCCGGCGTTTCGCGGTGGCCAAATCTTTGACTGGATTTATGTAAAACGCGTGAATGATTTCAGTGAAATGACCAATCTGTCCAAGCCATTGCGTGAAAAACTGACAGAGCAATTTGAATTTGTAACGCTTAAGGAAATTACCAAGTTTGAATCCAAGGATGGAACGGTTAAATTCCTCTTTGGTCTTCATGATGATCATGCCATTGAGACAGTAATCATGAAGCATAACTACGGGAACAGCATCTGTGTAACCACACAGGTTGGTTGTCGTATTGGTTGTACGTTCTGTGCATCCACATTGGGTGGTCTCAAGCGTAACCTTACGGCTGGGGAGATTGTTGCCCAGGTTGTGCAGGCTCAGAAAATTCTGGATGAACGCAACGAGCGTGTCAGCAGCATCGTAATCATGGGTTCGGGTGAACCTTTCGAAAACTATGAAGCTACGATGACTTTCCTGCGCATTATGATTCATGAAAAAGGGCTGAACATCGGTCAGCGTCACATCACGGTATCCACGAGCGGAATCGTTCCGAACATCTACAAGTTTGCAGATGAAGATACACAGATTAACCTTGCCATTTCGATCCATGCACCAAATGATGCACTGCGTTCGAAATTGATGCCGGTTAACCGTCGTTTTCCTTTTGAAGACGTGATGGAGTCCCTTCGTTATTATCTGGCCAAAACAGGTCGGAGAATTACGTTCGAGTATGCACTTATTGGTGGGGTAAACGATCAGCCAGAGCATGCAGCAGAACTGGCAAGTGTGCTTAAGAACATGTTGTGCCACGTGAATCTGATTCCGGTTAACCATGTACCTGAACGCAAATATGTAAGAACATCGAGAAGCGACATTTTCAATTTTCAGAAGATTCTCTCGGAACAGGGTGTTAATGTAACCATTCGTCGTGAACAGGGACATGATATTGCTGCCGCTTGCGGTCAGCTTCGTGCAAAGCATATGGAGTTGAGGTGAGAACGTTTTGATCAAAACAGTTCATGTGAGCCATATCGGACGAGTGCGTTCGGTGAATGAAGATTCAGCCTGGATTCGTAATCTCGATACAGGATATATTCTGGGTATTGTTGCCGATGGCATGGGTGGACATCTTGCAGGGGATACGGCAAGCCGCTTGGCAGTAGAGACGTTGGTGAAAGATCTGGGAACACTGGAACCAGGTCTGTCACATGCGTCTCTGTCTGCGGCTCTCAGCGATGCTATTTTGCATGCCAACGAAGTTATCTTCCGCACGGCATCAACAGATGACAAGTATCACAACATGGGAACAACGGTGGTTGCGGCTTTATTGAACGATACGGAAGGTGTTATTGGACACATCGGTGATAGCAGAGCCTACAAAATTGCGAACAAAGCTGTGATCCAGCTAACCGAGGACCATACACTGGTGAATGAATTGTTCAAAAATGGTCAGATTAGCAAAGAGGATGTGTCCCATCATCCACGTCGCAACGTACTAACTCGTGCGCTTGGAACAGATGCCGAGGTGAAGGTAGATCTGGATACCGTCAAGCTGGAGGAAGGCGAAGTTCTTCTACTGTGCAGTGATGGTCTCAGTAACCTGGTCAGCAATGAGCAGATTATTCAGGTTGCCGGCAATCTGGAACTGGCATTGGAAGATCGTGCAGACCGACTGCTTCAGTTGGCTTTACTTGCTGGGGGAGACGACAACATCACGCTTGCTTTGTTCGAGTTGCAGAGGGAAGGTTCCGTGGATACGGAAACGGGGTGTGAGTCATGATTGGGCACCAACTAGGCGGACGCTATGAAGTGATTGAGCGTGTCGGCGGTGGCGGCATGGCTCTTGTGTACAAAGCCCAGGATCTTCTGTTGAACCGGAATGTAGCGATCAAAGTCCTTAGACAACAGTTTGTGCATGACGAAGAGTTTATTCGCCGTTTCCGCAGGGAAGCACAGTCGGCAGCATCGCTGTCTCATCCGAATGTAGTTAGCATTTATGACGTGGGGCAGGAAGATGACGTTCATTATATTGTCATGGAGTACGTGGAAGGCAAAAACTTGAATGAAATTATTAAAGAACGCGCCCCTCTGCAGGTGGACGAATCGGTGCGAATCGCTTCCCAGATTGCAGATGCTCTTGATCATGCACATCATAATCAAATCATTCATCGGGATATCAAACCCCACAATATATTAATTGGCCGGAATGGCCGCGTGAAAGTAACGGATTTCGGGATTGCCCGTGCCGTTACATCTACAACGATTACGCAGACGGGTTCTGTAGTTGGTTCTGTACATTATTTCTCACCGGAGCATGCCAAAGGCATCGTTACTGGTGAAAAATCGGACTTATATTCTCTTGGGATCGTACTTTACCAGATGCTTACCGGGCAACTTCCGTTTCTGGGTGAAAGTCCAATCAGTGTGGCATTGAAGCATTTGCAGGAAGAGTTCGATGAACCACGCAAATTCAATCCATTGATTCCGCAAAGTGTAGAAAATGTCATCTTAAAATCCATGCGTAAAAATCCGCAGGAACGTTATCAGTCGGCCAAAGAAATGCAGACCGATCTGGAAACTTGCCTGATGCCGGAGAGACGTAATGAAACGAAGATTGATTTTCCGGATGAGGATGATATAGATCAGACTCGCGTTATGCCAGCCATCAAGCCTGAACCGCGCGGAGTTACATCGACGGGTGCGGTGCCAGTGATGGAGTCTAACGAAGAAACTGGCAAGGGTAAGGCAAAATCGAAGAGTTGGAAGAAGCCAGCTCTACTCATCTCATTAACCGTTCTTATTCTAATCGCCATGGTGGGCGTTGTATGGTATGTCAAGGGTATGCTGGTTGTACCTGAAGTAACCGTGCCTAACGTGATCACCCAGACGGAAGAAAAAGCTCGGGAAATGCTTGAGGAGAAAGGACTCGTCGTCAGTGATGAGGTCATCCGTTTGTATCAGGAAGGTGTCGAACCCGGTATCGTCTATGAACAGAGCAGAAAAGAAGGCGATGTTGTCAAAGAAGGTTCCGAGGTCCAGATCAGTGTTGGTGCAGAAAAAGAACTTTTAAAGATGATTGATGTCAAACAAGTAACTTATGATGAGGCTGTCAAGAAGTTGACTGCGCTTGGCATTAAGGAAGATCAGATTCAGCGGAAAGACGAGTTCTCCAATGATGTGGCTTCAGGTTCTGTTATTTCCCAGACACCGGGTGTCAATGAGGAATTTGATCCAGAGACAGTTCAGATTGAGTTAACCGTAAGTAAAGGCACTGAAACGGTCAAAATGCCTGATCTGAAAAATCTTACCCGCAGTGAAGCCGAAGAAAAACTTAAATCTGCTGGACTTGAGCTTGCTCAGGTACAGGAAGAACAAAGTTATACGGTAGAAAAGGGCAAAGTGACGCAGCAATGGCCTGTGGAAGCGGGCGCAGATGTGAGTCCTGGCGATAAGATTACAATCTTTATCAGCACAGGGTATCCACCTGAAGCGCTGCAATATCCTTTTGATATCAATGTATCACCCAAAGAAGAGGGCAAAAACAGTAAAATCCGTATCACATATGAAGATGCACGTGGCAAGAATCAGGAATGGGGAACTCGCACCGTGAACTCAACCCAGATCTTGACCATTCCACTTGTACTCGCTCCAAATGAAAATGGGGCTGTGTCCGTCTATCGTGATGGACAGTTCCTGGATACGTATCTTGTCTCCTACAGTGAAGCCAAAAACGGAACAGTAAACGTACCTTCCATTGACCCGGAACAAAGCACTGAGACGCCGCCAGAAAATGAGCCTGATCCAGGTGAAGGTAGCGTTGATGAGGGAAGTGTTGATTCCAATCAGGAAGGTGAACCTGAGTCCACACCGGCAGACGGTGAGGGTGAAAGCGTAGATGAGGACACTTCTGCCATGAATAATGGTAAGGGGCACGGCAAGGAAAAAGAGAAGAAAAAGGAAGTCATTAACGCATCAAGCCGTCCATAAGGGCGGCTTATGCTGGCGTCTGGAGTAAATGTACCACCATCTAAAGGAGGGCGTCGGAGCTATGCCAGAAGGTATCATCGTTAAAGCGCTAAGCGGTTACTATTATGTCATGCCAGTGGAAGACAACGGGGTTCCTTCGGTTGAAGGTTCCGCCGTTCAATGTCGAGCCAGAGGTATCTTCAGAAAGCGGGGAACATCACCGCTTGTAGGTGATCGCGTCAGCTACATGTTGACTGAGAACGGAGAAGGAACGGTTGATGAAATTCGGAAGCGTGAGACGGAACTTATCCGTCCTCCTGTAGCCAATGTAAGTTTGGCTGTTCTCGTGTTTTCTGTGAAGGAACCGGATATGAACCTGAACCTGTTGGACAAGTTCCTTGTTCATATCGAGCAGGCGGGGCTGGATGCACTCATTGTGTTGACCAAACTTGATTTGGCTGATCCAGCCAAAGACACTGTTGCTGAAGTGAAAGCATTGTATGAGCAGGTTGGTTATGAAGTGATCTCCACAAGTTCACGTACCGGTGAAGGCAGTGAATTGCTCAGAGACCGTCTGGCTGGTAAGATCAGCGTATTCTCCGGACAATCCGGTGTAGGCAAGTCTTCGATGTTAAATGCATTGATGCCGGGCCTGACGCTGGAGACAAATGCGATCAGCATGCGTCTAGGACGAGGGAAACACACCACCAGGCACGTGGAGCTTATTCCGTTGGATAATGGTGGATTTGTTGCAGATACGCCAGGATTCAGCCAACTGGACTTTCTGGAGATCGGTGTGGAGGAACTCTCCACTTGTTTCCGCGAATTCGCCCAGTTTGCAGATCAGTGCAAATTCCGAGGTTGTACCCATACACATGAACCAGGCTGTCGTGTGCTTGCGGCCAAGGAGGAAGGTTTGATCTCCGAAAGCCGATATCAGCACTATGTGCTGTTCCTGAACGAAATGAAAGATAAGAAGCGGAGGTATTAACATGATTAAAATTGCCCCATCGATATTATCAGCTGATTTTGCCCGCCTTGGTGCGGAAGTTGCAGAAGCTCAAGCTGCAGGAGGAGACTGGATTCATGTTGACGTTATGGACGGTCATTTCGTCCCTAATATTACGCTTGGACCTGCGATTGTGAAGGCAATCGCTCCACATACAAGCTTGCCGCTCGATGTGCATTTGATGATTGAGAATCCGGAGCGTTATGTTGAGGAATTTGCCAAAGCGGGTGCAGCGGTAATTACCGTTCATGCTGAGGCTTGTGTGCATTTGCACCGCGTTATTCATCTAATTAAGGAGCAAGGAGTGAAGGCAGGAGTTGCCCTTAATCCAGGAACGCCAGCATCTGCCATTCTCGAAGTTCTGGATGATGTGGATATGGTTCTTGTTATGACGGTCAATCCTGGATTTGGCGGACAGGCTTTCATCTCGGGTACCATGAACAAAATCAAGCAGATTCGTACCTGGTTGAACGAAAAGGGACGCCATGATGTACATATCGAAGTAGATGGCGGAATTGCTGCCGATACAGCCCCTCTTGTGGTGGAAGCTGGAGCAGATGTGCTCGTTGCCGGGAGTGCCGTATTTGGACGTGAGGATCGTGCTGCCGCGATTACTGAAATTCGCCGTAGCTACGGAGGCTGATCTATGACCCTCAAGGAGACACTGTGGACGATGGCTGCGAGTCTCGTGACGGGACTTGTGCTTGCTTTGTTTGCGGTTATTCAATCCCCGTTTAATGCTATTACGTCATTAATTGGGGTAGGCGTTGTTATTATGTATTTCCGCAAATTTGATCGTACGGGACATCGGGTTACTTTTGTCATTTTCGGCATACTGTATTATTTACTGAGTGTTTTCATGATCGCTGCCTATCAATATATTCCTGCCCAAACGTAAATGACCTGATCTTCGGGCTTGTCATTGTGGAATAGGGATCGAAGGTTCCGCATAAATATGGTTACATGAGCAGGTTTCTCATGTAGCCTTTTTTGTCGTGTTTGAGGTAAAGAAGGCCTGAAGCATAGGATACGGCGGACGCATGAGCATGATGGGGAGGGTGAATTATGAAATTTTACACATTCAAACTGCCGAAGTTTTTGGGAGGGTTTGTAAAGGCGATTCTTAATACGTTTCAAAAGCACTGATCCGATTGATAAGGTAACAGGGAATACCGCCGCTTTGGCTCAGGCTTATCTGGAATTCGTACCTGCGAAGCGCCATGCGGCGGCCATTCACATGTTAATGAGCGTATTCAAGAATCCCTTTTTTGAATACCAAAAAAGCACCTGCAAGGAACAAGGTGCTTTTTGCTTACCCGATTTATAGTAGCTTTGCGTGATTATACGCGAGTCACTTTACCGGCTTTCAGTGCACGGGTGCTTACGTATACACGTTTTGGTTTGCCGTCAACGAGAATGCGGACCTTCTGAACGTTTACGCCCCAAGTACGACGGTTACGGTTGTTAGCGTGGGATACGTGGTTACCGGTGCCCGGTTTCTTACCTGTCACATAACATTTGCGAGACATAGATTACACCTCCTATCCTAAAATAACCAGTTGCCTTCAGAAACGAAAAGTCATTCCATAAGGACTAAATTGTTCTTCCTGATCATAAAGATCAGGTTTCAGTAGCTAATGGCGTTGTTTAAGCCGGCATGAACCGGATCATTTCCATTACTTAACCTGCATAAAACAATACTTGAATATAATATCATAATTAAAAAAGCTTCGTCAACTGATCCAAAAACTTTATTTATTTCTCCTGTCTAATATAGTACAATGTTGAGTAGTCCATAATACAGTGGTGAACAGGCTGTTGCCGCGAGGAAGTCGGAGAATAAACCGTACTTAGAGGTCGGTGGTCTGCTTTTTTGGCAACGCTGTGAGCTGCGGCATTCCATCATTGGCACCAGTCTCCATGCGGCATTCATGCCGGCTCTTGATACCGGTGCATATCCGTATGCCCCGAAGTTAGGGGTGCAGAGAGTGCAGGATATTGGTAGCCCGGCCGCCCAGACCGTTAATCCGGCTGACATGTTGTATTGTATGCCTGTGCCGGACAAGGTATGGACGAAGAATAACGCAGTCCGCGTTAGCGCATGAACAGACCAGACACATCTTGGTGCAAGGTGTTCGTGTATCAAGCTAGGAAGGGGAATTCTCACTTGAGTATACGTTCTTTAAATGGAACAGATTTCACCGCAATGGTACTTGCCGGAGCGGAACAACTTGGACAGCATGCAGAGCACGTCAATTCCCTGAATGTTTTCCCTGTGCCGGATGGTGACACGGGAACGAACATGAATTTGACAATGAGTGCAGGAGTCGCAGAGATTAAAAGAAAAAGTTCTGCCTCCATCGGCGAAGCTGCCGGTATTCTATCGAAAGGCCTGCTTATGGGCGCACGGGGGAATTCAGGAGTTATTCTGTCGCAATTGTTCCGTGGTTTTAGTCGTTCAGCTGCTCCCTATGAGGAACTGAATACGCTCCAATTTGCAGCAGCCCTGCAGAACGGTGTTGACGCAGCTTACAAAGCAGTCGTAAAGCCCGTTGAAGGGACCATTCTTACCGTAGCCAAGGAAGCGGCGAAACATGCCAACTACTACGCAAGACGGACGAATGATATTACTGAATTAATGAATGAAGTTTTGTTAAAAGCAAAAGAAGCACTGGCAATGACTCCGGAATTACTGCCTGTACTGAAACAGGTTGGTGTTGTGGATTCAGGTGGTCAGGGGCTTGTATATATCTACGAGGGCTTTATGGAAGTATTGCTGCAAAGTGACGGAGAGAGTCGTACTTCACTGAACAAAGAAGTAACCCCATCCGTGGTAGCATCTGCTTTGAAACCGGCTGCACCGACAGAAGTGGATATCAAGAAGCCTGCACAGCAGCAGGTGATTGCACCGGAGATGCCATTGTCTGCTCAGGCGAGACTGGAAACGGAAGATATTGAATTCCTGTATGATATGGAATTCTTCATTAATCGTGAGCTTGGAGAGAACGCAGGAGTGGCATTTGATGACGAAGCATTCCGGAAAGCGTTGTCAGTTAATGGGGATTCGATCATCATCATTGCCGACGATGAAGTCATCAAAGTTCATGTCCATTCCAAGACACCAGGCGATGTATTAAACCTGGCGCTGCATTATGGTGAGATTACACAGATTCATATTCTCAATATGCGTGAACAGCATCGGGATCTCCTGACAGCAGGCATGGACATTGCTCCATCACCTGAATTGTTTGCAGAGATTCCACCTGAGGCAGCGCGCAGTATGGAAGAGGCTGTGCTTCCTGCAGATGAGATGGCACCGTATGGTTTTATTGCGGTATCCTCCGGTGACGGTATTGCAGAGATTTTCCAAAGTCTTGGCGTTGATGTTGTTCTGTCCGGTGGACAGACAATGAATCCGAGTACTGAGGATTTTGTAAAAGCCGTTCGTTCCATTGCTGCGGAGCAGGTATTTATACTCCCGAATAACTCGAATATTGTACTGGCTGCGGAGCAGGCTCGTGAATTGCTTGAAGATGAGCGCCGGATTACGGTTATTCCAAGCAAGACCATTCCACAGGGAATGGCTGCTGCTTTTGCTTTCCAGGAAGATGAGTCTGCGGAAACAAACCGTGACCAAATGTTGGAGGCCATCAGCCGGGTACAGTCCGGTCAAGTGACTCATGCGGTTCGTGATACGCAATATGATGAATTGGATATCAAGGCGGGGCACTATATCGGTATTCATAACTCCAAAATTGTAGCGACGGATGAAACCATGCTTCAAGCATGTGAAGGTCTGCTCAAACAGATGATGGAGAGTGGAGATGAAGTGGTGACGATCCTTGAAGGGGAAGAAGCTGACCCTGAGGTTACTGCTGCCCTCGCTGCATGGCTTGAAGTACAGTATCCTGATGCTGAGGTAGAGGTACATCTTGGAGGACAGCCTGTGTATTATTATTTGTTCTCCGTAGAGTCCTAATAAAGGTTGTTCAAAAAGTCTCTAGTTGACTTTTTGAACATGTACTTATAGCACTCTAGCGAAGAGGAGGAGAGTCATGAGCCACAAGGTTACGATAGTAACAGACAGTACGGCAGATATTCCCGAAGAACTCATTCGCAAATACGGGATTCATATTGTTCCGCTACGTGTTCTGTTCGGTGAAGAGACCTATGCAGATGGCGTTGATCTGACTTCGGAACAGTTCTACGAAAAGTTGAAGAAGGTATCTGTGTTGCCTACAACTTCACAGCCATCTCCAACCGATTTCATGGATGTGTACCAATCACTTCTTGATGAGAACCCGGAACGCCCGATTGTATCGATCCACCTGTCATCCGGCATGAGTGGTACCTATCAATCGGCCATGCTTGGCAAGTCTTTGCTTGAGACTGAGGGTGACATCACCGTGCTGGATTCGAAGTCAGCATCTTATGGATACGGTCTAATGGTGGTACAGGCTGCTGAACTTGCCGAACAGGGCAAGTCAGCAGTCGAAATCGCTGCGGCTATTGAAGGGATGCAACAATCTCGCAAGTTGTTCTTTCTTGTAGATACTTTGGAGTATCTGCAAAAGGGCGGTCGGATTGGCAAAGCTTCAGCCATCTTGGGAACGTTGCTTAACATTAAGCCGATCCTGTCTATTGATGAAGAAGGCGTTATCTACGCAGTTGAGAAAGTCAGAGGTCATAAAAAAGCAATGGCACGCATTATTGAGCTGTTTCAGAAGGATCTTGCAGGCAAACGGGTGAACCTGGCGGTAGGTCATACCGCTGACCCGGGATCAGCGATCGCTTGTGCAGAGCAGCTACGGGGTCATTTTACACTGAATGAAGTGATCTATACCAATATTGGAGCCGTAATAGGCAGTCATGTTGGACCTGGTGTCATTGCGATCTTTATGTGGCCTGTTCCGGAATGAGGGATTAGACATGAAATTGGAAGAAATATCAGTTAAGCAAATTAACGGCGTGAGTGCTCTCAAAGAGGGAGAGCTTCACGCCTTTGGCATCTCTACTGTTAAAGACCTGCTTGAATATTATCCGTTCCGTTACGAGGATTATCGTCTGCGTTCACTTAGTGAAGTGAAGGATGGGGACAAGATTACGGTCCAGGGACAGGTGATGGGTATTCCTGTATTACAACGATACGGTAAAAAGTCCCGTCTTACCTGTAAGATCATGACGGAAGAGTGGATGATTACAGCCACCTGGTTCAATCGCCATTTCCTCAAAGAACAACTTACACCCAATCGGGAGATTGTGATTACGGGAAAATGGGAACAAAAACGCATGCAGATGACCGTGACTGACTCGGAGTTCCCTGATAAAGGCGATGGGCGTTCAGGTACACTGCAACCTGTATATTCGGTAACCGGCAAACTGACGCAACAATGGATGCGGAAAACGATCAATCAGGGATTAATTCAATTCGGAGATATGATTCCTGAGATTCTGCCTCAGTCCTTGATGAAGAAATACAGCTTGATGCCTCGTAAACAAGCGATTGCTGGAATTCATCGTCCACAGGACAACCGGGAAGGTCAGCAGGCCAGACAGCGGATGGTGTATGAAGAGCTGTTTCTGTTCCAGTTGAAAATGCAGGCGTATCGTGCGCTCAACCGAAATCGCATGGATGGTGTAGTGCATACCACGGACAATACGACGATTCGTGAGTTTGTACGCAGTTTACCTTTTGAATTGACAGATGCTCAGAAAAAGGTGGAGCTTGAAATTCTGCATGATATGCGTTCCCCCTATGCAATGAATCGGTTATTGCAGGGTGATGTAGGATCGGGCAAAACGGTTATTGCGGCAATTGCACTATACACGACTGTTCGATCTGGATTCCAAGGGGCTCTGATGGTGCCTACGGAGATTCTGGCGGAGCAGCATATGCGGTCACTGCAAAAGCTGTTTGAACCGTTTGGGGTAACCGTAGGGCTGTTAACGGGCAGTGTAAATGGACGCAAACGTAAAGATCTGATCGCCTCATTGCAAATGGGCATGATTGATATCGTGGTGGGTACACACGCCCTGATTCAGGAAGATGTTTTCTTCCGTGATCTGGGTCTTGTGGTGACGGACGAGCAGCATCGCTTCGGGGTGAATCAGCGCAGCGTTTTACGACGCAAAGGATATAATCCGGATGTGTTAACGATGACGGCAACGCCTATTCCGCGGACACTGGCCATTACAGCTTTTGGGGATATTGAGGTATCCACGATCTCAGAGCGTCCGAAAGGGCGGATTCCCATCTCCACGTATTGGGTCAAACACGATATGATGGAGCGGGTGCTCGGTTTTATCTCGAGAGAAGTGGATCAGGGACGTCAGGCTTATCTGATCTGTCCGCTCATTGAAGAGTCGGAGAAGCTGGATGTGCAGAATGCCATTGATCTGCATGTGCAGATGCAGCAGAACTTTCCAAAATATCGTGTAGGTCTGTTGCATGGCCGGATGACGGCTGCGGAGAAAGAAGAGATGATGCGGGACTTTTATAGCAATGATATTCAGTTGCTTGTCTCCACCACCGTTGTCGAGGTTGGGGTCGATGTGCCAAATGCCACGTTGATGGTCATTATGGACGCGGATCGTTTCGGTCTCTCCCAGCTGCATCAGCTTCGTGGTCGGGTCGGTCGTGGTGCGCATGCTTCCTATTGTGTACTCATTGCTGATCCCAAGACGGAGGTTGGACAGGAACGCATGAAGGTCATGACGGAAACTGAGGATGGATTCGAGGTATCCCGGCGGGATCTGGATCTCCGGGGTCCGGGGGATTTCTTTGGTACGAAGCAGAGCGGATTACCCGAGTTCCGTCTTGCCGATATGGTTGCCGATTTTGCTGTGCTCGAACAAGCCAGAGATGACGTGACCCACTTAATTGAGGATGCGACCTTCTGGACCTCTATGGACTATGCACCTCTGCGTGATTTCCTACAGCAACAGCAAGTATTCAAGGGTGATTTGATTGACTAGAGCTTGCCATAATAGCGAGTTTTTCGTATTACCTTTGTAAAAAAAGACAAGTGTACAAGCCCTCCCGACATATGAATAAGAAGTGAGTTCATTCTTTTGGGAGGTGCTATGTGTTTTGGGTTATCAACAATATGGAATTAGTCCGCAGCTGGTGGAGCGGATCAAATTAAAGATGAAAAATCCCGCTGTCAAAGAGCGTATCAAAAAGTTGATTGATGGCGTGACCAAGTCTGATCTGCAAGATAAGGCCAAGGTCAGAAGGTTGGTCAAGTCTTCGGCAGTTATTATGAATGAGAATTTCTCTCCGGCGCAGGAGGAGCAGTTTGTTGCTTTTGTGCTCGCGCAGAAGATTGATCCAAACAATACGTTTCATTTGATTAAGCTGTGGGGGATGTTTAGGTAGGGATTCGATGTAATGTTGGGTGGGGTAAAATGAACTACAGGGTGTTACACGTGGCCACTACGAGTGCAGTACCATCTTTCGATCGCTGTTATCCCCGGATTTTTTTGAATCACCCTTTGAAAGGGTAAAATCCGGGGATAAAGGCGAGCGCTTCGCTTCTTCAGATTGGTTCTGCACTCTCCGTTACTGTGTAGCTGGAGTTCATTTTATAAAAAACCAAATTACATCGAATGTTTATGAAGTAATTTTAGTGGGTGGGGCGTTCTATAAGTCAGGAAGATGACTTATGGAACGCCCTTTTGATTGAATAACCAGGGACAAGCCTTGTGGCAGTACTCGGTTGAATATTCGTTGTAGTTATCGAAATGACCCATGACCTGGCTTGTGTTACCGCAAAAACAAAATTTTTCATTGAGTAGTTTTGTTGGTTAAATCGAGCATCTTAGTACAGTGATGGGTGGAGTATGAGGCTTATATTTAATATGAATCCAAATTTATCCTTTAACGATACATAACCGTAATATCTAAAAATACTGTACCTCAACCCATAAACAAAATGTACCATTCCTCCAACTATAATGAGTGAGTACCAAATTGTAAGCGATTACAAATAGGGGAGGGTTAACATTGACTTTGACTAGAGGTTTCAAGCAGAAGATTGGCGGTAAAGTGATTGCCATCATCACCGTGGTCAGTCTGACATGGGGGTCCTGGGGAGCGACGCCACTATCAGCATCTACGACAAGTACTTTAAAGTTCCAAACTCAGCAGGGAGGTGTCTTTGACGGGATGCCATTATTTGATGGCGTGCCAGCGCATCTGGATGCATACGTAGACACCTATTTCGAATACACTGGCCTCGAAGGTCCAGCCGTTTATGTGACGGGTTCGCGAAACCATTACACATTGAAGCAGGGGAAACATGCGGGCAAGGTCATTCCCGGTGCGTTATCTGCTGCAGATAATGTTCAGGGTGTCTCGACCGATTTTCCTGCTCTGATTGGCATGGGACAGAGCTGGAACAAAGAACTTTTGTCCGATATCGGTGAAGTGATGGGGAACGAGAAAATCAGCAAATTAAAGGTCAAGCAGGGCGAATCCAACATTCATGGGGGCAATGATCCTTCCCTCAGCGTGGCGTTCAGTGTGGTCAGTGATATGCGTATCAATCCGCTTAGCGGTCGCTTCGATGAAGGATTCTCTGAAGATCCCAATATGGCCGGAGTCTTGATCGACAAGATGGCTTCGGGTCTTAGCGGAATTGATCAGTCCACCAGCGAAGATGGATTCTGGATGAGGGCTGCGGTGGGGACAAAGCATTACTCCGTATATAACGCGCAGTGGTTCAGGCAGACAGCGAATAACAGTGCAAGCGCGCGTTCATTGTTTGAGTACCAAACCAGAGCTGCGCTCCCTGGATTTGAATCAGGTGCGCTGGCGGGCACAATGACATCTTATGGCCGGACTAACGGCATTCCAAACATCCTTTCCCCGCTACAATTATTAGCCAATTTGGACGCCAAATATGGCGTATACAGCTCGCCCGATTTCAATGGAGATGCAATTGTATCCAACGCGAACCAACTCGGAAATGGATATGACGACCGCTATGCCGTGGACCGCGGTCATGCAACCGTTCTCATGGCGCTTGCTCAGGCGAATGCGGGTCGGCCGTCAGGGACGACACCTGCGGATGTGACCGATCTGGTGGCGCTTGTAGAGCAAGGGGAATATGGAATCACCGAGGAAGAACTTATAGAAGCAGCCAGACCACATGTAAACCAGCTGGTACGTTTGGGGATTTTTAATGAAACTGATGAGCAGGGCATACCGAAAAACTATCCTTTTGCCCAGGAAGCAAGGGATGTCAGGACGTCTCCGCCTTCCGATTATAACCAAGTGAACCATCAGGAAATAGCACTTCAAGCGGCACAGGAGAGCGTTGTTTTGTTGAAAAATGACGGCACACTTCCGCTGGAAAAAGGAAATGACGCTGCTGTTTCTGGGGTGTATGCCGACGCACGCTTCAAGACGACGTATTCAGTTGGCGCGACACCTACGGTGGAAAACGCCGGTGAATCTCCACTGCTCTCAATCATTAAAATGAATGGCAGCAATAACGTAAACTATGCCCCAGGAAATGAAGTCATTGCACTAACCTCTAAAGCGAATCAACAAACGGTCACAGCGGACGTGTATAGTCCAAATGCAGGCACGGAGGGAGCTCAGCTCATCACAACGTCGGATGCCCCAGATGAGACCAGTTTCTCCCACTTGTTCCGAGTGTACGATTGGGGTCAGGCGGGTTCAAGTTTATTGTCGCTGTATAACCAGCGTTGGGTGACTTCCCCTGCGACCAATCATGCAGCAGTTGGCAATACGGATCGTACCAGCCTCAATCTGACGAACAATGATTGGAACCTTCCTGAGATGATGGGTGATACGAGTGCCATACCCCCAACATTACGAATGGAAACGAACGAGGATGGCTCAATGTCTATTGTTACCAATGGGTACCGTACAGGATTCTCTGGTGACTTTACAAATTGGTATTACGCCAACGGGCGCTTCATCCAGGTAGATGACGCTGGCAAGCTCGTAACAGCATCATCTCCACTGGGAAGCAAGGATAGCGCTGCGAATCGCCCGGACGAGGTGAAGTTTGAGAAGACCGTGGTGAAGAACGTGGGCGAAGAGGCAGTAGCAAGAGCCACGGAAGACGATTATGCCATCGTCTTTGTCGGCGCAATTCCACGACATAGCGCAGGAGAAGGTAACGACCGGTCTACCCTCGATATGGGCGAGTCTGATTATGAACTGGTCGACAAAGTATCTGCTGCCTTTGCAACCCAGGGTAAGAAAACCGTTGTCGTGGTTAAATCGAGCTTCCCTGTAAACATGGAGCGCATTCAGAACAACCCTAACGTCTCGGCGATCGTTTACCAGCCATATGGCGGTCAATACGATTCGTATGCTCTGGCCCAGGTATTGTACGGAGATTACGCGCCGACAGGCCGCCTGACGTCCACATGGTATGCAGGCATGGATGCTTTTCCATCTATTAGTTCTTATGTCGTACCAGAAGGGAATTCTACTGGTCTTGACGACATTGACCCCCGATTTACGGTTGATATGACGAATGCAGACCCCATTGAATCTGAGTTGACTTATATGTATACAGATGCCACAGTGACCTATCCGTTTGGTTACGGGTTATCATATGCTGATTTTACGTACGATTCCCTGACCGTATCGTCTTCTGTAACGGGAGATGAACCATTCACGGTGTCGGTCCGCGTAACCAATACAGGAGACGTAGCCACTTCCGAGGTTGTGCAGCTGTACACCCGTAACAGCAACTCTGCATACGGCGCACATGGGCCTAAAAAGAAGCTGGTTTCATTTGAGAAGATTCATCTCACTCCGGGTGAAACAAAAGAAGTCCTGTTGCAAGTTGATCCACAAACGCTGGCATTATGGGATGTGAATCGGAGTGAATGGATCGTTGAACAGGGCAGTTATGAATTCATGATTGGGACCTCGGCAGCGGATGCAGACGTGCAAGTATCGAAGGCATTAAGCATTGGTGGGAAGTCGATTGCGACCTTACCCCTTACCCAACCCATAAATGTATTTGATCATGCGTTTGCTTCAAATGAAGTCGTTTACCACGAAGTGTCCAAGGAACGCACGGCAGCTCAATTAAAAGCCAAAGCGATTGTTGGAGGTTATTACGCAGTTCGGTCCAAACAAAATGGATCGTGGATCGCGTTGCCTAAGGCTGACCTGACAGGTGCGCAGAAGGTTAGGGCAACTGTCGCATCTAATGTGCAAGGTGGCACGATCTCGTTGCATGCGGATGCGCTCGATACCGCACCGCTTGCTGTATGGAACGTACCAGTGACAGAACCTGTCTCCTACAAGATTAGCAATGCTAACGTAACGGTCAAGGAATTAGGGTACGTTGACGTAGAGGCGGATATTTCTGCTGCCGTGAGCGGCGTACATGATCTGTATCTGGTGTTTCATGAACCGGATCTTCGGATTGACAGTTTGTCATTTACGTTGAAAGAGCCGGGAACAAATCCAGGAAATCCAGGCACAAATCCAGGAACGAATCCTGATTCGCCAAGCACGCCTGGATCAGGTAGTGTTGGAACTCCTGTTAAGCCACCAGCATCCGGGTCCGAGACTGAAGGCGAAACGGATTCGGAGGGCAATGTTTCTACTGTCGTGACCGTGCAAACGGGGGATGTTGCTGATCAAGCTAAGGCAGCAAGTATCCGCTCATCTGGCATCCGGGTCATCGGTGATCCATGGAACGTATCCATCAAAGATAAGCAGAACACGTATGTCATTGCAGCGCTGCCTGTTAACGATGTCGTAGCTGCAAACTCCACAGCAATCGCATATGTTGGAGCAGGAGGCCAACTTACGCCGGTGCCTGGCGTGTTGACCAAAGACACAAACGGAAACAAGGTATGGAAAGTACTGCTAAACCAAGGGGGAACGTACGTTGCAATTCACTCGCTCCGCGAATTTGTTGATGTTAAGCCTTCAGCCTGGTATGCCAAAGATATAGCTAAAGCCAACAGCTTGCTGTTGATCAATGGCGTATCGGAACGCAGCATGCAACCCCAAGGAACGACAACATCAGCCCAAACGTTGATGGCTGCATTGAATGCGTTAGGAATTGAACCGATGGGAGCGGCAGCAAACGAGAAATGGTTTGATCCGATTTTGCGAGCCTCCAAGGAATATGGCCTGATGGAAGAAGGGCAGTACCTGCCAAATGCCCCAATGTCACGTGAGGACATGGCAATGGTGCTCGTTCGTGCGCTGAACTTGTCTGGAGTGGATACGAAACTGCCAGAAGCAGAGGTTGAATCATGGCTGGAAGATTTTAAGGATCAGGTCCAGCTGACACCAAATAACCGGGCAGTCATGGCAACGGCCATTCAGCTTGGTATATTCCAAGGTACGCCGGATAAACTGTTACAACCACAGAGCACCCTTACACGGGCACAACTTGCAACTGTTATTGTCCGTGTGCATGACCGGATAATAGAACGGTTGGATCACTAAGAACCAGAACAACGAAAACAAGGAACTGGGCCATCATACATGGCCTGGTTCCTTGTTGTTTGCGGTGAAGGATTTGTGTTGCTTTCGGTATTCCTCTGGAGTCCAACCGGTCAATTTTTTAAACACCCGAAAAAAATATTTTGGATTGTCGTAACCCAGCTGTTTGGCAACCCGATAGATTTTATCGTCTGTGCTCGTTAAGAGCTGCTTGGCTTGCCTGATCCGTAGTCTGTTTACGTAATCAGTGAAGTTCTCGGATGTCTTTTCTTTAAATAAATGACTGAGGTAACTCGGGTTCAGGTAGAACAGGGACGATACCCAATCCAGCGTTAAATCCTTGGTATAGTGATTATCGATATATGTCCTGACGTTGTCGATCACTTGATCTGATGCGTAGGGGTTGTCTTCCTTAAGCAGAAGAGCTGTTCCCGTCAGCACCTTTACCATGTAATGCCTAATGCACTCCATATCGAACGAGACGTTCAGGACGGCCTCCAAGCTGGAAGAGGCGCTACTGTTACCTCCGTTCTGGATATAGTTACTCAGCAGCCGTTTGGTTTCCGTGATAATGTCTCTGCACTGCTCTTTCAGGTGGGCAAGCAAAGCGTCAGGCTGGCGTATGTAGAAAGCAAAGAAATCGGTGATGAGCTCTTCCACCTTCGGCACATTCCCGCTCTCTATAAAAAATAACAGTTCATATGTTCGAGCCCACTTCAGTTGATGTAAAGGAAATTGCTCCCGTGAAAATACGTAACATTTGCCAAAATCGGTAATGGCTCGTTCGTCCAACGCAAGGATCGTTTGATGATGAGCTTCTCGGACCCCACCAATGCCTGTATGAGGCAAGCTGATCCCCACACAACAATCCGTAGTTTCGGATTTGGTCAAAATGATACTCGCAGTTTGTTCCGCCATTTTCTGCAAATCAAGCTGGCCTGAGCAATCCAGATCATGCATCAGGAAAAACAGTACTTGATCCGTTTGTGGATGAGGAATGTACAGGCCATTCGAAAAGGTAGGTAGTTGCTGTGCTGTAAGCGGTTGAGGACCATAAATCGTCAATAAAATGAACTGGTCAGATGCCATGATGGCGGCAAATTCCGCAGAGCGGAACACAGGTGTTTTGATGGATGAATGGGGAGCCAGCACATAATTCAGGAAGGCTTGCATGTCTGCATCCCTTTTCATCTGCTCCGTTTCTACTTCTCTTAGAACGACTTCCCGCTGAAGAGAGCGCTCCTGTTCGATGGCTTGGATGGCTTGGTGAAGCGTACCGTGGATCTCATCCCGGCTAAAAGGCTTCAGCAGGTAATTTACAACTTTCGCAGAGATGGCCTCCTGCATATAATCAAAATCGGTATGTCCGCTAATGACAATTAACTTGATACGCGGATATTGCTGGCATACTGTCCTGATCAACAGCTTGCCGTCGACCTCAGGCATGCGCATGTCCGTAAAGATAATGTCCGGCTTGAACGATTCAATCAAAGCCAAGGCATCTGCCCCGTTATCTGCTTCGCCTAAGAGTTCAAGCGAGTGCTCAAAATTCCCGATTTTTTTCAACAAACCTTTGCGGATCAAGGGTTCATCGTCCACAACGATATACGTATACATTTCTTGGTCACCTCTTTTCCCAATTGGCCGGAATTTCGAGTGTAATTCGAGTTCCTGTATTCAAATCGGTATGAAACGAAAGGCCGTAACCCTCTCCGTAATACAAAGCAATTCGTGAATGCACGTTTTTGATGCCGATGCTTTGTTTATGCCTTTGACCAACGGCGACGAATTCAGGTGGCTGCTGGAGCAATTGTCGAAGTTCTTCCGCTTGCGTTGAGGACATGCCCACGCCATCGTCCCAGATCTCGAACACGATGCTGTCCCCCTGAAACAACCCGGTAATGGTAACGGAACCCTTCCCACGTTTGTTCTCCAACCCGTGATAGATGGCATTTTCCACGAGTGGTTGCAACAGAAGTTTCAGCATGCGACGACTCCGAATTTCCGGGTCCAAATTCAGGTTGAACGCGAACTTGTCACCATACCGAATCTGCTGGATGGCCATGTAGTTTTCTACATGCTGAATTTCTTCGCTGACCGCGACCAGCTCGCTGTCCGTTTTGATGCTGTAGCGGAACATGTCCCCGAGTGACTTGGTCATCACCACAATACTCTCAACTTCTTCGATCTCGGCAATGCTATTAATCGACTCCAGCGTATTGTAGAGGAAATGGGAGTTGATCTGTGCTTCCAATGCCTTCATCTGGGAGTCCAGCATGAGGATTTTATTCTGGTAACTCTCTCGGATATGCGTATCGATGTCTTTCATCATTTTGTTGAACTCATGGTAAAGGATTCCAATCTCGTCGACTTGCCTCGTTACTTGAGGCTTGATGGTCACAAAACGATGAGATTTGGTTTTGCGCATCAGTTTGGTCAATTCGATGATGGGTTTGGTGATCAGATTGGACAAGAAAAAGGAAAGTAGAAGGAAAATGACGGCACAACTTATGGCCACGTATAACAGCAACTTTTGCGAGATGTTGTACTCCTCATACAGCCGATCCATAGAGATGTTGGCAATCACGTTCCAATTGCGGCCGGGAACCTTTTGAATTACCGTCATCATGTTATCTTGGATGAATTTGTACTGTGAACTGTTGCCGACTTGATGCGTTGCCGCAGCCAGAGTATCGGAGAGAGGCGTGCGAACTCTACTTCCGTCGCTGGAGTACAGGATCTCGCCAGCGTCGTTCGCTAGATATAGATTGGACAAGCTTGGTGCCGGATTACGTTTTAGACCGTCAAAAATGTTCATACTGCAATCCAGCATAAACACGCCTAGGAACTCGTTGTTGTTGGGATCGTAAAGAGCTCTGGAGAAGCCAATGGATTCCTTGGCGTTAATGATGTAAGGTTTGACGCCAACTTCACCAATATACAAATCGCCTTTACGCTGGATCGTATCCAGATACCACTCATCGCGAAGTGCGACATAATCGAGGCGTAGGTCAGTGCCGCTACTGCCATAACTTATCCATTTGCCATCAGGTGTGAAAAGGTACAAACCATTGATGTAATTGTAACCAAGCAGAATGTTTTCAAAGATCAGTTTCAATTTGCTGCGGATCATGAAGATTTCATATTGATCGTTGGTACCATTCAACTTGATTAGTTCATCACTCACAGTGCTGTAAGCGGTTGCATTGGAAGACTGCTGAAGGAGTGTGACAGAGATCCGGTCGATGTTCTGCAAAATTTCCTCCATGCTCTTGACCGAATTGCCTATAGTTGTCGACGTCACGAGAGAGGTCTGCTCATTCACCAGCTTCGTGTAACTGCGATAGGAACTGACAGAAACAACGATAATTGGCACGATCGATACGAGGACGAGAACCAGAAAAAGTTTAGTTTTGATGTTGAACAGAATCATACGTGCTCCTCCCGCCATTTGTCAATTCTAAAAATAGTGCACCATACGAGCCAAAGCAAATGCACTTTTGCCCACCGTATGATGAGAATGTGCACAAAGCAAGAATAAACATGAATCGGGGGAATGACAAGATGAAAAATAGAAAACGATTGTTGCCTTTAACTTTGGTACTCCTCATGATGTTTCTGAGCGCATGCAGCTCCGGTAGTCAGGAGGGGAGCGGTACGGATACTAGCAACGGGAGTTCAGATGAATCAGGAAAGCCGATTACGTTGACGATGATGCTATCGGGAAACAAGGCGTCTGATGGAGAGGATTTCGAGTTGGAAATCTTGCCGCGTCTGGTAAAAGAGAAGTTTCCGAACATTACCCTTGAAGTGCAGAAATTGCCTGATGATCAGTACAATACATCCGTACGTACCAAGCTTGCGGCTGGACAGGGGCCGGATATGTTCTTGATTTTTCCAAAGAATGCAGCTGGCGGCGTCAATGATTTCGCAAAGGCAGGATTTGCTGCTGATCTATCCGATCTGAAGTTCTGGGACAACATCAGCCAAGGTGCGAAGGCAGATATGTCCTATGAGGGAAAACCTTATGGAGTGGCCAAAGGACTAGACTTCCTCGGCGTTTATTACAACAAGGAGTTGTTACAGCAGGCCGGATATTCCGAGTTTCCGAAGGATTGGCCTTCGTTCCTGGACTTATGCCAAAAGTTGCAGGCAGCGGGCGTAACACCAATTGCAATGGGTGACAAGGACCCTTGGATGATCCAATTTGGTATGTATCCGATTGCAGCCAATGTCGTGTATCCGAATGAGCTGGATTTTGATGTCAAACTGCAGAACGGCGAAAAATCGCTGACTGATCCAAAGTGGGTTCAAACGATATCGAAATACAAAGAGCTCTATGATAACAACTACGTCGTTAAAAACTCGCTTGGTATTGGCAGTGCCCAATCTGCACAGTTGTTTATCGACGGGAAAGCAGCCATGACCTTTACGGGAACATGGGATTATGCCTCCATGACGTCCAAAGGCGCTGCCGAATTTACTCGCGGATTCGCTTCATTGCCAGGTAACGAGCCGGAACAGCCGGTGTTTGTATCTGCTGCAACATCTGCCGGATACGCTTTGAACGCCAAATCGGCAAACCTGGATGCAGCCAAGGAAGTACTGAACTACCTGTTCGATGGTGAATCCGATCTGTTCAAAGCATTTGTGGAAGCCAACAGTTCCATCAGCGTGTATAAGGACGTAGAACTTGAAAATGAATTGTTCAAGGAAGTGAATGACAATTATCAACAAACTGGAAATTCCATCTACTTCAGCAACCAGATGTGGCCAGCAGGAGTATCGGACGTCATGCAAGCAAAGTTTGCCGAGATTATTGCTAGACAGAAAACAACACCAGAAGATGTGGCAAACGCCATGGAAACCAAGTTTAGAGAGCTGTGGAAAAACTAGAACAAAACGATGCTGTCTGCTGTAAAGGGGAGAATGATTGTCCTTCTCCCTTGCCGCAGGCCCTCTTGGAAAGGATGGAGCAGGATGAGCTCTACTGTAATGAAAAAGTCCATGTACTGGTTTGCTTTGCCGGCATTGATCTTCTACCTGACCTTCTGGATCTTCCCGATCCTGCGGTTGTTCCAGTACAGTATAACGGACTATAACGGGTACGCCCAAGCCTATAACTATATCGGTTTCGACAACTATAAGGAATTGTTCCGGAGCGACATCCTAGGCATTTCTTTAAAAAATACACTGATCTATACATTCGTCACCGTCATAGCTGGCAATATCATCGGTTTGGCAATGGCTTTGCTGTTAAATATGAAAATAAGAGGAACCGGGATTTACCGTTCCCTGGCGTATATTCCCACATTGTTCAGTGCGATTGTCGTCGGCTTTTTGTGGAGCTACGTCTATATGCCGGATTACGGGCTGATTTCTTCCTTTCTCGATAAACTGGGTATCGCAAATGAACTGAATTTCCTGGGTGACTACTCGACCGCACTGTATTCTATTATCTTCGTGGAGATCTGGAAGACGATCGGAACGACAATGATTATCTTCCTTGCAGGACTACAGACTGTTCCAAGCGACCTTTTGGAAGCAGGACGGATTGATGGCTGCGGCTCATGGAGATTGCTGCGACATGTGAAGATTCCATTACTGGCAACAGCGATTACAATTAACGTGACGTTAAGTTTGATCAATGGACTCAAAGCGTTCGACTTCCCGTTTATCATGACGAATGGCGGTCCCGGCACGGCTACCAACACACTGATTTATACCATCTACAAGATGGCATTTACCGAACAACTCTTTGGTAAAGCTTCGGCTCTTGGCGTTATTTCCTTTGCCGTGATTATCGTCATTACCGCTGTTTTTGTCCTGAAAATGAACAAACGGGAGGTGTCGGCATGACGCTTCGTAAAGTTTTGGGGAAAGGGTCCGTTCAGGTCGTTGTGTTGTTGGTGATGGCGTTAAACCTGATTCCGTTAATTATTGCCTTTTCGACATCACTCCGAGATCCAAGCAACAACACAAATCCGCTGGTCCTGTTCCGGGAGATGTCCTTTGCAAGTTACAAGGCTGCCTTCGACCGCATGCACTTTCCGGAAGCGCTATGGAACAGCGTGGTGTTAACCGGCGTATCAGTCGTGTTCGTTGTCCTGTTTGCGGCGATGGCGGCCTACCCGATGGCCCGTTTGAAAACAAAGCTAAGCAAGTTCATGTATTTGTTTTTTTTGTCCGGACTCGTGGTACCTGCGCAAATGGTATTGATACCGATCGTGCAAATGATCAATGCACTGCATATTCCAACAAATCAATATACGCCTATTTTCATGTTCATTACGTGCAGTTTGCCGTTTTCAACTTTCCTGTACACGGGCTTCATTCGAAGCGGTGTGCCTGAGGAGGTAGAAGAAGCGGCGCACATCGACGGGGCGGGATTATTCCAACGGTTCTGGACCGTCGTGTTCCCCTTACTCATTCCGGTAACGGTTTCGGTCATTATTACACAAGGTGTCTGGATCTGGAACGATTATTTCTTCAATATGATCTTTATTTCCAGCGCAGGAGATTCACCGTTACCACTGGCCATGCTCGGATTTTTGGGCGATCAGCAAAATCCCACGCAGTGGAATGTCCTGTTTGCAGCGTGCTTTCTGTGCGCACTACCGTTGCTGCTGGCGTTCTTGTTCCTGCAAAAATATTTTATCGGTGGTATGACCGTTGGGGCGGTCAAAGGTTAAGGAGGACACTGCAATGAATGAAAAAGTGATAAACAATGCCTGGCTGGAAAAAGCACAGCGTCTAATGCCGGAGCTTCACCAGCAAAAGGTCTATCCGGAACATATCGTGAGCGCAGTTCCGGATGCGTCGGCTTTTCAGGGGTGGCGTATCGAACCACTCGGCTTAGCAGAACAACTATCTGATCAAGTGTTGTGCAAGGGAGACAGTGTTACGCTGGATTTCGGGGAGCATCTCGTCGGTTATCTGACCTTGTCGCTTCTTAACGAACGCAGCAATGCAGATGCACCTCTCAGGTTGAAGCTCACATTTGGAGAAATGCCCTGTGAGGTCGGTGAGAATTTTGCAGAATATTCGGGCTGGCTTAGCCGTTCATGGCTTCAGGACGAGATCGTGACTATGGATGTGTTACCTGGCACGCTAACACTGAACCGTCGATATGCCTTTCGGTATCTGAAAATCGAGGTGGTAGAAACGTCGATCCGTTACGATATTCGAATTAACGATATATATTGCTTGACGGTGACTTCAGCAGACATAGGGGCAGTACCTCAATTGCCTGAAGGTATCGACAAGGAGCTGCTGGAAATAGATCGCGTGTCCGTGAAGACACTCCGGGATTGCATGCAGACGGTATTCGAAGATGGACCGAAGCGCGATCGACGTTTATGGATCGGAGATCTTCGCCTTCAGGCCCTCGTCAATTATGAAACATTCGGCTGTAATGATCTCGTCAAGCGCTGTTTGTATCTCTTTGCCGGAACGAGACTGGAAGGCGGCCAGGTAGGAGCCTGTTTGTACGAACAACCAGAACCGTACGTGGACGACATTTACCTATATGACTATGCGTTGTTCTTTATTGCGACATTATGGGACTATTTTGAAGCTACCAAGGACAGGGAAACGTTGGAAGAACTTTGGCCGGTGGCTAGAGAACAGATTGAGATTGGGCTTAAACGACTTGATGAGCGGGGCATCGTAAGGGATGACGATACATGGTATTGTTTTCTGGACTGGCATGAAGAACTAAATAAACAGGCCGGTGCTCAGGCAGTTCTCATCTATAGTATGAAAAGGGGAAGGTCGATTGCCAAAGAACTAGAGTTGCCGGAGTATGAGCAATGGATTAACGCACACATCAAAGACGCTGAGCAAGCAGCCCACACATATCTGTGGGATGGTGAGCAGGGCTTTTTCGTCAGTGGTGAAAAAAGACAGGTATCCTGGGCATCGCAAGTATGGATGGTACTGGCTGAGGTCATGGATGCTCCAGCTTCCCGGCAATTACTTGATCGGTTAATGAGTAACGAAGAAGCTATTGGCATGACCACGCCGTACATGGTTCATCATTATGTTGATGCATTAATAATGTGTGGGGAAAAGGAGCAGGCACTGGAGCAGATCCGAAGGTATTGGGGCGGTATGCTGAAGGATGGAGCGGACACTTTCTGGGAGCTCTACGACCCGGACGACAAAACGTATTCTCCTTATGGCAGCAATTTGGTCAACAGTTATTGCCATGCTTGGAGCTGCACACCAAGTTATTTTATCAGGCGAAATTTTTCATGAATTTTGGACTTGAGGTCAATCAGGTACGTCTGGTTGGCCTTTTTGGATTAGTTTCAGGATTGAACTATAGAGCCAGCCATGCCTATTGTTTTTATTTATCTGTTTTTGTTCGTACCGTTAAAAGAACGAGTGGCTATTAATGAAGCGATAAATACGAATATTAAAATAAAGTTATATGGGTTTCCTTTAAGGTTGTAGACTTGAACGATGAGTGTCAGAGTTGAGATGCTTAAGATTATTCGCAGGACAATCGCCGATGAGCAATCGAGATGATGGCTTCGTTTGGAGATAAAGTATAGGGTAAACCATAGAAAACTAAAAAGCAGAAGCAAACCTAAAAGTAGAATTGCAAGCATGCATGAACACCTTTCTGTAATTAATTTCACTCAATAATTGGAATAACATGACAACTAATTATAACATAGGTTTTTCTGAAGTCGGATATTTTCATAGAAGTTAAGGTGAACTATGGTGTGCTTGGTGCAATATAGTTGATGTATTTTCACAGGATGGACTTTGCTTTCCTCCGGGGGGAGCGGTAAACTGTTGCATACGAGCATACGAGCATACGAGCATACGAGCATACGAGCATACGAGCATACGAGCATACGAGCATACGAGCATACGAGCATACGAGCATACGAGCATACGAGCATACGAGCATACGAGCATACGAGCCTTATGGATTAATGTCCTGGATTTTAAGTCAAAAAGGCGTGGCTGTGTCGGTATGCATTTTATTTTTCAAACAGATGTGGAGGAAGTACGATTGGAAATGTTTACGATGCTGCTAGGTTTATTTGAACGGGCGGCGCTGTTGATTATATTTTTATTCTTTCTGTCGAGGGTGCCAAGGTTTAGGCAGATTCTGCAAAAGGGGAAATTAAGGTGGCAGGAGTCTATTGCGGTTACCTTGTTATTCTGTGCTTTTGCCATTTTCGGGACATATACGGGCATTAATGTTGAAGGTTCACTGGTGAATGTACGGATCATCGCCGTGTTATCGGGTGGTATTTTGTTCGGAGCGCCTGTGGGTATTATTACGGGGATTGTTTCAGGGGTACATCGGTATTTGATTGATATGGATGGAGTCACAGCTATACCGTGTCTGATCACAAGTATCCTGGCGGGTCTGGTCTCCGGATATATACATAAGTACACGCCCAAGCCCAAGCGATGGATTATCGGTATTGGTGCCGGAATGATCTGTGAAGCGCTCACGATGTTATTAATCCTGCTATTTTCCTATCCCGATCCACTGGGTGCTGATATTGTGTCGCAGATTGCGCTTCCTATGATTCTGGGTGAAGTCAACATTGGGCTGATTGTGCTCTTGGTGCAGAGTGTTGAAGGGGAAAAGGAAATGATTGCAGCTCGTCAGGCGAAGCTGGCACTGGAGATTGCAAACAAAACCTTGCCTTATTTCCGTTCGATTGATGAGGATTCTCTGCGTAAAATCTGCCGGATTATTCAGGAGGATATTCAGGCCGATGCGGTTGCAATTACGGATACCCGGAATGTACTGGCGTATGTAGGATTTGGTGAGGAACGATATCATATCGGTAATGAGATTATAAGTGAGATGACCAAGAAGACGATATCCAGCGGGGAGATTACGATCAGTAATGATGTGATTGATGAAAAAACACCCGATATCCACTCGCTGTTAATCATTCCGCTCAAAGAACGAGGAGACATTACAGGTGCGCTGAAAATTTATTATCGCAAAGCGTACAAAATTACGTATCCATTACAAACAATGGCTGTAGGTCTATCGCAGATCATCTCAACCCAGATGGAAGTATCGCGGGTAGAAGAGATCAAGGCTGCTGCCAACAAAGCGGAGCTACGTGCGTTACAGACAACCATTCATCCTCATTTTCTGTTTAATGCGCTAAATGCGATTGCTTCGTCCATCCGAACCAAACCGGATCGAGCGCGGGAGCTGATTGTGAATCTATCGGGGTACATGCGTTACAATCTGGAGCTGTCGGATGAGTTAATTGATATTCATAAGGAACTGGAGCAGGTCCGTAATTATGTAGAGATTGAGAAAGCTCGCTTTGGTAGCCGACTTAACGTGATCTATGACATTGATGAGGTCGCGGTGCATATTCCGAGTCTTGTTATCCAGCCGCTCGTCGAAAATGCAATTATTCATGGCATTCTCAAGGTCAAAGGACCTGGGACTGTTCGAATTCGGGTACAGGATTATCCGGAGTTTGTGCGAATCAGTGTCAGTGATACAGGAGCAGGAATCAGTGCAGATATAATTGAACGTGTTTACCATGACCGCATGCCTGGTAACCAGATCGGGCTATATAATGTGCATCGCCGGGTCAAGCTTATCTACGGACAAGGTGTAACCATTACAAGGCTGGAACAAGGAACGGATATTTTATTTGATGTGCCCAAAGGAGATGTCGTAACAAGGTGATGATGGATCAATGAGAGCTCTTATTGTGGAAGACGAGATTCTGGCAAGTGAGGAATTGAATTATTTAATCCAGGAACATAGTCAGATTGAAGTTGTGGACCGCCTTGAAGACGGGCTGGATGTACTGAAATTTTTGCAGGAACAAGAAGTAGATGTCATTTTCCTTGATATCAATATTCCCTCGCTGGACGGTATGATGCTGGCCCATCATATTGGGAAGTTTGCAACGAAACCCTACATTGTATTTACGACGGCGTATAAGGAACATGCAGCGGAAGCCTTTGAGTTGGAGGCATTTGATTATATTCTGAAGCCGTATGACGAGAAACGAATTGCTGCAATGCTCCATAAGCTGGAGCTCGCATTCAAACGTGATCATGCGCCGGTGGAGCAACATGTTGAGGATGGACCAGCCCCTACGGCGGACGGATCTGCTGCGCATGGTGAACTGGTACGAGAACGAGATACGAATTCCCATACAGATAGAAGAATTAATTTGCTGCGGAATGACAATATTATTGTTACGGATACGGCAGATATCTACTATGCGGAAGCACAAGAGAAAGTGACGAAGGTATATACCAAAAATGGGGAGTTCACCATGCCAGTGAGCATATCGGATTTTCACAGCCGTCTGCCACAGGATACGTTCTTTCGCTGCCACCGTTCGTACGTCGTAAATCTGTCGCAAATCCGTGAAATTGTACCTTGGTTCAACAATACGTATCTGCTCCGTCTGCGCGATTTGGAAGCTGAAGTGCCCGTGAGTCGTGGCAAGGTCAAAGAATTCAGGCAACTCATGCGCATCTAGAAGCATTTCATTCCGCATCTGATGCAACTCATGCTCAAAACGGTGTAATGAATCCCCTTTCATGTATGATTAGCTTGTGAACGCATTCATGTATATGACATCGGCAAAGGGGAGATCACGATGAAAGCAACAATTTCATCCGTTTCATCAACACCTGAATCAACATCTGCACCTACAAAAATGAACCGCTGGCTTATTGTGTTGGGGACCATCATTGTACAAATGGGTCTTGGAACCATCTATACTTGGAGTTTATTTAATCAACCGCTGTCTGATCGTTTCGGATGGGACGTCAGCTCGGTCGCGATAACTTTTTCAATTACCAGTTTTGCTTTGGCTTTTGCCACATTGTTTGCAGGAAGATTGCAGGAACGTTGGGGTCTTCAGCGCCTGATCCGTGTAGCCGGGGTTGTGCTTGGGCTGGGTCTTATTCTGAGTTCCCAAGTCACCTCGTTAACACTGCTGTACATTTTGGCTGGATTTGTCGTTGGTTTTGCAGACGGTACGGCGTACATTACGTCGCTGTCTAATCTGATCAAATGGTTCCCGGAGCGTAAAGGTCTGATCTCGGGGATCTCGGTCGGCGCCTTTGGTACCGGTAGTTTATTGTTCAAATATGTGAATTCGGCATTGATTGGTGCTGTTGGTCCTGCTCAGGCATTTATGTACTGGGGTATTATCGTTCTGGTTCTGGTCGTTGCGGGATCATTCCTGATCCGTGAAGCGGTTGTTCGTGAACAGGCTCCGGCAAGCAAGGAAGGATCCAAACAAGTCGTAGCACGTCATGATTACACGGTGAAAGAGATGCTGCGTACAAAAGAAGCGTACATGCTGTTTGTTATTTTCTTCACGGCGTGTATGAGCGGTCTGTACCTGATCGGTATTGTCAAAGATATCGGTGTACAGCTTGCAGGTCTTGATGTAGCTACCGCTGCGAACGCAGTGGCCATGGTTGCAATCTTTAACACGGCAGGACGTATTATTCTCGGTGCGCTGTCGGATAAAGTAGGACGAATGAAAGTCATCGCTGGTGCGCTGCTGGTTACAGCCGTAGCTGTCATGACACTTAGTCTGGTTCCACTGACCTTCGGGATCTTCTTCGCCTGTGTGGCGGCCGTTGCATTCTGCTTTGGCGGTAACATTACGGTATTCCCAGCGATTGTGGCCGATTACTTCGGATTGAAAAATCAGAGCAAAAACTATGGCGTCATCTATCAGGGATTTGGATTTGGTGCTTTGGCTGGATCATTCATCAGCGCCCTGCTGGGCGGATTCCATCTAACCTTCATCGTGATTGCTGTACTCTGCGCTGTCTCGCTGTTGCTCGCACTGATCATTACCCCTCCAGGTGAAGGTCGTCGTGCACGTCAACGTGAAAAACAGATGAACCTTAACCCTTCATCACGGGCAAGCTAACAACATGTACTGGAAGTACGGAACTGAGGATATTTCTTCATCTTAAAAAGTAAATTAAAAAACAAAGTAAACAAAGCGGTCTCCAGTTGAGGCCGCTTTTTGGTATCTACAGTGGTCAGATTGCTGACTTAGTTGGCCTATCGGATCATCTGGCTGCCTGCAAGCGTGTTGCCTTGTGTGCATTCCATCATTCGCATCTGTTATACTCTAGGTGAATTCAACAAGACCAAGATAAGTTATGTACCCCAGAGGAGGCACATCATGAAGTTCATTAAATACACACAACCTGATTTTGATGATTATTATGCATTGGTTTCCAATATGGAAGTAATGAAACAGATTACAGAACGTGCAATACCTGAGCAAGAGGCGAGAACGCAATTTGAGTCCATGCTGGAGTTTAATGAGCGTTCCACTTGCGGACATTACCGGGTATTTAGTGAAGATGGTGCCGGTGTGGCATATGCCAAATTGATTCCGGATCAGGAGGACCCGACCAAGGCTGAGATAGGTTACATGATCCTGCCTGAACATTGGGGCAAAGGTCAAGGCACATCCATAGCGTCACGGTTGATTATTCAGGCACAAGCCGCAGGGATTGGATCCCTCTATGCAGTTATCGATCCGGGTAACGCTGCTTCCCGCCGGATCTTGACCAGACAGAACTTTGTATCCACCTGGACAGGTGATTACGATGGTCTTCCTGGTGAGATTTTGGAGTTAAATCTTCAAACGAAGCGGTAAAGGAACTGTTCTGAGGGTAATCAGATAACATAGGGCATCTTGCATGAGAGGGCTAGAACTCATTATCATCATGTACATGGGTTCACCATGCACATTTCATGCAAGATGCTTGCTTATATAGAGATGTGGAGGAGATGACATATGAGCAATTCAACCATGGAACGTCTGAATGCATTACTGCCGGAGTGGCTGGAGACCAGTCGTTTGCACACCGGGCAAGGTAAGGTGGCTTCTTATATCCCGGAGCTTGTCAAAGCCTCTCAGGATGAGCTTGGTATACATATCATGGACGCCGAAGGGAACCATGTGTCGGCAGGGGATTGCGGTGTCCCATTTACGATGCAAAGTATCTCCAAAGTATTTACCCTTATTCTGGCCCTGATGGATCATGGGGAAGAAGCAGTTTTCTTTAATGTAGGAAAAGAACCTACAGGCGACGATTACGATTCGATGATCAAGCTTGAATTGGTTGAACCCGGTATTCCATTTAATCCACTGATTAATGCGGGTGCGATTACGGTGTCCTCGCTTGTTGGAGGAGACTGTAAGGAAGAGAAATCACGCCGCATTCTGGAGTTTTTCCGCAAACTGGCGAATAATGATCAGCTGGGCTATAACGAAGAGGTATTCCAGTCCGAATCGGAGAGCGGTCATATGAATCGTTCACTTGGCTACTTTTTGAAGCACAACGGGGTCATTAAGGATGACGTTGAAGACGTGCTTGCCGTGTATTTCCGTCATTGCTCCATTGAAGTGACGTGTGCAGATCTGTCTCGAATGTCACTCGTTCTGGCCTATAATGGAACAGATCCAATTACGGGAGAAGAACTCATCCCTCGTCGCTATGTTCAGATTGCCAAAACCTTCATGACCACCTGTGGTATGTATAATGCATCGGGCGAATTTGCCATCGAGGTTGGTTTGCCCGCTAAAAGTGGAGTATCCGGAGGGATATTGACCCTTGTACCGGGACAATTCGGCATAGGTCTTGTTGGCCCGGCTCTGAATCGCAAAGGCAATAGTATTGCCGGCGTGCATCTGCTGGAGCGTCTGTCCAAGGAATTCGACTGGAGCTTTTTCTAAGAAGTTTTTCAGAAAAAAAAGTCATACCCTTATATGTAGCCGATGAATCACATATCTGATATTTTGCTTCTTTAGAACGAAGTGAATGGTCTGGATATGTCTCGTCGGCTGCTTTTGGTATTCACCTGGAAGTGTAGGAAGACAGTCCTGCATGGCAAATGGCTATGCTGCATCTATCATGGAATATCCACAACATCGGGGTGGGTATATCTCCCTTCAGTCATTGGCTAGGGACACATTTGTAATGAGGTTCATCTGAATATCCCGGGCCCGATCTTCCATCAGCAGTCTGAGGGTACGGGCCGGACGGTCCATTCGAAGCACTTGCCCCGTGTAACGGATATCGTCATGTTCGTGAAACACGGTAATGGTGACCCTATCTCCAAGCATCATCGAGTTGCTGAGCAAACGGGACATTTCTTCCGCGGCCTGGGCATCCAGAGATGGGCGGGTACGAGGAGCAAGTTGTTCCTGATGAAGGATGTAGGCTTCCCGGTGTTCGGGGAGCATCATACGTGAGGACTCGAAGATACCGTTTTGCTGCAATTTTTTACTCATTTATAATGACCTCCAATTTTATGAGAACGTTCATGGGCTTGCGCGGACGAGCAGAGGGAAGATGCCCGCATAATGGCGGTATCTCCGTACCTGCGCTTGATATCATCCGTGGCACGTTCCAGTTCTCTTTTGCGTTCACGATCATCGAACCAGGACAGCTGCACTTCGGAATCGGGTACAAGTCCGGTCAATGACACGCTGATGCGGCGGATGGGTAATCCGTCCCAATGGCGCAGGAACAGAGCTGCTGCCGCATCGTATACTTCATCCGTAATGTTGGTGGGTTCATTCACCTTCATCTGGCGGGAGAAACCGGTTGGTCGATCATAATCCTGTCCGCGACATCCAACCGAGACCACATGGCCCATGAGTGATTTGTCCCGGGAACGTCGACTGACGAGTTCCGCCAGTTCAAGCAGTACCACTTTGATATCTTCCCAGGAGTCATAGTCCCGGGGCAGCGTCATTTGATGTCCGATCCCCTGCTGCTGCTGAGCATAGGTCCCAGGTTTGACCGGGGAATCGTCAATACCACGGGCGATACGCCACAGTACCTCGCCATTCACACCCCAACGTTCTCTCAGTCGGGACAGAGGGGTCTGGGCCAGATCACCAATCGTATGGACCCCCATTTTATAGAGATGCTGCGCCATGCGGGAACCTACCATGAACATGTCTCGTACAGGCTTCTGCCAGATGGTGGACGGCAGATCTTTGCGAGGCAACGTGCAGATGCCGCCAGGGACTTTTTTGGCATATAGATCACAGGCCATCTTGCTAACGACCTTGGTATCACTGATACCGATTCGAATATACACACCCGTCTCATCCATCACCCTCGATTGAATGCTGCGCGCAATCGTCTCGGGACTGCCGAACAGATCCAGGCTTCCGGTGACATCGAGAAACTGTTCATCAATACTATAGGGTTCCACCAGATCGGTGTAAGACTGAAGGATACGCGTAATATGAAGGGACACCCGAATGTACTCGGCCATCCGGGGGCGAACAACAACAACATCCGGACATTTGGCGAGCGCTTCGCCCAGTCGTTCTGCTGTCGTAATTCCATAGGACTTGGCGAGTGGACAGGCCGCAAGAATAATACCCGAACGGCGCGCCGGATCTCCCGCGACTACGAGGGGGCGGTCCTTGTATTCGGGATGTGCAGACTTCTCCACACTGGCATAGAATGACTGGCAGTCTGCCAGCATGATGACACGTCTGTCTTGGCGGGGCATAAGACTTCTCTCCTTATTCGTGATGCTAAGCTCTTATGTTAAGAAGCAATTATTTTCATTTGAACATCGATAATTAACAGTTTATTTACAGTATGGAACAAGTGTTCTTGTTTTATAAGCATATCCGACAATTCGAAATGCGGCAACCGGAATTATTTTGCAAATTGGACACAATTATGGGTTAGCCATATTAGAGGCAGAAATTAGGAAATAAGATGTGCTTTTTTACATTTAATGTGAGAGATCCATGACTTCCGGGTGATGACCGGGCGTTCATTTGGGTTTTTGTAAAAGGGTTATAAATGGGCACAGTCCTATAGAGGGGGACTGATGTCCTTTTTTGATTTTCTGCATTTTTCAGAAAACCTTGATGTGACGCGGAATATCGCTGATGCGTTATCGGACTATAGTATCAATTTTGTAATCTTTATGGTTAATACTGTAAAAAGGTCCGCAACTTTAACATATGACTCGCGTTTAATGGGGTATGTGTTCAAACGGCAAACGTTGCCTGTACCCGCGTTGCACATAACAATAAAGGTTCCAGAAGTGCAAGATCAGCAGGCATCTAATCCATGCAATTCGAGCAATTATTAGTGTTTGGGAATCAGAGGTATCCCAGAGGCTTCCGAGTAGTAGTTGACGGACCTTTTTACGAATCATGGGCAGAATGTTCCATTTCATGTTTGCTTCCATCAGCCTAGATACAAATGCAGAGTCTTAGCGCTATAGTGAGAACTACACCGCTGACATCTCTACCAAGCGGACATCCGAAGCGGAATGATTCGTAAACTTCATGTTGGACCATTCGATGTTGAAGCAGGATGCATATTAGAGAGGTGAGCAATCTAAAGACATGAGCAGACAAAGACGAAGACGCTGGCTATTAACGGTGTTGACAGGAGCAGTGGTGGTGACCGGTGGGATATTTGCCGGATGGCACTATATGCAACCCAAGCTCGTTACGTACACAGCGGAGAACGGCACGGAGATGAAATTCAAGACCGATGGAGACCGGTTCATGGAATACGGGCCAGATGGAACGTGGAGGGAGATGTTCGTCAAAGGTGTCAACCTGGGCGCAACTTCACCGGGGCATTACCCGGGAGAATTCCCGCTGACCAAAGAGGATTACTTGCGGTGGTTCCAGCAGATCGAGGATCTGGGAGCCAATGTAATCCGGGTATACACGGTTCACGAACCGATTTTCTACTCCGCATTAGTCGAATATAACCGCGGCCGGGAGCAACCGTTATATTTTATACAGGGCATATGGTCACCTGAAGAAGAGCTGATTGAGAAACAGGATGCCTATGCATCCCATATTGAGCAGACGTTCAAGCAGGAGATTGAAAAGGCCGTATCTGCTGTCTATGGCGATGCGGACATTCCTGCCAAGCAGGGAGAGTCCAGCGGCAAATACAAAACGAATGCTGGAAAATACCTGATGGCCTGGCATGTGGGGACGGAATGGGACCCGGCGATGGTAGACAACACAAACGCAAAACATGCGGACGTACCGCAATACAAGGGAGTTCATTTCTCGGCGAGTCCAGAAGCATCACCGTTCGAGAACTGGCTCGCAGAGCTGCTGGATCATACGGCGGTCCTGGAGAAGAAGTATGGGTGGGAACATCCGATGACCTTCACCAACTGGGTAACGACCGATGTGCTGGATCATCCCGGCGAGCCGCTGTATGAAGAGGATCTCGTCAGTGTGGATGCCCGACATATTCAGCCGGAGGCGTGGCAGGGAGGTTATTTTGTAGCCTACCATGTGTACCCGTATTACCCGGATCTGTTCCATATTGATAAAACGCTCCAAACCATCAAGGATGAGAACGGTGAGTACAACACGTACAAAAGTTATCTGCGCAAGCTGAAAGCCGAGTTTTCCGATATGCCTGTAATGATTACAGAGTATGGCGTACCCTCTTCTCTTGGTATTTCCCATCTGGGTATGGGAGGACGGAATCAGGGTGGACATAACGAAGTAGAGCAGGGAGATATCGACGCGTCACTGACGCAGGATATCTATGATGAAGGATACTCGGGAGCAATTGTGTTCATGTGGCAGGATGAATGGTTCAAAAAAACATGGAACACGATGCCACTGGAAATCCCGGCTGATCGCCGTGCATATTGGTTGAACGTGCTGACAAACGAGAAGATGTTTGGTCTGCTTGCCATGGACCCGGGTAAACAGGAACAGTTGACCATCGACGGATCACTGGATGACTGGGATGATCTGAAGGTTGAAGAGGTCACGACCTGGCAGGGCCAAGTGGACGGCATTCAGGAAATGAAGATGACTCATGATGAAGCCTATCTGTATATTGGGCTGACCTTGGATCAACCGTTTGACTCGGAGAAGACAGTGCTGCGAATTGGCACAGATACACTTGCTGGAGGCAGTCAGCCTGACAAGTTACTCCCGGGCCGGACACTCAGTGATGGTCTTGAGACAGTGATTACACTGGGGCAGGATGAAGAATCACAGGTGGAGATTGCCAAGGATTATGACTTTAATCAGCGTCTGTACGGCAAAGAAGGATACGATATGCTGCCAGATCAGCAGTCAGATTCCGCAGATAATCCGTTCCACCCATGGAATCTGGCAGTCAGCCTGAGGATGACACCGCCGGATACCCGATCTGCTCAACCGTTCATGAATGAAAAGGTCGGAACATTGAAGCGAGGAACGACGGCTCCCGGCCAACCTGATACGGATTCATTAACGGCATGGCAGTATAATGGCAATCAAGTGGAGATGCGAATTCCCTGGATGCTGCTTGGGTTCGGTGATCCGAGTTCGCTGCAAGCGATCGACTATGGACCGCTCAAGAATGGACGTGAGTTCTCCACAGTTGCTGTGGAAGGCGTTACCCTCATTCCGTGGTTAACGGACCGCGCCACGAAGAAAGTATCTTGGCCTGGGGGTGAACAGACGACTCTGGATCTGAATACATTGCCGGTATATAGCTGGCAGCCTTGGGAGCAGGTGCAGTATAGTGAACGCCTGAAGCTAAGCTACGAAAAAATGAAGAAGAGTTATGAAGAAATTCCTAGTTTTCAGATCGAATAAATGAGTATAAAGGAGGACCTTTTCACATGTTTCCAAGTTTGGCTTTGGCCTATCTGTTTTTGTACATCTGTATCGCACTTGTTGTTGTAGGCGTCATCGTATTGTTTGCCATGAAAATGTCCCACAATGGCAAACGACGTAAGACGGCATTTTATGAATTGAAGCAGCGTGACTATTTCACCTATCTGCAAACAGCCTTGACTGAGAATAGTCCACTCAGATTGCCACCAGGCAAACTGGCTCCGCTGGAACGCAGAGTCATTCAGGACAGACTGATTGAATGGATCGACCAGTTCAAGGGTGAGTATCGCGACAAATTAATCGCACTGTGCCGTGAAGCAGGATTCGTAGAGCATGATCTGAAGGAACTGGGCCGTTTGCGTTATGGTCGCCAGATTGATGCAGCTTATCGCTTGGGTGGCATGCGTTGTCCCGAAGCCGTTCCGGGTTTGATGGAATTACTGAAGGATGAGAAACCGGGCCCGATGGCCATTATGATTGGTCGATCCATCTCCAGATGTACGACTCGGCAAGGTGAACTGAAAGACATGCTCGCCTTGCTGTTAACCAAAGGTAAGTCCATTCACCATCTGGCAGCAGATATTCTGCTCGAAACGAGTCTGGATACGAGCAGAATTCTAATTGAATTGCTGGAGGACCGGAATCCTGATTTTGTCAAAGTCGGACTGGTTGCCATGTGGGGACAGGCTGTACCTGAAGTGATGCCTGCACTCGACAGACTGGTAGGCGCAGAACATCAGGATGTACGTGCCGAGGCGGTGAAGCTGTATCTTAGCGCAAGTCCGGCACTCCGGGATGAGACAATCCTGAAGCTGATCCAGGACCCCGATCCGGAAGTTCGCGCCGAAGTGGTACAAGCGCTTGGTTACAAGCATGCATCTGGCAGCATTCCATTGCTGCGCAAAGCGCTTCGGGATGAAGACTGGAGAGTTCGATATAACAGTGCGGAGAGTCTGAGCAAGCTCGGTGAACCGGGATTCGAAGCGCTGTGTCAGGCTGCGGTGCAAGGTACAGTTGCTGAGCGCGAGATTGCGATGCAGCAGATTGAGAGTACCATGCAGCACACGAGAACCGATGACAGAGCTGTAGAGCAGATGATTGCACATAACAAAAAAAGACTGCTGTACGATCGCTATTTTGGCCCTGTACGAGAGAACAGAACCAGCAAGAAGCGCACAGGTGTCGCTACGGTAGGAGGGGATTACACTGCTTAGGGATCTACTATTAATCTACGGCATGGTCGCAATCTACTATGTTGTTTTTGTAAATACACTCTATTTTTCCATTCTGGCCTTATCGTTCCGTAACATCTGGACGATCTTCCGGCGGTCGCATTATTCCAAATACAATACATTGTCAGGCTCGGAACTGGTGCCTTCGGTTTCTCTGCTGGTACCGGCATACAACGAGGAACTGACGATTATTGAAAATGTGAACTGTCTGATGACGCTGAATTATCCAACGTATGAAGTCATTGTGGTGAATGATGGCTCCAGTGATGCGACACTGAATATCCTGTTGAAAGAATATCGTCTGAAGCCAGTACCCAATACGAAGATTCGGGGCAAGATCGCCTGTCAGAAAATTCGTGGGATCTACCATAATCCGGAGTTCCCGGATCTGTATGTCATTGACAAGGAAAACGGCGGGAAGGCCGATTCCCTCAATGCCGGGATCAACCTGTCCCACTATCCGTTGATCTCTTCGATCGATGCTGACTCGTTGCTGGAAAAGGATGCTCTGATCCGCATGGCACGGATGTATATGGAGAATCCGGAAGAGACGGTAGCCATCGGTGGAGATGTAAGGATCGCCAATGGCTGCAAAATTGAAAACGGAGCAGTGCAAGATGTATCGCTGCCACGCAAGATCTGGCCCATGTTCCAGTCGATTGAATATCTCAAAGCCTTCCTGGGCGGACGGATTGGCTGGAGTCACATGAACGGTCTGATCATTGTCTCCGGTGCCTTCGGTATGTTCCGTAAGGACGCTGTTATCGCCGTAGGTGGATACCGGGATGGTTATCCTGGGGAAGACATGAACATCATCATCAAACTTCACCGTTACATGCTGGAAAACAAATTGAAATATCGCATTGCCTTCTGCCCTGAGGCCGTATGTTGGACGCAGGCACCGGATTCCTACCGGATCTTGTCCAGTCAGCGTAAGCGCTGGGGCCGCGGGAATCTGAAGAACATGATCGAGAATCGTGGCATGTTGTTCAATCCGAAATATAAGGTTATGGGTATGGTGACCATGCCATATAACGTCCTTTTTGAAGCGCTCAACCCGTATTTCCGGATTACCGGACTTCTGGCTCTCGCTGGATATGTCCTTCTGGATATGACGCAATGGCCGATTCTGGTTCTGTTCGGACTGCTGAACTTTGTGAGTGGTTATCTGCTGAGTGTAGGCGCACTTGTCCTGGAGGAGATTGCTTTCAAGCGTTACAACAAACTCTCCGATCTGGTCAAAATGCTGGTCTACTCCGCGCTGAAATTCGTGGGTTACCACCAGCTCGGCGTATTGTGGAGGTTGCAGGGACATGTGCAGTTCATGCAAAACAACAACTCATGGGGTACCATGACACGTCAAAGCTGGTCCGAGGATGAGAAGAAAACAAGCGAAGCCGCTTGATTAAAGAATAATCAAAGCAATTATATGTCCAACTAGACATTTACACGATAACGGAGAGGGCAGAAAAAGCCTGAAGAAGCGAAGCGTGCGCCTAAAAGCTTTCCGAAAGAAAGCTGCATCGAAAGCATACGCTTATTCCCGGATTTCCCCTTGTATAAAGGAATCAACAAATCTGGGAATAACAGTGATCGAAAGGCTGTTCTGTCATCGGAGTGTCAGTGTAAATAATATTTTTTGGACTTATATAGATAATCGAGGAGAAGGGTGGAAAAGAACATGCCAAATACGGCGACATTGCAGCGTGAGGCTGCCGTTAATGTGTACCGAAGTGTAGAACAGGGATTGAAGGAAACGGGTGCCGAAACATGCGGCTTAATGTTCATCCATTGTGCAGGAAACTCTCAACCTGAGCAGCAGGTCAGGACACATCTGGAGCAAACGAGTGAGTCTGCCTTCCAGGTGTGGAAGGATGGGGCTACCCAGGCGATTGCCGTCCTGCTGCCAGGGTTGTCACTGGATGAAGTTCATTATGAAGGACTTCGGATCAAACATGAGTTGCAAGAGACTGTGCCCGGTGCCGATCCACAGATTACACTGGCCAGTTTTCCGGAAGGGGAGCGCCCTTCGAAGGCAACCATTCAACATATGGCTGAATCCTCGAAGCTCATAGATTCGTCGGAGATTCATATCTACACGCTGGACAATACGGCGGACGAGCCGGAACGAATTTTGATTGTGGATAACGATCCTACGGTACGCGAATTCCTGCAACTGCGTCTGAAAATGCAGGGATATGAAACCTATGAAGCCGTTGATGGACTGGCTGCACTGGAGTTGATCGAGAAAGTCACACCAGATCTGGTGCTCACCGAACTGAATCTGTATGGCATCGATGGTCTGCCGTTCATCCATCATATTCAGAACCTGGAGATGGAGCAGCCTCCCAAAATTGTCGTGTTGACCGAACAACGTGTCGAGCAGACGATTAGTCAATGTTTCCGCAGCGGAGTCGATGATTACATGACCAAACCGTTCTCACCTGTAGAGCTGGATGCCCGAATCAGACGCTGCCTGCATTAGAAGACGGCTTGAATAAGCTGATTGTGTGAAGTGCAAAGTAAGAGCTTTTTTACACTATGAATCAGATAGATTAGAGCAACATTTAGAGCACAGACACTCATCTATTTATATGGATTTTAAGCACCACCAAATACACTGCCCGGAGGGAATATCATGGAGAATCAACAATTCCACACATTACTGAATGCGATTGAAAATAAAGAAGCTGTACTCGGCGTTGTCGGGCTCGGTTACGTAGGACTTCCACTTGCCGTGGAAATGGTCAATCAAGGTTTCACGGTAATCGGAATTGATCTGGATGCGTCCAAAGTAGAAAGTATCTATCAAGGAGATTCCTATATTCACGATATTTCGTCTGATGAGTTGAAAAAAGTAATGCAAAGCGGTCGTTTCCAGCCAACGACAGATTACAGCATGCTGCGTGTGATCGACGCCCTCAGTATCTGCGTACCGACACCGCTTAGTGAGAATCAGGACCCGGATACGTCTTACATCGAGACCGTTGTAGATCAGATCAAACTGCACATGAAACCAGGCATGCTGATTACCCTGGAAAGCACCACTTATCCAGGTACCACCGAAGAACTGATCCAGCAGCAGCTGGACAAGATCGGACAAGAAGCAGGTAAAGACTATTTCCTCTGCTTCTCGCCTGAGCGTGTGGACCCGTCGAACGGACGTTTCACAACATTTAATACGCCGAAAGTAATTGGGGGCACGACTGAAGCCTGCCTGAAGCTCGGAACAGCGCTATATGGAAAATATGTAGAAACCGTAGTACCGGTATCTTCGCCGAAAGTGGCTGAGATGTCCAAACTGCTGGAGAACACTTTCCGCAGCGTGAACATTGCCTTTGTAAATGAAATGGCGATGATGTGTGACCGTATGGGCATTGATATCTGGGAAGTTATTGACGCGGCGGCAACGAAACCATTTGGTTTCATGCCATTCTATCCAGGCCCAGGCATCGGTGGACACTGCATTCCGCTTGATCCGATGTACCTGTCATGGAAGGCCAAAGGCTTCCGTTTCTATAGCAAATTCATTGAGCTGGCGCAATCTACCAATGACAACATGCCATATTATGTGCTAAACAAAACGTCAACGATTCTGAACGAATACGCTAAATCCGTACGTAAATCCAATATTCTGCTCCTCGGCATGTCGTACAAGCCTAATATTGCCGACCTGCGTGAATCACCAGGATTGGAAGTATATGAACTGTTCAAGGAAAGTGGAGCTAACGTAAGCTACTACGATCCACATGCGGATTCCTTCCAGGACAAACATGGCGAGACCGTACACAGCGAAGCGTTCAATCTGGAGCAGTTCAAGAAGTACGATTGCATCGTGCTGATCACCAACCACAGCGATTTGCCTTACTTTGATATTGCCGAGATGGGTGTGCCGATTCTGGATACACGTAATGCGTTCCGTTCGTACACACATCCGCATATCTACAAGATTGGTCACTCGGTACAGCATCCTGTGCTTGAGCCAAGTGAAGCGTTGCTCGTCTGAGGAAATATATGAGGCAACGGGGCAAACTGGTGGGTATGGCGAAATGGGCTATTCTGGCTGTGGTGTTGTGCCTGCTGCTTCTGTCCTGGATGTTCAAATGGTTCTGGGCAGAGGAACACAAAGCGACCTGGCTGTGGGACGCGTCCATTATTGCAGAGCAGACACCTGAGATTATTGCTTTCTCCAAAGAACAGGGCGTGGATACCATCTTCCTGCAAATCCAGGATGAGGTGCCTGACGCAACATACCGCAAATTCATTGCGGCTGCCCGACAGGCTGAGATTGAAGTGCATGGACTTAACGGTCATGCAGACTGGGCCTATGAGGAGAAGCGGGATGAAGGACTTGCTTTTATCGAGCGAGTAAGAGCATACAATGCAGCTTCGGCCAAGAATGAACGCTTCGAAGGCATTCAACTGGATGTGGAGCCGTATCAGTTGAAGCGCTGGGAGGACGAGGAGAGCAGCGTCATTGCAGAGTGGCAGAACAACATGAAGGCCTGGACAAAAGCCGGCGAGGATGCCGGACTGTACATGAGCGCTGCCATTCCGTTCTGGCTTGATGCCCGTCAGTCGGCTGAAGGAGGTACATTCAGTCGCTGGGTGATCTCCCACTTTGATGCGGTGGCCATTATGGCTTACCGGGATAGTGGGCAGCAGATGTATGATCTGTCCAAGGAAGAACTGGACGAAGCGGATGATCTCGGCAAGAAAGTCTGGATCGGAGCGGAACTCGCGGATACACACGAGGGGGATCACCTGACCTTTTTCCGTAAACCGGTTAGCAACATGAATGAAGAGATGGCAAAGGTGTTCGATCTCGGTACCTCTCATTCTTCATTTGCAGGTGTAGCTGTGCATCATTATGAAGCATGGTATGCAAAGGAGAACGGTATTCCGCTTGCGCGCAAGAATGAGGAGAAGGAATAGTTGTAAGCGATAATTCTATAAGCAAGGCATATAGCTGCAACATACAAGAGGAGTTTCAACGTTATTTATCTATCCCTTCTGAGCAAAAGGAATTCGTTCCTTGCGTCTGTAGCTCAGGAGGTTTTTTTTACATAAGACAATTAGTTGGGGGATAAATATTACCATATCATAATAGCCTGCACTTACTCAACGTTCACAGCTCATACCTCCAAATAAACCCTTGATTTAGGTGGTAAAACAGAGATTAATTTTCTTATATTCACAGTTAAGCTCCCTTTGGGGCTTAACTGTGAATTATTTCTAGTTTCAACTCTCATAATAGGAGGACTTTATATGACTAAAAGAATTAAAATCAGTTTGCTATCTATTCTAGCGTTAGTTGTAGTTATATCAGGATGGGGATATTTAAGTTTATTTGGTAATCCAATCAAAAAAAATGATGCTGAAGAGAAAGTGAGAGCCTATTTAATTCAACAAAAAGGCTATTCACCTGAGGAGCTTAAAGATATATCCGGCACGTATTCCTTCAAAAGCTCAGAAGCTCCTTATGGTGCTGCCGTAACATTCGCTGACGAGCCTAATGATAAGTATCAATACATCATTTTCAAAGACGGGAATATTGAACAGTTCAGCTCTTCAAGTGACAATCCAAAGTATCAAGAGCCTATGAACTAGATAAAATATTTGAAATATAGCAAAATTCACTTTTTTTTCTTACCCATTGAAAGTCACAAAGAAGGGAAAAATAGCGAATTATACAAATATAGTACAGATTAAAGTAGCGATTATTTTTTTTATAATGTAATTTATTGTGCTGGCATATGTGTTTTTAAGTGAATTCAGATTTTTTAAAGGGATACCACTTTATTAGGGGGAGATCCCTTAAATGTTTCTGTAATTAAGGGAGAACCTCAGGAATTTATTTTCTTACTTTAGTTCAGAAAATCGATCTAAATACTTTCAGTAAAATTTTTCCTTTAAATTACTAAGCACCAATTTGTGTTTCGTTATTGTCTCAACTATTTATACAGGGTAGTTCTGAACGAAAACGAATCTCCTATAGTTGAGACGCACAGGAACTTATTTTATACATATGAATGAAATGTGAATCTACCATCTGTAACTCCTAAACTTGAATTTTGTTTCATTTATGTAGGTTATATTCATTTTTCTTATATACACATATTGTTTAGTGTTGCTAACATATATGTAGGAGCGTTAATTACAATTAAATAGTTCAAAAAATAAGGCAAGTCCACGGTCAAATGATCGAAGGAACTTGCCTTTGATTGTTTCTAGCTATATCAATAAACAGATTCCACTTTTCTTTATGGACTTACTCTTTACTGCTCTCCGCTGTGCGATAGCGATTGGGCGGCAGACCGACTTGCTTTTTGAACGCTTTAGAGAAGGAGAACAAGTCCGGGTAACCTACGGAATGAGCCACTTCAGTTAAGCTTAGCGGCGTCTGCACGAGTAGACGTTTCGCCTGATTCATTTTCAATTGTTGGATATATTGCACAGGGGACAGACCATAGGCTTTGCGGAACTGTTTGGCAAAATGGGTTCGATCCACACCCGCATGAGCGGACACACCTTCCACGGAGATGCCGCCTGCAAAATGAATGTCCATGTATTCCTTGCCTTTCTGGAGCCAGGGTGTGGCTGAATCCGGTTGCAATCCTTTGGTAGCGGGGGAGCGGGCAATTCGGTCGAATAGAGTTAAAAACCGGGTTAGTCGTCCTAGATCACTCGCTCCGTCCTGCGGTTTGCGAACATCCTCCATAAATGCGCGCATGGCACTTGCGGTCTCCGGGGTCAGTACACCTGAACGGTATGGTGAGTCGGGTGTAAGTCCAATTCGGGAAAGCAGTTCGGCTGCATGTGCACCATCAAAGGCAATAAATATTTTCTGCAACGTATCCTCGGGGTCCGTCCAGTACTCATGGGTAACATGTGGAAACAGACAGAACGCATCCCTGGCACGAAGGGCGTGACGCTGTCCGTTCTGTATGAATGTACCTTCCCCCTCCAGCACAAATAGCAAATAATAATAAGGTGTAGTGCGCGGGCCAATATGATAGTTGGTCTTGGCTATATTACGGCCGATGCGGATCGGCCAGGCGCCACCAGCTTTCTCGAATTCAGATGGAGTGAAGAAAATAATATCCAAAAACTCATGGTGGTCCTCCTTCATGCTCTCGGTCATCAGGAACACCTCTTTATTGTATAAGTATCGTTTGTACATTCCAAAAGTTTCGCTTACAGATGTAGTTCAAAAAGTCCACTTTTGATTACGAATCATGCCTAGTGGCATCATCAACATCGAAGCTGAAATTCAGCCGAAATAAGCGGGAGGCTTACGAAGTATGTTTCCTTTGGAAAAATTGTGGTTGCTCACGTAGTTTTCCTACGCTCCACTACTCCATTTCTAGCTTCATTCCATCTTCTCGGTACTGAAAACCAGACTTTTTGAACATGTATTTAAACCTATTATACAGGTGGGTTTTATATATATTCAAGATCAGGAAGACCTAAATCTGAGAAAAGACCACAAAATGACAAAATAAAATTGCCGCGAAATGACATTGCTCACAGACAAATCAATTGTTATGATGTCCATACCTATTAAACCAAGTTAATTAATCGGTATTTGGAGCTTTCATACGAATAAAATGATCAGAAATTAGGCGCACTTTAAAATAAGTTTCAAGAGATGCCAACGTAGTGGAGGGGACGAAATCGATTCTGAAGAAGCGAAGCGGTCGCCTTTATCCTAGAATTTTTACCTTTAAAAAAGGAGAATCAAAAAATTCAAGGATAACAGTGATCGAAAGAACGATTCGTACCCGGAACGTCAAGGAGGCGTAACAGTAACTTTTTTTAACATGAGACTTTATTTATTCATAGAAGGGATTGACTTTTGTGAGCGAACACGAAGAGATGAAGTTTGGATGGTTTTTGCCTACAGCAGGGGATGGTAAGTATGTAGGGGTTGCCCCGGAGCGGGAGCCAAGTTTGGATTATCTGGTCGATGTGGCACAGACGGCGGAGAAGGCAGGATTCGAATTTGTACTGATTCCTACAGGGGGAGCCTGTCTGGACGCGTGGGTGGTCGGCTCAGCTGTGATGAGTCACACAAAGACATTGCGTCCCCTTGTCGCCATTCGCCCGGGATTGGTTACACCCGTACTCGCTGCACGAATGGGAGCGGCACTGGATCAGCTCTCTGGTGGTCGCGCCATGATCAATGTGGTGACAGGCAGTTCTGTTCGAGATCTGGAGGAACTCGGCGATCCACTGGCACATGCGCATGATGAGCGGTATGTGCGGGCGAGCGAGTATATGGAAGTCATGAAGCGTTCATGGACCCAATCGACGGGACTGAATCTGACGGAGTTTGCCGGAAATGGTTCAAAATCTGGTGCAGATGCATCCAGTGATCCCAATCCTGAATTCAACGGCCAGTATTACAACTTCAAAGGACCGGTAGGCATGCCGGAGACGGTGCAAAATCCGCATCCACCATTCTATCTGGGAGGAAGTTCTCCGATTGCGAAAAAGGTCGCTGTTGAACATGCGGATACGTTCCTCATGTGGGGCGAGCCTCATGACTGGATTCAGGAGCAGATCGAAGAGATTGAGGTCATTCGTCAGCAGGTGAAAGAGGAAACGGGACAAGATCGTCAGCTCCGTTACGGCATGCGTGCTCAGGTACTCATTCGGGATACCGAAGAAGAAGCATGGGCAGCAGCTTGGGAGATTATTAGCAAAGTACCACCAGAAGCGATTGAGAAAGCCAAAGCCGCTTTTGCCGAGACGGATGCAACCAACCAACGCAGACAGAACGAGTTACGTGAACTGTCAGAGAAGCAGCAGTTTGTTGTAGGTCCTAACCTGTGGACAGGCTTGTCCGTTGTGCGTTCCGGCGGTGCGATTCTCATTGTAGGTACAGCCGAACAGGTGGCAGAGCGTTTGATGGAATATGGAGATCTGGGCGTGACCACCTTCATTCTGTCCGGTTACCCGCATCTGGAAGAGGCCGAAATTTTCGGCCGGACCGTGATGCCCATCATTCGCGAGAAATGGAAAACAAGACAGAAGCAACACTCAGTTACTACTAACTAAGTTACTACCAACTAAAGTAAGAGCCCTTTTTTTACACTTTAACGGAGAGGGCAGAACCGATCTGAAGAAGCGAAGCTAAAAGCTTTCTGAAAGAAAGCTACTTCGTAAGCATCATCTTGCCTTTATACCCGGATTTTAACCATTGAAAGAAATGATTCAAAGAAATCCGGGGATAACAGCGATCGGAAGATGGTACTGCACTCGGAGTGCCCCGTGTAAAAACTTTCGTGCAACTTACATTAATCATCCTCAGGAGGTCGTCTTTCATGAAAAAAAATAAAAAATTGATCCTGCCGCTTGTCAGTATGCTGGTGATGTCCATCCTGCTGTCAGCTTGCGGCGGTGGGGATAACGCGTCATCTGGAGAGAACGGCTCCTCGGGTTCAGGTAAAGTTACGATCAGCTTCATGCACTGGCGTGGAGAAGATGTGGAAGCACTCAACAAGACTATTGACGCATTTGAAAAAGAAAACCCGAACATCAACGTGGAGATGCAGACACTGCCCTCCGATCAATACCAATCCACCGTACAATCCAAAATCAGTGACGGTTCGGTAGGAGATGTATTTGCCTCCTTCCCAGGTGCACAGTTCGAAGCTTTCACCAAAGCCGGCTTGTTCACGGATCTGACCGGATCATCGTTCCTGTCGGCCTACAATCCAAAGCTGATTGAAGCAGGACAGCATGATGGCAAACAATATGCGATCCCGTATCAACTCGTATATAACGATCCAATTTATAATGTAAAGCTGTTTGAACAATACGGCTTGACGCCGCCGACCGATTGGGAAGGCTTTCTGGCCCTTTGCCAGAAGCTGAAAGACAATGGCATCATTCCGATTGCCTTTGCCGGAGCGGACATTGGCCCAGGGCAATTCATGAATACAATGGTGATGAACAATGCACCGAGTGACGACATTTTTACCAAAGTAGAAGCGGGCGAAGCCAAACTGACGGATGAGTTTTGGGTGAAAACGTTGACTCAAATCAAGGAACTGAACGATAAAGGTTACTTCCAGCAGGATGCACTGGGTACGAAAGACCCTGCGGCTGGAGCGCTGTTTATTCAAGAGAAAGCAGCCATGCTGGCGAGCGGATCATATCAATTGGCACAGAACAAGCAGCAGAATCCTAATCTGGAGCAAAAACTGCTTGCACCGATTACAGTAAGTGCAGATCAAGCGAAGTATGAAGGAGTGCATACTACTACGTTCATGCTCGCGGTGAACAGCAAGTCAAAACATCCGGAAGAAGCGAAGAAGTTCCTCGAATTCCTTAGCAATCCCGATGTAGCGAGTGACTATGCCAACCAAACGGGACAAAATGTAACGGTGAATGATGTGAAGTACGATACGCCTGAGCTTCAGGTAGCCGGAGAATGGGCAACCAAAAAGACCGTGTTCCAGCCACGGTTCACCATCCTGAACGGAGATAATCAAAAAGCAGTAACCAACTCCATTCAGGCTGTACTGAGCGGCACTTCTCCGGAAGAAGCAGCACAGCAGGCACAAGCGATCATTGATCAGCATATCGGGAAATAAACGATGAAAAACCGTCTTCAGCTATCCCTGTTTCTGATCCCTGGGTTGCTGCTGTATGTTGGATTGTTCGTATTTCCTACATTGACGGGGCTGTTCTATTCCTTTACGGACTGGGATGGGGTATCCCCGTCGTATGCATTTGTAGGGCTGGATAATTACAAGGACAGTCTCAGCAGCATCGTATTCCGCAAAGCCTTTGGCAACAACGTGGAGTTCATGTTAACGGTTGTTATTGCACAAACCTTTATTTCACTTGTCCTGGCTCTGCTCTTGGTACGTAATACCAAGACACGCATTGTGCTTCGGGCCTTGTATTTCCTGCCTGCGATTCTGTCCTCCGTATCGGTTGGACTGATCTGGGCATTTATGTATGATCCATCCATTGGATTGATCAACTATGGACTGAATGAAGCTGGGATGAGCAGCATTGCTCGTAACTGGATTGGAGATCCCAAAATCGCCATCTATTCCATCGCTGCGGTACAGGTATGGGCCCATGCTGGACAGATGATGATTGTATTTATCGCGGGTCTGCAAGGTATTCCGGCAGAACTGTATGAAGCGGCTCGTATGGACGGCGGCAGCAAATGGCAGGTATTCCGTACCGTGACTTGGCCACTGCTGGCACCTTCGGCAACGATTGTTGTGGCCTATACGACCATTCAGTCGTTCAAGGCATTTGACCTCATTTTCACAATGACGGACGGAGGACCGAACTACGCAACTGAAATTTTGACAACATATATCTATCATACCGCCTTTGGCAGCTATTCATTTGGTCTGGCTTCTGCCGGTTCCATGATCTTCCTGGTGTTGCTCGCGCTCTTGACGCTGTTGCAGTTCAAGGCACTGCGTGCCGACCGGGTAAGCTATTGAGGTTGATGTTGGAGCATTCATCCTGCAATCGAGGCAGAAGGGAGTTCACATGTTTTTAAAATGGTTCAATCGCCTGATCCTATTGGTGTACGCGCTACTTATCCTCGTGCCGCTGTACTTTGTATTTGTATCCTCGTTCAAAACAAGCAGCAACTTCTTCACCAGTCCATTCAGCTGGCCGGACCCGTTTACGTGGGATAACATCACTGGCATGTTTCGCAATCAGCCGATGTGGCAATATTTCGGAAACAGTCTGGTCGTGACGCTTGGTACGGTTGCCATTGAGTTATTGCTGAGTAGCATGATTGCTTACGCCATTGTCCGCTGGGGCGGCAGTGTAGGAAAAATCGTGTTTGCTCTGTTCGTAGCAGGGTTGATCGTTCCATCCCAGGTGAGTATGCTGCCGATCTATTCCCTTACGCGTACCCTCGGCTGGTCGGACAGTCTCACGGGCCTGATTGTCGTATCCGCGGCTATGCTGATGCCTGTCTCAGTATTTATGCTGACAGGTTTCATGCGCATGCTCAATTCGGAGATTCTGGAAGCGGGCAGTATGGATGGGGCCAGCGAATGGAGACTCTATACGCGGATTGCACTGCCACTGGCTGCACCTTCGCTGGCGGCAACGGCTACGTTCCTGCTCGTCATGGTCTGGAATGACTTGCTTATTCCGATGCTGATGCTCAGCAGTAAGTCCAAGCTCACTTTACCGCTCGCGCTTATGCAGTTCCGCGGGGAATACGTGACGAACTACCCGATGATGCTTACAGGTGTGCTGGTAACGGCCATTCCGATGATTGCGTTGTTCCTTCTACTCCAGCGTTACTTTGTAGCAGGTCTGACAGCGGGTTCACTCAAGGGGTAAGGTATCGCAGAAATCGGAAGGAAAAGCTTATTTTGCATTGATTTCTGGAGCATTCTGCATAATAATGATTTAGTGTCAGAATGACTACATAGAGATCAAGGGAGCTATAAGTGATGAGCAAACTGGAAGTATTGCGGAATCCCAAGCAGCGCAAGCTGCTGTTCAGTGCCGGCATGAGCTGGCTGTTTGATGCGATGGAAGTGGGTATGATCTCCTTTATCGTGGCTGCACTCGCCAAGGAATGGAGTCTCAGTCCCGGACAAGTCGGTGTGCTTACGAGTATTAACTCCATCGGTATGGCATTAGGTGCGTTGCTTGCAGGTGCACTTGCGGACCGTTTTGGACGGAAGGCCATTCTGATGTGGACCTTGTTAATCTTTACGATTGCAAGCGGTCTATCTGCACTGGCGACCGGATTCGCCGTATTGTGTGCACTGCGCCTGGTTGCGGGTATCGGACTTGGCGGAGAGTTGCCCGTGGCATCCACACTGGTATCGGAGTCGATGCCTACAGCGGAACGGGGACGTGCCGTTGTATTATTGGAAAGTTTCTGGGCAGGGGGCTGGATTGTATCAGCACTCATTGCCAACTTTGTTATCCCGGAGTACGGATGGAGAATTGCTTTTGCCATTGGTGCGCTTCCGGCGTTCTATGCACTGTATCTGCGTCGTGCCATTCAGGACCCGCCGCGGTACAAGAATCATACCAAGCTTCATAAAATCACGTTCCGCGAGAAAGTGGCTACCGTCTGGTCAGCACCACATCGCCGTACAACGTTGATGCTCTGGATTTTGTGGTTTACCGTCATTTTCTCTTATTATGGAATGTTTCTGTGGCTACCTTCGGTTGTGATGGCAAAAGGATTCACGTTGGTTAAAAGCTTCCAATACGTGCTGATCATGACGATTGCACAGTTGCCAGGTTACTTCACAGCAGCGTACTTCATTGAACGTTACGGGCGCAAGTTCGTACTGGTTGTGTACCTTACCTTGACTGCATTCAGTGCGATTGCGTTTGGATTGGCTACAACGGAAGCCACGATCCTGACCGCAGGAATCTGTCTTTCCTTCTTCAATCTGGGAGCCTGGGGTGGTCTGTACGCCTACAGCCCGGAATTGTATCCGACTTCCGTTCGTTCGACAGGTGTTGGACTTGCCACATCGGTTGGTCGGATCGGTGGTGTACTTGCCCCATTAATGGTCGGTATGCTGGTTCAACGCGAAGTGGCAATCAGCCTGATTTTCACGATTTTCTTCGTGACAATCCTCATTGGCGCAGCAGCTGTACTGTTCTGGGGCCGGGAAACGAAGGGTCAGGAGCTGGCCGAGTAATTGTCAATAAATTCAGGCGCAACTTTTGTACGGGTCTGCCTGCCTATGGAAATGATGGGTTGGACAAGCGGTATATGGTTGATACAAGAAGGGGCATGACCATGGTGTGACCATGGGCTCATGCCTCTTTTTGTTATGTTCAGCGTCGTTTTTTCACTGCGTCATCGGTCCGATAGACTTCATTTTTTCTATATCCTATAATGACACTCGGGATGTCCAACCGTGAGGATTCAGGAGGAAGATGTGGGATCTGGATTCAGAAAAGTGGAGGTTAATGGAATGATGAAGAATAATATTGGAATGGATCAACCGAATGAAATCATTGAAAAGAATATGATAAGTGAATTAGATAGCGTGAGTGAGATGAAAGAGATGAAGGTGGGAAGCCATATGATCAGTAATGAACGGACTACAGTTGATAGCACAAATGAGGGGCTGGATCAATTAACGTTTGCTGACAACATGGAACCTATCACTGTCAGTCGGAAATTCACTCATGGGAAGGGGAACACGGCTGGCAAAAGAGCAGGGCGGGTCAGCATGCTTCTCGGTGCCTGCGCATTGACTCTGGGATTAACCGTGGCAGCTCCTTCAGCGGGAGCACAGAAGCTGGAACAAGGCGTTCGTAGCGAGCATGTGCTGCAATTGCAGGAGCAATTAAGCGATCTGGGGTACTTCGACGCCGGAATGACTGGATATTATGGTACCATCACCAAAGGTGCTGTCCGCAAGTTCCAGCAGGCGCAGGGACTAAGTGCAGATGGAGTTGCAGGTCCGGCGACACTGAATAGGCTGAACAAAAAGGCCAAAGCCGAGGGCGAGACGCTGCGCCAGTTGGCGAAGCTGATCCACGGTGAAGCGCGCGGGGAGTCTTTTGAAGGGCAAGTCGCTGTAGGAGCGGTTGTGTTGAATCGGGTACATTCGAGTGAATTCCCGTCGTCTATTTCGAAGGTTATTTTCCAGAAAGGGCAATTCACGGCTATAGATGATGGGCAGTTTAATACCAAGCCAACCCAGACTTCTTACAGGGCTGCTCGTAAGGCATTGAATGGCGCTGATCCGACGAACGGAGCACTCTATTATTACAATCCGAAGATTGCCACTTCGGTGTGGAGTAAGAGCAGGCCGACGTTGCTAACGATTGGGCAGCATGATTTTACGAGATAGGATAGTTTGAGTTTATAGATAGAACAAATGTATTTTCTTAATACAACAAGGAACCCCGGCTGTATGCTGCTCATCTGCAGGTACATGGCCGGGGTTTAATAATTATTATATCGTGGAAAAATGGTATCTTAAAATTGAAGCAAATATAAGTTTAATATTACTTCTGGAACGTGAAAGGGATATTTAATGAAGTAGGCTCTACAATGGTTTCTCCAGTGTCATAGTCATAGATTCTATTGAAAACCAATTCAATGGATTCCAGCTTGTCGGGGTCATCTGTATATACTAAACCATAGCCCATATTATCCATGACTACGCCGTCATATTGATGATAAACATAGGGTTTTCTCATGAAATTACGATCTGCTGAGATAGGTTTACCTGTGTTTGGATGGATGGAATTCAAACCGTAAAATCCGATATTTTGATCCGTTGTATTTTCCACACTGTAGATGATTTTGATATAAGTTATATTAGGACCGATATCTTCTTGATTCAGAATAGAAATGTTTTTACGGGTATCATCTGGAATATCACTAGCCTCTAATAATTGAGCATCCATCATATGAATAGTTAATGGGCCGAATTCAATACTTTGCTTCAGAGGGACAGTTTTTAACAATTTTAATTGTCCGCCGTAATCAAATGTACCTGTATCTCCGGATTTGGATAGAAGCGGTGGTAGTGCGCTTTCCAAAAGCTTGTCCTGAAGAATTTTAGCGGCCTGCTCAAATTGATTATAGTCTGGTTCAAGTCCTTTGTATGTTAGTTCAGAACGGAAAGGCTTTAAACTGGATTCCAAGACAAGTTCAGAATATGCAGGGTGAGGCTGTAACGGATTGACTTCCAGTTGTGTAGATGTGGCATCATTGGAGCTGTCTGAACCGCCCAAAAGTGCGAGAGCGAGCAGTAGTTGAACAATAAACATAAGAAGCGACACCCTTTCTCTTATACTCTATTAATTTTAATACATTTTATTTATAATCATAACAAAACAGATCATGGTGACTCATGAGAATATCGACCCAACTTCAGGTAATAGCATATTGACAAGTTTTGATCTGATATAGTAGCAAGGGCCTATTCCAAATAAGCGGGTTCAATCAGTTTGGTGAATTTCGGATCATTAGAATATAAATTAAAGTTAGGGTGAGCAAAATGAAGTTGCTAAAGACCTCCTTAGTTATACTGGTAGTAGTGGTCATTGCTTCTTTTTCATGGTATGGCTCTTATAAGAGTGACATGAAGAAGCTGGAGGATGATTTGAGAACATATTTAACCGCCGAGAAAGGAATAGATGAGAACACGATTATAAGCATCACCGCTCGGCGAAGCAAAATGCCGATGTATCCTGTTGTCGTCAAATTCAAGGACAATCCGCAGGAATATATCTACAACTATACAGATGAATGGATTCAGCTGACGCCTAATCCGAATGAATAAAGCAATCATACTTACTAAGACAAAAGAAGATATTATGCTTCACCATTGGATTCGCCTGTCCAATCCTGAACAATGGATAACGACAAAAAAAACGGAGATTAAGGATGGATTAGCACGATGAGAATTATCATATCACCAGCTAAAAAGATGAAGATCGACACCGATCTTATGGCTATCGCGCAGATGCCGCAATTTATAAATTACTTGTATTCAAACACGAAAATACCTCAGCAGATCAAAGATTGGCTAACTAAAAAAGGGATTGGATTCAAGGGATTTTTAGATTAAAGATAAGGGGGATTTTGCATGTCTGTTTCAATATCCATTGAAATAAGTTTATCAAAGCAAATCTCAAGAATGTCTATTCTTCGCAAACTCGAAGATTTCGGTTGGTCTTATAACGATCAAGGAAAAGTAACTTATCTACCGATTGGAGATGATAATTACTTTAATTGGCAGAATAAATCAATTCCTCTAGAGGAGTTACTAAAGATTTTAGTCATAAAGGATAATCAAAAAGAATTAATTGGAGTGGCAATGACTTGGAAAGATACTGATGTAGGGGGAACATTTTTAATTGAAGAGAATGGTACCATACTTATGAGTCCTGATATCAATCGAAAAGTCCTTGATGTAGAAAGTTATAACAGTATAACTGACGTAAATTGGTATGTAACTAAACTAATACCTGTATTTGGTCAATTATTTGAGTCTATTTCTTATAATGAACATGTATAATATAATTTCCTACGCTTAAACCTTGGGGCAATGTCCTTAAGGTTTTTTCTTTTTGGCCGATAGAATTGAAGTTTCTAAAAGGATCACTGATTGTACTATATTAGTTGTCATAGCTTCTGTCACATTGGTACGGCTCATATAAAAAGGATATGAAGGAGCTTGAAGATGGTTTAAGAAACGTATTTAATCGTTGAAAAGAGTATGGATGAAGATGATATCATTAGCATCGCTGCTCGTCGCAGTAAAATGCCACAGTATCCTGTAGTCGTCAAATTAAAGGACAATCCACAGGAAGTTGTATACACCTACAGAGAAAAGCAATGGGTGCAACTATGGCCTAATCAATCAATAATACGCCGATGAATTGATGATCACTTTCGTGATAGGAATAACCGGGTACTTGACGTCACTGACTCACCAGTTTCTCCACTACTTAACCTAATAGTAGTTCAAGCGCTAAACATCCTTGAAACCTAATACGAATTTACAAAGTATATATAAAGAAGGATATAATTAGTTACCATTTATAAATTTTTACTCGGTTACATCCATAGAGGGGAGGACGGATATGCCATTTATTGGGGGAATCATTTTAATTTTTATCCTAGCATTTATTCTATGGTCATTAATGTTCCCGCTATTCAATAAAATAGGTAGTAGAATTTTGAAGAAATACAATAAATTCAAACAAGAGGAGAATGGTGATGAAAAATTCAAAGACGTTTAGGGTAGGGGCAATTGCGGTTGCATTAGTTATTATTGTGGGCGTGCTAATGGTGACCTTCTTTTTAACACGAATTCCTAATGGATATGTTGGGGTCGTTTATTCACCAAATGGAGGCGTAAAAGATAGCACACTGAGTCAAGGGTGGAAACTCGTTGGAGCGTTTGATAAAGTGACGAAATATCCGATCCGAATTCAAACGGTTGAATACAGAGATATTCAGATTGCTACTTCTGACGGGAAAAACATCACAATCGATTTTGCTTACAACTACCAAGTAGAACCAAGTAAAGTATCTTCTATATTCAATACATTTGGGCCAATTAGCATTCAAGAAATTGAGGATACATATCTCAAAACACGTTTCCGTGACGCAGCTCGTAAAGGTATCTCCAAGTTTACAGTCATTGATGTGTATGGTGAAAAGTCATCCGAAGCAGGGGTAGACGTGCAACAACGTTTTTCTGATGACGTTAAAGAGTTAGGCTTTATTGTATCCAACGTTACTGTAGGTGTTCCTCAACCTGACGCTAAGACTCAGGAAGCAATCGATAAGCGTGTTGAAGCTTCTCAAGAACTGGAACGTAAAACGACTGAACTGGAGATCGCCAAGAAAGAAGCAGATCGCAAGCGCGTGGAAGCGCAAGGTAATGCAGACAAACTATTGATCGAAGCAGAAGGTCAGGCTAAAGCAAATAAAGAGCTTCAACAATCATTATCGAGTCAACTCGTTGAATATGAAACCATCAAGAAATGGGATGGAGCACTTCCATATGTAAGTGGGTCAAATACGCCAATGATTCAATTGCCGACTACAAAAACAGAGCAAAATAGCGGCGCGGGGAGCGTATCTCCCTAATAGCGGTTTGAGTTGCACGCCTTGCTTTCTCACCAATTGAATGTGTTGAATTCTAATGAACAAGCCGGTCCAATCGTGGGCTGACTTGTTCATTTTGAGTCTTTTCAAAGGTACCATGAGGGATTTAGTTAAGCCTTGGCATTGGATTCGCCTGTCCAATCCTGTACAATGGATAACGACAAAAACAACGGTAGATTAAGGATGGATTAGCACGATGAGAATTATCATATCACCAGCTAAAAAGATGAAGATTGATACCGATCTTATGGCTATCTCACAGATGCCGCAGTTTATAAACGAGTCAGAACAGCTATTGCGTCTGCTTCAAGAGTTATCCTATGACGAACTCAAAGCGATGTGGAAGTGTAACGATGCAATCGCTGAACAGAACGTGGAACGGATTCAGAATATGAATATAAAAGCAAATCTTACGCCAGCCATCTATGCCTATGAGGGCATTCAGTATCAATATATGGCTCCGGGTGTTTTTCAAAATGAGGAACTGGCGTATCTTCAGCAGCATTTACGTATATTATCCGGTTTTTATGGCATGTTACGGCCTTTGGATGGGGTTACCCCTTATCGGTTGGAAATGCAGGGCAAGCTGCAAGGTCCAGGCTTCAAAACGCTCTATCAATTCTGGGGTAGCAAACTCGCAGATCAGCTTCAATCAGAAAGCAACTACATCCTAAATCTGGCTTCCAAAGAGTATAGCAAAAATATTTTACCTTTTCTGAGTGAGGAAACCCGGTTCATTACTTGTGTATTCGGACAAATGGTCAATGGGAAGCTTGTTGAAAAGGCAACCTGGGCTAAAATGGCCAGAGGTGAAATGGTACGTTATATGGCAGAACATAAGATTACAGATGTGAGGGATGTAAGAAACTTTGATCGGTTGAATTTCGCTTTTTCAGAAGAACGATCCGACGAGAGTACGTATGTATTCATACAAGCAGAGGGAAAGTAGCCTGCTGTGCGCTGATCATGTACCAGAATGATAACTATTTGATTCACTTAAAAGTCGCCAACTGGTATTATCCCCTTTAAGTAGACACTTGAAAAAACCTTCATGTTATCATGAGGGTTCAAGTGACACTTGGAGGGGATATTTTTATGGCCAAAAAAGGACAAACATTTCACACGTATACCGAAGAATTTAAATTGAATGCTGTTAGATCCTATGTCGAAGGTTCTTCAAGTTACAAGGTGGTCGCTGATCGCGAAGGAATTCGAAACTGTTCACAACTGAAGGTGTGGGTAAAAAAATGGAAAAACGGGGAAGCATTCGATGAGCGAAAAAACAATGTTCCGAATCCACTGAAAGGACGGCCTCGTACTGCCTTTAGCAGTGTAGAAGAGGAACGGGACTACCTTCAAGCACAGGTAGATTATTTAAAAAAGCGGTATCCAAATCTAGTAAAGGAGAAGCACTAAGCCAACGGGAGAACTACGATATCATAGACGAATTGCGTTGCTCGCATGGCATTACACGCCTATTATCGATTACAGGAATACCCCGTTCCAGTTACTACAAATGGCGAGCAACACAGCCACAGCGAGACGCAAGACAAGACCGTGAGCGTGAGATCAAAGAGCACATGATGGCTATTCATTTTGCAAATCGAGAGTTTGGTTATCCTCGCATGACAACGGCGCTCTGGGAGTCTGGTCTGAACGTTAATCACAAGAAAGTATGGCGAATCATGCGGGAACTATCGATCCAATCGGTAATTCGCAAGAAGCGGAAGAAGTCCAGCTATACGCCATCTGTGATTTATCCGAATCGCCTAAAGCGCAAATTTCATGCCACAGCACCTCAGCAAAAAATGGTGACGGATATAACTTATATTTCGGATGGAAACACATTCGTTTACCTGTCTGTGATTCAAGACTTGTTCAACAACGAAATTGTCGCTTGGCAATTATCTAAACGGAACGATGTTCAGCTCGTATTGGATACGGTGGAACAATGGACACAAAAAAGAGACGTTTCGGAAGCCGTGCTCCATTCGGATCAGGGCTTCCAATACACGTCTCAGGTGTACAACTCACGATTAGAAGCATTCGGCGTCAAAGGCAGCCACTCTCGCAAAGCAACCTGCCTGGATAACGCATGCATCGAATCTTTCTTTTCGCATCTCAAAACAGAGAAGCTGTACCTTATCCAGTGTAATTCAGAAGCCGAGATTCGACAAGCCGTGGAAGATTACGTGTACAATTACAACTACCGACGCTTTCAAGCCAAACTCAAACAGCGCGCACCGATTGAATATCGATGCGCGCTGGCAGCATAGCTTTTTTCATCTGTCTACTTGACAGGGGTATGACCAAACTGGCGGCTTTTTTATTTTTCAAATATTAAATCTAAGTCCTAATCAAAATAGGAAAGACGATTAACTCAGTTGAAATAGCATTTGAACTGCATCTAATCTATTATTCTATTTTGTATCAGGATAATGACAGGTTATATTTTAAATTGTTATCTGAGATATAAAAGGAAAAAAGTCCCTGAATTTAGGGACTAATTTACTATGTCCTAAAATAAGGAAAATGACGATAATGATTTATTAGGCTCCATTTATACATCTGTTGAGGGAGGAAATGGAGAAAAAACATAAAGGAGGAATATGAATTCCATGAGTTTAAGAAAAGGTTTTATTGTTTTTCTGATGGCTTTGTTGTTGATTGGAACCATGTATCCGACTAGCGGTTATGCGCTTTCGGATCAATCGGATGCCATAATAACAAGTGAAAGTAGCGCGGAGAATGTTGATGTTTTTATGGAGGAATCAGCTTTAACAGACGGCGAGAATCTGGATGTTATTGATCCGGATGTCTACGAAGAACCAGAAGGTGTAGACGAAGTTATCGAAGAAGCAGAAGATGAAGCGACGGTAACTGATGATACATACGGGGAAAACTCTTTCTCTCCTCAAGCTATGGCCATGGCAGATGGAACTTTGACCATGAGTCCCGGAGATTCCTATACGTTCACGAATAACGGAAGTGCCGCAAGATCGTTAAGTACCAATGCCGCGACTTCAAGAAGCAGTGCATACGATTACGTTATTTATAGACCAGATGGCAGCATCATGAGCGAAAACATGAACTCTATTAGCAGTTTATCAGTAGGCTCAGGCTATACAGCTGTAATTACCTCTACGGGTCAGAATCCGTTTACAGTGACAATCCGTTCAGAATTTTCTTACAGTGTATCAGCTAACCCAGCCATGCTTAGGGTTACGTTATCCAAAGGAGAGAGCTATCGATACTTTAATGAAGGGACACAGTCAAGAGTTCTAAGTGCCGATACTTCCACAGCTCAGGACAGGAAGATAGATTACGCTTCATACAAAGAAGATGGTAGTCTTGTAGCTTCCAATTTCGAAACGACTGGGAAACCTTCACTTGCGGGAGGGAACGAAATCATTATTACTGGAGCGGGTTCACAGCCTGTTAGTGTTGGTTTTCCCTATGAAGTCTATACCGGTGAATGGAGCGATGAGCCAGCCTATACGCGTACAACGCTATATCAGGGAGATAGCTACCAGTTCACTAATATCAGTTCCAAATCCGATGCACTCCAAACGGATGGAACGACCAAAGATAAGCATGATTACGTTGTTTATCTTCCGGATGGAACGGAAAGTTCTACAGGGACGAATACGACCACTAAACCTACTGTAGCAGCAGGAAGAACCGCCGTTGTAACTTTGGTTACAGCAACGCCTGTAACATATGGTGTGCCCTATCGGACATTTGATGTCCAAAAAGCCGGTGGCGATGCAATTACTCGAATCACTGTATATCCTGGAGAATCTATGATTTTCAGTAATAATGGTTCGTTGGCCAATCCGATAAAAAACAATGCCAGCAGTACCAATGGAGCCCTTTTTGACTATGTTCTTTATACAGCAGAAAACGTCGTTCATTCGGATGGATTCAACAAAAATACCAATCCGATCATTCGTTCACAAGGTTACGCAGTCGTGACTGTAGTTGGGCAAGTCCCAATTGAGTTTAGTTATACGGATGATTTCTCGGTTGAAGAAAGCATGGAACCTGCGTACCATCGCGTAACACTCAAACAGGGAGAAAGCGTGACATTTTGGAATAACACTACTGATCGGGAATATCTCGACAGTGATGCGTCCACCACCCAAGGGCGGATTTTTGATTACGTCACCTATTATCCAGATGGTACAGAACGCAGTACAAGAAAAGCAACAACGGTTGAACCAGTTGTTTACTATGGAAATAAAGCAGTAATTACAGGTGTATCTGCTCAACCTGTAACCATAGGGGCGATTTACACCATTTTTGATGTAGAGGATCGACCAAATGAAGCACTAACTAAGATTACGGTATCACCGGGTCAATCGGTCAAATTCCATAATGGAGGCTCACTCAGCAACCCAATACGGAGTAACGCCAAAAAATTAGGTGCACTGTTTGATATTGTGGTGTATAAGGCAGACGGTAGAGCACATAGTGACAAATTCAATAGCAATGTAAGTCTCGCTACCATTCCTTCTGGTGGTGAAGCCGTCGTTACCGTAGGGGGAAGTACACCTGTAATATTTGAATACACGGATGATTTCTCTGTAGTGGATAGCCAGGAACCAGCTTATCTGCGCGTAACGTTGAACAAAGGCGAGAGCTATGCCTTCACCAACATAAGCTCAGATCCAAAAAGGCTTCGAAATGATGCTTCCAGCAGCGCGGGACGGGTGTATGATTACACGATTTACAACGTAGATGGGACAGTGTCAAGCAGTAGAACAGCAACAGCGATCGAGGCGTATGTCTTGGGTGGTAAAAAAGTTGTTGTTACCAACATCTCGGATCAACCCATAACGTATGGTGGGATTTACCGCGTTTTCCGTGGACAAGATGATCAAGTCCCTTCACCAGAATCGGAAATCACTGTTAACCAAGGGCAGAGCGCAGTATTTACAAATCCGGGTTCGGAACCTGCTCAGTTGAATCGGATTAGAGCAACCAATTCCATTGTGGATTTTGTGGTCTATGAAGGAACAGATAAATATCGGTATCTAACAGAAGGTTCAAGTCTTGAAACATGGGAAGTTCCAGCGGGTGGAACGCTTGTCTTAACCGTAGTATCTTCAGAGCCGGTAACGATTGAGTATGACATTCCTGTGACAGCTAGTCCTAGTCAAGAGCCTGCACTCATCAAACGGAGTTTGGCTCCAAATAACACGGTGTTATTCTCCAACACATCATCTTATTCAGCACCGCTCATTACATCTCATGTAGAAGGGTTGACCTATGATTACGTTATTCGGAATCAGAATCAAGGGGTTGTTAGGGAAGGGAAGAATGCGATAGGATCACAAAACATACCTGGGAAGTTTGACTTTCAGGTGCATAATGTGTCATCCCAATCGCTGAGATTTGTAGGTCCTTACCGTAACTTTACGGTCAAGGAAGTGGAAGTGGAGTTTCTGACTTTGTATGAAAATACAGAGACGGCGCTTCCCACAGTTCAGCAAGGGAATGTGTACTACCGTTTTAGCCCCTATAGCTCTGACAAGTATCGGATTGCGATAAAGGAATCAGGTGATTTTTCTATTGAGCCTCGGATCGAATTGTATTCAGATAAGGAATTGAGCATTCCGGTAGCTGCTTCAATAGAGCAAGAACAGGTATATGGTGAGCAATATACCGTTCTTGAATGGGAGCTTGAAGGTGGACAGAATTATTATCTCAAGCTAAGTGAAAAAGAAGGAAAACCGATTCAGGGAGCCATAAAAGCAGCATGGATGAACATTCGTAATGACAATAGCTATGAGTACGGCTATGGCAATCAATTGCTTAAAGTCGTTCTATTTACAGGAGATCAAATTGTGTTTGAGTATGATCGCAACGGTAATTTAACGAAACGAACGAAAAAGATTTTCCCATTTAATTAATGATTGTCTAAATCTAGGTTGAGGTGATGGAGTGTTTAAGAAAATAACGATTATTTGGTTATGCGTCATATTGGTTCTTAGTGGGTTCGGTTCCTTTGGATATGGAGGACAAGCAGCAGCGGCGGCAGAAGGTAGGGATTCCCTCCCTTCCGCTACCTACATTACAATCCATACTTTAAAAGAGCAATTTGGTATTAAAGAAGATTGGATTGAGAAAAAACTAGATCAAGGTTACTCGCTGTACCAATTGTATAAAGCTTTACAGACAGATCGCACAGGCGGCGAGGCTGCTGAAAAATGGCTAGAAGCACAAGAAATAAGCGAACCGATTCAAATGGAGGGGCTACGCCCTTCCGGATCATCACAGCAAAATAACTTCTCGATTAATGCTCTTAATGAGGATGCTTCAGGTACAGGAACAACCGTGGACGAAACTGGACTTAACCATGTAGATATCCGAGATGACGCATCGCTTTATATGACGTCTTATGGAGCGGAATCCATCTCAACTGCTACAGGGGAAATGATGATTCAGAGTACTGACCTTTCTCTACCTGGTCTCATTCCGTTTGATCTGACACGCGTCTATGACAGCGCTCGAGCGAGTGGACAGCTGGGAGTTGAATATGACGAAACGACACAAACGTATTCCAATATGGTTACGCCACGCAAGGAAGAACTCTCTGCTGGATTGGGGCAAGGCTGGCGTTGGGACATTCCTTTCATGGAAAAGCGTGGCGATAATCAGTATATTCTTATTCCAGGCGTGGGCTACTACCGCTTAAATGCGAATCTGGAACTGGAAGGTTACGTATGGAATGACTTAACCGTTAAGCGAGATGCGACCGTGACTGTTAATGGCGTATCTAGCAGTTATCGTCTATCCATCCGAAACGGCTACGATTATCTATTTAATGAAGCCGGAGAACTGTTGCAAATTACAGATGGCTACCGGAATAGCGTGAATTTTCACTATACGACATTGAACGGAAACCAAGCTATTGCACGAATTGAAAACAGCGAAGGTCAGGCGCTGACATTTGCTTATGACAACCTGAAGGTTACTGTACAGCTGGCCGGAACGGATCGGAAAGCAACATACACGCAACGCGAGGACGAAGGCATTCGCATTTTGCGAGAATACACGGATGCTCTCGATCGGACAACGACGTATACGTACTATTATCCGGAATCCAAATTCAATTTCCTGCCTGACTTGCAAAGCAACCAAAATGCTCAAGGTGTGATGCATACAGCGTTGCTATCGCGCATTACAAGCCCTTCATCAGCTATAACGGATTATGCATATATTCCAGCGCTGAAGCAGATTGGCGAAGCTTCCTCCCATTTTGTATTCAAAGTAAGAGAGCGCAAGAGCCAGTTTAGTACAACGGATGGCGAAGGCGTTCTGGACAAGGTTAACTTTGAATATTCTGGAGAAGACCTGGAAGCATACGGTCAATCCACATCATGGACAACGAAAGTGAAAGCAGAGAACACTATAGATACTTGGACGTTCTCCAAAACGTTTAGCGCTGCAGCGCATCCAGATTTGGTTTACGCAGATAAGCACACGTTAACTGGAGATGAAGTAACTTTTTCCACGGAGTTCCAGTACGACAGTCAAACGAAGCGAAACCTTCCGACTCAAATGACGGAGTGGGTAAGCGAGGGTGGCCGTTCGGGCGAAAAGCTGATAACGACTATCGCTTATGATGCCAACGGCATGGTGACTTCCGAGAAACGTAGCACGGGGCAAGAATCAACCTATGCTTATGAAACGGGCAAAGCTCCATATCACTGGATCAAACCTATACGATTCACTACCAAAGTAAACAGTACGTTGGAAAGGTACGCTGAAACAACATACAACAATCAAGGTGATATGTTGCAGACCTCCACCAAAAATGGATATGGCGGACAATTGCTCTCTGATTCGGAAGTGAAACTTGATGATAAAGGACGTATCATCAGCTCAACCGACAAAGGCGGTACGCTGGCCAAAGATCGTATTGTTACATTCAGCTATCAACCAAATGCAGGGCATTTAATGGAAACGACATCAATGGTTGTGCATGATGCTGCTGGTAAAGCAGAATCTCTTGAGGAGTCTTATAGTTATACGCCTGCAGGTGAACTGGAGACAACGACAAACGCTGCCGGAGAACAAGAAGCGAATCGATATGACCTTGCAGGGCGTCTTCTTCAGACCAAACATGCAGATGGAACACATTCAACGACAGCATATGATGACAAAAAAAACATCATTACAAGCACATCGCCAGACGGCATTGTGACTACACAGCGGTACAATCCGTTAGGTTTGCTCATGGAAGAACAAACTGCGTACGCGACATATAAATATGCCTATGATGGCGAAGGAAACGTGAAGGCTTCGGAAGATGCCGAAGGTAATGTGACGAGATATGTGGTCAATGCGTTTGGGCAAGCCACGGAGTCTCAATATCCGGATGGAACTACAGATAAAACAACCGTTGATCCTGTCGGAAAAACCGTGACGTATCAGGATGCTTCCAATTACAAAACTCGTGTGAAAGTGGACTTGCTGGGACGTACTACGGCGCTAGAAGAATACCGAGAGGGAGCCTTTGTACCATTGCAACAAAGCGAGTATGACCTAAGCGGAAACGTGACTGCATCCATTGATGGGAATGGGGGGCGGACGACGTATACGTATGATGCGCTTGGTCAAATCGCAACTGCAACAACGCCAAAACAAGAAACCAGCCGTTATTTCTATAGTTATCAGGGCCAGGTAACCCGAATTGTATCTGCCAACGGACAAACAGTTACCAAGCAGTTTGATGAATTGGGCCGCATTATTAAACAGATACCACCGATGCTGGATGGATCTGCGACAACCTTTTATTATGATAAAAAGAGCAATCTGATCAGAAAGCAGGATCGGCTCGGAAAAATCACGGAATACACATATAACAGCGACAATATGCTTACAGGCTTCAAAGGTCCGGATACGTCCGTATCGTATACGTACGACGAAATGGGACGTAGAACGTCAATGACAGATAATCACGGCAAAACGACTTATTCTTACCGTGATACGGACGGTATGCTCAATGGATTGACCTTCCCGGATGGAACCCAGTTGGGATATGAAAACAATACCCAGCAGCGGTTGGGATATACACTGACCGATGCACAAGGACAATCTTTGCGGATACATGGTGAACTGGATACGATGAACCGAGTTACTTCCATGGATATCATCTCAGGAGTGGGAGGTGCTTCGACACTCGCAGTATCGGCTCAGACGCCTGTAGACCGGATGACTTTTAGCTACGCGTCGAATAGTTTGCTAGAAAACGTATCGTTTGGCAAAGGCCTCAGCACAAGTTATCAGTTCGACGGTTATGATCTGTCGGGAATCACCGTTTCCCAAGGGACGACTGCAGTTCATCAGTTTAACTATGAGTATGATGGAAATAAAAACATCATGTCTCGAACTCAAAATGGGTCAACCGATCAGTTTACGTATGATGAACTCAGCCGTATTCAAACGGAATCAGGCACGCAGCAGGAGACATATACGTACGATTCCAATGGCAACCGGTATAGTACCGGCAGTGGTAAGATATATGGACTGAAAGATGCGGAGTATACGTATGACAGTCAGAATCGATTGGTCAAAGCGACGGGGGAAGGCAAGACCATTACGTATAACTACAACGGGGATGGACTGCTGTATGAACGGACCGAAGGCGAACAAACTTTCCGTTATTACTACGATGAAGAAGCCAAACTCATGGCGGAAGCACTAGTTACGTCTGGAAAAGCAGAACTGACCTATGTGTATATCTATGACATGTATGGTCAACTGTGGGCACGTCAAGCCAAACAAACTGGAAAATTGGAATATTACCAGTTTAATGGTCATGGCGATGTAGTCGGACTTGTGGACGACGCTGGTAAAGTGTTGAACGAGTATACGTATGACATCTGGGGCGGACCACTCACAACGAAAGAAACCGTGCCGAATGTACTTCGCTATTCGGGTGAGTATTGGGATCAGACAGTCGGACTTCAATATTTGCGAGCACGTTGGTACGACCCAGGCATGGCAAGGTTTATTGGTGAAGACACTTATGAAGGTGAACTGAACGATCCGTTAACTTTAAATTTGTATTCGTATGTAAGTAACAACCCCCTTAAGTATGTAGACCCAAGCGGGCATAGACACGAGTCAGGTTCAGGAGGAAGTGGAGGCAATGATTTCGGTTTCTGGCAAAAAGAATGGAATGCGTTCAAGGGAGCACACTCCAGTTGGTCCGGAGCAATCGACTTCTGGACGATGGGAACCGTCAGCTCATTAAATGAATATTACCGGGTGTCCATGGAGAACCCCTGGTCATTGCAACAATTTTTCACAGCGGGTTATTTGGTTATGGAGCTGAATCCTTATGGAAAGGCTACAGCAAAGCTTTCTAAAAAAGGTGGAAAATTCGTAGACAATGCTATTAGTAAAGCATGTAATTGTTTTACAGGGGGTACTAAAGTTCAAACAGAAGAAGGGGAGAAACCTATCGAGGAAATCGAGGTAGGGGATAAGGTGCTCGCCAAGTCTGATGAAACCGGAGAAGTTGGATACAAAGAGGTTATAAAGCTATTCCAAAAACAGGCTGATGAAATTTATTACGTCCGTATAGGTGATGAAGTCATTGAGACAACTGGATTACATCCTTTTTGGTTGGATGGAAAAGGTTGGACTCTTGTACAAGACCTAAAGGTTGGAGATTTGCTTGTTTCAAGTGATGGTACTAAACTAGCAATAGATAGGATTGAAATAGCGCCACAACAAACCACTGTTTACAATTTCATGGTTGCTGATTATCATTCTTATTTTGTATCTAACCTTGGCATATGGGTTCATAACTGTACAATTCTTTCAGCAGGTAAAAATTTCAAAAAGCATTATCTCGATCATAAAAAATTACTCGAAAACGCACTTGGAACTAAATATAAAAAGTATGATGACGAAACAACTGCAAGATTTTTAAGTGATCTTGGAAGTCTGATTGATAATGGTACAGTCAAATTTGTAGGGGACGCTACTTTACAAAAAGGTGGAGACGTATATAAGGTTTATCGAGGTAATGGTTTGACAATGACTACAAAACAAAATGGTGAATGGCATACTCTTTTGGAGTCCGGAAAAGGGATGGATGGGAAATTCATATTTAAATAATATAGAGACGGGGGACACATATGTATTTAGAAGAACTTAAAAACATAGTTCAAAATAACTTATTAAGTAGTGTTTATGTAACAGGTATTGTTCTATCATCAGAAAGAGAAAATGAACTTGCTGAGTTCGTACCTTATAGAAGTTATCTGTTTTTTGAATTTGGTGATCAACTTGTAAAAATTGAAGCGATTGAGCAGTATTCAAAAATTTCAATTGCGTTAACTCCAACTTTTATTGTAAGGGTTGAGGTAGAGGATGTTATTCCGGCTAAATCCAATATTAGCGACATTATTTTGGATAATAGCTTGATAGACAACAAGGTTAGCCAAATTGAGTTACTTAATATGGAAGTAAAAAGCAATGAGATTATTTGCGACGCTCTAAAATTATCAATAACAAATAACACTAACAAACAGGAATTATTTTTAGATCCTCAATTTTTCGGTATAAATATAGGAGGATTTGGTGTAGAAGAATTATGGAAGTACAATCAATTGGAAGAATACAAATCAATATCAACGATTATTGAATTTTAAATGATCAAATGTAAGTTCATTGACCTTGGGGCGGTAATCCTCAAGGTCTTTCTATTGTCCCACCCAGAGCCTAATGAGTCTAGGGGCATCTCCCAAAAGAACTTAACTCTCAATAGTGGTTCGATCTTAAGAGTCTCACAGCCTTAAAACAAGCCGGATCGCATATCCATTTTCGATGTAGAAATTCTAGGGCTATAAGAAGCGGTGCTGGATATCATTGAAACCTAATACAAATTTACAAAGTATATATAAAGGAGGATATAATTAGTTACCATTTATAAATTTTTACTCGGTTACATCCATAGAGGGGAGGACGAATATGCCATTTATTGGGGGAATCATTTTAATCTTTATCCTAGCATTTATTCTATGGTCATTAATGTTCCCGCTATTCAATAAAATAGGTAGTAGAATTTTGAAGAAATACAATAAATTCAAACAAGAGGAGAATGGTGATGAAAAATTCAAAGACGTTTAGGGTAGGGGCAATTGCGGTTGCATTAGTTATTATAGTGGGAGTGCTAATGGTGACCTTCTTTTTAACACGAATTCCTAATGGATATGTTGGGGTCGTATATTCACCAAATGGAGGCGTAAAAGATAGCACACTGAGTCAAGGGTGGAAACTCGTTGGAGCGTTTGATAAAGTGACGAAATATCCTATCCGAATTCAAACGGTGGAATACAGAGATATTCAGATTGCTACTTCTGACGGGAAAAACATCACAATCGATTTTGCTTACAACTACCAAGTAGAACCAAGTAAAGTATCTTCTATATTCAATACATTTGGGCCAATTAGCATTCAAGAAATTGAGGATACATATCTCAAAACACGTTTCCGTGACGCAGCTCGTAAGGGGATTTCTAAATTTACAGTCATTGATGTGTATGGTGAAAAGTCATCCGAAGCAGGAGTAGACGTGCAACAACGTTTTTCTGATGACGTTAAAGAGTTAGGCTTTATTGTATCCAACGTTACCGTAGGTGTTCCTCAACCTGACGCCAAGACGCAGGAAGCAATCGATAAGCGTGTTGAAGCTTCTCAAGAACTGGAACGTAAAACGACTGAACTGGAGATCGCCAAGAAAGAAGCAGATCGCAAGCGCGTGGAAGCGCAAGGTAATGCAGACAAACTATTGATCGAAGCAGAAGGTCAGGCTAAAGCAAATAAAGAGCTTCAACAATCATTATCGAGTCAACTCGTTGAATATGAAACCATCAAGAAATGGGATGGAGCACTTCCATATGTAAGTGGGTCAAATACGCCAATGATTCAATTGCCGACTACAAAAACAGAGCAAAATAGCAGCGCGGGGAGCGTATCTCCCTAATTTAACGGTTGAAAATGCACGCTTTGCTTTCTCAACAAATTAATATGTTAAATTCGAATGAACAAGCTGGTCCAATCGTGGGCTGGCTTGTTTATTTTTGATGCATTTCAGAGGTACGACAAGAGGCACTGGATTCATTTAGTCTAAAATGTGGATTCAAGAGTAGTACGAACGTGGCATTGTTGGGCTACAAGTTCAGGCTTGTTGTGGCAAAAAGATACTCGGCATTGCCTTGGCATTTTTGCTCGGCTACTGCTCTTAGGGTAACGTCACAATGAGAAAAGACGCAGGGAAGCGTGTCCCTGCGCCTGATCAAGCTAACGTAATTGTTAGCAAAAGAATGAGCTATTATTTCCTATTAGGGTGCGATCCGATTCGTATCCGAAGCTGATGAGTTTTTGGGCTTACTTTCCGTATTCCTCAGGATAGAACCAGGATAGCCAAATCCTCCAATATTCATATTACATCCTTCCTGTTAACGAACATTAATCCAAGCGGTCCACTGTGTTGGAATATTAATGGAATAGACCGTACCTACAAATTGTCCACCTGTAGTAGGCGCTTCATAAACCCAAGAATAGGCCCAAGCATCTACGACACGATCACCGTCCAGATCAATAGCTTCAGACCAGTTGTTTGTCATTGTATTGCCGGCGAGTGTGCCGTAGTGACTGCTGTCATAACCGATCTGGAAAGTAATACACTGAATCCAAGCCCCACCGTGATCATTGGTTGTGGAGAGCGGGTTGTTATTGAAGCCGTAAATTTCTTGGCCGCCATTCGGAGATACGACACCATATACATTAATGTGAGATACTTTCGGAGCAGGCGCAAACAGAACTGGACCACCCGCATTATCTGCCTTCTGCGATTCAAATTCAGCCTTAGCCGCTTTCACAGCTTCACGGAATTCTTTGGAATTAATAATTTCTTCCTTTGTCATAGGTTTGGCTTGAGTCACATCACCGTCTGCATAGGCAGCTACATTAAATGAAAGCACTAGAACAAGAATAAGAGCTAAACTAATCAATTTTCTCATAGCAATAAATTCCACCTTTCTTGATATGGGTATTCTTTTACAAAAACATGCGGATACGACAAATAGACCTGCTTGCAGCTTAAAGCCTCTTGCCCTCCTCTCTTTTAAAGATGGTTCTTCCCCTTTTTTCTTTACTGAAAAAGAATTTAAGGAGGTAGAACTCTACAGGCTAGAAAACTCTATGAAGTAGGAATGTATATGTAAAATGAATGCCTGCCAATGATTATGTGTTGCAGACAAAATGTAAAACTCATTTATACGCATTGATATCTTAGTTATGATAGGCTCTGATACCCATCTTGATAATATAAGATTCCAAAATAAATATTTAAATTGTAATATATTCCATTTATACAAACATATAGTACACCTATTCGTCGGCACAAGTCAAGTTTATTCATTAATGCCATGAATTGTTAAAGTCTGCTGTTGATCGCAGTAAAATGCCGCAGTATCCTGTAGTCATCAAATTGAAGGACAACCCTCAGGAACATGTATACACCTGCAGAGAAATGTTATGGGGCTGAGGGACGGATATAAATCATTCTGAGCGTGGATTCATGCAGTGAAATCAGGAGGTTAGCCGGATGTAATTGCCATTAAACTTCTGCTAACATAGTTGTATCATATCTTAGATGAGCGGTGAAAATGGATGAATACCATTAAAGTTACCCTTGAACAGTTACATCACGTATCGAATCAGGTGGATCAGGCCAGACAACAGTTGGAGCATATTCGCAGTGAACTGACGAGACAGATCATGTTCGTTCAGATGATGTGGACGGGGGCGACGCAGGAGCGATTCTACTATGAGTTTGAACAGTCGCGCCCTATATTGGATAAAGCACTGGAGAGTATGGTGGGCATCTCCAAGGAACTCAAGGAGATCGCTACGCGATTTGAGAATGTCGATGCTGAAAAGGTGAGTCTTGGAAGTGCTGTTGGCGCTGTGGGTGCGGGAGTAATGATGAAGACCTTGGGTAATGATGCGAGTACGGAGGATAAAGGCTACCGGATGGCGCAAGTCAATGTGTATGGGAAGCTGATGTGGATGCCTGTGAACGAGAATGGTGTTACGGATCAGGCAGCCCTTCAGGCATATAAGAAGGATCAGGGGCATTTGGATATCAATCGGATGCAAGCTACGGATGCTGAAGCGCCAGGAGAAGATATTTATGCGATGCAGATCAAAGCCTTTGAAAATGGAATTCATCCCTTCACAGGCGAGCCTGTATCCGATAAATATGCTCAGATGATGTTGACTTCTCTGAAGTTCAGCCAGCTATTTATGGCATTTCAGATGGTTCGTGGGAGTATGCCGGGTGGCAAAGGGCCGTTTCGCTTGCCTGCCTCTGATCCGGCTGTGGCGAAGATTAAAAAGAATCTGGAAGCGAGGAAAGCGAATGAGCAGAAGAAGGGTTCTGAGGGCAAGGGACAAGCAACTAAGACAGTAATAAGTGAACATGTAAGTGATGCGGAGAAATTGCAAAGGCCATATGCTCACCTAGTAAACGTTGATGGATTTAAGAGAGGTAGCAGATCTGGAGTATCTGGCGGTCATAATATGGACAAATTTAATGGGGCCTTACAAGAAGACGCAAATAAGTATGGACTGAGTGTTAAAAAGGATTATTTTATAGGTGAACCCAAGAAGCACAATGTCGAGGGGATTTACGAGGTAGAGTATCAAATTCCGTCCTTGAAACGAAGTGAATCAGATAAAAGTATTTTTGAACCGATAACGGACCCAAATGGAAATGTGCTTGGGAAGAGAGTGAATGATCCCAAAACAGTATACGATCCCAATATAATTTCTAATGAAAAAATGTATAATTGGGGAAAAGCAGCATTAGAGCCACAGATACAGGCTGGAAACGTGAAAAACGGGATAGTTAAAGGAGAACTAAATGGGCTGAAATTTGTGGGGTTCGTAGATGAAAAAGGGAACATAAAGAACTTTTATCCTGCTTTTTAATTAATATCGGAGGAGAGATATGATGTACAAAATTTTGACAACAAAAGCTGAAATAGATAGATTAGTCGAATCTTATTTCTGGATTATTGATTTTCCGAGAGCTTTAACATACTTCGGAGATCATGAGAGATATGGTTATGGTTCAGGTCCACTGGAGGTACAATTTTCATCCTATCATATGCCAGAAGAGGAAGAGTATATTGGTGATCAGAAAGTGTGTTTTATTGGAGAGCCTCCAGCATACGATGAAGATGTAATGGCAGTGATGGAGCATGATGAATTTTATAACTATTTGATGATTTACAGTGAGAAGTACGTGGAGGAGCACCCAGAAGCTAAACCGGAGATTTATAATTTATTAGATATGGTAAAAAAAAGATTGGGTTTACATTCTTAACTCACTGATTGTGAATCATAAATCATTTGGAGGAACAACGAAAGTTCGTTTATCTTATATGTCCATAGTACTCATAGTCCAAGTATTGGGTGTACAGTTGGGAAGATATGCAAGCACTAAAAACGTTGCCGTATGACCCCGATTGATGTTATAAAAATCCGAAAGCTCTTCCCACCTGAATGTTGTGAGGAACGAGCTTTTTTGTATGCAGAAAATAAACCAAAGAAGGTGAGAGGACAGCAAATAGAGGTGCTGAATAAATTATTGTAGGCTATATTGATATGATTACATCCGCCTATCCGTTGTATTAAAAAGATTGGAGATACGAACATGATTAAATACAGGTATACAATCGAATATAAAGAAGATTTCAACGAAGTTATCGTGGACCTAGGCATCGATTCATCATTAAAGAATGGTTATCTGATTAGTAATTCTTTGGGATCGGATATATTTGGAGACTTCGCCACGATCCAGGAAGAGATCGGAAACTTAATCGAATTACTGAAAGGGGAAATAACGTTATACGAAGGTGGAGGGAATGTGAACTTAATAAGATCTGACCAGTCTTTTACAACTTTTGAAGATATCTTTGCAGAAGAAGATGAAGAGGACAGTATATGTGAAATTGAGACGTTAGAATATGTAAAGATACTTATTGTTATGGGCAAAAGAGAACTTTCAGTATAAAAGCCAGCGAGGCGTTATCTTGAAAGAAGAAGGGCAAGTAGCATTAGAGTGGTTAAACGAAAAATATATTGAGGTTTTAGTTTTGGGTCAAAAGATCGAGCGTATCAACAATTTGAAATTGATTGAATGAATGGTATGAACAATAGATCTGTAATATTTTGCGGAGAAAAGTGAAACTTTTCATTGCTCAAAAGTTACTGCAGTATAGCGAATTCGGAAAAACGTGTGCGAGTCAATACTATATCAAGTAAGTAATTAATAGATCCATTACATATACCTAGTTTGTTTCACTAAATGCGCGTAAGAACCAATTCATCTGCAATACTCAATGAGTTTCCCAATGGAATAACATCAAGAACGCGAAATTCACAATATAAGGAATATTAAAAGACAAAAAAGCCTAACCCCTCAGTATCTTGAACGAGGAATTTGGCTTATGGTCTTCAGCTTAAACAGTCGCGTCCGATGGGTGATTAAAATAATGATTTATTTATCCATGTATAATTAATGAATTTTAACATTTGCCCATTCATTTCAAATTCTTTATCGCTAGTTTCTGTATGCTCGAATCCGTTTTGCTCTAAAACTTTTTGAGATGCTATATTGTTGGTGGTTGTTTTTGCCTTAACTTCTTTTATATCTAAATCAACTATTGTATTGAGTAATAATTTTAATGCTTTTTTAGCAACACCTTTTCCAGTGTGGATTTGTCCCACTCTATAGCCGAGAAATCCTATTTTATCGGAATCAATATCAACTAAATTTATTCTTCCAAGAATAGAGTTATTTTCGTCTTTTATTAAATAAAAAAAGGAGAGTCCTTTGACTTGTTCATCAAGCAGAGATTAATTCCTCACTTTAAAAACCTCAGGTATGTAATAATCATCTCCTCGAGACGGTACCATTTCCTCGAAAAAAATTCTGTTTTCAATTTCGAACTCATACAAGCTTTCAATATCTGTGACTTTTAACTTCTCAATTACTATATTCATGATCTTCCTCCAATCAAATTTAATGCAATTAAGTTTTTGTAAAGCAAGTATAACATTCCTATTTCGTTATTCAGCATTATGGGCGATTAATGGATATTCAAATCCCTAGTAAATTTTTAGCAATCATTAGATGAACATTATGGAAACTTAGGCTCGAAGATGTGGGCGTATATTATGGGACTTTTTGAACACATGAGCTATTATATTAACAATGGATCTGCGGTACCATAATTACCTAATGATGATACGTTGACTTCTCAATTGACCGCAAGGAAATGGTCAATGACCAGTAAGAGGAAAGAAAGTAAGAAAGATTAGAAGAAGCGTGGATTAAAGTCATCTGACAGAGCTGACGCATATGTTCTCACCTTCGGTGAATATTTGCTGGGATCATCTCAGTCAATAATGATTCCATCGATAAAAAGTGTGTCAATAAAAAGATAAACTGAAGATCCGATGTCCCAGAACTATGGTGGGGATAATATAAAGAGCAGAGCTAACGCAGTAAAGGATTGTGGAATGTTTTGGCTCTCTGAACAATGATGGTGGAACAGCAATATACTAGGCTAATAGTGAAGAAAAGATTCATATTCGGTTTGCCCTTCGCAATTTTTCATAGGAGACTAGGCTATGCTGTTGGAAATTCATTAGTGATACCCAAGAGGGTTAACTGCGGTGGTACAGTGTGAGGTGGGGTTTGATGCCCTGAACCGCGAAATCTTAGCGGGATATAAGAATGGATAACTTTTTTAGCAGGCTCTAATGGGCCTGCATCATGGTCTGAAAGCTACAGTCTGGGGGCAGCTCTTGGCCGGACCAACGAACGGGTTTGTCTATGGGTACTCCTTTTTATTTCCATCCTTAATGGATGGTTTCATTTTTTGTAATAACTTTTATATACAAAAGAGGAAAATGGAATATGCTGTCGAATTTTCAGTGAGATAACTTTCCAAAGAAAGGGAACAACGTCTTGAAAAAAAATTTCCCAGGCTTTTATAAACTTACTGATGCTGAATTGAATAAATTGTGGGGAGAGTGTCATTTTGTACTTGATGCCAACACTCTACTTAATCTTCTCAGATATCCAAAAGAAACAAGTAATGCGATGTTAAAATTGCTTGAAAGTATACAAGAGAGGATTTGGATTCCTCATCAAGTAGCCTTAGAGTATCATAAGAATTTGGAAACGGTAATATACGAACAAAAAAATGAGTATGAAACTCTTGAAAAAGAATGTATGTCGGAACTTCAAAAGCTTATCTCCAAACTAAAAAAGCTAAGACATTCCAACATAAGTACAAATACTATGGTACAAACACTTGAAAAAAGTAGTGAAATAATTAAGAAAGAATTAGCAAATCAACGAGAGAAGCAACCGGATTTACAAGAAATTATAATAAGAATTAAAAATTTGGTTGGAGAAAACATTGGGTTAGCGTTTGATCAAGCTGAGTTGGACAAAATATTTACCGAAGGAGCTCTTAGGTACGAAAACAAAGTCCCTCCTGGATATATGGATGGTAAGAAGAATTATTCCTACTTTCATAACGGTGTAAAGTACCAAGCTGCATACGGTGATTTGGTTTTTTGGAAACAGATTCTAAGATACGCTCAAACCAAAGAGGTCAATTCGATCATCTTAGTAAGCGATGATCGAAAAGAGGATTGGATTTTCGAAGTATCTGGTGAGAAAAAAGGAATACATCCTTACTTGATAAATGAATTTAATAATCAAACTGAAGGTAAGTTATTTAATTCATATAACTCGGTCCAATTTATTAGTCATGCTGAGAAGGTTTTAGGATTTAAGAGTAGTGCTTCTGTAAGTGATGTCATTAAGGAAATTGAAACTGTTTATAACAAAGAGGATTCTACTTTAATTAACGATTATTTTGTTTATAATCATGATGAAGGAAAGTTATACGATAAATTCCAAGCAATGGTTCAGAAAAAATATTTTGATTCTGTAGAAGATGTAACGGCGAAGGCAAAGGAATCAGAGCATCATTTTTACAAAATCTTTTTTGACATAAGTGATAATTTTATAAAAATGGAGAAAGAAAATGTAAATAAATCAGTTTATGCAGATAAACCGGCCTTCCATATTGTTATGGATAAAATTCTTAATGATGTGCATGTTCACGCCCAAATAGCGGAAATTGAATACGAAGGTGAATTTCTTACTCTAGTATTCTCTATGCCATACTCTTTTAATGCATTAGCTGAACTGGGGAAAGCAATAAATAGAGAATTAAAACTGTACTATTCTCAAAATGATATTAAATTATTGAGGATATTCAATAAATAAGTAGTAAACGTGCTTCTCATGCAGTATGGATGACTAATTATGTCCCAGAATACTGATAAATAACAAGGTGGCGAATAAACTTCGTTACCTTGTTATTTTTTTATCCATATAATATCAAGCAATTGGAAAGATGAGAGGAGGTGATTAAAATCCATTGATTAGAAGTTCTAGTTTCGTAGCGATTATGGAACCGCCTATACCTTACATATCCAAGTTACAACCTGCTAAGTGTAGGGGATGCGTTAGGGGAGAATGGGCTGGATCAGTTCAGATGTTTAAAATTATAAATTGCAAGAAGAAGTAGGAGGGTGAGATGCCAAATGTGTAGTCCAGTTTAGCAAAAAATATAGATAAGAATAAATCAATCTAACTTAAACATCCTAATTATTCAGTTAGCAGAGGTACAATTAACTCCCGCTGCATTATGAATATACCTAAATGTAGTTTCGATTATTTAGGAAAATCCTTTCTTTAAATTAGGAGGAAAGCCCTGGATTTTGTCGAATACCCCTAATAAGACTTATAGGGGGACTACATAATGCCAAAACATGTTAGATTTGATTATTTCAAAGTTTATGCTAGAAGAAACATTCCTGAAACAAACAGAGCAGAGGAGAGGCCATGTGATTTAAGTGTTTTGTTACAAACGCTTAAAGAAATGGAGCCCAAAAGTCGAGTGTTTGCTGTCAAGAATGATGTGGCTCGACTTCAGAGCATAAAATTAAATAATGATAAGTGGGAGATGCATTTCATCAGAATAAGGAAAGAGCATTTCCCGCTTAAAACAAACGACAATGGAGAATTCGGTTATTTCGATGATTTGACTAATGCAGAAGGGTTCGGAGAAGAGGTTTCGGCTCTGTATGACCCAACGAACAGTGCGATAATGATTAGAAGGAATGCCAGTAGCCTAGCCCCTTCAGCAATAACCAATTATTTTACCAGAGTAATTAATGAAGAAGGGTATACAATCTTTATGAAGCCGCTTGTTCACCCAAGTTCTCTGGAATTGATAAAACAAGACCATCTTATAAAAAGTGCTGAAATCGCAGTTGCTGATATTAAAAATGCAAGACCTCGGACAAAAAAAGCACTGGGTAGTATTGTGGCAAAGGCACAAAATGTAAAAGAAAGTGTGGATGTAGTATTTAAGATTTCCATAGCTCAGAAAGGCTCTAAAAAGTACAGCAAGCTACCTATCTATGACGATATCATGGATCTAGTGAGTGATGAGAAAGTTAAGCGAGCAGAAGTCAAAGTCAAAGCGGATCAAGATGCTTCAGTTGAACCCTATGATTTGCTTCAACATAGGTTGATTGATTACCATTCCTTCCCTGATACAGATATTAACACTGAATCAAGAAACATTCTGCATACAACCGTGATGGGACAAATGCAACGTATTTACCGTAATAGAGTCGAACAAATTAATAGTGTTTATGAATAGGAGGTGGGAAAATTGCCTAGATGGCTAGAGATTTCTTATCCTTATATTTTTTCAATCATAATAGGAGGGGTTTCTTTCTTTTTAAAACTTGAAATTAATAAAATTAGTAAGTTTGATATGATCTTAAGTTCTTCTGTAACATTAAGTTCAATCATCATTGCCTTTGTAGCAACAATGATCTCAATTCTTATTTCAATCTCTAATTCATCAGTTATGAAGAGAATAAACAAGAATAATGGTGAGCATGATCTTATTACCTACATCAATACGACTGTTATTTCTGGATTGTTATTGGTAACGTATTCTCTGATTTTGAATGTCTTTATTGAAAGCACAGGATATACATCTAGAATATTATTGAGTTTATTTGTAACATTACTTGTCTTCTTTCTGCTCTCAACTTACCGAATAATAAGGATAGTAACAGTAATCTTAACGGACGTTTTATCAGAAAATAAAGAAGCACAACTTGCCCCGAAAGAGGTATTTACTCCAACTATTAAAGCAAATAAAAGTGAACTGAGTGAGCAATCCGCTGGTGATTAATTAATCTTATGACTATTAATTGTCTAATTAACTAAACTTATATTTATCATTTTCGGGTCATCCATGATGGATGGCTTTTTTATTCTAATAAACTAAATAAAAGAATTTAGTGGTTATCTTTATTACTATTTTATATAATGTCCGATATAGTGAAAACATGTTCGGGAGTGTTGTACATATGATTGATAAGTTTAAAAAGTTCTACGAAAAACATATCGTTGAGGATTTAGAAAAAAAATATGAAGAGGAAGAAAATGCTCAGGAAGAAATCAAAGACAAAGGAGAAAACAAAAATGATGAAGAAACGAAAAATGAAGAAGTTAATAAAAGTAATCAAGTCGATAGAAGTAATGAAGTAAAGAAAGGGAAATTTGTTGTTTGGAAATTAAGTTCAATAATTTTGGCATTCTTCTTGGTTTGGGCACTGTCAGGTGTGTTGGTATATTTTCTATTTTGTAGTTGGAGCGACAGAGGGACTTTCGGGGATATGTTTGGCGCTGTAAACGCTCTTTTTTCCGCACTGGCATTTGCTGGTCTGGTTTATACCTTATATGTTCAGCGCTATGAATTAAGCCTTACCAGGAAGGAGTTAGAGTTGCAAAGAAATGAGGTTAAAAGAAACGGTGATCAACTTGAGGAACAAAAGAACGTAATGTTGCAGCAAAGCTTCGAGAATACTTTCTTTAAAATGATTGAATTGCATCATAACGTATTGAGTTCAGTGACTGAATCATCTGGTCATAAAGGCAGAGTAGTTTTGAATTCTATCCGTAATAGATTGACAAACAAATTAAATAATCTGAAATATGATTATGAGTTAAGAGAAAATATAATTGAATTCATGGGAAATGAATCTGGTAAGCAGATCTTACAATATCTTAATAATTTCCATTGTATTCTTTTGTTAATAAGTCAACATTACGAAAATACGAGCGAAAATTTAAGGAAAAGTAATTATACAACAATTGCTCTCTCGCAGTTATCAGATGATGATAAATATATAATGTTCTATGCTTTTGGCTATAAAAAAGAAACAAGATTGCTTTTGGAAAAGTTTATCTCTCTTGAAGAACTTAATTCAAAAGCTACTCAGCACTTGAATTGGATGCGTGTGATGAACTAAACTAGCGGCTAAGGTGGCGAGCATTTCGTCGCCTTTTTTTGTTTTGCGAAATTATTAAGCGATAGCGATTGTGGTTGTGAATTGAGGTGATTTTCATTTAGTGATTAAAATCCTGAGTTTCATAATTATCAAAAAATCCTGTATTTTAAAGATCGATATTGAAGCTAGATAGAGAAGTGCAAAGGTTGTATGGGGCGCAGATGGGATGGAGTGAAGCAGTTTTGCCCAAAACCTCCTAATTGTTGTGTGAGAAAGGAAAAACCTTTCTAAATGTCGAAATATGAATTTTAAGGGGGGAATGCACATGGCTTTAATAACTAAACAAAGCGAAAAATTTGCCAATGTTCTAGAACAATTAGGTTCGTCATTCACTCATGATGAATTTGTTGAGAAATTTAAGGAACTGTATCCTAAAGATTGGGTGAAGGTCTCTAATCGATACACAGAACATGAACAGAGAGATAAGAAAGGGCATCCGATGCCTAATCCTAGGCAGTATATCTTAAACGTTTCTCATAAATTGAGAAAAGAGCCGTAAGCACCTATCGTGGTGCTTTTTCTTTATCTCAACCGAATTTTGATTTTTTGCGACCAAAATCTCCCAAGGACGTATATCATCTCTAGCACGTTGTTATAGTGTTAGGGGAGGTTTTAACATGTTGGAACAACTTATTATCGATGGTGAGGCTTTAGAAGGTGAGACACAAGGTAAATCAGGTAACGTTAGTCTGAGTGAAGAATTTGAGAAATGGGCCTTTTTATCTGCAGAAATCTTAGATACTAAATTCCAAAGTCAGATGGTTAGACATGAGGCCGATGTCGCTTTCAAAACGCGTAAGACAAATCCTGACAGTAAACGTAAAACTATCCTTGGTTGCCTTAGGGCGCTCAAAGAGATTCAGGACACAGAAAATTCGTTCGCGAGTAAAATTTGGGCATTGAATAAGAAAACTTATTAAGAGAGGCACCCACCGTGGTGCATTTTCTTTTACCTTTATATGATGGAATGTGAGTCGATTTAAGCTTCTAAACATGAGAACGTCCGTTTGCAGGGATCAGTCCATTGAAGAGAGGAGAACAGCGTCTGAGTGAGCCTACGCATGCATATGAAGGTCACCCAAACCGACTCAACACAATAATGTAAATATTCATGTTATAATGATATATAGCTATGTTGAAAGGGAGGAAGTTCTAGGTGGGAAACGAGAACATTAAATACAACAAAGAGCTAGAAAAAATGTTTAAACACAATGCTAAAGTATTTAATTCTTTAAAGCCACTGATTGAAGGAATTCAGAAATCGACTAGAGATATATCTAAAGCTATGTTTCCGTCTCAAGAAGCTTTAGAACAGTTAAGTCAAAGATTTAAGTCTCTCGAACTAAATCCTAATTCTTTCATTGATAATATCAATAGAGCGTGTGACCAGAACACAAAGTTCGGTTGGTGCATCTCAGGTCATATGACTATTAGATTATACTGCGAGATAGGTAGTAGCGAGGATAGTCAAGAAGAAAAAGATCGGTTGTTTGTGAATGAATTTGAAACGAACAATTTTTATTTGTATGAGAAAGAAAAGCAATCAATTCTTTTGTCATCCAAACATGGGTGGAACACTTTCTATAAAGAATGTTTTTTCTTAATTGACCATCAAAAATATCAAGCAGTTGTTCCTTCCTTGCTCTCTGCTATCGAGCACGAACTATCTTATGAGCATACTAATGACATAGGGAAAGGCCTTATAAGAAGAGTTCGTTCTTCGCTTGAAAGGGATGGAGATACAACCACAATTTTATATGCCATAAGTACTTCTGTACTCAATCTACTAAATAACATGATCTTTGAAAGATATAACTTTGATGAGGACAGACCTCCTATTATAAATAGGAATTGGGTGCTGCACGGTCGTGATACTCCATCTCTCTGGGGAAAGCAGGATGTTTATAAATTGATCTTGTTAATTTCAGCTTTGAGAATGTTAAATAAGCGAATTTTAAATGAATAGGTAAATAATGAAGGAAGGATCGGCATTCTCAGCTGGTCTTTTTTTGTGATCCAATCCATTGTTTATTTCAAATTCTTTTGTCGAATGATTCAATAGATTGGAGAATCGAACATTGAGATGCGTGAATTAATCCTTGACCACCGTCACTCATTGTCTGATACTGGAAGATATTCTTTCAGAATTATGTGAGGAGTGGACAGATGAAAAGGCATATCATCTTAGGATTAGTAGTTGCAGCAATCATATTTTTGTGGGGAGCTTCTTGGTACTTCATACCGCAATGGTATGACAAACAAGATTTAGAAGCGGGAACATTTGGGGATATGTTTGGAGCGGTCAATGCGCTGTTTTCAGGTTTGGCATTCGCGGGGCTAATTTATACAATTGCAGTACAGCGGCAAGAGCTACAGGAGCAGAGAAACTCTATCAACATGCAAACTGAAGAACTCACTTTACAGAGAAAAGCTATACAGATGCAAACAGAAGAACTTGCACTCCAAAGAAAAGCTATTGAGATGCAAACTGTAGAAACTGCTCGATCAGCAGATCAACTTGAACGCCAGAAGCAATTAATGGATTATCAACTTATGCTTTCTACAGTTAACGATTTGATCAAACTAAAAAACAGTATAGTAGATAAACTTAGTCTTCAAATTTACGACAAAAAACATAATGGATGGGAATTGATTAAAGAGTTATCAATAATGATGGAGAATCAGCCCAATAGATACTTCGATAATGAATTAATCGTATTAGGGCGATATCGCTCAACCTATTCAATATTGATCGAATTTATCTCCAAAGCGGACCTGAGCAAAGTGCAAAGTCAGAACTTGAAAAGAATTGTAATTGCGAATACATCACAAGATGAACTGAAGGTATTAGAACATTTCTCGATAATAACTAATGACCGTAAATTACTCGAATTTCTAAAAATTTTTGGATCACATAACTTTTAAATTACATATTTATCGAAATTGATATTTTATTTTATTCGAAAGTTTAGGCTGATTGATTAAAAGTAATTTTAATTAAGTATTTGAGGGTATGAAGCTATGAAGCATAATCCGTAGTAACTACGTACAAAACGAATGATATTATAAATCCATAGAAGTATGAAGAACTTTAGGAGGTAAGGAAACTTTTCCTCTGCCTTCTATTTTTATGTCTGGAGGTGAAACATTGAAATCGTATCATAAAGCCGTTTATTCATTTGCGAATTCGGTTCTTCCGGCTGCTGTAAAGCGACAGATGATGGGTTTTGGCAGGATGACATCACCAAGATCATCAAACGGATGGGATATATTCAATTGGCTTCCGAAAAAGTACCAGAGTGCCCATAATATCGATCTAACCAAGCTGCAGAATCATACAGCTGAGGAATTACTTGAAATTCTTGTGTCTGTCCATCCTGATATTTCGCATGCGCTCTACAACTTTCTGCGTATGGGAGACATGCCACTTACATTTACAGCAAAGAAGCAGAGTGGTAGTGACGATAAAAATGGGCAGAGATCGTTAGATGAAATCAAGAACTTACTGGATTCTCCACTTCCCTCACCTAGTTATCAGCATGGAAGGTCGCTGGACAAGCTTGATACGATTCAGCGGATGATGATCATGGTACGTGTGGTTTGTTCTGGTGAAATAGTTCTGAATCAGCGTTATAACATCTGTTTGATATCGTGCCTGTTTGGTTCAGGAGAGAAGAGGATATGAATCGACTTGTTCCTTGGAAATACATCAAAAAATCCACGTCCCCGTGCTTTTAAGGAATGGTTGGTCAATAGAAAAAGATTAATACGCCGATATTCATCTATAGAGAGTTCGATCTTATGGTTGATGATCCTTACGGACGAACGCCCATAGCAAGTTTGAAAGGGTGAATACATTACCAGGGTACTAGTTTGGCGTTGCTTTCAACATGAGAGGACTTATTTATGTAAAACTCAAGCCGAATCACTTTGATGGATATGGTCTTCTTACATCCGTCCGATTCAAAAGATAATCTGTACTGGTCTGGTGATAGTCGGCCAGTTTTATCAATATAGCGGTTGGAATGTCCAACTCGCCACGTTCATAGTTGCTATAAACACGTTGGCTACAGCCAAGATAGGTGGCCATCTGTGTTTGGGATAAGTCTTTGTCTTCACGCAAATTGCGTATACGAGCGTACATTATCATCACCTCACCAATATCATACTTTAGCGTGTTATCCGCTATTGATTTTTAGCGGAAAATCCGCTAAAGTATAGTGAGAATAGTTGGTAAAAAGACTAGGTGGGGATAACATGTCAAACCTGATCGAAGATTTGTTTCACGGAAACCTGCGGTTGGACGAGTCGATTCATCCTGAGCAAGCTGAGTATCAGGAGATCAATCGCCAGATATCAGACCTGATGCAGGCCTACAAAACACAGCTTACCGAGAATGAATACGATGCTCTGGAACAACTGATAGACTTGATCGGACAATCCACGTCGATGTATGTGGAAGCGGCGTTCGAGCAAGGTTTTCGCACAGGCAGCAGACTCATCATTGAGGTTTTAGGCAAAACGTGAGTGTGAGTATCTTTCAACCTAGAAGCCAGCGGCAGACAATACACAACAATTCAAAAATCCCCTCCTCCATTACCACCGATCAGGCTGGAATGGGAGAGGGGACTTTGCTATTAAATCATTCTTTTATCATATTACCTACCGCTTACCGCGCACCAATATTCTTACCCGCTGGTGTACCCGATCCAATCAAATCACTGCCACCCGCAAGCTTAAGGAAATTACCCAGGACAGGCGTTCCGTCCGCGCTACGCGTTACCGAAGGCACGAGGGAGACAAAGTCGGCTGCGCTGGCGAGCAGGCCTTTGGCGTTCTCGCTTTTTTTGTTCTTCCACCAGACGTTGGTGCTGCTGACATCGGTTCCGCTTGTTTTGTCACTGGCGCCGCCTTGGAAGGACAGGTTGTTGGTGAAGATGTGGGTGCCTACATCAAAGGCAAAGTTGCTTTGCCCGTTGTTCCAGGAGGTGTTATTTTTCATCTGGATGGAACCGGGATTGCTGTTGTAGGTGAAGCCGTGCTTTTTATTATTAAACGCAATGCTGTTCTCAACGATATGATTCACTGCAATCTTCTCACCGCCCAGCTTGAAGCCGTTGCCATCGCTGTTGGAGGTGGAGGTGCCGTCTGATGTTGCCCCGTTCGCGTAGGCAATGCTATTGCGGATCGTAACCGCGCCGATGGCACCTGTGTCCGTTTTACTATAGAGATCCCAGCCATCGTCCACGTTATAGGCCGCAATACAACCGTCGAAGACGTTGCCCGGGCCTACGGTCAGTTTGGCCGCAAAACCGTCGGCATCCTCGCCGTCATCCGGGTCATAGTTGTTGTGGGAGTACGAACGAATCACTTCATTATATGCAGGCCATTCACTCTTGGCGGCTGTGGAAGCATAACGCCCCATTTGAATACCCGTATCCCGGTTGTGATGAGCCTCGATCTGCTCCAGGCGGTTGTAGCTGCCCCCGATGAAGATGCCGTTATCGCCTGCACCCTTCACCTCAAGCCCTTTGACGAACCAGTAGTCTCCGAACATTTGCAGTCCACGATTGGTGGAGGCGAAGGCTTGGGCTGAGAAATCAAAGACCGGTTTTTCCGATCCATACGCCACCAGGTTTTTACGTTGGCTCGATGTGCCGCTGTTGCCACGTTCAATGGTAATGGTCTGGGAGAAGCTGTAGTTGCCGCCGCGCAGATAGATGGTCTTGCCTGGGGCGATCTGGGTTAATGCGTTAGCGAGTGACGTTGGACTGTTGAGGGTGCCCGGATTGCTGGCTGAGCCGTTAGGAGCGACATAGAGATCACCCGCAGCAAGTGTCACACTTGAGGTAGCGGCTGCTTCTGATGGGTTATTTTGCAAGCTACTCTCGATCAGTTCCGCCGCACCAACCGACCCACCACCAATCAATAATAGAGGGAACGCGGCACTCAGACAGAGTTGGGCCATTTTGGATTTGAGGGAACGTTCCTTCAGAGAACGGGCAGATCGTGCAGATACATGAGTAGATGTGGATGGGAATAATTTCATTACGTAAGCCTCCTTGGTTAATTGGGAATAGAATGAAGAGCATGTGGTATCCGTGTACCAGACCGTTACCTATGAGATAGGTCATGCCGGCTGGTTAGATGTAATCTCTAGGACACAGCTTTATGGTAAATGTTGTAAGCGTTATCATCAATAATCATCTGATCAGATGGAGGTACATGCAGGCAGGTCAGGCCTGCAAGCTTCCAATGCCTTTAATATCACGTGAATTATGTAATCTTTCCATTGGGTGATAGCTCTCATTTAACGAAGAATCATCTGAAATGAACGTAGAGAAGTGCGCCTTTCCATCCCCAGAGCACAAGTCTTACCTTCGATCCACTCATATGAACTTCATTTAATTTAAAATACATAGATGCATGCATCCTGAAGTGGAGATTACACTCCAGTTGGTCATGAAAAAGCCCTGATAGTAGCTGCAACTGGCAACTTGACGATCAGGGCTATGTTTAATTCAGAACGTAATCTGCTTACTCAAAATACTCGAATGTACTAACAGTGTCAGACTTATCAGTCTAAACGCTGTCCAGCTATTTTAATATCCGTCCGTCTCACGACTGCGTTTCTCTGCTTGCTCGACACTGGGTTCATGTTTCGGTTGGACTGTGGCACTATCATCGGTTGGTACAGAGGCCAACCCTTCAGAGACGCGCCGACCGTAATCCGCATCCGCTTGGGTGAAGTAAGAGATCATACGCTCCCGGATATCCGGTTTGCATTGCGCCAAAGCCCCGACCATGTTGCTGATCAGCTCATCCCGCTCCCAATCTTCGAACGCCCGGTACGTATCACCGGCTTGACCAAAATCATTCGTACGTTCGATCTTCTCACGCACTAGCCTGCCCTCCACCAATGGTTCATGCTCCTTACCACGTGGCGCCGCTTCCTTTAGTCCACCGAGCGAGGAAGGTTCATAGTTCACATGTGGATTCTGACCCGGTGCCCGATCGACCTGACACTGCATCTGCCCGCCGCTCTGATTGGTTGCCACCCGGTTTTTCGGCGCATTCACAGGCAGTTGCAGATAGTTTGCACCCACCCGGTGACGCTGGGTATCTGAATAGGAGAAGGTCCGTCCTTGCAGCAGTTTGTCATCTGAGAAATCCAGCCCGTCTACCAATACACCTGTGCCAAACGCTGCTTGCTCCACTTCATTGAAATAATCCTCGGGATTACGATTCAGCGTCATTTTGCCCACGGGTAGAAAAGGAAACTGCTCCTGCGGCCACAACTTGGTCGGGTCCAGCGGGTCGAAGTCTAACTCTGGATGCTCGCCGTCCTCCATTACTTGAACGCACAGCTCCCATTCGGGATACTCCCCTTGTTCAATGGCGTGATACAGATCCAACGTTGCATGATTGAAATTCTGTCCCTGAATCTCGCTTGCGTCTTTTTGCAGCAGGTTGCGTATCCCTTGATTGAGCGGTTCCCAGTGGTATTTGATGAGTACGCCCGTGCCTTCCTGATTGACCCATTTATATGTATTGACGCCCGAGCCTTGCATCTGCCGATAATTCGCTGGAATGCCCCATGGAGAGAAGAGGAATGTCACCATATGGGTAGCTTCAGGACTTAATGATACAAAATCAAAAAAACGCTCCATATCCTGTGCATTGGTCAACGGGTCTGGCTTGAAGGCGTGTACCATATCCGGGAATTTAAGCGGGTCGCGAATGAAAAAGATTTTCAGATTGTTACCCACCAGATCCCAGTTGCCATCCTCGGTATAGAATTTTACAGCAAATCCGCGCGGGTCCCGCAGGGTCTCCGGTGAATGTCCACCATGTATAACGGTAGAGAAGCGAACGAACACGGGCGTTAGTTTGCCTTTTTCCTGAAATAGACGTGCACGTGTGTACTTCGATACCGGTTCATCCCCGGCCGTTCCATACGCTTCAAATACGCCATGAGCACCAGCACCACGGGCATGGACCACACGTTCCGGAATACGTTCACGGTCGAAGTGAGTAATTTTTTCGAGAAAATGATAGTTCTCCAGCGTAGTCGGTCCCCGGCTGCCAACGGTTCGTACATTCTGATTGTCCGTAATGGGATGACCTTGTCGATCCGTTAATGTCTCAGGGTCTTTGTCTGAGGAATGCTCTGATTGTGAAGACTGATGATTCATGGAGTGGAGCACCGCCTTTCCTTAAAGTGGATTCCTGTATATATTTTCCCTGAAAATTGGTTCTATACATTAAACCTCGCAAATAATCTCGTAAAAAAAGCTTGTCACCCGCTTCATCGCGTGAGATAATTAACTTTTGCCCTGCGGCCTTTTTTGAACGGAAAAATGAAAGAGGACCGCGTCTAAGAATGGAGGCTGACCTAGGATTGTCTACACAACGTTATCCTTTTGCATATGATCCGGCTGAACCTTTTGTATCCCGTCTCGGGGAATGGGTTGCCGATGTTTTTTACGATATTTTGCCAGAGTTCGGCTTCGAGGTACGGGATGAACAGATTTTTATGGCGTACCAGCTCGAACGGGCCTATGGAGATAAAAAGACCATTATGGCGGAGGCTGGTGTCGGAACAGGCAAGACGTTAGTCTATCTGCTCTACGCGGTCTGTTACGCACGTTATACGGGCAAACCGGCAGTGATCGCCTGTGCCGATGAGTCCTTGATTGAACAGCTTGTGAAGCCCGGCGGAGATATTGCGAAGCTGGCTGCACATCTGGACTTGGAAGTGGACGCACGTCTGGGCAAGTCACCGGACCAATACGTCTGTCTGAACAAATTAAGTGCGGTGCGATTTGCGGATGAGGATGCGCCTGTTATTGAAGAAGTGCATGAGAGTCTGCCGGATTTTGTGAACACGCCAGGTACACTTCAGGCCTTCCATCCGTATGGTGACCGCAAACAGTATCCACATCTGAATGATCGTCAGTGGAACAAAATCAACTGGGACCCGTTCCAGGATTGTTTTGTTTGTCCTAAAAGACAACGCTGCGGCCTGACGCTGTCGCGTGACCATTACCGTCGTTCTAAAGACATCATCATCTGTTCCCATGATTATTACATGGAGCATGTGTGGACGTATGATGCGCGCAAACGTGAGGGACAATTACCACTGCTGCCCGATCACAGCTCAGTTGTATTTGATGAAGGACATTTGCTGGAAGAAGCAGCCCTGAACGCACTGAGCTACAAGCTGAAACACCGCATCTTTGAGGAACTCGTCACTCGCCTGTTAGAAGGAGAGATTCGTGAATCCCTCGCGGAGTGTGTGGATGAAGCGATTGAGAGCAGTGAGCGACTGTTTGCGTTGCTGGATACGTATACGGTCGCGATCCCTGGTTCGGAACGGAAAGAAGTTCGGGTAGAGCCGCCACTGCTACGTGAGATTGAACGTCTGACGAGTGTGCTGGATGCAATCGGTGAAGAATTGGTATTTGAGAGCGGATTGTTCTCGCTGGATGGTTACCAGATGCGTGTCGTGGAAGAACATCTCGATATGATTCAGTCTGCGCTTGCTTTGTTCCGTAAGGAAGATGGTTACATCTGTTGGGCGGAAGAGAGCGAGGATGAGACGACCTTATCGATCATGCCGCGTACCGTGAAGGAAATGCTGAACGAGCGTGTGTTCAACACAGGTATTCCAATCGTGTTCTCCTCTGCCACGTTATCTGTGGACAGTTCATTCCGTTATGTGGCGGACAGCCTGGGCATTGATGATTTTGTATCATTCTCGGTGGCTTCCCCGTATGATTATGCGGACAAAATGAAGATGAAGATTACAGACGAAGCTGTGCCGGGTCACCCGGAGAACGAAAATCGTATGCGGAACGCGGTGTCCATGCTTCAGGAGAGTGGAGGACGTGCGCTGGTTCTGTTCCGTACGATGGAAGAACTACGGGCGTTCAAACAGGACATCGTTCATGTACCTGAAGCAGAAGGTTTGCGCTTTATGTATGAGGGCGACCGGGAGATCAGTGATCTGATCGCGGCGTTCCAGCAGGATGAGGAGAGTGTGCTGTGCTCCGTTAATCTGTGGGAAGGTCTGGACGTTCCAGGTCCGTCATTATCCAATGTCATGATCTGGTCGCTTCCGTATCCACCACAGGACCCTGTCTTCAATGCAAAACGCAGTGCGTCGGCAGCACCATACGAAGAGATCGATCTTCCGTATATGCTCTTGCGTGTGAAGCAAGGTCTCGGACGTCTGATTCGGACAAGCACAGATTCTGGTTCCGCGGTCATTCTCGATGAATCGCTGTATACCAAAAAGGAAGCCAAAGACCGCATTGCGGCCCTGCTTCCTGAAGGTGTGGAATGGACAACCCTGACACACTAACCAGCTTACGTTAAATGTTCTTGCTTTATTTTCGATGATAAAGTTTCTTGCCAAAATAAGTTCTTGTTCTCTGCGGATACACCATCCGTAAGTGAGCAAGGGCTTTTTTTGTTTTGATGGTTCCTTCAATGTACTTCGCTTCCCTTTTTTCAAGGGATTTTCCCTCGCTCCTCGCTACCAATCGCTTCAACATTCTAACGAACCTACCGCACCTTATTAGGGTGATAATGAAGTGATGTAAATTCTAACGAATCTCAGTAACGTTATCCCGGCGAAAATAGCTCTTAAGCCTGTAAATCGACCGAATTTGGAGAAATAACGTCGCTGTGATTCGTTACACGTCAGACCTGCGCAAATAGGAGCGAATAGCGTGTGCTCGGTTCATTAGAACCAATGACCAATGAGCGCTAATAAGGGAGGGCCTCTGTCATACTTATGACTTTTGGGACATGGAAGCCGCTTTTTGATGTGTGCAGATTTTAGCTGTGTTAAAAAATACCCATGCTCAGATACCGTTCCCCGGTATCCGGCGCAATGCAGAGCACGCGGTGCCCCGGACCCAGTTCCTTCGCAATGCGAAGGGAGGCCCACACCGAAGCCCCGGAGGAAGGGCCGAGCAACAGCCCTTCCCGAGCAGCAAGCTGCCGCATCGTATCCAGTGCGTCCTCATCGGACACCTGGATGATGGCATCCCACACGTCGGTATTCAGGATGTCCGGAATGAACCCCGGACTTGTACCGACGAGCTTGTGTGGTCCGGGCTCGCCACCGGACAACACCGGAGAACCTTTGGGCTCCACCGCATAGATGCGGATGTCAGGTAACTGCTTGCGCAGTTCTTCTCCCGTTCCGGTAATGGTTCCGCCGGTTCCCGCCGTCGCGATGAAAGCACCCAGCCTGCCTTCCATCTGCTGCATAATCTCGGGAGCTGTCGTGATCCGGTGAATGTCCGGGTTCGCCTGATTTTCGAATTGCTGCGGAATGAAACTTCCTGGAATGTCTGCTTGAAGTTCTTTCGCTTTGCGAATTGCACCAGGCATCCGCTCCGCAGCGGGAGTGAGCACCACATCTGCGCCGTAGGCTTTCAGAATGTTGATGCGTTCCTTGGACATATTGTCCGGCATAATCAGAATGGCTTTATATCCTTTGGCGGCGGCATTCATCGCAAGACCAATCCCGGTATTGCCGCTCGTCGGTTCAATAATGGTAGCACCAGGGAGCAAGTGTCCCGCAAGTTCAGCCTGAACGATCAGGTTGTAGGCGGCACGGTCTTTGACGCTGCCACTTGGGTTGAAGTATTCCAGTTTCACGTATACATCAGCAGAGTTGCTGCCTGTGAGTCTGTTCAGTTTAACGGCAGGTGTCTGGCCGATCAGTTCTGTTACATCTGCGGCAATGCCTGTATGTGCAGGTGTTTGTTTAATCGAATGTGTATTCAAATCCATGAAGTACAGCTCCTTGATTGATAAGACGTTGAGAGTATATCCGGTTGAAACTATATCATGCCTTATTGGAATGGTTGGATATCTCTATTCCATCTTAATGAACGTAACCTTCCGTGGTCAACTTGTTTTGCTGGGGAATGGGTTCTATATTGTCAGAGTTGTATCAAGTCTGCGCCAAGTCCATCTGCAGATGCCGACTGAGTTCTTTTTTGACTTCATTACGTGCGAATGTCCACAGCATATAGAACCGTTGCCAATACCCTCTGCACATATACAGAGTTTCGATACCCTCGGCTTCCCGTTTCTCTTCCAGTACTTTGACACCGCGGGTTCTCATCTGTTTACGAAGGGCCAACATCTCCTTGAGCACATTGTTTTGAATGCGGGTCAGCGACAGAATGTAGACTTCGGGCATCTTCAGCAGCAACGTATCCAGTGTGTGAATATCTCGTTCAAGTACATCCAGCAAAAGCGTGCGCACAACCAGACCTTTAATCAGACGATGGTCTTCATCCGCAGGGGATGGGGCGGAAGTTGAGGATGTCATATGTTCACTTCCTTAACCTTTAATTGGAATTTTATATTTACAGAACACGTGTTCCTATATTATAATCAATATATGTAATGGAGATACACAATACAACCGAGAAATATTGGAAGCACACATTATCGCATTTTCCTAAAGGTACAGATAGTGAGTGAGGCTAGGGATTTAGGGACAAGCCTGCTCCAAAATAAGGTATAATTTATGGGTTTTGCAGGAAACCTAAGGCCATAAACCAAATAAGCCTTATGCAATGCAGTCTGCTACAGAAGTAATTACAAGCAATGAATTACTGCAATGAATTGCTATTACGATTATGATCATGATTCAAGGAGGTCTTGCCGCAACACGATGGCACCAGGTCAACGAGTAGAAGCAGTTTTATTTTAGCGAAAATGAGCAACAAAAAAGCCCCTGCCTTGGGCGGCGGGGCCTATGGAATACTGCCGATTCAGCGGCAGGTTTGATGATGTGTTCAGGAATTATGCAAGATATTGAGGCTTTTCGTAGAACGCCTCTTTTTCAAGGATGACCTTATAAGGTCTTTCCTTGCCCTTCAGGGAGGGCCCAATGGTAGTTAGCGGTACGGCCGGCTTGTGGAAACGATCTTCTTCCTTGGGTTCCGGAACCGGTCGTGATGATTCGGGCGCAGAACTGAGGCGTACCTTTTTTTCGCTGCCCCAGCGCTTGCTTATTTTTTTCGTTTCCGGTTTCATTCCGGTTCGCCTCCTAACAAATCGTTGATGGCGTTGAACAGTTGACGATTCTGTAGGTCAATCTGCTGAAATACCGCCTCATCCGCTTCAATATGTCCAATAATGTGAACGGTGATAACATACCTCTTGGCTACAGGATAGCATAGCAGATACTCTTTCTCAAGGTAATCATCATACAGGTTAATCTTGATTTTATTCTCCCGGTAAGAATCAATCACCAGGATGCGCTTGGGATCATCCGGTTGTTTGTCGTCGTTAGCGGACAAGTCATACTTTCTCCCCGGTTCTCCAACATTACCACATAATTGCTCGATGTAACCACTGTCATCTGTACGGTATATGGCTGTGCCACGTACAGCGAATGGAGGATGAGAGACAAAGGCAGTACGTAAGGCATCGCTCATTCGCTCCAGCATCTTGGCATCTGCTTTGCGGGTACGCAGCAATTCCCTAAAGAACCGCAGCAACTTAAGCAGTTGTAACCTTGCTTCTCCCTCAGTGCGTTTATGCTTCTCAATGATGTTCTCCAATTCTGGATCACTCCAGCGTCCTTGTTCCTCAATACTGTCTGCGATTTTGGAACATGCCACGGACACGGCTGGTGCCCACTTTCCGTCAGAACGGATTTCATATACGAGTGGATTTAACCCCAGCAGATCTGTGGGCATACGCAATCCTTCGACCTTGGTTGTGTCCTTGATGTCTGTAATATCCTCAGGAAGAATGAAAAAAATACGTTTTCGTCCCAGACGACCCATAAACAGACCCATTTCCAGCATTGTATTATCCCGGACTGACGCGTAGTACTTCCCGCGGATTTTGGATATATCATCCGGATGAAAAATAAAAATGGCAAAGTCAGTCGTACGGACCTCTACTTCCAGATCGTCCATGGTATAGCTACTTGGATTAAAAACCCCGGAATACCAAGGGGTAACTTCGGCTGAAAAACGTAAGTTTTCGTGTACTGCGGCTGCAATCGGCTTCGCTTCCAGCGAGCAGCCAATAAAGACTCTTGGCTTTAACGTTTTCATCAATCCGCCTCGCTTAAACGGTAGTGGGATTCAATTGTTATATTATACCATAAACAGCAGAGTAAGTCTGGAAACGTCTGAACTGGACAAAGAATAAGCCGATTACGTTTGCTATAGTGTATGTGTGAAAGGAAAATGATTCCTTTAAAAAGCGCAAGAAAATAAAAAAAGGCCCCAATTTGTCACAGTTGGGTGACTGACAGTTATTTTTGGAAGCTTTGGTCATAGAATAAAGGAGCAGGTTGCACCATTAGCAAGCATTGCTTATCCTGGTGTTGCCGTATGACTGCTGGAGCAGTCCAAAGGCTGCTTTATGCCTGTTTTTGAGGGGTCTACTGTTTAGACCCGGTCACGTTGGTGTTATATAATAGAAGAACAAGCAAGTTAGCTTTGGTGTTTAAACTGAATGAACTTGCAACTGCTGTAAGTTGGATTTACAATTTACACAGGAACGAAGAGTGCAGAACCCATCTGTAGAAGCGAAGCGTTCGTCTGAAAGCTTTTGAATGAAAGCAGATTCGGAAGCATAAGCTATCACCGGATTTTCCCCAGAGGGAAAATGGAATTCCAAAAATCCGGGGATAACCACGATCAAAAGAGGGTACTGTAATCCAAGTGTAAGTGTACAATTAAATGTTCAAGCTTATGCATTGTAGTTATTTTTCAGTTTAACTGAGCACAGCTAACCACAACAGAACAGAAAGGATCAGGATACCATGAGTTCCCGAAGGACAATCTCCCCAAGGACGATCTGGAAACGTTACGATCTCTCATACACATAGCGCCCCTTGTAGAGTACACCAACCGGTTCAAAAAAACGGCTGACTCTGCGAAAGAGGGGATTGGAATGAATATTCGAAGGACGTACACGATGATTTCTTCCAGGCTTACCTTTTGCAGGGTACGGTCGGTCTAAAAAACCAACCTACAAACTGCGAGGGAACCTGAATGAAGAGAACATCGTTAACCTTACAACACGTTAAAACAGAGGCGATCAAATTCGCGATTATGCTACTCGGTACATTTATTTTAGCTTTTGCTTATTATCACATTAACTTTCAGAATCATTTATCGGAGGGCGGATTTGTTGGTCTGGCCCTGCTCGGAAAATACGCAACAGGCTTATCACCTGCTATCGGTATGTTGTTACTGGACATTCCGGTCATGATCCTGGCTTGGTTCCTTAAAGGCTGGAAATTCATGATTCAGGCATTGCTTGGCGTCGGTGCATTTTCCCTATTCTATGACGGCTTTGAACGATACTCCACACTGGTATTGTCGTTTAACGGAAATCTGTGGATTCCGGCAGTTCTATCCGGTATATTGACAGGGGTAGGCGCTGGGATCGTGCTTCGATTCGGTGGAGCGACAGGTGGAGACGATATTCTCGCCGTGCTGGTTAGCCGCTGGAAGGGATGGAAGCTGGGAACAGTTTTCTTTGTCAGCGATGCTTTTGTATTGGGATTGTCGCTTTTCTTTCTTCCGGTAAAAGAAACTTTATATACGATTCTGGCCGTATGGATTGCCAGTAAAGTCATCACGTACGTCGTCAGTGTTCCGGCTCGCGGAACCGTGGTTACAACTTCGGCTGTGAAATTGCCGATGCCATCGGCTGCAGCCAAGGCAGTTAACGCTGCTGCTATTTCACAACGGACTACGGTGGCTAGAGGGGTATCCAATTAACCATACGTTTCAGAACAACCATAACCTGTATGCACATTCAGGTCTTGATAGTTAAAGTTCATACAAAATCCCTTTTGACTGCTCTTCAGCAGCAAAAGGGATTTTGTTGTTTTCCGATTCATTCAAGACTTGATCGAAGAAGCAATCTGACCATCCTGATTATGGATAATCGCTCGAATATTTTGTTTGCTACTCAGTTCTTTGGCCTTATCTACAGCTTCTGCCTTAGTATCAAATGTGGACAGATAGGTAGACTTTCCTTCTTCCTTGATCGCCCAACCGGAGTCGGTAGGCACGACATGGATGTTGTCATGACTTTTGGACGAAGAAACGGGCTCGGAATGACGACGATCCGTGGAAGACGACTTTTTAGGGTTGGAATTATCGGAAGAAGATGTGGAGTCCGATTTCGAACTTTCCGGTGCGGGATGATTTTCATCCCATTCTTCGGCCTTAGTTGTCGCTATGGCAATCGAGCGTCCTTCCTCATACCCGTCATCGAGCAGAGCATTGGCAATCTCAATTGCTTTATGTCTAACACGTGGTTCCAAGTTCTTCATGGATACCGGATAATCCTGTTTGTTCCAAGGCATATGAACCCCTCCTGTACAATAATGGATTAATTGTATATTACCCTGTGAGGAGAGGGATAAACGATGAACATCCGAGGTCGTAAGTGCATTTACCGATGATCTATATAAATTGAAATAAACATTCACACGAAACGGAGAGGACAGAAAAAACCTGAAGAAACGAAGTGTTCGCCTTTATCCCCGGATTTGCCCCTTTCTAAAAGGAATCAAAAAATCTGGGGATAACAGCGATCGGAAGGTTGTTCTGTCATCGGAGTGTCCCAGTGTAAACATTCTTTAGTTCAACTTATATAAAAGGATCTCGTTCCTATACTTTTGCAAGCCAGAGGAGTATAATGCTGTCCATGAAAGAAATAAGTTCAATAACAGGAATATAAAGGAGTACATACATATGTTTAGTCTTAGTCTGGCAATCCCTATGCTGTTCACTATGCTGATTCATGCCGCAGACAGCTTGTCATACGCGCTCCGCCTCGGTGGATTACGCACCCGCAGAATCGCGTTGGCCATTTCATTGGCAGGTATCTTGTTGTTGGTTTCTCGAACCTCGAATATGGCCCAGGGTCCGATGGTAGGTAATCTAGTGGATACTGCAACACGTGGAACCAATCCACACTTTGCGGCGCAGCTGCACTGGTTAATGGGTGCGGCAACAATTGGAACGGCATTAGCCATATTGTGTTTTCCAACCATGGTGAAGCTCTCATCAAGAATGGTTGTACATTTTGAAGCAGCCGGTTCCATCCCTGCGATGGTTCGCGGTATGCTGAAGCGAAGCAAGATTAGAAATGCAACGTATTACATCACCCCGCCATCCTGGAAGATGGCCAAACGATTAGTACAACATGGGATGCCAAGACGGTTAATGCTGCTGAATGTAGCGGTAACCGCAATCTACACCACGGGTGTCCTGTCCAGCTTGTACGCAGCGTATCTTTACCCAGGGCAGGCTGTAGCTGCATCCCAATCAACAGGGCTGATTAACGGAATAGCAACGATTTTGCTGACCATCCTGATTGATCCGCGGATTTCCCTGCTCAGTGACAAATCATTACGTGGCGAGATCCGTTTGGATCGCATGAATCAGATCTATGGTTGCATGCTCGTGTCCCGTCTATTCGGTACACTGTTGGCACAGTTGTTATTAATTCCATTTGCGTATTGGATCGGTTGGATTGTAAGTATGATGTGACGACTTCTTTCCTGAATTGTAGCCAGGCGCTCTCTTGTACTTCTTTTGAAACAGCAAATGAGAGGGTGCCTGTGCAAAATGAATTGACGGAGTATTTGTGCTGTGATACTATTAGACCGAATAGTCGGTTTAATTTATGGAGGTTTTTCCAATCGAAGTTAAACGAAGAAAAGATGTTGCCCAGATAAAAAAAGACATTGCACGTAATACCAAGGAACTGTTTGCCCAAAAGGGATATAGTGCAACTTCCATGGAAGACATATGTACGATTAACAATCGGAGTAAAGGCAGCATCTATTATCATTTCAAAAGCAAAGAAGAGTTATTCATGTATCTAATTAAGCTTAACAATGAAGATTGGATGGATGCTTGGCTGGACAAAGAATCCGGGTATAAGACTGCCATAGACAAATTGTACGGACTTGCTGACCATTACGTGGATGATTTGGCTAACCCGCTGAATCACGCCATTAACGAGTTTGTCTCGGGTCAGGTCGTCAGTCAGGAGATGCTTGATGAGATGCTTTCCCTGATCCGTATTCCGTATGCGACATATGAGTCCATTATTACTAAAGGAATGAAAGATGGGGAGTTAAAACCGGATGACCCACAGGATGTAATGCACATTATCTACGGTCTGTTTAGCGGATTGACTACACTCTATTATGAGAAGGACCTGACGGATATTCGTCGTATTTACCACAAAGGCATGGCCGGTCTACTGGCAGGCATTCAACAACGTTAACCATGAAAAGCTGATGTAACGTCAGTTTTTCTTTTTAAATATTAATAAACCGGACAGTCGGTTTAAAAGAGGAGATGGCGAATGAACACATTGTTCAGAAACAAAGCTTTTTTAATCGTGACAGGGTCTGATCTGCTGCAAAATCTGGCGATATGGATCCGAAATATGGCGATCCTCTATTATGTGATGGATCGAACTCAAGGAAGTCCAATAGCTGTCTCGCTGATTACCGTACTTGAATATGCCCCGATTTTTGTTTTCTCCATCATAGGCGGTGCACTTGCTGATCGCTGGAATCCCAAACGTACGATGATACTGGGGGATATTCTGAGTGCGTTGTCTATTGTCATGATTATTGGCGTTTTATCTTCTGGGTATTGGCAGATTCTATACGTAGCCACGTTTGTATCCTCTATCGTTAGCCAGTTTTCTCAACCATCCTCTCTAAAGATTGTGAGGCGAAATGTAAAGGGAGAACATTTGCAATCTGCAATTGCTATTACCCAGAGTGGTCAATCGTTGTTTTTAATTCTGGGACCGATCGTCGGAACGTTTATATACACTGCAATGGGAATTCAGGCATCCATGTACGCATTACTCATTCTATTCCTGATCTCTGCGCTTCTACTCACATTTCTGCCTAAAGACGCCACTCAGCGGGTAACAAGTACCTCATTATTAGCGGATATCAGAGAGGGCTGGCAATATGTTGCTCGATCTCGCTCGTTAAAAATGCTTAGTCTGGTATTCATCTGTATAGGGCTTTCAGCGGGTCTCATCAGTCCACTTGGAATATTTCTAATCACTGAACGTCTGGGACTTGAAGCAACGTCGTTACAGTTCCTCTCTGGAGCGTCCGGAATAGGTTTATTGATTGGAGGAGGTATTGCGGCTGCTGTAAGTGCTAAGCTGAACCAGACCTTAACTCTGCTTGTAGGTGTGCTGTGTCTGGCTGTAGCCACGATGGGGGAAGTGTTATCCAGTTGGTTCTGGCTGACCCTTTTGATCAGCTTCTTAAGCTCAATCAGTATGGCATTCATCAACGTCATCATCTCCACGTACTTGGTCACTCGGATCGATGAGCATTTGATCGGGAGAGTGAATGGCACCATCACACCTTTATTCATAGGAAGTATGCTTCTTGGATCTTCCATGGCAGGTGTACTGATGAACAGCACATCCATTTTTATCGTCTACGCAATTTCGGTTACCGTGATGATCCTGGGTATCGTTCCAGCGATGCGAATTCAATTTCGTAATGATCAGACGGCTTCTGCCAGCCAATTAAATTCGGAAATCTCTTCGAGCCAAACCTAATCAATGCATTCTCATGCAACAATAGTTCGTCTATGAAAAAAAGAATGTACAACAAAAAAGCAGCGGGATCATCCCACTGCTCTTTTTGTATTTGCATTATAACTTATTGGAAAAGGACGGCGTACTCACCGTATCCTTCTTTTTGCAAGTCTTCTTTGGGTACAAAACGAAGTGCCGCAGAGTTGATGCAATAACGCATTCCACCTGCTTCGGCAGGACCATCGTTGAACAGGTGACCCAGATGGGAATCGCCCTCACGACTTCTCACTTCGGTACGAATCATGAAGTGGCTGAGATCAGTTTTTTCCTTCACGTTGTGGTCACGCAATGGACGTGTGAAGCTCGGCCAGCCGCAGCCGGAGTCGTATTTGTCGGTAGAACTGAACAATGGCTCGCCAGATACGATGTCCACATAGATACCATCACCGTGGTGATCCCAGAATTCGTTATGGAATGCAGGCTCGGTCGCGCTGTTCTGCGTAACTTCATATTGAATCGGCGTCAAACGCTCTTTCAGCCCGTCTTTATCCACGTTACCGGTCCAGTTGCGTTCGATGTAATCTACACGTCCAGAACCTTTGCTGTAGCGTTTGTAATGGGCAGGGTTCTTCCGGTGATAATTTTGGTGATGTTCTTCCGCTTCATAGAACGGTTTGGCTGGCAAAATCGGAGTGAAGATTGGTTTATCAAAACGTCCGCTTTGTCCCAGCTCCGCTTTGGAAGTTTCCGCAATCTGGCGCTGTTCTTCGCTGTGATAGAAGATGGCCGTCTGATAGGAAGATCCACGGTCATGGAATTGCCCGCCTGTATCCGTAGGATCAATCTGCTGCCAGAACAGTTCAACCAGTTTCTTATAAGGGAAGATGGCAGGGTCAAACGTAATTTGCACAGCTTCTACATGTCCTGTTGTCTCCGAGCAGACTTCTTCATATGTTGGATTCTCGGTATGTCCTCCTGTATAACCCGATACGATCTTATGAATACCGGGCAGTTCTTCAAAGGGGGATACCATACACCAGAAGCATCCGCCTGCAAAAGTTGCTAACTCACTTGAATGTTGTTCCATGCTATAGTCACTCCATTTCTGATGAAGATTTAGCGCTCGTGTTCGAGCTCCAGCAATCTACCGTTTTATTAAAACTTGTTACACAAGCATTAGGCTTGCTCTTCTATTATATCCTGAATTGGCAAGCCAACCAAGCCGGAATGAAAACAAGCTGAATCTGAACGGTTTGCGAACTCTGAATTCAGGCTTTGTTGCGTGACCGAAAGCGAAATAAGAGCAATACAATGGCCATGAACACCAGATATCCGGCAAGGATGGCCAAGCTCAGCCAGATTGAGGTTTCAGCTTGTGCACCTGCATAGGCAAATACAAAAATCGCTGGCATTTTCCCAATGGCCGTGGCAAGCATGAAGACCCAGAATGGCGTGTACGTTATACCTGCGTAAATATTAACGGCCATCTGAGGCACGATCGGCAACAGTCGCATCGACATGACACCCATGAACGGATGTGCTTCCATCCATGTGGTAAAACGGTTCAGACCCCGAATACGTTCGAGGTACGATCTCGCCTGATGTCTGAAGATGGTTCTTGCTCCGCCGTAAACGAGCATGGCTGCAAGTGTGGTGCCAAGCCAGCATATCCAGGCTGCTGTGGTGGTACCGTAACTGTAACCAAAGGCGATAATAACAAACTTATAAGGAATTACAGGCACAAGAGCAAACAATGTTGCCATGGCGAGTAACAGCGGAATGGACTGATGAAGATCGGTCCAGGCCAGCAGTTCATATCTGTAAATAAACGTGACTCCTGCAAGTAAAACATATAACAGAAGCCATAACCATTTTCGCAAAATCCCAAACGCTCCTTTCAGATCAGGCAGGTCTGGTCGTGTCCCGATCTGTACTGCTGTTCCTCCTAAGTTTACCACGTTCGCCCATTGTCTGAACAATTCGTGCGAAGTGTGCTGCAATCACTGGCAAGTTGCTGTCCGAAGGGTTACACTATAGGACGTGGAAATATAGAACCGAACTGAAGGTGGAATGATCATCATGGAAACAACCCAACGTAAACGAGTTGCAATTATCGGCCTCGGCGATATTGCACGTAAAGTATATTTGCCGCTGTTAACAGCTCATCCGAACGTGGAGATTGTAGGCATTATGAACCGATCTCCGGAGCCGGTCAAAGCCGTTCAGGAGGCGTATCGATTAGAACGGGGAACAACGGATTTGAAGGAACTGTTGTCCTGGGATCTGGATGCGGTGTTTGTACATACAGCAACGGAAGCGCACTTTGACATTGTCATGCAATGTCTGGAACAGGGATTAGCCGTGTACGTAGACAAACCGTTATCCTATACGATTCGGGAGTCGGAAGAGATGACTGCTTTTGCCGAGGCACAAGGGCTGCTACTCGCAGTAGGCTTCAACCGCAGATTCGCACCGATGTACCAAAAAGCGAAAGAATGGATGCAGGGTGGAAAAGGTTTTGAATCCTTGACAGTGACCAAACATCGTACAGGCATTCAGGATCGTCCTGCGGCAGAAACTATCTATGATGATCTCATCCATATACTGGATCTGATGTTGTGGTACTCGGATCATAATGTGGAGTTGCTTCATCAATGGATTCGGAAGAATGATCTGGACAGACTGCTGCATGCAACCGGAACGGCCAAGCTGGGCAGAACAGCCTACGGTCGATTCGATATGGTGCGTGAAGCTGGGGCAGATCTGGAGAAGATCGAATTGCATGGTGGTGGACGATCTGTTGAAGTGGTGAACATGGACACGATCAGCTACATGGAACAGGGGAGTCTGGAAACCAAAGAAACGTTCGGGAGCTGGGACACCGTGTTAGCACGCAGAGGTTTTAGCGGAGCAGTTGACAATTTCCTGGCTTGTCTGGACTCACCTGATGATTGCCTGATCAGTGCAAGTCATGTCATGGACAGTCATGAACTGGCGGAACAATTGATTCGCAAATAATTGCAGAATACACATACGGAGGAATACAAGTCATGGATGAATATGAAAAGGAACGTAATAAACAGATCGAGGAAGCTGTTGTAGAAACCTATAAACAGGAAGAAGAGATGATGATCCTCGTATTTGCCCAGTGGTGTGTCAATAATGGTTTGGACCCGGAAGAGATGTACCGGCAAGCCTACCCGGATCAGCAGAGCAACGAGCGTTTGCAACAGGTGCAGAAGCTGATTGTATCCAAGGAGGAAGCCGGTGAAATCCCGGATGATACGGTACTTGGCGTGTTGTCCATGTTTGGCAATGAAGATCTGGCGATGGTTGTATCCGAGGCCATAGCCGCGCGCAAATAAGTTCAACTTACGTATACTAATATGATTACATCTGTTCCCGGTGAATGACGCGGAATTCCTTCGGGGACATGCCGAACCGGGAACGGAATACCCGATGAAAATAGGTATAGTTGTTAAAGCCGGATGACTCAGACACTTGCTCCAGAGTCATTGGACTGAAAATAATCCGTTCCCTGGCCATGTTCAGCCGTACGTCAAGTGTGTATTGCATGATGCTTTTGCCAAACGCTTCTTTGAAGAGATGTACACCCCGTGAGACACTAATGCCAATATGTGTTGCCACATCATCGAGCTTGAATAAAGAGGAAGCGTTTTCTTCAATGTAGTTTTTGATCTCATAAGCCACATAATTGGTGTTGGTTATCGTTGGATGCTCCGCGAGCAGACGATCCACTTCGAGACATAAAATTCGCATATAATAACTTGAAATTTCCGGATAAGGATTGGAGATGCGGCGCTGTTCCAGTACGAGCTGTCGAAACAGGACCAAAAGACTTTCCGTCAGTTCGACTTTGATCCGGGTCGGCCGTTTGTGCCGTTTCCACCACTCATCCACCCAGGAACCATTAAAGAAGATGTGATAGTCACCACTCTCCACCAGTCGTTCTCCCATCGGATTGGTTTCATTGTCTATTCTCAGCTCATAGGGTTCGTCAGGATCAAAAAGAAGCAGATCGCCCGCATCCACCAGGGACATGTCCCCGTCTATGCGTGCACGGCAACGTCCGTCTGTTTGCAGTCTTAACAGGTAGTTCTTCACCCCTTCAGGCTGCACCATAGCGTAGGGTTTACGATGAAATGAAAAGCCTGCTGTAAGAACTTGGCAGGATTGATCTGTCGGCATGGGCATACTCCTTGCAATTTGAAAATTATGACCAGATAGTTCATGTTTCAATCATATTATTCATTTTAATTGAAGCTGAAACGGAATACCATAGTATTAGATTTAAGGAACAGGAAACATCCAACAAAACATATGTATCTCAACCATTCAAACGCAGATTTTCACCATGCGTAAGGAGATGAACATCACAGTGGAGAAAATGAAAGCAGGCATCATCGGGTGTGGTAACATCAGCGCCATCTACTTGGAAAATCTCAAAAACAACCCGGTCATTGAAGTCGTGGCTGTTGCGGATTTGATTCGTGAACGCGCTCAGGAACGGGCAGATGAATTTAATATCGCAAACGTTTACAATGTAGATGAGTTGCTGCAAAATAACGAAATTGAACTTGTGTTGAACCTTACGGTTCCTGGCAGTCATGCCATGACCGATCTGGCTGCACTCGAAGCAGGCAAACATGTGTATGCCGAGAAGCCGCTGGCCATTTCTCTTGAGGATGGTCGCAAGGTTGTTGAGTTGGCTGAGGAAAAGGGATTGTATGTTGGTTCTGCACCGGATACCTTCCTAGGTTCAGGCATACAGACAGCTCGTAAAGCCATTGAGGATGGGCTGATTGGCAAGCCCGTTGCAGCGACTTCATTCTTCATGGGTGGAGGACCAGAAGCTTGGCATCCTAATCCGGAGTTCTTTTATGTCGCAGGTGGCGGACCGATGTTTGATATGGGACCTTACTACCTGACCGCTCTGATTACGCTGCTTGGACCGATACGCAGAATCAGCGCCTCGGCAGGCATACAGATTGCAGATCGCAAGATTGGCTCTGGGCCGAAGGAAGGCACAGCACTGCAAGTAGAGACGCCTACCCACTTGGCAGGAACCATTGATTTTGCAGAGGGTGCCATTGCAACCATGATCACCAGTTTTGATATTCGTGGAGCTTCGGATCTGCCACGTATTGAAATCTATGGTACAGAAGGTACGCTTAGTGTACCGGACCCCAATTATTTTAACGGGGAAGTGAAGGTTCGCAGATACGGTCAAGACACTTGGGAGACGGTCAAACCAGTCTTCGAAAGTGGACAAAACGAACGAGGCATCGGCGTAACGGAAATGGTTGAATCCATTCGTGCCGGACGGGAACACAAAGCCAGTGGCAAGCTTGCTTATCACGTACTGGAAGCCATGCATTCATTCCAGCGTTCTTCACTTGAAGGCAAGCACATACATCTGGAAAGCAGCTATGATTCTTTTGCAGTAACTCGCACAGTTCAAACTGAGATTGAAACCGTGGAATCCCACTAGTCTGAGCAATAAGTGTTCGAAGCTTGATGCTCTTACGAGTGAAGCAGAATAACCAGTATTCTTACGTTCAATTTCAGGATAGAAACACTCTCGATTTTCCACACTAATCAAACAGGCATGTGATCTGAACGGTAATTGTATACAGTTCAATATTCATGAATTCAGCAATCATACGATATCTAATCCAGGGAGGAATCGCACTTGAAACTCGGCGTATTTTTGGTACTATTCGGAGGACGTAAATTGGAGGATGCTCTTGATTATGTAGCATCCAAGGGATTAAAAGCAGTAGAGATCGGAACAGGCGGACATCCAGGCAATGCACATTGTAAGCCAGATGAGTTATTAAGCAATCCTACAGCATTGAAAAACTTCAAAAATGCAGTGGAATCACGTGGTTTGACGATCAGTGCACTCAGCTGTCATGGTAACCCGCTACATCCGCAAAAGGATATTGCCAAAGGATTTCACGATGATTTTGTTAAAACGGTAGAACTGGCTGAGAAGCTGGAAGTACCTGTAGTGAATACATTCTCCGGTTGTCCGGGAGACCATGAGGATGCCAAATATCCGAACTGGCCTGTTGCACCATGGCCAAATGACTTCCAGGAGATCCTGAAGTGGCAGTGGGAGAACAAAGTGATCCCTTACTGGACAGAGTGGGGTAAATTTGCAGCAGATCGTAACGTAAAAGTTGGATTGGAGCTGCACGGTGGATTCTCCGTTCATACACCAGCAACCTTGCTGAGACTGCGTGAAGCAGCAGGTGAAGTGATCGGAGCCAATCTGGACCCAAGTCACATGTGGTGGCAAGGTATTGATCCGGTTCAGGCAATTCACATCTTGGGACGTGAAGGGGCTATCCATCACTTCCATGCAAAAGATACAACAATTGATCCGGTAAACGTGAACAAACACGGTGTAACGGATATGCAGGACTATACCAATATGCTGGATCGGGCTTGGCAGTTCCGCTCGGTCGGTTATGGACATGATAACAAGACTTGGGCAGATATTATGAGTGCCTTGCGTCTGGTCGGATATGATTATGTAGTAAGTATTGAGCACGAAGACGGTCTGATGTCGGTTGAAGAAGGATTCTCTAAAGCTGTGCAAAATCTCCAGCAAGTATTAATCGAAGAACCGCTGGGCGATATGTGGTGGGTTTAGAGCTACACTAGGGGGAAATTGAATATGATCAACGTCACCATTTGGAATGAATTTGTCCATGAGAAAATTCACGATGAAGTAAGGGAAGTCTACCCGGATGGTCTGCATCGAGCACTGGCTGACGGACTTGGCGGCGAAGGCTTTGCTATTCGTACAGCTACACTGGATCAGCCTGAACACGGATTAAGTGATGAAGTGCTGAATTCCACAGATGTGCTCATATGGTGGGGACATATGGCACATGATCGCGTAAGCGATGAGATCTCACAGAAGGTTGCGCAGCGAGTGCTGAACGGGATGGGAATGATTGTGCTCCATTCAGGTCATTTCTCCAAACCATTCAAAGCGCTGATGGGAACAAGCTGCGATCTGAAGTGGCGTGTAGCTGACGAGCAGGAAATTGTATGGTGTGTTAACCCATCTCATCCGATTGCGGATGGCATCGAAGGCAAGATTGTATTGGAAAAAGAAGAGATGTACGGTGAATTCTTCGATATTCCAGTACCGGATGAACTGGTGTTTGTGAGCAACTTCCAGGGTGGGGAAGTATTCCGGAGCGGATGTACGTTCCGGCGTGGTGAAGGTAAAATCTTTTATTTCCGACCAGGTCATGAGACATATCCGACCTATTACAAACCGGAAATATTAAGAGTGATCAGCAACGCTGTGAAATGGGCATATCCTGCCCGCAGCTTTAAGCCGGAATTTGGCAAGAGCGAACCTGTAAGACCATTTGGTGGCGTGCTGGTCTAATTCACTAACTCAATCGTGTAATGGAAATTATAAGTTTTATTCAAAAAGAACCCTTCTCCGAGTCATTGATGACTGTGGCAGCTGGGTTCTTTTTGGGTAAGATAGTACTATGGGGAAGTTATACGATATTTCCCATGGTGACGACGTAGCGTGTAATGTATACTGGGATGTATGATCCATTTTGGATGATATGCTTCTAAAATTTAAACTTTTTAGTTGCAGGCGTTTTCTTTGAAGCTTAAATATGTTATTATGAAATATACTAACAAAATGTAAGTTGATTTGAGTGATCTCTAAAGAGGTGATTAATGTGGAAGGTCAAGACTTGCGGATGTGTCCGCGTTTTGAGACGGCGTTTTCTTTTTTGGGCAAGCGCTGGAATGGTTTAATTATTCAAACATTGATGAGTGGTTCGAAGCGATTCAAGGATATCTCCAATCTGATTCCATCCATGAGTGATAAGATGTTATCCGAACGGATGAAAGATCTGGAGAGTGAAGGTATTCTGGTTCGTCACGTCTATCCCGAGACGCCAGTTCGTATTGAATATGAACTGACGGATAAAGGTAGAGCGCTCCAGCCTGTCATGAATCAAATTCAAGACTGGGCTGAGCAGTGGGTTGACTAACGCATAAGCAATATCACCCACTTTTGTTGCATGAATGACATAGACTCCTGATTTCTGTGGAAATCAGGGGTTTTTGTCTTAAGTACTATGTTGTTCGGCGTTTTTCTCTTGGGCTATGCACATGTTGTCATGAGTTGTAGTATAATCTATAGAAAATGGCCACAGACGGCCGGAGCGAAGGAGGCCCACTTGTCATGAGAGAAGAAAGCTTATCCCGTGAAGTACGCTACGGCAAAAAAGATATTGCAGAACTTGAGAGCGCATCCATTCAGGTCCATCTAATTTACAAAAAAGCTGCAGAGTTGTTTAAGCGCACAGCATATTCCCGTTCGGTTAAGGATGATCTTGCCGAAGTGAATACGCATTCTGTGAACAGCGATGGTCCGAAATTAGCTCCGGCGGTGCTGCAAAAATGGATTCAAACGTCCAGGGGCTGGAAGTGTATCGGATGTGAGCTGGGACAACCTGATTCAACGATGTCTCAGATGGAAGAAACTATGCATGCTAAGCAATTGGCTTTAGATGTGGGAGAAGGTCGGTTGGTTGAGGCAGAAATGCTGATTCAGGCGGTTGTCTGGTCTCAATATGAGAAGATTCGAATGTTTGCACCATGGCTTGGTGATGAACCCTTTTATAGCGTGCAGGAGCTGGATGTCATTGCCCGTTACATTGTGCCTACCTATTTCTCGGAACGCCCTTTGCATGAGCAAGGGAAGGTATTTAAGGTCCATCAACAATATGGGCAGATTCCGTTGTATCAGGAGTATGTAGACGCACCTTCATGCTGCGTACAGGTGGATGGTGGATTACTTGAAGGGCGATTGCTGACAGGGGTCTATGTGTCTGAGGAGCAGTTCTTCGGGCTTAATCCATATCTGAAAGATGGAGATGGAGGACGGACATACATGCAGGCTTGTGTCCAATGATAACGTAACCAATGATAACGTAAAAATAATTTAGATTGGAGAGCCTGTGTGCAGGCTCTCTTTCTTGTACAAGCCTTATTTGCAGGCGGTACCCTATAAAAGTAACGGCTTTGACACTTTTTTTTGCCGAAGGTTGTGCCATAATAGAGGTTATGGACAACAGGGTGAATGATTTTACGCAGGGTGGTGTTACCTACATGATGAAGAAAATCCCCGGTTACATAGGTGTATGTTTGCTCCTACTGGCGATCTTGGCTGGTTGTAGTGAGACACAGCCTTCTGAGCAGCCAATTGTCAAAGAGACAGAAACAGCGAATACAATCACAGTGGCTGTAGATGGCAGTACGTTTTTGCCTGATGCAACAAAGTCCATTAAGCGAGATTTTAGTGAGGGTTTGACACTCAAAAAAGCATTACTCAATAGCGGACTGGTTGATTTTACGGCAGATGGCAAGCGGATTCAATCCGTGGGTGAAGTTTCTCTGGATTCTTCGCTGAGCTGGGCTGTCAAATTAAATGGCAAGGATATTGAACAGGAAGATTGGGACATGGAGCTTCATGCCAAAGATGAAGTGATCATTTACGTGAAAGCCGCTGACAGTGGGGGGGATGGCGTTGCATATCAGACAACGTTACTCAAGGTTAGCGGTGGAAACATTATGCCAACCCTTAATCGTCAATATGCCGGCGTCTACGTTCAAGAGTGCACAGTTCGCGATGTGTTGAAGTCCAGCGGCATTGTAAGAATGTCGGAGAACAACAAATTTGTCGTCTCGGTCGAGAATGTCACGCCTCGTATGAATGAGCGTTGGGTCATTATGGTGAATGACAAAGAATTAATGGAAAATGGTCTGGACATGAAATTGAATCCACGTGATGCGGTAAAGCTCGAATTAACCAATGCATCCTAAGTATACCAAGAAGCCCAATCTCTTTTTAGAGAACTGGGCTTTTTTTCATTAAATATATAAACAAGATCCGATCAGCATAGTCAAATATTAAATACGACAGATCTCGTTCGGGCAAAGCTCACAGTGACAGATTCCTTGCAGCATCTTCAGATCTTTGATGACAATCATTCCATTGTCATATTCAATCCCATCTTTCTTACGCAGGTCGCTTAACATGCGGTTTACACTTTCACGAGTGGCTCCAATCATATTGGACAGGTCCGTGTGGGTAATTTTTTTGTGAATAATGACATGCTCTCCATGAGGCTCACCATACGAATTCGACAACCGAATGAGGGTGGAGCAAAGTGCACCCGGTTTGCCATATAACATGAGATCCCGGAATTTGGTCTGTGTCAACCGGTGGTGGATGCCCATCCATTTCATAAAATCGATCGCGAAGTCACAATGCTGGCAGATTAACATTTCCAGGTCTTTATGTTCCAGTACACCGATCTCACTGTCCTCCAATACTTCCGCTGAGAAGCTGTGTTTAGAGCCAAAGAAGGGATCAGCCTGCCCAATCATATCACCGGATTGATACATGTACATGATCAGTTCCTTGCCTTCATCCGTGGATTTGGTGATCTGGGCACGGCCCCGTTTCATATAATAAAGTTTGTCAGAGATGTCGCCTTCCCAGTACAGATGTGTACCTTCCGGATAGGTTCTATCTTTCATGGTAACCAGCAGATGGTTGAAATTTGCTTCCGAGAAACAGTTAGTATTACCGCGCGTTTCCAGTACAGTTGTTAGTTCTCTCATAAGTCTATCTCCCCTTTATGTCCATCGGACGACCTTCTGTAGTAAGCAGTAGCCTCCGAGGTTCGCCGCAAACCGTTGCCGTCCTGATCAGGGTCATCTCGGCCGGGAGGAAGGACGGTACAAATTGCGGTGGTTCAATTTTTAAGTTCAGTATATACCTAATCTTACCGTTTGAGGGGGAAGGAAAGGGGGCAAAAATGACGAAATTTCAAACATTGTGATAAAATTCACTTTTAATGAAGAAGATGAATTTTACAGCTCTATATTTTAAATAGGAAGTGAAAATGGTCGTATGAAGGACACTACAAAACTTAAATTAAATTTGTTATACTTTGTGAAAAAAATCACATAATTAAGTTTATTGTCATGTTACGATGTGAATGTAAACGAGAGAGACAAACTAATACGAACCTTTAGGAGGATGAGGGAGATGGCTGTAAAGAACGAAGTCGCCCCAGCAAAAGAACCGACAGCAGGTCAGTATATTCAAACGTTAATCGACAAAGCGAATAAAGCACACGCCGCATTCATGAAGATGGACCAGAAGCAGATTGACCGGATTGTGCAAGCAATGGCGCTTGCGGGTCTGGATAAACACATGATGCTCGCCAAGATGGCCGTAGAAGAAACAGGCCGCGGAGTGTATGAGGATAAAATCACCAAAAATATATTTGCAACAGAATATGTGTACCACAGCATCAAGTACGATAAAACCGTAGGTGTGATTGAAGATAACGAGTATGAAAGCTTCCAGAAAATTGCGGAGCCGGTCGGCATCATCATGGGTATTACACCAGTTACCAACCCAACATCAACGACGATGTTTAAAGCATTGATTTCCATCAAGACGCGTAACCCAATCATCTTTGGCTTCCACCCATCTGCACAGAATTGTAGCCGGGAAGCTGCCAAAATCCTGCTGGAAGCGGCTGTGAAACATGGTGCACCAGCAGATTGTATTCAATGGATTGATGATCCTTCCATGGATCGTACAAACGAACTGATGAATCACAATGATGTGGCTCTTATTCTGGCAACAGGTGGATCCGGCATGGTACGTGCAGCGTACAGCTGTGGTAAACCTGCACTGGGCGTAGGACCGGGTAACGTACCTTGCTTTATCGAGAAAAGCGCGGATATCAACCAGGCAGTAACGGATTTGATCCTGTCCAAATCTTTCGATAACGGCATGATCTGTGCTTCCGAACAAGCGGTCATCATTGAAGAACCGATCTTCGATCAAGTGAAGAAAAAAATGATTGCAAATGGCTGTTACTTTGTTAACAAAGATGAAGCAGCAAAATTGACAGCAGGTGCGATTAATGCCGAGAAATGTGCGGTGAACCCGGCGATTGTTGGTCAATCTGCGGTGAGCATTGCCAAATTGTGCGGTATTGAAGTTCCAGCAGGCACCAAAATTCTCGTGGCCGAAATTGAAGGGGTAGGTACCAAATTCCCATTGTCGGCTGAGAAATTAAGCCCGGTACTGGCTTGTTACAAAGTTAAAACGGCAGCAGAGGGAATTGAACGTGCAGCAGAAGTGGTTGCTTTTGGCGGCATGGGTCACTCCTCGGTTATCCACTCCACAAATGAAGAAGTGATCGGCAAATTCGCAGATCGTCTGCAAACTGGACGGATTATTGTGAACTCACCATCCACACACGGTGCCATCGGGGATATCTACAACACAAACATGCCGTCATTGACACTGGGCTGCGGATCATACGGACGTAACTCGACTTCTTCCAACGTAACCGCTGTGAACTTAATCAATGTGAAAAGGGTGGCTCGCCGTACCGTGAATATGCAATGGTTCAAAGTGCCGAACAAAGTCTACTTCGAAAAAGGGGCAACGCAGTATCTTGCTAAAATGCCTGACATCACACGTGTGGCCATTATTACGGATGCCATGATGGTGAAACTTGGATATGTTGAAAAGGTAGAACACTATCTGCGTCAACGCCAAATGCCAGTAGCGATCGAAGTATTCTCTGATGTAGAACCCGATCCATCCACAACGACGGTAGATCGCGGAACCGAAATGATGCGCCGCTTCCAACCAGACTGCATTATCGCACTTGGCGGTGGATCACCGATGGATGCTGCCAAAGCCATGTGGTTGTTCTATGAATATCCGGACACGGACTTCAATGATCTGAAACAGAAATTCATGGATATCCGCAAACGGATCTACAAATATCCACGTCTCGGCGTAAAAGCGAAATTTGTAGCGATCCCAACCACATCCGGTACAGGTTCTGAAGTGACATCGTTCGCGGTTATCACAGATAAAAATCAAGGTAACACCAAATATCCATTGGCCGACTATGAGCTGACACCAGACGTAGCGATTGTCGATCCGGAGTTTGTATACTCCCTGCCGAGAACAGCCGTTGCCGATACAGGTATGGACGTACTGACGCATGCGATTGAAGCTTATGTATCTGTTATGGCAAATGATTACACGGATGGACTTGCGATCAAAGCAATCCAACTGGTGTTCCAATACCTGGAGCAATCTGCGCTGCAAGGCGATAAACTGGCACGTGAGAAAATGCATAATGCTTCCACAATTGCAGGTATGGCGTTTGCCAACGCATTCCTGGGCATTAACCACAGCTTGGCGCACAAATGGGGCGGTCAGTATCACACCGCACACGGACGCACCAATGCGATTCTTATGCCACACGTCATTCGTTACAACGCGAAAAAACCGACCAAATTTGCATCGTTCCCGAAATATTCGCACTTTGTAGCGGATGAGCGGTATGCCGAAATTGCCCGCATCTTGGGATTGCCTGCTCGTACGACAGAAGAAGGCGTAACCAGTCTCATCAATGCGATTCGCAAACTGAACAAAACACTGGGTATTGAAGAATCGTTCCAAGAGATCGGATTCGATGCCAAAGACTTTGAAGCACATGTCGATTATCTGGCAGACCGTGCCTTCGAAGACCAATGTACAACCGCCAATCCGAAGTTGCCGCTGGTAACTGAACTGGCTGATGTGTACCGCAACGCTTTCTACGGAAAGTTTGAATAATAAATTTAGAACAAAGCGTGCTTTACGGCAAGAAGATCAGGGTTCCCCGAGAGGGGAGCCCCGATTGCCGTCTTTCACACAATAACGAGAGGGCAGAAAAACAGAAGAGCGAAGCATCTGTTTTTCAGGATTTATTCTAAGATTTGGTTTGCTCCGAGCGTAGAGGAGCAAAAGGGTTCTATAGAGGTTACACGTAATCCGTGATGTGGCTGTTTGAGCCAGATGTTCACACAATAACGGAGTGGGCAGAAAAAACTGAAGAAGCGGAGCGTTCGCCTTTATCCCCGGATTTTCCCCTTTGAAATATAAAATTGAAAAAATCCGGGGATAACAGCGATCGGAAGTTGTTCTGCCCGCGCAGTGGCTAAGTGTGAATTTACAGGGGTCAATGGGACACAGCGCAGGTGGAGTGAGTTAGTTCACTGGCTTTGTGACAAAAATCACAGATGATGAAAGCCCCAAGTCGTATACTGAAAATGTAAGAAAAACATTCATCCCGCGGTTCCGGTTCCCAAGTAGAGAGAACATGTTCCGGTTTATGTGAAACAATTCACATTAATCGCGGCTCTGGGCACACAATGCTACGAATGAAGCAAGATGTTATGTGTCCAGAAATCCAAATTAGTGGAGGGATTACGATGTCGGTGATTGAAAAAGATGTCAAACAACAAACAGGCTGGAGAAACTTTACCAAAGGAACATGGACCAAATCCGTAGATGTGAATGATTTTCTGGCACACAACTTGTCTCCGTATTACGGCGACGAAGCATTTCTCGCAGGTGCAACCCAGAATACCAAAGAATTATGGGAGATCGTATCTGATCTGACCAAAAAAGAACGGGATAACGGCGGTGTCCTTGACGTTGATGTGAACACACCAGGTACTATTATTTCTCACCAACCCGGTTATCTGGATCAATCCAAAGAGCAGATTGTCGGCGTTCAGACCGATGCTCCGTTCAAACGTTCCATTCAACCAACAGGCGGAATTCGCATGATGATTGACGCATGTGAGGCATATGGCTTTGAAATGCCACAGGGCGTCATTGATATATTTACAAACATTCGCAAAACACACAACCAGGGTGTGTTCGATGCTTATACTTCCGACATGCGTGCAGCGCGTAAAGCAGGAATTATTACAGGTCTGCCAGATGCTTACGGCCGTGGCCGGATCATCGGTGACTATCGTCGTGTAGCTTTGTACGGGGTAGACTTCCTGATTCGTAACAAAAAAGGCGAACTGAATGCACTCGAAGTTGATGTTATTGATGAAGATGTCATTCGTCTGCGGGAAGAATTGTCTGAACAGATTCGTGCATTGCAAGAATTGAAACAATTGGGCGATATGCACGGGTTCGATATTTCCTTGCCAGCGACAACAGCAAAAGAAGCGTTCCAATGGTTGTACTTCGGTTATCTCGCTGCGATCAAAGAACAGAACGGTGCTGCGATGTCACTGGGACGTGTATCTTCTTTCCTGGATATCTACATTGAACGTGACCTGCAAGAAGGGATTCTGTCCGAAGAACAGGCTCAGGAATTGGTTGACCATTTTGTAATGAAACTGCGGATCGTCAAATTCCTGCGTACACCGGATTACAACGAACTGTTCAGTGGAGATCCAACATGGGTGACTGAGTCCATCGGTGGTATGTCCGTGAATGGCGAAACACGTGTAACCAAAAACAGTTTCCGTTTCCTGCATACACTGCACAACCTGGGTCCTGCACCAGAACCAAACTTGACTGTTCTCTGGTCAACGAAACTTCCAGAAGCTTTCAAAGATTATTGCAGTAAAGTATCCATCGAAACCAGCTCAATCCAGTATGAAAATGATGATCTGATGCGTCCGATCTACGGTGACGATTACGGTATTGCTTGCTGTGTGTCGGCGATGAAGATCGGGAAACAAATGCAATTCTTCGGCGCTCGTGCCAACCTGGCAAAAGCTCTCCTGTATGCGATCAACGGTGGTCGTGACGAGAAATCCGGAGCACAAGTTGGACCTGAGTATCCTGCCATTACTAGCGAAGTGCTGGATTACAATGAGGTTATGAAACGCTTCAAACCAATGATGGAGTGGCTGGCTAAGCTGTATATGAACACCCTCAACGTCATTCACTACATGCATGATAAATACAGCTATGAGCGTATCGAAATGGCATTGCATGACCGTGACATTGTACGTACGATGGCTTGCGGTATCGCTGGTCTGTCGGTTACAGCAGATTCACTGAGTGCGATCAAATATGCCAAAGTAAAACCAATTCGGAACGAACAAGGCATCGCTGTTGATTTCGAAATCGAAGGAGACTTCCCTTGTTACGGTAACAATGAAGACAGCGTAGACAGCATTGCTGTTGAACTGGTCGAGAACTTCATGGGCATGATTCGCAAGCACAAAGCTTACCGTAACGCAGTTCCAACACAATCCGTTCTGACGATCACTTCCAACGTGGTATATGGTAAGAAAACAGGGACTACACCGGATGGTCGTAAAGCAGGTGAACCATTTGCTCCAGGTGCAAACCCAATGCATGGTCGTGACAAAAAAGGTGCACTGGCATCCCTTGGCTCGGTAGCCAAATTGCCTTATGAACACAGTCTTGACGGGATTTCCAATACCTTCTCCATCGTGCCAAAAGCATTGGGTAAAGAGGAGACTACACGTAAATCCAATCTGACTGCGATGATGGATGGTTACTTCGGTCAAAACGCTCATCACCTGAACGTTAACGTATTTGATCGTCAGCAATTGATTGATGCGATGGATCACCCGGAAAACTATCCACAACTGACTATACGGGTATCCGGATATGCTGTTAACTTCATTAAATTGACTCGTGAACAACAGTTGGATGTCATCAACCGTACGTTCCATGGCTCGATGTAAGTAATTTGCTAGTAGAAGACCGCTAGAGCAAGGTATTCCAAATCATATTAAACGCACAGCGGATGCGGATACAGAAAGGAAGAGGCAGCATGGTTAACGGACATATTCATTCACTCGAAACTTTCGGGACGGTTGACGGCCCAGGCATCCGCTTTGTGCTTTTTATGCAAGGATGTCTACTCAAATGTCAGTATTGCCACAACCCTGATACATGGGCGCTGGATGGTGGAAAAGAAATGGCGCTTGAGGAGGTACTGGCTGAAATTGAGCCTTACCTGTCTTACTACCGCAGCTCCGGAGGCGGGCTCACGATATCTGGCGGAGAACCAACGTTACAGGCCCACTTTGTAGCCGAGATCTTCAAGGAAGTGAAGCGGCGCTGGGGATTGCATACGACACTGGATAGCAACGGTTTTAACGAACCGGAACGGATTCACGATCTGTTGGATCAAACAGACCTGGTTCTGCTGGACCTCAAACATATTGATGATGAGAAACATATCAAGTTGACAGGCAAATCCAACGAGAGAACGTTGAAAACAGCCAAGTGGTTATCGGAGCAAGGTCGGAAAATGTGGATACGCCACGTGTATGTGCCTGGTATTCATAACGAGGAAGAGGATCTGCTTAACCTCGGACGGTTTATTGGAACATTAAATGGCGTCGAGAAGTTCGAAATTCTTCCATACCATCAGATGGGGATCTACAAATGGGAGGCGCTCGGTAAAGTATATCCACTGGATGGAGTTCCTTCACCAAGTGAAGAAGAAGTGGAGCGGGCGTATCGCCTGATCGAACAAGGTCGCCAGGAAACAGCTGGCGTGGCTTGTTCAGGTAAGTGATCTAACCTTTATATAGTAAAAACAATCAACCCAAGCAGTCCTTGCGAACATGTTTCGCAGGGGCTGTTTTTTGTCCAGTGAAGGATTTTATCCCTCCATTGATGAATTGTCATCCTTACGATGTAAGCTCCGGCTTTTTATAATCAGAGTGTAAAGCCAAACGCTCAATATCTTGAGGAGGGTCAACCAGATGAAAAAAAGAATGACATTACTGCTTTCATTATTGCTTATCACTTCATGGACTTTGGCGGGATGTGCAAGCTCAAGTAACGAGCCACAGCAAGGCGCAGGCAATACACCTGTGGAAGAGACAAGTAAGGAACCGGTTGAAATGCTTCTCCGCCACACGCAGGTGGGAGCCGACAAACAGAAAAGACTGGCCATTCTGCAGGATGTTGTGGACAAAGTTGAGGGAGAGATACCCAATCTGACCTTTACGCTGGATGGTGTCGAATCCGATGTGAATCGTAAGGAAAAGCTTCGCGGAGAGATGGCGGCAGGCAACCCGCCGGATATATTTGAACTGTTCGGTAGCCCGGATTCCAAAGTTTATGCCAAGGAAAGTATGTTGCTTGATCTGACCCCAATCCTGCAAGAGCTGGGCATTCAAGACCAGTTTACATCCCTTGAACCGTTTACGTATGAAGGCAAAGTATATGGACTGCCGATTGGCGGTTCGGGCGAAGGTTTTTTCTATAATAAAGAGTACTTCGAACAAAAAGGATGGAAAGCCCCAACTACCATGGCTGAACTGGACAATATACTGGCTGAGATCAAGGCTGATGGCAAAGTGCCGCTTGCTTCCGCATCCAAGGCAGGCTGGGTTCCGCTCATGTTAACCAACCATCTGTGGTCCCGGTATGCCGGGCCGGAGATTACCGCAAAGTTTGCAACAGGTGAAGCGAAGTGGACCGATTCGGGTGTTGTGCAAGGTTTTGCCAAACATAAGGAATGGGTGGATAAGGGTTATTTCAAAAAAGGTGAACTGGGCTTTGAGTATGCCGAATATACCACGCAATTTACAAGTGGAGAAGTGGTATTAATGTATGACGGAACATGGAAATCATCTGTATTTAAGGAAGGTCAGAGCGGTGAATCGCTCATTGGCAAGGTTGGATTCTTCAATATGCCTCCGGTAGAGAACGGAGCAGGAGATCAGACGTCTTTGATGCGTGATGTGAACAATGGATACGGATTCTCGGCAGCAGTGGCGGATGACCCGCAGAAGCTGGACGCAGTGAAAGCTTTTATCAAAAATTTCTACAATGAAGATATGCAGATCCGCGGCCTTGTGGAAGACGGTGTGTTGCCTGCCATGAAGCTGGACGAGAAAGTGCTGACCGATAGCATTACCGATGATCTGATGAAAGAAATTGTGGCTGTGCTTAATGCGTCCAAGACGTCGTTCCCGGCATTTGATGCACTTGTTCAGGCCGATGTGACGACAGAGATCAGCAATCTGCAGATTCAGAAGTTGATTGGTGGGCAGACGACGCCAGAGAAAATGGCAGAAGAGTTGCAAAAGGTGCAAGAGGAAGCAAACGCCTCAGTGGAATAAACGAATTCAAGTCGAAACTGCGATCGTTGAAGTGACTGAAGGAGGCTGACCATGAATACTTCACTCCGCAGCCCGTTAATCTATACGTTGTTTGTAATGCCAGCCCTAATTCTGTTTGTAATGTTCTTTCTATACCCTATTGGTAGCTCCCTGTATTACAGTCTGACGAGTTGGAATGGGGTATCGGCTGAGCCACGTTTTGTGGGTTTATCCAATTATGTGAAGGCACTGACCGATGAACGTTTTTGGATTTCCACACGTAATAACGGCTTTTTCATCGGATTTTCGGTACTGATTCAGGTACCCCTAATCGTCCTGTTTTCGCTTCTGATTGCCAATGTGAAAAGGCTGAAAGGTCTGTATAAAACCGCTGTTTTTTTACCATCCATCATGTCGACAGCCGTTATCGGTATCTTGTGGGGGTTCATCTATGAACCCAATATCGGACTATTAAACAAAATACTTCATGTGCTGGGAATCGATCCAATCTACTGGTTATCGGATAACCGATTTGCCATGTTGTCCATCTTGGTGACCAATGCCTGGCAGTGGACGGGATTTTACATTGTCATGGTGCTGGCGGCCATACTGGCGATTCCCCGTGATCTGGATGAAGCGGCTGCAATTGATGGGGCAACGGCGGTACAACGTGCAATGCGAATTACGTTGCCGCTGATCCGGCCGATCATTTCGGTGGTGATCATGTTGTCCATCGCAGGTGCCATGAAAGCAGCCGACATCGTGATTGTCATGACCAAAGGTGGGCCCGCTGGGTCCACTGAGGTTCTGGCGACATATATGATCAAATATGCAATTACCAACTTCAAATATGGTTATGGTAATACCATTGCAGTGCTGATCTTTGCTCTGACGCTTGTGCTCACTGCGGTGTATCAACTGCTGGTGGCGAGGCGGGGCGAGAAGGTGGAATATTGATGGCGAAAAGCATAAAAAGCAGTATACCTCATGTGTTGTTAATGTTGTATTTAATCGCGATTTTGTTTCCCTTTTTATTTGTGATTTTCTCTTCCTTCAAGCAGGATAACAATGAAATCGCCCTGAATCCATTCGGTTTGCCTACAACATGGGAGTTTAACAATTACGTGGAGGCTTGGGTGAATGCCAAGATTGGTACGTATTTCTGGAACAGCCTGTACATTTCGGTTTTATCGTCGGCGTGTACGATTGTCCTCGGCGCCATGTTTGCTTTTGCCGTAACCCGGATGAGACACCGGAGATGGAGCCTGTTTCTGTACAGTTTAATTCTGGCGGGCATGCTTATTCCCAACAATGCACTTATGCTTCCGATCTATCTGCTTGTTCGCAAAATGGGCATATTGGATACACATCTGGCATTGATCGTGCCCTATGTGGCCAATGCGATCCCCTTTACAATTATTATCCTGGCGGCTTTTATGCGTTCTCTGCCTGGGGAAATTGAGGAAGCGGCGGTCATGGACGGCTTGAGGGCCCCGGGTATCTTTGCTAAAATAGTGATACCTCTTACAGTTCCAGCCATTGTTACGGTTTTTATCGTTAATTTCCTCGGCAACTGGAACGAATTTTTACTCGCCAACTATTTTTTATCCACCGATAAATTGCGTACGCTGCCAGTGGGCATGGTCCAGTTTCGGGATCAATATCAGATGAATTATGCTCAGATGTCGGCAGGTATTGTATACAGCGTTGTACCTGTACTTGTGATCTACGCTATACTCCAGGAGAAAATTATAGAAGGAGTAACTGCAGGTGGTGTCAAAGGTTAATACCATGAACCAGTTAATAGGGAGAACGGGATATGAACTTGCGAATGAAGCTGGCCTTGGCATTTCTGCTGCTGATTATTGTACCGATGTGTGCGCTAGGCATTGGCATGTTTCTGGTCACATCACATACGATTGAGAAAAAATACAATCAACAGGCCGAATATGCGCTTCAGGCCATCAGCTACAATATCGAGAATGTATTTCAGCAGATTAATAATGTGACCGACAACGGGATAGCGACATCGGTTTTTCAAATGGCGTTGAATGCCAAAGATCCGACCAAGCAGGATCTGGGAACCGGTAATCAGTTATCTCTGAATGCCAGCCAGCGCAATTTCCGTTCCCTTCTATATAATTATCCATTCATTAGTTATGCCTTTTTATATGATTTGCGTTCTTCCGAGAACAACCAGATTGTCTCCATTTTCACCAAAGAAAATTTTCAAGCCCTTCCTTTTCAGCAATTCAAAGTGCATCCCTTATTCAACGAAATTCAGCAACTTAATGGCGTGCCTAAATGGCTCGCACCTCTGGAATATCCCGAATTAACCGGGGTAGAGCCTGTCTTCACCCAGATCAGACTGGTCAAAGAACTCAGTTATTTTCAAAATATCGGCGTGCTTGTTGTTCAGATCAAAAAAGGAGAGATCGACCGGATCTTCCGTCACCTGCAAATCAGCGATTCGGCACAGGATACATCATTCCTGTTAATTAATGAAGAAGGGCTGATTGTCTATGATCCTGCAGGTATATATAACGGTGAGAACATGCAAAACCTTGGTGCTGAATCCAGCCGTTACGGTCCTGGCTTTAGTAGCGTCAGAACGGTCTTTGACGGCAAGGAGAGCATCATTTCACAATATCATCTGAAGAACTATAACTGGAGTCTCGTCAGTGTGACTTCATGGGAAGCCTTATCTGCGGAAACCAATGCCTTTGCAGGTTGGTCTGTCATCATTATTCTGTCATGTCTGCTCGCAGCGATGATCTTTAATCTTTTTTTCATGAATCGCATTACGGGTAACATTGCTGTACTTGTAAGGTTTATGCGTCGTGTGGATGATGGTGATTTTAATGCAAGGGTGGAAGGAAAAGGGTTCGATGAAATGCAGCTGCTTGCGCAAGGGTTCAATGAACTATTGGATCGGATCGGGGGATTATTCCGTCGTGTTCGTGCAGAGCAAGAGCAGAAGGCCCAAGCGGAACTACGTGTATTACAGGCCCAGATCAAACCTCATTTTCTGTTTAACACATTGGAATCCATTAATGGATTAGCGCTGCGTGGGGAGGGCCGTAAAGTAAGCGAGATGGTGACCAGACTTGGCAATATGCTTCGTATCAGCATTCAGGATCAGGAGGAGATTCCGCTGGGTGAGGAAATAAGACATTTGCAGAGTTATCTGGAGATTCAACAGTACAGGTTCAGTGATTTGTTCACCTATGAGATTGACATTCCACCCCATCTATACAGCTCAATTCTGCTTAAGCTTACCCTTCAGCCTCTGGTGGAAAATAGCATTCAACATGGGTTTGAGGGGATCACCTATCCAGGTGTACTGCGGATAAGCGCATATGCAGAACGGGGTCATCTGGTGTTATGTGTTGAGGATAATGGGATCGGTATTCCCCAGGAAATGCTCGCACGATTTGAGTATATGGCAGAAGATCCACCGGAAGATATGCTCGCGGAAGGGGCGGAATCATTATCGTCCATAACGGAACGCAGGGGATTGGGATTACGAAGTGTGGCAGATCGAATTCGTATTCAATACGGGGCCGGGTATGGCATATTTATATGTTCAGCACCGGGGTATGGCACAGTTATTCGATGCATCATTCCATTATATGAGCAGGAGGAAGCCGGATGAATCTGACTGCAATGCTGGTCGACGATGAGCTGCCGATTCTGGAGAATCTGAACTACATTTTACCCTGGGAAGAGATGGGGATTGAAATCACAGGTACAGCGAGAAGTGGTGTAGAAGCGCTGGGGAAAGTAACAGAAAGTCATCCGGACATTCTCTTGTGTGATATTCGAATGCCGTCTATGGATGGATTGGAACTTATTCGTTTGCTGCGAGAGCAGGGTGAAACGTGTGAGATTATTTTGCTGACCGGGTATCAGCAGTTTGAATATGCTCGAACTGCTATCAAGTATAACGTACATGAATACATATGTAAGCCCATTGATTATTTGAATCTGGAACATAAACTGCGTGAACTTGCCGGACAGATCCAGAAGAGACGTCTGGAAAACGAATCGCAACGTTATCGCAGCCAAGAGATGGAAAGCTGGATCAGACACAAACAGTTGATTGACCTGTTGCGAGGAGAAGCACCGTTGAAGGTTGCCTATCCTGCCTCTGTTCCTGAATTCATAACAACTGCTACACCGTATACGTTGCTGCTGGTGGATGCGGTCGGTTATTTTCGCCATTCTATCGGCTGGTCCGAGCTTCAGCACCAACGATGGCATGAGACCTTAAGTTCCAGACTTAGGGAAGTAGCAGAGAGAATTGAGGGGGACTGTCAGATTCTTTCGACTCGCAAAGGGGAGTGGTGCATCTTGCTGGAGGCATCAGGTGAGTGGAAACGTCGCTCAGAGGAACTGGCCCATCAACTGTGTCTCGAATTAAATGCGATATTGTCCTTGGATTCAAGTGTGAAGGTCAGGGTTGTTCAGGGTGCTGTGCCCGTGAACCTGGAAAGTGAAATTCTGGAGCGATACCGGCATTGTCAAAAAATACTGATGTCCCATTCGGAGAGTGAAGACAAGGTGCTGAAGGCGAGTTGTCCCGAAACCACCTTATCGTATGATCATACGGCCTCCAAAGGGGCTAACTCATGGATTACAAGAGAAGATCTGGAGCTTGTTACTCGGTGGATTCGTCAAGGGAACAAGCAGGGGTTATGTGATGTATTGGAGCGGCTTAAACAGCAAATGGGGAATTCAGGACAATCCTTCAACAGGATAGATGAAACCAATCTTCGGTTTATGCTTGTACACATGCTTCGGGAACTGCGTGAAATACAGGCCCTCGCTGAAGAGCACGAAGTGAACTTTTGGAATGCACTGCAAGGAGCTGTATCCATGAGGGAACTCCTTGAACTTGCAGAGGTCGTTACCCATGCCTCTCAGGGCAAACAAACGCAACCACGTCCTTCTGTATCGGAACTGATCCTCTCTGCATGTGAGTATATGGACGCACGGCTGCAACAGGACTTGGGAATAGATGAAGTCTCAGATTGGCTTGGAATCAGCCCGGGATACTTTTGCCAGCTATTTAAAACCCAAATGGGTGTTACTTTTGTGGAATATATGACGCAGAAACGGATGGAAAGTGCCGCTTTATTGTTGAGTACAACCGAATGGAGCATAACAGCGATTGGGGAAGCAACAGGGTTCAAGGAGCGCCGTTACTTCTCCAAGGTGTTTCATAAACACTTTCACATGAAACCCTCAGAGTACAGGCAGAGTAAACAATTGGGTTTGTAGTACCAAGGGAAACGGGAGGAGAGGTCGAATGAAACCCTTGAATGATCTGACATTGGAGCAAAAGGTAGGACAATTGTTGATGTGTGGATTTCACAGTCAGCACGCAGATGAACAGATTACTCGTTTAATCCGTGACTATCACGTCGGGGGTGTCATTTATTTCCGGCGTAATGTCGAAAGTGTAGATCAATTGACACGGCTATCCGCCGAACTGCAAGAGATGTCTGCTGAAGCAGGGGCTCTACCACTCATGATTTCGGTGGACCAGGAAGGTGGCATGGTTGCACGGATTGACCAAGAGGGAATGACCCAAGTGCCGGGTAATATGGCGCTTGGTGCGACAGGCAATGCGGAATATACTCTGGAGTGTGCTCAAATTCTGGGTCGTGAGTTAAAAAACATCGGTATTGATATGAACCTTGCGCCAGTGGTCGACGTGAATAACAACCCGCTTAACCCGGTTATCGGTGTGCGTTCGTATGGTGAACATGCTGAAAGTGTGGCCGCTCATGGCGTAGCAGCCATCACCGGATATCAATCACAGGGCATAGCTGCTACTGCCAAACATTTTCCTGGACATGGAGATACCGCTGTAGATTCTCATCTTGGTATGGTTACGGTACCTCATGATCGAAACAGGCTGGAACAGATGGAGTTGTTACCGTTCCGTAAGGCGATTGAGGCCGGAGTTGATGCTATTATGACAGCTCATGTGATGTTCCCTTCGATTGAGCCCGAGCCCATTCCGGCTACGTTGTCACATAAGGTGTTAACGGGTCTGCTACGTGAGGAAATGGGTTTTGAAGGCATTATTATTACAGACTGTCTTGAAATGCATGCAATATCCAAACCCTATGGGGTAGCTGAAGCTGCTATTCGTGCTGTGGAGGCAGGAGCAGATCTGATTCTGGTGAGTCATACCTTGCAAGATCAGGTTGCTGCGCTGGAAGCCATTGTGGAAGCAGTTCGAACGGGCCGGATCTCGGAAGAGGTTATTCATCAGGCGGTTGAACGCATTATGACATGGAAAAAAAAGCGCTGTGGCCAGCAGAATGATCATCTGGTTTCGCCGAAAGCGAGTGAAACGGTCGAAGCAACCGATGTTGAACCTGTTGATTGCACTAAACCCACTGAGCCCAACGAATTGACGTTGTTCAAGATTGCTTCAAGCAGTATTACCATCGTTCATAATGATGGGCTGTTGCCGTTGGACCCAGAGAAGGGCGTATATGTCATCTGGCCTGAGGTTGTGCAACGGACAGAGGTGGATGAACCATGGTCCCATACAGAATCGTTGGGTATGGCGTTATCGCAGCTGCGAGGCAGAGTTCGTGAGCACAAAATTACTACTCAGCCCACTTATGATGAAACAGATCGGATATTGGCTGATGTGTCAGATAGTGAACAAGTTATCGTATGTACGTACACATCGGCAGGTCATCTTCCGAAAAGGCAACAGTTTTTGGTTGAAAAGCTTAGTAAAAATCATTCGCTGATTGTAATTGCTCTACGCAATCCATATGATCTGCTGGAGATCTCGAGGCCGGGTAGTTATGTATGTACATATGAGAATACACCTGCAGTTGTTCGGGTACTGTCCCATGTGTTAACCGGTGGACTGCAACCAACAGGAAGTCTACCTGTCCGTTTGCGCTAGAACTATTTAATCCTTACATCTCTCTGCGATATGGTGCTGATTGACCATCTCCTGGAGAGATTTTTTTGTTGGAATTTTCTATTGGTTAATTTTGGAATATGAATGCCAAAAAGATAATTGATAGATAACTATTTTCATAGTATTTTCCTTCTATTAAAAGTTTACAATTCTCCTCTTAACTTTTTAGCAACTTTTCCCGGTTCCAAGCGTCTAATAATATGACTTTTTGAGGGGGATATTTATAAAATGGGAGCAGAAGGAGCCAAAGACAAAGAATGAATTTGAAGAAGAAATTGTCCATACTTACCGCTTTTGCTGTGTTTCAGGCGTTTGCAGTGATTCCTGCCAATGCACAATCAGCAGATCAGAGCGATACTACATCAGTGAATACAGCCAAAGTTAAATCCGTGGAGGTTGTGAAGAAAGAACAGACCATTGCGGAATCCGAAGTGAAATCCGGAACAAACACTCCAACATCAAATAATGAAACAACTGAAGAAGTGAACCCTCCTGAGACAGATGTTCCTACAGGAACAGACGCGACTCCTGTTGAGCCGGTAATTGAACCTATGGACGAAGAAGGTACAGCTGAGGAAACACCAGCACCTGCACCAGTCGAAGTGGAGCAACCATCTACAGGCGGTTCATCTGTTGCTGGAGGCCGGGGTGGAGACCTCACTCTTTATATGAACAGTAATAAAATGATGCAAGATGGCAAAACATATCTTGCTGGACAGCCGATGGCTGTAAAAAATGGTGTATCCTATGTAGCGATCCGTGCTCTCGTTGATCGGGTTGGCTATGATGTTAAATATGATAACACAACTAAAGAAACGATCATTATTAGTGGTGAAGATGAGCTGCGTTTCAAAACAAACAGCAAGATCTATACCGTTAATGGTGTGTCCAGAACGATGAAGGGCGCGGCTTATCAACAAAAAAATACGTTCATGGTGCCGTTGACTTCAATTACACTGGCTCTGGACATTACGTATAAAGTAAACCAATCTGCCAAAACGGTTGTATTGAATCTGAGTACCAAACCGGTGGCAAGCTTCACGGTACAAAAAGAGGTTTTTGCCGGAGACCAGGTAACCTACACAACCAGATCTAGCTCTCCCAAGGGACTCAGCATTGTAGATGAGCGTTGGACAGGCCGTCAGGATTCATTCGACCAACCAGGTGTATACACAGTAACCTATGCGGTCCAGGATTCAAGTGGTCAATGGAGCGATCCGTATTCGGTTACGATTAAGGTTGAAAGACCAAATCTGCCACCTGTCGCGATGTTTACGACAGATAAAGAAGAATACAAAATGGGTGAGAAAATCACTTATATTGATCAAAGTACAGATGATGAGAACGCAATTGTAAAAACAGAATGGGATAACAATGCACTTGCATTCTTTGTTCCAGGACCGAAGACCGTAACGATTACAGTTACCGATAAACATGGTGCTAGCGATAGCTATACCAAGATGATCAATATTACGGGAGAAACACTTTATAGTGTGACTGACTTTAATCAATTGTTCACACCAGTCGGTGAGAAGTTCACTTTTGACGGTGGTGGAGTACCGGCATTGGAGAAAGTACCTTTCACTTATTATGATGAACCAAGTCTGTTGATCCGCAGTAACAGCCCTGAAACCGTGAATACGGAAGGTATTGTGTACAAGGAATCTTCCTTTGGACAGACACGTTTCATGATTCACCATGTGAACAACACGGGCAAAAGCGTAAAAATGTATGTTGTAGCGACAAATAACAATGCATACACGGCGTCCATTGACCAGCAAAACATGGGTTTTGCAGGACCGTCTCCTTTTGCAACGGTAGCTGGAAAGCTGTCCATTGACCGTTGGTTCCAGTCCATGCAGAATGGTACCGGACAAAAGAAAGTGTACATCCAGCCAGGAGAAAGCAAGCTGATTCTTAATGATCTGAGCGTTCTTCCGATGAAACAGGGACAAGTCATTTCCTTGTATTCGGATGTATTCAGTGACTATGAACTGGATTACAACATTATCATGATCGAAGAAAACAAGGACCCGATGGAAGTGTTATCGAGCCTGCCGGTTCTGGATCGTGATGGAGTTCACAACCGTGGTACCTATCCAAATGCAACACGGATCATTACGTATGATCAAGAAGTAGGGTCGAAACCTGCACGTCTTCCACTTGGAGACAATGCAAGTGATCCAAACCTTGTGGGAACGGACCCTATGGCTTTCACTGAAGCGTCCAACGCAGGTAACTTCGGTGTATTGTACAAAATTACATTGAATAATGTTGCTCCGCGCACGTTGATTTCATTCAACCCTCGTGGAGGCAGATATTCAGGTGTGGCACTCGTGAATGGACAGGTCGTTCAGATTTCCACAGGTAAATCTGTAACTGCACCTAATGAGCAAAGTGTTATGTATCGCACAGGTTCGTACGGCGAGAGTGTAACCATTCTCTTCTCGGCGGCACCAGGAAGTAACTTGCCTGTTAACCTGCTGTTCACGCCGCTTCCGGCTGAAAAGTAATAATATGAACCTGCACGGACGGTTTGGAGTGAAAGCTTATATCATATATACCCGTTCACCCCAAAAGTCGCCCGAACGTTTGATCATCTGAACCGTCAGGAAGGGACTCCATCAAAATGTAATGTCATTAGCTCAAGCTAGACTAATGGCAATGCATGTGCATGGAGTCCTTTTTATGTAATGTTGGAATGACCTAACCCGGTGTCTTCGTTGACTCTAATCGTAATTTGATGCATTATTAGAGGTATACAAGAAAGCAAAAGTTTTAACTTTTGCCGAATAACTGTCGCTCTATGAATGATGCAAAATGCTCGTATGACAGGAGGTGCTTTAGATCATGCTGTCGACAGAACAGATTATTTCAACCATGTCCTCACAGGGGCTTCGCATTACCGATCAGCGGAAAACACTGGCCCGGTTATTTGCCGAGTCTCCGGGGTATCTTACACCCAAGGACGTCTATGAATATATGGGTAAGACTTACAGCGGACTGAGTTTTGACACAGTATATCGTAATTTGCGGGTGATGCAGGAACTGGGTGTACTGGAACAGGTCATCTTCGAAGATGGCGTTAAATTCAAAGCGCACTGTAGTGAAGATCATCATCACCATCATATGATCTGTCTGAAGTGTCAGAAGACATATCCTATTATTTTTTGCCCGATGCAGCTTGCGGATGCGCCTGAGCAATTTCAGGTTGTAGACCACAAGTTCGAAGTATTTGGATATTGCAAGGACTGTGCAGAGCATGCTCCGGCCAAAGCGGCATCGGGACATACACACGCTCATGGGAAGCACTGACCATGAAGTTATCGCGCAGAATTGCTCAGGCACCCATCCGGGTGTACCGCAACTATATCTCTCCATTAACACCGCCAACATGTCGGTTCTATCCGAGCTGTTCGGCTTACGCCATGGAGGCGATTGAAGTGCACGGTGCGCTCAAAGGTTCGTTGTTAACAGCGAAACGTATTGCCAAATGCCACCCGTTTCATCCAGGCGGTGTAGATCTGGTGCCACCAAAGGCGGAAAAGTCTATGATGGTATCAGAGTAACGATGTTGCCTGAAGTATTCTGGTGGCCTGGAAGCAGGCCAGGATTGAACTTGAGTATGCTGTCCACTTGACAAAGGGGTCCGCATTTCAGTATATTTTTCCTATATATGCGAGTTCAATAAGTCTAGTTTTAACTTTTTGAACAACTTCTATATGATTTCCAGTGAAGGGATAAGTACAGACACACCCCCAGTGCAGAGAGCCGGATGAGCTGAGAACCGGTCTGGGAGGAGGATGGAATATGGTCCCGGAGGAACCTCTTTCGAGCGTGCAGACAGTGATTTCAGAGCTGTTGTCGTAAGGCTGAGGCGTGATCCAGCGTTAATGGGCGGTCGAAGGACCGACAGAGCCTGTGTTTTGCGAAAAACATGGGGAATTTGGGTGGTAACACGTGAGAGCAACTCTCGTCCCATAGGGGCGGGAGTTTTTTGTGTTCTTTTTTAGTTGTTTTGGACGAAGGGATCACATGAAGCAGGAACATTTGAAGGAGGAGAAGTCATTCATGGCTGACCAAAAAACATTTTATCTGACAACCCCGATTTATTATCCGAGTGACAAATTGCATATTGGGCATGCGTATACAACTGTGGCGGGAGATGCGATGGTTCGTTACAAGCGTCTACGCGGTTACGATGCTCATTATCTGACAGGAACCGATGAACATGGCCAGAAGATTGAGCGCAAGGCACAAGAGAAAGGACAGACACCGCAAGCTTTTATCGACGATATCGTTGTGGGGATCAAGGAACTGTGGAACAAGTTGGACATTTCCAATGACGACTTTATCCGTACAACCGAAGAACGTCACAAAACCATTGTTCAGGATATCTTTGACCGTTTGCTGAAACAGGGAGATATATACAAAGGTGAGTACGAAGGCTGGTACAGCATTCCGGATGAGACGTATTACACGGAGACTCAACTGGTGGATGTAGAGAAAAATGAGAAGGGTGAGATTATCTCGGCCAAGAGCCCGGATAGCGGACACCCGGTTGAATTGGTCAAAGAAGAATCTTACTTCTTCCGTATGAGCAAATATGCAGATCGTTTGTTGAAATATTATGAAGAGAACCCGGGCTTTATTCAGCCGGAATCCCGTAAGAACGAGATGATCAACAACTTCATCAAGCCAGGTCTTGAAGATTTGGCCGTATCGCGGACTACATTTGAATGGGGCGTCAAAGTTAAAGGTGATCCAAAACACGTGGTTTATGTGTGGATTGATGCGTTGTCCAACTATATTACAGCACTGGGCTACGGTTCATCCGATGCATCCCTGTATAACAAGTTCTGGCCTGCGGATGTACATCTGGTAGGGAAAGAAATTGTTCGTTTCCATACGATCTACTGGCCAATTATGTTGATGGCATTGGATCTGCCTTTGCCGAAGAAAGTGTTTGCACATGGCTGGTTGTTGATGAAGGATGGCAAAATGTCCAAATCCAAAGGTAATGTCGTTGATCCAGTGACTCTGATTGACCGTTACGGTCTCGATGCACTGCGTTATTACCTGCTGCGTGAAGTACCGTTTGGTTCCGATGGTACCTTTACACCAGAGAGCTTCGTAGAACGTGTTAACTCCGACCTCGCAAACGATCTGGGTAACTTGTTGAACCGTACCGTTGCCATGGTAGACAAATATTTTGAAGGCAAAGCCCCTGCGTTTGCATCGAATGTAACGGAATTTGATGCTTCGCTGGAAGAAGCAGGCCATGCTACGGTGGAAAAAGTGGAACAGGCGATGGAAAACCTGCAGTTTTCCGTAGCACTGACAGCGATCAGCCAGTTTGTCAGCCGCACCAACAAATATATTGATGAGACGCAGCCATGGGCGCTGGCTCGTGATGAAGCAAAACGTGATGAATTGGCATCCGTTATGGCTCACCTGATCGAAAGCTTGCGAATTGCTTCCATCTTGTTGCAACCGTTCCTGACACGTGCTCCTCATAAAATCTGGGCACAGCTCGGCATTCAGGAAGGTGAACTTACGGCTTGGGATACAGCTAAGCAATGGGGTCTGGTTCCAACTGGAAACGCATTGCAAAAAGGTGATCCAATCTTCCCACGTTTGGATTCCGAACAGGAAATTGCTTATATCTCCGAAGCAATGACTGGTGGCCAAAAAGCAGCACAGCCTGAAACAAGTCAAACAGATGCTGGAACTTCAGCAGCTGTTGAACCGGTAACCGCACCTGAAGGTACGGAAGAGATCGGTATTGACGATTTTGCCAAAGTTGAACTGCATGTCGCGCAAGTCATTGCCTGCGAACCGGTCAAAAAAGCGGATAAGTTGCTGAAATTGCAGCTCGATCTGGGTTATGAGCAGCGTCAGGTCGTATCTGGAATTGCGAAGTTCTATTCGCCAGAAGAGATGGTTGGACGCAAAGTCATCTGTGTCACGAACCTCAAACCGGTGAAACTTCGTGGTGAATTGTCTCAGGGTATGATCCTTGCAGCATCCCATGGCGACCAACTTACACTGGCAACAGTACCAGACAACATGCCTAATGGCGCACAAGTGAAATAAGAAATCAAATTCTGTCATAAAAATGACACAAGGTGGCCCGATGTAATTCGGGCCCCTTTTTTTGTTGATATAATTCGTATCTGACGGGAAGAGAACAAGCATATACTGTTATGAACTCCGTACTTCAGGAAAGAATGAATAGGACGGGATAGCTTGACAAGTAGGTTCAGGTTACCTATAATTCTTTCAGTAATGTTTACGATTAAGAGATGCGGAGTGAATCATAATGACATTTTATAAAGTGCAACATCAAGCTCAGGATAACCGGATAGGGAATACGAGCAAAAGAGGCAACATGAAGTTACTGTGGACGGGTTTGCTTATTCTCACTTTGCTGATATTGTCAGCTTGTGGGCAGGATAGTTCCAATAGTGCGAAGATTGTGGAAGGCAAGGTAAACGTTGTGACGACATTTTATCCTGTATATGCTTTTACGACTGCAATCGGTGGTGAGGATGCCAATGTTATTAACCTGCTGCCAACGGGAGTAGAGCCACATGACTGGACTCCGAAGAGTCAGGATATTGTTAATACGTCCAAGGCACAGCTGTTTCTCTATAATGGAGCTGGACTGGAAGGATGGGTGCCAAATTTCCTGAAGTCGCTGAATAGCGATACACAGGTGAAGTCTGTTGCCGTTAGCGAAGGGGTTAAACTGTTAACTGCTGAGGGTGATGATGGGCACGGTCACGGTGAAGAGCACGAAGACGAGCATGCAGATGAGGCTACCAGTGAAGATGTCGCTGATCATCATATTGATCCACATACGTGGGTTAGTCCGAAATCAGCCATGATCATGGCTGAAAACATCAAAAATAGTCTGGTTGAGGCAGACCCTGATCACAAAGCAGGTTACGAACAACGTTATGAAGAGCTTCGTACGAAGCTTGAGACGCTGGATCAGCGTTTTACAGATGAATTGGCTAACGTACCAAACAACGAGATTGTTGTCTCGCACCAAGCGTTTGGCTACCTTGCACGTGATTATGGATTAACCCAGCATGCCATTATGGGACTTTCCCCGGATGCTGAACCGACAGGACAGGATATTGTGAAGCTTGCGAAACTGGTTAAAGATGAGGGCATTAAATACATTTTCTTCGAAGAGCTGGTATCTGACAAATTGGCGAAAACACTGGCAAGTGAAGCAGGAGTGGAGACCATGGTCCTTAATCCGGTTGAGGGATTGACCAAGGAGCAGGCAACAAACCGGGATGATTATTTCACCCTCATGGAGAAAAATTTGCAAAATCTGCTGATCGCATTAAAATAAGATATAATGAAGAATTCAGATCGAAGAGTCTTTACCGTTCACGGTGAAGGCTCTTAGGACGCTATGGGATTCTTATATATAATGAAGGGCGGCTTTGCCATGCAGCAAATCATGCCACTATGTCATGATCCAATTATAGAGATCGAGAAACTATCATTTTCCTACGGGGACCAGCGAGTGATTGAGAATCTCGATTTTATGGCCCAGGAACGGGACTTTGTCGGGATTATCGGTTCCAATGGGGCGGGTAAAACGACATTGCTGCGCATGCTGGTAGGACTTCTTCCTCCTGCGCAGGGAGATATCAAACTATTCGGACAGTCGATCCGCAGGTTCAAGGACTGGGACCGAATCGGGTATGTGCCTCAAAAGAATGCATTTAACCCGTTGTTTCCTGCGACCGTTCGTGAAGTGGTCATGTCAGGCTTGTATAATAACAAAAACATGTTCCGTCGTATGTCTCGCAAATGTCAGCAACAGTGCACGGATGCGATGCAGGTCATGCGGATCGAGGATCTGGCGAACAAACGTATTGGTCAATTGTCTGGCGGACAGCAGCAGCGTGTATTTTTGGCACGAGCGCTTATCAATCACCCTGATCTGTTGATTCTGGATGAACCTACCGTAGGTATTGATGCTGAATCACAGGCCAGTTTCTTTGAACTGATTACGCATATGCATGAACATCACCGAATGACTTTTCTAATGGTGTCTCATGATATGGATCGGATGGAGAGTTATCTGGGTTCTGAAGCTGTGGTAACGAATGGCAAAATTAATTTTCATGTCCGTCATTCGCATGAGGTACAGGATTGTGCTGAGACCAATCTGCAACATACCACTGCACAGGTACGCTAGCCGTATTTATGGCCCATTAGATTAGAGTAAGGCCGAAGGAGTCGTGTTTGTTTTGGAAATATTAATGAGTGATTTTTTTCAGCGTGCCCTGGCGGGTGGATTGTTAATTGGCATTACCGCTCCGTTAATCGGACTGTTTCTGGTCTTGCGGCGGTTATCCATGATCGGAGACACCTTGTCTCATGTGACCATTGCCGGTGTTGCACTTGGATTCCTGATTGAAGTGTATCCCATTGCGGTGGGCTTGATATTTGCCGTGCTTGCTTCATTTGCGATAGAGAAATTGCGCAAAGCGTATAAGAGTTACGCCGAATTATCGATTGCCATTATCATGTCCGGTGGCGTGGCTCTTGCTTCCTTGTTCTTTACGCTGGGCAAAGGATATAATGCAGATGTCATGAGTTATTTGTTCGGCAGTATATATACATTAGACGCTACGGATCTGAAGCTCGTAGGTGTGGTTACGCTGATCGTGGTGATTGTAGTGGCATTGTTACATAAGGAATTTTTCCTGCTCAGCTTTGAGGAAGATGCGGCAGCGGTTACAGGGTTGCCTGTGAGAATTCTGAACATGTTAATCACTGTGATGACAGCACTTGTCATAAGCACGGCGATCAAGATTGTCGGTGCGCTCCTGGTGTCAGCGCTATTGACCATCCCGGTAGCGGTCAGCCTGTTGATGGCCCGGAGTTTCAAATCCGCCATTATCTTGTCCGTGATTATCGGCGAAATTGCCGTAGTCCTTGGACTGGTTGTAGCAGGTATCTGGAACCTCGCACCTGGAGCAACGATTGTATTACTGCTGATCATGATGCTGATTCTGACGATGATTGGAAAAAAAGGGTTCCGAGCCTGACGGCTAAACGAACAAGCACGAGAGCCCGGGGAAGGGAGACATCCGCTTCATGCCTGATGTTAATGTATGGATGGCTTTTGTAGCAGGTTTGGTCTCATTTATATCACCATGTTGTCTTCCGTTGTATCCATCATACCTCTCCTACATTACAGGTATGACGGTGCAACAATTGAAGGATGACCGCAATCAGCGAGAAGTCCGTTTTAAGACGATGACGCACACGCTGGCGTTTATTTTAGGCTTCTCGGCTGTATTTTATTCGCTTGGCCTGGGTGCCGGACTGTTTGGCCAATTTTTCAATGATAACCGTGAACTGATTCGGCAATTGTCTGCGATTCTGATTATGCTTATGGGGTTGTTTTTACTTGGTGTGTTCAAGCCACAGTTTCTGATGAAGGAACGCAAGCTGGATATGAAATGGAAACCTGCAGGCTATCTGGGCTCTTTTATATTTGGTATCGGTTTCTCAGCAGGCTGGTCGCCGTGTATTGGCCCTATTCTAACAGCAATCATTGCTATGGCTGCAAGTGAGCCCACAACCTGGCTGGCGCTGATTACAGGTTATACGGCAGGGTTTGCAATCCCGTTTTTCATTTTGGCCTTTTTCATCGGTTCAACACGTTGGATCTTACGGTATTCCAATGTCATGATGAAAGTCGGGGGAGCATTAATGTTGTTCCTTGGCATATTGCTTTTTACAGATCAGATGACGAAGATTACGATCTGGTTGCAGCAGATTACACCAGACTGGATGATCATTTAAACGGATGAACTGAATTTGAATTTAAAATGCATGACAAAGCAGGCTACATGTTACCAGAGTCAATCTGGGTCATGTAACCTGCTTTTTAATCGTTTGTTAGGAATGCTTTTAACTGCATATGATTTTGGGGAATCCTGTTGTTCGTTTAGGTGAAGTAATCAATACTGGCTAGTGGGAAATGTTCAAAGATCCGTTCCGTAATGAATTCGCGCAGCGCATCTTGCTGGTCATCCTTATACACATACTTGTACTGACCCCAGCGGCCCCATTTCATCTTGCGTTTCTCGATATCCATCTCCAACTTGGTTTTAGGATAACGTTTCTCAATGGTTGCTTTGGCCGTTTTGGTAAAACGGTGCTGGATCATCTCAAAGGTAAGATCTTTGGTTGCTTCCTCTGGAAGCGTATCTGCCAGCTTCTGCAACAGATCCGAGTATCCTTCTTCCCAGCCTTCATACCACATGATCGGAGCGATAATGAATCCCAGGGGATAACCGGCATGTGCAATTTTGCCAGCAGCTTCAATGCGTTCCTCAAATCTGGAGGTAGCCGGTTCAAAGTTTTTGATGACATAATCCGAATTGACACTAAACCGGATACGGGTGTGGCCGTTATGCTTAATGTTCAGCAACGGATCAACGTGATGATATTTGGTTACAAATCGCAGGCGTCCATATTCTTCCTCCGCCATAAAACGAATCAGGTCACTTAAATTCTCCGTGATATGCTCGAGTCCTACGGGATCAGACGTACAGGCAGCTTCAAATCTTGTGATTTCAGGCGCGCGTTCTTCGATGTATCCTTTGGCTGCCTGAATGATCTCCTCGGTATTGACATAGACACGGACATAAGGTTTGGCACCAAGTGTAGTTTGAAGATAACAATAATGGCAGTGTCCCATACAGCCTGTAGAGATGGGAATGGCATATTCCGCTGAAGGTTTCGACTGGTCAAACTTGAGTGTTTTGCGCACACCAACGACCAGAGTACGCTTTGCCATCCGATATTTTTCTTGTTCGGTTTCACCCGGCAAGTTTGTGATTCGGTTATGGGATGTGGTCATCTGATAAGGTATGTTTTTGGATGTCACCCATTCCATAATCCTTTTGCCTTTATCATATTCCAACGCACCGGGTTCAAAATACACCAAATCGGGAATAAAGGGTTTAGTACCTTTTGCTTTACGAACTGGCGGTGAGGCTACACTTGTACTCACGAAATCACTCCTTTCGATGCGGAACTTTGTTTAGTTTGCCTCGTTTGGGGGGAAGTCACGCCTGCCAATTACTTGTGTAACAGCGCGCTCCGAACTGTACAGGACTTGCCAATGCGTATTGATAACATGTATCATTATAAGATAGGGACCAGGCACGAATAGGGGCCGGTCAGAGAGAAAAGAGGGAAGCAGATGCCAACGCCCAGTATGGAAGATTATTTGGAGCGTATATACAAATTAATTGATGAAAAGGGCTATGCTCGTGTGTCTGATATAGCTGAAGGACTGGAAGTACATCCTTCATCGGTGACGAAGATGATCCAAAAGCTGGACAAAGACGAGTACCTGATCTATGAAAAGTACCGCGGACTGGTGCTTACGCCAAAAGGCAAAAAGATGGGCAAACGTTTGATGGAGCGCCATCATCTGCTTGAACAATTTTTGACAACGATTGGTGTTCAGGAACAAAATATTTACAATGATGTTGAAGGCATTGAACATCATCTGAGCTGGGACTCCATTACATGCATCGAGTCCTTGGTTGAATACTTCCGTCAGGATGAGAGCCGGTTGCGTGACCTCAAAAATCTTCAGGACGTCATGAGTAATACGGAGTCTTAAGTTTAAGCAGTGGAATACACATGGTGATATACAATGAATTGTATCCCGTGATCAAAGGATGCTTCTTGCCGTTTCAATGGCAGGAAGCATTTTTTTGTCTGCAATCACACCATAATTTGGTGATTTTCGCAACTAAACGAACGGTAGGAGCGTCTATTAAACTAGTAGAATTTACCGCAAATTTATAATGATTTTGGAGGACTGCACTAATGAACGTTCGTAAAGGATTGATGTTGCTACTCATTTTTGTACTTGGATTACAGACAGCAGGCATGACGGCACAAGCGGCCGGGCAAAAGGAAATCGCTATTTTTCTAGACGGCAACCGTTTGGAATCGGATGTATCACCCTACATCTTGCCCAAAGTAAATGTAACGATGGTGCCTCTGCGTGTTATTAGCGAAGGACTGGGTGCGTCTGTTCTATGGTCTCAAGCTACTCGTACCGTGACCATTCAGAAATCCGATTCGGTCATCTCTATGACGAGCGGACGCCAGCAGGCGACGGTGGATAACGCTGTAGTTGGTCTGGATGCATCGGTCGAATTGAAACAAGGTCGGGTCATGGTACCCATTCGATTCGTCAGTGAGAACCTGGGTATTCGAGTGAACTGGAATCAGGCTGCCCAGACCATTGATCTGTACACAGGAGACGAATCAGTCCCAACTCCTGAACCAACCCCGGTAACCCCAGCGGAGCCTGGAGGCACGGGCACTGTACCAGCTTCTGAAGAGATGCGGGGAGCCTGGATTTCCACTGTGAATGGAGACTGGCCTACATCCGGTGCCAAGGGAAATGTAGAGAAGCAAAAACAGGAGTATACGAAACAGCTAGATACGTTGCAAGGTATGGGCATTAATGCCGTATTTGTCCAAGTGAGAGCCAATGGGGATGCCATCTATCCTTCAGGTTTGGTACCTTGGAACAGCGTATTGACAGGAACACAAGGTAAAGATCCAGGTTATGATCCCCTCGCGTTTATGGTTGAGGAAGCACACAAACGGGGCCTGGAGTTCCACGCCTGGTTTAATCCGTTTAGAGCAACGAACTCAGCAAGTACATCAAACTTGGCTGCAAACCATATCTCGAAGCTTCATCCCGACTGGATTGTGAATGCATCCGGCAAAATGTACATTAACCCGGGTATCCCGGAAGCCAGACAGCATATTATCGATACGATCATGGAAGTGGTCAATCAGTATGATATTGATGGTGTACATCTGGATGATTATTTCTATCCGTCCAATGTGACTTTTAATGATGATGCGGCCTTCAAAACTTATAACACATTAAATACTAAGGACCGTGCTGAATGGCGTCGGGATAATATCAATCAGTTCGTTAAGCAGCTCGGGCAGAACATTCACAGCGTGAAAGCTAACGTTGAATATGGAATTAGTCCATTTGGTGTATGGCGTAACAAATCTGTTGATCTGACAGGTTCTGATACCAAAGCAGGAGTAACCGCGTATGACAGCATGAATGCAGATGTGCGGACATGGATTAACCAAGAGTGGATCGACTATGTCGCTCCGCAGGTGTATTGGAGTATGACATTAAACGTAGCCCGATATGACAAAGTCGTGGACTGGTGGGCGAATGAAGTGGCTAACACAAATGTAAAATTGTATATCGGTCACTCACCTTATAAGTTAGGTACGCCGGAAATTGGCTGGCAGACTTCACAGGAGATCATCGATCAGCTGAACTACAACAAGAAGTATTCTTCGGTTAAAGGGGATATATTCTTCAGTTCACAGTACCTGACGAAGAACCCTCTCGGCCTAATTGCCAAATTAAAAGCCTACTATGGTCTATAAAACATTTTAACAATACAGTGATAAGACAAACCCTTGTTCTCATAGAGTGGCAGTAGAAACGTGGCTGCCTGGAGAACGGGGGTTTTTTGTTATGTTAATTAACGCGGTGTTTGAAGGTGGAGGCGTCAAAGGGATCTCGCTTGCAGGTGCTGTGCAGGGTGCTCAAGACTGCGGCATTCAGTTTAATCGAGTGGCAGGCACATCATCCGGTTCCATTGTAGCTGCTCTGCTAGCGGCTGGTTACAGGGCCGAGGAGATGAAAGTCATTATTGAGAATACCCCCTTTGTTTCATTGCTGCGTCGTTCCCCCATATTTAATACCCGATGGATCGGACCCGCGGCAAGGCTGTTCTTGAAGAAAGGACTATATTCGGGAGAAGCGCTGGAATCATGGATTCGCAAGATGCTTGAGCAGAAAGGGATTCGCACATTCGCTGACCTGCCACAAGGCAAGTTGCTTATTACCGCATCCGATATATCCAATGGGACCATTCTGGTGCTACCAGACGATATTCGACGGTTCGGCATTGACCCTGCGAAGCTGGATGTTGCAAAGGCGGTACGTATGAGTTGCAGTATCCCGTATTTTTTCGATCCGGTAGTCATACGTAAATCACCAGTATTCTCCAAAGGCCTTCCTTTTCAAGATCAGTTTGTGTATGTCGTGGATGGTGGATTGCTTAGCAATTTTCCGTTGTGGCTCTTCGATGGTGATCGTTCGGAACGAGGAGGAGACGTCATTCCGGTTGTTGGATTCAAAATGGTGGGGAAGACGGAAGTAGAACCCGCCCGGATTAAAGGACCGCTAAGCATGCTTCAGGCCCTTGTGGAGACGATGCTCACAGCACATGATGAACGCTACATCGAACAGATTAACCGGTTTCGTACAGTGAAGATACCAACGCTTGGCATTAAACCGACGCAATTTCATTTATCGTTACAGGACAGCACAGCCTTATATCGATCAGGCGCTACCGCAGGGAGCGAATTTTTCAACGGATGGAATACGAAAATGTATGGTGAACAGTTGGACAAACAACGAAAAGAATTGCGCAAGAAACAAGCAGAAGCTCCACCTCTGATTCCTGTATAAACGTGAAAAAAGCAATTCTCCGCATGTTGGGAGAATTGCTTTTTTGGTTGTTCAGTACCTTTTAGTGAAATTTCGGTATATCTTCATCGCTTTTCCCTTTTTGTCCCTGAATCACTTGGAAAGGATAATCCTTGCGTTTCTTTGAAGAGCCGTTGCTCTTTCTGGCACTGGACTGTGCATTGACTTTTGCCATGGTTCGTGCAGATGGCTTAATCTTTGGTGATTTGGTTTTGCTTGCCCAGCGACGAGGCGGATATTTGTACAGCAGGAATACAGCTCCGAACACGACCAGAGGAATAATGATCCTGGATGGACTAGCGTTCCCCAGCCAAGTCAAGACTCCAACAGCAGCTAGTGCGATGAACGTCCAAAATAAGATTGCCTGCTTGTTCATATCATTCACCCTTTCACAGGATCGAGTGTTGCAACAGGTACTTCTGACGTAGCAGAGACATTGGCAAGCTTGGCATCCAACTCACGCATACGGTTAAACGAAGCAATGGATACTTCTACCTGTTCGTTGGTCGGTTCTTTTGTTGTCAGCAATTGAAGCCACAATCCCGGGTATCCGAGATAACGCAGTACAGGAATATCACGTACTGAATTCGTGAGCTTTAACAGTTCAAAAGAAATGCCTAGCACAACTGGCAATAACAATAGACGCTGACCCATCCGTTCCCAGAGGTTATCGTACGTGAAGAGGGAGTATAGAAACACTCCAATAATGACAGTCAACATAATGAAACTGCTTCCGCAGCGGTAGTGCAGTCGGCTGTACTTTTGCACGTTCTCCGGTGTCAGTTCTTCACCAGCTTCATGTGCGCTGATTACTTTGTGTTCCGCTCCATGATACTGGAAGAGACGTTTAATCATCGGCGTCTGTGAGATTAACCACAGATAAGCGAGTAACAGGATCAGCTTAATGCCGCCTTCCAGTAAATTATGCAAAAACTGATTGTCGAATGCATTTTTGAATAGAAAATTCTCGATAACAACAGGAAGCAATGTGAGCACAACTTTACCAAAAAGGAATGAAAGGATGGCAACGGCGGTCACACCAATGATCATGCTAAGGCTCCAGCCCGAACCTTCTTTCTCTTTTTGATTGGCTTTCTCTTCCGGTTCCAGTTCATCATCAGCATAGGCGTCAGCAGAATAATTGAGATGTCTGCTACCTTTGACACTTGAATCTATAATGCTGACAATTCCGCGTAATAAAGGAATCCGCCGCAATTTCGTGACCCAGGACTTGTCTTGCTTGGGAACTTCCAGATACGTAATTTCGCCGTCTTTTCTACGAACAGCTGTAACGTTGACATGTTTCCCACCGAACATTACGCCTTCAATGACAGCTTGCCCCCCATAGCTGACAGGCTTGGATTGTTGAGGCAAATTATTCACCTTCCTATTCTGTTCTAGGCCTTCGCGATCAAAGGCAGTTTAATAACCCTATTGTATCGAATTTTGAGACCAATTTCTAGTTTGTGAGTCAAACCTTGAAGGATGTTGTTAAGATTGTCCTGTTTTGAACATACTACCTCGTAGAATCGGAGCGGAAATTCGAGGCATAATGCGGGATTATCAACTGAATGAAGGAGAATATCGATGACAGAACGTAAGCATGAAGATACATCACAAGATGAAGGTCAACGTCCGAAAGAACGGCAGTCAAAAGACAAGGGCAGGCGCCCTACCCAGAGGCAAGGTCAAGCACACTACTACACCAAGCCATTTTCCTTTGCGTTAGAGCTTGGCTTCTTTGCCGGTTTTATCTGGGGTGGGCTACATTGGCTATTCTATCTGTTGCATTTTACGATTGTACCTGTCGGATTTCTGGCCGAGCCTTTTTTCAAACATGAATATATATATACCGCAGCAGGACATTTGACAGGCTGGCTGTTTTTTATCGTTTTTTCCATCTTGGCATCCTTACTCTACACGTTCACGATTAGAAAACTGAAAGGACCTTTACCCGGCATGGTATATGGAATCGTCTGGTGGCTGATTCTCTTTATACTGGTAGGACCAAAACTGGGGATGATGAAACCTTTGAACGGTTTAACGTGGGATTCAATCATCACGGAACTCTGTTTCTTTTTGCTATGGGGGCTGTTCATTGGTTACACGGTAGCCATGGAGTACACAGACGAACGCAAACGCGAGCCGGAGCAAGCGGGGGCATAGCGCAAAAAAGCTTCTCAATCCGGCAATGCCTGTGTTAAAATAGCAGATGGTTATTTGCAGAGAGGGTGGAGCAGCGATGAAACGAATTATTGTGATCAATGGTCCGAACCTGAACATGCTTGGTGTACGCGAACCGGGCATCTATGGAACGCTTAGTCTGAAGGATATTGAGGACAAAATTCGCAGACAGGCTGATGAAATTGGCGTCTCCATCGCTTTTTATCAATCGAACCATGAAGGGGACATCATTGACCGCATTCATGCAGCGATGGGTGAGGCAGACGGAATAATACTGAATGCCGGAGCATTTACCCATTATAGCTATGCTATACGTGATGCAATCAATGCTGTAAAAGTCCCTACAGTGGAAGTACATCTATCCAACATTCATGCACGCGAAGCGTTCAGACATCATTCAGTGATTGCAGCGGAAACAATCGGGCAGATTGCCGGATTTGGCGAAGTAAGCTATGAACTGGGATTGCTGGCTCTTGTGCGTCATCTGGACAAACAAACCTGAGCCGGGAACCCGGGAATGTGAGAGAAAGAAGGGTTACCGATGGAAAACAAACGAGTAAATAAGTTGCGTGAAGCCATGCGTGAGCATGAACTCACTGCAATGCTGATTACAAACCCGATTAACCGTCGTTATATGACGGGTTTTACAGGCTCGGCGGGATATGTGCTGATTACGGAACAGGATGCATATCTGCTGACTGATTTCCGTTATATGTCACAAGCGCCTCAACAAGCCAAAGGATTCACCGTTGTGGAGCATGGAGCCAAGCCGATGGATACAGTGCGCGAATTGCTGACATCCGCTAATATCAAAGAAGTGGGCTTCGAGCAGGATAGTGTTACATTTGGCACGCATTCCGCTTATGCTGAAGCACTGCAGTCTATTGAACTGAAAGCTGTATCCGGGATCGTGGAACAACTTCGTATGTTCAAGGATGAAGATGAGATCGCGGTCATGCAGAGAGCAGCAGATCTGGCGGATGCCACGTTCAGCCACGTTTTGCAGTTTGCAAAACCAGGTATGACGGAGCGTGAAGTGGATCTGGAGATGGAGTTTTTCATGCGCAAGCATGGAGCAACGTCCTCTTCGTTTGACACCATTGTAGCATCGGGTGAACGTTCTGCTATGCCTCACGGTGTAGCGAGCAGCAAGGTCATCGGACAGAATGAGTTAATTACATTTGACTTTGGTGCACTTTTGGACGGATACTGTTCAGATCTGACACGTACCATTGCAACAGGTACACCTGTACCTGAACTGCGCAAAATTTATGACATTGTACTGGAAGCTCAGTTACATACGCTGGAGAACCTGAAACCGGGCATGACCGGACGGGAAGCAGATGCATTGGCTCGTGATATCATTGCAGGTCACGGATATGGAGATCAATTCGGACACAGCACAGGCCACGGTCTGGGTATGGAAGTTCACGAAGCTCCTCGCTTGTCCAAGCTTAGCGACGATGTATTGAAACCGGGTATGGTTGTTACCGTTGAACCGGGTATATATATTGACGGGCTTGGCGGCGTGCGTATCGAGGATGACGTAGTGATTACCGAGACGGGTATTCATATTCTCACGAAGTCGGACAAGAAGTTCACCGTAATCGGCTAAATTACAGCCACAGGGATATAAGACGATTTTTAATGTGTTATTTAAATTGAAAATAAGAAATTTCACCATAACGAAGAGTGCAGAACCAATCTGAAGAAGCGAAGCGTTCGCCTTTATCACCGGATTTTCCCATTGATAATGGGATCAAAAAAATCTGGGGATAACAGCGATCGGAGGATGGTACTGCACTCGAAGTGAACGAGGTGGTCATTCTTGGGCTCATTTTACATATAACATTAACCCGTCGTCTTATATCACCTACTTTTTAACCATATCAGGAGGGATTTTTTGTGATTTCAGTAAACGATTTTAAAACAGGCTTGACCGTGCAAGTAGATAACGATATCTATACCGTGCTTGATTTCCAACACGTTAAACCAGGTAAAGGCGCTGCCTTTGTACGTTCCAAATTGAAAAACCTGCGTAACGGTAACACCGTTGAAAAAACATTCCGTGCAGGCGAAACGATTGGTCGTGCCATCATCGAAAACCGTGGCGTATCCTACCTGTATGCAAGCGGTACAGAGCACACGTTCATGGATAACGAAACATATGATCAGTTCACATTGACTAGTGAACAACTGGAATGGGAATTGAACTTCCTGAAAGAAAACATGGTCGTTAAGATTGTTAGCTACCAAGGTGAAATTCTCGGAATTGACTTGCCAACAAGCGTTGAGTTGAAAGTCATCGAGACTGAGCCAAGTGTTAAAGGTAACACTGCACAAGGCGCTACCAAAAATGCAAAAGTGGAAACAGGCTTGAACGTACAGGTTCCTTTGTTCATTAACGAAGGTGACGTTCTCCTGATTGACACACGTGAAGGTAAATACTCTTCCCGTGCGTAACTTTCACGGCTTGTAAGCTAAAAAAGGTTATTAACAACCCTTTGCCATTCCTTTGGCAGAGGGTTTTTTCGAAAAAAGATTAGCCTATCAGGCGCTTTCGTAATATACTGGGTTAAAGTCATTTCTCGTAGAGAATAATGACGATGGACATTAATTATGCATACTGCACAAGGTAGGGAGTGGATTTGCGTTGTCATTGTACGTCATGAAATTTGGGGGCAGCTCGGTCGGAGATACAGAACGCATGAAGCGTGTGGCCGGACGTGTTGTAGAAAAAGCTGATGAAGGACATCGGTGTGTAGTTGTGGTTTCGGCCATGGGGGATACAACAGATGATTTGATTGATCAGGCAAAACAACTGAATAGTGAACTGCCTGCTCGTGAGATGGATATGCTCTTAACGACAGGAGAACAGATTTCGATCTCTTTGTTATCGATGGCTATTCAAGCGCTTGGACGTAAGGCAGTATCGTTTACGGGCTGGCAAGCGGGGTTCCGCACAGAGCCGGTTCACGGAAAAGCACGTATTCATGATATTCAACCTGACCGTGTGAATGCAGCACTTGCCGAGGGCAACATTGTTATTGTTGCAGGCTTCCAGGGCATGACGGAAGACGGCGAGATCACAACGCTCGGTCGTGGTGGTTCGGATACAACAGCTGTAGCGCTGGCGGCAGCGATTAAGGCTGATGCGTGTGAGATCTATACGGATGTAGACGGAATATACTCTACGGACCCGCGGATCGTTAAGGTTGCGCGCAAGCTGAAGGAAATATCGTATGACGAAATGCTGGAACTTGCTAATTTGGGAGCAGCGGTGCTGCATCCGCGTGCAGTAGAGTACGCGAAGCATTCCGGTGTACCTTTAATTGTAAGATCCAGCTTTAACCATAATGAAGGAACGGTTGTGAAGGAGGAAGCAGCAATGGAACAAGGCGTAGTGGTTAGTGGTATTGCCTATGACAAAAACGTGGCTCGCATCAGTATTCTGGGTGTGCCGGATGTACCAGGAGTTCTGGCCGAAGTATTTGGTGCGCTTGCATCCAATCAGCTGGATGTGGACATTATCGTTCAGAGCGGTGTGATGGATGGCAAAGCGGACTTCTCGTTTTCTGTGGCGCTGTCTGATCGTGAGAACGCATTACGTGTCATTGAAGGCCTTCACAGCCGCTTGCCTTACCGTGAAGTTACATCTGAGGAGAACCTCGTTAAAATCTCCATTGTTGGCGCAGGCATGGTCAGTCATCCTGGTGTAGCTGCGAAGATGTTCAAAGTCATTTCGGCTGAAGGCGTGAGTATCAAGATGGTGAGCACTTCCGAGATCAAAGTATCTTGTGTTATTGACGGAGATAAGCTGCATGACGTCATTAAGGCATTGCATACAGCATATGATCTCGACACTGCCGAGCAAGCCGTTATCGGTGGACCTCAAGATCGCAGATAAGTATCTTCAATATATGTAAATTAGCAAAGGTGTACTGTTGCCAACGGGCAGCAGTACACCTTTTTTTGTTTTTCTCATGGCAATTCTCACATCAACTTGAACATCTTTCCGCCGCGTATGCCTCTATAAGGCTGCATGCGGTTCCCCTCCCCCATCTCGGGAACACAATCCAGCAGGTTTAATTGAGAACAATACGAAATATCATGAACCCTGCCTAACTTTTCAAGCCTCCGCCCGCTAACAGACCCCTGCACCAACTCCGGGATGCTCTCCTGACATTGGGATACCGCCTGATGAAGCACTATGCCGAGATCGTTAAGCTGGAGGGGAGAACAGGATTGACGGTGCAGTTCATCGATGATACATCCAGCACACAAGCCGTCCTCCAGAGCAAATTCATCCTGGTTCCCCGCACATAACAGCAATACATCTCGTTGAAGTTCACATAGAGCTGCTGCAACAGCCTGCACATTGAGAAATGAACCAGCAAATACATGTTTCCCCTTGGAAGCCTTGATCAAAGCTCGGGTTCCATCGGTTGTGGTTAGAATGATTGTTTTATCTGCAATGCCTGCAGTCATATATTCATAGGGGGAATTCCCCACTTCGAATCCGGTGATTTTTTTGTCAAAACGCTCCCCGCCTCGAATGCAATCTTTCACTTCCATTTGTTTGGCTTGTGGAACGGTCTCTACGGCAATCACAGCCGAAGCATCATACGCCAGAGCCGTAACGATCGTACTGGTCGTACATAATACATCAATGACAACTGCACTTCGCCCTGCAATATCAATGGTACGTACTTCATTCACATTGCCAACGACATCAACTCGCACTCCCCACAACTCCTTTCTGTATCTGGGGATCGGTAGTTCTGTTTTGAACCGAAATGGAACTTACCTATCTGCAATTACTATATGCATGCACATCTAGACGGGTGCCTAGAACAGAAGGTGCATCTATGGTTTCAACTCTCAACCGTATTCTGAAGAATTGATAGATTTCAGCGTCATAAATTAAATGTACAGGCATAAACTTGAGATATGAACAAGCGCCAGAAGTGTGAACCAAATGATCTCAAGGTTGGAGGAGCCTACTCATGAAGGTGAACTGGAGGGAACTTTTTCCGGAACCGATCCGAACCATTCTTGGAAGAATGCCACCCGCTCTATTGGAACAAGTGGAGGAAGTACGTATTCGAGAAGGCAGACCCCTGGAGATTAATGCAGGCAACACATACCACTTCCTGACACCTCAAGGTTGTCCGACCGGGAATCCTGAAGAAGCGTATGTTCCTCAGAAAGAAGTGACGCACAGGTTGCTGGACCTGATCAGTAACCATTCACTTTATACATTGGAAGAGGAACTGCGCAAAGGGTTCATCACCATACCTGGGGGACATCGAATCGGGCTTGCTGGACGAACGGTACTAAGCGGTGGACGTGTCGAATACCTGCGTGACATCAACGGGTTTAACGTTCGGGTAGCCCGTGAGGTACATGGAGTGGCTGATCGTATCCTTCCTTATCTTCTCGATATGAAGAGCGGACAGGTCCTGCACACGTTGATCCTATCACCACCACAACAAGGGAAAACGACGTTGCTGCGAGATCTGGCGAGACAAATTAGTAGTGGTACAAAGCTTACAGGGGGAACTGAACTGGTTCAGGGAATACGTCCACGTCTGAAAGTGGGCATTGTGGATGAAAGGTCCGAAATCGCTGGTAGCTACAAAGGAGTACCTGGCTTCGACGTAGGTCCCCGAACAGATGTGATGGACGGTTGTCCGAAGGCTGAGGGCATGATGATGATGCTTCGCTCCATGTCGCCCGATGTCCTGATTGTGGACGAGATCGGTCGTCCGGAGGATGCCGAGGCGGTGATGGAAGCCCTGCATGCAGGAGTCTCAGTGATTGCGACTGCGCATGGCCGTGACCTATCGGAGCTGTCGGCCAGACCCGCCCTCAGAACCTTAATTACGGAGCAGATGTTTCAACGTTATGTCCAGCTGCAACGGACGAGCCGGGGCATGACCTTTCGGCTGGCTGATGGCAAAATGCGTGGGTTGCAGCAGACCGGGGCAGGAGGTGAAGCCTTTGGTTAACATGTTTGGTGCGGTAATTATTCTGTTAGCCAGCACCCTCGCCGGATTTTACAAGGCCAGACAGTATGCATTAAGACCGAGACAGTTGCGAGAACTCATTGCAGCCCTCCAGCGACTAATGACGGAGATTAACTATGGGCTCACTCCACTTCCCGATGCCATGGGCAAGATGGGAGCACAGACCAAAGAACCTGTAAAGACGTTGTTTCTTCATGCAGCTACACAGATGGAACCTCCTCATGGACTCACTGCCCGGGAAAGTCTGCAGTCAGGCGTGAATCTGGCGTGGGGAAGATCGGCCATGAAGGCTGACGAGAAGGAAGTGATGCTGCAATTAAGCTTCAGCCTTGGCACAAGTGACCGTCAGGATCAGACCAAACATATATCGTTAGCCATTCAACAACTAATGCATGAGGAATCCCGCGCCCAGGCCGATCAAATGAAATATGAACGAATGAGCCGAAGCCTCGGGATGCTTGTCGGAGCGTTAATCGTCATTCTGATCTTCTGAAATAGCCGGGATAGTGAGGTGCCAAGGTCATGAATCTAGAAGTGAACGCAATCTTTCAAATTGCGGGTATCGGAATCATCATCGCCATGATTCACACGGTACTGAAACAAATGGGAAAGGAAGATATGGCTCACTGGGTGACCGTAATCGGATTTGTCGTTGTATTGTTCATGGTGGTCCGTATGCTGGACAGCCTGCTACAAGAGATCAAATCGATATTTCTTTTTCAATGAAATCGGTCATGAAGCCGGATGGTGGTGACCTGTGGAAATTATCCAAGTTGTAGGTTTGGCGCTCATCGCAACAGTGCTTATTCTGGTCATTAAGGAACAGAAACCGATGTTTGCCTTTCTGATTGCTGCCGCAACCGGCATTGTCATCTTCATGTTGTTGATTGGCAAAATCGGAGCAGTCATCGAAGTGTTGAAGCGGCTTGCCGAGAATTCAGGCATGGAAAGTATTTATCTGAAAACGGTGCTGAAAATTATTGGAATAGCGTACATCGCTGAATTTGGCGCACAGATTGTCAGGGATGCAGGTCAAGAAAGCATTGCGTCCAAGATCGAATTGGCTGGTAAGGTACTGATCCTTGTACTTGCTATACCGATCATCAGCATTATTATCGAAACCGTCATGAAGCTGATGCCGGTGTAGAAAGGGCGTGCGGACTTCATATGAAATCAATGCATCTTAAGCCGCAGTGGCGCCTTACGGTTGTGCTGATGCTCTGTTTTCTGTTTGGTATCCTGGGACAGGTTACTGCAACCTCGCCTTCCGGTGAGTGGATGGAGCAGCAGGCCGATCACCTTCCCAAGGATCAGGTGGAGAAATACTGGGATCAACTGATGCAACAATACGGTGGTTTCTTCCCGGATGGGAAGACCCCTTCCTTCATGGATATGTTAATCCCCGGCAATGAAGGGTTCAGCCTGAAATCGGTGTTTGTAGCGATAGGAACCTTCATGCTGCATGAAATTTTATATAATGGCAAACTTCTGGTCACGATTGTGATGTTAAGTGTACTCAGCATGATTCTGGAGACACTTCAGACCGCATTTGAGAAAAATAATATTAGCAAAATCGCCTATTCCATCTGTTATATGGTCATCATCATTATTGCGATTAACAGCTTCAGTGTGGCGATTGGATATGCTAAGGATGCCATAACCGGCATGATCAACTTCATGATGGCCATGGTTCCCTTGTTATTCACACTGCTTGCGTCCATGGGTAATGTCATCACCGTCTCGGTGACACATCCACTCATCATTTTCATGATTCATCTGGTGAGTACGTTGATTCACTTGCTGGTATTCCCGTTACTCTTCTTCTCAGCTGTTCTGCATCTCGTCAGTTCATTGTCTGACAAGTACAAGCTGACACAGCTGGCAGACCTCCTGCGCAATATTAGTGTGGCACTGCTGGGTATCCTGCTGACGATGTTTTTGGGTGTAATCTCGGTTCAGGGAGCATCGGGCTCCGTAGCGGATGGAGTTAGCCTGAAGGCCGCCAAATACATCGCAGGCAACTTTGTCCCTGTCGTGGGCAGAACATTTGCGGATGCGACGGATACTGTAATTACAGCTTCTTTACTTGTCAAAAATGCAATTGGACTCACCGGAGTGATCATCATTTTGTTTCTATGTGCCTTTCCGGCACTCAAGATTCTGGCTCTTGCCTTGATATACAACGTAACTGGTGCCATTATGCAACCGCTAGGAGACACCCCGATTGTAGGATGCCTCCAGGCCATCGGCAAGAGCATGATCTACGTATTTGCGGCGCTGGCAGCCGTCGGGCTGATGTTTTTCCTGGCCATTACCATCTTGCTGACCGCGGGCAATCTGACTGTCATGATGCGCTGAATGTATGTTGGCAAGAAAGGGGGTGGAAAGGATGGGGTGGCTGAGCAACTGGCTCCAGGAATTGATTATGATCGTTCTGCTGGCGACTTTTGTGGATATGTTGTTGCCCAATCGATCCATGGAACGTTATGTCAAGCTTGTGCTGAGCCTTCTCATCCTGCTGACCCTTTTATCACCCATAACCAAGCTGCTCAAAAGTGATCCGGTTGGCGAACTGAAACGGGCAATGTCTGCAATGGATGCTCCATCGAATGGGAATGCGACACTCGAACAGATATTAGCTCAGGGCAAACGGCTACAATCCAATGAACAGGAACAATCCTTACAATGGACAGCCAAAGAACTGGCTAATGTCATGAAAGGTCAGATTGAAGAAACAACAGGAGCCAAGGTGCGGTCCGTAGAGGTACAGCTGACCATGAGTAAATATGAAACGGAGATGGAAGCTGCCTCATCAGTCGAACTGCCTGTGATCCAGCGTGTGTTGGTCGAGATGGCCGGAGAGGGTGTAGAAGGAGAAGTGAAGGCAGGGCAGCAAGAAGTCGCCGCTAACACACAACCCATATTTGGAACAGACACAGAAGTCGAGAAGGATAAATCACATCAAATACAGCAGCCCATCCAGATCGGTCAGATTGAAGTGCCTGATGTTCAGATTGATGTGAGTAGAGGGCAACGTGATGGAAATGAAGCGTCTTCGGAGCCTGTTATACGTGATCAAGCAGATGAGACGAAGCAGCAAGGTGAGACATCCACAAGGTCCGAACATGCGGTGCAGATTATTACATTGTTGACTGAAAAGTGGGATGTTGATGCAAACAACGTTCAAGTGACAGAACCAAAAAGTGCTGAAGTGCTCTGAGAAGGAGGGTGTCCGATGAAACAATGGTTCAAAAAGATGGAAACCTGGATGGGTGGCGGAGAGGGTGGGGCAAGGCGAAGTCAAACCTTCCGCTGGCTGATTATCCTGGGTTTGATCGGGGTGGGAATCATGCTGTTCAATTCCTTCGTCAATGTCAAAAAAATTGATTCCGAAAATATCGGTCGGGAACCACCGGACCCGGCAACATCCATGGCATCCATACAGAGTGATCCGTCGGAACAGAATCCTTTTCAGGCGATCGAAATTGCATTTGAAGACAAAATCAAAGGTGTGCTGGAAAACATTGTTGGTGTGGGAACGGTTGATGTGATGGTTACCGTGGATTCCACAGAAGAATTGGTCGTTCAGCGGAACGTGAAGGATTCTCAGCAACTTACCGAAGAAACCGATGCTAGCGGGGGCAAACGGCATATGACGCAATATACCCGTGATGGCGAGATTATTACTTACGAAATAGCAGGGGATCAGACACCTATAGTGACCAAAAAGCTCAAACCGCAGATCCGTGGGGTGCTTGTGGTTGCGAGGGGTGCAGAGAACAAGGTTGTGAAGGACCTGATAACCGATGCTGTGGAAAAAGGACTGAATGTGGCAGCCTACCGGATCTCAGTTGTACCGCGCAAACAAGACTAATCTGATGTGTTGAATCACAAGATTCAATTCTCATAAGATTGAAGCCAATTTGAGGAGGAAGTTCTAATGAATAACAAACGTCAAACGGTATGGCTCGTTTCCATGCTGAGTCTGATGGTCATTTTGTCCGCGTATTATCTGTTCACTGAGGATTCCGGTCCAGTCAACGCGCCGGTGGCTGACAGTCAGCAAGTGGATGGAATCAAGCAGGGGGAAGCAAAGGAGACGGCAGGCATTCTTGATCCTACAGAAGGTTTGGTTGTAAATGAAGTGGTGAATAGCGGCGAAGTTGAAAGTGATCCAAGTGCGGCTGGCGCTGTGGAGGAACCATCGGCTACGGAAGGTAAAGAAGCTGGAAATACAGAGAAAACACCTGCTGTCGAACCAGGCGAAAATAAGGGTGAGACAGGCAAAGAAACCAACAAAGAGACCGACAAAGGCGCAACAACTACACCGGAGACAGACGGTCAGGCAGGCGGCACTGCAACCAAGACAGATGAGGAAGTCCTCAAGGAAATGGAAGAGCAGAATACGACAGCATCTGCGAGCAGCCAGTTCCAGAACTACCAGTGGCAACGTGAGGAAAGCAACAATCGTAAGTATGAGGAACTGATGACCGTGGCAGGTGATCTGAGCAAAACGCCAGAGGAGAATGCCAAAGCAACCGAGCAACTCCGTACACTGGAAGAAAAAGAAGCTAAAATCACTGGCATTGAGGAGACGCTCTCTCAACAGTTCGCTAATGCGATCGTTCAAGAAGATGCCGACAAGTATAAAGTTGTGGTCCTCAGTGACAAACTGGATGTAAAACAGGCGGTATCCATTGTAGATCTGGTCATGAAAGAATTGGCGGTTTCACAGAACAAAATCAGCGTGCAATACGTCACAGAACAGTAATCCAAATCATGGAAATGCAGTCCCGGGAGCTGGTTGTACTCTCGGGCTCTTTCCATTTTTAATGATTATGATATAATACATAAAGCCATATGACCGTCCTAGTGAGACTGGCATGATGCCGAAGGAGTGAATAATGGAAATGTTTAAATTGAGTGAAATCAAAGAACTGATTAAACTGGTAGATGAAAGTTCCGTTCAAGAGTTGGAAATTGAAAATGAAGGATCACGGTTATCAATCCGCAAACCGGGCAAAACGGAGTATGTTCAAGCAGCTGCTGTGCAACCGCAAATGATTGCTGCTCCGCAAGTACAGCCGGCAGCAGTGGTAAGTGAAGCTGCACCGCAGGTCGATACTACAAGTCATTTACATAAAATTGTATCTCCGATGGTAGGTACTTTTTACAGAGCTTCCTCGCCGGAAGCGGGTCCTTTTGTGAGCGCTGGTGATAAAGTTGTTGAGAAAACAACGGTATGTATCATCGAAGCTATGAAGCTGATGAACGAGCTTGATGCGGACATCAAGGGAGAAATCGTTGAAGTGCTGGTTGAGAACGGACAGCTGGTCGAGTATGGGCAGCCCCTTTTCCTGGTGAAACCGGAATAACCGTTATAGCTGGTTAACAGCTAACCGCATGAGCTTCGAAGGAGGACAAAACGAAATGAAATTTCAAAAAATACTGATTGCGAACCGTGGAGAGATTGCGGTACGTATTATTCGTGCCTGCCGTGAAATCGGTATCTCAACGGTAGCCGTCTACTCGGAAGCGGACAAGGATTCTCTGCATGTTCGTCTTGCAGATGAGGCTTATTGTATCGGACCGACACTGTCTAAGGACAGTTACCTCAACTTCACAAACCTGATGAGTGTAGCTACGCTGACGGAATGTGATGCAATCCACCCTGGATACGGTTTTTTGGCGGAGAATGCTGATTTTGCGGAAATTTGTGAGTCTTGCAATATTACATTCATCGGGCCTTCACCCGAAGCCATTACCAAAATGGGAGACAAGGCTGTTGCCAAACAGACGATGAAAGATGCAGGAGTACCTGTTATTCCTGGATCAGACGGCCTTGTTGAAAATATGGATGAAGCCATCATGATTGCTAGAGATATCGGATATCCTATCATTATCAAAGCTACTGCTGGTGGCGGAGGTAAGGGAATTCGTATTGCCGAAGATGAAGAAACGCTGATTAAGCAGATTACCGCTGCTCAGCAGGAAGCACAGAAGGCATTTGGCAATGCAGGTGTATATCTGGAGAAATTCCTGACAGGTATGAAACACGTGGAAATTCAGATCATTGCTGATAAACACGGAAATGCAGCACATTTGGGAGAGCGTGATTGCTCGGTTCAGCGTCGTCGCCAGAAATTGGTAGAAGAAGCTCCGTGTCCGATTCTCTCCGAAGATGTGCGCACACTGATGGGTGAAGCTGCGGTACGGGCTGCCCTTGCTGTGGATTACTCGGGAGCGGGTACATTGGAGTTCCTGCTCAGCCCGAATGGCGAGTTCTATTTCATGGAGATGAATACGCGTATTCAGGTAGAGCACCCGGTGACTGAGATGGTTACGGGCGTGGATCTGATCCGTGAGATGATCTCGGTAGCTGAAGGCAACCCACTCTCATTCCGTCAGGAAGACGTGGTTATCAATGGCTGGTCCATTGAATGTCGTATCAATGCAGAAGATCCGGACCGTAACTTTATGCCATCACCAGGCAAAATCGGATTCTACCTTGCACCGGGAGGACCTGGCGTTCGTGTAGATAGTGCTGCTTATCCGGGTTATACCATTTCACCTTTCTATGACTCCATGATCGCAAAATTGATCGTGTGGGGAGCGAATCGTGAAGAGGCGATTGCCAAGATGAAACGTGCGCTTGGGGAATTTGCGATTGAAGGCATATCTACAACTATTCCTTTCCATCAGAAATTGCTGGAGCACCCAACGTTCATTCGCGGTGACTTTGATATCAAATTTCTTGAGGAAAACGAGATTTAAAAGGTATATTGGGCTTGTTTGTCATAATGTAGCCCAAATGATATAGTATGAATAATAAGAGCGCATGTCTCCTGCAAAGGATAAGCCCGCACCTCGCGGATGTTTGCAGGAGTTCCGGTAAAGCCGGACCGGAAGGGTTCTGAAGGTTGATTAACCTGAGTCCAGCGCCCTGACGGATGGCCGCAAACTTATCTCGCGAAAGGTGTGTTGAACAGTTATGAGTACACTACCGACTGAATTTGAACGAACGGATATCGGTGAAATCCAGATCGCACCTGAAGTTATTGAAGTGATTGCTGGATTGGCGACCCTTGAAGTGAAAGGTGTTGCAGGCATGAGTGGCGGATTCGCTGGCGGATTTGCTGAATTGCTTGGTCGCAAAAACCTTTCCAAAGGCGTTAAAGTTGAAGTGGGCCAACGTGAAGCTGCAGTTGATGTTTCCGTAATTATCGAGTACGGATACCGTCTGCCACAAGTAGCTACGGAGATTCAACAGAACGTGAAACGTTCCATCGAGAACATGACAGGATTGAATGTGAATGAAGTGAATGTGCACATTCATGACGTTCAGTTCAAGAGCACCGAGAAAGTGGAAGAGATCGACCTGAACAGTCAGCGCGTAAAATAAAAGAAGACAGATTCCCCCGGCATCATCTGCCGGGGGTTATCCCGTCTTGGACAGGTCTTCATTATAGCGAAAGCTAAATGAGGATCTGATTTTTTGCTAGTGAACAGGTTAAGTCATGTTAGTGAGCAAGGGAGGCTGTGCAGTTCGTGGCTAAAATACTGGATCGGCTTCTGTTGTTTATATACAGCATAAGCGTTGGAGCAATATCGGCAGCCGTCATTCTTCTGATTAGCGGTGTGCTGCCTTACGAATTGAATTACCAGCAGGAACAGAACGTTATTGTTGCGTCGGTTATTGCAGCAGCGATTTTGTTTATCCTGAGTTTGCGATTTTTCTACATCTCGGTTCGGCGTGAGCGTGCATCGTTGCCGTCTGTAGATCAACGTACTGAGTTTGGTGATGTACAGATTTCGATGGAGACGATTGAGAATCTCTGTTTGAAGGCAACTTCCCGTTTCCGGGGAGTACGTGATGTCAAGGCACGCATACGTGTGGTTGAGTCAGGACTGGAGATTATGATCCGTGCAGTAGTGGATGGTGAGACACCTATTCCTGCGCTGACTTCTGATCTGCAAAAGGCGATACATGATCATGTGCAAGAGATTACGGGCATCCCGGTTTCTTTTGTCACGGTGTATATCGCTAATGTAACCCAGTCGCCTAACTACAAGAGTCGAGTGGAATGAGGTGAGTTTCACTGATGCTGTGGAAAGAGATTTGGGATAGTCACAGAGGCCGAATTACCGGAATTATCGGCGGCATCTTTTTTGGATTTCTTTATGTATGGATCGGTTTTTGGGATATGTTGTTCTTTGCACTCTTGGTGTTCATCGGTTATACGTTAGGCAGACGAAGCGATTCGAAGCTGGGTTCGTCCATTCCCTGGAGGGAGTGGGGACAATGGCTGGGCGATCGCTGGCGTCCGTTTAAGTGACCTACCTGAACCCTGCAATATGTTTCTTCCGAAAATAGAACTGTAGTTTAGGTTGCCCGTTTTTTGGAGGAAACGTATTGCAGGTTTTTTTGTGAAAAGGGATAACAATAACAATACTGTGTAAGCCATTGTTCTAACCGATACAGGATTTGATGAGATGGATGCATGGATTATAAAATAAGCATGATGACGCTCCAGACGGAGCGCTGCAGGAGGCAGGACATGAAAAGACGTTTGGCAAGGGAAATTGCAGTACAAAGTCTGTATCAGATGGAAATGAATGAGGTAGGTGCAGCAGAAGCTGTGAACATGTTGATCAATGAAGCTGCTGAAGATAATGAAACCGAAGTGGTTATCCGTGATGCAGATGTAATGCGTACTTATGTTACTGAGATCGTACAAGGAGCTTGGAACAATAAGGAAGCCATTGACGGGCTGCTTGTGGATTATTTGAAAGGTTGGCAGATCAGCCGTCTATCACGTGTAGATCGCCAGATTCTACGACTGTCAACGTATGAAATGGTGTTTCGTGATGACATTCCGGCAAAGGTATCGGTCAATGAAGCGATTGAACTGTCCAAATATTTTGGTACAGAAGAATCCGGCAAGTTCGTCAATGGTGTACTTGGACGCATGATTCAGGAAGTTGACGCGATTAAAGCAAAATTATCTTAAGTTATGATTAATTATAGTGTGTGTTCAAAAAGACCGGTTTTCAGTATCCTTCGTAATCAAAAGCGGGCTTTTTGAACAACCTCTAAATTTATATTCACATAAGGGAGAGAGAGTACAATGACAGCATCTATTATTAACGGTAAAGAAGTATCCCAAGAGATCCGCGCAAGCATGACAACAGAAGTAAAACAGCTTAGCGAACAGGGGGTAGTACCTGGTCTGGCTGTTGTGCTCGTCGGGGAAGATCCGGCATCCCAAGTATATGTGCGTAATAAAGAAAAAGCATGTCACGACCTCGGTTTCTACTCCGAAGTGCATCGCTTGGATGCAGATACGTCCCAAGAAGATCTGCTTGCGCTGGTGGACAAGCTGAACAATCAACAATCCATTAACGGAATTTTGGTTCAACTTCCACTACCTAAACACATCGAAGAGAAAGCGGTTATTAATGCGATTGCCGTGGATAAAGACGTAGACGGATTCCATCCAGTCAATGTTGGTAATCTCGTAATTGGAGACGATAGTCTGCTTCCATGTACCCCAGCGGGTGTAATTGAACTGATCAAACGTACTGGACTGGAAATGTCCGGTAAACATGCAGTGGTTATCGGAAGAAGCAACATCGTTGGCAAACCGGTATCGCTGTTGCTCCAACGTGAGAATGCGACGGTAACCATGTGTCATTCCCGTACAGCCAACATGAAAGAAATTACACGTCAGGCGGACATTTTAGTTGTAGCCATCGGCCGTGCTAATTTTGTGGATGCTGATTTTGTGAAACCAGGTGCTGTTGTTATCGATGTCGGCATGAACCGTTTGGATAATGGCAAACTGGCAGGAGACGTTGATTTCGAGAGTGTGAAAGAAGTTTCTGGTCCAATTACACCCGTTCCTGGCGGTGTTGGTCCGATGACAATCACAATGCTGATGCAAAATACATTGATCGCTGCCAAGCGCGCTCACGGATTGGCCTAGGGTTTTGTCTGTGGCAGATCAAAAGATCTACTCCATCAAAGACCTGAACCGATACATCCGGATGAAACTGGAATCGGATCAGGTCCTGTCGGACGTCTGGCTGCGCGGGGAGATTTCGAATTTCACACATCACTCCAGCGGCCATATGTATTTTACATTGAAGGACAAGGACAGCCGGATCAAGTCAATTATGTTTGCGTCCCATAACCAGCGATTACCCTTTGTACCGAAGGAGGGTGCAAGGGTTATTGCCCGTGGTAATGTCTCGGTGTATGAACGGGATGGGCAGTATCAATTCTATGCTACCCATATGCAGCCGGACGGAATTGGAAGTCTGTATCTGGCTTACGAACAGCTGAAGAAAAAGCTTGAGGATGAAGGGTTATTTTCACCTTCTCGAAAAAGACAGATCCCTCGTTATCCACAGACCATCGGGGTTGTAACTTCACCGACAGGAGCGGCGGTGCGAGACATTATGATCACACTCCAGCGCAGATACCCTTCTGCCAAAGTTGTTTTATATCCTGTTCTGGTTCAAGGGAAGGGTGCAGCACCTTCCATTGTCAAAGCGATTGGCAACCTGAACCGGATGGGAGAAGCCGATGTACTTATCGTTGGACGCGGAGGCGGTTCACTGGAGGAGTTGTGGGCCTTTAACGAGGAGATTGTGGCAAGAGCAATAGTTGCTTCGGATATTCCTGTCATTTCTGCGGTTGGGCACGAAACGGACTTCACTATTGCTGATTTTGCAGCCGATTTGCGTGCGGCTACACCTACAGCAGCTGCTGAATTAGCTGTACCTAATAGAGCTGAGTTGCTTGATCAGATCGGACAACGTCAGCGCCAGTTACAGCACAGCTTACGTCAGCGTGCTGTACATAAACGTGAACGGCTCGCAAGATTACAGCGTTCGCCAGTGCTGGTGCATCCAAGACGTACCTTGATGCAGCACACGGAACGACTGGATATGATGCACCAACGTCTTTTGAGAACAGTCGATACACGTATGAAATGGACAGGAGAGAAGCAGGAGCGTCTGCGGGCAGCACTGCAACGATTCAATCCTCGTGAGCAGGTCAATGTAGCACGCCGTGAGAATGCGGCAGCACGCAGACAACTGGAACTTGCGATCAGGTCTATAGCCAGATCGAAGCAGCAACAGTGGAAATCATCTGTGCGGCATCTGGATGCGCTTAGCCCACTCAAAGTCATGTCACGGGGATACAGCCTTGTCTATGACGAGCAGGAACAGCGATTGATCAAGTCAACGAAAGATGTACAGCCTGGAGATTCAATTAAGATTAAATTAACAGACGGACAGCTGGACTGTCAGGTTTGGGGAATGAAGGAGGACGACAATACCCATGGCGAATGAACCGGAATTGAATTTTGAAGAGGCAATGGCGGCATTGGAAGACATCGTAGGTCAGCTGGAACATGGTGATGTTCCGTTGGAACAGGCCATCGATCTGTTTCAACGCGGGATGAAACTTTCGCAACTTTGCGGTCTTAAGCTGGAACAAGTGGAACGCAAGATCGAGATGATCGTAGAAGAAGATGGAGAGCTTCGCAAGAAGCCTTTCGGAACTGCTGACGATGAGAGCGGTGAAGTCCATGAGTAATCGTCCTTCGTTTCAAGTGTACCTCGAAGAGGTCACAGCTGCGGTGACAGAAGCGTTGAAACACACGCTTCCCGATCACTGGGATGTACCCCAATCGTTGACGGATGCGATGCAGTACTCACTCATGGCCGGAGGCAAACGCCTTCGTCCTCTTCTGGTCGTTGCTGCGGCGGAAGCCTTCGGTGCACAGCGTACAGCTGCAATGCCGGTAGCCTGCGCCGTGGAGATGGTTCATACGTATTCACTGATCCACGACGACCTGCCTGCTATGGATAATGATGATTACCGCAGGGGAAAATTAACGAATCATAAGGTATATGGTGAGGCAACAGCCATATTGGCAGGCGATGCGCTGTTAACCCATGCTTTTTATAGCATTGTTCAAGCTGGACGCCGTAGCGGTGTAGCGGCAGATGCGTTGCTGTCCATCGTAGAGGACATGTCCGAACTTGCTGGAGCAAGAGGTATGGTCGGCGGCCAAGTCGCGGATATGGAAGGCGAGCAAGGCATGACCGATCTTTCACAGCTCCAATATATCCATTTGCACAAAACGGGTGATCTGATTGTTTTCTCACTCATTGCTGGAGCACGAATTGGTGGAGCAACGGAAGGACAATTGGAAGCCTTACGTGTGTTTGGCCGTGATCTGGGGCTGGCATTTCAGATTCAGGATGATATTCTCGACCTGACGGGTGACGAGCAGAAGATGGGCAAGAAAACACAGAGCGATGTGAATCAACAGAAGGTAACATATCCTTATTTTATTGGCATGGAGGCTTCTGTAGATGAAGTGAAATCCCTTACCCAATCTGCAAAAGACGCACTTGAAAGAGCCGAGTTACCTGATGCATCCAGATTGTTGGAAATTGCAGATTACCTGATGAGTCGTGACCATTAGATTCTGACGGAGCGGTCTGTTTCAAAATCTATGTAACCGTGTAATGAATGTAATGTTCTTTTTCCGAGTGGATGGAAAAAGTCTGTCCCGAGTGGATGCGTGAATACATATGGAGAAGAATTTTAAATAACTTGCTGGCGAGAATGCTCGTTATCGGGAGTATAGTGCAGTAAATTATGATTCTTGTTCTTTTATGTTATAATGATTTAATGTCATTTGATTCATAATGTATATATCGATTTACAACAATAACTAAACAATCTAGGAAAGCGGGGAGATTCTCGTGCTGCTTCCACAAATTAAACAACCCAGTGATCTAAAGTCGATGTCTCAGGATGATCTTGCCCTTTTGTCGGCAGAGATCCGGCAGTTTCTGATTGAGAAACTGTCTGTTACAGGTGGGCATCTCGCACCCAACTTAGGCGTGGTTGAGCTCACGGTAGCCCTGCATTACTGTTATAACAGTCCAGCAGACAAAATGATTTTTGATGTAGGGCATCAGGCTTATGTGCATAAAGTCCTGACAGGACGTATGGATCGCTTTGATACATTGCGTCAACATAACGGTCTGTGCGGGTTTGTCAAACGCAACGAAAGTGAACATGATGTATGGGAAGCTGGACACAGCAGTACTTCATTGTCCGCTGCGATGGGGATGGCCCTTGCACGTGATCTGAAAGGTGAGGACAACCAAGTCATCGCGATGATTGGTGATGGAGCGCTTACAGGTGGTATGGCTTTTGAGGCTCTCAATCATATTGGTCATGAGCAGAGAAAACTGATGGTTATTCTGAATGATAATGAAATGTCCATTGCTCCAAACGTTGGGGCCATGCATAAATATTTGAGCAAGATTCGTTCGGATCGTCATTATCTGAAAGCAAAAGATGATGTCGAGGGGATGCTTAAAAAAATTCCAGCTATTGGGGACCGTTTGGCCAAATCGGCAAGCTGGATCAAAGATAGTGTCAAATATATGATGGTACCAGGTGTTCTTTTCGAAGAACTGGGCTTCACGTATTTGGGACCGATTGATGGGCACGATATTCCCAAATTGATCGAAACCTTCAAACAGGCAGATAACGTTGATGGTCCTGTACTCGTTCACGTGCTCACGACCAAAGGCAAAGGTTATCAGCCAGCAGAAGCCGATTCGCACAAGTGGCACGGGATTTCTCCGTACAAAATTGAATCCGGTCAAGTGCTGAAGGCAGTCGGAAAACCGATGTACACGGAAGTGTTTGGTCAAACGTTAATTGATCTTGCGAAGCAGGATAAGCGGGTCGTAGCGGTAACGCCAGCAATGCCTACAGGATCAGGTCTTATTCCGTTCAGTAAGGAATTTCCCGATCGCATGATTGACGTAGGTATTGCAGAACAGCACGCGGCGACCATGTGTGCTGCACTGGCTATGGAAGGTTTGAAGCCGGTCTTTGCCGTGTATTCTACGTTTATGCAACGTGCTTATGATCAGATTGTACATGATATTTGCCGTCATAACGCCAACGTGATGTTTGCTATTGACCGTGCGGGGTTTGTTGGTCCGGATGGGGAAACACATCAAGGGGTATACGATGTGGCATTTATGCGCCATATTCCAAATATCGTTCTGATGATGCCAAAAGACGAAAATGAATTGCGTCATATGATGAAAACGGCGCTTGATTATAATGAAGGTCCAATTGCTTACCGTTATCCACGAAACAATGTGGTCGGTGTACCTTTGGATGATGTACTTGTTCCGATTCCAATCGGATCATGGGAGCAACTGCGTCCATCCGAGGGATATGCTGTCATCGCTTCAGGTTCGATGGTGCAGCTTGCAGAAGAAGCAGCAGAGATGGTGAAGCGGGAAGGTATCACAGCAGGCGTAATCAACGCTCGCTTCCTGAAACCTCTTGACGAGCAAATGTTGCGTGATTTAGCTGTTCGAGGCACCAAATTGATTGTACTTGAAGAAACATCTCAAGCAGGTAGCATGGGTAGTGCAGTTCTGGAGTTTTATGCAGAGCAGGGACTGCATGATGTTCATGTACAATTGATGGGGATTCCGGATCGCTTCATCGAGCATGGCAGTATTAAGGAACAACGTGAGGAAGTGGGTCTTACCGTTGAAAATGTATGTGCTGAACTGCGCAAGATGGCTGTTCAATCATCTTACGGCATACCCAAAACACGTTTTCCTTCGTAAATTTACATGATAGGAGACAGACATGTCACTCCCGAAAGAACGAATTGATGTTCTGCTGGTTGAGCAGGGCTATTATGAAAGTCGTGAGAAGGCAAAAGCTGCAATCATGGCTGGACTGGTATATGCCAATAATGAGCCGATCGAAAAGGCGGGCATGAAAATTCCAAGGGAAGCCGAGCTGAAAGTTAAAGGCTCGGTACATCCCTACGTCGGCAGAGGCGGATTGAAGCTCGAAAAAGCGATCCGTCATTTCGACCTTGATATGAATGGACTTGTCATGCTCGACATTGGTTCATCCACCGGTGGATTTACGGATTGTGCACTTCAGCATGGCGCATCTCACGTCTACGCTATTGATGTGGGCTATAATCAGCTCGACTGGTCTTTGCGTAATGATGAGCGAGTTACTGTTATGGAACGAACTAATTTCCGCTATGTGACTCCTGAAGATCTGACGGGACCCGTGCCGAACTTTGCGAGCATTGATGTGTCGTTCATTTCACTGCGAATCATATTGCCGCCACTTCTGGCTCTTTTGAAACAACCTGCAGATATCGTTGCATTGATTAAACCTCAATTTGAGGCAGGGCGTGAAAAAGTAGGCAAGTCCGGTGTGGTACGTGATACGAAGGTACACAAGGATGTATTGCAGACAATGCTTCATTTCTCCAGTCAACTTGGTTTACATCTGCAGAGTTTAACTTTTTCACCGATAACCGGTGGAGAAGGTAATATAGAATTTCTCGCACATTGGCGTCTGGAAGCACCAGAGGCAACACAACCAGAGATCGATCCAGCTTCACTTGACGCACTTGCGGAGCAAGTTGCAAAGGAAGCAGCTCATACATTTACGGGAAACTCATCATAAGATGGGTTTCTTTTCGCTGGAAAGGTGATTGACGTAAAGGGAAATCATTACTGAACCTCGAATATGTCTTCGAGGTGAGCGATAATGGATGGTCAATATGACACAATCTTTATAGGTGTACTTGCTGTCTGTTTGATCTTGTGGCTGTTCTTTGGCTTGCGTAATTGGGTGAACCGACCGACGCCGGTAAGCTTGTCTGGAATGCAACTGAACGTGAAGATTCAAGATTCCCCGGCCTTGGATTTGCTTGAAGCACAGGGCTACGAAGTTATCGGTGGCAAAATGAAAGTCCCTCTGGCTTTTGAGGCCAATGAATCCGTTTATTACAGCAGATTATTCATTGATTATGTTGCAGAACGTGAGGATCTCAGATACCTCGTGAAAACGTCTCGTCGCAGACAGCCAATCGATATGACCGGCCCTGCGCTAAGGGATCGCTTCCTCAATTATCTGTTGTTATATCCTGGCTGTGAAGGATTGCTGTATGTTGACGTGGAGGATTCCGATATTAAGTTAATCAGGCTCATGGACTATCAGGAAGATGTGTATGATGGGGATGATCTGGACTAATATAAAAGAATGAACATTGCAGGGCAAAGTCTGCGGCGAATTACAAATGCTGCTTTATTGCAATACATCTAACTGGAGGCATATATGAAAGGACAAAGGCACATCAAGATTCGTGAAATCATTAGTCAAAATGAAATTGAGACCCAGGATGATCTGGTTGAAGCACTGCGCAAATCAGGTTTTCAGGTGACTCAAGCGACGGTATCTCGGGATATCAAGGAACTTCTGTTAATCAAGATTCCGATGGATGACGGAAGATACAAGTACTCTTTACCGACAGATCAACGATATAATCCGATTCAAAAGTTGAAGCGTGCACTCGTTGACAACTTCTTGCACATTGATCACACAAACAATCTGGTTGTGATGAAATGTTTGCCCGGAACAGCCAACTCCATTGCAGCTTTGCTTGATAATATTGAGTGGAATGAAGTCATGGGCACGATCTGTGGAGATGACACCATTCTGATTATCTGCCGGACTGAAGGTAACAGTGTGACCGTTATTGAGCGAATCATGGGTTATATTGCTTAAAGTGCGTGTTCAAAAAGATTGGTTTTCAGTACCGAGAAGATGGGATGAAGCTAGAAATGGAGTAGCGGGGCGTAGGGAAACTACGTGAGCAACTGCAATGTTTCCGAAGGAAACATACTTCGTAAGCATCCCACTTATTTCGGCTGAATTCCATATTCGATGCTGATGATGCCACCAGGCATCCTTCGTAATCAAAAGCGGACTTTTTGAACAACCTCTTGAATCAATGGTTCAAAAACATAATATCTGAGTTAGTCATCCGGAGGTGTTTTTGCAGATGTTAGTTACGTTATCGATTCGTAATCTGGCTGTGGTGGAAGAAGTGGACGTTGTATTCCATCCGGGATTCCATGTACTTTCAGGGGAAACGGGTGCAGGTAAGTCGATTATTATAGATGCACTTGGCTTAATTGCTGGTGGACGAAGTTCAGCTGATTTGATCCGGTACGGTTGTGATAAGGCAGAGATGGAAGCCTTGTTCGAGATGGAGCAGAGTCATCCGGTATGGCAGACATTAGAGAAGCTGGGTATCCATTGTGAGCCTGAAGAGCATCTGGTTATTCGACGTGAACTGAACACGCAGGGGAAAAGTACGTCCCGCATTAATGGGCAATTGGTCAATCTGACCATGCTACGGGAAGTAGGCGAGAAGCTGATCAATATTCATGGACAACATGAACATCAGAGTTTGCTACGCGCTGAGAGCCATCTGGGGCTTCTCGATACTTATGGCTCGGAAGTCATCGGACCGATCAAAGCGAAGTACCAGGAGCGCTACAGCAAGTTTATCACGGCGGAAAAAGAACTGCGTGCCCTTCAGGAGTCCAGTCAGCGGGCATATCAACTCTTGGACATGTATCGCTTTCAGCTTGAGGAGATCGCAGCAGCGAGCCTTACACAAGGCGAGGATGAATTACTCGGGGAAGAACGGGTCAAACTATCCCATAGTGAGAAAATGATGGACAGTGTTGCTGGTGCATATGATCTGCTCAGTGGTCAACGCGGACTTGAAGCTGTGAGCATTGCTCTCTCAAGAATTGAAGACATTTCTGGATATGATAGCAAAGGACTGCAACCAATCGTAGAACAGCTGCAATCTGCATTTTATCAATTGGAAGATGCGACATTTCAGTTAAGGGATTACCGGGAGAAGATTGAATTTAATCCGGCAAGGCTGGAAGAAGTGGAGCAAAGGCTGAATCTGATTTCTGGCCTCAGACGGAAATACGGGGACAGTGTTGAACTTATTCTGAGTTATTATGATCAGATTAGCCATGAAACAGACCAACTGGAGAACAAGGACGAACGGCTGGAGAAATTGCGAGCTGAACGTGACAAAATGCTTAACCTTGTGATGGAGTCTGCTGAAGAGCTCAGCAAGATTCGCAAACAATGCGCCGAGGAACTTGCTGCACAGGTGGAAAGCGAGCTCAAGGATCTGCAAATGGAGCGGACTACACTGCGTGTTCAGATTACTCCTTTCGAAGATCCAAAGGGGATTGAATGGAATGGACGTCGTATTCGTCTGAATCGTCATGGTGCGGACAATGCGGAATTCCTAATCTCACCGAACCCGGGCGAGCCATTAAGACCACTTGGCAAGATTGCTTCAGGTGGTGAGTTATCGAGAATGATGCTGGCGATGAAGAGTATCTTTGCGCGACATGACCGGATACCTGTGTTGATTTTTGATGAAGTTGATACCGGAGTTAGCGGTAGAGCAGCTCAATCCATTGCGGAAAAACTGTTCCGCTTGTCTTCGACTTGTCAGGTTTTCTCAATAACGCACTTACCACAAGTGGCTTGTATGGCAGATCATCAGTATCTCATTGAGAAACATGTCTACGATGGACGGACAATGACGCAGGTGGAATCGCTGTCAGACGAAGGCAGAGTGAAGGAATTGGCACGTATGTTGGGCGGCGTGGAAATTACAGAAAAAACACTGCATCACGCACAGGAAATGCTGAATTTGGCGGAAGCCAAAAAAGGGTGAAACGGACGGCTGGCGTAATGATTGACAGTAATAAAAGCCTGGGGGCGAGGTTATCTTATAGGTACGCAATTGGCGACCACCTTTCGTCAAGCGAAAGAAGCAAAGGGAGTGTGACAGCCATTGAATTCCCCCCTCAGGAAGAAATTGCTAGGTCTTTTATTTGCCTTCTTTCTTTGTGTGATTAGCCAGGCCATTCAGCCTGTGCAAAGTTATGCTTCACTGCCGGATGAATTGCAGGTGTTTGCTGGCAGGCAAGCGGATGTCCGGCTCGCTGTACCTGCTGCTTCAAGCGCCGTTGTAGATCGTCCTGATATCGTTGGTTTGGATGATCAGGCAGCGATGCATGTTACCAGGCAACAACCTTTGCATCTTCACCCTCAACAGACGGGACATGCCAAATTAACGTTGAAGTTGTGGGGTAAAATTCCGGTCAAAACAGTTCATGTGAATGTGATACCGGATTTGCGTGTTGTACCCGGGGGACAAACGATTGGCGTCAAGGTTAAATCGGCAGGCATTCTGGTAGTTGGACATCATCTGGTCCGTTCCGGTCAGGATGAGCGTGTATCGCCCGGAGAAACAGCGGGCATTAAGCTCGGAGATCTGATTACGCATATGGATGGAAAACGTCTGGATGGCGTAGCAGGTGTCTCTGAAGCCGTTGAACTTGCAGGGAAAAGTAAAAAAGGTATTGATGTTGTGTTAAAACGGGGCAAGGAAACGGTGAAGACACGATTAACTCCGGCGTATGACTCCGAGGATCAAGCGTGGAGGCTTGGATTGTACATTCGTGATTCTGCAGCCGGTGTTGGCACACTTACCTTCTATGCACCCGATCAGGGCGTATATGGCGCACTGGGCCATGTCATTACAGATATGAACACACAGACATCTATTGTTGTGGGTAGTGGTCAGATCGTTCAATCCAATGTGACGTCCATTTCTAAAAGTGAGACCGGTGATCCGGGTGAAAAACGTGCTCATTTCCTCAAGGAAAGCAAAATTTTGGGCAATATTGAACGTAATACGGCTTTTGGTATCTTTGGTAAAATGTCCGGAAATCCTGAGCACAGTCTGTATTCGAAAGGCATTCCCGTCGCTTTTTCTCATGAAGTAAAGGAAGGACCGGCCGAAATACTTACCGTGGTTGACGGTCAACAAGTTGAACGCTTCTCCATTGACATTGTTCATGTGGCAGATCAAACTGAACCAGCAACAAAAGGTCTGGTACTTCGAATTACGGACCCGAAACTGCTGGATAAGACCGGAGGTATCGTTCAAGGGATGAGTGGCAGCCCCATTGTACAAAATGGTAAATTGATCGGTGCGGTTACTCATGTATTCGTGAATGATCCAAAATCGGGTTACGGTTGCTTCATTGAATGGATGTTACAAGATGCTGGCGTTATGATGAAAAAGGAAAACGATAAGAACCTCAAGGCTGGCTAAACAGCCCTGAGGTTCTTTTTTGTCGAAAGCAAACATAATATATCGGATAATGAAATAAATTATTTATTATATAGGATCAAGAAAAAAAAATAAAGAAAAATAATTTTCGACAGGAGGAATTTAACTGGCTGTGTCGAAAATTAAACGTGTAAGGAAATGTACGAAACGATGTTTAATTTAAAGGAGGATACCGTTTTGCAAAAAATTGAGGTATTGCTGGCCGATGATAATCGTGAATTTACGAATTTGCTTGCCGAATATATATCTGAGCAGGAAGATATGGAAGTAACCGGTATTGCATACAATGGAGAAGAAGTACTGCAATTGCTGGAGCAAACTCGGGATGTGCCGGATGTATTGATTCTGGATATTATCATGCCTCACCTGGACGGACTGGGTGTGCTTGAGCGCTTGCGCGACCTGAACCTGTCTCCACAGCCTAAAGTCATTATGCTTACGGCATTCGGACAAGAGAATATCACACAGCGTGCCGTGCAACTCGGAGCTTCTTATTATATTCTTAAGCCGTTTGACATGGAAGTGCTTGCGAATCGTGTGCGTCAACTGGTGGGAACACAGACGGCGATGTCCACAAGCAGCGGATCATCCATGTTCATGAAATCATCCAATGTTGTGCCAATGGGCAAACACAAAAATCTGGATGCAAATATTACGTCCATCATACATGAAATCGGCGTTCCTGCGCATATTAAAGGATATCAGTATTTGCGCGAAGCGATTACGATGGTGTATAACAATATCGAAATTTTGGGAGCCATCACAAAAACACTGTATCCGGCGATTGCCGAAAAATTCAAAACCACGCCGTCCCGCGTCGAACGTGCCATCCGTCATGCCATTGAAGTGGCATGGACTCGCGGTAACATCGACAGCATCAGCCACTTGTTTGGTTATACGATCAACATCAGCAAGTCTAAACCGACGAACTCCGAGTTCATCGCGATGGTTGCTGACAAGCTGAGAATTGAGCATAAGGTAAGCTGAAAGGGTCAGGAGTAGTGAGCTGGCAAGTATAGTTTGGATTCAAATTTGATTCTAGCCAAATGGATTTTTGGCGGCCTATATCTGAATTCGTTCATTTCATGCCGATAAACTTCTGTAATATATGCCAACGAATACCGTCATTTATTGGATTAAAGATATCCAGTAAATGACGGTATTTTTGCATAACGAAATAACACAGAACATGATGATGAAATTTAGTGTTGCATGATTGCTTCAAAATTTTGAGATCAAGCATTAAAATAAGCTCACTATAGCAAAGTTTAGAAAAGGAAATATTTCATAAACTTTTACTCTCAGTTAACGCTTTTTCAAGTAGAAAGTGGTACGATGTGACCATTGACAAAGACCTACATATATATTTAAAAAGTTCGGATAAGATGCTACGAACAGAGGAGTAGAATAGTATGTTTACGCAAATAGGCGAGATTGCTGAACCAATTCCTGTAGTACAATCTGATACAAAATGTGATATCGTCTATCATCTTTTCAAGTCCAATCCTAGTCTGGAAGGTATAGCTGTTATGGGGGAGAAGGATGTGTCATTAATGATGCGGCCCCGATTCTTTCAGCAGATTGGCACCCAGTATGGCTATAATCTGTATATGGGACGTCCTGTAGAACTGGTGATGAATACGCAGGCACTGGTCGTGGATTATTCGGAACAGATTACAGATGTCAGTGTTCTAGCCATGGATCGAGATGAAGGGGATATATATGATCTTGTGTTGGTCACGTCAGGAGAAAGTTTCTTTGGAGCTGTGAGTATTCGGCGTTTGCTACTCGCTGTTGCTGATGTACGGGCTGAAATGGCGATTTTTATGAACCCGCTGACTGGTCTTCCTGGTAATCATATCATAGATGAAAGGCTGTCTCAGGCTCTTCAGATGGACCAATTTAGCGTACTGTACGTTGATCTCGATCAATTCAAATCCTACAATGATAGCTACGGCTTCAAAATGGGGGATCAGCTTATTCAGGCGACAGCTAACTTGCTTCGCAAGCTATTTGTTCTCCCTGAAGCTTTTCTTGGACATATCGGTGGTGATGATTTTATTACGATCCTGAATCACCATGATTACAAATATATTAGTGAGGAAGTCATCTCAGGTTTTGAGGAAATGAAAAAGACATTTTACAACGAACATGATTGGCATCATCAATATGTTCTGGGGGAAGGACGTTCCGGGCTAAATCGGCCCATTCCTCTGGTGTCGGTATCCATCGCCGTTGTAACCAATAGCAAGCGAAACTATGAAAACATAGATCAGATTATTGATGAGGCCACACGCATCAAAAAAGGTTGTAAAGCGATTGCTGGAAGTATCATCTGTGCAAATGATACCGCCACTACTCCGTGCTAGACATAAAATTTCGAGAACGTAGAGGACAGAGAGAACTTGAAGATGTGGGTCTAAAAGCTTTCTGTAAGAAAGCTTCTTCGGAAGCTGAGGCTTCGCCTCTATACCCATAACGTTAAAATACAGAAAAACCGCTACTTATCAGGAGTTAGTCACCTGTAATAGCGGTTCTATCATTGGATGCGAGTCAAAGGTTGTGTAGCAAACGAGCGATTTTAATCTTTAAGCTCAGTATGTATACATATAAGTATGTTTGATCAATGCGTATCAGATTCGAATATCAACGGATGGATATGAAGCAGCAGGAGATGTAGAAGCCGTAGTTTGCGGACCATTTCCTGATTCCTGATCTGTGGTTCCGCCATCTGATGGGTGCTCCTTACTTCCCGTTTTCTTTCCTTCATTTACTTCCTGTTCTTCTTCTCCAGATGTTGCAGAGATAGGTGGTTGTACTCCTTTTTTAGGTACGGGCTGATGGATCTCTTCCACCAGTTCCCCAATCTTCTGATTGACCTTATTTAACTGGGAGTTGATGTCCTGGACGGTCTCTCGCTTTGCCTGAAAGACGGTGCGTTCTGAATTTTCCAACATCATTGATTTGCCTAGATCAAGATCATTTGCGGGAGGATTGATCTCGAGAACAAGTCGGTCAAAGCGGGTTTCTCCTTCGGTGGTCTGAATGGAGCTCTGCATGCGATCACGCAAACCGACCAGCTTACCCAATTGATCATAAGTCTGACTATGTTTAATTAGATGATCCATTGAAGGGGCTTGTGTCTCGTCGGTTGGTTTGGGTTGTTGCTGTTGAGTCTTTTCAGGCTGTCTTAATTTGTTCTTTTCTTGCAATTCTTCAGCTTTAATTTGGGCAATCTGGTTGTCGATCTGGGAAATGGAGCTTGTTAGGGATTTAATTCGCTGAGCTTTGGTTTTGTTATCCAACTCGTCATTGGTTTTTACACCTTGCATTTCTTCATTGAGCCGGATCTTCTGCTGCATGAGTCCCTGAATTTCTTTATCCCGATTGGAGACTTGATTCCCGGGAGTGAAACTGCTTTTGGTTGCAGATGAGATTGAATTCATATCCTCTGTTCTCCTTCTCCGCTTTATCATGGTTCTATTTACATATATCGGATGTTAAGAGAAGGATTTGAATAGCTCTTTTTTCTTCTGAATGGATTCATTGAGATCGGTTGTATTGCGTACTTCATCATAATAATTGATAATGGTTATCAATAAGTGAGTGGAAGTTCAGACACAATTTATGTAGACGGAGATGGGTTAGCAAAATGTGGAATGATTATTATATCCTCTGGAACTATGCTGCGGTGAGTATAACAGATATCCGTTACATGGAATTAGAGGCATATGAAGAGATGAAATACAAATTTCCGACAAGTACCTTTGTACTCACCATTCAGGGTGATGCTGGAGTGACGATTGACAATCAAACATATGAAGTGAGTCGCTTTTATATTTTCCATGGGGGAAAAGGGAGTAAGTTGGTGATTCAAGCAGGCGAATCCGGATTGCGCCTATATTACTTGATGTACAAAGCAAACCTGCCTAGTGGAGGGAGAAATGATCTGGGAAGGTTAATGGAGCGTATCAATCCGTTCCAAATGAACTATGGCTTTACCCCCGATATGCCAACCATTCTATATGAGCAATGGAAAAAGATGCACTTTTTGTGGGATCAAAAGAACCCTATTCAGCACTTTCAGGCCAAGAGTTTGTTCTATGCATTTGTGGAGCAGATCTCATCACAGATTCCTCGTGTATCCAATCGCTATCCAAGTATGTTGGATCAGGTCAGCAAAGTCATTGAAATTGTAGAGTCTTCGTACACCCAGCCACTTACACTTCATGTTTTGGCAGAAATGATTGGCACCAGCCCAAGAAGTTTGTCACGCAAGTTCAAACAGTCGACTGGAACCAGTCCCATCGATTATCTGATTCAGTTTCGTTTGTTCAAAGCCAAAGAGATGTTGCTGCAAACGGACGCCACATTGGATGAGATCGCAGCAGGCATCGGTTATCCTGATGGATATTATTTGGGACGTATGTTCAAGAAACATACAGGTCTTTCTCCTCTGCAATTTAAAGAAAAGACCTCAGCACCTCTAAATTGGCCTGATCTGACATCAGGTGTGGCGCGAAATGACATTTTCAGAGGTGGAAGTGGAAGGTATGTTTATACTGATGGTGATAATCATTATCAATATAAACACGGAGGGTCAATAAATATGAACAGACAGACAAGAACGGGAATGCTGCTTAGCATTTTACTAAGTCTTACGTTACTGCTAAGTGCCTGCTCAACAGGTGTTGCCAGTAATTCGAGCGGGGATGCTTCTGGAAGCAAAAGTACATCAAGTTCCACAAACACAGTAACAGCGGATAATCACACCAAAACATCTGAACCACGTATAATCTCAACGGTGAAGGGAGATATTACAATCCCTGCTGAACCTAAACGGATTGTGGTTGACTTGTATCTGGGAAGTCTGATCGCCCTGGGGATCAAACCTGTGGGTACACCCGAGATGAACCTGAAAAATCCTTATTTTATCAAATCACTTGAGGGCGTGCAGAATATTGGTGAATATGAAACCATCTCTCTCGAAAAGGTGTTGGAACTTGAACCGGATCTCATTGTGACAGGTAATCCTGATTTATTTGATTCCTTTAGCAAGATTGCACCTACCTTGGTTGTACCTTATGGCGAATTGAAAAACACCCACGAAGAAATTGCCTATTTCGGTGAAGTGCTAAATAAAGAAAAAGAATCTGAGGTATGGTTAGCCGATTATGACGCAAGAATTGCAGATGCCAAGAAACGTGTTGGTGAGGCAATTGATCCGCAGGCCGAGGTGTCGGTCATGCAGTTCTATGATAAAGCACCGTTGGCCTTTGGTGATAATTTTGGTCGGGGAGGTCAGGCAGTCTACAGCGCGCTTGGTTTGAATCCTCCTGCAGATAAAAAAGAGATCTTAATGAAGGATCAACTGGTTGAAGTTTCATCGGAAGCGATTCCTGAGTTTGCCGGAGACTACATTATTCTAACAGCAGATAATCTGACCCTGGAAGAGTTGAAATCGAAACCGGTCTGGAGTTCACTGGATGCGGTTAAAAATGATCGTGTGTTTATCTGGAGCCCGGATCGTTCATGGTACTTTGACCCGATTGCAACATTGGATCAAACAGAGGAATTGGCCGCGTGGTTTACGAAGATCTCTGAACCAAATTAAGTCTAACAAGTGCTTGATGAGATGAAATCCAATCCCACTCTAAATTTCAGTTGATAATGAAAATTATTATCATTTATAATAAAGGTATATTAGTGAACCTCTGCTACGCATATGTTATCGGATGTGTGGCAGAATGATGACCTTGTAAGGCCTTTGTTCCGGGTGAGGTTGGGATTGGAGAGTATTCGATGCAATTAGACGAACAGATGAAATGCTGGAATCATGCCGCTGTTAAGGTTCTGGATATACGCCGAATTGTTATGGAGGCAGGGGCACAACTTAGTTCCTACACACTTCCGGCAAATGGTTTTATATATACGATTCGAGGATCGGCTGTGCTTCAATTGGATGGACAAACATACAAGGCAGAGCGGTTCTACATGCTTCATGGGGCCAAAGGATCTTCACTGGATATCCAAACCAACGAAGATTTCGAATATATTCTGCTCTATTACAGAGCATTCCTTGCCTTTCCTAGTTATCGTAAAAAGTGGTTATTGGCACAGCCGGAAGTTGCACCGTTCTCTTTGCAATATGGATTTGCACCGAGTAGTCCGCTGGGGTTATTACGTTACCTTGATGAGCTTGAGGGTGCATGGATTCAATCTGGCAGTCTGGATCTGCTTCATACCAAAAGTTTATTTTACCAGTTCATTCATGAAATGATGGTTCAGTTGGCAGAGCAGGAGATCAAAACAGAGCTTGCTGACCCGGTGAAACAAACACTTCGTTATATACAGAATCATTATAGAGAACAGGTCACGCTTGATTTCCTGGCTGAACAGTTTAACTACAGCTCCCGACATTTATCCATGCAATTCAAACGACAGACGGGTTACAGTCCCATTGATTATTTAATTCAGACTCGAATCGCCAAGGCTCGAAATCTGCTTGTGCGATCTGATGCAACGCTGAGTGAAATCGCAGCAGAAGTGGGTTATTCGGATGTGTATTATTTTAGTCGTATCTTCAAAAAACATGTGGGAATCTCTCCGATTCAGTATCAAAGAAAGATAAGAGAAGAAGCGAGAGCAGAGGATCGTCCATTGGTAATCTCTGAATCGTCCATTGGCCGAAGATGGAAGTCGGGATATATTGATTATGAGAATCATTATCAATATATAGACGGAGGGTCTACACCAATGAAAAGAAGAAAAACAAGTTCCAGTATGATTATGGTTGCATTATTGAGCATAACGATGCTCCTCGCAGCCTGCTCTTCAGGTACAGCAACAACACCAGCAGCTGGCGAAGGAACGGGTGCCAGTTCCAATAACAGCAGTACGGCAGTATCATCAGACACAGGAAGCCAGACAAACAAAGACAATGAAACACGCACGGTCTCAACCGTTAAGGGCGACGTAGTTGTTCCAGCGAATCCGAAACGGGTTGTTGTACTATATCTCCAGGGAGACGTCGTTGCGCTTGGAATTAAGCCAATTGCTACATCTGAAGTATTCAACGGGGCTGCCTACAAGAGTGAGCTTGAAGGTGTAAATTCACTAGGTACCTGGTTCGAACCGAATCCTGAAGCTGTCATTGATCTTGATCCGGATCTGATCATTGTTCCTTCTGAAGAGACGTATACGTTGTTAAAGGATATCGCACCTACGGTATATATTCCATACGAGAAAATGACAACAGAAGAAAGACTCCAGAGTATAGCGAGTATTTTTGGAAAAGAACAGGAAGCTGAGACAATAATCAATAATCTTAATAGCAAAGTCGAAGAGAGTAAGCAAACACTAGCAGATGCAGGCATATTGGACAAAACGGTTTCCATTGTGGAGGGCGGTTTGAAAGGTATGGTCGTTGTAGAGAGCAAGCAATATGGCCGAGGATCTCAGGCACTATATGAATACTTGGGGATGAAAGCACCTGAAGTGGTACAAAAGAAAATTGATGTAGTTTCGGAAGCGGGAGGCTCTAATCTATCCATGGAAGTACTGCCTGAATATATCGGGGACTACGTGTTTCGTTCGGTGTATGAAGGGGCAGATAACCTTACGGATGATCCAATATGGAGCAGCATCCCGGCTGTTAAAGAAGGTCGCCTAATTGAAATTGATTTTGATTTCTTCTACTATTCGGATATCTATTCAATCAATAAACAAATTGATTTTGTCGTTGAAAAGCTGTTGGCGGCTCCAAGAGCCCAATAGTAAAGAGCGGATTTGTTCGTGAAATTTTTGTGCAAGAAATGTTTGTTTTTTAGCCATTGTAATTTGATAAGATTACCATTACACTAGGATTTAAGTGATAATGAGAATCGATATCAAATACTCGATGTTCTGGATCGAATTAACGGAGGTATTTTTAATATGAATCAGCAGTTGGAACTTTATGATGTAACCATTATCGGCGGTGGCCCTGCGGGCATGTACTCTGCCTTTTATAGCGGCATGCGAGATATGAAGACCAAGTTGATTGAGGCACGTGACAGATTGGGAGGTCGCATGCTCTTTTATCCGGAGAAAATGATCTGGGATGTCGGGGGTGTGACGCCAATTCTGTGTGAAGATCTGATTAAACAATTGGAAGAACAGGCAAGAACTTTTGAGCCAACCCTCGTATTTGAACAACAGATCGAAGGATTCGAGCGTCAACCTGATGGCACGATTCTGTTAACTTCTGCAACAGGTGAACAACACTGGACACGTACCGTCATTATGGCAATCGGATATGGTATATATAAAATGGCCAAGTTGGAGCTTGAAGGTGCAGACCGTTACGAGGTTAGCAATCTCCACTATACCGTGCAAGAACTGGAGCCATTCCGTGGTAAACGCGTGTTGATCTCGGGTGGAGGCGACTCTGCTGTGGACTGGGCGAATGAACTGGAAGCCCTGGCAGAGCAAGTTACGGTTGTGCATCGTCGTGACCGCTTTGGCGGGTTGGAGCGTAATGTACTGCGTATGAGAGAATCCTCTGTAGATGTCCGTACACCATATGCGGTAGAGACCTTGCATAGTATGAGTGGTGATGTGATTGAACAGGTGACTATCTCACACGTGGACACAGGCGAAACTGAACTGCTTGAAGTAGATGCTGTCATTGTAAATCACGGCATGAAGAGTGACTTTGGTCCAATCCGGGATTGGGGACTTGATCTTGGCGAATGGCATGTCACTACAACGGAGAGATTGCAAACTAATATTCCCGGCGTGTTTGGCGCAGGCGATTTTGTAGATTATGGTAGCAAACTGTACCTGATTGCGGGTACTTTCACAGATGCAGCCCTAGCGGTAAACAGTGCGAAGCTATACATGGACCCTGAAGCGGAAAAAGTGGCTTATGTTTCTTCCCATAACAGTCGCTTTAAAGAGAAAAATAAAGCCCTTGGTGTTGTAGAAGAATAAAGGTCTGCATTTGCATACGTTAAGATGACTTCGGGTTAATTTAATCCCGAAGTCATCTTTTTTTGCATAAAATGGTTAATAAGAAGGCATAATTTCACCAGACACAACGGCTAACGAATTGAATATACACTATCAAATGTCTATAATAAGCCTGAGAAACTGTAGAATAACATCAAGAAATAATAACTAGATCAGAGTGGAGTGCAGCGTATGAAAAAGGGATCACAGCCACAACGAGGTTTCACCTTCATCCAGCGGTGGTTCAAACGATCTGATAAAAAAAAGATCAAATGGTCTGAAATGTATCTTGCACTTGCTGGTGCGCTTCATCGCTTGTTGGTTGAAGGGCGGCGTGAACGTTCAGCAGCCAAACGGCTGCATCAGGACTTGCCTATTAACGTGTTGGGCGAAATGAAACTAGAGCCAGGGGATATTGTGTACACGCCAAGCTCGGAATCAACTTATTATGCCGGGCATATGGGCATTATTGGTCTCGACGGCAAGGTGTATCATGTGCACCCTTATGGGCCTGTATTTGCTGATTCATTAGAGTGGTATCTCACGAGGTTTTATGAAGGAGATCGCTTCATTGTATTCCGTTCCAGATTGAATGAGGCAGGAATGAAAGCAGCCGGGTGGGTACATGACCATTACAAGCAGGTAAAATTCTACCGTTTGCAGACCAATCTGCGCAGTATTGAGCGCAATTACTGCTCCAAGTTTATATATCAGGCCTATCAGTTCACATCGGGACTGGATCTGTGGAGCCGCAAATTTACCCGAATGAATCAGGGTTATATCTATCCATTTCGAATTGAGCGCTCATCAGAGCTGGACGTTCTGGGAACTTTTTATAAATAAGGCTGGAACCGACTAAAATACTGTTCTTCCGAAAAAAGGAGAGCAGGTTCTGTCGGTTTTTTTTATATGTGTAGAGATTAAAAACAGGAAAAACGCCCAAAACGTCGAATAGATTATGAGATAGGCACGCACAACTTGGAATCGTATACATAAAAAAAGACGAGATGATTATTAGCCCAGAGAAAAAAATGACTACGAAGTAGACGAACAAGAAAGAGTGAAGCGAGATGAAATGGCCGGGTTTCTTACAACGATTCCGACCGAACAAAAACGTGGTTAAGCTATCGGACTATATCCCAAAAAAGGAAAGGAGGCACTACTGTTCCATATGCAAGAAAAACGTTAAATCGGTCGTGCATTATGCGGCGCCACAGGGAAATGTTTCAGGTGTATGCAGTTCTTGTAAGTCTTTGGCGGATGAACGTGGAATGTTTCCCATTTAATAAGAAGAGATGCGCTCAGGAAATAAGATTTTTTTGATTTATGCGCGTTTTTGTAGTACATTAGCAAATGTATTCGAAGGAGGATTCTAATGTACTCAGGTAGACAAGACGATACTTTATACATCATGACCTACACCTTAAACAGCGGTATCAAGGGTACGGTTCCACTGTCTAATAAGCAGATTATTGAGTGGCTGGATTGCTACAGAAATGAGAAGCGCTTCGTGACCGAAATCGGCAAGGAGTTTTTTGGATTGAATGCAGGATTGGTAGCAGACTTCAAGGTTCAAAATCATTTATCGGATTATCAACAGACCATTATGCCTACACAGCAGCAGGATAACCTGGAACGCTTGTCCAGTGCTTATAAATCAACCGAGTTATTAATGAAGATTGATTGTAAATGTGGCACGGCTTATGTGACGGAATCCCCATACAAGCGCACAAAATGGTACTGTACAAAGTGTAAAGAAATTGTATTTTTGGATGCCAAAAAAGGAATGGTGGAAACGTCGCGTGGTGACGCTTACTACATGACCAACAAATATTTTGTTTCCCGGGACTAGCGGGAAGTGACTCTGGAAGCATCGCTGCGAAGCGGTGCTTTTTTGTGCGATGTTACTTCTATAACAAAAAAAGCCCCAAGGGGCCTTTTTGGAAGAAATCTAAGATCGATCTTTTAGAAATTATGATGAGCATTCAACTTTGTGAGGAGGAATGAAGCAGCAACGACAGCGTGGCTCGTAAGCTTCTGAATCGCCAATCATGACAACCGGACCCAAGGTAACAGGCTCCCCATTGACGATACGTTGCGTAAAGGCTGCATCCGGGCTGCCACATACCGCACAGAAAGCCGAGAGTTTCTCAATGTCGTCTGCCATGGCAAGCAAACCGCCGACATATCCGAATTCCTTACCACGGTAATCCATATTAAGTCCGTCCACAATGACATGTTTGCCACAATACGCTAACTCCGAGACAAGTTCCATAATGGCACTGCTGAAAAATTGTACTTCATCAAATGCAACAACATCAGCATCTATGGTTTGGTTCAAGATCATTTCTACGGATTCCGGGGTTAATTGCCGGGGAATGGAATGGGCAGGGAGTCGATAACCAATTCGGCTTACGATCTCGTCCTGGGCAAACCGATTATCCTCGGCTGGTTTGTAGGCCACAACCTTTTTACGGCCAAATTGTATTAATTTCTGACAACGGCGAATGAGTTCACCGGATTTTTCACTGAACATGGGTCCAGTAATTACGGTAATACGTCCTGTTTGCACGGTGCTGCTACTCCTCTCACATACGGGATTCAACAAAAAAAGCGACCTTTACAGAGTACCACAAAATCTTTGGAAAGAGCCAGAACTAATCTGCGCAGCTTTGTGTTACTATATGGATTGTTAAGGTATTGGTTACGGCAGCTAGTTAACAGGAGTTGTGAAAAGAGGTGTTTAGTATGAGTGAAGCATTAACATCACTTCAAGAGCGATATGAAAGCCTAAAAGAACAGGGATCTCTAAATGAAGCGGCGCAGGCGTTATTTGCAGAACTGTTCGCAGAAGCGGAGAGACTGCAGGCAAGTAACCTTACCTTGCGTAGAACGATCTTGAAGTCTTCTTCCAAAGAATCACGTATGTCTACCAAACTGCGGGATGCCTTATACGAATGACCCGGAGATTACTCCGGGTCCTCTTCTGTCTTTAATTTGCGAGGGAACAGAATACCTGCTGTAATTCTGGCAATCATGGCAAAGGTGAGACCAATGCCTGCAAACATGTAGATTACGGTAAAGGCTTTGCTGAATCCGGTGGTTGGCACAAATTCAGGATGTCCCACCGTAGTCAGGGTAACCGCACAAAAGTATAACGCATCGATCCAGTGCAGACCTTCAACACGAGTGTAAAATAAAGTGCCTGACAGCAACGTTGCTGCCGTTAACGCGAACAGAGCCAGAAACTTAGGGTCTTTGAACGCATGGAAAATGCCTTTGAGCAATCGTTGTAACGTGATTAGAAATGATACCATGATGATCCATCCTGTCTATGTAAAGTAGGCGGTGTGTTGTATAAACACACAAAAAGCCCGGACTCATGGAGTCCTTCCGGGCGTCTCTGCTTTTTCGGGTACACTTTTGGACCGGAAACGGGGACCTACATAATTACGCTTGCGGTCACGGAACAGGATCCAGCCTCCCAGAAAACTCATACCTGCGGCAAAAAGGACAAGTCCACCGCCAAAGGAAAGCCACTGGAATCCTGGTGAAATCAGTTCGTTCCCGTGCTCGGCATAATATAGGAACAGGGCATCTTTCATCATCAGAAAACCCTTCATTGCCATTAACCCGGGGATGACCAGAACAACAATTGCCAAAAATCGCGCAAAGACCAATCTTGTATTCATGAGCATTATACCCTTTCTGCCAAAGTCGACATTAAATAAAGGTTACGCTTACAGATCATACCTGATTCCATCATAGCTTGGAATGCATAGGCTGTCCATGTGTGATTGGTTCAAACTTTGAGTTGACCGCTCAAGGAGAGTACAATGGCATATAGAGGGTATAAGCTAAACCATGATTTAAGCTATCATAAATTATATTGAAATTTGATTCATAGAGGAGAGCATGAGAGATGCCAATTACATGTGATGTTGCAATTCTTGGAGGAGGAACTGGTGGATATGTAGCCGCGATCCGGGCTGCACAGCTGGGAAAACAGGTTGTTATCATTGAGAAGGACAAGCTTGGCGGTACCTGTCTGCATCGTGGCTGTATTCCGAGTAAGGCTTTGCTGAAAAGTGCGGAAGTATACGCTGAGATTCAGGAGAGTGAGACGTATGGTATCGAGACAGCTGGAGCTACCCTTGTATTTCCCAAAGTACAGGCGCGCAAGGATGCAATTGTCGAACAGCTCCATCAGGGCGTTCAGTATTTGATGAAAAAAAATAAAATCCAGGTTGTACACGCGAAAGGTCGCGTCATCGGACCATCCATCTTCTCACCACAGAGCGGAGCAGTCGCTGTGGAGTTTGAAGATGGCGAGATGGATACGGTAGTTCCAACCAATCTCATCATTGCCACTGGTTCGCGTCCTCGTGTGCTGCCGGGCCTGGAACCGGACGGAAAATTCATAATGAGCAGCGACGAAGCACTGCGTATGGATGAACTTCCTACATCACTCGTCATTGTCGGTGGGGGTGTGATTGGACTGGAGTGGGCATCCATGCTGAATGACTTTGGCGTAGACATCACAGTAGTAGAAGCAGCTGCTCATGTGTTGCCTGCCGAGGATGAGGATGTTGCCAGAGAAATGCAGCGATTGCTCGGCAAACGAGGTGTCCGTTTCCTGACAGGTGCCACCGTTCTAACCGAAACATATAACACGGATCAAGAGGGCATTCAGATTGATGTGCAGCTTGGTGAAGATAAGCAGGAAACGCTAAGAGCGGAGAAAATGCTCGTGTCGGTTGGACGTCAAGCTAATGTCGAAAATATCGGACTCGAAAATACAGATATCAAACTGGAGCGTGGGTTCATCGCTGTGAACAAACAGTTACAGACCGGTGAAGGTCACATCTACGCCATTGGTGACTGCATCGGCGGTTTACAGCTTGCACATGCCGCAAGTCATGAAGGCATTCTCGCTGTCGATCATCTGGCGGGCGAAACGGTACATGCCGTAGAATCCCACCGTATCCCGCGCTGTGTGTACACACGTCCGGAAGCAGCAAGCATCGGATTCACCGAGCGTGAAGCCAAAGAACGTGGCTATGATATTAAAACAGGCAAGTTCCCATTTTCGGCTATTGGCAAATCGCTTATTCACGGAAGTCGGGATGGATTCGTGAAGGTGATCGCAGATGCCAAGACGAATGATATATTGGGGGTACATATGATTGGCACCCATGTGACGGAATTGATCGCTGAGGCTTCTCTGGCTCAGATGCTGGATGCCACACCTTGGGAAGTCGGACAAACCATTCATCCGCACCCTTCTCTGTCGGAAATTATGGGTGAAGCCATGTTGGCGGTCGATGGAAAGGCCATTGGAATGTAAGCCAAACAAGCTTATGAGAAAGGTCCTTTCCTTTTTTGGGTAAAAGGGATTATAATAAGGTTAAGCCAAGTCTTAGTACCAGGTTATAAGATCGGGTAGTAAGAGTGGCACAGGCTCTGATTAAAAGGAGGTACCTCATATGAGTTCACAAGGTACTGCAGACGCGGTCCACCGGCATCAACAGCTGGGACTTAGCGATGGTGAAGTATTGGATATGTACAAATACATGCTGCTCGCGCGTAAGTTTGACGAGCGTTGCTTGCTCTTGCAACGGGCTGGCAAAATTAACTTTCACGTATCCGGTGTAGGACAGGAAGCTGCGCAAGTAGGCGCTGCTTTTGGTCTGGATCGGGATCACGATTATTATTTACCTTATTACCGCGATTACGGTTTTGTACTGGCGGTAGGCATGACTCCGCGTGAGTTGATGTTGTCTGCTTTTGCGAAGGCAGAAGATCCGAATAGTGGCGGTCGGCAAATGCCGGGTCACTTCGGTCACAAAAAGCTGCGGATTGTGACGGGTTCCAGCCCGGTTACAACACAGGTTCCGCACGCTGTTGGATTTGCACTGGCTGCCAAAATGAAGAAGCAAGAATTTGTTTCTTTTGTTACGTTTGGCGAAGGATCAAGCAATCAGGGTGACTTCCATGAGGGAGCCAACTTTGCAGGTGTGCATAAATTGCCTGTCATTATTATGTGTGAGAACAATCAATATGCAATTTCGGTACCGATTCACAAACAGTTGAGCGGCAAAATATCCGATCGAGCACAAGGATACGGGTTCCCCGGACTTCGTGTAGATGGTAACGATGCATTAGAAGTATATGCTGCAGTGAAGGAAGCGCGTCGCCGTGCCATAGCCGGAGAAGGCCCGACACTGATTGAAGCGATGATGTATCGGTTGTCACCTCACTCCACCTCCGATAATGATCTGGCTTACCGGACCAAAGAGGAAGTTGAGGAGAACTGGAAGAAAGATGGCGTTCCTCGTATGAAGAACTACTTGATCGATTGCGGCATCTGGGACGAAGCCCGGGATGCGGATCTGGCTTCCCAGCTTGCGCTGGAAATGAAAGAAGCAACTGAATATGCAGACAACGCGCCATATCCTAAACCTGAGGACACTCTGACGCACGTTTATGCGGACAGCGAAGAAGGGGGACGGTAAGTATGGCAGTGATGGAATATATTGATGCAATCCGTCTCGCGATGAAAGAAGAGATGGAACGGGATGAAAATGTGTTTATCCTTGGTGAAGACGTAGGTCTCAAAGGTGGTGTGTTTACCACAACTAAAGGGCTGCAAGATCAGTTTGGCGAAATGCGAGTGATGGACACACCATTGTCTGAATCTGCTATTGCAGGTGTTGCGATTGGTGCAGCGATGTATGGCATGAAGCCGATTGCCGAAATGCAATATTCGGACTTCATGTTGCCAGCAACCAACCAGATCATTAGTGAAGCGGCAAAAATTCGCTATCGTTCCAACAATGACTGGAGCTGTCCGATTGTTATCCGTGCGCCGATTGGTGGCGGGATCTTCGGTGGGTTGTATCACTCCCAATGTCCGGAATCGATTTTCTTTGGTACGCCTGGTCTGAAAATTATAGCTCCCTACTCGGCATACGATGCTAAGGGACTGCTGAAGGCCGCTATTCGCGACCCGGACCCGGTACTCTTTTTTGAAAATAAAAAATGCTACAAACTTATCAAGGAAGATGTGCCTGAAGATGATTACATCGTTCCGATTGGTAAAGCCAACGTACTTCGTGAGGGTGCGGATATTACGGTGATCGGTTACAGTCAGCCGCTGCATTTTGTCATGCAGGCTGCTGAGGAGCTGGAGCGTGAAGAAGGCATTACAGCACACGTTCTCGATCTGCGCACATTGCAACCGTTGGATCGTGAAGCAATTATTGCTTCCGCTCGTCTGACAGGCAAAGTGCTGATCGTACACGAAGATAACAAAACGGGTGGTGTAGGTGCCGAAGTTGCCGCGATTATTAGTGAGGAATGTCTATTTGAACTGGATGCACCGATTCAGCGTCTCTGCGGACCTGATGTGCCGGCCATGCCAATTAGCCCAACATTGGAGAAATTCTACATGCTGAGCAAGGACAAAGCCAAAGCAGCAATGCGTACACTTGCCGAGTTTTAATTTCGTTTTTTGGATCGTTTAAAAGTAAAGTTTGGAGTGATAATCAAATGGCTGAACGTATGAAATGGATCGAGGTCATTATGCCGCAATTGGCGGAATCGCTGGTCTCGGCTACCATAGGCAAATGGTTGAAAAAACCGGGCGACCGTGTGGAACAGTACGAGCCGATCTGTGAAGTAATCACTGATAAAGTTAATGCCGAGATTCCATCCACTGTGGATGGAATTATGGGTGACCTTTTGGTGGAAGAGGGCACAACGATTGCTGTTGGTGAAGCAATCTGCCGCATGCAGGTCGCAGCTTCTGACGAAGAAGCGGCTGAGCAAGTAACACAAGTATCGCAGCAACAGGAGCAAGTGCAGCAACATGCGAGCCCCACTCCTCTTGCCGCGTCAAATACAGCAGGACATGATCCGAACCAGCCGATGCGTAATCGGTATTCCCCGGCAGTGCAATCCTTGGCAGCAGAGCATGGCTTGAACTTGCAAAGCATCCAAGGCACCGGTGCCGGTGGTCGTATTACCCGCAAAGATGTGCTGACATTTGTTGCACAGGGAGGTAACGCGGCTGGATCGTCTGCACCAGCATCATCTCCTGTAGCACAGCAAACACCTTCTGGTGTGCCGTCTGCTTCTCCATTCAGCGGAGTGAATCGTGGAAATGGAGAAATGGGTTTAACCGCTGGAGAAGCGATCTCAGCGTCTGATGCAGGTGTTCCTGTGAGACATTCAGGCATTCATCTAACCGAAAGTCCGAAAATTCCACAGATCGAAGTGGAAGGTGGCGGCCAGGGAAGATCGGAGTATTTCATCGATGTTACCCCTGTGCGTAATGCCATTGCCCGGAATATGCGTCAAAGCGTATCGGAAATCCCGCATGCATGGACAATGATCGAAGTGGACGTAACCAATCTTGTGATGCTGCGCAATAAACTCAAGGATGAGTTCAAGCGTAAGGAAGGCATCAATCTGACATATCTGTCCTTCATGATGAAGGGAGTCGTTAACGCGATTAAAGACTACCCAATCATGAACTCGGTATGGGCAGTGGACAAAATTATCGTCAAACGGGACATTAACCTGTCCATGGCGGTAGGAACCGAAGATTCCGTACTTACACCCGTAATCAAACATGCCGATCAGCGAAATATAGCAGGTCTGGCCCGTGAAGTGGATGAACTGGCTCGCAAAACACGTGAAGGTACGTTGAAGCTGGACCATATGCAAGGTGGTACGTTCACGGTGAACAACACCGGTTCATTTGGTTCGATCCTGTCCCAGCCAATCATTAACTATCCACAGGCAGCGATTCTTACATTCGAGTCGATTGTCAAGAAACCAGTGGTTATTAATGATATGATCGCTGTTCGTTCGATGGCTAACCTGTGTCTGTCGTTGGATCACCGAATCCTGGATGGTGTAATCAGCGGACGTTTCTTGCAACGTGTCAAAGAAAACCTTGAAGGATATACCATGGAGACCAAGGTGTATTAAGTAAATAGTTGTCGGGAAAGTGTATGTGCCGGAGGCCGTGCACTTTTCCTGCTGTCTACGGACAGGTGCTCAATTGTACACTGAACCTGAAGCAGAAGGGTGTGGGGAATCATGAGCAAGCCGCTGGATGTTGCATACATACCAATGCTTGATTATGAAGAGGCTTGGAACCGCCAGAAAGCGATTGTGCAGCGATTGGACGAGGGCGAGGGAGCGGAGCAGATGCTGCTTTTACAGCATCCACCAACGTATACGATCGGCTCACAAAATCATCCGGAGCATCTGCTTCTCAGTCCGGAAGAGTTGCGTGAGCAAGGGATTTCTTTGTTTCAAATTGACCGTGGCGGTGATATTACTTATCATGGCCCGGGCCAGTTGGTAGGTTACCCGTTATTGATTCTTGGTCGGGATGAAGACCTGGATCTGCACGGCTATCTGCGGAAACTTGAGCAGGTGCTTATGGATTATCTCGCAGACCAGGGCATTGAAGCTGGACGCAAAGAGGGTTACACGGGTGTGTGGATTGGTGATATGAAGATTGCTGCAATCGGCATCAAGTTTAATCGTTGCAAACACCGCCGCGGTTTTGTGACCAGTCACGGGTTTGCTTTTAACATCAGCTCAGGCATTCAACATGCAGGGTTTCAGGGGATTGTTCCTTGTGGGATTGAACAGTATGGCGTTACCTCACTGGAGGATATAACGGGCAAGTCCTATGCGGTGGAGCAAGTAGCGCAGGAGATTGTTCCGTACTTTAATCGTATTTTTCCATATCAAATTAATTGGGTCACGGAAAAAGAAGCCCTTCAACGTCTGTAAACAGGTCGTCGAAAGGCTTTAGGTTGCTATCCAAACAGCAACGGTTCGAGAGCTATGAAAAGGGTGGACCCGATCATGGCGATCAGCATGAGATAGATGATGATTTTGAACCATTTCTTTTTTTGCATGATGAGAGAACTCCTTTCAACATAAAGTAAACAAGCCATAGTAATTGTATTGTACCGTATCTACGAGAGGGAGGAAAGTCCTATGATTAAACAACAACGTGTTATCGATCAGTTCATGGAACTGGTGCAGATTGATAGTGAAACGAAAAATGAACAGAACATCTCCAAGGTGTTAAAAGAACAGTTTACAGATCTCGGGCTTCATGTCTATGAGGATGATACCATGGAGCAAACCGGACATGGCGCCGGAAACCTCGTCATTACTTGGGAAGCTGAAGGAACTGAAGGGGTTGCACCGATCTTTTTCACATGTCATATGGACACCGTGACGCCGGGACAGGGAATCAAGCCTGAACTGGGTGAAGATGGCTGGATCCGCAGTGATGGAACAACGATCCTGGGAGCAGATGACAAAGCAGGGATTGCGGCATTGTTTGAAGCGATTCGTGTGATCCAGGAAAACAAGATTCCACATGGTAAAATTCAATTTGTCATTACGGTCGGCGAAGAGTCTGGCCTGGTGGGCGCACGTGCAATGAATCCGAAGGATATCGATGCCGAGTTCGGTTATGCGCTGGATTCTAATGGAGCTGTAGGCACGATCTGTGTTGCTGCACCAGCCAGAGCTGAAATTCAAATGAGCATCTATGGTAAGTCCGCCCATGCTGGCGTGAATCCGGAAGACGGGATCAGCGCCATTCAGGTTGCCGCAAAAGCTATTGCTGCGATGACACTGGGCAGAATTGATGATGAGACAACAGCGAACATCGGTAAATTCCAAGGTGGATCAGCACTCAACGTGGTATGTGACTTTGTACAGCTTGAAGCGGAAGCTCGCAGTATTGTGCAGGAGAAAGTTGAATTGCAGGTTGCACAGATGCGTGACGCGTTGGAAACGACATGTCGCAAATACGGTGCAACAGCTGAATTCAGAAGTGAGATCCTTTACCCTGCATTTGGCTTCCATGATGAACACGAAGTTGTACAACTTGCACAGCGTGCCATCCGCAGTATTGGGCTGGAGACAAGTACGTTTGCTTCCGGTGGCGGCAGTGATGCCAATATCTTTAACGGATTCGACCTTCCGACAGTGAATCTGGCGGTAGGGTATGAAGATATTCATACAACCAAAGAACGTATTCGTGCCGAAGACATTGTGAAGTTATCCCAGGTAGTCGTAGCTATTATTCAGGAAACGGCAGCTGACAAGAAATAATATAGAGCACATGTTACCTCACATGTTGTTAAACAAAAGTCCGAACCCGGTTTGTACGGATTCGGACTTTTTGTGAATTCATGTTATATTTCAAGGGAGTTAATTTAGGGTCAAAAATGAAACAATGGATCGATTACCCATTCATTTGCGTCCAGCGAGGAGATCGATTAACTTGGCATCCGGGCCCCACTCGCGCAACCATTGTTTGAGTATGAGCTGTACTTGCCGGGCTTGTCCTACCACGTGTAAGGATTGAGGCGTCATATAACTATTCATTGAAAGTCCCCCTGATTCGTTTATATTTGCTGTGAGAGTTCTATACGCTCACCATATGCCCAAAATCAGAGATATATACATTAACCAAATATATAATCCTACGATATGGAGTTGAAGAACCAATGAAACCAAACCAATCTGCCCAATCCATCCACGCGGCGCAACCTGCCAATCCAAAACTAGATGAAGTGACCGTATCCACTAAGCCAATCTTCGAGGGCAAAGTAATTTCGCTTCAAGTCGATACCGTTAAACTACCGAATGGCCAGACGGCTACACGTGAGATAATCCGGCACCCTGGAGCGGTAGCTGTACTCGCTCTGAATGGGGATCGCATGCTTGTTGTGGATCAGTATCGTCAGGCAATGGGACGCACCGAAGTGGAGATTCCTGCGGGAAAACTGGACCCGGGAGAAGAGCCGGAAGTTGCCGCAGCACGTGAATTGCGAGAAGAGACGGGATATGTAGCCAAGTCGCTGCGTCATTTGCGTTCGTTTTACACGTCACCGGGGTTCGCAGATGAGATCATTCATCTTTACATCGCTGAAGAGTTGGAAGCAGGGGACATGGCGCTGGACGAAGATGAATTCCTTGAAGTTGCCGAAATAACTCTGGAGGAAGCCTATGCGCTTATGGACGAGAACCGGATTAGCGATGCCAAAACGATGATGGCCGTGTACGCGTGGGACCTTTACAGAACGACAGGACGGTTCTAGGCATGCAAGACGAACTGGAAACGTCCACGACGTGGAAGCCCTGTTATACAGACCTGCATATCCACATTGGACGAACCTCTCGGGGTGAGGCTGTTAAAATCAGTGGTAGTCGTGATCTGACATTTGAGAATATTGCCCGGGAAGCATCGGATCGCAAAGGAATTCATTTACTTGGTGTTATTGATTGTCATTCTCCGGTTGTACAGATGGATATTGAGCAATTGCTGGAGAGTGGCACCATGTCCGAGATTGAGGGCGGCGGTATTGCCTACCAGGACACGACCATTCTGCTGGGTACAGAGATTGAGTTGCGCGAGCCTGGAATGCGTGAGTTCCATATGCTGGCGTACTTCCGTGATTTGAAAACGATGAAGTCCTTCACGGACTGGATGAAACGTTATATGAAAAATGTGAATCTCAGTTCTCAGCGGGTCTACGTGCCCGCTCTTGAGATGCAGGCGGAGATTAAGGCACGTGGTGGACTTATTGTTCCTGCACATGTATTTACACCGCATAAAGGCATCTATGGCAGTACGGCGTCCCGTATGGGCGATGTACTGGATACCCGTCTCGTGGATGCGGTAGAGCTGGGGTTAAGCTCGGACTCATCCATGGCCAGTTATATTCGGGAGTTGGATCATGTACCGTTTCTGACCAATTCGGATGCTCATTCGCTCGGTAAGATTGGACGGGAGTATAACGAGCTGCAAGTTGCTGCCCCTTCTTTTGATGAATTCCGTATGGCACTTCAAGGAGAAGCCGGCAGGAAAATTGCGGCCAATTATGGACTGAATCCAAGGCTGGGCAAATATCATCGTACCTACTGTGCAGCATGTGGCAGCATTATGGATGAGCAAGCGATGTCAGCAGAGCGCTGTCCGCACTGTGGCAGTCTGAAGCTGGTGCAGGGGGTGCTGGATCGCATCCTGGCGATCTCTGATCGAGAGAATCCTCATGTTCCTGCAAACAGACCAGCCTATCATTATCAGGTGCCACTGGAGTTCATCCCGGGACTTGGCAAAGCCAAACTGCGCCAGCTACTGGACCATTTTGGTACAGAAATGAACGTACTTCATCGCACGCGTGAGGAAGAGCTTGCTGCGGTTGTTGGACCTGTGCTGGCAGGCTTGATTGTGGCTGCACGGAACGGACAACTGGAGCTGTCCTCCGGAGGTGGCGGTACGTACGGAAAGGTTGCTGTTCAGGAAAAAGCCTCGGAGTGACCGGTGTAAATAATCTTTAGTTCAACTCATATAGCTTTCGCTATACAGAGGTCCAATCTGGACAAGAAGTCATACAGGTGCATTCCGGTTCATAAGAATGACTATGAGGATGTAAATGAGAATCCTTGCAGCATGATACCGGAAAGGGGACTCGTACCTGTATGCGCTCTTCCTACTTTACATTTAAAGGTCAGACTTCGTTATATGTATTCGTGGCCGTCTTGTTTCTGGTCGGCGTCATTTTTGGCGCGCTCATGGTGAACGCATTGTCTCTCGAGCAACGTCAGGATCTGGAGGGTTATCTCGGTAATTTCTTCATGACCGTGCAGCACAGTGCACAAGTGACTGAGACCGGGGCATATTGGGACATTGCCATGCTCCATCTGAAATGGGTGGGTCTGATCTTTATTCTGGGTTTATCCGTCGTTGGACTACCCGGTATACTGGTTCTGGATTTTTTGAAAGGTGTGCTCATTGGATTCACAGTGGGGTACCTTGTTGGACAGTATTCCTGGAAAGGGCTACTGTTTGCACTGGTGTCCGTGGCACCGCATAATCTATTTGTCATTCCGATCCTCCTGATCTGCAGTGTAGCGGCGATGACGTTCTCGTTATACATCATTCGTAATCGTGTTTTGATGCAGCGAACACCTGGTCGACAAAGGCCTTTTGCTTCATATATAGTGTTAACTTTGGTTATGGCTGCATTGCTGCTCGGCGTGGCGTCTTTTGAAACATGGGTTACACCTGCAATGATGCGTTGGGTCACGCCAATGTTACTACCGGCCTAACGTGCACCGTATAGTGTAAAATGTTGACTTTAATTACGCACTCCCCCTATAATGAAAAGAGTGGGTTAAGTTGCAGTGTGCAGTGATTTCCTAGGGGGAGGGAGAAAATGGAAGCACGGATTGATAAAATTAAGCAGCAACTACAGTCCCAAGGATATAAATTAACGCCCCAGCGGGAAGCCACCTTAAGAGTACTTCTTGAGAATGAAGAAGATCATCTGAGCGCAGAAGATGTATTCATGCTCGTTAAAGAAAAGGCTCCCGAAATCGGTCTGGCAACCGTGTACCGTACCCTCGAACTGCTGAGTGAGCTGCATGTTGTAGAGAAAATCAACTTCGGCGACGGTGTAGCGCGTTATGATCTGCGCGGAGATACATCCAAGCATCACCATCATCACTTAATCTGTGTTCAATGCGGAAGTATGGATGAAATACGTGAAGACTGGCTTGGACCGCTTGAAGAGCGTTTGGAGCGGGAATTCAACTTTTCGGTAGTAGATCACCGACTGGACTTTCATGGAATTTGTTATCGTTGCAAAGCTAAAAATGAACAGAAACCCAAAGATGAAGAATAACATAGCATATCTTCAAGCTCTCACCGGCGGTTTTGACGGGAGAGCTTTTTTGGCACCGGACATGATCTGGAGTTTCCCCCGAATGGCATAAACCTGTGTTTATGGACATACCCTGATTCAAGGACAATACCGGATTCGAATCAGGAGGGGACGCGCCCATGATTATATCAGTGCGGAGAGGGCTCCGTTTTATTCGATTTATTATATTTTTTGCTGCATTAGTTTATCTGTTCTATCATGTTCTGGATCTGTTTAATGGCTGGATCTCACCTGTGGATCAGTATCAGATGCCGACTGGCAATGCAATCAAAGTATTTCAGGAAACGGATTGGCCGGGTAATGGAGAAGGACGTCCTACGATGGCAGAGCGTCTCCGTTTGTTCTATTGGTACGGGGAGTAGCTTCGAACAGCCAGGGATGCAAATACGGGAGCAGTCTGCCAGAGCGGCAGATCTGTCAGTTGAGGAGCGTTGTACATGAAACAGACGATACACGCCTATGCCTTATACTTGGAAGATGATAAAGGGATGTCGAGCAGCACGCTTGAATCGTATCTCCGAGACGTGGACAAGTTCATTGAATTTGCAGATAAGGAATATGGCATACGCGAAGCCGACCAGGTCAGACGTACACATGTCGTCCTGTTTGCAGGTCAGCTCAAACAGGCAGGACGTGCCAATGCAACCATTGCCCGCAGCATCGTATCTCTGCGCTCCTACTTTCATTTTTTGATGCGACGGGGTGATATTATACAGGACCCTACGTTTGATGTGGAAGCTCCCAAGGCGGACAAGACGCCACCACAGGTGTTAAGTATCCAAGAGATCGAACAACTGCTGACAGCGCCTGATACTCGTTCACCGCAGGGTGTGAGAGATCGAGCGATGCTTGAACTGTTATATGCTACAGGCATTAGGGTCTCGGAACTGATTGCCCTTGACATTCGGGATGTACAGCCAGGGATGCGCTTTATACGATGTGGTGGGGCGGGCAAGGAACGCATTCTTCCCATTGGTGCACCAGCTGCACATTGGGCAAGTGTATATGTGGAGGAATTCCGCAACAAGTTGCTCAAAACCGATTCGGACGAGCAGGCACTATTCGTGAATGTATCTGGCAGACGTTTAACCCGGCAGGGCTTCTGGAAGCTGCTCAAAAAAGCGGCGGTGGACGCAGGAATCTCGGAAGAAATTACGCCGCATACGCTGCGTCACTCCTTTGCAGCACACCTGATTGCCAATGGGGCGGATACACGTGCGGTTCAAGACATGCTGGGTCATGTGGAGCAGCCTGGACAACAATATGGCAATCATGGTCGCAAAACCATGAAAGAAATCTATGAAACCCATCATCCGAGGGCAAGATAGATTTTGACGCATGGCCTTCACAAATAAATGCGGAACATTGGGCCGATTTAGGATAAAATAAATTGAATACATCCAAACGCCGTTATACATAAGACGGATCGTTTCAACTCAAGGAGGAACATACATCGCATGACAGCATTAAACCAACAAATGATTTCGGAAGCAGCATCTTATATTCAAAGCAAAAGCTCCATCAAGCCGGAAGTCGGTTTGATTTTGGGTTCAGGTCTTGGCGTACTGGCAGAACTGATTGAAGATGGCGTAAGTATTGCTTATCAGGATATTCCGCATTTTCCAGTGTCCACAGTAGAAGGACATGAAGGTGAACTATTGGTCGGAACCATTAAAGGTCGTCCAGTCGTGATGATGAAAGGCCGTTTCCACATGTACGAAGGATATGGTCCGGAATTGACAGCTTTCCCGGTACGGGTTATGAAAGAACTGGGTGTAAGCAGCCTGCTTGTAACCAATGCTGCAGGCGGCGTGAATACGTCGTATGAAGCTGGAGACTTGATGCTGATCTCGGATCACTTGAATCTCACAGGCAAAAATCCACTGATCGGACCAAATGACGCTGCACTGGGCGTGCGTTTCCCGGATCTGTCCGAAGCATATAGCCGCCGTTTGCGTGCGCTGGCGAAGGATACGGCGGCATCACAAGGTTTTAACGTACGTGAAGGGGTATACGCAGGTATGCTCGGTCCGAACTATGAGACACCGGCAGAGATCAGAATGCTGCGTACACTGGGCGCAGACGCAGTGGGCATGTCCACTGTATCTGAAGTGATTGTGGCACGCCACGCGGGCCTGGAAGTACTCGGTATTTCCTGTATCAGCAACATGGCTGCCGGAATTCTGGACCAGCCACTGTCACATGATGAGGTTATGGAGACGACGGAACGTGTGCGTGAGTCGTTCCTGGCGCTGGTAGTGGCAGTTATTCCACAAATGTAAGCAAGATTTGAGTAGATAAGGTTACCTCTTTGGATGAGAAATCATCGGGGGGTAACCTTTTTTTGTTGTGTTGAACGTACGGTTACTCATTCCTTGAGTACAGTGCGTTTTTTTGGCTATGACCACATTTTCAATAAAAGTTCGGGAAATCATGCTTTACATGGAATAATTTACTGGAAACGGGCCGACAATGATTAGCAGTACATGCATGGAACATGCAGTAAGCAAGTCATTTGAGGAGGTAACCTTGTGAAGAAAAGAATAATGGCATCGTTCATGACCCTTTGTATCCTGCTGTCCCTTATGGCATCAACAGCATTGGCTGAAGAAACACCGAAGGCAGCGGGAGGAACTGATCTGGCCCCGTCGGCGCGCTCTGCGATCTTAATGGATGCAGATACGGGAACGGTTATTTATGAGAAAAACAGTCATGATCAGCTGCCTCCAGCGAGCATTACAAAGATTATGACCATGCTGCTTACGATCGAAGCGATCGACTCAGGCAAGCTGAAGCTGACGGACAAAGTAAGAACAAGCGAGTATGCAGCTTCCATGGGCGGTTCGCAGATCTTCCTGGAGCCTGGGGAAGAAATGACGGTAGATGATATGTTAAAAGGGATCGCGATGGCTTCGGGCAATGATGCCTCGGTAGCGATGGCTGAGAAGATCGCTGGCTCGGAAGAAGCCTTTGTACAGCTGATGAATGAGCGTGCGAAGGAGCTTGGCATGAAGGATACTCATTTTGCCAACTGTAACGGCCTGCCGGTCGATAATCATTATTCTTCCGCCCATGACATTGCCGTCATGAGCCGTGAACTGTTGAAGCATTCCGGGATTACGAAGTACACCGGTGCATATCAGGATTACCTTCGCAAAGATACGGAAAAGCCATTCTGGCTGGTGAATACAAACAAGCTGGTTCGTTTTTATGAAGGGGCAGATGGTTTGAAAACAGGTTACACATCCGAAGCGAAATTCTGCTTGTCCGCAACAGCGTCCAAAGATGGACTGCGTGTCGTTTCCGTGGTACTCGGTGAACCAAATACCAAAACACGGAACAGTGAAGTGTCTTCGATGTTTGACTATGCGTTTAGTCAATATACGATGAAGGCGCTCTACAAGGCAGGGGATCTGCTGGGAAGTCTGAAGATCGAAAAAGGTGAAGTTGCCGAATTGCCTCTGAATGCCACGCAAAATTATAGTGTGCTGATGCGCAAAGGAGCCAAATCCAATGACATTCGGCATGAATTGCTGGTCGCCAAAGAATTGAAAGCTCCGATCAAGGCTGGGCAAAGTATAGGTAAACTGGTGGTTTATCAGGGTAATGACGTCATTAAGGAGTTCGATATTCAGGCTCCGCAGGATGTGAATAAGGCTGGCTGGTGGAAGCTGTTCAAGCGGACAACGTCCAATCTGTTTGACTAAACGGCGATTTCCGCGAGTTGCACACATCCTTCGAACATATTTTGTAGTTAAATAGGGGTTTTCTTCTAGTTTTGTCGGGGGGCAGGAAAAGCCTTCGGAAGCGTAGAAATCCTTGTTCTAAGACAGGGAGGAGAGTGAGCAAACGTGAACTTGCATGTGGAAATGGAACACCATCGCGGGATTCTGATTGTACGATTATCCGGGGAGCTGGATCACCATACAGCTGACATGGTACGGATGCAGATGGATGAAGCCATCCAGCGGAGACAAAGCGAGCATCTCGTACTCAGCCTGAAAGATCTGCAATTTATGGACAGTTCAGGTCTAGGTGTCATTTTGGGAAGATACAAGCTCATTAAGAATAAAGGTGGCAAGATGGTGGTCTGTGACGTCAATTCGCCAGTGTACCGTTTGCTGGAAATGTCGGGGCTGTTTAAGATTATGCCGATATACGAAAATGAGGGAACTGCTCTCTCAGGTCTGGAGGTCGTCTCATGAATGAAGGAACAGGGACAAATTTCATGAATCTGCAATTCGCGGCCAAGTCAGAGAATGAGTCGTTTGCACGGGTAACCGTTGCTGCGTTTATCTCCCAGCTTGATCCAACGATGGACGAGCTCAGTGACCTGAAAACGGTCATTTCGGAAGCCGTGACCAACAGCATCATCCACGGATACAACAACAACTCCGAGGGTGTGGTGTCCATCCAGGCGGAGATTCGGGAAGACATGATCACAATCATTGTGGAAGACCGCGGTGAAGGAATCGAAGATCTTGAACTGGCCAAGCAGCCGCTATATACGTCCAAACCCGAACTTGAGCGGTCGGGCATGGGCTTCACCATTATGGAAAACTTTATGGATGAATTCGAAGTCAGCAGTGAGCCCGGCAGAGGCACCTCCATCAAGATGAAAAAAAGGATTGAATCCAAGAAAGCATTGTATAATTAGGGGTTGGTGTTCTTATGGATGCTGAAGTGAAACCATCTTCACAGACCTATTTGGACGATGCCGAGGTCAAACGGCTGATTGCGCTCAGTCAGTCGGGTGACAATGTCTCACGGGATACGCTGGTGAACTGCAACATCAGACTCGTCTGGTCCGTCGTACAGCGTTTTATGAACAGGGGATATGATCCGGAAGATCTGTTCCAGATTGGTTGTATCGGTCTGCTCAAGTCAGTAGACAAATTCGATCTCAGTTATGACGTGAAGTTCTCAACCTACGCGGTACCGATGATCATCGGAGAAATCCAGCGATTCCTGCGGGATGACGGTACCCTGAAGGTCAGTCGTTCACTGAAAGAGATGGCGAATAAAGTCCGCAAAAAAAGGGACGAACTGTCCAAACATCTGGATCGTTTACCAACGATTAAGGAAGTTGCCGCAGAGCTGGGGGTAACCCCGGAGGAAGTCGTATTTGCCCAGGAAGCGAACAAACCACCGACCTCCATCCATGAGACGGTATTTGAGAACGACGGTGATCCCATTACGTTAATGGATCAGATTGCCGACGAGTCTCAGGAACGTTGGTTTGACAAACTGGCGCTAAACGAAGCCATCGGTGGTCTCAGTGAGCGGGAGCGGTTAATCGTTTATCTTCGGTATTACCGGGATCAGACCCAGTCCGAGGTTGCCAGCAGGTTGGGAATATCTCAGGTACAGGTATCACGTCTGGAGAAAAAAATACTGCAATCCATACGCGACCAGATCGCGCAGTGATTCTGGGATTGCAACAACAATATTGGCGCATATACACCAATATACGACAACTAACAACCTTCTATCGCGCATTATGGCGAGGGAGGTTATTTGTTGTTAATACGGGGAGATCCCGAACGATTGGACTGCATGACCAGCATCATGCCAAGAATACATGCCATACCAATCCATTGATAAAAGCCAAAAGGTTCATGGAGCCATATGACGGTTGTTCCAACAGCAGCAAGCGGCTCTGCGCTCCCGAGCAGGCTAGTTTCCTTGGGTGTAAGACTCTTGAGACTCGCAATATAAAACCAAAAAGCAATCATGGTTCCAAAAAGGATCGTAAATATCAAATAACCGTAGGTTTCAAGCGTGATGTTAGCAAAATTCATTTTCCAGGGGGGGTGAATAAAACTCATTCCCAAACCACCGATGATCATAGCCCATCCGACCACAACAAGTGAATCGAACTTTTTAATCAGTTGCACGGCATACAGCGTATAAAATGCTGCTGAAGCCCCAGATAACAGTCCCCATATCACTGCGAGCGAGGAGACAGATAACTGCGTAAGCGAGCCATTCGTGAGCAGGAGAAAACACCCACTGAGAGCCAGAACGGCGCATGCAAGGTCATTGCGTGTGAGGACCGACTGCTTACGGAGTGCGATGTAAATCATGATCATGACAGGGGACAGGTACTGCAGGAGTGTAGCCACTGCTGAATTGCCGTGTTTAATGGATGCCATGTACGTATACTGAACGGCGAGCATGCCCACCAATCCGAAAATGATCATCTGCCCAGCCGTTTTTTATTTCTCCATACATCAAAAATCTGACATCGTCCATTTGTAAACGATTGAATAACCAGTAATAGTAACCCAGCAATCAACAATCGAACAGTGACATACCAATTGACCTCAATTCCATCCAGCTGAAACAGTTTTTGAGATACCGTCCCCCCAATGCCCCAGCAGATGGCTCCCGTCAGAACGAGTACGATGCCTGAAATTTTGGATTTTGCAGAAGTTGTCATTCTTGTTCGCCTCACCTTAAATATAAGAATAGTGTTATATTAAGGAGAAATACGATACATTTATATCAATATTAAACTTAAAAATATAACTATATTGAGATGAGGGCCATGCAGAAGATCGAATTTATCATTGATCAACATTTGAAAGAAATGACGCAACACCGTACCGAAACATTATCTATAGCTTGTTATGAGACAACCATTGTTCAAAATGTTCACAGACATATTCCTCTCCACTGGCATGATGAATTGCAGTTTGTTGCCGTTCTTCAGGGTACGGCGTTGTTTCATATCAACGATCAAAAGATGATTTTGTCCAAAGGTGACGGGATTTTTATCAACAGTGGAATAATGCATATGGCCGAAGATCACGGGGTGAGCGAGAACTGCATTTATTTATGTCTGAATTTGTCCCCACACGTTATCATGCCTTCGGATTTATATATAAAGTACGTACATCCATATGTAACAGCAACTAATTTGCCTTTTCTGTATATCGAAAGTGCTAACGCTTGGGGAGAACAGATCTTGGATGCTGTTGCACGGATTAGAAAGGAGCTAGTGCACCAAGTTCCTTTTTACGAAGTGAATATTGCTTCAGCAGTGCTTAATATGTGGAAACTACTGATTATGAACGGATATTCCCTGGAACATGATCTATCAGAGATGAGCAGAAACAACCGAATGAAAGACATGTTGCAATGGATTGATCTCAATTATGCCGATCCAATTAAGCTGGAAGATATTGCAAAGTCCGGACAGTTAAGCCGATCGGAGACGTGCCGTTATTTCAAGCAAATTCTGAAAACCACACCCATGCAATATGTGATAGAGTACCGCATCCAAAGAAGCATTGAACTATTGCAACTCTCCGAGCGTAGTATCACTCAAATTGCCTATGAGGTTGGTTTTAACAGCACGAGTTATTACATTAACCAATTCCGCAAAACAATGAATTCAACCCCTTTACGATTTAGAAGGGAATTGAACAAAAACGAAAAAGAACATAATTGTTGAGTTCTTGTACATGATCCGTGAACCTAACTACCAATACCGAAGAGTCGCCCATACGGCGACTTTTTTTGATATGTAAAATAATGCTTCACACTCAACTACGCCCCAAATCGGTCACAAGGAGCGAAGCGTGAGGGTTCATCTAAGGATACATAAGCAACGCAGGCGGCAGATTAGACCTAAAGAAGCGAAGCGTGCGCCTTTGTCTCCAAATTTTCTACACAACTGTAGTCTAGACGGTCCAAGAAGACAACTCCAAAGTCATAGAATTTTGAGCAAAATAACCCCAAAAAGCTCATCTTTCAATTCCCCTCCTGCCACCTCCCCAGCATATTTATTTCAAACGTTTGGAAACGGGAGGAAGATGGGCAGCGGAGGGATGGAATCGGTCACAAGGAGAGCGTGAGGGATTGCCTAATGATACACAAGCAACGCAGGCGGCAGATTAGACCTGAAGAAGCGAAGCGTTCGCCTTTGTCTCCAAATTTCTAACACTTAGAAATCAATCATAAGAATTTGGAGACAACAGCGATCAGAAGGTTGGTCTGCCGTCGGAGTGTCTGCGTGTATCCTCCCCCCGAGCAACAGCGACCAATGACCGATCCATCCCGCAGCGCCAACTCAGCCTTCCACCTTTTTTCCAACCAGTTTGTAATAAATTTGCACATTCTTCAAATACTAACCTAAATTACGCAGTAAAGGAGTGCTAAGGATGTCCCAGACACCCACTCCAATGGTCTATATTCGTCTGCGCAGCCGTATTCGCATCCAGAGGGGCAGAGCAGTCAAGCTTGGAGACATTGCACATGTACTGACCTCTTCTGAAGACCAGGAGGGCAGGCTACTGGAGCTTGAACTGCTGCGCCCTGGACCGGAGGATGGCAATCTGATCCTCATTGATATATTGCAGATTATTCCCCGGATTCGGAACATCTTGCCCGAGGTAAGTGTGGAACTGATGGGATCAGGTCATACGTTGGTTGAAGTCATCGCGGGAAATGGTCAACCTTCCAAGTCCCTGTTCATTCTGGTTTGGTTGCTACTGTTCTTTGGATCAGCCTTAACCATCATGAATTTTCATGCCGATGTGAACATGCAGGAAGTACAGATTCGTATTGTGGAGATGCTTACTGGGCATCGGGACGAACATCCCTATCTGTTCCAAGTGGCGTATTCCATTGGCATTGGATTCGGAATGGCAGTATTTTTTAATCATTTGTTCAAGAAAAAGTGGAATGAGGAACCTACCCCGCTGGAAGTAGAGATGTTCCTATACCAGCAAAATGTAGATAAATATGTGGTGATTGAAGAAAGTGAACGGATGCACGAGCAGGAACGCAGGGAGATGAATGCGGATGAGCGTTCTTAATGGAGCAATCAGCATTGTATTGGGTATTGCAGGGGGAATTGCCGTAGGGAGCGGCGTAATTGCGCTCATTCTGGTGCTCAATATGATTCCCAGGTTGGCTCAACTTACGCAATCGTATGACAAGACTCACTGGTACGAAGGGGCGCTAATAGGTGGTTCACTGCTCGGGACGGTGGCGGACTTCTGGCATTGGAAAATGCATGGGGTGCTGCTGCTCAGCCCGATCGTTGGTTTGTTCTGTGGCGTGTTCATCGGTCTGCTCGCCGCAGCGCTCACTGAAGTGCTTAATGTACTGCCTGTGCTAGCCAAACGATTGGGCATGAAACCTTATTTGTTTGGATTACTGCTCGCCATGATTTTGGGCAAAATGACAGGTTCCCTGTTTGATTTTTTCATATATCAGCGGTAACTCGTGGCCATAGGAGGATGGAAGATGGATGAACGAACGGAGCACACAGGCCAGGAAAATAGTGAAGGTATAACGGAAGAGATGTTACACAAGTCTGCTTATGAGATTCAGAAGGAAGAAGAGGAGAAAGCGTACAATAAGAAAAAACAAAATGAGATGTCCGACAGCATTGAGGAGTCCGTACAATATTGGCAGGAAAACGATGATATCTCCCCACGCATGAGTGAGAACAGATATACACTGGAACAGGTACTGGGGCTTGGAGAATCGTTCGATGTTAATATGAGGGAAATGGTCCTGGGTGGCAAGCACGTTGGATTGCTGATGATCACCGGTTTTGCGAAGGATGAGATATTGCTGGAAGTGTTAAAAAGATTGACCTATCTCACACCGGATGACGTGTCCGGACACGCGCTCAAATCCTATTTTGAATGTTACATTCCCCACATTCAGGTGGAAAAAGTCGACAAGATGAGTGCTGTCATCAACAAGGTCCTTACCGGTATGAGCGCAATGTTCGTTGAAGGAGATCGCTCGGTCTTAATTATGGATACCCGGAGTTACCCGGTTCGTTCACCAGAAGAACCTTCATTGGAAAGGGTGGTCCGCGGTTCCAGAGACGGCTTTACCGAAACGCTCTTGACCAACGTGACCTTAGTGCGTCGCAGAATACGCGACCCTGGACTGAAATTTGAGATCATGCAGGTGGGGCGGAGAACACAAACCGATGTCTGCGTGGTGTACATTGACGATATTGTGGATAAAGTGCAGGTGGATTCAGTCCGGGAAAAAATTCAACGAGTGGATATCGATGGTATTCCCGCCGCCGATAAACAGCTGGAAGAAGCGATTATCAACAAGGGATGGAATCCGTTCCCACTCGTTCGTTATTCGGAACGACCAGATGTTACAGCTTCTCATTTGCTGGAAGGACGAGTCGTCATTTTCGTAGACACTTCCCCCAGTGTGATGATTCTACCAACGACCTTTTTCGACCTATGTGAGCATGCGGAGGAGAACAGACAGACGGCCTTGATGGGAACATATTTACGATGGGTGCGTTTTGCAGGGATTCTCATCTCGTTGTTTTTGCTACCATTATGGCTTCTCATGGTTATTGACCCTTCGATTAAACCGATGGGACTTGACTTCATTGGTCCGCAGGAAAATGTAAAGCTGCCGTTAATTCTACAGTTTCTCCTGATCGAACTGGGCGTCGATTTATTACGGATGGCAGCGGTTCATACGCCTACACCTCTGGCATCGGCCATGGGCTTGATCGCGGCAATTCTAGTTGGGGATATCGCCGTCAAAACAGGATATTTTGTCAATGAAGTTGTACTCTATATGGCCATTGCAGCCATCGGTATGTTTGCTACGCCGAGTTACGAGCTGGGTCTCGCCAACAGGTTGGTCAGGCTGGTTCTGCTAGTCGCTGTTGCGATATTCAAGGTTCCGGGATTGGTCGTGGGCTGTACATTACTCATATTGGCGCTCACCGTTCACCGGTCGTACAATTCTTCGTATCTCTGGCCTTTTATACCGTTTAATGCAAAGGCCTTGGGCAACTTTTTATTCCGGCTTCCGCTGCTGGAAAATAAAAAACGTCCATCATTCAATAAAACCCGTGACAACACCAAAATGTCCGATGATCCGGACGGGGAACTGCAAAAAAGTAAAAAACACAAATGATCTTCCAAAAAATCCATTCATCTCGCTGCCTAATTTGATATACTGGTGTAAAATCATTGGAATATCAATTGTTCCAGTATATAAAAAGTGAGGAATGCAGATTATGTATTTACATGGTACAAGTAAAATAAATGCGCAAGGACATCTGGAGATTGGCGGAGTTGATGCAACAGATCTGAAAGAACAATTTGGAACTCCCCTGTACGTTGTGGACGAGCAATTGGTTCGCGAGCGTTGCAGAGAGTACATGGAAGCATTCCGTGCTTCCGGATTGGGCTTCCAGGTTGCTTACGCAAGTAAAGCATTCTGTGTAATGGCGATGTGTGCCCTTGCAGCTGAAGAAGGACTTTCCCTGGATGTTGTATCTGACGGTGAACTGTTTACTGCACTGCAAGCAGGATTCCCGGCTGAGCGCATTCACTTCCACGGTAACAACAAAACGCTGGAAGAGATCGAAATGGCTCTTGATGCAGAGATTGGATGCTTTGTTGTTGATAACTTCAATGAATTGCATCTGTTGCAGGCTGTAGCAGCGGACAAAAATCGTAAAGTAAACATTTTGCTTCGTGTGACGCCTGGTGTTGAGGCACATACGCATGAATATATTTCCACAGGTCAAACGGATTCCAAATTTGGATTCGATATCGGTAATGGTACAGCATTTGAAGCGATTGACTTGGCTTCCAAGCAGTCTAACCTGGTATTGCTCGGTGTGCATTCCCACATCGGTTCCCAGATCTTCGAAGTTGAAGGCTTCCAGATGGCGGTTCAACGTGTTGCTGAATTTGCAGCAAGTGTATATGAGCGTCTTAATGTTGCTTTCAAAGTGGTTAACCTTGGTGGTGGATTCGGAATCCGTTATATCGATGGAGATACGCCACTTGAAGTTGCGCAATACGTGAAGGCTATTACAGACGCCGTTAAAAATCATTTTGCTCAAATCGGCTATGCCGTACCTGAGATCTGGGTTGAACCAGGCCGTAGCATCGTGGGTGAAGCGGGAACAACGCTGTATACCGTCGGAACAAGCAAAGACATTCCAGGCGTGCGTAAATACGTTGCCGTTGATGGTGGTATGACCGATAACCCACGTCCTGCTTTGTATGAATCCAAGTATGAAGCTGTGCTTGCCAATCGTGCGAATGAGGCTGCTCAGGAAACAGTATCTGTTGCGGGTAAATGTTGCGAGAGTGGCGATATGTTGATCTGGGATCTGGACCTGCCAAAAGTGGAAAGCGGCGACCTGCTCGCTGTAGCTTGCACAGGTGCGTATAACTACTCCATGGCGAGCAACTACAACCGGATTCGTCGTCCAGCTGTTGTCTTTGTCAAAGACGGTCAAGGGGATGTCGTGGTACGCCGTGAGACGTATCAAGATATCATCCAGAATGACCTGGTACCTGCGCGCATTGGAAAGCAGCCAGTTACTCGCTAATTCGTCAAAAGATAATGCGATTCTGCATTATTCAAGATATAGGGATTTTGCAGTTGAAGCAGATGAAAAGGGAACTTCCTTTTTTGTCTGCTTTTTGCGTATTTGAGCTAAATCATGAAAAAAGTTGCCGTTTTTTTTGCGATCCAGACATTTTCGGTGTACACTAAGAAAAGTGCTGTAATGCTTGGCCCAGGGTCATGCGTTCTGGCACCATTAACGATGGTCAATACGAAAGGAGTCATTTACATATGGCGAAACAAGCGAAAATTAAATTGGCAAACGGCGGAGAAGTTCTGATCGATCTGTTCGATCAAGAAGCTCCAAACACAGTAGCAAACTTTGAGAAACTGGCTAACTCCGGTTTCTACAATGGTCTTACATTCCACCGCGTTATCCCGGGCTTTGTAGCTCAAGGCGGATGCCCTAACGGTAGCGGTGCAGGTGGCCCAGGTTACACAATCAACTGTGAAATTAACCCGAACAAACATGAGCGCGGAACACTTGCTATGGCACATGCTGGCCGTAACACAGGTGGAAGCCAGTTCTACATCTGCTACCAACCGCAACCACATTTGGATGGACAACATACTGTATTTGGTAAAGTAACTAAAGGTATGGAGTTCGTGGACGCTTTAGAAGGTAAAGACAAAATGGAAACTGTTGAAGTTGTAGAAGCTTAATACCTTCACCTTAACTGGGTCCAAACATGAAGTGCTTCTTTTATAGAAGCACTTTTTTTATTTTTTTTACATACTTGAAATCGATAATTAGAAAGGATGAATGAAACCTTGGATATGGTTACTCAGCTAAGCTTGTTAAAACAAATTTATAGTGAGCGCACGTTGTGGGATGAAGAACTGCAGGCATCGCGCCATGTCGTTCCGGATAGTCTATCGGTAAAGGATCGAGAAGCGCTTGAGGCAGCCGGGCATGAACCGAATCGATTTGTACGTCCGCAACATGATGAAACGATTGCTGAGCTGAAAAAAATTGCGAATCAATGGACGATCAATGATGCAGCGCAGGCCTTTGTATCCTCTTTGTGGTCAGCACCCATGATCTGGCGTTCGTTGCTTACGGGCAAGCTTATTGCGAGCAGTATGCCAAGCCATGAACATACGCCATATCCATCTTCGAACACTTGCAAGATCTGCGGATTAAGTGTAGATCAAGCAACCGACACAACGCTGCAATGGTATTGGCGGATGACCAATGGAACCCCGTTGGACGGTGATCCTTTTGGATATGTGTTGGCACTTCGAGAGCTGGCTGCCGCGCAGGAGCTTCCAATACCCAATGAGTACGACCGCTGGACATTCCGTGCGGTGTTAACGGTGCTGCGCGAATTACCTCCCAAAACACGTTACAGCAAGGCAGCAGTAGCGCTCAAGAAGGAACGTCTTTTGCCTACACAGAAGGAATATGCCTACCGTGATTTGCTTGAGACGTTAGCTCTGATTGGCATACTGGATACGCCGGAGCATCCTGGAATGATCACGGAATTTACCTCTTACATGCAGCGTGACGCACGCCCCAATGTGCGGGTGGAAGTGCAGGCCCCTCTGGCGTGGTGGGACTCATCTGTCGGAATTAATGAGAACAACCTGAACAAGATATTTCATGATTTTGATCTGAATAATATATCACTTGCGGATAAGCCTGATGAGAGTCCAGCTCTAAAGGACACGATCTTAGGGGCATTGGAGAAGAAGAGAAGTGTTCGTGGAAAAGTACCAAAGGCATCACCTGATGCAGGTACCGGGGAGGTACAGTCTGGAGATGTGTATGCTGTTCGGGTCCGGGAAGGTGTATGGGTGACTGTATACTGTCATGAAGTCAGAGACAAGCGCGTCATCGTTGAATATCTGGATGGTGTCTTTCCAGAGATGCCGGGTAAAGCAGATTTGCATGGGACGTTTCGACCGAGAGCGAATGGACGCTGGAAATGCTCGGCTATAGCGATCGATTCCACAAGTTGGGTCAGAAGGGTGGCAAGAGAGTTCCCGCTTCCGACTTCGCCCCTGCAAGAACCTGACCGCACTCCATTTCATAATGCCAAAGAATTAAAGCATATGGCTAGCTGGTGTTTTCCTGATATGTAGAATGTTGCGATGGGTGTGAAATGGGCCTCCAAGCAAAAACCGTGCCTCCTTGAGAGGAAGCGGTTTTTTGTTGTTTCTTAGCTTATTAAAAGTTAGTATGTGACAAAAAGGAACAAAAAACAATTGATTTTTTGGCATTAAAGTGCTAACATCCAAGTAATAACGAAAGCAATCCTTCAGGGCAGGGTGCAATTCCCTACCGGCGGTGATGCATCAAGTGTCTGGACATATGTCCAGCACTTGATGCAAAGTCCGTGACCTGTCTGCCATTGGCAGATGGCTGATCTGGTGTAATTCCAGAACCGACAGTATAGTCTGGATGGGAGAAGGAGAGGTGCAGACCTAACAGGTTTGCATTCAGCAGGAGTATTGCTGCACAGTCACGATTTGTGATGCTTGGACTGTGCAGGGAAGATCCGGTTACGCCGGACAGTTCCATACATATGCCGCACTATAAAAGCTCTTTACCTGTAATTGATGTTCATTAAGGTATGTGTCTATTTTCACTTGCCCGAAATGAAGTTTTGGGCAAAGTGTTGGCGTGCTGTATCCATTTCACTCCTGCTGGTGACAATTGTCTCTCATCATCCCCATCGAACTGATTGTTCGACGGGGATTTTTTAATAAACAAGACTTTAAACCGCGGGGTGAACGGATTTGGAAATGATCAATGATGAATTTTATATGGCACTGGCATTGGATATGGCGGAACGAGCACAGGGACAGACGGGGATCAATCCGGTCGTTGGATGTGTAGTTGTGAAAGAAGGTCGTATTGTAGGCCTGGGGAGCCATTTGAAACGTGGAACCGGTCATGCAGAGGTGCATGCACTTAACATGGCAGGCAGTGATGCAGAAGGAAGTACGGTATACGTTACACTTGAGCCTTGTAGTCATTATGGCAAGACGCCACCTTGTAGTGAACGCCTGATTCATGAAAAGGTGAAACGTGTTGTGGTATGTTGTGAAGATCCAAATCCGCAAGTATCCGGCAGGGGCATAAGCATGCTTCGTCAACAAGGCATTGAAGTTGAAGTTGGCGTACTGCGTGAGCGTGGAAGACGTATGAATGAAAAATTCATTAAGTTTATTACAACGGGTCTACCTTTCGTGACACTGAAGACGGCTACTACTTTGGATGGCAAAATTGCAACGCGCAGCGGAGACAGCAAGTGGATCTCTAACGAGCCCGCTCGTGAGATTGTGCATGCCCTTCGTCATCGGCACCAGGGAATTATGGTTGGCGTCGACACGGTAATCGCCGATAATCCGGAACTTACAACCCGTTTGCAAGTCGAAGGCATTAGTCCAGTGCGCATTGTAGTGGATTCCAAGTTACGTCTTCCCGTAGGTGCCAAAATGGTTAAGGATGGTCTTGCTCCAACATGGGTGCTGACAACAGACGAAGCCAGTCCTGAAGCTGCTGAACGTTTGGAAGCCTACGGCGTCGAAATTATACGCTGTGGTCCTGGACCACGTGTGGATCTGTTAAACGGACTTAGCAAGTTGGGTGAGCGTGACATTGGTTCAATTTTGCTTGAAGGTGGAGGTACCTTGAATGGAGCTATGCTGGAGGCACGGTTGGTTGATCGACTGCTCATGTTTATCGCTCCGAAGATTGTAGGCGGTTATGATACACCTGGAAGCTTCCGCTTCGAGGGTGTGGAACGTATGAATCAGGCGATTCAATTGAATCAGTTGGAGATCGAACAAGTTGGAGATAATATCAGCATTGGCGGTATTCCGGTGTGGCCTGAATAAATAAATGGATTTGAAAGTAGAAAGTTAGGTTCTTTATAACTTGAAAAAGGGAGGCGGCAGCATGTTTACCGGTTTGGTGGAAGAAGTCGGTCAGATCCGGCGTATTGGTCGGAAAGGCGAAGCGATGGTCCTGAATATCGGAGCTTCCGCCATCATGGACGATCTGAAGATTGGTGATAGTGTAGCAGTGAACGGCGTGTGCTTAACTGCGACAACGCTCGAAGGTGGAGGTTTTACCGCCGATGTAATGCCTGAAACCTATCGCCATACCAATCTCAGTCAGCTGCAATCTGGCAGTAAAGTTAATCTGGAGCGGGCCATGCAATCAGGCGGTCGTTTTGGCGGCCATATCGTTCAGGGCCATGTTGATGGTACTGGAGTGATCGGCAGTATAACACGTGATCAGAATGCAATTGTGTTTGAGATCAAGCCTGATGATCACCAGTTATTCAAATATCTGATCCCCAAAGGATCGGTTACACTGGATGGCATTAGCTTGACCGTTGTCCATACATCGGATACCGCATTCACGGTTTCCATTATCCCGCATACCATTGGTGAAACTGTACTAAATGTGAAAAAGACAGGGGATACCATTAATATCGAATGCGATATTTTGGGCAAATATGTGGATCATCTGCTCCAGTATGGGAGAGGACATCGGGAGACGGGTGCTGGCAAGCCGCGCAGTATCAGTGAAGATTTTCTCTCCAATCACGGATTTGCATAAATAGAGAACAGAAATTAACTGGAGGTGGACCAATGTCAGAACAATCCATTCTGGACACAATAGAAGAAGCCATATATGATCTCATGCGTGGTAAACCCGTCATTGTTGTGGATGATGAAGATCGGGAGAATGAAGGCGATTTTATCGCTTTGGCCGAAAAGGCGACGCCTGAAGTCATTAATTTCATGATTACTGAAGGTAGAGGTCTGGTCTGTGTTCCGATTACACAACAACGTGCGGACGAACTTAACCTGAAACCGATGGTTCAACAAAATACGGATTTCCATGGAACAGCCTTCACCGTCTCTGTGGATCACAAAGATACAACAACAGGTATCTCGGCACATGAACGCTCTATTACCGTGAAAGGTCTAATCGATCCTGAGGCAAAAGCCGGGGACTTCCGTAAGCCTGGTCACATGTTCCCGCTGATTGCAAAAGACGGCGGTGTACTTCGTCGTGCCGGACATACGGAAGCGGCTGTAGATCTCGCTATCATGTGTGGTTCCTACCCTGCTGGCGTTATTTGTGAAGTGATTAAGGAAGATGGCACGATGGCCAGACTTCCGGATCTGCAGGAGATTGCCCGCAAGCATGATCTGAAGCTGATCAGTATTCAGGACATGATTCGTTACCGTAACGAAAAAGAGCAGCTGGTTCAACGTGAAGTGGCTGTGCGTATGCCGACGGACTTTGGTGAGTTTCAAGCGGTGGCTTATACAAACGCTGTGGACAACAAGGAACATGTGGCTCTGGTTAAAGGTGAAATAGATGGTTCTAAACCCGTACTGGTACGTGTACACTCTGAATGTTTGACAGGCGATGTGTTCCATTCGCACCGTTGTGACTGTGGTCCGCAGTTTGATGCGGCACTCAAACAGATCCATGAGGAAGGCAATGGCGTACTGCTATATATGAGACAGGAAGGTCGGGGCATTGGGCTGATCAACAAACTCAAAGCCTACAAGCTGCAAGAAGAAGGTCTGGATACGGTGGATGCAAACCTGAAGCTGGGCTTTGCTGCCGACTTGCGTGATTACGGGATTGGTGCCCAAATTCTGAAAGACCTTGGAGTTCGTCAGATCAGACTGCTAACTAACAACCCTCGTAAAATTAAGGGTCTTGAAGGATATGGACTTGAAGTTGTAGAGCGTGTTGCGATCCAGATGGAAGAGAACGAGGACAATACGGTGTATCTTCATACCAAGCAAGCCAAGCTGGGGCATATGCTCAAGTTCGATGATATCGAGCAGAACGAAGAGTAAATGTGTTTTAGATGAACACACTTTCACCATGTAATTTATGGAAGTGATTACTTAGGAATTTACGTTACTTACATTATATTATACCGTTAGGGAGATGACTTGAATGCCACAATTTTTTGAAGGACATTTAGTATCAGAAGGATCCAGATATGGAGTTGTCGTTGGACGTTTCAACGAATTCATCACCAGTAAATTGCTTAGCGCAGCGCTCGATGCATTCAAACGTCACGGCGTGCAGGATGATGAAGTGGATGTAGCCTGGGTTCCAGGTGCGTTCGAAATCCCTTTGATTGCGCAGAAAATGGCGGAGAGCGGCAAATATGATGCGGTGATTACCCTGGGAACCGTTATTCGTGGATCAACTACGCATTACGATTATGTGTGCAACGAGATGGCTAAAGGGGTAGCAGCAATTAACCTGAAAACTGGCGTGCCTACGATCTTTGGACTGGTTACAACAGAAAATATTGAACAAGCGATTGAACGTGCCGGAACCAAGGCGGGTAACAAAGGTTGGGATGCAGCTACGGCGGCAATTGAGATGGCAAACTTGACGAAACAGCTAAAATAGTGCTTATTTAATAGTAGTGCCCTGCTTTGCGCAGACGAACACGGGAAACCGGATTCGGACGGCTTAGCAGGGTTTTGTATTTTTCTGGCGGGAGGATTCGTCTAGTGACGGTAGTTACATACAAACTGGAGACTTTTGAAGGGCCTTTGGATCTGCTGCTTCATCTGATTGATAAGGCTGAAATTCATATCCAGGATATTCCCATCAGCGATATTACCGATCAATACATGGCGTATCTGCATTCGATGCAGGAACTGGAACTGGATATTACGAGTGAATTTCTGGTCATGGCAGCAACATTGCTGGCGATCAAGAGCAAACTTTTATTGCCCAAACCACCGGTCATTGAGGACTTCGAGGATTATGATTTTATGGAAGAAGAAGATTATGATCCACGTGCAGAGCTGATTGCACGTCTGATAGAATATCGCAAATACAAGGGAATTGCGCGTCATCTTCATGAACGGGAGTGGGAACGCAGCCTTATATTTTCCAAAGAGCCCGAGGATCTGCGCCCCTATATGCCCTTAGAAGCACAATCGAACCCGGTTGAGGGTTTACACACCTCTGACCTGATTGCAGCCTTTCAGAAGGCGCTACGTAAGGCTGAGAAGCGTACAACCGTAACCCGGATCAAACGGGATGAAATATCGGTTAAGGACCGGATACGGGATGTCATCGGCGCTTTGGAAAGTATGGGGCCTGGAGGCAGGCTGTTATTCTCCAAGTTGATGGATGAACATATCTATCGCCATGAGATTGTTGTCACTTTTCTGGCGGTGCTGGAACTGATGAAGATGAAGCAGATTGTCTGTTATCAGGAACGGATGTTTGAGGATATCGTTATGGAGTGGAGAGGGGAAACAAAGAATCATGGATTTTCCGAAATTGAAATCGATTATTGAAGGCCTGCTGTTTTTGTCCGGAGAAGAGGGTCTGAGTATCAAACAAATCGCCGAGATCGTTGACCAGCGAGTGGAGCTTGTAACGGATGCGATTGAGGAGATGATTCATGAATTTTCACAGCAGGGACGAGGTGTACAGATTCTCAAGATCGCGGGTGTAGTTCAGTTGGGCACCTTGCCTGAGCATGCTGTGTATTTTGAGAAACTGGCGTACTCTCCCGCACGCACGTCCTTATCCCAAGCGGCTCTGGAGACACTGGCTATTGTAGCGTACCGGCAGCCCATTACACGGGTAGAGATTGAGGAAATCCGCGGTGTAAAATCGGAGCGGGCCATCCATACGCTTGTGAATAAGGATCTAATTATTGAAGTGGGACGAGCCGAGGCGATCGGACGACCAATTCTGTACGGAACGACCAAGTCATTCCTGGATTATTTCGGATTGGCAACAATTAAAGACCTTCCGGAACCAGGCTTGTTCGAAGATTCCGAAAACCTGGAGGAAGAGACACAACTATTATTCAACAAACTGGATTTGCAACAACTGGAACCGGAAAGTGCTGATCCGGTGGATGATCTAAGTCAATTTGACAACGAAGACGATAATACGGACTCTTCACTCTAATTTGCAAGCTCATACTAACCGACACCCATCAGTGGAGTCGGTTTTTTTGTGCATTATTTTAGATAAATGGTGTGTAAAACATTTTCCAAACAAATATGAAATGGGATTTTTAGGTCAGACGTGAATTTTTTCCTATTCAGAGTGCCATACTAGACGAGAAAAGAATTGAGGGCTTGGAGGTAAGGCCTGTGTGGATTTGGCTTGGAGGAATCGGTTTGTTGTTCGCATTGCTGATTGCCGCAGTCCTCATCTCAAATGTTCATGTACATTTTACATTCAGTAAACATAAAAGTGATGATTACGCCAATATTAATGTTCGTCTTCTCTATGGAATTGTGCGGATTAACTATGAGATCCCGAGTATTGTTTTTCGCAATATGAAGGAAGGTTTTCTGGTCAAGACCGAACAATCCATGAATCATTCGAGAGGCGAGGCCCAGGGAAGCGAGCGGGTCAACAAACGCAAAGTCAAAAAGTGGGCTAAAGATGTGAAAATTATGCTTAGGGCAACGGACGCGCTCAAGCTGTGGCTGAAGCAAACACTTACACGCGTACATATGACCCAACTGTCCTGGGCTACCCACATCGGCGTTGGTGATGCAGCATATACAGCGGTGCTGACGGGCTGGGTGTGGAGTATCAAGTCCATTATTATTGGTTTTCTCACCTATCAGATCCGCTTTGATGAAACACCTGTGCTTCAGGTTATGCCGGTATGGTCTGATGAAATGGAATTTAGAACGGAGCTCGATTTCAGAGTGAAAATTCGGATTACAGCCGTCCTGATCGCTGGAGTTACACTACTCACCCGTGTGCTTCAAGTCGAAGGCGGATGGCGGATGTGGTTCAAGCTTCTTCAGGAACAGCGCCGCAGGCATAAGGAGAAGCAAAAGAAGAAACTTAGTGGGACAACAGTATAAAAACCCATCATAGTCGGTCTGTTTTTGGGAATGTAAGGTTGGGATTTGGTGAGTGTATTTAAAATGCTTATTACATAAGTCCCTTCAAGTTTGGGGATGATATGGTTAGATCAAACCTAGCTTACATTGAAACTGGAGGGAATTCAAATGTCAGATCATCCAATTCAAGGCTTAATGGAAACCGCAATGGAAAATATCAAGGCCATGGTGGATGTCAATACAATTGTTGGCGATGCAGTCGAAACACCAGATGGTACCGTGATTTTGCCAATCAGTAAGGTGGGATTCGGATTTGCTGCCGGTGGTAGTGATTTTCACGTTAATGGAGAAAGTAGTGGCAAAAGTGGTGCTACGGGTACCTCTGCTGAACATGCGAGTTCAGCTAAAGTGGCTTCTCCGTTTGGTGGCGGTAGTGGCGGCGGTGTGTCCATACGTCCTATTGCGTTCCTGGTGGTAGGTAAACAGGGGGTACACATTGTACCACTCGATAACTCCACACATCTGTTTGAGAAACTCATTGACTCCACCCCTTATGTTTTGGACCGAATTCAAGGCATGTTCCAACGGAATACAACACCAACGAATACAACAGGTGTACCAGTTACACCAGATCCATCAACGTATAGCTGAATCATTTCGTCATGATCCCTCCCGCATCCAAGCGTGAGGGATTTTTTGCTGTTTGTTTAGCGGATGGTGAGTGTTTTTTCGGAGGTTTCCGTATTGCATGAGACTTATGTCTATGATCCGCCTAACCTAGACATGAAATAGGTTATTGAAGGGGGAACGTTAATGCACAGAGACACCGTTTTTATGGTTTTGTTTGGCTGGCTGCTATCGGCAGTCGTGTATTTGGTAGGAGGAATTGATCACCTGTTTATTGCCGTGACCATCTTTGTGGGGCTGGATTACATCACAGGGGTGCTGTCTGCATGGTATAGGAAGGAGTTATCCAGCAGAGTTGGATGGTGGGGGCTTGCTCGTAAGTCATTGACATTTGTTTTTGTCATTATTGCACATCAACTGGATATGGTTGCAGGCAATTCCAATGATTTTATGCGAGATGCAATGTTAATGTTTATCATTGGTACCGAAGGAATCAGTATATTGGAGAACCTGGGGAAACTGGGCCTGCCTGTACCGAAGTTTATCACTTCAGCACTCTTTAAGCTTCGAGGGAATGAAGATCAAGTTGAAGATAAGGAGAAGATGTCATGATACAGATCTCCAAGGATTACATACCTGTGAATAAATACAGTCGGGCCGGACTTAAATTAAAAGCGAAACGTGGAATTGTAATGCATTATACGGCTTCTCCCGGAGCGCCCGCGAAGAACATTAGCAAATACTTTGCAAGTCTGGCACAGCAGGATTCCAATAAAGCAGTGAAAGGTCGTTATGCAAGCGCACACTTCTCGGTAGATCGCACTTCGATATATAACAGTCTCCCGGATGATGAACTAGCCTATCACTGTGGGAGTGCAACATACACGAAGGAAGCTATAGCCAAACTTGGGACATATCCTAACAATAGTACAGTGGGCATTGAGATGTGCATTGAAAAGGATGGCAGTATTCATGAAGATACATTTAATAACGTTGTAGACCTCGCGGTATACCTAATCAGGGAACGGGGCTTTCCACCCGTCTTCTTCACACATAAAGAAGTGGTTGGATGGAAGGAATGCCCGCTGCCATGGATTAAACAACCAGGTGAATATGAAAGATTTAAGCAAGCAGTACATATAAAATTAAACCCACTACAAGAAGTAGCAGTCGCGGAGGATGATGATATGAATACAGTTCTGGATTATGCACAATGGGCCTGGAATGAACTTGATCAGTACATTGGAGATGCCTACAACGACAAGGTGATTGAAGATTGGGCATGGGTAGAGAAGGTACGCAAGAAGAAGTTAACCTATGGAGAGTTGCTGTTACTGAAGGTTTTAATTGATGAGCGCAGACGTAAAAAGTCCTGACCCAAAGTACATCTCAGATAGAGGTTATGCCTGTCTGCTGGTTAACCAGGAGTTAAAGTGTGCTGGATCTTTCAAAAAATAAAAATGTTGTATGATCACGATATGGTCAGGATACTCAAGTTCATATTGGGTCTGAATCGAGTTTTCATCGACGACTCCAATAACAGCGAGTTGATTTGTTTCGGTTACATGTGTTGGTGTGGGTGAGCTCATACAACCATCCTTTCGTTTATTAAGTCAGAGTCAACAGGGGCGATGGAGATGTCCATAGTCCCTAGATGACCTATACGAGGCAGGATGGGGAAGGTTAAGCTGATCCGGTTCAAAAAGGGTTCAAAATTCATAAATATAAAAAAGCAGAACCCCACGTCGAATGTGATGTGGGGTTCTGGTTATGTAACTACTCTTTTGAGAACGTGTCCAGGGCCTCATCTGTAAGATGGAGTTCTGCGAAAGCCCTACATATCTTTTGGAAAGATCTAATGGTATTTGTCTCATACAACATCTCAATGGGATCAAAACCTAACATGACAAGCGAATCCACAAGTTCTGTCTGATCTACTTCTGTATGGTGGAGTGCTTCAAGCATGGTTTCAATAACAGTTAAAAATAAAATGGCTTTATTCACTGTCTCGATTGGTGTCCCCTCCTTCGTAATACTACTAGAATAAGCGGAGGAGGACAGAAAATAACGAGAAATTCCAATTTCTCAGTGATGAATCTATTCAATCTAAAAGTGTGGAGAGAATAACTGGTTGTTGTAAATTAAAATCTGATGATAAGCTCTCCCTTTGTATGTAAGATTAAGCTTTTTCGTTTACTTCGTGGAGAATGGAATCAATTAATTCATCATCAATCAGAGTGCTTGCTTTTTCGAGCGCCAATAGAATACCTTGCGGTTGTTCAAAAAAGACTGTAGAGAGAATAGGGGCAACCTCATCTAAATTAATCTTCTCAGCTTTGACCATACTGATCAAGGCAACAACGATCTCATGTCCCTCTACGTTACCTTCCATAAATCTTGTTCGTAAATGAGTTGCTACTATTTCGGTCTTTGACTGCGAGTACGCCATTACATTTCCCTCCAACGGTTTGAATATCTTAGCAGAGCTCCTCTTCATGCAAGTTTAAACCAGGTTAGATTAGGAGTTATCTTAACAATAATAAGGCAGATAGTTTAAATTATCAACAGCTACTAAGTCAATAAAATCGGATTTGGAATCATAGTTTTATCCAGCAAAAAAGACCCGGAGAGGGTCATTTTTTGGGTCTGCCTTCCCAATAATCAGGAAATCCGTTGTAATCCCATGCGTTCAGATTTTCGCTGTCGGCTTGAATGGCAACATCTGCTCCGGAACCAAAGTCAACACCTACGGTTTGCAGTTCTTTGGCTTTAATAACCAGTACCTTGCCGGGTGCACCTGCACACACCAGAGCAAGCTTCCACGGTGTCTGTTGGTAGATATGTTCCATTTGTTTGGATGCTGTGCTCACATGAGACCACGAGGGGCAGTCCACCGTTCCCACGATGCTTGTCCACCCGTATCTCCGCTCCAGAACTTCTCGATATTGCTCGGCCTTGGCTCCGCAGATCAGAATAGGCATGGTCTTGAATGTTTCGTAGAATAACTTGAATCGGGCGATGTAATTATTCTCAAAAGCATAGAAGGTCTCTCTGGGCTCAACTTTGTAATATGCAAGGCACATATCGAATAACGGCTTGAAATACCAGTGATCTGTCTGGGTCAGATGTCCGACGTAATCCGCTTTTCGCAGGCAGTGTACGATAATTTCCCTCGCACTTGCATTGGGTAAGGTTATCCCGCAATAGGTAGGGTCGTTCAACCAGCCGTAATGAGACTTAATGAAATCCATAGTCAGAACGGTATCGTGGGCCAGAATGGTGTTGGAAGCATCCCCAAATCGTACAGAAGCATGGGCTTCTCCATCAGAGGCCATTTGGAACCAGTTGTGGATTAATTCTACACTCCCCAGCATGCTTGTCACCTTCTTTCCATGTGTGAATAATGGTTTTTTTGGTATACATATTCATCAACTCCTTCTGTACTAGAATAGGAAAAATGCTTCGTTCTCTCTCTTCTTTTGAGGAATCACTCCTTTTTTGTTCCACGTGCGAAGGTTATTGAGGAACAGTCTAGACTATGTAAAAAGGGAGAGGGGATGGACTGTGAAAAACGTATTTATAGGTAGTCCTGTACGTAACCGGGCTTGGATTATGGAACGGCACTTGCAATCACTTGAGCAACAAGCAGTGCAGAAGCATTATATGTACATCCTGAATGATAGTGAAGATCAGACGGAGCATATCCTTGATTGTCATCAGATTCCTTATCTGACTCATAATCTGGGGAGAACATATGGTCATATACGTGGACAATATTCCTATCACCACCTGGCGTTGTTGAGGAATATGCTTCTGGATGAGTTTCTGAAATCGGACTGTGATTATCTGTTCTCAATTGATACGGATATCATCATTCCTGAGGGTAGCCTACGGCAGTTAATGGATAATGACAAAGATATATGCGCAATGCTTATACGGAATCACCCAAAATTGAAGGCTCATAATGCCATGAGCGGCGGAAAACATATACCTGAATTCAAAGCGGGTTTGTTCCAGGTAGAACTGACAGGTGCCGTATATTTGATTAAGCGTGAAGTGATCGAAGCAGGGGTTCGATATGGTTCCCATCCAACAGGTGAAGATGCACCATTTTGTGAGCAAGCTAGAAGATTGGGGTTTGAACTGTTTGTAGATACTCGGTTGCGTCCCGTTCATGCCTATGCGGAAGGGGTGGAGTTGATTGCTCAATTGGCTGCTTCGTAGAAAACAACGAGAAAATCCGGTTTTTGAAAGTATAGAAATGACCATTGTCTACCCGCCCGCACTTGACTGGAACCTCTTGTTCCAACGTCCTCAGCAATTGATGACCGCCTTCTCTAATATTCCAGGTATACGGGCTATCTTTATCAATGAAGAAACGTACAGAAAGCAGACCCGACCGATTGAAAAGTTAAATGAGGATCTGTTCCTTGTGCAGAAAGGTGTGAACTACGATCACCTGGTCAAAGGAAAGAAGGTACTCTGGTTCTCGAATCCAGGTCAGTACAATTATTCGGATGGACGGAAGTTTGATTTTACCGTATTTGATTACCTGGATAATTCGGCTGATGAGTTTGCTGTGTGGAAATCCTACATCCCGAAATGTTTTGACCGTGCAGATCTTATTGCCACGACTGCCAAGGTGATGTATGAGGCACATAAACATGACGGAAAACCAATCTTTATGTGCCCTAACGGGGCAGATTACCAACATTTTGAGAAAGCGCGGGTTATTCTGCCCAAACCGGCGGACTTCCCCGATGTTCATGAAGGGCAAAAGATTGTGGGTTTCCACGGTGCAATGGCATCGTGGGTGGATTATTCGCTGATTACCGCTATTGCAGATAAAGGTTATCATGTTGTTTTGATTGGAAACAATGCCCTCTATCAAAAAAATATTGTGCATCCCAATGTGACTTGTCTTCCGCACAAAGATTATAAGGTGCTTCCCGCCTACATTGCTCAATTCGATGTCTGTATCGTGCCATTCAAGCTGACAGAGATGATCCGTGGCTGCGATCCAATCAAGTATTACGAATATTTGTCAGCGGGCAAACCTGTGTTGACAACGCGTATGGAGGAAATTGTTCATAAGTACAGCGATGTAACTTACTTTATGAATCAGCATAATTGTGGATTGATGTTGGAGAAAGCGATTCGTGAGAATAGTGCTTCCAAAATTGCGGCAAGAGTAAGGGTGGCTAAGTCTAATAGCTGGGATGGCAGGGCAATGGATGCCGTGAAGATGATTAATCAGGTCATAGGAGGTATGAGAAATGAGAAAGATATTTAAACGAATGTTTGGTAGCCAACCGACTACACCGACAATTGAGCTTGAAGAAATAGAGATTGACGCGACGGAGTTCAATGTTACGACATATACCCCAAACACGGATACAACGATTGTATATCTGCCTGCGATCGATTTCCATAGTGAACGATTCGGGCGTCGACCACAACGGCTGTTAAAAGCACTCGCGGAAGTAGGCTACAATGTAATATATATCAACTCCAGTGATGAGTTCTATCAGGTTGATGCCTTGGAGTATCCATATCCGGAGATTCCAAACTTTGTTGTAGCCCGTGTGGGCCAGAATGTCCGTACGCTGTTTCAGGGTGATCGCGTGATCTACTGGGTGAACGATAGCCGGCTGGCAAGTTCTGTCGAGACAGCATATCCTGATCTAGTCGTATTTGATTCGTTGACTGATCCGGATCAGTACGAGAAGCACAAACACAAGATGGAAGCTGTTGCTGACGTTGTCTTCATTACACCCGAGAGAATCTATGAGCATGGCAAATATTGCTCACATGTTCATCTGGTTACTGCCGATGAATTTGAGATCAAGGAACGTGCAGAACAGGTAGCGCAAATTATAGATGCTTTGCCAAACAGAATGGCCCCTCTAATGTAGGGGTCTTTTCTTTGATCGTATATAGGCCTTTCCTTTTGCAAAGATGACGGGGCTAATCGTGCTTCAATATATTTCGTTTACATTATCGTTAGGGATTGAAGATAGCGTTCTACACTATAAAAAGCAGAGACGGCAAACAGCCAGACGGGTTAAACGAAATGGATCTCCCGATCATTAAGTCATTTAACCTGATCCCGGCTTAAGCAAGTCTCCGTAGCTAAAAATACATACTATCCTAAGGAGTGGACTGTTCAATGGCTAAAAAAATGATTATCAAAGGTGTAGGTACGTTTATGGCTAAACGCCTTCCAAAAGATCCGATGGGCGAAATTGAGGTAGTTACCCTGGGTACCCTGCAAGATCTGAAAATTGACCTTAACGTGGAGCTTGAGGATATCTTTGGTGGTGACGGTCTGTTCGCCATTGATGTACTGGTGAAGTCCAAATCGATTGAAGTGTCGGCAACAGACGCCAAATTCGATCTGGATGCAATCCAGCTGATGATGGGTTCAACGGTACAAGAGCAAGTGAAGTCTTATGTATGGGTGCTGAATGAGCAGTCTACAGTGGCTGCAGGCGTTTCCAATTCTGGATTTGCGGAAGCCAAACCGAAGCATGCGAGTGATATCTATGGAAGTAACGGTGACATTACGGTTCGTCTCAAAGATTCCAACACGTTGCTGAAACAACTCACTACTAAAGGAACAGCCGTGGAACCCAATGCGTTCTTCTACGACGAAGCGAACGGTGTAGTCATCCTGAATGCGTTCCATATCGGTAAAGAGATTGTGTTGAACTACAAGCGAGATCAAATTGTAGACATGGTTGATCTGTTGGTTGACGAAGTACCATTCCCGATCTCTGTCATTCATCACGGGACGTTCCAGCAAAAAGATGGTTCGTATGCAGGGGTTGAAACCGAGTTGTACATGTGCCGTGCAAAAGGAACATTCAGCATCAATGCCCAGCGCGCTGCCGCTTCTGCATCTGCAATCTCTTTGCAGATTCTTGACCCTGAACGTGCTGATGGAAAAATCGGCAGTATCAAACGCTTCAGCGCACCAAGCAAGATCTAATATCTAAATAAGGTTGATTGCTCCTGGCAAGGTATCAAACGGCATCTGTGTCCTCCCCTTCACAGAGCCTTGCCTTGCCAGGTTTTTTATTATATGGGGGAGAATGTCCTGGGGAGGTCTTTAAATTCATGGAAACAGAACAAGAAAAATCCGAGCGTGAGCTTGCGGAAAAGCTGAATGAGGAAGCGGCGAAACGAATCAAAGATGATCCGGAAAACAAACGGGTGACTCCGGAGGAAGTGGAAGCTGCTGAGCGTGCATTCTTTGAAGATGATGAGATTATTACGCTGCGGGATCGACGGAAATATCGTATTCCGCCATGTAACCTGAAGGATGCCCGCCGTCTGATGAAGTTGCTGAAAACGGTGAATATCGATGCCATTATTCTTAACTTCATTCCGACTGAGAATGATGAACTGGATGAAAAGCGGCAGCAGGATTTATTTGATGTATTGGCAATGGCATTCAAAAACTATCCACATATCGTGACCAAAGATGAGCATGGTGAGTATATCATCAATCGAGAATATCTGGATGAGTACCTTGATCTGAACACAGCTCGCAAAGTCATTGATATGCTCATTGGACTCAATGGTTTAAAAAAGTAGAACGCACCGAGGGGGAGTCTTTGGAGGGAACCGAAATCCGTGATACGGAAACACAGGAACCCGTTCACTGGGGAGAAATCTTCTTCACCCTCCATAAACACTGTGGGCTGAACAAGTGGGAGATTTGGGAGTACACACTCCCTCAGGTTGCGGAGCTGTGCAAGTCAGCGGAGAAATATATTCAATTTGAGGTTGAACTTATGACAGCACCTCTTCGCATGTTCGGTGGCGGTGAGGGCGAGGAAGTTGAAGAAGATGGGACCGTCAGACGTAAAAGAACCTTCAATGACGAGGATTACACGGAGATATCAGAAGATGATATCGGTATGCTTGCACAAGCGCTCGGAGGATAAGAGAGAGACATCCCGTTTTGCCTAAATGAAGGTAGAACGGGATTTATGCATAAAGGCGGTGATTCTTTTGACTGAAACAGAAGGACAAGGAGATAAACATTCCTTAACACAAGAAATATTAACGGATAAGGATCAATTAACTGGACAAAACGCAGTACTGAAAGAGAGTTCCCCTTCAGGTGTTAGCACACTGATTAGACGAGTGGAGACAATCAGAAGTGATATGCAGTCGGAAATGATTGAAACACTGACTACCGATTTGGAGCACTTTTATCGTGGAGCGTTCAGTGAAATGAATGGTGTGTCTGCAGCTGGCTCACAGGGGTTGATAGACTCCGTGATGAATACGATGAAATATATTTCAGTAGGTGAAACCAAGGGGTATTCATCAACATTACTTAAGAAATCCCTTGACTCGTCGCAGCAGATGGATCAACAGATAAGCCGGGCCGACCAGAATTTGGAGCTTAGATCGTCTGGGACAACAAATGACAGTGGGCAATTCACACAAACCGGAACGGTCAAAAATCTGCAACGAATTGCACTGCAACATGGTATGGATCAGGAAGATGTAGGTCTTGCGTATCGCATTGGTTCTCGTAATTATGATCATGCATCTGAAGCTGCCGCGTTTGCTGAAGAAGTAGCCAAGCTACATTCAGTGGGCAATATGGATGTAGAACAGACGGCAACAGGTCTGGAAGCTGTTATTTCGGCATGGGGAAGCAATAGCTTTGATCTGTCCCAAGTCACAGACATGATGATCAGAGCTTCAACGATGTTGGATATTGGCATTCAGGACTTGATGGATATGATGCGTCAGACCCTTCCAATGGTCGGTAACCCTGATGGAACGCTTGCACAAGAGGATGCATTAGCCAACTGGATTAGTAAGGCTGGATTGTTGGTTCAGTCAAAAGGAGATCATCCTCAGCAGGGCTTTGCATCGAATCGAGTTAGATTCGATCTTCTTGCTGAACAAGTGAAGGCTACGGATGCAAACGCGTCGGTCCATCAGCGCACTGGTAGTAGAGACAACCTTCAATTCCGACAACGAGAGATCGAAATCGCATTTCAGATTGCAACACATGAGGCGATGCAAGGGTTGAAAGAGGAATTTGCCGAGCTGGGCGATTATCTTATCGCAGTCATGAGGTTAATTGGTGATCGTACGGGTGGCATTGTTGATCATATGGAATTGCTTAACCGAATTATGGATGAAGTCGGAGTTCAGGTTGCGTGGGATAAGTTCGGTGAAGTGATGAATGAAGGCGATCAGAAGCGATACAGTGCTACAAATGCGGATCCAGGGAAAGTCGAAAATACGGGGAGCGATGTTCCCGAGCCACTTCGAGTCACGGATGTGCAACGTGCTGGTGTAGCGCAAGAAATGGGCAGACAGCAGAGTCGTCTGCAGACGCTGGAACATCGCAGAACAGAAATTCAAAGTAGGGCCGCCTCCAAGCAAGATGATGTACTTCAGGCACGGACTAACCGAGATCATCAACATAAAATGTACAATCAGGCTATACAAAATGGGGATACAGCGGCTTCTTCCATTCATGCAGAAAAACGTGACGAAGCTGAGAAGCGAGTCAAAACGTATAGTCGAGAACTTCTTCTGTTGCGAGAAGAAATGCATTCACTCGATATTCAGATTGCAAAGACGAAGCGAAGTCTTGAGTTTCTTGGGCGAGAGCTGGATGACACGAGTAGAGCAATGATGCAACTTGAACACCAAGCTAGAGTTTTGATGATGGCGATGGATGACATGGACCTGGATGCAGTTGAACTACGAAACAAGTTGTATTTCCTTAATGCTGAGTTTACATACGGTTCAACCGATGTTCAGCGCTACGAATCCGAGATCCAGAAGCTGCGTAAACAGTCAACTCTATTGAATGACGCTCTCTCCACATTGAGAACCGAAGTCAATGAGTTAAATGCTTCTTTTAGACAAGGCATGATCGATGCTACAGCATACATATCCAAACTGAAGGAACTTGAACAGGTTCAGCTCGCGAGTATGATGAGTGGTCCAGGAGGATTATTAGTTACTCAAGGTGCAGGAAGCGTTGGATCCCCTGGATCCCCTGTTAAGGATGACAAGGAAGAACCCAAGAACAAAACCTTTGTAGCTCGTCATGAAGACCTGATCAAAGATGTCATGAAAGACGCGATAATGGATGAATTCAATCCGGGGGGCGACTCGAAAAAAGGGAATAAAAACACACCCAAAAGAGGCCTTCTTTCCAGATTTAAGGATATGAAAGATACAGGCAATCGCAAAGCATTTTTTGATAGCAATGCCCCGATCCGTAATAAAGATGGAAATATTCTTCGAGATAGACAAGGCAACTCGATTACTCAGCGTGACATCAATGCGGAGCAAGCTGCCCGTGGGATTAAAACACCCGGAAAATTTTCGAAATTAGTCAAATCCGGCGGGAGATTATTGAGGCCTTTAAAAGCTGTACCAGCACTTGGGTTAGCGATGACCGCTATGGATGTCGTCTCTGGTCTTGTCGATCCATTAAACAACATGGGTAAGTCAGAAGCGGAGAAGCAGAGTATTCGCGCAACCAATAAAGAAGAGTTGGCCAAAGATTTCAAGGATATGGAGCAGTCATCTTTTGTAGGGAAAGTGTGGAAAGGGTTAAACCTGGGGATGGATGCCGCTGTGTCTGGCACAATGAGTTCAATATTCGGAAAAAGTGCTACCAATAACAAGTTCGGGGATTACTGGAAGGGATTTAAGGCGGTTTGGAGTGAAGATGGCGGAGATGCAGTTGAGAAGAAACTGGGCAAGGAATACAACTACAAGCAGGAGAAAAAAGAAGCCCAGATTCAAATGGATAAAGAGTCTGGAAAACCGCCTGGGGACAACAAGCAACAACAACCGCAGATACAATACATTCAACCTCAAATGCAGTATATTCCTGCTGCGGGCGGAATAGGAACTATTGCTAACGGTTATAGGCCTCAGCCGCAAAGCAATGGTATTGATGAAATGATCGCCAAGATTAATCGGCAGCTTAACAAATCGACAAGTGATAACGAAACCAATTACCAAGTCACTCGATCCCGTCTGTTGATTAGTGGTGTTCGCGAAGATTCTGGTCAGATGCGTGCGCTAATGGAGAAATATTTGCAAGAGAATATCAAGTTCTTCGATAAGGCCATTGCAAATTTACAGAAGACGTACGACAAGATGGCTGAAGGTAAGGATAAAGATGAGCTGGGCCTGGAGATCAATGAGAAGAAACAGCAGAAGGCACAATCAGAGCTTGAACTGAATGGTGTTAAAAACAGCCAGATTGATGAGCTTAGACGCAAGATGAATGATCAGTTTGAGTTGACGCAGTTGGATTATGATAAACGAATGTATGATCTCCTGGCGGCTAATGGAGGTAAGGAAGATGCACCAGAATTAATTGCATTGAACAAATCGCGTGCATCTGAAATGAACTCACAAATAAGTTCGATCAAGCAAGATTGGAAGAATCTGTTGAATAGTGGTGTGTTTAAACCGGGCTCGGATGAATATATGCAGATTTTTAAACAAATCCAATCATTGGGTGTAGAACAGTCCAAAAATTTGTATGAAATTAGAAAAAAAATGGATAAACCGATATCTTCATTCAACATTCCAGCAGGTCTTAAGGTCATGGATTACTTTGATTACATGACGACGAACAATACACATAAAAGTGTGATGGTTGGCTCGGGGGATGTTACGGTTCATGTGAACATCGATAATATGACAGGCAGCACAAAAGATGTGGAGAGATTGACATCTACGTTGGACAAGACACTACGGCAGAACAGTCCTGGTATTGCAAACCGAATGGCCAGCAATGTTGGTGCGGGAATGGGAAGTAATCATATCCCCAGATAAAATAGGTTAGGAGGGCATCTGATATGACTCAGCAAAATCCGTTTGGCTTAGTTAATGACCGGTATAAAAGAAAGCTGTTGGTAGATACAGGCATGAAGTTCGAGCCAGTAAACGGAAGAATTATTGATCCGTACTCTTCACCTTCGCCCAATCCGCAAGTGAGGGAAATTAAAATGATTAATGCTCCCTCGCATTTTCATCAGATGGGCGTATCTTCGTACAAGGCCATCATTAACATCCTGTTTAAAGATAAACAATCCTATCACGACTACGTCATGTACGTAGGCTGGACACACAAATTTTATGATGAGAAGGGCAATATCTATGTTGGTGTTGTAGAGTCCATCAAAGTTGACCCTATTTTCTACCATCAGGATACGATGGATAAGGATCAGAAGGGGTACAAGGTCGAATTGACCATGACCCTTATCAAAAAAGATGGATATGACCGTAAGAGTGCGATACAGTTTCAGGATTTACAGACGACAGAAGGGAAGGACCACTGGGCAAGAGATTCCATTGAACGCTTGGCTGATTTGGGACTGACGGTTGTAACACAATTGGATGGCACACCCATTCTATATTTCAGACCGGAAAACTTCATAACCAGAGCAGAGTTTGTTACTTTCCTGATGCGTACTAAGCGTTTGCTGGAACGAACAATTCGAGAGTAGGGTGACCTACTCTCTTTTCTGTCTATTCTAAAGATAGGAGGTGTTTATCATACGAAAATGGGTTGATGTAAACGAAGGGGACTGGTTCTATAACGATGTTATGGAAGCCACGAATATGGTTTTGGAAGATGGTGAAGTCTTTGTGGCCGGAATCAACTATAACAAGTTTGAGGAAGGCAAGCCTTTTGTATATGAAGAAATCAAAGGGAAAGCGGGGCAAACCTCATTTAGTCTGCCTGTGCTGATTAAACCAACAGATGACAATCCACTGTATGTGTTTATTGATGGTGTTCAAACGATCTACCAAACGGCTGAAACCAATAGTAAGGGATTAACTGATGTGGAGTTGTATACGGGTGTAAAAGCAGGACAGGTGGTGTCCTTCTGTAGTTATGGTGAACCGTTGCTGGACAGTGCTTGGAAAAGGCCGCCCGTCTCCTGGACTGGAGATCTGCCCAGAGCTGAACTTAGTGCAGCGACGACCTATTTCTACGATCCATTCAGTCGTAATCATCAGGAATATTTGTATGCAGCAGGCCAACCGCTTCGCAGACTCAGTATTCCTTCCGAGGTATGGGGTGATACCAAGGGGGATGCCGCGGCGGTAACCAAAATTGCAACAAAGGCTATTGGTTACCGAACGGATGTATATTGTGTCAGCCCGGGGGGATCGGTGTTTCTTCCTTTTAATCTGAACGGTGTCACTTGCAAGTTCAATTATTGGACGAAGAATAACAAATTCAAGAGTGAAGATATCAAAGCGACAACCCTCAAACCAGCATACAACAATTGTTTCTTTCCTAATGCCATTATACAGCGGGGAGAAGCCTTTCATCTGATAAATAAGTTACGCAAGGTGTTCTATGCCAGATTTACGGACATGGAAGCACCAACGACGGAGATTAATCAGCCTATTACGGCATTTCAAGGTCAACGGGTTTTTAGACTTAACGGCAATTATCCAGCAGGTAAAAAGAAACTTAAAGTTACAGTGAAATTCAAAGACGAAAAAAAAGATAAAGTCCAAGAAACACCGGCTTATTCGGAAATTGACAACCATACGGTTGTCTTCAATCAACCTTTCTCAGAAGGCGACGAAGTGACGTTCTATTATCTCAAAGATGTGAGCGAGAGGTTCGCAGACGTCGGCAAAGATTCGGCCATTTATTATCGGGACAAAAATGAGCGGGTAGAGCAGTCCAAAGACGCTTTCTGGAAAATAGCCGTCTCGGAAATGGAAGACGAAACATTTGCGAACAATGATCCACTAATTAATGGCATTCCTATCAAGAAAAAGGTGGATGGTGCAGCGGAAGTCACGGATATGGGAAGACCTGTAGGTGGTACGGACGAGGAAGAGATATGGTTCCTTGGAAATTCCGCTATGACACGGGCTGAAGCCGCAGCTTTCCTGGACCGATTCATGAAATGGACCATCGAGCGATTCAAGTAAGGGGGAGATTACAATATGATTCCAATTTCGGATGAGGTTATGAATGTGCTGTCCCAACGTCTGAAGCTGGGGGAAGGAGCGCTTCCCAATATCCGTGTCGAAGTAGATCGGTTGGCCTTTATCCCGGGACGGACGGAAGAGTTCAGGCATATCGTTAACGAGCAGATACCCATCATCAGTACAGAATCCGTTTGGGTGGATGAGTCGAGTAATGGTATATATAGCGGTTCGACTCAAGCGGATGCTCAGGAGATTTGTTTCCCGATCAAAGGTAAAACGTTTATTACTACTCCTGTGACAGATAAATTTGGTAGTCCTCGTGATAGCGCGTCAAAAATTCACCGAGGCATCGATTTGTCAGAAAAGATCGGGACGCCAATTTTGGCTGCGTGGGCCGGAAAAGTAGTCCGAACATCCTTGAATAAAACAGAAGGTGCTGGTAATGCCGTAAATATTAGACATGCTAATGGTGTAATCACCAAGTATTTTCACCTGAAAGAAATTCTCTGTTCGGTGGATGATGAAGTAGCTCAAGGGGCTGTCATTGGAACGCTAGGCAATACAGGTGGCGTATATACCGGTGGGCATAAGGTGTCCCCGGCTGAACGTGCGGCGGGCAAGGGAAAACATCTACATTTTGAAATTTGGGAAGGAGTCAATCCAACAACGAGAACCGGAGAGGGAGGCAAGCCAGTTAATCCTGAATTGTATTTCAAGGGCCAGCGCAAGTTACACGGAAATGCGAAAACAACATTTACTGATGTAAAGCCGGTTCAGGTCGAGGGATATCCCGGAGAGATCAAACTGAATGAGAAATTCGACAAGCGAAACTGGCATGAGAAAAACGTTTATACAACCGGATTGAAATTTTCGGATTATGCCAAGATTGAATCGGGCTGGACTATGTTTGATTCAGGAGGCAAGTTGCTGTATACGTTTGAAGGCAAAGCCGCCGTAGCTGAATTTGAGATTAACGTGACAAAACTGAGTATGCCCACGCAAGGGCTGCTTAGTATTGGAATGGGGACTAATTTTAGCGATGCGGAAGGGGATTCTTTCGCCGTGGTGATCGATGGTAAAACGTATGCCTATGTGAATAAGTTTAACGGGGCATATGATCTGACCAAACTGACGGAATTGAATAATATTGTGATCCCTGCAAAAGCCAAGAGTATCAAGATTAAGGTGACGTATGGGGGGAAACAAAACCCCGCTGTCCCAACCGGGTCTGTTCCTGCTTCGAGTAAGAAGTATAAAAAGTTCGCCATTGATTATATTCGCATACAAGAGTTGTCGCCTGCTCCGTTGAAGAATCAAAAGAGTGAAGAAGGGCTCGATCCATCTAAAGGATATTATCAAACGAACAGCTACGGAGATTTTATTAATAATAGAAGGACAGAGACGGATGTTATTCAGGTCGGGTCTTTTGTCTATATGGACACGCAGGTTCTTCCCAATATCATTAGTGCCGAAATCGATGATCAGTTTGATTCTGAAGCCCGGGAAGCACGGCTGACCATCTCCAATCCAAGAGGATTCTTCTCTCCGGATTATAATCCTGCTTATTTTCCTGAGCTTGGTGGTGTACCGTCTCCATGGTCTTATTTTGCAAACGGATTCCATATCGGGGTTCTGAGTGAAAATACACCGATACGCATATATATGGGATATGGTCAGCACATGATGCGGGTATTTACGGGACTGATTGACAAGGTGGACATCAATGGCGAAGGCTCCACGCTGGAGATTACGGCCCGAGATATGTACAAGCGCATTATCGAGAAAGTCATTTCCGAGAAAAAAGCCTATCCAGAGGTAGAAGAGATTGACAATGTGCCAGATCCGGTGCCGCCTGCAGCAGTTGGCACGGACCGGACATCATCCATTATTCAGGCTGCCCAGGCCCAAGCTGCGGCGTATGGTGTACCTGATCATAAGTTTTTGCTTGCAATATGCAGGCACGAGACTGTTTTGGGAACACAAGGGAAGGGCACAGAAGAAAATGGAAGCTTTATTCTTGGATATGGCTGTCCTAGTAAAAGTGCTTGCAATCCCCTTTACAAGGGAATTCAGGAGCAAATGAAGCGCGGAGCAGAACGGATGTCCAAGGCGCTGGCTTCCAGAGGAAAAAAAGTGAGTTCCAAGGCGGATGTACTTTATTTCCATAATGGTGGAGACATCGCTCCCATGACTTGGAGTCAGGATCGGGAGAATTGGGTGGACAAGGTATGGACCTATTATCAGGAGATGCTTGCAGACCCTGCAAGCTGGACCATTACAGCAACCTCCACTCCCGCAGTTACACCAACACCAGCTCAGCCTGTGGAGCTTGAAAAGCCGGCCTGGGTCAAATCTACGGTTGTACTAGATCTGGTTAAACATGCGGGTATGGTGGGTTGGCGGGCAACCAGTGAGGATCGCTCTTATCCTGACTACGTGATTGACGAGACCTATCTGATTGAAGTGAATCAGAAGACGGGCAGGGTCATTGTCCCCGTACCGGGTCAGGAAGGTGAGTTTGAAGTCAAGGATGCAAGCACAGTGCTGACACCGAACGGATGGCTTAATCCATTTATTGAGGAGTATGGCAAGACGTTTGAGCAATGGTCTGCCAAAGTTACGGAAGCTGTTCAGGAGGTGATCTCGGAGATTCCGTATCGAAGCTACTGTGACCGTTATGGTACGTACCGACTGGAGCGCTTGAATTATGACAAACCGGTCGTGGCAGAGTTTTCTGAGAATGACAATCTGATCTCCATTACCAAATCCACGGATTGGTCCAGAGGAAGAAGCCACATTGTTGTTATTGACTCGAATGATAGTCAGAGCAGTTTCGTGGACAAGGAGATTTTGCTCGAACTCAAAGGAGAAATCCGAACCATGGTGCTGGCCGTTCCTTGGGCGAAGACGGTTGAAGCCAAAAGACAGGTGGCAGAACGAGCTTTTTTTGATATGAAACGGATGTGCCGTACGCTTCAGGTATCCATTCCTGCGAATCCTGCGCTTGATCTGCTCGACAACGTTATTGTGACGGATAAAACGACCACCACACGAGCTGTATATACGATTAAAAGTATTAAAACCAGTTATTCGGTTGACCGTGGCATGTTACAGGTCATTGATATGATGTGGGCAAGAAAGGGAGTGATGGTGTAATGGCCGGCATTGTGAATGAAAATATTGTATTTCCCGTGCTGGATCTAATCCACCGGGAGCTTCGCAAATATAGCAGTATCTCCAATTCGAATGTTTCTCCCCTTGAAGGTGAACCTTCCGTTACATTATATCGGGAGCACATACAGGACCCGGACAGGGTGACTGGAGCAGACCTCTTGTATGAATCGGCATGGAAGGTTTCGATCTGGATGAAGTTTGGCTCAGAGGATGAGGAAGACTTTCCTTCCGGAGTGGGCTATTCCCACCCGGATTATGATTATTACAAGTATTTCAGGTTAACGCAGGTGACGGCCCGTACATATGATCCGAGTGGAGAGTCCATGTTCACTTACAATATTGGTCTAAATTATGATGACGAAGGACGCTTAACTGGAACGAGCGTAAGTCGTATATAACATGTAGGAGGTGGTTCCATGGCATTTAATGTATCTTACATCGCGGGTGGCGTCATCGACAAAGTGCGCGAGCTGCCGTACCCACACTTCAGTAAAAAGACGATCCCGTTCATTCGGGGACAGATGTTGGACATTCCGGCGTCCAAGACCACCAAGTCTGATACATTCACCTTGGCGTATGACACAGAGTTCCTGAGCATTGCGTTTGCTGCGAGCCACTACTGTGTCGGCGATTACTGGGAGCTGATGATCGGGACGGAGAAGGTATGTCATACCATCTATACGAAGGAACTTCCCGAATCAGTTTCCATGGGTAACAGTTTCGGAATTGTCTACCCGATTCCGGCGGGAACGCCCATCACGTTTGACTTCTACAACGCGGTGGCTGAAGCCAAGTCGGTCTGGTACAACATCAAATTTTTGAGATAAGGAGGGTGACGATGGCACTGCAAAAACCGCAGACGAACTTTGCCGCTTATATTGACGGAGAGTCGGAAGCACAAAAATTGATCAACACGCTGGCCGATGAAATCGTAGGTGCTGATATTCCCAGAGTAGAGGGCGGGATTGACGCCAATCGCTGGGAGAAGGTATACGAATCTAGCGGAGCTGAGTGGGTGACCTACAGTAAAAGTTATCACAAAGGTATTGTTGGCATGTACACCCATTCGGATGGAAATCAGTATGAAGTATACAAAATTCCGGATTGGACTGAAGCCAAAAATTACACAGGAGAATCTGCCTTAGATGCGGATGGGTGTTTATGGGAAGTAAGACAAACCTATTTTGACGAATCAGCTGAAGGTATGACTCAACCTGGCACAGCAAACATCGGAAAAACTTACGGCAATTATAAGACAGGACGTAAAATTCAGGTTGTACAATTCAATTACAAAGATGCTCAGACAAATGAAACAATATATGTTGATGTTCCTGGTTGTTTGGTAACTGTTGTTGTAGATAATTCAGTTCCTGATGGGTACAGAGCATATCTGGTACGACAGGTGATTGGAAACCTGGATGGCACAACAAAACCAACAAAGGAATGGAATCAGTTTGAGATTGTCACAGAGATGCCTACAGATTGGGCATATGCAATCAAGCTAGTGTCTAAAGGCAAGTACCAATACAACTTAACCAGAAGAGTTAACGACTATCAATATAATCCTTACTGGGCTTGGGGTAATATTGTGGATTATTCCTATGAACCTGTAAAGCAACTTTACAAGTTCGATGAACTGTTCTATACAGCTGATGTATTGAACAATGTAACTGCTCAGACCGTAGTGAAAGCAACTCCTACAGTTCCCACAGGGATTCAGGTTCGAGATTATTATGTCATGTTTGAACAGCCAGCCCATGACTGGAATTACATTAACATCTACTATGGAGAAGGTTTCGAGGGGAAAGTTGCTCAAGGAAGCCAGCGCGAAACGTATGATGGGATCTGTGATCCTGCAACCATAACGATTGGGAAGGCACCTACAGTCATTGACCAATTGAAGGCACATTATATGTATTTGACATGGAATGATTCATCAGCCATTAAACCTTTCATCCCACCGTCCACGAAGTGGAAGCTCGATTATGACGGCAAGACAGAGATCGTAAGCCCTGCAGCTCGGTTTTTCCACGGACGACATTCTACAACGTCATGGTTGCCTAACAAAAAACGCAGACCGGATTACCTGGTAGCTTACACTTTATCGGTAAACAATGATCGAGTAGTTCTTGTTCTGGAAGGTGATCCTTCACCGAATATTCACAGCTATTACCGCAGTTTTGGATACATAGGCAAGATCGTTCCGTTCAATGATTACGACCATGGAGGCAACTTTGGTGTCACTGTAGGTATGGGTGATCTGCGAACAGATATGACAGGTTATACGAAAAATGATATTCTCACGGATCTTAATCCGGATACCTATGCCAGATACGGTGAGTACACTTCAAATGGTATGGACTCCATGTCCATGTTGAAGACACGCAGTAATGTCTTGTTCCAGCGGTATTACCCGGCATTTATTTCGCATCTTCCGAACTATCCTTCTGTGGGTAAACTTCCCCCGGGCCTCTCGAAATTGATTGTAGATACGGATGGGTTCCAGAAGTCCCTATGGACAGGAAAGTATCACGCGAGCCCAATCTACCTTGTGCATCAGGCAGAAGGATACCGAGGTTATATGGACGGTGTAGTTGCGATATACGACCATAATTTGGTCAATCGCGATGAATTGATCGTAGACACAGAAATTCTGAAAGATCCTTCCAAACCTGCATTGGGTACATGGACAGAGGTTTACAAGTTTTTCAGTATCAAGAGTCCGTTGAATCTATTCAAGCATTCCCCATCACCAGATGTAATTACGATTGCATTTTTGAAAGAGATAAAATAAGGAGGATTACATAATGGCAAATTTTAAATATGTAGAAACAATCACTACTTCACAGGACGTGTTGACAAAACTGAAGGAGGAAGTTACAGGGTTTAAGAGTTTCCCATTTGAATCCACTGCAGGCGAGTCTCAGGAACAAAATCTGTGGGAAGTATTTTACGAAGAAAAGGACAGTAGTGACCGTATTCAGGAACTTATTCTTCGCGGGATCATGACGATTGGAACACAAGCAACTCCGATTACTAAACATTTCTATGTAAGTTTCATTAATCATGCTCTGGTACCACGCGTCGTTGCACCAGTTCCAGCCTATGAGGAGCATAGTACGTTGACTGTTCAGCTGCTTGAAGGATTCGAAGGCAGTGAACCAACCACACTACCGGTTACCACTCGTCCAACATTCAAGCTGACAGGACATCCGGTACTCTACCAATGGGCACTGGAAAACTATACACCAACGGATCGGAATAAAGAAAAACCTGTATATATGTATGTAAATGTCATGAACAATCGCTTGGCGATGGTTCTCGTTGCGGACCCAGCAGTAAACTTCCTTGATTACAAAAAATCCTTCCTGTACGCAGGTGCATTGAAACCGTTCAAATACAACCTGAATGACGTAGACGGAAACGTAATGCTGACAGCTGGAGCGGTAATCGAAGAACCAGATATCTCTCAAATTGCAACAACAGGAACGTATTACTACGGTCAATATACATCTGCAGGTAACAACACACTTCAGATGTTGAAAACCAAATCAGGTATTGAATTCCAGCAGCACTATCCTTCCTTTATCACACAAGCTCCACCGAAAGGTAAAGCTTATCAAGATCCGGAATTGGGGGATACGGGGTTGGAACTGGAGCCTCAAGGCTTCCAGGCGTCCAAATGGACATCCAAATATCACTTGTCTCCGATCTACGTGGTTCACCCTTACGAGGGCTACCGCGGTCAATTCGATAACTGCATCGCGGTTACGAAGCATAATATCCTTCACCTGGATGAGTTAATTATTGATGTGGAAGGCAAGTCCTGGGACCAAGAAGTGTATCGTTACTTCGATACCGATACAGCGCAGAATTTCATGAATCTGTCTGCCAACCAACGTATGGGTGTGGCTATTCTGAAGGAAGTCCGTTATACGGCGTAAGTTAAACTGAATCAAAGCTGAGTCGTATAGATTCAGTGAGAGGGAACTTTCTGAGACTCCACTCAGGGGTTCCCTTTTTTTAGTTGGAAGGGGGCAGTGACGTGAGTCAAGTAGTCAATAAGTTTGATTTCACCGTTATAGATTACACGACAACTCAGTACGGTTACCTGTTTACAGTCGGAACTACAGGAAGCAGGCCTGAGGATTATCGATTTATATACATGCCTTACAGCCGGTATCCAAGTGTCCTGATGCTTGATTTTTACATGGCAAGATCGATCTCTCATGGATTTAATCATCAACTTGTGGAAGCGATTCGCAAGGATCTGGAAGGAGAAGAACGATTTATTGTTCTAAGTGATGCTGAACAGGATAAAGAAGGACTTTTACACAGTTCCATGGAAGGATCGAGCTCAGCTACCAAGCAAGGCGATGTCATGGAATTTTCGTTTGAAATGCAGCGGTCTGCTTTAATTGAAGCTTTGGAGATGGATCATCACGATGAAGGCCACAGGCCCGGAGGATTAAAGGATTCATTCATTCCTGAAGATGTGTCAGAGGGCTGGCGCGTAGATAACGACAAAGAGCTGAAGGTTGTCCGTAATTTGGGTCTAACTCGTAACTTTGTGAAGAACTTGGATAAGCTGGAGCCTGGAAAAATCAGTTTCAGGGTTAGTGAATATGGGATGATTGCGGATTATGCAGATAGTGCAGACCAAGATAGCAGTTCTGAACTGGTGATTAAGCAATTGATACACTCTGTTCGAAACGATAAACCAGACATGGATGTGGCAGAAGTTTTCGAGAATGTGCAGAAGATCATTGGACGATCCACACAAAATGAATTTTTGTTAGAAGCCATTCAAGACCACTTCAGAAGTACAGAACTTGAGAGAAGTCTCCAGTCCCGGAAAGTAAGCAAACAAGATGTGGAAATTCTATATCAGGACCTGTTAGGTTTACGTGATGATCATAAAGAAACATTTGCTGATCAAGCTACCATGATTGGGAAAAGGGTAGATGATCATCAGCAATTATCCATTCTCTCTGATATGTCGACTGCTTATATTCGTAGATTTCAGGAAATAAAGTATATGCACCTTGATCGGACGTTGCCGTTAGCCCAAAGAGTGGATAACATTTCACAATTGACACTCATGCATACACTGGGAACAGCTGTGCGAGCAACAACGTTTGGTGGAACGACTACAGGCAAAATTGTTCAAGCAATGAGAGACAACGAAGAGAATATGTTTCTTTCACAACTGAATCATGCTACGAGGGTTATTAAGAATGAACTGACAACTCACGAGAATGTACTTGCCAAACTGAAGGATCGTCAGTACCCGACTGTTCTACATACCGAAATGAGAAGTACGCGAGAAGTCAACAAGCAACTTTACTTTCGTGATGATCTCAGTCAAAGCAGCCGTGACCAACATCGAAATGCGTTAGTCTTTCGTCCGAGTGATACCCTTTGGCATCCGCTCCAAGCTCACAGAATTATAGACAAACATCCAGCAACTACAGCATCCGGTATCATTTTGGCATCCAGAGATATAGGGACTATTACGGATGTGGAAAGGCAATTTCCTTGGGCAGCTCGGGATCAAACGGAAGATATGAACGTCATAGGTGATTTGACTACGGGGCAAAGAGTTTATGTGGAGAAAATGTATATTGAGCATGAGCGTCCTAAGGCACGACGAATTTATGTGGTTCATAGTGAGGTGGACCGTCATGCAGAACAGGCTTATCGTCAAAGTAAGGAGCACGGTTTTGTTTTCAGAGATTTGCAGGAGAGCAGAAGGATCAGTAAGGTTCCTGGGTATGTAGAGAGGGAGAGTAGGTTAGGCAAACGAGTGACTGCAGAGGCTCTTGAAATACTCAACAAGCAATCACTTGGTGAAAGGGAAAACAAATTAGACAGCTATATTGAGGATAACTTCCATACTGCAAAAACAGAAAAAAGGAATTTGTTCATCCCGAACAGCGAAGAAGGTGCAGAAAGAAAAGCATCCTTTGAAAGTTATACGGCTGGTTCAACAACGGCAGAAAGAGCGTTGGCTCATGATTTGTGGTTACCTGAGTCTGAGGACCATTTGGCTGACAAAGAATTATTACGTTCTACCATGCTCGAAAAGCTAAATTCGTATGGAAAGAACGACGAACAGAAGCATGTACATCTGACTGACAAACCACTTGTATCACATAGAGAGTCTAAAAGGCTACACCTGGAAACAATCCTGCAATCCATCCGAGATAATAGCCGACCAACCATGATTCGAGACGAGCTTTTAGACAAATTGGTTGGTGGAGGATGGTTGGGGAATAAAGCATACCCTGGATATCTGGACGAGGAATTTATTGTTGGGGAGATCTTGGAGAACAGCCCGGCAGTCATCCTGGAAATGATGATGGAAGCTGTGAATAATGCAGACGCTTCGGTTTATTTTGATGAACCGTTTTTGGCTGGGGTTAGAGAGCGGGTAGATGCGTTAATCGATTGTGGGATCTTATCAGCTGACAAAGTAGGAAGCAGATCAGGCATCATTTCCTTTAATTTCGAAGGTGCGAAGGAATCTCAGCTTGGTGATATAGGGACGGAACTCTCAGAAGCATCCAAAGATTTGAGCATAACGGTACTTGAGGATGAATCTCGATCGGCTGAACTGAACAGACGTAACTCTACACTAGAGACAGACGTTTTCGAGGGAGTGAAAATAAAGGAAGATCAGCATGGCGAAATTACGGAAGTCATTTACGGCGCAGATTTTAATGCAAGACCGGCTATTATTGAGTTTGAAGATTCATTAGGTTACCTGAATCCTGGAGGGGGATTTTTTCCGGATGACCCAGCGTATGAAGGAAGTCAAGTTGAACGCAGAGGACAAACCTTTGATGAGTACGGGATAGGCGCAAAATATAAACGGAACGGAATGGTTCTCGACCATGAGATCGTGAGTTCCAACATGAACCGTGAGAGTGTGATTCATACCGAATTTAATATGGGCGGGGTTTCCCGGTATCGCTATGGAATGATTAATGATGAATACACCATGGGTGGCACGAACTTACGCCAGATGCTTTTGAACAGCGAATATGCTATTGGAACGTCAAAGACTCGTGAGGGATACTCGTATGATCAACAACTTATGGCTACTAATCCAATAAGAGAAGGTTTAATCAGTGGTGAGTACTCTATAGGCACAGCCAAGATCAGACAGTTGTATTTGAATGAGAACTATACTATTGGCATGATTGAACCACGTCAGGCAGCTATTGATATAGATTACTCACTGGCGACTTTGGAATGGAGATCTGCGCTGCTCGGCGAGGATTATTCCATAAGCAGCTCGAAATATCGAGATGGAGTAGCTGAGATGGGATATACGCTTGGTTCATCGTGGGCAAGAGAAGGTGCGATGGATATTGAGTTTAACGAAGGTATGCGGCAAGCTTGGGAATCCACGTTGGTAAATATTACTCCTGAAGCGATTAGGGTAGATCGATATGGATCGGTGCAAGATGAGATATCTCTAGCCACTACTGTAATGAAATCTGCGAATCTTGACGATATGCTGACGGCTCATTCAATCATGCGCAAAGGACAATTAAACGTTGAAATCATTTCGGATAACATGAATAGATTATCTCTCATGCTTGAAGATAACCATTCTACAAGAATCGTGAAAGAGGCATCAGTCCATGAGATTGAGAGTGAAGTTGTTAAGTTACGCTTAAGTGAATTGCATGGTGAGGGTTGGTACGGTGGTAAAGATATCAAAGATACTGACTTGGTCGAACTAATCTATGATTCGATAAAGAGTAAAAAGGATTCGGCACTGGATCATGATGTGATCCTTGCCTATAAGCTTACTCATGACGCTTACCTTCATGAGACAACTGATAGCACGATTGAAAAGATTGCTAATCTTGAAGAACAACTTATAGCGGATAAACCGCAATATGGTTACCTTGACCTCACGCTACCACTAGGCGGTACAAATTTGAAATATGCTGATGTTCCAGTGGAATCCGTGGGTGGGACGGGGCTCAGTTATGGAGATTTACCTGTAGAGATTGTTGGCGGAACAAATCTGAAATACGGTGATGTTCCGGTTGAGATTGTTGGTGGAACAAACTTGAAGTATGGAACAACAGAGATTGCTCTCTCAGCGGATAAACCCCAGTACGGTAATATGGAAGAGAATCTTCTCGCTGACAAACCGCAATATGGATATTTGGAAGAGAACATGTATGGTCTGAAAAATGCCAAAGATTCCACTATTGATGAGCAAATTCATGCGTTTAAAAACGGTAAAGAAGCTGATTTGATCCAAACGCTTGAGTTAAATAAAGAGGATAGGTCAGTATTCCTGCATGACAACCTTTTGGGGGTAAAAGCTGAAAGATGGGCGCATACCCATGAGACGATCAATGATGTAGTGAAGCTGCGAAATGGATCGTTGGATCAGGACATGTTCTACGGAAACAAGGAGTTTAATGAATCCATTATGGACATGGAACTGGTTGGCTTCCAATATAAACAGATAGACCTGATCCAAAGCGAATATGCTTACCTTAAAAGCAGAGACGTTCATATTGAAGATAACTCGTTCATGAGCTCCAGAAGTTCTTATGACGCGTATAACCATCAATTGGATTCTGGAATGAACTTGTTAAGAAGTACGACTCTGGATTGGGAGCAATTCGCAGCGGGGAAAATTGATCAATATGGTCATTCACATGAAATGGAAAGTGGCGTTGGGGGTGAGCGAGCCGGTGAACATTTTGATGGGATATGCGGGACCACGCTTCAGAGGTTTGCATTCTCAGGAGACGAGTTAAGTTACGGAAATAGTCTGCCATACACAAGTTACGTTGTTAATGACGGCGAGAGCTTTGGCAGTAAGTTAATAGACCCGGGTTATCTTAGTGAAGATGTTTTTAAAGGGATAACTGAGGAACATGAATCCAGCATAGAAAGAGAGTGGCCGACTGGAACAGCAAACGCCAGATTGTCTGAAATTGAAGATCCTGATTCTCTCATGGCTTCATTTGAAGAACGCTGTTCTCAAGTCATCACAGGTTTTATTTTCGCTGAAAGACCTGAGAAAAGAGCAGAGTATCTGGAACAGTTGCACGCGTTTCTTCCCGAGAGAACAGCTCATCTTATGGAAATGTATCACGAAGCCAAGATGGAACCACGTGAGAGCTTCACACTGAATGATCATCCGGTGGCTGAACGTGAAACCGCTGATGCTTACATTCCGATGATGGACACCATGGCACAGGGTCTCATATTCGATTACTCGGAAGATCTGCTCGATCGAGGGATGGATCCTGAAGATTGGGAAGGTGGTTTGGGTGTGCCGGAGGACTATGATCCGAATGATCCATTTAATGTGTACTATCCGTATTCCAAGGATATGGATGCGCTGGAATTATCCCAGTCTGACGATTGGACTAAATTCGGTCAAGGCGATTGGGATCGGGATCCATTGCTTGGAAAGTTTTATTCCAAGGCGGATACGAAGGACATCAGCGGATGGTACCGCAATAATTTCCTGGCTGAGACGTATAAGTTCTCAATTGATTTCAAGGTGGATGCAAGTACGGATGGGAATGGTGCAGGGATTATTTTCAAATACTTCGATGAAAATAATTATTGGATGTTTATGGTTCATGGAGGAGACAGCGATAACAGTCTGGATATGAGAACGCCGATGCAGCTATATAAAATCGTTGCTGGTAATCCAACTGCAGTCGGTTCTCCGATGCAACCCTTTAAGTGGGAGAAGGATAAATGGTATACATTGTCCGTTTCTGTCATGAAAAATAAACTCCAGATATACACAGATTCGAAATTGCAATATGATCTGACGGGCACCGATTAACTCGGTGCTCTTTTTGTCGTATAGAGAGATTGGGAGGTGATTGGTATGGGTCATACATTTGGTTTGTTCTCCAAATCACAGAAAGGTGTATTGTTCGCCAATATGAGAGCGAAGATTGCGGACGAAAGTTACGGTAACCCCAATAACCCTGCGTATTTACCGCAGAGTCCCAATGCACCGAGGAGTGAAACGGACCGGCATGGTGAAGAAAATAATCCTATTCTGGGTGATCCAGGTTACGGTCAGATCGGACGATGGCAGACGGTTCAATTGGATGCACTGGAAAATAGTATTGATCAAATCATTGAGCAATATCTGAAAGATAAGTCGTGGTATGCGAGTGTACGATGCCGTGAAGCACTGTGGAATATGTATCGCAGGATTGAATGGTGGGTAGAACAACAGCAGCCTCCAGATAAAACACAATATCAGCGAGTACTGCAGATGATTAAAGATTGTATTCACAAGATTCTTGAAAATGCTCAGAAGCCTGGCGGTAGTCATCATGGTGTATCATTGCCCGTTTGTCCGGCACCCTACTACCATCATTTTAGTGGGAATTACTTTAATCATTTTGATGCAACCGTATATGAGATTCCACTCTTTTCGATGAAAAAGGATGTTCCGTTCTCGAATAAATTCCCTGATTTCTTCAGATATGTATCATCAACGGAGGATCAGGAATGGGTAGCTGTCCACTCCGTAGGGAGAAATGAACAATCTGGTTCAGAGATGATCTTGAAACTGGACCTAGGACTTCTGGAGATTGGCAACTCATCCAAAATTACATTTAACTGGCGTGTGAAGCGTTATGGACAGATCAGGTTCAAGTACCTGGCTAGTGCCAAGCGCGGTAATGGCATGCTGTTCTATATTAATGGGCAGCAAGTCGGAGGTGAATGGAGCGAGAATAGCGGATGGCAGGAAGCGGCTTTTACGTTGCAGCCAGGACAGATGTACAAGTTCGACTGGTTAATTCGCAAAATGAGACCTGAAGTATGGCAGAACAATGGCATCTATATTAAGGATGTTGAAGTCGTTGAGATTGTGGATACACGTAAGCCGCCTGCACCTCTGGATATTGATCTGGATGGGGAACAAAGTGATAGTGATTGGTATGTAAAGTCATCACAAAGCATTGCACAAGCCCACTTTCAAGCTCAGTTCATTACAGATGAAGAGCGAAGTAAGACGATGAAAATGAATTTGGATAATGAATGTGATGGTACAGTTTCTTTTGCTTACTACATGGGAGTAGACAAAGAATCTTATCCAGCTAAAGATTATGAATTGTTTTTTGATGACACTTTTGAATCCAGAACTCAGCATGGAGAAAGCAGTCATGGCAGTCATGCTCAATCTTTACACGGTGTAGAGTGGAATCTCAATGAGGAATATTCCGAAACAACAGCTAATCAAGCCAAAATTGAATACGAAATTATAACAGGCCCTGAGGCGACTGTAGATTTAAAAAGTGTAGTTGAAGTCATATGTCCAACGTATGAGATTGATCATTGGGAAGCGTCGCTTTATGGTCAAGGGATTGGGAATTATCAGTGGCAGATGTCGGGCAGCCCGCCATGGGTAAGATCAGGGAATGTATTAAGACTGGATGAACCTATAGAAGGGGATATGATTGCTCAAACCCAAGTGAACTTGCAAGATGAGGGTTGGTTTTTGTTTAGTTATTCTCATCAATTACGAGCTACGGAATCGTTCGAGGTGACTGTAAATGGCATGCTTGAATACTATTCAACGATGCATAGCCAGGGGGAGCAGATACGAATTCCGCTAGAGGAAGGTTTAAACATTATCCAATTCTATATTCGAGATTATTACACTGAGCAGCCTTTCATCGATAACATAGAAAAATTATTCACGTACGGGAACAATACTGGCAATACATATCGTACAGTAACGGATTTAGGTTCGTACGTTGATGTGACACGTGGTTGGGATGTAACAGATGCAGGTGCTAGAACTGAAAAAAATGGTGATACCATTAGATATAATGCAGAGTTAAATCCTGGAGCTAAGTTTAGCATTCAAGAGCATATGCGTATCTATCCAGCGATGGACTCTTCATACGATCCAGACAAGGGGGTAACAAGAGATTTTAACGTTTTCGAAGAATTGTTTAATGAGGAAGGAAAGTATCATGAATCGTTGAGATTCTCTGGAAATTGGGTGTGGAAAAAAATTGTTAACGGCGATGGGGTCATGTGGGCACAGGGCCATGATCAGGATTTCATATGTGATTTTGAAGCGCATTTAGACAATTCGGGTTACATCTGTTGGCAATATGGAGGGCAATTTGATCCAGGAGAAAAATTGGAATTACAAATTGATGGTATCTCTGTATGGACAGGAAGTCAGTCGAATGACAGAGAAGGGACCAATTGTATGTATCCTCTACCTTCGGGGAATCATCAATTCCGATGGAGATACCGGGACGGTAAGAAATATACGCCAGGTAACGGAGATGGGGGTTCGGAAAATTCCGCTGGAACAGGTACGGGAACTGATCAGCAAGGCAGTGCAAAGAAAGATCCATATGGAGTGAAGTGTTATACAGGAGATTCAAAAACGGATAACATCCAATACGCGCAAAAATCATATGGAGGGCATTCGCCACGTGCTGCTAAGTTTGATGCAATCAATAGAGGTGAAGTTTACTCATCCTCTGGTCAAGCGTACGCTTTGGGTGTTACTAAGCAAAAATCGACAATCGTTCGTACGTTTACTGCCCCTAAGATTGGAAATTTTAATTATTCTGAATTGTTGACAGTCTATCCGGTTACCAAGAGAAGAGTCTTTGTTAAGAGAGCACTAAATAATAAGAGTGCTAAATATGATCGTGCTGAGACTATCAACAAATCAAATGGTACAGTGGACTATTACTCATTGGATGTTTCTGGTGACAACCCTCAAAGTCCTGAATATAGTTTATTTGGTCCAGATACCAAGAAAATAACTTTTGAATTCTATTGTGTTGAATCATTTGATATTAAATTCAAATATTTATGTTACCTGTTTCAAGATTCAATTCAAGCAGGGCGACTTAGGGTTGCTTATTATCCTAAAGACAAAGCAAGTCAAGAGGTAACAATTCTTGATTGTAACGATAATTATGGAGATAAAAAAGGATATAATAGCAAAAGCATTGATGAAACAAAATGGAAAAAAGCGGAAAAGTTTTCTATTCCAATTACAGTTGAGAAACCTGGGAAATATACATTAATTATAGGTCTTACTGATACTTATAATGGGCGTGAAAGAGGAAGAGAAGGTAATTACTATTACGCAGCCATCAAAGACCTTGTGGTTCGCACTGATGATCCCGATGGTGTGAATCAAAATAAACTGCTAAATCCAGTCTTAGTGGATCGAACAACTTATGTGAATGTGCAGTGGTTTGATTTAACAGACGAAAAAAACAAATTTAATCCGATTAAAATATCCGTTGAAAATGGTCAAAAAGTTAGCGATCACATTAACAGCCCATACTCATTAATACCCGGACACAAATATAAAGTGGTTTACACACTTATTAAAGATAAAACCTCAACCAACGCGACAGGTCTTGATGCAGGTGGATTTACATTAAGTGAAGGTAGTTTTTCCGAGAGATGGCCTAATTACTGTATTGATGCAAGTGGAAACATGTTCTTTGAGGGCAATTCTCCTCACCCAGGCCAAGAGCCATCGAATCCACCAGATACCACAACACCAGATGGTGGGAGTCATGCTTGGCTAGATGTTATTCGTCTATACAAGAATAACCACAGAGCGTGTTCTGGCACAAAGATTGTCATTGAAACTTTTGAGAACGGCCAATTACTACTTCCAATAAAAGAAGTAACAACTGAAGAGGACCAGATCATCTCTATTGAAGTGGAAAATACCTCAAATCAGAAAAAAAATTACGAGGTTCGTGTTCGATTCGAGCGAGGATGCCCGGGAGATGGCGCAATGATCTGGGGAGGGAAACTGAATATTGATGATATTATCAAAGTTGATCCATCCTGGGCTGAGGTGACTCACTTTGAAGTTTGGAATAATAAACCGATCTGGATGGGTGGCTGCGATAACAGTAATATGCGCGTGAAAATTACCCGCGAGGATGGAAAAGTGTTATGGGATGAAAAGTATTACGGGGATGGGTATCGTGGCTTCGAACTGAATGATCTGGCTCCCAAGCCTTATAGCAAGTATAAGGTGGAGATTACAATAGATCAGAAGGGGCAAATCAGCGATTGGACAGGAAAACGATATCTAACCACCTTCCGGGTGCATGACTTCAAAGCCTACGAAAGATGGGTGTGGGTACCTGAGCCATTTGATTGTCAGCTCGATTTCTTCATTGACGATGAGCTGATCAAAACATTCACCCAAGAGGGTGGATACTATACATTTTCACATCCAGTGCCCAAAGGCAAACATGAATTCAAATGGGTGTTCACGTCACTTCAGGAAGTGGGTACGCGTAGTTACGAATATGCTAATCTGGACTGGATGGAGCTGACCAACTGGATATGTGATGACGTCTATGTCATTCCTTACTGCGAAGGTGGTGGTGGAGATAAGTGTGTTGAAGCGCTTATTAAATGTTTGCTGGAAGTTTGGAAAGCAAGGCCCAAGATGTGTGTGATCGGTAAACGTATCTGGCTATTCACGTAAAGAAAGGAGGTTCTGTATGGGTGTTGTGAGGTTGAAAGAGTCAGGCAGGATTTATGAGGATGCGTTCGTAAGCTCCAACCTGGATTCCAAATGGGAAGTACTCCCTAACGATGCTACTCGCTATGAAGCGGGTAGTGGCAGCCTGGTGCTCAAACATGGTCAAGATCCGCTGTATATGTTCTATAAACCTTTGACAGATATGAAGCAATTCGTCATGGATGTGAAGAACAGTTACAATCCCGATACAGAGGGATGTTACGGTGGAGTTATCGTGTTTGTAGATGAACATAACTACATGGAGATTGAAGAGTTTTTGGATATGTCCTTGCCAAAGCCTTTGCTTAAGACTTACCCGTGGATACGTTTGATTCGAGATTATAACTATTATACGGCGTATTGGTCGGATGATGGGGTGATTTGGAACATCATTGGTTCTGTAGAACTGGTGGGAGCCCCTAAAATTGGTCTTTATCTGAAGGGTGAAGGGGATCACCCCATGCATATTCAGTATATTCGAATCAACAAAGGAACATCTATTACCGTAGACAATCTAACCAAAGGAACTGTGGTTGATTTAATCGATCAGAATGGTGTTGTGCTTGAGTCTAGGGTATGCCGATCTGAAGAAACGGTTGTACATTTTAACATGGATCCATATCCATATCCGTTTGAGGGCAATTTCGGGATTAGGCTTCCGGATGGAAATCGGTTTCAGGCGATGGATTCTATAAAGGTATACAAGGGAGACCTAATGTATTTTGAGGTTACACCAGATTTATATTACAAAGAATCGAATCCTGAAACAGGAGAAGATTTCGATGTGCTTCTTTATCCCAACACGGATAGGTTTCTAGGTTATTTAACGGCAGGTGGTTCTGTTACACAAGAAGTTCGAATGTTTGCCAAGAACCCCATGATATCAGGAGACTTTAAAAATGTAATCTTTGCGCTCACAAGCGGGACGGATAAAGTGCAGATTGCGCCTGATGTTGAAGGCATTCCTGGGTCCTTCAGCTTCTCGATCACCGCGTTTACTATTTTGCCAGGAGCGTCCTATCCATTCTGGCTGCGAATGGAAAGGGAAGAATCTCAAGACAGGTATGCTTCCCAGGTCAAATTTTCGCTACAGATGTATTCGACATACATATGACTTAATAGTATTGGAGTAATTACGTATAGATCATGTAAGGCATGAATGGAGGTGGTCAAATGTCAGTAAGAATTAACCAGTCTCATCGATCATCCGCCAAGAGTCATAAGGAATTAAGTGATATTGGGGTCCGTACGCATGATGAGATTGATTCCTATCTTGCAGAGTTGGATGAAGCCAGAGGGAATGCGCTTAGTCTAGGTGATCGAATCACACTCGTAGAAGAATCTGCACACGATAGCCGAGACGCAGTAAAAGATCATGAGCAGAGATTAGGCGATGTCGAGACTAAGGTTATTTCAAACAGCTCACGATTGGATGATGTTCAGCAGGATATTGTGACGGCAAGAGCAGATGTCAATACTATTTCCAAGAGTCAGGATGACCATGAAAAGAGATTGAGTCTTGCGGAGACGGAGATAAAAGAAGCACGTGGAGCAGAGGCATCCATAGATCATCGATTTGACACGTTGGAGAAAGCGATTGAAGTTGTAGTGAAGCAACCCATTCAGGATCTCAGTGTTACCAACCCCACGTACCTAGATGCAAATAACAGTGTCCAAGTTACGATTAATGCAGGACGAGCCAGTATCAACAAGGTTATTGTGGATCAGTTTTCTCAGACATTCAGCATTTCAGACATTGAAGCCAATACGACATATTATATTTTTCTTCATGAAAATGGGGAGTACACTTATAGCTCAGATCAAAAAGAGCCCAAGGATGCCATGATCATAGGTGGACTCGATGTTGGAGTTTCTCCAACAACTTCACTCACGGCTTTGGATTTCAGGTATTTCTTAACAAAGGGTTCTGTTGAAAATGACATGTCTGCATTGGGAATTCGTGTAGATGATCTGGAAAAAAACGTTGGTGAGCAAACCACAACAATTGCTACACATCATACGGCGATCAAAGCGATGGAAGCCCAATTAGAAGCAACTGCTAAAGAAGTTGTGGTTTCAAGAGAAGACAAAAATGGAGTCGTCTATGATGCTCTCAAGGACAGACTCGACAATATGCAGAGTCGTCTTGAACTCGCTGAAAGTCGAGGCACTATGGAGCATCAATCCGTATTCCATTTCACTTCTGCTCCTAACAGCAGGTTGTCGACGACTAGAGATTTTCAAGTGCCCAGATATGTGATTGGTTCAAATTCTGCAGAGGTATTTCTGGATGGAATACGCATGGATGCAGGAGACGATTACATTGAATATAATGATACGCTTATACGGTTTACTTTTGATGTGCCCAAAGAAGCCCGAGTAACTGTCATTGGTCGTGGGTCAATTATTAACACCACTTCGGTAACCGAATATACCTATTATCCAGATGGAAAAGTGCATACGGAGAAGATTGATGGAGGGATCAACCGCACCATTGAGCACTTCTATAGCCCGGATGGAAATCTGGAACGACAGGAGGTTACTGAGAGTAACGGACAGATCAAGTCCATTGAGTATCAGCGTGACATTACGGGTAGAGTACTGCGCGAAATCAACAATGGTGCAGAGTATTATGTGCTTCAAGGAGGTGCTACCTTCGATGACACGGACATCCGGAGGAGACTTGTCTTTCTTGAAGGAAGTACACTTGAGCTGGATGTCATATATAACTACTTCTCTAATGGTGACATTGAGTCAGAAGAAGTGTTCTCATTAGATTTGACTCCACAGCTATTGAAGAAAACATCGTTTACTTACAATGCAGACGGTACCGTTAAGACTGAGACCTTGATCTATGATGGCCAAGGAGTTCAGAAGGGATTTGAATATGATGCTAGCGGTAACATCAAACAAGTAAAAATTAGAAAGGTTGTGATTTGACGTGACGAGGACCGTGCAGGATGTGAAGTTTGCACTACATACCATCATGGATAAATTAGTGGGCAATCATTTAGAGCCATTCAGTACAGAGGAAATTGAAATTCTGATCTTTGCTTTTGAAAGCAATATTCTGTTTGATAATGTGGCTCATAAGTTTCTGCCTTCACTTAAAGGGCTACCTGAAATTCATGAGGCTGCTAGTGGTGTGGAGACAGAGGATGGAGCTGGGGACAAAGAGCAGTCTTATCAAGAGAATTTCATAACAGAGAGAAGTGACATGGTGAAAACAGTCTTGTTAACCGTACTTAAAGAGAACATCTTTCACGAAATGAAAATCCGATTTGGTGCTTAAGGAGGTGGGATAGTTGGCTGAAAATATTTTGTTAGGTGCCCTGCGTCGCTATGAGTTTTATTCTTATTCTTCTAATTTGATTGCAGAGCTTTACAAAACAGTTAGTCAAGATTTATATGGGGATATACATTGGAACTGGACTTATGAACCATCTAATGAATATTCAATTCCAAGGAGTTGGACTCATCCTAGTAGGAGTGATGCAAATCTGGGCACTCTTACGGCTCAAAATATAAAAGATCCAAGTATGTTCTTCACAATTAGTATGAATGTTTCTAGGTTCTATACACCCAATTACAGCAGAGATTGCACTAGGAGTTATATGCTTAGAACAGGTTTGAGAAATAATGGTTCGATTGTGAAACCTGATCTTTATACCAATGTAGGAGCTGTAACCGAAATTCCTCTGAATACTTGTATTAACGAAGCGTATTCAAATTTATCTAATGCTCCTAATGTTTACTGGAAGTGGACTCTATTCACTAATTTTAATTACATCTATTTATTTGGTGAGGCACAAAATTACATTGGCGATGCAGCCTATCCTGTTAGATTATATCTTGGCAGAATGAAGCCTTTTGAGGAAGAAGATCCACTTGTGGCAAATGACTTTGTGGGAATTTTTGGTCATTATCCAGTTGGGATGAATATTGCTGGTGTTGAATTGAAGCATAATACAGGCAGAGGCTACGTGAGGACATCAAGAAATGGTACAAGTAATGCGTTATATCATTTCTCAACGAGTTCTCAAGTTCCTTCTCCGGGTTTAGGTGGAAGGTACTTTATCTCTCCTTTTTATGTCTGGCATGGAACGGAAGGAGTAAGGGGAGAGTTCTTCGGTATACGTACTGCCGTACTAAGAAATTCGAGTATGTACCCGGATGGTTCAATTCTTGACCTGGGGGATGAGCGCTATTATGTATTCCATGTGAATGTTCAGCAGCATCCGGCAACTCATCAGGGATTTTTTGCAACTAATGGAGCTTACTACAATGGTCAACCCTACTTCTTCGATTCAGCGTTACTTCTCGGTGGCGGACAACGGGTACTGCTATTCGAGATCGAGAAGGAGGTGTAGTGCATGACCATGATTCGCAGACACGAGTTTACCAGTACGCTAAGCTTGTTTACTTCAACGCTTGTTAACACATTGAAAGATGCACTCGATCCTTACTGGGATACCATACATACGGCCGAAACGACTTATGCCAACTGGGGAAATGCGCTGCTTACCAATAAAAAAAATACATCCATGCGATTTACCATGTGTGTGATTGCACACGCCAGGGGAGTCAACATTCGCTGGGGACTGAAGAACCTGGGAAGCAATGTGGCATCACCAGATCTATTCGTAAATCCGCCAGTGGACACAGATAAATTCATGACGGAAACGCCATTTTTGTGTCATAACGTGCAGTACAATGTGAACTATAAGTGGTCTGTAATAACGAATGAGGATATTCTGTTTATCCATGGAGAGAGTTTGAACTACCCGGAACGAGCTTACCCAGTACGAATATTCCTAGGTAAATGCGAGCCATTAGAGCAAGAAGACCCGGCGATTGCCAATAAATTTTATGGCGTTTTCCCACATATGCCTTTATCTGCTTCGGATAACAACATATCAGATCAATATGACACTCCCAGAGGTGTCGTGATGACTTCACGGAATGGAACGGAGTACGCACTGTACAATTTTGGGACAGAGTCCATCCCTTCTCCAGGTGTAGGTTCAAGATACTATGTTACGCCTTTTATGGTCTATCATCCATCTGAAGGAGCTAGGGGTGAATTCAAGGGTATGCGTTCCATTGTATTTAAAAACAGTGCGCAGCACCCGGACGGATCGATCCTGGATCTTGGCAATGATGGCAAGTATTACGTGTTTCATGTCGTAGATCAGGATTATCCGAATACAGACTATGGACGTTATTACTACAATTCGAACCTGGCTCCTGTGTATTCAAGGCCGAAGTTCTTCCATGGTGCGAGACTGCTTGGTGGCGGGCAAAGAGCGTTACTTTTCCAAATATAGGAGGTGTTTATGAGGGATGGCTAATTTCACAGGCAAAGTTAAGATGAATGAATTATTTGCAAATATTGTTCAAGGTTTTAAAACGATTGCAGGTTCTCCTTGGTCTGTATTTTACGAGACAGCGAGTGTGATCGTGCTCAAATCAGTGGGAACAACAGGTTCAGATAAACTGTTCTTCAGACTTGAGGTTGGAAACACGAAGGGAACAACGGGAAACACATTGACCGTGAGTGTGGCTGAAGATGTGATGGCAACAGATGGTAGTATTCCTTTGGGCAGAGCCGAAGTGAAAAAGGACTTCTTATGTCATACGAGTGCGGTTGATACGAATCTATTAATCGATTACCAAGTTTCAGTTCAACCAAACCGAATTATTATTTATTTGCAGGGGGATGTGAACTCGGTTACCGGTATATCCAATCTGGGTTACTTCGGAATTCTGAACAGGTATGCCACAGAGACAGATTCCTCGAGTTTGAGTGTTGGCCTCAGCTACAACGGGGATAATGGTATCCGGACGTTGCGTGATAAAGATAAACAGATGGTGAATAACATTTATGATGCTTACTCTGCCATGCTTCCTGTTAATCCAGGGTGGGGGTCTCTTTATCATCTTGCTCCGGTTATTATGTGTAATGGTGTGGAAGGCCCTAGAGGCGAACTTATTGATATCTATGCGGTACCTTCTGCCGGAGTCTCACATGGAGATGAGATCAAAGTGGGCACTAGAACATATAAGGTATACTCGCTGTCGATTGGTGGACAGAGCTTCTTATCAGGAGCTACGGTTGCTGTCCTGATGAATTAAGGTGGTGATGGACATGGCTATACATCAAGGGAAAGTTGTAGGGACCGCCGAGAGCGGTTCTCTCTATACCCAGAGTAAGGCGGCAGTTCTGCATGGCATTGGATACGATCTTGATGCTGTTCCGTTAACTATTGAAGGTAAGGAAATAGTCTATTCATTAGGAACGTTATCCACTACGGCTGAATTAATTGACATCTACCGTTGGGGTACATGGAGGATGCTGGACAACCATAATGATCAATTGATTGGATACGTTACGGATAAATATATTTATGGGCCACGAACCAGAGTGGGAGTTCCTGATGAAAAAAATATGATACTGAAGCATAAATTTTTGACCCAGTCCAGTGGAGTAGGTTTAATTCGTGATACCATAAGAGGCCTCAAAGTGAAACAAAATTATGCGGGGCTTGATTGGTGTATTAAGGTCAAGATTCCTGTCCAGCAGGCTGGGTTAGTGGGGAAAACGTGGGGGGATTGGTCCTACAGCGGAAGTGGCAACACATCTGATAGTCATCTTCGTCCACGACGGTATCCGGATACACATATTCCTAGAAGGAGGGAAGGCTCTTGAACAGGACATGGAAACTGATGGAGGAGATGAGAAAAGTGCTATTGCCGGTATCGTTTGCCCAAAGAGTAGAGTATGTTGGCGGTGGGGCGAAGGCAATGATTGATATTCCCATGGAACATCCTCGATTCATGATCAAAACGATTAGGGTCATTCCGTCCAGAGAGACAAATGTGGAAGTTCATGTTTTGAACAGTGCAGGTCCACATCCAGAGGTTCTCTATTTCAACAATGCCCAATACTCGACGGGGAATTTTATGGAAGGGATTTACGATATGATCGATTTGCCATATGAGGACGTAGATGGGACTTCAACACTTCACTTGTCGTTAAAAAATCTGGGTACAGATGTGGCCAACTTCGATATTGAGGTCGTTGGTTTGACTACAAGGTAGGAGGAGGACCACCACATGGATATTGTTTCATTCAGCAAAGCTGCCAAAGTAGAACGTGAAGTTAAACAAGCCAGGGATTCTTATGCCTCTCTTGATGGCAGACTGGACGCAGTGTCAGTAGGAAACGTGGTCTCGGTCAGACTGAAAACAGAACTTCCAACCGTAGGTGAAGCAGGAAGATTATATCTGGTACGCCAAGACTCGAGCAATCAAAATGAATCAACGACCTATACATACAGCGGTGGGAAATATGTAAAGGTGGGTGGTGATCGAGTTTCGAACCATTCTGAGAATGGAACGATTAATCTTAATGGTACCAAAACGGTGATCTATAGCCATCCGGATACACACAGTGCTGATATGTTAACAGATGGAAGTCATAACGTTATCATGACTCTGAACGAACGTGAAAAGTTGTCCAACATCGAGCTTGAGGCCAATCATTACAAACATCCTGATACACATAGTGCCGATATGATCAGCGATGGAGAAATGCATGTGAGCATGACTTGGGGTGAACGAAAACGCCTGAATGTCATTGATCCGTGGGAATCGATCAGTGACTTGGTAGATTATACGGATGTGGTTACATATTTTGCTTTTGACATGCAGGGAAGAATTATTCGGCAAGTCGTTACAGACAACTACACCGAGCAGCTGGTTAGAGAACCTGTACTGACCATGCCAGCTTCTTCAGAAGGTTATGCACAGAATGATTCCTTCTTGGTCATTTCGATTGGTGAGATATATCGATATGACGGCCTGGACTTCGTGCAGCTTCCTACTTTGGTTGATGTCGTTTATCAGTATGATGATAAGGGAAGATTGGTGGCCAAGTCCATCACCAAGTTGGGAACAACACCTGTTCAAAACAACTTCCAATATATATATGACTCATACGGCAATCGTATAGCGGTTAAGAAATACTAATACGGAAGGATAGCATATGCTGTCCTTTTTTCCTTTTACAACGAAATATTTATGAAATCCACATCTGCATATGAAGATTAGCATTAACAATTAGCTGATCAAGGCGTATAGAGAAAGTAGTATGAAAACGTAATTATTCCGGGAGGTAGTGTACGATGAATATTGAACTTACTGCTCATTTCTATTTCAAGGGAAGTGGGAAGAAAAAAACGGTGAACTGGATAGAAGATAATCCTAGATTACAACAGAAAGAGAAAGATTCGGATAAGGTCGTACGCGAAATCCCGTTAACTGGGGATGAGGTTAAGCAAGAATATCGCCGACTATTTACCAAACACAAGAACGAGGGGAAATCGATCACGTTGGAAGATACAGACGATGTGGTTCATATCATTGATCTTACCGATGTGCGAAATATTGAATTGACCTCTAAGGAGGGGAATACAGATACTGTACAGGCTGACCTTTGCACTGAATGATGAGGAAATTGTCACTACGGAGATGACATCGGATAAGGAGGATCTGGTTGGAGCTACGGAAGAAGCGTTTGATTTGATCGAAAAAGACTATGGTGCCAATGTCGTTTTGAATCTGGTTGCGTTTAGCCTGCTCAAAATAGAGCTTACCAATGAAATGATAAATTAAGCGTAAAAGCTAACTAATGTTAGCTTTTCAGCACTAACTGCTAATTTATTTGAATAATTATAAAATATAGTTAATAAAGTGATATACCCCAAGCCTAGTTCTGGGGTCTATTCCTTTTTCATGAAAAGTTGATAGTGACTTGATTTAATGCATCCATTGAAACTTGTCTTGTACAAGCAGTTTTGATTAAACTAGGTTGAATTCATATGTTCAGGAGCAGTAGAAGGGGTCAGGATGATTGGCAAGGAGGGATGGGACATTGAGATAAAAGACTTGGAAAGAGAGCTCGCAAAGTTGGCATCCAGAATAAGAAAAGATTTTACTGAGCGCGGGCCAGTAGATACCAGAGTCTCTATCATGAATCATTTTATCATCTTAAAGTTTACAGCAAAATTCACCAAGCCTGAAGCATTCATGCTGGAACATATGCAATCACACTCAAGTCAAATTTTCGCCGAATACAAGATGAAGCTAGCACATATGATGAGAGAAGATTTCAACCCCGTTTTCTCCTATATCAACATGGGTCTGAAGATCGAAGACATCGAAACAACATTTTTTGGTCATGATTTTGCAGAGCAGATTACAGTCTTCAAGATGAACAAGGATGTTGAAGCGCTGCTGAAAAATGATGAGATTAACATGCCTTAAGACCTATTAACTAACGTTTGAATACTGGACAGGTTCTTAGGAACTAATTTTGTTGTTGACAATATCCTACATATTTCCTTATACTACCCTTATGGCGATTGAATAGATTAATAATCTTGACGAAGCCTATAACCTTGTTAAAGAACTTGAAGGCCATATCTTCGGTAATTGGGACGAAATAGATGTCAGACCAAGACCGACACATTCCACCATTTTGGTATTTTCCAGTGGTGCGCTCTGTGTTGGTCTTTTTGTTTGTAAAAAATGCTACTTTACCTTTCACCGCATACTTCGTATATAGTCAGTAAAAGGCAGATAAGCGAACGAAATAAATAAATGTTGCGAACATTAGTTCGTATTTGTTATTCTGAATGTAATAGGATGGGAATGGGGAGGCGGATCAAAGGGAGATTTCTTGATCGTTTGTATGTAATTAGGCTTATTAGCTTCAATTGTGTATAACAAGACTACATATGGTATATGAGATTTCGGGAGAAAAAGCGGGAATGTAGAGTAAGATCATGCTGGATAGCGACTAGATTGTGAAGAAAGAATACGATTACTGATAATTAAATAGTTAATGGGGGAAATGTATAATGTCTGCTACAACTGCTATGGGTTTTGATGATTTATTTGAGATTGGGGATATAGACATGTTCCTGAATAAAGCTCAGGAGAAGTGTCGTCACAAGCTTAGAGGTAAAACGTTTGCCGGGATGGAGAAAGAGGATGTGACCCAGGAGATTATGATCAAATTAGTTAATTCCCTGGACAAGTATGATGCAGAAAAGGCCAAAATGTCGACGTTTGTTGATCATCTTATCGAAAATAAAATCAAGGACATGTACCGCAAGTGTATGTCTGAGAAAAATCTCAGTGTGGTTAACGCTGTACAGATCATGTGTACGGATCAGGGTGGTGGCGATGAATCGGAAAGCTCAGATATCGCATTAGCGCTTGGTCATGCGGGGTTTGCTTATGAGAATTTTGAGTTTGTAACAGATATTATGGAAAATATGAGGCTGAACGAACGTGAGAAACAAATCTTTAAGCTTCGGACTTCGGGGTATGAATTTGTAGAGATTGCAGGAATGCTAGGTGTATCCAAGGCACGGATATCCCAGTTATGGAAAGCGATTCGTGAGAAATACGAAGCATTGTAGTCATAAGTGGCAATTAATAGCCTAAGTTTGATGAAGATAGATTCAGTAACCTACATAGAATAGAGAGAGCACCCTTAACTGGGTGCTTTTTTATGTCGTATAGAGAGATTAGTACAGAAAGAAAGGCGGAACAAGGATGCTTAGTGTGGTGGTTTTAGGATTTTCTGTGGAACGTCTAGAGGGGTATTCGGATATCGCTTGGGCAAGTCATGATTCTTCGACAGCTTCTGATTTAAGCAACAGGGAGTATACCTTGATCATTGAGAAAGTAGTGGTACAGGCTGATGCTGTCTTGGTTAATCTGGATATGGATTATTTGACCTCTACTGATATTGTGATCATGCATCATGCGTATATACATAAAAAACCGATCTTGGCTGTAGGTTTCAGGCCATTGGAGCCTGTCATCGAAGATTTTGTCTCCAAACGAGTGGCTGATCTGGACGTGGCTGTACACCATATGCGGACGAACTATATGGTCCTAAGCAGCGGAACCAATCCTTCATCTGCGGCTCCAATTTAACTGCCGCTCCGATAACACGTATAGAGAATGTAAGGGCAAGCATATTCGCGAGACTTTAACTAATGGAGGAATAATTCGATGACACATATGATCAAAGCAAAAGAAGATAAATTAACGGAAGAAATCGTAGCCAGTATGATTGGAAAGTATATCCACGCGCCGACCAATATGCATGAAATCCAGACGCCAACCGGCGCAACAACGAAAGCCAACGTATGGTTTGCTGGTCGTGTAGCTGGTTACGAAAAAGCCGTTATTGGATTCAACTACGAAGAGGGTACCTTTCATGAAGAACTACAAACATTTTATAACGTTCATTTAACGGATGGTATGGGGTACATTCTGACAAGTGCTTACGAATTGGAGATTCATGAACTGACCGAAGAGGAGTTTAATCAACTTATTGAAGAGAAAAAGGAAGAGGAACAAGACTCATCGGGTGAAGAGCAATGAAAGTGTTAAACTACGCTTCGGATTTAGCTGTAAAAACGTTTGTGTCCGCTAGCGCTGCAGGTGTGGAAGAATTAATCAACGCATGGATGTTATCCAAGCCGCACACGTTCGTTACCGGACTGGAGTTTACCTCCACCGTTGATCCATCCAGTAACACGTTGGAATTTGCAGCAATCATTGTATATCAGCCAAGTGAACAAGACCAATCCTAACTTAGGTATGAGATTATTCCTTCTATAATATAGAGGCTTTCAGTAAGGAGGTGGGCGAATCTGTTGCTCACTTTAGAAAGAGTAATAGGTATTGTTGTTGCGGTGGTGGTGTTAGTTTCACAATACCAAGCAACGGAAGCAGAGCAGGTAAAGCCAGTAAAACCAATGAAGCAAGAAAAACAAGAGAAGCAAGAAAAGCAGGGAAAACAAGTTAAAGATGCATCGGTTGCTCCTACGCACATACAAATGACGGATATGCTTGAACAGTATATAGAACTCCACCATGAGAAAACAGTGAGCCGGGCAAAGCTGCTGAAGTATGTGAGGTGGGTAGTTCAATATTCGAAGGATACGGATATCGATTCCGTCTGGATTCTGGCTATGATGTGGCAAGAGAGCCGGATGTTAGAGGAAAGTGTATCATCCCATGGAGCGATTGGTTTACTTCAGATTCTTCCAAGCACAGCGAAATCGTTTGGAGTGAGTAAACAGGAGCTACATCAGCCTGAAACGAATATCAGGACAAGCATTATATACTTGGAATATCTTATGGATAAGTACGATGGAAATCTTCGTACGGCAACCATTGCGTACAATCAGGGGGAGGGCAATGTAGATAAGGGAAAGGCTCGCCCCTGGTACTACAATCAAGTGAAGGAACATCATAACAAGATGCTTGGAATAATCAAAAAAGGTCAATAAACATCAGTTAACAATATATTTCTAATACTATAATATCGTTTATCAATTTTACATAGGGAGATCCAAATGGGAAAATTTCCAGAACATATTAGCACGAATTTGCAGGTAAATAAGAAGCACTACACAATGGATGAAGTAGAAAATATTGAACGATGTAAGCTCGATGAGCATTTCCTCGGGGATTGTATTTTGGTCAATGAGAACTTGATTTGGCATTCTGTTCATAAGTATATTGGAAAACCTGAAATGATTATTAAGAATCATTGTGTGGAGAAGGATGATATTCTTCAACTGGGTCGTCTGGGATTCATCAAAGCGGTTAAAGCATTTGATACGGGGCGTGGCGTAAAATTCAGTTCGTTTAGTGTTACTGCCATTGTCAGAGAAATCAGATGTTTTCTGAGAGATAGTGCAAGCATTATTCGTCCAACTCGCACAGCTACGGAATTAATTAACCGAATCAATCGACTTGAGCACGATATGGGCTACCTCCCACCAGCACATGAAATCGCATTGTTGCTTGATGAGGAAGAAGAGAAGATCAATAAAGCACTTCAAGTGGGTAAAGGTGTGAAATACCTGGATGAGCCTGTAGGTGCTGATGATCAACAAACTCAATCCGTGACGTTGATGGATACCATCTATAGCGGGGAGAATATTGAAGAAGATATTCTGGACAAGTTGTACGTTGATGCGGTTATTGATTCGGTCAAGCGCAAGCTTAGTGAGAAAGAAGTGACTGTACTGAAGCATCGTGTTGAAGGATTTAATCAAACTCAGACCGCAGATATGGAAGACATTAGCCAGATGAGAGTCTCTAGAATTATGCGAAAAGTAGCTAAAATGCTGGATAAAAAGGACCAGGCTTGATTGTCGTCTAAGCCCTTCATATCTTATATAATGTCTCATACATAACGTCCCTCCCGCATCCAAGCGTGAGGGATTTTTGCTGTTTTTGCCCGATGGGACATACTCCAAGTTGTCCGGACATAAGATAGTACAAGATTCCAAGTGACCCGGAGGAATGAATTGATGCGAAAAATAACGCAAGTCATTGCATGCATGCTTATCCCTGTCTTCTTGCTGTCTTCATTAGGGGCTACTCAAGCCCAGGCAACGATTCAAGGTCCGTCTACACATGCGCAAAGCGCTGCTCTCATTGATGTCACATCAGGCCGGATCTTATACAGCAAGGATGGGGATAAAGAACTGCGAATTGCCAGCTTGACCAAAATCATGACAGCGATCGTAGCGATTGAACACAGCAAGCTGGATGATAAAGTGAAAGTGTCTCCCACGGCTTTTGCCAAAGAAGGATCTTCTCTCTATCTCAAGTTAGGTGAAGAGATGACGCTTGAAAACATGTTGTACGGGCTAATGCTCCGTTCAGGCAATGACGCGGCCTCTGCGATCGCAGAACATGTCGGTGGATCGGAAGAAGGCTTTGTCCTGTTAATGAACAAAAAGGCGGAGCAAATCGGTCTGACGCATTCTCATTTTATGAACCCTCATGGACTGGATGCAGAAGGTCACTATTCAACAGCTAACGACTTGGCACGATTAACGGCATATGCATTGCACAATCCGGTGTTCAAACGCATCGTAGCCACGGAGGACAAATCCGCACCGAACCCCAATGAAAGTTGGGAATACTCTTGGCACAATAAAAATAAAATGCTGCGGATGTATGAAGGTGCGGATGGAGTGAAAACCGGCTACACAAAAAAAGCTTTCAGATGTTTGGTCAGTTCCGCTACACGTAATGGACAGCAGCTCGCCGCGGTAACGCTGAACGACGGAAACGATTGGAACGATCATGCTCGGATGCTTGATTTTGGGTTTGAATACTTCCCGTTGGTAGAGGTCGCGAAGCAAGAACAGCCTGTGCAAAATACAGATGTCGTTACGGGTCGGGGATTCTGGTACCCACTGGCTAAAAGTGAACAAGGCTCATTGACTAAGAAATTGATCCTACACGAAAATCGAGGACAGTCGGAAACGGAAGGCAAGGAACAATCGACAGATCCTTCGTTCGGATTGGCAGGTCGCATTGATATGCAGCTTGACGGCAAACTTGTGGGCTCAATTCCCGTGTATCGCAAAGGCAGTTATATTCCTCCTGAACCCAAGACAGAAGATGCAACGCTGGGTGGAATCGGTGATGTCTCTTCCTGGGCAGCTGCATGGCGTGCCGTGTTAAGCCACCTGTTATCTCCTTAGCTAAATCGCCATTGGAGGGAGGATATAATCCATGATTAATCTAATTTGGCTGCTCATGATTTTAATCGGATTTGCTTTTGCAGCCGTCAACGGTAATATCGAAGTGGTCACGCAAGCTGCTTTTGATGGGGCGGCAACGGGAGTCACGGTCTGTTTTGGACTGATTAGTGTGCTTGTGTTCTGGATGGGCATGATGAAAATGGCTGAAGATGCGGGTCTCCTGGCCCGGATTGCCAAGCTGCTCGGCCCGGTTGTGGGCTTCCTGTTCCCAGATGTGCCCAAAAATCATCCGGCGATGGGTTATATTCTCTCCAATATGAGTGCCAATCTGCTGGGGCTAGGAAATGCAGCTACTCCCATGGGAATCAAAGCGATGCAACAGCTGCAGGAGCTTAATCCGGACAAACAAACTGCTTCTCCTGCCATGTGCACCTTACTGGCTCTGAATACGGCCAGTATTACCATTATTCCGACAACACTGATCGCCATCCGCTTAAACTATCATTCTGCCAATGCTACAGAGATTGTGGGAACAACATTGATGGCTACCATTATCGCTACACTTGCTGCTATAATCGCCGATCGCTGGTATCGGAACAGGGCTTTACACAAACCGCCGCGCATACAGAAAAGTGGCAATCCCGGTATGAAAGGATGAGCACCTTTGTTAACCTTCATCAACTGGATCTCCGTCTGGGCCATCCCGGTTATTATCGCGTTTGTTCCATTATATGCGTTTACCAAAAAGGTCCCGGTTTACGAATCCTTTGTTGATGGGGCCAAGGATGGTTTCTCTACTGCAATCAGTATTATTCCGCATCTCGTGGGCATGATGGTCGCAATCAGCGTATTTCGTGCCTCGGGTGCACTGGATTTTGTGATTAGCCTGTTCGCTCCGCTGGTGTCCTGGATGGGTGTTCCAGGCGAAGTGTTACCACTCGGAATACTGCGTCCTTTAACGGGGACAGGCTCTCTGGCGTTTACAACCGATCTGATCAAAACCCATGGCCCTGATTCCATGATTGGACGTATGGCATCTACGATTCAGGGGAGTACAGACACCACGTTATATGTGCTGACTGTTTATTTTGGGGCTGTAGGTATACGAAACGGTCGATATGCACTCAAAGTAGGGTTGTTTTCCGATGTCGTTGGTTTTATTGCTGCGCTCGCCATTTGTTTGCTCGTTTTTGGTTAAAAGATATCTCCTTTCCTTCCGATATATTAGATATGCTAGAATAATAGCGGAGGAGAGTGAGACATGCAGAAGAGTTGGAAACGAATGCTCCGTGTCGGAATGTCAGGCGTGCTTGCTATTGCAATGCTCGCAGGGTCAACGGGGCTGGCGGCAGCTCAAGCCGTTCAGACGATACATTTTACAGGTTACTTCGATAAACAGCTGCGTGCACAAATGGCAGTCACAGCGGATTCTTTTCCAGTCGTGAATGTACGTTTGGTCAAGCAGGATGAACCCGATATGGTATATTATGATGTTGGTACCTCAATATTGATCTCGAAGGATGAAGTGCTCACGAATTATCATGTCGTTCAGAGTTTTGCTGAACTGTCTGATGGTGATGAAGGTACACTGACTGTTGCAAGTCCGGGTTCCCTTAGCAAGCCTGTAAAGGCGAAGATTATTAAGACAGATCCGGTCACAGACATGGCACTGCTGAAGCTGGACAAGGAAATAGACGCCCAACCGGTCGCATTTGCAAATGCAAGGGATAACCAGGTTGTCTATACGATTGGATTCCCCAAAAATCCTGCTGGTGATCTTGTCATCCTGGATGAAGATTTTCCTTCAACCTTCAATACGATAGCCAAAAGCAGAGTGTTTAGTTCCCAAGCTTTGGACGTCCCAGGTAAAAAGGGAATCGGCAGTATTGTGAAATCCATGGCCCAAGGTAATTCAGGTGGCCCTGTTCTGGATCAGAACAACCGGGTAATTGGTATGATGACATTTGTGTACGGTGGACGTACCTATTATATTACTTCCAAGACATTGCAGACTTTCATTAAAGAGAGTACCACACCTGCCAAAAAACAGGTTGCAGTTGCCGGCAAAGTTTCCAATTAAATGATTTGAGGAAAAGGCTTATCTTTACGCCATCTGTGTTCAACAGGTCGTGTAAAGGTAGGCTTTTTTTTGCGGCAATCTGGGGGAGGAAGGTAGCCAGAAATGGATATTCGTGTCTCCAGTTTACAAAATCCATGGATTATCCTTGTGATTTCCTTGCGTGATGGGTATCATTAGTGTGAGGTGACATGACAAACATGGAAAGATTACAAAAAATTATCGCACAGGCAGGCATTGCATCCCGCCGCAAGAGCGAGGAACTAATCCTGTCCGGCAAAGTAGAAGTTAACGGGGAGGTCGTAACCGAACTGGGTACAAAAGCGAACCCCGAAGAGGATATGATTACGGTTAATGGAAAACCGATCCGTAGTGAGAAAAAAGTGTACTTGATGTTAAACAAGCCAAAAGGCGTAATCACAAGTGCATCTGACCCGGAAGGTCGGAAAATTGTATCCGACTACCTGAAAGGTGTCAAGGAACGCGTATATCCTGTAGGTCGTCTGGATTATGACACAGAGGGCTTATTGATCCTTACCAATGATGGTGAGTTTGCACATTTGCTGACGCATCCTAAGCATCACGTACCCAAAACGTATCATGCAACGGTTAAAGGTGTGCCACATGGTACAGCTTTGGAGAAATTAAAGACAGGCATTATGCTGGATGACGGCATGACTGCTCCTGCAGAGGTAGAGTACAAAGATGTGGATACAGCGGCTAATGAGTCGGTCATTTCCATTACGATCTATGAAGGACGTAACCGTCAGGTTAGACGTATGTTCGAGGCAATCAACCATCCGGTAACCCGCCTGAAACGGATTTCGTTTGGTGGTATTTTGCTACAAAACCTGAAACGTGGTCTGACACGTCATCTGACCAAAGAGGAAGTCAACAACCTGATTACCCTCGCACAATCAGAGCCAGCCAAAAAAATGAAAAAAAGGTAATGTGAGGACACATAATTTTCATAAAACCGCCGCAGTTTTGTGACGAAATTCGCTATAATTGTTCATAGGATGTTCACAGTTGTCTTATACCAATAAGATGCGAATGCTACAGTCACTTAAAAGGGGAGCAGCACATGGGGAAATCAAGAAGAACGGTGCAAATCGTCATTTTGTTATTGATCCTGGTGTTGGGCGGATATGCGATTACCACATCGGTATCCGGCTCGAATGGCAAGCCAAAGGAAGGGGACAAATCTCCTTCTTTTGAACTGCTGGGCCTGGATGGTCAAGTTCATACGTCTGATGAGTACAAAGGAAAAGCGATGGTGATCAATTTCTGGGGCACATGGTGTGAACCTTGTGTTAAAGAAATGCCTGCACTTCAGGCGCAAGCTGACAAATGGAAGGACCAGGGAGTACAATTTGTCGGGATTAATGTTGGAGAAGACCAGATGACCGTGGATAATTTTGTACGGCAGGTTGGCGTTACGTTTCCAATCATGCTTGACCGGGACAAAAACTCGGTTCGTGATTTTGGGATCTCTCCCATGCCAACGACATTTTTTGTATCCGACACGGGCAAAATCTCTACCATTCATATCGGGCAACTTGATTTGGACACACTTGACGCTCAAATTTCGCAACTGGCGAAGCAGCCCTGACAGGAGGTCTATTCGTGTTCCAAAATACCAAATGTGAGTGCGGACACCAGAATCCGGTAGGCACTGTACTATGTGAAGCATGTGGGAAACCGCTGCTGGAGTCTGAAGCTAAATCGGATGAAGTGCTGGAAATGCGTTATGATGGCATGGCGCGCCGTTCACAGCGTAGTAATCCTAATATCATTGACCGCATATGGAACTTTTTTTCTTCCGTTAAAATTGCCGTCTATATGATTGTTTTTACGCTTGTAGGTTCTATGCTTGGCACGATCTATCCGCAAGAAAGTACATTTCTGAATATCGATCCCTCCGTGTACTACAAAGAAACATACGGTCAGTTGGGTCATATCTATTATCTGTTGGGTTTATCCCATACATATGAATCCTGGTGGTTTATTCTACTGCTGGTGCTGATTGGGGCATCATTGGTGATATGCAGTCTGGATCGCGTCCTACCGCTCTACAAAGCACTGAATAAACAGAGAATACGTAAGCATACGCAATTTTTGACAAGACAGCGTCTCGTGTACCAAGGTACCATCGAAGAGGCACCAGAAGACTGGATTAAGAAAGCGGTTACGCCGTTGAAAAAGAAAGGATACCGCGTGCACACCCAGGGGGATGCATTACTCGCCGAGAAACAGCGATTCAGTCGATGGGGCCCATATGTCATCCATATTGGACTCATTATATTTTTGCTGGCGGTGCTCGCACGAGGTCTTCCAGGTCTGAATTTGGACGAGCACGTCGCTTTTCCTGAAGGTGAGATCAAAAAGATCCCGAATACATCGATGTATCTGCAAAATGAACAGTTTAATGTTGAATTCTACAGTGAGGACGAAGTACCCGAGCAATTCCGTAACCTGAACAAGACCGTTCCAAAACTGTTTGAAACAAAAGTTGTTTTGTATGAATGTACAGCAGATTGTTCGGATCTCTCGAAGAAACCTCAGTTAGCTGAGGTAGCCAGACATGATGTACGCGTGAATCATCCATTGAATTATAACGGTCTGAAAGCATATCAGTTTGATTATGATCTAACACCCACCATTCGGTCCGTAACGCCTGATCTGGTCAATACAAAGACGGGTGAAGTATATGGGCCAATTAAGATCGATATGGTAGATACCCAAAGAACATTTGAAGCTGGTCCTTATAAGCTCACGGTAAAAGAAAAGTTTATGGACTTTGGATTGGATGAGAATGGTCAGCCCAAATCAAAATCGCCTTCACCTAATGCACCTGCTTTTCTCTTTCTCATCAAGGGACCGGATCTGCCCGAAGAGGGGATACAATATCTGTACTTTGCGAAGCAGATTGATAAACAACGGTTTCAACAAGATGCGATTAACCAACAGTTGATTGGAGCTGAGATTCCTTTACAGCTGGAAGTAGACAGCATGGACAAGGTCGATATTATTCAGTCCGTAAGTTATCTCAATATAAGAGTGGATAAGGCAATGCCTTTTGTGTGGGTAGGAGCCGGTATTGTTATGTTGGGTCTGGTCATGGGTTTTTATTGGCATCATCGCCGCATCTGGATTCGTTTTGATGATAAACAGCTCACCTTGGGTGGACATACCAACAAAAACTGGTTTGGCTTCAGGCGTGAAGTTGCGGCCGTCTTGAAACAGATGAATTTGGAAGTGGAAGAGAAGTCGTTGGATAACGGGGGGAATCAGGCATGAGATTATTGGATTTCAGCAGCGACGCATTTATCGTATCTTTCTTTCTCTATTGTGCTGCATTCTTGTTATATGCTGTCGCGGTCATGGGCAAAAAATGGAGTAATCGTGATCCTCTGGACCATATGAATCGCTGGGGTAAAAGAGCTTTCATCGCTTCGACTGTCGCCTTGGCGGCTCATATCGTATTTTTTGTAACCCGATGGGCTGGGGCAGGTCATATCCCGGTTAGTAACATGTATGAGTTCATGTCTTTTCTGTCCATGATGATTATGGTTGCATTTATTGTTGTATATGCCATATACCGCAAGTCATTACTGGGTTTGTTTGCGTTACCACTTACCATTATTATTATGGCGTATGCCGCTGTATTTCCTCAGGAGGTACAGCCATTAATCCCGGCGCTTCAGTCCATCTGGCTGAAAATTCACGTGACGTTGGCCGCGCTTGGTGAAGCATTCTTCGCCGTGGGTTTTGCCGCAGGGTTCATGTATTTGCTCCGTACTGTTGATTTCAGTGGTAAAGACAAGTCTTCAAGACGTCAACGAGGATGGGTTGAATTCACCCTAGTTACGATCGTTGTAGTCATCGGATTCATAGGAACGGTATTTGCCTTTCGTACAGCTGGTTACGAGGCGGTTTTTGTACAGAAAACGGTCAGCATTGACACAGAGGTACAGGAAAATAGTACAATAGAGAAAGTGATTTATCGCATGCCTCCGATTTTTGCACCATATAATAGCGAAGTGGAGAGCATGACACCGTTTCTTGGCATGAAAAAACCTTTACTTGAGACGCCTTCCTGGATGAACGGGGTAAATGCCGGGCGCAAGCTGAATACGGTGGTTTGGTCACTTATTGTAGGTCTGATCCTGTATGGAATTGTACGACTTCTTGTGCGCAGACCACTTGGACAAGCGTTACAGCCAATGATGGATGGAATCGATGCTGATGATCTGGATGAGATAAGTTATCGCGCGATTGCCATTGGTTTTCCGATATTTACGCTGGGAGCATTAATTTTTGCCATGATCTGGGCTCAGATTGCCTGGAGTCGCTTTTGGGGTTGGGACCCCAAAGAGGTGTGGGCATTGATTACATGGCTATATTATAGTGTGTATCTGCATTTGCGTTTATCCAGAGGTTGGCAAGGTCAGAAGTCTGCATGGCTTGCAGTTCTTGGCTTCCTGGTGGTTATGTTTACGCTGGTTGGAGTGAATCTGATCATTGCCGGATTACATTCTTATGCTGGAGCTGACTAGGACAGACTCGTATTGCAAAGGTTGAGTTTAGAAGCGGGAAACACAAATGTACCTTTTTATTGAAGGGTATTCAAATATTGTTCGCCAGATCGAACATAATAGAAGTGATGAGGAGTTATTGCAAAGGGGCTGGAGAGGCATGGCTGAACATGAGAATCGAATACTGGTCGTGGATGACGAAGAGAGAATCCGCAGGCTTTTGAAAATGTATCTTGAAAAAGAAGGTTATGAAATCGATGAAGCTGAGGATGGGGAAACTGCGCTGCGTAAAGCAACAGCAGGGGACTACGGTCTGATTTTGCTTGATGTGATGTTGCCGGGTATGGATGGAGTTGAAGTGTGTACCCGTCTTCGTCAGGTGAAATCAACGCCGGTTTTGATGCTCACTGCAAAAGGTGAAGAGATTAACCGGGTTCAAGGCTTCGAAGTTGGCGCTGATGATTATGTTGTAAAACCATTCAGCCCGCGAGAAGTGATTTATCGCGTCAAAGCGATTTTGCGTCGAGCTTCCGCGACAGCTTATCTCTCCAAGGAGAGCAATTCGAGTAACAACATCGTGTTCCCGCATCTGGTTATTGAGCATGATGCCCACCGGGTAACCGCTGGTGGCGAAGAGATTAGTCTTACACCAAAAGAATATGAATTGCTGCACTACCTGGCAACATCTCCCGACAAAGTTTTCTCCAGAGAAGAATTGCTCAAAGATGTATGGAATTACGAATTCTTTGGCGATCTTCGTACCGTGGATACGCACGTGAAGCGTCTTCGCGAGAAACTTAACAAGGTATCGCCTGAATCGGCGGCCATGATTACGACGGTGTGGGGTGTGGGTTATAAACTGGAAGTACCGAAGTAGTTTTAGTTTCTGGAGATCACTGGTCGGGAAGTTATGGATCACTATTATCTGCCTTGTGGGTTGTGTACTTATAGCGCTGGGTCTTTTTTTGCTGCCCTACATTGATACGAACTTTGCAGAATCCGAATCCAGAGATATTAAGCGGTTGTTCACCTATATCTGTATTATCGGATTCAGTTTAACCACGTTTTTTGCATTGTTTCTATTCACCAAAATAACGCAGCCTATGCAGCAATTGATTCAGGCAGCCAATGCGATTCGCAAAGGGAACTACGGAACACGTCTCTCCCTGGTAACGAGTGATGAGATTGGTGAACTTGCCAACACATTTAATCATATGGCTGCCCAACTGGAAGATAATATTCGAAACCTTAACCATGAGAAGGAACATTTGGCGAGTGTGCTTCGCAGCATGACTGATGCTGTTGTTACATTCGATGGTGAAGGCAAAGTTATTCTGACGAATCCGCCTGGAGAGAAGATCATGCAGGCATGGTATGATCTCGATTGGGCGAAAATGGACGAAGGACAAGAATCCGAGCAGTCTGACAAGACTTCGCGGGATGTACCTGAGCCCCTTCTTCCTTTGTTCAGAATGGTGATGGAGCAAGGCGGGGACCAGAACTCCAATGTTCACGTACAGCAAGGTGTCTGGTCTGTTCAGATGGCACCGTTGTACGCTGACAGTGTTGTCAGAGGGGCTGTGGCTGTTTTAAGAGATGTAACAGAAGAAGTGCGTCTGGAGAAAATGCGGCGTGATTTCGTGGCTAACGTATCTCATGAGATACGAACTCCGCTATCCATGATGCAAGGCTACAGTGAAGCCCTTTTGGACGGTATGGCAACCTCACCGGAAGAGAGCGAAGAACTGATCCAAGTCATTCATGATGAGTCTCTACGGATGGGCAGACTGGTTAAAGACTTGCTTGATCTTGCGCGGATGGAAGCTGGACACACGGACATGGTGATGAAGGAAGTTGACCTCGGAGAACTACTCGAACGTGTATATCGGAAGTTCTCGGTGCGTTCAAAAGAACAGGGAATTCAACTGCACTTTGAGTTCGAACAGCCAACAATTGAACTTCAACAGGCAGATGAGGATCGACTTGAGCAAGTATTTACGAATCTGCTGGATAATGCGTTCAGACATACACCTACTGGCAAAAATGTAATGATCTCAGCAGAGCGGGTCACTTATCTTCGTGCTCCATTTGTCAGAGTTTCTGTGAAGGATCAGGGTGTAGGTATCCCTTCATCCGACTTGCCATTTATTTTCGAACGATTCTACAAAGCTGACAAGGCTCGTGTTCGGGGAGAAAGTGCAGGTACGGGGCTTGGTTTAGCGATTGTGAAAAATATTGTTGATGCGCATCAAGGCATGATTACCGTCAATAGTGTGCTTGGCGAAGGAACAGAGTTTATTTTGCAATTTCCTTTGGATTCATCGAAATAGCCTGAATTTCATACAAAAAGTGCGGAAACACCCTCTTATGGAGGGTGTTTTTTTGTTGAAGACTACCGTTTAATCTTGTTCAACGTGGAACAAGAATGGTCTTTTTTTGACTAAAAAGAGTGTCCAAGATAATTTTCCTTCCTATGTGACATAAGCTTGAAAAGCAAGCAAGATAGAGGAGGATTGAGTTAAGCATGTCCGATGATCGAAAAAGGGTCAATATTAAAGCTTTCCTGGAAGGCAGATCTTTTAGAGCAGGCTCTCCGTTTATTCCAATAACCACAAGCGAACTGGAGCAGTTTGAATCCATACTGCGTTCTTTGGCTGTGGCTATTCCTGCTGCAATTAGTCAGCCGACTTCAGCCAATATACTGTCATTACAGAATGGATTACGCCAGTTACTTACTTTTGTAAATCAATCCGGATTTCGTGCCGGAGTAAAGGCTGAATTACAAGCCGTATTGGAATTAACGATTGCAGGTTCAGAGGTTGTCCCTGTTCCTCTTATTAATCTCGCAGGTAACTTGCAAAACTTACTGGATGACTTGTTAAGTGTGACGCTGCTTCTGGAAGTACCTCCTGCAGAAAAAGATAAACTTGTGGGATTAATTCGATCGATCTCCATATCGCTAAGCCGTGCGACGACAACTCTTGGAACTGGAGGGATTACCGGACCAGCCGGCCCACAGGGAGTGCCAGGAGTCCCGGGGGTACCAGGTGTCCCAGGAGTCCCTGGGGTGAAAGGGGCTACTGGCACACCGGGAGGACTTGGACCAGTAGGACCGGTTGGCCCAGTTGGTCCACAGGGAGCACAGGGTCCGGCAGGAGCACCAGGTGTGGGTTTGAACAATATTACTGCATTTGATCCTGCACTGGGACCAACTTATGCTCAAGGCCAAGTAGTAAGCTACGAGGGTAGTCTTTATGTTGCCAATGTAAATGGTCCTTTGGGTACACCCGGAAGTTCTCCAGACTACACTCTTTTGCTGTCGGGAGGAACGACTGGAGTAACGGGAGCAACCGGAGCTGGTTTGACAGGAGCCGTGGCATTTAATCCAGCGCTCGCCCCGGGTTATCCAGCAGGTCAAGTCATTACGTATAACGGTAGTACTTACATTACGAGTGTAGCTGGTCCTCTAGGAACACCAGGATCTTCATCGGATTACACATTAATCGCTGCTGCGGGGGCGACTGGTGCAACTGGAGCCACAGGTGCAGGATTAAGTGGCATCGTGCCATTCGATCCCGCATTAGCACCAACATATCCAGCTGGACAGATCGTCACGTTTGGTGGCAGTACTTATATTACAAATGTCGCTTCGCCAACGGGTACGCCAGGAAGTTCTCCAGATTATACGCTGTTAGCAGGATCAGGAGTTACAGGTGTGACCGGAGCTACGGGCATCGGTCTCAATGGTGCGGTTCCGTTTGACCCTGCAGTAGCTCCAACATACCCAGCCGGCCAGGTCGTTACCTTTAATGGCAGCACGTATATAACGACTGTGGCTTCTCCTATGGGTACGCCAGGTACTTCGCCAGACTATACATTGCTTTCAGGTGCAGGACCTACAGGAGCCACAGGTGCATCAGGTGTAACGGGAGCAACAGGCGTAGGTTTAAGTGGTATCGTGCCATTCGATCCAGCGGTAGCCCCGACGTATCCAGCCGGTCAAGTCGTAACGTTTAACGGCAGTACGTATATTGCAAATGTGGCATCACCGACCGGAACGCCGGGGACTTCACCGGATTACACATTGCTTGCGGGCGCAGGAGCAACGGGAGTTACAGGAGCAACCGGCATTGGTGGAACGGGAAGTACCGGAGCTACAGGAGCATCGGGCGTAACAGGAGCGACTGGTGTGACCGGTGCAACTGGAGTTGGAGTAACAGGAAGTACCGGAGTCACAGGGGCATCAGGAGTAACGGGAGCGACTGGTGTGACGGGTGCAACTGGAGTTGGAGTAACAGGAAGTACCGGAGTCACAGGGGCATCAGGAGTAACGGGAGCGACAGGCGTAGGTTTAAGTGGTATCGTACCATTTGATCCAGCCGTAGCCCCGACGTATCCAGCCGGCCAGGTTGTAACGTTTAACGGTAGTACGTATATTGCGAATGTGGCATCACCAACGGGAACGCCGGGGACTTCACCAGATTACACGTTGCTTGCGGGCGCAGGAGCAACGGGTGTGACAGGAGCAACTGGAGTTGGAGTAACAGGAAGTACCGGAGTAACAGGAGCATCGGGCGTAACAGGAGCGACTGGTGTGACGGGTGCAACTGGAGTTGGAGTAACGGGAAGTACCGGAGTGACAGGGGCATCAGGGGTCACGGGAGCGACAGGTGTAGGTTTAAGTGGCATTGTACCATTCAATCCAGCCGTAGCCCCGACGTATCCTACAGGTCAAGTCGTAACGTTTAACGGTAGTACGTATATTGCAAATGTGGCATCGCCAACCGGAACGCCGGGGACTTCACCGGATTACACATTGCTTGCGGGCGCAGGAGCGACAGGTGTGACCGGTGCAACTGGTGTTGGAGTAACAGGAAGTACCGGAGCATCCGGCGTAACAGGAGCGACAGGCGTAGGTTTAAGTGGTATCGTGCCATTCGATCCAGCTGTAGCCCCGACATATCCAGCGGGTCAAGTTGTAACGTTCAATGGGAGTACGTATATTGCAAATGTAGCATCACCAACCGGAACGCCGGGGACTTCACCAGATTACACGTTGATCGCTGGAGCAGGAGCGACAGGTGTGACCGGTGCAACTGGAGTTGGAGTGACAGGAAGTACTGGTGAAACAGGAGCGACTGGTGTTACAGGGTTAACCGGGACGACTGGAATTACAGGAGCCACGGGACTAAGCGTAACGGGATCAACAGGAGTAACTGGAGGAACCGGGACAACTGGTGAAACAGGAGCGACTGGTGTTGCAGGGTTGACTGGGGCGACGGGAATTACAGGAGCCACAGGAATAAGTGTAACAGGTACTACTGGAGCTACAGGGGAAACAGGAGCAACAGGCATAACGGGATTGACTGGCGCAACGGGAGTAAGCGTAACAGGTGTGACCGGTGCAACTGGAGTTGGAGTGACCGGAAGTACTGGTGAAACAGGAGGGACTGGTGTTACAGGGTTAACCGGGACGACTGGAATTACAGGAGCCACGGGACTAAGCGTAACGGGTTCAACAGGAGTAACTGGAGGAACCGGGACAACTGGTGAAACAGGAGCGACCGGTGTTGCAGGGTTGACTGGGGCGACGGGGATAACAGGAGCCACAGGAGTAAGTGTAACAGGTAGTACTGGTGCTACAGGGGAAACAGGAGCAACAGGCGTAACGGGATTGACTGGCGCAACGGGAGTAAGCGTAACAGGTGTGACCGGTGCAACTGGAGTTGGAGTAACGGGAAGTACTGGTGAAACAGGAGCGACTGGTCTTACAGGGTTGACCGGGGCGACGGGAATTACAGGAGCCACGGGACTAAGCGTAACAGGATCAACAGGAGTAACTGGAGGAACCGGGGCAACTGGTGAAACAGGAGGGACTGGTGTTGCAGGGTTGACTGGGGCGACGGGGATCACAGGAGCCACAGGAGTAAGTGTAACAGGTAGTACTGGTGCTACAGGGGAAACAGGATCAACAGGCGTAACGGGATTGACTGGCGCAACGGGAGTAAGCGTAACAGGTGTGACAGGAGCAACGGGAGTCGGCATAACCGGAAGTACCGGAGCAACTGGTGTCACGGGGGAGACCGGAGTCACAGGTATAACCGGTGCAACGGGAGTCGGCGTAACGGGAAGTACCGGAGCAACTGGTGTTACGGGGGAAACCGGAGCTACAGGTATAACGGGAGCCACGGGAATCAGCGTAACGGGGAGCACCGGGGCAACTGGTGTTACGGGGGAAACCGGAGCCACAGGTATAACAGGAGCAACTGGAGCCGGCGTAACGGGAAGTACCGGGGCAACGGGTGTGACGGGGGAAACCGGAGCGACAGGTATAACGGGAGCCACGGGAATCGGCGTAACGGGGAGCACCGGGGCAACTGGTGCGACGGGGGAAACAGGAGCCACAGGTATAACAGGAGCAACGGGAGTCGGCGTAACGGGAAGTACTGGAGTAACTGGTGTCACTGGTGAAACCGGAGCGACAGGTATAACAGGAGCAACGGGAGTCGGCGTAACGGGAAGTACCGGGGCAACTGGTGCGACTGGAGGAACAGGAGCCACAGGTATAACAGGAGCAACGGGAGTTGGCGTAACGGGAAGTACTGGAGTAACTGGTGTCACTGGTGAAACCGGAGCCACAGGTATAACCGGGGCAACCGGAGTCGGCATAACGGGAAGTACCGGAGCAACAGGCGCCACTGGGGGAACAGGAGCCACAGGTATAACGGGAGCAACGGGAGTCGGCGTAACCGGAAGTACAGGAGTTACTGGAGCAACAGGTGCAACCGGAACATCTGTAACATCTAACTCGGCTTTTGCTGAGAACACTAATGGTACGATTGTTGTAATATTGGGTGGTACACTCGTTCCATTACCGAATAATCAAAATATTGGCACAGGTATAACCGTCAATGGGACAAATGACACCTTCACACTGACCAACGCAGGTCGCTACTATATCTCATACAAAATAAATCTGACAGCTGCACTTGCTATCCAATCTCGGGTTTTACTTAACGGCGCAGCAATTCCAGCGAGTGTAGTATCTCCAGTACTTTCTCTCAGTCAGCTGCAGTCTGACTTTATGGTTACCGTTACCGCTGGTTCAACAATACAGTTACAATTATTCGGGCTTGTTGGCGCAGCCGTTCTGTCTCCTCCGGGGTCTACACTAAACATTATTCAGTTAAGTTAATAGTTCGATTTCGTATTAGAATATTTCCATTGACCAAAAGAAGCGGAGTTCATATGGGGGTGATGGGCACCCCTTTTCCAATTCCAAAAATATTTTGTTTGCAAGCTTCATCACCGATATTTCAGCGGGTACAGTCATACAATTCCTTACGACAAAAAAGACGGGAACCACTAGGGTCCCGTCTTTCCTTTTACATTTAGAAATATATTTGATTATTCCAGAACAATTTCAACAGCAGTATTGATTTCAGGCAGCGCAGCAAGCTGCACAAGCACATCTTTTGGAACAGCTTTATCTACGGTCAGAATCATGATCGCTGCACCACCAATAATTTTACGTCCAACCTGCATGGATGCGATGTTGACATCGTTTTGTCCAAGCAGGGTTCCTACACGTCCGATAATACCTGGTTTATCGTTGTGGGAGATCAAAATTTGATGACTTTCCGGAGCGATATCTACCGGGAATTTGTCCAGACGAACAATACGTTCTCCATAACCTGCAAGCAATGTACCTGCTACACGACGTTCCTCAGCATCCTGAGTTGTAACCAATGTTACGGTAATCAGGTTAGTAAATCCTTTAGTTGTTGAGGTTTGGCTTACAACCACATTCAGATCACGGATTTTGGCCAGATGCATGGAGTTGACGATGTTGGCTTCCCCACCCAAATGTCTGGCGAGAATCCCTTTCACAATGTAACGTGTGAGAGGAGAAGTATCTACTTCAGAAAGTTCACCAGCATAGTCGATCCGAATCTCCTGCACTGCATTTTGTGTAATCTGTGCTGCAAAACTACCCAACGTTTCACCCAGTTTGAAATACGGCTGCAATTTGTTCATCACGGTTGGTGCAACAGCCGGCATGTTAACTGCGTTTTTAAACGGTTCGTTACGCAAAATGTGAAGCACCTGTTCCGACACATCGATAGCCACGTTCTCTTGTGCTTCTACTGTGGACGCACCAAGGTGAGGCGTAACGATAATGCTTGGGTGATTCAGGAACGGGTGATCAGCGGCTGGCGGCTCGCTTTCGAATACGTCAAATGCTGCACCAGCAACAATACCTTGATCTATGGCTTCGACAAGTGCCATCTCGTCAACTACACCACCACGAGCACAGTTAATGATACGCATGCCTTTTTTCATCACTTCGAATTGTGGACGTGAGATCATATGCCGTGTTTCCGGTGTTAATGGTGTGTGAACGGTCATGAAGTCCGCATTGCGAATGATATCATCTACACTAGCCAGCTTCACTTGCAGCTTCTCGGCACGCTCCTCCGTGAGGAACGGGTCGTAAGCAAGAATGTCCATTCCGAATGCTTTGGCGCGCTTGGCAACTTCACTACCGATCCGTCCCATACCCAGTACACCGAGCGTTTTATTTCTTAATTCCACACCCAGGAAGGTTTTACGATCCCACGTACCCTGAATAGTCTTGGCATATGCCTGAGGAATGTGTCGTGCCAATGCCATCATCATGGCAAACGTGTGCTCACAGGTTGTGATGGTATTGCCATCAGGTGCATTAATAACGATGATACCGCGCTGTGTAGCAGCTTCCAGATCAATGTTATCTACACCAACACCTGCACGTCCGATCACCTTAAGGTTGGTACCAGCCGTCATAATACGATCTGTAACACGAGTCTGGCTGCGAACCAAGAGGGCATCATAATCACCAATAATGGCAACAAGTTCATCTTCACTAAGACCGGTTTTCTTCTCAACAACAACATCATTTGCATCCACCAGTTGCTGGATCCCCAGATCACTGATTGGGTCCGACACTAACACTTTGTACATGGTTTCTTCCTCCTTAGGTATGTGTATCTATATCGTCAAGGTCTGACCTCAGCGAAGAGGTATTCCTTAAAACCAGGTTGATTCTTCCGCCCAACAACGCGGTGTCGCAACAGAGGGGGAAGGTGAAGCAAATAGAGTGATCCCACAGATATCCTTTAAAATAAATCAAAAAACTCTCAATCCACATACTGCTTGCGCAATAAGGGACGAGAGTTGTCGTGGTACCACCCTAATTCACCGCCGTTTCGCAACGACAGTCTTAGCGGTCAATGAAGACCGAAGAGGATAACGGGTCTAAACCGATTGCACCTACTCCAATTTCAATGCAATAACTCAGGAGCGCTCAAGACCATTTGCCTGCCACCGATTCACACCTACCATCGGCTCTCTGTAAGACGAAGCAACGTCTTTTTTCCATCATCGTGTTTAACGTGACTAATTTTTTCATAATGTATCATGGCTGACATGAGCATGTCAATAGGCTTAAATGTTTTAAAATGTTTTGCAGATGTCTTTAGATTCACACATAAACAGAGTCACCATAAGTAATACAATAGTTAATATACCTACCACAAGAAGATGGAAAGTAAGCTGTTTGGTGAACTGAATTTTACTGCTTTAATGAAGTAATGGCACGGACATCTAACCAGGACTTGGGGCAGGTCTTGAACCTAATTGGTTTTTTGGCTATCATTTAGTATACTATCCGATTGGACAACGTAATTGTTATCCATCAAATTTAACTCAAGAGGACAGACGCATCCGATGAAAAAATTCAAGTTTCCCAAGTTCAAGATTCAGAAGGCTGAGCCACAGCAGCTTACCGAGCGTTTGCTTTTAATCAATCTATACTTTACACAAGGTCTGACACTGATTATCGGAGTTGTGTGGATCTTATTGCAGAAACGAAACTTGTTAGATGTACTCGCATGGCCTGACAATTACCATTTTATATGGTGGGGTCTGGGTCTTGCAGGAATAATGCTTGTTATGGACTTGGTACTGTCGTATGTTATACCTCAGGAAAGCATGGATGACGGTGGAATTAACGAGATGTTGTTCCGTGGGCGTCCGATCTGGCACATTGTATGTATAGCAGCCATTGTTGCTGTGTGTGAGGAATTATTATTCCGTGGAGCCATCCAACATGCCATCGGTCCTTACTGGACAAGTATTTTATTTGCAGTTATCCATATTCGTTATTTGCGCCACTGGATTCCAACAGGTTGGGTGTTTGTCTCAAGTTATGGATTGGGTTGGATTTACTTGCAGTCCGGCACATTATGGGCGCCTATATTATGTCACTTTATTATTGATTTGGTGTCCGGATTAGCGATACGTTTTCGGAGGGGATCATGAATCAGCCATTAAGTAGAATGAAGACATATGGCAGTCAGCGCCATCGTCAATCGGATAAAAAAGAGAAATCCGAGCGTCAGGTGGCTTCTCAAGTAAGCATCGTTGCTGAAACGGCAGCAGCTGCTGAGGTTGGCGGAATCACACCAATTACTTCCGTTTCTTTACCTAGATCACAGCGCAAGCCTTATACAGAAAAACTGGAAAGTCCAGTACTTCCTCAAAGGGCACCATCACGCTCCAAAAAAACGCCAAATTCAACGGAAGAATCGATCCCCGAAGCGGGTTCGCTTCCTACACGGACAGAATTACATCCTTCACGTCGGTTAAAATTGAGCAAGAGGTTTGTGAATTCACTCATTTTTATTTTTGTCATGTTAACGATTAGTCTGGTTTGGTGGGGGGTTGAAGGGGCACCCGCTCTGAATACGTTCCTTCCCTTGCCGTGGTAATGCTTTTACTCGCAGGTTTAATCATTTTGATGGGAGTTTTACTACTTTTTCATATGTGGCGTGAAGCCCATATTCATCAAATGATTGAAGAAGAGGTTGAAGTGCCTCATCTGCCAATATCCTTTGACGGGGCCATGATTTTGTATGTATCCGACACGCACAAGCGCAAGCTGAAGCAGAAGGATCTGGCAAACGTTAAAAACAAGGTGGACTGGGTTCTCATCGGTGGGGATGTTGCGGAAAAAGGAATCTCATGGTCTTTAGTTAGACATAACATGAAAATTTTATCGAACATTGCTCCTTCATTTACGGTGTATGGCAACCATGACAAGAGGGCTGGTACCGCTCAACTTGCGCGAATCCTTCGGGAATCGGACGTTAGGCTCCTGCAGGATAATGTAGAATATCTGCAAAGGGGCAACGACAGATTGAGCCTGATCGGCATAGACTATCGTTCCAAACAGGGCGATGTATTACTACAGCAGATCGGTAACCGTTTTTGCAAAATTGCTATCGTTCATGATCCTTTGCAGGCCCTTCGCTTGGAAGAAAATGCAGATCTTATTTTAAGTGGTCATACACATGGCGGACAATTGGTTTTGCCATTTTTCGGACCTGTGTTCCTGAGCAAAGCGTATCGTCCGGTATCGAACGGGTGGTACTCCCTGAAGCGAAGTCCGGAGGACATTCACCAAGAAGGCAAAATGCTTGTTAGCAGAGGATACGGTACAAATCATCTTCCTCTCCGACTAGGTTGTCCTGCGGAGATGCATATCATCACGTTAAGAGTGCCTGCGGAAAAAGCATTAAAATAAAACAGCCTTGATCCAATGGATCAGGGCTGTTTTATTTTAATGCGCAAAATTACAATTTAACGAGCTTCCAATTCAATTGCACGCGGATCAACAAAGGAATAACCTTTCTTTTCGAGCTTGGTCAGCAACTCATCCAATGCTTCAACCGTCCATGGCAACTCATGCATCAAAATATTGCTTCCGGGATTTAACTGGTCCAGTACATTTTGAATGACTTTTTCCGGTTTGTCTTTGGTGCTTTTATCCCAATCGAGCGAACCATTAGACCAAGTCATATATAACATGCCATTTTTCTTCACAGCAGCCTTCAGTGCATCATTTCCCGACCCAAAAGGTGGACGGAAGAATTGCGGTTCCTCACCAATGGTTTCCTTCACTATTTTTTGGACATCTGTAACCTGTTTTGCCGCCTCAGCGTTGGACATTTTTTTGAGATCCTCATGATCCCAGGCATGATTGCCTACAATCTGACCCCGTTCATGTATGAGTTTGAGCAATTCCGGATGGCTTTTCACCCGATATCCATTGACGAAAAATATCGCTTTAGCGTTATGTTTATCTAAAGTGTCGATCAGTGAAGTAATCATTTTTTCTTCTTTGGGTCCATCATCAAAAGTTAACAAGACCACTTTGCTTGGGCTCACTTCATCGTTTGGTTTAATATAATAATTTTCATTCATATGATACGTCTTTTCCACTTTCTCTTCTGTAGAAACCTTCTCCGAAGATTCAGGTTCTTCTTCTGTCACAGTTGAATCTTCCGTTGAAGACTCGGGCACACCAGTTCCGGGTTCTCCTGTTTCAGTTGGGTTAGAGTTACCTTGCTCTTCTTGAACCGTGGTAGTTGATTCGCCCGCTGGTGTGGAATTATCAGATGTTTTTTCTTCCGCTGTCCCACAAGCTGACAACAGCAAATTTGCAGCAATGATCAATGCGGCGGTATGTCTAAACATGATTTCAACTCGCTTTCCTGTAATTATACGGAATGAGATCGCTCACTACCGCAAACACTAAATATGATTTTAACACTTGAAGGAGGTTGGTGTAATGAAGGCTTCATCCTTTTTTTGGGGCATTGTCATTGGTGTTGCAGCCAGTTCATGGCTGTCCAAAGGCAAATTGCCCATGATGTCATCGGGTTCATCAAGAAATATGATGGATCAGGCAAAACATAAGATGATGGAAATGACTTTCCCGGGTATGGACGGGTTCACAAGCAAGCAAAATCAACATGGTGAATCCCACAAAAATCCGGCAGCAAAGACCGCAAGAGCAATCACACCGCAGGAAAAAGAAGCGAATATGAGCATGCTCAAAGATTTTATTCGCACCAATCCCGATGTGAAGCATGAAGTTGAGCAAATTTTAAGCCAAACAAACACAACAGTACCGGGTTTATAAACCAAAACCTCCAATTAGAATCATCCACAGTCTTGATTTGCTGTGGAATGATTCTTTTTTTGTCGATTTTACTTCGTGCATTTAGAGGTATAAAATGATAACATAACTACATAGATTTATTTTCAGCACATATTGTTTTGTGCTTCATAATCTGTTATAAGACTTGCTTATAAAGGGGAGATCCTGTATGAAAATAGAACGACTAAGTCACGATAAGATACGGATTTTCCTGACCTTTGACGATCTGAGCGAGCGCGGAATACAAAAAGAAGATATGTGGCAGGAAATACCTAAGGTTCATGAACTGTTCACTGAAATGATGGATCAGGCCTATTCCGAACTTGGATTTGATGCCACAGGTCCACTCGCTGTCGAAGTATTCGCACTTCCCGCTCAAGGGATGGTTGTCATTGTCACACGTGGAAAATATGATCCGCAACAATATGGTTTAGGTCATGAAGATGATCTTCCTGAAGAAGTATATGAAATGGAAGTTACACTCGAGCAAAGCGATTCCATTGTTTATGCATTCAAGGACTTTGAAGTGCTCATTGAAGCTGCACATATGTTGCGTCAGCATGTTACGGATGCTGGGAGACTTTATTCCTATAAAGACAAGTGGTTCTTGCATTTGGAGCCAGATGAGGTAGATTCCACCAAACATGCGGCATTGATTGCCTTGCTTGCTGAATTTGGCGAAGGCTCCTCAGTTACTCCAGCAGTCATGGAAGAGTATGGTAAGGTTGTTATTCCTGCACAAGCGATTGATGTTATCTGCACCCACTTCAAACGCCAGGATTAATCTCTAGTTGTAATCGCGTCTTTAGTCAGAGGAGGGAATTTCGGTGCTTTTGTTTTCGGTCTTAGCGGCAGCAGTTGCTCCGGGTCTCGCCTTGTTAACATACTTTTACCTGAAAGACCGTTATGATTATGAGCCACTTCATATGGTATTGCGGGTTTTCCTCATGGGGATTCTGATGGTACTGCCTGTGATGATTATTCAGCGTGGCATGATGATGTGGCTCGGGGATAATCCTTATCTTGAGGCCATTATGATCTCAGGTGGTGTGGAGGAATTCGTTAAATGGTTCGTACTTTATCATATCATCTATAATCACACCGAATTTGATGAGCCGTATGACGGGATCTTATATGCAGTCGCTGTTTCACTTGGATTTGCCACTGTTGAGAATGTGTTGTATGCCTTTGCGGGGAATGCATCCGTCTCAGCCATGTTCCTTCGGGCACTGCTCCCTGTTTCAGGGCATGCTATGTTCGCGGTAATCATGGGTTATTATATGGGTAAAGCCAAGTTTATCGGTGGTAAGAAAAAGCGGTGGTATCTGGTTCTTTCTCTGGTGTTACCTTTTTTCTGGCATGCATTGTACGATGTCATCATGAACACCATGGTGAATCATTGGTTGTGGTTTATAGCGCCGCTAATGGCGGGCCTGTGGTATGGGGCAATGGGTAAAATCACACGAGCTAATAACCGTTCTCCTTTTCGTTTTGTGAAGCGGGAGGAAGAGGTTAAATTATAAAAATACGGACACACTGGTGGACATAAAGCGCATATTGCGCCTATGACTCCGGTGTGTTTTTATTTTTACAGATAAACTCCCGGGGAATGACCGACAGAAACGGAGATCGTTGTGATGAGAATTAAAATTAAAATCAGATGCAAACAATGCGGTGAACGATTTACATTACGAGGCAAGAAAGATCGGGGCCGGATTGAGACGGGATTCAAGCAGTGCCTATGTGATAACAGAGACCAGTTCGAAATTGAAGAAGAGGGCATGGCAACTGGGATTCAGCTGAATTAAAAGGAGGACCCAAACGCTACTTTAGCAGCCTGCTTGTGTAAGGACTGGAAATCGCATGCATAAGAGATCTTTCTTCGATCCACAATAGAGGTAGTGGTTTAGAAGAAAGGAGACTCTACCGATGTATAAACGATTAAGTTCAGTTATGTTTCCGATATTTGCGGTTCTGCTGGTCGGTGCGCTCGTGTGGGGCTATCAGGAGAATCAGGAGAAGAATGCAATTCTGATCAAGGCAGAGAATCAATATCAGCGTGCATTTCACGATTTATCTTTTCATATGGACAAATTGCATTCGGAGATTGGCAACACCTTGGCGGTTCACTCTACATCACAGGGGATGCATCGCAAAGGTCTGATGAATGTATGGCGACTCACCAGTGAAGCGCAGAATGAGATCAACCAACTGCCACTCACCATGCTACCATTTAACGAGACAGAGGAGTTTCTCTCGCGTATTTCCAACTTTGCCTATCGGGCGTCGATGCGTGACTTGACGAACGAACCGCTAAGTGAGAAGGAAATGGGCAACCTGAAAAAGCTGTATCAGAATTCATCCGAGATTACCAAGAATCTGCAGGATGTGCAGCAGAAAGTCCTGACGGACCGATTGCGCTGGATGGATGCAGAGACTGCCATGGCAACACAAGAGCAAACCATGGACAACACGATCGTTGATGGTTTTCGTACTGTAAACAAAAAGGTACAGGAATACCCGGAGCTTGATTGGGGTCCTTCCGTATCCAACATCTATGCAAAACGATCAGTCAAGAAACTGGACGGCTTGCCGGTGACCAAAGAACAGATTCAGAGCAAGGCTGCAAAATTCTCTGATGCGGATCGTAGCAAAATCCAAGTGCAGGAGAACGGCAAAGGAACAGACTGGGAGTCCTACACTGCCACGATTGATCATGCCAACAATGGCAAACTGATGATGGATTTCACCCGTAATGGCGGAATGCTGATCTCTTACAGTGATACGCGTCCAATCGGAACCAAAAAAGTGTCTCGTCAGAATGCCATGGCTAAAGCAGATCAATTTCTAATGAACAAAGGCTATAAGGATATGAAGGCTGTAAACTACGATGAATATGGTAATCTGGGTAACCTTACTTATGTGCGTAAGCAAGGGGACACCTTGATTTATCCCGAGAAAATGTCAGTTCGTGTAGGTTTGGATACAGGCGAAGTAACCGGCTTCCAGGCGAGTGACTTTGTTTACGAACATAATGACATGCGCAAAATTCCGAAAGCAACTCTTACGGAGCAACAGGCGCGGAAAAAGCTTAATTCGGAGTTCGAAGAAAATTATGTTCGCAAATCCCTGATTGAGAATGATTACAGCAAAGAAGTATTGTGTTATGAATTCGGAGGGAAAATTAACGGTTCTCGTTACCGGATATACATTAATGCGAATACAGGAATAGAAGAAGCGGTTGAAGAGATCAAACCGGTCAATGCAACCTCATAAAAAGATGGATAATTTGAATTTGAAGTTGAGCGAATAACTGCGGCAGACCACGATGTGGTCTGTTTTTTTCTTGTTCAATGTGAGAAAGGTCATGGTATAATAGTCCTTGTACATACGAAGATAAATACATAAAGTGGCGGTGAACAGCTTGGTTCCGAAAATAAATGAAATTTTATACATCCACATTGCTTCTGCAGATGAAAAAGAGGAACACAAAGAGTACAAATCACGCATTGCAGATATGGATGACAGCAGTTTTCTGATTGAGGTCCCGATGCAACAAGGAAGCAGCCGTCTGAAAAGGCTCTTTTTCGGAGATGAATTGTCCATTTCATATATTACGGAGGATGGGGTCCGGCATTATTTTAATACCTATGTCACGGGATTTGAGGAAGATGTGGTCCGTCTTGTCCGTATCCGCAAACCGCTTCCGAGCGATATATCCAAAATACAACGGCGCAGCTTTCTTCGTGTTCATGCAAACCTCGAATTGGCCATCCAGAGTGAAGACCTGACCCGTGCCGTCGGATTGACTGAAGATATTGGTGGCGGTGGATTGTCCATCTACAGCGAAACAGGTTTTTCAATAGCTGAAGGTCAAAAATTGAAATGCTGGTTGCTGGTTCCCTACCGGAATTCAACCATTGAACATGTGAATTTTGAAGCTGAAGTTGTGCGGACCAAAACCATGGAAACCGGCAGACAGCTATGCATGTTGAAATTTGTGCAGATTTCAGATTCGGAGCGCCAGAAAATTATCAAGTTTTGTTTTGAGCGGCAACTTGACTATCGCACGAAATAGGAATGTTGTGGCATAAAGAGAGGGAACTGCGGGTACCGTAATGAAAAAAACGGAGGTATTGCCTTGAATCGTCGTCATGCAACCCGCAGATATGAACGACTTTATTATGTTTTCTCCAGGCGAATGGAACGAAAGGTTACGATTCTGATTGCAGCCCTTCTAATCCTGCTTGTGGTATATCAATTGCTGCTGTTGGTACCAGGCTTCAAAAAGAATTTGACCACCATTGACCGCCTGGAAGGAACGCCAATTGAAGTGCAAACGATGAATGATTACAACCGTCGTTGATTTGTCTGTTTTTGCATCCATGTGTAGAGTGTGGTATAATTTTCACGATGCAGGCAATGCCTGTTTTTTTATTGAGGTTTATCGTTTGAGGAGGAATGCCCCGTTGGCAAGCCAGAACACATCAGAGAACGGGAAAATGAACGTTGCAATTGACGGACCTGCCGGTGCCGGGAAAAGCACGGTGGCCCGATTGGTTGCAGAGGCGCTCGTGTATGTATACGTCGACACAGGCGCAATGTACCGTGCGGTAACCTTGCATATGCTTCGGAAAGGTATTACACCGGAAGATGTGACACAGGTGCTTCAGGAAGCCCAAAAGCTGGTCATTGATTTACAACCGGATCCCGACGGACAGAAAGTGTTCTGTAATGGGGAAGAAGTAACCTCGGAAATCCGCTCCCGTGAAGTGACGGGAATCGTGTCCCGATATGCGCAAATCGAGGGGCTGCGTACGCAATTAGTGGATACTCAGCGGCAAATGGCTTTGCGCAAGGGCGTCGTCATGGATGGACGCGATATCGGAACGACAGTATTGCCCGATGCGGAAGTGAAAATCTTCATGACTGCCAGTGTGGAAGAGCGTGCGCTTCGCCGCTTCAAAGAACTGGACCCCTCTGAAGGACTGACGTTGCAACAGCTGGAGCGAGACATTGCCACCCGTGACAGATTGGATGAGAATCGGGAAATTTCCCCATTGCGTTGTGCTGAGGATGCTGTTGTCCTTGATACAACGGAGATGAACATTCATGAAGTGGTTGACAAAATCGTATCTTATTGCACAATGGTCAGAGGAGAGATCGGTCTATGATTTACACATTTTGCAGCACATTACTGCGGATCATTTATACCATTCTTTTCCGCTTGGAGGCCGTTGGACGGGAGAATATTCCGAAAGAAGGCGGCGTACTTTTATGTTCCAATCATATTAGTAACTTCGATCCTCCAACCGTTGGTATCAAACTTCGCCGTCAGGTACGTTTCATGGCCAAAAGCGAATTGTTTGAAATTCCGGTACTCGGCCGAATTATTAAAGCCGTGGGCGCTTTCCCCGTTAAACGTGGAGGTGTCAGCAAGGAATCCATCAAAACCTCACTCAATATTTTGCGTGATGGTCAAGTGCTTGGAATCTTCCCCTCGGGAAGCCGTCACAATGATGGAGGTATCGGCAAAAAAGGGGCAGCGAGTTTTGCTCTCCGCAGTGGCGCTACAGTTATTCCTACTGCTATTATCGGTAACTACAAAGTTTTTCGTAAGATGAAAGTTGTATATGGAGCACCAGTAAGTTTGGACGAGTTCAAGGAAGACCCATCTGGAGAAGCTCTGGAGAAGGCGACTGAAAAGATTATGTCCAAGATTAACGAGATGGTGCAAACGGGCGTGCCAAGCAAGTAATGGCTTCGTCGGTAGCTGAGTGCATGTTTCCATATTTTTGAGGGAGACTAAAGTTTGAGCACTCAGTGATGAAAGTGTTTTGAACTCTGCTACAGGCAGGTTTGAATATAATGGGGTTTTTGAATTGAGGAGGGTATTTGACATGTCGGAAGAAATGAAAAATCAAGAAGCAACCCAAGATGAGTTGGATCAATTCGTTTCCTTGAAAAAAGGAGATACCGTAAAAGGAACCATCGTCAAATTGGAAGATAACCAAGCCTATGTGAGCATTGGATATAAATATGACGGTGTCATTCCAATTCGTGAACTGTCTTCATTACATGTTGACAGCGCGTCTGACGCAGTAGAAGTTGGACAAGAAGTTGAAGCTAAAGTTCTTAGCATCGACGACGAGAAAGAAAAACTCGTTCTGTCCAAACGTGCAATCGACAGCGAAAACGCATGGGATCAATTGCAAAAGCATTTTGAAGACCAAGACGTATTCGAAGTTGTTGTAGGTGATGTTGTTAAAGGCGGTCTGGTAGCAGATGTGGGCGTACGTGGATTTATCCCGGCTTCCATGGTTGAACGCCATTTCGTTGAAGACTTCAGCGACTACAAAGGACGCACACTGCGTGTTAAAGTGAAAGAGATCGACCGTGAGAACAACAAAGTGATCCTTTCCCAAAAAGACGTACTGGAGCAAGAATTCGAAGCAAACAAAGCTACAGTAATGGCTGGTTTGCAAGAAGGTCAAGTGATCGAAGGTACAGTACAACGTTTGACTCAATTCGGTGCATTTGTTGATGTGGGCGGAGTTGACGGTTTGGTTCACGTATCCGAGCTGGCTTGGACACACGTTGAAAAACCATCCGACGTACTGTCTGAAGGTGATAAAGTTAGTGTGAAAGTGCTGAAAGTTGACCCTGAAAAAGGAAAAATCAGCCTGAGCATGAAAGCTGTTCAACCAGGTCCTTGGGAAACAGCAAGCGAAAAATTCAATTCCAGCGATATCGTAACAGGTGTTGTAAAACGTCTGGTAGACTTCGGTGCATTTGTTGAAATCGCTCCTGGTGTTGAGGGACTTGTGCATATCTCGCAAATCTCCCACAAACACATCGGCACTCCTCATGAAGTGCTGAAAGAAGGACAAGAAGTTCAAGTTAAAATCTTGGACATGAACCCTTCTGAGCAACGTGTAAGCTTGAGCATCAAAGAAACAGAAGAAGCTCCAGCTCAACCACAAAAATCAGAAAGACCTTCAAGAAACAACGCTCCGCGTGAAGAAATCAACAATCCAAACGTTTCCTTGAACAATCAAGGTATGAGCACTACGCTTGGCGAACTGTTTGGAGACAAACTCAGCAAATTCAAATAAGTTAACAATGCATGGTTCTAAGTTATATACTGCATATTTTGCTGAATAACAAAAGCAAGATCGGCGAGCCCAAGGCGGGTTCGCCGATTGTTTTTATTGCGAGTAATTTGGCATGAAACGTTAGCCAAGATATATCTTTTTTGCTATGATGAGTATCGTAAGTATGGACAGGAGGAGTGGAATGTATGGCAAGACCCGTTGTGGCAATTGTCGGACGACCGAACGTGGGTAAATCCACCATTTTCAATCGGATCATCGGCGACAGACTGGCCATTGTGGAAGACAAGCCGGGCATTACCCGTGACCGTATATATGGAATCGGTGAATGGAACGGTAAACCATTTAGTATCATTGATACAGGTGGTATCGAAATTGATGGTGAAGATGTAATCTTAAAATCGATTCGGATGCAAGCAGAGCTCGCTATTGAAGAAGCGGATGTTATTGTATTCATGTGTGATGCAAAAGCAGGTATTACGCAATCAGATGAAGAGGTAGCAGAGATGCTCTACCGCTCAGGCAAGCCTATTGTTGTAGCCGTTAACAAAGTGGATAATATCGGACGAAGTGAGCTCATTTATGAGTTTTATGGATTTGGTTTCGGTGATCCTATTGGCGTATCCGGAAGTCACGGTACAGGTGTAGGTGATTTGCTTGATGCAATAGTGGAGAAGTTGCCAGAACTTGAGGAAGAGACTTACGATGAAGATGTCATTCGTGTAGCTCTGATCGGACGTCCTAATGTGGGTAAATCTTCACTGGTGAACGCTATTCTGGGTGAAGAGCGTGTCATTGTAAGTGACGTGGCTGGAACGACCCGGGATGCGATTGATACACCTTTTGAAAAAGACGGCCAACGTTACGTGCTGATTGATACAGCAGGTATGCGTAAGCGTGGTAAAGTATATGAAACAACTGAGAAATACAGTGTAATGCGTGCGATGCGTGCGATTGAGCGTGCAGATGTTGTTCTGATTGTCATTAATGGTGAAGAAGGCATTATTGAACAGGACAAGCATATTGCAGGATATGCATTCGAAGCTGGTAAAGCGTCATTGTTTGTTGTGAACAAATGGGACGTGGTAGAGAAGCATGACAAAACGATGAAAGAGTTTGAGAGAAAAATTCGGGATCACTTCCTGTTTATGACTTATGCTCCAGTCGTATTCTTGTCAGCCCTCACAAAACAACGCTTACAAAAATTGTTACCGGTTGTGAAAAGGGTAGCAGATCAACACTCGTTACGTGTACAAACACATCTACTTAACGATGTGGTGTCTGATGCAGTAGCTATTAACCCTCCGCCAACAGATAAAGGACGGAGAATGAGAATTAACTATGTGACTCAGGTTGCCGTTAAGCCACCGACCATGGTTGTTTTTGTGAACGATCCGGAATTGATGCACTTCTCATATGAGCGCTACCTGGAGAATAAAATCCGTGCAGCGTTTGACTTCGAAGGAACACCAATTCGCATATTTACTCGGAAGAAGTCCGACGAAAGTTAGGGGAGAAGTGTGTGATTTTACAAATCGCAGCGATTGTACTGAGTTATCTGCTCGGTTCGATCAGCTTTAGTGTCCTCCTTGCCAAAGCGATACGGGGGATCGATATTCGTCAGCACGGAAGTGGAAACGCGGGAGCTACCAATACATTGCGTATTTTGGGTAAAGGACCGGCAATTGCTGTTCTGTTGCTTGATGTACTTAAGGGTGTTGCAGCTGTATGGATTGGAATCTGGCTGAGCGACGGTTCTGCCTGGATTCCTGCACTCAGTGGTATAGCAGCCATTGCAGGACATAACTGGCCGCTTTACTTCCATTTTCGTGGAGGAAAAGGCGTTGCCACAGCCATTGGTGTTCTGGTGAGTCTTGCTTTCCTGCCTGCGTTATGTGCTGGGGTGATCGCCATTCTGTCTATTGTATTGACACGCTATGTTTCATTGGGGTCTCTGATTTTTGTAGCATTTACACCCATCTTTATCATGGTATTACCCGGATATTCAATGAATATCTTCTGGGGGAGTCTGATTATTTGTCTGTTTGCGTTCTGGAGACATCGTACCAATATTGCGAAGCTCGCCAAAGGACAGGAAAATAAATTGGGATCGAAAAACCCTGGAGGGGGTAAACGAGTTGTCTAAAAAAGTTGCTGTTCTAGTCGCTGGGAGCTGGGGAACAGCTCTGGCCAGTGTACTCGCCGCCAATCAGTTGGATGTGATGATGTGGACACGTGGTGAAGACCAGGCTAACGAAATCAATAACAAGCACACTAATACTCGATATCTTCCGGATGCGGAGCTTTCACCACGGATTCAAGCAACAACTGATATGGAAGCTGCGGTGGAAGGTGCTATAGCTGTGTTAATTGTTGCGCCTTCATCAGCCATGCGTGCAGTTACGAATCAGCTTAAGGCTTATTACAAGCCTGAGATGTTAGTCATTCATGCAACCAAAGGTTTTGAGACAGAAAGCCTCAAACGGATGTCCACAGTCATTTCAGAAGAGCTTGAATGTGAAGAAGGACGTGTGGTTGTTCTTTCTGGCCCAAGCCATGCGGAAGAAGTGGTGAAGCGTTGTCCAACGACAGTGGTTGTAGCTTCACTGGATAAGGCATCTGCCGAGTCTGCCCAAGCTTTGTTTATGAATGCTTATTTCCGGGTTTACACGAATCGGGATATGATCGGTGTTGAGTTGGCGGGTGCATTCAAAAATATCATTGCTCTTGGTGCAGGTATGTCGGATGGTCTTCAATTTGGTGATAATGCCAAAGCCGCTTTGCTAACACGTGGTCTGGCAGAGATCACACGTATTGGTGTTGAGATGGGAGCAAATCCGCTAACGTTTTCGGGACTTGCCGGAATCGGGGATCTGGTTGTAACGGCTACAAGTCAGCACAGTCGGAACTGGAGAGCAGGTTCCATGTTGGGCCAGGGACAGAAGCTGGATGATGTTCTGAAGTCCATGGGCATGGTGGTAGAAGGCATTCGAACTACGCAAGCTGCCTATTTCATCTCACAAAAATACGGAGTGCAAATGCCAATTGCGGATCAGTTATATCACGTTTTATTCCAGGAGAGACAGCCGCGTGATGCGGTTGAAGCCTTGATGGGACGTGACCCGAAGACTGAAATGGAAGTCATGAAACTTGAAACCTGGGAGCAATGGCATTCCTGATTGTAATCAGCCTAAACGTACCTTGTGAAATAAGAAGCTTATTCACCTTTTCTGTAGCAGACTCATACTATACACATGAGTATTGCCGGAGGAGGGGAGACGAATGGGTAACAACATTTCCAAAGATGCACTGAATGCAATCAACAAGAAAACGGGTAAAACGATAACGGAAGGTGCCGTTAAGAAATTGGCAAGCACGGTGAAACCAACGACGATTCAGAATGAAGTTCAGTTGCGCCAATTGATCAAACAAGTATCCGCCATGGCGAAAGTTCCGGTATCTGAGGATACGGTTAAGGATATTGTGAGTGCGGTCAAGAAAAGCGGATTGAATCCGAGCAGTATGGAATCGTTAATGAAAATGATGATGAAAAAATAATAGATCACACCTGCATGTGCAGGTGATCCAGTAAGACAAAAAGACGAGTCGGCTTCTGCCGGCTTGCTTTTTTGTCTTTTTTTTGGAAAGTTGAGCTGAATTTCGTGTTATAATGGTTGCAATTGTCACAGTGTCAGTGATGAATATCGGACTGAAGGGGAGACTGCTGGATTATGAGTGCAATGGACAAGATGTGGCTGTCATTGGTGGCCATCCTCATTATGGGACTATCTGTATTCCTGATTACGTTTGCTCGTGCCAAAACAAAAGGTATTGTACGGGGGATTCTTTCTCTGATTGCATTTTTGATTATGCTGATTGGCTTTTTCGGTGGAATCGCTTCTCTGACCTGATTTCCCATGCCTGAAAGATAACATCCGCATAAGCACATCATAAGAACTGACACAATGAACACGGATGAGGGGAGTGTGAGCCTATGAGGCCGCATGATACGGAGGGGCGGACTGAGCGTTATCCGGAATTACACGCGGCTTTGCTGGAAACGGCCAAAGCCTGGAACACACAGTCACAGACATGGTTACTTGGAGGAAGTTGTGGGTTGCTGCTTCAAGGGGTGGAGTTGCAACAGGCTCCGAGAGATATTGATATCTATGCGGATGTTGCTGCTGCTAAGGAACTTCACCGTAGCGCTCCGGGGGAAATGCTTGACGAGCCTACAGTGGACAAGACAGGACCGTATGCTTCTCTGCTGAGCCACTATCAGGTGGGTGAATGTGCGCTGGAACTGGTTGGTGGTTTCGAAATATGGGCTCGCAAAAGTTGGTACCGTATTGAGATTGAACATGTACTTGCTCCGCATGCACCAGTAGCACAAGTGGGTTCATATAGCCTGCGACTGATGCCGCTTGCGCATGAGCTGTTGTTTAATCTGCTGCGAGGTCGTGAAGATCGTTATGTCCCCATTGCGACACAGATGCGCGAGCAGCCAGATGCACATCAACCTATAATGATGCTTTTAAGTCAACAGAATGTATGGACAAGCCGCTTCAGAGCCGAAGTGGAAGAGCTTGTTGGCTTTACATGGCCCCAGTAGGTTGAGGGAGGAAAATGATGGACTATAAAGTTACTTTTTTACCTATGAACAAATCGATAGCGCTCAAACCAGGGGCAACACTTCTGCATGCAGCACGACGTGCTGGAGTCAAGATTACGACCCGATGTGATGGCAAAGCGGCTTGCCTGATGTGCAAAGTGAACGTGGATGAAGAACATCGGACGGAACTGTATCCACCAACAGATGCAGAAAAGCGCAAGCTGGGTTCACTGTTGGAAGCAGGTACACGACTGTCCTGTCAGGCCAAGGTGTGTGGATCTCTATCGGTTCATGTTCCAGAGGACCCGCTGAAGGCAGCCATTCGGAAACAACTGGAACGTCAACAACAGGAAGACGACTGGTTCTGAGTGTTATAACATTGATTCTCTAATGAGTTATTCAAGGAGGACACGAATGATTAGGAACAAGCCAAAATGTGTGGAAGGAAGCGGATGGCAGCGTCTGAAACATCAGACGGGCGGTCTGCTGTTATTCCTGTTGTTTGCTTTTACAGCAAGTGGTTGTATGTATCCATCCCAGAGCAATTCAGACCCTAAGATAGCCTATCGGGAAAGCGTGAGCCGCATCCAGAGTGCGGTCGAGGCATTTCAGCAAGATGAGGGGATTTTGCCAATCATTAATGCAGATATGGAAACGCCAAAATATGAAAAGTTCAGAGTGGATCTGCCCAAGTTGAAACAACTGGGGTATCTGGATGAAATACCGGGGACTGCTTTTGAAAGTGGTGGGAGCGCTTACTTCCTTATTCAGGACGAAGAAGTGAATCCGACCATTAAAGTGATGGATCTTCTGACCGTACAGAAAGTAAACGATGTGCAACGAATGGTTAATCAATATAAGTCCGTACATAACAATAAGCTGCCAAGCGGGGAAGAACTGTATCCGGGGTTATATGTTGTGAATATGGAGCAGGCTGCTCAGGCAGGTACTCCTTCCATTACGCTGAATAGTGTATATTCAGGTCAGGCGTTACCGTTTATGATGGATGACGAAGGCAAGGTCTATGTAGATTATGCTTTTGATATTATGCAGGCAGTGGAAAAGTCTGACGTGTCTCCAGCAGAGACTGAAGATGTTCGGGATTTGCTGGTGGAACACTCCTACTTCGTACCTGTAAAATCGGTTTTCTACGCTTGGAAAAATAATGCGCCGGTTGCCCAGCCCATAAAATAAGCATGGTTGCAATTCAAATGATTTAGCTGTATGACCACCATGGCTCTAATGGTTCAAAAAGAGATATTCCAAATAAGGGATATCTCTTTTTTCTTTTGTCAGTATGAGCAATAACCGTCATAAAAGCTTCGCGGATCACATAAAGTAGATTGAAATAAAGACGCGCAGTCCGAGATCGGGGGATTCTCCTAATGTCATCACCTTAAGATAAAAAAACAAAAATACGCGTCATATTGCCGCATACGGATACATAAGATGATACTAGTCCAATTGCATGTACGAGTTAACGCCGCTCTCGCCGGTTTCATCAGAATGCAACGTTCGGCGGCGGACGACTTCCGGGCACTCACAAAGGCGGCTCTACCGTTGCAGGGATTTCAGTCTTCTGATTGAAAAAACGAAGCGGATGCTCTTTAGCATTTTTCCTTCGGAGTAATTTAGGGAGGGGATTTCATTGGAGAAAGTGGACATTTTTAAGGACATAGCTGAGCGGACCGGAGGGGATATTTATCTCGGGGTTGTCGGCGCAGTCCGGACGGGAAAATCAACATTTATTAAACGATTCATGGAAACCATTGTGTTGCCAAACATCACTAACGAGGCTGACCGTGGTCGAGCGGTGGATGAACTTCCACAGAGTGCAGCAGGTAAAACCATCATGACTACCGAACCAAAATTCGTACCAAATAACGCAGTCCAGATCAAGGTGGCAGAAGGACTTGATGTCAATGTGCGCCTTGTGGATTGTGTAGGTTACGCTGTGGAAGGAGCCAAGGGATACGAGGATGAGAATGGTCCACGCATGATCTCCACGCCTTGGTTCGAGGAACCAATTCCATTCCAGGAAGCCGCCGAGATTGGTACTCGCAAAGTCATTCAGGAGCATTCCACACTGGGTGTTGTGGTAACAACAGACGGCACAATCGCCGAAATTGCCCGCAGTTCCTATGTGGAATCCGAAGAACGGGTCATTGCGGAATTAAAAGAAGTGGGTAAACCGTTTGTCCTGGTCATCAACTCCACTCGTCCTCGCAGTGAAGAAGCCCTGCAATTGCGTAGTGAGCTTGCTGCCAAATACGACATTCCGGTGATGACACTCAGTGCAGCAACCATGACGGAAGATGATGTGACGGGTGTACTTCGTGAAGTGCTCTATGAGTTCCCAGTACATGAAGTGAATGTAAACTTGCCGAGTTGGGTTATGGTGCTCAATGAGACTCACTGGCTGCGTAGCAACTACGAAAATTCCGTACGGGATACCGTTAAGGATATTCGCAGACTTCGTGACGTGGATCGAGTTGTCGCTCAGTTCATGGAATATGAATTCATTGATCGCGCAGGCCTGAGTGGCATGAATATGGGGCAGGGTGTAGCCGAAATTGACCTGTACGCGCCGGATGAACTGTATGATCAGATTCTCGTGGAAGTGGTTGGCATCGAGATTCGCGGTAAGGATCATCTGCTGCAATTGATGCAGGAATTCTCGCATGCGAAGAGAGAATATGACCGCTTCGCAGAAGCGCTGGAGATGGTCAAAACGACCGGATACGGCATTGCTGCTCCATCTCTTGCCGAGATGGCTCTGGATGAACCGGAGCTCATTCGTCAGGGCACCAAATTTGGCGTACGTCTGAAAGCAACGGCACCGTCCATTCACATGATCCGGGTTGATGTGGAATCGGAGTTCGCTCCAATCATCGGTACGGAGAAACAAAGTGAGGAACTGGTGAGATACCTGATGCAGGACTTCGAGAACGACCCGATCAAGGTATGGGATTCAGACATGTTTGGTCGTTCGCTGCATTCCATCGTGCGAGAAGGGATCCAGGGCAAGATTGCCATGATGCCGGATAATGCAAGATACAAATTGCAAGAGACGCTGGGAAGAATCATTAACGAAGGTTCGGGCGGCTTGATCGCTATCATTCTGTAAGACATCAAAAGACCGTAAGGGGGCATCCCCTCGCGGTCTTTTTTACGTGATTTCTTTATTTTGGATGAAATGGATAGGAAGAATAGTACTTTCGAAAAAACTTAGCGAGTTTTAGCTTTAAATTGCTAAAACCCATTTACATACTAGGGATTAGCCGTTATATTAATATTCAACTATTGTGATCGAGATCACAGAGATTGGACAGGGGGATACAGAGATGAAAAGAAGAGAGACAAAATGGCTATGGTTGAGTGTGTTATTAGTATTTACATTGGCGCTGTCCGCTTGCGGAATCAAAAAAGAACCGGCAGCCACTTCGGCTTCGGGTGCATCAGATGATACACCAAAAACGGAAGCGGTCACAGGCCCACTTAGCGGCAAGCGGATTGCACTTATTATGGAATTCAATACAGGTACTTTCTCACAGCAATATGTACAGGGTGTAAAAGAAGAAATCGAAAAATTCGGTGGAGAACTGACAACGTTTGTTGCCGATAATGACAAAGCAAAGATGGTATCCTTGCTTGATAGCGCTATTAACCAGAAATTTGATGCTATTCTCACGGATCATGGGGATTCCCTATTAGAGCCAGGCGTGAAGAAGGCAGTAGAACAGAATATTCCAGTGGTTGTGTTTGACGCAGCTATCAGTGTTCCAGGAGCTACAGTCCTGTCGCAGGATGACCAGAAGATGGCTGAGCTGACGCTGGAGCAAATGAAAAAAGATATCAATGGACAAGGCAATATTGTCAAAGTATGGGTAGCTGGTTTTGCACCGATGGAACGCCGTCAGATTGCATACGGTGAATTCATGAAAGAAAATCCGGACATCAAGGAAATAGCTACATTTGGTTCTGCACAGAACCCTGCGCTGGATACTCAAGCCAAAATGGAAGCTATTCTCAAGCAGTATCCAAAAGGTGAGATTACAGCTGTATGGACTGCATGGGACGAGTTCGCCAAAGGTGCAGCGCGTGCGATTCAACAAGCTGGACGTGATGAGATCAAAGTGTATGGTATTGATATGAGTGATGAGGACCTGCAAATGATTCAGGACCCGAAAAATCCTTGGGTTGCTTCTGCGGCTGTGGACCCAACGGATATTGGTCGCGTCCAAGTACGTTATGCTTATCAGAAACTGAACGGGGACGAGACGGAAGATGCAGTTGTCCTTAACCCGGTCTATGTTCAACGTGAAGCTCTGCCAGATAAACAAATCTCCACTTCGGAGCTGTCAGAGTTCGTTGAAGGTTGGGGTGGTAGCACACAAGGAATCAAGGACTGGATGAGTGAATACGGAATTACTGCTAAATAAGCAGCGTATGGGAAGCGCGCCGCAAGGCGCGCTTTTTCTACCATAATGAAGATTAGCGAGTCTGGATGAGAAATGGGATACTCCCGTATGGGAACGATTGGAGGTTAACATCATGAGCACTGCACCGATACTGCTTCAAATGGAACATATCCACAAGCAGTTTTCAGGTATTCCTGCACTGAAGGATGTGGATTTCTCTGTAAAAGGTGGGGAGATTCATGCGCTGCTGGGTGCCAATGGTGCCGGTAAAAGCACGTTAATGAAAATTTTGTCTGGTGCCTATCCATTGGATCAGGGGACGATTCAATTGAGTGGACAAGCGCTTCATTTAAGTTCTCCGGGAGACGCAAAGGCAAGTGGGATTCACTGTGTCTATCAGGAAGTGGATGCGGCACTGGTGCCACAGCTGACGGCTGCGGAGAACATTATGTTGGATCAGTTGGCTTCATCTGCTGGAGGTTGGTGGAAAAGTCCACGGAAGCTGCAACAGCGTGCGGTTGAGGCATTGAAGCAATTAGGGGCGGACATATCTGTTCACCAAAAAGTGGCCGATCTGACACTTGCAGAAAAACAGATGATACTGCTGGCACGGATTTTGATCCAGGATGCCAAAGTCATCATTTTTGATGAACCGACTGCACCGCTGAGCCAGGAAGAAACGGATGCATTTTTCCGGATTGTTCATCTCCTGAAGGATCGGGGCGTTGCCTGTATTTTCATTACCCATCGTCTTGCTGAAGTGACGGATCACTGTGATCGCGTTACGGTCATGAGAGATGGACAACATGTATTTACCGGTGATGCAAAGGGACTGACGATCAATGATTTGGTTACACAGATGCTGGGCAAACCATTCGAAGAAGAGTTTCCGAAGACGGAAGCACCCGTGGGGGAGCTGTTATTGGAGGCACGTGGGCTTCGTCGTGGAGTGAAGGTAAAAGGTGTTAACCTCTCTGTACGACGAGGTGAAGTCCTCGCTGTGGTGGGTCTGGTAGGCGCGGGTAAAACGGAAAGCTCTCGTTTGCTGATTGGTGCAGATCGGCTGGAGGGAGGCGAGATCCGGCTTAACAACCGCAACCTCCGCCTGTCTCAGCCTGCGGATGCGGCGGCTCTGGGGATTGTTTCTGTACCGGAGGAGCGACGTAAACAAGGAATCCTGATTCAGGAGAACGTGGAACGGAATTTAAGTCTACCTTTGCTAAGCCGTCTTAGTACATTAGGTTTCGTAAGCCGCAAGCGGGAACGTCTGAACGCAGAGTCATTGGTGAAACAGCTTGGAATTAAAACATCGTCCGTGAAACAGGAAGTGAAATATCTAAGCGGTGGTAACCAGCAAAAGGTAGCCATTGGTAAATGGCTTAATGCGGATGCGGATGTATTTATATTTGATGAGCCAACCAAAGGCGTAGATATTGGGGCAAAAAGTGACATTTTCCGCATCATTAATGAACTGGCTTTGGCGGGCAAGGGTGTAATCTATTTCACCTGTGAACTGGATGAAGGCATGGGAATTGGTGACCGAATCGCTGTCATGTACGAAGGTGTTATCGTAAAAGAGTTCAAACGAGGCGAGACTAACCAAGAACAGCTGCTATACTATGCAAGCGGTGGACAAGAGGTGCTATCATGAAGGATAAATCATTGGATTTTGCGTTCCGTTACGGGGCGATTATAGTCATCATAGGTGTTATCGCATTTTTCGGCATTAAATTACCTTATTTCTTTACGTACAGTAACTTGACCGATATTTTGGGCTCGATCTCTATCGTTACTTTTGTAGCGATCGGTGTTACGTTATCTCTCATTGTTGATGGATTTGATCTCTCGGTTGGTGCGACTGTCTCATTAACTACCGTCGTTACTGCTTCGTTAATGATTTGGTATCAACAACCACTGGCGATCGTCATTATCGTGCCACTGATTATCGGCGCTGTTATTGGTTTACTGAACGCTTTGCTCATTGTAAAATTGCGTATTCCAGATTTGCTCGCAACCCTTGCCACGATGTACATTATCGGAGGTATTCACAAAACGTATGCACAGGGCTATACCATTTACAATCACATGCAGTTCCCTGATGGGAGCAAAGCTGCGGGAGAGATGGACCCGACATTCCTGCTAATAGGGCAGGGTAAATGGCTTGGTATGCCGATATCGGTTATCATGCTACTTATTGCGGTAATAGGTGTGCATATCTTTTTGACGTATACGAAATATGGGCGCCAGATGTACATTACAGGTGGTAATGAGGAAGCTGCACGGTTGTCTGGAATCAAGGTGAAAAAGGTGCGTACACTCGCCTATGTAGCCGCTGGAGTGTTTGCAGCAATCGGGGGTATCATCTATGCTTCCAAAGTAGGATCCGGGCAAATTGATGCGGGATCACCGTTGTTAATGGAATCCGTAGCTGCAGTATTTGTCGGTTTCTCTGTGTTTGGTGCAGGTAAACCAAATGTCATCGGAACCTTCATTGGTTCGGTTCTGATTGGTGTACTTGTGAACGGTTTAACAATGATGAACGTACAGTATTTCACACATGATATTGTAAAAGGTGGGGTTCTCGTGCTTGCCCTGGCGGTTACATTTTACGTCTTAAACCGCAACCGGACTTGAAATTGTGGGCTGTCTGTATTAGTATGAAATTTGTTCGGCGTCTGAAATGCCCGTGGTTTCAGACGACATTCTGCCGAAAATGACTGTTGACCGCAGGCGGAGATTTGTGTTCAGCGCTCAAGATGTACGTAGATTTTTTGCGTATGAACGTATATTTCGCTATAAAACGGAAACACAGTATAACATTCAGGACATTGATACAGGAGGTGAAAAACAAATGAACAAATCAGACTTGATTACACACGTATCTGAAGCGACTGAATTGTCCAAGAAAGATGTAACGAAAGCGGTTGATGCCGTATTCGAAGCAATCTCTGAGGCTCTTCAAAGCGGAGATAAAGTACAATTGGTTGGTTTTGGGAACTTCGAAGTTCGCGAGCGCTCTGCACGTAAAGGACGCAACCCGCAAACAGGTGAAGAAATCGAAATTCCTGCGAGCAAAATTCCTGCATTCAAACCAGGTAAAGCGCTCAAAGACGGAATTAAATAAGATTTCTACATATTCCATATGTCGACAAAAAGACCGTGACTTGTTCACGGCCTTTTCTTTTGCCCTTTAACGATGATTCTTGCGGTTCATTCGTATAAGGCGCAGGTTGACAAATGAAACAATCTTAATCATCATTAACGCTATCGAACTAAAGAAGGGGACATGCGTGATGGATCATCCAACCGGCAATGATTATATTGTAATTAAGGCAGAGGAAAATGGTGTCCAGGTGATCGGATTAACCCGAGGTCAGGATACACGTTTTCACCACACCGAGAAATTGGACAAAGGTGAAGTGATGTTTGCCCAATTTACCACCCATACTTCAGCTATTAAAATCCGGGGCAAAGCCACGCTGATTACCAAGCATGGACAGATTGAATCGGAGTAATGGACAGATTGAATACATTCAAATGAAGATTGCAGGCATAGCCTGCTTTTTTTCATTGTACAATGAGGTATGAGCCTTTACCGGACAGACTACACTAACAGGTAAAGGCAGGGAGGCGTATATGAAACCGCGGATGATTGTTACTGCTTCAATGCTGGCAACGGTTGCGGCGGTCTTTCTGCTTGTTGCGATACAAACCTTACATATGCGTACATGGGGCGGGGACAACGTACAGCCTGCCTCTGCATCACATCATCCAGTTCAGCTAACGAATGACAATCTGGTTGATGTGCTAAGCTCCATGCAACTATCAACTCCCATTGCAAGAGTGGAATGGAAGCAGTCCATTTTGAGACTGGACCTCAAAGTTAAAGGAACGGGTACAAGTTACACTGAAATCTATGAGAACATGGCAGCTGTGGCGGATCTTGGCTTTCGGAGTCTGGATAACGTGGATCAGGTGCTGCTGCGTGTGATGGCAGAAGATGAATGGATGCATAAACGACATCTGTTACTTGCTGCTGATATTCGGCGTGGAGAGTGGCCTATTTATGCGATTGAAACATTACGGAACTGGAAAAGTGCGGCCTTTTCAGATGAATTGAAGGACTGGTTTCATTTGATGGAGACCGAACTCTGGAAGAAGCAATTCGAAATGACAAGTCAGGGGTAATAGAATAGCAGGATTCAGTGCGTGCCCGTTCAACATATGCTATAATATATAAGATTGTAGTGCAGAAAAGGTTTAACAATGTTAAGGCTCGGAGGCTGAGAATGAATTCATATCGCGTACCCCAACTAGCAAAGAAATATACGGATTACGACATGATTCGACAACATACGGAAATCCCATCATTTCCGGATAGCCGGGCACGTCTGTTGCAGGTATTTGTGGGCCGCACAGACGAAAAGGTGCATCAAGAGTTATATGCTCTTGCAACTTCGCTCGTTCAGTTGGCCATGGATACGCATGATCGAATCGATACCATTTCCGGTGAGCGGAAAGAGCAGGAGATGCGTTCACGTCAATTGAATGTACTCGCCGGGGATTATTTAAGTAGCCGTTTTTATCAATTGCTTGCCCAAGCGGGCAGAATTGAAATGATTGGCAAACTCAGTGGTGCTGTATCCGGAGTGAACGCACGCAAGATGACGCTGTATGAACGGATGAAGAAGCTTCTCGTTTCGGCTGACGAATACTTGCGTGAAACGGTACAGCTGAGGATGCAGCTGTTTCTTTCATTTACAGGCATGATTCAACATAAGGAAGAGTCATTATGGAACAGCCTGTTGACCGAATTCAGCTCCTGCGAAACGATCGTGGAAGAACTGAAGCGGATGAATGACGCAAAACAATATCTTCACAGCTATGCATACTGGCACATATACGAGCATGGTAATGACGATGAGCGCAATGTGTTGCGTCAGTCTGAACCGGATGCACGTGCATGGAACACTATGGTGCTGAAGCATAGGGTTGGCGAGGTTTTGCTGGACAAGCTTCGCGAGTGTACACACCGCATTCAACTGTTGTTGCAAGACGAGGAAGGGCGGATGGGTTTGCAGGAGATACATGCAATTTTAGAGCCTTACTTGGCATATTTGCAGCCTTCACATGCGGCAGTAAGGGAAGATTGAGGGGGAGACAGACGAATGGGGAGCGGAGAGACCAAACCGAAAGAAGAATATGTCCATTCGGTTTTTCAGAGTATAGCCGGAAAATATGATGTCATGAATGATATTCTAAGTTTCCGCAGGCATAAGGCTTGGCGTAAATTCACCATGAAAAAGATGAATATGTCCAAAGGCGATACCGGTCTTGATTTGTGTTGCGGCACATGTGACTGGACGCTTGCTATGGCAGAGGCAAGTGAAACGGGGCACATGCACGGACTTGATTTCAGTAGCAACATGCTGGAGGTTGGCCAGACAAAGATCAATGCGGTGCAACGTCAAAAACAGATCACCCTGACACAGGGAAATGCCATGTCACTTCCTTTTGAAGACAATTCGTTTGATTATGTGACGATCGGGTTTGGGTTGCGTAATGTACCTGATCTCAGACAAGTGTTGTCTGAAATGAAACGTGTGGTCAAACCGGGTGGTATGGTTGTGTGCCTGGAATTGTCCAAGCCAACATGGCAGCCGTTCAAAGGCATTTATTATTTTTATTTTGAGAAGGTTTTACCGAATCTTGCCAAAGTGTTTGCTAAAAGTTTTGAGCAGTACAAATGGCTGCCGGACTCACTGGCCATTTTCCCGGGAAGGCAGGAACTGGCAGACATTTTTGCAGAAACTGGATTACAACAAGTGCAGGCCTACCCTCTGACCGGAGGTATCGCGGCACTGCATATTGGAACCAAGGAGAATCAGCATGTTTAGGAAAATTCGCATCTTTTTAGAAATGATCAAGATTGAACACACGCTTTTTGCTTTACCTTTTGCATTTATGGGGGCGATCCTCGGCTCCATGGTAGTGAATGATACCTTCCCAAGCTGGATGCAGATCATGTGGGTATTGCTTGCGATGATCGGTGCACGTAGTGCGGCTTTTGGTTTGAACCGAATTATCGACCAAGCGATTGATAGCAAAAACCCGCGTACCGCGATGAGAGCCATCCCGGCAGGACTGTTGAAAAATGGGGAAGTTGTTATATTTGTCATTATCTCATTTATATTGTTATTCTGGGCCTCATCCAATCTTAATGTATTATCGATGCAGCTGTTACCTATTGCTGTGTTTATGTTGGTACTGTATTCGTACACCAAACGATTCACATGGTTATGCCACATTGTTCTCGGAATGACGATTGGTTTGGCACCACTTGGTGGCTGGGTAGCTGTAACAGGAACGATGGATTGGACAGCGATTGTGCTGTACGTTACGATTGTGTTCTGGACAGCGGGCTTTGATATTATCTATGCATGTCAGGATCTGGAATTTGATCAGGGAGAGGGTCTTCACTCCATACCTTCCCGTTTTGGCCTGGTTAAATCCTTGCAGATCGCTAAGTTCTTCCATGTGATTACTGCAATTGGTTTTCTTGCGTTATTGTTGATGACAGATCTGAGTTGGTGGTATGGCGCAGGCATGTTGGTGACGTATGGAATTCTGTTCTATCAACACTATATTGTATCGCCTAATGATATGAGCCGTGTTCAAACGGCGTTTTTTACCATGAACAGTTTGCTTAGTTTAATTGTATTTACGTTCACTCTGATTGATCTGGCGGTGAAATAAATGGTGCAGCAGCCGGACAATAAACGACTGGTTGTCGGAATTACCGGAGCGAGTGGCAGCATATATGGCATTCGATTAATTGAAACGCTGCTTGATTTGGAATATAACGTTCATCTGGTCATATCCAATGCAGGGTGGCGTGTACTGAAAGAAGAATTGGACTGGGATGTGACGAATCGGGACGCGGTGCTGGAAGAAAAATTCGGCAACCGTGCCGGTTCTCTGATCTATCATCCTGTGAGTGATATAGGGGCCTCCATTGCAAGTGGTTCTTATCTGGCCGACGGCATGATTATCATGCCATGTTCGATGGGAACTCTTTCGTCCATCGCGCAGGGATCGTCGGATAATCTGATGTCTCGCGCAGCGGATGTTATGATGAAAGAGGGAAGAACATTGATTCTCGTACCACGTGAGACGCCTCTTCATGCAATCCATCTGGAGAACATGCTGAAGCTTTCTCGTCTTGGTGTACGAATGATACCGGCTATGCCTGCTTTTTATTACAAACCTCAGACTATGGATGAGTTGATTCTGTTTTTAGTGGGTAAAGTGCTGGATAGCTTGCGCATCCCACATCAACTGTTTACAAGATGGGGAGAACCGGATGAACGGGGATAACGACTGAGTTCGATACAAGGCTGTTTTTTGCCAAAGTGTTGCTCGGTTTATTTGTCCCCCGAATCCCGGGGTATTGGTGAGCACTGATGGTGAGTCTTCATGAACCACAGTCTTGACCCATGCTCCGGCAACTTCTGTATTTTGTTTCAGAACAAGTCGCAGAGTTTAATTTTCGGGTGTTGGCTATGACATTCGGAGAAGAAAAACACGTTAGATTACCTTATAGAACAACACAAGCAAGAACGGTAAGCCGGGTTTCTCGTAATGCCTGCAGGCCCGACTTGCTGGAGGGGAAGGTAAGCATGAATTTATGGACTGACAATACGCTGATACGGGTGAACGAATGAAACTATTGGATATTTTCGGGTTGTTAAAAAAGGACATGGATTACATTGAGAAAGAGTTGTATCGCAGTGTTCGAGGAGAACAGAAGCTGCTGAGTGAAACGTCACTTCATTTGCTCAAAGCAGGAGGAAAACGGTTGCGGCCCGTTTTTGTGTTACTTGGTGGGAAATTTGGTACATACGACATTGAACGTCTGAAGCTGGTTGCGGTTCCGCTGGAACTCATCCATTCGGCATCCCTCGTTCATGATGATGTCATTGATAATGCGGAGACACGCCGAGGCAAACCCACGGTGAAGTCAAAATGGGATAACCGGATTGCCATGTACACTGGAGACTATATCTACGGTAAGGCACTTGAAATGACTGCCGGATTATCCGATCCAGCGATTCATCGTATTCTTGCCAAAGCTATGGTACAAATGTCCATTGGTGAGATGGAGCAAATTCGCGACTTTTTCAATACGGGACAAAGTGTTCGTAACTATCTGCTGCGGATTCGCCGCAAAACAGCACTTCTGATTGCAGTTAGCTGTCAGTTAGGGGCATTGGCTACACGTGCGCCTGAGCATGTATCTTCCCTGCTGTATACGTACGGATACAATGTGGGGATGGCCTTCCAGATTCAAGATGATGTACTTGATCTGGTAGGTACCGAGAAACAACTTGGGAAGCCACCTGGCAGTGACATGAAGCAAGGAAATATTACTCTTCCTGTACTTTATGCCCTGGAAGAATCCGATCTGCGGGAACCTTTGCTTAAGGAGATTTCCCGTGTCCAGCATGAAGAAGGACGGGCAAGTGCATCGGATGCAATTGGAATGATTCGACAAAGTCAAGGAATTGCTAAAGCAGAAGCCCTTGCTGACCGATATATGAAGAAAGCGCTCGATGCTCTCGATCAGCTACCTAACATCAAGACGACCAAAAACCTGCGTGATATCGCTCATTTTGTGGTTAAACGTACGCATTAAACAATGTATGACCTTCGACTCTCAGATTACTCATACCCAAAGATGAACAGAACTGTGAGATTCCTCATTGGGAGGATTTGGACATGTATGTTACAATCAGAGGGATTGCGTTTACATAGTGATTAACTTTGAACCGTGAGTGAGGAGTGAGCTGATGGATCGTACATTTTTGATGGTGAAGCCGGATGGTGTGCAGCGTGGATTGATCGGTCGAATTATTAGCCGTCTGGAAGACAAAGGATTTAAGTTGGTGGCAGGCAAATTGGTGCAGATGTCTGAGGATCAGGCAAAACGCCATTATGCTGAACATGAGGGTAAACCATTTTTCGATGATCTGGTTCGTTTTATCACATCGGGGCCTGTATTTGCCATGGTGTGGGAAGGCGACGATATTGTGGCGCTTGCGCGCATCGTCATCGGAAAAACCAATGTGAAGGAAGCAGCTCCGGGTACCATTCGCGGAGACTTCGCCAGCCACACACCACATAATCTGATTCATGGGGCAGATTCACCGGAAAGTGCTTCCCGTGAAGCAGCAAATTTCTTTGCTTCAGATGAACTGGTGGTATACGACAAGAGCATCGCAGCCTGGTTGTAATTATTAGCCAAAAGGGTGATACACGATGCTGGAGCAAGAACAACTACTAGACCCGGATTACACCGGATTCATTCGTAAAATCAAAGAGAGCACAGGCATTGATCTTGCTCAATACAAGGAAGGCCAGATGAAAAGAAGGCTGACCACACTTCGCAACAAAAACGGGTTTCATACATTTTCTAACTTTTTTGAAGCTATGCAGAAGGATAAATCATTGTTTTACGAATTCCTTGATCGTATGACGATTAACGTGTCGGAATTCTGGCGTAATCCCAATCGTTGGGAAGTGCTGCGGGACGAGATCCTGCCTGAGCTGCTGGGGTCCAAGCGTCGTGCTAAAGTTTGGAGTGCGGCCTGTTCAACAGGTGAAGAACCTTATACACTTGCCATGATTCTGGACACGATGGGCATTTTGAAGGACAGCTCCATTACGGCAAGTGATCTGGATGAAGGTGCATTGGCCAAAGCCAAGGAAGGGCGTTATATGGAACGCTCGCTTAAGGATGTGCCAAAGGAAACGGCGAACCGTTACTTCAAGCAGGATGGCTTGGTATACCGTATTGATGAGCAACTCAAAAATTCGATCAAGTTCATGAAACAAAATTTGCTGGTGGACCGTTTTGACGATGGGTACGATCTGATTGTGTGCCGAAATGTCATGATCTATTTTACCGAGGAAGCCAAAAACCTGTTGTATCACAAATTTGCAGCAAGTTTGCGTCCAGGCGGTATTTTGTTTGTGGGTAGTACGGAGCAGATCTTCTCCCCGGGACAATATGGTCTGGAGACAGCAGAGACATTCTTCTATCGGAAAAAATAATGATAATGGTTGTTCAGCCGTCTGAAGCACATGTACATGTGTTCAGGCGGTTATTTGTATACCAAGTACAAGAAAGCGCCGACTTTCTTGTCAAAGCCGGTCAGCTATACTATAATAAGCAAAGAAATTATGGGATTTTAGCAATGTGAAGTTTAACAGTTTAAAGGGGGAACGTATTATGAGTTTACGCTATTTAACCGCAGGGGAGACGCACGGACCCCAATTGACCGCTATTATTGAAGGATTGCCAAGTAATTTGACGATTGATTTTGAAGAACTGAATTTCCAGCTTCACCGCCGCCAAAAGGGATATGGCCGTGGACGCCGGATGCAGATTGAGAAGGATCAGGCGAATTTCGTTGGTGGTATCCGTCACGGATATACAACAGGTGCTCCGGTAGCGCTGGTTGTTCAAAATAACGACTGGAAACATTGGCAGAATATTATGAATATTGAGCCGATTGAAGGCAGTGACGAAGAGAAACGTCGCGTTCATCGTCCTCGTCCCGGACACGCTGATCTGAACGGTGGACTCAAGTATAATCTTAAAGACTTGCGTAACGTACTGGAGCGCTCCAGTGCACGTGAGACAACGGTACGTGTGGCATGTGGTGCCATTGCACGTCAATTCCTGGCTGAATTCGGAATCAAGGTAGCTGGACGTGTACTTCGCATTGGAGAGATCGAAGCTCCGTATCAGGACCTTCCGATTGATGAACTGATCGCAGTAACAGAAGCTTCCTCTGTACGTGTTACGGATGCTGAGACAGAGAAGAAGATGGAAGCCTACATCGACCAGATTAAACAAGAAGGCGATTCCATCGGAGGAATAGTGGAATGTATCGTTGAAGGTGTACCTATTGGTCTTGGTAGTTATGTTCAATACGATCGCAAACTGGATGCACGAATCGCTCAAGGCGTAATGTCCATTAATGCATTCAAAGGTGTAGAGATTGGTATCGGATTCGAAGCCGGAGTTATTCGGGGATCACAGGTGCATGATGAAATCATGCATACGGATGAACGCGGCTACCACCGGGCAACCAACCGTCTGGGTGGATTCGAAGGTGGTATGACAAACGGTATGCCAGTCGTTGTACGTGGTGTGATGAAGCCGATCCCAACGTTGTATAAGCCACTGCAAAGTGTCGATATCGATACAAAAGAAGCATTTACGGCTCAGGTTGAGCGCTCGGACGCTTGTGCTGTACCAGCAGCGAGTGTGGTTATGGAGCATGTTGTAGCGTGGGAAATTGCCAAAGCATTCCTGGAGAAATTCGGCGGGGATTCCATGGAAGAGATCCGTGCTAATGTTGCTAGTTATAACGCTCAACTGGAGAATTACTAATATGCGTCAGCTGACGGTACAGTTGGAGGAACGCTCATATCCGATTCTGATTGGCAGCGGTCTATTGGCACAAGCCCCTCAATATTTTGAGCAATATGGGTTGACCAAAAAAAGTCCGTTACTCATCATTACAGATGAAAATGTGGCTCCCAAATACTTGTCAGGTTTGGAGCAAACGCTGCGTACGGCTGGTTATACAGTCGTATCGGCGGTTGTACCCTCTGGTGAAACATCGAAATCCCTTTCGGTGTACCAGGATATGATGACCGTTGCGATCGAAGGCAAACTGGATCGGAGTTCTGCGATTCTGGCCTTAGGTGGTGGTGTCGTAGGTGATCTGGCTGGTTTTGTTGCCGCTACATATATGCGTGGAATCAAGTTTGTTCAAGTACCTACAACGATTTTGGCGCATGACAGCAGTGTAGGCGGCAAGGTGGCTGTCAATCATCCGCTGGCCAAAAATATGATTGGTGCATTCCACCAGCCCGAGCTAGTGCTCTATGATGTGGACACACTTCAATCCTTGCCGCCACGAGATGTATCGGCAGGGTTGTCAGAGATGCTGAAGCACGGGCTGATCCGTGATGAGGCTTTTGCACATTGGTGTGAGGAACATGCGGAAGAACTGCTTGCGCTTAATCCGGAAGCACTTGGATACGGCTTGGAACGTGGATGTGGCATTAAGGCGGAGATTGTATCCAGAGACGAACGTGAAAATGGAGAACGTGCGTTGTTGAACCTGGGACATACGATTGGTCATGCCATTGAAGCGATTGCCGGTTATGGAGAATTTCTGCACGGAGAAGCGATCTCGATCGGTATGGCTGGATCAGCATTGCTTGGTGAGAAGCTTGGTGCGCCAGCAGGGCTCTATGAAGATACGGTCCGCATGTTGCGTTCACTTCGCCTTCCAACAACGATGCCTGCGCATCTCGACACGGATGCATTAATGGAAGCGATGATGCATGACAAAAAGTTCCGTGAAGGTCATATGGTGTTTATCATTCCTGATCGGATTGGGGCTGCAAGAATTGTGAAGGACGTACCTGTGTCGGCAGTTCGGGACGTCATTGAAATGCTCAGGAAGGGAGAATAACAGCGATGGTCACACGGGGAATTCGCGGGGCTACAACAGTCACGCAGAACAACGAAGAACAGATTTTGAAGGAAACGGCAGTATTGTTGCAGGAGATCGTGGATCGCAATGAGATCCAACCGGAAGATATCTGCAGTGTGTGGATTACGTTAACTGGGGATCTAGATGCTGCTTTCCCGGCAAAAGCTATTCGCCAACTGGATGGCTGGGAACTCGTACCACTAATGTGTGCACTGGAGGTTCCTGTTAAAGGTGCCTTGGCGCAGTGCATTCGTTTCATGGTGCATGTCAATACAAACAAAGCTCAGAATGAAATCAACCATGTGTATCTGAACGGTGCACAGGCATTACGTCCGGATTTGGCAACACCTTCTGGTTCTTAAGTAGTGGGTTGTCAAACCGATCATAATGATGTATAGTGAGAACCAGTTGAGTAGAGTAGAGATTGAGCTGAGAGCAGCTGAGCTAGTGGAGTATATAGCAGAGTCCAGTGGGTGGTAACCGGGGCAACAGAAACCGGTCAACTGATTCACGGTACGTCGTGCTACGGAATAGGTAACAGGAACAGGGAAAACAAACGTGTCATAGGACATCTTTTGTTTTGATATATTTTGGTACAAACACAATCAATGCACTTTCCTATATTTTACGTAATATTGGAATGAGTAGTTGAAGTGTTATAACTGATATATTTTTCCGAATTGGATGATGTGAGATGCATCAATTCAGCGACCTGTGAATAATCCGACAGCGAAGTATAGGGACTTGTTATTTATGAAGCATCACCCTGTTAAATACAGCTTATAACCAAACCTCTACCTGATGGTAGAGGTTTTTTTGTACATATAACCTTTTCTTCTACCTAAATCTGAAAGGACGTGATCTGATGATAACGCCAAACGTTAATCAAGTACTGAAAATGTCGAATGAGTATAATCTGATTCCGGTAGTCAAACGGATTCTGGCAGATATGGAGACTCCGATTCGAATATTCCGCCGTTATGCTGACAACGACCGGGCATTCCTGTTGGAAAGTGTAGAGGGGGGTATCCAATGGGCGAGATACTCGTTCATCGGTACAGATCCGTTCCTGATGATTTCGGCCAAGAAGGGCCGGATTGTTGTAGAAGAAGCAGGGAAGACTCGTGAATTGCCAGGTAAACCGATCGAAGAACTGAAAGCACTGCTACGTAAGTACCGCAGTCCAAAAGATGATGAACTGCCACCATTCACAGGTGGGGCAATTGGTTTCTTCGGATATGATCTGCTGTCCTATTATGAGAAACTTCCAGCTCACGCGCTGGATGACCTGAATATGGATGACATTCGCTTTATGTTCTGTGACCAGATTATCGTGTTTGACCATGTGAAGCAGCAGATGCTGCTCGTTGGTAATGTACACGTCAAGGACGGTGCAACGGATGATGAGATACGTCAAGCGTATGCAGTGACTTCGGAGAAGCTGGAGCAGGCGGCAGAACGTTTGCAGCAGCAGGGACCAGGGGAGAACCTGAATCCGCGTTCCATTCCGGGAGACGTGGAACTGGGGGATATTCGCTCCAACCTCACGAAGGAGCAATTTATCGGTAATGTAGAGCAAGCCAAAGATTACATTCGCGCAGGTGATATTTTTCAAGTGGTATTATCCCAGCGTTTCCACATTGATACGGAAGTTTCTCCGCTTCACGTGTATCGTGTGCTTCGGACCCTGAATCCATCACCTTATATGTACTACCTCAAAATGGATGATGAGATTATCGTGGGTACTTCGCCAGAAGCGCTGGTCAAGGTGGACGGGAATCGTGTGGAGACACGACCGATTGCAGGTACACGTCCAAGGGGGGCAACAGAAGCGGAAGATCGTGCACTCGCTGCTGATCTGCTCCAGGATGAGAAGGAACGCGCGGAGCATCTGATGCTGGTTGATCTGGGTCGTAACGATCTGGGCCGGGTATCCAGCTTCGGCAGTGTGAAGTGTGACATGTTCATGGAGATTGAACGGTATTCTCACGTTATGCACATGGTATCCAACGTTACGGGCGAGCTTAGAGAAGACAAGGATTTCTTCGATGCGTTTCTCTCATGCTTGCCAGCGGGTACTGTATCCGGAGCACCGAAACTGCGTGCAATGGAGATTATCGCGGAACTGGAGAAAGAGGCACGGGGTGCTTATGCAGGAGCCATCGGATACCTTGGTTTCTCGGGTAACATGGACTCCTGTATTACGATTCGTACGATTATTTTTAAAAAAGGAAAAGCATATGTACAGGCTGGAGCGGGAATCGTATGGGATTCTGTGCCTGAGAATGAATATGAGGAAACGGTTAACAAAGCTAAAGCATTGCTCAAGGCGATTCGAACAGCAGAAGCAATGTTTCCTGCCAAAGAAAAGGACAGCACTTTGAGACTGGCGAATGCAGACTACTTTGTCACACCAGCGGCCGCTAAGAACTGAGAGAGGAGAGACCGGAGATGAACATAAACCCAATAATGAATGAGAACCCTGTAACCCCTATTGCTGAGATTACTCGTGAGGAAGGCATGAAAAATGGCCTGGCGAAGATTCTAGAGGGCAGCCATCTGGAGCAAGCCGAAGCAAGAGATTTGATGTACTCGATCATGAGAGGTGAGGCAACGCCGGCTCAAATCGGAGGTTTGCTGATGGCGCTACGGATGAAGGGTGAAACGGTAGATGAGATCACCGGTTTTGCTGAAGCCATGCGTGGTCAGGGCGGACGAATTCTAACGGATGGCAGCGGCTTGCTGGACACTTGTGGAACAGGTGGATCGGGTATTCACAAATTCAACATTTCCACAGCATCCGCGATCATTGCTTCGGCCGTCTCGGTTCGGGTCGCCAAACATGGCAACCGTTCAGCTTCAGGCAAAGCGGGTAGTGCAGATGTATTAGAGGCACTCGGTGTAAATATCCATCTGAACGGGGAGCAGGCCAGACAATGTCTGGATGATATCGGAATCTGCTTCTGTTTTGCCCAGGTATATCACCCTTCCATGCGACATGCAGCAGGACCAAGAAAAGAGCTGGGGGTTCGTACCATTTTCAATATGCTCGGACCGTTAACGAATCCTGCGGGAGCAGATCGCCAACTGCTTGGCCTGTATGATCGTTCCCGGACGCCGATGATTGCTGAAGTACTGAATCGTCTTGGTCTCAAAAGAGCGTTGGTTGTGGCCAGCCATGATGGTCTGGATGAAATCAGTATTTCGGCACCAACTCAGGTATCCGAACTTCGCAATGGTGAAGTGCACACCTATGATATTGATCCACGTGATATGGGTTTGTCTCTGCATCCGCTCGAAGCGGTACTTGGAGGAGATGCGGCACAGAATGCCGAAATTATTAAGAGGATCTTCCAGGGTGAGCAGAGTGCCTATCGTGATGTCGTTCTGTTGAACGCCGGAGCGTGCATCTATGTATCCGGTCTTGCAGATAGCATTGCTGAAGGGGTGACACTTGCCGCAGAAGCGGTAGATTCGGGCAAAGCTGCCGGGAAGCTTGAACAGTTAATTCATACAACGGAGGCGTACAGTCATGTATCTTGATCGAATCGTTGCAACCAAACATAAAGAAGTTGAAGTTCTTGCACAGACATTTCGCATGGATGAAGCTATCCAAAAAATCGAACAACTACCCGCAACTCGGGGGTTTGAAAAAGCATTATCAAGCGGACGCAATCGCAAACTCGGCCTTATTGCTGAAGTGAAGAAGGCTTCGCCATCCAAAGGGTTAATTCGTCCGGATTTTCATCCGGTAGAGATTGCTACTGCTTATGAGCGAGCGGGTGCAGACTGCATCTCCGTATTAACAGATGTGTCATATTTTCAAGGCAGCAACGAGTACTTGCAGGCTATCCATCAAGCAGTGAACATTCCGCTATTGCGCAAGGATTTTATTATAGATGAACGACAGATTGCCGAGGCAAGATTACTGGGTGCGGATGCGATACTGCTGATTGCCAGCATTCTGACACCTGAACAGATTCGTCAATATCTGGAATTCGCCAAAGGTTTGGGGCTGGATGCCTTGATTGAAGTCCATGATCGAACAGAACTGGAGCAGGTATTGGAGATTCCGCAGGCAACACTTGTGGGCATCAACAATCGTAATTTGAAAACATTCGAAACCAGCCTGAACACGACACTGGATTTGATGGAATTGATTCCAAGTAGCGTTACCTTGATTAGCGAAAGTGGTATTGACGGACCAGAATCAACAGTACCTCTGATCCAGGCCGGTGTTCATGGTATTCTCGTAGGTGAGCATCTCATGCGCAAGGATGATGTCGAGGCGGCTGTATATGATCTGATGGGACCCAAATGATGAATACTTCCATACACGATGGCACAGGCGACAGTATGTCAGAACTGAGAAACCCGCTGCCAGCGGCCGTAAAAATATGTGGACTTCAGGACGTTGAAGTGCTAAAATCGATGATAAACTTGCCTGTGGATTACATTGGTGTTGTTTTTGCCAAATCACGCCGCCGAATCGAACCCGAGCAGGCTGCTGCATTAAGAACGGTGTTGTTCGAATGGTCTACCTATGATCGGCCGAAGCTTGCGGGTGTATTTGTGAATCCTACGCTCGAAGAACTGGAACACATTATGGACATTGCTCAGCTGGATGTTATTCAACTGCATGGACAGGAGACTGCGGAATTTTGCCAGCAGGTGAAGCAGCGGTGGAATGCCGCAGTGTTCAAAGTTTTTTCTTTTCCCAAAGATGAAACGGGACCGGAAGCTGATGATGCAGCCATAAGGGCTCTTGATACTTATGATAAATTCGTGGATGCGATATTGCTTGATACCCATGATCCTCTATATGGAGGGGGCTCCGGGAAAACGTTTGCCTGGGAGCGAATCTCTGCCTATGCTGAATGGGCGAAAAGTCGCGGAATTGCTCTGTTCGTTGCAGGAGGGTTGCAGCCGGACAATGTACAACAACTAATACAGACATATGCACCTTTCGGCGTCGATGTATCCAGCGGCGTGGAGACTGAAGGTGTGAAGGATATTGCCAAAATTACAGCATTCGTAGAAAGGGTGAAGCAGGCATGACACATCAATTGCCGGATCAACACGGGCGTTTCGGTCACTTCGGAGGCCGCTTTGTACCTGAGACACTAATGAACGCACTTATTGAGTTGGAGGAGGCATACAGCCACTTCTCTGAAGATGAGGAATTTAACAAGGAACTGAACTATCTGCTAAGCGAGTATTCTGGACGTGAAACGCCATTGTATCATGCAGAGCAATTGTCACGCCGATTGGGCGGACCGAAAATTTATCTAAAACGTGAAGATCTCAATCATACAGGCGCGCACAAAATTAATAACGCCATTGGACAAGGTTTGCTTGCCAAACGGATGGGCAAAAAGAAAGTTATTGCCGAGACGGGTGCAGGTCAACATGGCGTTGCGACCGCAACCGTAGCCGCATTGCTTGGACTGGAATGCAAAGTATTTATGGGCGAAGAAGATACAGAGCGTCAGCAGTTAAACGTATTTCGGATGAAGCTGCTCGGAGCAGAAGTGATTCCGGTGACGTCTGGAACACGGACACTGAAGGATGCTGGTAATGAAGCACTTCGCTACTGGGTCAGCAATGTGGAGGATACATTCTATGTGCTCGGATCAGTCGTTGGTCCTCATCCATATCCGATGATGGTGCGGAATTTCCAACGTGTGATTGGTGATGAGACCCGTCGTCAGATTCAGGAGATCGAAGGGCGTTTGCCGGATGTAATTGTAGCCGCTGTTGGTGGAGGAAGTAATGCGATCGGTATGTTCTATCCATTTATCGGTGATCAGGATGTGAAACTTGTTGGTGTTGAAGCCGCAGGCAAAGGGGTCGAAACCGAGTATCACGCTGCAACGATGACCAAAGGCACGCATGGTGTATTCCAGGGATCTATGAGTTACCTGTTGCAGGATGAGTATGGACAGGTTCAGCCAGCGCATTCCATCTCGGCCGGACTTGATTATCCGGGTGTTGGTCCAGAGCATTCCTATCTCAAGGATATTGAACGGGCAAAATATGTACCGATCACGGATCAGGAAGCACTGGATGCCCTGCAACTCCTATGTCGGACGGAGGGAATCATTCCTGCTCTGGAGTCTGCACATGCGGTTGCCCAAGTTGTCAAACTGGCGCCTGAACTTACAGCAAATGATATTGTAGTCATTTGTCTGTCGGGACGTGGAGACAAGGATGTTGAATCCATCATGAAATACACGGGAGGTGACTTGGGATGAATCTGATGGACCAGACCTTCCAGCAATTGAAGGAACAGAATCGTACGGCACTTATTCCATTCTTAACCGTGGGAGACCCGGATGTGGACACAACGATTGATATCATCAAGGAGCTTGAACAGGCTGGAGCGGATATTTTGGAACTGGGTGTTCCCTATTCCGATCCGCTTGCAGATGGCCCAGTCATTCAGCGCGCTTCCGAACGTGCGCTGAAAAGCCAGATTACCATTCGTACTGTTATGGAAACCGCTGCAAAAGCTCGTAAGGCAGGTGTGAAACTGCCGTTTGTACTGTTCACCTATTATAATCCGGTATTGCAGACAGGCCTGGATGTATTCTTTGATGAATTGGTCAAACACGATATTAGTGGCATGATCATTCCGGACCTGCCAATTGAGGAAGCGGAAGAGATGCGAGAACGCGCAAATCGTGCTGGTGTGCATCTGGTGCCGCTTGTTGCACCTACATCTAATGCCCGGATTGAGCGGATTGTAACGGGCGCGAGGGGCTTTATCTATTGTGTATCATCCCTTGGGGTAACCGGAGAGAGAGCTTCTTTCTTTGATGGCGTAGAGAGCTTTATTGAGACGGTGAAAAGTCTGACAGACCTCCCTGTTGCGGTGGGTTTTGGTATCTCTAGTCATGAGCAGGTAGCACATTTCTCCCGCATCTGCGATGGCGTTGTTGTAGGTAGTGCCATTGTTCGTCAGGTGGAAGATGCGATTCCTCTGCTTGAAAATCCGGATACGCGTGTAGCGGGACTGTTGCAAATTCGCAACTTTGTGGCACAATTAAAGGGATAGAGATGTCCTGAAAGGACATCTTTTGGACACGTAAGGTGCACGCTGATTCGTGTCTAACATTATTTCAATAACAGGAGGCGGTCGGGTTGAAACCGAAATCCCAGATTGTCAATCTGCCTGTGTACCAGCCGGGCAAACCGATTGAAGAAGTGAAACGTGAACTGGGGCTTGAACAAGTCATCAAGCTGGCCTCCAACGAAAACCCGTACGGCAGTTCTCCTGCCGCCCTGGAAGCCATTACGAGAGAAATGACTAATATAAGCATATACCCAGACGGTAGCTCGGTTGAGCTGACGGGAGTTCTTGCCAAGCATCTTGGCGTTGAACGGAACAACTTAATATTTGGTTGTGGTTCCGATGAGATTATTGCTTTGATCACGAGAGCTTTCTTCTTGCCGGGTGACGAGACCATCATGGCAGATCAGACATTTTCTGTATATAAAAGCAATGCAGATATTGAGGGTGCCGTGTCCATCGAAGTGCCTCTGAAAGATGGCACGCATGATCTGAGCGCGATGCTCGCGCAAATTAACGACAAAACCAAAGCAGTATGGGTGTGTAATCCAAATAATCCGACAGGTACGATTATCTCCGAGCAGGAACTTACAGCCTTTATGGACCGTGTGCCTGCTCATGTGATGGTCATACTGGACGAAGCTTATTATGAATTCGTAACCGATGAAGCATACCCGCAAAGTATACCATTGATCGAACGGTATCCGAACTTGGTCATCCTGCGGACATTCTCCAAAATTTACGGTTTGGCTTCGCTCCGGATCGGATATGGTATTGCACGTCCCGAAATTATTGATTTGATTAACCGTGTACGTGAACCGTTTAACACCTCCCGTTTTGGACAGGTTGCGGCAAAAGCTGCACTACTGGATCAGGATTTTGTTCAAGAGTGCTCGAAGCGGAATGCAACGGATCGGGATTACCTGCAAAATGAATTTGCACGTCTCGGATTGTCGTATTTCCCTTCACAGGGTAATTTCATTATGGTTGACCTGAATATGCCTTCGGCAAATGCGTTCCAATCCTTGCTCAAACAAGGCATTATCGTTCGCTCAGGATTCAACGTATACCCAACTTACATTCGTGTGTCCGTCGGAACATCAGAACAGAACCGTGTATTTGTCACGGCACTGGAGAACACGCTGGCTGAGAAGGCGGTAGCACGCCCTTAATACTGGCGATGAAAGAGTGAGGACCCATGAAACTAAAAATTGCAATGATTGGTGTAGGACTCATCGGCGGTTCACTGGCGCTCTGCTTCAAAGGCAAGCCAGATGTAACCGTGATGGGCTACGCCCACTTGGATGAACTGAAGGACAAGTACATAGCGAGCGGTGTAGTGGATGATGCTACGCTCTCTCTGGAAGAAGCGGTAGAGGATGCCGACTTTATTTTTTTGTGCGTTCCCGTAGGTTTGCTTGAATCCTATTTCGAAAAGCTCTCCAAGCTGCCATTGAAAAAAGGATGTATCATCACGGACGTAGGAAGCACTAAAGCTTCCATTGCCGCTTGTGCCGAGCATGTGCGGTTAACTGACGCTTACTTCATTGGTGGTCACCCTATGGCGGGGTCGGAGCGTGCAGGCGTAGATGCGGCCTCAGCCGTGTTATTTGAGAATGCATACTATGTCTTAACCCCTTCAGAACATGTACCTGAGGAAGCCTACAGCAGGTTGTCTGAGCTGCTTGCGTATACGCGGGCACAGATCGTGCGTGTGGAGCCTCTGCTGCACGATGACATCGTGGGGGCGATTAGTCATCTGCCACATGTTATTGCTGTTGCACTGGTGAATCAGGTGCGTGAATATAATGAGTCGAATCCACTGTATAAAATGCTGGCTGCGGGTGGTTTCCGGGATATTACCCGGATTGCGTCCAGTGATGCGATTGTGTGGAGAGATATCTTGCTTAGCAACCGTGATGTACTGCTGGGCTTGCTTAAGGACTGGAATAGCCAAATGACGGCCTTTACGGATATGCTGGAGCATAAGAACGGTGAAGGCATAGAGGAGGCATTCCGTCAGGCCCGCGAGTTCCGCAGTATATTACCAGAACGACGCAAAGGCATGATTTCGCCGTTATTTGATCTATATACTGATGTCCAGGATGCACCGGGTATGATCGGTAAGATCGCAACTGAGCTTGGGGCGAATGACATCAACTTGAGCAACTTGGAGATTATCGAAAACCGGGTGGATGTGCCGGGCATTATGCGTCTGTCTTTCCGTCAGGAAGAAGATATGGAACGAGCCAAGACGTTATTGGATTCCTTAGGCTATCAAGTGTGGATATAAGACGAGAAAGAGGGCGAAAGCCCTCTTTTTTGTGAGGTTATATTGGAGTTGTTATGTGATTTTCAGTCACAGAAAAAAAGGATGTATTATCCTGATTTACCGAAAGATATAATTAATTCAAACAATTTTACTGAAAGTGTTGACAAAATGAAAACGTATACATATAATAAGGGTACAGTATGGTTTCTCTCCACTCCTATCCAATAACTGTATTGCTCCACGTGAGCAATGGCCGCTTATGTAAGCGGTCTTTTTTTTGTCTTAAAAAGTTATGGGAAAGGCATTGATATGTTAATAGTTACATTTGAACTTACATCCTCTATTTACATCTCCCTCCTTAATCTGTTAGGATACCTTAGATCCAATAAATATCACATTTTTGTAACCTTTTCAGTATATCGTCCGTCTATATAAGCAAGGGTTACCAAAAAGGCTCAAAATGAAGTCATGAACGTGAAAATGACCGCATATGAATGACAGGTCGGGTTTTGTGGATGCCAATGGATTTGCCAGGATGATGCAGACCGTTGTACAATAAATACTGTTAATGTAGAAACGTTGGGGAAATTGCCATTACATAGGGGAATTTGGCGGGAAGGCCAGTTATGGCGCTGAACGCTTTTTATATGCGGTGAGAACCGCAACTTTTTTGTGCCTGTTCGGTAATACATGGATAGAGTCGAACGGGGAGAAGCACATGGATGGGCGAGGAGGGGTCGCACTCAAATGACGGATTCCCAGTTGATTCGAGAGATCAAGGAAGGTAACCTGGAGTTATATTCCGAGCTGATGAGTCGTTATCAGCGTAAAATACTGGCTTTCGTATATCATATGTTGAAAAGTTCCAATATGGAGCTGCTTGCGGAAGATCTCTGTTCTGAGACTTTCTATAAGGCGTTCCGCAGTCTGCACTCTTTCCGTGAGGTGGATGCCTCATTCTCAACCTGGTTATATACCATTGCGAGAAATACGGTACTGAGTGAGCTTCGCAAACAGCGCAGCGGAAATGTCCCACTTGAAGAGAGCGGGATTGTTCCCGTTGCTCCTTCGGAGAATACACCGGAGTATGCTGTACTACGCAGCGAGCGGGTGATGCTGGTTAGGGATGCGATTAACAATTTGCCGGAGAAGCAGCGTTCTGCGATTATACTCCGTGAGTATGATCAACTAGACTACCAAGAGATTGCGAATATTCTTGGGCAGAGCGTCAGTTCTGTGAAATCGCTATTATTCAGAGCAAGATCAAGCGTAAAAACTCAATTGGAACCTTATTTCTTCGAACCGGTGTACGAGCCATATGAAGGGATGAAGAACCGATGAATTGCAATGAAGCCCAGGAACTGTTTGCACTGGTCTGGGACTTGCCGGAAACTCATCCTCAGCGGATTGCATTTCATGCTCATCTCGCTGGTTGTGAAGAGTGCTCCGAGCAGTTTGAGGTCTGGGAAGAAGCTCAGATCTTGCTGCACAGCATTCCGGTTCCAGTGACAGAACAACAAGCAGAGAGAGTGAACCGTAACGTTATGGACCGGATCTACGCGGAGTCTCCATGGTTACTGCCGGAAGAGGTAAAGGTTAATCGTTTCTCTGCTGTGATCCGCAAGCATATGTCTTTGTGGATTGCCGCGTTCCTGGCTATTTTTTTATGCAGCTTTCTGTATATGGTAATGTTTAAGCCAGACGTATCAGAAGCTGAGCAAACCAAAGTTGTTACTACGGGTATCCTGGAGACAGGGGTTGCCGGAAGCGGACCATCGTCCTCTGGAATGTATCAGTACAACATGACTGGAGCGGACAGAGGAAGTATCATAGAGCCTTTTGTTGTGAGCATGGGACCTGCTTATCCGCAGTATTGGATGGCCCTCTCTTTACTTGCAATAGGAATGGCGTTATTTTCTCTTGGACGTATGCATCGAACAACGAATAAACGCAAACAAGGTGCGAGTGCATAGGTAATAACCTTTCGTTCGCCGTGTGGAGAAATGAGGGATGTAAGTGCGAATCGGGCTTATTCGTCACGGTCTTACAGACTGGAATGCGGCGGGCCGTATACAGGGTCAGACGGATATTCCTCTGAATGGAGAAGGTCGTGAACAGGCAGAGCGCCTGGGAAGACGTCTGCTGACGGAAGAATACCAATGGGACTATATCATCACAAGTGGATTATCGCGGGCACAGGAAACAGGGGAGATTATCTCCAAGCTGTTGAATGTACCTTTGCTCAAGCCAGACGCACGGTTGAAAGAAAGGGCTTTTGGTCAGATTGAAGGTCTGACTTCAGAAGAACGGGTTGCCCGTTGGGGCCAATCCTGGGAGACATTGGACTTGGGACAGGAGCAGATAGCGGATATCCAGATTCGTGCACTGGCGTTTCTGGAAGATCTATGGTCTGCCTATTCGGACCAAAACGTACTCATTGTCACTCACGGAGCTTTCTTAGCCAACCTGTTAACAGCTTTGTTTAAAGATCGGTATACAGAACGCATTGGAAACCTGTCACTGACGATCCTGGAAAAGGAACGTGATGACTGGAGTCCACTGTTATATAATTGCACACGACATCTATCTTTGGACACAGCGAAACAACCTGAGTAATCCAACTTGGGTTGTTTTTTTTGCGTTTTATGGGGGAATAAAGACTGTATATGATTTCAAAACTCTCATTTTTCTTCTGATTGACCAACTCGGGGCATAGTATGGTTTAAAACATAAAAGATTTCCAAAAAGAGGTTTAGATTATGGGAATTCCGTCAACGATGTTTACAAAACCAAACTATTTCAGGCTCCGAATCAGCAGTCGAAGTAGTTAACGGGCGAGGCGATGGACCCATGAATCTAGCGGATATGCTTACTTTTGCCGATATTGGCCAGCTTAATCGAATAGCAGACTATTACCAATGTGAATGCAAGCCCAATTCCAAACATGAACTCATCCAGAGTATTCTCACTACATTGGGCAGCAGACCCTTTTTTGAGCAGCAGGTACGTCAACTGAATCAAGCAGATCAGCGCTTTTTGAACAACTTGTTGTTTGATCCTCGCCAGTATTATGGTATGGAAGAACTCATTGCCATAGCCCGTCAATCGATGGACAAAAAGGAGAGTGAGGCTGGCGCAAGTCCACGTGATCTCATCGTTCGCTTCAATAAGAGTGGATGGTTGTTCAATGGGACAACGCAGCAGACCAGGTATTTGTATCAGGTACCCCAGGATCTGAAATTAAGATTCAGGGATGTGTTATCCACACATCTGCGAGCAGGGATTACCAAAACAACGGAGCCACCCATGTATCGGGATGAATATCATCTCTTAGCGGATGATCTCAAGTTGTTCCTGCAGTTTGTCCAGCAGCACGAAATTGCCCTTAACGCTGAAGGCATGATGTACCGTCGCTCTCAACAGCAGATTATGGAGCATCTGCACATTAGTGAGGAATTGGTGGGCAAAGGTGGATGGAGATTCGGATATGGCCGTTCCTTCAAGGATTACCCGGATCGTTTTGCACTTCTCTACGACTATGCATTTCACCATCGGCTGGTTCGTGAGGAGCAAGGCACGCTGAAGTTATCACCAGCTGGAGAAGACAAGCTGGGAGCTGAGAAAACAGCCGAAATGATACAGCTATTTAGGTTTTGGTTAAGATTGTATAAAGGTGCTATTCCCAATCTGTCCTCTATTGTGTATTGGACAGGCGAATGTGCCCAAGAATGGTCAACCGCCGAGTCGCTGTTTCGTCAGATCGGTCCGTTCATTCAGCCGTTTTACTATGATACGGCTGAGGCCATTTATGATAACAGAATTGTTAAAATGATGTTGCATCTTGGCATGATCCGTATTGGAGAACATGAGGAAGGCAGGACTATACAAATGACAGCCTGGGGCACACGTCTTGCTGCATCCTGTCGCTCCATCTCCGGAGACATTACACCTATTTTGTTTGACAAGTGAAGGACAAGTTGCTAAAATCACTCCCAAATTAAGGAGTGATAATAATGATAATTCCATACAAAGGTCTACAACCTCAGTTACACCCTTCGGTATATATGGCTGAAGGTGCAAAACTGATCGGTGATTTGAGAATGGGAGAAGAGTCTTCCGTCTGGTTCAATGCAGTCCTGCGGGCTGATTTGGCTCCTATTATCATTGGAAAGCGCTGTAATATTCAAGATAACGTTGTCGGGCATGTCAATACTGATCAACCTTTGATTGTGGGAGATGATGTCTCAGTAGGACATACAGCGATCATTCATGGTTGTTGTATTGGAACAGGATCATTAATCGGCATGGGAGCCATTCTGCTGAATGGAGCCGATATTGGCGAATATACGCTGATTGGAGCCGGTTCTGTTGTTACTGAGAATAGTAAAATTCCGCCCTATACTCTTGCTTTGGGAACACCTGCCAAAGTGATACGTGAGCTGACTGATGCTGATCTGGAGCGGATGTCCAGAACTTCACTGGGTTATGTTAACAAAGGAAAAGAATATAGGAGCTCTTAAATCCGTTTTGGAGGTGCATCCTATTGGATAAAATGAAAGTTACGTATGAAGTCATGTTGGGGCTGGCAGCTGAGATGGTTTGGGACGAAGCGCTTCGCAAACAGCGCAGCGAGAAGCTCTATTTGGAAATCGATAAAGCGTTAGCTACCGGAGACGAAGTAGCTTTCCGGAGTCTGACGGATGAACTGAGGACCATAAACTGATTAGCAAAATAGTTCCTTTCTGAGATAAAAGGGAATGCGCAGATGCGTGTTTCCTTTTTTTGATATGTGTAATTCCGAAATGAATGTCTGGATTTATAAGATATAGTCATATATAATATGGGAATAAAATGGATAGAGAGGGGATATAGGGAATTGAAATTCAGTGAGATGACTCAAGACAGCTGGGCTGAACTGCAACTCTATCTGGATACATGCCTTATTCCATACACAGCTCTTAGCGGTGAGCAGTCGCCAGTTGAAGCTACCGAGGCGTTGGAGCGGCTGAGAGATTTTCTGGATCTGGTCGAAATTCCTTTCAAAGGGAGAATTATGACTTATCCAGCCTTTCATTATGCTAATTCGGAATTGTCAATGACATTAAATTCCTTGTCCGCACAGCTTAAATCCTCAGGATTCAAATATGTGGTTATTATGTCATCGGATGGTCATTTGGATGGCATGGAAATTCCAGCTGCTGATCTGGTTTTGAGTCGGTCCGTCTTAACTCATGAGGTCGGAGAAGAAGCGATTGCGAGATTTGTAGGGGAAAAGATACGAGAGTTGTGGAAAAAATAGTTTTTAGCGACAAATGTGACAATTTTACAACAATTTTTTAATAACGCTTACAATTGAACCTTAAAAATGTGTGACAAATTCTTGACGGTGTTCTAGGGCTACTATATGATTATGTATGTTCTAGTAAGTCGTGGAATTTATGAAAATGAAAACGTTTGAGAGAGTTGGCTGAAAAAGGGGGTTGGAGACAGTATGAGCAGTGAGCATGACCACCACGAAGCTTCATTGAAATTGCCAAGCCGCATGGAGATGTCACGCAGGCAGTTTTTGACGTACACGCTTGGTGGAGCTACAGCCTACATGGCCGCCGGTGCAATCCTTCCTATGGTCCGTTTTGCGGTGGACCCGATTTTGCAACATAAGGGAGAAGGCACCTCTGTCAAAGTAGCTGAAATCAGCAAAATTACGAATGAGCCTCAAGAATTCACCTTTGAACTTAAACAACAGGATGGTTGGTATCTGAGTAATGCATCGTTAGTGGCGTGGATTCGCAAAGACGAGCAGGGTAAAATTTATGCACTCTCACCTATCTGTAAACATCTGGGATGTACAGTAGGCTGGAATAGTGACAAGCAGTACCCTGACGAGTATCATTGCCCCTGCCATGGCGCGCACTATGACAAGGAAGGGAAGAATCTTGCCGTAGCCCCCAAACCGCTGGATGAGTATGTAGTCAAGGAAGAGCAGGGTTGGGTATATCTGGGCGACATTGTTCCGAACACCCGAGTGAATTAGGAGGCGTGAACGCAGATGTTTAAAAATGTCTATGACTGGATTGACGAGCGTCTTGACATCACGCCAATCTGGCGGGACGTTGCGGATCATGAAGTTCCAGAGCATGTAAATCCGGCTCATCACTTTTCCGCATTCGTGTACTGCTTTGGTGGATTGACGTTCTTTATTACTGTTATTCAGATTCTGTCAGGCATGTTCCTGACCATGTATTATGTACCTGATATTATCAATGCCTACGCAAGTGTGGAGTACCTGCAGACCAAAGTAGCCTTCGGCCAAATTGTTCGCGGCATGCACCACTGGGGAGCCAGTCTGGTTATCGTAATGATGTTCTTACATACGATGCGTGTGTTCTTTACAGGCTCTTACAAGGCACCGCGTGAAATGAACTGGGTTGTCGGCATGCTGATCTTTTTCGTCATGTTGGGCCTGGGGCTGACAGGGTACTTGTTGCCATGGGATAACAAAGCCTATTTTGCAACAAAAGTAACACTGGAGATTGCCAATACGGTTCCTTGGCTGGGACCGATTATTAAAGAATTCCTGCAAGGCGGTACGATTGTTGGTGCACAGACACTAACCCGATTCTTTGCCCTGCACGTATTCTTCCTCCCCGCTGTGCTTCTGGTGCTTCTGGTCGGACACTTTATCATGATCCGCAGACAGGGCATTTCGGGACCACTATAAACTGAGAAGGGAGGAATCGCAATGGCTCACGGACATAAGAAGGATGATGAGGAAAAGGTTATCTTTGTCGGTGATTCACGGGTCCGTAAAGGGGCGGGATTCATTACCCCTCCTGATTACACGGCGTATCCCGGCAAATCAGAAGCCTTTATCCCCAACTTCCTGCTGAAAGAATGGATGGTTGGTGTCGTTGTATTGGTGGGAATTCTGGTTCTCACGATCTCAGAACCTGCACCTTTGGGCTATCCGGCCAATCCGAGCGCATCCGTAATTCCTATGCCGGACTGGTACTTCCTTTTTCTGTATCAGTACTTGAAGTATCCATACGCATCGGGCGATTACGTTCTGCTCGGTGTACTGGGGGTCAGCGGAGTCGCTTTTGGAGCTTTGCTGCTGGCACCATTCCTGGATACAGGCAAGGAGCGGCGTTTCTATAAACGCCCGATTGCTTCATCACTGATGATTTTGTCGGTCATTTCTGTATTTTACCTGACAAATGTAGCGTGGACGCACTACGAGCATGAGTTGGAAGCAAGTGGACAGAAGCCTGAACATATTCAACGTGAAGAAGAAGCGCTGGAGAGGCGTGAACAGGGGCTCCCACCCGTTTCCAATGCACCTGGACAGCAAGAAGAAGTTGCGATCGTGGAACAGGATGATCCTGCAATGGAAACGTACAAAAAGGCTGGATGTATTGGCTGCCATGCGGCTGATATGAAGGGCGCAAGTGGACCTTCACTTCGGGGTGTGGGTGACAAGCACAGCCAGGAAGAGATTCTGACCATTATCAAAGAAGGTTACAATGCAATGCAACCTCAGTACAATAATGCTATTGCTCAAGGTGTCACGGATGAAGAGATCACTCATCTGACCGAATGGCTTGCGAAACAGAAAGCAGAACAGTAAAATCGAAATAACCAATGAAACCTGATCGTTTATGCGGTCAGGTTTTTTGAAGTGTTTTTTTGGACAGCACTGTATCGTGCACAATATTGATGAAGGAAGGGGCAGGGAATGTGGCTTTATCGTATTTCTGGAGTAGGGAATTTCTAACCAATCGTTATTTCCTGTGGCTATTATTTTGGTGTAATGCGGTAGGAACGGTATACGGATACATCTGGTACGGAGAGCAAATGAAATTGACGCTGGCTGAGCAGCCGGTGTGGCAGATCGTATTTGTGCCAGATAGCCCAACAGCGAGTTTGTTTTTTACTTTAGCGTTGTTATGGGTCTTGTACCCACCACGGTCCATCATTATCAAACGGATCGGACATGTGATTCAGGCGCTTGCCGTGGTTACATCTGTGAAATATGGCGTGTGGGCCGTATCCATTATTTTCGCTGGCTGGATGCAAGGCGGTACACAGCACTGGCAAGACTGGATGTTGATTGCTTCGCATAGTGCGATGGCCATAGAAGCTCTAATTTTTGTACGCTTTTTCGGCTTCCGCTGGGCTTCCCTTGTCGTTGCAGGTCTCTGGACGCTGTTGAACGATACGATGGATTATACATATGATATTTACCCTTGGTTACCCGCATCCCTCTATGATCATGTAGATGGTGTGCGTAATTTCACATTCGGACTGACACTGGTAAGCATTCTGTGCGCGTGGCTGGCCTTAAGACAGGCGAAACGAACCTGATATCCGATCTTGAGCTTGTTCTAATGAACTGTCCCCCGCCATACATTGGTGGTGGGAGGGATGTCCATGAAGAGAACGTTTGGGATCAAAACTGGCATACTGGTGGTATCGTTCATGGCTCTAATGCTGTGTACGAACTTAGCATATCGTGTATCCGCGCAAAGTGAAGCATTGAATTCGAATTCAGATCAGCAAGTGTCCACAAGCAATTCAATTGCAAAACTGAATGAGGAAGCAGCCATATTGTATCGGCAGGCGCTCGAGAATAATATTGAAGAAGTGCGCGGAAGCATTCTGCGTATCAGTAAAAGTCTGGAGCATATCTCCTTTGAGGGACAAACAACAGTCGAGGGCATTCACGCCTTGTCCGAAACCATAGTTGAAGTGAAACAAGCCGTTGTGAAGGTGAAAAATGACGATGCTTCTCTTCAGCAGTCCTCTGCCAAACTCAGACTTGCAGCAGATAGTCTCGCGAATCCAACCAAGCCTTTATGGCTTCAGTATTATAAAATCGTGAAAAACGATCTGGATGCTTTATCCGCTGCTACAAATCAAGGGCAAACTGCGGCCGTACTGGCAAACCGCTACACCGTTCTGGAGGAGCATTATGAGACGATTCGTCCTGCCGCACTGATTCGCCGTGAACCGTATGAAATTGCTCAGATAGACGCCTGGTTATCTCATACCAAAGGGCTTACCGCTGCCAAGCAACCTGATCTGGCTCAATTAAAGAGCATGGTTGGCCATGGGGAGGAACTGGTGAACAAGTTGTTTGGTCGCGAGAAGGACGAGAGTGCCTTTGTACCGTTTGTACAGGGTCCTGATCGCAGGGCAGCGGGGCTGCTCATTAGTTCGGTCATTGTGGCGACGTTAAGTTACGCCGGATATCGTAAATATCGTGCACAGCAGCAGGGGATTTTTCCTTTTCGACGTTAATAGAACATGAACTTAATCGTGGTGTATAAGTGGTATATAAAAAAAGACCTCTTTCCGCATGAATAGCCACGTTAACGGCTCTTCATGTAAAAAGAGGTTTTCTTGTAGTTTCTGTGTTATATCAGCTTTCTTTGAAACCTTCGCCATGTACATCGTGAACATCGCTGATGATGACAAAAGCTCTCGGGTCAATGGAACGTACAATGGTCTGCAATCGCCTGAACTCTTGCCTGGAGATCACGCAGTAGGCCATGTGTTTGGCCTGTTTAGAGTACGCGCCAATGGCTGGAATGAGGGTGACGCCACGATCCATATCCCGTGTGATCTGGTCCGCAATCTCGGGTGCATGGTCACTAATGATCATGAATGCCCGGGCAGAATATGCACCTTCCTGAATAAAGTCGATGACTTTGGAGGCGATGAATACAGCTACAAGCGTGTACAGAATTTTTTCTTTGGGGATGTAGATGAGAGAGAGCCCGATAATGACAAAGTCGATGCCCAGTAATACTCGGCCCATGCTCCATCCATACTTGCGGTTCAGAATACGGGCAATGATGTCTGAACCGCCCGTCGTTCCGCCCCAACGGAATACAATGCCAAGGCCGGCTCCAAGGGTGACACCTGCATATAGGGCTGCGAGCAGGAGGTCATTCTCGGTATGTAATGGTTCAATCCAGCCCAGATGAATCAACTTCTCAAACAACCATAGAAAAACGGTCAGTGCCCCGATTCCGATACCCGTATAGATCATCTGTCTGCCGCCCAAAATTTTGAGCCCAATCAGAAAGAGGGGAACATTCAGAATCAAGGTTGTAAGTGAAGGTGAGATGCCAAAAGCGTAATTGATCAGCACCGTAACCCCGGTGAGGCCACCTTCCATAAGCTGGTTGGGGATAATGAAATAGAGGAGCCCAAAGGCATATAAGGCTGTACCCAGTACGATGGGAAGAACCAGTTTAACTTGTATCCAGGTTTTGGCAGTGCTCATAAGATCCCTCGCTGTAGATAAATTAGAATGAAGAAGCAATCATTCCCATCTAGTATACCTGTTTATTGATTCTTTAAAAATGATTTGTCGCTGATGATGGTGGAAGTGAATCTAAATAACTGATATTATTAGGAACAAATACGACATCATTTCAAAGGAGAATCCGTTCTCATGGAGAAAAGCATCGCAGAAATGCAACGTGAGGTTGATCAGTATATCTCCCAGTTCAAGGAGGGGTATTTCAGTCCTCTGGCCATGTTGGCCCGGATGTCTGAAGAGGTTGGGGAGCTCGCCAGGGAAGTGAATCATGAATTCGGCGAGAAGCCGAAGAAATCTTCCGAAGCAGCCAATTCCATTGAACTTGAGCTTGGAGATATTTTATTTATCACGATTTGTTTTGCGAACTCACTGGGAATTGATCTGGCTGAGGCGCACGATAAAGTCATGCATAAATTTAACACCCGCGATGCCAATCGGTGGACTCCCAAAAACACCGATTAGGCGTAGATTACATATGCTGTACCATCACCCGATCGGGGAGGGTCAGCTTAATGATGAAACCGGAAGAATATATGCAGCAGGCTTACCGCTGTATATTGCAAAATGATTTTGAGCAGGCGATTCGTTGGTTCGAGTCAGCCATTCACGCTCATCCAAAACATGCGGAGTTATATTATCGCTGTTCCATTACACACGCCCGTAGCAAACATCTGGTTCCAGCGCTTGAATATGCGCGCAAGTCGGTTGAATTGTCGCCAGGAACAGAAGAGTATATTTTGCATCTGCAGACGTTGGAAGCAAAACAATTGACCTCCAGAGCGAAGTTGCTGTTGGAGCAGGCGGGTATTGCAACACAGGAGCGCTATGTGGAAGCGTCTACGCTTCTGCAAGAAGCGGTCAAACTTGATCCGCTCTCAGTGGAAGCTCATGTTATGCTTGCGCTGGCTTACAGTGATTTGAATGAATTTGACTATGCAATTCAGGCGCTGCGTGAGGCAATTTTGCTGGATCCGCAGAATGGGCAACTGCATCAGATGTTACAGGAAATCAAGCAACGTATGAAATCCATTCAATAAGAATTCATTTTGCAAAGATTTCTTTCGAGTTGAAATGGATTCTACGATATGATCCAACATAGTGAGGAGATGCAGTCAATATGAGTGAAGTAATCAGAGTTGCCGTGATCGGAGCGGCTGGCCGTATGGGCCGTGAAGTTGTGAAATTGGTACTTCAGGACCCGGAATTGGAGCTTGCAGCGGCTGTCAACCGCTCCGGAGCAGGCACGGATGCAGGAACCCTTGTTGGTTTGCCAGAGTGTGGGGTGCTGGTGACTGATGATATCGAAATGGCTTTTGCCGAAACAAAACCTCAGGTTATGGTTGATTTTACAGTACCACAATTCGCGTTTGCACATACTGAGATCGCGATCCGTCATGGAGTCAGACCTGTCATGGGTGTTACCGGCTTCACGCCGGAGCAGATCGAACAGTTGGACAAGCAGTGCCAGGATAAAGGAATTGGAGGGCTTATTGCCCCTAACTTCTCGATTGGTGCCATTTTGATGATGCGATTCGCAGCACAGGCTGCCAAACATATGCCAAATGTGGAGATTATCGAATATCATGGGGATCAGAAGCTGGATGCTCCTTCAGGAACTGCGATCAAAACAGCGGAACTGATTGCTGCCAATCGGGAAGAACTTCGTCAAGGTAATCCGAATGAGGAAGAAACGATTGAAGGATCACGCGGCGGGTATTACAATGGCTTCCGAATTCACAGTGTACGATTGCCTGGTGTATTCGCGCAGCAGGAAGTTGTTTTCGGAGATTATGGACAGTCACTCAAAATTCGGCATGACTCCTACGAGCGCGCAGGTTATATGCCTGGTGTTAAGATTGGTGTGCAAAAGGTTATGGAGTATACAGGAATGATCTACGGATTTGACCACTTTATCGACTAAAGGAGATTGTCATGTTGAAAATAGCATTTATCGCCCATGATCGTAAAAAAGAAGAGATGGTTAACTTCGTGACGGCATATGAGCCTGTGTTTACGGACCATCAATTATATTCTACAGGAACAACAGGCCTTCGTATTATGGAAGGGACGTCTCTGAAGATTCATCGATTCGAATCAGGCCCACTGGGCGGAGATCAACAGATTGGAGCTTTGGTTGCGCAAAATGAGATGGATCTGATTATTTTCCTGCGCGATCCACTGATGGCACAACCTCACGAGCCGGATATTAATGCGTTGCTGCGTCTTTGTGATGTGCAGGGTATTCCACTTGCCACCAATATTGCAACTGCTGAGATTCTGGTTAAAGCTCTGGATCGTGGCGATTTTGCCTGGAGAGAGCTGGTACATAAGTACAAGCCGGAGGCTGGATTGAATTCGGGTGATTCCGAATGAGTCTGGATATTCTCATCTTTGGAGCACATGCAGACGACGCGGAGATTGGTATGGGTGGAACGATTGCCAAACATACCGCTGCCGGCTTGAAAGTAGGCGTGTGTGATCTGACTCGTGCTGAGATGTCTTCCAACGGAACAGTAGAGCGCAGAACCGAGGAAGCGGAGCAAGCCTCCCGCGTCCTCGGTCTTTCGTGTCGAACGAATCTGGGGCTTCCTGATCGTGGCTTATATCTTACGCCTGAACATGTACAGGCGGTGACGGCTGAGATACGGCGTCATGCCCCTCGGATGGTGTTTGCTCCGTATTGGGAAGATCGTCATCCGGATCATGTCAATTGCAGTAAGCTTGTGCAGGAGGCTGTATTTAACGCCAAGCTTCGCAACTACTTGCCGGACATGCCTGCCGTGCAGGTGAAGGAACTTTATTTTTACTTTATTAATGACATCGGGCCTACGGATTTGATTGTTGATATTACGGAACACTATGAGCAAAAAGAAGCATCATTGCTCTCTTATCGTTCCCAATTCGAACTGGGAGACGGAGCGGTCTCAACGCCATTGAATCAAGGGTATATTGATCGTGTAAGAGCCCGCGATTCCTTGCTCGGACAACGCAGTCTCATCCCGTTTGCAGAAGGTTTTGCTACAATTACACCTTACGTGGTTCATCAATTTGGCCCGGGTGCCCAATAAGCGATTTCACATTTTACGTTTAATGAAACGAAGGGTTTCATTATTCCATTGCATTATATCAACCTGCATGAAGCGGGAGATCAAAGGAGCGTCCACAGGATGGATAAAAAGCTAAAAATCGGCATCACCTGTTATCCGTCCCTCGGCGGGTCTGGCGTTGTTGCAACGGAACTGGGCAAATTACTTGCCGAACAGGGGCATCAGGTTCATTTTATTGCCAACAGTATCCCGTTCAGACTGGGTACGTTCCAGAAAAATATTTTTTATCACGAAGTTGAAGTAAATGATTATTATGTTTTCCGTTACCCTCCGTATGACCTGTCACTGGCAACAAAGATGGCTCAGGTGGCTAAGTCACAGCAGCTGGATCTGCTGCATGTTCATTATGCCGTGCCACACGCAGTATGTGCCTTTCTGGCGAAACAAATGGTAGGGGACGGCCTTAAAGTGGTTACCACGTTACATGGAACGGATATTACGGTTCTGGCTCAGGATGAATCTCTGAAGGATCTGATCCGTCTAGCCATTAATGAAAGTGACGCGGTTACTGCCGTATCACAAGATTTGATTCGAGAAACGGTCGAATTGCTGGATATTCAGCGTCCAATCGATCTAACCTATAATTTTATTGACAAACGAATATATTATCCGCGGGATGCTGCCAGTCTGCGAAGAGACTTTGCTACGCCTGACGAAAAAATATTAATGCACATCTCCAATTTCCGACCGGTGAAAAGAACTCAGGATGTGGTAGAGGTCTTCCGTCAGGTACAGGAGCAGGTTCCTGCCAAACTGTTATTTGTTGGTGAAGGACCTGATTTGCCGAAGATGCAATGGAAGATTAATGATCTCGGCTTGAATGATAAAGTTCATTTCCTTGGCAAACAGGATGACATTGCTCAGGTCATCTCCATGGCGGACGTGTTGATGCTTCCATCGGAGAAGGAAAGTTTCGGACTTGTGGCGCTCGAAGCAATGGCTTGTGGCGTACCCACGATCGGTTCACAGGCCGGAGGAATTCCGGAACTGGTCTTACATGGTAAGACGGGTTATTTATCCGCGATCGGGGATACACAATCCATGGCCGAGAACACCATCCGTTTATTGACGGACGATCGTTTGGCTGCTGAGTTCAGGGAAGCATGTCTTCAGCGCGCGCATCACGACTTTTGCAATGATGCTATTCGGCATGAATATGAACAGATATATTACCGGGTGTTGGGAAGGGAAGTTCCGAATCTGAAGCCGGTTTGCGGTTAATCATTTCTTTGACGAAATCATACTGTGCATACCACAACAGGCAAGAGAAGAGGTGATATGTGGTGGTTCAATGGACACAGGTAGATCGTGAAATGGCAATGCAAAGTGAGAATGTACTCACAACATTAAACAAACATGGCTACAAGGCATATTGGGTAGGTGGTTGCGTTCGTGACGAATTGCTGGAACGTGTTGTGGATGATATGGATATCACGACATCTGCTTCTCCTGAGCAAGTCATGGAACTGTTTGACGATTGTATTCCTACAGGTTTACAACACGGTACGGTTACCGTTCGTTCAGGCGGTTATTACTTTGAAGTGACCACATTTCGAACAGAATCCGAATATCAGGATAATCGCAGACCTGCTGCGGTTCAATTTGTTCAGGATATCAAGGAAGACTTACAGCGGCGTGACTTCACGATGAACGCTCTGGCTATGGACGTCACTGGGACAATCGTTGACCCGTTCGGTGGACAGGCAGATATCAAGGAAGAGCGAGTCAGATGTGTGGGTTCTGCGATGGAACGATTTGGTGAAGATGCACTGCGGATGCTCCGCTGTGTCCGGTTTGCTTCCGTATTTGATTTCAAAATTGCCCACAACACGTGGAAGGGTCTTGTAAGGCAGAAAGACCTGCTTCAACATATAGCAATGGAACGGGTACGTACCGAGATGGTAAAAATGATGTCTGGACCGCATCCTTCAAGAGGGTTGGAGCTGTTATACAGAAGTGATTCCCTTGCGCATATCAAAGCGCCAGTAAGCTCGACCCGATTTAACAAGATGTTGTTATCCAATTTGGAACAATTGTCAGGTCAGCATGTGTTGCTTCGTTGGTCACTCATCCTGATTGCTGGCGGTTATAGCAAGGATGAAGCAGATGTATTATTACGTCAGTGGACATTTTCCAATGAACATCGTTCTCGTATAACAGGGGTCCTCCAGGTGGAACAGTTGATTCATACTTCCGTGCAGGAGCCGAAGGATACGGTCAGTCTCCGTTCCGATTGGATCGTTACTGTTCTGGCTTGTGGCGTTCAGGCGGCGGATGATTGGCTTCGAATACAGTCTGCACTGCCAGCAGAATGGCGGAATCAGTCCGAACCGGCAGAAATGCAGGTTGTATTAGTACAAGAGCTTGCAGCCGAATGGAGTCAATCGATTCCTGTGCATGACTTGAAAGAGTTGGATATTACAGGGGAACAAGTGTTACAAATGGTGCAGCGCAAAGGCGGACCTTGGCTGGGGCAACTAATGAAACATTTGTTACGAGAAACGGCGATTGGAACGATAGCGAATCAGCATGAAGCACTAAGTGCAGAAGTGAAGCGGGTGGTTCAAGATGACCAAACATGAAGATCTGTTACATATGTTATTAAATGCAGAAGGACGATTCGTATCGGGTGAAGAGATCAGCCGTAATCTGTCCATCAGTCGGACCGCTGTGTGGAAACATGTGAACAAGTTGCGAGACATGGGTTATGAGTTTGAAGCGGTATCCCGCAAAGGATACCGTCTGTTAACGAAGCCGGATAGCATTGACGCTACTGGGCTCCAATTGGCCCTGGATACAACCATATTTGGCCGTAAGGCTGTTTTGTTGGCTTCGACCCTGTCTACGCAAGGGGATGTTCTCAAGCTAGCTGAGCAAGGGCAGGCAGAAGGCGCTGTGGTCATTGCGGAAGAACAAACAGGAGGAAGAGGACGTTTCGGTCGACAGTGGTTCTCTCCTCCGGGTAAAGGAATCTGGATGAGTGTCCTGTTACGCCCTGATCTACCACTTCAGCATACGCCGCAGCTAACTTTATTAACAGGAGTGGCTGTATGTCGTGCCGTTCGAGCTTGTTCAGGAGCTGATGCGGGCATCAAATGGCCAAATGATGTGTTGATTGACGGACGCAAGGTATGTGGCATATTGCTTGAATCTACGGTAGAAGATCATGAAGTCAGATACTGTATCGCAGGTATAGGCGTTGACGTGAACTTTGATCCCGAGGATTATCCGGAAGATCTGACCACAATCGCTACTTCGCTCAAGATGGAGACGGGTCAATCCGTTGATCGCACCAAACTAACGGCTGCCATTTTGACGGAGCTTGAACAGTTGTATTTTTTGTATCAAAAAGAAGGATTTGGCGTGATCTCAGCTCTATGGGAGGCCCTGTCCGTATCGATGAATCGAGAGATTACAGTGACGAATCCTCATGGTGTCATTGAAGGGAAGGCAATTGGTCTTGACCCTTCTGGTGCACTTATCGTGGAGAAGCACGATGGAGAACATACACTAATCATCTCTGGTGAGATTTCCTGGAAATCATAAACAATTTGTCGAATTTTCACTGGTAAAATGAACATAAGACGTGAAGTTTGAGCAGAACTTTGGTATACTGTGTTCGTGAGGCGATATCGGCTAATGCAGACCGAATTGCACTCCCGTAACAGTAACCTTTGTTCTGCTTTGATGTGTTTTATATAAGCAGACCGCAGTGCAAGAATGAAATACGTTTAAGTGAGTTGTTGGATTCTGCTCTGAGCCGAAGAGGACCGAGACAGAAGGGACGATCGCAAGTGACTCTTTTTTGACTTTTCGGGACTTTTTAGTGGAAAACTAAAAGGTTTTTTTGTTGCGTTTATTTGAAAAGAAGAAAGGAGCCATGAAAAAAAATGGCGAACAAACAAGCGTTGAATATTGTGAAAATGAAAAAATATAAGCAGGATGGCGTGCCGCTTACCATGATCACGGCTTACGATTATCCAACAGCGCTCCTAGCAGAGGAAGCAGGTATTGATCTGATCCTGGTTGGTGATTCACTCGGCAATGTAGTACTGGGTTATAATTCGACGCTTCCGGTGACCATCGACGACATGGTATACCACACACGTTCCGTAGTGCGCGGTGCTGAGAAGACATTTATTGTGGCTGATATGCCTTTTATGACCTATCATGGCAGCGTGGATGAGACGCTTAAGGGTGTCCGACGACTGATGCAAGAGGGGCATGCCCATGCGGTTAAAATGGAAGGCGGAGTCGAAATAGCGGACACCGTCAGAGCAGTCGTGCAAGCAGGCGTGCCTGTTCTTGGACATATCGGACTGACACCTCAATCGGTTAATCAGATTGGTGGTTACCGCATTCAGGGCAAGGATGCAGCGGATGCGAAACGTCTGATGGACGAAGCCAAAGCCTTGGAAGCTGCAGGTGCGTTTGGCATTGTGCTTGAACTGGTTACGGAAGAAGTTGCACGGGCGATCTCGGAGGAACTGTCCATCCCTACCATCGGAATTGGAGCAGGACGAGGCTGTGATGGTCAGGTACTGGTATTCCACGATGTGGTTCAATACGCCTCTCCGTATACGCCCAAACGATTTGTCAAAACCTATGGAGATGTGGGTACATTAATCAGAACCAGCATCGAAGCTTACGTGAAAGAAGTGAAAGATCGTTCGTTCCCGGCCGAAGAGCATGTATTCAATGCGGCGGATGGTGTTCTGGATCAACTGTACGGCGGACAACGCAAGGAAAAGGTGGGGAGTAACTCATGAAAGTATTACGGACAATCGCAGAGTTAAGACAGGAACTAAGCTTGAAGCGTCAAGCGATTCGGTCCAGTGCGTCTGTTGTAGGTCTGGTACCGACAATGGGTTATCTTCATCAAGGTCATGCAAGCTTGATGCAGGCAGCCAGACAACAGAGCGATATCGTGGTATTAAGCATATTTGTTAATCCAATTCAATTTGGCCCTAATGAAGATTTTGACAGCTATCCGCGGGATGAAGCCAGAGATGTGGAAACAGCACGCTCACAAGGAGTGGATATCGTATTTATTCCCTCTGTTGAAGAGATGTATCCACAGGCAACGCAAACGACCGTATCTGTCTCAAAACTGACGGAGCGCTTATGTGGCGCTTCACGTCCAGGACATTTTGACGGAGTAACAACTGTAGTCTCCAAGCTGTTTAACATCGTACAGCCACAGCGTGCATTTTTTGGAATGAAAGACGCTCAGCAGGTTGCGGTCATTCAACAGATGGTGAATGATTTGAATATGCCTGTAGAAATTGTACCCTGTCCGATTGTTCGCGAAGAGGATGGCCTTGCCCTCAGTTCACGTAACGTCTATCTTAACCCAGAACAGCGTACACAGGCCTTGGTTCTATCGAAGGCACTACGTGCAGCTCAGGAAGCCGCAGATACAGGTGTAGCTACTCCAGCCGCAGATATCCGTCGGATTCTGCGCGAGCACATTGCAACCTCACCGCTTGCCGTTATCGACTACGCCGAGATTCAGGCTTTTCCAAGTCTGGAGCCGCTCGCAGATCAGGAAGAAGTTCAAGGCCGTGACGATCTGCTCATTGCACTTGCGGTGAAATTCGGAAAAACAAGATTGATTGACAATATAAGGTTGAAAAATAGGAGGTACTGTCCCATGTTTAGAACACTGATGAAATCCAAAATTCACCGGGCTACGGTAACGGAAGCCAACTTGAACTATGTGGGTAGTATTACCATAGATGAAGACTTGATGGAAACATCCGACTTGATGGAAAACGAGAAAGTGCAAATTGTGAACAACAACAATGGTGCACGTCTGGAAACATATGTGATTCCAGGACCACGCGGAAGCGGGGTCATATGTCTTAACGGCGCAGCTGCACGTCTGGTACAGCCTGGAGATAACGTCATTATCATTTCTTACGCCATGATGTCACAAGAAGAGGCAAATACTCACAAACCAACCGTTGTATTTGTAGATGGGCAGAATAAACCTGTACAAACGATGAAACAGGAAGTCCACGCAACAATTATGTAATCGACTGGTAAGGAGAATGAAATCGGCCCTTGAAGCAAAAAATGAGTACAGGTCACTGCACTAATCCATTTTTTCAAGGGTGGGGATGCATCGATGTTCCAGCATGTTTTCGCAGAAATGAACGACATGTTAGATGAAATTATCAAGAGCTATCCTTCCGCTGAAGGCCTGAACAAACAAGAATTGCTGCAAAAGTGGAACTTGCTTAAGCGGATGAGTGACGGAATGCTGGATGAATGGCTGATGTTTGAAGAAAAGATGAGCCAGGTGAGGGAGCGAGAGATGGATAAGCCTGCTTCCCTTGAACCGGAACAGGAAGCTGTTACCGCTCTGCCTGAACTCCATCTGGAATGTTTCAGTCGAGGTCAGGGTTATTTCAAATTACAGATGTATCCGCAGGCGATCATGCAATTCTCCCGGGTTGTGACCGACCATCCGGAGAGTGCATTAACTCGTTTTTACCTGGCGCTGGCGTATCTGAATCTGGAACAAATGGCGGAAGCCGGAACACATTTACAGCAGATCATGTACCTTAAAGGTTCACCTCGCTTGAAAGGGCTTGTGTGTAACGCCCTGGGCTGTATTCAAGTCAAGCTTGCGAATCCCGAAGCTGCATGTTCACTCTTTGCACAGGCCCTTCAGTATGACCCGACATTGACCGAACCACTGTACAACATGGAAGCTTGCAGGTTGAACAGGGGAAAATTGCAATATGCTAATCAGCTGACGACCCTTCATTAAGCGGGAATTCGGCGACAAAAAAACGGTGTTCCCTCCTTTGGCATAGCGGCGGGGACACCGCTTTTTTGTCAGTTAATTTTCAAATCCCCTTTTTTTTGCTATGCTGTAACATAGACTGGAATGGAAGGGACCGTACATTGCAATGAAATTTGCCGTATTGGATTTCGAAACAACCGGCACGCAGTCCGACGGTGAGATTATACAGACCGGACTTGCCATCATAGATCATGACTACAGCATAACTCAAATATATAGTTCTTATGTGAACCCTGGTGTACCGATTCCCCCGTTTATTTCGGGGTTGACGGGTATTACCGATGCAGATGTGGCGGACGCTCCTTCACTCGAAGAGATGATGATGGAGATGGTTCCGCTGCTTAATGATGTGGTGCTTGTTGGACACAACGTCGCTTTTGATTTTCACTTTTTGCAGAATGCTCTTGACCGTTGCGGTTATTTGCCGTTCACTGGCCGCATTCTGGACACGATTGATTTTCTGAAGATCACATTCCCATCACTGGGTTCTTATCAACTCGGTTATGTGTCTTCCGAATTTGGATTTCAACATGATCGCCCTCACCAGGCAGACAGTGATGCACTGGCGACAGCCTATGTGCTACTCAAGTGTCTGGATGAGTTAAAGGAATTACCGCTCATAACGATTCAGCGCCTCAGTGACCTGTTTGCACCAGAAGACAGTGACTTGGGTTGGTTTTTGGACGGAATGCGCAGTGAGAAGGAAGCAGAGCCGATTCAGGACCTGGACGGACATACCTATTATCGTCAGCTTGCTCTTAATGTAAGTGATTGGACCGATATTGGTGCACCACGCGATGAGCGGGAGGCTAACCCCCTCGATGGTGTAAGCTTCGAACAGTTTATGGACCAGGTTCGGGAGAATCTGAAGGATACACTGGATCATTACGAAGAGCGTGAAGCGCAGACTCAGATGTTCAGCAGTGTAAGGCAAGCCTTGGATGAAGAGAAACATCTCTTGATCGAAGCTGGAACGGGTACCGGTAAATCTCTAGGGTATCTGTTGCCTGCTATTTACGAAAGTGTGAAGCAAGAACAGAAAGTTATGGTTAGCACGCATACGATCAATCTGCAGGAGCAATTGAGAGAGCGGGACATTCCGATGCTGACTCAAGTGGTACCGTTCCCGTTTAAGGCTGCTGTATTCAAAGGACGTGGACATTACCTGTGCCTGCGCAAATTTGAACACAAAATCAATAAACGTGAATTCGCCACACCTAAAGAGGATTATTTCACAGCTGCTCAGATGATCGTCTGGCTTACGCAGACCGAAACCGGAGATGATGAGGAACTTAACCTTAGCGGACGCGGAGGGGACTTCTGGGAGACCGTACAGAGTGAATCCGAATCATGTCTGGGAAGATCCTGTCCATGGTTCCGTAAATGCTTCTACCATCGTGCCAAACATGAAGCAGGGTTGTCTGATATCGTAATCACCAATCACTCCAAATTATTTACGGATGTGAAAGCCGCGCATCAGCTGCTGCCAGCCTATGAGAGTCTTGTGATCGATGAGGCACATCATCTGGAGGATGTCGCTGGTAAACATCTTGGAATGCATATGAAATATTTCACCTTGGTTCATACACTGACCCGCCTATTTAAAGACAGTCGTAATGGTCAGCTGCCTATGCTTCGTTCGCAGTTATCCGTGCATGAAAATTCGGTGCAATGGGGCTCCATGGTGGATCAGATGTTCCCGCTCGCTCTTGAAGTTAAGGAGCTGTGGGATCGTATGAGCGATGCCTTGTTTGGTCTGTTGCCTGAACGAAGTGATGCTTCACCGGGAGAGACGGGGCAATTTTCACTGCGTCTGAAAGCATCTCAGAAACCTGCAAAATGGCAGGAGTTGCAGGATCTGGAGAACCAGATCTATGTGACTCTGGGCGATTTGGTTCGCAAAGGGGACAAATTGCTGCTTGAGGTGAAAGAAGATCAGGATGATTATCAATCAGATAGTCTGATCACGGACATTACAGGATTACTGAAAGATCTGACCACATTGAAAGAGAATCTACGGTTCTTCATGCGTATGGATGATGCCAAAACGGTGTACTGGATGGAAGCCAGCGGCCAATTCCGCAGCAAATCTCTCCAGCTGTATGCCGTACCTGTAGATGTGAGTGCACAACTGAAGGATTTATTTTTTGATAAAAAGAAAAGTGTTGTGCTTACATCGGCTACGCTTTCGGTAGATAAGTCATTCCAGTTCATGATTGAACAGCTTGGCTTGCAGGAAGCCGCCGAGAACAATCGGCTATTAACGTCGATGTTGCCATCACCTTTCAACTATCGCGATCAGGCACTTCTGGTGATTCCGCGTGATTTCCCAAGTGTGAAGGGAAGTGTGGGTGATGCGCACTTTGTTAATATGCTGGTGCAATCACTCGCAGAGACGGCAATTGCTACGCGTGGACGCATGATGGTTCTGTTTACTTCATACAAGATGTTGCGACAGGTCTATGATCCGCTGAAGGAGGCACTGTCTGGCAACGACATCTCGTTGCTTGGGCAAGGCGTTGACAGTGGAAGTCGTTCCAAATTGACTCGCAGGTTTCAAGATGCCAAAGCAACGGTACTTCTGGGCACAAGCAGCTTCTGGGAGGGTGTAGATATCCCGGGAGAGGCCCTAACCTGTCTCGCTATTGTTCGACTGCCTTTCCAGCCACCGAATCATCCGTTGGTGGAAGCCAAGAGTGAGTTGCTTCAGGAACAGAAGAAAAATCCGTTCATGAAACTGTCCGTGCCACAAGCGGTCATTCGTTTCAAACAGGGATTTGGCCGATTGGTGCGTACAGCAAAGGACAGAGGAATTGTCATTGTTTATGATACACGGGTGATTGAAGCGTATTATGGTAAATTCTTTTTATATTCATTACCTGGTCCCAAAATGGAGCACATGCTCACGGAGCAAATGGTTCCACGAATTACCGAGTGGTTGGAAAAACCTGCTAATGAACAAAAATAATGGTTGTTTTGTTCGTTATATCATTGCATGACACTATCGTTTGGCGTTAAACTTTATTAGATATTTCCGTATCCGATTAAAGCAGTTGCACGTAAGAACTTATAACCCAAATTACAAGGAGCATTCTGTATAAAATGTCACGTTTATCTTTGAGTTTTATACAGAATGCTCATCTTTTCATCTATTATTTTATCGTGGCCTTGGTAAGGGGGAGCAAGAATGAAATCGGATAAAATTTCGGAAGCGGTGGTACGACGTCTGCCTGTATACTTGCGTTATTTGAACGAGTTGCATCAGCGTGAGGTGGCTACTGTTTCTTCTCAAGAGCTTGGACAGAGGCTGGATCTGAATCCGGCCCAAATTCGTAAAGACCTGGCTTACTTCGGTGATTTTGGTCGTAAAGGGATCGGGTATGATGTATCCTATTTGATCGAGAAAATTCGTCACATTCTCAAAATTGATCAGCAAATTAATGTAGCTCTGGTAGGCGCGGGTAACCTAGGACAGGCCTTGTCCAACTACAACGCATATCTGAAAGACAACATGAAGATTGTTGCAGTATTTGATGCATACGGACCGAAGATTGGTAGTCAAATCAACAGTTTGACGGTAAAACCAATGGATGAATTGACGGAAGCGGTTAAAACGGAAAATATTCGCATCGGAATTATCACGGTTCCGGATACGGAAGCCCAAAATGTAGCCGATCAGCTTATTGAATCAGGAATTGAAGCGATCCTTAATTTTGCACCAACCATTCTAAAAACACCGCCGCATATCCGCATTCACCATGCTGACTTTACAACGGATCTGCTTAGTTTGGCCTATTACTTGGAGACTGGAAAGGACGACGAGGAAGATGACAACAAATAGATGGGTAATTCACAACGGCAAATTTGCCGTTAATGAAGGCGGCACAACATGGAACGTGGTCCACGGATACATGGTTGTTGAGAATGACAAGATTGTGCATATTGGTGAGACATTGCCGGATGAAGACAAAAATTGTACCAAAGTGGATGGAAAAGGACTGTTCTTCCTGCCGGGTCTGATCAATACGCATGGTCATGCAGCGATGTCGTTGCTCAGAGGGCACGGAGACGATCTTGCATTGCAAGTATGGTTGCAGGAAAAAATGTGGCCGATGGAAGCGAAAATGACTTCAGAAGATGTATATTGGGGAACTTCGCTATCAGTGCTTGAAATGTTGAAAGGCGGAACTACAGCGTTCCTGGACATGTACGATCACATGGATCAAGTTGCCAAAGTTGTGGAGCAATCCGGCGTTAGAGCAGCACTGGCACGTGGTGTAATCGGGCTGTGCTCGGAAGAAGAACAATTGCGGAAGCTGGAGGAGTCGGCAGCGTTTGCACGTGAGTGGAATGGACAGGCAGATGGTCGCATTACAACCGTAATCTCGCCACACGCCCCATATACATGCCCTCCTGACTACATAGAGAAGCTTGTGCAGGTCGCGAACGACCTAAACCTTCCCCTTCATACACATATGTCGGAAACGCTTCGTGAAGTCGAGCAGAACGTGGCTGATTATGGACTGCGTCCTGTGGCACATCTGGAGAAACTGGGCTTTTTCTCTCGTCCATCCCTGGTTGCACATGCGGTGCATCTGAATGACGAAGAGATTGAGATTCTGGCCCGCCATGATGTGGCTGTATCCCATAACCCGGGAAGTAATCTGAAACTCGCTTCCGGTGTTGCGCGGGTACCTGCGTTGCTGAAAGCTGGAGTTACCGTGTCACTCGGAACAGACGGACCGGCAAGCAACAACAACCTGGATATGTTCGAGGAAATGAGACTGGCTGCATTGATTCACAAAGGTGTATCTGGTGACCCGACGGCAGTGCCAGCAGGCGAAGCGTTATTACTCGGAACGTCATACGGTGCCAAATCTATCTTCTTGAACAATACCGGAGCACTCCAGGTTGGCATGAAGGCTGACTTTATCGCCTTGGACATTGAACAGGCACATTTCTATCCACATACAGACCTGATCTCACATACGATCTACTCGGCTTCTGCCAAAGATGTTGAGCACGTATGGGTGGATGGAAAACAAGTGGTGAAACATGGCGAATGTCTGACGCTGGATGAAGAACGCATTTTGCGTGAGTCTCAATTGGCATTTGATGGTCTGCTTGCTCGTTAATTGCAGGACAGAGCATCATAGGGAAAGGAAGTTCGGCTTTTGAAGAAAAAAAAGAAGTGGATATGGATTTCGCTGCTTGCACTGGTTCTGATTCTGTTTGGACTTCAGCGTTATTACGTCCATGTCACGCAGGACCAACGCAAGGAAGAAGCGCTCGCCATACAAGCAGCACAGGAGAAACTGGGCATTACATCCTATGATGAATTGCGCAAGTACATCTGGGGAGACAAAGAAGGCTCTGACAACATCTACTGGACCCTGATCGGCAAAAACAAGGATAACCAGGATGTTATGGTCTGGGTTAAATTCGATGCAAACAATCAACCGGTTAAGGGTGCAAACGCTGTACACAGTGAGCTGCTGCAGAATGGCATGTCCGAAGCGCAGATACGCAATCGCTTCAGTTCTGAAGTTCCTGCCGGTGAGATTAAACGAATCATGCCCGGAGTTGTGAATGGAATATATGTGTGGCAAGTGTATTATAAAGACGGTACGCATAACCACTATCGCTTTTATCGTTTTAGCAACGGAGAACAGGTGGACCTGGTCTACACACTCCCGAACAGCTAGAACAAATAGAGTGACATAACTAGAGAATTAAAGAAATGAAAGAACCGGCAGACGGATATCCGACTGAACCGGTTCTTTGTGTTGCCTGTAAATATATTTGATTTAAATAGTTAAAATTAATAATTTATTCATATTTTCGCCTTCGAAATTGTATATACGATGTGATATACTCAGATATGTACTCAAAGTTACATTCAAAACAAATAAACCTGTCGAAATTATCGCAGGAGTCAATGTTCAAATATTCGTATATACCAATAAGCCAGTAGGTTGGGCCAAATTCTGGGAGGGGTAATTCACTTGAAGCTAAAAGTATTGCCTATTGCTATAACTGCCGTCATTTCAGCCGTTGTGTTGTTTGGAGGTTGGTTTGTATATCGTCAGGTGGCTGTGCAGAATCCGATTGAGAAAATGGTAACCCAGTACGATGGAGTCAATGACGTTCAATTAACTATTAACCGCAATGACGTACAATTGAAACTTGATCTGCAACCTGATGTTGATTTGGGCAGACTGGTACAATATATTCACAAAGAAGGACAGACCCTGATTGGAACACGCTCACTAAAGTTGGATGTTGTGGATCATTCCAGTGAAGCACTGGAAAGTTGGTGGGGTGATGCGATGTTCACCGTAGCTCAGGCGATGGAGAACAAGCAATACACCGAGATTACACCAACGTTGTCAAAGATGGCGACGAATGGAATTAAGGTAAATACAGCGATGGATGACAACAATGTATATGTCAGTCTCAGAGACGGAGATGCCAGCAAGTTTATTATTCTGCCGCGTGTGCCCGGTCAGATAGGAGTGTGGCCTAATGCCTAAGTGGACAAAAGAAGTTGCCATCGGATTTTTTCCCGTATTGATTATTTTCCTTGCTTTTACTGGTGTTAATATTGTTCCGATCCTGATTGCAGCAGTGCTTGTCGGAGCTTTGCTGTTCATGATGCAAATGCGTGGCGGGATTACAGTAGGCGCTGCACAGGAACGTAAACGGAAGAAAAAAGGACCTTCCAAGCTTACTTTTGAAGAAATTGGTGGACAGGACAGTGCTAAGCAGGAATTGCGTGAAGCGCTTGACTTTCTCATCAAACATGAAGAAATCCGGAAGTTCGGGATTCGCCCGTTAAAAGGGATCTTGCTGACGGGCCCTCCAGGGACAGGGAAAACGTTGATGGCCAAGGCTGCTGCCCATTACACCGATTCTATTTTTGTAGCAGCATCGGGTAGTGAGTTCGTGGAAATGTATGTTGGTGTGGGTGCCAGCAGAATTCGGGATTTGTTCAAGGACGCGAGAACCCGTGCCACCAAGGAAAATAAGGAAAACGCTATTATCTTTATCGATGAAATCGATGTCATCGGGGGGAAACGTGAGGGTGGTCAACAGCGTGAATATGATCAGACCCTCAATCAGCTCCTGACGGAAATGGATGGAATCTATTCTTCCGATACGCCAAGAATTCTGGTTATCGCTGCAACGAACCGTAAAGAGATGCTGGATAGCGCCCTGACGCGACCGGGACGTTTTGACCGCCACATTCAAGTGGACTTGCCTGACAAAAAGGGCAGAAAGCATATTCTGGAACTGCATGCAATGAACAAACCTCTGTTGAAGGAAGTTAATCTGGAGAAAACAGCGGAAGAATCATATGGTTTCTCCGGTGCACAGCTCGAAAGTGTGATGAACGAAGCAGCAATATACGCCATGAGAGACGGGCTGTTAAACATTGAACAGCGGCATTTGTCCCTGGCTATTGATAAAGTCATGATGGGTGAGAAGACAGACCGTGAGTCCAGCGTGGAAGAGAAGAAAAGGGTCGCCATTCATGAGTTGGGACATGCCATTATGGCTGAACTCGTTCGTCCAGGCAGTGTTAGTCAGGTGGCACTTAGTCCGCGTGGTCAGGCGCTGGGATATGTACGTCATAACCCGCAACAGGAACAGTTCCTCTATACGAAGCGCTTTCTGGAAGAGCAGATCATGATTGCACTCGGAGGAGCAGCTGCGGAGGAAATGTACTACGGTGGTCGTTCCACGGGTTCACGCAATGACTTTGATCAGGCAACCAATGTTGTACAGACGATGATGGCTTCGGGGTTGACTTCACTTGGGATTGTGAACATGGATATGGTCACAACCGAGGAACTGATGCGAGAGAATAAATTAATTCTGCAAGAACTGATGGAGCAGACAAAGCGGTTGCTTGAAGAACAACGGACAATTTTCGACAATTCACTCGACATTTTGATTCGTGAGGAAGTTTTATCTGGCGAGCAATTTCGTTGTCAATTTCGTGACAGTGCCCTTCTACCAGCATAATTTATTTATGCTGGTTATTTTTTTTTACATTTCACTCGTGCTAAGATATTATTATATGTTGGGTCGAAATTTGTAATTTTCGGCGAACAGGGTACAATAGAGAAATAGAGAACCGAAAGGATGGAGCAGAACCATGTTTTTCAAAAAAATAGGAGTTGTCGGCGGCGGTACGATGGGGCAAGGTATTTCCCAGATGCTCGCAGCCAAAGGACTTGATGTGCTTCTCGTGGAGCATACAACACAAAAGCTGGATCATGCATATGACATGATCGAAACCAATCTGGATAAACAACTGGAGAAATGGGCGATTACAAAAGCGGAGAAGAAATTAATTCTTTCCCGTATCACCAAGGTAGCTCATTTAGCTGAACTTGGAACTTGCGACATGGTCATTGAGACAATTTCAGAAGATCTGGATGCGAAAAAAGCAGTATTCAGCCAACTGGACCAAGTTTGTCCAAGCAATGTCATTCTGGCAAGTAATACATCCACGCTGAGTTTGACCGAGCTTGCAAGCTCGACCAAATACCCAGAGCGTGTTATTGGTATGCACTTTATTCACCCGGTATCCCGGGTTGATCTTGTAGAGATTATTCGTGGACTGAAAACTTCGGATACAACATTCGAAGAGACCAGACGTTTTGTTGAAGAAGTAGCGGACAAAAAAGGAGTCATGATCTATGAATCACCTGGATTCGTAACTTCCCGCTTGATCTGCCTGCTGATTAACGAAGCGTTGCATGTATTGCAAGAAGGTGTTGCATCTGCTGAAGATATCGATGATGCAATGCGTATCGGATACAACTTCCAACATGGACCACTCGAAATGGCTGACCGTTTCGGATTGGATTCTGTTGAAGCTGCACTCGAAAGAATGTTCCGTGAATTCGGAGAATTGAAATATCGTCCTTCTACAGTCCTGAAGAAAATGGTGCGTGCAGGACACCTGGGTGCCAAAACAGGCGAAGGATTCTTCAAGTACGACAAGGATGGTGACCGACTGTGAAAGTACTCGTAATTAATGCGGGGAGTTCCTCGCTCAAATATCAACTGTATAATATGACTGACGAATCTGTACTGGCTAAAGGTTTGGTAGAACGGATCGGAATGGATTCCTCCATCTTGACACACAAACCGACAGGCCGTGAGGATGTTACAGAAGTTAGTGAGATTCTGGAGCATACAACAGCGATCCGTAAAGTCATTGATATTTTGACTCACAAAGAAAATGGTGTACTGGATTCTGTAAGTGAAATTCAAGCTGTTGGACACCGTGTTGTTCACGGTGGTGAAGCATTTAAAGAATCTGCATTAGTAGATGATGCTGCCAAAGCTGAAATTCGTCGTTTGTTCGACTTGGCTCCACTTCATAACCCTGCAGCAATGATGGGTATTCGTGCGGCTGAATTAAATATGCCTGGTGTGCCACAAGTTATGGTCTTTGATACAGCATTCCATCAGACGATGCCTGAAAAAGCTTACCTGTATGCTATTCCGCGTGTACTTTACAAAAAATATAAAGTACGTCGCTACGGCGCACATGGTACTTCCCATGATTTCGTAAGCAAGGCAGCTGCTGAATATCTGGATCGTCCAGTGGAAGATCTGAAAATTATCACTTGTCACGTCGGTAACGGCGGTAGTGTAACAGCAGTTAAAGGTGGCGTATCCGTTGATACTTCGATGGGTATGACTCCGCTTGAAGGATTGATGATGGGAACGCGTTCTGGTGACCTTGACCCAGCCATCGTACCTTATGTAATGAACAAGGAAGAACTGAGCGTAAGTGAAGTGAACTCCATGTTGAACAAACACAGTGGATTGCTTGCGATCTCCGGAATCAGCAGTGACATGCGTGAGATTACGGAAGGTATGGAGAATGGCGATGCCAACTCCACGCTTGCTTTTGAAATGTACGAATACCGTCTGCGTAAATACATCGGCTCATATGCAGCTGCAATGAACGGTGTAGACGTGATCGTCTTTACGGCTGGTGTAGGTGAGAACTCCGTTGTACTTCGCCAAAAAGTATGTGAGCAACTCACTTATCTGGGTGTTGAACTGGATGAAGCGTTGAATGCCATTCGTTCTGGCGAACCACGCCGGATTACAACAGCGAACTCCAAAGTGGAAGTTCTCGTTGTGCCAACAAACGAAGAATTGGTAATTGCACGTGATACACACCGAATCGTATTGAATTCTCAGTAATCTAACTGTAAAGTAAATATAGAATGACAAGGAAGTGCAGAGGACAGGCATAAGCCTGCCCGCTGCATTTTCAAATTCAGGAACCAAGGGGAGATATGGGCATGAATACGAATTGTGTAATTCGTAATGTGAACGAGCATGTGGGCGAAACCGTAACAATCGGTGCCTGGATTAACAACAAACGTTCCAGCGGTAAAATTCAGTTTTTGCAGCTGCGTGATGGAACCGGATATATCCAAGGGGTTGTTGTGAAAAGTGAAGTTAGTGAAGAGATCTGGAACAATGCCAAGAGCCTGACCCAAGAAAGCTCTTTGTATGTTACAGGTATTATTCGTGAAGAACCTCGCAGTGCGTCCGGTTACGAGATGACTGTTACAGGGGTTGAGATCATTCACCTGACTGAAAACTATCCAATTACGCCTAAAGAGCATGGTGTTGATTTCTTGATGGACCATCGTCATCTGTGGCTTCGTTCTACGAAGCAACGTGCTGTTATGGTGATTCGTGCAGAGATTATTCGCGCTGTTCAGCAGTTCTTTGATGGTAACGGATTCACACAAGTTGATCCTCCGATTTTGACACCATCGTCTGCGGAAGGAACAACGAACCTGTTCCACATCAAATACTTTGATGAAGATGCTTATCTGACACAAAGTGGTCAATTGTATATGGAAGCCGCAGCCATGGCTCTGGGCAAAGTATATTCCTTTGGTCCAACATTCCGCGCAGAGAAGTCCAAAACACGTCGTCACTTGATTGAGTTCTGGATGATTGAGCCGGAAATGGCATTTGTAGATCACGAGGAAAGTCTGCGCGTACAAGAGAAATTTATCGCTCATGTTGTTCAATCCGTGGTGAAAAACTGCCGTGCAGAACTGGAATCTATCGGTCGTGACGTATCCAAACTCGAAGGCATCGTAGCTCCATTCCCGCGTATTACGTATGATGAAGCGATTGAATTCCTGCATGGACAAGGCTTTGATATTCCTTGGGGAGAAGACTTTGGTGCACCACACGAAACAGCTATTGCTGAGAAGTACAATACACCTGTCTTTATCACGCATTACCCTGCTGGAATCAAGGCTTTCTATATGAAACCAGATCCGAATCGCCCAGAAGTTGTTCTCTGTGCTGATATGATTGCACCAGAAGGCTACGGAGAGATTATTGGCGGTTCGCAGCGTATCGATGATCCGGAATTGATGCAACAACGTTTTGAGGAGCACAATCTCTCGGATGAAGCTTACCAATGGTATCTGGATTTACGTAAATACGGATCGGTTCCTCACTCCGGTTTCGGTCTGGGATTGGAGCGGACGGTAGCATGGATCTGTGGATTGGATCATGTACGTGAAACAATCGCATTCCCACGTATGCTCTATCGTCTGTACCCTTAATGCTTAACCGAGGAGCGTCTATGGAAGACACCACATCCAAAGCTTGGTTGGATGGAGCAGCTTATGGCATGACTTCGGGTACAGCCCATCTGCCGTATGCCTTGTTACGTTTTTATCACCAGCTTGGCCTATCAGATGCAGAAGTGCTTCTTCTGATTCAACTGCTAGGGTTCCGTCAGGCAGAGTTCAATGAGTTTCCCACGCTTGAAGAGCTTGCGGCGCGCATGGGACTTGCACCTGAAGGCATTGCCAGAATGTTGCAACGTCTGATGAGGGATGGGTATATTGCTATTGACGAGCACCGTGACGAAGAACGGGACATCCAGTACGAGCGATATGATTTACATGGATTATATGCCAAGCTTGCAAAGTGCACTGCTGAAGAAGTAGCCGCATTCCGTGCGGAGCAGCAGAGTAGCAATTCAGCACGTCAAGATTCGAACAGTGTTCAAAAAGAAGAGGAAGAACGGAACATGTTCTCCATCTTTGAAAAAGAATTTGGACGTCCGCTCTCTCCAATGGAGTGCGAGACGATATCCGGCTGGTTGGATCAGGACCGTTATCAAGAGGAATTGATTCTAATGGCTCTGAAGGAAGCGGTTTTTGCAGGCAAAGTACATTTCCGGTATATCGATCGAATACTACTTGAGTGGAGTCGCAATCGTGTCAAGACCGTTCAAGACGCGAAGGCGTACACACAGCGGTTTCGTAATGGTGGACGTTAATTCCAGCGTAGGCAGGGACAAGAAACAGGCCAGAAGTCATTCTGTGCCTGTTTTTTTTGGATTAAAGATTGGATGAGTGATCAGCAACATCAACCTTTCAGGCAATGATTTCATTTTGTTTTACAAAAATTTGATAGATCACGCAGGGGTTAACGCACAAGCTATCGTCTATTGTATTGGAGAGGAGGGGAGAGTTATTGATGAAACGCGCGTAATCGAACAAATCCGTCAAGGAGATACATCCCAGATGCGTACTCTGATTGATAAATATAGCCAGCATGTATACCATGTGGCCTATTCCGTACTCAGGAACGATCAGGAAGCACAGGATGCAGCTCAGGAGGCGTTCATACAGATGTATAAGTCTCTCCCCGACTACCGTTCTGAAGGTTTCAAAACGTGGTTAACCCGAATTGCCTTTCACAAAGCGATTGATGCCAAACGCAAGCTGGGCAGACGAACTGCTGAGGATCTGGGTGGAGAAGAAAAAATAATCAATATGCCCGGACGGGATGAAGACGTTCTTACCCGTCTCGTTCGTGAAGAACGTCAGGATAAACTTCGCGAACGAATTAATCAGTTGCCTGCTCAGCATCGTGACATTATCACTGCGTATTATCTAAGCGAAAAAAATTATGAGCAGATTGCCAGTGATGCACAGGTGGCTGTGAAGACTGTGGAATCCCGCTTGTATCGTGCCCGGCAGTGGATTCGAAAAAATTGGAAGGAGGATGAATGGCGTGAGTAAACAGGAGAAGTATACCGCTGCGCAATGGACTGATTATATTGAAGGCCATATGAGTGAAACTCAAGCGAACCAAATGGAACAGCTTTTGCTGGAAGACCCGGATGCGATGGACAGTTATTTGGAAGCACTCGTTATCCATGGGGAACTACCTCCGCTACATGACCCAACAGGGTTTGCGGATTCAGTCATGCATCGGATTGAGGGCATTCAATCACCCAAGGTACAACGCAAATCCCGTGCTGGACGAAACCGGCGCTGGCTTGATCATAAAGTGTTCCATTACGCGGTAGCAGCCTGTTTGACATTGATCTTCCTCTCGTCTGGACTTTTTGACAAGGTAGCACCATATCACAAGTTCCAGGATGGCGACCACAGAGGGTCATTTACCGAGAAATGGACGGAGGCAGCCACTTCATGGCTGGATAACCTCAAGCCTAAACCATAAATAGTTTCGCATTGCCTGAAAAGAAAGGATGACGACTGTGCACTCAGATCGTAACAAATTACTCGCATTTCTATTAAACCTGATACCAGGTCTCGGTTTCATGTATTGGGGACGGGCTGCAAGGGCTGTGATCTATCCATTGCTTTTCTTCGGAACAGCTGTTGGTTCATTCATGTTAGCCATGGTCACTAATGAACAAGATTTATTGATTTTCGGTGCACTTTTTGCTGCTTTCTTCTGGGGGATCAGCATGCTGGATATGGTTATTGTTCTGCTCCGTACACCTTCTGCCCGAGAAGCACATTATAGGGGATACGGTGCGGCTTATGGAGCGCCTCCACACCAAGGGGCAGCCTACCAGGGAGCATACATGGGTCAGCAAGGGCCTATGGAGCAGATGAATGAAGATGAGCTGCATCAACATCCAGGTGGTGAATATGGCCATCCTGAGGGCCCCTATGGTCAACCCATGTACCGAAAAGGCAGTGAGGGTGAACGGTTCTTCACCATTTTGCTCTCATTTGTTCCGGGATTGGGCCACCTTCATCTGGGATTGTTGCATCGCGGTTTGTCGTTCTTGATGGCGTTCTTTGGTTCATTTGCCATGATGGTTTTCGTGGCATCGATCACCAATGAATCCGTATTTTTAATGTTTCTACTCATACTGCCTGTAATATGGGTATACTGCATGTTTGACGCGGTGCAACATGTCCACCGTAAGCAGGCTGGTGAGGTGTTGCAGGATCGGACATTATTTGAGGAATTGGAGATGGGCAGAGTAGCCGGACGACGTAGCAAAGTGCTTGCAACGCTGCTATCCGCTTTTCCAGGTGCAGGTCATCTATATCTTGGATTGCAGAAAAGAGGCATGCAATTGATGTTCCTGTTCCTGGGCAGCATCTATGTACTGGACCTGCTTCACTTATCTGTGTTTCTGTTCATGATTCCGTTGATCTGGTTCTACAGCTTCTTTGACGGGCTCCAGTGCTCCAGTCGTTATGGACGCGAGCCTTTGGTTGATCAACCGATCTTCAAGGACTGGGCCCGCCATCAGCGTCTGATTGGTTTCGGGATTGCCGCGCTGGGTCTATATTACCTGACGATCCGGCTTGTCCTTCCACAGCTGAATGAGCTCTTCCCTAATGCATTTATGACATACGAGATTCGTTCCTATTTGAATACCGTCATTGTATCCTTGCTGCTCATTTTTGGCGGCTTGAAACTGCTGTTTGGCAAGCAACGGGGAACGGGTATCCAAAGTGCTGCTCATCGAAATGATGAGGGAGCAGACAGCCTCTTTTTATTCAAGGATCGGGATGATCGACTGTAGAGTGACCTAAAGATTATTTACACTGACACTACGATGACAGAGCAACCTTCTAATCGCTGTTATCCAACAACATAAAAACACGCCAAGGGCTATGTATATCAGCCTCTGGCGTGTTTTTGGTTGTGCAACTTTGATTTCGAATAAATGATTGCTATTTCGTAGCGCCCTTCAGCAGAAGTTGACGGTACATCACTTCGAACAGGAATTCGAACGCTTCCAGATGACGTTTCGCTTCAAAAGCATCCTTGCCCCACGCATATATGCCGTGGTTACGCAGCAAAATTCCTGGTACGTTGGCATCAAGTACACCTGGCACCAATTCAGCGATAGATGGAATATCCGCAAAGTTAGGCAGGACGGGTACACGAATCTCCGCATTTTCTTCCCAGATGTTGAAAGCCTTGATCAATTCGATTCCTTGAATCGGTACGTGTCCATCTGCTCCAAAGAATTCACTGATCAGGTTGTTAAACACGGTATGCACGTGGAATACAGCACCACAACCCGTCAAACGATAGATTTCACAGTGAATCAATGTTTCGGCACTTGGTTTCAACGTTGTTGTTTCAATTGCTTTGCCGTGTTTGTCCACAAAAAGAAAGTCTTCCGGAGTGCGAAGTGATTTGTCTTTGCCTGAGGCGGTAACCGCAAAATAAAATTGCTCCGGGTCAAAGTCTCCTACACGCATCGACAGATTGCCACTTGTTCCGGGGAACCAGTTACGACCGGCAAACAACGCTTTAATATCAGCCAGTTCTTCAAGGACCTGACGTTTGTGTTCCAATGTAATCTTTTCAAAGCCCATCGTTTACAGCACTCCTTGTGTTTGCTTCTGTTTCATATCTTCGATGATATCGTAAAAGGTAGCGAATGGCACATGGTCTACACCCAGCTCAATACATTTGTCCGTTAAAATAGAGCGGGAGTAGACGAGGTCGGCAATTTTGGCACCTTCAAAATCCGTCAGACTGTCTCCAATGAGGATTCGATTGTATTGTTCTTCCGGGAAGGTACGAATGACTGTTGTTTTGCACATGCCGCAGCCATTCTCACAAGGAGGCTGGCAGGGATTCGGCCATTCAATCTTAATGGTTTCACCCGAGAAGTCAGCTCCGTTGCAATAGACATGATCCTGCGGGATATGAAATGGTGCGAGTAACGGTTCAATGAAAAAGTCCATACCACCGCTGCTCACATTGAATTCGATATCTTCGCTGCGAACGTAGTCAAGAAACTCGCTGAATCCTTCACGGATCCCCGCTTGTCCAAGCACAAATTCCACAATTTCATCTTTCTGCGATGCAGGCAACAGAGCAAACATGGCTCCAACACCTTCACGCAGCGAGATTTTTTGCTCAATTGTATCTTTCATAATCGCTTCAATGCCCTCAGGCTTGAAATGTTTCATGATTGCGACAATATTGTCCGAGAGCGTAATCGTACCGTCAAAGTCACAGAAAATGACTGTTTTTTTATCACTTCTCATCGTTCGCCACCCCACAGATCCAATGCACTTTTTAGCTCCGGATGCTCGGTTGCATACTGCGCGAGTGGAATGGAACGTTGAGCTGCCTCAATGGCTTGCAGGAATGCACGTCCGCCTGCCTCAGTGCCCATAGGATGTCCATGAATACCGCCACCAGCATTAACGATGACATCCGTGCCAAAGTCGCGCAAAATGAGCGGTACAAGGCCTGGATGGATACCGGCTGAAGGCACTGGCATACTGGTTCGTACTGGCAGATCGGCTGTCAGTAATTGCTCCGTGATCGCCATATTTTCTTCCTTCGGCATCGTAACCGAACCATAAGGAGAAGGGAAGAGCACCAGATCGGCACCTGCAAGACGCATCAACTGACCAAGTACAACCGAAGCCGACATGCCGTAATGTGGTGAAGGATACAGTGCTCCCGCAAGAGCAGGATGAGCCATAATTGGCACATTGATGTCAGGATCACTGCTGAGTTCATGCAGCACATCATATCCGTAAGACAATACGTTGAATAACAGGGCATTGGCTCCTGCACCAATAGCGCGTTCAGCTTGTTGCTTCAGACGAGATGTAGGTCCTGTAAGATTGGTTGCATACAGAAGTTTCTTGCCGGTCTCCTGGCGTGCCTGTTCGGCAGCTTTCATGCAGACCTCGACTCTTTTTTCGATAGGTGTCAATTTATTTTCGAACAGAATCTCATCGTCCTTGATCAGATCAACGCCCCCAAGGGCCTGACGAATAAATTGTTCACGCAGTTCATCTGCATCCAGTCCGATAACTGACTTAAAGATACTCATTAACAGTGGACGATCATGCACACCAAGCAGATCACGAACACCATTCAGTCCAAACTTGGGTCCCGGGAATGCACTCAGGAAGCCATCCGAGAAACCAAGCTTTGTTAATTTGATCCGGCCATCCATTGAGATTTTGCCAAAGACCGTCACGAGCAGGGCAGGGATATCACGGCTGAAGTTAACATCAGGATATCCGATGGTAATATCGGCGTAACGCTCACCCGCAGCCATTCCTTCAGCTTCATTTACTTCTACGTTGATTACTTCACCCAGATGTTTCTGCATCGCTTCACGCTGGGCTTGCGGCAACTCAGTCCAACTACCCACGGTCATGCCAATCGCGATAGACTGAGCCTTCTTGCGAAAGTCTGCATGATCATCATGCAGACGATATGTGGCTGTGCACATGTTATTCATTTTAAATCCCCTTCCAAAGCAGCTCCCATCTCCCGTGAGCGCTCTGCACAGCGGTTGACGGCTGCGATTACATTTTCAAAGAAATCTCCTTCGTCCAGCGTTTTCAGTGCTGCCTGGGTTGCCCCTCCCGGGGATGTCACATCACTACGAAGCTTCATCGGTTCCAAACCGGTTTGTTGTACCATACGTGACGCGCCCAGCACCGTCTGAACAGTAAGATCACGAGATTGCTGGCTGGATAAGCCACCACGAATACCTGCGGCAATCATGGCCTCCATTAAATAGTATACATAAGCAGGGCCGCTTCCGGAAATCCCAGTGAGCACTTCGAGTTTATCTTCAGGTACGATGGTTACGATACCAACCGCTTCAAACATGGTCATCACCGTACTGCGCTGTTCATCCGTAATCTCCGCAGAGAAGGCAAGCCCGGTTGCACCGAGTCCAATGGTACTGGATGTGTTCGGCATGGTTCTCGCGATCGGTTGTTTACGACCAAGCAAGGACTGCATCGTGCGGATTGATAATCCGGCAATGACAGATACGATCAGTTGATCCGGTGATAACAGTGGCCCAAGTTCGCGCAGCGCTGCAGCAGCATCTTTGGGTTTCATACAGAGTACAATGACCGGAGTGGAGGCAAGGTGATCCAAGGATTGCGAGGCAGTTCCGGTATGTACAGCATAACGGGTGCTGAGCTCCTCCTGACGTTTCTGGTTGCTGCGGTTCAGCATCGTAATATCCTGAGGACGAACGACTAGGCGGGAGATCAGTCCGCGCACGATGGCTTCAGCCATCGCGCCTGCTCCGTGGAAAGTAATCTTCTGTTGTAGTAACGTCTGTTGCTCTTGACTCATATTTATCGTTCCTCCTATATAACTGGTGCTGGGATATTATTGACGAATCTGTCCATTGCCTGTAATCCGATATTTGGTTGACGTGAGTGCTGGAAGTCCCATCGGTCCACGTGCATGCAGTTTCTGGGTACTGATTCCGATTTCGGCTCCATAGCCAAATTCAAATCCATCGGTGAAACGTGTGGACGCATTGTGATAGACGGCTGCTGCATCCACATCATGCATGAAGCGCTCTGCATGGGCTGTATCCCGGGTTACGATACACTCGGAATGTTTGGTTCCGTAATGTGCGATGTGCTGCATCGCTTCATCCAGGTTCTCGACCACCCGGATATTTAAAATATAGTCGTTGTACTCGGTCGCATAGTCTTCCTCGGTTGCCTCAAGGACAGAAGGAACAAGACGGCGCACCGTGTCGCAACCTTTTAAGACCACATTGGCCTCACGGAATTGCTCGGCAAGAGCAGGCAGATGCTCTTCCGCGTATGCGGTATGCAGCAGCAACGTTTCCATGGAGTTACATACGGATGGACGTTGTGCCTTGGCATTGATGGCAATTTCGGCTGCCATAACTGGATCGGCTGATTCATCCACATAGGTATGGCAAATGCCCGCTCCAGTTTCGATGACAGGTACCGTTGCGTTGGCAACCACATTACGAATGAGGGAAGCTCCTCCGCGTGGAATGATGACGTCCAGCAGTCCGTTCAACTTGAGCATCTCATCTACGGAAGCACGATCTGCATCTTCAACCAATTGCAAAGCATCAGCAGGCATGTCTGTCGTTGTGAGTGCCTGATGCAGCACCTCCACAATTTTACGATTGGAGGACAGGGCAGAGGAGCCGCCGCGCAGAAGCACTGCATTACCTGTTTTGAGACATAATCCGGCTGCGTCTACAGTTACATTAGGACGAGCTTCGTAGATGATGCCAATCAGGCCAATCGGCACTCTTAATTTTTCAACATGTAATCCGTTTGGACGGGTAAATGTCTCTAACACTTCGCCGACTGGATCAGGCAGATCCGCAATCTGACGTAACCCTTCAGCTATGCCTGCGATCCGCTCCTTATTAAGGGCGAGTCGATCCAGCATGGATTCCGGCGTGCCTTGTTCTCTGCCTCGTGCCAGATCTTCGGCGTTTGCCGTAATGATGGAATCCGTCTCCTTAATCAAAGCATCTGCCATGACACGCAGGGCCGTATTTTTCTGTTCTGTATTCAATCGGTTCAGCTGTGGAACCGCTGCTTGGGCTTTGCTGGCTTTTTCTCTGACTTCACTCATCGTAATTCCTCCTCATATATATAAAGTTGAGTATTCCAACCACTATATAGCTTCATGTTTATTTTAACGTAATCCATTCGTCTCTATGAATAACTTCAAGTCTGTGGATGCTAGCGAGTTGTTTCATCACTTCGCCACTGGGAAGTCCGGCAATGAGTCGAAGCTGGTCATCATCATAATTGACAATACCGCGACCGAGCAAGGTTTCATCCATACCAATGACCTCTACGACGTCTCCTGCATGGAAAGTTCCCAGTACCCGCTTGACGCCTACAGGTAGAAGACTGTGGCCCCCATGGACAAGTGCTTCTTCAGCACCATCATCCACAACGACGGTTCCCAGCGGAGTAGACATGAAGCCAAGCCACTGCTTTTTACGGGATAGCGAAGCGAGTCGTGTCTCAAAGTAAGTTCCTTTGCCCGTGCCCTCAACCGCCTTCTGCATATCTCCAGGTTCTTTCACACTTCCCACGAATACAGGTACGCCTCCACGTGTTGCAACCTTGGCTGCATCAACTTTGGATCGCATTCCGCCTGTACCAACCGATGATCCTGAACCACCGGCAAAAGCATAGATCTCCGCCGTTATCTCGGGGATGCGGTCGTAACGTACGGCAGAAGGATCTTTACGCGGATCTGCGGTGTACAGGCCGTTGGTATCCGTAAGAATGATCAGATGCTGTGCCTTCACCAGGTTTGCAACCAATGCGGACAACAGATCGTTATCACCAAACTTCAATTCGTCCACCGACACTGTATCATTCTCATTAAAAATCGGAATCACTCGCTGTTTAAGCAGTTCTTCTACGGTCATGCCTGCATTACCCATACGTTTACGACTGTGAAAGTCTGTACGAGTTAACAGAATTTGCGCCGTAGTAACGCGGTGCGCTGCAAAAGCCTGTTGATATGCCTGCATCAGTAATGCCTGCCCAACGGCCGCTGCGGCTTGTTTCTCATGTAGCAGTTTGGGGCGCTGAGGGTAGCCGATCTCCCGGAATCCGGCCGCTACCGCTCCTGAGGTGACCAGAAGTACTTCATGGCCCTGATCAGCCAATGCTGCAATTTCTCCGGCAAAAAAAGTAATCGAACTGCGATCCAGACCGCCTTCTTCCGTTGTAAGCGAGCTGCTTCCAATTTTAACTACAATACGTGAAGTCATGGTTTCACTTCCTTAAACATGATTAATAAGTGCTTCTGGAGCAGGCTTTAGCGGGTACAAAAAAAACTTCCGCCCTTTAGTTAAAAAGGACGAAAGTTCGTTACTTCCGCGGTACCACCTTTATTGATGATTAGATCATCCGGCTTCATGCCCTGTAACAGAAGGCACTGTCCTGCACGTAACAGGCCGCTCAGGGGTAGGTTTCAGAGAAGAGCCGCGGTAAATTCTTTCAGCAGGGTGGAATTTACTCTCTGGGCGCGACTGATATTCTCTTACTGGTCCCGTCATCACGTTTCGTTCAATATTTCTTATAACATACCATGGAAACTTGGCATATGCAAAGGGGGTATCGTCCTGTAAATTACTTGAATAAATTCAGCTTGCCAATCCGCTGGGCAGCTTCGCGTAATCGGTTTTCATCACTTAACAGCCCCGCGCGAACATAGCCTTCGCCATGCGAACCAAAACCAATACCTGGGGCTACGGCTACCTTGGCTTCTCGCAGTAACAAGTCTGCAAATGAAGCGGAGGTATAACCTGGAGGTACAGGTAACCAGCTGAAGAATGAACCTGCGGGTTTCGAAGCTTGCCAGCCAATCGAGGAAAGAGCGTCATAAAATGCATTGCGACGGGATTCGTAACGTGAAACGAGCGAAGTAACACATTCCTGAGAGCCAGTAAGTGCTTCCGTTGCCGCAGCCTGAATTCCACCGAAGAGACTGACATAGATATGATCTTGAAGCAGATTGATTTTAGAAACAATCTCCGCATTGCCAAGCGCGAATCCAACACGCCATCCAGCCATATTGTACGTTTTGGATAACGTATAGAATTCAATGCCCACTTCTTTGGCACCAGGGGCTTGCAGGAAACTTACGGGACGATGTCCGTCAAATCCAATTGCACCGTAAGCAAAGTCGCTGGCTACTACGATTTGATTTTGAATGGCAAATTCAACCGTATCTTCGTAGAACGAAAGGGGTGCCGTTGCTGACGTTGGGTTGTTGGGATAGTTCAGGAACATCAGCTTGGCCTTCTCCCGATCTTCGGCTGTAACAGCTTCGTAATCCGGCAGGAATGCGTTGGACTCCAGCAAAGGCATAAATGACATGTTTGCTTTAGCGAGTGCAACACCAGACCAGTAATCCGGGTAGCCGGGATCTGGAACGAGAACGGTGTCCCCGGGGTTAAGCAGGACCTGAGGTAACTGAACCAATCCGGTTTTTCCTCCGAACAGAATGGCTACTTCAGTCTCGGGGTCCAGATCAACGTTGTAATCTTCCTTATAACGTTTGGCGACAGCTTCCTTCAGGAAAGAGTACCCTCTAAAAGGGGAGTATTTGTGGTAGAGGGGATTCTCAGCCGACTCTTGCAGAGTTTTCACAATATGAGGTGGTGTAGGTGTATCCGGGTTCCCCTGACCCAGATTAATCACGTCATGTCCACTTGCGATTTCACGATTTACATTTTGAACAAGGGTAGCAAAAAATTGCGTTGGCAGCTGTGTCATCATATCAGAAGTCGGTATCTTAAAAGCTGAACGAGCAGATGTATGGTCTGATTGGGTCATTATATTCATCACTCCGGTTATTAATAATGGCAAATAGTTCTCATTAATTTATCACGCAAATCCCGAGCTGTATAGAGGGAAATGCACTTGAATATACAGTACATAGGAGCAAAGAGCGGAGTATTGTACAAAACTGAAAGTGCTCATTTAGTTTTGTCCATTGAGCTGAGAGAAGCCATGTTTTATGATAATATCCGATAATGATAATCAATATCATTAATTTCTAGCATAACGCACATGATATAGGGGGAGAAATAGAAATGAAAAAGGGCATACGAAATACGGGAGTATTATTAACGATCACATGGTTATCCATCCTGCTACTTGCTTGTGGAAATCAGGCTGCAACACCTGCTGCTGGCGCAGATGATTCCAAAGTAGCCACAGAAACCACAGAGACCACGACTGCAGTGGAAGAGACGAATGAGGGCGAGACCCGGATATTCAAAGACTGGACTGGCCACGAAGTTGAGATTCCTGTAAATCCGAAGCGAGTTATCTATCATGGAGAAGTTACAGGGGATCTGCTCGCGCTTGGTGTTGTTCCTGTCGGCATACTTCGTCAAGAGGGAACCGTATTTGATGATCAGGTTGCTCAGGCAGAAGATGTAGGATTTCCGATCAGTGTGGAAAAGGCGTTAGACCTGAATCCCGATCTGATTATTTTTTCCAACAGTGACAAGGCTCAATATGATCAGATCGCAAAGGTTGCACCCACGGTTACATTTGATTCATTTGGTTTAATAGAAGATCGCATGCGTATCCTTGGCGATTTGTTGAATAAGAAGCAAGAAGCGGAGGATTGGATTACGGCTCATCAAAAAGCGACGGAAGAGATGTGGACGCAACTTCATGAGAACGGATTAAAAGAAGGGGAGACTGCTTCGGTATTCACCATGTATCCCGGGAATCGTCTGTTTGTCATGGCGGGTGCAGGATTGCCACAGTTGTTATACGGAAAAGACGGGCTGAAGCCAACCGCGGAAATCCAGAAAGTATTGGATGAAGACATGGGATTTGTAGAGATTTCAACTGAAAAATTATCTGAATTTGCCGGTGATCGGATATTTATTCTGGATCCTGTGACCGACGATGCGAAGCAATCCACCAAGGAATTGCTGGATAGTACAATCTGGAAGAACCTGCCTGCGGTGAAAGAAGGAAAAGTATATCGTTTTAATATCGTAAAAGCTTCTAGTGATGCTCTTTCCAGAGAGTGGCTGTTACAAGAGCTGCCAAAACAGATGATTCAATAATGGTGACGAGCTAGTGAGGCAGCAGTAACACCTTTGAGTAATGCAGTTATAAAAAAAGTGAAAGGGGCCTTCAACATTTCGTTGAACGCTCTTTTTTGCTGATTAAACTCATATCTGGATTATTGACTATCGCTCGCTTATAATCAGACCATACAGAATGATTGATAATTATTCTCATTTTAGAAAAACGAGGTGAACCGACATGCAGGCTTTGGATGCCGATGGGGGAGCGTTGTTCTTTTCAGCATTCATGTTTCGGCTGGATCATCTGGAACGTCGAATTGAACGACCTGAACAGGTGATGCTGGAAGTTGCTTGCGAGAAACATACCTTCCTGATCTGTGAAGAAGGGGATGGGCGTTTATATATTGGACATGAACAGTTTCCGTTTACTACGGGATGTGTTTATCCGCTTTCTCCGGGAGAGGGGTACCAGATTGAACATCGTAATAACTCGGAATTAAAATATATCATAATGGCTTTTGATGTTATTCATGTGTTGACGGGTGATCCCGAACTCTTTACCCGCCCTGTATTTGAGCACAGAAACCAATTGAATGGTTATCCCTATGCTCCGTTAAGTGGGCTGCTGGAGCAGATGTATGTCATTCGGAATTATAAAACAGATGCCGAATACAGTCATTTGAATGCACAGTTCCAAAAATGGATGGAGATGATCATTACCCGGTACACTTCTCCAAAGACGGAACAGAGTATGGAGGCAAGACTACACAGTACGATTCAGTATGTAGACGACCATTATGCTGAAGAAATCACTGTACAGAAACTGGCACGTCTTGCGGAGATCAGACCTGTACAATATACGACCCTTTTCAGACAACTCACGGGTCACAAGCCGCTCGATTATGTGAATCATGTTCGCATCAAACATGCCAAGGACTGGCTTCGCAAATCAGATGAACCACTTCGGGATATAGCGAGCCGCGTTGGGTTTAAGGATGAGTATTATTTCAGCAGGCGTTTTCGCCAAATGACGGGATTATCTCCTCGTCAATATGACAGATCGATTCAGCAGCAGAGACTGGTACAGGATTGGTTGGGTCATGATGTGAATATTCCAGTAAATCCGGACCGAATTATGTATTACGGAGATTCCGCTGGGGATCTGCTGATGTTGGGCATTCAGTTACTGGAAGATCGGACATATGACGCGGTCGCTCCAGTTAATGTGGAAGCCGCTGTTATCATGAAGCCGGATTTGATTATTTTTGATAGCAGCAATGAACAGCAGTATGAACAACTTTACCGGATTGCACCGACGCTTGCTTACAATTCACATGCCACGTTGGAAGAACGAATGCGCAGATTGGGCAACTGGTTTGGCAGACAACCGCAGGTTGAACAATGGCTAACCTCCTATGCGGAGCGTACTGAGCAGATGTGGGCGAAGATCCATACTGTGATTGAAGAGGGGGAAACGGCATCCGTATTTACATACCATCGGGGTGCACGATTATTTGTTATGGGCAATATCGGTCTGGCGCCTATGTTATATCATCCAATGGGATTCAGTCCAGTTACCAAAGTGAAGGAAGCACTTGCGGCAGGTAGAGCCTATAAGGAAATTTCGGCTGAAGCGGTACGTCAGTACGCGGGAGATCATGTGTTTGTTATGCTGCCTGAGGAAGTTGTGGCAAGGCAGGCTACAGAGATGCTGATGAAAAGTCCCAGTTGGCAGGCCCTTCCGGCTGTGCAGAATGGACGGGTATATCCTGTGGAGGAGTCAACATGGAATGTGGGTGATGCACTCACGAGTGATCGATTGTTGACCCTGCTCCCTGAGTTGTTGTGTGCAAGTTCATAATAAAAACAGGCTTGCAGTCCTCAAGAGGATCAAGCTATGATAGCAGGTATTACGGTTCAGAGGAGTGCTTGTCATGACAGAAAAACAACAGGGAGAAATGCGTGTAGCCCTGATTCAGGGCGATATTCAGCTCGGAGACCCTGAGGCCAATCATAAACATATGCAGATGTTGCTTAAGCGTGCGGTAGAACAATATCCGGATCTGGGGCTGGCTGTGTTACCTGAGATGTGGAATACCGGATACGCTTTGACTCAAATTCATGAACTCGCTGACCCGGAAGGCCAGAAATCTCGGGAATGGCTGTCTGCTTTTGCTCAAAAACATCAAATTTCCATCGTTGGCGGTTCGATTGCCGAGAAACGGGATGGTCAAATATACAATACAATGTACGCTTATGATCGTGAAGGAAAACAGGTAACACGATACGATAAATTACATTTGTTCCGTCTGATGGACGAGGAGAAATATTTACAGCCTGGTGTGGAACCTGAAATTTTTGAATTGCAGAACGGTCTTACAGCGGGTGCTTCGATCTGTTATGACATCCGGTTCCCGGAGCTTGCCCGCACCCTTGCTTTGAATGGTGCCAAGGCATTGATTGTACCCGCCGAATGGCCGAAACCTCGTCTGCACCACTGGCGTACGTTGCTTACCGCACGAGCGATTGAGAATCAGATGTATGTGATCGCATGTAATCGTGTAGGTAAAGGGGGAGAGACCGAATTTTTCGGACATTCCCTCATCATTGATCCTTGGGGTGAGATTGTGGCTGAAGGTGGCGAAGGGGAAGAGATCGTGACCGGAATTATTCGTCCATCTCTGGTAGATGAGGTTCGCGGACGTATTCCCGTATTTGAAGACCGTCGACCTGGCGTTTATTTTGGCGGAAAATAAAAACTGAAATAAAATTCTTCAGAAAAAGTGTTTATTCTTCCAGGACGCGGGTAATGATAACTATCCCGTTACCAAGGAGATGATCAATCAATGGACAACCATGTGAAAGATACGCTCAGGAGACTGGAACAGGATAACACAAGGGAAGATCACTTAAGGGCATTCTTAGAGAATGGAGCAGGAGGGCTATCACCCCCTGATTCAACTGTTCAGGACGAAGGCCGTGTAATGAATCAGCAAAACAGGCTGACAAGCGATCGTAATTTGCGTAAATAAACCGCCAGACATGAAGTTTTCTTATGTACGTTTCTACGTTAACATTATAAATTAGCATTGTAGCTAAACAACTTAACAAGCAACATTGTACTGTAAACAGTTACTGTGATTGCAATGTAAGAACTCTATCCTGCGGATGCGGGAAACGAGTATATGACAAAGGCTTGGCCCATAAGGGTCAAGCCTTTGTTTTGGTTCAGTACCATATGTCTCCATATCCATAGGAGAAATTCCTTAGTCTCCCTTTGACAGTTCGGTCACGGTTTGTTGAAACGTATGGATGAATGCTTCGGCTGCCTTCGACAGCACTCTTCCTTGACGATAAGCCACAACAAGTGTTCTGCTAGGAGTAGGCTCAGCAAGTGGCACATACACAGGCACGAACTCACTGCGCGGCGCACGGGCGATAAAGCGTGGAACCAGTGTAATGCCCATACCAGTGGCGACCAGCGACTGAACGGTTTCAATATTTGTGCTCTCAAACACAACTTGGGGATCAAAACCAGCCTGCTCACAGAGATCAAATGTAAGTTTGCGGAAGCCCTGCCCTTTTTTCAACACAACAAAGGGTTCATCCCGAAGCTCTTCAATTCGCACAGGAAGCGGATGTTCCGGATCTGCCCTGCGTGCCAAAGGGTGATTCGGGGGAACTGCCAGATCAATCTTTTCCTCTCCAATGGCAACATAGGCGAGACTTGGCTCTTGTAAAGGAAGAGATAACAGACTGAGATCTGCTTTGCCACTTGCTGTCAATTTCTCAAGCGTAAGCCCGGAGTCTTCCAATAAGGTAACCTCAATCTCGGGATAAGCTTGTTGAAACGCAGGAAGCACGTGTGGGAGCAGGTGTGATCCCGTGATCGGCATGCTGCCTACAACGACTTTACCTTTGCGAAGCTGGGAGATATCGGACATTTCCTGACGCAATAGCTCCACGGCATCTACGATCTTCTGGGCTTGCTCGACAAACGTAACACCCGCATGGGTTAACTCCACGGTACTGGTATTACGCTGAAACAGTAGCACTCCCAATTCTTTTTCCAATTTGGATAATTGCTGGCTTAATGAAGGTTGAGCAATATGCAGCTTCTCTGCTGCCCGGGAGAAATTGCGTTCGGCCGCAATTTGCAGCGTATATTGAAGTTGTCTGAATTCCATCGTCATCGGTCATTCCTTTCGTTATGCCACCATTATATCATTACAGATGAAGAAATCATTAATTTCGCTTAACCGCTTGCACTCCATCAGAAGAGTTGTTATACTAATTTTGAAAACGCTTAATAAGAACCACTTACCCGGGTAAAACAAAATCAACGTTTTCATGTGTACCAGTTTCAAGTGTTAGCACAGAACCATTTCAAATGTTCATATTCTTTTTCGTTCATATAATTGAATAACATTCATCCAACGATGGCGTGTTACTGTTCGGCAGGCAAGACCTAGATTGGGTGGGAAGAGTTTCTCTTTTCCTACCCTTTTTAGGTCTTTTTTTGTTCCCATCAAGAAACGGAGGTGCACCATGAATTACAAACAATTAGCCCAATCGATTATGGAGCTGGTCGGTGGCAATGATAATATCAACACGTTAATTCATTGCTCTACCAGGCTCAGACTTACCCTGAAGAATCCGGATATGGCGAAGACCCAAGAAATTAAGAGCCTTGATGGTGTTATTGGCGCAGTGAATAGCGGCGGACAATATCAGGTTATTATCGGTAATGACGTCGCGTACGTCTACAATGAACTTGCCAAGATGATGGATACTCGGCAATCAAACGAAATTCAGGAGAAACAAAAAGCGGATTATAGCCCCAAAGGACTGTTTAATACTTTTGCCAGTGTCATTGCAGGCATTTTCCAACCTATTATCCCAGCCATTGCTGCCTCGGGCATGCTTAAGGCACTGTTGCTACTGGCGACCGTGACCGGCCTGATGTCTAAAGAGAGCCAGACATATACCGTTTTGAGTGTCATGTCTGATGCTGCCTTTTACTTTCTTCCGATTCTACTGGCCTATTCCAGTGCAAATAGATTTAAAACGAACCCCTTTGTTGCCGTTCTGTTTGGTGGAATCATGTTACACCCGAATATGATTGGTCTGCTTGGCGGTGAAGATCCGGTGTCCTTTATTGGCATACCTGTTGCATCCGTTCAATATGCGACATCCGTGGTACCGATTATTTTAACGGTCTGGTTCATGTCTTACATTGAAAAGTTCGCGGACAAGATCTCACCAGGACCAGTCAAAATTTTCCTTAAACCTTTGATTGTTATTCTCATTGTCGCTCCAGTTGCCCTGATTGTACTTGGACCTCTGGGGATGTATCTCGGAACGGGAATGTCCAACCTGATCTATTGGATTCAGGATAAGATTGGATGGTTGACCGTTGTCATTATGGCTATACTGATGCCTCTGATTGTCATGTTCGGTATGCATAAAGTATTTTATCCCATTATTTTCGCAGCCTTGGCTTCACCTGGATATGAAACACTGGTGCTGGTCGCGATGCTGGCATCCAATATGGCGCAGGGAGCAGGCGCACTGGCGGTGTCATTCAAAACCAAAGACATCAAGCTGAAACAAGTCGCTTTGTCTGCAGGAATTTCAGGTGTATTCGGTATCACGGAACCTGCTCTGTACGGTGTACATTTAAGGCTCAAGAAAACGCTGTTTGCCTGCATGATCGGCGCCGGAGTCGCTGGGTTGTTCGCAGGTATTGTGAATCTCAAGGCATATGCTGCCGTGGGTCCGGGGATTGCATCTATGCCTATGTTTATCAGTGAAGATCATATGAATATTATCTATGCGATCATTACCATGCTGATCTCTGCCATTGTCGCGTTTGTCGCTGTATATGTCATTGGATTTCAGGATGTTGTTCCAACAGCAGTGTCGATAGCAGGCAGTCCTACAACCAAAGCGAGAGGCGAATCTGAAATCCAGCCATCCAAAGGGATCAAATCGAAAAAGATCGTTTTTGCTCCATTGGAAGGTAAAGTTCTGCCATTAAGAGAGGTGAAGGACGAGGCCTTCTCGCAAGAAGCTATGGGACAAGGTATGGCCATTCAGCCAAGTGTTGGCAAGGTGTTTGCTCCGTTTGATGGTACCGTTGAGACGGTGTTCCGCACTAAACATTCCATCGGTCTGAGATCGGTAGAGGGGGTAGAACTTCTGATTCATGTCGGATTGGATACGGTGAAACTGAAAGGCCAGCATTTTGATGTAAAAGTGAACGAAGGAGAACAGATCTCTCATGGTCAGCTCCTGATCGAATTTGATCTTGAAGCTATACAAGCCGCAGGTTATGACACAACGACCCCTGTAATTGTGACCAATTCATCAGATTATCTGGAGATACTGGGCAATGAAACTGTGGCGACAACAGGACCGGGGAAACCATTAATTACGGTGTTATAACCCGCTGAAATATGAATGAAAGGCAGGCAGCCTGATATGGAAGTCATAAAAATACTGAATTCGAGCATTGTTCTTGCCAGACGTGGTGAGGATGACAAGGAAATTATTGTGATGGGAAAGGGCATCGGCTACAGGAGCAAACCGGGAGATGTCGTGGGGGAGGATGAGATCGAGAAGATCTATGTCCTTGAAAATGAAACGATCTCTTCGGATCTCACCGCCCTGATGAAGGAAACGCCAAAAGAATATCTGATTCTGGCTGACGAAATCATCTCCCATGCCAAACATACATTGTCCCGCCATCTGAGTGATCATCTCTATGTCGCATTAACAGATCACCTGTATATGGCCATGAAGCGATTCAAGGACAATATGACGATCCAGAACCGAATGTTGTGGGAAGTTAAAAAGTTCTATCCGCAGGAGTTCAGCATCGGGTTGCATGGTCTGTCTCTCATTCAAAAACAGCTTGGACTCTCCCTGCCTGAAGAGGAAGCGGCGAATATTGCCTTTCATCTCGTTAATGCGCAGCAGAATGATGACAATATGAATCAGGTCATGATGATGACCAATACCGTCAAGGATGTACTCAATATTATCAAAATTCACTATCACGTGGAGCTGGATACACACAGCATCAACTATTCACGCTTTTTGACCCATTTGCAGTTTTTCATTCAACGGCTTTTTGAGCATAAAACATTAAACACACAGGATCATGAGCTCTTTGAACAGATCGCGAATAAATACCCGCAGGAAGAAGCCTGCGTACTGCTAATCAAGGATTATATTGAAGCTCGGTTTGAACATACGATCTCCAATGAAGAGATGATGTATTTGATTATTCATATCAATCGGGTCATGAGTCGCAATTGAGCAAGAATGAAAGAATTACAGAGATAATCCAAGGAGGAATACACAATGACCAATACAACAAGAACGTTTCCAGAAGATTTTCTATGGGGAGGAGCGATTGCTGCCAATCAGGCAGAAGGAGCGTGGAATGTGGATGGCAAAGGTCTGTCTACAGCGGACATTGCTATCTATCGAAAAGGTGTAGCCAAGAGTGAGTATAAAAAGCATAATGCGATCAATGAAGAACAGATCAAAACTGCGATGGAGTCTAGCTCGGACAGAGAATATCCGAAACGCAGAGGCATTGATTTTTACCACCGCTATGAGGAGGATCTGGCCCTGTTTGGGGAGATGGGTCTCAAAACGTTGCGCTTATCTATTGCTTGGACCCGAATTTTCCCGAATGGCAACGAAACTGAGCCGAATGAAGCCGGTTTGCAGTTTTATGACCGCGTTATTGATGGTATGCTGAGACAAGGGATTGAACCTTTAATTACGTTGTCGCATTATGAGATGCCGATGTATCTGGTGAATCACCACGGTGGATGGACGGATCGGAAAGTCGTCGAGTATTTTGTTCACTTTTGTAAAACCGTGTTCACCCGTTATAAGGACAAAGTGAAGTATTGGATTACATTTAATGAAATTGACAGCATTGTTCGTCATCCGTTTACGAGTGGTGGTATTGTTCCGGAGCGTTTCGAAAATGTGGAGCAGGCTGTATATCAGGGGTTACACCATCAATTTGTAGCGAGTGCACTCGCAGTGAAATACTGTCATGAGATCATTCCCGGTTCCCAGATCGGATGTATGCTTACCAAACTGACAACGTACGCTCATACATGTAATCCCGAAGACGTACTTGTTGCTTCCCGGGATAATCAATTCAATCTTATGTTTACGGACGTACAGGTGCGTGGAGCGTATCCGTACTTTACGAAGAGATTTTTTGCCGAAAAAGGGATTAACCTGGATATGCTTGAGGGGGATGAAGAGATTCTGAAAGTACACACTGTGGACTTTATCTCATTCAGTTATTATATGTCCCTGGTATCAAGTGTGGATGGCGACCGATTGGAGCAGGTGAGTGGCAATACAACTGGAGGGGTGAAGAACCCGTATCTGCAAACGAATGATTGGGGCTGGCAGATTGACCCGGTAGGTCTGCGCATCTCACTGAATGAACTGTATAGTCGTTACGAGGTGCCTTTGTTTATCGTTGAAAATGGAATTGGGGCGGTAGACACGATTGAAGCGGATGGTAGCATTCAGGATGATTATCGTATTGAGTACTTCCGCTCTCACATGGAACAGATGCATGAAGCGATTCTGGACGGTGTTGAACTTCTGGGCTATACCAGTTGGGGAGTGATTGATCTGATTAGTTATTCTTCTTCAGAGATGGAGAAACGATATGGCTTTATTTATGTAGATCAGGATAATGACGGCAATGGAACACTGGAGAGAAAACGCAAGAAGAGTTTCTATTGGTACAAAGATGTGATTGCGAATAACGGTCTGTAATACAGTAGTCGGATAAGTACTCTCTATTAGAAGGCGTTGATATGATAATTTTCATTTCATAACAGAAACTAGCAAAGCAGCTCTGGATTCAGGGCTGTTTTTTATGTTCTAGATAAAAAGCATTGACAGCGAAGCAGCGGAAACGTAGTATAAGACTTATCTGATAATGATAATTGTTATCAATTGAAACCTCTGCGACGAGCAGTGGTTTATTTGTCTTTCTCTCATTATAGGTTAAACCTATTACATCTATAGATATTATATCTTGGAACAATGAAGGACAGGGTGATATATTTATGTCATTCAAGAGCTTCACTTTTTAAAGAAAACAGAGGCTCTTCCAAGGAACGAACTTATAATGAGGTGAAAATGATGAGTAAAAAAACGATGTTTGAGAAAATTTGGGAAAATCACGTAATTCATCAAGAAGAAGGCAAACCAAGCATTCTGTATATCGATCTGCATCTGGTGCACGAAGTAACTTCTCCACAGGCATTTGAAGGTCTTCGTCTCAGCGGACGTAAAGTTCGTCGCCCTGAACTGACATTTGCAACAATGGACCACAACGTTCCAACGAAAGACCGTTTCAACATTACAGATCCTATCTCCAAACAACAAATTGATACACTTTCGCAAAACTGCCGTGATTTCGGCGTGAAATTGTATGATCTGGACACGATTGATCAAGGCGTTGTGCACGTTATGGGACCTGAACTGGGTCTGACTCACCCGGGCAAAACGATTGTATGTGGTGACAGTCATACGTCCACACACGGTGCGTTTGGCGCACTGGCATTCGGAATCGGAACAAGTGAAGTTGAGCACGTTATGGCAACTCAATGTTTGCAACAAGCAAAAGCCAAAACGATGGAAGTTCGTTTTGTCGGCAAACGTAACCCGGGTGTAACCGCAAAAGACATGATCCTCGCAGTCATCGCCAAATACGGTACAGACTTTGCAACAGGTTATGTTATTGAGTACACAGGCGAATCCATCCGTGAGTTGAGCATGGAAGAGCGTATGACGGTCTGCAACATGTCCATCGAAGGTGGAGCAAGAGCAGGATTGATCGCTCCGGATGAAACAACATTTGAATATCTGCGTGGACGTGAATACGTACCAGCGGATGCCAAATTCGACGAAGCTGTAGCAGGTTGGAAACAGCTTGTAACCGATGAAGGTGCCGAGTTCGACCATATGGTTGAAATCGATGTAGAGACATTGATTCCGCAAGTAACTTGGGGAACAAGCCCTGGCATGGGAACCGACATTTCTTCGAAAGTTCCTGTTCCGGCTGAATTGCCTACAGAAAACGAACGCAAAGCGGCTGAAAAAGCGCTTGAATATATGGGACTTGAACCGGGAACACCAATCGCCGAGATTCCAATTGATTATGTATTTATCGGTTCATGCACCAACGGACGGATCGAAGATCTGCGTGCAGCAGCACAAGTGGCTAAAGGTCACACGGTATCTAGTCAGGTTACAGCAATTGTTGTACCAGGCTCAGGACGTGTTAAAATTCAGGCTGAACAAGAAGGTTTGGATAAAATCTTTACGGAAGCCGGATTTGAATGGCGTGATGCGGGATGCAGTATGTGTCTGGCGATGAACCCGGATGTATTGAAGCCAGGTCAACGTTGTGCTTCGACGTCCAACCGTAACTTTGAAGGACGCCAAGGACGCGGAGGACGTACGCACCTGGTATCTCCGGCAATGGCAGCAGCAGCAGCAGTTAAGGGTCACTTTGTGGACGTACGGGACTGGAATTTCAAAACAGAAGCAGCGATCTAATCTATAACAGACAGAAGGGAGAACGTTTAATATGGAAGAATTCAAAACATTACAAGGCATCGTTGCACCGGTAGACCGGGTCAATGTAGATACAGACGCAATCATTCCAAAACAGTTCCTGAAACGGATTGAACGTACCGGATTTGGACAATTTTTGTTCTATGAATGGCGTTTTGATGAAGAGGGCAACAATAATGCTTCCTTCGAAATGAACAAACCTCGTTATGAAGGGGCATCCATCCTGATCTCACGTGCCAACTTTGGCTGTGGATCTTCCCGTGAGCATGCGCCATGGGCGATTTTGGACTATGGATTCCGTTGTGTCATCGCTCCATCTTATGCAGACATCTTCTATAATAACTGCTTTAAGAACGGAATCTTGCCAATCAAGCTGTCAGAAGAGCAAGTTGAAGACTTGTTCCAACGTACAGCGACACATGAAGGCTATGAGATGAATGTAAATCTGGAAAACAAAACGATTACTGATGCATACGGACTGCATATCGATTTTGATCTGGATGAGCACCGTCGTCAATTCCTGTTGCAAGGATTGGATGATATCGGTCTGACACTTCAACATGATGATGAAATCGCTGCTTACGAACAACGCCACGCGGCAAAACTGTTCGGTTAATCGTTAAAGTATTGCATAACAGAAAGCTTCTGCTCGCCAAAGGGACCTTGTTCCCATCGGTGAGACAGAAGCTTTTTGTAATTTCAGAAGCTAAATTAGCTTGATAAGTAGCTATACATAGAACTCCTGAATTTTCTTGGCCGAATACTTCAACAGATACAATAACAGCCGACTAAATAGAGAACCTAAAAATCGATTACTGAGGTAGCTCCAATGGGTCGTTTTTTGTATTCAGAAAATAGACATAGATATAACAAGCCAAATGCACGAAATTCACAAGTGACCATACCATAAGCCATATGATTGGAGTTGATAGCGTAGTCCAGATGCCAAACCAAGGCAGCACACGTCCTCCGCCGATAAACGTAACCAAGGGGGACAGAGATAAGAGAATTAGAACCGGGATCAGTCTACCGACCGTGATCATAATCAATTTGCTGATCGTTAGGCGTTGGTTGCTCCGACGTATGCGGAAATAGCCGTAGATGCCCCATGCAAGCGTAGCGATGATCAGCGCAATCATAATCATTTCCATATTCCGACCGTTTACAAAAGAGGTTTGGGGTTCCTGCCCCCTCATAATATCCGCTATTCCATCAATAAATGCCGAGTAATTCACATAAGCGTTTATACCAGAATTAAACATTACGGCAATGCCCATTTTCTCGTTCAAATAAACCAGTTCTTCGGACTTGTAGGTCCAGAAAATGCCGCTGTGGGAGATCGTTTGGCCGCTAGACGCATCTTGGTTTGCAAGCCAGCCCATGCCGTAAGGACCAATCGCTCCTGCGGCATGATATTGTTTCATCAGCACAGGGGAAACGAGGCGGCCATTATATTGGGAAAGCATCCAAAGGGACATGTCCTCTGCGGTTGAAACGATGCCGGCGGGGCCCTCAATGAACCAAAGCGGTTCGGATTGACTTATAGCGCGTCCCAAGCTCAGGTAATGTCCTAGAGGGATAGTATTATTCTCATAGAATTGCTGCGTTGTATTGACACTGAAGGTATGATTCATTCCTAACGGTTCAAAAATATGTTTTTTCAGATAATCCGAAAAGCGCTCTCCACTAACATTTTCCACGAGGTTCGCCAGCAGCACGTAATTGGGATTATGATAGCTGTAGGCTGTTCCGGGGATATGGGCAAGTTGAACCGTGTTTAATAATTGGTTCGCTTCAGCCAGTGATTGGAATTGCGGAGTCTTTGTCATATCGGGATTAATCTTGTCATTGAGACCACTTGTCTGATTCAGTAAATGACGGACCGTGATATCAAGAACGTGGGGGTCCTGTGGAGAAAGCTCTGGAAAATAGGAAGCGTAAGTCGCATCCAAGTCGATCTGACCCTTGTCCACCAGCTGCAGAACGGCTAATGCAGTAAAGGACTTGCTTAGTGAAGCAATGGGAAAAGGGGTGTTGCCCGTAACCTTCTGGCCGTCCGCCAATGTCCCGTAGCCTTTTGCGTAAAAGACCTCATCGTTATTGGCAATCGCCAGTGAAGCAGCCTTAATGTAATTGGCCTTCATGCTCCGATTCATATATTCGTCGATCTCCTGCAGCACTTCTGTCCTGTCTCTGGCTTCATTGGCGGATAAGGGGGACGCCCACGCGGTACATAACAACAAACAGCTAATTGTGATATACATTCTTTTTTTTAGTTTTAGCATGATAACACTCCTTGAATTCAAGATAAGGAGATGTTATCAGATCATTTTCAACTATTTATCAACTTGGGTCCCAATACTTGCCGTGACGCTTCCACCTCCGTTAGGACCGTTTGCAATCTGAAGACTACCTTCATGTTTTTCGCAAAATACCTTGCAAACGTAAAGGCCCAGCCCGCGATGTTCGCTCGCATCCCATACTTCGCCTCGGTAAAAAGGGAGTATAGCCTTACTCAGGGCTTCGTCAGAGAAACCAGTACCGTCCTCTGAGACGGTAATCTTCATAATACCTCCCTGAACGTCATAATGGACGTTCACTTGACTGGTTGCGTATCTCGCCCCATTAGCCACTATATTCTCGAAAATCTGCATGACGAGATAGGGATCTACATGTACTGAGGCATTATCATATTCCACGGATGAGACGAAACGTATACCGAACTGTTTCGCGATTTGTTCAGCGCTGCCATCCAGCAAAGCCGTCAATGAAATCGTATCCATCGATTGGATGTTCAACGGCACATCCTCCAGCCTCTGAATGGAGTTCATGGCCTCTGCATAACTCTCCAGACGCAAGATGTGAAGGTTCATAGTATGGATCAAGTCCAGCACCTTTTCTTCCGACAACTTCTTCTCAGGAAGATAGGTGGAGAGAAGCTCGGCGTTTCCTTTTAACACGGACAGGGGTGTTCTCAGATCATGGGCAAAAATAGCATTGATCTGCTTGCGCTCTTCAACCGAACGCCAAAGTGTCTTAAGGTTTTTTTCCAATTGTGAGCGCATGTTTTCAAATAGCGCGATCAGCTCGCCCATCTCATCCTGGCTGTCATAGGAAATGCGGAAGTCTAGATCGTTGGCCGAAATGTTCTTGGATGCTCGTTTTAATAGCTCCAGCGGACGTTTTAGCTTCCATCTGTAAAATAGAACGGCCATGGTGACAATACCAGTCGCTACGGTGAGCAGAACCGCCGTGACGAGGGAGGGCATCACCCAATCCGTTTCTTCGAAACGCAGCCGCAGGTTCTCCGCCCAAGCAAACTCCATAGTTATAACGGCAAGCACGGCAATGAGTGTGACCACACACAACAGCATAAAAGATTGTAGCAAGGACAATCGCTTTAAAACAGGAGTCTAGTCATGAACTTGGCCATTTGTACCCTACTCCCCAAACGGTCTCGATTTGATTATCACAGCCGTATTCCTTTAATTTGTAGCGAATTCGCCGTATATGCTCTGCGATGACGTTACTGTCACCTTGCTCGTCCATGCCCCAAATCTTTTCGTATATGCGTTCCTTTCCAAACACCATATCAGGATGCGTGGACAGCAATTCGACAATATCAAACTCTTTTTTGGGCAGTGAAATTCGCTTATCCAGGTAGTAGAGCTCCCTGGCCGTATAATCAATGACCAATTCATTGTTAAACCTTACCGAAGATTTAGTTTGGATTCGTTGTTCCCTGCGTATATGTGCTTCGACCCTGGCGCCCAACTCGCGAATGCTGAAAGGTTTCAGGATATAGTCATCGCCTCCGGCACGAAATCCCGCTATTTTATCAGCATCTTCGATTCGAGCCGTTAAGAATAAGATAGGGCAAGAGACAAAGTCGCGAATTTTTTCACATAATTGAAGGCCGTTCTGTTCAGGCATGTTGATATCTAACAAAACGAGATCGGGTTGTTTTTCCACTTTCCGCAGCGCTTCCCTGCTGTCCTTGGCCGTCATCACGGAATATCCGTTAATTTCAAAATAATCAGTCAGTAGCTTTCGAAGATCTGCTTCATCGTCCACGATCAGTATTTTAGGCATCAAGTCTCAATCTCCTGTATTCAAGTATTTGAACTCAGCATAGCAAAAATGGATGAGGAATGTAATTTCCATATGATTTCGGGTACTGGACGAATGGAGAAAGTAACCTTTTTGCCACTCAGTTTCCGACTAAATATGACAACGTTGTAACCGGATGATCAGACAATATCTGATAAACTGATTAGTAGATTATGGAAGGTTACATATTGTCATTGATGTAACGCTGCAGAGAATCAGGTCGGATGTTCAAAAGACAAAAAGAATGGTGGATGAGGTATGAAAAAATGGTCGGCAGCAGTCGTTTTTCTTCTGTTCCTATGTTTATTCCCAATCATGGCCCATGCAGACACCACGCCCTCGATTGTACTCGACGGTGTAACCATTAACCAGCAGACGGGTGCACCTGCAGAGAATATTGGGAAAACGGTCATGGTTCCAATTCGAATTGTATCCGAGAACCTGGGTTATAAGGTGAAGTGGGAGAAGGAAACTCAGTCAGTCCAGGTTCAAAAAGGAAACAGCATGATTCAAATGACGGCTGGCAAAGATGCAGCTACAGTGAATGGAAACGTGGTGAACTTGGATTCGCCCCCACTGATCAAACAGGGAACTACGCTTGTTCCGTTACGCTTTGTTGGGGAAGGCATGGGTCTGCGTGTTGGCTGGGACAATGGAACCAAGACAGTAAGCCTATTTAGTATTCCTCCCGTAGTTGAAACGGAAGGTGACAGTGACCCCGTCGAGGCACCTGTCCCGGATGGTTTGACAGAGCTTCAAGGCATCAGCTTCAGCGGAGATCGCTTGATTGTAGCAACAAACGGTAATATTAGCCCCAAAGTATCCAGTATTGGTGGGCCAGACCGAATTATTGTTGATCTGCCTTCAGCGACATTTTCTGAGGAATTCATTCAGGGACAAGCCTCTAACCCAGATGGGAGTGGACAGATTCTCGTTACGGATTCATCAATAGTTTCCAAAATCCGTTACGCCATGTTCAGTAAATCGCCTTCTACCGTGCGTGTCGTTCTGGATCTGAATCAGACGGCTACAGCCAAATGGTCTGTTGGAGATAACAATGTCTTGCTCGTTGACCTGACAGCCACGAGTGGAGAACCGACAAGCCAACCGGCAGTACCTACCAATGATGGCAAAACGATTGTGGTCATTGATCCGGGACATGGTGGTCGTCAATCGGGTGCAGTGAGTTTGTCAGGAGCTTATGAGAAGGATTTCAATCTGGCTGTAGGACTGAAGGTACAGGCAACCCTTCAAAAATACCCAAATATTCAAACGGTCATTACACGCCAGGATGATACAGAACTTTCGCTCAAACAGCGTGTGGATATTGCAGAATTGAATCAGGCAGATGTTTTTGTATCCATTCATGGAAACAAATTCACTACACCGGTACCAAACGGCATTGAAACGCTCTACAGTCGTAAAGAAAGCAAAACTTTGGCTGACACTCTTCACAAATATGTGTTACCGGTAACAGGACTCAAGGATCGTGGGGTTAAAACGGCTAGTCTGCATGTGACGCGTGAAACAACCATGCCTGCTGTGTTACTTGAACTTGGTTTTTTAAGTAACCCTACAGATGAAGCAGTCATGCTCACGGAAGAATACCAGGACAAATGTGCACAGGCGATTGTGGACGGAATTGTTGAATTTTTGGGACTGTAAATTGAATTGTGCGCAAATATGAAGGTTAGGGTATTACGTTGTTTAGAGATGTATATTTGATAAATAAGGAAAAAAGAAGACATTAAAATGTAAAAAAAGCTTGATCTTACAACGTTTTTTTTCTGTTATGTTGGAATATATTCGCAACTTTTGAGAGCGAGGGGCGTCTAATAGGTGTCTGGTAATGCCCAAGCGGTCAGTCGGAGTTGGAAAATGACAACATGCGGCAAAAAAATATGAGAATGGTAGGGGTGAAGGATGAAGAAGTTCGGTTTTTTGGTACTGTTATTTGTCTTTGGGCTCGTATTCCCGGGCTATAGTCACGCAGCAACAGACACGAAAATTATCCTAGACGGAAAAGAAATCGTACAGCCATCGGATACAAAAGCGGAAATTATCAACAGCAAGGTGATGGTTCCGATCCGGGTTGTGTCCGAAAATCTTGGATATAGCGTGGAGTGGAAGCAGCAAACTCAAACAGTGACTATTAGCAAAGACAACACTGCCATGCAGATGATTGTTGGACAGAAGACGGCAACGGTGAACGGCAGTAACGTAAACTTGGATGCCCCGCCACTCGTGAAAAATGGTACTACGCTCGTACCTCTCCGATTTATTGGTGAGGAAATGGGTCTTAAGGTGGGTTGGAACAATACCACGAAGACGGTAACATTAGTTACCCAGAATTCAGGTTCCGGAAACGGGACAACCACACCTCCGAACTCTGGCAATGAAGGCGGAGGATCGGATCAAGAAGGTCTTGTACTGGTGAACGGCATCAGCTTCAGCGACAACCGCTTCATGATTGCAACAAGCGGAAGTACGAAGCCGAACGTCTTCACGATGACAGGACCAGATCGAATCGTTATAGACTTGCCGAATACCGCATTTGCTGATTCGTTCAGTGAAGGACAGGCTCTAGACAGCAACCAGAATGGACAACTCGTCGTTAGCGGCTATCCGGATGTGTCGAAGATTCGTTACTCGTTATACAGCAACAGTCCATCTACAATTCGTTTTGTAATCGATCTGTCCAGTTCAAAAGGGTACAGTGTGCAAAATGATTCCGGACTGGTTATGATTAACCTCGACAATCAAAGTGGTACACCTGCCCCTCCAGTTGGTAATAATGGCAAAAAAGTTGTCGTTATCGATGCAGGTCACGGAGATCAGGATCCTGGGGCAATCGGTGTAACTGGTAAACGTGAAAAAGACTTCAATCTGGCAATGGCTCTGAAAGTGGAAGCCTTGTTGAAAAAAGAATCCAAAATTGACGTTGTGTTAACGCGCAGCGATGATACATTTTTGGCATTGAAAGAACGTGTGAAGATTGCACAAGACATAAAAGCGGATATTTTCATCTCCATTCATGCTAACAGTGGCCCTACTGCTGCGAACGGTGTAGAGACATTCTATACACGCTCCAACAGCAAAGCACTTGCTACAGTGATGCACAAGTATCTTTTACAGTCTTCCGGACTGAAAGATCGTGGAGTGAAAACGGCAAGTCTCCATGTGACCCGTGAAACGACAATGCCAGCAGTTCTGCTGGAAGGTGGATTCCTTAGCAATAAGAGCGACGAAGCAGCCCTGTTCACTGAGAGTTTCCAGAACAGTGTTGCCAAAGGGATTGTTGCAGGAATCAAGGAGTATCTGGGAATTAAATAAGGGACAAGCCCTTATGTTGAGGAGGCGGAGTTAGAATGAACAAGAAAATATGGATTGCAGCCTTGCTGGTAACGGTTATGGCAGTTGCTGCTGGATGTGGAAGCAAGCCAACAGCTGCTCCGAATCAGACGCAAGGCGCAGGAACTGAAAACAATGTAACCGAGGTTGAAGGCGAAACAATTACTGAACCGGTAACTGCTGAGCCTGAAGAGAATACAACGCCTACAGAATCGACGGAAGGCAGTTCGGAGGAAGAGACTACAACTACTCCGCCAAGCGAAACGTCTACGGAGAAGCCGGCAACTTCCGAAAGTAATGAAAAGAAAACGATCACTGTATTCTATACGGATGAAGAAGAACTGGAGTTGCACAAAGCTTCGGCAGAGATTTCATACGCATCGGATGATGCCAAATATAAAGCTGCCTTTGAATCACTGCAACAGAGCAAAGACGCTAAACTGGTTCCGCTGTGGTCTAAAGAAATTGAATTGAAGTCTGTTCAGTTCAAGGATGGAGCTCTTACGCTGGATATTCATATGCCAGATACGGCTCGTCTTGGAGCAGGTGGAGAGTCTTATGCGCTGGATGCTCTAAAACAAACGTTCTTCCAGTTTGATGAAGTAAAATCACTTGATTTACTGGTGGATGGTCAGCAGACAGAGAGTCTGATGGGCCATGTGGATCTTGAACATCCAATGACAAGATCCGAATAGGCTGTACAGCATGCTGTTGTACCGGGAATCCACGGAATATGGGTCGTTTTACATGAGAGAGGGGAATCATAGGTGACTTTTAAATATAACCATACATCACACTCTAAAAAAGTAGTATCAGCCGTGCTTGCAGGCATGATGGCCCTTAGCGCCGGCGGAGCTGCCATGGCAGCAGAATCAACAGAAACGGGGCAGGGTCAGACTGCTGCAATAACAAATACGGCTGCACCAACTGGTTTGTTCAGTGACATCAAGGTCGGATACTGGGCTGAGAAACATGTGTACAAACTGGCATATCAAGGTATTCTTCTCGGTAACAACGGCCTGTTCCGTCCAGGAGACGCGGTAACACAGCAAGAAGCTGTAACGATGGCAATCCGTTTTATGAATCAAGAGGGCCAGTTGAATACCGACACGGCTGCGGCATTACCGACAAACATGGAAGTGGGAAATTATTTCAAGCCATATGTCGCGCTGGCACTTCAACTGGGACTGATTGACAAAACGGAAGAATCAACGGTGGATGTATCCAAGACCTCCTGGGGTCAAAAACCGGCTTCACGGGAATGGATTACGAAATTGTTAATCCGTTCATTGGACAAGGATGCTGAAGCGAAGGCACAAAACAATCAATCTACCGGATTTGCTGATAATGCAAGTATTTCCGAAAGTGGTAAAGGTTATGTCAATCTGGCTGTTAGCCTGGATCTGGCCAAAGGTGTTGAAGGCAACAAATTCAATCCAACTGGTTCCGTAACCCGTGCTCAACTGGCTACCTTCTTCAGTCGTGGTGAATCGTTAACGGATACAACGTACCCGAACACATCCACGGGTTATGTGACAGGATTGAAAGATGGGCAGATCACGCTGGTTGTGGACGGCAAAGCCGTTAACTTCGCAGTGAACAGCAGTACGCCTTACTTTACGAAAGACAGTGAAACTCGTGCTTCCGCCACAGATGTGAAGCTGTATACAAAAGTTATGGTTGTAGGTTCTGCAGGTGGGGCTTCCTATGTGGAAGTTGTTGATGCTACACCGCAGGTGGAAAGTGTTGAAGGTACATTTGCACGTTCATTGTCTGGTAATAAAATTGGTATCTTTGTGGGCGAGAATTACGAAACGTACAGTTATGATGAGGCAACTGCATTCATCGATCAGAATGGTAATGCAATCAAACTGTCCGATATTACGGCAGATAGCATCATCGAAGTACAGCGTGAGACGTTCTCGACTGACAAAAAAACAGTTGCTATTCGTGTGAAATCCGGCATTGTTAACAAGAGTGACAATGGCGTAGTTGCTGAAGTATCCACTTCTGGCAAAACGATCAAACTTGTCAATGCAGCGGGTGCAACAGAGCAGTTTGCATACAATGACAATCTGCTTATCACATATCAAAACCGTATCATGTCAGTGGCTGATCTCAAAGCCGGCAGTGCCGTGAAATACACCGTAAAGGACAGTGTTTTGCAAACTATCACATTGTCTCAAGGTGTGGAGCAATCTGTGCGCGGAACATTGGTTGAGATCGGTGGCAACCAGTCCACGTTAACGTTCAAACGTGAAGGGGGTTCCCTTGAGGCGAAACTGCTGACTGAAAAGCCGGAAGTTATTATTAATGGTATTCAGGATGCGACGCTAAATGATCTCATCACGGATGCAACGAACGGGGATCAGGTGGAGTTGTCATTGAACTCTGACGATCAGGTAACACGTATTCAGGTGATTGGACGTCAAATGGAACCTATGAACGGAGTAACGGTTGTATCTTACAACAGCAAAACAAAGGTACTTACCGTACTGGACAACAACAAAAAACCGTTTGTATTTACATTGGATGAGAAAACCAAAATGGATTACAATACGACCAAACCTACACTCGCTGGTCTGGAGTCGATTTTGAATGATGGTCGCAAATTGGATCTGACCTATGTGGGAACACGTGCGTTGTCCGTTAAAGTGATTTACAAGTACGAAGGTACGATCAGCAACATTGACACAACGGGCAGAAAAATCAGTGTGTTGTCTGGTAATCAGACGATTACAGTGCCTTATACTACCTTACCTACGGTTGAGATCTATAACAAATCGGGCGCAAGTCTGGGAGATTTGAAGATTGGTGACAAAGTGACCGTAACGCTTGGAGCAAATCAGGATGTAGTGCAGAAGGTTTCACTGAACACTGTGGCTCAATTCGAAGTGGTTGCCTTGGAAGCAAATAGTCGTATTCGAGTAAAATCCGATCTGTTGACAAGTCAGTTCTACGTGGATCAAGCCGTACTGACAGGAGAGAGTGGTCAGACGATCACGCCTTCACAACTGACAGCAGGCAACCTGATTAATGTAACGTTTGAAGGAGTTACGCCAAAAGCGGTTCAAGTCGTGAAGCGTACGCTGGCTGAAGTTACAGCGGTGGATGCTTCATCTGTAACGCTCAAACAGTTTAACGGCCAGACTGAAACCGTGCCTGTTAGCGGTTCGGTTAAAGTCGTAAAATCTGGCTCCACATTAACTTCACTGACTAGTCTTACGGTCGGAGATCGTGTGGAAATGACAAAAGATACGGATAATTCCACACGCTTCAGAGTACTAACTGTCATGAGCAAACAATTCTGGTCTTATGATGGCGTTGGTAACCAGATTTTGGTTAAACGAGAAACGACAGCAGACACAAACTATCGTTTTGCACTCGGATCAAGTGTATTTGTTCACCAGGGTGACAATACTTTAAGCGTGCAATCTCTCAGAGATAATGATAATATTGTATTGTATCTCCTGAACAATGTTATTCTTGAGATTCAAAAACAGTAATCGTTTCTTTTCGAGGATCAAAAGAATGACCGTCTTGATACGGGATCTTTCCCGCATCAAGACGTTTTTTTTGCAAGCTTTTTGAGGTCCCCGCAAAGTACTCGGATGAAGCTTCGAAGTAAGGCTCCGCAGAGTGGAGTCATTTTGTGGGAGGTAGCTCTTCATGAATGCAGCGACGGTTAGACATATACTCGAAACTATGGAAGCAATGTTTCCTGATGCACATTGCGAATTAAATCACAGCAATGCATTTGAATTGACGGTAGCTGTCCTTTTGTCTGCCCAGTGCACCGATGAAACGGTGAACAAGGTAACCGCAGATTTGTTCCAGAAGTACAGAAGCCCAGCAGATTATCTGGCGGTTCCTCTCGAAGAGTTGGAACAGGATATTCGGCGAATCGGTTTGTACCGGAACAAGGCCAAGCATATTCAGAACATGTGCCGAATTTTAATAGAGCAGTATGGCGGTGATGTACCGCAGGAACATGATCAGCTTGTGACGCTACCAGGTGTCGGGCGGAAAACCGCGAATGTAGTTGTTTCCAATGCGTTTGGAGTACCGGCAATTGCGGTAGATACTCATGTGGAACGTGTATCCAAGCGGCTGGCGCTTGCAGGTTGGGATGACTCCGTACTTGAAGTCGAAAAGAAACTAATGAAGCGCGTACCCCGGGACGAGTGGACTTTAACTCACCACCGGTTTATATTTTTTGGACGCTACCATTGCAAGGCACAGAACCCTGCATGTCATATCTGTCCATTGCTGGACATATGCAGGGAAGGGAAAAAACGTATGAAAACGTCCCAAATCAGGAAAGATAAGGAACGTGTCACCACCCGAAAACGAAAAATAAATTAATGAGCAGAAAAGGATGAATAATCATGAAATGCATTTCCGTGTATACTGACAATTTTGAGGCCTTCTCCGATATCTTTGAACAAATCGTTGAACAGGAAATGGCTGAAAATGAAGAAAAAGAAGTAGAAGGCATCACAGTAAGCCACTCTGGCGACGTGCCTGAACATTATCTGGAGCGTATGTCCGTTAAACCCGAAGTTGTTGTTATGAGAGACAAAGGCAGAGACATTACAATTCTGCAACATGGACAAGTATTTGAAATCTTGCTGCCTTCCATGGAGAACGCAGTTTCATAAGAAGTGATTACACTATTGGTTCTGTTGTATTAATGTCATGAGGATCGTTGTGGTTAAGGTGATCGCATCGCATTCATGCAACAGACACTTGGCGTAAGCATTTGCTAAATACCGAGTATAAAACGTATTACAGATAAAACCGACTTGTTCGGTTTTATTTTTTTTAGATTATAGAACTTATACGTTCATTTATGTATATTCAATTCCAACCGTTCAAATTCAAACTTGATAATGTTAAAATAAATGTTGTAAAAGAGATAGACGTCGAAACGGATGTCAAATTAGAGGAGCCAGGGGGAAGGCCAGTCATGTCCAGAACAGATTACCCAAAAGAAATGGCCAAACCTCTGCTTCCGCTGCGTGAAGCGATGGAGCAGACAGGGGACCATACGGCTGTACAGGCTATAACGGATTTAATCAGCAAGGCGGAAATGAAACATCTGACGATTGCGTTCTGTGGTCATTTCTCTGCAGGCAAATCGAGTCTCATCAACAGTTTATGCGGTAAGCGGGTGCTGCCTTCAAGTCCCGTGCCAACAAGTGCAAATGTGGTATCCATACGTAATGGTAAGCCAAGAGCGCTTATTTATACTACTCCAAACGTAAGCGCTGACAATGGAGCAGGAACACTTGAAGTTTCTCCAGAGGAATTGGAGGCGTATTGCAAAAATGGCGGAGCGTACAGCTCAATTGAGGTATGGGATGATATTCCGCTGCTGAAAGATGATGCTGTCCTGCTGGATACACCAGGTGTGGATTCAACAGATCGCGGACATAGTCTCGCGACCCATTCCGCGCTCCATCTGGCGGATGTGGTCTTCTATGTCATGGACTACAATCATGTTCAGTCCGAGACGAATCTTTCATTTGCCAAGAGTCTGTCGGATTGGGGCAAACCATTGTTTTTGATCGTGAACCAGATCGACAAGCATCGGGAACGTGAGCTTTCTTTTGACCAATATACCGAAGGTGTCGAAGCAATATTTGCAGCCTGGGAAGTCAGATATGACGGACTGCTGTTTACTTCCCTTCGCGACAAGGAGCATCGCTACAACCAATGGGATGTGCTTCCGGAACTCATTGGACATATGATGCAAGAGAAGGAAGCGTTAATTACGCACAGTTTGGCAAGTTCGGCCAGTCATGTAACGGAGCAACATCTGACACGAGAAGCGGAGAAACGTGAAGACGAAGAAAATTCTCTGCTGGATGAGATCGGTGGCAAGGAAGGAATTGAACGTTTGGAACGGGAGCTGGAGCTTCTTGATCAACAAGCAGCAGACATTCGTAACGGGCCTTCGCGAGTGCGCGAGAAATTCCGGGCAGAGCTTGAACCTCTTCTGGCGAATGCAAATCTTACTCCTGCGGATATTCGTGCGTCTGCTGCTGCCTATTTGGAGAGCCGCAAACCGGGCTTCCGGGTGGGTTTGTTGTTCTCAGGTGGCAAAACCGAGCAGGAGAAACAACGCCGTGCTTCTGAACTGGTGCGGTTATTACAGGATCAGGCTTCCGGACAAGTGGAAGTACATATTCGTACGATGCTGAGGCAGCTGGGTGAATCCCATCAGCTATGGGGAGCGGAGTGGGAGCAAGCGCTTAATACGGAGCTGCCTGCTGTAGATGAAGCACTATTGGAGATGAAACGTAGTACGAGTGCAGAGGTATCTCCAGAGTATGTGATTCAGTTCAGTAAAGATGTGCGGGGCGAGATTGAGGCCCGCTATCGCAGGTCGGCCATGATGCTGGCCGACCGCATGTTGGAGGCGCTGGCAGCGCGAGGCGAAGCCGCGCTCCAGGCGCTGGACGCCAGCCGCGCAGCGCTGCTGGCGCAATCCGCGGCGGCGGCGCGCTACACGGCGCTCCAGCGCAGCGCCGCCGCAGAGGCAGCAGGGCTGCGCAGCCTGCTGCCCGATGCGGGCCCCCTCCCCTCCGGGCTATTGCCGGACGTGAAGGGCCCGCACGTGCCCGCGGTGCCTGAACCGGGCGAAGCTCCCGGTTCGCATGCGGGCACGTCAACGTCTGTGGCTGCGCAGCCACAGACGCCAGAGGCACCGCCAGCGCAGCGCGCAGTAGCAGCGGCGGTGCCTGGGCCATCGTCGGCGGCAGGCGCTGAACGCCGCCGACGCCTGGACGCAGCAGCGGCACGGCTTGAAGCCGCTGCTGCGCTGGTAGAGCCGTACCCCGCCATGGGGTCGGCGGTACGGGATCTGCGTGCACGCGCGGCTTCGCTTGCGGGCGGCACGTTCACATTGGCGCTGTTCGGAGCATTCAGCGCCGGCAAATCCTCCTTCGCCAACGCGTTGCTGGGCGAAGCTGTACTACCCGTCTCGCCGCATCCAACGACAGCGGCGATTAACCGAATCATGGCTCCTGCCGGTGGCGCGGAGCATGGAACAGCCCGGGTCCGCATGAAGACCCGGGACGCCTTCCAGGAAGATCTCGGCTATTCCTTCCGATTACTCGGACTGGGTGAGCCTGGAGCGGAGTGGCAGAAGCGAGTACGCTCCCTCTCGCCACAGGATGTGCATCCGGCGGGGCGCCCGCATTACAGCTTTTTGCAGGCAGCGGCAGCCGGCTGGGAAGAAACAGCGGACCAGTTAGGTCAGGATGTGCTGGTGGATCTGGACGGTTATCGTAACTTTGTCGCAAACGAGAAGAAGTCCTGTTTTGTAGACAGTATCGATCTCTATTACAGTTGCGATGTAACTGAACAAGGCATTGTATTGGTAGACACACCAGGAGCGGACTCCGTGAATGCTCGTCATACGGGTGTAACCTTCAATTATATGAAGAATGCGGATGCACTCATTTTTGTAACGTATTACAACCATGCTTTCTCACAAGGAGATCGACAGTTCCTGAATCAGTTGGGACGTGTTAAAGATAGTTCTGCCATGGATCAGATGTTCTTTGTTGTAAATGCCAGTGACTTGTCTTCCTCTGAGGAAGAACTGGAGCAGGTTCTCGATCATGTGAGTACCCAACTGCGCAGTAATGGAATTCGGGCACCACGACTCTTCCCGGTATCCAGCATACTGGCGATGGAAGGCAAAATGGAAGGGGACTCGAAGCTGCTTGAGCAATCTGGTTTTAACCGTTTTGAGGAAGAGTTCAACCAATTTGCAGGCAGAGAATTAGCCGATCTTGCTGTAGGTGGAGCTTCCGAAGAGATGGCACGTGTGATTCAGCGGCTGAAGAATCGTGCAGAGGATGCGGCTCAGGGTGAAGAAGTATTGAAGCAGCGGCGGGATGAACTAGGGACTATTCAGGGACAGTCACGTCAGCGCATACAGCAACTTGCAGCAAGATCCATGAAGGAAGAACTGTCACAGGAAACAGCAGAATTACTCTTCCATGTGCGGCAGCGGCTTGCCTATCGCCTTGGTTTATTCATGGCAGAAGCATTCCATCCATCCGTACTTCGGGAGGATCGGGGCAATCTGAAGATGGCTTTTGCAGCCTGTGGACGTGAACTGTTACGCATGATTGCCATTGAACTGGAGCAGGAACTGCTTGCTACCACCCTCAGACTTGAACAGGCGGGTCAGACCTGGCTGATGAAGCAAGTTACGGAATGTATAGATGAGGTGAGGCAGTTATCAGGGGGCGTGGATGTGTCACTGCCACTGAACGAACGCTGGAGTACACCTGTGCTTGAAGAAGTTCGTCTGGAAGAACCGTCTGGATGGAAAAGCTATTTGAATTATTTCCGCAATCCGAAACAGTTCTTCGAAGGAGATGGACGTCAGCGATTACAGGAGGCACTTGATCCTGTCCTCAAACAGATGATCATTGAAGTTCTTCCTGCTGCGCAAGACAAACTGATTCAGTTTTATGACAACCAGATTTGTCAATCCTTGCAACACCAATCCCGTCAGTTGGAAGAACGTCTGGACGAGGCGGTAAGTGGAATTCAAGATACACTGGAGAGCGGAATTCCGGCGGAGCAATGGACCAGCTTGTCTAACCAACTGGAACAGATTGAACGCAGTTAAAATCACGGCATAACGCGTATTCTCTGGAAGTCTTTGTAAAACAAAATGAATGATACAGCAACACATTGAAAATGTTGCGAAAATCAACCCAAAAGGGCCCCTGCCGAAAAGGCATATAGGGAGCCTTTTTTTGGTACGAACAACCTGAAATAAAGAGAATATTCAAACATTTGATTGAAAGGTGGGTATTTACCTTCGTTAATGCGTCAATAAGCTGAAAGCAGGCAGAATATGGTCTGTTATTCGCTTTGCCGCGAATGGGGTACGGTGATAAACTTCATAAATGTTCATAGTATTTTTGAACGACATAAGAGGAGGAGAAACATGGATGTTCTTAGGCAACTGCAAACCTTTTTTTGGGAAAAGCGAACGTATTTATTTGTATCAATCTTGTTCCTCGCCTTAGCGACCGCACTTGGGTTGGTGTATCCGTACATGCTGAGGATACTGATTGATGACATCATTGTTCCGCGAACTTTTGAAGACGTTCCCATAATTGCCTTGACTGTGTTAGGTGTAGTTATTTTGAAAGCGGGAATGCAGTTTTTACACGGTTTTTATGGAGGACGCTTGGGTAACTTCCTGGCGTACAGACTTCGTAATGCATGTTACGAAAAGCTTCAATTTTTATCCTTCCGTTATTATGATACGGCCAAGACAGGTGATCTGATGTCCCGCCTCACGGGAGATTTGGAAGCCATCCGTAACTTTATCGGATTTGGTTTCGCCCAGATTCTTAACATGGTTTTCATGGTCGTATTTGGCGCAATCATGATGATGACCATGAGTTGGCAGCTTACGCTGTTCACGCTCATATGCATCCCATTACTTGCCTTCGTTGCGCTGAGATTCGAATCCAAAATTCACCCTGCGTTTCAGGAGATGCGGCTGGCGCTCAGTTCACTGACAACAGCGGTACAGGAGAATATTACTGGCGTACGTACGGTAAAATCCTTTGCACGTGAGCCTTATGAAGTGGAGAAATTCTCCATACGTAATGAGCGTTACAAAACAAATCAGATTCATGCCGCAACATTGTGGAGTCGCTATTTTCCGATCATGGAGATTCTTGCTTCGGTGAGTATCGTGCTGTTGCTGGTGATCGGTGGAAGAATGGTTATACAGAAGACGCTGACACTCGGTGAACTCGTTGCCTTTTTCAGTTTGATCTGGTACATAATCGGTCCAATGTGGAACCTTGGGTTCCATATCAACAACTATACGCAATCCAAAGCTTCAGGTGAACGGGTGCTCGAGCTGCTGAATACGCCAGTGGATGTGGAAGAAACGCAAGATCCAGTCATTGTTGAGGCAGACCAGGTGAACGGCCATGTGACATTTGAATCCGTTACCTTTGCCTACGGCAACAAAATGCCAGCAGTAACCGATATTAATTTTGACGCTGCACCCGGTTCTGTAATCGGTTTCCTCGGGGGAACAGGGTCAGGTAAATCGACCATCATTCAGCTTCTGATGCGTGCCTATAACGTGAACTCAGGAACGATCAAGCTGGATGGCAAAAACATTAAAGACATAGGCATCCGCAGTTTGCGGAGTCAGATCGCTTCTGTTTTCCAGGAAACATTCCTGTTCTCATCCAGCATTCGTAATAATATTTCCTACGGGCTTAAGAATGTCACCATGGATGAGATCATCCGTGCAGCCAAGCTGGCCAAGGCTCATGACTTCATTATGGAGTTCCCGGATGGATATGACACGGTGGTTGGTGAGCGCGGTATGGGTTTATCGGGTGGACAGAAACAGCGGATTGCGATTGCAAGGGCTTTGCTGAAAAATCCGAAAATTCTGGTACTTGATGATGCAACCAGCGCCGTGGACATGGAGACAGAACACGAGATTCAGTCCGGTTTCCAGGAAGTTATGCGCGGCAGAACGACATTTATTATTGCACACCGGATATCTTCACTACGACATGCAGATGAGATTCTGGTGCTCGATGAAGGCCGCGTGGTACAACGTGGCAAACATACCGAACTCATTGAAGTGCCTGGACCATACCAGGATGTTTATAAAATTCAATATGCAGATTATATTGCCCGCGGTAAGCGGGAGGCTGGGGAGCAGGTGAATTCATGAGTGCCGAAACGATAGCAGACAGGCGCGAGGCAAAAGTGGCCTCTGAGAAGAAACTGAATGAACGATTTGTGTATCAGGATGATGAAATTATTGAAAAACCGTTTAACTGGAAAGAGTTCGGACGTTTATTTGCATACATGAAACCTTATGCGAAACAACTGTTACCACTCGTTATTCTAATGATGATCTTGGGTACCATTACAAAATTGTCCGTACCTTTTCTGATCAGTCTGGCGATTGACCGTGCCATCGCACCGGCAACTGGGTTGCCAAGCATGACTATGCTTTATCTTATTGCAGGCTCCATATTTGTGTTGTATCTCATCCAGTGGGCTGCCAATACGTACCGGATCAAATTGACAAACATTATCGGACAGCGTGTTATTTATGACCTTCGCTCGGATCTGTTCAAGCATATCCAGAAGCTGTCCTTTAACTTCTTTGACAAAAGACCGGCAGGTTCCGTACTGGTACGTGTTACGAATGATATTAACTCCCTTCAGGATCTATTCACTAACGGTGCAGTTAACGTCATGATCGACTGCGTACAGTTGCTCGGGATCATTGTGATCTTGCTGTTGATTAACTGGAAACTGGGTCTTGCCGTGATCATTACGGTTCCAATCATGTTTATCATCTCTACCAAACTGCGGGTGCTGATCCGTCGGGCTTGGCAGGATGTGCGTATGAAGAACTCTCGTATTAACTCCCACTTGAATGAATCCATTCAGGGGATTCGAGTGACTCAGGCTTACACACAGGAAAAAGAGAACATGAAATATTTTGACAACATGAACCTGTCCAGCAAAAAGTCATGGGATAGAGCATCAGCGATGAACCAGGGCTTTGGACCGCTGATTGAGATTACCGGCGGATTCGGTACATTAATCCTTTTCTGGTTTGGTGCTTACCTGATTCAGGAAGGTCAGTTGACCGTGGGATTACTTGTCGCTTTTGCCAACTATGTCGGCAACTTCTGGGACCCAATCAACCGTCTGGGACAGATGTACAATCAGTTGCTGGTTGCAATGGCATCATCGGAGCGTATCTTCGAATTCATGGATGAAAAACCAAGTATTGCGGATAAACCAGGTGCCAAGCCACTTCCTTCTATTAAAGGAGATATCGCATTCGAAAATGTGGTGTTCGAATACGAGAAGGGCAGACAGGCGCTGAAAGGGATCAGCTTCTCAGCGGCTGCGGGACAATCGATTGCACTTGTTGGTCATACGGGCTCAGGTAAAAGTACGATCATCAATCTGATCAGTCGTTTCTATGATATATCCGGCGGACGTCTCACCATTGACGGACAGGATGTGCGGGATGTAACGGTAGAGAGTTTACGCAGCCAGATCAGCATTGTATTACAGGATACCTTCATCTTCTCGGGTACGATTCGTGACAATATTCGATTTGGACGACTGGACGCAACGAATGAAGAGGTGGAGGACGCAGCCAAAGCAGTCAATGCACATGAGTTCATCATGAAGCTGCCTGGCGGATATGATACCGAAGTAGAGGAACGCGGGAACGTATTATCCATGGGACAGCGACAACTGTTATCCTTTGCCCGTGCGCTGCTTGCTGATCCACGCATACTGATTTTGGATGAAGCTACAGCCAGTATTGATACGGAGACAGAGCTTAAAATCCAGGAAGCGTTGAAGGTGCTGTTGCAGGGAAGAACGTCCTTTATGGTCGCTCACCGTCTCTCAACCATACGGAATGCAGATAACATTATCGTCCTGGATCATGGTGAAATTAAAGAAGAGGGTAACCATGAGCAGCTTATCCAAAAACAAGGCGTGTATAATGGATTAATAGAAGCTCAATACAGATTTTTGTGATGAAACCTTCGGACGCCTGTGAAGCGTCTGAACACATATGAACTTATAACACTCTGGCGCTCTATAGCCTGATCTTTCAATAATAAGTGCATCTTATTCATTGAAGACAGGTTAGAGGATAGCCGGAGTGTTTTTTTTATTCGTTAGTGTGGTATGTTATATTTTTGAAGAATGAAATCAATACAATCGTTCATGGCTGGAGGGAGATCAATGCAGATGGACAACAACGAAATAAATTCAAAGCATTTGGATCACCTGGATCATATGAATTTTAGGCTCCTTCACGTGAATTATACGAGTGATCCTGCGACGGAGTGGCTTCTGAGGAAACACTTCATTGAAACATACATGTTATTATTTGTAGCCAGTGGGCAAGGGTGGTTAAAGATAGATGGCAGTTTCATTGAATTAAAGGCGGGCGGACTGTACGTAGGCTTCCCGGGGCAACTGGTTGAGGCAAATGTGCATTCGTTGGATGAACGAGGCGTGTATCACATGAGTTTTGATGTCATGTACGCACTGGAGCAGGAGGGTGGAACAGCCTTGGATATGATGAAGCAAATTTTACGTAATGAAGTGAATGGCGAGGTCAGCTCATCTTCACCGGTTGCTGTTGGCGTGATCTGTCAGATGATATACCACCACACATTGAAGAAGGATGGTTTGCAAAGGTACTATGGTCAGATTCGTTTTCAGGAACTATTGTACACCATGTTTTACGACGTGGCCTTTACCGAAAAGACGGACCTGGCTTCACCAATTGAACATGTCAAAGGTTACATGGAGCAGAATTATTCGAAGAGATTTACCATTGAGGAATTAGCAAATGTGGCACGAATGAGCCCTCGACATTTCATGCGTTTATTCAAGAAAAGGTATGGTTACAGTCCAGTGGACTATCTAACGCTATACCGAATTAAACAAGCCCAGATCTTAATGAGAAATGATCACAGTTATCGACTCAAGGATGTGGCATCGTACGTGGGTTATCAGGATGAGACGTATTTCCGGCGTAAATTCAAGCAAATCTCTGGCATTCCACCAGCAGCGTTTATACGTAATAGCAAACAAAAAATTGCTGCAGTTCATTCTGTGAGCATTGGTATACTGCTTGCATTGCAGATCATTCCCTGTGCCGCGCCGGCAAGTCATCCGTGGACATACTATTACCGACGTAAATATGAAACGGACAAAGTTATGCCACTCGCAGAGAGTGAGACCACCTGGCTGGAACAGCTTCGATTAGTTAAACCTGATTATATTATTACTGTTGGGACGGAGTCTGAGGATTTGCAAAGACAGCTTCATTCCATTGCTCCTGTGTGTGACCTCCCGTGGGAAAAAGGAGATTGGAGAGAACATTTGAGATATGTTGCAAGCTTTTTGGACAGGTCTGATATTGCAGAGGTATGGCTTCAAAGATATGAAGAGAAGGCAACGACCATAAAGGACCAGCTTGAGGATTTCATACGAAAAGACAGATTAGTTGTACTCAAAGTTTATGGTGAAGCGTTGCAGATGTTAGGCCCAAGGAGCATTGCTTCCGTTTTTTACGTTGATATGCAAATGGAGGGTCCCGAAGGAGTTGAGACTTATTGGGAACGGGGCACAGTGACCATTAAGGAGTTATCTGTTCTCAACATCGAAAGAATATTACTGATTGTGGGTGATGATGAGACATCCAGGCAGACATGGTCTGCTGTGCGTAAGTCTGAAGAATGGCTTGCGTTGTTAGCGGTACAGAATGGCAGAATGGATATGCTTTTGTCGAGCGTCCTGCTGGACTACACTGCGTTTACTCATGAGCTTATGTTGGATGAAATATTAAAGTTATGGCAAGATCGTCCATAGCAAAAAGTCTGAATAGTCAATATCATACCTGAACATATTTTAATATACTTACTTCTATATCAAATGATAATGATAATTATTATTAATTAGACGTTGTCATAACTAAATGCCATATAGGGGGTACATAAAGAATGAGATTCAGATGGTTAACGGTACTATGCACCATGATGTTGGTGCTCATTATTTCGGCTTGCGGTGCAGCAGGCAACGAAGCATCCTCGAGCGAGGGACAAGAAGCGGGTACCGCCAATTCTTCAACAACAGAAACAAGTCAGGTAAAAAAAGTGACTACGGAAATGGGAGAAGTTGAAATTCCGGTGAACCCACAAAAAATAGTTGGTTTGTCCGTTGTATATCCAGAATTTTTATATTCACTTGGCATCGTACCCATTGCTGTACAGAACTACCATGAGGATTTTCCTTCTTACTTGCAAGAGCCATTTGCAAACACGATGAAAATGGGAATAGGAAGAACGCCTAACTTTGAAGCCCTGATGGAGGCAGCTCCGGATTTGATTATCGCCCCTGACTGGTGGTCCAAAAAGGACTATGATCAGCTTACTCTGATAGCACCTACCGTACTTTTGCCACAGCGTGATGATTGGCGCGATGAACTGCGGGATATGGCCAAAATTCTGGACAAAGAAGAACAGGCAGAAAAGGTGATTCAGGATTTGGTGGATAAGGAGAAGGTAGCTGCTGCCAAATTGGATAAGCTGATTGGTGAGGAGACTGTTCTCTACATTAGAGTGATGGAAAAAGAAATCGTACTTCATGGGGAGAACCTTGACCGAGGAAACTTTGTCCATAAACGATTGGGAATGAATCCACTTCCTAATTTCCCGAAAGATCAAACTGCCATGTCCGTATCCTTGGAAGTACTGCCTGAATACAACGCAGATCATCTGATCGTTCAGCTGGATGATGAGACTAATCCGGAAATTAAAAAGAAATTTGAAGATATGTTATCTTCATCGTTATGGAAAAATCTGAAAGCAGTCAAGCAGGACCACGTCTATATGGTGGGTGGCAAGGAATGGTTCAATCTGGGAATGTCTCCACTTGCCGATGAATATGTCATTGATGATATTGTTGCTGCTTTTGAAGCAAAAAATAAATAAGGCAAACGGTTCATGTTACACATATCTCTAAATTCACTACTAAATAACAGGATGTGTCCAAAATGAATAAGGAAGATATCTATGACTTGACCATCGTCGGAGGCGGACCGGCAGGATTATATACGGCCTTTTATGCCGGGATGCGTGATATGAGAGTTAAGATCATTGACGGCAAAGACCAACTTGGTGGTTTTCTGCATACCTATTCCGAAAAAACTATTTGGGATGTGGGTGGCCTGCCACCAATGAAGTGTTCAAAGTTGATTGAGTATCTGGTTCAGCAGGCGAATACCTTTAATCCAACGGTTGAATTGAATTGCAAAGTAGATCGGTTCGCTCGACTGGACAACGAGATTTTGGCTCTGTATACTGCTGAAGGCGACATACACTATACGCGTACAATCATTGTTGCAGTGGGCCGCGGTATCGCAGAAATTCAGAAATTGGAGCTTCAGGAGCCGATTCAATATGAGCATGAGAATCTTCATTACACCGTGCAAAATCCAGAACATTTTTCCGGGAAGCGTGTGCTCATTTCAGGAGGAGGCAACAGTGCAGTAGATTGGGCAATTGAACTTGCTCAATTTGCACGGAGCGTAGTGGTCGTCCACCGAAAAAATGAGTTTCGTGCAATGGAACGCAATGTTAGCGAGATGAACAATGTAACGGATGTCAGAACACCATATAGCATCACACGGCTTCATAATCATGGTGAACGTATCCATCAGGTTGTAATTACGCATATGGAGAGTCACGAAAATGTATTGATAGATGTGGATGAAGTCGTCATTAGTCATGGATATAAAAGCAATTTAAGTGATCTTGCCAGTTGTGGCTTAGAAATGGACGATGGAATGGTTCTAATGAGTCACCATGCACAGACGAGTCTGCCAGGTGTTTTTGCAGCAGGAGACTGTGCGACGCACGATAGCAAAGTTAGGCTCATTGCAGGAGCTTTCAATGATGCGATCGTGGCAGTTAATAGTGCGAAACAATATATGACGCCAGACGCACCCAAGATGGCTTATGTTTCTTCCCATAATGAAATCTTCAGAGAAAAAAATCGACAAATCCCAAGTCTTTAAACTTGGGATTTGTTTGCGTATTTCGATTCACTGGAGTATTAAAGTCTGCTCTTTTAACATTTCCTTAATTTTGGGAGGAATGGAAGGAGTATCGAATCCGTGAGCAGTAATTGTAAAATTTGATCGAAAAAACACAAAAAATCTTGTAAAATTCACAAGAAAAATAGGGAGCACTCTTGCAATCTTTAACCAAAACCCCGAAAATAGAGAGACAGATATAGAAGATTTCTCTTTGGGAGGATTGGAAAGAACATGTGGGGTGCTCCTTTTACGGCTCAAGCCAAAAAAATGCTGCTACTAGGCAGTGGAGAATTGGGAAAAGAGGTCGTTATTGAGGCCCAACGACTGGGAGTAGAGACGATCGCTGTTGATCGTTATGAGAACGCACCTGCAATGCAGGTCGCGCACCGGTCTTACTGCATCGACATGCTGGATGCCGAAGCTTTGAAACAATTGATCCGTAAAGAAAAACCTCATTACATCGTACCTGAGATTGAAGCTATTGCAACAGAAGCTTTACTGGAGCTTGAGGAAGAGGGATTTTGTGTAGTACCTACTGCCCGAGCTGCACGTCTAACGATGGATCGCGAAGGCATCCGTCGGCTTGCAGCCGAACAATTGAAACTTCCGACAGCTGATTACCTTTTTGCGGACAACCTGGAACAACTTCAGGAAGCCGTACGTGAGCTTGGCACACCTTGTGTCATTAAACCATTAATGAGTTCTTCCGGCAAAGGGCAGAGTGTATGCCGAACACCGGGCGACGTAGAGGATTGCTGGAACATTGCTCTTTCGGGGGCTCGTGGCAAATCTGTTCGTGTTATTGTGGAGAGCTTTGTGCAATTTGACAGTGAGATTACATTACTTACTGTTAGGTCTGTATCAGGCACCGTATTTTGTCCTCCGATTGGTCATATTCAGAAGGATGGGGATTATGTCGAATCCTGGCAGCCTCATGCAATGACTCCTGAGCAATGGCAGCAAGCTTGTCATATTGCCAAATCCGTCACGGATGAACTTGGCGGGTATGGACTGTTTGGAGTGGAGTTGTTCCTGACCCCGGATGGTGTTGTGTTCAGCGAGGTATCTCCTCGTCCACATGACACAGGTATGGTTACAATGGTGACGCAAGACAGTTCCGAGTTTGCGCTGCATGTACGTGCAATTCTTGGTTTTCCGGTCACAGGTGTACATCTGTTGACACCGGGAGCTTCAGCAACGCTGAAGGCTAATGATGAAACATCTGACTTTACTGTAGGCGGGATTGAAGAAGCTCTGGCTCTTCCTCGTACTCAGATTCGTGTATTTGGCAAACCTGAGACCAAAGTAGGACGCCGAATGGCTGTAGCCTTAAGTGCTGGTCAAGATGTGGAAGAAGCTCGTAAAACAGCGGTGCAAGCCGCTAATATGCTGAAAGTGGAGGTAAATCATGTCCAATAATGTTGAGGCCCCTGTACTGATGATCCGAGAGTGTGAACTACGAGATGCTGAAGCGGTAACGGGACTGATGCGAGAGGTCAGCTATCCGACAACAACCAATGTCATGAAGGAACGTATTGAATGTTTGGAAACCAATCCAAACGCATGCATGCTTGTTGCCGAAGTGGATGAACAAATTATTGGTGTGATTGGCTTGCAATGTGTGCAAAGTCATGCCTATCCAGAACCTGCCGCACAAATTACTTCCCTGATTGTAGGTCAAGAACATCGTGGTGGTGGGATTGGCCGTCGTCTGATGGCTCGTGCCGAAGATTGGGGCAGACAGCAAGGTGGTAAACAACTGTTTGTCACGGGTGCAAACCGTGAAGTGACTTCAACAACGTACTCTTTTTATGAGCACATTGGTTTTCAGAAAAGAGGTTATCGGTTCAGTAAAGTTCTTCTATAGTATAAAAAAAGTTTCTTCTATTGCATGGAAATTCTCATGATATCCTGATCTGCACAATCTGGTGTGGTGAATGATAAATAGATGGTGAAGCGACATTCGACTAGCATTTTTAGTCCGAATGTCTTTTTTTTATGCTTTTGTAAAATCTGTAACATTCTAAAAAATGACAAAAAAGTTACTTTTCCATATTTTATAGGTTCACAATCTCCTGTCGAATTGATATACTGCTAGAGTATTAATTACAAAGTTGTAATAACTAATCTTAAGGAGATGAATGAATTTGAAAAAGAAATGGATGAAAACTGTCGTAACGAGTAGTCTGACAGCCGTACTGGCCGTAGGGGTAATGCTTCCTGCTTCCGCGTCTGCTGCAGATTCAACATATAAGACTATCACAACGTACAAAATTACAAGCACAGACAGCTTGAAAGCTTACATTGAGAAATGGCTCAAACAAAATGGATACACCGTATCCGAGGGGCAAATTGTAGAGAAACCTGCTACGCAGCCTGATCAAACGACGAAACCTGCTGAGCCGACAACAAAACCAACTCAACCAACAACTAAGCCTGAGCAACCGACTAAACCAACACAACCAGCTCAAGAAGAAAAACCGGAAACTACACCGGCTAAAGATCCTTCAAACACGGGTAACACAGGTAATACAGGTAACAATACAAGTAATAATGGTAGCGAAAGCACACAATCCGACTTTGCTACTCAAGTTGTAAAACTTGTGAACGCTGAGCGTGCTAAAGCAGGTCTGAACGCTCTGACTTCAGATGCACTTCTGGACAAAGTAGCTGTTGCTAAAGTAAAAGATATGAGTAACAATAACTATTTTGATCACCAGTCACCTACGTATGGTTCTCCGTTTGATATGATGAAACAATTCGGAGTAACTTACAGCTATGCAGGTGAGAACATTGCCCAAGGACAAAAAACACCACAGGAAGTGGTTACAGCTTGGATGAATAGTGAAGGTCACCGTGCCAATATTCTGAGCAAAAACTTTACGCATATCGGTGTAGGTTTCTACAACGGATATTGGGCACAAGAGTTTATCGGTAAGTAATCGATTTATAATGAAGAAAGTATGATTTTCTTTTCCACAAGGTTATGCCAGTACACAGTTCATATCTGTGTATGGCATAACCTTTTTTCCGTAAAATGACATATAAAAAATGAATTCTGCGAATGCAGCGCCAAAGTTTGCAAATTAACGACAGAACATTTATGTTATTTAGGAATAGCATCATCAGGGCGTGTCTGAAAACTCCGAAGTAATCGGATTTTCAGACACGCCTTAATGTAAAGTCATTATAAATTATAAAATTATAAAGCACCCGAACTGGTGTACATGAGTGGAGATGTGATGATGAAAAAGAAAAAAAGCCTGGATTCAGCACCCTGGATCTGGAGAACTGTCAGTACAGTATCCATCTTGGCAACTTTGTTGTTGTTATTTGGATTTGGTTACGCCATAAAAGACGTGATTTTCCCCGAGGGAGATTCGGCATTAACTACAGGCCAGGAGGCAACTGCTCCATCTAAGGATATCGAGGGGGAACCGGCTGTCGTGGAAGATGGCAAGATTCGGATGGCCGTCATCGGTGATTCTCTGGCAAGAGGCACGGGCGATGATGAAGGACTCGGTTTTGTGAGACGTGCAGGGAATCTGCTTAAAGATAAAGGATATGACGTTCAGGTTCTTAATAATCTGGGTGTAAACGGTTTGAGAACAGATGCTTTATTGGGAAAACTCGATGAGCAAGGCGTACGTTACGTCTTACAACAATCCAATTTTATCTTGCTCTCGATCGGCGCAAATGATTTGTTCCAGGGAGGACAAGTTCTACAGGGGGAAGATCCGCCAACAGCAGAGCAGCTGGCAGCGGCTTTGCCGGAAACGTCGAAGCGCCTTCAAGAGATATTGAAGAAAGTCAAAGAAATTAATCCCGATGCGCAGATTGCGTACATAGGGTTGTACAATCCATTTGGCGATGTGAAGGAACTGGAGAAGTCAGGTAATGCAGTGGTGGCTGCATGGAACGATGCTGCACTGGCTATTTTGAACAATGAGGACAAGATGACACTGGTCCCTACATTCGATTTGTTTGAAAATCATCTGGGGGAGTATCTCTCGTCAGATCATTTCCATCCCAACGGACAAGGTTATGAGCAAATTGCAGTTCGGATTGCACAGGAATTCCAGGCAGATACACCGGCAGAAGGGAGCGGAAATTAAATGGCAGAGCAGCAGTATGATTCCGTCCTATCCGTACAGAATCTGAAAAAGCGGATCGGACGCAAATGGATCATTAAGGACGTTACATTTGACGTAAAACCTGGTGAAATCTTCGGATTTCTCGGTCCCAACGGTGCCGGCAAAACAACTACGATACGGATGCTGGTCGATCTGATTAAACCAACAGAAGGAAAAATTAAAGTCTGTGGTTATGATGTGAATCGGGACCCTGAGCGTGCTTTGAAGTATGTAGGCTCCATTGTTGAAAATCCGGAGGTATATACATATCTGACAGGGTGGGAGAACCTGGAGCATTTCGCTCGCATGCAACCAGGTGTGGACAATGAACGAATTCAGGAAGTTGTAGATATTGTGCGTCTGGATCAGCGGATTCACGATAAAGTCAGAACGTACTCATTGGGTATGCGTCAACGGCTCGGTATTGCACAAGCGCTGCTTGGGCGACCGCGTCTGCTTATTCTGGATGAACCGACAAATGGTCTTGATCCAAAAGGGATTAAGGAACTTCGTGTCTTTATTAAGCAACTTGCCAGCGAAGGTATGGCTGTATTTGTCAGCAGTCACTTGTTAAGTGAGATCCAGCTTCTCTGTGACAGAGTAGCCATTATCAGTGCTGGGCGTGTGCTTGCTGTTGGAGGTGTAAGCGAACTGATTGAAGATCATTCGAAGTTGGCTATATGGCATGTTTCACCACTGGAGCAAGGCAAAAAAATGTTGCAGGATGCAGGCATTGCTCTGGTAGGTCGACCTGCGGATGTGATGGATGATACCATTGTTGCGGGCCTTGGTCCCAACGCTGTGGTTGCCGAGATGCACGAAGATCGAATTCCTGATATGGTGCAACAGATGGTTCAAGCTGGTATACAGGTTGAAGGGGTACAGCGGATTCAGCCTACGCTTGAGCAACTATTCTTAAAAATGACAGAAGGTGAATCCATTGAGTAATATCATGCCGCTGATCCGCAATGAAACGATTAAGATGGTGAAGAAAAAACGGCTTTATATTATATTTATTGTACTTGCGGTCCTCGTACCGATGTTTACGTATGCCCAGATGAAATCTGCGGAGAATAATCGCGACAAGTTTGGCGGCGATTGGCGTCTTGAACTGCAACAGGCCATCACAGACAATCAAAATTCGCTCGGTAGCGATCGGGTACCTGAAGAGTACAAAAAATATAGAACCGTATATATCCAGCAGATGCAGTATTATCTTGAGAATGACATCAATCCCAAAGAACCGGGCGGTGTCACCTTTACGCGGGAGTTCATGAACAACGCGGTTGGATTGTTTATTCCACTGTTAATCATGGCTATTGCTTCAGATCTTGTTTCTGGTGAACGTACGACAGGTACGATTAAAATGCTTTTAACGCGTCCGGTTAGACGCTGGAAAGTGCTTTTGAGTAAATTAATTACGCTGATTATGTTTGTTTCGATCATAGTGGTATCAGCCTACATTATATGTTATGTCATATCGGGTGCGGTCTTTGGTTATAAAGGCTTCAACATGCCAATCTTCACAGGATTCAAAGTTGTGGGAACAGATGTCGATATGTCGGCAGTGCATGCTGTAGACCAGTGGCTGTATATGCTTATGCAGGCAGGACTAATCTGGTTTGTGAGTGTAATTGTGGCTATGCTTGCATTTATGGTATCCGTGCTTGTGCGCAGTACTGCTGCAAGTATTGTTATCATGATGGCCGCTTTGATTGCAGGAACAATCTTGACCAGTATGGCAGCGTCCTGGCAGACCGCGAAGTATTTGTTCATGGTTAACCTCGAACTTCCGAATTATTTGTCTGGCGGGTTACCTCCAATCGAGGGTATGAATTTAGGTTTTTCCCTTATTGTGCTTAGTGTTTGGGGCATTGCTTCACTCATTGTGTCATTCCTTGTCTTTACGAAACGGGATATCTTGAATTAAAATGGACAAGGATAAGAAAACATCTGTTTGCATTTTAGGCATTTTTTTAGTTGCAAGTTAAGAAGGGGGAGCATGAATGGTCGAGCAAATCGATATGTCGGCAGGTTCGACAGGCGGAGGACAGGGGTCTTCAGGCTACGACGCGGACGACATTCAAGTACTTGAAGGGTTGGTAGCGGTACGGAAACGGCCGGGGATGTACATCGGCAGCACCAGCACTTCAGGTTTACATCATTTGGTATGGGAAATTGTCGACAACGCTGTCGACGAACATCTCGCCAAATTCTGCTCCAAAATCGATATCACGCTGCATAAGGACGGTTCTATTACGGTTCAGGATAACGGAAGGGGAATTCCGACAGGTATACATAAAACAGGGATTCCTACTCCCCAGGTCGTGTTTACGATTTTGCACGCAGGCGGAAAGTTCGGTGGATCAGGATACAAAAAATCAGGCGGTTTGCACGGTGTAGGTGCGTCAGTTACTAACGCATTGTCCGAGTGGCTTGAAGTCGAGATTTTCCGTGATGGCAAGATTCATCGTCAGCGATTCGAGTATTGGAAGGACAAAAAAGGGATTGAACATGTCGGTGAACCGGTCTCCGGTCTCGAAGTGTTAGGCAATACCAATCGGACAGGTACAAAAGTTACATTTAAACCGGATATTCGGGTGTTCCAGAGCGGTATTCAATTTAATTATGATACATTGGCAGAACGTCTTCAGGAGATTGCTTTTCTGAATTCGGGTCTGAGAATTGTGCTCAAGGATGAACGTTCGGGCAATCAGGATGAATACATGTATGAAGGTGGAGCAAGCCAGTTTGTTGCTTTTCTTAACGAAAATAAAGATGTGCTGCATGATGTTATTCACTTCTATGCGGAGAAGGATGACATTGAAGTCGAAGTGGCAATCCAGTATAACGCGGGTTATACCGAAACGCTGGCTTCGTTCGTGAACTCGATCTCTACTCGGGGTGGCGGTACACATGAGACCGGATTCAGGGCTGCGTATACTCGTGTAATGAATGACTACGCGCGCCGTACCAGCATGATCAAGGAAAAAGATAAAAACCTTGAAGGCAATGATTTGCGTGAAGGTATGATGGCCGTCATCAGTGTCAAGATGTCAGAGGTTGAGTTCGTAGGTCAGACCAAGGATCAGCTCGGCAGCGCTTCCGCTCGAAGTGCAGTGGATTCGGTCGTGTCCGAGAATATTCAACGGTTCCTGGAAGAAAACCCGCAGGTAGCGCAAACGTTAATTCGCAAAGCGGTCCAAGCCTCCAGAGCCAGAGAAGCAGCACGCAAAGCACGTGATGATATGCGCACAGGCAAGAAACGTAGCGAAAGTTCCAACCTGAACGGCAAACTAACGCCGGCGCAATCAAAGGATTTTACCCGAAATGAGTTATTTATTGTCGAAGGGGATTCCGCAGGTGGTTCTGCCAAACAGGGACGTGACTCGAAGATTCAGGCTATTCTGCCGCTCAAGGGAAAACCGCTCAATCCGGAAAAATCAAAGCTGGCCGACATTCTCAAAAATGAAGAATACCGCGCCATTACAGCGGCGATCGGGGCGGGCATAGGAACCGAATTTGCAGTTGAAGACAGCAATTATTCCAAAATTATCATTATGACCGATGCGGATACGGACGGCGCACATATTCAGGTGTTGCTGTTGACCTTCTTTTATCGTTATATGAAGCCTTTAATTGATGCAGGCAAAGTATATATTGCTCAGCCGCCATTGTACAAACTTACTCGTAAGTCTGGTAAGCTTGCGAGTGTTCGATATGCATGGACGGATGAAGAACTGGCTAATTATATGAAGGAATTCGGTAATAATGTTGAGCTTCAACGTTATAAAGGTCTTGGTGAGATGAATCCGGATCAACTGTGGGAGACAACAATGAATCCGGAAACTCGTGCGATGCTGAAGGTACAGATTGTTGATGCAGCAAAAGCAGAACGTCGTGTATCTACGCTCATGGGTGATAAGGTTGATCCGCGGAAACGCTGGATTGTAGAGAACGTCGACTTTACAGAGTACGAAGAATAGAAGGTGCTTGGAATGAGTCCATCAGAACAATTTATGCCGGCCTTTCTCGAAGAGGTCGTTGGGGACCGTTTCGGTCGCTACTCCAAATATATTATTCAGGATCGAGCCATTCCGGATGTCCGGGATGGGTTGAAGCCAGTACAACGGCGTATTTTATACGCCATGTACGATTCAGGTAATACGCCTGACAAGACTTACCGCAAGTCTGCCAAAACCGTTGGGGACGTAATGGGTAATTATCATCCACATGGTGACTCCTCCATCTATGAGGGCATGGTGCGGATGGCTCAGCCATGGAAAATGGGCCATATGCTCGTGGACGGTCATGGTAACTGGGGATCACAGGATGATGACCCGGCAGCGGCGATGCGGTATACGGAGGCCCGTTTGTCGCCCATCGCGATGGAGATGCTTCGCGATATCGAGAAACGGACGGTTCTGTTTAAGGATAATTTTGATAATACGGCCAAAGAACCGGTTGTATTGCCATCCCGTTATCCGAACTTGCTGGTTAATGGTGTCAGCGGTATTTCCTCCGGATTTGCAACGGAGATTCCTCCACACAATTTGCGTGAAGTCATTGATGCTTCGATCGCTGTGATGGAGAAACCGTCGATTGAGCTGGACGAAATCATGATGTTTATGAAGGGTCCTGACTTTCCAACAGGCGGATTGATTATGGGCGGTGACGGCATTCTGGATGCTTATCGCACAGGTAAAGGACGGATCTATATCCGGTCCAAAACCGAGATTGAAAACATGCGCGGTGGCAAACAGCAGATCGTCATTACCGAAATTCCTTATCAGGTCGTGAAATCTCGTCTGGTTACAGCGATGGAGAACATCCGACTTGAGAAGAAGGTTGAAGGTATTGCCGAAGTGCGTGATGAGAGCGGACGTGAAGGTCTGCGAATCGTGGTTGAGTTGAAAAAAGAAGCGGACGCACAAGGTATTTTGGCTTATTTGCTGAAGAAAACCGACCTGCAGGTCACCTATAATTTCAATATGGTTGCGATTGTGAATAAAGCACCTCATCAATTAGGATTGAAATCGATCCTCGAGGCTTACATTGCCCATCAGCGGGAGGTTGTAACCTTCCGTACCCGGTTTGAGCTGGAGAAGGCGCAAGACCGTGCGCATGTGCTCGAGGGCTTGGTAAAAGCACTTAACATCCTTGATGAGGTCATTGCGGCCATCAAAGCGTCGAAGAACCGTCAGGATGCCCAAAACAACCTGATGTGGATGTTTGGATTCACGGAACGCCAAGCAGATTCCATCCTTACGTTGCAATTGTACCGTTTGACGAATCTGGAGATCAATTCTCTGGAGAAGGAACTCGGTGAACTGATGAAAAAGATTGCACAATTACAATCCATTCTGGATAGTGACCGCAAACTCATCGGAGTCATCCGCAAGGAATTGATGGAGATTCGTGAGAAATATGGCATAGACCGTCGTTCTGCGATCCAGGGTGAAGTGGAAGAACTTAAGGTTAATCTCGAAGTACTTGTGAATGCGGAAGATGTATTTGTTACGTTATCCAAAGAGGGATATGTGAAACGTACAGGCATGCAGTCCTTTACACGTTCTGGTGGTGAACGGAGCGGAAGTGGTGTGAAAGACGGCGATTATATCGCTCAGGTTCTGGAAGTAAATACGCTTGAGAACTTGCTTGTCTTTACGAGGAAAGGTCAGTACTTCCTGTTACCTGTTCACCAGGTACCTGAATTCAAGTGGAAAGATCCAGGCACAGCCATTGTGAATGTCATTCCTCTTGCGAAAGATGACCGTATTGCAAGTGTGCTTGCTGTAAAATCCTTTGAAGAGCCAAATCACAGTCTGGTCTTCGTTACGCGAAGAGGACAGGTGAAACGAACGGAGCTGAAGGATTACGTTACCAAACGTTCCGGTGCAGTTGCGGCTTGTAAAGTGGGCAAGGACGATGAAGTGTTATCTGTACATTTAAGTACAGGTGGTCAAGATATTATGTTGATTACAAAAGAAGCCATGGCGATTCGTTTCCGAGAGGATGAGGTTAATCCAATGGGACGTGTATCCGGTGGTGTTCGTGGTATTCAGTTAAGAGATACAGATGAAGTTGTACTGGCTTTATGGGTAGAAGGAGATGAAGGTGAAGTTGCCGTGTTGTCCGATCTGGGATATGGTAAACGATCATTACTTCTGGATTACGCTATACAGAGCCGTGGAGGCAAAGGGCTTGCCACATTTGAGTTCAAAGAAGGCAAACGTGTGAAACCGAATGGTAGCCGTATTGTCGGAGCGTTTTATTGCAAAGAGCAACGTAAGATCACTGTAATGACCAAAGAAGGCCAAGTGTTCCCGATCTCTTCGGAAGGTGTTCCGATTACAGAGCGCAAACATATTGGCAAGCTAATCGTTCATGTGGACAAACAAGACGAGATCGTTGAACTTCTAAGGGATTTCAATGAGAATCAACCAGCATCATCTTCATAAAAACAAACAAACGAGACTTTTCGCAGAACAGCTAATCCTGTCATGCGAGGAGTCTTTTTTTGTTGTTCGAAGGCGGATTAGAAGAGGGCATTCATGCGAAGTTTAACAACCTTCGTCGATTACGGTCGATCGCTAGGAAATTGAAAAAAGGCAGCAGGAATGCGGCTTTGGAGCGCGAAAACTTAAGCAGGTGAAGTGATAACCGGTTGCAGAGAGGAGCGATGGAAGATGTATAATTCCGATTTTGCCAAGTGCTGGTCCAGGTTGACCAAAGATTATAAATTGCATATGGATCAAGAGCTGGCACCCTCATTAACGGAGGCTCAGCTGGCTGTTTTGGAGGTACTTGAAGACCATCAGAAGATGAAACCTTCGGATCTGATTCCTTATCTGTCAACTACGCCAGCTGCTGTAACCATGCTGCTCGATCGAATGGAGAAGAATGATCTGATTCGCAGGAATCGGGATAATCAGGATCGACGCATTGTGTGGGTATCTCTATCAGAGAAAGGAAGAATGGAGACAGAGCGGGGAATTACCATCCGTAATGAATTCATGAACTCTGTTCTCAGTAACATTTCGATGCACAATCAACAATTGCTGGTATATCTGTTAGGCAAAATGACAACACCCAAGACCAAAGAGCCTGCCTTATCTACTTCGGTATGATACCATGCTGATTCTTCTGAATAACCATAGGAATGCCTGCTCGTTTCATGCAGGAGCCCTATGGTTATTTTATTTACAAATTACATATGCTACACACTGTGTCCAGGTTAGTTGGGTAAAGGCATGGATGTAACACAGTTAGTATGTCCTAATATTATTTTTGTGAATTCATATGTAAAGAGTTGACTATGTAAATATTTTTGTTATAATAAATAATTGTTCCCCTGATATTTCGTGTACGAAATATTATATTCCAAAAGTAAAAGGGTGAAACAATGACTGATACGTATGAAGTATTCTATATTATTAATTCGTTCCGCCAAGTGAATCAAATGCTTTTTCGAGCATTTTGGAATGAAAACAAGGAGATCGAGCTGACTTCGATCCAGTTTATGGTGTTATCCATCCTGAGGGAGCGTCCTTCCATTGGCATCAATGAAGTGGCTGAGCTATGCCATATGGGCAGTAGTTCCATGAGCGCTGTTGTGGAGCGGCTCGTCAAAGGCGAGTATATCGTTCGGACACGTTCGGATGCTGACCGCCGATCCGTTAAGCTTCAGATTACGGATAAAGGGGAACAGGCCCAACAGGAAACGCACCATTTGTGGATGGAAAGAGTGTCACCCATTCTGGATATATCGAAGGAAGACCTTGAGCACCTACTTAGAATTCATAGTCAAATGATTGAAAAGTTAGAAGGAAGAGAGATGAACAACATATGAGTACGACTACTGCTGCAGCTCCATCCTCAGCGATGGACAACATCAAGAAAGGCCCGATTGTAGCGGCATTGTTAATTGGTGCCTTTGTGGCATTCCTGAACCAAACCCTGATGAACGTAGCGCTTCCTAAAATCATGGATGACCTCGGCATCGGGCCAAACAAAGCCCAATGGTTAACTACGGGTTATATGCTTGTGAACGGTGTGCTGATTCCAATTACGGCATATCTGATTGCCAAATTTTCAACGCGTCAAATTTTCATTACAGCCATGACTCTATTTACCATAGGAACGTTAGTCTGTGGTCTTAGTCCAACCTTCACCATTCTGATGGTAGGTCGTGTCATTCAAGCGGCAGGTGCAGGTATCCTGATGCCTCTGATGACCGTTGTATTCCTGACCATCTTCCCAATTGAGAAACGCGGTCAGGCCATGGGAACCATGGGGATTGCGATGATTCTGGCTCCTGCGATTGGGCCTACACTTTCAGGTTATGTGGTTGAGCATTATTCCTGGAGATTGTTGTTCTACATCATCTTGCCATTCTCTATTATTGCAACGGCAATTGGTATTGCTTTTGTCAAAAACGTAACACGTCAGTCCAGACCTAAACTGGATTATCCAGGCGTTATTTTATCTACACTTGGTTTTGGTAGTTTGCTCTACGGATTCAGTGATGCGGGTACCGATGGATGGGGCAGTGCAATTGTCATTGGATGTCTCGTCGTAGGTGCGATATCCCTGATTCTGTTCGTTATTCGTCAACTGACAACAGATCATCCGCTCCTTGAGTTCCGTATTTTCAAGTACAACATGTACACATTAACAACGATTATCAATATGCTCGTGACAATGGCGATGTTTGCTGGTATGATCCTGCTCCCTATTTTCCTGCAAAACATTCGTGGATTCTCACCAATTGAATCAGGACTTCTGATGATGCCCGGTGCGATATTGATGGGGATTATGTCTCCAATTACAGGTCGCATATTTGATAAAGTGGGCGCACGCTGGCTTTCGGTTGCAGGTCTTGCCATTACGGCAATTACAACTTTTGGACTGAGTCGCCTGGCAATCGATACTACCTACGGCTACATGATGTTTATCTACACGGCTCGTATGTTCGGTATGTCGATGCTGATGATGCCAATCCAGACAGCAGGTCTGAATCAATTGCCTCAACGTCTGAACGCGCATGGTACAGCGATGTCCAATACATTGCGTACAGTTGCCGGTGCGATCGGTACAGCCATTCTGGTTACTATCATGAGTAGTAAGCTCAAAACACATCTGGCGGATGCAGTGGCTGCTGGCCAAGTTGACCCTAATAATAAGACAGTGATGTTAGCAGCTACAGCAGATGCAACGATTTACGGCGTTAACTATGCATTCATCGTGGCTACCGGAATGACCGTGGTTGCTTTGATCATGGCGTTCTTTATTCGGAAAACAAAACCAGCTGTTGAGCCTGTTACTGTAGAACAGGAAAAAGCGACGGCTACAGCATAACGAATATCAGATAAAACCAAAAAGAGAACTCTAACAGTCGAAGGGGTAACCCTAACTGCCTGAGTTCTCTTTTTTTGGTGTGCGCGATAGGAGGAGAGTACTTTATTATTCGGGCTGGATCGTTGGATCGATAAGAAATACAGGATCGGGCTCATGACCGAACTGTTTGAGATTAATGGTTCCGTTTAGTTGAAACTCCACACCTTCGCTAATCAGTTCTGTTTCCTGCATCATGCGCGAGTGTTCGTCCGGTATGGAGATTTCTCCTTTTGCATTGACGACACGGTGCCAGGGCAGACGTTCCTTGCGGCTCATCGAGTGCAGAATACGTACGACTTGTCTCGCGGCTCTTGGACTCCCGGCATGGGCTGCAATCTGACCGTAAGTCATCACTTTACCTTCGGGAATCGCCGCGATGATCGCAACGACTTGTTTGGTAAACGGGGTCATCATGATGTCTCCTCTCTGTATTTTAGTTATGCAGCTGAAAATATAAGAAAACGTGTCGTTCAGATACAGAATCTGAACGACACGTTGTATGGACAGATGTAACCTGATCCTGTGCACTTATAGAGGTTGTTCGATAAAACCGCTTTTGATCCCATCTTATCGGTATTGAAAACCAGTCTTTTTGAACACGTATTTATTGAGATTGTCCAAAAGCTTTTTGGTACACAGCGTCTGGCCATTCTGCCCAGGGGAATTCTCTTGCAGGCAAAGATTGCAGAATAACTTCTTCCTTAGTAACTGGATGAGGAAAAGCAGCAATCGCAGACCATAGAGCAATCTGTTGCCCGAGTTTATTCACGCTTGCGCCGTACTTCTGATCCCCGTACAGAGGGCAGCCGATTTCTTTCATTTGCACTCGAATCTGATGAGATCTGCCGGTGTGCAGTTCGATATGGACGAGGCTGTAACGGTCTGTCTCGCCGATAACACGGTAATCCAGAACGGCATCCTTACCGCCAGCCGTACCTTTAGGTACAACAGTAACGGTATTTGTACGTGCATCTTTCAGGAGCGTGTGTTTTAACGTTCCCTGCTGTGCAGGCAACCTGCCGTGTACAACAGCCGCATATATTTTACGGAAATGACGTCCCCGCACAGTCTCGGACAATCTCGAAGCTGCTTTAGAAGTCTTGGCAAAAATCATTGCCCCTCCAACAGGACGATCAAGTCGGTGTACTAACCCGAGATAAACATTGCCAGGTTTGTTGTATCGTTCTTTCAGATCCTGCTTCAGCAATGTAAGCAAATCCGGATCACCTGATGAATCTTCCTGTGTAGGTACATTGACCGGCTTCGTAATGCCTAACAGATGGTTGTCTTCGAACAGAATCGGAATTGCATCGTGATCATGCCGATGTTCTGACATGATTAAGACTCCCAACGGCCCAGAATACCACAAGGCAGATCAAGACCACTACGTGTGATCGGCAGACCAATTTCACCTGCAGTAATTTCACCACCGTACTGAGCAGACATCGTCATGGTCAACATGTTGCGCAGAACCGTAGAGGAAATGCCCGTAGTGTAGGAGTTAACCAGCATGAATAATGGATTATCCGACAAGATCGTCATACATGACTTCAGGAAAGGATATAGGTTCTCTTCCAGTTTCCATGTCTCTCCATTAGGGCCACGGCCATATGAAGGAGGGTCCATAATAATGGCGTCGTAACGATTTCCGCGACGTTGTTCCCGTTGTACAAATTTGAATACATCATCTGTAATAAAACGAACAGGGCGATCAGCCAGTCCGGATAATTGAACATTTTCCTTGGCCCATTGAACCATGCCTTTAGCTGCATCCACATGCACAACAGATGCGCCTGCATAAGCAGCAGCTACCGTTGCTCCGCCTGTATAGGCAAACAGGTTCAAGACAGAAATAGGGCGTCCTGCATTGGAGATTTTGTCCATCATCCAGCTCCAGTTGGCGGCTTGTTCAGGGAACAGACCAGTGTGCTTAAAGCTGGTAGGTTTAATGTGGAATTTCAGGTTTTCGTATCCGATCGTCCAACGCTCGGGAATGGGCTTTTTCATATCCCAGTTACCGCCACCGGAAGAGCTGCGATGATAGTGACCATGCACCTGACGCCATTCATTGGTTTCTTGCTCAAGGGGCCAGATAATCTGTGGATCGGGTCTGCGTAAAATCACATCTCCCCAACGCTCCAGTTTCTCGCCGCCTCCTGTATCGATTACTTCATAGTCCTTCCAATTCTTAGCTACGTACATAATGATTTATCCATCCTTCAAAAGTCATTTGGATACTATTGTACAACAAAAAAGGGCTTGGACGCCAGTTGGGGGACGGGAGTGCGCCATATACTGAAAAACAAAGATAACCAAAAATTTAATTTGACAATGATAATCATTATCACATATGATTTTGTTAATCAAAAATTCATTCTTTCTTCATAGAGAGAATATAACATGATCAAATAAAGTGAGGGAAAAATAGATGGCTAAATTGTTAGTGGCTTATGCGAGCATGACAGGAAATACAGAAGAAATTGCAGAACTGATTGTGGAAGGAATTACACAGGGAGGCCACGAGGCAGACCTGAAATCCGTAACGGATTGTAATGCATCTGATGTATTGGACTATGACGGATTCATGATCGGTGTGTACACCTGGGGAGACGGGGAGTTGCCAGATGAATTCCTTGATTTCTATGAGGAGCTGGATGAGCTTGACCTGAGTGGTAAGAGAGCTGCGGTGTTTGGTAGTGGTGACACCTCGTATGAGCAGTTCTGCGGTGCAGTTGATCTGGCGGCTGCCAAGCTGCAGGAGCGTGGGGCGGAGGTATCTCCAGAGATGTTGAAAATTGAATATAGTCCGCTTGAGCAGGAGAAAGAAACATGCCGTGACTTTGGCAAACGCTTCGCTACTGCCGGATTACAGGTGTCCTAAAGATCATGTTAAGACATAATGTTCAGGCAGCGATGCCAGTCGGAAGGAATGATCTTCCTGGACGTCTGCTTGAAGATTACAGATTGGAAGAAATGCTGCGCAGCCCACATCGATTCATCCGCCCTGAACCAGTGTCTGAGCAGCGTCTTCCACTTCAATGGAGGCACCGTGTACAATATGCGGTGAGCCATGCGGTCAATGCTTTTTACAGTCTCGACCCCGATGTTCGTAAAGAGGTACCCGTACAGTATTTACTTGAGAAGTGGTGGCCCAGAAAGACGGATGGTTTCGAATCTGTTCTCCATTACTGGGATGTGAAGAACAAGATTACGGATGAATTGTCACTCGCCATTGCAATGAACGATGATTTGAAGCATCCAGCCATTCTTTTTGAACAGTGGAGAACGGAGTTACCTTCATTATCCATGCATTTATCGATGATAATTCAGGCGGCCTGGCAACCAGAAGGCTGGGATTCGCTGCTTATTCAGAAATATATGGTTGTCCATGATCCAAACGTAGTTGAGGCATTTCAGCATATGGTCAGTGCATTCTGCTGGGAAGCCTTCGGAAAATTACCGGGTATGATCGAGATATACTGCTTGTTGGAAGGACGCAAAATAAGGTACATCCCTGGACGCCAGTCTCTGATCCGTTCCATGGACTACATTCGCTTGATACGTGACAGCATGCCGCAAGCAGAAGTGGTGGAGTCAGAACAGTTTACGACGCGTGATAAAGCGCGCATCCACGAAGAGGTAGATCGCTGGAGAACGGAAGCCATTGAACCGAAGAAAACATGGTTGATGTGAAGACAGTTGAAGGATAACGATATATCATGCAGATAGAGGAGGGGAAGTTGCCATGTCTACCGGTCTAAGTCAAGATATAAGCAGCAGCAAGAGACGTGCAGGAACTTGCGAATTCAGTCCGTTGCCAGTACCCCAGTCGGTTATACGAAAGTTGCTTGATGAAGCAGATCCTTCATTATATGTAATGAGTTCAGAACCTTGGAGGTTTATGTTGTTTGCAGGCGAAGGACGACAGCTTTATCTGGAAGCGGTCAGACAGAGCTATCCACCCCATCTGGCTGATCGCTACGGCGATTGGGCTACATATCAATACACGGAAGCAATTCCAACCCATCTGGTTGTCGTGGCGCCTAGAAATGCCCGTGAGGATGATCTTCTGCCGGCCAAAGCCTGGAGCAAACGCTTTAGTATTCTGGCTGCGGAACAGGGGTTGAATGCGGTCTGGAAGATCAATGATTATCAACAACATCCTGTGTTTATGAATTTAATGGGTTTGACAAGTGAAGAGAAGGTGCAGGGGGTATTCCATATCGGTTACGGAGACCAGCCTGCATTGCGGGATATGGATGCAAGCAGACCAGCCTCTGAACTGATGACGGTATATGACCATCTGGTCTAAAAAAATGATTCATTAGTTCTCTTATTTGCTGGTGTTGAATAGAAAATCACGAACGAGCTGACGATTCGTCTGATCTTTGTTGTAGACGGAGAACAACCGATTGGATACGGTAAGGACATTGCCAAAAAAGAATCGTTCGAATTGGGTCTGTCTGCCCCCGAATGAACCAGATCCAAGCTCCCAGATTAGGCGGAACAGAGCGTTGCGTTCGTGAGAAGCCATATCGTTCCCTTTCAGATATATATTCAGTGAAGGAGCGATATCGGATTGAAACTCTTCTTCCTGAGGGATCATAATCACCCCGCTCGAACCTAAGAGCTGCAGAATTTCAATCATCTCAGGATAAAGTTTCGGAAAAAGGAGATTGGCTGCCATCAATGGTTTGGGTGCAGGTAATACAAATCCTCTTCCGTCTGGTATTGCACCTGCCTCCGCGGCCAAGGCCAATGCTTTTAACGATTCAAGACCTGCGAACACACGTGCAGATTTCTCTATAACATGTGCTTCCGTATTCAGATCCAGCGTATCCGTGAGAAGCTGGATTGTACCGAGAACAAATTCCGTCTTGGCAATATAACGACACAATACCTGATGACCTGCGTGAATATGAAAGTTACTACCACTGAAGAGACGCGAGGATATTTCCTCACTTCCTGCAAAAAATATTCGTTCATGCGGAACGAGCACCCGGTCAAAGATGACGATATTGTCCATTTCTTCATATCTGGAACTCAGGGGATAATTAGTGTGGGATTTGGCTGCGTAGGTATCCCTGCATACGAGACTGATTCCTGGAAGATCATTGGGGACAGCAAAAGAGAATGCAAATGGATTTTCGTCATCAAATGGGGCGGGAGAAGGTGACGGATAGACAAATATCTCATCCGAAGTGGCAGCTTGTGTAGCCATCATGAATGCACCACTAATAATGAGACCTTCCTCGTTGCGATCTACGACCTTTGCGGCAATAGCATCTTCAGTAGCATCCAATTGCCCTGAGATCTTGCTGGCATATGGCTGAATGAAGGCATGGGATAACGTGATATCATGATCACGGCAGTACGCATAATAATTCTTGAGATTTTCTGCATACTGGGGAGATAATTCTTTCAGGAGATCGGCACCTGTGTAAAAGGACATTATGGCTGTATTCATGTAATCGGGTGAGCGACCAAGAAAGCCATGATGCACATTTGCCCAGATATTCATCCCTTCCCGTCGTTTACGGAGGTCGTCGGCACTGGTTGGAGGCAGGAAGGATATGCCCACAGGTTTGCCGTCTGCCGGGGAGGCATACGTCATCGTTTCTGCAAATTTAGGATCAGATTGTAGATCATACATGTACATCTGAGTCTCCATTAAACCTGCAAATGCTACATGTTCAGAGCGTTTTCCAGTAATAAGGTTACCTTTGTACCAGCAAGGGACGGACTGTGCATCAATTCGTTCGCGATACTGTGTGCCACTTTTAACAGGCATTGTTATTCACCTCTTGGTTCTAATCGTTCATGGGCATACTGACTTCTTACGTAGTGTACGTAGGTCATCTGTCCAATGTGCATTGAAGAGGTGAGAAGGATTTTTACAGAATAGGGCTTGATAATAATTATCATTCTTGTTACAATAGACAAAGAAAAAAGGAACCGGTAAGGGCTCCTTTAAGTCGATTACATGAAATTACTTATTTTACTTCAAAAGTCTTGCAGTCTGTTTCAGCAGACTGACTTGCTTCTTTGTTACTGTGACTCACGATGTAGATCGAAGAAGCGTTACATTTGTTCTCTTGAGCCCAGTGACGACAGGAATTAACTTCACACAATACGTCTTTTGCCATGATTGTTAACCTCACTTTAATTGGATTACAGTCGTTGGTATAAAGAATCCGGATATAACAAGTTGCCGCTTGTTAATCTGGAAAATTTTTGCTCTCGTGAAATTCGGAGGGCTTTTTTGCGTTATACACAACGATGCATACTTAGAATAGCAAATTTAATTGAAGCTTGCAACCAAATGCCCCCATCTGTGGCAAAATAGTGGACGTGTTGTGGTTATATTTGCAAAAAGGCAGTAGTATGTTATTATTTAATAGTAATAATTACGATTAAAAGTCTAATTGAATCTATATAAATTGAACTAAACATTTACACGAAACTATAAATGAAGGAGCATGTGAATACATGAGCAAAATAAACCATATGAACCGGATTCCCCGCGCGAAAGGGATCGATATGGCTGCTTTTTACACGCCGAAAGAGTGTAGACGCAAAGCCCAGCATATTGTATTTTCCGCTGAAAATGAACGCATCATTAATGAATTTGTCACCATTCTGGGCATGAAAGAGAAGTTCAGAGAGCATGATGTATCAATCCCCAACAAAATGGTCATGTTCGGGCCTCCCGGTACGGGAAAAACATTAACGGCATCACATCTGGCGGAGCGCCTTGATCTGCCATTGGTTCTTGTGAGATTAGATGCGATCATTCATAGCCATCTTGGTGAGACGGGGAGTAACGTACGTAAGTTATTCGAATATGCACGAATGAATCCCTGTGTGTTATTTCTGGATGAATTTGATGCCATAGGCCGGACACGTGAGAGCAATGATGAAGTGAAAGAGATGGCTCGTGTCGTCAATACGTTGTTGCAATGTCTGGACGAATTCGATGGGGACAGTATTCTGGTGGCTGCGACGAATCTGGAAACCCAACTGGATCACGCCATCTGGCGGCGGTTTGATACGAAGATGACCTACGGTATGCCTGATGATTCGAGTCGCAAATTGTATATCAGCAAATTGGTAGGGGCATTTGAACAGGAGACTCGGCTGGAAGATTACATATGTGAACGCTTGACCGGGTGCAGTTATGCGGATATAGAGCAGATCGTTCTGAAAGCAAAGCGGAAAGCAATCATTGCCAGTAGTGTACTTCATAAGCAACTGATCTCGGATGCTTACGATGAATACAGACCACGTGTATTAGAGTGTTGATTGCTTCCATTCTGGATAAAGCAACAAAGAACAACGTTGAACTAGCCCAGTCTCCTGAATGGAGTTCTGGGCTAGTTGTCATGTTAGCGAGGTGCGTTATACTTTAACGGCTGCTCCGTATGCTTTTTCTGTATTCATAGCTTCTTGTGTTGCAGTCCAGCGTGGCAGGCTTAATCTGAACATGCTGCCTTCCGGGCTGCTGGAGACAAGTATCAGTTCACCGCCCTGTTCCTGAGCGAGTAGGCGGCTATATGTTAATCCTAGACCCAGACCGCGGTTACGACGTTTTTTGAGTTCTCCACGATAGAACCGTTCGAAGATTTTTGGTTGTTCTTCGGCTGCGATGCCTGTGCCGTGGTCCTTAACATCAACGTAAAGCATCTGTTCTTCTGTACTTAGATAAATATCGAAGACAGCCTTCTGTTCAGGAGCTGTGGCATGAAGTGCGTTATTAAGCAAATTGACAATGATCTGCTGAATGCGGAGAGCATCCCCCAAGGTAAAAAAGTTAATTGGAGGTGCGTGCAGCTGAACCTCTGGCATTTTGTCCTCATACGCAATCTTCCACTGATAGATGATCTCACCGACCAACAGTTTCAGATCCGTCCGTTCCTTGCGAACGGCAACACTTCCTGCAGCCATGGCGTTATAGTCAAGCAAATCTGCGACCATTCGCTCCATGCGTTCAGATTCCTTCAAAGCGATATCCAAAAATTCTTTACCTTCCTGTGGACTCACGACATCGTCACGTACCGCCATAACGAGCCCCTTGATGGAAGTTACCGGTGTCTTGAGTTCATGACTTACCCCTGCCAGCGAAAGTGTACGCCATTCTTCGAGTTGCTGGAGACGAGTGGCCATATCGCGAAATGAATTTACAAGTTCATTGATCTCACGTTCTCGTGTATTCAAGTCAAGACTCACATCATAATTGCCACCTCGAATCTGCTCAGCGGCATAGGCGACCTGACGAATCGGTCTGGATAACTTATTGGACAGGAGATAGATTGTAAACCATCCACAGAGGATTAGTCCTCCGAGGATTAGAGCCACGAGCCATATCGTCTCTGGACCAAATGTAATGGATTGTTTGGACTGCATGACCCACACTTTACCCAAGGTTTGATCGCCCTCGGATATGTTGACCGTTACACCTGCATATTTGTTGTTTCGAGGTTCAAGATAATCGTCTGACAGTCGATAATGCACATCTTTTTGCTCCATTTTAGGCTGGGAAAAGATCAATTGATTGTTGTTGTCCAAGATCATGACACAAAAATAATTATCTGTGTTGAATAGTTTCTCTCGCTTGGTTACCAGTCTGTCCAGATCGGGTGGAACCCGAAGCATATTATTTTCACTGGTCACTCGATCGGCAATCTCCAGCCCAAGCAGTTCTGCGGTTTTGAGGCTTTTCTCAATGGAAGTTGTTCGAATCCAGTAGAGTGCCCCTGCCGCAATAATCGTGAAGCCAATGCACAAAATGAGAAAATATCGCAGTGTCCAGTGTGACAGAATGGATATCGTGCGTTTGGGTTTCTTCTGTTTCAGTTGGCGATCCAAAATTGATACCCCATTCCTCGCAACGTCCGAATTTCTCCCGTCTCTGGCGACCAGTGGGAGAGGGCTTGACGTAGTCGTTTAATCGATAGATCCACAGCACGGTCACTGCCATCGTAGTCCATCCCCCATACCTGTTCAATAAGGTGATCCCTGGTAAATGTACGATTCGGATAATCGGACAGGAAGAACAGTAACGACAGGTCACGAGGTGTGAGTGCAACCTCTGCACCGTTCAGCAGCACCTGCTTGGCAGCAAGATCAATGACGAGATTTCCAAAGGAACGCTTCTCTTTGCCACCTGAGGTCCAATGTGGATTACGGCGCAACACCGCATTAACTCTGGCGACCACTTCTTCCGGTACAAAAGGTTTGCTCATATAATCGTCAGCACCGGCATTTAGTCCGTTGAGACGGTCTGAAATGTCATCCAGTGCAGTTAGCATGATCACGGGACAAGCACTTTTTTCACGAATAATCCGCAGCAGATCCCATCCGTCCATTCCTGGTAGCATCACATCAAGTAATACAAGGGAAGGCGTTACGGTATCAAAAAGGGTCAGTGCAGTAGGTCCATCTGCTGCATGATGAACTTCAAATTCTGCTTTTCTCAGATAAGCAGCCAATACTCGTGCAATAGCTTGCTCATCCTCGACGATAAGTATGGATTTCAAAAAAGCCGTTCTCCTTTCGCTTTGTAAACTTGTACTGATTTTACATGAGCCAGAGCGTAAAGCCAATCCTGTATTACGGATTTGAAAAAAATATGTGACTTGTCTTATCTTGACTTCTTCCTGACACATTCAATTGATATGATTCACTCCAAGAAGCAACCTAAACAATCATGTACTGGAGGAAACATAGAGATGAACAAGAAAGCAAAAGCATGGCTTATTACAGGTGTAGCGGCGGTTGCTGTAATCGGTGGCGGTGGTTACTATATCACAAACAGTTACTTGGGGAACAACGTGGAGATTGAGCAGGTGCTTCCTGCGAGCACAGCGACTTCCACCACAGCTGTAGATAGCACAGGAACGGTTGTAGCCAATGAAACTGCTGGAGCAGAGCAACTGAACGGAGACTGGAGCATCAGCGAAGGTTCCAAAGTATATTTCTCTGTAACTACATCGCAGGAGACCGTTAACTTTGTGGACGAGCAGGTAACAGGGAATTGGACAATTAATGTAGACGATGCTGCTCAGATGAAGGCAGAAGGACAGATCGAGATGGACGGAATTGATTCCGGGAATGGACAGCGTGATGGTCACGTGAAGCAAGCCGATTTCTTCGACGTTGCTACATATCCACAAGCTACATTTACAGCGACTTCATTTGAAGGGGTACCTGCGGAATGGCCTGTCGGTCAAACGGTTGATATCAAAATGAATGGTACGATTACGGTTAAAGGTATTGAAAAAGAAGTAACTTTTGATGCAAAAGCTGCTTATGAGAATAATGCAGTCTTGTTGTCGGCGACATCGATGGTAACGTTCGAAGATTTCGGAATGGAAAATCCACACTCCGTTGTGCTCTCGACTGAAAATGATATCCAGGTACAACTTGAATTGAAACTTACTAAATAAGTGTAACAATGATCATATACCTGAGAATCTGTTCTGTTCTGCCTTAGGGTGGACGGACAGATTTTTTGCTTTCTTTTGCAAAATAGCGTGATCGATATAGCTCAAATGTAACTATCACAGGATCACATTGTTAAAATAACTGCTGTTTCCTTTGGATTATGCCGTGTCGCCTATCACTATTAAGCGCTTACAATGAGGAGGATTCATAACATTCATTGATCCATGCACAATCAAACACAAAAAGGGGGAGATCAAGAGTGAATAAGAGTTACATAAGCGGGTGTCTGGTATTACTAATGCTGTTCTGTGATCTGGGGTTGATGGTTCGTCCAGCGGCTGCAGAAGATGCAAAAGTGAACGTGGCATTTAACAAGGTGGTTACGGTAAGAGAGGAAGATCTAGTGAATGAGGGGCAAAAAGAAAAGGCGGTAGATGGTGATGTGAATACTCACTGGAGTGCGAGCTCACCTACTTCTGAGAGTAATCCTCATTGGTTGACTATAGACCTAGGTGCGCCATATGATCTATCTGGAGCGGAATTGACTTGGAAGGACAAAGACCAAGTTGTAAAATATTTGATTGAAGTATCTGATGATGGTAACAACTGGTCAACTGTTGTGGACCAAACGACTAACGAAATAAAACAGACTGTTGCCAGTGAAGAGTTCCAGACCAATACACCTGTCCAGTATGTGAAGGTTACAATTCCGTACTATGCGGGAGCAAATTGGTGGCCCGGGATATCCGAGCTTAAAGTCTGGGGAAAAGAGGAAAAAATTGATCCAGCAACCATTACAAGTTACGATCCCGTTAAGGTCAATACAGTAGCTGGGGTTGCACCTGTTCTGCCAACAAAAGTGACAGCGAAGTATCCGAACGACAAATCTGGTTCGGTTCCAGTGGAATGGGAAAGTATCGACCCTTCAGAGTACGCACATGCGGGTAGCTTTACCGTGACGGGTGCAGTATATGGAGCCCCTGTTCAACCGGAGGCCACTGTAACAGTTGGAGGATATCGGACGGATTACGTTAGAGGAGTGGATATTTCCACGTTAACCGCCATTGAGGCTAATGGAGGGAAGTATCTGGATAGTAATGGCACTGAAAGGGACTTGCTTGATATCCTGAAGGATCGCGGTGTCAATTATGTGCGTCTTCGTCTGTGGAATGATCCACAGAAATCAGGGGGCTACAACGACAAGGACGATGTCATTCGTTTGGCCGAGCGGGTGAAGAAAAAAGGTATGAAGATCCTGCTGGATTTCCACTACTCGGATGAGTGGGCGCACCCGGGTCAGCAGCTTCGTCCCAAAGCTTGGGAAGGCCTTTCGCATGAAGAGCTGAAGCAGGCCGTATACAACTATACGTATGAAGTTGTGGGAGAAATGAAAGCAAAGGGCGCCATGCCTGATATGGTGCAGATCGGTAATGAGATCAACAGTGGTGTTCTGAACGGCTTGAGCAGCGACGTGGATTTTAAGCAAAATGTTGCATTGCTGAAAAGCGGAATTGATGCTGTACGTGCAGTAGAAGGAGAGATCACCAATAACGCTGATAAGGTTCAAATCATGATTCATCTCGCAGAAGGCGGCAAGGCGGATACGTTCGACTGGTATTTCAGTGAGCTGGAGAAAGGCGAACTGAAGTACGATATCATCGGACTTTCCTATTATCCGTTCTGGCATGGAACATTTGCCGATGTGCAGAACACCATGAATAAAGTATCTGACAAGTTCAAAAAAGACGTGATTATTGCCGAGACATCGTATCCATTCTCATATAAAAACGGGGATGCACACGGCAATATCATTGGATCGGATGAAGCGCTTCATGTTGGGGGAGCAACATTCCCTGCAACGGTACAGGGGCAATATGATGCTATTGCTGGCATTATGGATATGATTGCTGACGTGCCGGAAAACCGCGGAGCAGGCTTCTTCTATTGGGAGCCCGCATGGATTGCCGCCAATGTAGGCTGGATTGATTCCGAGGGAGATGCATGGGAAAATCATGCCATGTTCGACTATGATGAATTTCCGGGGAATGGTGGATACTCCTACGAAGGACGTGCCTTGCCATCACTGGATGTTTACAAACGCGGATTGGAGCTTCTGCCCGCAGACCGCCAGCAACTGGATGCGGCGCTTACACGAGCCAAATCATTGGTACAGACTGATTTTACTCCGGAAAGCTGGGTGACTCTGGCTCCGGCAATCTCGGCAGCGAATGATGTATACCAACAGGCATACACGCCGGGCGGGGTAACTCAAGCAGATACAGATGCAGCGACAACAGCATTGGAACGTGTGATGCAGCAGATGCAGGTTATCACCCCGCAGCTTGACGAGCTCAGAGCTAAAATAGCGGAAGCGCGTACGTATCAGCAGCCTGACTGGTCTGCGGCCACTTGGGCGGTATTGACCAAAGCGCTGGAAGGCGCTGATCAGGTCTTGAATGATCCAAGAGCAACACAGACGGATGCGAATATAGCGGTTAAACGTTTGCATGATGCCATTCAAGGTCTATCCAATGTGGACAAAACACAACTGCACCAGTACATTCAACAAATGCAGCAGCAGACTAAATCTTCCTATACACGCCGGAGCTGGTCTGTATTGGAACAGTCTTTGCAGGCAGCGATTCAGGTCCGAGATAACAATGCTGTTGTCCAGTCTGAGGTGAATTCAGCACTGAGTACGTTGAAACAAGCCTTTACTAATCTAGTCTCTCTGGAGGCTTTAACAACGGGAAAAACAGCAACGGCTTCAAGTAGTGCAGGGACAGGAGGCAATCAAGCCAATTCTCCTGAAGGTGCAATTGACAACAATTCGAACACTTCATGGGGAACAGACGAGAGTAAGGATAGCTGGTGGCAAGTGGATTTGGGTCAGGTTGCTAACCTCCGTAAAATCGAAATGTCGATGTGGAGTGGCGGCATCAAATATACGATCGAAGTGTCCAACGATAACAAAAATTTTGTGAAAGTAGTGGACACCACAAGTGATGTTGTTGTATCAACCGCACCTAGCCATGTACTTCCAGAAGGCACGGAGGGACGTTACATTCGGGTAACGATTAAAACAGGTCCCACATGGGTAGGATTCATGGAATTTGAAGCATACGGTACGTTCCCAGCGGACAAAACTGCACTGCAAACTACTGTAGATACCGCTGAGAAATTAAAACAAACCGAATACACGACATCAAGCTGGAATGTATTCAGTAAGGCACTTTCTGAAGCGAAGGCATTCATTCTGGAAGTTGAATCTTCAACGCAAGATGTAAGCAATGCGGATCGTGCGTTACAAGATGCTGTGAGTAAGCTTGTACGTCAAGATGTAACACCTGGCCCTGGCCAGCCATCAGAACCAAGTGTACCTTCACAACCTTCCAACCCGGGAACAGCACCATCGACGGGGAATCCTTCTGTAACACCACCGGTTGGATCAGGTACTGTACCAGAGAAGGGTTCAATAACGGTAAAAGGAACAGCAACCGGGGATGACAAGTATTCGATTCGTCCAGATGTATCTCAATTAACTCAGGCACTGCAATCCATGGATGCAGGAAATCGTACGTTGAAACTGATTGCAGATGTGCCTGACACAGCCAAGACAGTCACATTCCAATTGGGTGCAAGTCAACTTGCGGCATGGATTCGTTCCGAGGAAGTAAAATCTCTGAATGTAGTCGTAGGACAGACTACCGTTCGTGTTCCTCTAAGATCACTCCCGCTAATCATTGCGGAGAGTGCGGGAACGTTCGACATCGTAGTGGCAAAAGGATCGACAGATACACTATCCACATCGCAAAAAGCAGCGATCGGTAATCATGCGATTGTTGATGTAAGTTTGTTAATGAACAATAAGCCATTGCAATGGACAAACAGAACGGTTGAAGTTGCTCTATCCAATGTGGAGCAACCTAAAAAGAATGATGTAGTTATGGTTGTACATTCCGTATCTCCAAGTGGAGAAATGGAACCTGTTACGTATTCCATGTACGATGATAAGACCAAAACGATGGCGTTCAAACCGCTGGAATCCAGCAGTTATGTCATTGCAGAAGTTGAAGTGCCATTAAATGATCTGCAAAATTACAATTGGGCTCTCCAAGAGGTGCAGAACCTATATGGTAAAGGGATTATTACGGGGATGAGCGCAACTCGTTTTGCCCCACAAGGTGAACTGACCAGAGCACAATTTTTGCAAATGATTATTAAAGGTATTGGTGATACACGCCAGCCGGATCCATCTATTTCAGTCCCAACGGATGTGAAGGAAGGGCAGTGGTATGCCAATTCAGTACGACTTGGAATTGAAATGAACATTATTCAAGGCCGGGCAGATGGAAGCTTCGGAGCCAATGAACGTATTTCGCGAGAAGACATGGCCGTTATGCTGAACAGAGCACTGAAGGTTGTGCAACATGATCAGGATGCGACCAATGCTGTACAAGGAAATATGATGTTTGTAGACAACACCGAGATCGCGGCATACGCCAAAGAAGCTGTAGCCTCGATGCAACAACTTGGACTGTTAAATGGCATGCCTGATGGCACGTTTGCTCCGAAAGAAACAGCGAACCGTGCACAGGGAGCTGTTGCAGTCGCCAGACTGATGGAACAACTGTATTAGAGGTAGTTCAAACGTCCGTTTTTATTATGAAGGATGATGCTTGGTAGCATTATCAACACTCATGAATAGAAAATAACAAAGCAGGTAAAGAGATCGGATCATATGATTCGGTCTCTTTATTTTTTGCGGAAAAAATGAGGTTCAGACTTCATCCCTTTCTCTAAATAGGCATATAAACAATTTGTTAATGTCGTATTGACAATATCGAATTCATTTGTTATCATTTCGATAATATCAAAACGACAATATTAAAGAAATGGGGAATGAGCCATGTTTGGATTCCGATTTGCGAAATTTCAACCCAGTGAGTATGTCATGAAAGTTAAAAATGGTGAGGTACAACGTCAAGGTGTCGGATTGTCCTTCTATTACTATGAGCCGACCACATCGGTAGTGGTTCTACCCGTATCCTCGGTGGATGTACCGTTCATGTTCGAAGAGATTACAGCGGATTATCAGACGGTTACTGTGCAGGGGCAATTAAGCTATCGAATTGTGGATTATTTGAAAATAACCCAGAGCCTGAATTACACGTACAATTTGCGCAAAAATCGGTATATTTCCGACGACCCCGGCAAGCTGGATCAACGGGTGATCACCACAGCGAAAGTACTAACCAAGAAACATCTGGAACAAATGCCGCTGAAAGAAGCTATTCAATCCAGTGAACGTCTTGCTAGCAGCATGAAACGAGAAGTTGTGCAAAGTGAAGAATTGGAGAAACTGGGCGTTGAGTTGATGAGTCTATCGATACTTGCCATTCTGCCTAATAAAGAGACGATGCGTGCATTGGAAGCACAAGCGCGGGAAGAGATTTTGCGTCAGGCAGATGAAGCGCTCTATGTACGTCGCAATGCCTCCATTGAACAGGAAAGACGAGTGAAAGAGAATGAACTGAACACCGAAATTGCCATAGAGACGAAGAAACAGCAGATTCGTGAGACCCAATTGCAGGCTGAGCGCTCGGTGAAACAGAAACAAAATGAGATGGAGCAGGAGCAGCTTCAGTTCAATACAGCGATGGAGGAACGGAAGCAGCAACTGATTGAGTTAACCATTGCCAATCACAATGCCGAAGCAGATGCCAAAGCCTATGAGATTGCTGCCGTAATGAATTCATTGCAAAATGTACAGCCGAATGTACTGCAAGCAATGGCGAACATGGGCATGAATTCTGATAAACTGATCGCACTTGCGTTCCAGGAACTGGCTGAAAATGCGGGCAAGATTGGGCAACTTAATATCTCGCCAGATCTGTTGCAGGGATTGATGTCTCCTGCGCCGGGCCGAGATCAGGGAGGTCGAGCGAGATGAGATTAGGAAGAAGAGAGCAAGCAGAGCAGGCAGGGAAATCAGTACGTCAGCAGGCCACAACGAACGATCGAATGACCGAACACAAGCTGATTTTGGTGAAGCGCCGGACCCGACTGGAGGAACTGGTGGTTCGATATAACACGGTGCAGCAAGCTCAGTTCTATATTGAACGTCTGGGCGCAGACTTCAGTGATTATATGGAGGAAGACCGTCGTTATCGGCAATCTGTGCAGCAGGCACAACAGCAACTGGGTCAATTGGGACGGGTTCAGACGATTGATCGGGAACATGTACCCAATTTTATCTTTGGAGAGCAAGATATCGTGGTCGTGGTTGGACAGGATGGGCTTGTGGCCAATACCCTCAAATACGTAACCGAGCAGCCGCTCATCGGTGTGAATCCGGACCCGATGCGTTGGGATGGCGTGTTATTACCTTTTACCGTGGAAGATCTAAGCTTCATTGTTCCTGATGTCATTCGAAAGCAACGAACCTTGAAAGAAGTCACTCTCGCCAAAGTGGAACTAAATGATGGACAGTATCTATATGGTGTCAATGATCTGTTCATTGGTCGGAAGACGCATGTATCGGCTCGTTATGAAGTGCGTTTGGGTTCATCCACAGAACAACAATCTTCTAGTGGCATCATTGTATCCACAGGCATGGGATCGACAGGTTGGTTCAAAAGTGTGCTGGCCGGAGCCACCGGAATTGTTGGATCGGCGGCATGGCAGAACATGAATTCCGAAGCAGAGGTCGCTACAGCATCGGCATCCATTCATGGAAGCAGTCAAGATCTGAATCATTTTAACTGGGATGCGCCTTATTTATATTTTTCAGTACGTGAACCGTTCCCGAGCCGGACGACTGCGGCCAATCTCGTGTTTGGACAGATCCATTCAAAGCAACAACTGCACATTGTATCCCAGATGCCAGAGGATGGTGTTATTTTCAGCGATGGGGTCGAGCAGGACTTTCTTGAGTTTAACTCAGGGGTGGAAGCTATCATTGGGTTGGCAGAGAAGAGGGGGCGTCTCGTGGTCTGACCCTTTATTTTCAAGCCGTTTCCGACTAGAATGGGTAACTAGATGTGATACACTGACGTCAGGAAACGGAAAGAGGGTTAACGATGCAGTCGATATTGTTGGTTGAAGATGATGCCAAGTTAGCAGGATTACTGGCGGCTTATCTGACCCGAAATGGATTCCAGGTACAGGTCACAGATGATTTTCGTCATGTACTGGATGAATTTGTGGAAGTGAAGCCGGACCTTGTGCTGATGGATGTGAATTTGCCTCAATATGATGGATTCTACTGGTGCAGGCAGATACGCACACATTCCATATGTCCCATTTTATTCATATCGGCTCGTGATAGTGGTATGGATCAGATTATGGCGTTGGAACATGGAGCGGATGATTATATTACAAAACCTTTTCAATATGAAGTTGTTCTTGCCAAAGTCCGTAGTCAGCTACGCCGAGCCTATGGTTCTTACGCTGCTGTTCAACAGGAAGTAACAGTGACGAATGGTCCCATGATTCTCTATCCTGAGCGATTTGTATTGGAATATGATGAGCGTTCTACCGAGCTAACACAGAAGGAAGCGATACTGGTGGAAGCGCTGATGGCGAAGGCAGGGCGAGTTGTCAGCCGAGAAAAATTGTTAGAACAGATGTGGGAAGATCAGCATTTTATTGATGATAATACGTTGAATGTCTATATTACACGTGTTCGCCGGAAGTTGAAGGAGCTGGGTGCAGAAGAGATTTTGGAGACGGTTCGCGGAGCGGGTTATCGTGTGTTGGATCTGGATTCATCCGCACAGGGGAAAGGGAAATGAGACTTTTCCTGAAAGACCACCTGATGTTAGTCGGATTTTATGTGTTACAGATGCTGCTCGTTCCGTGTGTCTACTGGCTCTCTGGTGAGGGCCGTCCGATGAAGATTGTCCTTTATGGCATGCTGATCAGTATCGTGGTATTGATGGTTTATCTGGTCACTCGTTACTTCCAGTTGCGAGCATATTACCGTCTACTTCAACAACCACGCAAACTGGTAAATGAGCCTTTCCAAGCGCTTGGAAATTCGGGTGTGGCGGAAGCCATCCAGGAATTGTTACATGAACTGGAGCGTAATCGGCAGAACGAGATGGGTCAGTTACGTACTAGCAAGGATCAGCAGGTGGTATTCATGAATCGCTGGGTTCATCAGATGAAGACCCCGTTGTCCATTATCCAACTGACCTTGGAAGATGTAGAAGATGAGACGGCGGGCAGTATTCAGGATGAGCTGGATAAAATGCGCAAAGGACTTGAAATGGTCTTGCATTCATCAAGGCTTGAACAGTTCGAAGGGGATTTTCGTGTGGAGCTGTTGTCTCTGCATGAGGTGCTTCGGAGTAGCATTGCAGAGAACCGACGTTTGTTTATTCGCAGAGGCATTACGCCGGATATCCGTATGGAGGGCGACCTTCAGATCTACAGTGATTCCAAGTGGCTGCGGTTCATGTTCACCCAGATTTTGACCAATGCCGTGAACTATTCCGATAGCAAATCAGGCAAAAAAGTGATCATTATCGGCTATAAACAGGAAGAGCGTACAATCCTGGACATTCAGGATGAGGGAATCGGCATCTCGTCTGAGGATATTCATCGCGTGTTTAATCCCTATTTTACAGGCGAACGGGGCAGACAATACCATGAATCTACGGGAATGGGATTATATCTGGTCCGTGAGATCAGTGCCCGCCTGGATAACCGTGTCGAGTTGTTTTCTGAGCCGAATGAGGGAACGTTGGTTAGATTCAGCTGGATTCATTCGAAATATCCGAAGTGAAAAGTGCTTTGCCCATGGGCGAGGTGCTTTTTTTAATGGACAGAAGTGTGATAGAGAAGGCAGGGGAACAGAACCTTAAACGCGTTGTAAGGGAAGTTTAAGGTAATTCGATAGCACCGTTACGGGAGGTCAGTTAGGATAAGAATAGAATTAACGTATAAAGAATGACGGATTAGGAGGGAATTACGCATGGAAATGTTACAGGTATCAGGACTGAACAAAGTATATCAGGGCAAAGTGCAGACTCAAGCCCTTAGTGATATTCATCTGACAATCAAACAAGGTGAATTTGTGGGTATTATGGGCCCGTCGGGCAGTGGCAAAACCACATTGTTAAACATGGTCTCCACCATTGATGAACCCAGCTCGGGCAAGGTGCTGATTAATGGCATGAACCCGTTTGATATGAAAAAGAAAGAACTTGCCATGTTCCGACGTCGGGAACTCGGATTTGTCTTTCAGGATTTCAATCTGTTGGACACGTTGACTGTTGCTGAGAATATTGTACTTCCATTGACACTGGACAAGGTCAAACTGAAGGAGATGGAGAGCAGACTACATCGCATTACAGCGAAGCTTGGGATTGATCATATTCTGGATAAACGAGTCTACGAAATTTCGGGTGGACAGCGACAACGAACAGCCATTGCGAGATCCATGATCAATATGCCTTCGATTGTTTTGGCGGATGAACCCACCGGTGCCCTGGATTCTACGTCATCCCAAGCGGTCATGGAGTCACTTGAACAGATGAACCAGCAGGAGAAAACAACTATTATGTTGGTCACACATGACCCGCTTGCGGCAAGTTATTGCAACCGCATCGTGTTCATTAAGGACGGAAAGCTGGCAGCCGAGGTACACCGTGGAGATAATCGACAGACGTTTTTCCAGCGGATCATTGATACTTTATCCTTCTGGGGAGGGAATTCACATGAGCTTTCCTCAGTTCGCGTTTAACAATATTCGCCGGAATGGGCGAGCGTATATTGCTTTTTTTCTAAGTAGTGTGTTTATGGTCATGATATTCTTCGCTTATGCGGTGTTCATTTATCATCCGTATGTGACAGAGTTACCGATGGGTGACACAACCGCTACGGGAATGCAGATCGCTTCAATTATCGTATATGTGTTTGCATTTTTCTTTGTTATGTATTCCATCAGTGCTTTTCTCAAATCTCGGAATAAAGAGTTTGGCATTCTGACCATACTTGGTGCAGAACCCGCACAGATTCGGAGATTGGTCATTTTGGAAAACATGTTGATCGGCTGCCTGTCCATTATTGCCGGTATCGGCGGAGGTATGTTGTTGTCCAAGCTGTTCCTGATGTTAACTACTCGTTTTATCGGGATGGATGATCTGCCCTTTTATTTTCCCGTGAAAGCGATTCTGATTACGATTGGAGCCTTTCTGTTATTATTTTTCAGCATTTCACTCTTCACATTGTTTTTTATCGGAAATAAACGGACGTTAGAACTTCTAACGGGAACCAACAAACCTAAAAAAGAGCCCAAAGCTTCATGGTTCTTCTCACTTCTGGGTTTTGCATTACTTACAGTAGGTTTTGTGGTACTCCGTAACGGGTTAAATGGCGGAACAATCATGCTTGCAGCAGTAACAGGGATAGCCGGGACGTATTTTTTCTACTCACAACTTTCCGTGCTCATCATCCGTTTATTGAAGCGTAATCGTAAAACGGTATGGCATGGTACACGTCTGTTGTGGATCTCAGAGATGAGTTATAAAATGAAGGATAATGCCCGCATGCTCTTTATGGTGACCGTGGTGATTGCGATTGCTTCAATGAGTGCAGTTGTAATTTTGTCACTGGATCAGGAGAACCGGGAACAGTTTACAAACAACGATTTTGCAATTCAATACAACGTATTCAGACCAACAGAGCAACTGGATATGAGCGCTATTGATTCGAAACTTGAAGCCGCAGGCTTGGATTATCAGCAAGTCTATATTGAATATTTCTGGTCTGATGCAGATCAGAGTGCTGTCTCGGTTATGCCGCTTAGTCAATACAACCAATACAATCTGACACAAGGGAGAAAGATGTTCCAATTGGATACCGGGTCCGCTGTATTTGTGGATACCCGCAATGAGAAGGGTCAGGATCAGATAAAGCGCAACAGATTTCGTGATTATGCGAAGGGAGACAAGTTGACGTTGACTCTGAATGCTAGTCCGCTGGAAGTTAGGGTTACGGATACAGATATCGATCCACAGTTTGGAACCCTACTCTATGCTACAGGTGTAGTTGTCCTACCGGATGAGAAGTATGAAGAGATTGCCCAACAGATCAAAGATAATATGATATCTGGTAAATACCTGTATCAGATTCCTGCATGGGGTCATGCTGTACCTGATCGCCACTCTTCGGAAGCCATGGTTAGCGATCAGCTTCTATCCTCCGCGGATTCCATCCGAAGCAGCAATGCTTCAACGGATAACCAGTCTGGATATCTGAGTACGCGGTACGATGATTTTGAAAGATTCAGACAGGGTACAGCACTCTTTACCTTCCTGGGCATATTTATCGGATTAATCTTCTCGATCTCTTCCGCAAGCTTTCTGTATTTCAGACTGCATACCGATCTTGAAGCGGATGGAAAGATGGTGCATTCTCTTTCGAAAATGGGTCTCAGTTTCCAGGAGATGAAACGATCATCCACCGTTCAGATTGCCATTTTGTTCTTTTTACCGATCGGGGTAGCCATCATTGAAACTTTGGTCGTAGTTAAGCCATTCCTGACTGAATTCGGTATTACCAATTATACGATGCCGGTGTTGACTGTATTTGGTGCCTTTGTACTTGCACAGACGTTTTATTTCATCATTATACGTTCGAGATATATCGCTTCTCTGCGCAAAATGATGGTGTAACCATCTTAGAAACAGACGGTCATTAGGACCGACCATGATTTGTTCATTGCCCGCATTTTCTTGATTCAGATCAAGGAAACGCGGGCTTTTTTGCGATAAGATGAATGCATTCACAGATTATATTATCGAGGAGGACGATTATCATGAGTATCACGTCATTGCAAGAAGTTAAAACATTTAGTGAGGACCGTTTCACGAAACGAGTTTTATTCCAACAGGGTGGTGGAGTGACCTTTGTCCTTCATTTTCTGCCAGGTCAGCAGCTTCCCGTTCATAAACATCCGGGCACAGACGTTATTTTGCTGGTGGTTGAAGGCACAGGCACACTTATGCTGGATGGAAAAGAACAAGAGGTGAAACAAGAGGATGTAATTCATTGCGGCGGTGAAGTGGAGTTTGCATTCCATAATACAGGAGATCAGGAGGTTCGTTTGTTCGTGGTGTTAAACAAAGTGCCAGCAGCATCCTATGCAAAGGACATCTAACATCTAATATCAAGGAATCGATAGAATGATTCACTGATCGGCACTAATATGGGAAACTCTATTCTGGAGTTTCCTTATTTATTTTTTATTCAAGAATACCTTGACCAAGTGTGGCTTCCATCGCAAAACAAAAAGCATACCTGGGTCTGAGAACATCAGATCTTAAGTACGCTTCTTTGTATTCCGCCAGCAACTTGTTCATTCATCCGGTCTATAGTCATTCTGCTTAGAAGTATCCCAGCATTTCCTTGGCTTCATTTGACATCAGCTGTGGAGACCATTGTGGCTCCCACACGACTTGAACATCAATATCGGTCTTATTTGTATTTTCCTGCAAAACCCATTTCACCGCACCGACAATCGTATCATGCAGCGGGCAACCTGGTGTAGTCAGCGTCATCCGTACATGTACCCGTTCAGGCTCTTCCCTTAATTCATACACCAGACCCAGGTCAACGATATTGACACCTAATTCAGGGTCATACACTTCCTTGAGACATTCTAGCAAATGCGTGGTTTGTTCCATCATGTTCACTCTCCAGTCCACCTTATTAATATTAACGTCTGAATACCAAAGCAATATTTGTTATATAAATGATGGAGACAAGAGACAGTATCGTTCCTCCAACCATCATGACCTCAGCCAGATTAATCAGAATTCCACTGATAAGCAAAAGGCTTCCAGCGACCATGGCGAGCATACCCCAATTGACATACCGTTCATTCAACATACCTGCCATCAGCGGTGTTCCGGGTCTGCCGGCCTGCTTGCCATATTTGTGGGTCCACCATAGAAAAGGCACGATTTTGGAGGCATAACCAAGTATGGTGAGAGACACCCAGCCCCCGAGATATACCCATCCAGACAGCAGAACAACACGTGGATGGAGCAGCAACTCAGTCCCTTGCGAGGAATAGATCAGTAGTGCAACAGCATATACAGCAAACGCACGACTTACATAGACAGACCAGCGAATGCCCGGACCTGGGTTACTTTTGTGCCGTTTCTCCTGAATTTGCTCCAAGTGATACACATAGAAGAGAAGGGCGGCGGTTAGAAGTAAGAGCGCAAGCCAGAGCAATCCTCCCTTGATACCTGTCAGAAATGCGATAACACCTGTAACTACAGCTGCATTCCACAGAACCAAGACCACTTTTTGCAGTGGAATGGAATAATCGTGGGACAGGTAGAACATGGGCAGCATTTTGTAACTGAAGCCGGTAATTAACATGCCAAACCAGCCGAAGGTTCCCATCCAGATATGTGCACCGAATAATCGTTCATGCAGACCATTCCAATCACCAAAGGCAAAATTCAGACCCATCAGCATACCGGATAGCCCGGTAAGAACCAGATAAAGACAGGAACACGCTGCACTGATTGTTACCGGATTCCACTGTGAGGCACGGAAGAGGGTAACGGCCATATTCCATCCGAACAACAGAATGCCCGAGAGCGCGAGTGTAGCAGAACCCGCAATCCAGATGACATCTGCACGGATGAAGCCGTATAACATGCCCACGATTCCGATACTGAACAAGAAATAATGACAATAACCAAGAAACAGACTGTAGATATTGGATTGCAAAATAACATGTATCAACTGATAAACGGCACCCATAGCCAGCATGGTTGCCCACCCGAGCACAAACAGATGGGCATGAAACCAGCCTTCGGGTCCTCTGAGTTCATCACCAAGCCAGCCTGTCAGCGAGAGCAGGGAGAATGCGTGATACATTACAAATCCAAAGATGCCCGTGATGATAAAAAGAAACGGCAACCTGGACATGGCCTTTGCCTCCTTACCCTTTTTCAATTCTCACTTTGGCCGTACCATCGGCTTGATCCTCAACCGTGAAGGGGCAACCGAGATTGTTTAACTCTTCAATCAAGAAGACTGGCACACGGTCATTATGAATCAGTACGACTTCCCCAGGATTGCAACGTTCCAGTGCGGCAAGTGTTCGCATCATGGGTTGTGGCGGTTCCAATCCGCGATTGTCCAGTATAACGGTGGGCGTCTGTAGAGATTCAAAGTTTTCAATCGCAACAGCTTGCTCCTCCGGATGGCCTTTGCATGAAGCTGATTCTTCGTCTGAACCGGGCTCAGAATCGACTTCCGATCCAGATAAAACCATTGCAGATAATGCTTTGGCACCGGTTTTATTTTTTTTGTGCACAAACGTGGTAACCCAGTGATCTGAACCTTTTCGTTCCGATGTGCTGGAGTATCCTTTCATCTTGAGAATACCGAGCAGGGGCGTTGGTTTGAATGGAGCATGGAGTACAAAGACATCTTCATGTCGAAGGCCTTTGACCGTGTCCATGATCAGTTGAAACGGCTCTAACTTTTTACTTAGATGAGGACGCACATCCAATTCGACAATATGGACATCAGATGGAGACATGTGCGTTCACATCCGATCCTGCACTAGCTACATCCGCCTGCTGTACCAACTGCAGAGATGATTCATACAGGGCGGCCATTCCACCGTACAGCGCATAGAAGAATGACTCCGGCGCATCGAGGGAGAAGGACAGATAGGCTTTGGGGTCCATGCCGAGCAAACGCTCAAAAAGTCTTGCACTGTCATAGGCGTAAAAACAGAAATGAGTATATTCGAACACAGGCATTTTTTCGTAAATGGTGATAATCTCTTGCGCATATTCCGCTTGCTCACGCTGTGCCAATTGAACCATGGTTGTGGCGTCTTCCAGCCGTAGCGTGATGCGAAGTGTAGTATCGTCAATGATTTCAACGTGCGCCATAGCCGTTCAGCTCCAATCTATAATTTACTGATTTTGACTTGGAAGGTTGTAGGACCCTGCTCAATATACTCCCAGTTGAAGCCATCGGGATGTGTGGATTGAAACTGGAATCGAAGAGGCTTTGGATCGTGATCGTTAATAAGCAACATGGATTCCTGTGGTCGCAAATGATCAAACGTTTCGAAAATAACTTTATGTTTCAAATGCGGTGGATACTCCGTGGCATTAATGGTTGCTGCGTATGTGTTCATGTGTCATTCCTCCAAATAGGGATAGTGTGGTGTTGCAATTTGATTATAGAAAACGTGAAGGGGGGGCTGTGTGAGCCTGCTCACACATTTTTTAATGTCATAGTCTCGCCTTATTTGAGTCAGAATCCTGTATGGAAATATTGCCATGGGCAAGCCAAAGCTAACAATATCCTGATACGCATATTGCTAATTGTGAATGCGAAAGAGACCTTAACATTGATTACGGTCGTTAAGGTCTCTTTGTGCACACACAGTTTAATGTAATAGCGTGGGAGAAAACAGTGTAGCTGGGTGCAGGGTGGTCACGTATCCCTTTGTTCCTTCAAAGCTTGCAAATCATGAATGATGATCCGGCTGCGATCCACTTCGAGCAAATTCTCTTTTGTAAGCTGGTTTAAAAGCCGATTCGCTGTTTCCCTTGTTGTACCAATAGAATTGGCAAACTCCTGATGTGTCATGGGCAGGTTGATGATAATCTGGTCTCCATGCATTTGTCCGTGCTGATCTGCAAGCATGAGAAGGAAGGAAAGTACACGATTGCGTACATCCTGACCAGAGAGCACCTGCAATTTATCCTGTAATTCTCTTATTTTATCACCGAGCACACGCATAATTTTGATCGCAATTGAAGGTGTGCTCAGCATTAATCGTTCTAAAAGTCGGACAGGTATGGCTAGTAGTTCGGTAGGGGTAATGGCTTCTGCGGTGGCCGGGTAAGGGTGCGCATTAAAAAAGCCGGTGTGTGGGAACATATCTCCTGTTTTGAGGAAAGAGACAATCTGTTCATGCCCGTTCTCATCGGTTTTATAAGCCTTTACAATGCCGGTACGGATAAAAAAGACAGCTTCTTTTTCGCTTCCTTCGCTGAAAATAACCGATTTCTTCTGAATACTTCTGGAAATGGCGATATCTTCGACTTGCTTTAATTCCTCGGGGCTAAGGTCCTGGAAGATGGGGAACTGTTGTAGAAACTCCGTTGTTGTATCTTTGTTTACCCTACTCATGAGAATCTCTCCTCTCTGTGTTCATAGTTCTGAACGACGACATCATTTCATCATAACGTGATTTTTGAACACATCAGGTGATATAGATCACCGTAAAGCCACATCACTGTTTTTGATTACTCAACCTGGGTTAATGGAATGATAGAATATGATTGAACAAGAGAGGGGTCGGCCCGGATGTGGACTGCATTCATGTGGGGCGGCATCTCTGCCTCAGCGGTTGTCATTGGCGCACTCGCAGCCTTGTTTCTAAAGATTCCCAAACGAGTTATTGGCTGGATCATGGCTTTTGGGACAGGAACATTAATTGGTGCAGCGACCTTTGAACTTCTCGGAGATGCGCTGAATGATGGAGGAATAATACCTACAGCCATTGGATTTACGGCGGGTGCCGTCGTGTATACCTTGTTTGACCTGCTCGTTTCTGCAAAGGGAGGGGCAGGGCGTAAACGTTCGGCAAATTCGGGAGACTCGAACCAAAGCGGGCTTGGGATCTTTGCAGGAACAGTAATGGATGCTATCCCGGAATCCATCATGCTTGGTGCCAGCTTACTGGCCGGTAACGGTGTCAGTGTGGTCCTGGTAGTATCGATCTTTGTCAGCAACATTCCTGAAGGTCTGTCCAGTACGGTTGGACTACAGGGCAAATACAGTCGTGGCAAAATCATATTAATGTGGCTTAGTGTACTATTGATCTCCGCGATTGCAGCACTGGGTGGATATCTGTTTCTGGAGCAGCTTCCAGAGGAGATGGGTGCAGCGATTGGTGCATTTGCAGGTGGCGGAATCATTGCCATGATCTGCTCGACGATGATGCCGGAAGCCTTTGAAGAGGGTGGGCCAATTGTGGGTTTGATTGCATCTATGGGATTGCTTGTGTCGCTGTTGCTGGATCTGTAGATGACAGAACAAGCTTCCGATCTATTGGTTGAATTTATATAAAAAGAGTATCCGAACAGAGTGGTTTCTGATCGGATACTCTTTTTTGCCAAAACAGCTTCCTCGCATCCACAAGCTTTCTTACCCAGTTCATTGGCTTCGGGCAGGCGATTCAATTTTTTCCCTAAGCTGCTCCAATTGCAGAATAAGGATGCAGTTTCCTGTAACCTGAAGCAGTCCCTGAGTTTGCATCATGGCAAGTTTACGACTAAGTGTTTCGGGTGTGATCCCGAGTAACAGAGCCATATCTTTTTTGAATACAGGCAAGCGGATCTCATGTTTTGCATGATTTCGGGTATGGAAATACAAAAGCAACTTGGCAATCTTCTGTTCCGTTGTCATCGCACTTAGCGAGCTGTTCCATTCATCTGTTTCACGGAGCAGCTTGGTAATGGCAAGCAGGAAATGATAAGCAAGCTTCGGATCGTGTTCAAGTAATTGGTCAAAGTCATGCTTGCTGATAGAGCAGATGGCCGAAGGCTCCAGAACTTCGGCGTTTGCGACATGTGGTTTTTGGTGTAACAGGGAATCTTGTCCGAAGAAATCACCGGGAAACAGAAACCGAATAATATGTTCCTTGCCATTTTCATTGTATTTGGATAACTTCACACCTCCCTGATGAACCACATAAAGCGTATCTGAGCGTTCTCCCTCCTGGACGACAACTTCGCCTTTGTTATATTTGCGGGTATGCAGAAGGGAGATCAACAAGACAGCTTCGGATGGATCAAGATGCTGGAACAGAGATACTTTGGAGAAACAGGCATCCTTCGCTTCGTGTGTACAGATCATCGTTTAATCACCTCGAATGGTTCAGGATAGGTATAGCCATTATCTATTGTCATGTCTCAGTGAGACATCGCGGGTCCACCATGATCAGTTCCATCCTTGGTCACACGCAGAACAGCGGCAGCTCCTTTGGCTACATGGTTGAACTGATGGGTTACAATCGCATAATCACCTTCTTCGGTCACGGTGAACTCTACGACAGCTCCACCACTTGCGGGAAGCATAACCGTCTGTATTCCATACTGGATGTTGCGTGGATTCCCATCGGTATACACACGGTCCATAATGGTACCCACAACGTGGAAGGATGAGACTTCATTGGGTCCTGCATTACTGACATAGATTCGCACCGTATCTCCTACTTTGGCTAACAGGGGATGTTTTATTAATCCATAATCATTGCCGTTAAATACGACATAATCCGGTTCCCCGTTCAAAAAAGCTTCATAATCATGCTCTTTATACCATTCACTCTGAACAAGAGTATACTCACGGTCTACCAAGTGATCGGAAGGGTATCCTGCTTTGGGATCAACAATAATCATGCCGTACATCCCGTTTGCGATATGGGCAAGAACCGGTTTAGTTCCACAGTGATACATGAATACACCGGGTGAGGAGGTTGGATAGGTGAACGTACCTTCCTTGCCTGGCATAACATCAATAAATTTGCTGCTGGGAGCAGCATGTACAGCGTGAAAATCCATGGAGTGAGGCAGGCTGGAATCTTTATTTTTCAACGTGAACACCATGGTATCTCCCTCGGTCACTCGTAGGACGGGTCCGGGGACGGTACCATTAAATGTCCAAGCGTTGTATATCACTCCTTTGGAGATTTCGACATCTGTAACCTGGGCCGTCATTTCAATATATACCGTAGTACCTTCTCTGCGAATGATCGGGTCCACCGGGGGTTGACTGATCGCAGAGGAGGAGGAGGAGACTTCATCGTGGTGAACAGGTTTAACCGTGTCGGTTGAACTACAGTGAGAGAGAGTTGCTGTGAATATAGCAAATACGAGTGACCATTTGTATACATTCAGTAAGGAGAACATAGTTGCACAACCTTTACTCAAGTGATGTTTTTCACAATCTAAAAAGCAGGTTTTCTTTCATTTCAGTAGTTATTTAGTTATAGATTACGTTATCGAGGTGGAGACGGGTGTGATGAGGCACACACTTGGGTATGTCGTATTAGAGGCATTTCCAACAATCTGTCTTCAATTGTTGTGCTGAGCAACGGAGTTTCATATAATTTTAGAGAGATGGATTGGTAAATGTTGAGTATTTTGACGCTGTGTATGTCGTAGTTTTAGAAGAAAGGTGGATACAGGATGAAACGTTTCGAAGATGAAGGTGCGTATAAGTATAGTTTCTATTCGGTCCTTCGACGGGGAGAGCGGATTGATGTGAAATGTCCCAAATGCGGTGGGCACGCTTCGATTGATCAACGGAATGGTCAACTGGGATGGAAGTGTTACGAATGTTACGCTCAAGCTTTTGAAGAACCAGTATATCAATATAAAGCCAAGGGGAATTGTGCTGTATGTGAACGTTGGTTTAACGTGGAAGTCACAGACGAGAAGAAGACGTCTCACCGATCGACGCATGTGGAATGTCCGCATTGTAGTTCTGTGAATCAGGTTGAATTACACGCCAAGCCGACATACCAAAGGTGTTTTTCCGAGATTTGTGCAGGGAAAGATCCTGTGTTCGGGCTGGAATTATACTTCCTGGATAATTTCAGAGGAAAAATAATATGGGCTGTGAATCGGGAGCATCTGAATTATCTCATCGCTTATGTCTCCGCAGACCTGCGTGTAAAATACGGAAATATGCCTATACGAACGGCTTCACATAGTATTCCTTCTTATATCAAGGATGCGAAGAACAGGGATGTAGTTGTGCGTACACTGTCGAAGCTTCAGCACAAGACTGGATGAGACTGAAATTGAAGAGTTAAAGCCGCAAGGAGAGAAGAAATGAAACTACGAGTTAAACTTACTATTTTTGCAGTCATTCTGGGTATGTTGATGATTCCGGCTTATTTTATTTTACAGACATTTGGTGTATTTCAAAAAGAGACAGTATTATCTGACTATGCTCTGGCCGTTGATGTTAATGGGAAGTCCTATGGGGCCTGGCCGCTGATTAACAGTTTTGCAGCGATGGACAAAGAGGAAGATAACCGTCAGTTTTATTACCGAATTGATATGAATCATATCCAATACCTGTTTAATCTGGCCTATAAGGAGTATGATGTGAAGCCAGGCGGGGACAATCCGTATCTGGCTGGTACTGTAAACTATCAACGTACAGATCACAACTATGTACAGACCGAGAGACAGTATGAGAACGCCAATGATTTCACAACGGTTTTGAATCTGTATGATCAGGATGGGCAGGTGATCTACACCTACAATAACACCGGCAAGGGAGATAAACAGCTGGTAGAATCCATCATTCATCAGGGAATGAGCCGTAATAGTGGCGGTAGTAGCGAAGCTGCCCGCGATCCGTATATCAATATTACGGCGTTATTCCGTGACAAGCTGAACATCGATGTGAAACTGACGGTGGATGAGGAACACAAAGTGGTTACCATTCGAATGAACAAATCGGAGGCGAGATGATGAATGAGTATGGTGTACAACACGGACCTGCTTATCTGGAAGGATTAATTAGGAAGGAAGAGAACATAAAGTCCGATGAAGTGGAGTGGAAAGGCAAACTTCAAATGAGTGATGGTCATGATAAATTCCATATTTTTTATTATGGTGACTTGACTGAAGATGATCTGATTACCTGGCATGATTCGACACCTCTTCTTGTATATGCGGAGCATACGGTCACGGGTGAGCGCTATCTGCTCATTGATACCGCCAAGCACGGCTATGATGCTATGTTATGTGAGACCTATTCGGAAGACGCACTACATGACAGACCCCTTCGTCCTTACCTGGATGTTGAAGGTGAGGACATATTTGAAGTAGAGTTGACGGCTTACTACAATGTGCCTTGGGATGAAGAGTTTGGCGAAGATGTAGATGAAAATGGGGCATATGAACTGATTACGGGAGAGCGCATGCATTTTGATCAGGTCAAGCGTGATGGATATGATGCCTTTGCCGTTCGCATTCTGAATCGTAAAGGAGTATGGACTGAAATTGTACAGGAAGAACTGGCTTAGATCCTGAAAACGAATGAACCAAACTGAGATGGGAGATGTCGACAAATGTATATTGTATCCCGTGTACTTAAGCCGGTTCCAACAGAGGAACTGGATCACTTTGAACAACAGCACGGCATCTCGCTACCTTTATCATACCGCACCTGGATTGAGCACTACGGGGAAGGTACATATACGGGGTGGATGAATGTGCAGAGACCGGACCCAGAAGTGTTGAAGCCTTTTGTTGAATATGATTTTTGGATACATACGGATGATTCGCCTATAAGTCAGCATCAACTTGAGCAGTGCATCTCCATCGGCAGTTCTGTAGATGGAGATTTCCTTGCTGTTCATCCGGAAGTTGAGGGGCTGTTGTGGCTACCGCGTCATGATGAAAATATCACCTTATGGACATGCTCGGAGACTGAATTTGGCGAAACGCTGGACCGGATCTATTGTGGGTATTACCATCAGGATAAACCAATAACGCCACTTTACTTTGAGCCGTGGAATGAGCTGCGGAAACATACGTTTTACCATTTTTCAGGGACGGAACAGGGAAGCTCCATGAAGGAACTCGCCGATACATGCAAAACAGAATTTAAGTGGGATGCTGTGTTGGAGAATGAGTACATGTGCAAGATGTTCATGGTGTCGATGGGAGGATATTTACGATTTAACTATGCAGCTGGGAGAGAAGTTGCCCTGTTCTATGAAGAAAAGAATGGTGCGGAGGAGGCGACGGATAACGAAATCAGTATGTTCTTGCAGGCACATCATTGTACGGCATATGAATAGGGGCAGAGTGGAGGGACACCTATGAGTTGGTTAAAGGAAGACATTGCGGAACAATGGCGCAATGAAGGCAAGCGTTATGCAAGGGATGTCAATGCATTTGTCCGGAGAAGTATGCAGGGAGAGCAACCGGATGAATCCGAGTTGGAGGGAGACTCCAGAAGCGGAATGAGTACTGAAGTATTCCATATGGTGAGACAGGCCAATCTCCATGGTGATGTGGAGGTGCTTCGACATGAGCTACCCGCAGCGACGTGGCCATTGAACGAGGCGTTTCAGGCTTCCATGCAAGCGGTCAAAGTTGTAGGTTATCTGAACGAGGAAACGATTGTATGTAATACGGGGATTTTCACGGAGAATAGTCAGATATATACGATGGATCAGCACGGATGGCAGTTGATCTCTCCATATACTTTTGCAGGTTGCTCATCGGATGGACTTGACTTTGCGCTTGCAGGACCGGATGGGATTCGTATCATTCGTCAGCCAGATCGCAAGTTGGAAGGACAGGAGATAGCGACATATCAATGGGAAGATATTCAAGCCCGGATACAGTCGGCATTACCTCGGATTGAATCACTTGCGGACTGTGAGCATCCCGAACGGACACTTGAAGGACTTATACCTATGGATGAAGGCAGAGCACTACTTATACACTCAAGATACGGGATATATCTTGTAACGCAAGATCAGGTGACCTTGCTTCATCCCGATCTGGCAGAGATTGAAGAGTATGAGCTAGAGGATACACAGATAGATATGGGACATGCAGCTGTATCAAGGGATGGTAGATGGATTGCCTATGGCAGCCAAGGAAGCAATCATATGGTGATGGACCGTCGGCTGAGCAAGACATACTCTCTCTATCCAGAATCGAGCTACCCTCATTATGCAGCATTCACCAGTGATAACCAGACCGTCTGGTTTAACGCATGTCATTTCTATAACGGGGTCACGATACAGGTCCAGCTGAAATCAATTGCAGGCAACGAAACGAAGGAAGATTGGCCAGTGATGGATGAGAATGCACGTGTGTATGCAGCGGTGGAAATAGAGGCAGGCATGGTGCTTGGGGATGCATATGGTTATCTATATTGTGTAAATGGCGAGGGTAAGGAAGTATGGCGTCATTTTGTGGGAAGTACCATCTATTCTCTCGCCGTATCACCAGAGCGATCCAAACTTGCAGTTGGCACATATGGTGGCATGCTGCATGTGCTCGATCTTCGTTCCAAAGAGATGGACGAGTACGGGATCGGTACAGGTACTCTTCGTGAGCTGGAGAGGTATGTGTTGTGGCGTGGAGAAGAACCTCTGCGCTGGTAAGGTCTCGTATTACAACCTGCAAAGGGGTGAAGGAATGGAACGTGAAGAGGCTGTAACGTTATTAAAATGTCACTCCTTTTCTTATGATGATCTGAGTCATCCCAAGATGGAGAACGGTTTTATTGGCAGTTTGCGGCCTTTCCGTGGACATTTGATTGAGGAGAATTTTCATGAGTTGATGGAGATATTGCGTGTTCTGGCACCAGAACTTGCACGGCCTTCATTGGATCGGGAAGTCACGGCATGTCTATGGGGAATTACTCATATGGCACGTGCCTGGGCCGTTGAGCCTGAGGGTATGCTTCGCAGCAACAACCTCATTTCGGACGAACAGGTGGCATTGATGGAACAATGGCTTAATTTGTTATCTTACGCAGTTATGATTCTGATTGAAGGCGGCGGTGAGGAAGAAGCGTTTTGGGGATATCATCAATATCTACAAGAAGAGAAGAACTGAGTTAGGGGAGGTGTGGTGTGATTGGAGCCGAATGTATCATTAAACGTGCTAATGGACGAGCTGAATCGCTTGCTGGGTGAGAGAATACAGGATCAAGAGATTCGCCAATTGTTTGCAGAATATCAACATCGGGAAGGTGCATCCGAGGAAAGTCTGGATCTATTCGAAAAGGAGTATGGCGTCCGGCTGCCTGGCGATTTTCGTACCTTTTACCAAAGAAAAGACGGCAGTGGTTATGGGTTACATGTGCTTTACCCAGGGGATGCTGAGGAGGGTCGATGTACGCCCTTTTATCTCATGTCATTGGAAGAGATTCGAGAGACCAAACAATACTTCTGTGAAGTGGATGAGAAGCTTGAAGAGTATTATTCTGCCGAAGAGATCAGCCAGCTGGACCCGGAGATCAAACCATATTTGTTCCATAAAACATGGATTCCTTTTGCAACAATTGCGGGAGGTTCGCTGTATCTGATGCTCGATTTTGATCCAACGGCGGAAGGCACGTATGGGCAGATTATTATGTACGTGCACGATCCGGTCTTTGTTTATTACCTTACACCTACCTTCACGGATCTCCTCAGCATGTCGAACCGTAATCTGAAGATGATGGATGAGATCACCTATTAAAATCCTGCACGATTAGACAATTCCTTCAATAATAAAGAAGCTGCCGAAGCAGCTCCTTTATCTGAACAAGTACTTTGAATGAGTCTAATGATTACCACTGGAAGAAACGATGCCCATGAAATCCTCCACCTGGAGGTCCTCCGTGTCCACCTGGACCACCCGGCCCGCCTCCATGAGGTCCGCCTGGATAGCCACCTCCTGGGAAATGACCAGGGTGTCCACCGGGGTAACCACCGCCGGGATATCCACCATGCCACCAAGGACCACCGATCGGATATGGTAGTGGAACAGGAACGATGGGCGGGTATGGATACGGATAAGGGTAAGGATACGGTGGGGGTGACGGATAATAAGGGTAAGGATAACCCGCAGATTGCGGGGATGAAACTGAACCAGGGCCGTATGCCATGTAATAAGCCTCCAATGACTGGATTGATGATATCAGCCTATGCCACAATGTAATCAGATGATACAGCAGATTGAAGATTAATGAATAATGAGTAATGAGGGGGAACATATGGTAGCCGTAGCTTTTCACACTGATCCAAGAGGAACGGCCTATGAGCTGTTGATTGACGAATTGATCGAGAAGGCAGATCGTTTTATGCTGGTAGACAGACAAAGGTACGAAGAGAACGAGATACCGGAAGTAGTTCGTGTGTTAGAGAGATTGAAGCCCTATCTTGTGGAACGTGCTACGATGGAAGAAATGATGCTAAAAAGCGGAGCCTATTATTCCGAAGGCACCTATTATACATATCGCTGTACGCCGGAATCGGGTCGCGTGCTCAAAGAAGAAGCCAATCGTTTTCATGATTGGTGTTATCCGTCATTGCCGGACGATCTTTGCTTTATGACAGAAGACGGAAATGATTATTTTTTCTCGGTTGCCCATGAGCATATGTATGGCATGAGGATTACATACAAAGAAGCGAGTGAACTTATGGAGCGGATTCCGGGGTTGTTCTTTGATTTGGACCGTCATAAGGAAATTGATCATCTCCTGGACGATGCGATCAGACATCAGACCGATAAGCTGGATATCAGCTTACATGGTTTAAGTGAGCTTCCCGAACGAATTCGGGAGTTGAAGCACTTGAAGGAGTTGACGATTTTTGAGCAGAATCTGTACTCACTCCCTGCAAGTCTGTTTGAACTTACTTCATTGGAAAGATTGGTCATTACAACGTTGGATCTGGAGTGTATTCCGGCAGAAATCGGGAAATTGAAGCAACTTCAAGAGTTAAGAATTTATTGTGGCAGTCCTTTTGAATCTGCACCTGGTTGGAGGCCCAAACCACAAACTGAGTTGGGATTAAATTGTATCCCGCCTGAGATTGGTGAATTAAGTGAGCTGAAGTATTTGGAGATCGTATATTCTGGTATACGTGAGCTCCCCCCGGAGTTGGAAAAACTGAAGAATCTGCGTGCTTTACTGGTGACAAATGCACTGATTGAGGGAACTCCGGATGTTGTCACAAGAATGCATTGGCTGAAGTATGTAGACTTAATGAATATTCCATTTGGAACCCATTGGGAAGAAGTCTGGGAAATGAAAAAGAACATGTAACAAATAGAGCCCTGCTCGGGATGTCCGAGTCAGGGATATTTGTTATGCGAGGAAAACTTGGCGGAAATGGGCTCACGTATCTGGGCGCTGGGCATAAGCTGGCATATAGGTTATGACCTAAACCGAGAGCGAAGGGCAGGCGTTTTATTTTGGCAACCTCATACATGGATTACACTTTACCAACCACCGAATTTACTTACGATTTGAGCAATAACCCGTTATTCAAGAAGGATGAGAACAACTATATTAACGCTCTTTCCATCAAGCAGTTAAACACACTGGGCAATGCTTCTTTACTGGATATTTTCCTCAACACGGGCAATGTGGTTGAACCACATACGCATCAGAATGCAACGGAGTTGGTATACTGTATCAGCGGTGCGGCAGTTGTTTCCCTCATTAATCCGTTTACCAACGAGCTTCTTCATTTCCCGATTACTCCGGGGCAGGTGGCTAACGTTCCTCAAGGCTGGTGGCACTATGAAGTGGCTACTGCAGATCACACGCACTTACTCGCAATCTTTGATGCTCCTATTCCTGAGGCGATATTTGGCTCAGACACCTTACGTCTTACACCTGCAAAACTTTTGGCTTATACGTACTGTCTGGATGAGAAAAAAGTTCAAGAAGCGCTGGCTCCCATTCAAAAAACAGTGATTATTGGCCCGCCGGCAGATTGCCAGCCTTCAATTGCTCCTGCCTCTAACAGTGCTCCAAATGTGAATCATCAGCCTTACGTAATGCCTAATGTACAGCCAAACATGCAACCAAACACACAACCCAATGTACAACCAAACATGCAGCCCAATACACAGCCAAACAACCAACCAAACATGCAACCTTACGTGAACCGTCTTCCGTACTGGGGCACTTGGGTTGATCCACGTATTATTCATGAGCCGGGCTGTCCGTATTATAGAGAGCTTCCTATGAATACGAATAATCAAGAGGACAGATGACGGTCATGAGGCGAGGTTTATCTAATACACATAAGTATTTCAGTTAAATTAGGTATAACAAAAGAAGCGTCCGCAAAGGAGCGCTTCTTTTGTTGATTAAAGGTGTCTTCAAACCTGCTGAAAGCCGATGCATACCTGAACGAGTCCGGAGCATGGAGTGCTAACGAATCGTAGGCGTCTTAATCAAGGATTTAAGGCGTGCCCAAAAATCTAAAGAATCTGAGACACGTTATATCAGAATAAACAACCGTATGAAGTGTTTTTATCGGGGGATTTTGGGAAATAACGAGTCTGAGGTTCCTTACAATTTTAAATGAGGACCTAGAGGCCAAATAAGATGTCCTGAGTTCCTAAGAAAATTTTCAACCCATTCCCCAGAGACCGCAGGATAGTACTTCAAGACTTTTTAGGCGCGACATCCATCATCGATAGCTTGCCTGAGGTTAAAGAAGAACACCTATTTAATTTACGATGTGTAATTTCGTCCCAAGCCAAGCTCCGTTAACAATTGACGATAAGCAATCGAAGTACGGTCTGCGGGAATATGGGCCTCGGCATGCAGATCAAGGGGCAGATCCTCCGGTTTCTGTGACTCGACCATCTCGCGGTCTTCTTCAAATACCTGCAAGTTGAACTTGATTGTGTCTTCAATCAGAGCGTCTTTGTCAAAGTTGCGTGTGATTGGACAGAATAAACGTGTATAACGGGCAGAGATTGGCGAAGCACAATTCAGAATATTCAGCTTGTCGTCTCCTGGGAAATGTACCGTAAGAGAAGCCGCAAAAGGTGGGAACACTCGAAACTCGCGCAGCCATTGGAAACCTTCAGGTGCAACAAGATCTTGCCCTTTGCCATAGTTACTTACAGTACTCCAATACTCCGCCAGTAACTCATTACCTTCGCGTTTCACTTTGTATTGGGGGACTTCGGTGTTGTTTCGATCACCAAACGTCTCGGTATGCACATAGGCAAAATGGGATACATCCAGGAATCCCTCCATTTGTCGTCCAGAGGAACCAGCAATGTCAAAGTTGGGTGGCAGAATATTGATATAATCCGGATCATCCCATCCAGGGAAGGAGGGGATCTGTTCTTCCGTTCCCGCCAAAGTGGTCCAGATCAAGCCATAACGTTCGACTGTCGGGTACACGATAAGTTTGAGCTTAGGCGAGATCTTGGAGCTTGGGTGCGCAGGTACTGCGGTACATTTTCCTTCACAATTATAACGGAAACCATGATAAGGGCAGACAATCTCGCCATTTTCTACCCAGCCTTTACTAAGTGGGGCCCCGCGGTGAAAACAAAGATCCTTGGCTACCACAATCTGATCATTACTGCGATAGAGAACCAGCTTCACATCGAGTAATTGAGCAGACAGGGGTTTGTCTGTTACTTCGGTTGCTTGGGCTACCGGGTACCAATATTGGGATAATACATGCCAGTCTTCAGCGGTGAACGTACACCCTCTAGGTAATTCGGAGGTCATTGTATGTTTTGCGTTGGAAGTTATCATAGGAAACACTCCTTGCTGATATGGATAAACGATTCTCTTTTTAATGTCAGAAAAGTTAACTTCATTAGCCGTATGTTACTACTCTTTTGGTCAAAATATCAATATATCCAACCTGCTTTTGGTTAAAATCACAAACGCTACAGCAAAAACCGTACATGAATACGGAAAAACGCGGATTTTTCTTACGTTAGATGTTAATTGTAGAAAAGAGAACAACCTTTCAGTATGTTTTTCCATTACTGATTATTAACTCCATGGAGGTTGTCCTGCCATCAGAATCTAAGTGTGAATATTCGTTAGTTGAGCAACTATTCTTGTGGGCATAAAAAGATTTTCGCAAAGAATGTCACAGATCCCAGCCTTCATTTGTCTACAGTATGTAAACCAAATGACGGAGGCGAATGAAAAATGAATTTAAGAACGAACTACAGAGTAGCGAGTCCAGGTGCTTTTAAAGCGATGATGGCAATGGAGCAATATATATCCGGGCAATTTGAAAATAAAGTATTGTATGAGCTGTTAAAAATCCGAGTGTCCCAGATTAATGGCTGCGCTTTTTGTCTCGATATGCATGCCAAAGATCTGATGAAACTGGGAGATTACGCGGATCATATTCTTTTGCTAAGTGTGTGGCGTGAAGTGCCTTTCTTCACGGATCAAGAACGTGTTATGCTGGAGCTGGCTGAGGCGGTGACCCGAATCTCGGAACATGGTGTACCACTTGCGTTGTACGATAAGGTCCGTGAACATTTCAGTGAATCCGAACTGGTGGATCTGATTCTGGCCATTAACACGATTAATAACTGGAACCGGATTGCGATTACAACTGGGATGTATCCGGGTTGCTTTAACTAAAAATACACGCACCATGCCAGGGGAGGCTTCTTATGAATTCTAATTTCCATGCCAATGAGCCAGAAGTGTCTTCTCTGGACGTTGGTGAGTTGTATATTCGTTATAAAAAATATGCATTTTCAATAGCTTACCGCATGTTGGGCAGTGTGGTAGAAGCTGAAGATATTGTGCAGGATTGTTTTGCGGGGATTCAGAGTACGTCTGCTCAGGATATTCGTAATCCCAAGTCCTACATCGCCAGATTGATTGTGAACCGAAGCTTGAATCTGCTAAATTCCGCTCGTAATCAGCGGGAAAGTTATGTTGGTGAGTGGCTGCCAGAGCCGATCGGTGACAGTGAAGAGGCGAACATGCCAGAGGAAACGATGGAGAAAAAAGAGCTGATCTCCTACGCCTATCTGGTCATGTTGGAGCGTCTATCGCCCATGGAACGGGCTGTTTTTGTCCTTCGTGAAGCGTTCCGATATGATTATTCTGAAATAGCGGATTGGCTGGGCAAAACGGAGAGTAACTGTCGTCAAATCTTTAGCCGCGCCAGACGAAATCTGCCTGAAAGACTTCCGCCGATCGAGCAGAGTGATGCGGATATGATAGCCAAAGGTGAATTGCTGAGCCGTTTTACAACGGCTTTCCTTCGTTATGACGTCTCTGCCATGCTGGAGTTACTGGCAGATCAGCCTGTATTTACAGCAGATGGCGGTGGCGTTGTGCATACGGTTATGAGAACAATGAATGTGCACAAAGGTGTGCTTGCACTCCTGACCTCACGTCGAGTCCTTACACGATTGCGTGAAAGGGAATGGGTACCGATGTGGATCAATGGCGAACTTCAACTCGCGTTGATGAAAGAAGGGCAGTTGTCCGAGGTACTCTGTTTGGAGTTGGACGCTTCCGGAGAGCGGATTGAGGGCGTGTATCTCGTTGTCAATCCGAACAAACTTACATCAATAGACACTTCAACTCTTTGATCCAAACGTAACGACTTGATATATAAACTTAAAAGCGACAACCTCTGTCACGAGGATTGCCGCTTTTTTGGCATTCACATTTTGCGATTCAGCATCTGATTATTCACGGACAAATTGTTGTTGAACAGGTTCAATGATTGCTCTGACTTCAGGTGTAAGCTCATCATTATTCTGATTGAGAACCAGTAAAATCTTTTCCATAGTGTCCAGAAGAACACTCTGCGTATCGGGCTCCCGGTAAGCCAAAGCTTTCTCGTAAGCCTGTTTCACCACAGGGTCCATGGTGCGAATTTCTTCATCCGTGTACCAATCATAAGCAGGCGTGTTGTCACTTCCGTAAAACAGATAATCCACAAATAACCCTTGCTTCACTGCTGATGTGCGATTGGAATTCGGGAAGTTGTTCAAAAAGGCTTCTTTCTCCAATGCACGCTGGATTAATTCGTTCCAAGAGATGATAATGCCCCCATCTGAAGTCGTCATTTGGTTGGACTCGGTAGCCATAATATTAATGTATGCAGCAATATCAGCCTTAACAAAAGGTTTGAACTTTTGATATATCTCATAATTGATGATGGGGTAATACAAGCCTTCACTGGTTTCCAGTTTGAACCCGAGATCTGAAGCTTCCTGCAGAAGCTTCTTCACGGTCGGATCTTTAATTTCTTTGAGCAGACGACTATATGTAAGCTTCTGTTCGTAACCAAGTTGTTCATGGGCTTGAGATATGGCCTGTTGAAATTGTTCCGTATACATTTGGTAGTCCATATTAGCCAATTTCACGTTTTGCATGTTCTCCAGTTGCAGCGTCATTAGTGTGGCCTGCCAAGGTCCGACTTTATCGATATGATTCATCAGGTATTTACGCGCTTTAACCAGACTTTCTGTGGACTTCACTGCTTCTGTTCGATAGGTTTGGAACTGATGATACACCGCTTTGGAAGCGGGGACAGGTGCAGCTAGTGTTGTTGAAGGTGTGAGTGTTGTGCCAATGGCAGTACAGCCGAGAGCCATAGCCAGTAAACCAAGTTTAGCAGGTTGCTTCCATCTCATTTGTATACCTCCCCATTAATGAAGAAAAAGCCATTTGAATTCTCGTATAACGGCATTTCACCCTATTTTATATGTATGATCCGTAAGTTGAATATGTACGGGTTTGTCTTTGATTAAACCAGTTTTTGGTAACCAAATCAAGAGTCTTAAGCAGGAAATGATTATAAATAACCAAAGAACAGCCCCTAAAACCCGCATGGGTTGAAGAGACTGTTCTGGGGAATCGGACTTTATTTTCTAATTAATGAAGTGGTTTATTGTTAATAGGCATCTGAGGTGCTCCGGTTGCTGGAATGTATGCCTGAAGCATCTGTTGTGTATCACTTGGAGTGAGTTGAGGTACTTGATAATAGGCGTTTTTATTCTGGAACATGAAAATTTCATAGGCCATCTCAATAAAATGCTGGATCTGCGAAGCGATGACTCGGCGAACCGTTCCATTTGTGATCTCGCTACAGGACATGCCGAGCAGACTCGCATGTGACTTGATCAGTCCCAGCATATGACCGCTAATCCCGGCATCCTTTACATCGGCCAAGCTCTGGTTTGGCTTTTTAGGTGCTGATGGCTTAAGGCCATATACCGGTGGTACCATGTTGGGGATCATATAGGTAGCTGTCTCTTGATGAGGCTTCTGTCCGGATGCAAAACACTCTGCTGTCAGATTGTACTGGGATAATATGAAATTGTACTGCCGGTCGAGAATGCCAATCAGTTCCTGGCTCTGCACAAATGTACGAAAGATCATGTATTGATCCAGGACGTTAATGGTGGAGGACAGAATCTCATGTACATCGAACATCTCATGACCGCCATGATTCATGTTAGGGGTGACATTTGGATTAGCATTCAATGTGGGTTGTACTAAATTTTGAGGGTGCATCGAATTTGGATTCATTGTAAATTTGATTCTCCTTTGGTAAATGGTATGATTCTATATAAGCTGAACGAAAGAATATTTACACTTGCCACTCCGATGACAGAACAACCTTCCGATCGCTGTTATCCCCAGATTTTTAATTCAATTTTACAAAGGTGAAAATCCGGTGATAAGCTTATGCTTCCGAAGTAGCTTTCTTGTAGAAAGCTTTTAGCGAACGCTTCGCTTCTGTAGTTTGTTTCTGTCCTCTGCGTTCTTGTGCAAATGTATAGTTCAACTTCTATAGTATGCTTGTAGAGTAGTGAACTTATGTAATATGTTAGGAATATAAGCACAAATAGGAATAGGCATGGTGGTGGTTAAGATGGAAGAGACCGATTGGGGTTTAGCAAAGGATTTGTTCGTCAAACATTACGGGAGCGCTATACAGATGCATCGAGAAGGCGTGTATGCCGACTATAAGCGATGGGACGTACCCCAAGAGTTAGAGGAACAATGGATAGGAGAGCGAATTCAACAATTAAGTTCCGAGCTGTCTATCATGAATTGGGATGCGGTGGATGAACTTGCGTTAATTGCCAAACATCGGACAGAACCGAGTATAATTAAGGCCATTACAGCATTTGCTTCAAGACAATTGAAGAGTGCGGACAGTATGGTTCGTCTCGTGTATGCTGAACGTCTGATTGAGCTGATTAAACGGTATGAATCTTCTCTACCGATGGACAAGTTACGGGAAACCTATCAACTGACGATGGACTTGTTGGTTGATGTGGCGACTAAACCATTAGTGCTGGATCCAGGTCATGAATTACAGCAGTATGGATTAAAGGATAAACGAGGATTGAATTTGCGTGTGGAAAAGAATAAAGAAGAAATCATCCGATATTTTCGAAACTAATTGAATTTTATCAAGTGAGGTCAGAATCATTGAGAAAACTGAATTATATTCGCATATTTATTTTCCTTAGTGTGGTTACTATAGTAACGCTTGGCTTGTACTACGTAGCCGCAGATTGGCTGGATCAGCGTTATTTCCGCTTCCTGATCTGGAATCTGTTCTTGGGCTGGATTCCTTTTGTGTTCTCTTATGCAGCCTATCTTCTAAGTGATGTGAAATGGAAAGGTGCCGCATGGCTTGCAGTTGCAAGTGGTCTGCTGTGGTTGTTATTTTTCCCGAACTCTTCTTACATTGTTACGGATCTGGTTCATCTGACAGCGAGAAGTTCCCGGTATTATGGTGGGAACGGGGTGGACTACACGTATTGGTACGACTTAAGTGTTCTATTAATGTTTGTCTGGACTGGACTTCTGCTTGGATTCCTGTCGATGTATCAGCTTCAGGAAGTGATCTATCACCGAATTGGACGCTGGGCATCCTGGATCTTTGTACTGGTTGGCAGTGCTTTGGGAAGTTATGGGGTCTTGCTTGGACGTGTATATCGACTGAATAGCTGGGATGCACTGACGAATCGCGAGACGCTAATTGAACTGATGCACGAAAGTGTAAGCCGTCCGTCTCTGGCGTTTTGCCTGTTTTTTGGCACGTTTATTACTACAATCTATGCCACATTGTATTATCTGATTAATACGAGGTCTCCCCGTGAAACGAAGAAGAGTGCAGGAAGTCCCGAATCGGACCTGCAAGCGTTACGCTAACCTATGTTGTTTTGAGGAGATAGACTTACGGTAAAACGAGTGGAACAAGTGATTGAACAGCATTTGAGCATGCTTTGTCAAACTTAATCTTACGTTGTCTGAAGAAGGGTTATTTCCTTTTATAAGGGAGTAATCCTTCTTTTTATGAAAATTTGGCAGGTATGCAGGATATGACGAAGAATTAAGAATGAGAATGTAATGAATACATAGACAAGTAGGTGAACAACAAAATGTTGAATGCAGTAGAGCTGACAACAAAAGTAGAAGAAGTCATGGAACACGTGAATTTTTCGGGTGTTGTATTACTCCAGCAAGCCGGAAAAACCCTTTTGAATATGAAACGTGGTTATGCAAATCGCAGTGAAGAGCTTGCCAATCAGGTGGACACACGCTTTGGAATTGCATCAGGATGTAAGATTTTCACGGCAGTGAGTGTATGCCAACTGATTGAAGCAGGCAAGTTGTCTGCCGATTCCAAGCTGAACGATGTGTTGGATGTGGAGTTTCCACTGTGGGACAAAGGGATCACCATCCAGCAGTTGTTAACACACACGTCAGGCATTCCGGATTATTTCGATGAAGCAGTGATGGATGACTTTTCAGAATTATGGAAAGACAGACCCGTCTACGCGATGCGGCGTTTAAGTGACTTTCTGCCCATGTTTCAGCATCTGCCAATGAAGTCTGCTCCGGGTGAACGTTTTCATTATAATAATGCGGGTTTTATTGTGCTGGGGCTTGTCGTGGAACAACATTCAGGACTGGCGTTTACAGATTATGTGGAAGAGCACATTTTCAAAAGGTGTGGCATGAAGGACTCCGGTTATTTCGTAACAGATCAGCTCCCGCGTAACACAGCTTTAGGGTATATCGATCATGAAGATGGCTCTTGGAATACTAATATGTTCTCCATTCCTGTCAAAGGTGGATCAGATGGTGGAGCCTATGTTACGGCACCGGATATGATTCGATTTTGGGGTGCTTTGCTGGGTCACCAATTGTTGAATGAAGAGGCGACACAGCAGTTATTAACTCCACATGCTCATCAAGAGGATGAAGAGTATTATGGGCAGGGTATCTGGATTGACCGCAAGGGAGAAGCGATTTTCAAATTTCATGTCATGGGGTTTGATCCAGGAGTGTCGTTCATGTCTTCCGTGTATCGGGACTATGATCTACAACTGGTTGTGGTCTCTAATCAAGAGTCTGGTCCGTATCCAATAACAATTGCTATCGAAGAAGCTTTGGCATGACGAATAACCCCCAACCTATGGTCAGGTTATGGCCACAAGGTTGGGGGTTCATTGGTCGAACAGGATAGATAGGACTGCCTCCGGTTATAACATTTTCCATAGCTCAGGGGCGATTAATCGAGGGAAAACATCCAGCGGAGGTTTCTCTTTCTTTCGTTTGTCATTGGTTAACACCGTAACAAGTTCGAGCTCTGGGACAATATATACATACTGACCACCAAATCCTCGCGCGTAATAATAATGGAGATTGGGTTGGTTGTCTTCAGCAGCAATATTTTCGGAGTCAGACCTTTCGTTCGGATAGACATCCACCCACCAATGCCAAGCATAACTGCCGTGATTCGGTGGAGTGACTGTAATGAAAGGCTGCGTCGAACGGGATACGAGATCACTTGAAATGAGAGACTCACCCTCCCACATACCTTGCTGTAGAAACAGCTGACCAAATTTCAGCAGATCTACGGGTAACATCTTAAGACCGAATCCGCCGGTATGTACACCTTGAGGATCACTTTCCCATTCATAATCCTTAATTCCCAGCGGGCCAAAAAGATAACGTTCTGCGAACTCGGCTACGTCCATACCTGCATTTTGCATCAGGATGGCGGATAGGATCTGTGATACTCCTGAATTGTATTCCATGTATGTACCCGGTTCATGACTTAAGCGTTGTTCCAACGCAAAATCCACCCAATGATCGGTGCGGGTCATGCGAGGGAATGAATTCTGCCCGCCGAACTCGTCCCAGTTGAACCCGGCTGTCATGGTAAGCAGTTGTTCCAGCGTGATCGCTGGTTTGCGCGGATCAGGATCGGATGTCAACTGTGGGAAAAAAGTAGAGATTGGGGCTGATGCCTCTGGCAACAAACCTTTATCCTTCGCTATACAGATGAGCGCGGACAGCACACTCTTGGTACATGAATTGATTTTTGCAATATCAGTCGCAGCCTCTTGGTTGCGGTAGTGTTCGTACATAATCTCACCGCGTACGCTGACGAGGCAGCTTCGCAGATCCAGCTGCGGAACGATCTGTTGTAATTTGGGTGACAGTGATGAAGGATTCATAGTGTCCTTTCTGTACGGTTGATTTGTTATAGGATTTTGTAGAAATAGGTGTCCATTATCTTAGCATACTCCCGAGGTAGGGCTCAACAAGCGCTACATTATTATGTCAAAGCAAGCATGCAAAATGCGATATCCCATGAAAGCTATAAGAATCACATGCGAATATCGCATAAATTCCCAGCATTGTCTGTCAATCTTATATAATTGTCATGAGAAGAGTACCAGACATGTATAAGAGAAAGGGGTCTGTGATGTGGGAAATATAATAGAAGAATTATATTACGGTAACCTGAGACCAGAGGAGAATATTGTTCCTAAAGATTCGGAGTATCGATCTATTAACAAGGAGATTACAGCTTATATCGAAAAATTTCAGAGCAAGCTTTCGGAGGATGACTTTAAACAACTCGAGGTATTGTTTGATATGATGGATCAAGTTCACTCTATTCATTCAAGAGAGGCTTTTGCGAGTGGTTTCAAAATTGGGACGTTGATTATGATCGAGAGTGGATACTCAAGCTAATATTCTGGTTTTTCACAATTTGTGGTTACATAGTTAACCTCTTTCCTATGAAGATATGGAAGAGGTTTTTACTATTATGAATATGCTAAATATAGGAAAAATATCATATGAAACATGAACTATGTTAGTGCGTATTAAGGTTAGAAATGGTAAAATATCAATGCCTAGACATGGAATAAGTAGATTAAAGACAATTAAATATAGGAACTACTGTAGAATCAGTGTTTTAACAAAAGAACTTTTTAGTAAATTATAGTAATCTAATACTGAATTGAGGAATTAAACATGGCGATTATTGACGTAATTAAGTATGATGGCTCACCTGATGTGTTTGCTTGGAAACATCCCGAGACTGAACTGGGAACATGGACTCAGTTAATTGTTAATCAATCTCAACAAGCAATTCTTTTCAAGGATGGAAGAGCACTTGATATGTTTGGACCCGGAAGGCATACGTTGAGTACTGCAAATATCCCAATCTTGAACCGTCTCGTTAACCTTCCGTTCGGAGGAAAGTCACCTTTTGCAGCAGAAGTATGGTATGTCAATCAAGTAAGCGCATTGGACGTTAAATGGGGAACGGCGAATCCGATTCAGATCCAGGATCCCAAGTATAATATTATTGTTCCCGTAAGAACATTTGGACAAATGGGAATTAAAATTTCGGATTCACGAAAATTTTTGGTCAAGCTTGTGGGAACACTGCCTGAGTTTAACCAAGCTAATATGATTAATTACTTCCGTGGGTTGATTATCATGAATATTAACTCCATGTTGTCATCATATCTAATACATAGAAAAGTAAGTGTTTTGGAGATCAATGCATATATCGCCGAGATATCACGACATTTTGCAGATACGGTAGCTTCTACTTTTGAAGAATTTGGTATTGAGTTAATCAACCTGTATATTCACAATGTTAATCTGCCTGAAGAAGACCCTTCAGTCATTCGATTAAGAGAAGCGTTGGCACGCAAAGCTGAGATGGATATTATTGGGTACACATATCAGCAAGAACGTTCGTTTGATACGCTTGAAGGTGCAGCGAAAAATGAAGGAAGCATGCAGTCAGACATCATGGGCGCAGGGCTTGGTATGGGCATGGGGGTTGGTCTGGGTGGTTCTTTCAGTGGCGAGATGTCCCAGATGTCTAAAGTGATGTCTACGAAGGAAACGCCTGCAGTAAGTATATGTAAGCAGTGCCATCATCCGAATCAGGAGAACAGCTCTTTTTGCAGCAAATGTGGCAATTCATTAGCCGAAAAATCGGTAGCAACAACAGATTGCAACAATTGTGGACATGCCTTGCCAAAGGGAACCAAATTCTGTCCTAACTGTGGTGACAAATACCATGCATGTCCTTCATGTGGGGCGGATAATGCGGAGAACGCATTGGAATGTATCCAATGTCATCAACCGATGCCTAGCCCATGCCCAAATTGTAACCATATGAATTCCGGTCATACAAAATTCTGTGGCAACTGTGGCACAAGTTTAAGCTTGAAATGCAGTCGGTGCCAACATGAAGTAAAACCCGGCCAGAAGTTCTGTCTCGATTGCGGAAACAATCTGCAAGAAGGAGGACAGGCATAGTGATGGTAAAACGGAGCAATCTCTTGATTTTGGATGTCGTCTATTTAATATGCATGTTAGTATCCTCAATCGTTTCTTTTACGGTGTTTAATCATGCGCTACTATCGTTTTCTTTTTGGATGAATCTCGTTGCTTCTTATGTAGCGATTACGGCTATTTGGATCTACGCGCGGTTCATCATGCAAAATATGGATCGGTTTAAACGGTTTGTTCCAGGTTACACAGCTTTAGGTGTAGTATTGGGTATTTATCTGATTTGTGTGATGATCTACACGTTGTTAACAGGTTCAGCAGATCATGCGCTTCGCTGGTTCGTATTGTTACACACGTTAACGATTGCGATCGCAATTATTTTGTGCGGAATCATTATGATCTATATTCAAAGTGCGCGCCGTCATGAAACAGATGAACATACAAAAATCGCAAACTTACAATTAATCGAAAAAGCCTTACAGCAATTGCTTCATACCATGGTGCAACATCCCGTCCTAACTGTGGAAGAGGAGCGCAAAACCGTTCAATCATTAATTGAACTTGTAAAGTATAGTGACCCAATCACTCCGGATTTCCTTGAGAAAAATGACCGCCAGATCTTGCTGGACATTGAATTGATGAACAGTGAGCTTGCAAATCAGTACGAAGCAGGGGAATTGGTAAATAGTGAACGTTTTGCTTCGCAACTATCCCAGTTAAAGTTCCGTTTGAAAGAGCGCAATCAACAGATCATGACAAGCAAATCATAAATTGCAGGAGGAGAAACTTTGAAAAAGAAATTTGGGATTATATTCATTATAATTTCATGTATAGCAATTCTGTTCTCTTTAGTCGAACTATCCGAGGGAACGGATGTGGCAATTATCAATGCATTTGTACTTTTTGTAAGTGGGATTGTTCTGCTTGTTATAGGAATTAAAATGTGTGGTCGACCTAAATTTCAACTTAAAGCCGATCAACATTATGTTGACGATTCTAGTAGTAATGTGCAATATGACGGAGGTAACTATCACGAGGAGTATGAAGAAGTCGAGGAATCTCAAGAACCTTTATCCTTAATATGTTCAGGGTGTGGAGCTAGAGTAAAGGTATATCCTACTTCGTCTGCGGATTGTGAATATTGCGGAACAACGATGAGAATCTCGTAAACCGTGTAGCGGACTAAATGACTTCTTTTACGGATACTTGTAATATACACTGCTAGGTAGAGTGTGATGTTTTAAGGAGGAAACGCGGTGAAAAGATTTTTTGGAATTATATTCATTATCCTTTCGTCTCTGACGATCTTGTTATCTTTAATATTAATATCCGAGGGAACAGAAACAGCCATTATCAGTACGATAATTCTTTTTATCCCTGGGGTTATCGTACTTGTTACGGGCATTAAAATGTGTGGTCGACCTAAATCTCGTTCTAACACTGATCAATACCATCACAATTCTAATGATAATCAATATTACGAAGATCAGCATAATGAGAAATATGAAGATAGAGAAGATGAACCTCAAGAATCTGTATCCGTGAATTGTTCAGGGTGTGGGGCCAAGGTAAAGGTATATCCTACTTTGTCTGCGGATTGTGAGTATTGTGGAACGACAATGAGGATCTCGTAAACTGCATAGGAGGAATCGTGTTGTTAAGGAAGTTATTTGGACTCTTTTTTATGTTTTATGCCATTGCTATACCCATACGATTACTTATGGAAGAGAATTTCGTAGATCAATTGAATATAGTTCTTGTAGTTGAAATTATTATCGTTGAATTTTTATTTTTGTTTTTTGGTATTAAATTGCTTAGGAAAAAACGTGTTAAGAAAAAGCGTGGCCCTGAACGAAATTTTTATGGGGGAGACTATGGAGGTTCTCTTGATCGCGAAAATGCAAATCCACATACTTATTCAAGTTACAATAGCAACACCGTGAGTTACAGCAGTCATAATACAATTAACTATACAGAGATCAATTTTTCAGATAAGGAAAACACTGAAGAGAAAGTCGAAGAAAAAGTTGAAGAGCCACAAAGGCCTGTTTCAGTGAGTTGCCCGGGATGTGGGGCGAAGGCAAAAGTACTTCCTAAGCAATCAACGGACTGCGAGTATTGCGGAACAACAGTTGTAGCAACTTAGAACGGTTTAGAATGGATACGTGAAGGGTTAAGCCTGATTCCTATGGAGTCAGGCTTTTTACCTCTTCAATTTAGAATCTCTAAAAGACCCTCAAACGATCAAATCGTCATATAATTCCACGTGAGTTGCCTTAATGTAGTCCCTTTAATGAAACGTTTCGAATTTACATTTATTAATAAACCGCATAATAATCAGTATTTGTAAGCGTTCTATTTTATTGTTTACGGAAATGGGAAATTTATGATAACATATACACGAAACGTTTCGAATCCATTTGAAGGGAGAAAATCATGAAAATCATGAAAAAAGTAAAACAATTCAGCTTCATTTTAACTTTTTGTCTGTTAGCTAATCTAGCTTTAACTCCGATGGCTTCAGCAGGTGACTCAAGCAATTTAATTGGATTTCGAGCAGAATTGAAAGCGATTGCATATAAAACCTATACGTTTTTTGAGGACTATACGGATCAGAATACTGGCTTGACTTACGATGAAGTACGGCACACTGACAACGGGATAGAAGAAGCTAAACGTACCTCGCCCACAAACATCGCAATGTATATGATGAGTACGGTTTCAGCGCAACAATTGGGCATTATTTCAAAGAAAGAAGCTGTACATCGCCTGCAAACAACTATAAATTCCCTCGAGAAGTTAGAAAAGTGGAACGGCCTATTTTATAACTGGTATAACACGGATGACGGTTCGGTGAAGAAAGATTGGGGGCAATTTATTTCCCAAGTCGATAATGGCTGGTTATCCGCTGGTTTAATTGTTGTTGGGCAAGCCTATGAAGAACTTCATGGGGGAACAAGCAAGTTGGTTACAAATATGAATTATACTCCGCTATATGATCCTGAAGTCGGCCAATTCCGCGGCGGTTATGATGTGGCTAAAGGCGCGCTGACGGACCACCATTATGGGATGTTTTATACGGAACCACGTGTAGGCAGCTATATTGCTATTGGGAAAGGTGATGTTCCTCAAGATCATTGGTGGAAGATGTATCGCACATTACCTCAAGAATGGGATTGGCAAGCTCAGATTCCTCAAGGCAAATCCGTTAAGTACGATGGAGTGGATGTGTTTGAAGGAAGTTATGTATACAAGGATAAAAAGTTCGTACCAAGCTGGGGAGGTAGTATGTTTGAAGCTCTTATGCCCGGTATGGTCATAAAGGAAAAAGACCTGGGTACTCAAGCTTTGGGATTGAACAACCAGCGTCATGTCGAATTGCAAATCGAATATGCCAAAGAAAAAGGGTATGCCGCATGGGGCTTCTCACCTTCTGCCACTCCGACAGGTTACAGTGAGTTTGCAGCAACACCGTTAGGTACCTCAGGTTACAAAGATGGAGCAACGGTAACAGCACACGCAACATTCCTTGCTCTGGATTATGCCCCTGAAGCAGTTCGAAAGAACATTAAAGCTCTAAAGAGCTTCAAAATGTTTGGCAAATATGGGTTCTATGACTCAGTCAATGTTGAAACGGGAGAACTTGCAAAAGCTTATCTGGCACTGGATCAAGGGATGATTATGGTGTCGATCGCCAACTATCTTCAAGATGGCGTTATCCGCGATTATTTTCACAGTGATGTGATAGGGCAGACGCCAGAAGAATTATTGAAAAAAGAAGTGTTTTCCATTCAATGAAGGGCTGCTTTAGATTAGAGCAAGATCACTAACGAAATGGGACGAAGATTAAAAGATGGGCGGAACGAAGCAGGGTATCAGCATGCTTCGTTCCGTTTTTGCGTTTACCATTGATAATGAAGTCGCAGATCGATTAGATTATGGAATTTATCCGGAAATAGAAAAGGCATTTACAATGGCGATTTTAAGACTTACGTTGTGGGGCATAAGCGCAAAGAAAGACGCGTACGCCTTCGGTGATGATATGTTTAGTTTGGTCCTCCTCTAACGTCCCGATTTTTCCCGGTTGATTGAATACCAATAAAAACGTTAATGCAGCGAAGTGCTTTGCAGCCATTATAGGATCAATCACATGGAGCAGTCCGTTTTGTCCAAACGCTGTAAACCTCCTGATAATCCCCTCTTCAGTTGCGTTATCCAGCCTTTCAAAAAACGAGTCTGGCAGGTTGGCAGCTTCCACCATAACCAGACGGATCAAAGCCTTGTAATCTGCCGAACCGTTTGCAGAAGCTACGATTTGCTCACAAAATAAAATGAGCGCCTGCTCAAGATCTTCGAATTTCAAGAGGTGGTCTGAAATCCCTTGCTCAATCATGACCAGAATCGCCGAACTGGATTCTTCCACAACGGCAAGCAGTAGGTTCTGTTTGTCGCCATAATAATCATAAACTGTCCGTTTGGAAACTCCCGCTTTAGTTGCGACCGCATCGACGCTGGAACGATCAAACCCGTCTGAAAGAAACAGATCTCGTGCCGCCGCAATAATTTTAGCTCGTTTGTCTGAAGAGCCTTTGCGGATTTTCTTGTTTTCCGTATGATCCATTCTTACGTTTTCCCCCTTATATGTATATTTAAGAAATTGATTAGAGTCCTGCTTTACAAACTACACTGTACGGTGTAGTGTAACAAATGTAGCGTATCAAATCAATGCTCAAGGAGGTTTTTGTCCATGAATACCATACCGTCTGTTGTTGATGTTCTCATCGTCGGGGCCGGACCCACAGGGCTTACACTTGCCTGCGACCTTGCCCGTCGAAACGTCAACCATCGTATTATTGAACGAAGCACCGTGTATAACGTTGCATCTCGCGCCAAAGGAATCCAGCCTCGCTCGCTTGAAGTCATCGATGATTTGGAGGCCGTTCACTACATTGTTGATACAGGTGTTGTGGACTTGCCTGTTCGTTATTATACCGCAGATGGCAGAAGTGTGGACAAGCCGACTATTACCGTTGCAGCGAGCGCCGAACTTGAGACACCCTATCGTGATCCGGTCTGGATTGCTCAATTTGATGTGGAAAAAGCGTTGCGCGACCGATATGCAATGCTTGGCGGTCAAGTTGAGTTGGGCATGGAAGCTGTAGGGCTTGTTCAGGATGTGGATGGTGTATCGATAACGGTGAATACAGCACAAGGAGAAGAGCAAATTCGTGCTCGTTATGTAGTCGGCGCTGACGGGGGCAAAAGCAATATCCGCAAATTTATACACTTACCGTTGGTTGGGGAAACACATGATCATGAGCGATGGTATCTTGGCGATGTAGGATTGGAAGGGTTAGATCGTGACCATATCCATATCTGGACTTCTTCGGAGGGGATGATCGGGGTGACACCGCTGCCAAAATCCGATATTTGGCAACTGCAGGCTACAATTCCGGCAGACATCGATGAACCAGAGCAGCCGTCGTTAGAGGGGTATCAAGCCATGTTTGACCGTCGTGCCGGGTCCGGACGTGCCCAGCTTACGGATGCATCTTGGTTGTCCATCTACCGTGTCAACGTTCGTATGGTTGAATGTTACCGAAACAACCGGGTTTTCCTTGCCGGTGATGCTGCTCATGTTCATTCACCGGCCGGTGGTCAAGGCATGAATACGGGAATACAGGACGCATACAACCTCGCCTGGAAGCTGGCGGCTGTCATACGCGGAGCGGACACCGCCTTACTTGACACGTACGATGAAGAGCGCCGCCCGGTGGCTCAAGCCGTGCTCAAAGACAGCACAAAGAAGATGGGAGGCGTCATAGGAACGGCGACAGAAGGCGGAGTGTTGTCCCAATCCTTGAGCACCATATCCGACGATCTGACGAGCGGGCTTCTCATTTCCTATCGTTCAAGTTCGCTTACCCGTCCGTCTGCTCGAACAAATGCTACCCGTTTACTTCCTGGAGATCGTGCTCCTAATGCTAGGGGACTACAAGGCACCGGGTTTGCAGGAAGTGTCTTTGACCTCTTGCGCGGCCCACACTGGACGCTTTTGGCTTTTGCAAACTACATCGATCCTTCTCTGAAGAACTTCACCAACGATGCACTCCATTTGCATTATATCCTTCCATCGAAGGTAGAGGGAGCGGAAGGCATAATTGACACTGCAGGGAACGCTTATCGAATTTACGATGTCGCAAGTAAAGAGCTTGTATTGATTCGTCCTGACGGTTACATCGCCCTGCGCACCTCCATTGATGATACCGCATCGATCCTGAATTACTTGAATTTGTGTGGCTTATCATAGGATCGAGCGACCCAAGGCTCTGCCCGAGTCACGTCGTCTTATTGAAAATAGAGTGCAAGAAATTCTATTCATGCAAAAAAGGGTCCTCTAATGTTCATAACAGGACCCTTTTTCCGTAAACAACGGTTTATTGGTGAACTAAAAATCCCTCAAACGATCAAATACCTCATATAATTCCTCGTGATTGACCTTAATCAAATCATCTTGACGCAGTTCCCAATTCTCCTGTAACTGATTCAGTAACTCCGTTAGAACAACATAAATCTCTTCCCGCTCAACAGTTTCAATAAAGCCGGTCTTGGCATCCATCTTGTTGAAGGCCTGTGTGTAGTTCTCAACCATGGAGACGAGCTGTTTGTGCATAGCTTCCTGATTGTTAAAATCTTGACTTAATTGACGGATTTCCTTCAAGCACTGCTTGTACAATTGAGCTGCTTTTTTGGCGTGTGCCGCCTTGATATGGTCCCGCCCATCCCAATCCCGAAACGGATTGTTCAGGTTCTCCGCAAGCCATTCCGGTTTGCGTGCTTTGGTGATTTCCATATCAAGTCCGGCAGCAGCGTTTTTTTTATATCTTGTTTTGATCGATCTGGCTGCATCGGCAGGCAGGCTGGTTAGCCACAGCGTAGCCAATTGTGGAAGTTGCTCTGGGTCAGGGAATTCTTCACCATTGAAGCCGAACAGGTCATATGTAGTGAAGGTTTGCAAATTTGCCAAATGCTGAATCGACTCTATATGGGATACATTGCCGGGTTTACCCCACAGTCGCAACTCTGAAAGCTCAGGATAATACTGCACAAGTGGCTCCAGATTGATTTCCGTGATATCTCTGATATACAGACCTTCAAGTCGTGAGATACCCGTAACCTGTGGCAGGCCCGATGGAACATTGAGAGTGATGCATCTACCGTCTTCATAAGCCAAGATACGCAGATCAGGAGACAACTCTCCTGTGAAATTCAGACTTTTCATCTTTGTGTTCAAAATTAATTCCTTCAACCCACTGACATCCACAATAAGTCTGGTCAGGTGGCTCTTGCTGATATCGAGCATCGTTTGACCATGATGTATGATATGAAGTTCATTAATGAACGGGTTGTCCTCTATAAATGAAAAGATTGATTCCGTATATCCATCCATTTCAATATGTGTCAGACAAGGTAGCTTTGCGAGTTCGGCTACATCTTCAGAAGATGTAGGGCTGAAATCGCGGAGTGTACTCGTACTGCCCCGCATTACACGATCGCCAATCATCACTTCTTCGTCATCATCCGCAGCTTGTTTGAACTGCGCTCTTCGGATCGCATCGATACCTTCCCATTCACGCTGGAGATAGAGACTTTCTCCGATCGGCCAGCCTCCGCCATACGTATTTGTTTCCTCGGTGTAGAGAGGAGGGATGTTGCCTGCAAGCACATACTGTGAAGGAACATTAGCACTCACGAAACTATGGGCAAGTCGGTCATTCCAGAAATAGAAATTACAGATCAGCGGTTTCATCTGATGAAGATGCATTTCATTAGGCAGTTGATCACCAGTCCAATCCAACTGAAGGACGGAGGCAAGCGTGTCAGAAGTTTTACCCTCTGTTTCTTTCAGTCCAGTTACCTGGCAGGCTGTATATTGTTGTAATTTTTCGACGTACACGCAGTACACATCTCCAACATTGGGGATCATGTTATGCTCCTTTCGTTCTGCATCAATCGATGCTAAGCTACTTGTAAACCAAGTATTCTGTAGAACTAATAATAGATGAATTATATCAAAGTCATTCAGAGACTACCATTTTGGGATAGAGTCGAATAGGCTTGATTACTTTTATAAAAAAGGAACGATGTCTATGGATACAAGTATGAGCCGCAACAAAAAACTGGGTGAGTTTTTGAAATCACGGAGAAGCCGCATTCAACCGGAACAAGTTGGATTGTCAGGATCTTATGGACAGCGAAGAACATCCGGTCTACGGCGGGAAGAAGTAGCGGTATTGGCTGGTGTCAGTGCAACGTATTACACGTGGCTCGAACAGGGGAGGGAGTTGGCGGCTTCACGAGAAGTGATGCAGAGTATAGCGAATGCGCTCCGTTTAACCCTGGAAGAGAAGAGTCATCTGTTTGACTTATGGGACCCTAATACGGAACATGAATTCCTTGCTTCGTATTCGCAACTGGAGCCAGGGTGGCAGAGTATTATTGGCCAGTTGACTCATCCTTCCTTTATTACTAATGAACGTTCTGAGGTACTTGCCTGGAATGAAGCTGCAGATACGAACCTCTTCAACTTCTCGTCGATGAATGTGAATGAGCGTTTGATGATGCGGATTTTATTTCTGGATACAGCGCTCAGGGAGCGTATGCACAACTGGGAGGAATTCGCGCGGCACTCGGTAGCCGTATTCCGTACGTATTATGACAAGTATCCGAGTGACCCCGAATTTAGCAGAATCGTGAAACAATTGAGTGAAGAAAGTATAGACTTCCGAACGATCTGGAACCTGCACCAAGTTGAACTAAAACAAGTCAATCGTGTCCTGCTTGAAACGACGGATCGGACAGATGGCGTTGTGCATGCATACGATATCTTTTCCATGAATAATCTGAACAGTCAATCAGGCATTCATTGTTGTATTTACGTTCCTGTTGCCATATAGAAAGTTAATCAAACTGGTAATTTCTTTACTAGCATAAACAGAGTGTGGTTGGGGTCTCGGAAGTGAAATAGAATGAACTCAAGTTCAACGTATCTAGTTAACGTTTCTATTTCAAGATGAAAAGAGGGAGCCACATGCTCAAAACAAGAACACTGGGAAATGATAAATTACGAATATCTGCGCTCGGCCTGGGTGTGATGATGATGCCGGATAATGACGAATCGGTACATACCATTCAGGGTGCGCTAGATGCAGGAGTCACCATGTTTGATACGGCGGATCTGTACGGAGCGTATGAAAAACAGCGATTTGGAGGGAATGAAAAACTGCTTGGACGCGCGCTTCAAGGTCGAAGATCCGAGGCAATCATTGCCACCAAATTTGGTATAACACACACCCAGGGCCCCAAGGGAGATCCAGCCTACATCAAAAAATCAGTAGATGCGAGTCTCTACAACCTGGGAATGGATTATATCGATCTGTATTATCAACATCGTCCTGATCCGAATACACCCATTGAAGAGACTGTAGGCACACTTGCCGATCTGGTTCAACAGGGGAAGATTCGATATATTGGTTTGTCCGAAGCGCCAGTAGAGATCATTCGACGTGCACATGCTGTTCATCCAATTACAGCGTTGCAGACCGAATATTCATTATGGAGTCGAGAGCTTGAGGATGAGATTATGCCTGTCCTGCATGAATTGAACATTGGCTTGGTTCCATACAGCCCTTTGGGGCGGGGCTTCCTGACAGGTCAGATCCGTTCTATAGACGATCTGCCGGAAGATGATTATCGTCGTCACTATCCGCGTTTCCAAGGTGAGAACTTTCAGAAAAATCTGGAGGTTGTTGGATTGATCCAAGAGATGGCTAAGCAAAAAGGATGTACGGTCTCTCAACTTGCTCTGGCTTGGTTGCTTGGAAAGGGAGAACATATCGTTCCGATCCCGGGGACTCGCAATCTGGAAAGAGTTCACGAGAACTTAGGAGCGCTACAGGTTTCACTTACGGATGATGAGATGAACCAGATAGATCACATATCTCCCCAAGGCATTGCAGCCGGAGGCAGATTCCCTGGTCAAGTCTAGTTTGTTTATACAAGATTCTAAGAAATCTAAAGTTCAGGATTAAAAACAATATATAACATGTGTCAACGGTATTATCTTTCTATTCTCCGGCATACAGTACAACAATGAGATGTATGCCCAAGGAGGAGAAATGATCGAATGATGAATCCGATTTTACAAGCCCCGAATGTTCCGCTGGCAGCCGATTCCAATGCGGTTGTCAATTATCAGAGGGATTCACGCAACTATGTAACCCAGTTGTTTGGAGAACAGCTGCCGACCATTGCAAATGGGTTCTTCAACGTGTACTTAAGCAAAGGAATCATTGTGCAGCCACACTGGCACACCAATGTCACGGAGATGGTTGTGGTCATCACCGGTGAAATTACAGCGTCAGTCTTCAATCCGTTTACGCGTGAACGATTGACATATCGTCTGAAACCAGGTCAGGTAGTGGTATTTCCGAAAGGCTGGTTTCACTGGTTTGTCGCTGAGACAGATGATGTATATGTATTAACTATCTTTGATCAACCAACGCCTGATATTGTGTTTGGAGCGGATTTCTTGGCAGCTACACCGCCGGAGGTGGCTCACCGCGCGTACTGTTTGGATGAAGAGGCATATGCGAGAGCTGTTGCTTCCATTAAAAATGATGCGATTCTGGGCCCTCCAATAGGGTGTGATACGCAGGTTTCTGATCAATCGACCTCACCTTCCAAGACGTCCGTGTCACCATCCAATAAGCTGAAATCTTAATTCAAGATTCCGTATTCATGATCAAAGTACACAGCCTGTAACTGGAGAATATCAGTTGCAGGCTTTTTGATGTGTCGATGTAATAATCGTATGAAGTCCATAGAGGGGCTGGTATTCTATTAGAAAAAATTCAAAATGCCTGAGTCAGTGGGTTACGTTCTCTGTTAGTATAGTATGAACATCCAACCAAAACGGAGGACTCACGAATGAACATGTCAGAAATGAAAACGCTTGAAACTGCAATGAGTTATGCACCTATTTTGATGTTTGACAGAGCCGAACCCTTTTATCCTGATTTTGTTGGCATTTCTGTGTTGCATCAATCTGGGCCTTCACCATCGTTCAGAAGGGACATTAAGTTTCCGACCGAGGTAGTACAATATGTAATTGAATATGCAATCTGGTGGGATTATGAGATTGGACATCTGTATGAAATGGAGCATGTATGGGTTTATGTGGGTCATGACGGAGAGGTAGTAGACTGTGAAGCCAGCTTTCATGGGAAGGTGCTGCGCGGATTATTGAAGGAACGGGTCAATGTGGTTGGACATCATGTATGTCTGTACTCACAGCCTGGCAAACATGCTTTCTCACCACTTCCGGTTGTATTTGAGTTATTGCCAAATCTGTATAGTGCAGCAGGTGCCGAAGCTGGATGTGATGGGCTACTTGTGAATGAGTTGTTTCAAGATTATTTTGAAACAAATGAACAGATCGATGATCAGGTAGAGCGTTATCTGCAGACCAAAGCGTTTGTACCTACCATGGAGTTCGAAGAATATTTACTAAAACCGGAGATGTTCATGACGTGGGATAATCTGTTTGGAATTATTCCGCACAGGATTAAGGACCGCTTAATGGAACTGGAGCAGCTATATAACACATAAGTAATTAGTTTTAAACGGGTTTAATGTTAATTTAAAGTGTATTTTTTCGCTTCAAAACCAAACTTTGTTGATTCGGGTTTGGTTTTTTTTATGGGAAAATGGACTCAGTATAAGTAATCATTTATTAGACTTAGGTCTTGAAATGTTGAGTGTGTACAGAAAAAATACATAATTTTTTGTGTGGAAAATGATATTTGTTAGACGTAAGAACTATATAACTTCTTGTATAAATATAAGAAGATCATCTCACATGAAATTTTTGTATGGAGATGTATGTGAAAGTCAATGCAGAATGCTGAATATACGTATATGTGTAAGTAGAAATAACCGTTAAATAGGTAAAAAGTATAATTTATATTAAAAAGAAGATTCTTTATATCTGAAATAAAAATTCATAATAGTGCAAATTTATAGAAATAAAAATCTCCTATTCAGTTTTAATATATTTATGTCGAAATAGATCGTAAGTTGTCTGGAGCGCGACCAAGAGAAGGGTTTACCAAGCGTTATATACATAACTGGACACTACGATGCCTAGGAGGAGATTACATGAAGTGGTTTGGAAATTTGAAAACAGCAACAAAGATTATCTCAGCGTTTTTAGTTGTGTCGATAATCCTTGCGGCGCTTGGCGTCTACTCTGTAGTAACATTGAGAAGTACGAATGAACGAATGCAAGAGATGTATAACAACAATCTAATCTCTGTGAAAGAATTATCCTCTGCTCAGATTGATTATCAAAGAATGCGTGTGAACGTGCGTGATTTGAGCTTCGAAACCGTTGAAACCGAAAAAACTCGGATCACGGAGAACATCGCTTCGATCCGTCAGAGTGTGAATGATCGCCTGACCATCTATCGTCCGCTTGCAACAACCCCTGAAGAAATAGAGTTACTCCGTAATTTTGATGCGGAATATCCAGGATATTTAACAATGTTTGAAAGAGCAACTAATCTGGCTGTCGCAGATGATCAAAGTGCCTTTAATACCTACCTTAAAATTGAGCTTAAACCACAAGGGGACAAAATTGTTGAACTCCTTACCAATTTGATCGACCTTAATGAAAGTATGGCTGAACAGGCGAATATACAATCTCAGGCTGCCTATTCACAAGCATTTAAAGTAACGATAATTCTTGTGGTTCTGTCCGTACTCTTCAGTATTCTCATTGGATATATCATCTCTCGCTCCATTTCGAAGCCACTCATGGCCATGCTGGGTCTAGCTACGGAAGTTGCCAACGGAAATCTGATCCTTAAATCAGACATCTCTAGCAAAGACGAAGTGGGTCAACTGGCTGCGGCATTGAATCGTATGGTCGACAACCTGAAAGAGTTAATCAACAATATCGTGATGAACTCTCAAAGTGTTGCAGCTTCTTCGGAACAGATCTCAGCCAGCACACAGGAAATTGCGAGCACCAGCACGAGCCAATCCAGTGAGGCAGGAAATATCTCCGAATTGTTCAAGGAGCTTTCACTTGCCATTAACTCCGTCGCTGCAAGTGCAGAAGAAGCGGCTGAACTGTCCAACGATACGGTGAAGACTGCTCGTGAAGGTGGACTTGTTGTACAGACTTCATTGGAAGGTATGCAAGCTGTTAATACAAAAATGACCAAGCTTGAAGATGATTCTCGTAAAATCGGTGACATCATTGAAGTGATTGACGATATCGCTGAGCAGACCAATCTGCTCGCGCTGAATGCTGCAATTGAAGCGGCACGTGCCGGAGAACAAGGGCGAGGATTCGCCGTAGTAGCAGATGAAGTCCGGAAGCTTGCCGAACGAAGTGGCGAGGCGACCAAAGAAATTACAGCCATCATCAAAGCAATGCAGGAAAATACGAGACAAAGTGTGCAAGCCGTAGCAGCCAGTGTTGAGCAGTCTTCCATGACGGGACAGGCGTTTGATCAGATCATTGATATGGTCAATAACTCTTCACAGAAAGTAAACGAAATTGCTGCTGCATGTGAAGAAGAAGCAGCCCAAGCCGCAGAGGTGATGAGCTCTGTTGAATCCATCTCGGCTTCCAGTGAGGAATCCGCAGCAGCGTCTGAAGAGACAGCGGCAACATGCCAGTCTCTGGCAAATCTGGCGGAAGAACTGGCGAATTCGGCAGCTGCCTTCAAAACAAATTAATAAAATTGAATTGAGGGTGAATTGATGTCTTCACTTCAGAAGGAACAATATATTGAACTGTCTGTAGGTGCAGAGACTTGCGCCATTCGAATCGAAGAAATTCACGAAATTATTAAAATGCTCAGCATTACAGATATCCCATTCAGCCGCCCAGAGATCAAAGGGGTAGTTAATCTGCGTGGCAAGGTTGTATGTGTGATGAGTCTGCGGAACCTGCTGGGTATGCCGGATGAACCGGACACCAGAGCAACGCGTATTATCGTAGTTCGACATCAGGAAGAATATATTGGCTTGATCGTGGATCGCGTGAACAAGGTAACCACATATTCCGAAATTCATCCGCCAACCGGCGGATATGGTCGTAACCGTGAAGGTTTATTCCATGGTGTGGGTCAACAGGAAGACAAGCTTGTGGGCATTTTGAAACTGGACGAAATATTGGGCGGTTAGGGAGGTATATACGAATGATGGATTTGTCTGCCTACCGTGACATCTTTATCGAAGAACTGAATGATCAACTGGAACGTATGGATCAGTCTTTATTGGCATTGGAGCTTTCGCCATCTGTAGAACTGGTTCAGACGCTGTTTCGGGCAGCCCATACCATCAAGGGATCGGCATCCACAATGGATTTCCGTGAATTAAGCGACCTCACGCATGAAGTGGAGTATGCTCTTGAATGGGTCCGGGAGAAAAAACCGGAGATGACTTCGGAGCTAATTGATACGTTGTTCCGCTCTTTGGACGCCATGAAGGTACTTCGTGATCAGTACATCCGTGGGGAAGCCTATGCAGATTTTCGAGCAGTAGTAAGAGAAATAAAGGATTTAATTCAGACTCCGGCAGTAGTCGGAAAACTTATAATACCTCAATTGCAACCAGCAGAATCGATTATGGCACAGGTAGCTATTGTGTCAGGGAAGCAGTTATTGTCCATTCATGTTGTGCTGGAGCAGAAGTGCATGATGAAAGCGGCCAGATATCATATTTTACGACAACGCATTGAGGACATCTGTGGTACGGTTGTCGCTACTTCGCTCATGGAGAGTCAACCGGGCGCGCAGAATGAAGATGATCATTATGGTCAGTTCATCATCATCGTAGCAACGTCGAATGACCAACAGCAGCTTAAGGCAGAGCTGTCTTCAGACTCGGATATTCATATGCTGGAGATTGATCCATATCTGCTGGAATCCAATGAGGTTGCAGCGACTTCTGCACCACTTGAATTAATCTCTGAAACAGAGCAAACGAAACAAAGCTTGCCTACCGTAAATACAACTGGGCCGGATGAGAAAGTGAAAGCTGCTCAACCTACAGTTCGTGTGAGTGTTGAACGTCTGGACCATTTGATGAATTTGGTCGGTGAACTGTTAATTGATCAGACATCCCTTGCAGATCTGAGTGGATCGGGTGCGCGTAAGGAGTCTTCAACACTCATCCGGAGTATTAGTGGTGTATCCGATCATATGGGCAGGGTAATCAAGGAACTCCAAGAAGGTGTAATGAAGACACGGATGTTACCCATTGATCAACTATTCAGTCGCTTCCCGAGATTGGTTCGTGACCTATCACAGAAGCTGGGTAAGGATCTGGAACTGGTTATTCAAGGTGGAGAGACTGAGCTTGACCGGATGATTATTGAAGAACTGAGTGACCCGCTGATCCATCTCATCCGCAACAGTGCAGATCATGGCATTGAAAGTGCAGAGGTTCGGGCGGAGAACGGTAAGCCGTCCAAAGGACGTATTACATTAACTTCGTTTCATGAAGAAAATCATGTTGTCATTCGTTATTCGGATGATGGCAAAGGTATCGATGGTGAGAAGATTAAAGCTTCTGCCTTGGGCAAGGGCATCATTAGTGAGGAACAGGCTGCACGCCTAACAACACAGGAAGCTGTCCACCTCATATTTGAACCTGGCTTCTCGACGGCCTCTTCTGTCAGTGAAGTATCAGGACGCGGTGTTGGAATGGACATCGTGCGTAGTCAGATCGGGCGACTCAACGGCATCATTGATATTGATACGGAGGTTGGTGTGGGTACCACGTTTACGATTCGTCTACCGCTCACACTGGCGATTATTAAAGGTCTGTTAGTCAAAGTATCGGGTCGTGTGCTGATCTTGCCGATGTATAATGTTGCTGAGATTGTTCGAATTTCACCTGAAGATATTCAGATGATCCAGGGGCAACAAGCGATCCTGAATCATGGACGAATTGTACCTTTTCACCGACTGTGTGACAGGCTCAACTATCCACGAACAGACCGCAAATCCAAGACCATTCCACTGGTGATCGTGCGTTCCGTTGATAAAATTGCAGCTTACGCAGTAGATGAGATTATAGGAAATCAGGAAGTCGTTATTAAGACACTTGGTACGTATCTGGGAGCGATGAACCATCTATCTGGAGCAACGATCCTCGGTAATGGTAAGGTTGCCCTTATATTGGACGCGTCCTATCTGGTGAGTGTTTAATCGTTAGATAAACACAAATTTTTATGAAGGCCAAAAAGCCTCATCATCCATAACTGGACGGTGGGGCTATTTGTTGTACCTTTTGACATTGTGACCACTCAGGATTTGAAAATGAGATCCATAAACCGGTTGGCTGCCAGAGAGATCGGCATATTGCGTTTGGTCATAATCCCCACATGGGAAGGGGGGAGCGGGACATCAAGCTGAATTTCGAAGAGAGAGCCTTCCTCCAGCTCTTTGGAGATAAATTCACGTGTGACATAGGAAATACCCAGTCCTCGACGCGCAAACTCAATCAACAGATCAACACTACCAACCTCAATCTCAGGTTTTAACGTGTAATTATAGCTGTTAAACAACTCAGTTATAGCCATCCGAACACGGCTGTTCCGGGAGAAGAGGATCAGTTGATGCTCCAGAAGCATCTCAAGTGTCATGATTTTACCCTTCAACTGAGCATAACGTTCCCCAGCTACAAAACAGTCCTTCAACTGAATACTTTCCCTGACTTCTAGCTGTGGATCAACAATGGGCATCCGAACAACACCAAGATCAATCTTGCCTTCTTTCAGAAAGGTGATGACTTCCGGCGTAGTTCCATGACTCAGATGTAGCTTGATATTAGGGTACAAGGTGTGAAATTCCTCTAGATACGCCAGCATGTAATGCTTGAACAGGGAGTCACTGCCACCAATTCTCAATTCACCATTGTCGAGATTCTTCAGTGCGGCCATTTTTTCTTCTGCAAGTGAGATCAGAATCTGGGATTGTTCAATATAGGAGTATAGACTGGCACCTTCCTGTGTCAGCGCTACACCCTTGGAATTTCGATAAAACAAGGTAAGACCAAAGCTCTCTTCCAATTGCTTAATGGCATGACTGACGCTGGGTTGAGTGATATACAGTGCTTTCGCAGCCTGTGTCAAACTTCCCGTTTTGGCGGCCCAATAAAAGACTTTATATAGTTCGTAATTTGTAGTCATAGATGTGGTCTATAGCTCCTGTGAAATATATTAATTACTTGTATGGCTATAAAACGTATTATAGTGTAACTACAACAAAGAAACCAGAGTTACTTGGAAGGAGAACGGTAAGATGGAACCAACTACCATTGTTTTATTTGGTGCAACTGGCGATTTAGCCAAAAGAAAAATATATCCTGCCTTATATAACTTATATCTTGAGCAGAAGCTTCCTGAAACCTTCTCATTGATTGGTCTGGGGCGTAGAGATTGGTCTGATGAATTCTTTCAGGCACAAGTGGAAAAATCATTAAATGAATTTTCCAGACGCCAAGCTGATCCTGAAGTTGTGAAGTCATTTGTGAAAGCTTTCCGCTACAGTGTATTGAATATAAGCCATAAGGAAGATTATATAAAGCTGTTGGGATTAGTTGAACAAAGAGAAGCTGAACTTGGCATTCCGTCCAATCGCTTGTTTTATCTCTCGGTTGGTCCGGAATTTTTCGAACCGATTGCCGAGAACATTCAAGAAAGTGGACTGGGTTCCACAGAGGGATGGAAACGCCTCGTTATCGAGAAGCCATTTGGTCACGATCTACAGTCCGCCAGAGACCTTAATCGCAAATTAAGCGAATCGTTCACGGAGGAAGAGATTTATCGGATTGACCACTATTTGGGCAAACCGATGGTACAGCGTCTGGAGACGTTGCATCAGAGTAACCCAATCATGAAGGCGTTATGGAACAACCGTTACATCTCCAATGTGCAAATTACGGCGAATGAGACTGTAGGTGTCGAAGAACGTGCATCCTATTATGATCATGTTGGTGCAGTGCGAGACATGTTCCAGAATCATATGTTGCAATTGCTCATGATGATGGCGATTCAGCTTCCATACAACAGTACTTCCGAAAAAGTTGGATTGAAGAAAAAACACATTATGGAATCGATCCAGCCGTTACAAAAACAAACTGTGGGCGCAAACATCATCCGTGGACAGTATGCAGAAGGCAACATTCAAGGTAAACCGGTAAATGCGTATACTGCTGAACCGGGTGTAGCCGAGAATACGATGAATGACACATTCATTGCTGCCAAATTGCAAATTGATGATTTCTTCTGGCGTGGTGTTCCGTTTTACATTCGCACGGGTAAAAGAATGAAGGAGAAATCAACACGTATCGTGATTGAATTCAAAGAACCTTCAGGACAGACAAATGTGCTGAAAAATAAGGGTTCCAAGCCAAACCTGCTTGTCATTGAGATGAGTCCGGATCAGAGCATGACATTGCAACTGAATGCAAGTGATCCTGAGAATAAAGGTGAATTCAAACCGGTTCATATTGATCTTTCTCCGGACAAAGGTGACCTTGCGGAAGCTTATGAGAATCTGATTCGTGATGCTTTGCTGGGTGATCCAACCTTCTTTGCCCACTGGGATGAAGTAGAATTGTCATGGGCATGGGTGCAGCCAATTCTGGATGCATTCCAGGAAAATCTGTTGCCACTTCACCTGTATCCTGCGGGTAGCTATGGACCGGTTGAATCAGATGTTATGCTTGAAGAAGAAGGTCACCACTGGTGGTTTGATGAGCCGGCGGATCAGGAGTCTGTAGTTACAAATAGCATACCCTTGGCGGTTAATGCGAATCTCTAAACCAAAATAAAAAATATATCTGGAGGTAATTTAATCATGAAATTTTTTATCGATACAGCTAACGTGGAAGATATCCAAAAAGCATACAAAATCGGCGTATTATCTGGCGTAACAACAAACCCATCTTTGGTAGCCAAAGAGGGCGTGAAATTCGAAGATCGTATTGAAGAAATCTTGCGTTTGGTACCTCAAGTGGAGTCCGTTTCTGCGGAAGTGACACCAGATGCCCTTACTGCTGAAGAAATGATCGCGCAAGCAGACGAATTGATCAAAATTAACAACAGTGACAAAAACATTACGATCAAATTGCCAATGACACTTGCAGGACTTGAAGCTTGCCGTTACTTGACCAAAAAAGGCGTGAAAACCAACGTAACGTTGATCTTCACTGTGAACCAGGCGCTCCTGGCTGCTCGTGCTGGTGCGACATATGTATCCCCATTCCTGGGACGTCTTGATGATATCTCCGAGGATGGCGTACAATTGGTTACCAAAATTGCTGAATTGTTCCGTACACATAACCTGGATGCACAGATTATTGCGGCTTCTGTAAGACATCCGGATCACGTTACACGTGTAGCGATGGCTGGAGCACATATTGCTACTGTTCCATTCTCCGTCATTGAACAGATCTCCAAACACCCGCTGACAGATCAAGGTATGGACAAATTTGCAGCGGACTGGAAAAAAACAGTACAATAATCTATAACCATTCATTCGTTTCAACTTACTATATAAATAATGGAGTATTGGGAGGACATAATGAGTAAACAACAGATTGGTGTTATTGGATTGGCAGTAATGGGTAAAAACCTGGCTTTGAATATTGAAAGCAAAGGTTTCTCGGTATCGGTATTTAACCGTTCCCCGGAGAAAACGAACGATCTTCTGAAAGAAGCCGAAGGTAAAAACCTGACAGGTGCGTTCACTATTGAAGAATTCGTGGAATCCCTGGAGTCTCCGCGTAAAATTCTGATCATGGTGCAAGCAGGTAAAGCAACAGATGCAACGATCGAGCAACTGCTTCCTCACCTGGATGAGGGCGACATCATCATTGATGGAGGTAATGCTTACTTCCCTGACACACAACGTCGCAGTAAAGAACTGGAAGAAAAAGGTTTCCGCTTCATCGGAGCAGGTGTATCCGGTGGTGAAGAAGGCGCACTGAAAGGCCCGGCAATCATGCCAGGCGGTCAGGAAAGTGCTTATCAGTTGGTAGAACCGATCCTTACAGCGATCTCTGCCAAAGTTGGCGATGACGCTTGCAGCACATATATCGGACCAGACGGTGCCGGACACTATGTGAAAATGGTGCATAACGGTATCGAGTACGGAGATATGCAGTTGATTGGTGAAGCTTATCACTTGCTCAAATCCGTATTGAACGTTTCCGTTGAAGAGCTGCATGAGATCTTCACCGAGTGGAATCAAGGGGAGCTGGACAGCTACCTGATCGAAATCACGGCAGATATTTTCTCCAAATACGATCCAGAAACAGGCAAACCAATGGTTGACGTTATTCTGGACGCGGCTGGACAAAAAGGAACAGGTAAATGGACAAGCCAAAGTGCGCTGGATCTCGGCGTTCCCTTGTCCATGATTACGGAATCCGTATTCTCCCGTTTCCTGTCTGCCATGAAGGACGAGCGTGTAGCAGCTAGCAAAATCCTGAGTGGACCAGCAACTGAAGCATTCTCTGGCGACAAAAAAGCGTTCATCGAGAACGTGCGTAAAGCATTGTTTGCAAGTAAAATCGTATCCTATGCACAAGGATTTGCACAAATGCGTGCAGCTTCCGATGAATACGGCTGGGATCTGAAATACGGCAACATTGCCATGATCTTCCGTGGCGGCTGCATCATTCGTTCGCAGTTCTTGCAAAACATTAAAGAAGCATATGACAAAGATGCAGAACTCAAAAACCTGCTGCTTGATCCTTACTTCCAAAACATCGTTGAGTCTTATCAAGGCGCATGGCGTGAAGTTATAGCGGCTGCTGTAAAACAAGGTATTCCAGTACCTGGTTTCTCCAGTGCACTGTCTTACTATGACAGCTACCGTACAGAGCGTTTGCCAGCAAACTTGCTGCAAGCACAACGTGACTACTTCGGTGCTCACACATTCAAACGTGTGGACAAAGAAGGTTCATTCCACTTCCAGTGGATGGACACAAACGAGTAATTTTAATTCCGAAAATATAGCATTCCTGCAGTTGCCCTTGAATTTAGCTATTCAGGGCGGCTACGGGAATGCTTTTTCTCGTTAATGGTTCGAATTTGAATATCATCAAATTGTAATAAAATGTACGAATCTGAGTTTGGCAAACAGATGATCTGACCCTTCAACTACGTTATACTTGTTCAGACGGACCTGTGTCCGTGATGAAAATTCAGAATACAACTTATTGACGTGGAGGTTAGACCGGGCATGTTTGTATTAGCAGGTATATTGTTTTTGGTCGTATACGGTTTATTAGTGTTCTACATAGGTTGGAGCGGTTGGAGTTGGATGAAACCAGTTGTGTCCGCCAGATTTCGATGGTTTTATATTATAGCGCTTGTATTCCTTGCCGTTTCTTTCATTTTGGCACGGGTATTTGGAAGCATTTCGTTTCTAGGTATCATCGGTTCTTACTGGCTGGCAATCTTCTCGTTGTTATTGTTGATCCTGCCCGTCGTCCACCTCACGATGTGGTTGCTGAGATTAACCCGCATTCCGAGACATCACACACAGAAATGGGCGGGAGTTGTTACGCTGGTGCTGTTAGTGTCCACAATGGGTTACGGAATTTTCAACGCTTACAGCCCTGTAGTGAGAACATATAATATCCAGATTGATAAAAAAGTAGAAGGTGTAGACAAGCTCAACATTGTCATGGCTGCCGATATGCACTTTGGACTTCTGTCTGGCCCTGCACATGCCAAACGCATGGTGGAGGAAATTAATGCACTGAAGCCGGATCTGGTGCTGTATCCTGGAGATATTATTGATGACAATCTGGATATGTACCGCAATAGCGGAATTGCCGACATTATCAGTGACATTCAGGCTCCATACGGTGTCTATGCTTCACTCGGGAATCACGATAAGTTCGATGGTCCGATTGAAGATCTGATTGCTGCGCTGGAGAAGAGCAACATGCAAGTTTTGTACGATGACAAGATTGTGCTGAATGACAAGATCACCCTCATTGGTCGGAAAGACCGAACAGAGAAGGATCGGGCAGAAGTAGCTACGTTAATGCAAGGTACTGACTTGAACCAACCGGTACTTATGATGGATCACCAGCCGTATGATCTGGATATTGCGGAGCAGAATAATGTAGATCTGGTCGTATCTGGTCACACCCATCGTGGTCAGATTGCACCGGCTCAGTTCATCACACAGGCCATTTATGAGAACGATTGGGGTTATCTGCAAAAGGGCTCTATGCACTCCATCGTAACCTCAGGATTTGGCTTCTGGGGACCACCAATTCGTACTAGCAGTCGTTCGGAGATTGTACAGATTAATGTGACGTTCCAGCAATGATGAAAGGCCCTTCGAAAGAAGGGCTGCCTAATAAGCACGTCAAGCGTAGATTGATGATACCGGCTCCGCTTTTATGATGACAAGATTAAATCTACTGTCGTCATAAAGCGGAGTATTTCTTATGCAATTTTAAATCGGCGCTTCAAGCCGCCTGTTTCTTATTATGTAAGTTAGTTTCTTACCCCTTTTGAAGGAATGGCTTCAAACGAATAAAATGCGCCTTTTGTATTGATTTTACCGATAAGCGTTGTGGCTCCTTTTTTCGTGAAGGTGTACTCGTTCTCTTGGATACGAACGGAATAACCTTTTAGCTCAATACCAAATATAGATCTGACTGTAGGTACAGCGATAGATAGTGCTTTGTTTTTGCTGAGCTTGGGCTTGGCAAAAGACTTTTTGAAATCAACATCATTTTTCCAGTTGATACCTAATTCGTTGGTGACTTTCCATACCTTTCCGGTCTTGCTGCCGATATGTACGTAATTTAGATTGTCGTCATCCCTATACTGCCATAACATATCTTTTCCTTCTACGGTAAATAAGGTGTAATCAAAAGCTTTTACTGAGGGTATTCCAAGTGTTTTGAGTGAATTTCGTGCTATGTTTGTCATCCAGGCATAGGAATCATCAATTTTATATTGCAGAATTGCCGACATTTGATTTCCTTTGTCCACATCGATGTAAAGTTGTTGACTTGGTCCAAAGATTACCCAGTAGTTTTGGAGTAAATGTCCATGGTCCTGATCATTGGCTTTGAAACGCCAAAAACCACTTTTAATGAAGATATCTTCATCCTCAAATGTTTTTAAGAAGGCATCAAGCTTCAGGCGCAGCGCATTATCCATGACTTTATTGAGATCAGCGGTATCATACATGATAAGGGTGGACGCGACATGATTTGTATCAGGATCGTATCTTTGTGTGAAATCTGCGAATCCAGTTCCATCTATAGTTCCGTTAATGACCCACGGATCAAATGATGTGTCTATTTTGATGAATTGAATGTTCTGTTTCCCCACGAGTTTAACTATTTCATCATTCAAAAGTTTTTGTGTCTTCCGATCCAGCTGGTCAGCGGACATGTAATTCTCTATTAACGAGAGTTCATTGGATTTTGCGGCCAAGGTGGGCGGCGCTGATAACAATAGCGAGATGGCAGCAATGACGGCGGTAAACGAAGTGATTTTTTTCAAAGTGAATCCTCCTGATTAGTTTGGGTCATATCATTAAATATCAAAGGTTATATCTCATTTCAAAATAACATAAAAGGTAAATGTTTCATATGATCTAAAAAAGTGGAATAGAGCGGTAGTATTTTTGGGTTGACACCGTTTTCAGGTTATGATAAATTATATCCGAGGCTTGTTACCGGTAATGCGGGCAAAACCACTATGGAAATGATTTTATTATTTCTGTTTTGGTTTTGCCCTTTTTTATTCCTCAAAAAAAACCAGGTGGGTCCATAATGATTATTAAACAGATATTTAATAACAATATTGTCAGTACCGTGGATGACAAAAATCAGGAACTACTGATCCTCGGCCGGGGTATCGGATTTAAGTTCAAAGCAGGCGATGAGATTGATGAAGAGCGGATTGAGAAGGTTTTTCGTCTTCAGGATACATCGATCTATGAGAAATTTAAATCCATCGTAGCTGAAGTGCCTATTGAGATTCTGCAGGCAACAGATGATATTGTGACACTGGCGCGAACGCAACTGAACAAAACCATCAGTGACGGGATCTATGTCTCGCTATCTGATCACATTCACTTTGCCGTTCAACGCTTGGAAAAAGGAATGATTACTCGTAATCCACTTTCCTGGGAAGTTCAGCACTTCTATAAGGCGGAGTACGATGTGGCCAGAGAAGCACTGACCTTGCTGAAGGAAAGACTGGATATTGAGTTCCCCAAAGATGAAATCTGTAATATTGCTTTGCATTTCATCAATGCGGAAGTCAATGATTCCATGAACGATGTCACTCATCTGATGCAGCTGTTGCAGGAGATTATGAATATCATCAAATATCACTTCAACGTCGAATTGGATGAAGATAGCGTCAACTATTTCCGCTTCATTACCCATTTGAAATATTTCTGTCAGCGTGTCATTACCCATTCTTCACATGATGATGCCGAGGAGTATTTATATGAAGTGGTTCGGAAAAACTATCCGGAGACATTCAAATGTATTGGCAAGATCGAGACTTTTATCCATAAGAACTATCAGTATGACATGACTCACTCTGAGCAGTTATATCTAACGCTCCATCTGGAACGTTTGATGAAAACCAAGCGGGACGAAAAGTCCACGCAATAGAATCAAATTACAACTGGATATCCTATGGGCTTGTTACTGTTCAATCAGGCAATACCCGAATGAGATGGCGCCATCAATATGCGCTAGATTCGTTCGGGTATTTTTTATTGGAAAAATGAGGAGGAAAACATCATGAAACATCAGGATACGGCGCAGGAAATCATTAAAGCCGTTGGGGGAACAAACAATATTAACTCAGTTTATCACTGCGTCACACGTTTGCGCTTTGATCTGAAAGACAACGAGAAAGTTGATAACGGCTCACTCAAGAAACTGGATAAGGTCATGGGAACTAACATTTCCGGCGATCAATTCCAGGTCATTATCGGTAATGATGTGGCAAAAGTATTCGATGCCATGGTGAAGGAAAATCCAGCAATCCAGCAAACTACAGAAAAGAAAGAGCCAAAGTCGGATAAAAAACAAAATGTCGTGCTGAAAATTTTCGAAACAATTGCAGGTGTCTTTGCGCCGATGCTTCCAGCGATTACTGCGGCAGGTATGCTCAAGGGATTACTTGCACTATTCGTGTCTGTAGGTTGGATGTCTGCTGGAACGGATACGTACCGTATTCTTTCAGCCATTGGTGACGGCGTATTCCACTACCTACCTTTACTGATTGCAGTCAGCACTGCTCGTAAATTCGGCAGTAACCCGTTTGTTGCGATTGCACTAGGTACGGCACTCATGTATCCAGACATGACAGCATTGTTATCTAGCGGTGAATCGGTTGGATTTTTGGGAATCCCGGTTACAGCAGTAAGTTATGCTTCATCGGTTATCCCGATTCTTCTTGCAGTATGGTTGATGTCCTATGTTGAGAAATGGGTTGACCGCGTTATCCCTGCTGCACTCAAGCTGCTGCTTGTGCCGCTGATTACCTTACTTGTTATGGTTCCGGTAACGCTGATTGCGATCGGCCCATTGGGTACATTTGTAGGTAGTGGATTGTCTGGTGGCATCAACTGGCTGCTGAATGAAGGCGGATTGATTGCAGGTATTGTTCTTGGCGGCGCGATGGCGCTCATTATTATGACAGGAATGCACTATGCACTTGTGCCGATCATCCTGAGTAATATCGCTACACTGGGCTTTGATAAATTCTTGCCATTAACCTTTATCTCCAATATGGGTCAGGCTGGTGCAACACTCGGCGTATTCTTCCGGGCAAAAGATAAAAAACTCAAAACCGTGGCATTGTCAACGAGCTTCACCGCACTCATGGGTGTAACGGAGCCAGCCATGTACGGGGTTAACATGAAGTATAAAAAACCATTTGCCGCAGCGATGATTGGTAGTGCAGTGGGTGGCGGATTCGCCCTTGCTTTTGGCGCGAAAGCGTATGTACTTGCGGGTAACGGTGGTCTGCCAGGACTTCCTTCCCTGATCGGACAAACCTTCTGGTATTCCTTTGGGGGTATGATTTTGGCCTTTATCGTAGGTGCAATCATGTCTACGATATTTGGTATCAAGGAAGAAGAAGGAGACGCAGAGGCGTTAGCTCAATTCTCACCGGGTGCTTCTACAGCACCAGCGAAAGTTGTTTCCAACGATGCTGCAACCGTAAATGTGGACGACATGAGCGATCCAACACCAACAAGTGATGCAGTAGCTGTTGCACCGATGACAGGTAAATCCATCCCGCTCAAAGAAGTCAACGATCCAACATTTGGTGATGAATTGATGGGTAAAGGTGTAGCATTTGTTCCAACGGTGGGCGAATTGGTTTCTCCAGTGACAGGTACCATCATGAATGTGTTCAAAACAAAACATGCGATCGTTGTCCGCAGTGATAACGGAATGGAATTGTTGATTCATGTTGGAATTAACACGGTGAAGTTGCGTGGACAGTATTTTGATGCACATGTTGCTACAGGAGCACGTGTACAGGCTGGAGACAAGTTGCTTACATTTGAACTGGCCGAGATTGCAAAAGAATACGACATCACAACCGCTATGGTTGTTACCAATACGGCTGATTACAAGCAGGTTCTACCTGTGAAATTGGGCGAAATCACGATGGGTGAAGACGTCTTGAAAGCTGAGATTTAAACTGTCCGTCTTAGGACTAACAATATCAACTAAAGAAGGAGAGATACGAATGATTAATCGACAAGGGTTTCCGGAAGGTTTTCTATGGGGCGGCGCTATTGCCGCCAACCAGGCTGAAGGTGGATTCGACGCTGGCGGCAAAGGATGGTCGACAGCAGACATGGTTCCTTATTTTGAGAAAAAGGACTACACCAACCTTAGAGAACTGATGCATGTTACCAGTGCAACGGTTGAGAAAGCAATGGCACATCACAGTGCAGAAGGTTATCCGAAGCGTTACGGGATTGATTTTTACCACCGTTTCAAAGAGGATATTGCGCTGTTCGCTGAGCTAGGCTTCAAGACATTCCGTCTGTCCATCAACTGGCCGCGTATTTTCCCAAATGGTTATGATGCCGAGCCCAATGAAGAGGGACTGCGTTTCTATGACGAAGTGTTCGATGAACTCCGTAAATACGATATTGAACCACTTGTAACACTCTCGCATTATGAGATGCCTATGGCGCTTGTCCTCAAATATAACGGCTGGGCTGGCCGCGAAGTGATTGGACATTTTGTAAGATATGCAGAAACGGTGATGACCCGGTACAAGGACAAGGTTAAATACTGGTTGACGTTTAATGAGATTAACACAACTATTATTGAACCGTTCACAGGCGGCGGTATTATTGAAGACCGGGTTGAAAACACGATGCAGGCTTCTTATCAGGCACTTCATCATCAATTTGTAGCCAGCAGCCTGGTAACAGAAAAAGCACGTCAGATTAACCCGAACTTCCAGATCGGATGTATGCTTGCACGCATGATTCACTACCCAGCGACGTCGAAGCCAGAGGATGTGCTACAAGCACAGATCGATAACCAGCTGAACCTGCTGCATACGGATGTACAAGTTCGTGGTAGTTATCCAACGTTTATGGCTCGGTACTGGGCAGAGAACGAAATTACCATTGCCATGGAACCGGGGGACGAGCAGATCCTGCGTGAGCATACGGTTGATTTCATCTCGTTCAGTTATTACACATCCTTGGTGTCTGCAGTGAACCCAGAGGAATATGGAGTAACTGGAGGCAACCTGTACAGTACGATCAAGAACCCGAACCTGGAGCGTACGGAATGGGGCTGGCAGCTTGATCCGATCGGTCTGCGCGTTGCACTGAAAGAGCTGTATGACCGTTATCAATTGCCATTGTTTGTGGTAGAGAACGGCCTTGGTGCCAAAGATACCGTTGAAGCAGACGGTTCCATCAACGATGATTACCGGATTGATTATCTGAGAAAACATATTACACAAATGAAAGAAGCCGTTATGGACGGAGTGGACCTGATGGGATATACCAACTGGGGAGCGATTGATATCATCAGTGCATCCACTTCGGAAATGTCCAAACGTTATGGCGTGATCTACGTGGATCAGGATGACAACGGACAAGGCACATTGAATCGGTATAAGAAAAAGAGCTTTGGCTGGTACCAAAAAGTCATTGCCTCGAATGGTGAGAACTTGGAATAGATTAATCTATAAAGGCACTCCGGGCGTAGCTGGTATTAGGCGCCGGGGCGCCTTTTTAATATAATCAGGTAGAATTCTCATCAACGTTATTGGCATTTCAAGGTAAAAAAGATGACTACATAACATTCTGGATGGTATACTGTGTTCGTATTGGGGGAGGGATAACCATGAAGAAGCCTATTATTGCTGTAGATATGGATGACACGATATGTCATCTGGTCAAGCGGGCTATATATCACAACAACCTCAACTTCCCGACCCATCCGTTGCGCTATGAGGATATGATTCATTGGGATACATCCCATTTGCGTCATCCAGAGAGCACGCATGATGTATTTTATGGTCGGCCGGGTCTGTTCGAGGAATTGGAATTATACGACGAGTATGTTGTAGATGAGATGCGAAAGTTGAACGATGCTTATGATGTTATTGTTGTGACGGCAGCAGAACCAAGAACAGTCGTTGAGAAGTGGAACTGGCTTCAGCAGCATATGCCTTTTATAACCGCAGAACAGTTTATTACATGCAAAAGAAAAAACCTGCTCGCTTTTGATTTGCTCATTGATGATGGAGCACATAACCTGATTCCCGCGCATGAGGACGGCAAAAAGGTCATCTGTATCCCACATCCATGGAACATACAGGAGCGTGAGCGATACAACTTTCCGTTGATGTCTTCATGGAAAGAGGCCAAGGCATACATAGATGAAGTGTTACAGGTTGTTGGTGTCTGAAAGTAAATCTTATTGTCCAGAGTGCTGTGCTCTGGATTTTTTGCGATAGGCGAGAGGTGTTTCGCCTGTTATTTTTTTGAATGCAGCATAGAATGAATCCAAATCCCGATATCCAACCAGCTCTGCAATCAGGCTGACTTTGTGCTGTGAACTCTTAAGCAGTTCACAGCTTTTTTGTATACGGAGGTGTTGCAGGTGGCCGCTAAAGTTCTGTCCGGTATGTCGCAGAAACATTCGCCCAATCTGTTTTTCGCTAAAGCCCGATACACGTACCAGATCAGACATTCGGATTCGGTCGCTCACGTGTTGTTTGAGATAATGAAGAATGTAATCAAAACCGGTGGAATGATGCTCTTCATCATGATCCTTTTGATAAAGTTGTCTGTAGGTCATCAATACCAACTGGCTTACCAAGGTGTATAACATGGTAGACGAACCGATTCCCGGAACGGAGGATTCACGGTACAGCTTCACCATTAGTTCTTCAATCCGGTCGTTGTGATCCACAACGGATATATAAGGAACCTGATTTTGTTCCAGATCCATCAGATGTTGAATGATTTCTTTTTCCTGAATGATTGCTGTCAGCGTGTGGATCAATTCAGCATTAAATAAGCAATTATATATAATTAACGGATGCTCGGTTACGTTGGTGCTGACAGGACGAAAGACATGAGGAACGCCGACAGGAATGACAAACAGCATCCCCTTTGTCACCGGAATGACATCTTCACCGATATGATGAAAGCCCTTTCCTTCGGCAACGTAGCTATATTCAATAAAATCATGTGCGTGAAAAGGAAGCACAAAATCTTCAGAGCAACGATTGACAAAAAGTTGCAAATGATTATGCAGAAAGTATTCACTTTTCATGAGTTGTACAGATGAATTCACAAGCAACCTCCTCGCACAGATGGCTGAATCACCGGATGAAATAGTCCTGATTACCGGGTATTTAGGGCAACAGGATCGATATAATTATATCGTAACCCCGAATGGGAAGCCAAGATGGAAAGGACGATCTGCTAATGTTCAACGTTAGTCACCTTCGCTGTGAGTATAGAATCAATCCGATAGGCCTTGATGTCAAATCACCGAGATTAAGCTGGCAGTTACAGTCTGATCGTCGAAATTGCATGCAATCTGCATACCAGATCCAGCTGTCCCTGTCAGAAGATTTTGATGAGATTGCATGGGATTCTGGCAAGATAAACACGGATCAATCCATACATGTGGAATTAAACCATTTTCAGCCTTCCCCGCAAACGCGATACTATTACCGGATTCAGGCATGGGATGATGCAGGAAATGATTCGGGCTGTTCCGAATCGGCTTATTTCGAGATGGGACTTATGGATAGTCATAACAAGTGGCAAGCAGAATGGATCACAGCTCAACCATCAGATGATGGAGATACGTCATGCCCGCGTATGCGCAAGCAGTTTAATGTGAAACAACCTGTTACTTCTGCCCGCATATATGTTACAGCACTTGGATTATACGAGTTGCATATGAACAACACAAGAGTAGGAGAAGATTATTTTACACCTGGTTGGACCTCTTATCGTAAGCGATTACAATATCAAACTTATGATGTCACCCACCTGCTTCAGGATGGACAGAATACTTTAGGTGCTAATCTGGGAGATGGCTGGTACCGAGGATATCTTGGCTGGAACAAAGAACGGGAGATATTTGGTTCAACGTCCGCATTGCTGCTGGAACTGCATATGAAATACGCAGATGGATCAGAGGAATGTATTATATCCAATGGGGATTGGACCGCTGCTCCAAGTGCCATTCGTATGTCGGACATCTATATGGGGGAGACGTATGATGCACGTATGGAGTCCGACTGGTCGGATTCATCTCAGACGAATTGGTCACCCGTGAACGTACTGGATCATCCCAAAGATATCATCGTTGCTCAGGAGAACGTACCCGTTACCCAAGTAGAACAGCTACAGCCAATCGCCTTGTTAACAACCCCAAAGGGAGATCGTGTAGTAGACATAGGGCAGAATATGGTGGGATGGGTGAGATTCAGCATTCAAGGTGAGGCGGGTCAGACGGTTGAGCTGCACCATGCTGAGATATTGGATCATGAAGGCAACTTTTACACCGATAATCTTCGTGCCGCCAAGCAGTGTATTCGCTACACGTGCAAGGGGGATGGCGTGGAATCATTTGAACCGCATTTTACATTCCAAGGCTTTCGCTATGTGAAGCTGGTTGGCTTCCCGGAACACATTCGTCTGGATGAATTCACCGGAGTAGTGCTGCACTCTAATATGGAGCAAACAGGTCAGTTCTCATGCTCCAGTCCACTGGTGAACCGACTGCATCACAATATATTGTGGGGGCAAAAAGGAAATTTCCTTGATGTGCCGACAGACTGTCCACAGAGGGATGAACGGCTTGGATGGACCGGGGATGCACAGATGTTTATCCGAACGTCCTCCTACCTGATGAATACGGCTCCCTTCTTTACCAAATGGCTGCGGGATCTGGAAGCGGATCAGGGAGAAGATGGCGGTATTCCATTCTTCGTTCCGGATCTGAGAGGTTCCACCTCAGAAGGGTGGGGAGACACCAGTCATTCTTCCGCCGCTTGGGGGGATGCAGCAGTTATTTGTCCTTGGACCATCTATGAGATGTATGGGGATGCCAGATTACTGGCCGAACAATATGAGAGTATGAAGCAGTGGATCGAGTATATTCATGTGCAGGGTGACAATCCGTATCTGTGGAACACGGGATTCCACTTTGGCGATTGGCTGGGACTGGACTCCAAGCCTGATAGTTATGTTGGCGCAACGGACACGGAATATGTGGCATCTGCCTTCTATGCCTATTCGGTTTCGTTAACTCAAAAAGCGGCTGAGGTCCTTGGAAAGACAGATGATGCTGAATATTACAAGGAGTTGCACACAAACATTGTTCATGCGTTTAGAAATGAATTCGTGACTCCAGCTGGCAAAATTGCTGTTCCTACGCAAACAGCACATGTTCTTGCGCTCCAATTTGACCTGCTGGACGCCACTGCCCGAACTCGTGCTGTCGATCAATTGGCAAAACTCGTGAAAGAGGCGGGCAATCATCTTACTACAGGCTTTGTGGGTACACCTTATCTGAATCCGGTATTGAGTGATGCAGGTCTTCACGACCTGGCATATACATTACTTTTTCAAGAGGATTATCCGTCCTGGCTATATCAGGTGACTCAAGGCGCAACGACCGTCTGGGAACATTGGGATGGGATCAAAGAGGATGGCAGTCTCTGGAGTGCTGATATGAACTCATTTAACCACTATGCGTACGGAGCGATTGGAGAATGGTTGTATCGTTACGTTGCCGGCATTCGGTCCGATGAACATCAGCCAGGATTCCGAATGGTGCATATCGAGCCGCAACCCGGACCTGGACTGGATTGGGTGGAAGCGAGTCTGGAGACGATGTATGGTCATGTTGCTTCAAGCTGGCACCGGTTGGCGGATGGTAAAATGGATATACGGGTGCATATTCCCGCCAACACGAGAGGTACGGTACGTCTTCCTGGAGCAGGTGCACAGATCGTTCTGGAACAAGGGAAACCGTTGAATCAGTTGGATCAGATAAGTGGAGTTCAGGATATTCAAAACATTGGAGACGATGTTGAAGTCACACTTGGATCTGGAAGTTACCGATTTACGTACAAAGACACGGATGCGAAAAAGGATCGGGATGTTCAGGAGGCTACATTGACAGAGTCCGTATAATGATAGAATAAGTGGTAAGATGTACACTTGAAGAGGATCTGCACACACGCAGGTCCTTTTTCGAACTTGTTGAGAGTAAATTTGTAGTATTTGAACAATGAAAGGAGCATGACCATGGCAAAACCTGCATTCAAAGATGCACCTTTACGTAGTGAAATAGAGGATTTGGCTAAGCAACAGGATCACCATACATTGGCTTGTTGGGCTGCGGAGTGTGCGGCACGTGTCTTGTATATATTTGAGAAGAAGACGGAGGATCTCCGCGCCCATGATGCCATTGATGCAGGAAGAGGTTGGATCCGTGGAGAGATTGCCATGGTTGATGCACGAAAGGCGGCTTTTGCAGCTCATGCTGCTGCACGGGAAGCCGATCATGTCGCTGCCTCTGCTGCCTCTCGTGCGGCGGGACACGCAGCTGCAACGGCACATGTCAAAGGCCATGCGGTACATGCCGCAACCTATGCAGTGAAAGCTATCTTTTATGACTCTTTGATGGAAGAACAAGAACGTCGTGTCTTGGAAGAGAGAACGTGGCAATATCAATATCTGTTGGGAGGATGTAATGATCATGGGGAAAGAACACGTGAGATTAATTAAACCATCAAAAGCCTATAAGGATGCGTATTTGGCATTTTATGAAGACTGGGTCAGAAGTGGAGAATTGATGGTTCCTTGGATCATTTCCAAAGATCCTTATGCGTTCGATGAGATGTTGGCATTTTTGCAGCGTAATGAACAAGGGATCGACATCCCGGAGGGCTGGGTCAAAGACAGTACATATTGGCTGGTCACGGAGAGTCAACAAATCGTGGGTGCTGTGAATATAAGGCATGAGCTTAATGATAAATTGTTCAACAGTGGAGGACATATTGGATATGGTATTCGTCCAGGAGAGCGGCACAATGGCTATGGTTCCGAAATTCTCAGGCTTTCTTTGGAGAAAACGAGAGAGCTTGGAATTTCCAAAGTATTGGTCGTATGTGATGCGGTTAATGAGCCTTCCAGAAGGGTTATCCTTCGAAATGGTGGCATTCGGGATGAAGACTATGTGGAGTCCAATGGCAACGTTGTTGAACGATTCTGGATAGAGAATGTCGAATAATGCAGAATAATGATGAAATAAAACGAAAATAATATGGATTATGATTGTATTACCCTCGTGTGCTGATTAAAATGAAGCATAGAATCTGGATTGCGGCCGGAAACTATCATCCCATATCAGGCACAAGTGAGGTTATCTTTATGAATCAACCGGTTAATCGGCCCCGGCGAATTGAGTATCTGGATCTCTTTCGTGCTTTTGCCATCATGGCAGTGGTAGCTATTCATGCAACTTCAACAGCAGTTGCGCATTACCCCAAGCATACATTAGATCATGATGTGTATTACTTCTGGAACACGTTTTTGCAATTTGCCGTTCCAGCGTTTCTGTTCCTGTCATCCCTGGTCTTGTTCTACAACTACAGCTCCAAGGTGAATGAGAAAGGTTGGATGCTCGCTTTTTATAAGAAGCGTTTATTTAATGTATTTGTTCCCTATGTGGTGTGGTCCCTTATCTATTTTGCCATTAAACAGTTGCTTGCGGGCAAAGAACCTTTGACCCATAGTGTTCAATTTGCCAAACAATTAGTGATGGGAACCGCTCATACGCACTTGTACTTTTTTCTGATTATTCTTCAATTCTATATCGTTTTTCCGTGGCTTCTGTACCTTACACGCCATCGTTTGTTTAATCGTTATTTGCCACTATTCTTTATTGCGGGCCAAGCGATCTTCTATGCACTACATTTGCAGTTTCACTTCGAACGGACAGGAAGTTTGTTACCCAGTTATCTGATCGTGATTGGATTTGGCGCATGGGTTGGGTTGAACTTTGAGTGGGCATTGAACAAACTGTATACTCACCGTTATGTGCTCATAGCTGCGTTGATAGGTGGAGGTGCCATTTTTATATATGGTAATGCTTATATCAAAACCACTTTTGCTGCATACCCGGTTATTACCTATACCGTGCTGTTCCTGTTCCGTAATCTGTTTACCTTGTCAGCCTGCTTGCTCCTGTTGATCTTTAGTGAACGAATCGGCACAGGAAAACATACCGAGGTTCGTAAAGCTACTCGTATTCTGGACTCCTTGGGTACAGTTGCGTTCGGTGTATTTTTAATGCATCCACTCGTATTGCTCTTCTGGAGACGTGAATTCACAGATGACCTGGCTCGGCACTTCAGCGTGGGCATCATTCTATCTTATATTGTGGCGCTCCTGATCTCATGGATCTGCGCGATGGGATTGCGCCGGATGAAGTGGGGATGGGTACTGATTGGACGTTAAGTTAGAATAAACATATGTAATTTAAGATAAGAGATTTCAAGCCCTCACGCGTTGAGGGAATCACTTGAAACCTCTTTTTTATTTGCCCTAAAGAAGTTATTATAGAGTTTAATGTCCATAAAATTGAATTAATGGAATGAACACTACCTTGTCAGGAGTGATCAAATGAAATTAGTGATTATTTTTGGCCCACAGGCTGTGGGCAAAATGACGGTGGGGCAAGAACTGGAGAAGATAACAAAGCTAAAATTGTTTCATAACCACATGACCATTGAATTGGTGTCTCCTTTCTTCAGCTATGGCACACCACAAGGCAAAAGACTGGTGAGTCTGTTCCGGCAGGAGATTTTTGAAGAAGTGGCAAAGAGTGATTTGCCGGGTCTGATTTTTACATTTGTGTGGGCATTGGACGCGGAGTCAGATGGTGAATACATCCGTAAGATCAGTGAGTTGTTTACATCTCAAGGGGGTCAGGTCTGTTATGTGGAACTGGAGGCCGATGCATCAGAAAGACTAGAGCGCAATAAAAGTCCGCATCGTCTGTTACATAAACCAACAAAGCGTGACATTGCGTGGTCTGAGCGAGATTTGCTAGATACGATGAAGCATTATCGATTGAATTCGGAACCGGGAGAAATCAAGCATGAGCACTACATAAGGATTGATAACACACACAAGAGCCCGGATGAAGTGGCAAAGTTAATTCAGGAACGATTTAATTTGTAATCTGAGAAACGTCTAACTTAGCAAAGTAGATACTTTATATGAGAGGGGCACTACATCATGTACTTTGTTATATTTTTGCTCATAGGACTTGTTCTATGTTATCTGATCCCATTCGGTCCGATTTTGGCTGGGGGCATTGTTTTCGCACTTGTGATAGATCATTACCGTCAGACGATGCATATGCGTGAAGATGTCCGGGATATCAAAAATCATCTGGGGTTAATGAACAAAGGTGAGGCGAAAGAGTACGAGATGGATAAGCAATTTAAAGATGTCGATCGTTTGAGTTCAGAAGAAATGAACATGATTAATCGAAGAATCGAAGCAGAGCTGGAGAAAGAAAGCAAAAACAATAAACCGTGAATTCCTGTAAAATAATTCTTGATTTGCTCACTCCTGTGAGTATATTTACCTAGATCAGGAGTCATGCTAATTCGATATTAACTTTTTGTTGCACTGTGTAGAAATATGTAATATTATGAGGGAAGCGCGTACAACATATCGGGTTGTAACTGTTGAATCAGGCAAAGCCGTATACCTTGAGAAAAGGGATTGGTTTGTCTTTTTCTGTATATTGGAGTGATAAAGTGAAAATCGAGAAGGTGCTGAACAATAATGCTGTAGTTGCAATGAATGACGAGCAGGAAGTTATTATCATTGGCCGGGGGATTGCTTATCAGAAGCGGGCGGGTGATATGGTTTCCGAGCAGCATATCGACAAGATATTTACTTTACAGAATGAAGATATTCAGGAAAACTTCAAGGCATTAATCTCAAGTATTCCTCTGGAATACATGAAAGTATCCGAGGAAATCATCGCTTACGCCAAATTAAAACTTGGCAAGAAATTAAATGAGAGCATTTACTTACATCTTACAGACCATATTCACTTTGCCATTGAGCGGTATCGCAAGAATCTGCCCATACGCAACGGTTTAATCTGGGAGACAAAGCAGTTATACAAAGAGGAATATGAAGTTGGAATGGAAGCGCTCAATATGATCTGTGATCAGTTTGGTGTGATCTTGCCCGAGGACGAAGCCGGTTTTATGGCACTTCACTTTGTCAATGCAGCTTTGAACGAGGAAATGCCCAACATCAAGAGTATGACGCAGGTCATGCAGGAAATCCTGACAATCATCAAGTATCATTTCAAGATTGATTTTGATGAGAACTCACTGACATTTTATCGCTTTGTGACACATTTGAAGTTTTTCGCCCAACGTTTGGTGAAGGGAAAACATTACAAGAGCAACAACGATGATGAACTGTTCCTGATGATTCAGAAAAAGTATCCAGCAGCGCACAAGTGCTCGGAGAAAATCAAGAAATTCATTGAAAGCAACTACACGTATCAACTAACTGACGAAGAATTGATGTACTTAACGATTCATATTGAGAGAGTTGTGAATGCAACTTCTGAATAATCCCATAGATCAGCTTGCAGGGTTGCAACCACTAGGGCAAAACCTGAACGCTTGAATGACTGAACATACCGTTAACCGGGTGTTCCATACATTCAGATGTTCAGGTTTTTTTATTCTCTCCAATATGCTTTGAATCCGTGTCTAGCCAGAAAGGAAGAAAAGACTTCATGAAACACGAGCAATTAGCCAAAGACATTCTGTCTGGCGTTGGTGGAAAACAGAACATTAACAGCGTGGTGCACTGTGCGACCAGACTTCGTTTCAAATTAAAAAATGACAATAATGCCAAAACAGACGAACTCAAAAATCTGCCTGGAATCATAACGGTAATGCAAAGCGGGGGGCAATACCAGGTAGTTGTGGGTAACGAAGTGTCTGATGTTTATAAAGCCTTGTTACAGGTGGGTAATATGAATGCGGATGAACCGGTCTCAAGTGATGATTCAGAATCTTCCGGTAAAAAAGAGAGTCTCTTGGGTCAGTTTATCGACTTGATCTCAGGTGTCTTTACACCAATTCTCGGATTGCTAGCTGCAACAGGGATGATCAAAGGTTTCCTGTCCATGTTTACTTCTCTCGAATGGTTGGACCCGTCTTCAGGAACATATCAATTGTTGAATGCTGCAGGTGACTGTCTATTCTACTTCTTCCCGATCTTCCTGGGTTACACAGCTATGAAAAAATTCGGTGGATCTCCATTCCTCGGGATGGCTATCGGAGCATCACTTGTATATCCGACCTTATCTGGTCTTAGTGGTGGGGAACCGCTCTATACGCTGTTTGCAGGCACATTGTTTGAATCACCGATTCATATCACGTTCCTGGGTATTCCCGTTATCTTGATGAGTTATTCCTCATCCGTCATTCCGATTATTATTGCTGCTTATTTTGGAGCAAAGGTAGAAGCATTCTTCAAAAAGATCATTCCATCTGTTGTGAGAACGTTCCTCACGCCATTCTTTACAATTCTGATTGTTGTCCCTGTAACATTCCTCTTGATTGGTCCAATTGCGACATGGGCAAGTCAGCTGATTGGTGCCGGGGTATCGGGTATCTATGACTTGAGTCCGTTGGTGACTGGTATTGTTGTTGGTGGATTGTGGCAAGTATTGGTTATCTTCGGGTTACACTGGGGTATCGTACCAATCATGCTGCTGAATCTGTCCACACTGAAAGCAGATCCGATTCTGGCTATGATGTTTGCTGCTTCCTTTGCTCAGATTGGTGCTGTTCTTGGCGTTATGCTTAAAACGAAAAATACCAAACTCAAATCACTGGGTGTTCCTGCCTTTGTGTCCGGGATTTTTGGTGTAACTGAGCCTGCTATTTATGGACTTACTTTGCCATTGAAAAAACCATTTATTATGAGTTGTATTGCTTCTGCAACCGCTGGTGGTATTATTGGCTTCGCTGGCTCCAAAATGTTTGTATTTGCTTCAGGAATCTTTGGTGTTCCAGCGCTGATTAGTCCCACAGAGGGAATCAACTATGAATTCTGGATGGCCATGATTGCCACTATCATTGCTTTTGTACTAGGCTTTGTTCTCGTTTATTTTGTAGGATTCAAAGATCCTGCTAATCCAGAGGCTGCCAAACAGGCTCCAGAGCCAGTAAAAGAAGAGAAGGCTGCACTTGAGCCTAATCCAAACAATCGCTACGAAATTGCCAGCCCGATGACGGGTGAGGTAGTTCCTTTGCAAGAAATTAATGATGCTACATTTGCTGGTGAACATATGGGTAAAGGGATTGCTATTCGCCCAACCAGTGGGAGAGTTGTATCCCCGATTAATGGTGTGGTACAGACGATTTATCGTACCAAACATGCAATTGGACTTGTAGATGATCAAGGTGTAGAGATTTTGATCCATATCGGTCAGGATACGGTACAGCTCAAAGGTCAACATTTCACTGCACATGTGAAAGATGGGGATCGTGTGAGTGTTGGCGATCTGATCGTTGAATTCGATCTGCAGGCCATTATTGAGGCGGGATATGAGACCGTAACACCGATTATTGTAACGAATACGGCTGATTATTTGGACGTGGTTGCTACAACAAGTCGTGAAGTGCAAGAAAAGGATAAATTGGTTACGGTTATTGGTTAATTCTGCTTTAGTGCGTATTTTATTAATCTGAGCATTAGCTCTATAGAGACCACTTTGATGTTTTCGAAGTGGTCTCTTTTTTTCATTTTCGGTCACTCAAATGTATTTGTGAAATTAATAAAAATAAGTGTTGCAAACGTAGTTCAGATGTACTATGATGAGTTCAAGAAGTAAGCGCATACATCAATCGGATTGTAACTGTTCAATCAGGCAATGCCGACCATCCTCAGTTCAGAGGGTATGGAATGTAACTTACTTTCGTTATCCAAATAATTAAATACCAATGTGTACAGCCTTACAGGGTTGCAACCGTTAAGGGCAAAACCTGAATTGCTGAATAACACGACTGATTTCCGGACGATCCGGTATGTTGTGTATGTTCAGTGGTTCAGGTTTTATTTGTTTCAAAAGTCATGGGGAGTCTACTTAGAGAGGGAGAATTACAATGAGCAACTACGATCAATTGGCTAAGGACATTCTGGCACGTGTAGGTGGTCGCGAGAACGTAAATAGTGTATTCCATTGCGTAACAAGACTGCGGTTTAAACTGAAAAATGAAAGCGTAGCCAAAACAGAAGAACTTAAAAATCTGCCAGGTGTTATTACCGTTATGCAAAGTGGTGGACAATATCAAGTTGTTATCGGCAACGAAGTGCCGGATGTATATAAAGCAGTCGTTAAAGTAGGGAATTTCCCAAGTGAAGGACAAGTGGAAGAGGAAACGGACAACTCAGGCAAAAAAGTAGGGTTGTTCAGCCGATTTATCGACATGATCTCGGGTGTGTTCACACCACTACTCGGTTTGCTGGCTGCCACAGGTATGATCAAAGGTTTTAACGAGATGTTTGTAGCCTTTGGCTGGATAACTCAGGATTCCGGAACGTATCAATTATTGAAAGCAACGGGGGACTGTCTGTTCTACTTCTTCCCGATCTTCCTGGGTTACACTGCGATCAAGAAGTTTGGCGGTTCACCGTTCCTGGGTATGGCGATAGGTGCATCTCTTGTTTATCCGACATTGGGCGGTCTTAAGGCAGGAGATCCACTGTACACCTTGTTTACAGGTACATTGTTTGAATCACCTATCCACATTACGTTCCTGGGTATGCCGGTTATCTTGATGGACTACGCTTCATCGGTTATCCCAATCATTATAGCGACATTTGTAGCTGTAAAATTAGAAAGATTCTTCAAGAACGTTATTCCGAAAGTGGTAAGCACATTCCTTGTTCCCTTTTTCACCTTGCTTGTAATTGTTCCAGCGACTTTTTTGGTCATTGGTCCAATCTCCACATGGGCAGGACAATTGATTGGCGCGGGAGCTACTAATATTTATGAATTAAGTCCTATTGTTACAGGATTGATTATCGGTGGACTATGGCAAGTGTTTGTATTATTCGGACTTCACTGGGGACTGGTTCCGGTTGCATTATTAAATCTTAGTACGTCAGGCGCTGATCCGGTTATCGCAATGTCATTTGCTGCTTCTTTTGCTCAAATCGGTGCTGTACTTGCCGTATTACTCAAAACAAAAAATACGAAAATAAAAACACTCAGTGTACCAGCATTTATCTCCGGTATATTTGGAGTAACAGAGCCTGCGATCTATGGTGTTACGCTTCCATTGAAAAAACCGTTTATTATGAGTTGTATTGCTGGGGGGATCGGAGGCGGTATTCTCGGTTATGCAGGTTCGAAGATATACATGATTGGCGGACTTGGCGTATTCGGTTATCCAACTTTTATTAATAAAGAAACAGGATTAGACTTCGCGTTCTACATGGCTATAGTTGCTTCATTGATTGCATTCGTTCTTGGTTTCGTATTGACGTATGTGGTTGGATTCAAAGATCCGGTGGAAAAAGTAGCTGCACCTGCACCAGTACTTGATCCAAATCCGAACAGCAGATACGAAATCGTCAGCCCAATGGCTGGTGAAGTTGTTGCACTGAACGAAATTAATGACGTAACGTTTGCAGGAGAGCACATGGGTAAAGGGATTGCAATTCGTCCAACCAGTGGTAGAGTGGTATCTCCAATCACAGGTGTTGTTCAAACCGTATATCGTACCAAACACGCCATTGGTCTTGTAAGCGATGATGGTGTAGAGATGCTGATCCATATTGGACAGGATACGGTCAAGCTGAAAGGTCAACATTTTACAACCCATGTGAAAGATGGAGACCGTGTTAACGCAGGTGACCTGATTGTTGAGTTTGATCTGCAAGCGATTAAGGATGCAGGATATGAGACGGTTACACCGATCATTGTCACTAATACTTCAAATTATCTGGACGTTGTAGGAACAAAAGATGCATCCGTTCATGAGAAAGATAAATTGATCACGGTATTAAGCTAATTCTAACTAAGGATGGTTAAGGAGGAACTCCTCGATGAATGAAAAGTTTACAGCCTTCCCGGAGAATTTTCTCTGGGGAGGAGCAACCGCAGCGAATCAATTGGAAGGTGCTTATCTGGAAGGTGGCAAAGGTTTAACAACGGTAGATCTGATTCCGATTGGTGCCAATCGATGGAATATTGCTCTGGGTAACCTGGATTCGTATGAACCAAAAACAGGGGAATTCTATCCTTCACATGAAGCCATTGACTTCTATCATCGATATAAGGAAGATATTGCGTTATTTGCAGAAATGGGATTTAAGTGCCTCAGGCTTTCCATAGCCTGGGCACGGATTTTCCCTAATGGTGATGAAGCGGAGCCAAACGAAGCAGGCTTGCAATTTTATGATGATGTCTTTGATGAGTTATTAAAATACAACATTGAACCTGTCGTGACGATCTGCCATTTCGATGTACCTGTACATCTGGTCGAGTCTTACGGCGGTTGGAAGAATCGTAAGATGATTGGTTTCTTTGAGAAATATGCGACGACGCTTTTCAATCGATACAAGAATAAAGTGAAATACTGGATGACGTTTAATGAAATCAATATGTTGCTGCATCTCCCGTACATTGGAGCGGGTATTGTTCTGCAGGATGGTGAAAACAAAGATCAGGTTCTGTATCAGGCAGCACATCATGAATTGGTAGCGAGTGCACTTGCTGTTAAGGCTTGTCATGAGATCATTCCGGGTGCACAGATTGGTTGTATGTTAGCCGCTGGAATGGTGTATCCATACAGCTCTAATCCGGATGATGTATGGAAAGCCATGGAGAAAGATCGCGAATCATTCTTCTTCATCGACGTGCAGTCGAAGGGAGCATATCCGGGTTATACAAAAAGATTTTTCAGGGAAAATGACATTCAGATTGAAATGCAACCTGAAGATGCAGAGATCTTGATGCAGAACACAGTCGACTATATCGGTTTTAGCTATTACGCAAGCCGGTGCACCAGTACGGACCCTGAGATTTTGAAAGATTCGACAGAAGGCAATGTATTTGGTTCAGTAAAGAACCCTTATCTGCAAGCTTCCGAGTGGGGGTGGACCATTGATCCTAAGGGGCTTCGAATTACGCTTAATCAACTGCATGACCGCTATGGCAAACCTTTGTTTATCGTAGAAAATGGACTTGGAGCAACCGATGTGTTGTTAGACAATGACTCCGTAGAAGATGATTATCGCATCGAATATTTGAATAGTCATTTTGCCGAGATGGCTGAAGCGATTCAAGACGGTGTAGAGCTCATAGGTTACACAAGCTGGGGACCGATCGACCTGGTCAGTGCGGGTACCGGAGAGATGAAGAAACGTTACGGCTATATCTATGTAGACAGAAATAATGATGGTACGGGCACACTTCGCAGACTGAAAAAGAAGAGTTTTCACTGGTACAAAGATGTCATTGCGAGTAATGGCGCACAATATTTCTGATACAAGATGTCCGACGCTATAGAATAAACAAAGAGCAGTCTCGTTATTATGGGATTGCTCTTTGTTTATGAGGGGATGAATTTGACCCATGATGTGGCTTTCAGATATAATAAAGAAATGAAGAGAATCTTGTCACTTAAGAAGGGAGGAGCATCCACTCATGAAGAAAAAATCACTTGCGTTTATATCTTCGGGATATGGATACTCCACTGCTGTCTTTTTCTAGAATCTATTCCAAGGGTGAAGTCTGCCCAAAATCGGAAGAAAACTAGGAAATAACGCAGAAAAATCTTAAGAATGATGAGGTAATCCAAATGAATATTGACAAAATTACTAGAAAAAATCCAGAAAATATGCCAGCTCCTGTAGGTCAGTACACGCATATTACAAGAATCCCGAGGAATGCAGAGTTATTTGTGACTTCGGGTCAAATTGGAGCAGATCAGAATGGACTCTTTCCAGAGAGTCTGAATGAGCAAGTCACTAATACATTTAATAATATTAAAACAGTGCTCGAATCTGAGCGCTTAGATGCTGAACATATTATCAAAGTGAACGTATGGGCAACCGAGGAAATCGATTGGGATTTCTTATATGCCGAGTGGGGACAATTATTTAGTACGGATTATCCTGCAATGACGATTGGATATATTACGGCGTTAGGTCTACCAGAGATTAAAATTGAAATAGAGCTTTGGGCAGCAAAAGTGTAACATCGAATACTTTTTAACCGAACGAAGGAGCATCTTACTTACAGATGTCCCTTCGTTTTTTATTTGTGAAAAATGGAAAGGATATGCCTGTGTGCAATCATGAGCGATAGTAGGTGGTGTATTATGGCACCTGCAAGCTCTGATAAGCATTCAGTCGACCATATGTCCAGTAGATCCCGGAGCCTGATACCGGATCAGAAGCGAAACACAGCGCGTCCCGAATCTGAGCATTTGTTTTCCCTTGTGCAGCGAGAAGTGCAGCCACTCCAGCCACATGAGGGGTAGCCATGGATGTCCCGCTAAGGTAGGCATAGGAACCACCCAGGTATGTGGATAGAATGGTATCACCCGGTGCAGCCATATCCACCCAGGAACCATAGTTGGAGAAATTGGATTTGAGATCGGAAGGGTTGGTTGAAGCGACAGCAATCACATTGGGATACGATGCGGGTACGATTGGGAATGAAGTGTTATCGTTACCGGCTGCGGCAATAATCACAGCTCCTCGATCCCAAGCATACTGTACGGCAGCTTGAAGGAAAGCATTTCCCATCGGCCCACCAAGGCTCAGGTTAACAACCTTTACACCGTTGTTGGCAGCAAAGACAAGCCCATTACCGACATTACCTATCGTTCCTTGCCCCTTGTTATCCAGTACCCGGAGCGGAACGATGGATGCGAGTGGAGCAGCGCCTGCGATGCCCACACCATTGTTGGTAACGGAGGCAGCGATCCCAGCTACATGGGTGCCGTGGCCGTTCCCGTCCTCAGGAATGTTATCATAATCAACATAATCATAACCGGGGAGGAGCTTGGAGGCCAATTCTGGATGATTCAGCTGTACACCGGTATCGATAATGGCGATTTTGACAGAGCTGTTACTCTGCGTAATATCCCATGCAGCGGGTGCATTGATTTTGGACAGGTTATACTGATAAGGAAAGAAAGGGTCATTAGGAGTGAAGGAAGCCTCAACGAGGTAATTCGGCTCTGCATGTTCAATAAGCTCATGATCTTTGTAATGTTTCAGCATCCGGTGCATTTTTTTGCGGGATTCCACACGGTACCATCCTAAATCTTCATAGGTCTCAGCGACCTTACATCTCCCTTTTTTGTGAAGGGTATGCATCTCATCCTCGGTTGTACCTTCCTTGAATTTGACGAAGAGCTGCTTGGGAGCGTGCGGATGAAACTTGCTCTCGGCAAGTTGGTCCAGATAACGATACATGAACCCGATTACTAGCAAAATGAAAACAAAAATACCTAACCATAACCACATGAGCGTTTATCCCTCCAATATGATTTGTGACACGCCTTATCGTATGCGAACTCTATCAGACTGCGCGGGCACTCTTGCAATTTGGATAGTAGTGTAGATAGATTGATAGGAAGGGATAAATTCGGTAAGATGATATGAAGAGAGCCGCTTTGGCATGAACAAGATTTAAGGCAGGGCCGAGAGGTAACTCCTAAATACAGAGGATAAGGAATGTGGTTTTATTGACACAACTTCAGAGTATACCGACAGTCACACCAGTTCAGGTACACCAGATTCATGACGCCATTGATTTTGCCATGCGTGTACGCAGAGAAGTGTTTCCGATGATGGATCATACGAAATTGCCTGTGGACTTCGAGCAGTTCAGAGAACATTATCTGCACTCCGATGGTTCGATCTTTCTTGTTGCAATGATGGAGGATGCGGGCATCGTCGGTTCTATTGGAATATTACCTTATGATGGACGTATCGAAGCTGTGGAAGGTCGATATGCAGATCGATCGGCTGCAGAAATAGTAAAATGTTATGTAGATCCCGCGTATCGTAGGTTTGGCATTGGTTCGATGTTGATGAACGAACTGGAGAACGTGGTAAAGGATATGCACTATACCACGCTGTATTTGCATACACATCGCTTCTTGGCAGGAGCCGTAGATTTCTGGAAACGCCAAGGGTTTACGGTTATTGCTGAGCAGGATGATGATTGGCAAACCGTACATATGGACAAGTTGGCATGTAAGTGACCATTGGAAACAGAACCGAAATTCTGACCACATTTTTGGAAAAAATGATTGATGATACTATAACTCTTGTATACAACAACATAGACATATACAACATACATGATGGGGGCTAGGCAGATGAACGAAACGAAGCGGAAAATTGTTTTTATTGATATTGATGGGACATTGGTAGATGATGACGGAAGCATTCCGTTGTCAGCACAGAAGGCTTGTAAACAGGCTAGAGAGAACGGACATCTGCTCTATTTATGTACAGGCCGATCCAAAGCAGAAATTTATGATTCCATCTGGGATGTCGGATTCGATGGTCTGATTGGTGCAGGTGGGGGTTATGTGGAGTTTGGCAAGGACGTGTTATATCACAAAAGGGTGACAGCGGAAGATGTTCGACATATGGTCGATTTCTTCAATGAAAACGGCATTGACTTCTACCTTGAATCCAACTCGGCATTGTATGCGAGTAGCAATCTTCAACCTCACCTGGAACGCCGTATCTATGGCGATGTGGAGAATGACCCTGTAGCCAGAGAGAAGAAGGAGCTGAAACCGCACCCGTTTATTGCCGGATTGACGTATGGAGAGGCTGACCTTTACAAGGATGACGTGAACAAAGTATGTTTCTTGGAGAGCTCAGCCATCCCGTTTGAGCGGATCAAGCAAGAGTTTGAAGGGAAATTCGAAGTCATTCAGTGCACTGTGCCGATCTTTGGTGAAGGAAGTGGTGAACTGATGATCCCTGGCATTCACAAAGCCATTGCGATCGCCGATCTGCTGAAGCATTTAGGCATGACCCAAGAAGATACATTCGCCATCGGTGATGGCATGAATGATGCCGAGATGTTGGAATTTTGTAACGTCGGAATTGCCATGGGTAATGCGAAGCCAGGTCTGAAAGCCATTGCAGATGATATTACTGGAACAGTAGAGGAAGATGGATTGTATCATAGTTTTGTGAAGTATGGATTGATTGAGGGATAAGATAATCCGATTCACACGAAAAAGATGGTAACACACATATCTGAAGGAATTGTCGTTGAACTTGAAATTAGTGTATTCAGATACTTAAGATAATGAGGAATAATAAGCATCGAATGATCAGATCAGAACAAAACAGGCATCTCCGTATTGGGGATGTCTATTTGTCATGTTCAGGCTTCAGTAAATATCCAGTGTAGAACTACACTAAATGCCCCGACACAGAGTCCAAAAAGGAGTCCAAAAATGATCACGAATTTCTTCCCATTCATAGGAATTGATAACCCTCCTCTTGACTTTATTATTGCATAACTCACAATGAAAGTTTATCATTAATTTTGAAAACAAGGAATTTATTGGTTTATGAGTGGCTGAATTAGTGTAGTAGATGAAATGTAATGTTGAATACATGGAGGATGCTGGATGAGTAAAGTAGCTCTGTTGTTTCCTGGACAAGGTTCTCAGGTGGTTGGTATGGGTAGAGACTTTTGGAATAACTTCGATGTGGCTAAGAAGTTATTTGAAGAAGCCAGTGATGCCCTTTCTTTGGATTTGAGAAAGTTATGTTTTGAAGGTAGCATGGCTGATTTGACAATGACGATGAATGCTCAGCCTGCACTTTTGACTGTTAGTGTCATAGCGTATCAGGTGTATATGCAAGAAATAGGGATGGAACCCGCTTATTTGGCTGGGCATAGTTTGGGAGAATATTCGGCTCTGGTATGCGCAGGTGTTCTCTCATTTCATGACGCCATTAAACTGGTAAGACAGCGAGGTATCATTATGCACAATGCAGACCCATATCAGAAAGGTACCATGGCCGCCATTTCAGGCATTCATTTAGATACACTTCAAAACATGTGCGAAGAAGTTTCAACAAAAGAACGTCCTGCCTGTGTGGCTTGTATGAACGCTGACCAGCAGTTTGTCATTTCAGGACATCGCCAGTCCATACAAGAAATTATAAAGAGAACTGAATCCAAAGGCACCAAACATTCTTTTTTAAATGTATCTGGCCCATATCATTCTCCCATGATGCAAACCGCAGCAGAACAATTCAAAGTTGAATCGGATCAATATCAATATGCCCATGCAAAGTACCCGATTATTTCCAACGTTACAGCAGCACCCTATGAGTCTGATCGATCTGTCGTGGATTATTTAACCATGCAGATGACGATGCCTGTAAGATGGTCAGAGTCTATGCTCTATCTGGTTGCAAATGGGGTTACTGAAGTTATAGAGTTGGGTTCTAAACATGTGTTAGTTAGTCTTATGAGTAAAATAACGAAGCGTATTATACCTTACTCGCTAAGTCAGCCTTCTGATTTACTTATGCTTACAAATACACATGAAAGAAAAAATAAGCTGTTAACAATTCGTAAAAAATGGTTGTCTGAGCTCATGGTAACCGCACTCATCTCCCGGAATTATAACCCTGATTCGATATCATACACCCAAACGGTTGAGCCATTATTCCACCAATTACAACGGGCAAAGGAACAAGTAAACAACAATGAATATGAACTTAGTGAAGAAGAGATAAATGATGCTCTACAGGTATGTCATTCCATTATTATAGCAAAAAAAATTCCATTGGATGGAACCGCGTTGATTGATGCAATCTAGTAATGCTGTATATTCTCTCGCAGGATCTGTAATACAGCGCCAGACTGCCTTGTTACAAGGCGGTCTTTTTTGTCGTTTGATACGTCTGAACTTGTTGAAACTCCAAACGTCAGGTAATAAATATGTCAATAACCCACAAATCAATCTCTATTTTTTACCAAAAAGTAACAATGAATTGATTGATTTTACATATATTTCTATGGTAAAATTTTGCTTGGAATATGTGTAAATAATTAGATAAGCATGTTAGAGATGATTCATTTGGAGGAGAGATATGTATACTAATCAGTTTCAAACATTAGTGGATATTATCCGCGACAGAGGTAAAATAACGGACCGAGGTATTCGTTTTATCGATGCGGACAAACGCGAAACTTTTATATCTTATCATCAATTATTTACTGAGGCAAAAGGGTATCTAGGTTATCTACAAGCCATCGGAATTAAACCTAAACAAGAGATTATTTTTCAGATTCAAGAAAACAAACGGTTTTTAGTCGCATTCTGGGCTTGTATACTCGGTGGAATGATCCCTATCCCTGTAAGTATTGGTGAAGATGAAGAACAAAACTTGAAAGTATGCCGTATTTGGAATTTGCTAAATAACCCTTTCATGATTGCATCTGAGAAGGTGCTGGATAAAATGAAGAGATTTGTTTTGGAACATGACATGCTTGATTTCCATCATCAATTAGAAGTCAGAACGGATCTGATCCAAGACACCATATACTATTATGAATCTATTAATAATATAGTTGAACCTCAGTCTGATGACTTGGCATTTATTCAATTCTCTTCTGGATCAACCGGTGATCCCAAAGGCGTCATGCTCACCCATCGAAACCTGATTTATAATACTTGTGCTGCTATTAATGGCACACAAATTAGTTCAAACGATAGTTTTCTCTCCTGGATGCCCCTTACCCATGATATGGGTTTGATTGGATTTCATCTCGTACCCCTCGTGGCAGGAATTCATCAGCACTTGCTCCCAACGGAATTATTCATTCGTAAACCGATTCTATGGATGAAAAAAGTAAATGAACACAAAGCAACCATACTGTCTTCTCCTAACTTTGGTTATAAATACTTCCTGAATTTCTTTCGCGAAGACAAAGCGGAGGGATGGGATCTGTCATCTGTAAGAGTCATTTATAACGGGGCGGAACCTATATTACCCGAAGTGTGTGATGAATTCCTAAATGTATTGTCAGCATATCACTTAAAGAAAACAGCCATGTTTACCGTATATGGATTAGCAGAGGCCTCTGTTGCCGTCTCCTTTCCCAAGGTAGAAGAAGAATTTACTGCGGTGTACGTTCACCGGGATCATCTGAACTTAGGGGAGTGTGTCATCGAAGTCGAGAAACATGCTGAACATGTGGCATCATTTGTTGCCGTTGGCGAAGCGATTGATTATTGCCATGTTAGAATTTGCGATGAGGAAATGAACAGTGTTCCCGATTTGGTTATTGGAAAAATTCAAATCAAGGGGGATAACGTCACCCAAGGTTATTATAACAATTCACTAGCAACGGAGAAGTTATTAACGCACGACGGATGGGTGAATACAGGAGATCTGGGTTTTATCATGAACGGAAAACTGGTTGTAACAGGGCGGGAAAAAGACATTATCTTTATCAATGGTAAAAATGTATATCCCCATGACATTGAACGTGTCGCCATACAATTAGATGATATTGAACTCGGAAGAGTTGCTGCTTGTGGTGTGTATGATTCGAATAGTCAAAGTGAAGAAATTATTGTGTTTGTCGTGTACAAAAAAAAGATCGAACACTTCTTACCGCTTGTTAAAGAAATCAAAAGACATCTATATAAACATGGGGGATGGAGTGTCAAAGAGGTACTGCCCATCAAAAAATTACCCAAAACAACAAGTGGGAAAATCCAGCGGTATCAGTTAGCCAAGCAGTATGAAGCAGGCAAATTCTCAACAGAATCTGCATTCATCCATGACTGGATCAAGAATGACAATGACAAGACAAAAGAAGAGGCTGCTGTTTCGGTTCGAGTCATAGAACGTGAATTAACTTCACTATTTTCTGAAGTGCTGGTTGGGAAAAAGGTTGAACTTGAGGATAGCTATTTTGATATGGGTGCAACTTCATTACAGCTGGCCCAAATCGCTGAACGTATAGAACAAAAATACGGAGAAGAGCTTGCTGTTACGGATCTCTTTACCTATCCCTCGATAACTGAATTGGCAGCATATCTGGCTAGAGGTTACAGCGAGACCATGCAAGTCAACAAAACTCAAGAGGATCATACGCCATCCAAAGATATTGCTATTATCGGTATGTCTTTGAATCTCCCTGGTGCATCAAATGCAAGCGATTTTTGGCGTGTTTTGGAAAATGGAACGCATAACATTCGGGACTACCCGGAAAGTCGGATAAAAGACGCAGCGGATTATATACAATCCATGCGAAGTGCAATGAGCGAAGTTCAATGGATCAAGGGTGGTTACTTGGATCAAATTGATCAATTCGACTATTCTTTCTTTGGCATAACCCCTAAAACTGCACAATTTATGGACCCGAATCAAAGGATGTTCTTGCAAACGGCATGGCATACGATTGAAGACGCTGGGTATGCAGGGGAAGGAATCAATGGAAGAAATGTGGGCGTGTACGTGGGATATTCCAAAGTTGGGTATGATTACGAACGGCTCGTGACGGCGAGTTACCCCGCAGAAACCAAAAATTATATCATTGGAAATTTACCATCTGTACTGGCGAGCAGAATTGCATATTTCTTGAATTTAAAAGGCCCGGCCTTAACGATTGATACCGCTTGTTCCTCCTCACTTGTTGCTGTTCACATGGCATGTAAAGGATTGCTCGCCGGAGACTGTGAAATGGCAATCGCAGGCGGCATTCGAACGGCATTATTACCGATAAGTATCGGACTGGATATGGAATCTCCAGATGCATTGACGAGAACGTTTAGCGAAGATGCCAACGGCACGGGATTTGGCGAAGGTGTTGGGTCGGTCATGTTGAAGCCAATGCAGCAAGCGATTAAGGACGGGGATCATATCTATGGTGTGATTAAGGGAAGTGCGATTAATCAGGATGGAAAGACGGTAGGAATCACAGCACCTAACCCGGAGTCACAGACCAATGTGATCGAACAGGCATGGAAAGAAGCCGGCATTTCGCCTGATACGCTTAACTTTATTGAAGCACATGGAACAGGAACAAAATTAGGTGATCCGGTTGAGTTCAATGCTTTGCGTAAAGCTTTTGAGAAATATACGGATCGGAAACAATTTTGTGCAATCGGATCTGCCAAAGCTAACATTGGACATGGTTTTGAAGCGGCGGGGATCGCTGGATTAATTAAATCTATTCTTATGTTTCAACATAGAAAGATTCCACCATTGGTTCACTTTGACAAGCCTAATCCCCTGCTTAAGTTTGAAGCTTCACCTTTTTATGTGAATCAGGAACTAATGGCTTTTGGTGAAAAAGAGGGTCCATTAAGATGCGGGGTTAGTTCTTTTGGTTTCAGTGGTACCAATGCACATGTGGTTCTCGAAGAATATGTTCCTTCCCCAACCGTAGATAAAAGAATGTCCCAAGAGCCTCATCTATTTGTTCTGTCTGCTGCCACGGAACGGGCGCTGGATGAATTGGTTAGAACGTATCATGAATATCTAACCGATCACACGGATGTTTCCATTCAACAAATCTGTTATACAACCTGTACGGGAAGGGCTAATCTGGATTATCGGCTTGCCATCGTAGTCACGAGTACACAAGAATTACATGAAAAATTGAAACGAATTGCAAGCGGAGAGGGTAAACTGCCAAATGTTTATTTTGGTTATGCCAAAAAAGACAAAACGCTTGTTAGCGATCATATCTATGTTCAGGGAAAGGCAGAATCTTTAAATGAACTCGGTCAGTTATATATACTGGGGGCAGTGATTGATTGGGAAAGGTTTTATAATCATGAAGTCATTCGGAAAATTCCATTGCCTCTATATCCATTTGAGCAGAAGCGCTGTTGGATTGAAGTCAAACATACGATACCAGCGGGACATAGGTCAGAGAGGAATGAGGTTCAAATGGAGATGAATACAAACGATATTGAATTAAAGATTAAAACAAGCATCTGTCGTGCATCTGGTTTGAAGTTGGAAGAGCTGGATCATCAAGCTCATTTTCTCCAAATGGGATTGGATTCCATTATTCTTGTGCAAATTCAGAAGGAAATCTCAGAGCTGTTCCGTTTGAATATCCCGATGGAAATGTTTTTTGAAACCCTTACAAATATTAATTCCTTAGTTAAATATGTGTCAGAGAATATAAAGCATCATGATGTATCTGAAAATATAAACAATCAAACAGTTCAGGAGCATACTGAACAACGAAATATGGCATCTGTGAACAATATAAACACGGCAAAATCCTCAGGGAATGTGTCGGAGCAAATTGTAATGTCTGCCATTCAGCTCATGGAATCTCAATTAAAAAGTTTGAATGTGCTGTTAGGCGAGCAAATGAATGCTGTTCAATCGCCTCTTTTGGAAATGAAACATCATGAAACCAAACCAACCAAAGAGATCCAACCCAATTCGGAATCAAAGGAAGCTAAACCTTTTATACCGTATCAATCGTTGAAAATTCATGAAGAGAGCGGATTATCACCGCTTCAGAACCAGTATGTTGAACAATTTATAGCCAAGTATACCGCAAGAACCATAGGCTCCAAATTAAAAACAGGCCAAACACGTTTGGTTCATGCGAATAATCGCAATGTGTCCGGATTTCGCTCGTATTGGAAGGAAATGGTGTATCCCATCATTTCAACGCGTGCAGAGGGGTCTAAGCTATGGGATATGGATGGGAATGAGTATTTGGATCTGACGATGGGATTTGGTGTGAATCTATTTGGTCATAATCCAGCTTTTATTCAAAATGTAATAGCAGACAGCCTCCAGGAACAATTGCCTCCATTGGGCCCTATGTCAGACTTGGCAGGAGATGTCGCAGCTAAAATTTCCGAGCTAACGGGTGTAGAACGTGTCGCATTTTATAATTCAGGAACAGAAGCTGTTATGGTTGCACTTCGTTTAGCGAGGGCAACAACGGGGCGTTCCAAAGTTGTATTATTTTCAGGATCTTACCACGGTACACATGACGGTGTGTTGGGTGTAGCGAATCCTGGGGATGCTTTATCGTCTGCGCTGCCTATGGCTCCTGGTATTGTAAATAGCGCTATGGAAGATTTGATTATTCTTAATTATAACCATCCGCAATCCCTGGATATGATTCAGAACCTGGGTGGTGAATTGGCTGCTGTGCTTGTAGAGCCGGTGCAAAGTCGAAGACCTGATATGCAGCCAACACAATTCTTACGGGAACTTAGAGAAATAACAAATCAAACTGGGACTGCACTTATTTTCGATGAAGTCATCACTGGATTCAGAATTGGTCTGGGTGGAGCACAGGATTGGTTTGGGGTTCAAGCAGATTTGGTTACGTATGGGAAAGTGGTCGGTGGCGGGCTGCCTATTGGCATAGTCGCGGGTAAAGCTGAATTTATGAATCCGGTAGATGGTGGAACCTGGAACTTTGGTGATGATTCTTACCCTTCCGACGCAGATAAGAAAACGTTTGTCGGTGGAACCTTCTGTACACACCCTCTTACGATGAGAGTGATGTTAACGGTACTACAGTATCTTCAATCTGAAGCAGAAACCTTATATAAGGAATTAAATGAAAAAACAGATTATCTTGTTAATGAATTAAATACGTTTTTCAAAACAGCGAATGTACCGATGCAAATGGTGAACTATGGATCTTTATTTCGATTTATATCATTTGGAGATATGGAATTATTCTTCTACCATTTAATTTATAAAGGTTTATATATTTGGGAAGGTCGTAACTGTTTTATATCGACTGTGCATTCCATGGGTGACATGGATACGATAATCAGTATTGTGAAAGAGACGATCCATGAACTACGCGAGTGGAGGTTTATCCCTGGTGAATCGCCTGTTTCGGAATATCCGCTCTCTTTAGAGCAGCAACAATTATTGTTAACTTCATTACATGGGGAAGATGCGAATGCTGCATTAAATCAGAGTGTTATTTTAAAAATGACAGGTGGAATCAAGCCTTCCACACTGGATCAGGCCGTGAATCAGATCGCACAGCGTCATGAAGCCCTGAGAACAGTCATTCATGCCGATCGTGAAACACAACAAATCAGATCCGTAATGGAATTTCAATGTACATGGTTGGATTTCTCAGCATATGCGGGTGAGGATCAAGAACGGGAAATTTCCAATTGGTTATCTGCCGATGCAAATGAAGCCTTCGATTTACAGTATGGGGAACCTCTATTTAGAATCACCTTGCTTAAAAAGGCAACTGATCAATACCTTATGGTGCTGACATTTCATCATATTGTTGTAGATGGCTGGTCGATTGCTGTATTCATTCAAGAGTTGGAACATACCTATTCTGCTCTGGTCCGAGGAGTTCCGGTTCAATTACCTGAAGCCACTCCATTCCGTGAGTATTTAAGATGGCAACGACTTGAACATGAAAAAGGCTCATTTACCGAAGGGATTCAGTTCTGGAAAGAACAATTTTCCTTATCCTATCCCAACATTACACTTCCAACGGCACCGTCCGATGATGTGCCCAAGGGATATGACGGTGAAAGATATTCTATTAAGCTGGATCATCAATTAACAGAGTCATTGCGAACGTTAAGCATCAATAATAAGAGCAGTTTGTTTGTAACAATGTTTGCAGCGTTTCATTTATATTTGCATCAACTAACAGGGCAGTCTCACCTTGTTATCGGCGTGCCTACAGCGGGTCAGTCTCATATGCGAAAAAATACGCTGATTGGCAACTGTGTCAACATTGTACCTGTTCATCATGCCTTGTTAACGAAGCAATCCGTTGTAGACCATGTTCTTCAGCTCAAGGAAACGCTGGCTCTAGTCATGAAACATCAGCATGTTCCATTGACCCTCGTATCCGAACAGCTTGCTCATATGACTGCACCGGATACCCGGATTTTATTTAATATGGACAGAACGATTCATCATCTCCAATTTGAAAATATCAAGACTGAATTCATGTCGTATCCGATCAAACATATTTCTTACGATTTATTTCTTAATATTACGGATGTTAGCCATGAATTGTACCTGGATTTTGATTACAATACCGAGCTTATTGGACCTGAGATGATGAAATTGTGGTCTGAAGGATTTAAGGGTTTGCTGCAAAAAATGGTGAGTCATCCAGAGGCTGAAATCTCGTCTTTGACGTTGTTCTCATCCGAGCAACAGGACCAATTACAGGGAATATATAATCGGTTTGTTACGGAGCGTCTTCCTCACGTTAATCATGCAGCCATATTCGAGTCTCCAGTCAATGACGTGGAGAAAAAGCTGGCTTTGATCTGGGAGGACGTATTATCCCTCGATCAAGTGGGGAGACATGATCACTTTTTTGATCTCGGAGGTAACTCGCTCAAGGCGACAGTAATGCTATCCAAGGTACATGAGCAGTTTCAACACAAAATTTCAATCGTTCAATTCTTCCAAAACCAACGTCTGAAGCAGCTTGCCAGTCTGATTACAGGCGAGAATGAGGAAACATTCATTCCGATTAAGGCATTGGACGTCAAGGAATTCTATGAGACGTCAGCTGCACAACAGCGAATCTACTTTCTGGATCAATTTGAGCCGAATAGTGTGTTTCAGAACATGTGCGGCCATATTACGGTTACAGGAAATATCGATGAAGCTAAATTGATTTCGTCATTGGAACAAATCGTGCACCGTCACGAAGCTTTTCGCACCAGTTTCCATCTGATGGATGGAGAGCTTTACCAGCGTATCGCGCCAACGATTGATTTTGAAGTGAAACGATCTCAGGAAAGTTCTGCTTCATTCGAACAACATGTTAAGGCGTTTGCCAAACCATTTGATTGCTCCAAAGCGCCATTAATACGTGCCGAATTCATTCGTGTAAACGATGATCATGCAGAGATCCTCATTGAGATGCATCATATTATATCGGACGGATATTCCGTTGGTATTCTTGCGAATGAATTGATTGATGCGTATGACGGAAGAAGCATGTCGGACATTGAGGTTGAATACAAAGACTTTGCAGCTTGGCAGAAAGAATTTCTGGCGGGGGAGTCTTATAAGCAGCAAGAAAAATATTGGCTAGATCAATTCAAAGGAGAACTCCCGAACCTTAATCTGCCTACTGATTTTGTTCGGACACCTCATTTGACTTCGGCAGGTTCTAGATTGTCATTTGTGTTGGACGCACACTTGAAGCAGTCGCTGGAGAAGCTTGCGAAACAAACGGGAACTACGATGTTTATGGTGTTATTGGCAGCGTATAATGTGCTACTTCATCAATACACAGCACAAGAAGATATGATTGTAGGCACGCCAACCTCAGGAAGAAACCATCCGGATGTCGAGAATATGATAGGTGTCTTTATCCAGACGGTAGCGATTCGCTCACAGCCGGTGGGGAATAAGTCGTTTCGATCCTATCTCGAAGAAATTAAAAAACAATCCCTGGATGCATTGGATAACCAGGACTATCTTTTTGACAATCTTGTAGAGAAATTAAACACACGTCGGGATACCACTGGGACAGCACTTTTTAATACGATGTATATCTTCTTAAATACCGCGTTGAATCAACGGCAAGAACAGGATTGCAGCTTTAAAGTTAGAGAATTAAATGTCGGTGTATCGTTGTATGATCTGATGTTCATCGTTGAGGATGATAACGAGTGTCTGGAAATGCACTTTAATTACAAGACGGAGCTGTTTGAACGGGATACCATCGACAGAATGAAAACACATCTGTTCAACATCCTCAGAGACATTGTGATCGAATCGGATATTGCCTTGTCCGATATTCAAATGCTGTCTGAACATGAGCAGGACGTTCTTTTATATGACTTTAATGATACCAACATAGAATATTCCCGGGATCAGGCCATTCAGGAGTTATTCGAAGCACAGGTGGAACGGACACCCGATCAATTAGCCGTCGCTTTTGGAGATGAGCGATGGACGTATCGTCAATTGAATGAACGGGCGAATCAGTTAGCATATACGCTTAGAGCTGCGGGAGTGCAGCAGGATCAATTTGTAGGTATTCTGACAGATCGTTCGATTGAGATGATCGTTGGCATCTTTGGCATTCTAAAAGCAGGCGGGGCGTATGTACCGATTGATCCGGATTCTCCTGAAGAGCGTATCCGGTACATCCTGCATGATTCGGGGACAACACTATTAGTCACGCAAACCCATCTCAAGCAGTTGGTATCATTCAATGGCCAAATCATGGATTTGAATGATAAAGAAACCTACGCAGCTAATCTGTCGAATCTGGAACCCGCAGGGAATTCCGAGCAGTTGGCTTATGTGATCTATACTTCAGGCACAACAGGTATGCCAAAAGGTGTAATGATCGAACATCGTCAGGTTCATCACTTGGTTAAAGCGTTGTACAGTCAAGTTATAGATGATCAGCTTAGCGGTTTGCATGTCGCTTTACTTGCGCCTTACTATTTCGACGCATCTGTGAAGCAGATTTTTGGCGCACTGCTGTCAGGACATGCTTTGTTTATTGTAGACAAGGACACGGTACTGGATGGACAAGATTTAATGAATTATTATCAGCACCACCAGATTGATTTGACAGACGGTACGCCTGCACACCTGAAATTACTTTCGAAGGCAAAAAACGTTCAAGGCATATCGCTAAAATATATGCTTATTGGCGGTGAAGCTCTTTCTCAGCAAAGTGTAAATGAAATCACATCATTATTTGCTCTCAATCAGATCACGCCGCCAGCCATAATTAATGTGTACGGTCCAACAGAATGTTGTGTGGATGTTGCGACATACCGTGTACTTCCAGAACACTTGGATACAGCGAATCAACGAGCTCACCTGCCGATTGGTCGAACATTAGGAAATAATCGCCTGTATGTATTGAACAAACATGGCAAAGTTCAGCCTGTAGGCGTCGTAGGGGAATTATGTATCTCTGGTGATGGGATTGGTAGAGGATACTTGAATTTACCTGAGCTGACAGCAGAAAAATTTGTACGTGATCCGTTTGTCCAGGGAGCGACAATGTACAAAACGGGAGATTTGGTGAGATGGCTTCCCGATGGCCATATCGAGTATCTGGGAAGAATGGATCACCAAATTAAGATTCGCGGATACCGGATCGAAGTAGGAGAAGTCGAAGCGGCGCTGTTAGATCTAGAGTGTGTGAAAGAAGTTATCGTCATTGCACATGAGGATGATCACGGGGACAAATCGTTATGTGCATACTTTACAGCGGATTCCACGCTGACGGTGGGAGAGTTAAAACAAAGCCTCTCTAAGGTGTTGCCGAATTACATGGTACCAGCCTACTTTATACAATTGGATCACATGCCTCTGACATCGAACGGGAAAATCGATCGCAAATCGCTTCCGAGTCCAGAAGAAAACATACAAACGGGAAGTGAATATATAGAACCCCGAACTGGGGTGGAAAAACAGTTGCTGCCTATTTGGCAGGATGTGCTTGCCGTGAAAAAAATCAGTGTAAAAGACAGTTTTTTTGATGTAGGAGGCAACTCTTTACGTGCGACCAAGCTGGCCGCCAAAATCAATCAAAAGCTGAATATCCACATATCTGTAAGAAACGTCTTTGAATGGCAGACCATTGAACAGATGGCTCAATCTATTGAACAAATGGAACAGGAAGTATCAGTTTCCATTCCTCAAGTGGAGGAAAAAGAATATTATCCTATTTCTTCGGCGCAAATGAGAATGTACATTATGAGCATCAAAGCTGGCAAGGAACTCATGTACAACATGTCAGGTATGTTTATGTTGGAAGGATCGCTTGATCGGACCAGATTGGAAGAAGCATTCCAACAATTGATTCATCGTCATGAATCGCTTCGGACTGGATTCAAAGTCATACACGGAGAACCGAAACAGATCGTATACCCTAAAGTTATCTTTGGAATTGAATTGATCGAGTCAACGGAAGTAGAGATCGAAGATCGAATTGAACAGTTTGTTCGCACATTTGATCTCGGGCAAGCACCTCTTATGAGGGTGGGACTTATTGAACTTCAGCAGGAGCGTCATGTATTGCTGGTAGATCTCCACCATATCATTGCAGACGGACTATCCGTGCATCTTCTGATGACTGAACTTAGCCAGTTCTATAAGGGAGAGGAGATCTCTCCTCTTCGAATTCAGTATAAGGACTATGCTGAATGGCAGCAAATGCAACTTCATAGTGAGTGGATGAAAAAGCAGGAGAAGTATTGGCTTACTGTGTTTGGTGAAAGTATCCCGCTATTGGATCTGCCAACAGACTACGAAAGACCTGAAACGCTAAGCTATGCGGGAGATGTATTGGACATTGTTTTGCAGGAAGACATCCTTCCAGGCTTGAGAAACATGGAAGCACGGACAGGAACAACGTTATACATGATTCTATTAGCCGCCTATACCATTCTGTTGTCCAAATACAGCGGACAAGAAGATATCATCGTGGGCACGCCGATTGCAGGAAGGACACATGCCGAGCTGGAGCCGGTTATGGGGATGTTCGTGAATACACTGGCTATTCGAAATTATCCTGCGGCGGATAAAACTTTTACAGAGTATCTGCTGGAAGTGAAAGAAAATATGTTGAACGCATATGAGAATCAGGATTATCCGTTTGAAGAATTGATTGAGAAAGTGAATGTAACCAAAGATGCTCGGCGGAATCCGTTGTTTGACACCATGTTTGTATTGCAGAATACAGATGCTTCAGAGATTCAGATGGATGGAGTAACCTGTAAGCCTTATGCTCCAAATACGAGAGTATCCAAATTCGATTTAACGTTGTATGTTACCGAATTGCAACACAAGTTAGAAGTGGCCTTTGAATACAGTACGATTTTATTTGAGAAAACAACGATTGAAGCGATGTCACAAAATCTATTGGTCATATTAACATCCATTGCCAACGACCCTCATATTGAAATCAAGAAGATTCAATTGGTTGAAGAATTAATAGATGGGGATACGCTGGCTGATCTAATTGAAGTAGATTTCTAAAATAACCTAAATATACAAGTGATCGGGGTGCCGTATGTCTATTTTTAAGAAACAGGAATCGTATTGGGCAAGCCGATTTGAAGATGATGATCATCTTGTTCATTTGCCTTATTGCAAGACAACCTCCAAACACCTAGACGATACGCAGCACCAGAATGATATATATAAGTCTTTGTCAGCCGATGTTTCATATAAAATCAAGTCCATGTCGCGAAATGCTCCTATGGCGATCTATACGATCTTATTAACGGGAGTTCAGTGTCTGTTATATAAATACACGAATGAAACCAAGATGATTATTGGTATACCAACGATGGAAGAAAAGAACACTGATCTATCGCTCTCGAATAAGGTTCTTATCTTAAAAAATAATATCAATCATGTGATGTCATTCAAATCCTTATTTAATCAAGTGAAGGCAAGTTTAACGGAAGCCGTTCAGCATCAACGAATCCCTTTCAGAAAAATGGTTGAACGTTTAAATGTTCAGTATGATTCGAACCATGTACCTCTAATTCATACCTTGGTTTCGTTAAATGAAATTCATCCTGCCCTTGATGAAAATAACGTAAAAGCGGCGACGATGTTCCACTTTGATCTCGGGAACGACTTCATTCAGTTAAGATTAGTTTATGATGATGATCGTTATGATCGCGATTATATGGTTCAAATTGTAGAGCATCTTGACCAATTGTTTTCCATTGTGCTGAACCAACCTGATCTGGAGTTAAGTCAAGTTGATATGCTATCAGAGTTTCATCGAAACAAGCTGTTATATGACTTTAACGATACAAGGGTGGGGTATCCACAGAACAAAACGATGCATCAATTATTTGAAGAACAGGTGGAACGAACACCGGAACATCCGGCAGTCGTATTTGAGAATAGACAGTTAACGTACAGAGAGTTAAATCAAAAATCCAACCAATTGGCGCGATTGCTTCAAGCTAAGGGGGTACAGGCGGGTCAGTTCGTTGGCATTATGGCAGAGCGCTCACTTGAGATGATCATAGGTTTATTCGGTATTCTAAAAGCTGGCGGGGCATATGTCCCAATCGATCCGGAATATCCGGCAGATCGTATTCACTATATCCTTGAGGATTCAAAAGTGGCTTGGTTGCTGCATCAAAGTCATATACAGGAACCTGAACATTTTGCAGGGACATGTGTCATTCTGGATTCTGAAATAAATCACTATGAGGATCATTTAAATTTGGACGATGGAGCGATCTCCAGTGATTTGGCATATATGATCTACACGTCTGGAACAACAGGTCATCCCAAAGGCGTAATGATTGAACATGCCAGCATTGTGAATTCCCTGCAATGGAAATCGGATTTTTATCATTTTACCGGAGATGATCGGGTATTAATGCTGAATCCTTTCGTTTTTGATTCATTTATTACTCATTTCTTTGGTCCGATGATATCTGGCTCGACAGTGTATTTGTTAAACCAGCAACAGTGTAAAGATGCTATAGCCATCAATACGATGGTCAAAAAACAGCAAATCACGCACATCCAAAGTCCACCCAGTTTCTTGATGACGCTATTGGAACAAGTCAACGCGGAAGATTGGGCATCCATGAAAAATGTGGTGGCTGCGGGAGAGAAGATTGTTCCTGCCTTAATACACAAATTGCAGCGCATCAATCCACGCATCGAAGTGTGTAATGAATACGGTCCAACCGAAAATAGTGTTGTATCCACAGTTCTGTCGATCAAGTCGGCAGATCAAAATATCTCAATTGGGAAGCCTATTGCGAACAATAGAGTCTACATTTTAGGAGAACGGAATGAATTGCAGCCTATTGGAGTTCAGGGAGAGTTATGTGTAGCCGGAGCAGGGCTATCCAGAGGTTACTTGAACCGTCCAGATCTGACTGCGGAGAAATTCGTGGATGATCCATTTGTTTCGGAAGCAAAAATGTACAAGACAGGTGACTTCGCAAGATGGCTGCCCGATGGGAACATAGAGTATATAGGAAGGGTGGATCATCAAGAGAAAATTCGTGGACATCGGATTGAACTTGGTGAAGTGGAGACGGCTCTTCTAAATAGTACCAAGATAAAAGAGGCCATCGTCATAGCCAGAGAAGATGAAACGGGAACCAAACAATTATGTGCGTACCTGGTAGGAGAGGATGCAATCACGATCGGGGAACTGCGGGAGGCGCTGTCCCAGCAGTTGCCAAACCACATGATTCCGTCCTATTTTGTACAGCTGGATCAGATGCCGCTCACGTCTAACGGGAAAATCGATCGCAAAGTGCTGCCTGCTCCTCAAGAACATATGTTGAAGGGCATGGAGTACGAAGCACCCCGAACGATGGTGGAACAACAACTTGTATCGATCTGGGAAGAGGTACTTGGGGTAGAGAACATCGGGATTTTGGATAATTTCTTCGAGCTTGGAGGAGATTCGATTAAATCCATTCAAGTTTCTTCGAGGTTATATCAAGCAGGTTACCAGGTGCAGATGGATCATCTGTTTAAAAATCCAACCATAGCAAGCTTGATTCCCTATGTTCAACCCATAAGTACCCTGTCAGAACAGGGAATCATCACTGGAAAAGTGATGCTGACTCCAATCCAGCATTGGTTTTTTGAGCATTACAAGGTGGACGCCCATCATTATAATCAGTCCGTGATGTTGTACCGGAAAGAAGGTTTTCATGAAGTCACACTTCGCCGTGTATTCGATAAATTGAGTGAGCATCATGATGCACTTCGTACAGTATATTGCCTTACAGAACAGGGTTATGAAGCGTGGAATGAAGGGTTGGCAAGGGAATCCTTATATACACTTGAAGTGATGGACTTCAAGTCATTAGCAGATCCGTCTCGAGAAATCGAGAAGAAGGCAAATGAAATGCAAAGCACGTTCATTTTGGAACGTGGACCTTTGATGAAGCTGGGCGTGTTTCAATGTGCAGATGGAGATCATCTACTCATCGTTATTCATCACCTCGTCATCGACGGGGTTTCATGGCGAATTTTGATTGAAGACCTATCAAGGGGATATGAACAATTAAGTGATGGAAAATCGATTCAACTACCGCAAAAAACGGATTCATTCCAATTATGGGCAGAACAGCTTCAGTTGTATGTGAACAGTGATGCGATAACGAAAGAGATTGCATATTGGAATGAAATTGAACAAGCAACCTATAAGCCGTTACCTACAGATTTTAAAGCGGATCATGCACTGGAAAAAGACAGCGAAGAAATCACGATGGAATGGTCAGCGGCAGAAACGGAACAATTATTAAAACAAGCGAATCGCGCGTATAAAACGGAGATTAGCGATTTGCTGCTCCATGCATTAGGCATGTCTATTCACCAATGGACGGGCATGGATAAAGTGCTGGTCAATCTGGAGGGACATGGAAGAGAACAAATTTTACCGGATCTCGATATTACACGAACGATCGGATGGTTTACGAGCCAGTATCCGGTTGTACTTGATATGGAAGCAAGTTCAAATATGTCTCTTTTCATCAAAACAAACAAAGAAATGATTCGTCAAATCCCTAAAAAAGGGATTGGTTATGGTATTTTACGATATTTAAGTGCACATCAGCAAGAAACGCCCTTTACCTTGAATCCTGAAATTAGTTTTAACTATTTGGGTCAATTTGATCAGGATCTTCAGAATAGCGGGATGCAGATCTCTCCCTATCTAGGCGGAGCAACAGCAAGCGACAATCACAGAAGAAATGTTCTTATCGATATGAATGCCTTAATTGTGGAAGGCAAATTGACGTTGTCACTTCGGTATAGTCGCACCCAATATCAAAAAGAAACGATGGAGCGAGTGGTAACATATTTTAGAGATCATCTGCAAGAAATCGTGATGCATTGTGTGACAAAGGAGAAGCGGGAATGTACACCAAGTGATCTAACGTTAAAAGGAATTACCATTGAAGAATTAGAAGGATTTGTTCAAGAATCGGAACACATTGGTGAAATTGAAGATATATATGCTTTGTCACCAATGCAAAATGGGATGTTCTTTCATCATTTGCTTCATTCAAAATCGGAAGCGTATTTCCTTCAAACTACGCTGGATCTTCATGGTCCGTTAGACGTGGAAGCATTTACGGAGAGTCTGGATCAGTTGATGCAGCGTAATTCGATTCTCAGAACAAATTTTCATAGCAAATGGAATAATGGACCTCTGCAAGTGGTATACCGTCATAAACGGAATGGGCTAACATACGAAGATTTGCGTGAGATGAATAAAGAAGATCGTGAAGCATACGTGGCAGACTATACAAGAGCAGATAAAATAAAAGGTTTCGACCTGTCTCAGGATGTGTTAATGCGTATCTCGATCTTGCAAACGCATGACCAAACCTATCGTTTCATTTGGAATTATCATCATATTTTAATGGATGGCTGGTGCCTGTCTCTTGTCATCCAGGAGTTGTTTGATGGATACTTTGCTATTCAGGAACAACGAAAACTGGAGGCAAAGAGTACGATTCCATACAAACACTATATTGAATGGCTGGACAACCAAGATCATGAAGAGTCCCTGAAATACTGGCGTGACTATTTGCAAGGTTATGATGAGCAGACCACTTTGCCAAAAGAACATTCGATTACGAAGAGTGATGAATATCATTCAGAGCATATGATTTGTACATTAAGTCAGGAATTAACCGGACAAATCGCACAAGTGGCCAGTCAGAATCAGGTGACGCTGAATACGTTTATGCAAACAGCCTGGGGAATGTTGCTACAGATATATAACGGCAGTGAGGATGTTGTATTCGGAAGCGTGGTGTCGGGCAGACCTGCGGCGATTGTTGGAGTTGAGCGAATTATTGGTTTATTCATCAATACCATTCCTGTACGCGTTCAGACTCAAGCTAACGAGACATTTGCAGCGGTTATGAAGCGGAATCAGGAACAAGCTGTCGCTTCGCATCCACATGACACGTATCCGTTATACGAGATTCAAGCGGAAACATCGCAAAAGCAAAATTTGATTGATCATATCCTGATATTCGAAAATTATCCTGTACAGGGCATTATGGAACAGTTTGGGGATCAGGAGGAGACAGCTCTTCGGATTACGAATGTAGAAGCAGACGAACAAACGAACTATGACTTTAACCTGATTATTAAACCAGGCCAATCGATGAAATGCATGTTCTATTACAATGCTAATGTCTATGACCGGGCAAGCGTAGAACGCATTCAAGGTCACTTGATTCAGATGTTGGAGCAAGTGGTCAACAATCCGAATATTCCGATCCATGACATTGACTTGACCACAACACAGGAGAAAACTCAAATTTTGGAACATTTTAATGATTCTATGGCTGAATACCCAATGGACAAAACGATTCATGGACTGTTTGAGGAACAAGTGGCAAGAACTCCTGAACACGTTGCGGTTGTATTCGAGGATCAACATGTGACCTATCAAGCGCTGAACGAGAAAGCCAACCAATTGGCAAGAACGTTGAAGGCTAAAGGCATTCAAAATGATCAGTTAATCGGGATCATCGCTGATCGTTCGCTAGACATGGTTGTAGGAATCCTTGCGATTTTGAAAGCGGGTGGCGCATACGTGCCGATTGATCCTGAATATCCAGAGGATCGTGTAAACTACATGCTTGAGGATTCGGGCGTACATGTATTATTGCTGCAAAGTCATTTGCAAGAACGCATCTCTTTTGCAGGAGAGGTCGTTTGCCTGGATCTACCTGAGTCCTATCATGAAGATTATTCCAATTTGGGAATTACTGCTAAACCAACAGGCCTGGCATATGTAATTTATACCTCAGGAACAACAGGTAAACCAAAAGGGACATGTATTGAACATAAAAATGTGGTGCGATTGTTGTTCAATAGTAAAAATTTGTTTGATTTTAATGCATCAGATACATGGACATTATTCCATTCCTTTTGTTTTGATTTTTCGGTATGGGAAATGTACGGAGCATTGCTCTATGGCGGAAAACTGGTTATCGTACCTCAAATGACGGCAAAAAGTCCGGAACAATTTCTACAATTGTTAAAAATCGAGCAAGTGACGATATTGAATCAAACGCCAACGTATTTCTATCATCTTCTTCAGGAAGAACTGGCAGGTCATGCAGCAGATCTGAAATTAAGAAAAGTGATTTTTGGAGGAGAAGCCCTCAATCCCGTGTTATTGAAGGAATGGAAGCTGAAATATCCATTTATCCAGTTAATTAATATGTATGGGATAACCGAAACAACGGTTCATGTAACGTATAAGGAAATAACCGACATTGAAATACATGCTGGAAAGAGCAATATTGGCAAACCAATCCCAACGTTGCAGACCTATATTTTGGATAAACATCAACGCATTCAACCGATCGGTGTTCAGGGAGAATTAGTTGTAGCAGGTGAGGGGCTTGCCAGAGGTTATCTGAACCGGCCTGATTTAACCGCAGAGAAATTTGTTGATCATCCCTGGATTACAAAAGGGAAAATGTATCGCACAGGAGATGCCGCAAGATGGCTGCCGGATGGAAATATTGAATATCTGGGACGAATCGATCATCAAGTGAAAATTCGCGGTTACCGAATTGAGCTTGGCGAAGTGGAAACTGCGCTTTTGCAAATAGAATCCATTCAGGAAGCAGTCGTTATTGCCCGTGAGCATAAGGATGGTTCGAAGCAGTTGTGTGCGTACTGGAAAGGCGACAGCTCACTGACAGCGAAGAAAATCAGAATGGCATTATCTCATGAAATCCCGGATTATATGATCCCGTCTTATTTTGTTCAATTAGAGCATATACCGTTAACTTCCAATGGGAAGGTTGACCGAAAGGCATTGCCATCTCCACAAGAACGTATGCAAAAAGGCACCGAGTATATGGCGCCGCAAAACGCTGTAGAACAAGCGATCGTCTCTGCCTGGGAAGCTGTGCTTGGTGTTCAAAAGGTTAGCACATCAGATCATTTCTTTGAACTCGGGGGCGATTCGATTAAATGTATTCAAGTTTCCTCACGACTGCTTCAAGCAGGGTATAAAGTGGAAATGAAGCATTTCTTCACCTATCCGACAGTAGCGGAGTTGAGTGAACACGTTACTTCCGTGAGCACTATTTCTGACCAAGGGGAAGTTACGGGACAAGTGATGCTGACACCTGTTCAGCGCTGGTTCTTTGATCAACATATGGTGGATGCACATCATTACAATCAGGAAATGATGTTCTTTCGTGAAAAAGGGTTTGATGTTCGCTTCATTCACAGCATCATGGATAAGATCGTTAAACAGCATGATGCTCTCCGCATCCTTTATCGACAAGCGCCTGAAGGCGGATATGAAGCGTGGAATCGAGGGGCAGACGAAGATGGATTATACAGCCTTGAAATCGTTGACCTCAAAACAGAAGCAGATCCTGCATCGTTCATTGAAAATAAAGCAAAAGAAATTCAGAGTGGTATGGATCTGTCTCACGGACCTTTGATCAAACTTGGGTTGTTCCAATGTGCTGAAGGGGATCACCTGCTTATTGCCATTCATCATTTGTTGGTAGACGGGGTATCATGGCGTATTTTATATGAAGATATTCAGACAGGGCAAGACCAGTTCTTGAGAGGTGAAGAAATTCGGCTTCCTCAAAAAACGACCTCGTTTAAACAATGGGCAGAACAATTGTCGACGTTTGCAGACAGCCCGGCGATGAAGCAAGAGAATCCATACTGGAGTCGTGTGGAGCAGGCCCAGCTAAGCCCGCTGCCTAAAGATATGGATTGTGATGAGACGATTGGCAAAGATAGTGAAACGATCACTATTCATTGGACAGCAGCGGAAACCGAGCAATTATTAAAGCAAACACATCATGCGTACCATACGGAAATTAATGATATATTGCTAACGGCATTAGGAATGGCTGTTCATGATTGGACAGGCATGGGAGAAATCCTCGTAAATCTGGAAGGGCATGGTAGAGAAGACATCCTGCCAGAGCTGGACATTACGCGTACAGTGGGATGGTTTACGAGTATGTACCCCGTTATGATTACAATGGAGTCCGGGGCTGACTTATCAAGGAAGATTAAGACCGTCAAGGAAGGACTGCGCCAGATCCCAACCAAAGGCATTGGTTACGGGATTTCGAGGTATTTGTCACATGGAAATGAAGGATTCAAGTTAGCGAAAAATCCCGAAATTAGTTTCAACTATATGGGACAGGTGAATCAGGATTCGGGCCAAGATGGCATTAAATTCTCGCCTTTTTCCAGCGGACCATCCGTAAGTGAAAACAACAAGAGACCATTTGTGCTTAATATCAATGGCATTGTTACAGAGGGTCGGTTGTCGCTGTCCATTAACTATAGCTCAAAACAATATCGCCGGGAAACGATGGAGCAATTGGCTTGTCTCTATAAGGAAGGTCTTAATAGAGTCGTTGAACATTGTGTAAGGAAGGAACAAACCGAGCTTACGCCAAGTGATATTTCATGCAAGTCATTAACCATTGATCAATTGGATCAAATCGTGGAACACACTGGGCACATCGGTCGAATCGAAAATGTGTACCCACTTACACCATTACAGAAGGAAATGTTGTACGAAAATGAACGGAATCCAATTTCGGGCGCTTACTTTGTACAAATCATGTTTGATATGCGTGGAGATTTGGATGTTACCTCTTTTGCGCAAAGTTTAGATCAATTAATGCAAAGGCATGCGATATTAAGAACTAATTTTTACAGTGATTTCGTGGATATCCCTCTTCAAATCGTGTATCAAGAGAAGAAATTTGAATTTAACTATGAAGTTGTAGCTGGCACAAGTGAGCTGCAACGTAAAACGTATGTTGACGAGTATATCGAGCAGGACAAGGCAAGAGGATTTGACTTACAACGAGATTCGCTAATCCGTATGTCTGTTTTGAGAATAGAGCCTGAGGAATACCGCGTCATATGGAGTTTTCACCATATTTTGATGGACGGCTGGTGTATGTCTCTTGTAAGCAAAGAGATATTTGAAAATTACTTTGCAATTCGGGAAAATAGAAAGCCTCAAGTGACTCTATTAACCCCATATAGTCAATTCATTGAATGGTTGGAACAGCAAGATCATCAAGGTGCAATAACGTATTGGACTCATTACCTGAAGGGTTATGAAGGACAAACGAAATTGCCTGGAGAAAAAATCAAACCGAAACATGAAAGACAGGATTCCAGAACGTTAAACTGTTATTTGGATGATGTACTGGTCGAGCAAATGAAACAGATTGCAGAACAGCAGCATGTAACGCTCCATACGTTAGTGCAGACGGCCTGGGGTGTATTGTTGCAGCAATACAATGAAAGCAACGATGTTGTTTTCGGAAGTGTGGTATCGGGCAGACCGCCTGTCATTCCTGGGATCGAAAGCATGATTGGATTATTTATTAATGCGATTCCTGTTCGTATCCAGGCTCAGGTTGATGAGTCATTTATATCTCTAATGAAAAGGAATCAGGCACAAGCTGTGGAGTCACATGCATATGATACGTATTCGTTATATGATATTCAAAATCTGACCAAGCAAAAACAATCTCTGATTAACCATGTTGTTGTATATCAGAACTTCCCGGTAGAGAACCGAATGGAGAGTCTGGGTCAGAAAGGTGAAATACCGCTTGAGATTATGAATGTTGGGGGTACAGAACACAATAGTTTTGATTTTACCTTGATTGTCAAACCCCATGAAAATATGAAGATCATATTGATGTATAATGCCAATGTGTATGACCCATCTACCGTTGAACAGATTCAAAAACACTTTATTTCCATGATTCAACAGGTGGTAAGTAACCCGGAAGTTAAAATAAACGAACTTGCGTTGAGTACGTCGAACAGTTATTAATGCACAAGTAATGGGCCGCTCCAAAAGTGAGTTTCCTCCTCACTCAAAGCGCTAACAAATCTGACGCGTCTTAAGAGGTAGATTCGATGTGAATGGCAAACTTTAACGAACCTCAGTAACGTTATTTCATCATATCAGGGTGTCAGAACCTAAAAAACGACCCAATCGACGAAATAATGTCTCTGTGATTCGTTACACCACAGACCTGTGCAAATCAGAGCGAATAGCGTGTGCCAGGTTCATTAGAATAAAATAACTTTAATAAGGGATGTCCTCAGTCATGCTCATGACTTATGGGACGCCCCTTTTTATGCTCCGTTAATGAAGAAACTGGAAAATTACTGTAGATGGAGAAATGAAGTCTCTTACGTGGTCGGATCAACATTGTGATCGACCTTTTAACAATTCCTCCCTTCTAACCGATATATAATAAGTACATCTATGTAATCAGAAAGTGAAAGGAGTGCAGAACATGGATATTGCAGCATTATCAATGGCGATGAGCCAAGCTTCAGTAGTGCAGTCGGCAAGCTTGCAAGTGATGTCGATTACGAAAGACATGGCACAGCAGCAAGGCCAGCAGATGGCGGAAATGTTGAAGTCAATGCCTGCTCCTCATCCCAATCTGGGTAGAAGTCTCGATCTTTCGGTTTAGTTGAAATTACAGCATGTGTCCTCATGTAATACCCATTGCAGCAAGCAAAACCCAAACAGCTCCAATTCAAATGAATTGAAGCCGTTTGGGTTGTTTTATTTTAAATACTCATTCCTAAATTACGATCTTCTCAGCGAAGCTTTGACAAGCTTGGCAATCTGCCTTCAAAGGGCAGTGTGTCCTTCAATGTCCATAACTCATCGTAACTGGAAATCAGAAGATCGGCTTTGGACAAGTCCTGATTGCCTGATCCCGGATTGAGATATCCGATGCAACGCATGCCTGCACTTTTTGCGGCGTGAACACCATTGCGCGAGTCCTCGATCACCAGACAATTCGAAGGGGATGCACCAATCATCTCAGCGGTGGTCAGGAAAATATCTGGTGCCGGCTTGCCGTTTGTAACTTCCTCACCTGTCATTCGCACCTCAAAGTATTGTCCAAGTCCGGTTTTGTCCATGATCAAATCAATCAGTGCACGTGGAGAGGAAGAAGCTACCGCTATGGGGATGTGCTGCTCGTGCAGCCAACTTAACCAGCGTTCCACGGAAGGCATCGCCGTCAAGTTCGGATGGGCAAGCATGGTTTGCATCACATTATGCTGATGATAAGCAAATATTTCTTCCAGCGTAGCTGTCAGCTGATGTTTGTCCAGTACTTGCTGCCACATGGATTCCAGCGTAACTCCAACATAGGTATGATGTTCTTCATCAGTCACCCTTGCTCCAAAATGGGTAAAAGAGCTGCGCTCAATCTCAAAATAAATCGGTTCGCTGTCAATTAGTACACCATCCATGTCAAAAATGACCGCTTGAATGATGTCATCATTGGGTGCTCCCAGTCCGTTAGATTCTTTGTTTGCTGCCATGTTGTATTCCTCCTCCAGGATTGTGTAAACATATGTCTCTAATGTAATCCATTCATGGTTAACCTTCCACTTTAGAAACTGGAACCGCTGGATTGCAGCACAACTTTAATGGCATGTGAAGAGGCTTGAAGTGTGCGTCCCTGAATATCGCAGCCAAGTGTACGGAATGCCTCTTCGTAATCCTCCAACGGGAAGGAGTGGGTGATGATTTTTTTTGCCGGAATAATCCCTTGTTCAATCATATAATGTGCGGTAGCAAATGTCCCCAGAGAATCGATGGAACCAATAATTTTCAGACTGCGGTCCACAACTTCCTTGGGATTGAAGGATGTGTTTCCATCTCTCAGACCAACCAGCATCAGGTAACCGCCGCTGGCGAGTTGGGAAAGTACTTGTGTGCCCACAACGCCCGTTGTATCAACGATCATATCGACCTGCTGGGTTGCGGGTGACAGTGATTCTATGGCATTTTCGAAGGATGAATGAACTTCCCAACGATCAGGTGCAATGGAACCGGCAATGGCTAAGCGTTCTTCGGAGATGTCGACCAGACAGCCGGTAACCCCTTTGGAAGCGAGCGCGTAGCTGTACAGAATGCCAATCGGGCCTGCACCGAGGATGATTGTTCTGAAATTCGGCAGTAGATGAATCTGATTAATCCCCGTCAGCATACAGCTGAGTGGTTCCGTCAAAGTTGCTTCTTCATAGCTCACATGGTCCTTCAATTTGTACAAAAAACGATCCTCGGTCACATAATAATCTGTAAATGTTCCGTCAGCACTCACACCTGTCTCGGTAACAGACTTGTGTGTGCAATGATTTTGTCTGCCTGTTCTGCACATGTCACACTGTCCGCAATAGTAGGTAGGATCGATCACAACACGGTCGCCCGGCTGTAATGTCGTTACCGCAGAGCCAACATCAATGACTTCCCCGGCAGACTCATGACCGAGAATGACAGAAGGAACTGCATGATATTTGCCGCTTACAATACCGAGATCGGTACCACATACACCTGTCGCCCGAATACGAACCAACACCTGATTATCTCTTGTAATTTCCGGAACAGGCCGGTCCTCAAGCGCCACATCCCAAGCCGATTTGTATACCAATGCAAGCATGATATAACCTCCTTATAATTATATAAAATATAAAAATAGCGATTCATCTTAAAATAGTTTTTTCAAGATACGAAAGTAGTGAAGGGACGAAATCGATTCTGGAGAAGCGAAGTGTTCGCCTCAAAGCTTTCTGAAAGAAAGCTGCTTCGGAAGCATATGCTATCAATGGATTTTTCCCTTGGGAAAGGGAAATCAAGAAAATCCGTGGATAACAGCGATCATAAGAACGATTCGTAACCGAAACGACCACTTCGAACAGTTGCATTGAAATGTTTTAATTAACGCTGGCGAGCACTGAATCCAGCCGCTCTACAATCTCAACCAGTTCGTCTTCGGTTGTGGTAAGGGAAGGCCGGACCTTAACAACGTTGCCGAAGCCATATCTTGAACTTCTCAAGATCAGATGCTCATCTGTAAAAGCGCGGTCAACAATGGCATTGGTTTTGAGCGTATCCGGTTCATTACCGTCACCTACAATCTCGAGCCCCCACATTAACCCGACACCACGAGCTTCACCGATACTTGGGTATTTCATTGCCAATTCTTGCAGCAATTCACCCAAAATTTCACCTTTACGTTTCACCGCATCCAGGAATCCGGGTTCGGATACCACTTCCAAGGTGGATTTGGCAGCAGTTACGGAGATCAAATTGCTTCCTGAGGTGAAGGAGTGTTCGTGCTTTTCGAGCACATTCAACCGGGATTGCATTAATACCGCAGCAACAGGTACGCCGATCCCGCCAAGACCTTTTGCAAGGGTAATCATATCAGGCTGGATATCAAACAGTTCGCTGGCGAACATGGTTCCGGTACGACCGATGCCTGTCTGTACTTCGTCGGCAATAAGAATAATATTGTACTCATCACACAGTTTACGCAGTCGTTTGAAATATCCGGCAGGAGGAATGATATTGCCGCCATTCCCGAGAATAGGTTCAATAATCATGCAGGCGACTGAGCCGGAACTGGCATATTCTATGGCATCAGAGATGGCTTCAACACATTGATAGGCGCAGTCTCCGCTTGAAGATTTGAAGGGGCAGCGATAACAGTATGGGGCAGGTACATGGACAGCGTTAGCCACAGCCGAATTGGGGAACCGTTTCCGCCGGAAGGCATTTCCCGAAATTCCGGTGGCAAATTGGGTCTGCCCATGATGGGATAGATACAGGCTGATGATGTCTGTTGATTCGGTATACTTCTGTGCAATTTTGGTTGCACATTCGTTGGCAGTTGAACCAGTGATATCCCGCATCCATCCGGCATTAATGTCGTTTGGAGCATATTCGATTAAGTGATCAAGTACTTCATTTACGTACGGTTCAGTGAAGGAGGAAGACATATGCGTCAGATTGCCGACTTGTTCCTGAATTTTGCTGACAACATGTGGGTGATTATAGCCCAGTGACAGATTGAACGTGCCCGACACGCCATCCAGGTATTCAACACCTGAATCGTCAATCAACTTAATCCCTTTTCCGGCTATGAAGCGGTTGTTGGTTAAAGTTTGCATACGATTTCCTCCAATATAATGGTGTACTAGCTCGAACGAAGCTCAACAATCCGGATGATGCGGGCATCACCTCCCTTAAGAAACGATGTTTACATTTCCTTGCTATGTTGTGCGAGAGCAGTACGTACTGCATTATTTTTTACAGTCCATAGATGAGAGACCATCAATGTGAGCAGCAGGATCAGACAGAATCCGGCCAAAATCCAGATTGTATTCACGACAGGCCCTGTACTCATACTCCATCCAGTCACATACTGCAAGATGGCACCTCCAATACCACCCGATGCGATCAGGATACTGGTTGTCCGCTCGGTCATACCGGGAATCAGAACATTTGCGTAGACTAGTGCGATACAGAACAGCCCTGACATGAACAGACCGGTTCCGAAGATCAGCACATACGTTGCCCACTGTCCAGTTACAAATACCATAGCGACAGTAAACAAAAGCGTGCCAACCGTGCTCCAGATCAGGAATGGCATATAGTTGACGGCTTCCGCTATTTTCCCGGAGAAAAGACGACCGATGATCATCGCAATCCACAGGATGGAGACACTCAGCGATGCGACAGATTCCTGAAGGTGCAGTCGTTCTACGAGAATGGAGGGTAGGAAGTTCATCAATCCCAGTTCCAATCCCATGTAGATGAAAAAGAAGATGACGAAGATTGTCAGCAGACCCAGATGTTTTCTCGAATATCGGGCTTTACCTGCTGCATGTGCCACTGTATTCTCACCAGCCTGTTCCAGATACAGTGCGGCTGGCCGGGGCATAGTGATCCACAGCAGCATGAGAATCAGTGACAACACGGCCACCGTATAAAAAGTAAGATGCCACAGATCCATCCAGATAAATAAAGCAGCGACAGCCGGGATGAGAAGTGCTCCAAGAGCAAAGAAGACATCCAGCTTGGACATGGCGACCGCCTTTTGATTCTCAGTGAATTCGATCGTGAATGCACCTACAGAGGGTTCGATGATACCTGAACCGAAACCTACGATAATTGTGAGAAGAAGAACTACAGACCAGGATGGCAAAAAACCGAGTAATATATAAGCAACTACAATACAGATTAGGGCAAGGGTCAGCATCGCTTTTCTTCCGATACGGGCTGTCAGGGCAGGAGCTACAATTACACCGACAAGAAATCCAAGAAACTGCAGAAACAACAAAAATCCGCCATCACTGTAACCGCGCTCATAATGTGACAATAAAACAGGAAGAAGTGCACCGAGCACAACGCTGGTTATGCCGATTAACAGATAAAAACCGCAGCTTAGAGCGAATATTCTCTTCAAAAGCCCGCCTCCTAGTTGGATATAAATTTTATATTATGTAATTAATGTTTATTTCATATATAACTTATACCATAATTGTCCAAATGTACATGCTTTTTGTTGTAAAATAATGTTAAATTTTGATGAAAAGAAATATTTCTCGTGCTAAGTTTTTTCTAAAACAATTTCGTGTCGAAAGGATAAATATGATCCAATCCATATGACCTTTTAACAGGGTTTGGCATCTGTATTAATCGAGAATAGTAAAACGTGCATATATAAAAAAACGTTCCCTGTCTAGGTAGACGGGAAACGTTCTGATTAGCCATTTTATATAATGATACCTGACTCCACGTAAGCTATTAAGCAGTCTGTACAAAGAAAATTCCATCGAATGGCGCGTGAGCAGACTCGGGACCCCTTCGCAAAAATAAATAACCGTTTGCATCGGGAAGACCCAATATATCCCGATAAGGCTCAGGAAAATCTCCGGAATATATTTGACACACCAGTTGATGTTCCTCTAGCAAATGATCAATTCCTTTCACACCGTTTGGTAAAGTGGGAGAAAAAAATGAGAATGCAGGGAATGCCTGATCGTCTAACTCCATTTCAATCAAACGTACGCCGCTTAACGGAATGGGTGGAACGGGACATACGGAAGTGAGTGGATGCGAAGATACCGAGACATAAGTGCACCCGGCGAGAATATTCTCGTTCCATTCCAGCTCATCTCCCGTATAGGTTACCTGATCCAGAAAGTATTCGGAGGCGGAGTAGGTCGAGAAGACCGAGATATATTTATCTTGTGGTAAAGAAGGGATATGGACCTGCTGTGAAAGTGTATTGCAATTAATGGAGAACAGATGTAATAAAGGCTGCCCCTCAGGGTTGAGCGGCCAGTCGGACACGTATGCAGTGTCTCCACCAATCCACATGCCAGAGTCTTGGTTTGGATCATCGGGGTCAACTGTAATTCGAGTAACTTTGTACATGAGAAGCTCCTTCCAGAGTGTATTTTGGCCTTTCCTATGTAACGTTGTATGTGTTTTTATATAACCAATCATTGCTTCGTTTCAGTATAAATGAGATGATGTGGAATGAAAATCAGTACAAGGTACTAACTCATTGCATGAAGCGAATGAACGTACCAGCACTCTAAGCACCAGTGGCAATACTATAGATGAGAAGTGGTGACACATGTTAATTAACAAATACATAAGTGAAACGGGATTCTGCTCCCGCAGGGAAACGAACCGTTTAATTGCGGCCGGACGAATAACGATTAATGGCAGGGTATGTGAAAAAGGGGCGGAAGTTGAACCTCACGATGTGGTACTCATTGATGGCAAGCTGATTCCTCGTAATGACAGCGAACCTGTCTACATTGCTCTGAACAAGCCCATCGGTATTGTCTGCACAGCAGCAGAACATGTGGAGGGGAACATCATTCAATATATGAATTATCCTTCTCGCATATTCGCGATAGGCAGGCTGGATAAGGCATCTGAGGGGTTAATTTTGCTTACGAATGACGGAGGCATTGTGAACAAGATGATGCGTTCGGAGCATAATCATGATAAAGAATATGTAGTGACTGTAGACAAACCCATAACCGACGAATTTGTAAAGTCCATGTCGGATGGCGTTGAGATTCTGGATGTGGTGACCAAGCCCTGCGAAGTGTATAGACAAAGTGACAATGTATTTCGTATTATTCTGACACAAGGTCTCAACCTGCAGATCCGCAGAATGTGCAAAGCCTTGGGGTACCGAGTCCTCAAGCTGGAGCGTGTGCGAATTATGAATATTACGCTGGATCAACTGGAGCGGGGGCAATGGCGTCATCTGGAGCAAGAGGAACTGGAGATTCTGCTGTCTCAATTGAATGAGATAAAATGAATGACTTCTGCTGCATGTTAACGGTGGTCACACACGATGTCCAGTTATATCAGTGAAAAATGAAGCAAACACTAACCCCTATGCGGATTAGTGTTTTTGTTGTTAAGCTTGTGTCCTGTTCGTTCTGAAATGTAAGAGCCAAATAGGGTTAAGAACGCACCGAGTACAATCACCCAGGTTATCTGCTCTTGAAGAATCAGTGCAGATGACACAACAGTAATGACAGGCACCAGATAGATATATACACTCGCTTTAATAGCTCCAAGAAGACTCACAGTCCGGTTCCAGGTCACGAAACACAACGCAGAGGCACCCAGACCGAGGTAGAGAATATTGGAGAGATTGGTCATGTTCGTGAAGCGTCCGAGTTCCCAATGGAATTCAAACAAGAATAGAACTGGTAGCATGAAGATCAGGCCATAGAAGAACACTTTGCGAGTCGCGCCAATGGTGTGATAACGAAGCTCGCCAATTTTCCGCATTAACACAGAGTAGATCGCCCATACCGCAGGTGCTATGAAAGCAAGCAGATCACCTATCGGATTCAGTTGCAGAATGAAACTGCCGTTCAGTGCGATGAGTATTATGCCGCTCAAAGCAATCCCGAATCCGATGATAAAGCGGCGAGTTAACTTCTCACCATCTAAGAAGAAGTGTGCGAGTACGGCAGTGAAGAACGGGGCAATGGAGACAATAACACCCACGTTGGAAGCTGTTGTGTACACCAGAGCAATATTTTCAATAAGAAAATATAACGTCACCCCACATAGTCCTGCTCCAATAAATAACCATTCTTCTCTGAATGAGGCGATCCGCAGTGAACGTGGATAGATCAATAATAGTATTAAATATCCGATCAGGAAACGGAAAAATAGAATCTCCACTGGAGTAAAGTCAATCAACAGAACCTTCGTCGAGACAAACGTAGTTCCCCAGATGAGTATAGTAAACAAAGCGAGTAAATGTCCGGTAGAGGCTTTAGTGTTTTGATGATCAAGATGACTTGTCATACGATGTTAGTGGTGGCTCGTTTCAACTCCGAATCATGATTGAAGATACGTCTATATTGCTTGGGTGTCAGGCCGATCAGTTTTTTGAAAAAATTCGTAAAATGGCTCTGGTCACTGAATCCTGTCTGTGCAGCTACTTCAATCGGAAGCAGACCTTGTTCCAGCAGACGTTTGGCTTGATTAATGCGAATCGTTTCCAGGTAACGGTAAGGTGATATCCCTTTCTGGCGAGTGAATAAACGCAGCAGGTGGTACTTGCTCATCTCTGTCAAATCGGCTAACTCGTTCAGTGAGATGCTCTCCATGTAATGAGCTTCTATGTAATCACATATGCGTCTGATCTCTGTGGTCACATCCTGTGTGGAAACAGGTGGTTCAGCATCCGAATAATCTCGCAGCAATTGATCCAGTAGTAAGAGTAACAATTCTTCTTTGCAGAAATCCGATTGCTCTTCCAGAATCATCTGATGCAGCTCGTGCAGGGAACCCACAAGTTCACTTTGATAGAGAACGGGGGATGTGAACCGTGGCAAGTAAGCTTGTCCAGTAATCTCTCTCACATACTCTCGCATAACCTCAGGCTGGACGTTGATACAGCGATAATCGAGGGTTCTGCCATCCACCTGTTCGCAGGCGTGCGGATCATGTGGATTAAAAACAATCATGTCACCACTATTCAGAATGTATTCTTCGTTGTTGCAGACGAGGTGACGCTTGCCTTGCTCAATGAATCCAATGACGTAATAGTCATGAAAATGATTGGGAAACTTCTGCATAATGCCGTCAAATTGATAAGCTTCTAGCTGTAGATCGGTATCAAATACGACAGTCCGGACTTCCCGAGTCATGATGCACCTTCTTTCTGGTATGTTAACGTCATTATAGGTTGCAAAGAAGGAATTTTCTTGAACGATATTGCTATTGCTCGAAGTGTTTGATCGGACAGATATCTATAAAAACAAAATACCCGCAATCCCGGAGGGAAAGCGAGCCCTTTGCTTAGTATAGTTGATTCATGAGTTCAAACCTATATATAGGGGAGAAGAAATCTCTGGGAACAATAACTAATTGTTCTTAGTGTAACGTAGCGAGTACTTCAGGTGTAAAAGCTTGAATCTCGGATACGCGTCCTTCGCGTATTTTGGCAGCCCATGCCGGATCACCAAGGAGTGCACGTCCTACAGCTACCAGATCAAATTCCTCTTGCTCATATCTCTTCATAAGCTCGCTCATACCTGGATGTGTTGCTTTATCTGCTCCTGCTTCAGGCTCATCTGGCATACCCACAGAACCGACGGTAATGGTGGTTTGACCACTTAGCTTTCGCACCCAACCTGCAAATCCAAGCTCAGATCCTTCAAACTCGGGCTCCCAGAAGCGTCGTGTCGAGCAGTGGAAGATATCTACACCTGCGTCAACCAGCAAATGAAGGAATTGTTCCAGTTGTTCGGGGGTGTCGAACAGTCTGGCTTGATAATCATTCATCTTCCATTGGGAAATCCGCATCGCGATAGGGAAATCAGGACCTACCGCAGCACGAACTGCCATTACAACTTCAACCGCGAATTGAGTTCGTTTCTGTAGGTCACCGCCATAGCGGTCTGTTCTCCTATTCGTTGTTTTCCAGAAAAATTGATCGATCAGAAAACCGTGTGCACCGTGAAGCTCAATTCCGTCAAAACCAATGCTTTGTGCATTGGCTGCTGCATCTGCATAAGCTTGAATCACAGTTGCGATCTCTGCCTCCGTCATGGGCGCACCTACTTGAGTACCTTCCATATCAACTCCCGATGGACTAAGAGATTCAGCTTCTGGGTGAGGTTGAGATCCAGAAGGGCGGGTAATACCCAAGTGCAGAATTTGCGGGAAAATCTTGCCGCCAGCTTCATGGACTTGTTTGACTACTTCAGCCCAGCCGTGAAGAGCTGCTTCTCCATACATATGAGGGAGCCTAGGCTCACTTGATGCAGACGGATGCTCAATAGTTGCACCCTCTGTAATAATGAGTCCAACACCATGCTCGGCACGTCGGCGATAATATGCAGCTACATCGGGACTTGGCACACCATCCGGGGAGAAGGCACGAGCCATGGGGGACATGACGATGCGCGAGGATAGGGTTAACTTTTGAACAGTGTATGGTTGGAACAGAAGCTCCGTAGAAATAACGTTATGTTGTTGATTACTCAAACTAAGCACCTCCATTATTATGCACCTTCAAGCGGGTACAAGTGCAATCTTAACAAGGTGTATAGGCATGCTCAACCAACAATCGAAGCATTTTGTTGCTTAAGCGAAAGACACGGATTATTGTATGGTGTCTTTGCACTTACTTTCACTTGTTGAACAATTAACACTTATCTATAATGAAGGAGTCTAACCAAATATTTTGTGTACAAAGGAGGATTGGGACATGTCTGGTGTATTGTCTCCAAACTCGAATGATCCGCGTGTAATCCGCACGCGTCAATTAATTCTTGATGCGTTTTTAAACCAATTGAATATTAAAAATTTCAACAGCATTACGATTCAAAACATTACGGAACAAGCCACAATTAACAGGGCTACATTCTACGCCCATTTTCAGGATAAATATGCACTGCTTGAAGCCTTTTTAGCGGATGCTTTTATGGAATATGTGACGAAAAGAGTGAACCCGGATGCCCGGTTATCAGCCGAAACCATACAGCAGCTTATATTTTCATTATGTGATTATCACGTCTCAAGTAATGGTTGCATCAAAAAATATGAGACAGTTGCACCAATTATTGAAGAGAACATCAAGACTCAACTGGAGCAATTCCTTCTTGAATTATTGAGCAAAGTAGCGGGTGATGTAGATCCCAAAACGCTGAAAATTACGGCAACCACGCTAAGTTGGTCGATCTATGGAATGACGTATCGATGGAATATTGAAGGCGGGCAGGAATCTCCGGCTGAATTAGCCAACAGAGTGGTCCCTTATATGATGGGTGGATTGGAATTGTTGAATTAACTTTATTTAACGAAATTGCATTAATATTCGGATGGATATGGAGGAATAACAAGATGTTTGAACATTTGGTTGTTTTTAAATTTAACGATAAAACCACACTAGCTAAACAGCAGGAATGGGTGGATCAATTGCTCGCGTTACAGGAACAAATACCGGGGATTGTCGCGCTGACTGCAGGGATCAATGCAACGGAAGAAACGGACCGTATCCAAGGTTACACGATTGGCTTGCGAGTGACGTTTGAAGATCAGGAGGCATTGCGCGCCTATGGTCCACATCCTGCTCATCAGGCATTTGTAGCTTCCCTCGATGGTTGGGTGGAAGATGTAATTGTAGTTGATTATGCCATTTAAAGGCGCGAAATCAGAGGTTTAACGAATATAGGAGTTGAAGATTCCCATGTGTTTAATTTTATTTGCTTACAACATGCATCCAAAGTATCCGCTTATATTGGGATCAAATAGGGATGAATTCTATCACAGACCTACGGCTCAAGCACACTATTGGGAAGATCATCCTCATATATTGGCTGGCCGGGATTTGTCGAAAATGGGAACCTGGATGGGCGTAACCACAGAGGGGCGTCTGGCTGCTACCACGAATTATCGTGATCCGAATGAAGATGTACATGCCAAGGGCTCAAGAGGAGATCTGGTTGCTGATTTTTTAAAGGGAACGTCCACACCTGAGCAGTATATGCAACATGCGGAGCAAAGCCGAAATGATTATCCTGGCTACAATTTGTTAGTGGGTGATCTTGACGACCTCTATTATTATTCTAATGTAGGTAATGTTGTGATGAAGTTGAAACCGGGAATATACGGGATTAGTAATCACTTGATTAATACGGATTGGCCCAAGGTGAAGCGTGGAAAAGAAGGGCTGGAGAAAATCATCCAAGGGGAGGACGAAGCTACCCTGACAGAAGAAATATTAGGTTTGTTGCAAATGGCAGACCCTTCAGTGGATGAGCATCTACCTCATACAGGTGTTCCATTGGAATGGGAACGTTTGCTTTCTCCGATCTTCGTTAGAAGTGAGAAATTCGACTATGGAACCAGAGCTTCATCCGTTGTTCTGATGAACAGAGAAGAAGTGTTTTTTACGGAGAGGGTTCACCAGAACGGAGAGGTAATGGAGCAACGTTTAGAGATAGAGATTAAGAGATAGAGCACAACTTCCGAAAATAGAAACGGGTCATGTCGAGACATTGCTTCTCAACATGACCTGTTCTATTTCTCATTTAACCGCATGATCCTGCGCGCATGGATACTCGATCCACTTCTTTCAGGCGGGGACAAACGTAGCAGTATCCGAATTTGGCATCCAGACGATATGCTTGACAGCAGGAAGGTTTGATCAAAACTTGCCGACCAGGGTCATTTATATGCTGGGTAAATCTCAATTTGATTTCAAACGGATTTTTTAGCAGTCCCAAGGTACTGGCATCCAACCCATGGCGAAGAATATGTTTTTGGAAAGTAATACTTTGCTTGTTATTCTCATCTGATGTCCCGGATAGTTCTTCTTCCATGTAACTGTATAAAGTGCTGACGACTTGTCCCCATAAAGAGAGTACGTTGATCTGAGTTGTGCCAGATAACGCTTCTAACAGCAGCCGTACATTCTCTTTATAGAATACTTGTAGAACCTGTGTACACCATTCCTCACGGTTATGCTTGGGAATCTGGATACGCTTTGTATTTTTGATTTTAAATGAAAACAAAGGGTATTGTTCCTGGATGTACAGTTGCACACTGATATTAGATAAAGACAAATCGTAAATATAATCTTCATCTCCAAACAGCATGTTCTGAAGCGCACTACATACGGAAGCATACCAGTTGCAGAAAAAAGCTGCGGTGACAGAGTGTTCATCTGACTTGATCAGAGGGCCATACATGTCGAGCAAACGGTTCATTTGATTTTCGTGAAGAAGATCTGCAGCAGAAATGGTAAGAAGCATATGCATAGGATCGAGACCATGCAAAGTCAGGAAATAACGATTCTCCAGCTAGTCTATATCCACGTTTAATTTTCTTTCTTCTCAAAAGCTTGAAGCACATCGTTTACTGCATTGCTATCTGCCAGCGGAGACATGCCCAGACTAAACCATTCCTTGCCGCCCATCGTATATACCTGGTTTTTCTTGACTGCGGTCATATTTTCCCACAACGAACTATTCATCATTTCCTTGTATCTCTTTTGAACTTTATCACTGGACTCATCATCCAATTGCAAAATAATATGATCAGGGTTGTACTCAGGAATCTTTTCCAAAGAGATCGAGACACTCATTTCACTCTGTGGAAAGTCTTTGACCGGATTTAACCCCAGCTCTTGATGAATGAACTTGCCCCGATCGATATTTTCTCCATAAATAACGATCTCGTCAGCCATGATCATCATATACATGACCGTTTCATCACCCACCAGGGTATCTAGTTTCTTCTTGGCTTCTGCTTCTTGAACCTGCAGATCTGTGATGACCTTTTCAGCCAGATCTTTCTTGCCCAGAACTTCAGCGATATCTCGCAGTTCATCCCGCCAATTGTCTCGCTGCGGCAGAAGAACGGTTGGAGCAATGGCAGTCAATTGATCATAGTCCTTATCAGACCACCAGGCAGGAGCAATAATAAGGTCTGGTTGCGTGGATAGAATGGCTTCAAAATTAGGTGTTTGGGTGAGCCCGGTCTTCAATGTGTCTTTCAATGCCTCTTGCAGATAAGTCGGGAACTCTGGATGGTAGTTCTGTACCGCAACAGGTCTTACACCCAGAGCATACAGAAATTCCGGGTAAACAACTGAAAGACCAACAATTCTTTGGGGATCAGCAGGAATGCTAATATCTCCTTTTTCACTAGCTACAACACGAGTTTTATCGGATAACGCTGTTTCTGGTGTGCCGGAATCTCCAGTGGCAGTTCCTGAAGTATCTGACCCTGTTTTGCTTCCTGCACAGGCAGTGCACAGCGCGATTAACAATACAATAATGATGCTCGTACTCCAACCTCTTTTTTGCTTCATTTCTTGATGCTCCCCTTGAACTAATAAAATTGCAATTGACAATCTCACAATAAGATTGATTATCATTATCACATAAAAGGAGTATAAATGTTTTTCATCTTACGGAATATTGACGATCACGACAACGTTTTATGCACGATTACGCCAAAGCATCAGCACCTCATCCAAAACCAGTTCATGCGTAAATGCCGTGTATTCTATCCATGGATACGTAGGGAGGAAATCGATTCGACCATTTCGGACCGCTTTGAGATTACGCCAATGTTCAGATTGCATGAGTAATTGCCAACCCAACTGTGAGCGTGCATCATCATCGAGGATAATCACTAAACGATCAGCATCGTATTTTGCGAGCTCTGCAGGTGTAACCCTATGATCGGGCATCAAGCGATCGATATCATGTGGAGGAGCAATGTGCAAATCATCGTAAAAGACCGTAGCCAGACTCCTACATCCCAAAATGTGGTATGTATCTCCTGTGACTCTAATTACAAGAAGCGTATCCTCCTTAATAGTGTACTGAATTTGTTCTTTTACAAAGCGTGACTTCCGTTCGTATTTTTCAAACCAGGTGTCAGCCAGGGCCGTTTTGTCCAAAAATTCCGCAATCAGCTGTACATGTTCACGCCAGTTGTGGTCCATCCAGGGCACGAAAAAGGCAGGTGCGATTTGTTTAATCCAAGCCTGCTCCTCAGTGGAAACCATATTATCAATTCCAATAATATAATCCGGATTAGCGAGGAGAAGCTCTTCTCTTTTAACCGCTTCAATTGAATTCAGTGATAGAACCAGATCAGCTCCGTACTTTCTCTTGTAATAATCAGTCCAGGGATGATCCCCAGGTGCGGCAAAAGGCGTGATCTCTAAGGGCAACAGTTGTCCTATATTAAAAGGGTTATAGGCAGCAATTTTTTGCTTATTATTTCTAATATATGTGGCTGGAGGGATACCCGTAATCTGTTTGAATTTGCGACGGAAATAAATATCATCAGGATAACCTACGTGACTGGCGATGTCCTTGAGTCGGTATTCACTGTCCATTTTCATAAGTTTCTGAGCTTGATCAATTCGATAAACAGCCAGATACTCAATTGCGCTGCATCCATACCTTTTCTTGAAAAGCCTGATAAAATGACGGGAACTTACTCCTGCGACCTTTGCCAAATGTTCAATCGTTAACTCTTGTTGATAATGCTGTTCCATGTATGATTTTACATATTCGAGAACTTCCTCCGGATCATTTTCATGAACAAGTAGGTCATCTTGAAAGAGGTGATAAAGGAGTTCCTGAAAGTAAATTTGACTTCGAAATTGCTTCAGTTGATCATCGCTTTGCAAGTATTTCGTAATATTCTCGCACAAAGCGTTTATAGAAACTGGTGAAGAAAGAATAATCTTTTCTTTAATAGGAAAAGGAAGTTCGCCTTGGATTGGCCGAACGGAGTCAGTCGTCCTTGAATCGTAATCCTTGATAATATCGAATCGCAGAAGGTAAAGTCCGCGTTCATCCAGCGATTGTGCTGCTGCCTGTACCAGTTGACCAGGGTTACAGATGTATACACTACCTTCCTGCCATTCGATGTACTGTCCATCAAGGGTAAGCCATCCTTGTCCGCTTGCTGCAACAATAAACAAGTGGGATTCAATGAACTGGAGTTTAAGCTCCCAATCGGTGGCAGTGTTTTTGATATGTTGAATATGTCGGAGTTTAAAAGATGAATGTTCGAGTAACGAATATTTGGAATTTTCGTTGTTTCTGTTGATATGTACGATGCGAATCACCAATCCTTTGCTAATGAACATTCTAGCTCACCAGCATGCTTATCGCAATTGGTCAGAAATGGAGTGACGAGAGGAAGTTATTCATCTCTAGATACTTCTTCTGGAGTAAATAGGTTGTTGCTCAATCACGAATGTTAACTAATATGACGCAATGCGAATGATGTGGGGTGATCCTTTGTACAACACGCCCAATTTTAGTTGGACTCTTTATCTCTTATCACAATTTTATGTTATGAATCATGGAACTTCCCTGAATAGTTTATATAATGTGAATCAACATAACATGATTTTGCAGCGGTTCTGTTGATTCTAATTTCAGGGGGGCACGTGGGATGAAAGAAACCAAAAAGATGAGAGTTTTTTCACTGGGGATTCAGCACGTACTCGCGATGTATGCGGGAGCAATTCTGGTGCCTTTGCTTGTGGGCAGAGCACTAAATCTGACTGCAGAACAGTTGGCGTATCTGGTATCCATTGACCTGTTAACGTGTGGAATTGCAACATGGCTTCAGGCGCGAAAAGGGAAGTATCTGGGTATAGGTTTGCCAGCGGTGCTCGGAAGCTCTTTTGTAGCGGTGACACCCATGATTGCGATTGGATCGCAATACGGAATTCCTGCCATATATGGGTCGATCATCGCAGCCGGGTTATTTATCGTCATCTTTGCCGTATTTTTCAGCAAAATCGTCAAATTGTTTCCGCCAGTTGTGATCGGTACAGTGGTAACCATCATCGGTCTTGCGCTAATCCCAACCGGCATTAAAAACATGGCGGGTGGAGCAAACAGCGAGAATTTCGGAAGTTTGGACAATTTGGCGCTTTCCTTTGGTGTATTACTGTTCATTCTAATCCTGAATCGATATGCTCGCGGTTTTGTAAAATCCCTGGCTGTTCTCCTTGGTATTATCGTTGGGACCCTCATCGCAGCCATTATGGGAAAAGTGAATTTTGCCTCTGTACAGGAAGCTTCCTGGTTCCATTTACCTCAACCCTTTTACTTTGGATGGCCTACCTTCGAAATTGGCCCAATCATTACAATGATTATTGTAGGTACGGTGGTTATCATCGAATCAACAGGTGTATTTATGGCTTTGAGCAAAATCTGTGATCAACCGATCAACGAAAAAGATCTGGCACGGGGATATCGCGCAGAAGGTCTCGCGTTTGTCCTGGGCGGCATCTTTAATGCCTTTCCATACAATACATTTGCACAGAATGTTGGTTTGGTTCAGCTCTCCAAAGTAAAAACGACCAATGTTGTTGTTGCAGCTGGAGGTATTCTGGTCTTTCTGGGACTCATTCCGAAGGTAGCTGCTTTTGCAACCATTATTCCAAGTGCTGTCCTCGGAGGAGCGACTGTTGTCCTGTTTGGAATGGTCGTCTCATCCGGGATCAAAATGCTGCAAAACGTCGATTTTGGCAAACAATCCAATCTATTGATCGTGGCTTGCTCCGTTTCACTTGGGCTTGGTGTTACTGCTGTACCCGATCTGTTTGCCCAGCTTCCTCAAAGTATTCGGATTATTGTTAGCGATGGTATTATCACAGGAAGCCTGTCAGCCATCCTGCTTAATGTCTTCTTTAACCTCGCTTTGAAAAAAGAGAGCTTGCCAGTACAGCCTGTACAGGCTCAGGAAGCACATACGTAATCCTTGTAATAACAGACGTGTCATCTGGTAGTAAGTAAGCGGAATAGATCCAAGATGGTTTTCTGGGAAGTGGAGTGAAAGGGAATGACCCCACTTGGCAAAGAAACCTCTTGGATTTTTTGGTGCTTACGATTCATGAGGAATGCAAAAGGCATGCAAATATGCTAAAGTTTCATCAAGAACATTTTAGATGTTCGTTTAAGTCAACAACCTCTTGAATTGAATTTCCATGCGACTACATAAATGAGCATTGGTTCACAAGGCTACAATATAACCAAGGGATATCCCTTGGGTGCAGAAAAGGAGTTGTGATCACATGCAACAAGAAACGTTGAACAAAGGGTGGAACTTGGAGAATAGTTATGCGCAGTTACCGCAACCCTTTTTTACAAGTCAGGGCGCAGTGCCTGTTGAATCACCAAAGCTGATCATTTTCAACAGACTGCTTGCATCCAGCTTGGGACTGAATGTGGAGTCTCTTGACAGTGATGAAGGAGCGGGAATTTTTGCAGGTAACCTGATTCCGGAAGGAGCCGAGCCTCTGGCTCAGGCCTATGCAGGACATCAATTCGGCAATTTTAACATGCTTGGTGATGGACGAGCTTTGCTGCTGGGTGAACAGATTACGCCACAGGGCGAGCGAGTGGATATCCAGCTGAAAGGTTCAGGGAGAACACCGTACTCTCGTGGAGGAGATGGACGTGCTGCTGTTGGGCCCATGTTACGAGAGTATATTATTAGTGAAGCGATGTATGCACTGGGGATCCCAACGACACGCAGTCTGGCTGTGGTATCAACAGGAGAAAACATTATCCGCGAAACAGAGCGGCCGGGTGCCATTTTAACCCGGGTGGCTTCCAGTCATATCCGGGTAGCAACCTTTCAGTACGCAGCAAGATGGGGGTCTATCGACGATCTCCGGGCATTGGCTGAGTATACGTTGCATCGACATTTTCCTGATGTTGCTCAAGCTGAGAATCGCTATCTTCTGCTCCTTCAGGAAGTGATTAAACGGCAGGCGGCACTCGTTGCCCAGTGGCAGCGTGTTGGTTTCATTCATGGCGTGATGAACACGGATAACATGGCGATCAGTGGTGAGACCATCGATTATGGTCCGTGTGCCTTTATGGATGCTTACAATCCTTCGACCGTATTCAGCTCCATTGACAGGCAAGGTCGCTATGCTTATGGTAATCAACCGTATATTGCCGGGTGGAATTTGGCTCGTTTTGCCGAGACGCTTCTGCCGTTGTTGCATGAAGATGAAGAACAGGCCGTGCAACTCGCTCAGGATGCTATCGCACAATTTTCTGAATTGTACCATCATCATTGGCTCCAGGGAATGCGTGCCAAACTGGGCTTGTTGGATGAAGAGGCCGAAGATGAAGCATTGATCAAGGAGCTTCTTGAACTCATGGAGAAGCATAGTGCAGATTACACGAATACGTTCCTGGCATTGACCTTTGATAGGTTGGAAGGGACAGCTTTGTTTGGCACGACAGAATTTGCTGAATGGAATGAGCGGTGGCAAGCAAGATTGGACAGTCAGGGAGAGGAGAAGGAAGTCTCTCGACAGTTGATGAGAACAAGCAATCCAGCGGTCATTCCCCGAAATCATCGGGTCGAGGAAGCCCTTGAGCGTGCGGAGAATCACGGAGACCTTAGCGTGATGGAGAAGCTTTTGGCAGTTCTTTCAGATCCGTTTGCACACTCACCTGAACAGGCTGAATATGCCGAACTACCTGCACAATGTAATACTTCGTATCAGACTTTTTGTGGGACCTGATTGAACAGTAGGAATAAATATGAAGAGGCTGTCTGGGGCAGCTTTTTCATTTTTCATTCTGTCATCGACGTTACTTTATAGAGGCAGGTGCATTCATGTCCAATATGTTAAGCAAACAACAATTGGCAGACATCCTTTTACAGCTTTTAGAGCTTACATCTTTCCCTAGGGAACAGATGCAGAACTATGTTAACCGCTTGTTTGAGACCTTTAAATGGGATGGGGTGCCCTATGTAGAGAGTGGAGAAGATGCGTATATCGTTCGAATATACGAACGTGGTCTCGTCTCATTGGAGAAACGGGTGAAACAGCCGGATGAAGTCATCTATTGGTTGCTGGAAGATATTATTTTCACCGCGACGCATGTAGGGTTGTTGGAAAGACATGGCGTGGATAATAAAGAGACGCATTTGAACTATACAAATGAAGTGATGAAAGACCTGAACAGGGGTGTTCAGGAAGCCTTCCAGCAGATCGGTGATCCGTATTTACATTGGTATCAGACGGGTAAACGTCAGGAGTTAGAGGACATGAAATAAAGAAAAGTGAGGTGTGTTACGTGAGCGAGCAAGATATTAATGATGTATGGTATGACTATGCTGTGTTATTTGTCGAAAAAAAGAATGAATCTGAACAGGGCTGGGCATCGTTGACTTCGAACGAGCAGGACATTGCTGCTTTATGGTTATTAGAGGCGGATGTCTTTAATGGCGGTTTTATACAGTTTTTCTGCAACTGGGGGGAAGAGGTATACCGTTACGCGTTGCGGGCATTACATATCATTGGTGCGACTCAAGTCGTGGAGATTATAACGTCAGCATACGGCTGCATTGAGCATCTGAAAGAGGATGAAAGGCTTACTGAACTGTGGGATATTCCTAAATTCCTGACAAAGGAACAAGAGCAGCAGTTAGATGCGCTGGATCAGCAGTTTTGGAACAATGAGGATCAGATCGCGGAGAAAGCCTATGGTTATTATCACGGAAAATTGAACATGATGATTATATAATCTGGTTTTAACTATTCATCCGTTGTTCTGTTCGATGATTAATACTTGGTCTTGCAATGACTGAAACGTTCGGCTATACTTGCTATAAATTGAATACATGAATCACGTTGATAGAGCGCAGTAGCGGCTTTGTCCCTGTTACAGAAAGTCAGGGGTTGATGGAACCTGATACATACAAGGGCTGCGAATTACACTCTGGAGTACTTGGGTAATGCCAAGCGGCTGGGCAAACGATATATTGCCAAAAGTGGTATGGATAACGTGTTAAGGTCACGTGTTGTCCATGCAATTTGGGTGGTACCACGGTTATGATAATCGTCCCTGTGTCTAATGAAGACAAGGAGGCGATTTTTTTGTGTCCAAAAAAGCCGTTCTAGCGTGTAATTTTCGTAATTTAACGTAGATCATGACTGAATCTTGAGGATAGAAAAGGGGTTATACACATGAATATTATTAATGAACTACAGTGGCGTGACGCCATTAACCAGCAGACGGATGCAGAGGGACTGCGTGAGTTGACTGAAACCAAATCAGTCTCACTGTACTGCGGCGTTGACCCTACGGGGGACAGCATGCATATCGGACATCTCATTCCATTCATGATGTTGAAACGTTTTCAACTGGCAGGACACCGTCCAGTCATTCTGATTGGTGGAGCTACAGGTACGATTGGTGATCCAAGTGGCCGGCAGGCAGAACGATCTTTGCAAACGATGGAGCAAGTGCAGGAGAATGTGGATGCACTGACAGCGCAGATGAAGAAGTTGTTCGTAACAGACGGTGATAATCAGGTTCGCATGGTCAACAACTATGATTGGACGCACAAAATCAATGTGATTGAATTCTTGCGTGACTACGGCAAAAACTTTAACCTTAACACAATGTTGGCTAAGGATGTGGTTGCGAGCAGACTGGAAGGCGGAATCTCGTTCACCGAGTTTTCCTACCAGATCCTTCAATCACTCGACTACCTGCACCTGTTCCAGAACGAAGATGTACAGCTTCAAATCGGTGGTTCGGATCAATGGGGTAACATCACAAGTGGTCTCGATCTGATTCGTAAAAAAGAAGGATCTGAAGCGAAGGCTTACGGTCTGACCATTCCACTCATGCTCAAATCAGACGGTACGAAATTCGGTAAAACAGCTGGCGGCGCAATCTGGCTTGACCCGAACAAAACAACACCATTTGAGTTCTACCAGTTCTGGGCGAATACAGATGACCGCGATGTCATTAAATACTTGAAATACTTTACTTTCCTCAGCAAAGAACAAATCGAAGCTTTGGCTGAAAAGGTAGAGACAGAGCCGCACAGACGTGAAGCACAGAAAGCACTCGCGGAAGAAATGACAAAATTCGTTCACGGCGAAGAAATGCTCGAACAGGCTAAACGTATTACAGCGGCGCTGTTTAGTGGTGATATCCGTTCCCTGACAGCAGATGAAATCGAGCAGGGTTTCAAGGAAATGCCAACATTCGAAACGGACGGCGAAGCGAAAAATATCGTCGACTGGCTCGTAGATCTGGGGTTGGAGCCATCCAAACGCCAGGCCCGTGAGGATGTCACTAAAGGCGCTATCTCCATGAACGGTGAGAAAATCACGGAGCTTGAATTCACAGTGTCGGCAGAGCATGCCATTGGCGGTAAATTCATCATTATCCGTAAAGGTAAGAAGAACTACAGCCTGGTTAAACTACAATCGTAGTTTCCAAGAATTAGAACGTAACACAGAGACGTATAGAGACTATAATAGACACACAAATAAAGCTACAAATACAGAAACAAAAAGACCGCCTTCCATCTCTGTCAGGACAGAGGGGAGGCGGTCTTTCGTATATCAGGCCAGTGAGTGACCTATCTTATTGATTAACGATCGCTGTGATTTCTTCATCCAGATCAAGTCGTACATTCTCACGGTACGCCCGGATGTTGTATTCACTGTGCAGGTAACGAAGAATCGCTTCAATCATATTGGACTCCACCAGATATTGACTACGGCCTTGAATCCAAACTTCAGCGGAATAACCTGTATCTTCTTCCCAACTCAGTTCTACATTCACATCGGTTGGACGTACACCCTTACGTTCTGCCATATGAATACAGATTGCATTCACAATTTCATCCATGCTCAGAACCATAGAGATTAGTACCGTCCGTTTCTGTTACGGTCATCATCACGATCATTGCGACGGTCATAACGACCATCCGCTGCAGGTTTGCGACGATTGGAGATGGCTCTGAAGAGTGCCATAGCCAGCATAACAATCAACATAATTGCTGCAACGTTCACGAGCAATCCAAGGATGTTACCCAGAGCGCCCATGCCACCGAACAATCCGCCAAACATCATACCAGCAAGACCACCAAGCATCATGCCTTTCATGAATCCGCCACCGCCGCCGAAGAATCCGCCACGGTTCGTTGTAGCTGCTCCATTGCTGGAGTTGTTATTCGTATTCGATTTGCTTACATTGCTGTCGGATTTCTTAGGTGTATTGCTATAACTTTTCGTACCGGATTTGAATCCGCCACCACGTCTTGCATCCGCAGAATCCGGATTCGTTACTCCCACTGTTGCGAACAATAATGTAAAGGCCATAAATACCATCATTAGATGTTTAACTCCGAATTTTTTCTTCATTGTAAAGATCGTAACCCCCCGATTAATTTGTTTGAATCGCCCAAAAATGGGCCTTACTCATGTAATACGGTCAACTTGCAGGAACGTTTCAAATTTTATTAAATTTCTGAAACGCTAGGACTTGGGTCTTGAATTGCAGCTTGGCCATCAAGCAATTGGGTAACCCAATGACACCACTCCAGGCCTGTTTGTGCGTGCATTAACCCTTTTTGTACCAGGATGTAGCTTCCAAAATCTCGGTTGCCTACACGAAGATTATCCTGAGGTATACGTGACTTCAGATCCTCGAAATAACGTATGCGTTCCATAAACCAGCTTTTACGCTCGTTAAGAATGCGTCTCATGCTTCCGTCTTCCGCTATGCCAACACACAAAATACGCAAATTAAATTCATCGCGTGTAACCGGTGCGGTAACAGGAGTAATCATCCATTCCAAGAGCTTTTCAATGCCTTTTTCCGTAACTGCGTACATTTTCTTGTCCGGTTTGTCAGACTGTTGTACCCAGCGGGAGGCCAATAACTCATCGTTTTCCATCTTGGACAGGAGTGGATAGATCTGGCTGTGTTTCGCCTGCCAATGAGGCTGGATTTTCAGCATCAGATCATAGCCCGATGACTCCTCGCGGGTAAGCAGCCCGAGTAATCCGTAGGAAAGTATGTTCATGCACATGTCTCCTTAATATTAGGGCTAGGTCAGAGAGAACAATCGTTTTTACTTTCTTTGACCGCTTTCATAAAAAGTGTACACTGAAACTGTATGGTTTGACAACCTGACAGAACAACTGCCTTAATTTAGACAAAAAAAGTGCGAACCATAAGGTCCGCACTCCAAACCATTTAGAGAGATGCCTGTTGTCCATACCCCTCAGCGACAAGATCAAGTTCACCTGTAGCAGAATCGATAACCATGCCGTGGACGGGTACATTGGGAGGAAGTAAAGGATGCTTCTTGATCACTTCCACAGTATGTTTTACCCCTTCTTCGACGCTGTCAAACCCGCGCAACCATTTTTGCAAACGGATGCCAGAGTTCTCCAGAGTAGTCATGACTTCTTCCGATACGCCACGCTCAACCATATGTCCAATCATGGTCTCAGCGTGAAGGGAAGCCATACCACATTCCGTATGCCCCACTACCAGGACTTCATCTGCACCCAGTTCATAGATGGCGACAAGTACACTACGCATTACACTCCCGAAAGGCTGAGAGATAATTGCGCCTGCGTTTTTGATGATTTTCACATCACCGTTTTTCAGGTTCATGGCCTTGGGCAGCAATTCCACCAGACGTGTATCCATACAAGTGATGATAACCATCTTTCTGGTTGGAAACTTGCCAGCCGTATACTTTTCGTATTCTTTGGTCTCGACAAATGATTTGTTGTAAGCCAAAATCTCTTGAATGTTGTTCATGTCCATTGCCTCCTGTTATCCAATACGACGAGCACGGCCACTTGCATATGATGCAGCTTGTCCTACGCGCCTTTGCTTTAATAGTATTTCACGGTCAGCAGATGGAATTACTCCAACCCTTTAGAGGTTGTTCAAAAAGTCCACTTTTGATTACAAATCATGCCTGAGGGCATCATCAGCATCGAAGTTGAACGCCATTTCTATCTTCGCGGTAATGAAAACCAGACTTTTTGAACACGTATCTTTAGGAGAACAATGCAATTTTCATCTGTTAAAAGTTGATTATACGCAATGCAAAAAGTATCATCAATAGGGTATAACATTTTTTTTGAAGAGGTGAACGATAACAATGGATAAACAAACACAGGAACATTTGGAATCCTTCCGTAATCTGGCTCGTAAAATTAAGAGCTATCATGAAGCCATTGGTTTGCTTCACTGGGATCTGCGCACAGGTGCGCCGAAAAAAGGCGTTCCGACTCGTTCGGAGACGCTGGGTATGTTGTCCACCGAAGCATTCAAGCTGCAAACCTCGGCTGACATGAAGACTTACCTGGATGCATTAACGACTCCAGCAGTATTGGAACAGCTCGAAGATATAGATCGTCGTCTGGTTGAAGATTGCAAGAAAGAATATGATCGCAGTCAATCCGTACCACCTGAGAAAGTACAAGCTTATACCGTGCTAACAGCCAAGTCGGAAACGGCATGGGAAGATGCCAAGCATAATAGTGATTTTGCAGGATTCTCACCTTATCTCACAGATATCGTTAAGCTCAAACAGGAGTTTATTGATTATTGGGGTGTGAACGATACACGTTATGATACGCTGCTTGATATGTATGAACCGGATCTGACGGTTGAGAAAGTGGACGCTGTGTTCGCCCGCCTCAAAGCACGTTTGGTGCCTTTGCAAGAGAAGATTAATGCTTCAGAAAACAAGCCAAATACAGAGTTCCTGAATCAGTTGTTTGACACCAAACAGCAGGAAAAATTCAGTCTGTTCATCCTGGAACAAATGGGCTATGACTTTGAAGCTGGACGATTGGACGAGAGTGTTCATCCTTTTGCAACGGGTCTTAACCCGGGTGATGTGCGGATCACAACACATTATCTGCAAGATGATGTAGCAAGCGCAGTCTTCAGTTCACTGCATGAGGGTGGACATGCCCTGTACGAGCAAAATATTGATGACAGTCTGGCGGGTACCCTTCTTGCCGAAGGAACGTCCATGGGGATTCATGAGTCCCAGTCCCGTCTTTGGGAAAACATGATTGGTCGCAGCCTGCCATTCTGGACACGTTATTACAAAGATTTGCAGCAGCATTTCCCGCAACTGAGCGAGGTTGAACTGGAAGATTTCTATCGTGCAATCAACCGGGTGGAGAGTTCACTCATTCGGATCGAAGCGGATGAACTGACCTATAACCTGCATATTATTATCCGATATGAGATCGAGAAAATGTTATTCAACGATGGTCTGGAAGTGAAAGACCTGCCAGAGACCTGGAATGCAAAATACAAGGAATACCTAGGTATTATGCCAACGAATGATGGAGACGGTGTTCTTCAGGATGTTCACTGGTCTGGTGGTGACTTTGGTTACTTTGCTTCGTATTCTCTGGGTAATATGTATGCAGCTCAAATTCTACATACATTGCGCAAGGAAATGCCGGAATTTGATACCCTCATTGCCGAAGGTAATCTGATTCCAATTAAGGAATGGCTTACAGACAAGATCTACCGGTATGGTAGAAGTCGCACACCTTCCGAATTAATTGTTGCCATAACGGGTGAAGAATTGAACCCGAATTATCTGGCTGATTATCTGGAAGCCAAATATGCCGAGATTTACAAGCTGTAGATATCCCATATATAACATATTAAATAACATATCGAAGAGCTGAAGAGCCAGGCAACATTGCCCGGCTCTTTTTTGCATTTAAGTTCTTAACCTTTTGTTGGGCATCGGCATATCCATAATAGAGAGAAACTGCTGAAACCAGTGAAGGAGGGAAACAACATGAAATACACGCCATGGTTCGTCCGGGGCATCGTTATTCTGCTGATTATCATTGTGGCGCTCACCAGCTGTAATAAGGAAGAGAATGAAGCCAAGATTACGATTGGCGAAGTGACTCGTTCGGTATTTTACGCACCGGAGTATGTGGCTGTGGCTCAAGGTTTTTTTGAAGAGCAGGGACTTGAGGTGGACATTCAAACGACTGCTGGTGGTGACAAAACGATGGCGGCATTACTCGCAGGTTCGGTGGATATCGCACTGGTAGGAGCGGAGACGTCCATATATGTCTATCAGCAGGGAGCGGAAGATCCGGTCATTAACTTTGCCCAGCTCACCCAGACGGATGGTACATTTCTGTTCGCTCGTAACACAGAAGGTAGCTTCGATTGGGAGCAACTGAGGGATTCCACATTTCTCGGTCAACGCAAAGGCGGCATGCCGCAAATGGCAGGGGAGTTCGCACTGAGCAAACATGGCATTGATCCTCAAAGTGATCTGGAGCTGATTCAAAATGTGGACTTTGCCAACATTGCGTCTGCTTTCGCCTCAGGCACGGGAGATTATGTTCAACTGTTTGAACCCCAAGCATCCATCTTTGAACAAGAAGATCGGGGTAAGGTTGTTGCATCGTTTGGCACAGAAGGTGGTCTTCTGCCTTACACCGTCTTCATGACGAAGCAGAGTTATCTTAACGACAATAAGGATATCGTACAAAAGTTTACAAACGGTCTACACAAAGCGCAGGCGTGGGTGGATTCCCATACGGCTGAAGAGATCGCTGAAGTCATTTCTCCTTTTTTCAAAGACATCGATCCAGCCATTTTGGTAAGCAGTGTGAACCGTTATAAGGAACAGGGCAGCTATGCAACGGATCCAATCATTGATGAGGAAGAGTGGAACAATCTGCTTGATGTCATGAGTGCCGCCGGAGAGTTGAAAGAACGTGTGGATTTGAATGCCATTGTGGATAATGCCTATGCGGAAGAAGCTACGAAATCAAAGTAATGGGGTATTCAGGAAAGGAAGTGAGCAGAATGCCTGAATCCGAAAGTGTGATCCGACTGGAGGGGATCTCTCAAGTATACGTCAGCGAGCGGGAAGCTTCCTTGGTGCTTGAGGACTTGAGTCTGGAGATCCAAAAAGGAGAGTTCGTCAGTCTGGTTGGACCGAGTGGATGCGGTAAAACGACATTGTTGTCGATCATCGCCGGGCTGCTCACACCCACCCGAGGAGAGGTTAAGGTTAAAGGTAAACTCGTTGGCGGCCCCTCAGCACAGATTGGTTATATGCTTCAACAGGACTATCTGTTTCCGTGGCGGACCATTCTGGATAATGCATTAATCGGTCTTGAACTGACAGGCAGACTGGATGAACGGAGCCGTGAGCGTGTACGGGAACTGCTGGTAAGTATGGGATTGGCCGGAACGGAGAATCAGTACCCTTCAGAGCTTTCAGGAGGCATGAGACAGCGAGTAGCCCTGGTGCGCACGCTGGCAACCGATCCGGGGATTTTATTGTTGGATGAACCATTCTCAGCACTTGATTATCAAACCAAGCTGCAATTGGAGGATCTGGTCTCGGACACGTTAAAACAGTTTGGCAAAACATCCGTTCTCGTCACCCATGATTTGTCTGAAGCCATTGCGGTCAGTGACCGCGTCATTGTACTGGATCGCAATCCGGGCCGCATCCGTCGTGAATTTATCATTCCCGATGGAATTCGTAAATCTCAGCCGTTTCATGCCAGGGAGCAAGAAGGATTCAATGCGTTGTTTCAGGCATTGTGGAGTGAACTGGATCAGTCCGGGGGAGGTGAGGAAGACGCGTGAATCCAATGAATCCGAAGCAGGAAAAGCGTGACGAATGGATGGGGCAGCTGCATCGGAATCATATTCAGCAGGTGGCCAGATGGCGACATCAAGTGCTTGCCGTACAGTTATCTATGTTAGTATGTATGTTTTTGCTATGGGAAGTGGCAGGCAGACTCCGTTGGATTGATGTACTGTTATTCAGTTATCCGAGTAAGGTTTTTGCCCAGATTGGCAAGGACATCGCTAGTGGCGAGTTGTGGGCACATGTTGGGGTAACCGTAGGAGAAACGGCAGTTGGTTTTTTACTGGGAACACTGGTGGGAACCTTGCTTGCGGTTTTAATTTGGTGGTCTCCTTTTTTGTCCAAAGTGCTGGACCCCTATATGGTTGTATTCAACAGTATGCCAAAGGTAGCACTTGGCCCAATCTTTATTGTGATGTTCGGCGCGGGTTTTACAGCGATTGTTATGACCACATTGTCCATCACGGTCATTATCACTACACTGGTCGTGTATAACAGCTTCAATGAAGTCGATCCCAATTATATTAAAGTCATTCGTACGTTTGGTGGAGACCGTTCCGAGATTTTTACAAAAGTTGTATTACCTGCTTCTTTTCCAGCGATTGTATCTACCTTGAAAGTGAACGTTGGCATGGCTTGGGTGGGTGTAATTGTGGGTGAGTTTCTGGTCGCCAAACAAGGGCTCGGTTATCTCATTATCTACGGATTCCAGGTATTCAACTTCACACTTGTATTATCAAGTCTGTTAATTATTGCTGCAGTTGCAACAGCCATGTACCAACTTGTTGTCTATGCAGAACGCAAAATGCTGGCTGGCCGCAGGTGATTCGGAAGTGTTTTACTCGTAATGTGACCAGGTATGATATGTATACAATTTCACAAGGGGTGTCACGTTGCCCGATACCGTAAAATCAAGTACCATATTTAGTATGATTATTCCGCGCAGATCCGGAATGAATGCGATGATTGGAGAAGAGGGCCTTGAGGTTCTGTCGCAACGATCTAACTTGCCAGCGTCCCTCATTCGGGGCGTGTTGCTGTGACCGGCATGCATGCGCATGTCGGTTGATGTCGTCTAGTTTACTTTTGGATGAGACATACTAGTCATGATAAATGAATGAGGCGACGAGCTGGCTAAGAATTTTTTTGCAGCTTAGAGGAGATGGAATGTTAAATGGGTTTTAGGGTAATTAAAACTGCAATCGCCGCATTAATGGCTGTATTGATTGCAGACTGGTGTCGCTTGCCGGGACCAACATCAGCGGGATTGCTTGCCATCCTTGGTGTGGATGTAACGAGAAAACGAAGTATTCGCACCATATCGGCGCGGTTCTTTGCTTCCGTAGTTGGACTTTTATTTGCAAGTGTACTTTTTCACTTTCTAGGCTTCCATTATTGGGTGCTGGCGGTATACATATTGATCGCATTCCCGGCTATTGTCCGGGTAGGATTTAAAGAAGGCATTGTTACAGGTTCTGTTGTGGTGTTTCGGGTGTTCGGCGGCGGGGAGATGGACGTGCATGTCGTCCTCGTACAAATTGCTTTGTTGTTAATTGGTCTTGGTTCCGCAATGGCGGTTAACCTGGCCTATATGCCGGCAGCAGATCCACAGATGCTGCGCATTCGCAAACGAATCGATGAACTCTTCTCGAAGATTTTCAAGGAATTTGCGGCCACGCTGCGTAATCCCAATGAAGCATGGGCAGGGAGAGAGCTGATTGAAGCAGATAAAGCGATACTTGGCGGTATTGATGCTGCCAAACGTTCTCTGGAGAATCAGGTGATTCATCCGAATGAGGAATGGAGCGTCTACTTCTATATGCGCAAAACGCAGTTGGACTCCATCCAGCACATGATGCATCTCGTATCCCAGATCTATCAGAAGATGCCACATGCAGAAATGGTATCGGAACTGTTCGATCAGCTTAGTCAGGATGTACTTACTGAATCCTACACCGGACGAACTGAAAAACTTCTTGCAGATGTGCAAGAAGAATTCAAACGTATGGAGCTGCCGGATACAAGGGAAGAATTCGAGATTCGTTCCGCAATTCTCCAGCTGTGCCGTGAACTCGCGCTGTATCTGAAAGTCGCGAAGAAGGACAAAGCGCCGTCCCCAATCTCGGACCGGTCCCAATCTACAAACGAATAATAGAAAATAGTTGTCACCCTAGACGAATGCCCTGCATACACTTGTAGTGAATGATTGTATGGAGGAGGTTTAAAGATGTCATTGAGTCATAAACATCAATGTAGAGAGATTATCACGAAGGCGATCTGCGGCAAAGGTCGTAAGTTCTCTACCGTAACACATACCGTGACTCCGCCAAATGGTCCGACAAGTATTTTGGGGGCTTGGATTATCAACCACCAATATGAAGCCGTATCAGCGGGTGACGGAATTGAAGTTATTGGTACTTACGATATCAACATTTGGTATTCCTACGACAAGAATTCTCAGACGGATGTAGCCAAAGAAACGGTCTCGTATGTAGAACATGTGCCTTTGTCCTATCTGGACCCGAAACACCGGACTTCCACAGTGGAGGTATCTGCGGATGCAACGCAGGAACCTAGCTGTGTGGAAGCCACAGTATCAGCAGGTGGAAGCAGTGTAATTATCCGGGTAGAACGGGAATTCGCTGTGGAACTCGTTGCCGAAACCAAAGTTTGTGTGAAGGTCTGCACAGATGGTTGCGGTGACTACGAAGACAAGGACTATGACTTTGGCAGTGCCGATGGAGATTATGACGATCTCGATCCCGATCTGCTCGACGATGAGCTGTGAGTTTGACGCCTGTATTTGATAACCTAAGGTATCATATGCGCCATAAGGCGCGGTGAAGAGGGCGTAAGCCCTCTTTCTTCTTAAATATTGAAAAATGGGTGGTAACGAGCCTCGCAATGTGCCTGGAATACCTTTCACGGGAAGGCTCCGCATTGCGGGGTTATTTTTATTTTAGTTGCATGATCCGGGAGGGGGCACGTAATGAATGTGATGGAACAAGCGGAGGAAGCGCTGCGCCGATATGAAAGGATGACTTCTGGAGAACGTGCAGAACGGTTGAAACAGGCAGGCATTGAAGTATTGTCACTGCACGATCGGCGCAAACGTGAACCAGGCTTGCGTGTACGCTATGACGTAGAGATAAGCTGTCTGCAGGCGATTCGGATCAAACGTAAGGATACTAGTGGCATGGGAAGGGCACAGGAAACTCTGTTGGAGCGTGAAGCGAGTTCAACCTTGTTCAAGCGCATAGAACGACTTGCGATCAAAACGCTGTATACGCTAGGACTGGATCATGGAGCTGTACGAATGGAATCCTCAGGGAACGGCGGTTGTGCAGTGATTTCGATTGATCCATGTCCCTGGAAAGGGGTGACCAACCTTGCTACTACCTATAGGGAAAGCTGGAAGCAGCATCAGGAACTGCTGGATGAGGAAGTAAGTCACAGACCTATTCCAATACTCGGCATGGACCCGGAGTTTCTTCTGGTGCAGATGCCGGAATCCAAAATCGTACCCGCCTCCAGATTTCTTGAACGTACAGGAATGGCAGGCTGTGATTCCGTCACGATTGGTGGACGGCGCATATATCCGGTTGCCGAACTGCGACCGGCTCCCAGCTCCGAACCACGAGAACTGCTGGCTCATCTGATGAGGGCATTCGCAGCCGCTTCCCGCAGCATTAGTGATCACTCACTCATCTGGCAGGCAGGCGGGATGCCACAGCGTGGGTTACCTCTAGGCGGTCATATTCATTTTAGCGGGATGAATCTTACCGGGGAACTGCTTCGTGCACTGGACAATTATCTGGCATTGCCACTGGCATTTCTGCAAGACCCCCGTGGATCGGGAAGACGACCCCGTTATGGAGCACTTGGTGATTTTCGTCTGAAATCCTATGGTGGGTTTGAGTATCGTACGTTACCCAGCTTTCTTGTGTCGCCCCTTGTTGCGAAAGGTGTTGTGGCCTTGGCAGGTCTGATCGCGAGCGGGTATACTCAATTACGGCAGCGTCCGTTGGCGAAAGCTGAGGTTCATGCCGCTTTTTATGAGGGAAAGCGCGAAGTGATTAAGGAACACATCCCAGCACTCGTAGATGATCTGAAGAGGTTGGATGGATATGCACGTTATGAACGATATGCGTCTCCGTTAATCCTTCAATTAAAACTGGGAAGAACTTGGGATGAGAGTCGCGATATTCGCAAACTCTGGAATATTCGGGCAGGTTCATGAAGTACGGACGTTTTTTTGATATAATAAGAAACAAGTCTTTTATGAGTAATAAGCTACTACGGAAGATATGGAGCAGCAACCCTTGAAGGAAGTGGCGATTAGCCAACACATAAGGCGGAGGCGCAAACACAGTGCCTGACCGTCTTATTGTCCTTCCAGGACGCGTTTCTTCCTGACATTATAGGAACGGGATGGAGGGATATTCATCATGGCTCAGTATACGCCAATGATTCAACAATATTTGCAAGTGAAGGCCGAAGCACAAGATGCTTTTCTATTTTTTAGACTGGGTGACTTCTATGAACTGTTCTTCGAGGATGCGATTAATGCTTCCCGTGAACTTGAGATCACGCTGACCGCACGCAACGGAGGCACGGATGACAAAATTCCGATGTGCGGTGTACCATATCATTCGGCTGACAATTACATACAGCGTCTGATTGAAAAAGGATATAAAGTTGCGATATGTGAACAGATGGAAGATGCAAGTGTAACCAAAGGCATGGTACGACGCGAAATTGTACGTGTGGTTACACCCGGAACGGTGATGGAAGGAAAGACGCTGGGTGACAAGTCCAACAACTACATGGTCTGTCTTACAGGTAATCAAAATACGCTGGCCCTCGCGGCCTGTGATTTGTCAACGGGTGAGTTGTATGTGACATCCGTACCCTATTCCAAGGAATGGCTCAAGGATGAAATCGGCATCTACGAACCATCGGAGCTGGTGGGGGATGCAGCGCTGCTTGAAACAGTAGAAGCCGAGGCGTCTCCAATCGGTCGTCCTGTGGTCTACACGTCGTGGACAAAGAATAAGGAAGATCTGGTCCGTCAGCAGTTTGGCGAGGCTGTCTGGGCAAGATTAGAGCCTGAACGTCAAGCGTGCATTGCACGTCTTTTCTCCTATCTGAGTGAGACACAGAAACGTTCTCTGGGGCAGTTAACTCAAATCTCAACGTATGAGCCCGATCATTACATGATCTTGGACCCGTTTACCCGCCGGAACCTGGAATTGGTGGAAACTGTGCGTGAACGCTCCAAAAAAGGTTCATTACTCTGGTTGCTTGATCGGACCGAGACGTCCATGGGTGCAAGAATGCTGCGTCGCTGGGTCGATAAGCCATTGTTACAAAAAGGGAAGATTAGTGAGCGTCTTGAAGCAGTGGATACGTTGTACAACCAGTTTATATTGCGTGAGGACCTGCGGACAGAACTTAAAGACATCTATGATCTGGAGCGTTTGGTAGGCCGGATTGCGTTTGGTAATGCGAATGGTCGTGACCTGAATGCGCTCAAGTCATCGCTGGAGAAAATTCCAGGACTTCGTCAACATTGCGCAGGATCATCTTCCGCAACATTGCAGCATATTGCCGAAACGATGGATGATTGCAATGATCTGCGTGAAGCTATCGGGCAAGCCATTGTGGACGAGCCGCCGGTATCGGTAAGGGACGGAGGTCTGATTCGTGAAGGGTATCATGAACGTCTGGATGAATTGCGTGAGGCTTCGGTTAACGGGAAGCAGTGGATTGCGGAGCTGGAAGCGCGAGAGCGTGAGGCGACAGGCATTCGATCGCTGAAGATTGGATATAACAAAGTGTTTGGTTATTATATCGAGATCACCAAGTCCAATCTGTCCGCGTTGCCAGAGGGACGTTATGAACGTAAACAGACACTTGCCAATGCAGAACGTTACATTACGCCGGAGTTGAAGGAAAAAGAGACGCTGATTCTCGAAGCTCAGGACAAAATGGTTGATATTGAGTATGGGCTGTTCGCAGAGCTGCGCGAGCGGCTAAACAAAGAAATTGCAAGATTGCAGAAGCTGGCCGAACAGGTTGCAGAGATTGATGTATATCAATCTTTTGCGGTGATTAGCGCTGAGCGTAACTTTGTACGGCCTACGCTGACCGACGGTTATGACCTGGTTTTGGAAGAAGGACGCCATCCGGTCGTCGAGGCGGTCATGCGAGATGGCGCATTTATTGCCAATCACACGGCAATGACCAAGGAAGAGGCACGTATTCTGCTGATTACCGGACCAAATATGGCTGGTAAGAGTACGTATATGCGACAGGTTGCTTTAATCTCCATTTTGGCGCAAGTGGGTTGTTTTGTACCTGCCGGTCAGGCAGAGGTGCCGATCATGGATCGCATTTTCACACGGATTGGTGCCGCGGATGATCTCATTGGCGGACAAAGCACATTCATGGTGGAGATGGCCGACATTCAGGTCATGACGGACAAAGCCACACCACGCAGTCTGATTATTATCGATGAATTGGGACGGGGAACGTCAACCAGCGAAGGTATGGCTATCGCACAGTCTGTTATTGAATATGTACATGATATCATCGGCTGTAAAGCTCTTGTATCAACTCATTTCCATGAACTTGCTCATCTGGAGGAGAGTCTGGACAAGCTGGCCAACTACTCGATGGCGGTACAGGAGAGTGGAGACAAAGTTAATTTCCTGCGCAAATTGATTGCCGGGGCAGCCAGCAGCAGTTATGGTATCTATTGTGCACGCCTTGCAGGTCTGCCTGATAGCATTATTGAGCGGGCGAATGGACTATTGCATGGGTTCGAACATGCGGCCGCGCAAGTAGCTGTGGGCAGTGAATATATCGGAAACGAGAAGCAGGAAGAAGGCTTGAAATTAAAAGGTGGAGAATTCCAGCACACGGATTCAGCATCATTGATCCGGGAACACGAGATTGAGGAGAGTGCAGAGTACACACCTTCTATTGAAGATTCGGTTGGGAAGCAACATGCTAAGAACTCAAACAGCAAAGGACAGTCCAGCGCAAACCATTCGGATGTGGTTCAACTGTCCATCTTTGGGGATGATGAGCCGAGTGTGGCAACGAAACCGGATTTAGTTGCGGTGGATAAACCAGCGCGAGAATTCATCCGTACGATGAAAGATATCGATGTCATGAATATGACGCCTCTTCAGGCGATGCAGATATTGAATGATCTCAAATTGAAGGCACAGCAATTATCCTGAGTATAAGGGAGGGGAAAACCTGTGGCGAAAATACATGTGCTTGATGAACATATTGCCAACCAGATCGCGGCGGGTGAAGTGGTCGAACGGCCTGCTTCAGTTGTCAAAGAGTTGCTCGAAAACTCGGTGGACGCAGGCGCCACCAAGATTGAAGTGACGGTGGAAGAGGGCGGACTCCTCAGTATTCGTGTCAAAGACAATGGTACAGGTATTGAGCCAGAGGACATGGAAACCGCCTTTTATCGTCATGCGACCAGCAAAATAGCCCATGGCCGAGATCTGTTTCAGATCACAAGTCTTGGATTCCGTGGCGAAGCCTTGGCGAGTATTGCCGCCGTGTCCAAGGTAGAGGTATTGTCGGCAAGTGACAATGATGGGCGGGGGCGCCGCATCGTAATTGAAGGCGGGAACCTTCGCACTCATGAAGACGCAACCTCACCTCAAGGTACAGATTTTGCAGTGAGAGAACTATTTTACAATACACCTGCCAGACTCAAATATATGAAAACGATCCAGACGGAACTGGGACATATATCAGATGTCCTTTACCGGATGGCGATGTCTCATCCAAACATTTCGTTCCGACTGCGCCATAATGAGAATGTGTTGCTTCAGACGTTGGGCAACGGCGATCTGCTACAAGTGGTTGCAGCGATCTATGGGACAAGTGCTGCCAAAGCGATGCTTCCCATCCAGGGAGAAAGTCTGGATTACCGGGTGAGCGGGCTGATCAGCCTGCCAGAATGGACACGAGCGAATCGTAATGGTATGTCAACGATTGTTAATGGGAGATTTGTTCGCAATTACGGTCTCAATCAGGCGATTCTCAAAGCCTACCATACCTTGCTGCCCATCAATCGCTTCCCACTTGTCGTGGTGCAGTTGGAGATGCACCCCTCTCTTGTGGATGTGAACGTGCATCCGGCCAAGTTGGAGGTTCGCTTCAGCAAGGAACCAGAACTGTATGAATTTATAGAGACGACGTTGCGGGGTATACTCCGGCAGGAGGTATTAATTCCACAGGTCAAAAAACAGCAGATTCGACGTGGGGACGATAGCTCCTTTATTCAGGAGCAATTCCTCTTTCCGCGTGGTCCGCTGAAAGATGCATCTGATGCAGAAGGATATGGTCAACAGGGTCCACTAGGAAAACCTACTGCTGCACAGCTGAAGTTAACTACGGAAGATGATGATCTGGATTTGGATGCTCCGGCGGATGTGTCCACAGCACAGCCGGTATCTGAACAGGGTCACTCAGTGCCGTTGCCCGAAGCTCCACCTGAGATTACACAGCCCCCGGAGCAGTTAGAAAGTTGGAACGGGGATATTTTGCAGAAGATTGCTAGTTATGACGGGGGGCAGACATCCGCTAACGTGCAAGAAGGCACTAAGGATGTAAGTACAAATTTAAGTTCAAGTACAAGTACTACCGAAACTGTTCCCAAATCTGACCTCTCTTCTCAAGATGGTGGAGGGCGTGGAACAACAGAGAAACCGTTGGCTGAAGGTAAACTAGCTACGTATCGCTCCGAATCCGTAAATTCACCGGTTAGGGAAGCTCGGTCAACCTACAACCCGTCTTCGATTGCAAGAGGGGAACGGACGTGGAAAACCTCAGGTCTGCCTGATGCCACTAAACTTGCAGCTGCCATTAAATCAGATGCATCCATGCCTGAATTTCCGGAGCTGAGTCTGATCGGACAGCATCATGGTACGTATTTGATTGCGCAAAATGATCAAGGTTTATATTTGATTGATCAGCATGCCGCTCATGAACGCGTGAATTATGAGTACTATTACGAGAAATTTGGTAACCCTGCCCAGGCCTCACAAGAGTTACTGCTGCCTATTACGCTCGAATTTACACCTTCGGAGACGGAAAAGCTGAAAACAAGGCTGGCCTGGTTCGAACAGGCGGGGGTATATTTGGAGCATTTCGGTGGACAGACGTTCCGTGTGCGCTCCCACCCGTTCTGGTTCCCCAAAGGGGACGAGAAAGACATTATCGAAGAAATGTCCGAATGGGTTCTTAGCGAACGCAGCATAGATGTGGCCAAGATGCGGGAAGCTGCATCAATCATGTGCTCCTGCAAGGCATCCATCAAAGCTAACCAGAAGCTGACGGATCAGGAGGCAGAGGTGCTGATTCAGCGTCTGGGTTCATGTCGACAGCCCTATACGTGTCCACATGGGCGGCCAATTGTGGTTTCATTTTCAACATATGATCTGGAAAAATTGTTCAAACGTGTTATGTAGCTATTTAGGAGGAATCTATGTATATTACAACCGGTGAAAAGGAAGCGGCTTTACTTGTGGAGCGTGCCCGAAACCTTGCTGAAACAACAGGGGGTACTTACGTGCGCCGTAATAAAATGTCTCTGCCCACGATGATTGAACACTATGAGGCGGAGGAAGTTCTGGTTGTACTCCATGGTAAAGTGCGTCTATTTCGGAAGGATTCACCGTTGCTGGAGTTCCACCCCAGCATGGGATTTGTTCGTGCCAAACGTATATTGCGAGGAGAACCTGATCCACTGCTGGAGGCGGGGGCGGTGAATGAAGGGGATACCATCATCGATTGTACAGCCGGACTGGGCACGGATGCACTGGTGTTCTCGGTTGCAGTGGGTAAAAGTGGACGGGTGATTGCATGTGAGAGCTCTCTTCCGCTATATACACTATTAGTGGAGGGGATGTCTCAATATGAGACGATTAAGCCAGCGGTAAATGAAGCTTTCCGGCGTATTGAGCTGCATCATGCGAATCATCTCGATTTGCTTCGATCGTTGCCGGATCGAAGCTGCGACACCGTATATTTTGACCCCATGTTCCGTGAACCAATGATGGATTCAAGTGCTATACAGCCCTTGCGAGATTATGCAAATGCTCACGCGCTGGATAAACAGAGCATTATGGAAGCAAAACGGGTTGCCCGTAAACGGGTAGTCATGAAAGAAAAGCGCGGCAGCGCGGAGTTTGACAGGCTCGGATTTGAAATACTTGATCGGGCGAATGCAAAAACCCTGTACGGAGTGATTAATGTTGAAAGTGGAAGTTAAACCAAAACTGCTTGTGTTGGTTGGACCAACAGCAGTAGGCAAAACAAGAATGAGCATCGAGCTTGCCCAAGCTTTCAATTGTGAGATTATCTCAGGAGATTCGATGCAGGTATATCGTGAAATGGATATCGGAACTGCCAAGATTACCTCTGAAGAAATGAAGGGTGTACCCCATCATCTCATTGATATCCATGAACCGGAATATCCGTATTCTGTGGCCGAGTTTCAGGAGAGTTGCACACGATTGATTAGTGAAATCCATGAACGCGGTAAAATGCCTTTTATTGTTGGTGGCACCGGTCTGTATGTGGAATCGGTATGTTACGGCTTCCAATTTTCGGATAGCGGTTCAGATGAAGCGTTCAGAGAGCAACAATTCAGCTATGCTGAGCTAAATGGAGCTCAGGCCCTTCATGATCGACTGAGGGAAGTTGATCCCGTTAGTGCGGATCGTCTGCATCCGAATGACCAACGGCGAATTGTACGTGCGCTTGAGATCCATCATCTCACAGGAGAGAAGTGGTCTGATCAGCTGGCAGTACAGAAGAAAGAGTCGCCTTATGACCTTCTTATTGTTGGTTTGACAATGGATCGGCAGAAGTTGTACGCCCGGGTAGAAGAGCGGATTGATCTGATGATTGAACAAGGTCTGGTGGATGAAGTGAAGTCCCTGTTGGGACGTGGAGTGGCCAGAGGTCATATTTCCATGCAAGGGCTGGGGTATAAGGAGATTGCAGCGTTTCTGCAAGGGGAAGTGAGTTGGGAAGCTGCGGTTGAGTGGTTGAAGAGGGATACACGTCGGTTTGCCAAACGGCAGCTTTCCTGGTTCCGCCATATGAAGGATATTGAATGGGTGGACATGACGGATACCCAGGATTTTGAAGGGAAATACAAGCAGATAAGTGAATTGATTACACAAAAATTTGATTGATTTGAGCGATTGTTAGTATTCTTCTGACAGGCATCGATTAGATCAAGATATGTAAACCTCTACCTTCTGGTCATCAAAAGGATAGAGGTTTTTATTTATCACTAGAACAGATGGTAGAGATTAAGTATTCGGCAAACAACGAATAAATGTGCTTTAAAATGAAGAATTTGTCCCTCTTTTGCAAAACAGACAAGCGGTGTATAATGGATAAGTCTTCTATTTGTTCACCTCGCCAAGAATGGGGGTAAAATAGCAGACAAGGGGTTTTTGTGGATTATATGAAACTGTTCATGATATAATAGCACGAAAGCTACTCAGCGATATTGAATATTACTTGAACACGAATTCAAATGAACCAATGGGGGTACGGCTAATGAACAAGTCCATCAACATCCAAGATACGTTCTTGAACCAACTGCGGAAAGAAAATATTCCTGCTACGGTCTATCTGACCAACGGCTTCCAAATCCGCGGGACGATCAAGGCATTTGACAATTTTACGATCGTCATTGACAGCGACGGACGCCAGCAAATGGTCTACAAGCATGCCATCTCCACGTTCACGCCGCAACGCAGCGTATCGCTGATGCAGCAAGATAACAGCGGCGAAGCTTAAAAAAATTACGAAACCTTTTCACCAACCATTTCGTCTACAAGTATAGGTATTGAAACAGAGCAACCTGAATAAAGGGTTGTTCTTTTCATTCCGGGCGAAAAATGTTTAATATATGCCTGAGCCTACAGACGATTAGAAATTATGCAACCGAAAGGGAGTCAGGAGGTAACATGCCAAACGATCCGTTGTCGAGGTCTAACAATCGCAACAACAATAATAAGTCACCCAAAAAAGCGAAGCCAAAGACCTCTAAAAAGAAAAAAATTACGGGTAAACGTGTTGGATGGACACTGTTTTTCACAATGGCAATCGCCATATTCTGTGCACTTGGCGGATATTTATTTATTATGGTGAGTGGTGAAAATCTGCTCAAAGCCAATAAGGACAAAACCACAATTAATGAAACTTCAAAAGTATATGATCGCAATGGCCAATTAATGGGGGAACTATCCATTCAGAAGCTGGAACCCGTCAAAGAAGATGATATTCCTGAGCTGGTGAAGCAAGCCTTTGTTGCGACCGAGGATAAACGATTCTACGATCACCAAGGCGTGGATATCTGGTCCATTGGGCGTGCAGCGGTTAAGGATGTCATGGCTCGTTCCATGGTGGAAGGTGGTAGTACACTAACCCAACAGCTTGCCAAGAACATGTTCTTGTCCCGTGACAAAACGTTCTTCCGTAAAGCAACGGAAGTATCGATTGCCATGGCATTAGAGCGCAAGTACACAAAAGACGAAATCCTGACGATGTATCTGAACCGGATTTTCTTCGGTCATCAGCGTTACGGGATTAAAGCGGCATCTGAATTTTACTTTGGAGAAAAAGATCTGAATAAACTTGAATTGTGGGAAATTGCCACACTCGCAGCGATGCCCAAGGGGCCTTCTGCCTACAATCCGGTGAGCAATCCGAACGATTCCAAGGCACGTCGTGGCGTTGTTCTCCAGCTAATGCATGATCAAGGCTACATTACGAAGGAAGAGATGGATAAAGCTAAAGAGGTAGATTATAACTACAAGCGACCAGAGAAAGACAGGAAGTACCAAGGTTTTATAGATTATGTGCTCCGTGAAGCTGAACGTGTAACAGGCAAAACGGAAGATGATCTAAATATCGGTGGATACAAAATCTATACAACTATGGATGCTCAGGCTCAAACAGCCATGGAAACGGCCTTCACAGATGATAGTCTGTTCGAAGCAAGTAAAGACGATCAACAGGTCCAAGGCTCCATGGTTATCATGAACCACGAGAATGGCAGTCTCGTTGCCCTCCTGGGTGGACGGGATTATCAGACTAAAGGTTATAGCCGTGTAACGCAGAGTCGAAGACAACCAGGTTCAGCTTTTAAACCGATTGTGTCTTATGCACCGGCGCTTGAATCAGGAAATTACAGTGCCAACTCGTCGCTGAGTAATGCGAAGCAATGTTTTGGTAACTACTGTCCTGGTAACTTGCATGGATATTCTTCAACGATCAGTATGACGGAAGCCATTACGAAGTCGGAAAATATTCCTGCGGTTTGGCTGCTTGATAAAATAGGTGTTAACACAGGCATTAATTTTGCCAAGAGTGTAGGCATACAGCTGACAGATGAAGACAAAAACTTGGCGATTGCCCTCGGTGGTCTAAGTAAAGGTACAAATACACTGGAAATGGCGCAAGCCTATAGTGCATTTGCCAACCTCGGAGAATACCGACAAGCCTATGCGATTAAAGAAATCAAGGATAGCGCAGGCAAAACCACTTATAAACATGATAACTCGGACACAACGCGTGTCATGAGTGAGCAAAATGCGTATCAGCTTACACAGATGCTGCAGAACGTCGTTAATGACGGTACGGGACGTTCAGCACGTCTGGATCGTCCGGTAGCGGGTAAAACAGGAACAGTTCAAAGTGGTATCTCTGGCAATAGTGCCAACCGTGATGTATGGTTTGTTGGATACACCCCGGAATGGACTGCCGCTGTCTGGATGGGCTATGACAATCCGGATGCCAATCATATGCTTAAGAACAGCAGTAAGTTGTCGGCAGCTTTCTTTGCCAAAGTCATGGGAGATGCTTTAAAAGGCGTTCCAGTGAAGCAATTCAAAGCACCAGCTGGAGGGCAGGCACCTCCGCCAGTAGAAGAACCAGAACAGCCGGCTCTGTCCGTTAGTGGGCTGAGTGGATCATACGATCCAAATGCACAAACCGTCTCCCTAAGTTGGACTGGAACGGGTGACGCGAGTACGCAATATCGGATTTATCGTAAAGAAACCTCCGAAGCCCAGTTCACGCATCTTATTGATGCAATAGGATCGACTAGTGCACAAGATTTAAGTGCGTTGCCTGGTCTAACCTATGAATACTATGTGACAGCTTACGACTTGGCATCAGGACTTGAGACGGATCCTTCCAACACCATCTCCTTGATGATTGAAGCGCAGGAAGTGCCGCCGGAGGAACCTGATCCTGGTGTAGACCCTGGAACAGAGATAGATCCTGAGCAGCCAGGTACGGAGAATCCGGACAATGGTACACCGGATAATGGCAACTCGAACGGTAATAACGGTAATGGAAATGAAAATGGCAACAACGGAAATGGTAATGGTAATAACGGAAACAATGGCAACGGTGGTAATAACGGCGGAAACGGTCAACCTGGGGAAGGCAATACGACCCCACCTGGTCAGGGCACAACAGATCCTGGCGGAAATGGTGAAGGTCCCGATGATGGGGGCGTAACAACGCCGGGCGAAGTTGTAACTCCGGACAGCGGAACAAGTGGGGATACTGGAGGGACAGATGCACCTGCAGATTCCCAAGCTGGCACCGGCGGCTAAGCCAATGAATCACTAAATAGCTACATTGAAAAACTGCTTCCCGGGAAACCGGTGAAGCAGTTTTTTGTGTTATACAGAACCAACTGTAATGGAAGCTGATTTGATGAATAGGTGGGACAAAGCTTGATTTTGAGTGTAAACCTTAAATATGGTAAGCTGTAACTATTCGTAATACGTTGTGCAAGGGCGGACCCAGAGCGCTGGAATCCATCAGGCGGACGTTATTACATTGTTCACCAATAACATCAGAGCAGGTCACGGACCTGTAGTCGGCAAAGAGGGGTTCGTATGAAACGGAAATTCGGGGATCGCGCGAACTGGCGCCGGATTACGAACCGACAATTCACATGCCGGTTCGTTCAATCCAAAATTTTCACAGGTTATATTACGTTGTACACCATACAGGATTTGAAAGAACCTCTGTGGAAAACATATGGAGGCAGTACCTTCTGTATCGCAGATAAAGGTTATTCCTGGCTGCAATACTATCCGAAGGGAGAGCACTTTGTTGTTACGGCGATGTTTGACGATCAGGAACGGATTGTAGAGTGGTACATTGATACATGTCGTAGTCAGGGGATAACCGATCAGGGTGTTCCTTGGTTTGATGACCTGTATCTGGATGTCGTTGTACTGAAAGATGGAGAAGTATTTTTGCTGGATGAAGATGAGCTTGAAGATGCACTGTCACGGAAACATATTACAACGGGTGATTATGACCTGGCGAACAAGACGGCTAAGGAACTGCTGCATGCCATTGATGCACATGTATTCCCATACTTTCAGTTATCACTGAAGCATAGGCAGAGTTTGTTTGAGAACGGAGAGTTTCGAAAAAACATTCAGATTTGAGACATCTACTTATCCGTAGAATTCTTCATGATCCTTCTAATATTGGAGCACCTGATAGAATACATTAATAATCAGGATAGTTCAGCCCGATAAAATAGAGGTGATGGCGAATGAACGGACGGGTCATGGCTGCAGGAGAGCAACCAGGAGGCAGACCATCCAGACAAATTAATATTGTGTTGCGTAACCAGGAACCTCAGACGTTGGTCAAAGATGAAGCAGCGGCAGTACAGGCAGCCAAGAGTATAACCAAACATGCGCACTTCCAGGAGATACAGGGTGAATTGGAGCAACTGGTTGGACTTGAAAATATCAAAGACTTGGTGTTTGAGATCTATGCTTTCCTACAGATTGCTCAGATGCGTACTGAAGCAGGCTTACTTAGTGGTGCGCACGTGTATCATATGATCTTCAAAGGCAATCCCGGAACCGGTAAGACCACCGTGGCGAGGATCGTTGCCAAACTCTTTCAGAAGATGGGTGTGTTGAGTAAAGGTCATCTTATTGAAGTAGAGCGTGCGGATCTGGTTGGAGAATATATCGGTCACACGGCGCAGAAAACAAGAGATCTGGTTAAGAAGGCTCTCGGTGGAATATTGTTCATTGATGAAGCTTACAGTTTGGCCCGCGGGGGAGAGAAGGATTTTGGCAAGGAAGCAATCGATACGCTTGTAAAATCAATGGAAGATAACAAAAATCAGTTTATTCTCATATTGGCTGGTTATTCAGATGAGATTGATTTTTTTCTTCAGACCAATCCCGGATTACCTTCCCGCTTTCCCATTCAAGTGGAGTTTCCAGACTATAGCATTGATCAGTTGATTCAAATCTCTGAGATTATGGCCAAAGAGCGTGACTATATTCTAATGCCACAGACCATACTCAAGCTAAAGCAGCATTTGCTTCAGGAGAAAAATGATTCGCTGCATGCGTTCAGTAACGCCAGATACGTTCGTAATGCCATTGAGCGTTCGATCAGGCATCAGGCAGTTCGTTTGTTGGAACAATACTCGGAAGGCAGTCCAGGAAAACTGGAGCTGATGACAATCCGTACAGAGGATTTGAACTTTGAGCGAAAGTAAGCGATAATATAGTTTTTACACCAGCCGGCCGGGCCAACCGGTTCGGCTTAAGGCATGCCATGGCATATTCGTGGCAATGTATATCAACGGATTAATTTAGTAATTAGAGGGAGTGAACATATACATGACAAATGGCACGCATGATACAGATATGGTCAAAAAAGATCGCGCCGTCTTGGTGAGTCTTGTTACGGATGATGTAAAACGCACAGGTATCAACCCTGAGTACTCTTTAGAGGAACTGGTGAAACTTGCCGAGACAGCTGGAGTGGAAGTGCTAAGTGTACTTTCTCAGAACAGGGAAAAACGTGATACCAAATGGTTCATTGGTAAAGGTAAGGTGGAAGAGCTCCGTGCGATTGCAGAGGAACTGGGAGCAACTACGGCTATTTTTGATCAGGAATTGTCAGGTGCACAGGTTCGTAATCTGGAAGAAACACTCGACCTCAAAATTATTGACCGTACCCAATTGATTTTGGACATCTTTGCACAACGTGCCAACACTAGAGAAGGTATTATTCAAGTGGAATTGGCTCAACATAGTTACTTGCTACCACGTTTGTCGGGTCATGGTAAGAACCTGTCCAGACTCGGGGGAGGAATCGGGACAAGAGGCCCAGGTGAAAGCAAACTGGAGACAGACCGCCGTCACATTCGTGGTCGTATCGATGATCTGAAGCGTCATCTGGAAGAATTGACTCGTCATCGTAAATTGCATCGTGAACGCCGTAAAAAAACAGGTATTGTTCAGGTAGCCCTTGTTGGTTATACCAATGCTGGCAAATCAACCTTGCTCAAGCAGTTGACGGCTGCAGATGTGTATATTCAAGATCAGCTATTCGCTACATTGGATCCCACATCACGTACGATGGAACTTCCGAGTGGAAAAGAAATCGTCCTTACCGACACGGTTGGATTTATTCAAAATCTACCGCATGATCTGATTGCAGCATTCCGTGCAACACTGGAGGAAGTGAATGAAGCAGACCTGATCCTGCATGTTGTGGACGCCTCATCAGCTATGCGTGAAGATCAGATGCGGACGGTTAATACAATTTTGCAAGAACTTGGTTCAGGGGACAAGCCGCAGTTAGTCCTGTATAACAAAAAAGATGCGTGCACACCAGAGCAGCTTGAGATGCTTCCATTGGATAAAGACCATATTAAAGTAAGCGCATTAGACGCGGAGGATCTGCTTAAAATCCGTGAATTCATTCAGACAGAGCTGACAGGTGATACGAAGCGCTTCCGTATTCCGGCAGAACGTGGTGATCTTACGTCGGTACTCTATAAAATTGGTGATGTAGTGGATACCAGCTTTGAAGAGAATGATGTGATTTATGAAGTTGAATTGCAAAAAGGTGAATATGAGAAATTTGGTTATATGCTTGAAGAATTCATTGAATTGTAATATTCATGACATATTGATGTGATAAGTTACACGATAATGGATATTCGACGTCAGATTCGTGCTATGAAGGGGAATGAAGTAAGATGGTAAGCTTTGATTCAGAAATATCTGAACTTCAACGTCAAGTGGAGCGTCAGATTGAAGGACAACTGCAACAGATTGATCGGATCACAGATCACAATCAATGGAAGGTGATTCATGCTTTCCAACAGCGAAAAGTAAGTGATTTTCACTTTGCAGGTTCAACAGGTTATGCCTATAACGATCGTGGCCGTGAAGTGCTTGATGAAGTATATGCTGATGTTTTCGGCGCGGAAGCCGCGTTGGTGCGTCCTCATTTTGCTTCAGGTACTCATACGATTAGTACAGCTCTCTTTGGAGTTTTGCGTCCAGGTGACGAATTATTGTACATCACGGGTAAGCCTTACGACACATTGCATAAAGTTATTGGCGAACCCGGTGATGGTACAGGTTCATTACGCGATTTTGGCATCGGTTACCGTGAGACGGCCTTAACTGATGAAGGTGGAGTGGACTGGGCAGCAGTTGAAAAAAGCATTACACCGGCTACAAAAGTCATTGGGATTCAACGTTCACGTGGTTATGACTGGCGCTCATCCTTCTGTGTTGCTGAGATTGCTGACATGGTTACGCGTGTTAAAGAGCTTAAGGAAGATGTCATCGTATTCGTAGACAATTGTTACGGTGAATTCACGGAGGAACGTGAACCGACAGAAGTCGGAGTTGATCTGATGGCCGGATCACTGATCAAGAATCCTGGTGGAGGCATTGCGGAAACCGGTGGATACATATGTGGGAAGGAACAATACGTACAGTTGGCAGCTTATCGTCTGACAGCCCCTGGAATTGGGGGAGAGGTGGGAGCAATGCTGGGGACAACACGTGGCATCTACCAAGGACTTTACATGGCACCGACAATTGTAGGACAAGCTATCAAAGGAAGTACGTTTGCTGCTGCGATGTTTGCTGAATCCGGATTTGTAACCAAACCCGCCTGGAATGAAGCTCGCACAGATCTGATCCAGGCTGTTAAGTTTAGCTCTGCCGAGCATCTGATCGCCTTCGTGCAGGGGATTCAGCGTGCAGCAGCTGTGGATAGTCATGTGGTTCCTGAACCGTGGGATATGCCTGGTTATGAGCACCCTGTCATTATGGCGGCAGGTACGTTCATACAGGGTGGAAGTCTGGAATTATCAGCCGATGCGCCTATTCGGGAGCCGTATATCGGGTATATGCAAGGCGGATTAACGTACTCTCATGTCAAATATGGCGTTTTGATGGCGTTACAGACTATGAAAGATCGTAAATTATTGTGAGTTTATCTAACACGTCATTGACACTTGGTAATAACTAAATGTACAATAGGGTGAAGAATAGATGACTGGAAGGTTGATGAACATGGGTGATGAAATCCGCAGAAATATGGCCTTATTCCCAATTGGTATTGTAATGAAACTTACGGATCTGTCTGCACGTCAGATTCGTTACTATGAGCAGCACAGCTTGATCGTTCCTGCGAGAACGTCAGGTAATCAACGGTTATTCTCTTTTAATGACGTAGAGAGATTGCTAGAGATCAAGGCTTTGATTGAAAAAGGAGTTAACATCGCGGGCATCAAACAAGTGATGAATCCTGTTTCAAAAGAATCCGAGGAAGCTACAGTTATCACGCCAGATACTGAAGTTAAACGCAGAGAGCTGTCCGATACGCAGTTGCACCGCTTGCTGAAGCAGCAGCTTGTATCAGGTAAGAGACCAGGACAAGTATCTCTCATTCAGGGAGAGCTTTCCCGATTCTTTAATAAAAACTAAATTCGCATAACTTGGCGAGTGAGGGGAAAACATGGACTTTTGGTGTGAGACTCCTTGACCCGTGGAACTTTCTAATGTACAAATATAACAGGCAAGCCAAATACGAAGATAAGAAAGGGAGAGGTTATAGTGAGTTATACAAAAGAAGACATTCTCCGCATTTCGAAAGAAGAAAACGTACGATTCATTCGATTGCAATTTACTGATTTGCTTGGAGCTATCAAAAACGTTGAGATTCCTGTGAGTCAGTTGACTAAGGCTCTGGATAACAAGATGATGTTCGATGGATCTTCCATTGAAGGTTATGTACGTATTGAAGAGTCCGACATGTACCTCTATCCAGATCTAGATTCTTGGCTTATTTTCCCATGGGTTGCAGAGAACCGTGTTGCACGTCTGATTTGCGACGTATATCTTCCGGATGGTAATCCGTTCCCAGGAGATCCACGTGGTATCTTGAAACGTAACCTGAAGGAAGCCCAAGATATGGGATTCACTTCCTTCAACGTTGGTCCTGAACCCGAGTTCTTCTTGTTCAAAACAGACGAAAAAGGAAACCCGACTAACGAACTGAATGACCAAGGTGGTTATTTCGACCTTGCGCCTACGGATCTTGGTGAAAACTGTCGTCGTGACATCGTTATCACACTTGAAGAAATGGGCTTTGAGATCGAAGCTTCCCACCATGAGGTAGCTCCAGGTCAGCATGAGATCGACTTCAAATATGCTGATGCTCTGAAAGCTGCTGACCAGATCCAAACGTTCAAACTCGTTGTTAAAACGATTGCACGTCAGCATGGTTTACATGCTACATTCATGCCGAAACCACTGTTTGGTATGAACGGATCTGGTATGCACTGTAACCAATCCTTGTTCAAAGGCAATGAGAACGCATTTGTTGATGAGTCGGACGAGTTGGGTCTGAGCAAAACTGCTCGTCACTTCATGGCTGGAACTCTGAAGCACGCACGTGCGTTTGCAGCAATTACTAACCCAACTGTGAACTCATACAAACGTCTTGTACCAGGTTATGAAGCACCTTGTTATGTAGCATGGTCTGCTAGTAACCGTAGCCCAATGATTCGTATTCCAGCTTCCCGTGGTCTGAGTACACGTGTTGAGGTTCGTAACCCGGATCCGGCTGCTAACCCTTACCTGGCTTTGTCTGTTCTGTTGAAAGCAGGTCTGGACGGAATCAAACGTGAGCTTTCCTTACCAACTCCAATTGACCGTAACATCTACATCATGTCAGAAGAAGAGCGTGTGGAAGAAGGCATTCCAAGCTTGCCAGCTGACCTGAAAGAAGCATTGAATGAATTGATCCGCAGCGAAGTCATCTGTGATGCTCTCGGCGACCACGCCTTGGCTCACTTCTATGAGCTGAAAGAAATTGAGTGGGATATGTACCGTACACAAGTCCACCAATGGGAACGCGATCAATATATTACGTTGTACTAATCGAAAAAACCTTGTAACTACGGGGTTTTGAAGGAATGAACCGGGGGACGTTTTGAGGGAATTGCACTTCTATTGAGGTTGCGTCCCCCAAACGTCCCTCGGTTTTTGATTTTCTGATCCAACAATGTTGGCGGTATACTGATCAATATTGCGTTGCTCTAACTTTTTGGAGATGTGAGCATATATATCAGAGGTGATCTGCACACTTCCATGACCAAGCTGTTCTTGAACAAATTTTATGTCTTCACCGGCTTCAAGCATGGGTACAGCATAGGTGTGTGGAAGAGAATGGATTTCAAGATCTTCATTTAACTCTGCACGCTTTATAATCCTCTGGAAAGCATTGAAGAGGGTAGACTTTGGCATGTGGTTTCCGTCGTTTCGACACAACACTAAATTTTGATCATGCCTTTACATGGATTCTCCTAGGTTAATTTTATTTTTTGGTTTTGCTAAGTGGCGTGATATCTCAAATCATTGATTAAGCTAGCGCTTACAGTAATTGTGCGCGTGGATCTGAAGGTTTGGTATCTCCAAATAGCTCATCATCATTTTCTGCCTGAAAATCAAGCGTTTCATCAATGTGTATCTTTTTTTCTTTGAAGTTAATATCAGACCATTTTAAAGCAGCTGCTTCACCTTTTCTCATACCTGTTTCAAGAAGAAGCTTAAAGAAAATTCAATAGATATATCCATATCCTCTAGCTGCATGTAGAAAAATAGCAATGTCCTCCGAATCAATGGTATTATCCCCTCAAGGTAGACAGTGAAAAAAGAGATCATGTTAAAATGAACTCAACACTGAAAACAGGAGGGGATTTTTGTTATGCCAGCGAGCCAAACTTTTAATCAATATAGTGAAGAAACGAAGAAAGAAGTTGTTCGTCTGCGATTGGAAGAGGGTTAGACATACAGTCGGATCATGGAGAAGTTTGGTATTTAGAGTGATGGCCAGATTATTACTTGGGTACGGAAAAGCCAAAATGGAGAGAGTTTTGAGGATTAACGAGGACGTTGGACGAAGAAGCATTTTAGCAGTGCAGAAGAAGAAAATGCTTATCTGAAAGCGCAGGTAGAATATCTAAAAAAGCTCAATCCAAATTTGCACGGAGAGGGAAGCTGGATTTCGAAGCCCTGTGCCAGTCCGTTCGAGAAATAAGTAAGTGGGCATCTGTGGTTTGGTTGTGTAAAACTGCTGAAATTTCTCGTACGGGTTACTACAAATGGAAGAAGAATATCATCCTCAGAGAGAAACGAGCGGATCGGGATGCGGATCTAAAAGCACATATTTTAGGCATTCATCGGCTTCGTCCTTATTTCGGCTACAAACGTATGCGAACCGCGTCAGTAAAAGAAAGGCCTCGAGGTGAATCACAAAAAGGTACGTCGCTTAATGAGAGAACTCCAGATTCGTGGAGACTCTTTGGAACGCGTAGGTTAAACTTCCCATTGTACTCATCCTGTCGTCAAAGTACTATAAATAAAATGGCTCCCCTGCAGATTAAGCGGGGGAGCTTTTTGATAAAACTAATTATCAGTTTTTAGTGAATTGAATTGTATAAGGTTGGTTGTAGTTGTTGATACCATTATCCATAATTCTGAAGTAAACCTTCTCACCAGGTTTAGCGCTCATACCAACTGCCTCAGCGTATCCTGGTCCATTCCAGTTATCCATTTGAATGGACAGTATCGCACCGCTAGCATCCTTTTTAATAATACCCATAATAATATCGAAATTAGGTGGTGGGGTAGCAATAACACTAAATGTGACAACAGAAGATCCATTTGTGTTGTCTACAACATAATAATCGTTATCACTCATGCTATCTAAATACTGTGTTGCGCTAAATCCGGAAGACTGGTTAACACTTGAGTACATCACTTCTGCTGTCTCAAAGGAATCAGCCCAACCAGTTTTAGCGAATGCAGAGCCGGAACCGAATGCTAATAAACAAGCAGTTGCCATAACAGAAATAGAGAATTTTCTTAATCTTTTCATATTCAAACCTCCTAAATATACTAGAACCAATAAAATAGAGATTCTGGTTTGTGTGATTATTTGAACTTAGATGTCGAATAGCCTCTCACATATGACGGTTGGCCAACCATGGTTAAATATACCATATATAATTTAATATTGTAAATGCTTAACATGTAAAATATTAGTTCTGTGAATACTATATTGGAAATTTTCAGTAATTAAGAACTCTATTAATAACAAAAGAAAAGGCGACAGGGATAACCTGCCACCTTTGTTTATTCAAATATATTCAGTACATTGATATGGCACGGAGTAGAGCTAGTAATCTTTTCATAATAGTCTCCTTTATAGATTACTTATCATTTGCGTCACTAGCGCTAAACATGATTCCAAGAACATCAGAACCGGTAAGAGTATAACGAACGCCATTAACCTCTGTGGATTCATCAATTGTTGTCCAATCTACACCTTCATCGATGACTCCCAAATTTTTCATAATATCGCCTACGGCTGATGTAGGTATGTCAGCGTTGGTTGCCAATATAACCAATCCAATACTTATAATAATATCTGCTCCAGAGGACAGAGTACCATTTCCTTGTCCAATCATCATTACATCCCGTAACGATTCGTCTACTTTGTTTACTGAACTAGTGATGCGTATGTAATCTGTAGTCATATACTGAAATACATTTTGAGCTGGACCTTCTTTAATTTCAATCTTCTTCCTCCTGATTTAGTAATAATTAACAAAAGAAAACAGTCTATCAGACCTAGGTATATTTTTCTATAAAAATGTATGGATGTGGAAGAATGAATAGATATCGGGTACTACAAACAGATATGGATTACCTCACGGCAGCCTTAATTAAGGTCCGGGTATTCGTCTGGCATGATTTAGATGATCAAGGATACATCATTGAATATGGCTTAGGCTACAACAATAGAGCAGGAGGGATAACCTCACTGCTCTTTCGTTTTAGTTGCTTGTATACTCACTCACTTCAAACGTCAAAATTTTATCAAATATCACGTAATCTGTACGCTTGCTGAATGGACCTTTGTTGTTGCTGTATTTGTTGATACCAAATTTAGCTAGGCCAGTTCCTACATCACGAGCATCGTACCAGTTGAGGAATGCATTTACATCACTCATTGGAAGGTCGTATTCTTTTTCTAAACCACCTATCATTGATACTGTTAATATAGCGCGGTCTCCCGCTGGTTGAGGTTCTGGATTAGGAGTAGATGTGGTGGGATCTAGAAGTTCTCCATCAACGTCGATGGCATCAAAAATGAAATCAGCTTGTGGATTTAAGTTTATTAATTCTACATTATGCACTGAGTCTGTTAGACCCACTTTTTCAAAAATTAAAGATTGGTCTGTAGAAGCTGAATTATTGATACTATATGTATCAATGATTTCATTATCAATTTTCACTTGAACCTTATCTGTTCTGCTTATATGAGTCTGTGCAATGACTCTTAACTTTGTGCCTTGAAAATTAAATCTAACTGAATCGTTGTCGCTTGATTTTGTAATATATTTTACTCCGCCACCATACCATGCGACACTGCCGCTATTGCTAGTTTCCCATTCACCAGTGTAGATAAACTTACTGTTGTCATCGTCGAATCTGTTCCATCCAGCTTCTGGAGACTTTAAAGACTGTCCAAGATTAGCAGCGAAAACACTTGTCCCAAAACTTAAAACTAAAATGAATGATAATAAGATCGGTAAAACTATTTTTTTCTTCATGTTTATTCTCCTTCAGAATGTATTTGCATAAATGATAATACTTTTTCGAGAGAACCATGTATAAACAATTATGTCTATATATTCAAGTAAGTGTTAGATATAATAAAAAGAGCTTTAACGACCTCTCTAAGTCGATAAAGCTGATAACTTTCTATCCTATCTCTTTTAACAGCCCTTCACTGTTATTCCGCACATTGCCGACTTCCTTCGGCACCTCGTACGCTCGCATTTCTGAAGCTTGATATGGCTTAAGCAGACCAAGTAGTGACTGAACATCATCATTATCTCTTCCGAGCCACTCAGCCTCATCCTCAGATCGCAAGGTGATCGGCATACGATTATGGATATCCTCCATAAGACCATTTGGTTCCGTTGTAATAATGGTGTACGTACTCAATTTGTTTCCATCCGGATCTGTCCAGGTATCGTACAGGCCAGCAAGCGAGAACAAGCGGTCATCCTTCATCAAAATGCGCATTGGACGCTTTGCCGATTCTTCTTTCTTCCACTCGTAAAATCCATTTGTCGGAATGATACAACGCTTTGAACTGATCAACCTTTTAAAGGATGCCTTTTCATTCAATGTCTCAGCCCGGGCATTAATCATCTTATTACCGAACTTGTCGTTTTTGGCCCATGAAGGAACTAGTCCCCATCGGAAAGTACCCAATCGATTACCGTCTATGCTGCCAATAATTGTAGGAATGTACTTGCATAGGCGCTGCATTGTAATTAGGCTTGTAGTCAAAGCCATCAGCTATAGATGCATACTATCTGTCCATTATCGCGTCTATGGGATCTGAGATTGTGAATCTACCACACAGGATAATGCCTCATTTGAGACTCTATACTATGTAATTTTACTCAAATCTTTAAGGATAGAAACGGGTAATTTGTGGAGATGCGCATCCAATATAAAATAAAAATGCAATAAATTAGATGATTTTTATAGATCAGCAAGTTTATGTTTAGACATGATATAGAAGCGCATTGTATCTTTTAATCTGTTCAGATAACTATTTCAGGGGGAATATTCATGAAGGTAACGTTTTTGAAAAAGATAAGTTTTTTGTTTGCAGTTTTATTTTTTTATAACTGGTATAGTTTTAAACCATAATGTGAATGCAGCATCAATTGGTGAAAGTTTAACATCTCCAGACGAAGGCTGGAAAAGGTATGATGATATGGACCCGTTCATTAAATATGAAGGTGTTGGATGGAGTCATGTGACCGATGATGTAAATACTTACGGGGGATCAGGTCATTTCAATAAATTATCCGGCGCAACATCAAACGCAATTAAGTTTAAATTTTATGGAACTAAGTTGCGAATTATTGATGTCTACTGGAACAACAGAGTGAACAACGTAACTATTGAAATAGATGGGAAGATTTCTACATACAATCCAAATAATTCAGTAAATTTATATCAAGCTCTGGTTTTTGAATCTTTAAATTTACCCCTTGGTGTTCATGAAGTGAAGTTAACGACGACGAGTACAAGTAATACATTTTCGCTTGATGCCATTGATATTGATGATAACGGAAGATTAGTAGGAGAGAATGAACCTTTGTACCTGAAAGCTGTACCAGGTGACAGTCAGGTTGCTCTATCATGGGAGCAAGTTGAAGGTGCAGATAAATACACTATTAGATATGGCACTGACCCAGGTAAATACACTGAAACTGTTACAGCTACAAAAGATGTATATGGGAATTTTATCGTACCAGGGCTCATTAATGGGACGAAATACTATTTTGTAGTGAATTCTATTGTAAATGGAGTTGAGTCCGAATATTCCAATGAAGCTTCAGCAACTCCTCAAGCGCAGGTAGTTGAACCACAAGAACCAGCGGGTAATCGCGCGATCTTAGTTGTAACAATGACAACTGGCTTGGAAAAAGAGTTCGATCTGAGTATGAAAGAAGTTAATGGCTTCATCGACTGGTACGAATTAAAACAATCGGGAAGTGGAAAGGCATCTTATGCAATTAACAAGCACGATAATAACAAGGGACCATTCAAAAGTCGCAAGGATTACATCCTATTTGATCGTGTCTTGACGTTTGAAGTAAGCGAATTCTAAAAAAGTTGTTAACTAAGGCTACCGCGGTTGAATTGCGGAGCCTTTTTGCGTTATTTCTTATCATATGATATATAGTGAAACACAGGCGTATTTGTCCTGTTGCCTGTCTAGCCAGCTGGGGTAGTTGACCTAAGGTAATGCTGATTTTTTAATTAACTGTTCTAAAGTTAAATCTTTGTTATTAATCCACCACGATGCAGAAGTCTTTTTTTGGAGTGGCAACAAAGTCTCTAAGTTTTCATCTTTGTCGTGGACTTGATTTAAAAATTTGATCCTGATATCTCGTGCCCATTTAATCTGAGCTACAGAACCCTTGAGGTCTGGTATGTTATAAAGGATTTCAATTTCACTAGCTAAGTTATTTAATAATCTTCCATCTCTTTGGAGTGTTCAATCTTAACTAGGATAAACACCTCGTTTCCGATTTTATGTAGATCTATTGTATCTTTAGAAGAGCTTCTTCATGATGGCTTTATATATATTGTCGTCAACTTCAATTAAACTTTTCTTCCCGTCATTAAATTGTAAGGCAATTGTGTGAGTGCTTTTTTCTTTTGCTGAAAGCCCAGCAAGTAGACCAACAGGTCCTAGAATTAAACTTCCAACAAAACCTCTTCCAACAGCACTCACAGCATTTTTACTTCGTGTTGCATCCATCACTTCGTATTCTTCAACAGTAGTTTTATCTAGATTAATTGAAGAAAAGAATCCGGTTGATAAGCTGACTGATCCGAACATCAGTGTTAAATACTTTCCTTTGTAATCACCAGCAATAACTTGGTTCTTTGCTCCCATAATACCCCTCCATATTTTTACTTTTTCAGTTCGATTTTACTATAAAATTCTGGACTAGACTATAAAAATAAATGGCAATGTCTTTTTATTGATAAAAGAACGTATGTTCTTATATAATAATGGAGAGGTGGTTTACATGTTAACGGATTATCAAAGGAAGGTCCTTCGGATCTTATATAACTACAAAGGTGGACGGCGTAGGTTTCCTACTATCCACGAACTTACAGTCAAAACGGGTAAGCATAAACCAGATGTCATTGCTGCGGAATACATACATTGGGAAGGTAGGTCTGACACGGCTAACATATTGATACTGGAAGGATGGGAACGTGAGGGAGAACGTCCTAAGGTAGACCAAACACCACCATCTGGGAACATTGACTATTGGACTCAATATTAAGGGGGCTTGTCATGCGTAGCAGACTAAAGGATGACGGGTTGTATGAGACATCCAGGATGATTATGCCTGAACACAGAGAGGCATGGTTGGCTCAGTGTGAGCAACAGAAGAGACGTGGCAAGCCAAATTTGGACGATCAGGAAATGCAGCGAATCAGTGAAGTACTTGTTGACTCTTATAATAGAAGTAGTACGGTTGATTTGATATTATTTAACCCTTTCTTCGAGGAGCCGATATCAGAGTAGTTGTGGGATTAAACTCTGCAAGGTGTGAAATAAAGTTGATGTTAGAGGATGAGTTCCGCTGGGTTTCTTTAGCCGAAATTGTCTCTATTAATTAATGAGATTGTATCGCTTTGGAATTGAGAGCTTATACTTTATAATATCTGTATAAGCATATTATTTAATTAGGAGATTTTCGATTTAACCAGCGTTATATAGACTAGATTTATTGCATTGAATGTCAGAGTAGTAATGCAATCAAAGTGAGTATCTGAAACGAGTTTCTTCATTATAATAAGAAAAAAAGGGCGCCCACAAAAGCGCCCACAAAATGCCCACAAAAGTCTGAATAATTATGATTAGTTCTGATAAGCTGATCACTGATAATACTTGTTTTAAGCCGATTTATTATGGTGGGTGATCCACTTTGAAAGCATGGAACATAAACCGCACACAAGTCCACCAATGGGAACGCGATCAATATATTACGTTGTACTAATCGAAAAAACCTTGTAACTACGGGGTTTTGAAGAAATGAACCGGGGGACGTTTTGGGAAGATTGCACTTCTATTGAGGTTGCGCCCCCCAAACGTCCCCCGGTTTTTGATTTTCTGATCCAAAAATACGGGAAGTGTACTCTTCATATTTATCAATGTTACGCTTTTCTAACTTCTTGGAAATATGAGCATACACATCTGATGTAATTTGCACACTGCCATGCTCGAGTTGCTCTTGTACAAATTTTATGTCAGCCCCAGCTTCAAGCATGATCACGGCATAGGTATGCCTCAAGGAATGGATCGTTAATTCCTCACTTAAACCCGCTTTTCTCAAAATTCTCTTCGAAGCATTAAAAAGACTAGATTTAGGCATCGGACTACCATCATTCCTGCACAAGACGAGATTTAAATCGTGTCTGTACATGGACTCCCCTAAATTGATCTTATTTTGATTCTGCCATGAAGCATGGTACCTCAAATCATTTATGATGGCGTTACTTACACTAATGGTGCGTGTAGATTTTTTGGTTTTTGTATCTCCGAAAAGTTCATCCTCGTCTGCGGCTTGAAAATCGAGTGTTTCATCCACGCGGATCGTCTTTTCTTAGAAATTGATATCCGACCACCTGAGAGCGGCAGCTTCACCTTTTCGTAAACCCGTTTCAATAAGCAATTTGAAGAAGATCCAATAAATGTACCCATACCCTCGAGCCGTATGAAGAAATTTGGGGATGTCTTCTGAATCAATGAATTGGATCGTCTTCTTTTTGTGCGCTCCTTTAATAATTGAACCTTTACATAGATTGCGTAATATTTTTCCTTGAATCAGTGCATGTTCCATGGCTGAGTATACAGTAGAGTTGATGATCTCAACCGTACGTTTGCTGAGTCCCTTTTTAAATCGAGAGTCTAAAAAGACCTGATACATATCTGGTTTTAAATCTTTGAGCATCAGACGCTTAAAATAAGGTTTGATATGGGTGTTAAGGTTGTTTTCATGTAGTTTGATCGTATTCTTTCGTACAACTTCTTTTTTGTAGTTATTTATCCAATTTCGAATGTAATCGACCAAAGGAATGTCGCTCTGTTCGAACCCTTGCTTTAGCTACCTTAAAAATTCAGCAGCAGCTAATTCAGCCTCTGGTTTAGTTCGAAAACCCGCTTCGGATTTCTCTTTTTGTTGTTGAGTGAACGGATCGGTGTATTTTAACCGATACCTCCAGCCACTTTTTAATTTCTTAAAACTTGCCAATTTCATTCCTCCTTACTAGAACGTTAGTTTTTTCTGTATGTAAAACCGCCTCACAGCAATATAAGCGTAAGTTAATCAATTTTGAGCAGAGTAGTGAAATATTCTGGGTTAAAGATGAAAAAGGAGAAAGAGCTTCGAATTAAAGTCGGAAAAGATATTTTAAAAAAATCATCAAAAAACGAGCCTTCGGTAACTAAGGCTCGTTTGTGCAGGAGTCATATTTGGCTCCAATAACTATGTTTAAATTAGTGCAGAGGTTTCTTGCGGAAAAGTAACTAAAACAATTCTACCCTATTTCACAGGATTTGATCATACTTTAGCTTTAAAGTTCTTGTCCTTGGTACGAGACCAGAACTTGTACCGATTGCCGAAAAGGAAATGATCTGATTACCGATTAGATAAGTATTTAACTACTTGTCACTGCTCTAATTCATTAAGCTGGCGGGCAGTTTAGTTTAAGATTAACTGAGGTGAACCATATCATCGCTAGTGATAAAGCAGAGAATTGAACTGGATATCGCATCGGCAACGCTGAGTTTGCAGGAAGGAGCTTAAAGTATTCACGTACTCGATACATGCGGAATGTCTAATATTGATGGTCCGTAAGGAATAGATGAGATGTGACAGTTTAGCTCAAACGACTTAATTGTATAGTGTTGACACTTCGCCCACTTGGAGTAATATGTTACTATTGAGATAGCATTCTATTTCCGATGAAGATAGTTTGAATGTTATTTATGAAGGAGAGACACTATGACAATGTTCGAGATATGTTCTATGCAAAGTCTATTTTATGAACAACGGCGGTTGTTTGTATAGAGCTAATAATATAAGTAACCGCTTAAATCCGGATAGTGATAATTGTTATAGTGTAGACTTTGCTACCTTAAAATTCAACTATTTTAAGGAGCGGCTATCATGAGATATGTAAATGCCGACATCATCTTTCCGGAAGAATTACTAAATGAAATACAAAAGTATATGAACGGTGGATTGGTTTACGTCCCTAAATCAAAAGGTTTGCGTTAAAAATCGGGGTGAAAATTCAGGCAGCAGAAAAATTATAATCTTAGAAATGATGAAATCCGGCGAAAGTTTCTCGATGGTGACACTATCGAGAAACTTTCAGATCGATTTTTCCTTTCAAGCGATACTATTAAAAAGATCGTTTATACAAAATAATAGCTTAACAAAAGTCGCATTGGAAGAAATCCTAATGTGACTTTTTTGTGTATAGTATAGTTTAAATTGTTTATTACATATTTTCAAGCTTTTACTATCGTTATAATAACATATAAGAGAAGTAGTTGATTTACTTCATAAAAACTGCAGGGGGGATAACAAATGAATGATTTTTTTAGATTTGATACTGATGAAGAACGGCGGGCGTTATTAATCAGAGCAAGGAAAGTCGCTTTATCTGCAATTCGAAAGTATAACTTAGAATGGGATAACATCCAGTTTATTCAACTATCCGATACGATCACGTATAAAATTGAAACCAGTACAGATAACAATTATTTACTTCGCATTCATTCGGACCGATTAAGCAGAGAGGAAATTCGTTCGGAACTCCTACTGTTACAAGCACTGAACAAATCGAAAGATCTAAAAGTACCAGAAGGGATGGCAAATTGTGATGGTATTTATGTATTGGACATCGAAACAGAGACAGGATATAGGCGCCCTTATATAACGATGATGCGATGGATAGAGGGTGAAAAAGCAGCAGGTGAATTTACAGATAGTCAAGCATATAATATGGGTGTATTGATGAGCAGGCTCCATGAAGCAGCAAAGGATTTCAATCCACCTTCTGATTTTGTAAGACCTACTTGGGGAGTAGAAAGTTTTAAACGTGAAATGGCTAAGTTGGAACGTTACTATGAGCGTTTTTTATCCGAAGAGGGATGGAAGCTCTATCAAGATGCAGCTGAGAAGGTTGTATCCCAACTTACCACGATGCATCCAAGTGAACATAACTATGGGCTCATTCATGCTGATTTACATACCGGTAATATGGTATTTGAGGATAATCAACCCTATCCGATTGATTTTGGAAGATGTGGGTACGGATATTATCTCTACGATATGGCAGGCACCATATTGGAGCTTTGGCCAAAGCATCGATGGATGCTTATCCAAGGTTATGAGAGTATTAGGAAGTTGGAAACGGACTATATTCGGGATCTGGAATGTTTTTTTGTCATGTTCATAATCGAGAACTCCTGCCATCACTCCTCTGATCCAAGAGAAACAACCAGTTTAATCGCTGAACAAAAGTATGCCCAAGCATACATAAGAGAATATTTAAATGGTAATCCATTTTTATTCGAAGTGATCGAGCCTGTAAATGTGGATTAATACTAACCGATACCGGGCTAAAATAATGATATCTTATGGTGATGATTTACAATAGGTCGCTGTTTAGAGTGTTTGTTCGTATCATCAAGTTTTAAAAACGTGAGCTATGACTTCGAGTTTATATAAGATCTACTTGTGTACTTAGCGCTCTTTTCTGTTTATTATGAAGATTTATGCTTATTCATGAAGTTTGTCCGATCCAATTGTTCTTCAGCTTCTCTAGTTCCCCTTCATTTTCGGGGTGTATTTTGACGGAGCTGTTTGGGTCGTTTCGTGATTTTTTAAACTGGCATTGAGTTGGAATGAAGGCGACTCGAATTGGTGGGTCGTCTTTTTTCTTTTCTAGGGGCTTGATGGTTTGCGCCGGATGTTCAGGTCAGCGAGATGCCAAATACGGTTGAGGCATTATGGAAGATCGAGCTTTTATATGGAAAGCATCCGTCCTATACGGAGCGTCCAGAATGGGTAACTGTAGGAATGATGGGAAAACTTCTGATAAGAGATGATGGCACATCTCGAGAGAACGAGTACTGTATAGAACGTTATTTCTTTTTTTGTGTATGTAAAACCGCCTTACAGCGGTGTAAGCGCAAGTTAATCAAAGTATCGAACAGAGCAGTAAAATGTTGTTGTTGAAAGATGTAAAAAGGAAAATCTTCGAATTAGTAACAGAAAAGATATTTTACAAGATACATCAAAAAACGAGCCTTTGTATATAAGGCTCGTTTGTGCAGGAGTCATATTTGGCTCCGAAAGTTATGTTTAGTCTACTACATTTGTTTTATCGCTGAGAAAGTAACTATAACAATTCTACCCCATTTCAGAGAATTTGACCATACTTTAGCTTTATAGTTCATGTCCTTAGTTCGAGACCAGAACTTGTACCTTGTACCAAGTGTCGGAATAGAGATGTGTCTAATCATTGTGCGTTTAACTGAAAATATCATTTAGTATCCTAGCGCATGAGAAGTTACATATTATTATATAGCAACTGAAACGCTGAGATAGGGAGTCAGATATTAAAAACGAAATATAGTACTGAAAATAGCTGTTGAGCAAAGGGAATTATACTGGTTAAAGCTATCATCATAAATATTATTTAAAAACTTTAAGGTATATAAGAGAAATTATACCAAATTTATGTCATAATATTTTTGAGTTGGAAATACAATACTTGATTCTGTGAACAAGAGGTGAGAGCAACTATGAAAAATAGAAACATAACAGGTACTGTATTGGCTATAATCTATTGCATTGTTCTTTACTTTATTTTAACAGATTCTCCGCCTGGCGAAGCTCCAAATAATCCGTTCTGGGTTTATTTGTTTATTCCAATTGGGGCTATTGTGATTACATCTTTGTTTGATTACGTAATCAAATTCGATTTTTTTAGAAAAAAGAAAGATTAGAATTGAATGGAGGACTAAAATGATACAAACAATGAAAATTGCTAAAACATTTTAGCCGGAGTCATGCTTTCTACATCTATCTCAATTCCAGCATTCGCTCAAGATCAGGCAAATTCTTTACCAGCACTTCAAGTGGAAAATAGCCTTTTAGAACTAGTCGAAAGTACAACCGATAATTCCATCACTTTTAAAGACGGTTCTACATTAATTCAATATGACAGCTATTATATTGCAACAGATTTAAATAGTAAAGATGAGTTAAAAATTACAAAAGTTGATGAGACTAAAGTAAAGTATGAAAATCTCCAAACTGGCGAAGTGAATTATGCTACAAACGAAATAAAACCTATTCACGAAGATCTCAGTTTCTCGCCACAAGCATTAGCGGACGGTTATGTATATAAAGGCAAAGTGGAAAATTCCACTGAGATAATATATGCCACTGCTTCTGCAATAGCAGGTATACTCGCTTCCTTTATTGGAGGACCTGTAGGTGGAAAAATAGCAGGTATACTGGTAAGTATCGGTGGTTATTATCTTTCTAAGGATGCTCCTAGAGCCTACTGGGTAACAAAAACATACACTAGAGATGTTAGGCATAGTGATTTTAGTGCGACATTATTCATCAGGAAGGACCATCACTATTATAAATATCATGATTATACAGGTTTCATTGAAACAGCATCGACAATCCAGACTTGCCAACCTTTTGGTTGTGGTCCAGTGAACGAATATTAAATCTATTTATGTCGGATAGAAAATATCCCATTAAAGTTGCTATTATAGCGGCTTTTTTTGTTTTAGTGTGCCCAGATACACGTATGATCTTGTTGGTGAAAGTCCGACCAAGGAGCAATGGTAGCCAGGATGCTTGCATATGGCGAAGTCTGTGTGTAAGAGCACATCGACAATAGTACCCGTCAGAGACAGGACGAGCAACAATTCAGGCCGCAACATGAAGAAATCCTGCCACGTTATCCAAAAGGCCTCGCAAGGGAGGAAAGAGGCTGACGAGTATTGTGAAACTGGACGAAGGCTAAGAAAGCTATGCAGAACTTGGAGCAGCAGTGGATAACAATTCGGCGTAATGGGGAACAGAATGGAATGAAAAATCCTGCAGTGATCATGGCAGACCCTCCTTCACACAGTTTTTTTAGGAATCCGTAAAGAGACAATCTATAATTCCAAAAAGACGAATTGAAACGTCTGAGGTAGGGAGTCCGAGGTGCTCATAACAACCAAGAAAATGATTAAACAACTTGAAAAGCTAGTTCATGCGGCAAAGGAGAACCACAAGCACAAATGGCATGTCATGTATGAAAAATTCTTCCGCGGGGGTGTGCTGTACGAGGCGTGTAAACGAGTGAAAGCGTATAGGGTGGCAGAAGTCGTGGATACAGTGACCGCTGACAGAGATTGGGGAACAAGGAGAACTGAACTTCCTCAAGGAATTCGAGCGAGCGTTGAAAGAAATGTAACCACCATCCGCAGCCTGTACGATGGCACTATTTCCAAACCGGCGAATATGCGGGTGAGAACATTTTAGGAACATGTAGCGTGGCTCGATCCAAAGATTTAGGGAAGGAGAAACTATTAATATATAAACTTCAGTCAGTAGAAGTTAGCTAGACTGTACTGGTAAATTCTGCAACGATTAAATCGATTTGTATATAAAGAATAGACAACCCAGAAGCTGGATGCGATCACAGGTCGAGGTGAAGTATATTGCCAGGCAATATGGATTAAAAACGTTACTGTAATCTGCATGCGCATGAATGACGAACATCGGAAACCCGTAAAGGGAAAATCTAACATACGGTTTGTTGAGTAGGAGCTGGATCTTGCCCAGCCTTTTATTCTAGCCTAGACTATGTGAGTACCTATTCGCATAGTTCCTATTGATAGGCTAAATAGAAGGATTAAGCTTGTCAGAGGTGAAGAGGATTATAGTTGGATCAAGCTTGAAGAGATCGCTTAGGCAAGTTTATAATTGATCGAGCCCAAGCGATTATCCCAGGGACTCAGTTTTTTCTTCTACATATATGTTCCAAATAAGCAATTTCTATTTTGAATAAAGCCGTATGCTTGATTCATATAGGATTAGGGGGACGTCCCCCAAACGTCCCCCAACTTATGAAAACTTATGATCAATTTTGACCGTGTGTTTCTGTATTTATTCCTATAAAGCCCGTTTTCATTGAGATATACAATCATATGAAGTTAACGTACATAAACCGCACACAAGTCCACCAATGGGAGCGCGATCAATATATTACTTTGTACTAATTGCTCAATCCCTTGGCGCTCTAGCGCTGAGGTTTTTTTCTTTTTGTGGGCAAGTACATATATATTTAAAGAAAAATCAAAGTGCCCATAAAATATTTTTCTATTCGAAAATTTCTTCAGTGAATTTCTCAAATCTATCTATATTGCTTTTCTGGATCTTGCCTGAGATGTGGCATATACATCTGATGTGATCTGAATACTTCCGTGACCTAATTGTTCTTGAACGAATTTCATATCTGCCCCGGACTCAAGTAAAAGAACAGCGCAGGTATGTCGGAGAGAGTGAATGGGGAGGGATGGGAGATCACAACGTTGTAAGATGCGGGAGAAGGCATTGAACAATGATGATTTAGGCATGAAGTTTCCATCTTCCCTACATAGAACCAGATCAAGGTCATGGTGGTATCTTTCCCCAATGTATTCTTCCGAACACTTCCTTATTTATAATCGTTGATCCAAAAATCCAGATAATCTTGAAGCGATAAACCAGATTGTTCATATTAAACCTATGGCGCATTTATTTGTAAATGGACATATCCTTTGGCCGGACCAACTCCTACATCATGAGCATCATACCAATTGAGGAATGCATTTACATCAATCATTGGAAGATCGTATTCTTTCTCCAAGCCTGTTGTCATTGTAATTACAAGTATAGCACGGTCACCTGACGGTAATGGATCGGGATTAGGTTCCATTGGCGTTCATATGTATTCTCCTTCAAATGCATTGGCAGAGTTGATAATATAATCGACGTACATTAGTCGATAAAGCACAATTACTAGAATCAGAACTCCCTCCTAAATTTCACAAATATAGGAGGGAGTTCTGAAATTTATTATGGTTAGCTAATGGTTCCTTGATAGTAGGCAATCCAAGTTACACCTGTAAGGCTTTTGATCTCAACTAGCGTTATCCAACCAGATAAGGCTCCTTCAGAATAATAAATTTTATTTGGTATGTCGTTACCATCAGGGTAATCTGATTTTTTGTAGATTATTCCTCTATAAATATCCTTCGAAGCATAAGGGGCTACTTTCACATTTTCCGTTGTGGTATTGTTTGAAGTTTTGGTCATATCACTAGCTGCAAAAGATGTAGAGCCAAGAGTAAAGCATGTAACGACGGTTAAAAGACCAATCATAAGCTTTTTCTTCATTTGTATCACCCTTCTAATTGGAATATGTTTCTATTTAATAGTATATATTTACATCAAAAATGTCAAATTTTTCTATAAATTTGAAAAATGTATGCTTATGGCGAAGGAACCAGTTTCATTAGTGGGATGTCGAGGGCAATATACGAGTATATTGTGGCTAATGACACATGGACAAAAATAAATAGCTTTAAAACAGCTACTACTGCTGCACCTTCAACTGTTTATAATGGGGAAATTTATGTATTAGGTGGGCTTAACAATACTAACTCACAATCAAGAGTAGAAGTATATAATCCTGAAACCAACGAAGTTAGATCATTCAAAGATTTAACTACCCCAAGAAATCAAAGCGTAGCAGTAACTGTCGATGGAGATATTTTATTATTGGTGGTACTAATGGAAGTAGTACTTTGAAGACAGCCCTAAAAATTTACATTTATAAAAATGAACCCACAAATCCAGCGACGATTCCTGATCCAGAACTGGACAACCTACAGGAAATCGTGCGATCCTCGTTGTAACTATGACTACCGGCCTGGAAAAAGAATTTGACTTGAGCATGCAAGAAGTAAATAGTTTCATCGATTGGAATGAAACAAAATAAGCAGTAAGCAGAATTGCATCATACGCGATTGACAAGCAAGATAATAACAAAGGCCCGTTCAAGAGCGGCAAGGACTAACATCATATTCGATCGTGTACTTACGTGTGAGGTAAGTGAATACTAATGAGGAATGCTCCGTCCACTTATGCTGATGGGGCTTTTTTCTTGTTTCGTTAAGTACTTATCTTCGCATATAGTGTTCACGAGGTGATTTACTTGTTAACGGATTATCAAAGAAAGGTCCTTAGGATCTTATATAACTACAAAGGTGGAGGGCATAGATTTTCTACTATCCATGAACTTACAGTCAAAACGGGTAAGCATAAACCAGACGTCATGGTTGCTATGGACGCTCTAGTGGTTGCGGGATACATACACTGGGATAACAGGTCGGATACGGCCAATATTGTTATCCTTGAGGGTTGGGAACGTGAGGGTGAACGTCCTAAGGTAGATCACACACCATCCTCTGGGAACATTGACTATTGGACTCAATATTAAGGGGGCTTGTCATGCGTAGCAGGCGGAAGGATAACGGATTGTATGAGACATCTAGAATGATTATGCCTGAACACAGAGAGGCATGGTTGGCTCAGTGTGAGCAACAGAAGAGATGTGGTAAGCCGGAACTTGACGATTGGGAAATGCAACGGATCAGTGAAGTACTTGTTGACTCTTATAATAGAAGTAGTACGGTTGATTTGATATTATTTAACCCATTCTTCTAAGAGCCGATCTCAGGAATAGTTGTGGGATTAAACTCTGCACGGTGTGAAATAAAGCTGATGTTAGAGGATGAGTTCCGCTGGGTTCTTTAGCCGAAATTGTCTCTGTTAATTAATGAGATTGTATCGCTTTAGAATTACGATCTTATACCTTTATAATATCTGTATAAGCATGTTATTTTAATTAGGAGATTTTCGAGTTAACCAGCGTCATATAGACTAGATATCTTGCGGTCAATGTCAGAGTAGTAATATAATCAAAGTGAGTATTTGAAACGAGTTTCAAGACTTCCTCACAGCAGCCTTGACTCAGGTACGCGTATCCATCTGCAGGAATCCAAGTGGATCCTGAGCAACTCATTGATTATGGCGCTCCATTAAAAGGATATAACCTGTTATCCATTAAGATTATGGGCGGTAGATACTTCCGAAATAGTACGAATTCAGGACACAAAAACGGAGGCCATACATGGCTCCTCAGAACGTTGAAAAATACATAATTTATTATTGAATCGAATCGGGCAAGTTACAGAAAAAGTAAAAGCTACAAAAGATCAATTTGGGAATTTCGTTATTCCGGGACTAACTAATGGAACTACATACTATTTTGGAGTGAGTGCTATTGTTAATAGTGTTGAATCTGAATTTCCAATGAGGCATCTGCCACTCCTCAAGGGCCTGCAGTTGAACATGAACAACCTTCAGGGAACCGTGCTATCCTTGTGGGACCATGACTACCGGCTTAGAAAAAGAGTTCGATCTGATTATGCAAGAAGTTAACAGCTTTATCGATTGGTACGAAGCAAAACAAGCTGGAAGCGGAAAAACATCTTATGTAATTGACAAGCATGAAAATAAGAAAGGGCCTTTCAAGAGCAATAAGGACCAGATCTTATATGATCGGGTTCTGACGTTTGAGGTAAGTGAATAATAAAGGTAGTTATTCTCCAACGGTTATTCTGATGGGTCATTTAGATGTCCCTGTAATAAAAGAAGGCTTCTGATTGAATTCAGAAGCCTTCTTTTATTATTGTTATATTTAATATACGTGAATTTTATTATGATGACAAAATTACTCCATTTTCGTTACGTAACCTTCATAGTTTCCGTAATATAATCCGTTTGAGTAGGTAGTAGATGCTAGATTGAGTACTCCATACCAAACTCCATCAGCATAAGTATATGTCTTTGGAACATACTTCGCATCTCCATACTTATTGTTAGCATCTGAATATCTCACATATTTTTGCGTCGCCTGAATCGTAACACTTTGTGCAGTTACAGAACCTTGAACAGAAGATGAGGCAGAAGCAAGTGATGCTGGAACAGCAATACTTGCTACAATAGCAGTGAGCGCTCCAATTGTGGCTAGTTTCTTTTTCATATAAATACCTCCTAAATTTTTGTGAATGAATTATAAAACTTTACTTTCTAAAAATACCATATAATTCAATGTAAAATTATGACATATATCACGTTGTGATTTGTATTTCACACCCTACAGATCTACTAACGTAACTTCCAAAAATTCCTCCAACTGATTAAGAATATTTTCATAGTAAACTGGGGATGATGTTGCTACTCTCAACCATGAATGCTACTATAAATGTACCTGGTCCAAATGACTAGGAAATTTTGTTGTATATTAAAGAACGAACGTTCTAATTTATGCGAAAAAATGGCCCTGCCATCAAATATGTGGGAGGGCCTTTAATTATCTAATGGTATATTCAAAAGTATTGTCTTTTACCTTAATCAGAGCTTTTAACGGTTTATCACTATCAGCGACTTCGTTCGGTATCTCGGCTAGATAATATAACGTTGTAGTTTTTAGAGGATTGACACTAGTGATGTTGCTATAAGTAAAGTCTTCTCCTCCTTTTTCCTCAACAGTGCTGAATGTAGGGTAGTCATACTGATTATCATATATCAAGGTGACATTTGCTATTTCATCTGCATCAATGCCAGTAGTATATAAATTTTTAGCTTTTACAGTGAGTGCAAAATATGTAGAATCTTCTTCCTTTGATTCGTAGTACGTGTAGAAATTACCTGGTTTTGAAGGTTCAATCTTTTTAGAAAACTTTTGTTTAGAGACTGAAAGCTCCGCATACCCGTCTATCGTTACTGTATCATTTTTTTTAATTGTAGTTGCAGTAGTTTCTTGTTCCTCATTGACAGAATCTGTTGTTATTTCATCTTTTGACTCTTCTGTTGGTTCTGTTTGCGACACAGTGGACTCCACTTCATTTGCGACGACCCCATCACTTTTTAAATCGGCATTAGGTTGAGGTGAGCAAGCTGCAAGTGTTAAAAATGCGGAAATAAGCAAAATTCCTGGTACTATTTTCATATTACTAATAATCCTCCTATTAATATTCTTATTACATAGTCTATCAGACCTAGGTAAATGTTTCTATATATAATTGCAGATATCTCTGAATTTAATGTTAAAAACGAACTTATTTTCTCACATAGTATTGGTGAGGTGATTGATATGTTAAAGGATTGTTAAAGAAAGGTCCTCCGGATCTTAGATAAGTACAAAGGTGGACGGCGTAGGTTTCCTACTATACATGAGATTATAGCCGAAACGGGTAAACATAAGACGAACGTCATGGCTGCTCTTGACGCTCTTGTGGGAGCGGAAAACTATACATTTGGAAGATGGTCTGAAATGTCCTACAAAGTGATCTTAGAAGGCTGGGTGGGGAGAACGTCCTAAGGTAGGCCGCACACGAACTTCTGGGAACATCGATTTTTGGACTAATATTATGGGGCTTTCATGCGTAGCAGACTGATAGATAACGGATTGTGAGACATCCAGGTTGATTATGGCTGAACACAGAGAGCCGCGGCAACCCTGATTTGGACGATCAGGAAACACAGCGGACCAGTTAGGTACTAGATGGCTCTTATAATAGTAGTAGACGGTTTATTTGAAATTATTTAACTCTTTCTTTGAAGAGCCGATTTCAGGAGTAGTTGTGGGATTAGACTTTGTACGGTGTGAAATAAAGTTGATGTTAGAGGGTGAGTTCCGCTCGATTTCTTTAGCCGAAATTATCTCTGTTAATTAAAGGGATTGTATCGCTTATGAATTGCGAGCTTATAATTTATAATATTTGTATAAGTTTAATATTTTGTTTAGGAGATTTTTAATTTAACCAGCGCCATAATTTATTGCTTTTAATGTCAGAGTAGTAATGCAATCAAAATGAGTATTTGAAATGAGTTTCTTCATTATAATAAGAAAAAAAGGCGCCCACAAAATGCCCAAAAATGTCCCCTGAATTCTTCTTCACCAGCCCACATTTCTGTGTTTATTTGTAACCAAGGCTTACATTTGTATAACAAAACACGTTTGTTCGTCGATTTAGATAATCGCAAAACTCACTTTTCATAATGAAAGGGGAGTTTTTTATATATGGTAACTAAACCTCTCCATCTGATGAATTGTATCACTTCATGCTTGTTTTAGCGCAAAACGATTGTCATTTATCTAGTAACCCATTAAAGAGAAACTGAAATTAGAATTCTTTCTTACAGTGCATTAAACTGTCTGAAACAAAAGATTTAAATCAAACTTCCTTAGAAATTCTGATAGCCACGAAATAGAAAGGAATACTAACATTCACTCTTTTAAAATTCAAACCATCATTCAAATACATACAATATGGATGTTTCATTTGTATGTTGAAAGTTTCATATAGAAGAGGTATACTCTAATTAAATTTCGAACAATTTAATTTTAAATAATTAATTGGAGATGTTAATATGGATCAGGCAAAACAACTGGTGACAGATCAACGTACATTTTTTTATACAGGACAAACTAAAAATATTGAGTATCGGATTAATTCACTTCAACAGCTTAGAAAAGGAATTGAAAAGTATCAGCAACGGATTCAAGATGCACTTCGGGCAGATTTGAACAAATCAGAGGCGGAAGCTTACGGTTCCGAGATTCGCATTGTTCTGGGTGAACTGGATTTTGCATTAGAACACCTGCAGGAATGGGCTGTACCAAAACAAGTCCCAACCAATTCGGCTATGCCGGATGGGGTGAGCACCATTTACCCTGAACCATACGGAGTGGCTCTTATTATTGCACCTTGGAACTATCCTTTCCAACTGGCCTTTGGTCCACTGATTGGAGCAATTGCAGCCGGTAACTGTGCAGTTATCAAGCCTTCTGAATTAACACCAGCGGTATCTCGTCTGACATATGATCTGATTCAGGAGATCTTCCCTCAGGAGTATATCGCCGTTATGGAAGGGGAAGTTGAAGCCAGTACAGCATTGTTGAAAGAGAAGTTTGATTATATTTTCTTCACAGGAAGCACAGGTGTTGGTCGCATTGTTATGAAGGCAGCTGCGGAGCATTTGACTCCTGTAACCCTGGAGCTAGGGGGCAAGAGTCCTGCTATTGTCCATAACGATGCAGAACTGAAGCTGGTGGCCCAGCGTATTGTTCGTGGTAAGTTCCTGAATGCAGGCCAAACTTGCGTTGCTCCGGATTATTTGCTTGTACATGAACAAGTTCATGACGAATTGATCAATCTGATTGGCGCAGAGATCAAAGATAAATTTGGGGACGATGTGTTACAGAACGCTGATTTCCCGCATATTGTTAACTCGCGTAACTTTGATCGGTTGTCGAAATTCCTAACAGATGGCAAAACGCTGATTGGTGGACGTTCTGTACGAGAGCAGTTGCTCATTGAGCCGACTGTACTTGGAGATGTGAACTGGGAATCAGCTGTCATGCAAGAAGAGATCTTTGGTCCGATTCTTCCTGTATTTACGTACAGTGACCTGAATCCTATGCTAGATGAGATTGTTCGCCGGCCAAAACCATTGGCGCTATATCTCTTCACACAGGATGAGCAGCTGCAGGATCAGGTTCTGAATCAAGTATCCTTCGGTGGGGGATGTATTAATGACACACTTTCTCATATGACTTCACACTACCTCCCGTTTGGTGGTGTAGGAGAGAGCGGTATGGGCTCATATCACGGACAACAGAGCTTTGATGTGTTCTCGCATCACAAGAGTGTTCTGAAACGCAGTGAATAATTAGCCGCTAAAATAACATAAACATGAAAAAAAGAGGTTGTCCTGTTGATCAGGATAACCTCTTTCGTATTTCATTACATCTAGTTTTGTTACTCAAGTTAAATATTAATGAATATCTCGGAAAAGGCCAATGACTTTACCCAGAATACTAACATGTTTCAAACGTAAAGGTTCGAAGGTCGCATTCTCCGGTTGAAGGCGAATATGATCTTTCTCTTTATAGAACGTTTTCACTGTAGCTTCATCGTCTTCAGTCATTGCAACGACGATATCACCGTTATCAGCAGTTTGCTGTTGACGGACAATAACGTAATCTCCGTTAACGATTCCAGCTTCCACCATGCTATCTCCGACTACCGAAAGCATAAACACTTTCTGTTCGCCTACATAATGTGTAGGAAGAGGGAAGTAGTCTTCAATGTTCTCGGTTGCAGTGATTGGAACCCCGGCTGTAACCTTACCAACAACAGGAATACGTGCAACGCTATGAGCAAATTGATGAGAATGCTCAGATTCTTCTTGGCTCAAAAGCTCAATGGCTCTTGGCTTGGTAGGGTCGCGTCGGATCAAACCTTTTTTCTCCAAACGATCCAAATGTCCATGTACTGTTGAGCTGGAAGCCAGTCCAACCGCTTCACCAATTTCCCGTACGGAAGGAGGATACCCCTTCAACCGGACTTCATTTCGTATAAACTCCAGAATAGCCTGCTGCCTGCTGGATATCTTCGACATACCGTATCAACCCCATTTTAGTAACGTTTGGGAAAATTATAACATAGAACCTCCGTTCGTACAAACATAAGTTCTAAATAAAATAGCATTAAATCAGTGTTTTTTAGCTTATAGAACAGAAATTGTCCAAAAGTCAGAGCATAATACTGCAAATGTTTTGTAAAAGGACTTGAAATAAGATATTTCTCCTTCAAAAAAGAAGCGAACAATTGTTCTAAAAATCTATTGAACAAAACAAGTGTTCGTGTTATATTGATTCCAACAGATAGGAACAAACGTTTGGAGGCGGGTATTTAATGAGATATTCTACTTATCAAAGCATTTATGAACCAATGAATTCGGAACTGGTGAAGTCTAACATAGGGAACTACAAGAAGGTTTTAGCGCGTTTCAAGATTTCTTCATGGATGTTAAAGGTAGTCATTACCTCTATGATTATATTTATTGGATGCAGCACCGTTTTAACTGTATTTGCCGGCAATGAGAATGCTGTTCTGCCTGGAGGAAAGATAGCTGTTTCACAAGGGGAAACATTATGGAGTATTTCTTTGGAACATAAACCGACGAATATGGATACACGTATATATATAGAAGCAATTAAGAAAGTGAATCAACTTCATACAACTTCCATCCAAGTGGGACAAGTACTAGCTCTACCGCAATTTGCAGAATAAAATGCACATCAATGAGTGTTAGCGCGTGTCAACTTGACAAGCAGCCTTTATAATGGCAAAGTTAATATGACTTTGTATTTTTGGAGGGGACAAGCTTGGATATAGATAGTCTGGTAGCACGCATTAACGAATTGGCTCGTAAGCAAAAGTCCACTGGATTGTCGGAGGAAGAACTTGCTGAACGTGCCGAACTAAGAGAGATTTATTTGAGTAATATTCGCAGCAATTTCAGACAACAACTGGATACCATTGAGATTGTTGATGATGAGAATGACAAAGGCCACCAAGGCAAACTCAAACACTAACGAAACCTAATGATATCATTATGATATTTAGGTTTCTTCCTGTTATTTTGAGTGTGCAATTTATAGGGGGAAATGTTGGTTTACAGTTATGTAAGCCGATACAAAGACACATAAGGGGGATTCTCATGTCGCGTTCGTTCGAGAGAACGGTTAAGAAAAATTCCAAGCAGTTAAATCAGCAACGCAAAAAAAGTGGTCAACCAATCACGGGTACACCAGGTGAAGAAGTCTTTAAGGGACGCAGCTTGTTGTTCCCAATATTTTTGATCGGTCTCGCCTTTTTGTATCTGTTTATGAGCACATTCCTTGTGCAAGCTCCAATGACAACTTGGGACTGGGTGACCATGCTGCTTTACGTATTTTTGGCAGTCATCTTCATGCTTCGCCGTCCATACATCAAGATTAGCAGTAATCGGATTATAACGACGAAGGGTAATCGTGAACGTTCAATTGGGGTTGACGATATTGTCAAATTCAGAATTGAACCAGGTACAGTTGTTATTGAACATAACAGTCGCGGGAAAAGATGGGTGTTTACCAAGTTATTGAACCGTTACGATACAGATGCGATTGCAGAACGTTTGCTGAAGTTTGCAAAAGCACACCAGATCACCGTGGAAACCGTCGAAAAGTAATTATTGCATAAAGGGGTAGATGATCGGAATGGCGTTAAAAGCGATTTTGTTCGACCTAGATGATACTTTATTATGGGATGAGCGTAGTGTTCGAGAAGCTTTTCATGAGACTTGTCTAATCGCAGCGCAAGAGACTGGGGTAAAACCAGAAGAACTTGAAGAAGCTGTTCGTAATGAGGCACGTGGGCTGTATGAATCATATGAAACCTTTCCTTTTACCAAAATGATTGGAATCAATCCGTTTGAAGGCCTTTGGGCTAACTTTACTGGTGGGGATCAACCTGAGTTCCGTCAGTTGGAGCAGCTTGCTCCAGTTTACCGTAAAGAATCCTGGCGTCGTGGCTTGTTGAAGTTGGGTATAGATCGGGAAGATCTTGCTGAACAACTGGCTACGCAGTTTGGAGTAGAACGGAGATCCAGACCACATGTATACGAAGAAACGATGGATACCTTGCGTCAGTTACATGGCAAGTACAAACTGTTGTTGTTAACGAACGGTTGTCCTGCTTTGCAACAAGAGAAGTTGGATGGTGTACCTGAATTGACTCCGTTCTTTGATGAGATTATTATCTCGGGTAACTTCGGAAAAGGAAAACCAGATCCGTCGATATTTGAACATGCTTTGAGTAAACTGGGTGTTAAACCCGAAGAAAGCATGATGGTTGGAGACAAGTTAACGACTGATATTCGTGGTGCTTTATCATCTGGCATCCAATCCGTATGGATTAACCGTGAGCATAAGACCAACAATGAAACGTATGCGCCAGACCATGAAATAACACATTTATCAGAATTAAATCAGCTTATTGCTAATTTCTAAGCGGAATCAGTTATAACATCTTTCCTCAGCACCCTGAAACATTGGAAGCTTCAATGAACGATGATGTCGTTCTTGAAGTTACCAATGTTTTTTTATTTGAGCTTGTTGAGTAAATTACCTTGTTAAAAGAGATCTCTATTTTTTTTGCTTAAAGTTATTGAAATTAGAGGGAAGCTGGATTAGAATGTAACTAACATACTAGTATGACTAGTATTTAGATTGTCATAAAGCAATATCTTTTTGACTTACTTCATTAAATGGAGGCAGGGAGTTATTGCTTATTATTTTCGATTGATTGTAAGCGCTTAATATTTTAGAGTATCTTCTTCCGATTTGGAGATCACACCACTTAGTAAGTGCTAATTAATGATGTGAAGCACTTTGGATTGTGTGATTCTACATAATACATCAAATTGATATCGCTTACATTTAGCAATTATCTATTTGGTAGTGGGGGTGAAGTTAAAGGAGTTGTTGTCTTCTACTAGAGGAGAAACGATGGGAACTGTACATGAATTACTCTTACTTATCAAGTCCTGGATCGGAGTGAAAACACATGGAGTCGGAAACCGCTAAAACAACGTTAACCATGACATCTTTACGTAAAGAGAGCAGATTACGAACGGCAGCAACTTTGTTCCGCAAAGACTGGCAGCTGTATTCACTATTAATCCTTCCCATCATTTATCTCCTTATTTTCAAATATGGACCGATGATTGGTAATGTGATTGCGTTCAGACGTTTTGTTCCCGGGGGAAGTATATTTGGAGAAACTTGGGTTGGATTAAGGTACTTTAAAATGTTCATTGAGGACCCTACCTTCTGGAGAGTATTCGGTAATACGCTGATGTTAGGCGGACTTGCGTTACTCTTTACATTCCCGGTTCCAATCATTTTTGCCTTGATGCTTAACGAAGTGAAAAGTAAACGATTCAAGAAGTTTGTACAGACCGCGTCATATCTGCCTCATTTTCTGTCCATCGTTATCGTTGCGGGTATGATCCTGCAGCTGACAGCAGTGAATGGTTCCATTAATGGACTGGTGGCTTTCTTCACCGGAGACAATATTCCTTTTATGCAGCGGGCTGAGTGGTTCAGAACAATCTATATCACTTCTGAGGTATGGCAGGGGATGGGTTGGGGAGCGATTCTGTATCTGGCTGCACTGACAACCATTGATGATTCTTTGTATGAAGCTGCGCGTATCGATGGTGCCAATCGGTGGAAGCAAACGATTCATGTAACGTTACCAGGGATCTTGCCAACGATTGTGACGTTATTGATTTTGAACATGGGTAATTTCCTGGCAGTTGGATTTGAAAAAATCTTACTCTTGTACAATCCACTTATCTACGAGACATCTGATGTGATCTCCACTTACCTGTATCGGGTTGGACTGGAATCCAGTAACTTCAGTTATGCTACCGCAATTGGCTTGTTCGAATCGCTGATCGGTCTGATTCTGGTGTTCTCCGTAAATGCCATTTCACGCAGACTGACACAAAGAAGCTTATGGTAAAGGAGGAGCACCATGCAGGAATCCAGATCTTACAAGGTATTTAAAGTATTCAATGTCATCTTTCTGCTGTTCGTGGTATTTATAACGCTCTATCCATTCTTAAATGTCGTGGCACAATCCTTCAGTAGTGAGTCCTATATTAATTCGGGTAAGGTTAGTTTGTTCCCAAGAGGATTCAATGTGGAGACATACAAGACCATCTCACGTGACAGCATGTTCTGGACGAATTATAAAAATACGATTATCTATACTGTAGTAGGTACATTAATCTCCATGTTTATGACGACTATTTTCGCCTATGCCCTGTCCAAAAAGAGGTTGATGGGTCGCAAGTTTCTGACGATGTTCGCCGTATTTACCATGTTCTTCAGTGGTGGATTGATTCCAAACTATGTGTTGATTAATTCCCTTGGGTTCAACAACACCATGTGGGCACTTGTTGTTCCTGGCGCAATTAGCATATACAACATGCTGATCATGAAGTCATTTTTTGAAAATATGCCTGAAGAACTGGAGGAAGCTGCCTCCATTGACGGTTTGAACACCTACGGGATCTTGCTACGCATTATATTGCCGCTTAGTAAAGCCGTTATGGCAACTATGGTGCTGTTCTACGCAGTAGGTCATTGGAATTCCTGGTTCCCAGCTTTTCTGTATTTGGACAAAAAAGAACTGTTCCCTGTCACCATTTATTTGCGCAATATGATTGCAGGAGCGACAAGTGGGGCATCTGCCGGTGCAACCTCAGCTGATAACCTGACACAGATTGCTGCTAATATTAAGTCAGTAACGATGGTATTAACCATCTTGCCGATACTCACCATCTATCCATTTGTCCAAAGATACTTTGTAACCGGTATCATGTTAGGGTCTGTTAAACAGTAATACGCAGCAGCTATATAAATTGAACTAAAGATGATTTACACGGAACACTCCGATGACAGAATAACCTTTCAATTGCTGTTATCCCCAGATTTTTTCGAATCCCTTTGTAAAAGGGAGAATCCGGTGATAGCATATGCTTCCGATGCAGCTTTCTTTCAGAAAGCTTGTAGGCGAGCGCTTCGCTTTTTATTGATTAAAAAGTTTTAAGTCAAGGTCAACCTAAACCAAATTCAGGGGGATAACCTAAATGAATCAAAAGCCACGTAAGTTTGTTGGTAAAATGGTGTTGGCATCAATGATGACCGTTGTTCTGGCAGCATGTAGCAGCGGTACCGGAACTGGAGGTGACGTCACAGAAGTTCAAACCAAGGCAGCGATGGAGACGTACAATGTAGGGGATACATTCAAGGCGACTGAGCCGTTTAATCTATCGATACTGTATAGTGATCAACCTACCTATCCGTACAAAAAAGACTGGTTGCTTTTCGAAAAGATGACTGAAATGACTGGTGTTACACTTGAGCCAACGATTGTTCCTATGAGTGACTATTCTCAGAAGAGATCTCTTCTAATCAGTTCTGGTGATGCACCGCTGGTTATTCCAAAGACCTATCCTGGTGAAGAATCTGCTTTTGTATCTTCCGGTGCGATTCTGCCCGTTAGTGATTATATTGATTTGATGCCCAACTTCAAGGATAAAGTGGAAAAATGGGGATTGGAAGAAGAAATCGAAGGACTTCGACAGGAAGATGGCAAGTATTATGTACTCCCGGGTCTGCATGAAGAAGTATGGCCAGATTATACATTAATCGTAAGAACAGATGTTTTTGAAGAAAATAACATTGCTATCCCAACCACATGGGATGAACTGTATGACGCTGCAAAGAAACTCAAAGAGCTGTACCCGGATTCCATTCCGTTCTCGGACCGATTCCAATTTAATAGCACATTAGGTATTGCGGCTACCGGCTTTGGTACCAAGGCTGGATGGGGTTTTGGTAACGGATTGACGTATAAGGAAGATCAGGATGAATTTGTATATACGGCTACTACGCCGGAGTATAAGGAAATGCTAACGTACTTTAACAAGTTGGTATCCGAAGGATTGCTGGACAAAGAAAGTTTCACACAGGATGATGATCAGGCTGTACAGAAATTTGTATCCGGCAAATCATTCATGATTAACGGTAATTCCCAAACGGTGGTGCTGCACCGAAATGATATGAACAAAACGCTGGGAGAAGGCAAATACTCTGTTGCGAAGATTACAGTTCCTGGTGGGCCAAAAGGGCAATTAATGTCTGGCTCCAGACTTGAAAACGGTGTTATGATATCCGGAAAAATTCAAAAAAGCGAAAACTTCAAAGCCATTATGCAATTTGTGGATTGGTTATACTACAGTGATGAGGGTCAAGAGTTTGCCAAATGGGGCGTTGAAGGCGAAACATTTACCAAAGAGGGCGGAAAACGTAAATTGGTAGAAGATGTGAACTACAATGGCTTGAATCCTAAAGGCACGAAGGATCTGCGTATTGACTTTGGTTTCTCTGGTGGAGTATTTGCCTACGGTGGTACCACAGATCTGCTGCAATCGATGTTTAGTGAAGAAGAGTTGAAATTCCAGCAAGACATGAAGGATACCAAGGAAGTGATCCCGGCAGAACCACCAATTCCTTACTCTTCAGAGGACCGTGAACGGGTGACACTTCTGAGTACACCACTGAAAGATTATTCGGATCAAAATACACTTAAATTTATCTTGGGTGAGCGGGACTTGTCTGAATTCGATACGTTTGCCAAAGAGCTGGATAGTCAAGGATTATCTAATTATCTGAAGCTGGCAAATGACACGTACAAGGCCTACAAAGAAAACAAGCAATAATATAGTTGATGTTGGCCAGATTACCGTTTCACACCGATATATAAGTGGAACGGTAATTTGTGCTAAGATGAATGAATACGGCTGATAGAAAGAGGTCTAGGCATGTCACTTAATCAAAAAATTAGAGGCTCGACCCGGGCATATTCATATAACCTGTTAAAAGAACGAATTCTTCACCTGGAACTTAAGCCGGGTACCAAGATTTCAGAGAAAGAGATTGCAGATGAACTGCAGGTGAGCAGAACACCCGTGAGAGAAGCATTCATGAAGCTTGCTGAAGAAGAACTGCTGGACATTATTCCCCAGAGTGGAACGATCGTCTCTCATATTAATCTGGAGCATGTGGAAGAAGGCAGATTTATGCGGGAGAAGATGGAGAAGGAAATCGTGACTTTGGCTTGTGTTTCTTTTCCTGAAGAGTTCAGATTTCGACTTGAAACCAACATTGCAATGCAGGAAGTCTGTATAGGAAAAAACAATTTCTATCGACTTTTTGAACTGGATGAAGAGTTTCATCAGATTTTGTTTCAGGGCACGGGTAAGCTGAGAACATGGAAAATGTTGCAACAACTGAATATTCCGTTTAATCGGTTGCGTTTATTACGTCTAGCGGAGGACTCCAACCTGGAGGTCATTATCTCCCAGCACAAAGAGATTTATCGTCTTATCACAGAGCGTCAGACCGAGCAAGCTGTTCAGGTGATGGAAGCTCATCTTAGACTAGTTGTTATTGAACAGGAATCGATAAGGGCGAAATACCCGCATTATTTTGTATAATGCACCGATGTTGTATACTACTCTCCATATGCATATGCGAAAACCCCTGTTCAATTGAACAGGGGTTTTGGTTAAGCAAGTTGTAACACGAGAGTGTTAGGCTTGTTTGATAAATGTAGGATCAGGGTATGGATCTGCAATCCAGCCATCTTTTTCGATGAACAGACGTACAGCAATAATTTGTTTGTTCTCCATTAATGTGAAGAAGTGCGGTGTATTCTCAGGTACAGAGATAACGTCTCCTGGAGACAGTTCTACATTAAAGTAGCCCACATCATCTGTAGCTTTGATAACAAAGATTCCTTTACCAGCGACAATTGCACGGATCTCATCTTCAGCGTGGGTGTGGATCTCTTCGAACTTGGCCAGCTTTTCTTCGATATCTGGTGTTTGTTCGGACAGCGTGATGACATCCCAGATCTGGTATCCGCGACGTGCAGCCAAATCTCTGATTTCATAATCGTAAGTTTCCAAAACCTCGGTTTTCTGTTCATCAGTTAATCCAAAGTTATTTTGCAGATCAGTGTTCAGTTTGGAAGCGTCCCACTTCTCATATAATACTTCGTATTTGTTCAAGAAATTTCGAACATTTTCGTCACCAGTGATGCGTTCGTTCGTATTTCGGATAACAATTTCAGCCATGTTCTTTCCCTCTTTTCCACTTGGTTTAATTGAATTATATCGGATTGCTTTGTTTTTGTCGATTCTCAAATTCCGTTCATATTCGTGCAAACCCGCCATCTTTCGGGACCAAACCCGATCTTTCACATTAAGTTAGTTTCTGTTAAACTAAGATCTAACGTTTTGCGGGGGTGAAGATATTGGATAAGATTAGTCTACACGATGCATTAAAACAACGAATATTAATCCTCGACGGTGCAATGGGGACCATGATTCAACAAGTTGATCTGACTGGCGAAGATTTTGGCGGCGAAGATCTGGATGGATGTAATGAAATGTTAGTGCTTACTCGTCCAGAACTGATCCAGCGCATTCATGAAGAATATCTGGAGGCGGGCGCCGATTTAATTGAAACCAATACATTTGGTGCCACATCCGTTGTGCTTGCTGAGTACGATATTCAGGATCGGGCACGCGAGATCAACCTGGAAGCAGCCAGAATTGCGAAAGCTGCGGTTGATCGTTTCTCTACACCTGAATCTCCACGTTATGTGGTAGGTGCGATGGGACCAACAACCAAAACACTGTCTGTAACTGGGGGCGTAACGTTCCAGGAACTTATCGACAGTTATTTGGAGCAAGCGCTTGCTTTAATAGAGGGAGGCGTTGATGCGCTACTACTCGAAACCTCACAGGACACCCTCAATGTAAAAGCAGGCAGCATTGGAATTCAGCAGGCCTTCGAACAGAGTGGTGTTACACTGCCCCTGATGATATCAGGAACGATTGAACCGATGGGAACGACCCTTGCAGGTCAGAACATCGAATCCTTTTATATATCCTTAGAACACCTTAACCCAATTTCGGTAGGACTAAACTGTGCTACGGGTCCGGAGTTCATGCGTGATCACATTCGCTCACTTTCCGGAATGGCATCGGTTGCCGTTAGTTGTTACCCGAACGCGGGTCTTCCGGATGAGAATGGTAATTACCATGAGTCACCAGACTCGCTTGCTCAGAAGATTGGTGCTTTTGCCGAACAGGGCTGGTTGAATATTGCTGGTGGATGTTGCGGGACAACCCCTGCACATATTCGGGCGATGCGCGATACACTTGCCCAGTACCCCCCAAGAGAAATGAACGGAACACATCCACCGGCATTGTCTGGTATAGAACCGATCTACATCGAACAGGACAATCGCCCATATATGGTCGGAGAGCGTACAAATGTGCTGGGATCACGGAAATTCAAACGCCTCATTGTAGAAGGCAAATATGAAGAAGCCTCGGAAATTGCACGTGCTCAAGTGAAAAATGGAGCGCACATTGTCGATGTGTGTGTACAAGACCCAGACCGCGAAGAGTCTGAAGACATGGTGAAGTTCCTTGAATTGGTTGTAAAAAAAGTGAAGGTTCCTCTCATGATTGATACGACAGATGCTTCAGTAATTGATCTGGCCCTCCAGTACTCGCAAGGTAAAGCGATAATTAACTCCATTAACCTTGAGGATGGCGAAGAGAAATTTGAGCTGATTACACCGTTGCTTCATAAATATGGTGGTGCAGTAGTTGTCGGAACGATTGACGAACGGGGTCAGGCGATTAGTCGGGAAGACAAGCTTGACGTAGCCAAGCGCTCATACGATCTGCTGGTGAACAAATATGGTCTCAAACCAGAAGACCTCATTTTCGATACGTTGGTGTTCCCGGTAGGTACGGGAGATGAACAGTACATCGGTTCAGCCAAAGAAACCATTGAAGGTATAAGAGTGATTAAGGAAGCGATGCCAGAATGTCATACGATCCTCGGGATCAGTAACATTTCATTCGGACTGCCTGAAGCGGGCCGTGAGGTGCTGAACTCAGTATTCTTATATGAATGTACCAAAGCAGGTCTTGACTATGCGATCGTGAACACAGAGAAACTGGAGCGTTATGCCTCCATTCCTGAAGAAGAACGCAGACTCTCCGAAGAGCTTTTATATAACACGAATGATGAAACTCTGGCGGCGTTCGTAGCGGCGTTCCGTAACAAGAAGGTTGAGAAGAAGGAAAAAATCTCAAACCTTTCATTAGAAGAGCGTCTCGCTTCATATGTTGTGGAAGGAAGCAAAGAAGGATTGCTGCCGGATCTGGAGCAGGCACTTGCCAAATACACAGCACTTCAAGTGATTAACGGTCCACTGATGCGTGGGATGGAGGAAGTAGGTCGTCTCTTTAACAACAATGAGTTGATTGTAGCTGAGGTGTTGCAGAGTGCGGAGGTTATGAAGGCTTCTGTAGCATATCTGGAGCAATTCATGGAGAAGAACGAGACTTCGGTTAAAGGCAAGATCATTCTCGCCACGGTCAAGGGCGATGTGCATGACATCGGTAAAAACCTGGTTGAGATCATCCTGTCCAATAACGGTTACCGAATCATTAATTTGGGTATAAAAGTACCACCAGAACGTATCATTGAGGCATACCGGGAAGAAAAAGTCGATGCGATCGGCCTCTCGGGTCTATTGGTAAAATCAGCGCAACAGATGATTCTTACCGCTCAGGATTTGCGAACAGCAGGTATTGATGTGCCTATTATGGTTGGCGGAGCGGCGCTAACACGCAAATTCACCAAAAATCGTATCCGTCCTGAATATAACGGAATGGTTGTATATGCCAAAGATGCGATGGATGGTCTGGATCTGGCGAACAAATTGATGAATCCTGTTTCACGTGAAGTGATGCAACTGGAGATGGAAGCAGAAAAAGAAGCTGATGCTTCAGGTGCTGTAGCTGTTCAGACTCTTCCAGAGCTTACGCGAGTGGAGCGTTCGGATATTGCTGTAGATCATCCGGTTCTTGTACCGCCTGATCTGGAGCGGCATACGATGCGTAACTATCCTTTATCACATATCCTGCCATATGTGAACATGCAGATGTTGCTTGGACATCATCTGGGGTTGCGCGGTTCAGTAGAACAACTGCTTGCTTCAGGTGATAAGAAGGCTACCGACCTGAAAGCAGTCGTGGATGATATCATGCAGGAAGCTGTTCGTGACGGGATTATTCAGGCGCATGCCATGTATCGTTTCTTCCCGGCTCAGTCCAGTGGTAACAGCGTCATTATCTATGATCCAAAGGACACCAGTAATATTTTGCATACATTTACGTTCCCACGTCAAAAAGTCGAGCCGTTCCTGTGCCTGTCCGACTTCCTGAAACCTGTTGAATCCGGTCAGATGGATTACGTTGGTTTCATGGTTGTTACGGCCGGACACGGTGTACGTGAACTATCCACGGCGTGGAAAGATCAAGGGGATTACCTTCGCTCGCATGCTCTGCAATCCGTAGCGCTTGAAGTAGCAGAGGGATTAGCTGAACGTGTGCATCATATGATGAGAGATATATGGGGATTCCCGGATTCTGCCCAGATGACCATGAAGCAACGTCACGGTGCACGTTATCAAGGGATCAGAGTATCTTTTGGATATCCGGCTTGTCCGGATCTGGAAGACCAGGGGCCGCTGTTCAAGTTACTACAGCCTGAGGATATCGGTGTGGAATTGACGGAAGGTTTCATGATGGAACCTGAAGCTTCCGTATCAGCGATGGTATTCAGCCACCCGCAAGCTAAGTATTTTAATGTAGAGAAGGCATAAATTCAGTAGAGTGTCAGGCAAAGCCCTCCGCATTGTCGGAGGTTTTTTGCTGGCAACAGAAAGAGGTGCGATCCAGAATGGAACTATATTTCCTGGGAACTAATGCTGGTGTACCTACGCTTCAACGGAATGTAACTTCCATTGGGCTACGCATGTTGGATGAGCGCAGAGCTTTGTGGTTGTTTGACTGCGGGGAAGGAACGCAGCACCAGATTTTAAGTTCTCCGCTTAAACTAAGCAAATTGGAGAAAATATTCATTACTCACCTGCATGGTGATCATGTATTTGGACTTCCAGGACTGCTTTCGAGCAGAGCCTATCAAGGTGGCACCACACCATTAACCGTATATGGTCCGCCAGGTACGGAACGAATGATCAGTACAACAATGGAGTTGAGCCAATCCCGGGTTAACTATGATCTGAATATCGTGGAACATACGGGCGGTGTCCTGTTCGAGGATGACAGTTTTATCGTGGAAGCTGCTTTGCTTGAGCATCGGATTGACAGTTATGGATACCGGATTACCGAAAAAGATCGTCCAGGAAGCCTGGACCCAGCCAAACTGGCGGAATATGGTTTGAAGCCAGGCCCATTGTTCGGCCGACTGAAACGTGGAGAAACCATTACGCTGGATAACGGTGATTCGCTTCGTCCAGAAGATGTATTGGGAGCGCCAAAACGAGGTATGGTGATCACCATATTGGGTGATACACGTCCATGTGACAACGTACAGCCACTTTCCATCAATGCAGATGTACTTGTACATGAAGCTACATTCATGCATGATCTGGCCGATACAGCGCATGAGTACTATCATAGTACTTCTAAGCAAGCGGCAGAAGCGGCTAGAGCAGCCAATGTAGGGCAACTAATCATGACTCACTTTAGTTCACGCTATAAGGATGAGGATCAACTTCAGCCACTTTTGGAAGAGGCGCAGTCCGTATTCCCGAATACCAGACTTGCAAACGAACACCAGCTTATTCCTGTCGTGCATCGCAAGCAAGAATCTTAACCCTGATTGCGAACCAGTGCACGGCTAAACACGTCATATAAAGATCCGGGTAATTGCACGGGACTGAGGGAGAGGAACTCCCGCGGTCCCTTTTGCAATCTGGTCAGAAAGCGTGTAGGATGGGCAATATGAAGAGGGAAATGATTCAAATTATTTTCCGGGAAAGCGCAGGAAATGACAAGCTTGTACAGAAGACGCGCGAGTTAAACCGTCGGTGTTCGATCCGGTTCGACTTGTTGCGTGCATATGCCAGCAAGCCATTATTTTTTGCCTGAATACATAGGTTCGCGGTCAAGTTCGAGGTAAATGATTAAGGACATGAAACGTTAATGGAATGAAGAAAGGAAGTGCTGTGTGTGATTAAGGCCTATCTGATTGACTTGGATGGTACGCTCTATCATGGCAGACATCGTATCGAAGGAGCCGATCAGCTTATTCGAACACTGCAAGAGCTAGGAAAGCCGTATTTATTCGTAACAAATAATTCTTCCCGTACACCACAAGGTGTGGCAGATCATCTGAACGGGATGGGCATACCTGCGGACGCGTCTCAAGTATGTACTTCTGCTGTGGCGGCTGCTGAATATGTTGCTGAAGATTCCCCGGGTGCAAAAGTGGCATGTATTGGAGAAGCAGGACTGCTGGAAGCCATAGAAGAAGCAGGACTACAGCTGACGGAAGATGCACCAGATTACGTGATACAGGGGATTGACCGTGAATTTTCCTATCATAAACTGACCAAGGCGCTAAGGTGGATTAATGCGGGATCAAAATTCATCATGACCAACCCGGATCTGCAGCTTCCTTCCGATGATGGACTGACACCTGGGGCGGGGACTATTGGAGCAGCAATTGAAGCAGCAACCGGAGTTCATCCTACCGTTATTGGCAAGCCATCGAGTGTTATAATGAAGTCAGCCATTAGCCGGCTAAACCTGGCGTCTCATGAAGTGGCAGTGATCGGAGATAATATGCGAACCGATATTGCAGCTGGAGTGGCAGCAGGGTGTGAGACGCTGTTGGTACTTACCGGTGTGACAACACGGGATAATATGGATGGACACATTCAAGCAGCGAAGGCTCGACCTGATCATGTGTTTGAAGATTTGCATAAATTGATGGAGTGGCTGTCGCAAGAGGCAGACCAAGCTTCCAAAAAGGGGTAATGTACGATGCCGGAACTGCCGGAAATGGAAAATTACCGGACCTTGCTGTCCGAGAAAATACTTGATCTACTGATTACAGGTGTGGTAATTAACCGCGATAAAACGATAAATACGGAGCCTGATCTGTTTATCAATGAACTTACAGGTAATCGCATCATATTTGTTGAACGCCGAGCGAAGCATCTGATTTTCCACTTGGCTAATGGCAAACGTCTGGTGCTGCACCTCATGTTGGGTGGTATGATTTTCTGGGGCACGGAAGAAGAACGTCCTGATCGTTCCACACAAGTGGAAATTCAGTTTGGCGATCACATTTTATTCTTTATCGGACTACGCTTGGGTTATTTACATCTGCTTACTTCGAAAGAAACCGAAGAGGCGATGTCTGATCTTGGACCTGAACCTTTGGATCGACGGATGAATGTGGAACGTTTTGCTTCCCTGTTGAAAGGCCGCCGGGGTACGCTCAAGACAACACTGGTAAACCAACATATTATTGCGGGGATTGGCAATTGTTATTCGGATGAGATTGCTTTTGCTGCCGGTCTGAGACCAAGCTCCAAAACGCAGAACATCGCGACTTCACCAGAGTTGACGGAGCGTTTGTTCCATTCAATGCAGTCCGTGTTGCGTGAAGCAGCTTCTGAGGGCGGTTATATGGAAATGCCGCTGATGCAAGGGGATACGAAGACAGGAAGTTTTGACGAGCAATGTCGCGTATACGATCGGGAAGGCGAGACTTGTCCGCGCTGCGGGGGAACGATTGAACGAGTGGAAATTACGGGCAAGAAGGCATTCTTCTGTCCGAAATGCCAGCATGAAGCCTAAAACCGGAATCGGGGCACATGTCAGCACCAGAGGCGGATTTCTTCAGGCAGCCAAGAGAGCACATGTGATGGGGGCAACGGCGTTTCAATATTTTCCGAAGAACCCGCGTAGTCTTGGCCTGAAAAGTCTGGATCTCAAGGATGCTGAGCAGTGCAGGGATTGGTGTGAACAGCAGGGACTTGCATCGATTGCACATTCACCCTATCCCACGAATCCGGCGTTGGGCATGACCCGTGGAGAGGCGGGGTTTCATGCTACAATAGCTTCTATTCGCAATGATCTTGAAATTTCGAATGCTTGCGGTTCTGTTGGGACGGTGGTCCATTTTGGACATATCAAAACAAACGATCCGCTGGAGGGTTATCAGAACCTCATTCATTGTCTGGATACCGCCTTGGAGAATTGGAATGGACACTCAAAGGTACTGATTGAAAATCAGGCAGGTGATCATGGCCCGATGGGCACGACAATGGAAGAAATGATACAGATTCGCAAATTAAGCCGATATCCGGAGCATATTGCTTTTTGTTTTGACACATGCCATGCTTTTGCTTCAGGTTTGTGGTCGTCAGGCAACGAAGCGGCGATGCTCGATAAGGGCAGGGTGCTCGGATACTGGGATAATGTTGCTGCTGTACATTTTAATGATTCCAAATATGCGTCTGGTTTGTGTAAGGATAGACATGCGAGGATCGGACAGGGATATATTGGAAATGAATCAATGAAAGCATTGTTAAATGCGTCTGAGTTCCAAAAAGCGGTTGTTGTGCTCGAGACAGAAACGGGCGAAGATGGAACGCACCGTGATGATATAGCGCTCATGCGTTCCTGGTTATAATGGGGAGAGGAGCGATTGTATGCATGTTTTTTTGGATGACTATCGGGCATGTCCGAAAGGATTTGTTCTGGCAACGAATGCAGAAGAGTGCCTGATGCTGCTAAGAGAAGGTGACGTGGACATTTTGTCTCTGGATTATGAGCTTGGTCCAGATTCGCCCAATGGCGGTGAGGTCGCGGCATCTATTGTACGAGAAGGTTTATTTCCGCGCGAGATCTATTTGCATACGTCCAGTATGTTTGGGAAACGCCAGATGTACGAGATGTTATATAGCAATAAACCGGATTCGGTAACCATTCATAATGGACCAATGACGGGTGAGGTCATGCTGCGTGTTGCCGCGGGAGAAGAAAGTTAATGAAGCCAATTACATCAAAAATGTTAATGCGCAGTGTATGGGAAGGCATGCCACAGGCTGTATTTATATATACCCCTTTATGTGGGACATGTGCGGCAGCCCGTCGTATGTTGGAGGTAGTAGAGCATATGCTGCCAGAAGGTATTTTATCCGAAATGAACATCCATGACATTCCTGAACTTGTACAACAATTTCAAATTTCAAGCGTTCCAGCAGTGATGCTTTTTGACGGCCAGCAAGATGTTCCAAAAATGGTTTATCGGATGAGCTCTGTGGAGCATTTGCTCTCGGAGATCCGGAAGGCGGTGCTGAAATGAGTATAATCTCGATGGAACATGTTTCACTTAGACGAGAAGAGAATCAGATTTTGGATGACGTACATTTGCGCATCGAACAAGGAGAACATTGGGTTATTCTGGGTCGGAATGGTTCTGGCAAAACAACGTTATTGGAAATGATGAACGGATATATGTTTCCAAGCCAGGGGCGCATTGAAGTACTTGGTAATCTGTATGGACAATGTGACGTCAGGGAAGTTCGTAAGGAAATCGGTTATATCAGCCAAACTTTGATTGAGAAACTCACACCAAGAGATCCGGTATGGGAGGTCGTCGCTACAGGAGCTTATGCTTTTTTGCGTTTTTATCAGACAATTCCGGATGAAGTAAAAGCAAAGGCAATGAGTTTGCTGGATGACATGGATTTTGCCAACCTGGCTAACAACCCGCTTGGAACGTTATCCCAAGGGGAGCGCAAAAAAGTCATGCTCGCTCGTTCATTAATGGCCGAGCCAAAATTGTTGATTATGGACGAGCCTTGTGCCGGCCTAGATTTATATGAACGTGAGAAAATGCTGGCTGAGATTGATCGTCTGCGCCAGCGTAACATTACAGTTGTGTATGTAACACATCATGTTGAAGAGATCGTACCTTTATTTACACATGTGGCCTTGATCCGCGATGGACGTATTGCGGCAGCTGGCCCCAAACATGAAGTTTTGACACAAGATACAATTAAGCATACGTACGATGTTCCGGTCGATATCCAGTGGGATAATGGTCGTCCGTGGATACGCGTACGTTCTGGAGGGTAACACAATTTGAGTACACAATCGTCTTGGGAAGAAGGCAACTTCTCCCGTTTTATCTGCACAGCCAATCATGGCTTTGCCCCTTATGCTCAGGAAGAGTTGCGCCGTACGTTTGGTGCGGTGAAGAGCACGGTACTCGTACCAGGAGAAATACTGCTTGCGGGTCTGCCTGTAGCTGAGGAAGAAGTTGCAGATAAGCTGTGGGCAGAGTATCCAACGTTTTTACGTCATATTCAACCTGTTCAGTTTCAGGAGAATACAGAAGATTCGGAGCAGTCTATTGAGAAATTGATTGCATTTGTGTTGAATCATAAGGAATTGAACGGTGCCTCTGTCGTGCTACAGGTACGGAAGACAGAAGGGGCCTTTTGGCAAGAAAATGCAGCCTCATTGAAGCAACTGTTAACTGAAAAGCTGGATGAGTTAGGCAGTGAATGGGTTGTACGTGATGCTGAATATGTCATTTCCGTATTTGCTGCGAATGATATGTTGTATGCTGGCGTATCCAGACCTGAACAGAACCTGTCAGACTGGAGCGGGGGGGCCGTACGTTTTCAAAAAGAAGATGGGCAGATCTCGCGTGCTAAGTTCAAATTGCTTGAAGCCGAGCAAACGTTTGGCATTGACTTTACTTCATTTCATAAAGCACTTGATATCGGGGCTGCACCAGGTGGATGGACCTCGTTCCTGCTTGAACGCGGGCTTGAAGTAACGGCGGTAGATCCGGCGAAGATGGATGCAACGCTGCTGGCATCACCCAAACTGACCTTCTTGAAAAAGAATGCAGGGGATGTGCGCTTCCGCGAAGGAGAATTCGACCTGCTCGTATGTGATATGAGTTGGAGTCCGAAGCTGATGAGCCGACTTGTATCGGATCTTCTATATAGCCTGCAACCCGGAGGAACAGCGATCGTTACCGTGAAGTTATTGCATAAAAAACCGTTGGCAATGATTAAAGATGTCATCGATACGTTTGAGCGTTCACGTATGCAAATTCAACGTTCCAAGCAGCTGTTTCACAACCGGGAAGAGATTACACTTTATATGGTCAAATATTAAGAGATATAGCCTTGATTAAAGCAGCTTAAGGTATTATGAAATTGATTCGATAAGCTCATCAAATTTTGTGCTTTACAATCTGTTCCTGCCTGTACTATAATGATACCAATATTAACCATAACAAACCTGAGGGAAAGCATCCCGAAGCGAACAAAACCGGATATCCGGTCTGTTCTTCTTCGGTGAAGCTTTCCCTTTTTTGTTGTGTATTGAAGGAGGAATTGGTATGAGACATCCGGCCAGGCTGGAACGCGGAAGCCTGCTGGGAGGTAGATATCGTATCGTATCCATTCTGGGAACAGGCGGAATGAGCCATGTATACGAGGCGGAGGATCTGAAGTTGCCGGGCAAGATATGGGCAATTAAAGAGAGTGTAACGATTATGCCATATGAAGGCAGTATGGAGACGGAAGCCGCTCTTCTGACATCACTTCGTCATCCAAGATTGCCGCAAATTGTTGATTTTTTTGTCCCGGATGAAGACGGGTACACGTACTTGGTGATGGAATACATCGACGGGTTAACGCTCAGTGAGTATTTCAAGCAGTGTCGTGGGAAGATCCCGATGGAGCAGTTGACGGAGCTTGTACTTCAATTGCTGGATGTGTTGAGTTATCTGCATAATCTGAATCCACCTGTGATCTATAGGGATCTGAAACCATCAAATATCATGATCACGCCGGAACATGAAGTAAGATTAATTGATTTTGGCATCGCCAGAAGTTACAAACCGCAAAGTGCTGAAGATACCGTTAAGTTGGGAACCGCTGGTTTCGCCGCTCCAGAACAATATGGCTCGGGTCAGACCGATGCGCGTTCAGATCTATATGGACTCGGAGCATTGCTCCTGTATCTTATGACAAGTGGTGCGTATACGGAATGGATTCAGGGTGTGGAAAGCTCTATCCGGAGTGATGTTCCGCGGACATACATCCCTGTGGCGAGAAGACTGTTAAGGTATAATGCCGAAGAGCGATTCCAATCTGCCGATGAGGTGCGGAAGGAACTGCTCCGAATACCCGGCGGAACAACGCCTGGTGGAGATACAACGATGACCTTGAATGGGGGAACAAGAGTTATTGCCCTGACTGGTGCTTCATCTGGTGTAGGGGTTACCCATACGGCTATAGCTATCAGTCATTATCTCGAAAGGCAAAACTTCAAAGTAGCTGTGATTGAAATGTCACCTCGCTCTCAATCCTTTGCAAGGATTCAACAAATCGCTCAAGCGGGTAAACCGGTGCCAGCAGGCAGACAGTTTGCAGTCGATGGTGTGCATTATTGGAAACAATCCGGGCGAGCGGATATTTTGTCTTTGCTTGGGGGGAGTTATCAGTTCATCGTGATGGATCTCGGTAGTGGTCAGGATCAGAACCGGCTGGAAGAATTCCTGCGTGCAGATCTACCTATTGTTATAGGCTCAGGTGCCGAATGGAGACAGGCGGAGATTGGTGCTTTTGTTCGATCACATCATCGGTATCCACGAGAGAAATGGATATATTGTCTGCCCCTGGCAGCAAGTGAGGCTGTTCAGCGCATTCGTAAAGCTCTGGATACATCGAGTGTATATGGTCTGCCGTTACATATTGATCCTTTTGACAAGGACGCACAGATGGATAAAGTGTTTTCACATATTTTAATGCATATGATGGCACAGCAGCCCAAGAAACGTTCATTCTTTTCAAGAAGGAAAGTACATGATTAGAAGATTACGAAAGGAGAGCCTCTTTTGTCTAAATTAAGAAAACAAAGCCGTCAACTGATCTATGCCGGACTTATCGGAGCAGGAGCTGTAGGGTTGGTGTTCGGAGGATATGTTATTTACAATGTCAAAACGATGGGGGATGTCAGGTCAGCTGTAGAAGCCCGTTATTTATCGGCATATGAGGAAAAGGAAGCTGAATTAAAGCAACAATGGGATTCGGGAGCACAAGGATGGGTTACGATTCGGGATATTGAAGCAGGTGAACCGATATTACCGGAGGATCTGAAGCTTATTGCTGTTCCGGATGCACAAGCACCGCGAAATCTCTGGTCCAGTACGAAGCAGATGGAAGGCCAAGTCGCCAAAATAGAGTTGAAAAAAGGAACAGCCATTACCACCGAGATGGTGTATGAGGATGTACCGGCTCCGCCTGATTTAAGAAATCGAGAGCTGCAAGTTGTATTACTGCCGTCCTCACTTGTTAAGGGAGATATTATTGATGTTCGTATCCAATTCCCTACCGGACAAGACTATGTTCTCTTATCGAAGAAAAAAGTGGAACGACTCAATGCAGCTACCTTATGGATTACGATGACGGAGGAAGAAATTCTGTCACTCTCAAGTGCAATTGTAGATGCCTATTTACATAAAGCTTCAATCTATGCCTTAACCTATGTAGAACCACAGTTTCAGACACCTGCAATCGCGACGTATCCTGCCAATTCAGAAGTGTTAAAACTGCTGGAGAGTGATCCAAATATTGTTCGACGAGCCGAACAGGAATTATCCAGACAGGTGCGAAGTTCGCTTGAAAGTTCACTGGCCGCTTCCATGACAGCACCGTCAAAAGGGGTTGAACAGGATGTGGCACAATCCTCAGTTACATATAACAGTCGTCCATCAGCCAATAATCCGGCAACGTCGGATGGAGTGATGTGGAATGATGGTTCAGGAAACGGAGCAGGAGCTAATCCTGGAAGCGTAAATGATCCTGCTGAAGCTTTACAAACAGAACAGCAGAGCTTGCTAACGGGTGGAGAATAGAGCGAAATCTGAGGTTTACTTTAGAATAATTCAGATAACAAGGAGTTTTAGAAAAAAGAAAGGAGCTGTAACATCTATGCATACATGGATCTTTGCGGGTTTATGTGAGAAGAATGATCTGATGCTGTATCTTTGCAAGATACTGGCTTCGACAGGCAACAAGGTTTTGCTCGTAGATGGAACCTTACAGCAGAAGTATGGGTACGGTGTAGGTGACAGTCAGCAGTCTTTGCGAATTACGGAATTTGAAGGATTTGATATCGCTTGTCATTTTGTTACTTCAGCAGCAGTAGAGAATCATCTTGAAGTAAATGGCGAGCGATTGGATAGTTATGACTATGTGTTATATGACATGGAGACCTCACATTTTGCTTCACGTAATCTCTGGCTAACCGCTGATGTAAGAGTCTGGGTGAGTGATTATGAGCGTTACAATCTGGAACGTGGCAAGGGCTGGTTGAAGCGGTTGCTTGAAGAACAGTCATTACCTGGTGAGCTGTCATTTCAGCGGCTCTTAATTAACGGGGTTGACTGCAAGCTTGAAGCTCGTTATCTATGGGCGTATCTGGAAGGCAGTCCATTTGTGTGGACAGGAGAATCCTTAGTGCTTCCGTGGGATGAGTTAACAGCTGCGGTTAAGCTTGAGAATGAGCATCATCGCCGAGTTCATCTTGGACCTCTGTCACGAAATTACAAAAAATCGTTGTGTCGCGTGGTCGAGCAGTTAACAGGTTGGGAAAGTGTTCGCAGTCGCCGTGCGATGAAAGAAGCAGAGAGGATGAGAGCATGAGCACCATTACCTTTTGGAGCCCTTTTGCAGGAACAGGTTGCACTTCAAGCACATTAATTAGTGCTTATGCGATGGCACTTCACTATAGGACAAGAGTGTTACTTGTTAATGCAGGCCTTGCCGGAACTGGCACAGAAGCTGCTCTACCATCCAAAGATACGGATTCAGCGGATTTTATGTTCTCCTTTGAAGAGGGTGGCTGGGATGCGATTGAACGGCTGCATTCGAGCGGCAGTCTGAATAAGCACAATCTCAGGGATTATACCAAGCCACTTCTGAAGGAAAGACTTGATTTCCTAACCGGAAGAATTGATGAGATGGAACGTTCCCCGCAGGAACATGGTGAGACTGTGAAAAAGCTGCTAAATGTAGCTAACGAGTATTATGATCTGGTTCTTCTGGATGCGGATCATGCTGGTGTTGATTCACAGCTCAAGCTGCAACAGGCGGACTATGTTGTAATTAATCTAGATCAAAATATGCGAAATCTGGAGTTGTTCTTTGAAGAGATCCTGCCAGAACGAATGAACAATAAGAATATACATGTTGTCATTAACAAATACGATTCGCATTCCCGTGCAACGCTTTCCAATATTCGGCGCCAGTTCAGATACAAAGGCACGATATCTGCGATACCGTACACAACCGGATACCTGGATGCAATGAATCGGCGAGATGTCGCTAGATACTTGCAGTTGGAAAGTTTGACTGAGGATAAGGATATTCGTAAAGGGAGTTTTGCTGCAAGCATGAGCGAACTCGCTCGCCTGATTATGGACGGTGCAGGTATGCGCACAGTTCTGAAGAGGCTGGAAAGGGGAGCCTGAACCTCCGATGCTCTGGAATACCATATGGATAAGTTTGATTTTGATTCTGTGCCTGACTTATATCTGGTTCAAGTATAGAACGTTTCTTCGTGAAAAGAATGCTCGTGTTCCTGAACAGGAATCATTCACGATTGACATGTTGATTGAGAAGGTGAAGAACTCACTTCATGAGCTTAGTCATAGTCAGCTCGCGGATGCGGGTCTGCATGAAGAAGAATATCGTCGAAGAATTAATCAACGTGCCGAGATGAGAAAAGCACTGAAGGGCTGTGTCTCAGGCAGTATCAGCGACAAAACGTATGTCAAAAATCTGATAGGGGATCTCCTGACCCGAAGCATAGGGCTGAACAAATCAAATGTAGATGAAGTTATTTTGTTTGCAGAACCAGATTTGTTGACGGTCCAGGACCGATTCGAAATTGTGTTTTATCTGTACCGACAGCAATTCGGTGTGGATGCACTCTCCCGAATGATTGATACCTACGATCTTGGCAGACTGAGAATGGAGGAAGGTACGGACGACGGAGGAAGTTATTATATCTCTGAGGAGGATATTCAGTATGTGTTCGAGTGCGAATATCGAGAGCTTGGATTCAGAGAAAAGACGGATATCATCGTGCAACGTATCTACCAACATTATAAAGGATTCTCGGTTGTTGATGAGATAAGGGACCAGCGTATTGACGGTGTTAGTGGTGGTGTTAGCGGTATGCTTGATACTCTTCATAATATGGGACTTCGAAAACCGGCATCATGGAATGATTTGCTGGATCAAGGACTGGTGGATGATGCACATGAAGAACCGCTTAGCGGCATGGAAAGTGTCTGGATTTTCTATAAAGGTAAGTCCATTCATCTATCCTTTCTGTCATTCGGAAGCATCCGTGAACTGAAAAGGGTATGCCAGAATATATACAAATACAATTATCCCGGACAGTTGTCGGAAGCAAGTGGATACAAGGTGAACGAGATGAAAGACGGCTCCCGTGTCGTTGTTGTTAGACCTCCTTTTGCAGAATCGTGGGCATTCTTCGTCCGGAAGTTCGATATTCCGAATGCTTCACTTGAACAGTTAATTACGGGTAACAACGCAGATCTGCCAATTACATTGCTTCAATACCTGATGAAGGGAAGCCGGATCACAGCTGTGACCGGGGCGCAGGGTTCTGGTAAAACAACGTTGCTTATGGCTATGGTCAAACACATCTATGCATCGTACACCCTTCGGGTGCAGGAGATGGCGTTTGAACTTCAATTAAGACGGATCTATAGTCGGCGTAATATTTTGAGTTTCCGAGAGACCGAACACATTTCAGGTCAACAAGGGCTTGATTTGCAGAAAAAAACGGATGGTACCGTCAATATTCTCGGTGAGGTTGCGAGTGATGAGGTGGCCGCATGGATGATTCAAATGTCTCAGGTTGCCAGTCTGTTCACCCTGTTTACCCACCATGCCAAAACGTTTCGTGATCTGGTCTTCTCCCTCCGTAATTCCTTGCTCAAGACAGGTATGTTCCAGCATGAGCATATTGCTGAGGAGCAGGTTGTGAGTGTAATCAACTTCGATGTTCATATGAAGAAAGATGCTGAGGGACGAAGATATATCGAACGAATTACGGAGTGTCTTCCTCGTGCGAATCAAGGTGATAGCGTGGAAGAGAGGGCAGGTTTTACATTTCATAATGTTGTGGAGTACAGAGATGGAGCGTATGTTGCAACAGCTCCAATCTCCTCTGGAAGCATGGTGGATATGCGAGAACAGATGACATTAAAGGATGCCGAGAAGTTTGAACTGTTTATGAAGCAACACTGGGGTGATCAGCATGACAATTAAATGGATTTTGCTCCTCGTATTAAGTATTTGTGCAGGAGGTTTGCTGATCACACTTCTGGTTTTAAGTATGTTACGTCACAGAGGAGGTGGTTCAACAAGTCAATCCGGCGTGATTTTTGCTCCTACCGGGAAGGGATTCAAGGGACTGGGATCAATCTTGTTGCAGTCCTACCGTCTTGGAATGAAAGTGCCACTGCTATCAGCTTATATTCTACAGGTGCAGAAACGTATTTCATTCCGCCATGTTGGGGATGAGCCCTCACTTCGCAGGCTGACGATGACAGTGGTTCTAATTATTCTTGGAGGTTATGGCGGCATAAGTGTCATTCTGTTTCTTCTGCAGCCGGGTATCGCTTTTGTAATACTGTCCGTGCTCTGTGCTGTGGTACTAAACAGCCTGGTATTGGATATGTGCCTTAGTCGTATGGAGAAAAGGTTACTGGTGCAGATGTTGGATCTCTTTGCAGATGTAAGGCATCGGTATCATCAGCATGGCATGGTTGAGGAAGCGCTCTATGAAGCCGCTGAAGCAGGTACAGGAGAAGCAGCAGAACAAGTAAGACTGATCTACGAAGCTCTAACTTCTCCAGATCCAAATGAAGCACTTGAGCGTTATTATGAAGTGGCTCCCAACCGTTTTCTCAAAGGATTCGCAGGCGTTTCCTATATGGTCATGGAGTTCGGGGATAAGGACAGAGCACAAGGGTCTATCTATCTCAAGGGACTTGGTAATCTGACTCAGGAGATTCATCTGGAGATTTTGCGGCGTGATAAATTGGATTACCTGCTCAAAGGACTTAATATCATCGCCCTCGCTCCGGTATTATTCACCGCTCCAATCGAACGCTGGGCTAGAGTCAGTTTCCCAACGATGGATGAATTTTATCGCAGCAAAATCGGTTTTGTTACCAAAATATCGATCTATGTGATCATCATCCTTGCTTATTTGCTTCTGCAAAGACTCCAGCAATACGATGAGACCCGTTATCGGTCAGGGCATAAGCATTCATGGTTGGATCAGTTTCTGTACAAGCAAATCTTCATACGGAAATTGGCGATGTTGTTTGCGGCGAAACCTGGCAGTACACAGTACAGTCAAACGATACGGCTCATGAGGGAGAGCAGTTCAGAGTTGAAATACGAATGGCTTGCCATTCGACGAGTGTTGTTATTCGCAGGTTGTTTGGTCCTTACAATGGGTTGCATCTTGCTGTTGCACCAGGTTGAACGTAATCATATCTTGTATGATCCAATCCGCGATGATCGAATGTTTGGTGCAATGGCTGAAGCGGATCTCAGGAAAGCTGAGGAAAAAACAGCGTTGGATCAATCCGTGCTGGAAAGTGTAGAAATGAACCGAGGAGCTACATACGAAGAAGTCTCCAAAGCGTTACAGCAGTTATCTCCAGTTCAGTTAGACCATGATACCCAGAATGAGACCATCACGCGCATTATGCAGAAACTTGAGGTATATAACAAACAATATGTACGCTGGTGGGAAATGATTATAGCCATTCTCATGGGTGCAGCGGGGTACTACATGCCCGTATGGCTCATGTTATTTCAGCGGAAAATGCGAAGGTTGGATATGCGACATGAAATCTATCAATTCCAGACAGTGATTTCCATTTTGCGTGAGATGGACCGGATGTCAGTCGAGGAGATATTGGAGTGGCTAAATCGATTTGCCGTCATTTTCAAGCGCCCGCTCCAAAAATGTTTGTTGCATTTTGAACATGGACCAGAGCTTGCACTTGAACAATTAAAGGAAGAGGCGGGCTTGCCCGAGTTCCAGCGACTGGTTGATAAATTACAGCTTGCCCTTGGCAAAATCTCAATACTTGAAGCCTTCGATGATCTCGAGAGCATGATGGAATTTTATTTTGAACAACGCAAGCAGGAATACAGCAAAATGATAGATGTCAAAGCATCATGGGGCAGAACCATCGGATTTACACCTATGTACGCCCTTATCTTTTTGTATCTGGTCATTCCATTGGTCGGTATGAGTTTCTTGCAGATGAGCATTTATTATGAGCAAATTCAGAAACTGTAGCACAATTCATCTGTGTGACAGTCTGAAATAGTTTAATAACTTATAACTTGGGAGGATTTATCATGAACAATGCATCAAGCGCTTTAAAGGTGGCAGCAGGGATATTCTTAACAATCGCTTTGATCACAATTGTAGTTCTGTTGTTTATTTCGGCTCAGGAGGCAACCAAGACGGCCCAGAACAATTTTGCTGATATCCAGACCGAGTTGTCTCAGGCCGCATTTACGGTGTATGACGGAACAACCATCAGTGGATCTCAGGTAACCAACGCACTACGTAAATATGCGGACAAGGAACAGTTTGGTATTAAAGTGATTACGGGTAAAAATGTAGCTGGTCAATGGTACGGTAATCAGTTGAATATTTCTCAGGATCTCAATAATGCGGATTATGGCTCTGTTATTGGACCTGAAGATAAGGTGGGTATTATTAACCAAACCATGAGTGAAAAAGACAATCAATATGTCAATCCAAGTGGTAAATTCAAAGCCATTATCGTAAAAGACCGTTCTAACGTGGTAAGAGGGCTGATCTTCCAGCAATCCTGACAGGAGTTGGTATAACATGTCCCGGAATACACAGCATCTCATGTTGTTTTGTACGGCGGTTGTCCTTTTTGTGACAGCCTGCCTGTACGGGCAACAGAATGTTAAGATTTTATCAGCGGCCTTGAACGACAGAGTACAGACAACAGCAGGCATGGAAGGTCGGCTGACAACAACACTGCGTACCACTAATCCGTATCAGTATAATGGTGCGGGAGTGCTGCATACCGTTAGACAGATGACAGGCACAGGCATTCCTGTGGAGGTAGATGGAACTTCGTATGTGGTCGATCCACTTGTCAGCAAAACAGCGACGATTCCTGTCCAGCTCGATGCCACCTACAGACCAGAGTTTATACGAAATGAAACTGGAGAACTGCTCAAGATTGTTTTTTGGAAGGAGGCGAGTGTGAATTGATTAATGCCGCATCCAAGCTGCTTGCCGTATTGCTCGCAGTCCTTCTGCTCTATGTGTACCCAGCTGCTGAAACAGCCGATCGGCAGGATGATATAGCACGTATGACGGCTGTTCAGAATGTAACACGTTTTGTTGATGCTGTCCGAACGAAAGGATATATTTCACCTCGAATGTTGGCTGAGTTTGAGGAGCAACTGGCCCAGACGGGCAATCTGTATGAGTTGTCGATGGAACATTTACATAAGAAATATGTACCTCATTATACAGACCCGATGGACAATAACAGTTTTACCGGGACCTATGAGGTAGTGCAGGATGGATATTATGCAGCTCAGATTCGAGAAAGACTATTCCCATCCTCAGGTGTGATACCGGTTGATGATCCTGGCCGAAGATATACGTTGACGACAGGGGATTTTTTCACCGTGACTCTCCAAAATACAAATCGGACACCTTCCATGCTTATTCGTGAATGGTTGAGTGGTGCGGCTCAGGCTTCAGCAGTATTTGTAACATACGGAGGTATGGTCCTCAATGAAGATTACTGAGCTTTCCATTGTATTCGTGCTGATCTTTTTCCCGCTCTTCTGGATCATCTCACTCCATACCCAAGATGCCGAAGAGGCTCAATATCTTGGTCAACGATACAGATCTGCACTTCAAACTGCAGTCATGGATGCAGGTGCAGTGATGCATCAAAATGAGAAACAAAATGATGAAGCGGGTTATGATTCAACCAAGTTTGTTAAAGCGGACAAAGAGCTTGCCTTGTTAACATTTACGCAGACGATGGCTTTGAATATAGGGATTCAGGATGATCCCGCAGCTATTCGAAACATGTTTAATTACATTCCTGCCGTGGTTATTCTGGATTATGATGGCTATTATATGATGTCCACAGAAACAGAGTTGACGGGTCATCGTGAAGATTCTTTCAGGCAAGTGTGGAGCCCCAAGAAACCTTATACATATTCAGATTCTAATGGTAACAGTATTAACTTTACACTGGACGACTACGTATATGCCTATGACGCAAACGCAGGGAAATGGATTGAAGGATTTCAAAAAGAACTCGCTGCTAGCTCTCAGATTCCTTTACTTCAGAATACCAGCGTATTTGAGCAAGTTAGACAAAGCCGGATTGTGACTACTGTGCAGGATGATCTGGCTGATGTGATTAACCGCCATAATGAGTTTGCCAGAAAGAACGGTATTTCCTATACGTTTACGATGCCCCTGATTGCGCAGGAAGATTGGTACAACTCCATTAACGATACAGGGATTATGGCCTTTATCCAAGGTATAGGTGTGGGTGACCAGAAGATCAACAACTACGCAATCGGTGGAGGCAGACTTGTGAAGAAAACGGCCATCGTAGGTGGGGTAGATCCTTTAACGGGTATCAAGTACTATTATCCCTCCACTTGTGGTAATGGTTACCGTGCTGAAGAGGTGTTTACAGACGCAAGACAAGCAGCTGCACAAGGCTATTTCGAATATAAATGCTCTAATCGTTAGGGTAGCCTGTATGACAAAATTATGTAAGAGGTTCCTGAACTGTTTACATTACTTTCAGAAAAGACGGGACCTGTGCTAGAATAGGGTTTCGGAACAATAATAAAAGTAATGTCTAATAGATAGGAGCAACCTCATCTTATGAGTTTATTGTCAGTAGAGAACGTAAGTCACAATTTTGGAGATCGCACGTTATTTAAAAATGTATCGTTTCGTTTACTTGCCGGAGAGCGTGTAGGACTTGTTGGTGCCAATGGTGTGGGTAAATCCACATTAATGAACATCCTTACCGGTAAATTGCTTAAAGATAGTGGAAAAGTGGAATGGACACCTAAGGTCCGTTATGGATATCTGGATCAGCACACGAAGCTTACCCCAGGCAAAACCATTCGTGACGTTCTTAAAGATGCTTTCCTTCCGTTGCTTGAATTAGAAAAAGAAATGATGAATATAACGGACCAGATGGCAGATGCAGATCCAGATAAGCTAGAGCAGTTGCTGGAAGAGATGGGCGATATTCAGGAACAACTGGAACAGGGCGACTTTTATCTGATTGACGTAAAAGTGGAAGAGATGGCCAATGGACTTGGTTTGTCCGCAATTGGTCTTGATCGGGATGTCGCAGCTCTAAGTGGTGGACAACGTACAAAGGTGCTTCTTGCCAAGCTTCTGCTTGAGAAGCCTACAGCCCTTTTGCTGGATGAGCCGACCAACTACCTGGATGTAGAGCACATTGAATGGTTGTCACGTTACCTGAAGGACTACCCTCATGCGTTCCTCTTAATTTCCCATGACACGGAATTCATGAATGAAGTCGTAAATGTCATTTATCATTTGGAATTTGCCAAATTAACGAGATATGCAGCGAACTATAACAAGTTCCTTGAGATGGCTGATATGAATAAAGCCCAGCATATTGATGCATACGAGAAACAGCAAGAGTACATCAAGAAGCAAGAAGATTTCATTCAGCGTAATAAGGCACGTGCTTCAACTTCGGGTCGAGCGAAGAGCCGGGAGAAACAGCTGGACAGAATTGAACGTATTGATCGTCCAGATGAAGCGGCCAAACCAACGTTCAAATTCAAGGATGCCCGTGCGAGTAGCAAAACGGTCTTTGAGGGCATTGATTTTGAAATTGGATATACGTATCCTTTGCTGCCTAAGATGACAATGACAATTGAACGTGGTGAAAAAATTGCCATCGTAGGTTGTAATGGTGTGGGTAAATCAACACTGCTGAAAACCATCCTGGGAAAAATATCTCCACTCAGTGGAAAGACTTTCTTGGGAGATTATCTCGAAACGGCCTATTTTGAGCAGGAAGTTCGTGCTGGGAATATCACGCCGATTGAGGATGTGTGGAATGAGTTTTCACATTTGACCCAAAATGAAGTCCGGGGTCATCTCGCTCGCTGCGGGTTGAAAAATGAGCACATTACCCGTCCGCTTAACATGCTGAGTGGTGGAGAGCAAGCCAAGGTTCGTCTATGCAAACTCTTGATGCGTGAAAGCAACTGGATTCTATTCGATGAGCCGACGAACCATTTGGATGTCACAGCTAAAGCTGAGTTACAGCGTGCCTTGCAAGAATTCAAGGGAACGGTGTTGCTGGTATCTCATGAACCTGATTTCTACGAGGGTTGGGTTACCAAAACATGGAATGTTGAAGAATGGTCTGAGAAAAACTAGACAATTCAAGCAACGCTTAATAGAAATGAACGGTGACAAAAAAATCCTTCTATGGTAACATAGGCTACAACTTCATATGAACACTAGGGGGGCCGCACGATGTGGCTGAGATGGAAGAATGCGATTCCGGACCCTTTGCACCTGATCTGGATCATACCAGCGTAGGGAAGTGGCGAGCGCGTTTCAGTGAATGACGTGAGCAAACGGCAATTCGAAAGAATTCAACCGTCTTGCTTAGTAAATTGAAACATGCAGTTGCGTGTATAACGTTATGGCTATAAGGTCTATAGCTTTATTGCACGAAATGAACTGTATGTATCAGTCAGTCATCTGGTCCTATAATTAATACGCAGCCACTCCCCTACGGGAGTGGCTTTTTTGTGTTTTCATAGCATTCACGCCTGAAAGGAGATGAACAGTACGGTAATTTATCATGAACATGTTCACGAATCATTTGAATTGCATGTTGTATCTACGGGTACAGGGGATCAAGCATCTTTTGTAAAAGCTGCAAAGGACGTTTGGCCATGGGTGGACTATATTCACATACGAGAAAAACAACTCACATGGCAAGACAAGATAGGTTGGGCTGAAAGTCTGCGTCGCATTGGCGTTCCATCTTGTCGCATCGTTATCAATGGTTCAGAACTGCCACCACAGAATGACATCTATGGCGGTGTACATTGGGGACAAGAAGCGATACGTAACTATAACCCTACTGTTATAAGCAATGTCCAGCGAATTCGTCTGGGTGTATCTGTTCATTCAATCGATGAGGCAAAAATCGCTGAAGAACGGGGAGCCGATTACCTTTTCTTCGGGCATGTCTACTCAACCAACAGTAAGCCTGATCTTGAACCAAGAGGATTATATGCTCTGGATGAAGTGTGCTCTGGTGTCTCCATTCCTGTCATGGCGATTGGGGGCATCGAACCGGGAAACATTCACGCTATTCGCTCTGCAGGCTCACAGGGAGTCGCTGTGATTTCGAATGTATGGGCGAGCGATTCCCCGGATCGGGCCGCTGAATCATTAAGGCAGGCTATCGTTGCTACAGAAAGTTTGAGCCGCTGAATCAAGGAGATGAGAGGATGAAAAAGATCATTACTGATAGACCGGATAAGATTTATGCAGAAACGATTATTGTAGGCGGAGGCGTTGTTGGATGTGCCATTGCGTATGAGCTTGCTTCCCGTGGACAGGATGTGCTGTTACTGGAGCGTTCGGCGATTGCAGGAGGGACTTCTTGCGCAGCGGCTGGGATGCTGGCAGCAGACAGTGAGGATTTTGCTCATCCTTTGATGGCTAAGCTTGCCAGGCAGAGCAGGCAGTTACTTATCGAGCAACAGGTGCTAATGGCTACACTCAGTGAGGTAGAGACTGGTCTGCAACGCCATGGATTCCTAACTCCTTTTCGTTCATACAGTGAATTAAGTAGCTATAAGAACAATCGGAAGTCTGCGTTGTCTGCTTCTGCTGATGAGGTGTGGTGGGATCGTTCCGTTGTGCAACAGGAGGCACCATGGCTTAACAGAGATACGTATGGAGCCTACTACAGACCTTACGAGAGTGAGATTCTTCCAGTCCATCTAACAAAGGCATATGCTGAATCCGCTCAAGTATTGGGAGCACAGGTTATGGAGGACATACAGGATATACGTGTGCAAGCAAACGAACACGGCGTGCAGGGGATCAACACATCGATCGGCGAGATGAGATGCAAACATGTCATTATAGCGGCTGGATTACAGAGTGAAGAGTTGATGAGACATGTGAATCTGAGCTTGCCTGTGTGGTCGGTAAAAGGTGAAATAGCCGCCGTTCAGTTCGCAGATGAACATGCAGGGTACAGACCTGACAGAACGGTGTATGCAGAGGATATCTATATTGTTCCCAAAGCCAATGGCGAAGTTTGGCTCGGGGCAACCAGTCTGCCAGGCAGAACGGATCTGAACGTTTCTGTACAGGGTGTTCAGAAGCTGATCACAGCGGCTACCCACTGGGTGCCTGGGATGAAAGAAGCGCAATTTATACGAGCGTGGGCAGGCGTGAGACCGGCAACTCCCGATGGACTGCCTTATATAGGTGCATGCAAGAGTATACCCGGGCTGTTCGCCGCCTTTGGGCATTACCGCAACGGTATCTTACTTAGTGCGATAACAGGCAGGCTTATCGCTGAGTTGCTCGCTGGCAAAAGCTCAGAAGAACTCGGAATTGAGGCGCTGACCCCTGAGCGATTGAACAGAAAGGGAGTGGTGCAGTGAATATCATCGTTAATGGTCAACGGATGGAGATTGAAGACAGATTGAATCGTGTGGATAAATTGCTCCAATCTTTTGACCTGCATGTCAAGACTGTAGTTGTAGAGCTGAATAAGCATATTTTAACCCGCGAGTATCATGAAACGACGGAATTAAGAGAAGGCGATCGAATTGAGATTGTACATTTTGTAGGAGGCGGTTGATGATGTTGAACATTGGTAAATATACGTTTGAGTCCAGATTGTTGCTTGGAACAGGTAAGTTTTCGGATCTGGAAGTGCAAAGTCAGGCTGTGGAAGCATCTGAAACGGAAGTTTTGACCTTTGCTGTTCGTCGTCTGAATCTGGAAGAGCGTAACCAGAAGCATTTCCTGGATACGTTGGATCTGGATAAATACACACTTCTTCCGAATACGGCAGGGGCTTCCACTGCGGAAGAGGCGGTGCGGATTGCCGAGCTTGCGCGGGCTTCAGGACTTTGTGATATGATAAAAGTCGAAGTCATCGGAGATGGAATGACATTACTCCCAGATCCGATTGAAACGTACAAGGCTTGCGAAATTTTGCTGGAAAAGGGCTTCACGGTAATGCCTTATATTTCGGATGATGTCATTCTGGCCAAAAGGCTGCAATTACTTGGCGTACATGCTGTAATGCCTGGCGCTTCTCCCATCGGAGCTGGTAGAGGTATCATCAATCCCTATAACCTTGAGATCATCATTGAGCAGGCCGTTGTACCTGTAATTGTGGATGCAGGATTGCGCTCCCCAAAAGATGTTGCTTATGCGATGGAACTTGGTGCCGATGGCGTATTGTTAAATACAGCCGTATCCGGATCAGGGGATCCAGTGAGCATGGCTAAAGCGATGCGATTGGGGGTAGAAGCGGGTAGATTGGCATATGAGGCAGGCATGATTCCCGTAAAGCGTTATGCAGCAGCCAGTAGTCCGGTGGAAGGAATGGTTCATACATGACAGATCAATTAACATCTTCCGAGCAGGCCGATCGTTATTCCAGACAGGAACGGTACGCGCCACTTGGCAAGGAAGGCCAGGCCAGATTAAAGGGCAGCAGAGTTTTAATTGTAGGCGCTGGCGCACTCGGAACAGGAATTGCAGAAACGTTAGTTCGTTCAGGAGTCGGACACTTAACGATTGTGGATCGTGATTATGTGGAGTGGAGTAACCTGCAGCGGCAGCAATTATATGTAGAACAGGACGCGATGGAGCGGATACCGAAGGCAATGGCGGCGGAAAAACGTTTATCTGCCATTAATTCCACGGTTCATGTGGAAGGGAAAGTGTTGGACGTCAGAGTAGATGAGTTGGAAGAACTCGTTCAGCATACAGACTTGATCATGGATGCAACGGATAATTTTGATACTCGGCTACTCATTAATGATATGGCACAGAAGCACCGTATTCCCTGGATTTATGGTGGATGCGTAGGTAGTTACGGTATTACCTATACGTTTATGCCTGGAGATACGCCATGTTTAAATTGTTTGCTGGGTGAAGTCCCTCTGGGTGGAGATACTTGTGATACGTCTGGCATCATACCTCAAGCCGTACAGATGGTAACGGCGAATCAGACCGCAGAAGCGATGAAGTTACTTAGTGGCAATGCAAATGCATTGAGACGTAAGTTATTGTCATTTGACGTGTGGAGGAACGAATACATATCCATCAATGTGGATGGTGCGAAAAAGAAAGACTGTCCTTCCTGCGGAGATTCGGCAACGTATCCATATCTTTCTGCGTCCAATCTGGAGAAAACCGATGTGTTGTGTGGCAGGGACACCGTTCAGATCCGACCTGCACGGCGCATGAATCTGGATCTTCAACATACAGCAGATCGCCTGAACAGGCTTCAAGAAGGAAAAGTGGAATCCAATCCGTTTCTGGTTTCTTTTACAACAGGAGTCCATAGAATGGTCATTTTTCAAGATGGACGTGTCCTCGTACACGGAACAAAAGACACAGCTGAAGCACGTACGCTCGTCCATCGTTACTTTGGTTAAAGCAAGAAAGAAGCAAAGTCTGTTCCCTTGAGGGAATGGACTTTTTCATTTTACGGCATGCTATCTGTACCAACCATTGCTGCGAGCAGTGGGGATAGAGACAGGCCGGGTGAAAAAGAGTGAAAACAGCCATTTTACTGATTGGAGCAGGAGAGCAGGTCAGCCTTATTCAGGATGTTTTATGTAGCGAAGGGTATGAGGTGCAACGAATGGAGTGGTCCGAACTAAACCAATCCGTCGAGCCTTCGTTGTTGCATATTAACCTGATCATCCTGGTAGACCGGGAAGAGGGGACGAAACATTGTGGCCAGGATCAGAAATTAGAATTAAAACGATGGTTAGATAAAGGTCAGGTTATACCTCTACTGGTTATTACTTCAATTGCATCTCCTCAGTTCATCGTGGAATGGCTGGATTATGGAGCTAATGACGTGATGGAGGAACCTATCCACATGACCGTAATGCTTGCCAGAATACGAAACTTATTGCGTGTTTTTGCGAATGCAACACCAGAGGGCGAAGAAGTAATTGTAGTTCATGATCTTAAAGTGAATTTGCGTTCAAGACGGGTAAATCGTGCGGGTGAATACCTGACATTAACACCAAAAGAGTACGAATTGCTGGAATTTCTGGCCCTGCATGTGAATGAAGCATGTACCCGGAGTGATATTTTGCGGGAAGTATGGGGCTATGAATATGCGATGGATACCAACGTTGTGGATGTGTATATCAAACATCTGAGGGTTAAGGTGGATAAGGGAAGAAGTGTGAAACTGATTCATACTGTGCGTGGGATCGGTTATATGCTGCATGATAAAAATTAGATTACTAGGTTAGTTCCATGAATCACCAGTTTAAAGTGTGGCAAAAAGAGGGTAAAAATAAAAGACCGGATAATAAACCCCGGTCCTTACTCATTAGCTATGATGTGATTCTAAAGTACACGACGAGCTTTAACATACGTTCTCTTCCAAGTACCAGAGTCCAGATCAGAGAGGGTTACGCCTGGAGATCCGTACGTATGCAGAATCTTACCATTTCCAGCATAAACGCCTACGTGAGTTACATTGGAACCGGTAGAACGGCTACCACTGGAGAAAAATACCAGATCGCCGACACGCAGATTAGCTTTAGACACAGCTTTACCTTCTTTGGATTGTTTCACGGAAGTGCGCGGCAAATCTACACCATACTTTTTGAAAATATATTTCATAAAAGAAGAGCAATCAAAAACTTTGGTTGTTGAGGTTGAAGCACCAAATTTATATGGAGTTCCAGTGAATTGTTTACCATAGTTAACAATCTGTTGACCTGTGGATACAGAAGCAGTTGCTGCCTGTGCAACAGGTGCGTTAGTCATTAATACAGCTCCAAAACCTAGTGTAGCGCACAACCCGACGGTTACGGCCTTTTGGACAAAGATGTTTGTTTTCATGTTAGTTAGTACCTCCAAAATTCGTTTTCGTTAAGTTGCTAGAGCGAGTATAACAGCTTTGTAACAGCCTAGAAATTGGATAGGGGAGTGTAATCCCTTGCGCCACAATGGTTTGGGTATGTTTATTAAAATATGATTAAAAATGTCAAAAAATTAATCATTGACGAATGAAGAATAATGATGAAACAACAAAGACCCTTGAATATCAAGGGTCTTTGTTATGTGTGAACCTATTTTCTTCATTGAATCACTGGTTACAAAAACGTAATAAATAACTATAAAGCATACGAGTAGATTCAATCTTTGCTCTGAATAATCAGTAATAAGCCGCTATCGATAGTGACTGTACCGGAGGAGCCTAAAAGCTGGTTGCTTACACCCAAGGATTGTCCCATGCGTATGGTGGCTTGATCTAGTGGATACATAAAACCATCTAGAGTTATTCCTGTAACTTCATGAGTCAAGGGGAGCAGAGAAACATATTTATAGTCCCGGTGCTCAACTTCAGCTTTGGATGTGGTCAGTGTCATGTAGTTGTGCTTGTCCTGAATGGCACAGGAGATATGATGCTGCATCGCGCGAACCATGATATGTACATTGGCGAGTGTGTGATCCATACGTGTACCTGTAGCACCTAACATTAAGATGTGAGAAGGTTCGTAATCTAGCGCTGTCTCAAAAGCCATTTCTGTATCAGTGAGATCTTTATGAACAGGGTCACATGTAATGAATCGAATGCTATTGTTACTTACAATAATACGTTCCTCTTCATTAATGGAGTCGAAGTCACCAACTGAAATGTGTGGCTGAATGCCGTGTTCAATTAAAAATAATGCACCGCGATCGGCCGCGATGATCATATCATCTTCTCGTATTTCCTGAAGTAATTCTACAGATAAGTTTCCGCCTGTAAAAATAATAATCCGTTTCGCCGTCATTTTATTTCATCCTTCCTAATTCAGAGAAAAATAGTTCATAGTCCAAATATAATGTTGGAACCTGTACAAATATATTCACCAAACCAGTATAATCCACAAAATGTGGTTGCACAATTTAAGTGCTCGCGGATACAATGGGTAGAGCGACATGGAGATGACTTGAAAAGTGAGGTTTGAACAGGTTGGACTTACACATTTTTGAAGTATTCAGCATTATAGGCACTATCGCATTTGCAATGTCCGGCGCTTTCGTGGCAATGGAAGAGGAGTATGACATTCTGGGTGTACTAGTGCTTGGACTTGTCACGGCATTCGGAGGCGGGATTATCCGGAATGTACTTATAGGTATACCTGTAACGACACTATGGAGTCAGGGATCACTTATTATGTTAGCCTTAGTATCTGTAGCGATTGCGTTTATATTACCTCTCAAGTGGATTAGTCACTGGAAGCGAACAGAGGCGTTGTTTGATGCAATCGGACTCGCAGCATTTGCAATTCAAGGGGCGCTGTACGCGGCGAACATGGGACATCCCATTAGCGCAGTTATCGTTGCAGCAGTGATGACCGGTATTGGTGGAGGCGTTATTCGTGATGTGCTTGCTGGACGTAAACCGCTTGTATTGCGTGACGAAATCTATGCTGTATGGGCAATGACAGCCGGTTTTGTTATAGGTATGGGTTGGTTAACAACGAATGCTGGATTATTATTTTGTTTCGCGGCCGTTGTGTTCTTCCGGATGTGTTCTGTACATTATAAATGGAAACTGCCACGTCGTTCGCTCGTACCATCTGAGACCGGAAACGTCAGTCCTCAGCCAGAGAGCATTGTGACACAGCCATCATCGTCGGTACTTCAAGGTACGTTAAGCAAGGGGGATTAATATGATTAATGTGTTGTTTGTATGTCTGGGTAATATATGTAGATCACCAATGGCTGAAGCCGTTTTGCGTCACAAAGTCCTTGAGAAGGGGTTTGAACACCAGATTCGTGTGGACTCAGCGGGTACAGGGGACTGGCATGTTGGTAAACCTCCGCATGAAGGGACTCGAAAATTGCTGGATTCGTACCAGATTTCTTATGCCAACATGGCAGCAAGACAATTCGCCAGCGAAGACTTTACTCAATTCGATTATATTGTGTGTATGGACAATTCCAATGCAGATAATGTGCGCAACGTTCCAGGCGGAGCTGAGGCGGACATCATCAAGTTCATGGACATGCTTCCTAAGGAAAAACTCAGAGAAGTACCTGACCCATATTACACAGGCAATTTTGAAGAGGTGTACGAGCTGGTTAACGCAGGCTGCGATGTTCTGTTGAGTAAGATTGAAGCGGAACATTCCTTAGCCTAAAAAGCAAACGAAATTCATGCTTAATTTGTAATTCGACAAAGAAGCAGGATAAGAGCACTTAAAGCAAGCAGGATATCCTGCTTCTTTTTCAGGTTACAATTGTAAGCGGTATCATTAAAATGAAAAACAATAGCGGCATTTCAGCCGCCTGTTAAAGTGGTCCTTTTATCTTTCCTGGAGAAAATAAAGTAATGCTTCGGGCAATTCCTTCTGCCAAAAACCCCATTGGTGTTTTCCGTCTTTCTCCTGGTAGGAGACGAGGGCACCACGTTTTTCCAACAATTCTCGAGTATCCCTGTTTAATTGAACGAAATCATACGTGCCCGTGTCTGCCTCGAAATCAGTCTCCTGCAAACCAACGATCATCCAGATCGAGAGCCAAGACAGATCTTCAGCTGCGGCATAGATTTCCTGTGAAGCAGAGTAGAAGGCGCCAGACATGCTGATCACACGTGTGAACAGATCCGGATATAACAGAGCAAGATGAAGCGAAACACTGCCACCGAGCGAGTCTCCGGCAAGAATGCGTTCCTGCGGAGATGGACGCACAGGATATTTCTCTTCTATATAGGGAATAATCTCTTCAGCGAAGCAAGCGGTATATGCCTTGAACCGATCTCCGAATGGGGCATATTCCTGCGTTCTCACAGACACATCGACCTGAACCCCTACAATAATGAAAGGTTCGGCTCCTTCGTCCAGAATAATTTGGTTAGCTGTTGTAGCAATTCGTCCGAAATTAAAAAATTCTTCGCCATCCTGACAATATACGACAGGGTAGCTAAGCAATTCGTTATAGCCCGGAGGAAGGTAAATACGGAGCGTTCGCTTCTCTCCGAGATAGCGACTTTCAATCTCTTCCTTCACAATCGTGCGTTTCAAATAGCGGGAATCCGTCATAAAACGTCACCTTTCTCGGTTAATTTTTTGCATTCGACCGCGCAATACGGTAAGATTACCCTTGTGCGGGGTTAGGTCAAACACGCAGTCATGTATTATGCTGTTATACCAATATTAAGCCCCTGTTATACATACAATCCGGCAGGAAACATAAAAAAATTACGGATTTCTTTGACGTATGGAGTGAAACAGGTGTATAATAATATTATAACAGCGGAACTTGATATTCAAATTTTTTGTTGAGGTGAAGAAAAAAATGAGCAAGGTTCCTTATGAAGTGTATACAGAGGATGTAGAAGCTCTGTCCGTGCTGTCTCCTGACGGCGAAATTGTTAACAAAGACATGATGCCTACACTTTCCGATGATCAATTAAAAGAAATTATGTACCGCATGGTATTTACCCGTACTTGGGATGACCGTGCAGTAAACCTGGGCCGTCAAGGTCGTCTTGGTTTCTATGCTCCAGTATCTGGTCAAGAAGCGACAATGGTTGGTAGTGAATTTGCAATTGAAAAAGAAGACTTTGTATGTCCTGGCTATCGTGACATTCCGCAACTCGTATGGCACGGACTTCCTCTTTATCAAGCATTCTTGTACTCCCGTGGACACCAACATGGTGGACAAATTCCAGATGGCGTTAATGTATTGATGCCACAAATCATCATTGGTGCACAAATTCTGCATGCAATGGGTATCGCTATGGGTTACAAATTGAAGAAACAAAAACAAGTTGTTATCACGTACACAGGTGATGGCGGTTCTTCTGAAGGTGACTTCTATGAAGGTCTGAACTACGCTGGTGTATACAAACTGCCTGTTATCTTCTTTGTACAAAACAATGGTTATGCCATCACTACTCCTTTTGCTAAACAAACTGCAGCTCTTTCCATCGCTCACAAAGCGGTAGCAGCAGGTATCAAAGGTGTTAAAGTTGACGGTATGGACATCTTCGCTGTTATCAAAGCTGTTCAGGAAGCTGCTGAGCGTGGACGTAACGGAGAAGGCGCAACATTGATCGAAGCAGTAACTTACCGTTTCCGTCCTCACTCCCTTTCGGATGATGCTTCCAAGTATCGTACAAAAGAAGAAGAGGCAGAATGGTCTGCTAAAGATCCTATCGCACGTTTCGCTAAATATCTGGAGAAAAAAGGTCTTTGGACTGAAGAAGATACAGCACGTGTGAAAGAGGAAGCAAAAGCTAAAGTAAATGAAGAGATCAAAAAAGCGGAAAAAACCGAGAAAATGACGATTTCAGGCTTGATCGACAGCATGTTCGAACAAACGCCTAAGCACTTGGAAGAGCAAAAAGCTGATTTCCAATAAGTTTTTTCCGATAAAGCATAAACATCCGCGACTTTAATGTCCCGGTATACATGTACGAATTCAAATGTGAACTGTCAATGTTTAAGGAGGAAATGAAGCAAATGGCACAAATGAACATGAAAGAAGCAATCCGTGATGCGCTTCGCGTGGAGTTGAAACGTGATCCTAACGTTCTGCTTTTCGGTGAAGACGTAGGTAATGTAGGCGGCGTTTTCCGTGTAACGGAAGGTCTGCAAAAAGAGTTTGGCGAAGAGCGTGTATTTGATACACCACTGGCTGAGTCCGCTATTGGTGGTCTGGCTGTAGGTCTGGGTGTACAAGGCTTCCGTCCGGTTGCTGAGATCCAATTCGTTGGTTTTATCTTCGAAGCCCTTGACCAAATGGTAGTGCAAGCTGCTCGTATGCGTTTCCGCTCCGGTGGAAAATACAATTCTCCAATCGTATTCCGTACACCATTCGGTGGCGGTGTAAAAGCGGCAGAATTGCATACAGATTCCCTGGAAGGTCTGCTCACGCAAACACCAGGTATCAAAGTCGTAATTCCTTCTAACCCTTACGATGCAAAAGGTCTGATGATCGCTTCTATTCGCGATAACGATCCTGTATTCTTCATGGAACACTTGAACTTGTACCATGCTTTCCGTGCAGAAGTGCCTGAAGAAGATTACGTTGTTGAATTGGGCAAAGCGAACGTTGTTCGTGAAGGTTCTGATGTAACGATCATTACTTACGGTATGATGGTTCACACTTCTGTGAAAGCAGCAGATGAACTCGAAAAACAAGGAATCAAAGTTGAAGTTATCGACCTTCGTACGGTTAGCCCGATCGACATCGATACTATCGTTGCTTCCGTTAAGAAAACAAACCGTGCAATTGTTGTACAGGAAGCTCAAAAGAGCGCAGGTGTTGCAGCTGAAGTCATTGCCCAAATCAATGAAAAAGCAATCCTGCACTTGGAAGCGCCGGTTCTGCGTGTAGCTGGTCCGGACACTGTATATCCATTTGCACAAATCGAAGATACATGGCTGCCTAACCCGGCGCGTATCATTGCTGCGGTTAACAAAGTCGTAAATTTCTAATTTAATCATCTGACATGCCGCAAGGCGCAGTATGGTGATTCACACCGCAGCGCAAGCTGCACTGTAAACAGCCATTAGCCCCTTGAGTAACAGTTATTTGCATTAGCAGTAACAGTTGTTTCTTGGAGTTAAGGGTTGTTTTCAGGATTGAGCACATAATCAAGGAGGTTTTTCAGTTGGCTAAATTTGAATATAAATTCCCTGAATTGGGCGAAGGCCTGCACGAAGGCGAAATCATCAAGATGCACATCAAAGTCGGTGACAAAGTAACTGACGACGACATCATCATGGAAGTACAGAACGACAAAGCGGTTGTAGAAGTACCTTGTCCGGTTAACGGAACAGTTACAGAAGTATTCGCTAAAGACGGTCAAGTCTGCCACGTTGGTGAAGTTGTAGCGATCATCGATGCAGAAGGCGAACTTCCTGAGCAAGACGACGCTCCTGCTGGCGATCAAGGTGAGCAAGAGAAAGATGCAGCTCAAGGCGGAGCTGACACAAGCGGTTCTTCTGCAGCAGCTTCCAGCTCGGATGCAGCTAAAGAAGGCGGCAACAACAGCGTTCCCGCAGTACCTGCCAAAGACGTTCTGGCAACACCAAGCGTGCGTAAATTTGCTCGCGAACAAGGTGTGGACATCGCTCAGGTTAACGGCACTGGCAACAACGGTAAAGTAACCAAAGAAGATGTTGAATCCTTCAAAAACGGTGGCGGTTCTTCCGCAGCGGCATCTTCCGAAGCTCCGGCTCAAGAAGAGAAAAAATCCGCAGCACCAGCAGCTGCAACTGATCAACACGTTGAAGAAGAGCGCGTACCATTCAAAGGTATCCGTAAAGCGATCTCTAATGCAATGGTTAAATCGGCTTACACAGCACCTCACGTTACAATCATGGACGAAGTGGACGTAACTGAATTGGTTGCTTTCCGTACTCGCATGAAACCAATTGCAGAGAAAAAAGGAACAAAAGTTACTTATCTGCCATTCATCGTTAAAGCACTGGTTGCGGCTTCCCGCCAATTCCCGGCTCTGAACGCTATGATTGATGAAGAAGCTAACGAAATTGTTTACAAAAAATACTACAACATCGGTATCGCTACAGATACAGACAACGGCTTGATCGTTCCTGTTATCAAAGATGCTGATCGTAAATCCATCTGGATGATTGCTGATTCTATCCGTGATCTGGCTGCTCGTGGTCGTGAGGGCAAATTGAGCGCGAATGAAATGAGAGGAAGCACAATCTCCATCAGTAACATCGGTTCTGCTGGCGGTATGTTCTTCACTCCAATCATCAACTTCCCTGAAGTTGCTATTCTCGGAACAGGACGCATCAGCGAAAAAGCAGTGATCAAAAACGGCGAAGTAGTTGCAGCACCTGTAATGGCTCTTTCCCTGAGCTTTGACCACCGTATCATCGATGGCGCAACAGCACAAAACTTTATGAATTACATTAAACAGCTGCTCGCTAACCCTGAGCTGCTTGTTATGGAGGTGTAAGATATGGTAGTAGGCGACGCTTCTCTCAATATCGACACATTAGTAATTGGTGCGGGTCCTGGCGGCTATGTAGCTGCCATCCGCGCTGCTCAACTGGGCCAAAGCGTATTGATCGTAGACAAATCCGAACTGGGCGGTGTTTGTTTGAACCGTGGATGTATTCCATCCAAAGCCCTGATCTCTGCTGCGCATCAATATGAGTCTGCACTTCACGGTGAAGCTTTTGGTATCTCTGCTGAGAACGTAAAAGTGGACTTCAGCAAAACTCAAGAGTTCAAAAACGGCGTTGTTAAGAAAATGACTGGCGGCGTAGCTGGTTTGCTCAAAGGCAACAAAGTTGAAGTTTTCAACGGTGAGTGCATGTTCATCAACGAAAACGAAGCTCGTGTATTCAATGACCACGAGTCTCCACGTTACAAATTCAAAAATGCAATTATTGCAACAGGTTCCCGTCCAATCGAACTGAAACCTTTCCCGTTTGGCGGACGCATTCTGTCTTCGACAGAAGCTCTGAATTTGCCTGAAGTACCAAAAAGCATGATCGTTATCGGTGGCGGATATATCGGTGCTGAGCTTGGTCAAATGTACTCCAAATTCGGTGCGAAAGTAACAATCATCGAAGGTTTGGATACAGTACTGCCAGGTTTCGATAAAGACATGACTAGCCTCGTGGCTAAAAACATGAAGAAAACAGGCATCGAAATCGTAACGGGTGCAAAAGCTGAAAGTGCTGAGCAAACGGATAAAGATGTAACTGTTAAGTACTCTGTAAATGGTGAGTCCAAAGAAGTAACTGCAGATTACCTGCTAGTAACTGTTGGACGTCGTCCAAACACAGATGGAGAATTGGGTCTTGACATGATTGGTGTTGACGTTGACGAGCGTGGATTTGTCAAAGTAGACCACCAAGGTCGTACTAGCATTCCTCACATCTTCGCAATCGGTGATATCGTATCTGGCTTGGCTCTGGCACACAAAGCTTCTTATGAAGGTAAAGTGGCTGCTGAAGCAATCGCAGGACAACCATCTGTAGTTGACTACAAATGTATGCCAGCTGTTGTGTTCACAGATCCAGAGTGTTCCAGCGTAGGTTACACTGAGAAAGAAGCTAAAGAAAAAGGTTACAAAGTAAAAGCTGGCAAGTTCCCTTATGCGGGTAACGGCCGTGCTGTATCTTTGAACCACGCTGAAGGCTTCGTGAAAATCGTAGCTGACGAAGAAAGCGGCCTTGTATTGGGTTGCCAAATCGTAGGTCTGGAAGCTTCCAACCTGATTGCTGAGCTTGGTTTGGCAATTGAGATGGGCGCTACTTTGGAAGATCTGGCTCTCACAATTCACGCTCACCCAACTTTGGGCGAAATCGTGATGGAAGCTGCGGAATTGGTTATGGGTCACCCGATCCACATCATCTCCCGTTAAGATCATCTAAGCTTCGGATCCGTCCGGCATTATACGTATATCAGAAGAGACGAATGACGTTAACGCGTTATTCGTCTCTTTTTTTCTGAGCAAGAGCCGAGAAATTTAGGATACCCTTGTATGTGATATGATGAAAATTTACACGCTCATAAGTTTCAGTGAATTGATTTTATCCAACAACTCAATTGTGGTACACTGTAGTAATGATCAGTCATGATGTGGCTCCAAGCCAATCACGGTCTATATATTTAGTTAAACTAACCTTTTACACGAGAACGTAGAGGACAGAAAAAACCTGAAGAAGCGGAGCTAAAAGCTTTCTGAAGGAAAGCTGCATCGGAAGTATACGCTTTGCCTTTATCCCCGGATTTTACCTTTGGAAAAGGAGATTAAAAAAATCTGGGGATAACAGCGATCGGAAGGTTGTTCTGTCATCGGAGTGGTAAGTGTAAATATTCTTTAGTGAGGGGATTTCAACATGAAAAACTATCTCGATTTATTGCAGGATATTCTGAACAACGGCGTGCATAAAGGAGACCGTACAGGAACAGGAACACAATCTGTATTTGGCAGACAACTCCGTTATGATCTCTCCGAAGGATTTCCGCTGGTAACAACCAAACGAATTCATCTCAAATCGGTTATTCATGAACTGTTATGGTTTTTGAGTGGCGATACCAATATATCTTATTTGAAAGAAAACGGTGTGAAGATCTGGGACGACTGGGCGGACGAAAATGGGGATCTCGGTCCGGTATACGGCTCGCAGTGGCGTACATGGGAAGCACCAAACGGAGAAAAAATTGATCAGATCGCTGCAGTCATTGATTCGATCAAAAATAATCCGGATTCGCGTCGTCACCTAGTCAGCGCATGGAATGTGGCTGAGATCAATAATATGAAGCTTCCACCTTGTCATTTTGCGTTTCAGTTTTACGTTGCAGAGGGTAAATTATCTTGTATGCTTACGATGCGTTCCGTGGATACGTTCCTCGGATTGCCGTTTAACATCGCGAGTTATGCGCTCTTGACTCATATGATCGCCCAGCAATGTGATCTTGAGGTAGGTGAGTTCATCTGGTCTGGAGGGGATGTTCACATCTACTCTAACCATGTTGATCAGGTTAAAACGCAGCTGGAGCGTGAACCTTATGCTTTACCTAAGCTGGTAATCAAACGTAAACCGGATTCTATTTTTGATTATAAGTTTGAAGATTTCGAGTTTGAGAACTATCAGCATCATCCGGGCATTAAAGCTCCAATTGCAGTCTAATTATGTGTTCAATCTCGACAAGAGACTTGGATTGAAGGAGTGTATTACCCTTGAGTATTGAATTGGTATGGGCAATGGGGGAGAACGGTGTGATCGGATTAAATAATTCGATTCCATGGCGTTTACCCAAGGATATGGCCTTTTTCAAACAACGTACGCTGAACAAAACCATTATCATGGGACGTAATACGTGGGAATCTTTTGGCGGTAAGCCGCTTCCTCAGCGTCGTAACATCGTAGTGACAAGAGATCTGAACTACAAGGTGGAACAGGCTGAAGTCGTACATACGATTGAGGAGGGTCTGAGTGTAACCAAAGGTGAGGAACTGTGCGTAATTGGGGGTTCCCAAGTGTATCGTGAGTTCCTGCCACTTGCAGATCGTCTTGTGGTGACCAAAATTCATGAGAATTTTGAGGGAGATACGTTTTTCCCTGAAGTGGATTGGTCCGAATGGGAACTGATTGAACAGATTGAAGGCGAACAGGATGAAAAAAATGTTCATGCGTATACATTCGAATTTTACGAACGTAAACGGTAAATATAACATAAGAAATTCCTGACTTCGGTCGTATTTGTATGATGAGAGGCGCTGATTGCGAAATATTCGTGAACAGCGTCTTTTCTTTATAAAAAAAATGAGTCACTTGTTTAAACTGGAATACATATAACATTAATATAACATGAGTAATTGGTATTTATGTATATTATACATACGGCTAAGCATTAAACAGTAAAAAAGTGTAAAAATTTTGGGGTTTTAACGTTGTGAAGCCCTAAAACAGGTCTGATATTCGGAATTGAGAACGATTTATAGCAAAATATGTTGAATTTTATGACAAATTATCTAACATTTACTTAACGTTTCGACCTTTTATTTCTTTAACACACACCAGATTTTGCAGTTCAAAACCACATTTAATACCAAAATAAGGGTATTGACCATGAGTAGACTTGAAAGATATGATGTATAAAATACAAATAATTATGCGGATAATCCATTTAATATTCAGCACAGTAAATGCTACTATAATTGAAATATCTTCGAGAAGATTTTGTGATACAATAGACAAAAACTCAAGTAATGAGTAATCCATTTCATATAGAACCATGCACATGAAGGGATTAAGACAAGAACGGATGGGGGAAAACGTAAGATGTCTACACCTACTGGATTTATGGAATACAAACGTCAACTGCCAACAGATCGTGAGCCAGCGGAGCGGATTAAGGATTGGGAAGAGTTTCATAAACACATGGCTGAAGAAGAGCTCAGAACACAAGGTGCACGATGCATGGATTGTGGTACCCCGTATTGCCATACAGGTATAGATATGATTGGCGGCACGTCAGGTTGCCCCGTGCATAACCTGATTCCAGAATGGAATAATCTTGTATATCGCGGACTGTGGAGAGAAGCACTTGAGCGCCTTCACAAAACGAATAATTTCCCAGAGTTTACAGGTCGCGTCTGTCCAGCTCCTTGTGAAGGATCATGTACAGTTGGCCTAATCGGTCAGCCTGTAACCATCAAAACGATTGAAGAAGCAATTATTGAAAAAGGGTTCGAAGAAGGATGGGTCGTTCCCCAACCTCCTGAAAAACGTACGGGTAAACGTGTAGCTGTGGTAGGCTCAGGTCCAGCGGGATTAGCTACTGCGGCTCAGTTGAATAAAGCAGGACACTCGGTAACCGTATATGAGCGTTCGGACCGTGTCGGCGGATTGCTGATGTACGGTATCCCAACGATGAAATTGGATAAAAACGTAGTTCAACGTCGTGTTGATCTGCTCGAAGCAGAAGGCATTCAATTCATTACGAACACCGAGATTGGTAAAGATATTGCAGCACAACAACTGGTGGATGAATATGACGCTGTTGTATTGTGCGGTGGTGCAACGAAGCCGCGTGAATTCAATATTGAAGGCAGCGACTTGAAAGGCGTTCATTACGCAATGGATTTCCTGAATGGCAGTATTAAGAGTTATCTGGACTCCAATCTGGAAGATGGTCAATATCTGTCCGCTAAAGATAAAGATATTATCGTCATTGGTGGCGGTGATACAGGATCTGACTGTGTGGCTACATCGCTGCGCCATGGTTGTCGTACGATCACTCAATTCGGTACGCATACACAAGCGCCTATGGAGCGTGACCGCATTAACAACCCTTGGCCGCAATTCCCGAACGTATACACACTTGATTATGCGCAAGAGGAAGCCAAAGCGTTGTTTGGTCAAGATCCGCGTGAGTTTTCCATCATGACAACGAAATTTGTTGGAGACGATGAGGGGAACCTCAAAGAATTGCATACAGTACAGATCGAGCGTATTGTGGATGAGACTGGTCGCAAGATTTATCAGCCGATTCCAGGTACAGAGCGTGTATTCCCGGCTCAGATGGCCATGATTGCCATTGGTTTTGATGGACCGGAACAAACGTTGGTAGAGCAACTGGGACTTGCAACAGATCGTCGCACAAACGTTAAGGCACGTTACGGCAAATACAACACCAATGTAGATAAAGTATTTGCAGCAGGTGACATGCGTCGTGGTCAAAGCTTGGTTGTATGGGCAATTAATGAAGGCCGTGAGGCTGCTCGTGAAGTGGACAAATACTTGATGGGTGCTTCGGTTCTGGTGTAAAAGTATAGAATAAGTTATCAATGACAACCTTCGCGATCAGCGAGGGTTGTTTGCTGTTATTTTAACCAATTTGACTACATATTTCATGTAAGTGTGAGCAATATCATTGCTTTTTAAGTGATAAAGATTTATTATTATATTATAATGATTATAAATAAGGATTAACTGAAACCATGAATCCGTACGATAAAAGTAAATTTCAATGAATATAAATCGGAGGTGCGACCTGCTATGGCAAGTAACCGGGACAAGTCCATTTCAGAACAGATCTTTCACATTAAAAATCAATTGGTTGAAAAAGGATATAAGTTAACACAACAACGGGAAGTTACTGTACGTGTATTGCTTGAACATGAAAAGGATCATTTTAGCGCAGAGGAAGTATTCCTGCTGGTTAAGGAGCAGTTCCCTGAGATTGGATTGGCTACCGTATACCGCACTCTCGAACTGCTGAGTGACCTTCAGGTCGTTGAAAAGATTAACTTTGGTGACGGCGCTGCGCGTTTTGATCTGCGAAGTACAGACGGTTCCCATCACCACCATCATTTGATCTGTACAGAATGTGGTAAAGTGGAAGAGATTATGGAAGATGGTCTGCTTCGTTTGGAACAACAAATCGAGCGTCAGTATGGCTTTGCTGTTACGGATCATCGTCTGGATTTCCAGGGTGTGTGCAAAGAGTGCAGACAAAAGCATGTATTAAAGGAGCAGGCAGCAGGATAATTCATTTCGGGAAGGTGCTCCCGAATCCAAAATCTGATATAATGAGTTTCAGAAGCAAGGGGCTTCCGTCGGCGGAATGCCCCTTTTTGCCGTCATGCGGACGGTGAAGGAGGAGAGATGGACGGATGAAGACACTGGTTATAGCGGAAAAACCCGACATGGGTCGAACCATTGCCGCCGTCATAGAACCAAAGGCCAAGAACAATCGCACGTATCTGGAGGGTGAACATTACATCATCACTTGGGCGATAGGGCATTTGCTTGGACTGGCTGAACCGGATGCCTATGATACAAAGTACAAGCGCTGGAATATAGCGGACCTGCCGATCATACCCGATCAGTTCAAGATTGTACCCAATCCGAGGACTAAAGATCAGCTTAAAATGATTGGAGAACTGGCAAAACGGGCTTCAGCGATCGTTAATGCTTGTGATGCAGGGAGAGAAGGTCAGTACATCTTCGCCCTCATACAACAGCAATTGAAGCTGAGTCAGCCTGTAAAGCGTTTATGGATATCGGATTTGACAGCAGAGAGCATTAGACGTGGTTTTGATGGTCTGAAGGATGCCTCTGAATTTGAAAATTTGACCCATGCTGCTCGCGCCAGAAGTGAAGCTGATTGGCTGATCGGAATGAATGCCTCACGGGCGTTTACAACCCGCCATAATGCATTGTTGTCTGTAGGCCGTGTGCAGACGCCGGTACTCGCGCTAATCTACGATCGTGAAATAGAGATTGAAGTGTTCCAGTCACAGACCTTTTATGAAGTAGCCGCCTGGTTTCGGCAGGAAGGTGTCGAGTACCGGGGGCTGCGTCAGGGAGATAAGTTGACCGATGCGGAGGCAGCAGAGGCCATTGCAGCCAGTGTGAAGGGCAAGACAGGGCAGATTACCAAATACGAAGCAAAGCAGACGAAGGAGTATCCGTATCGTTTGTATGACCTGACCCTTTTACAGCGTGAAGCCAATGCCAAGTTTGGATATGGAGCCAAAAAAACACTGGATATCGCACAGGCCTTGTATGAAAAACACAAGGTAATTTCGTATCCGCGGACAAACTCCAACTATGTTACAGAACAGAATATTGAAGGTATGCACAAAACACTAAACCTGCTTAAAAATGGTACCTATAGTGAGCTTGCGCAAGGGGCCAAGCCAGAGCTTGTTCATAAGAATAATAAAGGGGTATGTAATCCGAGCAAGGTTGAGGATCACCATGCGATCCTACCTACTTTGAAGCGACCAGGTACCTTATCCAAGGATGAGCAGAACATCTATGATTTGATTGTAAGACGTTTCTTGTCTCACTTTTATCCTCCGGCGGAGTATAAGCAACATACCGTGCTCACCGAAGTGGAGAAACATCAGTTTAAGACATCTGTCAAAGAGCTGTTGTCCCTCGGATGGAAAGTGGTTCTCGGTTCTGGAGATCAGGAACAGGGCGGTGCAGGCAAGAAAAAGACCAAGAAAAACGGCAATGAGGAAGAGGAAGCTGAAGAGTGGACGGACAAGGCTTTTGCTGTACAACCTGAATTGCCTGTTCAATGTACGAAGAGTGAGTTCAAGGAGAAGGCGACCCAGCCTCCCAAAAGTTATACCGAGGGAACATTGCTGAAAGCGATGGAGAGTGCAGGCAAGCAGATCGAGAATGAAGAGCTGCGAGATGCGATGAAAGATAGTGGTCTGGGTACTCCGGCTACACGTGCGGCTACAATTGAGCGTCTCAAAAACGTAGGCTACATTACGCTGCAAGGGAAGAAAATGCAGTTAACGCTCAAAGGCAGAACGGCTATTGAGTTGATTCGTCGCGCGGGTGTAGATCTGTTAACTTCACCTGAGATGACCGGGCAATGGGAAAGAAGGTTATATCAGATTTCCAAAGGTGAGGCGGGTCAGGACAAGTTCATGGAGAACGTTAAGAAATTCACCTTGTCCATCATTGAGAAAGTGCGTGTACAAGCCCCGGCACCAGCAGATGCTTTTGGGGAAGATTCGCGTGGAGGTAGGGGAAAAGGCAAGGGAGCCAGAACGCAGGCCGGGAATACAAGGACATCTGCCAAGATGGCTAGTGGCGGTTCAACTGTAAAAACGTCTCGTCAGGCTACGGCATCTTCATCGAGAGTTGGCAGTGGGAAAAGCACGACCACTAAGGCGCCGTCCTCAAGTGCGAGCTCATCTGGAGTGAGAGAGTTACTGGCACCTTGCCCTTCTCCCGGCTGCTCGGGTCAGATTATAGAGGGCAAGAAGGGTTATGGATGCTCACGTTTCAAGGAAGGCTGTTCGTTTGTGGTCTGGAAAGAGTATGCGGGCAAAAAAATCACCAGTACGATGTTAAAATCGCTGATTGAGAAGGGCAGTACACAAGTGCTGTCTTTCAAACGAAAAGACGGGAGTATGGTGAAAGCGCGTATTATTTTGCAGGACGTAGTAACAGGCAAATTATCTGGCGAGAAGCAGGATGCTTGATCTTAGTTAACAGTTAACATACAGCAAAAGGACCCTTATCCAAGGGTCCTTTTCTGTTGCTGCTGTTGTATATTTTCGTGTATGACTTTAGGGACTTCTTCCAGTGCAGTGATGGTATACATCGATGTTTCCGGATTAGGCTGAAGTTCTACGATGTTGTATTGCCATTCATTCGGTTGTTTGATATAAATGCTGTGAATTCCGGCTTTTACCGCAGGCATAATATCTGTGCGTAGTGAGTTGCCAATCATCCATGTTGCACGACGATCAAACGGACCATTAGACAGAATGCCTTCCAGTGCCTCGACGTTTTTGTGTTGTCGGATATAGATCCGATCATCAAAATAAGCCGAGAGTTTCATCTGATCAATCTTGCGCTGTTGGATCACGGTTTCACCGCCCGTATATAAGTAGAGGGAATGTCCAGCACCTTTGAGGTTCTCAAGCGTTTCAACCATATGAGGGTAGGGTTCAACCTCCTGATCGTACACACTCATACCCAATTTACTCAGATAAGACTCTTCTCTGGGAGAGGTTAATCTGGCGAACTTGCCGGAGAAATAACGATAGGTATCAATCAGGGATTGCGGGAAATGATGACTCGCAAAACCAAGCTTGTTCACTCCGGTTACATCGATCTCCAGCTGTTTTTCCCGAATCTCTTGTGTTGTCAGAGAATGTCCATCAAACCACTCTTGCATATTCTCAAAGAATTCTCCCAAAATCAGGTTGAAGTATTTGTTGCAATATACGAGTGTATCATCAAGGTCAAACAAAATATGTTGTTTCATTATCTAACTCACTCCTTGTAGCCAGTAAATCCACAATGGTTCAACTAAATTATATACGAATATAGGATTCCAGGAACATATTCAATTCAGATACGCCATCCGGCCGAATGCTGTATTTCTCTTTACGGTTACTTCCGAGCAGATGGGTCCGTAGCAGACCTGCGATGCGTAGCGCCATAACCTGGTCTTTGACCGTGTCTTCGTCTTTACCCAATTCTTCACACATCTCAGCGAGGGATTTGGGTTCATCCGATACGTAACGAAGCAAGCGAAGTCTTTCGGGATCAGCCAGCGCATGGGTAAAACGTAAAAGGCATGTTGGTGGCTGGTCTTCGTTCTCTTCAGGTGCATCTACGGGATACTGCATGATCATCATCCCCTCATAGAAGCAGTACATATTAATAGGACGATTGTGCACCGTTGGGAAAAGGATGACTTCGTTCAATCCAGGCATCGGTTCAACAAGAACACCGGCTGTAGCATATTCAATAAGCAGTTCAGGTCCCATTTTATCAAGCAAAATGCGTTTTTCTTCTGCATCTTCTTCCAGCCACACACGCTGATCTTCGCTCATATTCTGACAGTAGTGTTCATCCCATAGTCGCAATAATGGGACATAACTGTTCCGAATGCGCGTAGATTCTTCTATTGTAAGAGCGGGTAGAAGAGGAGACACACGTGCAAACAGGTCTTCCGCTGTCATTGCGGCAAGCATGTCCAGGAAATCACGATTCTCCGATGTATCATTTTGATAGGCTGCCCATGCAAACAAAACATCAAAATCATCAAAAGGCCAAGTGGCAGCAGGTGCGAGCGCAGCTCGTACATTGGAACTTAGTTTGCCTTCCACTTCCAGAATCCATTCAGGACCAATATCCAGATGCTGAATCCATTTTTTCGTGACATAAACCAGAAAGCTGTTGAGCATTTCATATATCGGTGAAACATCAATTTTCACATGATAAGCCATATTGTTGCAGAATCCTCCCGTCACATCTAAATGTACGCAGCGACTTAAGTACGATTAGTGCGTGTTCAAAAAGTCTGGTTTTCAGTACCAAGAAGATGGAATGAAGATAGAAATGGAGTAGCGGAGCGTAGGAAAACTACGTGAGCAACGGACATTTCGGCTGAAATTCATCTTCGAAGCTGATGATGCCACTAGGCATGATTCGTAATCAAAAGTGAACTTTTTGAACAACCTCTATTATGGCTTGTTTTGCAGGGCGTTGTCCACTATAATGTTCAAGTCCGGGGCAAAGCCCTGATCTTTGAATAGCAGTTTAAAACCATATGTATACCATACAAAAGTCGTCAGCGATGGCGATTTTTCTTTGTGTGCTCGCAGGAGGAATGAATTCGTGTCATCGATTACTCGTCCCAAACTATCACACTCGACAGCCAACTATCTCATTTTGATTACGGTTATTGTGGTGGCGGGAATAAGTCAGGGGCTTTTGCTACCTGTGCTTTCGATTTTTTTGGAGCAAAAAGGGGTTTCACCAGGTTTAAACGGATTAAACGCCGCCGCGTTGTACATTGGTTCTTTTGCCATGACTCTCGTTGCGGAGAGACTACTGGGTGCATTCGGTTTCAAAAAGTTGATTGTAGGTGGCCTGATATTAGTCATGGTCCCTTTAATATTGTTTCCGTACTTACCAGATATTAAAATATGGTTCATTTTGCGTCTGGTGGTTGGAATAGGAGACAGTGCACTTCATTATGCGGCTCAGCTCTGGGTGTTGCTCGTTACTGCACCTGAAAAGCGTGGGCGCTACATATCACTATATGGCATGTCCTACGGGCTGGGATTCAGTATTGGACCGCTGGGAATTAAGCTGCTTGGCTTCGGTGATGCTGTCCCTTTCTGGGTCTTGTTCATCTGTATAGCAGCAGTGCTTATACTGGTATTAATGAAGCTTCCGGATACGAAGCCAGAAAAAGCAGAGCATGGCCAACTGCCGGAACGTCGATTCCGTCGTAGTCTGGCATGGGCTTGGTATGCACTTTTACCAGCACTCTTATACGGATATATGGAAGCAGGTATGAATAGTAACTTCCCCGTGTATGGGCTGCGTATTGGATTCGATACCAGTCAGATTTCGTCGTTGCTTCCTTTTATCGGGATTGGAGGTTTGTTCCTTCAATTGCCACTCGGGATGATGAGTGACCGATATGGGCGTAAGAAGATATTGATGTTTGCGGGCATCAGTGGAGGAATCATCTTCATGCTGGTTCCAGTCGCAGGTACACATTTTTGGTGGACGCTTGTATTGTTAACAATCGCAGGTGGTCTGGTCGGCTCCTTTTTCTCACTGGGCCTGGCCTATGCCGCAGACATTTTGCCTAAGGTGTTGCTGCCTGCAGCCAACGTTGTGGCATCCTTTCATTTCACGATAGGAAGCATTATTGGACCGAATCTAGGTGGTCAGATGATCAACTGGATTTCACCTGGAAGTATGTTCACGTTGCTGGGAATCATGTACCTTCTTTTCGGCTTGGCAGGTATATTATTTCGTCGTAAACCTGAGTTCGAATCTGTGTTAAAATAGAAGCTGGTGTTCGCATGGAAATTGATGTCCATTTCCGAGTACACTAGTGGTAGGGAAAAACATGGACAAGAGGAGACATCGCGATGATCAGAGTAGAGAACTTGAGTAAATCCGTTGGCGTGGACCGCGTTCCCGTTCTACGGGATATTCGATTTGATATGCAACAGGGTGAAATGATAGCTGTAGTTGGCTCAAGCGGTAGCGGTAAAAGCATGTTGCTTAAATGTTTGGCCATGATGGAAAAATGGGATTCCGGCCGGTTTACGGTGGATGGCGCCGAGATTTTGAAAGAAGGCTGGTCTGGAAAACGGAAAATCAAACGGGAATGGGCATACTTGGAACAAAATCCAGAATTATTTCCTAGACGTACGGCCCTTAAAAATGTGTTAATCGGACGATCGGGTCAGACTCCCGTATGGAGAATGGTAACCGGTATGGTACGTTCCGATGATTATATGGGTGCTATGGATTATCTCGAAGGATTGGGATTACTTGATAAAGCACATCAAATAGCAGAGAAGCTCAGTGGTGGCGAGAAGCAGCGTGTTGCTATTGCAAGAGCACTTGCTCACGGTGCCAAAGTCGTTTTGGCGGATGAACCAGTCATTGGTCTTGACCCTCACACAGCAGATTCGGTGCTGGAAACGCTGCGCAAATTATGTGAAGAAGAACGTGCAACAGTCATTGCAGTACTGCCTATTGAGCTTGCTGAGAAACATGCCACACGGATCTGGGGATTGGCAGAAGGCAAGATTGCTTTTGATATTCGTGGACGAAGACTGACACAGCAAGAAAAAAACCAGATTTAAACTATTGAAAAGAGTGATGAGATTGTTTAATTCACGGTGGGGACGCTTTGTAGCAGCAGGAACTATGGCGATTATGCTTGGTTCTGTTCTAAGCGGATGCACAGTCATAAGTGATCCAAAGCTTCTGATGAAGCAACCTATGATGTCCATGGACAAGGAGAAATTATATACGATTGTACAGAAGGAACAACCATCGGAGAGTAAGTTAATTCGGCCCAAAGATCTGAATAATACAAGCATGATTCGTGTTGCTGATCTGAATGGTGATGGTACTCGTGAGGCTATTGTTTTCTACGAAACCCCTAATGAGAATGTGCGGATTCATGGAATGCTCTTAGAGGAACAGGGTGATACATGGGTGAAAAAACTTACATTTGACGTTCCGGGGAATAGCTTGCAATCATTTAAATTATTGGATATTACAGATGACGGAAATCCAGACATTGTTCTGGGGGTAAGTGTTGAAGCCCAGAAAGCCTTAATGGCATACTCCTACAAAGGAGGTGCCCTTGAACAGGTAATGGGTGGTGTGCCCTACAATCAATTTATTATTGACGATATTCAAGGAAACGCGTTGGATTTAAATGGGGACAACGAAAGTGATTTTGTGATAGTGACATTAAATACGAGTGGTTTTGCCACAACTGCCTTATATCAATTTGATGAGGGGAGTTTTAAAGAAGTAGATCGGATGCAGACTGACTATACTGTGAAAGAAATATATAGCGCACTCGGCGGACAGATTGCTGAGAACAAAATGGGTATTGTTTTGGATGCTGAGTTAGATGATCGAAGTACTTTTTCCCAGATCATATATGTAAAAGACGATAAATTGATAAATGCTTTCAAATCACCCGATCAAACTTATAGAGATGACAAAATTTTAAGTAGTGATGTCAATAATGATGATATTATTGAGTTTGGATTAAAAGAAACACCAAAGGGTTGGGAGCATTATGTTTTTGATGAGCGAATGTGGTTCTATACTTTTTACCAGTGGGATGGAAAAGATGGGAAGAAATTTGTCTCTTTTCAGTATCGGGACGATGCAAATTCATTCCATTTAAATCTCAAATCAGATTGGTATGGGAAAATAACTATTGATACTAAATCAGAAAAAAACAAGTATATTCGCTTTAAAATGATTGACACTGATGAAACTGTTGGTGAAATTAAATACTTCACACTTTCGCAGTGGGAACAGGAGAAGGGAAAGAGTTGGAAAGAAATCACACGGAACAATGAACATATTATTGCTTCACGTGGTTCTCAACTTGATGCGAACCCTGGACTCTTAGAAAATTTATCGCAGACAAATAGAAAGGAAGAACTTAATGAGTAAAGTACTTATTCTTGAGGATGAGGAATCCATCCGCAGTTTTATTGTAATCAATTTGAAGAGAAACGGATTCGAAGTACTTGAAGCTGGAGACGGGCATGAAGCGCTTCGTATACTGCAAACAGTACCTGACATTGATCTGGCTCTACTGGATGTTATGGTACCTGGTATAGATGGTTTCGAGGTGTGTCGCAGGATCCGTGAGACCAATGAACGTCTGGGTATCATTTTCTTAACCGCCAAAGTTCAGGAACAAGATAAAGTATACGCACTCTCTGTTGGTGCAGATGATCATGTAAGCAAGCCTTTCAGCCCAACAGAGTTGATTGCGCGTATTCAGTCCTTATTACGCCGTGTGAACGTGCACCGGGAAACTGCGGCGAAGGTTACGTTCCAGTCTGGACCATTTTCACTGGACTTGATCTCGAAGCAATTCAAGAAACAGAATGAAGCCATTGAATTGACTCCAACGGAGTTTTCCTTAATTCAGTTTTTTCTGGAAAAAGAAAATACACCGCTCAGCCGCGATGTGTTGTTAGATCATGTATGGGGCAAAGAGTACATGGGTGATCCCAAAATTGTGGATGTCAACATTCGTCGTCTGCGTCAGAAAATTGAGAACAATCCTTCCGAGCCCGAATACCTCCAGACTGTATGGGGTCACGGCTACAAATGGAAGGGCCGGGAGCAATGATTAAAAAAGGCATTACGCGACAGATCGTATTACATTACTTCATCGTAGTTTTTCTTGCTCTGTTGTTAGTTGAATTCATATTTATGCTTGCAGTGCAAAGATACTATTATGAGAGTATCTATAATACTATAAACCAGCGGATTACGATGACAAATGATTTTAAAGAACCTTTGTCTCTAGTGAATGGTGCAGAAGATGGTAATAATCTATCGTATCTGCTTGTGAATCTTCAACTTGATAATACTGAATTACAAATTCTCGATTTGAACGGAAGAGTATTGGCCAGTTCTACGGCATTTGAGTCAGAACATGCTGTTCTTCAGACCAGTGACATCTCTCAGGCGATGAACGGGAATGTGGGGCGTTGGGTCGGGAGACAGCCAATTACAGGAGAACAAGTGATGGCAGTATCTCATAAACTTGACCTTGGAGGCGAGAATACTTACGTTGTCAGGTACTTGACATCTCTTGACCTAGTTAATTCAAAATTACTAGTGATGGGATTGCTTGCAGCTGCTGTAGGTGTTGCTGTGCTTTCTCTTGTATTGATCATCAGTATTGGTATGGCAAATTCCATTGTACGTCCAATTAACAACATCACCGCAGTATCTGCCCAAATGGCCAGAGGACGGCTGGATGTCAGGGTTAAGGGGAATTATAAGCACGAACTGGGCGAATTGGCATCAACACTTAACTTCATGGCACATGAGATTGTGCGGAGTAATCAGATCAAGGATGATTTTATCTCTTCGATCTCACATGAATTAAGAACACCTCTGACCAGTATTAAGGGCTGGAGTGAGACACTCGATTCAGGCGGTTATGATCCGGAAGAAACCCGTATCGGTATGGGTATTATCTCCAAGGAAACCGAACGACTGATTGGACTTGTTGAAGAGATGCTGGATTTCTCCAAATTGCAGCAGAATCAGATGAAGCTGGTCAAAGGAACGGTCAACATTCGTGAAATTGTACAGGAAACGATGTTGAATGTCTGGGCCAAAGCGGAACAAAAACAGGTCCATCTCAAGTTGGAAACGGACGAGACTCGTGCTTATAATGTCCATGGAGACGGTAACAGACTGAAACAAGTCTTCCTGAATGTTGTGGATAATGCGATCAAATTTTCACATGAGAATTCCTGGATCTTCTTGTCGGTCAAAGAGGAGAATGGTCAGATCATTGCAGCTGTTCAGGACACCGGTATCGGAATTAGTGAAGAACATTTAATTAAAGTACGGGACCGTTTCTTCCAGGTGAATCATCAAAATGGGGGAACGGGGCTGGGTCTTGCGATTACGCAAGAACTGGTAGAACTGCATGAGGGAACGATCACGATGCAAAGTGAACTCGGATCGGGGACAACCGTTACGGTTACATTACCGGCTGTGTCTGAGGAGATGGGTCCAGAAGAATCTGTAACCGCGTCTGGTGATGCTGAAGTCACAGATGAGCGAACAGCTAGTGATGCTAGCGATACAAAGTCAGATCTAGAAAAGTCTTAAGGTTTTAAAAGATAAGCGATTTTTCTACCTGATGATCGAGCATGTACGCTTTATAACTTCCATATCAACACAAAAAAAAGGTGAGCCATCCAAGGCTCACCTTTTTTGCATATTCTTATGAAGAAAGTTCGCCAGTGCGCAGGCGTCCACTTTTCTCATATACTTCTTTCAACATACGAACAGGTTGCGTACGGACAGCCGGTTTGGCAGAGACGATCTCGTTAGGTCCAACGACCACAATTTCATCTGCTGTACCTTTAACGATTGCACCGTCCTTGATTATTGCACCTTCACCGATGATGGCACGTTCGATGTGAACCCCACGGCCTATGCGTGCGTTAGGCATAACAACACTGTCTTTAACTTCAGAGCCTTTACCCACTTCTGCACCGCAGAAGATAACGGAACGTTCCGAACGACCTTCGATTGCACAAGAATCGTGAATCATGGAAGTAACATGTTCGATCTTTGTATGTCTTGCTTTGTAAGCACTTGGTTTGGAGCGCCAGTCGCGAGTAAACATCGGCCAGTTTTCTTTTTGCAGACTCCAGTCTTCCTCGTTGTGTAACAGATCCATATGTGCATCCCAAAGGCTCTTAACCGTACCTACGTCTTTCCAATAACCATTAAAGTTATAGACAAAGAGGGGATTATTTTCGTTCAACATTTGAGGAATCACATCTTTACCGAAGTCATGACTGGATTCAGGGTTAGCGGCATCTTGCAAGAGATGGCGTTTCAGATAATCCCATTTGAACATGTAAATGCCCATTGAAGCCAGATTACTTTTTGGTTCAGCCGGTTTCTCGGCAAACTCGGTTACACGCAAATCAGCATCGGCAGCCATGATCCCAAAGCGATGTGCTTCATCCCATGGAACTTCCATAACTGAAATCGTTGCTGCGGCATTATTGGCTTGATGAGCCTCCAACATATCGCGATAATTCATATGATAAATATGGTCACCCGACAAAATTAGAACATTTTCGGGGTTTTGTTGATCAATATAGTCGATATTTTTATAAATAGCATCCGCCGTTCCCAAGTATTCGTCATTTCCTGTATGATAAGATGGAAGCAAGGAGATTCCTGCCTCACTTGAGTTGCCATGTCCCCATGGTTCTCCTCCACCGATGTGATCGTGTAAAGATTCCGCTTGGTACTGCGTCAATACTCCTACAGTATCGATCCCTGAGTTTACGCAGTTACTGAGAGGAAAATCGATGATCCGGTAGTGCCCGCCAAACGGTACAGCGGGTTTTGCGATACTCGAGGTTAAAGGGGCTAATCGCTTCCCTTCTCCTCCCGCCAACAGCATAGCGATGCAATCTTTATTAAACATAATCGTTTCCCTCCCAAAATATTGTGCATTGTAGTACATCATTAACGCAAAGTAGAGCAGATGAAACGATTGTTACTGTAAAAATTCAGAAAAAAGACAACATTTTCTAAACCACCGCATTTTTCTTTTCAACTTGGCTAGACTGGGGTAATGGTTACTGTTATATCTATTTTCTTGAGAAGAAGGTGATCTCTTGGCCATTCAACCGTTAGCACACCCGGACATATTGCCGGAGCATATTTATTTATTTCATGAAGGTAACCTTCATCACAGTTATCGAATGTTGGGCGCGCAGCCTGAGACTTGCGATGGCCTTCGGGGGTATCGCTTTACCGTGTGGGCACCAAATGCCGTAGAAGTAGGACTGGCTCTGGACCGCAATGAATGGAAAGGCGAAAAGGAACCTTTATATAAGATACCCGAATCAGGATTTTGGAGTCGTTTTTTTCCGGAAATTAGCGAAGGAACTTTATACAAGTTCCGTATATTAACGGAAGATGGAACAGAATTGCTCAAAGCGGACCCATATGCGTTTCAAGCAGAGGTTCGACCTCAGACAGCCTCTGTCACCAGTTCAATCGAAGGGTATAAATGGAATGATGGAGCCTGGAGACGCAAACAACGTGCCATGTATAACAAACCTCTACATATTTACGAAATGCACATGGGAACCTGGAAGCGCAAAGAAGACGGAAGCCTCTATAGTTATCGCGAGATGGCTGATTTGCTTGTTCCTTACTTATTAGAAATGAAATATACACATGTTGAAATGATGCCCCTCAGTGAGCATCCATATGACCTTTCGTGGGGCTACCAAAACACAGGGTTTTATGCGCCAACCAGTCGTTATGGGCATCCAAAAGATCTGATGTATCTAGTGGATACACTACATCAGGCAGGGATTGGCGTATTGCTGGATTGGGTACCTGCACATTTTGCCAAAGACGCTCATGGGTTGCGTATGTTTGATGGTACGCCTTTGTATGAGTATGCAGATCCGATGTTAGCAGAGAAGCCAGGCTGGGGCACACTTAGCTTTGACTATTCGAAACCTGAGATTCGTTCATTTCTGATCTCCAATGCTTTATATTGGATGGAGATGTATCATTTTGACGGACTCCGTGTTGATGCGGTTACGAGTATGCTACGGCTTGATTTTGAGAAGCAGCCAGGACAATATCGTACCAATGATGAAGGTGGTCTTGAGAACAAGGAAGCTGTAGCCTTTTTGCAGCAACTGAATGAGACGGTGTTCAAGTATTTCCCTTATGCATTGATGATGGCTGAAGAATCCAGTGCATGGCCAATGGTGACTTTACCTGTAGATGAAGGTGGTCTGGGTTTCAACTACAAATGGAACATGGGCTGGATGAACGATACGCTTGATTACATGGAATCTGATTTTCATGAGCGTCCTTCCAAACATCATTTGCTGACTTTCCCGGTCGTATACTCCTTTGCTGAAAATTATGTGCTACCTCTGTCACATGACGAGGTTGTTCATGGCAAAAAGTCGCTCCTCGACAAGATGCCAGGAACCTATGAGCAGAAATTTGCCGGCATGCGTGCTTTTCTGGGCTATTTTATGACTTTCCCAGGGAAAAAGCTCTTGTTTATGGGTGGAGACTTTGGCCAGTTCATCGAATGGAAAGATGAGGATCAACTGGATTGGTTCTTGCTGGATTATGACAGTCACCGCAATTTGCATAAGTTTGAGCGTGAGCTGTCTAACCTGTACTTGAGTGAAAAAGCTTTGTGGGAGCTTGATCATTCCCTAGACGGTTATGAATGGATCACTCCGGATGATCAGGACCAGAGTGTCATTTCATACGTACGCAAAGGAAAAAAACCTGCGGATACACTCCTTGTGCTCATTAACTTTCAGCCGGTCAAGCGGGAGCGTTACCGGATTGGTGTCATGCGTCCCGGTATGTATACCGAAGTACTGAACAGTGACCATTCCGTTTACGGCGGTTCAGGCATTACTAATGATATGCAACTGCCTACCGAAAAGATTCCTTTTCATGGGCATCCGCATAGTCTCGAATTGGTATTACCTCCGCTTAGTATCGTGATTCTAAAAAAGAACACACGTCGGAAAACGGATGAATCACCTGCGAGTATAACTTCCGTCAGTTCAAAAACGAAGAATAACAATGAAAGCAACACGCTCAAACCGAAGAGGAGGACAAAGGCATGAATATTCTATTTGCTGCTGCTGAAGTACATCCATTTATCAAAACAGGAGGCCTTGCTGACGTAATCGGTGCTCTCCCGTTTGCTTTGAAGAAGAGCGGGGCAGATGTGCGGGTGATTATGCCTAAGTACAAGGGGATTCCCGATGAGTATAAAGACGCGTTACAGCCCGTAATTACAACGGATGTGCCTCTTGGGTGGCGCAGGCCCTATTGTGGAATAGAAATGCTGGTTCATGATGGAATTCCAGTCTATTTTGTGGATAATGAGTATTATTTTGGGCGTGATGGAGTGTACGGTTATATGGATGATGGCGAGCGTTTCGCCTTCTTCAACCGTGCAGTTCTCGAAGTGTTGCCACAGATTGAGTTCAAGCCTGACGTGTTGCACAGTCATGACTGGCATGCAGGAATGATTCCTTTGGTGCTTGAAGCACACTACAGACACGATCCATTCTACAGTGATATTCGTACGGTATTCACCATACATAACTTGTTGTATCAAGGGGTATTCCCGCATCAGTTATTCAGTGATATCCTTGAGCTGGACGATCGATATTTCACCGTGGATGGAGCCGAGTATTACGGTAATGTCAACTTCCTGAAGGCTGGAATTGTCTACGCTGACCATGTAACAACCGTTAGTCCAACTTACGCACAGGAAGTGAAAACATCTTATTACGGATACGGTCTGGACGGACTGCTTAGTTCACTTGGAGATCGATTCAGCGGGATTGTAAATGGCATTGATACCAAGAGCTACAACCCGGCTACAGACACCAAGATCCCGGTGAAATACAGAACAAGTCTGTCCAAGAAAACGGAAAACAAAATTGAGCTGCAAAAGGAACTTGGACTTCCTGTTCGTCCTGATGCACCTCTTATGGTCATGGTCACAAGGCTTGTGGATTCCAAAGGACTTGACTTGGTCTGCCGTATCCTGGATGAATTGTTGTATTATGATGATATTCAATTCGCTGTACTTGGAACAGGGGAGCAGTCCTATGAACACTGGTTCCGTGAAGCTGCGAATCGTTATCCACTTAAAATGTCTGCACAGATCAAGTTCAACGACGGATTATCCCGTCGGTTTTATGCAGGCAGTGATATCTTCCTGATGCCGTCCAGATTCGAACCGTGTGGTATTAGTCAGTTACTGGCTCTGCGGTACGGTAGTGTGCCTCTCGTAAGGGAAACAGGCGGTCTGAACGATACTGTGCAGGCATATAACGAGTTTACTGGAGAAGGTAATGGTTTCTCATTCACAAGCTTTAACGCTCATGACATGATGAGTACCATTCGGCGTGCTGAGGAGATCTACAAACAGCCAGAACACTGGAAGAAAATTGTGAAAAATGCAATGGGCGGAGAATACAGCTGGAATGTCTCAGCTGAAGAATATATGGATATTTATCGTCGGATCACACTTGACCTTGTAAATTGATGTAGTCTTGAATGAGTCACAGCACATGATGCTGTGGCTTTTTTAATCAAATAAACAAAACACTTCCAAAGTTCAGAATGAAGTATCATCTGAGACGGTGGAAGTGTTTTTCTTTTCTTTTATATGACTGTTCAGAATTTAAACCTCAGCAGTGTTGGATGGTTGTCGGATCAAGCTGTCTATACAAAATGCGGTACCCATAGGGGTCAAGCTTAATATTCATCATTCCATCGGTTGGAAACACAGGCTCTTCAGTTAATGCGTCTTTCCAGTCTTTTGTTTCCATAGGATGAGAGAGCGTTCGATCTTGAGGTGTATTGTTCATCCATACGGTAAAGTGAAGGTTGTCATCCACACGCTCGTAGACGATACAGGGATCATTGTGATCAGCCTTGAGGAATCGGAAGCGTCCTTTGCGCAGGGCTTCATTGCTTTTGCGTAGATCGATCATCAGACTATAGAAATCATACAATTCTCTGTCTTGCTTGTCCGGGTCCCATTCCATACATTTTCGACAATCCGGGTCAGCATCACCACTAATCCCAACTTCGTCGCCGTAGAAGATACAAGGTGTACCGATATAGGTGAAAAGAAATACAACCGACAACTTTAAACGGCGTTTGTCTTCTCCTAACCGGGTGAGCAGTCGTGGGGTATCGTGGCTGCACAGCATATTAAAGATCACTTCATTGGTTTGTTGCGGATAGCGCATAATCAGTGAACCCATCTCGTTGGCAAAATGATAACCGTCCATTGAACCACAGAAGAACTGAAGCACTTTGTCGGCAAATGGATAATTCATGACGGAATCGAATTGATCTCCCATAAGCCAGGTCAAGGAGTCGCTCCATACTTCACCAACAATATAGGCTTCAGGGTTCGCTGCCTTAACGACCTTGCGAAAATCACGCCAGAAGTGGTTGTCCACCTCATTTGCTACATCCAGACGCCACCCATCCAGCTTAATTTCCTTGATCCAGTACTCAGCTACATCAAGTAGATATGCCTTAACCTCAGGGTTGGCTGTATTGAACTTGGGCATGTTGCCATAGAACCCAAATGTATCGTAGGTTGGTATACCATCCTTGATCTGAACCGGATATTCATTGATGTGGAACCAATCGGCATACTTAGAGTTTTTTTCATTCTGGAGAACGTCTTGAAAAGGAGGGAAGTCTTCGCTGCAATGGTTAAACACCGCGTCAAGCATGACACGTATACCCAGGCGATGACATTCTTCTGTCAATTGTTTAAGCAGGGCATTATCACCGAAATGGGGGTCGACTTTTTTATAATCAATCGTGTCGTATTTGTGGTAGGAATTGGCCTGGAATAACGGGGTAAAGTAAATGGCGTTCACGCCAAGTTCAGTTAAGTCATACAGATGATCCAGCACACCTTGCAGATCTCCACCAAAATAATTGTCTAACTCAGGTTTGCCACCCCAGTCATGCGTTTCTATTGGATTCAGCTTGGGGTCTCCATTAGCAAACCGTTCCGTCATGATCTGATAAAAGACGGCTTCTTTGGCCCACTCGGGCACCTTAAACACATCAATTTCATGTATATACGAGAACTCATAATATCCTCCAGTTGGATAGGGGGTCTCATAATGAATTCCGTTATCCGCAAGAAAAACATCTTCTGAACCGGCAGTTATCCGAAATATATAAGTGAGACGTTTGAATTGTGGCTTGACGGCAGCTTCCCAGTAATCAAACATGTTATCCGAAGCAGCCTTCTCCAATTGAATTTCCTTGTATGTTCCATTCCAATCGTACTTATCTCCGGTCAGTGCAGTCACGTATTGCACATCATTACGTTTGGTTCGTACGCGCAGATGTATGGTAGACGAATTATAAGCATAAGCCCATTTGTCACGAGGAACATGATACATGGCTTCGAGCAGCATGACAGCACCTCCTGAATATAGGATAAGTTATAGTTATAATTAACCAAGTTAGCCAGCAAATGAATCACATTTACTGTAATAAAATGTATTATTTTCATCGTTTTCAAAGGTTTCTTTCACAGCATTTCCAGCTTTGTGCTGAATATACTTACAGCTAATTTAGAAAAAAGGGTGCCCTGAACAGCTTGGAATTCAAGATTGTTCAAGGCACCCCTATATAACATGTTGAAAGTGAATTTTAGCGAATAGCTTGCTCGAACTCCGTGCGGATGGTTTGAAGCAGCTCTGGCTGGCTCAGTACGTCATAGGCTGTTGTTGCAAGTGCCTTGGCTCCCAGAATCATGCCATCCAGCGCACGCTCCTGAAGTGCAAGGTCACGGAAGGCTATGGAGTGCAGTGTATGCACTTCGTCTACAACACGAATGTAGGGATGAATTGCAGGACATTTCAGGGAAACGTTACCGATGTCCATAGAGCCGTGATCATTACCACTCACAATCTCTTCTTGCGGGATCCCAAGTTCCATCAGATTTTGACTAAACGCAGCTGAGAATGCTTCATTGGTAACCATCTCGTCATAGGACGTTTCATAGTTGGATGTCACGAGCTTGCCACCTGTCTGGAGAGCAGAACCTTCAGCGATCTGAATCACACGTTCTGTGAGGATATTCAGTTCTTTGCGAGTTGCTGCCCGTACATAAAATTGCGCAGAAGCATAGTCAGGAATGATATTTGCTGCCTGACCTCCGTTGTTGATCACACCATGAATCCGAACGGTGCTTTTCACTTGTTGACGGAATGCATTAATCCCGTTGAACGTTTGAATGACGGCATCAAGAGCATTAATGCCTTCGTGCGGACTTGCAGCAGCATGTGAAGATCGGCCATGGAATTCAAATTGCACAGCATCAATAGCCAGCGAGCTGCCTGACTTTTCGTAGGCATAATATGGATGCGCCATGAGAGCGACGTCACAGTCATCGAACAAACCTGCTTCCGCCATCGGAACTTTGGCACCACGTGTCTCTTCAGCGGGGGTACCAAACACTTTAATGGTTCCACCTACTTCATCCAGAATAGATTTTAGCCCAACAGCGGCCCCAAGACTCATCATACAGATCAGATGGTGACCACAAGCGTGACCGATCTCCGGCAAGGCGTCATATTCGCACAATAAAGCAATGGTAGGGCCGGGTGTGGCGGCTGAATAGGTTCCGATAAAGGCTGTCTCCAGACCGAGGATTGGAGCCTCTACAGTGAAACCGTGGAAGAGCAGTTCTTCTTTCAAACGGGCAGAAGCGAGATACTCTTCATTTCCCAGTTCGGGGTTGGCACCGATATATGATGAAATGGCTTTAAAACGGGAAGCATATTGATCAATAACCTTCAGGATTTGTGATTTGTTAGCTGTCATTAGTAAACTCCTTATGCAAAAATGAAAATAATTCATTGATTATATCATGTTTGCTTTATTTTTTCAGAAACAAGTCAAGATTTGTAATGTCAAAATGCATTGCATAATCATGCATTGTACTTTATAATGACTCAGTCATCAACATGAGAAGCATACAAAGTATTGTAAGGGGAGAGAAAAAGGTTGAAATTAATAAGTCGTTACACCATGATGCTGTTGACCTTTGTTATTCTGCTGACGACTGCCGTTCCTGTGGCACTTGCAAGTGGAACTACAGATAATTCAAGCAGTAAAAAGCTGGTGCTCGGTACAAGTGCCGATTTTGCACCATATGAATTCCATAAAGTGATTAATGGCAAAGATGAAATCGTTGGCTTCGATATAGAGATCGCCAAAGAGATTGCCAAAGATCTTGGCGCTGAGCTTGTGATTGAGGATATGGGCTTCGACGGTCTCCTGCCTTCATTGCAGAGCGGGCGTGTTGATCTGGTGATTTCAGGTATGACGCCGACGGATGAGCGGAAGAAAAGTATCGATTTTTCCGACACCTATTATAAATCAAAACAAGTGATTATGGTTCGAAATGTGGATAAAGACAAATATCCAACTATGGCAGAACTTGAAAATGCGAAGATTGGCGTTCAGAAAGGCTCCATTCAGGAAACGATCGGACAGAGTATTCCAGGAGCGAAGCTTACTGCGCTGGATAAAATCTCGGATATCGTGCTTCAACTGCAAACAAAACGCATTGATGCGGCAATCGTTGAAGATACCGTTGCTGCAGGTTATCTGGACGATATCATTGGACTTGCTGCTGCTGTTCCGGACGAAGAACAAGCAGAAGCGGCAATCGGGATTCGTAAAGGTAATACCGAGCTGCTAGCTGCAGTAAATGGAACACTGGAGCGACTGAAAAGCGAAGATAAAATCAATCAGATGGTGACGGACGCCAGCCTCTTGATGGCGGATAAAGCGAACAAATCACAAAATATTTTCCAAGTATTCTGGGAGTACAAAAGTTTCTATGCTACAGGTGTAGGATACACACTTCTGTTGTCTGCACTTGGGGTTATCTTCGGGGTAATTATTGGATTGATCATCTGTTTGTTCCGTTTGCATGACGCTGCAATCTTGCGCTGGATCGGTACGGCATACGTTGAAGTGATCCGTGGCACACCGATGCTGGTACAATTGATGATTATTTACTATGGTTTTTCTCTGAGCTTTGGCATTAACTTCACTGCACTTCAGGCAGGTATCATTACGCTTTCAATCAATAGTGGTGCCTATCTGGCGGAGATTTTCCGTGCAGGTATCCAAGGTGTGGATCGTGGTCAGTTGGAGGCAGCGCGTTCATTAGGTATGGGAAGAGGCGCCGCGATGCGTTATATCATATTGCCACAAGCCTTCAAAGCTGTATTACCAGCGATCGGTAATGAATTCATAACCATCATCAAAGAATCCTCCATTATCTCCGTTATCGGTATGGTGGACATTATGTATCAGGCAAGTGTAGTCAAAAACATTACGTACCAAGGCTTGAGTCCATTTTTGATTGCAGCAGCCATCTACTTTGTAATGACGTTCATTTTGTCCAAGCTGCTGGGACGACTGGAAAGGAAGTTGAGTGCAAGTGATAGACGTTAGACAATTACACAAATCTTATGGTAATAACGATGTGCTTAAGGGCATTAACGTGACGATTGGCAAAGGTGAGGTTGTTGTAGTCATCGGCCCTTCCGGTTCAGGTAAAAGTACTTTCTTACGTTGTCTGAACCTGTTGGAACAGCCTACCTCAGGAGAGATTGATTTTGAAGGCGTGTCAATCACGGACCCCAAGCATAACATTAACGCAACTCGTGAGAAAATGGGCATGGTGTTCCAGCACTTCAACCTGTTCCCACACAAAACGGTAGAGCAAAACATCACGATTGCTCCAATTAAAGTGAAGAAACAATCCACTCAGGAAGCGGAGAAAATTGCTGCTGATCTGCTTAACACCGTGGGCTTGTACGATAAAAAAGATACATTCCCGAATCAGCTGTCTGGTGGACAGAAGCAGCGGATCGCCATTGCTAGAGCATTGGCCATGCAGCCGCATGTGATGCTGTTTGACGAGCCTACGTCGGCACTGGATCCTGAGATGGTCGGCGAAGTGCTGGATGTCATGAAACGTCTTGCAGAAGGCGGAATGACGATGGTCATCGTAACCCATGAGATGGGTTTCGCACGTGAAGTGGGAGACCGCATCTTGTTCATGGATGGCGGGGTTATTGTGGAAGAGGGAACACCTGATGAGGTGTTTGGAGCACCCAAAAATTCACGTACACGTGATTTTCTTGCGAAAGTACTCTAAACGATGTGATCAAATAGCGTTACTGACTTCGAGTCGGTAACGCTATTTTTTATGGATAATAATGACGTATGGATTCGGAAAAGTAACTATTCTGTTACCAAATGTAAAGGAATCGGGTCAACCAAACTTTCTGAATTAACCAGTATTCTTACAAATGCTTACATGCTAAAAACCATTTGGTAAGAATTACTACAAGTTCAGGTTACAAAATTGTGATATATTGAACTCTGCCGAAACTTCCGGACAGGGAGTGCGGGGGATGTAACGATGCAGATTGTGCAGGGGGAAGATCTACAGCACACTGCTTGGGGTGAATTAGGGGTACATAACGTTTCAAATGTAATGAAGAACCTATAGGGTGGGCTCCTCATCCGAATCCGACAACTAACTTCGCAGGCACAATGAGGGAGGAAGACCATGATTAACAAGAAACGTATAGCCAAAACAGCAGTAGCATTATTGACAACAGCAATGCTCATTCAAGCCGTTCCGGCTCACGCCGATTCAGTTCATGTGGCCAAAGAAGGGGATACCTTCTACACCTTATCAAAACAATATGGAGTAGCAATGAACACGTTGGTTAAAGCAAACAACGACATTTCACCTTACAACATTTATGGTGGTTTGAAAATTACGATTCCCGGTAAGGCAAACAATGTAGCAGCTGCTGCGGCAACGGAGAGCAAGACCCAAGCGAAGACTGTTACTACAGCGAGCTTGGACGTTAACGCAGATAACAAAGTGGTTCAAGCCTGGGGTAAAACATTCGATTACAGCAAAGCCGTTAACGTGAAAGCAACGGCATACTCTGCAGATCCGTCTGAAAATGGAGGCTGGGGTGCAGTCGATTATTTCGGAAATGACCTTGAACTGGGCACGATTGCAGTTGATCCAAGTGTAATTCCACTTGGAACCAAAGTACTGGTAACTGGTCACAGCCATCCAGGATTGCCAAAACAGGCTTTTGTAGCCACAGCGCGGGATGTGGGCGGTGCAATCAAAGGTCACCGGATTGATATCTTTATACCGGGTAGCAAACAGTCTGTAAGCTCATTTGGATTTCAGGATATCGAGCTGTACATTCTGAAGTAGAGAGAAAATAACATTTTAAATGAATTCAAACAGGGTGTCTGCCAGTCGCTAATTCGCGATTGAACAGCACCCTTTTAATATTCTCATTTATTTCTATCACGGTCATCTTAATCTTTGGCCTTTGGCAATCCCAGCATTTCGTCCAAGGTGACCAGTTCATATCCCCGATTACGTAGTTCCTCAATAATTTCAGGCAAAGCCTCAATCGTGCCGTTCAGGTTTGACCCTACACCGCCTCCAGCATGTTGCAGAACGATGGAGCCGGGTTTTACGGCAGACAGGATATTATCTTTCACCTGTTCCTTTGAAAGGCCTTTCCAGTCCAGGGAGTCTACGTTCCAGTTCACAATGCTATAGTGTTGTTTGGCAGCCCATCTCAGCTGTTCTTCATTAATGTCTCCATAAGGTGGCCGAATCATCTTGGGCGTATAACCCGCCAAACGTTGAATAATATCCCCGGTATGTAAAATTTGTTTGCGAAAGGCATTCATCGACAGCTTACTGAATTCAGGATGATTGTAGCTGTGATTACCAACCATATGCCCTTCCTTAACAATGCGTTTCACTAGATCCGGATGTTTCTCAGCACGACTACCCACGATGAAGAATGTAGCTCTGACATTGTATTTCTTCAATACATCCAGCACTTGTGGAGTAAACCGTGGATCAGGTACATCATCAAAAGTCAGTGCAACCTTCTTGGTTGAAGGACCATTGGTTTTGAACGTATCGGCATATTTTTGACGTAACTGTCCCAATGTCAGTTGTTCTTCTTCTGCAGAATCCGAACCTGATACTGATTCACTTGATGGGCTTGAAACATCCCGCGATGAAACTGGAGCATGATATCCCCCTAGAAAAATAACGATAACCATCAGCATAATGAGGCGTACGCGCATAATAACGGCCTCCTTTTCCAAAATGACGTTCTCCTTGGTATGCCCGGGGGTTCCATAAAATATGCGCAGTGTGAGAAGTTTCATTGCGGATTTAGCTCATGACAGCCATAATTCCTCCATATATAAACATATAGAAAAGGGTAGGTGGATAGGATATGAGTACATATGATTTGAAATCCATACGTTTACAGGTGATTGAAGCAGGAGAGGATAAGGTTTTTCTTGTTACCGGAGGAAAGGCGCATATTGGCGCCGTAGCCACGTTCTACGTGGATCATGAGCGCGTCAGCGGGACGACGGTACATATTCCTGGGCATAAGGAACAAGAGCTGTGTGAGCGGCTTGCCCGAAATGCTGCCCTGCAGCTGAAAGTAACCGTTACGGTGATCATGGGTATTCATTTTGACTCCATCACGCGGATGCAGATCGACGAAATCGTGCAGACTGCAGAGAGGTTGATGGAGGATCACCTGAACAAAGATAAACGATCTTCCTGACATAAGAACCATCGAATGTTTTGATTTTATTTGCTAAAATTGAAACGAGTTGTAGATTATTACGTATGTATGTTTATATACGATGTAATATCGACTAGGAGGAATAACATAATGTCCATTTTCAAACGTTTGCGTGATCTAACCATGTCTAACATCAACGCCATTATTGACAAGGCGGAAGATCCAATCAAGATGACGGACCAATATATCCGTGACATGCAAGAGGATCTGGAAGATGCGGAGAAAGCAGTAGCTCAACAGATCGCCATTGAGAAGAAATTCAAGCAGTTATTCGAAGAGCAGGAAGCTCTTGTGAAGAAACGTGAAGAGCAGGCGCATACGGCGGCACGTGCTCAGAATCTGGATTTGGCTCGACGTGCCCTGGAAGAGAAAAAGGCTGCTGAAGAGAAGATGGCTGAGTACAAAACCAGCTATGATCAAAACAAGGCTTCTGCAGATAACCTGCGTGGCAAGCTCGACGAGATGCGTAAGCAACTGACTCAAATGAAGAACAAACGCGAAACACTGGTAGCCCGTTACAATGCAGCAAAAGCCCAAACGGAAATCAACAAAGCGTTGAATGGGTTTGGCTCTGATACCGCAAGTGCTGGTATGAAGCGTATGGAAGAGAAAATGATGCAGATGGAAGCACAGGCCGAAGCAAGTAACGAAATGTCTTCCAAAGGAAAATCTTTGGATGAAGAGTTCGAGAAGTTGGGTAAAGATCAGGCTGTTGAAGACGAACTCGCAGCATTGATGAAACAGTACGATAATAAGAACTAATACCTTGGTTGTCAGCAAGGTTAACCAGCGGAGGAGAAGAGTATTTCTCCTTCGCTTTTAAATGCGGTTCATGTTGATATGTGGGGGCTGTGTAAATGGATTTGAACATTTTGGCGATGCTGGTCTGGACCGGATCTGGTTCGGTTTTGCTGTTTGTCCTGATGTATGTTGATTCACTGTTCACGAAATATAAGGATTTTGCTGAAGTTAAGGCCGGCAATATGGCAGTTACTACACGTATGGTTATGAAATTATTTGCACAAGGATATGTACTCGCTACGTCCATTTCTACGGCCGGTCACCTGGGAGAAGCACTGCTGGTCTCCGTTGTATCCTTTATCATTTTGTTGATTCTGGAGAGTGTTGTACACTTTATGATTCGCAAATGGGCCAATCTGGATCTGGATACGGGAATTCAGCAAGGGAAGACAGGGTACGGGTTGTTCTCTGGCGCTTTACATATCGTGGGCGCACTGATTATTGCAGCTTGTTTATAAGATAAGGAACAGGAGTAATTCTCATGAGTGTATGGAAACGAATTAAAGGAATACTAACGAAACCTGAACCACCGCAGGCAGAGAAAACGATGCTTCAGCTTGCACCTGGTGATATCTGTGAGGTTTCTCTGGTCACTTATGAAGTCGTTGGTCGGGTACAAAATCGTGCTCGAAATGCAGTTGTGCTCACGCTGCAGGATGGTACCGCATTTCGATATTTGCATATCGAAGAACGGGAACTTACACGTTACGCCCTATATACACCAATTGATGGCAGGCTTGATGCACCTGATGAGGTGCCCACATTGCTGGACCTGGATGGACGCGCATATCATCTGGAGGAAGAGTATGGAGGCATGGTATCAACGTCAGGTAGAACTCCATATGGCCAGGCTGGAGAACAATTGGTATGGCAGTATCAGTCGGATGATAATATGCTTCTTCGGGTGGAGTGGCAAGACAGAAGATTTACACTGTATGAGGGTGAGTCCATTCTTCCTGCGGATATCAAAGTGATTCGTTCGAGCTAGGAGAGGTTCCAATGAAAAAACGCTTGGCACATGGATTAAAATTAATGCTGGTCCTCAGCCTTGTCATGTCTCTGTTGTCCGCGTGCGGAGCAGCACCTTCTGTTCAGGACACATATCCGCTTGAATCGGTTAACGGCAGTGGTAACTCAACGTCCTATGTGTACCGGGCTTCGGACCGTACCGTTCCGGAAGTGGCTCAGGAATTGTCTGACCAGCGGCAACCGGATCAGATCTCGGCAGAGAATACAGAGCGTATGTTCCTCGTGTATCAGGACGAGTATTATCACCTGCAACAAGACCCGAACAAGCCGGAGGATACATTGGTTGAGGTGGACTCCAAGGAATATGTTCGGCAGAACTACGATTCATCTTTTTTACAAGGTTACCTCACCGCTACATTAATTGGTAATCTATTCGATTCTTTTGGTGGGCGAGGTTATGGCAACTATCGAGGATACACCAATAAAGATACGTATAAACCGAGTGCAGGATCTTATCGTGCACCAACAAGTAATGACAAGAAGCTTGCTCCACCTATTACTGTTGATCGGAAAGGTACGATTACAAGGCGCGGAAGCGATAAAGATTCAAGCGTGGGATCTGGCGGAGGATTATTCAACCGCAACAAGGATCAGAGCAAGGGAACCATTGATCGCAACAAGAGCAGTGGTGGGTTGTTTGATTCACCTAAGAAATCCTATAAAAAACCAAAAACCAGAGTGGGCGGCGGCCGAATTAAGAGGCGTAGATAATGATTCAATTATAAGTTTGGCTGCCCAACATATAGTACAATCCAAAAAGAACAGGAAAAGGTATGAAGGATTTATCACTATCCGCGCAATTACCTTGGAACTGTTCTTTTTGGTTTACGATTTGCGAACATGATTGGACTTGCGTACGCGGGGAATCGTTGTAGCAGGCTGTTTGCGAATCCAGCGGATAAATGGAATCATTCGTTCATCCTGTCTCAAGGATTGCAGATCCGTGAGACCAAGGGTTACAATGTCGCGATTGGTGTATAGCGAATGAATCTGTTTGTGACAGGGGATGCACAGGTTGGCCGTTGGCAGAAATGTTCCGCCCATTTCTTTGGGTGTCAGATGATGAACGGTCGTGTTCACAGGTTCTCTTCCGCATAATTCACATCGATTACTCATGATCATCGCCTCCCTTTGTCACTTATATTATGGGCAGACAAGATGCCTTTCATGTTGAACATAGGTCAAGGAATGTTACACCTGTAAGAAATAAGATTTTATCACAGGATTCAATAAGTGATGTACTTGTTATCTTACAGTATTCGGGCTACACTTTCTTAAAGGATGATAGTCTTTAGGAGGTAAGAATACTTTTGAAAATGAACTCACATTCACATGATATGACAACTGCCAAATTCAATCGTACAGCTGTACAGGTACCGGATGCCCAAGCTAAAATAGCTGCAAGAGTTACTGTAGGCTCCATAGAGAAAGTTCATCTTGAATCTGCTCATGGCCGCACACTTGCAGAGACGATTCAGGCACCCCATCCGTATCCATTCTTCCGGAGATCGGGTATGGATGGATTCGCGATTATCAGTACAGATACTATAGATGCATCGAGTGATCATCAAGTTTGGTTTCGAGTCATTGATGAAATTCCTTGCGGCTACACCTCGGATCACACCATTGTTTCAGGTACGACAGCTCGCATCATGACCGGTGCACAGGTTCCGGAAGGTGCGGATGCGGTAGTCATGATGGAGATGACCGAGAGCAAGGTAGAGGATGGAGAACAATGGATTGCATTGAAACGGCACATATTGTCGGGTGCTAACATCACTCCGATCGGACTGGAGGTCCAAGAGGGACAGCAATTGCTCGAAGCAGGAACGATCATCAGGGCAGGAGAGCAGTCCGTGTTAGCTACTTTTGGCATAGCAGAAGTTCCTGTATTTCAACGTCCAAAGGTGGCGATATTCGCAACCGGCACGGAATTGCTTGATGTAGATGAGCCATTACAACCAGGTCGGATTCGGAACAGCAACAGTTACATGCTGCGCTCTCTGGTTGTTGAGGCAGGTGCAGAGCCTGTGATGTACGGTTCTATTGCAGACGATGTGAATACGGCAAGGGCCAAACTGGAAGAAGCCATTCAAGATAATGATATCGTGGTGACCACAGGCGGTGTATCCGTTGGGGATTATGATATTATGGGTGAACTTGTGCTTGAAGAACATGTGGAGATGTTGTTTAACAAAGTGACGATGCGACCAGGCAGTGTGACCACAGCTGCTATATATAAAGATAAATTGCTTTTTGCGCTTTCGGGTAACCCGGGGGCTTGTTTTGTAGGTTTTGGTTTGTTTGTTCGTCCAACCATACGTTCCATGCAGGCGGATGCTCATCCTTATATGGAAGAATGGACCGCGATCTTGGAAGAAGAGTACACCAAAGTAAACAATTTTACACGGTTCGTACGTGGACGCACAGAGATCCGCAACGGCATGGTGTACGCAATACCGGCTGCCGCCCGTGTAGATGAATCCAGTGTGATGATCACCATTAAGGACAGCGATTGCCTGATTGTTGTTCCACCTGAGAAAAAAGGCATTCCTGCGGGTGAGCAGGTACGTATTCTCAAACTGCCCTCAGGTCATGTGAGGTAGTGGTAGATGACTACAATCAGTGATACAAAGCCACATATCATACAGATTGTTGGATACAAAAACACGGGTAAGACAACCCTGACAGCCGCGTTGATCGGGCACTTTTCTTCTATGGGACTTAAAGTAGCAGCAATTAAGCATGATGGACATGACCATTTTGAGATGGATCAAGAAGGAACGGATTCTTATCGATTTGGAGAGGCTGGGGCCTCGGCGGTGGTTGTTATGTCAGAGAAACGTACTGCGATTATAGAGCGACAGGCAACCAAGCTGGAGGATATGCTGAGCTATCTGTCGGGTTATGATTGGATTGTTGTTGAAGGATTCAAGGATGCTTCTTATCCCAAATTTGTGATGGTTCGAGAAGAGAAAGATCTGACCTTGGTTGATCAGCTTAAAGGGGTAGTGGGTATGATCTCGTGGTTACCTTCAGAGCAGTTTATTGAGCAGAGCACCGTAAGCAGAGAGATAACATGGTACTCGGTTCATGAAACGGAGGATATAGCCAAAGCGTTGTTAGCGATGGTTGAGAGCGAGTGTAGACAGAATGGTGAACTCTAATCGTAAAAACGTTAAAAAAGTAGGATAGTATGATCGCTGGATATGATTGAATGTACAGAGCGTGATTGATTCTTTTTTAAATACAACGTAATATTTATTATGTAAACTATAATCATTTCTGATTATGCTCTTCTCCTTAAATGATGCAAAAAAAACAAAAAAGCAGCAGACCTTTCTCGGATCGAAATCCTTGATGTGGCTTGCTGCTTTTATTATGTTCGGGATGTTACATCCCGTCATCAGTACGACGTTCGATGGCTTCGGACATCGTTTTGTCGGTAAGGTGAGCATAGATCTCGGTTGTTTCCGTAGAAGCGTGTCCAAGCTGCTCCTTCGTTTTGTAAATATCATTTTGCAAATAATAGTCGGTTGCGAATGAATGGCGTAATTTGTGCACGGTCAAGAATGGTTTGCCAAAACCTTTGGCGTATTTCATGATCATGGCCTGGATCGCTCTTTTGGTCATTCGACTGCCTTCTGAATCTCCGTTACGCAAAGCAATGAACAGACCTTTCTCCCGCTTGGGCGTACGGTAACGTGATTGCCGCAGGTTCATATAAGTTGCGAGTTCGTCCTTGGCCTGTTCCCTGAAATAAACGGGAGTTTTGTACGTCTCATCATTGTTACCTTTGCGATAAACATACAGGAGTTTGTTGTTCAGATCGAGATCATCGACGTTCAGGTTCACAACTTCCGACACCCGTAAACCTGAATTGAGAATCAAGCTGGCAATACAGGCATCCCGTTCTTTGTTGATTTCATGGGAGTACAGGGCCTGCTTGTTCTTCTCCATATCCACAGCGTAACCTTCAAGGATATAGCCGATAAATTCCAGCAGTTCCTCTTCCTCCAGGATTTTACCTTTGAGTTTGGCAGCGGTGTCCTTGGGTTTATGGGTACGCTTGATCTCGATTTTGGCCATAATGTTCCGCTTCAGCAAAGGATAAAAGTCTTCATCTTCCGCAATTTGGCTCAGGTAATGAAAAAGGGAGCGAAGGGAAGAGAGTTTGCGAGAGACGGTAATTCTGGAATTGGTTCCTTCTCGTTTGGTTGTGAGAAATAACCGATAGGCGGTAACCGAATCCATGCGAAGGACTTCCAGTTCAGTCAAGGTAACTTCTTTATTAGAGCTTGCCTCGGACAGCCCTTCTGCTCGCAACCATCCGAAGAAAGCTTCGTAATCTCTCAGATATTCGAGTAGGGTAGAGGGGGACAGGTCAGGCAGCTTGTAGTCCATGAATTGCTGAACGAACCAAGGCATGGAAGGTAGTTTGTCATCCAGCTTGCGTCGATCAATCTCTTTTTGCACGTTGGTCAAGTTCGACACCTCCATGTGAAAAACATATAAAATGAATATTCAATTTAATAGTATTCTATGCTCTAGTGTACCATAATTTACATGCTCACAGCTTGTTCACCAAAGCAGGCAGTAAGTAGGGTATGCTTCCTTGCCCTTCGGCGCGTAAACCTTTAAAGTAATTAGTATACGTAAAGCAGAGGAGGTGAACCGGATGAATATGAAAATAGAACTGGTTCCCCGGGAACACAGTCAGGTGATTCGGCATTTAATGCAATTTTATTTATATGATTTTACCAAATACCTGAATATTGATGTGGACAGTAACGGCATTTTTCCGGAATATCCCGGTCTGGAGGCATTCTGGGCAGAAAAGGACCGCAAGTTTCCTTTTTTGATTACAAGTGATGGGGCACCTGCAGGGTTTGCTCTGGTGGAGAAATTGGAGCCTGGTAGTAAGGATAATGACTACTATTTGACTGAGTTTTTTGTGATGCAAAAATATCGGCGCAGTGGGGTGGGCACTCGGGCAGCATACGAGCTGTTCAAACGTTTTCCAGGAAGATGGAAAGTGACCCAGGTTCGTAACAATGTCATTGCGCAGGCGTTCTGGCGAAAAATTATAGGAGATTATACCGGAGGCCGCTTTCGAGAAAAGTTCCATCCGGAACTGGGCAATCCAAGCCAGTATTTTGTAACCTGATTCCCATCGGGGTTTACCTACATATAGAAGCATTTGCATGATTGCGATATAAGTTGAACTAATCATTTACACGATAACGGAGAGGACAGAAAAAACCTGAAAAAGCGAAGCGTTCGCCTAAAAGCTTTCTGAAAGAAAGCTGCATCGGAAGAATACGCTATCCTCGGATTTTCCCCTTCAGAAAAGGGAATCAAAAAATCTGGGGATAACAGCGATTGGAAGGTTATTCTGTCATCGTAGTGTCAGTGTAAATAATCTTTAGTTCAACTTATAAATCTGATGAAGGAGTGAGTGACATGAACGTACCCACATTCCATCTCGATGGACAGACAGCACTGGTGACAGGTGCAGGGAGAGGGATCGGAAAAGCAATTGCGATTGGACTTGCCCAGTCAGGCAGTGACGTTGTACTTGTATCCCGAACGATGAAAGAAATTGAGGAGACAGCAGCCTACATCTATGAACAGACAGGGCGTAAAGCGCTCGCTCTGAAAGCGGATGTGACATCAAAAGAACAAATGGAAGAGACGTTTCAAGAGGCGATCTCGGAGATGGGTAGCCTGGACATTCTGGTGAATAACGCAGGTATGAACATACGGACACCAGCACTTGAAGTAACAGACGAGCAGTGGGAGACCATCATGCAGACAAACTTAAAATCGGCTTTCTTCGCTTCGCAATTGGCGGGTCAGCATATGAAAGAACGTGGGACTGGGAAGATCATTAACATCTCTTCGGTAGGTGGGCATACGGCTTTGCGGACAGGGGTTGTATATGGTGCGACCAAAGCTGCATTAATTCATATGACCAAAGTTCTCGCACTGGAATGGGGCAAGTATGGAATCCGTGTCAATTCAGTAGGGCCATGGTATTTCCGAACACCTTTGACTGAAAAGCTGCTGGATGATCCCCAGTATTTGCAGGAAATTGTAAGCCGCACACCGCTACAGCGAGTGGGAGAACTCGAAGAAGTGGTAGGGCCGGTTGTATTCCTGGCATCAGATGCAGCGGGATACATAACGGGTCAGACGTTATTGGTTGACGGTGGAATGTCCATTTATGGATTTTAAATAAATGAAGTTGGTTACATTTTGGAAAAAGTGGGTGGCATAACCCACTCATGGGTAATAACATAAGGGAAGTTGAAGTTAATCTGTATTTCTATTTATCTGTACCCAATTCACTGAACTTGGAGGAAGATAACCATGGAAACGCGCAAGTACGGTAATACTGGCATGAACGTAAGTACACTTGGATTTGGCGGAGCGGAAATAGGCAAAAATGTATCCAAAACGGATGTAGCCACATTGCTGAATAGTGCCCTGGATGCTGGATTAAACGTGATAGACACGGCTGAATGTTACGGTGACAGCGAGGAATTAATCGGTGAGGTGCTGTCACATCGGCGTGATGACTACTATTTGTTCACCAAATGTGGACATGCTGCCGGGATCGAAGGTCCGGATTGGGATGCCAAAGTACTGGAGCAAACGATTGACCGTAGTCTGAAACGGCTGAAAACCGACTATGTGGATGTTATCCATTTGCATAGCTGCTCTGAAGAAGTACTCCGACAAGGAGCAGTAATCGAAGTACTACAGCGTGCCAAGGAATCAGGTAGGACCAGGTTTATCGGATACAGTGGGGATACAACAGATGCGCTATATGCGATTCAGACCGGAGTATTTGACAGCCTGGAGACTTCATTAAATATCGCAGATCAGGAAGCAATTGATCTTACGTTGCCTGAGGCAAGAAAAAGAAACATGGGTGTCATCGCCAAAAGACCAATTGCCAATGCGGCCTGGACGTATGATACACTTTCAGAAGAGGCTTATCCATTTATATACTGGAAGCGCTTAAGTGAACTGAACTATAGTTTTCTGGGTGAAGATGCCCAGGTAGCGGTGGAAACAGCACTGCGTTTTACGCTAAGTACCGAAGGTGTAGACACAGCTATTGTAGGAACAGCCAAGCCCAATCGCTGGCAGCAAAATGCTGATCTTGTGGCTAAAGGGCAACTCCCACAGGAATTGTATGATGAAATTAGAGCACGATGGAAAGAAATCGCCGGAGCAGATTGGACTGGCCGGACTTAAATCAGAAATATTAGCGAAGCCGCCATATGGCGGCTTTTTTATGACCAACATAAAATATTTTCAACATATGAAAAATTCACAACAATGATTGGAAAAGAGGCTGCGAAAAATACTAGAGAATAATATTAGAGAATAATATTAGAGAACAATACCTATACGTCAGCTTAGTTCAAAACGGGTGACAAAGGATGAAAGAGGAAAAATCCCAGGAAGTAGCCCTTCTTATAAACGACTAAATTTATAAAAAACGACGAAGATATTGAGAAAATACGAAAAATAGGCAATCTACGTTCAATTTAAAAGAAATAACGACTAAGTTATAATATTTCAACATATGAAAAATTCACGATAGAAAGATCATTTTCTCACCTTAGTTACCCTCTCTCAAACAGCCACATTGACGCACCACCAAGTTTAAAGGAAAACCATTATAAGCGATTGAAGTCAACCACTTTTTTGCGGGTTTAAATCAAATTGAAAATATATCTTTATGAATAATCTCTAAAAGCATACATCTTAAATTCATTATCAGAATAATTTTAACATATTAATTATTATGTAAACTAATAATAATTCTTTTGGTAATACAGACATAAAACCTCCATGACCTGTAAATCGTAAGGGGATAAGGCAGAAGGAGGAGCTTCATGAAAAGTCAGCAACACCGTAAAAACGACGACGAAAAACTAAGTTGGTTCAGCCTATCCTTGTTTGGCGCGGGTTGCACACTGGGAACGGGATTTTTTCTGGGAACCAGTCTCGCGATTCATTGGGCCGGCATATCCGTACTTATATTGTTGGTACTGGCGGCGGCAGGTACTTACTTTGTATTTGGTGCGCTGGCACAGATGACGGCAGATGATCCAAAGGAAGGCGCTTTTCGAACGTATGCGGGCGAAGCATTCGGACCTTGGGCTGGTTTTGGTAGTGGATGGATGTACTGGTTCTCTGAAATGCTCATCATGGGCAGCTCATTAACGGCACTTGGGCTGTTCTCTCAATTCTGGTTTCCCAAGTTTCCGCTATGGGCATTTGTTGCGATCTATGCCGCTATAGGTCTGTTCATTGCTGCACTGGGAGCGAAGGGATTAACCAAAACGGAGAATATTCTTGCTGTAATCAAACTTGCTGCAACGGTTGCATTTATAGCTATAGCAGGAGCGGCTTGTCTGGGTTGGTTACCTGTAAAAGTCACACCCGAGCAATTGAAGAATGAATGGTTTCCGCATGGAGGTAAAGGCGTTTGGACCGGTTTCATCTATGCATTCTTTGCTTTTGCCGGGATCGAGGTTATGGGTTTGATGGCAGCTAACCTGAAAGAACCAAAAGATGCAGTGAAATCAGGTCGAGTAATGCTATTGACGGTGAGTACACTCTATGTGATTGCAATTGCGTTGATCCTGTTGCTTGTGCCTTCAGTTCAGTTAACTCCAGATGAAAGTCCACTTGTCAAGGCCATGTCAACCATTGGATTCACTGTTGTGGTCCACATTCTCAACGGAATTCTGATTATAGCCGGATTCTCGACAATGGTGGCTTCGTTATATGCCATTACGTCCATGTTGGTGAAACTCGCGGAAGATGGAGATGCACCAAAGTTGTTCACGAAGACCCGGGGAAAAAAGGACATGCCACTTCAGGCATTGTGTTGTACAGCGGCTGGATTAGTCCTGTCTACGTTGATGGCATTATGGATGCCCAAGAGTTTGTTTGAATATGTGACGACAGCAGGTAGTCTGGTATTAATGTATACATGGCTGCTCATCTGCATCACGTACATTAAAAAAATGAAGCCCGTGAAGTGGAATCGCATCAAAGTATGGATTGCCATAGTATTAATTGTAGCTGCTGTGGCTGGGACAGCGATGGAAAAAGCCAGCAGAACGGGTCTGCTGGCAAGTGTGGGACTTCTGGTGTTCCTTGGCATCATCACGTATGTTGTTCATAAGGTACGTGGCTCGAAACCACCGCAGTCAGCACCATCCAAACCATAAGTACCTTTCAGCAACTTTCGTGGAGGTCGCACAACGGATTAATGAGTGCTTTAAGATTATTTCGTCAACTTGCCTAGGGCTTGCTTCATCCGCATGAATGGACATTTGGAAGGTGTCTGCTCATCATCAGGCAGGAAATACTGTTTCCATTCCAGATTATCCTGCTGACCATACCACATCAGCGAAGGGTGAGCAGGTACAGCATCATACGCAGCGAGACGTTTGCGAATTAAGGTTTTCATTTTACGGCCAAGAGGGGTGTTGTCATTAATGGATTCGAATACCCACCGTGGTTGAAAAGCAAACATGAGATAAGGAAAATGCCGGCTGGCTCGGAGTTCATGTGCAGGAGTTGCACAGAAACAAAAATAAGGCTCTCCGCCAAAGCAAAACTCCCATGATGAATCATGAGGATCGGTTGAGATATGTTCCGGCCACGGCTCGGTATCGTGTGAACTTACCCGATTAAGCATTTGCCAGAATAACGTCTGATATTGCTCTACCGTTGTATGATCTTTCAGATCACTTGGCGTCTCACAGATCACGACCATCGAAGCGTAATGACCAGTGTCTCTGGATACAGGACCATATTGTCTAAGCAGATCGGCCATATCTTCGGCAGCATGTTCAGATCGGGGGTCACACGTAAAGCCGTACCTCAAATGCCCTGACAGAAATCCCATTCGTCCAGGTACACACGGATACGTATTATTTTCATCGGCGATCATATCTGCAAATTGCGAATAAGCGTCCTGCTGCCAAGATGGAAGACGCTCAAACAAGGTGTTTATTTCGTCGGCACTATACAGCTCCGCCATTGATTCCCAACTCCATTCCACATGATACCGTTACAGTATTAATGTGGGGGAAGTTGGGTGACTGTCCAGCCTGATTTTGTTGTCAGAAAAAAATGGAACGTACAGCTTCGTACCCAAAATACAAACCAAATCCGATCAGGCAGATTCCCGAAATGATAGAGATCCAGCGCAATACATTCTCACTGCTATGTTTGTGGAATCGACTGGCCATTCCAGCCATAATGACATCCCATACCAGGATACCAATGAATATGCCTGAACTGTAGAGCAGCAAATGAGCGGTATCCGTATGTTTCACAGTTGTCGCGAGAATAGAGCCATAGATCCCCAGCCAAAATAAAATATTCAGTGGATTGGACAGGGCCATCAAAAATCCGGAAATAAAAGATTTTCGAACAGTTGCTTCCGCAGTAGATGTGCCTTGAATGCCTTGCTTTAGCTTCGAGAGCGTTTCCACTCCCGTGTAAATCAGAATAAAACTGCCAAATGACCAGAGAAAAGAGCGCATGAACGGCGTGTCCAGAAAATGGGCAACTCCAAAATAAATCAGGAGCATATACACCAAATCTGCAAACATAGCTCCGAGTCCTAGAATCCAAGCATGCATGAATCCGTGGCGGGCTCCACGGTCGAGTTGGGCGGCGTTAATCGGACCGATTGGAGCGGACAATGATATTCCCAGAATGATATAACTGAACAGTACAGACATAAACACGTTCACTCCTTAACGGGTTCGATGAATTGTACCAGTCGTCACAGAAAATGGGTACAAGTCATCGTATTCCCGCAAGGAGTGAAATAGAACAAACTACTTTTATCTCATACTGCGTCAAGGCCTTGTTATTCTGTTAAAGTTCCACATCCAATTGAATTGGGGTGCAGTTGTATCCGTTGCATGAGCTTTCTTCACAAGGACAGGCGGAGAGCCCAATTGTGAGATCCATTAATGCCTCCATCTCGATATAATCACCTGCACGAGAGTCGGGAGCTACAACATCAATCTTGCCTTCACTGTCTACAACGGACTTCATAAACAGGTTGAATGGATAGTGTTGATCCGGCGGTAAGATTCCGAAGGGTTCTAGTGCCGTGTTCAAGTTGTGATAACAACTGGCATGATCCTTTTTGTCGTATAACACCTCATACATCTCTGGTCGACAAGCGGAGTTAAAGAAATCATGTACCCCAACGGTGTCACGGACAATCTTGAGTAAGGGTTGATATTGATTGGAATACACAAATTGTCCTGGTTTAATGCGATAAGTACGCAATACGTCCATTGTCACGCCGGGGTCCAAGCGATGGTTAGCATCCATAGCATCGTATGCCACAAAATCAATGACTTGCTGTCCCTCCAGATCCGTTATGCGTAGTAAAGAACCCTTGCTTACTTTCAGGGCATATCCCGTTTTGGCTGGGATACGATAAGACTGTTTATGGCGCTGATTCGTATTCATCCGTCACATTCCTCCGCTACTTTTTGCTTTCAGTATGCGGAGCAGATGAAGCTTTCATGCACTGTTATGGCGCCGTACTCTACTCAGGCAGGAACATCCAATGGTGAATTTAAACACAAACCACATTATATGCCTTTATGCTGGGAACAGTGGATTACCTCTCATTCCGATCCAGAGGTCTGATTGTTCAAGCTGTCCAGCCAGATGTAATAACCAATCTTCGCGTCCCTTGGTTGCCATCACTTGAACACCCATTGGCAAACCTTCAGGTGTCATATGCAGAGGTACACTTATCGCAGGCTGACCTGTCAGATTTGCAAGCTGGGTGAACGGTGTATACGTAAGACTTGGCTCAAACATTTCATAGATGAGTTGCTGCTGCTGTGTCTTGTCCAATTCACTAATTCGCATCAGATTACGGATCTGTTCGTCATGAGGCGTTAATTCACCAATCTTAGGCGCAGGAAAAGCATTAACAGGTGTGACGTAGAAGTCATAACGCTCAAACAAGGTGGACATCTGAGCTGCAGCTACATCCCATTCTGCTAAGCTATGTACAAACTCCGCAGCGGACACCTTTTTGCCTGCTTCAGCCAGAACCCAAGATTCAATCTCCATATCATCGGAGGTCAGAGCCCGGCCCATGGATCGTTCCATGGAAGAGATCATCGCGGCCATCTCACCACTGTTCATCATGTAATAGTTCTCCATCAACCGAACTCCATTGACTGGACTAAGTTTTTCTTCAACATGATGACCTTGATCTTCCAACCAGCGAACGAGTTTGTATACAGACTCTTTGGCTTCTGCGCTGACAGGTGTACCCACTGGAGAATCCGTTGTGTATGCAATGTTCAGTTTACGTTGATGTGGATAGCTCATATCAGTCAAGTAACTGCCTGGAAAGAGTGGAGCATGGAACGCAGCTTCGGGCTGAATGACTTGTAACGTATCAAGCAATGCAGCACTGTCCCGAACCGAGCGAGAAAGGGCAAAATCAATCGATGCGCCTTGCCATTGACGACCAACTCCCGGTCCTACAGGTGTGCGCCCGCGGGTTGGCTTTAACCCAAACAATCCGCTAAAGGAAGCCGGGATACGAATCGAACCTCCTCCGTCACTGGCTCCGGCAAGAGGAACAATACCTGAAGCTACAGCGGCAGCGGCACCACCACTTGAACCACCCGGGGTGTGATTGATATTCCATGGATTGCGAGTGGGACCATGAAGACGGGGCTCGGAAATATTTTTCAAACCAAATTCAGGCGTATTGGTATGTCCTATGAAAATAAAGCCTGCATCACGGAGTCGAGTGACAAAATTGGAATTGCGTAATGCACGATGCTCGCTGAACAAACGGGAGCCTGAAGTCAGAAATTCACCTTCCAAGGATTGCGAGATATCTTTCAGGAGCAGGGGAACACCGGCAAAAGGTTGTTCTCCAGGTCGAACCAAACCGGCTTCCTCCCGTGCACGAGATTCATATGTACGAATAACCGCATTAAGTTGCGGATTCACTTCTTCAAGGCGTGCTAACGCCGCTTCAAGCATTTCAACCGGGGATACTTCCCGGGATCGGATCAGTTCAGCCAAACCTACGGCGTCGTAGGAGGTATATGAGAATGAAGACATTATGATCGTTCCTCTCTGAATATATTTCATCTGTTTATTCCATATGTCATCGTACCACCGGATTAGACAAAAGACAAAAGATAGAAGAGACATAGTGCGATGATATGCATACTCGTTATGAGGTTGGAGGGAAAAGAGGGGGATTTTCATTTGCGAAATAGAGATAAAGCAAAGGGTTAATAGCTCATATTGCTAATTGAGAAAATGATCGAGTAATATCGAGTCATGGAAATAAAAAACCACTGCTCATCTAATTTGATGTGCAATGGTTTTATTTTATATTTGACTATTTGTTTATATGTGAACCTCAGATATATCCACTTACTCTGTACGCAGCTTCGGTGCAGCATCGGCCGCATTTGATGATCTTTCCTGCTGTCTGGAAATGGCGAAGAGGGCCACCCAGATCAGAATAAAACCAAGCAGTTGCTCCCATGTAATCAGTGTACGGAAAGCAATCCAGTTCACCAACACACCTGCCATCGGGAAGCTAAGTTCTGCGAGTGTTGCAACAGAGGCTTTGGTTGACGACAGACCTTTGTAATACAACAGAAGACTGAGCAAACCTGGTAACAATGCCTGACCGAGAATGTTGAGGATGACAGCAGTCTGTTCACCCGTTCCGGACGGAAACGTCCATGCCGCACCTTCGTTCCACGTCATAAAGATCAGGAGCGGGAGAGCAACGACAAAGCGAAGGGAGGTGACCGTTTCATAACGCGCCTGACCCAGCATCAATCGTCCCATAACGGTTGAACCTCCCCATAAGGCAGCGGCCCCAAGGGATAACAAGCTTCCAGCATGAATCCAGTTGTCCCAGTTACCTAATGGCAATGTGAAGCCAAATGTAAGCAGGTACGTTCCTGCTAATGCAATGAAGAACAATCCACCGAAGCGACGTGGCAACGTTTCTTTTAATAACAGTTTAGCCAGCACGATAGCGAAGAGTGGTTGCATTTTTTGCAATAAAAGCACCGTATTCGGATCGTTATGTGTTAGTGCCATGGTGAACAATACCGTTGCGAGTGCTGATCCTCCCCATGAGATAAAAATCACGGCAATCCAGTGGCGAGCGCGCAGGTTTTTTAGGTCAGACCGGAATTTCCACAGCACGGGAATGGCAATAAGACTGACGATGATATGTTCCACCAGTACAATCTGCGTGGATGTCATCGTGTTTAGCAAAATAATTCGGAAGAGTGGGTCGACCCCCCATAAGGCGGCGCCGAGAACTACAAGCCAGAATCCGGTATTACTTCGTTCCTTGCGGTAAACAGGTGATGCTGCTGATGTCTTTTCCATATTCAGGACTCCTTCGTCAGAACACGGAATCTTCAGTTGGCAAAATCGACAAAAGCCCCCGTTTTGGTATATACCAAATAAACGGGGGCTCATCCAAGGACATGCGTCAGGAAAGAGGCCTTCCCGTGAACGGCATGTCAATGTGTTGATCTTCTCTCATCCGGACTGTACCGTCGGCCTTGGATTCACACCAAGTCAGTCGCTGAATGTCCTTCGTTAAGAACAATTAGCGAGTCGCGGGCTGGTTCCGAAGAACATCACCGCCGGTTGGGAATTGCACCCTACCCCGAAGATCCTATTCAATTATATAGTGTGTTGAACAAGCTGTAACATTAATAAGTTCATCTTATTCCTGTAAGCGCTAGCAGTTCAAGCATTTTTTTTAGAAAACGATTTTCCAGCTTCCTTGCTGTCTGCGAAGGAGCACGATCTGACCTGCGTGATACGCATCATGGAGTACCCAGCGAGCCAGTTCGTGTGCCCATTTCTCTTCAGAGTCCATATATGCGGCTTCAAGATCTGACTCTTGTAGTGCAGCCAATTGATCTCGCAACTGCTGGGCTAATCGAGTTGTACCCTGCATCAGTGTATTCCAACCAGCTGCGTCCGTTGCATCTCCAGGATTCCCAAATGTGTATTCATTGGAGTCTACAGCAGGAAGGGTAGGCTCCTTACCTTGCATGCGACATAATAAGCGATGGTTGTAATAATACATATGGTTAACCAACTGCCAGATGCTTAATCCTCCTGAGGGTGGAATCCAGGCTGCTTGTTCTGCTGTAAGACCCTCCAAGGATTTCGACAAAGGTACAATCCAATTACATTGATCCCAAGTATCATCCTTTTGAATAAGTAACACATCTAGTGCTGTTGTTTTTGTCATTGCCTTTTCCTCCTTGCGTATAATTGTGATAGGTGATGTAACTAGCTAAAACTGATTAATGAGGTTACACTTAATATAACACGTCAAAGATGAGTTGTAACCTTCTTTATTTAATTAGATGGTTACATGAACGGGGGATATATATGGACAGGTTATGGACCGATTTTGTAAACAGCGATTATCACGACTGGCGTGGGGGAGATCGATCGGAGGACAGACTTGGGAAGGCGAACTGGCAGCAAGATTTTCTGGAACGATGGCAACTTAAAGCTTCTGTCCCTGCATCTCCAGAAGAGGAGTTGTCGATGAGAAATTTCAGGAATGAATTGATAGCTCTTGGAGCCCGCTTATCTTCTGGAGCATCATTAACGGATATAGAAAAACAATGGTTGAACGGCGTTATGCAAGCAGGGCATGTGAGAAGAATATTGATTGATCAGGAACTGAAACTCCAACTGGTAGCTGTAGAAGCACATTGGAGTCAGGTTATGGCTGAGGTAGCTGCTGACTTTGCTTTGACTTTGGTAGAGGGAGAAGGCGGCAGGATCCGGATCTGTGATAATTCGGATTGTCGCTGGATGTTCTATGATGATACCCGAAGCAGAACACAGAAGTACTGTGATGATAAGATGTGTGGAAATCTGATGAAGGTCAGAAGATTTCGGGCGAAACGTAAATCCCAAAATTGATAAATACTAACAATAACTATATAATGTATATATACTAGCGAAAAAATAGTCAGAAGTAGTACAGATTCGTAAGCAGGATGTGATCGTCTTTCAAACCAAAATAGATGGGAGATGTTTCTTGTGCGGACAAGTTATCTGTTGAAAAATGGCTGTGTGTTGTCGATGGATGCTAAAATTGGACAGTATAAGAGGGCGGACGTTCTGATTCAGGATTCACTGATCATGGCGGTTCAGCCCGACCTGGATATTCCGGATGCGGAGATCATTGATGCTTCATCGATGATTATTATGCCTGGGCTGGTGGACACGCATCGGCATATGTGGGAATCACTTGTCAAAACAGCGGGAACCAACTGGTCGTTACCAGTTTATTTGCAAAATCTCTATTATGGTGCGATGGGAAGCAAGCTCCGCCCACAAGATAGTTATATTGCCAACCTGCTCGGTTCCTTGGAAGCGCTTAACGCAGGAGTGACGACAGTAATGGATTGGAGCATGCCATATTCCCCTGATCATACGGATGAATTGATTCGTGGACTTCAGGATGCTGGCATTCGGGCGGTATTTGCTCACGGAGTACCTGGTGAGACGGACTACTGGAATCGGGATAGTCAACTCACGTATTCGAATAATGATGTCAGAAGAGTCAAAGAACGTTATTTTTCATCACGGGATCAATTACTTACTTATGGGCTTGCCATTCGTGGTCCGGAGTTCAGTCATTGGGATACAACCGTGAAAGAGATCGAACTAGCACAGGAGCTGGATGCGATCTGTTCCATGCATGCCGGATTTGGCAGTTGGGGATCTGTGGATCGCTCGATTAGTCACTTGTACGAAGCTGGACTCTTAAGTCCACGGGTGAATATCGTTCATGGTAACACCATGGGCATGGATGAATACAAAATGCTGGCAGATAGCGGCGCTTCCTTGTCGGTCACACCTGAGGTTGAAATGATGATGGGTCATGGATATCCGGCCACCGGCAATTTTCTTGAACATGGGGGAACACCTACACTTGGTGTAGATGTAGTGACGTCTACAGGCGGAGATATGTTCTCGCAGATGAAGTTTGCACTTCAAGCTGAACGATCCAGAGCCAATGAACAACTTTTGCAGCAGGGTGAGATGCCTGGTGAGTTGAACTTGCAGTCCAGCCAAGTGCTGAGATTTGCAACTTCAGCTGGTGCCCAGGCATTGGGATTGGAGCAGAAGGTAGGAACGCTGACCCCAGGGAAGGAAGCGGATCTGATCATGATTCGCACCACCGATCTGAATATGTTCCCCGTTCATGATCCAATCGGCGCTGTTGTGCAATTTGCCAATCCATCCAACGTGGATACGGTCTTTGTGGCAGGTAGACTCGTGAAGCGAGAGGGTAAGCTGTTGAATGTTGATCTGGATGCGATTCGTCATGCGGCGATGCAGAGCAAAGATTATTTGTTAACCCAATACAGGATGTCAGATGCAGAGAGAATTGCTTTCTCATAATTTACTTTTTCATAAAAAGCTGAAATGAAGTCAGTTCGTATTTTTATATACACCTCTACCTATAGTAAGAAATAAAGGGCCGCATAACGCTATGTGGCTCTTTTACATGCCTTCATATCGTGGAATTAGACAGGATAAGGTAGGAAGATACAGCGGAAAAAGACGAAAAGAGCTCTCTTTTTCTTAACTTCAGATAACAAGAGATATAAGATGTTTTTCGTGTGAAATTAAGCTCATAAAAACTGCGCATAATATAAATTATACGCAGTTTTGTTTTAAATCCATTTTCATATTCATCCACGTGCAACAGATCATGATAAATTTCGCGGAAAAAGAACAAAATAAGTGATCTTCAAAAATAAATTTAACCAAGCAACGCGATAACGTGTAGAATTCGATAGGTTTTTATAGGTGATCGATAAGATAGAACAAATGACTTTTTCATAGAACAGATGGGAAGCCATCCAATTGCTGCTACATCCATAGCACATTCAAGATTCATGACGAGAGGAACATGACTATGCGTGAGAACAAACAACGATCTTCATTATTTCGCAAAAAACCAATTGCCTCGGACGGCGATAACAGCAGTGCATTGAAAAGGGCGCTCGGTCCGTTGGACTTAACCACACTTGGGGTGGGTGCCATTATCGGCACAGGGATTTTTGTGTTGACTGGTGTAGCTGCCGCAACGTATGCCGGCCCGGGTCTTGTACTGTCATTTTTGTTGGCAGGTATCATATGTGCATTCGCGGCATTATGTTACTCGGAATTTGCATCAAGCATACCGGCATCGGGTAGTGCGTACACGTATAGTTATACGGCTTTTGGCGAAGTGATTGCCTGGATTTTGGGATGGGATCTGATATTGGAGTATGGATTCGCAAGTGCGGCGGTAGCCAGTGGGTGGTCAGGATATTTCCAGACGTTATTGTCCGGATTCGGATTGGAGTTACCTCATGCGCTTACGAGTGCGTTCAGCCCGGAAAAAGGGACTTATTTTGACATCACGGCTGCGGTCATTACGTTAATCATCACCTTCCTGCTCACCCGAGGAGTGAAGGAGGCGGCTCGTGCGAACGGTATCATGGTAGCGATTAAAATTATCGTGGTGCTGATCTTTATTGGTGTAGGTGTTTTCTATGTAGAGCCAACCAACTGGCAGCCATTTTTGCCTTTTGGTATCTCAGGTGTAACAGCTGGAGCAGCGACGGTATTTTTTGCCTACATCGGATTTGATGCGGTCTCTACAGCGGCGGAAGAAGTTAAGCAGCCACAACGGGATTTGCCGATTGGAATTATTGCGTCACTGGCAATCTGTACCGTTCTCTACATTGTTGTATCGTTGATCCTCACAGGGATTGTGCCTTATAACATGTTGAATGTAAGTGATCCAGTTGCGTTTGCATTTGAATATGTCCAATTGAAGGGATTGTCCTGGATTGTATCTCTTGGAGCGATTGCCGGCATTACGACCGTATTGCTGGTCATGATGTATGGTCAGACACGTCTGCTCTATTCCATGTCTCGTGACGGACTGCTGTCTCCGGTCTTTTCCAAAGTTAGTGGCAAGAGTCAGACACCAGCGGTAGGAACATGGGTTGCAGGCATTATCGTGGCTCTGTTCTCCGGGTTCATCTCGTTGGGACATTTGGCGGAGCTTACGAACATCGGAACATTGTTTGCTTTTGCAGTTGTAAGTCTGGGCATTATTGTGTTGCGTAAAAATAACCCTGATCTTAAACGCGGATTCCGCGTTCCTCTTGTGCCACTGATTCCGATTCTGAGTGCCTTGGGTTGTGTATACTTAATGACACGCCTTGCAGCGCTGACATGGATTACGTTTTTTGTTTGGTTGATCATTGGATTGATCATCTACTTTGCCTATGGACGGCATTACAGTCATCTGAATCCGGCACGCCGGATCTCGAGTGCTTTGAGAGCAAAGGATAAATAGATTAGTCGAGAACATCTTCATTTTTCCTCATTTCGTATCGCTTAGGCGAAGCGGGATGGGGATTTTTTTATCTAGAAAGATAAAGGATGATAACAGCAGGGGAAGGTTGGGATTTTCTTCATATATGGGTAAGTAATAAGGGACGTGACGAACTTAATCACGGGGGCGGGGTTGCGGCTAAGCCAAATATGAAATATATTTGGGGATGTGACATGCCATCAGACATAAGAGAGGGGATGTATCATGAACACACCATTACATACGAATTCAGATCATCAAAAAGCAGCTTTTGGATTTGCACTAGCTGACTCATCTGTACTTGCAGAGGCGCAATTAATTGTTTCACAATTAGGACGTGAAGACGGATTGCAGTTGGATATTGATCCGCAGCGCCTTCTGAAGGATGGACGTAAGGTATCTGTCATTGCACAACAGTTGGATTCACCCGTCAATCGTCAGGATGCCAATATAATCTATGGTCAGGAGCTAGCATACATGCAGTATGCTGTTAACCTGAAACCGGATAGCACAATCTCCATTGCTTCTATTGAGGGGGTTGAACAGCCTGTTGATCTGGGTTGGTCAGCATTTGTAGAAGGGGAATACGAACTTCGAATCTCCCTGCATATGAAAACACCTCGTATTGCTGAAGGTGCACTCGAACCTGAACAACTTGCAATGGTTAAGTATGCGCAAGTTATCACCGTATATACATCGCTTTTCCCGGCAGAAGCAGCGTCGTTGAATTCACCATCTCAAGCTGTGTGGAGCAGAAACCATCATGTGTTTGACTCCTATGGCAGAGGGGGATTTATTCTCGCTGACCTGCCTCGACTCGTTGAACGTTTAGAGGAACTGATGGGACCGGGTAACCATAATCTGATCGAACAATTTGCTGAAGGAAACTTGTCGGATACTTTGCTGGATGAGGGGCTTATGGCGATTGCCTGGGGCGTGACTCCGTGGTGTTATTCACTCTATTCTGCACCAGATGAGCAGTCTGCTGGAATACTTGCTGTGGACAAGCTGGGCGATGAACCTGAACGGCAAGGGATCTACCGTATTGATCCGTCCATTCAGCAATTAAGTATCGTACCTGCGAATGAGCTGGCTTATTGGCCTGCCTGTGTGCAGAATGATTGGCCTGTTATTGATGTGGCGGGTGAAGGCGAGACATTGCATATGGATCTGTATACTCAGATCTGTGAATCCGTGAATGGGCTGCACGAGAATCCATTGCCATCGTTTGTACTTACCCGTAGTCAAGGCAAACCCGAAGTGATCATTCCGCTAATTGACGTTGTCATTGTGGATGAAGCCTAGGGGCTCTGTTCAACTTATAAAGAACCGAATTGAGGTGACGTAGACAGATGATGACCGAGGAGATTCAGGAGCAATATGCGGACGAGCTAGAAGCTTTTCACATATGGATGAAGGACGCCGGATATACAGGCCATACAGTAAAATCATACACAGGTGACGTGGTGGAATTCCTGGTCTCCATTCAAGGAAAGTCACTGGAGCAGGTCAAAAAGCTGCATGTGCTGTCTTTTCTGTCCCGTGCCCGGGAGCGTGGGGTTAGTGATGCCACGAGAAATCGCAAACATGCGGCGGTGAACTGTTTTTACAAGTCCCTCATTGAACTCGAATTGTTAACCAATAATCCGGCGTTTGGGATCAAAAAATCCAAAACCGAGAAAAACCGTGCGCCCGTTTTCCTTGATGAAAGTGGGCTGACACGTTTCCTGGAGTCGGTAGAAGGCAAGTATCGCACACGTAATCTGGCTGTTTTTCTACTGATGGGATATATGGGATTACGGGTTGGAGAAGTGCATGCGTTGGATTGCAAAGACTATAATGCGGAGCGGCGTACATTAGATGTATTTGGTAAAGGCCGTAAATGGCGCTCACTCCCTGTACCGGAGACTGTGGCAAAAGTATTATCTCAAGCGATGGCTGAGCGTCTCGATCCTTGGCGGCCAAAAGAGGAAGCACTATTTGTCTCGCAAAAAGGGAAGAGACTGTCGATTCGCAGCATCCAGCTCATATCTACGGAAACCTTTGAACGCTTCCAGCAGGAATCACCAGCCAATCAACGTCAAAACTACTCCAGTCATAAGCTGCGTCACTCGTTCGCGACCATGATGTTACGGCGTGGAGCCGACTTGCGTACGGTACAGGAACTGCTTGGTCATGCATCGATTCAAACAACAACCGTGTACACACACGTCACCAGTAGGGAGAAAGAAGAGGCTATGGCTCTGCTGGACGTAAAACTTCCGACATATTAGAAGAAAAAAGCCAATATTTAATCCAAAAAGGAGTCTGTCCAAGTGACAGGCTTTTTTTGTTATTGATTTGATGGGCGGATATTTAAACATAATTAATATTATGTAAACTAATATCTGATATCTAAATAGTTATATAAATAGAAGTCAAACCAAAGAACCGTTCGCTTCTTCTCTCTGGAAGAAACAAATGGTCCTTTTGGCTAGCATAGATTTCTTAATTCACACCGTTTAACATGCTAAATCGTTCACGATATGAATGATTGCGTTGCTTGATTATTCCAATCCAGCGATCTGTTCTTTTAATTTGTTAGCAGATGCCTGGAAAGCCACTTTCTCGGATTCATTCAGCGGAAGAGGCAGAATTTCTCGCACACCGTTGCGATCGACAACACATGGAACACCCAGATAAACATCCGATACACCATTGTAATCTTCAAGGTAAGTGGATACGTTCAGAACGGAGCCTTCGTTGCCGAGAATTGCAGCTACAATGCGGTCCAGAGCAAGTGCGATTGCATAGGAAGTCGCTCCTTTGGCATTAATAATCTCATACGCTGCATTTTTGGTACGGTCGAAGATATCCTGTTGTGTTTCTTCATCCAATTCCAGATCTGTTCCTGCAACGTTAGCCAGGCTCCATACCGGTACTTCGGAATCTCCATGCTCACCAATAATGTGTGCGTGAATACTACGCGGGTCGATCCCTTTATTTTTACCAATCAGGTAACGGAAACGTGCGCTATCGAGCAATGTACCTGAACCGATGACACGGGAAGCAGGCCATCCACTTTGTTTCCATGAAGTATAGGACAGAATATCTACAGGATTGGTTGCAATCAGCAAAATACCATGAGAATTCACTTCAGTAATGCGCTCAATAATATCTTTGAAAATGCTTGCATTTTTCTTCAGCAGATCAATCCGGGTTTCGCCCGGCTTCTGGGAAGCACCGGCTGTAATAATAATGATATCTGCATCTTTGCAGTCGGAATAATCGCCAGCCCATACTTTCACGCCTCCCGTAAATGGAAGACCGTGGTTCATATCCAGCATTTCGCCGGTTGCCTTATCATGATTCACATCCACAAATACCAACTCGGACGAACGCTGTCTCAACATTAGCGTGTATCCCGTTGTTGTTCCCACCGCACCCATGCCTACAATCACGACACGACTGGGTTTCAGAGCTGCACTATTTGTCATGTTCATATCATCTCCTTTTTGGGTTATACTCCCATCCATATTAAGGGATTAGAGAATATAAAGCGAGTGTTGTCTATAAAATAGTTCACATTTCATGTCTTTTTACCAATTATTCCGTCGAAAAACAGTTTAGGATGAAATTAATGGTAACTGGAAAAAGGGAGTGGCCAGCCCATACGTAGCCAATGAGCCTTTTACATAAGGTTTGTGGTAGAATAGGAGCAGTGGATTCTGATGAATCGTAAATAAAACGCCATAGGACAGGCATGCGCGCCTGTATATTGGATGAGAGAGGTGGAACCCACTTGCGTTTGCAATGGATTAAAATCGCGCAGACAGCATTGCTGTCTATAGGTATAGCAGCCTTATTGGCTGCATGCACCGACTCAGATCCTCCGGAAGCAGAACCTCCGCAGCAGCAGGAGGATGCCGGGAATACAGGGCAGACATTAACCGTCGTTCCCCCTGTCAACAGTACAGAATCTGCGGATAACGCCAAGTACCAAATACAGACCCGTTTGACCGATTTTCAGTTGCTCAATGACAACGGAGGATTGGCGTGGGGTGTGACACGGAATGCGCTGCGCCTGTACTACACTCAGGATCAGGGAAAGACCTGGACCAATATTTCACCTTCGGAAAATGTACAGTTTCCGGCTAACCCTAAATATGGACAAAGCATTTATTTTGTAGATCGTGCACATGGTTGGATTGTTCGTGAAGGCATGGGTGGAACAGATACCATGGTGCTTCGCACCAACAATGGAGGCGTAACTTGGAGCCTGTCTTCTCTGTCCAAGACGGATAAAGTGACTGCGATCTCATTTGTATCTCCTGAAAAAGGCTGGATTCTCACTACGGTCGATACCGCTATTGGTAAACAGGACAAGAAACTTTACTTCACCGAGGACGGTGGAATTACCTGGAATCGGATGTCTTCCAGTGATGAAGATGGCAAACAGGAAGCAGAAGAGATTTCCAAACGTGGATACACCACGGGCATGACTTTCTCGGATCCAAAGCATGGTTTCTTAACAGCGCTGGAGTTCGGCACACCGAAGTTGTATGTAACATCAGACGGCGGAGAGAACTGGAATACTGGACCATCCTTCTTTGATCGAAACAAATTCAACGGGTGTGGTAATTTCAGTGTTAGTTCACCACAATTTTTTGGACGTGAAGCGCAGTCAGCCTGGATGTCAATGTCCTGTTCTCAAGGGGAGAGCACAACATTCAATGGATTCTTTACCACCGATGGCGGTAAGAGCTGGAAGCTGTCCAATTTCACTTTAAACAAACAAACAGGTGCGAATCGTAACCTTTCACCAGTATTTCTGAACGCATCTGAAGGTTGGGCGATGCAAAAGGGCATAACCTACCACACCAAGGATGCGGGCAAAACGTGGAGCGCTCTTCCTGCAAGCAGTGTACTGGAGAAAATTCTCGAAGATTATCCGGAGATTGTGAAGATGCAGATGGTTAGCCCCAAGCTTGGCTGGATATTGGTTGAAAATACAGATGCCAAAAGATCATTGTTATTGCAAACGGTAGATGGCGGTGTACATTGGAAAGTACTTTAAACTAAAGTGTTATCGATGTGAATAGATAGGAGAAAGGAGAGGAGCCTACGGGTTCCTTTTCTTTTTTTGCTTAGTTTGTGAAATAAATCACAAATAAATCCACTAGAAGGTGATATATTTAACTCAACAAGAGAAGGAGTGATGAAGATGAGAACCAACGGTCAAACTCAAATCACGCAGGCGGATGAATTAACCAGATATATGCTTCAATTATGCTACACATGTGACGATGCGAATCGTTGTACGACAGAGGAAGCGGTGAAGGCTTGCATGGCAGAACACGCACAAGTAGACCAACCCGAACAAGCCGAAGGTGAAGATGTAACTCGCGGGTATATGGATCTGATGTACGCTTAGGCTAATCATTCACAGAGAACGCTCCTGCGGGAGGGTTCTTTTTGATTTGGAGAGAAATGTATGCGCTTTTAAATTCACTTCGCAAATATTGCAGCATGGGTTATTATAGAAATAATTAAGGTAAATTACTCAAAATGTGGAATTGTTTATTGACTCTTAGTTTGGAGGAAAGTGACATGGATAAACGTAGTATTCATTAAACCAATGGCTTGTTTTGGGATACCAAAGGACAACTTTTGTCATCCACAAATGTGTTGCTGCAGAAGAGGATAGACTTGTTATTAAAAAATGTTACTTTGATAATTGATGCAACTGTAAAATGATGATTTTGCTAATAAAGCAAAGATGCTCCCTGTAATCTTTGTGATAAAGGCACGAAAACTATAGGGGCATGAAGTTAGTATAAATGAATTGAATCTACTTGGAATTGAATTTACGAATTAAAAGGAGAAATTAACTTGCATAGATTATCCTCAGAAAATTCCGGACTTATTGTTTCTGCTCATTTTGATACATTACCTGCGTTAAATTCTTTTTATATTGATTTTGAGGATGGAGAAACAATTAATGTAGAAGATGGGTACGCTACCAAGCAAAAGCGCTTATTTCGGGTTCATCATAAAGATGTGGATAACATGATTTCAAGTGTAGGTGAAAGTAATTTTTTTTCATTACATCGCGTGTTCCTAAGCTACTATGAAGCGCACTCTAAATTAGGACACCTTTGGAGTCATCAGGTTACTAAAGAAGTTGTACAAAAGGGGGAGCATATTAATATAAGCGACATAGAGAATGTGCTAGAAACGAAAGATGTTCAAATCGCTGATTCAAGAGCTTTGAAGTATGCAAATCATATCATGAACAAAGGAAAAGAACATTACGTAGAAGCAAATTCATTTCAAGAGTATTTATGGGCAATTCAGATGACCGAGCTTCTTCGAACATATAATTTGTCCGCATTTGAAAAAGTTACGAACAATAATAAAGACATATTCAATAGTTCTTATCTGTTTAAGGGTGCAATAGTAAAAAAAGAAATTAGCGTAGTACTGTATGAATGGGCTAACTTATATAGTTACACACAATCTGATTTTATTAAAAGGCTAAGCAATATTCTAGAGACCATAAATATGGATATAACTCGAAACAAAAGCTTATATGATAAAAAGTCTATCAGACCTGAAGTAAACCATTTGGTATATTCGCTAGATAAACAAATTCATAGTAATTCTCATTATAAGGGGTGCTTCTTTGGTATGTTTAATGCTTCTGATTTATTTGGCCCTTATTCACGTCACAGCAGTCACCAAATCAAAAGTATTAACGGAATAAACACACAAGAAAATGTTAGTTGTAAAGATATTGTTACAGATTGGAGAAAAAACGGCATATTTCCGACCGATCAGCAGTTTACTAAGTTATTCAAGCTTTGGTACTTCATCACTTCTTACTTGGTAATTAACTGGTTGAGACTTCCTCATTTCAACAAATGAATTAAGCGCTATTTAATCCATAGAACTAACACTCTACAATGAATAAAAAATTTGAAGGAGAGTGGCTAATTAAGATTAATCGAAGATATTACTATGTTAATAAAGTAATCGCTTGTGTTCTGATACTTGCATTCATCATTACGACATGTGCGGTACCTGTAAACGCTGAGGTAGAGAATGTGGAGACAACGCCCTCCAGGATTGCGTTGTCTTCGCTAGAGGAAACAATAGATTCATATGTGGCTACTAATCAGAAGAATACCGCTGCCGTTTCGGTTGTAGCTATCAAGAACGGTGAGACTATTGTGAATAAGGCCTATGGATACGCAGATATTGAGCAACAGAGAAAAGCAGACACCTCTACTGTGTTTGAATGGGGTTCAACTTCTAAACTATTGGTTTGGACGAGTGTTATGCAGCTTGTAGAACAGGGAAAGCTTGATTTGGATACCGATATTCAGGACTATTTGCCGGAAGGATTTCTAAAGAATCTTGAATACGATGCTCCCATTACCCTAATGAACCTTATGCATCATAACGCAGGATGGGAGGATAGATTGATCGATTTATGGTATTCATCCGAGAGTGATATTGTGGAATTAGGTGAAGCTTTACAAAAATTTGAACCGAGGCAGATCGATAAACCTGTGAGTGTCGTTGCTTATTCAAACTATGGTACGGCTATGGCTGCTTACATCGTTGAATTACAAAGCGGACAACCCTTTTACAAATATGTCAACGAACATATATTTAAACCGCTGAATATGAAAGACACTTCGATTCACCCGTCACAGTATGATAATTTAAACGTCTTGAAACGAAGAAACGAGATTCAGGGGTACACTACGAATCTGAAACTCATCTCTAAGAATAGAGCATACATAAGCTTGTACCCTGCGGGGGGCGCCATGGGCACAGCAGAGGATGCAGCTAGATTTCTTGCAGCCTTAATGCCGGTGGATCGTAGTAATTTATTATTTGCGAACAATGACACCTTAGACGAGATGCTGTCAACAAGTCTATATTACGATGGGACTTCAACTCCACGAATTGCACATGGCTTCTTTGAAGTGGAATACTGGGTGCCTGCACTGGAACACGCTGGAAGTACGGCGGGATTTTCAAGTAAATTTGTTTTTGACCCGGAATCTAATTTTGGGTTAGTAGTCATGACAAACCAGTCAAATGAAATGGCTTATAACGTTGGTCTTGTCCAGAAGGTGTATGGAAGTAGTTTCAGCACGAATTCAGTTGAATCTGAGAGTGGAGGATATTATCTGCCTGCGCGACGGGTCGTTTCCGGTTTTACAAAGGCATATTCGATGTTAAGTCTGCAGAAGTATACAACATTTGAGCTTAGTAACTTTGCAAATGTTGTTGAGAGTAACGGTGCTATTGAGAAGGCCTCCATTCCTTATAATGACTTTTTGCCCGTATCCAACTTAACGATAAACTTGATCAAAGCATCTTTTATTGCTCTTGCAATTGCGATCCTGCTCAGTTTGAGAGCGATAATTGGCTATTTTATTCGGTTATCCAAATACAAATTAAACAACTGGGAAAGACCCGGTACAGGGTTCGATAAATATCATATTGTCATTAATATCGCCAGTCTGGCATTCATTTTGAATACGATCCTATTGTTCATGCGCGCCTTAGGCTTCTCCCCCTATTCTTCATTGCGCATACATCTCATCTTGAACCTGGTTTATGTGATTCTAGCTGTGGTGTATCTTGTCTTGTTGTTCTACAAACTGCTGAAAAGAAGCTATAGTAAAAAGCAAAAGGCGGTATACATCATGTCTGGCATGTCGGCTTTCCTATTTGCTGCTTTTATTATGGGATGGGATTTGTACTTTTAGAGCTTAATTATCGACGAGAACATGATCAGAAAGAGCATGAGATAGTAGAAAGGATGAAACTATGAATATTCAGGATCTCCCAATTGAAATAAAAGAACATATAGGGGAAGTCCAGAAAATCACTTTTCCTAAGCAAGGTCATACTTCTACTGTGGCTATACTGGATACGTTTGATCAAAAGTACATCATCAAGAAGACAGAAAACGATCTTTATAATGAATGGTTATCCGATGAATATAAGGTGCTCCAATACCTTTACCATACGGGACTCCCTGTTCCAAAGGTATATTCATTTCATACTGAGAACACATCGAGATGGCTTCTGATGGATTATATTGATGGAATAAGTTTAAGAGAATTTCTCTCTAAGATGCCTGACCTCCAAAGTAAAGAAAAAGCGATTTTTAACTTTGGGCTTTGTTTAAAGAAAATACATGAATGCTCTTGTCCTGTTGAATTATTGAACAATGACAGTCCTTGGTTAGATACAATGCTTAATAAAGCAGAATATAATCTAACTCACTTTGCTGTAGACGGATCAGCAGAGCTACTTCAACAGTTGAAAGAAGCAAGACCAAAACCAATAGAGAACACTTTCATCCATGGAGATTTTACTATAGATAATGTGCTAGTTAATGATTGCAATATTGTTGGAGTTATTGACTGGGCAGGAGCAGCTTATGGCGATCCAAGATATGATGTAGCATTAGCCATTAGACCGAAACAGAACGCGTTTGATAATGAAAGAGATAGAGAAATATTTTATAACGGGTATGGAAAGTTAAGAATAACGGATGAAGAATATAATTATTTTGAAGATGGGATATATAACTTCTTTTAGTCTGGCTATAAATTGTTCTTCAAACGTATATTAATCTCTCTAGAAGGAGTCGAATAAATGAGCCCTCCAAAACATATCTTATCTGCCGCTGCAATCGTGATCAACGAACAAAATGAATTATTACTTATTAGAGGACCACGAAGAGGATGGGAAATGCCAGGTGGTCAAGTGGAAGAAGGAGAATCTCTAAGTCAAGCTGCGATCAGAGAAACGAAAGAGGAGTCCGGAATCGACATTGAAATTATCAAATTCTGTGGAATATTTCAAAATATCGAGAATTCAATATGTAACACATTATTTCTAGCCAAACCAATAGGAGGAGAATTAATCACATCAACGGAGAGTTTAGAGTCTGGTTTCTTTCCGATCGAAGAAGCCATTTTAAAAGTCGAATGGAAAAACTTCAGAGAAAGAATAGAGTATTGCTTAAACCCTGAGATGCAACCTTTTTGCATTGAGTTCAGCGATAAGAATAATATTTAAAAGTTTCTGAGAAGGAAGTTCAATCATTGAAACGAGTCGATGTAAATCGTTGGAGGGAGAGAATAGATATCAAGACCAGACGAAATCTCTGAGATTGCATGGTTGGATATAACACAGGCAGATGAGCTTATGCCATACTACAAGAATGGCTTTAAAAGCTTACTTAATGGCAATGAGATTACAAATTTCAACGAAGGTAACAAGTAATGTTCTGAATGTAGTGTATAAAGGAGGCTATCAGATGAACAAGTACAGTGTTTATGAAACAAACAGCTTTTATTGGGATACAAAAGGGAATGACTTTTTGAGTGCAATCGTGCTTCCACATTATGGAGCATTTATCACAGAAGAAAAACACCAACTTTTTGGTGATGTCTCAGGATTAAAGATGTTAGAGGTGGGCTGTGGAAATGGTCAATCCTTGCAGTATCATGGAGACCGCAAAGCAGGTGAACTGTGGGGTATGGATATATCCCAGAAACAGATAGAAAAGACACAACAACACTTGAGAACATACGGAATTCCTGCAACATTGATATGTTCACCCATGGAAGAGGAATGTGGGATTCCTATTAATTATTTTGACGCTGTGTATTCGATTTATGCCATAGGTTGGACAACCGATCTTGAAGGTACTTTCAGCCGAATCGCTTCTTATTTAAAGAAAGATGGCATTTTTATTTTCAGCTGGTCTCATCCAATAAACAGATGTGTTGTTGAAGAAAATTATAGATTTGTCTTCAATAAGCCATATTCTGATGAATCTTGGTATGCGGTATCTCCTGATTATTGTCAGGGTGAATTAACCTTGGCTGATCGTCAACTATCAACCTATGTCAATGCGTTAGCGAAAGCGGGATTTGTCATTGAACAAATGATAGAAGAATCCGATGAGGATATCATGCAATTACATAATAATAGCGATAGTCTCCTTAAAAGAGCAAAGATGTTACCTGTATCCTTTGTGATTAAAGCAAGAAAACGGTGATTAACTGAAATGAATCGGAAAGTGGGCTATGTTTAAATATCAAATGGATACTGCTACCTATGTATCGCTATTATTTATGGGTTGAAAGCAGATCAATGGAGAACGTAATAAATCAAATTTTATTTTAACTAAAGGAGCGAGTTATGAGAAGATTACCGCTTTTTATAGTGACAGGCGCAAGTGGGACAGGAAAAACAACGATCTCTTCGCTTGTTCGCAAGCAACTTCCCGAATTTGACGTCTTTGATATGGATATCATCGATAACGTGGATTGGCAGATTGCCAAAGAGAATTGGTTGAGGATTGCGTATAACATATCGCTAAGTGGACGAGGGACTGTTTTATGTGGAACGATGGTTCCGGAAAACATTGCATCGTCGGATTACATAGATCGATTTGATCGAATTTTATATATGAACTTGCATTGTGACGATGTTACTCGCGAGACGCGTTTAAGAGCCCGTGGGTGGGACGAGAACCTGGTTGAAGATCACAAGAATTTTGCCAATTGGTTACTCCAGAATTCGGAAACTGCGTTTGACCCGCCAATGCAAACAGTTGATACGACAGAACTTACAGCAGTGGAAGTAGCTGAACAAATTAAAGAATGGGTTTTAAAGAACTTGTGTGTTGAATGAACATTTAAAATAACCTAATAGTTAGATTGAGTGGGAGGAACAGGATGCTGCCTTTTCAAGTGAATGAATCTATTGTATTAAAGCTGATCCAATCTCGAGATAGAGATGAGTTATATGCATTAATTGATGAGAATAGAAAGTACTTGAGAGCGTGGTTACTCTGGGTTGATAAACGACAATCGCCCAGCGATTTAGATTCTGTAATAGAAGTATGGACACATAATTATGAAGAGAGGAACGGTTTTGATTCCGGAATATGGTTGAATGAACAATTGGTCGGGATGTTAGGATTGCATTATATTGATTGGAATAATCGAGCAACGAGCATTGGATATTTTTTAGCTGAGTCAGCACAGGGCAAAGGGATCATTACCAAATCAATAGAACAATTGCTTAAACACCTTTTTAACGAGTTGAAGTTAAATCGTGTAATCATTCAATGTGCAGAAAGCAACTTTAAAAGCAGGGCTATACCTGAGAAAATCGGATTTACAAATGAAGGTACATCCAGAGAAGCACAATGGGTCTACGATCATTATGAGAATATTGTGACGTATAGTCTGCTGTCTAGTGAATGGCATACTTAAACGGTAGAGTACATCGTCTGATGAGACGAAGGAGGTCACGTATTGTTTCTCAATGTATTACTTTGGTTGATTATTCTCTGGGTGATCTCCCTTTATTTCAGTTTTCCTAAGAAAGATCGCATGTACACAGTCAATGTGCCAAGCACATATTACATTCAATCTTCAAATCGGTTGGATATGCAGAAAAACTACGAATGCGCTGCATTTTCCAGTGCGTTTGTCTTGAGACATTTCGGTTTGGAGTCCAACGGAACAAAGCTATATGAAACCTATCCTCGCAAATTACTGGATGGGACGGTGTATCCCAAAGCGGTCGTTGTTTTTTTCAGAAAACTAGGATATCAGGCAATGTACTTACGAGGAAATGTGAATACGTTGAAGAAACAGATCAGCCAAGGGGTGCCTGTTATTTTATTTATTAGAGTACATCCCAAACAACGTTATTTGCATTTTGTTCCCGTCGTTGGTTATGATGAAACGCATTTTTACTTGGCAGAATCGTTAGACCACAAGATTAATTGTGATGAAGAATATTACAATCGAAAAATCAGCATAAGTGAACTCAACATGTTATGGAGGTCGTGGTTACCTTTTTCTCAAAACTCCTATATCGTCGTACACCCGATGCAGATTTAAGACGGCTCTCTTTCAAGGGGCATGATATATTAGCTTTAAACGAACTAATCTGCTTTATTCGGAACGTCTGCGTGGTTAAACTAAGCAACTCATGCCCAAATGGCATGAGTTTTTTTTGAACAAATATCGCTACGTAAACCAGCTCGCCTCAATTAATGGTTATGAACAATTTAGATCAACCGTATGGGCGGTGTGATATCCATTTTATTGTTTTTTCTGGGAATTAGCTGAGTTTTTAACTAAAATGGTTGTTCGTCCACGCACCTTTTCATCTACATACGTACATTAAACTATGTCTGTAGGGAGGTGTCCGCACTGTGAGTCATTCAGAAGTGAAGAAACGTATGAAGAGAAAAAAGGCAACATTCCATCCGTGTAAAGTTAAAAGAAAAGAACGCCGATTGAAAGTGGTCAAAAAGTTCGTTCGAGTAAAATGTCCGCCTCCAGAAGTGAACATATCTACACCTACTGTTGTTGGCCCAACAGGACCACAAGGTATACAAGGCGTACAGGGCGTACAAGGTATTCCAGGTAAACAAGGGGTTGAAGGGCCACCTGGAGCTCAAGGACCAGCGGGGGGGCCACCTGGACCACAAGGGCCTCAGGGACAGCCAGGTCCTGCTGGAGCGATAGGCTCTCAAGGTCCGGTCGGACCTGCTGGACCTATGGGAGCACAGGGGATTCCGGGAGAAGCAGGGGCCGTAGGGCCACAAGGTCCGCAAGGTAATCCAGGACCTGCCGGAGCAATTGGACCTCAAGGTTTTCCTGGAGCTGTTGGGCCGACGGGTGCGACAGGAACAGCAGGTACAACAGGAGCGGTAGGCCCTGCCGGAGCAGTGGGCTCGACAGGACCAGCAGGTGCAACGGGAGCAGTAGGCCTGACAGGTGCGACTGGAGTAGCTGGTCCCGCTGGTGCCGCAGGAGTTACAGGTGCGACAGGAGCAGCTGGAGGCGTACTGGGGTTCGCTGACTTTTTCGCGCTGATGCCACCTGATAATGCTGCAACGGTTGCTCCAGGTGCAGATGTTAACTTCCCTCAAGATGGTCCAACAAGTGGAACGACGATCTCTCGCACGGGTCCTAGTTCATTCAATCTGGCAGCCATTGGTACGTATTTAGTTATGTTCCAGGGGAGTATGAATGAAGCTGGGCAACTTATGTTAACACTCAATGGTGCTGATCTTTTCAATTCAGTAGTGGGACGGGCAACAGGTACAAGTCAGATGCCAGGAATGGCTCTCGTGCAAACAACAGTAATAAATTCAATTCTAACCGTACGAAATCCAGCAGGTAATTCCACTGCATTAACCATGACGCCTCTTGCAGGCGGAACAAGACCTGTATCGGCACATCTTGTGATCACACAAATAGCGTGAATCCGTTAAGAGGCTAGCAAACTCTCCTCAACTTTATTAAATATGCATCCATAATGGTAATACGGGTTTGCTTGAACTGAGATAGCAGTGCTTTATCTGAGGCTGTTATCTCAGTTGGAGCGGATAATGGTACAGGAGTAACTACATATCGGATACCCTTTTTGTTTGCGAGGAATGGTGAAAACGTCACTACTAATTATTTTTTCAGTTGATAATATGATAAAATATTGGAAAAACATCAGAGGTGAGTACATGAAGAATGGACACTGGAGAAAAATTACATGGGTTGTATCGGCATTATTATTAATCATGATCACGGCTTGCAGCAATAGCAAATTCAATCCAAACGAATTTTCAGAACAGGATCTGGCTGTGACGAAGACCGACAGTGAGGATAAGATTACGTATGGAATGAGTCAGGAAGAGACGGAGAAAATCCTCGGTGAGGGAACATCAACCGGTGTGGGTCAATCCTATCAATACAATAACGGAATCACGATTGGTTATAGGGATGCCCAAGTCGTTAGTATCATCTTGAATAAGGACTCGAAAGGGTACTTTAAGACGGCTCGCGGGGCAGAGGCGGGGATGACACATCAAGAGATTCTCGATCTGTATGGCAAGGAACATGTTTTGGTCGAATCTGAACGTAATATCGATTATGCCTATCATATTCAGAAGGAAACATTCCTGGATGAGAAGTCGCTACAAGCGGAAAAAGATGATCTGGCTATCTATCGTGCATCGTTTATGCTGACAAAAGAGGGACAGGTCAATCAGGTTATATTGTTGGATCATCGATTTGCAACAACCTTTAAGTAAAACATGGCTGCTAGTTAAGCAAGGTATTAGATAATGAAATAGTACTTATTTATGAAGCAACCCTTCGGTATTCTGCCGGAGGGTTTTTCCCTTCACACCGTTCGATTTCAATCCGGATAACAAGTTCCTTGTTTACGTGCATATACATTACAGGAGACGGGTCAAGACTCCGGCTGTCCTAAGTTGTATGAACGGAGGGAGAGACATGGGCATTGAATCATCCTGGATGTTTGATTTGTTTGGAACCGTCTTTCCGGTTGTATTTGTTCTGATTATAGGTATAGTCCTTCTGTCGATGGGAAAGGAGGTATGGAGGTGGGGACGCAACAACTCGGAGCCGCTATTGACCGTGCCTTCACGTATCACCAGCAGACGGATGAAGATGAGTCAGTCGCAATCTGAACCGGGTAGTACAGCACGAACGTTATACTACGTCACCTTTGAAGTAGAAAGTGGAGATCGGCTCGAATTCAAAGTCAATGGCGAAGAGTATGGTTTGTGCGCTGAGGGGGATGAAGGACGGCTCTCGTTCAAAGGAACGCGTTATGTAGGCTTCGAGCGATATAATCGCGTATATTCTGAACGCCTACGGGGTTAAACTGAGCAGCTTGCGCCAGAATGGCGTGAGCTTTTTTTGATTATTTACTGGACAAGCGTTTCTTAATGGGCCTAACGTGTTTTTATATAAGAAGAGGCTTAATGAGATTGTGATCAAAGGATCATTACCATAGAGGAGGCAATCAATATGTCATTTACAGATCAGGTCGTTGTTGTAACCGGTGCCGCTCAGGGAATAGGACGAAGTGTGGCTGAGGCTTATGCAGTCGCTGGAGCCAAAGTTGTACTTGCTGACTACAAGGAGGCGGAGGGTGCGGCAGCTGCAGCTTCCATTCGTAATGAAGGCGGAGAAGCCATCTTTGTGCAATGTGATGTTCGGAGCGAGCAGGATATTACGAATCTTTTTCGGACAACCGTGGAAGAATTCAAACAAATTGATGTTCTGGTGAATAATGCAGGACTCGCCAAGTGGAAGTCACCCTATGAGCTGACGCTGGAAGAATGGGACGATGTACTCAATACCAATGTGAGAAGTTGCTTTTTGGCGAGTCGGGAAGCAGCCAAACATATGAAAAGCAATGAACATGGAGGTGCCATTATCAACATGGCTTCTACCCGTGCGCTGATGTCTGAACCAGATACCGAAGCTTATGCCGCATCCAAAGGAGCGATTGTAGCTCTGACGCATGCGCTGGCGGTCTCACTGGGCAAGGACCAAATTCGGGTCAATTGTATCAGTCCGGGATGGATTGAGACAGGTGACGTGGAGAAATTGAAAAAGGAGGATCACGAACAGCATCCCTCCGGTCGTGTGGGTGTTCCTTCGGATATCTCCCGTGCTTGTTTATATTTGTCTGATCCAAGCAATACCTTTGTCACAGGGACCAACCTCGTTATTGATGGAGGCATGACCCGAAAAATGATATATGAGGACTAGAACCGGGATTGAACCGGGCGAGCCCTAAGCTGTCCCAACTTCAGAGTGATAAGCCCAAGTTAAGCACTTGGGCTTATTTGTTTTTAATAACTCGGTTGCTATAATAAATGTGATTTTACAACAGTAGAGGAATGGAGGGAGTATATGTTCGGGAAACAATCCCGGAAGGTATTTTGGCTGTTACTGCTGATCGGAGGGATGATAATGATAGGGAATGAGTCACCTGCTGAAGCTGATGGCGCAGATATACGGGCGGCCTGGGTATGGCAGGCACAGTCTGTTAGCAACGGAGATGAGCTGTTGGCCAATGCAGCTAAACATAAGATAAACAGGCTGTACGTGAATGTAGACATGACGCTGTCCAAGGAGGTATACCAGACGTTTATAGCCAAAGCAAGCCGTGCAGGTATTGCGGTTGAAGCGCTGGGAGGCGATCCATCCTGGGCACTCAGTGGCCGTGAAGGTCCCATGCTCAGATTAGCGTCGTGGGTAAGTGATTATAATCAAGCTGCTGAGCCCAACGAGCAATTTGATGCCATACATCTGGATATCAAGCCCTATGTGTTACCAGCCTGGAAAGAAGATGCTAAGCCACTGGTACAATCCTGGGTAGCCAATATGAATCTGTTATTTGAGCAAGTGAGACAGGATGGCGCAGTTGCAGTGAATATTGACCTGCCATTTTGGCTGGATTCCTATACCGTTACAGGAAATAGAGTTTCTGAGGATGCAGATAACGAACCATTGTCACGTTGGTTCATTGAACAAGTGGAGCATGTCACTTTACTCGCTTACCGTGATAACGCGCAAGGGAACAATGGTATCATACGTTTGATTGAACAGGAAATGAACTGGGCCGATGCCAGCAATGTGAGCGTCACGGTTGGGTTGAACACCAAGCCCATGCCTGGCGAGGAGTTCACGTCATTTGCCGGGAAAGGTGCAGCACAACTGGAAAGTGTTATTGAAGAAGTTGCCTCCGCATTCGGCGAGCATAGTTCCTACGCAGGTTCTGCTGTACATGACATCGTATACTGGGGACAACTGGAGCCGTCGGAACTGCCATCACCGGAGACTCCATCCAATCAGCCAGAGATTCGGGGAACGTATATCTGGGAGGCCTCTCAGGTGACGAATGACGGGGGAGAGCACATACTAGCATTTGCTAGAGAGCAGAATATTAACTGGTTGTATGTCCGGTTGGACCTGGATCAACCCTATTCCAGCTATCGTAGTTTTGTGAAACGGGCAAAAGCGCAGGGCATAGAGATCCATGCGATGGGTGGACATCCGATCTGGGGCAAGAAGGAGAATCGTCCACGCATTAAGCGCTTGATTGATTATGTGAAAAACTATAATGCTGAATCCGAACCGGATGAACGATTTGAAGGCATCCATCTGGATATTGAGCCTTACACTTTGCCAGAGTGGGAGAATAGTCGGGACACCTTATTGACCGAATGGGCTGCCAATATTACATTTTTCCAGGAAGAAACGAAGAAGGACAGTGATCTCGAAACAAGCGCAGACCTTGCTGTATGGTTGGATAGCTTCGCGTTGCCAGGAAAGGATACATCTGTGGCTGAATTTATGATCCGTACACTCGATCATGTGTCGCTGATGGCTTTCCGTAACAACGCCGAAGGTTCCAATGGGATTGCTGCTGTTGTGAGTCAGGAGATGGAGATCGCCGATCGTTTCGGTAAAAGGTTGATGATTTCGGTCGAAATGAAGCAGAACCACGAAGGTCCTCATATTTCTTTTTATGAAAAAGGGGCAGCGGAGATGGAACTTCAGCTTGCCAAGCTTCCTGATCTGTTGGCCGAATATCAGGCTTACCAAGGCAACATTGTTCATGCCTATGATTATTGGATTGAAGCCAAGCCTTAAACAGGCGAGTATTATAAGAAACGAGTTGCTTCGGGACTTCACCTTGGGTGAGGTTCCGGGCTTTTTTTTATGGAAAAAAGATGGAATCGTGTCACCGAATGGGCTCCTGCACAATACGATGTACGGTGATGAACAGCTGAAACAAGGGAGGAAACAGACTATGGCTGTTATTAAAGCCAACTCAGAGGACGTCAAGCTGCTGGCTAGGCTCATGAGGGCAGAGGCTGAAGGTGACGGCGAACAGGGTATGTTGCTTGTGGGCAATGTAAGTGTGAACCGGGTGCTGGTGGATTGTCTGGACTTTAAGGATATTCGCGATATCAATCGTATGGTATTCCAGAATCCAGGAGGCTACGAGTCAACACAGAAGGGGTACTTTTACCAACGCGCAAGACAGTCCGAGATACGTCTCGCACAACGGGTGATTAATGGAGAGCGCTTCTGGCCTGCCAGCAATTCATTGTGGTTCTTCCGACCTGTGGCCGAGTGTCCGGCAACGTGGTATGACCAGCAAAATACAGGACGTTTCAAAGCGCATTGTTTCTTCAGTCCTTCAGGCGAAGACTGTCCGGAAGTATATTAAATTTTGGGAGGAATCATCATGATTAATCAGCCTTATCAACCAACAACTCAAACAATGGGTCAGCAAGCGAATTCCGTGTTGGGTCAACAAGCCAATTCTCAGGTTCAAGGTACGTCTTACAAAATCGGTAACGGAATGCCTGCCATGTCACCAACGCCAGGGATGGTGTCCCCAAGCTCCACAAGTGTACCCCCACTCGTATCCAGTGGTAGCCCAATGACACCAACAGGTGCAGTGATTACAACAACGGCTCCACAGTTTGAGCAGTCATACATTGAGAATATTTTACGTCTGAACCTTGGTAAATTCGGTACATTCTACATGACATATGAAGGCAACAAAGAATGGAACGCTCGCATATTCCAAGGTATTATTGAAGCAGCGGGCCGTGATCATATTATCATCAGTGACCCGAAGACAGGTAGAAGAATCATGCTGTTGATGGTCAACTTCGACTATGCTACATTTGATGAGCCGTTGTTGTATCAATATCCGGGCGTGGTAGGCAATTACCCGCAAGCTCCAAGCAGATAATCATTTTCACCTCATCATGTTGATTGATAACTGACATGTCACATGTCTAACACATACTGATTTACTTCGCTGTCCTGAATGTGGAGGTAATCCGCAGACAGGACAGCTTTTTACATAAACATATATACGAAGGTTACTATAGGTTTAGAGTTATACGTAACCTTTTGGCGATAACATGGCACTTATACATGAATAGAACAAGCAACATGCTTATATGAAGGGAGTCCATAGCATTGAATTCATGGATTGAAGGAGCGATGAAGGGCGAAACCGAAGCTTACGCACAACTGATGTCTCAATATCGCGGGATGGCTCTTGCTGTTGCCTACAATCGTTTAGGAGATACATTTTGGGCTGAAGATGTCGTACAGGAAGCATTTACTGAAGCCTTTAGCAATCTGTCCAAGCTGGAAGCTCCTGAGGCTTTTCCCGGGTGGTTCAAGGTGATCGTGGAGAGGCAGTGTTATCGCTGGCTAAGACGCAAGCAACATACCATGATTCCAGTTCAGGAGCTGGAGCATGTATTCCATGAAGAGGATCAGGCGCATAATCCGGAAAAACAAGCGGTGCAAAATGAAATGCATCGTACGCTGCGTGATTCCATTGCAATACTGCCATCATCGATGCGGATTGCTGTTGAACTGTTTTATTTGGAAGGATACTCGCTCAAGGAAATATCGGATTTCCTCGGGGTGAAGGTACCTGCATTAAAGAAAAGACTGTTCGATGCCCGATCCAAACTCAAGCGCTCTATGCCAGTAAGGGATCTGGTCTCTGTATTCAGTGACTTGTATGAAGGGGGAAAAGGATTGTTACACATTATGAATGGGGATCACGCTGCCAATCGTTTAAGAGAGAGTGGAATTCAGGGAGACATCCTCGTATGGAGAGAGTTGTATACGTTCGGCCCGGTAGCCAAAGAGATGGGAGATACAAAGGAGCGGCAGAATCGAGCTTCCGTGTTAGAGCAGCAGTTGGGCATTCCACAGGCGGAATACTTGAAGATTGAGGAGCTTGAACGCAAGTTGCATTTGTTTCAACAATACAAGGAAATTGTCTTATGGTTCGAATACGATCTCTATGATCAGACGATGTTATCGTATCTATTGCATTATTTCAAAGGACAAGCACTCCAGAATACAAAACTGAATCTGCTCTGCATTGACTCGTATCCAGAGATCGAGCACTTTAGAGGACTGGGACAGCTTACCTCCACACAGATTGAACGTCTGTCCGGCAGTTGGCATGTGATTGAGAAAAACGAGTTACAAGCCGGTGCACAGTTCTGGGAAGCCTATACGTCGACTGATTCCCGGCATCATCTGGATTACTTGCAGGCAGATACTTCTGCGCTACCCTTTGCGAAAGCTGCCTTTAAGGCACATTTGTCCCGTCTGCCATCTGTATCGAACGGTCTGGGACTCATTGAGCAGACAACACTGGAGACTATTAGAGCAGGTGTGGAGCATCCGTATCCATTATTTCGCGAGGTAGGAGACAAACTGCATATTCTCGGAATGGGTGATCTTGAATACTGGGCACATCTGAAGCGGATGACAGAAGGACCTCATGCCCTTCTTCAGATGAGCGGTGCAACCACTTTCCCTAATTTCAAGCAGCATTATGAAAAATTCCGTGACGGAGTCCTGTCGCTAACGGCACTCGGAATTCAGGTGTTGAATGGTGAAGTCGATTGGGCACTGCTGAAGCAGGATGAATTCTGGATCGGTGGATTGCATAACGAAAGCGGGGAACGAGCGAAGTGGCGCTGGAATCCCGCTTCGGAAACCGTAGTGGAGATTGAGTCCACATCGTAATCGGCGAATAGAATCTGAGAAAATAACAGTATCAAAAAGAGAGTATCCAGCCATGCGGAGCATGAGCGAGGGTACTCTCTTTAGTTTGGTTAGATCATTGTTTAAGAAATGTTAAAAAAACAGCGTAATCGAGACTTTTGTTCAAGAAAAAAGGCGTTTGTGCCATTTCGTTGTCATAGGACACGGATTGACTGTGTAGTGTAGAATTATATAATAAAAGAAGCATATCTTTGTTATTCGACAGAACAAGGTGGAGGTGGAAGCATTGGGAAGTTGAAATTGCATATGAGCGGCAGAATGGCAAATATCCTACATTTTCGAAGGAGGTGGACCTATTTGCCGAAGAATGACGGCAAATAGGATGAAAATTTGAGTGACCCCTTACCGAGTATTTTAAATTTAGTAATCATTGGTTTACTTGTATTAATGAATGGTTTCTTTGTGTCGGCGGAATTTGCGATGGTGAAAGTTCGTGGAAGCCGGATTGAGGCTTTGGTGGAAACAGGCAACAAAAATGCCATCTATGCTTCCAATATCGTACGTAATCTGGATGCATATCTGTCAGCTTGCCAACTAGGTATAACTTTGGCTTCACTGGGACTCGGGTGGCTGGGAGAACCGGCAATTGCACATCTGTTAGAGCCCATGTTTACCGCATTTGGACTGGGACCAGTCTACGTTCATGGAATCTCTATTGCCATTGCATTTGTGATCATTACGATCTTGCACATTGTACTGGGAGAACTTGCTCCCAAAACGATGGCGATTCGAAAGTCTGAGACGATCACGTTGTGGTCTGCGGCTTTGCTAACGTTCTTCTACAAGTTAATGTATCCATTCATATGGGCACTGAACGGTATGGCTAACGGCTTGTTGAGACTGTTCCGAATGGCACCAGCTTCGGAGATGGACTCCGCACATAGCGAAGATGAAATACGCATTCTGATGAAAGAAAGCAATAAGAGCGGTTTAATTGATAACACTGAATTAGCACTTGTTGATAATATATTTGATTTTACGGATACAACCGCCCGTGAAATTATGATTCCGCGGACGGAAATGATCTGTCTGAATGCCAATGAGTCCATGCTGGAGAATCTGGAGATTGCCAGTGAGAGTATGCGAACAAGGTATCCGGTATATAACGGAGACAAGGATCATATTATCGGCTTTATTCACATTAAGGATCTGATGCGATCCCAACTTACGGATACCATCTCCGTAATCCGGCCCATCCTGGCTGTGCCAGATACCACGCTAATCAGTGATCTGCTCAAACGTATGCAGCGTAGCAAGACACAGATTGCGATTCTGATTGATGAATACGGGGGAACCTCCGGGCTTGTCACACTTGAAGATATCATGGAAGAGATCGTAGGCGAGATTCAGGATGAATTCGACCATGAACGTCCTGTCATTGAACAAGTGGATGAGATGGAATACTCTATTGATGGATTGATGCTGATTGAAGAAGTCAGCGAACGATTCGGACTGGAGATGGATCGTGCCGATTACGATACCATCGGGGGCTGGTTATACTCCAGAGTAGATGCCATTCCACCTGAGGTTGGTCAATCGGTTGAGTATGGGGGTTATGTATTTGTCATTCAAGAGACAGAGCATAAGCGGATTTCCCGAGTAAATGTGATTAAGCTGGAACTATTGGTTGAAGAAGAAGGCGCGTAGCCAGATCGAAATTGTAACAAATGAAGCTGTATGGTGACGTAATGGTCATCGTACAGCTTTTTTTGCATGCTCATGATTCTTTGGGTGCATGAATGACAATATCGGCGTAACGATTCTCCGTGACCAAGCTGTTCTCGATAGAAATTCGCTTATAAGTGACGTAAACATTCTCTCCCGGAGCCAGATCATACTGGATATTCAGCTTTTTTCGAGTGGATTGGGTTGTTGTCGGTGTCTTAATGGTGATGATGGCGTACATAGGCGTATCGACAAAAGTAACCTCGTAAGAATTGTAGTCCCCCACCTTAGTGGTGGATAACACGGGATTTTGCTTAAACTGGGTCAGGTGATCATTCACCATGCCAAGTGTTACGGGTAACACATAAAACAGAAGTACCAGAGGCAGAAGGCAGAAAGCAATCCCGAAAACACGTAAAAATTTGACATGGGAAAGGGTTCGTCCGCTCTGCTTGAGGAAAAGAAAAGCAAGGATGGGGGACAGTACAAGTCCCCAGATCATAAAGGGCAATACATAGCGGTCAATCCCCATGCTTATCCAGCTTTCCCGAGCTGTAGCCAAGAAATATATTAAGGTCCCTGCGGTAAGCGAGCTCACCAAGATAACAAGCCAACGTTTGAACGAGCCGGAAACTTCGATATGTAGTTCATTCGGATTGGAGCTGTGACGATGCCTTCTGGATTTGGATTGAAATTTACTCAAGTTTTACACCTCATTTGCAAATCTGGTTGGTTCATATGGTTTCGTGTATCCATTACCCAATACATACGGGCTGGAATAATTTAGGTTTCAACCATGCTGGAGATGCATACAAAGATAAAAGACGCTGCCGACAGAAACATCGGAGCGTCTAATTTTTTTTTGAAACCTGTCACCCGATCCGTTCGTTTATACCCTTACACAAAATCAAGTATGGAAGCGGAGGATGGATCAATATGCGGAAAACGAAAACAAAGAGTGCAGCATCTATACTAAAAATAACCCTTGTTGCCTTGTTAATGGTGCCAACAATCCTGGCTATACCTACGTCCGAACCAGCCGTTGCGAGCCCGATGATCAACGTGTCTTCTGGTGCCCTTACAGCTCCGCCACCGCCAGAACCATCCATCCATTCGTTTGCTAACACTCGAGAACTTGGACATATCTATCAAGCGGTCGGTGCAGTCACTCCTGGGGGTGGACTATCGGCTATCGTCAATACCAAGACCATGACATATACAGCAATGAAGACACTTTCCGTAGATTATCGACTTGAGCGCTGGACAGGAACAGCATGGGTAACTTTCAAAACGAGTTCCAACAATGCAACGAATACAAACTTATTGAATGCCGCATCGGATTGGACCGTAATGCCAGGATATTATTATCGCGTTACCAGTATTCATACAGCGTATGATGGAAGTGCCACGGAAACAAGCAAACATGTCTCTGGCACCGTGTTATTTTGATCTTATCGACGGGTGCTACCTGGAAACTTCTGCTCTTGAAAATCGTTGGCAATAGCAGTCATTTCTTCTTCCGAAAGGGTGCCAAACAGACTCATATTGTTTGAACCCATCATCCACTGAAAGGAGTTATAGGGTGGGCCGATATACATCAGTGCTTCCGAGCCATCCGCCAGCTTTACGGTGCTCATATCACGAAGCATGGCTCCTTCAATTTTCTCCCCAGGCATGACATAGATATAATCAAACTGGATAATCTCATCTTCTATGCTTTTGCCTTCACTGGTATATTGAACTCTCATTTGGTTGGACTCATAATAATCGTCTGGATTCACAGGGTTTTCAGTATCAAGCACGAGTTCGAATTTGACCTTGTTGAATCGCTCGGGAATGGCCTTGGATAACAGAAAGTCACCCATGAACCCTTCGCGTGCAATCTCTTCCGTAACAAGTACTGGACGAAACTGATGGCTCGATAACTCATACGAAGGTGTATTAAGAGCTTCTTCTTCTTGTACTTTAAGAATGTCGTCTAAGCTGGTTTCTGGTGGTGGGGGCGTTTTGGCTGTTGACGGATCAGCCCCCAGTTGGGTCGTACGATCCTCAATGATAATGGATTTCATGCCATTGCCCCAATCCTTGATGGATTGCACAAAAGGGGATACCGCTTGCGTACCGGACGGCAGGCTGAAAATAACGGCTCCGATGGTCACGGACGCAGCTACGACGACTGAAAGTCGCAAGGTACGTATTCTTTTTTTACGTAAACCGATTCTGTTAATTTCCCTGTTTACCTTCTGCCAGGATTGCTGCATGGCTTCGGTATGGGAGGCGGAAGGGGCAGAGACGGCCTGATGGAAAGCTTCATCAAAAGCCAGGTCAAACGCAGCGTCGAAATATTCGTCTTCCAGCTCTGAATCGAATTGCTCCACGTTTTTATCGGACTTGCCTTTGCTCAATGCTTCCACCCCATTCCTTATGTAATTTCTTCTTGATACTGCCACGAGCTCTGAACAAACGTTGCTTCACAATGTCTTCGGAGGTATCCAGCAGTTCGGCCATCTCTCGGTAGGAGAGACCTTTTTTCCACCGTAACTCCACCAATACACGATATTCCGGTTTGAGCTGTCTGAGATAATATTCAATGGACTCTTCCATCATCTGCGTTTCTACCATGCTTTCCACGGAAGCTGCCGTCTGATTCATTGTCTCCATATCTATAAAAACACTATCCGTATCCAATTGGTTACGGTTATTTTTATTTTTTCTCAGATAATTAATAGCTGTGTTCCGTGTGACAACCTTGAGCCAGGCTTTCAGTTTGACCTCGTCTTCAAAGATGGGTTTGTTTTTAATGATTTTGATAAAAGCTTCCTGAATAATATCTTCTGCTGCAGCACGCTCCTTGATGATATAAACGATAAGACCATGTACCATATTATAATATTCATAATACACTTCTTCTTGAAGTGCAGAGCCTAAATTATGGAAATCTGAGGCTAGTAATAACTGGAGCCGATTGGCCATGATGTTCTCCTTTCTGGTGAACAGTCCACAAACATTGGTATCATTACATTTTACAACATAATATGGAAACGGTACAATGGGAGGTTGGTCCGGGAAAAACCAGATGAGAGAAGTGTGTATAACATGCGGGAAAGTTTGCTGAAAATTAATAAAAGGCCGTCTCACCAACCATGAATACATGGTTGCAAGACAGCCTATTCGACCGTTCATTGAAAATACCTTACAGGAGATAACTCTCCGTGATCAGTTAGAATGCCCAGTCTCCCTTAAGGAAGATGGCTTCGCGTTCGCCGTTTGCCGTGATACCGTAAATGTCCGTCTCGGGAGAGCCCATCATGAAGTCCACATGGGTGATGCTGGTGTTCATGCCACGGGCTGCAAGCTCTTCAGGAGACATCGTTTTGCCACCTTCGATATTAAATGCATAGGAACTGCCAATCGCAAGATGGCAAGACGCATTCTCATCATACAATGTAGTGTAATACAGGATACCACTCTCAGAGATCGGTGAATGGAAGGGGACCAAAGCGACTTCGCCGAGGTAATGAGATCCTTCATCCATGGAAATGAGTCTTTCCAGCGTATCCTGACCTTCTTCAGCATGAAAATCAATGATACGTCCGTTCTCAAATGTGAGTGAAAAACGATCAATAATACTGCCGCCATAGCTGAGTGGTTTGGTGCTGGACACTTTGCCATTAACACCGTGCTTGGCTGGAGCGGTGAATACTTCCTCTGTCGGGATATTCGCGACAAAAGGGGTGCCTTGCTCATTCACGCTACCTGCCTGCGCCCAGATATGACCTTCTGGAAGCTCGACAGTAAGATCCGTCCCTGGGGAGAGGAAATGTAATGCTTGATACTTCTTGTTGTTCAGGGCAACGGCTTTGGTCTCCAGTCGTTCAATATGCTGTTCCCAAGCCGCTACAGGGTCCTCCAGATCGGCTCTCACCGCAGCAAAAATGGCTTCCCACAACTGGCTAACCTGCTCAGCTGCCGGGAGATCCGGGAATACTTTGGCTGCCCAATCGGGCGAAGGACATGCCACACCCGTCCAGCTCATTTTATCCGCCTGTTGATACTGACGGTACTTGGCCATCGCCTGGCCATATGTACGCTGATGAGTGGAAATCCGCTCCGGGTCAATACCTTTCATCAGATCTGGGCTGGATGACAATACGGTCAGAAAGGCTGCATTATTGGCTGCCAGTTCTTCAAGCTCCGCTGCATGCCATTTCGGCGGCTCTTGGAAGGATTCCTCAGGGGCCATCTCAAACCGCAATCGATTGACGGTTTCATCTCCGTATTTTACAATCACCTGCTTGGCGCCAGCTTCATATCCCTTGCGTACCAGCAAACGTACGAATTCAGCGGTTTCAATCATCGCAGAGATGACAAATACTTGCCCTGGTTGCACGTTAGCACCTACTCTTACAGCAAGTTCAGCGTAACGATCCAGTTTTTGTTCAAAACTTAACATATGAGTTCCCTCCAATTGTTGAATTTTTGACCTGTTGACGCAGGAAAAGAGAGGAGTAATCTCCTCTCTCCTAAATCACATCAAACGGGATTAGAATGCCCAGTTTCCTTGCAGGAAGATCGGCTCTTCCGCACCTTCGGAGGTCACACCGTGGATGTTCATTTCTCCGGATCCAATCATGAAGTCTACATGAGTGAGGCTGGAGTTCATGCCACGTTCAATCAGCTCTTCTTTGGACATCGTTTTACCACCTTCCAGACAGAAGGCATAGGCATTACCAATCGCCAAATGGTTGGAGGCATTTTCATCAAACAAAGTATTGTAGAACAAAATATTGGTATCGGAAATTGGGGACTGATGTGGAACGAGGGCTACTTCACCCAGATAGTGTGCGCCATCATCTATCTCAATCAGGTTTTTGAGTGCATCGAGACCTTGATCGGCGGTATAGTCAACAATTCGGCCGTTCTCGAATGTTAGTGAGAATCCGTCAATCAGGTTGCCGCCGTAGCTCAGTGGTTTCGTGCTGCGCACTGTACCGTTAACACCCGTTTTCAGCGGAGCCGTGAATACTTCTTCCGTAGGCATATTGGCAATAAAGACATGTCCTTGCTCATTCACACTTCCACCGGATACCCAGATATGGCCTTCTGGAAGTTCAATGGTCAAGTCTGTGCCTGGAGCTGTATAGTGTAGCTTCTTGTATTTTTTGTTGTTCAGCAGATCAGCACGGGAATCCAGGTTTTGCAAATGGGTTTTCCATTCGGCAACAGCATCCTGTTCACCGATCCGTACTGTTTTGAAAATGACATCCCACAGGCGGTCCACTTGTTGCGCTTCCGGCAGATCCGGGAACACTTTAGCTGCCCATTCAGGAGAAGGAACGGCCACGATAGACCAGCTGAATTTGTCAGCCATCTGATAAGAACGATATTTTTCGAGCGTTTTGCCGCGCACTTTTTGGCTAGTAATAATGCGTTCCTGCGCTACACCGTTCAGCAAATCTGGATTTTCAGCGATGACGTGCAGAATAGCGGCACCTTCTTCAACCAGTTCAGTCATTTCAGCTGCAAACCATTTCGGTTCAATGGAGAAGGCTTCATCAGGTGCAAGATCGTAATGAAGACGTGTAACGGTTTCATCACTCCAGTTTACTTTGACCAATTTCGCACCTTTACCGTAGGCTGCTTTGACAATCAGTCGTACAAAATGTGCTGCCGAGATTGGAGCGTTAACCACGAGTGTCTGTCCAGGATGGACATTGACACCGACTTGTACAGCCAGTTCAGCATATTGCTGCAGATTCGTTTCAAAAGTATTCATGCTATTTTTTCCTCCAATGTGATAATAATATCGTAGCTTGTTGGCTATTATAGTCCTCATTACAACTTTGTAAGGACTCAGAATGGTTCCTTCATTGAATAAGGTATACGTTGCTACGTTATATATTGTACAATTAACCAATAATAATTACCAAACTAGGTTTACCAGAAATGTTGGAGACCGACTGTAGATGAAAGATTAAAGGAGAGAATGATTGTGAATATTGAAATTATAAGTACTGAAATGCGCCGTGAAGGTGAAAAAGGATACGTGGGAAATACCGTTTACCGCACAGAAGGCGAAAAGTCAGTATATGAGATTACCTTCATGAGCAAGAACGGAAAAGATTGGGACTATAGCTTGCATTTCACGGAGCAATCCGGTGATGAAGAAGAGTTACTGCGTATGGACGAGTTGCTTGAGAATGATGACGATCTGTACAATCAATTGCTCGATGCTGCTTTGGAGGCATTTCCAGCTTAACTGGCTGAGATGTTCTTGTTCTATTGTGTTGTGTCGATGACTATACTAGACGGTGTATGCCCAAAACAGGGTGTATACCGTCTATTTTATTGGAAATGTTGAATAGATGATCCAGAAAAGGGAAGTCTACGAGATGAATGGAACCAGAGAGACAATCCGCCTAATGGGAGGTAACCGTGAATGGCATCTGACAATCTGATTACAGAAGGGTTGACGGGGCTTGAAGAAGTCGCGCCCGATATTCTCAGTCTACGTACACTATTCGTTAATGTCGTGTTCATCGGAGAGCCAAGAAGCAGGAACTGGGTCCTCGTGGACACCGGAATGGCGAGGTTCACAGATCATATTGTTCAGGTTGCAACAGAACGATTTCAAGGTCCGCCGTCTGCGATCATATTGACGCATGGTCACTTCGACCATGTAGGAACTGTTATTGAGCTGGAACAATTCTGGGGTGTGCCAGTGTATGCTCATCCGCTTGAAATTCCGTATTTAACGGGATTAAAAGATTACCCGCCAGCGGACCCTTCTGTAGGTGGAGGTTTAATGTCCAGGTTGTCATTCGCTTATCCTAATGAGGCAATCAATCTGGATGATCGGATATTCAGTTTACCCAAAGATCATTCCGTTCCAGGTCTATCAGGATGGGAGTGGGTGCACACGCCAGGTCATACGCCTGGACATGTGTCGCTGTTTCGAGAAGCAGACCGTTTGTTAATTGCGGGAGATGCAATCATCACAGTGAAGCAGGAGTCGCTGTGGAGTGTGTTGCTTCAGGACAAACAGTTGCATGGCCCGCCATCTTATTTCACAACCGATTGGCAGGCTGCTCATCAATCTGTCCAGCATATAAGGCATCTGGAGCCGAAACTTGCGATTACCGGGCACGGGCATGCCTTGAGCGGAGATATACTGAGTGAATCCTTGAAGCGGCTTGATCTGGACTTTGAAGAGAGCACTGTGCCGGATCATGGCAAATATGTGGATTAATTGAACCATCATATGAAAGACAGCAGAGACAGCCGTAACGTATTGCAGCTGTCTTTTTCCTGTCTTTTTTGTTTTTCTATTATGAATTTGTTCTCTATCATAGATTGGTATTTTACGCTCGGGCATGATATAGTCGAGCCGTATAATATAACCTTAGTATGCAGGAGGTACATATAACGATGACACAGCAAAATGCAGCATTTGAAGAACAATTTGGAGGGATTCCGGCCGTTTGGCTTCGTTTCAATCAGTTTGAAGCGGCGGTTATTCCAAGCGTGGGTGCCAACCTCGTTGCTTTCCGTGATACAGAAAAGGGTTTCCGTTACTTGAGAGAGCCGAATCAGGATCAGATGGATGAGTTTATGGCTGCACCTGCGGTCTATGGAATTCCGATTCTTTCTCCACCGAACCGTTATGAGGATGGACGTTTCCCCTGGAATGGTAAAGTTTATCAGTTGCCTGTGAACGAACCGGCTACAGGTAACCATTTGCATGGATTTTTGCATGATGCCGAGTGGAAGGTCGAGGGATACGGTTCTGATCAGCTGGAGAGTTATGTGTTGCTTAGCCAGGACGTGAAAGAAGGGCATACATTCTATAAGTACCTGCCGTTTACGTTCACGGTAACACTTCGTTACTCTTTGAGCAGCCAAGGACTTCAGCAACAATTGATCGTCCGCAACAACGGGACTGAATATATGCCGAATTTGTTTGCATTCCACACGGCGATTGCTGTACCTTTTGCACCGGACAGTCAGGCCTCGGATTACACGGCCAAAGTTACGATTGGACAACGTCGTGAATTGAATGAGCGTTCCCTGCCAACAGGACAATTTCAACCGCTTACAACTGAGGAAGAACAATTGAAGAAAGACGGGGTTAGTCCGTTCTTTGCTGCCATGGATAATCATTACACTGCGGAGCCGCAGAATGGACGTAACTATATGGAACTTACGGATCACCGTACTGGAGACAAACTGGTATACGATGTGGGTACCTCCTACAAGCACTGGATGATCTGGAACAATAACATGGGTGGCGAATTCTTCTGTCCTGAACCACAGATGAACCTGGTTAACGCTCCTAATGTTGAAGGCATACCTGCAGAAGAAATCGGATTGATCGGTTTGGAACCAGGTGAACTATTCGAACAGAGCAGCCGATTGTATCCAATTGCGTCACAAAAATAATTCACGCTCATTTTGCGCTACGCTTACATTTTTGTCGAAAAGGTGAAAACCTGCTCGCAAATCATGTATAATATGACGAGATACACAAGCTTTGTAGAGACCCAAACCATCTTTTTGGAGGAGGACAAGCAAGTGGAATACCGCATTGAGAGAGATACGTTAGGCGAAATGAAAGTACCAGCCGACAGGCTGTGGGGAGCTCAGACGCAGCGCAGCAAGGAGAACTTCCCGATTGGTAGTGAACATATGCCGATGGAAGTTATCCGTGCCCTTGCCATTTTGAAAAAAAGTGCTGCGGCCAGTAACCATAAATTAGGTAAATTATCTGCGGCTAAGTCCGATGCTATTGCTTATGCAGCAGACGAGATTATTGCAGGCCGAATTGATGATCATTTCCCATTGGTAGTGTGGCAGACGGGAAGCGGAACACAATCCAATATGAACGTGAACGAAGTGATTGCCAATCTGGGGAACCAACTGCTGGAGCAAAAGGGCAAGGAAGAGCGTCTGCATCCAAATGATGACGTGAACATGTCCCAGAGCTCCAACGATACATTCCCAACGGCTCTGCATGTCGCAGGTGTTCTGGCTGTTGAGGATCAACTTTTGCCAGCAATCGCGGTATTAAAAGCCACTTTTGCAGACAAGTCGGATGCATTCAAGGATATTATCAAGATTGGACGTACTCACCTCCAGGATGCAACACCAATTACGCTTGGCCAGGAGATCAGTGGTTGGGAAGCCATGCTGGGCAAGAGTGAGCGTATGATCCGTGAAAGTGTACAGTATCTGAAGGAGCTTGCAATTGGCGGTACAGCTGTCGGAACGGGCATTAATGCGCATCCGGACTTTGGGGACTTCACTGCCAAGGAGATTGGCAAACATACGGGGAAAGATTTTGTATCTGCACCTAACAAATTCCACGCACTTACAAGTCATGATGAAGTTGTGTATGCGCACGGTGCGGTTAAAGCGCTCGCAGCTGATTTGATGAAAATTGCCAATGATGTCCGCTGGTTGGCCAGTGGCCCTCGTAGTGGATTGGGCGAGATTCGTATTCCTGAGAATGAGCCAGGCAGCTCCATTATGCCAGGTAAAGTCAACCCAACTCAGAGCGAGGCCATTACTATGGTGGTTACGCAGGTCATGGGTAATGATGCAGCGATTGGTTTTGCGGCAAGTCAGGGTAATTTTGAACTGAATGTATTCAAACCGGTTATCATCTATAACTTCTTGCAATCCGTGCAACTCCTGGCGGACTCCATTATTGCGTTTAATGACAAGTGTGCCGTAGGCATTGAGCCTAATCTGGATCAGATTGAACATAATCTGAACAATTCGCTTATGCTGGTTACAGCGCTCAACCCGCATATTGGTTATGAGAATGCAGCCAAAATCGCGAAACTTGCACATAAAGAAGGCTTGTCCTTGAAACAGGCGACGTTACAAACGGGCCTGCTTACCGAAGAGCAATTTGATCAATATGTCGATCCGGCCAAAATGATCGCTCCAAAGGCCTAAAATCAGCCATAATGAGCAATATAGATCACTGAAGAGGACGACCTGCACAAGCAGGTCGTTTTTCTTATGATTACCGATGAACTTAATGCTTGTCAGACTATACGTATACATATAAACTACATATGCACCAGTTTTAATTTAATTATGGGATTCGTATATATTTGGAGGTTTCCGCGTTGTCAAAAACGAGAAGATTTACGATACGCTCCAAAATTTTATTGGGCTATCTTGTGGTTGTGCTTTTGTTTGGAGCTGTTCTGTTAGTGCTTACGGCCCAAATTAATGTGTTACAGAAGGAGAATGATTTTATCTCCCATCATGATCTGGAAGTACATAATCTGACCAACGCGATTGAAAAAAATGTCTTGAACATGGAGACAGGACAGCGTGGATTCATGATTACAGGCAATGAAAGTTACTTGGAGCCTTATTCCCAAGGCCTATCCCAGTGGAGTTCCAACTATGATCAGTTGAATGCTCTCATTAGCGATAATCCTTCACAGCAGCAGAGTCTGCAAAGCATCAAAGCTCATATTACACGCTGGATTGAGATTGCTGGGGAGCCGTCGGTGGACTTGAAAAAGCAAGGGGATCAAGCGAAAGTTGTTGCATTCTTCGAATCTGATCCGGGTAAAACTGAAATTGATCTACTGCGCTCGCAACTTACAACCTTCCGTAACACGGAGATCACTCTGACCGAGGCGAGGGTGACTGAACTTGCCAGACGCAGTTCCACACTGCTGACGATTATGTACACGTTGTGGGGTATTATTGCAGCATTATCCATTGCAGCCGCGATTGTGATATCAGGAAATATCGTCAAAACGTTGCGAGATGTTATGCAGACCATCAGTGATATCTCCAAAGGTGGAAACCTGAAACAGCGGATTCAGGTGCGCACACATGATGAAGTGGGAGACCTGGGCCACGAAACCAACAAATTACTGGATGAAGTACAGGAACAGAATCGGGTCAAGGACCAGATTACAGGCATTGCCACACTCTTACAGAACCCGACCAATCTGGAAGGATTGTCCCGCTTGTTCCTGAACGAGCTAGCCATGTTGTTTGAAGTTCCCTATAGCGTCTTATATTACTGGAAAGACAATCGACTGCTGCGCTTGGCTGCATATGCTGGGGATGGAGAGAAAGAACGTTCGCTCGGTAAAGTGTCGCTTGCTCCGGGTGAGGGGCTTGTAGGTCAAAGTGCTGTGGAGAAGCGAGTTTTACGCATGAATGATCTGCCCCAGAATTATATCCGAATTTCTTCGGGTCTTGGGTATACATCTGCCACATCACTTACTGTCGTACCGGTCCTCTTCGAAGGTAGAACGATTGCGGTAATCGAGCTCGCTTCAATGAAGCCGTTGCAAGAGAATGATATGAAGCTGATGCAAGAACTGACGGATATTTTTGGTGTTTCACTACACTCGACCGTCACTCGCATGGAGTTACAGCAATTATATGATGAGTCACAAGTTCTGAATGAAGAATTACAGGCACAATCAGAGAAACTTCAGGCTCAGACCGAAGAAATGTTGTCTCAGACGGAGGAATTGCAAATGCAGACCGAAGAGCTTCATATGCTGAACGATCGTCTGGAAGTACAGAAGAGTGCTGCAGAGACATCAGCCAATGAACTTTCGGTTGTGGCGGATCAGTTACGAACGAGCTCGGGGTACAAATCCGAATTCTTGGCGAACATGTCCCATGAACTGCGGACACCGCTCAACAGCATGTTGATTTTATCTGAGATATTGTCTGAAAATAAAAATCAACACTTGAATAGTGAAGAGCAGAACTATGCTTCAGTCATTCACAAATCAGGAAAAGACCTGCTGAATCTGATCAATGATATTCTGGATCTATCCAAGGTGGAAGCTGGACAGATGGAAGTGGATTTCGATGATGTCTATCTGGGCAGTGTTCCTGAAGTTATGAACCAGTATTTCCTGAAAACAGCGGAACAGAAAAAAATAGATTTCCGAATTCAGCTCCAAAGTCCTTTACCGGAAACGATCGTGACGGATGAGATGAGATTGCATCAGATTCTCCGAAACCTGCTCTCGAACGCATTCAAGTTCACCAGTGAGGGTGAAGTTGCCTTAACCATCTCCAAAATGAGTCTGGCTCATCCTGAATTGAAAGATCAAGAGACCGACGTGATTGCTTTTTCCATCAGTGATACAGGGATCGGAATTGCGGATAACAAACTCGTGCAGATCTTCGATGCTTTCAAACAGGCGGATGGAGCTACAGCACGTAAATACGGGGGAACCGGACTTGGCCTGTCTATCTCTCAATCGCTTGCGAATTTGCTGGGGGGTTCAATCTCGGCTACAAGTCGTGAAGGACATGGCAGTGTGTTCACGCTGTTCCTGCCACTGCGAAGAGATGAACCTGAGACTATGAATGCATCGCGGTTGTTCCTGAATGAAGTGGCTACCACTACACCTGAGATCAATAAGCTTCCTTCAATCACTTCCGGACAATCGGATGTTTTATTGACACCTCTGGAAGAAGCGTTGCTCAGCGGACGCCAAGTACTTGTCGTTGATGATGATATACGTAATGTATATGCCCTGGCTAACGCCCTTGAGCAATACGGTATGAATGTCATTTCAGCGCAGAACGGGTACGAGTGTCTGGAATTGTTGGAGCATGGAGGAGTCAAACCTGATATCATCATGATGGATATTATGATGCCGGAACTGGATGGTTATGAGACCACTCGCCAGATCCGTGAACGGCTTGGTATGACCCAGCTTCCGATTATTGCGCTGACAGCCAAGGCCATGAAAGAGGATCGGGAGAAATGTATTGCAGCAGGTGCTTCGGACTATCTAAGCAAGCCATTGAATATCAAAGATGTATTATCCCGTATGAAATTATGGATGAATCACGAAACCATGGAAATCTGATCTAAAAACCTATGCCGATTACAGGAAATTGCGCTGTAATTAGGTCATAGGTTTTATTTTTTTGCCGTGTAAGCTTTATTCAGAAAATTGATGTTATAATACTTAACAACAAATAAAAGTTGAACGCATAAATATGGATTTAATTAGAAAAACAATGCGAAATTTAGTTTCGTTAACCAGAATGACATAATATTGTGTTATATATATGGGAGGTATTGTCCATGCAACTTACGGTTAAAGAGGCTTTACAGGTGTACCCGTTGTCAGAGGCCAAACTGGTTGCGGGTGGAGAAGGGACTTCACGGATGATGAAATCCGTTAATGTCATGGACGCTCCTGATATCGCGGATTGGATCAAATCCGGAGAAATGTTGTTCACCACCGCTTTTATTATGAAAGACAGTGAGACGGATGCACTGCGTTTGATGCGACGTTTGAATGAACGCGGCTGCGCAGGACTCGGCATCAAGCTGGGGCGTTTCTGGCAGTCCATTCCCCAAGGTATTGTCGAAGAAGCCGATCGACTTCGGTTGCCACTGCTTGAGCTCCCCTTTCAATTCACCTTCTCGGACCAGATGAATGCCTTGTTCAAGGCTGAACATGAACGTAGCAACCGATTGCTGCATGAGGTTGTGCAAAAGCAGAAAAAATTAATGCAGTTTGCACTGCAACAGCAGCCACATCGGAATGTGTTCGCCGAACTTGCCACGGTGCTGAACTATCCGCTTGCCGTCATTGGTTCACGTGGGCATGTACTGTATGGTAGTGAAGGCATTGCAGGGGATGCTGTAACCCAAGGCTGGCCTTGGAAATCCGTCATGCACCGAGTGAAATGGAATCAGGGAAGTTGTCATCGCGTACCGATCAAGCAGAATGATGAAGAGTACGGGGCGTTGCTTGTGTTTACGGATTCAGCCCTATCGCTTCGAGCAGAGGAAGAGCTGTTTCAACAGGCTGCCGATGTGCTGGCATTTTATATGGATATGACTTATCGTGAGCATATTAATCCGACCGTGCAAGATGAGATGCGTACACTGCTTTCACAGTATCTGGATAACAAAATGACTGTTCAGGAATTGACCACTTTGAGTGAAAACAAAGGTGTACATCTGTTCCAGGGAACCTATCAGTGCGTATTGATTACACTTGAGCCGACTCTGTTTGCCGAGGGAAAGCTACTTAAACAGATTCATCGTGAGTTGCAATACAATCCGCTGATGCAATTCACGGCCTCACAGCATTTTCAGATTGAGGATGGCATTCTGTCCATCTACACCTGTCCAACAGGGCGAGATTATGGAGAGGAGCTGTCGAGTTTTCTGTTGAGCCGTTTCGGTGATGTTCTGGCAGCCCAAGAAGCGAAAGGGGCACCGGCTCCACGCTTCTGGATCAGCAAAATGAAACATGAACCCAAATCGCTCCGTGAAGCATACCAGGAGTGTCTGGATACACGACAACTGGCTCGTCGATTTGGTATGAAAGACCGTGCGTTGCAATTTGAAATGCTTGAATTTGCCTATGTGTTTCAACACGTACCGGATAACATCATGGAGAACTACTGCAACAAAGTACTTGAACCGTTACTTGCCAGGGACGGTGACCCCAATCAGGTATTGATGAATACATTGGAGTCCTTTATCGAAAATGATGGACTGATCAATGAAGCTGCCAAACAACTGTTTGTGCATCGCAACACGGTCACTTATCGGATGGAGAAAGTCGGCAGCTTGCTGCAAATGGACTTTAAGAAAACGAATGATCTGCTTAAGTTAAAGCTGGTATTCACCTTCCGCAAGTTCGTGCGGGACAAAGCAGCTGCAAGACCGCACAATGTCCAACTCTAGACCGCAAATTGTGCAACATGACAATGCTAGCGGGTTAGACCCCCAAGAACCGCATTCCGTTGATGGAGTGCGGTTTTTTCATGTTTGAGGACAACAAAAGCTGATCTTCCCGTGCACAGCAAACAAATCACAACTCTGATGTTATGTTATATTACAAAATTGCGTAAATATTGTTGTCGCGACATTGAACGGCACTTAGAATGAAGAACAATAATCCACAACAGACCGGAGGTTCTAACATGAGTGACTTAATTAAACTTGTTAACAACTGGTCTATCACACAGTTTGTGCATACGTTTGGCGGCTTATTTGAGGAATCACCATGGGTGGCTGAGCGTGCAGGGCTTTCACGACCTTTTGATTCATTTGAACAGATGATGAAAGTGATGAAAAACGTGGTTCAGGCATCGGATGACCAAGTGAAGTTTCAGTTGCTTCGAAATCACCCGGATCTTGGAGCACGAATCAGCATGAGCAGCAACTCCGTTCAGGAGCAGGCTGGTGCAGGACTTGATTCACTCTCACAAGAGCAATACAACGAACTTCAACAATTAAACAAAGCATATACAAGCCAATTTGGCTTTCCTTTCATATTGGCCGTAAAAGGCCATACCGCAAGCTCCATCCTCGAATCCATGAGGCAACGTCATCGCCGAGGCAGGGAAGAAGAATTCGAGACTGCAATGAAGGAAGTATTCAAAATTGCGGGCATTCGTTTGGAGCAGTGGCTTGCACAGATCGGTCATGAACATGAGTTCGTGAGCAAGCCAGCCGCAGTCCAGCAGCGGACCATGTATTACGGCAAAGGGGATGTGTGGATGTACCGTTCCTATGCCAAACCGTTGACGGGTATACAGTCCATTCCGGAATCTCCTTTTATGGGACGCAGTAATATTCTGTTTGGATTGAACATCAAGGTGGCTGTGCAGGGGGATGAATTCTTGCCTTCTTTTGCAGAAGGGGATAATTCGCTGGTGGTCGCAACCGATTCGATGAAAAATTTCATTCTCAAACATGCAGCGGATTACACAGGAGCGACGGTGGAAGGATTTCTTGCGCTGGTAAGTCGGCGTTTCCTGGAGACGTATCCGCAGATGAGCAAGGTTCAGATGACAGCGGACCAGATTCCGTTTGAAGATATACCCATTGGATTAGAAGGAAGTTATCGACCAAGTGCGCTCGTATTTCGTTATTCGCAGAATGATCGGGCGACAGCTGCCGTGGAAGCAGAACGATCAGGAGACTCGATTGAACTCAGCAACCATTTCAGTGGTGTAGCCGATCTGAGACTGATCAAGGTCAAAGGCAGTGAATTTGCCGGATTTATGCAGGATGAATATACCACTCTTCCAGAGACAAGGGATAGACCGTTATTTATTTTCCTGAACATCAATTGGCGTTATGAAGATCCGAGAGATGGCATGGACGATCAGCGTGGACGGTATGTAGCGGCGGAACAGGTCAGAGATTTGGCTGCTGCGGTATTTCATGAGTGTCGATCCGCTTCCATTCAACATCTGATCTACCAGATTGGACGAAGGTTGTTAAGTCGATTTGAGCAACTGAGTGAGGTTTCATTTGAGTCCAACAATCGGACATGGGAGACAGTGCTGGAGGAAGTAAAAGAGGGGGAAGGCAAAGTGTTTACCGAGCCGAGACCGCCATATGGATTCCAGGGGTTCTCGATGACAAGGGATGATCTGGGAACAGACGGCCGTGACTCCGGGAAAGCAGGTGACGTCTAATGGCGCTGTCTGATGGACGAATTACAACTCATGTGCTGGATACATCCAAAGGCGTGCCTGCTGCGGGTGTTCGGATCGAGCTGTATACCCTGAAGAGGGATGGGGAGCAGGAAAGCAAGACAAAAGTGGCTGAATCGGTTACCAATGCGGATGGACGTTTGGATGCACCGCTGATGGATGGAGGCAAGTTGGAGCCAGCCATATATGAGCTTCAATTCCATGTCGAGAGTTATTACGCACAGCGTTCGTTGGAGGAGCTAGGCCAGGCATTATGGACGATTGTTCCGATTCGTTTTGCCGTATCTGATGCCTCAAGACATTATCATATTCCGTTATTGATTGCTCCAGGGGGTTACAGTACATACCGGGGAAGCTGAACATGCACACATCCGGTTCTGATTCAGTAGGAGGGTCATCCACATGACAACATTTGATACCATCATCCGGGGGGCCCGGGTGGTGCTGAGAGATCGGGTAGAACAACTGGATATTGGTATAACTGGTGAAAAAATAACGGAACTATCCACGCGGCTGACCGCTGGTGAAGCAACTTGCATCATAGAAGCTGAGGGGCTTACAGTGATGCCGGGTGTCGTGGACATTCATGTACACTTCAATGAACCCGGACTCGCCAGTTGGGAGGGATTTCGATCGGGTTCGGCAGCTCTTGCCGCAGGTGGAATCACGACCTATGTCGATATGCCGCTTAACGGTGTACCACCAACCACAAGGCCGGAAGCATGGGAGATGAAAAAGAAAGCAGCTGCCGACCAATCCTATGTTGATTATGCCTTCTGGGGAGGTTTGGTTCCCGGCAATCGTGAGGAACTTGCTCCACTGGCAGGGTTGGGTGCTGCCGGATTCAAGGCATTTATGTCCGAGCCAGGTGGAGATGGGGAAGATATTTTTGCCAGAGCCGATGATCATACGTTACTGGACGGGATGAATGAACTTGCCAAATTAAAACGTGTGCTGGCACTTCATGCAGAGGACGAAGGCATAGTTGCCGAACTCGGTGCAAAAAGCATTGCAGCGGGAAAGAATGAACCGATGGACTATGTCCAGTCCCGTCCTGTGGAAGCCGAAGTCGTCGCGGTTGCGCGAGCGTTGAAATACGGTGAACAGACCGGGTGTGCGCTGCATTTTGTGCATATTAGCACCTGGGAAGCCCTGGATCTAATTGCAGAAGCAAAACGGCGTGGGCAAGACGTGACTTCGGAGACATGCCCTCATTATCTGACGTTGATCGATCAGGATGTGGTCCGACTGGGTGCAGTTGCGAAATGTGCTCCACCGCTTCGCAGCTCTTCCGAGCAGGAGCAGTTATGGGATGCACTGACTTCGGGATTGATTGATGTTATTGCCTCAGACCATTCTCCATGTCCGCCATCCATGAAACAATCCGATAACTTTTTTGAAATCTGGGGCGGTATATCCGGGGCGCAAAGCACACTGCTGATCATGCTGGAAGACGGACATCTTCAGCGCAATATCAACCTCCCGTTGCTCGGAAGAGTGCTCTCCCTGCAGCCTGCCAGAAGGCTTGGTCTGGAGAACAAAGGAGAGATTGCAATTGGCAAGGATGCAGATCTGGTCCTGATTGACTGGGAGAGAAGCACAACCCTGAACACGGAGGATCTGCTCTATACGCATAAACAGAGCCCTTATGTGGGACGTACATTTAACTGTCAGATTGCAGACGTATTTTGCCGTGGGCAACGGGTATATAACTCGGAATCCGGATTATCTCCTGTGCCTCTCGGGCAACACATTGTGGCTTACTCTTCTAGTCCCATCGAAGCGGGAATGGAGGAGACGCCATGACAGAATCTGGAGTATACCGGTCATCCGGTACAAATAATGCACCTCTTCCTTTGCCGGATGTGGAACAGGTGGAGCTGCAAGCCATGCTTGACTGGCTGTCGACATATGGCGCGGATGCACAGGGCGGCGTTACAAGACTGTTGTATGACTCGGCTTGGTGTGAAGCACAAGGTGCCCTTGCAGCCAAAATGCAGGAGAAAGGGCTGTCTCCCGAATTTGACCAGTCTGGTAATCTGTATGGCACATTGAAGAGCGAAATTGATGAAACATCAACTGGTGCAGAAGCATTACCGATTGTGACCGGATCACATATTGATACCGTGGTGTATGGTGGCAAATATGATGGTGCTTACGGTGTGGTGGCGGGTGTTCTTGCTTTGGAGTATTTACAGAAGCATTTTGGAGCACCGAAGCGAACACTTCAAGTGGTATCGTTATGCGAAGAAGAGGGAAGTCGATTCCCTTTTGCGTATTGGGGTTCACGCAGTATAACAGAAATAACGGCTCTGGAAGATGTAGAGCATCTGAAGGATCAAGACGGCGTTACCTTTGCACAAGCGATCCGGGATGCGGGTTTTGGACCTGATAGTGCATATAGACCTGCCGCGAAAAATTACGGTGCCTTTATTGAGCTTCACATTGAGCAAGGTCAGGTTCTGGAACGTCTTGGACATTCGATTGGAGTTGTATCCGATATCGTAGGTCAGAAGCGGTTCAGTATTACCGTAAGCGGGGAAGCGAATCACGCAGGAACGACGCCGATGTCCTGGCGCAAAGACGCACTTGCCGGAGCAGCCGAGATGATTACTGCAGTAAGGAATGTCGCATTGGAAGCAGGAGAACCGCTGGTAGCCACAGTTGGGCGAATTACAGCTGATCCGGGTGTTGGGAATGTGGTTGCAGCACGGGCGGTGTTTTCACTGGATATCCGCCATATCCGGCAGGAGAGTATTGATCGCTGCTGGCAGGATATGCTCCAGGCATTTAGTCGTATCGCAGCCGAGCAGCAGCTTGGACTGGACTGGGAAGAACATCTGTCGGTGACGCCCATTCCTATGAATGCAGAGATGATCTCAGATATTCAAGATACCTGTGAGCAGGAGCAGTTGTCCTACTGGTTAATGCCAAGCGGCGCGGGACATGATTCGCAGATTTTTCAGCCGGCTTGTCCAACAGCCATGATTTTTGTACCGAGTCAGGACGGTATTAGTCATAATCCACTTGAATATACAGCTGAAGCAGACCTGATGCACGGTTTTCGGGTTCTGGTCCGGCTACTCTATAAATACGGTTACGGGAGTTGAATGAAGATGTCCACCTATAAAGAGTTATCTCCGTCCTTGCGGACCATTATGACCCCGGGGCCGGTTGAAGTTGATCCACGTGTTCTTAGAGCATTATCCTTTCCGATCCTGGGGCAGTTTGACCCGGAGTTCACATCTTTGATGAACGAGACGATGGCGATGTTGCGAGAGTTATATATGACAGATAACGAGTGGTGTTATCCAGTCGATGGTACATCCCGTTCAGGCATTGAAGCTGTGTTGGTCAGTCTGATCCAGCCCGGTGATAAAGTTCTCGTCCCGATCTACGGGCGGTTCGGACATCTGCTCGTTGAAATCTCGGAACGCTGTGGTGCCGAGGTTGTCTTTTTCGAAACGGAATGGGGAACGGTATTTGATCCGGAAGAAGTGATCAAGGCGATCCATACCCATAAACCAAGTCTGGTTGCAATGGTTCACGGTGAGACTTCCACCGGTCAGATGCAGCCCCTTGCTGAGATTGGCAAAGCCTGTCGCGACCTTGATATCTTACTCGTCGTGGATGCTGTGGCTACCATTGGTGGGACTCCGGTGGAGACGGATGCGTGGCATCTGGATGCGGTAATGGGTGGTACGCAGAAATGCCTGTCTGTTCCTTCAGGGATGGCACCTCTCACATACAACAGTCGAGTGGAGCAGAAACTGATGAGCCGCAAAACAGTTGAACGCGGACTGCGAGATGCAACCAGTGCGAGGGCAGAAGGCCGCACGATTGCCAGCAATTATTTTGACCTGAGCCAATTGCAGGATTACTGGAGTTCAGCACGGTTGAACCACCATACAGAAGCTACCTCCATGCTCTACGGTCTTCACGAAGGATTACGTATTCTGCTGCAAGAAGGATTGGAGGCAAGGTTCCAGAGACATCTGGTGAATGAACGTGCGTTGGTTGCTGGAATTCAGGGAATGGGACTACAGTTGTATGGGGATATGTCCAGTAAACTTCCGGTGGTCACTTGTATCACGATTCCGGAGGGGATCGATGGTGAGTCGGTGCGCAGCATGTTGCTGAACGATTTCAGCATTGAGATTGCCAGTTCATTTGGACCATTGAAAGGGCAGATCTGGCGGATCGGTACAATGGGATTCAGCTGCCAACGCAAGAACGTACTTCATGTGCTGGGAGCGCTGGAAGCTGTTCTTCTCCGTCATCGTCACGTATTACCAGCCGGTGAAGCGGTGCAGGCCGCATTGGATGTGTATGCAGGGAAGGAGGGTGCCTTATGTTAAACCAGATGCCAATCTCCAGAGAGGTTATGGTCACCTCTCCTCATTATCTAGCGAGTGCAGTTGGAAGTTCTATCCTCCAGCAGGGCGGTAATGCTTATGATGCTGCTGTTGCGGTCAGTGCAGCTCTGGGTGTGGTATATCCGCATATGACCGGACTTGGCGGGGATGCCTTCTTCCTGATTCATGACGGAGCCAGCGGTGAGATTACCGCCTATAACGGAAGTGGCCGCTCAGCCGCAGGCATTCATGCGGATACGTTCAAAGCGATGGGCATGAATGCCATCCCTCAGCGAGGAGTGCTTAGTGCCATTACGGTTCCGGGAATGGTGGATGCCTGGTGGGAAGTATGGTCTCGGTACGGAAAGTTAACGTGGGAGCAGTTGCTTGAACCTGCCGCGCAGTATGCGGAAAAAGGATGCCCTGTATCCCGGAATCTCCGCCTGTGGATGGAAAGGGATGAAGATTTCATTATGGGCCATACACCGCTGCGAGCGGTATTTGCGCCTTTGGGTACACTTTTGCAGGAAGGTGAACTGCTGATCCAGCCTGATCTTGCTGCCTCCATTCGTCTGATTCAGACGGAAGGGCGAGATACTTTTTATACAGGAGAACTCGCGGATCGTCTGACTTCAGCTATTCGTGAGGATGGGGGCATGCTTGCCCCAGCAGACTTTGCAGGACATCGTGGCGAGTGGGTGAAACCCGTTAGCACGGAGTATCGTGGCTATGAAGTTCATCAGATGCCGCCCAACTCGCAGGGATTCTCGATGCTGATGATGTTAAATATGCTGGAGCATACGGATCTGTCCTCTGTAGCACGTACCTCACCTGAATTCTATCATCTGATGGCGGAAGTGGTGAAAAAGGCGTTTCGTGATCGTGACCGTTATCTGACGGACCCGGATTTCAGGGACATTCCGCTGGATCTTCTGTTATCCAAGAGTTACGGAGACCAATTGTGGAATGAGATTCAATCTGCTCCACCTGTGGCACAACCGTTTTTGTCCAAAACGATAGGTCAGGACACGGCGTATGCAGCGGTGGTTGATAGCGAAGGCAATGCCGTTTCATTCATCCAAAGCCTGTATTTTGACTTCGGTGCAGCGTATGTTCCGGGGGATACGGGGGTTATCATGCAGAACCGGGGGTCTTTTTTCTCCTTAGATCCGAGAGATGCCAACGTACTGGAACCGAACAAACGCTCATTCCATACCCTCATGCCGGGCCTTGTTACACGAGATGGCAAACCTTATATGCTCGTGGGTACACAGGGGGGAGAAGGGCAGCCGCAGACACAATTATCTGTGCTTACCGGAGTGCTTGATTATGGGCTGAACATTCAGGAAGCAATCAGCCTGCCGCGTTGGGTGTATGGACGTACCTGGGGCGAAGAAGGCGATACGATGCGTGTGGAGAACCGATATCACGATGACGTATGTGCAACCCTTGCCCAATGGGGACATAACGTTGAAGCGAGAGCGCCGTGGGACGGCATTATGGGACAGTCGCAAGGCATTGTCATTCGTGAGGACGGCATGATTAGTGGCGCGGCAGACCCTAGAGGTGATGGTATGGCTATTGGATGGTAACAGCTACATTGGACATTTATAAGTTCAACTAGATATTTACACGATAACAGCGATCGGAAGATTGGTCTGTCATCGGAATGCAAGTGTAAATATGTATGAGTTGTAATATATAGACAGACACAGATAGGGGAGATTGGCATGGGAACGATCCTGCTGAAAGGTGCACAGCTTGTGACGATGAATGCAGAAGAGGAAGTGTTCATTGGAGATCTGTTGATCGAGGATAACAAAATCAAGGAAATTGCAGCGCACATCGACGTTCAGGCTGACCAAGTCATTGATGCTCGTGGCAAAGTGCTGCTGCCTGGTTTCATTCAGACGCATATTCATCTGTGTCAGACCTTGTTCCGTGGACGTGCGGACGATCTGGAACTGATGGATTGGCTCCGTCAACGAATCTGGCCGCTGGAAGCAGCACATGATGAGGAGTCCGTGTATTATTCGGCAATGCTCGGTTTGGGCGAATTGATCTCCAGCGGAACCACGACCATTTTGGATATGGAGACGGTACATCACACGGACTCGGCGTTTCAGGCGATGGCACAGAGCGGCATCCGGGTCATCTCTGGCAAGGTGATGATGGATCATGGGGACGAAGTTCCGGAACCCCTGCGTGAGGATACAGCAACTTCGCTGCAACAGAGTGTGGATCTGCTAGAGAAATGGAACGGGTTTGGCGGAGGTCGCATTCAATATGCTTTCTGTCCACGCTTCGTTGTATCGTGTACCGAAGAATTGCTGGTAGAGGTGCGCGACCTGTCGAATAAATATCATGTCAAAGTCCACACCCATGCCTCCGAGAATCGCGGAGAGATTGAACTGGTAGAACACGAACGCGGAATGCGTAACATCGTATACCTCGATCATATCGGTCTGGCGACCCCCCGATTGGTACTGGCACACTGTGTATGGCTGAGTGAGGAAGAGAAGGAGATCATCCGCAAGCGCGGTGTCAAAGTCACTCACTGTCCTGGATCAAATATGAAACTTTCCTCCGGGGTAGCAGATATTCCGGATCTGCTGAATCGACAGATCGCGGTTGGAATCGGGGCAGATGGCGCCGCATGCAACAACAATCTGGATATGTTTCAGGAGATGCGCCTCACGGCCCTAATGCAGAAGATTCCTCATGGTCCAACGGTGATGGATGCCCGGACCGTATTGCGTATGGCTACCATGGGCGGTGCAGAGGTGCTTGGCTTGTCGAAGGAAATTGGCAGTCTCGAAGTGGGCAAAAAGGCAGATATGTTGCTGCTGGATCTGGATGATTTCCACACGTACCCTTCCTATGAGACGGATGTCTATTCCCGTGTGGTCTATTCTGCAACACGAAGTTGTGTGGACACCGTGATTATCGATGGCAGCATTGTCCTCAAGAATCGTAAGATCCAGACGATTGATCGTGGCATTGTGCTGCGTGAGTCGGATAAGAGTATCGCGAGATTGATGAAACGTATCTGATCGAAGGAAGTTTATGCACTTCCAGAAAGGATGGAGACCGCTATGGAAATGCATGATCTGTGTGCAATCGCAGCCCGTGAACCGCGCTGCGTGCTCGCAACAGCGATTAAGGTAGAGGGCCATGCTTACCGTAAGCAGGGAGTCTCTATGCTGTTGACCGAGGATGGCAAAATGGTTGGCAGTATCAGTCCGGGATGTCTGGAGAGTGATCTTCAGGCCCGGGTGAGCCGTGTGCTGGATACGAAGCAGATTGAGTTTGCGGAGTACGACATGCGTCCCGAAGATGATCTGTCCTGGGGGGAGACGATTGGCTGCGGCGGACTCGTTGTTGTGTTGCTTGAACCTGTGTGTGGTGAACTCCGAGATACGTTGCATAAGATGTACGAGTGTTTTCAATCCGGCATTGCAACAGCGTTAACCCGAACGTTCCAAGATGATTATACGAAGGTTCAATATGGCTGGAAACGGATTGAACCAACGGGTACTCGGCGTCAGCCAATCTTGCGTCCTTCGCTCGTCCCTCTTCATGATCGCGTGGCGAATTATAATCCAGCTTCATTGCAAATTGAGGTACAACACAGCAGTGGTAATATCAAGCATGAACATACGGCATCAAAACAATATTCTCCCGACATACCTCGCCTTACGCTTGTGCCTGAAGTGGTACCTGTTTTGTCAAACGAATCTCACTCTTCCCATCTATCCGGTGATTCACAACATATCTCTGAGTCTGATGCTGAAATAGTGACAAACAACACGGTTTCAACGAATCCCTGGGACCTCCCGCAGCAACTTACTTCGCTGTACACGCCTAAACCTCGCCTGATTATCATCGGAGCCGGGAATGATGTTATTCCTGTTGCCAGACTCGCCCAATCCGCAGGATTCCGAGTAGTTGTAGCCGATTGGCGAGAGTCCTTATGCACCTCGGAAAGGTTCCCTGAAGCTGAACTTGTACTTGGTTTCCCACGTGAGATTATGCCTCTGTTAAACGTAAACAACGGAGATTATTTGATTTTAATGAGTCACAATTTTCCCCGCGAACGTGAACTGTTGGAGATGGTAGTGGACTGTGAGTACGCGTATCTTGGCATCATGGGTTCCAAAACACGAACAGCCCGTCTGCTGGATGGCTTACCACCGTTGAAATATGTGCATTCTCCCGTTGGTTTGAGCATCGGAGCAGACGGTCCCGAACAGATCGCCATCAGCATTGCAGCGGAATTGATCGCATGTAAACATAAGGTTTCTTCCTTGAGTTCTGAGGTGCAGAGGGGGAGCGTTGCACATGCGAATGACGGGCATAGTTCTGGCAGCAGGTAAGAGTCGTCGCCTTGGTCGGGATAAACTCTCGGTTGTCATGCCTGACGGAAGGTCACTGGCTGCATGGTCATTGGAAGCTGCGTTGAATTCGGAGCTAGATCAAGTGGTCTGTGTGGTCAAACCGGAAGATTCGCTGGCATGGCTACCTGTAAAATGGATTGATTCAGCCACGTATGCCTATCATCCCACAGCAAGACTTCGAATTGTGGTCTGTGCTGACTATGCCTGCGGCATGGCCAATTCTCTTCATTCTGGCGTATTGTCGGCCATGGAGTACAAACCGGAGGGCATTCTCATGTTACTGGGTGATCAGCCTTTATTACAAGCACAGGATATTAATCAGGTGACCACAGCACTGGCTATCCACAAGCTAAGTGACTATGTCGCAGCTACCGACGGTGAGGGAGGCAAGCCGCCCGTTGCTTTTCGCTCCCATATGTTCGGTCCTCTGTTGTCCTTGCATGGAGATGAGGGGGCACGCAAGATTATGCGCAGCGCTAACTATTCAGGTGTACATGTACCACTGTCTGAGACTAGTTTCTGGGATGCGGATACAGAACCGGAATTGGAACGCATTCTGAGTCATGTATATGAATCACAGCAGACAGACTAAATAACAGGAGAAGATTATTAACTATGTATAATTTAATAACATGATCAGGTCAGCCAGGCAGTCTGGTTGGCCTATTTGTCTTCTTTTCACGTATGGTGAAAGAGAGCCAATGTTAGCTTTCGATAGATCGTGATGCATCAAGCACAAATAGAACGCAGGTTTTATACATTTATCCAAAACGATGTAAAGGTAATTGACGTTGCTGCTGAACTCTCATATGATTTGAAGAATTATCTGGATCAGACGGTTGAATTTCCTGCCCAAGGAAGAGAGAGAAAGGGGATGCAGCCATGGTAACACCGGCATACGGTTCTGGAGCCATGCCATCGGTATGGCAACCTGAGAACCTGCAAGAACTGCAAACGTTAAGAAGTAGACTCAAGGGGATATGTTGTTTCACGGCAGGTGGAACATTGCTACGAACCCAGTGGGAGGGTGGCTTGGTTCCAGTGCCTGAACACATGATTAGTCTGGCTCGTATTCCTGAAATGAGCGGTATATCTATTCGTGGAGATGAAATAGTCATTGGAGCAATGACCCGATTAAAGGAATGTGCTGCACAAGCGTTGCTGCATCAACTGCCGATTCTGCAAGAAGCTGTGAATGCAATTGCGGCCCCTTCCATTCGTAATGTGGCAACCATTGGCGGGAATATTGTGTCCGGAGTAGGGGATACGTTGCCTGCTTTGCTTGTATATGATGCGAAGCTGCAGTGGTTGACGGATAGCGGAATCGAGACCCGCAGCGTGTCTTCCTGGCTTCAGGGTGGATGGGATGGCAGCCGTAATCCAGGGGATGTATTAATCTCGATTCATATCCCAATGAAACCGTCCTCTCTGCTTGATGCGGACAGTGAGCAGAGACATGCAGAACGAGAAGTTTCCTTTTACCGCAAGTTGGGTCGACGGGAGACGTTCAGTGCTTCGCTGGTGACGGTTGCGTTATACGGTGAGATTGATTCGGATAACCGCTGGACCAAGATTGCGATTGCGGCTGGTGGAGGCTCAGGCATGGCGATGCGACTTCTGGATTCGGAACGGCAGCTTCTTGGTAGCGAAGCTACTGTTATGCAAGCGGTGACTCTTGCAGCTGCTGTGACTGACGAATTTACGACGTATGGCGATGCATTTGCAACAGAACATTATCGCAAACAGACCGCGGGCAACATGCTTGGCGCCGGGCTATGGGAAGAACTTCACGAATAGAAGACTTCGATCACACAAAGGGGGAGAGGCATCATGCTGCTGAATCGGAAACAGAGCGGGAAACGCTGGCACCTGCGGCCAGATGGGGCACCCAAAGTTACAGGCCAGCTTCAATATCTGACGGATATGACGCTACCTGACATGATTCATGGCAGAGTATTGCGAAGCGAATATCCTCATGCTCGTATACTGTCTATAGATACTTCGGAAGCTGAGGCGTTGGAAGGTGTCTATGCGGTTCTGACCTCCAAAGATGTGCCTGGTCTGAATCGTTTTGGCATAGCGACCCCGGATCAGCCTGTGTTCTGCGAGGATATTGTACGTTATGTTGGGGATGCCATTGCAGCGGTAGCTGCGGATTCCCCGGAACGTGCGGCGCTTGCACTGGATGCGATCCGTGTAGTGTATGAGGAACTCACACCTCTGAATAGTACAGACGCTGCCTTGGCTCCAGGTGCACCAGAGCTACATGAGCATGGACCAGGTAATGTGTTGCATCGGACGGAGATCAAACGTGGAGACGCCGAGCAAGCTTTTGCCACTTGTGATCATATCGTGACAGAGACGTATTATACGCCTCGTCAGATGCATGCTTACATGGAGACAGAAGGTGGCCTGTTTGTCCCGGATGAAGAGGGAAGGCTGAATGTATACGCGGCAACGCAACATGGTTATAAAGACCGGATGCAGCTTGCGCGCATCATTGGCTGTCCTGAAGAAGATATTCGGGTGGTGTCTTCACCGATTGGTGGTTCGTTTGGCGGAAAAGATGAACTAAACGTACAGCCCTATGGTGCACTACTGGCTTTAAGATGCGGACGTCCTGTGAAAATGCATAATTCTCGTAAAGAATCCGTGCGTGCAGGACTGAAACGTCACCCAATGAAGATTGAAATGCAGACCGGCATGAGTCGAGAAGGCATCATCCAAGCGCATCGTGTCCGTATAACAGCAGATACCGGAGCGTACGCCACACTCGGTGCACCCGTACTGAACTTCTGTACCGAGCATTGCCTTGGACCGTACGCTATTCCAAATGTGGATGTGGAAGGCGTATCTGTATATACGAATAACGGGCTGTCAGGTGAGTTTCGCGGATTTGGCGGGAATCAGGCGATTTTTGCCATGGAAGGCCAGATGGATCGGCTTGCAGCAATCATGAACATGGACCCTTGGGAGTTCCGCAGACGTAATATGAGGGAAAAGAATGATCCTGGACCGCTGAATCAACGCATTCTGGTTACGAATGGACTGTCCCAAGTGTGGGAGGCATTGGATCGCTCCGAACTGTGGCAAAAACATCAGAGTCCCCCGGCTCATCCTGCCCTGCCACCGTGGATCAAACGCGGAATCGGAGCTGCCATCGCCATGCATGGTGCAGGGCTGGGTTATGGCATTCCAGATCCTGCAGGAGGCCGCCTGTCCCTGAACAACGAAGGCAAGATTGAGGTGGCGTTCAGCTACGAGGAATTTGGTCAGGGGCTCATTGCAACGCTGGAGATTATGTTATGTGATCTGTTTCAATGCAGTACATCGGATCTCAGTATTATCATCGGAGATACGGATCGTGTGCCCCACAGCGGATCAAGTACAGCTTCACGTTCAACAACGATGGCATGGATGGCTCTTCAACGCTTGCAGACTCCATTTCGTTCCCGTGTTCTCACTGTTGCCTCTGCCTTGTCAGGCGTTCCGGCAGATGAACTGGTAACAGGACCTGGTGGTGTATGGCGCAAAGGCCAGCTTCCTGCCGAAACTTCAGAAGTAGAAACAGAGGTGCAAGGGACAGGAAAGAGCGAGAAGAAAGTAGCATTGGCGCTGGAAGGCGTAAATCAAACGTCTGAAGAAGCAGGAAAACTAGAGAAGGCTGAAAGAACTAAAGTGGCTGAGATTGTTGCGGTAGGGACTGAAAGTGATCAAACTGCTGAAAGTAGTTATTTAGGTGCATCTCAATACCTGGCGAAAGAGGGAGTTTCATCAGGCTTATTGATCTCGTATGCTGAACTCGCAACGCAGGGCGAAGCCGATGAATGGATTTTTGATACAAAGTTTGATTACCCAACTACGCCGGACAATGTGGTAGGCGGGCATTATTTGTATACGTATGCGGCGGTTGCGGCAGAGGTGGAAGTAAATACTTTGACCGGAGAAACCAAGCTTCTTGATACGCGCCATGTTGTTGCGGCAGGTCCAGTTATCAACCCTATGGGTTATATCGGACAGATTGAAGGTGGCAGTGTCATGGCGCTTGGATTCACGTTAACGGAGGATGCGGTCATGCAGGACAGCCGTTATGTAACCACGAACCTCGACACGTATCTGATCCCGACCATTCAGGATATTCATACCAATCTGGAGGTTGAGGCTATTGAAGACTTACCCGAAGGTGATGCGTTTGGTCCTAGGGGGATCGGTGAGATAGGCTCCGTTGCGCTTGCGCCGGCCATAACAGCTGCAATTCACCAGGCGACAGGCGTATGGGTTAACCGTCTTCCTGTACCGAGGGAACAACTGGTCAGACCTTTAAATGTACCTTTGCAGGAAGGAGTGAGTCCATCATGAGTAAACCACTTGAGAATCATTGGACAGCCGTTGTGAATGGCGAACAGAAACATCTGGAGATCGCGCAAACGACCCGACTTGTCGATGTGCTTCGGTCTCATTTGCAACTAACGGGTACCAAAGTATCCTGCGAAGTTGGTCGCTGCGGCGCATGTATGGTTCTGATGGATGGAGAACCCGTGAATTCCTGTCTTGTCATGGCTTATCAATGTGAAGGCAGTGACATTATGACGATTGAAGGTCTGCACGGCGAGGAGAAAGGCACTCTGCATCCGATTCAACAGGCTTTTGTGGAGGAAGGTGGCTTCCAGTGCGGCTACTGTACTCCAGGCATGGTGATCTCAACCAAGGCATTACTGGATGCGCATCCTGAGCCTTCTCAAGAACAGATTGAAACAGGATTGTGCGGGAATCTGTGTCGTTGTACCGGCTACGGTGGCATTATTCGGGCGGTACGCAAGGCAGGGGAACGCTGTGTGGTAAAAGAAACGTCTACCGAGGAAACCGTAAGTTGAGGCGGGACGCAGGACGCAGACATAAGCAAGGGCAATTGAAGAAACATACGTGAAAAAGCATCCGAATAGGAATGCTTTTTTTTGTTGTTTATCAGTTTTTCTTTCAAGTGCACATCTAATGTGAGATGAAGTTTCATACGCTAAATTGATTAGATTATGAACCGTTTTCGTCAATTATCAACTCGGATGAGAGAAAGGAAATATAATGTTCAAAGTACTGGTACAAAAGAATTTTAAACATTCTCATTCACCATATATTTACAAATATTGGTGTACATGCTATGTTTAAAATGAAAGCGCCATCATGAATGGGTTCATTGACATTTCATTATCATATTTCACTTGGGAAGGAAGATGGAATTGATGAAAAATTTGCTCAAAAAGGCAACCGCAATGATGCTGGCATTGGCCCTACTGATTGGATTAATGACAGCGCCCGTTCATGCAGACACACCATTGTTCACCATCGAAAGCGAAGATGCGCAGCTGACCCCGGATCTTCAAGTGGTTACTTCAATCTATGGGCAGCCCAAGCCCGGATTCTCAGGTGCCGGATTTGTCTGGATGCAGAACTCTGGCACATTAACCTTCACAGTTACTGTCCCGGAAACCGGCATGTACGCGATCTCCACACGATATATGCAGGAGCTCAGTGCAGATGGCAGGTCACAAAATTTAATCGTCAATGGTGTTACGAAAGGGGCGTACATGCTGCCTTACACGACAACATGGTCAGACTTCGATTTTGGCTTTCACAAGTTGAATCAGGGTGCCAACACGATTGAGCTGAAGGCTGGCTGGGGCTTCGCGTATTTTGATACTTTTACAGTGGATCATGCTGATCTGGATCCCCTGAATGTGCAGCCAGTTCTCACTGATCCTGAAGCTACACCGGAAACTCAAATTTTGATGAATTATTTAACGGAGGTATACGGAAACAACATTATTTCTGGTCAGCAAGAGATCTATGGAGGAGGGAATGACGGAGATACAGAGCTTGAATTCGAATGGATTCATGATCTGACTGGAAAGTATCCGGCAATCCGTGGCTTTGATCTGATGAACTATAATCCGTTGTATGGTTGGGAGGACGGTACAACCGATCGCATGATTGATTGGGTGAATAACCGTGAAGGTATTGCAACAGCTTCCTGGCATATCAATGTGCCTCGTAATTTCAATACGTATGAGCTCGGGGACTTTGTGGATTGGAAAGAGGCTACCTACAAGCCAACAGAAACGAATTTTAATACAGCCAATGCGGTAATTCCCGGTACGAAAGAGTATCAATACGTGATGATGACCATTGAGGATCTGGCAGAACAATTACTGATTTTGCAAGATAACGATGTGCCAGTGCTTTTCCGTCCGTATCATGAAGCAGAAGGCAACGGCGGGCTGAACGGGGAAGGTGCATGGTTCTGGTGGGCTTCGGCAGGCGCAGAAGTGTACAAAGAGCTATGGGATCTGCTGTATACCGAACTGACCGAGACGTATGGCTTGCATAATCTGATCTGGACCTACAACAGCTACGTATATAGCACTTCTCCTGCCTGGTATCCGGGCGATGATCAGGTAGATCTCGTCGGATATGATAAATACAATACGATTTACAACCGTTATGACGGTTTGTCCGGCGTACCGAATGAAGATGCGATTACCTCGATTTTCTATAAGCTTGTTGAGTTGACGAACGGTACAAAAATGGTAGCCATGACGGAGAACGACACGATCCCAAGCGTGAAAAATCTGACCGAGGAGAAATCAGGATGGCTGTACTTCTGTCCTTGGTATGGTGAGCATCTGATGAGTTCTGCTTTTAATTACCCGGCAACATTGAAAACGCTTTATCAAAGTGATTATGTCATTACGTTGGATGAGCTGCCAAATCTAAAGGTTAACAATCCCAACCCCAGTGCATCCATCACACCTGGAAACGTCGAATTTGACAAATACACACCCAATCAAAGCGATAAAACCGTAACCGTGAATGCAAACGGCAATACGCTAACTGCTCTCCGGGCAGGCAGCAATGCGTTGACCGCAACGACAGACTATATTTTGAACGGAAGCACATTGCTGTTGAAAAAAGCTTATCTGGCAACCCTGCCAGTTGGTGAGCATTCGATTGTTCTGGATTTTAATCAAGGCCAGGACCCTGTGTTAAAAGTCAAAATTGTGGATTCAACACCGGGTACAAATGCTGTGATTTCTCCTGTGAATGCAACATTTGATAAAGCGACGAATCCCGCGCAGGATATTACCGTATCTCTCACCTTAAACGGCCGTCAGCTCACAAGCATCACAAAGGGGGATGTTACGCTTGTATCAGGTCAGAATTATACAGCATCCAGCTCTGCTGTTGTTCTGAACAAATCCTATCTTGCGACGCTTCCCCTGGGCCAGAACGTATTGACCTTTCACTTCAATGGAGGAAATGACGCTGTGCTAACGGTGAACGTCGTAGATAGCACGGTTACTGTGCCAGCGGGGGATTTAACGATTCAATCTTTTAACGGCAATACAAGTGCATCCACCAACGGCGTCTCACCCAAGTTCAAATTGATCAACTCAGGCAATTCGGCTATTCCGTTAAGTGATGTAAAACTCCGGTATTACTATACAATTGACGGGGAGGAAGCTCAGAGTTTCTGGTCCGACTGGGCCAGTATGGGCAGTGCGAATGTAACGAGCAATTTCGTTAAACTGGCGACTCCAGTTGCCGGAGCGGATCATTATCTTGAAGTGGGTTTTACAAGTGCGGCGGGATCACTGAATGCGGGCCAGAGCGCAGAGATTCAAACACGCTTTTCCAAAAACAATTGGTCGAATTACACACAGACTAACGATTACTCGTTCAAGGCAACCGGTAGTCAGTTCGCAAACCATGATAAGGTTACCGGGTATGTGAACGGTCAGCTGGTATGGGGAATTGAGCCGTAAAGGTAGATAGCACGTTTAATGGGCTGGATCAGGGGTTGAACCTCTGATTCAGCCTTTTTATGGTGTAGAAGGTGTATACCGATTAGACGGAATGTTCTTTTTCACTTTTAGTATGTGACGATGTATCCATATCTGTTAATATGCGATCTATTATCCTTTTCGTATGGCCCATGATGAACTGAAGAAGCACACCTGCACAACATACGGTTATCAACGTTCCAAGCCCGATTGGCCCACTGAGCAGAAACGCCAGAATTAAAAATACAAGGTAAATGAATGTTCTCGATACAAATAAGGGCGTTTGAGTGATTTCATGCAAGATTAATGTTAAGCGGTCAATCGGAATGGGTGCAAAATGGGTCTGTAAATAAATTGCCGTGCCAATACTTATGATCACTAAACCAATGACAAAAATCATTAATTTGCTGTACCAAACTTCGGGTGTGATCAGGGAATCAGATACATAAAGCCAGATATCAATCCCGACACCAGTAATGAATGCGGTGACGAGCCCCAGAAACTCGGGTTTTTGCTGCTTCAAAAGCGAATTACATCCAATTAATAGGAAAGCAATGATGACCTCCCAGCTACCTACACTTAGCCCTACATGATGTGACAGCCCTACCAGAAGTGCATCAAACGGTGAGGTGCCCAGTTCAGATTGGATGGTAAGGGAAATGCCAAGTGTTAAGATGAGAATACCTGCGACAAAAAGTACATATTTCAAATTAATTCAACCTCTTTTTCGATATTATGTTGCAAATACAACAAAATTGAGCTAAATTCAATGTAACCCTTTTTTAGTGCATTTGCAACAAACGATTAACTTGTTAAAGGAATGTGAATATAGATGACGATTCGTATAGAGAGATGTACCATTGAACATGTATGTGAACTGCAGGAGATTAGTTATGAGACGTTTAATGAAACGTTTAAAGCGCAAAATTCACCCGAAAACATGAAAGCTTATCTGGAAAAGGCGTTTAATCGGGAGCGATTAGAAACTGAACTGTCCATAGCGGATTCACAATTTCTTTTTATTTATGTCAACCACAAAGTGGCAGGGTACATGAAGGTAAATATCAATGATGCTCAGTCTGAGAATATGGGTGTGGAATCTCTTGAGATCGAGCGTGTGTACATCAAGAAAGAGTTCCAAAAACATGGCTTGGGTAAGGTACTGCTCCATAAAGCCATAGAGATGGCAACAGAACAACACAAAACGAATATCTGGTTAGGCGTGTGGGAGAAAAATGAAAATGCCATCGCATTTTATGAAAAGATGGGGTTTGTACAGACAGGAGCTCATGCTTTTTACATGGGAGATGAGGAACAGATTGATTTTATAATGACCAAAACGCTACTGTAACTGGATCATCGAGGGAAAAGCTTGGGAGAAACATGCTATTGAGCAGAATTCTCTCGGGCTTTTTTATGTTTTACCAGAACCGTTGAATAATAAAATGATGAAATTGAAGAGTGTTATTACATAATTAATATTATGTAAACTTATTATTTTCGATGACCTTCATAAGCTGCATCTATGGCTTTAGTAAAAGTTAAAGGCCTGATTAATACATAAATGGCATTATAATTTTGCTCAATAATAGTGAAGGTAATAGGCTGATCTCAAGGATTATCATTACAGTTTATTAGTTTATTTCTACTTTTGGACAGCCAGTCGAAAATCGTTTTCGTTTGTAGCCTATTAGATAGCGTTATGTTCTTAAAAATCACGATATAAGTTGTATATACCTCATGTTAAAAGAACTTTTTACGCATGAAACGGATGTGTTAATCCACCATGTTGAATTATTTAGATTTTTACGCGGAAAATGGAAAAATAAAATTAATATTTCAAGTAAGAAATCAGGAGGATTGGACTCTTAAAACCAGCCGAAAAAAGGAGCGAAATCGATCAATATATTAATTGGATAAATAAGGTATAAATCGTTAAAAAGGCGCTACTACGCCGATTATAGATCAATTTCATATGGATTTGCGATGGATTTAGTACCGCTTTCACGTTATGCTTTTGGAAATTGGAAAGGAAGTGGGAAAAATGGAACGCGAACTGGCGTTGGAAATTGTCAGAGTAACAGAATTGGCTGCGTTAGCTTCAGCACCCTGGATGGGACGAGGCGACAAGAACAGTGCAGATGAAGCGGCTACTTTGGCCATGCGCGCCATGTTCGATTCCGTGTCCATTCGCGGCACGGTGGTAATCGGTGAAGGAGAAATGGATGAAGCACCCATGTTGTACATCGGCGAGGAAGTAGGCAACGCTGAGGGCCCCGAGGTTGACGTGGCTGTAGACCCGCTCGAAGGTACAGAAATCGTGGCCAAAGGACTAAACAACGCTCTATCGGTTATTGCAGTGGCGGGAAAAGGTAACCTGCTCCACGCACCGGACATGTATATGGAGAAACTGGCGGTAGGGCCTGCGCTTGTAGGCAAGGTCAGCATTGAAGACCCGGTTGAAGTCACACTGGAGAAAGCCGCTGCCGCATTGAACAAAAACATCTCGGACCTCACTGTGATGATTCTGGATCGTGTACGACATGAGAATACCATCAAGACGCTACGCAAGGTTGGCGTACGGATCAAGTTTCTCAGTGACGGTGATGTTGCGGGTGCGATGGCACCGGCCTTCCCGGAGGCGGGCATTGATCTGTATGTCGGATCTGGAGGAGCGCCAGAAGGTGTGCTGGCTGCCGCAGCGCTATCTTGCCTTGGGGGTGAGATCCAAGGTCGTCTGATGCCTGCCAACGCAGACGAATTCCAGCGCTGCTTGCAGATGGGGATCGATAATCCCTATAAAGTGTTAACGATGCAGGATATGATCGGCACGGAGGATGTCATTTTTGCCGCAACGGGTGTGACGCCAGGTGAGATCTTGGGAGGGGTACGATATCTTGCGGATGATCGTGCCGAGACGGATTCGATAGTTATGCGTGCCAAAACCAAAACAATTCGGTTTATTCGTTCCCAACACTTCCTGCCGAACAAAGAAGTGTTGCACAAAGTAAGACAGCTCCAATCCACGCCAGAACCCTCGGATCGCATTCCGAGTCATGCGAAAACGATGGAGCAAGCTGAGTTTAGTCAATCCTCCGTTGATCTTGGCGTTACAACGACGTTGTGAGCTGCACTCCCCATAATTGAACAAACAGGATCAACTGAAATCGTTGTATTTAAGGTTGATAAGTAACTTGAATCCCTAAGATTACAGAGCATGAAGTTAATGAAAGTACCATCTCTGGCAAGATAATAATGAGGGCTTGGATTAACCCAAACCCTCATTATTTTTTTGTGTTAAAAGCATTGACAACGGTTACATGGCATGAGAAAATGTACGCGCGTACATAAATATCGATTTTTAATTACTATTTGATTTATTGATGAGCTATATATGTTGAACTAATCATTTGCACGATAACGGAGAGGATAGAAAAAACCTGAAAAAGCAAAGCGTTCGCCTAAAAGCTTTCTGAAAGAAAGCTGCATCGGAAGCATACGCTATCCCCGGATTTTCCCCTTTATAAAAAGGAATCGAAAAATCTGGGGATAACAGCGATTGGAAGGTTGTTCTGTCATCGTAGTTCAGTGTAAATAATCTTTAGTTCAACTTATATAAAAGGGGGTGAAATTCATGGCATCTCGTAAAGAAGTGGCTGATCTTGCGGGTGTTTCCGAGGCGACGGTCTCCCGGGTGCTTAATGGGGTAGGTCCTATTAAAGAAGAGACACGCCGCAAGGTTCTTGAAGCTTCCGAACAGTTAGGCTATGTGCCCAGCGCGCTTGCTCGCAGTTTTGCCAGAAGTAAAAGCGGAAACCTTGGCGTGGTATTACCTTATGTTCCGAAGGCGCATCTGTTCTCGGCGTATTTCTTCTCGGAAATGCTGAGTGGGATTGGTAGCAAAGCCAGAGACAATAGCATGGACCTGTTGGTTATGTTCCGAACACCCGGTGAAGTGATGAATTATACGGATCTGTTCCGGCGTCAGAAAGTGGATGCCTGCATTATCCTTGGTGCCAGAGATGATCATGAAGAACTGGCGGCCATGCAGCAACTTCATCAGGAAGGACACCCATTCTGTGTCATGAATCAGCATTTTGAGGGCCAATCGTTCACGGAAGTGGATGCGGATCATGTGGAAGGAAGCAGACTTGCCATACGTCATCTTACGGATCAGGGGTATCGCAAAATCGCTTTTCTCAATGGTCCAGACAGCTATTCCAACAGCCAGGAGCGAATGGAAGGCGTTTGTCTTGGCCTGCAAGAAGCAGGTATGGAGCTGGAGCCGAGTCTATTGCTTAAAGGGAATTATAGTAGAAGAAGTGGCATTGAGGCGGCAGCGATTGTAGCAGATCGCCTACATGAGATTGATGCTGTATTTGCGGCCAATGACCGGATGGCCATTGGTGTCATGCATGGTTTACGTGAGCGGGGAATAGGGCCTGCGGATTTTCCGGCATTTGTGGGTTATGACGACTCCGATGCCGCCGAGATGGCGGTTCCGCCGCTGAGCAGCGTCAGGGTTCCATTTTTTGAGATGGGTGAACTTGCAGTATCGAAGCTTATGCATGGGTCTGTGGGTGATACACATGAAGCGAATAACTCTGTTGTAGCGGTACCCAAATCTGCGAGAGCGTTGTTGCCTACCGAACTGATTATCCGTGCTTCTTCTATCCGTCAATAGTTTATTGGTACACATATTGAAAGACTTTTTATTATTCCAAAGGAGGAAATGATCATGTCAAATCGTCTTCGTGTCGGAATGGTTGGATACAAGTTTATGGGGAAGGCCCACAGTAATGCCTATCGCAGTCTGCCGATGTTTTTCCCGTCTGCTCCGTTGCAGCCTGAGATGTCTGTGATCTGTGGACGTAACGAGCAGGGAGTGCAGGAGGCAGCGAATCAGTTCGGTTGGTCCGAGAGTGTAACGGATTGGCGTGAACTGGTAAAGCGGGATGATATCGATCTGATTGATATTAACGCACCAAGTGATGCCCATAAGGAAATTGCTTTGGAAGCAGCTCGTCAGGGCAAACATCTGTTTTGTGAGAAGCCTCTGGCCCTGTCGCTTGCGGATTCGCGTGAGATGCTTCAGGCAGCAGAGGATGCTGGAGTCGCACATATGGTCGGGTTCAACTACCGTTTCTCACCAGCGGTGCAATTAGCGAAGGATCTGGTGGAGAGCGGACGACTGGGTAAAATCTATCATTTCCGTGCGTTTTTCCTGCAGGACTGGATCATGGACCCTTCGTTCCCGCTGGTATGGCGTTTGCAAAAAGAAGTGGCTGGTTCCGGTTCCCACGGGGATCTGGGTGCGCATTTAATCGATCTGGCTCGTTTCCTTGTTGGTGAATTCCAGGAAGTCATCGGTATGAGCGAAACCTTCATCAAAGAGCGTCCGCTTGCAGCCGAAATGACCGGTCTGAGTGCAAAGGGCAGTTCGAATGCGGATGCACCCAAAGGAGAAGTGACCGTCGACGACGCTACGTTGTTCCTGGCACGATTCGCAGGAGGGGCGCTGGGCAGCTTCGAGGCTACACGTTTTGCAGCGGGGCATCGGAGTACGAACTCGTTTGAGATAAACGGCAGTCTCGGCAGTGTACGATTTGATTTTGAACGGATGAACGAACTGGAAGTGTATTTCACAAAGGATGAAGAGGACGTACAGGGATTCCGCCGTGTACTGGCGACCGATCCGGCACATAAATATGCTGAAGCCTGGTGGCCTGCTGGACATACGATTGGATTCGAGCACACGTTCACCCATGAAATGCTGGAGCTTGTGACAGCGATCTCTGAAGGACGCCAACCATCACCGAGTTTCCACGATGGGGTCGCTTGTCAGGCTGTACTGGAAGCGGTAGAACGTTCGGTGACAGAGCGACGCTGGGTGACGCTTGAAGAGATGTGAGTAAGCAAGACAGTGACGTCAGAAATAAGGTTGAACACATAAAACTAGGCGAAAGCGAGTGAATAAACGATGAGTAAAGCACTGATTGTATGGGGCGGCTGGGATGGACATGAACCGGAGCAGGTAGCAGCGATATTTGAGCGTATTTTGAAGGAAGAGCAGTTTGAGGTTGAAGTCTCGAATACGTTGGAGTCTTATGCGGATGCCAAGAAGCTGCTAGGTCTGGATCTGATCGTGCCGTTGTGGACAATGGGACAGATTGAGCAAGAACTCGTCAATAACGTATCAGCGGCTGTTCAGAGCGGTGTGGGCTTGGCTGGTCTTCATGGCGGGATGTGTGATGCCTTCCGAAATAACGTAGACTGGCAGTTTATGACGGGTGGACAATGGGTTGCTCATCCAGGCAATGATGGTGTGGAGTATATGGTAAACATGAAGCGTGGCTCTAGCCCGTTATTGGATCATATTGAAGATTTTCAGGTGAAAAGTGAACAGTACTACCTGCACGTAGACCCGGCAGTGGAAGTGCTGGCAACAACTCGTTTCCCAGTGGTGGCTGGTCCGCATGCGGCGAATGGGCCCGTAGATATGCCTGTTGTCTGGACGAAACGCTGGGGCGCCGGGCGTGTATTCTACAACTCCCTGGGACACCATGCAGACATTGTAGACATGAAACCCGTGACTGAAATGATGCGCAGTGGTTTCAAATGGACAGCAGCAGGCAAAGAGCTTGCCAAGAGTCGAGTAAGTTCAGCAACCGAAGTGTACACAGGTATGGCGGACAACCAGAACTAATGAGATTATAGTTTGATTGCAAACGTAACTTCAGTGTTAACCATTCATCCTCAATGGATAAACCATTTCTGATCCACGGCGAAGGGAGCCCCAGGTATGAAAACAATGAAAGTAGGCATTATTGGCTGCGGTAAAATCAGCGGTATTTATATGGAAAACTGTCACCGGTTCGAGGTGCTGGAACTTGTTGCTGTTGCGGATCTCGACCGGAAACGTGCCGAGGAGCAGGCAGCAGCCTATAACGTCCCTAACGTATACAGCGTCGACGAAATCTTGGCTGATCCCGAGATTGAGCTGATCATCAACCTGACGATTCCTTCCGTTCATGCGGATGTATGCTTGCGTGCGCTTGAATCTGGCAAACATGTTTATGTAGAAAAACCGCTCGCTGTTACCCGTGAAGAAGGGCAGGCCGTGCTTGAAACAGCGAAGCGTAAGGGACTGCTCGTGGGTTGTGCACCAGAAACGTTCTTTGGTTCAGGCATCCAGACTTCACTTCAATTGGTGGAAGAAGGGGTAATCGGCAAGCCGGTGGCGGCGACCGCATTTATGATGAGCCGTGGTCATGAGCATTGGCACCCAGATCCGGAGTTTTATTACGCGTCAGGCGGTGGGCCAATGTTTGACATGGGTCCGTACTACCTCACCGCATTGGTTCAACTAATGGGACCGATCAAGTCGATTGCGGGTATGACAGGTAAAGCCATGAACGAACGGACGATTACGAGTGAGAAAAAGAGAGGCCAGGTGGTTCCCGTCGAAATTCCAACTCACGTCACGGGTCTGTTGCAGTTTGAACAGGGAGCCATTGGCACGCTGATTACAAGTTTTGACGTATTTGGCGGAAGTGCATTGCCACCGATTGAGATATATGGCACGCACGGTACATTACAGGTACCTGACCCCAACACCTTTGGTGGTCCGGTTCGTTATCGCTTGCTGGGTGAACATGAATGGACGGAAGTTCCGCTCCTCCCAGGATATCAGGAAAATACACGTGGCATCGGTGTGGCAGATATGGCCTATGCAGCACATAGTGGACGTGCACACCGTGCGAGTGGGGAACTGGCATACCACGTACTTGAGGCCATGTGGGCATTCCACGATTCATCAGATGAGCAGACGTTCTACCAGATGAAAAGCTCGTGTCAGCGCCCGGCTGCATTGCCGGTGGATCTGCCATTGTATACATTGGATAAATAAGATAGCCATTATGACTTATATCATGATAAACAGCCCCTTTTCCTTCGAACAAGGAAAGGGGCTGTTTTTTATTAAATCAAAAAAATCTGGGAATAACAGCGCTCGAAAGGTTGTTCTGTCATTGGAGTGTCCAGTGTAAATAATCTTTAGTCCAACTTATATAGCCATTTATGGCTCAAATCCCGCCTGACTGATCCAGATCTCATCCTCGGCAAAACAGTCTTTCATCCGCTGAACTACAGTCTGATACGCATCTGGATGATACCAATGCTCCATCCCCACTTGCTGATAGAGCAACTCCATACCGAGTCGACGGGTGCGCTTGCCCTCACTGCCATCGCCCATGAAGTAATCGTCAATGCATACACGTTGAACCAGAGGTCTCAATATGGCTGCAAACTGTTCACTGCTGGGTAATACGGGAGCAATCGCAACCTGCGTGGGTATTCCGGCATCCCGCAACTGTTCCAATGCACGTAATCGGCCCGCAATTGGGGGAGCGGAAGGACTGAAATGCTTGCGCATATCGTCCAGATCCGTCTCTACCGTCATGCTGACCCGAACCCGGTCACCTAACTGCTGTAGCAGATCTATATCCCGGGTAACGAGTGGACTGCGGGTCTGGACTAATACGAAATCTGGAGGATGCTGTACCATCGTTTCAAGTAATGAACGCGTGATACACTCCTTGTATTCGGCGGGTTGATACGGGTCGGTACTGGATGACATGAACAGAGTAACTTCCCCTTTGGTCAGGGCACGTTGCAACTCTTTGGCGAATACTCGGGAGGCCTGTTGTTTCACATCAACCCACGTTCCCCAATCCTCTTTGCGAAAGAGAGAGACAGGCATCTGTCTGACATAACAATAAGAACAACCGAAGGCGCATCCTGTGTAAGGATTCAGTGTATGTGTATATCCATTAAGGAACCCTGTCCCCTTGTTGAGTAACGTTTTGGGTACTTTGTAAGTAAGATTTGTCTTCATAAGTTCTCATGCCTTTCGCGGTAGTGTGCAGGTGTGAGACCTGTGTGTTTGCGAAATACAGTAATGAAATAAGCTGAGTTAGGTATACCGACATGGCGGCCAATATCGGTGACGGTAAGTCCGGTATGTTCAAGCAACTTCCGGGCTTCGGTAATTCGTTTATCCTGAATATATTGAACCGGTGTGCGGCCTGTAATCTGCTTGAACACACGATGCAGATGATAAGGACTGCCATGACTTACAGTGGCAAGGACATCCAAGGTTAGAGGTTCGGCGTAATGATGTTCGATGTAATCCGTGATTCCGTATATCCACTCCTGATCAGGTACCCGCTCGCCTGTGGGCTTGCAACGTTTGCAGGGTCTGAACTTTAATGCTAACGCTTCTTCAATATGTTGAAATATCAGCACATTTTCAACTTTGGGTGCTCTGGATTTACAGGAAGGTCGACAGAAAATACCCGTTGTTTGCACGCCGTAATAGAATGTTCCATCATAGGAACTATCGTTGTGGATGATGGCATGCCAGTATTTTTCCTCTATAGATTCGGGCAGTATGCGATCTTGATCTCGACTTTCCACTGTGATCACCTCATCTCTAATTATACCCTTGATTCGAAGGGATTGACGAAGTTCTAACTTAAAAAGCAAGATATCAATATTTGGGGATATGGCCCCTTCCTTCAATCTGAACGAAATATGAGCTACAATATACAAGATGGAGTGGTTTATATCTCAAATGAAATTTATAGATGAAAGAGGTAGGTAGGCATGGTTCGTTTTGGCGTAGTGGGTACCAACTGGATTACAGAAAGGCTTCTTGAAGCCGCAGCACAGGTTGAAGGATTCAAATTAACCGCCGTGTATTCAAGAACTGAAGATAAGGCTAATGCATTCGCAGATAAATATGATGTTGAACACCGATTCACCGATCTGGAAGAGTTGGCGGCAAGTGATGTGATTGATGCAGTCTACATCGCAACACCGAATACGGTTCATGCGGAGCAGGCTGAGCTTTTTCTGAGAAACGGTAAACATGTATTGTGCGAGAAACCTCTGGCTGCAAATAGCGCCGAAGTTCGGAGTATGATCGATACAGCACGAGAACACGAGGTTCTGCTCATGGAAGCGATGAAATCGACCCTTGTTCCCCAGTTCAAAATGGTGCAGAAGAGCCTGCATAAAATCGGTCCTGTCCGCAAATACGTAGCAGGATACTCTCAGTATTCTTCGCGTTACGACAAGTACAAAGAGGGGATTGTCCTGAACGCGTTCAAGCCTGAACTCGCTAATGGGGCGTTAATGGATCTCGGTGTGTATTGTCTCTATCCATTGATTACGTTGTTCGGTGCACCTAACCGGGTTCAATCCCAAGCGATGATGCTGGAATCTGGCGTGGATGGACAAGGTAGTGTGCTGCTGGACTATGATGGGATGGATGCGGTCGTTACATACTCCAAAATCTCCAACTCTCATCTGCCAAGCGAAATCATGGGGGAACAGGGAAGCATCATCATTGATAAGATTGGTTCACCAGAACATGCAGAGATACGTTACAATGACGGTACGGTGGAGCAGCTCACAGTCGAACAAAACCATCCGGCGATGTATTATGAAGTGGAGGAGTTCGTGAATCTGGTTCAGGAAGGCAAAAAGGAATCTGACATGAACACATATGAACGCTCCTATGTTACGATGCAGGTCATGGATCAGATTCGGAAGCAGATTGGGCTTGTGTTCCCTAACGATTGATTCAAGCGCAGGAAAGGAAGCTGAGACGAGATGAGCAGAGATGAGCAGAGCAACAGTAGAGAAGAGATGAATAACAGCAGAGAAGATCAGCAGTCCAATGATTCTGGAGGTTTGGAACTGTCACAGATCGTTTTCATAGGAAGAACCTTCGAGGAATATATGAAGATGTTCAACTTAATGGTGGACGAGATTAATGGCAAGTCCATTCTGGATTGTCCAGGTGGAGCATGTTCGTTCAGTAGCCAGGCGCGCAAGTTGGGTGCTGATCCCGTGGCCGTGGATATTGCCTACGAACATGAGATCGACGAGCTTGAAGTAAAGGGATTTCAGGACATTGAGCATACGATGAAACAGATGGAACCCGTGCAAGGGATATATGTGTGGGATCAATTTGGATCAATTCAGGGGTTAAAGGAAGAACGAACTCGTGCCATCACAGATTGCATCGCAGATATGAGAATGTTTCCTGACCGTTATGTGGCGTCTGTGCTCCCGGATCTACCCTTTGCAGATGAACAATTCGATCTGACGTTATCCGCCCATTTCCTGTTTACTTATGCGGATCGATTGGATGTTGATTTTCATGTTGCAACCATAATGGAGTTGCTGCGTGTGACCAAACAAGAGGTTCGCATTTTTCCAACAGTGGATCTGTCTGGTGAACGTTACAAGCACATGGATGCTTTAAAATTAATACTCGAAGAGCGTGGGTGCACGGTATCCGAAGAACCAACTTCATATGAGTTTCAACGGAATGCTCACACCATGCTTCAAATTGTTAAACATAATTGAACATGATAGGAGGTTTTTTGGATGAATAAAGTACTTATACTTGGGGGTACACGTTTTTTTGGCAAACGTCTTGTGGATCACTTGCTGTGGGAAGGGAAGTCTCAGATCACAGTCGCAACTCGTGGTAAAACGGATGTTGACTTCGGACCCGAAGTAAACCGAATCAAGATGGATCGTGAAGACCCGGAATCTCTGGCAGAGGTTGCGCAGACAGACATGTGGGATGTTGTGTACGATAATATCTGTTATTCCCCAGATGCGGCGAAAGCGGCATGTGAATCTTTTGCAGGGCGCACCAAAAGATACGTTCTGACATCCACACTCTCGGTGTACGGTGATCCCAGACCTGGATTTAAGGAAACGGATTTTGACCCGTATACATATCCATTGCAGTATGGAAGTGCAGAGGATTTTTCGTATGGAGAAGGCAAACGGCTTGCGGAGGCTGTATTTTTCCAGGAAGCAGATTTCCCGGTAGTGGCGATGCGCATCCCAATTGTACTCGGGATTGATGATTATACGAGAAGACTTCATTTTCATATTGAACATGTGCAAAAAGGAAAACCGATCGGCATGCCAAATCCGGATGCGGAGATTGGATTTATCAATTCCACCGAAGCGGCAAGATTTCTCGCTTGGCTTGGACATTCGTCCATTACCGGTCCGGTGAATGCAGCTTCCAAGGGTGCGATTACGCTGTCAGCCATGATACATCTGATCGAGACGGTCACGGGCATGCAGTCCCAGATCCTCACGGAAACGGTGAAAGAGGACATGTCACCCTTCGGAATTGAGCAATCATGGACGATGGAGACGACCAAAGCTGAACAAGCGGGATATACGTTCGAACCTCTGATGGACTGGTTCCCGGGACTCGTTCGTGAGGTCGCTCTTGCATTACAGTCGGAGCGGTAGAATATCGGCTCGGATGGAACTGAAATAAACCAGATGGGCAAATCGGTTCGAACGAACTGATCTTTTCAACGAATGAATGTAAAACAGGGTGCAGCCAGAGCGTAATCTCCGGTGCACCCTGTTTATGTTGTACATTTTTCGAATTTGAACGGGACCTAATTCAGATAAGTGGACTAATCATTTACACGATAATATTTAGTCAACTCTGGTGCTTAACTCTATTTTTGCTCACGTGGAGCAGCAGCTGAAGCACGTATGCGCAGTTCTGACGGTAGAATGACGGTTTGGGCTTCGGAAGGGGCTTTTCCCTCAATTCGGTCAATCAGCATCTGTACGCCCTGAAACCCAAAGTCATACGCGGGCTGTGCAGCTACAGTCAGGAAAGGATCAAAAGCAGAAGCCAGATCCAGATCGTCGAAGCACACAACAGAAATGTCTTCTGGTACACGCAGTCCTCGTTTGCGCAAAAGCCGAATGACCCCAATTGCCAGCATGTTGTTGGCGGCAAAAATGGCTGTTGGTTGATCCGGTTGAGAAAGTAGGCGATCCAGTCCTTCTTCATCGCTGAAATCCCGGTACCCGGTTCGAAGCACAAGCTCGGTATCGATATCAGCTCCGGCCTCACGTAAACCCGCTATATAACCTTCCTCCCGCAGTCTGGCGGTAGAAACCTCCGAAGAACCATTGACCAGTGCAATGCGCCGGTGACCCAATTGCACCAGATATCGGATCAGCTCAATCGCGCCTTCCAGGCTATCTCCAGCAATGATATCTGACGTAATGCCAGGTACGGTGCGGTCCAGAAAGACAAACGGAATGTGACGTTCCTGCAGCTGTTTCAGATGTTGAAGAGAACGATCTCCCGCTGGGGCAAAGAGTACACCATCCACGCGAGTAGACAGAATCGCATCTACATAATCCTTTTCCTTTTTGTAATCCTCGTCACTATTGCCGAATAAAAGACGGTACCCACGAAGATGGGCTGCATCTTCAGCACCACGCGCCAGTGTTGTATAAAAAGGGTTGGTAATATCCGTAATAAGCAGGGAGAGCATCTGGGTTCGTTGAAGCACAAGGCTGCGTGCATTGGAGTTCGGGATGTAACCCAGTTCGTCGATCACCTGTTGCACACGTTCACGTGTCGCGGAACTTATACGGCCTGTATGATTAATGACCTTGGAGACCGTCATGGCGGAGACGTTGGCTTTTTTGGCAATATCGTAAATGGTAATCATTAGAATCTAACCTTTCCGCAACATAGTCTTACCATTCTATAGGATAATGCCAATTGACAGCAAGATAGGCTCATGCTATGTTAGGGTTACCGATAACCCTAAAGGGTACTGAACGTATTTACTGCATAAACCATTTCGTTAAATTTGCTCATGCACGTTCCATTTTCTTGAATAGAGGAACTACATACATAGCTAATTAATGAAGTGGTTTATTGTTATTTATCTAAATATGTAAACGCATTCAAAACTCAAGTAATGCACTTGATAATCTGTGTATGCAGCTCTTGCGTGCCACCTGGGTATCGGTTGTATTTCCGTCATTATTTCATTCCAATCAATGCATATGGATCAGACAGAAGGTTTCTCAATTCAACCCAAATCCTATGAAACGAATTGAAGGAGGACATTCCAGTGAAACATCAGGATTATCGTTATAAACAGGCTTTCCCCAAGATTGGTATTCGTCCCACGATTGATGGAAGACGCAAAGGCGTTCGGGAGTCACTGGAAGAACAAACGATGCGGATGGCGACATCTGTTGCCGAGTTGCTTGCATCAGAACTACGTTATCCTGACGGGTCCGCAGTGGAGTGTGTTGTGGCTGAGACCTGTATTGGCGGGGTAGCCGAGGCGGCCGCAGCATCAGAACTATTCAGCCGTTCCAACGTTGGCGTAACAATCACCGTGACACCATGCTGGTGTTATGGTACGGAAACGATGGATATGTCACCATCCACTCCAACAGCCATCTGGGGTTTTAACGGAACTGAACGTCCGGGTGCTGTATATCTGGCGGCAGTTCTCTCTGCCCATGCACAGAAGGGGATTCCGGCCTTTGGGATCTATGGAGAGGATGTGCAGGACGGCGGAGATACAACGATTCCCGAGGATGTGCGTGAGAAATTGCTCCGGTTCAGCCGTGCGGGACTTGCAGCCGCGACCTTGAAAGGGCAAGCCTATCTGTCTATTGGATCAGTATCCATGGGGATTGCAGGTTCAATTGTGAACGATTCATTTTTCCAGGAGTATCTGGGCATGCGTAATGAATACGTGGATATGAGTGAACTCACTCGTCGTATCGAAGAAGAAATCTACGACCCCGAGGAGTATAAGCTCGCACTGGCTTGGGTGAAGGAGAATTGTAACGAAGGTCCAGACAACAACGCTGCCCATCTGCAAACGGATCGCAAACGCAAAGAGTACGAATGGGAAACCGTTGTGAAAATGACCCAAATCGTGCGTGACTTGATGGCGGGCAACCCAAGATTGGCAGAGCTTGGTTTTACAGAGGAATCGATGGGTCACCACGCGATTGTATCCGGCTTCCAAGGGCAACGGCAGTGGACGGATCATTCACCTAACGGAGATTTTCTGGAGTCGATATTAAACTCTTCCTTTGACTGGAATGGCAAACGTGCGCCTTATCTGGTTGCAACGGAGAATGACAGCCTGAACGGGGTATCGATGTTATTCGGTTCGCTGCTGACACATACGGCACAGATCTTCGCTGATGTGCGTACGTATTGGAGTCCGGATTCAGTACAGCGCGTGACGGGGCACCAATTGGAAGGAAACGCAAAGGATGGCATTCTGCATCTAATCAACTCCGGGTCCGCAGCTTTGGATGGCACTGGGCAACATTCCAGAGAGGGTAAGCCTGTACTCAAGCCATTCTGGGAAATTACAGATGAGGAAGTTAAGGACTGCCTGAAAGCAACATCGTGGAGACCGGCATCCGTAGAGTATTTCCGTGGGGGCGGCTATTCAGCGGATTTCCTGACCAAAGGCGGCATGCCTGTAACGATGACACGTCTGAATCTGGTCAAAGGACTGGGACCAGTGCTGCAAATCGCTCAGGGTTACACGGTCGATCTGCCTGAAGATGTACATGATACGCTGGATCAGCGGACAGATCCAACCTGGCCATCCACCTGGTTTGCACCTGTTCTAACTGGAGCGGGAGCTTTTACTTCCGTATACGAGGTCATGAATCAATGGGGAGCGAACCATGGCTCCATCTCATACGGACATATTGGTGCAGATCTGATTACTCTCGCTTCCATGCTTCGTATTCCGGTAAATATGCATAATGTACCTGAAACGGAAATTTTCCGTCCGCGTGCATGGGGATTGTTCGGCACAAGTGAGCCGGAGAGCGCAGACTACCGTGCTTGCAGTGTGTTTGGCCCGTTGTATCGTTAAAATAAAGTTCCATTCCTGTCAAACGCCATGTTCCTTGTGAAATGAGGTAACATGGCGTTCTCTTGAAAACTGTGTTCAGAACTCGAATATGGCTTATCTCGTAGAGTTAAGGAGGCTTGAAAGAATGGGCGATCAAGCAACACATGTGCTTGCTGCCGATTACGGTGCCGGTAGTGGGCGCGTAGTCCGGGGTTCTTTTGATGGAAGCAGACTATCGTTACAAGAAGTGCATCGATTCAACAACGAACCCGTGCAACTGGGGGATGGATTGTACTGGGATTTCTTGCGACTTTTTCATGAATTAAAACAAGGCATTGTGAAAGGGACGCAAGGCGTCTCTCCATCGGTCCGTTCTATAGCAGTGGATACGTGGGGAGTGGACTATGGACTGGTGGATGGGGCGGGAAGATTATGCTCGAATCCGCGGCACTACCGGGAAGCACGTAACGCACAATGGATGGAAGAAGTACTGCACATGGTGAAAGAAGAAGAACTGTATGCCATGTCTGGCGTTTTGCCGCAGCAGATCAATACAGTATTTCAACTGCTAGGCAGTGTACGAGAGCAGGCCGAAGGTTTGCGTCCGGATGTGCGCATGTTATTTATGCCGGATTTATTTCACTATTATCTATCCGGTCAGCAGGCTTGTGAGTATACGATTGCAAGTACCAGTGGGCTGTTGCATGCAGGCGAGGCGCGTTGGAATGAACATCTGATCGGGCGTCTCGGTATACCGGAAACATTATTTCCAAAGCTCGTTCAACCGGGTACCGTTCTGGGCGATCTAACAAATGAGTTGTGCGCCGAGTTACGGACTGGACCGATGCAGGTAGTCTCTGTGGGATCACATGATACGGCATCTGCCTTGGCAGCGATTCCAGCGATGGATTCGGACTTCGCTTTTATCAGCTGTGGAACTTGGTCTCTTATGGGTGTGGAGCGTGATACACCTGTATTGAATAACAGAAGTCGTGCATTGGGATTCACCAATGAAGGGACCGTGAACGGCAAAGTACGTACCCTGAAAAATCGTTCAGGCCTGTGGCTGCTACAGGAATGTAAACGGCAATGGGAGCGGGAGAATCAACTTTTTACACATGAAGAACTCATTCAACTGGCTACCTTGGCAACGCCGCATCAAAGTTATGTATCGCCTGGAGATGGCGTGTATTTGGCACCAGGAAATATGTCTGAACGAATACGGCAACAATGCAGTCTCACCGGACAGACAGTGCCCGAAACGACTGGAGCGATTGTGCGCTGCATTCTGGAAAGTCTTGCACTGGAATTCAGACAAACGCTGGATGAATTGCAGTTGATTACAGGTACAAGACCTCGTGTCATTCATATGGTTGGTGGTGGTGTACACAATCGACTATTATGCCAGTTTACAGCCAATGCAGCCGGTGTCCCGGTGGTGGCAGGCCCGGCAGAGGCGACTTCAGCCGGGAATTGCATGCTGCAATTCCTTGCGCATGGAGAAGTGAGTAGCTTGGCCGAGGTACGGGAGGTCATGGCTGCTTCCTTTTCCCCCGAGATCTATGAGCCTGAGGATACAGAGCTGTGGCAGGAAGCTTATGAAAACTACCAAAGTCTGAATCAAATCAAAAGGTAATAAACAGATTCAATGCAATGAGCATGGATGCAAAATGCTAAAAAGAAAAGTATGAGGAGTGGAGAAAACATGTCTGAACAGCAAGTAAGGGAAGAGTTGACGAAATATGCTCGCAGAGCAGTTGCCCAAGGGTTGGTGGTAGGACCCGGTGGGAATCTGAGCGCTCGCTCTGGGGGAACGATGTTGTTGTCTCCGAGTGGTTATGCACTTGAGGATCTGGAGCCTGACGAATGGATCGCCATTGATATCGAGACAGGAGAGACTCGTGCGGGATCAACACGTCCATCTTCCGAAGTATTGATGCATCTGTACAGTTATCGTGTGAATCCTGATATCCAAGCCATTGTGCATACGCATCCGGCATATACGATCGCACTTAGTCTCGTTTTCGATGAATTGCCACACTTGTTCCCTGATCAGTCCGCCTTGGTAGGTGATATCGGATTTGTTCCATACGTTCTTCCAACGACAAAACTTCTTGCCGATGCAGTCTCAGCAAAGGTAGAAGAACATACGGCACTCATTCTCGTCAATCACGGATTGGTCACAACGGGTAAAAACCTCCGCGAAGCCTATTATCGCACCCAGGTGGTGGAAGAAAGTGCGAAGGTATATATGATCGCAAAAGCAGCCGGGGAACCCAAAGTGCTTACTGCCGAAGAATATAAGGAAATTCAATCCCTTGAAAGTGAAGCCTACCGTGTGCAGTTATTGCAACAACTCAAGTCCTGATACCTGATTTGAGTATTAATGATTACATTCGTGATGTTAAAAGATTGCTACGTTAAGGGCAGATTGCATTCTCCAGATAAACGCTGGAATAAAGGATGTGAAATGCTCTTTTTTAATTTTAATTTTGACTTGAAAAGGCACACAGTATAGCTGAGGGAATAATTCGCACTATTTTGATGAGAATTGTTGAAATTGTGATGTCTGCAAGGTATACTAACGTTAATCATCAGTGAGTAACAACTACGAAGAAGATTAAAAAAACAATTAAGTATCTAAGAGGGGTGAGATCAGTGGGTCCTGAGCTAAACGAAATGGAGTTGGAATACGAACTGTTAAAGCAGCTTCGAGACGCTAATGCTCCCATCGGGGCCAGTACGTTGGTTCATACTTTGGGCAAAACGTATGGTCTGAGTCAGGCAACCATCGGAAGAAGACTTATGGAGATGGATGTTGAAGGTTTTACAGTTCTGGAAGGTCGCAAGGGAAGAACTTTGACCGAACAGGGTCTGGATCGAATGAAGACGTTGGAAAAAGATTTGCAGCAACAAAGCGTGAACTCACAGTTAATTCAGATGCTGAACCATTCCGGGGAAAAGGCTCTGCTGGATGTTCTCGTTGCCAGAAGGGCACTTGAGCGGGAGATCGCTTCCCTGGCAGCACAACGTGCCTCGAAAGAATACATAGTACTGTTGCAAGCATCTATTGCCAACCAGCATGAATTGCTTTCCAAGAATATTATACCATACGAGGAGGACCGGGAGTTTCACAGATTGCTGGCTTATGCTGCGCAAAACCAAATTCTTCTGCATGCGGTTGAACTGGTATGGGAGACAAGCCGCGATTTTCTGGAAACCGCGTATATTCGCCGGAGAGTAGGAAGTGAATTAGTTGTGGATCATCAGCAGATTCTGGATGCTATTGTAGCGGGCTCTCCGGAGCAGGCTGAAGCGGCAATGGTGAATCATATCAACCAAATGATTGATGATGTCAAACGTTATTTCGCCATGCAAAACCAATAACATTCCTTAGAAACAGACCCGGTGATAAAGGAGTTGAGCTTGTGGACACAATCTACCGTCTAGGCATAGATATCGGAGGTACATTCACTGATGCGCTGGTGATGGACCATCAGGGCAGGGTGATTGCGGCGCTGAAGACGCCATCGATTGCAGTAGCTCCGGAACAGGCGATTTTTAACGCACTTGATCAGTTGAAGGCGACTGGTGTGAATATTCATGAGATTGATCTGTTTGTGCATGGAACAACACTTGGTGTCAACACGTTGATTGAGCGAAATGGCGCAGTTACAGGTCTGCTGGTCACTAAAGGATTCCGTGACATTCTTGAAATCCGCCGGTTGCGACTTGAGGATACAACCAATCTGTATGGTGAAAAGACTGATGCGCTGGTACCGAGACATCGCGTTAAGGAAGTCGATGAACGGGTCATTGCGAGTGGGGGCATACTCCAGCCACTGAATGAGGAACAACTGTTGCAATCGGTGGATGAGCTGGTGGAGGATGGCGTTACCGCTTTGGCGATTAGCTTTTTACATGCTTATGTGAATCCTGCTCATGAGCAGCTTGCGGAAGATCTGATTAGGGAACGTTATCCGCAACTGTTCATCTGCCGAAGCAGCGCCATCTGGCCACAACAGCGTGAGTTCGAACGAACACTCGCAACGGCCATGAACGCTTATGTAGGTGAACGGATGGGGTCTTACTTCCTGCGTCTGCAAGAAGGGATTCAGGCATACGGCCTCAAAGCCAACTTGCTGTCGACCATGTCCAACGGTGGAATTATGACGGCTGCCAGAGCGGCTAATGAGCCGGTACGTACGCTTCTGTCCGGGCCTGCTTCCGGTGTAATCGCCGCGACGCATATTGCTGAACGAGCGGGCATTCATCAGGTCATCACATTTGACATGGGTGGGACAAGTGTTGACGTTGCCCTCATTGACAAAGAACCGAGTTATTCTTCTGAGAACAAGGTTGGAGATTTTCCTGTCATCATTCCCGCTGTTGATGTAACAGCGATTGGAGCTGGTGGTGGTTCAATTGCTTGGCTTGATTCCGTAGGCGTACTCAAGGTTGGACCGCGCAGCGCGGGAGCCAATCCCGGTCCGGCATGTTATCAGCGCGGGGGAGAAGAGCCGACAACCACAGATGCCTATCTACAGCTCGGTATCCTGCATGCTGACCATTTCCTTGGCGGACAAATGCGCCTGTATCCCGAACTTGCAGAGCGTACTCTGGGCAATCTGGGAGAGAAGCTTGGACTGAATGCCGAACAGACTGCGCAAGCCATTCTTGATGTGGCAACCGCCAATATGTATGCCCAGTTTTCTCCCCTCATGGCTCGCAAGGGTGTTGATCCCCGCGATTTTACGTTGCTCGCATATGGTGGAGCCGGCCCGATGCATGCTTTTCTGATGGCACGTGAGGTAGGTATCGGCAGAGTGCTGATCCCGCCATCTCCGGGAACACTGTGTGCCATGGGCTGCACGGTTGCCAATCTCCGCAATGATTTCGTTCATACGTTACACAAAAGCACTCAGACTCTGGAGTCTGGTGAATTAAGCTCTCTTTTTGCTGAATTGGAAAACCTGGGACGCAGCTGGGTAGATGAGGAAGCCCGTGGTGGTGTCAAGCTGGACAATATTTATTGCCTGTACAGTGCGGATATGCGATATGAGGGACAGGCCTTTGATCTTGAGGTCACGCTGACATTGGAAGAAATTCAAGATCCCAAGAAGGCAGGGATTAAATTCCATACATCTTACCAAAACGTATTTGGCATTAGTCAGCCAGAGGCAGAGGTCATGTTTGTAAGTCTCAGAGCAACCATTGTTGGTGTTTTACCTACCCATAACACGGTAGATCCGGCAAATTTGCCATTTGATGAGAGTGCAGCGGAAGAAAGGCTCATCACTTTTGACCATGTACAGCAGATTGCCAAGGTACTGAAAAGGGGACAAATTCCATCGGTGGATGCTCCCATCCCCGGGCCCATTATTGTGGAGGAATATGATACAACGATCTTTATCCCGCCTGGATATAAGGTATACCGGGATGTCCACGGGAACGTGATTGGGGAGGTGGAAGCATGATCGGCGACAAGGTCTTTCTTGAGATTTTTAACAACCGGATTCAAGCTGCCGTGGAAGAAATGGCAAATGTTGTTCTGCGTACAGGATTCACCGCTTTTGTCAAAGAAACTGGCGATTTTGGAACCTACCTCTTATCTCCATCCGGGGAAACGTTTGGGTCACCGCTGGAGACGGGTTACAACCTGTCCCTGGGCATCCCTGCTGCTGCGACCATTAACAGTGTAGAAGACTGGAAAGAAGGGGATCTCGTCATATGTAATGATCCTTATTCCACTAAAGGCATGGTCACACACCTTCCAGACATTCATCTCATCAAGCCTTATTTTCACGAAGGGCGAATCATCGCTTACGGCATGTGCTTTGTTCATTCATCCGATGTGGGCGGCAAGGTACCGGGGAGCGTATCTCCCAGCGCCTACGATATTCATATGGAAGGCATTCGAATTGCACCAGTCAAACTGTATGAAGCTGGTGTTCTGAACGAGCAGATCCTGCGAATGTTTATGGACAACAGCCGAATTCCGGAGCAAAATCTCGGTGATCTCAAAGCGCTTATGGCTGCATTGAATCGGGGAGAGCAACGGCTTGAGGAACTCATTGCACGATATGGCGTGGGAAAAATCCAGCAGGGCATCGAACATTTGCTGGAATATGCCGAGCTGAAGGCACGTGTTATCGTGCAAGATGTCCCGGACGGTTCCTATGACTTCTGGGACTATCTGGAGAAAGGACCAGGGGGATATCCTATTCGGTTGCGTTGCAAGATGACGATTGCAGGTAGTGACATTCATCTGGACTTTAGCGGCACCGATCCTCAGGTTAGGGCTTCATTCAACATTCCTACCCACAACCAACAGGGTCATTACATGCTGGTGCCCGCACTCATTCGTTATTTCCGTACGCTCGATCCGACCATTCCTTGGAATTCGGGCATGATTCGTATGGTGCGAAATTACGCGCCGCCTGCTTCCGTACTAAACCCGGAGCCGATGGCAGCAGTTGGGGCACGTGCTGCGACCTTTATCCGGCTGATGGACGTTATCACGGGAGCACTAGGGAAAGCTCAGGGCAGCATGGTTCCCGCGGCAGGAGCTGGACAAGCTTGCATCGTCATGATGGCGATGACAGATGCATCCGATGGCAAGAAAAAGGTGGGCGTAATTCAGCCGATCTGCGGAGGTTCGGGAGCTAGGCCGATGAAAGACGGCATTGATGGCATGGATTTTGCGGTCGGTCATCTTCGGAATATTCCTGCGGAAACGGTGGAATCCGAGATGCCTGTGTTGATTGAGCATTATGGTCTTCGTGCTGACTCGGCGGGTGCAGGAACCTTCCGTGGCGGAAGCGGGATTGACCTGTGCGTCAGAATTCTAACACCGGATACGGTGATGACGGCCAGAAACATGGAGCGTATGGAGTTCCAGCCCTGGGGCAGGCTCGGTGGTGGCGTAGGTTCACATGGAGAAGCGATTCTTAATGCTGGACGTGCAAGTGAGCATCATCTGGGAAGAATTGATGAGCTACTGCTTCAACCTGGAGAAACGGTTACGTTCCTGTCGCAAGGCGGAGGCGGATATGGTGATCCACTTGAACGTGAACCACGCCTAGTTCTGGAGGATGTAAGAAGTGGGCTGGTATCCCCGGAGAAAGCTCTTGAGTTATATGGTGTTGTGATTGACGGCCTGGAGCTGAACGAGAGCGATACCGAACAAATGCGAGCCAAGCGACCACGGCAGCAGGAGGAATTCGCCTTTGGCAAGGCGCGGGAGCAATTTGAAGACATATGGAGCGATGAGATGCAGGTAACACTGAATCAGGCCTTGCTGAATGCTCCGCTTGCACTAAGAGACTACCTGAAGCGTCAGACCATGGGCGTTGTAGAGGAGAAGTATAAGGATTCCCTATCTGTAGATCCACGGGAGATATCCGACATTATGGAAGGTTTACGCCAGCAAATAGGGTTGCATTGATCAAGTGTATGGAGACTATCTAGTTCTGTCTTATCGGTAAAACCAACTACATGGATGGGGGAATTTGCATGTTCAAATCCAACAAAAAACGCTTTCTCAGCCTCGCCTCTCTGACACTGGCCAGTACATTGGTGCTTTCCGCCTGCGGTGGGGCAGGCAACTCAAGTAATACTGCCGGAGAGAGCGACTCATCAGGAGCAAGCGGAGACAAAGTTAAGCTGACGATGTTTATCTGGGCTGGCTCCAATCAGGATGTCGTTCCGAAAGAAGTGGTTGCCGAGTATGTGAAAGAACATCCCAACGTTGAAGTCACCTTTGAGGAATCCTCCAATTCGGTAATGTACCCCAAGATGGTCGCAGGCAAGCAGGCTGATGCCAACAATCCAATTGTTAACTTCGGTTACTTCAATGCAGATGCGACGGCAAAAGGCTTGAATGATGACATGTGGGAGCCACTGGATACCAGCATTGTGACCAATATTAAGGATATTCCCGAGTCCTTCCACAAGCCAGACAATAAAGGTGTGGTCTGGGGCGTTTCGAGCTTCGCCCTGGTATATAACAAAGATCTGGTGAAAACGCCACCTACCAGCTGGAACGATCTATGGGATAACGAGGAGTTCAAAGGAAAAACTGCGCTCTGGGACTACATGTTCTATTCCTATATCTCCCCACTTATTGCTACCAAAGGTCAAGAGATTGGCGCATCCTATGAAAATCCCGAGCCAGCCTTCCAGTTCTGGGCAGATCGCAGTGACCAGATTGGCACATTGGTTTCATCCAATGATCAGCTGAAGGCACTGCTGGAGTCAGGTGATGCGCTCATTGCCCCATTCAGTGCACAGGTTGCACAGACATGGATTGATGGTGGTTCTCCACTGGCCGTAGCGTATCCGAGTGAAGGTGCCATCTCCTTCCCGTACACACTTCAGGTAGTGAAGGGCTCAACACCTGAGCAGGCACGTGTTGCAAATGAAATTATTAACGAGTTGTTGAGCGCCGAGGCGCTGTCACAATATGCAGAAGCAACGGGTACGCCAGTAACCAGTACGACTGCTGCAGTTCCGGACAAGTACAAGGATGATCCTTCATTCTCCGTCGAAACGCAAAGTAATGGTATTAATCCAGACTGGGATGTGCTTGCACAGAACAGTTCTTCCTGGAAGGAACTATGGGACCGCCTTGTGAAAACAAAGCTTCAATAAAACGATTGTTGCCAGGCACACAACGATTCCGGGTTCTGTTATGAACCCGGAATGGATGGGAGGGAATCAGAGATGAGCAGCGGACAAGAGACCATATCCATTGAAACAAGGGAAGTCACGAAGACTTATGGTGAGCGAGCCGCCGTTGATCAAGTAACACTCCAAGTGAAAAAGGGGGAATTCGTTTCCTTGCTTGGTCCGAGTGGCTGTGGCAAAACAACACTGCTGCGCATGCTTGGCGGACTTGAGCAGCCGGATCAGGGCACCATTATGCTGGGAGGTCGAGATGTTACTGGCATCCCGGCTTATGGACGCAATAGCAATATGATTTTTCAGCAGCTTGCGCTGTTCCCTCATATGGATGTATTCAACAACATTGCCTACGGACTAAAGGTGAAGAAGTTACCAAAAGCCGATATCCAACGGCAGGTAGGTGAAATGCTTGATCTGGTCCAGCTCGGAGACTATGGCAGGCGTGCTGTATCCGAGCTGTCCGGGGGTCAGGCCCAACGCGTCGCCATTGCTCGCGCACTGATCAACAGACCCGAAGTGCTGTTGCTTGACGAACCTCTCTCGGCATTGGACATGCAGCTGCGTCTTAATATGCAGCGTGAACTGAAACGCATCCAGCGTGAATTCGGCGGAACGTTTATCTTTGTAACGCATGATCAGAGCGAAGCCATGAATATGTCTGACACAATTGGCGTCATGCGTGCCGGAAAGCTGCTGCAATACGCAAGCCCTGATGAAATCTATGAAAGACCGGCCGATAGCTTCGTGGCCAAGTTTATTGGAGATACCAATCTCTTTGAGACGGAAGTGTTAGGACAAGAGGTGAATGGAATTCGGGTAGAATGCTTCGGCAAGCCATTGCTGGTGAAAATCAGTGATGGCAATGCTGTACCGAAAGCGGGAGCACGACATTCCTTATCAATCCGCAATGAGTATATTCGACTTGGAGAAGATGCAACTCATTGCCTGAACAAGCTGGATGGACACGTGATTGAAGCGGTGTATGGCGGAGCAAATATTCGATACAGCGTGCAGATTGCGGAAGGTTTTCTGGTTCAGGCCAGTGTGCTGCATCAGCGGGGAACCTCACGTTATAGTCCAGGTGAGCCAATACAAATTGGCTTTGACCCGGAGGACGCGCTCTTGTTATCCGAACCCATTGATGACCTTGTACAGGGGGCAAGAATATGAACCGGATCGCGGAACGGATCGTGAATCTGTATTCCTTTGGAAACCGTACATGGGTAACCCGGTTGCTGCTTCTGTTGCCTGCGCTTGCTCTGATGGGCATCGTGTATCTGGGCGGGTTGCTGATCTTTGGCAGATATAGCTTTGATATGTATGAGAATGGAAAGCTTATTCGGGGCTGGGATTGGGGGGCCTATCGTGCGTTTCTGTCCGACCCTTATTATTGGAAGCTGATTGGCACAACGTTTCGCATTGCCTTCAAGGTTACGCTATGGAGTCTTCTGCTTGCCTACCCACTGGCGTATTGCATTGCGGGTCTAAAGAAACCTGGCATGAAGCAATTGTTGTTGCTGCTCACGTTTCTCCCGCTACTGGTCAGTGCGGTTGTACGTTCTTATGGATGGCAGCTGTTGTTGTCCAAACAGGGGTTCATGAACTGGCTGTTCATCCGTCTGGGGCTAACCGAGGAAGGGTTCAGCATGATATACAACGAGACAGGTGTTGTCGTGGCCCTTGTCCATATTTTCCTGCCATTTATGGTCTTCCCGATCCTGAATGTACTGTCCCAAAGTGACGCCTCCTTAAAGGCAGCTGCTCAGGATTTGGGGGCGGGCAGCTGGCGAACGTTCCGGACCATTACCCTGCCTTTATCGGCAAGAGGTATTGCAAGCGGGGTGCAGATTGTGTTCACGCTATGTCTCACCGCATTCACCACACCTCAGCTGATCGGCGGGGGAAGAGTCATGACACTTCCGGTATTTATATACCAGCGAACCTTGGACACGAACTGGCCGATGGCTGCGGTTGCCAGCCTGTTTTTACTTGTGTCTTCCATTGTTGTTTCGTTGCTTGTGAATAAAGGAGCAGAAATGCTGATGTTCCGTCGTTCCCGTAAGGGAGGTCAGGCGTATGGTTAAGTCCAACAGGGGCACCAAGCTGTTACTCTACATCTTTGTGAGTGCCGTAGCGATTTATTTGCTGCTGCCACTGCTGATGATTATGTTGACATCTGTAGGCTCAGGTTCAGCCACCAAATTTCCCCCGGAAGGTCTCACCTTGAAGTGGTATGCCAATCTGAGTGAGCAGACCCAGTTTCTCGATGCATTCAAGAACAGCCTTATTGCTTCTACAGGGGCGGTTCTGCTGGCTTTAATTACGGGTACACTTGCTGCGCTAGCGATCGTGCAGTATCCTTTCCCGGGTTCTGGCATCTTAAGAGCATTTTTTGTATCTCCGATGGTTATGCCAAAAATTACGCTGGGCATCGCATATTTGATCTTATTCTCGAAAATGCATATTGCTGGAGGATTGTTTGCGCTTATTTTGGGTGAAGCGGTCATTGTGCTGCCATTTGTGCTCACTATTGTTGGCAGTGCATTAGCCAATCTGCACCCGGCTCATCGGGAAGCTGCCGCGGACCTTGGTGCTGGGCCGATACGCATTTTTTTCACAATTACGCTGCCACAGCTCCGACTATCCCTGCTTTTGTCAGGGTCAATCGCTTTTGTCTTCACTTTTGATCAGGTAGAGGCTGCTCTGTTGCTGCTCCGTCAGGACAGCTACACGTTGCCAATACAACTATTCCTGTATATGGAGAAATGGCAGGACCCAACGATAGCCGTGGTGTCTGTTGTTCTGATCGCGTTTGCGCTGGCTCTGTTTATGACGATTAAACTAGTGTTGCGCTCTGTACCAGGACTTGAAAGTTTGTTTGGTCGCAGGAAAACAAAAGGAGGTCTGGATCAAAATGAATAATTCACAGCATCTATCCCATAGCTCAGGTCTGAACCGGGACCGAGCGGAAGAAGTGATGAAAACTCAGGGGCTAAGCGCCCTGATCGCAACAACTCCAGAGAACATTCAGTATGTCATCGGGTCCCAGCTGCGTGCAAGCAATTGGACCATGCAGATTTATGCGGTTTTACCTGCCGACAGATCTGCTAAGCCTTGTATCGTCATTCCGACGAATCGGTTAGGCGTTGTAGCCCAGTTCGGTATTACGGGGGTAGATATATTTGCTTACAGTGATTTCTTCGTGGAAGGTTCAATTGAAGGCAAACCTTCCACTGACGACATTGATCTCTTTTATTCTCTCCTGCAAACGACGGTTATTCATCCAGGTCCTGTTGAAGCACTCAAGGCTGCATTAAAACAGCTTGAGATCGAAGATCAGCCGGTTGGCATCGATGAGATGCGGATCGCTCCCGATATTCTGGCTAGAATCAGGGAGGAGCTTCCTGAAAGGCCGGTGGTTTCCGCATATAAACTGTTCCGACAAATCCGCCTGGTTAAGACACCTTTCGAAATCGAGCAACTGCGCCAGGCTGCTCAATTAAATGAACGGATTGAGCAGGAGCTGATTGACCTGATTGCAGCAGGTGTTCATGAGAAGCAACTTGCCGATCATTATCGTCTGGCTGTGATGAGAGCGGGTGGGACTCCGGCAATGACAGCGGTAGGGGCAGGGCCACGTAGTGCGCTACCACTCATCGAAAATTATTTTCATACGATTGAGACCGGAGATCAGATCCGTTTCGATCTTTGCCTGCAGCTGGAAGGATACTGGGGAGATACGGGCCGCACGGTTGTTGCAGGGGAGCCTACCGCTTGGATGAAAAAACATTTTGCTGCGGTCAAAAGTGGATGGGAGACGGCACTTGAAACGGTGCGCCCTGGCGTCAAGGCGTCGGAAGTATTCCATGCGGCAGTATCTCGCGTACAGCGTGAAGGGATTCCACATTACCGACGTCAGCATGTCGGACATGCCATCGGGTTGGAACTGTACGACGATATAACCCTCTCCCCTGGGGACCAGCGTATACTGGAGCCCGGTATGGTGTTATGTGTTGAGGTACCATATTACGAGCTAGGTGCTGGTGGATTCCAAATCGAAGATACAATTGTTGTAACGCCAGATGGTTATGATTTTTTAACCCATATGGAGCGGAATTTGTTCACTAAATAACGATAGATGGAAGGCTTCGCTGACCGGCGATCAGACCACAGTCGATCCAAGAAGCTTTCTTACTGGGAAAGTTGGAACATCCATGATTCAGCAGGGAACTAAGACGTTTCGTAACATTAGCCTTGCGCTGTTCGCCGGAGGTTTTGTCACTTTTGCTTTGCTCTACAGCCTCCAGCCCCTGATGCCTGAGATTAGCAACGCATTCTCCATTACGCCGGCACACGCCAGTCTTACGTTATCCGTTACAACGATCGCCATGGCACTGACGATGCTGTTCATCGGGTCCTTGTCTGATTCTGTGGGCCGACGCTTTATAATGACAGCTGCACTGGTGATATCTTCTGTTATTGCTTTGCTCAGCGCATTCAGCCCGGGATATACGGAGCTTCTTCTACTTCGTATTCTCCAGGGTGTGGCACTCGCGGGGTTGCCAGCGATAGCTATGACATATTTGTCAGAAGAAATTGAACCTAGAAGTCTTGGTTATGCTATGGGCCTATATATAAGTGGCAATTCGATAGGAGGCATGGCCGGCCGTTTCATCAGCGGTGTGGTGACAGATTGGTTCAGTTGGCGCGCTGCTGTGGGTTTCATTGGTATTCTTGGACTGTGTGCAGCCGTTATTTTTTGGCTTGTCATCCCGCCATCCCGTCATTTTGTCAAAGCTGCACCCGGATTCAAAAATCCAATACCTCTTTTGTGGTCACAATGTCGCAATCCAAGGCTGTTATGCCTGTATGGACTCGGTTTTCTCCTGATGGGGGGATTCGTGACCCTGTTCAACTATATCGGTTTTGAATTAACGGGTGAACCCTATCATCTTAGCCAGTCTATCGTTGGAAGTCTTTTTGTGGTATATCTGATGGGCACGGTAAGCAGCACCTGGATGGGCAGGCTGGCAGATCGGTACGGCAGGTCACATGTGCTTGGAATCGCGCTGGGAATTATTCTGGCTGGTGCAGTCTGTACCGTTCATCCAGCGCTTTGGGTCAAAATTATCGGACTCGCCCTGTTTGCCTTTGGTTTCTTTGGCGGTCATTCCATCGCAAGCAGCTGGGTTGGACTCGTGGCCAATCAGCACAAATCCCAGGCCAATGCGTTGTATTTATTTTTCTACTATCTTGGTTCAAGCGTAAGTGGAACAGGAGGTGGACTGCTTTACAGTCATCTTGGATGGATAGGCATTGTGGGGATGATCGGTGTGTACGTTTTGATCGGTTTTGTCTTGTGTAATTTGCTTGTTCACAGGTTGAAGGGACAGGCTACATAAATCAACTTTTTCCGACAGCTATTGCATATCCTGAAATACCGAGTATAATACTTGGTAAATAGACGAAAAGGGGATGCAATAAACGATGAAAACACATGCTGAATTGAACTCACTTCTTGTTGACGATTATCTGGATCTCCTGAACATTGCGAAACAGCTAGGTGATGACGAATGGAAAGATGCTATTCTGCAAGCATTGAAGGAAGAAGTCGATGCGAATCATCATCTGGATTCCAAAGAGGTAAGACAGGATTTATGGATTCAATTTGAAGGCATTAATGAACAAATGCATGATCTGTTAATGCAATTGAAGCATGCCGACAGTCCTGAGGAAAAAGAACAGATTATTGAAATGATCTGGGGATTGAAAGTAGACCGTCATGCGATCACACGTAAACTTGAAACCATGAGCCGTGCCAGTGCTGGACATCAGTAAGCTCTAGGTTGATTATACATTGAAAACCCGCGTGTTTCCTGGGATTATCCCCTAGGTCGCACGCGGGTTTTGTTTTTGCTTTATTGTTTACTACACTTTAGTGAGTGTTCAAAAAGGTCGGTTTTCAGTACCGAGAAGATGGGATGAAGCTAGAAATGGAGTAGCGGAGCGTAGGGAAAACTACGTGAGCAACGGACATTTCGGCTGAATTCCATATTCGATGCTGATGATGCCATTAGGCATCCTTCGTAATCAAAAGCGGACTTTTTGAACTACTTCTATTAAAACTGTTTTGCGAAAGTGCGTGCTTGTTCGATAGCTTGTTGCTTGATCTCATCTGCACGATCTTTATATTGATTATGCCCCTCAACAAAAATGCCATCAAGCTTCGGCACACCGAGGAATGACATGATAATGCTTAAGTAACGATGACCGGATTCCATTTGAGCCGCTGGGCCATCGGAATAAATGCCGCCGCGAGCCTGAATATGCAGTGCTTTTTTATCAGACAGCAGTCCGACAGGACCTTGTTCGGTATAACGAAATGTTTTGCCAGCTACGCAGATCGAGTCCACATAAGCCTTCAGAATAGGAGGGAACGAGAAGTTCCACATCGGGGTTACAAAAACATATTTATCTGCTGAGGCAAATTGATCCGACAGTTCATTCAAACGGCTTACTTTAGCCTGCTCTTCGGAAGTCAGATCACTACCCGATTGCAGTTTGCCCCAACCACTGAAGACATCCGCATCGATATGGGGGATATCCGAGCGATACAGATCGAGGTGAACAACCTCATCAGAAGGGTGACTTTCACGATACGCATCAATAAATGCTTTGCCCGTAGCCATGCTGAAGGAGGTTTCATGATCGTGAGGATGGGCAGTAATATACAATAAGGTAGACATGTAATTCTTCCTCTCTGTGCGATTCATGGGGGAACCGATGTTTGTTAGTAATAAAGCGACCGCAGTAGTATGCATCGTTTCCCCATTTTTATACGTCAGAAAAGATATGAATGGATTGATCATGATACTGAATTGGATGCTTTATAGTGACCAGATACTCAATCCATGTATAATATACAGGACGAGTATTTATTTTCCAAAGACAATAGGATGAGTGAGATGAGCGCACATGGGAATGGATCTGGAGAAGCAACGATTAAGCATTGAAGCAGCGAAATTGTATTATCAGTCCGATTATAGCCAGCAGGATATTGCCGCAAGATTGGGCGTGTCGCGTCCAACCGTATCAAGGTTACTTCAGTACGCCAAAGATCGTGGATACGTCCGGATTGAAATTATGGACCCGCTGGAGGATATCGACATCATTGCCGGAGAACTCAAGTCAAAATATGATCTGGATACGGCACTTGTGTGTTTTGCCCCGTTGAAGAGTGATGAGGAAATACAGAAGCATATCAGTAAACGAGCAGCGGATTATCTTCAAGAGACGGTTCAGGATGCAGATATTATCGGGGTGACTTGGGGAACAACCATGCATGCTGTAGCACGCCAACTTCGTCCCAAGCAGGTTAAAGGTGTCGAAGTCGTGCAATTGAAGGGGGGCGTAAGCCACTCCCATGTCAATACCTATGCCGCTGAGATTGTTCATTTGTTCGCTGAGGCATTCCATACGGTACCAAGGTATCTGCCGCTGCCTGTGATTTTCGACAACATTGAAGTAAAAAACATGGTGGAAGCGGATCGACATATCGGCAGAATCGTGGAACTTGGCAGACAGGCCAATATTGCTTTGTTTACCGTGGGTACTGTTAAAGAAGATGCATTATTGTTCAGGCTCGGTTACTTCAATGAAGAAGAGCAACAATTGCTGATGAACTCCGGTGCAGGTGACATTTGTTCACGCTTTTTCGACGCGGAAGGTCAGTTGATCAGTGAAGAGATTAACAGCAGAACCGTTGGAATTGATCTAGCCGAGTTGAGAAATAAGGAAAAATCAATCCTTGTCGCTGGGGGACAACGCAAAATTGAAGCCATACACGCCGCGCTCAAAGGTCATTACGCAAATATTCTGGTCACGGATCAGTACACAGCGCAGGCATTACTTCGATTTTAATTTCAAATGGATATGGATGACAACATCTGCCACGTAAAAAGGGCGGATGTTTTGCTTTTTTAGGAAGAAAATATAACGAAGAAGAAATGTAAGTGTAACTGTGAACAAAAGTTCAAGTTGATTTTTACATATGTTCATGTTAGTGTAAGTGTATAGAAAATAACTAGTTCAGATAAGGGAGAGATTTAATTGACTACACCACAATTAGCGAAAATGATCGACCATACGTTGCTTCGTGCGGACGCAACGCAAAGTGAAATGGCCAAGTTAACCGAAGAAGCGAAACAATACCAGTTTGCTTCCGTATGTGTTAATCCAGGCTGGGTTGCTTATGCTGCTGAGCAGTTGCAGGGTACTGGCGTAGATATCTGCACCGTTATTGGTTTCCCTCTGGGAGCATCTACATCGGAGACAAAAGCTTTCGAAACTAAAGATGCGATTGCTAAAGGTGCAACTGAAGTCGATACGGTCATCAACATCAGTGCTTTGAAAGATGGCAAAGATGATTACGTTGAACAAGATATTCGTGTTGTCGTTGAAGCGGCTGCGGGTAAAGCTTTGGTGAAAGTTATTATTGAAGCTTGTCTGTTGACGGATGAAGAGAAAGTACGTGCTTGTCAGGCAGCTGTGCGAGCTGGAGCTGATTTTGTTAAAACTTCTACAGGTTTCTCCACAGGTGGAGCAACGCCAGAGGATATCGCTTTGATGCGTCGTACTGTAGGTCCTGATGTTGGCGTTAAAGCTTCCGGTGGCGTACGTAGCCTGGAAGATATGCAAAAAATGATCGAAGCGGGTGCAACTCGTATCGGTGCAAGTTCTGGCGTGAAGATTATGCAGGGTGGTCAGTCTACATCTTCTTATTAAGCAAAAGCATCTTATTAAGAAAAAGCTTAATAAATAAAAGTAATGTTATATTCTCTGTACTTGGGCATTCGACTCAGGTACAGGGAATACAACTTACACTTGTATTTTAAATAACGGAACTAATTGTAAGCGCTTCATAAGTTTTCTGAAAGATTACTGATAAGAATGCTTAAGAGCCCTTTGAGCTGAATTTTCACATCCGGCTTAACTACCTTCAAAGGAGAAATCAAATGAAATTTCTAATTGCCATTATCGGCTTACTCGTTGTTTTTGGACTGGCTTATATCGCAAGCAACGGCAAAAAGCAGATTCGTTACCGGCCGCTGGCTATCATGATTGTTTTGCAAGTTATATTAGCTTATGCTCTGTTGAATACAGGAGTGGGTACTTTTTTAATTGGCGGTTTCGCGACCGTATTTAAAAGTTTACTCGACTATGCGAATGAAGGTATCGCATTTGTATTTGGGGGTTTGACTACTGTAGGTGCCGAAAGCGGGGGGGCACCGTTCTTCCTCAGCGTATTGATGCCGATTGTTGTCATCTCCGCCCTTATCGGTATATTGCAGTATATCCGAATCTTGCCTTTTGTTATAAAATATATTGGTCTGGTATTAAGCAAAATCAACGGAATGGGCAGACTGGAATCATATAACGCGGTTGCTTCGGCTGTATTGGGGCAATCTGAAGTGTTCATTTCTGTGAAAAAACAAATTGGGTTGTTGCCAAAACATCGGCTGTACACCTTGTGTGCTTCGGCGATGTCCACGGTATCGATGTCGATTGTTGGTGCTTATATGACCATGATCGAGCCGAAATATGTGGTTACAGCTCTTGTACTGAACCTGTTTGGCGGTTTTATCATTGCTTCTATTGTGAATCCTTATGAGGTTACAGAGGAAGAAGATATATTGGAAGTACAGGAAGAGGAGAAACAGTCCTTCTTCGAAATGCTCGGCGAATACATCCTGGATGGATTCAAAGTTGCTATCATCGTAGCTGCGATGTTAATCGGTTTTGTTGCCTTGATCGCACTTGTTAACGGAATTTTCAGCGCGGTGCTTGGCATTTCGTTCCAGGAGCTACTTGGTTATGTGTTTGCACCATTTGCCTTCATCATGGGTGTTCCATGGAAAGAAGCGATTCAGGCAGGAAGTATTATGGCAACCAAAATGGTATCCAACGAATTCGTAGCTATGCTTAATTTGAAGGAGACTGCAATGTCTGCCAGAACAACGGGTATCGTATCTGTCTTCCTCGTGTCGTTCGCCAACTTCTCCTCCATCGGTATCATTGCTGGTGCGGTGAAGGGACTCCATGAGAAGCAAGGTAATGTGGTCGCCCGCTTCGGTCTGAAACTGCTTTACGGTGCTTCGCTTGTCAGCGTGCTGTCAGCGATCATTACTGGACTGTTCTTGTAAACCGGATTATTGGAAGGAGTGCTTAGGTTATGTCAACATTCAAAAGAGTACATCTGATCGTTATGGATTCTGTAGGGATCGGCGAAGCGCCGGATGCAGCAGAATTTGATGATTTTGATGTAGATACCTTCGGTCACATTGCACGTGAACGCGGAGGTCTGAAAATGCCTCACATGGCCAGTCTCGGACTGTCCAACATCAAAGAAATTGAGGGTGTCCCTGTAGCGGATGCACCTAAAGCGTATTACACCAAAATGCAGGAAGCATCCAGAGGCAAAGACACAATGACAGGTCACTGGGAGCTGATGGGTCTTTACATTGATACACCTTTCCGTGTGTTCGAGAATGGTTTTCCCGATGAGTTGATTCAGCGCATTGAAGAGAAAACGGGCCGCAAGGTGATCGGTAACAAACCGGCCAGCGGCACGGAAATTCTGGATGAGCTGGGTGCAGAGCATGTTGAAACTGGTGCGCTCATCGTATATACATCCGCGGATTCGGTTCTGCAAATTGCAGCACATGAGGACGTTGTTCCACTGAAAGAACTGTATGAGATCTGTGAGTTTTGTCGTGAAATTACACTTGAAGATCCGTATATGCTCGGCCGCATTATTGCACGTCCATTTGTAGGTGAAGCGGGTAACTGGAAACGTACTGCAAATCGTCATGACTATGCGCTTAAACCTTTTGGTCGTACTGTTATGAATGAACTGCAAGATAGCGGATTTGATGTGATTGCTTTGGGTAAAATCGCAGATATCTATGATGGCGAAGGTGTAACCAAGGCTGTTCGTACCGTCTCTAACATGGATGGTATGGACAAGTTGTCTGAAACAATGGATGAAGAGTTCACTGGACTCAGCTTCCTGAACCTGGTTGATTTTGATGCCCTGTACGGTCACCGTCGTGATCCGCAAGGTTATGCTCAGGCACTTGAAGACTATGATGCACGGCTGCCAGAGATTTTTGCCAAAATGACTAATGATGATCTGCTGCTGATCACAGCTGACCATGGTAACGATCCAACATACCGCGGTACAGACCATACACGTGAATATGTACCACTGCTTGCCTACTCTCCGCGCTTCAGCGAGGGCAAAAAGCTTGATCTGCGCAGCACATTTGCTGACCTTGGCGCAACCGTAGCAGAGAACTTTGGAGTGAAAATGCCGGAATACGGCACCAGCTTCCTGAAGGATTTGAAATAAGTTTTTCAAAACTGGATAGGGTAGGTCGGAGTAGCTTGGCTGCTCCGGTCCTGCCATCATAATAGACTAATTGTATAACTGGAGGAGATTCATTCATGAGTACACATATTGGAGCAAAACCCGGGGATATCGCAGAAACGATCCTTTTGCCAGGAGACCCTTTGCGCGCGAAATATATCGCAGATACGTACCTCGAAGATGTTGTATGTTACAACGAAGTTCGTGGAATGCTCGGTTACACAGGTACATATCAAGGACACCGGATCTCGGTGCAAGGTTCAGGGATGGGAATTCCGTCCTTTGCAATCTATGCTAACGAATTGATCAGCGAATATGGCGTAAAAAACCTGATTCGTGTGGGTACTTGTGGCGGTATGCAGGAGCATGTACGTGTACGTGACGTCATCCTTGCACAAGCAGCATGTACAGATTCCAGCATGAACAAACACGTATTTGGTGGATATGACTTCTCACCAATCGCTACGTTCTCCCTGCTGAAAGAAGCCTATGACCGTGCAACAGCTAAAGGTATGAAGATTCACGTCGGTAACGTATTCAGCTCCGATTCTTTCTACCGCGATGACCGTTCCGTAACCGAGAAGTTGATGAAACACGGCGTACTCGGCGTAGAGATGGAAACAACAGCATTGTACACTATCGCTGCCAAGTTTGGTGTTAACGCACTGACCATCCTGACGGTAAGTGACCACTTGCTGACAGGCGAAGAAACATCTGCCGAGGAGCGTCAAAAAACGTTCAACGACATGATGGTAGTGGCTCTGGACACAGCAATCACACTGTAATTGTTGCATTTTATATTCATAATCATTTGATTTGGATCGAAACTTTTGTTTTAAGCACGGAGTGAAGGAACCGGAATCGATTCTGAAGAAGCAAAGCGTTCGCCTTTGTCTCCGAGTTTTCCCATTGCAAAATGGATCAAAAAACTTGGAGACAACAGCGATCGGAGGAACGATCCGGAGCCGTAACGGACTAACAACAAAGTGTTCAATACAATCAATACACACACAAGGAGAGATCATCATGAGAATGGTAGACATTATTGCTAAGAAACGCGACGGAAAAGAACTGACAACTGCTGAGATTGATTTTGTTGTTCAAGGATACACACAAGGAGAAATCCCGGACTATCAAGTCAGCGCATGGGCGATGGCAGTATTCTTCAAAGATATGACAGACAAGGAACGCGCCGATCTGACGATGTCGATGGTGAATTCCGGTGAGACGATCGACCTGTCCGCTATCGAAGGCATCAAAGTAGACAAGCACTCCACAGGAGGAGTGGGCGATACGACGACACTGGTACTCGCTCCGCTCGTTGCTGCGCTGGATGTTCCTGTTGCCAAAATGTCCGGACGTGGACTTGGTCACACGGGTGGTACAACAGACAAGCTGGAATCCGTTGCAGGTTTCCACGTAGAGCTTGAAAAAGAAGAGTTCATTCGTCTCGTAAACGAACACAAGGTTGCAGTTATTGGACAAAGTGGTAACCTTACGCCTGCAGACAAAAAGCTCTATGCACTACGTGACGTAACAGCTACCGTTAACTCCATTCCACTGATCGCCAGCTCCATCATGAGCAAGAAAATTGCAGCAGGTGCTGATGCAATCGTATTGGATGTTAAAACAGGTGCTGGTGCATTCATGAAAACAACGGAAGATGCCAAAGAATTGGCACATGCCATGGTAAGCATCGGTAACAATGTTGGACGTAAAACGATGGCTGTTATCTCCGATATGTCCCAACCACTGGGTCTGGCGATTGGTAACGCACTTGAAGTGAAAGAAGCCATCCTCACCCTGCAAGGTAAAGGTCCAAAAGATCTGGAAGAACTGTGTATGGCACTTGGACGTCAGATGGTATTCCTTGCTGGCAAGGCAGATTCCTTGGAGCACGCTGAGGAGAAATTGAAAGAAGTGATCCAGAACGGTAAAGCACTGGAGAAATTCAAAGATTTCTTGGCAAACCAAGGCGGAGACGCTTCGGTTGTGGATCATCCAGATCGTTTGCCACAAGCACAATATCTGGTTGAAGTCCCAGCAGATAAAGACGGCTATGTTGCCGGAATCGTCGCTGACGAAATCGGAACTGCAGCAATGCTGCTCGGCGCAGGCCGTGCAACAAAAGAGTCCGAGATCGATCTCGCGGTTGGTCTGATGCTGAACAAAAAAGTGGGTGACCCAGTCAAGGCTGGTGAGTCCCTCGTAACAATTCATGCTAATCGTGAAGACGTAGCAGACGTCATCGCGAAGATCAAAGAAAACATTACAATTGCGGATCATGCCGATGCTCCTGTGTTGGTTCATGATATCGTAACGGAATAATACAATCAGAGAAGACGAGATGTAATCTCATGTCTGACTGAACATGAAAACCCCGAAGTTATGTAATCCATAGCTTTGGGGCTTTTTGTCGTTGAGGTGCAAGTTGTTACTACTACTAGCAACTAAGGGCTCTTTATTTTCTCATAGGCCATCACTGAATCCGCACTCGTGTAAATATAAGGCGTGGATGGCTCTGATACTGGTGTCACCTTTGTTGCGCGAATCTCAATCGTATCCTTACCGTTCACCTGTGCAGAACCGATGCTGCCATCGATTTGCACCCAACTATCTGTAGGGAAGCTATCCGCTTCTGGGATGTGAATCATCACGCCAAAGGGAGCAGCATCTGCGGGGCAACACATGACGAGAAATCGACCCAGCGCAAAATGTGATTCATGATCCATGCTTTTGTCCCGATAAACGAACCCGGTTAAGGAGATATCTTTGCCTGCAAATTGTCGCTGGAACATATCAATCGTGCCGAGGGTTTCAGAGAAAATTTCAGGATAGACTCGAATGACCTGTTCTGCATACAACTTCTCCGCCAGTTCAGCGAATTCGCGGCTATACTCGTCTGGGGGAATGAATTGTACTTTGGTAGCCGAAGCAGCCTGAACAGCCGTTGGTTTTTGCGTGAGATCTTGTACTTTCAATTGCGTTGCCGGATCAGGTAAAGGCTCTTTTCGACGAATCTCGGGAGGGGCATAGGTGAGAGACATGCCTTTCTGACTGGCCATGGAACTGCCGAGAGCCCGATCAGGTAACAGAAACCCCAGCAACAAGGGGATAGCAATCAGACCATATACCATTAAGCTACGAAGGAACCCCGAGGGTGGTGGATGTTCACAGTCGCAATGAACCTCGTTTCTGCCGAACAGTCCGTGCCATGCCATGATAACGGCAATAAACAATAAGGGAACAGGACAGCATAATAGCAGTTTTTGCATGGTAGGAGCCAAATAATAATGAAGCGAATCACTTGAATTCAACTGAATAATGTACACTGCCACCCCGCCGATCCAGCCTGCACGGATCAGGTTATGCCATTGGATGACGTGTGACCTTGGAACAGGAGGCTTGGTCATCGTATAGATAGTGTGGTTCATATATCATCACCTCATTTCTATTCATAGTCAGAATGCAAGTTCATGGGATTAACCATTCAGGTCATGAAGTATTGGGCTCAACCTTTATACCAGCAGGTTAATCAACCACGAGCCGGCGAAGACGAGTGTGATAATCGCTAGACTTAAACCTATAACAAACCGAGTACGGAAGGTTGAGAGCAACATGAGCGTGCTTTTGAAATCCAGCATTGGACCAAGAACAAGGAAGGATACCAGCGGCCCCAGTGCAAACGTATGTGAGAACGCAGAAGCCACAAAAGCATCAGAAGTGGAGCAGAGAGACAGTACATAAGCAAATCCCATCATGAACACATAGGAGGCAACAGGACCATTACCAAGAGAGATCAGATCGCTGCGGCTAATGAATGTTTGGATGCAGGCTGTAATCAGGGCACCGATCACCAGATATTTGCTCATATCGACAAATTCGTCTCCGGCGTGAATGAAGAAGCTGCGCCAGTTTTTTACATGGTTATGATCATGTGCATTTGCGTGCGCGTGAGGTTGCGCCATTTTAAACCCAGGGTGTGTCTTAACCTCTGTCGCTGCGACTTTTGGCATCCGAAGAGGATTTCGACGAACAAACACATACACAAGCATCCCTATGGAAGCTGCTACAGCAAAGGCCAGTCCCATACGGGCAATGGTAATCTCAGGATGGGAGGGAAAGGCAAGTAAGGTTGCCGTAAATACGATGGGATTGACTACGGGACCACTCAAGATGAACGTCACTGCGATATAGGCAGGCATGCCTTTGTGCATCAACCTTCTTACGACCGGAATCATGCCACATTCACAGATGGGAAAAATAATACCGAGTAGTCCTGCGACCAGCACACCGCCGATCGGATTCTTGGGTGTGAGTTTACGGACCATTTCTTCAGATACGAACCACTGCATGAGCGAGGACAATAACACACCCATGAGCAGAAAAGGTGCGGCTTCAAGGAAAATACCTATGAATACGGTTTTCATATTTTGCAAAGCTTCACTGTTCCATGCTTCCTTCAGGTCTGGAGCCATTGTGATCAACACGGGAACAAGAAATGCACAAGGGATCAGGAAGGACAGGAGCTTCAGATTGGCTGCCATTTTCATGAAACAGACCTCCACAACTAGGACTTTGCTAAAATATATGCTTGTACGTGCGGCAACATACATCATTCCTATGTTCTAATCAACATTTTTACGATTAATCAAGATTCTTCATCGATATGTAGAACTGGCGTGAACTGAAAGATCCTTTTCCTGCATGGAGTTGACAAAAGAAAAGCTATAGACTAATATCATTAAATAGTAATAATTACGATTAAACAAGAGGAGGCAACAACCATGAGAGTCATTGTAACTTTAGCCTGCACCGAGTGCGGGGACCGCAACTATACAACAATCAAGAACAAACGTAACCATCCAGAGAGACTTGAGATGAAGAAGTACTCCCCACGTTTGAAGAAAATGACGATCCACCGGGAAACCAGATAAAATTTTTTTGTTATTTTTAAATCGTAATATTTACGAAAAGAGGAAATGGCATGATACTATCCTCCATGCGTGATGTTGTATTTGGATATGGCAAAGAGCCGGTCATTGATCAACTGTCGCTGGATATTCATGTGGGAGAGTTCATAGGCATCACAGGTCCCAATGGTTCTGCCAAAACGACCCTGTTAAAGCTGCTGCTAGGGCTATTGAAGCCCTGGAGCGGCACGATACATATGAATCCGCAGTTGAAACGTGGGAACAAGTCCAATATCGGTTATGTGCCCCAGCAGGTTGCATCGTTCAATAGTGGATTTCCCAGTACGGTGAATGAACTGGTCCGGTCCGGATGTTACACCAGGCTGGGATTATTCCGCAGATTCACAGCAGAGCAGGATGCCATCGTTGAACGCAGTTTGCGGGAAGTTGGCATGTGGGAATATCGGAATACACGCGTCGGTGAGCTGTCTGGTGGACAGAAGCAGCGGATCTGTATTGCCAGAGCTATGGCTGGGCAACCGCAAGTTCTGGTACTGGATGAGCCAACAACGGGAATGGACCGCCACAGCCGTGAAGGATTTTACAATCTGATGCGCCACTATGCTGATGTTCATGGGTTAACGATTATTATGGTTACTCACGGACTGGAAGAGATGGGGAATCGATTGGATCGTACGATTACTCTGGAGCGGCAAGAAAGTGAGGAATGGCAGTGTTTGAGTACGAATTCATGCAACGTGCCTTCTGGGCAGGTGGACTGATTGGAGTCATCGCTCCAATTCTTGGGGTCTATCTGATGCTCAGGCGGCAGGTCCTTATGGCAGACACGTTATCCCATGTCTCACTGGCAGGGGTTGCGCTCGGTTCGGTCATGAATCTTAACCCCGTGATCTGCGGATTCGCCATTGCAATTATCGGTGCATTACTGGTTGAACAACTACGGCGAAGCTACCGAACCTACAGCGAGGTACCTGTGGCGATCATCATGACTTCGGGACTGGCTCTTGCTGTAGTGTTGATGAGTCTTAAAACCAATCTGTCCAAGACCTTCAGCTCATACTTATTCGGATCTATTGTCGCGGTTAGCGATATACAATTGTGGATGATGGCAGGTGTGTGTGTCATGGGTTTACTTTTTTTCATCCTGCTCCGAAGACCGCTCTATAGCTTTACGTTTGATGAAGAGACATCTTCCATTGGGGGCGTTCAGGTAAAAGGTTTATCGTTTGCATTTGCCATTCTGACAGGAATGACTGTAGCTTCAGCCATGCCGATCGTCGGAGTGTTGCTGGTGTCTGCTCTCATTGTATTACCTGCTGCCTTGGCACTGAGAGTGTCTCGCAGTTTTACAGCGGCGATTATTGTCGCGGTAATTACAGGTTTAATCGGTATTTTTAGTGGACTCACAACATCTTACCATCTCAATACACCACCGGGAGGAACAATTGCACTCTTCCTGTTGGTCATCCTATTGACTGGAATATCAGCGCAAAAGCTGATTGCACGATATAACCGCAAGCGTCACCGCAAAGAAACGAAATCACAGCACGTCATTCTGGTCAACCATTCTAGGAGGAATACATCACATGAAATTCAGTGAAAAAGCAACGCTCGGATTGTTGTTCAGTCTCACACTTATCGTCGCAGGCTGCGGACAAAAATCCGCTTCTGATGCAAATACAGCTTCGACAGGCACTTCCGTTCCAGTCAAGACGGAAACCGCAAAATTAAACGTGCAGGTCAGCTTCTACCCGATGTACGAGTTCACCAAAAATGTGGCAGGTGATCTGGCCGATGTGCATACACTCGTTCCAGCAGGAATGGAGCCCCATGATTGGGAGCCCACACCACAAGATATTGCCAGCCTTGAAAAAGCGGATGTGCTTGTATACAACGGTGCGGGCATGGAATCTTGGATTGATCAGGTCACCGGAAGTCTGAGCAATGCTTCACTCATTCAGGTGGAAGCGAGCAAAGGCATCAACCTTCTTGAAGGTGGAGAGCATGAACACCATCATGGTGAATCTGAGGCAACAGAACACGATCATGACCATGACCATGCGAATGAAGCTACTACAGAAGAACATGATCACGACCACGATCATTCAGATGAAGCGACTGCTGAAGAACAACACGATCATGACGCAGAGGCAGAAGCAGGACATGATCACGATCACGGTGGACTCGACCCCCACGTATGGCTGTCACCTGCATTGGCTGTAAAAGAAGTGCGCAATATTGAAGCAGGTTTGGCGCAGGCTGCCCCGGAACATGCTGAACAGTTCAAGCAGAATGCAGATGCCTACATTGCTCAACTGGAGTCACTGGATCAGGACTTCAAGGCGGCTGTGACGGATAGCAAACGTAAGGATTTCATCACACAACACGCTGCATTTCGTTATCTTGCCAAGGAATATGGATTGCAACAGGTGCCCATCGCAGGTTTGTCTCCTGAGCAAGAACCTTCAGCAGCGCAGATGGCATCTGTCATTGATTTTGCAAAAGAGCATCAGGTGAAAACGATTTTCTTCGAAACACTGGTTTCATCCAAAGTGTCTGAGACAATCGCAAGTGAAGTGGGGGCCAAGACGGCTGTATTGAATCCGATTGAGGGACTCACCGAGGAAGAAATTGCGGCGGGAATGGACTACATTAGCGTGATGAGACAGAATCTGGAGGCTCTGAAACTGGCACTAAACGAATAATTAAAAATCAGTTTGATGCCTGTCACCGAAAAAGGTACAATAATACAACATGCTGAGGAATGGATCGCCATTCCTTTGCCTTTTTGCAAAGCAGAGAGCACAGGGATGTGCTCTCTCTTTGTTTAATAAGGTGACCGGATCAAGGAGAACAGGAGGACACATTGCATGAATTTAAATGAGGAACATGAAGTGCTGTTAAGTGAACAGCCTGCCCATCTGTGGAGACGGCGTAAGCTGGAGCTGATGCACTGGACGGAACGTGATAAACATACAGTATCCGCGAAGAAAACAGAGATTTGGAACGGTGTTGAAGTTGATGCCGAGCTTGTGAAGGCATTGTCCATACTTCAGAGTGCGGGCGTGAGGACGGAATTTTCATGTGCAGGGGTGAGTCCGCTTGATGAACCTGTCGATCATTCTCTTTATGCTTATGTTACCCTGATACAAAGTGAGGTTGCAGATCAATTCGTGCACTATGCTCTCCGTCGGATGCGGAATCGACTGCTCGTTACGCTAGAGGCCGAAAAGGGCCGCTATGATCTGTCTTCTTTTTTCATTGGACACAATCGGAGCTTCTGCTGGTGGATGGAGCACTGTGCCTTACAGTTCGGAAGCCGAAACAAATCGAGTGAAAAAAGCGTAGTATAAAGGATAGGCTTGTTTACTTGATTGTTTACTTGAAGGTAAAGGAGGTATACACGATTGAATAAGTGGGTCAAAACGATACTTTTTCTACTAGGCTCCGTCTTTCTTACACGATTCATCCCATTTTCGTCCTTGTTCCGTAACCTGGATACGATGATTCACGAATTCGGTCATGCACTAATGACACTGGTATTATCCGGTAAAGTGCTGCGCATTGAATTGTACGCTGATCATAGTGGTGTAACTTACTCTTCCATGCTGACGCCAGGCAGATCGATCCTGGTTTCTCTGGCGGGATATATCAGTGCTTCACTGTTCGCCTTGCTGTTGTTCTACTTATACCGCAAAGGCTTGCACATGTGGGGACTTGGTATTATGACGGCTGTCGCTCTGGTGTCGCTCCTGTTATATGTAAGAGGGGAGTTCGGCATGTTATGGCTGACCGGGTTCATCGTACTGAACGTTGTCATTATGATTTTTGGTGCCAAGATCGTGAAGTACTATTATCTGTTACTGGCGTTTCTTACGCTGGAAGAGTCGGTTGTTAGTGCTGTATACGTTGGATTTATGTCCTGGACTCAGCCTTCACGGGCAGGGGATGCAGCGAATCTCGCTCAACAGACATTCCTTCCCGCGCTGTTTTGGGGCACGCTGTTCGCTTTGTTTGCACTGTGGTGTGCCAAGGGAGCACTCGGTCTCTTTTTCCGCAAAGAAGGTACTTCGCGATCGTCACGGTCTCGGGGATTACGAAGAGCGTAATGGATATAAAGTTATATCATTGCAAAGAAGGCACTTCCTTTCTTCATAAAAGGATAGTGCCTTTTGTTGTTGGACTTACTTCTTATATTCAAGCCTGATATTAAAGATATTGAACCTAATCTCCAAGATTATCCCATAACACATAAAAGTAATAAATCTCTTCCATAATCGCCTTATCATCCTCTGCCGCAACGCCGCCCTTGATCCGAGCAAGCGTGCCCAGAATATCATATATCGTTTCACGTTCCACACTGAACTGAATGCGGTTGACGACTTTATCCCAGGCCTTCATTGCGTAATTAACTTGAGACTTGGCTTCAGTCCATTTTTTACCCTCAACCTGTTTCTCTAACGTTTGTATAGATTCAAGCAAGCGATCATCGTTGCCAAAGGGCTTTTTGAGAAAGGCTCCGCTAGCCATAATTGCAACGAACACAAGAATGAGGAAGATCGGAAGCACATATAACAGCCAGAAACGCGTTTTCATTCAACCGCCTCCTTGATGTAAAGAGTTTAGAAAGGTCCCTCATAATCGCCCATATCGATTTTTTCGGTGATTTTATCTTCGAACAGATCAACATACAATTTGTCATTAGGCAATATGGCGGCAAAAGCAATATCCTGTATCGTGATCTTTTGCTTTTTAAGCTGTTCACTGAGCCAGTTGATATCTTTATTTCTTTCCTCCAGATTTTGCTTAATCAGCAGGCCATCAATGATAATCTCGGTCATCAGCTTGCTCTTAGGCGGGTGCATATGCATGTCTTTGGCGGTTACCGGTTGATTCTCAGGTTTCAAAACAACCGAGAGGCTGCCATCCGGTTCCAGAATCGCATAATCCAGTGTTGTAATATCAAATACATCCTTTTGCCGCAGCATCATGGTCAATTCATCAAATTTGACTCGCATTTTACTCAGGTTCTGTTCAAGAATTTTACCGTTCTGGATGATCAATGTTGGATCAGAGTCCATCAGTTTGGAGATGGTGCGATTTTTCAGCGTAATATACTGAAAGATGATCGTAATGATTGTGAAAATGGTCAAGGCCACAAAATGAATCCACGCCTTGGAGGAAAGATCGGTTGCAAAAGTCCCCGCAATGGAACCGATTGTGATACCGTTAATGTAATCAAAATACGTCAAGTTACCCATCTGCTGTTTGCCCAGCACCCTTGTATAGATGATCAGGGTCAGAAAGGCAATAATAGACCGTACGGCAACAACCCATGTTTCTTCCATCATATATGTATCACCTTCCTTTATTTCACCGTAGCTGTATTAAGAGGTTGTTTAAAAAGTTTGCTTTTGAACATGTATTATAACAAGCTTTTCCTATGCTGGAGGATCTTATGCTTAAACGCAAAAAACCGAAACCTGGGTAAGTATCCCAGGCTTCGGTCCTCTAAAAATTCTCTATATTAGTTGAACTGATTCATTTACACGTAACGGAGAGGAAAGAAAAAACCTGAAAAAGCGAAGCGCTCGCCTTTATCCCCGGATTTCTCCTTCGGAGAAGTGAATCGATAAAATCTGGGGATAACAGCGATTGGAAGGTTGTTCTTTCATCGGAGTGTCTGTGTAAGAAATCGTTAAACACCGGAATACGCCATAAATCCGCCATCTACCGGAATGACTGTGCCAGTGACAAAACCGGATTGTCTTTCATCGGCAAGCCACATTAATGTGCCAAGCAGGTCTTCCGGTTTGCCGAAGCGGCGCATAGGAGTATGCGCAATGATTTTACTCGAACGCTCCGTAGGTGAGCCGTCTGGTTGCAGTAATAGATTACGGTTTTGCTCAGTCAGGAAAAACCCGGGTGCAATGGCGTTGACACGAATACCGGATTCAGCCAGATGAACGGCGAGCCACTGCGTGAAGTTGTTAATCGCTGCCTTCGCAGCGCTGTATGCTGGAACTTTTGTCATGGGCGATGGGGCGCTCATGGAAGAAATGTTTATGACAGTAGCGGGAACATCACGCTCTATCATATGTTTTGCAAAGATTTGAGTGGGGATGAGAGAACCGACAAAATTCAGATCCATCACCTGACGGAATCCCTCTACACTCACATCAAAAAATGTAGTAACATCGCTCTGTTCCAGATCTTCCAATCTGAAAATTTCATTTGTGGTGTTGGCACTGGCGTTATTGCCACCGGCGCCATTAATAAGAATGTCGCATGGTCCAAGCTGTTCCAGCACCGCATCTGCCGCCGCTTGCACACTATCTGCCTGCGTTACGTCACAGGCAATCGCAATCGCTCTGCCACCTGCAGCTTCAATCGCAGCTACAACTTCCTGCCCTTTGGACACCGTGCGGTTCAGGATGGCTACACTTGCACCGTGCCGAGCGAGTTCTTCCGCCATGGAGCGGCATAATACTCCAGCACCTCCGGTGATTACTGCCGTTCTGCCTTCGAGACGAGATGAGCGTTCATATTGGTGTTCACTCATGCTTTTGCCCTCCTTTGCAGGGAATCCCAGACACCCCAGAGATACATGATCCCCAAAGCCCGGTCATAGAGTCCATAACCAGGTCGGCACTGTTCTCCCCAGAGATGACGACCGTGGTCGGGTCTTGCATAACCTTCATAACCGATATCGTGATAAGCCTCAACAACCCCTGCAATATCAACACTTCCATCCTGACTGCGGTGTGAGGTTTCGATAAAGTCGCCGTTATCGTAGATTTTTACATTACGAATGTGGGCAAATGGAATCCGATCCTTGAACTCGTGTATCATCCCGATAATGTCATTATCAGCATTCGCTCCCAAAGAGCCACTGCATAGTGTCACGCTGTTGTAAGGGCTATCATAAAGATTCAAATATTTCCGAACATTCTCCTGACTTGTAATAATCTTTGGTAATCCAAAGATTGGCCATGGCGGGTCATCCGGATGGATGGCCATTCGAATCCCCAGCCGTTCGGCTGTAGGCATAATCTCTTGCAGGAAATAACGTGCGTGCTCCCACATATGATCCTCGGTTACATCCTTGTACGCTTCGAACAGACCTGTTAAATACTGCAATCGTTCCGGTTCCCAACCTGGCATAGTGAGTGCGGAGTTCTCCGTAATGCGTCGAACGAGTTCTAGAGGTTCTATATCTGCGAGTTTACTGTGCTCATAGAAGAGGGCAGTTGAGCCATCCTCCATTTCCTTGTGCATATCCGTGCGAAGCCAGTCGAAGATCGGCATAAAGTTGTAACAGATGACCTTCACACCCACCTGAGCCAGTTTCTCCATTGTTTTAATATAATTTGCAATGTATTTATCCCTTGATGGCAGGCCCAACTTGATATCCTCATGGATGTTCACACTCTCAACGACATCCAGATGTAACCCGGCCTTGTCTGCTGCTGTTTTGACAGCGAGTATTTTGTCCATTGGCCATTCCTCGCCAGCAGGAACATCGTGCAGTGCCCACACAATACCTTCAACACCCGGAATCTGCCGGATATGATCCAGCGTTACCGTATCATTGCCTTCGCCGAACCAGCGAAAAACCATTCTCATCACGTTCACCTCATCATGAATAGTAGGAAGAAAAATTCAGTCATTGAAAATAGGACGGATATGTATCCTGCAGGACAGCCAAATCGGTGACAGTTAAATGCAAATGTTCCTGCATCAGTCGCTCTGCTGTGTCGGCATCATGCTGCTGAATGGCCTTGACCATAGACCGGTGCTGTTCAATCAGGTGATCCCACTGGTGGTCCGAGGACAGGCGTAACATGCGACTTCGATTCAAATGTACATTCATCTGCTGGATAACAGTCCAGGTGTTGCTTTTGTTGCAGCCTGCAAAAAGAGTGCTATGGAATTCCTCATCCAATTGGAACATTCGTTCATCATCCGGTTTGACCCTGCATTCCTGTTGCCACGCAAGGTTCTGTTCAAGAGCTACCATCTGTTCGTTCGGAAAGTTCTCGCAGGCGAGCCTGATTACGGCTCGTTCGAGCTGTTCACGCATGAACCGTGCTTCCTCAACGAGATCGACCTGAATCAGAGAGACGTATGTGCCGCGCTGTGGATACACTTCCAGCAGACCTTCCTGTGCAAGCCTTACAAAACTTTCTCGAACAGGTGTCCGGCTTACCTGGAACTCCAGCGAAATTTCCTTCTCAGAAATAGCTGTTCCCGGAGGCATTTTCAAACTCAAAATGAGTTGTTTCAGCGTGAAGTAAACGACATCTCGCGTTGAGTAAGATTGCTTATTATTCATGGAAGACATATTGCTCGCAACAGGCAACAAACCGGCTTTGGATGATAACTTTGGGGTATATTCCACAACTTCAACTCCTTCAATGACATACTACCATACTTGTATGGTAGTATGGAAGCGCTTTATAAGCATTATATTAAATTTAGTTGATGGTTCACTTGCAGTTCAAGTGATTAAAGAGTACAATTCAGTCATTAGGTTCGAATGTTTAAACCAACAGACATCAAACAGAGAAATATACGTAGAAATAATGAAGAAGAAATAGTATAGAGGTGAAACCATGGGACAAAAAGCAATTAGCGTTTTTCAAACCTGTATTCCGTTATTTCAGGTCTTAAGTGACAACCATCGTCAATCCATTTTGCTGACACTTACCGAGAAGGGCAGAATGACGGTGAATGAAATTACCGAACAATCCAGCCTATCCCGGCCAGCCATATCTCATCATCTCAAGCTGTTGTTAGAGAAGGGGCTTATATCTGTGGAGCAGAAGGGCACACAGCGCTATTATTCGGCTTCATTGAATGCATCTGTGGAACTGCTGAAGGAACTGGTAGCTGCTTTGGAAGAAGAGTGTCTGTAGATTAATAGTGATAAAACATGCTTTTGCATGTGTCTTATAGGTTCGTAAGTTTAAACGCTTGATCAATAATGAATAGAGGAGTCTGTATATATGACAACGACTATACAGGAAGTAACCAGTCAGGAAGTTGAACAGATTTTGGAGCAGCAACGACAGTTCTTTCGTTCCGGGGCAACAAGATCGGCAGAAGCTCGAATTGCACGTCTGACCCAACTGAAGCAGGCTATTCAAAAGTACGAATCCAGACTGACAGAAGCTCTGTATCAGGATTTGGGCAAAAGTGAGTTCGAATCCTACACAACCGAGATCGGATTTATGATGGATAGCATCACACACACCATTCGTAAAGTGAATAAATGGGTGAAACCCGTTAAAGTGAAAACGCAAATGGCGCTCCTGGGTTCGAAAAGTTATATCATACCCGAACCCTACGGGGCGGTTCTGATTATCGGACCGTTTAATTATCCTTTTCAACTCTTAATCGAACCATTGGTTGGTGCTATTGCAGCAGGTAATACAGCCGTGCTCAAAGCGTCAGAGAATACACCTGCGGTGTCCGCTGTTGTACGTGAAATGATTGCGAGTGTGTTCGAACCGGCATACGTACAAGTGCTCGATGGTGCAAAAGATACAACAACAGCGCTGATTAACGCGCCATTCGACTATATCTTTTTTACAGGCAGTGTACCGGTAGGCAAGATTGTGATGGAGGCAGCTGCCAAAAATCTCGTTCCCGTTACTTTAGAACTTGGAGGCAAGAGCCCTGTCATCGTGGATGAACAGGCGGATATCAAAGTAGCAGCTGAGCGCATTATATGGGGCAAACTGCTCAATACAGGACAGACCTGTATCGCACCCGATTATTTACTTGTGCATGAGCGCGTGAAGGAACCGTTAATTACAGAGATGAAGGCAGCAATCGTGTCTTTCTTTGGTTCAGATATCCAGCACAACAAGGACTATGGGCGAATCGTGAACAAGGGACATTTTAAACGTCTGACGACTTTGATTGAGCGGGATCAGGCCAAAGTGATATATGGGGGAGCTTCGGATGAGGAAGATCGCTTCATTGAACCTACTTTAATTGATGCGGAGTCCTGGGATGCAGCAACGATGGAAGATGAGATTTTTGGACCCATTTTGCCAATCATTAGTTATCGTAACCTGGATGAAGCCATTGTAGAAATCGTAAAGCGGCCGAAACCACTCGCCTTGTATCTGTTTACTTCCGACACCCGGGTTCAGGACAAAGTGCTGCGTGAAGTTTCTTTTGGAGGCGGCTGCATTAACGATACCATCACTCATGTAGCGAATCCACGTCTGCCGTTTGGCGGTGTTGGTCATTCTGGTGTTGGCTCGTATCATGGGCAGTACAGTTTCGAAACCTTCTCTCATCTCAAAAGTGTACTGAAAAAAAGCACCAAGTTGAATCTGCCGATTCTGTATCCACCGTATGATAACAAGCTGAAGCTGATTAAGCGTTTGTTGAAATAAATAAGAAAGACAAACAGCCTGCTACTGGACCTATTCCAGAGCAGGCTGTTCCTGTCGGTAACGGGATGGTGACATGCCGGACCAGCGCTTGAATTGACGACTGAAATGGGCAATATCCTTATAACCAAGCATGACGGCAATATTTTGAACGGACAGCTTCGGATTGCCCAGAAGAAGCTTCGCTTCATGCAAAACCAACTGGGATAATACAGCACGTGGAGACTGACCGAACACCTCCTTGAACACGCGATTACAGTGAGAAGAACTGATGCCCAGCTCTGCTGCAATATCATCAATGCCATAGTGACTGTTGGACTCGTGTCCCTGTTTGAATTGCTGACTCATCAAGCCTTGCAATCGATTACGAATCTGGTGGGCGAGTTCGATCTTCTCGTGTCCGTCGGTAAACCAGTGAGCTGCCTCTTTAGAGACCGCCTCCCACAGATGGCCAAATAGTTCAAATACCGCAGATTGCAGCTGCATACGCTGTACCATCGTATTTGCTGTTTCATCATCCGCAGATGACATCAATTTGCGCAGAACCGGCTCAATCTGCTGTGTAACCGGACTATCCGCACTGAATCGCACTTGTTTGATGCGCGCCAGCAACGATAGGAACAACTGATCATCAATGTCAAAATGCATGCAAAAATACGTGAATCCCTTGCCGTTATGGCTCTGGCTGGAATGAATGCTTCCCGGAGGAATCAGGAGCAGTTCGCCAGCCTTTTGAATGTATAGGGTACCATTCACCATCATGCGTTGCTCGCCTTCCGTGACATAATTCAATTCATATTGAGGGTGCTCATGTGCCGGATAATCCCAGTCCATACCCACACTTCGTAAATGAATGGCAAACAGATTGACCGTTGTTTGTACATCTGGATAAAAAACTTCATGGACACATTCTCCCAAAGTAGGAGGCAAATACGTTGAAGACATGGAAGATCCCCCTTCATATGAGGTTGTTCAAAAAATGTGATTTTGATTACGCACGTATATCTAATGGAATGTTTTTGTGTAACCGCTTTAATCTATTATAGTCTATCAGCTTGATTTGGGTAAATATCCGATTGATTTGATCATGGTCGGAGGTGGAAACACGTGTTAGGATGGGGCTAATGAAAACGTATGCAACCATTCTGAGAGGGGTTATGATTCATGAATACGTCCAAATCCATCTTTTATAATGCACATCACGCACCGATTGGTGCTTTTGCGAGTTTTACACTGGGTTACAAAGGAGCCAAAGGCGGGCTGGGTCTTGAACTCGGCAAGCCGGCAGATCAGAATATATATATTGGATTACAATCTCGCGATGGCGACAATTATCAGGCGTTTCCTTTTTATGAAGCTTCCGAGGATGAGAGCAGCCGCTATGATGTAGAGAAGTTGGAGAATGGGGACACTGCGTCGACAACAGCGACCAAAGTTCCACAACCTCTTATTACGGCTTTTCGCGATGAAGATATCACACGTGAATTTACCTCAGGTACGGATACGTGGACTGCTGGAGATCTGACGTTTCGTATCTACTCGCCTGTACGTCCAGTACCTGATCCAACGAATGGGAATCGTGAAGAAATAATGGATGCACTCGTACCTGCCGTATTGGTTGAGATGACAATTGACAATACGGAAGGTCAACAACCCCGCAAAGCCTACTTTGGCTATCAGGGCAATGATCCGTACTCTGCGATGCGTCTGATTGGAGGACCGGAAGGTGGCTCCATCACAGGTGTGGGACAAGGTCGACTTACAGCAATTATGTCAGCAGATGACGGACTGTGGCCCGCACGCGGATTTACGCTGGAGAAACTGTTGCAGGAGAAACATCGGGAGAATCTGGCATTTGGACTTGGTTCAACAGCTGCACTACTGATGGAGGTTCCGGCTGGAGAGAAACGTACGTATCAATTCGCAGTATGTTTCTATCGCGGGGGCATTGTGACGACAGGAATGGACACAACGTATTGGTATACGCGCTATTTCTCCGATATTCAGGCAGCAGGAGAGTACGCACTTCAACGCTTCAGTGAGTTGACTGCATCCTGTGGAGAGGTTGAACAACGCCTTGGATCGGCTGCTTTGACCGAAGATCAATCATTCATGCTTGCTCATTCCATTCACAGCTATTATGCCAGTACTCAACTGCTGGATGCCGATGGTGAGCCACTCTGGGTGGTGAACGAAGGGGAGTATCGGATGATGAACACACTTGATCTGACGGCTGATCAGTTGTACTTCGAGCTTGCCTTGAATCCATGGACGGTGCGTAATGAGCTGGAGTGGTTTGTGAAACGATACAGTTATACGGATCAGGTTCGTTTCCCGGGGGAAGAGAAGTTATATCCGGGCGGAATTACCTTTACCCATGATATTGGTGTTGCCAATGTGTTCTCACGCCCTGGACACTCGGCATATGAGCTGGTTGGCATTGACGACTGTTTCTCACAGATGAGCCACGAGGAGCTGGTGAACTGGCTCTGCTGCGCGACAGTATACATTGAACAGACACAGGATCAAGCTTTTGTGAAAAACATGTTGCCTGTTATCCAAGATTGCTTCGAAAGCATGCTTAATCGTGACCATCCCGACGCAGAGCAGCGTAACGGTCTAATGGGTCTGGATAGCAGCCGTACCCAAGGTGGAGCGGAGATTACAACTTACGACAGCCTGGATGTGTCACTTGGTCAGTCTCGCAATAATATCTATCTGGCGGGTAAATGTTGGGCGGTCTATGTTGCATTGGAGAAGCTGTTCGCAACTGAGAAGTTGGCGGATCTGTCCCATCAAGCTGGACTTCAAGCGGATCGCTGCGCTGCCAGTATTGCTGCACAGTTGACTGATGGCGGCTACATTCCAGCTGTTATTGCAGAAAATAATGATTCTCGAATCATTCCGGCGATTGAAGGTTTGGTGTTCCCGTACTTTACAGGCTGTGAAGCAGCACTGGATGTCAATGGTCGTTTTGGACCTTATCTGAAAGCACTCCAAACTCATCTGAAGACGGTTCTTGTACCGGGAACATGTCTGTTCGAAGATGGAGGCTGGAAACTGTCCTCAACAAGCAATAACTCGTGGCTGAGCAAAATCTATTTGTCCCAGTTTATCGCTAGAGAGCTGCTGGGTGTGGAATGGAATGAGACAGGCAAGGCAGCAGACGCGGCTCATGTCAACTGGCTGCTGCATCCGGAGGAATCCTACTGGTGCTGGAGTGACCAGATCCTGTCTGGTGTAGCGGTTGGCAGCAAGTACTATCCGCGTGGTGTAACGTCGATTCTATGGCTACTCGAAGGAAAAGGGAATCACCTTGGGCAGATCTATGCCAGCAAGGAGGCGGTACAATGAGCCAATCCGTCATTCAATCTGCCTTGTCAGGTCCACAGTACGATGCGTGGCTGGGGTATCACTCCGAATTGCCAGAAGCGAATGGACTTGCCCAAAAGACGGCTCCTGCGTGGAGCAAGCTGATATTGGTGGAAGAGAACCATGGAGTAATTACAACAGCTCTGACCGAACTTTCACGGGGACTAGAGAGGTTATATGGCGTGAAACCGTCGGTCAGTCATCTGTCTGATGCTCAGGAAAGTGAACGGGACAAGCATGCCTCCGCTCCCGCAATACAAATCGGCACTTGGACAGGGAGCGATTCCGTGGCTGGGTCGTTCAGTGAGACAGAGCGTTCAACTGTTCAAGGAGAAGGGTACATCATTCGTGAGAACGAGACAGAAGGTGTGCTGGTCATTGGATCAGAGACCCCCCAAGGTGTGCTCTATGGTGCATTCCATCTGCTTCGTGAGCTGACAATGGATCAAGGAAGTGCACATGAGGCGGATGACGCTGTGAATAAGTGGAGCTTCATTACAGAGCAACCAACCAATGCGCTACGAATGATTAATCAGTGGGATAACGTGGACGGTAGCATTGAGCGTGGTTACGCAGGAGAATCCATTTTCTATGATAACGGGGAATTCACGCTGGACTTGGGACGCATCCGGGATTACGCACGTTTGCTCGCTTCCACGGGAATCAATGCCATATCGATCAATAACGTCAATGTACACCGCCGTGAGAGTCTGTTTCTGACGGAACGTTATCTTAGTGATGTGGCGAAGGTTGCCGCTGAATTCAGAGCGTATGGTATTCGATTGTTCCTGAGCGCCAACTACGCAAGTCCAATTGAGATTGGTGGATTACGTACGGCTGATCCGCTGGATGCGCAGGTACGGGAATGGTGGAACATTCAAACGGCCAAGGTGTACGCAGCGATTCCGGATTTTGGCGGTTACCTGATCAAGGCAGACTCCGAGAATCGTCCGGGACCGTTCACGTATAACCGTGATCATGCCGATGGTGCGAACATGCTGGCTGAAGCCCTTCGGCCATTCGGTGGATTGGTCATCTGGCGTTGCTTTGTCTATAACTGCAAGCAGGACTGGCGGGATCGTTCCACTGACCGTGCACGTGCAGCCTATGACCACTTTACGCCGCTGGACGGGCGTTTTGCCGAAAATGTCATTTTGCAGATCAAAAACGGGCCGATGGACTTTCAGGTGAGAGAGGCGGTATCCCCGCTGTTCGGCGCCATGGAAAATACAAATCAGGTGATTGAATTTCAGATTACACAGGAGTATACCGGGCAACAACGTCATCTCTGTTATCTGGTTCCCCAGTGGAAAGAAGTATTGGACTTTGACACATACGCCAAAGGCGAAGGTTCAGAGATCAAGCGAATCGCGGACGGTTCTCTGTATAAACGACCATACAGTGGCTTCGCCGCAGTATCCAATATTGGTGCAGATGCCTGTTGGACAGGACATCCACTCGCGCAGGCGAATCTATATGGATATGGAAGACTTGCGTGGAACCCGGAACTGTCCGCGGAAGAGATTGCTGATGAGTGGGTGAGACTCACATTTGGACATGAAGACGAAGTTGTGCGGCAGGTTACGGGCATGCTTTTGACTTCACTAGATATCTATGAGAATTATACTGCGCCTCTCGGTGTAGGCTGGATGGTTAATCCGGAGCATCATTATGGGCCGAATGTAGATGGGTATGAGTATTCCAAATGGGGAACGTATCACTTTGCCGATTGTCATGGCATTGGTGTAGATCGAACCGTGAACAGTGGTACAGGATACACATCACAGTATCACCCTGAGAATGCTGATCGTTATGAGTCCGTAGACACCTGTCCGGATGAGCTGATCTTATTTTTCCATCACGTGCCATACACCCATGTTCTGCATTCGGGTAAAACGGTCATTCAGCATATTTATGATACACACTTTGAAGGTGTTGTGCAGGCGGAGACGTTAGCCGAGACATGGAGAGGGCTGGAGGGCAAAATCGACCCAGTTATTTTCAGCAAAGTTGCTTCATTACAGGACAACCAGGCCGAACATGCCAAGGAATGGCGGGACATGATCAATACGTACTTCTATCGCAAGAGCGGCATAGCGGATGAACAAGGTCGAACAATCTATTGATTGGTAATTAGGAAGGAAGAAAGAAGATACCTTGTTTTCTTTGATGTACAATAGACAGCATGGACATACATGAGGAGGAGAACCGTATGGGACAACATCAACTGCCCGAGACCATGAAAGCTGCTATCATGACAGAGCCAGGACACATTATTATTGAGGAACAACCCGTCCCGCAACCGGCAGCGGATGAGGTGTTAATCCAGGTAATGGCTGTCGGGGTATGTGGCTCGGATGTGCATTATTTTGAACATGGGCGCATTGGCAGATTTGTGGTGGAGAAACCGATCATTCTGGGTCATGAGTGTGCGGGGATCATTGCTGCTGTTGGCTCGAACGTATCCCGTCTGAAAACAGGGGATCGAGTTGCTATTGAGCCTGGGGTGACTTGCGGACGCTGCACGGCATGCAAGGAAGGTCGCTATAACCTGTGTCCGGATGTACAATTTCTAGCGACCCCTCCGGTGGATGGGGCATTTGTACAATACATGGTGATGCGTGAAGATATGGTATTCCCGATCCCGGATCATCTGTCTTATGAGGAAGCAGCTATGAACGAGCCATTCTCTGTTGGTATTCACGCTGCACGCCGCAGCAAACTGGCTCCGGGTACAACCCTGGCGATTATGGGCATGGGTCCCGTTGGACTCATGGCTGTGGCTGCTGCCAAATCTTTCGGTGTAGAGAAGATCATAGTAACGGATCTGGAGGAAGTTAGGCTGGAAGCAGCTCGCCGCATGGGTGCCACTCATACCATTAATGTGCGGAATGAAGATGCGCTGGCTGTGATTCGCGAGTTAACAAATGGTGTGGGTGTTGATACTGCATGGGAAACAGCGGGGAATCCGAAGGCGCTACAATCTGCTCTGTATTCACTTCGACGTGGAGGAAAACTTGCGATTGTGGGCCTGCCTGCACAGGACGAGATCGCACTCAATGTTCCATTTATTGCGGACAATGAAGTTGATATCTATGGCATATTCCGTTATGCCAATACTTATCCGGCAGGAATTGAATTTCTGAGCTCCGGCCAGCATGACGTGATGTCCCTGATTACAGATCGTTATTCACTCGAAGAGACACAGCAAGCGATGGAGCGTGCATTACACAATAAAAGCGGCAGTCTGAAGGTCATGGTTTATCCGAATGGTATGTAAGAACAACCTGGAAGAGTCCTAGGGTTCAGGACTCTTTTTTTTGTTTTTTTGCAAAAAAGTATGGGTCAAGCTCCCATAACATGGTATAATTCATGAAGATTTTAATATATAAATGGATACACACCATATTGGTGAATGAATACTTAGCGAAAGGAACTGAAGGTTGTGAGAGTACATGAATTTATGATACACGCTGATTTTCATCGGGATGATCTGATGTCGGTATCTTCTCAAGCGTCGCGTTTTTCCTCGGATATTATTTTGTCGTATATGGAGTCTGAGCATGAGCATCGTGTAGATGTCAAAAGCCTGCTTGGAATGGCGTTACTACCCATTCGATATGGTAGTGTTGTCAGATTACAGACAAGAGGCAGGGATGAACTGGAGGCTTTGGAGTACATGTTGAATGTACTGGAGAAAGGGACGGCTTGACACCTGATTAGGTGCAAAATCACAGATATCATATTTTTTTTAGCTATTCCTCAAAACCTGCTGGTACTTTGTCCAAAAAAAGAGTATAATAAAATGTAGTTTGATTCTAAAGAAGTACCCATATTAAAGGAGTGTAAATAGATTATGCCAAAAGTTGACATCCATCCAAAGACACAACTCGTAATTTTTTACGATGCAAGTGCTGATTTCAAATTCCTGAGTTCTTCCACGAAGTTCTCTAACGAAACTATGGAATGGGAAGACGGTAACTCTTACCCAGTAATCCGTGTGGACACTAGTTCCGCATCCCACCCATTCTTCACTGGTAAACAAAGAAACGTGGATATCGGTGGCCGTGTTGATAAATTTAACCGTAAATACAACATCACCAAATAAGTTTGTCCATACATTACAAAAAAACCTCGGGATTTGTCCTGAGGTTTTTTTGTGTACATTAAAAATTAATTCAACCAATTATTGCGCTTACAACACATTCGGATGTACACTAGGAAACGAGTACGAACATATTGGAGGAGGAAATAGAGATGAGCAGCATCACACATATGGTAACGTTTACACTTTACGCGGGTAAAGATACACCGGAGGCCGAAGCCTTTTTGAAGGAAAGTTCAGATGCACTGGCTGTCATTCCTGGCGTAGAGCAATTTCAGGTTCTGAAACAGGTAAGTGAGAAGAATGAGTTTGACTACAGTTTCTCGATGGTCTTTGCGGATCAGGTTGCGTATGATGCATACAACAATCACCCGGTTCACCGTCAATATGTAGAAGAGCGTTGGGAAAAGGAAGTCAGTCGCTTCCAGGAAATAGATCTCATTCAACATCATAATTAATAGTCTCCACATATAGGGAAAAAGTTGAACTACCATATACAGCATTGAACAATGCTGTATATCTCTCTGAATAACGCGTCATTAATGAACAAAAATAACATATTTACGAAATCGTTTTCGAACAAACGAATACAAGGAGGTTTTCACTGTTATGCAATTGGATCTCTCAGGAAAAACGGCTCTGGTTACAGGCGCAACCGGACAACTGGGGAGAGTCATCGCCCGCACGTTGGCAGCCTGTGGCGCCAATCTGGCTCTACATTACATAAATAATGATACCAAGGCTCGGGAGCTTCAAGGTGAGATTGAAGCACTCGGTCGTCAGGCTGTTATTGTACAGGGAGATATTACAAAGCAGGATACGGCAATTCGGATGCGTGATGAAATTCAGCCTGTCCTCGGTGGAGTGGATATCGTTGTTGCCAATGCAGTCATTCAATATGAATGGACAACGGTGTTGGAACAGTCTCCTGAAGATTACTTGAGCCAGTTTGAATCCTGTGTCATGCAGAGTGTGTATCTTGCCAAAGCTTTCATTCCACATATGCAAGATATCAGAGCCGGTCGGTTCATTGGTATCAATACGGAATGTGCGATGCAAAATTTCGCTCATCAATCGGCCTACACCGCTGGTAAGCGTGGAATGGATGGTGTATATCGCGTGCTTGCCAAGGAGGTTGGTGAGTATCAGATTACCGTAAACCAGGTTGCACCTGGATGGACAATTAGCGAACGTGATCGGTCCAGTGAGCCTGGACATGATGAGGCATATACGCGTACCGTGCCGCTGAAGCGCAGGGGTGAAGATCAGGAAATCGCCAATGCGGTAGCTTTTCTCGCTTCGGATCTGTCCTCATTTATCACAGGTGCCTATATCCCGGTAAGTGGTGGCAATGTGATGCCTGCTATCTAGTGTCTGATTTGGATTTGGGAATTCACATGAAATAACAATAAACGTAGTTTAACCGTAATCCGTTTGTCATTCGACAAGCGGATTTTTTGGCATTTTGCTAACAATGAAATAACGGTTCAAGGGGGTGTTTTTTGTTTCATATATCCAGACATACATATTGAGTTGGTTCGGGTTTCAGAAGATTGGGGTATAAGAATAGGTATATTAACCGAGTGGAAACATAATCAAAATGAGCAATTAAAGGAGACTCACCTATTATGAAAAAAACAGTCGCGGACGTTCTGGTTGAATCCTTATTGAACGCTGGTATCAAACGCATATATGGCATTGTTGGAGACTCCTTGAATGCGGTACTCGACTCCATCCGTCGTTCGGGCAAGATCGAATGGATTCATGTACGTCATGAAGAAGTAGCTGCATTTGCTGCTGGGGCGGACGCTCAGGTCAGTGGAAGTATCGCTGTCTGCGCAGGTAGTAGTGGTCCTGGTAATATGCATCTGATCAATGGTCTGTACGATTGTCACCGCAATCGTGTTCCTGTACTCGCCATCGCTGCACATATCCCAAGTGACGAGATTGGCAGTGAATATTTTCAGGCGACCCATCCGGAGTATCTGTTCCAGGAATGTAGCGATTATTGTGAAGTCATTACAACAGCAAAACAGATGCCGCGTTCTCTGACGATGGCCATTCAGACAGCGGTCGCACGGTCGGGTGTGTCCGTCGTTGTATTGCCGGGGGATGTAGCAGGACTTGAAGCAGCGGATCTGCCTGTGCCTGAGCATGTGTATCATGCAACCAATCCAGTGGTACATCCTTCTGAGCCAGAACTCGTTAAACTGGCGGAGTATCTGAATCAAGGCAAAAAAATTACGTTGTTGTGCGGTGCAGGCTGCGCGGGCGCTCGGGAACCCCTTATGCAGCTCTGTGATCGTTTGAAATCCCCGATGGTTATTGCGCTACGAGGCAAGGAATATTTGGAGTATGACAACCCCTATTCCGTCGGCCTTACCGGCCTAATCGGGTATTCATCCGGTTATCATGCCATGATGGACTGTGATGTACTATTGATGCTCGGAACGGATTTCCCATATCGTCAATTCTATCCCGAAAATGCGAAAGTCCTTCAGGTCGACATTCAATCTTCTCATCTGGGTCGGCGCACGAAGCTGGATTACGGCGTATGTGGGGATGTGAAAGCGACCATTGAAACTTTGCTTCCTTATCTGACAGAAGAACACAGTGACAAACATCTGCGTAAAAGTGTGGATCGTTATGTGAAAGTACGCAAAGATCTGGACGAGCTGGCCGTTGGAAAACCGGGTAAAAAGCCCATTCATCCGCAGTACCTGACCAAGGTCATTAGTGATGCCGCAGCTGAAAATGCCATCTTCACCTGTGATGTCGGTACTCCGACAGTATGGGCGGCCCGTTATATCGAGATGTCTCGTAATCGCAGACTACTCGGTTCATTCAGTCATGGTACGATGGCAAACGCTTTGCCACAGGCCATTGGCGCTCAGGTCGCTGATCCGGGCAGACAAGTCATCTCTTTGTCGGGTGATGGTGGTATTACGATGCTGATGGGTGATCTGTTGACATTGAAACAGCATAATCTGCCGATTAAAGTTGTGGTGTTTAATAATGGAGCACTCGGTTTTGTTGAGCTGGAGATGAAAGCTGCCGGATTCCTGGAATCGGGAACAGAGCTTGTCAATCCCAACTTTGCGATGGTTGCTCAAGCCATGGGCATGGAAGGGATTCGGGTTGAGGATCCGGATGAACTCGAAGGAGCTGTGCAGCGTGCGCTTCAGCATGATGGTCCTGTGCTGATTGACGTGGTGGTGAATCGTCAGGAATTGTCCTTACCTCCGAAGATTGATATCAAACAGGCGGAAGGATTCACCTTATGGATGATGAAAGCCGTGCTAAACGGACGAGGGGACGAAATTATTGAATTGGCAAAAACGAATTTGCTGCGTTAAAGTGTTTCAAAAAGCGGATATGCACCGTTTGAAGTTGTAAAGATACCGACTTAAAAAGTAATGTATTTGTAAAAGAGGAGCATGCAACAAGACGTAATAGTTGTGTGCTCCTTCAATAAAAATGCTGAAAATGTGACAGGTGATATAGTATGAATACATATTATATGATTTGTTTTTATGTCGAAAGTCTATTAGAATAGGTAAAGTCAGGAAGGTTTTATGCCATTTTTGACCTACATATTGCATCATTGCATGTAAGTACGTTTCATATCGTATTCATCGATCCAATCACAAGATGACACACACACATGGAGGAGATCAACATGAGTCACGCAGGAAAAGTAGCCATTATTACTGGAGCAGGAAGTGGATTGGGCCAAGCAGCAGCATTGAAGCTGGCTGAGAAGGGTGCATCCATTGTCGTTGTGGATCTTGTCGAAGAGACAGGTCTTGAGACGGTTAAGCAGATTGAGAAGCTGGGAAGTAAAGCTATTTTTGTACAAGCAGATGTAAGTAAAGCACCTGAAGTTGAGAATTATGTGAAAAAAACAGTCGAAGAGTTCGGACGAATCGACATGTTCTTTAATAATGCAGGTATTGCAGGTCCTGGGATCAAGCTGATTGAACATACGATTGAGCAGTTTGACCAGATCATTGATATTAACCTGAGAAGTGTATTCTACGGGTTGAAGTATGTAATTACTGAAATGCTCAAAACAGGTGGAGGTTCCATTCTGAACACGGCCTCCACAGCCGGTATTGTTGGTGTACCTGCAGTTGCACCTTACGCAGCAACCAAACATGGCGTGGTGGGCTTGACGCGTACAGCTGCAATTGAATATGGCAAGGACAACATTCGTGTAAATGCGATTGCCCCAGGTACAATTGAGACGCCGATGGTCATTCAGTTCGGTAAAGACAACCCTGAAGTATTCAAGGCAACCGTTGATAGCATTCCATCTGGACGTCTGGGCAGACCAGAAGAGATCGCAAACCTGGTTTCTTTCCTGCTTGGAGATGAAGCGCCGTATATCAATGGTGCAGTATATCCGATCGATGGTGCAGTTACGGCTCAATAAGAGTTCTGCTTATCGGTAATAGAATAGCCGTTATAATGGTTAAAGAGAGGCCACTGTATACGTACAGTGCCTCTCTTTTTGGTTTGTTTTTTGTACTACAAATTCATATCATGCAACGTTGTGCGATGTATTGGTTTGTGTACTTTTGAGAGGTGCTGAACGATACGAGCTTATAACGATGATGATGGCAACAGCGACTCCGACAGCGCCAATCCAGGTAATGGATGATAATGAAACGCTGCTGACCGCGATTCCGCCAATACCTGCGCCGGCAGCCATGGCTAATTGCATCACCGAACTGTTCAGACTAAGCATGATGCCAGAGGATTCCGGAGCCATGGTGACCAGGTTATATTGCTGAGTTGGTCCTGAGGACCACGCGGCAAAAGACCACAAAATCAGAACAAGGAAGACAGCGAGATGAGAGCTTGCCGTTATATTCAACAGGACCAGACTTACGATATGTAATGTCATGCCTGTGATCAGCGTTCGTTTGACACCCAATCGGTCAGCACTGAACCCTCCAACTTTTGAACCGATCAGACTTGCTATGCCAAATGCGAGTAAAGCTGAACTGAGTAGTGCTTCGCTCATTCCTGAAACGGATACAAGGTAAGGTGAAATGTACGTGTAGGCAATGGAATAACCACCTAACCAGAAAAATGTCACCAGCAGTGCCAAAACAATTCGTGGCTGTTTGAGCAAAGACAGTTGTTTCTTCAGCGGAACAGGCGCTTCTGCTTTGGAAGGCGGAATGGCGGCCGCGATTACCAGCATGGCGAGAACTCCAAGAACGGCGATACCGGCAAAAACAAGCTTCCAATCCCAAGATGCAGCTACAAGCCTTCCCAGCGGAACGCCAACGATCAAAGAAGCTGTAAATCCAGTGATTACTGTGGCGATTGCACTAGCTTGTTTACCCTCAGCCGCTATTTGAGAAGCAACCGTTAATGCCGTGACAACAACAACGCCTGCGCCTAAAGCCATCAACACTCGTGCTGCGACGAACAGTCCATAACCCGGCAACAGGTAAGCAAGAACATTAGCCACAACGAATAGACCGAGGAAGTATAGCAACAGCTTGCGACGGTCCAAGCGCGAAGTCAGTGCAATAATGACAGGTGTACCGAGCGCATATACGAGTGAAAAAATTGTAATGAGCTGTCCGGCAGCGATTAAAGAGATATTCATCGTATCTGCAATGCGATCCAAAATGCCGGCAATGACATATTCGGACGTTCCTACAAGGAAACTGACCAAGGCAAGAACATAGATTTTGAGCGTAGAAGACATGGAAACATAACCTCTTTCTGATTATTATTATATTTTTAGAAATATAGAAATAAAGACGATAGAACAAGACATGAATGCTCTGAATACAACCCATCTGCGCGAATGGTAATGTTACAACCTAGATAATGAATATTGGAATAAGCGTAAACTTAGGTGACCTAGTTTTACTAATAAATATTGTGCATTGTTTCAATATTTCTAATTATATAGAAATATGACTCAAATTTTTTTATTTATTTAGCAGATAGGGAACAAACTTTTGTGCGGTCTCCATGTTCAGGCTGTAGTAGATATACGTACCTTTCTTTTGCGATGTAAGCAGACCACAATCGGACAGCTGTTTCAGGTGATGAGACAGAGTCGATAGGGCAACCGTAACAAGGCGGCTCTCCAGATCGGCAGGACACAGGTTGCTTTCGCCCGATAAAATCTGAATGATTTTGTAGCGTGTTTGTTCGCCCAGCGCTTTATGAATTTTGACAACTTGTTCAATCTCATTCGAGTTTGATTGCATAATGATCGGTCCTTTCGTCTTTATTTCTTATTTCTAGTAATATAGAAATAACAGTAGCATATGTTGTTTGAAAAGTAAACTCTCGGACGAAGATTCCATACTTTCTACTGCGTCTGTGTTAACAGCCGAAAGTATGGAGTAACTTCCCCCGAGAGTTATGTGAGTTGTATATTACCGATCTAGGGAATCAACATAGTCTTTGGCTTCCTTCAACGAAAGACCTCGGGCTTCACGCAGTCGTTTGATCGCCATAATTTTTTTCCCTTGTTGTATCAGTGTAAGCAGTTCCTGATCCAGATCCGTTTGGGCTGGTTGGCTTGTGTGGGTAAGAGATGCTTCTTTCGGCGACAAGGTGTAATTGAAGTCGGAGCGTGTGCCTGAGATTGAACCGTTCTCCAGACGCTCGACATCTCTTTTCAATTCATTTAATTGGCGTTGCAGGCTGGTGACTCTGACCAGTAACACAAAGATCAGAAGCAGCAAAACGATCGATACCAAGGTGTTCATTTCCATGATGTAATGTGCCTCACTTTCATTTATTCATATTTAGCCATTATTTTAGTTGAACCGGGATTTCCTTGACACCACGAACATTCATACCAGGTCTCCATTCCAGTTCATTCACATCTGCCTGAAGCTGTATATTTGGAAAACGATTCAGAAGTGTGCTGACTGCAATCTCACCTTCCAGACGAGCAAGCGGTGCTCCCAGGCAGAGATGAATGCCTTTGCCAAAAGCCAGATGCGAACTCTTCTCGCGTGTGATATCGAAAATATCAGCATCCTTAAACTGCTGTTCGTCCCGGTTGGCGGAATCAAGCGCAACAATGACAAGATCACCTTGAGCGATACGTTGTCCGCGGAATTCAATATCTTCCAGAGCCCAGCGGGATGTGCTGAACTCCACCGGTCCGTTATAGCGAAGCATCTCTTCAATGGCATTGTGAATAAGCTCGGGCTGGTTGATCAGCAGTTCGCGTTGCTCCGGATGCTCCAGCAGGGCGAGAATCCCATTTCCAATCAGATTCACGGTTGTTTCATGACCGGCAATAATTAATAAGGAGACAACGCCAAGCAGTTCTTGTTCAGTTAACTGTTGCCCGGATTCTTCCGCAATGACGAGCTGGCTGATCAGATCAGTGCCGGGATCTCGGCGAACTTTTGCAAACCAGGCCGTCAGGTAATCCGTAAACTCCCTGGCATGCTGCTCAAACAGCTCGGCGCTCTTGGCTATGGAAGCATCAATTATCGTATTGGACCAGATGCGGAATTTGTCACGATCGTCAAGAGGGACTCCCAAAATTTCACTAATGACAATGATGGGCAGTGGGAAGGCAAAGTCATCGATCAGATTCATTTTTTCCTGTGACGGGAGGTTGTCCAGCAGTTCATCAGCAATGTCCTGAATATGGCTCCGCATGTCTGCGACCAGTTTGGGTGTGAATGCTTTCTGCACAAGTCCCCGAAGACGTTTATGATCCGGCGGATCGGAGAACAACATATTATTGGAGAAGATGCTTTGATTATCAGCGCCGTAACGTCGGACCATATCTTTGCTGAAGCGAGGATCTTTCAGGATCTGGACTGCATCCTCGTATCGCGTAATAATCCAGCCGAATTCCCCGTGAGGAAACATGAGTCTGAAAACAGGCTCCTCTTTTCTTAACATTTCATATACCGGGTAAGGGTTGTGTGTGAATTCTTTGGTGAAAAACGCTGGCTTTGAGGACTCGTTTGGTTCATTCGGGTTCAAATGCAAAATCTCCTCTCATATTCCTGCATAATACCTGCACCCTCTATATATTCAATACACAAGCTTTTGAAACCTTGTTTTTTCTTCATATGGATGATAGAGCAGGAAAATAGAGGAAGATGGAAGAAGACATGATAGAGAGAATCGGTTATTATGCTTGGTAAAAATGAAAATGAGGTGAACGCTGACATGTCTTACGCACAACTTCCTTTGCATCACCACCAGATTCCGGCAAGTCGAATGGTTCTTGGCTGTATGCGGTTTGGGGGTGAATGGGATGGGCTCCCCATTACTTCAGATCTTGTTGTAGAAGGTCATCGAGCGGTAGAAGCAGCTATCGAAATCGGCATTAATCACTTTGATCTGGCGGATATTTACACACGTGGTAAGGCAGAGCATGTCTTGGGGCGTGTTTTATCCGAAACTCCAGGCTTGCGTGAGCAGATCATTATACAGTCGAAATGTGGTATACGTCTTGTGGGTGATGATGAAGGACCGCAGCGTTATGACACCTCAGGTGCACATATTCTGGCGAGTGTGGACGGTATCCTGGAACGGCTCGGCATCGATTATCTGGATATTTTGCTGTTACATCGTCCTGATCCGCTCGCCCATCCGCAAGAGATTGGAGAAGCACTGGCTGAGCTGCATCATTCCGGTAAAGTGCGCCATTTTGGTGTGTCCAACATGGGTTCTGAACAGATTCGTCTTCTTCAGCTTCATAGTAAAGTACCTCTGATTGTGAACCAGCTGGAGATGAGTCTGGATAAAATCGGATTCGTAGAAGCCGGTGTGACAGTTAATCGGCCGCAAGCCAGAGACAACGTATTTCCTTATGGCACAATGGAATATTGTCAGACAGAGCATATTCAACTGCAGGCTTGGGGTCCACTTGCTCAAGGGCGTTTTACTGGCAGGGTAGTTGAGGGACAGCGCGCGGAGATTGAGCATACGGCTCAACTGGTTGATCGAATGGCCAAGGAGCGTGGGGTGACACCGGAGTCTATTGTACTGGCTTGGTTAATGAAGCATCCAGCAGGGATTCAACCTGTCATTGGTTCGATTCGACCAGAGCGGATTCTGGCCTGCCGTGACGCGACAAAGGTTGAGCTAACCCGATATGATTGGTATGAGCTGTATTCGGCTTCGTGTGGGCGTAGAATGTAAGTAGAGTCTTCTGAGAGATTGGTTCGTTTCGTTCAAAATTCATAGATGTTGGATGAAATTTGAATATATAAGAAGACACAGGCTGCTGATGGCCTGTGTCTTCTTTGTAATAATCGGCTTCATTTGGTTGAAACACATGATCGAAAGTGTAATGAATCCTAAGGTCATATGGCCCTACAATGCGTATACATGGGTAATAAGCATGCTGATTCAGATCCGAAACCAGTGTGTTGGCACGGCAGTAAGGATGTTTCACCTTCATATTTGCGCTAGAGGCTATGTCCATGGACTTAGGAAGAGTGCTGATAAGAAGGACGTTTCAACCATTTTTAACGTTTTACCGGGTAGTTGCTGGAGTGCTGTGATAAAATGATAGGAATAAGAACATACGATCTGTTTACGTGAGAGGAGACACCTTGACGATGGAGATGCTTAAACCACCCGCCGAGACATTATACGAGGTTGAATTACGTGCGCTGCGAGAGGAAGATCAGGGGAAACGTCCCCCGAACTGGCTGTTATCTCCCGCCTATGTGCGCGATTTTATTATAGGCAGGGATAAGCCTGCGTTATTAAATGGAGAAGAGATCACGATTACCCGCAAATTCTATGGCAATGACGTGTTAATTGAACGTGCAGTGGTTACTCTGGCAGGCAATCGAGGATTAATGCTCGTGGGAGAACCCGGGACAGCCAAGACCATGCTTAGCGAACTGCTGACCGCAGCAATATCCGGAACCAGTCTAAACACGATTCAAGGTACAGCAGGCACGACGGAAGATATGATCAAGTATTCTTGGAATTACGCCATGTTGCTTGATAAAGGCCCTTCGGAAGCTGCACTTGTGCCATCACCGTTATATAACGGCATGAAGAAAGGCATTCTTACCCGTTTTGAAGAGATTACACGTTGTCCAGCTGAAGCGCAGGATAGTCTGATCAGTATTCTCAGTGACAAGGTCATGAGCATTCCTGAACTGGATGGTGGTGTACTGTTTGCGCAACCGGGATTTAACGTCATTGCTACAGCCAATATTCGGGATAAAGGTGTTAACGAAATGAGTGGTGCATTGAAACGTCGGTTCAATTTTGAAACGATCAAGCCCATTCATAACGTAAAGATGGAAGCCAAAATCATTGAATCCCAGGCACGAAGCCTGTTGTTACATAGTGGAATTGATATTGAAATTAACCCGGATGTGGTTGAATTGCTGGCTACAACATTCATGGAACTGCGCACCGGCATGACACGGGAAGGCTACAAGCTTGATACACCTCAAGCATCCATGAGTACGGCGGAAGCGGTGTCTGTCTATGTCCAGAGTGCGATGACTTCCTATTATTACGAAGATAAAGCTATTGCACTGGATCGGTTGGTACAGAACATGCTAGGGACCATTGCAAAGGAAAACGATAAGGATCTGTCCATTCTCAAAACCTACTTCTCCAAGGTCGTAAAAGAGCGTTCCAGAGAAGAGGGAATGTGGAAGGACTATTATGAGGAGAGAAAATGGATCGGTTAAGAGCAGTACTGGACCCTGATGTTGAGCAGTTACAATCCTTGTTCGAGTCCCAGGTATATAACCTGAGTAGTCACACGGTCTATTATCCTATTAGACACCATAGCCCTGCATGTTCCTATCACTTGTTACGATTAATTGAGGAGTACAAGCCGGATATCATTTTGATTGAAGGACCGGAGAGTGGTAATCCATTAATTTCGGTGCTGAGTGATGAGGCAACGGTACCTCCTGTCAGTCTGTACTATACCTACGAGAGTGAATTGGAGAGAGAAGCCTGCTATTATCCGATGCTTCGTTATTCGCCTGAATATGTAGCTTTGAAAGAAGCAAAACGGCTGGATATTCCGGCGAAGTTTATTGACCTGGACTATCAACACTTCTCCACTCGTGCATCCAAATCCGACCAGACAGAACAAAAGGAGATCTCTATTCAGGACGAAACCTTGCTTGCGGGGTCTGATTTCATTAACCGATTATGCCAAAAAACAAACTGCCGCAGTTTTGATGAATTGTGGGAAAAGGTGTTTGAGATTGGCAGCCTGGAAAAATCCACTCAGGCATTCGTGCAGGATGTATTCACGTATTGTACCTTATCCCGAATGTGTTATTCCACGGAACGATTACAGTCTTCAGGTGATCTGGCAAGAGAAGCACATATGAGAAAACGTATTAATCAAGCGGTGCAGGAGCATGACCGTGTGCTTGTCATTACCGGTGGATTTCATACGTATGGACTGTTGATGTCAGAGAAACATGAATCGGAATTGGAACAGCTAGAATTGGATAAACAGCATACAGACCAACGTTTGGATGGACAAGGTAAACCAGGAACGTCTCAACAAAGTGCGGTTAATCCAGATACGGTTCACCAACAAATGTACCCGATGGTCTATACCTTTGCTGAAGCGGATCGGCTCAATGGATACGCGAGCGGCATGCCTTATGTAAATTATTACGATCAGATCTGGAACCAGCTGCTTCGCAAAAAGAGTACACCGTATAATCTAACGGCTCTGGACTTGTTATCCCGGCTGATGCGCCAATTACGGGACGGACACGAGCATGTATCAACGAGTGATGCGATTGAGGCGTACAGCATGATTCAAGGTCTTGCCGGGCTTCGGGGTAAAAGGGAAGGCGGCGTCTATGAGTTAATGGATGCAGCACTCTCTTCCTTTGTGAAGGGGGAGCTTACCTTGGCGACCGATAAACCGCTGCAAGAGCTGCAGCAGTTATTGACAGGAGACGTCATTGGAAGCGTGGCTCCCAATTCATTCAGTATTCCCATCGTGGAGGACTTCAAGGCGCGTTGTACAGGGTACAAACTGCAGATTCGCACAACAGGTCAACACAAGAAAGTGCTGGATCTGTATGCGAAACCGGAGCATCGTCAGATAAGCCAATTGATTCAATGCATCACCTATCTGGTTCCGGAATTCGCGAAACGGCAATCGGGGCCAGACTGGATCGCAGAGCGTGATATGAATCTTGTTCGCGAAACCTGGGTTTATATGTACTCATCCCGCATTGAAGCCAGATTGATAGAGAACTCTCTCTATGGTGGAACACTTGCCGGGGCGGCTACACGCAAAATGGAAGAACATATGCAGGAAGTACCGGATCATCATAGCGGTGAACTTGCCCGACTCATGCTTCAAGCGTTACTCATGGGGCTTCAGGACACTGCGATGAAACTCTATGAACAGGTCCGTTCAGCGCTGAGAACGGACGGGAATTTTCTATCCTTATGTAACAGTCTGCATGTCTTGAACCGAATTCATCAACACCGCAGGTTGCTGGGATTATCTGACGAGCAACATCTCCCTGACCTGGTATCCGAAGCTTATAGGAATGCCGTAGACAAGTTGCTACAGCTCTCCAGAGCCAATCCGGATGAACATGAAGCTATTATTCAGGGATTGAAGCTGCTAGCCATGCTCGCGGAGTCATCAGAGGAGAATTTTCAGGATGAGACATTCCGAATTCACCTGAATGAGCTTCTGTCTGATCACCAGCTTCCGGCTCAGCTGGAGGGTGTGTGTGTGGCTATTTCCTCAGGGCTCGGTGACAGGCCCAGGGATGAGATTGTTGATCGTGCTCGCGGGTATATCCATGGTACACCGGATCAGACCCGTCAAACGGCACTTTTTTTACAGGGAGTATTCACTGTAGCACGTGACGCTTTTTTATATGAAGATCAGCTTTTGTCCGAGTTGAATTATTTGATTGAACAGTTATCCTACGACGACTTCATCAGTATGGTACCGGAATTAAGGCTGGCATTCACCTACTTTACACCAATGGAGACGGGCTTGATTGCGGAGCGGGTGGCGAGTCTGCATCAGGTTGAACCAGAGGAGATGTTGAGGCCTGCGGTCGATGAACAGATGCTGATTCAGTCCAAGACGTGGGATGAAGCGCTTCGAAAGGAGTTTGCCGCATGGAAGCTAATATGAATGAAGCGAATCGGACAACGGACGAAACCGGAGAAATCAATGAAAGTTCCAATCCGGATGGAAGCAAACGAGGGGATCAACATTCTGCTGAAACCTTAAATCGATGGCGTTTGATTCTCGGTGAATCGGCGGAAGAAGGGTTGTGTAATACAGACCAATACACTTCTGCTGAATTTCAATATACGGAAATCGATGAGATTCTGGGGTATCTGTATAACCGTGAATACGGTGAAGAACAAGGTTACCGAAAAGAGGGAGGACGCGGTGCGTCTAACCTGACTGTACCAAAATGGCTGCACAAGGTCAGGGATCTATTCCCCAAACCAACGGTAGAAATATTGGAAAAACAGGCGCTTGATCGTTATGGGCTGACAGAATTGTTAACGGACAAAAAGCTGCTTGAATCCCTTGAACCCAACATGAATCTGCTCAAGAACATTATGCAGTTCAAAGGACGGATGAAAGGTGAGGTGTTAAAGAGCGCCAAGGAGATCGTGCGAACCGTGGTTGAAGAGCTACGCAGCAAGCTGGAGTCTCAGACCCGAGCGAGTATCATGGGCAAGCGCAGTCGCTATACTTCCAGTTCAGTACGATCCTTGCGCAATCTCAATTTCAAGCGAACCATCACCAAGAATTTGAAGAATTACGATAAAAACAAGCGCAGATTTGTGATTGATCGTCTGTATTTCGACGGGAATATCCAGCCCCATAACAAGTGGAACATCATCATTGGTGTGGACGAAAGTGGCAGTATGCTAGATTCAGTCATCTACAGTTCGGTGATGGCCAGCATCTTCTACCGTTTGAATGCGTTGCGCACCCAATTATTCATATTTGATACGCAGGTTGTTGATCTGAGCGACAGATTGGAAGACCCCGTAGACGTGCTCATGAATGTACAGCTCGGTGGGGGGACACATATTACGAAAGCGTTGAGATATGGCGAGACGTTAATCGATAATCCAGGCAAAACCATCTTTATTCTGGTCAGTGATCTGGAGGAAGGGTACCCGATCGCGCAAATGTATAAAGCCTGTAAAGATATTATCGATGCAGGATGCAAGCTACTGGTTCTCACCGCACTCGATTTTAACGGGGATTCAGTCTATAACAAACATGCAGCACAGACATTAACCAATATGGGGGCACATGTAGCAGCAATTACACCTAACGAACTCGCGGATTGGATTGGCGAGATCATCACTTAAATTCAAGGAGGAATGTGTAATGCTTACCGCAGACCGCGCAGTTGAAACTTTGGTGGAGAAATTCGCAGTAACCTGTTCAAACGAGTACTCATTAAAAACAGATCGAAGCTCCGAAATTATTGATTATGTCTTGGGAACGACAGACAAGTTCCCGGATATGATGGGAAATTCGAGTCATTATGTGTATCAAACGATTGATCTGCTCATGAAGCTTGCTAAAAAAGACGATGGAGATATCTTTTACCGTGCAGGGGCTATTGTGATATATCTGGAATCCAATTATTCCAAAAGAAGTTCATGGAGAACGGATGCTTTTACTGTCTGTATGGGAAATGATTCAGAAGCCTACGGATTGAGCGGGAAGAGCAAAAGTGCTGATCGCATGGGTGGGTTGTTGGCCCGGTTGGAGAAGATCAAACAGTTTGCGGGCGAGAACGAAATTTCGGCTGAATTAAAGAGCAAATTAAAGCGTGCCCAGTGGCTTTTTGATTCCAAAAAGGCTGACACCCAGGGGGATTATCGAGATGTAATCAATGCGTTAATGCTGCTGCAACTATATTCAAGACTCAGTGACACGGCTTCTCATCTTGCAGAGGTTCAATCTTCTGTTCAATCGTTACCAGTGTTGTTTCAACATGTAATGGCTAATGATGCAGATAAGTTGCGGGACGAGCTACATACGTTGATTGAACCTGTAGTGGTCAGTAATATTCAAGGGAAACATAACGGATCATCCCAAGAATTGAAGGATGAATTCCTCAAGGAGAAGCGTAGTCAGCTCGTAGCTGAGCTGTATCCCAATACATCGTTCTCTTCAAAAGAGCAATGTTCAAACACCGTATTCCATCAAACGATGGTACTGGTGAGTGGCGCCTTGTTGTACTTGATTAACATTAGTGGGGGTAAACAACGGTTCCTTGATACAAATAGTGAGATTGGGCATGTTTTGCTTCACACAATACATCAATTACATGAGATTTATCCACTTGAAGTTCGCCGTTACTTGCTGAGTATGGACCCTAGAGCCAAGAGTCCAAATGATCTGCTTGCTGGACTTGTGCCTCTGGATGAACCTTATCAGTTGGTTGAAATGTTGCGGGACGAGCTTAATTCGTACACGGTATCTTGGAACATGTTACAATCCGCGATCGCGAATCGTCCTAAACAAGCGATTCGAGCATACGAGATTATCAAACCGCCATTCCTCAAACTCTGCATTCAGAAATTCATGGAGGATCAAGGATTGACATTGCCTAATGCGGAGGGGTCACTGGAGCAAGCGGTATTTAACGCTCTTCGGCATCCTTTGGACGGGGGACGTCAAGGACTTGTGATTGCAAGATACTTAAGTGGGGAAAACACCCTGGAGGAATATTGGGAGGACCCAAATAGTCGCGGGTTGTTTAATCAACTGAATCGGGATAAGAAGCGTGTTCACAACCTCATTAGTATTAGTTTTCTGCCCTTGGATTCGGAGGCGATGCGCAGGTTCGCAATCCTGACTACTCATCCCGATTGGACACTGGATATTATCTCGGACATGTACAATTCATACGCTTTTAGTGGAGAGCAGCTGCTTCAACGTTACGGGCAAGACCCTGAGGTGCAACGTGAGAAATTGCTAACCAGCCTGATCTCACTTAATGGCATGACCGACTACAGATACAAATCGATGCCGCATGACGAATACCGCCGAATCATTCAGCAGAATCTGGACTATGCACTGACACAGTACAAGAAACTGCCAACAGATACACGCATTTTAATTCTGGAGATTACCTTTGAACAGCGTGATGAGTTATCGAAGAAAATATTGGCCGAAGCGATTCGTGCCGGATTGCAGGATTCTTCCAAAAAGGCCAACGGCGTGGCGTTAGCGGAATTCAACCGAATTCCTGATCAGGACTTGTATACGCTCATATACCTCTCGGAGAAAAAAGTGGCGATCAAAGAAATGGCTCTGACTGCAATCCGCAGTCTGGAAAACAGCAAGGAACTGTACGGTGAACTTTTGAAGAAAGAGAAGTCCGACGATTGGAAGAGCTTGATCCAAATTCTGCTGGATACCGCAGATCTAAGTCCAGAGTATGCCCATGCTGCACTCGCTGATCAGGCGGATGCCAAAAAGTTGTCGAGACTGAGCTGGTTGTCCTTGAAAGATCTCCCTTCACTGATACGTATTGAAGACAATCAGCCTTTAGATGACCGGATTAAACAGTATGCTTTGGTCCAATCATTGGATCATACATCCGGTCCTAATGAACGGTTGAATGAATTACGAGATTACGTAAGTGAGGCATCGCTCGCTCGTTTTGCAAGTGAACTGCTCCAGGTCTGGATTCAGGAAGGTGCTCTTGCAAAAGAGAAATGGGTGATGTATGTATCAGCACTCTTTGGCGATATTCACATTGTGAATATTCTGGCTCCGCAAATTAAGGAATGGACAGAAAACAGCCGCGGCGCGATTGCAGCAGATGCTGTGAAAGTGCTCGCTTATCTGAAAGATCCATCTGCTCTTATGGCGATTGACAAGATCAAACGTGGCGTGAAGAACCGTCAGGTGAAAGGTGCAGCAGAAGAAGCATTGCAACTTGCAGCCGATAATATGGGACTTACCTCGGAACAACTGGAGGATCGGCTGGTCACCACACTTGGTTTTGATGAAAAAGGAACCATGCAGCTGAGTTACGGAGAGCGTTCCTTCCTGGTTAAGGTCAATGGAGACTTACAAGTCGTTGTCTTAAATGAAGAAACGGGCAAATCCGTGAAGAGTCTGCCTGCTCCTGCACAGAAAGATGATCCTGAATTGGCAGCGCAGTCCAAGGCACGTTTCACACAGCTGAAAAAAGATCTCAAATCCATGGTTAACATTCAGGCGCAGCGTCTGGAAGAGTCATTGTCCAAGCAACGTCTGTGGTCTGTCGATGAGTGGAAAGCATTGTTTGTACAAAATGTAATCATGCAAAAATTTGCTGTTGGTCTGATCTGGGGAACGTATGAGGATGGCGCTCTGATCAGCACCTTCCGTTATATGGAGGACGGCACCTTCAATTCTGTGGATGAAGATGAGGTTGATCTGCCTTTAGGTGCGCAGGTGGGACTTATACACCCGCTAGAACTGGATCAGGCGACGCTTGAAGGTTGGACAACGCAGTTGGAGGATTACGAGATCAAGCAGCCATTCGAGCAATTGAATCGTGAGATTCACCAGCCAGAAGATGAGGATAAAACGAAGAATGAATACGATCATCTGCCCGAGTCTGATTTTTCACCAACGGCTTTCCCCAAAGCACTGGAGAAATACGGTTGGATCAAAGGACCGGCACAGGACGGCGGCTGGTATCATGAATTTTATAAAGAGTACGGAGATCTTGTTGCAGAATTGCAATTCAGCGGTACGAGCATCACGTATTACGAGGGATTGGATGACATTACCCTGGAATCCCTTCATTTCTTCAAACCGAATAACAAGCAATATTATTACTATGGTGACAACAAACCCATTGCTCTAGGCAACGTTCCAGGTCGCGTGTTCAGTGAAACGATCTACGACATTCTGAGAGCAACGGGGCGTTGATGACGTGAATGGATTCAAGGAAAAATTCCGGATTTTTTCGAAGCTGTGTACGGAGGATTATTTGATTCGGTATGCCAACAAGGGGTTGTACAAAAGGTCTTTGAAAGAGTTGGACAATGGTGTAAGTGTAACGTACACATGGAATGCATCATCTGTGAGTTGTCAGCTCAGTGACGGGACACAATGTACGCTTGAAAATACGCTGGATCATTGGGAATGCTCCTGCCCGGCCGATCATATCTGCAAGCATGTGCTTATTGCAATTCTGTATGATCAACGGGAATATACGGCAGAGGATTCAATGAATGCAGACGAGAAGCATGCGCTGGATAAGGACTCAGGGATATCGGATAATGATCCGTTGGACGTACCAAAAAACGTATCAGTAACAGAATCAGCATCAAACTTAGTATCAAATGTGGACGATCCAAGCGAAATTCCGCATACAGTATCACGTGAGATCGAGTCTCGCTTCCGCTGGATGACGGAGTCTGACCTTACCGTGTTAATTAAATCGTATAGTTCTTCCATGATTGAGGAAGTTGTTTTCCGACTGAGATACCCAGAGGAAATTAAGATCATTGAAGATTCACTTCTTACGGTTCATCTGACCACCCAGAATATCGAGGTGTCTTTTACGGAGGAACCGAACCTTGCAAAAGCACTATGTAAGGTGCAGCAGACAGCCGGGAAAATGGCCAAGCTTGAAGCTTTGTTACGGTACCGGAACTTTAAAGGTCTGGATGATACGGATGCATTAAGTGGACGGGTGTACGAGGCCAAGTTCTCTCTTCAGACAGTGCAGGATTGTCGGGTTATGCTGGCAGGATTGTTGAAGACGGGACTGGCCCGCCTTCCTCAGTCCTATATGGCACAACTGGAGACATTGGCAATTGCAGCTCATAGTGGCAACCTGCCTGACATAGAACGCAGTTTACGAGGGATTCAAGGAGAACTACAGTTGTTTTTCAACAGACATATACGTTTCTCCATGCAATCCATGTTGGATCGGGTAAGCAAGCTGTATCTTGCACTCCAGGTTCTTGAAGAAGAAAAGGTGTCTGCCATTCAGCAGAGTCAGCTCATTGGCAGTTTTCGAAGTAAATACTATACGGTGCCTTCACTTCATCTGTATGGACTGGGAGCTGACGCGTGGGAGACACGATCCGGTTTCCGTGGAATCACCTATTATTTCTATTGTTTCGATGATGAGGAAATCTACACCTATAGCGATGTACGTGCTGTATATTATGATGATCAGCAGTTCTCGTATACAGAGCATTATGGTGCATTCACACCATGGCTGCCTAATCTGACCTTTCGCCAGTTCGTCGGTGAAGAAGTTCAATTCCATTCCGTTAAAGTGAATGAAGAACGCCGGATCTCTTCCGGGGAAGGTGCCAAGCTTGCGATTTTGCCACGAACGGGTGTGGAAACGTTGAATCTGGGCAAAACCATGCAAGATGTAACGACTGTACTTCAAGAGGAATCGCGGTCGTTCGACTTGTTTGCTGCTCCCAAAGAACGATTGGCTGTGATCAAAGTTGCTCGAATCGTGGACCATAACTTTGTCAAACAAACGCAGGAGCTTGTCCTGACGGTTGAGAATACCGAAGGGGAAAGACTGGCACTCACTCTCCCGTATTCATCTGACTGGCAAGCGATGATCCAAAGACTGGAGTCAGGATATGGTTCCCAATCGCTTGAACACTTCTATGCCTTTGTGCGTGTGGAACCAAAACGGATTAGCCCAATCAGTTTCCTGAAGGGCAAAACGGTGCTCAGTCTGAAACTGGATATCGGTAATGGGAGGATGGGCAGACTTGGAAGAATATAATCAGTTCATGCAGAAAATTAACGGCTGGTCAGAAGAGTTGCTGCTGCGCGGGTTATCTCAGTTTACGATCCGAGATATTGAGGTACTTGAGCAGCTAACAGCGGAATCCTTGCGGTTGCAGATGAGTTTCCTGCATGAGTTGTTGAATCACCTCATCAATGAAGGGCGTAGCGTGGCTCTTGGACAAGGTAATGAAGAGTTGCTGTTATTTCAGTATTGTCGTCTCACCCAATATGTACAATTGAGTGTGCAAGAAGAGGCGTAATATTGGTTAGTATTCCAAGCGATGGCCATGAAGCGATATGATGTAATAAACAAGAAGTATTATAGAATATAAGAAGATTTGTAGAAGACCACAAGGTCACTGCAAATCTTTTTTTATCGTGAAGTAAGTAAAAGTCATCTGTTAAACGAATATAGGTAGGTAGCACAGATCAACACGAGCACTCGTGATCATATGAGCATGGAAGGGAGGGGACATCTAATCGTGGAAGAAGAACAGATACGGAAGGCAGTAGCGAATCGTGATCCTGAAGCCATGGAATGGGTGATGAACCACTACGCAGGTTTGTTATGGAAGATTGCTCATTCCATCCTACATCATGCATCGACAGAAGAGATTGAAGAATGCGTAGCAGATACATTTTTTGCTTTTTGGCAGAATCCGGATGCATTCCAGTCTGGGCGAAGTAGCCTGAAAAATTACCTTGCAACAATCACAAAACATAAAGCGATTGATCGCTACCGGAAACTTAATCGAAGAACTGAGCTTACATATGAAGAGGAGATTCATTCGGTGCAAACGGATGATTTGTTGGTTCAGATGATCAGTAAAGAGACATATACGGAACTTAATCAAATGATTGAATCTTTTCCAGAACCGGAACGGGAGATTATGAAACGTCGGTTTTACGAAGGACAGAGACCCCATGAGATATCGGAAGCATTGTCCCTACACGTTAGGCAAGTCCATAACAAGCTTTATCGCTCCAGGCAACGATTGAAAACATGGTGGATGAACAGGAAATAAAGGAGGCGATCAAATGCGAAAATCCGAAAAAGAATTCACTGAGCAGAACCTCTTTAATATTAAAAAGTTGTTCTATGATAAATTGGCGATGAATGAACCACCAACCGTTACGAGATCAGATTCATCATTTTATCCACCTATATTATATCCATCCGCACAGACCAAGAAGTCCATGAATAGGAGAAGAAAGTATCGCAAAGCCATCTATATTCCTGTAACCGCTGCGTTATCGTTATGTCTTGTTACAGGTGCAGCTGCATCGGTGGGCATCATTGACCTGCCTTCTATTCTTCATTTTCTAGGTGCAGATCGAATTGGCATTCTTCAGCCTGTTCATCAGGTGAGTGAAGATCAAGGGATTCGAATGGAGGTTATAGGTGCTGTCAGGGACGGAGATACAACGGAAATCTATGTTTCATTATCGGATCTGACGGGTCATCGCATTGACGATACACTGGATGTATATGATTACAGGGTAACCGGAGGTAATGCAAACAACGCTCAGATTATTTATTATGATGAAGCTAATAAAACGGCTATTGTTCGATTCCTCATTCAAGGAAAAGTCAGCAAAAATCGAATTACCGTTCAGATTAATACGCTGATGTCAGGTACATCTCTTCAAGATGGTTACAACGTACAAGTGGACTGGGAGAAGTTGTTACAAGAAAAGCAAAACAATAGTTATGAAATCCTGGAGCGAGATCGTATAAGTGGCTTGGGAGGTACAACCGATATTCAATTGGAAACCGATCCAATTCCCGTACTGCATCAGGATGTAACGAATGTCCCCGTTGAGGGTATTGATTGGATGCATATTTCCAATATAGGTTTTGTGGAGGGCAAGTTACACATTCAGATTAATCCGAATAATGAGATTGGCGAGTATAATCATGGATATTTCTACTTCACGGATGAGCAAGGTCAAAAACTCGATATACCTGAATATTCCGTTAGCTATGGACATTATATGAAGGATGGGGTCGGGTATGGAGGAGATTATGAGGAGTTTGTGTATGATCTGTCTGCTGTTGACGAATTAGATAAGCTGAGAATTCAAGGCAGCTTTACGAGCATAAGTGAAGTTGTGCAGGGAAATTGGAAAACGACCTTTAACTTGAGTCAAAATGCTTTGAGTAAAACAGGAAACATTCAGCTTGATACAAATGGAGGCTTACAGGCAAATGTTACTCTTTCCCCGGTTGGTGTCACACTTACAGGTGAGGCACTGAGTATGATTCGGATGGAGGATCTGAGTATTGAAGTGCACCTGAAGGATGGTACAAAGTTGACTGGCGAATCCGGTTTCCTCCAGCTGGATCAGGATCTCATTAAGTGGATTTCGCCTAAGACCATTCCGGTGAATGATGTGAGCTACCTGCTAATCAATGGAGAGAAAGTAACTTTGCAAGATAGATAATATAAAAAGTGAATCAAAGAATCGGGGAATAAGTGCAATCAGAAGGCTGTTCTGTTATCGGAGTGGTAAGTGTGAATATTCTTTAGTTCAACTTATATAAAATGAATTACATGTCATATCCCGATTTATGACGCATACCATTAGGCGAATGCGGTCATAAGGGAGGAACTGAGATGTCCATGAGCGAACCGCTGTTAACGCAAATTGTGAATCAACATATTCCGGCTGGTGCAACGGTCGTCACTATTGATAAACCTGTTCAACATCCAGCGATCTATGCGGCAGATCTTACCGGTGACGGTATGCCGGAGATTGCTGCAGTCTATCAGTTGAATGGTGAGCTGTATTTGCTCATTCTGAAATTTGTTCAAGGACATTGGATCAAGATGGCACTAATTAAGGGATTGGGGTATGGATTGACTTTAATGACCGCAGCCCCTGTAACTTCAACGGCTAGGAACAATCTCATTATCGGTTGGCGGATTGGTTCTATTTGGTCTAAGCTTGCCGTATATGAGTGGACGGAATCAGGGCTCAAAGATTTGGCTCCTGACGATCTATATTATAGCTATGCAGAGATTATAGATATGCCTGGTCCGCATGGTCGAGATGGGAAAGTGGAGATTGCACTCTGGATACATGACACAGGTGAAGCCTATCGTGTGGAGATTATCCGATGGCAGAATGGGAAATGGGTTCCTGCACCGGACGTATATGCAACCTATTATCCCAAAGTGGTGCAATATTACGAGCAACTAACCCAGCAATATCCTGATTATATCTTTTACTGGTATTACCTTGCGGATGCTCAGTACCACGCGGGCCAGTATCCGGCAGCTCTCGCTTCCGTTCAGAAGGCACTCAGTTTCCCGGAAGCGTATCCTTCCAGAGAGGTACTACAAGAGCTGGAAAAGAAAATTAAGCAGGCGATGGTCCCTATAAGTCATGCCCGGGTAGCGACATGGTTATATCCAGTCTCCGTTCGAACCACAAGTGGGACGCGTTGGGGGTACATGGATGCCCAAGGCCACATTCGGCTTGAGCCGGTTCTGGATGACGCGCAAGAGTTCCAACCCAATGGATTGGCTGTGGTTGTGAAGGCTGGTCGTGCCGGCGTAATTAACCTTCAGGGGCAGTATGTCGTTCAACCTGTATACGATTCCATCAATTCCTTTTCCGAAGAACGGGCGATAACCATTGATTCTCAAGGATTTAAGATGATTAATGAACAAGGTACAGTCCTGACCAAACGGGCGTACCCGTATATCTCAAATATGAACGACGGTCGAGCGTTATTTTACGATTCTAATCCTGGGCAGGCAGATGGATCGGTGAGTCGGTATGGTTATTTGGATGCGTCGGGCAATGAGGTGATACCTGCACAGTTCGCTTCTGCGAATGATTTTCAAGATGGTAAAGCGGTTGTGCAGATTAAGGACAATGAATATGCACTCATTAATCGCAATGGACATCGGCTCGCAACGTATCCATATGCCTATGTGGGACCACTAGGGGATGGATTGCTGGCTTTTCAAAAAGAAGCATCTGGCAAATATGGCTACATCGACGAACGGGGTAATATTCGCATTCAGCCCAAATTTTCATCGGCATTTGCTTTTAGCGGCGGGCAAGCGATTGTTAATACAGCGGAGGATTACAAATCGATCTACGGTGTTATTAATACGCAAGGATCGTTTATCATTCAACCCGCCTATAATGACATCCGCGAACTAGGCGAGCATCGTTATGCGCTGGGGCAAGCAATTAATCCGGAGCAGCCGTATATTGGCTCTGTATACGCGATTGCAGATACCAATGGCAGAAGACTTACGGAGTTCCTATATCGCGAAGTAGGCAATTACAAAAACGGTCTTGCTTCCGCATCGGATGGCAGACAAACCTATCTGCTGGATCTGAGTGGAAGACCTGCCGCTGGGTATCCACATGTAGAAGGTTCGGGTACGCTGGAGGTCGTGGCACCAGATCTGATTAAGGCCTATGTAGACCAGCGCTTATCGTATGTGAACCGGGCCGGACAGATCATCTGGCGGCAAAATACAATCGTTCCACTTCATCCTCCGTACCGTGTACGCGAAGAGAAGTACAAACCGAACAGGGACTATCTCGTATATTATCCGCAGGTGGAGGGATTAACGAACCAAGCGGAGCAAATTGCGCTGAATGCCAAGTTGAAGCAACTCTCCCAAGTTAAACCGATCCCTGCCGATCAACAGCTGGATTATACGTATACAGGTGATTTTGATATAACGTTTTATCAGCAGCAATTGCTGCAACTGCAACTCACAGGTTATAACTACCCGGCGGGTGCAGCGCATGGTATGCCTACGATGATCTATGCGATCATTAATCTGACGAATGGTCAGTTGTATGAGTTGAAGGATTTATTTAAACCGAATAGTGACTATGTAAACGTGTTGAGCCAGATTGTGGGGGATCAGATCAAAAATGATCCTCAATACTCGTATGTGTTTCCGGACACCTATACGGGGATTAGTGCGGATCAGCCGTTTTTTGTCACAGCGAATGCCCTGCATCTCTACTTCAACCCGTATGATATCGCACCCTATGCGGCAGGGTTTCCAACGTTTACGATTCCTTTTGTCCAGATCAAGGATATCATTAATACAGAAGGTTCGTTCTGGAAAGCTTTTCATAGTTGAGTGTCCATTCACAGGTTAAGCGATGAAGCCATATATCCAATATGGCTTCCTTTTGAATTCAATAGGCGACAGTTTAATGATGTAAGTAACTCCTTCAGAACTCCTTCACATATTTATCCATACTAAATGGAAAATATTACGGGAGTTACAGATCAAAGAAGTCACATTTATCTATACAAGTAAAAAACGAAAACTTTCTCCAACAACACTTCTTTTGCTTGGCGAGAATGTAAATACTTCACCAGTCATTCTCAAGTTACGCGACGAGGTCATATGTCCAATAGGGCTTATAAGATGCTGTGAGACAACAATAATCCGTGATGAGGTATTATTGCTCCGTGAAGAGGTAGTGATCACTCAGGGCTCTATGAGATATTAATGTGCGTATATAACACTGCGTTATATTGAGAATGATTATTAATATCAGGAGGGGTGAGATGAACAACTCATCTGAAGTGTCCGGACTAATGCAAGTAACGAAGGAGCGTAAAGGTCTGCTGATCACAGCAAGTATCTTCTCGACCCTGTCGAGTCTGTTGCAGATTGTTCCTTTTGTCGGAGTGTATAAGATCGTCGAGGAACTGCTAACGCATGCGGGGCAACCCTCTGCCATGGACAAAGATCTGTTGATCTATTGGGGGATCGTCGCATTCGTAGCCCTCATTGCAGGGCTTGTTGCGCTCTATATCGGGGGGATGTGCTCACACATTGCTGCGTTCAACATTTTGTACCAGCTCAGAGTGAGACTTGCGGAGCATGTTGCCAAAGTACCCATGGGGTATCACACCCGGACGGCAACCGGTGAGCTGAAGAAGATCATCGAAGTCAGTGTGGAGAAAATTGAGAAGTTTATCGCTCATCAGTTGCCGGATCTGGTAAGTGCGATCGTTATTCCACTGATGCTCTTGGGATATCTGTTCTGGCTCGATTATCGCATGGCGCTGACGCTTTTGGTTCCGATTGGAATAGGGTTCTGGCTCCAAAGTCGCCTTTTCCGCAGCGAAAAAGGCCGTCAGGCTTATCGTGATTTTCAACTTGCCATCGAAGAGATGAATGCGACGGGTGTTGAATACGTGAGAGGTATGCCGGCGGTGAAAGTATTTGGCATTACAGCTGATTCGTTTCTAACGTTTAAACAGGCGGTGACGCGGTACCGGGATAATTCGTTGAAAATAACTGATTTGTGTAAAACATCCTACGGGCTGTTTTTTGTAATCATGATCTCGTTATTTACCTTCATCGTTCCGGTGGGTATTCTGCTGTCGAGTGGAAATGCGGGGAATCAGTCGTTTGCGATCACGTTTATTCTGTTTCTGATCATTACCCCGAGTCTATCTGCTCCGTTATTGAAGTTAATGTATCTGGGCAGTGGGATGCGAGAGATTGTGGAAGGACAGAAACGGATAGAATCGGTGTTTGCCGAGCCGGTTGTACAAGAACCTGAGTTGCCTAAAGTTCCGGATACATATGAGGTTGCCTTTCGGCAGGTATCTTTTGCTTATGAACGTAAGGAGAGCAAAGCATATAAACCCGTACTTGATCAGGTTGATTTTGTAGCCAACGCAGGAGAGATGACCGCACTTGTCGGACCTTCTGGTGGAGGAAAGTCAACCATTGCGAATCTATTGCTTCGTTTCTGGGATGTACAGGAAGGTGAGATTACGATTGGTGGGATTCCGATTCAGGAGATGGGTACGGAGAAACTGATGGATACCGTGTCCTTTGTATTTCAGGATGTACATCTGTTCTACGATACGATTGAAGAAAATATTCGGATGGGCAATACATCAGCTTCACGACAGGACGTTATAGCTGCGGCTCAAACTGCTTGCTGTCATGAATTCATTGAGAAACTGGATGCCGGATATGACACCAAAATCGGAGAAGGCGGTACGTATCTATCTGGCGGTGAAGCACAGCGAATTGCAATTGCACGAGCACTGCTTAAAAATGCTCCCATTCTGGTCTTGGATGAAGCGACGGCCTACGCGGATGCAGAGAATGAGCACAAGATACAGCAAGGTCTGGCCCAATTGGTTCAAGGCAAAACGGTACTGATTATTGCTCATCGTCTAACAACGATTCGTGCAGCAGAGCAAATTCTTGTGATCCGGCAAGGGACAATTGCTGAGCGTGGGACACATGATCAATTGCGTGCATTAGGCGGAGTATATGAGCATATGTGGCAGGCCCATATCAGTGCGGCTTCCTGGAAGCTTGGAGGTGCAGGACGATGAAGAATTATTTATACAATATATCTGGGGGTAACCCGCGTAGTCTGCTACCTTCGGTAATTGCAGCGATTCTGGACGGGATTGCAAAGATTGTTCCTGCGGCGCTGCTTGTGGATATATTCAATACGATCTATAAGTCTTTCGCTGAACCAGACAAAGGACTGGATATCAACCGAATGTGGGTTGTATGCTGCATCCTGTTTGCCTGGCTTCTGGTGGAGTATGTGGCTTATGCTTCGCTCTATGACAAGACCTATCGGGCAGCATACAGCCTCGCGGCCTCAGGAAGGTTAAAGCTGGCCGAACATATTCGCCATCTGTCGCTAGGATTCTTCGGAAAACGTGATCCTGGGGATCTGACGAACCTGATCCTGAGTGATTATGGTCAGGTCGAGCATACGATTTCTCACAATCTGTCGCAGCTGATCAGCGCGATTGTGCTTCCGGTACTTGCTTTTGGCGGACTTCTGTTGGTGGATTGGAGAATGGCCGTAGCCATGTTTGTTGCGGTTCCCTTAGGTGTGGCTCTGTTATGGCTTACGGATTCGATTCAGGCACGACTGAGTGAGAACCATGTTCGAGCCAAAAACGAAGCCGCCAGTCGGCTACAGGAGTATCTGAGCGGTATTCGTGAGATTAAGGCCCACAATATGGGGGGCAAACGTTTTGAACGGCTACGTCGTTCTTTTGACGAATTGAAATCAGCTTCCATTCGGTTGGAAGGTATCATGGGACCGATGATCATGGGCGCGATGTTGCTCGCACGATCAGGGATGACGTGGATGATTCTGGTGGGCAGTTATTTGCTTGCAGGTGGTGAGTTGTCCTTACCGGTATTTCTGTTATTTTTGCTGGTAGGTACAAAGGTATTCGAACCGTTAACGGTTGTACTGATGAGTTATGGGGAGATGCGGTACTCTGCATATAGTGCAAGACGCATTATGGATGTGCAGCAAGAGGTCCCGATGGCAGGAACGGGAGATGTACAGCCCAATCAGGCGATTTCATTCGACCAGGTGACCTTTGGATATGATGACCGGCAGCCGGTCTTGAAAGACTTGTCCTTTACGATTGAGCCGCATACCATTACTGCCTTGGTTGGCCCATCCGGTAGTGGTAAGAGTACAGTCACACGTCTCATTGCCCGCTTCTGGGATGTACAGCAAGGAACCATTCGCATTGGTGGCAGACCCGTTGATCAGATGGACCCGGAGAAGCTGTTAAAGGATATCTCTGTGGTCTTCCAGGACGTGTATCTGTTCCAGGATACAATCGGCAACAACATTCGTGTAGGAAAGAAAGACGCTTCGCAATTCGAGATTGAGGAAGCAGCACGCAGAGCTTGTTGTCATGAGTTTATCTCCAGTCTGCCTCAAGGGTACGATACGCTCGTTGGCGAGGGTGGATCGACGTTATCTGGTGGGGAGAAGCAACGGATCTCCATTGCACGTGCTTTGTTGAAAAATGCATCGATCGTTTTGCTTGACGAAGCCACCGCTTCACTTGATCCGGAGAACGAAGCCGCGGTGCAGCAAGCGATTAATGAGCTAGTCGCGGACAAGACGGTTATTTTGATTGCACACCGACTAAAGACCATTCAGAATGCCGATCAGATTATCGTATTGGACCAAGGTCAGCTCGTAGAGCAAGGAACTCATGCGCATTTGTTAGATCACTCAGGCATCTACGCTCGGTTGTGGCAATTACAACAGGATGCAGAAGGCTGGCAGGTAAAAGTAAACGGATAATGAGTTCGATGAGATAGATAAAGTAACTGAAGCAAATAAGCCATAAGTGGCTAATGAACTGACATAAAAGGAGAATGACAACGATGTTTAAACGAATTCCTGTATGGATTGCACTATGCTGTATGCTCACCTTGGCGGCCTGTGGAACGACCCAGACCACCACTGAAGTGGCCAGCTCCTCAGAGGGAACTGCACAAGCAACGACCAAATTGATTACCAACCCAAATGGAGAAGAGATTACGATACCTTTGAATCCAGAGCGCATTGTTGATCTATCCGGCTCTACAGAAGAGTTACTGATCATTGGGAAAACACCTGTGGCAACGATGAGTGCGGATTACGGTAACCCGGAGGAAATCACTCCAACCATTAAGGATCAACTAAGTGCAGATATCGTTAATCTGGGCTGGTATGGTTCACCGTTTAGCATTGAAGCAATAGCAGGAGCCAATCCGGATCTGATCATCTTGGGAAAGGATTTTAACACGGATCAATATGAAACTTTATCTAAAATTGCACCTACAATTGCATTGCCTTACTCTTACTATGATTGGAGAGAGCGCCTGACATTCTTGGCAGATACGTTTGGAGAAGAAAGCAAGAAAGATGAATATCTGGCCAAGTATGATGCGAAATCTGCAGAGTGGAAACAAAAGCTGGAGGCGGCTGTACATGGTGAATCCTTTGCCGTAATTGAGACATATCCAAACAACCTGGTCATCTATTCCAATAAAGGGGCAGCTGAGATGTTATACGGTGAATGGGGCCTGAAGCGCACAGAGGGGATCCCTGATCCAGAGGGCTGGGGCGGTAAACAGATCGCACTGGAGGCTTTGGCTACGGTTAATCCGGATCGTCTGTTATTGATGGAGAATAGCGAGAATAAGATGGTAGACAGCAAGGTGTGGAATAACATGAACGCAGGGAAGAATGAAAAGATCTATAAAATCTCTAATGTCGATAATTACAATTATTCGTACACAGCGATGGGGAGAATGGAGCTTATGGACCGTTTGGGTACGATGATTCTGGAAGGTCAGAAGTAAGAAGTAGTCGTTGGATTAGAGCCATTGAAACGATAGATTAAATTTAACATTTAACAGAACCTAATAACGCCTATGTGTAATTGTGTAATTTGTTCGAAATCATGTAACTTGAGCGGTTCTGGCTGCGTTTAGACATTGGGGTGATCTGATGTTGGTGAACGTGGTTCAGCGTTACATGGTATTAGGACTAATATTTATAGGGATAAGCTTGACTGCATATCTCGTTCTTGAAAGGGTTGAAGGGTACCATATTACAACGACAGAGTATTACGGCTTACGCAATGCAGGGGGATTAATATATATTCTTTCGCTTATCCTGGGATTCGGTCACTATTTAGTCGCTTTTTATGTTGTTATTATTAGCCCGATCTCATGGTTGTTGCGGAAATATGTATGCTTTCCTATGGTGAGAACTTTCATCTATATGATTGGGTTTGGATGGGGCGGGCTGTGGGTTTTTGATCTCATGTACAATCCATATTTCGTGAATGGATACCATCTGAACCGAATGACATCGATATGGATATTTGCCATCGCCGGTTTAGTCTACGCCATTGTGGAGAATAAGATTTGGCGAAGAGGGCAGATGCAGAACGAACAGAAAGCTACTTAACAAATGTTGAGTAGCTTTCTTGGTTTACATAATTATTATGGTGTTTTCATTGGTGGTTCAGTTAGAAAGGATTATGTAAGAGTAAGTAGTTAGTGAATATGAACAGCGGTTAAGTTAATTCGATAGTTTGTTATAAAATTCACAAAGGATGCAATTAAAATGAAATAGGAGTTTTATCGTAAAAAGGTAAAATTTTCTGTTATACTATTTGGGTTGTGTACATAAAGTTAGATATTTTAATGAAGGGAGTTCATGAAGTAAATTAGCCATTTAGTTTAAAATTGTAGTTTGGAGGAAAGCATTTTGTATAAAGCAGGTTTTTGGATTAGATTAGGAGCAGGTGTATTGGATAGTCTTATTATTTCAATTCCGTTAGTGATTATTGCGGGTGTGCTTACGGGTAACTTTGATACGGATGAGCCGATTGCCAAACTGCTTAGTGCGTTATACTCAATTTTATTACCAGTTTACTGGTATGGTCGAACCATAGGCAAACGTATATGTGGAATTCGAATCCGCCAATACGATACACACGAACCGCCAAAAATTGGTACGATGCTGATGCGAGTTGTTGTAGCTGGACTTGTGTATGTATTAACTTTGGGTATCGGAGTTATCGTGAGTGCTTTTATGGTCGGTCTGCGTGAGGATCGACGTGCGATTCATGACTTTGTAGCAGGAACAGAAGTAGTTTGGGACTAATTCGAAAAATATAAAGAATTCGCTGTACAGGGGTAAAAATCACTGTGCAGCTTTTAAATCATTAGTACTGTTTCACAAAACTCGTATTTTGTACATATGTATATAGGCCTTTCTTATATATAAGTAGTTTTACTTTGTAGGTATATTTACTTTCAACCACGTTGCCATGATCCCGTCAGGCTCTTCGCCACGTCTTTCCCGCATTAATTGATAAAGCCGGTTGAACTGAATTACTTCTTGTGCCGTCGAGACATATGGGGTCCAATAACTAAGCCACCGCTTTGCCAATACGGGTTCAACAATATCGAAGAATAGAAATCTCTGGTAGTCCTTATTAAAACCAGGTACCGAATTACCTTGTATCTCATTGATATCCAGTAATGGTTCTTCCAGCCCGTCTACCATTTATACCAACCTCCCTCCTACGGTTTCTCAGTATTCCTAGTGTTTCATCTCCCATATCCGACTCAGCTATCATTTGGGAAGTCATACCCTGATTAATGCACGTTTGGGCCTCACTGGCTTCTCCACCCAGGCGGGAATATGAGCCGATCAATCTGACAAAAAGGTGCTCAGCAATTTGCCCACCGAATTCAATAGGTCTGCCTCCAATCTCAATATCACCAACAAGGAACTCACTGTTCAAAGGCACCTAATACACAGCTCTTACCGCAAACCCTGGACCACCACGCACTACCTTCCAATAATCTAGTGGATCGCTGTTGTCAGGTGAAGTCCAACCACTTGTGTTCGGCTCAGACATGTAGAGCCCGACAGATTACTTTCTTCGTCGTATTCCACAAACCATTCCAAATACTCGTCATGAATTCGAGACTCTCCTGGTGCAGGACGTTTGTCGGCAGTTGCCATTGCCTGCCTCCATGTTAACATTGAATCTTCAGATAGGATTTTGGGGAAAGCTGGCCATGCAATGGTCGCATCTTCTGACGCATCAAACATACTTGCCCCCAAAGGATTATAGAACTGACTTTTGCCTTGGCTAAGTACATCTTCATTTTCTTGAACAGCAGAAGTGAATACTTCATTGATGTATTCACTCCATGCCTCAAGCTGATTTAAAATATTGTTATAGTCATTTTAAAATATTGTTATAGTCATCCAAATTACCTGGCGGATCAAAGCTAGCAAGAACCATATAAAATGCTTCCTTTCCTCAAAGATGGCTTAAGCCTTAGCAATCCACAGACTACTTTAAAATTGCGCTGTAGCAAGACCTTGATGCTGATGAAGTGATGAAAATACTGAATGATCCAGCGGCAATTGCCGAGGCACACGCAGAGTTTGCCCAAGTACACCGCCTTGGAGTAAACAGTACCCGACACTTCTTCTCCGTGATGGAAATGAGTTTATTTCATTAGGCGCGACGATGAATATAGAGGAACTTGAAGAGCGTCTAGCTAGTACAGTTATTGCGAAGCAAACTAAAGGGGATCAATGTACACTGGGTAATAAAGAAGGCTGTTGGTTTGAATTAAGCAAAAAGGGATCTATGATATTGGATGACCCCCCTATCCGTTATTCTAAATAGGCAGGATATAGGCAATGTTAAGTCATCATGACCACCCGTTCACCGAGTGGTCATGAAGGTTTCTTTATGTTATACATCATGGGAAAATCATAGTTATTGGTAAATTTTATGTCCCTCCTGCTGTTCTGCAAAGTAAAGTTCCATCGGTGTGATTGCATGATTTTGTCTGAATTTATTCTTGTACGTTTCAAAATTCCAACTTTCCAGAAATTTCGTTGCTGTAACATGTCCTGATTGCAGTAAGAAAAGCTGGTCTTCTTCCGTCAAATTGAACTTCGTCGTTGTTACTTTTCCAGTAGGAATAAACATCGTTCGTTCTTCCGTATGTTCATCTACATGTCTTTGATCGTGGGCCTGTAACATCGTTTTGAATATTCCTTTGAGTAAAGAAACCGGACCGTTGATATCCATAGGTTGGGCATACGTACGCTTTTCTGACAGCCGGAAGCCAAAGGTCGGCCACTGTGGAATCCCCTCCACATCAAAGAGCCAGATCGGAAAGTTACTGAGCATGCCTCCATCCAGCATATAATACGGTTTCTTCTGTAATGGCGTATGCCATAGATAAGGTTTAAAAAAGAAAGGCAGTGTTGTGCTCATTCGCACAGCTGCAGCAATTGGAAATTCAGATGCTTTCAGTCCGTAATGAGGCAAATCATTAGGAAAAACGACGATCTTACCATTACTTATATTCGAGGCGATAATGGAAAGCTTTCCTTCTGGAAGATCTCCAAACGTTACAATGTTCTTACATTTCAGCCAATCTGTCATCACTTGCTCTAAAATGTGATTGCTATAGATTCCAGAGTCAAATATGAATGGAAGGGTCTTGTTAAACAGAGGCAACCTGCTTATTCCTGTCCGTCCGAGCAGCTTAGTATAATCTAGCGAGCTCATCAAATTCCGAATTTCAGCACTGTTGTAACCGCAGGCTAACAATGTCGCAACAATCGCTCCAGCTGAAGTACCTGCAATTTTGTTCCAAGTATAGCCTCTAGCCTCCATCACCTCTATGGCTCCCACAAAAGCAATTCCCTTGACCCCCCCGCCTTCAAAGACTGCATCTGCCTTCACCTGAATTTCCTCCTTACAAAATGAAATATTTCCTGGTTATTATTAGCTTTGTAAATTAAACTATTCACGTTGAGGATATGTTTGTTATGCTTGCTTCCCCCTTCAATCGGTTAACCCTTGTGCCGAGCGATCCGCTCAATTCCTCCCCAACGGCTTCAAACAGCTGTGATGGCAGACATACCCTCAAGCGTATAAGGAATTTTCGGGCGTTGTCCTGACATAAGTGTTCTGGCGAGGGCTTAAAAATCCAGTGTAGTGTGATGGCTAAAATAGGTAGATAAGTTTGTGTCCCGATTAAAAAAAATTACCCTGTATCCTTTTGCCACCAGCATCTCACAAAATGGAACAGTCCATCGGATCATTTGTGTTCCCAGCCCGGCAATCAGCAGAATGGTTTCATGCTTTTCATCGCTATAACTGTCATAAGCAAGATCAATACCGTTAACGTTTAACATATGGTCATATAAGGCAGCATGCAGCACGGTATTACCAAACCGCCATAGTAACTCGTTCATTAGATCCATACTGCCGTCCTCATCACATTTCTTACGGAACTGAGGAACATCAGTAAATGACATTTGTAAATCCTGACTCACAAGACAAAACGCCGAACATCTCGAAAGCTCCTCTTTGTTTTATCCAGTAATTTATCTCGACATCTCCTCTTATTGAGATATGAAAGGACATTCGAGGATAGGCTTTTAAGGAAACGCCTTTATCGCGCGCAGATATCGGCATAGTCCCAAGGAGATTCTTAAACGCCGGTGCGAACGCTTCCGGCGATTGGTATCCATATTTCATAGCAACATCGATTAACCTCGCATCGTTTGCCTGCATTTCAAAAGCCGCTAATGTCAAACGACGACGTCGGATGTACTCGGATAACGTGATTCCTTTAATGAAAGGGAACATTCGTTGAAAATGATAGGTAGAGCAACAAGCTATCTGCGCTATTTCATCATATGAGATATTGTTCTCCAAATTTGTTTCGATATTATCGATTGAACTTTTCATCCTCTCCAACCAATCCATCGTTCTCCCTCCCTTCGAGTTAAATACTATCGTAAATAAAAAACTTTCCTTGCATTCCCTGCACCAAATTGTCAGCATCGTTCGCATCCCCTGAAGACCAATCCCAACAAATCTTGTCTAATTAATTTCTCCTAAGAACATGTTCTTGTCCTTGGCTCGGGAAAAGAACAATGTTCCATTGCCTTCCTCTTCTTATCTTTTTGCGACAACCAAGAGCCGTTAATCATCATTGCACTGATTAACGGCTCTGTAAATTTAATCTCTTCACATATGCTTCAACTGATTTTTGTAATACTTTCTTTTAATCATCCTGGATGCTTCTTCTGATCAGCATCGCAACAGATTGAGGTGTATAAAATATTACGTTTGGGCTTTCATGTTGATATGGGCAAACGTATTTGTCAGCCAACACTTCTTCATTTTCTAAATAGTGATAATCGATGGAACTTGATGAGTTCCGGATACAAATAGTTAATCAAGCGAGGTCTTATATTAATGTGGCTTTTATCTCGCAATAGAAGATCCATCATATTACTATTTAGGTGACTGTCTAATCCAAAATGACACAATGCTCATTTCCTCAGCTTGGAACAAGAATTTGGGTTCCTTAAATCAAAAAAGCTGCTATAATAGCGACTTTGAATGGAACAATGTTTTTGTCCTCCGACATTGATCTGAGGACATTGAATTATACATCTCAAAGTCTTTTGGAGTTAAAAGAAGACCACATATAGAGATTCTCTTATGTGGCCTGCCTTGTTTCCCCTCAAGTATTTATTTAGCACACATACTTGAAATATTTTTGTCATACTGCTTCATTAAATTAACACGCGAATACTACCGATCAATTAATCAAGGAAATACCCTGCCCCATTATTAGCAATAATGTCTTTGTACCAATGAAAACTTTTCTTTCTGATTCTTCGAAGCGTGCCAGAGCCATCGTTGTTTTTGTCAACATAAATGAACCCATACCGTTTTTTCATCTCGCCGGTACCGTTACTCACAAGATCGATCGGTCCCCAACTTGTATACCCTATAATATCAACTCCGTCTTTTATTGCTTCAGCAATCTCTGCAAAGTGAAGATCTAAATACTTAATGCGGTAATCATCTTCAACGGTATCATTATCCAGAAGAGTATCTTTTGCACCAAGTCCGTTCTCTACGATAAATAATGGTTTATTGTACCTCTCATGTAACTGGTTACAAGTAATCCGCATGCCCTTTGGATCAATTGTCCATCCCCATTCTGAGGTTTCCAAATAAGGGTTTATTACAGAACCAAACACATTCCCATCTGTGTAATTCTTCAATATTTCAGGATCAGCACTGGTACAACGGCTCGAATAATAGCTAAAACCAATGTAATCCACTGTATATTTCTTCAAAATTTCCAAATCTCCAGGCTCAAACTGAAGTTGAATTCCATTCTCGATGAAAAAGCGTTTTGCATATCCGGGATACTCCCCTTTAGATTGTACATCAATCAAGAGGTAGGACTCTCGTTCCATCTCCATAACTTCCCAGTAATCTTCTGGATTACTACTGTATGGATACACATTTCCAGCTGCCAACATACATCCGATCATGGCGTTAGGAATAATTTCATGACAAGCCTTAACCGCCAGAGCACTTGCAACCAGTTCATGATGCGCTGCTTGATACAGAACTTGTTGTTTATTCTCTCCTTCTTCAAAAATAATGCCAGCTCCTGTATAAGGCAGATGCAATAACATATTAATCTCGTTAAATGTCATCCAGTATTTCACTTTGGTTTTATAGCGTTCAAACAATGTTTTGGAGTATTTTTCAAATAGCTCAATCATAATTCGGTTTTTCCAACCGCCATACGTTTTCGCCAAGTTCACAGGTAAATCAAAATGACATATAGTAACGACAGGCTCAATATTATACTTCAGAAGTTCATCAAACACGTCATCATAGAATTGCAATCCTGCTTCATTCGGGGTTACATCGTCACCATTGGGAAAGATGCGAGCCCATGAAATCGACATTCGAAACGATTTGAAGCCCATTTCCGCAAAAAGAGCGATATCCTCTTTATAACGATGATAAAAATCGATAGCTTCGTGGGAAGGATAAATCTCGCCTTCCTCGGGTTCAAACGAATTTAAGTTACCCATCGAAACCTGATCACGTTTAGGCCCCTTCGGCATCAAATCAATGGTCGTTAGTCCCTTACCATTAGCTAGGTATGCCCCCTCAATTTGATTGGCAGCCGTAGCACCACCCCACAGAAAACCATCCGGAAATTTATTGATTTTATTAAACATATCCAATTACCTCCCTATTTTTGTGCATATACTTTGAGTAACGGTTCTTTTTCATCTACCCTGTCATTTGCAATTCCTACAATGTCGTGATACATGGACGTATTTGTAATAACAATGGGGGTTACCATTTCATAACCGGCATCCTGGATCGCCAGCAAGTCGAACTCTACAATGACATCCCCAACCTTAACCCGATCCCCATCTTTCACGAATGAATTGAAGTGCTGACCTTTTAACTGAACGGTATCTTGTCCAATATGAATGAGTATTTCTACTCCATCATCACTGATAAGGCCAATAGCATGTTTCGTACGGTAAATCGTTTGTACAATGCCGTTTATTGGAGATACAACACGTCCCGTTGTAGGGAGGATGGCTATCCCTTTGCCCATATACTCTCCTGCGAAAGTTTCGTCCTTAATATCTTGGAGTCTAACTACAGTACCTGTCATCGGACTAACGATTTCAAAGGGTTGGTCATTTAATAGACTTGTATTAGGAACGAATTCTTGTTTTTCAGCAATATTGGTTGATATCGTCTCTGTTGGATCTTTAAAACCGATAAAGTAGGTTAAGACAAACCCAAAAATAAAGGCGACGGCAGTTGCAATGAGTGACATATAAAAACTGAAATCAATACCGGCTACCTTATTTACAAAGTTAGGATAGCCGAACACACCGAGGCCTCCAAGAATGTAAAATTTTGACCCAGCATACCCCAAAAGACCTCCACCGATACCTCCGGCAATACAACTCATAATGAATGGTCTTCTTAAGGGTAAAGTTAAACCATATATAGCAGGCTCCGTGACGCCAAAAATCCCAGAAATGAATGCTGGTACACTCAATGCTTTTATTTTTTGATTTTTAGTTTTGATCAGAACCGCTAGAACCACACCGATTTGCGCAAATGAAGCTCCAAAAGAAAGCGCCATAATTGGATCTGATCCAAGTGTTCCAATATTCAGCAACGCGATGGGGATGATTCCCCAATGAAGTCCAAAAATAACCAAAACCTGCCACATGGAGCCTATTATTATACCCGTTAAAATAGGGCTAAATCCGTAAATTTCAGTAGCGCCCGCTCCAATTAAATTTCCTGCCCATGTAGATATGGGCCCTATTACCAAAAAAGTAGCAGGGACAATGATAAGCATCGTAAAAAAGGGAACCAAGAACGTTCGTACCACTTGTGGTGTAACTCTTTTTAGAACTTTTTCTAATTTTGATGCAGAGAACGAAGCTAAAATGATGGGTATGACTGAGGAGGAATACGTCATTAAAATAACAGGCAGACCCAAAAACGTAATATGAATTGGAGATTCAAAAATTGTCCCTCCAAACAAAATGTATTGAGGGTCCCCTTCACTTAAATTCGATAACGTTGGGTAAACGAGTGATGCCCCTATAGCCATTCCTATAAAGGACGACCCACCAAATTTTTTCATTGCAGTGTACCCTAAAAATACGGGGAAGAAGTAAAATAGGCAATCTCCAGTTGCTTTTAGCAATTGATACGTTCCAGATGTTTCCGAAATCCATCCAAAAGACAAAAACAATTCGTTGAACCCTTTAATCATTCCTGTCGCAGCCAACAAACCAAGTAATGGCTGAAAAACACCTGAAATCATATCAATAAAACGATTGAAGATATTTCCTTTGGCTGTTTTATTTTCATCGGAACTTAAAGTCTCTTCACCCTCTACAGACCAATTTCCAAGTTTAGTGATGGCCTTATATACATCCGGAACTTCATTCCCTATCACAACTTGGTATTGACCGCCACTTTGCATGACCGTAATGACCCCAGACACTTTCTTTAATTCTTCTGTTTGGGCCATTCCTTCGTCCCTTAATTGAAATCGCAATCGTGTTATACAATGAACAACGCTGTTAACGTTTTCAACACCGCCAACTCGAGACAAAATCTCCTTGGCCAACTGATCATAATTCATGAGTGCTCTTCCTCTCTGGCTGTGACTTTGCATCAAAAAAACTGTATGGCTGTCCAGTGGATAGACTCTAAACATCATTTCCATGCTGAAGTTCAGCGTTCTGTTTTTTTGCACAACGACGCTCAATTCTGCAAGGCTATTTTAGTAATTTCAAATTTGTAAACAGCCTTCAAATTTTGTGAAAAGTTAGCAAAAAGTACGTCTTTTCTGGCCAGAAATGGTATTGCCTGATTGAACAGTCACAACCCAGTTGATGTACAAGCTCTCTTTGCGGACAATAATAAAACACTTTTTTCAAAAAATGCAAGTGTTTTTTTACTAGGACTTGACTTATAAAAAGGTATTCACATGACCATACTTACATTTCATATATGAAAGAAAATTTAGTTCACATATTCCATATGAATTTTAGAATATTTGCTATACAAGCACATTACTATGTACTCAACTGTTACTGAAGGTGTAGGTTTCCTTTTGACTTTTATCCTCATTCTCTGTCACAGGTTATTGACAAGAACAAACCTTTGCTTTTATACTGATACCGAAATGAACGAAATACTAAAACCCGATGGATGTGGATTTTTCTAGAGAGTGATCTCTATTTTCGCCACACGAATGCCTATGCGCATTTGTGTGGTTTTTTTGTATGCAAAAAAGGAGGAATATTTATGAAATTATGGCATTATGCACTTATTGTATTTTTGGGAGGCTGTTGTTACGGCATACTTTCCACATTTGTTAAACTGGCTTATAACGCTGGCTTTTCAACACCAGAAGTCACTGGCGCACAATATTTCTTTGGTGCAGTTTTAAGTTGGATATTTGTGATCTTTGTCAAAAAGAGAAGCCTTACTCTCAAGCAAATTACAAAACTTCTATTATCCGGAATCCCCTTTGGACTGACAGGTATGTTTTATTATCAATCACTACAGAGCATAAATGCTTCTCTAGCTATTGTCTTACTATTTCAGTTTGTTTGGATTGGAACATTATATGAATGGGTCCTTCAGAAGAAAAAACCTACCGGGGGCAAACTAATCTCGATTGGTGTACTGCTTTTCGGTTCCCTACTAGCGGCTAACGTCTTTTCTCAAGGAAATCTCTCGTTATCGTGGAAAGGAACAATTTGGGGACTACTGGCTGCTTCAACTTTCGCTTTATTTATTTTCCTCAGTGGTTCTGTTGCGAAAGATACTTCGCCCGTATTGAAAAGCGCCCTTCTTTCAACTGGAGCTGTTATTACTGTCTTTGTGGTTTTCCCTCCAACCTTCTTATTCAACCTGGATGTGCTGGCGGGATTGAGTCCATATGGATTAGTTCTCGGAGTTTTTGGCGTTGTATTGCCTCCACTTCTGTACTCCATAGGTATGCCCCATATCGGTTCAGGAATGGGTACAATTATGACCGCATCTGAATTACCCATGGCCGTTATAATGTCTTCTCTTGTACTAGGAGAATTTGTAGGTTGGTCTCAATGGCTTGGAGTGATTATTATTTTATGCGGTATCTCATTTAGTAGCATAAGACAAAGAGGATTAAGACCACAATCTTCTATGAAGGAATATACATCTCTTTAGACTTAGAGATGTAAAGAGAAAGCTATTTGTGAATTCTATCGTTACACATATAGCAATAATCCAAAAATTTCAGAATAAGACTTGGAACATTTACAACGCTGTGTCGAACTTGCACGAGTTGCACTAGTACATGAAGATGAACGGTTTGGTCCCCTTCTCGCGATCAAAGAGGTAATGTGTTGGAAGAAGACTTTCATGTTTCTGGGGGTGACCGTACCCAACATCGAGAATTTGTTATGATAGCTGCTAAGTATAGGATACCAGAGGAGCGCGCACTAGCATTGTATATACTTCTAAGGAACATTGCCCAGTTGCAACTCCTCATGTTTGTTTTGTATATGCGAGTTCTTCTGCTCAAATAGTTTAATGGCTGACAGATTAAACGTGCCCCAGCGCCTATCTACAATTTGTACATTAAGGAGATCATTCTCAATGTACAGATTGATGTTCTTGTACCTAAGTTATCTGACCAAATCAAAACACTACACTACATGTTTAACTGCACTAACGAACAAATGAGAGTAGATCTATAATAGAAGAAAAAATTTAAATCTTGTCCAACAATCACTGATGTTGGCATCATTCTTTATAAAGAATGGTCATCAAATTGTTTCCAAAAAAGTACTAATTCTTATTTAGAATAGATAACTTTCTTTTTATATTTGAAGATGTTTTAAAAGAAACCTTATCTGCGAATATATATTGATTGCGGTTCCAGTTTTTCGTATCGCCATAGTTACACTATCCTGAGCGATAGATGCATGAATTAGCTAGGGAAAACCGATTAGGTATTTTCCTAATCGTGCCATATTCATATCCCTCGACAACTCTTGTTCCATTTTGGGACCAGAATACAGGGTTATTTCAGATTAGATTTTGAACATAAGTAAAAGGGTTTCGTTTTAGGAGCTCGTATACCCGTAACCCTTATAAATTTCATGGCTCCAAGTTTCTTTTGACAAGAACTTTATAACTATACTCACCTTTGACAGCGTCATTTTTTTCAGCAATGGAACTGAGTTCTTGGTATCAGAAAGCGAATTGTGCTTTTGTCTCGCGATAAGTTCTGTCATGATAATATTTAGATATTCATCTAATCAGTAATCGGACTATGTTCTTGTCCCTCGACATTTTTCTGTTTCCCTTTCTTCGAGAGTTTAATTTAATATTGAGAGCAGCTAGTTTGGATTGCCTAACGGGCTAGCGACTTGCATTGGCAATATTTACTCATTCGAGATTAAGACCATCCAAACACTAGCCGGAACCTGCCTGCTATTCGTAGCGAACCCCCAATTAATGAAAGTCGAGAAACGGTACAAGCAAAAATACACCCCCCAGAATTTCATTGGCTAAACTCAGGGGTTTTTCCAATGTCTATTCTAGGGGGTGCACTTCATTTTCAAATGATGAAACTAAATTCTTCATCTTTTTCTTGCGACATTCTTGATCTCTAAAGCTGGCGTTTTTTTGTTTAGCGCGCTTCATGCATTCGTTGTAGTAGCTTCTCCCCTCCCATTTTATATGTAGCATCAATGTTTAATTGTCTATTCCATCAAATCTGTTACTGCACCTCTTGAAGCAGAGGAAACTAATTTAGCATATTTGGCAAGTACACCGGATTTCACTTTCAGTGGCGGTTGTACCCAAGCTTGCGCTCGAGCGGCCAACTCTTCTTCTGGCACTTCAACCTTAATTTCCTGAATGTCGCTATCGATGGTGATAATATCTCCATTTTGGAGCAAAGAGATCGGTCCACCTACTTGTGCCTCAGGGGATACATGGCCAACTACAAATCCATGCGAGCCACCCGAGAACCTACCATCTGTTATGAGAGCAACTTTCCCACCGAGACCTTTCCCTACAATGAGTGCTGTAACGGAAAGCATCTCAGGCATACCTGGTCCACCCTTCGGTCCACAATAGCGTATGACCAATACGTCCCCTTCTTGAATTTCATCATTCATGATCGCTTCTGTCGCTTCATCTTCGCTATCGTAGACCTTTGTCGGTCCGGAAAACTGTTGTATCTTCATGCCTGACATTTTGGCAACAGCGCCTTCAGGAGCTAGGTTTCCTCGAAGCACAACCAGTGGTCCATTTGGTTTAAGCGGATTATTGAGTGGACGTATAATCTCTTGATCATTCTGTAGTGGAGCAGCTTCCGCTAAATTCTCCGCCAACGTTTTACCAGTTACGGTGAGGCAATCCCCATGAAGTAATCCCTCAGCGAGCAATAGCTTCATTACCCCGGAAACACCACCAATATCATTCAAATCCTGCATGACATACTGACCACTTGGCTTCAGATCTGCCAAATGAGGAACACGCAAGCGAATTCGTTCAAAATCATCCAAGGTTAAATCCACTTCTACGGAGTGCGCAATAGCTAGCAGATGGAGAAATGCGTTGGTTGATCCCCCTAGAGCCATAACAACGGTGATCGCATTCTCAAATGCTTTCTTCGTCATAATGTCTCTTGGGTAGATTTCCTGTTCAAGAAGTGAGATGACCTGCTTACCGGCTGCTTCGCATTCCAATGCTTTATCCGCTGAGATAGCTGATGTCGAAGAAGAACCAGGCAAACACATACCCATTGCTTCTGCAGCTGCGGCCATCGTATTAGCGGTATACATCCCCCCACAAGCCCCTGGACCTGGACAAACACTGCATTCGACCTTATGCAATTGTTCATCTGTTATTTTTCCATCTTGATATTGCCCAACGGCTTCAAAAGCTGAAACGATATCCACTTTTTTACCGTCGAGATTACCAGGTTGAATGGTTCCTCCATATACATAAACAGAAGGAATATTCATCCGTCCAATAGCCATCAAACATGCAGGCGTATTCTTGTCACACCCACCGATTGCAACAACGCCGTCAAAACGCTCGGCTCCGGTCACAATTTCAATCGAATCAGCTATAGCTTCCCGACTTGGTAGCGAGAACAACATCCCGCCATGCCCCATCGAGATCCCATCAGAAACGGTAATCGTATTAAAAATTAGTGGAGCACCGCCGTTATTACGTGCGCCCAGCTTAGCTTGCACCGCTAAATCATTGATGTGCATATTACACGGTGTTACTTCACTCCACGTACTTGCTATTCCGATCATTGGCTTTTTAAAATCCTCATCTTGAAATCCAACTGCACGCAGCATCGCTCTGTTCGGTACCCGGTTAGCACCTTCACTGATTACCTTGCTTCGAATGCGAAGATCTTTTTTATTTTCCATGTTTCTTCCCTCATTTCAAAGTATTTCGTTCAGTTCCTGCATCGGTCGAATAAAATTTTGTTTCATTAAATTATGGGCATCGTTGCTATTTTTGCCTTCAAAAGCTTTAATAATCTGATCATGTTCTTCAACTGAAGCTAGTGTAGCCGTAATAGGTTGTTTTAAAAATACGTATTTAAATCGCCTAATGTGAATCTGAAGAGATGTATTAAATGTAGTTACATAAGGATTATCTGAGAGCTCCACAATATAATTATGAAATTGCTCATCCACCTCCATAGCCTGATAAACTTGTCCATTTTTAATAGAACCTGCGAATTCCAAATTTATGGATCTTAGTTTCTCGATCTGTTCTGGAACAATAGTTTGGGCGGTGATTTCAGCAGCTAAGGCCTGAAGAGCAGCCATCGTTGAATACATCTTAAAAATATCGTTTTTCTCAATATTCGTTACTTTTGTTTCTTTTCCTGGATGCATGGACACGAGGCCTTGAACTTCGAGTAACTGAAATGCCTCCCGAATCGGTGTCCGGCTGACTCCAAGCGATTCAGCCATTTCCGCATCAATAAGCTTTTCACCTGGTTGCAGTGTTCCATCAATGATCCATCGCTGAATCTGAGAAAACGCTCTTTCTTTTGCGGTCATACGGACTGGTAAGGAAAAATCTTTAGGAATTGGCATTGTTTTCATCCTCATTACAATTATTCTTATATGCAATATATCGCATACACGATCGAGAAGCAATTATTATTTCATTTACTCGCTCAATTAAGTTTATCCAGATAACTACCTGTTTTTATTGAGAGTCTGAGACAAAAAAGAGAACTATAATTTAAAAGTCTTTCTTTGAGAAATGTTACATAAGTAATATATTTTAATGTGAATGTTCTTATATAAAATTATTTGGTACTAATGAGGGCTTATGTACTTTTTATTTAGTACACATCTAATCGGCAATCGGACGATGTTCTTGTCCCTCGACATGAGTTTGTAGTTTTAACTCCCACCCCTCCGTCGTATAATCTACCTAAAACGCCGAACTCATATTCCGAGTTCGGCGTTATTAAAATTCAATGGACACAATTAATATGCAGGTTTGATCGACTCTCGCATCCTCCAGATTCATGAATTTAAGCCCTTTGTCTAAATAATGGCAAATGAATGCCTCCGCAGGCTTTTGAATGCCTTCCAGCCCTTAGTTTCGGGCTAGATGTTTTTGTTTGTCAGTAAAAAGTATTTTCGTATAACTTCCCCGTATGCGCATCAAGCACTTCGGGCGTCCGCTCGTGCTCGCTACCAATCATTCGATACACTAGTTCGTACGGGGCCTCTTCCGCCCTAGTATTGTGCATCCGTTCCCATTGCAGACGCAGCTTGGCCTGTGCCGTCCATCGGAGGATGGCTGTCTGGTAATCAAATGAAGGCACGGTCTCCAGCATCTTTAACTGTTCTGGCCTTATGGAGGGGGACATCAAACTTTTGACCCTCCCATTAGAGCGGTCAACAGCTAGTTGATAGCATTCATCCCTGACAGATATGTCTTGAACATATACACCAAAGCGAATGATTTCCAAACGATCTTCGTCGTCGGTCTCTTCAGTTAGAAGCTTGAGATACGGCAACATTTCAGCTGCTAGTCCTCGGACATAGTCCATAGCTACTTCTATACATGCGTCTCGATCCCAGGTTAATGGAGCTAGTTGATCTGGCTTACCATGCGAAACAAAGTCAATCAGTTGTCCGGATTGGCTGTCTACTCGCGCCTTGACTGCTCCCTCCATCTGATCAGCCCAATAGGCCTTCCAAGACCGGTCATTCTTGGCTGGACGCTCTTCATTCTGTTGCTTCCACACCATCAACTTGGTGTTCGAGCCAATATTGTCGTCTTGTACTAACTGAAATTGGTCGTTGTCTACGCCAATCCACTCTTCTAGGCTTCGTGCGGGCGGGAACTCACCTGGCCACTCGTCCAGAGTTCTTGGGTCAGAGGGGACAGCTTCTGCCCTATAGGCTGTCGGAACTTCCTCCTGTGATGATGCAGTATAGATTAGTCCTCTACTTCGGGGGGCGTAAACAAGATGGACCTGATCGTCACCATCCGTGTACACGGCTTTGTCCAATACGCAATATTCCACATGTAGCAAAAAATTCGCCTTCATACACGCCATCTGTTCCTCTTCTGGTGTGATCATGGTTGGGAGTGCTGGCCCTGGAACGGTTCCAAAGTACCTAAATCCGACCACGCGACCGCTGGGATGAACCATAATCAGGCATCCCGTCTCAGGAAGTGGCAGCCCCATCGCCTTCTGCTGTCGTGTGTACACAAACATCCCTTCCATCCACTCCATCTCACAATACGGAAAATCACGCAGTGCGCCGGGATAATGATCTTCCAGGAATTGCTCTGCCTGCTGTTTGAGCTCCTCCTCAGATATCCGTGTCTCGTTGTCCAATGAGGCCCAGGAAATGGCATAGTCTAGCAAGTTGCCGTCCCTGGAGAGCGTGGCAGAAACGGCGTCATCACTCCCCGTTTTAACCCATAAGAATCCCGCTTCTCCCTTCCCTGTTCCCCTCCCGGTGTTCTCTTGATAGTCATTGACGATCAGATCATAATCCGGTGAAACGGCAAACTGGTGCTCTGCCTGTTGTCTTAACTGCAGGCGTAAAGTATCCAGGTCTCGTTCGAGAAAATCTTGAGCCATTTCGTTGCGCAAATGTTCCAGCCCCTTCCGTAATTGTGTTTTTACAGTACCTAATGGCATATCCAGGAGATGGGCGATTTGCTGCTGGGTCAGGTCCTTCTTATATTTTAAGAACAGGAGCTGACGCAGCTTCGGATTCAGACTGGCCAATGCACGCTCCAGATCCAGGGTTTGATCGATATCATTAACGACCAATGGCTCTTGCGCCTGCGGGTCTTCGCTCAGGTGAACACGCTTGGATTTCTTCAAATGATTGAGCGCCCGGTTCACCACAATTCTGGTAAGCCAGCTCTCAAACGCTTCGGCTTGCTGCAGCGTTTGCAGTGACTCATAAGCCTTAACGAGGGCATCCTGAACGATATCCTCCGCATCTTTGGACTCCCGTACATAATGGCGAGCCACTCGGTGCAGCTTATCCGTTCGATCCTTTATAAGAGATACGAAGGCATCGTGATCTCCGTTTTGTGCGGCGTTGATTTGTTGCTGTGCATCGATCATTGTCGTTCACCTCCTGTTATATAGACAGCTAACTCGGGGGTTTGGATTTAATTAATGTAACATTATTCTTATAGTTGCTCCCAAATAAGTGCATATGCTGATTATTTAGATATACACCTAATCGGCAATCGGTACAAGTTCTTATCCTTTGCTTGGGACAAGAACTTGTACCGATAAAATAAAAAAGCCGCTAAAATAGCGACTTCAATGGGAACATGTTCTTGTCCCTCGACAATTCATTTTGGAATGGGCTGGAAAAATGTTGATTCTCGTGATGTCAGGGCATCCTGTCGTCGATCGCTCAGCATGGGCCATTACCTTCAGTTCTTTCACTTCATCAGTTCCAATTATAAAGGTGAACATGAGTTGTGGCTGGATCTTTATGGCAGATTTCCAGTGCTCGCTTCGTTGAGCCCCTTTACTGCCCATTAGCCCTTTCATCTCTGCTGTACCTTCTTCCAACAGAATTACCCGTTTTGTCGTAACAACTCCGTGCATAACTTCATCGTCGAACGAATTGAATACAGTAAACGTGATAGATTTACGAAAACACGTTACATGCAATTTTAGGTAGCTATTTAAAAGCTCGACTTATTTTAAATTTCAGGATAATCTTGTAATTCTCTTGATCTTCAGATGAAGAGAATTGTCCTATCATCCGATGCATAACTTTTTCTATGATTTTTTCACCCAATTTATAACTTTCTACAGATTCATTATTTATTTTTAATTTGTTTTCTACACAAATCACAAAATGATTATCTTCTATATAAGTAAATAAATTAATTTTTTGCTCTCGATCTGCATATTTTAGTATGTTCGACAGAAAATTATCAAATACACGTCCAATATTTTCCATATCCACTATAATTATGACATCCGTAGGGGAGGCATTTACAAGCACCTGAAATCCTTCCGCTCGAAGTACAGCTGTAATATCTGACAATACATCATGAATTGATTCCCGAACTGAAAGGGTTACTAAGTCTGCCTCCCTCTCTTTATCTAATAAAAAATATGAAAACAGATCGTCTGTACGATTCTTAAGTTGGAGAGCCTTTTGATACGCACTCTCGATTTGATACCTTGTTTCTACACATAAATCTTCTGGTGTATTACGGGCAAACTCTAAATACATGATGAGAGATGTCAGTGGCGTACGCATATCGTGAGACATTTCGGTTGCGAGATTTCTACTCTCATTTTGCAAATTTTCTATCCTTTCTAACCTGCCTAAAAATGCTTTACGTAGTTCCTCTATACTTTCCGCAATCATCGCCAATTCATCATACCCTCGTACCGTTATAGAATAGTCTAATGAGCCGCCTTCAAGGATATGAATTTCATTATTAATTGTGCGTAAATATTTGATCCCTCTACGTATTCCAAATAAAACAATGGTTATAAATAACATTGCGGACAGCAATATTTCAAGCATGTAGGCCACATTATAGTAGTGGGAAAAATAAAATCCATAGATTGAAACGTTACCTGTCCCATCCTTAAATTGTACTGGGTAAGAGTTCCGTCGATCATAATCAGTTTCAGGCTGACTTCCATATGCTCCTTCGTCATCAGCATGATACAAGGAATCATATTGAAGCACCTGGTTCTGAAATACGTATAAAAATAAATTACTCTTCTGACTTTTAATCCAGTCTGAAAACGCAATACGATCTGTCGTTGACAGATCGTTTGCTGAAACATATTCTGAAAATTTTTGGACGTAAACTTGAGATTCGGACTTTAAACGCTCATCAGAAGTAAAATAATGATCCATAACCCGATTGCTTATGGACTGCAAAAGTAAAAAACAAAGAACACTTATGGTGAGAGCAATAATTATTAAAACAGTCAACTTTTTAGTTATAGTAAGTTTATGAGTGGCCAAAACGGTAACCTCTTCCCCATTCCGTTAAGATATACGCTGGTTTTGCTGGATCTTCTTCGATTTTCAATCGTAATTTTCGGATGTGTACTACTACCGTATTATTTGAACTGTAGAAATAAGGTTCCTTCCAAATACTCTCATAAATATTTTGGGCAGAGAAAATTTTATTTCTTCTGGTCATCAACAGTTTAAGTAGACCGTACTCCAGATCGGAAAGCTCAATCTTCTGACTGCCTTTCCATACATCGTTAAATTGTTCACTTACTTTTAAGCGTCCTCCGATAAGAAATGTTTCGCCATAATCCTTTTTATCTTGATAAATCGTATACCTACGCAACAAAGCAATAACTCTTGCCAGAAGCTCCTGTACAGAAAAAGGTTTAGTTAAGTAATCATCTCCACCAGCAAGCAAACCTTCCGTTTTGTCCAAAGTTCCGGATTTAGCAGTTAGAAAAAGAATAGGAACATTGTATCGTTCTCTGATTCGTATACAAGCCTCCAGTCCGTTTATTCCAGGCATCATAATATCCAGAATCACCAAATCCAATGACTCATTTACTAATTCAATTCCCTGTTCTCCATCTTTAGCTGTTGTTACTTCATAACCTTCACGGACAAGAGACATACGTAGCAGATCACGAATTTCCTGATCATCTTCAACCACTAAAATCCGGCTTGTCATAGTTCACCTCATACTTGATTTAACTTTTAGCTATCCGTGCGAAGCAATGGCTGTGTACTGCAACGGAAAGCTCCGCCGAAAGAACGAGAAATTTCGTAATCAACATATTCTACTTTGATTCCTCTTTTCTCAAGCTCTTTTCCAATTGTATTTTTGAATGCAATGTCCGTAACATATACTGTGCTACTGATTGGCAATCCATTTACCGCCAAATCTTGAGCATCCTTGTAACTCACTTCGATTTTGTCCCAATTTTTAAGTTCTTCTGGGAGCCCATTGGCTAACGAATCCATGCTAACAATCATTAATCCATCTCTTACAAAACTGATAGCACAATCCAGGTGCAATGTGCCAGGCTCTAGCTTCACCTCAACCACCTTATAACCTGATGGTGTCAAATAGTTTCTGAGCCAATCAATACCGGCTTTGTTTGAAGCTAGACCAGAATTACCGACGAATACAGTCTTTCCATACACGAGGATATCTCCACCTTCAAGGTAAGGACCGGCAGCAGAGTTGATTCCTTTAGAAACGTCTGGTTGTGGGACAGCTACATGCGGAACGTTATTTTGGGCTGCTTCCTTATCCAGAATACTTCTAACAGGTAAAACCTCAAGTCTCCGGTAAGCCGATTTAAATGAACCTTCAATTAGATGATTTCCGATTGTGAAGAATGGATCTCTGACAAAGAAATTAGTTACTCCTTCGCCACCTGTAATGCCATCTTTCACAGCCCCTAGTTGTTTTTCCTTTTCAGTTAAAAGGCGTGGACGTTGAACCTCAACCCCGTATTTTTCAAGAACCTTTTTAAGATCTTCACGCTCTTTTTCCCACTTTTTCTGTGCCTCTGCCGGATCCGTATTCATTATAGACATGCCTCCTTCAGGCATAGGCATGTCTCCTTCTGGAAAATCATCAAAATTGAAGTGCATAAAAGCTTCAGATTGTGTCAATACAACTCTTTTTAGCGTGGCGAACTCACTCTCTACATATACATTGTTTTTCTCACTTTTTGTAGTCACAGTTCCATTCACTTCCGTAACTCTATTAACTTTAGACACACCAGTCGCCCCTGCCACTGGTAATATGCTAGTTACCAGTACAAGTGATAATGCTGTTGATCCAACCCACTTCAAACTCTTTTTTTTCATATTAATGCCCTCCTAATAATTTGTTTTAATGCTTACAGTTTGAATTATAGAGAGCAATTCTTAACAGTTTATGAAGGCATACTATTTTAATTTAAACTCCTTCCCGTAAGGTCTGAAAAGAGATCTTTAAATGAATCACATCTTCTTCCATCAAAAACTTAAATACCCGCTTCTCCATGTTTTGGCTCATGCAGTTTAATAGAAGGATTGCTAGATAGATAGGTTTCTTCATGTGCAAAGCAAAATAAGGAACGTACAAAAGGGATACCGTGCCCTAGGCTGCTTGGTTTTAGACGATCAGATTGCTTTGCTAAGTATTCCTTCAGGAGATTTAGAGTTACTCCCGAAATATCGACATCCCCTAGATCAGAAACCAACATCTTGAGTTGTAAAGCATACGCACGCAATGTATTCAGGCTCAACCCTTGAATTCGTTTATCTGCCTTAAAATGATTCCAAAGTTCACTTAAATTCATAAAAATCCTCCTATTAAGAGCAATTAATTTTAGTTTGCTTCAAAATGTCCTGGAGATGAAGATTTGATAGCATAAATTTCAATGATGTCATCCATTTCAATTTTTATGTTTATGCCTTCTTCTGTTTCAACAAATAGACACCCCTCATTTAATTCTTTAGAAACACCACGGAAAAATTCATCTTGAATATTAACTTTAAATACTACTGAACGTTGTTCTTTAACTGTCATCTCAATAAATTGTCTCTTATTCATCATATTATGCAATGTTTCCCCTCCCTTTTAGAGATAAAGTATTCTATATAAAGGAACCAAGTTCTCGTCCCGCGACAAATAATAACTAACAGTTTAACGGCAAGTTTAAAGGCCATCCTCCTTTGTGGGATGGCCCTTCCTGTACATATTCCTCCATTAATAATACTGCCTTATAGGTTTTGTTAGCTTTATTCAAATTATAACTGGCTGGAAGATTACTTGGGTCCTTCAGTAAAATGTCTAAAGTGCCTTGTTTATCCCTTTGTTGTTTAGAACACTAAGGAGATGTAAGCATCTCTTCAGCAATTTTGACCAGATCCTTTTTACCTAAATTACTGTCCCCATTATTGGATATTTCATACAACAAATGATTGTGATGGTCCCTCCATCCAATCCGATGGTAAGGAACGGAATTAGTTTCCCTATCCTTAATATCGGATTGAATATAATAGACCTCATTACCTTGGATGTTCAGCTTCTCGGATTTAGCGTGATCGTCCTGGAATATGGTCACTTTGGGGTCGGGGAATATTCTTGTTGCCATTACAGTTACAACGTTCTTCCCCTTGACATAGCGTGCCAAAGAGAAATCAGCCTTGTTCCAATTCAGTTTTTGAATATAGACCCGTTGCCCATCCGAAGAAGATTCAGCTTGTCTTCTAAGGTCGTCTGTTAACTTCAGGTAAGCAGCATCTGCCAGATGGTTTGTATAAAGATCGGCAGGATAAACGTATCCGTAATCAAACTGGTACCCTTGAGGAAGTTGCGTTATTGATTTTAAAACTGGAGCTTGCGTCCGTGTAATTTCAGCTTGCAAACTGCTAAAATTTGAATACTCGATCCACTTATATTCAAATTTTACGGGGGTTAATTTATCCGCGTTGTTAATTAACTCATCTTTGACATAATAGGCTACATAATCCCCAGGTTGCAATTGTTCTTTAATCTGATTTGTGTAAAAGCCCAGTCTTTTTGTGTAATTGGTAACAAAGTCAGTAGGCTCTTTGGCGGCGGCAGTGTTTAGTACCACCTCTCCTTTATTGTTAAGGAATTCAATATATTGTGAGGCCGCATACCCTGTCACTGATACTCCAAGAACGAACATTGCGGTTAGACCGGAAACCACGAATCTTTGACGAACTTGTGCTCTGGCATGCAAGCCTCTCTTGTGAACTGCCAGCTTATGGACCCGAGTCATGACTTTGTCAGTGACATCAAAATTCTGAAACTCCTCTTGGATCAAGAGATCCATTTCTTTCAGATTTTCGTTTTGAGAAGTACGTTGTAATTTTGGCATAGTTCTTCCTCCTTTGGTTTCATCCATTTTTTGAGTTTGATTTTGGTTCTAGCAAACTTTTTCTTGACGGCATCGGGACTTTTATTCAAAATTTCAGCTATTTCTACAAACGATTTTTCTTCAAAAACGCGCAGAATCAGTAGGTTCCGTTCAACCACATTTAGTTTTTCAAGCGCCCGGCTTAGTGGTTCGTTAAAGAGTTGGTTATCCAGCATCTCTGCAGGACTAATGGCAGTTTGATCTTGAGCCATTAGTCTGAACTTCCATTTCTGTTGCATTTTTTTTCGACGGATTATGTTTATGCAGTGATGATAGGCTATTTTGTAGAGCCAGGCGGAGAAATTCACCTCAGGTTTATAGGCATCTATTTTCTCATAGGCCTTAACCAGAACGTCCTGAACAGCATCCTCAGCTTCCTGTTTGTTTGAAATAAGTCTCCAGCAATACATAAATATCTGTTTTTGGTATTTTTGAACGATATAAACGTATTCCTGAGTTTCGCCCGCTTGTACTCTTTTAATTCTGTATTCAGTTTCCTCATACATGTTTCTTTAAGGCACCTCCCAGGTATTCGCGATGAAGTTTATATATGTATAACAAACGAGGTAGTTCTAAAGGGACATTTTTTAGAAAAGTCTCTAAATTGTTGTTCAACCATATCCTCCTTATTTGTTTGTGATACAGAATAGGTCTGGTTAATAGGTCTCAGATTATTGACAACAGTACCAATCAAAACCCAAACACTGTAAGAGCAAATTCAACATCTAATGTTTCAATAATAGAGCGTTAGAATCTCTGCTTCTATAGAGCGCGGCTAAAACTCTAGCTTGCCTAAAATTAATAAATAATGGGATTTTGTTTAACCAAGCTTGACTCACAGTATTTTCCTGACAATAGCCGTTTAAGAAGTTGCAATAGTAACGCTTTGCAATCTCCTTCCTTACCCAGACACAACCCAAGGAATAGGGATTTCATAGAATATTTGTCGGATGATATTCTTAGACGTTAATAGGAGGAAAAAACATGAAAAAGCAACCTAAAATAACAGAGAAAACAAGACAAACCTTTGTTGGAGTTTTTTGTGAGTTATATAGCCAAAAACCAATCGAGAAAATTTCAGTTCAGGAAATTGCGAATAAGTCAGGATATAACCGTAGCACCTTTTATCAATACTTTACTGATATTTACGAATTGTTAGATGCTCTTGAAAATGACTTATTGAACGACATAAAAGAAGATTTTTTGCGAAAAAAGAGCTATCGATGCATACGGTTCAAGATGCGCTCCATTGTCTGGACAAAAAAGAACATCTTTTGGTTCTCCATGCCCTTTTAGGTGATTATGGAAGTCCCCGTTTTTTAAAACGCTTAAAAAAGAAATTACTCTAAATCAGTTGGAATTAAATGTTCCGCAAAACCCTGCCTTAACGCCATACTTGATTGAGTTTTACCTGTCAACCTCCCTTTCCTTATTTCGTCTTTGGCTCCAGCGACAAAAGGATTTATCGTCAGAAGAGTTTTTCAAGTTAGTGGACAACCTCTACTCAAAGGGGGTTACGTCCTATTCTAAAGAATGAGTCTGGCATTCAAACCTAATCGGTGTATAGTACAATAAAAAAACTGCCCTTTCTTGTGGTACGGTTCACGCTTAAACTATCTTGCCCGTTAGTTTAAGGAATTGAAGGGCAAGATGACGATTAGATACACGCCTAATCGGCAATAGGAACATGTTCTTGTCCAATACGGTAATCGGTACAAGTTCTTGTCCCTCGACATTGTAGGTATTGTTGGCTCGGGACAAGAACTTGTACCGATAAATAAAAAAGCCGCTAAAATAGCGACTTTAATGGGAATATGTTCTTGTCCCTCGACAGCACCAATTAAAACTGCATTGCAGGTTGTATTTAGGTTATTCGCCAAAACGAATATTTTTAACAGTTTTATTGACTAACGAGAAGTTCTGGAAAGTCCGTGGTCCACCCTCTCCTAATGGCGCCTGTGCTTCAAGGCCAACCTTAATGGTCTCTTCCACTGGTAGTGTAAAGAAACGCATCATCACATATTTGAGACCATCCAGTGAATAGTGGAATGCAAAGGAATTGCCGACTCGTGCTATTTGTAGCCAAATGGTGTCACTGTCGATATTGGACCCGTTTGCATCATCCGATGTTTGATTTGTTACTACGCTAACTACTGCATGTGTATCAAAATCTGTTTTTTCAAAACAAGCTTTAGCCCACACCTGGAAATCCTGCATAATCATAAGTGTTGCTGAATCATAAGTGTCCTTAAATCCATGGGAGACTTGAGCACGCATTACAAAATCCCCCGTAACTTCTTGATAATAAAAAGGTGCATTGGCAAGACTCTCTGGTGTGATCCCTTCTTCTGAAACGGGTCCAGGTCCACAATTATTAAAGAAATCGGATTTAGCAGTTGCCTCAATAATCAATTTGTCATTCTCAAAGGTTGCTTTGCTTTCATTAATCCATTTGAAATGTTCAAAAGCTGATTTTTCCATCTAATTGCCTCCTTAAATTATGTCACAAAGTATCACTAAAACTTTAAGGCTTAATAACCATGTAACTTAGGTCACTTTATAAACGTTTATTGAAATCATGTTACAAAATGGCAATGTTTCTTTTACCGAATTACTCTGGTTGACCTCTGAGAATTCTATCTTATATTAGTTTCCCCCTACTGTCGTGTACAGTGGCATTCATTTTAATAAAACGATCGTTCTTGAAAAAGAATACATTGATTCTTAGGTGTTTGAAAACTAGGAGTCAGATTAATGACTTTTCCAAATCAAATATAGCTACTTGGGAACGATCAGTCAACATATCGGTTACATGGATTGAGATCGTTTTTTGTAATCGTAGTCCTTTAGCTCCTCTTTTTTTGTTGTATTTACAACAAAAAAATTATCGTTTATAATCATTCTAAAAGTATGTTTAATTTGTTTTTAATTACAAAATGAATTTCTGAAAGGATTATAAGAAATGAAATCAAAAAAAATAGACTCAATTGAGGGGCTCAACATCGCTTTTCAAATAAGAGAAGAAGTGTTTGTGAAAGAACAAAATGTACCAATTGAAGATGAGTTTGATGATTATGATAATTTAGATGGACAGTGTGAGCACATCCTGGTCTATTTTAATGAACTACCCGCCGGAACAGGCAGAATTATTATTCGAGATGGCGTAGGTAAATTAGATCGAATATGTATCTTAAAACCTTATCGCGAATATGGTCTCGGTAAATTAATCGTTACATCACTGGAAGAAATTGCAGAAAATAAAGAAATATCCAAAGTTAAATTACACGGACAGACACATGCAGAGGGATTTTATCACAAGCTAGGATACCAGACTACCTCCGATGTATTTATGGAAGATGGAATTCCGCATTATCTAATGGTAAAAGATTTATCATCGAAATGATGCCATTATCACGTGTAAATCAATGTTTAATTTATGCAATAGATATCTTAATTCTAACTCTTGGCATTACCTTGACCATACAATCAGATTGTTTTTCAAATTTTTGTGTTTCGGCTGCGTTTTGGTTGTTGCAGGAATAGGAACGGCCATGTATCTACAGACCAATTTTGCACCGATTCCGATCGATCGGTTAACACTCTCACTAAAAAAAATAACTCGAACGAATATATTTTTTTCGAGATTCGAGAACTCTGATTAACGTTGTACTTCTGTTCACGGCATTCATTTTTGGTGGACCCATAGGTATAGGAACTGCACTGGCTGTCTGCTTCAGTGGGGCCATTTTAAATGTTTTTATGCCATGTATCAGAAAGATGATAGAAAAATTGAGTTCAACAGAACCAGGAAGTAATGAGGTGGATGGAAACAATTCCGCTTAAAATCATCGTGTATATAAGACTTTAGTCTTTATGAGTTGTATCTACTCATTATTTAGGTCTTTGTCTAATCGGAAATGGGAACAAGTTCTTGTCCCTCAACGGCTAGTTTTATTATGAAATCTCACTAATGTAATCCTTAGCAACCCGTGTTTACCCTCAGAAACTCAGTTGCTTCATCTTGACGTGACAATTGTATAATTTGTATTTGTCCTAATAAAGCCTTACCTGAATGTACTTTTTACTTAGATATTCATCTAATCGGTAATCGGACCATCTTCTTGTCCATTTCGGTAATCGGTACAAGTTCTTGTCCTTGGCTCGGGACACGAACTTGTACCGATAAAACAAAAAAGCCGCTAAAATAACGGCTTCAATGGGAATATGTTCTTGTCCCTGGACAGCATAACACATAGTGCTGTTATTGAGCTAATGTCAATTTATATGATCTCTTGACTTTAAAAAAATAGCCCGCTATGCGAGCGAGCTTGATAATCATCTTCATTGAGTTAAAGAACATAAGGAGTTGCCTCTACACTTTTATTGTAATTACTGGACTACCCGCAGAAATATTTTGTGCCCCCATCCGACTTACTGACACATAATTGTCAGAGTTCGTTATTATCAGCGGAGTAATCAATTCAAAACCTCTTTCTTTAATTTTCGCCAAATCTACTTCCATCAGGACATCACCGACATTCACCAAATCACCTTCTTGGACTTTGAGAGAGAAGCCCTCGCCTTTCAGTTTGACCGTATCAAGGCCAACATGGATCAGAACCTCCACACCATCGTTGGCAATGACTGCAATCGCATGTCTTGATTTGGTTATCGTGGTAACTACACCTTTAACAGGAGATACAATCGTTCCGTTTGAAGGGATAATTGCAATTCCTTTGCCCATCGCTTCACTAGAGAACGCCTCATCTGCAACACTTGCAAGGTCAACAACCTCTCCAGTAACAGGGCTATACACCGTCATCTCTGCTTTCGTAACAGATGAACTTGAACCTTCATCCGTTTCCTCAATACCGGAAACAGATACGGAATCCGTTGTGCCTTGCGTTGCTAACTCGCCGGATTTTGTGCGGGTTTGGTATCCCCACAGATAGGTCAAAATGAAACCAACCACCAGACCCACCGCCATTTGCAACACATAACCATAGAAGCCGGGATCAATGCCTTGAGGATTGACTGCACCAGGAATACCGAATACGCCGGATGGAGCAAATGCATAAACTTTGGACAAAAAGGCTCCACCGATCACTCCACCAATACTACCACCAATAATCGCCATTATGAGCGGTTTTTTTTGAGGAAGCAGTACACCGTAAAGTGCAGGTTCACTCACACCGAGCAATGCTGTGCCACCCGTTGAAATACCCAGTGTTTTCAGCTGTTTATCCCGTGCTCTCAGTCCAAAGGCCAAGGCTGCGCCTGCCATCGCAAACTGATTCGCTGCCAGTAACCCCATCACAGAATCGTAACCAACAGTTGCCATGTTGTTAATAAAGATTGGGATAAAGGCCCAGTGCAAACCAAACATGACGATCAGAATCCATGGTCCACCCAATACAAGTCCAGCAAGAATCGGATTAAAATTGTAGATAGCCGTTGTAATATCAGCAAGACCGTTACTGAGGTATGTGATTACAGGACCGATGATAAACAGTGTCAGTGGCACCGTAACCAAGAGTACGATAAATGGAGCCAGAAAATATCTAAAACCTTGCGCGATACGCTTCTCAATAACACGATTTAACAGGGATGCAAACCATACTGCAACAATTGCAGGGAATACGGATGATGTGTAATTCATGATATTCATCGGCAGACTGAGGAAGGTCAACTGCTGCTCAGAGCCTACAAAACTCACTAGCGCGGGGTAGACCATGGAACTTCCAATAATCATTCCCACATATTGATTCAAGCCAAAGTATTTGGCGGCGGAGCTACCCAGGAAAATCGGGAAGAAATAAAACAGTGCATCACCGATAGCATTCAGTACGATATACGTTCCATCCGTTGCCGTCAGAGCACCGAATGCAGATAGACAAGCCAGCAATCCTTTAATAATACCACTTGCTGCAAGCGCTCCCATAACAGGCATAAAAACACCGGAAATCATGGATGTGAAGCGGTCAAAGAGACTTTTTTTCTCACCTTGTACCTCATTGGAGGATTCAGTATTGCTCATGTCTCCCAGGAGGGAAGACAGCTCATTAAATACGGGAACAACCTGATTCCCGATGACCACCTGATATTGTCCTCCTTGCTGAATAACGGTCAGCACGCCATCCATTGCTTTGATCTCTTCGGCATTGGGGATTTTGCTGTTTTTGAGTTCGAATCTCAACCGGGTTACACAGTGGGTAACCTTATTGATATTTTCTTTGCCTCCGACACTGCGTAACACATCCGTTGCCAGTTGACGATGATCCATGCCTGCTCACTCCTTCATGGGTGAGATATGGAATGAACAAATAAGCTCGTGTGCATTCAATGTGCATTCCATATCTATTCTCAGTACTGTAAATAGACATTACCTACAATACCTGTCGGTTCCTGAATCAGGAACTGGGACAGGAAATCTTGCTGTTCTTTTACAAGCGTATTCGTCACTTCAATCACAAGTCTGTTGCCCTTTGGTTCTAAATATCCGCTTGCTTCGTACGCATAAGGCGGACAGATTCGCGTTCCGATATCATGCCCATTCAGCCACACTTGAGCTACTTCGTACGGTTCATGAATGACCAGCCGCGCTGCTGCCGGTACTTCGTGCATATCGAACTCTATCTCATATCGCACGGTCCCCGAGAACTCGGGTAACATCGTCGGTACGGCAAGTGAAGTAAGTTCAGCACATGTCCCATATGCAGAGAATTCCGGGTATTGCTTAGCCGTTGCCAAGGAGAGCTTCCACTCTCCTGTAATCTCGTGTAGGTTGCTGTATGAACAATGTGCAGTTGAGACTTCCGCGATCTCCTCACTCAGTGCAGTCCCCTGCACAATCAACACAGATTCATATTTTTCGAGCCTCAAGGAGAATGATTGCTTGTTTCCATACATGCTGGTGTGAAGTGGTGAGAGTGTATTCGCAAAAGCATTATAGATGTACATCTCATCCACGCCTTTCAAAGCCGGAACGGTAATCGTGGTCTCAATCGCTTTTGCCGGATCTTCATTGAAGAACATATATACCTCACCGTCGTTATGACGGTAGTGGTAATAACGCAAGTAGGGCTGGTATTCCGAAACGGTGATCTCATACACATGGTCACTCCGCAGGCGCGTCGCCAGTTCATCTAGTGCAACAATACTCACAGATTTATGCTTCTTCAGATCTGACAACTCGCTCGTGCAATCCTCTCCTTCACTGCTTCGAGCAGGAAGTCTATCCACGAAATAGACCTGTAAACCGGCTTCGGCATAGGCAACCAGTTGAGTAATTAATTGACTCGGTAGCGCTTCGGCATAAGGGATAATCAGGGCAGGGAACTGTTCACGGTTCATCTGGAGTTTTCCGTCTTTCACCTGCGCCGAGATCACCAGTTCCGATGGAACGATGTCAAAATCTATCTGGTTCTGCGTAAGCTCTCTCGCGGGCTTCTGGAACAACATATACTCTCCAGCCCACTCCGCTTCTGCATGATACAGAATGGCTGCCGGTGCAACATGCACACCATCCGATAACAGATGACTTACTCTGTTCATGTAGTAAGTTAGTATTGGCAGATACCGATACTGCGGATCATATCCGTTCGCGTATAGATGAGGTGGACAATCTGGATCAGGATACTTTTTCGGCGAAAATGCATGTGGCACAAAATGGTTCACACCCCGTACCAGCATGTGGTCCGTTAGCCATTTCATCAGTTTCAGCCCTTCTCCGAACCCATATGCACCGTACAATTCACACATGGTACGACCGTGCTTCTTAGGGTCCAGGTGTCCGAGTGAGGTTCCCATCTTCGCCATTCCATAATGGAAGAACTCACCGTCCCATCCAGTGGATGTGAATGATTTGTAATAGCCATCATCCATGCCTGGCAGAATCTGATGAAGCACCACGTCAATGCCGGACATATCCTGCCCCCACAGACTGCGATAGAAATGCCCTGTACCATAACCGAGTCTTGCATGAGCGTTATTGTCTTCAATGACATGCCCAATGTACTCTACACCATGGGCGCGACACCACTCTCCCAATCTGTCCGTGAAATGTTCTGCGTATAATCGAGTGATCAGATCCATGTAGCGATAGCGCATCTCTTGTCCTTTCACACCTGCATTCGCCCACAACAAGGGGATTGAACGAATAACATCATCGTCGGATCCTTCCTGCTTTAACATGTCCTGCAAATCTTCACACCACGGAAGAATCATATCTAGGCGTCCGATGGAAGCCAGTGGTCCTTTTACATTGCCAAACCTTGGCTCATCCGAGAAAAATCCAGCCAGTGTCGATCCAAAATCATCTTTGTATCGATCATAATGTGCCTCGTACACCGTATCAATCAGCACCTGTGTGGCTTCGGGCACAATTGGATTCAGATATCCTTCGGTTGCTTTTTCCCCTCCATCATAGGTAAGAACCAGCGTAAAGATTCTCCAACGCCCCTCAGGCAGATCCCATTGCACCGTTCCTTCATGTAATTGTGAGGTCAGATCAACCAGGGAATCGGGATCAATCTCATCAGGTCCCGTTTTGCGAGCGGCAACTACACCAACAATCCGATCTTTAGCCGAGAAGACTTGCTTTTGTTCTCCCTCATGATCCGACTTTACTTGCTCCACTCCAACACTAATACCTCTCTGGCCGGGTCGTTGCAGCGCCCATTTCACCAGAATTCCCGCCTGAAGCTGGGGTCCGACGAAATCCTGTTGATGTATTTTCAGAAACTGCTTCTGGTACTGGGGATAATCCGTCTTGATTCTGCCAGCGGCATATCCTGTAGGAAAATGAGAATCATCCAGAATCCACACTTTCATCTTCCGGTTACGCGCCTCATCCATGATGATATCCAGATCTGTCCACCATTGGGGCCCTACAAAATCCGGATGCGGGCGGGATTCCACACAAACCGCCTTGATGCCACTCTCATCAATAATCTGCATATGTTCACGCAGTACAAGTTCTTCTTCACCATGCTGCCAGAAGAAAGGCAAAATATAATTGTTCTCCCGGTTTTCCAACACCTCGGTCATCTTTCTCATCAAAAACCCTTCCCTTCTGCTAGACAGACAACTTCGTTGTTTATGCTCTCTCCTATCAATTAAGTGTCAAAATTACATATTATATAAAGAAAATCCCATATGAACCAAAACATAAATCAATACATTAAAATCCATTAATCAATCGTAAACAGACCAATATAAATATAAACAAAGATGTTTAATCACTTCACACTTTTAATATAGCGCTTTCAAATGAAGACCGAAATATCAAAACAGTACATATTGACTGTCATAAATTCAGATGTTAAGGTTACTACAAACTTCAGCCGACTGGAGGCAGTGAGCATGAATCACGACCAATTGGATGCAAAGCTTCGTAAGCTTACGGATAGGGATCTGCATTATCAGGCTCATCCTTCTGCACACTCTGCTACCTACGATTCATTGAAGAGAGTAGATCATGAAGGACAGAAAGTTTATGTTTTTGCGGACATGATTGGAGAGAAAGACAACATCACCATTTCCAAGCACACACGGTTTGCCGAGGTTCCGCTACATATTCACACTTTTATTGAGCTCAGCTTCGTATATTCCGGTCAGTGCACCCAGATCATAAATGGAAAAAAGGTCACGCTAAAGAGCGGACAGATCTGTATTGTAGATACAGGCATTCCCCACGCCATTCTGTCCACATCGGAAGAAGATGTGATTATTAATATTCTGATTCGTAAGCGTTACTTTTCCTCTTCTTTCCTGAGCAAACTGGCCAACAATGGCATTCTGTCTCACTTTCTGGCGAATGCCATCTCAGATCGTAAGAATCATAACCGGTACATTATTTTTCATTCCGAGAATAACACCAACATTCCTATCCTGATGAGACAACTGCTCTGTGAATTTTATGACCCGTCACTCGGCTCATCCGAGATGATGGATTCCTATATGCTGCTGATCTTCTACGAACTGCTGCGTGTGTTCCAGTACGACACGAATCGTCCTCGCACACTGACGCAGAACAAGGTGACGATCATTGAAATTTTGAAATATATTGAGAATCATTATATGGACTGCACCCTCACATCCACCGCGGAGCATTTCAACTTCAATGCCAACTATTTGTCCACCTTGATCAAAAAAACAACCGGTCAGACCTTCAAGGATCTGGTTCAGAGTGAAAAATTCAACTACTGCGCGTTCTTGCTCGCCAATACCAATCGCCCGATTTATGATATTGCCAGCAGTACGGGGCACAGCAACTTGAGCTTCTTTTACAAAAAATTTCAGGATCACTTCGGCATTACGCCTCAGCAATATCGGGAACAACATGCTGCCAGAATAATGGAATGATAGTGAATAAAGAACCCTTTGCATATGTTATGGCTTCCCTCTCGGGCTCAGTGAAATGTTTATAGTTCAACCAATATTGTCAGCAAAAAAACAAAAATACTTACTCTCAGGCTTTTATGTCGCTACATGAGTTCCCTCGCAGTAATATTTAGATGAATACCTAATCCGAAATGCCACAATGTTCTTGTCTTTTTCGGCAAAGGAACCAAGTTCTTGTCCTTAGCTTGGGACAAGAACTTGGTTCCTTAAAACAAAAAAAGCCGCTATAATAGCGACTCGAATGGAACAATGTTCTTGTCCCTCGACAATAAAAAAAGTCGCTAAGCAGTTCGATTATAACCTGCCCTATCCTCGGTTTTATTGAGCTATCGTTTCCCGAATCTTTAGATTGCAACTTCTTCCATAACTCGCCTCAATTTCTTTAGACAATACATTTGTTTGTTCCCCTAGATATTTCAAGTCGTTAGTCAGAACTGTTGTTCGAAGTATTATCTGTAGAGCGAAATCGAAGGCACCCAGTAGGGTGCCTTCGATGTTCTAACTGTCTCTCTTTGGCAAGTTGGATAAACGAATTCAAATCCATCAATCAACCTTGTTGGGACACTCGTTCATTGTACAGAACGTGCAAGTGCTGCAACAGAGCCGCGGAAATCGGGTTTGCCGTCAGCCGTCCACAAAAGCTCCGTCACAAATGTATGGCGATTCGGATCGTACAGCGGATCTCCTATAATGTTCTTGTACGTTCTTGCGTGGAACACAAATAGCGTCTCTTCGCCGTCCTCTGACACCGTGAAGGAATTATGACCGGGACCATACATTGAGATACTCTCATCTGTAGAGAAAACCGCTGCTTGCGACTTGCGCCATGAGGTGGCATCGAGCAAATCAGCATCCGCATCGGCTTCAAGTAAGCCCATGCAATAATTGAAATCGGTGGCGCTAGCCGAGTAAGAGAGGAATACCCGATTACCTTTGCGAATAAATGCCGCGCCTTCGTTCACTTTATAACCAATGATTTCCCAGTCATATTCCGGCATCGAAATCATCGTTTGCGGCCCAGTCAACGTCCACGGATTGCTCATATTAGATATATACAGATTAGAGTTACCTTCAATATTCGGATCCTTTTGTGCCCATACGTAATAACGGCTTCCATTATGCTCAAAGGTAGTGGCATCGAGGGCGAAGCTTTCCCACTCGGTACGAACCTGCCCCCTTTCCGTCCAAATGCCTTCGAGCGGATTGGCATTTTCATTCTCTAGCACGTACATCCGATGGTCGAACAAGCCTTCATTCGTTTCCATCGTGTGTGCGGCAGCGAAATACACGTACCATTTGTCATCAATAAAATGCAGTTCGGGTGCCCAAATATTAGCACTAAGGATACCAGTCTCGCGCTTTCTCCAGATCACTACAGGAGTTGATGTAACAAGCTTCTCAAGGTTCTGGGCTCTACGGATTTCAATCCGATCATACTCCGGAACGGATGCTACGAAGTAATAATAACCATCCGAATGTCTGTAAATAAAAGGATCAGCTCTCTGTTCAATTAATGGTTGAATGTCGTGTGACGCACGTTGTTGGATTTCCATCTTATCACCTGTTTTATCATAATATAGATTACCCTTTAACAGCGCCTGCAGTCATACCGTCTATGAAATATTTCTGAAAAGCAATGAATAGTATGAAAATTGGAATGATGGAGAAGAAGGAGCCCACGATCAATAAGTCATAGTTATTGCCATAAGGAGTTAACAACGTTTTCAAACCGATTGGAAGTGTATATTTACTCTGATCTCCCAACACCATGAATGGCCACAATAGATTATTCCAGCTATTCATACCATTCAATATGGCCATTGCTGCAAACGATGGCTTCATAATCGGCATAATTAGTCTGAAATAAATCGCATACTCGTTTGCGCCATCAACCCGCCCAGATTGAATAATCTCTTTGGGTATGCTTCGTAGATATTGCCTGAAGAAAAATATTGTCGCGGCATTGGCTATACCGGGCAGAATGATTGCCGAATAGCTATTCACCATTCCCAAATCATTAATTAGGCTGTACAAAGGAACCAGCAGTATTTCGAAAGGCACCATCATAATGAGTAAAACACATATAAAGAGGAAGTTCTTACCTTTAAAATGATATGCTGCAAAACCATATGCAACAAATGCGCTTACAAAAAGTGTTAAAACCACTTGAACGATTGTTAAAATTATACTGTTCCAAAACCACACAAAATAATCATGTTCTCCAGTAAACAGAAAGATGAAATTATCAAAACTCATGATTTCAAAATCCAAACTTAGGTTAAGTCCATATCTAACTAATGATTCACCTGGTTTAAAGGAAGATAGGGCCACTGCGTAGAATGGGATCATAATTATAACGAATAGTATAATGAATAAACAAATAATTACTATTCTAGAGATGAAATCACTCCTCGTCTGACTTCTGCCCACTTTAATCCTCCTCCTTTTTGAACATTCCATTAAATTTCAACTGCGTTAAATTGATAACCATAGCAATGACTAACAGAACGATACCAACTGCAGCTGCGTAACCCAGCTTATTCTGCTCAATCCCTTGTCTATACAGATATCCAACAATGGTTAAGCCAATATTTTGGGGTGATTTGTTACCGTTGAACATCATGAGGCTCTCGGTAAACATGGCTAAACCTGCATAAACACTAATTGTTGTAACATATACCGTGGTCGGCTTCAATAATGGCATTGTGATCGTTCTAAACTTCTGCCAAGCAGATGCACCGTCAATTGAAGCAGCCTCATAATATTCATTGTCAATGCTTTTCAAACCCGATAGATAGTAAAGCATATTAACGCCTGTCCATCTCCAACATGCGAGGATTAACAGTGCTGCCATACTCCAATTTCCGTCTTTCAAAAATTTGATAGGCTCTACACCAAATAGACCTAGGAAACTGTTCATTAATGAACCTTCCATCTCACCGAATGTAAGGCGGAAAATGGTACCCGCAACTGCGACAGATGTCAATGCAGGGAGAAAGAAAGAAGATTTAAAAAACTCTCTTCCCATCATTAACTTACTGTTGATCATAACGGCGAATAACATGGGAAAAGGAATCAACAGCACTAAGGTTCCTAACATGTACACAATGCTATTTTTAATAGATGTCAAAAACACTTTATCAGTGAGTAATTTCGAATAATTTGCTTCACCAATCCATTTAGGATCCTGTCCCAGCATCCTATCTTGAAAGCTCATTACGAATGAATTTACAAGCGGAAAAAACCAGAATACCAAAAATATGAGTATAAATGGCAATACAAAAACATAAGGTGCAACTTTTTGAGAGTATACAAATTTCTTTATCATATTCTCAATCTCCCTTGACTATGGTTAAACCTGCCGACCACTGTACCTGCCGACAGGTTTAATCAAATCATTTACTTATTATATTTATTTCAATTCTTGTTCAATTGCTGCTTGTGCTTCATCCAACGCTTCCTTCACGTCTTGGCCATCTTCAAAGATAGCATTCAAAGTAACCGTATTGAATATATTGCCGATGGTTGGTGAAGCTTTAACGGACTTAATCGCTCTAATTTCGTCTTTGATTTCATTCAAAGTATCAAATGCATTTGTTTTAAAGTATTGGACGTATTCATTTTCAGGGTTTTTCGTAACTGCATCATCTTTCCATACTTCCATGTTGATTGGGTCAAATCCAAGTGTATTCCAGATTTCTGTAGTAGCTTCTTTCGAAAGCTTAGCAAAGGCTACAAATTCTTTTGCCAACTGAACGTCTTTACCATTCTTAGTAACAACTGTGCCAGTACCGCCTAAGCCAACGGAACGAGGATTACCTTCTTCGAATACAGGCAATGGAGCTATTGCATACTTACCTTTAAGGTCTTTCATTTCGTTTACAAAGCGGGACATGTACCACTCAGGCATCAATGCACTTGCGTAGTTGCCTTTGTTATATTCACCTTTTGCTTCTTCTGTGTCGGGTTGTCCGCCAGGGATCGTATGAATAACATTGTTCTTCTGCAGATCGACTAACATTTCATACGCTTTAATCATTTCAGGCGAGTTCACTTTTGGATTACCATTTTCATCTGTAAAATCGGCATTTTGCTGAGCTAGTAGCAGCGATGCTTGCCACGAAGCTGATGTATCAGCAGTACCTAAGTACTTGCCAGTCTTTTCGTAAACCTTGATACCTGCTTGTTTGTAATCTTCCCACGTTTTGATTGTCTTGTAGTCAACACCTGCTTGTTCGAGAATTTCAGTGTTGTAGAAAGCAAGCGTAGCACCTACGTGATAATCAAAGCCATAAACCTGATCAGCTTTGGAGTAAATCTCGACACGTGAAGGAACAACAACGTCTTTGTATGGTGCAAATACATCATTCAAAGATTCCAGGGGAACGTTGTCACCTTCCAAGAATTTAGGGAATTGACCAAGCTCAATATCCGCGATATCAGGAGCACCTTTTCCGCTTGTAACTGCCAATAAGAGCTTGTTGTGCATATCATCGTAAGGCATAACCGTTACATTCAACTTAATCTGTTTGTCTGGGTTCTGTTGGTTCCATAACCCCAGCATTTTATCCAAATGCTTGCCGTGCAAATCTGCGAATGTCCAAAATGATAATTCTGTTGCATTCTCACCGGCATTAGCGCCTAATTGCTGTGTTTCCGTTTTTGAACCAGAAGGATTACCACATGCAGTAAAAACAAGTGACATAATAAGGAGTGTAACGATGGAGATTAAAGCACTGCGTTTTTTCATTTGTTCGTCATCCTCTCTTTTTTGTTATGCATTTGAAAAGTCGGCTGACTGGTTAGTTCTGTTAATTTAAGCGGTTACAATCCATCTTGGCACCACCATCCTTAACATAATTCTAACCTTTCAAAGAAAAGACCCCTTCGCAACAATTTCTCAGATTCCATATTGTAAGCGCTTTACAAGCCGTATTATAATATATATGAAATAAGCTTTATATAACCAATTGATTATAAAATCATAAAGTTTATGGGGAGATGCTACTCTTTGAAAAAGCTGGCGCTCTACAAACAAATTCGAGAAAATATTATACAGAAAATTAAATCAGGGCAGCTTCGGCCAACGGACCGCATTCCTTCTGAACAAGAACTAATGGACGAATTCAGAGTAAGTAAAATAACCGTCAGGAACGCCCTAACCCTACTAGCTGACGAAGGATTAATTATACGCGTACAAGGCAAAGGCTCATTCGTCTCTTCTAGTCTTGTTGTTTCTAGCATCAATTTCTCGCCATCCCCAAGCAGCGCGTGCTCCATGCCGCTCATCGGCTTCATCATTCCGACGATGAGAACCCGTGTCATTCAGAAGCTCGTTGACTACACGGAACACTTCCTACAAGAAGCCTGCCTCAGCATGGTACTAAGCATCACGCGCGAGTCCTCCTCTATCGAATCAAACGTCATTCGTACACTAACGGAGCTCGGTGTGAAGGGGTTGATCGTTTTTCCAACAGAAGATGAGAAGTATAACGAATCATTACTGCGTCTGTCGCTCGATAAATTCCCGTGTGTGTTCATCGACCGCTATCTGCGCAACATTGAGACGTACACCATTACATCCGACAATTACGGCGGTGCGTATAAAGCTGTATCCCATTTGTTATCCAAGAGTCATCAGCAGATTGCGCTCATCTCACCTGAAAATGCCAATACAGCCGTCGAGGATCGTACGCTCGGCTTTGAGCAGGCGTACACAGATCAAGGCATCTCGATTGACAAGAGCTTGTGGTGTCACATCCCTCTCGACATTCTACGCAGCGAGCAAGCATTGGACTATGTAAGCAACTTCTTGCAGAACCACAGTGGAATTTCGGCAGCCTTTTCCTTGACTGAAGAAACAGCACGCCTTACATCCGCCGCGATCAGTCTTCTGAACGTTCACTCAAATATCGACTTGCTATCTTTTGATAATCCACATCTTTCAGGCGTAGCTTATGTGCAGCAGGATGAACAGGAAATGGCACGAACAGCTGTAAAGCTGTTACGTGAACAAATGGATGATATCTATTCTCCCAAGAACGCCGTTATTCCCGTGCAACTCATCTTCCCTTGACACGACAAACGTTGCAGCCTACACAATGATCTTGTCTTCAGCTTGGACAAGACTTGGTTCCTAAAAACAAAAAAAGGCACCTCTGTGGAGAGATACCTTTACCTATATTATCCGCAAGACATGTTTCTGGCTGAGCAATGGATAAACATTGAATAATGCTGCAGATTTCAAACACTATAAATAAATTTAGTTGTCATTGTATACAGCCTCCCTTTTTCGCAGTACCACTACGATATCTGTCTGAGGTACAAATAAATTATAATTCGTTACATGCACTTGTCTCGTTTCGGTTACTGATTCTATCTTTAATTCAGGAGGAAGACAGCGCTCTATGTGAGTAATTAATGTTTCTTTGGTAAATCTCCAAATTACACCATCAATCGAAGAGTTCGCCATATAACCACCGTCCGTTACAGAACCTGAAAGAGACTTGAGAACAACCGGGTCCGCAATAATGATAGATCCACCGTCACGTAACAGTCTGCAGCTCTCTATGAAGGCTTTTTTGTGATAGCGAATGTGATGAAAGCTTCTTGCAAACAAAATCATATCGCAGCTATGATCAGGTAAAGAAGTCGGTTTATCAATGAAAGCATGGATATAAGAATTAAACCTTCCCCACTTCTTTCCAAGTTTTAGAGCATTTATATTCGGATCCATGTTAAGAAAACGAACATCCTTCTGCTTGCGAAGATACTTGTTCAATAAACCTGTACCACAGCCCACCTGAAGAACATCGCCCTTTAAAGGGGGTAAAACTTTGTAAACATTACGAGGAATAGGAAAATTTTGAACGTACATGGCCAATTCGTAGAAAATCGGATAACGCTCTTGCAATCGAACCAATTTACTGGTGTAGAAAGGATTCCGCTTTTTGTGACGTTTAAAGTCCCATTTGTTCAAATAGTAGACAGGGGTTAACAGCAAGAACAGAATAATAAAGACACTTTGGACGCTATAAATTCCAAGTTTACTAAAACGATCATTGGAATTATGAGACATCATTTGTTTAGAAGTATTCAAAATGATCACTCCCCTCTCACAACGCTATAAATGGTGTAGAACCTCTTTAACATGATAAACGAATCCAATATATGGTTGAATGCGCCGAAAAATACAGACATACTATCCGTAAGCAATGCTTCCTTCCAAATGACTTAAGAAGCGAAGGGAATCTGATCATGCACAATTCAATCGTATTTAGAGAAGAGTATTTTTTGACTCCTTCACCCCCGTCCATTTGAAGCTGACAAAAGAAGAGCCGTTTACGATGATACATCACATGTGTTTCAACCACTGGATTTGAAAGAACAGGTTCCGTTATATATTATGAACTGTCTGTATAAGCCGTTTTTGGAGAAATCATTTTTTCGTGGAGGCCTCAATTGGACAATGTTTGTCGAGCGGCGTAACGAATTTCGCAACGTATTTTAACAAATGTTACATCAACAGGAGGCTGATGCTACGCCTTATTTAGCTGCTGCTCAATATCAATCATAGTCGTCTTGGTTTGGAATGGTACAATGTTCTTGTCCCTCATCTGAGCATCGAAAAAGCCGCCCACAGGCGACCTTTTGAGCAAGAATACGATTTTCAATTTGAAGTATGATCATCAGGACGCTGGATCATATAGGTCTGCATCATGTTCTTCGATCCAATCAATTTGCCTGAATCCATAGCCAGCCATCGTTTGCTGCACATCCAGCACCTCTAATTCCGGTGCCTGCCAAGGCGTTTTTTTCGTTTCCATCGGTCGTCCCCTCTTTCTGCAAAAACTGGGACCAAGATGCGAGCACCCTTACATTACTTGTGCGATACAAACTTTTAAGATACGATATGTATCTTTGTGAAAATTATAAGACACAATACGTATCTAAGTAAACAACTATTTCATCCCTTTCTATGGGTTAAGTATTTCCCTGTAGCGCTACTGACCCAAGTTAAAGCCCACTCTCTTCTAGATAGCTTTTTTATTTTGATACTCATCTAATCGTTAATCGGACTATTTTCTTGTCCCTCGACAGGAAAAGAAGTTCCCTACTAAAACTCGTCGACACGCGCTTCACGCACTCAACTGGATAAAGCCATTAGGATATATGTGTGTCAACAAAATTCTAATTAGACTAAAAACCTTCTCTCCGAAGGAAGGAAGGCTTTATGTTTAATTAGAATAAACTTATTAATTCAATCAGTATACTGCTGAAGTATTCTTTGTTCAGCAAAGATTTTCTCCAAGTTTGAGTGAAACAACTGATCCTCCTCCTATCAAAAAAGCAGCCCCGTCAGGAGCTGCCTCATGTATTATGCCTTATATTGTAATCTTATCTGTTTCCGCTAACCAGCTAACTTACTCCGCACCCGGATAAGGATTGATCTTCTGGATCGTTCCATCTTCGTTGTAGTTCAGCTCCGAATATTTAACGCAGCGCTTGTGGTTGACACCTTCCGACAGGGAGCTGTCGTGATAGAACAGATACCACTTGTCTTCAACTTGCACAATGGAGTGATGGGTTGTCCAGCCGATAACCGGAGAGAGAATCTCGCCCTTGAACGTGAATGGTCCCATCGGGTTCTTGCCGATCGCATATACGAGCTTATGCGTGGTTCCTGTAGAGTAGGACAGGTAGTAATAGCCGTTATCTTTATGCACCCATGGGCCTTCAAAATATCTCCGTTCCTCATCCCCAGCCAGAATCGGATTCCCGTCTTCATCGACAATCGATATCTCGGCAGGCTTGCCTTGGAAGGACAGCATGTCGTCGCTAAGCAGTGCAACTTGCGGTCCAAGCGCCGGCTGGTCAGGAGCAGGTCCTTCTGCATCTGGCACGAAGCTGCCAGTCTGCCATTTCTCCAACTGGCCACCCCAGAGTCCGCCGAAATAGATGTATGACTGATTGTCGTCATCCACCAGTACGGCCGGATCGATACTGAAGCTGCCTTCCATATAATTCGGTTGCGGCATGAATGGGCCTGCCGGAGACTCTGATGTTGCCACACCCAGACGGAAGATGTCGTCATGATCCCGTGCCGGGAAAAACAGGTAATAGGTATTGTTCTTATAAGCGGCATCCGGTGCCCAGAGCTGCTTGGAGGCCCACGGAATATCTCTCAGATGCAACGCTTCGCCGTGATCAACCACCGGGGAATCGAAGTTGTTCATCGAGAGGACATGATAGTCTTCCATTTTATACTGGTCGCCGTTATCGTTGCTCGGCTCGTCATGATCGAGGTCATGGGAAGGATAGATGTAGATTTTGCCCTCGTAGACATGGGCGGACGGGTCAGCAGTGAAGATGTGGGTTACGAGCGGTTGGTGGGGCTTAGGTAGTTGTTGTTGATTCATAAGGCATCTCCTTTGGTATTGGAATAATAGAATCCTTCATATACGGGATTACGGAAATTCATTGATTGCACCCTCAGAATTAAAAGCAAGCGTTTACAATCTCTAATGTTATTGTATAAGCCCTGCTTATTCTTTCCTAGTACACATAATAAAGAACTTCCCCCGAAAAAATGTACAATTCCCGCCCATCTCATAATTCTTATATTCTACAATGAAGTGATCTTTTTTGCGTTGTCTTGTCATCGGTACAAGTTCTTGTCTTTGGCTCGGGACAAGAACTTGTACCGAAAAACAAAAAAGCCGCTAAATTAGCGGCTTCTTCATCTCTTTCAAGCGTTTCTTAGCACAAAATATATGCCTAGTTCTCAAGCTCATCTACTTGGTTACAACTGTATGTTATGACCTGCTGAAATCATCACCAATGTTAAAACAGAATGGTTTCGGGGGTAACCCCCTCAGGATACTCTTCTTCCCATACGTTTTTCTCTACATAGGCCTGGTACCACATCTCTGCAATTACATCCGGATCATTAATTGCGCCGGTACCTGACTCCTTGATCAATAAACCTAATGAGCGGTGGCCCACAAAAATCCCTTGAGCAGACAATGAAGTATGAAGATTAGCAACATAATTGCGTAACCCTGCAAGAGCAATACCGATATTCCCCATCATGGACACAGGGTACATGGCGGATAATCCTGAGGTAAAGAGCAAGGCTCCCTCTTTCCTGGCGAGCATATCAGGGAGAACAGCATTGACGACATGGATGGCACTAACCACATTCGCCTCAAATGCGTCCCTGGCGTTCTCCGCCGTTAACTCCAATACAGAAGTGGGAGGATAATTGCCTGCTGTTGGACTGAATTCCAACACATCAATCTGACCATACTTTTCTTTCATGTTGGTCATAGCCTGTTCAATCTGTTCCTTGTTAAAAATATCTGCTACGAAATAAGATGCCTCGATACCATCCGCTTTCAGTTCATCCACCATATCTTGCAGTTTTGCAGCATTTCTTGCAACTAATGCCACTTGGAAGCCGCGCTTGCCAAAGCTCTTCGCAATAGATAATCCTAATCCCTTACCTGCACCAACAATCGCCAGTGTTTTCATTTATGATTCTCCTTTTATGAATGAGTTAGTGAGTTCAATTGACAGTTTTAATTGTAAAACGTACACTTAAAGGGCTCAATGGTTGATATAATTCAATGTGTTAATTAAACATCACTTTTGATAAATCCGACTATTATTTATGGAGGGGAAGCACGAATTGGGTAAAGATAAAGTGGATCTGCGCATTCTCAAAACGCGGAAAGCCATTAAAGAAGCGTTTCTGAGATTAGTACAAACCAAAGGCTATGAACGAATTACTGTGCAGGACATTGCCAAAGAAGCGATGATAAATCGCAACACATTTTATTTGCACTATGTAGATAAACCTCAATTCATGGAGAAGTTATTTCAGGAAAACGTGGAGAGTTTAAATGCTTGCTTAAGCCTGGAAGTGAGTTCAATTCATGAGATGGATAAAGATATGTTTGCGACCATGTTAAAAACGATTTTCGACGATATTGAAGCCAATATGATATTTTTTAAGACAATGATCACTCAAAATATTTATCCAAACTTCTCCGTTTACTTGAAAGAGGCTTTTAAAACGATCATTTTTTCGGGAATCGGCGATCATCGCCACGATGAGAAGATAAAAATTGGCATCGAATACATGATATCTGGATTGGTAGGAGTAATTTGTCTCTGGATAGTTGAACCGGAGAACTACAGGGTAGATAACTTTATCGAGCAACTGAGTGAAATTCACTATTCTAACATGGTTGACTTGCTGAAGGATACTTGATACTAAACTAGTATGATCTGAACAGAAAGGCTATTCTTGCCGAATCTGATCTGGCTCGACTCCCTGCTTAGATCTGTCAGAACTAGGCAGGCATAAAATAATGTTTGCAGTCAGATACGAAGATAACGGTACTGTCCTTACTCCGGCGTTCTCAACGCTTCCAAGTACCATGAGCCTGTCATGAATCCACATGACAATCATATTTGGACACGAACATTTGAATTACTACCTCTGCCAAGAAGCCACAATTCGTGTTCCTAAGCATGAGCGTGAGATACCAAGAGCAATCTACGAAACCGACATCGACGAGTTCGTAAGCACATATTCGCGTCCCGATGGTTGGCGCAGATTGATTGGTCTTTACCGGAAAAACGTTATTTCTAATAAAAAAATCGTTATTCACGCGAATTCTTAAATTCATGTGCTTTTTTCTTGCCACATGATCTTCATCATGATGCTATTTAGATAGCTACCTAATCCGAAATGACACAATGTTCTTGTCCTTAAAACAAAAAAAGCCGCTGTAATAGCGACTTTAATGGAACAATGTTCTTGTCCCTCGACAATTTCGTTCTGTTTTTGTTTTTATAAGTTCCCCTTTCTTGCTTTTTTTAGCGATGTCACTCTTCGATCGAATTCATAATAACTTTAAGCCTTGCGAAGCATTTGTCTCTCGCTTAGATGTGAAAGCATATCCTTCGTCATGGCCTTCAGGTCGTAGCGAGCATGAAATCCCCATTCTGTTTTCGCTGCCGTCGCATCAATGGAATGCGGCCAGCTATCGGCAATCGCCTGTCTCTTCGGATCAACGTCATAATCGAGGATAAAGCCGGGAAGCTCATCCCGAATCGCTGCAGCGATCGCCTCTGGATCCACGCTCATTGCGGTGACATTAAATGAATTTCGGTGCATCAACCGGGAAGAATCCGCTTCCATCAAATCGATGATTGCGTTCAGGGCATCCGGCATATACATCATGTCCATGTTTGAGTCCTTGGCGATATAAGATGTATACCGGCCAGCCGTCACGGCTGCGTAATAAATTTCCACGGCGTAATCCGTCGTTCCTCCGCCGGGAGGCGTCATATAAGATATCAAACCCGGGAATCGCAGTCCCCTAGTATCCAGGCCGTATTTGTGAAAATAATAATCACAAAGCAGTTCGCCGGACACTTTGTTCACGCCGTACATCGTATTGGGCCTCTGGATCGTATCCTGAGGGGTATTGTCTTTCGGAGTCAAAGGACCAAAAGATCCAATGGAGCTTGGAGTGAAAAATTGGCAGCCGAGCTCCCTGGATATTTCAAGTGCATTCATCAATCCACCCATATTCAAATTCCAGGCAAGCAGCGGTTTCTCCTCTGCGGTAGCCGACAGCAGCGCAGCCAAATGGATGACGGTATCAACTTCGTACCGCTTGGCGATTTCGAACATCGCCTTATCATTCGTAACGTCCAGCAGCTCGAATGGCCCGGATCGGGTAATTTCGTGGGCTGATGATCTGAGATCCGTAGCAATGACGTGATCCGCACCATAAATTTCACGTAATTTAACAACTAACTCAGAACCGATTTGGCCCAGTGCTCCGGTCACCAAAATCTTGTTCATAAGACATTCCTCCCGAAATGTACTCCCGCGAATGCAGCTAAATCAGCTTCATTTCCTTGCCAACTTTCTCATAAACGGAGATCACCTGGTCGAGCATCTCCTTGGTATGGGCAGCTGTCGGCATGTTGCGTATTCTTCCGGTTCCTTTCGGAACCGTCGGAAACAGGATTGCCTTGGCGTAAACGCCTTCTTCATAAAGCCGTTTGCTGAACTGTTGGGTGGTTACTTCATCGCCAATGATACAAGGTGTGATCGGCGTTTCGCTTTGGCCTACATCATATCCAAGCCGGCTCAAGCCATTTTTCAAATCATTGCCGTTCTCCCACAGCTTCTCGATCAGCTCTTTGTCATTCATCAAAATGTCGACAGAAGCGCTACAAGAAGCGATTGCAGCCGGAGGTAGCGATGTCGAGAACAGAAACGGACGGCTTCTCAGCTTCAACCATTCGATCAGTTGTTTTTTACCCGCCACATAACCGCCGACAACGCCAATCGCCTTGGAAAGAGTACCAATTTGAAAGTCAATGCGGTCGGACAATCCAAAATGCTTCACGGTTCCCGCACCTGCTCCGAGAACGCCCGAACCGTGGGCATCATCCACATAAGTAATCAGATCGAATTCTTCAGCTATTTTCACGATTTCAGGCAGCTTTGCTATATCACCATCCATGGAGAAAACCCCGTCGGTGATGACCATAATTTTATGGTACTGACCGGATTCCTTCGCATCTTTCGCCTGCTGTCTTAAATCATTCATATCCGAATGCTTAAAGCGAATCACCTTGGCTCTCGATAGGCGGCAGCCATCAATAATCGAAGCGTGGTTCAGCTCATCTGATAAAATCGCATCATGCTGGTCCATTACCGCGGATATAGCAGCCATATTGCAGTTAAATCCCGATTGATACACGATAACGGCTTCCGTTTTTTTGAAACGGGCCAGTTTTTCTTCAAGCTCAATATGAAGATCCATCGTACCATTAATTGTTCTCACAGCCCCTGCGCCTGCCCCGTATGTCTGCGACGCCTTAACTGAAGCATCAATCAGGCGGTGATCTGTTGCCAGTCCCAAATAGTTATTGGAAGACAAATTGATTAAGGACTTTCCGTCGATACGAATAACAGGACCATTTGCACCCTGCAGCGTATCGATGACGTTATATAGACCTTTAGTCTTTAGATCTTCGATGTTCGAACTTAAAAATTGGTCCAATGCTTGACTTGACATTCCATTCCCTCCTCGATATACGCATGTCCTCGTACAGGAGACACAGTATTATTCGAAAAAACCCTGTTATAAAAGGAAATAAACTAAATTCAATGTATCATCATTTTTGTTTTTTGTACACATGTGGCGGACAAAAAAATAAAAAAATCCGCAAAAAAACATAGCGATTGCTTCCCCATTCTCGGAAGCAATCGCTACTAAATCTTTGCTATACTTTTTGTTACATTCTATACTAATTCATCATGTATTAAACTATTATTATGCAATGAGAAACTCTATTTCAACCTGTGAGGTGATTTGATGAACAAGATTTTAGCGATCTCGATTTTGGGAATGGGTTTAACAGGTGCTGTTTTAATCATCTCAATTGCTCTGTTGTTTAACCCCCCAATAGGAAGTGTGTTGAAGATGGTTACTGTTGCTTCAACATTATCTTTTATTATATTTGCTGTTTCGGCTTTGATATTTCGTCGGCGATTAGATGATGAAAATAGTGAGTAGTATATTTATACTTCCTCGATTTAGGACGAATGCTTCGCAGTTGCAATCCTAACAATGTTTCTGCTTATCTTCAGAAAATAATGAAACATGCATCCCCCCCTACAAGCACCCATGCTAGAAAATAGAATCTTCTGTTTTAAAATATATAGAAGCAGTGGCTTTATATCCTTATTTTTCCATAACAGTCCAATATAGTTGTACCGTTCTTCCTGTTCGATCCGTTGTTTCTCTGTGTAGAGCGTTTGAATGGTTCTACAAAATCACTTCTACTAAGCCTACAGCATGTAAGATACTCAGCATCACCAAAATTACCGATCGGACTGTGAAAAATAAAAACATCACTTTGCCGGGCAACACCTACTGTTTTCCCTTTATATCCAGGTATGTGATCGCTGACCTGCACTTGGGGCGTCCTAGTCTACGGAGGAGCCCTTTTTCGTGATTTAAATACTCCTACGTAAACATATACAAAAAAGGATCGTTAGCATTTCTGCAACGATCCCTGTCGTCAGTCCGCTAGTTGAAATCAGCAGATGATCAATTTGATGCCTTATTAAGTTTGATTAAGCTAACGTTTCCCGTTAGCTTAATCTCGACAATAGATCGCTTTCTTTGTAACGATCTCTCTTAAGCTTTTAGATTCCATAGGATAGTAGTGGAATTAATCTTGAGTTTCTTCAAATAACTCTCTGAGCATCCGATCCTTGTTATTCACAAACTCTTTCATAATCATATAATGGTCGGTTTCTTCCAATACTTGGACCTCGATACCATCCGGCTTTAGATTGTAAATAATCGAATCTGGATATGCCATAAGGATTGGGGAATGGGTCGAAATTATAAATTGAGAGTTTTGCAAAACAAGTTCATGGATTCGTGTCAGCATCGCCATTTGGCGAAGGGGAGACAATGCAGCCTCAGGCTCATCCAGTATATATAATCCATTCTCTCCGAACCGATGAATGAAAGTGGAAAAGAACGACTCTCCGTGCGATTGCTCATGCAAGGACTTGCCACCGTAAGATTCTATAATAGGCCGAGCGAATGAAGGTTGACTGTCCAACTCATCGATCGTTGTGGCTAAATTATAATAACTTTCTGCCCGGAAAAAGAAGCCATCCCTCGGGCGTCGCGGACCTTTAATCAATTGTATATATTCATATAAGTTCGAGTGAGTAGCCTGGGTTGAGAAGGAAAAGTTGATCGTCCCACCCTCCGGGTTAAATCCCCATGCGATAGCAATGGACTCCATCAGTGTTGATTTGCCCATCCCATTTTCACCTACGATATAGGTTACCTTGGGGTGGAAATCAAGAGTATTTAGGTTTCGAATGACCGCCAAATCAAAGGGGTAACGATTATAGGTGGGTACTTGTTGCCTCTTAAGCTGAATTTGTCGTAAATAGGGATGCTGTATATTAATATAGTTCACTCCCTTTTAAAACTTTGATCGTTATGCTTACCTTTTTTTTGGAAAACACTGACTCATGTTTGTCTCAAGCTTTAGTTTACTCCATCAAACAAATAATACCATATACCGAAAATAACCTGTCCGTAAATCGATATCCGGTAAACATTCACCTCTCTCCACTGCTTTGATCTAAACCTTAAATTTCTCTCGCATAATACATCCACAGTGCAAAAAATACGATTAAAATAAATAATAAGCAAGTTAGTAAGGTGTAGAATATCAAGGGATTAAAGAAACCGGCGATCACGGAGGCGATGCCCAGACCAATGAGAATGATTGCTGTGCTGAGTGTGCCGGCTCTCTGGAGTATCATTACACTCCGCTCGTCATTCTCCTCAATATACTGCTTCTTCAGCTCGGCTTCATTATTACTGGCTTTTATATACCTGACGAGGAAAAAAGCGACGGCCACTTCAACCCCGATAAAAGCGCCTGTGTGAAATCCCTTTATAAAACTAGGTAAATCGGGTAGTCCACCTCGGTAAAATATAAGTCCTACATAGATCAATAGGGTAGCAGCGGCTACCAGTGACAGTACGTTTTTGCGAGTTTTTATTTTAATCTTGTACTTGTCCATTTACATTTCCTCCACTTCGCTGAAATCAAAAACATCTTCAATGGCGAGTCCAAAAAAATTGGCAATTTTGTAAGCAAGAATAAGGGAAGCCGTATATTTTCCCCTTTCAAGAGAGGTAATGGTTTGCCGGGTAACACCAACAATTCGTCCCAGCTCTTCCTGTGACAGCTTATGCTGCTTACGCAGTTCTGCAATTCTTGTCTTCAAGTGATCACATCCTTGCAATGTTTACTTTGCATTTTTAGCATAGTTCACTTTGCATTATGTGTCAAGTTAACTTTGCATTTTTACTTACCTCTGAATGCAAAACAAGCTAAGCCCCTCTTTGTAAAAGGAGGGCTTGGCTTGGTTGATTTTGATTATATAAGATGCCAGAAGAGTTTACTTAAACAGAGCAAATGGTTGAAGCGCTTGGTGTTACCCCTATAGAAACGTATGTAGGCCGTGACTTAATGTTAGTATTGGAAAGTGAAAAAGCGGTTCAAACCGCTACACCTGATTTCTGGAACCATAGATGGTATACTCGTACACTATTTATTCGGGTCTCGGTGCCACTTATCATCTCCCATTATTCTATCAACAATATGATGGGCTTCCCAAACAGCCGCAATCTCTAATCCTTCGCTTTCTTCGCTATTAGAAGGTCTAATCTCTCCCATATGATAAATCAAATATTCTCCTGATATCTTATCAATGATACAGGCAGGTGGGGGCCACGCCTCTTCTTCATCCGGAAACGGACGATTTTCAACGATCGGCCAATCACCTGATTTCAGTACATCATCATATACACCCACGATAAATTGGTATTCCTCTTCTTGAGGTATCTCTTCTATCGTGTCACTTATCACATTATAGATTGCAATGCTGGCATCTTTAAGCGTTCTCCCAAAGGCAAACTTAGCGTTAGGCAGAGGTATAGCGTAGATATCACCCAATTTTATTCGTTTACGTCTCGTATTTTTCACGGTTTTCCAAACTCCTTCGTTGAGGTTTTAAGTTAGTATTTTTCAAGTTCTGTCTTTAAATCCTCAATTAGTATATCGACTTCTAATACAGCAGAATCAGCATTATTTAAGAATATTGAAGGTTTAAAACCCTCTTTTTTTAAATTGGGTAGAAAATCGTCTATGAACTCGTACAAATCCATACGTTTACTTGAGTAAATTTCCCAACCATCAGTTGCACAGTATTCCGCGAATTCTTTCTTAGGCCAAAATGGAAGTAATTTATTACCTTTATCATCTTCAGTAACTGACCAACCATTCTCATAAAGCCCCCACACTTCTTCTGAATCCACTACTTTTTTGATGAAGTATTCATAACGAATATTTGCAGGGAGATTGATGACTGATTCAAATTCTTTCTGATTCATATTTCCTCCTAATGATGTTGTCCTTCGACAAGAGTTGCAGCCGATGAACTACAGTATCAAGTCTAAATTTAAACGACCGATTCCCAGGTAGAAATATTGGGAATCGGTCGTAAGCCTATTTTAGAGTATGAGATTTCAGGTCCGGTTTGCCCAGCATCTGTTCCATCTGATCTTCATTCGCTGTATCCGAAATCGCAAATTACTGTTCTTTATACACGCGTACATAATCCACTTGCATCGTCGCCGGGATATCGGAGGCATTCGGGGTACGGCCGCCGTCAAAGTTTCCGCCGACTGCCAAGTTCATAATGAGGTAGAACGGCTCATCGAAAGGTGCATTCGGATTATTCGGTGCAGCTGCGGAATACCACTGCTCGTTAGTGACTTTATAGTAAAACTTGCCGTCTACATACCATTTAATGTTGTCCTCTTCCCAGACTACCGAGTATACATGATAATCATTGGCAAAAGTTTGCCCCTCCGGGAAGTGATAATCGCCGCCGGAATACTGGTTCCCGGGCCATTGTCCACCAAAGTGTATGGTACCGCTTACTGATCCAGGCAGACGGCCTCTCGCTTCCATAACATCAATTTCACCTGATGCCGCCCAAGTGCCGTATACTGAATCTTTTGGAAGCATCCACAGTGCTGGCCATACACCATCACCTGTAGGAAGCTTGGCACGAAAATCGACTCTGCCGTATTTCAAGGACAGCTTATCCTTGGTGTTAATCTTTCCCGAAGAATACTGTGCATACCGATTCGGGTCTTGGGGGAAAGATTTGCTGTCGTTCATGGCTTTGATATTCAGCTTTCCATCCTGTACATATACATTTTTGGTGCTGTTTGTGTAGTGCTGCAGTTCTGCATTTCCCCATCCCCAAGTACCGGGATCGTTGTTAAGATAATATCCTGTTTCATAGTTCCATTTACTTGTATCCAGCGTAGTTCCGTTGAATTCATCCTGCCAGATGAGGTTCATGCCCGTGATTGCCGGATCGGTTGGCGTTCCGATTGAGATATCCTCTTGATCGGATACATCCGGACGCGGAGCATTTGGATTGCCGATGAAGGTATAGTTGACGAAGTTGTTGCCAATATTTCCACCCGCCTGTCCGTTCAGCGGATATCCGATACGGATCTGCATATTTTCTTGGATTGGCTGGAACCAAAGACCATAGATATAATCGGCCCAGTAACCCCACTGGTTGGCATCGGACATATTGTTATACCCATTACCGGAGTATGCAAATTTGCTCTGGCTGGAGTTACTCAAATCAACCCATTGCCCATTAATGTTAATTTGGTATACAAAATTGCCCAGTTCCTTGGCGATTGGCGCGCCTCCATCAATTTTGGGAAGCGGAACCCCAATGGAACCATTCGCATCTGCTGTAAAGGTTGTTCCTTCGTATGGCGTAATGACATATGAATTTCTTGTAGGTTCATTAAACGTAATGGTATAAACAAGATTAGTCGAATAAGTCTTTGATTCTAATTTGACATTGATCGACTCCGTTACGTTAAACCAGTACCCACCGCCGCCATCCGTGAATTGGCCAAAATTGTGATCGTAGATCCAGCCGCTGGCTGCGTTATTGTCAATATCAATCCAAGTGCTGCTGTTTATAGGCTTGACATACACCTTCAAATCATCCGCAACAGCTTCATAAGTGACCGCAGGATTATTGTTGAACGTTGGATATGTAAAGCCTGCACCGCCTGTGAAACTTGCTGTGATTTGTGGACCTTGTGTCGGGTTCATCGCTGTGATGGTTGTTTTGTTGATGTTTTGGAATACAAGTTGATACTCCAGCTTAACGCCATTCGCTTTGGAGTACAGTTGAATCTCGGTTGTTGCGGAGAGGGTGAACCAATAGCCATTGAAGCCGCCATCGCTCCAGTGCCCCCAGTTTTGGTTATAGATATAACCGCCTGCCTGGTCGATATCAACCCAGTTGTTGCCCACTTTTACATTAACGCCCACATCACTGTGAACATCATTCCATGTCGCGGAGCCTCCATTGAACTTAGGCATAACAAATCCGTAGCTGGCCTTGCCCACCCCAAATTTAGAAATAACAGGCCCGTCTGCTGGTGAGAAGTACTCCATTGAGGTTACGGTAGTTCCCGCTGCCTGAACCTTTGAAGCTGGCAGTACGCCAATACTAGCAAGCATCACAACCACAAGGAACATACCGAGTCCCTTTTTCATTAACCGTTTCGCCGTAAAGTGAGATGGTTTCATAATTGTCCTCCTTTAATAGAATAATAGCTTTTCCCAATCCATGTGCATTAAGGAAATCGCTTACATGAAGGGATATCTTTATTCTATCGAATAGGTTCATTTGCTGAAAAGGTACAATTGTTTTTGTGGTATCCCATTTTTTTGGTTTTTGATTCAATTGGCCTTCTGCCGCATCATCTGTCGGTACTCTGTGGGTTGGATCTGCATCACAAGTCGGAACGCGCGTGTAAAGCTTTTGTAGCTTTCATATCCAACCATAGCAGCCACCTCAACAATTTTATGATCGGTTTCGGCGAGAAGCCGCCGCGCTTTATCCAGACGCACATCTCGTAGGTATTCAGCAAAACCTTTACCAATATTCTTCTTAAACAGATTTGAAAAATAAGCATAATTAAGCGATACATGATTGGATACCATCGCGAGGTCCAGCGGTTTGTGGTAACTCTCGTGTATAAAACGAATGGCTTCATTTAGATCCTGCGAATGGCGATAGCTGCACTTATAGTCATAATATAACTGATTCAACCGAAGCAGCTGCTGTTGCAGTGCTTGTATATACTCACGTATCCCTTGATAATCAAAGAGATTACGCAAGGATTCAAGGTCCAGCACTTCTTCCCCCATATAAGGGTGGATAACTCGTTCGTATTCCTCCATCATCTGAACGGTGGCGGCGCAGAGCTGTTGTGTATAGCGAATAGGATAACGTTGCAGTACCTTTTTGTGAAATATTGCAGAAATACCCTGAGTAATTGTTCCGCTGTTATCTGTTCCAACCGACTGGAACAGTTCATATAAGTCTTCATAGGGAAGTTGCCACTGCTGTTCCATATGCTCAATATGTGCTGGGGAGATACTGTACTGATCAGGAAACAAGTAACTGTGGCGATAGAGCTCAAGCACTTGGGTATAGCTGTCTGGTAGTTCTTTTAACCCCTGAATCGGGTTAGTCATGGCCGTTATAGCATCGATCTTTCCTTCCTTGAGCGCTGCAGTCAAAACACTTGGATCTATGGACGCATCCACCGCAAGGATCAGGTATGGGCGATGTTGCAGGCAAATACAACCTTGTCTGCCAAACACACGATAAGCAATGGCTTCCATGCTATGGGCGCTGCTGGCTCCGGGCTGAGTAATGCAAACTTCTTCCCGCAGCAGGGCTAGACGATAATTACGCCATAACGCATCATTTCTTTTCTCAATCTGAAGAATCCATGCGTCATCACTTAACGCACCTTGCATAAACATTCTTAATTCTTTACGATCGGTCTCTTGGGCGAGACGGGATACACGCTGCATATTATGCGTAAGTGCCTGCCGTGTCTGGATTTCTTGCCATACATGCTCCAGGGAATGTTGCAGATCCTCTCGCTTCAAAGGTTTGAGCAAGTAACCCTTTGCACCAAGCCCGATCGCTTTTTGGGCATATGTAAAATCACTATAACCGCTGATAATGAGGTATTCCACATCCATGTATTCCTTTTTGGTTTGAGCCATGAGCGTCAACCCATCCATATCGGGCATCCTAATATCGGTAATAACGATGTGAATGCAATGCTGCCGCAATAGGGACAGCGCCTCAATCCCGCTCACGGCACAGTATATGTTGTTCAGCTCCAGAGGAAATTGATGCAGCATGGCCTGCAGGCCGTCACGAATGTGTTTTTGATCGTCCACAATCAGGATATTAATCATGCTCTACCACCCTCCAAGATTTACATTTTCCCAAGGCAAGCGTATCGTTACGCAGGTATATGCACCTTGCACACTATCAATCCAAAGACCGCAATTCTTGCCATAATGAAGCTGCAATCGCTTATTCACGTTTTCCAAACCAAGTCCGCTCCTGCTAGTAACCATCGGTGTATCCGATTCGCTCCGCAGTACTGCCTGAAGACGGTGTAACAACTCAGGTTCTAACCCCTTTCCGTCATCTCTTATGTTAATGAAAAGCAGACTGTCATTCTCCACAGAAAAGGTAATCTCTATAGTTACCCTGCCGCCTGAAGGTGCCCCGTGATGAACTACATTTTCAACGATAGGCTGCATACACATCTTGGGAATGGCGTAGCGAAGTATCTCCGGAGGAAGATCCGCCGTCATAACGATACTGCCGCCTTCCATAAAGTTGATAAATTCAATATAACTTTGGATATTGGCAAGCTCCTCACGAAGAGCAACGGTATCGCTACGCCACTGCATGCTGTAACGTAGTTGGGAGCCCAACGACACCAATGAATTGGCTATAGCAGGCTGCCTCTGTACCTCTGCCTCCATACGGATCGATTCCAGGGCGTTATATAAAAAATGAGAATTAATCTGCGAATGCAAGGAGTGCAACTGTGCGTTTTTGGCAATTAACTGCTTATCCACGACCTGTGTCATTAGACGTTTGACCTCATGTAACATTTTATTGTAATTCACTGCCACCTCATCGATTTCATCCCCTCTTTCGTTCTCATCAAGGCCTGTATCAATCATTGCATCCAGCTCGCCTTTCCGTACCTGACGCATGGATACCAGTACGCTGTCCAACCGCTGGAAAATACGCCGTGTCGTTTGGGATACGAGTAGCATAATCAGCAGCAATACACATAATGTAATCGTTACCACAAATGCATACCAACTGCGCGGCCCCTTCATCAATGCCTGATGGGAAGCAATCTCGACCACATAAGTGTTCAACGGAGCGATGTATCGATACAATGCATAGAAGCTCTGATCTCCCACCTTAACCTGAAGCGGGCTTTCCTGCCGCAATATATCCAGCTGGTGATGAATACTGCCAAGGATCTCCTCCATCCCCTGCCCGTACTTCTCAGAAAACTCATGCTGGGGATTGTAAACATACTGAGGAGGATCACTTGCGTTCATCAATACCGAAAAGAAGTCCCCCTTGCTCTCCTGGAGCAGGTCGCTGAAAAAAATGCTGTGCGGGACTCGCACTTCCATAATACTAGGGCGTTTTTGTTCCTGACCTTGAAGGCGAACCAGACGATAGTAGGATAAAGTGTGTTCACCATCCCTAAAAGAAAATAAACGGTAAGCCGCACCACCTTCGTCCCGTAGCTTTATCCAATAATCCTGCGGCCAAAATTTCTTATAATGATAGATTTCAGGCCAGATTTCATACAAGTTTGGGTTATCAACGTAAAAGCTAAGCTCACTGATCATCGCATTGCTTTGAATGATATTAAGCATTTGCTCAAACTGGTTTTGCTTAAACTTCACCAGACGCAGTCCATCCACAAGCATATTGGAATGAATAAAATCCACAAATGTCTTTTGAGTAAGAGCTGTATTGGAAGCGTTATCAATCGTGTCCATTCTTCTGTGCAATTGTTCATTCAGCCATGAAACGTGACTGTTGCCCGTTGCCATAGCGTCCTTATATAGCTGGGTTTCTTGCATGCGGATATACACAAAGGATATCAAAATAACAGGTATGGCAATCATCAGGCTAAATGCCAGAAACAGCTTTTGGGATATACGGGCATTGCGATAAAGCTTCCTCAATCTCGTTAGTAGGTATTTCATTTTGATGTATTCACCACCTTTGTTATACCATATATTACTAGTTAGCTGATAGTTAACAATGTAGTACCCAATGTAGTAGGGAATGGTTATCTGACTATCTTGGATTTCCGCAGTTCCAGTTCAGCCTGGCGATATTCCATCACCTGGTTAAAGCCGTAGTTCACACGACGTATCAGAAAATTCTCAAAAATTTTGTCAAAGGCAGCTTCATCCTTCGCTGTAATCAGTTCTGGCAGCACTTCTTCCCAATTTTGAGAAATACGTGACCAGGCTAACGCGATATCGGAATCCCCTATAGGATCTAGTCCCTTATAGATGCCGCTGTCCAGATCGGCCTGTTGGTTGGCGAACTCCTCCATTTGCTTAATGGATGGTGCATTCTCTGGTCTCCACTTGTTAACGAAAGCAGGGTTTCGCAGCATCCAGTAGGTATCCATAATGCCATATTCCTTTTCCAGCCGCTCCCTATCCGTGTCATACAACTGAACCATCGCCGCAGTCAACTGCGGTTTGCCGTTTTTCATCGCCCAGGTTTCACCTTCTTTGCCCAAAAATAAATCCCTTTGGCCTTCTTCGCTGGCCAGATAGGTCAAAAATCGGATGGCCCGTTCAGGGTTTTCCGTGGATTTGCTAATCATCGTAACCATCCAGCCATCCATGCTGCCGGGAAACAGTTTTGCGGATTCTCCCCTGCTGCTCCGGGGTCCATCTACAGCAATATAGTATGAATTCTGATTCGTAAGGACTTCCAATTTCGAATTAAGGTCCGATATGTCTGTCCATTCCCGAATCATCATAAAATATTGGGCTTGGTTGGTTTTTTCCTGCACCTGTGCACTGGAGTCGACCAGAAAATCAACATTAATCAGGCCCTGCTCGTAAGCGATACGAAATGTTTTCAGCCACTCAATATAATCCGGATCTGTCATTCGGTCGTATACTTTACCGTTCTGTTCATGGGGGATCGCAAGCAGATTTTGCAAATATTCGGTCATCCCATAGGATGCATTCCCCTGTGCCCAAAACGGACTGATCAGCTGACCTTTATAAACAGAATATTGATTCTTCAGCAATTGCAATGCATTTAGAAAATCTTTCGGTGTGGTAAGGTCCGGTTTGCCCATCGACTCATACAGATCTTTACGTACGAGAAAGGTTTGGTTAGCTCCCGTCAAGCCGGTTGAACGCATCTGTTCGGGACTGTACGCATCATTGGGGATGACATAGGTATGGCCGTCTTCCTGCCGATACCATTGTAGAGCACCATCACCTGCTGCCCTGTAAAAGTAAGGATCATACTTGTTGGCTAGCTCATCCAGGGCATAGATGAGATTACTCTCCCGAAGTTTGTTAACCGCACTCTCCCAGGAGCCGATAGTTATCAGATCCGGCAGACTACCGGTCGTCAACATCCGTGATAACATCTCGCTTGGTTCACCAGTTGATACTTCAAATTCGATATTGACCCCTGTTTTTTGGGTGACATATTTGGAAGTCAGGCTCTCACCCCAAGTGTGCCCGTACCATTCGGCTCCAACGAACCACGTTAGATTCACGGGGGTGGTATCCAGCTTCCATGATGGTTCTTCCAGATTCAGATTAAGGCTCTGTATCTGCTCTGTGACGTCAGCCTTTGTCGAAGCACCCCTATCTTCCGCTTGCTCTGACTCAGAACAAGCAGACAAGCCTGACATCAGAAACATCATCAACAAGGCTGTAATAAAAGGACTTCGAAACATAAACACCTGAGCGCCTCCTTTCTATACTGGCCATCTCCATCCCCATCTGCACCAGCATTCATACTAATGGTGGTACAACCGATTTTACTACCCTTGGATTAAAATGGAAATGGTTTAGTGGTCGATTCGCAGATGATCCGCAACATTCCCCCTAACGAAACATAACTTGTAATAAATCAATGGAAGGGAGACCAATTCGTGTATTTAATTTGGATACTTATTGTCGGTGGGCTAATTGGCTGGTTAAGCGGAAATCTGATTGGACGGGACGTGCCGGGAGGCGTACTTGGAAATATCATTGCTGGCTTTGTTGGATCGTGGTTAGGGTATGAACTGTTGGGACCGAGGGGGCCGGTGGTGGGCGGATTTCATATCATACCCGCGATCGTTGGGTCAATCATTGCTCTCTTGATTTTCTATGCTCTGGCGCGCGCTGGAGCGTTTCGAAGACGTTAAAAGGCGGAGACGACAAGTTTTACCCAATTGATTGGGTATTGACGTAAAGCTTCTTTCGCCACCTTTGCATCATCTTCTTCACAAAGCATAGTATCCACCCGGTAGTCGAATAAAGCCGCCGATCCTGTTGATCGGCGGCCTCCTTTGGTTTTATGGAAATTAGAAACCACCTCTAGAATGAATGATTTGTCCGGTGATCCATTGGGAATCGTCGCTTGCCAGAAAAGCAATCAGACGGGATACATCTTCAGGAAGACCGATCCTGCCCATCGGAAATCCCGGTAGCAAAGCTTTTTTCACTTCTTCTGACATCCAACCCGTATCGGTAGGCCCGGGATCAACCGCATTCACAGTAATGTGAAACGGAGCCAGTTCAGCAGATAGACATTCGGTAAAGGTGGAGACAGCGCCTTTCGTTGCGGCATAAGCGAGATTGCCAGGCATCGGCCCCTTACCTTGACCGGACGTGAGGTTGATGATCCGGCCGCCGCAAAGGTCCTGATGGACGGCCAGTTCAACCTCCAGCATACGCGCAAATTCGGCCGATAGCATGAATGTACCTCGAATGTTCATGGCACAGTGCGCATCGATCAATGATGCATTTAATTGACGGAAATCAGCTGCTACACTGTAGGTAGCGTTGTTGACGAGAATGGTCGGCAGCCCGAGAGCCGATCGGCATGCATCAAGCAGTTGCGCTGGAGAATTGGGATCGGTAAGATCGACCTCCATATGCGCTGCCTTAACGCCATAGGAGCGAAGTTCTTCGGCAAAGAGATCCGGCCAGTTTTTGTCGGCATCCCCCGGATTCTCTGTTTTATCGTAATCGTACAGATGGGTATAGAACACATTAGCGCCTTCTTGTGCCAACGTGCGGCAGACAGCGGTTCCAATACCTCCGGGGCGGCTTGTGCCTGTCACAATAGCGGTTTTTCCGTATAGTTTGGTCATTTTATTACCTCCGTTTAATAAGGGAGGGAGAAAACCATTTTTCATTGGAGATGGAATTATCCTAGGTATAACAAAAAGCGGATACATCAAGTATCCGCGCCCGGGTTTGATTCAAACGGTTCCTCGCGTCCCTTGAATGATTGCGGATCGGCATCACAAACCAGGCGTGTGGTTATAACCAAAACACCAAGTCGAGCGATCCAGTTTAGATAATCATTACAAGGAAGTCCACATGGTCCGGCGAGTCCCCTTTCCTACATCTCCACTTCAAATATTACGAGTCAGACTCAATTACTGTCAAGACAAATACATGGGATTACATTTCCAGTGAAAATGGTTGGGTGGTCAAGCATCCTGCTAACCTGCAGACTGTTCACTTTTTTGAATGTAACTTTATGTTCGATTTTTACAACTTCAATTCTTACAACTTCAATTCATATCGTATATCAGGTAAATTCTCTTCATTTTCTTGTCCTCTACCAGTAATTTCAAACCCATTATTCTCATAAAATTTTTGGGCATCTTTATTCACTTCAAATGTATATAAAGTTAATTTTCCATTTGCTTGTGCTTTTGCTTTATTAAGCAAGGTTTGCCCTATTCCATTCCCTTGATAATCAATATGAATATAAAGTTGGCTTATCTCAGTTTCACTATAGGCAATCATTCCAACTACTTTTTCATCAATTAACGCTAAATCTATTTGATACTGTTTAGATAGTATATGATTTAAAAAATATAGATGGTTTTCGAAGTTATGGGTTTCAGCCTGACCAATTGCCCGTTCCTTACTATCTCTCCACATTTTCACTGTATGTTCAGCATACTTGGGATTATAGTTAGATACTTTAATTTCAAGTTTGTTCATTAATATACCGCCTTAAATAGAAAGATTTTCAAACGATGCAGTATTGACTTGAAAAATATCTTCTTGATCCAGGATTTCCGTTCCATTGTAAGTAATAATTCCTGGTGAGAAATCAATGTCATCAATGTTCTATGGCCACCATTTACCTCTTCTGCCCATCTATTATATGCGTTCATTAATTCTGATCAGTAATTTCTTTAAGATTTGCTTCTCCTCGTCATTAAGGGCTTGAACGATTTCATCCTCCACTTTTTGAAATGAGTTATTAAAGTCTTCAATCAAGTCAACCGCTTTTGGTAATACATAAATATTTTTTTGCCGTTCATTATTGACCGGGATTTTACGTTCGATGAAACCTTTTTGCTCTAGACCTTGAAGCATGCTTGTAACGCTTGCTCCACGCAGATGAAACCGATCTGCAAGATCCTTTTGAATAATATGATTATCTTGATTCTCATAAATATAATCGATTACTTTTCCTTGTTGAGAACTTAATCCTAGCTCTTTTATACTCTCATCCGCTCTTTTCTTTAACTTAAGACCGATAATTTGAAACAAATCCATATAAGGCGTATCTTCTCGGGAATGCATGACCGTCCATCGTCCCCTCTGTAATTGTTAGGAATCTAATTGTAAGTAGCTAAAATATACAGTGATCCCAGTAGGCTTGTCAAACAACAGTTAGACTATTGACTGTTAGATATCTAACAGTTATACTCCGAAGTGTTGAATCACAAACACATTAGGAGGAGTTATGATGGAGAAATTAAAACAAAATGCTGATTTAGAAGAAATTACGGCGATTACAAATATACGAATCTTTGATGGATATCAAATTATTGCTCCCAGACATATTGTCATTAAAGGAGTGTCCATTATCTCAGTGGGCGGAGACATCCCGAGCGATGCAACAATTATCGATGGTGAAAATGCGACATTAATACCTGGTCTCATTGATGCACATGTTCATACCTCCATTGGCGGATTACGAGATGCCTTAAAATTCGGTGTTACAACAGAACTCGAAATGAACGGCGATTTTACGAAAAGAGGGCGCGAAATTCAGCTAAAAAATGTCGATGACATTGCAGACGTCCGATCTGCTGGTACGGCGATTACCGCTCCTGGTGGGCACCCAGATGAATTGCTGCCTGATGGAGATGAAATACCTGAATTCGTATTAAAGGAACTAGAGAAGCTATCGGAGGAAGACCGGGAAGCAATGTTAGCCGCCTACGCTCACGATCACGACGAAATACCTCAAGTGACGACGGTTGATGAAGCGATCAAACATGTGCATACCCAAGTGGAGAATGGATCCGACTATATTAAGATCATGATTGAAGAGGGAACGGTTATGGGTGCACCCGGTCTGCCTGTTCTAAGTGATGAGATTCTAAAAACAGCCGTTACTGAAGCCCACAAGTTCGATAAGTTGGTCATTGCCCACGTTTTGACGGCTCTTTCATCGAAAGCAGCCATCGATTTTGGAGTCGACGGTTTGGGCCACTTGTTTATCGACAGACCCGAGTACACGTCCGAATTGGTTAAATCCATAGCTGATTCTGGAGTTTTTGTTACACCGTGCTTGGTGTTGAATTCATCGATTATAGGTAATCCGGCATCAGAATTGGCTAATGATCCACGAGTTCATTCCAAATTAAGTCCGGATTGGATCGATATTTTGAACTCAAGCTTCAATACATTCCCACAAGGTAACATGGAGAACAGCTTTAAAAATGTGATGGATCTTCACCGTGCCGGAGTTGATATTCTTGTAGGGACGGATGTCGCGCCGGTTCCCGTTCCGAACCTTGGTGGCCTTGCTCATGGGGCCAGTGTTCACCACGAAATGCAGCTACTGGTGAAGGCTGGGTTCACTCCGATTGAAGCTCTTCAGTCGGCTACTTCCAAACCGGCCCGTTGCTTTGGTCTACATGATCGTGGCCGGATTACCGAAGGTGCACGTGCTGATCTTATTCTCATAAACGGTGATCCGATCACTAATATTTCAGATACCTTGTCAATCAAATCCGTGTGGTCCAATGGTTCGCAAAAACTAGGCTAAAACTAGTAGTTTATATTTCCTAATTGTAAAATCACTAAGAAGAGGGAGTGCAAAATGCAGTCCCTCTTCTACTTTAATCTAATTATGCTTTTGGAATTGCCCCTATTTGTTGAAGCAAGCCAAGCATATCGGGTTGACCATACTCTTCAATAATTTGGCCATTGGAGATCCGATAAAAATTCATTGCATTTACTTCGATTTTTTTGCTCGTTGGTGGAAACCCGAGAAACTCTCCGTCTTGTGTGCCCTTCATGACAAAATGAGCTGCTATTAGATCCTCTTCTGCTACCAGCTCCTTAACAGTCCATTGTATATCGGAAAAACCAGATCTCATCATATGAATTATGGAGAGATAACCACTTGGACCATTCATTGCTTTTTTTTGCATAGGTACATAAAAAACAGCATCTGGAGCAATCAATTCTTCAGCAAGTTCCTTGCTTGCCGTATTAATGAAGTTCGTGAAACGATACATCAATTGTTTGTTTTCTGTAATCGTCATATTTAAACCCCTTTCTATCTTTGTGAGCATATGCCTTCACTTAAATTTTATCTCTACTTTAGATAATTGGTAAGTAGGCACCTTAATGTTGCATAGGAACCTTTTTGTAACTATTATTTTATCTTTAGGTTGCAGAGCCAATAAACTGATCTCTAAATGCTGTCTCCAAGAATTCAAGAACGTTAACATATGATTCGAAAAATAGTCACTCAGTTGCATAAACTCTCTTACAAACTCCCTCCTCCTTTCATTTATTATAATTTGATTTTTCATTGACAGAATTATAATATAAGCAATGTATTGATTTTGAAAGTAGGCACCTTTTTGTTATATAGGAAACTAATAGTAACTATTGGAGGCGATAATACAGTGATTTCAAAAAAAGAGTTGCCGTTGTGTCCCGTCGCAACGACAGTTGGATTGATAGGTAACAAGTGGAAGTTATTGGTTATGAGGGATCTTTTGAAGGGAACTCAACGATTCGGAGAACTTCGTAAAAGTATCCCGGAGATCAGTCAAAAGGTTCTCACTGAAAATTTACGTTCAATGGAAGAGGATGGAATTGTCATTCGTACTGTTTTTGCAGAAGTCCCTCCGAGAGTCGAATACAGCTTAAGTGATTTAGGAAATTCACTGAAGCCAATTATATTCTCTATGGAAACATGGGGACTCGGGTACCAGAAACTCAATGATGAACTTCCAAACGATATTCATCAGAGTGAATGATGTCAAATTGTTACTCCACGGTCATTTCAAAATAGAATAAATTCCTCTACATCTTCAAGTTAAGTCAATGGAGGACTCATGCGTCCTCCATTAATTCGTATGAGAGAGTTGATCTTCGAACACCAGTTTCTGCAATATTTCTATTGCATGAAGAAAAAACGGACAAGATCCTCATTAAATAATTGGCTATTTAAAATCAAAATGGAAATGCATTGTTTTTGGATACATGAATAATTTCAGATGGAAACCTTGCCTTAAAATATTTTTCGACTTTCAGATGAATGCTTTTCTCGTACCATCTGTCCCAGCCGTTCGCCTCAAATAATTGTGGCATCCCTAACCGCTTAGATCTCATCCCCATTTGACCATCACCAATCAATAGCGTATCAATCCAAATTCGATCAGTTATGCCTTGTAACATGTTAGCGAAATTAGGTGAAAAAGGTAGCACAGGGGAAATAGATACTTGTGTATGTATCCCTACATCATTTATCTTTTTCAAGGCTTTAACTCGTAAATCTATTCCAGGAGCATAAGGCGAAAAAATTCGTTTCACGTCTTCGCGATCTGTCTCGATTGTCATTGAAACCATAATTCTACATTTTTCCTTTAATTTCAGCAGTATATCAAGGTCTCTGGCAACCAGCGGGCTTCTAGTTTGAATTTGAAGCGAATCTGGTGGGTTTTTATCCATTTCTTCCAATAGGCTTCTTGTAATGTTTGCCTTCTGCTCTACAGGTTGATAAGGATCTGTGGCTGATGACATGAATATACTTATGGGTTTATTTTTACGTCTTAGAAGAGAGACTTCCCTTAGATAGTTTTCTGCTGCATTTTTCTTAACATCCACCCACGATCCCCAAGGAATATCCTTAAACTTTTGAATAGGCATTTCTCTGACGTAACAGTATTCGCAAGCAAATGCACAACCCGTATAGGGATTTAGTGAATGAGTAAAACCAATATCTAGATAACCTTTTACTTCACTTAATATTTTCTTAGACACAATGTCTTTGATTTCAATTGGCATGACGTTACCATCCCCTCAATTACTTTTATGCCCACTTCTCCTCTTGCGTTTTATCTTAAAATTTCTCATGCTACTTGAAAAGTAGGCACATTTTTATTAGATAGGAACCAGAATGTAACTATTGGGTGTTAACAACAAAACAACCGTTTCAACTCGATTATTCTACTGCTCCAGTGGAGCCGATTCGAAGATCAACTTCCACATCAAAATGTGCTCGGGACAGCTCTTTCCCCCAGTCGGCCTGTGCTTCCTTGTATAAGGGATACTGATATGCTCTGGCATAAAAACCATATCCGAAAGGATCGATATTAAAGTTTTGGCACTTTTTAATAAGCGCCTCCATGCTTTTTTTCATTTCCTTGCTTAATTTATTTGCCATTTCCTCGGAATTTCCCAAAAGCTCAAATTCAAGAAACTTTTCAGTTATGCTGACGATCGACTTTACTTTAATGTTGAATTGAAATCTGCCTTTTTCATGAGAGGATTTCGTTTTTACCGATATGTCACCTAAAGAAAAACTCACTTTGTCTATGTTAAATGGCATGGTTTGTTGTAAATCATCAACAGGAAAAGTGAGATTGACCCCTGGTTTAGCCTCATTTTTTAAAATGTGTAGAAGCGTTTGCGGATTGTTACATACAGAAGAACGCTTGTAGGCAGAACAAACTCCATCATAAATCCAATGTAATTGAGTACATAGTGTACTCTGCCTTTTTATTTATCTTTTTCGTGATTCCCGATTTGCCGAGAGGTCTGCTCGTATTTGTTGCCGGCTTACATCCATGAGTTAGACTCTTATTTAGTATGTTCATTTGAGCAAATCAGTAATATCAACGTTCATATGTTCAGTAAGCATTAAGGTTACATCCACTTTCACTTTGCTCCATAATAATGTCATTTTATGAATGTAACCTCTCACCGAATAATCTACCGTTAAACTCAGATCAGATCTCACTTCATCTATGATTTTAATATGATGTTCCTTTAGCGTTTGTTTTGATTTGTACATTTCTAAAGCAATTTTCTTTTGGGTACCGTCCAAGTAGTCAACATACACAGATTTCATTTTGAAGTTTGAAGCGTATATTTTATGCTTATCTACCTCCAGAGCACCTAACAGATAAGGGAGCTCCACTACCCTCTTTACGAGTGAAAGTTCCTCGAAAGTCTGTCGCACTTTACACGCCTCCTTCTTCAAGTTTTACAGCGACCAATTGATCAAAATCGACCCATTCAAATCCATTCTCCATTTCAATTTTGATTTTCTTTCCAAAGGTACTGACTGAAGTGACGATCCCGTGTATATACCGATTGCCTGACTCAGTAAATATTGCAAAGGTGGCTTGCAATGTATAATTGAGCGACATATCTATATTTTGTGTAATAATCTCCCACTCATCTTCATGGATCAGCGGTTTCGTTAGATAATGAACTTGAGTACGATGCTGTATAATTCGTTCTTTATGTTGAGGAAGCATCATGCGGCTCGATTCCCATAATCCATTGGCCTCCAGTTTTTTGCTCATTTATAATGCCCCCCAATTTTAGATGCTCGATCGATCGCTTGACCCGCAGCCGTAATGGAGCTCGCTCGTAGAATGGCAATGTCGCCAAATCGATCCTTAATGTCGTCCATCACCTGATCAATGGCTCGTTTCTGCTCTTGATCATCAAAAAAAGATAGTTGATATGTATCCGCGTTGGATAATTGAGACAGGGATACGCCTACACGGCGCACAGGTTGCCCATCCCAGTGTTGATGAAATATGCGTTTGGCTATCTTGCATACATCAACGGTTATGTTTGTAGGATCAGACAGTTTAACCTGCCTGTGAAAACCAGTGGGGTGGTCAAAATCCGCTCCAGACACACTTACGGACACGACACTACCCATCAGTCCCTTTTGGCGGGCTCTTCTGCATACTTCTGTGCAGATATCGAGAATAACCACTTCGATCTCCCAATCCTCTGTGAAATCTCTAGGCAAGGTCATTCCGTTTCCGATATCTTTTTGTGTACTGTGCGTGTTGACGGTTACCGGCGAATTGTCGATTCCATTAGCGACTCGCCAGATGACTTCTCCATTAACCCCCCACTTACTTCTTAATTTGGAAAGAGGCGTATTCGCCAGGTCTCTAATGGTTCGGATCCCCATCTTCCACAGATGTTTTTCCATTCTTGAGCCGATCCCCCACATATCGCGGATGGGCTTATCTCCAATATGGAGGTGTAACTCCTCTTTTTTTAAGTGGAAAATGCCCCCCTCTGCTTTTTTAGCGATCATATCGCAGCATAATTTACTGATGATTTTGTTTTCACCAATGCCAGCTCTCGCGTAAACGCCTGTTTCATTATAGATTTTGTCTTGAATTTGCTTGGCCAAATCGATTGGATCATTACCGAATAGATGCATAGACCCTGTAAAATCAGCGAATAATTCGTCTATACTGTACGGTTCGACCAGATCAGTGAACTCCTCAATAATGGACATGATTTGAGTGGATACTTCGATGTATTCTTGCATGTGTGGTCTCACAATGATCAGTTCAGGGCACTTCTGAAGAGACTGCCAGAGTGGTTCCGCGGTAGATACACCCTTCGCTTTGGCTAGTGGACAAGCGGCAAGGATAATTCCAGAACGTCTTGCGGGGTCTCCCGCGACAGCTAATGGTCTATTTTTGTATTGAGGCAATTTTGCCTTTTCGACTGAAGCATAAAAGCTCTGCATATCAATGAGCATAATGGTTCGTTGCTTAGTCAACACTGTAATCACTCCTGTACTTTTAAGAACGTATGTTTGTATATATTATAAACAGAACACATGTTCCTTATGCAAGAGGTAAATATTTATAGTAGACCACGACGAAGTGATGGATTCAAATCATACTAAGTCACACCAGCTTCTCCAGCATTTGAACTCCCACCTGTAAACACAGTTTTCATTCACAAAGTTAGTTAAACAAAAACAGCCGATCACGTTGATCGGTTGCCTCCTTGTTGTTTGAGCTATCGTCTCATTGGTATATTTACTTTTACCCGGATCTACCTCCGGCTTCACATTCCAGAAGTCAAACAATGCCTCATCCAGCACATTACAGTGCTCACACTCTAATGATATACATTCATCAAATCGGCAATAAAACCATGTTTTTGTCCCGCGACAAATAACAAAAGCAGCCGACATCAGCTGCTGCTTTCGTAGTATTTTATTGTTGAATGTTACTCCATCCGCTTACATCACATTGTCCATAATCATTATCACCCACAGCAACCATCGTACCATCCGATTTCAGTCCAATCGTATGGGCACACCCCGCCGAAACAGCTCTAATTCCGTGCCAGCCACGTACATCACATTGGTTATGTTTATTCGAACCCACAGCAACCATTGTACCGTCGGACTTAAGACCAACAGTATGATAACTCCCCGCTGCAACTGCTACAATATCGCGCCATTCGCTTACATCGCATTCGCCATTATTATTTCTACCCACAGCCAATACCGTGCCATCCGATTTGAGCCCAACTGTATGAAGATACCCCGCCGAAACAGCCAATATGTCGCCCCAGTCGTTTACGTTACATTGGTTATATTTATTGTTACCAACTGCTGTTACCGTTCCGTTTAATTTTAGACCAACTGTATGCCAGTCACCCGTCGTGACCGATACAATATTGCGCCAGCTGCTCACGTTGCATTCCCCTTCATTATTTCGCCCCACCGCAACCACGGTGCCATCTGATTTAACCCCAACCGTACGGCACCAACCTGCCGAAACGGTTACAATATCGCGCCATTCGCTTACATTGCATTGGTCATGCTTATTCCAACCTATAGCAGTTACCGTACCATCAGATTTAAGACCAACGGTATGGGCATTACCTGTATTCGTAGCCATATGTACATTACCCGCTGCAACTGCGGCGATATCGCACCAATCGCTTACCTTACATTGACCATATTTATTATCACCCACAGCTGTTACTGTTCCGTCAGATTTAAGAGCAACGGTATGACGCCGACCCGCCGCTATGGTACAGTTACGGAACCGTTTCGTCTCAAAAACCGCTTCCTTCCGTGAATTGTAGTCCATATCTTTCTCCCCTCCACCAATTGAAAATCCGCCGTTAGTTCAACTGTTAAGTCATAAAGTTTGTTGTTAAATCGCACTGTGAAAAAAGAAAGGCTCGTACAGACAGGAGATTATTACTTCCCTGCCCAATACGAGCGTCTATGTCATATTGCACTCAAACGGTTGATCCGAATGTGTACTTTAGCAATCGTTTCATTTCATGTAGCGATAGTCTAGTAGATCCTTCAAATTTGAAATTTTCTGCAACAGCTTTTCTCCGACATTGGTTTCCCTCACCAGCTTCCGCGCCAGTTCTTTGTCCACCAATCTTTTTAGAGATAACACGTCCGTTCCGTTACATAACACATCTTCTTTTGAATTAAATTTCTTGTGGGCAACGAGCTGCATGCCAAAGGAATTGTACAACAAGGTATATCCGGCAATGCCCGTTGTGGATTGATAGGCTTTGGAAAAACCGCCGTCAATCACGATCATTTTTCCGTTTGCTTTAACAGGGCTCTCTCCACTAATTTCTTTGACTGGCGTGTGCCCGTTAATGACATGTCCATGATCTGGATTCAAATCAAACTCCTGCAAGATTATTCGACAGATATCTTCATTTTCACGTAAATGGTAGTAAGGATTCTTTCTCTCTTTATGTGCTTCTTTATCTTGGATAAAATACCGTTCAAAAGTGGTCATTTCTCTCTTTCCAAAGAGCGAGGAACATTCTCCTGTCCAGATGTACCATACCATATCCGTCGCCAGATCTTCTGTCTCTTCCGGATGCGCAAAGGCGTAACGTAAATAATCTTCAAAAACATCAAGCAATTGACGGCCCGCATATGTCTTGTCTTCAATCTGCATTTCTTCCATATTTCCTTCTTCATCCAAAGGAATACAGCCGTGGATTAACAAATTCCCGTTGTATTTTAAATAAAGGCTGCCCTTTTTCATGAGAAAATTCATATGTCTGGCCATCTTTTCGGAATGCTGAACGGAAAACAACAGCTTTTCCATCACCTGGCGTTCTTCCTCAAGCAATTGTTCGGGCTTCTGCGGATTTACGGTTGCGAAACAGGTGTTTTCCAGGTGGTACGTTTTACCGCAGATGTTGATTTCATTGTTGTCGTAATCAATCTGCTCCAGCAAAAGTCTTTCAGACATATTAAAGTATGGGCGTCTCTTGATAATCGGGCTTTCAAGTTTAAACTGAATCATGGCAATGGCTTGGTGAATTTTGGTGATCTGCAGAATTTCCTGCTCCGATACATTATGTCCAGCCTGTAACTTAGGTCTGAAGGACGGATTGTCTTCATAATATTTCTCCGCGAGGTTTAGCAGTGGGCGCAGATTGATTCCGTATACATCTTCAATGATGTCCAGATTATCGTATCTGGCGCAGATTCGAATAATATTCGCAAGGCAGACCAGAGAACCTGCGTAGGCTCCGATCCAGAGGACATCATGGTTCCCCCACTGTATGTCTACAGAATGGTAGTTGATCAGTGTATCCATAATTTTATCGGGGTACGGCCCCCGGTCATAGATATCTCCAACCACATGAAGATGGTCAACCACCAGGCGCTGTGTCGTATAAGCAAGGCCGATAATGAGATTGTCCGCCTGGCCCAAGGATATAATTTGCCGATATATTTCCTCGTAATAAGGATCCTTATTGTTGGTCGAATCCGTCTTGTATAAAAGCTCTTCTACAATATATACATATTGCTCCGGCAGAGCTTTACGCAATTTTGAGCGTGTATACTTGGAAGAGGCATAAGAAATAAGCTTAAGCATGTGTTCAATTGTTAGTCTATACCACTGGTTCAAAGCCTGTTTATTGCTCAGTTCCCCTATAACCAGCTGTATTTTTTCTTCAGGGTAATAAACCAACGCCGCAAAATCATTGATCTCTTGATCCGTCCAAACCTCCCGGAATAATTCTTTGATTTTCTCTTTGACGGTACCCGAACCGTTTCGTAGTACATGCTGAAAAGCCTGAAACTCCCCATGCAAATCACTGACAAAATGCTCGGTTCCCTTCGGGAGATTGGAGATCGCTTCAAGGTTGATGATCTCTGTTATGATTTTTTCTTCCGTATCATATTTCTCGGCCAATAAATCTAGAAACTGCTCATCCAAAACAGATGTCCCCCTTCAAGGAAGTATGGTGTTGTATAGCCGGGTCCAAAAGCTTTAGACCGATATCAAATTACACTCTGTACATGGCATTGATTATATGATAGTTATCAGCAACGCCTTCCCCAATCATACTCCAGTTCATCATATATGAACAAATTTCATTGAATGGATTTGAATGAAACAATGTTTGTAGGGTTATTTTAGTATTTTACACAATGAAAAATAAACGATCTATTCTGAGAATTTGCTTGTTTGAATTCCCAATCACCATATGTTTTAATTTTTGAAAAACCGATTTGTTTCAGCGATTCATTGAATTCTTCTTGATTTCGAAACCTCAGCTGCATTTTTTCATGAACTAATACTTTGTCTGTTTTGGTATTTTTTACAATTTCATAGAAAGTGTAAATATCTCCCTCAAACCCTTCATATTCTGTATAAATTTCTAAAGGATCTCCGCTTAGTCTATCTTTAGCTAAGTCAGGAGTTTTGTCCTTCTCCCATTCTTCCCATATTTTTACCAAAGGGTTTCTTGTATCAAAAATAAAGTGACCCCCGATTTTTAGGGATCGGAATACGTCTGAGATTACTCGTTTCCAGCTGTCATCTGTAAGAAATACCTGTGCAACATTCGCTGTCATAATTACCGCATCATAGGTATTGGTTTGTAAATCTGCACTATCACCTATAATCCATTCCACACTTTCAGAATTATCTTTACTTCTCGCTATTTCAATCGCTTCTTCATTGGGATCTATAGCGGTAATTTTATAACCGTACTGAACAAGATGAGTAGTCCATCTTCCTGTTCCACAGCCCAGGTCAGCTATAGATTCTACTTGTAATCTCTTTAACAATGAAAGGAAAAATTCATCGTCTTTTCCCCAATGGTTAATCTGGTCATATACTAATGGAATCATAAATAATGTCTCCTCACTTTCAACAGCATTTTACTGTGCTCAACAGTTTGATGTCTCGTACATAAGCTATACGGTTTTATTCTTACTCTGTGAACCAAAAACTTCCCTGGTTGCTTCTATAAAAGATAACATCATTGGTGAAAGCCACTTGTCTTTATGCCACAACATCTGTGTATATACCTGCAAGTCCGGAATTTGCCAGGGGAGGACAACAAGTTCTCCACGTTCAACTTCAGATTCCGCGACGATCTCAGGAAGGAAGGCAATACCGATGCCTGAAATTGCACATTGTTTAATGGCTTCAGCACTTTGAAACTCTAAATATGTAATGCTATCAATGCCCTCTTTCTCAAATGACCGATCAAACATCGTCCGATAGGGACAACCCTTCTCATTTGTCAGGAACACTTCATCATGAAAATCTTCCAATTGCAGCACAGTTCGTTTGGCGAGTGGGTGATCTGGAGCAGCTAACAATCGGAAATGTTCTTCCAGCAAAGGTTCCACGGAAAGTCCACTCGAGCGAATAGGTTCATCCAACATATAAACAATATCCGTGGTCCCCTCAAAGAGCGTTTGCTTGAGCTCTTGATTCGGAACTGAGCGGAAAATTAAGCGAACTCCCGGATGCTGCGAACGAAACCGTTGGAAGACAGGTGGAAGCCGATAGGAGCAAATAACCTCATTCGCACTTATCGTTAAGGTTCCACTTAGTTTTTCATTATCATGGACAGCACTACGAGCTTCGTCCATTTTTTCGAGAACGCCTTGGGCGTGTGTTAAAAAGCGTTTACCCGCAGTTGTGAGCGCGAGTTGCTTGCCCAACCGATCAAAGAGGCGAACACCTAGCTCATCTTCCAATGCTTTAATTTGCATCGTGACGTTGGAAGGAACGTAGCTCAGCACTTCTGCTGCCCGCGTGAAATTCAATGTTTTTGCAACCGTACAAAACGTATTCAGTTGACGCAATTCCATCCGATGATCCCTCCTTCATCTTTCAATTTTATTGAATACTATCTTGAATTCTATTCACTTTTATTGAGAGTATCACAGCTCTATACTGAGTACAAGAGATCACAGTGAACATGTGGTTTTTCATTTTGAAGGGAGCAATTATACGATGGATTATGAAATTTTTAATTTGGGTGATGTACTCTTACAATCAGGAGTGACGTTACCAAACGCTTATCTCGCTTATCAAACTTACGGAAAATTCAATGAACAGAAAGATAATGTTATTGTCTATCCAACGGCTTTTGGTGATCAGCATATTCAGAATGAATGGCTCATTGGCAGCGGGATGGCACTGGATCCAGAGAAATATTTTATTATCGTTCCGAATTTGATGGGCAATGGACTCTCTTCCTCTCCCAGTAACACGCCTCCTCCATTCGATCGGGCTAACTTTCCACAGGTAACCATCTATGACAACGTACGTTTCCAGCACCAACTGCTGACCGAAAAATTCGGTATTGAAAAGATTGCTCTCGTCGTCGGGTGGTCGATGGGCGGCATTCAGGCATTTCAATGGGGGGCAAGTTACCCGGAGATGGTTGAACGAATCGCACCTTTCGGAGGCATCGCCAAACCTTGGCCACACACATTTGTGGTCCTGGAAGGCGTGAAAGCTTCGCTGCTATCTGCAGTCGGCTTCGACTCAAGTAAATTAAACCAACTAAGTTCTACAGACATGCGTGCTGTTGGTCGGGTCTATGCAGGATGGGGACTATCACATGCGTTTTATAGAGAAGAGCTATACCGTGAGATGGGATTTGACACATTGGAGGATTTTGTAGCTGGTGTCTGGGAAAATAGCTTTATGAATATGGATCCGCATAATGTTCTGGCCATGTTATGGACAGGCCAACATGCTGATATCAGTGCAAATCCCTCCTATAACGGAGACTTTGATAAAGCACTTCAGAGCATAAAAGCTTATGCCTGTATCATGCCGGGAAGCACGGATCTCTTCTGCACAGCGGCTGATAATGAATACGAAGCTAAGCGTATACCTAATGCTATCTTGAAACCAATCCAATCGATCTGGGGCCATTTTGCCGGTCGTGGAATCAACAGTGCCGATAATCAATTTATTGATGAGAATTTAAAACACTTGTTGTCACTTAGCACTAATGAATAGATCGTCACTTGCATGGGAATTCAGTGAAGAGAAGCGTTGATCTTTCAGAGGGAGAGTTCCCCCAGCAGTGGTGTTGTTGAGTGATGATGTAGAAATTAAGCAACCAGCAATAATGAAGTTGAGGACCTTATCCGATGTTTCTTTTGCATCCTCTGCCAGTCTCATTTCTATGTCTTTCATCATTAATTCCACCGAATAACTCACTCTGGTTGGCATTACAAACACACCTCCAAGATGATCTTGAAGGTGTGTTTGATTAATACATATTCCTAATGATTATAACTACAATTAAGTAAGTACAGTCATCGCCTCTCTTGTGAATGGAACCAGATCATCGGTACGTCCTTCTTGAATTTTCTTAACCCATTCAGGGTCGACCAGAAGAGCACGGCCTACAGCAACCAGATCAAACTCATCATTCTGAAGTCGTTGTACCAATCCTTCGATACTGGCGTTACTTGCGCCTTTACCTTCTGTGAACAGACTTGTAAAGTCACCATCAAGACCAATCGATCCAACAGTGATTGTCGGTTTACCAGTCAGTTTTTTGGTCCATCCAGCAAAATTCAGATCAGACCCTTCGAATTCCGGCTCCCAGAAACGGCGTGTGGAACAGTGGAAGATATCGACTCCAGCTTGAACCAACGGTGCGAGAAGCTGCTCCAGTAATTCCGGTGTTTCAGCCAATTTAGCCTGATAATCATCTGTCTTCCACTGAGATAAACGCAGTACAATCGTGAATTCCGGTCCCACTACTTCACGGCAAGCCTCTATCACTTCAACTACAAAACGTGTGCGAGCCATCATATCTCCACCGTAACGATCCGTACGAGAGTTGGTTTTCTCATACAGGAATTGGTCGATCAGATAGCCGTGTGCTCCATGGATTTCAACACCATCGAACCCAACGCGTTTCGCTTCTGAGGCTGCTTGTGCGAATTCCTGAACGATTGTAGCAATCTCAGCTTCCGAATAATCATTAACATGACCTTTGGCTCCCATATGCCAGATCTGTGGAATAATTTGACCACCAGCTTCATGTACTTCAGATACAACATGTGCCCAACCATTCATTGCAGCTTCGCCATAAAAGTGCGGCACATTGGCTTGATTGGATGCATCCGGATGATTAATTATTGTCCCTTCCGTCACAATAAGCCCCACTGCGTTCTCTGCTCTGCGGCGGTAATAGCCCGCAACATTCGAACCCGGGATACCGTCCGGAGAAAATTGACGCGTCATCGGCGCCATCACGATCCGATTGGATAACTTCAAGTGACCTAACTCTATAGGTTGGAACAATGCTTCTACGGATTGAGAATAATTCATAATAACCTCCATATATTACGTTTTATATAAATTGACCTAGGGGATGTTAAACAGCAACAAGCCTGGTTAACAGCTAGACGTTATTTCCAAATGAATCAATACACGATTTTTAACGAAAAGCCCCACCTCCTTCAAGGTTTCGTGGTGTATTAATCCGCCTTTAATTATTTTTGACTTCGTAGTCAAGAATTTCACAAAAAAAAGATCAAGACATGATCATGCCAAATGAAGTACGCAGAACCGTCTCGATCTGTTCACGGGATGAACCTGATTTCTCCATAACTCTCACACCAAGAATGGTGTTATTTAGATAAGATGCAAGCTCTATACTCGTATACCGGTTGGAAATTAACTGTTGTTTCTGGCCACTACTTATGATCTTCTCTAATACCAGTTGAATCTCTTCTGCCATGAGCTCAGCTTCGCGTGTGACCTGCTCGTCATCTGTTCCGAATTCGAGTGATGCATTCACAATTAGACACCCTTGGCAGCTAGTTTCATCGTCTAAAAGGGAATATCGTAAGGTATTCAGTTTATCAACGGGAGACGAATCCAGGGCTTCAATCTCTTTCAGTTTCGCTATAACCTGTTCACGGTAAATTGCCAGCGCCTTCAGGAACAACGATCGCTTGTCTTTAAAAACACAGTACAAACTTTGCTTTTTGACTCCTGTAGTACGCGTAAGGTCCTCATAAGAAGTTGCTTTGAAGCCTTGATTCCAGAACACTTCCATAGACTGGTGTAATACACGATCGACATCAAATTCTCTTGGTCTGCTCATGGGATTAATGTATCAGTTATTGACCACGCAGTCAAGAACTGATCATTTTACATCCTGTTTGAAAGAGGATAGTCACAATGGATAAACATAAATTTTTATATAAATGAACAAAAGCACCGATCCACCCAAAAGTGTGAAGACTGGTTCTTCATATGTCCGTTTTTAATAGTCTCTACATTAAACTAAACACAAAAGAGAATGTTTATCCCCATTCATTTCCACAACTCCATTGAATGCAGTCTAACTCTTTCGGTAAGCAACCTTGTGAAAAGCATTGATATAACGAAACAATGCTTCACCATCATCAGGCACATGCGTACTTGTATCCAGTGGCAACATCATTGCCTGATACGGCTCTGGCACCATTCTATATTGATGGACATAGGAGGTTAGGATGAACCCGTTGCGTTGCCAGAACTGAATGCGCTCCTGATGAGCCTCCGTTGTCCCGAACTCCGCCTCGATAATCATACCTTTGATCCGGTGTTCCCTTAACGCCCAGGCTCTGAGCTGCTCCAGCATCCAGGTCCCTATGCCCCACCCACGCATCTTCTGTTCAACCGCGAGGTAATCGATGATCAAGATGCGGTCCGCAACCTTCCCCTCCAGTCCAGTAACAGCCATCGCAACCACTTCTCCATGATGCACGCCTGTGTGTAAATAACCAATCTTCCGGTCCAGCATACTGCGCAGAATCGCTTTTGTCTTAGCGCCGCTTTGAAAAGCCTCATGATAGATTCGCTCCATCCGCGCCCACAATGCTTCATCCCACTCCTCTATAGTCGTAAACTCTAATTCCAGCATCTCATTCGCCTCCAGCTTTAATTCAGATTTATCGTGATTCAAGACATGTAAGAGATATTCCTTCCGGTTTAATGGATTATGATCGTATCTTGTACATGAAGGCACTTCACCATCGAAGGGCTGATAGCCATAAAATCCGGGCGGGTTCGACCTCTTTTTTCTGCAATTCTGAAGACTGTAGCATGTCTTTAATCTTAAAAGTTTATGTTTTTATCGTTCGCATATCTGGCGTATATTCACAAAATTCATCTACCCTACCCGTTAACGTAATGAAAGCTGCCGACACAGGCAGCTTCATTCTCGTCGTTTATTCAATTATAGTTTCTACGTTAGCGTAATAAAGCATTAACTTTTAATATCTTCTTTAGCCTTTTGTTTATATCGAATTATGGAAAGAGGTAAATTAACTACTCCAAGAATAAAAGAAGAACCAATAGATATCCATTGAGATATTGAAGGATAATTCGGTTTTCCGTCTCCTACAGGTCCTATTTTGGGTTGGTGGCTATCCCACAAAACATATAAGAGACCAACAGCAGGTAACAATATGCAAATTACACTTGCAACTATATGTAACACATACTTGTTCAATCCTACCCCTCCATTTATTGTATTCATGTCTTGAACTCTGTTTATATTATAACGTTATCTAAAACGGGAAATTACACTAACCTACTCCTTAGTTTAACAAAAATTTTTCTCCTTTAAGATATTTCCTAAAATAGTTTTCAATAACTGATGGAAAATTTGCCGCTAAGGATTGTTGTTCATATCGACCAAATAAAAAATTCTTCTAATAACTCGACATAATTCTCTTCCAGTTGATTTACTTTGCTATACGATGAAATAAATACTTTCCTATTATCAGATGAAAGATGCAAATTTGAGAATTGTTAGTTGTGGTGTAACAAGGCTTGGAGGTTAGTACTCGCCTCAATCGGTACATAAAATGTATGCGGAAACCGTCGATAAGCTTGACGAGATCGTGTCTACGGCTTCATTCGCTGCGAACTTAATCCCATCACATCAAACTTTGGTGCAGTTGGACCTACTATCATTGGGTTAATGAGTTATGAATTATAAAACAAAGAAAGCAGCTGATCACTTGGGTCAGCTGCTTTCTTATTGTTATAGAAGGTTTTATACATCGTTAAGAGGCATGTAACAAACGAAGATGATACAAGTGTTTATTTATTGCAAAGATTTTTTCGTTTGTTTTCTTTTAGATAGAGAGTTATCAAGCAACGTTGTTACGATGCCAATCACAAGGGCAAGCGCACCGATCCATGGGATGTAGTTCAACAAACTGTGGTTGACAGCAATACCCCCGATACCAGCTCCGGCAGCCATTCCAACTTGTCCAATCGCGCTATGCAAACTAAGTACAATGCCTGAAGCAGCGGGAGCGAGACTTATAAGCTGAAATTGGATCGGCGTACCTGAGGACCAGGCTGCTATTGCCCAGAAAATAAGTAATATATATAGAAGAAATATGGATTGGCCTATAAACGGGAACAACAGTAATGCAGTGGCATGGAGTATCATTCCACCAGCTAGTGTACGGAATGTACCCCATTTATCTGTACTGAGTCCTCCTATTTTGGAACCAATAGCACTAGCGATACCAAATATAAACAGGGCTAACGTTACACCTTGATCACTCATGCTAAATATATCAAGGAGATACGGTGAAATGTACGTAAATAAAATGGAATATGAGCCTAACCACACGAACGTAATCAGTAACGCTGCTGCAATACGCGGTTGCATGATGAATTTAAACTGATCACGCAAAGGAACAACTTCTTCAGCAACCACTTTGGGGATGATCAGCAGCGCTAGGAATAAGAGAATAAGTCCTATTACTCCAAGACCAATAAATATGATGTTCCAATCATAATGGGAAGCTACAACCCTGCCTATGGGTACACCGATAACTAATGCCGTACTATTTCCCATAATAACAGTAGCAATTGAACTGCCTTGCTTTCCTGGAGCAGCCAAAACCGCAGCAAGAGTAAGGAGCGTAACCTGAATAACACCGGCACTAAGTGCTGAAATAATTCTAGCTACGATAAGCATCTCATATCCTGTTATCGTTGCAATTAAAATGTTAATAACAGAGAATACAGTTAATGCATAAACTAAGAGTTTTTTTCGATCTAATTTAGATGTGAAAGCAATTAAAAAAGGAGTACCTACGCCAAATGCTATAGAGAACACTGTAATTAGCTGTCCAGCAGAAGAAACTGAAATGTTGCTAGATTCAGCAATTTTGTCTAGGATCCCGGCAATAACATATTCTGATGCGCCATTAAGAAAACTAATTACAGCTAATAAATATATTTTCCACATATTTTTCAACAATTGCACCTTCTTATTTCTGTATTTCTAGAAAAATAGATTAATTAACTATTCACTAAAATAAATATTCTACATTCACTCATCTGGGACAAAACCGTTTTCTATATATGCCCCTTCTATTGAATTAGTAGCTAAAGACCTTCCCACATTAAAACAGCCGCTAATTGAATGGTTAGACTCATTTGTGTGTTCCACCTTTCAGTGTTAACTCCATAAGAGATTTCTCCATATTCAGAGTAATCCTACCTATCCGTCTGTAATAAATTTTGTTTTGCAAAACTTATGTTACTTTTATTATTCAAATAAATATATACATTTTGGCATTTTAGTTTGAATTAACATGAGATCACATTTGTTACTCAAAAGTAACGCAGTGTTTTATTAAAAACGGCAGCGTTCCAGAGATAACTTGGAATCACTGCCGCTATTAATAACATCAAATTAGGCTTTGACTGTGTACATCAATTCTTTTTCATGAATTGTGGTACGCCCAGCCGATTGCACATCGGTATATTGAAACATGTTCGTAATAATGACTGGCGTAATCATATTGTAACCCGCTTTTTCGATCTCTTCACGGTCAAATTCCATCAATAGATCGCCTACGGATACTTTAGCTCCTGCCTGTACCTTTGGTGAGAAATATTGGCCTTTCAGCTTTACAGTATCAATACCGATGTGAATCAGCATCTCTGCGCCAAGATCACTTACGAGACCAATAGCATGTCCACTCTTGGACACAGATATTACTGTGCCGTTAACCGGAGATACTGCACGTCCTTCAGCAGGTTGAATGGCAAATCCTTTACCCATCATTTCTTCTGAAAAAGCAGGATCTGGAACTAGGCTAAGTGGCTTAACTTCCCCATTCATGGGGCTGAATATTTGTTGATCCTGTAATGTAGTGTCTTCAGTTACTACAGGTGTAGTTGTGGATATTGCTGATGGTGCAGCTGCCTCTTCCTGGAAGCCCAGAAAATAAGTAATTACGCTAGCTACAACGAATGCAATTAAAGCAGCAATCAGTGCAAAGAGCAGGTTGCTAATGTCTGGACCGACATATGAGGCAGCTCCCGGAAGGCCTACAGTGCTAATGAAATAGGCTTTAACAGAAAAGGTTCCCAGAAACGCCCCAGCGACTGCGCCCCCAATGAGCGCTGCAATAAATGGTTTTTTGAATTTCATGTTAATTCCGTACATGGCAGGCTCCGTAATTCCCATAAGAGCGGTCAGTCCTGTAGAATATGAAAGTGATTTGGTTTGGGTGTTTTTAGACTTGAAGCCCACACCAAATGCAGCACCACCCTGGGCCATATTAGCTGCGAACATTAACGGAACGATAAAATCGTAACCAAGTGTTGCAATCGAACCAACTGCAAGCGGCAACAGTGCATAATGCATGCCTGTAATAATCAGCACAGACATTGTGCCACCAATCAAGATACTTGCCAAAATGGATACGTTATCAAATAACCATCTGATACCCCCAGATAAACCGTTTCCAATAATGCCACCCAGTGGCCCGATCGCGATCAAGGTTAGTGGTACCATGATGAGTAACGTAACAGTTGGTACAACAATCAGTTTCAGTGAAGAATGAGTGATGCGGTCAATCGCTCTCTCCACGTAAGCAGCGATCCAGATTGCAATGACGATGGGAATAACCGATGATGCATAGGATGTGGCAATAACCGTAATGCCTGCAAACGAAGTATTACCCTCTTGAAGCAACGCTGTAATGGTTGGATGCATGAGACCAGCCGCTAGTGCAGCACCTACATAAACATTGCTCCCCATTTTCTTCGCAGCACTAATGGCCAGAATAATGGGCAGGAAGTAGAATGCGCCATCGCCAACCGCAGACAAAATGATATAGGTTGAACTTGTATTCGTCATCCAACCAAGAGCCACCAGAATGGACACGATCCCTTTGATCATACCTGCGCCAGCAATTGCTGGCAGGATTGGCGTGAACATGCCCGAGATGAAATCAAATAATGCGCTGATCGGATTTCTTTGTTTCTTTCCACCTTTTGGAGCACTCTCTCCGTTAGGCTTCATGCTCATATTGTTCACTAGTGCTTTGTACACTTCGGAAACTTCATTGCCAATAATCACCTGAAACTGTCCACCGTTTTCCGTTACACCCATAACGCCAGGTGTGTTTTTTAACGTCGTTCTGTCTGCTAGATTGTTATCGTTTAGATTGAATCTGAGTCGAGTCATACAGTGCGTAACTTGATCGATATTCTCTTCCCCACCAACCAGTTTGAGAATATCTTTGGACAATTGTTGTTTATCCATGATGTAAGGCTCCTTCGACGTATATTAAGGTAGTAAAGCTAAATTTTTGAGGATGGCAAAACAAACTCATTATGTTTTCATATGACAGCTATTGTGACATTCTCAAGCAGACTAAGGAAGCTCAACAAGCTTGAAACTGGAACTAGTTAAGGGTAGGTTGGTTTATTCGTTGCCACCTTCGTTCTCTGACCATGGACGCGTTAGCCAGTTATAATGGAAGTGCGAAACATATGTTATAACGTCATGTTACTCAGAACAGAGAAGAAAATATATATTGTTTAAGTGTTTAGTTTCCTTTGACACGAAATGATTTTTGTAACAAAAATGTAACGCGTTGTTTTTTGCGCATAGGTAATGTATACTGCCTAAGCAGGTTACCTATTATTTTTATTATGGTCTAAGGGAGTGTATATCCATGTTCACCAGTGAACAAATCTCATCCTATAATGAATTGGAACTATCTTTATATAACTATATTTCTCAGAACATGGAAAAAGTGGCGTACATGCGGATTAGAGAGCTGGCCGATGAAACTCATGTATCTACAGCCACCATTATGCGATTTTGCAGAAAGAATCAATGTGAGGGATTTTCGGAATTTAAAGTAAAACTTAAGATGCTCATTTCCCAAAAGGGTAAACTAACGAAGCAGGAGTTAAAAAGTCCACATCATGCTGTGTATGAGTTTTTTGAACGTTCTCAATCTCCTGAATTGGAGGAAAAAATTCAAACGGCAGCAAAGTTAATTGCTAAAGCCAGTAGCGTCATTTTTATTGGTATCGGGAGCTCTGGAATAATGGGTGAGTATGGAGCCCGATTTTTCTCAAATCTAGGGATATGCTCCGTGTACATAAAAGATCCTCATTATCCTGTTCATATCAAAATGCAAAAAGACAGCGTTACGATTGCATTATCTACGCGAGGTGAAAACCCGTATGTTCTACCTTATCTCCAACGGATCAAGCAGGAGCAAAATAAAATTGTGGCGATAACAAACAATCGCCAATCCACCATGGCTAAAATATCAGATGTGAATATCCCTTATTATGTAAAAGAAGAGTATTATGAATCCACTAACATCACCACTCAGGTTCCTGTTGCGTTCCTTTTAGAATGGCTGGGACGAGAGGTTTTCAAAGAAATGGTAAATACAGAATTAGAGCTATGAGAGAGAACCCGATCTTTTTATAAACACGCACCAGAAAGAGAGCCCTCTAGGCTCTCTTTTCAGTCTTAATGGCTCTCAATGGGAAGACTACGTTAGATGCTTTCCATTACTTTTTTCCCTCGTGTTGCTGCAATTTGCGTCATAATCATTAGGATGATGATCACAATCATTCCAATCATAGCAGGTGTGAAACTATTGGAAGCATCATGAATCCAACCCAGCAATATTGGACCCATCGCTCCAATAACATACCCAGCAGATTGCTGCATCGCTGACCAGGAAGTTGCATCGTTCACATTGGTTGTAGAATCAATCGGTAACATCAGGTTTAAAGTGAACAAGCCCCCTGCTCCAACTCCAAAGAGTACAACGGAAACCATCGGTATGAAATTCATCATCAATAAAATCAACCCAACAATCATGAACAGAGATTCACCAACCATCCATACTCTTTTTGAAGGAAAGTTCTTCAATAATATAGGAAGTACAAAGCTAATTGGGATTTGGATGACAACAAATATGGTCAGACAAAGCGTTGCATAGGATTTGCTATACCCCATTTCCTGAATCATTAACGGGAGCCACGCTGTAAAAGAATAAAACAACATAGCCATTAATCCAAATGAAAGCGTAAGCGTCCATGCGCTTCTATTTCCCCAGGGAAGTTTAATTTGCGGACGTTCTTTTATTTCACTCACATGAACAGATTCAGATCGCGGCTTCACCATGATCCACCAAACGATCGCTGCCACAAAGGCAATTAATGCCCACCCTCCTACCGCTGTCTGCCAAGAATTGAAGTATGCCTCTAAGGGAATGGATACCATTGAACTAACTGCAGCCCCTACAGTGATCGCAATACTATAGAGTGCAATCATGGATGGCACATGATCGGGAAAATACTTTTTAATAAAACCTGAAGTTAACGGGCCAATCGAAGCGATCCCGATACCTACGATCAATGCGGATAAAAGTAAAACGAACGTAGACTGTGTAAATAGCCGAGTGGCTATTCCGATTCCCACCACAATCAGGGAATATCCAATGATTCGTTCTATTCCCCATTTCCCACTTGCTTTGACGGCAAAAGGTGAAAATACGCCCATACATAGTACAGGTATTGAAGTTAGCAAACTGGCTAGTGCAGCGCTCATCCCCAGATCTTCCCGAATCGTATCTAGCAGCGGAGATATAGAATTAATAGCTGGGCGCAAATTCAATGTAGCAACAAATAATGCAATTATTAAAAACATTTTTTTTCTCATATTCTGCTCCCTAATCGTTCAAATATCAATATTAAATTAAGAAAGAGCCGCTGACTGGCGGCCCTTTCTTAATTTATTCTGTAGGCCTGTACGCTAATCTGTAATATACGTATTCCAACATCAGCACCTGTTGCTATTCACGAAACAAGCTGCTCCCGTTGCTCTGAATGATATCTTTATACCAGTGGAAGGATTTCTTACGATAGCGTTCCAATGTTCCTGAACCATCATCATGACGATCCACATAGATGAATCCGTACCGTTTTTTCATCTCTGCAGTTGTTGCACTAACCAAGTCAATACAACCCCATGATGCATATCCCATCAATTCAACACCATCTTGAATGGCTTCAGCAACTTGAAGCAAGTGCTCCTTCAAATATTTAATGCGATAATCATCAATAACGGTTTTATTACCATTTCCGTCCGTAATCAGTTCATCTACGGCTCCTAATCCATTTTCAACGATGAATAATGGCTTCTGATAACGATCATACATCGCATTCATGATGTACCTTAAGCCTTGAGGGTCGATCTGCCAGCCCCAATCACTCGCGGTCAAGAGCGGATTAGGAACACCACCAATCAGGTTTCCTTCTCCTTTAATTTGCTTGGCTGGATCAGCCGTTTCGCAACTACTTTGGTAGTAGCTAAAGGAAATAAAGTCAACGGTATTTTTCAGAATTTCTTCATCGCCAGGTTCAAAATGAATGGTAATTCCGTTATCTTTCAAATAACGTTTCATGTAGCCTGGGTAGTAACCACGCACATGGACATCCGTGAAACCTGTATTCTTATGATCAGCTTCCATCACTTTGATCATATCATTAGGGTCAGGAGTCAATGGGTAAATCGGCATAGCAATGACCATACAACCAATTTTGAAATCAGGGTTAATTTCATGCCCTATTTTAACCGCCAGAGCACTTGCAACAAACTCGTGGTGAACCGCTTGGTACAGATCCTGTTTGCTAAGTTGATCCGCATGCGTGTTAATCCCGCCGCCCACAAACGGGTGTTCCAGAATAGAATTAATCTCGTTAAATGTAAGCCAATACTTCACTTTGTCTTTATATCTGTCGAAAATGGCTCGCACATACCGTTCATAGAAACCGATCATTTTTCGATTCGCCCAGCCATCATATTCCCTAACGAGATGTAGAGGAGTCTCATAATGAGAGATCGTAACTAGAGGTTCAATTCCGTATTTCCGGCACTCGTCAAAAAGGTTGTCGTAAAATTGGAGGCCTTTTTCGTTTGGCTCAAGTTCATCCCCTTTGGGGAAGATTCTGGACCAGGCGATAGACGTGCGGAAAACTTTGAAACCCATTTCGGCAAGGAGTTTAATGTCCTCCTTGTATCGATGATAGAAGTCAATTGCGATTAACTTCATATTCTCCTCTGTTGGTTCTGTTGTTGGAGGTGTCTGAATGCCGTGCGGCATGATATCCGAAATGGATAGTCCTTTCCCGTCCTCTAGATATGCACCCTCAATTTGGTTCGCAGAGACGGAACCGCCCCACAAAAAACCATTAGGAAATTGAAATGTTTGACTCATTTAGTAAGCCCACCTTTCTTTTAAACCTTCAGCTGATCTGGATAAAAAACGAATCCCGCTTTATCGGTTTTTTATCATGTATTTGTTTGCACAACTTATGCTACATAGATTAATTCATAAAATATATGTTATTTCGTATTTAGTTCAAGGTATCACAGATTCACATTTGTAACATAAAAGTAACACAGTGTTTCAAATGGTTGCTGCATGCTAGCTCGAGGGTAACTTTACTTTTAATAAGCGGAATGGCTCCGGTCAAACAGGGTGCAGCCTCCTCACTTGCGAGCACCGTCACCTCGTTATTCAATTGTACGTCCTCATTCAAACATGAAAGAAACCCAAGGTCTATGGAATCACCTGGGTTTCTCGACTATTAGTTGTGGTGGTTGTACTCACCCCTACACACAGCTTTTAAGTTGTTTTATTAGCTCATCGCAGGCTGAAGAGTTTCCAGCAGTTTCTTAATCTCTTCATCATAGTCCAGTTGGAATAAAGGAATGATCTCATCTAATTTTTGCTGGTACAAATCCGGATCCTGGACACGAAGCGCTGCTCTTAATTCCATTTCTTCTTCTGAACCATTGTCGTTCAAAATCATGTCCAGGACATCCGCTTTGAAATATTCACTTGGAGGAAGGATCAAAGCATTCATCAGGAATTGCATAAAAAAGAGATGGTTATCTTTTTCCTGATCCGCTTTTTTCATCGCTTTCTTCGTAAATAAGTTGATATATTTCTGAGCAAAATCCACTCCTTTCAGTTCATAAGGCCCACCATGTTCTACCCCTCTCCAACGCAGGTCAGCCACGGAACTAAGCCACCAAGCCGGATCGATGGCCTGCTGCATACGCAGCAATACGTTCCGTTCAAACTGCGGATCGGGATGCAAGCGCTGTGCTTCCAAACATTTTCCTATAGTCTCAGCTTCGATCGCAGCAACGGTGATGCCTTGTCCATGAATTGGATCAAAGCTGCAAAATGCATCACCAAGGACGAGTAAACCAGAGGGCCAATCTTCCATGAGTTCAAAATGCTGACGAATAGACTCGGATATACGATATCCGCGCGGCCCTTGCACAGGCTCCAACCGTTCCATCAACTCCACAATTTTATCTGAAGCAAATAGATGCTTGAGTTGTTCTTGAAACTCCTCTGGCTGAGTTGAAGGATACTCCTCCCCTCCAGCATTGAAAAGAATGAGTCCAGCGATATCATCTTCAATGCGCGTAAATATGCCTGCACGAATACCTTGCTCAGGATCTGAATCAGACATCACGAATTCATTTGGAATAGAGGATTTTATTTTGTAATAACGAGTGCTATAACCAAGAGATACCTTTAGCACTTCTGGTTCTGGCACATTCAACCTTATTTTATCAAGCCACCTAATCAATTTGGAAGAACGTCCTGAGGCATCAATAACCATATCCGCTGGAAGTTGGTCTTCCCTTTTTTCACCGCTTCTTTCTTTGGTATAAATGCCTGTAACAGCATGCTGGTCTTCAGATACGATGAGTCCGGTAACTTCCATACTTGTTAAGAAGCTTATATGAGGGATATTTTGGATTCGTTTGCGCAGCACCCATTCCAGCAAAGCTCTGCTGCACGATGCAATTTTTAATGAAGAAGGATCCTCTTTGTTAACTAATGTACCGTATCGATTAGTAACTATAAGCTTCTCATCGTGTGAAGAGATCGCTCCCAATGCTATCAATTCGTCATTGTATCCTGGGAAATAATGTTCCATAATTAGCGCGCCGCGTGGTTGTACACGGTGTGGATGAAAAGATTGAGGCACACCCTGTCGGTTATTTGGCTCCGAAGGGAATTCATCCCTCTCAATCACACATATTTCCTCATAATAATCAGCTAACATTCTTGCAGTAATTAATCCAGCAATCCCTGCTCCGATCACCACAGCTTTTTTCATGTCAGACACTGAAGATTCATCCTTTCTAGAAATTAGATTTTAATCTACACTTGTAGATCAATCAAAATATTACTTATAATACCAATATATAATCAAAATTTCTTTTATAGTAAGAATCAATATAGCGATGGCATATAGTTAAACTACGATATGGAAGTGGTGTAGATGAAAATCAATGAAAAAAAGCTTGATTTAAGAGTTGCCAGGACTCATAAATTGTTAATTACGGCCTTTAGAGATCTGTTATCTGAGCAAGGCAAACTATTCAGCAATATCACGATTAATGAGATATGTGATAAAGCGATGGTTCACCGTACAACGTTTTACAAACATTTTGAGGATAAATTTGCGCTGTTATCCGCTACCCTCACGTGGGTTCTTCAGGATTATTTACAAATGAGTATAGAAGATCGGCTTCGGCAGCCCTTGCAAAGCCTATCTAGATTCATGTTGGAGAATTTACTGGAGCCGATTGTTCAAAACCAGAAGAATGACAAGGGATTTACTGACTTTTTCAAAAACTATATCGGAGATATATCCAGAAGAGATTTTCTGGAATTAAAAAGAAGAGGTAAACCATTTTCACCTCCCATAGAACTCTTAGCCGAATATCATTCAGGGGTCATTAGTTTACTTGTGACGTGGTGGATATATCATCTTGAAGAAGATGTTACGGCAGAACAGATGGATGAGTATTACTATCAAATGGTTAACGAGAAAATCATGTTAGACTAGCATGAAGCTCACTCTACGCGACGTACCTAGCCAAGTTATCCAGCCTGACCTATTTTCACCACCAGAATAAGAAGGTATCTTATTGTTGAGATAAAATAAAAACCGATGGGCATTTTACTTATGTAAAGTCCCATCGGTTTCTTTAGTTTTAGGATAGTTCGGTTGAAGGCCACAGATGCTGTGAATCTAAAATATAAGTCGATAAAATTATGTCTACTGATCAAAAAAATGGGTTACTATGTAGCAAACTAGCAATGGTTGCTTACCAGAGGCCTATGAAGTAACAACCACCTATATTCATCTTACGAGTTATATTCATTGTAAGCATCTTCAGTCGTCTGCACGTTCTTCAGATACACGATCTGCCCTGACTCGTTCACACGCATAATATCTATACCCGCCTTCGCATACACCGTGCCATCTACTGCTTGCCCGCATACTGCCCAGTTAGTTCGATAACTGCCGTCGGGCTGAAGAACCCATGCATCCCACATATGTTTAATGTCTTTATTGTATTCATAAAAAGTCTTAATAACCACCTCGAATCCTGTACGACTGCTACCGTTTGAAACAATTTCAGCATTCTGCGTGAACAGGGATAACAAGTCCTTCATAGCCCGATCGTCAGTGCGAGATGCATCAAACAAGCGATAATAATTATTTAACATCGTGATGTTTGCATCGGTGTTCAGAGAGTTGGTAGTATTGCCAGCGGTAAGGCCATAAATTTATCCTTTTCAAATTAAAAATTCAGATCTGTTAATACTTGTTGATTACCAAAAAAACTCTTCTTAAACTCTGAAGTACCAATTTCATTTCATTCGGGGTCATTGAACAGTGCATACGGGGGGCGTGACTAGGCGGAAAGTTGTGACTGTGAATGTCTTCTCTTCAGTGAAGAAATCTCGTTTGGTAGTGAAATGTAAAAACTTCATAAATTCCTTCGTTTTTATACGACTCCTTCTTCATTTGCGTCCTGTAGTATGTCTTACATCGGGATAACGAAGGAGCACAACGAATGAAGAAAACGATGATGTTAACCTTACTCATAGTCATTACGGCAGGAATGATCTGGTTCAACTGGGGGCTTGTTAGGACAGGTCAGAATCAGCCGGACTCTACATTTGGCACCAGCGGCTGGCAGGAAAATAGGCTTATTGCACATGCATTTGGTGGAGTTAACGGGGCTAGCTACACCAATTCTTATGAGGCGTTTATAACCAATTACAATAGAGGGTACCGTTTGTTCGAGGTTGATCTGGTGCAGACGACGGACGGGAAACTTGTAGCCAGACATGATTGGTCGCAGAAGCTACAGCCGGATTTGGCCACTCATCGCGGACGAAACGTAACAAAGCTTCAGTTTGCAAACTCGCTTATTATGGGAAGATTCCGCCCTCTTACCCTGCCGGACATACTGCAGATGATGAAGCAATATCCTGATTTTGACTTAATTGTGGATACGAAAGCAGGCAGCAAAGAGCAAATTCAGCAGCAGTTTGCGCATCTAGTCAATGAGGTTCGACGTACGGATCCTGCACTGCTCAACCGGATTATACCTGAAATTTTCAGCCCGGAAATGTATGACACGGTTATGGGAATCCACCCCTTTCCAAACAAAATATATTCACTTTACAAAACTGGCGCCTCCGCCGAAAGTATTGTAGAATTCGTAAGGGACAAACAACTGACAGCGGTTGCCATGCCTGTATACCGTGTGTATCTAAACCCCAATTTAGTTCCAACACTACATAAGTTTGGGGTGAAAAGCTATGTTCACACCGTCAACAGCAGACCGGTTATGCAGATTCTGTCCAGGTTCGGGGTGCATGGATTTTACACGGATCAGGAAGAATCACCAGCGGAGCTGATGCTTGCAGACGCTCCCCCCGGCCATGTTGAATTTTCGGGATACATGAGTTCCGGATTAGTAAATATAAGAAATATCGTGATGAAGGTGAGAATTAATGGCTATAAATAACATTCTTGTTGTAGACGATGAACCGGAAATTCGAGAAGCGCTCGTTATTTATTTGAAAAGCGAAGATGTGGATGTATTAACTGCCTCTAACGGATTGGAGGCGCTGGAAATTCTTGAACAAGAAACCATTCATCTTATTATCATGGACAACATGATGCCACAGCTCGATGGAATTAAAACGACATTTAAAATTCGTGAAAACAAAAATATACCGATCATTATGCTTTCCGCCAAGTCAGAAGATAGCGACAAGATTTTGGGACTCAACGTTGGGGCTGATGACTATATTACGAAGCCGTTCAATCCTCTAGAGCTGATCGCTAGAGTCCGATCTCAGCTGCGCCGGTTTACGAATTTAGGTTCCTTCCAGTCAAACGGGGATGAGCTCATTCAAGTAAGAGGACTCGTGTTGAACAAAAGCTCGAAGACTGTTGAGATAGATGGAGAGGACGTCAGATTGACCCCGAAAGAATACAAAATTTTGGAGCTGCTGATGGAGAACAAGGGCAGAGTTTTCTCAATCGAAGAGATTTATGAGCGCGTGTGGAATGAACTGATCTTCACTTCAGAGAATACGGTTGCCGTACATGTGAGAAACATTCGTGAAAAAATTGAAATCAATCCCAAAGACCCAAAATATTTAAAGGTGGTATGGGGAATTGGATACAAAATCGAGAAAAAATAAAGCCGATCGGAAGGTTCCAATTGACCTTATTGTCATCATTGTCGCCGCGATTTTATGGAGCCTCGTACTCATAAACAGGTATTCATACACGGGGTTGAGTCTGAGCTATTCAACTTCAAGTTACATCCAGGCACTGCTTGCCATTATTATTCTTTGCCTGCTGGCAAGCAGACTGTTTCTTTATTTTAAGGCACCCCATAGTAGTCGTTCCTTCTGGCATGGCAGTCTGCTGATGGATTACTTTCATATTTGGAGAACCGGTCTTAGAGCCAGTTTACAAAACTGGAGACTAACGTTTGGCCTCATCATGATGCTTTTGCTAACCGCGATGGCCGGCATTTGTATTTGGCAGGCAGTCACATATTACGGACAGGGGTGGCTTCTACTTTATTTGTTGCTCTACGTGTTGTTCTTGGTTCCATATATACTTTCCAAGCTTAGAAGATTCATCGCCATTATCAACGGGAGCAAAGAGATTGCCGAAGGGAACATTCAGAACACAATTCAGGATACCGGCAAGGATGATCTATCCAAGCTTGCTGGCTATATTAACAATATGAAAGCCGGGTATCAAAGCGCGCTGGAGAATCAGATGAAGAGCGAACGGTTAAAAACAGAGCTGATTACCAACGTATCGCATGATTTGAAGACCCCACTTACTTCTATTATCAACTATGTTGATTTATTAAAAAAAGAAAATCTGTCTACAGAGACCACCCGAGCCTATATTGAAACCCTGGACCGGAAGGCGCTACGGATGAAGCTGTTGATTGAAGACCTGTTCGAAATCTCAAAGATGGCCAGCGGTACAGTAGAGCTGGATATTGAGTACGTCGATGTCGCGACATTGTTGACACAGGCGATTGCCGAGTCCAACACCAGTATAGGACAAGCGTCGCCTGTGATTCGGGAGAGGATTGCGAAATTCCCGATCCATGCACATTTGGACGGCAATAAAATTTGGCGTGTATTCGAAAATTTAATTGGCAACGCGCAGAAATATTCGCTTCCGGGAACCAGAATCTATATTTATTTGGACGAGTCTGATGATCTGGTGCTATTCAAAATTCAAAATACTGCTGCTTATGAGATTGATTTTGCTGCGGAAGAGTTGTTCGAGCGTTTCAAAAGAGCAGATGAATCCCGCCAGACAGAAGGCTCCGGCCTAGGGCTGTCTATTGTGAAAAGTATCGTTGAGCTGCACGGCGGGGAGATCAAAATTGAAATTCATGGTGATCAATTCAACGTTATTCTGCATTTGCCCAAGCAGCGCTTAATTTAAAAGTCCTAAAACTACGTTAACCCTCAATGCTCCTTTTCAGGAGTATGAGGGTTAACTTTTCATTTTTATCAGGTACTAAAGGTGAATCGTATGAATGGCTTACCAACATCGATTCCTAAATATTAGTCCAGAAGGCTGTAGATCTGAATGCTCTCCACCTTGGCATCCTTGATATGGAACGACATCACATCCACATAATTGGATGGCTCGTAACGGAAGTCATCCTCCTCATTAGGGGCTCCATCACCAAGCAGTTTCCCCTCAGGGTAGGCGTTTTTGAGTGTATCCAGGCTATCTCCTGCTTTAATGTTTCGCACTGTCGCGTACTTGGGATCTGTGATTTCGATATGAAAGATGGAGTCTTGTTTTCCCTCTGGTATACTGATTGTTTTAATCTCCAGACCAGGATACGTATAGACCTTTTCTGTAAAACCGATTAACGTATCCATGTTTGTTCCATCGTCGGCACTGTACGTATGAGATTTCAGGTTATCCGGTTTGCCCAGCATCTGTTCCATCTGATCTTCATTCGCTGTATCCGAAATCGCAATGGTGTGCTCATTATAGACAAAAGCAAGCTCCTTTAGCACCACATTACCTTCCTTCTCCATCGAACCTTCCTTAATAGCTTCAGTACCCTTTTCTTCAGAACTTTCGGAAGCAGGAGCATTTGTTGCTCCTTCGCCTTTGCTCTGTTCATTCGCTGTGTTCTGTCCGGTTGCTGGGGGCGTAGCATCATTGGACTGACAGCCCGCTAATGCCACCGTTAGTAGAGCACCTAGTACGATAACACCTGTTGCTTTGTTTATCAATTTCATCATGATCCCTCCATAAATGTGTGATTTGTTCTTATGAAGTGATTATAAATAAATCATTTGTTAGTCTCATAACAGAAATGTACCAATCTTGTAACGTTAATTATTTACCCGCGTGTTTCCGCACGGGGCAACACAATCGTAACGGTTGTTCCTTCCCCGATTTGACTTTCCATGTCAATATAACCATTAAACCGCTCGACAATCTCCTTGCAAATAGAAAGCCCAAGACCTGAACCGTTCGCTGTGCTTGCATTTTTCGCCCGGTAAAAACGTTCCTGCACTCGCTCCAGCTCATCGCCCGCGATACCAATACCTTGATCACGTATCCGTATAACTACCTCGCTTGGCGTATGTTCCAAATTTAATTCGAGCAGCGATGGACTGCCGGAATATTTGATGGCATTGTCCACAACGTTGGCGATTGCATGGGACATCAGCATTGGATTCACGTTGGCGTAAACTCTTGTTTTACCCTCATCATCCGGTTCTTCCTCCTCCTGACTAACTCTGATCTCTATCCCTTTATCCTTAGCCTTGGCACCCATACTCATTGCAACTTGCTGAATCAGTTCGTTCATCTCCGTTTTCTCGACTTCCAGTTCGTTAGAACCAGCCTTGTCGAATCGGGATAACAACAACAGTTCATTAATCAAACGTGTCAGCCGATCTGATTCCTGCAGCAGGTGAGCATAGATTTTTTGCAACTCCTTGTCCTCGTTCTCCCCTTCAACCAAGTACTGAGAGAAACCACGAATGGCTGCCAAGGGTGTTTTTAACTCGTGAGATACGTTGGAGACAAATTGTTTCTGGTACTGAATGTAGTCATGAAGCTGCCGCCCCATGGAATCCAGTCCATCTGCCAGCATGCCCAGTTCATCCTTCCGGTTGAGATGAACTCTCCGAAACTCCTGTCTAGAGAAACTTTGCGCAGCGCTAAGCAACAGTTTAATCGGCTTGGTTGTGTTACGGGCAATCCACAGGCTGGATAAGGTAATCAGCACAATAAATCCGCCTGCACCGACAAACAGGATATAACGGATTTGATCCATAATCGCATAAAAGTAGGAAATGTCCTCCACGAACTCATACACATAAGCGTTCTCGTAGAATTGATCCTGAATGGGCGTAGCAAAATAAAGCAGATGATTTTCCGTAACGGTGTAGGCATAACTGCCGCTCAGTGCTTTCTCAATATTCTTTTCAAAAATAAGAGGTTTGCCATCATTAATGATGATGCCATCCACGGCCAGGCCCAGCAACTGCTTGGAGCTGTCATAGATACGTACTTCCTTGCCCGAAGCTTTCAGCTTCTCTAGAGCAAGTCTGACAATTTCTTTTGTCTGCGGCTCTCCTGAGGATGACCTGTGCTGAGATAACACCTCACGGAAGGACAACTCGGACAGATCCGCTTTCTCCATCATCTGTTTCTCAATGGTAATGAAGCTGTAGTAATCGATGGCTTTATTCACCGCAAAAATGATGATGCCAAAGGACAGCACGGAGAAAAATAAATAATTCAGCAGTAACCGGGTTGCATACTTCAGGCCTCGCCACCTCCAAGTTGATAGCCAAATCCATAGATCGTCCTGACATACTTCGGTTCGTCTGCGTTATCCTCCAGCTTCTTCCGTAATCGCATGATGGTCATATCTACACTGCGACTGTCTCCCATAAAATCATATCCCCATCCGATCTGCAGCAGCTCATCCCGGGTAAAGATTTTGTCTGGCCTTTTGAGTAACGTTTCCAGAATTTTAAACTCTTTGGCCGTTAAAGACACGGGTACACCGTTTTTCAGCACCCTGCGGCTTTCCAGATCAAATGTCAGCTCTTCATGAATGATGCGTGTAGATTTCAATTCTGTACCTTCACTTGATTCTTCCTTGTTCTCGTTTCTTCTCAGAATGACCTTGATCCGAGCGAGCAATTCACGATTGTCAAAGGGTTTGGTCATGTAATCTTCCGCCCCTAGCTCTAGTCCCAACACTTTGTCGATTACCTCGTTTTTGGCAGAGAGCATGATCACAGGAACGGCACGTTTCCCGGTGATTTCCTTGCATAGGTCATATCCGGAGCAGTCAGGCAACATCAAATCAAGCACCACTATATCGGGTTGAAAAGAGTCGAGCAGCTGCAAGCCCGTTTTGCCGTCCTCTGCGGTCTGCACATCGTAGTTTTCTCGCCTTAGCACCAGCTCAATTAAATCTCGAATTGCGATTTCATCATCAATGACTAGGATTTTCTTCAACTGTACACCCCTATCTAGCCTTGTTTTCACCAGCTTCAATCAACTATTAACCCATCTTAGCACAGACACTTTAGATTCCTCCACCAACTGGAAGGTGAGGTATATTCCACTCAGCCGAACATAACTTGTAATAAACTCGAAGAAAGGAGAAAAATCCATGGATCTGCTCTGGGTACTCATTGTTGGTGGACTTATTGGCTGGTTAAGCGGCAACTTGATTGGGCGGGACGTACCGGGTGGTGTACTTGGGAACATTATTGCGGGTTTTGCGGAGCCTTTCGAAGACGTTAACAAAGATAGGCGGAAACCGATCCCGTCGTTCATTAGTACAGGATGAACATAAAAAGACCGAAAGCATTCATCGATGGAAGATGAACACTTACGGTCCTTTTTTAAAATGTAATGACAATCTTACCTACAGCGTGGTGAGTTTCACTCAAAGCATGTGCATCATAAATCCCCTGTCTACTAAACGGGAATGTGGCCCCTACAATCGACTTTATCTTTTTCTCTTCCATCAGATCTGCCATTCTCTGCAATTGATCACCATCTGGCTGTAGCCAAATCCCCTTTGCTAAAACATTGTGAGACTTAGCAGTATCATGATTGGGTTCACCAACAATGGTAATCAGTCTTCCGGTATTTGGCTTAAGCACCTTATAGCTATTTTCAGCTACTTCTCCACCCATCGTGTCAAACACTAAATCTATATCTTTTAGAATCTCTTCAAAGTTTTCCTTTTTGTAATCAATGACCTGATCAGCACCTAAAGAATAAAGAAGTTCATGATTTTTTTCACTTGCTGTTGTAATAACATGAGCGCCGGCATTTTTTGCTAATTGAATGGCATACATACCTACACCACCAGCTCCAGCGTGAATAAGTACAGTTTCACCTTCTTTTAGATCGCCATGAGTAAACAGTACCTGCCATGCTGTTAAACCAGCCAAAGGTACAGCCGCAGCCTCCTCATATGAGATTGAATCAGGTAGTTTTGCCAGAAGGTGCTCATCAACTGCTGTATATTCAGCATACGAACCGAAACGTGTTGTATCAGGACGACTGAATACTCGATCTCCAACTTTCCATTTGCTAACGTTTGAACCGATTTCAGTTATGACCCCGGCTACATCCCAGCCTAAGATAATAGGAAATTCCCAATCATACATTTCTTTTAAGTAACCCTCTCTTAATTTCCAATCGATTGGATTAATGGATGTAGCCTCTAATTTTACAACCACTTGATTGGCTTCTGCCCTCGGTTTATTCACTTCCTGCTCAACTAACTCTTCTTTACTTCCATATTGATTAATCACAACTGCTTTCATTTTTGTATCACTCCTCTAAGCTAATAGCCTTTTACGTGCTATTCCTGATTATTTATTTGTATCTAGTCACTGGGGTTCATGCATATTATCCTTACTCATTTTTAAACAACCAGGATAAAATTATGCAAAAGCTTTAGGGATTTTGAGTTGTGTACACCAACAAATAAACGATTTTAACGAAATTATTTATGGACGCCGCTCCATTAAGATATACGATTCATCCGTAAAAATCAGCAGGGAAGAAATGACTCAAATCATCAATGAAGCTAGCACTGCCCCTTCCTGAATCAGTAAAGAAGAAGTTGCAATGATGACCGACATGCTTACACGCATGCAATATAATCTGAAGGATATGTAGATTTAAGATGACAGTCAGCCTTCTCCAGATATCTTTTCATAAATGAATAAAACTAGTTAGATGAGATGATACAATATCTAAGATTAACAAGAGATTATAGACCATATATTATTCATGCAAGTTCAAAACAAACCGCTGAGTGTTTCATTACATGGCGGTTTGTTTTAATTTATCAACAGCTAGCTTTTCGAAATATTACAAGTTGGACTAGCACATACTAAGGAAACAGTTGGCTGAAGCTTACATAATGGAGGTCTCATCATGGTATTTACAATCACAATTATCATCGTTGCACTGTTTGCAATATGGGGAGCCGTCGCTCCTGATCAGCTAGCGGATGTGGCTAATGTTGCCTACAACTTCTCTATTCAGAATTTTGGCTGGTTTTATTTGCTAGCGACACTGTTCTTCCTGATCTTTGCTTTCTATCTGGCGTTCAGCCGGTTTGGGGGTATTAGGCTTGGGGATGACGATGATGAGCCGGAGTATTCTACGATTTCCTGGCTGTCCATGCTGTTTAGCGCGGGTATGGGCATTGGGCTGGTTTTCTGGGGAGTTGCTGAACCGCTATCCCACTATTTATCTGCACCTGAGGGGGCGGTACCCGAAACAACGCAAGCAGCCATACTTTCAATGCGTTATTCCTTTTTCCACTGGGGGCTGCATCCTTGGGCTATCTATACCGTCATCGGCTTAGCACTTGCTTACTTCCAGTTCCGGAAAGGATACAAAGGGCTGATCAGTTCAACCTTTATTCCTCTGATCGGTGAGCGTCTTGCTGCTGGCTGGCTTGGTAAGGTTATTGATATTCTGGCGGTCATATCCACCATCTTTGGTGTTGCGACCTCGCTTGGATTGGGTGCTCTTCAGATCGGCGGGGGTCTGAATCACTTATTCGGTATTCCTAACTCGACTCTGTCTCAGGTTGTCATTATCATAGTTGTAACCGTACTGTTTTTAATCTCGGCAACCTCCGGTCTGGATAAAGGTATTAAGATTCTGAGCAACGTCAACCTCGTTATAGCTTTGTTATTGATGTTGTTTGTATTGGTGACTGGACCGACTTCTTTTATATTTGACACATTCACAACAACCTTGGGCAGTTACATGCAGAATATTATTAACATGAGTTTGAGACTGACGCCGTTCTCAAGAGAAACCTGGATTGGAGCATGGACGTTATTTTACTGGGCATGGTGGATCTCGTGGGCTCCTTTTGTCGGTACTTTTATCGCAAGGGTATCCAGAGGAAGAACCATAAAGGAATTTGTAATTTACGTCATGGTTATTCCAAGTCTTTTCGGATTTATCTGGTTCTCCGTCTTTGGCGGAACAGGACTTCACATGGAATTGTTCAATGCCGCTCATCTGGCGGAGGCTGTCAAGGAAGATACGACAACTGCTTTATTCCTTATGCTGGAGCAGCTGCCATTGGGCACGATCGTGGCATTCATCGCCACAATGCTGATCATGATCTTCTTTATTACGTCGGCTGATTCAGCTACCTTTGTACTGGGCATGCTCACTTCAGATGGCAAACTGGACCCAAGTACAAGAGTGAAATTAACCTGGGGAATCATGCAGTCCTCCATCGCAGTAGTACTGCTAATCAGCGGGGGGTTAACTGGCCTCCAGACGGCATCCATTGTAACCGCATTGCCGTTCGCTATTGTCCTTATCGGTATGTGTTTCTCCCTGCTCAAGGCTCTAAAGGCTGAGGACAAAGAGCGCCGTCAGAAGGAAAAACGGCAGCGCCAAAAGCTGAAACGACTGCTGGAGGAACAAGAAATCTCGCTGAATGAAATTTCCGGCAGGTAATGTATACTCGATGTTAAAACTAACAAAAGCCCGCGTCCTTGCGGGCTTTTTATTATTTCATGGTATTGATTTTTTGAGATCTGTCATGAGTTCTGATTGAACCCCAGGAAGAATGATTTCTAACACTTATTTATACTATAAACGTTCCCCGCCGTATAATAATGCATCATCTAAACAGTTCTCGGAGGAGTTAATGTACAATAAGGACCGGGCAACTTGATAGCTGTGAAACCTTGTGGCTGACACTTTCAAGCATCATTTCTTTTATGCCCTTTAGCCCACGGCTTCCGATAATAATAAAGTTGCTACTCGGTATCCCTTGCATAATTCAATATTTCATGCCCAGGATCTCCCTTAAGCTGAACAGTTTTCGGGTTAATCCCCGAAGACTGTAATTTAGATTTGGCTTGGTGCAACAGTTCCAAACTCGCTTTTTCCATTTCGTTCAGTAGGCTTCCAATCTGGATCGAAGCTATCAAACAAACTGCTATACTCCACAAAGAAAGGGTGATATTTCTTATTTCCTATGTTAATAATTATTAGATTTTTTTTACAACGGGTCAATCCTGTGTATATAAGTTCATCCATTGTAATTAACTCTCCAGTTTCTTCTTCTCCCGATCTTCCCTCGATGATAAGTACCAGATGATTAATTTCCCATCCCTTGAAACTATGAATTGTGGACAGTTTAGTCGTGCCGGCACTCATCCAAAAATTCGCTTTCTTGCTTCGACGAAGTTCATCAATCTTCATCTTTAATATGTGAGAATCTTGTATTTCCCGATTAAGTTTTCGGTTAGTTTCCAAGTTCTCAAAAGTAGTGGTCGTCCTCTCATTGAATCTATCTCGAATATAGAAATCGAATTCCTGCAATATTTCTACATTCATACCAAGAAAGCATACGTCATTAGGATGAGCCCCCATCGAACGGATTATACTGTACAAATCACTTACACGATCTGTTGAAAATTCATTTGTATAGAAATATTTTAGATACTCCGACTTTGGAGAAGAGAAATCTAGAAGTAGCTGAAAATCGTCCTTCTCATACTTTTGTAATAGAAACGACTCTTGAAATGTCGATACAAGTTCACATAACCGATTAGATAAGCGATAAGTCTGGTCCAACTTATTCCATGCTCCGGGTACTGTAGTTCTGATCTTTTGTTCATCCAATTCTCTTCCGTAAATATTCTGTTTCTCGTCACCAAAAAGCACAAATTCGCCATTATCAGTAAGAAAAAACTGACGAATAATACGTTGCCACTCAATACGAAAATCCTGGATTTCATCAATTAAAACAACATCATAGGGTATAATATTCTCTCTATACGGTGTAAAGAAATCTACATTTTCATAATCATCACGGTGAGGCACGAGATTTAGATTATTGCACTTACTATTGAAAAACTGATGATAGTTATTAATTTCAAAGTTGTCCCAAGCGATATCTTCCCGGACGCGACTGATTTGATCGTGTATATAGTTCTTAAGCGAAATATTGAAGGTAAGCACAAGCACCCTTCCTTCAGTTCGTAAATATGCGTTAATGGCTCTTTTGGCAAGCACAAGTGTCTTTCCAGATCCCGCAACGCCCTTAATTTTTTGATGCACTGATTTACTTTGTATTAAATCCATTTGTTTCTTGTTATAAATTATAGGCTCCATATTTTCTATCCCGTGTAAGGATGGTTTTAGATATCTTAAACAATTCATATAAATTTCGTCCGTAAACAGTTCAGATGTTCTATCTAGTCTTCTTTTTCTCAAAAGTTGCCTCAACCTCGTCGCGTTCAATGAGTTATTGCCCAAGATATCAATATAGTCATGATCACTCCTGGTTTCTTGCTGAACAAAGTCTAGAGCTCGTTCTTCGGTCTCGTTATGAAAGTAAACAGCTGTTTGGAATATCGCATACATCGACGAATTCCAAACTTTACTTTCTAATAGTCCTTCAATATGCAGGGAGTACATATTCTCCTTGTATCTGTGTACCTGGTTCAGTGGAGACTTAATATCACCACTATGGTTAACAAGCCCCCATATGTTCTCTCTTTTCACACAATAATGCTGTAGATGCCAATCTTTCACTTCAATAATCCATGCTCCCGTCCTTCTCCTCAGTACAATAATATCAGGATTATCCCCATTCAATTGAGGCTGAAAAAAAACTTCATATGTATCGTCTAAGTAATCAGCTAAAAACATAAGCAAGTGCCATTCTCCTTCCGTTGGCACAACTTTTAGCTGCTTCACTACATCTAGCGTTGGGTAAAAAATTGCCATATAAAAACTTCTCCTCCTATTCAATTGTCCAAAACTTTCTCCTTTACAACAATACTAAGCTTTCGTTTGCACCCATGTTTGAACAGAGTAAAACTCCACTCAGTTTTAAGAAGCTATATAGATGGTTTCTTTCAGCAAGGCTTGGTCTATCTTGGTTTGTGTTTCTGGAGTACGTCTTATGTATTTCATTCCTACTCATACCTAATCTGTTTTAATTTCTTTAAACCCAGCTACACGCGGAACTTTATGTATTAGCTGCAGATACGTATGTGAGACAAGACTCCGACTAATTTATGCAACCCAAATATATCAGTCTCCCCTTTTGATTGCTTTTACCAAGAACTCACTACAAATCTGATTAAATTCCTCAAATGTAACAACGGTATCAACACATTCCTCATTTGAAAAGTCCCAAAGCATTTAAACAAGCTGAGATATATTCTCCAACGCGGCCAAACGAACTAGCATTATCCCCCTCCCCGTATTTTGTAAAGATATTCAAATTTATTTTATCATACCTTCATGCTAACCTGCCCGTTAGTTTAATGAATTTACGGACAGCATAACGATTTGATAACGGCTAATCGGCAATTGGACTATGTTCTTGTTCATTCCGGTTATCAGAACAAGTTCTTGTCCTTGGCTCGGGACACGACCTTGTTCTGATAAAATCAGGACCACCCGTCCAACGGGTGGTTTGCTCTTGGGGTATAACCCCCTGTTGCCAAACTGCGCCTAAAGACGCTAGCCTGACAGCAGGGCTGTTCAGGCTCAGTGTTATTTGTCACTTTCACTCACCAGTTAAACTGGTTTTACTTCTTTTTGCTCCGATTACTGCTGAATGGATCTTCGTATTCTTTTACACTCAGCTTATCTAACGCTTGATCATGTGCTTCTTGTTCACGAATATACTTTCTTACCGTTGCTTCATTTAGACCCACTGTACTCACATAGTACCCTTCTGCCCAAAACTTTCGATTGCCATATTTATACTTGAGCTGGGCATGCTTCTCGAATATCATTAGTGAACTTTTCCCCTTTAGATATCCCATGAACGTGGAGACTGCCATTTTCGGTGGAATCGCTACCAACATGTGAACATGATCGGGCATCATGTGACCTTCTATAATTTCTACTCCCTTGTACTTACACAGACGTTTGAAAATTTCGATTAAATCTTTTCTCACTTGATTATAGATTTCTTTCCGTCTATACTTCGGGGTGAATACAATGTGGTATTTGCACATCCACTTTGTGTGAGCTAGGCTATAGCTCTTGTTTGCCATCTAAGACCATTCCTTTCTTTTGAGCCTGAACATCTCAATTTTATCGGAATGGTCTTGGTGGTCAAACCCTCGATCCCTCCACCCGCATAGCGGGTGGTTTTTTGTTTCGCGCGTTTCACGCACTCAACTGGCTAAAGCCATAATAAAAAAGCCGCTAAAATAGCGACTTCAAAGGGAACATGTTCTTATCCTTCGACATTTATAGCCACCTGTCTGAGGACAAGAACATTGTTTCATTGCCCCCATCCCAGAATTTTTATCGCAATAAAAACCCGTTAATCTCATCTTATCACACAGATTAACGGGTATAAAAACTTAATTTTTTCACATAAGCCTCAACTGATTTTTGAATTGTTTTATTTTTAACATCCTGGTCACCTCTGATTAGTATTGCGACCGAATGAGGTGTATAGGACTTCATAGCATACGTATTCCGTTTGGCACTTTCGTGTTGATATGGGCAAACGTATTTGCAAGCTAACACTTCTTCATTTTCTAAATGGTTATACTCAATAGAACTTGATGAAATTTTATTGATAAAATTGTATTTAGAATATATTATTGGGAAATATCGATCTCTCATCATATTTACTTCGTTCCAAGAAGGTACGCTAATTTCCTTACTTCTCTTCCTAGCTATTACCAGCCAACCATTAAAAGGATAAAATGACGTGCATCAAACGGGTTTTATTCGAAGAATGGTATAGCTTATGAAAGGTGGTTTAGCAATGAAAATTCTGATCGTTGGCTATTTTAGCGAGACCTCAAAATCAAATATTGCAAGGAGTTTTCCGCAAGACTGGAACGTTGTAATTGTTCCGCCCGGAAAAGAAATGCTGCATCATATTGAAGATTGCCAGGTAATCATTCCTGAACATATTAAAGTGGACCACAGCCTGCTTTCTAACGCAAAAAAATTAAAATTGGTACAGACAGGTGCAGGATTTGATAATGTGGATGTCCCTGCCTGTACACAGCGCGGCATTTGGGTGGCCAATGCTGGAGGAGTGAATGCACAGGCAGTGGCCGAGCACGTCATGGCACTGATATTGTCTTATTATAAAAACATACCGTTTCTTGATACTTTCATGAAAAACAAGATGGATGAAAATCAATTGGACTATACAGGGAGTGAGTTAAAAGGAAAAACGATTGGAATTATCGGTTTGGGTGCTATTGGAAAAAAAGTAGCTGCGTTTTGCAGGGTCTTTGACATGAATGTGCTGGCGTATGCGAGAAATGCCACTGTACAATCTGATGGTTTTGTGAAAATGACGGACTTCGATACTCTTGTAAGCACATCGGACATAGTCAGTGTACATGTACCCTTGAATCAGCAAACCAAACAGCTGATCAACAAAGCGGCATTCAAAAAAATGAAAAATACCACTCTTTTTATCAATACAGCCCGCGGAGGCATTGTCAACGAAAGAGACTTGATTGATGCATTAAAAAACGGGGATATTTCAGGCGCATGCCTGGATGTGTTTGAATCTGAACCGCTTCCTATTGACAGCGAGCTCCGGAATCTGGGTAATGTGATACTTACTCCCCATACAGCAGGAATGCCTGATGGTCGGAAATTTCATAAAACAAGATATGATTTCTTTATAAAGAATATAAAACGTGTAGAAAATGGTGAAGAGCCTGAAAGCAAGCTCAATCAGTTATGATGTTTTGGTGCAGGGGTACCTTTCCCCGTGTACCGATAAAATAAAAAGTCGCCTAAAAAAGCGACCTTGATGGGAGTATGTTCTTGTCCGTCGACAAAAAACATCTCCGAAAATATAGTATCATATCTTCAGAGATGTTGTCCTCCAACAGCTTGTATATTATTATCTTTATTCGCTATCTGGTTTATTGGCCTGCTCTTCATATATGAATGGATAGACTTGACTTCCGAGCAACATTCTTCGTCCTTGGAACTCATCATACAGATTGATTCGAACTGTCCCACTATTTATGATTTTGCTTAAGTTGGTATTCAAGTTCATGAAGTATGATTTATTATTGCCAACGGTTAAATCGGTACCAAGTGTTAATACCTTCTCTATGGATTTCCCGCTCGGGTCAATGACTTCCATAATGAGCTTATGGTCAGTAGAACCTGTCTCATAATCTCCATTTCTTAAGAGATCATAATAAATAACGATATTAAGCATATCTTCCCCTGCGCTAAGCGTTCCTTCACCTCTCGTAATGTTGAGCTGATACGGAAACAATTCCACATGTTGCAGGTTCGTTGCTGGTTGTACAACTCTAGGGCTAAGTGCTAAACGAACAGTATTAATAGAGCCCGTGAGTTCATCCCCCACATCTGCCATCTTTCCATTCGCAACCCCTTCTCCGACATACAGTTCAAGCTGCGAAGTATTCACATTTAGTGGAAGCTTGCTCCAGACCGTCACCAGGTTTTTCCCTTTCGGACTGGTTTTGGCGGACGATTGGCTAACCTCTGCCTCAAAATACTCGTTATCTGGTGTTTTGTAGTAAGCAACTAACTGTGACTGCTTGGATTGCCGTTTTTCCTGGTTGGTCATTTCCAGTTCCGTGTACATTAGATTGGACTTAGCGTCATGGTAAATGGTGGTCAAGCGTTCACGGACTTCTGATTTCTTGCCCGGAGTATGGATGGGATAAGAGTCGCCTGCAGGAACCAGGCTCATAACGTTGTTGAACGCGTTAAAGTTCAACGACAGAAATTTAGTAATGTCCTCGCCTGCTGTTTCCTGGAGCTCAATTCGTAATTGATTGAAATTATACGAATACGGTATGTTGGCAAGGATATAGAGTTCCACGGTTTCATTGGGCGCCAAGGTCGTTTGGTTATCCTGTACCACGATTTGGCCTGTATTACTGAGATCCCGCATTCCAGCAATTATTGCTGCTTTTAACACAGGCAGCTGCACGGTCGTCGTTTTGGTATTACGAATGCTGATTCGGGCTACGATCTGATCTTTATCTCCCCATGGCAGCCGCTGATATGAGCTAAGCTTCACGCCAAATGTCCCGTGACTATTCTCGATGATATTCTCTGAGCCCTGATGGCTTTTGCCTTCCTGAGCATATGGAATTTTATAAAGGGCCGTCGGGAAGCTAATCTTCCCTTCCATAGCAGGCTCCGTCAATTGCAGTTGCAGCGTATTCTGTTTCATATGCAATGGCACATCTACATCCAGATCGATAAGCTTCTCCTCCATCGGCTTCAGCGTTTGTTGGTCAAATGCCTTGGCATTCACCGGAATGCTATAACCTTCATCCGTAAAGATGGAAAGTTCATAAGCTGGCAGCTTCACGGATTTTTCACTGAGATTTTTAATGCGGAATTGAATATTCCATTTGCCAGTATTGTTCTCAGTATATACAGAAGCATATTTCAGCTGCGTTTCAATCGTTTGATGGTTCACCGAAATTTTTCTGATGCCATAATCCGGCACAGGCTTATCAGCGGTGACGGCTGGAAGTTTGAAGGTTTTTACTGGTAGCATCATGTTCAACGTTTCGTCTTCTTGCGTAAATTGCATCGTCATAAGTTCTGTTTTAAGGTTGGATGGAACCTCTGCCAAATAATATATCGTTCGTTTCTGCCCTGGCTGGATCTTGAAGTTGCTTCCTGTATCATCCTCAGGCACAAGATCGAATACTGAGCCCCCGGCCGATTTCAGTTGTGCTTTATATCCTGGATCGCTTAGTACCTTCTTGCCACCGTTCGCAAATTGAACGGCCACTCTCATGTATACTTTTCCATTATGATTCATTCGCTGCATCCGTTCCGCCTTGACCGTGACTGGCTGCTGTTTCATCATGATCTTGGTGCTTTTTCCCTTCACTACAGCAACATCCGGGGTTGCATCGGGAAGTTTGAACGATTGCACTGGGATCTGGATCTTCAATACTTCATCTTCCTGCGCAAGCTGCAGAGTCATGCCAGGTGTCTTCATCGTGGAGGGTATCTCAGCCCAATAACTGATGACTCTGCTCTCCTGAGACTGAAGTTTGTAGCCTGAGCTGGCTGAATCGGGTACAAGCTCAAATGTTGAACCGCCCGCTGACCTTAGATATGCTTTATACCCAGGGTCACTTAGCATCTTGGTTCCTCCGTTTGAGAGCCCTAGTCCCAATTGAACATACACTTTTCCATTAATTTTATACCTCTGCAAGGTATCCACCTTGGCTGTGACAGGAAGATTATTTATTGTGATCTTTTTGCTCTTACCTATCGGAATTATAGATGAGTACTGAGCAGGAATCGTGAATTGTCCCAGCTTTTTCTGATAATTTGCGCTGTTAAAATCCCATCCGAACATGGAAATTTTGATCCCGTTGACCTTTGTCGAGTTTCCAATGTTCGCATAGTATGTCACAGATAGGCTGCTGTTCGCAGGCACCGTTCGTTTATCAGCATCACGGGTCACTGCTTTTCCTTTTATAGTCGTACCACTCGGCGTAGAAATCTTGGAAAAATAATCGATAAGATCCACCCTATTGCCGCTGCTGTTACTGTAACGAAGCGTATATATGAGAATACTTCCACCTGGCTGAGTAAAAACATCCGTCCCGGTCAGCTTTACATGGACGCTCTGCTTCAACGAAACTGAGCCCAGTTGATCTAATGTCAGACCAGACGCGGCTACAGCAGTTTTGGAAACGAGGTGATCAGCCGTGGATGCCGCGTATACGTCAAGGGCCATGAAATGACCCAACACGGCGGCACTGAGTAGTATTGTCACAACTGTTTTTTTCGGCCTATACATGAATCTACCTCCCTGTATAAAAAGACATTTGCCCGCTTTTCATTCTGTGAAGCAGGAAGCAGCGCACGAATGCAGGCTGCTTCCCGCCATTTACCTATTCGTTTAGATAAGTTGTGACCCGGTTTTGGATCAGTTTGGCTACTTCCTCGGCAGTTTTCTGTCCGCTAAAGAATGCAACGGACTCTTCTCCGGCAATACTTAACACTTTAACATCCAGATCTACATATTGATCGGCGGATTGAACAATTTGTTTAAACACGGCGAACTGTTCATCCGATACTTTTGCCATCTCCCCATTTGGAAGCTTGTATTCGCCATTTTTAACTTTTTCTTGAAGATCATCAATTTTCTTTTCATTCACGGATTTAAGCATCGAGAATCCTTCTCGATCTTTTAGCATTTGCACTTCTTCCGACAATAAGAAGCTGATGAACTTCCAGGCTTCATCCTTTACGGGCGATTTAGCATGGATTGCGAACTGTTTTATAGTAGCTACTCGCGAGCCTTTTCGATCTCCGGTTTCTCCCGCCTGCGGTGATTGCAGCAGCTTGGGTTGATCAAAAAGCATGTAGGGACCTTCGATAAAATCAATTGGCGACGTAATTGACGTGGAATTGAACATTTGATTGCCCGGCTTTGCTTCTTCCGATGTCACAATCTTTTCCTCGTACATTTGTTTAACCTGCTCGAACAGATTCACAAATTCGAGAGAATCGAATGTGGCCTTTTTGGCCGAAGGATCGACAAATGCAGCATAGTTCTCAACAAGCATCTCCTGAAAGAGGAGTTCGGGCGGGTAGGACGCTAACGCATAAACCTCATCGGTACCGCTTTTCTTTTGGATTACTTCCTTTGAAACCTTCTCAAACTCTTTCCAGTTCCAGGTCTTATCATCAAACTTAACATTAGCGTTGCTCAGCATTTCCCCATCTCCTACAAATGCTCGTAACATGTACCCCAAAGGTACGGTATACATTCCATCATTCACCTTCAAACCGTCCAAAATATTCATTTGCAAATCGTCTTTATCCAATGTCTGATCTTTATTGAGCAAGTCGTTCATGTCGAGAAGGAAACCTTTGCTTACATATTCTTTGAATGGGAGGTCATCAACTTCAATGATATCCATGCTTTTTCCCGATAACATGGCTGTATTCATAGAATTCCGATACTTCTCGTAGTCCCCTGATCCCCATTGTTCTCCCGTCTTATATGCATTGATCTGAAGATCGATGTCCGGGTATTTCTCTTCGAACTTTTTCTCCACTGTTTGATAGAATGGGGTCGACTCTGTCACAGACAGGGTAAGGACTGTTTTTCCATCTTTCGATGTCACTTTATCCGCTGTACTACTTCCCCCGGAACTGCATGCGGTTAAACTCGTGATAAGAACCCCCATAGAAAGGATCAAAATCCACTTTTTCATTGTATAATTCCTCCTGAACTCTTCTTATTGTTACGTCTCACTATTCCAAGCGGATACGGTCGCCATCTTGCAGAGGCTCGCTACTTTTCAGAATGATCTTATCCTCTGCATAGATGATGTCGGTTTGGATCATCGTTTCTTTGTCATTCTTCTCGCTGGACTCAATCTTGACTTTGCGAACAACAAATACATTACCGAGTGCCCCCGGCTGCTCCTCGACTACAAAAACATAAGTGCCTTCCCGGTCCTGATGAATAGCTTCATTGGAAACAAGCAGCCCTTGATCGAGAGAACTTTTCTCGATTTTAACCCGAGCCTGCTCACCTCCCTTCAGTTCGGCATCGAGGAGCTTAATACGAAGGATCTTTTGAGGGAGGGTTACCATCCCCGCTCCTTCATCAGATGCTCCCTCTATAAGTGGCTCTGCATTAATGATTTCTTCAATGATGCCGTCCATGCTGTTGGCTTGCCGCTCTTGATCTGTATCTACCTCTACCTTGATCCGCTCTCCGATGGATATCCCTAACCTGGACAAACGCTTTGCATCCGCATTAACCTCGAACTTGTACCCTTGCCCGCTGTTCGAGACAATGATATCTGGCTCACCTGCGGAAGCCAGTCCTTCTACCGCGTTCAACTTCGTTATAATACCGTCGAACGGAGCGGTCAGTACCTGATCTTTGGTCAGTTGTTCTCTCATTTCGTTGATCTTGCGCTCCTGCGCAGCAATATCAAGTTTGCCTTTTTCAATTTCACGTTGTGCGCTGCGCAGCTTAAGTTCATCTTCTTCGAGGGACGATTGGATGAACTGGTCCTGAAGATTCTGCTGCTCAATCTTCTGCTTATCCAGATTTGTTACTTCAAGTTCAATTTCTTGTTTTGTCGATTGACTATCATAGGTGATGAGCTTCTGTCCTTTCTTTACACGATCGCCTTCTTTCACAAGAATCTGCTGAGTCTTCCGCTCGGTTGAACCGGATAACTTGGCTTCAGCGATCGGCTGAAGGATTCCGCTACCTTCAATAACTAACTGGATGTCTCCCATTTTCGGCTGCTCCGTAGTCACTTTCGGTAAGGTCAGCGATTGAAGCGTATTGCTAAACAATGTGAAGACCAGCAGCAATCCCATAAAGCTTATGAACACGACTAGAATGATTCGCTTTTGTCTTTGCTCAGCAGCCCCTGTATTTAACTCCATATCCTTTCTTCTCCTCCCAAAACCAGCACTGAAAAGTTAACCTTTAACTCCGGATAATTGAATACCCTCAATGAAATACGACTCCGCATACAGAAATACCATCACCATCGGGGCCATATAGAGCATGGATGCAGCAAAAGCAATACCCTTGTCGCTTTGATTAATCGTGGATAAAAAGACGGACAGCGGCTGCTTGAACGGGTCGTCTAAAAAAATAAGAGGCTGTTCCACCATGTTCCAATAATCAACGAAGAGCAAAATCACAAGTGCGGCTAATCCTGGCTTGATCATCGGAACAATCATCGTAACAAATATCCTTAAATGTCCTGCTCCGTCCATTTTGGCAGCTTCAATATAGGCGTAGGGAATGTCCAGCATGAATTGTCTGAGCATAAACACGCCAAAAGCTGCGAAGATGCCAGGAAGAATGATGGCACTTGTACTATTCAGCATCCCAAGCATATCGACCATAATGTAATTGGGTACCAGCGTGACTTGGAATGGCATGAGCATCGTCATGACATATACCAAAAACATAGAGTCCCGGCCGCGAAATTTTAGCTTGGAGAATGCATAGGCAGCCAGAGCCGCAACAAGAGTCTGACCTACAATAATCGGTACGACCATGAACACCGAATTCCAGAACATCATCATAAATTTCGGGTTGTCGATAAATACCTTCCCGTACTGTGCAAAGGAGACCTTATCCGGAATCAGCTTCAGGTTTGCAAATGCATCGTCTCTACCTACGGCGGCTTCATTCATTTGCCCGATGAGGCCATAATTGATCCCAATTTCCTGTTCTGTCATCATCGAATTTGTGAATATAATCACAAATGGTGATATTAAGATCAAGGCAATAACACTCAGGATGAATGTTAATACACCATTTTTCAATATGTAGACTATTCGCACAGACTTTACTTCACCTCCTATTCCATGTACTGCCGATGCCGACGCTCCATCGCAAACAGAGCTAGAACGATCAGCAGTATACTGACAAACATCAAGGATGCCGCTGCGGTTAGTTTCTGAATGTCGAGTGATATGAACATATTATTCATATAGTGCTGCATCATGTAAATACTGTCATGGGGATAACCGCCAGCAATCAGATACGTTTCCCGAAACACTTTAAATGAGTTAATAATGGACATAATCACTACAAAAAACATCGTCGAAGTCAGATAAACCAGTGTAACACTCCGAAATTGCCGTAAACGACCAGCACCTTCAATACGAGCCGTTTCGTAGTAATCCTTCGGTATTTGCTGAAGTCCGGCAAGGAATAAAATAACGTTGTAACCTATGTTCTTCCATATATAGACCATAATCACGACTATACGTGCCGATTCGGATTTCATCCAATCCACCCGTCCGTATCCGAAACTATCCAACCAGGCGTTAAGGGACCCGTTCCAATCAAAAAGGATCTGCCAAATCATGATGATCGAGGCGGTGGGCACAACAAGCGGCATCACATAAGCTGTTCGAAGCCATTTTTGGATATAGACATTTTTATGTAGAAGCATCGCGAGCCCCAATGACAGCATGATCATAAGTGGAACACTGATCGTACTGAAATATAACGTGTTGGAAGCTGCTTTGAGGAAAGAAGCACTTCCGAGCAGCTCACGATAATTATCGAGTCCCACAAAATGACCGTCTACCGAATGGCTCATAAACGAATAATACACGCCCATGGCAAACGGGATAAGGTAAAAGAGTGCAAATCCGATGCCGCTTGGCACAAGGAAGAACATGGCCGCCGAAGCATCCTTACGGAGCCATTTTTTCATGGTTTTCTAAATTCATCCTTTCACTGTTAACTTTAGTCTTTCATTCTGTTTCCTGTTTTGCCTCCCTTTCCACTCATTTTAGAAAAGAGTGTTTAAGAAAATAGTGGTAAGATATTAAAAAATTCTAAAGTTTCTTACTGATTTTGCGGTTTCGTGAGCAGCTTAACGAATTAAAGGGCAAAATAATGATTAGATACGCCTAATAGGCACTTGGTAGAAGCTCTTGCCCCGCGGCATCACTTTACTTTTTTTCTATTCTTATTTCATCTAGGGTTGCATTTTTTCAATGCATAATGATACAGAAAAAAACCTCAGCCGGGTTAACCGAGCTGAGGTTCTTTTAACTTTCTAGAAGGTCTCGCGTATGCTTTATTTAATAACTTCAACCTTTTTATCCCCTGCTGACTTCGCTACTTCTAACGTTGTTGTACCTTGAGTAGCGACTATCACGCCAGTAGCCAGCATAGAAACGATTAAAGCTGCACTGAGTGCTGTGGACATTTTCTTCTTCTTGACCATACTCATACCTCCTATATTTATTATGTAATAAGCGGCTCAAGACGATGACGAGCCGAGGTTTTCCATTTGGAGTCTCATCCCATCGTCCCCAACTTACAGCAGTTCAAAATGAAGTTGAGTCTCAGGTAACTTCGTATTTCCTTTCCACTGATTTGCACCGTATCCCAATTCCAGAACCGCAGCAATGCGCTCGTTACTCAGTACACCAAACATTTCAGTACGGCTCGGGTCGTACATCCAGTCATGCAAGGTACAGCGCACACCCAGACTTTGCTCATGAGCCAGCAAGCGGAAATTCTGAATTAGGCAGCAGACAGCTGCAAAGTCCTCTTCCCGCTTATATTGATCCGCCTCTTCCTTCACTAAGACCAGAAGATACGCAGGAGCCTGGTTCTGTAATCCCTGCATGATGTCCCCATACCGGTTATCAGCAAAGATAAATCGCCACGGTTCTCGGAGGCCATCATTTGGCGCCCATACGGCATGATTGAGTAACTCAAGGATTAGATCCTGTGATACCGGTCGATCCAAAAACTCACTCGGACCGTCCATGTCTCCTTCCAAATCTGACAATTTCATTTTACATCCTCCTCTTCTATGTAGACTGCCCTCGCAATACGGTCCATTTCTGCTCGGCTGGTGTCCTTTTCCGACTTCTTGGTACTTTGTCGTAATATCCTATATGAAGAATACCAACAAATCTTTCATCCTCACGTAAGCCAATTCCATTGAAGAACCCTTTATGCTGAATCATGAACTCTGTATCCCACAACATTCCTAACCCTCGTTCCCAGCCCAACAGTTGGAAGCTCTGCATCACCCCGCAGGCAGCCGCATAATTACGGTCATTGGTCAGACGATTCGGTCCTACAGTCGACATAACAATGACGTGCGCAGGAATATCGGTAAATCTCTTTTTAAAAACATCCAGAAGTTTCCCTGGAATCAGCTTGCCGAGCTTGCTTTGTGACATCTGTTCCAGCATGCAGTCCACCAACCGTTTGCGTGCTTCTGGAGTTCCGGCATATACTACACGCCATGAGCCAGACTCAAGATATGGTTGAAGCCGTATAGCCTTACGCAGTAGTTCAACAACCAACTCCTGGTCCACCGGCGTAGAGTTACATTTACGAATACTCCTGCGCTCCCTGATCAATTCTGCCAGACTCATATGCTTCACTCTCCTTTGTTCTATCTGGATTCAATATTTATACTGCTGTCTTGAAGAAATTGATGGATTACTTTTAGCTCCGTTTCCGAATATTTGTCAAGAGTACGATAGAAGCGCTCAGCCTCATGTATATGCAAACGTTCATGCAGTTCAAAGATCTTTTTGCCTTGCGGTGACAACCGGAAATAGCTCTCCTTTTTGTTGTCGTTCATTTTCGTACGTTTGACGAATCCTTCCTCCAGCAGTTTGTTGCCAATTTTGGTGATACTTGCTTTGGACAAGTTCATCGCCTCGGCAATACCCGTGTTGTTAATGGGCTCATGCTTGCCTATGCAATCTATCATATGAACCGCGGTCAAATGCTGAGGGATTTTCTCGATGCTTTCACGCTGGGCGATACTTAGGAAATGCTCGATTTCTGTATCCTTGTGGTTCTCATACACATGTAAAAAACGGATAAATTGGTCATAAAGCAACTGTTTTGTTCGATCTTTTGAGATCATTCTTTGATCGCTCCTTATTTACTTGTAAACAAAAATATTCTTTTAAAAATAGAGTTATTCTAAATAAATTCTAATATTTAGTTTACTGGTTAACAATATACCATGAATGATAATGCTTATCAACTATATTCTCTGACATTATGAATGATGAGTTTAGAGTACTAAACCACCAGATTAATGACTTTAGCCCTCACACATTTAGGCTATTGGCCATATCCTAACTTGGAATTGTAAGTAACGATTAAAAGGAAGGATTTTTCAATGTTCCCCCAACAACATTTGAAAAGAGGTCATGATATGTCTTATTTACCTTATTGTTATAATTGTTATTAGTATAACTTTGATTTACGACTAATATATTGCTCTACTCTCTTCACTTTTTCTAAGTAGATTCGTCCCGTAGTTCCCTGAAGCCATGCACCATTACCTGTCCAATTAACATCAACCGCTCGATTTAAATCAAAAATCCGCTCCCAACTTTCTTCTTTCGTCATTTCTAGTATCCCCTTATTAAACTCACCTTCTTCATGTTCATTATCAGAGCAAAATCCATTGTTCAGTACCAGGTTCCATCTATCAAGATCTGATATTAGTACATCTGTCTCCTTGAGATCAATGGTCAATCTTACGCATTTAGTTCCTCCCTCAAAATGTCCGGTAGATCTCATATCCGGCTTTTTGATCCATAGCCAGATTGGATACTCACCTTTATAATTAGGTAATCTTGTTTTCATTTGTTCCATCATCCATATGTATTGTTTTGGAAACATTAAGTGTTCAGAGCTTCCCTCCAAGTAACCTGTTTCTTGAGCTTGTTTCCAAACCTCTGATGTCTGCATACTCCAATAAATCATTTTCTTGGGTACCTCCTTGCTTTAAATTTCTCGCCAGTCTTCCCCATATTCTCTTTCTAACTCATCTTTAAATTTAAAGTATAGATCTTCAATTTCCTGATATACTTGCTCCTCTCGTAACTCCAAATCATTGTATCTAGCCTCGATCAAATAAAATAACAGAGCCTTTTCCCTAAATTTTAATTCCATCTTACGTGTCTCCTTATAAAATATAGTTCAACTAAGATAAGTTTTGGATCTCTCTGAAGTACAGATAAATCATCTTTTTTGCTTAATTCCTTAAACAAGTCCCGTTGCTCACCATATATATTCTGAGTTGGCGTTGCAAGCTACATTCCCTTCTCTTTGTATCATGCCGCTTGTCCTTTCTCTTTTCTATAACTGATTGAGCCTCAAAGATAAATTCCATATAACACATCGTAACGGTTTCTAGCTGACATGACAAACTGTGAACAAAAGTAGCCGATCACGTTGGTCGACTGCCTTTTTCGTTTTATTGATCTCATGTTCCCAGTTAGCTTAACGCCTGTACCCGGTCTACAACTTTATGATTACGGTCTAATTCTTCATTTCATCGAACACAACAGATCTTGTTCGTTTCTCCGCTCCATGCGTTACTGTCTTTATATGGACAAATATGTAGTACTAATAAAAGAAGGTTCTCACGTCCATGTGCCCCCGTACTAAAGAACAAAATGAGCTCATACGTATGTAGCGCAAAGAACAAATCCTGGACGTCGCCGCGCGCTCCTACTTTTGCACCGGACTCGCCCGACTCGCTATGCAAGCTATTACGAATGGGGCCTGATACGAACATGATCATTTTAAAAAGTGATTATGAAATCGAATCCATCCGTAAGGCATGCCAAGTGGTGGCTGAATGCCATCGTAAAATTGCCCAGGTACCTGCACGAGGTGCCAATGTATAATTGGTAATTGCGCACCATGATCTTGTCCCTCGACATCAATTCATAATGATAATGAAAAAACCTCAGCTCGGTTAACCGAGCTGAGGTTTTCGCATCAGGTGCTTCGAATATGCCCTAATTGGGACGATATAGTCGCACCTAAGCTTCTTCATAGTAAGGTCACGCTTGTGCTTTAATAACTTCAACCTTTTTATCACCTGATGATGCCTCTAACGTTGTTTTACCTTGGATAGCGACTATCACGCCAGTAGCCAGCATAGAAACGATTAAAGCTGCGCTGAGGGCTTTGGACATTTTCTTCTTGACCATAACCATACCTCCAATGTCTAATTACAATATTTAACTTTGTTGGGTAATCCATCTGGTGATTGTATTATAACCGTACTGACAATGATTGTAAAAGGATTTGTTCCTTCCTCCGGTTGCCCTCTATTGCGACTGAATATGCCAGTGAATTTTCCGTGGTTACATAAGAATCTAAATAACCTAAAAATGGTTTACAATTACGACATTAAATGTTACATTAATTTGAAATTGAGTAATTTAATAGATTCGACTGGGGTTAAGGATCTGGGGATTACGAAACTGAGGCAGTGTTTGCCGTTTGACAGTCTGGTAAGTATGAATATGACGGTGGTTCTAAAACACCATTCATTCAACATTAGGAGGATATTCTAATGAAAACAAAATCACTAAAATTAATTACAGTTGGTGTGACTTGTGCTTTAGGGATTGGAATAGGAGTTTATGGCTGGGGAGCTGCATCTGCCGATACTAGTCCCTCTAAAGATCAAATGGAAATAAAAATCAATGATAACGGTCAAACATATGGTTCATTTATTTATCATGATGAAACAGAATTAGATCTAGTTAAGGCTTTTGGTGTAGACGGAACTGAAGGTTACATCAAGACTTCAGATATGAATCAAGATTTGCCACAAACTCCCGAAGAAGCAATTCAGAGTATGAATGAACCAAAATTCGATAAGTATATAAACTTGTACGATAGCAACGAGAATATTATCGGAAAATTTCTACTCACTAGTTCAGATGATTAACACTAAACTATACTACTCCCCCAAAAAAAGGCTCTCCATGATGATTGAGGGCACTTTAAAATGCCAACATTTATAAACAGGATACCCACCTCATTTCTGAGAAGGGTTATTCTGTTTTCTTTGCTCCTTGATCGGCTTCCTCGTTATCTACCGCAAAACCCGATTTTGCTCCTGAATTTCAGGTGATTGAAAGGCTAAGATATATCTTCCCACCGCCGTTTTAATAACAGGCAATTTTTCTCCTTTTTCATAATGTGTCCTTGTCGGAAAACTACCTGGAATAATATGCGTGGCAAGAACGGAATCATCACTCAAGACACCGATAAAGATGGTTTCGCCAGTTAATGTCTTCAACTCGTCAGCAACTCGAAGAATACTTAGATTAAAAACTATGATCTTGAAGCTTACTCATTAAAACACTACAATGTCTTTGATTTCAATTGGCATGGCGCTACCATCCCCTCAATTACTTTCAATGAATCTCCCACGTAATCGGTTAATTTGACGATCACACTATGCATATCTTCTACAAAGTAATGGTGCGATCTATATTCTCTGCAACTCCTTCGGGATGATCTCTATTACGTCAAAGCAACGTTGCATATAACTTTTGTTCATTACATACGCCCTCTGTTTAACCACCTTTCGTTTAATCTTAAAATGTCTCATACTACTTGAAAAGTAGGCACCTTTTTATTAGATAGGAACCAGAATGTAACTAATGGGTGTTAACAACAAAACAACCGTTTCAAGAACGATTGTTTTGTTGTTACATTGTCATGACAGATTAAACTATTGTTTTGTAATGTTGAGTTATCGGTTCCTAACACTTTAAATTAACTTTTTCTCTATATCAAAAAGCTTAGAAATGCGGGGAAATAGACGAAAGGCATTGCCATAAGCGATCGCTTTCGCGTTTTCTTCGCTGATCTGCTGTGCTTCATGGAATACCGACTCCCGTTGTATCCGAAGGACGCTGTCCGCTGGCCAAGGTATGTCCGCTCCGAACAGAATCCGATCAGGCGCAATCAACTTTTGGATCGTGCCGAGGTTCAACGTGGAATCATAATAAAGGTGGTCCAGTTTGGCTATTTCAGCTTGAAATTGTTCCGGTGTTGTTTCAACCTGAATCGAATCTTGTCCGATAGCGGCAAGCGCAATTCTCCATTTGATATACGGAACCATGCCCCCTGTATGGGGAAGAATGAACGTAATGGATGGATATTGGTCGAAAATGCGATGAACAGCCATCGTAGTGACAGCCCGCGTTGTATCGAAGGTGCCCTCAAGCAATGCAGGACTAAGCCCAGCGATTTTTTGTGGTATAAGGATGGGATGTAGAAACACAACAGCACTGCGTCGATCCAATTCGGTTAACAATTCGGTGTAATCCGGATGGCTTAAATATTTACCCTGATAACTTGTCAGCATTGCAACACCATCCATCCCAAGAACATCAAGTGCATACAAGGTTTCTTCCATGGCTGCTGCGGGATCGGGGAGTGGAAGCGTTGCAAATGCACCATACCGCTCAGGATGAAGTTGAGCATACGATGCGAGCTCTTCATTCATTTTACGTGCCAATGCGTTGGCAGAAGATTGGTCGATGAACGTCAGGTCTGACGGGGCTGAAAGGAATGAAAACGAGATGTCACATACATCCATTTTTTGCATCCCGATCTCGGGCGTCCACTTCGGCATAAAACTTGGAATCTCCATTCCCAGCTCCCGCTGCTTTCGTTGCATTTCTTTAGAGATGATATGGTGGTGAACATCAATGACAGGATTAAACATGCGTGATCAGCTCCTTCTATTTATTTTCAAGCCACTGGTTTAACTGGTTTTGCTTTTCCGTCAATATTTTCTCTACGCCTGCATTCTTTAGTTTGTCGAGATAAGCACCCAGTTCTGACGGGTCAAAAGTTCCTGTCTGAAAGCCTGCATCATACTGGTTTTGGACGTTGGCCACCGAGGTAATTTGTGTTTTGACCGGATTGATGTCGAAGCTGAAACCCATCGCCCTTGATTTTACGGCACTCTCATTTTCGCCCCTCAAGTGCTCCCACATGTCAGGATCGTTCCCTTCCCATATATAGGACAGGAAATTGTTCCCCACGGCATATTGGTTTGAATCGTATCCTGTTGCAGTAACGCCATCCGGCTTGCCGATTAGGTCATTATCCCGTTTAACATAATGCTTGCCTTCGATCCCATTCGTAAACAGATTAATGACTGCTTCGTCCGAGTAAAACAGTTCCAATACTTGAATCGCCTTATCCGGCTGCTCACTGTTCCTTGCCAAAGACATCATGTTGGAAGCTACGCTATTTCGTGTCATATACGAATCCTCAAGGGGGACGCATACAAGTTCAGTCCCAGCCGCAAGTGATTCCGAGTAACATTCATTGATATTCCGGATATACGAGAAGGCTTTGCCTGCCTTGATCAGATTGGCCCCCGTTTCCTGTGACGTTGCGACGTCTTTGCTGAAATAACCTTTTTGATACCAATCACGCATCAGGTCAGCCATTGTGGAGAACCGCGAAGTCGCAAAAAGGTTCTGCACGGTGAAGTCCTCCCCGCCAAAATCCAGTACGCCAGGTGCTGTTCCCAATGGATCAAAATTCAGCATGGCTTGTCCGGGTGTTTCCTGTGAGTTATAGCTGACAATCGGCGTGACACCCGGCTCCTTGTCCTTGATAAGCTGCAATACAGCAGAGATATCATTCCAGGTTTTTATGGCGCTAAGGTCAATAGCATGTTTATCGGCAAGCTCTTTGTCCATCACAAAACTGGGGGAAAGTGCCCAAGCTTTAATACTGGGAACGCCATATGTTTCGCCATTCATCTTCCCGGCTTCTGCGGCTTCCTCCGGAACAGCCTCCAGTATCTTTTTACCAAATTCATTCAACGATTCGTCCATGGGCAGTAACTGCCCCCTGCCGATTTGGGATTCAAGGCCGAACCATACGCTGGTATACACCAGATCCAGTTTCTCGCTGCCCGCCAGCATCAAGTTCATTTGATTGGCATAGTTCGATCCATTAACAGGCAAGAGCTTCACGGTGGCGCCTACCTTTTCCGCTGTAATATCACTGATGGCTTCCTGAATTTCCTTAACATCTGTTACATCCCCAAAAGCTGGATACGTCATGACCACTTCATACATGTCTGTTGCTGAAGCTTTTCCAAGTTCTGCCCCCTCCTTACTGTCTGGGTTTCCGCATGCCGTCAACAATAGAGGGGCCGCACAAATTAAGGACATTACCTTTATGAAACCCACAGGCAATCTTTTTCTGAACATCTTCATTCACTCCCCATGTTTGCTTTTGGATAAGACATCTTGGATACGAAGCATAACTAACCTTTTACGGCACCAATAGTCAATCCCTTGACGAAGAACTTCTGGAAAAACGGATACGCTGCGATCAGCGGCAACACGCCGATTACGGCAATAGCCATTCTCACACTGCCGAGAGGTACGGATGAGACAACTGCTGTCTGACCAGACAAACTGCTTTGCTGCAAGTACTGGACATCAGACAACATTCGATTAAGCAGGTTTTGAATGCTGTAGAGGCTTCCGTCATTGATGAAGATCAGACCGTTAAACCAATCGTTCCAATACGAGATCATGAGCATCAGACCAATGGTTGCCAGGCTTGGGAGAGCAAGCGGGAGAACGATTTTGCAATAAATAACCCATTCGTTGGCTCCATCCACATAGGCTGACTCCACGACTTCGCCGGGAATTGATGTGGAAAAGAAACTGCGCATCAACAAAATGTAGAACCCGTTGGTCAGTAAATTCGGGATGATTAGCGACCAGATGGTATCTTTCAAATGGAAGAGATCCGTATAAACCAGGTACATCGGCACCAGCCCCCCATTGAAAAGCAGGGTGAAAAATACGAAGAATGACAGGAACGAACGAAATGGAAGCACATTTCTGGATAGCGGATAAGCGACCAGGGTTGTGATCAACAATCCAACGATCGTGCCCACGACCGTGATGAACGTCGTAATTCCATACGACCGCAGAATCAACGAATACTGATTAAACAGATACACATAAGCATCGAAGCTGAATTGAGCCGGGAACAAACGATAACCATCCCTGATAATGGCTTGTTCCTCGGTTAGGGAAGCGGATATCAGAAGTATAAACGGAAACACTGCAGCGATTCCCATCATGATGAGCACGAGGTGAACAGCCATTTGATATATCCTATTTGAATACATGTTGTTCTCCCCCTTAGCTAAAACAGCGCCAAATCCCGGTTTTTGCGACGAACGATCGCATTGGTCGTTAATACTAACAGAAAACCGACAATGGACTGGTACAGTCCGGCAGCGGATGACATTCCGAAATCCCCAAAAGTCATCAATCCACGATAAACGTATGTGTCAATGACATCGGTAGTCGTTTGCAGTGCACCCGAATTCAGCGGAACCTGATAGAACAATCCGAAATCGGAATTGAAGATGCGTCCCACTGCAAGAAGCACCATAATGACCATCGTGGGTTTAAGCAGAGGAAGGGTAATGCTCCAGACTTGCCTCCACTTGGATGCTCCGTCCAGCGTAGCGGATTCATAATATTCTTGGCTGATGCCTACGATTGAGGCCAGATAAACAATGCATGTATAACCAACGTTTTTCCATAGATATACGACACTTAATATAAAGGGCCACTTACCGGAATCCGCATACCACGACACGGGGTCTATCCCCAGTAAAGGAAGCACGTAATCGTTGACGAATCCGTTTTCCTCGTTGAGCAATGCCAGAACCAAGTAAGCGACAATGACCATCGAGATCAGATAGGGCAGCAAAATGATGCTTTGATACAGTCGGGAGGCAAATCGCTTTTTTACCTCGTTCAACAATACGGCCACAGCTATAGAGAGCACTGTTCCAAGCACGATAAATGCGCCGTTGTAAAGTAACGTGTTTCGGGTAATCACCCAAGCATCCTGCGTTTGGAACAGATAGGCGAAATTATCGAAGCCTACCCAGTCACTTCCCCAGATTCCTTTTGCAAAATTGATATCTTTGAACGCAATCACAATGCCGAACATGGGCAAGTAATTGTTGATGAACAGATAGACGATGCCTGGCAAAATCATGACCAATAACAGCCCATGCTTTCTGATGTTTTGGATGCGGTTTGCATGGAAACCTCGACGCATGTCTCTCTCCCCCTGTTCGTAACAATGATGTTTGGTTTGTGTAACTCCTCCAACATCCCTCCTATTCTATGAATGTCAGTTTATGTGACTCAAAATTGTTCTTATATGAATAATACGATGTAAGTAAGCCTCAGTCATTGGTGTGATTCACTAAAAAAAATGATTTAATTTGGATTATTACACCAAAAGAAAAGCCTGTCTAAATTTTAATGTTATGTATTATCACATTCACTGCATTAAGCAACGTATTATAAGCCCTGTGATCAGCCTTTTCATGTCAAAAAGCAACGCACCTGAAAAAGGATGCGCTGCTTCATGTATAATTAAAGATTGTTACGAATGGATGGCTGCCATCTGTCTGCTGTTGGGAAACATTCGACCACCAACAAGCACACCACCCGAAAATACAGCTTCGCGTGGAGGTGCTGCAGCCAACGCATGCATCGCATTTATGGCATTTACCAACGAGAAAGTGCCTTGTTCACCCACTTTTGGAGTTAATGGCGCATTGGAAATAAGCTTGTACGTTTCTAGCAACCAGAAGTCCTCCACCCAACCGGATGCTTCAGCGAGACGTGACCCACGGGAGAGCATATCGCCATTTCCGAATGGACTCCACGAATCCAAAATGTTATCGGAACCGATATGAACGGACACTCCCGTTTCCATCAACAGTTTGATGGGGGGCATAGGCCTGTCAATGGGCACACTCGTCATGATGGCTACGCCGGTCGCACACAACCTTTCCGCGAGTGAGCGCACCTCTGTTTCCCCAACCTGGCCCAAACAATAGGCATGGCTTACCGCGGTACGGCCGGGTATACCGGCTTGTTCTGTCAGTTCGGCGAAGCTCCTGATCGTGTATATTCCGAGATGACTCGGGTCATGCAGATGCAAGTCGATGCCAGCAGAGAATTCTGTCGCAAGTTCAAACATGGCTTCCAGACTGGCATCCACTCGGCGGTCCAATCCGGCCGGATCCACACCACCAACATAGTTGGCTCCAGCACGAAGCGCTTGCCGCATGACGGAAACGGAGTCGGATCGAAGCAGGCCTTGCTGGGGAAATGCCACAATTTCCATATCGATGCGTCCTTGGTACATCTCGCGCACTTCCAAGACCTCCTCAAGATGAGAGAGACCAATTTGCGGATCCACGTCAACGTGTGTGCGGATTGCCGTTGTACCTTGGGCTAACATTAAATCCAACATTCGTTTCGCACGTTCTCCCGCTCCGGTCGGTAGTTCTCCCAACATACTTTTCTCAAATTCCAACTGGCCGGGCAGCGTGACAAACGGCTGCAAAGACTTCCACGGCTCCCCAATAAAATGCTTGTCCAGATGGGTATGCATATCTGTCATTGGCGGTACATAGTGCAGCCCATCCGCGTCAATGACGGTTGTCGCCCTACCGGCAATATTTACAGATGTGAGATCCGCATCCGTTCCGGCAGTCTCAATGCTGACAATAAGTCCAGTTGCTTGATCAATCGTTAGATCAAACAGGTTTTCCGACCATTTGACATTTTTCACGAGTGTTAAGCCTTTCTCCATAACTCCATCCCCTTACTTCATAATTAGATTGTTTCCATCCCATCCGACAACCACGGTAATTCCAAAAGTTTTGAGTCAGTACAAGCTACCTGTAATCCCGATTTCCAAACCGTGCGGGCCTCCGGTTTATTAAGCAGCACTTCCCTCTCCGACCGCTCTCGGAACAATACCATATCAGCCGGAGCGCCAACCTTAACGCCATAATTATCAATGCCTAACGCCTGTGCTGCGTTATGAGTCAGCATGTTGGTCAAGATGAGCGCATCCCGTTTGCCGCCCATGTAAGAAGTAATCGCCAATAGCCAGGCAACCTCAATCGGGTCTGTTTTGCCAAACGGCGTGAATGGGTTGCGCACATTATTGACGCCAATTGCCACATTCACTCCACAATCCTGGAGCAGTTTCACAGGAGTCAGACCTCTATGATAACCTTCTGGACCTTCTCTTCCATTCAAAAAGAGGTCCGTCATCGGCAGCGTAATGACGCTGATTCCGGCAAGACACAGAAGCTCCCCGATAGCCGAAGCTTCGTGTTCAGGGAGGGAACCGAGCGAGGTTACATGTCCGGCGGCTACATGCCCCTGCATGCCTGCAGCAATGGTCCTTTTTGCAATTTCCACAACGGCACGGTCGTTGAAATCGACCGAGAAATCCGCGTGAAAATCCAACGGTTTTCCGTACTTCCCTGCCAGACCAAATGCAAAATCCAAGTGCTCCCCCAGGTCTGCATCCTGATAAGTGATTCCTCCAATCACATCGGCTCCCATACGAACGGCCTCTTCCATCAGCTCAACAGTCCCCGGACTCTTGAACACCCCTTCTTGCGGAAAGGCAACTACCTGTAAATCCAGTTGATGTTTTAAGGATTGTTTGAGACGAAGAGCAGATTCGACAGCTCTGAGTCCAAGAACCGGATCGACCTCTGCTTGGCAACGCATATGGGTTACACCATTCCTGACGGCTTCCCGAATGACAACCAGCGAGCGACGATACATGTCCTCCCTTGTGAACGAACTTTTCAGTTTGGATGTTATCTGAATCGCGTCCTGGAGAGACTCCGCCTCCCGATCCATGGAATCCAGCAAATATGCTTTTTCCAAATGAATATGCGGCTCGACGAATCCGGGTAGCAATAAGCCCCCTTTGCCTTGCACTACACGAGAAGCTTCGGTTTTCCTTTCCCCGCATGGCGTGACAAATGCAATCTTGCCTGAGGATATCCCGACATCCATTCGCCTTTCATCCCCGGAAATCACCGTATCTGTGATAAGTAGATCAATCATTACATCCTCCGTTCATGTACGCTTTTATTACACGCAAGAAACACTTTAAGCATAATTCACTCCTTCTGAGAAATCATTGGATGAAAAGGATAAAAATAATTAGCAATATTGGATGATCAAACCAAAGATATTTACTCCACATGATCGTAGTGTTATATTACTTAACAATAAAATAACTTGTTCCAGAAAGGGATGGGTCGATGTGCTGCTGACAGATTTGCTGAAAAACGGCATTTACGATGATGCTAGAGTGATTACGGGGCATAAGGGGCTAGTACGTGAGGTTCAAACGGTCAACATTATGGACTGTCCGGATATCATTCGCTTTCTAAGGCCGAACGAGCTCTTGCTGACCAACGGCTTTTTCATGAAGCAGCAACCAGAGATGTTTATTCAACTAATCAGGGACATGCAGCGTCTTCAGTGCTCGGGGTTGGCCATCAAAACCAAGCGCTTTGAACTACCAATCCCTGATGAAATACTTTGGGAAGCGGATCAGAACGAATTTCCCATCATCGAAATTTCCGATGTCCGTCTATCCCTTGGCGAAATTTTGCAGCGATCGACCAGTGTGATTCTGAATAACAAGAGTGACGAACTGCAATATGCACTCAGCATCCACAAAAAATTCTCCGAGATGATCATGCGCGGCAAAGGAATTTCCAGCATTATCGATTCTCTGTCCAAACTGTTCTCATCCCCAGTCGTTCTATTAAACTACAAATGGCAAACTATCTCTGCTTCCAGCCAGAATACAAGTGTTGCTGAACTCACTGCAGCCGCTGTAAATACACTTCAAGACTTGTCCGATATTTCTAGTCCCACTTCGTTGTGCTTCATCAACCCATCAGTCCGAGAGCGTTGCTGCATGCTGGTATATCCAGTAAAAACTTACCGCCACGAAGGCTATTTGTTATCATTTCATTCACCGGATCAATGGACTGGGCTTTTCGGTCTGACGCTTGAGCAGGCCTCCAACGTCATTGGAATGGAGTTGACTAAATCACAGGCTGTCAAAGAGCGCTCCCGCAGGCACAAAAACGAATTTTTCTCCGATCTGATTGAGGGATATATCACGTCTGAGCAGGAGGCGCTGAACCGCGGCAAGAGATGTGGGCTTATCAAGGAGCGTGCAAGCGTCTTGCTGACCATGCGTAATGACGAGGTGCATCACATGCATCAAAGATTTCCTAATTACGAAGGTTCGGCGCCTCCGAAAGGAGATAATATCACGGAGCAAGAGGAGCAGTACGAGCACATCAAACGTGTTTTTGGTGGGTTAGATCATTCCTTCGTCATGTTTACCAAACATGATACCTACTGTCTTCTTCTATCTATCCCTGAGTCGGGGTGGGATGAGGCAAAAATCACCGAGCAGTTGTCAGGAATGCTTAAAGAGCTGCATGTTGAGACAGGACTGAGTCTGTCTATCGGCATTGGCAAACCTGCAACAAATGTACTCGGCGTTCGTCATTCTTATACAGAAGCGATTAATGCATTGCAATTCGGCTACTGGCTAAAACGAAAGCAATTCGTCCAATCTTACCAAGCCAAGGACATCGGATATTTATTCCACATGCTTCCCCACAACGAACTGAAACAATTTTACGACGCGACCTTAAACGGACTGCTGCAGATTGCAGACGAACATGAAAAAAAAGAGTTGCTGCGCACCTTAAACGCTTTTTACGATACACAATGCCAGCTTGTCGAAACATCCAAGCAACTTTTCGTTCATCGAAATACGGTGGTGTATCGACTGGAAAAGTGTGAAAAAATCCTGGGTGTGAAACTCAAAGATCCAACTGAAAGCTTACGAATCCGCATAGCGCTAGCCATCGAACCTCTGCTAGGACAAGATTAAAAGAAAAAAGCCGCTATAATAGCGACTTGAATTGAACATGTTCCTGTCCCACGACACTTCTTTATTGGAATATCTATTAGTTACGCCATTATGGAATAAACTTTGATTATTTTGCTAATATCCACTTTTGTCGATCAAGTGATGGATTCAGTTCACTTAAGAAGAGTTCGGTCCCATCTTCCGATACCTCTAATGCTTTTTGATGATGAGCTGAAGTAATATGAACTGATCCGTCTTTGTTCTCGTGAAGGACCCAACGCTGGTTGTTGTACCCTAAGTAATGATACAGCTGAAGTTTGTTTTGCCCTATATCCAGATCAAGCGTCTGACCGGCCGTAGTACGAATCGAATACGAACCTTCTTCGTCACCTGTCGGAACAAATACCCACTTCTGGACGGAAGCTGCACTTGTATCTTGCAAGGTAACCGGCTCCCCGTTGACAAGGTTCACGGTATAAATGGATTTTTGTGTTGCGGCATTTATAAGACTGGACTTGGTGATGTTTGCAGGTTCACCGTTGCTCACATTGACGTTCTGATAAGATGCGGAGCCGCCAAAAACATGGAGTCCAAAGTGGCCTTCTGCAAAAGTACCATCCATGATATCTATCACTTTTTGACTGTCCACGTGAACGACAATATGCGGACCATGCGCTTCTATTTTCACCTTATACGTATGACCTGGCTGAATGAACGTTGGTACTTTTGCAAGAACCTGACGTTCTTCAAATCCTCCATTGATTTTATAGAAAAGACGAATGGCCTTCATGTTAGGGTCTAGATTCAGATAATAACCACTGCGACCATCTTCGCTAGCCCTGAACAAAATAGAACCTGCCCCTCCTGTTTCACCGAGCATCATGTCTGCTTCATACGTAAAGTTCCCAGCCTTCTCTTTGGCAATATAATTCGCATCGCTAAAATACTTACCACGAATCCCATGTTCACTAACTAACCATGAAGCAGCAGACAGATCTTTAGTCCATCCACTCAGGTTTGTCCGGAACTCGCCACCTGAGACTTTAATGAGCACACTACTGGAAGCTTTACCATTCGGAGTAGATACAGTGACTGTGGACTCCCCTTCTTTTTTTGCCTTAATAACTGCATGTGAATTGTCTACCAAGTCTATGGCTATTACGTCGTTATTACTGGAACTCCACTTCAGCGGTTGAACGCCTAGACCTGGGCCATACTCGACCATCGCCTGCAGTGTATCCGACTCGCCTACCCCCAGTTCCCGAACCCTCGTATCCATCTTTATTTGAGCTTTTGAAGGAATGTCCTCATTCCAGACAGATTGAAGTTGATGCACTTTCAAGGAAACAACGTTCACATTCCCACCTTTCACGTAAAAACTCATCGCTCTACTAGCAGGATCCGGAAATATTACATCTGAAAAGACGACTTTGCCGTTGTTACCAAAGGCTTCAACAGAAGATTCATCCACAAGAATACGCATCTTGATCCGATTATTCTCCATTTGCGTAGGCGCTTCATGTTTCTTACTAAATAGGTTAGAAAAATCCGTTTCACCGGATGCAGTTCGGTCCACAAACATATTACTATCGCTTGCCTTATAACCCACGACCGTCTTCTGATTTGCACCCTCACGAATGTTAAAGCCAAACTCGGTCGCTGTGCTGGTTTCAGGGATTTCAATTTCAGCTTCAATTTCGTAAGCACCTGAAATAATACCTTTTAGCAGATTCCCGGAAGAAGGACTCACCGACTTGTTAGAAGCAGAGTACAAAGGTTTACGCAGTGATTCCAATTCTTTGATTGGACTTTGCGTCATCCGAATTCCATCTTTGGTTGTTACCAATGATACTTCTCTCGGAATGGTTAGTTCACCTTTCCAATTGGACGTTGGGAAAGCGAACGGATAGTCCCAATTCGTCATCCACGCCATCATCACTGTGCGATGATCAGGCATGTTAGCGAAAGACATCGAAGCGTAAAACTCTTTACCAAAATCTGTTCTTAGTACCTTACCCGCCGGATTATCGTTCACGAATTTACCATCAGCTGTTAAATGACCGATAAAATACTCGGCATCTGATCCGCCTGTTTTGGGATTCGCTCCTGTACTGATCATCATAACCCACTTCTTCTGTGACGTTCCGTCTACCGGAAGCTGGAACAAATCAGGGCATTCCCATACGCCTCCGCGGACGTAATCCCCATATCCCCAATTATCTGTCAATGTCCAGTCAAGTAAGTTCGTTGACGTGTAGAAACGAATATGATCTCCTCCGGACACAACCATAACCCAGCGGTTATTCTCATCATCACGGATCACTTTCGGATCGCGGAAATCCCAATTCCCAGCTTCATTTCCGCTCTTACCCGGGTTCTCGATCACAATCGGGCGTTCCTTCGAATACTCCCAAGTACGACCTTGGTCTTTACTGTATGCCAGACCTATACGCTGGTTCCCATTCGGGCTATCTGGGTTAAAGGAAGTATAATATGCAATAAGGCCCTTGCCTCCTGAATCTCCGAATAAACCAGATGCATTTGTCATATCCGCAATAGCCGACCCAGACCAGACATGTCCGTGATCATTCCAGGGAAGTGCAATCGGAAGCCGTTTCCAGTTCAGCATATCTTTACTTACCGCATGCGCCCATGTTCCTCCATCCTGATGGAAGAGATGATATTCTCCTTCGAAGTAGACAAGTCCATTCGGATCACTCGCTGAACCACGTATTGGCGTGTAATGATATTGTGGACGATATATCTCATTGTAATATTGGCTCAGTTCCGTTACATAAGTATCCTGAAAGTAAGCCGTCCCCTTTTTTACGACGATTCCGGTACTTCCACTCCTGTAGGTTGAATCTTTCACGTCAATCGCGGCCGTAGTGTATCCGTCCAGGAAGACCTGAATTCGATCTCCCTTTGCCTTGATTTCCACATGATGTTTGGCTCCCATCTGACTCGGATAAGTACGTTGCGAACTTGCAATTACTGTTCCTTTTGTATTCGTCAAACTTACACGGACCTGATCTCCTTCCTTCGTAAGAGTAGCTTCATATCCTTCAGCTCCATCGGTTGAAGATCGAAATGCGAGAGCTGCAATAGAATCAGGACGAAGGGTAATATTCCCTTCATAGACCATATCAGTCGCCTCTTTGTTATAGATTTGCTGTGCTATGCTCCCCTGTTCTACCGTCCCTCTTTTGCCGTTGATATCAGGTTGCCATTTTCCCTTGCTAGAAATCACCGGCCCCAAATTACCTTTCAGATCACTCACCACGATGTTCGAAAACAAGGCGGATCCATCCCATACATGGAGTCCAAGCTTTCCGCTTTGATACGAAATGTCCTGAACATCAATTAATGGTTTATATTGATTGCCCCAATATACTTTTAGCGAGGAACCCACTGCCTTCACTTTGAGATGATAGATTTGCCCCATTTCAACAGAAACTTTACGCTCCTCCTTTAATTTCCCATCTCCATTTCTTGCATCTCTTAACCGAATCAGGCCTGCGTCCGGAACGATTTGCAGCATGTACGAGCTAAAGCCATCCTCATTAGATCGAAACAACAATGTTGCATCCGCCTTCGTATCCCTGATCATGACATCAGCTTCATAGATAAAATCATCGGACACTGTCTCTGAGATGGCCATTACATTTTCTTTAGGCTGTGAAGTTAGCAAGATTCCTTCTGAAGTATCCTCTAATCCTCCTTTTCCTTTCACTTGCCAGCCTATCAGATTGGTATTTGATTTGGATGCGCTTTCAAAAATATCAAGCTCCTCCTTTGCCTGTTTATTTGTTTCCTGATCTGCAAGTACAGCACTAGCCGCAATTGATTTAGATGTAAAAATCCCGTTTGAAGTCAGAGCTAATCCCGTTGCCATCAGAAGACATATTGCGAATTTAGATTTATCTTTCATTCCATACCCTCTTTTCTAATAATATTGTGAAGTTGGTTCAAATTTAATTGGTTTTGGACAACCAGTTCAGTTCGGTTGATTTTCCCAAATGCTTACGAGATCATTGATTTGAAGCGACACGACCTTTAGTTCTCCGCCAATGGCATAGAGTTCCAGCCCTCTACTTCCCAAGTCGGGGAAAATCGTGTCTGAAATGATAGTTGTCCCATTGTTGCCAAAGATCTCTACACTTGACCAATCAACATAGATGCTCAACTGTATCCGTCTATGCTCTGGCTTCATAGGGGCCTTGTGTTTTGTAGCAAAATCGGGATGGAAATCAACAGCGTTTGACTTCGTTCGATCGACAAACAACTCCTCATTCAAGACATTATATCCGATGACTGTCTCCTGGTTGGAAGAGGAAGACTTTCGCACCTTGAACCCAAATTCTATTGCATTACCGATTTCGAATTCCGCAATAATTTCCATCTTTGTAGCAGAAACATCAGACAAAACGTTCATATCTGGTTTAATCGTAATGTCTTGTAGAGACAGAATTGATCTTCTAAGTTGATTTAACTCACTTATGGGTGCTTGAATTAAGCGAAGTCCTTCCGAATACGTCCTGAGCTGAATCTCTCGTGGGATGGACATATGGCCACGCCATTCTTTAGAAGGAAGAGTGGAAGCATAACGCCAATTATTCATCCAGCCGACCCAAATCTTTCGCCCATCCTCATTCGGTATACCATCCCAGGTCACGGCCGCGTAAAAGTCAGATCCGTAATCTATCCATTGGATTGTATCGAATGATTCCAATGTTTCATCTAGTGTAAAAACCTTACCATCAAAGTGACCTATAAAATACATCATGCCAGAACCGCCTGCGGGTGGTTCTGAATCGTTTGGATTTACGCCATTTCTATCTCCGATACTTAGTGTCAGAATCCATTTAGTGGTATTAGGGTCCTCATCCACTTGGAGTTTAAAAACATCAGGACATTCAAAAATCCCACGATGTATGCCTGGAATATCAGAACCGAAACCGCTTGCAAAAAACCAATCCTTAAGATTCGAAGATGTGTAAAATTCTACATGGTCACTTACAGCAAGAACCATTACCCAGTTTGAGGATTCTTCATGCCAGAATACTTTTGGGTCTCGAAAGTCTAGCGTCTCCGTGGGGAATAAAACAGGGTTACCTTCATACTTTGTCCAGGTTCGACCATTGTCCTTACTGTAAGCGATGCTTTGAACCTGCGGTTTACCGGGTTGAGCGTTGTTACCATTATTAGTATAAATTGCAACCAATCCTGATCCTGCTTCGTTGAAGAATCCGCTTGTATTGTTCTTATCGACTACCGCACTTCCCGAAAAGATCGCTCCATCTTCCCCAGGTGAGATGGCTGGTGGGAGTTCATCCCAATGTACTAAATCATTACTTACTGCATGTCCCCAATGCATTCTGTCGAAGTCAGGCTGCGTATCATGGGGAGTATATTGGTAGAAAAGGTGATACTCTCCTTCGTAATAAACCATTCCGTTAGGATCGTTAATCCAATTTCCCTTAGGGGAATAATGTATTTGCGGTCGGTATTCATTTTTATAAATAAAGTTTTCTGGATCTTTGCTGATATTATTTTCACCTGATAGATGTACTTTTTTAATTTTATTCACGCTCCCTTAAGGCTATTTAAAATCTAAAAAAGTAATTTGCATTCCTTATTAACAAAATAAGCCACTCGTTTTCATTTGTCAAAGTATTTTTGTTTAAATGAACATTATTATTTATGTATATATCTGTTTTAGTTTACATTTGCACATTTTATGATTGATTATAGAAAAAAACAATTTTTTATTTAAGTTGACTTAATCATTTTTTTATTGCTTTAAACCTAATGGTTTACAAATGTAAAAAAGGTTGCATCTAAACTTCTCTTTACTTGTTCAACAAAATATTCGTTAGTATTAAACCCAATTTTACCGATAAAACAAAAAAAGCCGCTAAAATAGCGACTTCAATAGGAATATGTTCATTTCCCGCGGCAGGTTAATTAATTAACGTCTTGCCTTCATTTAATAACTTCAACCTTTTTATCCCCTGCTGACTTCGCTACCTCTAACGTTGTGTTACCTTGGATAGTGACTATTAGGCCAGTAGCCAGCATAGAAACGATTAAAGCTGCACTGAGGGCTGTGGAAATTTTCTTCTTGACCATAACCATACCTCCGATATCTATTATGTTGTGATAAGCGGCTCAAAGAACTATGATGAGCCGAGTGTGACTGGTATTACAATATTTCACTTTTTTGTTTGTTATCTACCTGGTGATTGTATTATAACGCACTGCCAATGATTGTAAAAGGATTTTTTCCTTGTGTTCAAATACAATAAAGTATGATTGTTTTCTCAGAATTTCTTTTCAAAACTAAAAAATTTGGCGGTCATTCTCCTTGATGTAAAGTATCCACATATTCAATAAACCTTTTCGCTGCTGGGGAAATATTATGATCATCTCTCCACTTTAATCCTATTTCCCAGTACCATCCTTCATCAATGATAGGGATCCAGACCAATTCATCTAACATCAACCCCAGCGTCTTAGGCAGTACTGATACACCTAGACCCGACTTTATAAAACCGGCTACAGTGATCAGGTCCTCCGCTTCATAAGCCGAAGCAAGAAAAAATCCGGTATGTCGGAACCGGGATATGATCGTTGCTTTTAATCCACAGTTGTTTTTCAATCCAATAAAAGGCTCGCCAGACAGCTCTGTCAAACTAAGAGCGCTACAATCTGCATAACGATGTTGGGAGGGAACAACAATGTATAAAGGAACATTTTTAATCGTCTTCCAGTGATGATTATCCAAAGTAGATTCCCTCGATGTAATCATAATATCCGAGAATCCTTGCTCCAGATGTTCATCAATATCTCCTAAGTTCCCTTGTGTCAATTCGAACCGAACTTTGGGATACTTCAATTGATAACTCCGAATTAGGCTAGGGATCAATTCAACACCGAGAATATTTAGATAAGACAACGTAATCACACCAGTATCCGGGTTGGACCACTCTTCGATTTCCTTTAGACCATTTTCAATATTATGTAGGGCCCTACCAATCCATTTAGAGAACATAGTACCGTTGCGGTTCAGCTTAATATTTCGTCCATTTCTCTCAAATAAAGGAGCTCCTATCTCGTTTTCAAGCTTGGCAATTGCATGACTTAACGCTGGCTGAGTAATACCGAGTTTTTTGGAGGCTAAGGTCATATGTTCAAGCTGTGCAACGGTCATAAAGTATTCCAATTGTGTAAGTTCCATTAAAACACCCCTCCATATATTAATAATATTCATCATTTCTATTATTATAATAAATTGGACGTTATGAAAGTAGCAAGTGTAGTATTAGTTCTAGCTCCTCTCGAACTACACATTAAGGTTTAGAGACAGAGCAATTTCAAATTAATCATTGAATACCATCACTAGGAGGAATAGTTATGCATAAAGAGTTTGAGTTCTCTGTATCAGAATTTAAAGGTAAAAGGGTGCTTGTAACCGGAGGAACAAAGGGAATGGGGCAAGCAGTTGTGAAAAGACTTGCAAACGGCGGAGCTACAGTTCTTACTACTGCCCGTTCCCTATCTGCTGACTTGCCAAATTCGGTCAAATTTGTGCAAGCAGATGTCGCCACACCTGAAGGTGTAGAGCAAATAATTACAGCAGTAAAAGAGCAACTTGGAGGTATCGATATTATCGTCCATTGCGTAGGTGGATCAACGACACCACCAGGAGGCGCACTTGCATTGAGTGATGAGGATTGGCTTCATACATTAAATTGGAATTTACTCGCAGCAGTTCGACTTGATCGTGGCTTAATTCCACTTATGTTAGAAAATAATTCAGGCGTTATTCTTCATTTCACTTCCATCCAGAGACGTTTGCCTTTATATGAAACTACACTGGCTTATGCGTCTGCCAAAGCCGCGCTGGCTAATTATAGCAAGGGATTATCAAATGAATTTTCCCCACAAGGAATTCGCATAAATACGTTGTCTCCTGGGTTTATTCAGACAGAAGCAGCTGACGCATTAATTGATCGGATCGCAACTGAAACCGGAAGTCGAGAAAGTGCCCTTGAACAACTTATGACTTCACTCGGAGGTATTCCAATTGGTCGGCCAGGATTTCCTGAAGAAGTCGCTGAGCTGGTCGCATTTCTGGTCTCAGACCGAGCAGCATCTATTACAGGTAGTGAATATGTCATAGATGGGGGAACTATCCCTACCGTCTAATAATTAATTAATAAAGGGAGAGAACAATATGGATCTCAATCATTTACCGTCTGTAATTGCCAAATACATTACTGCATCTAACAAGCCAGACCCAGTAGTATTTGTAGATTGTTTTTCAGAAAATGCCGTTGTGATGGATGAAGGAAAAAAGCGAAATGGCAAACAGGCGATTCGGAAATGGAGTGATCAAAACCATTTCGCGGCGAATGTAACGTTAGAGCCAACAAAAGCCAAAAAAATAGGTGATGAAATTGTGTTAACATGCAAGCTGGATGGTACCTACGATAAGACGGGTCTACCCGATCCGCTATTATTGGATTATCATTTTGTTATTGTTGACGATAAGATCATTAGACTTTCCATTTTCTAAAGATATCCAAATGGCTTGTCCGCCACGGGCTGCAGTAATAAGCTCTCTTTGTACATGATTTGAACAAAAAGATGCCCCCACAATGATGTATTTGATCATGTAGGGGGCATCTTTTAAATCACGACAGCCGTTCAACATTAATCAAAGGCTGTATTTTGATGTCGAAGTCAACATTAATTTTCATATTTTCCCAATATCTCAACCATTGCTCTTCCGTTATTGGTTTAGAAAAAGGCTTAAGTGAATGTGTTCCGACCTCTAAGGGATCCACTCTCAACCGTTGCATACTTTTTAATAATTCTGACGTTTGTTCCTCAAGGTATACCTCAATCTCATGAATTAAATGTTCCAATTGTTCCTCGCTTTGAATATTCTTTTCTCCCTGATATTCCTCAATTCTTCCTTTCAATCCCACATGTAAAGACAAGGATGAATAGTCACTTGATAGTTTCATGCGAATATTGGATCGAACACGTCCCAAACTGATAGATAACTTTGGAATGGCCAAGACTTTTAAGAAATGATCGTTATCCAGAAGTTGAAAAATTTCATCACTTACGTCTTGAGTAACCATTACTTCTTTATCATTTTGGAAAAAGGCCGTTCCTACGTAATTGAAATTGTTTTTATCCGCATGAAAAACCGGCAGGATCGGATCCTTAAGAGGGGAATATAACATCTTCATGAATTGATGAATATTGACAATGCTCATTTCACCTTGGTTATGTTCCTCGTAATGCTTTAACATCCGATAAAGAAAATAATCTTGGTTTTCTTGCTTCGTCAATTGATTTTTTATGTATTCATCAAAATCGCCTCTGACAATCAATAAATAGACATGCATTGAAATATCGGGATCAACCAATATCGTATTGATCAGCTTTTCAATGCCTTCTTTTGTTGCCAGTTCCTCATTGATTAATAACATTCGCAGCTGCCCCTGCTTTAATTCCCGATAATAAATTAAATTAAACTCCTTGCCCCCCTGTTTTAACAGATCAACTTCCTTGGAGAGAAAGCGTTTTTTTTCTTTGATGAGTGGTGGCACTAAAGTGCTGATTTTAAACTTCCCCTCCGTCCCCTTGTCAACCGACCAGAAAACTACCGGAGCGATCTCTTCGATGATATTGTTCTCGGCATATGGTGAAGAGCAACCGGCCATCCACATAAGGCTTACAATCGCCAATAAACCATAATGCTTGTATGGTATCATGCCTACACACTCTCCTTTCGTTTAACCATAGTGAAAAGGATCGTAGGAACAAGTAAATAAATGAATGCACCAAGCCAGATTTGAATGTTCAGCAACATCTTTTGACCCGGAACCGTTTGCCATAACCATTGATCCATTATGATAATACTTATCAAAATGACAAACCAACTCGACAATAATCCGAGCCGAGTTGTGCTTTTGTTCATTTTTTTCATAAAGACTCTTCCAGCTCCATATAAACACAACAAAAGAATTGAAATGTCAAATACATAATTAAACATATGGAAAGAGATAAGGATGTAATCGATTCGTTCTAAACCACTCATTTGAATGTAACTTCCCATATATACTACCGGAAAGTTGATCTTGCTTAAAAAGTTTGAACCGTAAAACAATACCGAAGCAATGAACAATAATGAATATTCCATAATCGTCAGCATGTTTCCAATGACAAGATATTTTGATATTTTTTTATTGGAGCTTAACCATGGAACCATAAAGGCCAAATATACTGGACCGGAAAATGCCGACCAAATAAACAACAAGCCCTGCCATGAATGTCCTGACCATTCGGTGGGGATTAGAGGATACAAATCGCGGTAATTTGCAATCGTTGGAAAGAAAAAGGGAATAAACATGATTAAGATCCACGCCCCGCAAAGAAAGGCGATAACGACAAAACGCAATGTTTTTTCCATGCCATGTGAAGCCACAAATAAACTGATCGAAAGGATAACTAGGATCAGCCACTTTTTATTCATTGATGGATATATAAAATTATGGAGCATTTCAACGTAACCCAGTGTGATGATTGAAATTTTTAACAGTATTATTACAAAACCAAGTATCGCGAAAACTTGAACCGCCCGTTTCCCAAAAAGCTGTACAAATCCTTGATAGCCTTTCGATGCATAACTGGAAGTAAACCATTTGGATAGCATCATCAAATTAAGTTGGGACAGTAGCCCCAAGGCGACAATTCCCCAAACCATATAGGAATGAACCAAATAAACCGGCATGATTAAAATAAAATAATGCATTTGCGTTCGATTAACTAATAAAAGGAAATGGATGCCGCCAAGGGTGGAAGTTTGATTGAATAGGGATAAAGTCTTCATTTCTTCATCTTCTCCTGTCGCCATTTCTGTAGTGGTTTTAGATTATGCGGACGCGTTTTCATCCAAATCAAAGGCCCGCGAATAAAGAGGTCAATCCAATCCTTCCCATAAAAAGGTGAAAGCGGCGCTAAATAAGGTTGACCTAATGACGTTAATGCATGGAGATGCGCAAGAATGCCGATTATCCCGACCACGATTCCTGGCAGCCCAAGAAACGATGCAAGGATAAGAAGAAGCAATTGCAACAGAACCATGGATTTTGTCATTTGATAATTGGGAACTAAAAAGAAAGCAATAGCGGATATACCCATCAAAACAATTAATACTTTACTTGCAAAGCCTGCCTCTACAGCCGCTTGTCCAATGACAATACCACCGATAACCCCTAGAGTTTGACTGGTTTTGGTCGGCATTCGCAAACTTGCTTCTTTGATGATTTCCAGCGTTACGATCATGAAAATTCCTTCCACAAACGGAGTAAAGGGCAATTTGCTTCTCGATTCCAATAATACGAAGAGAATCGGCAGCGGAACCATTTGGTAATGAAATGTCGTTAACGCAACATAAAAAGGAATCATCGTCAAAGAAATAATAAAACTTCCATACCTCATTAAACGTAAAAAACTGGCTACCGGCCAACGAAGGAAGTAGTCTTCTGGCGATTGGAATAGATGGAATAATGTAATGGGACAAATTAAAGCAAACGGTGAATTGGAGACTAATAAAGTCAGCTTACCCTCACCTAAGGCGAAGGCGCAGGCATCCGGCCGATCCGTTTGTAGAAACTGGGGAAAGACCGTATGGTTATGATCTTCAATAAAAGCTGCAAGCTGTGCGGAGTCTAAAAACTGATCGAAATCCACACTTTCAATTTTCTCTCTTGCAAGGGAAACAAATTCCGGATTAATTATTCCGTCTATGTACATTAACACAACTTTTGTTTTACTCAGTGATCCTATAGTGAAGCTTTCCGTTTTTAATGTCGTTATAGGCAAACGTCTGCGCAACATTGTAATGTTATTATCGATTTGTTCGCTGAAGCTATCTTTCGCTCCATATATAACCGTTTCCGTTTGGGAAGGTTCAATTGCCCGGCCAAGAGGATTTTCCAACTGTATGCCTAGCCATTGATCGTTGACTGAATCGTATAGAAGAATATATCCTTGCATTATTTTTTGCCCAGCATCTTCGATCGATATAACTTCTGAAACATCAGAATTGATTATGCATGAAGGAAGCGAATTTCCGCCTGATTGATGAAGTGGCTGAATAATCGCCTCGTTTAAACGCTCTTGATCTATTAATGTTTTTATAAATAAAAGATGGACTGAAGCACTCGTACCTATTTTGTGCTCAATGATTTCGGCATCTTCCATATGGTTTAATATCTGTTTTAAATCATCAAGCCATGTAGACTTTTGATGATTTTTCATTTGAGGCTCGTGTTTTTCAACCATGGTCGTCTCCTTTATCAAAGTAATAAAATGGTGATAAGGTTAATATCTTGTCCTGTAATCGAAAAATCATACGACCGGCAATTTGTAGTTTAACAGCAATATCGGGAACAACATGCTACCAGATTAATCTTAATCGAATGAGTGTATTATGGTACCCTACCCTTTGTATCTGTCTCCGGCTTTCCTCTTGGGCGACAAAAAACAAAAAGACAGGCATCAACTGATACCTGTCCCTATCTTAAGTTCATTAGAATTACTATATTGCCCTTAGATAAAGGGCCTACGGTCCCGCAAAATGAACTGAATAATCTGCTATTAAAATCTGCTTTGAAAAGTGGGATGTATCAAAAGGTAGGAGCAGGTAATTCATCAATGTTCATGCGTAGTAGACTATAGGGTTTTTGTCGCAGGTCTTTTCCGTAATGAAATCTGGCCTGCCTATGTAATTGGTTCACAATTACATATAAGTATTGATCCGGACCAATAGAAAAAGTATCCGGCCATAAAATTCGGGGATCATGGGCGATGGTTTCCATGATTCCATTTGGCAATATCTTTCGAATACTATCGTTTTCGTAATCTCCAGCATAAACGTTTCCTTTAGCGTCTGTGATCATCCCATCAGATGCACCCTTCTCTCCCCAATACTGCACAAGATCACTTAACTTAAAATCCGGTATCGTTCTGTCTCTTAACGATTCTGTTGAGATAGAGAATAACTGGCGACTGGTTAATGGACAATAGAATAACATTTTTCCATCAGGGGAAATCGCTATACCATCAGAGGCCAATCGAAACGGAGATGTCGAACCATCCGCGTTTCGATTCATCAAAATTTTACCTTCCACTTTCGGCACAAAATACGGATCGGGTGAGGTCGAGCTTGCTCCATGCAACCGTCTATACGCATTTCCGTTTTCTAAATTTACGACGATAATAGCGCCTGGACCATTGGAAGAAGAATCCGTTATATATGCGTAACCTGCTTTTCCTACACGAAAGTCAAATCGGACATCATTTAGATACGTTGTCGGCAAGACTACATCATCTGCAAATGTATATACTTTTCTAATTGTATTTGTTTCTAAATCTACCGCGACTAATTTTGCCCCTCCTTTAATAGGCTCTGAAAAATTTGGTGCAGCCGTGTCCAGTACCCACAGGGTTCCCCTTCCATCTGCAACAACACTCTGGACACTAATGAAGGACATAACGATATTCAATGGGTTGATCAAATTCGTTTCTTCATTAGGATAAGGTTGCATCTGACCATCAACAATTTCCGCTACCGTAAATCTAACGTCATCTCCCCATTTTGGAAAGCAAATAAAGGTACGCCCGGTTTCGGATACACTAACGCCTGTAGGCATAGCCCCGTAAAAGGAATGAACGAGTTCTAACTTACCAAAATATTCTTCCATAGGTAACATAGGCTGTATGATGTCCTCCTCAACATAGTTGAATAGATATTACCTATAATTATGTTCAAGACTTTTTCTAATGCCTGGCCCTTAATCATTCTTTTTTAACCTCGATTTTGAAATTGTCCGATACATTTAAAAATACAAAAAAACTTCGGCGTAAGCCGAAGCATGTTGACGTTAACTATATGTGCTCTAGGAAAAATGCTTCTTCCGATCGTCAACGCAAAACTTTGCCAAGCTTATCAGTACCAAAACCGTTTTATTGTTGGTCCGGTAAACCTAATGCATTGGCTGAAGTTATCGCTTGATCTAAAAATTCCTCTGCTCGGGTCAATTGCTGCCTGGCAATCTCCAACGCTTGTGAATTTGTTGCCGCATTAGATTCACTTAACGAGCTTATTGCCTGATTTAAAGCCGTCTGCACCTTAGAAACCGCGTTAGATGCATGCTGCTCCAGCGTATTACTACCACTCGAGTTAAGTGCATCTTCTGCTGGTTTTCTTGCGTTTTCGGTTGCTAGATCAATTTTGTTTTTATTGGGCACCGTGACTCCTCCTTCCATGAGTAAGATCATTCATTTAAACAGAAATAAGTATGGGATTGAGATTTTGTATATATCCCTGCGACTGTATGGGAATATTCGGATCTTACCTCTCCGGTGATCCATATTAGTATAAGATCCGATGCATTGGAAAATCTAATCTTGATGAAAAAGGAGGGGATCATTTCTGAATGGCTAATCCAACGCTAGCGCCGCACGAATCGATGGAACTGCATGAAGCGTTAAACTTCAAAACGCTCTGCATCGCTAAGTCGAAACTTATGCAAGGCCTGGTCTTTGACCAAGAGCTAAAAGCATTAATGCAGAAAGACGTAATTCAATCCATACAACAGATTGCTGAGCTGCAAGCAATCTACGCAAGAGCTCCTTTTCAAGCACCCGTTCCGAATAATCCGACACCTATAACACATTAAGGGGAACTCAGATGAATACCGATTATTTAGATCCGATTAATTCATTGAATATGCCGGAAATGGCAGATATGACTTTTGCCATGGATTTCCTTCTTCGTGCCAAGGAGGGTGTACGTAATTTGTCCATCGCCCTGACGGAAACGGCTTCACCGGATGTAAGAGCCCTGTTGCATACTCATCTGAAGCAGGGAATTTCAATGCACCAAGAAATTTCGGAGCTCATGATTCGCAAAAAATGGTTTCATCCTTATGAGCTGAACGAACAGTACCAACTCGATCAGCTTTCGGCGAAAAATACGGTGATGATCGGGCAGATGAATCTGTTCCCGGGTGATACGTCACGTAAAGGGATGTTTGATCGGACCCCAGATGAACATATTGGAGGACATAAAGCATGAAGGCGGTAACGTATCAAGGGGTTAAAAATGTCGTGGTCAAAGAGGTGCCGGATGCGAAGATTGTGAAACCGGACGATATGATCGTAAAGATCACCAGTACCGCGATTTGCGGTTCTGACCTTCATCTTATTCACGGGATGATCCCTAACCTTCAGGAAAACTATGTCATCGGACATGAGCCGATGGGGATCGTAGAAGAAGTGGGCCCTGGCGTGACCAAGGTAAAAAAAGGCGACCGCGTAATCATCCCGTTTAACATCGCATGCGGAGAATGCTTTTTTTGCAAAAATCAGCTGGAAAGCCAATGTGACAATTCCAACGAACACGGGGATATGGGCGCATATTTCGGCTACTCCGGAACGACCGGCGGATATCCCGGCGGGCAAGCGGAGTATTTACGGGTCCCATTTGCTAATTTTACCCACTTTAAGATCCCTGAAAACTGCGAACAACCGGACGAAAAGCTAAGCTTGATCGCCGATGCCATGACGACGGCATTCTGGAGCGTAGATAACGCCGGCGTTAAAAATGGAGATACGGTCATTGTGCTCGGCTGCGGCCCGGTCGGACTCCTAGCCCAGAAGTTCTGCTGGCTGAAAGGAGCTAAGCGGGTCATAGCCGTCGACTATGTCGATTACCGCTTAAAGCATGCGAAGCGAACAAACAATGTGGAAATAGTAAACTTCGAACAGGATAAGAATATTGGGAACACTCTCAAGGAAATGACCAAAGGCGGCGCCGATGTTGTCATTGATGCGGTAGGAATGGACGGCAAGATGAGCGATCTTGAATTTCTAGCCAGCGGTATGAAACTGCAAGGCGGCACCATGAGCGCATTTATCATTGCATCTCAGGCTGTTCGCAAAGGTGGCACCATTCAAGTCACTGGGGTATACGGCGGACGTTATAACGGATTCCCGCTCGGTGATATCATGCAGCGAAACGTGAATATCCGTTCCGGACAAGCTCCGGTCATTCACTACATGCCATACATGTACGAGTTGGTTACGTCTGGCAAAGTGGACCCTGGCGACATTGTTACGCACGTCATTCCGCTCAGCGAGGCCAAACGGGGCTATGAAGTGTTCGATACAAAAACGGACGATTGCATTAAAGTCATCTTAAAGCCTTAAATATGAATAGATACATGGGAGGACAATCTGAATGGATTCCACATACGCTTTGCATGAGATTCTCGAGGTACATGAAATAGCTGCGTTCAAGACGGTTTGTATGACTAAATCCAAGACCATGCAAGCTCTGGTAACCGACCCGGAGCTCAAGCAAATTTTGCAACAAGATGCGATCTTATCACAACAGCAGCTTCAGGAGCTCGGTGGAGTGCTGTCTAAAGCGACTGTATAGGAGATAAAAAAATGAACCCAATATTAGAACACATGACTGGTCTTAATACGCTGACCGATGACGTGATCGCAATGGATTTTTTGATGAACGCCAAGAGCGGTGTCAGAAACTACGCCATGGCTGTGACCGAATGTGCCACCCCCGAAATCAAACAAATTTTGATGAAACAGCTCGATGAAGCCATAGATTCTCATGAAAAGATATCAAATTACATGGTGCAGCATGGTTTATACCACCCTTACCATATTGCAGAGCAAATTCAGCTCGATCTGAAAAACATTCAGACTGCTATGAACATTCCGTCCTGACACCCTTTTTGATTTTAGCCAGAGACTTCAGAGAACAAAATGTCCCTGTGTCAAGAATTTCAACAATGAAAAAAGGCGGATACTATCCGCCCTTTTTTTGGCATCGTCACGAAACACGCTTATTGCAAGCGTTCCTTTACGTATTCTACTTATTTCTATCCTGAGACTGTTTATGGCCGCTGCTCTCTACTTTAATTGACTACAGTGAACTTAAGGCTCCAGCTTCCATGACATTTCCCAAAAATCAAGCTCAAAGCGACTGCACATCACGAAAATATCCTCCATCCGTTGGTACGTTCCCTCGCTACAGCCTTCTAATAGCTTATCAGTTAACGTCACTAGGGATTGATTGTTGCTGTTGTATTCAGAGGAAGCATATCCTGTGATCCACTCTCCGTAAAAAGGATGCTCAGCTGCACCTGGCTTTTGGGCAAGGACTTGACCAATCTCTGCATAGCTCCATGAGCAGGCCAGAATGGATACAAGTACTTCTGCTATGCCACCCGCATGGGAAACAGAGAGCATATAGTTAGTATAGGCTGCATTTTTCAGGGCAGGTTTTACCTGGAAAACATGATCCTCTGTAATTCCTAATCGCTCCATATAAGAACGATGAATTTTCATTTCACCATTCAGGATGTTATCTACGTTTTCACTAAAAAACTGCATCAATTTGGGGTCGTGCGACTTGACAATACCTAGTGCAAATACGCGGGCATAATCGAACAGGTACAAGTAGTCTTGCAGCAAATAATAACGAAATTGTTCAACCGTTAAGGAACCATCTCCGATTCCTTTAACAAAGGGATGCTCAAGACATTCCTTCCACACAGGCTGTGCTGCCTGATATAGTCTCTCTGAAATAGTCAACATGTGTTCCTCCAATTCATAATGTACGTATTTAAAAACAAAAAAACGAAACATCCTATGGATGTTTCGCAGACAAATACACTAAAACAAGGGGGTTCGCATGAGCTACCCAAGTACAGTGTTTCATCGTTGCATCCCTACGTTGGCATTATCCAAATCAGGTAAGGTCGGTTTAACACCCTCTCAGCCGGTTAAGGCTCCCTCGCAAACGGTTGTATGTAGTTGATTACTTTCCTATTCCCATAAAAGATAAAATAACATCCATTTAGTATATCAAGGGCTGTTAAATATAGTCAAGGAAGATTGTATCGCCCCTCATCACCTTTGGTGACGTATGTAAACGATGAAAACCATCACAACAATGGTTGAGTTTCAGCCACTGTTATGATGGTTTCTATTCTTGCAACTACTGCCGATGGTTTAATGCCCGAGTTTGTTCTTTCCGACAAAAGTGAGTATTCCGTACTGGGAAGTATTTCTCCAGCTCTCATTGGTCGTATCATTCCACTTGGCTACGCTCTGCTTACCTCCGCCCTGGTTGTCGTTAATTTGGAGCTCGAAACCGAGAACATTTCCTGCTTTGGGCGTCAATGATTGTAAATGAATTCTGGCTTCTACGAGATATCCTTTATTTGTTTTCTTCACAGCACTTACAAGGCGTCCAGGTGAGGCACCCCCTGCAAAGGTTCCCACATTGTCTGCACTGATTCTGAACTGGGCATCATCATATTGAAAATACGGTGTGCGCTGGTGATTCTCGTCCAGGAAAATCTCAACCGAATCCTGATCCCATGGGTTGATACTATCTGTAATGATGTTTGGATCAGTGACGTCGATCAGCAGGTATAGATACTCACCTGACCACATTGCGCGAGCCACTGCCTCTGCACCTTCGCTCTGGTTCAACCGTTTTACTTCAAATGGTGCAGCCTTATTCCATGATGTGTCTTTCTTCCCATCAATCTGAACAATCCCTTGCACAGCTTGTGCAGATTTGGGCATAGGGGCGAGTTGAATCACGCCGTATTTGCTTGTATCCTGTTCCTGAGATTGTGTTCGATCATTCCAGTACAGTGGATTATAAGGTTGTGTCCCACTTGAACCGCCATCAGTCACACGGATATCCAATCCGGCTTCATATTCTGATCCGACTTGGATACCACCCCACGGAATGGACAATTCAACCTGATATCCGGCTTTTGTCTCGCGTACACGATATGAACGCTGCTCCACACCCTCAGCTTTGCCCGACCGCTTAATGATTACGTGTCGGTCATCTGCTTCATATGAAGTGGTCTTGCCATTATTGAGATCAACAAAGATATCTACTCTGTCATTCACATCTGCCTTTGCATCCTGTACATCCACGAGGATATACAGGTTACTATGATCCCATAAAGTGCGGAAACTGGCTGATCCCGAAGAGTCACCCTTCAGTGGAGTAGACACCGCTTTGTTCCAGAGCGGATCTTGTGTCTGTTTTTTGATATCCGGTTTACCCGAAAGTGAGACGGCTCTCTGCGTCAACACAGGCAAACTGGATTCATCCACGAGTCCCCAGTATGCCTTTTTGGCCTTCAGGGCTGAATCAAACAGCATAGCCTGGTTGTTGTAAGACTTCTCATCTTGGAGTCCCCATAAGGTAACTGAAGAAATGTGGTCTTTGTGTTTTTTGTACAAATCCAACAGTTCCTTATATCGATACGCCTGCTTTACTGCAACTTCATCGGACATCTCTTCACCAAATGGAATTCCGCTATCCACATCCAGTTCCGTGATCTGAATATCCAATCCAAGTTCGGCGAACATGCTGATCGTTTTTTCAATTTCCTTGATGGGCGGGGATTCCAGGTTATAGTGGGATTGCAAACCCACACCATCGATGAGCCCTTTCTCTTTCAGTCGTTTGACCAACTGATACATATGCTCTCTTTTCTCAGAGATTTCCGTGAAGTATTCGTTGTAATATAATTTGGCATTCGGATCGGCTGCACGAGCGAATTCATAGGTTTTCTCAATATAATCCGGACCAATTAGTTCATAAAAGGGACTTTTACGTAAACCGTTGGCATCACCATTGCTATCCGCAATCGCCTCGTTTACCACATCCCAGGCATAGATCTTACCTTTGTATCGGGTCATGACGGTTTCAACGTAATCCTGAATCCGGGCAAGTAGTAATTCTCGACTCGCAGGGTTACCCTGAGGATCCTTGAACATCCACTCTGCTGCATCAATATGCCACAACAACGCATGTGCGCGTACGCCCATACCATGCTCCTCGGCGAACTGAACATATTGATCGGCTGCCTCGAACTCATAAACACCTTCGGAAGGAGACATGTACTTCGGTTTCATCTCGTAGGTTGCGGTCAAGCTGTTAAAGTGCTTTGTGAGCAGTTGTCCATATGCGCCTTCCAACTGCCAGCGATACACCGCTGCACCAATGGGGAAATCATCTTGATACAGGTCTTTCAGAGACAGAATCCCTTCTTCAATCTCCAGTTGCTCGGCCAGAGTAAATGATACATCATCCACATAGAACGATAACGTATCTACGCTATCTTCAGAGATGTAGGGTGTTTCGATGAACAAATTCAATTCAGTGGGATCATCGCTATACTGAAATTTTCCGGTGATTTTGTGCCATGTATTCCATTCTGCTTTGGCAATTTTCACGCTACCGATTGGGTTCCAGCTTTCGGCAGTTGTTTTTTTATATGTGGTGAGCTGTAATGTTTGATCCGTGGTGGGCTCCTGAGTAAGTCTTACAAATGCCGCAATTTCGTACTCTTGGTTACGCTTAAGCAGATCCTTCATGGATAACATCGGTCCATGATAGGAACGCTCACGGTTGGCGACCAGCATACTGGACTGACCTTCGTGTGCTTCCTGCTGTGTCACTGTCAGCCTTTCGTTACCTGTACGTGGAGTCCACCCCTGAAGTGTACCGTCTTCAAAGTTTGTACTCAAATGACCTCCCTCCACTTCCGTAACTGCTTTGGCTGCATGTGAGACATTCGTAAATGGAAGCATGGCGAGTACGAGCACAAGAACCAAGGCCGTTATATTCCATTGACCTAACCGTTTCATACAATTCCTCCTCTTGATTTGGTCTAAGTATTTCTGAACGGATTAACATCCAGATAAATAGATTATAGCTCTTTGGATAACGCTTACATATAACAAATTTACAATAATTACAATAAAATGTTATCACTTGGTAATCTCATGTGGGTTTAGGAAGCTGGAGTTCGTTCGCAAGGGATATCAAAAAACCGCTACATATTTGCAAAAATAAAAGACCGTTTCCCGATAAAATACGAGAAAACGGTCATCGTTAGAAAGTATCTTTTTTCCTGTCTGCTAACAGGCATATAAACTTTGTTTTATAATCGTCCCTCGTGACCCTGATCCTCCTGCACAATTCGAGCTATGTGAATCATCAAATATAATAATTCCTCGTTTGATATGGAGATATCCAGCATATTCTGCACGTAGGTTTTAATCATCTCCGCGCATTTGTATTCAAACGGATGCTCCTTCACCATGTGTTGAAATATAAAATCTTTCGCCGAATTGCCCAGACGTCCTTCTTGTAAACGCTGGATGAAGAATTGCAAATGTGTGACAAGTCTTACATAATGAATGGAATTTTTGTTCAATTGCATATCAAAGGTGTATTGTATCAGGTTAAAAATATCTTTTAACATCTTAACGGATTGCACCGTGCGCTCCATATTCTGCTCATGTGTTTGGGCATTCACGAAATGAAAGGCGATATTCCCTGCTTCTTCCTCCGGCAGTTCAATATCCAATTCTAGATTCAGCATCTGAACAGCTTCAACCCCCAGTTCGAACTCGACAGGATGAAACCTCTGGATCTCCCATAACATGCGATTCTGTAATGCTACACCTTTTTTCCATCGTTCAATGGCAAATGACAAGTGATCCATAAGCGTGAAGAAGATTTGATCGTCAAGAGACAGCTTTTCTTTTGCATTGGTAATCAGTTTGTTTATGACATTCACATGTTTATCTGGCATGTTTTCGATGGTTCGTACGTAAGCCTGGGCAGACGGATTATTTTGCAAAATGAATCGTTTCTGGATGTGTTCTTCATCCAGTCGCTCGCCGACTTTGCCTTTGAATGCCAACCCTTTTCCCATGACAATCATTTCTTGCCCCTGTTCATCTTTGATCAGAAGCAAGCTGTTATTTAATATTTTGATTACTCTCATGCATTCATCACGATCCTTTATTCTTTCGTGACCGCCTGATCCGAATTTCCGATACATCTGCCATTCTGTTTAATGACCTCTTGATACCACGAGAAGCTTTTCTTCTTCAAACGCTTCAAGTCTTTCAGATCCTGTTCACCGCGGTTTACATAGATCATTCCATAACGTTTCCCATACCCCTGATGTGTGCTTACCAAGTCAATAACGGACCAAGGGCAATAACCAATCACATCTACTCCATCCGTTAGAGCCAGTCTGATCTGTTCCAGATGTTTCTCGATAAAATCAATCCGGTACGTATCGTTAATGGTGTTATCTGCCTCAAGTACATCCGGGGCTCCAATACCATTTTCCGTAATTAGAATAGGGAGACCATATCGTTCACATACCTTACGCAATGTCAGCCTTAGGCCAACCGGGTCAATGACCCAACCATATTTCGTTTTTTCCGTATAAGGATTCTCCGCGGCCCGGTATACTCCCTGCTCGCCAAGCATAATTTGCTGATCACCCGCACGAGCTGTAACATCCGACGCATCGCCCATACTGGCGGCAATGGTTGCCGTCGAGTAGTAGTTGATTGCTACCAGATCGGGGCGGCCAGACCGGATATCTTCCATGTCACCCTGCTCAATAACCGGCTCGATGCCGCGTTCCTGTAAATAACTCCAGAATAATGGATTATACCGTCCCCACACCGATAAGTCGAGAAAACCCCATCCACGAATCGTCTCCCAGTTATGAGCAGCGACTGCATCGGCTGGTCTGGAGGTTGCCTGGTACATGGAAGTCATGTTTAAAGCAGGTCCGATCTTACCTTGCGGGAGCATATCATGAAATAGTCGCATCGTTCTGCCTTGAGCTACAAACATGTGATGATTTTGCTGATACAGTTCCTTATTGGATGGCAAACGCCCGCCTTTTGGTGTACCAATAGCACCTGGATGAAGAATCATCGTATTTTGCTCATTAATGGTCAACCAATATTTCACTTTATGCCCGTAATGCTCAAACAAGATACGCCCATACTCGACGAAGGCATCGATCGTCCCCCGGTTGTTCCATCCTCCGGTTTTCTCAAGCTCGTAGGGTAAGTCGAAATGGTACATGGTCACAATGGGCTCAATACCATGGAGCAGCAATTCGTCAATTAATTGGTGATAAAAATCGAGTCCCTTCTCATTAACAGTCCCTGTGCCTGAAGGCAAGATTCGAGTCCATGCAATTGAAAAACGATATGCTTTGAGGCCCAGCTCTGCAAAAAGCTTCACGTCTTCTCTGAACCGGTGATAGTGATCGCTCGCAACCGTGAAATCGGCGGTTCCAGCCGGATGATCACACATATCGATGACGGACAGGCCTTTGCCATCTTTGTTCCAGGCTCCCTCCACTTGATAGGCCGAGGTAGACCCTCCCCATAGAAATTCATTGGGGAATGGTTTGATCTGTTGATATAACATCTCAAGCACTCCTTCATTTTAAATGTTGATCATGATATATGACGGACCATATGAAGTATCGTATTACGTTTGTTACGAAAGATGGATAATGGTTGCTCCAACCTCCACAGGATTCTGCTTCTCCAGCTTAATATCCGAGAAACGATCCGAATTGGCGATAATGATCGGGGTTATGACTTCATACCCTTCTGCCTTGATGGCATCGATATCAAAGCGGATCAACAAGTCACCCCGTTGTACGCGATCCCCTACTTTAATGGAAGAGTCAAAATGTCTCCCCTTTAGGTTGACGGTATCCACTCCAATATGAATGAGCACCTCTTCTCCATCATAACCGTTTAATTTGACCGCATGTTTGGAGTCCATGAAAGCCGTAACTTCACCTGCGATTGGTGCATACAGTTCTCCTTTGGCAGGAATAATGGCAGCACCCTTACCCAGTAATCCCAAAGAGAAGACATCGTCTGGTACACGGTCTAGATGGACTAATTCCCCTTGCATCGGGCTGGCGATCGTAAGTGGACGTAATTCATTTTGGCTCGGTACATTTGCATTTGTTATTGTAGAAGACTGTGTGCTTGGGCTGTTGTCTTGAACAGGCTGCCCGGAAAGTGTCTTGTCATCGTTAACGTTGGTAGTTCCTTCTTCTTCATCTTCCACTGGATCTTCAAAACCAATGATCCATGTCAGAGCAAAGGTAACGATAAAAGCGATCATACAAGTCACAATGGCATGAACGATGTTCATCGGATTGCTGCCAATGAATGCAGGTAACGCGGCAAGCCCTGGAGACACGAAGGCATAACGTACTAATCCGGTCAGACCAGCGTATATCCCTGCTACACCACCACCGATCATTGCGGCAATTAAGGGTTTCTTCAGTTTCAGCGTTACACCGTACAAGGATGGTTCCGTGATGCCCAGCACAGCGGTGAAACCGGATGAAGCAGCGAGCTGTTTCAGTTTTTTGTTTTTGGTTTTCAATGCTACAGCAAGGGTGGCCCCACCTTGAGCAATATTGGACGCGAGCATTCCGGGACCGTTGATCATTTCATATCCATTTTTGGTCAGTTGGCTAGTTGCAATCGGCGTCATGGCCCATGCGGTACCTGTTACGATCAGGAATGGTTGCAAAGTTCCCATTAACAACGGAATCAGCCAACTGGCTCTGGCATTGATCGCTTCTGCACCCATCGCAACCAGATCATTCAGGTACGTTCCGAAAGGCCCAATCGCCACCAATGCAAGTGGTGCTGTAATCAATAGTACAATCATTGGTTTCGTGAAAAATTTGATCATTGAGGGCGATACCCGATCCGCGAAACGTTCAATATAGGACATGAGCCAAACGACGATAATAATCGGCAGTACGGAGCCCGCGTAATCGGTTAGTCGAACTGGCACACCGATGAAAAACACGTCTTTTCCTTCCGCCATCAGGGCGCTCCATCCCGGGTGTAATAACACGCCGGCAACTGTCATCGCCAGAATGGGACTTGTTTCAAATTTAATGGAAGCTCCATAAGCCAGCAGAATAGGCATGAAATAAAAAGCCGCGTCCGCAATGGTATTAAGGATATAGTAGTTTTGGCTTTCCGTCGTTACGAGGCCTGTCAGCACAAGTACGGCTAATATCGCTTTGATCATACCTGCGCCAATGATTGCCGGAATTACCGGAGTAAATGTTGTTGAGATCACGCTGATGAATCTGGAGATCCAGCTCTGTTTTTGCTTTGGTCCGTTATTTTTGCCAGAATTCGATTTGGAGTCCGCACTTCGGGTAGCCGAACCCATCTGCTGAGTGATAACTCGGTAGACCTGCTGCACCTCATTGCCCACAACGACCTGGTATTGTCCACCATTGTTCACAACGGTAATGACACCTGGAAGTGCTTTGAGTTTTTCTGTCTCCGCTTTGGAGATGTCGTGCAGTTCGAACCGAAGTCGAGTTGCGCAGTGCGTAAGCCGAGCGATATTCTCTTTCTTCCCAACCAATTCCGTTATCTCTTGTCCCAACTTGCGATAATCCATACCAATGCCTCATTTCTGAATTTGGATATAAAAAAGACCAAAACGATATGCCCTCCCCTACTCACATAAGGAAAATGCAAAATCATTTTGGTCATGCCTGCTTTACCAGTAACAGCCAAACACTGCTAATATTCAATTCGTTATCGATGTAAACGTTTACTGGATCATAATATCACACAATAAATTAGTTAGCAATCACTTTATTCGACATTTTTCTGCATTTTAATTTGCTTGATTCGACTTGATTATTAGCAGCCTTCTATAGGCTTCCACCCATTCCCCTTCTCATTTGCCTACATACAATACATTAGACTAATGAACAGGAGTGATGTGATATGACATTTTTACCTCCTTTTGGACCTGGTGGAGGGTTCGGTGGCCCTGGGGGTCCCGGAGGACCAGGAGGACCCGGCGGACCAGGCGGATTTCCTGGTCCGCCATCGTTCCCCGGGGGTGGAGGCGGCGGACCACAAGGCGTGCAGGCACCTACAGGGCCGCCACCATCATTCATTCCACAGCAACCCGCTTCGTTATATGCGGTAGATCCAAGAGCCATATCCGGCTGCCTGTTTCGTTACACATATATTTGGCCGGATCGTGGTCCCGGCTTCTGGATGTACCCGGTATTTGTAGGTAGAAATTCGGTGGCTGGCTTCCGTTGGAATGGCTTCTTCTGGCTATACACCGGCATTGATCTGCAGCGAATCAGCTCGTTTAGCTGTTTCTAGAAGTAAATCCCCCTATATGCGGATTAATCCACATACAGGGGGATTTAGATTTATGGAATATTCACCTTGTCTAAAGCAGCTTAATCAGCTTTTCTAGCTCATCAACCAAACTCTTTGCAAGTTCAAAATTAGTATCTTTTAAAGCCAATTCAATTTTCATTTCAACAGACTTTTTCTTTTGTTCATTTTCTAGATAGTTTTCATTAAAATGACTCGTATAAATCATCTGTCTGAATTCTTCTATACTCATTTTACTAATCGTTTTGTCCTCGATAATTAAAACATAATCCATACCATTTACAACCGAATAGAAATCATGAGAAATCATGATAATCGCACCTTTGTAGTCCTCAATGGCTTTCTCCAATGCGATTTGTGTATAGATGTCCAGATGGCTTGTCGGTTCATCTAGGAGCAATACGTTGGCTTGACTGGCAGAAACTTTAGCCAGTTGAAGCATATTTTTTTCTCCACCAGATAAAGATTCAATCTTTTGATCAAGGATTTCTCCTTCAAAGCCATAGTTTGGAAGATACGATCTAATTTCATCATACGTTTGAAAGCCGGAATCAATGAATTCATTTAGGATGGTATTCGAATCTTTTAGCATTTCGCCTTGAACCTGAGATAAATAGGCCACTTTAACATCAGCATTTATTTCAATGGCATCCTGATTATTTTTAAAGATTTCTCGGAGTAAAGTCGTTTTCCCGGTACCGTTAGGACCGATCAGGGCTACTTTATCTGTAGATTTGATCTCAAAGTTCACATTTTCCAAAAGCAACTCGTCAAAGGAAACGTTATAGTTATTGACGTTAACCACAACGGTGTCTTCCATTTCCTTATCGATTCCAAAACGGATATTCGGCTGTTTGATATCGACAAATGGCTCTTTTATTCGACGTGCTTCCAATCTCTCTTGAAACTTGACTCTGGCTTTTAACGCTCTGCCTCTGGAGGCTTCGGAATTATATGTGGCGATCTCTCTAAGATTGTCGATGATGTGATCGTATCTCTCAATTTCCTCAGCTTCAGCAACTGCGATTTCTTGCAGTTCGATCTTAGACTGAAGCAGTGAGAAGTTGTAATCGATATATCGCCCGTCAAACTCTTGGAGCTCTGTGTTTTCTAGGTGTATGATTTTGTTGAAACAATGGTTCAACAGATATCGGTTGTGCGTAACGACCAGCAACATTCCCTTGTGTGTGTTAATCAATTTTTTAAGCGCGTTCAGGTTTTCAAAGTCTAAAAATACATCAGGTTCGTCCATAATCATGAAGTCTGGACGATTCAGCATTTCCTTCATCACTTGAATAAGTTTGAATTCCCCGCCGCTTACGGCGGATATACTAAGATCTTTGAGCTTCATGAGGTTGGCAAGGTTTAACTGTTTATTGATGTTTTTTTCGTAATTATCCCCATCCATCGCCTCGAATGCATCCAAAGCCAATTGAAGCTTTTCCATCAGGGAATCCATATCCGATGTGGTGGCCATCTCCGCATAAATCGCTGTAATTTCATCTTGTATCTTGATGAATTCTTCTGCGATATATTCAAAAACGGTCATTTCTTTTGTTTTGTCTACTTGCAAAAACTGACTCACATACCCGATTCTGCAATCGGGGTCTATCTCTAACTTGCCCTCGAACAAATATAGTTCCGGATCCATCAGGATATCGATCAATGTACTTTTTCCACTGCCGCTTGTTCCGATAAAAGCACAATGTTGTGCCTCTTCAAACGTAAATGAAATGTTTTTATATAGTTCCTTTTGTGGAAATGAGAAGGATAGGTTTTCAACTTTTATCATAGTGTTACCTTTCTTTACAACTAAATTGGTGGCTAATATTAGATATATTGTCGAACACAGACTTTTAGAGTAACACTGTTTACCACCAAGTACAATCGATTTTTAGCACTTACCCTCACTTTGAAACTCTATACTTTCTATAGAATGATGGCTAGTGGACGGTGGTTACTTCATAAAACACTACTGACATACTGTTGTCAGTAGTGTATTTGTATAGTTGGAGTAAGCAATTTTAAAGGAGTAAAAGTAAATGAAGTGTTTTTGATCCAAAATGTATTACTTATTATAGGAAGGATGATATCTCGTGAATTTTGCTTCTGTGCGTATCATTACTGATGACATGGATCGTCTCGTCGAGTTCTATGAGAAAATCACGGGTGTTTCTGCAGAACGCCCTGCACCTGTCTTTGCCGAACTCGTTATGCCATCGTGCACTCTAGCGATCGGCCACTCCAAGACGGTGCAACTATTTGGCGCTGGTTCCGCTGTGGCGGCCAACAATCGTACTGTCATTATTGAGTTCCACGTCCACGATGTCGATGCCGAATACGAGCGCTTGAAGCCGTTTGTCGATGAGTGGGTAAAGGAACCTACCACAATGCCGTGGGGGAATCGTGCTGTGCTGTTTCGCGATCCTGACGGTAATCTGGTTAATCTCTTCACGCCGGTGACCGAGGAAGCAATCCAACGGTTCAGTGGTAGGCTATAAAGGACAGTTGAAATGAGCTCACCAGAGGGAGGCATGCTTTCTAACGATCTCAATAAATGCTTCTACTTGGGGAGAGATCCACTTGTTTTTGGGATACAGCAACTGTGTAGCTAGATTTTGTTTGTACTGCTGACCTGAAAGTTTTTCCTCCTTCAGCTCCTTCTCTACCGTAATTCGAGGTAACAAGGATATACCCATACCGCTCAATATCGACTGTTTCACAGCTTCAATACTCCAGAATTCAATATTGGAAGTAATCCCTATCTGATACTCCTCAATGCATTGTTCAAACAATGTGCGATAACCACAACCTCTTTCGGTAAAAAGTAAATTGCTTCGTACGATGTCGCGTTGTAGCTCAAATGAATTGGGGTACAACAGCATCATGGGCTCCTCAGCCAATTTCTCACTGTACAGATTGGGATCATGCACCTCTGTCCCTAGCATGAAGGAAATATCACTTTTACCTTGCATCAAATTCTCTTTATATTGTACGGAATCTAATTGGTGCCATTCGATATTGACATGGGGATGCAATTTTTTGAACTCTTCAATAATAGGAGGAAAACGATAGATCAACAACGTTTCCCCAATACTGATCACGATATTACCCGTTAATTCACCTTGTGCAGCAGTCACTTCCTTAATCATGTGATACAGGTCAAGCATTTTCTGTGCATGTGGCAACAATTTTTTTCCGGTCTCCGTTAAAATAACCCGCTTACCAATTCGATCAAATAAAGGGTAGTTAATCTCCTCTTCCAACGCCTTAATATGCAATGTAATTGTAGATTGCGCGTATCCAAGATGTTCAGCAGCTTTGGTAAATCCCTCGTGTTCCACAATTGTAATAAATGTGACCAAATGACGTATTTCCATCATTGGCTCCCTTCTTTGTAACATCATTAAAACTGATCGTTTACATATAAACTATCAATTTAACTAATGTAAAGCAATCGTTTATATTCAATGTAGCTCATTAAGAGCCCATTTCATTTTTAATCTCAATCGTTTATGGAAGGGAGTAATCACTATGCAAACAGTAGCAACGTCATCCATCTTGATTAATGGATATCGAATCGCTTATGAGCAATACGGAGAAGGCTCTCCCATATGGCTCCTTCACGGAACACCCTCTTATAGCTATGAATGGAGAAAAGTAATACCCGCGCTGGTTCAAAAAGGGTATAAAGTCTACGTACATGACCTTCTTGGATATGGAGCATCCGAAAGACCACTCGAAGCAGATACTTCTGTGGCAGCACAATATACGCTGTTTAGTCAGCTTTTAGACGAACTCGGAATGGATCGTTTACATGTCGCAGCCCACGATCTAGGTGGAATTGTCGGAGTCCAACTGGCCTTGGAACAGCCTGAACGTGTACAATCGCTTACGTTACTCAACATGCCCAGCTATGATTCGTGGCCCTCACCAACCTGGAAGAAAATTATCGAAGAACAGCTTGAACAGGTTGAACAAATGTCCCGTGCTGATTTTGATACCATGCTAAAGAAACAATTATCCATGGCAGTGTATAATAAAGAGCTTATGACTGGCAATGCACTGGATGCATATCTGGAACCCCATACAGGTTCATTGGGCAAAGCCTCTTTTTTCTCCCATCAGGTAGCTCATTATAATGCAAAATATACTGAATCCTATGGAACAGATTTACCCAAGCTGAAAGTTCCCGTTCAAATTTTATGGGGGGAAGAAGACGAATGGCAGCCCCTTATGTACGCAAAGAGGCTTGTCCAGGATATTCCCCATGCCTGCCTACATGTCATTCCCAAAGCTGGTCATTTCGTAATGGAAGATGAGCCGGGGCAATGTTCTGATTATATCGACCGTTTCTGCAATAAACATCCGTGAGTAGGTTTGTATATTGAACAGAATCTCTAAGAGAAAAATTAAGCGCTCCACTGGCATAAAGCTGGTGGAGCCTTTTTTTGGTTAATGGCAAGGTGTCCTTGCATACTGTTAGTTTATAATCTGCGTATATGTATATACAAATTTAGGATTAGTCTTCATTTCCCCCTTCAATATTACGATAAATAGTATGGGGTTATACGAATAGCCATATTTACTTTATTACATCCAAGGGGGAACCGTACGTGAAACAGACTCGCAAAAAAAAGATGGATTTAAGGTTCAAACTGTATTTGATTATTCTGGTTCCGCTACTGGCCATGGGCGGTCTAATCATATGGGCAACCATCGACTCCAGTGAAAATGCATCATTAATGACCATGCAGCATAACAATCAGCAGCTGGCTGTGAATACCGCCTCTCAACTAGGTCAGGAGTCGGAATTAATTAAGACATTATCTTCTCCTGCTTCAGAGGAGAGCAACGAATATAAAAGTCTTAGGGACGAACTCGTTAAAGTTAGGCTTCAATCGGGAGCCTTGTATGTTTATATGTATAACAAAACTTCGGACGGGTGGATCTACACCGTAGATGGAGCGAATTGGGACGATACGGAATATAGTCCTTACGGCACTGCAATGGAATTCAATCCCCAGATTCAGGAACGCTTGTTACGCGGTGAAGTCGTCACAACAGGCATTGTAGATGATCCAACTTGGGGACAGCTATTGTCCTCCTTTACACCAATCAAGGATTCGCAAGGTGCTGTCATTGGCTATCTGGGCATTGATATTTCTGCTGGAGCAGTGAATCAAGTCTCCGCGACATCTGTGAATAATGCTTATCAGACCATTATCCCGATTTTTGTGGTTGTACTGATTCTTTCTTTGGTCATGATGTTATTCGTAGTACGAGGTATTCTTAGACAAGTACGCGATATTAAGTCAAGTCTCGAGCAGGTTGCTGATGGGAATCTCAAAGTCGTATCCACACACATGTCCAATGATCAACTCGGTGACATTAGTGATTTGATTAACATCATGGTTGCCCAATTGACGAACATTCTGATGGGAATACAGCAAGGTTCAAATACATTACAGCAGTCATCAAAAGATATTTCGGAAACCGCTCAGACAAACCAGCGTCAGAGCGAAGAACTTTCCAGAGCGATTGAGGAGATTGCCATAGGTTCAATGAAACAGGCTGAAGAGACAGAACACTCCGTCCAGCATTCAGAGAATCTGGGCAAAATAATGGATGAAGTAGGTTCATATGTGAAACAGTTTACTTATACTTCAGAGCAGCTATCTTCTGTTCAAGTACAAGTTACACGTGAACATGAGGTTCTGCTTGAGAAGGGCAGAGAGAATGCCAAGCGTGTTGAGCATCAACAGGATATTTCCAGGTCTCTGACGACTCAATCCGAACTCGCTTCCTCTATTAGCGGTCAAATTCACAACATTTTAAAACAAACTCAAATTCTATCCCTGAATGCTTCAATTGAAGCTGCCCGAGCTGGAGAAGCGGGTAAAGGCTTTGCAGTCGTTGCAGGTGAAATGGGACAGCTCGCTCAACAATCCGAACGTTCGATCCAAGAGATTGATGAGATCCTGGGTTCATTTGTTCAAGAGATACATCGGATGGGCAGTCATTTTGATGCAAATATGGTAGCTGTTAAGGAACAGGAGAAACAGATCGCTGATTGTCTCCAGGCATTTGGACAGGTTAGCCGCTTATCGACCGAAGTGCATGAGTTGGCTCAGAGTTTAGACAGCCGGACGATGGACATGCACTCTATTCGTCAGGAGTTGGAACAGAATCTCAGTTATATTGCTTCCGCAACCGAGGAAACTTCAGCCATGGCCGAAGAAGTCACGGCTAGTGCTGTGGAGCAGCAGCGATCGGCAAACGAACTGTCGAACATCTCCGGGGAACTCGCTGGTCTTGCAGGCAACCTAAAATCATATTCCGATCAATTTCAGATCGAAGTCACTAAATAAGTTCCCAATCTTGCTAAGGGTGTTGTTAGATGACAATTTAGAATCGCCGCCGGAAACATAACTTTCTTGGAGCGTTAATTTTTCGGAGGACTCAGGGTTCTGATCAGCAGCTTCCACCAACGAATTAGGAGATTCATCACGTTGACTTAATAATGATTCCTCATTTATAATTCGAACATTAAGAGCCTGCCAGACATGACTTACCATGGATGCCTGGGATATCGATCTGTAAACAAACTCAAACTCAACAGTGAAAGATGTGAATGCATTATGGTTAAAGAGAAATTATATTACGGTAAAGATATCGAGGTTATGTTTAACTCGGATGTTTGCATTCATTCCGGTATTTGTGTAAAGGGCCTTCCTGCTGTTTTTGATTTAAGCAAGCGTCCTTGGGTTGATCCTGATGGTGACACTTCGGAGGCCATTGCCCGGCATATTGACACATGTCCAAGCGGAGCATTGACGTATAAGCTTCTGGACGGTGAATATTCAACAAAGAAAGAGGATGAACATGCATAACGTAGAACATGAACCTGCCAATAAAAGATTTCTTATTCAAGATAACGGTGACATTGCTGCGGTGATGACCTATGTAATCTCGAGTCCAGAGCTATACATCATTGATCACACATTGGTGGAAAATGCTTACCGAGGACAAGGGCTTGGCGATGAACTTATCAAAGCGATGGTGGAATACGCGCGGGAAAACGGTATTAAGATTTTACCTTTATGCCCGTTTGCCAAGGGACGTTTCGAACGTATCTCCGAATACGCGGATGTTCTCCATCAATAACTAATAGTCGCAGCTAATTTTCATGTGGTTACACAACAATAAAAGGCGTCTATATCATTCAGACCGTGATATAGACGCCTTTTTCCTTTTACGTATCCTACTTAAACTTTATTGCTTAATCCAACAATGGTTTCAAACGGTCGCAACACCAGTGGCAGCAAGCCATTCTCATAGTTGGTAAGCCAGATCTCTGAGAAGTTGAGGCCAAGCTCATCTTCCTCAAGCTCCACCATGTGTTCAGAAAGATTGATTACTACCAGCACCTGTTCGTCTGCCAGTGTACGTGTATATGCATATACACTCGGATGATCCGGCATTAGAAGCTCATAAATACCATAAGTCAACGTATCGTGCTCTTTTCGCAGCTGAATCATTTCTTTATAAAATTGAAGAATAGAACGTTGTTCTTGGAGTTGTTTCTCTACATTAATATGGATGTAATTGTCATTCACTTTCAGCCATGGCGTACCGCTGGTAAACCCGGCCTCTTTGGCCGAAGACCATTGCATCGGTGTTCTGGAGTTATCACGACTCGAAGCCCAGATGATGTTCATGATCTCCTCATGCGATATCCCCTCTTCGCGTTTGATCTGATATAAATTCCGGTCGGCTATGTCGTTATAATCCGCTATGGAAGGATAAGCTACGTTTGTCATGCCTATCTCTTGCCCCTGATATATGAAAGGTGTGCCTTGCATGAAAAAGTACATGGCTCCAAGTGCTGTGGCACTTTCATACCAATACTCCGTATCATTTCCCCAAGATGAAACTTTGCGAGGCTGATCATGATTTTCAATAAACAAAGCATTCCAACCGACGCCTTCCAGTGATTTTTGCCACTTGGTCAAGACGTTTTTCAGTTTGGGAACATCCAGTTGCCTGTCTGTGCTATTTTTCCAAAGGTCCAGGTGTTCGAATTGAAAGACCATATTAAATTTCCCTCTGACTTCACAGATCCAATCCAGCAGATCTTCTTGGTCCTCCACCTTAACTCCATTTGCTTCCCCAACAGTCACGACGTCATATCTGGATAATGTATTCTCTTTCATTTCTTGCAGATAACTCTGGATTCCCTTGACATTCATATGCTTTTCAAAAGAGGAGATGTACTTGACGCCTTCTCGGATTGGCATGTCCAAGAGGCCCTCTTCTTTGTGAATATGGCTGATTGCATCCACACGAAAACCATCAATCCCTTTATCCAGCCACCAATTCATCATTTCATATATGGATTTCCGAACCTCCTGATTTGCCCAATTCAAGTCTGGTTGTTTCTTGGAGAACAGATGGAGATAGTACTGTCCGGAGACTTCATCATATTCCCATGCAGAACCGCCAAAGATGCTCTCCCAGTTATTCGGTTCGTCTCCATTCTTCCCATCTCTCCAGATGTACCAATCCCGTTTGGGGTTATCCAGTGAAGCTCTGGATTCAATAAACCACGGATGTTCGTCACTTGTATGATTGATCACCAAGTCCATGATGAGTTTCATGCCGCGGTGATGCACTTCATGCAGTAATTGATCAAAGTCCGCCATCGTGCCGAATTCATCCATAATGGAACAGTAATCACTGATGTCATAACCATTATCGTCGTTAGGTGACTTATACATCGGACAGATCCATATCAGATCAATACCGAGATCTTGAATATAATCCAGTTTAGATATGATCCCCTTGATGTCACCAACCCCATCTCCGTTGGAATCCATAAAACTTCTCGGATAGATTTGATAAGCTACTGCTTCTTTCCACCATACTCTTTTCATTGAATATAATCCTTCTTTCTTGAGAACTGAACATTATATAACGTAATATGCTTTAATCATGGATAAGGTACATTCTGGCTTCATATGGACGTAATTCGCCCTCCGAGAGTTCACCTGTATAGTTAGCTGTCAAAAGCTGATAGGACCCTGTCAATTGCTCCTGAAGCGGAAGTTCAGTCGTATATCCTTGGAAATTGCATACCACAAGAATTGTCGTACTATTCAACGTTCGGGTATAAGCAAACACGTCTGGGTTCTCTGGAAAGATCAGCTCATAATCACCATATACGATGACTTCATGATCTTTTCTGAGTTGGATTAACTTCCGGTAATAATGGAATATGGATTCAGGGTTATTCAAACTTTCCTCGGCATGGATCTGCTTATAATTTGGATTCACCTTAATCCAAGGTTCCACTTGTGTAAAACCCGAGTTATCGGAAGTATCCCATTGCATAGGTGTGCGTGCATTATCGCGGCCCTTGGCGTAGATCGACTCCATCACGCTTTGTTCAGGATAACCTTTCTCCATTCTTTCCTTATAAAAGTTGAGCAATTCAATATCCCGATAATCCTCGATCGCATATTGAACATTCGTCATACCCAGCTCTTCACCTTGATATATGTAAGGCGTACCTTGCATGCCATGAAGAAGGGTAGCCAACATTTTAGCCGATTCAACTCTGAATTCTCCATCATTTCCCCAACGTGACACGATTCGAGGCAAGTCATGGTTGTTCCAGAACAGACTGTTCCAGGCGTCACCCTTGAGCTCTGTCTGCCATTTGGACAGCACTGTTTTTAATGCCATCACATCCAAAGGTTTAAGATCCCACTTTCCTTTGCCTTCTTGTTCATCCAAGCTGATGTGTTCAAATTGGAAGACCATTGAAAACTCACTGCCGTCTGGATTGCTGTACAGTTTGGCGATTTCCGGAGTGGCGCCCCATGTTTCTCCAACGGTTAGCAGGTCTTCCGCTTTTTGAAACGTCTCCTTGCTCAGTTCCCTGATATATTTATGCAGATTAGGTCCGTTTCCCGTAATCTTCAAATCCGGTTCTTTACCGATTAAGTCGATCACGTCAAGGCGAAAACCACCCACACCCTTGTCGATCCACCAATTGATCATGTTGTATATCTCCTGCCGGACTTTGGGGTTTTCCCAGTTGAGATCTGGCTGTTTTACGGAAAAGAGATGCAAATAATATTGCCCGATCTCAGGCACCCATTCCCAGGCTGAACCACCAAAGGTGGACCCCAGGTCGTTCGGAGGTGTTCCTTCCACGCCATCTCTCCAGATGTAGTAGTCATGGTACGGATTGTCTTTACCTTTTTTGGCTTCTTGAAACCAGGGGTGTTCATCCGAAGTGTGGTTCAACACCAAATCCATAATGATCCGAATGTCTCGTTTCCCGGCTTCATCAATTAACGTTTCCATATCTTCCAAAGACCCAAACATCGGATCAATGTCCTGATAATCTGAAATATCATATCCGTAATCATCTTGAGGAGACTTGCAAACGGGTGATAACCAGATCGCACCGATGCCGAGTTGCTGCAAATAATCCAATCGGGACACAATGCCCTTCAAGTCTCCGATGCCATCCCCGTTTCGATCTTGAAAGCTGCGTGGATATATCTGATATACAACGGTTTCTTTCCACCATTTTTTATTTTCCATGTTCCATTCAACCTCTCTAATGTTATTCTTTGACCGATCCTACGACAATGCCCGTCACAAAGTATTTTTGCAGCAGCGGATAAATCAGCAATAGCGGGATAACAGCGACTACGATTTTGGCTGCATTCAGGTTTTTGTTCGATATTTCAGTCAAGTTACTAAGTTCGCTGGAATTTGTGCCGGCTTGAAGTAAATCGGCAATATTCACGTTAAGGGACTGAATATAGGTCATTAGCGGGTAATTGCTCACTTTGGTCATATAGATCAACCCGCCGAAAAAGTCATTCCATGTACCCACGATACTGAATAAGGCGACTGTCGCCAGTGCAGGAATGGATACAGGAACATACACTTTGAACAAGACCTGAAGCGGATTGGCCCCATCGATGAATGCTGCTTCTTCAAGCGCTTTAGGTACAGCGGAGAAGAAATTCATCACGAGAATGACACTGAATATCGGGACAGCGCCTGGCAGAACAAGTGCCCAGATCGTATTCAGCATATCCAGGTTTTTGATCAGCAGGTAACTGGGAATCATGCCTCCACTGAACAACATGGCAAAAATCATGATATTCATATAAATGTTTCTGCCTTTAAAATCTCTTTTTGATTTGGATAGCGGATACGCCATTAAAATAATCAGAATCATGTTGAGCACAAGAGCTAGCGCAACACGTAGAACGGATATACCAAAGGAGCGCCAGAACTGTGCATCTTCGATAATTTTGGTATACGCTGCTGTTGTGAAATTAACTGGAACGAGACCTACTGCGTTCGCGGATACTGCCTCGCTGCTGCTGAATGAAATGGCGACGATATTCCATAACGGAAGAAGGCAGACCAATGCCAGCATGATGACGATGGCATAGATGGCAAACCGGCCAATTCGATCTTTGAAGTTTGCAGAATAGGACACAGGTTTGGCCTCCTTAGAATATTTTTCGATCCGTATATTTTTTGGCCAACTGGTTGGCAGACAAGAGCAAAACAATGCCGATTACGGACTTGAACAAACCAACAGCTGTACCGAAGCTATACTGTCGCCCAACGAGACCGATCCGATAGACATAAGTATCCAGAATGTCGCCTGACTCGTAGACAACCGGGTTATACAGATTATAGACTTGGTCGAAACCGGCGCTCAAAATGTTGGTCAGGCTCATTACACCCATGAGCAGAATAATAGGTAACATGCCTGGCAATGTAATATGCCACACTTTTCTCCACCAACTGGCTCCATCCATGCCTGCGGCTTCATACAGACCGGGGTCAATGGACGTAATCGCAGCCAGATAAACGATGGAACTGTAACCAAACTCTTTCCATACGTCTGTTCCTATAATCAGTGGCTGGAACCAGGTGTTGCTGCCAAGGAAATTAATATTTTCGAGGCCAAAGAACGCCAACATTTGATTCACAATGCCATCCAAACTGAACATGTTGACAACAACCGATGCCAGTACAACCCAGGATAGAAAGTGCGGCAGATAAACAATCGTCTGCACAGATTTTTTAACGTATTTGATACGAATTTCATTTAATAAAACAGAAAAAATGATGGCCATCATCGTTCCGAGCAGAATCTTGCCAATCGCAATCACCAACGTATTGCTGACGACCTGCGCGATATCCGGCAGCTTGAACATATACATAAAATGCTTCAGGCCTACAAATTCGGAGCCAAACATGCCCTTGGCCGGTATATAGTCCTGAAACGCCGTAATGATGCCGACCATTGGAACATAGCTGAATACAAGCAAAAACAAAATGCCCGGAAGCATCATCATATGGTACATGGCACCTGGGCCGAGCCGCCCTCGCGCTTTCCAATTCCCCTGTTTCATGGATGAACCCCTTTTCTGAAGAAAGGCTGCGTATCGCAGCCCTGCTACTGTTCATGGATGTTTATTTTTTCGATGCGATCTCGTCTTCAATTTCCTGAATGACTTGATCACCACCCTGTTTCTTCCAGTTACTCACGAATGTTTCGAAATAATCGAGCGGTTCTGAACCCGTTACGATTTTGATAAACGACTCCTGCTCCAACTTTGTCAGATTGGCCCACGTCTGTTTCATGCTTGGTGTAGTGCCAGAGAAAGCAGGTGTCATCCAGACAAATTTGTTTTCTTGTGTCAGTTTGTCGATTAGTCCCACTCCGTTGATCCGCGAATGATATTTGGACCAAGCAGTCACATCATCCGTATCCATGTCGCTCAAATAGGTTTTGATGCTTCCGATATTGTTCTTCGATTCTGTAGTGCGAACCTCATCCAGGCTGATCTCTCCTTTAATCCCGCGAACAACGTCAGAGTAATCATCCAGTAGCGATGTAGCCGAATTGACTTCGATATTAAACGGTCTCGTTGAACCGTCTACCCCGGTCTCCTGATACTTGGCAGCTTCCGGCATGGTTGCTGCGGCATTTTTATCATTTGCCAATTTATCGTAGAACAGGTTTACAATCTTAACCGCCAGTTCAGGGTGTTCATATCCCTTTCTCACCACGATAAACTGATTGGATGGGTTGGCATGCGCCACGTTGACCTTGCCGTTTGCATCCTCCAGCGTATAAGCCGAAAATTTCGCATTTTTATCCATCTGTTTTGCACTGATCAGTCCCCAGTCAGGGATATGCCACGGTCCAAAGGCAATACCGCTTTGGCCATTGGCGTAGAGTGCGGTAATATCATCAAACGTGCGGGTTCCGAATTGCGGGTCAATGATGCCATTCTTGAACCAATCTGCCATGGTGCCCAGCATTTTCTTCGTTTCTTCTGTCGTGGAACCATACACGATTTTGCCGTCTTCACCATTCATCCAATATTGCGGGAAAGCTCCCTCGGTTGAGGCCACACCCAGCATCGTATAAGCAGATCCATTATAATCTGTTGTATTCATCGTGTTCACAAATGGAATACCTACCGGGTTCCCGGATTGGCCAGGATCTCTTTTCAGGAATTCCAGCGCTGTTTTCTCCACTTCATCCAGTGAAAGGGCACCGTCTCCGTCTGCATCCAGTTGAATCCCCAGCAGATCCAGCCAATCTTGACGAACCCAAACCATCGTTGGTGCGGAATCCAGGGAAGTCGCCGGAAGTCCCATCAAACGTCCATCAATCGTTGCATTTTCTAATGCACGTCCATCATAGGAATCGTACATCTGCTTGATGTTATCCGTAGCATATTGATCGTAAATGGACGTCAGATCCTCAATCAGATCGTTATCCACCAGTTCTTTCAGTTCATCTTTGGAATCAACACGCATCATGTCAGGCAATTCCCCGGATGCAATGGCAAGCGATACTTGACGACTATAATCTTCACCATTGGCTTCAAATTGATCTGTAATCTGAGCGTTAAACGTGTCTTTGACCAGCCGAGTATATGCGTTGTTCTCATAGGTATCACCAGCCGGCAGTTTTGGGTTGGCTGTGGTTACCCGTCCCATGGTTACGGTGATTTCGTCTTTATAGGCACTGAACGGATCTCCCGGCGTTACCTCATATTTGCCTGCTTCCTCTGCAGTAGGAGGATTGGAAGAGTCTCCACATGCCGCTAGGGCTGCAACCATCAAGGCGGACATGGACAGCACGGCCAGACGCTTTGTCATCCGCTTGCTTTTCATAGACCATTTTGTTCTCATCTAGTTCGATTCCCCTTTATTCTGATGTTCAATATATTTGTTTGCGCTTTCATTATAAAATGAAGTGAAGGCCAATCGAGATAGGGATTACACGTCCGTTTGGATAGAGAAATGGTTACAGTTTTCAGTCCGTATTATGAAGTATGGTTAACTTGTGATCATTTACCCTACCTACTGACCAACATTTGTCTATCTACCCCTCTTCTCGATCAAAAAACAAAAGCCGGCAGCTCCTAAAACAGGAGACTGTCGGCTATTTATTTCCTCTACCTAGCTGCCGATATTCGCTTGGCAGAAGACCTGTCAGTTCGCGGAAAATCCGGCTGAAATATTTTTCATCCGAATAACCCACTCGCTCCGCAATCCAGAAAATCGTATTATTCGTATTGAGCAAGTACTCTTTGGATTTCTCTACCCGGATGAAGCGGGAGTACTCATTAAAGGTTTTCCCCATCAAATCTTTGAAACATTGACTGAAATAACTTCGGCTGATATTGAGTTGTTGGGAGAGACCTGAAGCTGTATAGGCCTGCTCCAAATCCTGCTGCACGATCATCACCGCTTTTTTCACGGCATCGATGATTTCCTGTGAGTACGAAGTCTGTTCATCAGCCTTTCGAATGCTTGCAGCAGTCTGTTTGATCCATTCTTCAACCTCGTACCAAGACTCGAAAGAATGGATCATCGCGATTCTTCCAAGCGTAGTTTGGGCAAAAATACGGTTCCATTCCATCACGATTGAGTACAGCAATCCCATCAACTGACCTTTATGTAATCGTAAGGATATAAACTGGTCAATGAGTTGGTTATAGTAACTCTCATGGTGGGTCCATGGGGTTTGGAACCAACTTTGTTTAATCCGGTCAAGGTCCTCATCTTGCGGTTCATTTGAACATGTATCTTCCTCATTCATGGAAATGGTAATGACTTGGTTATTGGGGTTGTAAACATAGAATAAAGACGACTCTGTATAACTCATAATCCAGTTTTTGATTTGCGACCATGTTCGCTCTTGTACATCAGACAAAACTAACAACGTACACTGGGGAACTTGATGCAGGCATTCCTTCAATTGATGAAATAGTTGATCCTCTTCGGACGGGGGTGCAGCCCACATGCAGCTATTACGCTCAACCTCCCACCTTATCTCATCTTCATGCGCAGTTAACTCCGTTGGCCACTTATGCTCTGATTTCCGCTCCTGTGAAACAAGTGCATACACATTTCGATAATGGACATTGATTTCATCCAGCGAAGGCATCTTTCTTATGGTGCTTGTCAACCCGTTAATTCGGGTATGAATTCGTTGCAGAACATGTTCGAATTGCTCTTTCTCCAGCTGCACTTTGGCTATATAATCGATGGCTCCGAGTCTTAGTGCTTCCTGGATATAATCGAAATCCTGATGCAGTGTTAACACAACGATATGAAGTTCGGGATAGAGCTGCCTCGCAGCTCGCATCAGTTCGATCCCTGACATGACGGGCATCGCAAGATCCGTTAGCATCAGATCGACCGGTTGGGTTTTCAGAAAATCCAGTGCTTTCGCCCCGTTGCTTGCTTCCCCTACAACCTCCATGTCGAACTCGTCCCATGGCATCGCAGAGCTAATACCTTTGCGTACCAGCTTATCATCATCTACAATCAATACCTTAATCATGCCGAGATATCTTCTCCTTTAATAGGCAATACGAGCAGTATGCTTGTCCCTGTTCCCAATTCACTCTCAATCACCAGTTGTGCTTGGTCCCCGTACTGTGCTTTCAACATGCGGTGAACGTAATTGAGTCCGATGCCCATCCCTACTTTTTGTTGTTCAGCTTCACGATTGTTCAGCAGATTATGAATGGTTTCCTCAGTCATACCTGCACCATTATCTTGTATCATAATGTTCAACGTTGAAGTGCATGTCACTTCAATCTGAATAAAACCTTCGTCACTTAATCCATGATATAACGAATTTTCAACCAGCGGTTGCAGAATAAAGCGGGGCACAGCAATTTGAAGCACTTGTTCATCTGCAGTAATGCGGACGTCAAATTCAAAGTCATAGCGAATTTGCTGCAAAATCAGATACTGTCTTAACGCATCGATCTCCTCTTCCATGGTGGATACTTGCCCTAATTTGCCTAGATTGTAATAGAGCAGCTTGTTCAACGATTGTACCAGCTTGTCGATCTCCCCTTGTCCGTTCATGACGGCCAGCCAGTGCACCGTATCGAGCGTATTCATCAGAAAGTGCGGGTTGATCTGATAGAGCAGCTTTTCCACTTCCAGGTCTGCACGAATCTTCTCTTTCTGCTGTACTTCCTTGAAGAGGTCACCAATCTGATGCTGCATGTTCGAAAATTCACCCAACAGAAAATCAAATTCGGGAATCTGAGTGCGAGCTCGGCTCCCTTTTGTTTGTGGATTTTTGGACATTCCATTGATCTCCGAATGGAACAGACCGAGTGGTTTGTACACCATCTTCCACAGGAGCCAAGCGAGAAACACGGTAAAGCCGAGGAAAAATAAAGCGACCAGCAAAATTTGAAGCAACCACTGGTTTTTCTCCTGTTGATATTGAGACTGCGAAATGACCGATACGACACTCCATTTCTGTGAGGAATCCTCCTTGAACCAGTGATACCCGCGGGATATTCCGTCCTTGGCAGGATCGACCGTTAAGCTGGTGAAATTCTCCCCTACCTTCATGGCTTCCGGTATTTCGCTGTACACAATGTTGCCTTCACCATCCAGGATGAGATGAGATAATGCGCCGTTGTATTGATTGTAACCCAAGATATCTTGAGTGAGGCGAAAGCCTGATTCTACGTAAATGAACACGTCGTTCCTCTCGGATAGTTGCACTTTGCGCATAGCAGACAGAACGAGTTGATCATCAAATCGGTTCATACTCATATGGGGGCCATAGTACTTAATGCCATAGGTTTGGAAGAGCACAGGCAGAGACTCAGGAGAGAAACGATCCTTGATCGGAAAGTTGCCGAACTGAGTAGTACCTTCTTTTTGAAAGTAATATAGGGTCAATCCGATATTAGGATTGGTGAAGGTCACAACACTTAACTCGTTTTTTAATTCGTCCCTGGCCTCAATCAGTTCGAAGATATCGGAGGACGGATTCAAGAATTCATCCATTCTTTTGCCTAAAGTACCCCTGTAAGATAATTGTTGCGTCACATGATTCAGATTGGTGATGGAATTCTCCAATGAGGATGTCACCTGCTGTAAATTGCTACGGATACCATCATCGATCTTATTTGCGAAAATGGAGTCGATCGTATAATAAGAAATCGCAAATATACTGATAAAGGGGATAAACGCACTGAGAAAGAACAGTAAAAATATTCTTTTTTTAAGTGTCATGGGAACCTATTCTCCTTCTGAAAATGAAACAGCAAGCCTCCTGCGTATGGAAGCTTGCTATGGATATACATACAGCTATGCCGGTTATCGTTTTCTCCATAGGCCTCGTCCAAGTCCAATTTCCTTTCATCATTATAGATTGATATTCAAATAAGTCAAACGCTTTCATACTGTGCGCATATAAAAAGTGCTACTCCTCAAAATGATGAGGAATAGCACTTTTGTATGCGTACCTTACTTCAGTTGTATCACTTCTTGTTAATGGAATGCTCGAACATTTCAGTCTACTCTCGTACCGTCACATTTAATTTGTGTGATCTGGTTTCCCCTGAAGAATTACGAAGTACAGCTTCATACTCGTAGATTCCAGGTACCCTTCCAGAGATTGAGGTAACCGCAGACTGTGCAACAGGAGAATGAGATTGCAGCGATTGTGTGTCAATCAATACTCCATTTTCGTAAAGTTCGTATTCGGTTGCGTTTGTTCCCCACCACAGATTCATGGTGACATTATAGTTGCCGTCACCATCCCAGTTGTCGTTCGACAGAACAGCTTGCCCCGGGGAAGCATCCGTGACGATGACTGTCAGTGGAACACTCATGGTTGAACCCAGTGCATTGTTCAATTCTCCAGTATAGATATAGGTGCCATTTTTCTTTCCAGTAATATCAACTTGAACAGATTGGGCGGACGGGGATTGATCGACCAGAGAAATTTCTTTAATCAATTCACCATTCTCATACAGCTTGAACTGATTGCCGTTATTCCCCCACCACAGATTCATAGTGATTGTATAGTCTCCGTCTTTGAGCCCCGTGACGTAACCATTATTATCAGATAACACCGGAGTACCTGGGGCACCGTTTGCAAGTGGCGTTGTCTGATGGAGCCATTCCTCCCACTTAATCAGCACACTTGTCTGCTCATCCGTAAATACGGTTCCTCTAACTGCTTGAACGTCATTAGCGTAGGCTGCAAGCAATTGACGCGCTTTTGCTCCTTCACGATCGTTTGCTGCCTGTTTGGCCTGCTGTAACGTGTTTGTGAGCTGATCAGCAAGAATGCTGGCATTAGGATCGATCGATTCATCAGCAAAGGTGTTGGTCAGATTAATCAGGCTGTCGAATGTAGTAATAACTGCAAAACTATATTCTACCGTCTGTTCCCACCCAGCCAAATCGGAGACGGTTGCCGTAACCTGGTTCAGTCCGGGTTCCAATGTATACGCAGGAGTGTCGAGAAGCACACCCTCTGGTTCTTCTACACCGGATACCGAATCGGAGGCTGTATAGCCAATTTCCACCTGCTGATCAATGGTGTACTCGGTTTGACCATGAATTTCAATGGTTGGAGGTACGAGATCAATGGATATGGACAAAGACTGTTCACTCTCTTTGTTACCGTCGACATCGACACTCCAGTAGGTGATGGTATGTGTACCTTCTTCAGTTAGAGTCAACTGTGTACCACTTACCGTTTCGCCACCATTAATTTGATAATAGGTCCCTTCAATATCGGAATCTTCATCGCTTGCTGTGAAGGTTACTTGTGCCGGAGAAGTATACCAGCCGTTCTGCAATTCTCCTTCCACAGTTGCCGTAGTATGCGGGGCCTCCTGCTCCGGAGATTCTCCTTCCAACGTAACAAAATCAGATAAAGGTATATTCAATTCCTTCACAAGGCGTGCTACGAGTTCAGACACCTTGATTGCACCGTTCATTTGCAAATGTGTATTGTCTTCCGTTGTGCCTACCCACATGAATATCGATTTGGTTCCTTCTGTGCCAAGCTCCTGGAAATGCTCCCAACTGGCTTGGTTCAGATCGATGATAAGCGTTTCCGTTTCCTGCGCCGTTTCTTTCATCGCCTGTACGTATTCCGGGAAGCTTTTATTTAGCACCTCTCCGGTAAAATCACGACGATTCACTGGCGTGACCAGAACTGGAATTGCCCCTCTCTGCAGAGCACCGTTAATGTATTCTTTTAGATATACCTTAAATTGCTCAGGCGTAAGATAACGCTCTGGACGTGAAGGTGTGGAATCATTATGAGACCACTGCATGAACAGATAATCGCCTTCTTGAATGTCGAGTAAAATATCGTTGAGATATCCACCGACCAGGAAGGTTTTGCTGCTCAAACCTCCAACTGCCCGGTTATCAATACTGACTTCATTTGGATCAAAAAATCCACCTAACGTTTCTCCCCAGCCCGCTTGCGGACGGTAGTTCTCCGCGTAATTGGCCACAGTGGAATCGCTGGCCAAATAAATAACAGGTTTATCGCTTGCACTGTGATCTGGCAAACGCTCCAGCTTCAGCGCATTGATCTTCGGTGCATTTCCGGTGAGATTGAAGTTAAAGACCCCATCGATCAGGGCAATGTCATACGTGATTTCTTTGAATTCGCCCTTGGCAATGCTTGTAAGCGGCAGCTTTGTCATCTGTTCTACAACGACATTTGCGCTGGTCAATTCCTCCGCATCCCCGATGGTCATCGTTACCCGGTAATTCGCCGGCTCCATTTCCACCAGGAAAGAGGTACCGTTTACTCGTGTGAAATCTTCCTTGAGCAAATCTCCGGTTTTCCGGTTCTCATCTTTGGTGAGTGCAGTATCGGCAAAACCGTACCCGTTGCCTTCAATGTACGCTCTTTTGGCATCTACCTTGATGTATCCGTCGGCTGCGCTGCCGGCACCAAAGTCAAATTTGTATTCACTTGTCTCTTCGCTCGGTTCACTTGTCAATGAATCCTTCGCAACAGTTAGCATGTTAAACGTATGGTCAACTTGAGCTTGGGTAGCTTCCGTATTGAATATAGCTTCCGCAGCTGCCAAAGCCCGGTTCACCACGGCCTTCGATGCATCTGTATAATCCGACAGATTCAGTGCTTTAATCTCATCGTACAGAGCGATTAAGGCCGTCTGATCGCCACTCTCTGAAGAGAGCTGAGTGCCTTCAATACGCACGTTGTCGATCTGGGTAGCCCAGTTCAACGTGCCTCCACCGCCTTTTCTTGTTCCCAGGAACCGCATGGATCTGACGTTGTCCGCATATGCGGCGGAACTCAGCGAGATATCTGCAATCGTTTGGGTAACTGTCGGATCGGCTAGGTTCGTTAATGTCAGATCCAATGTCTTCTCGGCAAAATTAACGGTTGCATCCACATTGACCCACTGGTTCTTGGAAATATCTGTAGCCGTTCCCCCTTCGGGTATGGCTGTATCCCCTGTGCCGTAGTCTGGGTTATATGCACCGACAAAATAATGAATTTTGGTGCTTCCGGTCTTGGTATACAGCGTGAACAGGGCGTTTTCGTTAGAATCCTGTATTGTGAGATGACCTTCTGATGGATAGGCACTCACATTACCGGATTGCCAGTCAAAGTTCACGTTCACCTGATCGCCGTTTACGGCATCGAACAGACGGAATACCTTGGCCCGATTGCCCGATCCGGAACCCGCGACGGACAGTACCTTATTTCCAGACTGTTCAACAACGGTTCCCGTCATGGTTCCTGCAATACCCGTGGCATTGACCATCGCATACTGGTAGTTGGCAGCGTCGCCTTCAAAGTCCTCCTCATATAGCTGGGCTTCCGGCTCTGGTTCTGGCTCGGAAATATCCGGGTCGATGACCAGTGATGAAATGCTCAGCTCCATGTCTTTGACTGCACCAGCAACGAGTCCGGCTATTTTCTGCGCACCATAGCTGCTGAAATGCGTATTATCGTTGATCCCATTCGGGTATTTTGGATATTCACCCGGATTAGCATACAGGAACACTTTTTCCGTAGCTGTATTTCCAATTTTGTCGTAGTAAGCAATACTCAACTTGCTGAGATCAATCAGCGGCACGTCCTGCTCTTCCGCCACTTCTTTGGCAGCCTGCACATAGGCAGGGAAACTGACGTTGAATTCCTGAGTCACTGTATTGAAATCTCTGCGTCCAACCGGAGTCAGCAATACCGGTGTGGCGCCGCGCTGTTTGGCACCGTTTACATAACGAGCCAAGTAAATCTTATAGTCCTCCGGTGATGCGTAACGGTCCGGTATCCCTGCACTCGCGTCGTTATGACCAAAGGAAATGAAGAAGAAGTCCCTTGGCTTAATTCGCTGCAGGATCGTATCGAGACGACCGTCTACCATAAAGGATTTACTGCTTCGGCCACCGATCGCATCGTTCACGACGACTGCCCCATTGGAGAAATAACGTCCGAACTGCTGCCCCCATCCTTCTTGAGGAGCCTGCGCTTCACTGTAAGATTGCATGGTTGAATCACCAGCCATATAGATCGTCGTTGCCGCACCAGCCGCTTTCTCTGGATATTTCTCGATGATGACGTCTTGGATGTCTATGGCTGTACCCGTGAAGAGAAGATCGAGCTGTCCATCCACCACAGCAATATCATAGGAATACTCCAGTGGTGCTCCTGCTGTCACATTGGTTACGGCGAGCTTCTGGACGAATTCGGATTTGACTCCAACGTTCGAGTCATTTGCATCATCGCCCAATCGCAGCGTCACCTTATAATTTGCATTGGGCAGATCAACGGCAAATGTCGTGCCCGCCGCGACCGAAACCTGGTTTGCCCCTACTGTGACACCACTTGTATCCTTAAAACCGTATCCCGGATCTTGTGCGTAGAACGTATCCTGTATGTTTGTACTTCCTGACGTAGTCTCTGTACCGAAATTAAAGCGGTAGACCGGCTCCAGCATTTCAGCTTCGCGTGTCAGCGCCAGATTGGCTTTAGGGAATGCTGTAGCTTCCGCTCCAAGATAAAAGCCGGTATGAGGCGGCTGGTTGTAGGCTACATTTTGCCAGGCTACGCCAAGTCGATACACAGGATCCTGCATCAGCGTAGGGATGCGATAGTCTGAAGGAATGGTCGTTGTGTAGAGACGATACTCCGAACTATCTTCGCTCCGCAGCAGAAGCTCCTCACGCCAGTCGCCCAGAATGTCCGCCTGAAGTGCCGGATTGCCTTTGGTATGGTTGTTCGTTAACGTACCGGTCGCCCGGAAGATTTCATTCAGCTTTTTGTTTTGGTAATCCCACTTATAGATGAGCGGAATTCCTTTGGCTGTGCCATTATCCCACTCATGGTCCAACAGCTCCCGCTGAAGATCGCCATCCCACCAGATGGCGAAATTGGCGGTTTTGGGCCCTTCGTCCACAGTGTAGATAGCCTCTCCTGCTGCTGAATAGGTATTGGTTACAGGTACACTTTGCCCGTTGGTAACGGTCGTGGCCCATGATTCGTAACCTGGATAGTTCGGGTCAATGTCCGCCGACATCCCGCGACCGGTGTCAAAACCTGTTTTCTCACCCCAGAGAATTTCACCTGTTGCCGCATTGCGCATCTCCAGTCCGTATGCCGCATCCGAATGCTCATGCACGCTTACAACCTGATAGCCCTCCCGGTTCGGATCGAGCTGGCCGGCGTGCATGGCGTCACCGTGGCCGAGTCCGGTGCTGTACAGCAAGCTGCCGTCATCATCAATGGCCAAGGCGCCAAACATAATTTCGTCCTTGCCGTCCTTGTCGACATCCAGCACACTTAGATTATGGTTGCCCTGTGATTGATATTGTGATCCTGCTTCGTTTGTGTCGAACGTCCAGCGTTTGACGAGTTCCCCGCCAACATAATCATAAGCAACAAGCACTGTGCGGGTATAATAACCCCGGCTCATTACGACACTTGGCTTCGTACCGTCCAGATAAGCAATCGCGCCAAGGAACCGATCTACACGGTTGCCATAGCCGTCACCCCAATCGTTGACGTTGCCTCTTGGCGGATCATAATTCACGGTGGATACAGCCGCGCCAGTCTCACCGTTAAACAGCGTGAGATATTCTGGACCTGACAATATGTATCCGCCGTCGTTGCGATAATCCTTCGTGCCATCACCAATGACTGTGCCTTGGCCATCCTTCGTGCCGTCCGCGGTCTTGACAACAACCTCTGCCTTTCCGTTGCCATCCAGGTCATACACCATTAACTGCGTATAATGCGCTCCGGCGCGAATGTTGACTCCAAGGTCAATCCTCCACAGCTTTGTGCCGTCCAGTTTGATGGCATCGATATAGACATTGCCCGTATAACCGGCCTGCGAATTGTCCTTGGAATTGCTCGGACTCCACAAGAAAACAATTTCATATTCGCCATCCCCGTCCAAGTCAGCTACTGAAGCATCTCCAGCATAATAGGAGTACGTTCCGCCATCCTTGGTCCGACCATCGGCCGGTTTATCGAGCGGAATAGGCAGATAATCGTTATGCCAGACCGATACAACCTCCGGTTGCATTTGCTCTTTGCCTGCAATAACGGTGGAGATCTGATATTGCGAGCTGTCGAAACCAGTGGTGTCCACATAGTTCGTCACATCGCTTATGGGCGATGCGTTCACTTTGGTTCCGTTTTTATATATATTAAAAGCGATATCATCTGGATCGTTGTTTAAATACCTCCAGCTTAAAAAAACGCCGTTGTCTACAAGAACCGCAACCAAACCCCGGTTAAGATACTCAGCTTGTCGACCCGGCTGGCTGCTTGATGACTCTGCACGTATCAGCGCCGGAGGAACAGCCAGTGAAATAACCATAAGGAGTGCTAAAAAAGATACAAACATCGATTTCTGGATGGAAACAGTTCTTCGGATCATTCGATTAACTCCCCCTTATCTAAAAATTCATTTTTAGAATCATCAGTTCGATCCTGCCCAGCTTGTTGTCATATGAACACAATTTACAGCCACCTCCTCTTTATGTTACCGCTTACATTTATCTTACAGGTCTAAAAAAAGACAGACAATCTAAAAAATGTGACGTATTATATAAGATAATTGACTTTTTTAGGAAGGAGATGAAACGATGGTTCATACGGTTTCTTATGCTTTTCGTAATGACGATACATCAATCATGACACTGGACTCTATTGGATGGCAGATCGTTTCTAGCGAGGAATATCGTTGTCCAAGTGATGATAGACCGGACCCGGGGCATGTCGTTTTTCAATACACACTTAATGGCCAGGGTTATCTGGATATTGACAATCAAACGCTCCCTTTACCGAAGGGACATGCCCTACTTGTCAAAATCGCAGGAGAACATTGCTATTACTATAAACAAGAGAACAACGAACCATGGGAATTTATATGGATCAACATTCGCGGGGATGAAGCTAACCGAATTTGGGATATGATGCATGATAATGAGGGACATGTCATTCGACGAAACGCGGACTCTCCCTTGATTCAAGAGTTATGGCAAATTATCAATTTGATTCATCAAGAGAAAGTTACGGACAAGTATCGCTTGTCCATGCAAGTCTATCGGTGGTTGCTTATCCTGGTACAGACGAGTCGGGATGCGGAAAAGGATATTGGTGCCCTATCCATAACAACGATTGAGAAATGTAAAAAGTTCATCCGAGAGAATTATGCATCTCCATTGACGTTGGATCTGCTAGCCAGCCATTGCGATATCAATAAACACTACTTGTGCAGGTTATTTCAGAAATCCGAGAAAACATCACCGCTAGCCTATCTTAAAGACAGACGCATCGAGGTTGCAATTCGACTACTCCGTACAACGGAACTTCCGATTTCTCAGATTGGTCAACAATGCGGGTTTGAGAGTCCCAGCTATTTCGGCAAAGTTTTTCGGCAATATATGTCCATGTCTCCCAAAGAATATCGCTTGAATAAGTTAGAGTTTCCTTATGAGGCCATCTATTATGAATAACCGAACCGCCGTTTGCTAGTCGTCTTTGGATTGGGAACTGCTCTTATACCAATACAATAAAAAAAGCCGCTAGAATAGCGACTTTTAATGGAAATATGTTCTTTGTGTGCTTCGATATTTGCTGCACTTATTGAGCGGTGTATCCTCCGTCTATGATCAGGCTATTTCCTGTCATATATGAAGAATCGTCGCTAGCTAGGAACAGAACGGCTTTGGCCATCTCTTCTGCTTGACCCAGACGTTTCATTGGTGTTGCCGCTGAAAGTGCTTGTTTGCTCTCTTCCGGGATAATCGGTGTATCGATAAAGCCTGGGCAAAGGGAGTTCACCCGAATATTCTGCTCAGCATACTCCAGCGCGAGCGAACGAGTCAGGTTCACAACGCCGCCTTTAGCTGCATTGTAGGCTGCAGAGCCAGGTGAACCAACCCATCCGTACATGGAAGCCGTGTTGACGATTGTACCTCCACCAATTTTGAGCATTTCGCGAATCGCTTCACGTGCAACCAAGAATACGCCGTCCAGATCAACATTGACTGTATTGCGCCATTCGGTATAATCAAGCTCATGCGTAGGATGAACACGTCCGATTCCCGCATTGTTGAATACGATATCGACTTGACCAAATGCTTCTACGGTTTGTTTGAAAATCTCAGAAACCTCTTCTTCACTTGTTATGTTTGCTTTAATAAAGAGAGCCTCTGCTTTAAGCGCTTTCAGTTCCTGCTCAAACGCCTTGCCTTTTTCTTCATTTAGATCCACCAAGACCACTTTAGCTCCTTCGGAAACGAATAAGCGAGCTGTCGCTGCGCCAATCCCGGATGCTCCTCCTGTGATGACTGCAACTTTATCTTGAAGTTTGCCCATGAATAAATCCCCCAGTATAATATTTTGAATAACGCCTATATAAATAGTGCTATATGATGTTTACAAAACTAATTCTATGCTTAAAATTGTAACAATCCAATCATTAAGATGTGACCAAGTGTCTACCTCGTAGACACTTTATAAAACTATGTCTATATTTATAGGAGTTTTTTTGAATGAATAATGAACTTATTGTGACATCTCAACATCGTAATCGAACCAAGGAGCACCTAAAAACTGCTCTGATTCAGCTCATTAAGAAAAAAGGATTCCATGGTGTTTCTGTCAAAGACATCGTTGATCAGGCGGGTTATAATCGCAGCACGTTTTATTTACACTACCAGGATAAATATATTCTCGCCGAAGAGTTGTTAATTATGACACTCGAAGGATTGAGGGGCGCAGTAGGCAAACCTTATTGGCACGGTCAAAAGGTTTCAACAAACAAGCTGGATGCCGAATCTTTTCAAATCGTGGATTATATCTACGAACACCGTGACTTCTTCGAGTTGATTCAATACGATGATACGTTACCCGGTTTACATACAGGCTTTCCACAAACCATACTCAAAATCTATCAGGAGCAATTTGTCTTTGAGACGATCAACAACTCCCCAGTGAACATGGACTATTTCAAGTACTATACCGCCTACGGTTTTTTTGGACTACTAAACAATTGGATATTAAGCGGATATCGTGAATCACGCGAGGCATTTATCAAAAACGTGATTGAACTCACCAAAACGCATATTCACTCTTTTCATTATGTCGGTAACACGTTTGAATCATGATCTCGAGTAAGTTGATTTGTGAACATCACGATGAACGATATGTCTGCCTTAGATAACAGGCTAGTTGCAGATGGAGCAGATGCTCCTGATTACTCAGGGACATGCCCAGAATCTCTTCGATTTTATGAATACGCTGATACAAAGTATTGATATGAATATGAAGTGCTGCCGCAGCTTGGACCGCAGAACCTCCACACGCCATATACGTCATCAGTGTTTCTTCTAGCCCACCGGTCTGCCCTTTGGCAGGCCTCAGCGGCTCGAATACCTCTGACATAAACGCATTCAAATCCTCAACCGGCTGCCGGATAAACAACCGGTTAACACCAATATCCGTATATCGGATCGTCCCCTGTTCTCCTCTTGTCTTCTGGTATGCAAGCGCCTTGTCCGCTTCCTGGTATCCCGTATTAATGGCATCGACTCCAGACCGCACGGAACTTAATCCCCCCAACAATTTCACATGATTTCGATGTTCCCACTCCGGCAGCAATGCGCTGAACTGTTGTTCCAGTTTGCCTGGCTTGTGCGACTCGTTCAGCATAAGCAGTACTGTAATTCGTCTTTCATTGCCAAACGCAATGGGCAGCGCTCCTGTTGGCATTTTCTCTCTTAGATAAGCTACCAATTGAACAGACAACGCGCTAAGCGTAGAAGGGTTGACCCACTCAGCAAACTCCAGCAGTCCCACCACGATGGAGGTTGAAGGAATGATTCCAATTTCCCCGGACTTCTGCCAATAATCCTCTGAATCCTGACTGAGCCTCAAATCGTTGAAAAATTGCTGTGTTTTCTTAAAATAAAATTCGGCCAGGGACTGTTTGCGCATTAATTCCAGGGCTAGAATAGAGCTTCCCTGCTCCAGCGCAATCAATTGCAGTGGTTCAAGCTTTGTATTCATCTGGATAATGAGATAACCAAGGCACTGATTGGCTGAAGCGATTGGATACAGATATTGATACGATCGGTCGGCTTCTCCCTCGATACACGTCAGATAATCCGGATGATGCAAGGATTCGTACAAGCTACGAAGACTTTCTGCATTCCAGCCATTCATGATTTTGCTGCGTTTCGGAATCCATTCGTTGTCGATAAAATCCACAAAGGTCATCGGTACGCCAATAACACGTGCCAATTCGTTAACAATAGATACCGCACCCTTATTTTGTAGGGAAAGCCGCATAAGCGAGGAGTGAATCTCATCCCGCTTCATGAGTGTCGCGTTCTGTTTGCTCAGATTCTCGTACAGTTTGGCATTTGTAATCGCAATCGAAACCTGATCCGCAAAGCTTTGCAGCAGTCGCACATCCGACTCCGTGAATAGCGGGACTCTTCCTTTTTGATAAACGATTAACACACAATCCGATTGGCCTTCCACCTTGATAGGCACCGAAATGATTGAACCTATATTTTGAAAATTGTACGCCGAATTCAGATGATATTTGTTGTCCAATGTCATATTGCCAAAGTCGTCTTCTACTGTAGATAAACCGTTGTAGAGCTTTGGTGTACCTCGCTTAAAGGTGTTCCCGATGATCCCTTCACCTGGCTTCAGTTTCATCCTCAGCATGCCTTCACCCATCTCCCCTGCTCTTGCCTTGACCGTCAACGCGTCGATCGCAGGGTCATACCTCCACAACACACCTATGCACTCATAAGCGATAACGGATAGTGCACTTACCAAAATCCGTCCAAGCAACTCGTTCAGATCCAGAAGTTGAGTCACATCCCTAATGCTGTTCATGATTTCATTCAAGGCTCGTTCATTCTTGCTTGCCACAGCTTCCGAATAGTATGGGTAAAGCAAAGACGACAGTGTGACTAAATCTTCCGCAGAAAACTCCCACTTCTTAAATACCCGGATAGCCACACATATATTGTTATTGTATGGAAGAAAAACTAACATCTTTTCTTCTGATTCCCGTTCTACTTTGGGATGTTGCAGTGGAAGCTGCTCCGCAAAACAAGGCGGTGTACTTTCTCTTCTGCCTATCGCTTCGATCAGTACCCAATCCGCCCAGTTACTGCTGATCCACACCTCATAATCACAGTTCCCCAAGCGTTCTTGCAGGATTTTATGTAAGATTCCATTCAACGCAGCCGCCTCCTGTCAATGTAGGTTTTCACATCATGATTCAGATAATTATACAGAGATATACATTGTCTTGGAACCCCTACATCATGTAACTTTAAAGCAACACAGAAATTTAGTTAACATTCGATGATAAAGAAGGTAACGCGATGTCTAAAATCATGCATAGTAAACACTTCAAGTACATTGTTCTCACTCTCTTGTTTCTCGGCTGGTGTCTTGGCAACCTGGATCGTTTCGTCATCAACTATGCCATTGTAGGCATTACTCAGGATCTGGGCCTAGGAGCTTCCGCACAAGGAATTATCCTCAGCAGCTTTTTTCTCGGATATGCCATTATGCAAATTCCAGGCGGAGCACTCGCCGACCGTTTCGGTTATCGGAAAGTTATTCTCGTTTCCTTATTCTCCTGGTCTGTGTTCACTATTCTGACGGGTTCAGCCTGGTCGCTGTTCTCTCTCATCTTTGTTCGTTTCCTGTTTGGGATCGGAGAAGGCAGCTTCTTCCCTTCCGGTTCCAAAGCGATTGCCACAAACTTTCCCATTAATCAGCGCAGTGGAGCCATGTCCATTATGCTGTCATCCGCAGCCATTATGGGGGTAATTACTCCGATTCTTACCGGACACGCCCTTGTAACCATTGGCTGGCGCAACCTGTTCTATATCATTGGTGCGGTAGGGATCCTCATCACAGCCTTGATGTTCTTTTTATTAAAAGAACCCGCCAAGCCTGCACTTGCGACCTCCGGCTCGGGCCAACAACCCAAAACATCACTGAAAACCGTCCTGAAGACGCCCATGATCTGGAATTTGTTCATCAGCTACTTCAGCATTTATGCAGTGAACTGGGGGCTTCAATCCTGGATGCCGACGTACATGGTCAATGTCCGGGGATTGGATATGACTCAAATGGGATTGCTCGCCGCCATTCCGGCTTTGGTCAGCATTTTCACCATGATTCTCAGCGGATATGTGCTTGACCGTATCCCGGCAGGCAAAGATCGAATTATCGCTTCTGTGTTCGGTGTACTTGTGGCCTTGTTCCTGTATCTGATGGGCTCCGCGGGTAGCATCACCACATTCATTACGTACATGACAATCGTTACGGCAATGGCCGGATTTATCTCAACACTGATCATTTCGAAGTCCCTTAAAACGATGCCCGAATCTGTCGTCGCAACAGCCAATGGATTCATTAACACAGGAGCTCAGCTTGCAGGTTTTCTGACTCCGATGCTGATCGGATTCCTGGTTGAAGCTTCCGGGGGATCTTATGCCACCGCCTTTGTGATGCTGATCGCTTTCGCTCTGATCTGCTCCATTACCCTGATGTTCTCTCGTCGTTCGAATTCGGATCAGGATAACACAACTGAGATGCAAGCAAAAGCTGTATAAACACAAGAGTTTGCCGCCATATGTTACTTCGACATTTAGTTCATGTTCAATACGACAATACAACCATTTTAACGAATAAGAGGTGCTATGAATTATGACTACAACTGTAGATTTGACTCAATTTATCTCGGAAGCCATTGAAGGAAAACGCGATAGGTTCACCAATGCCAGTGACCGAATCTGGGGGTTTGCAGAGACACGTTTCGATGAATTTCAATCAGCAGAGCTGCTTATGGGGATGCTGGAATCCGAAGGTTTCACGATTGAGAAAGGTGTGGCAGGATTGGAAACCGGGTTTATCGCTTCCTATGGTTCGGGGTTGCCCGTTATTGCTCTATTGGGCGAATACGATGCCTTGGCTGATCTCAGCCAGGAAGCCGGAATCAGCACATATCAACCTCTTCAGCCGCGTGGAAACGGTCATGGATGCGGGCATAATCTGCTCGGCATTGGTGCAATGGCTGCTGCAGTAGCGGTCAAAGACTATCTTCAGGAACATCCGGAAACCCCGGGAACGGTGCGCTTTTACGGATGTCCCGCCGAGGAAAGTGGATATGGTAAAACCTATCTGGCTCGCGAAGGTTATTTTAGAGATGTAGATGCTGCTCTCTCCTGGCATCCGCATTCCTTAAATGCCGTTATGCACGGAAGCTCCAATGCTGTCATTCACGGTACATTTACCTTTAAAGGCATTAGTGCTCATGCTGCTGCCGCTCCTCACCTGGGACGTAGTGCTCTCGATGCAGTTGAGCTGATGAATATCGGTTCGAACTATATGCGTGAACATATGATTGATCAGGCCAGAATTCATTATGCGATCACGAACTCAGGCGGCTTGGCTCCCAATGTAGTGCAAGCGGAAGCCGAGGTCACTTATCTCGTTCGAGCTCCCGAGAGCACACAGGTACGCAGTCTGTTTGAACGTCTTGTGAAAGTGGCCGAAGGGGCTGCCCTGATGACCGAAACAACGATGGACTTTAAATATGAAGGCGCCTGCGCCAACCTGATTCCGAACAGTACACTTGAAAAAATAATGCATCAACATCTCGTTGCCTTCGGCGCACCTGAGTATGAAGAGGATGAATACAACTATGCCAAAGCGATCTATGAGACGCTGCCCCTACAGAACCAACAGGAAGCTGGCGCGTTAGTTGGCCCTGAGCTTGCGCCACTTTTGGCTGAACGCCCCCTACCTAACTTTATAGCTCCGTATTCGGATGAGCGGGAAACGTTCATGGGTGGTTCAACCGATGTAGCAGATGTCAGCTGGAATGTGCCGACAGCACAGTGTATCACGACAACGATGGCCTTTGGCACGCCGCTTCACGCATGGCAAACCGTTGCTCAGGGCAAGAGCAGCTTTGCTCACAAAGGCATGTTACTCGCAGCTAAGGCGATGGCGGCTACGGCCATTGAATCCATTTTACATCCAGAGATCGTCAAGGAAGCACAACAGGAATTGCTGGACAGACTCGGTGGGGAAGCTTACGACTGTCTCGTTCCGGCAGATGTGCAACCTCCGAAACGGGGAGAATAAAACAGTGAGGTTCAAAGACGTATTTTCTATTATCGGTCCAGCCATGGTTGGACCTTCAAGCTCCCATACCGCTGGAGCAGCACGGATTGGACGGACGGCTAGACATCTGTTCGGGGAATGTCCTTCACATGCGGAGATCCTCATGTTTGGTTCTTTTGCCGCAACGTACAAAGGACATGGAACCGACACCGCCATTGTCGGCGGTCTGCTCGACATGGACACGGATGACCCCGGACTACCTGATGCATTTGCCCATGCAGATACTGCCGGTATGGAAATCATCATCCGTCCAGGGACAGGTCTGTACCCTCATCCGAACACGGCCGAGATTGTATTAACCAACGCTGCGGGAAATCGCACATTGAATATGGTAGGCACGTCGATCGGCGGAGGGAATATCGAAATCGTCCGGATCAACGGCTACAACCTCAAGTTGACGGCGCTCTACCCTACACTCATCATCCGTCATAGCGATGAACCGGGTGTCATTGCTGTCGTCACTCGGTTGCTCGTAGATAATCGCATTAATATTGGACACATGTCTGTGGATCGAAAGAACAGGCGCGGCGAAGCCATGATGGTATTAGAATGTGATGGCAAGATGGATCCTGTCGTGGTCCGCCAGATTGAGGTGCTCCCGGAAGTCCATGATGTCACTCTACTCTGTCCATAGCATAAATATCTGACTTCAGCTCTCTCAAAAAAAGGAGTTAACACCAATGAATTTCCGAACGTTAAAACAACTTGCTGAACTGGCGGAGACCCGCAACCTCACCCTCGGCCAGCTTATGCTGGAAGAACAATGTCAAGAGTCGGGCGAAGACAAGAACGTGGTCTTCAGCCAAATGCATGAGTATTACGAAATTATGAAAAGTGCGGTTCATCAAGGTCTTCACACCGATACAACTTCCAAAAGCGGCTTGACTGGAGGAGATGCTCGTAAGCTGATGGCCTACCGTACAGGTGGACAGTCCCTACTCGGCGATCATGCCAGTCTGTCGATGAGTTACGCACTTGCGGTGTCCGAGGTCAACGCCTCGATGGGCCGAATTATTGCTACACCGACAGCGGGTTCCTGTGGCATTATTCCTGGGGTTTTTATCAGTAGCCAAGAGCGGTTTGGATGGACTGATGAACAGATGGTCTACGGCCTGTTTGCCTCTGGAGCCATTGGTTACGTCATTGCTAACAATTCGTTCATTTCTGGCGCGGAAGGCGGCTGTCAGGCGGAAGTGGGTTCTGCCATCGGGATGGCAGCCGGGGCTTTGGTGGATATCCGGGGTGGGTCCCCTTCTCAGTCTATCCACGCCGTTGGACTTGCTTTGAAAAACACACTGGGCCTGATCTGTGATCCGGTAGCTGGCTTGGTCGAGATACCTTGCATTGTGCGCAATGGCTTTGGCGCAATTACGGCTCTCGGAGCTGCCGATATGGCTCTAGCCGGAGTACGCAGCATCATCCCTTCGGATGAGGTTGTACAAGTCATGCTAGAGGTTGGATCAGCCATGCCTGAATCTCTTCGCGAAACAGCCGGTGGCGGCCTCGCCCAGACACCAACGGGACGCAAAATCACAAGGGATTTACAGCATAAATAAAAAAAACGGGCATGTCATTTATACGAGAGGAATAAAATCCTCAAGATAAATGCATGCCTAATAATAAAAGAGACCATGACACCAGCTGGACAATGTTTTCTAGAGGCAAAATAATTAATGTTCTAGGGTTGCAGAAAATTTTTCAGTGCCTGTTTTATTAATTAAAGCAACTTCAAACTCAGATACCCATGTAAGTTCACCTAGATGTCTATCATAGGCAAATTCATCTGGTTGTTCTGATATGACCTTCTCTACAAGTACTTGCGTACCATCACGTTGTAAAATAGATAGGAATATATCCATGCTATCTACATTATGATGACAAATGACTCTAGCATTGTACTTTTTATTAGGGCTCTTCACGTCTTTTTTCCAAGTCCATTCATTTACATAATCTAACTCCTCTATTTGCAAAGCTATCTCCCTAAATGGATCAATATCCCAATTATTACGTAGAGCAAGTTTCTCTATGCCTTCCATTAGCAGGCGAAGCGTAGCCTTTTTTTTCTCCAACTCATTTTTTGCACTAAAGTCATTCAAACTAAATTGGATCGGTACCGAACACACACCAGAATCGTTACCAATCCGTTCATCCGTAATGTTTTCTACACACTCTATTAGGACTTTCCAACAATCTTTCGTTTTGTATTTCCCCAACAGACGTTCATACATCGCTGTAATACAGCGAGTTTCCAAACTAAAAGAGCGTCTTTTCCATTTCCAATTCAACGCATAATCTAATTTTGTTGCTTCGTTGTACTCACATTTTTGTTTTTTCATTATAGATTCAATATTTTCATCATCTACAATATACGGTAAATCCAAATTGAGTTCTTTTAGATACATCTGGTTCTCTCCTTAGATTACTCCCGATGGTTAGTGCATTATTAACTTCTATCCAAACTTGAAGCCCAATTTTTGAAGCAATTAAGCATTTCTTCTAAATTTTTTGCTCCCCCTGCACTGTGAAACACTCCATCTCTCACGATACAGTAGAACCAATCTTCTTCATTTCTCTCTTCTTCAATCGAATCAAATGGCACATCTTCTAAATAGGTATCCGTCAAATCGATTTCGACAGACCAACCAGGATTATCCACCGTATCAATTCGCACACCGTATGAATGCTCCCAATCACCGTCACAGTTTTCATAATACCAGCTTTGAATCCATTTTAGGATATCCATCATCGTGACCTCTTTTTTTGTTTTTTCTACTCTAGGGACTTATTATTTAAAGGAATTCTCATGCCATGTTGCATACTTTTTTCGTATGAATTACCTTATAGTAATAATTTGCTTTTTTTACGTAGGGTATACTTAAAAACAAGGGGAAAACTTTATTTCAAATCAAGGAGGTCATTATGAAAAAAATAATATTGTTTATCTTCATTAGTATGATTATACTTTCGGGCTGTTCTAACAAGGATGAGAAAGAGAATTATCCAGTTTTCAAGGGCACTGTAGTATTTAAAACAGATGAAAATGACAAGTACAAATTCCTTGTTCTTCAAAATGTAAGTAAGGAAGACCTGGAGAATGGAAATCTTGAGGATTTTATAGAATTAGCACAAGACCAGGAAGCTTCGTATTATTTGGTCAATAGAGAAACATATGAAACAATTGAGGTAGGGCAAAGAGTAAGAATTACTACTGGCTTTGACCAACTAGAACCCTCGCCACCCATTAGAACGGTTGTGAGTATTGAACAAATCAATGATTAAAACTTATTAAATATGAACTATTTTAAGTTATGTATCATTCTCTCATTCGAAATATATTTCCCCAAATGATAAAAAGACCTTAACGTTTTAAAGCAAAAGTAAGGTCTCTTTATCATTTTAATTTCAAGATCAGAGTTGAATCACGTGCAGTTAAATCCGACCACCCGGTTCTCTCCTTTTATTACGCGATAAACCCTCCCGAAATTCAGGCAAATCAATACTAAGGCTTTTGAGGTTTTTTAATCATCTCTACGCCGTCAAAGGTAAGGCTATCAATATCCGCATCCTTTTTCAACATATATTTATCAAAGAACGCCTTTGTATAAGAAGTGATAATGTTGCGCTGTTCCATCGCGTCCCGGGTTCCTCTGGATGCTTTATCCGTAGTTGTAAACAAGGAATCGGAGAAGTCACCATGGACTACATTATCAATAATGGCAAAGTAGGTGTCCTTGCTGTTGGATTCAAGAAGAAATGCATTCGTATTATAGGCAAGTACAGTGCTGAGCTGCATGAAGGGTTTCTTAAAATGACTATCCAAGGCACCTAACATATTACCGTCAAGGTTTACAGCGCCGACAAATCGGTCATCGTCACGGCTAACAATTGCCGCTGTCGTTCCTCCAAAAGAATGTCCGAACACACCCATACCGAGATCAAGCTGCAATCTGCCTTTAAACATAGATTCCATGTCACCTGTATTCATTTTGTACAAGTTATCTGCAACATATCGAATATCCTCGCTCTGTAAAACGGCATAGTTAGCAAACTTGACTGCTTCAGGCGCGGAAGTTAATTTGCGAGCAATCTCAATAGCTTCTTCTTCCTCAAGCTTCTCTGTCACAATTTCAGGTGGGGTTAGGGTGGCCGCTTCCATTCCGTATTTCGTTACTTCGTCCATAAATTTCTCTGACATACCCATCGTTCGTCCATCTTTAAGTTTGTACACGCCACTTTCGGCATGGCCGATGGATACCACAATATAGCCGGCGCTTGCCAGGTCTTGTGCGAACAAAGTGCCTTGCTGTGGGTAAGCGCCTGCGCCATGAACAAAGAATAAAACCGGATATTGTTTTTCCTTTTCAGACAAGGCCAGATCGTCGTAAGACCATGTCTTGAAATTGGAATCAAAAAGCTGCTCACCACCCGCGGTGCCCCCTAATCTAACCAAAAGCTCATCCCTCAGTGAATGAAACTCCGGAAATGCATACTCTGCCGTTGGTTTGCCCTCATTGCTGTCGGACGGATAGAAAAATAATGCTGTCAGTTCTCTTTCTGATTGGTCTGATGCTGTGTACTTGAAGTCCATCTGTGTACGCCCGACCGTATAACTTCCCATTGGTTTCGGAAACTCATTCTGTGCGGAAGCAACGTTATTTTCAGGTTTCGGAATTTCCTCCTGTGTTGAAGTCCCGCTATTAGTGATGCTGCAAGCGGAGAGCATGGTCAGTGAGAGAACAGTTGCTAGAATCGTTGTCAGTCTTTTTTTCATCATTTCTCCTCCAATTTGTATTCATGCAACTATCATAAACGGATGAGAAAAATAAAAAATCGTACAAAAGGGCAAGACCCAAGTGTACGATCGGGCAAATCTATGAAATGTTTGATTATAAATGCAATATTCCACGCTCTACGGCGACGGCGACGGCCTGCGACCTCGAATCCACACCCAATTTATTGTAAATACTCGTTAAATGAGTCTTTACAGTCCGTTCGGATATGCCCATATCAAAGCCGATCTCTTTACTTCGAGAGCCACGGGCAATTGCTTGAAGCACGATCAGCTCTTTGTCTGTAAGAGATATCCTCGCGGAGGATGACTCTTTCGCCTTTTCTGATGTCTTGTGAGCAAATACTTTCTCGCTGATCTCCGGAAGTAGCAACGTTTCCCCCCGCATCGCTGCATCAATCGAGCGAAATATCATCTCTCTTCCCGTGTCCTTTAGCAAATACCCTTTAGCACCTAAAGCCAGCCCGCGGATCATCATTTCATCCTCGTTATATGTAGTCAAAATAATGATCGGTATATCCATTCCTTTAGCTCTGAGCGCTGTCATGGTATCCAGGCCGCCCATTTCAGGCATGTTTAAATCCAATAGAATTATGTCCGGATTGTAAGTATCTACCCGTCGAATCGCTTCCTTACCGTTAGATGCTTCTGCAATTACCTCGTACCTTTGATTGGTTTCCAGGATCAGCTTAAGTCCCTCCCGAACGACGAAATGGTCGTCCACGATAAGAATCTTGATAGTCATGCGTTGGTTTCCTCCTGCTGTAATGGGATGCGAACAGAAACTTGGGTTCCTTGCTTTCCGCTTTCAATTTCGATCTCCCCGTCCATAATTCGAGTTCGTTCATATAAACCAATTAAACCATAACTACCGGATTGTCTCTCGATGAGGTTGGTATCGAACCCTATTCCGTCATCCGTTATGTTTAGCTCGACTTCCTTTTCCCGTGCAGCAACCACGATTTCTACATTCGTAGCATTAGCATATTTAGCTGTATTGGCCAAGCATTCTCGGATGATATGTAAGCTATGTTCGAAGATCAACTTCGGCACCACCAGATGGGGCATCGATAACCGAGTGACAACACGAATCCCTGTTATATGTGAGAAATGTTCAGCCTCTTCCTTCACTGCTTTAGAAATATCTATGACCTCTGCAGAATACGAACGCAAGTCGTCAATTGCGCTTCTCGCTTCTGAAAGCGTGCGCTTTGCTTGGGCTTTTGACAACTGAACAATCTCGTGGGCACGATGGTTATTATCATTTTCTAAATGCGCATCCACGGCATCAAGCTGCATGATAAGACCTGCCAGCCCTTGTGCAAGGGTATCATGTAAATCACGGGCCATCCTTTGACGTTCATTGGCAATCGTTAGCTCCTCCACTTTCCTGTGCGCTCGTTCCAATTCACGTAAAAACGACTGGGTCCGCAATTTGGCACGAACTTGTTTATAGAACAAAGCAGCATAGCCGATTACGAAAAACATGATGAAGAAGAGCGATGGTACTGTAGATGGCAAATCCTCGGTAGTCCCGAGCCAAACCAGGGAGGCAGAAAACAAGGTACAGTAAAAGGTACATACCAGAAGCACCTTCATCCGTTGAGCGTATACGCCAATACTCTGACCGGCCAAAGCCGTCAATAGACTTACAAAAATGAGAGAATGAGCATTAGGCATGAATAACGCACACCCCCAGACAATACATCCTTGTGTCACAAAATAAATCCAGGGTCTTCGATCGACAACGTATCCTGCATACCAATGCAGCAGAACGTGAACCAGAATGAGAGCTGTAAACATCATAAATTCAAACCATGTGGGCAACATCGGTAGCTGGGAGTACAATGCAGAAAAATAAATCAGAATACCCCAGATCAAAGCAGGCAGACGAGAATCACGCAGAACATTTTGAATATCAGATCGGGAGCTTGTATACGGTTTGTCTTTCGAATAATCACTCATGCTTGATCACCTCTATCAAGTACTATCTCAAAACAATCTCTCTAAACACAAAAAAAACGGTACATTACTGTACCGATCTTTGACTCACTCCATCTATGTTAATGTACGAAGTGTCTCGAAGTCCAGCCCCAGCAGAATCGTCACAATTCCACGCAGCCTTACCGCCCCGCACTATCCCATCATCCATTTCTTCTGTGAGCATGTATTCCTCTATTCTGCTGCTATACTACCCAATTTCATTTCATGGTCCTCTGCTCCTTCCAAAAAGACCATCACATGTTTTCCAATACACCAGCTACATGCTTTGTTTCTTTATATTTAAAGTAATCAAAATCGGCATGTTTTCGGGTTCCACCTAGATCCTGCACACAAAGACCGATATAAGTTCCCGTAAACCGGATATACTCTGGAGATTCATCGGACAGATGTGTGATATCAACCCACCCGCCTGCAGTATTCCAGGATGAATCAGTATTTAACGCATAATAAAAGCGGGCGCGATCTTGATCCACCACAACCTTTAAACGGAGCGTGCTCACCAACTCTAGCGGAATATCCTCCAGCAGTTCGTCGTATACCCCGTATTTGGACTGAATGATCCCCAGGCAGAGCCCTTTCTCCTCATGATAAGTTACACGTAAGTAGAGATAGTCCTGGGTATCGTAGTACAAAATCAATCCAGCCATTTGCTGTGGATGGTCCGGCGCAAATTCCAGACACGTCTCGGCTTCACACTTCAAGGCCTGAAGTCTCCGTGCGATCATGCTTTGCCTGTGCGTTGAACTCATCGACTCCATGCCGTGCAATCGTATGTAACCGGGACGTTCCGTCAAGCTGAGCCAAGTCGAATCGGGTGGAATGCGAAGTGTATTCCAATCATGCCGAAGCTCAAAGTGATCAAAGTCATCCATTTCAGCAATCGGCTCAAACGGATGGGACTGGATCATCGGTGCAGGCACCTGAACCTCCGGATATCGGTCACCGCTCGCAAGTCTCAGCCAGCCGTCCTCACTCCACGTACATGGCTGAAGTGCGGTCTCACGTCCAAGAATGCAATATTTGTGCTGAACGGGTCGTCCGACCAGATGAGCCATGTACCATTCGCCGGTATGCGTTTCGACCAGACTACCGTGGCCTGCCTTTTGCAGAGCTAAATCCGGTCTGCCGTATGAAGTGAGGATCGGATTGGCAGGATCGACCTCATAAGGACCTTGTAACGTACGGGAACGTGCTGAGGTAACCGCATGCTCATAACCGGTTCCACCTTCAGCCGTAATGAGATAATAATAGTCCTTGTGTTTATACAGGTGGGGTGCTTCGGTGAGGCCTAATTCTGTTCCCTTAAATATGTTCATGGCCGGTCCGATCAGCTTATGTTCCTGGACGGAATATTCCTGAAGAACGATGCCTGCAAACCGATTTTTGCCCTTACGGTGATCCCATATCATATTGACCAGCCACTTACGCCCGTCTTCATCATGAAACAGGGAAGGATCAAAACCGCTGCTGTTCAGATACACCGGATCGGACCAAGGGCCCTCGATATCCGTTGCTGTCACAAGGTAATTATGGGTATCTTTAAAAGCGCCTACCCGGCTTTTGACATCGGTGTAGATCAGGTAAAACACACCGTTGTTGTAACTAAGACAGGGTGCCCATACGCCTCCGGAATTAATGTTGCCCTCCATGTTCAACTGCGTTACACGAGTCAGCGGAGAAGCGATGGGCCGCCAATGAACCAGATCCCGGGAATGGTGAATTCGTACACCAGGGAACCATTCAAAGGTGGAAGTGGCGATATAATAATCCTCCCCTGCTCGGCAGATGGACGGATCGGGATGGAAACCGGGCAGGATGGGATTGGTGATCATTTTCTGGATCTTATTCATGGAAGAAACCTCCGGTATGAAAGTAATGATCTGTACAACAGCAGATTCACGAAAGGTAGATATCAGTACCAGCCTAGCGCTTTTTTGCCGGCTTCCAGGGCGGTTACGATCCGCTCTACATCATATACATTCCCTCTCCAAGTCCCACCGCTGACCGATTGCAATGCAGCCCAGAGCTTTGTATCATCCGGCAAAGCTTCATCAGGTCTCATATCCGGGTGGAAGGGCCTTTGTGCCAGGATGAGAGCGCCTTCTTCCGGTGAAAACTCCAGATCGCCTTCTCCGACAAAGTTAACGCTGCCCTCCAGCGTGTTACGATCAACCGCGATGTCAATCAGGTCTCCGTTCCGCAGCTTGCCAATCGGTCCGCCTGCCAGCGCTTCGGGGCCAACATGACCAATACACGCTCCGGTGGAAACACCGGAGAACCGGGCATCCGTAATCAGTGACACGTATTTGCCAAAAGGCAAATGTTTAAGCGCAGATGTAAGCTGGTACGTCTCCTCCATTCCGGTTCCCGATGGACCTCGCCCAAGAAGCACAACAACGTCTCCAGCCAGAATACCTCCGGTCTTAATCGCATGGATCGCCTCACGTTCAGTGGTAAAAACCTTTGCTCTTCCACAATGACGATATACGCCATGTTCATCCAATACAGCAGGATCAATAGAGGTGGATTTGATGACTGAACCTTCCGGAGCGATATTCCCGGTTGGAAATGTTACGGTCGATGAGATTCCAAGCCGCTGAGCGTGTTCTACACTCATGATGACACTGTCTGGATCGATGCCGTCCTGCTCTTTTAACTGCTTCCGCATGAGATGACGGCGTTCCGACGATTCCCACCAGTCCAGTACCTGACCCAATGAAGTACCTGTAACCGTTGGTACAGACTCATCTAACAGACCAAGCTGTCTGAGGTGTAGCATGACCTCCGGTACACCTCCTGCCTGAAAGACACGTATGGTCGGATAAAAGATCGGTCCGTTTGGTAGGGCGCTAACCAGCCTTGGAACATTTTTGTTGACCTGTATCCAGTCCTGTACCGCGGGTATGGTTAAACCGGCGGCATGGGCAATCGCCGGTATGTGAAGAAGCAGATTGGTCGATCCGCCAAACGCGGCATGAACGGTCATCGCATTGCGAATGGATGCATCGGTGACAATGTCTGCCATCCGCATCCCCTGTGACTCCATATGGATGAGTGCACGTGACGATTGGCGCGCCATTTCAAACCAGATGGGCTGCCCGGAAGGTGCAAGCGCGGCATGTGGCACTGTCATACCCAGTGCCTCTGCTACAACCTGGGCCGTAGCCGCGGTACCTAGAAACTGACAGCCTCCTCCCGGTGTAGCACAAGCTCGACATCCTAAATCCGAAGCCATTTCCAGAGAAAGTTCCCCGTTGACGTACCGTGCACCGATGGTCTGAATTTTACCGGCATCCTCTCCATCGGTAGGCGGAAGTGTGACGCCACCGGGAACGATTACACTAGGCAATTGCGGCATGCCGGCAAGTGCGAGCATCATCGCTGGAAGGCCTTTGTCACAAGTGGCCACACCAAGCACGCCTTTACGTGTTGGCAGCGAGCGAATCAGTCTGCGAAATACCATAGCGGCATCGTTCCGGTACGGAAGCGAGTCAAACATGCCGGTTGTCCCCTGTGATCTACCGTCACACGGATCGCTGACATATCCAGCAAACGGGATTCCTCCCCGGCTTGACAGTTCTTCTGCGGCAGCCTTCATCAGCAGGCCGACCTCCCAGTGGCCCGTATGGTAACCGAGTGCTGCCGGGCTGCCGTCTTCATTGCGTATGCCACCTTGTGTACTCAAGATCAGAAATTGTTTTCCGTTCAATTCCCCGGGCTTCCAGCCCATTCCAACATTCTGGGACATGCCGAACAAGTCGCCGCTTGGAGCATTCCGCAGCAAATCATCCGTTAAAGGCAGACGTCCGGTAGCCCCTGGAGCATGTGCTATGATATCGAAGCAGTTGGACGCGGTCTCTCCCATAATCGACGTAATTTGTTCGTACATGATAGCCTCCCACAGTTTATGACTTCACAAAGACCGTTTTGATGGCCGTGAAAAACTCGATAGCCGCTTGCCCCTGTTCTCTGGAGTGTGAACTTGACATCTTCATTCCGCCAAACGGAGCCTGCAGCTCTACGCCGGCTGTTTCTGCATTAATTCTGACCAGTCCTGCATCCATGTCCCGGATGAAAGACAACATGGCTCCGACGTTCTGTGTATAGATGGAAGCACTCAAGCCATAATCGCTATCATTAGCCGCTTCGATGGCTTCCTCCAGGGAATCTACCGCAATCAAGGCCAGAACCGGGCCAAAGATTTCTTCCCGGGCGATGGACATATGGGATTCGACCCCTTCAAATACGGTCGGCTGCACATAGAATCCCTCTTCTAGTCCCGGACCGTCCCCTCTTTTTCCACCAGTGAGCAGAACGGCACCTTCATCTTGGCCTTTTTGAATATAACTCAGCACGGTATTGAGCTGTCCTTCGCTTGCACATGGACCCATCCAGCTTCCAGAAGACATGCCGTCACCCAGCCGAATTTCCTGGATTTGCGAAAGCAGCTTTTCTTTGAAGGCATCGTATACTTTTCGTTCAATAATGACCTTGCTGGTGGCCGTACATTTTTGCCCGGTCGATTTCAACCCACCGCTGATCGTGGCTTCCACAGCCAAATCCAGGTCGGCGTCAGCCGCGATAATAATCGGGTTTTTCCCACCCATTTCAAGTTGATACTTGGCCCCACGTGCCAGTGCTGCGCCGCCGACCCGTTTGCCCACTTCATTAGAGCCTGTGAACGTTATTCCGCCCACATCCGGATGCTCAGCAAGTGCAGATCCGATCACTGAGCCTCTGCCGCATACCAGATTAAGAACACCTGCCGGAATGCCCGCCTCTTCAAAACATTCCATTACTTTAGCCGCAGTGACCGCAGTTTCCTGAGCAGGCTTCAACACAACCGTATTACCGTAGATCAAGGCCGGAGCCGTTTTCCAAATCGGAATGGCTACTGGGAAATTCCAAGGAGCAATAACCCCAACAACGCCAAGGGGTACGCGGGTCGTAAACATCAGCGCTTCGCTGTCCGTTGATGGAATGACATCACCGGTTTTTCGCATGCCTTCTCCAGCGTAATACCTTAAGATCGCGACACCGCGCAGTGTCTCTCCTTTGGCTTCTGGGAGTGTTTTGCCCATTTCCCTGGTCATCGCCTCTGCAACCTCATCGGCCCGGCGTTCCAACACATTGGCTGCCTGAAATAGATAGTTTCCGCGTTCCGCGCCCGATAACCTCCGCCAATCTTTTGCTGCTTCCTTCGCGGCTGCAACAGCCCGGTTCAGGTCCTCTACGCCTGAGGTGGGTACGTAGCCAACTACCTCCTTCCGATTCGCCGGGTTGATGCTCGGTTCGGTTTCACCGGACGTCGCCTTCACCCATTCTCCGTTAATGTAATTGCTGTATGTCTGCTCTACCTGAAATGTGGTCATCGCATTCATCCTCCTTGTACATTAGTTTGAAATGACTGGATTAATAAGTGTCCCGATATCGCTAATGGATATTTCAATGCGGTCCCCGGGTGCAAGTGTAAAATCATTAGGTGGCACAATGCTAGTTCCTGTCAATAACACCGTACCGTCAAACAGATCGTTATCTCTGGCCAGAAAAGAGACCAGTTCATCGAGTTTTCGGTTTAACTCACTTGTGCTTGCTTCGCTTTTGACAACTACTTCACCTTCGCGATATATCTCGCAGACGATGTTGAACGCATATGGATTTTGCACCGTTTCCGCTAGACGAATGGCTGGCCCTATCGAGCAGGAATTGCGCCACATTTTTGCTTGCGGTAGATACAGCGGATTCTCCCCTTCAATATCGCGGCAGCTCATGTCATTACCAACGATGTATCCCACAATGCTGCCATCCGCGGCAAGCACCAACCCCAGCTCAGGCTCCGGGATCTGCCAATTGGAATCGCTGCGAAGTGTGACAGCCTCATTGGGCCCGATGGTGCGGGCTGCTGTAGATTTAAAAAAGATCTCCGGCCTTTCGGCATCATAAACTTTATCGTAAAAGGTCTTTGCATCCAGCTTGCCTTCCGTCGCTTCATAATTTCGCGCTTCCCGGCTGCGCTGATAAGTCACACCCGCCGCCCATACTTCCGGAGCTTCCAATGGAGTGATTAGATGTAAGGAAGTCCAATCGTCAGTTAACTTGTTTAACGGTTTAAAAGCGCTTTCAACAAGTTGAACTGGAGAAACCCCCTGCTTTCTTGCTTGATAGATCAAAGTCATAAAATCTGCTTGTGGCAAACGATACGCTTGTTCATCATCCGTAACGGCTGCCAGCCACTTCTGTTGTCCGTCCAGAAATCGAATAATTCTCATTCAAGCTTGCCTCCATTTTTCCCCATCGGGTTGATAATACTACCATAGCACCCGCTATGGTACATGACGATGTTCTAATCACTCCGACGATTTACCCTTTTCACGCATTTTTTTCTGTTAAGATGAGGTTAGATCCATTAAACTAAAGATAATTTACGAGGACAATCCGATGACAGGATGTTGGTATATAGAATAGTACAAGGGGGTTGGTTTGCTGTGACCAAGCTTTCGGATGCTGTGTATTTAGGTCGTCTACCCGATGTTCGCATGTCTTTTCAATTATTGGGGCTGCATGCAAGAAAAGTAGATTCAAGCTGGACTTATCCGTCTCATGAACATTCAATGTATGAAGTGCACTGGATGATGGACGGGCAGATGAACATGGTTGTCAACGGGCAGTCTTATCGGCAGTCGGTTGGCGACCTTCTGTTCATCCGGCCTGGTATGACCCACTCTTGCACCGGAGCCGGACCGGAGGGGTTCACTTATTTTTCCGTGCATTTCAGCATACACGATACATCCTTTTGCAGAGAACTTAACCGTTGCAAAGACATCTATTATCCGGCAAATTCGAATTTGGCTCTGGGGCTTTCCCCTTCCCTGTCTACTTTGTATGGCCTGTCCACAGAGCATATGTCTAGCTCACTATCTTCCTCCAAACAAATGAAGGTACATGCCGCCGTGTTTGAACTGCTCGGTTCCCTGGTCGGTCAGTTATCTCAGCAAGCATCCGTTACGTTGTCGAGAAAAGAAACCATTGCCCATCAGATTGCTGAGCACATTGAGGATTCGGTAAGGTATATCCATCTTCACGGGGAAATTCAGGAGAGTGAGCGAACCTGGATTCAGGATATTGCCAAATCGCTGAGCATTAGCCCGTCACAGGTTAATCGTATATTTCGGCAGGTATACGGCATCGCTCCGCGTAAGTTTCTATCCGAAACCCTTCTGAACGAAGCGCAGCGGCTGTTAAAGCAAACCGACCTGAACATAGATCATATTGCGATGATGCTGGGGTATAAGACCAATGCGCATTTTAGCCGCCAATTCAAGCGGTGGACAGGCATCGCGCCAAGCGAATATCGTAGCCATTCGCAGCAGGCAGGAGAAGCCAACGTTGTGGATGACTAAAAGTTTAATCATAACCCCCCCAATTGTCTGAGCCGCATAGGCTGATCGGTCAACAAAACAGCTACTGGATGACCAGCAGCTGCTTTGTTTTGTCTGGATTGCTCAGATCATGTGTTTGAGGATTACGCTAAAATAAATGATGCAAGGCTTGCACTTCCAGAACCTCTGTACGTAAAATACAAAGCTTGTATACCATCTGGAATGGTCATCTCGACTGAATAGGGTTTCCAATGATTGGTGAAATGTACCGGGATTGTACCCAGGACAGGACCGTTCCATGCGGTTTTGACCTCAAATACCCCGTGACAATATCCCCGTACCTTGATTGAGACCTGGCGAATTCCTCGGCAATCAAAGTATTTAAAACCTGCCGTTGCGGATTCAACCATATTGGCGATATATCCGACCTCTTCATCACCGTCTCTACCATCCTGGGTGATCTTTGGAAAGCGGCTGTCCAGCCAGGCTCCTGCCCCGAAACCTCCAGTGTACTTCTGATCATCTTTGGTCAAAAGATTACATGCAAGATATGCGGGGTACTCGCCTTTTCCTTCAAGCGGTCTCCCACTTGGACCAGAGGAGGTCATTTCCACCTGAGGAATGCTGCCGTCCTCTTCAAAAGATATCTTCTCAATACAGCCCTGCCGGTTGAATGCGTCCCCATTGGTATGACGGTGATAGAAGACATACCAGTCTCCGTTGATCTCCACAATGCTGCCATGGTTATTGCCTCCATAATACATGGGTTTGTCAGCAGGTTTGTAGGAGTTGATATGGAGATCACAGTTGCTTACGATGACGCCCTGATATGTAAATCCTTTATTTGGAAATCGGCTGGTGGCATAACATAATTCATGCATAACGATGGAGGAATACACCAGATAGTAGGTATTACCTCTCTTCCGAATGGAAGGCGCCTCAAAAAATTCATGGCCCTCATAACCGCTGCCCTCACTGTAAGGCTCGCTTGGTGCTACGAATACAGGTTCTTCCACAATCGTCAGCATATCCGGACCTAGCATCGTGGCCATCGCGCCATGTCTTGATTGGTCTCCGGCCGCACAGAAGCCGGTATACAGATAAGTGTGCTGTCCTTCAGTCATCACGCCGGGATCGAACTGGGGCTCGTCCCCTTCTCTTTCGCCCAGACGAGTGCCGTCGTCATATTGTACATAACCATAGAATTCATATTTACCGGCAGGTGCATCACATACAGCCACCGAAACAACGGGTACCTTATCCAGCACATAATACAGATAATACCGCCCATCGGGACCTAGCGTAACATCTGGCGCATACAAACACATATGGCCATTCGGATTCAGCGGGTCATCTGTTTTTCGGTAGATCACCCCTTCATTTCTCCAATTCCCCAGGTCATTCACGGGTGCAGACCAGCATACATAATCGTTCAGACAGAAGGCATGTCCGTTAAAACGGTCATGTGAACCATACACATACACTCTTTCATTGAATACATAAGGCTCACTATCAGGTACGTACTCCCAGGATGGAAGATATGGGTTGAACCCCTGCTTGTTCATTCCAGCTACACTCCTCATATAATTGTAATAGTACATTCGTTCTATGAAATAAAGATAACTCTCGTATAATAGAAAATAGCTTAAGTAGTGTATGGGTTATTCTTTTCTACAACTTAAAGATAAAGGGGAAGAACCATGACATCTATTTTTTACGTTGAATGTGACGCGGTACATCAGAATCATTTTGTTTTTGATATCCCTGAAGGGCATGATGCCTGGTTATTAGTCATTACACAGACCCCTGCCCAGTTTTGGGTTAATGGACAACTTAAGGAATACCCGGCTCATTGTGCTGTACTTTTCAAACCGTATCAAAAAATATATTATCGGGCTTGTTCAGAGCGCTATATAAATGATTGGATTCGTTTTGAAAGTGATGAACCGTTTGTAACCGATACCTCCCTTCCGCCAGGCACACCTTTCCCGCTGGATGATCCGGAATACTGTCATAAGCTGTTCCAATTGCTTGTTGCAGAGCATTCTTTTCAGAACGATTACCGGGAATCATCCATCAATTGCCTGCTGCGAACCTTGTTCAATAAATTGCTTGAGTCTTGTGTCCAAGAGGATATTAGTCCTCAACACTATCCTCTGTTGAAGCTTCGAACGGCAATTCATAACCATCCCAGCCATCCTTGGACAATATCAGAAATGGCGAAGATCATAAACGTCAGTCCGGGGTACTTGCAGTTGATGTACAAGAAATCGTTTGGCCTCTCGTGTATGGAGGATGTTATTCATAGCAGAATACGTTTGGCCAAAGAATATCTTAGACATCATTTGTATACGGTTGCAGAGATTGCCGATCGATGCGGTTACCGTAATGTCGAGCATTTTTGCAGGCAGTTCAAACAAATGACCGGTTCCTCGCCTAAACAGTTTCATAAACGACGTGAAGGTGTCCCGGCTGACTTAACAGAGTTGGGATATAAATCTCACTTTTAAGGGGGATGTGCTTTAGATCAATGGAAAAATTCCCACTCTGTCCAATGGGCGTTTACATACTTTAGCCATTTAATCGGTATAAACGTCATCGAGGTTGTTAGCGTTCTCTGCTGTCATTTTAAGTTAAGGTTTTAGACTGTATGATGCAATGACATATTCTCAAGCATGATTGATCAATTATCATATTGTGATACCTTATAATGGCATCTTATTTTTTGCATATGCAGCCGCGCCGATCGTTCCTGCTTGCCCACCTAACTTTGCTTGTACGATAGGACATACACCGGATGAGAGATGCAATGCATGATTTTTAACCGTGTCACGTACTGTATTCAGCAAGCGGTCACCGGCTGCCGACATTCCTCCACCAACAATAATCACTTCTGGATTGAACAGATTGATTACATTGGAAAGACCAAATCCAAGAGTCTTCCTGATTGGAATCCTGCAGCTTAACCCCATTTCGAACTTTTTGGATTATTTATCTATACTTATGTCTCCAAACAAAAGAAGTCACTAATTTAGTGACTTCTTCTGACATAAAGTTTCCTATTATAAATTTTCTTTAACTTAAAAGGTTCTGATTCATCAATCCTTAATTAAGGGTTCTATTGGGATGAAGAGCACGAGCCATTGCATCCATATAACCCTTAACAGTACGTTGACTCACTTCTGTTTCTGGAGCAAGAATTTCGAAAAGGTGGAAGCAACCTGGATAGAGGTGAAATTCTACATCCACACCTGCTTGTGCTAATCGTGCCACATACTCCATCGTCTCGTCTCGGAATAGATCGAGCTGACCTACACAAGTATAGGCTGGTGGCAATCCGGCCAAGCTCTCTGCTCTCGAAGGTATTGCATAAGAAGAACTTCCACTGATATCGTTCTCCTCACCAAGGTACATATTCCAAGCAGCCACGTTGTCCGTTCGGTTCCAGATTGAACCCTCTTCTGTAATCTCATGACTAGATGGCGTGATGTTACGATTATCTAACATCGGATACAATGGCATTTGGAAGATAATAGACGGACCTCCTTTATCACGTGCCATCAGCGCGAGTGCTGCTGTCAGTCCTCCGCCACCGCTAGCACCGGCAATCGCAACCCGATTCACATCAATGCCAAGCATTGCTGCTTCCTCCGTCATCCATACCAATCCAGCATAACAATCTTCAATCCCCGCAGGATAAGGGTGCTCAGGAGCGAGCCTATAATCGACTGATACGACAATACATTCTGCTGTCTGAACAAAACGTTCGCACAATTTGTCGTCCATATCTGGATGTCCTAACACGTACCCACCCCCATGAATCCATAACATGGCTGGTAGTAAATCATTCGTTCGTTCGGCTGGCTCATAAATTTTGACCAGCATCTCACCTCCATCCCTCGGAATTTTCCGGCTAGTTGTGTTTACATGCTCTGATTTTTTCACCGATGCAGCCGATACTAAGTTTCTGCTCCACTCTAAATTTTTCTCCAATTCAAACCCTGGAAATTGTGAATATACCTCTCTTAATTCTGGTAATATACGTGTCTCAATACTCATGATAATTCCTCCAAATATAATAATGAATTCGTTCATTTATGTTTTTTAGTTAATCCTTATCTCATTTCAGCTTCCCACTTGGAAATTTCCTCTCGTACTCGCGGTGCAACCTCTTTACCGAGCAGTTCTATAGCCTGCATTACCAACTCATGTGGCATCGTGCTTAAGGGAACATACATCATGAAACGTGTAATTCCTACATGCTTGCGCAGATGAATAATTTTTTGAGCAACTGTTTCCGGATCCCCTACATACAACGCACCATCAGAGCTGCGGGCAGCGTCATAGCTGGAACGATCGTAATATGCCCACCCCCGCTCTTTGCCGAGTTTATTCATGCCGTACTGAGTGGACGGGAAAAAGAGTTCTGCGGCCTTTTCTGTATCTTCTGCAACAAATCCGATAGAATGTGAACCTACCCGAAGCTGTGATACATCATGACCAGCATGAGTTGCCGCCTTTTTATACAGTTCTACAAGTGGCGCAAATTTCGTTGGATTACCACCGATAATTGCCAGAACTAGTGGCAGACCTAGAATTCCAGCACGTATGGCAGACTCCTGAGTACCTCCGCTACCAATCCATACAGGTATAGAATTCTGAACAGGACGCGGGTATACCCCCAGATTATGTATCGCTGGTCGATGGCCTCCATTCCATGTTACTTTCTCGGATTCCCGTAATTTAAGAAGCAATTCAATGTTTTCATTAAATAAATCCTCGTAGTCATGCAGGTTATAACCAAACAGTGGAAAGGACTCAATGAAGGAACCTCGACCCGCTATAATCTCGGCACGTCCATTGGAGAGACCGTCAAGCGTGGCAAAATCCTGAAACACACGGACAGGATCTGCTGAAGATAGGACCGTCACAGCACTTGTCAATCGAATCCGTTTTGTGAGGGGCGCGGCAGCGGACAACACCATTGCTGGTGAAGATGCTGCATAATCATCACGATGATGCTCACCTATGCCAAACACATCAAGTCCTACCTGATCTGCAAGGACGATTTCTTCCACGACTTCTCGCAATCGCTGTGCGTGACTCATCACAACTCCGGTCTTAGTATCAGGCTTTGTTTCTACGAATGAAGTAACACCTATTTCCATAATTAATCTCTCCTTAGATTTTCTTTCCTTAAGAGGAATGCTCAAGACAACGGATTAAAGCCGTCCAATCCAACTCACCATAACCATGGGTAATTCCTTCAGAGAGGTGTTGATGAATAAGCTGACCTAAAGGTAGTGGAGCTTGAACTGACTTGGCTGCCTCGATAGCTAATGCAACATCCTTTAACCCGAGCTTCATATTAAAACCGGCTGGTTCAAACCGCTGTTCGGTCATGATCGCGCCATAGTTCTGATATACCGGAGATTGAAAAAGAGCATTCACAACATCGATATATCGGGACGGCTTAATACCGTGCTTTTCAACCATGAGCTGCGCTTCCGACAAAGCTTCCAGCATTGAAGCAATTAGAAAGTTAACGCCTATTTTGACAATGTTACCTTCTTCGCCATGATCCCCAATCTCAAATATCTCTTGACTTAGTACTGTTAACATGGGAAGTACTCGTTGTCTTGCATGTTCCGGACCAGCTAAAATAATGCGCAATGTAGCTGCTTTAGCGGCATCCGGGCGCCCCATTACGGTGGCAGACACAAAGTGCTGGTGTCTCTCCGCATGCAAAGCGGATAATTTTCGAGCCAGATCTACGCTGATCGTACTGGCAGATACGTGAATTCCATTTTCAGATAATCCGTTCAGAACTCCATGTGGTCCCTCGACAATCTCTCTCAAAGCAGCATCATCAGATAACATGGTAATTACAAGATTGCTTTCTTTCGCTGCCTCTAGAGGTGTTTGGACATACCGTGCTCCCTGTTTTATTAATGGTTCAGCTTTTTCAGGGGTCCGATTAAAGATGACTAATTCATACCCCGCGTTCAACAGGTTTTGTGCCATTGGAAGCCCCATATTACCAAGTCCAATAAACGATACCTTCATTGGTTGCATCTCCTTATTGTTGATGGAATGTTTCGATAACGGAATGAATGTTCCAGAATGATTAAAAAAATTATGGTCTTGCAGATACTTTTCAAATGGCACCTTCAAAATATGAGGAATATAATAACGGAACAATCATTCCAATATTGCTAAAAAAAATTATATCCCTGCAATTACAAAGCTAATCATCTCTTTTGCACGTTCTGGATTTTGACCTGTTTTGGCCATAATATTTATGCTTTGATGTAAATTCAGCAATAAATAAGACAATGTTTTGATATCTGTTGTTTTATCTATCTCTCCCGATTGTTGGCCCTTTTCCAAAAGCTCGCAAAATGCTTGTTCCAAATCCGAAAAACTAGTCTGTATCAAGACATTTATCTGTTCATCTGGTGACTCCAATGTTGTTGCTGTATTTGTTACAAAACATCCGCCCGGTAGGCTGGTATCGTATGCTGAAGCAATATGATACTCAAAAAATTGAAGAATTCCTTCTCTAACGTTGGACGCTTGTTCAAGAATGGTCTGTTTATTGGAACTCCCTTTTTTATAATGCTCCAGGGCATCTCTATACAAGGTTTGCTTGTCGGAAAAAGTATCATAAAGGCTGGATCGGCTAATGCCCATCACTTCCAGTAAATCCGGTATACTAGCAGCCTCGTATCCTTTTTTCCAAAACAACAGCATCGCTTCGTGTAACGCTTGATTTTTGTCAAATTCTTTAGTCCTGGCGATAAGTAACACCTCCCGTTTCAGAAATATAACATATCTGAACTGATCAGTCCAGAAAAGAATCTTGCCGGTTGTTAATCGTTATTAAAAATTTATCCATTGAATAATATATGAGCTATATTTTACATCTAACTCCAAAAATATTAACTTTGTTATACACCAAAAAGATCTCTTGAGCAGTGAATGCTGAAGAGATCTTTTTATTTTACTTATAAGCAAGAATTACCCATCACTGAAATTACACTGGATCTGGAGTTCCAGTTCTGCTTCTCGATTTCTTAAATAGCAGTATGGCAAGAAGTAAAGCAATTCCTACAGCTCCAAACCCCAACCAATTTAAGTACAGGACAGATGTACGACTGATCACAATCCCACCTAATCCAGATCCCAGTGCAAAACCAAACTGGATAAATGACGTATTTACGCTAAGGGCAATGTCGGGATTACGAGGTGCCAGTGTAACCAGATATAGTTGCTGGGCCGGAGATATGCTCCACGTTGCTAACATAAAAATCATTAAAACCAAGATTAACATCATAAGATTAACTCCAGCTAGAGCAAACAAAAGCAGAGTTACGCCTTGTAACAGAAGGCCTAGACAAATTGTAAACTTTGATCCCTTTGCGTCTGCCAATTGTCCGCCCACTTTTGATCCGACAAAGCTGCAAATTCCCGCGAGAAACAGAACACCGCTTATCTCGGTCATAGTAAGAGTGGATGTGGCTTGCAAGAAAGGCGTAATATACGTGAACAGTGTCGAATAGCCGCCGATATACAATAATGTAATAAGCAAGGCAGTCAGAATGAGTGGATTTTTTAAAATGGAGAGCTGCATTCTGAGGGTGATCTTTTCTTCCTCTTTGATTGCCGGAACCTTTTTGTAGATAATAAGTAATGGAAGAACACTTAACAATCCAATGAATATAAATAGAACTCTCCATCCAAACATTTCACTAAAAAATGTGCCCAATGGGACACCGAGCACTAGCGAACTGCTTAGCCCCATCAAAATGATGCCGATGGCATTGCCTCTTTTTTCTTTTTCAACCAGTCGTGTCGATACGGCCATCGCTACTACGGTAGCCACTCCTCCGCTAGCACCTTGAATAATTCGCACCCATAGTAAAGTTTCGTAAGAAAGGTCAACAAGCATAAGTCCGTTGCTGGCAATAAACACACTGAGGGCAGACAACAGTAACTTCTTGCGATCCATATTTATTGTAATTGCAATGAGAATCGGAGCGATAATGGCCGCTGCCAGAGCAAATACAGTCACCAGTAAACCCACTTCGGAAGTAGATACGCTCAAGTCTGAGGCGATCATTTCTATAACTCCTGTAATAATGTATTCAAGGGTTCCGATCAGAAAAACAGCCAATGCCAAGATATATATAATCCATTTATTTTTCACTTTAATCCACTCCGTCTTCTTCAGTTATCTATTTAGTATTGGAATTTGTATTTCTATAAACTGTACATCTTGTTCTTGAGATAAGGGTAAATATAATTCCCTACCAGCTCCGTTCTCCTTGATCTGATAGTTATTCTTCTCAATCCATGTAGCTAGATGAACACAGGCTTTACAGGCAAAGGTGGCATTGGAACGATAAGCTATGGTGGCCATCATGGGCTCGGCAGGAAGAGTCCGCAGTTGAAATGGGTCGGGAGGTGAGCGCAGATCACAGGTTAAGAAGTAACCTATTTCAAACTCGAACTCTTCCTCTTGTCCTGCGATTTCTTTCCACAAAACAACCTGAGGTCCGTCGATCAGTTGGCGCATTTCTTTTGTTAATGACTGGTCAAACTGACGAAATAAACTCGGGATATCCTCTTCCCTCCCACAACCTGTCTGAAAAAGAAACTGCCGAGCACCTTCCTCTTTGATTCGGATTTCTTGCCCAGTTTCGACGTGCCCCTCTTCCTCTATAAGCTGCATGCGTTCCTCAATCCGGACGAGTTTGGCTTGTTCCGTATCGATAACCTGCTGAATTTCGCTTCTTTTTAGCTTAAACATGCCTTGAATATTCTCCAATGTAATATGCTCCTGTAACAGCTGTGTGATTTGTGGCAACGTAAACCCCAATTCTTTATAAATGAAGATTCGGTTAAGCTCGAGAAGCTGATCTGCGGAATAGTAACGGTAACCCGTATCGTGATCTACCTTTCTCGGCTTAAGTATGCCAATCTGGTCATAATAACGCAGTGTTTTTAATGAGACCCTACTTAGCCTGGAAAACGCACTGATTTTGAACAACATATCATCTCCAATCTTTTAACCTAATGCGAGTATATAGTTTCCCGTACAGGGGAAAGTCAAGGGTGTATATGCTTCTCATTTGCCTAGCTAAAATCAACCACCGTCCTTGTCATCACTCTATGTTGCTGTTAAATGTAAGTCAAAGAACCGTTTTTGAATGAAACGTTCATTATTTTTGAACAAAAAAATGCCACTCATCGTGGCATTCTCTCGGTACGCATTCAATTATCCTGCTCAGCATTACTAATTTTTTTAAATAAACAGATTATGATTGGCTTGTGATGCTTGTCCAAGATAGTAACCTACGCCACCAATTTTGACTTGGTCTATTAATTCTTCACGCTGAATTCCCATTAAATCCATAGACATTTGACAGGCAACGATCTCTACTCCTTGTGCAATTGCGCTCTCTATCAATTCTTCCAACGAAGGCACATGATGTTTTTTCATCAAACCACGGATCATCTTCGGGCCTGCTCCGAGCATATTCATTTTGGACATGCCAAGCCTCTGGCTCCCGCGAGGTAACATCATATCAAACATACGGCCGATCATAGTTTTGGATAACTTCTGAGGCTGCGGCTTACGAATAATACTCAATCCCCAAAATGTGAAAAATAGGGTTACTTTCCGTCCACTCGCTGCTGCCCCATTTGCAATAATGAGTGAGGCGATCGCTTTATCCAGATCACCACTGAAAACAACCATCGTGCTGGCAGGATCGCTGATTGGGGCATTGGATACGGGTTGTGCTGTATTTTTGGCAATGACAGACTCAATTGTACCGCCTTTCAGTCTTTCCAACTGCAAGATTGTGGAACCCGACATTGTGGCCCATGCTTTAACATCTTCATAGAAGCCTGGATCGGAAGCTTTCACGCGAAGGGTTTCCCCGTTCGAGAGTTGATCCATTTTTTGCTTCACTTGTATTAGCGGACCGGGACAACTTAATCCGCATACGTTCAAGTCATGATCAATACGTTGCGGCTGTGTTGAGTCAGTGGGAATAGACTCCTTTTCCTTAGCGTCTATCACAGGATCATGATGGTCTTTTTTTGCAGTAGTAAATGGAGCAGGATTAAACTGGGCTTGACGGTATGTTTTATAACCACCACTTAAGTTTTTTACGCTAAAACCATGCTGACGCAAAATTTGCGAAGCAGTGTAACCACGTAAGCCGACTTGACAGTATAGCCAGATTTCTTTGGATGGGTCTAATTCATCTAAACGTTGACGAAGCTCATCAACTGGAATAGAGAGTGAATCCGGAATATGACCATTTTGATGCTCAATTTCACTGCGTACATCCAGAAGTATCGACTGCCCCGGCTGACGATCAGCCAGTTGATTATAGGTGAACGTCTGAACACGTCCGGTAATCATATTCTCTGCTGCATATCCAGCCATATTCACGGGATCTTTGGCAGACGAATAAGGAGGCGCGTAACTCAGTTCAAGCTCTGTTAAATCCCGGACATGTCCTCCAAAATGAATGGCTACAGCAATATCATCAATTCGTTTATCCACTCCATCATAACCGACTGCTTGTGCGCCTAAAATTTTGCCTTCCGGAGTAAACAGCAGTTTAAGAGTAATTGCACTTGAACCCGGATAATACGATGCATGAGAAGCAGGGTGTACGATAACGGTTTGATATTCCACGCCGAGACGCTGTAGTGTTTTCTCATTACTGCCTGTCGTGGCTGCGGTCATTCCAAATACTTTGATAATGGACGTACCTTGTGTTCCTTTGTAGGTAGATTGAAGCCCTGCGATACGGTCGGCAACAATACGACCTTGTTTGTTGGCAGGTCCGGCAAGTGGTATCGTTGCCTTCGTACCATGAATGGTTTCCGTTACTTCGATGGCATCCCCAACAGCATAGATATGTGGCACACTACTTTCCAAGGCTTCATTTACGATAATATGTCCACGTGCACCCAGCGAAACGCCGCTATCTTTCAAAAAATAGGTGTCCGGCGTTACGCCTATCGCAAGAATAACCATGTCAGCTGTCAACACATGACCATCGGCAAGTTCAACCCCTATGCCCTGCTCTAGGGAATGAAATCCCTGAACACGTTTGGAAAACAGCAGGTTTACACCATGATTCTCCATTTCCTGTGCTAATGCGGCTGCTAACTCGGTATCATAGGGTGTGAGTACTTGTGCGTTCCCCTCAATAAGCGTTACATCCAGACCAGCTTCCTTTAGATTCTCAGCCATTTCTACGCCGATAAATCCACCGCCTATGACGATCGAAGACTTGTTGTTATAAGAACTTATCTGTTCTTTGATCCGATCAATATCAGGAATACTTCGTACGGTATAAATTAGTGGATTGTCCTTACCCGGCAGATCGGGAATCATCGGTTTTGCACCTGGTGACAATATCAACTCGTCATAACTTTCTTCATATGCACCGCGCTCCTGGGATTGTATCTTAACCACTCGCTTCTGCGAATCAATAGCTACGACCTCACTTCTTGTACGCACATCAACACAAAAGCGATCTGCCATCCCTTTTGGCGTTTGCACCAGCAGACGGTCTCGATCATCGATGGAGCCACCTATATAATAAGGCAAACCACAATTGGCAAATGAGATATAAGGTCCTTTCTCAAAGATAATAATTTCGGCATGTTCATCCAGACGGCGAAGACGTGCAGCTGCAGATGCACCTCCAGCTACACCGCCAACAATGAGTACTTTTTTGCTCATGATTCACAATCATCCTTTTCAAATAAAGTTTTGATAATCTGTTCAACCCGTTGATCGGCAAGCACATAGTTCACTTCAAGACCATTCCGCTCCGTAGCAACAATGCCTGCACTACGAAGTTTCTGGAGGTGTTGTGAGACTGTTGATTGGGGAAGATCCAGACATTCCTGCATATAAGAAACATTACATTTTTTTTTCATCATCAGTCCGCGCACAATGCATAAACGAATGGGGTGAGATAAAGCTTTCAGCAGATTAGCAGGTTCATCGAACTGTTTAATGTTATTGCTGTCAAAAGCGGGAGTGTTCAAAAGTATTCCTCCTAAATCGTTATATCGTAATAATACGATTTATTGATTCGCCTGTCAAATGTATTCTGGAATTAATGCGTTTAATAAGTCGCATACCCGCTCAACCCTACGGCTTTGCTTGTTCCAGGTGGATGATAAAAATGCCTGCCAAAACCGCTAAAAGCGACATTTGACAGGCATTCATGCTGTATCAAGCCTTCATTAAATAGCGATTCAATTGAATTGCTTATTTTAGAGTATAACAGGCTGAATCAGTCCGTCCTTACCAAAAAGAAGCGGGTCCATACATATTTCGCGGTGATACCCCTTTCCAGAGGAGAATCTGGACAGTGGTGTTACAAAACGGTGATAGGCAATCCGTAGTTGACCGGTTTCATTTTCATTAAAGATACAGTGATGACCTGTTCCCAGCATGCCCTTCTCGACATTTTTGCTCAGGATTGGGTATCGATAGGTAATTGGACCATATAACTGCTCTGCCGTACCGTAATTCACATGATAGTCTTCACTGCCTGTGTCATCACAGGACCACGTAAAATGGTATAGTCCACCCTGCTTCAGCACGGTTACAGCCTCACGAAAATCATGCAAGCCCGCCAGATTGCTCATTGTGTCCTCAACGACACTTATCATGTCTTCACCAAGCTCCACAATGGCACCATGTCCATTGCCAAATAGCAGATACGGTCTTCCATCATCTTCGACATAGATGGAGGGATCAATAGCTTGGCCCATAGCAATGCCCAGACGTTTCAACTGCTCCATTGTGATCAAAGGTTGCGACTCGGCCAGGAATGGTCCAATCGGTGTATCCGCTACAGCAACGCCAATGGCACTGTCGCCGTTCAGCATTTTGCCACAGAAATAAAAATAGAACTTTTCGTTACGGCTGGCAATTGCCGGTGCCCAGGCATTACCGGTTGCCCAGGTGACATCCTCTGTTCCCAGATCAAGGATAACACCTTCGTCTTGCCAATGCTTCAGGTCTGAAGAAGAAAACACTTTGAACTGTGTCCCCGACCACCCCTCGAAGCCATCTGTTGTTGGATACATATAGTAGCGATCCCCAAACTGTGCGACATCAGGATCGGCATATTGTCCGGGAAGCACCTGATGACCATCCCCAAAAGCCGCGAGAAGCCGGCTGCACTCCTCAGCTGTGATTGGCAGGACACTTCCATGCCGCTTTTGAGTCGTTCCCATATCGAATTCACCATCAGGGACGATTCGGAATTCTCCACTTCCCAGATCTGTAGTCAGCAGAGGAAGATAACCCTTGCCTTCAGCAAATCGATCAACAATCAGACACCATTCCTCCCGGTCATTGAATTTAAAGATTTGAGGTCCCTCCACACCTGCCATAGCCTCCAGTACCGGAGCTTGAAGTGTAACAAATGCCCCTTTGTCGAGAGAGTCTCCTTTTTCTACCCGTATGTTTTTGGTTGTTTCATCCTTGGAGTATCGATAATAAGAGCCATCCGCAGGAAGAATCGTTGTATCAATAATATGATTATCCCGCTCAATGTATTTTTCCGATGCAGAAAACGTACGAAAGTCTTTTGTACGAGCGCTGTATATTTTTTGTTTTCGTTCTTGCTCCTGAGGTTCCTGCGTCGCAGAAGCCCAGAATACAAGAAACTCATCTGCCATTTCATCATACACAGCTTCTGGTGCCCAGACACATCCAGCGCCCTCAACACCTAGTGTAACGTTCCATGGGGATGACCAGTTCACGAGATTGCTGGATTCCCATATAATTACGTCACGGCTCCCGGTATTAACGGCATGACTCCATCCTTTGCCGCTTGCGATGCGGAGATCCGTAGCAATCAGATAAAATTTATTATCCTTGACTGAACGAACCAGAAACGGGTCCCGTACCCCCTTTTCTCCAAGGTCTGAAAACAGCACAGGTGAGCCGCCATTAAGGTCCTTCCAGTGAAGTCCATCCTCGCTATAGGAGAAATAAACCTGCTCTCCGTCTGGTTGTTCGCCAATAAAATGTACAAAGAGATACCCATCATAAGTTGGAGTTGTTTTGGTCAATGGTAAAGAGCCTCCTGAAAATGAAATTGATTTTATATTAACAGTAATATAAAAATGAAAGCGTTCTACTTATGTTGTATCATACTTCAAAAACAGCGGGATGAGTATATTTTTGTAATCTCGTATGTAGAAGATCATGTGAATCTTTCGCCGAAACATATTGCCCTGATTGGAATATTTGACTTACTCCTCATGCAAAGAAATTAAAGTTATCGCCGTATTTGTTTATTTTACCTCTGGTATACAAAGTTCTTGGTGTTCATTTACATATAGATGCTAATCTTCTTAATGATGAACAAATGAATATAGATTCATGCATTCATTTTTGTTGTTGAGATATTACGAGGAGGAATCATTGTGAAATTATCCAAAAGAGTATTACCAGCGGTAGCGCTGACTCTGGCTGTATCGGCTTCTACTCTCTTGTCTGCAGGACAAGCAAGTGCGGTTCAAGCTGTAAGTGTGGAGAAAAAACAAATCAATAACATCATCTTCCTCATTGGAGATGGCATGGGGACCTCTTATACTTCAGCCTACCGTTATATGAAAGATGATCCTTCGACGAAGGGCATGGACAAAACCGTATTTGACCCTTATCTGGTTGGAGCACAAATGACCTATCCGGATGATGATAAACAAAATGTAACGGATTCCGCTTCCGCAGCAACGGCCATGTCGGCGGGTGTGAAAACATACAATGCGGCCATTGCGGTTGACCCTGAGCAGAAGGAAGTCAAAACCGTACTTGAGCAGGCCAAAGAAAACGGCAAGTCCACCGGACTCGTGGCTACGTCGGAGATCACTCATGCCACACCAGCTGCATTTGGTGCCCATGATATCAGTCGAAAAAATATGGATGCAATTGCGGACGATTATTATGATGAGTTGATTAATGGCAAGCATAAGGTGGATGTACTTCTGGGTGGAGGGAAATCCAATTTTGTACGCGAGGGTCGTGACCTGACGAAGGAGTTCCAGAAGGCCGGATTCAGCTATGTGACGGATCGTTCCTCTCTCCTCGCTGATAAGAATCAACAAGTTCTTGGACTGTTTGCGGACGGAGGTCTGGACAAGTTGATTGATCGTACTGCTGCAACTCCATCATTGGCTGAGATGACCAATACAGCGATTGATCGCCTCAGTTCGAACGACAAAGGATTCTTTCTAATGGTCGAAGGCAGCCAGATCGACTGGGCAGGACATGATAATGATATCGTTGGCGCGATGAGTGAAATGGATGATTTCGCAGCAGCATTTCAGGCAGCTATTGATTTTGCCAAAAAAGACGGTGAAACACTTGTCGTAGCTACTGCCGACCACTCCACGGGCGGACTTACGCTTGGAAAAGACGGAGAATACAACTTCTTCGTAGACCCAATCAAAGCTGCACTGCGCACACCTGACTTCATGGCAGCACAAATTGCAAAAGGTGCTTCGGTTGAAGAAACACTGAAAAGTTATCTCAAACTGGAGTTGAAACCTGAAGAGATTCAATCGGTGAACGAAGCAGCCAAAAGTGCGGATGTAACAAAGATTGATAATGCTATTGAAGCGATTATTGATAACCGTTCATATACCGGCTGGACAACAGGTGGACATACAGGTGAAGATGTTCCGGTCTATGCCTACGGTCCGGCAAGTCATCGCTTCGCCGGTTTGATCGACAACACAGATAATGCCAAGATCATATTTGATATTCTCAGCAAGCACCAGTAAAAAAAATCCCTAATAAATTTCGGGTAAAACTTTGAAAAAGCTTAAGCCCTTGTCTCCAGTTGTTGCCGTTGGAGACAAGGGCTTTTAATTGATCATTCGTGTACTTGACGAAGTGTTATATTATCTTCCCTTGACTTTTAATACATTCTTTATACCAGTAGAAAGAATCTTTTTTAACTCGCTTTAATGAACCCTTTCCATCATTGTCTTTATCGACATAGATTAAGCCATATCTCTTTTTCATCTCTCCTGTTCCGGCACTGACAAGGTCTATGCAACCCCAAGGAGTGTAACCTATCACTTCAACTCCGTCTTCCAGAATGGCTTTTTTCATCTCACTCACATGCTGTCTAAGGTAATCAATCCGATATGGATCATGCACTGACCCATCCTCTTCGAGCGTATCCACTGCGCCTAAACCATTCTCTACAATAAATAGCGGGATCTGATACTTATCATACAGCCAGTTTAATGTAATCCGGAGACCTACCGGATCAATCTGCCATCCCCATTCACTGGCATGCAAGAGCGGATTTTTATAACCGCTTATTTCATTCCCCTCACTCTTGTCCTGATCGGTTGGATTAGCCATAATCACAGAGCTGGAGTAATAACTGAATCCGATATAATCTACGGTTCCTTCTCTCAGAATCAATTCATCCTCAGGAGCAGTTTCAATTTCCAATTGATGCTGCTTCAGGAACCCGTAATATGAGCGTGGATATTTGCCTCTGACATGTACATCGAGAAAGAAGTAAGCTTGTTGAAGTTTTTTGACATGGGCAAGCACATCATCAGGGTCGCAGGTAGCTGCGTATGACGTTGGATGAAGGAACATACCGCCGATCATAAAGTCCGGGTTGATCTCTTTACCGAGTTTGACCGCCTTGGCACTGGCTATCAGCATATAATGCGCAGCCTGGTACATGGTCTGAAGTTTGTTTTCCCCATCGTTCCACTGAATGCCTCCCGGTTTCCATGGCTTGCGCACAATCATATTGATTTCGTTAAACGTCATCCAGTATTTAACCTTAGTCCGATATCTGGTGTAGACTGCTTCGCAGAAGTTTAAGTAAAAATCAATCAATTTACGATTGCGCCATCCCCCATATTCCTTCACTAGATGATATGGCATTTCGAAGTGAGATATGGTGACTACTGGCTGAATCCCGTATGCCAAACAGGTGTCAAACAAGTCATCATAGAATTGCAGACCTTCCTCATTCGGTTCCGTCTCATCTCCGTTTGGAAATATCCGTGTCCACGCAATGCTGGTTCGAAAGCATTTGAATCCCATCTCATGAAACAACTGAATATCTTCCTTGTATCTTGTATAAAAATCACTAGCCTGATGACTAGGGTAATATACATTCTCCTCAATTCCCTGTGTAATTCTTCGCTCCAAGCCATGTGTTGCTGCTGTCATGACATCTGCAACACTGACTCCTTTGCCGCGCTCATTCCATCCACCTTCTAACTGGTTGGCCGCTGCAGCGCCTCCCCAAAGAAAGTCTTTAGATAATTTACTCATATTAACCACCTCTAAGCGTGAATGCGTAACAGTGCTTCGTTTTGGACAACCCGATCCTCAGCAATCTGCTCAACACTCTGATATTCAAAAGTATTTGATATAATGATGGGCACGACCGTATCAAATCCTGCTGCCCGAATAGCTTCATGATCATATTCGATCAGCAGATCTCCTTGCTTAATCACCTGATCCTGCTGCACATAAGCTGTGAAATGCTTTCCTTTCAACTTGACGGTGTTAATCCCTACGTGAACAAGCATCTCCACTCCTTCATTCGACATCAGTCCAATGGCATGTTTGGTTGGGAACAGCGATACAACTTTACCGTCAAATGGCGCGTATACTTTGCCATCGATTGATTCAACTGCAGCACCGCTCCCCAGAGCAAAGATGGGATCGTCGATTTCAGTTATATTTTTAACTATCCCGTTAATCGGAGAGCCAATGATTAGTGTTCCGGTTGGTCGAGTCAAAGCATGGGATTCTGAGGTCGACGTAATCACATTAGCGGCAGCAGAACCATCTGTTCCATTGCCAACACTTGCAGTAACTGGAGCTGGAATCTCTTCTTCAATTCCCCAGATCAAGACGGCAACCAGTGCAAGCGTAATGCTGATTGCTACCCCGATAATGATGTGTATATAACTGTCAGCGATATAGGTTGGCAAGGCCAGGATACCTGGCAGAATCAGAGCCGTTGCTCCTCCACCCCAGAAATTGATGTAAGCTGCTCCGATACCTCCTGCAAGCATCGCACAGATAAATGGGCGCTTGTACTTAAGGTTGAATCCGAAGATAGCCGGTTCGGTAATACCAAACATCGCCGTTACACCACTGGATAGAGCACTGGATTTGCTCGCTTTATGTTTCAATAAGAGGAATACACCAATACATGCCCCGGCTTGAGCCAGATTTCCAGTCAAGTTCGCAGGTGAAATTACCGAGTATCCATATTCAGCAATCAGCTGGCTGTTAATTGGAGTAATCGCGTAATGCATGCCAAATATAATTAGAAGGGGTCTGAATGTTCCAAATAAAAATGCACCAATGACGCCATTCACCGTATACAAATACGTTACAATTTGAGCAACTCCACTGCCGAAGTAGGTTCCTAAAGGTCCGAAAACAATTAATCCAAGTGGAACCATAATGAACAACACAATCATCGGCACAAACAAAATTTTAAACATATCGGGTATTCGCTTATTAACAAATCGGTAGACGTAGCTCATCACCCAAACCGAAATAATAATCGGAATGATCGTTGATTTATAGTTCACGAGCAATAATGGAAGGCCGAAAAAGCTTAAACTGGTAACACCCGTCTCTGCCACTTTTGCTGCACCTTCCATAATGGTGGGATACATGTAAGCCCCGGCAAGGGCCACAGCCAGATATTCGTTGGTTTTGAACTTCTTGGCCGCGCTGACTGCAAGGAAGAAGGGGAAAAAATAGAAAATAAGATCGCTAATCAGACTAAAGGTTTGGTACGCACCACTTGTTGTCTCAAGAAGATTCATTGTCGTCAGGATTGCAAGCACAGACTTCACCATACCGCACCCAATCAACACTGGAATGACTGGCCCGAATATACCTGCCACCGTTTCCACGACTCGGGAAATCACATTCTTTTTTTGTTGTATTGCTTTCACTTCAATGTCCTGATTTTCCAAGTCAAGCTTTTCACTTACTGCGTCAAAAACGCTTTTCACTTTTGCGCCAATGATGATCTGTAACTGACCGCTGTTAAACTGGGCTCGCAGGACACCTTCCAGTCGATCAAGCGCTTTCAAGTTAACCTGAGACTCATCTTTTACGTTGAATCTCAATCTGGTTGCACAATGCGTGGCATACGTAATATTATCCTGTCCAATGTTAGCGATAATCTCCTTAGCCAATTCCTCTGTTTTCATATGATTCCCCCGCCCTCTTAGCTGTCTTTACTTGCCTCCGGCAAAGTTGTATAACATCTTTTCACGTAGGCCTGATGTATCTTTGCCGAAGATTTCTGCAATTTTGTATGCAAATGGATAAGGTGTTGCAGGCCCTTGGCTTGTAACGAGATTCTGGTCAGCTACGACGACTTCATCCTTGAAGATGCCGCCAATCAATTTCTCAGCGTACCCTACATAACCTGTTACCTGTTTGCCCTCAATGACCTTTGCATCGGACAGTACCACCGTACCGGAACACATTGCGCCAATGTACTTATTGTTCTGATTGAAGTACTGCACCATGTCAATCACATCCGGATTTTCCTTCAGGTTTTGTCCACCTGGGCGGCCTCCCGGCAGAACGATCATGTCATACTGCTTTACTTCTTCGCCAAAAGGTTTGTCTGCTTCTACAAAGATGCCGTGCATGCCCTTAACCAGCTTATCGCCAAAATAAAACGTGTCACAGGTTAATCCAGCTCTTCTCAAAATATCAACAATCGTCAGCGTTTCGCCCTCTTCGTAACCTTCCGCCATCAATACTGCTACTTTATTCGTCATTTCAGTTCCCTCCTATTCAGCATCAAATGCATTGAAATATACCATACGATTTTTGACAGCCATACTGTCTCCGCCTAAGGCATCCACTAATGCAAAAGCGAAAGCATAAGACGTCGCGGGGCCGCGGCTTGTAATCAGATTTCCATCTTTAACAACAATATCTTCTTTAAAAGTACCGCTCGTTTCAATTTTCTGATCATAACCTACATAAGCGGTAAAATTTTTGTTCTCCAACACACCTGCTTTGCCTAGTGCAAGAGGTGCTGCACACATGGCTGCTACATATTTGCCGGACTGATTCATTTCCTGAATAAGTTGAATTACACGGTCATCATCACGAAGATTAGCGGCCCCAGGCATTCCTCCAGGAAGTACGATCATATCGTAAGTTTTAACATCTTCACTGATAAGCGCATCAGCCTTGACCACGATGTCATGACTACCACAAACCATTTCACCCGCTGTACTAATCATGTGACATTCGATATGTGCTCTTCTCAAAATATCAACAATCGTCAGGGTCTCACTTTCTTCAAATCCTTCTGCTAATAGAACTGCAACTTTACTCACGCACATAACCTCCTGTTAATTATATTTTGGAGCAGACATTTGCATATTGCTCACGCTTACACCGCTATGGACATCGTGAATACATTCATAATTTATCATAGATATTCGCAACCCCAAAGCACATTTAGATTGCTTGTATGTAACTAATAGTTGCAGTATGATGATCTTTAACCGTGTTGCATCTATAGTGTTTACATCAGAGTCACACAGAAGATTACCTCAGGAGGTATGCATGCTTAATAACTATAAATATTTTTTGGTTCTGTCCGAAGAGTTAAACATTTCCAATGCAGCGAAACGACTATATATTTCCCATCAATCACTCAGCAAATACCTAAAAAGCTTGGAAGAAAAACATGGTGTTGCGTTCTTCGAAAGAAAACCTAAAATTGCGCTGACAGCAGCGGGGAAAATTATGCAAGATACGCTTCGTCAAATTGAGCTGCTGGATCAAAACATGGAGAATCAACTTACTGATCTTAAAGAGGATAAGTCAGGCACGATTCATTTTGGCGTTACCGAAGGGCGCTATCCCATTATCGTGCCGAAATTATTAAAAGAATTTTATGCCCTGCATCCCAAAGTGGAGCTTAAAATTCATCGTACAACCTCACCGCAAATGCAGGAGATGGTGTTAAACAATTCACTGGATCTGTTCCTCTCGGGTGTGGACAATATCGTAACGCAAAATGTAAAGTATGAAACGATTCTGCTTGAGCAGATGTACATGGTGATCTCGGACAATTTGCTCAAGCAGTATTTCCCTGATCAATATCCCGAGTGCATCGAAACATTTAATCAGGGCGCGGATTTGAGTCTGTTTCAACATGTCCCCTTTGTTCTGAATAAGAAAAACTTCAATTCCCGTATTTTGCTCGATAAACATCTCTCTGAACGTAACATATCCCTGCATTGTATTAACGAATTGACGCAACCGGATATCCATCACCTTTTGTGTGCTGAGGATTACGCGGCCAGTTTTTCATTAACGATGTATCTTTCAGGGATTCATGCATTAAATGAGTCTAATCATACGAATTCTCACCTTCATGTATTTCCAATCGCTGAGTTTTCCTATCTTCACCCGCTCGCATTGATCTATCACAAATCTAAAATTTTCCCCTCATACGTAGAGGATTTGAAAAAAATAGTCAAACGTTATTGCACCCCTTCATTACATCAAAGCAATTGAATCATATTGGCGTTCAATTACTTATGTGCATACAAAAGTTGAGTTAGTGCAGTTAACTTGTGCTTGAGTTCAACATCATGACAACTTTATATTTCTGTTATGTAAACTTCCCGTGTATTTGCGGATTGAAGTCAAAATAACGAGGTGAACTGTTGTGAATCATATGATTGTAGAACTTGCCAACTACATAACCCGTCTTCAATATGAGGATCTCTCCGAGAGGGCTATCGAAGTAGGTAAACAGGTAATATTGGACTCTTACGGTAATATGGTATTTGGTCGATACTCTGAAACAAGTGAACGTATTTTGGAATATGCAAGATTGGCTGACTCTATTATTAAAAATGAAGACTTGGTCTCATTGATTGGTGAACAGGATGTCCGCACTAGCACAGATCATGCTGTCTTCATTCATACCATGATGGCACGTTGTGCAGACCTGGATGACGGCTATCGCCACGCCATGGGCCACCCTGGATCTGTGCTTGTTCCGCTCCTGCTAAGTATGGCTCAGCTTCACCGAAACGATGGCAAACAGATGATCACCGCCATTGTTGTGGCTTATGACGTATATGCTCGGTTAGGCGAAGCGATCAATCCATTTATGTACCGGGAAAGAGGATTTGATGCTACCGGGGTATGCGGCGCTGTCGCAGCAGCGGCCTTGGTAAGTAAATTAACAAATGCAGATGCCAAGCAGACCAAGGATGCGATGGGGATTGCTTCTCTGTTCACAGGAGGTTTGATTGAATATCAGAATGATGGAACTTCAGGGAAAATTTTATGCAGCGGCTGGGCGGCATTGACCGGATTAAGGGCCGTGAGACTGGCATCCTGTGGTTTCACAGGTCCTGATGCAGCTTTGGAAGGAAAATATGGATTCTTCCAGGCCTTCAAAGGAACAAGCGGGCATTGTGACACAAGTCATGTGCTGGAAGGACTGGGAACTGATTTTAAAGTGACTTACATTTATTTCAAACGTCATGCCTGCCAGCGTGGATTACACGCCACTCTGGATGCTATGTTGGAACTTCGAGAAGACTATAGTTTAACACCATCCAAGATCAAGTCTGTTGATGTGAGGACCTCTTCATTTGTATATCGTCTGACAAATCCTAAGCCCAAGACCGCAATCGGAGCACAGGCCAGCACACAATTCACTTCAGCCGTGGCTCTCAAATACGGTCGTATGGACTCAGAGGAATTAATATTCAATAGCTTTACCGATCCGGAGGTTCAGGAACTGGTGCAAAAAATTACAGTAACCCTGGATGATGAAGTGCAGCAATATCTGGCTGATCATCCAACTCATTTTTGCGCTGCCCATGTTGTTATAACAACCCATGATGGCAATATATATGAACGGTGGATGCCTGTACCTCTAGGCGATATGGAAACTCCGTTTGGCTGGAATATGCTTGAACAGAAATTCAATCAATTTCTTGCAGGCACACCTTTTGATGGATACAAACAAGAACGATTCGAGTTTATTCGTAATCTGGAACATATGAATCATGTGGATAAGCTACTCCGTTTTTAAACGAATTTAAACTGCATTAATGTAAGTTTACTAAATGCGCTAAAAAAGGTCGCTTACCCTTGTTGGATAAGCGGCCTTTTTAACGTTTGGACTCACACATGCCTATTTCGAATTTGCTAATATGCATTATAAACCATGGAGTTGGTTAACTTATACAACACCACTTGTATTGAAGTGAGAGAAATCCGATAAATGCTGATGCCGTTTATAGTGAAACTACAGAAGTAACAAAGCTTTGGAGGAAAATGGCATGTTAGGAAACATTCTGTTGGGTATGGTCATTCCCATTATATTGGGTCTATGGATTCTGCGTCGGAACTTTACAATCCTTATTCTATATTATCCACTTGGTGTGGCTATTTCAGCATCCATCAACAATATCGGGTTTAATTACTTCTGGAATATTCTGCCGAATACTCATAATCAATCCTTGGCTGCTCTTCCAATGGATCTTGGAGTCTATCCGATCGCTGGTTGCCTGATGATGTATATGATTTCAGAAAAAGGCACCAAGCCATGGTTGGCGATTCTTGTTGCATCATTGTCGCTGACATTAATCGAATGGGTTGCCAAAATGATGGGGCATGTCATCTATTTTAATGGATGGAACATAATTTGGACCTTTGTGTCATACCTCCTGCCATTTGTTCTTGCTTATGGTTACAGTAAAATATTGAGGTATACCAAGTGAAGTTTTACTGAAGCTTTCCACAAATAAGGCAGGACAGATGATATGGGTTAACGCTGATGGGCATACGTGCATATCTTAACTCATATTTGTCTTGGAGGGATTCTTAATGTATGTGGCATATCCTTATGGTTACAGGTACACTTTTACTCCGGTATGGGCAACATCATCAGCCGAAGCACTTGAATTAATCAAAACGGCTGTGCAAGGAGAACGAAACGATGAGGTGTTCTATGATTCACTGATTCAGTTGTCACCCGATGCCAATCAGGCTGCCATCATCACGAGCATCCGCAATGATGAACGAGGACATAATCAAATGTTCCGCCAAATGTACAAGGATCTGACAGGTCAAGAGATTACGGGCATAAGCAGTGAGCCGGTTGAGACGGTCACCTCTTATCTTGCCGGACTGCAAAAGGCGTTTCAGGGTGAATTGGCGGCCGTGGAAAAGTATAGAAAAATATGGTTTGGTCTCCCTTATGGCATATATAAAGACACGGTGTGGGGAATCATCCTGGACGAACAGAAACATGCGGATAAATATAACAATCTGATTACCTACAATTTGTCGAGATAGTCATGTATGGGATAAACAACGCGCGTATTCTTTTAAAAATGAAAATTGAAATCAGCAAAAAACCAGTGAATAATTAAAGCTCACTGGTTTTTTTGCTTTGCCGAGTCGCTCTTTTATAATCCTGAGTTTAAATGCACTCTTCCAACGTATCAGGTTCCACATGAACGTGAACGGTGTATACGTCATGTTCCTCCATTAACTCGTTCTCCACGTCTGTACAGATATCGTGTGCTTGTTGAAGATCCAGCTCAGCATCAACTGTTATGACAACGTCTACTACGACGTTATTGCCATAATTCCGCGCTCTCACGTCTTTAACTGTCTCTACGCTGTCAATTCCGGCAATCGTTTTTTTGTACTCCTGAATCAGTTCAACATCAAAACCATCCGTCAGATGATGTGTGGCTTCCTTGAAAATGTCCCAAGCGGTCTTGCAGATCAGGAAACCTACAATGACAGCCGTTACAGGGTCCAGCCATGGGAGGCCGAACTGGGAACCCACGATCCCAATGACCGTACCGGTGCTCACCCAGGCATCGGAGATATTATCTCGAGCTGCAGCCATGACTGCCTGACTTTTAATACGAGTAGCAAGTCTCTTGTTATAGCGATAGACCAGATACATGATAACTGCGCAGAAAATGCCTGTGTACCCAGCGATGATATCCGGAGATTCATGTTTACCCTGAAACACAGAACCAATGGCTTGAAACAGTACTTGTAAACCTACTGCCATCATAATGAAAGAAGCAACAAGTGACGCAACGGTCTCTGCTCTCCAGTGACCATATGTATGATCTGTGTCGGCTGGGCGTTGGGCAAGCTTCAAACCGATCAGTACAGCTATTGAGGCCACAATATCGGTGGCATTGTTTAATCCATCCGCCTTGAGCGCTTCTGATCCGGCCATATTGCCAACGATCAGTTTTAATACGGTCAAACATATGTAGGCGATAATGCTGATGATAGCTCCGCGCTCCCCCAGCTTTAGATTATCGTATTTAAGTTGATCCACATGATATCCTCCTGCAATCTTCAATTCAAGCACGTGTATGATGGTACCATTGAAGATTTGTGTGGGTCTAGAGAAACGTTTTGAGTGTGACGAAACATAATCTGAACGCGGCAATTTTTTTACAAGAATCCAAAAAAGTTGGATTTGGCAAACTTAAGTGATTAATGGGTGGTACGAGGAAGGTGGCCGACTGCCTTCCCTTGTAACCACACTTTCGTGCACTTAGACAAAAAGAGCCAAATGGATCGTTTTGATCCACTCGGCTCTTAGCGTTATTTTACAATCATTTGTATAACATCACTTACCGTTGTTCCACTTCCATTCATAATTCACTGCTCTGATTCAGAAAGTGTCGGTTCATCTTGCACCTCATCATTGGCTAGCATTTCCGAATCATCATCAGAATGCCGTTCGAACATAACAGCGTCAACCCTCGTATAGATCATATCCGCAGGAAGCGTTGGCGGGTCTACCGTGGTAGGCGAAACTCTGGTTAACCGGACATACTCGCTGCCGTCACCCGTAAAGTCGAACGTCCCCAAATTAACCCAACCCGATGAGCCGGCCGTTGCATCGATATAGGTGATCTCGGTACCCGTTTTATGTTTCACTTCCACTTTGACATTGTTATCGTTTGCCGTCGTATGGACGAGTTTGTAGATCGAGACCGTATATTTCCCCTCTGGAAACTGGCCTTTCCACGTTGCTGATGATCCTTGAACTGTTGAATAGCGGGATTTAACCCCAATTTTGTATCCAGCTAAATTGCTTTGGCTCCAAGACCCTTCTGTCGTGTATAACCCTGTTGTATTTGTACTGTCCACGATAACCGTTAGGTCCCTGATCGTGATGTTCAAAGGTGGTGTGGTTAAGGTCACTCCGTCAATCGTAACAGTAGCCCATACCTCAATGTGATCCGTGTTCCCATCAAGATTAAGAAGGGTCAACACCCCACTGCTATTCACTTCGGCAAGATCCGTACGATCAACGAAATACTGCACATCGGCTTGTGTAAGATCACCGACCAAACCGTTATCCAAATAACCGGTTACATTCAGTTGTGCGGTTTGAGTCATCTGCAGTTCGTTCCGATCGGACAGGATCACAGCAGACTCCAATTGCGGTATCCTGTTTGGGTCCACCCACATGATTGCATCGGCAACGACTCTGGACTTATTGGCCTTATTGGTTAGTTCCACGTACCCGCTATCGCCTGCAGCAAAAGGATAATCCCCCAGGTGCACCCAAGTACCATTCGCTGTTGTCTCATCAACTATCACCGTCTCGGAACCTCCGCTATGATAAACGGTAAATGAGACATTTGTTGCCCAATTTTCACTCGCAGTGGTGATTTGCGGAATCTTGTAATACACACTGTAAGTGACACTTTCCGGCAGCTCAGGCCGCCATCTCATTTTACTTGTCGCTGTGCCGGTCGTAGATTTGGCATACACATAGTTATCATAATAATAATCGTTAGCCGTCGTATCCCTTATCCAGACGCCTTCTGTCTCCGCCTCCGTATTATCCACGATGATGGATGAACTATCCTGCCCATCGGGTTGGACTGGAGTTTCCGTTACCTGATCAGGCAGATAGAGTGTCCGCTTGCGGGTCTGCTTCCCCTCCGATTCCACGTAATACGTAAAGGTTTGGGATAAATCATTCACCCGTATCGACCATTCCATTGGGTATATCGTATCTGGCACGGTTGTGTACGTGGCCCCGCCATTCAGGGAATAATGAATTGTCGCTGGTTTCGTTGTTTTGGCCTGCACATAAGCATCATAGACCGTTTCGTCAGGCTTAACCATCAGCATGCCTTTAACCGCATCAATTGGACTGTGTGTATCAAAGTAATAACTTGCATCAGATGTATCTGCCGTTCTGACCTGATGTAGCGGTACATCAATATCAAGTCCCTCTACAATGATCGCGGTGATGCCCTTGCCTGAAACCGTGGCTTGAATGATTCCACCACTCATAACTGCTTGTTCTGGTGTACCATTGTCGCGGATGATCGTTACGGTATAATCCTGCGCCGGATTGAATCCAATGATTTGTTCGTTTAATTCAATTGGAGTCTGAACTTCTTCTGACGATGCGTTGCTTAGCCCGATGTAGAATTTATCCCCGCTCTCACCGGTTATCCAGTTTAATTGAGGATGGTTGGTCTTAATAATCCCCTTGGGCATCCATAGCCAAACGTCGGAGTTACCATAAAATTGACCTTGTTTATTCCCATAAAGGTGATATTTGAACCATAAAAAATTTGTTTCAAAAACGGAAGGAAACGTAATGCTCCCGTTTGATTTTAATGATTGTTCGCTGATCAAATAATCCATCGTTTGCCCGAGTTGCCCCGGGATATGGTGATAATAGATGGATGTAGCCCCGCTGGGGCCTTCCAGAGGAAAGTCTGGTTCAAGTTGACTAACGGCGAAACCCTTATAGTAATAACCTGGATAACTGGAATATCGGCCAATAACCGCATTATGAGCAATATCTTGCAGTAGTTTATCCCCTGTATAAAGCGACAATCTCAGCATGAATGGAGCTTCCTGAGCATTCATCCGATAATAACCGGTTGTACTTCCTGCTTCAAACGTCAATCCGCTTGGTGAAACAAGCGAACGCTCCGCTTGAACACCTCCGGCAATATCTTCTGGGAGCTTGAGTCTAGGATATTGAAATTTACCACTTTCCGGCCAATGGAACGACTCCGCGTAATTATATGTCTCCGGCTGAGGAATCGTAACGTTACCTTCAGGAACTGGACGAGCAACAAACATGGTTGCATACCGTTTGGCTTCCTTATAGGCGGCATCCAAGTATTTGGGATCCTGAGTTTCCTCATAAAGCTCCAAGATCTCCATCCACAGCTTGCTATAATAATAAATGAACTCATTTTTACTCACATCGACGGATGCTGGCGTATCGATATGTTGCGTGATATAACTGTCGGCTGCATCCTTCGCAGCTTGCAAATACTGTGCATCTCCCGTCATCCGATACATCATCAGGGGCTGAATAACAGGCCCACGGTCTTTCTGATCCGGGTCACGCACAAGGTACTCTTCCTGAGCGAGTGCACCAATGCCTGCCGAAGTGCCCATCATCTGATTAACAGCGGCTACGCTTGAAACGTCAAACGGCAGAGTAGCCATTTTCCATAAGGAAGGCACACCGTATACTTTCTTCTGCGTTGGAGACCAACCAATACCATTTCGCGATACGCCATACTGGACGGACGGCAGTGCTCTCGTATCGTATAGCTGGTCATCCCCAGTTAAATAATAAGCTCCCAAAAGAACTGCATTTGAGCTTGTTCGAACGCTGTCCTCGTTTTCGATATCTATAAAACCCTTGGCACGGCTCCACCACCCGCTGGGTGATGGGACATAATTCACAGAGTCGTCCCCTTGCGGCTCAATTTTAAGGAGATCAATCATATTAAACATCGCGTCAGTAAGCGACTGATCTGACACATTTTCCCGGTATGCCGAATAATCGTACTCATTGCGAAGAATATCCACGTAGGACTCATATAGATTGCTTTTTTGAGCGATTAGCCCCATATGAAATTGATAGGTGTTTTCTGCGGTCATTTGCGAATAAGTCCCTAATTGAGGCGCATACAGGATGGGCTGCACGCTACCTTCGTTGTTGACCAGGCTCATGCCAAGCCGTTGTTTCGTAACACCTCCCGTCGGTTCAAATTCAACCGGAAGCTCTGCCGAAGGTACAAATACGCCATACGTCAACGGATTTCCTGAACCATCATTTTTCTCAACCAGGCTCATCGGAGCGCTCAGCTCTCTTAAACTTGTTGATTCCACCGTACCTACCATTTTGGCATGTGACCGGAATCCATTTAACACTTCATTGATGCCCGAGACTGTCTCTGTTGTGAAGGACTGATATCCAATCACATAATTGCCGTCGCGGCGAGGCGTAAAGGCAAAAGAAACATCTGGTTTATCCCCTGCCATGGACCAGTTCACTTCAAAATCGTAATCACTGCCATGCGCAGAATCGGTTAATACCGCCGTCTGGCTGTCGGGAAAATGGACCCCGTCGAAAGTAATCCAGCGTTTGTTCATCGTATCGTAGTAATTGGTTCGGCTCCCCGCATTCCCGTCCAATAAAACCCATTGTTCCTCAAGTCTTTCCGATTCATTATTGATTGGAACCCAGTTCCCTGTCTCCGTGTTTTTGTAGAACATGTCACGCACGATGGATTTACCTTCGCCCCATGTTGCCTCATAGAAGGTTGCCTTGTAGTTTGCATTTTCGATGCTGCCTTTCTCTGTGTAACTGAGATTCGTTAATGTGCGGCTCCGCAGCGGGGGCAATGGTGGTGCCTGTTGACGGATATTCCCCTCGAACTTGACTGCATCGGCCCGCGTAATAATTGTACCCGTAGAAGGCTGTGTTCGAGTCAGCCTGACAAATTCGCTATCATTACCACTAAACTCATACTCCCCCAGATCCACCCATCCAACCGATGGACCTGACGAAGGTCTTAGATCCATAAACTTAACATCCGTAATCCCGTTATGAACAATCTCAATTTTCACATTACTATCTGCTTTATCCGCCCAATCCAGCTTATAGAACGATATTCTCGCCGTCCCTGCTTCCAAGCGTGGATTCCAGGTGATGCTTCTACCTACAGCGTCTGTAAATTTGGAACTGGAATTATTGTATCCCTTCACTCCCGCGCTTGTGCTCCAATATGGAGCGGAGAATCCGTTATTAGCGTTTCCGGAATCAACCGTAACGACATGATCAATTGTGAGGCTCCCATCATCAATGATGATTGTCTTATGTGGCTCTTTCTGCGTTATATTCCCTTCGAACTTGACCGCATCCGCGCGTGTAAGGATCGTGTTTGTGGTGCCGGTAGAACGGGTCAATTGAACGAATTCTTCACCAACTCCAGAAAAATAGTACTCTCCCAAATCAACCCACCCTGCTGGAGCGCCAGATGAGGGTCTTAGATCCATAAAGACTACATCCGTTGTTCCATTATGAACAATTTCGATTTTTACATTGCTATCAGCCTTATCCGCCCAATCCAGCTTATAGAACGATATTTTCGCGGTTCCTTCTTCCAAGCGTGGATTCCATGTTATCGTTCTGCCTGCTGTACTCGTATATTTGGTGCTGGAAAGATCATACCCCTTCACCCCTGTGCTTGTAGTCCAATTCGGAGCCGCATATCCATTGTTCTCGTTACCCGCATCAGATGTCACAACATCATTGATCTTGATACTCCCGTCATCGATGATAATCGTCTGATAAGGTAAGGTCTCCGCATAAGCGGTCCTTATTCCGATCAGGCTGGAAGGAACTACGACCGTCAACATGAAAACGATGAAGAAAAACAGCTTCCTTTTGACCATACAATTCACAGCCTCTCCTCATAATGATAACGCTTCCATAAATGTGTTACCTTTTGCTCTAATGATCGTAAAAAAGCACTTAACCTTCCCTTCTGCCTAATCCCGCCCTGTCGTTTTTATCTTAGCATGTTAGATTACGGTGATATTTCTTTCATTTTAAGAATTTCTTATACGATTTTAAGTAAAAAAAGAAACCTACATCCTAATTGATTGCTCAGTAGCAGTCAGATAGAATATAGGTCTTCCAAGTGTTGCAAGAGGACTTATCAATTATAAAGGCGGCTGCACCAATAACAACTTTCCAAGCTGAATGACGGTTTGATCATACCAAGCTGGATGTTGCCGAACATGTTCCATACCTCGTTCATTGCCACTTGCCTCAAACACGGCCGCTTTGTCAGTTTTCTCGTGATCGATCTCGAAGCGAACTGTATGTTTCCCATTTGGTAGTTCCGGCAAGAAAACATATTGATTTCGATTATGATCGTTATAGGGTGTGAATCGATCAACAAGGAAGGGTTCCCCTCCATCCACCGACACCTTCAATCGGCCAGAATCCGGCCCCCCGATATCAAATAGCCCGATGTGGGTACCCTCAAACTCCACTGTGATCGCCTCTCCGGGATCAACTGCTCGCCATAGACCGGGGAACAACCAATCATACTCACGCACTAAAGGAAAGTCATCAGAGGTCACGTAAGACCACCCTGCGGAAAAATGAGTAAGACGATCCAGTGGTAACATGGTTGCATACTCCCAAGGATTGGCCGGGACCAAGGGGTCCTGCGGCAAGTGATGTTCGACTTTTCCCACGTGATCTCGAAGTTCCCTCATTTTCTCAAACGACTGAATGATGGTGTCTGTGTAGATCTGGTGTCCTTCGGGAATTGTCGGATGGATCGAATCATGCGTGAAAATAACGGCTCCGGGAATGGACACGTCTGCCCTTGAGGTGAAAATGAGCTTTCCGTCCAAAACCAATTGACTGACCGCTACGCCCAGATGAATCGAAGGAATGCCGTAATAGTCGGCGACTTCCTCTTGCATAAGAGCGCCCTTCTGGTATTCGCCGGATTGAAATGAGATCAAATCCCGCTCCTTAACCGTATATACAAACAGGATATCGGTAAACCGGCTCCTCTTGCGAATCTGTCGGACAATGCCTTCGATCCGTGCCTTGGATTCGGGCACTCCGCCATCGTTGCCAACAAATTCAACAAACACGAGATCAGGCTGATGACGCAGTACATCTGTCTCCAAACGGGCGCAGCCGAGGTCCGATCCTGTCCCATCAATGCCTGCATTCACAGAGCGGATATCCGCATGGGGATATTGCTCCCGCAGCCAATCCGCCGTCATGACCCTGTATCCTTCAGAACGTGTATTACTGCCGCCGAAATAAACGATGGTCACGGTTTCTCCATTTTCCAACTTTTGAATGACATTAGGCAGCCCTCTTCGTGGGAAAAATTCCTTCATCACGACTTCACCCGCCCTCACTTAGCGTTTTTAGGAGCAAAATGTTTTACAGCAAACACTTCATAATATGGCGAACCATACGTTGCACAGAAATCAAACCGGATTTGGGTTACACCGTTTGCATGCACTTTATGTTTGTTCAACGAAAGATAATTACCGCGGATTTTAATTTCTCTCTCGCTTCCATCTTCTAAGGTTAAGGTCACATCATAATCCTGGATCAGTGGCTCGATCGGATCGTCGAAATGTTCCAAATTCAGCTGCGAATTGAAAACAAGATGGATTTCATCCAGATTCTTGGGGCTTGCAAAACCAAATTCCAACCATTCCTGTCCTTCCGTACGTTCCGAAATCCAGCTGTTCGGCAGACCATAAGGTCTGGAGAAGCCGTTGACGACATTCGCGGGATTATACATATCCTGGAATGGTAGCAGATCCTTGAAGCAAATGCTCTTATTAAGTTTCTTCAGCCTGGATGGCTCTTCCGGTCTATAAAGGAAGCTCACCGCTCCAGTCATTTTCTCTTCATTGCCATACACGGCAAGGCTCGCCGTACCTTCCAATACGATGTAGATTTTGTCGTCTTCTGGCTTCTTGCAGTTGAGGTCCAGTGTAATCCAGTCATCGTGACCCGCTGAAATCACCAAGTTGTAGCCCTTCAGCTCGCTGGTAGGAATATAGTTTTCCTTTCGATCCCCACCAAACAGCTTCACTTGCAACGTTTCCGAATGCTCGGATCTATTTTTAATTTTGATCTGCACGCTTTCAACCACGGGTGTCTGAATCGGCAAGACCAAACATAACGCGTTCTCCAAGGAGATCTCTTCGGTTGTATGAAGTTGTTCATAGCTTCGCTGAGACGAGGCACGAATCGTTAATCCGTCTGCGAAATAAGGATCTAATGGCTCTTGAAGCCCTACAATTGTTTGCCCGTCGCGAAGCAGCTGCGTCTGAAGCTCATCCATATGTGCTTTGACGATGTCCCCAGGGTCTGTATCATATTTTACGCATAACGCAGCAGCCGTTCCTACCGCCTGCCCCATACAACCACAGGTTGCCATGACCCTTGTAGATCCAAAAGCCACATGAGTAGCGCTTATATTGCGGCCAGCAAACATGAGATTAGGAATATTGCATGAAAATAAGCTGCGAAAAGGGATATTATACAATCCCGGCACAAAGTTCCACGCGGTGGCCGGCCCTTCATCGTAGATGCCTTTATTTGCATGCAGATCCATGTACCAACCTCCGACGGATACCGCATCTTCGAAATGAGTCTTTTCTGTAAGATCGTTCTGAGACAGCATGTGTTCCCCTATAAAACGTCTCGACTCCCGCTTTCCCGGAATCGGGCATACATAATCCAGGATAAGGTTGTCTACATCATCAAACTCACCGCTATTTTTGATATAATCCCATATCCCGTACACCAATTTCCGCAGTTCCAAGGCGATGTCTTCATTATTCTTGATAATATCCATATGTCCGCCGTATTCCAGCCACCACAATCCGCCAAGCCCGTTGATTTTCCTTGGAAAAGATCGATGATTTAATCCTTTTCTGATACTATCAAAAAACTCCAGCTTCGTAATATCATACGCAAAGCCTGGCCTTTTGTAAGGAACGGAATAGTTTACGTCACGGGCTTGAAACAGAATCGTATCACCCATCGTGTAATGATCTGCCACTTCTGGAGCGAGCTCCTCCTGGTATTCATGCTTCGCCTCTCTTCCCCATCGGAAGTGAGCACCTGCTTGGTATCCAACAATTCCATCACCGGAGCAATCGATATAGGTTGGGCTTTCAAAACGAAATTTTCTTTCGGAAGCCAATTGAAGGCCCTCCACCCATTGAATTCTGCCGTTCTCCATGCCCGTTTCATGCACACATGTATTCAGAAATAGAGAAATGTTGGGCTCATCATACACCATGTCAAGCAAGACCGTATCCGAAAGTGAAAGCATAAGCTTTTTGTTGTATAACGGATTATAATGAAAGATCTTCAGTTTGAGTTCTTCCACCAACCCGCCTTCGCGAGCATAATAGGATGGACTGTTTCCGAGATATGCCGACCCGTTAATGTGAACTCTGACCTCGCTGCTCGCATTTCCACCCAGAACTGGCCGATCATTGATAAGTGAAACCAGCAACCCTTGGCGTGCGGCAGCAATGGCAGCGCATATCCCGGCAATTCCTCCACCTATGACGGTTACATCTGATTTCATAAGCTCCATTTTGATAACCTCCATGATTAGATGCTCCTATCATGGTAATGGTTTTGACCCCTTTTTTTTTACAGGATTTCGCGAAAAAATCATACATTTTTTTGTATCCTTATTTGAATTCCTACCGTGTCATTTTTATCCGATATTGCTTAGGTGTATCCCCCGTATATTCTTTAAAAAGTTTGCAAAAGTACCCTTCATTGACGATGCCTACCTCCTCGCACAATTCCAATAAAGAATAATCCCGGACATTTAACAACTCTAGAGCGAGGTTGATTTTTTTACGGTTAATGTAGCTAATCACGCCTTCGTTCATTGTTTTTTTGAATAAACTGCTAAAATACGATGGCGCTAAATTCACTTCCTCCGCAATTGCCTCCAGCGTTAAGCGTTGTTTCAGGTTTGTCTCTATATAATGCATAGCACTCATAATTTCTGCACGATGTAACAATTGGCCCGCATGCACGTATTCAAATGTGAAGTCGCCAATATAGGCGAGCTGCTCCTGAAATGCCATAAATTCCATGGGGAAGTCTGGAACTTCCGTGGCCATCTTATTCCCTGATTTAAATTTCACGGCAATGTCTCTGTACAAATCTCTAATCATTGGCGCCATGATGGACTTGTGGATTTTATGGTCCGTAATAAATTGCGACAGATCGGCAAGTGCATTGTCCAGCTCTTCCTTGGAAATCTTTCGTTTCAGCCGTATAAGAAAATCAGCAAGCTTCTTCTGAAAATCTGCTTTTTTGTCATTATGGTATTGGAACCGATGCATCGGTGTTTTTACAACTTTTTCGGTATGATAATAGAAATCCTCACTCACATTTTTAGCTTCCGTGTACGCCTGTTTGATCGATTCCCAGCCTCGGTGCGGACCACCAAAAGCGACAGATACCCTTTTATTCAAATATTGATGCAAATGAGAGATGATCTGCCCTCCCAAGGATAAACAAGCATATTCCGTTTCCATATCACTGCGGTTATTTTCCCAAGATAAAAAGCCAATAAAACGATTATCGGACAGATCCGCAGCTACGCCACTGCTACCATTCATCACTGTTTCTTCGATGATATTTGTTATCGCATACTTCAAGATGTTTTGATCTGCGGCCGCGTATTCGTTTCGGAAACTTTCGTACGTATTCATCTCAACGATGAAGCAGCAATAGTTGGCTTGAAAGAAATGAAACTGCATGCGATTGGCAAAATCCGATGCCCGATGAGAAGGAATTTCACCTCGGATCAATTCGTTAAAAAATTGCTTGCGGACTCTGTATTTATTTTCAAGCACGGATACGTTTAATGAGTGAAACTCCGCCTCTTTTTTCTCAAACTCATTTAAAATTCCGGCTGCCTTATCCAACGCTCGATTCAAATCGGCTTCCCTCAGCGGAACCTTTACAATGTACTCCAATACGTTGGCTTGAATCGCTCGCTGAGCGTATTCGAAGGATGAATAGGCGGTCAAAAGTATGTATTGGGTATGGGGGAGCTCCGCCTTGAGCTGCTCAATCATGGAGATGCCATCCATACGCGGCATTACAATATCGGATATGACGATATCCGGTTTAAGTTTTATGATCTCCTCGATCCCATTCAGCCCATTATTCGCTTTGCCCACCAGAACAAATCGTCGATCCCTATGAGAGAGTTCATTAAAAAACAATTCCAATCGTTGAATGATCAGGTCTTCATCGTCAACAATGAAGCAGGTATAGTCTCTCCCCATTATGCATCTCCTTTTGGCAATTCTGCCGGGAATACAGCGCGTATACGTGTTATTTCCTTAGGTATGCTAATGATATCCAGCCCGAATTGATCTCCGTAGTGGAGTCTTATTCGCCCATGAATATTGTTCAGCCCGATTCGTTTCCTTTTTACTTCCTCTTCACTCGGTTCTGAGATTAAAATATGCTTTATTTTATCAGCTGGAATTCCCTCACCTTGATCAATAACTTCGATGATGACGATGCCGTCCTCCCTGTACGCATGAATCGTAATTGGCCCCTCAATTCCCCCTCCGTTATAACCATGGAAGATACTATTCTCCACAAGGGGCTGTAGCAGCATTCGGAAAACTGGGAAATCCATCAGTCCTGCTTCGATATTTTCAATCAAGTGGAAGTTTCGGTTATACCGAATGTTCTGGATCTCAATATAGTCTGCTACATTGCGTAATTCCTGGCGTAGGGAAACCTTCTCTGAAGCGTCGTCTATCCCGTACTCCAATAATGAAATGAGCGACCCGATCACCACATCTACTTTCTCTATTTGTCCGAGACGTATCACATTGCTGATTGAACCGAGTGTGTTATACAGAAAATGTGGGTTTATTTGAGACTGTAACACTTGGATTTCCAGCTTCCGCTCAAGTTCATTATGAAGCTCGGCCCGGCGAATCAGTTCCACAATTTGCTGTAACATACGATCGAATGCTCGTGAAAGATCTCCAAACTCATCGTTTCGATTAATGGTTATTGTTGTTGTGAGGATGCCTTGCTCTACCTGCTTCATTTTTGTTTTGAGCGTATAAAGTGGTTTTCTTATATATTTGGCAACCAAAAAAGAAATGAACAAACTTAAAAGAAGACCTGCAGCGAGCAACTCGAGGTAATAGGTTTCCAATCTGGACAACGCTGCTTTTAAGCGTGATTCATCGTTGATCGAGATGATGGTCCAGTTGAATTTCTCCGTTGGTTTTTTCAAAAGGGAGACCGGAATACCATCGTTGGTAAACAGTTGAAGGTTTGTTTCTGTCGTATCCAGAATTTCTTCCGCTGACGTCTCTCCGATCGAAAAAGAATGATCTTGAATATTCAGAGGTCCTTTATTTTCAGAAAATCCGGCAATGATCTTACCTGACGCAGTGATCAGAGCCAGATTCATTTGTTCCTGTTTATTAATCTTGAACAAGGTTTCTTCAATGGCATTTAGATCCAAATCAACCGCAATGGCCATAGGAAACGGAGCACCGTTCAGATATCGAACCATCGTAACGGTCCAGCCAGAATACTTCGATTTGTAAGGTTCACTAACAAAGGTAGTCCTTCTATTTTTGTCAGCCGCATCAAATAAAGGTGCTCTTTCAGATAAAGGTTCATCGAATATTCGAGTAGGTGTACTTCCACCCAGAATGGATAAATCACTTTTGATCAAATAAATATTACTGACATAAATACTGTTGAGTTCATACAGCTCTCTTAATTGCTTTTTAATCACATCGGTATTGTTAATGTTGGCTTTCACTGATGTTTCAACTGAGAAGAGAATCGTCTGGAAGGAGGAAAAATTAACGGTAAAATACTGGTCAACCTTGTCTAATATTTGATTGGTGTAAAAAATGTCATTGGTTCTTATTTCCTTTTGGACATAGCGATAAGACAATTGGCTTATCAAGATGATGCAGCCTAATACAAAGGCAAACACGATAAAAAATAATTTTAAAGGCAAGCTGATTCTTCTTCGCATCCATCATCTTCCTTTTAGTCCCGTTTTAAACTAAGAATAGCATATGCTAATAAAGAGAGGGGCTACGAATAGTCACTCTCTCTTCGTTTATTTTTACTTGATAAGGCCGGCTTCTTTAAATTGCTGGATTGCTGTTTCCTTATATTTCTGCATGTCAAACTTGTTATCCAGCGTCTGGAGGAAATTGTCCCAGTTGGAAAGAGGCTCTTTGCCCGTCATAAATTTAACCAAGCTTTCATTAATGAAACGTGTGCGGTCAGCATCCAAGGTATCGCTAGGGTCAGGGGTCAATAAATTTCCGGGCAGCGTTGGCCCCACATATTGCTGATTGTCCTTGAAAGCTTCCGCTGTCTTCGGATTCTGGAAGCTGAAGTACTCCGCATCATCACCACGGCGCGGCATTCTATAATGATCAACCCACAGGTACTTTTCTTTCATTTCCTTTGATAACTCGGAGGTTTTATTTTTGATCTTGCCGTCTACGACATCCCAATGGATGCCTTTGATTCCGTATGCAAAGTTTGGATAAGCTTCTTCATCCGTAAAGAGATAATTCAGCATGGACAAGATCCGAATGATTTTATCCTCGTCCGCTTTTGCGGATATGGCCCATGAATTGCCTTGGAATGATTTTCTCTCTACAATTTGATCACCGTAAGGACCTTTCATCGGAGGAATAACGATCCATTCCGGCACCTCGCCACTAATTTCTTTCATTTTCTGCTGATAATCCGGCTCCAGTCTGCGAGCATCTCTGATCATGAAGCCAACTCTACCCTTAAACATCTTTTGGTCCAACAGATCAGGCGAATTCATCGTCACCCAGTCCGGGTCAACCACCTTGGCTGCCATCATTTTATTAATGTAAGCAAGCGCCTCTTTCATTTTGGGATCGATAAACAGAAATACCGGTTCATTATCTTTTATCTCAACGGCTGAAGGAGGATTGACGCCAAACATCCACATCAAGCTATCAAAGCCATAGGTTTGCAGATTACCTTCTTTATTCATACCGCCGATGAATCCGTACGTATCGTTTTTGCCATTCCCGTCCGGGTCTTTCTCTGTAAAGGCTTTCATAACTTCGAACAACTCATCAGGTGTCGTTGGTACCTCCATATTCAGCTTTTTCAGCCAATCGTTACGGATAAAGAAGCTTCGACTGATACCGTTTACATTATCATAGCCTGGAACTCCAATGGTTTTTCCTTGATAGGACATTGCCTCCCATGAGTCGGTGCCAAACCGTTTCTGTAGTTCAGGGAATTGGTCCATATACGGTGTTAAATCTGCAAGAACTCCTTGGTCGTAATATTGCGCAAGATCAGCACGACTTTTCAAAAAGATCAAGTCTGGAATATCCCCGCCTGCAATGAGTGTATTCAGTTTGGTTGTTGCTTGACCCGCTTGAGGAATCATCATCTCCAAGTCGATGTTCATCTCTTCTTCCAACATTTGGCGTTGAATATCTTCATCACGTGGAGGTACCGGAGCAGCAGCATTAAAAGTGCCTTGGTTGAACATTGAGATTTTCATTTTGGTTGCAAACTGGCCAGACTGGCCTTGCGAATTACTCGAAGTTGTCGATGTAACTTCTTCATTTCCCCCACATCCTGACAAAAGCGTTCCAAGTCCTAAGATTGCCGACAGAATAGCAAATGAAATCTTTTTACGCTGCATATTGACCTCTCCTTTGCTTGTATATTATCACGGTTTCCCCGTAATAAGTTAGGTTGGAACATCTTTTATCCTTTAACGGATCCCAGGAGTACACCTTTGGTAAAATGCTTTTGCAAAAATGGATAAACGATCAATATCGGGACTGTAGTTACAACTACTGTAGCCATCTGCACAGCGAACGTACTGACAGCCCCGGAATTGGCGAGCGAATCAGCGCTTTGAGTTGCGACGTTAAGCAGGATGTTGCGCAAAATCACTTGAAGTGGCATGTAGTTGGAATCATTGATATATACAATGGCATCAAAATAACTGTTCCAATGCCCCACTGCGTAAAATAAGGAAATGGTGGACAGGACGGGTAAGGACAGGGGTAAAATGATCCGCCATAACGTCTGAAGTTCACTGGCACCGTCTACCCTCGCTGATTCCTCAATTTCACCGGGTAATTGCTCAAAAAAGCCTTTGATGATCACCAGATTAAATGCACTAATGAGATTTGGAATAATCAATACCCAAGGACTGTTTAACAATCCTAAAGAGCGGATTAGTAAATAAGTCGGAATTAATCCCCCACTGAACATCATGGTAAACACAATGAAGAGTAAAAACGGACTTCTTCCGGGCAAATATTTTTTGGATAACGGGTAGGCCGCGATTACCGTAAAAAACACATTTAACGCAGTTCCTACAATTGTTCGAAACAACGTAATTTTATACGCCTGCCAGATCCCATGAGAAATGAATACTTCTTTATAGGCCAGAAAGGTAAAGGATTCTGGTATAATCACAATCCCTCTTCTTAATACTTCCGATTCTGGTGTTACGGAGACAGCAACCACATATAGAAAGGGTAGCACGCACAGTAGGGATAATATAATAAGAACTACATAAACGACGGTTTGCCAGACTTTTTCCCCGATTGTCATATGGATCATTCTAAAGACCACCTCACCAGATTTGCCCATCGAATTTTTTGGCGAGCTTATTCGCTGCCAACACTAAAGCAAATCCGATGACAGCTTTAAACAATCCTACAGCAGTAGCCAAGCCAATCTTAAGACGCTCCAACCCTTCCCGGTATACCCATGTGTCGATAATATCGATCTTCTCTTGGTTAAAGGTGTTGGCAAACATGAATATTTGGTCAAAACCCGCATCCAGGATATGGCTTAATTTAAGAATCAGCATCAGAATAATGACTCCTCGAATACCAGGTAACGTGATATGCCAGAGCTGTCTCCATTTGGATGCACCATCCATTCGAGCCGCTTCATATAAGCTTGGATCGATTCCTGCCAAGGCGGCAAGGTACAAAATCGCCCCCCATCCAATATCCTTCCATACTTCAGATAAGATGATCAGCATTCTACCCCAGGCAGGTTCCGTTAGAAACGAGATGGGTTCAACACCAAAATCTTTCAAAATCATGTTAAAGAGACCATCGCCTGGGGCTAGTAAGGCTACCATAATTCCATACACAATGACCCATGATAGAAAATGAGGCAAATAAGTGATCGTCTGTACGATTTTCTTAAACCATTGGCTATACACTTCATTGAGGAGTAAAGCAAGCACGATGGGCGCGGAGAAACCAAACAATAGCTTATACAGCGATATGACGATCGTATTTTTCATGATGTCCCAGAAATAAACGCCGTTCATAAAATCCGTAAAATTTTTGAATCCCACCCATGGGCTATCCCATAGTCCCAAAGCCAGGTTGTAGTTTTTAAAAGCAATCATAATTCCCGCCATAGGAATGTATTTGAATACGGCAAAGTAAATTAAAGCTGGTAATAAGAGAGCATACATCACTTTGTGCTTTTGTATCGTCCTTATCCATATCTTTCGCTTTTTGGAGATGGGAATGGCGTCCGCTGCCAACTTTGCTTGCATTTCATCACCTCGTCTTTGTTTGTATTTGTATAATAGCATCCGCCTATCGGATAAATTTCTGAAATATCAAGAATTTCTTATAAGATTTTAAGGAAGTGTGCCTGGCTCGTTCCAACAGCTAATCCCGGCAGGTGAGACAAGAACTTGTTCTACTAAAATAAAAAAAAGCCGCTATAATAGCGACTTTCAAATGCCGTATTTATACTTCTCCCCAAAAAATCTCAGTTTCATAATCGAATTCAACAATTATTGTTCATCGATCGTCACGCTCCCATCACTATTTTGACATCCTATATACTGGCTTCAGTAATAGCTTCAAAATCTTACTGCCCCAAAAAGCAAATACCGTCGTTCCGGTCCATGAGCTGCGCTTATCTTGGCTGTATTGATCGTTGATCATATAGGTTCGAGTCGAAATAGGACTCTTCAGACCGAACTGTTCCCATTTCTCGGGATCATTCGAACCTCCAAGTTTTCTAAGCATATTTGCCGACTCATGATCTATTTTAGCCGGAATTTGCTCGAATGCTTGGGTGATTTGCGTATGAAACTCGTCGATTGGGTTACGACTGGTAATGCTCTCGAGATGAATGCTTTCACGAATGTAAGAAACGTATGCCAGATGGTCAGCCCAGAACTCGTCGATATAAAAAAGCCGTACACGCCGCTCCGATGGACTCATCAGTCTCTCAGCTTTCAAAATTCCGAACCGTTCTTCATATAGAATTCGCCTCTGATCCTCCACCATATCCGAATAACAGTTCAATTCCCGCTGAATATCGAAGTTTTGACCTATAATAACGCGCTGAATATGCTCGATTTTGCTACGGAGCGCCGGATCATCAAGAACCTCGTCCTGATTTGGGGCGCGAAACAGTCTATGAATGCCAAAGCGAAGCATCAACTCGTCCTCCAGGCTAATATAAAATACGGAAGACCCAGGGTCACCTTGGCGGCCGCAACGTCCGCGCAACTGGTCGTCAATCCGCATGCTTTCGTTCACATATGTACCTATCACGTATAATCCGCCCAGTTTGGCAACCACTTCTGCCTGTGCGGGATTACCGCCGCCGAGACGAATGTCGACGCCGCGCCCTGCCATATTCGTAGATACCGATACCGCGCCTATTTCTCCCGCTTTAGCGATGATTTCGGCTTCTTTTGCATCGTTTTTTGCATTCAGAACCTGGCAAGGTATGCCAGCAACGGAAAGCGCCTCCGCGAGCATATCAGATTCCTCGACGCTTGACGTACCAATAAGAATGGGGCGTCCTACCCTATGGACGGAAGAGATTTCTTGTACAAGCGCCTTATATTTGGCTTCTTAATGGGTGTAAATTCGGTGTTTGTGGTCGATCCGTATGTTTGGCTGGTTTGGCGGAATCTGCACGACTTGCAACGCATAGATATCCTCGAATTCCAATGCTGAAGCGTGCGCTGTAGCCGTCATTCCGCAAATTCCCGAATACAGGCTAATAAAGTGTTGAATCGTGATCGTGCCGAGAATTTTCCCACCGGCCTTCCACTGCAACCCTTCTTTTGCCATCAGCGCAGCTTGCAGCCCGTCCGGCAAATACCTGTTCTCGGCCACACGGCCGGTGTGTTCTTCTATTAGCTCGATTACACCGTCCCGGACGATGTAATCAACGTCTTTTTTTAATAACGATTCCACATGCAGCGCACAATTCAATGACGTTAACCAATGACTGTTATGGCTATCGTACAAATTGCCACATCCCAGCAGCAACTCTGCTTTTGCAGCACCCGCTTCATTCAAGTAAACGTTCCGCTGGAACTCGTCAAAATCGTAATGCTCTCCTGGCTGCAGCTGCCGGGCCACTTCTGCGAAAAGAACGCCATCACTTTTGGAAGCACTCGAATCGCCACTAATGACTAGTGGCACTCGTGCTTCATCAAGAAGCAATGAATCTGCTTCGTCGACGATGACGTAATGGAAAGGACGATGCACGGTATCAGCTTCATTGAATGCTATTGTGTCGCGCAAATAATCGAACCCTGCTTCTTTAGCTGTAACATAGGTTATGTCCTTGGCGTAAGCTTCCCGTTTCTCGAACAGGCTCATGCCCGCTTGAACCGAGCTTACCGTTAACCCGAGGAAGCGATAGATCGGTCCCATCCACGCTGCATCTCGATTTGCCAAGTAGTCGTTAAAAGTAAGCACATGAACGCCTTTGCCTGTCAAAGCGTTGAGATAAACAGGCATAACAGCAGAGAGTGTTTTTCCTTCACCGGTATGCTGCTCGATCAAAAATCTTTCGTGCAAAGCGATAGCAGCCATAATCTGGACATCATAAGGCTGTAATCCGAGTGTTCTCTTCGCAACCTCGCAGACTAGAGCATAAGCATCAACAAGCAGATCATCCAAAGGCTTGCCTGATCTTGCTTCTTCTTGCAGCCGAAGAGATTCCGCTTGCAGGTGCTGATCATCCCAAACTTCCAAGTTCCGTTTCCTGATAAGCTCCACTTTGTCTCGATAATCCTTCAACAAACGCCGGTTATCTCGCTCTTTGAATTCACGTATCAACTTGACGACTACATTCATCGGAATTTGATTCCTCCTTAGTAGAAATAAGTTGTGAAAAGAAAAGACTCCATATGGAGTCTTTTTTGTCGATGATTAAAGTGCCACCAAACCATTCGTTATAAGAGAAACCTACATTACTTCTCCGATGGGAGTGGTGTAAAGAGCAGATTGACCGGCAGGTTGCTTCCCGGCGCGGCAGAGAATAGAATGGTTACGCTCTCTCCAGTTGACCCGGTGCGGTAAAGCACGCTTTGTTCACTTGAATTGGCAACCGCAACGTTACCATCGGCAATCGATACCAACTGATTGTTCACCAGAGCTACTCCGGAGTACTTCCCTCCACGAGGGTTAAAGGAGATAAGCGTACGTGGTGCAACATTGGTCAGCGTGATTTTGTACAATACGCCGAAATTACCCGCATTGGATGCGTCTGTGTAAGCCATCGGATCTGTTCCTACCAGATTGGGATCGCTTGAATTGTCACCAAGTGGCAGACGGGCAGGTTTGATTCCCACGTGCTCATCGTACTTTATAACGCGAGTCGCATTCGGGTACGTACCACGGTTGTGCACTCCGTCACGATCAAGCACAGGTAGCAATGGCAGAGCTTCGAACGGATCTTTATTTTCTTCCACCAGGATAACGTTATAGTCTAAGGAATAATCGCTATAAGCGTCCGAATAGAGAGAGATGACTTGTCCTTCTTTCATCGGCGTTTTATTAAGTTCGGTCAAAATGAGTTTGCTTTCTCCAGGTTGAAGGTACTCTTTCTTTTGATCCGCTCCAGTCTGAATCGACTTGAACCATTTATCAATAGACAATTTCCCAGCTACGGTAGCATACGGAGTAGGTCCGGCAAAGCCCATATTCTGTTGTTCAAATACGGCCGGATTTGGGTTGTTATTGGTTGCAATCACATACATTTTTACTCTTTTGCCTGTATTGTTCACGTGGTGAATCATGAAACGGGTCTGCCCCAAAGATGATTCTTTATATACAATGCCTTCCGTATTCACAGTTTCCGGACTGTTACTGCGAATCAGCAAACTTGGCTCATCCATGTACGTATAAGGCACTTTCTCCATCGTAGTCACTTCGCCGCCGTTAAAGGTGAATTTCTGTCCTACCGGCGTGAAGAGTAAATTAAAATCGGTAAATGAATATAAGGTCTCATTGGTTATGGTGATGACTTTGGAGTACGTGTTCGTAGCACCGTGATTGTCAGTAACTGTAAGTGTCACCGTTTTTGGACCCGGTTCAAAGAACGCAAGTGAATTGTTCTCCCACGCCGCTTTAACAATATTATTTTCATCATCTGTACTTTGGTCTGTGTATGTTATTTTTTCGCCCATTTTATACTCTTCTTTATCCGTGGCGAACATGGCTACAGGAGGAAGATTAGGAGCCAAAACTTCAATCGTAGTTGAATAGGGATCACTCCATTGACCATTGGAATCCTGTACTTGATATGAAATCGTATATGTACCTGCTTGATCAAATGAATCCTGGCGACCAGTCCAGCGTTCGTCAACGATATCCATTCCATTAGGTGAACTGGAAGAAGTCACGTAGTCCACTTGATCACCCGCAAAGATTTCCTTTTGGGAAATGGTAAAGCTTGCAACAGGTTTTGTATTAAGATTCAACACAACCGTTTTAGCCGACTGATTCACTTTATAGGTGATGTTCAGAGCTTGAGTAATGGAAGTTAACGGCACCATGAAAGTACTTTTTTGCTGATAAGCAGGGCCTTTCATCGTTCTGGTCTCTCCATTAACCGTATAGTCCTTGCTGTTAGTTTTGAATCGGAGTTCATCCTCACCACTAATAATGATGGTTTCCTTGGTTTTGTTATCGTATTTGACGCCATATCCCACACGGTCAACCAACGCACGGATTGCAACATAGGATACACCGTTTTTTACAGCCATTGGCTGTCCAGCAAGATACGTTTTTCCATCCTGCTCCATTTTGTTGCTATTCATGTACAACGTCAGATTTCCACCTGCTACTGCAGGAGACGTCCCATCAACGGATGGTTGCTCTATCTGAGCAGGCGTAGCTGGCGTTTCAACCATCTCAGGGGTTTCCTCTTGAACTACAGGTTTTGTACCCGTTTCGTTTGCAGGGGTCTCTCCCCCATCCAATGCAGGCTTCTCGCTATCTGTTTTGGGTGTTGCCTCAGTGCCGGTTGAGGTTTGAGTGTCCTTGGCTTCAGTGGGCGGAGTATTGATAGATTTGTTATTGCTCTCCGTCTTCACTTCACGCTCTGCAATCGGCTGCTCTTGCTGTAACACCTCAACTGATTCTACATTGGCTGTGTTTACTGACGCGGTGTCACCTTGCGGTGCTGATTGCGCACTCACAGAACCAACTGCAAATGCTTGAAAAACGGCTAAAGCGGTAAAAATGGATAATTTCTTCTTCATATTCATGTGTTGTCTTTGGCTCCTTCTACTCTCTAGTAATGTATAACCCCTCAAAAAGTCATAGTATAGACGCTAGATTTAGGAAAAAGTTTCTAATTGAATTGTAAATTTTGGATTTTTGTGCAACTATTTTTTCAATGTTTGGTTATAAGTTCTTTGAATAAGAAGCGCCTATTGCATAATAGTCTTGATTTTGCACAAGATAATCCATGTCGCATTTTATAAAGAGGTGGATCAATGACCCCAACCAATCAGGCTTTCTCTGAATTAAAAATGAATATTTCTTATGTGGAAAAGTCCCTCTACTGTACAGACGATTTGAAACAACAACAGCTTCTACTTAATGGTGTACAGAGTGTGCTTCTCTATATCGATTCACTTGTAGATCAGGAGATCATTCAAACACATGTCTTAACAGCACTGAATGGCCAAGCTCATTCGGAGATTTACCCATCGTTCACCACTTTAGAAAGTCGAAAAGATACGGATCTGCAACGTGGAATAGATTCACTTATTCAAGGGAAATGTCTTTACATAATCGACGGGCACCCGGAGTTTTACATTCTTTCTACCGAGAAAATGTATGTCCGAAGCACAACCGAACCTGAAAACGAAGGCGTTATTCGAGGGCCGCACAATGGATTCGTAGAGCAGCTTTCGGTTAATTTGAATCTGATCCGTAGACAAATTATTAGTCCATCCTTAATCGTTCGATATTTTAACGTCGGCGAGAAGACACATACCAAAATTGCAGTTGTATATCTTCAGGACTTGGCCAATCCGGAGTTAGTGAACGAAGTAAAAGAGCGAATCACGTCCATATCTTCAGATATGGTGCTCGCTCCAGGTTTTATTGAAGAGTTTATGGAGGATAACCCCTTCTCTCTGTTTCCCCAGCAGCTCAATACAGAAAGACCTGACCGGGTTATTGCCAACTTGATGGAAGGACGTGTCGCCATACTTGCCGAAGGAAGTCCTTCAGCTCTTATTGCTCCAGTTACGTTTTTTGCTTTTTATCAAAGTCCGGATGATTATCATGGTCGCTGGATTGTCAGTTCCTTTTTACGTTTAATTCGCATGATGAGTTTTGTCATTGCTTTTACATTACCTGCTGTTTATATTGCAACCATCTCTTTTCACTCCGCTATTTTACCGATCGAACTGGCACACACAATCAAGAAATCATTGCAGAACATCCCCTTTCCTGCACTTGTAGAGGCAATGTTGCTTGAACTGATCTTTGAAGTATTAAGAGAAGCCGGGGTCCGACTTCCCAGCCGAGTGGGCCAGACCATCGGCATCGTTGGCGGTTTGGTTATCGGAGATGCTATCGTTCGTGCGGGGCTTGTATCCTATACAATGATTATTGTGGTTTCACTAACCGCTATCTCGTCGTTTTTGGTGCCTTCGCATGAGATGAGTTCGGCAGTCCGTATTCTCCGCTTTCCAATGATGATTGGAGCGGCGCTTTTTGGATATATCGGCATCGCATTTGGTCTGGTGATTCTAACCATTCACCTCTGTAAGATGGAAAACTTCGGATCGCCTTATTTTGCTCCAGTGGCCCCTTTCAGATTAGCCGACATGAAGGATGTATGGATTCGATTTCCCATCTGGGCGCTTCGCGGGCGTCCTCATGATGCCCGCCCGCAGCGGCTGAATCAGCAGAAGTTCTCTAGGAGTTGGAAAAAACGTGAATAAGGAAACAACAATTACTCGGGGACAATTATTCTTGCTCATTTTGAAATTTGAAATTGGTGTAGATATCTTGTCCCTCCCTTACCGTATACACCTTCTCTCTAAAGGCGGTGGGTGGATCTCTGTATTCCTTGGAGGGGTCCTGATCCAACTTGTCATATTGTTGTGCTGGCTTTTGATGCGAAGATTCCCGAGTTCATCCATTTATGACATTGTAACGCTGATTACGGGGAAATGGATTGGCAAGTTGCTGATCATTGCCTACGTTGGATATTTCCTGTTAATGGGTACTTCTGTTCTGGTGAACGCCTACAGTGTGATTAACCGCTGGATGCTGCAGGATACGCCTCGGTGGGCTATATTAGCCCTCTTCTTGTTCAGCAGTATCTATTTGGTTCGGCAAAAATTACGAATCATTGCCCGAGTACTGGTACTCATCTCCTTTTTGGTCTTGCCCATGATGGTATTGATCAGTTATGGACTCAAGGAAGTCAATCTGTTATATCTTTTGCCTTTAACCGAAGCAGGATGGCCCAATATCATTAGTGGATCAACCGAAACATTAATGGCTATGTTTGGATTCGAGTTTTTTCTCGTTGTGTTTCCTATGGTTGAAGGTAGCAGCGGTGGCAAACTCAAGTCTGTTGCTTTAGCAAGTGCTGTAGTTGTGGTGTTGTATGCATTCACCGTGTTCATTTGTTCAACGGCGTTCAGCCCCCAGCAACTTGACTTAATGCCTGAACCGGTCATATATCTGCTCCGCTCTATCCCACTCGGAACAATGGATCGGGCCGATTTCCTGTTCCTCCCTATCTGGTTAATATCCATTTTTGGGGCCATATGTGGCTATTACTATACGGCATCCTATGGTATAAGTTATCTCTTCAAACAAAAACACCATAAAAAAGCGGTGCCTTATGTCGTTCTTGCTTCTTGCATAATTGCCTATCTGCCACAACAGAAGGAAAAACTTGAGTTAATTAGTACGATAGCCAACAGATCGGCATACTTTTTTCTCATGATCCTGCCTCTGCTCCTGTTGGTTCTATCTTATATAATGAAACGAAAAGAGAAGATGATATGAGTAAACGGGGGAAAATCCTCATCCTGCTGACCCTGCTCATGGTGATGACGGGATGTTGGGATCAGGATAGTTTAAAAGATGCAAGACTGGCTAATGCTTCGGCGTTTGACATCACCTCAGAGGGTGAAATTAAACAGACGCTTGAAATTGTCGATGATTCTGAGAGTCAACAAGGGAGCAACGGTAATGAAGTCCACTCAGGCACCGGGAGATCCGTCCGTCAAAGTACAGATAGAATTCGTGCTAAAGTGACTGGTGATATCCGGTTTTTCAAATATGGGATGATCTTATACGGCAACAAACTCGCACAAAATGATATCTATCCCTACCTGGACGTCTTATATCGGGAACCCGATTACCCAACCTCACATGTGAAAATTGCGATTGTGGATGGCGATGCCGGAGATCTGTTACACCAAAAAAAAGTTGGCAGCATATTGATTGGTGATTTTATTACGAAAAAAATTAAGAGTCTGGAGGAATTATGTATTTTTCCGGAAATGACGTTAGAGACCCTTCTCCCTCCCATGCTGGATCCGGGACAGGATTTTACACTGCCTTATCTATATAAGGATGGAGAGGAGATTGATGCTCGGGGAATCGCCCTGTTTCATGGGCAAAGATTCAATGGGAGTCTTACGACCGAACAGGCTCCTCTATACATTATTATGAGTGGGAAATGGAATAAAACAGCGCGTTTTGTCAAAAAGGTCCACCCAGGGCCTTCCAGCAACCCGCGGAACTATGTCACTTATGAAGCAAATATCGCACAAATTAAGCGCAAACTTGCGGTAAAGGTGGCAAGTGATAGCCAAATTGATGTGAACCTCCGTATCGAACTTCCAGTAACGATCGTTGAGTATGCAATGAATCATCTTCAGGAAAAAGACACAATTGAACGTCTGAACCGCAAGTTAACCGATGACATGACTCAGGACGCAGAACAAATTATCAAGACACTTCAGCAAAGTGGTTGTGATTCCTTCGGTATTGGCAGACATTTAATTGCCCATTACCCGAACTTATGGAAAAGCCTAGACTGGAATAAAGAATATGCCCAAGTTCGTTTTCACCCGGAAGTAAAGGTTACAATAGTCGGCAGCGGCGTTTTAAATTAATAACATGCTGTCGTACAATTGGGAAAGCTCTCTTCCATTTGGGAGAGAGCTTTTGACTGTTGACTTAAAAAGAAGGATTTGCTAATACCTCTAGTCGTTAAGAAGCACTTCAGTGAAAAGTTTTATCGTGCCTGGTTGAGTATAACATCGGCAGTGAAGCTGAGCTATAAAATAGGTGAAAGAAGACGTGATATTCCTTCTTTAAATTTTATAATAAGGGACCTATTTCTATAACGATCAGAAGTAAGTTCTGTACTTAACTGGCTATCTTGATGAAACAATTCTTGAAGTTGTTTCGCAACTCGCTCGTCATATACAATTGCATTCACCTCAAAATTCAACCTAAAGCTCCGGGAATCAATATTCATCGTCCCTACTGAAGCGACTTCTTCGTCTACTACAATGGTCTTTGCGTGTAAGAATCCATTATCATACAACAGAATCTTGGCTCCATAGTCCAATAATTCACCAGCATACGCCCAAGTCGCCCAATATACAAACGGGTGATCGGGCTTATTGGGAATCATAATACGCAGATCCACCCCGGATAGCAGTGCGATTTTACATGCATCCATAAAAGTGCTGTCAGGAATAAAGTAAGGCGTTTGAATATACACACTCTTTTTGGCATTTACTATAAGCTTGATGTACATATTCTTCAGGTGTTCCACCTGTGAGTTAGGACCACTAGACACAATCTGAACTGGACTTGAACCATCAAGCTTTGCTGTGTTGAAGGAGAATTGTTCGTAACTTACTTGATCGGATTTGCTGGCGTGTTTCCAATCCAAAATAAACCTTCCTTGAATATGATTAACGGCATCTCCGTGCATTTTAAAATGTGTATCACGCCAGTATCCAAACTTTTTATCCATGCCCAGATACTCATTTCCCAGATTAAATCCGCCGATATAAGCAATCTCCCCATCAATAATACAAAGTTTTCGATGATTTCGATTATTCATACGGAAATTTAATGGCCTAATCAGTGAAGGGAAAAAGACCTCTACTTCTCCACCGGCAGAGATCAGTTCTCTGAAAAACTTCAATGAAAGTTTCTTTGAACCAATTTCGTCATAGAGAACTCGCACTTTTACGCCTTCTTTAGCTTTTATGGTTAATTCATCTCGTAATTTCTTCCCTAAGGAATCCGGTTGAATGATGTAATATTGGATGTTAATCTCTTTCTTGGCATTTTTGATATCAGCAAATAAAGAATCAAATTTCTCTTGTCCATCATCGAAGATGAATATCTCATTGTCATTGGTTAGGATTGCATTGGATGAAGTGAGATTCAATTGAATCAGGTCAGCATATTTCATGAGCAGGGGGTTGTTTTCCTTACGTTGCTCCTTCAATGTCACTAACTGGTTCTCGACAATTAACTTTAGGGAGTTTCTCTCTTCAGCTGAAAGTCCGTAGAAATTTTTCTTTTTGAGGTTACGTCCCAGAAAGAGATAAACGATAAAACCTAAAATAGGAATGAAGTAAAATATCATGAGCCAGGCCCAAGTATAACCAATGTCTCTCCTTTCAAAAAACAAAAATACCGCTGAGAGTAATATGTTTATAATCATAACGAGCGAAAGTATCAGCGTGACCATACTGTTATATCTCCTGCCTTCCATTGACTTTATGTAAATAATAAAAAATGCTTATTACTTAGCTGTTCTCGAATGAAGCCGTCATTACAAAGAATATGATAACATATTTGAGGAATACTAAATCTAGTAAATGATAATCACTAGACATCGAACTAAAAAAAGAATCCACTTCCTATAAAAGAAGGGATTCTTTCACATTGAATATCCTATACTTAGAATCTGTAATTCAAAGAGAACGCAATTTTGATACTTGTTGTTCCCGCACCAGCTCCAATGAGACTTATAGTATTAATTGTTGGTGCAGTATAAGATCTACTGCTACCTGGGGCTACGACAAAACCAGGAATTTGAACACCGTCAATAAGCAAAGCAGCGGTGGGTGAAGCCCCCACTCCGTTATTCTCAATTAGAATAGTTCCATTTACCAGAAACGTTGAGGAATTTTCGTATATAATTGTTGGTGTCCCACCCGTATCTGACAAACTTATCGTAGTACATACGGCATCGTTTACCACCGCTGGAGAAACGGTATTATTACAATTACCAATTTGAGCCATTTGTGAACCTCCTTAAAAATACTCTTTCTATAAATATATGTGGGGAGATAGTAGTGGTTCGGGCTATTCCAACTTTGTTTCCATTTATTCCTCATCCTCTTCTTCATTTAGAACTTGATAGTATATATCTATTCCAAATGTGCCGCTTGCAGTATTGTTTAAGCTCTTTTCAATCTCCACTTCAATATGATGCATTCCGGCACAGCTAAAAGCACAGGTGTTACCCGGTAGAACAGGAAGCGAACACGTTCCTTCATTATGTATTATGTTCAAAAAGACAGATGAATTACTTTGTTTATGATTAAAAATACTTACTGTACCATGTACTTTTAAGGTTGAAGATGCTGACCACAGCGTTAAAACCTCTGTTATGGTTGCTGAATTTATATGGAACTCCCCACAAATAGTTGTTTCAGCGAGACGAGTATTCACTCAGACTGCTCCCTTCCATAATTCTTCCTTTCATTTATTTTATTAGTGATCTGCTGTTTTCATGTATGATTATGCTCCTAATGAACAACAAAAAAACCGCTACATTAGCGGCTTTTAATAGTACTATGTTCGTGACTTTAAACGATATACGACCGACTATCCAATCTCCCCTGCTCGTTAGTTCCTTACAACAGGAATCCACATTTCACCATATACCAAACCGTTTTTCTCTCCCATTTCAACTGTTGTATTTGGACCGCCAACATAGGCATAATCTTTTTCTACGGGGAGGGCTTGACCAAAGGCAATGCCAGTAAGCATATTATTGAGCGCATCAGCCGTTTCAGCTTCGCCCTTCACAACCAGGTATTCTCCCTTAGGAAATTGGATTACTCTCGTTGCTTCTGGCAAAGTTTCTGCTGTCATGACACCAGCATAATGCATCATCTGGTTATTCACTGCTTCGTTTACGGCAAAAATGTAGTCGTTTGTTGCCAGAGACTTTAGTTTGTCCAGGCTTCCATCCTCTTTCACCGTGGACCAAAAATCCGCCTTCTCCTTGCTGATGCCAACATAGTCTGTATAGTCGCTCTTAAGATCCGTTCCAATACCTAACACGATAAAGCTCTCTTTTTCTTCGAAATGATAATTACTCATGGTTTACACCGTCCTCTTTAAATTTTCAATTGATTTGTGTTTTCACTTGATAGGTTTATAATAACCTTAAATCATGTCAGAATATGATACTGTTTAGGGGGGGCCCCATGAAGAAAGTTGAACGCATAAATATCATCACGCGGTATATCAATAACCGTGCCCACTTTACTATCTCTGAAATCATGCGAGAATTTAATATTTCTCGTTCAACAGCCATTCGAGATATCAGAGAAATTGAAGCCATGGGAATGCCACTTGTCGCTGAAGTTGGGCGGGACGGGGGTTATTTTGTTATGAACAACTCCCTCCTGCCCACGGTCCGGTTTACCGATAATGAAATCAAAGCGTTATTCATTGCCTTTATGGCGACAAGAAATCAACAGCTTCCTTATCTGAAGAGTCGTCAATCTTTGGCTGAAAAATTATTGGGCCTTATCTCCGAAAATCAGCAGGATGACCTTGTACATTTGAATCAAATATTGCTTTTTGAAGGAACCAATCCCCATAATCCAGACTTGCTTGATCTATCAGACCTGCCTCACCTTACCTTGGAAAAACTCATCCAAATTCTTCTTATAGAACGTTATTTGTTAGTTACTGTCCAAGAAGAGAAGAAAACAAAATCCTATCCCATTGTTCTCTTGCACCTTCATCATCAAAAAGGCCATTGGATCATTGAAGGTTTTGACTTGGAGGAAGAAAAAAGACGAATCGTATCCGTTGACAACCTCATCCATGTCGAAGCATACCCGGCGAAAAAAAGACTGAGTACAAAAAAGATTGTAGAACAACTCAAACGAAATACACAGGAAGAAGTTATCAACCTTGTTCTGGAACTTGGTCCAAAGGCAATTGCGCAATTCAAAAAATACCATCCTTTAAAGTTTTCAATTGCCTATACAAATCCATACCAGACTACGGCTCTCCTAAAGGCATTTATGAATGTTCATAACTCAGAAGAGTTAACCGAAATCACCAATTGGTTGCTTTTTCTAGGAGAAGATATCAAGGTGAAGGAGATTCCGGAAGAAGTCCTGAATGCTGTACAAGATAGATTAAGCTTATATCAAATGAAGCAGTGAGCAGCCCCCTCCTACCTAGTCTCTCCATTATCTAACAATGCCTTACCTGAATTCAGGCTGAGGATTCAGTACGGAAAACCAAAAAAAGCCGCTGTGTTAGCGACTTGTAATGGAATCATATTCATTCATGTCTCACGCCAATGCTTGGCGAGCTGTTCCTTCTATACTAGAAGTCAGCATTAGACTGGGCATGATTAGGTGTATACTGCGGGACGTTTTTAACGAGTAGGAAATAAGTAACAATCGCAATGATACTGGTCATTAATAACGTGAGTCCTAACGGGACGGCAGTGTCCTCACCCGCGATGCCGACCAGAGGAGCAACCAGTGCACCCAGAAGAAAAGGAACAACGCCGAGCAGTGCTGCTGCACTTCCGGCCATCTTAGCTTGACTCTCCATGGCAAGTGGGAATGCCGCTGTAGACGTAATGCCGATCGAGCATACGAAGAAGAACAATGGAATCACCAATGCGAAAAGTGGACCATGAGCCAGGGTTACGACCAAAGCAGCCACACTTGCTATTATAGCAAGCCATAGTCCCGATAATAGCAGCGTCTGCTCAGGGATACGTTTAGCTAGTCGACCCACGATTTGAGATCCGATGATCAAGCTGATGCCGTTTGAAGCAAACAGTATAGCAAATACCGTCGGTGTAACTCCATAAATATTTTGGTAAATGAATGGGGTTCCGGCCACATAAGCAAAGACCCCTGCCGTCATGATTCCCTGTGCCAGCATGTATCCAACAAATTTGCGGTCACGCAGAAGCATTCTGTAATTACCCAATTGCTGTTTGAAGTCAGGAACCATACGTCTTTCGACGGGATGTGTTTCTTTTAAGCTCCACTTTGTCATGATTAATAAGAAAATCCCCAAGAATGAAAGGCAGATAAACACGCCAATCCAGGTTGTGAAGGAAAGAACCCCACTTCCCGCAATCGGTGCTGCCAAAGGCCCCAAATTCCCTACAAGCAACAGCAAAGAGAAAAATTTAGTGAGTTCATGTCCACTGTATAGATCTCTGGCTATCGCACGGGAAATGACAATTCCAGCTGAAGCCGCAAATCCTTGCGTGAAACGAAACAAAATCAATAGTCCGATATTCGGAGCAAAAGCACATGCCAAGGAACAAATAATGTAGGCTGCCATACAGATCAACAATGGTCTACGTCTGCCGTACGCGTCACTCAAAGGACCCATAACGAGTTGTCCTACACCGAGTCCTAATAAACAGGCAGTAAGGCTAAATTGTACAAGTGATGCCGTTGTATTCATATTTTGTGCAATCTCCGGAAAAGCCGGTAAATACATATCAATCGTAAATGGACCTAATGTAGAAAATAAACCTAGTAGTATTGCCAGTCCAAAAACATTCCAATTCGTGCTCTTCGCCATAATAAATAAAATCTCCAATTCCTTATATAATTTGCAAGCCTAATCGAGTATAAGACATAGAGTTAACTGTAGGTCAAGTCTTAAGACTATTAAAAACAAAAAAAGCCGCTTATTAAGCGACTTTGAATGGAAAACCATTTAAATTGTGTAACTTTTCCGATCTGAACCCATATGACTCATAATCATTTCGGCAGCTCGCTTGTAACCGCCTGCCTGCCTTAGAGATTCACCAATGAGGTAAGCCTGCCGTCTATAAAGTGAATTGTGTAGTACTTCTGTTAATGCCTCTCTCAAATTAGTTGCACTGAGATTATGTTTATTTAAAGTAATACCCGCGCCCAACTCCTGTACCCGATTGGCGACAAGAGGCTGATCCGATGTTAATGGAATCATCACCATTGGAACGTTATAATATAACGCCTCACTTGTGCTGTTCATTCCAGCGTGTGTAATAAAAACATCGGTATGCTGCAACATGTCCAACTGGGCAATGTATGGCTTGACGATAAAATTAGGAGGTATTTGATCCACCAGCGGCGTCATGTCCGTGTACTTTCCTGAAGATAAAACAACATTCACGGGTAGGTCCCCTAATGCTTCAAAACAAAGCTGATAGAAATCCAAATTTTTATTTAAAATCGTACCCATAGCAATGTACACGGTTTGCGGGTACCGTTCACGGAGCAACTCAAACGAGAAGGCCGGAGCATCTTGACGTGTTATGATCGAAGGACCCGTGAAAATAAAACGATCATCCAGCTTTTCTGCCTGCGGCTGAAAATAACGGCTGGTGTACACGAGCTTTAACTGACCTGTATGTGCCGGAATCTCTTCCATGGCTGGAATACTCACTTGAAGCTCTTCAGCTAACTCCGTTGTGATCTTCATCGTAGCCTCATAAAGCTCCTTCGTCTCCGTCTCATTCAGAACTGAGCTAGATCCCAGAGGCTCCACAAAAGCAAAGGACGCAATCGAGCACACCGCAGGAATTCCCAGTTTTTCTGCAAGAATAGTCCCTCCCCATCCCATCAGGGAATCAAAGATCATATAATCGAACTTTTGATCCTCGATCACCTGTAGCACATTGGGGATGACCCTCCGGATAATACCGCTTACCATCATATAAATGAACTGATAAGAATGCTTGTATTCTTGGGGTTTCAACACTGGATCATGAGAGAAGGCATCTTGTGGAAACGGATAGGTAATGATCTGGGCACCGGTTTGTTCAATTCGGGAACGGTACTCCTCCGTGCACACATAGATGACTTCCTCACCATTGTCTATCAACTGAGTAACTAACCCTAACGATGGATTCACATGTCCTTCAGCTGGAGTAATGACTACTAATACACGTGCCATCTTACCCACCTCCCAATGCAATTAGTCCCCCCGTTCTTCGTGATGTATTTAACGACGCGGTCGTCATCCGTTACATGGAGATGTTGTCCTTCACTTGGTTGATTGGATGATGTTCTTGATGAACGAGTTTGGTAATTCGTAGTGATGCCAAGAAACTTAACAAGACCCATAATAATTGCAGTGTTAACACGATCAAAACACCTGTCGATATGCCCCACTGTAACGTTTCGGACAAGGCAATCAGAGCGCCACCAACTCCAATGCTTACGCCCATATAGAAGGAATCCACAAATTGCAGATTCGCAGACATTTCTCCCTCTTTCCTGGGCAAGGCATGTTGTAAAGCAATGGCTGCTGTTGTAGGGTTGGCCAATCCAACACCGAACCCTGTAATCATTTGTGAGAGAAGGATGAGTATAATCCCGCCGTCCGTCAAAATAAGAGCCAGGATCACAAGTGCAGTTCCAACGATCATAATCCCAATGCCCGTCATGACCCTACCCTTTCGGGCACGACCTTGATCTCGTGCATCAAGCTTGGCTTGTAACCACGCTGCGGCGGACCAACTCAGAGAACCTGCTGCTACGATGAGGCCAGCAAGGTCAGCTGATAACCCCTTCACTTCGGTTAGTGCCAAGATCACAAAACTTTCCGTTGTAAAATAACAAGCAACATATAGCCCTCTCGAAACCAAAGTAGCAGGCAACCCTTTTTTTACCGAAAAAGTCCCTACTGGCAGCAATTTACGCATTGGTGTGATCATGATGACTAATCCAGCCAAAGTGAGTACTATGCCTTTCCAATCGGTTATCATACCAAGTCCTGTGAGTAACAGCCCCGTTCCAACCGCAAGCAGAATCGCATACATAATCTTTGAGTCAGTTGCTCGCGCTGGACCTGACAGATCTTGCTGAAGCTGCAAATTACGGAAAGAACGGAATGTGAGACTGAGCGCTATTCCAATCAAGGGTAAAACGATCCAGAAAACATATCGCCACGAGATGTAGGAAGCAATAAGGCCTGCTGCATAAGGTCCGATTAAGGTTGGTAGGACAAATGCCATAGAGAATGCGGCCAGGATTTGAGTACGAAGCGTATCTGGATAATGTAACGTCACACAGGTATAAACACATGTGATCAGGGCCCCCGCTCCAAAACCTTGAAGGGCTCTTCCGGCAATAAGCATGTGCATATCGAAAGAAATAGCGGAGACCACAGTTCCTAACACAAAAACACTAAAAGACATCAGCATGGATGTAAAAACGCCGCGCTTGTCAATCTGCTGACCCATAACCAAAGTTCCAATAAGCTGAGATAACAAAAATGCGCTGAAGATCCAACCGTATAAATGAATACCATCTAAACTTTGTGCCATTTTCGCAGCAATCGTTGTGATAGCCAGTCCTTCAAAAGCTACGGTTGCCAAAACCAGCATAATCCCAATTGTAGGCGCCCTGTACTGAGCATCAAAAATCCCAATCTGATTGTTGTTTGTCTTCTACACCTCCATAATTTGATGGATATTATGGTAAAATAAACCTTTTTACTTCCTGAATATACATGAAGTGTTATACTTTGTAAAGTTAAATGTTTAAAAAGTAAGATTATGGTCTAGAATAGGTGCCCCATGTTCAATAGGAGATTTTGCTTGAAAATATGCCATCTTCATTACAGTCAATTTGGAGAAGTTCATCCTCCAGGATCCAGGCATCTGTTTTTTCAACAAAGAAATGAAATCCTCCAATGGATTGAACCAAAGCGGGATCGACCGGTGTAGCACTCGCATTTATGCCAATTGTAAAAGCATCGGAGCCTCCTCCAACATATTTTGCATAAATCCTTACATATTGGTCCTCTTCCAATTCCCATTCATTCTTAAATGAATCGATTGCTTGGTCAGATATTACAAATGAGATCATTGCTCTGCACTCCTTCCTTCAGTTCAGTCACATTTTTTCACTTCGCCACGATAATTGGCCATTCTGAAACTGGCCCCGCATCCACACGAAACTTTGGCATTTGGATTATTCATGGTGAATCCGCCTAACATTCCGCTCTCTTCATAGTCAATCTCAAGACCATCAATATATGGAATACTGTTCGCGTGAACCAATATCTTAAATTGCTTTTTATTTAACACAATGTCTTCTTCTGCCTGCTGTTCATCCACGATAAGGGTATAAGACAAACCACTGCATCCCCCTTCATCAACGCCTACTCTAAGAAAGGCATTTTGGATATCCGCACTTGATAAGATCTCAACGATTTTGTCCGATGCTGTATCACTGACCTCAATGATCATCTTTATTCCTCCCGGTGGTATCATTTTGAAATTTAGTATCCCAGTCCATTAGACAGGGTATGAATGCTGCAAGAGCAGCTCCTTTTGGCGTAAGTTCATAAATAATTTGTGTAGGGCGTGTTCGTATTGTTCTTTTGACCAAATGATCATGTTGAAGACCCTTTAAACGTCTGGAGAGGATCATTTCGGAAATGGAAGGAATGTTATCGAATATTTCACCAAATCTCTTCGGGCCTTGAGACAGAGCACATAAAATATGGATCGTCCATTTCGTTCCGATGATGCGATAAGCTGTAAATAGTTTATTCGGATCTTCAGTGAGCAATGGTCTGTACACCCACTTTCTTATTCATCCGCGTGTTGAGATCCGAGTGCTGGCAATGATACTCGTGACGATTAACAAGAGATGGAAACCCATGGCTACAATTAAGCCGGATTGAAGTGACATACCGCCAGCCTGACACACGACAAGAATGGAACCACCAATGCCGATCACTACACCAGGTGTAAAAGAATCTGCAAATTGCAGATTTGCCGAGGTTTGACCCACGCCTTCTTCCCCCGTTTGGGAAAATGCGACAACACCACTAATCGGATGCGCCAATCCAATACCAACTCCTGCAATGATCTGCCCAATAACTGCAATGGTAACGGTCACAACAGGTACCCAAAATACGATGGCAATCCCTATGGCAAGTAACATTACGCCAAGAATAATTCTCATATGACGTCCACTGCCCTGATCTGCCGCATCCCACCGTCCTTGCAGATACGCAATGATACACCAACTTAATGCAGCACTCGCCACAATTAATCCGGCCTGAGAAGGTGTAATTCCTTTCACATCGATTAGAGCCAATACCAGGAAATTCTGTGTACTAGTATAGGCAGCGAAGAACAATCCACGTGTTGCCAAAATAGCTGGCATTCCTCTGCGCAACGTAAGTGTTCCCTTCGGTAGCAATTTACGGAGAGGAAATATCATCAATACTAGGCCAATCACGACTAAAACAAATCCCATAATGCTCGGAAGCCTACTTAGACCAACCAGGAAAATCCCTGTACCCAACGTTAAGAGTAACGCCATCCAAGTGGATGAAGATCCGCTATCCCCTCCCGTCTTCTGCACTTTTAATTTCCTAAAGGCAGGTAAACTAAGCAATGCTGAAACCACCAGCACAGGTAAGATCCCCCAGAAAACAAAGCGCCAGGACCACTGATCTGCGATAACTCCTGCTACATATGGACCGAGCATGGACGGAAGAACATAGGCAGTACCAAATGCTCCAAGAATTTTGGCACGTAACTCATCCGGGTAACTTAACGATATAGCTGTATACACACAAGTCATCATAGCTCCGGCACCCAAACCCTGTAGAGCCCGTGATCCTATCATGGTATACATGTCGCCTGCGGTTGCGGCAGCGATCAGCCCTACGATAAACAACAGAAGTGCAAAAGTGAACGGTGCTGCAGGTCCTCTTTTATCAATGATTCGACCGACGACCAGCGTTCCAATAATCTGCGCAAGCAGATATGTACTGAATATCCATCCGAACAGGCTAAGGCCGTTCAAGTCTCCAGCAATCGAAGGAGCAATGGTGGTTACGGATAGACCTTCGAATCCAACGGCCATCACTGATAAAATAATTCCTATGGTTAGTGCAAAATAACGCGGGCTGAAAATACTTTGATGATTAGACGACATGAAATGTAACCTCCAAGAAATTTGTATGCATACATCGTATCCGGATACTTAGTAAACATTTTTGTTTATAATGTATAAGCTACAGTTCGGCTTTGACTTTGTCAACATTTTCGTTTAAAATGTAGTTAGTCATGAAGATTCAGTTGTTTCAAAAGGAGGTGCACCATGAGCGGAAATCAAACCAAAAAGGATGCCTCGACCAGTACCCGGAGAGCAATTATTAATCTGTTAAAAGAGCGCGGGGGAATGGATGTTGTCACTCTCTCCACTCAGTTTTCGTTATCTGGAATGGCTATTCGGCAACATCTGAATGCGCTAAAAGAAGAAGGATTGGTAACCACTGTGGAAGAGGCCCGTCCCATGGGTCGCCCCACCAAGCTATGGATATTAACTCCCGCGGCTAATCGTTTTTTTCCAAGCGGATATTCGGATTTATCCGTCAGCCTCATCCATTCGATGAAGGAAGCCTTTGGTAATGAAGGGCTGGACAAGCTGTTGGATGTTCGGAATAAAAATATGCAAGAACGATATCTTCAGCAGCTTGGAAATGCATCAGGAGTCAGAGAGAAATTGGAGAAATTGTCCGAAATTCGTACGAATGAAGGTTATATGGCCGAGGTTAAGGAGCAGGATGATGGCAGTCTCCTATTCATTGAGAAGCATTGTCCGATCTGTGAAGCGGCCGCGGTATGTACCGGGTTATGCAAGAATGAGTTACATTTATTCAAAACAGTTCTAGGCGATAATGTTCATATTGAACGGGGAGAATACATTCTAGCCGGAGGAAGAAACTGCGTATACACCGTTAGGCAAAATAAGCCATGACCAAAAGAGCAACCTCATTGGAGATTGCTCTTTTGGTTTGGTTTTTGAACTGATTATGTAATTTTGAATTGAGGTAGAGTATAGTAAGAGTGTCGAAAATATACTCTAGGAGGCTACTGCCATGTCACAAAAAATCTGGATGAACCTGCCGGTGAAAGATGTTGTGAAATCCACTACCTTTTTCAATGAGATTGGATTCCATGGGGAGAATGTTGGCAATGAGAGAGCCCAGCTTGTCATAGGCTCAACAACGATTCTCCTGTTTCCGGATGCAACCTTCGAGAAATTTACAGGTGCCAAAACCGCAGATACTTCCCATAGCGCAGAAGTGATATTTTCCATTGGTGCTGACAGCAGAGAAGAAGTTGATGCTTTTATTAAAAAAGTCGAGTTAGCTGGAGGAACCATCTTTGGCAAGCCTGGTGAAATAGACGGTTGGATGTACGGCGCGGGATTTGCCGACCTGGACGGTCACCGCTGGAACCTGTTGTATATGGATGAGAGTAAAATGCCGAAACGGTAATGTATAACGGCTAACACTACATCCGCCTCTTATCCTCCAATTTTGGAACCCTCGAATCGGCCAGACATGGAGATTCTGAAGTAATTCGTTACGATACTAAAGATAAGGAACACGATTCCTCCAACTACAATATATTGTGTACTTATTCCAGTTACGATTAGTCCACATACACTAGCACCAAGTGTTGTTCCCAGGTTGGAAGAGGTTAGAAAGATCCCATTCGACAGTTCGGGTGCCTCTGGTGCTGCCGATACCACCCAATATTGAGTGATATTGCCCCCTATGCCTCCTATGATCCCCCAAATGAAAATAAGGAAGGCTGTTGGCACACTGAATTGTCCGAAGGTGAACAACAAGATGTATACCGTTATTAATGCAATGGGATACATCTTGATCGTTCTCAAAGGGAAATTAGCGAGCAGTTTCCCTGCTATCATGTTCCCAACCATATTGGCCAAGCCATATAGAAATAACAACACACTGACGGTGTTCCAGTCATATCTTGTCACGGTTTTCAGAAACTCGGCAAGGTAACTATAGACCCCAAATACAGCTCCGTTCATGAAAATCACGCCAGCAATGGATAGCCACATCACGGATCTTCTCAATACATACAGATGAGTACCCATAGAGATTCTTTTCGTAACTGGCATTGAGGGCACAAAAAGAAGTGTTGCTACAAATGCAACGATCGTTACGGCGGCAAAGAACAACATCGCATAGAACAACGATGTGCTGGTGGCAATCAAGCTCGAAAGGGGTACTCCAAGTACCATGCCTGCCGACACGCCTACAAATACTTTAGCCACTGCCTTCGGCGCTTCTTCCTTGGGGACTGACGCCGCTGCGACCGTAAATGCCAATGAGCAATAGACCGGATGGAAAAAAGCCGGAACGACACGTGCAATGACCAATACCGTAAAGTTTGATGTGATGGCGGAGACCAGGCTGCCCACAATAAAAATGCCAAGTACAAACAACATGACATGCTTGCGGTTCATGCCCGAAAATAATAAGGGCAAAATGGGGCCAGATATAGCAACCGCAAGCGCAAAAAGACTCACGATCAAACCAGCGGTTGAGATACTGACCTCGTAATGTTCTGCAATCAAAGGCAAGATTCCGATTACGCCCATCTCCGTATTTAAAATACTGAATACACCAAAGGTCAGAATGAATACAAGCAGGTGATTTCGTTTAGTTGTCATATGCCATGGATTTAGAGAGATCCCGGTAAGCATTGATCTCTGTCTGAAGGTTGGCAATTTTCTGCTCTGCATCAGCAGTTAAAGCAGCCTTCGCAATAGTTGTGCCCATACCTCGACCAGCGCCAGTGATAAACCATACTTTTGTCTTATCCATATCATTCATTCCTTTCATTTTCTTCTCCAGTTGCCTTGCTTTTTAGTTTAGCGTTTATACACCACATAGCAAATACTCATATCTTATAACAAGTTATGCTTGAAAGGCATTTCTGTAAGGTTTATTGTAGAATATAAAGGATAAAGGAGGAGTTACGATGGAGATTAGAGTATTGCGTTATTTTCTTACAGTCGCCAGAGAAGGAAGTATTACACGCGCTGCTGATTTCTTGCATGTTACGCAGCCCACCTTGTCCAGACAATTGAAAGACCTCGAGCAAGAGTTGGGAAAGAAATTATTTATTCGCAGTAGTTACAGTATTGTTCTCACAGATGAAGGTATGCTTTTAAGAAATAGGGCTGAAGAAATTGTGGGTATGGTCGATAAATTAGAGGCAGAATTTGAATCCATGGAAGAAACCATAAGTGGAGATATTTATATAGGCGGTGGAGAAACGGAAGCCATGAAACAGATTGCAAGAGTGGCAAAAGAAGTTCAGAATAAATATCCCAATATACGCTATCACCTATACAGCGGTAACGAAGATGATGTAACTGAGCGGCTTGACAAGGGACTCCTTGACTTCGGTATTCTAATCCAGCCAGCGGATGTCTCCAAATATAACTATATCAACTTCTCGGACAAGGATGTTTGGGGAGTGGTTATGAGAAAAGAAAGTCCACTCGCCTCCAAAGATACGATTCGATCTACAGACTTATTACATGTTCCACTGATCTGTTCACGACAGTCAATGAAGCAGACATTTTCGAAAAATGAATTTGCGGACTGGTTTGGTGAAGATTTTGACAAATTAAACGTCGTTACTACATACAATCTTGCATATAATGCTGCCATTATGGTTGAAGAAGGCATTGGTTATGCACTAACACTTGATAAAATAGTGAATACGTCTAGTGAAAGCAACCTTTGTTTTAGACCGCTAGAGCCAAGACTTGAATCTGGCTTAAATATCGTTTGGAAAAAACATCAGGTCTTTTCGACTGCTGCAGATTTGTTTTTAAAAGAAATTCAGGCTAAATTTTAGACTGATAAAGGGATTAACGTTAGTATAAGAAGAAACCCACCGGAGTTTAATTCTCGGTGGGTTTCTTTATGACTTGTTCAATCCCGAGCAAAATAAGCTTCAAGCCGAACTCGAAAGCTCCGTCGGTTCCCATCACCTCAAACAGACCATTCTTATACATCCTGCTAAAGAGTCCAGCTTCCTTCTCACTCATAGAGTCCAGAAGGTGGATCATCTCTTCACCCTGAAGTGCTTCCTGGTCCTTAATAACAGCAGAGATATTGCGCTGATGCTGATAATCATCCAGTACGAAATAGAATACATAGTTGACCAGTGTAAGAACGGCTTGTAATTTCTGCTCTTGCTCTAATGGCGTTGATTCCATGCAGAGCAACATGCGGTTGGTGAAGCGGATCATGTCCGGTTCATGGGGCAACGTCATCATCATGAGCTGTGTGGAGCACGGGTATCTGCTGAGCACACTCCGTACCGTCACCGCAAGCCCCTCCATCTGCTCCTTCCAGTCCCCTTCAGTATGAAACTCGTCCAGAATAATTTTCGATATCTGGTTGGCCAGACGCTGGTAGAGCGTCTGCTTGCTCTTGAAGTACCAGTATAGAGATGGAGCCTGAATCCCCAACTTGTCTGCCAAGCGTCTCATGCTGAATTTCTCGATGCCCTCTTCCCCGAGAAGCTCCCACGAAATTTCCAAAATCTTATCTTCTGAAATCTGAGGCTGTTGTTTTTTCATCGGTATCCGCCCTTTTATCTAACAGTGTAAGTTTATGCTTTACAGGTTCATAAGTTCATGATAACATCTAACACTGTAAGGTTCAATCTAACGGTGTTAGATTAGATCAATATTAACGAAGAAAGTAGTGACCCACATGGATGCAGAAAACCTCCATTACTTTGAAAAAGCACCAATCGCCAAAGCCGTAGCTCATTTTGCTGTCCCAATGATGCTAGGCACGTCAATGAGTGTTATTTACTCCATCTTGAATGCCTATTTCCTTGGCACACTGGGTAATACGGCAATGTTAACCGCACTCGCATTAACTTTACCTTTATTCGCGGTTATCATGGCCCTTGGTAATTTAATTGGTATAGGCAGCGGCACATTCATCTCCCGTTTGCTGGGAGAGAAAAAAGTAGATGATCTGAAGCATGTATCTTCATTTGCCTTTTACAGCAGTTTAGTTCTCGGAATTATTGTGATGGCCGTTGGGCTCCCGCTGATTGAACCAATCGTTCATGGGCTGGGGGCAACGCCAGAGTCCTTCGGATTTACGAAAGAGTATGTCACGATTATGCTTATGGGTTCACCCTTCGTCATCTTATTCTTCACCCTGGAGAATATCGTGCGCTCAGAAGGTTCAGCAATGACTTCTATGACCGGTATGATTCTCAGTGTTGTTATAAATATTATCCTCGATGCACTATTCATTTTTGTCTTCCATTGGGGCGTGATTGGCGTTGCATCTGCTACCGTCATCTCCAACTTGGTTGCGAGTGCATTTTACGCTTACCATATGAGTTATAAGAGTCAATTCTTAACCGTCTCCCTGAAATGGTTCAAGGTGACCAAGGACATCCTGAGCAATGTGTTCAAAATCGGTGTTCCCGTCTTTGTTATGAGTGTCTTCTTGGGTGCAATGTCGCTTATTCTTAACCTTTTTCTTGTCGAATATGGGGATCAGGCCGTTGCGGGGTATGGAATCTCATCACGTTTATTGCAATTTCCTGAGTTTATTCTGATGGGCTTGTGCGAGGGAGTTGTGCCGTTGATTGCCTTCTCATTCACAGCGAACAAATTACGCATGAAACAAACGATTGGATTCACGATCAAAGCTATTTTGGGCCTAGCCGTCCTGTTTGGTGTTATCGTTTATCTGATCTCTGACCACTTGATTGGTTTATTTACGACTGACCCGCAATTAATTGAAATGGGTAGCTACATTCTTCATGTAACCTTCTTATCCTTGTTTATTACAGGAATGACTTCTTTGTTTATGGGGATCTTCCAAGCAACAGCCCAAGGAACCGCCGCGTTTGTTATGTCCATAATTCAAGGGATTACACTAATTCCTATATTGTATATCGCTAATCAAATGAATGGCTTTCATGGAGTGATCTGGTCGCTCGTTATTGCGGATGCCATGGCGTTCCTAGTTGGGGCCATTATGTTATATGTTTTGCGGACCAAATTGCAGCCGGATCTGGAACATTTGGCACAGTAGTTAACGTATAACACGCAAAAAGGCAGGATAAGGGCGCTCCCTGACCCTGCTCTTTCATTTCGAAATGAAAATTATCTATTTGGTGATACGAAGAGATCGTAAACCCTCTGTTATAAGGAAAAAGCGGTCAACATATGTTCTATTTCATCCATATACCCATCCACTGTAATGCTTCTCGGAGCAAACAGAAATCGTAGTGATTGTTTCCATTCCGAGCCTGCAATAGAGGTTGGTAACATCGAATGTTCTGTATTAGAGAAGATTTTCACATGAAGCAAGGAAGATGGCTGAATTCCTTTACGGTATGCTTGCTCTGTATCAACAATGTCCACATTCACATCATCTTCTCCAAGCAGAAGGAGTACCGGGGTTTTGAAATGATGCAAATCCGCCGTGGCATCTGAAGCAAAATTTTTCTTTATGAAGTTCCAGCGTTCTTTGGAAATCAGATCATGCTCTCGAGCAATCTTGGTGTACTCTTCATATGTGCCATGTTTCTTTAAAATCTCTTTAATCTGGTTTTCATAATCGACCTGATTTTGAATCTCCTCCGTGGAATGACCGTCTTTCGCCATTTGGCTACGTGTGTTGTATTCTCCCTGTTCCAACCAGTTTATCGCTGGTGATACCAAGATACTGAAGGCGAGATGTTCTTTCCCAGCAAGCTTAGGAATCACCCAGCCTGCTTGGCTGGCACCCCATACGCCTATTTTGGAATCATCAATGATGGATTGTTCTTTCGCCCATGCAATTGCTTGTTGTGCCTCCACAACACGATCATCCATGCTTTGATCTAGCCAGTTTCCCTCTGAACCCCCGATTCCCCGTTTATCTAGCGACAAGGATGCATACCCAATCGATGCCAGTCGCTCCCATAACGGTTTGTATCCCTCACCATGAGTAGAGTCTATCGGACCGTCACCGTGAATAAACAGTACTAGACCTAACTTGCCTGAATGGTTTCTGGGTAACGTGAGCGTACCTGTTAACTTACCCTGTGGAGATTGAATTTCAATGGTTTGTTCCTCCATGTCAAAATCACTTTGATCGACTATGTACAGTCCTGCACCAACCATCAGTAAGATTGCCACAATAACTGAGATGTATCGTTTTTTCCAATTAAACATAACTATCTCCTTTGTAAATCATGTAATGCCATTGATTTTCGCCTAAGAGCAGGCCGGTCAGAAAGCTGTTTGTGCTATACTGCTTGCGAAATTGATAGCGTTCATATAACTGTATCGCTTGATGATTCTGACTTGCCACATGCAAGCTAAGAGATGACATTGATTTGGATTGCAACATATATTTCTGTGCCCATTGAAGCAACTGCGTACCAATTCCCTTGCCTTGGTGCTGTGGATGTACAACCAGATCTTCCACATAACATTCGCCTAATGTAGGAGTATGCTTCAGCAGATGTAAACCGGTGATTAACTGAAGCAGTTTCCACATGCCAACTCTATTGCAGTGGCTCCACCAATGAGGATTGGCACGAACGCTTGTTATTGCTGCTCTGTTATCTGCTTCCTTCCATTTCAAACACATGGTGCCAACAATCTCCTCATTTTCACGAGCAATGATACGAAGAGTACTTTGTTCCATGGGCGGATGATTGAGCAACTGTTCAAATACGTAAGCCAGATCAGTTATGGACAATGAAGTGATCTTTTGAAATTTGTGTCCAAAACCATAAGCCATGAGTTCAGCAACAGCTTGATGAAACTGGGGACAAACGGGTTCTATCTGAATGGAAGTTGTCACTGTGTGCCTCCCCTACTCGATCATTTGTAACAATAGCTCATAATGAAGCTTTTCTGGTGTGAATAAAGATAAATAAGATTTTTCTACCATAATAAGTGGACCGTGATACGGATAGCCCTGGTGTTCTGCATAAGCATAGAATTCGTTGATATGTTGTTTGAGTTCAGCTTCAATTTGTACATATACATGACAAGAAAGATATTTTCCTCTAGGCAAAACTAAATCGTTCGCTCCCTCCTTTTGTGTATAAATTCCTACGGTGTCCGTCTTATCGTACGCATAATGGATGTCGGCTTCAAATAAATTGGGAATGTTTTCTTTAAGTTGGATCAGTTGCCTTGCTTGCAAGTACTCTTGAGCTTCCATATGGAACCACAGGGATAAGTGAATCTCCTCACGAGTATCAATATAATAAGTCACTTGATCCTCAATTGGGATATGCTTTTTCTCATGCAACAACTTGCTGATAAGGTGCTTTGTTTGCTGAAGCTGAGTGATGGCTGCTTCCGTGTCTGCCAACGCTTGGCGAAATAATGATGTGATTTGAATGGTTGTCAGATTACTCAAACATTCCTTGATCATTTGAACAGACAGTCCCATTTTGCGAAGCAATAAAATATGAGATAGACGGTAAATTTCATCTACCCCATACATCCTGTATTGGTTTTCTGCTATATAAGCAGGGTGTAACACCCCTTTTTCTTCGAAGTATCGAATTTGATGTACAGAGACTTTCATCAGCTTTGCCAGCTCACTAATCGTAATTTCATCACTCAACCAATTCACCACCTTTGCTGTTTTTCATATTACAAGCATAAACCTTAGGTCTGACCTAAGGTCAAGTCTTTATTTTAGCCTCTCCTGATAACAAAAAACCACGGCACCAGATTCGGTACCGCAGTTTATTAATCAATCATCCTATTGGATTTGTTTCATGTAAGATTTGAATTCCTCGGCAATTTCTTTGTATTTCGTATGATGCAGGTAATGTGAACCTTCCATTGGGATCATTTTGCCCTGCGCGGATTGTTTGGCTTGTGCTTCATGTAACGGAATCCACTGCGGGTTTTTCTCGTTATTGGATTGAACAAAGAGAAGCACTGGCAGATCACTAGGATACGTGAGTTTTTCTCCATTTTTGAAATTGGAACCCAGATGTTTAAGCTCATTTACTAATGTCGGATTTGTCGAGACTTGATTCGAAATCAACTTCATCTGTTCTTTGGTATGTTCATCATAGTCAAGTGATGCATATGAATCACCACTCACTTTATTGAGTACTCTCATTAAGCCTGATTTTTGAAAGAATTTCATTAGGTTCAAAGGTAATTTAACATCCATGCCAGGTTGATTCGGAACACTGCTATCGATCCCGACAAAAGCAGAGACTTCATCCGGATACGTGTTCACATAAGTCGCCGCGTACAGACCCGTGATGGAATGCCCCATCAGAATATAACGATCTATACCGAGTTGCTGTACAGCTTCATGAATTTCACTAACAATATTCTCGGTGGTTCTCTCCGTTTCGGTTTGGTCACTTAACCCATAACCGAAAGGCTCAATCGCCACAACTTTGTAATCGGAAGTTAATTCATCGATTAACAATTTGAAATCAAGTACTGGTGACGGTGTTCCTTGTCCGGGAAGTAACACGATGGTTTGTTCACCGCTACCTTGAATGGATACATTCATATTCTTCCCATCAACATTGACATATTGGCCGTACGATTCGATTTTCTTTTTCTCGGACCCATTACTTATCGTATGAACGACAAACGTGATGCCCATGAACAGCACCAGCGCGCCGACAATACCACCTATTATTTTCAACCATAAGTACCGTTTTTTACGGCCCTTAGTCCCCGTTGTTGTTACATCCACTTCTTCTGCCATTTCCATCTTCTCCTGTCGTTTATATCTGTAGAGCCGCTCTTGCGACATAGGTATAGTGTAACCATGGAAGATGTCCCCTTCGTGACGGGAATATGAACGGAGTATGAACTACATAAAAAAGAGAACTGCTTGTTGAGAGCAGTTCTCCATAGGATAAGACAGTTTTAGTGGTCCAGGAACACAAGCTGAATGAAGAACAATACCGCAAAAATGTAGAAGATTGGATGAACATCTTTACCTTTTCCACGAAGCAGCTTGAGTACCGGATAAAAGATGAAACCTACGCCGATGCCTGTCGCAATACTATGCGTCAATGGAGTAAGGATGATAATCAGGAAGGCAGGAAATGCTTCTTCGAGATCATCCCATTTGATTTTGCTGATAACGTTAATCATAAAGTATCCAACAATAATCAGTGCCGGAGAAGTAATCGCCGGAATGCTTGATATTACACTTACGATCGGTGTGAAGAACAAGGTCAGCGCAAGCAGTACACTTACCGTTACCGCTGTCAGTCCCGTTCTTCCTCCTGCAGCTACCCCTGTGCTGGATTCGATGTAAGCCGATGTTGGACTTGTTCCGAGCAAAGCACCTGAGGTTGTTCCTACAGCATCTGCCAATAATGCGCCACGCGAGCGTGGAAATTTACCATCCTTAAGCAATCCTGCTTGTTCAGCAACGCCGAGCATCGTGCCCGTCGTATCAAACAGCGTGATCAGCAGGAACGTAAATATGATCGTATACAAACCATTCGAGAATACACCTGCTAGATCCAGTTGCAAAGCCGTTGACGCGAGGCCTTGCGGCATGGATACAATCGATTCCGGCATTTGGAATAGTCCCATGATCCAGGCAAGTATCGCTGTTACCACCATTCCGATGAACAGGTAACCTTTCACATTATAAGCCATCAGCACAACGGTAATAATCAATCCGATAATGGTCAGATAAGCCATTGGCTCAGCCAAATTTCCGATCGTAATCAAATTCGATTCTGAATCTGCAATAATCCCGGCATTTTGCAAACCTACCGTTGTAATAAACAATCCGATCCCTGCGGTTATGGCATGTTTTAAGCTAGCAGGAATTGCATCTAGCAACATGTAACGGAATGAAGTCAGTGATAAAATAATAAACAAAATCCCTGCTATAAATACGGCTCCCAGTGCAACTTGCCAAGATACGCCATACCCGGCAACTACACTATAGGCAAAGAATGCATTCAGGCCCATACCCGGCGCAATGACGATTGGATAATTGGACCATATTCCCATAATCAGAGTTCCCACAATACTTGCAAGTACCGTTGCTATGAATACTCCGTTAAAGTCCATGCCTGTGCTGCTGAGTATTCCTGGGTTTACGATAACTATGTATACCATTGTGAAGAATGTTGTAACCCCTGCGATAATTTCTGTGGGGATAGTCGTGCCTCGTTCTTTAAGTTTGAACCATTTGTCCATGGTAAAGCCAGCCTCCAACTTTCAAATTATACTCCAAAGCTAAAAACAAAAAATCCTAATCTTCATATAGGATTGTAATATTGTCGCTCCTATATTCGTTGTTAGGATTAAAAGATTCAACAGCTAAGCTCTAAACTAAACATAAAGATACTCATATCTGTTTTCAACCTGAAGTCCATTTCGTATTCTAATTAAAATTACATGCAATGTCAATGAATTAACGATTTGTTCACAGTTATTTACGAACTATACAGACATTATATCTTGTGTTCATTCGTTTTTAGAATAGAGTATGTACGTATCGCTCAATGTCTGCAATATATGAAGAAAAGACTGCCAGCAATGTTTACTGACAGTCTCTTGCTTAATTCGTAGTAGGTTTCTCTTCATATTCGCTGGATAATTCTTTAAGCGATTTGATTTTGCCATGGGGATGATGTCATTCCTGGACAACTTTATTCTGCATGCATAGGTAATAAGAGAATTAGGCAAGCATATAAGACAATATATAGAGAATTCAGAAGCTAATTGGCAGGACCCAGATTAATCAAGCTGACCTCGGATAATGAGACGGTTGTGTTGCCATCTTGCTCACCATCAATGTTACCCAGATCAAATGAAATTCGAGTATTCGCATAGCTGTCTTCTGTTGCATCAAATGTAAACGTGAACTCCTGTTCTTCTGGGGTCAAATCAACTCGTGCCCCAAAGAACCCATGCCATTCATAGTTGGCAGCTGCATCTACCCATCCAATCCCCAAACCCAATTTCCTGGGCTTCTCCGCTTGCGCTTTAAACGTTAATTTATATTTAAAACCTTGCTGCATGCCAAATCCTTCATTGATGACTTGACGATCCCATGGATGCTGTCCTGCATCACCAATTTTGGCTTGAAGCTGTTGATTGTTAACTTGTATCTCAAGGTCAGCTGCATTACCGTCCGCATGGGTAAACCAACCTTCCTTACCTTTGGAGAAGTCTCCATTAGGAATAAGATTAACATGAGCAGGCTGCCCTCCTTGATCTGCATTCGGATTAACTTCATATAACTGGACGTTATTGATGTGAATCGAGTGTTCACCTGTAGAGAGCGGATATCCTAATCCAAATGCAAGCATAGCTGCCGAATCGGAGCTATCCCCCATAGTGAAGGTGTAACTATATGACTTTTGATCCGCGGTTAATTCCACTTCTTCTTCAAAATACTTCACAAAATTCCCTGCATTCTGAGAAAGAACCGCTTGCATGGATTTAGGACTTGAAGCAGATGCCTCGAAGGTAAGTCGGTATGTTTTGTTTGCATCCAGTTTGATCTGACCTTGTTGTAACAAAGCATCCCACCAATGTTCACTTGTACCAGGCAATTTAATCGTTAATCCTGCGCCCTCGTCATGTGAGGTTGTCAGATCATTAGGAATTAGCTCCCAATGATTCAGATCAGCTGTTAGCTCACTGTTCTGAATTTTGTTTTGTGAAATATCCACCCAACGTGTATTATAATCTGCTCCTTCAAAATTCACATAATAGGGTTTGCCTGCTGTCAAGTTGACCCCTGGAAAATACACCGTTTCGTATGCTTGCCATCCACCCGTGTCTCCGAGACTCAGGTCTGATTGTGCAACGGTTGTCCCTTGTTCATCCTGAATGCTGAACTGAACCTTGGAATCACTTTTTCCACTGGCCATTCGGGCAGACAGAACATATACTCCGTCGTGAGCTACATCGATTTTATATTGCAGCAGATCTCCCTGATCCATGTAACTTACATGTTTTCCTCCTTCTACGGAGTCCTCCAGTTGTAAGCCCTGCATCATCCAGGCTTCGGTTGCCGATCCATGTGCGTAGCCATTCACTGACAGAGGTTTTCCGCGTTTCGTCAGACGAACATTGTCCACATATACCTTACCTTCAGAACTGCCGAATAACATTCTTAGCTCGGATTGTGCGATTGATGCTCCATCTCCAATGATGATTTCACCAGTGAATGTTTTCATTTCTTGGTTCAAGGAGAGGTTTTGCCCTTGATGAACCTGTACTGTATGCCCATTACTGCTGACAACATCAATGTCGATACTTCGCGGTGTGTCTGCCTTGGCATCTAAGGAGAAACCATACGTTGTATTCGCTTCCAGTTTCAAATCCGGTTGGTTCACCGAAACTTGTTGTGGGTCATTATTCGTTTGAGTAACATCAACAACCAGTTGACGCTCCATAATTGGGAATTTCGAAAAGTTATTTACACTTATATTGGCTGCCGCACTGTCCTGAATGCTGCTTGACCAGAATCCCAGACGCTCCTTGCCTTGATCGAATGTGCCATTGTAAATAAAGTTGCCATCAGGTAGCGCGTTTCGTTCGACAGTTAACGGATCAGCTTCACCCACCTCGATCAGCCTGACATTGGCAAACCAAACGGTTGTATCATCCAACCCCAGATTAAATTCGAATCTGGCATTGTTATCCGTGCCATCCCGCATATTGAAGGTATAGTCATAGGATTGCCAATCTGTCGTGAGTGCAAAGGTGTTATCACCCGAATAATTGGTCCAACTTTTTTCAAATTGATTCAGTTTGGACATGATTGTACGGTTAGCAGATGCTTTCGCATCAAATTGTATCTTGTACTTTTTGTTTTTCTTGATGTACATCGGCATCTGAGTGAGTTGAACCGAGTAGTTTTCAGTACCCGATGCATCAATGGTAACTTCTGCTGCTTTCCCTTTCTGCTCATCCGTTACAACTTTGACACTGCCAGCTCCATCAGCATTTGTGATGAATTTCCACTGAAGAGGCACTCCATTGTCTTCAGACCCTTCCGCAAAACGATCATTGTATATTTGATTGCCATCGGTTTGTGGGTCACGCTGTTGCGCAGGCTCGATGGGATTTGTTGTTACATCAGGCCATGTGTCTAGATTTTTGTAAGAATATACTCGCACAAAGTCAACATTCATCTTTTCAGAAGTGAAGTTGCTTTCAGGTGCCCCCGGCCAGTCTCCTCCAACTGCCAGATTCAGAATCAGATAGAATGGACGATCAAATGGTGCAGGGAACGTATAATACTCGGGTTGGCCCGCGGCCTTCGTTTGCCAGTTGGTCACTTCATGATGCAGCTTTCCATCCACATAGAAACGAATCATACCCGGCAACCATTCCACCTGGAAATCGTGATAATCGTCAGCGAAAGTTTCTCCCTTTGGAAGAGTAAGACTTCCCTGATCATGTCCATGGGAGCCGTCAGGCTTCACACTGTCATAATGCAATGTGCTATATACCTTGTTATTACTTTCTTTGCCACCAATTAGCTCCATAATATCGATTTCTCCAGAGGCAGGCCATCCACCATAATGTGCTTCATCTGTTGGCATCATCCATATGGCAGGCCACATGCCTTTTTCAATCGGAAGCTTCGCACGTACAACTACTTTACCGTAGGTCCAGTCGCCTTTTCCCATGGAGATCAGTTTGCCAGAGCTGTAATCTTTACCGTTTTTCGGACCCTTTTTTGCTTCAATCTGCAACACGCTTCGATTCTGATCTTTTGTAATACGAGTGTTATCCGGGCTGTAATATTGCATTTCATTGTTATAAACGAGTCCTGTATCCTGCACGGTCCATTTGGAAGAATCAATCGAAGGCCCGTTAAACTCATCATTCCAGACCAGCTCCCATTGATCATGCGGAATCGTTGTTGCTGGAACCGGTTTTTCGCCCGCCGGATTGCTTGGTGTTGATGGTGTAGACGGTGATTGCCCGTCTGGAGAAGATGGTGTGGGTGTACTTGTCACATTTGTTGAACCACCAGGCTGCGATGAAGCAGGTTGTTGGGTTTCACCCACCATGGATGTGCGCAATCCTTGTTTTACTTTCTCTCCGTTGATCACAACATCATCGGCATCTACACTCAATTTTTGTATCGTACCTTTGGTATCCATTCGAGTCTGACTCGCTTCTGCATGAATATTCATGGAATCAATCAGGCTGTTTGAAGAGATCTCCAGAATGGATTTCTGCTTTACATGCATCTCCTGAATGTTACTTTCTTCCGTAATGGAGATTCTGACGGGTTCCCCACGTTTGTCAACGACTACTCGCTTCAGCTTGGAGTTGTTAATGTTGATGGAATGACTGCCTCCGCCTTTAATGATGACACTTCCTGTGACAGTTACGCCCTGAAGAACAACAGATCCCTCGCCAATGCCTTCTGCCAGCAGCAGATTTCCATTAACAACCATATTTTTCAACGTGACATCCGTTGATTTAATAATCAAGTTGCCATCTACCCGGGACTCATATGTTCCAGGAGTGCTTTTTACATCTGCAATCATCGCTGACAGTAACTCTGCCGTCTCCGCTCGTGTAATCGGGGCTTTGGGATTTAATTTGCCTTGGAAACCTTTAAGAATATTTTCGTTCACCAGATGGGTAAGCGCTTTCTTTGCATAGCTAGAAATATCATCTGCATCCTCAAATTTCAATTGTTCACTATCTTCATTTGTAGCCGCTGAAAGTTGAAAAGCTCGATCTACCATAACCGCTGCATCTTGGCGTGTAATCGGTTGTTGTGGTGACAGATGTTCACGGTTTGTCCCTTCGATGATGCCAGAACCATTCGCTCGTACCATCACGTCATAGTACCAATCGTCTGAAGTCATATCCGCATATGAACCAGTCGCCCCATTACCGGTGAAACCAAAGGCCCGATCCAGAATCATGACGAATTCAGCTCGGCTAATGACCTGACTGGGCTTGAACGTACCGTCCGTATAACCTTTCAATAAATTCAAGTCTTGCAAACGTGTAACTGCAGATTGTGACCAATGCCCCGTCAGGTCTGTATAGGGAACAGAGAAGTGCAGGCTTTTCGCCTGCACATTTCCCACCTCCGCTTGACCCTGTACACTTTCTGCTCCAGCAGTTGCTGGATAAACGAGAGAAGCCATTAAACTCCATGCCACCATACATGCCAGTCCTTTTCTCATCCTTCTTCCTCCCTCAGCTCAGTTATCCTTGCATTTGCATAGCCTATTCCTTAACTGCTCCAATAACGATCCCCTTAACGAAGAAACGTTGTAAAAACGGGTATACCATCAGGATCGGAAGCGCGCCGATAAAGATCTGTGCTGCGCGTACGGTTCGCTGCGAGATATTCTCCAACATGGAAGGATCGACGTTGATTTTGCTGAGATCTTGCTGAACGATAATGGTCTGTAATAGAGAAGCAAGTGGATAATTTTTAATATCAGACATATAGATCATGCCGTCGAACCAGGAGTTCCACTGATACACCATCGTAAATAAGGACAAGGTTGCGATAGCTGGAAGTGAAAGCGGTACGTAGACCAGAATCAACGTTTTGATATGACCTGCTCCATCCAAATAAGCTGCTTCTTCAAGTTCTTTGGGCAGTCCGCGGAAGAAGTTCATCATGAGAATAACGTTCCACACGGACAGTGCGCCAGGCAGAATAAGCGCCCAGATTGTATTCATCAGGCCAAGCTTCTGGATCAGAATGTAACTTGGAATCAAACCGCCGCTGAACAAAATGGTAAATACGAAAAACCACGTATATAAGGAGCGACCTTTAAAACTGATATCTTCCTTCGACAACGGAAATGCGGTTAAGAGCATGATGACCATACCAATGATCGTTGCAATTACAGTCCGTTTAAGTGATACGATCAAGGAGTTGATGAAGTTTGAATTCCCGAATGTTTTCACATATGCGTCGGTTGTGAACCCGATGGGCCAGAAGGTAACCAGGTTTGATGATGCTGGCGCCATACTGCTGAATGAAACAGCCAATATATGAATAATTGGTAAAATGCAGAGTATCGATAATATCCCAAGAAAAGTATAGTTAGCGATGCTGAATATGCGGTATCCTTTTGTTTTATAATACAAGCCCTTTTCTCCTCTCTAGAAAACTCGATAATTAGCTAGTTTGTAAGCCATTCTGTAAGATATAACAATCAAAATGGTAGCAACCACAGATTTGAACAACCCTACTGCTGTGGCAAAACTCATCTTCCCGTTCAGAATCCCGAGTCGATATACAAAGGTGTCAATGATGTCGCCTTTGTCATACACAAGCGGATTGTACAAGTTGAACACCTGATCAAAACCGGCGTTCAGGATATTGCCGATAGAGAGTGTCATCAGTACGATTGTAATCGGCATTAATGCCGGAATCGTAATGTGCAGCGTCTGTTTAAATCGGTTGGCCCCATCCACCTCGGCAGCCTCGTAGAGTGCAGGATTAATTCCTGAGAGAGAAGCCAGAAATACGATCGTACCAAAACCAAATTCTTTCCACACATCACTGAGGATCAGCGTTATCCGGAACCATGTACCGTCTCCCAGGAAGAAGATCGGTTCTCCTCCAAAGGCTACGACAAGCTGGTTGACCATGCCGCCCTGAGGAGACAGGATATCGAGCAGAATACCACCGAGAATAACCCATGATAGGAAATGCGGTAGATACACAAGCGTTTGACTTACTCTCTTGAATGCCGTCAAGCGTACTTCATTGAGCAAAATGGCAAACAGGAATGGAGCGAACAGTCCTGCGATGATTTTGAAAAATGCAATGACCAGCGTATTCCAGATCACCTGACCTACGTCCGGATATAAGAATAAATATCGGAAATTGTCCCAACCCACCCATTTGGATTCAGAAAATCCCAAGTATGGTTTGAAATCCTGAAAAGCAATTACAATGCCACCCATCGGTATGTACTGAAACACCAGTGCCAGCAATACAGCTGGAATGAGCATCATATGCAAGGTCCAGTTCCGTTGCATATTCCAGCGCTGTTTAACCCTGGTGGAGCGCCGTTTATGCGGCGTTTCTAACGTATGTTCCTTCACTCCTGCATCCCCCATGTTCTAAATTTTGTATTTTACAAGTCATCGTGAACTTGTATATTAAAATTATAGCAATGGAAATTTGTGATCTATATCCTAATATTGCAACAACGATATCAATATTTTAATAAGATTAAGGAGGTTGGACTTTGTTCACACGCTTGAATGTCTTTACCAAAATTACACTGTTGTTTGTGATGCTGCTTATTCTGGTGCTGTTTCTCTATACATACTCGAACCGGGAAAGCGTGCGTGTTATCGAACACGAGATTCAAAACAATACGATGAATCACCTCTCAACATTTGCTGATTCAGTAGAATCCAATATTTACCAACTGTCATTGTATGGGATGTCTATTGGGCAAGATTCGAGTATTCAGGAATATCAACGTCCCGACTACAAGGACATTCCCTATGAACGTGTGAAAGTTGGAAGCGCCATTCTGGAGAAAATGAATCTGTACAACGCAGCAAGCAAATGGCATTCGACCATCACACTATACTTCCCAAGGATGCAAAAAGTGATATCAACGGATTATTATGCTTACATTCCGTATATGGATGATGAATTTAAGGAGCCTCTCTCGCAATCCTGGACCTATGCCGACAATCAGTTTATCTGGTACACTACCGATCCAACGACAGCGATGGCGAGACCTGGCAAAGCCAGATTGATTACCAAAATCAGTTTTCCAGTTCATCACTTAACTGCACTTCTTAATCAAAACAAGTTAAATAATAAAGGCGACCCGTTCATGTTCCATCCCGATTATGGATTAATCAGCAATAGTTCTGGAAAGGAGACCTTGAACGCAATCCTGCCTTCCCTGAAAGAAGCAAAACTGCAGGCCAGCGGTGGCTTCAGTACAACGTTGAACAAAACGGAATATTACGTCTCCTACATTCAATCAAAGAGCCTCGGCTGGTATTATATTGACTATGTGCCTATGCAGCAAATTTTGAAACCGATTACGAGCAGCCGGAATCTTTTTTACGCTTCAATTGCCGTTCTGATCGTGATGAGTGTTGTTGTATTATATACACTCTACCGAAGTGTGCAGCTTCCACTCTTACAGTTGGTGAAAGGGACAAATCGCTTGTCCACCGGGGACTTTTCCGTTCGGCTTCATCATTCTGCACGCAATGAGTTCAGCTTGTTATTTGCACGTTTCAACATCATGGCTCAACGAATTCAAGAATTAATCGAGAATGTATATGAGGAGAAATTAAGAAGTCGGGAAGCCACGCTCAAACAGTTGCAATCGCAGATTAATCCGCATTTTCTATATAACTGTCTGTTCTATATCAAGAACATGGCCCGAATGAAAAATGAAAAGGCCGTAGTAGCCATGGCACTGAATCTGGGAGAGTATTACCGATACATAACCAGGTCCGAAAAGGATCAAGCCACGCTTCGTGAAGAGCTGACAATGGTCAAAAATTATTTGGAAATCCAGTCACTTCGTCTGGAACGAATGCATTTTACAATCGACGTGCCCCATGATATTTTAGATAAAACAGTTCCCAGACTAACTCTCCAGCCTATTATTGAGAACGCTATTATTCATGGTCTGGAGCCCAAATCGGTAGATGGTGAGATTAAAATCTATGCGGACTGCGAGGATGATGTGTACACAATTATCGTGGAGGACAGCGGGCTTGGCATGTCTGAGAAACAACTTGATCATCTGAGAGATAATCTTCTTAAACCGCTGGATGAGAATATGGGATGTGGTACATGGAATGTCCATCAGCGTTTATCTTTTCTGTACGGTGAAGGATCTGGACTATCTTATGATCATTCTTCAATGGGTGGGATTAAAGTTAACATCACGTGGCACGACAATACAGACAAGTAGGTGAACGACCCATGCTGCAAATATTATTAGTTGACGATGAACGTTCCGTCGTGGAAACGCTGGCAGAGACCATTCCGTGGGAAAGCTGCGGGATCGGTACAGTTCATGAAGCATTATCCGGTGCAGTAGCGCTGGAAATTATGGACAACCACGACATTGACATTGTAATTACGGATATACGTATGCCCGAAATGTCAGGCATTGCACTGATTACAGCGATTCATGAAAAGTGGCCTCATGTGCAGACAATTCTTTTATCAGGTCACGCCGACTTTGAATATGCGAAACAGGCCATTGCGCAGGAAAGCTTTGATTACTTACTGAAACCCGTTAGTGATGAAGATCTGATCGAATCCGTGCAACGTCTTGTTCATCGAATTAAAGAAAAGTGGGAAACCGCAGCATCTCATCAAAGAGCCTTACACGCCTTTCAGGATCATCTGCCATTGCTTCAATCCACGATGTTGCATGAGTTGCTGACTGGAAAAGTCTATGATCAGAAGACGCTGGCAGACAAGCTTGATCTGCTGGAGCTTCCCTACTCCGTAGGAGAAGATCTCGGCATGTTGATTATCCGTATGGAGAAACATCTATCCGATATGGCGCACGGCGACCTGGCCCTAATGGAATATGCGATATGTAATATCATAAGTGAAGTGATGCATAATCATTTTCATATCTGGCATACACGTGACGTTCATGATTACATTGTTGTTCTGGTAAGCATGAAACATTCCACAACGATGAGTTATAGCAGGAGTGAGACGCCTCAGACATTGCTTGAGCAGTATGCTGCCCAGATTCAAACCAATGTTCAGTTATACCTGAAAGGTGCAATCTCTATTTCCGTCTCCAGTTGGGGCAAGTTTCCCCACGAAATTGGAGAACTCTATGAGCGAACGGTTATGTCCATGCGTAAACGGATGGGTCAGGTGCAAGGTTTGTTTGTCACCGCTTCCGATGAAACGGATGCCAATCCTCTACATACGATTAGGTCGCTGTATCAGCCACCAACGTTGATTAGCTTGCTCGAAGCTGGTCGCTTTGAGGATGTGGAACAGAAAATCAAGCACATTTTTGAGGAACTGCTGCATTCCAATGAACATCATGATATTGCCGAGTCAACCTTTGAGGTGTATTTTGCTATTGCGGGCGCGTTTGCGTACATCATTCATAAAAATGGCAAACAAATCTCTTCTTTGATACCAGCAGAGTCCTATCGTTACTTTCAAGCTCCCAGCTATTCCACTGCGCAGCAGCTACAGGACTGGTCCGTGCGTACACTTCATTACATACGAGATGATGCTGAACAAGAGCTTAGAGACAATCACAGCACCATTGTGCGCAGCGTCAAAAGTTTTGTCGACCTTCATCTGGCTGGTGATGTATCACTGCCTGCAATTGCCGACCATGTGCATCTGCACCCAGTCTACTTGTCCAAGGTATACAAGGCGGAGACAGGTGAAGCACTTACTGCCTATGTGTACCGGTTAAGAATGGAGAAAGCAGCCTATCATTTGCGAACATCAACCGCCAAAGTGTTTGAGATTGCAGAACTTGTCGGTTACAACAATACCGCATATTTCATCCGAGTTTTCAAGAAATTTTATGATCTTACACCGCAGGAATATCGGGAAAATCTGCCGGTTTAAGAGAGTACATAGACCAGACTTGACGTTCTAGTAATCTCTCCGGTTTCCCCTTCTCCATATCAAATACAAAAAGGCATTGCCGGAGATCTTCTCCTGCAATGCCTTTTTGGTGCTTATGTGGCCGCGATGATTCAATTCAGCCAGCCCTGCGTCATCCTATTTTCCGCTTTTCACGGAATCATACCACTCGTTAACTTCTTTCGTAATCTGATCTCCACCTGAAGACTTCCACTTCTCAACAAATGAGTCGAACGCATCCACGGAGGTTTTACCATATACAATTTGAGAGAAGGTGTCCTTCTCCATCTTAGTCAAAATGTCATTGTTCATCTGCATTGTCATTGAAGGTGCACCAGTAAACATCTGATTGAACACGATATCTTTTTGATCCAAAACAATCTTGGCTGCATCAAGCATAGGTACTGGTACACCTGATTTGATTTTTTTCTCAAACGGTGTAGTTGCTTCTTCACCGCTTGCCAGCTTGGCAAGTGTTGTCATACTTAGATTGGGAATACGCGCTCCATCAAAAGTCAACGTGTACTTCTCGGGAGCATAACCACCCGTAAGACTTGCATCGGTTGATGGTTTCCCATCTACCATAACCCAATCGTATCCTTCCGCAAATCCATGCTCAAACTCATCGCCCTCTTTAGGATTTGCATAGTGATCAAAGAGATAGTTCTGATAGGTGAAAAAGGCTTCCGGATTTTTCATGTCTTTGTTAATCAGAACTACGCCATTTCCGTTTGACGTACCATGTCTGCCTGCTTGACCGTTTGGACCTGAAGGGATTGGATACGCCTTGTATTCAGCCTCAGGATTGTTTTTCTTCACATCCTCCAGCGGCCAGGATGGCATCCAGTGAGGACCGACCACAATACCTGCTTTTCCGGCAGTAAATTCTTCAGCTGCTTTTGTCTCGTCATACACACCGGCTTCTTCCGGGATATACCCTTTGCTCATCCAGCTCTGTAATTTGGCCAAAGCCTGTTTTGCACCAGGTGTAACGGAACCGTATTCAAGTTTTCCGTCTGCCGTCAGATTCCATTGGTTTGGCATTGTACCATAAGCACCAAATACCCACCCAGCTTCAGACATCCATGTGTTCAGCCAGTTCTTGAAGCCAATGGTGAGTCCGTAAGTGTCCTGCTTCCCATTGCCATCTGGATCTTGATTCGTAAACGTTTCCATAATGACTTCAAGATCATCTATAGTTTTAGGTGCTTCCAGATTGAATTTCTTCATCCAGTCTTCACGGATCCACATGACAGGATCACCATTATAGGAATAGTCCAGAATCGGAATACCGATCTTTTTGCCATCTTGCATGTATGGATACCATACGGAAGGATCTTCGTTTACGGCTGCTTTCCATGTGTCGCTGGCATATTTGTCAAACAACTCGCCCGCATCGACAAATTTTCCGGACTCAATCAATTCACGCACCAGATTGAATTCGCCGCGATACGAAATAATGTCCGGCATGTCCGCATTGGAAGCAAGCGATAGACGCAGTTTTGTCTCAAATGCATTATTGGTGGATGGAGATATCCACTGGTTTTTCAACTCAATTCCGAGTTTCTCCTTGGCCCATTTTGTATGGACGTTGTTATCCTGATCCTCGCCTGACTTAAACTTCACGTCTGGACCCCATGGTCGTAAATACGTAATGGATACTGGTGGATCATACTTCCCATTTTTGAGCTCCAACGTTGTCGCTGGTGTACTTGATTCAGTTTTCTTTTCGTTCCCGTTACTACACCCACTCAAGGCTGCAGATAGGGCCAATACTCCGATCATGACCAAACTGCCTACTCGTCTCTTTTTACTTGTGTCCAACTTCGTTCCCCCAGTCTATGTAATGTTGCTTACAGGTTAATCATAATGAATTTTTGTTATTTATGCCCATACTAATATTGCAACATTTATTGCATTAATTTAGGATATTGGATATTGAATACATATATTGAATAAATACAATTCCAGAATATAGAAAAAAGCAGCCGCTAACGGCTGCTTCAGTCTGCTTAATTACTCGTATATTTGACCCAATCGTACTCTGCATAGAGCGGATTAGCCCCATTATAAGGACCGAGCCAGCTATCTACTCCTGTTCCATTCCACAGGTTCATCATGATTTTTCCGGGTGTTTTAGGAATATTGCTGGTTGCCGTATGTTTCAATACACCATCAACATACCATTTGATATGTCCCGGCTGCCAGTCAAATGCGTACGTATGGAAGCCCTGGGATGCATCAAACCCTAGATTGATAATCTTCTCATGATTACCAACCCCATTGGTATAATAATTAAACTGAACTTTGGTTGTGTCTTTTCCTAAAAATTCGATATCAATCTCATCCCATTGGGTGCCATGTGCAGGGCCTGTGTATGTGAAAAATGAGGAAACTACACCTGTGTTCTTGGCAGGTTTCATACTGACTTCATACAAGCCGTACCCATACGTATTCGTGGTACGATACTCTCCGCAATCAAACTTGTTCTGTGCAGAGCTGGTCAAACCAAGCTTAAGCTTGCCGTCACTTGTAAAATTAACATTGTTAGCCCTCCACGTACAGTTAAACATGTTCCCATTGGAATACCCATCCGCTTTTTGCCACGTACTTGCGTTAAAATAGGTTAGAGGTTCCCAGAACACATAACCCGCGAAAGCGCTTACCGAAAAAAACAAAGAGATGACACCAGTTACCGCCAAAGTATACCAAGACTTCCTCTTCATCATACACCTCCATGAATGATTCCAACATGTATAATCAGCGCAATAATAGATAGCGCTTACATGGTTGGTATTTCCATTTTATCTGGAAGTATAGTGATACACTATAGCAAACTTCAAAGCAGAGATATTCAATTTTTAAGATCCTCGTTCTCGTATCTAATCATGCATGTTAAGACTGTGCCAGTTTCATACACGTAAGATGGATTGAATGAAGCGCCTGCCCTTCAGCATAGAAGGAATCAGGCGCTCCATGAAAACCATTTTTACATATATCTCAACATGTTTGTTTCTTTATTCACCCTAAAAGGGTTCTATTTCGCACCAGCTCGTACCAAAATGTCTTCAATTTCTTTGAAGCCATTATTCTTCGCATGACTGAGTGGTGACACCCCATCACGGTCCGATATGTTTACGTCTGCTCCGTGGTCAATGAGTAATTGTATCGTCTCCTGCTGCAGAGAATTGCCATCGTTAAGAATGATCGCTTCGAGTAGTGCTGTCCATCCCAATTCATTCACATGGTCCACATCCACCGAAGTTTGAGTCAGGAGTTCTTGCACTACATCCACATATCCATGCTCCGAAGCTGGAATAAGTGCTGTCCCTCCATATCGATTTGTTATCGCTGGGTCCGCTCCCGCCTCGATTGTCAGCTTCAAAATATCCAAGTATCCTTCAGCGCCAGCATACAGAAACGGAGTATTTTTCATATCGTCCTGAATATTCACATCTGCCCCCGCTTTAATTAACACTTTAGCCGATGTTAGATCATTATTGTAGGTTGCAATCATTGTAGCGGTTCGTCCACTCTGATCTTGAGCATTGATATTGGCGCCTGCTTGAATCATTTGTTCGATGCGTTCAGTATCGCTGTCCTCTACTGCCTTGAACAGCTGTTCATCTGCTGAAGTCATGGCCTTTTCCTCCACGTTGGAGTCGTTTCTCATTTCAGGCACGCAGCCTTGAACGATCAACATACTGCTTATCAGGACAACGACGATCAGAGATTTACTCATACTGCCTCCTTTACTCCAGTGTCAAGGTGACCGAAGAAGCGATACTCCAATCCCCAACTGGGTTTATTGTATACGTAGTACCCGGAGTCAACTTTCCATCATTTGTTAGGTCGAATACACCCGTCGCACCTTTTCGACTTGAATATTTATAAGTGGCCGTCAGAACATCCCCGCTTGGTGAAGTTAACGTTACACTTCGACCAGAGAACAGTTCATCCCCAGGATCCTGGTCAAGTGTAACTTCAATGGATGTTTCGCTCACTGCTTGAGCACTTGCAACCACTAGTGCATCAAACGATTTCGCTGTAAATGAAGCATTTTCTAGGTTCGCCCAATCCGAAGTAACCGTATATGTGCCACCTGATTTCAACGTTTGTCCTTCAGGCAAACGGAACTTCGGTTCTTGTTTGCCATCTGTGGATTGCGTGAATGGAACATATCTGGCAACGATAGGCTCGCCACCTTCTGGCGTAATTACAACTTGTCTTGCCTGCATGGAAGAGATGATCTGATACGTTTTGCCTCCTGCTTGCTCTTGATCATTCAGCACGAATGCATTAGCTCCTCGACCACCGCTGTAAGCCGAAATGATGTAACCATAATCCACTACACCATTCACTTGCAGTGCTTCAATCTCGAATGTATCATTCGTTACTTGACTAACTGTTGTCATGTTTATTTTCGTACCACTGCCTTCAAAGGAACCAGCGTCTTGGCCTTTGTAAGTCAGGTTGTACACTTCACCAGCATCTTGTACGGACGTTGGAACGATGTAAGTCGCAATTGACCCTGTTTTCAAACGGGGCATATTAGTTAACGTCAGCTCACCACTAAACGCAAAATCCGTTTGTGCCTTGGCAAAAGCCTCATCCGCCGCTGTCAGCGGTTTGTCAAAAGTTACAATTAACGTAATGGCATTCAGTGATCTAACGCTCTTGATTTGAGCTTGCTCCGAAGGAATAGCTTGGTGTGCAGTTTGCAACAGCACTGCTGTTTCGCCGCGCGTTGCTGTACCGTTCTCGGAGTAGAACTCGCTCATCCAATGGTGAACGGACTTTACATCACGTTGCATCGCTTTGGATACGACCTGTTCGAGTTCAGCATCCGACACTTGAGTTTGCGGATTGAATTGTCCATCGTTAGCCTGCATGATGCCAAGTTCAACAAGCTTTGACGCATATGGCGCATACCATGCATTGGAATTGACATCCGTTAATTCTACGGTTTCTCCCGTCTTGCTCTCCAAATTAAACGTTTTGAAAACCAATGAAGCTAACTCCGCACGGGTAATTGCTCGATGTTCACCCATAGATTGATCTGCATACCCGTTCATGATCCCCAAGCTATTCAGATCCTTGATAGCAGCTTCAATCTGTTGTTGGTTAAGCTGTGTGGTTGTTGCCGCAATGTTAGTAACGTATGTAGCTGCATGTACTTGATTCGCAGTTAACGGGAACACTGCTGTACCTAATGCAGTTATGGTTAGAAATGTAGCGATTTTGCGGGTTGTAGAATTCATGGTTGAATTCCTCCTCTATAGGTTGTAGTTGCCTGTATCTATAGAATAGAGGACAAAAAGAAACTCCCAAGGCTAAAGTTATTAACAAAATATAAACTGGCTCTAAATTTTCACGAAACTTATGCAGTAAACCGGTAGCCTGCACCCCAGACGGTTTCAATATACTCCGGATTTTTGGGGTCTGTCTCCAGCTTCCCCCGCAGTTTGCGAATATGGACAGTAACCGTTGCAATGTCTCCGGTGGAATCCATGCCCCAGATCCGCTCGAACAGATCGGATTTGCTAAATACACGGTTGGGATGACTCGCAAGAAATACAAGTAACTCGAACTCCTTCGTTGTAATTGCCACCTCTTCTCCATTAACAAAAACGCGGCGTGATCCTTTATCAATGTGAAGCCCGCGAATGTGGATTTCATCCTGCTCAGCTGGTTTGTTTTTGCCAAGTAGTCTCTCGTATCGGGTCAAATGAGCCTTTGCTCGTGCAACCAACTCACTTGGGCTAAACGGTTTTGTAATAAAATCATCCACTCCCAGATTAAATGTCCGGATCTTATCGATTTCTTCCTTTTTCGCGGAAACGACAAGGATGGGCACCTCTTTTACCTCGCGAATGCGCCTGCAACATTCGAAGCCGTCCAGTCCCGGAAGCATCAGATCAACAATGATCAGATTATAGTCCCCCTCCAGTGCCTGCTTCAGACCTTCATCTCCAGTATGGCAGAGATCCACGGAAAATCCGTTGAGCTCAAAATAATCCCGTTCCAGTTCCGCAATCGTTGTTTCATCTTCAATGATCAAAATATTTGCCATTACTTATTAATCCCTCTCTTCATTCAGCCGTTTCAGTTTGATATATATACTCGTGCCATCATTGGGCTGGCTTTCAGCCCAGATGAAGCCCCCATGTCCATCAATGATTTGGCGGGCAATTGCTAGCCCGAGCCCACTTCCGCCCGTTGAGGAATTCCGGGATTGTTCTGCACGATAGAAGCGTTCAAATATATAAGGCAGTGCCTCTTCAGGTATTCCCCTGCCATTATCTTTAAACGCCATCGTAATCCATTTCTCATCAGCTTGAAGTGTAATCTCGAATCGTTTGTGTTCATTCTCCATGTATTTGAGTGCATTATCCACCACATTGACAACGGTACGTTTTAACTTCTCCGGATCCACAGCAGCCATGGCGGGACCAGACACCTGGTTAATCCAATCCAGGGCAACACCTTTATCCTCCAGATCATATCTCAGCTCTTCAATGCTATCTTCAAGGAAATCAGCGAGATCAACTGTCTTGAACAGGAAAGGCTCTTGGTTCAAGTCGAGCTTGGAATACAAAAACAGTTCATCCACCAGCTTATCCATGCTAACTGCTTTGGAGTGAATGATATTAACATAACTCTCCATTTTCTCCGGAGTATTAGCCACGCCGTCACGAATACCCTCAATATACCCTTTGATATTGGTAATCGGCGTACGGAGATCATGCGAAATGTTGGAGATAAGCTCTTTGCGGTTCACTTCGTCCTGCTGACGTAACGCATAAGAGAGCTGTAATTGGATCCGCATGCTCTCAAACGCTTCGCTGAGTTGACCAACCTCGTCATTGGAGTTTAGCTGAAGTTTAAAGGATAGATTGCCATCCTTAATATGTTCGGCTGAACTTCGTAGTTGATTCAATGGTTTAATGAAGCTGCGCGTGATCCAGCGGAACAAGAGCAGATTTGCAATGATGAGGACGCCAATAAGCAGAAATGACATCACAGGCAGCAACTTGCGAGTAAGCTCCGCAAAGGGGCTTCTCTCACGAATGACAAAGATACTCCCCCGTTCCCCATCTGAATATTGAAAATCAAATTTTGCATACGCGTAAAATCGCTCACCAATATTGAAGGTGCTCCGAATCTGATAATTGTTAAGATCATAGGCAGGCAGTGCTTGCTTCAGTTCTGGCTGGTTGAAGGTCAATGATTCGAAGATCTGACTATTCTCTCGTCTGATGTAGAGCCCGGACTTCTCAGCTCGAAGCTTCATATCATATTCACGCAGCAAAACCTTGTTCTGCAGGTCATCCGGGTCATTTTTGGCCAGAAACTTCATCTCTTGAAAGATCGATTCTCCCTGTTCAGTCAGGGGGTTGATCTGATAATGTACCTTGTATATATCACGGAAACTCTGTAGATCCCCTGTGGCCGCAATCGTATACAGACTTGCCGTAAGCAGGATGAACAGTAGACTTATAACAAGCATGCCCGTAAAGGACAGCAGCATTTTTATTCGAATTGACATGGGTTCCCCTTCTCAAGCAAACAATTGGATTAGTTAGTGCACATGTTAACACAAGATGGATTCTATTGCCCATATGTAAAAAAGAGCTTTCTTTTTCATTATATATGTTGACAGTGATAATCGTTATCAATAATGTTGGAGTAAGGTGCACAACGATTTATCTTAGAATGACTGGCAAACACTTTTGAAATGAGGTACGTAATGTGAAAGTAGACGTTAATCAGTTAGCAGCGCATTTTGCACACATTCCTTTTCAAGTCGAAGGAGTATATCGATATGCTAGAAATCCAGGGGTTCCCCAGGCTGACTATACCGATTCTTTTCCTGGATTTGTATTTCCTCTTACAGGAAAAATACAATTTCAATTTGATGGTACACCCTATATTTTTTCACCAGGAAAAGTTTTACATGGGGGCGCGAAAATGAAACTGGATCAAACCGTGTTTCATAGAACGGACTGGGAATATATCCTCGTTTTATACCGGATATGTAGTTCGGACCTCGAAGAGACAAGCTTTTCCCATCAGCATTTTGAATTATCAACGGGTCAATCCCCACGTCTGATCGAATTAATCACGCGTCTTTGGCATGTGTATAACCAGCGTGGAGGTATTTCAAAGTTTCAGACCGAGATGCTGTTTCGCGATGTACTGAATGAGACCTTAATATGTGTTGATCATAGGCAAAATAGTTGTGAATCAGATGTTTTATTCGAACGGGTCTCTACCTATATCCAAGAATACTATGATCAAAGTCTGACTGTCGCATCACTTGCAGAACAAAATAATGTTAATCGAAATCGACTTTCCTACGTGTTTAGAAGACATGCAGGTATGGGTCCAGCAGAATATGTATTGAAATATCGTATAAACATGGCACAACAAATGTTATTGGCAAGTGATGCGTCTGTACAACAGATTGCCGAGACCGTTGGCATTGCTGACCCCTTTTATTTTAGCAGAGTGTTTAAGAAACAATATGGTATTTCTCCTACGGAGTATCGTCTGAAGTTCATCAATAATCCATCCTGATTTCAATAGGCATCCATGTTATACCAGTGCTTAGATCAGTATACTGAACATATAGGATTAATACACAGGAGGAATGACGATGCACTATCAAGCTATTAAATTGAATGAGGAATTTTCGAAATTAAACGATCTTTGGTCTCCGAAACTTATTGGTGAAATGAATGACTATCAATTTAAGATCGTTAAGATTGCTGGAGATTTTGAGTGGCATGTTCATGAGGAGACCGACAAGTTATTTTTTGTGCTCGAGGGGGAAATGATAATTGATTTTCGTGATGGCCAAGTGAAGATTTCCAAGGGCGAGATGTATATTGTGCCTAAAGGAGTCGAGATCAAGCCTTCCGCCGAAAAGGAATGTCATATCATGTTGATGGAGCCTGGAAGCAAGTAAACACTGGCGGGACTAAGGCCGAATAAGCGTCAATTATTTGAACCAGGAAGTTAATTTGCAATATCAGAGAGCCGATAACCGCGTAATAGGGGTTATCGGCTCTGCGTCTGTACGGCTAGCTCATTGATATGAATTAATTGACATATATTAATCAGTAGTCTCTCGGTTATGTCACTTGTTGCTAGTCTTCCTGATCAATTCCACACCATCGTATGCCAGACTTTCCACACTTGCTGCCTTCTGCAGTATGTATTGATCAAAAAAGTTCTTCGCATAGTCTGTAACAAGATTTCGCATCTCCATAGCATCCCGTTCGCCTCTGTGTTCCTCATTAACACTGGTAAACACGATGTCACAGTAATCCAAATGTGCAACACGATCAACTGAGAAATAATAGGTTTCCATGCTATTGTTAGCGCCAATAACCGCATTCATATTATAGTTAGGTTCACAAAACAGGAACAAGAAAGGTTTTTTAAGATCGCTGTCAAGAAGTCCAAACGCACCGCTATCCAAACCAATCCCGCAGGCGAATCGGTCGTCATCCCGGCAAACCATCGCCGTCGTAGGCCCTCCATAAGAATGTCCGACTATACCCATGCCGATGTCAAGCAACAATCTGCCCTTAAAGATGGAATTCAGCTCTCCAGAGTCCAGTTTGTAAAGATAATCGGCTACATACCTTACATCTTCTGCCTGTAATTCACTATACTCTGTTATCTTGGAAAGTATCGGTAGTGCAAGCACGTTACGGCACATCTCAATGGCAGTTTCATCGTCAGGCCGCATCTCCATCTTACCGGCTAACGTTAGCATCTCCGGATCTTCACCAAAGGCTGTAAGGACATCCGAAAAGTCCTTGGATACATTAAACAGGCGCCCATCTTTACGTTTATACATCGTGCTATTCTGATGGCCGATGCTTACCACTACATACCCCATGCTTGCCAAGTCTGTACAGAGCACTGTCCCCCATTCTGGAGATCCGCCCCCACCGCACACATAGAATAACACTGGATAGCGCTTTTCCTTCCCGGAAAGAGCAAGCTCGTCGTAACACTGGGTCTTGATATCTATAGAGAAAACATCCTTCAACGCGGTGACAAGTGGCTGCTCATTAAACATCTCGTAGACTTCAGGAAACATGTACGTTGATGTAGTCTTACCTTCGCTACTGTCAGACGGATAGTACACAAAAGCGGTCAGTTCTCTTTTGGAGTAATCTGATGCCGTGTACTCAAAATCCATCTGGGTTCGACCGACAGTATAGCCGCCAATTGGTTCTGGAAATACGTCATAGGTTTTCATTTTCTTTCCCCCTTAAGATCGCTAGCCATTTCAGAATATTTATGATCTTCAAGCAGCCCATGACCCATAAATTCAGCAAAGTACTTGCTGATCTTATGTTGCAGATTAGAGTCCTTAATATCGAATTCCCTAAAAAACAAGATTAAATTAAGCTGCATTGACTCAAACATAAAAGAAATCAGGTCGTCGTCAACATCCGGTCGGAGATATCCATCAACCCTCATTCGGCGTAAAATGTCCTTGATCATGGGGAATGACTCGCCCTTTAACACATTCACATATACTTTCAGCAAAATGTCCTCAGGAATATATGAAAATGTTTTAGTCAGTTTGATTTCCAACTCATTCAGTGGCTCGGTCACCATGCCATTAACGTTACCAAATAAGCCAGTAAGGAAATAGCTGTAAAGGGAATCTTCATCACTGTTACTGAAGTATGCAGCTCTTTTCTGGGTCACATTACGTATTAAGTGACAATAAAGGTCATCTTTGTCTTCAAAATACCGATAAAATGTTCCGGGGTGCATGGACAAACTATCCAAAACCATCTTCATAGTTATATCCTCGTAAAGATTATCAACAAAAAGATGCATTGCGCTACTAGATATTTCCTCGCGCCTTGCTTCGTCTAAACGAAAGAAAGTATTTTTTGGCATAGATTACTCCTTAATTTGAAGTGTGAACTGATTCACACTATACCGATAATACATTCACAAGTCAAATCGTATTAAAATAGAGTGTTCACTCCATTCTCGCTATCATTCAGGCTGACCGGGAACCGCTTTAGACAGGAATTTGGTCCCTGATAACAAAAAAAGCCGCTAAAATAGCGACTTTTAATGGTACTATGTTTTTGTCCTTGGCTTCATTACAACTCGAGATCATCAGCGAGTCCTTCAACACCTGTGAAGATGGAATCCCCGTAACCCCAGAAGTTGTTGAAATCAATGATGTAGATTTTTTTGTTTTTAATTGCGTTAATGTTTTGTACCTGCTTGTTGGCTAGCAGCTTTTCAATCGTTTCTTCTGGATCAATACCACCAGCATATCTAGAAATAATCATGGCATCCGGATTAATCTCGATTAGTTTCTCCAGACTGAGTGTGCCGGTTTCATTAATCAGCATATTATGCATATTGATTAATGACATTGCACTTTCAATAAACGTATCACCATTTCCGTTGTAAATTCCAATAGTTCCATCACCATTATCTGAAAATGATGCATAGTTGATCGTTTCAGCGCTAGCTCGGGCCGACAAGGCATTCTCGCGTGCTTTAAGCGTCTCAATATATGCCGCTGCATTCGCTTGTACGTTAAATATCTCACCTAATTCAGTAATATCCTGATACAGACTATCTAACGATGCATCAGGAACACTGGTGCTTTGTACATACGTTTTAATTCCCATATCATTCAAGCTGCTTACTGTACCAACACCCCAGTCCGCATCCTCAAACAATCCACCACGACCAACAACCAGGTCAGGCGTAGCCCCTATTGTCACTTCCTTACCTACATAGCCTTCAGCAAGCACAGGAATTTGTTTAAACTCGTCAGCAATATCTTCAGGTACACTACCAAACAACGCAGCTACACCTACAAGTTTGTCTGTCAAACCAAGGCGAATCATCAGCTCGGCTGCACCCTGGGTATTGGCAACTACTCGTTCAGGTACCTTGTCAAACGTTTGATCCTTCTTCACCCATGTGCCGTTCTCTGTTGTATAGTTTGAAACGGTTAATGGATACGTTGTTTGAGCAGCACCTGAAGCGTCTGCATCCGATGTCTTCTCATCTGTTGCAACATTTTTCGCTGCTTGCTGCGAGTTATTGTTTGCCTGATCGCTAACATCACTATTATTGGAGCAGGCTACAAGTACAACAACAAGTGCAGCAATAAAACAAAATAACATTCCTTTTTTAAAGCGTGTAGACATTTAATTCTCTCCCTTTTGAATCCTTAATTTTCTATTTATGCATTATGTAAAATAGTTATTGTCAGTATACAGCAAATGTCGAATCTCGTAAATGATAATTATAATCATTCTCAATTGATAAGAAAATGGACATTCTCCTCTCCGTCTTTGCTTTTACTTTCGTCATGAATAACCAAAAAAGCCGATCAATTTGTATCCATTGATCGGCTTTGCTTGATACTATTTATTCTCCAGTTGTTCTATCTGCTCTTACCAACCGCGGTTGGACATGCGATCTTCTGGAGCCAATTTAGAAATTTCGATCCCTTTCATCGGGGCGCCCAAGTTTTTGGATACTTCGGCAATCAGTTTGTAATCGGTGTAATGTGTTGTAGCTTCAACGATTGCACGAGCGAATTTCTCAGGGCTATCGGATTTGAAAATACCTGATCCTACAAACACACCGTCTGCTCCCAGGTGCATCATTAATGCTGCGTCCGCCGGAGTAGCTACACCGCCTGCTGCAAAGTTAACGACAGGAAGTTTTCCGTTTTCATGAACTTCGCGCAGTAACTCATAAGCTACACCCAGATTTTTGGCTTCAGCGTACAGCTCGTCTTTGGACATGTTTTGCACTTTACGGAGCTGGCTGTTAATCAGGCGCATATGACGAACTGCCTCAACAATGTTGCCCGTTCCAGGCTCACCTTTTGTACGAATCATCGATGCACCCTCACCAATACGGCGAAGAGCTTCTCCCAAATCTTTGGCTCCACATACAAATGGTACAGTAAACTCATGTTTATCGATATGGAACACTTCGTCTGCAGGAGTAAGAACCTCACTTTCATCGAGATAGTCCACACCTAGGGATTCAAGCACTTTGGCTTCTATGTAATGACCGATACGTGCTTTGGCCATAACTGGGATAGATACAACCTTCATAACCTCTTCAACGATGGTAGGATCTGCCATACGAGCTACACCGCCAGCAGCGCGAATATCGGAAGGTACCCGTTCAAGAGCCATAACAGCTGTTGCCCCTGCCGCCTCAGCAATTTTAGCTTGCTCTGCATTCATAACGTCCATGATGACGCCACCTTTTTGCATTTCAGCCATTCCTCTTTTTACACGATCTGTACCTGTTTGCATGATTGTAGTCCTCCTAAGTAACTTTTGGTGGTTTTCAATAAAGGCATCGCTCTAATCTATGATTTAGTATAGAATGAGAATGGTCATATAAAAAGATCCAATATTTTTGGTTTTTATTGTACCACTTCAATGATAACTCTGGAGGTCCTATGCAATTTCATGTAGCTTACAGTTCATATTTGAACCGAAAATATACGAAGATGAAGGCTCTCTATCATGCCATTCGTGATGCAATTCATGAAGGTAATCTTATACATGGTGAGAAGTTACCCTCTACTCGAGAGTTAGCCGCGACGTATCACATTTCCAGAGGAACCGTGAATCAGGTCTATGATACGTTGACTGCTCAAGGTTACATTCATTCAGAGCATGGAAGAGGAACCTTTGTAGCTTATCAGTTGGACTTAAGCAATGATGCGTCCACCGTCAAAGCTTGTACGCATCACTTATCCGCCTGGGGGAATCGTATTCAGCAGTTTGAACAGCAGTCGATTCAAAGAAATACACCAGCCAATGCTCATACACATGATTCCAGAATGAATAGCGACGAAGTGATCGACTTTAGCAAATATCAACCTGATTTCTCCAAGTTTCCTTACGATGAATGGAATAATCGATTGTATGCAGAGATAAGACACCGTGAGCATCACCTGAAAACAACCTCTGCCATTGTTAGTTCAACCGGAGATCCAAAATTGAGAGAAGCCATTGCTGCCTATCTGCGGAGGATGCGGGGCATTCAAGTCGATCCGGATCATATTGCAGTAACTGCAGGCTCCATGCAAGCTATAGCTCTACTCACTCAATTACTTGCAGATCCTGGGGATTATGTCGTGACAGAGAGTCCTTGTTATGTCGGGATTTCTAAAGCCATATTGGCTGCGGGTGCAAAGTTGATTGAAGCCAATCTCGATGGTCAGGGCGTTGTGCCCCAGGACTGGGAAGCACGTATGTTGTTTGTCACGCCGTCACGACAATTTCCTACTGGTGAAATGCTCAGTCTGGAACGCAGACAAACCTTGCTAGACTGGGCACAGCGAAATGATGCCATGATTGTTGAGGATGATTATGATAGTGAATTCCGATATCGCGGAATGCATGTTGAACCACTGAAAACACTCGATAAAGCAGGACGCGTAATCTACCTGGGTAGCTTTACCAAAACCTTGCCTTTAGAAGTACGACTTGGTTATGTGGTTCTTCCCCCTACCTTGGCAGATACCTTTAGAAAGGCACAGGCATTATACGAGCCAAGACCCGTCAACCTGATCGAACAACGGGCATTAGCTGCATTCATGACAAGTGGTCAATATGAACGTCATCTGCGCAGAATGAATCGATTATACAGTCGTAAATTCCATCTGTTACTCAAACTTTTGAACAAACACCTTTCTACATGGTTTGATTGGGTGGAGAATGAAGCGGGCCTCCACGTGTTTGGCTGGTGGCGAGGTAATGTGTCCACTTATGAGGCCTTTCGGGAATCAGCTCGGTCACAAGGTGTGGTATACTCAGAAGTCAGCAGTTCAACGGCTGTTGGTATGAAGTATGGTATCTATTTATCTTTTGCACATTTGTCAGATGAACAATTACAGGAAGGCGTATCCAGATTAAAAAATGCCGTTACAACTACATTGTGAGGTAAATCGTCTCCAAAGTTAGTACAAGAAGATCATCATTCGGAAGAGGGGCGATCGTTATGAATTGGTTAAATGAACTTTATAAAATGAATAAGCAGGAACCGGACAAGGAAATCGAACGTTCTTTGGTTAACGCCATCTTCCGAATATATGACCGGTTCCCCCGAATTGGCCTTAGAGAGCGAATTGGACAGCAAGAAATGTCTCTCGATATCGCCGATGCTTATATCCATGGGCATAATGCCATGATTGAAGCTGGTGTCGGAATCGGTAAGTCTTTTGCGTACCTGATCCCAAGTCTGCTCACGAATCAAATGTCTCAGAAACCAGTCATTATAGCAACATCCTCCATTCAGCTCTCGGAACAGATACATAAAGATTTAAGGACTATTGGTAGCCGGTTGGGATTCTCAACGGTTCGCTCCGTGGTGGGAAAAGGCATGGGTCAGTATGCCTGCCGAAGTAGAGCAGCGGAATGGATCAATCTTGATGATGCTAACTCCTCCGTGTCCACCCTTGCGCATCGCATATTAGATTATGAAATCGATGAAAGAGCCGATATTAAAGCTGGGGTTAGTGATGCCGAATGGTCCCACGTTTCCGTGAATGATTGCAAATTTGAACGTTGTCATCACAAAAATGCATGTTTGTTTTACGACATGAGAGCGAAATTAAATGCAAAAGCTCACGAGATTGATTTTATTATCGTGAACCAAGACTTGCTCATACGGGATTTGATGAAGAAAAAAGAAGGAACCAAGAGCATCATCTCAGAACAGCCTGCTCTGATCGTCATTGATGAAGCGCATAATCTGGAAGCAAAAGTTCGGGATGCCAGAACACTTGAGTTCACTTATCGGGGAATTTGCCGCATTCTGGATACCACGGTGCAGCTTCTAACGAAGCAGTCCGGGGATAAAAGTCTCTTCTCACAATCCAAGTTCATCAAAAACTGCGCTGAGCGCATCTTCAAACAGGTAAACTCGGATCTGCTCCACCATGCCAAGCAGGATAACGACCGAATCAAAGTGTCGGAAATCAAAGGAATACCGTTAAACCAAGTCTTAAACGATTTAAAAGATCTCAGTCTGCGACTTTCCATTTTGACCTCACGCCACGAGCGGGAGATCGATGACGCTTTTGAAGCCATCAACGGGCTTATTACCCTCATTCGTGTCTTATCTGAAATAGAGGACAACTATCTCTTATGGGCAAGCAGTCCCCTGGGAGTAGCCACGATCAGTATCTGTCCCAAAGATATAAGCCAATTTCTGAAATACGCTTTATTTAATGGCAAGGTACCTGTAATCCTAACATCAGCAACACTGTGCCAAGGCGGGGATACGCTGGAGGAACAATATTCTTATATGACGCACTCCCTCGGTTATAAGGGAGATTTCTTAGAGCGCCAACCCTCCCCTTTTGACTACACCAACCATGCCACGATGTACATTTCGAACAAAATTCCATATTACCAACATGACCAGCGCGAAATCTATCTTGAAGCAGCTTATAAGGAATTGGTTCAACTCTGTAATCTAACTCAAGGAAGAACAATCGTCCTTTTTTCAGCAAAAGAGGACATGAAGTACATTCACAAAAAGTTGATCTCAAGGGCTAATGAATATACGTGGGCACTCCATGTTCAAAAAGAGGGATCATCACAGGACAGTGTCATCGCCGATTTCAGGAAAAGCAAAGGTGTCCTCCTGGGTACTGGTGTATTCTGGGAAGGTGTGAATATCGAGGGGTCTGACCTGTCACAGGTCATTATTTTCCGGCTGCCCTTCCCTGTTCCATCGGATCCTGTTTATGAATATAAGGCATCTGTAACGGAGAATCCGTTCATGGAGGTGTTTGTACCGGACATGCTTCTTCGGTTGCGTCAAGGAACGGGACGCTTGATTCGTAGTGAAACGGACCTTGGCATACTCAGCATACTTGACTCCCGTCTCAGTGCAGCGGCTAAAAAGAGTTACCGGGAACAGGTATTGGACACGTTGCCTTTCAAAAAAGTGACGGAGGATTTTGAGGTTTTAGAGAGATTTGTTCAAAATAAGGGGATACGACTAACGCATTAGAAGTGGTACAACATGTAACCTTGAAAACTGCCTAAATTACATGAAACGGCCCTTCCGCTCATAAAGCGGAGGGGCTAATTTCATACTGTAAGATTTATGCTACAATATATTCCAGATCTATGATCACAAAGGAGGCATTACCATGGTTGAAAGACCAACTACAGAGGAATATGCAGCTTATTATGAAGGGTACATCCAGCTTGTTCCTGAAGGGAACATCATCGAACGCCTAGAGCTGCAAGCCAACATCGTACCAACTTTGCTCACTTCATTGACAGAGGAGCAAGCAAATTATCGGTACGCCGAAGGCAAATGGAGCGTGAAAGAGGTCATCGGTCACCTTTTGGATAACGAACGCATCATGAGTAGCCGATTGCTTCGCATCGCCAGAGGTGACCAAGCGAATCATCCCGGCTACGATCAGGACGTGCTTATGCAGACCCACCCTTTTAATGCGTATACCCTGGCCGATTTGAGCGAAGAATATGCCGTCACACGCCGCTCAACCATTCTTATGCTTCGTCACCTCACCCCGGAAGCATGGCTCTGTAAAGGGATCGTCAGTGATAATCCTGCTTCAGCTCGATCGATTGCATTTGTTATGGCTGGGCATGAGCTCCACCATTGTTCAGTACTTCGCGATCGTTATTCGTTAGATTTGAAATTATAAAATTCATCCAAAAAGACTTTGAACCTGCATTCGCTGTAGGATCAAAGTCTTTTCTCATCAGTCGTTTTATCGTTCAAATTATCGTTCAAAATGAATCCGATGTACGTCCTCTCGCAAAGATAATGTGGAATAATCATTTAGAATCGGAATGTCCCCATTGAATTCAATGGGCAGTACCACATAGCTGGACTGAAAATAATCCGATCCGTTCCAGCGATCTGCAAAATACAGATACTCCTCCGCTGATCGTTTCAGCACAAACGCTGGTTGCGTTTGGTACGTCGTTTCATCGCCAAAATCGCTGAGCATCCCCCATGGACCATCCATCGTATTAGCCATCGCGTATTTCCCTTGATTGGGAGCCCAACCCGTGCAAAATGAGGTCACCATATAATACTTCCCTTTCCGTTTGAAGACGGCTGGCGCCTCCCGATACTCCCCCTGCCACAGCTTTCCGATAAGACTTTCCACATTGAGATAATCCTCCTGCAGACGATAGATGTGCAGGTCCGCATTGTCTCTGGCAGCCGAAATAAAATAAGCCGTTCCGTCATCGTCCTGAAAGAGCGTGCAGTCACGCGACATATACCCGTACGGATTAAAGCTGCCATGATACACGAAATGACTATCCGGAGAATCCGATGTGGCAATGGCGCATGCGGCATCGCTGTAATGGTTACCATTCTCATAGTGAGCCCAGAGGACAAACTTTTTTGTCACCGCGTTGAAAAGTACTTTAGGCCGTTCGAGATTTACCTTTCCACCTTTATCGTTCACTAATGCCAGATTTGTCCGAACTCGAATGGGTGCAGCTGGTGTAGAGGTGGTCAAGATATGGTTTCGAAACTCCCAGTTGAATAGATCTTTGGAACGGTAACAACTCACATAAATATCGTCTCTCCGATCTTCGCCATACCAGTAATAATAGTCATCATGGAATAACATATGTCCACCATGAGCATGGATTGGATTACCGCTTGAATCATTCCAGATGCCACCATTGGTTAATTGATTATTCACACCGTTACCTCTCTTCTTTTAGGAACATCGTTAATTGGTCTCCGATCCAAATACCTTCACTTCCCAAAGTCTTGGCGTGTACCAATTGTTGGGGTTGTTATGAAGTGCCGCATTTTGCATATTAATTCGTACATACCTGGCAGCAGTGCTCGATAGCGTATCTGATGTGAAACCGTAAGATGTATTATTGGTTCGATCCAATGCCACGGTCCAGTTTACGTTATCCGTACTGGTCTCTATTTTATATTTGTAATAACCTTCGGAGCCTTTTTGCATCCACCAGGAGATTTGCACATTATTTAACTGTTGAACGGAGCCGAGATCGACCTTCCACCAATGTGGCCAGGAACTGCCTGTGCCGATCCATTCGGTTTGATAGTTACCATCATTAGCAAAACTTGCCGGGTTCGTTCCGGTAGCCGTTTGGGCTGTTGCAGGTTTGCCTTGCGACAGCAGTTTTCCATTCTGAACGGGAATGACAACATCATTGTTTGTGTTGTACAGGACTTGATCAAAATAATCATAAAATGCGTAACCATCGGAGAACCAAACGGGAAGCAAACGTTCCTCCGTTGTTCCATTTTGCGTGCCTGCCCAGCCGAACATCCAGCGATATGCAACCATAACCACGTTGTTACCCGTATCTGGCTTCACCCGCATGACGGAACCCGACTGCGCCGAGAAGGTTGACGTGTTACCAATCGTCCGTAATTCAGACCAATCTCCGTCTATGCTTGTTGCTGAAGAATACAAGGGTATGCTCGGATACCAGCCTGCCGCTTGGGAAGAGAACAAATAATAAATGCCATCTTTTTTGATCATTTTGGGCAGTTCCCTGTGTTGATTTTGATAGATAACTGAAACTTGATGATCCACATCCAGCCAATCGGAGGTCAACTTATATAGGATGGTGTCCGAATTATTATTGGCCGTAGAGATTAGATACGCCGAATCATCATCATCTTTGAAAATGGAGATATCCCGGGATTGGTTCCCTTCCGGCCGAAAGCTTTTGTGAAATGTAAAGTCTTCTCCAGGCGTGGCTGAAGCCACCGATACTCTGGCAAGTGTGTAGTCTATACTGTTTTCATAGTGAGCCCAAAAAACAAACTTGTTCGTTGGCGCATGGTAGAGGATATTGATCCCCTCAAATTTTGAATTCGCCAGATCGGGATGATCCGTGTAGGACAGGACCACTTTGTGGTTACCGTATGTGATGTCATCCGTTGATGTCTGTTGAATCATTTCGCCAAAACCGCCTGATGACTTTTGCACGAAATTAAATCTGTAGTAGGTGTCTCCAACTTTAAGTTCATTCGGGAGCATAAGCGTTGATTGCGTTGTGTTATCAAAAGTTGTGAGGTCCTCTGGAAGGCTGTAAGGGGTATATTCTGGCGAGGCAGCGGAGGTTAACAAGGAAGTTCCGCCATATGCCTTCACTTGATACTTGTATGTGTTACCTATATTGAGTTCATAATCATCCGTCGTTGTACCTGTTAAGGTCTGTAATAACGTATAAGGCGCATTGTTCTCTGATCTGTATAACTCGTATGCAGTCGCTCCCTGGACAGGTGCCCAATGAATTTTGGCATTGGATACTTCGGATTCATTCTTCAGGACAAACAGTGTTGCGGCGATCTTGGTCTCTTCACCAGCAGCAGCGTGAACGGTTTGAGCTGAGGACGTTAAATGCACTGTTAACAACATCAATGCAATGACGATAGCCATCCACGATTTACCTTTGATCATGTCTCATCATCTCCTTTTTTTAGAAGACCAACCTTCCTGTTGCCGGAAGGCTGGTTCAGGTGAAACTAGACTTTATTTCAAATTCATCAGTGTCATTACATCCGTCTCACTGGCTTGGTTGTACCATTCGTTAACTTCTTCGATCACGGTGTCTCCGCCTTTTTCATGCCACTGTTTCACAAAGGTATCAAATGCTTCAAGCGGCTCATTGCCATATATGATTTTGGTGAACGTCTCCTGTTCCATGGTGGTCAACTGTTCCCACACATTTTGCATCGTTGGCGTTGGTGGACCGTTAAACTCATTTGGCAGTAAAACATCTCTGTTTTCATACGAAATTTGATATCCGTCCTGCGTCGTTTGATCCTTCGAGGCGCTCTGAATGAGGACACCCGTGTCGGCTTTAACTCCATTCGCCAGATCGTAGTAGGATTGGCCGGGACCATCAACACTCGGCGTATTTTTGGTAAATGCCATTTTCCCAACGCCCTGCACAGCCTCTAATGGCGTATTAAATTTCGTTGGATCAAAAGTGACTTCGTCGTTAACGATATCGTAATCGTATCCTTGAGCGTAGCCGTATTTGAACTCTCCCGTGCTGAACGCTGCGTCGTACATTTTATCGTAGTACAGGAAGAAGGCTTCCATGTTCTGAAAATCCTTGTTAAACATGAACACACCATCGTTCAACTGGGCGGATTGGTAGGTCTTATCACCGTTCACACCTTGAATGGTCGGATAAGCACTAATTTTTGCACCATCCACATTTTTCTCTACGTCCTTCACACTGTCGTACAGCCAAGGACGACCAATGATGATACCAGCTTTCCCCTCCGTAAAATCGGACAGAGCATCCCAGGCCCCTTGGGTGGCCAATTCTTTGTTCAAGTACCCTTGTGCATACCAATCGCGTAACTTGGCAAGTGCCTCTTTGTTGCCAGGAGCCACAGATCCATAGGTTAGTTTGCCATTGTCGTTATGCCATTGCCTTGGAAGATGTTTGCCCGTGTATGCGCTGAATATCATGACTGGATCGCTGACCCAGCCCGTGTTGTAGGAATCTTTACCTGAAAAAGTAAAGCCGTATGTGTCTTTCTTGCCGTTCCCATCTGGGTCCTCATTAGTGAACGCCGCGATGACTTGTTCAAACTCTTCAATCGTTGTTGGCGCTTTCAAATCCAATCTGTCCAACCAATCCTGGCGGATCAGCATGACTTCGCCTTCCGTCAGATTCGGCGCAATCGCCATCCCGTAGACCTTACCCTCTCTAACCACTGGATTGAAGGTGGTCGGGTATTGTTTGTATATTTCTTTTATCCGGTCAGGCATGTAGGCTGAGATGTCTTCTGTAATCTCCTTGACCTGCCCCGACTCAATCAGATCATTGACCAGCATGGTGTCATAGACGGGCAGAACGTCTGGTAGTTTCTCGGAACCCGTCAGTGCCAGCCGCAGCTTGGTATTATATTGTGAAGCATCACCTCCCAGCAGGGTGGTTTGGATTTTGATACCCAGGTTTTGTTCGCCCCAGCGGGTCAATACATTGTCATTCAAAGTCTCACCGTTGATGTACTTTCCAGCATTTTCATCCTGTTGTTTGGCTATGGTGATTGTAAACGGCGGATCATATTTTCCGTCTTTAAGCACCGATGCCGGTGCGGTCTCGGAAGCACTCTCCCCTTTGCTACAGCCAGCCACAAGAATAGCCGACAGCATAACCATACTTACCATTTTCCATAAATCAGTTCTTTTCTTCATGGAAACATGCCCCCTTCACTCACTCAATTTATTTTCTATATAAGTTCAACTAATTGCATATTTACACTGACACTCCGATGACAGAACAACCTTCTGATCGCTGTTATCCCCAGAATTTTTGATTCACTTTTACAAAGGTGAAATTCCGGGGATAAATGCGCACGCTCTGCTTCTTCAGGTCTCTTCTGTCCTCTCCGTTATCGTGTAAATGGTTAGTTGAAAATATATAGTGATCCAATTTTTCGTCATCCTAACTATTCTTTGACAGCTCCTAGTACAATTCCCTTTACGAAATAACGTTGTAAAAAAGGATAGACCAAAATGATTGGTAGCGTGCTGACAAAAATTTGAGCTGCCTTGATGCTTTGCTCTGACATGGCTGCGACTTCAGACTGGCTCATCGCCATATTTTGCATATTGCTCTGCACAACGACCGTCTGTAAGAACGAAGCCAGCGGATACTTACTTGCATCTGACATGTACAATATCCCGTCAAACCAAGAGTTCCAGTGCCCCACCATAATGAACAAGGATACGGTCGCGATGCCAGGCAGAGATAAGGGTAGATATATTTTGCTGAGGATTACGAAAAAGGACGCCCCGTCAATGAATGCTGCTTCTTCCAAGGCTTTGGGAATCGTTTTGAAGAAGTTGACGAGAAGAATCAGATTATAAGCACCGAAAGCTCCCGGCAGCACAAGGGCCCATATTGTATCCTTTAATCCAAGGGCGGTGATCAATATGTAAGAAGGTATCAATCCCCCCGAGAAGAGCATGGTAAAGATAAAAAACCACATGAGCACGTTACGACCCCGAAATTCTTTGGACAGGGCATATCCTGCACAGGTAAGGATAAACATGCTGATGGTTGTACCCAATACGGTTCGAGTGATGGATGTCAGCATGGCACCGTTGAAATTAGAGTTGTTGAACGTTTTTACATAGGCATCCACGTTGAACCCCACCGGCCAAAATGAAACCATATTACCGCTAATGGCCGCTTTACTGCTTAGAGATTGCGCCAACAGATGAAGCAGTGGAAGAAAACACGCCAGACCCGCCAGTATCATGAACGCGTAATTAAAATAGGAGAATACTCTATAACCTGTCGTTTTATGGTACATGATCCCTCTCCCTCCTTGTTAGAATATTTTGTAATTGGCATACTTATAGGCCAGCCTGTAAGAGACAACGATCAAGATCAAGCTAATTCCCGATTTAAACAGTCCTACAGCGGTCCCGAAGCCGTATTGCCCGTTTAACAAGGATGAACGGTAGACATAGGTGTCAATGATATCTCCCGTACTGTAGACAAGCGGATTGTACAGATTGAAAACCTGATCAAAGCCCGCGTCCAGAATATTGCCCAGACTCAGCGTAGAAATGACGATAATCATGGGCAACATGCTAGGCAAAGTTACGTATCGAATTTGCTGCCGGCGTGTGGCACCATCGATCTCGGCCGCTTCGTAATAAGATGGATTAATTCCCGCAATGGTCGCCAGATAAACAATCATGCCAAAGCCAAAGCTCTTCCACACATCGCTGATCACAACCGTAAATCGAAACAGATCAGGATCACCCAGGAAGTAAATGGGATCGTTCCCGAAAATCCGTGTCAAGATGTGATTGATTCCTCCGTCTAATCCGAGAATATCGATCATCAACCCCGCGACCGTAACCCAAGACAAGAAATGCGGCAGATACACCAGTGTCTGTACACTTTTCTTAATGCCCATATTTCGGATCTCGCTCAACAGTATAGCCATGACGATTGGAACGATAATACCAACGATAATTTTAGAAACGGCGATAATTAACGTATTAACAATCGCTTGTGTGGCTTCTTTGTACTGGAAAATTCGTTCGAAATTATCTAACCCGATCCACCGTGAACCTGTGATGCCCAGCCATGGTTTGTAGTCCTGAAATGCCATGAGCAAACCTACCATCGGGCCATAAGAAAAGATGCAGACAAACACAAATGCGGGAATACACAGTACGTACAAAGGCCAGCTTTTCTTAATTTCCTTTTTGAATGAAGTCCGCTGGGAAAGCTTTGTTTTTGTTTTTTTCGCGGATCTGGCGGGCACAATCTCGTTAATGTTGCATACCTCCTCTATGATGGCTTTTCGAAAGCGATCCTTGAAGATAAGCTTAACAAAAGCGCTTTCACTCCAAAATGCCAAAATTTCAAGATCATCACCCCACCCTGAAGCACTTTAAAACCGCTTTCATTTATCGCCGTTGCTGCCCTTCCGCTTTTCAAAAGTTTGGCTTATATTAAAGTTAATCCGATCTGGAGTTTAAACTTCTGCGTTTGACGATATGAAAGGAAACACATATGATCAGAAAAATGTATATGAAGCGATTTATCTATTTCTTTGTTTTTTTTCTGCTACTGACGTTAAGTTTGTTTTTCGTGATGAACCGATTAAGCTCCAAGACACTTGAAGAAAATCTGATTGGCGCTTCCAAAAACCAGCTTGATTATGTGAAAGGCATATTAGACGGGATTATATACGAAGCTAACATGTACGGGGTTCAGTATGCGGCAGACAGTGATGTCCGATTTTATCAGAGGCATGTTATCGAGCTGAGCAATTACGATTCCCAAATGAAGAAAAACGAGATTGTTGATCGCTTGCGGCAAACACTCCTCTCCAGTCGATCGATTGAATCGATCGGCATTTACTGGAAGTCTGAAGAAACGTTTCTGTCCACCAACAGTACGCCGGAGGCGAGACTTCCGTTCAAGGATGTTCATCAACGGGGATGGCAAATCGTCGGCAATAGCTTGTATTATTTTGCCCTCTACCCTTACATCCAAAAATCCGGACAAAATGAACCGACTCAGTACGTCGTTGGTGTAAAGCTGAATACCGATTATTTGAAAAATCTGCTGAAAAAGGCTGTGAACAACGACAGCTCAAACGCTTTTTTTTGGTTTAATTCCCATCAGTTATGGAGTGAGAAAGAAGTCGACAACGATCTATTGAAAGCGGTTACTGATATGCTTGCTCCACAGCCGGAGATCACTTTGAAATATGATTATCATACCAAGTCGGACGATTACTATGTTCTTTCCCGATATATTGAATCAATCGACGCCTACCTGATTACATATACACAGACGAATGATTTTCTGCAACCGATTGACCGCAACCGCAAAGTTTTTTTTGCCAGCATTTTAGCCGTGTTCACGCTTGGTCTGGTTGTGATCTTTACGTTTTACCGGAACTATTACCGTAATATTCGTTTGTTGGAGCGGAAGTTTTCACAGGTCGAACAAGGCAATCATAATACTCGTATTACCGAAAATACGGATAGAGAGTTTTACAGCCTTTTCAGAAGTTTTAATCATATGGTTACCGAGATCCAGGATCTGTTCGTATCCTTGAAGACTGAAACGGAACTAAGACGAAGTGCGGAACTTCAACAACTCCAAGCTCAGATTAATCCTCATTTTTTGTACAACAGTTTGTTTTTCATCATGTCGGTGGCTCAGTTTTCACCTGATTCTGTCATGCGCATGAGCAAACATCTAGCTGAATATTATCGTTATTTAACGAAGTTGGACCGGCATGAAGTCACGCTGGAAAGCGAGCTTCAGTTTGCGGAACATTTCCTGATAATTATGGCTCTAAGCAAAAAAATGGAGTACAGTATTGATCTGCCGTCGGAATTGTCCTCCCTTCCCCTCATGCCGCTGATCATCCAGCCAGTGGTTGAAAATGCGATTCAACATGGAATTGAAGGACAACAAGGTGCCCATCGGGTGACGATTGATGTAAAACAGACGGAGTCTGGAATAACGATCAAGGTCTCCGATGACGGCAAAGGTCTTTCGCTGGATGATATCCGCAGCCTAGAGGCTCGGCTTGAGAGTGATACCCCACCTGAAGGAATTAAGGGCGTAGGGCTCTGGAATGTAAATCAACGTCTGAAAAATACGTACGGCGAACGTAGCGGGTTACATTTTACTACTAATGATTGGGGCGGCTTGTCCGTCCTGCTGCTCATCAGCATTCCCGTGGTGAAAGGAGATAACTAATGCGATTATTAATTGTGGATGACGGACATTATGTCGTTGAATATATGAAGCACTTGCTCGATTGGAACACCTTTGGCATTGATCAGATCGAGACGATGACCAATTCGATTGAAGCCCGAGACATGTTGACTCAAAACCACATCGATATTCTGATCACTGACATCCGAATGCCTGAGGTGTCTGGTATTGATCTGCTTCAACATATCCACCAACATAACTTGCCAACCAAAGTGATCATCCTTTCTGGCTACTCCGAGTTCGAATATGCGCAACAAGGAATTCGTTTAGGAGCGCTGGATTACTTGCTCAAACCTGTCGACAAAGATGACGTGGAGAAAGCCATGTCTAAAGCCATCAACAATATTACAAAGACACGGCCCGCTCAACCTATCGCATGGGAGAACTTCGATGGATTGGCGTATCTGCTTTCGCTGCTTGGTCAAAACGAGACATTAAGAAAGCAATATGATGCTTATACTGAATTCTTAGAGGAACACCGTTTTTGCTGCTTAAAGTTGGAGGGTTTCACACAAGAACATGAGGACGTTATAAAACGTACAGTCGGAGACAAATTGGATCGCCTCGTTTGGACTGCGGGAACGCGACTGTTCGGTCTGGTTCCGGAAGAAGTTGCTGCAGAACTGACCATCCAACTGGAGCAATCGATCGCGTCTCCTCCCTTTTCATTGACCGACCGAAACGTGACCCGACAGATGTTCTACCGATTCTTTCTTAATGAGGACGTACACTTAGAAGACTTCAATGGTATATTCAACCATTCTCCGTCATGCGGTGATTGGGAGTCGGCGGGAAATATCATTAAAAAATATGATCAAATCCATCTCCATAAGCAAAAAATAATCTTTCTCATGGAGACCATTCTATATGTATATCTGACGGATAAGGATCGCGATCCCTCTGAAACTGTGGAGTGGATATTCAACCAGTTACGTTATCCTGATGAACTATCCTCAACTCTCATGGATCGGGTCAGTCGGATCAGAAACAACAAACAGATGTCCATTCAAACCATCGTTGACAAAGTACAAACGTATATCGAAGACCATCTGTCACATGGCCTTAGCCTGGACGAACTGGGGAAAGTTGCACATCTCCATCCCGTCTACTTTTCCAAACTGTTTAAACAGGAGACGGGCGAAAATGTGTCAAACTACATTTCCAGGAAGCGATTGGAGAAGGCTTCTCAATTGCTTCAAGATTCGGAACTCCGTGTAGCCGATATAGCGCAGATGGTTGGTTACCGAAAAAATCAATATTTTATCCAGTTGTTCAAAGTGGAATACGGAGTTACGCCCTACCAGTACCGCAGAAATATGATCCATCAATGAGAACGAATAAATAATTTCATCAAATTGATATAAAACGGGTTGACCATGTAGCCATTTGGACTTACGGAATATCTCTTACCCGTGTCCAACCGTCGTATTTGTTCCATTTCCTTCTCATTCAACTCAAAGTCGAATGTTTCTTTGTTCTCTTTTACCCGTTGAGGATTCGATGATTTGGGGATGACAATAATTCCGCGTTGCAGATGCCAGCGCAAAATGACTTGCGCAACCGACTTCTGATGGCAAAGGGCAATTGCCACCAGCTCCGGATGCTCCAGCAGCGCTTTGCTTCCCTGCCCCAACGGTCCCCAAGCCTCATGCAGAATCCGATGTCGAACCATATAATCATGCAATTCGTGTTGCGGAAATTCCGGATGGGTCTCGATCTGATTTACCATCGGCGAAATCCGGGAATGTTTCTTCAGATGCTCCAGATGCCGGATCTCGAAATTGGCTACACCTATAACTTTGATTTTACCTGCGTCGTATAACTCTTCCATCGCCTTCCAGGCGTTCACGTATTGAGGACCGGCAAAATGAATCAAATACATATCGAGATATGTTACGTTCAGCTTCTGGCAAGTCTGCTCGAACGCCTTTTTCGTCGCACGGTACCCCAGGTCTGTCGTCCATACCTTGGAGGTAATGAAGAACTCCTCCCTGGGAATGCCGCTGTTTTGGATGACCCGACCTAGCGCCGCTTCATTACCGTAAATTTTGGCCGTATCGAAATGGCGATAACCCATTCGAATAGCCTCCTCGACAGTCCTTTCGAAGGTCCCCCCGTCTTTGATCTTATATAGGCCGAACCCGAGTTGAGGAATGTCCACTCCGTTTGCCGCTGCGACTGTCTGATTCATTCGCAACTCCCCCTCCCCGTTTTTTCTAATTGTTGTTCCGATGCTTGTTCTTCACATTGCGTTAGCAACTTTTCTATCTCGTTCACCAGGTTTTTCAACAATTTCAACTTGCTACCGGAGTCAAGGCTGTAATAGTTGAGAGTTCCTTCTTTACGAACACTTATTATCTGTGATTCTTTCAATATTTTCAGATGATGTGATACGGTCGGTCGGGAAAGATGAGTTTTCATCCTGATCTCTCCTACGCGCATGCCGGGTTTTTGCGGCCCTTGAATCAAGGCTATGAGGATGGCTTGCCGGGTTTCGTCACCGATCGCATTCAACACCTTCTGATTGTTCTTAAATTCGATAGCAATCGTGGTCGCAAGTTCCTGATCCAGGTAAATCATCCCCTTCCATTTAGAATGTGTAATACTTTTGTAGATACAGCCTATCACAATCTCGGATTCGGCTGTACATCGGGAAAGAAATTCAAGAACCTATTTTTTCCACGTCTTAAGAATACATTAGCAAAAGAAGAAGCCACCCCTGACGAATGGAGTGTCTTCTATTAATGGTTGTTATTTTTTTAAAAAGGCGTGAAAATTCCAATCAGTTGTTGAAGTAATGAGACTGTTTAAGGTCGGGAATCAGTGCAGGTTGCACTGGCCGCCATCCCATAAGTTCCTGAGTTGCAATGCTTGATCTCGGGATATCGAGCGATGCGAGTGTGCTGAGAAAGCCAAAATGGGCATCTGCCTCTTCGCGTGAAATGCTGACTACAGGTACGTTCAGCTGCTCACCAATAGCACTCGCGATGTCGCAAAATGGCACTCCTTCATCTGCGACCCCATCTAGTCGTGAACCAGCGGGTGCCTTTTCTAACGCCAGACAATATAGATGCGCGGCATCAAGGCGATGCACAGCCGGCCAGCGGTTGTTCCCCTCTCCCACATAGGCTGAGAAGCCCTTAGTCTTGGCAATATTGATCAGGCTCGGCACAAATCCTGTGTCACCCTCACCGTGTACCGATGGACAAAGCTCTACAATCGATGTACGCACTCCACGCCCTGCCAGCGCTAACACCATGTTCTCCGTTGCCACTCCATTCACATGTGTGGTGATTACGAACGGCTTGCCAGATCCTTCAAGTGCCGCCCCCATCGCTTCTACGGCATGCAGATCTGTTGTGAGTGCTCCAGCGAAGTTCGAGAAGTCGTGATGGAATGCCAGATGAATGACGCCATCCGCAGCAGCTGCACCACTACGGAGGCTGTCAAGATCGTTGATGTCACCGCGGTGTACTTCGGCCCCGGACTCTTTTAGTTTCGCAGCACTACTGTCTGAACGCACGAGACCGATGACCTGATGCCCCCTTTCAATAAGTTCGCTGGTGACAGCGGAACCGATGTAGCCTGTTGCTCCTGTTACGAAAACGCGCATCATGAAATCCTCCTTAAGTTACTCGCCCTCATTGTATAACTATGATCACCAAGCAATGGGTCCATCCTCATCTGAGAATGTTCCTGTTGGGCCATCCGCTCCAATCATCACCAGCCGGACCGCTTCACGAGCCCCTTGTTCAACACTACGAGTACCAGCAAAATTATTAAGCGCAGTCGATGTGAAGCCTGGACATGCCGCATTGACCTTGATGTTTGTTGATTCAAGCGCAAATGCAAAGGCAAGTGTCACCGCATGAACAGCTGATTTTGATGCCGAATAGGCACCAAACATCGCACGATGCGAGTTTTCGGGAATAGAGTTCCAGCTAAGGGAGCCGCCGGTACTGCCTATGTTGACGATACGTGCTGCCGGGGCCTCCCGCAAAAGTGGCAACATCGTCTGCGTAACAGCAATAACTCCAAAAACATTAGTCTCATAAACTGTACGAATATCTTCAAGCGAAGCAACGGTCAAAAGACCACTCGCTGCGCCACCGTTCGGAAATGGTTCACCCGATCTGCCTGCGTGCGAGATCCCCGCATTGTTCACGAGTACATCGAGACGACCAAATTCGTTCCGAATACGTTCTGCAGCAGCAGCGATGGAGTTTTCATCTGTAACGTCGAGCTGGAGAGCGTGTGAATCTGAACCGATGCTTTTTGAGGCAGTTTCTCCATTCTCGAGGCTACGAGATCCAACGAGCACGGTGAATCCTTGTTTCGTGAGATCCTTCGCAATTTGAAGGCCGATACCTTTATTAGCCCCGGTGACCAGAGCGACAGGTTTATCTTGCATAGTTATAATCTCCTTTTTTTGTGATTGGTGGGTCCATATGAACTAGGTTGACACGTCAACCTTGGATCAAATTTAGCGCATTGAAGTTGACGCGTCAACCATGTTATTATGCTCCTATGGATAAAAATGAACTTAACGAAGAAGAAATGCGAATATGGCATATGTGGAAAGGTTCCTTTCAGACCATCTTCGGTCGTATCGTCAAAGATATGGCCGATCACTCAGGATTGTCAGAGGGTGATTTTGGAGTATTGGACCGATTAGTCCTTTTTGGGGATGGTAGTCTTCGCCAACAGGAATTAGCCGACTCTATGGACTGGGATAAAAGTCGATTATCTCATCATCTGAAGCGTATGGAAAAACGTGGACTCGTGATGAAGAAACCATTAGACAACGATCGTGGAGTACAAGTCAGTATCACTTCTTCTGGAAAATCAATGTTAGATGATGCCCGTCCCTACCTCTCCAAGGCAATACGCAAACATTTTTTTGAACAATTAACCGAACAAGATATCGAGTTGATTACTAAACTGGCGGAAAGGACAAACTCAAGCTCTTAGCGTCTTATCTAGCCGCCGTCTCGACCACGTTTGTTAAAGGTGAGCTTCTAACAAACGTGGTTTCGGTTTTTCAACCAACGTAGAAGGTTAATGAAAAATACGTGTCACATTGCGAGGATTTAAGTTTTTGTTCTCAACATCTAACATGCCATTACCTGGTCACATATCGAGATGATAGCCTCTACCTTGTAAACAATTAAAATCGTGCTATCCTTATGATGAGGTGGATCAGATGGCAAATATTCAAGAGATTGCACGTCTTGCAGGCGTTTCTACAGCAACCGTTTCAAGGGTAATTAATAGACATCCTTATGTAAGCGATTTAACAAGAGAAAAAGTCTTGAACATCATTGAGCAATTAGATTATGTCCCTAATTCGAATGCAAAGTCCTTAAAAAATGGAGCGACAAAAGTCATCGGTGTTATGGGTGTTACTTACAATCCCCTTTTGATGTCACTTGTCCGTTCATTCCACATGATATCCCAAAAATACGGATTCAACATTATGCTTTTTATGACAGACGGAGATCGTGATAAGGAGCTTGTAGCGCTTGAAATGTTACGCAGTAAACAGGTGGATGCCCTTCTTTGTCTGGTACGGACGATTGAGTGGGATATCATCGAATCCTATACGAAATATGGGCCAATTGTAACATGGCAGCGTCTTACCAGCGACACCATACCGTCCGTATTTATGGACCAATATCAAGGTTATACGCTGGGTCTCGAATATCTGTATGCCAGAGGTTATCGTAAAATTTTGAACGTGTATTCGTCCAAAGGACAGAATACCTTGGAGCGAATAAGAGCTTATGAGGATTTTGTACAGAAGCATGGGTTGAAGAACACTGGCTTTCCGCAATTTCATAATAAAGTCACCATTCATGATGGTGAGGAAATAGCGCGATGGTGGATAGAACAAACGGACAAGCCGGATGCCATTTCCTGTTCGACTGATGAGGTAGCAGCAGGTATTTTAACGGAGATTCAACGCTCGGGGTTTTCGGTTCCGGATGATGTGGGAATCATGGGATTTGATAATACAGACAGCGCTCACCTGCTGGATCTGACAACGATCCATTACCCCGTGGATAAACAAGCAGAGAATGCCTTTAATATTATTATGAGTATGCTGGAAAATTCGGCATCCAATCTTCATCCTCTTCAGTTTAGACTGATTGAACGAAAATCTACATAAAACAACATCCATCCTTTTAAAAGAAGAAAAGAGCCCATTTGAGATCATGAGTTCTTTTCTCTTCCATCCCGTTAAACTTCATGAACGAACAACATTCAGGCCTGTCCCTATATGAGGGACAGGCCTGAATGACTTCAATCTCTAAATAAATTATTTGTGAAATTGCGGAAGATGTTCTTTATGCGCTTCCAACATTTCATCTAAAACTACCTTAGCAATGTCACCGCTGGTAACGAGCGGATTAAGTGTGAATGCTTGTAGAGCGGTTGCATAATCTCCTGTGACCGCTGCTTCGATCGTCAGTTCCTCCATTGCCTTCATCACCTGCAATAGCCCTTTTTGTGCGGACGGGAATGCGCCAAAGTGAACAGGCTCTGCACCATGGGCTGTAATGATACTTGTAACTTCGATGGCACTGTTATATGGTAGATCGCTAATTGCTCCGCGGTTCTGTGTGTTGACTACCATATGCGTTCCCTTGTTGTTATATACGGAATTAATAACTTCACAAGCTGCGTCGCTGTAATAAGCACCTCCGCGTTTTTCCAATTCCTTAGGCTTGTAATTCAGGTTAGGATCTTTATAAAGTTCAAACAAACTTTCCTCCAGGCGTTTCACAACCTGCCCGCGAGTTCCTTCGCCATTGACCGCTTCTACTTCCTCTTCAAGCATGCTGTCGGTCATGTAATAGTACCGGTGATAAGGACAAGGCAGCATACCCAGTTGGAGAATTTGCTCATACAAGAAACGCATACTTTTTATATTTTCTACCATTTTTTCTGGCTCGGCATCAGGACCGTAGAGCTTTTCGATGGCCTGTTTAGTTAGCTCTTTACCATCTCGGTCATAAATTTTGTGCCAGTGAAGGTGATTAATACCGGCAAATTTGAAGAACAGTTCCTCTTCATTTTTTTCCAGAACAGCAGCTTCATTCTTGGAGGAAATAATCGGAACATTGCACAAACCAATGACCTTCTCCCATTTACCATATTGGAGCACAGCTTCCGTTACCATTCCCGCAGGGTTCGTGAAATTGATTAACCAAGCATCTGGGCAAAGTTCCTTCATGTCCTCAACAATTCCAAGAACGACCGGAATGGTACGGAATGCTTTGAACATCCCACCTGCTCCGTTGGTTTCCTGACCAATCATCCCATGGCTAATCGGAATCGTTTCGTCCTTAATACGAGCTTCCAAAAGACCGACCCGGAATTGGGTGGTGACAAAATCGGCATCGGCCAACGCTTCTCTTCGATTAAGCGTCAAGTGAATATCACAGTCGATTCCCGCCGCTTTTACCATCCGTTTAGCCATGGCTCCTACAATTTCAAGTTTCTCTCTTCCTGCTTCAATATCTACAAGCCACAATTCACGTATTGGAAGTTCATGATGCCGTTTGATAAAACCTTCGATCAATTCTGGGGTGTAACTCGATCCGCCGCCAATCGTCACAATTTTTAATCCCTTTTTCATTTTGAAGTCCTCCTTGTTCTATTGTGTTCTCAATTTGGACTCTATCTTGTGTAATGCATTACATGTCAAGAACTTTTTTAGTGGAATTAAATGGGATTAATTTGTAACTTGAAACCGCTTTATCACTTGTGCTATAGTTACCTCAAATAAGGATTGTGACCGTTGATTCGGGCAATACCTAAGAAAGTTTGAATGCCGTTAACCAATTGGCGGCGTTTGAACTATCTTAGGTTTTTTTTATGCATATTGCAGAAAACAAGGAGCCGATGCACATGATTATTGAAAAAGTATTAAACAATAACCTTCTGCTGACCCGCAATACAAAGGGGAAGGAAGTCATCGTTATGGGTAAAGGCATCTCCTTCCAAAAGAGTGCAGGTGATGAGGTCGATGAACACAAGATCGATAAAATCTTCCATTTAGCCGAGCATGCATTTGCTGTAAAAATGGCTGAACTGATACATGAATTACCCGCCGTTCATTTCGAAGTTGTGAACGAGATCGTAAAACACGCCAACCATGTACTTGGTACTGAACTCAGCGACAATATTTATCTGTCGTTAACCGACCATATTAGTTTTGCCATCCAACGTAAGAACAAAGGTATGGAGATTAAAAATGCCATGCTGTTCGAAATTAAACGTTTCTATAAAACGGAATTCAGTATCGGATTGGATGCTCTGCAGTTAATCAGCGCCATGATTGGGGTTTCGCTCGGGGAAGATGAGGCTGGGTTTATCGCCTTACATGTCGTCAATGCCCGACTTGACGGCACTGAAATGAAATTGACGATAAAGATGACTGAAATTGTCAACGAAATTTTGAAAATCGTCACGTACCATTACGGCACTGTTCTTGATGAATCGAGCTTAAATTATTCGCGTTTCTTAACACACCTTCAATATTTCGCCATGCGCTTATTGCGCCACGAGATTCACCAAAGCGGCGAAGATTTTTTATATCAACAGGTGAAAAAGACTTATGTCAAAGCCTTTTCCTGCACTTGCAAGATCAACGAGTACTTAGAAAAAACGTATGTACAGTCCTTAAACAAAGATGAATTCGTTTACTTAACCATTCATATCCAGCGGCTTACTGAACGAAGCACTTTATAGTCCTATTTCTTTCAAGCTAAAACTTCATATACAACACATTAGATAAAGGATTGTGACTGGTAAAGCAGGCAAAACCTGGACTGATGGCAAAATGATTTTTCTTTTTATTTTGCCACGAGTTCAGGTTTTGCTGCTTTTTGAAAGTGAAACGATGTAAGCCGGCACATCAGGAACGAACAGCTCACAACCTGAGATCAATTACCCATCATGAAGGAGGCAATATGCTATGAGTAATAAAGACAAAGAACTGTCCATACGTGTTATTGAACTTGTTGGCGGTGAATCTAATGTGAATGATGTATATCACTGTGCAACCAGGCTTAGATTCACCCTGAAAGATCATACAAAAGCGAATGAACAGGCGTTGAAAAATATAGCTGGAGTCATCACCGTTGTGAAAAGCGGCGGTCAATTTCAAGTCGTCATCGGCAATAACGTGTCCAAAGTTTATGAAGGAATCATGGAGTACACCAACCTTCAAGATGGCGGCAGCAAAACGGATACTAAAGAGAATGCAGAAAAAACAGGAATATTCGGAAAAACAGTAGATCTTATTTCCAGTGTTTTTTCCCCGCTGCTCAGTGCGCTAGCTGGAGCTGGATTGCTCAAAGGTCTGGTTGTTTTGTCTGTGGCGCTCGGCTGGCTAGATGATACCTCAGGAACTTATCTAATTTTTAACGCGGCATCAAGCAGTGTATTCACCTTTTTGCCCATATTTTTGGCAGTTACTGCCGCAAGGAAATTCAAAGCTAATATGAACGTATCCTTGGCTATTGCAGGAGCCCTGGTCTTTCCGACCATTTCCGCTGCGTTTAATAGCGGTCAAACTTATGATTTCTTAGGCATCCCCATTGTGCTTGTGATGTACACTTCCACCGTGTTTCCAATCCTTCTGGCGGTGTGGGTTCAATCTCATATAGAAAAATGGTTCAACTCGATTATTCACCAGTCTATCCGCAATATTCTTGTGCCGATGCTGTCACTTCTAATTGTCGTCCCGCTTACCATTCTTGCTTTTGGGCCGATCGGCAATAGTGTTAGTCAGGGGTTAGCTAGCGGTTTTACCTCACTCATGCAATTCAGCCCAATGTTGGCAGGAGCAGTCACCGGTGGTTTCTGGCAGGTCATTGTTATCTTTGGACTTCACTGGGCTTTTCTTCCAATTACACTAAATAATCTGGCGACACTAGGCTATGACCTAATGCGGCCGATGTTGACCGCAGCCGTGCTGGCTCAAGCCGGTGCTTTGCTCGCCGTTATGCTGAAAACCCGCAATTCACAGCTTAAAACCCTTTCCGGATCTGCTACGATTACTGCGATTTTCGGAATTACGGAACCAGGCATTTACGGAGTTACTTTACGATTGAAAAAACCGTTCATTTACGCATGTATTTCCGCAGCGATCGGGGGCGCAATTATCGGAGTCGGGGGTGGTCGGGCAGTCGCTTACTCACTTCCCAGCCTGCTCGCTTTTCCTACTTACGTAACAACGGGGTTCGCCTCGGTTGTCATCGGTGTTTCCGTTTCTTTTGTCCTGGCTTTTCTACTCACGTTGCTGCTTGGATTCAAGGATCTTGAGGCTACTGTTGAGGAGCCGCAGATTGAAACTTCTGGACAGGAAAAACAAGCGATTGAGCCAAGCGAATCGCGGTTGAACAAGGAAATCATTGTGAGTCCGCTGAAAGGCAGTGTTCAGCTACTTGAAGATTTTCCTGATCCCGCCTTCTCTTCAGGTGCCATGGGACAGGGGCTTGTCATTGAACCCACAGATGGAATATTGGTATCGCCAATTAATGGTGTCGTAACCACCGTATTTCCTACCGGTCATGCGCTCGGTCTGACCACGGACAGTGGCATGGAGATTCTGATCCATATTGGAGTGAATACGGTAAAGCTAAAAGGACAATTTTTTGAGAAAAAAGTTAAAGAGGGCGATCGGGTTTCTTGCGGGCAACTGCTTGTAGAGTTTGACGCGGAGCAAATCCGGACAGCGGGTTACATCACTGCCACCTCAGTCATCGTCACCAACTCTGCCAACTACTTGGATGTGTTAAAAACTACCGAACAGGAAGTGAAGCAAGGTGATTATCTAATGTCGGCGGTAGTCTAACGATTGGAGATGGATTACCTGTCGGTAATCGAACTATTTTCGGGTTATATAACTGTCTACTACTTCACTTATTCCGTATGATCCAAAGAAGCCACTCCGGCAAAGGAGTGGTTTTTCTCTGGATAGCACTTTCCGTTTATTAATCAGCTACAATTGTAAATTCCCATGGAAGTTTTCGGTTTGCCAATCACGATGTCGGATGAAACTCTTGGACCAGTAGGCATCTCTGACTCCACGCTTAACTAGATAATACCAAACGCCTTGTTTCATGAAGACGAAGCAGTTTTGTTGTGATTTTTACATTTCTAATCTATATGAGCGATTAGCTAAAATTGCTCAAGTATATATAATCATCAGTACATCTACCAATTTTCAAAAACTCTCTTTTAGTTTTTTAGAATTGGCATATCCTTAAGTAAATTTTTTAAGTTTATAGCATCCCATGGAAGATGTTCTGTGATACCTAGTCCAACAACCGTAGTTAACAAGCTAACTTCTTGTATTAAAGTTATCAGCTCTGTAAGTTGCATCGTACCCATACGAGTATGAATTTTGTCAGACAGCGGCTTAGCAAATGACAATGACCTGAAAATCTTCGGATCAAGTACATCCAAATCCAAATGAATTACTACGTATTTGATTTGATTTTCTGAAATCCAGTCCAATATTGGTTTATTATTATCCTTTAATTCGGCGCTAGTTGCTGAACTAATAGATAACCTAGAAATAAGTTCCGATTCATGTTCAGTTGTTTGAACAAGTCCCGCTAACATAACGTTCTTCGGTAAGAAAGGCTTTTTAACCTTTTGAGAAAATTCTGGCGCTCCCTCACCTAACAGATTTCCTAATATATGAGCATGCCCGTTGGGCGTCACCTCTGGGGTTGCCACGTCAGGATGTGCATCGATCCATAATAGTCCAACTTCACTATTATAACGCTCATTTAAATAGGCGAATGGCGCTTGTTCAACCAAACAATCCCCGCCAAACATAACAATTCGATCGGGTTTATAAGCTTCAATTAAATGAGTTGCTGCATCCAGTTGATTCAACAATTGGTTCTTACCTACGATTCCTCCTAAAATACCTTCCTCTGTGTGGAGAGTCATATCTTCACTATAGGATATAGGTACTTTAACTGTCGTATGATTATTGTTTTCTGGAGCTAACCATGCTAGGAGCTCAGCTCCAAGAATATAACTTGGTTTATTTCCTCCCTGCCACTGGGGCATTAGCATGCGTAACGTTTTAACAGTTTTATTATCAGTCACTTGTTTGTTCTCCTATCTAATACAGATGTAGTTCTTATGAATGCTACTAAGGAGACTAACTATATGAAGAAAGTGCTTCTGTTCCTTAATATCGAGGGTCCCTTTCATTAAGCGCATACTTTTGAAGCATTAGCATCTTAATCGTTAAGGATAGGCATTTTCTGAAGTAGTTGTTTTAAGTTTATTGCATCCCATGGAAGATGTTCGGTTATCCCGAGACCAACTACATCAGTGACATCACTAACTTCATTGATCAATTTTGCTACCTCAAAAAATTGCATTTTGCCCATAGGAAAATCAATCTCTAAGTCTGATAACGGATTTGCAAAGAGCAATGATCTGAAAATTTTCGGGTCAAGAACGTCCAGATCCAAATGAATCACCAAATATTTAATCCTATTCGTTTCGATCCAATCCAGCACAGTTTTGCTACTTTCTTTTAATTGAGAACTGGACGCTGATTTAATTGATAATCTTGAAATTAGTTCCGATTCTTGGCCAGTCGGTTGATCTATTCCCGCGATCATTACGTTCTCTGGACGAAAAGGCTTATCTACTTTAGCAGCGAATTCAGGAGCTCCCTCACCTAATAGATTACCCAATACATAAGTATGACCATTGTAGTATTCTTTTGGTGTTGTTATATCAGGATGCGCATCAATCCAAAGTAATCCCAACTCACCACTGTAACGTTCGTTTAAATAAGCGAATGGGGCTTGCTCCACTAAACAGTCTCCTCCAAACATGACAATTCGGTCTGGTTGATATGCTTTGATTAAATGATATGCCGCATCAAGTTGATTTAATAATTGCTCTTTTCCCACAATATCACCTATAATACCTTCCTCTTTTTCCAAGGGGGTATCATCGCTCATTGAAACAGGTACTTTAACGGTTATATGCTTGTTATTCTCTGGAGCTAGCCATTCAAGAAGCTCAGCTCCAAAGGAGTAATTAGGATTATCTCCCCCTTGCCATTGAGGCATTAACATACGCAACGTTGTCGAATTTTCTTTGCTTTTCATGATCTTTTCTCCTTTACATCGAGGTACAATTTAGTATACATGAGTCACATATTATGAATAGTACGCACTTTTATGATAGGTACTTTCCAAAAAGATAGTGTGTAACTTATAGATGAATTCCACAGGCGGTATCAAAGGTTCAGGCATCTTTCGTTGTTATCTGAATAAGAACGTTAAAATCACTTTGAAATGGATATTTCCAAATATTAATTAGTATATAATTGCAACCCACTAATTGAATGTCTGTTTTCTACCTTAATTGCCACAGGTCATCCGTTTAAAACGACCTATGGCAATACTATTATTGCTCAATAAGTTCTGAAAGCCATTTATTTGGTGTCGAGAATGCATACCACTGATTGAGAGCTCTACACAGATAGTATGACATCCTCAGTTTGACATAATTGAGTAAAATACTGTTGTCTGTTCCCATTAAAGGATTTCAAAATTTTTGATCGTTGCATCTGGTCGCAGTATCTTATCCTCTCTCATCTCAGCTAGTAGCTTACCTTCTTTAACTTTAGTAACCCAATCGTGGTTAGCTAGAGCTCCCTTTCCTAATGTCACGAGATCAGCCTTATCATCAGTGATGATTTCAGATGCTTTTAATGGATCTTCAAGTTGACCGTTGGCAATGACAATTTTACCTGAAAATCTTTTAGCTAGTTGTACCAATGAAGGCCCATTCTCTTCGAAAGCAGGCTTCCATGCCTTATATTCAGTCACATGAATGTAATCAAGCCCGGTTTGCCCTAATCCACCGAAAATGACTTTAGCATCTGCTTCACCTCCACCCCATTTATGGATATAGTCATTGACTTTGGCTTGAGAAATTCGAATACCTACTGTAAAATTCGGTCCAACGGCTTTACGGACTGCAGATGAAACTTCAATTAAAAGCCGTACCCGATTTTCGGTCGAACCGCCATGCTCATCTGATCGTTCATTAGTGTAGTCGGTCAAGAATTGATCAAGCAAGTAACCATTGGCTCCATGAATTTCAACACCATCAAACCCTACTGCTTTTGCCCGGATTGCTGATTCCACAAATCCCTGAATCACTTGTTCGATATCTTGCTTTGTTGCAGCTATCGGAGTAGGAAATTTATCAACTCCACCATAGAACGCCAAAGGATCTCCTTTAGGTTGCACTTCTGAAGGAGCTAGGTTATGGGAACTGAAGCGATTTCCTTGAGAAAGTGCTCCTGCATGCTCAAGCTGAACTATAATTGCAGCATCCGCTTCATGTACAGTATCCACGACTTTTTTCCAAGCAATAGCTTGTTCTTCATTTATCAAGCCAGGTTGGTTAAAGTAACATTGACTGTACAATTGATCTGTGTATGTTCCTTCTGTAATGACAAATCCAAAACCTCCACGAGCTAAAGACGCATAATATTCAGCCATCTGCTCCGTGGCAAGACCTTCCGGAGTAGCACTCGTACGAGTCATTGGAGCTACTCCTACACGATTTTTTAGAAAGTTATAACCAACGTTGACAGGTTCAAACAATTTATTTTTTGGTACCAAGTTAACCATCCACCTTTAACAATTATGTTTATATATCTTTCAGAATATGAACATTATAAAATGAATGAAATGAACAGTAAAATTGATGTTATTGAATCTTTAGTTCATTAAAAATGAACTCACTTTAGGAGGGTATCTATGGAACTCCGCCATTTGATTACATTAAAAACTATTGTTGAAAAAGGAGGATTTAAGAAAGCAGCTGAACATCTCGGTTATGCTCAATCTTCTGTCACGACACATATTAAAGAATTGGAGGAAGAGTTCGGTAAGCCTATTTTTGATCGCTTAGGTAAACAAGTTGTGCTCACACAATACGGACATCAATTTCTGCCGTATGCTCATAAAATTATTGAGTTGTATACGCAAGCACTTACTTCAAATGATGAGCCCTCGGGAAATTTGACACTAGGTATTTCGGAATCCTTAATGATCTGTCGCATCCCTTCTTTATTGGTTGAGTATGGTGAGAAATATCCGCAAGTTAACCTTTCGCTCAAATCACTTGACTACCAAGATGTCTCTCAAGCTGTTCAAAATGGTGAGATCGACCTTCTTGTTGCCTTAGAAAAAGAGGGATGGGGGGCTCCCGAACTACACTGCGAACGTTTGGTGAGAGAAAAAATGGTCCTTATTAGTCCCCCTCATGAGAAAAACCATGCAAAAGGAACTGTGTTATATACGGAACGTAGCTGCAGTTACAAATCTGTATTCAAGGATTACATCAATTATAAAAAAGTCGATGTTATGAACAGTATAGAGTTCCAAAGTATCGAAGCGATTAAGCAATGTGTGAAAAACGGACTAGGCATTTCGATGGTTCCTTACTTTTCTGTTAAAGAAGAATTAAAATCCAAAAAATTTCAAGGCGAAGAAGTTGGGTCTGACCGCCCTACAATATCCACATATTTGGCATATCACAAAGATAAGTGGATTTCACCTGCAATGAAACAGATGATTAATCTAATTCAAAAACACGCAGCTAATTGGGAATAGCTCACTTTTGAATAAAAAGAAAGTCAGCTATTAAATATAATAGCTGGCTTATTAATATGTGCATAATAGAAACTCCTTACTCAAAAAATCTTGGGATATCTACTAAAAATAAGTGTTTCATCTTTCACATTTTTGTTAAATATCAACGACGATAGAACATTTATTAGCGCTGGGGCTCAAATCCTCAGGTAAATGTATCAACTTATCTAATAGGGACAAATATACGAATCATAAAATCATCCAAGGCATATTCAAGATTCAATCTAATCCGAAATGACACAATGTTCTTGTCCCTCGACATCAACTCATAATATATGGTATCGACCGAACCATTAAAGGTTACGATGACATCAGGTCTCGCATCCATAATCTTTTCCAGATTCGCTGAGTCACTACCCAAGTCAATAATCTGGGCAGGACAGGCGTAAGGCTGTAATGTAGCAAACTCCTTCATTGCTTCCAACCCACTGGTTGATGCGAATGTAGGACTATTCAAAGCAAAAAGTGATGCATAATTATCTAATTGATCATTGAAATAAGTTCTTTCCCCTCAATCTTTTAGATAGGCAATTACATGAATAAACAAAAAAAGCCGCTGCTTTAGCGACTTTGAATGATATTATAAAACCAACGATTTAAACTCTTGAATACCTAATCTCCAGCAGAGTATCCTATGAAAAATATTTCCCTGAGTGCAGATCTTCTATTTCTTGAGAAAGTCTTTTAGTATGTAACTTCATATAACATTGAGCTTTTTTCAAAATATCGGTATGCCCACCTAGATCATACAAAATTGTAGTAGATAACACTTGTACAATATAAAGGCTCGTTTGAGTTGCCATCCATTCAAAAAATTGAAAAACTTCTCAATTTGTTCTGTATCATCATTTTCACGAAGCAATCCTTCAACATAAGTAGACACTTCATCACCAAAAAACACATGTCCTAGAAACTCTTGATATAAATCCAAATGTTCTATATAACAATCGTGGAATTCAGGAAAAAGTTCTAAGAATTGATTGATTAAAATACCTTTGTCCATTCTCCAAGCTCCCTACCTTCCTGCCTGCAAATACTTACTGTTCTTTTCGTTTAAAAACCATCTTGCCAACCATAAGTCCCATAGCCGATGAACAGATCAGATAACCAAAGAACAAGAAAAGTAAATAAATAACATGAAGATCTGCAGGAATCTGTTTCAAACCTTCAAACCAAGCAAAACGAAAAGGATAAAAGATGACTACCCAAATGATCAGCAAGAAAAGAAGAAAATTAATTATTTTTAGCACAATAATGATCCTTTCAAGCTTGAGTGGAAACAGTTGAATGTATATGCTTCATCTTTCATTTCGCATTACCTTACCACTGCCCGCACTATATTAGTTAGCTTATGTATTAGGGTTGATATGTTGAATCTATAAATAATTACTAATTATAACAGGAAACATTAGGAAGATGATCGTTACGGCATAAAGAAGCCCTTTCTTTTGGTAGAACGAGCATCTTTTTGCGTTTCACGATAACACTTTATGCTTACTGGACACCAGGCGCGTTTTCATTCGCAGTTAAATTCGATCTTTTCTTCTTTCTTGGCTGCCCTTTCCAGGACAGATAAGTCCAAATCCGTAGGATATACTCGACAGGACCATTGCTAAATTTCTTAAGATATAGCGGACTGAGCCACAATTGAATACCGTACACAGCAAGCGCAATAATTGCTCCGATGAACACACCAGCACTTCCAAACAGTCCCAGGCCATATCCATAGAAAATTGTCGTACAGATTACGCTCTGCATCAGGTAATTCGTCAACGAAAGACGGCCTACTGCCTCGAACCTGCCCATCAGGCTGGAACGACGGTTTTCCGTATACAACAGCGCAAATGCGTATATGTATCCCAGTGCAAGCAACGATCCTCCAAGTGTCCCCCCAATTCCGATACCGAGCCAACCTTCCGCACCCAATTGTGGCGCCAATACACCGTATGCTTTGAGTATCAAACCAACTGGAATCAATAACGATGCCCGGCGAAGATATATAGCTCGCATCGTTTGGGGATCGCTAAACGTGCCAATTCTGGCAGCGTGCATGCCGAGCAGGAACATCGGCACCGTCATGAGTGGTGCTAACATCAGGGCTATCAGGGCAAATGACAACTCCAAATCCCCGCCGAATGGATCGCCGTTATTACTGAAATTCCTGATTTCCGCGTATGTGCCGTTGCCGTATACATCCTGACTTTGAATGATGTAGTTCTCCATATGAATGGACTCAATCGCCAGCGGGTTCATCGGATTAGATGCCGGGAGACCAAGTATGCCCGCTCCCATGAGTAGCAGTACCGCCCATATGAGCAGCGTTTTGGGCTTCCGATTAAGGAACATGAGCAAGAAGAAACCGAGTACACCATAAAATGTAAGGATATCCCCTTCCCACAGATAGATGATGTGCAGTAATCCGATTCCAAACAGTAGTAGAAAACGGCGTGCCAGATGACACTTTGGTCGTAAATCTCGTGATTTTAGGCTTCCCGAGAGCTTAACCATTCCAAAGCCAAACATAAATGCAAAAATCGGCATAAAACTTCCCACCACAGTGATCAGCAGGAATGAGAGGAAGGCCTGATCTGCTCCGCCAATCCCGAACAGTTGGGGTTTGCTCTGGCCATACATTCCATATTGGAAAGCCAGCATATTCGCCAGCACAATGCCGACCAGACTGAATCCACGCAGTCCATCAATGACTTGAACGCGCTTTTTTGATGTGCTCAATCAATCACCTCTGTCTATAACATAAAGATCAGATCTAAATATACGTTAAATCCTTCCATAATTTCAACATAAATTAATAAGCGGACGTTTATATTTTGATTTATTTTGACGTACCAATAAAACAAAAAAAGTCGCTATATTTAGCGACTTCAGTTTGAACACCTTAAAGAGTGACAATAATTGGACCATTTTTAGTAAGAATAATCGTATGTTCTATTTGAGCTACATAGCTGTTTTTAGTAACAAAGGTCCAGCCGTCCCCTGTTTGGTCCACTTCTTCTTCTGAAGTTGAAATAAATGGCTCGAATGCGATAACCATACCTTCTTTTAACAATTCATCATCCGATGGATCATTATAATTATAGATGTGATCAGGTGCTTCGTGTATTCCACGTCCAACACCATGTCCTGTAAGGTTTTTGATAACCGTTAATTCATGCTGTCTGGCAGTTTGGAATACGGCTTTTCCGATTCCGCTTTTTTTGGAGCCCGGTTTTGCTTTTTTAAGACCTGCTTCAAATGCCAGTTTAACAACGTCGCATATTTTCGTTAACACTTCTGCACCTTCGCCTACGACAAACGAGAGTCCCGTATCTGCAAAATAACTGTTCTTGGAGCCAGACACATCAATATTGACGATGTCCCCTTCTTGAATAACCCGATCTCCCGGAATACCATGTGCCACTTCTTCATTAACACTAATACAAGTAAATCCCGGGAAATTATATTCACTTTTTGGAGCAGAAACTGCGCCGGCTTTCTCAAAAAGCTCTCCGGCCAGATCATCAAGTTCTTTAGTTGTTATGCCCGGAATGGTTCTTTGAACCAATTCATCTCGAATAGAAGCCACAATTTTGCCAATTTCCTTCAAACCATTAAAATCTTCTTCTGTTCTTGCGATCATTTTTTCTACCTCACTATCTTTTATCATCCATTGATTACATAAGTGTTATCTTTGATTGCACATTAGATAATCATATCCAAAGCAGCAAAGCTTCGCAACTTTTTTATCAATCTCACAGATCAAAATCCGATGAGTTCAAATCCTGTCAGTGAAGTTGTTAAAGTTGATAGTATTCCATTAACTCGGATACAACAGCAACAAGTCTGTCCTTCAAACGTTGTGGTTCGATGACTTGAATGGACTTCCCATAGGATAGGAGAAAATAGGGGACGTATGTATCAATTGATTTTTCATCAAATAAAAAGATGGCTTGATTAGAAGTCCGCTCTTTCAGATAATGTCCCATAAACCAATGCAGCCCCAAGTCATCCAATGCCTCTGATCGGCCTTCGATAACCAAGGAGATTAACCCCTCTTTGCCCCCTACATCAGGTAATAAATTTTGCAGAAAAAATTCACGGGCTGAAAAAGCTTCCGAACGCTTAAAACGGAGCGGAGTAAGCTTGATTCGCAGAATACGATCTGCCCGAAAGCTGCGGAATTCATTCCTCAAGTGGCAAAACGCAATGGTATACCATTTATTATTCCAGTAAACCATTCCATACGGGTCTATTACTCTATTCTTGGGTTGTTCATCTCGGCTTCTGCGATAATCAATTTCGACAGAGCAATCATTAGCCACGGCTTGCTCCAATTCCGCCAAGATCGGCTGAACGGATGGATCTCCCATGCGATAGATAACGTTAAACCCGGCTAAATGACGGCGAAGTGTGTTTTCCTGATCCTGATTTGTATACATTTTCAATTTGGATGTGGCATTGTCCAATGCTTCACTCAAAGGGTATCCAGTTTCTTTTGCAAACACAGCAGCTTGGAGAAGTGCCTTTTTTTCATCAATCTCAAATAACAGAGGTGCTTTGATATGCTGATTCAGCAAGCTATACCCGCCGTTGTGACCTGTATCGGAAATGATCGGTACTCCACTGGCACATAATGCATCAATATATCGATATACGGTTCTTATATTGATTTCTAACTTTTCGGACATCTGTTTTGCAGTTACTTTGGTGCCTGAATTCAGCATCCATAGAATGGCTAACATATTATCGTTCTTTGGCATAACCTGCATCCTCATCTTCAGTTCATTATTGGATATCTATACATTATATCAGTACAGCATATTTTACATAAAACAACTTCGTTGGGCGATACTACCTAGAAATATATTCTCCGGTTTGGAGCGAAGGCCAAATGAAGCAATCCACATCTAATATTAATACCTCCGAGGTAATTATTGTAGTTATCAATTCAATACTCGGAGCTGGAATTCTAACACTCCCTCGCACAATTAGTAAAGCAGTAGGGACACCAGATGTATGGATTTCTGTCATTTTATCAGGATTAATTGTAACCACAATCAGCATCCTCCTTGTAACCTTGTGTCGTAGATTCCCCGGTAAAACGGTATTCGAATTTATACCCGAAATCACAGGTCAGTGGATTGCTTATCTATTGGGACTTTTAATTATCGTGTATTTTGTTGTTCTTTGTTCATTCGAAGTTAGAGTCATGGCCGAAATTACAAGTATGTACATCCTTGAGCGCACGCCTACTTGGGTCACCATTATGGTCAGTTTGTGGATTGGTATTTATATGTTAACGGGTGGTCTTAAGGTCATCATCCGGGTCTTTTCAATCGTGTTGCCCGTTACGCTTGTGTTGTTAGCCCTGGTTTTCCTTTTAAGCAGCAAGATGTTTGAAATTAATAACCTCAGACCACTCCTGGGCGATGGATTCATGCCTGTGTTGAAAGGTCTTAAACCTTCGTGTCTCTCCTATTCTGGATATGAAGTTTTACTCATCATCACAGCTTACATGGTAGACGTGAAAGCAAGCAATAAAGCTGCTATATACAGCATACTTAGTTGTACGATCATATATTTGGTCACGATTGTTACCGTTGTAGGAAACTTATCTTTGCCAGGAATTCAAACACGAATGTGGCCAACGTTCGACATGGTTCGAAGTTTTGAAATTGAGGGGTTTCTTTTTGAGCGATATGAATCGCTGTTCATTGTGTTTTGGCTGATGCAGATCTTTGCAACCTATGCTTTTAAACACTATTTTGCGGCAATCGGGATCCGAGATTTGTTTCGTCTCAAAAATATTACGAGCATACAATTCGCCATGTTGCCAGTCTTGTATGTTATTGCTTACTTGCCTAAAAACCTAGAGGAAACGTTAGCTTTGGGTGATTTTCTTGGCAATATGTCCATTTTTTTATTTGGCTTGTTACCGCTGCTACTGCTGATCATTAGTTTTGTTCGTAAAAAAGGCGGGAAGCAGGCTACTAGTGAAGCACTTAAGGCAAGCTGAATGTTTGGTTCTTATTGTATGTAGACAGTAAAGAAAAGAAAAAAGCCGCTAAAATAGCGACTTTAATGGGAGTATATTTTCTTCATTATTTATTAAAAGTAACCTTTTCTGTACCGCCCTCAAAAATGATGGATGTGTCCCGCGGCTTCGATTCCGCAATTTTATGACCGCCTCTGTAGGAATACAGTACTCCGGCTTGTTTGCGTACGGCTTCATATTCATTCTCTGCTTCAAGAACAATAAAGTTGGCAGGCTTACCCTCTTCAATACCGTATACATCCTCAATGTGTAACGTTCTTGCGCTGTTTTTCGTAATGAGGTCGATCGAATTCACGATCTGGTCGTAACCAAGCAACTGCGAAGCATGAATCCCCATGTGCAGTACTTGCAGCATGTTGCCTGTACCGAGCGGATACCAAGGATCGAAGATGTCATCGTGACCAAAGCACACATTCAGACCTGCTTCCTGCAACTCTTTGACACGCGTCAGCCCTCTTCTCTTCGGATACGTGTCGAAGCGTCCTTGCAGGTGAATGTTAACCAGCGGATTGGAGACAAAGTTCAAATCAGCCATCTTAAGCAAACGGAACAACTTGTACGTATAAGCGTCATTATATGACCCCATCGCGGTTGTATGACTTGCCGTTGTGCGTGAACCCAGTCCACGTTCATAAGCTTCCTTGGCAACAACTTCAACAAAACGGGATTGCTCATCATCGATCTCATCGCAATGGATATCGATAAGACGATCGTATTTTTCAGCCAGATCAAAGGCAACTTTCATTGAATCAACGCCATATTCCCGTGTGAATTCGAAGTGTGGAATGCCGCCGACCACGTCAACGCCCATTTTCAGTGACTCTTCCAGCAATTCTGCCCCGTTTGGATAAGAGTGAATGCCTTCCTGTGGGAAAGCAACAAGCTGAATGTCCATATATGGAGCCATTTCTTCTTTTACTTCAAGCATCGCTTTAACAGCAATCAAGCTTGGATCGGTAACGTCCACATGAGTCCGTACATGCTGGATACCTTGTGCCAATTGCCACTTGAGTGCCGTTTTGGAACGTGTTTTGACATCTTCATGTGTCAAGAAAGCCTTGCGCTCTGACCAGCGTTGGATGCCTTCGAACAGCGTTCCGCTTAGATTCCATTCTGGCTCGCCTGCAGTGAGCGTTGTATCGAGATGAATATGCGGCTCAATAAACGGTGGCAGCAAAAGCGATCCGTTAACATCCAGGATCTCTTCATTCTCGGTCACTTCCAGCGATTGTGTAATTCGTTCAAACTTTCCGTTCTTCACAACGATATTCCATAGTCCTTCTTTACCCCGCAATTTTGCGTTCTGTATAATCATTTATTTTCCCCATTTCTTTGGTTTCTTTGGCAGGAACAATCAGCATCAAGACGATATAGGCCACTGCTGTACCAAGTAGTGCGTTCAATGGTGTTACGCCAGGAGCCAGTTGAGCGAATGCCACGCCGATGGCCCAAGCCACCATCGCTACCCAGTTTACATTTTTGAATGACATGTCGGCAAATGGCTTATAGTTTCTACGTTTCACAATGAAGTAATCTGCGATAATAATAGCCCCGATCGATGGTACCGCCGCCCCCAGTACGTTTAGGAAGCTGACGAAGTTGTTGTACATCCACATGGCGAATACGGTACCCACGATACCGTTTACGACGACGAAGAATTTCTTTGAGATTTTGGTGATGTTCGCAAAACCAAGACCCGAAGCGTACAGTGCATTATCATTGGTCGTCCAGATATTCAGGCCCAGAACGATAATTGCCGGGATGATCAATCCTTGCAGGAACATGACCTCCGAGATATCGGCCAAGTTATAGGCCATCGCACCAACTGCACCAAACAGAAACATGAGTGAGTTACCCAGGAAGAATGCAATCACTGTTGCGGTAACTGCCTGTTTCGATGTTCGGGAAAACCGGGCAAAATCGGGTGTCAGCGTTCCGCCGCTTATGAATGATCCGATACAGATCGTTAATGCCGCCGCCGCGGTAAGCGACTGAGTCGGCGTGTAATCAAGCAACCCTTGCAGACCACCCAGCGAACCTGCACCTTCGAACATGGAGTAACCACCGAGAATGGCAATCGCAGGAACTGCGATATATCCAAGAATAACGAGTGACTTCATGCCGAAAATGGCTGATGCTGTCATGGCAAGTCCGAACACGATAATCAACAGGTACACGTTCCAATCCATGGCTTTGGCGACTGGAATCGCGAACATGGCTACGCCTACTCCGAACCATCCGACTTGTGTGAAGCCTAGCAGGAATGAAGGCAGATACGACCCTTTTGCGCCGAACGCATATTTAGCGAGCAGATGTGTGGACAGGCCCGTTTTGGCGGCGATATGTGCCAGTGCCCCTGTGTAGATACCGAGCACCAGATTGCCTGCAAGCACGATGCCAATAAACTCCATGAACGTCAAGCTTACTCCCAACGTGCCTCCTGCCAGCATGCTTGCTGAGAAAAATGTGAAACCGAGCATGACGGATAACGTCTTCCAAAAGTGGTTTCTTTGAGATTTCGGCACAGCTTGCCATGAAAACTCTTGATCTTGTTTGCTCATCAGAATACCCCCAACGTAAAGTGTATCTGATACCAAAAAAAGCAGAAAAAAGAGGCTACTCGTCAAGTTATACACTGACAAGTAGCCTCTTTTTGCATCATAATCCGCGCGAAGACACAGAGCATCCCATGTCGGGATAAGCCCTGATTCTCGCGTGATTATGAAATCCGCTGCCCTTGCCAGCCTCTCTGGACTGAATTAAAGGTACCAGTATTCAATTACATACTATTATTTTGGAAAAACCTGCAGTTGTCAATGTCATTATTATCCAAAGGTTATTAATTCCTTATACAGCAAGCTGTTTTTGATCACGGTTATTCAATGATGAGGCACCAGTGGATTGAAAACAAAGCAACGAACAAATAGATGCACGCATTGACATTTGTACAAATAAATTCACTGCGTTTTTTTCATTGTAAGCCGCTGAAAAGGCACCTATAATTACGTTGTAATTGATAATGGTTATCAATTAGAAAAAGAGAACTCAGGGGGAAACAATGATGAACAGTACAATTAAGAAACACCTATTCATATGGGGAGCATGCTTCCTTCTTCTATCCATCCTTGCAGCATGCAGCCGTTCGGAAAGCGCCTCCTCACAAGAAGCTGTGAAGACCAACGAACAAACGACAAAAAGCTATACAACCCAAACAGGCGAAGTGATTGAAATACCCACTCAGCCGCAACGGGTGATCTATCTTGGTTCAACACTTGGAGATCTCCTGGCCATGGATATTTCCGTCGTTGGAGCCAATCTGATTCATGCTTCCGAAAGCTATATTGTAGACCGATTAGAAGGTATTGATGATGTCGGAAATCCTGGTGATTTGGAGGCAATAACAGCCTTGCAGCCTGCCTTGATTTTGAATGGTTATAACCAAGATGCTGACCGAAACACCGCTTTTTCGAAGATTGCGCCTACCATTCCGTTCAACTCGGCGTTACCATTTACGGAACGCGTACGCGAACTTGGCAACATTTTTGGCAAACAGGATGAGGCAGAGAAATGGATCAGCAGATTTGATACAAAAGCGGAAGCGATGTGGGACAAGCTGAATGTGGCAGAGGGCGAGACAGCGACCATCTTCTTGCAGTTGGGTAAACAGCTCTATGTGATGGGCAATCGTTCATTGGGTGTAGTCTTGTATCAAGAGCACGGATTTGCAATTCCACCAGCAATTCAGCAAAACATTATCGACAAGGAGCTAACATTCGTCGAACTTTCGGAAGAACTAATGCCGGACTATGCAGGAGATCATCTCTTTGTCCTAACGCTGGATAATGACGAAAGTCGAGCTGAATCTGATCGGTTGTTACAGAGCACACTATGGAAAACGTTGCCGGCCGTTCAGCAAGGACACGTTTACACAGCATCAGCCGATTGGAATACCGACAACCTGCTGGCACTGGAGCAATTGCTTGATGAACTACCGAAATGGATGAATCAATAATATCGCATAGATAACGTCAAAAATCCTCCAACCCCTTTGGGTTATGGGGGATTTTTGGATTTTGTAAACTTCTGCTACGTGTAATAAGGTCTGCAACGAAACATTCTCTAACGTGTAAAATGTGGTAAACTAGTAATTGAGAATTATTATCACTAGATCGGAGTGCTCCAGAATGCAAATGGCTTCCCTATACATCCAACTGCAGCAGCATGATCTGCTTCAGCTCGCACCACTGCAGGAAACCAATCATCATAATCCATCAACCAAGAGCAAGGCTGCCAATGAATATACATTGCTTATTGCTCTGGATCATGGAATTCAGCTGTTAACAAACAATATTTCGAAAGATCTGAGCCAAGGCAGTTGTATTCTGCTCCCTACTCAGCAATCCTACATTCTCAAAACGATAAAAGAGCAAGCGCTTGTAGCTCGGTTTACCTTTCTTGCTTTTCAGGTGGATAAGTCGAATCTGCTCCCGGCTTGCCCTCCTCTTATTCTGGGCTTTCCTTACAGGCTGTCTCTTTCTACTATAAAATTGGCGTTGGCAGGAGAGGACTGGATTTCTCCGCTGCCTTTGCAATCCAACAAGCAAAATCGGTTGCAGGAGAAGAAATTCACGCCTACGCATCATTCAAAATCAGCAGTTACTCAGGCCCGGCTGCAACTGATACTTAGCCTGATGGCTCAGCTAGAAAGCGCTGCTCCGCCAGTGCAAAATGATCAAGCGGTACAGCGTACACTCAGCTATATGGAGCAGCACTACAACGAAGATCTGACCGTAGAGCTTTTGGCGGAAATGGCCGGCATGGTTCGATGGCAATATAGCAAATTGTTTAAGGTGATGACTGGTAAGAAACCAACCGATTACCTGGCAGAGCTTAGAGTCAAGCATGCCAAAAAGCTATTGTCCAGTTCTAGCGATACCTTGCGTGAAATATCCAGACAAGTCGGTTTTAAGGATGAGTATTATTTCAGTCGGCGCTTTCATCAGCTCACAGGACACCCTCCACGGGAATACGCCAATATACAAAGAAATACCAGGCAAAGAACGATCACCGATTCCCTCGGCAGGCAGATTTCCCTCCCTGATGTGGCTATACGAATCGTGGTCACAGGTACCAATACCCTTGGTGAGTTGCTTGCTATCGGTATCCGTCCAGTCGGTGCGGGTATAACTACAATGAAATCACAAGTCATATATCGAAACAAACTGCATCAGATCCCGGATATTGGACTGCAAGGCGCACCGGAACAAGTCTCCCTACTGAAGCCTGATCTTATCCTGCTAGGCAACTATAGTGAGCAACAGTTACCTCGACTGGATGCCATTGCACCTACCATCGTTTATCGCGAATCAACCAGCACTTTTGAGCGTCTTCGTTATATTGCGGATCTTTTCGGTCGAAGCAGAACGGCTGAACAGTGGATCGACCGCTATGAGGAGAGTGTCAGGAGGATCCGGCGACAATTGGCGGATGATTATATTGCAGGAGAACGAGCAACTGTCTATCTGGTGCTGGGTAAGAACATATATGTTATGGGACAGACGGGATTTGCTGCTACCGTGTATGAATCACTTGGCTTTCGACCCACCGAATCCGTAAATCAACTGATCATTAATGGCAGACCTTGGATACAAATCGATCACAATAAAATCACACAATACGGTGGAGACCGAAACTTCGTGATGGTACCTCAGGAGGAGATGAATGTAAATATACCTTCTCCGCTCCAAAGTTTGGTTGGCATGTTGTTACCCAGTAAAGTACATATAGTAGAAGCTGGCTGGAACTACGATGATCCCCTTACCCGTGAGAGGTTATTGACGATTCTACCCTCTATTTTTGCTAAGGATGGACTCACACCTCTGCTAGCAAATGAAAAAAAATAAACCGTAAAGCACGGTTTATTTTTTATAACATTTTCACCATTTTACGATATGTGTCCAACAACTTCTGGTAATACTCTTTCATATTCCTTATATAAAACATAACGATTAACACCTCTGGAAGAGTTAAGTGCTTCATGCGCGTGCTGAATAGCGGTATCGCGGTTTTCTACTTTGAGTTCAATACCGGCAAGCAATGTTGATCTCATCCACTTTTTCTTAATGGATTTAAGTCTTTCCCGCGCCTCATCACTTTTCCCGTCTTCCAATAGTAGAATGGTTTCATAATATGTACGGTAGTCCGATAAGCCGATATGAGGTACAGCTTGCCGAATGGCAAACATATCCTTGCGATATAATCCGTAAGCTGCCTTGAACTGTGCTTGTGTTGTTCTTCGCTTATATTTCTGCATAATCTGCTCCATAACTAGTTCTACCTCATCATCAAGTCTGTTTGCAAGGACATAAATAATGTATGTCCCAGGTGTATTTTGCTGCTTTGATAAAAAGCACTCTAAACGATCTATACGCTTATCAAATACTAAAGGATAAAAAACATGCTTAATAAAGGCGATAAGAATGGTAACGACTACAACCCCCACAATCAGAAATAGAGGATATTCGTTTATTTGCATAAACAAGACAAACATCAATACAACCAAATAAAACGTGAATTCCCACCAAGAGTACCTCATTATGAATCTCCTTCGAATAGTAAAATAACAAGCAAGTTATATTATATCAAAATTAATTCCCCTTTTTGTATAATGTTAGGAAATAAAAAATACGAAAAACAGTCTCCTCGTCTTAAATTTAAACCTGACTAGATTTACTGATACAACAAAAAAGCCGCTATATTAGCGACTTTCAGTTGAAATAATTGAATTTATTATTGTGCACTTAATAGTTCTTCAAAAGCTTTAATGTTCGTGTCAAAGTGAGGGACGGTTTGAGTTTCTTCAGCAGATTTAACCAGTTTTACAACTAAATCATTATAAGGTGTCGCAATTCCGGTACCTTCTGCTCTACTTGAAACAACCCCATTAATATAATCAATCTCCGTTTTGCGGTTCTTCTCCAGATCTTGAAGCATGCTTGCTTTGAGCAGTCTGGAGGGCTCCATCACGTAACGTAATGTTTTCACCCGTTCAGGGATATCTTCTTTGCTGTTCAGTTCGAGTGAAGCGATGTCGAATCCATTCATTTTAACCAAGGTAACCCCATTGGCGCGAGCAACTTTAATCGTCTCGTCCGCAATATGAGCTGCACTCACAATGCCGGCTTCATGATCGATAATGTCTCCGTATTCCCCATTCAGTGCAGCGGACAAACCACTGAATGCATTGTTAATCAACAATTTGGACCATTTGGTTCCAACCAGGTTATCGGAAATATGTGTTCCACCTACAAGGTCCAACACCGATTTCACGCGCTGAATTCGTTCGGTGATTTCACCATTTAATTCACCAATCTGAAAAGCATACTGCTTAAATTGAGTGTACTCGGTAGTCAGACTTGATACACCTGGTTCAATGAACGTAGCGCCGAATTCAACGGAGCCAGCAATAACACGTTTTTCACCCACGATGGACGCCACTTTTTCTTCGGGAATCCCGTTCTGCAAGGAACACACCATACTGTCTTCATTCAAGAATGGAATTAATTCCTGAAGGATGGAATCGTTGTAGAGTTGTTTGGTTAAAAGTAACACGAGGTCATATTGTCCTGATTTCTGATCAGGAGTAATGGCTTTTACTTTTGCCTGAAACTCTGTGGTACCCGGCACTTTAGCACCGGTCTGATTTAAAGCATCTACATGTTCTTGATATGCATCAATTAACTCAACGTCCAGTCCACCATCCGCAAGATATGCGCCTACGATGGTTCCCAAAGATCCTGCTCCTACAATTGCAATTCTCATTTTATTTTTCCTCCTTATTTTTCTTCCAGGTAGTTATATACAGGTTGTGCAGCGTTTAAGGTTAGGTTGGTAAGGATATGAGAAGCTGACACCACTTCCAACACAGGCAGATCTGCAAGAGGTGCCAACGCATGTTCGAACAGTTGAAGTCGGGCAGGTCCTGTCCAAGCTTCCTTCACTTCGATGTCCGTAATTTGAGTACGGATCAGATCACATATTCTTAAATTCCCGGTATAGTCGGTAGCAATCTTAATCATAAAATTAGGTCGGCATATTTCACGTTTGGCGAACTCTTTATCCATCTCCACATGTTTATATCCCATCGTTGCCGTGGCTACACGCAGCGTTCCATAATCTAGTGTGCCAACTAGTGTATCTGAATCGGTATACAACTTGGGTGCACCCAGCTTTTTCGGATAGGCGGTGAGCTCTCGACCACTCGCAATCGCGGGGAAATTGTCTACGTACATCGAATGCACATAATCGCCTTCCTCCCCATTGAATTGTACAGGGATAACTTGTCCAGCTTCTGTATATGCACCCAGTCCAGAAACATCTGGCATCCACATCACTTCGAATCTAACCAAAGGTTCAGTAATTTCCAGAGGTTCCGGTACGGCTGCCCGCAACGCTTTTTCATCGGTCCGGTAAATAATATTCAAATATTCACGATTCACGAATTTGTACGGTGGCATTGGATATGCCGGAGCTGTTAGGGGTGTATTCAGATTTTTAGCTATGTTATTCACATCGATTTTCATCAAAGACACCTACCTTATAAATTTAGTTGAATTTTGTTATTTAAAATTTGATCTGTATCTCATAAAAAAATTCTACATCAATATTTAAATTTAATATAATACATAATAAGTACTATATATATTTATCAGAATAAATAAGGAGTGCAGATAAATGGAATTGCTTCAGCTCAAATACTTTCAGACCGTTGCCTATACTGAACATATCTCCAAGGCAGCTGCCCAATTGAATATTGCTCAACCTTCCCTAAGCTTAACGATTAAAAGACTTGAGGATGAACTGGGTACCCCCTTATTCCACAGGAGAGGAAGAAACATTCAATTGAATTCCTCAGGTGAGATTTTATTAAAGCATGTAAACCGGATTTTTATTGAAATTGAAAATGCAGAGATGGAGATTAAAGCGGAGGAACAGCAAATATCCAATACAATCAGGATCTCGATTACGAATACTCGGTTCCTCACAGGTCTCATTAGTGACTATATCAACGGTTCCCCTGAAACCAAGCTTCATCAGGGTATTGGGACCCGCAGTGAAATTATTACAGGTTTGAAGAAAAATGATATGCATCTGGGCATTACGGGGCATCCGATTCAGGATGAGGAGATTGAGAGTGTTGTTCTTGTTGAGGAGGACATTGTTCTGGTTGTGCCCACGGATCATGCATACGGCGGAGAAACAAGCATTTCATTAAGTGTTGTTGCAAATGAGCCCTTTATTTCCCTTGCCGATAATAAGGAGTACAGCCGCTTTACAACTATGCTCTGTGAAAAAGCAGGTTTCCTCCCCAATCATGCATTTGAGGTCGATTCTCATACCCTGCTTGAAATTATCAGCCTTAATCAAGGTGTTGCATTAATTCCGATCTCCGTATGTAGAGCACTGGGGTTACGTTATGTAAAAATTGCTGATGATTCAGCCATATATCCCATTAGCCTCTCCTGGGTCAAACAAAAATGGTTATCTCCTATTGTTCGAGAATTTCGTGATTTTATTACTTCGTACTATGAAGACCATGCTAGCTTGTTTAAAGTGGAGTAGGATTTCTTGATACATGACAAAAGATAAAAACAAAGACCACGTTAGTCCCATGGAAGGAACCGACGTGGTCTTTGATCGTTATCGTTCTTAGTTATACTGCAGTCTGTCCTTATACCAAATGTCCGGAATCATCTTACGCTCCAGCTCCAACAATTCATGGATGATCTTGTCCGCGTCACTGATGGAACTCACGAGCGGGTCGGTGAGCATCGCCCTTCTCAGCTTCTCGTAGCTCTGTTCCAGCACAGCTTCAACCGTAAGCTCATGCGTATCCAGTACAAGTTCTTGCATCCCTCTTATCCCACGCGGCATCTCGCCTACATGGAGTGGTTTCGCCCCATCCATATCTACATCGCATAGTAGTTCCAGGAACGAATCGTTATTCATATTGGTTACCGCACCTTGATTGAGCGTATTGATGAAGAATTTTTTGCCCAAGTTTCCCACCATATTTTCGATGATGTCAGTCGCATGATCTGGTCCGAAGGTGCTCATATAATCGGCAATCGGGATGTTCCCTGCAAGAAAGTCATCCACCTGCTGCCACATCTCATCGTGACGCTGATATCTGTCCTCTGTCTCCCAGATCGATAATGGGGGAATCGTGTCCGCAGTTTTGCCAAGACCTTGCCAATACCGAACGTATTCCTTTGTATGCGCCGTACAAGTAGGAATGATTCCGAAAATATCATACAGTTCATAGGTAATTGCATCGTTAAAAAGAGCTTTTGCGCCGCGATCACCGCCGTTGTTCTCCTCACCTGCCATCTTACGCATGGCTTCTGCGATTGTGGGCATCACATTTTTTCCTTCATACTCGGCTTTGAGCAGCCAAGTGAAATGATTGACACCCGCGATACGAAAATCGAATTTCTGGTTGATCTCTTCGGTGAACTGGCTTGTATTTTCGATGATTCCGGCTCGTACGGCATAATAGGCTTTCTTATGCGGCATATGATGACTATCGCACAGCGCAAATGATTTGAGATTGGGTGCATAACGATGTAAAGCGATGCCGTGCACGGTAGACGGGTTAATATAATTGATCACCCACGCATCCGGACACAGCTCCTCTATGTCTTTGGCGCACTCCATGATAACCGGTAGTTCCCGCATCGCGCGAAAGATTCCTCCAGGGCCAATCGTATCGCCGGAACACATGCGAATCCCATACTTTAGAGAAACCTGGCAGTCGATGCCCCGATATTTCACCGATTCTTCAGCAAAGCTGAGCACAACGAAGTCGGCTCCCGGTAGTACCTGTCTTCGGTCCACTGAACCCTCAATCTTTAGGGATACGTTGTTCTCCTTGACGACCATTTCCGCTAGTTTTACCATTTTCGAAAGCCGTTCCTCGTCCGTATCCACCAAAGCCAGCGTTCCTTGATTCAAATATGGGGAGTGTACCATCTGCCAGATGGACTGCCGACCAAAAAACAGGCTGCCCGCCCCAATAACAACTACCTTTGGATGCTGAGTACTTGTAGCATTCATTAATAACCCCTCCTTTTAACGATATAAGTTCATTATAGGTGAGTGGGCTGGAATCGGAATGTGTGATAGTTTTCAAAACATGTCATATCGTACGATAGTTAACAAGAGATAAATCCTTTGTTATGATAGTCAAAAATGAAGGATGTCATAAAGTAGAGAGGAATGAGTTGGATTAGATGCATACAGGAACTGTAAATATGAGTATAATCGACGAACTTTCGGAGTATATCACACTTCGCATGAGCTCTTATTTGGAACAAACACACGACAGTAATTGGACGGAGCACAAGTCTCATTCCGATTATGATCTGTGGTTCATTACAGCTGGCTCCGTGCTAATTACCATCGATGGAATCGAGCATATCGCAGGCCCGGGTGACGTGGTGTTTTTTTATCCGGATATGCCCTATATTGCTTCCACGACCGGAGAGATGTGCCGATTCGTATACATGCACTTTGATTTCAGCATCGCTGAGCAAAAGCGAATTCTCGGCGAGTTTCAGCTCCCGGGCATCGTACCTGGCAATCTGATTCAAGAGGAATCAACACTCTTCACCTCGTCCTATCGAAGATTCAAGCAGAGTAGCGGCGCTTCTGCCAGTCCACTTTACTTGAAAGCCTCTCTGCTTCTCGTCATCGCCAAAATTTTGGAATTACATAGGCAAGGGCTGTATCACGGTGAGTTTCTGAAAGACCGAAAACCGAAGAAGATCGAAGGAAGTCTGGAAGTTCTGCAGAATGTTTTTCCATACGTGGATGCGAATCTGCATCGTGCCATCCGAGTTAACGAGCTTGCAGACATTGCTGGCGTCTCTGAGAAATATTTTATTTCGTTGTTCAAAAAAATTCTCGGTATTACACCGGGGCAGTATATCAATCAGATCAAAATGAACCGGGCCAGAGACTATCTGTATGAGAAAAAATATACGATCCAGCAAATTGCCGGATTTCTGGGTTATCCCGATCCCTTTACGTTCTCCAAAGCATTCAAAAAATTCTACAACGTGCCCCCTTCCAAATTCGAATAACATACCGCAGACAAACAAAGAGGCAACCGGTCGATCCGGCTGCCTCCCCACTTGATGAATCCTTGGTTATTCAGGGTTTAGTTTACGTACAGGTCCCTTCAGCGTCCCTCATACTCAAAAGGAGCTTCAGTGGAATACATCTCATGGAAAAATCCTTTATACGGTATATCCTCTTCCAGACATTTAATGAGATACAGCAGTTCTTCGTTAGCTTCCGGTTCTTCGCCAGCACGCTGCATTTCCTCAAATTGACCTAGAATATTCTCCAAGAGAGTGACTTGAATAAATAAAGGCAGCTTCTCCAGCATCGAATCTTCGATCTTGGTTTCGGAAGTATATCCAGCGAGGGCGGTTTGGAAATAGTCATCCATGAACTGTTTGCGTTTATCCGCATTCGGCTCAAATTGAATCCAGCCGACGCCATGTGTCCATAGATCTGCCAGATCATACATATACCAACCGAAGCATGAATTATCAAAATCATACACGGTGATCTGACCGGTATCAAAAACGATTGAGTAATTCCCATCGTTATAATCGAAATGGATCATGCCGAATGTCTCTTGGTTTGTATCCAAACCTTCTAAGGTATTAAGAAGCTCAACCATCTTCTCCTTAAGCAGAGAAAATGATTCAGGTACCAGGTTATCGATATATTCACCGCTGTAATTGTCAATCAAATGATGCCGGCGATGGACGGGAGTGTACCCTTTCGATAGCTGATGTATTCTGCCCAGAACTTTACCGCTATTATAATAGTATTCGCTAAGTGGAACGCCTTCCCGGTACTGATAATGGTTCTCTACCAGCAACTTCCCTGTGGCCTTCACAAACATACAGATAAAGAACGTATGCTCACCATAAGTGACCTCTTCTAACAGATCGCCCTTTTTCGAGCTGACTACATTCGAGACACTTGCACCGTGCTCAAATAAATACCGGACATACTCCAGTTCGGCAATGTAATCTTCACGCTTTCTGTCAGGCAAAAAAGACACTCGGAGAATTAGCGATTCACGTCCCTCTTGCTCACAGGTGTAAACGACATTCCGTCCACCCTCATGAGGCGGAATAAGCTGAATGTTGTAACCCTCCAGGTCAAACAACTCGGATACCAATGCCAATACATGTGTATTGCTGATGTTAACAGCTTCGTTAAAATTAATAATAATCTCCTCCAGTAAACATTGTTTGGACGGTTTCCCGCACTGCAATGTCCACAAAAGGAATCCCTGTAACGCAAATATCCTTCTGTGAACCTAAAGCAAAATCACCTTGTTAGACATTTAAAAACGCTCCTTTTTGTTCAGATGGCTACATCTTATCCTAATATTCCACATTTTACTAGCCAAATTTATAACTCAGCAGCCTCGTAATAGTACCGTATCAAAATGTCCTGATCGTAGTTGCCAAACCCTTTCCCGAACAACGTAAGTCCGCCTCGACCGGGCACCCCTTCTTCCGGTCTTAATCCAAACGTCCAGTAAGTGGATGAATCCAGCTCCAGATCATGGATACGCACATCTGAGATGCGCTGGCTATCCATAAACGTCCCTTCTCCGTTAATACGCAGCACCTTCAGTACACCATACTGGTTGACGTCCAATTTCCACCATAACGGTGTATGTTTGCCCTTCCGATCTCCAAAATCCCCTGGGCTTGTCCAGGTTCCGAGGTGATGACCATTAAGGGAAAAACGGATGTCAGAAGGCCAGTTTTCATTAACTTGGGGTGCTTCCGAACTGAGTTCGAGTGAAATTTCAATTTCCTGGAGATGCTGTTCTGTATTCAGATAATTGGGGATCTTATATTCCAGAAAACCTTGTGCAAACCAAAGAATACCTGCATTGACCCGATCCGGGTCCATAAAGCAGGCAGGCGTGTCGTACTGTCCAATCATCTGCGTAGTTGTCGCAATCCCGCAGGTCGGCCATGCTTCATAATCTGTATATTGACCTACCGGAATAGAGACTTCATGATAAGGAGCATCAACTGGTTCAGGGGAGAGATTGATAGTCATAAATTCTTGCAGAATAAAGCAGTATTTATACGTTCCACCGTTCTCACGCTTCATGCGGCTGCCTACAATGCCCGCTTTCTGCAATTTGCTCACGTGTGTACTTACAATAGCTTTGCTCAGAAAAAGCTCTTGGGCAAGCGCATTGATATGCATTTCCCTGTTTTGTAGCAGCAGGCGCACAATGTTTAAACGGGCTTCACTTGCCAGTGCCTCGTAAATTAGCAATGAAGCTGCATCTGTCCCAAGCATCATGATGTTCACTTCCTTTTTTGAGTAAAATCGATCTATTTCAATTTCAGGATTCGTTATTTTGCGAACTCATCAAAATGAACTTGCTCAATATATAAGCATTATGATACATATTAGATAACAAATCAATGATTTGATTTTGCTTTTAAGCGAATTCAATACCACTGTTAATTCTTTTGAAAATATGAATTCATCCAATGGAGGTACATACCATGCTTACATCCAAAATGCTTATCGATAAAGACTTTCAGATTGCTGAAGTAGATCCGCGTGTCTATGGTTCGTTTATAGAACATCTGGGAAGGGCCGTATACGGCGGAATTTATGATCCAGGTCATCCTACGGCAGATGCTCAAGGTTTCCGTCAGGATGCCATTGAAGCGATTAAAGCTTTGAATGTGCCAATTGTTCGTTATCCGGGCGGCAATTTCGTATCCGGTTACAATTGGGAGGACGGCGTTGGTCCGGTATCGGAGCGTAAACGCAGACTTGAACTCGCTTGGTGGACGATTGAAACAAATGCGGTAGGAACAAACGAATTTGCAGATTGGGCCAAGCTGGTTGGAACCGAAGTCATGATGGCTGTAAATCTGGGTACTCGCGGCATTGATGCGGCCAGAAACCTGATCGAATACTGCAACCACCCATCTGGCACATACTGGAGTGATCTGCGTATCTCTCACGGTTACAAGGACCCGCATAAATTCAAAACCTGGTGTCTAGGCAACGAAATGGATGGCCCTTGGCAGATTGGTGCAATGACTGCATATGAATATGGCCGTATTGCCAATGAGACAGCCAAAGCGATGAAATGGGTTGATCCGGATATCGAGCTTGTGGCTTGCGGCAGTTCCAGCCGTGACATGAGTACATTTGCAGATTGGGAAGCAACTGTGCTGGATCTCACCTATGAAAATGTGGACTACTTGTCCCTGCATCAGTATTACAACAACAATAAAGACAACACGTATGACTTCCTGGCGACATCGCTGGATCTGGATCAATTTATTGATAGTGTGGCTTCAATCTGTGATTTTGTACAAGCCAAGAAACGCAGCAAAAAGAAATTAATGCTGTCTCTGGATGAATGGAATGTCTGGAAATCCATCGGCACAAGCCGTATGGAAGAACGGTGGCAGATTGCGCCTCCAGAGTTTGAAGATGTGTATACACATGAAGATGCACTGGCTGTGGGCTGTTATCTGATTACCATACTCAAGCACGCCGACCGTGTAAAAATGGCTTGCCTTGCTCAGTTGATTAACACCATTGCACCAATCATGACGGAAAATAACGGAGCAATCTGGTTCCAGACGACGTATTTCCCGTTCATGCATGCATCCAACTTCGGTCGTGGTACGGTGTTGCGATCCATCACCTCTTCACCTAAATATGATTCCAAAGACTTTACAGATGTGCCTTATCTCGAAGCGATCAGTGTGCATGATGAAGAAAACGGCACGATCACAATCTTTGCGGTGAACAGACATCTGGATGAGAAGTTGGAACTGAATGTGGATCTGCGTTCCTTCGGAGAAACGACATTTGTGGAGCATATTGTATTGGAGAACAACGACTTGAAAGCCACCAATACCAAAGAAAACCCACGTAACGTTGTTCCTCACAACGGCGGATATACAACGGTTGACCAGGGTAAATTGCAAGCAGTCTTGAACAAAGCATCATGGAACGTGATTCGCCTCAAAACCAAACAGGCATAATAAATAATAAGAGCGGGATAGAATTCTCTCTTACTCTGCAACATCAGCATTGTTTTCCGCACCGCGTGCAGCTCCCTGCGCGCGGTGCTTTTTGCTGTATGATGGCAAACGGCCCAACTACATAGTTCCAAAGTTAGAAGTGTGCCGCGTATTTGAAACCTCATTTTTTATTCCTCGCAACGAACGAATTTAACGAATACAGGGAGTCTTATTTAACCCGATTCGGGCGGATTTTAATTCTAACGAACACAGGAGAAGTTATGCTGCAGAATCAGCCCCCTTTTTCATACTATATCTTACATTTTGCAGCAAATAGGGTGTGTCATGTTCGTTAGAATTTTAATAGCTTGATATTGACCCGAATAAGGTTTCTGAGGTTCGTTAGCACTGAGTAAGCATCCGAAATCGAGCTGATTCGAACCCCATTTACAGCATAAGCAAATAAGCCACCCTCCGTTTGGCGTACGGAGAGCAGCTTGCAGTGAAGCATCTAGCGAAGAAGCTGAAACAGAACAGAGAAGAAGATAAGGAACAGACCAGATCAGAAAGAGATCAAATCACCCAACATACTAGCAATGTTTCCTTCCCAAATGCAACGAAGGTTGTGTTCTATTTCACGATTTCATTTCAAGTATTATCCTTGTTGTGCTTCCTCTTCACCTTCGGTTTCAGCCTGAGCTGCTTGGCTTGCTGGAGTCATCAGCCCTTGAACTGCCCCCATAAATGGCTGAATCTGCTTAATCATGCCATACCCCATTTTGACCACAGGTGTAAACCGCTGGATCATGCCAAACAACCGCATACCGCCGCCTAACATACCTCCAATCGAGCCTGCACCGCCAAGTCCACCAAAGCCACCTAACATTGAGCCTAGCATAGGCATGAAAGATGATACCTGGGCTTGCCTAGACGTTGAACGAGACATCGACCGGGATCGTACTTGCGACTTACGTGTGCTGTTCACCCGTTTACGGTTTCGAGAGGATGCTGTTTTTCTCGTAGCCCCTGCTTTAGGTTTGGTTTTGCGAGCACTGCCTTCAGATGAGGGTGCTGTGATTGCGGCCTGTGTAAGCTTTCCGCCCCCGGTAAGCACTACGCCTTCGCTGTTAACGCCAGAGATGTACCCGACGTACGTCTCGCCATTATGAAGAGTCACGCAGACTGGGCGATCCTTGAGCCGTTTCACCCGGACGTGTATTTCATTGGTTTTAGCCATGGAATTCACCTCACTTGACTTGATCTACTTCAGTCTACGCAATGGGTGGACGACTTGCCTGTGCGAATAACACATCCGTGTGCCGAAAGCAGGAAGATTCTGACATGGCTCCTGCCTCAGATATGCTCAATATACATCTCATTCAAAATATGACCCATACGATATGTGTGCTCTGCCAATTCAGATTTCACATATGATTCAATATCACTTTTTTCGATACTGTACAAGACCTCAATTTCTTTAGAAAAAAGAAGGTGTCCCTCATTGATTTTCTGCTCCAACGAGTTTATCTGTTTGGGTTTCAGATCACCACCAAGCACCTGCTGAAGTGCTTGCACATATGTTTCAAGCGAACGGGCTCCGACAATTTTCATACCCTGGTTCTCTTCATTCACAATGATAATTGATGGGAAACCTCTAACTCCCAAACTAGCGACACTCTCAAAGTCTTCCTCTAATAACTCTTGTGCTGATTGCTGTGCAGCCGCCTCAACCACTTCTTTTCCATTCAAGCCCAGTTGATTGACGATATCCGTCAGCACATCATCTTCTCCAATATTTCGATTAAATACAAACACGGCTTCACGCGCACGTCTTAAAAAGTCCTGCTCTTTACCAGGGTGTGTACTCTGAATGACCTTAAATACGCGAGATGGCGGATAGGAAGAAAGTATTGGATTATCGTGCCATAAGGAACCGTCGATGGGCATGCGTGAATGTTCACCCACTTCCTTCCAATGATGTGCAACGTCCGAAGGTTTCTGAATCCCGTTAGCGCCATCCGAGAAACCATTCCAGTTAGCCAGTAGCCCACCCATTTTAATTTGCAGCGTAAAATAATGACCGTATTCCTCAATAAACCGATGAAGCACAGGCTCAAGCGCCCAGCAGTGAGAGCAGATCGGATCTGTTGCGTAATAAAGAGTTATCCTTTTCTCAACGTGATTCAGATTGATTTCTTGCATCGCCTCTTCTTCGCTCACACCACATACGCCTGTTTCCAGATCACACATCATAGATTCGTTACTCACGTGTATCCCGCCTTTATATTGTCTTATGAATTGATTTTCTTGTGTTAGTTTGATTATAATGTCTACAATCTTCTGAACAAGTACGATTCTTTTTCTGACTTAGTATCAAAAAGTATACTATTGGAGGGTACCAAGTGAAATACGACTTTAATTTTGATCAGTTATGTCCAGCGACTTATGCATTTCAGGTCATTGGAGGCAAGTGGAATCTTCCGATTCTGGCAATCCTCAGTGAAAATGACTGTATACGTTACAATGAATTAAAAAGAAGACTGCCTGGCATTACCGGGACGATGTTAACGAACTGTTTGAAGGATTTGATTCATTCGGGCATCGTGCATCGGGAGCAATATAACGAGGTGCCACCGAGAGTGGAGTATTCGCTCACAGAATCAGGCAAGGAATTGGTTCCTTTAATTGAATCCATGGTAATGTGGGGTCAGAAAAATATGATAGCAGGCGTGAAGCAACAAGAACTATAACTCCTGGCCTAATGTAACCCCTTATCTAGATGTTCTTTTTTGAATCGCTCTGTACACTTTGTTCAACGACAAAAAGGCTATTTCACTGGATCATCATGTCCTTTGAAATAGCCTTTCCTTTATAAATACAAGACGGCCGCTTGTTTACGACGTGTACACATCTAACTATTCAGGTCGTCATCTTCCTCATTTCCTAAATACATAACCGTTTTTTCTCCCTCAACCAATCTAATGATCTGCTTTCGTAATTTTGCAGGAAATAAAGGTAGTTCGTTTATATTTTTAATTTCGAGCCATTCATATTCCACTTGGTTTTCGTCACTTGGCAGAATAGAACTATCTTGGTCCATCAAACCTATGTACTCGCATAAAAAAACAAAATCTACACGATGAAGAGCCTCACCGTATACACCTTCAATGACAAATTCCAGTGATAACGGTTCTACATCTATTCCGATTTCTTCCGCAACTTCACGCTTCACAGCATCCGTCAGGGTTTCACCTGCATTCTGGCTCCCACCAGGCAGAATGTAGATGACTTCATCATTATCATCCTGCTTCATTGCAAGCATTCTCCCGTCTTTAATGATCAATGCTTTTGCAGAATTTCTAATCTTTCTCTCCATTGCTAATCCCCCATATATATCTGTATCATGTTGTTGAAGGTTGATTCCATTTAACCTCACGATCTCCATGAAGAATATTTTAACACATACATCTAAACAAATTCTGAACAATCAAATCAACTCACTCTTGGCGACCTCCATGAAAGCAGCCATAGACGGAGAGATCCATTTTTCCCGATGCCAGAGCATTTGCGCAGAAAAGGATACATCTGATAAATCCCACGGTAGTGCAACCACTTCCCCATCGCTCAACTCTTTCTTCAAAGCCATTTCAGGTAATAAAGCGATCCCTAGACCAGCCACAACACATTGTTTAATAGCTTCTACACTATGAAACTCCAGCTCTGTCAGAGCATCCACACCTTTCTTTGTTATGGATTGATCAAAATGAGTGCGATACGAACAGTTCTTTTCGGTCAGTAAAAAATGCTGTTTGTGGAAGTCATCGATGACCAACTCGGAACGCGATGCTAACATATGATCGGGAGAAACCACCATTTGAAAGGTCTCATCCTTTAAAAACTCTGACTGAAGGTCTTTAGAATTCATAGGCTCATCCAATACAAAAACGACATCGGCATGCCCTTCTCTCAGACTCGATTTGAGCTCTTGCCCAGACAAGGGGCGGAACAATAACCGCACACCAGGATAGTCCGCTCGGAAGCGTTTGAACAAGGCTGGAAGAAGATATGCACACAGCACTTCGTCTGCTCCGATCACAACCGTTCCCGCCAATTCTCCGTGCTGACTGGATATGCACTTTGCTTCCTCTACATCGTTTAATATCTTAGTGGCGTACGGCAGAAACTGTTGGCCAGCATCCGTTAACACAACCTTTTTGCCTAATCGATCCAGCAATTTCACCCCGAGCTCTTCTTCCAGCGATTTGATTTGCATGGTTATGGTAGACGGTACATAGCTCAATAATTCAGCAGTTTGACTAAAGCTGCAGGTCGATGCAAGTGTCCAAAAGGTTTTTAGCTGGCGTATTTCCATGAGTCAGGCACCTCCTAAGTTCAAAATAAATGAATGATATGTTCGATAACGTTTCGTTGAATTGATAATAGACGTAATGTAGAGTGAAATCAAGTTATTACTATTTTATAAGGAGAATCAATCTATGAACGATTATGAAACATATAACTTAGGAGATACATTACTTCAATCGGGGCAACAGCTCCCTCAAGCCTTTATCGCTTACAAGACCTATGGAAACTTAAACGCGGCAAAGGACAATGTTATTGTTGTCCCAACATGGTTTGCTGGAATTCACACAGATAATGAATGGTTAATTGGAACGGACAAAGCGCTGGACCCCAGTCGTTATTTTATCGTTGTGCCCAATATGTTGGGTAACGGGTTATCGTCTTCTCCAAGTAATACCCCTGCCCCATATGATAAGAACAACTTCCCTATCATCTCCATGTATGACAATGTGCATGCCCAACATCAACTCATCACTCAAAAATTCGGTATCTCCAAAATCAAACTTGTTGTGGGCTGGTCTCTAGGAGCCATGCAGGTTTATCAATGGGGAACTAGTTATCCTGAGATGGTCGAACGTATTGCCCCCTTTGGCGGAACGGCAAAGAGCAGACCCCATACACAGTTGGTATTCGAAGCAATGATCGCGGCGTTACAGGCAGATTCGAATTATAAAAATGGTAGATATGAGCGCCCTCCGGTTGCCGGTCTCGCAGCGATGGGAAGAGCTTATGCTCCATGGGGGTTCTCGCAGGCGTACTATTTGGAGAAATTGTACCAATCTGAGGGTTACGACTCCTTGAAATCTTATGTAGAAGATTACTGGGATCAAGTATTTCTTCCCTTCGATGCTAACGACTTGATTACCATGTTGCGTACAGGAATCTATGGAGACATTAGCGATAATCCCGTAGATGACGGCAACTTCGAACAGGCGTTAAGCAAGATCACTGCTCCTGCACTCGTTATGCCAGGATCAAGTGACTTGTTCTTCACGCCAGAAGACAGTTCGTATGATGCTCAGCATATGCCAAACGCTGTGTATCAACCTATAGAGTCCAAGTGGGGACACTGCTTTGGAATCGGAGCAAACGAAGAGGATTCACTCGTTATCGATCATCATCTAAAGCAATTTTTGGAGTCATGAGTAAAAAAAGAAGGAGTACAAAGTAAAAAAAGTGCACAAAGCTCATTAATCTTTTCTCCGCTACAACTCAAAAGTAAAAAAAGATACCGGTTCTCGTCAATAACCTTTATATCCCGTTCCCCCTTTCTCGTTTAGAATATTTTCAAGTAAGCGTTATTGAAATATGACTGATAAGGGGGAAAAGAAATGAACAAGAAAACGAAAGCCTTAGTCTTGTCTGTGTGCATGTCAGCCTTATTACTCGCAGCCTGTAGCAATGGAAGCGGTGCTGATAAAGGTTCAACGACGGACACGGATTCCAACGAGGCTGGAACGACAACCATTCATACCGTAACCTCAGAATACACTTCAGCAAAATATCCAAAGGGCGACGATATCACCAACAATGTATGGATTAAGCGATACAAAGAGAAGTTTAATATCAATGTCAAAACAGACTGGGTCAGCGATGAGTACGATACAAAACTCAATTTGGCTATCGCATCGAACGATCTTCCTGACGTATTCAGAGTTAATCCATCACAACTGAGACAGTTAGTCGAAGCAGATATGGTCATGGACCTTTCCGAGGTCTTTGATCAATACGCTTCAGATCGTCTCAAAGGTTACATGGAAGCAGATGCAGACAGTTACGAATCTGGAAAGAAGGACGGTAAGCTATACGGGATACCACAGATGCACTGGGGATTAATTGAACAACCAGACTTCATCTGGATCCGGAACGACTGGAAAGAAGAATTGGGTGTCCAAGATCCGAAATCTGTGGAAGACATCAAAAATATCGCACTCAAATTCATGGAAAAGCACGGTGGTTATGGTATAGCGGTAGACCAATCGTTGGATTACCTCAACCTGCTGGCCATTGCATGGAATGCGCATCCGGATATGTGGATGGAGGATAGCACTGGAAAACTCGTGTACGGCTCCGTGCAGCCTGAGATGAAAAATGCGCTGGCTGAGTGGTCAGAATGGTACAAGCGAGGCATCATTGATCCGGAATTTGCAATCAAAGACTTTAATGCGATGAACGCGGATATCGTAGCCGGCAAAGTGGGAATGCAACCTTATTACCAATGGTGGGGTTATAATCCGGGTGTCGACACAGTATCCAATCTGGGTAAGGACGCTATCTTCTACCCTTATATCATCCCTACCGTTGATGGAAAAGAAGCCAAACAATCCATTTTCTTCGCCAACAACAATTATATCGTTATGAAAAAGGGATTTAAGAGCCCTGAAGAAGTGATCAAAATTTTGAACGACTACGCTTATATTGTGGACGAAGGCAATGGCAAGGAATCCACAGAAACGTTATCCGCCTTGCTGGACAACGATATTGCCCATGTTGTTGGAGCGTTCCGTGTACTTAATCCGAATTCCGATTACGAGCAATTTGAGGCGGTCTCCGCTGCCCTTCAATCCAAGGATACCAGTGGACTCACAACTTCGGGGATGTGGCAAAAATATAACAACAGTGTGGAATTCATCGAGAATGCAACCCCAGGAGCAGTTGGTGATTATTTGCAACAAGGGGCTCCAAAGAATGCGTATGGTCTTGCCAAGAAAGTACTGGACAGCGAGAACTATACAAAGACGGCCTTATGGGGGGTTACGCCAGAAATACTTTCAAGCTACGGAACAACCTTGGATGATATCCTGACCGAAGGCTTCACCAAGATCATTATGGGTAGCGAAAGTATCGATTATTTCGATGTTATTGTCCAGAATTGGCGTGCAGCCGGGGGCGATGACGCAACTCAGGCAGTTAATGAAGCCTACGGGAAGAAATAATCTCGTTTGTCACAAAGAGGGGATGAGGGTCATCCCTCCCCTTTATTTGATAGCGATTACATTTGGCGTACGATGAACGGAGGAATATGAATGTTGAGAAAATGGAAGCAGCAGAGTCCTTACCATCTCATGTTGATTCCAAGCCTGGTCTTGGTCTTCATCTTTTGTTACATCCCTTTCTATGGACTTATTATTGCGTTTCAGAAGTACAATCCGGGCCTCGGCTTCAACTCGCCATGGGTAGGATGGGATAATTTTACCCACATATTTAATCAGCCGAACTTTGTAAGAACGATCTGGAATACATTGTACATGTCTGTCTTTAAGATTATCGGTGGTATAATCGTACCCGTAATTTTCGCATTACTGCTTAACGAGGTACTACACAGTGGAATTAAACGTACATTTCAAACCCTTGTCTACATTCCGAACTTCCTCTCTTGGGTCATTATGGCTGGCATCATGCTGGATATCCTTAGCTCCGACGGCATTATCAATACATTTCTAAGTGTATTTGGTATTGCACCGATCTCCTTTCTTGGCACACCCTCTATTTTTCCTTGGACGATGATTGTGAGTGACATATGGAAAGGTTTCGGGTTTGGCACGGTTGTTTATTTGGCAGCCCTGACCAGTATTGATCCGGGACTTTACGAAGCCGCGGTGATCGACGGAGCGAAACGGTGGAAACAAACCATCTACATTACGTTGCCTCTACTCATGCCAACCATTGTTTTAATGACCGTACTTTCACTTGGAAATGTACTCAATGCTGGCTTTGACCAAATCTATAATCTCTACTCCCCTGTTGTCTATCAGACGGGTGATATTATTGATACCTATGTCTACCGTTTAGGAATTCAACAAGCACAGTATTCAATTGGTACCGCTGTCGGGTTATTCAAATCGATCATTTCCAGTGTTCTCGTTGCTGTATCGTACATCCTGGCTTACAGAGTGGCTGGTTATCGTATCTTCTAAGAAGGAGGAACTCACATTATGATCTATGATAAAAGTATGAGCAGACGTGTGTTTCTTATCTTAAACTACACCATACTGCTTCTAATCTCTCTCCTATGTATTCTGCCGTTTATTAACCTGCTGGCTGTTTCATTCAGCAGCAGCGCAGCTGTATCTGCGGGCAGTGTTACGTTCTGGCCTGTGGAATTTACGACAAAAGCCTATGAATTTGCATTAACTGGAGGATCATTTTTCTCCTCTCTCTGGGTAGCCATTCAACGAACTGTTATCGGAACGGTGGTGAATCTGGTTCTGATCGTACTCACGGCTTATCCCCTCTCCAAATCCAAACAAAAATTAATGGGGCGTAATATCTATATGGGATTTTTCATAATAACCATGTTATTCAGCGGAGGACTAATTCCAACCTATCTCGTGGTTGTCAAAATGGGACTGATTGATTCCATATGGTCTCTGATCTTGCCTGGGGCCCTCCCCGTATTCAGTATGATTATCCTCATGAATTTCATTCGGGGGCTACCCGAGGAGATTGAAGAATCAGCCATTATCGATGGTGCTGGGCCTGTACAGGTATTGCTTCGTATTCTACTCCCACTTCTCAAGCCCGCTCTCGCTACGGTTGGTTTGTTCAGTATCGTTGCCCACTGGAATTCGTGGTTCGATGGCATTATCTATATGAACAATCCAGCCAATTATCCATTACAAAGTTACCTCCAGACCCTCCTGCAAAGTTTTGAGCAAATCATGCTGAAATCTGGGTCAGATTATACGCAGCTGTTGTCCATGATGAACGCCAGAACGGGGCGCGCCGCTCAGATGTTCCTGGGTGCCATTCCGATTTTACTCGTGTATCCATTCTTGCAGAAATATTTCACCAAAGGTTTGGTGCTAGGTAGCGTCAAAGGGTGAACAAAAGGGCTTGCAGTTCATACTGCGAGCCCTTTGTTTATATCTAAACTTATGTTTATGATCGCTGTACCGCATTATGAGATGCATGAATGGAAGCATGAATGACTATTTGGCTTCTATGATGGCAGGCAGCAGAATGGAGAAAATGGTACCTTCACCTATTTTACTCTCCACCTGTATTCCATAGGGTTTACCAAAATGAAGTTGAATCCGCCGCTGCACATTATGCAATCCAATCCCATTCGTTCCCCTACTTGCACCGGACTTTTCTTCCAATAGATTCTGCATCGTATGATGATCCATACCAACACCATTATCGCAGACCTCGATCACAACTTCATCCAGCTGTGATTGAATCCGAATGGTGATGATTCCGTCTTCTTCGAGTTCAGCGAGTCCATGAAATATTGCATTCTCCACAATGGGCTGTAGAATCATTTTGGGCATGCGATAATCCAGCAGTCTATCCTCAATCTCGTATCTCATCTGAATACAATCGTAGTACCTGACATTCTGGATCGTTACGTAATTCGTTATATTATCAAGTTCCTCACGAATGGTTACGAGGGTTCCATCGGATTTTGTTGCATAGCGGAGCATCGAGATTAGTGCATCGGTCATTTCCACGATTTTATCAGCCTGCTGCATCGAGGCAATCCATTTCACCGAACCAAGGGTGTTATACAGAAAATGAGGCTTGATCTGGTCATGGAGCGCACGCATCTCGGCCTTGGCTTTCTCTATTTCTTCCTGCTGCATCCGTTCGACCAACCGCTTCAATTCATGTGACATTCTGTTAAATCGAATGGATAAATGTCCAATCTCGTCTCTTGATCCAATAGGTTCAACTTGTTCAAACTGACCTTTCTCGACTAGAGCAATATTCCGTAGCAGTTTTTTAATGGGAGTTGTGATCACGTGAGATAAAAAGATGGATATGACGGCAGCAAAAAGAACAATGACAATGGCAAGCGTCACCAGATTACGGCCCAATATTTTGCCATCAGCAGTCAGCTCATCCAAAGGCATATATAAGTAAGTTGTCCATTTTTGCTGACTAAGGGGACTGGTCACCACGACATTCAGTGCTTCAGGCGGACGAACGTTGTCCCGGAACAGTGTCCCGATTAATCGTTCATTCACGTTATATACGATCTTGTCATCCTCATCAACAATCATGAATCTGGAGCGCAGCCCTTCCTGCAAGTTGCGGTTGACGATTTCAATAAATTTGATATCAATGCTGACAACAATCACGCCAAGCAGTTTTCCACTAGTCACATCATGAATTTTGCGAGCGTGTGACACTGCCAGTATTTTATTCTCCAATTGCTCGTCGATTCGTGTTGTGAGGGTAATGGTTCGATCATTATCATGCATGAACTTTTTAAACCACAATTCGTTTGCTACTTTGAAGTTTGGATCAATGGGTTGATGTGGACTGACAAAAAGGTCTTGCCCCCCGTTCATATTGTAGAGGTAGATGGAGAATACTCGATCTTTCATCATGATATAATTCATCAGAATATTGTATGCGGGAATCTCATGTTGTTCATCACCCTCTCGCAGGAAATCCTGGATCGGAAAACTCCCTTCATGGGTCGCAGACAGATTGTCACTAAGGCCATTGCTGGCGAGCAACGAAATTTTCTCAATCTCCTTGAGGAACTCGTCAATGCGGATATTCGTCTGTTTGGCCAGATCGTTTAGTAACGTTGTATAGTTCTGTGCCAATAACCGCTCTGAGGAGTAATACGAGTTGATTGTCATCACCAATACCGGAAGGATAATGACCGTCATACAGATCACCATAATTTTGTACTTGATTCGGAAGGGCCGAACATGCTTCATATGCTGCACCTCTATTCACCGATTACATTCATCCCTGCTGTAATTCTCGATATTCCTCAGGAGTGACACCTACCGATTTTTTGAAAATCTTACTGAAGTACGTGTAATTATGGTAACCCACCTTTTCTGCGATTTCATACACTCTCATTCCTCTGCTCAATAGGTACGCCTTCGCATGTTCAATTCGAACTCGGGTCAAGTACGTAATAAAGTTCTCTCCTCGTTCCTGTTTGAACACACGGCTGAGATACGACGCATTCACACTGATTTGGCTAGCGATACTTTGCAGTGAGATATCTTCCGCATAATACTTGTCGATCAATTCAGTGGCGAGATCGGTGTACGTGCTTTCCTGTTTGATTTGGGAATCGGTTTGGAAGTAATATGCAATATGAGCAAGCATATCTTGGTGGATATCCTCCCAATACTCCCCCTTTAGAACGATTTCATAGGGTGATTTTTCTGTTAAAGAAGGGGCACCTCTTTCCGTAGCTCGGGATAGATGGGAATGTATCGTTTCCATTACCATGATATATTGCTTGCGAATGCTATTCTCATCTGCTCGTAGCTGTTCCAGATTGGATCGGATTCCTTCAAGGAACTCTTCCGCCTTTTTGTTGTCTTTGCTTACCCATAACTTCAACAAATCTCGCTCTTGTTGCGGGCTTAAAGCCCCCTTAACTTCATGTCGATCTGGGGATTGAACCATATCATCGTAATACAACACCTGGTTGCTTCCTGTGAAGAAACTCTGTTGTAGAGCCGTTTCTGCCTCTTGGCAGGCCGTCCTGATGTGAAGGAAACCGGAAGTCATTCTACTTACCCCAGCCGTGAGCGATAGATTCATAAAATCCTTGATCGAAGACAGCAATTTATTACAAAGTTTATTCAAGTCGGCGTGTACAGATTGGCTCTCAGGAAGTACGTTGACGATCACCCAATATTCTGAGGAACTTTCAACAAAAATCTCTTTCTCCCACTTCGATGGAATGATCTCTTCCATAATATTAAGAATCGAAAATCGGAGCAGCTTTTCCCCCTTCTCAACATATTTCCGCTTTGCATCCTCGTAATAGTTCACGATGAACTTCATGACAACCAACTGGTCCGAACGTATACGAAAATGCAGTTCTTCCGCTTTGGTGACGATATCCTCCTCACTAATGAATCCGCTTACAATATCTTGGAAGAAACTATCCTTTAGATATCTTAGGCTCTTGGAATAGTCCTGTGTAATAGAGGTTGTGTTGGTTGGGTGAACATGTTCACTTTGCAGTTTCTGTCCAACCGTGCTCAGGAGGTCAATAAGGAAGGATTCGGTGATCTCACTTTTAATCAAATAATCTGAAGCGCCAAGTTTTAGCGCCTCTTTCACATAATGAAATTCGTCAAAATTACTCAGGATGACATACTTACATGTTTTCAGTACGCAGGAGGCCTCTTGTATAAGCTGTAGCCCATCCATAATCGGCATCTTGATATCTGTAATAATTAGATCAGGCATCACTTCAAGCGCAAGGCTTAATGCCTCTTTTCCATTTCCCGCCTCGCCCACAACATAGAAATTATACTCTTCCCAATTCAGCATGGAACGAATTCCAACCCGCATGAGCAATTCATCATCTACGATCATCAGTTTATACATGCGTATCCCCCAACATGAACCATTTTTAGATATTTTACCATTAAACGGACTCTTGCAAAGATGTCTAGCGAACCTTATTGAATTGCGGGTATCATAAATAACACTTTTACAGAACATACGTTCCTGTTATAATCAGATTATCGTATTTGGTGTAACATAACATGCCCGTCTGGAAAGGATACATATCATGAATTTATACAAGTTTGAATTAACGGTGAACGGATATCTATTACGCGTGCATTTCAGTGCATCTGAAGAAAGTGGATTGAAATGGTGCAAACGAGTTGCTTCTGAATTCCAGAATAACGTTGCCAATCTGGAGATCAAGGTTGATATACATAAAAAGCAGAAACAAAAGCATGCACGGGATTATCACGGAAAGCCATATCTGTATGATAGGACACTAAGGAAAAAGCCGCTTGCGAAGAAAAATAAAACGGCTGAATCATCTGCTGTTATGTAAAAGCGTTTAAAAGACTTTAAGATTTTCCTCATATAGGCTAACTGGTTGGAAAGCATTTTAATTCGGGTGTTCTCCGCTATGCCGAACATTTTAGCGCCTCAGTATACTCTTGTCCTTCCTGTCCTTCCTTTAAGACAAAAGATAAAAGCTTGCTCCTATGTGGAACAAGCTTTTATCCGTGTCAGTTGTACTATATGCCAAGAAAGATTGTTGTTCACCGTTTAGTATCTCTCTGATTCCTTAAATATCATATAACGATGGACACCTCTGACAGCCTGCATTGCTTCCTGTAATAGCTGAATCGCAGTTTCGCGTTGTCCCGCTTTTAGTTCGATCGCTGCAAGAAGCGAAGATCTCATCCAGACCTTGTTAATGGATTTCAAGTGTTCCCTCGCCTGCTCACTTCTTCCTTCTTCCATAAGCAAATACGTTTCATAATATGTACGATAATCCGATCTACGCATATTCTGCACCGCAGTACGAACAGCTACCAAGTCGTTGCGATAGGAGCCGTAAGCTGCATTATATACTGCTTGTGTCCTTTTATTGGTGTCCTCATTTCTGATGCGCTCTATTGTGTGTTCCAATTCATCATCAAGTCTGTTTGCAAGAGCGTAATAGATATAAATCTTTGGGGTATTCTCCTGTCTGCGTAGAAAAGCCTCCACGCGCTCCATGCGTGTTTCCCAACCCAGAGGATAAAAAATACGAATGGTAAACATGATCAGAGTAGCGGTGAGAACAACTCCAAGTATCCAAAACAGAGATTGGTCATTCATCTTCATGTACACAACAAATAAAAATACGGCCAAATAAAAAACAATATCCCACTTATATTTTCCCATCTTCCATCTCCTTTATAGACATAAAAAAACTATTATATCAAAACAAACCCCAAGGAGTATATCCACCGCATCCTTTGGGGTTTAGTTAAATTTATAAAAATTGATTTATTGAAGTTTTCTTCATTAACGACAATCGACAGTATTGTCTACTCAATAGACTAGATTCTTACGCCCCGGCGTCTCCAATCATTTGTCGTTCAATTTGTTTCATTTCATAAAAATAGCCTTTTTGCTCCATCAGCTCGGAGAAAGAACCTGATTCTACAATCTTGCCTTGGTCCATGACCACAATCCGATCCATCTCTTCCAATCCCGTCAGCCGATGGCAGATCAGGAGAAGTGTATCTTCGGCAGCTTGTGCCAGAAGATGCTGCAACACACGTTGCTCTGTGACGTAATCTAGTGAAGAAGTTGGTTCGTCCAGAAGCCATAACCGTCCTTTGCGCAGCATGGCCCGTGCGAGAGCCAGCCGCTGCTTCTCACCATCCGATAGGTTCTCCCCTTTTTCATATACCATGTCGGTCAACAACTTATTCGGCAGTTGGACTTTATCCAGCACAGCCGACAGTTTTTCATCCGAATGTTCTTCTCCATTCAGCAACAGGTTGTCCCGGATGGTTCCCCGGAAGAAGTGGCTTTGCTGCAACACGACATTCGTCCCTTGCCAAATGCTCTCTTCATTCAGTTCCTTCACCGAAACATCGTTTAATCGTATATCGCCAGACGTTGGTGCGCGCAGCTTGAGTAACAAATCAATAATCGTTGACTTGCCTGACCCGCTCGGCCCGACAATCGCTGTTTTGGAGCCTGCTGCAAGTTGCAGAGATAGCTCCCTCAGCGCCGGTCTCCATTCCCCTTCATATTGGAAGTTAACACCGGATAGGTCAATCGAAACCGCCTGATCGGCTGAAACTTCACCGCTTGGCTGTACAGGTTGTACATCGGAGGTTGGCACTGTTTCCGCCAGTCGCTGAGCGGCGTGTTCGCTGTCCTGCTTATATAGAGGCAATATAGCCATTGCGGCAGCTTCTTCGAACACGGTCTGCGTGGCCAGGATCAACATGGCGAGGAATACACCTGCAAACGCTCCATTCACAATTAAAAAGGCGCTCAGTGCCAGCACTCCCCATGTAACAAGATACGTCACAAAAACGTGCATGGATTGCCCGCGCAGCAAGTGCGAAGCGGCTTGCCTCTGTTCCGTTGCCAATGCAGCAGAAGCCTGCTGAAGCTGTTGCTCACGCTGTTCCAATTGGCCGTATACTTTCAAATCCCTGAAACCATACAACACTTCGGTTACTTCCGTGGACAGCAAGGCCCTTTGCTGGCGGACACGTCCGTTTATTTTTCGCTGACCTAACAAGACAATACCTGGTACAACAAATGCCGTAATCAGCATACCTAGTACTAACAAACAGGCAATCCAGATCGAAAAGGCCGAAGTGAACAGCATGGTAGCCAAAAACACCATAACGACCATGATGGGTGGATACGCGACCCGCAAAAAATAATTTTGCAAGCTTTCCACATCACCCACGATCCGCGCAAGTAGATCCCCGCTTCGGTTTTTGTTCAATATACCTGGCGTTACCGGGATCAGTTTGGCAAAAAAGGACGTCCGCAAACGGCTCAGCATGGAGAATGTTGCCCTGTGCGAATACAAGCGTTCCCCGTAGCGACTTGCCGCTCGAAGGAAACCAAGTAGTTTGACCATGGAGGTGAGTACAATTAAGGTGTACAGCGGTGGCGCAAATACTGTTTGAGATATCATATAACCACTCGCGGAAAAGAGAGCTACCCCTGCTATGCCGGCGATAAATCCGCCCAATATCGAAAGCAAGATATCCTTGCGCTCCTGAATCATCGCTTTTGACAGAATCGTCAGCTCATTCATGCTAACCCTCCTTTCCGTTGTACATCAACCATCTCCGCATATTGAGGCAGGCGCGACAGAAGTGCTTCATGATGTCCTGAATCCACTAATACCCCACTATCCATAAACAAAATGTTGTCTGCATGTTGAATTGTATATAAACGGTGTGCCACCGTAATCATCGTTGCCGTTTTGGCTAATGCCGCAATGGATTGTTGCAGTACCCGCTCGGTGTGTAGATCCAGACCAACGGTGGGTTCGTCGAACAAAATAACAGCTGGTCGCTTCAGAAAAGCACGTGCCAAGGCAAGTCTTTGCTTTTCCCCACCAGACAACCCCCGGCCACCTTCACCAACAAACGTATCCAAGCCCTGCTCCAATTGTGCAACAACGCCAGTAAGTCCTGCTTCATCTGCCGCCTGCTCAATTTCAGCTCTGTAGACGTTCCGACCCGCGCCAATCGCGATATTTTCGGCAAGTGTACCTGCAAAAATATACGGATGCTGTGTAATATAGCTAACACGTTCAAACCATGCAGCCTCATCATGTTGCGAAAGCTGGCTTCCGTTAACCAGAACCGCTCCCGAATCTGGTTTCAGTAAACCGGCAATGAGATGAAGCAGCGTGGTTTTACCTGAGCCACTTTTGCCTACAATAGCAATCTGTTCTCCTGGTCCAATTGAGATCTGTCCTGTCTCAAGTCCAAAGGAATCAGGTGTGTACTGGAATCGGACATCATTCAGTTCAATGGTTGGTGGCATTGTTATCAACTCGGCACGAGCTGTACGAAGCTCTTCCGTCTTTGTAATTGCATCGACATCGGTTAATTGGCTTTGATCCGATCCTTCTTCAGGCTCCGTTTGTGTGCTCTTGACACTAGTGTCCGCGAGCATCTGTTCCACCTTGCGAATGGCCCCCATACTGGTTCGCCCGCTGTGAAAAGCCGTTCCTGTATTCTTCAACAGACTGTAAAACTCAGGGACGAGTAACAACACGAGAAAGGCTGTGTGGAAGCTCATCGATTTGAAAACGAGTAATTGGATAGCCAGTTCAAGCGCGACAATACCAATGCTTAACATCACGATCGATTCCAGCATAAACGTATTTGTAAATGCAATCTTCAAAATGCCCATGGTGGCATCACGATACCCCAGACTGCTGCGTTCAATCTCCTGCTGTTGACGTTTAGCCCGTCCGAATATTTTCAACGTAACCAGCCCTTGAAGCGAATCCAGAAATGTACCGGAAAACTCAGCCAGTTGCGCGTATTTTTCTTCTGATTTGTTCTTTGTCTTGAGCCCAACCAAGATCATGAACAGCGGGATAAACGGTGCCGTAAACAACATAATCCAGCCTGTGTTAGAGTGCTGCGTAAACGTAACAACCAGAATCAGAATCGGGATCATCGCAGCTTCCATCATACGCGGCATGTACTGACTGAAATAACTGTCGGCCTCATCCACAGCATCCAAAGCAACACTGACCTTTCCTCCCGTCTGTCCACTCAGGGTTGAAGGCATGGAAGCGCGGGTCAGGTTCTGCAACACAGATGCTCGCATATTTGTCTTGGCGCGTGCTGCCATATGCAAGCCCACTTTCCCATTACCATACGACAACAGTGAGCGTACGGCCATAACAGCCAATAATAGGACAAGCAACAGGATCACTGATGAAAAGGAAGCTTTCTCTACAAAGATTCGCTGGACTGCTTCAGCCACCAAGGTGGCCTGGCTTATAATAGCTACACCAAGGGCCAGCGAAATGATCGCAAGGAGAAGTCTGTTTTTTCGTTGTAAAGACATTTGCTGCGAGATCAGATTGGATTTGCCTCTCCTTTTCATTGAACGCTCCTCCTTTATTTTTTCCCTTTCACATAATCCGCATCAAACAGGAACAGTTTGAAGACCAGAATAAGAGAAGGAATTAACAGGCACAGACCACCGATAAACACAACGACGAGTGCAAAACCCATCGCTGGTGGTGTCGCGCTACTCTGAATGGTGATGAATGGATCAAGAATGTAAGGATATTGACCAATTCCGTAGGCGAAAAAGGCTGTGAGAAATTGCAGCATGATGCATATAAAAGCTAAACCATAACGGCGTCCGTTATATAACAGCCACATGGCAATCATGAAAAACGCAACGGAAAGCGCCAGCAGCCACCATAAATCCATCATATTTTGAAAATGACGCTCATTGTGTTGACCCAAATATATAAATGCAGTCAGCGCGAGAATAATGGTCGGTGTGCTCCAGAACAAAGCATAGTTCCGCATCAGCTTCAATGCCGAATGGTCCTCTGCGCGAGAAGCGTAAAATGTGAGAAATGACCCACTAATGAACAATACGGACACGATCGCCAGTCCAACGATGCTCCACGATAATGGATTCGTAAATAGTGCCCAGTAATCCAGGGAAACGGTATCTCCCTGCTTCAAAATAAAGCCACCTTCAGACAGGGTCAGTGCCACTGACAATGACGCTGGAATAAGCAACCCTGTAGCTCCATATAAGAACAAATACACGATACTTTTTTTGGAACCATAATTTTCGAAAGCATAGAACGACCCACGAATGGCAAGTAAAATGACGGCAATACTTCCTGGAACAAGCAGCGCGGAGCCATAATAATAGGCCGTGTCCGGGAAAAATCCAACGATGCCAATATAGAAAAAGACAAAGAATACATTGGTGATCTCCCAGACAGGTGATAGATAACGGGAGATCAGACGATTAATCAGATGATCCTGCTTTGTCAGGCGTGCATAAAAGGCAAAGAAACCTGCTCCAAAATCAATGGAAGCTACAATAAGATAGCCGTACAAGAACAGCCAGAGTACCGAAATACCAATTAATTCATAACTCATCAGGCCTGATCCCCTTTCTTGGCTGATTGATCATGCTTCTCCTTCAACCATTTCTCCATCTCGAGTTCAGCAGGATTGTTATTGAACAACCGTCTCAGTACGACGACACACATAACGCCTAGCAGGATGTAGAGAAGCAAGAAGACGAAAAATAAAATTCTCACACTTGGTGAAGAAGTAGCGGCCTCTTCTACCCGCATATAACCTCGGATGATCCATGGTTGCCGCCCGATCTCTGCATAGAACCAACCCATCTCAACGGCCAGAAAAGCAAGCGGTGCACTCAGTGCAACCATACGAAGCATCCACTTGTTAAACTGATTACGTTTCTTCCAGAATACAAACAGGAAGTACAGACTTGATATAGCAAGCAGAGCGAATCCAACACCAGCCATTAGATCAAATAAATAATGCACAAGTAAGGGCGGGTGTTCATCTGGTGGAAATTCGTTCAGCCCGGTTACCTCGGCGTTAAAGTCTCCAAAGGCAAGGAAACTGAGCAGTTTCGGCAAATGAAGCGCGCCTATAATTTCATGTTCTGCATTCAGCCATCCCAAAAAAATCAAATCCGCGCCGCTTTCCGTCTCGAAATGCCACTCGGCAGCTGCGAGCTTCTCCGGCTGATGCTCAGCCAAAAACTTGGCAGACACATCTCCAGCTAAAGAATTTAACAAACTGAATACCAGCACAACGGCCATCATGAGATTCAAGCCTTTTTTGTGGTAGGCCGACACTCCTTTTCTCAGCATCGCAAAGGCTGCTATTCCTGCTAACAGAGCAGCTCCTGTCAGATAAGCCGAGCTTAATACATGGAACACTTTGGAGAACGTCGCTGTATTCAGCATCGCTTGCACGGGGTTCACTGCCATGAATTGACCTGCTTCCATGACAAAACCTTCAGGCTGGTTCATGAATCCGTTCACTGTTGTAATAAAAACAGCAGACATGCCTGCCCCGGCGACAATCGGAATAGTCAGCAACCAGTGGATATACGGATTTTTGAACCGATCCCACGTGTACAGATAAATGCCCAGGAATATTGCTTCAAAAAAGAATGCAAATACTTCCATAAATAGTGGCAGTGCAATGACATTCCCGGCCAGCTTCATAAAATTCGGCCATACCAGGGCCAACTGCAGTGATATCGCTGTACCTGTCACAACACCAACAGCCACAGAAATGACAAACCCTCTGGACCACCTCTTTGCCATAAGTATGTAATGGTGATCCTTCTTCCGAATGCCGATGAACTCTGCAATAGCAATCATCAAAGGTACGCCGACACCAAGCGTTGCAAAAATCACGTGGAACCCGAGCGTCAAACCAGTCACCAGCCTGCTCCATAAAACCGTATCAATAGCCATTCTTTGTGTTGCCTCCTTTCAAACTCTGTTCAATTTAGAAACATTCAATATCAGATTTGGCCAAGCTCAATGCAGAGTTGCGAAAAATTTCACAAAGTTAGGTATGACGATATCTTGCCACACCTATAATGCGTTTACTCCTGTAGGCCCCCGATAATAAGAAGCATTGGATGCCTATTAAAATCTGATATCGATGCACTTAAAGTACTAACGAAACCTATTAATCAAAATTATTATATCTTTATTTTTACCTAATTCAATCAAAGACACGTCTTCTACCCTAAACGTTCAAGAAAGGATCAACTCTTTCTGACAACTTGGTGAAAATCAAAAAATACACCCAATGGAGCTATTGATTCATTGGGTGTAAACGTGTTATTGCACGGAAGATTCTCTATTTTACTTTCTCCGGACTCACCGCACCTGCCTCGCGACGTACGCTCATGATGATCAGTGATGCAGCTAATACCGTAAGGATGATTCCAAGCATCTGAAATCCTGTCACATTGAATGTATCCCCCATAACAATTCCAATCAATAACGACGATAAAATGGTCCCCAGGTAGCGTGATGTATTAAAAATACCCGATGCCACTCCAATCATTTCTTTCGGTGTGCTTTTAAACAGTGCTGCTTGCATACCGACCGCGTTTAGGCCGTTACTTATGCCAAATAAAGCTAAGGCAACAATGATTATGAAGATTGGAGAAGTTTCATTCATAACAACGATTAATATAGAGCCAAATGTCATTAAAGAAGCGGATACGATCAGAGCTGGCCGTGATCCTGATCCGTCAATCCAGCGCCCTGCGATCGGAGCAATAATGACTGAACATAACCCCAAAGCTAGCATACTCATTCCTGTATGAACTTCGTTGAGATGTCGTACCTGCTTCAAATACGTAGGAACTCCAAAAAAAAGTGCGTAAAACAGGATGTTCACCAGCATGTATTGCACATTCACCCAAGTCATCTCGGGATATGAGGCAAACGTTCGCAGAGGGATAAAAGGCGTGGCTGCTTTTAATTCATGTCGGAAGAACATGACGAGTGCGATTAACCCGATCCCCCCTGTCAGCAGATGCCATGTTGAAATATCTCCTGTGGAATTTACTGAAAGTAAACCGATGAGCAGAGTCACCAAAGCTACCGTAAACATCAGGATACCTGGTGCGTCAATTAACGCAAGCCATTGCCGAATGGACATGTGATCAGAGATAGACGAAGATTGCTCGTCCTTCGGGATTGTTTGCCAGGCGAACCAAAAACTCGCCAAGACAAACGGAATATTAACGAAGAATATGCTGTGCCAGTCCCACCAATGAATCAATACTCCACCAATAAAAGGTCCAATTGCAGCCGCTCCAGAAAGGAATATAGCCAAGGTGGACAAGGCGGAGGCTTGTTTTTCAGTCACGTTCATTCTGACAATCGCCATTCCGACGGCCACCATCATGCTTGTGCCAATTGATTGAACAATCCGGAATACGATGAGCCACGAAAAACTGGGAGACCACGGAGCTAACATGGACGATACAAAAACAATAACAAGACCCATGAGGAAGATCTTCCTGCGGCCAAACAAATCACTACACTTGCCCATGACGGGTTGAGCGACAGCACTGGCAATGTAAAATGATAAAATAATCCACGAAACGGCTGTAAAATTAAGTTGATACACTTGTTGTAGCCTGGAAATTGCCACCGAAATCATGGAGGAATTCAACGGATTCAACATAATTCCGAGTCCAACAGCTAACATCAATCCTTTATTTCGAACGTTCATTGGTGCACCTCTCTCTCTTCTGTTGTTATCTTACTTGAACGTATTCATTTATTCCAACGCATTATATGTTATGATTTGATGAACTAGAAGGAATGAAGGAGTGGTGCAAATGGAGCTTCTTCAACTAAAATATTTCCTGACGGTGGCCCGATGCGAACATGTTACGGAAGCTGCGGGAAAGCTGCATGTCACGCAATCCTCCCTGAGCAAAACGATACAACGATTAGAGGACGACCTTGGAGTCCCTTTATTTGATCGAATCGGGAGAAAGCTGCGACTAAACGACTTTGGAAGAACATTTCTTCAGCGAACTGAAAAAGCCTTATTTGAATTGGAACAAGGAAAGCGGGAAATTGCTGACCTCTCCAATCCGGATCAGGGTACACTGCAATTGGCAGTGACTACGGTGAGCACATTGCCAGGTATACTGCGGGAATTCCGGAAAAACAAGCCGGATATTCAGTTCCATGTGCAAATGGTCTCGTTAGAAAACATGTCCAGACTTCTGCATCGGGGCGAGGTAGACTTTTGTCTCTCCTCCCCTCCGATTGAAGGTGACGATATCGAATGTCAGATACTATATGACGACCCGATTGTAGTCGCTGTTCCTATGGGTCATCGATATGCAGACCGAAGCAGCATTCAATTATCCGAGCTTAAGGACGAGTGGTTTGTTGGGGTGAAGCAAGGGTATGGGGTTCGTGATATGGTAGATTCCGTATGTCAATCCGCTGGTTTCCTACCGAAGTATGTATATGAAGGTGATGAGCCTGCAAGATTAACCGCCCTTGTGGAGGCGGAGATCGGTCTCGCTTTTATACCTAGCACAGCCAGAAACCCGCACGAGCGCATTAGATATCTTCAGGTAGAGGAGCACCAACTCGTTCGGAAAATCGCTTTACTTTCGCACAAAAACAGGTATATTTCAAAAGCCGCTTTAGAGTTTCGCAGCGTAGTTATGGACTATTTCAATGCTATGCCACGAGCATAAATTCAATCCAGAGGAGTCCATTCGAACATCTGAAATTTCACCGCATAAAAGCTCATATTAATGTGGATAACACCCCTTCCATGAAACTGGCAGAGAGTGTTGGTATGGAATTTGAATGTCTACGTAAAGGGTTTATACACGAGAATAATGAATGGACTGATCACTTGGTGTATTACAAAAATTCTATTTAAAAAGTTCATACAACTCACTCTAAAACAAGGGAACTCCATATCAAGAAGTTCCCTGTTTTCTATGTTTGTTGAATATTCTTCTTTTTGCGATGAAGGGTTACTACTCCCAAACTAACTGCTGAAATCCATAATAGAATCATTGCATTACTTGAGACTAATGATTGCACTGTATCTAGTCGTAATAATTGCGTAATTAACCTTCCTTCATAGGGTGAAAGTGTGGCTCCCAAGTTATACGCGATCAGAACAATGGTCGTACCCAGCTTTGCCATTTTGGCGATTTGTTGTGCAAAAGTATGCAATAAATAGGGCATTATACAGCGGAATGAAAACCCGATGATCATTGAGCACACGGTAGTAAGAATAATACTTTGCGAGATCGTCGTAACGAACATCGAGCTTCCAAGTAACAGAATCGATAATGGAACGATATAGTTACCGAGTGTAATGTATACTTTCCCAAAAGAAAAGCCGGCAACAAAAGCTCCCAAACCTATAAATGCAATCATGTTGCTTCCATTTGTCGCAGTTCCGATATTTTTTTCCAAAATCAAAGGAGTAATCTGTAAATTATAATTGATGAAAATAGCTACTATTACAAATAATAAGAGACCATAGCCAATCATGACTTGAAGGGCTTTTTTATTATTTGTATGGCTTGGATTCGTGGTGACCTCTTCTCTTCTATTAAGCTCTTTTTTATCAGAAGGAACGAAAATCAGGAACGCGATGAAAATAGGAAGTGCCAGGGCGTAGACATAAAATGATGTGTGCCAGCCCATTTTCAATAGTTGACCAACGAGTAGTGTTAGACAAATGCCTCCTAATCCCTCAAAGGCACTTTCTAAGCCAATTACGGTTGCTTGTTTACCTGGATTTTTATGATACATATCACTGATCATCTGAATGATGAGCCGGTTAAATAAACCTACACCTAACCCAAACAAACAGCGAGAAATGAACAGCAACGAAAAAAGGTCATGATACAATGCAGGGAATACTCCCGCAATGAGAACAAGCCCTAATCCAGTTAGTATAGTTGCTTTCTTCCCAATAAGAAGTTCAAGTCGATTAGCAATTAACACACCAAGAATGACAAATAATGAAGGTATGGTCGTTAATAATCCTACATGTGTTACCGATATCTCTGGAAAATCATTGGTTATTGCAGGAATGTTAGCGGCAATCACTGGACCTGAAGAAATTAATAACGCAACGGACAATAACGAATATGTTTTAAGCTTCTCCATGTATATTATAAAAAACCAACTCCTAATGTTTGTTTTTGCTCCATATGGCCAGTAGTTAGCCTAGATGCTGCGATAAATGGATAAAGCAGTAACGCATAAGTCGCTGACTTCATGCGTTACTGCTCAGTCGATTAGAGTTCTTTGCCGTTACTTTGAATAACTTTTTTGAACCATTCAAAGGATTTTTTCTTGCTGCGTTTCAACGTACCATTTCCAGCGTCATCTTTGTCGACATGTATAAAACCGTATCGTTTACTCATCTCTCCAGAACTTGAGCTTACTAAATCAATGCAACCCCAGGACGTGTAACCCAACAACTCTACGCCATCTTCTTCCACTGCTGTAATGAAAGCTTGGATGTGTTGACGCAGATACTCGATTCTATAATCATCCGCAATATATCCCGTCTCATCAGGAGTATCTATCGCTCCTAAGCCATTTTCAACGATGAATAGTGGCTTTTGATATCGGTCATACAAGGAATTCATTGTAATTCTTAGACCTTCAGGATCGATTTGCCATCCCCATTCACTCGTTTTCAAATGAGGATTGCGCAGTGTCGGAAACAGGTTAGCTGCCGTTTGTGTGTTTACTTCCGGGTCTGCACTGGTTAATCGTGAACCATAATAACTGAACGAAACGAAATCAACCGTATTATTTTTCAAACATTCCTCGTCCCCGTCTTCCATGGCTAAATTAATATTCATTCGTTCTAACATTTTCTTGGCATAGTTTGGGTATTCTCCTCGGGACTGTACATCGACGAAGAAGTAGTGCTCGCGATCTCTTGTCATGGCTTTCCAGACATCATCTGGTGCACATGTATACGGGTAAGTGTTGGCACCTGCTAACATACAGCCAATCTTAATTTCCGGGTTAATTCTACGCGCAATTTCAGTTGCTTTTGCACTTGCGATCAATTGATGATGAGCCGCCTGATACTTCACAGCATCCTCATTCTCACCTTCTTCAAACACTAGGCCTGAGCTACCAAAAGGTAGATGCAACAGCATGTTAATTTCATTAAAGGTAAGCCAATACTTCACTTTATCTTTATAACGGGTGAAGATCGTTTCACACAGTCTCTCATAATAATCCACCATTTTTCGACTTCTCCACGATCCAATAGTTTTCACCAAATGAATAGGGACATCAAAATGGGTAATGGTGACTAACGGCTCAATGCCATACTTCAAACATTCATCAAATACATTTTCATAGAATTTCAAACCCTCTTCGTTGGGTAACTCGTCATCTCCATTAGGGTAGATCCGAGTCCATGCCAAAGATAAACGGAAACACGTAAAGCCCATTTCTGCAAATAAAGCAATGTCTTGTTTATACCGATGATAAAAATCAATAGCCTCATGACTCGGATAAAAATGTTCTTGATCACACTCCAACATTTTTAACTGTCCTCGCATGACAGGAACACGATCTTTCCCTGCCGGGATTACATCAACTGTGGATAGTCCCTTATTGCCTTCGGCATATCCACCTTCACATTGGTTAGCAGCAACTGCCCCACCCCACAAAAAGTCTTTTCTTAAAGTCATTAAAACACACTCCTAACCTGTAGTTTTGTTAAGCTTTGACAACCAACAATGTATTGTTAAAATCAATATTTTGGGGACTAGTCTCTGCGATCACATCCGAGTAACTATACGAATTGGTTACAATAACGGGCGTTTGAGTGACATATCCTTCTTGTCTGATTTTGTCCAGATCAAAAGTCAGCAAGGTCTGTCCTTTTGTGATTCTCTGACCTTCTTCCACGAAAGCCTCAAAATATTTTCCGTTCAACTTTACCGTATTTAAGCCGACATGAATAAGAATTTCGACTCCTTCATCGGATAATAGTCCAATAGCATGTTTCTTAGGAAATAGGGACACAATCATGCCATCAAATGGAGCAATGACTTTCCCCTCGCTAGGTTCAATAGCAATTCCTTTACCCATTGCCTCTGAGGCAAACGCTGCATCTTGTACATCCTGAAGTTGAATAAGCTGACCTTTAAGCGGAGTTGCAATAACAGAATCTTTAATTGTAATGACTTCATCCGCAACCCCACTCCCTTCGTTCGCATTTGAAACAGTGTTCTGTGAAGGTGCATCTTTTTCATATTTCAAACTGAGCAAATAGGTAAGTACAGCAGTTACGACAGTTGTTATAACAAGTGCGATCAAAATGTTATATAGATTCCAGATATTTTCACCAATGTACAGAGGAATCGCCGGGATTCCTGAAGCGCCTGTTGCGTAACGAGAAACATCCATTAGCCCTGCAAAGAGTCCCCCACTAGCAGCTCCAATCATACCCGCGACAAGTGGGTATCTCTTCGGTAAATTTACGCCGTAAAGAGCTGGTTCCGTGATTCCCATCAACGCGGTGATCCCACTGGAAGCAGAAATTTGTTTTAATGCTTTATCCTTGGTTCTCATCCCTACAACTAATGCCGCAACACCTTGACCTATACAATTGATCATCGCTCCAGGACCGAGGATATTCTCATAACCTGATGTGGTGATTTGAGCAATGGATAGAGGAACAATATTATGGTGCAGCCCAAACATAACCAGTATTGGCCAGAAGGTTGCAACCAGGAAAATAACCAGCCAGCTACCATGTGCGGCCAAGAAGTCAAAGCCCATCGCTAAATACGTTCCGAAAAATGACCCCAGTGGTCCCAATACGGTTAAGGCCAAAATTCCCGTTACTAAAATAGTGCACATGGGAACAAAAATAACTTTCACTGCATTCGGAATGATCCTTTTAAACAACGATTCAATATATGATTGAGACCAAACGATTAAGAGAATTGGAACTACAGAAGAACTATAAGATACAAGAGTTAGCGGGATTCCAAAAACACTTACGTCAGTCCCATCCAAACGCAATTGTGTCAAGTTGGGATGGAGTAAAACACCGGCTAAAACGAGTGCTAAGACAGGACTGCATTTTAGTTTGTTTGCAGCTGAAAACGCCAACAAGAATGGTAAAAAGTAGAAAATAGCATCTGACATAAGACTTACGACATAGTAGGTTTGGGAATCTTTTGAAATCCAGTTGAACAAAATAAGTAGAGCGAGTAATGCCTTGATCATACCAGCCCCAGCTATAGCAGGAACAATCGGACTAAATGTCCCCGAGACGAAATCGATTAATTTCCCCAAAATACTAACTTTCCTAGCTTGAGTTGGTTCACCCGATGAACTCGCGTTAGGTTGAAGATGCTTGATCACTTCTTTGTAAACGTCTTCAACATGTGTGCCGATGACGACTTGAAATTGTCCGCCGCTCTCAACCGCATCAATAACACCGTCCAACGATTTAAGCGCTTTTTGATCTGCTTTATTAGTATCATTCAGTGCAAATCTAAGCCTAGTCATACAGTGAGTCAGAGTGGATACATTCTCACTACTGCCCACTTTCTCTACAATATCTTGAGCCAACTTCTCGTATTTCTTGCTCATCCAATAATGCCCCCTCTTGTTGTTGCCATCTAAATGAATGAGACCAAAAGTGCTCTAAATAACTTCTCTTTGCAATAAAAAAAGCTATTTATCTGAAATACATAAAGGCTGCATTCATTACACCTTAAAATATCATCTGATAAACAGCTATAGCCAATACCTATAATTCATACTTTATTATGCCTGAAAGGCATGCCTGATATGTTCCAAAAAACGTACCTCCGTTTGACTGAATACCTTATGTTTTTTCCAGACAATCACTGTTGGAAACTGAAGTTCCGGTTGAAAAGGTCTGAAGCATAATGTGTCAGACTGCTTCATTGCAAGCGCACCCTCAATACAGATGGCCGTCCCTAACCCCTCCTCTACGAGGTTAAGTATGTTAGATATTAAATTATAGGTCGCAACAAAGTTTAAATGTGCATAGTCATCGGCAAACCAGCTTGCAATCTCATTCTGTACGACAGATCGGCTGGATATGAGCAGAGGCACTCCGGCTAAATCGGTTGAAGTGACATATTCTTTCTGGGCAAGAGGTGATGAGGTCTTCATAAGGACTCCCCAGCGCTCCTTCTGGGGCAGTCTGATGAAATCGTATTTCTCAATGTGAATGGGCTCTAACAAAATGCCCACATCGAGCAGTCCTTTATCGATTCGCTCCTTTATATCATCCCCCGTTCCACTATAGATGTGATATTTAACCTGCGGATACTCCATATTGAAGTCTTTTAATAATTGTAAAATAACATTGGACGTTAATGATTCAACACTCCCGATCGATATGGTTCCTCCAACCAGGTTGTTCTGATCTTTAAACTCTTTCTCTGTTTTATCCGCAAGTGTGAGAATTTCTTCTGCTCTTTGACGTAGAAGCATGCCTGCATCTGTAAGTGTTATTTTACTTTTCCCGCGTATAAACAATTGAGTTTCTAAATTTTTTTCCAGATCAGCCAACTGTCTGCTTAACGTTGGCTGTGTCACATGTAAGATCGTTGCAGCATGTGTGATATTTTCTACTCGAGCTACTGTCAAAAAATATCGAAGTACTCTTAACTCCATAATTCCTCCTGATTTACGTTCATTTAAGTGTCTACTGAATCATTCATTTCTTTACTATACCTTCCTGTTAACCAGAAGAAGACAGTTGATTGGGATAATCAACTGTCTGTTGCTTCAAATAAAGAAGATTATTTCTCTGGAATGATTTCATTAACGCAGGCTAAAGCATTTAGTGTTCGAGGAAATCCCATGTAGGGAAGGCAGTGAGTTAGAGCGGTGATCATGGTTTCTTTATTATTGCCAACATTGATGTTACCCTGAACGTGTGCTTTGACTTGACTATCCGCACCTCCGAGTGCACTTAGTATACAAAGAGTAAGCAGCTCTCGTGTTTTCAGATCCAGACCACCGCGGGTATAGAAGTCACCAAAGCAAAATGCTGAAAGATAGTCCTGGATATGCTTCTGATTTGACGGGGCATTTTCCCGGTTTTTCTCAATAATATCGCCAAAAATCTCTTTTTGAATACCAAGTCCTTTGTCAAAGCGATTATCTTCTTCAACCCGTTTTTGACTTTCAAGAGGCAGTGCAACATTTCGCTCTTTGAACACTTCATTCATTTCCGATATGGCATTTAAGGTTTTGGGGAATCCCAAATAAGGTGCGCATTGATAGATTGCTTCTTGGATCTCCGTTGGAGTCAACCCAACATTTAGCGCTGCACGAGTATGTGCTTTGAGCTGTGGCAACGTTTGATTAGTAGCCAGTACGACCAAAGTAATAAGCTCACGTTGCTTATCGTCAAGGGCACCTTGATTGAAAATTTCACCAAATATGAAGCGACTCAATATGTCCTGAAATTCAGGATGTGTAGCATATGCCGCTGGAACTCCCTCGCCGAATAGCCTTTTATATGTTTCCTGGCTCTTTTCGATTCGATTCATATTCATCTAACCTCCTGTTTCTTTTTAGTTAAAACTAGGTGTACCCATTTTACATTGAAAGAGGAAAGAATCCATATCCTATTCATATCATTTTATTGCCTAATCCTATCAAGTGATTGTTTGTTGATGAAAAAAGCGAACAAAGCACTTGCGTGCCCTGTTCGCTCTTCTTGGTGCAGCCATATTACTGTCTTCGCCTTACTCGCCCAAGCTGTCCCAGAATGATTGGAACGCACCTTTCTCCACTTCCAGGAATGCCGGAACATTACCATAACGAACCAGACCTTCTTCACCAAACAGAACCAGTGGGACCTGCGTTTTGTCTTCCAGCGTGAGATAGATGATCTTGCGATCTTCCTTGCCGTAGAGGTTCTCTTCCAACTCCGGGCTCGTTGCAATCGGTTTGGCAGCATTTAGCGATGAGATAAAGCTGTCCAGTGCTTCATCCGCTGCTAACGGTTGAAGCTGCTGCAATCCATTGTTCCAGCTATTAAACGTCTCCCATTGCGCCGAGGCGATGTTGCCTTCGAGATGAAGCTTGCCGATCAGGTCGGCACCAGTACCAATGGTGATCCCGTTGTTCTTGTCGAATAACTGAGCATACACCTGACCATCGATCTCGGTGTAGGACATGATGCGGAAGTCCTTATCGTAGCCATTAACAGCATAGATGTCAGCTTCGCCAATGTTGGAAGCAAGCTCCGTATATTTATCTTGGCCGCTCAGCTCATCAATGCCGCCAGTGGTGGTACCCAGTTTATCCCCCCGCAGGTTGAGTGCATTTGCGCCTTCAAGCAATGTTGGGGACTGCGTATATACGTTTCCTCCATAAACAACCAGTTGCATCATATCAGCCATCGCGCCTTTGCCCTGTGAACTCGGCAACTCCATCTTCGGAATCACGATCGGGTCAAACGACGCGCCTGGAGTCACCGCTGCCACCTGTGGTGTTGGTGTGGCTGGTCCATTGAATTGTTGCCATACACTTGGCGCAGCCAATCCAATGCTGGCAGCGATAACAACACTTGCTGCAATGTATAGTGGTTTACGTTGACGTTTTGGTCCCTGATGTTGCGTGTTTAAGGATTGCTCTACCCGTTTTTTCATTTGTTCGTTTGTTTTCATATGATCCACCGCTTTCTTGTATTTTTGTTTGAATTGTTCTTCGTTCATTACAGTCCCTCTCCTTCCAGCTCCAGTTTTAACAGCTGTCTTCCTCGTTTCAATCTCATTTTCACTGCTGATTCGCTAATCTCCAGGATCTCGCTGATTTCTCGGATCGGATAATCTTCGTAATAATACAGATGAACCACCGATCTATACTTGACGGGCAGTGACAGCACAAGTTCGATCAGCGCGTGATCTTCAGGGTTGTCTGTTGTAAGAGGATCGACTCCCTCCAGCTTGACCTCCCGTTTGCGCCAGCCTCTGCCTAATAAAGATTTGCAATGATTGGTGATGACCCGAATCAACCATGCTTTTTGATGCTCCGCATCGTTGAACGTAGGGGCTTTTTCTATTAGTTTGATGAAGGTATCCTGAGTGGCTTCCTCCGCGTCTTCTCGTCTGCCGAGGTGCACCATGGCAATCCGGAACAGCGTATCCGCGTATGTCTCATAGACTTTCATCACATGATCGCCCAGCTGGGGCACTGATCGCTGCATGGTTGGTATGCCCTCCTTTATACCTCTAACACTCTTACGGACGGCATTTGGTCACATTTTGTTTTAGGATTTTTTTACTGGTCCATTTCATTCAAAATGCAAAAAAAGAAAGCAGCTCCATGAAAAGGAGTTGCTTTCTTCATCTTCGTCTTTATTTTCATATTAAATGCATATCGTTTCACCAATTAGAAATTCTTCTGTAAAAGCTCAATGTTGTCTTCCAAACTGCTGTCCAAGCTTACGCCAACCTTCTGCAGTTTGTTTTGGTAATATGTCTTAACATCTTCCCATTTATAGTACGGATAGGTCGTTGTTTCAATCGGGAACGCGATCTCTTCTTCATTTCTAAGCATTTTCACGAGAACATCCTTACCATTGGAATACAGAATCCATTGAATATTTGCTCCCATTGGTGAGATAACCGAGCCATTCCAGTTTTGGGTCACGTCCTGCGGTTTGTCGATACTCACATTCGCTCCGGCGATATCCAGGAATGAAGATAGTGGAATGATGGTTTCTGCGTGAGCAAAACGAAATATACCAGCCGTGTCTTTTTGCTGAATGGACTGGTCGGTAGACACGATCAACTCTTTGACCAGAGGTGCAATGATATTCTGCGGCAAATCCGTTGACGTTAAAGATGGACCTTTTTCATAGAAATCATTGATATTGTCAATACTTTCGTACCATTTCAACTGACTAGCCGTGAAATACCGCCCGAATTCGAAGTCACCTTCTCCTTTTATATTCGAAGATATGATATAGAGTTCATATAGATTAGAAGCAGCCTCGGTTGGGTTGCTGAGCTTCACTTTTCCCTTCTCATCTTTCAGTTCAAACTCTCCAGCGTTCAGCCGTTGATAGAAGCCTTCAGAGAAAAATTGCAGAAGGACCTCTTTTGCATAACGCGTTCCAGTGTTCTGTGTGACATAATCCTCGTATAACTTAACCCAGTCTCCATCTTCTGCGTACTCGTTATACTTCGTAGCCAAGTCGTAGGGCCGTAGATAGGGGTCTTTCCCTTCTTCAAAAGCTGAAGCCAGAATGTCTACCTTGTTATCTCCCAAGCTTTCCTTTAACCCGTCAATAAACTGATCTCTGCTCTGCGGCGTTCGATCTTTGAAGGTTGCTTGTGCAATCACTTTTTTATCCGATGTAAAGAGTTCTTTGAAATTCTGCCCAACTCTGGCCCCTATTCCTTTCAGTTCTTCTCCACCCGTAGTGGATAACAATCCATAATGATCTTTTTCAACCTTCATCAGATTGCCAATTTCCTTCTTCAGCTCTTTGCCCAGATTAGTGATCTGCCCGTCCTTTTCAGCGATGTCGAGCAGTTCAAATAACGTCTTGTCGTACTTGGAACTGGATAGATGTCTGGAACCATGTCTCCCTATGTAGTTAATAAATATGGGTTCATATCCAATAGGAGCTTTTGTGTAACTTGTTTCCTTAAAAGAATATGGCGTTTTGGTACCGCGGTATCCCTGCTGATCGTTAATTTTAGCTCCAACAAATACCGATTGGGTGTTGTTATCCCAGTCTACCTCTTGCCCCAAGGCTTCACCAATCGCTCTTGCAGGTACATAAGTAACCCCATTGTAGAGAAATGATTCGCCTTCCACCCTTTGACCGTTCACAACCACATTAGCCGATTGTTCAGAAACTTCGATCATGCGTTTGGAGCCTGCACCATATGCGTCAAATACACTTACAGACGTTAAGATGGCGAGTGATGCTACTGAAATCCCGATTTTTTTGATCATCATATTAATTAGTTTTCTCCTTATTCCGCCTGATATGGGTTTATTTTCGCTCATCATACTATAGGTGAGAAGTGTCTGCGCCGTATCCATCCTATGTTAATTAATTGTAAAAGAGTACATATAAATATTGACGTAAAGTCTCATACGACAAAAAGAGCCGCTCCTTAGCGACTCTGAATCAGCATAACAGGCTACCTTGCTCCGAGACACATGAACAAAATAGTTATCACATGTCTCGCATTATCATAGCGCCCTATATATTTTTATATCTATCCCTGACTCCGTCGGATGACCTTCTCCAATAAGTGTCTCACAGTTCAAGAAGGATAAGGCTTTGCTGTCTGTAATCATTTTGGGGGAAGTACGAAATAAAGCAGTTTTCAGCGTTTTATCAATATTTCCGTTATTTTCGATATAAATTTTGCATGAATGCCCTGAGTTGTCGGTTCCTTGGAGCATGTATCTTGCCGATAGAGTATGCGGACCACCATTCTTCCCGATGATCTGCGTATCCACTCCTCCACCCAGCACAATTCCCTCAAAGTACTTTCCTGTTACGCTGCCTGTAAAAGTAATCATGACAACCGAATCATCTTCGCTATTTTGCAAATCAAATGATTTCTCAATGTTCACATGTACCGTAAACAATTCCTCTAATTTCACGTATTCTCACCTCCATATATGGACAATTATAACTCTACTCATTAGACTGCTTCACTAAAAAAAAGATTTACATATTTCCTTCAAATCATTTAAAATGGTTTACACAATGTAAAGGTTAACATGTTGTAAACGAAGGAGTTAATGACGTACATGAGTACATTACCAAAATCAGTTCGCTTTCCACTGTTCATTCTGATGTTAAATCTGTTTATCGCTTTATTGGGGCAGGGGATGCTTATCCCCATATTGCCGGAGTATTTGAAGCTTTTTCATGCGGGAGGCACAGTAGCAGGATTTTTAGTTGCAGCCTTCGGTGCCGCTCAATTCTTCTTTTCCCCTCTCGGGGGACAACTGTCTGATCGATTTGGACGCAAAAAGTTGATCATCGCAGGTATGTTTCTGTCTGTCATTTCAGATATCATATTTGCGCTGTCGACGTCATTGCCGTTCCTCTATGTCGCACGGTTTATCGGTGGAATCAGTCTCGGTTTAATGGTTCCTGCCAACCTCGCATATGTCGCCGATATTACAACGCCAGAGACACGTGCAAAAGGTATGGGCTATTTCGGCGCAGCTATGAATTTGGGGATGGTTCTCGGACCTGGTCTGGGCGGTCTCATCGCCGAGATGGGCATTCGCATGCCCTATTTCTTCGCAGCGGGTCTGGGACTGATTGCGGCCCTGATGACGCTGCTATTGCCTGAGACACTTCCCCCCGAGAAAAGAACGGTCTCCATCCGTCTTCAAAAAGGAGATCACTTGGGCAAGAAAATCTGGAGTTCTTTTAAAGTCCCCTATTTCAAATACTTGATTGTGTTGCTTGTCATGACCTTTGGTCTCATGAGTTATGAGACAGTATTCGCGCTTTTCGCAGAGCAAAAATACGGATTCGACGCTGCAACAATCTCCATCATTATTACTTTGGGCGCGATTATCGGTATCGTTGTGCAGATCTGGCTTTTGGATTGGTTCGTACAGAGAATCGGTGAAGTTAAGTTGATCCGTCTCTCCTTAATAATCACACCCATAGCTTTATTGTTAATGTTAATTAAGGTCAACCTTGTGTTTCTGTTGTTCGCTTCTGCGTTATTCTTTGCCTTTAATTCGTTTTTACGACCTTCGGTCAGCACGTTAATATCCAAAAATGCAGGAGATCGGCAAGGTTATGCATCGGGTCTGAATACTACATTTTCCAGTCTCGGCACGGTGATTGGGCCGCTGATCGCAGGACTATTGTTTGACAAAAACATAAACTTCCCGTATATTTTTGGTGCAATTATGCTACTCGCTTCTCTCGGACTGACCTTGAACGCATTTCGTTCGAAGAAAGGACAATTGTATACAAGTGAATGAAAACTGGCATCAACAATTGGGAAATAAACATCGTGATGATTTGATTGCAGCAGGTAAGGAGCTTTTTTTGAAATATGGATTGCTCCAGGTGAAGATTAAGGATGTATGTACGAAAGCTGAACTTAGTAGAGTGACCTTTTATAAACATTTCCAGTCAATGGATGAACTTCTTCTAGCCATTCAGATGCAACTGATCGGACATTTAACGGATGAGGTTAGCCGTGCTTCAACGAAGGACTTGAACGGCCGGGAACAACTCACGGTTATGTTGAATGCATGGGTTGTTTATGCCGAGAATCATCCAGACTACATCCGGTTTATTCAATTGTTTGATATCAACTATGAGATGTATGATTTTAGCCCTGAATTAAGAGAAGAGTATGATAAGTTCAACCAGAACGGGAAAGAAAATCATTTCCTGATGGACGCTTTATCCCAAGGTGTTGTTGACGGCAGTATTAAGAATCCGTCCCCTCCGCTGGATCTGGCTCAGTTTATCTTCACAACGATGATGGGCATGCTCCAGCGCATGGTAACTATTCGTGGTGCTCATGATAATTCATTGGATATGCGGATGACAGAGCAATTTGTGAAGATGCTGCTTCATTTTGTTTGTAGCGAAGAAATACCCGAGTGATGGCATGGTACATGGATCGATAAAACAAAAGTTTGAAATAAAAAACGGATTCCGTATGCTGGAATCCGTTTTTTTCTTCATTAATTAAGCGTTAATCCGTTAGTACGGGTAATTGTCCTCCAGCTTTCAGTTGACCAAGCAATACTTTGATCCCGGCAGACGTATTTGGCTCCTGCTTTCCATACACAGCAATTCCTGAGCGCACGTTCTGCAAATAGATCGTTTCGTAAGGATTACCGAGAGACAACAGCGTGTATCGCTGATTACTCTTGTTCATTGCATTAATCAAGGTTTGATAATCACTCCACCCGAACTGGCTGGCCACATTGCGAAATTGGTAAGAAGCTAGAATGACATAATTGGCTTTGCCAATCGCCTGGAGCGTTTCATTCATGTTGCCTTGTCCAACAAGTGATATTTCAGTCTTTAACGACAGGTTATTAGCGGCTTGCAACAGTTGTTTCTCAAGCTGTTTCGCCTGTTCCTGCTCGGCTGCGACAATAACAACCCGGTCGCCTTGCTGAATTGGATCAGGAAGCACACCTTTGCGACTGCTGAGTACAGTGACCGCTCGCTCTGCGATTGTCTGCTCCACTGCTCGGTGCGCCTTCGATCCGATGATACCGTTAAGCTGAGTTAGCTTTTGCGCAAGAGTTTGACTGCGTTCAAATAAACCATATTTCGCTTTCATCTCCAAGATTCGTTTCACAGATGCATGTATGGTTTCATCCTTGATCGTTCCATTGTTCACCGCGTTTACCAGCGTTTGATGGGCCGCTGCTGAATTTTTTGGCATAAGGATGATATCAACCCCTGCGGAAACGGCGCGTTCTACCGATTGATTCTCCCCAAAATGTTCTGCAATTGCATTCATGGTAAAGGCATCAGACACAATGAGACCTTCGTATCCCAGCTCTCCGCGAAGCAGTCCTGTCAGTACCTTTTTCGATAAGGTGGCAGGAATCGGCACACGTTCACCGTCCTTGAGGGAATTAACATGTTCGTTGTCAATGGCAGGGAAAGCAATATGCGCGGTCATAATCATCTCTACCCCATTTTCAATCGCAGCCCGAAACGGTTTTAATTCTACCGCATCAAGCCGTTCTCGGTTATGGGCAAGCACAGGCATACCAAGATGGGAATCTACCGTTGTATCTCCATGTCCCGGAAAATGCTTAACTGCCGCCATCATCCCTGATTGCTGTAGCCCTTTTATTGTTGCCAGACCAAGCCGTGTCACCAAATCCGCCTCCGAGCCAAACGACCGTATACCAATGATGGGGTTATCTGGATTGCTGTTGATGTCCAGCACTGGCGCAAAATTAATCTGCAATCCCAGTGCCTTCAGCTCCTCTCCTGTCAGCTGACCAGCTGCTTCGGCTAGTGTTGCATCTCCAGTTGCGCCAAGCGCCATCTGACCGGGAAGGTTCGTACCTCCTGGTATTCGTTTAATAACGCCTCCTTCTTGGTCGATGCTAAGAAATAGAGGAATGTCACCTGCTTCTCTTTGTATATCATGTGTGAACGTTGTAAGCTGCGTCACGTCTACAATATTTTTGTCAAAAAGAATAAGTCCGCCCAAGTCCTGATCATGGATCGTGCGTTTCAGCCCCTCATTAACGGTCGTTGTCGCTTTGCCATTCCATTGCCTAATGTCAGGCATAAGCATCTGACCAACTTGCTCGCTTACCGTCATATAGGATATCAGTTTGTCCCAATCTTGTGTCCGAATGGCCGCTTCACGTTCGAAGCGAATGACTCTCGCCATAAATACGGCATATTCAGCACGCGTGACAGCTTGATTCGGACGGAAGGTGGCATCTGAATAACCGCCGACCAAGCCGTTTGAACTCATAATAAGAATGGGTGCTGCTGCCCAATGCCTGTCCGTGTCTGTCCATTTTGCGGCGTTCTTACCTTCCACGAGTGCATATGCCCGTGTATGGAAGGCCGCAGTCTCTGCGCGGCTAAGTGGTGCGTCCGGACGGAAAGTTCCGTTAGGAAAACCACTTGCAAGTCCATTTTTAGCAGCTATCATGATTTCTCGATGGAAAGGATGTGTAGTTGGAACATCGGAATAAGTTGTGCCTTCCACTGCTCTTTGAAGCTGATCTGAATAGAGCTCGCGCACCATAAAAGTGACGGCTTGTGCCCTTGTCACAAGTGCCTCTGGCTTGAAGATCCCATTGCCATATCCGGCTACTGTTCCCCGTTTCGCCATATACGTGATGCCATCCTCAGCCCACTTGGAATACTTTAGATCAACAAACGTTTCTTCCGCAGCTGCCGTTCCCACCCCTATAAGCATAGAGCCAACAACGGCACCAATAATTGTCATCCATTTTACATGCATTTGTTTCACTCCTGTTGTATTCTATGGATGAATAGACGTTACTACGGTATAGTTTGTTGCGTTTTCATAAGTTCAATGAAATTATATTCAGGTCATGACTATCCCTTCACGCCACCAATCGTCATACCCTGGACAAAGTATTTCTGTAAGAACGGATACACCATCAGAATAGGAACACTTGCAATAATGGTCATGGTCGCTCGAATCGAGGTTGGTGTGACCGCCGTTGCATTGCTCTCGGCAGACTGATAAGCATCACTTGCTGATGAAGTCGCTGAGGTTGTCGAAGTTTGCAGAATCTTCATCAACTCATATTGCAATGTGCTTAATTCTTTATTGGAAGAGTTGTACAGGAATACATCGAACCAGGAATTCCATTGTCCCACAGCTACAAAGAGTGATACGGTTGCCATTGCGGGAATCGTTAGCGGCAGGACAACGCGGATAAATGTCGTGAACTCCCCTGCCCCGTCAATACGGGCTGACTCCAGAATGCCTTCAGGAAGACCTTCAATAAATGAACGGATAACAATCATATTGAAGACTCCAATTACACCCGGAATGATATATACCCAGAAGGAACCAATCAATCCAAGGTCTCGAATCAGCAGATAACCGGGGATCAACCCCCCGCTGAAGTACATGGTGAATACAAAAAACATCGTAACAAACTTGCGAAGCACAAATTCCTGACGACTAACCGTATACGCGAGCATGGCTGTACAGAAGACGGACACCACGGTTCCAATGACCGTACGCAGCGCCGAGATCAGAGTTGCGTGATAAATATCAGATTCGCCAAAAATGTATTTGTAGTTGTCCAGTGTCCATACACGAGGCCATAGATATATTCCACCCCGAATGGCATCGTTTGCATTATTGAAAGATACGGCAATCATATTAACAAAGGGATAGATCGTCACAATCATCAGACATACCATGAAGATGATGTTAAAGGTGTCAAACGCTCGATCCCCGGTGCTGCTATTCCGCAAGCGGGATGTGTTTCCTTTACGCATGGCATAGGCCTCCTTTTAGAATAGTCTGCTCTCTCCCATTTTTTTCGCTATATAGTTCGCCGAGAAAAGGAAGATGAAGCTGACCACAGTTTTGAATATGCCAGCTGCTGTACCTAAGGAAAAGTTCCCCATCCCTAATCCATATTTCAGTACAAAGATGTCCAGATTCTCCGAATAGTCCATATTCATCCCGTTACCCAGCAGATATTGTGGTTCGAATCCGGATTCAAGAATACTTCCCATGTTCATGATCAACAAGATCACAATAACCGGTTTCAAACCAGGCAGGGTGATATATAACATCCGTTTGAAGCGACTGGCTCCATCAATCTCGGCAGCCTCATATTGCGCAGGATCAATTGCCGTAATCGCTGCCAGATAGATAATGGTGTTCCAACCGACATCTTTCCAGACCTCAGTTGCCCCCAGAATACCCCAGAAGTATTCTCCTTTCCCCATCCATAGTACCGGACTGTCAATCAGGTGAAGCTTCATCATCAGCAGATTGATAATTCCATCTGGTGACAGGACTGTTAATACAATACTGGATGCAACAACCCACGAGATAAAGTGAGGCAGATAACTGACGGTTTGCACAAAACGTTTAAATATGACATTTTTCAGTTCATTCAATAAAAGGGCCAGTGTAATTGCTGTCACAAATCCCAACACCAGTTTAATGGAACTCATGACAAGTGTGTTTCGCAACACCCGGTAGAAGGTATTGTCCTCAAACAAGATACTAAAATGATGCCAGCCGACCCACTGCTGATCGGAGAAGGACCTCGCCGGTTTGAAATTCTGAAAAGCCATGGTCCATCCCCATAACGGCAGGTACTTGAAGATAAAAGCCCAGATGACAAAAGGAATACACATCCAGGCAAGCGTTCGTTGCTGCACAAGTCGCTTAAAGAACGAGTGTGCTCTGGTTCCCTTCGGACTCGAGGCCGGAGGCATCGAGTTAAGGGAGACATTAGGTTTCTCCACGGTGAACCTGCTCCTTTCCTGTGCTGTTATTCATGCGAGGAGAAGCCGGAGTTTATGCTCTTTCGTCTTCTCCTGCGCATGTAACAGTTTGTTTTAAAGTGTTTGTATTACCATTTTCCTGCTACACGATCCTTCACAACTTTGGTAATGGTCGCTTCATAACCAGCTTTGTCCAATTTGTTCAATTCAGCCATGTAGGCATCCCACAGCTTATCAAAATTCGATGGTGCTCCCAAGATCATTTCCGGTAAGTATTTACGTTGCAGATCATCCGATTTGGTGGTGAAGATCTGTTCAGGTGATCCTTGCTCCAATGCGATGGACCATGCCGGGAACCAAGGCCGCTCTTCCGGTTTGTTAAACAATTCACTAAAGGTTTGGATACCGTAGGCTTCAAGGAATTTCTTATCTCCCTCGGTGTAAGATGCAGCGGCCACTTCCGGCTGGTTGCCAGGGCTATAAGCGTTACCATCGGTTAGTGTAGATTCACCGCCATATTTCGGCCAGTCTGTCCCAAAGTAGGTGAACCCGAATTTACGGCTGAGCTCCAGATCATCATGAGCCTTGCGTTGATCTTCATTTGCATAATAGAATCGGCCCTTTTCATCCACACTGTACGTCTCATCCTTGATTCCCCATTGCACCAGAACCTGATTCTCTTCCTTCAGCAAATTATCAAAATATTTGATGATACGAACAGGGTCTTTGGCATTCACCGAGATACCTGTTGCATAGTTGTTGACAAAGCCGGGAGGATCCACATACTGATCCTTGATTCCTTCATCAAACACAATCGGAAGTGGAGCGTAGCGCTTCTCATCAATGCCTGCCGAGAGCAGGTTTTTCGACGCGTCTCCAACCTGCCAGCCATAATTGAAGTATCCTAACACACGACCCGAAGTCAGCTTGGCCAAGTACTGGTCTTTGTTCATCGTAAAGGATTCCGGATCAAGCATGCCTTGAGCATTGACCTCATTTAACTTCTGAATCCATTTTTTCTGGGCATCTGTTCCGGCGACGACTTTTGCCTCATGGGTAGTCATGTCCACCATGACACTGCCATCGTTCGGATAACCGGCAAGATGCATCGCTGGATTTTGCAGTGTGAAGAAGTTATTAGCCACACCCGCAAGTGACACAAATCCGATCGTCTCTGCACCGTCGACAGTTGGATGTTTTTCCTTATAATCCTGAATTAGATCAAAATATTCATCCAGTGTAGTGATCTTGGGATAATCAAACTCTTTGAGCACAGATCGTTGAATCCAGAAAGCTCCTCCGCCCACATTTGGACTACCTGAATACTCACCCTGATTAGCCGTATAAGGCAGGGCATAGATTTTACCGTCTTCGGCATTTTTCATTTTATCGAAATATGGTCCATACACCCTTTTGATATTAGGACCGTATTCCTCAATCAGATCATCCAGCGGAATATAGGCACCTGCATCCAGTAACTTGGACATCTCACCACTGGAGCTAATGACATCAGGATAGTCTCCACTGGCAATCATGACACCGGCTTTTGTAGCACTATCACCTACCAGATATTCCATCTTCCAGTCCACACCCGTCTGCTCTTGCAACGCTTTACCGATGGTAGTTTCGCTTGCCAGAACATCCTTCTTGCCTGGAGAGAACATGTAATACGAGAACGTGACTGGACTGTTCTCATCATCACCTGTGGCTGAAGGCGCTGATGACGAACTGTTTTGACTGCACCCAGCCAGCAAAGCTGTTAGTAATACAGCTAAACCCGCTGTTCTAAATTTTGGTTTTAACATGTGAATATTCCCCCGTTCCGTGTTTTCTCTTATGGATTACACTCACCATTTGCCAGCTACACGATCCTTAACTGCCTGTGTTATCGTAGCTTCGTATGTTTTCTTGTCGAGTTGATTCAATTGACTCATATATTCATTCCATGTGTTCTCGAAAGTGGAAGGCGAATCCATAATCATTTTGGGTAAATATTTCTTCTGGAGGTCTTCTGCCTTGGTGATAAAAATCTGTTCAGGAGAGCCCTGCTCCAGTGCAATAGACCAAGCAGGAGACCAAGGACGCTCATCCGGTGTACTGAATAGTTCTGTGAATGTCTCCACACCATATTTCTCTAACAACAGCTTGTCACCGTCCGTGTAACTAAAGGTAGCCACTTCTGGTTGGTTGCCCGGTCCATAGGCGTTGCCATCCTCCAGCACGGAGTTATTCCCGTAACGAGGCCAGCTGTAATTAAAATAGTCAAAGCCGAATTTACGACTTAATTCTGGATCTTCATGTGCCTTGCGTTGGTCATCATTTTCAAAGTAAAAGCGACCCTCATCATTCACACTATACGTCTCGTTCTCAACACCCCATTGAACCAGAATCTGGTTTTCTTCCTTGAGCAAATTATCAAAATATTTAATAATTCGCACGGGATCTTTGGCATTTACGGTAATTCCGACACCGTAGTTGTTCACAAAACCTGGCGGGTCCACATACTGGTCTTTGACACTGTCATCAAATACGATTGGTAGAGATACGTATCGTTTATCGTCAATACCAGCCTTCTTGAGGTTGTTCGTTGCGTCTCCAACTTGCCAGGAGTAACTGAAATATCCCAGCACCCGACCGGACGTCAACTTGGCGAGATACTGATCCTGGTTCATTGTGAAGGATTCTGGATCAAACATCCCCTGTGCGTTAAACTCGCTCAGCTTCTGAATCCATTGTTTCTGATAATCAGATCCGGCTACCAGTTTGGCTTCATGACTCTGCATATCCACCATCACACTGCCATCGTTTGGATAACCTGCCAGATGCATAGCCGGATTTAGCAGGGTGAAAAAGCTGCCCGATTCACCAGCAAGTGTGGCGAAGCCGATGGTTTCTTTTCCATCGATCTGCGGATGCTTTTGCTTGTATTGCTCAATCAAGTCAAAATATTCGTCCAGCGTTTTGATCTTGGGGTAGTTAAACTCTTTTAACACAGCACGCTGAATATAAAAGCCGGTCTGAAAATTAGGCTCTGACACATAACCGATGTTGGCAGTGTATGGCAAGAAGTATATCTTTCCATCCTCCTGTCTGAATTTGTCCATATAAGACCCGTATACCCGCTTGATGTTAGGCCCGTATTGATCGATCAGTTCATCCAGCGGGATAAAAGATCCTGCATCCATCAATTTGGCCATTTCACCACTGGAGTCGATGATATCGGGGTAATCACCACTCGCAATCATTACACCTGCCTTGGTTGCACCGTCACCGACCAGATATTCCATCTTCCAGTCAACGCCTGTTTGTTCCTGTAGCTTCTTGCCAATGGTCGTGTTGCTTGCCAGAATGTCCTTCTTGCCACAGCCAAACGTGAAATATTTAAAGGTGACCAGGGTGTTGTCATTACTGTCAGGATAAGAGGCTTCCGGGCTGGCTTTATTACAACCTGCCAGGGTTACAGCCAGTAAAATGGCCAGACCTGTTATAATGTTTTTTTTTCTAAACATGTAGCAAATGCCCCCTTAAAGTATTGTTTGTGTCTTTAAGCCTTCTCAATATATCAAGATAGCGCTTTCAAAGTTACCCATGAAAGTGTACCTCCTACTTTGAAAAGTATATCCCTCGTATTTAGTCGCCTGGCATGGCTGATGGATCAAGTGGGAGCTTAATTTGGATATGCGTACCTTCTCCTTCCCATGTCTGGATGTCGAATGTAAAGTCATTTTTATAACAAAGTTTTAAGCGACTATACGCATTTTTCATGCCAACATGCTCTCCCATATCGGTGTTTTGATCCAGGTAACTTAACAACTCTTCCAATTTTGCTTGTGACATCCCTATACCGTTATCCGTTAGTCTGATATGGAGCTGGTCATTTTCCATTGAAACAAAGAGTTGAATGATGCCTACTCCCGGAGATGACTCAATTCCATGAATACTTGCATTCTCAACAAAGGGAAGGATAACCATCTTGGGGATTCGGTACATCAGTACCGCAGGATCTGCCTCAATGGTATATTGGAGTTTTTCTCCAAAGCGGTATTTCTGAATTTGCAAAAAACTCTCGATGAGTTCCAATTCTTCCTTCACTGTCACATCATTCTGATTCCAACTAATCGACTTGCGAAACATCTTGGCCATGTTATGCACGATTTTGGCAGTCTCTTTCTCACCTTTGATGAGGCTCCGCATACGTACCGACTCCAGCGTATTAAACAAAAAATGTGGGTTGATCTGACTATGGAGCGCATGAAGTTGTGCTTCCTGCTGCTTCAACTCCAGGTCTTTCTTTTGGATGTCGGCGAGATATACCTCATGAATCAGGTTATGGATCGTCTCGGTCATTCGATTAAATTCCATCGTGAGTTGACCTATTTCATCTCTTGCATCTTCAGGCGGAATCGTCTGGAAATTCTGTGTTTTTACTTTTTTCATATGTTTTAGAATACGCACCAGCCTGACATGGATGGATCTGGACATCGCCGCGATGATAATAGAAGGCAGGACAAAATTAATGCAAGCCAGCCATACGACGAAGGAACGGGACTTCCGCACCTCCTTCAACACAATTTCTTCATCCATCACTCCATGCAGGGACCACCCTTCCAGATAGTTAATACCTGTATACGTAATCTCAAAGGGAATCATTTTGTTTGGAAACTGGATCTCGCTGTAACGTTTCCCTATCTGAGCTTCTTCTGCTGTAGGATCATTTGAAAATTGGATGTGTCCCCCCGGATCAAGAAGATACACTTTTCCATCAAATCCGCTGTTGTGAAAATACTGCTTGATCATATCCATATTCAGGTCAATTTTAAGTAACTGCTCTCTCCCCCCAGTGTCCAGATTGTCGAGCCTTTGAACCAGACTTAACATCTGATCCGATGAGATCAATGCCGGATAAGGGGCGGAGTATGCCTGAAATTGAACATACCAGTCCGAGTTGCGGACATCGTCAGTTAAACGATCAATATAACCGGAAGATAAAATGGTAGAATTATCGGTATACACTTGATACCAGCGAATCCCCTGATTCATTTGCCCGGAGAATTGCCCTTTTAGATAGGAATTATAAGCGTCAATATACTCAAAATGACTCTGAAATGAACGGGAGATGGTGTCATTGAATACAGGGTCAGTATATAACGAATAAGAGAGGCCGACGCCCTGATCAATGGTTACTCGCAGGTCATTCTTCAGATTGTTCAGTGCCATGCCGGCATCACGAGTTTTCTGACTGCGAATATTGGCAGATGTGACATTGTAGAACACCACATTGGTAACAACGATGGGAATAAACACAGATAAGACATACATAAGCAGTAGCTTATCTCGAAGCTTCATGTAATTCAGGTTCCATCTTGGCATTGTGCACCTCGCTGCTCATTTCCCATAAGGAGATTGCGATACTCTGTAGGTGATAACTTAACCAATTTCTCAAACTGAGTTACAAAATAATCCGCATTCTGAAATCCTACACGTGCAGCAACCTCGTACATTCTCAGATCCGTCTGGCGCAATAACTTCTTCGCTTCATGAATCCGCAGGTTGAGCAGATAGTCATTAAAGTATTGATTGTAACTTTTGCGGAATAATCGCCCAAGATAAACGGGGTTCATGTAGAAGAGCGCAGCAATGCTCTTGAGATTGATGTTCTCGGTATAATTTGCATCAATATATCGTTTGATCTTGCTGATATCACCTTTGGATCGCTCCATCCGCAGATGAGAGACATAATCCTCGGCTTCCTCCAACGCGATGAGAAAAGCATCTTTCAATAGTCGTAAATTCCAACCTTCATGACTTTGTTGTGCCAGCTCCTTTAGCTGCTGTAGACCTTCATCATTACCACCCATTTCGTGGACTACAGCAAGAATACCCGTTATATAACGCAAAAGAGAACCCGATACAGCCTGAGGAGAAAATCGATTCATATGAAACAATTTGAATTTCTCTTCTACAATGTTGTGGTAAGAAGACCTATTCCCCTCTTCCAGGCTCAAGATTAATTGATCCACCTCGTCTTGGTACACATTGAAAACAAACAGCGGTTTGTCTTTGATCTCCGTATAACGTACGACACCACCAGTTTCAGCATATTTATGCTTGGCTGCTTCTTCAGCCGCCATAAGGGATTGTGGGACATCACCAATTTCTTTGACGAGTGTTCCTGCGTAAAGACCGATATCCAGGTTAAACCTTTTGCTCAGTGTTATATGAATATTATGCAGTTTATCCTGTAACGCCGAGCCCCCTTGATGATGATCAGGCCACAACAGTAATAAAGTAAACATGCCGCGTTGTTGCTCACTGATGAACATTTTGCATAAATTACTCTCCAGAGAATGTACTGCTTCACGTAGCTGTTCAATCGTAATTTTAATTGCATCTAATCCGGTCTGAAGTTCAATCAAAGTCATAAGCAGACTGGAGTTACGATTGATCCCAAGCATCTCGGCATATCGATGTTCATCTTCCTTCTGTACATGGCCTTTGATCACATCCTCCAGCATGATGTTACTGGCCTGTCCCTCAGCCAAAAGAATATGTTTTCTTTTATTGCAAATCAGATTAGCCGACTTCTGCAACGTCGCCGTCAGTTCTTCATCATCAATAGGCTTCAGGATATAGTCATGAACACCGTACCTGATTGCCTGCTGTGCATATTTGAAGTCATGATAACCACTGATGATAATGAACACAGGTTCCAGATGTGGCATTTTCTCTACGGCACGTATCAGTTCCAGTCCATCCAGAATTGGCATGCGGATATCTGTTATAATCACGTCTGGTTGCAGGCATTCAATCAGATTTAATGCCTCTGCACCGTTCTCTGCCTCTCCGATAATCTCCATATTAAGATCCATCCAATTTATGAGTTCATACAGCCCCTTTCGTACATACATCTCGTCATCTACCAGTAATACTTTTAACATCCGTGTGTCCCCTTTCCTCCAACGAAAATAAACCGCCGGTAGCATGTCTCCCTATCGGCGGCATCTAGTATGGTGACTGTTGTAGTTATTGCAAAATACATTCATTCATGTCGTGCATAATCCCAATAGTCGCCAACGAGGCCTTCGATGATCTATCCACTGGCCCATGGCATCAGGCAAAACCAGGTGCTGGCTGGTGTACCATCCGCATATTTTTCAGTGACCAGTCCTTCCGAATGACAGAAGCGTTCAGACATCCATCCTTTTTTGCCATAGCCGAATTCTTGATCATAACGATTATAGGTCTGACAACCCCACCCGATGGTATCCATCATACGTTGACGAACATAATTCTCTTCCCGCTGTCCAACATAATACAACAGCTCATCCACTAGATTGCTGGACATGGGGTGAATATGCGGATTAGCTACTGAAGTAACACTTCCCCCGGAACTGGACCAGCCTAATGTACTGAGTGGCGGAATCTTAATAGGTGAGTTGTAACAAAATTTGAAGCTGAATTCATAACTGATCGCATCTCTCATGTGATCTAGATACAGCTCGTCACCGGTCAACGCGTGCAGAAACCGAACAGCTTTGATGTAAGCCAGAATACCTTCCGAATCAACTGCCTTGTCCGCATCCAGCGGAGCGCCGTAACATTCCATGTGTTGGACATAGGTGTTGTAATAGTGGGCTTCACTGCGTCTAAGCTCTTCCAGAGAAGATTCATCATGGGTTAACCAACAGTAATATGCCTTGGCAGCAAGACACCAGACCCCACTAAAGGCATCATATTCAAGACCTGCTCCGGTCCGCTCTGACAAAATGGTGGGATATTCTCCATCCGTATTTTTCGTGCACTCCAGACGATCAAGTACTTGCTTGACGTAAGCAAGCCAATCATCGTGTCTCACATTTCGAATGCGCTTCTCATAATCGTAGCTTTTCAGAATGTAGAACATCGCTTGAGCTACAAGGTATGAGGAATGTCCTGGGGTACGCATGCCGTCAAACCACCAGCCTTTAACACTCCATATCCCATCCTGATAAGCGTCATACGGAAGTCCGGATTCGGGATTCATGGCATTCTCGATAATATTGGTAATACAGGATAACGCCTGCTGTCGCATGGGCTCATTATTCAGGCGCAGTGCGGCCATAAGCATTGGTGCAGCTATGGTCATACCATTTGTCCAACTGATTGAGATAATTTTGTTGTATCGGTAGCCACTGGTTTCAGCAGCATCTTCATATACAAATGTGGAATAATGACGATCCTCCGGAAGCCAGGCATGTTCATAGATGGCATTGGACAAATCCATTACCGTTGTCTGAATGTCACTTCCTTCTCTTGGTTTTTCGTGATACCTTTTATAGATTGTTTCCAGTGCTGGATTGATGCCCAGTTCTGATTCAGACTCGTAGTTATATAGTTCAAGTGTGAGCCCAACCGATTCACCTGCCGCAAGTTCAAAACAGTTTTCCCCAAGGGCAGCTCGTTCATGGACAAGTCTGGATTTGATAAATAACAACGGAGCATTCTCATATCCCAACGTATATCCGACCGTACCCTTTTCAATAGAACATGTGAATCCCCCATATTGCACAAAATTTCCTTCCATTCCTGGATACCATTGCTGCTTCTGGTTTCCTGTATTGATCCAGTAGGGACTTGCGCTTAGACCAACAATCCGACCTTCATCATAGATAAGTGCAGCTGGATGAGACAGACGATCACTTCTTACCATCCACCAGGGTGATGAAGGACGAGAAGGACTGCCCTCCCTTAGTCTGGGGAACTCATTTGGAACATTCTGAGGTGCTTCGCCCCGGTTGCGGCCATACATAAATGCAGGCAAAAAAAACCTCGGATTCTGTTTGCCCAACGGCATTTCCACATGAATTACCCCTGCCCAGGCATTCTGGCCCTCGTTGTAAATCTGAATGTCAGCTTGCCATGGAGCTTCTGCACTGCCGTTTCCGCTTATTACTTTTACGCTAGCTTTGAGAGCATGCTTGTCCAATGCCGTGTACTCTACGTTGTCCTGCACTCTACTTCTAGCCGTGAAAATCAGATCCATCTTTTCCTCCAATCGCGTTGTACACACCTGAGTGGAAACGCTTGCAATTATGTGTCCATCATGCTAGGATGGTTACATTTTATAGGTTCACGTCTGCAATTTCATTGCACAAACGGCTATATTTATTGCGCGAAACGACAAGGAGGTCATATATCTGATATGAATGAGACTTCAGAATACCTGTTTGATCCAATCCAGAATGAGCTGTTGTATCTTCATCGCACCACCACCACGTATAATATGGGAACGTTTTATCATCGACATAATGCATATGAACTCTACTTATTTCTTCGTGGCAATGTAAACTTCTATATTGAGAACCGTTGTTACCATTTGCAACGTGGAGATCTGCTCGTTCTTAACCCGGAGGAGATGCACCGTTCCTTTGCCTTGGACAAACACGAATATGAGAGAATCACCATAAATCTGAAAAAGTCATATCTGAACCGCTTGTCTACTTCAAGCACCAACTTATCCGCATGTTTCGACTACCGTCCCAAGGGTAAGGGTAATATCGTACATCTTGAAGAGGACGAACTTCAACGAGTGCTACAATTAGCTGGCGAACTTGAACAGTGTCTCTCATCAAGTGACTATGGAGCGGATATTCTGAGGAATATTTTGATTACTCAGTTACTCCTTCTAACGAATCTAACTTTTCAAAATACGGATTTTGTTGCAACGAATATTATGCCTGAACTAGTTCGAAACACGATGGATTACATTGAATGTAATCTGACGAGGCAACTGACGCTCAAACAATTGTCAGAGGCTATGTTCACGAATAGCAGCTATATTAGTCGACAATTCAAAAAACATACCGGACTCACGATTCGAGCATACATTCTTAGTCGCCGTATAGAGCTGTCGAAATCTTATTTAATCGAAGGTTTAAGTATTACAGAGGCCTGTTATCAATCCGGTTTTGGAGATTATGCCAATTTTATTCGCAGCTTCACCAAGCAGGTCGGCACTTCACCTGGTAAATTTGTTAAATATGGAAGTCTTCTTTAAACATTGCGTTGAGCAAAAACACGCCAACTCTTACCTATATCTTATCTCAGCAAAGAAAAAGAGCGAATTCGCCCGACAATTTTGTCAGCGGGTATTCGCTCAGGTAATCGGTAAGTTCTTATTTGTTATTCCATTTATCCCCTTTTAATTCAATCATAGCGTTGGGGCCAGAAAAGGTTAATTCTATCTTTTGGTCCAGATAGGATAAGGTTACTCTTGATTCTGCAATAGAGCGAATTCTGGTACTGAATAGACGACCATTTTCCCATTCCAGATCTATTTCAAATCCGCCACGAGCCCGAATACCACGAATATATCCTTTTGGCCACGCTGCTGGTAAAGCAGGTAACAATCTGATTACTTCGTTATGACTCTGGAGAAGCATCTCTGCTATCCCTGCAGTACCTCCAAAGTTCCCATCAATTTGAAATGGAGGATGGTCACAAAACAGATTGGGTAACGTGGAGGAACGTAGAAGTTCCACGATGTTATCGTGTGCAAGTTCCGACTCCTCTAATCGTGCCCACATGTTGAGAATCCACGCCCGGCTCCATCCTGTGTGTCCACCACCGTGTTCCAGTCTTCTGTCGAGTGTTACACGAGCTGCCTTGGCCAGGTCAGGTGTTGATTGCAACGTAATTTGCGTTCCAGGATGCAAAGCGAATAAATGGGAAATATGTCTGTGACCAGGTTCCAATTCATCATAATCGTTACTCCACTCTTGGATCTGGCCATGTTTGCCAATGGAGGTCTCCGGTATTTTGGTTAAAGCACCACGGAGTAATTCTCCAAATTCCTGATCCTCTTGCAATATTCGGGTACTTTCAATGCAACGAGTGAAGAGTTCTCTAATAATCTGATTGTCCATTGAAGCACCAAAACATAAAGCCCCCGACTCTCCATTATCTAATATATAGCGATTTTCCGGTGAGGACGAAGGACATATCACCCAATTGCCCGTAGGATCCTCTATTAGATAATCCAGAATAAACATAGCCGCATCTTTCATCGTGGCGTAAACTTTTTTGAGAAATTGAACATCCTTATTGTATTCGTAGTGGTCCCATAGATGTAATGAAAGCCATGCTCCTCCCATAGTCCAAAAGGTCGATGTCATGCATACATCCTGCGGAGCAGCGTCTGCCCAGATATCCGAATTGTGATGAGCAACGAACCCTTTGCATCCATACATGGTTCTAGCGGTTTCCTTTCCCCGGACTTGCAGTCGATCTATAAAATCAAATAATGGAACGTGACATTCAGACAGATTGCAGCTTTCTGCAGGCCAGTAGTTCATCTGTGTATTAATATTAATCGTATATTTGCTATCCCATACAGGAAGCATGTCTTTATTCCATATCCCTTGAAGATTTGCCGGTAAAGAACCTGGACGACTACTTGAGATAAGCAGATAGCGACCAAATTGAAAGTATAGACTCAGCAGTTCCGGATCATGCTGACCAGCTCTAAGCCGCTCAAGGCGCTGATCGATTGGAAGTTCGGAACATATCACATCTTTATTTTCATCTTCGAGATGTATATCCATCTTTTCGAATAAGGATTGATAGTCCGAGACATGATCGGCGAGCAGTTCGCTATATGGCTTTGTTGAAGCGGCCTCAATTCTTCGGAGGCACTCCGCTTCAAGTTGTTCCTTAGGTACTCGGAAATCCGTGCAAGCCGTGATTAGAATAGTCGCTGAATTACCATCCTTCAGAGAAAGCTGGCCGCTTGAATAATGAACCTGCCCTCCTTCAGATATAAGGCGAATCGCACAACAAAAATGGATTCCTTCTTCTCCCCCACTTCTTCCCCGGATGATCAAGTCATTCGTTCCACGCTTCTCGATCCGGTCCAGATAGGATTGGAAACCAACAGGATGCTTAAGAATATCTGAATAGGATGTTGATTCCAGAACGGTTCCCCTGCCAAAAACAGTGGAGAAAGATAACTTTCCAGGCACGCTAGATTTGAGATGAACAACGAGCACTTGATCCGGGTAGCTAGCAAAATATTCTCGGCTGTAAATGGATTGATCTGCGGTATAATTCACGTTTACCTTGCCTTGTTCCAGATCGAGATGTCTTTGATATCCATTTGGTTCATGTTCACTGTGATCCATAGCGATATAGAAGTCCCCTAATGGCTCATAATGCCTTTGCCCGTCAGGAACACCTACCAGAGTATCTGCTGCAAGTTCTTCTGCTTCCCTAATCTTACCGTCAAAAATCAGGCTTCTGATCTGAGATAAAGATTCAAGTGCTTGAGGATTATTCCGCTGCATCGGACCACCATACCACAGACTATCTTCATTAAGCTGAATTCTCTCGATCTGTGTTTTTCCAAAAATCATGCCTCCAAGAGTTCCATTTCCGATAGGTAATGCCTCTTCCCATGTTCCAGCAGGTTGATTAAACCAGATATTTTTGGTCTTCACGTTAAAACCTCCAACGAATTATAATTCCTCACATTTTCATGTTTAGTGTGTTCCGTTTGTATGTTCTTTCAGTGTACTGTAATCTCTTAAGCATCTAAATGAACAAAATTAACTTGAATTATCACAATCTTATCCCAACATTAGAGGTGTAATCGTGAATTCGGATACGGACAGTACAAATTCTTTGTTCTGGACAGGGAAGTTTAGCTATTGGCAATAAAAAAAGCCGCTACAATAGCGGCTCTGTTTCGTTCATTTATTTAGATTACGTGAATCTTGGCATAAGTTATAAAATATTTCGCTCCATTTGTTGCATGAATTGTCTCAATATCAGCCGATCTTCCGAAGAAATGGATTGAAGTAGTTTCTCTTGTTGCTCTCTCCATTTATACTCAACCGGTTTTTCTAATTCTTTGCCCTTATCGGTTAGAAAGATACGCATGATCCTTGCATCCTGTACATCACGCTTGCGATATATAAATCCGTTCTGCTCCAGTGATTTGACCATGTTTGTAACCGTTGGTGGTTCGCATTTCATATGTTCACTTAGTTGCATCTGGGTTACCCCATCACCCAACCACAGCCGATACAACAGATTATCTTGTCCTACATAGAGATTAAGTTCCCGAAGAGATTCACTATAATTTCGTCGCATTTGGGAGGAAATTCGATCTAAAGACTGTCGAATTTCACAATCTACTGTATCTGTCATGAACGATCCCTCCCTACATCCGAATTATATTTAGCAGACTAAATGTATCATGGAGATATACAGGTGTCAATTCACCTTAGTGTCGTCTTTAAGGGCCTTTTCCTATCCAAGTTTCACCCGAAAGATTGATTTAGTCCTTATTTTTTGGCAAAACCTTGCTTGTTCAAATAGGCCATCATTTGCGGTTGAATACTTCTCTCGAGGTGATCCTGGATATGGTCACTCCATCCTTTTACTTTTTTTACGGTGAAAGGAGCTCTCGTCGGACGATTTTCATAATACTTCAGCATGGTCTCATCATAGATTGCTAATTTCTCTTGATCCATTGGTTGGTATTGATTATCAAGCAATACCATGGATTGAGGGAGCCGAGGTTTCAGTTCCGGCTTATCTCCAGCTGGATTCCCGATACATAACCCCACCAGAGGGATAACATATTTAGGTAAATTCAATACGTCGGATAGTTCGCTAATATTGGCTCTGACCCCACCAATGAACACTCCGCCAAGTCCCATCGATTCAGCCGCGGTTAACGCATTTTGTGCCATCAGGCCAGCATCGAATGAACCAATCAACAGAAATTCAATATATTCAATATCCACATCCGGAGCGATTTCATGATTTCGGTTGAAATCTGCACAGAAGATCCAGAATTCGGCCGCTTCTTCAATATAGGGTTGATCGACACACAGATGTCTGAGTTTTTTTCGAAGTACTGGATCTGTGATGCGTATAATGGATACCGCCTGCAGAAGACTGAACGATGAAGTTTGATTTGCTGCCTGAAATATTGCATCTATTTGTTCCTCAGTTAGGGGTTGAGATGTGTAAGAACGAAACGATGTATGGTTATGAAGCAATTCGAGTGTGTTATTCATTAAACGCTCTCCTTTATTCGTTGATTCCATGTTCCTGCAATCCGTATTCGTAAGGAACGCCCATATTCTCGCGTAGTGTTTTTCCTTCATATTCCTTATGGAACAAACCGCGTTCCTGCAAGATAGGTACTACCTGATTCACAAAATCTGCAACGCCATCAAAAGATACATCGGGCACGACTGAGAATCCGTCACATGCTTCAGCCAAAAACCATTCTTCCAAGAAGTCAGCAACCTGTGTCGGGGTGCCTGCAACAACCGGATGATAGTTAATGACCCCGTGAGCGAGAACATCCCTTACAGAGAGTCCTTCTTTTAATAACTTTAAGGCTCTCGGAGAACGTGGGTCCATGGGGTTGGCATATGCATTTTTCAACAAGTCTGCCGCTAAAGGTTGATCTATATCTACGGAGTTTACCGATAAGGGTAAACCAACCATGGAGCCGAGGTAACTTACCCTGCTGGGAATTTCCTGAGGATTAAAGCTCATAAGCTGTTTCCGACGATCCAGAGCTTCTTCCTCCGTTGAAGCCAGAGAAAACATAAAACCAGCAAACATTTTGATATCATCGGGGTTTCGACCAAAACGGGCAGCACTTTGCCTTATGGCTTGTCTGTGTTCACGGGCAGACGTAATATCATAAGGATTGGCGTACACTCCCGAAGCATATTTCCCAGCTAATTCTAATCCTTCACCTCCTCCCCCTGCCTGGAAAATCACTGGCTGCCCTTGCTCAGAGGGCGGAATGGGCAAAGGACCACGAGATGCATAATATTGACCCTGAAGGTTAATAGGCTGGATTTTGTCCATATCCGCAAATTCCCCTCCTTCTACATCTAACGTCCAAGCGTCTGGTTCCCAGCTCCCCCACAAGGCCTGAACAATTTGTATGCTTTCATGTGCCTTGTCATATCGTTCTTGGCGATTTTCAACCCGGGCACCGAAATTAGCCGCCGCTAGGGGGTCGGATGTGGTAACCGCATTCCATCCCACACGTCCATGACTGATAACATCCAGTGCTTTGAACTGACGTGCAATGTTGTAGGGATAATTAAATGTTGTGGAAAGGGTAGCAACAAGCCCAATGTGTTGTGTCTCTCTTGCTACTGCCATCAGTGCCAACACGGGGTCCATAGGGGACATAGGTGTCTGTGGGCCTAAATTATTGGATAAGCCTGGAGTGTCAGCGATGAAAATCATTTGAAATTTTCCTTGTTCAGCTAATTTAGCCCGTTCTACATAACTATCCATATTGGTGTAAGCTGCAGGATCCGTGCCAGGCATTCTCCATGCGCTAAATTCGGCTCCATAACCCGAAACCATCTGTAAAGCCAGTTGCATTTCACTTCTTTTTTTCATAACGATTTTCTCCTTCGTTCTGGACAGGCACAGATATGTGTGCCCTTTCAATAGTGCGAATATACTTAGCATGCTAAGTATCTGGATGGATCGGATTTTGTTCCGTTGAGTGAGGGTTATAGATATTGACGTTCACCGGTCTGGGCTGATTTCTCGACGGCATCCAGTAACTGATGAAGTTTCACCGCATCCGCGAAATTAGGTGCTAAGGTAGTACCTTCTTGAATATCTTTGGCAAACTTACGATAAGCCTGAGCCATGTTCAGAACAATTCCTGAGTCGTTATATAAAGAATGTGGAGCCGAGTAATAGGCATCGGGAATGGTTAGTTCACGAAGCTCGTTGTCCGTAGATCCTGCACCGCGTAATTGGTGTGATCCGAATTGAATGGATGCCGGGGCGCTCAGCACAATCGTGCCGTTGTCTCCGAAAATTTCAAGTGTGAGTCCTGTCTGATGTTTGACTCCACCTTGAATATGAACACTGGCTGCTGCCCCATTAGCCAATTTCCCTGTAATCATGATCTGATCATCCGTTGTTTTCTTGATGACTTTCTGAATATCTACCAATTCAACTTCTGAAAACTGTTGAGCTGTGGTGGCAGACAATTCTGTAAAGTCCCCAAGCATGTAAGTGAAGGCATCCAGATTATGGCCCCCTACAATGGTCAGCAAGTTCCCTCCAACTTTCCGGTCATACAAGTACGCAGTCGACTTGTCACCAACGCCACCCATGCCATCTATAGAGATCTTCAGGTTGGCAGACAACACTTTACCGACATAACCTTCTGCCAATAAATCTTTAACATATTGAACGGCCGGGGCTTGTCTAGCCTGTAATCCAATCGCATTTGGCAGTTGTGCGGACGTTATCCATTCCTGCATTTCAAGCGCTTCCTCTGTATTCGACCCCAGTGGCCATTCACAATAGATTGGTTTGCCAGCAGGCACGACGGCTTTAACGGCGTTATAATGTTCCTTGACATTAATACTGACAACGACCATATCCACATCAGGATGCTGAGCCAACTCCTTCATATTATCAAAGCCGTGATCTGCATAGAAAGCTTCTGCGCTTTTCTTTGCACTCACCATATTACTTGTCCCAACCGCTGTAAGCTCGAACTCATCCAAATGCTGAATAGCTGGAATATGTGTTCCACTCGCCCACCCGTTATTAATGGATGCCCCTATGATACCTGTACGAATTTTTTTACTCATTGTTAAACATCTCCCTTGTTAAAATTTACAGTATGATCGAATATCGGTTTGTTTCCAGCCCTTATCAGTCACTCATTTCTATGATATATTTATTTAGCTTGCTAACTATTCCATCGAGATAACATTAATTATTCTTTCATACTTTAGGTAAACTAAAATTGTTTTGGTGTTGACACCATCATAGGTGTATTTGTTTTATTAGCAAAGAGGGCAATTTAAATGAACATAGTACATCTTTTTGTACCTTTGGATCAGGAGTGATATGAATGAGAGTTTGCAACGAAGGATTTGAACAAGAGTTTATAGATGGAAAAAGTGACATGTACGCCATAGCTTTTACTCAGAATGTCCTTTCTGGGCGTTGGAAATATTTTATCTTATGGTACCTGAAAGACGAAACACGTCGATATACGGATATCAAAAAATTCCTTGGAGATCTGTCTCAAGGCTCCCTTACAAAGCAGCTTAAAGAGTTGGAGAATGATGGTGTTATTCAACGTGATGTATATCCGGAAGTTCCTCCGCGAGTTGAGTATTCGTTAACAGACAAGGGAATGAAGTTACTACCGATCCTTGAAAAGATGGAGGACTTTGGAAAAGAATACGGCTAAGCAACTTAATTGAAATGGATAGCTTAACCCAAAAAAGCCGCAATTTAGCGGCTTTTTTACTCTGAAAAATTTCTATTCTACTTTATAATCAGTAACTACATCAAATTCTCCAATAATATTGTCTCCTTCTACATCATACAAATGAATCGTTCGAACAGTACCATTCACTTGTGTTTGTGCCAAGGCTTCTTCGATGGTAGTGATTTTAGGTGTAAGATCTTCAGCTTTTAGATAACCCTCGATTCCATTGGTGCCAATTGCAGCAATCAAATCGGGTTCAACCCCAATGATTGGTTCAGATAATGCTGAGCCATAGGTATCGCCCTGTGAATTGACATCATATTTAGTTTGAAGCAATAATTCGTGAATCGTTTCCGATGTTTCAGTGTTGTTTTCAAATAAAACATTTGATGAATTTACGTTCGATAACTTTAAGTTTGGCGATTTGTATCCAGTATACCGAGTGTATCCATTCCCATTATAGAATTCACCAACGTTCTGAGCATAATACGTCGTTTTAGTCGTTATTCTTGGAGAGTAGACAAAAAAACTAGAGGTTTTCGACGTATTATATGTCATGGAACTTGAAGCTGTTAAGCTTCCGCCAGATGTGTACAATCTAGCCATAGCTCCCATATATCCATTTGGAACACTTGCTGAAGCCTTCACTGATGCAACGGCTTCAGCAGTCGTACCTGTAGTAAAATTCCGAGTCCATACTTCAGATGTGAAAGTGTACGTGTGTCCCTTAATTTTGGGTGTACTATACGGTGAAGATGCAGTATTAGCCAGGACTGTTGAAGATGCCAAAAATAACGATAGAATACAAATCATTACCGTACTAACTTTCTTCGTTTTTCTCTTATTCATAGTTTATCCTCCTCATAATAAAAAATATTTGGATTATAGTTTCAATCTTTAATCCCTCTCTGTAAATATATTAAATTTATTGTAATAATTAGATTTATTTTCCTTTTATATCATAGCACTGTTCCAGTTTTTTTGAAATAGATTCGCTAGTTTTCTTACCTTAACATCAAAGACATATTTATAAGATGTATTTCAGTCAACAATAGTGAAACCATCCACAAGGGAGTGATTAATTCTATCTTGTTGAATGTGACATTAGGTTTTGTGATCCCTATTGTTGTGTTGACTATCGCCTCTTTCAGACTTCTTCTTATTTAAAATCCAAAAAAGCCGCTAATATAGCGGCTCTCCATCGGGCCTTACTCTGGTCCCGCTCAATATCGTGGTATCAACATTAATCTATGGTTTAATAGTAGCTTGCTGACCATCAGGAGCCACCGACTTATCGTTCGTCTTCACACCCCTGCGCTTCTTGTACCCTTTAAATATGAAATACCCCACTATGATTAAGATAATGGGCATTCCGTACAGTAATAGAATATAGAAACTGAACAGCAAAAGTACGATTATCGACCCATCTATTACATTCAATATGCACACTCCTTTATAAGTATTACTGGCTGAATGATTACTACATTACTCAATAACTACTCTCTCATCTTCATATGTAAAAAAATATTATTCATAGAAAAAATGTATTTTTTCTTATGTTAATTGTATAGACAAATAAAGTTGCTATTATAGCAACTTTATTAAAAGACATTTTTAGATTTCTTAAGCATTTTCAGGTTCATAAATTCCGTAACCATTCTTGCCATTCTTTTTAATCTTGTACATAGCTCCATCCGCATGTCTCAGAAGTTCGGAAGGCTCCTGTCCATGCTTGGGAAATAGGCTGATACCAATACTCATCGAAAGGTTAATATAGTTTCCGGCAATTTTGAAATGGGTACTGAATGCAGCTTCCAATCTTTTGGCGATGACTTCAGCATCGTGATCATCTTTCAGATGGCTTAAAATGATGAATTCGTCCCCGCCAAGCCGAGCTACCGTGTCCGCACTTGGAATTGTTTCACTTAATCGCTTTGCCATTTCCAGCAACACTTGATCGCCAACATGGTGTCCATATGTATCATTCACTTGTTTAAACCCATCAGCATCCACAAACATGACGGCTAGTTTGTTATGGTTTCTTTTGGCATTACTGATGGCCCAGGCAAGACGGTCATTATAAGCAAGACGATTAGGCAGACCGGTAAGTGGATCATGCAAAGACAAATGCTTGCTGATTTTCTCGGAGATTTTGATTTTGGCGTACTCCGTCTCCAGCTCTTTGATCAGATTTTTAAGTTTATATACCCTGGTATTGGTGTGTGTCATGTCAGTAATCTGAATGAGGGCATAACTCCGATCTTCATGATAGAGTGGTTCAACATGCATATTTTGTCTGAATAATTGTTCATCCTCTCCTTCATTAGGAAGAATGAATGCCTTATGTAACGCGCTTGAGCAAAACCTGCTCTGTCCATGATACAGCGCATTTTGCAAAATATTTAAATATATGTTCGACTTAAACCGTGGGCAGACCTCAAGCAGATTTAAGCCAACTACCTCTTCTACATTCTTGCCAGTAAAGCGCTCCAACCAGGCATTCCACACAACAATTTTTAAATGCCTGTCCACGATCATTATTCCCATATGGGCTTTGTTCAAAGCTTGTGAAATAAGATTATCCATTGCCCGCCTCCAACAAAGCGTCCATTTTGGCCAGCAGGCTCGATATGGAGTTCATACTCAGTGCTATGACAATGATACCTGTCACATCCGTATCGGCAAGTAAAAACGAGGTATGTAAAACCAGGACATAAACTTCATTCTGAAGCAATATTTGTTGATCGGAATTGGTGACATAGATCAGTTCAATATCAGGCAGGACGTATTCCAGTTTGATCTCGAGGAAATTACCGAATTCTCCAATAATGGCGTTAAGCAGGACATTGCTAACTTCCTTCAAAACGTCCAAATCCGTATCCATCAGGTTCGGATCGTTCGGTATAACGCTCTCACCCAGTTCTCCAAGACAGATGTTTGCCAATACTTTAGCCTGCTCAACAGGAAACATCAGAAATGCTTTTCCCTGAAATTCGTATCCGAACTGTAAGGATGACCTAAACAGGTGACCTTCACTAAAGAAAATATTGTATCTTCGATCTCCAGGATCAACATCGGATATGGAGATTAGTTCCACTTCCGGAATATTCAAAACGATACGCTTGTCTACAATCTCTGACAACATGTTAGCCGCTTGTCCCACGTAAACGTTCACTAGTTCAGTAAGCAAATCCTTCTGTAAATCATTTAGCATGATAGGCCGCCTGAATCAGTTGAATCATGGTAGTTGCCTTCTCTGCGGTTAACGGTTTATTCAAAAAACCAGAAATGCCTAACATTTCAACTTCATCCCTAGTTGTCTTCTGAATATCTGCAGATAAGATAATAATTTTGACATTGCTATCCGTTTCTCGAATCATACGAAGCATTTCTTGTCCGTTCAAACCAGGCATCAGCAGGTCAGTGGTTATAAAATCAGGTTGAAATTCCTTAAATAGGTTGTATCCTTGCTCTCCATTGTTAGCAATCTGAATCTCGCATTCTGGAATATGATCAACAATCAGCTTTGTAAGCAATTTCTGTACGAAAATGGAGTCTTCCACGATTAATACTTTCATTTTCTCTTCAGTCTCCTTGATAAAATGGTAAGAGCTCGGGATGGTCAGGCGCTGTGGACAGTTCTTGATATAGGGCTTTCGCGCGCAGTGGCACCCTGAAAAGAGACTGACTGGTGAATCAAGTAAATATAAATTATAGTAACTTTAATTTAATTGTCAACAACATTATTGAATAAGTTAGATTCGTGTATAATTGACATACTACGGCCCGCCGTTTAAAAAAACATAAAAAAACGGTCACCTAGTGACCGTTTTTGATCGGTTATCTGGAACTGCATTAAGTTTACTCTTTTACCCCTCCAAGCTGCAAGCCATGAACGAAATACTTCTGCAAAAATGGATATACAACTAAGATGGGTAATGCCGCAACAATCGTAATCGCTGCCCGAATAGATACAGGTGTGACCATGTTACGCGCAGCACCAAGATCTGCACCATTGGCAACGGCTGCACTACTGTTGGAATTCATAGAAGATGATAATAGTTTCATCAACTCATATTGCAGCGTGCTCAAGTTTTGTTTGGAAGATGCATACAGAAACGTATCAAACCAAGAATTCCATTGACCGACTGCAATGAACAGTGCAACAGTAGCGAGAACCGGTTGGCACAGCGGTAGAATAATGGAAATGAATGTTCTGAAATCTCCAGCACCATCAATTTTGGCGGATTCGATCAATCCCTCGGGTAGTGTCTGGATATAGGTTCGAATAACAATCATATTAAATGCACTGATCAGCCCAGGAATAATGTACACCAGGAAGTTGTTTAACAAATGCAAATCTTTCATTAGGAAGTAAGTTGGAATAAGACCTGCACTAAAATACATCGTAAGAACAACTGTAATGGTAATGGGCTTTCGTAATATATAATCTTTTCGGCTTAGTGTGTAAGCCAGCATGGAGGTTAAGAATAGACTTAAAACTGTCCCCAAAACCGTTCTCGCCACAGATATACCAAAGGCGCTGAAGATGGTCCCTCCTGCAAATACTGCTCTGTAGTTTTGATCTGTCCATACCCGAGGCCACAGATAAATCCCACCCCGGATGGTGTCATTACCGGCATTGAAAGATACGGCGAGTGTATTCACAAACGGATACAGGGTAACAATCGCGATTGCGATCATCAGTATACCATTTAACGTATGGAAGACAATCGGTTCAAGCCGAGATTTATTGATTCCCATCTCTAGTCCCCCTTATATTAATCGGTCTTCCCCGAGCCGTTTGGAAATTGAATTCGCCGCAAAGATCAGCGTGATACTAACTACTGTTTTGAAGATACCTGCCGCAGTAGCCAAAGAATAATTCCCGATCTGTAGTCCGTACTTCAGGACAAATATATCTATCGTCTGTGACCAGTCGACAACCACACCATTACCTAACAGATACTGAACCTCGAATCCAGCTTCCAAAATCCAGCCCATATTCATGATCAGCAAAATGATAACAATGGATTTGATTCCGGGTAAGGTCACATACAGCATTTTCTTATATCGGTTCGCACCATCAATCTCTGCCGCTTCATAGAGGGAAGGATCGATAGACGTGATGGCCGCCAAATAAATAATGGCATTCCAGCCAACTTCTTTCCATACATGGGATGCGCCTACAATGCCCCAGAAGTATTCCGGAACGCTAAGCCACATGATAGGTTCTTGAATGATATGCAGCTTCATGAGCACCACATTCACAATTCCACCATCTACAGATAGTGAACTTGCTACGATTCCTGTCACAATAATCCATGAGAGAAAGTGAGGTAAATACGATATTGTTTGAATGGTTCGTTTATATAACTTATGTTTGATCTCATTAAGTAAAATGGCAAATATAATTGCTGTCGCAAATCCGAGCACCATATTGATGACGCTCATCGCAATGGTATTACGAAGCACGTTAAGAAATGCATCGTCTGTTAGCAAAAACTTAAAGTGTTTGAGCCCGACCCATTCCTGCTGCGTGAAACTCTTCGCAGGACTGTAATTCTGAAAGGCCATAACCCAGCCCCAAATGGGATAATACGAGAATACGAGAATGTACGCAACGATGGGCAATGACATGAACATGAGTTGTCTTTGTCCGCGCAATCGTTTTAACAGTGGTGCTTTGGGAACGACTGTACTGGTGGTTTGCTCTGGTATGGCTCCAGGCGTGTTCGCCATCTTTCACTCCTCCTATTGGCTTGCAGCGACTTTAAGGATGATGTCCCCGGAAGGCACTCGCCTGAGTAATCCTTTGGTTGATACCTTCCGAGAGAATCATTGCCGCATTTTTTTATTTAACAGACCAGTTCTCGATTCTCCATTTCAGTTGATCATTAATTCGATCTTCATAGGATTTAACATCGATCTTCTTGTAAGCGTCTACATATTCAGTCCAAATGTTATCGAACTCATTCGGTTTTGACATGATTGCTTTAGGCAAGAATTTCAATGAAGTGTCTGTCATTTGTTTGTTCGCTACCGCAGCATCAGAGCCTTCTTTCAGATCGACCTGCCATGCTGGATAGTACACTGGATTTTCTGGTGCAGGAGAGAAGAAGTCACTCCACGTTTTGAAGCCGTATGCATCCAGAAGTTCTTTATCTTCCGGTTTGAGGTTGTCATAGAATTCCTCAGGTTGGTTGATCGCTCCAATTGCATTGCCATCTTCAAATGTTCCTTCGAGCTTCGGTGCAGCAGCGTAGAAACCTTCAGCTTTGTTAACCAATCTCCATGCTGGATCATCCTGCTCTGTCCGTTGCTCTGGTGTACGATAGAATCTTCCCTCTTCATTCACTTGATAGTCTACACCCTCTTCACCCCATGACAAGAGCTTCTGGTACTTCTCGTCCATAAGCTTATCGAGGAATTTGATGAGTGCGACAGGGTCTTCGGCATCTTTACTGATACCAAAACCATTGTTCAAGTTAATGACCGGACGATCCAGATAATGATCTGTGATACTTGTATCATAGACAAGCGGGAAGCCTACGTATGTCTGGCCAATTTTCCCCTGTGCTACGAGTGGGTCTTCGCCGGCTTGGAAATTCCAGTGCTGATCGAACATACTAAGCACACGTCCCGAAGAAATTTTGGCCAGATATTGATCGTAGTTCTGAACAAAGGCTTCTTTATCCAGCAATCCCTCGTTGTACAGATTGTTTAGTTCCTTATAATACCGTTTGGAGATATCTTTGTCGGCAAAAACGGTTGCGACTCCACTATCATCTACGACTACGCCCCCGTCGTTGGGGTGACCCGTAAGATGTTCAGGTGGGTTAAGCAAAGGGAACGTCCGCCAGTCTGAAGCCAATGTAGTGAAACCAATCGTTGGTTGACCATCAATAGTTGGATTCTTGGCTGCATAATCACGGACCAACTTTGTGAAATCATCCAACGTTTTTGGAGTTGGGTACCCGGCATCCTTCAGTATGGACTTTTGGATCCAGAATGCAGGACCAGAATAATAGTTACTAATGAACTCTCCTGTATACACTCCATAGTTAGGCAACCAGTAAATATGTCCGTCACTGGAATCTTTCATCCGGTTCCAGTCTTTACCGAAATGTTTCTTCAGATTAGGTGCATGCTCTTCAATGAGATCTTCGAGCGCAATAACCGCACCCGCTGAGACCAACTTGGTGTCTGCTGTGATCAGATCCGGGAAATCGCCCCCGGCAATCATAACGCCCAACTTCTGTTGAAGATCACCTACTAGAAACTCCATCTCAAGATTAACGCCGAGTTCATCCTGAATCTTCTTGTAGATTCGGTTATCTTTAGCTGGCGCCTGATTTGGCGTTCCGATAAAGGCCGAGATGTTCAGTACCTCTTTCCCATCCTTTGTAGTCGCTTTCTCATTGTCACCGCTGCATCCTGCCAGTGCCAAACTCAAAGCCAGAACGAGTGATACGGAACCCCAAAGCTTCTTTTTCTTAAGTCCCCCCATGTACTTGCCCTCCTTGGAAGTGGTATGTCTTACTGTTTTTAGTATGAAGAAATGTATGCGGTTACAAAATATATACATTTAAGGTCTACCCCCCTGTAATTGTAGGTCTTATTCAGGAGGGGTTCTTCTTTTTCATGGATCAATTCGCATACTTTTGCCTGTATTCTACTGGTTTCATGGCTGTTCGTTTTTCGAAGTGTCTGAGAAAATGCTGGTAACTGCGGTACCCTACTTGCTCCGCAATCGCACTGGATGTTTGATTCGTCTGCTGGAGCAGACGCTTCGCTTCTTCCATTCTTAAATCATGTACTACCTCGATTACACCCTTACCATACTTTCGCAAAAAGGATTGCCCTAAATGGACAGGATTCACGTAGAATCGTTCTGCGAGCTCCTGGATCGTAAATGTCTCCCTGTAATGCATCTGCACATATTCAGCAACCGTCGCCTGGATGCCACCCATTTGCCTCTCCCGGAAAATTGCCAGTGCTGACTTGCATTGCAAACAGAAATGTTCCAGATTGTTAGCAACCTCTTCTATATTTCGTTGGCCCTTCTCCAGAATTCCACTCGCCAATTCGTTCATTAGAGCATTAGGTTCTCCTCCTAATTCTCTGCACAGGGACAATCCGCGGAATATAATATGGGTAGAGAAAATATGTACAATCTCTGGCGCAGCCTTCATCTGTACAAACAGTTCAAAAGCACTCCGAATCGCAGACGAGAGTTCCTCTACAGAACCGTTTTCAAGCAAATCGCAAATATGGTCCACCTCTGACAGCGTTTCTGGATCAAACTGCCAATTTTCCAGCTGAATATCTTCGGCAAACAAAAGACGCTCTTGATTAAAAAACAAATAACGCCCAACTTCCTGAGCGGAGCGGAAGGATTCAGATAAATGCTCCAGTTTGTTGACCGTTAATCCAACCGCGATATGAATATCTCCGCAGCCGTTATGTTGCATATTATTCATCAAACGCTGGGTAAAAGCTTTAATTGCTTCAAACGTCTCATTTCTATTATTCGTTTCCTCCCCCCATACAAGCCCCAATGAGTCTCTTGTTCTGTCTATCACATAACAGCAAGTTGTTTCTTCAGCCGTTTGTTCGACTACTGAACAGACTTCCTGAATATCTCCCTGAAAGGCTATCCGCAGGTATGCCCAATGGGACTTGTTCAAACGAGGACGTATCTCTGACATCTCCTCCTCCGATATATTTTGCTTATCCTTAATCAGTGCGGACAAAAACGCTTTGATCCTTTGCTCGTTTGCATGTTCCCTTATACGCTCCTGGGTTTCACGCTCCTGCAATTGCATACGGAGACGGACCAACATATCCTCTGCTTCTGTACTGTCAACCGGTTTGGTTAGATAGTTGGAGACACCTAATCGAATAGCTTGTCTGGCATAATTAAAGTCACTGTATCCACTCGTGATGACAAACAGCACAGACTCATGTTCCAATCGTCGTGCTTCTTCTACAAGTTCCAGCCCATTCATCACAGGCATACGAATGTCTGTCACCACGAGATCAGGTCGATCTTGTTCCATCATCCGAATGGCTTCCTCACCGTTGGCGCACACGCCTCTGATTTCGAAACCATACTTTTCCCAATTGATCAGAAGCTGTAACCCTTCAATGGCATAAGGTTCATCATCGACTAACAATACTTTATACATGAGAGTTTACCTCCTATTTCCTCTGTTCGAGCTTGGAGATTGGTATACGGTACCCTGCAATGGTTTCCTTTCCAGGTACACTGCTTAGATCAAATATCGCATTTCCTTCATAAAAGAGTTCCAACCTGCGGTAGACATTGCGGAGTCCTACATGCTCGCCGTTCCTGGGTCTTTCAGAACGAATATCTCGCAGGAGCTCGGTTAATCTCCCTGCATCCATACCGATTCCATTATCGATCACCTGAATAACCAGTTCAGAAGCGTTTCGACTCGCCGTTATCTTGATCTGTCTTCCATTTTTTCGCGCCTGCAAGCCGTGTTTGCAGGCATTTTCGACGAGCGGTTGAATACTCATTCTGGGAATGAGCAACGAAGCTGCATCAGGATCAACCTCGAAGGTGTAATCAAACAGCTCTCCAAAGCGAAACTTCTCAATCTGGAGATAAAGATTCGTAAATTGCAGCTCTTCTTGCAAAGGAATCAGATTGTCAGAATGACTGAGCAACTGTCTCATCAGCTTGGACAGACTTTTAATAATCTCAATTACTTCCGTATATCCATTCTTTGTACTAACGACTAGCAAGGCATTCAATGTGTTAAATAAAAAATGGGGATTCATCTGACTCTGGAGCATGGACAATTCAGTCCTCACTTGATCCAGCTCCAGATCTTTTTGGCGGATTTCCAGTTTATATACGTCATTAATCAGCGTATGAATTTTACCAATCATGATGTTAAATGTACGAATAAGCCCGCCAATTTCGTCGCGGCCTTCGTGAATTTCAATCAGATCGAATCGTTCGTTACGAACCTTCTCCATATGTCTGGATAACTTGCGAATCCGATAGTGGTAGGAACGCAAAATAATGTAGATCAATACAGAGGGGACCACGATACTTAATGCGAGCAACCCCAGAATTGATTTAAAGGCTTCTTGCAAAAGGTGGTCAAGGTGACGCGTATCGGCAACTCCAATCAATTTCCAACCCTTTAGGTAGGCTAGATTCCCCAACGATTTTTCGAGCGTGTAAGCAGAATCTCCAGATTCCTTGAGCATTGATTCATTATCAAGGGGGGATAAGTCGGTTTCGCTGAACTCCCCACTTGAAACGACAGTTCGATTGTTGCTGTCCACCAGTCGCAGCTGAAGACTGTCTGATTCACGATTTAAAATGCTGTACACCCGGCTAAGTTCCAGATCAATCTTGGAATACTTGTTGTAATTGGCATAGGAAGTATAGGTATCCATTTTGCCAATCACACTGATTCTTCTTCCCGCGTTAAATCCGGATGGCTCAATATAATCAACGACAAGAATGCCTCCACTGGTGGATTTCAGCTGTTTCAATCCAGGGAGTACATTCTTGTCTTTCATCACGATATAATGACTGCCCGTCTGAATGGTATCGTTATCCGTATAGATACGCACCTCCAGAATATTCGCTGACATGTACCGTGTTAATTTATCTCGCAGGAATGCATGGTAGACGTTGTAATAATCCACGGGGGAGTGATAGGTCCGATCCAGTGCCTCATAGAGCGAATCGTCTGCTGCAATAATTCGGCTCAGGGCAACGCTCTCATCAATCATGCCTAGCAGTTCCCCCGCAGCCCTGTCGATGGATTTACGTAGATTTTCCTGTTCTCTAATCTTGATATCCGCAGAGGTTCGTTCATAAAAGAAGATATTAATCGTTATTACAGGAAGGAGAATACTAAGTACATAAATAAGCAGAAATTTGGATCGGAGAGGAATATCATTAACCTTACTGAACATCCAGAATTTATGACGCATATAATCACCCTTGGTTTTTGTTTTTATAGACTGACGGAAGCTCCCCTGTATGCGCTCTGAACTTTTGGGTGAAATATTCAGCATCATGATATCCTAGCCTGAATGCAATGTCAGTGATCTTCATATTGGTACGTCGCAGGAGTTTACGGGCCTCCTCAACACGAAGCTGGTGCACATAGTCACTGAAACTGACCCCCATCTCCCGCTTGAACTGTTGACCCAGGTAGGCAGAATTCACGTGAATACGATTAGCTACATCCTGTAATTTAATTTTACTTCGATAGTGCTGCTTCAATTCATTCACTGCTTCTGCAACCAGCCCTCCCGTACCCGTCTTTTGCTTCAATTCAGACTGAGAAAGTTGCTTGGACAGTCGAACACACAGGTCTTGCAATGTGCCGGAAGACCAACTCGCAGCCTCATGCCAATCTTTTTCACATAGTATTTCTCTGCAACCCTCTCTTTTTCCATATTTTCGTAGCAACTCCCCATGGATATATCGGATGACATGATGTATCCATTCCAACGAAACCTCTGCTTTCTCACTTTTCTCTAACAGTGCACTCACTGCAATATCGATAGAATACGTATTTTCTGCTTCAATCAACGCCAAGATCTCTTTGGAGATATTCATCATTTGCTCTAAATCATATTCTTCGCTTATTAGATATTCATTAAGATGATTCTCATAGGCTTCATCTGTAACCATGACTCCATTTTGCTGTTTTTGCTCATTTCTGCGTTTGTCCAGAGGTTCAATCATGTCCATAAGGATTTGATGAATCTCCTCGGGAACAAGAGGTTTAAGCACGTACTGATCGACCTGATACCGTATGGCTTGCTTCGCGTAATTAAAATCGGAGTATCCTGTAACGATAACAATTTTAGAGGTATAGGCGAGATCTTCTCGCAAGGTGTGAATCAAACCAAGACCATCCATAACAGGCATTTGAATATCAGTGACGACAAGATCCGGTTCAACCGAGTTGAATAGAGCAAGTGCTTCCTCCCCATCTGTTGCCGTTCCGCAGAGTTCATATCCACAAGCTCGCCAGTCAATCATTGTTCTCCATCCTTCTAGCATAAACGGCTCATCATCCGCGACAATGACCTTGTACATTAGCTCACCTCACTTTTATCCTTGATCAGCTGCATGTAATTTATCTATATCAATAGGTAGATTCCAGTTGTTCTGAAAACGCTAAACAGCAGAACAACAGCAGGATTGTTGTCTGCTCGCACAAATTTGGAGAACAAAATTTCTACCAGTCTCATCGTCATTAATCAATAACATAGAAATGGTTCCATCGGACCGTACTATAAGAACGCTCCGATTGTAGCGAAGCGCCGGGTTAATAATTCAAGTGTAACGCTTACATTTTTGTACAACAACCTGTTAAACTATAGGTTTTCACCCGACAAAGTATAGGTTTAGCTCAGAAGTAATCTATTGTCAGTAGAAAGATTTTTCATTCTCCACGTACAATACGGAATCCTTGATCGGGACCAAAACCATTTGCATCAAATTTGCCTCGAAATGATATTTCATTGTTATTGACACCGCCGATCCAGCCTCCGCCTTTCACAACTCGCCAGGATTGATTGGGACTCTCCGAATCGCTGTACCAGTCCCAGCACCATTCTCTCACATTCCCAGACATATCATAGATTCCTAACTCATTCGCCTTCTGAGTTCCGACTTTTTTGGTTTGATTACGATTGCTCTCAATAGCGGGCCAGCTCCAGTCACCCGTCAGAATGTTCTCTCCGGCATTTACCCAGTACCAAGCAACTTCATCAGGATTGTTACTTCCGCTGTATGTGTAATTTAAGCTCTTTTGACCTCCGCTTGCAGCGTATTCCCATTCTGCCTCTGTGGGTAAACGGTAACCGTTGGCGTCCTCGTTGATCGTTACATTCCATTTTATAGTGTCATTTTCATTGTGATTATTCGTGTCCTGGTTGTCTTTATCTATATTGTAATAAGGTTTCAGGTTTTCTTTTATACTTTTTTGATTACAGTATTCCACTGCGTCATACCAGCTGACCATTTCAACAGGCAGGTCATCTCCCTTGAAGCCAGAAGGGTTTTCCCCCATAACCTCCATCCATTCTTTTTGAGTTACTTCGTATTTGCCAATATAGAAGGAATCCAGCGTTTCATTCCTATCGATCTGACTCGGCTTACTGCTCTTGAAGGCTCCTCCTTCGACGAATACCAAGTCATCGCTTAATTTCGTATTACTTGCTGAACAAGCACTTAGACTAACAACTATAGCGATTAAAGTTAACCATACCAGCTTCTTCATTCAATTATTCTCCTTTACTAGCTTAAATCCGGCAACGTCGAGGTCCGTTAGTCTGGAGAATAACGTTACTCAACGCTACCGGAAAATTGAATTTCAAATGCAGGTGCAGAAGTTGAACTGCATCACATCATTTTTACCAAACCGTCACGTTTGCGCTTCCGCTACTTTGATAACCTTCCGTTGCCATCACCTGATAGGACCAGCTGTTGCCTAAATACATCCCTTTGCTCGCCCATGCATTCACATGATTACTGAACGTGATGGTAGAATTGACTCCGATTGGTTTCTTGGTCTGTCTAACACTCCAATACTGAGGGAAAGTCTGAGTACCATCAATGGAAGGTGCATTGTATCTCATCGTTGTATAGATGTCATATGTGCCGCCATCACTAGTCATTGAGCCCTTATACGTTCCGGTAGGACGATACGTTCCCCAGCTATCCACCACGTAATATTCAATTAGAGCGTTTCTAGTCCAACCATAGAAGGTGAGATAGCCGTTACCTGAAGGAGAGAATACGCCCGCATTATAATTGACCACTCGATTAGGCGTACCGTATGTCCACCCTTTCCCGACAACAAAGTTCCCGGTATTTTGCCAATTCACGCTGTAATTCCCGCCCGATCCATTCACGGCGTTGACCGTTCCTCCGCCATCTGTCCAATTTTGCCAATAATCTGTTGCTGCGCTTGATGTTGCTGCGAAGACACCAAAACTCATGGAAGCTGCGAGAACAACGGTCATTAATTTTTTTCCGAATTTGAACATGGATGATACCTCCTGATATTTTAATAGATTTGGTTGATGCTACAATCCGATATGAATGTTCTTCAGCAAATTCACTTGAAAAGACGTTGCGAAAACAGATACAGATCGTTCTTCCACACGGGCCAATCATGTCCTCCACTTTCCTCATGCCAAATGTGAGGTACTCCGTGTTGCGCCAAATATTGGTGAACCCCAAGACTAATCTCTATAAGATTGTCCTGTTCACCGCAAGAGATCCATAACAGCGAGAGCAATGAAGGCGCTTTCGAAAGATCAGGGACAAGTAGCTCCGGACTTCTGGTGTTTGGGGCTGCGGAGAAAGCACCGATCCATGCAAAATGGTCTAGATTACTTAATCCGATATTTAAGGATTGACCTCCACCCATGGATAAACCAGCAATCGCCCTTTTATCCCGGCTTTTATGCAAAGGGTAGTTCGACTCCATGTAAGGTATCAAATCGTTGAGCAGATCGGATTCAAACCGTTTAAATGCTTTGATTTTCTCAGGTTCAAACAGGTCTCCTTCGGCTCGGTCATTCGACATAGCGCGACCGTTAGGGAAAACAATAACCATCGGCTCAAGCAAATTATCGTTGTACAGGTTATCGAGAATAATTTGCGGAGAACCATGAGTATGCCATTCGGTTTCGTCTCCGCCAATACCATGCAAAAGAAAAAGTACAGGATACATCTTTGTCGAAGAAAATTCTGGTGGGGTGTACACCATCGCTTTACGGGAATTGCCAACCGTGGTGGATGGATACTCTACCGTCTCCATGACTCCACGTGGTATATTCTCCCGATACTGGTCATATCCCGTTACTGCTGGTGAGATCAATTCCATTCTCTTTTCCTCCGAACATATGAGTGACTATCAGTCTTCAGTTAATCCACATAGCCAAAACCCAGAATAGTGAAGCATTTATGTTCATGGCCTTCCGCCATTTCGATCTCGATGGAGTGCTCCCCCACATGCTCTTCGTTAAGCAGAAGTGTGGCATGGCAATGGGTCCAGTTCACTTGACGCGGATCGACTTTTTGGACAAATACCCCATCTACCTTGATATGTGCAGTTCCGAATTCATCGTTACCAGAATCCTTGAAGATCAGAATGAGGCGTTTGCACTGCAAACTTATCCGAAAGCTACTCTGATCCTCTTTTCCCTCTCCTGTACGCATCCAGTTGTTGGGGAACTGAGGTGTACCATAGTCATGAGCATCCATCTCAGCCATCTGCAGATCCGTGTCCGTTTTACAAAAAGAGCCTGCATCGATTCGGGCAATATGATTGCCGTTTTTCCGATCCAACAGCTTCACATTAACAAATTCATTTCCAATTAGCGGAGCTTTTTCAATATCATGATCTTTCTCATCCCACTCAGAACGATTCGTCACGTCGAACAAATATTCCAAACAATCGGCCATAATTCGATGCCCTATGTTAGTTGGATGATATATATCATGGAAAAATTGCTTTTTGGAAATAACGTTGCCTTCACCTTTTGTCTTGTTGAACTGTTCTACGACAGCATCTTTCACACTTACCATTGGCAGATCATAATGCCAGCCTACCGGAGCGAGACGATCCTGTAGATTCCAGTCATTTTCGAATACACTGAATAACAAGATGACCGCTGGCTTGTTATCGGCAGTAAGTGCTTTGAGTACCAGACTCTCGTAACATTTACCTTGGGTTTCATCATCTGCGTCATTGACTGCGAATTCGATTATGACAATATCCGGCTGAACGGCACCTCCCCTCAGCACATCACGATCATAACGTACAATCCCCAGTTCTGAAGGAGTTCCACCCACACCTGCTTTAATCAGATGAATCGGACTATCTTTTGAAAGCGCAAACATAAACTTGAACGACTCATAAGACCGATAAGCGTAACTTTGGAGATGAATAGGTACTGCACCAGCACCATGGGTAATGGAGCCTCCAATATAAGCGATAACGACAGGTTCGCCGTTTTTTGCCTTCTCAATGGCTCGTTTTAATCTGACATTATTTCCTTTGTTCAGAAGAGATCGGCCAATCATGTCGCGATATCTATGTGACTCAAAATCAATTGCGGGCTTGACTGCCGACGCTGTCACTCCAACTGGATCGCGTGGTGCAGTGAATTCCGTGTTTTCACCTGCATCTCCTGAATCCTGGAGCATAAATCATCATCACATCCTTCCGGTTAGATTCTGACCATCCTCAAACAACATTTAAAGGATCACAGCTTGTATTATTATTAGATCAGATGTGATCCTTCTCCCAAAGTGTATCCCTTACATAATTTTACAACAACCTGACAAAGTATAGGATTTTAACCAATATATCATTTTAATTTGAGTACAATGACATGCAGATCAGAACACCTATAATTTTTCATGTAAACGCTTTAATTTGTATACTATTTCCATGATATAATTTTGAAAAACCGCATTGATGAAGGAGGATACTCATGAATATCACGGGTCAAGGCGCGTGGGATACGGGTACATATACAAATCTGTTTTTGAAGCTAGGCTACGATGAGAATGAGATCACGAACAGATTGGAAGAAACATGGAACGAGCTGTTTTATGGCGATGACAATACTCGAATATATTACTCCATGGGTGAGGACAAGGGTTATTTGCTGGACACTGGTAATCTCGATGTTCGATCCGAGGGCATGTCCTATGGCATGATGATGGCTGTTCAGATGGACAAAAAGGAGGAATTTGATCGACTCTGGAATTTCTCACACTCGTTTATGCAACATAAAGCGGGTCGTTATAAAGATTATTTTGCCTGGCATTGCAAGCCTGACGGAACCCAACTCTCGCAAGGTCCTGCTCCTGATGGTGAGGAGTTTTTTGCCATGGCGCTTTTTTTTGCCTCCAACCGCTGGGGCGATGGCGCTGAACCTTATGATTACAAGGCACAAGCCCGCAAGATCCTTCGTGCATGTATACATCAAGGCGAAGACGGCGAAGGCCATCCCATGTGGGACCCGGAAACAAAACTGATCAAATTCATACCAGAAACACCGTTTAGCGACCCATCCTACCATCTGCCTCATTTTTATGAACTATTCGCGAAATATGCGGATGAAGAAGATCAGAGCTTCTGGAAAGAAGCGGCGGCCGCTAGTAGAGCTTACCTTCATACAGCCTGCCATCCCGTAACCGGACTATCACCTGAATATGCGAACTATGACGGCTCTCCGGCTCCAATACAGCCGCATGGTGATTTCAGACATTTTTACAGTGATGCCTACCGTGTTGCTGCGAATATAGCGCTGGACTGGGAATGGTTCCGCAAGGATCACTGGCAGATCGAACAATCCAATCGGATTCAATCCTTCTTCAGTGATATTGAAATGTCCGATTATCGTCGCTATACAATAGAAGGTGAACCTTTCGACGAACCTTCACTGCATCCTGTAGGTTTGCTGGCTACCAATGCCATGGCTTCACTGGCTGCGGACGGTCAACATGCTGACACATTCGTTCACAAGTTCTGGAACACACCTCTGCGTCAGGGAGAGCGACGTTATTACGACAATTGCCTGTATTTTTTCAGCATGCTCGCTCTAAGCGGAAGATATCGCATGTACTAAACTAAGGGAATGTGCACGAGCCGTTGAACCTGCCCTGTGAACGTTTGGCTTGCAGGACAGGTCCAATCACTGAATTTTAAGAAGGATGCAATGATATTACGATTTAATCTATATCAATAAAAAACGTTCCCGGCTCGCATATGTTGACTGCGAACCGGGAACGCGTTTGGTTGTGCAAATACAGGAAGTAACTTTTCCCGCTCTGTATGATCCAGATACTTTAATTATTTGGAGACAGAAGAAGTATCATAGGAAGACTGCATAATCTCCAGATATCGATTAATGTTCAGTCCCTCCAGGCCTTTCACATATTCATCCCAATCCTTATCCAGACTTTTGGCGCCAGTAATAAATTGCAGGGCGTTCTGATCGATGTAATCCTTGAGATTGGTCTGCATCATGCTGGCTTCATCAGCTTGGGACGGATCTACCCACAATGCCCAATGAGGGAAAATCTCTTTTGGTTCCTTGCCCTCCATTAACAATGTCGCCTCATAGAGACGTCGCTCACCACCATCATTGGCATAGATGTCTGTCCCCTGTACTTCGGAGTCCCGATATGCCTGATAATGATTGTACTGACTTAATGCAGCCCAACTGTCATTACGAGGTTCTTCTCCAGAAGGAAGCGGAATGGCTTTATATAACGGCTCAATCTGATCATTGAGCGCCACTTCCCCTTCTTGTGGTTTGCGCCAGCTTACGCCCTCTTCTCCCAGATATGATGCCATGGTTCCTTCCTGGGTATAGAGATAATCCAGCAGCTTTATGGCCGCGATCTGTGTTTCCTCACTGGCTTTGTTTGTCAGTACAAAAGACGCTCCGGGATCAATCGGATAGTTGTACGTAGCATAAGCAGCATGGGGTCCCTTCAATGGAGGGATGGGATTGTAATCATTCCCGTAATGAGAACCTTCGGCAGTGGTTACGAATAATGATGGATGCATCGCTGCTCCCGCACCGAGAAGCTGTGCATCAGCGTTATCTCCAATTTTTTTGAAGGCCCCGACGTTTTGGGTAAATGCCCCTGGATCAATCAACCCTTCATCGTACAGGGATTTAATATAGGCAAGCCCTTCTTTCCACTCCGGTTTGTTCACTACGGTCTCCACTTTCCCCTGATTGACAATGAGATAATTCCGATCGTCGTCATAGATAAAACCGTTCATCAAGTACGGAATAATGTGCACACCGAAATTTTCAGTCGAACCGCTTAGCGGTACTTCGTCGGCTTTGCCGTTCCCGTTCGGGTCTTTCGTTTTAAATGCCCGAAGCATTTCCTTAAATTCTTCTGTCGTCGTGGGTTCGGTCAGGCCCAGTTGTTCCATCCATTTGGTGTTGACCCACATCTTGTTTGGGTATGAACAGTGAAAACATTCATTCAGACCCGTCAGACCATAGATATTTCCGTCAGGAGCAGTGTTCATGGCCCGATAATAGTCATTGCTCTCAAGCACTTTTTTAATATTGGGAGCATGCTCCTCAATCAGATCATTCAGCGGCAAAATAACCCCCTGCTGACCAAACTTCAACAAGTCTGTCTGGGAGAAACGATCTACCCAAGGGATGAGCAGATACAAGTCCGGATAATCACCGGAAGCCAGTGAAATCTGTCTTTTCTCCGCTGCACCGTCGAATGGAACCGTAGTCCAGTTGAACTGAATATCAAACTTCTCTTCCATTTTCTTCGTGAATTTGTTAGTGGACAGGTTGGTATCCGAACCCTGGTGAGCAAACACATTAATGGCCGTCTTGCCTGACGGATCGCTGCCTTCCCCGTTCCCCTTATCAGAGCTTGAACATCCGGCAAGTACCAACGAGGTAAACAGCATACAGGCAAGAATGATGAATCCCGCTTTTTTCAATATAATCCTCTCCTTCATGAATAATAGAAAAAATGAACTTATCCTTTAACTGAGCCAATCAGCATCCCTTGCACGAAATACCGTTGAACAAAAGGATAGATGATTAGCACCGGCAAGCTGGCCATCACAATTAACGAGTACTTCATGAGTTCAGCCATCTGCTGCTGTTTGATCATTTCCGATGCATCCATGCTCCCCGTACTGCTGTTCAGAATAAGAATGCTGCGTAATATCAGCTGTAGCGGATAGAGCGACTGTGATTTCAGATAGATGAGGGCGTCAAAGTATGCATTCCACTGACCGACAGCGTACATAAGTGACAACACGGCGATAATCGGTTTGGCGAGTGGCAGGATAATACTGAAGATAAACCGGATGTCACTGCAGCCATCGATGTCTGCTGCTTCGGACAATTCTTCCGGTATCGAATTCTGAAAAAAGGTACGGGCAATGATGACTTGCCATACCCAGACGGCGTTGGGAATCAGCAACGCCCAGCGGGTATCTATCAGTCCCATGGTTTTGACCACCAGATAGGTAGGGATCAAGCCGCCTGAGAACAACATGGTGAAGGTAATAAACATCATTAACGAGCTGCGGCCAACAAACGTTTTTTTGGATAATGGATAAGCAATCATAATGGTCAGTGCCACGCTGATGAAGGTGCCGCAGGCTGTATAGAAAAGGGAATTGGCATAACCGGTAAGGACTTGATCATTCCGCAATACAGACTTGTAACCGTCAAACGTCAGGTCAATGGGCCACAACCAGACTTTTCCCGAGGAGACGGCAGCAGGGCTGCTAAGCGAAGAACTCACAATATATATCAAGGGATACAGCACGGCAATCAGCACCACTGTCAACATGAAGTAAACAACCGTTATAAATACGCGGTCTCCCCAGGATTCACGAATCGTGCTGCTGCTCTTGATCCGCGAACGACCTGCATTTGTCTGTGTGTTAGGCATGGGTTGATTCTCCTCCTTTCGCTCCCGTTACCATAAACTTGTATTGGACAGTCGCTTGGCAACCGCGTTTACAATTAATAGCAGAATCAGGTTAATCACCGAGTTGAACAGGCCAACCGCAGTAGCGAAGCTATAATTGGCATTCAGCAATCCTATTTTATAGACATAGGTGGAGATAATCTCCGAAGCAGACAGGTTGAGCGGATTTTGCAGCAAATATATTTTTTCGAACCCAACAGCCATGATATTCCCTACACTCAGGATCAGAATGATGACGGCTGCCGGAAGTAGTCCAGGCAGATCAACATTGATGATTTTCTGTATTCGGTTGGCTCCGTCCACTTTGGCGGCTTCATACAGGGATGGATCAACACCTGCCAGAGCAGCCAGATATATCACAGCGGAGTACCCCATTCCCTGCCACACATCGGAGAATACGTAGATGGATCGAAACAGTCCAGGCTCACCGAGAAAATTCACCGCTCCGAAACCAAGGGCGCCTGCAATCGTGTTGACAATACCCAGCCTAGGAGACAGAAAGAGCATAATGATGGAGACCATAACAACGGTAGAGATGAAATATGGAGCATACGTCACCATTTGTACTGTTTTTTTGAATCGTATGTTTTTGATTTCGTTCAGCGCGAGCGCCAGTAATATAGGAATCGGGAAACCAACGATCAGGCTGTAAAACGAAATGTAGAGTGTGTTCTTGATCAGCATAACAAACGCCGGATTTTTAAAAAGTAATTCGAAATACTTGGTTCCGGCCCACGGACTGCCCCAGATCCCCTTGATGACGTTGTAATCTTTAAATGCCAGGACCGCATTCACCATAGGTACATACTTGAAAATAATAAAGTAAGCAATCGGTGGCAGGATCAGCAGATATAGCTGCCAATGTCGCCTCCAGCTTCTGGATAATGCTTGCTTCAAGGCAAACGGTTTACTTGGTTTCTCCACGGACTTTGATTCACTGGTCATTGTGGTTCTCAGAATCATCCCCCCATTCTTGGCTCCAAATCGTGCAGAACTTCAGCTCAACTTGGTAGCGCTTACTTTTTGAGTAATCATAAGATTGCGCTGGGGATGCGTAAAGGTACAGTTACGCTGAGAAAGTACAAATAGCGAATATAGTTCCCGAGAAACAGCCTACATTAACCGCTATGAACGTCCATTTTCCGAAACACACTCGGAGAAATGCCGCGTACCCGCTTGAAAGCTCGGCGGAATGAATGTGCACTATTATACCCGGTGGCCTCCGCTATCTCGTCAATGGTCTGACCGGTGGAGTGCAACAAGTTCGAGGCAGCATCGATGCGTACCCGTTCTACATAATCGGAAAGATTCTCTCCCGTATGTTCTTTGAATAGTTGGGATATAAACTTCTCGGACTTGCTCATGTGCTCGGCAATCCGATAGATCGTCAAGTTTGCATCCCCATAATGTTGTTGGATAAAACAAATCATTTCGCTTACAGTATCCGCATGTGCTCCTGCTCTTCTTCTCTGGAAATCACCGCAGATGTCTTCCGTTAACCGTTTGAATTTTGCCCGCAGCGAAGTAATCGTTTCTGTCATCTGAATGGATGTCACCCGGGTTTTATATTCCTCCAGCAGGGAGGCATCCAACTTGAATTTGGGTTCGTCCAGCTTCAGAAAAGTCCCCTTCAGCTCCATGATGAACTGCTGTGTCATCTCGTAGGACAGTTCCCGCTCCTCTAAATTACGAAGAAACAATTGCTCCAGAATGCGTATCGCCTCTTCAGGCTCCCCGACTTTGATTGTGTTCAGCAGGCGCTGTTCAGACTCAATCGGATAATAGAACATTTCATTTTCCTTCATCGTATCTTCAAATCTCACCAGATGATCTGTTCCCATATGAATGGCATAATCCAGAGCTTGTTTGGCTTCGTCAAAGGAACGCCCTGCATCATTCCAGACCTCGTAAGCTGCACCTGTGCCAATTGTTGTGGATATCCGATGCTCCCGGTAGATCACTTCCATCAAGGTGTTCAGCTCTTTTTCACATCTCCCTATAGCTTCATTCAGTGAGTTCTCATCCAATGGACAGGCAAAAGCGATCTGGTCTGTTCCCCAATCCGTGATCAGCAGCTGCGCATTCCACTCTGTAAGTACCTGTTTGATGAGCAGCCTTGCGACACCCAGTTCATGGATCGTTTCTTCACTGTCCGGATTGGCATATCCGTTTACCTTCACTAAGCCTGCCAAGCCCTTGCTGCTATGAAGAGAAATGTGCGCCTGGGATGAGATAACCTCCAACTCAAGTGAGGTATAGACTTCTCCCGTTAACAAACGTTTGATAAAACCGTCTCTCAATAACGGAATCTGCTCATTCATGGCGTTTTTAAGTGAGTCATTATTAGCAATGAGATTGTTAATATGGCTTGCCAAAAAATCATATTCATTGCCCCGTCTGCCTGGGGAATCGGTGATTTGTTCCCGAAAAGAGCCCAACAATCTGTATACGGGTGCACTATTCCGATAGGCCAGAACCAGCCCGAATAACAGTCCCAAGGCAATGGTTGCCAAAGTAAAGACCAGCGTGACTTGTTTGATTTGGTCCGCTTTTGTCATGAGTGCTTTCTCCGGAATCCCTGCCATGTAATTCCATCCATTTTGACTGGACTGCATCGATATCAGCAGCCGACCATCACTTCCAGGCTGCACATTCTGCACGTTCAGCTCCGTTTCCGCAGCGTTACCTTCTCTCTGGCGACTCTGTGCCATTTGCTCGGCTTCGGCTTGTTCAATGCCATGGGAGAAAATGATCTGTCCTTCCGCATCGGTGACGAGAGTCCAGCCGCCATATTGATCCACAATATGTTGAGTAAGGCTGGCCATCTGATCCTGATCAATCATGACACCAATCGTTGCTTGCGGTTTGTTGAAGCTGTTCAAAGGCAGAGATTGCAGAAACGTAATGGCGGGAACGTCTGCAAGTACAGTGCCGAGTATTTCACGTTTATAGTTTCGAAGCGGTATGATTTCGTTAAAGTGTGGTTGTTTGAGAATTTGGTCATGCCATTGATCAAAGGACATAACGTCCAGCTGATTGGCAGCATAATAATGCTCTGGACGATAATACACGGTTCTTGGTGTGATGATGGCATTGTAGTTTGGAATGTGAATGAAGAAATGGGACAAGTAATCATTGGTACTGCTGTACATGGAGAGGCTCCGCTGCATGCGGTTCATACCGTAGACATTGTAGAGATCATGCGGCTTTGGCCCAGCAATTAAATTTTGCAAATCGGGATTGACGGCAAGCTGTCTGGTAAAGGCTTCGACTTGAAGAAGATTTCGCTCAATGATCTCCTTGCCGAGACTCAGTGACTTCAAACTGTTCTCAATGGAGCTGGAACGAGCCGCTTCAATGGAAGCTCGGTAAGAGGCATATCCCGCAATTTGAGGAATCATCAGAATGACAAGATACGAAATGAGGAATCGGCGGAACACGGGTGAAAATTTGGACCATAGGAGCTGCATATGTACCCTCCCTTTTTTTATCAAGCGCTTACATTTCTCTGTGATAAGGTAGCTGTTCAATGATACACCGGGCATTTCTTCCTGGTGAAGGTACAACTTCTTCCTTATGGTACATTTACATACTGTAGCGTACAATGCTTGCATGAAAATAATTGTTGGTCTGCGGGTTAGCGCACAAATATAGTTGTATTTTACCTTCGCATGACATCCATCCCAAAGTATCAAAAATAAACGCAAAAAACCTCCCCAAGACATGGAATGACTTGGGAAGGTTTTTGTTTAACGTTGTGCTATTAGTTGCTAACGGCAACAAATTTCCATTGTTGGTTTGTAGCACCTGTGTAGGTGTTCTGCTGCAGCAAGGCTCCGTCCGAAGTGGAAGCGTTTGCCACTTCAATCGCTTTATTGCTGTTCACGTTAATGATACTCCAGTACCCGTTACCAAGATCGTTGACCTTAAAATGCTGAGCGGTTGTGTTCAGATTGCTCATGAGTTGAACCGCTTCCCCATTGGTGAGGGTACCGTTGCGAATATCGATGACTTTGTCCGGCGAGTTCACACTTGTCAGTGTATAGTTGCCGCTGCCGATCGAGGTCAGAACCCACTTCTGAGGGTTACCGCCCAGATCACTCCACTGCTGGAGCTGAAGATTATTTTCATTTTGACCACCTGGCACATCAACAACTTTGTTGGAATGCCGGGCTACGATTTTATAAGTTGCACCGGATACAAGACCCGTTGTCGGTCCGCCGCCTTGTCCACTGCCCGGGTAAGTCTGAGCACGTTCATGGTACCAGTTGAACAGGAATCGTCCCATGGCACTCCGTGAAGCATCTCCATCCCATTTCAGTCCAGCCGTTGGGTCGGCAAAGGAGCTTCGTGGTCCTTCACTTAGAATGAATCCGTTCATATGAGCTGCAATGCTGACATTACCTGATGCGTTGAAAATCGTTTTGGTATTGGTGCCAAAACCTTCATTGCTGCCATTAAACAAGTTCCAATAGGCCGAATCGCCAGGTTTGTTTTTGAACCAGGTTACCTCGGTAATGTTAATCGGATATTTGTCAGCGGCTGCCTTCACGTTGGTATTCCACTGGTCTTGCAGGATGGAGAAGTTGTCGTATGCGCCATAACCAGGGTACCAGTGAACCGCATACCCATAGTTGTTGAGCGGGTCAGTCAATGGATGGCTTGCCGTCAAGCTGTAAAATTGGTTGTAGCCCAGACCTGCCGCCCAGATGACGTTGTCCGCACCTTTGCTGCGAATTGTTGAAATCATGGAATTTTGGAAATTACGCAAGTCATTCCAGTGATCCACAAAGTCATTTTCCCCGTTGTATCCACCCCAATGTCCATTGGCATAGGATTTCACCGGTTCGTTGATCAGCTCGAAGTGAACGTTGTCTGCACTTTTGATCTCCGGGCGTGAAGCGAGATAACCCCAGATTTCGTTGAATTTTTGCAGGTTGGCAGGTGTTGTTGCCTGATCATCCTTCAGTGTGAAGTCCAGTCCCAGGACAACATAGACACCTTTTGTTTTGGCATATTGAATGTACGGAATAATTACATTTTGCGTAACGGTCTGCACACCGGCAAAGTTATATGTACCAGCAGCCACATCTCCCATGTCCTGACGATCGATGAACAGACGCACCTGATTCATATTCCAGCCATGATTGCTTCCGTACTTCGCGCTGGTGTCAGCAAAAGTATCGGTAATGTCTTTCAGATAAGCCAGTGTAGCTGCATGACGGTTATTGCCGTGCAGATTGAGATAATAATTGCTGTCCTGATATGTCCAGTAGGCACCTGAGGGTTGATGCCAACCGTTCAGTAGCACAGGCTGGTTGTTGCTGTTCACCAGGTTTTTGCCGTTTACGTGCAGCTTGCCCATCGGCATGCCCACCCATGCTTCGGCACGGCTGCCTCCCCATGGAGCAATTGTGATCAATAAAGCCAGAATGAGTACAAGTTTACAAGATGTCATGAACTTCTTCACTATAATTCCTCCTGATCTGATATATTGCCTTGCAATAATGCGAGGTAAGCTCCGTCAGAGTATCTCTGATCAAATAGATCGCTCAGGTCGGCGCCCGCTCCCGCAGCCCGTTCCACACCAGTAGGGGGATCCTGCGCAGGGAAGGATCGCGGTTCTGCTGTGAGCAGACGTTCATGAGATCGTTACATGCCCCCTTTTCACAGATGGAATGTTGCATGAAGTTATTCCTCCCTCTTCCAGTCTGATCCCACTCCAAACGTACAGAAGAACTTAACTTAACCGACGATTCCCGTACGCTCTACACTCTCTACGAAATATCGTTGCACAAACAAATAGATGATGATCAAAGGCAGAATGGCAAGAAGAATTCCTGTATCCTGGATCATGCTCAGATAGAACGGATCGGCCTGGGAAGCTGCACCGTCGGTAACCTGCTGGGCCAGATTATACGGAAGGGACGATAACTGGGTCGACATGACTTTACTTGAAGTCAGATAAGTCGTCGTATAGAAGCTGTCGTTCCACTGCCATACGAAGGAAAACAGCATGACTGTTACCATGGACGGAATGGCATTGGGCAGCATGATTCTTGAAAATGTTCGTCCGATGCCCGCGCCGTCTACATAGGCCGCCTCCTCCACTTCCTTCGGAATACCTCTGAAGAATTGCCGGAAGATAAAGATGTACAAACCGGCTTTAAGTGAATTGGCCGTAATCGCCGTCAGAATAAACGGCCAATAGGTATTAAGCAAATTAACAGGTTTGCCGGCTATAAGCGTCATAAGCCCCATCAGGTCAAAGCTTTTCAGATTCAGGTATACCGGAATGAGAATGGTCGTTGGCGGTACAAGAATCGTCAGAATTACACCAGCAAACAGCCAGTTGCTTCCCCTGAATTTCAGTCTGGCGAATCCGTATCCTGCAAGTGCACAGGATGCTGTAGTCAGCAGTGTAGTCGTTGCAGACAGGGCAAACGTATTAAACAGCGTTGCCCAGTAATCCATTACGCGTATCGCCTCTTTGAAATTGTCGATGGAGAAGTTCTGTGGAATCCACACCACCACTGCCGAATACAGATCACCTTTAGCTTTGATGGATGTGGAAACCTTCTGAAATATGGGAAACAGGATAACGAAGGAAAGCCCGGTAATCAGAACGAATCGGATCATGGCCCACAGCCAGCCTTTCCAATGCTCCAGCGATAATAATCGTGATGTTGTCACGTGGGACACCCTCCTTTCTAATCTTGATAGAAGACTCGCTTCGAGAAAATAATGTTTACGATAACCAGAATGATGGCAATGGCCAGAAAGTAGACCCATGCCATGGCAGAACTTAATCCAAAGTCAAATTTGACGAAGCCGGTATCCCGGATCAGTTCCGTCATGGCGTTATTGGCAAAAGAATCAATGATTGTATAGATCGCATTGACAAAAATAAGCGGGCTGACCATCGGGAACGTAATTTTCCAGAAGGCTTCATAACCCGTCGCCCCTTCCATCTTCGAAGCCTCATACAGTTGAGGGGAAATCGTCTGGATCCCTGCCAAAAAGATCAAAATCTGTACACCGGATTGACTGACGATCTGATAGATCCGATCTACGGCGCTGCTCAGATACGTAACGATCCAATCGCTCACTCCGGCGTTAACCATCAGATTTTCGAGTTCAAATGTCCCGAGTGAGCTTCCACCTGTGCTGCTCTGATTAACCGCTTCAATCAGGCTGGTGCTCTCCAGTGTCATAATCACTCCCGATGCCAGAATAACGGGCAGGAAAAAGATCGACCGCGCTACAGCCCGGCCCCTGAACTTCTGATTCAGGATGACGGCAAGGAACAGACTGAATATAACGATAAGCGGTACGTTGATGAGCACGTCTGTGATCGCCTCAATTAACGCACGGTTAAAGCTTGTATTGACGGTCAGCGCCTGAATGTAATTGGCAACACCGTTGAACTGAATCGCTATGCCTTCCGCGTTAGCCTGAATTGTACTCATGCTGTATCGCAGAGAGGCTAACAGCGGAATGAAGAAAAACAACACAAAACCAATGAGCCAGGGAAGCACGTAGATTACGCCCCACATGGCTTTCTGCTGAGCATACGTACGACTTCCCCATTTCCATTTCAGGAGCGTCTTCAGAGCTGCTCACCACCAGTCACATAGCTTTGGGCTTCCACTGTATCGTTGTCAACTTCTACAGGGAAGTCGTTATAATTGACGATTACGAACCCGCCACCTTCATATGTTGTCCGGAAGACACCCTCCTCCAGGGATTCATGAGATATCATGGAACGTCCGGCAAACGGCTGGTTCACCTGGTTCACCTCGTTGTAGATCTCGGCAGCCAGATCGATCCATTGTTCATAATTCGCCGCGTAGAGATCATCATAATCCGTTTCTTTCACAACATGGTTTGGCGCATTGAACCATGCAAAGTAAGGGCTGGCTCCATATTCAATCAGCTTCAGCACATATTGCCTTGCATTGGTATATGTGGAGAGATTGTATGGCGTCCCCGTATAACCGATGCTGCCGTGTACAACGAGCTGATAGAACGGAATCTCTTCATCCTCCAGCTTGAAACGACTGCTGGTCATCGGCGCATCTGTCAGACCAGTTACATACGGCAGGGCATAAGCGTTCCCGCCTTCAGCAACAAGCGAGCCAGCCTGCTGCCCGATCTGTTCAAGTACCTTCTTCACGGAGCCAAGCGCTTGTGTTCGGTCCACCAGCTTTTTCGGATTCATATCGCTGTTTAACTGAGCTGCCAGATCATTCAGGCTTAGTGACAGTCCATCCTTTTGAAGGGACCTCAGCTCATCTAACATGTCTGCCGTCACGTCCTCGAGCATGTTGGGCGAAAGCACATAGGATGGTGAACGATCCCGGTCCCGCCGCTGGATGGCCTGGTTCATCGGATACAAGACCGCCGGTTCCTGAGTTAATGTGCGTGAAGCTTCTTTGGACGGTTTAAACCCTTTTTTGGATTGCACATTCAGCAGAGCGATATCGGGATAGAAACCGATGCCCGCTTCTTGTGTGTATGTGCTGAAATCCCGCAATCCCTTTTTCCCGCCTACCGCGCCGTCTACTTGGATGGAATCCGGCAGTCGATGATGAAGCCCGCCGTTAAGCCATCCTGCATAGCGCACCTGAATATTGGATACCTTCTTCTCCGTCAAGGCGGAGAGAATTTTTTTGGCTTCATCAAACGTGGTCAAAGCCTCCGTTGAATCATACGGTATGCCCAGCATATGCTGTCTTGTTGTCATGCCACCGAACAGTTGCAGATAAAAGGGAACGTTACTCTGCTCCTTGCTGGCGTTCAACTCGGGAAGTCCGCCGTTTTGCATCAGATAATCCCGATAGAGTGATGCAAGCCCTGAGTACGAGGCCTTATCCGCCCCCACAAAAGCATATCGAACGACGAAATCAGACGCGGTCGGTTTCTTCTGGAATTTCGGAAGTGTACGAACCATATCACTTGCCTGAAGCGTCACATCGCTCTTGTTCACCACATAGAAGCTGGGATATACGTTGTTGTAGCTGTTCAGTTTGCCGCTGATATCGGCATTCACAACTGCAACGGCATCCCCTTGTTCAATAATGCCCAGGAAAGCTCCCTCTTTCCGAATCAGTCCAAATACCGGCAACCTGGCTCTGGCTTCATTCGAACTTGCTTCCCGTAGTTTCATGGTCATATCCGGTCCGTATATATCTTGTTGGTAGGCAGGATACTGCAGCTTGCCATTGTTAAAATGGATCAGCGCTCCAGAACCGTCCGGCACCAGTATGGAGCCCTCTTCTTCTGAACCCCCGGCCCCGAAATAATCCATTACAGATATGCTGTTGATCGGATATTCCTCCGGAAAATGAATGCCTGAGGACGGAACACGTACAAGCAGATCCTCTCCATCCAACTCATATTCCATCGTAAGCATAAACAACCGTGGTCCACTTCGTTCCTCTTCAATGCCAAACTCGGCATGATCCTGAGCCAGATCCTCCGATGTGTAACCGGCTGTGTCAAAAGCCTTCAAGGCCCGGGACAATTGCAATCCTTGCATCGCCTTATCAATCCGGACGTAAGCGCCTTCATCCTTGTCTTCCGCATAGCCGACCTTCAAGGCCCGTTGCCCGGCCTTGTCTAGCTGTGCAAGCAGCCTTTGTTCGAATCGCTCCTTGCTGATCTTCATCGGCAAGTCTTCTATGGATCGCTCAGTGCTTCCAAACTGGTAGTGGACCCGCACGCCGCTTGGCAGCACCTCGTAGCTTATCTGCTTGTGTGCAACACTATCCGTGAAGGAATTTACGGTGCTGCTCTGTCCGAGGCTGTTGAAGAAGCTGAGCTTCGTTTGTGATGACAAAAGGTCTTTGTTTATCCCGGCAGCAACCCCATCCTGCTCACGATCTGCAGGATTGCTGCGCCAGATCTGCCCGCTCTGCGTGTGAATCACTGCAATCTCGGCAGTCTCTTCGTTAATGAACAACTGCAGCGCAGCATTCTGCGCAATACCTACCATGCCGGGAAGGCGGACATCGCTGAACGATGATTTCAGTTTCTCTCCGGGAGGCAGGGAGGGAAAGTCCGTCTGATCAGCGGCAGTCACTGTCTCGTGAGCGAGCGGTGTTGGCGAGAATTGACAACCGCCCAGAAGCAGACTGCCCGCGAGCAGCATTCCTGTTATTTTTTTGGCTACGGTATAATTCATAACAAATTCCTCCTCCCTTAGCCCCGAAGCACTAATTCCTGATAGATGGTTACGACAAACGATACAATCTGCTGTACAAGACTGAAGAATAACAGGCACAGAAATGCCATAAACGCCATCGCCACAAGTGTCAGCAACATCGTGAGCACCGTTTTGGCTGGTGTGTACTGATGAACCGTCATATTCCCTACAAATAACAGATATACCGTCCACGCAATGGCAAGTGCATTGGAGAAATAATAAAAGGCAGTTTCCTGCGCAGAGATCACAAGACTCAGCCAGATCCATGGAAAATGAATGAGTAACAACGGTACCAGTGCAAAGCACGTTGACATGAAAATCTCGGAGAACTTGCCTTCCCCGTCCATCAATGTGGTTAACGACCAGTTAGCCACACACCAAAACAGTACCGGTATAATGACATATAACATTTCGAGCAGACTGTTCAGGTACTTTGGATTACTGAGATTAATGAGAAAACCGCTGTACTGGGCATGCAAAATTTTGGTGATGACCAGAAGCACCAGGATCATGAAAGCAATCAGCAGTGAGTTTCTCTGGTTCCGTTCATACTTCAATTCCCAGTATCCGTCAAACGGATGAAAAATCAGATGCAGCGGGTACTGGTATAGTTGCTTACTTGATGCCTGCATTCGTAGTCCTCCTTTTCTGCCTGCGAACAATGATGACGGTGACAATCGCAGCGACAGCCAGGAATATACCGGACATCATCCATGAAAAATGCTCACGCATCAGCTCTTTGCGGTACAAAAGAAAAGCTTTGGAATACCCTTTGGGCTCCATGCTGCGCTTGAAATATTTCGCAGACTCGGCGTATTCCTTCTGACGAAGCAATGCTTTGCCAATTCCCGCATACGCATATTCCAAGTTAGCGTTCATCTCGGCAGCTTGGGCAAACAGCACCGAAGATTGATCTTCATCACCGTTATAGTAGCTGCGCACCGCTTCGTGGAGTGTACGTCCGTATTCAGTTGTTTGAAAGACGGTGATTTCACCCAGCGCTTTATCCAGAACTAACATCCGGTCTCCCGCACGTTCCAGGGCAACAGGTGTATTAAACTGGCCCAGCCGGTTCCCGATGCCCCCATAAATATGGAGCAGATATCCGTCTCCATTGTAGGTAAAGATTCGGCCCTTGCTGGAATCCAGTACGGAATACATGTCACTGTCACCCACATCCACATCAATCAGGCGGGATGGCCCTGCTTCTTGGGTATACAGCAAATCACCCTGCGGAGTCTGATAGCCTTCTCTGCGCAAAATGTCTGTACCCTGGGCATTCAGCTTCTTGACCGGATCTTTGCCGCGATCCCCGCTAGTGGCGTAGATGAAGCCCTCTTCATCCATATCCAGATTGGTAAATTCCGTTGGAGTGAACATCACCATCTGGCTCCGCTGCTCCCGTGTTGCAAACCGTTTCCACAGATACTCCACCGGGTCCACCTGAACTCTGTTCGCTCCAATGAAGGAAGAGAACGTACCATCGGCGCTGAACTCCATGAATCCATCAAATACGCCTTCGGCCATGACGTAGATACGCTCCCCTTTGTCCATAACAATCCGCATCGGTTTAAACTGGAAGTCTGCTTTTAACAGATCCGATTTTGGTTCAGACACGATCTTGACCAGCTTCCCCTGTTCATCCAGATGCACCACCCGGTGATTATCCGAATCAGCGACCAGCAGATGGCCTTTTTCCGTGACGTACAATCCCTGTGGATTTTTAAAATGATCTTCCTTGCCTTCCTGCTCAAATGAATCAATCGTCCGTACCAGCTTGAAGTTGCGATCCATCTCAATGATGCGGCCATTGCCCGAATCGAGCACAAAGACGTGCTGATTGGCGGTAACATGCATGTCACTTGGCTCTTTCATAGGAGTTGTGTTCAGCTTCTTGCCGGTGATAATGGTTGTTGCCTCATATGCCGCCGGTGAAGGAACTGCGTCACCCCAGAAGGAATAATGATACGCATCCGTTTTACCGTCTGCATTCACGTAGGGCGCCTCTTGAACGAACAACAGGAGGCAGATCATGCCCATGATGATCGATTTACGTTTTTTCCATGTGCTTCTCCGCACCTCGCTGCCTCCTTTCTACTCTTTCATGCCCGAAGTGGCCATCGTCTGCATAACACTGCTCTGAGAGATGATAAACAGAGTGATCGGTACGATCATCAGCAGCAAAGCAACAGCCGCACCTACACCAGCTCTTGCAATCCCTCCCTGCACAATCTGACTGAGCGCATAATGCAGCGTTTTGAGATTTTCACTGTAAATGAAACTCCCGCCATCCGTTCCCCATAACGCTGGAAACTGCAGGATCATGAGCGTGAGCCATGCCGGCTTCACATTGGGCATCACGATGCTCCAGAATATCCGGTATTCATTGGCTCCATCGATTTTGGCTGCCTCCAGCAAAGCATCGGGAATCTGCTCCATGAACTGTTTCATCAGGAAAAGTCCCAGCGAGAACGCAAGTGATGGCACAATAATGGACGCATGAGTGTTAATCCAGCCAAGCCAGGACATGACCATGTAGTTCGGAATCGCCGTAACATGCGGCGAGAACATCAGGGACAGAATGACAATGGTGAACAACACTTTGGAACCCGGAAAACGATATTTCGCCAGCGGATAAGCCGCTGCAGATGCAAGCAGGATATGCCCGGCTGTGCCAAGTATCGTAATGAGCAATGTGTTGGCAATATAGCGGGATAACGGCACCCACGAATTGCCCATGAGGTTGATCAGATCGGCAAAATTCTCCGTTGTCGGATTGTTCACCCAGAAGCGCGGCGGGAAAATAAACAGCTCATCCAGCGGCTTGAATGCATTGTTGACAGCATAGATGAGCGGAAGCACCATAAAGGAGCCGAACACGCCCAGCAATGCAAATAACATCAGGCTGACGGTAAATGACCGATTAAGCCTTTTTGGCATGCCAAACACGGCACGTACTTTGCTGGTCATCGTCATTCACCTATCTTTCTAAGCATTTTTTGCGTGAAAACGTTTGTACCCAGCATCAGGGCAAACAGAACCGTTGCGATGGCCGAGGCATAGCCCATCTCGAAACGAATGGTTCCGAAGTCCATCAGATGTGTGACAACTGTGTGTGCCGCATAGTTTACGCTCGGGAAACCTGCCAGTGCGATGGAGATCTCAGCTACGGCGAAGGAAGCGGTAATCTGCATTACCGCACCAAACATCAGCTGCGGTCTCATCGAAGGCAAGGTGATGTACCAGAGCTCCTGCCAGCGATTTTTGATCCCGTCTACGGTTCCTGCTTCAACCAGAGAACGATCAATGGTTTGCAATCCTGCAATAAAGGCCAGGAAGCTGGTTCCCAGGCTCAGCCACAGCTGTACAATAATGACGATTGCCAGTACATACTTCTCGTCTGCGAGCCATTGGATCGGTTCCAGTACGACGCCAAGGCGCATCAGGAATCCGTTCATATACCCGTAGCTGTCACCCGAGAAGATGATCAGCCAGATGAAAAAGACGTTGCCCGATATGGATGGGGCATAGAAAACCAGCGTCATGACCGCCCGAATTTTAGGAGACAGCTCATTGATGATCCACGCAAACAAAAAGCAGGCTATATAACTGAGAGGGCCTGTAATTACGGCAAAAAGCAGCGTGTTTTTGAGCGCGATCAGAAATACGTCATCGTTCAGGAAAAGCCGGGAATAGTTCTGCCAGCCGACAAATCGCGGCAGCTCCAGCATATTGAAGTGAAAAAAGCTGAGCCCGAGTGAAATGCCGACCGGAATGACAGTAAACATGAAAAAAATCAGCATAAACGGTGCCATCAATACGTAATAATGCCTGCTGAGATACAGATCCCGCTTCAATAGGGACCACCAGCCGACCTGGCGGGTATGGACGGCAGGAGCGGCGGCTGTCTTGGTAGTTTTAGCTTGCAACCGTTACCCTCCCTTTCCTCTATTTCAGATTAAATTCTTTGCGTTTCAACTCTATTTCATCATCAATGTACAAGACATAATCCGATAAGGCTTCACGCGGATTTTCATTAGCATTGACAACCTTACGGAAGGCGTTGTCCAGATGTCGTCCCGTGAAATAACCTCCAGGAAGCTGCGGGATTCCCTGTACCCATTCCCATTGTTTCTCGAGATTTTGATAATCCTTCACAGGCCAAGGCAATTGCTTCAAGGCTTCGATATTGGCCGTTGGGTAACGGGCAGCCGCTCCCATAAGACCTTCCATTTCTCTCCCGTATTCAATCTGGGTCTGATCATCAGTCCACCACTTCATGAACTTCCACGCTGCTTCCTTGTTGTCCGCATTTTCGAGCATCATCACCGCACTCGTAGCGCTGGCCACTTCATGCCGTATGGATCCATCCGGAAGCTGTGTACCCGGAACAATCGTAAAGTCCCAGAGATTGCGGATTTCCGGAGCCATAACTGTCAGCATGTTATACGTGGTGTAATCAGCAATTCCGATCGGCATTTCCCCTGTACGGAAGCGGTTCGGAAAATCGGCTTTGAGCGGAAACTTGTAATTGGTATAAAATTGCGTCCAGCGTTTGAACGCGTCCATTGAAATCTCCGAATCCAGTGCACTTTTCTTCTGGTCTTCGGTGTAGAACGTTCCGTCATTCTGATATAACAACATCGCAAAGGTTGAATTCGGAACCAGGTTGGCATTGTTCAGCGTATCCTCTATCGGCAGATAAAACTCCATGTTATGCTTCTGCAGCACGGCGATGGCGTTATATACGTCTTGCCACGTTTTCGGCGGTTCGAGGCCCAGTTCATTCAGAATATCTTTGCGGTAAAAGAGCATTGGAAAATGCTGTTGCTCTGGAAGGGCATATACCCCGTCGTTGTAGCGGTAAGGCGTCAATCCGCTTTCACGGAACCTGCCCGAAATTTCCTCGAAATCGGGGAACTGGCTCAGATCCGCTGTTGCATTCCTCATCGCATAGTTCACCGGAATGTCTTCGCCCATCTGCATGGCTACATCCGGTCCTTCCCCCGAGAGTGTTGCGGGCAGCAAAATATTCGGCGGAACGAGACGTAACTGCACAGATACATCCGTATCCGGGGTAAACGAATCGTCGATCATGCCTTTCAGTACTTGGGCCTGATCTCGTCCGGTTGTGATCCATACGGTGATGGCATCCTTCTTTTGTTCCACGTTGCCAATGCTGTCGTAATCTTCGGTATACGAGGCAACATATGCACCCAGTTCGTGCTTCACCTGCTGGACGGTGCTCGCTTCCGCTTTTGGCAGCGATTCACCCGGCGGAGATACGACAAGGTAATCCAACGTAATCGGCTGTTCACGTACCGATAGAATCCATGTGCCGAGACCACCTACGTTAATTTTGAACGTATCCAGCCGTTTGGGAACCGTCTCTGGTCTGGCCGCCATATCTTCAAGCTGCAATACCATAGCGTGCAGTACGGCCACTTTGTCACTTTGCTCACCCGTGGCCTTTTCCAGGTAATCTGCAACGGAACGCAAGGTGTCAGCTTGTCGTTCAAACACCTCCATCATCTCCGGAATACGCCGTTCCAGCTGGTAATCCCGCAGTGGGTCCGGACTGTTGGAGGTAATCATTAATATTTTGCGATACATCTCATTCAGTTCCAGCACGCTGGATTCCACGGTCCGCAGCAGCGGAGCGATGTCGCCAAGTGTAACCGTCATTCGGATTCGATGTTTTCCTTTTTCCAGATGAAACTGATATGGCTGATCTTCTCCCGAACCCAAGACCTGAGTTTGCCAGGCCGGGCTGTAGTTAAATCGAATGCGTTTCATTTCCTTAAACGGAACTTCGCCGTTAATCGTCAGACTGCGGGTGGCATAGATGCCACGCAATTGATCCTGTTTCACCTTAAGCGCCAGTTGATACAGTCCGTCTTCAGGCACGTCAATTTCCCATTCAATCCATTCGCCCGGCAGTTTCCAGTTAATGCCCCCGATGGCGTTCATCCGAATTTTCGATACATTATAAGGCTCGAGTGAAGGACTTGATCGGTCCGAGATTGGTGCCAGTGTAGGAGATGATTTGCTAACAGCTTCCTCCCCCTGAACTTTCAGCATGACAGGAGCCGATTGTTTCAAACCGAGTGAGGCATAGGTTTGCTCCAGCTCTGCATAGGAAGGAACTTCGCTTTCTTGATATAGCTCAATATAATCGATCGCCATGCTTTCTCTTAATGAAGTAAGCGATAACTTCTGACTGCCTTTTTCAAAATAAAACTGAAACGGTTCCTCGAAGTACCCTGCGCTGTCCTTGAAGGAAGTCAGCTGCCATTCGGGCTGTTCCACTTGTCTTGGTCTAAGCTCGTTGCCACGATCGTCCTGCCGGACGTTGTCCTCGCGATTCCCCCATACCCTGTCAAACAGAAGAATATCGGCCCCTCTGAACGGGACCTTACCATTAAGCTCAAGCCTGCGTTCGATCCCGGAGCTTTTGCCTTCTACGGGATAATAGTGAATGCGAATGTTGTACAAACCGCTCACTTGAACGGGAACATCCCAGCGAATGGTTCCAGTTTCCGGCGTAATTACGGCATTTCCGTCTAATCCGGCGTACCCTTGCACAACCTCAAATTCTCCATCCTCTGCCTGAACATAAGATTCGCCTTCGATGCGTACAATTTCATCCGGTTTGGCCGTATTATCATTAGCAGTCAGATAATGCTCATAACTGAATGAATCCTCGGTTCCCGATACCGCCTCAAAGTCCTCAAGCGCATGTACCGTTCCCGGATTACGATCCCGCGATGGATATAGTGTCCATATGGAGAGCACCAAGGCCAGGACAAGCACCAGGATTAGTCCCTTTTTCTTACGTGACCGCATGTTTGAATGTATCCCCTTTCCTGTAAGCGTTGAGAGAACTGAACGATTGACTAACCCGGACAGACCGCACCTTCACTGGTGCGTTCTGCCCGTGTAACGTGATACTTATTTGTAAACCTCATCAATCGCAGCCTGGAAAGGAGCCTTGTATTTCTCGATCAGCGTAGATACGGATACCCCTTCTTTGAGTTCCCCATCAAAATCCCAGAACGGCAAGGACGGGAATGTGTTATGGTCGAGAACCAACATACCTTCCGCAACCTCTCTGGCGTTGTTGATATCTGCTTCATCGGTCAGATGTGTCTCCAGTGTGGATTGTCCTGGATACTCATAGATCGATTCGATCTCATTAATTTTCTCCCAGATGTACATCAGTTGTTCCGGATTCTCTACTGCTTTTGGAATCGTTATAGCTTGGTAACGTGACTCACCGGAGTGATACGCTGTTGCACTTGGACCTTTTGGAAACGGTACAAAACCAATATCGTAGTCCTTCATATCCGTCATAATACCTTCAACTTCGTACATGGCACCTGAATACATCAAGGTGTTGCCTTGACGGAAGAACGTGGATGGCTCTGTCCAATCGCCGCCCTCAGAAGCTCTACCGACCTTCTCGGTAGCCAGTTTGGACAGGAAGTTCAACGCTTCTTTCGTTTTTGGATCTTCCAGGTTCTGCTTATCCTCTTTGGTCAGAGAAGCCTCGTTGGAATACAGAATCGGTTCCAGCAAGCCCGTTTGAGCGAGTCCCCAAGTGTCTAGCTTGCCATCATTGTTTCGATCCTTGTTCGCTTGCTTGGCAACGCTGATAAACGTATCCCAGTTCCATTCATCGGCATCCACATACTCCTGAAGTGGCTTCAAGCCGAGCTCTTGCATGAGTGTGCGATTATAGAAAATCCCGTTGATAAACGAGGACTGGTCCTCGGTAAAGCCGTAACCTTTGCCTTCATACTGCATGTATTCCTTGGTTGTTTTCTGGTTGAATACCTTGTCGTTTTTAATATAATCATCCACCGGCCATAACAGATCCTGTTTGGTCAATGCCGGAATGGCATAGTTTTTGCCCAGTCTAACCAGATCGCCAAGCGGTTCACCGGCCATCAGGGAAGCAACTACTTTTTCCTGATATTCACCAAAATCGATGGAAACATATTCAATATTAAAGTTGTGTTTTTTCTTCAGCGCTTCGAGATTCTCAAGGCGTTGAATGTTGTCCGGGTTGTTCCCCTGTATTTCCATGTCCCACCAAGCAACAACCTTGATCGTTCTGCCACCCATGTCAAAGTCCATTTCTGGCGTGGAGTTTTCATTCTTTGACTCGGTTTCCGCGGGTTTTTGTTCCTCCTGTGGTGTTGTCTTTTCCGGCTCGGGTTGAGCGGTAGGTGCAGAACTGCATGCAGCAATTACCAACAAGACCGCAAATACCAGGCTCAGTAGCATGAACTTGTTTTTTCTCATCGTCTTCCCCCCTGATTGTCGTTTGCTATCACAGTGTATCGTTCAAATGAAAGCGCAAACAACCTGCCGAAATACAGATGTTTACCCGGGCTGAATATAGATTTGCGTAATTTTGCACGAGCAAAGTGCATTATAGGTTTTAATTGGTAAAGAAATGCACTGTCTACAAAAATATGCACATTGTATGCGCTTTCTTTTATTACCATAATGAAATTAAGTCAAATTTCAGTTAATCTAGCGCATTACAATTCAGCAGAAGGTGAGGTATTGCTTCATGTATGATATTTTACTTGTGGATTTCAGCCGTCGTTTGTGCGGAGAGTTGCAACAGATGTTGCTACGGAGCAAAGCTCAATATACTATCGCAAATTGTGTGTTCTCATCGGCCGAGGCTTTGACCGCATTGTCAGAACGAGACTTTTCCCTTGTTATGGTACATACAGAGAGGTTTGATACCGCGGGGCTCTGGTTATGCAATGACATCCGAAAAAAAAGTCAGATACCTATCCTCCTGATGGGTGGAAGAGATCACTTCAGGTTTGTACGCAAAGCCCTGACGTATCAGGTAAATGATTATCTCCCGTATCCTGTTAGTCCTTCTTCTTTACTTAACAGTCTGCATGGACTTAGGTCCCACCTTGAAACCGACCCGGCACACAAAACGTCGTCGTTCTTCAAAACACCCGTTCAAATGAACGGTAAACCCATGCACTCCAGTCATGTTATTCGTATCGTTAAGGCCTATGTACGGGATCATCTGAGTGATGAAATCACGCTGAAGAAGATCTCTGACATGCTTCATTTTAACTGTGCGTACCTTGGACAGAAGTTCAAGCTGGAAGAGAAGATGTCTTTCAATGATTATATGCTCCAGCAACGTATGGAAAAGGCACAGCAGTTGTTGTCTTCCACGAATCTGCGAATATATGAGATTGCTATTGAGGTAGGTTATAAGGATATTGATTGGTTCTATAAAAAGTTCAAAGCGTATGCCGGATCGAGTCCCAATGCTTATAGAAGACAAAAAATCCACACGGCCTAAAGGTGGATCGCCGAATCGGTTTGTTTATCAATTAGATAATAACCACAAAAAAACGCAGGATGTATTCTACTTCCTGCGTTTTTTTGTGGTTGTTTGGGTTTGGTCAATTCCAGAGTATTCACCGTTAACGTACCAAAAGGGATTCCCGGTATTCTTGGGGAGTCATTCCCGTTATTTTCTTAAAAAGTCGGGTAAATGAATGGGCAGCCTCGTACCCCACTTGAAGTGCGACCTCACGCACCATAAGATTTGTGTTCTGAAGCAATTCTTTGGCTTTCCGTATTCGGCAGTCGTCAATGAACTCTGACACGTTTATTCCCATTTCCTGCTTAAAGAATCGTGACAGATAGGATGGATTAAAATGATGGAGTTCTGCCAGTCTCACCAGAGAGAGATCTTTCTCCAGGTTCTCCTTGACGTAACTGCATAAGGAATGAATGATAACGTTAGCACGTTCCTGCTCATTTGATCTTTTGTAGCGGACTAATTCATCAGCAGCACGATATAGAAATTGTACTGCATCCTTCATGCATGTATACTCCCCTAAGTGCAGCAAGCTTCGTTGATCCGGGATCTTCTGTTGAAGACCCCAGCGATTGATCGTTGAATGCAATAATAAGGCCAGATTGTAGTATGTCTCCATGGCACGTTCCATCGTAATATCCTGTTGCATCAGTTCTCCTGCAAGCTCCTCAAATATATCGTAAAATGGCTGAATTCGTCCCGTTTCCAAATATCCTGACATAATCTCGATCCGGTTTGAGATCCGCATGGATTCTTTGGGTACATCAGATGAGAGATCATTGCGATGATCCGTGAGTACCATGGATACACCATCCCCAATTTTCATCCACTGGAGTAATCTCAGACGTTCATATTGTTTGGTTAACTCGGACCAATTGCAGCTGCGACTACTTAATGAAAAAGCAATGGATACGCCGAGTGATACCATGCATGCTTCCTGTACCAGTTCTAGTGTACCTTCTAGAAATCGCACAAGTTTATCATTTGTCATCTCTTCCTCCTGCTTCGGCTGAAGCAGCCAGATCGTATCCCCATAATGGTCCGTTACACTTGCGCACACTGTACGCTCATTCATCAGAGAAGAGCCGATAATGCGCACAGACTCTTGAACTTGTGTGAGGTCCGAACCTTTTTCTGGCAGATTATTGAACCGACCCAGTATGAGATAAACAGGCGAGTTGATCTGTAATCTTATATCTCGTTTGGATAATTCGTCCTGCATATCCATAGTAGAATCTATAACCGCCGTACAGTCTTGAAGTAACTTCCGTAAATACTCTTTTTGCTGTATCAGTGCAAGCTGCGAATTAACTTTATGAGAATGTTCCAACAACTCAACCATGCTGTGACTTTGCCGGATCTCTTCCATCACTTCTTCTACAACAGACATCACCTTGTCATAACCTTCCGTTTTGAGCAAGTAACGCACATTAGCCATCTGAAAAGCTTGATATGCATATTCAAAATCGCTATGTCCTGTAAGAAAAATGACGCGACAATTCGGCCAACTGGCTTGAATCCGCTCTGTCAGTTCCAACCCACTCATGCCCGGCATACGGATGTCCGTTAGAACAATGTCAATTCTCGACCGTTGCATCCAGGTCAATGCTTCTGTTGCAGAGTATGCCTTACATACATCAAGCTGGTCGGGTATATGTCTGGCGAACGTTTCATAGAGACTATCCGTAATAATCTCCTCGTCATCTACAATCAAAAGTCGATACATTCGTTTTCCCCCTCTTTCCACTGGATTCGAATTGTGACTTTTAACCCTTGCAGTTCACTTCTGGATAGGAAAAGGCCACTTCCTTCTCCATACGTCAGGACCAGACGTCGATGAATATTTATTAATGCCGTCATTTCGTCTGTACCTCCATCCTTATGCAAACGATGTTGAAGAGTTTGAATGTGTTGCTCTTCCAATTCATTTCCATTATCCTCTACGGTGATCTCGGCATATGAACCTTCCATATTAAACCCAATAATTAGAAGACCGGAGTCCGTATTCTTTTCAAGGCTGTGTTCGTAGGCATTCTCAATAATAGGTTGAATAATGAGTCTGGGAACTTTAATATGTTCCATCTCAGCAGGTAGTGGCCCAAAATCAACTTTGATTCGTCTGGAGAATCGTAATTGTTGAATCTCTGTATAGATTCGTGAATGCTCAACTTCCACTTTCAACTTCACATGATCTGTTTCATTCCGGGTAATGAACCTGAAATACTCTCCAAGCATGTTCGTGAATTGCTCAATACGTTCGGTTTCTCCTGTCCTTGCCAGTGAATTCAGAATAAAGAAGCTATTGTACAGAAAATGAGGATTAATCTGCGATTGGAGCTGTTTCAACTCGGCCCGCTGCATCATCAGTGTTTTCTTAAAATCTCGATCGATAAGGGATTGAAGATTTTCAATCATTAGATTGAAACGGGTGTAGAGGAAGCCAAATTCATCCTTTCGGTTATGCGCAATGGGGACATCAAGCATGCCTCCCTCCATTTTTTTGAATCTTTTCACCAACAACAGCAACGGGATATGAATCAACTTGTAACTTGAATAGAGATACGCCGTGATGGCAACAAATGATGTAATTGCAAACAGCCAAGCCCAATGATAGAACTTGCTAAGTGGCTTCGTAACAATTGCCTCGGGTAGATATGTAGCTACGGATAAGCCCAGGGAGTCCATATGCAACTGACTAACATGGTACATGGTGTCCCCCACCTTCATCCGAAAGCCATCAAGTGTACCCTTTACACTGTGCTCACGGTAATTCGCGAGAATAACACTAGCTTGTTGTTTATCTGTGATGGCATGCCCCGTTTTGTCCTCAATCAGAAACGTTGAACTCTCCGGGTACAAATTAAGCCGTGTGAGTTCATTCTGAAAATGGTATGTATCCAGCTCCACCTGAATGACAAAAAGCGGGGGTTCTCCTCTCGTGCCTGTCAGCCTGACGGCATTTAAGTTCAAGGCGTCCTCTTTCACCGTGAAACGTGTACCTTTTCCTTGCATGCCTGAACTGAAATATAGATAAGAACTTTTATCGAAATCATCGATGCCTTGGATCGCGGATATACTCTTGCCAACAGAAGGGATATGTACATGAACGTTTTTGATATAAGCAGTGCTATTCTTGAATGAAGCGAGTCGTTCAGTCAGGTAATTTAATGTATCACGCCGCTCAACCTGATCCATCATGTCCCAGAGAATCGCCAGACGATTGAGTTTTCGATCCTCAACGATATCAAACTGCTGTAATTCCATCCATTCTATCTCTCTGTTCAATTCCACCACATATTGATTCAACCGTCTCTCCGTTGACAACGATATCTCCTGGCTTGCATTGTCATAACTCCAATGATACAGATACACGCCAAGAAGAATAAGAGGAAGCACAAATACCAGATAGGTGATTATTAATCGCGCAAATATACTGTTAAACCATGATTTAGCAGGGATCTTGATCAATACATTCACCTCCAATGCCAAAGGCTGAGTGGGTTCCTTGTATGAATAAAGTGAACATTAGCGCTCCTTTGGCTTGGTGGCGCGAAACCACGCGTTAACCTCCGATGTGATCTGATCTCCCCCCAGCTTGCGCCAGTTCTCAACGAATTGATCAAACTCATCTATCGACCTGCCTAGAATAATGTTCATATAGGCTTCAAGCTGAAGATCCCGAAGAATAATTTGTCGATCAACCATCGTGTCCGTAATTCCGCCCGTGAATTGATCATAGAGAAGTTGGCCGTTCTTCTCGTAAGAAGCTGCAATGCTAAAAGCACCCAAAGGCCCATAGGTTTGTTTCCAACCCCAGCCGCTCTCTACATCTTCCAATTCATAGGCCACAATGCGTTTGTGAATGGCGAGAGCTTCATTCTGCAGAGCCGAGAAGTCTCCTATACTTCTGGCATCCCGAATTTGTTTGTATGCATCTATATTTTTATTACCGGGAAAAGGAGTTACCGGTGAAAGCATCCACACAGCTCGGGAGTCGTCATTGTAGTATGTTTCATACTGTGCCTGATCCCCCCAGTTGATGTCCAGATGCAGATTCATGAGCTTTACAACAACTTCCGGATTAGAGAATCCCTTTTTTACAGCAAAGTATTGCCCAGTGTTGGAACGTAGCGGTACGAACAGGTTCCGGTCCGACTTGGCAACAATGGGATATGCCTGCCATTCTACATCTATACCTGTATCTTTATCACGGGTGCTCTGAAGCATAAAGGATGTCCACTGTTCGCCGTAAAGCATCCCTATTTTTCCATCTTGAACTAGACGAAACGCCTTGTTTCCACTTTTATAACCAAAATCCGGATCAAGTTGGCCTTCACGATACAACGTTTGCAGTACTTTCAAAGCCTCCCGAACTTCAGGCTGTATACCTCCGTAAGTGAGGTTTCCTTCTGCATCTTTAACCCATATATTAGGGTAGGCACCATAGCCGGACATGAACCCTGCAGCTCCCATAACTGGATCCCATAGATGGTTCGTTAGCGCAAGTCCGTACGTATCATGCTCTCCGTTCCCGTCGGGGTCCTTCTCTGTAAACGCTTTCGAAACCTGGAGAAGCTCTTCCATCGTTTCAGGCGGCCGTAGCCCCAGTTGCTCCAACCAATCGCTTCTAATCCACAGGTACTGCGCTGTCTCAATGGAGGAAGATGATTCGGGAATAGCCATGAGTTTGCCATCAATGGTTGCCGCATCAAATGCGCCTCTTCCCTCCGCCTCCAATATACTCTTTGTAAGTGGGGAAGCATACTCTTGGTACACATGGGTTAAATCTTCGATCATTCCAGCATTGCTCAGTTGTCTAAGTTGATATGGATTAACTTTCACCACATCTGGAAAACGTCCTGCAGCGAGGGATACACCCAACTTCTGATTGTATACATCTCCATTAGCAGTCCAGTCATAGTGAATTTGAATACCTAGCTCTTTCTCATACAAACGAGTCCAGCGATTATCCAGTATCGTCTCACCAGGTAACTGACTAATCATGCGCTCAAGGTCATCTCCCGTTTCCCTGACAAAAGAGACCACGATGGGAGGAGAATACCTCTCAAACGTAGCGGGAAGTTGAATCTGCTGCCCATCTTGCTGCGGATGATGTTGTTTGCTATTACCTTCGGTATGACCTGCTGGTATGGATACAGCAAGGAACAGAATGAAGGTCCATCTTGTTATGTCCAGACATCTCTTATACATGACGACATGCCCCCAGTTCGGTTTGAACAACTCTCTTCTCTCTGTCAACTTTAATCCATATCATTGTACAACAACTTGTACTCATTGAATACGAAAAGCCGCCGTTGGGCGGCTTTTACGTATTTTCATTGTTTCTCATCAGGATTAATCACGCGATATTCAAAATTCGAAAAGTCAGCTGTTCCTCCAGCTATTTCAGTTGAATATACAAACAACCCTGTTCGGCAACCCATAAAATGATCCAGTTTATATATCATTTTGTGGACAATCCCTATATCTCTCCATTCAGTTCCATCGAAATAGGCAAAAGAGCACTCATCCAGATTGTTCTCAAAATTTCCGAATGCTTTTAGTTTAACTACTGAATCTGATACCGGGATACGTTCATGTTCAGTGGCTGGCTTCTGGTCGATCAGATTGCCAAATATGGTGGAATCCTCACTATCTCTGGCATGCATGACCAAGTAAAACTTGTTATCCTGCTTCGTAAGAGCGATCATACCGTACGAACCGATCAGAAAGCACAATCCGGCATAATCCCCATCATTCAGACGACTGCCATCAAGCGTAACTATTGATTCGGAAGCAGGCCCCATTGAACGCTGGGTTAGTGTGTTGACCGCAAACGTCAGATTTGGGCTGATCTGTCCCGTTCGAACACGATACACTCCCGGTTTCTCTGTAACGGACCAAAGTTCATGATTAGGTGTATGATTCCATTGCCAAAAATCACGGAGGCGGATGCTTCCATCTTCCTCGGGTTCATAATTGAAACTGTCGCTACCTACTAACGAGTTATAACGGTGCTCTGGTCTCGTGCTCGGGATATCAATCTGTTTCGGCGCTTTGCTTGCAAAGACCGGTTTACCTTGATCAAAGTGTAGCGGAACCAAAACAGGAACCCGGCCAACAGCCCCATGATCCTGAAACAGCATTGCATACCAGTCTCCATCCGGCGTATCGACGATACCGCCCTGAGCAACACCTGAATTGAAATAATCCATATCATCATTGAATACTTCTCCACCAGTGAAGACATCTTCCAGAGAGTCTGCCATATAAAACGCCTGTGTTCTCCGTCCGGAAGCTTTCGTTATATGAATCAGGAATACAATATATTTCCCATTGATCTTGTAGAAATGTGCCCCTTCATAACCAAGGTGATGAGGCTGCTCGTCTTTTACGATCATACGATGCACTCCACCAGGTTTGGGCCCGGACAAATCAGAGCTTAATTCGGTCAGATAAATCTCGGTATTACCGTACACGAGATAGGCTCGTTCATCATCGTCGAAAAATAAGGAGCAGTCATGGTAAAACCCTTCGACTACTTGTTTCTTCCAAACTCCCGAGATGGTGGGGGACGTATACAAGTATGTCTTACGAGTATCATTTGCAACAAAGATCACATAGAACATCCCTTGATGATAGCGGAGCGATGCAGCCCACATGCCTTTGCTATAAATATGCTGACCATCCACCAGCCGTTGGGCAGGTGTATCGTCCAATGTGTCGTATACATATGTGGCAACTTCCCAATGGATCAGGTCATATGAACGCAGGATGACACATCCCGGCATCATATGCATGGTTGTACTAACCATATAATATGTGTCCTCTACACGAATAACGTCAAGATCCGGGTAATCGGCCCAAATAATCGGATTAGGATACATGCTTCAATTACACCTCGTTTTTTCTGTTAAACTTCCATTCTCTTAAAAGGATGCTTGAGCTGTCTGTTGAATTTCTAAGCTTAATATACAAGTCTTGTACACCTTTTGCACCCGTAACTTTTGTTGTTAGTTCCACCCATTGAAGAGATCCGGTCGCGGGCGGAACAAGGATTTCTCCAATTAACGGGCCGTCTGCACGATCAAGTCGAAGTTCCAACGTGCCTTCGGTTCCTTGATTCGCAATCGTGGCTGTGAAGGTTGTGGGTCCTTCACTTTCAAAGTCGACCTTGGCTATAGCTATCCAGCTGTCATTTTGCAGCTTAGCGGACATCGTATTCGAATCCGATGCAGACAACTCACCAGAGTCAACATATTGCTCTGTTGATACTCCGCTACTCCATCCAATCGTGGAACCGCTTACCCGCCCATAGGGATCGAAGCATTTGATTTGATCTACGCCCTGATAATCTGCATGCACCTTCTTGATCTTACCAGTAGCCTCATCATGCTCGACTCGATTCAGATGTGTTGAACGGTAACCTTCGGGAATATTCATAGCTTGGCATAATGTCTGGGCATGATAGGCGATGTACCATTGATCCGCTAGTTGAAATATAGCATGGTGGTTGTTGCCGCCAATATCAAAAAAGTGTCCAGGATTCTGGAGTAGCGTTCCCTGATATGTCCATGGTCCCATTGGCTGAACACTGGTCATATATGCAATTTCACCGGGTGGTGGGCTGCCCTCTGGCCGATCACCTTCGACAAAATTGGAACAATACGTATAGTAGTAACTATTATTATATTTATGTATCCCTGAACTTTCAAACATATAAGGTGCCTGAATAACCTTCGCCTTGCCAACAACGCTGATCATATCATCTCCCAATCGCATAACTCTTGCTGTATCCGGTCTTTCTGCTTTCCCCTGTGGAATACCACCACCGAAGTATATGTAGGCCTGATGATCATCATCTACAATGACAGCCGGATCGAATAGCCAGGTTACTTCCTCCACTCCCGGAGTCTCTCTTGTAATAAGTGCTTTGCCTATAGGGTCTATCCATGGACCTACAGGTGTTGGTGCAGACAATACACCAATTCCACTGGCATTGTTAGCGAAATAAAGAAAGAAACAGTCCTTGCCATCCACGTTTCGATGAGCAGCTGCCGGGGCCCAGGATTGCGAAGCCCATGTTGCTGCGCCTTGAGGTCCAGCAACTCTGATCTCCCCATGATCGGTCCAGTTGATTAAATCATCCGAAGAAATGACCGTAATTCGGTTGATTGAACTGTAACTGTTTTTCTGAGGAAGACCGTCCTGATCATATTCCAGCTTATCACTAGTCATATATAAGTAAACTCGATTGTTAAATACCAAAGCATAGGGGTCGGCTCCAAATTTGTGGGCCACCAGAGGATTACCGTTGGGACGAAGTTTTCCAATATCCCCTGCAATACGCTTCAGATTGGCAGCTTGGTCTTGCTTTTGCTCACCAGCATGTGGTGTTGATTGATGATTCATCGAAAGAATCCCCCTATAATCGTTTTTAGTTGTGTCTTTTTACGCGAAAGCGTTTGCAATACAAAAGGTATCATGATAGGATGATTACATTTTAAGGTAAGCTGAGTACAATTTCATTGCGTTAACCGCTCTATTTATTGCGTGAAATGACGGGAGGTACTTCATGAGTGGATCCTCTGAGTGTTTTTATGATCCCATCCAGCCTGAGCTCTTATATCTACACAGCGTAACGACGTATAAGCTGGAAACGATCTATCATCGCCATAATGCATACGAGATCTACCTGTTTCTTCGTGGTAACGTTCACTTTTATGTAGAAAATCGATGTTACCATGTACAGCCTGGCGATCTGCTTGTGATGTCACCCGAGGAGATGCACCGAGCCTTTATTCTGGATGAATCTGAGTATGAGCGAATTACAATCAATCTCAAAAAAACATATCTGTTTCAGCTTTCCACACCATCAACCAATCTATTGTCATGTTTTGATCATCGCCCCAAAGGAACAGGCAACATCGTACATCTAGACGACGATAACTTGAAGCAGATGCTGCAATGTACAAACGAACTGGAAGGATTACTTGCTTCCGATGCTTATGGCACCGATATCAAAATAAATGCAGCCGTAGCCCAATTGTTGGTCATGATTAACGTCTGGTTTCATAACAATTCCTTTGTTCCCAATGACATTATGCCTGAACTGGTTCGTGAAACCATGGATTATATTGAAACACATCTGAATCAAGATATTACGCTTCGCAAACTTGCCGAAGTGTTCTACATGAACAGTACTTATATCAGCCGCCAGTTCAAAAAGCATACTGGATTGACCATCCGTTCCTACATTTTGGGTCGTCGTATTGAACGGGCCAAATTCCACCTGTCTGAAGGAATGAGTATTACGGATGCATGCTTTCAATCGGGCTTTAGTGACTATGCCAATTTTATTCGCAGTTTTACCAAAATGGTTGGCATCTCCCCCGGTAGATATATCAAACAAAGACGTGATGCAATTGAAGCACTGCCAAAATAATGGTGAGCTCATTCAATGTAAACTAAAAAAACATCAAGCCATCCTGCAGGCTCGATGTTCTTTAAGTTCTTGATATACTACTTCGGATCTGCAAACAATGCATTACTGTGATTATACGCCAGTTAATTGATCTCTTTACCCGTCCACAATCGAACGCGATCTTTAATCCACTCCGTATATTGCTGTTCCATGGCTACTGCACCTGCATTATCAAGTTCGGTAATCATATTGTCGTATATGCCTTCAAAGGCACTCGGAGAGGATGTAATCGCTTCGGCGATCCGTTTCTGAATAATATCCTGCGTTTTCTGATACACAACGTTATAATCCCCGCTATCCGAAGGAATCGGCATATTGTAAGCCGCGCCCCACTCTTTCACCGGAAACTCCTCTTCGGAAGGGAACAAATCCTTCCATGTGGTGATGCCATAACCTTTCAAAGCTTCTTTTTCCTCATCAGAATAACTTTGCTGAATCTGTTCAGGATAATTCGTTGTATAGTAGTTATCCGTTGAATCTTTAACGCCATCCCCGTAGTGAGCACCAAAAATGTAATACAAGCCTACTCCGGTTTCTTTGGTGAATGTGTTATTGTCTTTGTTTTTACGTTCCTGTACATCGGCCGGGATGGTGCGAACACCGTCTTCCACATTATATTGCTCGCCTTCAACGCCCCAGTTTCTCAATACTTGCCCTTCTTCAGAAGACATCCAATCCAAAAATTTGATGGCACGGACAGGATCTTCACAATCGACTGTTATGCCAATGCCATAACCATCAAAGCCGATATTCTGGAAATCTTTACGCTGAAAACGGTCATCTAACGTTACCGGATAGAATCCGTAGGTCATATCGTCTTTTCCTGCGCTTTTCAAAGCATTTTCCGCATCACTGAATCCCCAGCTTGGATCAAGCAAGGATAACACGCGACCACTGGCGATTTTGGACTTATACTGGTCATCCTTCTGAACAAAACTGTCCTTGTCCAGCAAGCCTTCATTGTACACCTTGTTCAACCACCGGAAATATTCCTTCTCCTCGGGACGTTTGTAATGCAGAACGGCTTCGTAAGTGTCAGGATTGATGAAATACTCACCATCTCCAGGTCCTCCAGTAGACATGACAGCGGGATCAGTAACCGTGATCATTCGCCGCCATCCATCTGCACTAAGCGTCAGCGGAATTGTGGGTTGGCCATCATCTGTGGTCGGATGTTTCTCGTAATATTCACGTAGCACATTTTCGAAATCGTTTAAGGTTTTGATCTCAGGATACCCGAGTTCCTTGACTACACGATGTTGAATAGCAGTACCATTCGTCGCATCAAAGCTGACCTGATCGATCGCACCATTCGTTGGAATCCAATAGATTGAAGGATCGTCATTGCTGTATTTCAACCGATTGAAGTGCTCACCGTAGATCTTTTTCAAGTTGGGGGCATGTTCTTCGATCAGATCTGTCAAATCAATCATTGCCCCGGCATCAACGAGTCTGGTCAAGTTCCCTTTGGGGAATATCAAATCCGGATAATCGCCGCTGGCAGCCATCAGGGAAATGCGGTCGTTTCCGCCTCCGCTCGAAATATCGAATTCTGCATCAATACTTACACCGGTTTCTTCCGTAATTTTCTTCCCTACCGCATCCTGCATTTTGTTCCAGTTGGGACTTGCATCTGCGCCGAAGAAGGTAAATGTGATTGGGCTGTTGGGGTCACTCGTATTTGATTCGGAATTCTCCCCAGCGTTTCCGCAACCGGCGGAAACTAACACAACACTTGTTACGAGACATGCTCCTAGCACTTTTGATACGGCTCTCATTATTTTTCTGCCCCCTAAATGATGTTAGTCGTAATAACCAATCCAGACATTACGATGGTTCACTTTGAGATAGTATACGCTTACATATTCAACCGTTAGTAAACGACTACAACCCTGCCTACCCTATTCCATGTTTAAAGTATAAGGAAGTCTAATAACCCCAACCTTGATTATTAAGCCATGAAAATAGCATGATCTAGACATGAGTCTCAGTAAAAATGTAAAGACCAAAAAAGCGATGGTTGCCCATCGCCTCATAAAGCCAAACCTGCTTTTCAATAATATAATTCCAACGTAAATCCTTGGATTTCTGCTTCAACTTCCCGCAACAATTCCATGACTTGATCAGCGTAATCTCCAAGAATTTCTTTACTTTTCTCGAACCCAATCCATTGAACAGTAATCGGCATGCTTACAGCCCCAGTCAAGACATCCCATAGAGCGTCCAAATTGCCTCCATAGCTCTCGTCTAACTCAAGCTGGTTCTGCAAAATTTGATGAAGCTCTTCCTTGCTGTGAAAGTCGTTTCCGTTAATCTGAATGATGCTCATATCATTTCCTCCGTTTATTTTAACTGTTCAAATGACTTGTAATGATCTGTCGTCTGGTAGATTAGACCGTCATTCGAGTATAGAATTCGGTCGCTTCCGCGCCGTCCTCCTGAGTAATTTATATCGGCTTCGTACCAGATCCGGCCTTTTTTGTTGGGGAGTAATCCTTCCCGGTTCCTGAACACGTCGCCGCCGATGCTTTTGCCTGGAGCAACTTCTCGCAGGTTACCTTCGCTTGGTTCCCATCCCAGATCTCTGGCCTCTTTCTTGGTAATGTAATTTGGTGGGAGTTCATTGTGTTCCGAGATATAATTGGCAACCTCATCAAATCCCATATCCTCCGAAACTTGAGGTGATCCGAGATCACGCAAAGACTCTGACGTACAACCTGAGAACAATAATGCAGCGAGGATGATCACTAACGTGTAAGCAAATTTTCTGAAAAACATAATCTTTTCTCCTTTTGATGTTCTTGCTCTTGCTGTCTTCCGTTTTGGCGCTATTTCGATGACAATGCTTCTAATGTTAACGATTTGTGGTAATTAAAGCAATTCTGTAAGCCTATTATGGAGTTGAAATTCAATCAATTAAAGCTGTTGCCTTGCTCCATTGAAGCATTATTTTTATTCTACAACAAAAAAAGCCGCTAAAATAGCGACTTTAATCGTACCACGATCATTACCATTCAACACATTCATTTAATAGTTTAATTTAATGTATCCATCCAGTTCTCTAGGGCTACAACAACCTCTTCCAACTGCTTATCTTCCGTAATGGCAGGTTGATTATCTCCTTTTTGCATGCCGTATGAGCCAAATTGACCGTGATTTCCACCCTCAATACTCACATATGTCGTGTCTTCCGGAAGATTTGCTTTGGAGTTCTCCCAGTCTTCCCAGTTAAGCACTCCGTCATCCGAGCCTGTAATCTGTAAGATAGACAAGTCCGTATTCTTTACGCTCCCTCCTTCATCTGCATAAGAAGCCAAGAAAAAGACGCCTTCCAACTTCTCATTGTGCTCCGTAGCATACCGTGATGCAAATGACCCTCCCAAAGAATGGCCACCAATAACGAACGCTTCGTCAGGATGTTCCTCGATAAAGGAATCAGCCTTGTTCTGACCGAAAATCGCCAAGTTTATTGGCATGTTCGCGATATATACGCGGTGACCCTGTTCTGCCATTTCTCTGGCAAGTGGAGAATAACTTTCAGGTTCAACCAGACCACCTGGATAAAAAATAATATTCGGTTTGATTATCTCTGTACCCACGGGTTCAAATCGGTAACCGTCCTTAATCTTGGTGACATTAACCTGAGCATTACTTGTCATCGCCGTTTCGGCTCGCTCCGAGGGACTATACGTAACCGAATTGAGATATACGAATACTCCGGCCACGAGGATAACGATGGACAAGATTGTCCACATGATTATTTTTTTCCAATTGTTAGTACGTTGTGCTGTTTTCAACCTTATAACCACCTTAATATGAGGATAATGATATGCCTTTTTTAACTCTTCATAATTATACTTACCGGTAAGTATAATTACAAGATGATTTTGCTTACTATCGTTATTTGTCATAAAATATTCATGGAGGGAAGTCCAATGACAGAAAAATCACCCAAACGATTGCCTGGAAGACCCAAACATGGCAACGATGATATCTCAATTCAGCAAACCATTATTCAAACCGCTTCACAGTTATTCATGGAGTATGGCTACGAAACAGTCACGCTTCAGCAAATTGGCAAAACATGTAGCGTGTCAAAACCAACCATTTATTATCATTTCACCAGCAAACCCGAGCTTTTTAAGGTTGCCTTTACAACGATGTTACAGAATGTGAGCCGGTTAACCTCGCATATCCTTGATCAAGCCGAGAATCTGGAGTCGGGGCTTGTGCGTCTGGCAGAGGCCAGACTGGGCAATCCACATGCGGAGATTGAAACCATGCTCAGAGAAGCTGAGCCTTTTCTTGAACCAGCTCAAATTCAGGATATACGCAACGCGGAGCATCAGATTCATGAAGTGTTAGCCTCCCATTTCCAACGGGCAATGGATGAAAACAGACTGCGAACGGACGATCCATTTTTCCTCGCAGAGACTTTCTCGACATTGATGTTAATGGGTAATCGGGAAGATAACCTGCATAAATATGGTTCCAATCTTTCATTGGGCCAAAAGCTAGTAGATATTTTCATTCGCGGAGCGCAGTAAAAATTCAGGGCAACAAGGAGAGCTGACATGAATATGCCTAGAGGAACCTATGGGTTTCGATTTGCGGAAGACAAGGAGCTCCAACTGTGTGTACTGTATGCGGCTGGGTGTGATTCAATAACCGATCCTTCTTATCATTGGGATGGACTCGAACGTTCGGACGGGCCTCTCCTGTTATTCCAATATACAATCTCGGGTGAAGGTGTATTTGAGTCGAATAATCGCATTCATCATGTTACCGCAGGACAAGCTTTTTTGGCAGAAATTCCAGGGCCACATCGCTATTACTACCATTCAGCATCAAAAGAACCTTGGGAGTTTCTGTTCCTGCTGTTCAGGCCCACTCTTATTCTGCCCCATTGGCGAAAATTTCTTTGTGAAGCAGGAGAAGTTCCCTATCTTCCCGCTGATTGTACACCCATCCGACTATTGCGGATGATCGTGACTGATGCGGCGGCAGGCAGAATCACTGATCCTCTGATCGCATCATCCAGCGTATATCAGTTCATGACAGAATTGACTCGATTACAGAAAACAACATTGCGCAACAGGGAGAATTGGTCTGAAAACATTCAAATAGCCGTTGAATACATAGAAAACAACTACTCCAAGATGATCAGTATCGATCACCTTGCGGAGCATGTTTCCCTTTCCAAATATCATTTTATACGTCGCTTTTGCTCCAGTACGGGCTTGACGCCTGGTGCGTATCTAACCCGTGTACGTACCGAGAAAGCAATGGAACTGCTGCGCGGAACTTCTCTTAGCATTGAAGTCATCGCCGAGCAAGTCGGGTATTCCAGCGGAAGTTATTTTATCAAAGCCTTTCGCAGCATAACAGGCGTTACGCCAGGTGAATTTCGTAGTGGCGGAGAAAGCCTTGTGTACCGTAAATTGTTCTTCGACTAACCGCAATATTTTGCCATTCGACACTCAACATTACTGTAGATATTAATAAAATCCTTTATTATGATGAATTGAGCGAGAGCAATAATTAATTCATAAAGGAGCATTCCCATGAATCATACACTTGCAGCATCAACTCCACCGCTTGGCTGGAACAGCTGGGATTGTTACGGCGCAGCCGTTACGGAAGACGAAATTCGTGGCAACGCCGAGTACATGGCAGAACATCTTAAAGACTTCGGCTGGAGCTATATTACGGTCGACATTCAATGGTACGAGCCTTTGGCCAATTCTTCGCAATATCGTCCGTTCGTTCCACTCATCATGGATGAATATTCGCGGCTTATGCCTGCCGAGAATCGGTTTCCCTCCGCTGCAGGTGGACAGGGATTCAAGCCATTAGCCGACTACGTTCATAGTCTTGGGCTGCAATTCGGCATTCACATCATGCGTGGTATTCCACGTCAAGCTGCACATGCGGCTACTCCGATTCTGGGAACAACCGCCACTGCGCGCGATATTGCTCATCCGAACTCCATCTGTCCGTGGAATACAGATATGTATGGTGTTGATAGCTCAAAAGAAGGCGCACAAGCCTACTACGATTCGCTGTTTGAACTGTATGCACAATGGGGCGTTGACTTGGTGAAAGTAGACGATATTGCTGCTTCCAGGCTCTACGACACCCATCAGCCTGAGATCGAAATGATATCCAAAGCGATTGAGCGCTCCGGTCGGCCCATGGTACTAAGTCTCTCTCCTGGCCCTGCTCCGGTGGAATACTCAGAATTCTTCGCTGATCATGCCAACATGTGGCGTGTCACGGACGATTTCTGGGACCTTTGGCCGCTGTTATTGGATATGTTCGACCGCTGCCGGACGTGGCAAGGCGTTCCCAAAGCAGGCTGCTGGCCAGACTGTGATATGTTACCTTTGGGTCATATCGGTATCCGATCTGTAGACGGTGGTGGAGCAGATCGCTGGACTCGGTTCACACCTGACGAGCAGTTGACGATGATGTCACTGTGGAGCATCTTCCGTTCCCCGCTCATCTTTGGTGGTGAACTGCGAGATAACGATGACTGGACACTATCCCTGCTAACTAATCGTGAGGTTCTGCGGATGCATCGCGAGAGTTACCGAGCCAGAGAATCCTTACGCAAAGAAGATCTTATTGTGTGGACTGCCCAGCATACGGATGGCTCCTCTTACGTCGCTGTGTTCAACACCGGCGAGAATGCTCTACCTGTGGATCTGTCCATTGATGAGGTCGGACTGTCCGGCATTACCGAAGGTACCGAATTGTGGAGCCAAGAAGCGGCTCAATTAACAGAGAATTCCTTAGTTACTACTGTACCTGCGCACGGTGTGCGTCTCTATCGGTTTTCCTAAGCTTGCAAAAGAAAAAGAGAGGTCTGTCGTTCATTAGACAGACCTCTCTCTCATTTCATCAGTATGTATCCATGGCTTGAACGGCCAGATGAAATGCTTTAATCCTTCTTTCTAGAAGAGTCTTTTGCGGGCTACCTTCTTTGGAATTGGCATACGTGCTCTCTAGAGATGGGAACAATCCCATCAAGACAAGGCGGGCTTCTGCGATATCTTCCTCCGTGTAGGGATGAGATTTCTGATTCCATATCTTTTCCAACAGTGCTAGGCCGATGTATAAAGCTTGGAGACGTTTCTGTAACAATGTTGTGTTTTTCCTTTTCTGAGTCATATTCACTAAGGCATTTTCCGATTTGCGGATGGTTGATTGAAAGGCTTTAATGGATTGCAGTTGATCTTCTTGTGACACGTTTTCCATAGAGTACTGACCTCTCTTTTCGCTTAGTCCAATCGTTTCTTCTATTAAGTAATTCACCTCTTAAATATAACAAAAAAAGCCGCTTAAAATAGCGACTTTCAATGTGTTCATTCTTGATTCAGTTCTAGAGTACCTTCTCCAAAAAGCTGATCGTCCGTTCATTCTTCGGATTTCCAAATATCTCTTCAGGAGTGCCCTGCTCGACAATATAACCACCGTCCATGAAGATCACACGATCAGCTACTTCACGGGCAAAACCCATCTCATGGGTAACGATCATCATCGTCATGCCTTCGCTCGCGAGGTCTTTCATAACACCAAGCACTTCTCCTACCATCTCAGGGTCCAGCGCTGAAGTCGGTTCATCAAATAACATAACATCCGGATTCATAGCAAGCGCACGAGCGATAGCTACACGTTGCTTTTGTCCACCTGACAGTTGTGTTGGGAAGCTCTCTGCTTTATCAGACAGACCCACACGCTCAAGTAATTTGAGTGCTGTATCACGCGCCTGCTGTGCATTTAATATCCCGAGTTCTCTGGGCGCAAACATGATGTTTTTAAGCACACTAAAATGAGGGAACAAGTTAAAATGTTGAAATACCATGCCAATATTTTCGCGAGCTTTGTTCAGATTGGTTTTAGGGTCATTCAAATCCTGATCATCCACGATAACCCGGCCTGCCGTAATCACATCTAATTGGTTGATGCAGCGCAAGAAGGTACTTTTTCCCGAACCGGAAGGCCCGATGACACAGACAACTTCTCCTTCGTTGACCGCCACATCAATTCCCTTGAGGACCTGATTCGAGCCGAAACTTTTCTTCAAACCTTCAACTTTTATTTTAGCCACGACGAACCTTCACCTCCAGATAATCAGCAATTTTGGTCAATGTGATGATGACAATCAGGTACATAACCGCAACCGTTAACCAAATGTCAAAAGAGGAGAACGTTCTTGCAATAACAATTTTACCCGATTGTGTCAACTCTACGAGACCAATAACGGACAAGATTGACGTATCCTTCAACGTGATAACCATCTGGTTAATGAAGGAAGGAATCATAACCCGCACTGCCTGCGGAATGACAATCTTTATCATCGCTTTGCGATAAGGAAGTCCCAATGAACGAGCTGCCTCCATCTGACCACGATCAATCGATTGAATCCCGCCTCGGATAATCTCGGTTACGTACGCCCCTGCATTCAGACTAAGTGTCAGAATAGCCGCCAGGAACAATGGCATTGTGAAGCCCATCGCCTGTGGAATCCCGAAATAAATAAAGAATGCCAGGACAATCAGTGGAATGCCGCGGAAGATATCTACAAATACAGTGGCAACACCACGAAGGAATTTGTTCTGTCCCACCTTCATGAATCCGAAAATCAGACCGATGATAAACGCGAAGAACAGGGATACAATCGTGTATAAAAGTGTGTTTCCCAGACCTTTAAAAAGTGCAGGAAGAGATTTCTGAATTAGCTCCCAGCGACCTTGATTAGCAACAGTCGGAGCGTTCTCACCCAGATATGTTTCGGTAATGCGTTTATACTCACCGTTAGCTTTGATGTTCGCAAGACCTGTATTAAACATCTCCAGAAGCTCCTGGTTTTTCCCCTTGCTTACTGCAAAACCATAAGGAGCGCCATCTTCTTTGTCGGTAACAATTTTCAAACCATTGTTCTGATTAACTCCATAGGCCAGTACAGGATAATCTTCAAAACAGGCTACGGAATTACCGGTTTTTACATCTTCATACATTTGGTATGACTCATCAAACGGAACGATCGTAAATCCATACTCTGAAGCGATGGACTCTGCAAAACTAAACCCTTCTGTTCCGGTTTTCACGGCTACCTTCTGTCCACGAAGGTCTTCATAACTCTTAATTGTGTCATTGTTGGCACTAACACCCATAACGACACCTGATTCAAAATAAGTATCCGAAAAATCAAATTTCGCTTTTCGCTCATCCGTAATACTCATCCCTGCGATCACACCATCGACTTGATTCGCCTCAAGTGCCTGTACAGCTGCGTTAAATCCCAGGGATTTGATTTGATACTTGAAATTTTGATCTTTGGCGATGGCATCCAGCAAATCCATGTCGATACCAACAAAATCACCATTCTCATCTTCATATTCGAATGGAGCAAATGTGACATCAGTTCCGATAACATAGGTTTTACCGGAATCGGACGCTGCGGCAGCGTTCCCTACCCATCCTGATAGACCGCTCACCAGGAGCAGCATCAGTGAAAGTATAAAAAATGAGATCTTCGTTGTTTTCATGTGTCCTCCCCGTCTCGGTATTGTCCGAATAATCATTATTTTCTTTGGAATCGGTATTACGGTTATGCTTTTTGTCGATCTTCTGCCCATTTGATTGTTATTATTTACTGTATATTAACAATCAATGCTTTGCCTTTCCACTTGCAACATTTTCCTCCATCATTTTTTTCCAACCAGTAAAAGTCCTTTTAATACTTACCCTTTAGGTAAGCTTCGCGAAACCCAATATTACATTGTGAATCTGAAAAAAGGTACATTTACTTTAAAACGTATTATTTAAAATTTAAAACTCAAAAAAAGCCGCGATTTCCGCGACTTTTTATTGTACAGTTTTTTATAATCTATTAATTTGCTCTGGTTGTCAATACAATCTCGAACTTCGAACCAGCTTCACCCGCGAATACAATAGTTCCGTTCTCAGGCAACACAATTTCGTTTTGTCCACTGACCACTGTATGATTAATGCCTATGCCAGCTTGGTTATATACAGCAAATGCGCTGTTTGCAGACATCTTGACCGTCATTTCTTTACCTGCAGCTGATGCAGGAATCGAATACCATGTGGCATGACCATTCGCCTGAATCGTTGTCTTTGATTGTTTTCCCGCATAGATCGGTTTGATGATGTCTTGAGCAACATAAACGTTGCCTCCAGCTGTAACATATTCCACGCCATTTTCCTCATAGAAATTAAACTCCATCGTGTCACGGCCCGCTAATCCAGGAATTTGCAATTGGTTCACAGCTTGGTTAGCTCCAACGATTTTATTCGTGTAGACATAACCCGGCAGCTCATTAAAAGTATGAATGGGAATCATCGGCATCGCTGCGTTGTACAGTGTTGATGTGTATTTTTCATTGACCAACATGTAGGCTTTGCCTTCCCGTTTCTGCCATGCGGCCTTTACTTCTTCCGACAATTCATTGGTTTCAAGCTTTTCTGCCTTATATTCAGAGGAAGCAACTTGCCCAAGCCCAGGAACAGACTGATACGAGCGAGACCACAAATATGTGTGCCCGTTGACTTCCTGAACGAACTTCAGCTTTTCCGTAGCCGCATCATTAACAAATGAGCCATCAGCGGTGTACGTATAGGTCTGATCAGAACTGTTAGGAGACGACAGATTAGATAGCGTTAATTGCCCATCATCTTTTACGTCCAGCTTCATTAACATGTTTGCCCCACCAGCGTACATGCCTGTATGCTGTGAAAGTTCTGTTGGCATAGTTGTTTTCACAGGTGCATCATGTGACTTCTCCGGCTTACGATCTGGAATGATATTCTTCTCCTCAAGCGCGCCAAGCAACAGCTCAGTTGCCAGCAATTGATCCGTTGAGCTATGACCACCCGAAGAGGTTACGGCAGCAGCCATATTATATTCCGGTAACACAATCAAGGAGGAATGATAGGTTATTGTATTGCCACCTTTGCTTACTGCCTGGATGCCGTAATCATTAAAAGGAAACAGGTTCACGCTGTCCCAGCCCAGGCCGTAACCAATAGAAGAATCGCCTTCTTCCGGCCACATGCCTCTCTTGTATTCTTCTTGCTCCATGGCCTCTACGGATTCCTCCGAAAGAACACCTTCAACCTCACCTGTAAAGATTTTCGAGAACTGAACCAGATCTTCAGCGGTGGAATAGATGCCTCCCGAGGCAATCATATTTGTAGTCTCTAATGGAAGTTTCTCCTCATCCGAAGGGGCATATGTTGCTGCCATCTTGCTAAGCTCTACAATATCCTGCGGTGTTTTGGTATGCTCCATACCAAGAGGCTCGGTTATGTACCGGTGCATGAAAGTTGTGAAGTCCATGCCACTGACCCGCTCAACCAAAATTTCAGCTAATGTAAAACCGTCATTACTATACACCGAGTATGCGCCAGGATCGGCCTTCAGATGTTGCGTCGCCAATTGTTCCAGTAACGTATCATGTGCATAGGTATCATTATCTCCAAACAGTATTGCACTGTTACTTGACGTTCCTAGAAGCCCGGATGAATGATTCAGTAACATGCGTGGTGTAATCTGTTGGTAACGCTTGTCTTTCATTTTAAAGTCCGGAATATACTTCACGACAGGCTCATCAAGATCGATCTTGCCCTGGTCCACTAGCTTCATTACGGCGGTTGTGAGCATCATTTTGCTGGTTGAACCAATGCCATACATAGTATCTGAAGAAAGCGGGATGTTGTTTATCAGGTCGCTTTTTCCTGCCTGACCGGAGATCACAATCTCACCCTCATCCATCAGTGCGTACTGCACACTTGTCGTAGCGTATGATTCAGTGAGTACCTTGGCCTTTGCACTTACTGCCTTTTTAGTTAGATCATACGTAGAGCTACTACCGTTACTGGTAGCGGGTGTGGCCATGGCCGACATTGGGGACATCATTGCAAACACCAAAGTTATGGCGGCGATAGACGTTCGTTTCTTTCGTGTCAATCTCATCTTCTCCTGTCTAGTCTATGGATTAGGAATCTCTGTGTTCGTACTCCCGTAGTGTAACCGAAGAAGATGAACTGTCTGTGGCTTGAATATGAATCGAGTATGAACCAAGCAGGACCAACCCAAATAGGTTGGACACACGGTAAAATCGCTTTAGTCCATCTTTGTTTTGTTTGCAAATTAAACTTTTGCTATAATGGTATATCAATCAATGGAGTGCCAATAACATGGCTAAGTACATAAATAAATGCAGTCCATAATTCAGCATGAGTAATGGAGTTGAAGCAATGCTAAAAGTTAATCGGAATGACCAACGCCCGATCTGGCAGCAACTTTTGGATCAAGCGATTCATAATATCACAACCGGGAAATGGCAACCAGGAGAATTGCTACTCCCCTCACGCGAACTTGCTCAATTAATTGGTGTTTCACGCTCAACCATACAGATTGTGTACGAGGAATTATTCAGTCGAGGGTATACGATAACCTCCCGACGAGCCGGGACAAGAGTTAGTGATTGGACATATGCACCTCGTTCATCAGAAGACGTCACGATGCAAGGGCCTATTCCGCCCGAATTGCCTACACTAAACGAATCGATTGGTCATCTGCATAGTTGGTTTGGCAATAGAGACAATCGCAAAATAGAAATTGATTTTAATCCCCACGAGCCTTATCTGGATGAAAGTTTCACAAAAGCCTGGAGGCAATCCTTTTTACAAGCTTCCGCTGAACCTAATTTGGATATATGGGCTTATGGCGATGCCAGAGGGTTACTGGCGTTAAGAGAGCAGATTCAACGTTATTTATCACTTGAACGAGGCATTCATATCGATGTTGATCAAATCTTGTTAACCTCAGGTGCACAACATAGCATTGATTTAATTGCCCAGGCTCTCTTAAGTGAGGGAGACAGAGTTTCGGTTGAAGATCCCGGCTTCCCTGCCGCTTGGATGGCGATGAAATACCGCCGGATGCAAGTCGATCCCGTTCCGGTTGATGAGTATGGATTATGTGTAGATCATATTCACCCACAGACGAAACTCGTATTTGTCACACCTTCTCATCAATGCGCCGTTGGTGTTATTATGTCGGAGCCACGCAGGCAACAATTGATGCACTTGGCAACTCATCATCGATATTGGATTGTTGAGGATGACTACGATAGCGAATTTAGGTACCGTGGAGATCCACTTCCAACTATATTTAGTCAGCAACCTCAGAATACGCTTTATATGATGAGTTTTTCCAAAATGGTTGCACCTGGCATTCGACTATCCGCTATCATCGGCCCCAAAATAGCCATCGATCGCCTTACCCAAGTTCATGAATTAACCTATCGTCATCTGCCGATTATGGAACAATTAACGCTAACTCATTTTATTGAGCGTGGTCATTTTATGCGCCATATGCGAAGAGTTCGGAACATATATCGACGCAGACACGAAGTCATGACCAAAGCCATTGTTGCTTCTGGGCTAGGCTCACGATTTACATTAAGTGGTGTGGAAACGGGATTACATATGCTTCTAGAATCTGAAACGTCATTTGACGAAGAAGCGCTGACAAATGCTGCCCTTGATCAAGGTGTACGCGTGTATCCGCTTAGTAGATATTGCTTGGAGAGTCATCGAAAAGGATGGATATTAGGTTTTGCGAAAGTGGATGAGGAGCAGATTGAGGAAGGCATACATCGGCTTGCAAAGATTGTATTATGATGGAGAACATGCTCTCCAATCGGATTCGAAAGGATGTTTTTTGTAATGAAAATTTTAGTGTTAGGAGCCACCGGACGGGTTGGAAGTCATTTCGTCTCTAATGCCCTACGTTCCAATCATCATGTAACTGCACTGGTTAGAAGCCCGGAAAAGGTACAAATCAACGATGACAATTTCGTTCTACATCAAGGAAACGCTTTAGTCAAAGAGGATATTCATCACGCCATACAGGGTGTGGATCTCGTTGTTAGTTCCTTAAGTACCGATGGAACAACTACATTATCGCAATCCATGGGACATATTGCTGAGGCTATGGCTCAGGAGCGTATCAAAAGAATCATTACCATTGGTACAGCAGGAATATTGGAAAGTCGAACGGATCCTGGCTTGCTTCGTTTTCAATCCCCTGAGTCCAAACGTAAGTCCACGCGAGCAGCTGAAGAGCATCTGGAGATGTACAACATTCTGAAGGCTTCAGAGTTAGAATGGACCATCGTGTGTCCTACCTACTTATTTGATGGAGAATCTCTTGGTAAGTACCGGGTTGAGCGCGACTATTTGCCTGACGGTGGAACTTCTATATCTGTAATCGATACTGCGGAGTTTGCTTATCAGCAATTAATGTCTGATGAGTATGTACAGTCTCGTGTAGGTATAGCCTACTAGGGCTGTCTTAAGTTTCAATATAAACAAGCACATTACGAGCCTGCAATTGTTATCCATTAGGAACAATTGCAGGCTCTATTTGTGTCTGCTGTTGAGCTATTTAAGTCCTTCATATAGAGGAAATTGCGAAGTGATTTCACGGACACTACCTAATATTTGATTTTTCACATCCGAGTTCTTTGGATTTTTAAAAGCAAGCCCTATCAGCTGAGCAATTTCTTTCATTTCCCTGGCTCCAAGCCCTCTTGAAGTCATAGCCGGAGTTCCAAAACGAATACCGCTTGTAACCAAAGGACTTGCCGTATCGTGAGGAATTGCATTTTTATTCGCCGTAATCCCTACTTCATCCAGTAAAGCTTCGGCTTCTTTGCCTGTAAGGCCCATAGTCCGTAAGTCAACCAACACGATATGATTATCTGTTCCTCCCGATACAAGGGTAAGTCCTTCATTCATTAAAGTTTCTGCCAATACGTTGGCGTTATTCAGAACACCTTCAATATATGTTGTGAACTCGGTTTGCAATGCCTCGCCTAATGCCACCGCTTTCCCCGCGATAACGTGCATGAATGGCCCGCCCTGAGTCCCCGGGAATACAGCTTTGTCTATCGCCTTTGCCCAGGACTCCCGGCACAAAATGGCTCCCCCTCGTGGTCCTCGTAAGGTCTTGTGTGTGGTGGTTGAAACAAAATGGGCATGTGGTACCGGGTTAGGATGCAAACCTGCCGCAACAATTCCTGCTATATGCGCCATATCTACAAAGAAAAGAGCTCCCACTTCGGCGGCAATCTGGGCAAATAATTCAAACTCAATGGTCCGCGGGTATGCACTTCCACCTGCAACAATCATGCGTGGACGATACTTATAAGCAAGTTTACGTACTTCGTCAAAGTCAATGCGGCCCGTCTGTGCATCGACACCATATGAAACAAAATTGTAAAACCTACCTGAAAAATTAACAGTACTTCCGTGTGTTAGATGACCACCCTGGGATAGATTCATGCCAAGTATTGTGTCCCCAATCTCAACCGAGGCAAAATATACTGCCATGTTGGCCTGAGAACCGGAGTGAGGCTGCACATTCGCATGTTCAGCGCCAAAAAGTGCTTTAAGGCGGCTATTTGCTATCTCTTCGACTGTATCGACATGCTCACACCCGCCATAATATCTTCTGCCCGGATACCCCTCCGCATATTTATTGGTCAATACCGAACCTGTTGCTTCCATCACAGCTTGACTTACAAAATTCTCTGATGCAATCAGTTCTATCTTATCCCGCTGCCTTCCAAGCTCTTGCTGGACAGCCATTCCTATTACTTTATCTTGCTTCTCCAAATGTTTCATGAACATCTTCCTCTCCATATTACGGTAATTTATTCGTTCCAAGTTGTTTTTTGGGAAATTTACTATTCATCAGTAGATGTGCCATCATTCCTGCAAACAGTCCCCAAAATGCACCACCCACACCAAGCAAAGTCACATTCGCTGCTGTCGCCAAAAACGTAATCAATGCAGTTTCACGTCCCTTAGGGTCCGTTAATGCATTGGCAAGACTGCCACCGATCGTTCCAAGTAAGGCTAATCCCGCTAATGTTGCAATAAAGGTAGCAGGAAGAATCAAAAACAGAGCAGCCAATGTTACGCCAAAAATGCCGACAAAAATATAAAAAACACCACAAGCAATACCTGCAATATAACGTTTGGTTGAATCCTCATGTGCATCCTTTCCTGTACAAATCGCTGCTGTAATAGCTGCCACATTAAAAGCATGTGATCCGAATGGGGCTGCAAGAAGCGAACCCAAACCTGTTACAGCTAAAATAGGATTGGCACTTGTCTTGAATCCATCATTACGCAGAACAAGCATTCCGGGCATATACTGCCCCGTCAAGGTAATAATGAACAGCGGTAGCGCAACGCCAAGTAAAGCATTTAACGAAAATGCTGGAACAACAAATACAGGCGATGCTACAGCCAATTGGATCGTACTGAAGTCTGCTTTCCCCATGCATATCAAATAAATCAAACCGATTGCCAATATGCCAACAATGGCGTAACGGGAAGTAAACCTTCTTAGCACGATATAGCCTGCAAACAGTACAATCACAAGCAAAGGATCTACCTTCGCCCCTCCAAAGGCCGAAATACCAAACTGTAGTAAAATACCGGCTAACAATCCGGAAGCGATGCCTGGGGGAATAAGTCGAACGAAACGTTCAAACATGCCTGACAAACCTAAAATAATAAATCCGACTGCCGAAATCATGTAAGCGCCAATAGCTTCTGGATAAGGAGTTACCGCTAATGCTGAAACGAGAAACGCCACACCTGGTGTAGACCAGGCTGTAATAATCGGTTCCTTATATCGATAACTGAGCCAAATCCCCGTTACGCCTACCCCAATCGAGATGGACCAAATCCAGGAAGCGGTCATTTCCGGGCTTAAACCAGCCACTTTTGCAGCTTGAAAAACAAGGATAAACGTACCCCCGTAATTAACAATTACGGATATTAAAGCGGCGATCACCGGAGATATCAAATCACGGCCGCGTAACGACGGGGATGCTGTCTTCATATTTAACACTACCTCTCACTTAATCATCGATGCGTGTGTTTTCATTCCAGTAATACTCGTCCGGTAAATAGCGTTGACCAAATACACTTGTCCCTACACGTATCATTGTAGCTCCTTCTTCAATGGCGACTTGGAAGTCACCAGACATACCCATCGATAAAATATCCATTTCTACGCGTGGAATATTTTTCTCTTTAATCTGTGTACGGATCTGGTTTAACAATCGAAAACAATGTCGTGTTTCTTCGTTTGTCGCATTCAGTTTTCCAATGGTCATTAAACCTTTCACGTTTAATGTCTCGAATTGACACAACTGTTCTACAAGCTCAACGGCTGTTTCTGGAGAGGCACCAAATTTACTTTCTTCGTAGGACGTATTAATTTGCACAAGAATGTCTAAGGTCTTATTCTCTTTGAGAAGCTGGTTATGTAACGCTTGACCCAGTTTCAGACGATCTACGGAATGGATGAGAGTAACATATTTAACTACGTCCTTTACTTTATTTGTTTGCAGATGTCCGATAAAATGCCATTCCACCTGCTTGCTTTGTTCCATGAGTGGGAATTTGTCTCGGAGTTCTTGAGCTTTGTTTTCTCCAAACAGGACCTCACCTGCTTGAATAGCTATTTGTAATTTCTCTAGCGGTACCGTTTTGGTCGCGAGCAACAACTTGATGTCCTCTATGTTGCGACCTGAAGCCTGGCAGGCCAATCCCATTTGCTGTCTTACAGCTTGAAGATTTTCTTCTACTAGATGTTTCATGTCAGCCACCTTCTTTCTATTCCGAACAGGAATGAATCAATGAGATTAGCTCCTCCTTATGTATTGTGAAGACTGTGTGGAACGTCATGCTAGTATAGCAACGCATGGATTGGATATACATATCCAAAAATGCTATTTTGGAACAGTCCAAAACGACAAAGTAGACATTAATTCAATTGGTGTTCCTTTAATACGCTTTTAAAAGTCAATAATCTGATTGATGTGATGCCCGCACGCTTCTTCCAAAATGAAAAAAGCCGCTAAATTAGCGGCTTGGTTTAGTTCTATGTTCATGTCCAAGAAGATACATGTTTTATGATGATTTACTCGTTCACATTTTCCTTGGTTACCAGCTTCAATTCAGCGGGAATCGATGACTCCACCTGCTTGCCACTGAGCACATCCAGAGCTGCTTGCAGCGCCAGTTGCCCAATCAGTATAGGCTGCTGAGCGACTGTTGCTGTCAATTTACCATCCTGAATGGATTTGATTGCATCATCATTGCCGTCGAATCCGATGACCGGAATGTCTTTACCTGAGCTTTGAATCGCTTCAATCGCACCAAGTGCCATCTCATCGTTATGGGCAAATACTGCCTGTACGTCAGGATTACCTTGTAGCAAGTTCTCCATGACATTTAATCCTTTGGACCGATCGAAATCAGCAGATTGTTTGGAAACCACATCAAGTTGCTTGTCGGCCACTTCATGGAAACCTTTACCCCGTTCTCTTGTTGCGGAAGCGCCAGGTACACCCTCAAGTTCAATGACTTTTGCTCCCTCACCCAGTTGTTCCACAAAATATTCAGCTGCCATGCGTCCACCTTTAACGTTATCAGATGCCACTAGTGCCGCCACTTCGCCTTTATCTGCGGAGCGATCCAGCGTGATCACAGGAATGCCCACACTATTAGCGGATTGAACCGCTGTGGAGATCGCTGCAGAGTCCGCAGGGTTAATTAGCAGTGCACTAACGCCTTGCTGAATGAGATCATCAACATCATTGGTTTGTTTTGCCGAATCGTTCTGCGCATCCACCACGATGACCTGTATTCCCTGTTTTTTGGCTTCAGCCATTACCCCGTCCTTCAGTGATACAAAGAATGGATTGTTTAGTGTAGATATCGACAAACCTATTTTCTTCTGTCCATTACTTTTGTTTGGGTTAGGTTTCGCCCATTCCGGTGGCTCCAGAGAGCACCCGGCCAGAACGATGATCATCAGCATACTTATGAGTGTTACAGTCCACTTTTTCATATTCGCTTCTCTCCTTATGCTGTTTTCTTGCGGTCCAGCAGGACGGCAATGGCAATGACGATACCTTTTACAACCATTTGATAAAATGAGTTTACTTCAAGCAAGTTCAATCCATTATTCAACACGCCGATAATCAGAACACCGATCAGTGTACCAACGATGCGTCCGCGTCCTCCAGCAAGGCTTGTACCACCCAATACAACTGCTGCGATTGCATCCAGCTCGTAGGATGTACCTGCCGTTGGTTGCGCTGAATTCAAACGCGATGTCAGAATTGCACCTGCCAGAGCAGCGAGCATACCTGTCAGGGAGTAGATCATAATTTTCACGCGATTAACTTTGATACCCGAGATAATGGAAGCTTTCTCATTACCGCCGATGGCGTACGTTTTACGACCAAAAGCCGTTTTATGCAAAACAATCCACAGAATCATGAAGGTAATCAGCATCGTGATTGCAGGTACCGGAATGCCCAGCAGGTAACCGCGGCCAAACAGTTGGAACAACAGGTTATCCCCGAGCCCTGTAATTGGATTACCATTGGTGTACACCAATGTCAGTCCTCTGAATATCGTCATGGTTGCCAATGTAGCGATAAACGGAGCCATTTTACCTTTGGTAATCATTAGTCCGTTCACCATACCCATGACACCACCGAGTGCTACACCAATAATGATGGACAAGATCGGATCGAGACCAGACAACATCATATTTGCTACAAAAGCACTGGATAAAGCCAGGATTGAGCCGACCGACAGATCAATTCCACCCGTCAGGATAACAAACGTCATACCAAAGGCAATTAGCGCATTAATCGAGACTTGACGCAATAAATTCAAGATATTGAGCGGTTCCAAGAAACTTGGATTCAACACCGATACGATGAGAATAAGAATGATTAAGCCAAGCAGCGGTCCCAATTTTTGTATCACGTTTGAGAAACGGAATCCGCTTTTAGCCGTTTTGTTTTCCTGCATTGTTGTCATATCACTGTCCCCCTGTGGCCAATGTCATAATGTGTTCTTGTGTTGCTACTTCCCTTGCAACCTCGCCACTGATGTGTCCCTCATGCACAACCGCGATCCGGTCGCTCATGCCAAGCACTTCAGGCAGCTCCGACGATACCATGATGATTGCAACGCCGCGGTCAGTCAGTTCATTCATCAATTCATAGATTTCGCGCTTCGCCCCGACATCCACTCCGCGGGTAGGTTCATCCAGGATAAGTACGCTTGGTCCGATACCAACCCATTTCGCGATAACCACCTTCTGCTGGTTACCCCCGGATAGATTCCTTGCCGCCGTCTCGGAGGATTGCGTTTTGATCTGTAGACGTTTGATCAGTGTATCTACGAAGTCTTGTTCTTTTGAAGTTGAGATGAAACCTTTGCTCGAGAAACTGAACAGATTTGGCAACGCCATATTCTCGCGAATAGAGAAGTCTAATACCAGCCCTTCATCCTTGCGGTCTTCTGTAATAAACCCGATTCCATGTTTCACTGCATCTGCCGGTTTACGAATGTTCGCTTTTTTGCCGCGGATGAAGATTTCACCGCTATCCAACGTATCCAAACCAAAGATGGTTCTCATGATCTCTGTTCGTCCAGAACCCATGAGTCCTGAAAAACCGAGTATTTCCCCCGCTCTCACGGTGAAGTTAATATTCTCGAATAGACCTTTGCTACTTGCATTCCTTACTTCGAGGACAACTTCACCATAAGAAGGATTCCGGACAGGATAACGCTCGGTAAGTTCACGACCTACCATTTTCCGCACCACTTCATCAAAGCTTGTCTGCGGAATAGCTTGTGTGTCTACCGTTCTTCCGTCACGCATGATGGTAATCCGGTCACAGATCGTGAATATCTCCTCCATTCGGTGAGAAATATAGACGATGGATACGCCTTCCTTCTTCAGCGAGCTGATTACACCAAACAGCTTCTGGATCTCACGCTCCGTAAGTGCTGCTGTTGGCTCATCCATAATGATGACCTTGGCATCTGTCATTAGCGCTTTGGCAATCTCGATCATCTGTTGCTGCCCGACAGAGCACTCTCCCGCAGGACGTTCCAGTGGTATGTCTACGGAAAGCTTGGCGAACTGTTCTTTGGCAAGCGCTTTCATTTGTCTTGTGTTGAGCAATCCGAATGATGATGTCATTTCCTTACCAATAAAGAGATTATCCAGCACCGTCATTTCAGGCCATACGTTCAGCTCCTGATGTATGAATGTGATCCCCAGTTTCTCGGCTTCCTTTGGACTTGCAAAATAGTTTTCTTCTCCGTCTATGGTGATGGTTCCCTGATCACGCTGATGAAGACCAATCAGGATGTTCATCAGTGTGGATTTGCCGGCTCCATTCTCCCCCATCAGGGCATGAACTTCACCATCTTTTAGTTCAAAATCCACTCCGCTCAGCACCTGATTCGTTCCAAACGCTTTATGAATGTCTTGCATCTGAATGTGCATTACGCAACCTCCTTTTAACCGAAATGGACTCCCGATTGTAAAATGCAATTGGCATAAGGTGTGGCTTCACCTGTGCGGATGACCACTTTCACCTGCCGTGTTAATGCTTTGAATTGTTCGTGGCTGACGGAAGCATCGATTGCTTCTACCCCAAATTTCTCTGTGATGAATTGCATCGCTACGGGATTGCCTTCGCAAATCTCTTCAGCCACAATGACTTTCTCAATGACCATATCTTCAGCGATCGCTTCCACCACTTCGCGAAAACTTGGTGTTCCCAGTTTGAGGGCCAGATCAATTTTGAGTACCCCGTCCGGTACCGGCAGACCTGCATCCGCAATCGCAATCATGTCCGTATGGCCCAGATCAGACAAAATCTTGGAAATGTGACTATTCAACATGCCATTTCTTTTCATTACAAGCTCTCCTCTACTTCATCACGCGTCGGCATGCCGCCCTGCGCTCCGAACTTGGTGACGGACAACGATGCAGCCCGATTGGCGAAGCGTATACTCTCTTGTAACGCTTTTCCTTCAGCCAAAGCAACTGCAAATGCGGCGTTGAACGTATCCCCTGCCCCCGTAGTATCAACAGCCTCAACTTTATAAGTTGGGACTAGAATTTCGTCAGTGCCATCAAAGTACCGTACACCTTTACTGCCCTCCGTGATGAACAATTTGTTAGGATACTGACGTAATGCCTGTGCCGGACTCATGCCCTGAAACAAAATCTCAGCTTCATGCTCGTTCGGTGTGATATATGCAGCGTTGTCGATCACTTCTTGCGGCAATGTTCTCGCCGGAGCGGGATTAAGCAGCAGCGGTGTTCCGAATTCTGCACACAATGCACTCACATGCACAACCGTTTCCTCCGGAATTTCCTGCTGAATTAATACGATATCTGCGTTTCGAATTACTTCAGCTGCCTCATCGACATATGCAGGAGTGACTTCCCGATTCGCCGCTTCAACCACTACGATACTATTATCACCTTCTGCCAGAATGATATGAGCCGTACCACTTTCTAAATGTGTAACCGGTTTCACATTTTGCGTATTTACAGCATTTGCTCTAAAGTTCTCTACAATATCTTTGCCAAAAGCATCGTCGCCTACCCGGCCGATCATCGCAACCTCGGCACCCAGTCGTGCAGCGGCAACAGCCTGATTGGCTCCTTTGCCACCAGGAACCGTTTTGAAGCTATCGCCAAGAACGGTTTCACCCGCCCCCGGCCGTCTTGACGAAGTAACAACCAGATCCATTGAACTGCTTCCAATTACACATATTTTAGCCATCTGATCTCACCTTTCTCGTAGTGCCCCGTTCGATGAAACTCACGGGCAACTGTATGTTTTTATTCTCTATTGCAGCTTGTTCCACAAGCTGGATAAGTAATCCCGCCGCTTCTCTTCCCATCTCGTATGCTGGCTGATGGATGGTGGACAATGCCGGCGATAACAGGCTGCTCATCGGAATATCATCGAAACCAATCACTTGTACGTCATCAGGAACCTTTCTTCCGATTCGTGATGCCTCATGCAGTACTGCCATGGCTGCGATGTCATTGCTGGCAATGACCCCATCTGTGTCCGCATACTTTCTGAATAATTCTTCAGCCCATACACCTGCCTCGTTAATTGAAAATGAGGTCGTCTGGATTACCCGGTAGTCTAACCCAGCATCACGGATGATTTCAATCGCCCCTTCAAAACGATCCTGAGCGGGTCTGATCTGTGACGGTCCCTGCATAACTGTGATCCGGCGACTGCCGCGTTTGATAATCTCCCTTGCAGCTAGTCTTCCACCTTCCCTGCCGTCCGCATACACGGATGGACGATCCAGTGAAGTTCTGTCCAGAAACACGACGGGAATCTTCAGTTTTTCATATATTGAAGAATGAGGATAGTTCGTTGAAGAGATCACACCAACCACGTTGTTCTGGATAAACGTCTGGATGTAATCCTGCTCCTTCTGTTCATCCTCATCACTATTTCCAAATATCAGTCTATAATCCTGCTCCTGCATCCTGTCCTCTACGCCGCGGGCCAACTGCGGGAAGTAAGGGTTCGTAATATCCGGCAACAACAGGCCAATCAGTTTGGACTTGCGTTTATATAATGAGCGGGCCACTTCATTTGGCGAAAAATTAAGCGCCTTCACAGCATCTTCCACTTTCTTGCGTGTGTCGGCATGAACATAACCTCTATCATTAATGACTCTGGATACGGTGGCAACAGATACGCCAGCCAGTTGAGCTACGTCTTTAATTGTTGTCATAAGTTGCTCTCCTCTATGTGTAACCGGTTACAGACATTAAATTATCATATTATTTTCAATTTGACAAGCGTTTTCATTCTGGAAATTTCTCCAAGTATACATAAAGTGCACTGGAATTCATCTATATCATGGTTTTCTCCTGCCAGGGAGATTGATACTTCATAGACGCAAAGAGGCCATCACTCGATTAAACTCAGAGTGATGGCACCCAGATCAACATAAGAATCAGCAATCTCCTGAACTTAATTAGCCTTTAATTTAACAAATTAAACAGTAACATTTTCGAATAAATCAATTCATAGCGTTTATTTTATAACTCCCCGTAAACTTCATCTGTCACTGGTTCCAACCATTCTGGTGTACCCGCAGTGATTGCAATGTGTTCAAACCAACTATCTTTAGCGGCACCATGCCAGTGTTTTACACCATCATGTGTCACAATAACATCGCCGGCTTTTAGGAATTGAGCGGGTTTTCCTTCTTCCTGATACCAACCTTCCCCACCAGTCACTAACAACAGCTGAAATCCACCACGATGGATATGCCAGTTATTTCTGCATCCCGGTTCAAACGTTACATTCCCAACACCCACATTCACTTTGGGATCAGCAACCAAGGATTGGAGATAACTTTGCCCTATGAAATATTGCGAAAATGCTTCGTTTTTTTCTCCTACCGGGAATATCACTCCATCTTTAACTTCTTCATGTTTAGCCATTTCATTTCCTCCAATGTGATCTTATTGATTAATCCGTCCTGCTCCTATGTTGACCTAAATATGATTACACACATACGTGCGATATCGCACATTCGTGTATAATATAAAGTAATTGCACTGCCTCTGCAAGGATCAAATGAACTCGATCTGTGCCTTATGGCGCAAGAAGACAACATTTGTGCAATTACTCTCTGGAAAGAATGGTGATTACTATCGTTTCTATCACAGATCGAAGAATACTTAAGTCTCAGGAAGCGATCAAATCCGCCTTTATCAAACTCATGAACGAGAAACCTTTTGATACCATTACGATGCAAGATATCTCTGATTATGCAAATGTCGGCCGCAGAACGATATACCATCACTATTCGGACAAATTTGACTTGCTGGATAAATTAATTGAAGAACATATCGATGAACTAAGAAGATTGTGCAAGGAAGCATCCGATCTGGATTTTATAGAAAGCAATGTACTTTGGTTCGAATATTTTGAAGTTCACTATTCATTTTTCTCGGCTATGTTACTGAGTAAAGGAGCCCCTTTTTTCCGCAATCGCTTCCTGGCTCTTGTCATTGAAGAACTGGAAGATGAGGTAAATGTAACGGAGGGGAAAAATAAAGGACTAACAAAAGAAGTGATTCTCACGTTCTTTGGTACAGCAATCGTGGGTATCGTGGAATCCTATTTCACCAATGGATTACCCCGGCAACCTCATATTGTCGCAGAACAAGTAGGGATTTTATTAGAAAGGAATCTATAACATAGACTCCTCATGAACCGTTCCTTCTTGATATTCTTATCAGCTGAGGAGCGGTTTATTAATTATCATTACAAAGATTAGCGATATGTGATATGGTCAGTGAGGATATTAATAGATTCATACATACATATGTACATGAAATGTGAGGAGAAGATCGAAAGTGATAGAGAGAAATACCCTTGAGAAACCGAGTAAATTTAGTGATCCCATTTTTGTCATGCTCGTGGCAAGCCTGTGTTGCTTGTTATGGGGAAGTGCGTACCCATCCATCAAACTTGGATATATCGCGTTTAACATTCTGCCGGAAGATATTGCTTCCAAGTATGTATTTGCTGGATACCGGTTTACACTGGCGGGTATGCTGCTCTTGCTCCTGTCTCGTATCGTTAGAAAACAGAAACTCCAATTAACCAAGCCTCAGTGGACAGGCCTCATCATGTTAGGTATATTGCAAACCGGTTTGCAATATATGTTTTTCTACGTTGGCGTAGCCAATACGACAGGTGTCAAAGGCTCTATTATGAACGCAACTACGACCTTTTTCAGTGTTGTTCTGGCCCATTTCATCTATAAAAACGACAAATTAAGCAGAAATAAAATCGTTGGTTGCTTGCTTGGATTCGTTGGTGTAATCATCGTAAACTTCCATACGGATCTGCTTGCTTTTTCCTTTTCATTCACAGGCGAAGGGTTCGTTATTATAGCAGCACTTGTTTTTTCTGTTACGGCCCTTTACGCAAAACGTCTCACCGCCACCATCGATGTTCTGATCATAACAGGTGTCAGCTTATTCGTCGGGGGACTGGTACTTACGCTGTTAGGTCTATCACTCGGCGGTCGTGTCACCCATTTCACCTTGGAATCCACCAGTAACTTAATCTACCTGGCTTTGCTGTCATCTGTCGCATTTTGTCTATGGAATATGCTTCTCAAGTACAACAAGGTCGGAAGAGTGTCTGTCTATAACTTCCTAATCCCTGTATTTGGAGCTTTATTATCAGCGTTATTTCTGGGGGAAACGATCATGGAACTGAAAAATCTGGTCGCATTACTGTTCGTGTCAGTCGGCATTTATTTAGTCAATCGTGTACGTTCTGTGCAAAGCTCTAATAACACTCCAATGAAATAGACTACGCGTCCCACTTTCATGGATAACAAAAAAAGCCGCTAATTAGCGGCTTTTCATGTAAATGTGATTAAGCTATGCTTCATTTCTTTACGATGTTATACCTTAATATATATTCGTAAAGTCAATTAAGTCTTCTTCTTCCAAATAATTAAAAACTATAGTGTGCTTACCCAGCTCATATTCCATCTCATAACCACCCACAACTTCATTATAATATTCCGAGGTGGGTTTTCCCATCCATCGTTTCACATTCCATGGTGAGAGATACTGCTTTTCATTGTACAGCTGGATAACCGCAATACGTGATTTCTTGCTAAGCTCGTGCATGTATGAATCAAACCCGATGCCGAATTTAGAATAATAATAGTACGCTCCCCATTCCCCGTTTGAACGAGAATTGGGTTTCCCCAATTTTTTTTGCATTGCTTGAAGCGTCATACCAATCTTGATGTCCGTCCGGCCTGGCAACACACCCTTTAAAGCGGCTTCCTTCAGGCTTTTCAGGTAAGCGCGATCGCCAACACCCGAGTTCGGCCAAGCTTTTGAACGAAGGTTACGCGTATCTTCCAACCGCATTTCCAATTTATTCACATTCAACTTAAATGTATCAACCCCATAGACGAATTGAAGGTTGTTGTAATTTTTGAACTGCACTCGAGCACCTGAAAGAGTACGGATTCCATCATCTCTGCTTGCAGAGTAGGAATCGTCGATTTTTTCCCCCTTATTATCGACATATGTTACACGGCGCAATTCCCCGGAACGAACAATATACGTTTTCACCTCATTGAAATTAGAAGTTCCCCAATCGGTGATCATCAGCATGTCTGGTGTACTAGCCTCTTTGCTTTTCACAACAAAGTTCCAGGTTTGAGGCAAAATAATCGTACTCAGATCCAGTTTTGCTGCCTGAACAGTTCCGTATGCTGCACCTTTTTTCAGCAAGGCTGCACGATACGTTCCTGAATAACTCTTGTCGCCTTTTTTATTGTTGGTCCAACCATTTTCTTCGGTTAGTGTACTCTTCTGTTCATCATAAGCAAAAATATAAACGGTGTAAGCCGTTTGCTTGGCATCACGAAGCGTAAATGAAAGCCGGCTCATACTTTCGAGCTGTTTGGCGGAGATTTGCTCTCCTTTGGCAGCGGCATTAGGTGGTAGCAGAAGCAATGCGCTCAGAACATAGGCGATTAAGGTAAGTAAGGCCAGAGAAGCCCATTTTGCATTGTGTTTAGGGTGTATCATCGATGACTCTCCTTTGAGTAAAAAAATAAAAATCTAACATCGCTTTTCTAATATTAAACCGTGCACAATCTCAACATTCAAACAGGTACTTGCTAGAGTATAATCTTGATCAAACTATGTAATGAATTTAAGTTCATGTTCAATAAGCATATCCTCCTACTAGTACTATTTTCCTAAGAATGATAACATACCCTTTCTAATAAAGAAATAACAAACTAATTAATAGATTTCGACTCATATAACATAAAAAAGCCGCTATTTAGCGGCTCTTCAAGTAACTTCGAATACGATATGATTTACAGGCAGGAGTATACCACATTTCGTAAGCGTCGTTGAACGTACGGCTCCTGACTGTTCAGCAGGTGCTGTGCATACATGACTGTAAGCTCTGAATCCGGATCAATAATAGCCATACAACCAGCAGCGCCGCTCCATCCAAATTCGCCAATTGGACTCAGTGAGCCGCTTCCTGCTTTGGAGATATGTGTGCGAACACCCAGTCCATAGCCGTATCCATACATATGATCCCAGGAATAATCAGCACGAGTCATCTCGTTCAGGTGGTCCGTTCGCATCAGTTCCACTGAAGCTTGTGACAGAATGCGCACGCCTTCGGGACTCGTACCATGCCCAGTAAGCGCGTTCAGAAAACGTGCATAATCGCTAACGGTTGATAGCAACCCTGCACCGCCGCTTTCCAGCTCCGTACCCACACGGAATCCATTGCCGTCCAAACGTACAGCCTTTTCAAGCTCATCATTGTAAGCATACTGTGGAATCAGACGTGTCTGCTGCTCATCGTTCAGATTAAACGTTGTATCGTTCATGCCAAGGGGTCCGGTGATTTCGTCCCGCAGATACGTACCAAAGCGTTTGCCACTTACCACTTCCACCAAGGCTCCTAGCACATCATGGCACATGCTGTAATTCCAGTGTGTCCCTGGTTCAAACAGCAACGGTTCTTTCGCAAGCGCTCTCGCGAAGTCACGTGTTGGCAATGTTCCATCGGTGCTTTTTACAGCTTCTTGAATGCTTGGACAACCCACGTCATACGAGAACCCGGCAGTCATGGTGAACAAATCACGTACTGTAATGGCTCTTGTCGCCTTTTCCAGTCGGATCTCCCCGTTCGGCATCGTTTTCTTAACCGTCATCTCAGCGTACTCTGGCAGATAATCAGATAAGGGATCGCTTAACAGCATTGCCCCTTTCTCCACCAGTTGCAATCCTACCACGCAGGTCATAATTTTGGTCATGGAATATAGATTGAAGATCGCTCCATCACCGATAGGTGTTTTCTCTTCCAGATTGGCGTATCCATTACGATAATGGAAAACGGTATCATTTCGATGCATCACCAGCACCTCTGCCCACGGTATACGCCAGGATGTAATGCGGTCGATAAATGAAGCAAGCGGTTTAAAGTCCATTTTTTCCCGTCCTTCTATGTAAAATCGTTTATCATTTTGCGATGTGGTACATGTTCACTCCCACAATCGACATATTATTAATATACGACCTTTTACAACGATTGACTACCACCTATATGGCCTCAACCATCCATTTATTGACCGCCGAATTTGTATTTCATTTCGTTCATAATTTGGCAGGCAGTGTGAGATAACGTTAATCAGAAACAGTTTGAACTCCTCAATGTCTGACATCCAATCAACATCGATATTCAATTATGCAAAAAAGCCGCTATGTTCGCGGCTTACAATGGGTTCGTTTCACAGCTCGGAACCGTATGAAGTATCGCTACTACTGTACTTCTGCTCTTGCCGTGGAGACAAAGGTCATCAATTCTTCTACGGGTGTGCGAGGACGAGGTTTGGGAGCCTTGTTTGTATCAAAATACCCCAGATGAAGTGTGCCAATGATTCTCTCCCCTGCTTTTACACCTGTCTTGGCGTAGAAATCAGGGTCAAAATTATATTCATTTGTCTTCCACACTACCCCGATATCCTGCTCCCATGCCAGGAGTTGAATATTTTGAATAAGGGCAGCACTAGCCCCCACAGCATCTTCCCATACCCGTTGTCTCGGATCAGCCTCAATCACAACCAGCAGATGGGCTTGGATAGATTCGCAATAGTCCTTTTGCAACTTCTCTGTCCAGCGCTCCCGCTCATCTTTGGAAAACGTATGTAGCACCGCATCAGCAAATTGCTTCCGACCTTCTTCTACAAATAATATGAAGCGCCATGGCTCTTTACGGGAATGAACAGGTGCCCACACGGCCGCTTCCAGCAAGTGCATGATCGTTTCTTTCGCCAGCGGTTTGCCATTGAACTGACGAATGGTTCTTCGTTCACGAATGAGCTTCTCTACGACGGACGTTTCCATATGCATTAATCCTCCTGTCTAGTTTCCTTATTTATTGGGTAAGGAAATTTACCGCTTCGTCGATAATCTTGCTCTGTCCAATGGGTCCTCCCGGACCTTGGAACCACAAGCCGTAGTCAACGATGTAGACATTGTTGTTTTTAACAGCATTCAGGCTTTTCCACACTGCTGTTTTTTGCAATTCTGTCGTTTCATTCTCGTCTGATGACAACAGGAAAATATGATCCGGGTTAATCGATGGTAACGACTCCATGGAGATTACTTTCATTGAATCTGTCGGGTCAGGTATGGATACAGGAGGTGTCAAGCCTAGATCGTCGTACAGAACCTCGTAGTTTCTTTTACTGTAATAACGCACTTCTTTATCGGATAAACGCAGGAACATCACGGTCTCGTCTCCGATGGATTGCTTGATTTTCTCACGGGCTTCTGCAGCCTTCTTTTCGTATTCTTTAATGACCTGTTTGGCCTGATCCGTCTTCCCTAACATATCTCCCATATGTAACAGGCTTGTCTTCATACGAATAATACCTTGCTCGTCCTGCAGCTTCTCTGCCAGCAAGGTAGGGGCAATTTTGCTAAGGCTGTCATAGGCATCACTCATGAAATCCTGACCGATAATCAGGTCTGGCTCTGCCGCCAATATGCTTTCGTAGTTGGGATCAACCTGCCAGCCCAGATTTTCTTTTCCTTGTAGTTGATCGGACAGGTAGGTAGGAAACTGATCACTCCCCTCCTCATTACTGGATGCTGCCTGGGGTACAATACCGAGTGCTAACAAATAGTCAGTTGCAGCCGGGAACAACGAAATAATATGCTGAGGATCACCTTTGATGACAGTTTCTCCCCAAGGATGTTTAACAACACGCTCCTGTACTGCTGATTCGGTGGATTGCGCGACTTCGGTGGTTGGAGCATTGTTACCGCTTGTTCCATTACTGCTTGTTGCTGAACTGCCCTGAGAAGGGGAACAGGCTGATATTAATAATGTAAGGCTGAGCATCAAAAGCAATGCAACGGGTTTTCTCGATCTCATAGATGTAAGTGATTCTCCTTTTGAGTTGTATTGATAATAATTATCATCATCAATAGGATCATAACCGTGATGCATGGGACTGACAATGGACAATTCTGATTCTTGGATAGCATTATTCTGACCGGTTGGCATGGCGATACATTTTTGTTTGAACCGACCTGGTGAAAGGCCAACATGCTTTTTAAACAAACGATTAAAATAGATCACATCTGGAATGCCGATTGCCTCGGCAATCTTCTGAAGAGATGCATCTGTGTGCAACAGCAACTCCTTGGCTTTGTACATCCGTATCCGAGTTAAATAGGTAATCAGACTGCTGCCTGTCTCTTTCTTGAACGTTCTCGACAGATGCCCTGCACTGCAGTCCAGAAGTTCTGCGAGCGGATCGACCATAACGGGCAACATGTAGTTCTCTTGAAGATAACGAACGGCTTGAGCTACCAGATCAGGCTTGGCAGTCTCAATTCCTTGTGCACTTAACTGTCTCATTAATTCATTAATAAATTGATAAAATAATGTCTTTACCTGAAATTTCGAGAACGCATCCGTCCGTTCCCAATGTTGCTCTATTCTTTGGACTTTATCATATAAGTCAATGGGATAGCTTGGGGCGAAAGCATATTGCACGTGAAACGGGACATGTCGCCTGAGCAGAGCTTGATTCTCACGAGTATTGGATAACGACAAATTAGCCCGATAAAACATCAAATAAAATTCGAATGAATCCTCGTTCAGGGAAATATTCATCCATACCCCCTTGCCTCCATGTAAGACTTGCATCTGATCGATCGCGTACATCGTATCATCCAGTGTAATCGTTGCATTGCCGCGAACTGTATATATAAAACCGCTAATTGGAAATCGATAGGCATGGATGGGTTCGCCAGCGCGCACGACGACGTGACGCACTTCCCATATTTTAATTGAGGCCAGATTCCATAACTTCACATGCTCTTCTACGTGCATCTCTTCCTTCACCTTCCACAACCCATTAAGTTAGCAAAACATCAGCAAAATCAGCGGATATTTTCACTTTTCTCCATTCTATCGATAATCATTCTCAACTACAACATATATCTTCCTATTCGATAAAATGCTACGCACGAATAAGCCGATCCATGAAAGGATCGGCTTATGTTGTAACGTTTTAGACTTCGCCGCGTCTGTTCTCAACCGATTTCATACGGTTTTGGTCATCTGGCACTCGGTCAACACTGAACTCTTGACCAGCTTCAACCTCACCATGACCTGAAATATTTCGGGAAAAATTAGTGAACTGTCTTTTTTGATCATCCAGTTCATGTTTTTGCTTCAAAAGCTCTTGCGGGTCCTGCTTTGTCACTATGCTAACCTCCCATACATACTTGAAGTCATGCAATTTAATTCGTACTACAGAAGTTTTCCCATAAGAGAGCTGTACTTATGCATGAATATAGATGAGATGGATATCGTTCCGTTGTTAGTACAGCTAATTTATCCAGTTAAGAGACTAGTTTCAATCCCACAATACTGACGATAATCCCACTAACGATAGCCAATTTCTTTGCATTTTTGGGCTCTTTGAATACATACATCCCCAATAGTACACTGCCCGATGCCCCAATACCTGTCCAGATTCCATAACCAATGCTGATTGGGATCTCTCTCAAAGACAGGGAAAGAAAAATGAAACTTAATCCCAGAAACATAGCGAACATCAATGTATGTTTCAATTTGGTGAATCCATCTGAAAGTTTCAGAAATATTACACCACCAACTTCAAATAAACCAGCTAAGATCAAGAAAAACCAACTCATATTCTATACACCCGCCTTTGGTTTAGGTTCATTGGATACAAATTTCAGACCGATGATGCAACTGATTAATATCATGACCAGCACGATTTTGATTGCACTTACGGAGTCCCCCAAAAAAATCATTCCCACAATTGCGGTTCCAAATGAACCAAGTCCGGTAAACACCGCATACGCCGTTGATACAGGAAGTACTTTAGTGGATTTTGCAAAGAAGTAGAAGCTGCCAATCATTAAAATAACCGTGGGGATTACGATCTCGATTTTGGAAAATCCATCGGAGAATGACAAACCTAATGCCCAACCTACCTCTAAAATCCCTCCAAGAATAAGGAATAACCACGCCATAATACATTCTCCTCTTCTGCATTCATGTTGTTGTTTTGTAATCAACATTCACATTCAATAATGATAGTATTTTGTATCATTTGATATAATAATAAACCATCTTTATTTTATTTGCAAATTTAATATTCGTATCAAACTAATAAGAAAATCCGCCTGTTAAAACTCCAAGTTCCGCTGTGGACATACAAAAAAAGCCAACCAGATCCTGGTTGACCAACTACGTATAAGTTAATTTTGTTTTTCGGAATCAGTGAATATCTTTCTTTTTGAAATTGCCGCCTCTCACTTCAGCTACATCGTATACGACTACAAAAGCAGTTGGGTCAATTTCGTGAATGATATCTTTAATTTTACTCTCTTCCATCCGGTTAATGACACAAGTAATTTCCTTGAATTGCTCATTAGAGTAGCCACCGTAAGCCTCGGTATACGTTGCTCCACGGCCTAAACGGTCCCGAATGGTTTCAACCATAATCTCAGGTTGATTCGTAATAATTTTAAACGTTTTGGAGCCGCTCAAGCCCTCTTCAACAATATGTATTACTTTAGAAGCAATAAAATACGCAAGTCCTGACAAGATCGCGCCTTGCAGACCAAACACGGTAGAAACGACAATAAATACAAACATGTTGAGAAACAGGATGAGATCACTGGTTCCAAAAGGTACTTTTCGCGAAAGGAGTACAGCCAGCATATCTATGCCATCCAATGCACCGCCATTACGTAATGCAAGTCCCATACCAAAACCGATGATAATCCCGCCGACAACCGTAACAAGCAAGGTATCACCTTCAATGATGGTTGGTATATGGTGCATCAGACTGGTGCTGATTGCGAGTGAAGCAATACCGATGATCGAATATAACGCAAAGCTTTTTCCGATTTGCTTGTACCCGAGCCACACAAATGGAATGTTAATAATCCCGATGAGCATCCCCAGTGGTAATCCGAACAGCTGTGATCCTACGATACTCAGACCTGTGACACCACCATCTGAGACATTATTCGGGATCAATATGGCTTCCAGGCCATATGCCGTTATAAATCCCCCTATGATAATCAATAATACTTTGGAGAGGATCTTTAACTTGTTTGACTTTTGTTTTCTGTTTTGATGCATTGCATTTCCCCCTTGATGAACAACCGATAAAAAACAGTCTATAATAAAAATCACTGTTTTGGCAATAGATCGTCATTTGTGTGTGTTAGTTCATTGTCCGATGAGCGTTCGATACGACGAAATTTTATGCTCAAGCATCTCATCTGCTGTGTGAAGTATGTGCATCTGTTTTTGAATCGACTCTTTATGCTCCTCCAGCAGCTTTAAACGATCCGCCGCCGTATGCTCCCCTTCCTGAAACAAGGACGCATATTTCTTAATAATAGCAATGGGCATTTGAGTCTCTTTTAATTTGATCACAAATTGCAGCCACTTCAGGTGTGACTCGTTGTATCGCCTGTCTCCACTGGCATCTCGGAGAGGAGTTACAATCTGTTCCTTCTCATAATAACGCAACGTATGTGCACTGATATGGAGTAATTCTGCCACTTCACCAATGGTATGCATGGTTAACCTCCCCTCCATTTTCCCGCTTGACTTAGAGTAAGCTCTAATCAGTATAATCAACTCGTGGTCACATCACAATAAAAAATGAAATCAGATCCAGGAGGAATTCCCATGAAATATACAGTGATTACCGGTGCCAGTTCAGGCATTGGATATGAAGCGGCTTTAGCTTTTGCAGCTCGTGACAAAAATATAATTCTGGCAGCACGCAGAACCGATGAATTGGACAAGTTAAAAGCAAAAGTAGCTGAAATCAATCCTGCTCTGGATGTTGTCATTCGTACAGTGGATTTGTCCATTGCCGCTAATGTGCATGAATTCTATGAGAGTCTTCACGCTTACTCCATTGAGACGTGGATTAACAACGCCGGATTCGGAAATTTTGCTTCCGTGGGCGAACAACATCTGCCCAAGATTGAACAGATGCTTCATCTAAATATAGAAGCTCTTACGATTCTTTCTTCCCTGTATGTACGTGATTATGCAGATGTTGATGGCACACAGATCATTAATATCTCCTCTGGTGGTGGATATACGATTGTAGCCGATGCAGTAACCTACTGCGCAACCAAGTTCTATGTAAGTGCCTTTACGGAAGGACTTGCGCAAGAGTTAAAAGGTAAGAACGCAGCGATGCAAGCCAAGGTTCTCGCACCGGCTGCAACCGAGACAGAATTTGCGAAACATTCTTTTAATGTAGATGAGTTTGAATATGAAGGCAGAGTTCCCAAGTTCCATACGGCGGAACAAATGGCTGGATTTTTGCTAGAGTTGTATGACAGTGAAAGTGTAGTCGGCATTGTGGATGGGTTGACGTATGACTTTGAACTAAGAGAACCGATCTTTCCATACGCTGCGAGAGCATCCTCGAAACCACAAAATTAACCCAAAAACTGAAGTCGAAGCTAAGTCGGCTTAATACCGGAAAACATTCACCTAACCCCACTGATAAACATCATTGAATCTAATCGTTAAACTTCAGTTAACGTTAAAAAGGGAACCTGTCTCCAGGTTCCCTTTTTTGTATTTATTTTCAATTCTATATTAATACTTACTATATAATGAAGTAATTATGCCAGCCTCATTTTGAAATCCTGATATCCGAATTCACGGACAACTTCACAATCGCCGTCTTTTCTTTTGACTGCAATCGCTGGAAGCGGCATGCCGTTGAACGTATTGGTTTTCACCATGGAGTAAATCGCCATGTCTTCGAATACCAGACGGTCGCCTTCTTGCAAAGGCTGATCGAATGAATAATCCCCAATCACGTCACCAGACAGACAGGTTTGTCCACCTAGACGATACAGATGAGCCTTCTCACCCACTTCTCCCGAACCGATGAGCGGCGGGCGATATGGCATTTCCAGCACATCCGGCATATGACACGTAGCTGAAGTATCCAGAATAGCGATGTCCATACCGTTTTTATGGAAGTCCAGCACAGAGGTCACCAGATAACCCGCGTTCAGCGCAACAGCTTCTCCCGGCTCCAGATATACTTCCAGGCCATAATCATTCTGCATACGTTTGATGCATGCTTCCAGTCTTGGAATATCATAATCTTCACGTGTGATATGGTGCCCACCGCCGAAGTTGATCCATTCCATTTGTGGCAACCATTGTCCGAATTTATCGACCACTGCATTCAGCGTAGTCTCCAGATCATCGGAGTTTTGCTGACACAGTGTGTGGAAGTGAAGTCCGGAGACACCTTCCAACAAGTCTGCATCGAAATCCTCCAGTTTCGCACCAAAACGCGAACCCGGAGAACACGGATCGTAGATCTCATGTCCTTCTTGAGTAGAGCATTCAGGGTTGACGCGCAAGCCGACCTTACGGCCAGCTTGAAGCGCCTTATCCTTGAATTTTGCAAGCTGTGAAAATGAGTTGAAAATAATGTGGTCGCAGATAGAGATAATCTCGTCGATCTCTTCTGCACGATATGCTGGAGCAAAGACATGATTCTCTTTGCCCATTTCCTCATGGCCCAGACGCGCTTCATACAAACCGCTCGCCGTTGCACCGCTCAGGTATTCTCCAATCAGCGGATACATCGCAGTCATGGAGAATGCTTTTTGAGCCAGCACGATTTTGGCACCTGTACGCTGCATAACACCGTTCAGGATTTTCAGGTTTTTCTCAATAAGCGCCTCGTCAACAACAAAACATGGTGTCGGTAATTGCTCGAACCGCATTTTAGCGAACAAGCTCCGATTCTTTAACTTCTTCTGGCAGCTCATCAACGAGTACCGGGTTGAAGTCTTCTACCCATGGGAGGCCCCATTTGTTCAACTCTTCCATGAATGGATCTGGGTTGAACTCTTCTACATTATATACGCCTGGTTTGTTCCATTTGCCTGTCATGACCATTGCTGCACCGATCATTGCTGGAACGCCTGTAGTGTAAGAGATCGCTTGGGAACCCACTTCTTTATAACACTCTTGGTGATCACAGATATTGTAAACATAATATGTTTTGTCTTTGCCGTCTTTTTTACCTTTGAAAATACAACCGATGTTTGTTTTACCTACAGTACGTGGTCCAAGGGATGCTGGATCAGGCAGTACTGCTTTCAGGAATTGCAGTGGAATAATTTGTTTACCTTCATATTCAATAGGCTCAATTGAAGTCATGCCTACATTTTCAAGAGCTTTCAAGTGAGTCAGGTAGCTTTGACCAAATGTCATGAAGAAACGGATACGTTTCAGACCTGGCATGTTTTTTGCCAAAGATTCCAGTTCCTCATGATACAACAGGTACATGTCTTTCTCGCCAACTTCTTTGAAGTCGTAGACACGTTTGATTTCCATCGGCTTCGTTTCGATCCATTCACCATTTTCCCAATATTTTCCGTTCGCAGATACTTCGCGAATGTTGATCTCAGGGTTGAAGTTGGTTGCGAACGGATAGCCATGGTCGCCGCCATTGCAGTCCAGAATGTCGATGTACTCAATTTCGTCAAAGTAGTGCTTCAGGGCATAAGCGGAGAATACGCCAGTCACACCTGGGTCAAATCCACTACCGAGCAATGCAGTGATGCCTGCTTGTTCAAAACGCTCTTTGTAATCCCATTGCCAGCTGTATTCAAACTTCGCTGTATCATGTGGCTCATAGTTAGCTGTGTCCATGTAATTTGTTTTAGTTGCAAGACAAGCATCCATGATTGTCAGATCTTGATACGGCAAAGCGAGGTTCATAACGATATCCGGTTTAACTTCGTTGATCAGAGCGATCAGTTCGTCAACATTGTCAGCATCAACTTGTGCTGTTGTAATTTTTGTTTTTCCGCCGTCCAGCTTGGCTTTGAGTTCATCACATTTTGATTTTGTACGACTCGCGATGCAGATTTCCTCAAAAACTTCGCTGTTTTGAACGCATTTGTGTACTGCCACGGAAGCAACGCCGCCGGCGCCGATGATTAGTGCTTTTCCCATTTTACATTCTCCTATCCCAATATGTATTTTTTTTAAAATTGGTTTAATACGGTGACAACAAGACAACAAAAAAAGCAAGGTGAAAAATGCTCGCAATCGCGCATCATCACACTTGCTTATCGATATACATCATAAAAAAGACGTGAAGTCTCCATGACCAAAAAAGTTCACAAGAACTCCTTTGGCGGAAAGCTTCTTCATGTATATCAATATTGGATCAGAGTCTATATAGCAAATAATTCGCCTTTACCACTCTTATTGACCGTTTCACAAGTTGATGTGCAATTGCACTGGTTGTAAAGTAACCAACTTATAAAATTTGAGCTTTGAACTCAATCAATAAAGCAACATAAGTTGCCAATCGGCGTTTGACCCGGCTGTCCGTATGGCCTTAACTTCCTGGTGAAGTGGTCAAAATTATCTGCTGGAAAGCTCTAATTCATATTGATAAATTAACTTCCCAAAATCACAGGTCTTACACTATCAGACGTCGAAAAAAAAATCAAGCAATAATTTAAAATTAATTTTTTGATCTGATTACGCGTTGGAATGAAATTGATATCCTTCGAAAACTTTTAAGCCTTCTGTGTTAAGTAATTTCCCTGTTACTTCAGGCTTTTGAGGACTTTTGTCGAATACTTCTTCACACGAGATCATGATGTTGCCGCCAGCAATTTCCGCTAATTGATAATGAGCCGAATGGTTCGTTTCCTTCTTTGCGAGCTTGCAGAGCAATCTCAATGGCTTTATGCATGAATTGTTCATCTTTATTCATAAGGTTTACCTCCACCACAAAAATTATGTATCCCACTTTATCTTTTACATTAAGCAGTGTTCAATCCATTAATATGTTTCTTGTTCATTCCATTCTATCATCTATACAAATAAAGAGTATGACGATAATTCGTCATACTCCAATGGGTCACACTAAGTGTATCTATTAAAATTTCACAGGCAGTGCTGCCAATCCCTGTGATGACAAAGCAGAGTGCCAATGAATCTCTTCCTGAGGAATACTGAGCTGAATATCCGGTAGCCGACGTAAAAGCGTAGTAAACGCCACGTCCCCTTCTACACGAGCAAGTGGAGCGCCAAGACACATATGGATGCCGTGTCCAAAGGCCAAATGCCGTTTTATTTTGCGTTCGATATCCAACTCTTCGGGGTCAGTGAACTGCTGCTCGTCCCGATTCGCTGATTTCAGAAGGGGAATCACAACATCTCCCTTTTGAATCAATTGTCCATCGAGCTCCGTGTCCTGTGTTGCATAACGAGGACCTGAGGAAGTCGCGGGTCCGTTATATCGTAGCAACTCCTCCACCGCAGAAGGAACCAGATTCAGATCTTGTTTCAGTTGTTCCAGTTGTTCGGGATGGGTCAGAAGAAGATAAGAACCAGTTGCAATCAGATTGGAAGTTGTCTCATGTCCGGCAAATATCAATAACGTGATCATGGATATTAATTCATCTTCATTCAGTCGATCCCCCTCTTCCTCAATCGCAATCAATTGACTGATGAGGTCATCTGAAGGTTCTACTCGTTTGTTCGCCACAAGTTGTGAGGTGTACTCTGCGAATGATCGCAAGTGCTGCGCTACGGCAGGGTCCTGTTTACCAAAACCAAGACCTTTTGCAATGGCTTCAGACCATACATGGATCTGAGGTCGGTCTTCCTGAGGTATACCCAACATCTCGGAAATAACGTTGATTGGGAAAGGATAGGCATAGTCTTTTACAAGATCCATCTCTCCTTTTCCTTCGAATTGGTCAATCAACTCATCGGCAATTTCCTGGACGCGTGGACGCAGGCTTTCCATATATCTTGGCGTGAACGCTTTGGAAACCAGGCTACGCAGTCTTCGGTGATCCGGTTCATCAACAAAGAGCATCGACTTTCCGGTAAAAAAGGTCTGGGGTTCCGATGAACCAAGCTCACCTGAGAGATTCTTTCGAATATCATTGCCACTATTAATAGAGTTCATATCTACCGTAAATCGAGAGTGATCTTTCAGCACTTCCATGGCGACGTCCATCCGAGTTACAATCCAGGTTTGCCCTGCTCCACCCATTGGATTAGGAATAGGGACAACGGAACCTTTGGCACGCATCTGTGCAAACATGGCAAATGGATCTTTACTATTTTCTTCGCTAAACAAATTAAATTCTACTTTTTCTGATGTCTGGTTATTCGAGTTATTCATATAAATCTTCCTTTCGAAGTGAAGTTATTCAAATCTATGGAAATATATGTTCATTCCGATTATATACTACTCGTATATTTAATTTCAAATATCATAGTTTAAACAGCATAAAACAACTGTTATAACAACAATTAATTAATATACTAATAGTATATTAATTAATAACTAGAAGCATAAAAAAGCAAAAAAAAGAGGTCGGCTACGAGCCAACCCCCATATTAATTACGTTGCTTCACTAGTTCCAAATACCACCAACAGGCTTCGGTCAGTCTATTGGCTTCAGATTGAAACGCGCTGGATTTGTACTCTTTGTGAAACGCTTGAAGCACCACTTCGATTACAGGAATATTTAAATCCTCTTGATCTTGTAATAGCGCTAAAAGCCCCTTCGAAAGTTGCTTGAATGATGCAGATTCCTTGGATTTTTGTACACGGTTGTTGAACTCATCAAATTCGATCAATATATTATCGATGTCCAGACCCATATCATGGTTACGCTCATCGGCATTCAGGAAATAGAGAGACTGAAAGTCGAAAATATGTTCATTTCTCTGATGCATTGTTCTTAGGATCACTTCAATGTACGTTAATACTTTGGGAACCACTTCGCTCCATACCGGTTTTTGCGTATTTAGACTTCTTGATGTGTTGGCAATCTGATGTAATATGCCGTAGCACAATATGGCCCCTTCGTTGGCATATAAGCTAATATCGTTCCCGTAAACCTGAATCAAGCGTGTGGACAGCCATTTTAGGTGAACTGTAGCCAGTTTGGCTGAGTTGATCTCCCCGGAATAAAAACCCGTCCAATATAATTCCCATACTCGCTCTTTATTAGGTACAGACATAGGAATCGCAATCTGATCTACGAGCAGGTCATAATCCGATGTATAGTGATTTTGTTCAAGCTCTTTACGAATGAAAACATCCTCTTGCATACGCTGATCAATAATAGAATATAAACAGTCTTCTTTGGAACTGAAGAATTTGTAGAATGTGCCTTTGGATACACCCGATTGATCCAAGATCATCTGGATTGTTGTATTTGCATAGCTGTGCTCTAAAAATAGTGCAAGTGCTGTTTCCAATAAACTTTGTTTACGACTACTCATATCTCGTTATCGCCCCAAGTTTTTCTATTGATTTTAACATTCATTCCTCAGGAGTTGAAGCATTGATTCGCAGTATAGCTGTCATATAAAATAATTGCACAATGAGTAAATTTGCACAATGGGCAACTTGTTTGTTATGATAAACCTCACAAAGTGCATATTCAGTATGTGTGCTCTTCTTAAAAGAATTAAACCATAGTCATTGGTGTTGGAGGTGAACGCATAAGCGGAGAATAATGATCAAACGAAACTTGAGACATTTGAAGAAAGAAGCAACTGAAAAAGCACTTGCTAGTGCAGCATTTGAACTTACCCTTGAACATGGGCTTGATGGCTTTACGGTCGAAGATATCGTGCATCAGGTGGGTTGTTCCCGCAGAACATTTGCAAACTACTTCACATGTAAAGAAGAAGCCGTAGCAAGAGGCGCAATATCCGTTCAGAATACAACGGAACTCGAAGAGTTACTTACCGAATTGCCCGACAACGTCTCCTTGCTTGACGTACTGTATAACCTGATCAAGATGCAGCTTACAACAGAACTAATAGGAAGACTTCATCAGCTACTATCGCTATCCCAGACCTATCCCGTGCTTGAACCGCATTACCTTGGAGCCATGCACCGGATGCAGACGCAGGCACAAGATACCTTATTAGACTTATCTAACGGGAAGTATGACGAGATCTATACTTATCTTTTGATCAACGCACTATATGGAACAATACTGCCATTAATTGATGGAAGACTCAATGTGTTACTGCCCGGACAAGTCATTACTGAAGATACCAAGCCCGGTGTTTTAACATTCGATCAATTTTTGGAAACCACGTTTAATCATTTACGGGCAGGATTTGAACATGCCAACCATCCACATTCATCATAGAGGAGTGTAAAATAGAGAAATGTCTACATTATTATACAGAGTGGGGAAAACCGCTTTTAGCAAACCTGGAACCTTCATCATTGGCTGGGTTTTAATTCTGGGAATTGTCATCTCCATGATCAGCATCAATGGTATTCACATCAGTTCCGAAATGAAGATTGAAGGCACAGAGTCACAGAAGGTTCTGGATCAATTGGCAAAAGAACTGCCAGCCGCCTCCGGCGGTCAAGGAAGTGTTGTCTTCAAAGCTCCAGACAACGAGCGTTTGGATACGCCTGAACGTTTGGCGGCCATGATGAAAGGTGTTAATGAAGTTTACGGATTAGACAAAGTCATTAACCCTGCGGACTATGCAGCTGAAGCGGGTAATTCGGGTGCTCAGGCGGAAATGGCTCAGAATGCTCAGGCTACTGATATGGCGCAATCCGCAACAACCACGCCTCCTCCCTATGGACCTTTGATGGTGGATGGTGTTCCTGTACCTGGAATGCTGATCTCTTCAGACGGCAGCATTGCACTGTTCCAGTTCCAATTTACAATTGAACAGTCTGCCATAACACAGGATGTATTTGATTCCGTTATTCAATCTGTTATGACGGTAGAGCAAGGAACCAATATTAAGGTACTGCCGGGCGAAACGCTCAAAACGGTATCGATTGGGGTCGGCTCGGCTGAGATTGTCGGATTGGTGATTGCTGTCATTGTATTGCTGATCACCCTTGGCTCCGTTGTTGCAGCAGGTCTGCCTCTGATCACTGCACTCCTCGGTGTTGCCATTGGAGTTGGTGGTGCGTTCTCCATCTCCAAATTCATTGAAATGCCTAGTGTCACTTCCGTTCTAGCTCTCATGGTTGGATTGGCTGTTGGAATAGATTATGCGCTCTTCATTGTTAATCGCCAGCGTCGAATGATCATTGATCAAGGCTTGAGCGCAAAAGAAGCAACGGCCAGAGCCATTGGTACATCGGGCAGCGCAGTATTTTTTGCCGGATTAACCGTCATTATTGCACTGTGCGGTATGCTTGTCATCGGTCTCACATTCTTGTCTACGATGGCTTTGGTCGCAGCTGCCACCGTGCTCATCAACGTATTTGTTGCTTTAACCCTGTTGCCGGCTTTACTGGGATTGGTAGGAGAACGCATCTGTTCCGCCAAAGCTCGTGAGAAAAGCGCGAAACATCCTAAAGCCACTAACCACGGAGTCGCGAACAGATGGGTGAAATTCGTTATCAAAAATCGTTGGGCTACCATTATCGCCATCATCGTCATTCTTGGTTTTGCCGCGACGCCGATCACCAAAATGGAAATGGGTATCCCCGGCGCTTCCTCAGCGAATCTGGATACAACTGCAAGACAAAGTTATGATGCCATCTCCGAAGGTTTCGGAGAAGGATTCAACGGACCCCTTATTCTGGTCGCAGAGCCTAATCAAACTTCCGCAAAAGTTACACCGGAACTCTTGGGTGGTCTGGTGATGGAACTTCAAGGTCAGAATAACGTTGCACAAGTCACACCGCTTGGGATGACAGAAGATTTAGCTATTTTCAGTCTCATTCCAAAAACGGGTCCTAACGATAATCTCACTAAAACACTGGTCACTGATCTACGCGCGGCTGATTCCAGCATCGCACAGACCTATGATGTGAAACTCGGAGTTACTGGACTCACAGCTGTTAACATCGATATGTCAGCCAAACTGGCGCAGGTGTTCCCTATTTATGTAGGCATTATTATCCTGTTGTCACTGATCATTCTGTTACTCGTATTCCGTTCGATCATCGTTCCCATCAAAGCAACAATTGGCTTCCTGCTTAGTATCCTGGCTACATTCGGGATCACCACTGCTGTATTCCAATGGGGCTGGCTGCATTCGCTCTTTGGTTTCGATACCGGTGGCCCGCTACTGAGCTTTATGCCGATCATCGTAACAGGTATCCTGTATGGCCTCGCGATGGACTATCAAGTCTTCCTTGTGAGCTCCATGCGGGAATCCTATGTGCATGGTCATCGCGGGACCGAATCCGTTGTTCATGGGTACAATCAGGTAAGTCGCGTGGTTGTTGCCGCAGCAGTGATTATGGTCTCTGTATTTGCAGGATTTATATTCACTGACGATGTCATGATCAAGCAGATTGGTTTCACTTTGGCGGTAGGCATTCTGATTGATGCTTTTATCATCCGTATGGGCTTGGTCCCTGCCATCATGGCTATTTTCGGAGACAAAGCTTGGGCACTTCCAAAATGGCTGGATCGCATTCTACCAAACCTGGATGTTGAAGGCGAGAAGCTGATTGCTTCCCTGAATGCTGAAGAGCATGCCAACACGAAGTCTGGATTAAAATAATCCTGCCAATAGAACGGCGATACCATGATTACTATTACGACTAAATTCACCAATACAAAGACCTCCTCTGTTTTTATAAACAGGAGGTCTTTTTTCTTTTTCACATTTTATGCGGTGATGTCTTCAATATGGATAGTATAGCGTGGGGATTTAGCAGCATTAACAAACGCCGCAAATAACTTCTGACTGTAGTCATCTACTTTATAGCTGTACTCTGGATGCCACTGCACAGCCAAAACAAACGAGCGGTTTGGCATGACCACGGATTCAACGAGTCCATCTTCAGCGACGGCCACAGCAGTTAACTTATCCGATAACATTTTGATTCCCTGATGGTGGTAGCTGTTCACTTTTATCGTATCGGTTTGCAAAATATCGTATAGGATATTATTTTTCTCAATATGTACATCATGTACAAGATCCGTATACGGCGGACTTTGCTTATGATTAACGATCTTGTTCCCATGAAGTTGAAGGCTAGTGGGAATGTCTTGATATAAAGTTCCACCCAACATAACGTTAAATAGCTGCAGTCCACGGCATATGCCAAAGGTAGGTTTATCAAGCTCAATTACCTTTTGTAATAATATCGACTCCATCATATCGCGTTCAATACACAACTCTCCACAGGTAACCTCTGCATGCTCATGATACAGCTCAGGATTGAGATCATGTCCCCCGGTGAACAGGAACCCATCGAACTGATTAGCCAGCGTTGCTATGATCTCGATATCCGTTGTCAAAGGTAGCATAAGTGGAATCCCACCTGCTCCTTCTATGGCGTTCATATAATCTGGAAGCATCCAGTAACTTTTTTTGTCTGTATCATACAAAGGCAGAACACCGATCATCGGCTTTTTCATGGCATTACCTCCAAGCTTTTCATTCATTTTATCAGATCTCTTTATATATAAATTCACTGAATTATTGCATTATCCTACCTCTATCATCTACGAACCCGTTACATCCGGAATGCTGGAAAACTAAAAAAACAAACAAAGCCGTATAACAGCGACTTTGTTTGTAGTTCATATACCATATATACGCATTCATGCGTTTAGTCTAGACAGCATCTCATCTAAGCTGCTTTTACAGTGGTTGCTTCGTCTGAATTCACTTGGATGGAACGCTGGCATATCAGGGTAACGACAAAAGCCAGCAAGGCAAGCATCACAGCAACTGGAGGCACCCACTGGAGACCACCCATATTAACGGCAATTCCCCCGACACCAGAGCCTAGCGCTATACCCACATTGGCCGCCACAGGCAGGAGTGTAGATGCAAATGCTTTGGACCCCGGCGCGATCGATCCTGACACATCAAACAAATATAACTGGGATGCCGCGCTCATGGAGGATGACAGACATCCAATCAGGAACAGAAACGCCAAGCCCATCCACACATTAGAAACGGTAAAACTCATGCCAAGGAACAGGATGGCTTGGATGACGAAAAGTCGCTTGAGCTTGGGCAGGAAGTCACCCTTGGCTATTTTGGCACCAATCCAGTTACTCAGGATGCTACAGGCTCCATAGATCAGGAGTATGGCACTAATCCATTGTACTGGCACACCCATCGTCTCACTCAGGAGTGGCGTAATGTAAGTAAAAACGACGAAAATACAGCTGTTTCCGAGTACAGGGATCAGACAGGCCAGCAATATCCGTGGTTTTAAAAAGAGAGACATCTGATCACTGAACGAACCTGCAATCGTTGTTGTTTGGCGTGGCAGAATACGGAACATGAACACCAGCGGCACAACCCCTATGCATGCTGTAACAACAAACGTCATGGACCAGCTTAGATGTTGTCCGATAAATGTACCGAGCGGAACACCTAGCACATTAGCGATTGAAAATCCGCCCAAAATCCAGGCGATAGCTTCCCCTCTTCGCTCCCGGTTCACTGCGTCGCTTACGATCGAGATCGAAAGCGATATTGTAAGTCCACAAGCAACGGCCGACACGATGCGAATGGCCATCAGAGAAGAGAACGTTGTTGAGAACACGGTCAATAGATTTAATGCTAACACGATTGCAAATCCGATCAATATGGAACTTCTTCTGGATATTTTGGCCAAGAAAGCCACAGCAAATGGTGTACCCACTGCGTATGCAATCGCAAAACCGGAGACAAGCATACCCGCGGCAGCAAGTGATACTTTCATGTAACTTTCAATTTCCTTCAACACACCCACGATAACATACTCGGTTGTTCCCAGTACAAAGCTAACAAGCGTAAGCGTTAAAATAAGTAGGTTCTCTCTATTTCTAGTCATAAATCAATACTCACTAATCCTTTCTATTGTTGCAAGCGCTTCAATTCTGTCTACGATCATTAATTCATGTATTTTCTGCTTTCCCATCCCTTCACTTTCGATATATAGTACATTTTGGATAGTGAAATTGTACTGTCAGATATACCATGGCGACAATCAAGGTTGTTGTGGTTTTATTGCAAAACATTATATATGTTGTCATTTCAACACAGACTTTCATTACAGATTCTGAAGGGAAGACATAGATGAATACACACCACGAATTCGGCCAACGGCATCCAAATCGAGATTGCACCATTATTTATGTAGGAAAACTGGCCGACAATCCCCATTGGAGCTTTCCGACGCATAAACATGACGATCTGCATGAGATTATCTAAGTAACTGAAGGCAAAGGATTGTTCACCATTGACGGTACCAAACACTGGGCTCAAAAAGGGGACATGCTCATTTATAACAAGGGTACTCTTCACGAGGAGAAGTCCAATCCTGAATTCCCGTTATCCACCTTTTATTGCGGCTTTCGTTTTGCAGAAGGCACCCAGACCCTTGAGGATTGGGTCATCCCTCCCTCTAACAATCCGATCATTCGAGCCAACCGATATTCCGATGAGCTCCATTCGTTAATGCAGACTCTCTTCAATGAATTTTCAATCCGGGAACATGGATACGAGTCGATCTCTGGACATGTCCTGAAAGCAATACTTCTGATCATCGATCGGCAGTCCCGTCAACAGCTTCCTAGTGGGGAGATCGTTGAGAGCAATACCCTTGCTGAGAGCATTAAAGACTATTTGGATACCAACTATCGGCAGAACATTAAACTCAAAGAATTGGCAGATCAATTTCATATCGATTTTTATTACTTAATTCATATGTATAAAAATCACTTTGGCACTTCTCCTTATCATTACCTGATTCAACGAAGAATGGGTGAAGCCACCCGATTATTAGTCTCAACCAACAAAAAAATATGGGAAATTGCCAAACTGGTCGGTTACGATAACCCCAATTACTTTACGATTTTATTTACCAAAACGGTTGGTGAATCACCACGAAGTTTCCGAAAAAAGAATCAAAAGGATATGTTCGGGGACGAGGTGTCACATTCTTACTAATCTTACTACATGCAGAAAGGCGCTCCATTAGGGGAGCGCCTAGTGCTTTACATGTCTCTTTACATATTTCTTTACACATTTACTTACTTCTACTCTAAAGCTTAAAGCGGCGAACCAATTCTTGCATGTTCTCAGCTGTTTTGGAGAGCTGTGCAGATGATGCCGATATCTCCTGCATCGCCGCCATTTGTTCTTGGGCTGCTGCTGAAGTTGTCTGAGCACTATCAGCCGACACTTTAGAGATATGACTCATCGCGGCAACGGTAGCCGAGACTTCTTCCGTACTGGCTGACAACTGTTCTGAGACAGCGGAAATATCCTGAATTTGATCCACGATATGCGTTGTATATTGTTCAATGTTCGATATGGTTGCAGAAGCTTCTTGGCTGATCCGCATTCCTTCACCGACTTGATTACGAACTTTATCATTCATAAGAGACGTGGATTTGGCAATCAGATCGAGCATTTTACCAATGGTAGCGCCAATGTCGTCCGCACTTTGTTTGGATTGCATCGATAACGTGCGCACCTCACCAGCAACGACAGCAAAACCTTTTCCGTGTTCTCCTGCTCTTGATGCCTCAATAGAGGCATTCAGTGACAGAAGATTGGTTTGCCGAGAGATATCCGCAATCGCTTCATTCATTCGATTAGCTTCGGTGGAGAGACTGGACAGCTCATTAATCAATGCCGAGGTTTCTTCAACAGCTCCGAGAATGTGTTCCATTTGTTCTCCGACCTGGTTTATCGTTTTCCCACCGTTAGCAACAGCGCGCTCCGTCTCTTCAGCCGAATCCACAATCGCACTCGCAGATTCTGCAATTGAACTGATGCCTCTCGCCATCTCTTCTACGGCATTCGCGGTTTGTTCCGAATTCTCCGCCCCAACGATAGCTGATTCCGCAGTCTGTTGCATGGTTTCAGCCACATGTTGAACCGATTGGGTGGTTTGTTCTGTACTTTCCTGAATCATCTGGGAAGAGTGACTTAACAACGATGACGTCTGGTGAAGTTCAGCAACCACTGATTGAAGGGAGATGGTCATTTGGTCAAAATCATTTGCCAATATACCAAATTCGTTTTCGGTTTTAAGATTCACTCGTTCAGACAGATTCCCTTCGCTTACGCTGCGGGTTGCCTTTCGCAGTTTTTGCATAGGTACAATAAAAGATCTCAGAATGAAGAAAATAATTACACCGGCAATCAATACAGATATAACAATGACCGTTAGACTCGATATCATGATGGGTTTCGCTGCGGCGATAAAATCTTCATGGCCCATCAAAGCAATGACATTCCAACCCGTCAAAGCATTAACACCGTTATATACCTCCAGATCATACGCCAGATCCGTTCTAACAAATTGGGAAAATGCCATCGGTTCATCGGAACTTGAAGCCGTATTAGGATGGACTGGAATTCCCTCAATAAGTGCTCCGCCGAGCTCTCCTCCTCCACCTTTTGCAATCGCACCGGACCAAGCCGCAATCGTTCGATTGGAGTCAACCACAATCAGACTTCCATTGCCTCCTACATCAACATATGATAACGCTTTTGCTAATGGCTCCAGATCAAGTTTAATACTTGCTACACCTTGTTCATTTGACAGAGCTTTTGAAATCTCTACATAAATCTTCCCGGATACCGGATCTTTCATAATACTCGAAAAATAGAGTGATCCATTCTTACTTTCACCATTAGAATACCAATCTGTGCTGCGTGGATCATATGTTGCATCCTCAATTGCTGGAGAAGATATATTACTGCCTTGGTCGTTGCCTACGGTTATGGCAAGAATATCAGGATATGTATCAGCTAATTGGTCGATTCCTACTTGTACTGCTTCGTTGTTCGTCTGACTGGGGGTGGTGCCATACATACTGTCAATATAACTCAATAATGCTGCTTTTTCCCCCACCAGATTGTTAATATACTGTCCTGTCATCGTTAATATTGTATTGAGGGGATCTGTCATTTTTTGTTGTACCTGATCTTTGGCACTATCATATGAGAAATAACCGATAAGTGCAGTCGGGATAATAAGTACCGCAAGGAAAGCTGCAATGAGTCGAGTGCTCATTAATCGTAAAACGGCTCCTCCTTTCTTATAAAATGACCTTTTTTCACTTTCCTTTTTCAAGTTCAATCTTCCTCTCTTTATTCATTTTTGGTAGAACTAATCGGCCAGTAAACGCAAAAAAACCCATATATATGCACACCCAAAGAAACTTTGAGCATGTATATACATAGGTATTGCCTGAATGAATTCAGTAACAAGCCGTATTTGTTTAGTATTATAACATAATTAAAAAGGGTTTGTTAACTATGATTGGGTCTTTATACCAGACATCTGTTGTTTATAATCCGTAGGACTTAGCCCCGTATACTCTTTGAACACCTTCGAGAAATAGTGCTGGTCGCTAAATGAAAGTAAATCGGAAACCTCCTTAAACTTCATGTCGGGTTGACTTTCCATCAGTCTGCAGGCCTCCTGAATGCGAAGCCGGGTGTAATACTGGACAAACGTAATTTGTGTTGCATTTTTGATCACTCTGCTGACGTACGACGGGCTAACGTGAAACTTCATGGCAATGTCGTTGATAGATAATTGAGAGTATTTATTTAGTTTTACGTAATCGTCAATCTGTTCAAACAGGATCGCCTTGCTTTTTCGAACGTGGGATTGCAGCATATCGAAGCACTGTCCCGTCCATTCCGCCAGTTCCCGGCAAAAATCGGCATAGGACTGTGCCTGGGCGAATTGTCTTGACCGAAGCTCCAGACCCAATCTTATGCCCGACCCCTGTTCCTCGTACAGATGAGCAAACGTGTCTACAATCAATCCAATAAACCGCTCCACCTCGGTCATATGTACATTTTCCTCTGCCCATCGATTCAGCAATTCGGATAACTTAAAAGCAAACCGTTCTTTCTGCCGAGCCTGTATCATCTGTACAAAAGCTGATTCCTGCAGCGGATCCAGACAGCCTGTCTCAGATCTGGCCATCGACACCGGATTCCCGGTATCCAACACTATTCCTTGTTTCAACCGTTGCTGCTCAGACAAAATGGACGACATTCGGTGATAGAGCTCCGGCAGATTACCAGACTCAGCGAATAGAAGTTGTCCTCCAATGATTGCATCGATGTCATGCGCAACCAAATGCCGTCGCATCGATTCAAGACATTCATGTACGGAAGAGTACACCTCAAGTGCACTCTTGTTGACAAAAGCGATAAATTGATATGAAGTTTGACTGGTGTAAACACGACAAGGATGGAATGCAAAAAAATCCTGCACTAAACCCTCAAGTTCCACCTGCACCCAACGTTCATGCCCTGCGGTAAAAGGCTGTCTGCTCATAATGATCATCATCTGGCTGAATAAAGGCGGAAAATGCTCCCCCTGTTTCGACGTAGTCTCACATTGGGGATGAATGATTTCCTGCAAATCCAGCAGTTCCTTGGACATCTGTTGATCAAGTTGGTCAATTACCCGACCCATGACTTCTTCAAGCGCCTCTCGCTCGACGGGTTTTAACAAATAGTCAAACACTTGCAGGTTCAATGCTTTTCTTGTGTATTCAAAATCGCTGTAACCGCTAATCAAGATGACCTTCAGATCCGGGTTGGCAATTTTGGCTTGCTCAATCAGGGACAGTCCGTCCATTTTCGGCATTCGTATATCGGTCAACAGCAGATCAATCGGTGACTGCTTTATCGCCGCCAAGGCTTTCTCGCCATTCGTTGCCGTAGCCGCTACACGAATCGGGAAGCTCAGCGTTTCCAAGAGCATTTTAATATTACGTAATATCGGTTTGCTATCCTCAACGATCATAACGTTATACATCGCCTATACCCCCTTGCTAGTAAAAATCTCTCGTCAGTGAGCCGATGATTTGAATCGTTGCTCCATGTTGCTCTTCCGCATGATTGTTAAATATATTAATAAAAAGCCGGTTGTTATACATTAGTTTGAGTCGATTGACACTATTGATAATCCCCATGTTACCAAGGGCTGTTCCACGATCAGCAGTCTGGTTCATTCCGGAACCCGATGCCTGAATATTGGCTAAAATCTCCTGGATCTTATCCGGTGGAAAGCCCTCTCCGTTATCTTTGATCTCCAAAGCCCATAATCCGTTATATTGCTTCACGGTAATCTGGATACGCCAAGGCGGCGTGGTGTTGGCAAAGGCATGTTCAATGCAGTTTTCCACAAACGGCTGAATGACCAACCGCGGCAATCGGATATCGTTCGCCAGCTCATCAGCACAGATGTCCCACTCCAGATCCTCTTCGTACTTTTGTTGTACAAGGGACAGATAATGTCTCGTATGTTGAAGCTCCTCAGCCAAAGTCACATGCGCGTATGGTGAAGAGACAATATAACGCAGACTGTCCGAAAGATGTTTGCACATATCCGATACAACTTTGGTCTTCCCCTCTTGGGCGGCAATACTGATCAGGTATAGAACATTATGAATAAAATGAGGTGCAATCTGGGCTTGCAGCGCCGAATTACGCGCCTTTACTTCTTCATGAAGCGCCGATTTTTCCCGGTCAATGGATTGTTGCAGCCTCTCCATCAGATCCTGAAAGGCTTCGTTAAGTAATAAGAGATCGTTATTCTTCGGCGTTTCATCCACTTTCAGATTCATATTGCTGTAGTTCATGCGCCAGATCTGACCGCGTAGCTTGCGGATAGGCAGCAGCAGGTTACGTGTCGACAGGAAGATATACACAAATGAAACCAGCATCAGTGCTGTAATCAGCAGAATGGACATCGTCTGAACCGAATGGATCGAGCCTAGAACAGATTTTTTGGGCGTTATGATATACGTGATCCAGCCTGTACTGGGTGAAGTGGAATGCGTGATATAATTGTCGTTTTTGTCCACATCCAGTCCCTCGTCTGATGCAGGCTTTGTCCAATTGGTAAATGTCACACCCGCTTCCGAACCTGTCATCTGCTCGCCTTGTTCATTCAGAATATAGACTTCGCCAGCGGTAATACCCTCTGTTAGGTTCTGTATATAGGCCTGTTCCATCTGGATGCTAAGATAACCGTACACCTTGCCGTTCTGATCATTGATCGTGCGCACAAATGAGATCGTATCGTCTTGACGCAGCAGAACAAAACCACTTTCCGTCCAATCTCGTCCGACCTGACTACTCTCCATCATGGTGTTCAGGATTGCGGGAGGATTACCCGAACCCAGATATGATGTCAGGAGAACCCCGTGATTGTCGTAGATGGACATGTCCTTGATATTCATGCTCGGCCCGATGGCCTGAAACATGATGTCTTTGATGATCCGAATTTGCTTCAGTCTTTCATAGTTACTATGAGCTGAGGAGCTCTTGTCCATGGCTACAAATATATTTTTGCTGGATAATATTCGCTGCGACATCTGGTTCTGTTGTTCTACGTATAGATCAACTTGCTCTCTTACCTTCGTAGCTGTAACGAGCGTATCCTGCTCTGTTTTCAGTTTGAGCGGGCGGACAACGATCACATTTACATACACGATAAAACAGCCCAGCACAAACAAAAGCAGAGCCAGAAATGTCAAAAACACCTTTGTCTGCAAACTGAATTGAGTTGCTTTATGTATGAGCTTTGCCATTCTCAGAGATGCCCTCCTGTTCTGACATGATGTGAAATCCCTTATATTCATGTCTACTCTATCACGGTATTTCATGAAATGATAGCGATTTCAAGTTCAGGATTTTACACATCAACGTTCAAGCACAGACATGTACCGGGGCGAGAAAAGAATCTATAATCGGACTTGTAAACGGATTCACTACACGTTTCAGAGGGGGATTTGCATTGAAAACAATAAAAAGAAAAAAGGTGTTTTCCATTATTCTGGCCAGTTTATTATCGGTCTCATTAACGGCTTGTGGATCAGGAGGTACGGATTCCGGCACAGCTGCTGGCGGGGACAGCAAGAGTGGCAAAGTCACATTGGAGCTGGCAATCTCTAAAAGTTCTCAGGACTCTGCTTTCATCCAGCAGGACATTCTTGATGCATTCGAAAAACAAACGAACATTCGTGTCAATTTGCAGCTGATTCCAGCGGAACAAACGACAACTGTACTGCAAACCAAACTGGCTGTAGATGAAACGCCTGACATTATTCAGTACAATCTGGCGAGCGCAGTCACAGACCTGAACCTTGAACGTAACTTCGAGATTCTGGATAACGAGCCTTGGGCAAGCAGAATTGTGAACAAAGACGTCCTCTCTTCTGGTGGTCATCTCTACAGCTTCCATGTCAGCCAAGATACGGGGATGCAAGGGGTCGTTTATAACAAACAAATCTTTGAAGAACTCGGGTTGTCGCTTCCAACCAACTACGAAGAATTCCTGGCGATCTGTGAAAAAATCAAAGCAAGTGGCATTACACCTGTATTTATGCCGTACAAAGATGCCTGGGCTGCCAACATCTGGCCTGCTGCAGCTTTTGCCGATTTTGTAGCCAAAAATGAACCGACGTTTTTTGATGACTTGAACAGCAACAAGAAAAAATGGTCTGATATCCCGGAATTCAAAACATTCCTGGAACAACAATATGAAATTTACACCAAAGGTTACACCAACACGGATGTGCTTAGCGACAGCTATGACATGGCCGTAGGTAAATTCCTGAACAAGGAAGTGGCCATGATGTTTATGGGCGATTGGTTAATTGAAGGCGTGGCCGAGCAAGATCCAAATATGGAACTGGGCGTATTCCCGATTCCATCGTCGGATAATGCCGGTCTGGGTGCAAGTCCACTGGGCGGACAACTGTTCATTCCGAAGAAATCCAAACATTTGGATGAAGCCAAACAGTTCCTAGACTATATCGCTTCCAAGGATGTCGCACAACAGATCGTGGACTCCAAAGGGTACGTATCCAATTTCAGTGACGTCACCACACCAGAATTGCCGGCTTACAAGCAGGATATTGTAGACAACTATATTACGCCGAAGAAAACCGTGCTGACAACGGATGCATACATGCTGGTTGATCGCAGCGAACTGTACCGATTATTGCAGGATCAATTTGCAGGCGGATTGTCACCGGAAGAAGTACTGAAATCCTGGGATGAGAAGTTCAGTCAGCTGATGCAGGATAAAGGTGTAGAAGGTTTCTAAAGAGTGAAATATAAGGCAGCATAACAGGATCGACCGTTATGCTGCCTGGCTATAACGGAGTGTGAGACATGAAAAGGACTAAAAATCTGTACTCGTATTACATGATATTTCCCGCACTGATTATCTACTCCATCTTTTTTGTTGTGCCTGCTCTCGCCGCTTTCTATTATTCGTTCACGGATTGGCGGCTGGACCGGCTGGAGCTGAAGTTCATCGGGTGGGATAATTTCAAGAAAATTTTCTCAGACAAAACGCTTATTCTGGCGCTGAAAAACACGGCAATATTTGCAATCGTCACCGTCGTTGGCAAAAATGTCATCGGTCTATTGCTGGCCGTAGGACTTAACATGCGACTAAGAACAAAGAACCTGCTACGCGCGATCTTCTACTCCCCTTCCATTCTCAGCATCCTTGTGATCAGCATTCTGTTCACTCCCATGTTGCGTACCGAAGGTACAATCAACAATTTGTTGGAATCTGTAGGATTACATTCGTTAAGCCAAGCTTGGCTGACCAACCCATCGATTGTGATCTGGACGATTGCCATCGTCTCGATCTGGCAGAGTGCCGGGTTCCAGATGGCCATTTATCTGGCGGGCCTGCAGTCCATTTCTCAAGAGTATTACGAAGCAGCCAAGATTGATGGCGCAAGTTCGTGGAGAAGTTTTTTCAAGATCACACTACCACTCTTGCTGCCCGCAATTAACATTAACTTGATGTTGACATTGATCGGTGGACTCAAAGTATTCTCCGAAGTATATGTCATGACCGGTGGTGGCCCGGGTAACGCTTCCCAGGTCGTAGGTACGATCATTCTGCGATCTTTCGGCGAAGGCAACTGGGGACTTGGTACCGCGGTCAACACACTTCTCTTCGTGGTCGTTACCATTATTGCTATACCGCTATTGATCTTCATGCGGCGTAAGGAGGTTACGGAATAACATGGGCTATACACGCAAACTCGCCATCCGCAACTATATCGTGGAAGGTTTCCTGATTCTGGCCTCTCTTATCGTTCTGTTGCCGCTTGTCATTCTGATCTTTGGTTCATTCAAAACCAGTGCCGAAGTGCTTAGTTTCTCCCTGAGTTTTCCGGAAACATGGCAGTTCTCGAACTATGTTCGTGTCTTCCAGGAAGGCGGACTGTCGCGAGCGTTCTTCAACAGCATTTTGATTACTGGCGTATCTTCCATCATTAATATCGTTGCCTCTTCGGCAGCGGCATTCATTCTGGCACGTCGGGAAACCAAACTATCCGGCACGATCTACATGTATTTCTTCATGGGACTGATTGCGCCAATGTCGATTATTACGACCATACGTGTTGTACAGGGATTGGGATTCTACGGCAGCATCACAAGTGTCATCCTGATCTACGCCGCGTTAAATACAGCCTTCAGTGTATTCTTGTATAGTGGATTCATCAAAACCATTCCACGAGCGCTGGACGAAGTGGCATTTCTGGAAGGAGCAAGTGTGTTCGGGGTGTTCTTCCGCATCGTCACACCGCTCATCCTGCCCGTTAACGCAACGGTAGCGATCATGGTGTTCATGTCCGTCTGGAATGACATTACAATTCCGGTGTACTTCCTGACAGACAGTTCCACATGGACGATGCCACTGTCGATCTACAATTTCTACGGCAAATATAGCCGGGACTGGAACCTGATCTTCGCCAATCTCGTGCTTACTTCCCTGCCTGTATTCATCCTGTATCTATTCGGACAAAAATATATCGTCAGCGGCCTTACTGCCGGTGCAGTTAAAGGTTAAACCTCATATTCTCACCGTTCTTGAAGGAATGGAATTAGAGAATTCATGACAGACTTAACCCCCACCATATCTGGTGGGGGTTGTTTTATTTATAACGAGAAAATGCATCTACACCTCTCTATTTTTGAAACAATTGCGGGTAAAGGGCAGCAACACCACCAGCAAGACCCTGTTGTACATTCCGACTGGTATCATCAGCAATAATCTCGTAGAGATCCGCTTCGATGGAATCTATTGCAATTTTGGCAATATCCGTTGGGCTCGTTTTTGGTGCGTCGATACCTGCCGTCATATCCGTATCCATGAACGCCACGTGCAATCCGGCAACGCTAACGTTCTTAGGGGCTAATTCGAGACGTAATGCATTCGTAATTCCCCACTGAGCGGATTTTGCAGCTGAATATGCACCTGAGTTACCAAGGCTGAGCCAAGATAGAGCAGACAGGATATTCAGTATCGAACCGCCCCCATTCTTCTCTATTACCGGTGCAAACGCACGAATCATTGAAAGCGTACCGAATACATGTGTATTGAATTCCAAGTGAATATCGTTCAGCTCACCTCTGAGCAGAGAAGCACCCGTAGCGGAACCAGCATTATTAATTAGAAGGGTTACATCACTAGCTTCCTCAGCTGCAGCCATGACAGATTGTGGATCCGTAATATCGAGTTGCAGTGGAATAGCCCCGGGCAGATCAATGGATTCAGGGTTTCGCGCCCCAGCATACACTTTGGTTCCCCTCGCCAGCAGTTCAAGAGCAAGTTCCTTACCCAACCCTCGATTAGCCCCACTTACAATAGCAACTTGTTTGGAAATATTCATTTATTATTACTCCCTCTCATTGAGAATGTATTCATTTTCGAGTTGTTATGGGAACGATCATTCTCATAATCTCTAATAACAATCTATCACATCGGGAACGATCAGTAAAGAATAACTTTTATGATTCATGTCTTTAATAAAAGAAGATGCCCGATAACCTTTGAAATAAGGCTCCGAGCATCTTTCTGTGGTCCTTCATTTAAGATGGATTTACTTTACTTATGAATTACGTTCTTATGTCATATAGATTCGCAGGGAACGCCTGCACAAATGGTGACCAGTCACTCACTGTATATAGATGAAGTCGGTGCATGGCCCGTGTGCATGCCGTATACAGAAGCTTGCGATCATATTCCTGGCTGTAAGCAACGGGTGAAGCATCATAGACCAGGACAGCATCGAACTCAACGCCTTTGGCGAGATACACAGGAATAACCATGATTCCTTTTTCGAAAATCTGTGTGTCCTTTGTTATGAGCTGCAACCCTTCGCCGCCTTGACTTTGCAACCTATCATAGGCGTCACGGCTTTCAGCCGCGGTTTTCGTAATCACAGCGATGGAATCGAACCCCTCCGCCTTAAGCGCGGCGATGTCTGCGAGAATCTGCCCACCACGCAGCTTTTCGTCCTTCAATCCTGTTAAAAGAGGCTTCTGATCTCCCCTTTCAAACGGTCTAATCTCTTCTCCCCCTGGTAACATCTGTCTCGTGAATTCAACAATCTCTTTGGTTGAACGATAACTGCGTACGAGCCGTATCAAAGTAGTTTCGCCTTCTCCGTAAAGGTGAACCAGTGGCGAGTTGGATGCTGCCAAATCCGTAGCCTGCATAAAGATGGCTTGCCCGAAATCCCCCAGCACCGTCATGCGGGCACGAGGAAACAGTTTCTTGAGATATTCGTATTGAAACGCCGAATAATCCTGGCCTTCATCGACAAAGACATAACGAATCTCTGTGTTCGTCCGTACGCCTTCGATCATCTCTTTTACATATAAATACGGAGTAGCATCCTCATGGAACAGCTTGTTCTGAAGGATCATGGCCTTGGTCTGTTTACAAATCTCAGGCCAGTGCTGTGGGGGGATTGCCCCATTCGTTTGTTCCTGATAAGCGGCTTCATCTATAAATAGTTGTTCGTATATACCTTTCACATCCACGAACTGGAATTTCCGCACACTCTTTCTTAAAGGTTTAAACATGTCTTTCACCAGTTTCTGACGAAGCAGCTCCTCTTCTCGCACTGCAAAGTTAAAGGCACCCTCATCTTGCACTGCGCTGTCATTACCGTTATCTCGTGTTGCGTATTTTTCCGCTACATCGAACACAGGCTTTTCTTTGTGCAACATGCGGAAAGCTTCCACATACTCATCCGTGTCCAGATAATTCAACTCCTCCAGAACCCAGTCTGCTTCCCGTTCCAGACGTTCCAGCGAAACAAGTTCTCTCAGCAACCATTCCTGCAAAAGAAGTATACGGTTGGACAAGGTAAGATTCTGATCCAAACTGTAAAATTGGGTCTTGATTTGGTCTGAACTGATGAATTCACGTCCCCGAAATTGAATGCCGTTAAACCGCATCCCCTCTCTTCCTAACCACTTACCGTAGTTTTGGAGCACTTGCAGGAATGTCTCGGAAGCTTTGTACTTGATCGCCTCCATACGAGCTTCATATCCCGGATCATTCTGAGCTGTCAGCACATATTCAATCTGATCAAAGGCATCCTCTGGTTGGATGGAGGAATCCAGCCAATAATTCAGATATTCCTGGAAAGTCGTCTGCTGCATATTCTCTTCCCCAAGTTCCGGGAGCACAGTCGAGATATAACTGGTAAACATCGGATTCGGCGAGAAAAGTACAATCTGATCTGCTTTAACTGTCTGGCGGTGTTTATATAGTAAGTAAGCGACTCGCTGTAACGCAGCCGACGTCTTGCCACTGCCAGCTGCCCCCTGAACGATAAGCATTCGGCTTCGGTCATCACGGATGATGGCGTTTTGTTCCTTCTGGATAGTTGCTACAATACTCTTCATTTGTGAGTCTGCACCCTTGGCGAGCACTTGCTGCAACAATTCGTCACCAATCGTCTCAGTTGAATCAAACATGCTATGAAGTTGCCCATGTTGAATCTGGAATTGACGCTTGAGCTCCATCTTTCCTTCGATTCGTCCTGAAGGTGTGTCATAACTTGCTGGCCCGGGAGAGTGATCATAGTACAGACTCGCAATTGGCGTACGCCAGTCATAGATTAGAAAGTTCAAACCATCTTCATCCATGAAGGATGATACGCCGATGTAGATCTGTTCAGTCAATGTCATGCCTTTTTCCTTATAGTCGAAACGGCCAAAATACGGCGTTGGAAGCAGTCTCTTTGTATTTTTCCATTGTTGTGTTAACAGCTTGTGCCCGCGCTCCCTCTCGGCCAACACTCTCGACTGCTGATTAATGGTATAGAATGCATCTTCAAAATCCGTGTACGAACCCGTATTAATCGTTACTTCTTCCCAGAACCGTTTACGAATTTCGGCAGCCTGTTCATGCAGTCCGGCAACCTTCGGTTCTAACTCGTCGAGTCGTGCCTGAAGTTTGTTCCTCACCTGCACTAGTCTTTCCTCTTCCAACTTCCATTCGTTTGTTTTATCCATGAATGAGTCCACTCCCTTTTCCATTTATTAGGACCAAAAAAAGAGCATTGACAAATCGGAATGTCGGATGTAAAATTAAATTAGGAGAAATAATGATTCAACCTTTACATTCAATATAAATGTCAATTGCGCTATAGATTATATCATGGCTTTTTTTCACGTTCAATGCTTTTTTTCGTTCTGTCTGAGTTGAACAATAATTTATATTATATAAGGTGTCCCTCGAGCTACACTGGGGGGCATCTTTTTTTGTGTCCTGGGCATGGTTCATACCCTGAATGCGCTGTAAGCTATACACCCCTTTATAAATTCGATAAAATGAACGAAACATGAAACATGAGTTGATGCTTTTGGGAGGGATACATAAATATGAATATAGAACCTGTGGAGGACCGGTGTCCTGTTGAGTTTGCAGTCAATATGATTGGTGGGAAATGGAAGTTATTAATTATAAATCGGCTCATCCGCCATTCAACAATTCGATTCAATGAATTACAGAAAATGCTGGACCCCATTACGCATCGCACATTAACCAGGCAATTACGAGAACTTGAAGAAGCTGGTTTGATAAACCGTGTTACCCACCCTGTAGTTCCGCCTAAAGTCGAATATTCCCTTACAGAAAAAGGACAAAGCCTGACTTCGATCTTGTTTCAGTTAGGTGATTGGGGATCGAAACATATGTAAAACGCCTTCCCATAGTATCCCAAGGGATACTTTATATCATTAATGTGCGTACTTACGCTCCTATTCTAAATCCGTTATGCTGAGGTCAATGCTGAGTGTTAACTCATTCATTCCAATCACATATTGAAAGGAAGTTATTGACCACTATGACACAGAATGATCGATTTTTAGTATATGGGGCATCGGGCTCCCAAGGCGGCGCTGTCGCTCAATTACTCGTTCAACACGGTTGTGAGGTTCGCACGATTACTCGAAATGAGGCAACAGCCAACACACTGAAGGAACAAAACATTGAAGCTTTCATCGGGGATCTATCAGATGTGGAACAGCTCCATACGGCGCATGAAGGTGTAAGTAAAGTCTTCCTGAACCTGCCGGTGGAGTTCAATCCGGATAAGATCAGACAATATACCAAAAATGCAATTGATGCTGCTATACAGGCAAACGTTAAATTGATTGTAGTTAACACAGGTACCTATGTTCCTGACCCTATCACCCATTCCAAAGGAATTGAATTGAAACGTGAAGTTATCCACGAATTGCAGCAAAGTGGTCTTCCATATATCATTGTGGAACCCATTGTATACTTGGAAAACTTCCTGATTCCCGGAATACTGAACAATGGCGTTTTGGCCTACCCGGTACCAGCAGACAAGCCGATCTCCTGGATTAGCTTAAACGATGCAGCTCAATTCCACTATTATGCCTTGACTCATTCGGAATTGGCAGGAAGCATTATCCCAGCACCCGGATTAGAAGCCCTGACAGGTACACAATTAGCGGAACAATTCAGTGCTGTATTAGGTGAAAAGATCAGCTTCATGTCTCTTCCTTTTGATCATTTTGAAGCAGCGATTCAGCCTTTGTTGGGAAGTGAGACAGCAGCAGGTCTTAAAGGATTGTACCAATGGATTGATGGGCATACAGATCTTCTTCCACGGTATGAAGAGTTAGATGATAATATCAAAGCCAATCTTAAATTAACCAAAATAAGCGATTGGATTCATCAAACAATGATTAAATAATATTTTATGAACAAGCCCTTTGAATCTCCAACCAGAGAAACGAATGGCTTGTTCTTTTTATATGAGAACTTTAATAGACTCAACTGATTCAAATTCAGAGATTCTGATAGGATTAGGCAAAACTTTGATAGAAATGTGGTACAGGTTGTTCCCTTCGTTATGACATAATAATGTGTATATAGATCACCCTACAGGTGGCAATAATAAACATTAGAAAGGATTTGAACATGACATGGAATATACTAAACTTGGTAATACAGGCTTGGACGTATCTCGATTTTGCCTAGGATGTATGGGATTTGGGGATGCCAGTAAATGGGTTCATGAATGGGTACTGAATGAAGAAAATTCTCGCCCGGTGATAAAGAAAGCGCTGGATCTAGGCATTAATTTCTTCGATACAGCGAATGTATACTCTCTGGGTACAAGCGAGGAGTATCTTGGTCGGGCGTTAAAAGATTATGCAAATCGGGATGAGGTTGTCATTGCTACCAAAGTACACGGACAAATGCATCAAGGACCCAACGGTTCTGGTCTTTCCAGAAAAGCCATCCTGAGTGAGATTGATAAAAGCCTGAAACGATTGGAAACCGATTATGTGGATCTCTATATCATTCATCGTTGGGACTACAATACGCCTATTGAAGAAACCATGGAAGCCTTACATGATGTGGTGAAGTCCGGTAAAGTGAGATATATTGGGGCTTCAGCCATGTTCGCTTGGCAGTTCCAAAAAGCATTACACGTAGCAGAGAAAAATGGTTGGACCAAGTTTGTCTCCATGCAAAACCACCTGAATCTCATCTACCGTGAAGAGGAACGAGAAATGTTGCCTTTATGCAAGGAAGAAAAGATTGGTGTGACTCCCTACAGTCCTCTTGCTTCAGGCAGGTTAACCCGTGACTGGTCCGTATCAACACTTCGATCCGAGACAGACAAAATTCAGAAATCCAAGTACAATGCGACAAGTGATGCGGATCGGCTTGTTGTTGAACGAGTTGCATCCATTGCAGAAAAATACGGTGTCCCTCGCACACACATTGCACTTGCCTGGTTGCTGCAAAAAGACACTGTAGCGGCACCAATTATCGGTGCCACCAAAATATCGCATCTGGAAGATGCGGTAGGTGCTCTTTCTGTTAAGTTGACCTCAGAAGACGTCTCATTCCTTGAAGAACCCTATGTACCTCACCCTGTAGTAGGTGCTCAATAATCGCTTTTGCTTAAAATATAGAAGACCTCCTCTTTCCGTATCCGGAAGTTGGGGGTCTTCTTTTTATATCGCGATTTATTTACGCCAGAATGTTGAACATTCTGCCTTATCCGCTATATTGAACTCAATCATTCTCTCAAGTAACGAAAAATCAATCTCCTGTTTCCACTTCATCCGCACCAACTCTTTGGTGTGATCATAACCCGCCTGTGTGATCTCTTCCGAAAAACGATTAATTCCTGCCTTCTCGGGAGCAACAGCCAAGTGTTGCTTGGATACACTAAAGCCAATAATAAAGGTCTCATGGTCGGTAAACATCGGTTGATTCCAGGCTATTTTTTGTTTTAAATTCGGGAATTTTTCAGTGACCCAGTTCAAAACTTCTTCCGTTCGTGCCTGGTGTTCCGGGTTATCGATGCGTGCTGTAAATTCTGCAAAGGTCTCCATTAGTTTCCCCCTATAACAAGAAATCTACTACTTATATTGTCCAATTCAATTTTATTCTATCATGAATATCAAATTCAAAAACCCTTATCTGCCGATAACTCAACAAAAAATGAGCAGCCTGCTAGACTTTAAATGTTTTCTTTTATCCAAGATCGCAACTGATCAGCATAAAAAGCGCGTTCATTTGGATCGGACGGAGAACCATTTGTCAGATAAAGTTGATCGTTCACGTATCTGGGGTAAACATGGAGATGATAATGCCACACATCTTGATTACCAGCAGGTTCATTATGTTGCCGTGTCGAAATCCCATCACATCCATATGTACTTTTCATTGCAAATGCTGTAAGCTGAGCCGCACGGTGAATTTCAACAGCGTAATCCGCAGGGAGTTCAAAGATGTTCTCGAAATGTTGATTCGGAACAATAAGAACATGTCCTTTATTGTTTGGCCACCATTTGCCCGCTATAAATGCCGTTACCATTTCATTCTGATAGATGATATCCCTTTGTTTTGTTCCCTGATCAGGTCGCTCGATACCCCAAATACGACAAAATGGACATTCGTACCCTTCAGGCTGATGTGAAAATGATACTGTCATCTTTCTCATTCCACTCCCTTCATGTTTACTTCACTAGTTATTAGACGCAGGTATCTTCTGTTCGTTGCGAAAAGAGCACGGGTTGTAGAATGATCAGCAATTAACAAACTGAAAAGCAAAAAGCAGCTGACCTTGGCGGCGGCTGCTTTCTACTATCTTTAACTATCACTATTGCACACTTCACAATTACATGGTGCTGATATCAATAACAAAGCGATATTTCACGTCGGAAGCCAGTACACGTTTGTATGCTTCGTCAATCTGATCGGCGGAGATGACCTCAATGTTAGGTGCAATATCATGTTCTGCACAGAAATCAAGCATTTCCTGTGTCTCACGAATGCCACCAATCATGGAACCCGCGAATGAACGGCGATGGCCGATGAGTGAGAATACGTTAACAGCTAAAGGCTCTGCAGGAGCACCCACGTTCACGAGTGTACCATCCAGTGTGAGCAGTGAGAAATAAGCGTTAATGTCAATATTCGCACTTACCGTGTTAATCATCAGATCAAATGTGCCTGCAAGTTTCTCGAATGTTTCCGGCTCGCTGGTGGCAAAGTAGTGATCTGCACCAAATTGTAGTCCATCTTCTTTTTTGCTCAAGGATTGGGAGAGAACCGTTACTTCCGCACCCATCGCATGTGCAATTTTGACAGTCATATGACCTAGACCACCCATACCTACAACGGCAACCTTCTTACCTGGGCCAGCTCCCCAGTGATGAAGTGGTGAATACGTCGTAATACCGGCACACAGCAAAGGTGCAGCAGCATCAAGTGCAATGTTATCAGGGATGCGCACGATGAAATCCTCTACGACAACAATGTGAGTTGAATATCCACCTTGCGTAGGCTCACCGTATTTGTCTACACCAGCGTAAGTAGGAATATTTCCTTTGAGACAGTATTGCTCTTCACCTTTGCGGCAGTTATCACACTCGCCACAAGAGTCAACCATACATCCGACTCCTACTCGATCACCGACTTTATATTTGGAGACCCCTGTTCCTACATCGGTTACAATCCCGGCAATCTCGTGTCCAGGAACAAGTGGATAATTCACAGGGCCCCATTCACCGTGGGCAGTATGGATGTCAGAATGGCAGATACCAGCATATTTAATCTCAATTAATACATCATTAGTATCCAGATCACGTCGTTTAATTTCAGCACTTCTGAATTGTTGGTCTGGTCCGTCAACGGCTCTGGCTTTAGCTATAATCAATGGGATAACCTCCTAGTAATTTAAAGTTCAAAATAATCTTACTCCCTCTAGTTAACTCTAGGTCAAATGTTTATCTTATTTTTTTATCTCCAACGTACTTTGACATCCAGTAATCCAACATGTTAGAATTCACTCGGATCAATCCTAGAGTTAACTCGAAGTCTACCCCAAGTAGAAAGGAATTTTATGAAAATGACCTATTCAATCGGTGAAGTTGCCAAAAAATTAGACCTTACGGTATATACATTGCGTTACTACGACAAGGAAGGACTCATGCCTTTTGTGGAACGTACCACGAGTGGAACACGTTTGTTCAAAGACTCCGACATTGACTTTCTAAAGATCATCCAATGTCTGAAGCTGACCGGCATGCCTATTAAAGACATTAAGGACTTTATTGAATGGTGCTCTGAAGGGGACTCCTCGCTGAAGCAAAGATATGACATGTTTACGGAGCGAAAAGCTATTGTGGAAGCACAAATGGAGGAACTAAGAAGAACCTTGGAAGTCATCGAGCACAAACGCTCCTACTACGAAACAGCTTTGAAGGCTGGGACCGAAGAGATTCATAAAATTAAACCGATGGAAAATGCCATCACCAATTGATGGTTCATACTTTCTATTTTCTAAAATTAGCGCACAAAAAAAGTAGCTTGAAGTCCTCTAACGGATTTCAAGCTACTTTTTTGGGTATGTCTCTACTCATCATTTTTCCAAAAGTTTCATCGTTACATGCATAATACGGTTTAATTTTTCCTTATCCGTCGAGGTTCTTGCCATGGCTCTGATGCCGACAGAAATATTGTGCAGGTACTCTGCCATTTCCTTCGCATCATGATCAGAAGAGAATTCCCCCTCCCGCTGCCCCCATTGAATGATTTGCTCAAACATCTGCTCTGCTTCATTAAATGAATCAAGAGATCGTGTATCCACGTCCGGATCGCGTGTACCAAGCTCTACGGCGGAGTTCACGATCAAGCATCCCGATGGCGTATCCTCTACTTCACTGATCATAACTTCGAAGATTTTATGCAGTGCTTCCACTGCCGTCTTGGATGCCTTGATTTCTGCAAGTAATGTGGTGCTGACCTTACCTCTGTAACGATCCATTGCCTGCAAAAATAGCGAATGTTTGTCGTCAAATGTATCATATATACTTCTGCGATGAATTCCCATATGCTCAACCAGGTCACTCATCGACGTCTTCTCGTAACCTTGTTCCCAGAAGATCTTCATTGCTTTATCCAATACTTCGTTCACTTCAAACTCTTTACTTCTAGCCATTCGACTTCCCTCCCAAAATCAATCTAACACATCGGGAACGATCAGTAAATAAAAGATGCAGAACCCTTTTCATTCTCATCTTATCATGTATTAGCTGAACCGTAAGTGTATATCTTCTGTACTTGTTGTATATCATGACCTGTGTACTTGTGATTATGTAACCAGCAATCAGAATGTCTTATCCATTCACATCAAATGTTTGCCTATTCCTATCCGTTTTCTACCGCCTTCGGTCAATATACGATAGAATGTGATTATTATGTTGTGAGGAAAAAAGGAGAACTTTGCATGTCTGATCAAATACATGAACAACAAAACGAATTAGCCACACTCATTGACCGTTATTCTGACAAGGACGGGGTACATCCTACGGCAATCCCTTCATTATTTCTTATCCGTGAATCGGTCGTTACTGAACCTATATTTAGAGTGAATGAACCATCCTTTTGCATTATCGTTCAGGGTGAAAAAGAGGTCCTGCTGGGACAGGATCGTTTCCGATATGGTCCAGGAAGTTATATCGTCGCAACCGTTGACTTGCCGGTTAGTGGACAAGTGATTCAAGCCTCGTCTGAGGCTCCCTATCTGGCCCTGAAACTTGAATTCACATCCAGTGAGATTCTGGAGGTATTGAACCATTCCGATTTCCCAGCAAGACCGCGGAAAACAACGAGACGTGCCATGTTTGTCAGCCAAGCTGAGCCTTCTCTGCTGGATGCAGTCGTCAGGTTAGCCCGTTTGTTGGAAGATCATTCGGAAGATATCCCTCTGCTCGCTCCTTTGTTCAAAAAGGAAATTCTCTATAAAGTTCTGAAAGGCCCACATGGGACTGCCCTGGAACAAGCTACCATGGAGGGCAGCCATACCTATCGAATCAGAGACGTTATTGAATATATTATGAATCACTCTGAGCAAAATTTTCGGGTTGAGGAATTGGCGAATTTGGCAAATATGAGTACTGCCTCGCTGCACAGACACTTTAAAGAAGTGACTGCCATGAGCCCAATTCAGTTTCAAAAACAACTTAGACTGCAAGAAGCTCGCCGCTTGTTATTATCCAAATCCACCGATGCAGCAGATGTAGCTTTTCAGGTAGGTTACGAGAGCCCTTCCCAATTCAGCCGTGAATATTCTCGCATGTTCGGATTTCCGCCCAGAGAAGATATTAAACGCTTGAGAGGCGGAAGCGATGAAACGACTACCATCTCTTGACTGGTTACTGGCTAATATCGCTCCTTTAGCTCGTCTAGTTTAACCTCAAAAAGGACTCCTTCTGTTTTGCCAGTCGGAGTCCTTCCCTTATTCATGTATTAATGAAGATCACTAAATCATTAACATTAAATTATCAATACATTAAAAACCAGTCGTATATTGTTTTGGAACTTCCGTTGTCTTGCGCAAAGCAGACGCAGCTTCCAAGGCCCAGTAAGGATTTCTTAACAGCCCTCTTCCGACCGCAACGAGATCGGCTTCTTCATTTCCGATGACTGCATTTGCCAATTTCGGGTCGTCCAGCCTTCCAACAGCAATCACAGGCACATCAAGAGCTTCTTTGATTGCTTTAGCGAGAGGTACTTGATAAGCTGCGTGAGTTCCTGGTCTGCCCGATGCACCAATAGGTCCCTCGCCACCAGATGAGATGTCAAATACGTCAACACCTGCCTCTTTATAAGCCTTGGCAAACTCGGAACTTTCGTTAATGCCATAGCCACCTTCGACGTATTCTTTGGCTGAAATACGCATCATCAAGGGCATATCCTCGGGCATCTCTGCCTTTGCAGCCTGAATGATCTCCCGGCCAAATAAAGTTAAATCTTGACCATATTCGTCTTCTCGCTTGTTTGTTAGTGGAGAATGGAACTGATGAATCAGATATCCATGTGCCCCATGAAGCTCAATCGCATCAAAACCAGCTTTCACAGCACGAGCTACAGCACTCCGGAATTTTTCAACCATTCCTTTAACTTCATCCGTTGTGAGCGCTCTAGGTTGCTTGGAATTCTCATCAAAGGCGATCGCGGATGGAGCAACTGGAACTTCGGCATCTTCTGCTTTGCGGCCCGCATGAGCAATCTGAATGCCAACCTTGGCACCATAACTGTGACACGCATCTACGATCCGCTTCAGAGCCGGGATCTGTTCATCTGACCATAACCCAAGATCATAATCTGAGATTCGGCCATCCGGCTCCACATCTGTCATTTCAATGATAATGAGACCTGTTCCTCCCACGGCACGACTAACGTAGTGCATATAATGCCAATCTGTTGCAATACCATCTTTTTGCTCAACTGAATATTGGCACATTGGAGCCATTACGACACGGTTTTTAAGCTCTAGGCTTTTAAAAGAATATGGACTAAACAAATCTGTCATCAAAATAAAACTCCCCTTTTCATGAATCATGAATAATAAAATGCATGCGCAAGCATCAAATTAATGCCTACAATTAATAACTCCGTATGATTTAGAACTCACATTTATCTTTTACTTCATTACATAAATACATTCAAATCCATGCTTTCGCAAAATACGAACAGCCTTTTTGGATTGAAGCATACCAGGTGACATTATAATTACGTTATCTTCTCGAAGAAGGTATTTTTCCCATGTGAAAGCAAGGCGTCCCAATGAGATGTTAATCGTATCCGGAGTAGGATTAGCCAAATAATCCGTCGCATCTCGAATATCAATCACTTTATACTGCCGAAAATCACGCTCTTGTCTGAGAAATACTTGATAATCTATATATTCAAGATTGCGTACTGGCCAAAATTGACGTACAACGATGAAGATACCTAATATGAAGGTCAAAAGCATCAACATAATCATTGTATAGCCCTCTCTTAACTCATCAGATATCGTCGAAAATTTTGTTTTGGATCAAAGCCCACTCAATGCCTCAGATATTGTATCCTCACCAGCGATTAGATCAAATGAACGCTTGTAGGTATTCTTCTCACTCAAACTGGCCAAAATCACATGAGCTACATCTTCACGAGCAATGTTACCGGTTGTGATATTCTCAGCAGCAGTAACTTTACCTGTTCCAGGTTCATTCATTAGAATCCCTGGACGTATAATGGTATATGTTAATCCACTGATCTCTAACAATCTATCAGCATAGTGTTTCGCTGCATAATATGGAAGGATGTTATCATGCCAGTTCTCACGATTATTGGCTTGGATCGCACTCACCATGATAAATCGATCAATACCCGCTTTTTGAGCCGCTTCAATGGTTTTCCCGGCACCATCCAGATCAATCAGGAGTGTTTTATTATATCCCGTTGTACCGCCAGAACCAGCTGCAAATACAATGGCATCACAACCCGTTACAGCAGCTACAAGTGAGTCAACCGTACCTTCCAAGTCGGCAAGCACCGTTTCCACACCCTGTGCTGCAAATGAATCTACCTGTTCTTGTTTTCGTACCATGGCAAGAACGGTGTGTTCTTCACTATTCTTCAAAAGATGAATAAGTTGTTGACCAGTCTGTCCATTAGATCCCACGACGAACACCCTCATGTTCAATACCTCCTTTATACAAAATCACCGCATCCATATTAAATTCATGCGCATGCATTTAATTTAACGGATATATTAATGAGTGTCAAGTCTTCTTATAGGGTAAATGACTACATTACCCTATATTCACCCTAGCCTTAGAACAATTCTTTAGTGAGGTTCTCTAATCGAGTCTCAAATCCATCCTGTTCCAATTCAGTTTGCAAGACCTGATTAAACGTTTGAAGTGCTTTCTTATATTTATTCTCTCCAAGCTCCGTAATTCGAGTGTAAATGCCACGCCGGTCATCTTCACATGCATGTCTTTCCAGAGCCCCACAGTCTTTGGCTTCCATCCTAACGACGAGCCTGGAAGTAGCACTTTGGCTCAACCCCACTAGTTCTTGAAGTTGCTGTAGGCGTAATTCCTTACCCTCCGCATTATATATGAAGTTTAACACATAAAATTCCTTCAAAGATAAGTCATATTGTTGAAGCAGAGCTTGTTCCAGCTTCTCGTTCAGATGGGTATGAATGTTAGAGAAAGCCAACCAAACATTCAAACGTTCACTCTTTTGCTGCAATCTAGATCACCCCACTTGATATTTAATGTTCATCAGCTGTTATCCTATTGTATCAAGCTTAATTACATTGGTCAAAACCCATCCAAGTTCGACGTATATAACATCCTAAGCTCATAAGAAGAGCATTTCCCCGTCTTGTACCGACGTTTAGAAATGCTCCAGTATTACCATTTATGCAGTCTAATCTTACTTCGCGGTAAGCAGGCTATCGGAAATAAATTGAAGCTGACCTTCCAACGTTAACGGATCGTTGTACGAGTCTGAAGTCGGATCAAGCTGGAACACATGATTTGCCTTCACCGCAGGCAAGTTCTTCCATAATGTATTGTCATATACGATCTTGGGATCGGTTGTATCTCCCGACCACGGGCTGGTGAAGATGATATCCCCCGCATACTCCGGTAATAGTTCCATGGAGATTGAAGCCCATCCAGTTCCGCTGTCAATCGCTTCAGCTTGGGCCTTGGCTGGTGCCTTGAGATCAAACTCCCCGTAAATAATTTCACCACCTCGACCATAGTTATGACCGAATACAAATAATCCTTTGGCGTATGGATTCAGTATGGAAACGGTACGATCGCCTACAGCTTCCTGAACCTTGGGCTTCAGTTCGTTGATCTTCGCTTCCCATTTAGCATTCCAAGCTTTCGCTGCGTCTTCTCTATTGGTGAGCTTACCCATTTCAAGCATTAGATCCTTGAAATTGCGCTTACCATATGCAATCTGTACAACAGGCGCAATCTGCTCCAGCTTGTCGATGCCCTCTGTTCCAGTGTACACGATAAATAAGTCAGGTTTTAAACTGATTAGTTTCTCTGGTGTAGGCTCTTGACCCAGATCACTGGTGCCCGCTGCTGCAAGTTGATCCTTGATATATTTGTTGTTCATCGCTCCTGATAAAGCGCCGACTACCGGTGCATCCAAGGCAACAAAGTAGCCTGTCGAAAATGATGTCAAATCAATAATACGCTTAGGATTCTTCGGTACCTGTACTTCGCCTGCATCCGATTGATATGTAACAAGTTCCTCTTCGGCAGTTGCCGCTTTATCAGCGGAAGAAGCTGAATCCGCGTCCGTCTTGGTTTCTGTCTCCGTAGCCGCATTCGTGCTGTCCCCGTTTGTACTATTGGTCGTAGCAGACTGACCACATGCACTAAGTACAATCAGCAAGATAAGTGCCATCATGATCCATATTGATTTTATCTGTTTACGCAAAATAAACCCACCTTTTCGTTGATATTGATAATCGTTATCAACGATATCATGCTATGCAGGATTTGACAAGCTATGTTTATTTCACCCCTCTATGAACTCTAACTTGCAAGTCACCAAGTTAAACAGCTATCATCAATAGAGTAAACCATTCACTTTTTTTTAAAAAAGAGAGTTTTGAAAAGCCAATGAAACGTATTTAAGGAGGACAACATGGAAGAGATTATATTGTGGTTAAAGTATTTGTTTTTAGGAATTGTTCAAGGTGCGACGGAGCCAATCCCCGTCTCCTCAAGCGGTCATCTGATCATCGCCCAGAAACTTATGGGCATCAAGCAGAATGGATTGTCATTTGAGATTTTAACAAACACAGCATCACTTATCGCTATTATTTTTATTTTCCGGGAAGATATCAAAAAGTTGATTATTGGTGCATTAGGTTACCTGCGTACTCGTAAAGAAGAATATCGAGCAGACTTCATGTTTTGCTTATACATAATTATTGGTACGATTCCTGCTGCAGTCGTTGCGGTCCTGTTCAAGGATCGGATTGAAGAAATCTTCTCGTCCGTATATACCGTTTCCATCGCACTATTAATCACCGGGGTTGCCTTGTGGCTTATTCGTAATCTTCGTGGGCGCAAGCAAGACGGTGATCTGTCTACGAAAGATGCATTGTTGGTAGGTCTGGCTCAGGCGGTCGCTCTTATTCCGGGGATTAGCCGCTCAGGGGCAACTGTAATTGCGTCCATCGCTGTTGGCATGAAACAGGAAACGGCTTTGAAGTTCTCCTTTATGCTGTACATTCCCATAAGTATTGGTGGACTCATTATGGGGGTATCCGACATTGCCAATGATCCGAATCGATCACAACTGGCTATCCCTTATCTGATCGCATTCATCACGACACTCTTTGTCACGTATTTCTCCATGAGATGGTTTATGGGCATTATGGCCAAAGGCAATCTGAAATACTTTTCGTATTACTGTTTTGCTGCAGGAACATTGTTACTGATCTTCTTATAAAAAATAGTCCACACACCAAAAGGAACAACCAGCGATGGTTGTTCCTTTGTTGTATAGTGGCAGAACCTTAATGACCTATAGCAAGAGCTAGACGGTCAGACGCGTAGCCTTGTTGCTTCTGTTAACCAGCTCTGTTGCCGCGTACATGACACTGAACAGAATCAGCAGGATCAGGGGTACCATTGACATTCCCCATTGGCTGGCTAGGAGTCCCATACCTAACGGGATGAGTGTTGAACCTGTATAGGCACTGGCCATTTCAAGTCCAATTACACTTGGGGATGCCTTCTCACCGAAGCGTTCCGGTGTCGCATGAACAATACTCGGATAGATCGGTGCTCCGCCCAATCCCACGATAAATAAAGCCCCTGCGGCAATCCAGTAAGGAATCGGCATAACCAGGATAACTAATCCGAAGCATCCGACGATTCCACCATATCTGATGAGATTTTTGCTGGATACATGAGTCGAAAGAAAACCTGAGATTACACGTCCCAAGATAATGCCAATGAAAAATAGAGAGGATAGTGCTGCGGCAGTACCTGGAGAAACTCCTTTGCTAACAATGAAGAAAGAAGCCATCCACAGACCGGCAGCAGTTTCGGAACCGTTGTAACAGAGCATCGCAAGCATCGACATTTTCACGCCGGGGATACGTATGGCCTCACGGTTGCTTACGCGTTTCTTCTCATCACCTGAACCCTCTACTCTTCCCTTCTCAAAAATCTTCCATAGAGACAAAGTTGATAATAAGACCACCACGATCCCAAGCAAAATCAACCCCACAGTAACGTATCCTGCACGCCAGTTGTTTGCTTGATTCAGCCAATATGCCATAACGAGTGGGCCTGTCACTGCGCCAATTCCCCAGAAACAATGCAACCAGTTCATATGCTTGGCCTTGAAATGCAATGCTACATAATTACTTAGTGCCGCATCCACCGAACCTGCACCCAGACCGAGAGGGATCGCCAGAATCAGTAAAAACACAAAATTCTCAGAGAATGAGAATCCCAACAGCGCGATCGTTGTTGAGAGGATACTGAATACTGTGACTTTACCCGTTCCGAACCGGTGCAACAATCGACTGGCGGACAGACTGGACACTACTGTACTAAATGAAATGATTAGCGATATGTAACCAGCCATTTCTGTTGTCGCATGTATATCGTTTTTCATAACGGACCAGGCACTACCAAGTAAAGCATCAGGTAATCCCAGCCCTATAAATGCGAGATAAATAATGATTAACAATAACGTGACCATCTGGGTGTCTCTCCTCAGTTTGTTTAATTTCTGATTCTCGTCGAACCACCCATATAATAATATTGATATTTTTATCTGTAATCTTCCTATATTTTGACTCCTTATATCAGTATTCTGATATATTCTGGTGACTTATTACCTATATCACTGGTTCAGGATAGGTATTTCTCCAAGCAAATTCTTCAAGTTAATGGCATCCCACGGCATATGCTCAGTTATTCCTAATCCAACTACATCTGTTTCTTCAGACAGTTCTTTGATCAGATGAAGCAAGTGAGGTAATTGCATGGTTCCCGCTGGTGAAAACTCATAAGGTTCTCCTGGCTTGGCGAATAACAATGAACGGAACATGTTGGGATCAAGCACATCCAGATCAAGATGAATTGCCAGGTGTTTGAACCCAGTCTCTTTAATCCACTTCTTAATCGAATCCATGCCATGGGTTAATTCTTCAGTTCCAGCCGTTCGGATACCCAATCTTTGAATTACTTCGGTTTCCTGTTCCGTGGGGGTTGTCAACCCGGCCATGAAGACATGTTCGGGCTTCAAGGGGACACTCACATGTTTAGCAAACTCCGGATCGCCTTCCCCAAGAAGGTTCCCAAGCGGTAAAGTATGACCGTTGTCATAGCCCTCGTATCTAACCAGATCACCATGTGCATCAATCCATATCAAACCAAGTTCTCCGCCATATCGTTCATTTAAATAAGCAAACGGGGCTTGTTCAACCAAACAGTCACCGCCAAACATGACAATGCGATCGGGCTGGTGAGCTTGAATAATATGCTGGGCAGCCTGCAATTGCTGAAGTAGCTGTGCTCTGCCTTTTATCCCGTTCTCGCTTACCAGAGATGTTCCATCATAAGCGTCAACAGGAACATGAATGAGAGGTTGATCATTGTCAGGTGCAAGCCATGCAAGCAGCTCCGCTCCAAAAGAGTAGTTAGGATTATCTCCACCTTGCCATTGTGGCATAAGCAGACGTATTGTTTTTTGAGTCATCGTAAATCTCCTTTACTTCAAAGTAAGGTTAGTATAAACTGAGCCCAAACAAATAAATAGTACGGTCTTTTATGATAGGTACTACCCGGAAGGATAGTGTAAATGATGAGTATGGCTGAATACCACGGTAAAGTTAAAAACATTCAAGATACCCCTTTTGGATATACGTTGTCTGTCATTGGTGGTAAATGGAAAATGGTGATTTTGTATCTTCTGGCAGAAAACCCACCTGTCCGTTTCAATGAACTAAAAAGACAGATCGGCGCTATCACGTATAAAACGCTGAGTTCACAGCTCAAAGAATTAGAAGCAGATGGTATGGTCGAACGGAAAGAGTATCCCCAAGTCCCTCCTAAAGTCGAGTACCGTCTGACAGCCAAAGCTGAAACGTTATTGCCCGTTTTGGAAGGACTATGCGAATGGGGTGTCCAACATCAAGAACCTTCGATCAATAATAGCGCAACGGATTGAACGCTTTTGTCTATATTTTCAGATGAGATAATTGGAGTAAATTCAGTATGTTAAAATGCAAAAAGTCGCCAATAGGCGACTTTTTTACTTTTATCTTGTGTTCCTCTGTACGTTCAGCAAAAAAAGCTGTGATTCGTAGAATTATACTTTTTCGTGTACCAGATCTTTCTGATAGGCCAACACTCTGTCCCAATTGCCACTGAAAACAGGAATTCGATAATACCCTACACGCTCATACAGCGCTACAGCTTCTGGTTGCAATGGACCTGTTTGCAGTTTCAGATTGGTATAACCAAGTTCGTTCGCAAGACGCTCTGCCTCGGCCAATATAGCCTGGGCAATCCCCTTACGGCGGTAACCATTGCGTGTATACATGCGTTTAACTTCTACAGATGTTTCATCAAGGGGTCTAAGTGCTCCGCAACCAACCGGATACCCGTCGATCCTGGCAACGATAAAAGCCGCACGGGGCACCTCAACGTCTGACAGTTGAAATCCTGCAGTTCCATCACCACCATATAACAAACCGAGTTCTTCACTCAGTTCCTTGATCAATAGTAGCGAATCCTCGCTCCGAATATCTTCAGCTGCTGCATGCACGATATGTGTCATCCCACATACCCCCTTTATCTTATTGGACTTATTGGTTTAAATGATATATCTAAATTATCATTCCCAACACCAAGCGTCAATTCCCCCATTCATTGAATATTTCTATAAGCAACCGAACGTATCTTTTTGCAGTCTTTATTCGTTTACATAAGAAATATAACGAGCAACGATGTATATGAAATTCAACTCTCGGAGGTCTGATATTATGGAAATTTCAAAGGGAATAACGATGCTTCAGCTTGATTTTGAGGGGAATATAATTCACCCTGTGCTGATATGGGATGAAGAAATGGTTGTGTTAATTGATACCGGATTCCCTGGACAATATGACGATTTGTGTATCGCACTCGAAAAGATTGGTGTGCCGATCAGCCGACTTAAAGCAGTGATTTTGACGCATCAGGATGTGGACCATATCGGGTGTCTTCCCGAGATTTTGCAGGAGTGTGGCTCACAATTCAAGATATATGCGCATGAGCTGGATAAGCCATATATTGAGGGGCAGCTCCCTCTTCTGAAAGACAGTCACCTCGAGCATCCTCCAATGGGCAAAGTAGATGAAACGGTTACTGATGGTCAGGAACTGCCGTTTTGCGGCGGAATTCGCGTTATTCATACACCTGGTCATACGCCAGGTCATATCAGTCTATATTTGATGGACAGCAAGACGCTCATCGCCGGAGATTCAATGTACAGTGTAGACGGCATGCTTGGAGGCATTCATGAAGCTACTACGCTGGATACAGAGACAGCTCGATTCTCTTTGAAAAAGTATATCGAACTCGACATTACATCTGTGGTTTGTTATCACGGTGGACTAAGTCATAGGAATATAAATGAACAGATCTCAGAGCTATATAAAATGAACTAACGAATATTTACACTGGACACTCCGATGACAGAACAACCTTCCGATCGCTGTTATCCCCAGATTTTTTTATTCCGTCTTTAAAAGGGGAAATCCGAGGATAGCGCATGCTTCCGATGTAGCTTTCTTGCAGAAAGCTTGTAGGCGAACGCTCTGCTTCTTAATAATATTTCAATTGGTTGTTTAGCGAATAAATCCTGTATATGCCACTATAATTATCTATAATTATGCATAGTCTTCCTATTGTTTGGCATACTGCAAAATGGCTGTAGCCGCACGGATTCGCAGCTCTTCTTCTTCACTGTGTAACGCTTCTCTCAGCACATTAAGAGCTGTTTGAATCGTGGCTTCATCTACCCCTGTTGAGAGAGAGTTCGTTGCTTCGGCTGTTATGCTGACTGCAAGACCTCGATCCAGCTGTGCTTGTGATATAGGATACTCAAATTTCGCAAGGATGGCTGAATCATTTTGCAGTGCCTGCACTCTGTCATTCAGCTCAGCGAGAGGAATACGACCCAACCATGTAACTCCCCGACGGTGATAGATCAAGTCGTTTTCTGTGCCAGCGGAATCGTCGTAATAATAATCCCCGATATCCCCAACATACGTCCATTCATCATCGCTAATTAATACATAATCTCCATCCTGCATGAGGTTACCAAACATATGTAGTGTCGCGAGTGTGCTCGCCAATTCTGCTTCATCCAAGGGATAGTGTTGAACCAACTGTTCCTTCCATAGCTCCGGAGGCGTTTGCTCTAGATCCCCTGTACCTGACCAAGCAATACCAATATAATTGTCTTCCAAAAAGGATGTTACCCTGTTGATTCCGTGCACGGTGGACTGGATATGATACAGATTCATGCGTACCGCCTTCCTTTCAATCATTCGTATGAACATAGCTCACCATTGTAACATTAGTGGGGTCTATTTCAAACGTAATAATCTCTTTCCCATATGGCGGGTTATGTGGACCGTAAAACGTTCTGACTTCCAGAACCGTTCGAAAATTATAACCACCTTTTGTGCGCCTTTTAAGTTCCAATACATGGATATCATATAGCCCATAGCTAGGGACCGGCATATGATTTGCCTGATAATAGTTGGTAATCTCATGGTAAATGTATGGGTTGAGCATCGTAAGTGCTAATGGCTTATAGTTTCCTTCCTGTTCGCTCTCAGGATCTGCATATGTAACATCTGTGTATAGGGAAATACTATTTATCATTAATGTTGTTGCAAGTATAAAGTGAAAAAGACGTTTCTGATTTCCCATACTCATCAACCTTTTTTAATTTATATTATTCCGAGTGAATGCAAAAGCATACAAAATATGATTATGATCTATTATTTATGCTTAGCTGAGTGGAAGGTTATTCTGTCATCGGAGTGGCAAGTGTAAATACTTGTTAGTTCAATTTATATAGCGTGCACCTTTTGATATAGCCCTAGGCTATAACTAGGTATAATTTAATGGAATTACATTATAACTCCGGATCTGTGATAAATTTTGTGTAACATAAAAGCAGAGGGGTTTTAAACGATGACAAAAAGTAGTGTATTGGGATATCCGCGTATTGGTGCTGATCGGGAATGGAAGAAAGCATTGGAAGCGTTCTGGGCAGGTAAGCTGGAGGAAACAGAATTTCATGCACGTTTGCAAGAGATCCGCATCGATCATTTGCGCAAGCAACAAGCAAAAGGCATCGACATCATTCCGGTGAATGACTTTAGCTATTATGATCATATCCTGGATACGGCTGTGATGTTTGGCATTATCCCTAAACGATTTGCTTATGATGGTGGCTCGGTTCCGTTGTCCGTATATTATGGCATTGCACGGGGAACGAAAGATGCCGCAGCAAGTGAAATGACAAAATGGTTCAACACGAACTATCACTACATTGTACCTGAACTGGACGGAGCTTCCCCAACTCTGACGGAGAACAAACCACTTCTCGCTTATCGTGAAGCAAAAGAAAAACTCGGCATTGAAGGCAAGCCGGTTATCGTTGGACCGTTAACCTTCCTAAAGCTCTCCAAAGGCTATGATAAATCCGAGACAGACGCTTGGTTGGACCGCTTGCTTCCACTTTACACTCAATTGCTTCAAGAACTTGCGAGCGAAGGCGTTCAGTGGGTGCAGGTCGACGAACCTATTCTGGTAACCAAATTAAGCGATGAAGACGTACAGCGTCTGAATAAAATATATGAAACATTTGCAGCAGCCGTTCCAGGCCTGAATATCATGCTGCAAACATACTTTGAATCTGTCGAAAACTACAACGACATTGTTGCACTGCCAGTTCAAGGTGTAGGACTTGATTTTGTACACGGACTCTCTGGTAACACACAATCTATTCGGACATCCGGTTTCCCGGCAGACAAAGTGCTCGGAGCAGGTATTATTGATGGACGTGGGATCTGGAAAGCTTCCCTACAAGCAAAACTGAACTTGCTGAATGAATTAACTGAGTTCGTGACGCCTGAACGTATCATCGTTCAATCATCATGCAGCCTGCTGCATGTGCCAGTAACGACAGACCGTGAGGCAAAACTGACATCTGAACTGAAGAATGCACTTGCATTTGCAGATGAAAAGCTGGAAGAGATTGTTCTTTTGACTACAGCCTTATCTTCACCAAGTGCAGAGATTACTGCCAAAATAGACGAAGCAGAGCTTCCTCTTCAAGCGCTTCAGCAATCCGAAGATCGAAACCGTACCGCTGTACAGAAAGCCGTTGCTTCCATCAGTGTTCAACAGCCGGAGCGCTCCCGTCCTTTTGCAGAGCGTCATGAAGCTCAACAGGCCAAATGGCAATTGCCACTCTTCCCGACAACAACGATTGGTAGTTTCCCTCAATCTGCTGAAGTCAGAAAAGCACGTCAGTTGTGGCGCAAGGGTGAGTTGAACAACGAACAGTATGCTGCCTTCATCCGGGAGCAGATTGATATCTGGATTAAGATTCAGGAAGAGATCGGAATTGACGTATTGGTACATGGTGAGTTTGAGCGTACCGACATGGTTGAATTCTTTGGTGAGAAACTGGCTGGTTTTGCCTTTACACAGTTTGGATGGGTACAATCGTATGGTTCACGTTGTGTGAAGCCACCTATTATCTTCGGTGATGTTGCATTTACGGGTGAAATGACAGTGGAAGAAACGAAATATGCCCAATCGCAGACAGAGCGCCCTGTTAAAGGCATGCTGACTGGCCCGATTACCATCATGAACTGGTCATTCGTACGCGAAGACATTGCTCGTGAGCAGATTGCCTATCAATTGGCGTATGCGTTGAGACAGGAAGTCGAAGCACTTGAACAGGCAGGCATTGGTATGATTCAGGTTGATGAGCCGGCTGTCCGTGAAGGGCTTCCGTTGAAAGAAAATGAACAAGCGGATTACCTGGCTTGGGCAGTTAAAGCGTTCCGTATCTCTACGTGCACGGTGCATGAAACGACTCAAATCCATACGCATATGTGCTATTGCGAATTCCATGACATGATTGATTCCATTGAAGCTATGGATGCGGATGTTATCTCCATTGAAACATCCCGTAGTCACGGTGAACTGATTCATAGCTTTGAAGAAAATACGTATGAGCTCGGTATCGGTCTTGGCGTATATGACATCCATAGCCCACGAGTTCCGAGTGTAGATGAAATGAGCAGCATGATTGAACGTGCCCTGCGTGTTCTTGATCCGAAGTTGTTCTGGATTAACCCGGACTGCGGATTAAAAACCCGTGGACAGGAAGAAACGGTAGCTTCTCTGCGTAACATGGTTGACGCAACCAGAATCGCTCGTAACAATCACGCTTCAGCTGCTGTATTGTAATCGACTGCGAAGCAGTATAGCTTCAAAAGTAAAGCCGGACACCCCTTCGTTAAATGGGTGTCCGGCTTTTTATGCTTTTATTATTGTAGTTACTTTTAACGTACATTCATTTCACCTATAATATTGTGCGATCTTTGGCGTTCCTATCCCTTTTCTCACCACCACCCAACGCTTACGACTAGATACTCTCTTCCAGCCATTGCTGCAACGGTGTATCTTCGGTCAGTTCACCGAGCAGTATGTGACGGAACTCCCCATCCCTATCAATGACCATTGTTGCGGGCAAACCCGTTATACGGTACATACCTGATATGTTGCCAGTCACATCAATGATCACCGGAAAATCAAACGCCTGCTTATCCATAAACTCACGGATCGTGCCCTTCGATTCCCCCACGTTAACAAACAGGGTTTCCACGTCGTTCTGATAGTTCTGAGCAATCTGGTGAACGAGCGGCATCTCCCTTACACAGGGCGTGCACCATGAAGCCCAAAAGTTAATCATGACGGCTTTGCCCCGATAATCCGACAGCTTGACTTGTTCGCCTGCTGAATTAACCGCTGTAAACTCAGGAGCCACGGCACCAGCTTCAATGGCGTTACCTCGCTGAGATTCGGGTGTCGATACATTTGTGAAAATGGCCCATGCACCTGCTAACAATGCGACCACACCAATCAAAATTGTAAGTGTACGTCTGCTTTTAAAACTCTTCTTCTGCATTAAACTCACCTTCACTTTAAACCAAGACTTTGATGAAATGCTGCATGGAGCGAACCGAATTGATCACAAAAGTCGTGAGTAGAGCCCTCTCCAACATTTCGTCCATGGTTCATGAATATCACCTGATCTGCAATATCGTCTGCGATCTCCAGCTGATGGGTAGAGAAAACTACCATGTGACCATCCTGTTTGATTCCCTTGAGCAGCTGAGTTAATTCCTGCATCCAGAATGGGTCCAATCCATTCGTTGGCTCATCCATGATGAGCAGTGGAGGTTTCGACAGCACAGCCTGGGCGAATAACACACGTTGGCGCATGCCTTTGGAGAAGGTCGTAACCCGGTTTTTCTTTTGATCCTCCAAACCTACCATGGTCAGTACTTCCTGTACTCTCTCCTTGGGAACTTTCCTCAGAGAAGCCCAGAACAGAAGCATTTCCTCCGCACTCAGTCCTTGATTAAATTGATAATCGTCCGGCATATATCCAATCTGCTCTGAATAACGCTTGCGCTCCTTCAACCATCGAACATTGTTCACCGCAACATCACCGGAGGTAGGCCGAAGAATTCCTGCGATCATACGCAGCACCGTGCTCTTTCCTGCACCATTCCCTCCACAGAGGGCAAGCACTTGGCCTGAAGTAATGCGAAAGGAGATATCCTCAACAATTGGTTGCTTTTTAATGGATTTGCACAATCCCATCACTTCGAGTCCCACTTTATCCATGAGAACGCCCCCTCTCCCAGATCGCATATACCGCCAGGACAGAGAAGGCAATCCAGAATAGGCATATCCCGATGAAGATCCAACTGCCACTTGGTTGTTGCACCCACTCCACCCATCGATAATATTCTGGTCCAAGAATGGAGCCGCCTCCCAGTTTGATGACTACAAACAATCGCACCAGCTCGGCCGGATTGATGAGCGTTAGTATAATCAGCAACGGTTTCACCCATAGATAAGGCATCAGTCCCAGAACAGAGAGCAATAACGTCGGCCATCCAATGACAGCGAAGAACCATACGGTAACGGATATGGTTAACGCCTGCCACCGATTGCGCGACAACGAACCGATAAATAGCGCCAACGTCAGGAATAACAACACCAGTCCACAAGAAAATGCCAGAAAGAGAAGATATGTCACGGCATCCAGTGGATTCCCGATTACTCCGCTAATAACCCCCATCAGGCCGTATCCAAACGCAACAATGGTAATTAAAACAATCGAGAGCCCAAGATACTTGCCCACAATAAAAGACATCGTGCCAATGGGATACGTGGACAGCAGTTGCCAGCTACCGTCTTCCTTTTCAGATGTTAGTGAGAAGGAACCGAGGAACAGCGTCATTAATGGTAAGAGGTAAAGAATGAGATTCAACATCGAACCTGTTGTGCCCGAGTATCCTTCAACCAGATTCTGCGAATTCAGAAGCAACAAGCTTAAGCTAAATGTGCAAAAAAGGATCAGAAACGAATACGCCCAAGGATTGCGAAATCCCATTTTCACTTCTCGTCTTGCAATCTGTATCATATCTGACATCATTGATCACCATTTTCTATTGTCATACTTAGTGGCCTGACTCTTCTTTCATCTCACCTTCCTGATGTATCTCATTACCGTCTCCTTCTTCACCATGCCCATGTTCACCCATCATGTCCATATTCTCTGTGTTCTGTTTCCAGTCATGAGAGGCAAGATCCTCAGCAGTCATAATGGTTCCTACACCTTGCTCTGCAATGAAAGCTTCAGCCGAGGGCTTGTCCTTAAAGTTAAGAATTCCATAGGCCATAGGCGTGCGCAATGAAGCATCGTATACATACGTGGCTTTGCTGTATTCAACCCATTCCTTGTCATTATAATCACGTACATAGTCCATGCCGATGTTATCTGTGCCATTTTCTGTTTTCCACTGGTTCATGCAGCCGATATCATCGAACTTGTAATTTTGGCCGTCTTTCGTAGTGAGCTGTGTTGCATATGCATCGTCCTTCACCTGCATTTTACAGATCGCACAGATATCCACGTCTTCATTGATCGGCAATGCCGCGTATTTTGTTCCGCAAGCGGTTAACAGCACCATGCCAAACATAAGTACCATAACCATGGACCATCTTCTGTTCAAGCTTTTGTTCATTTTCGTAATACCCCCATATAGATGATTATAAAAGTTGCCATACTCAACAGAACTAACCCGAACATCCACACCATCTTGGAACCTGTAGCACTTTTCACTGACTTGTGCAGATCAGATTCCGTATCCATGCTCATTCGTGGCGATTTGTCGGTAGTCCATTGTTCTCTGCCTTCTGTAAACAACTCACTCAGAAAGACCATACCCGGTGATTGGAAAAAGAGCTGATACGCTGAATTTCGACTGACCAGTTGCTCATAAAAAGGATTGATGGCATAGGATATTTCACTGATCCCATCCCGATTCAGATCGAGCCCCTGAAAGGAGTCCCAGTAGTTCTCCATCAGGACATTATTCGGGCTCTCCAGCGCCGAAGCTTCAATGACATTAGACACCAATTGGTTACGTGTAAACTCATTAGCTTCTGCCAGAACAAGCTGTATGCCAACAAAATTCCGAAGTACCACATTGTCATGTATCTTATTGCCTGAGGATTCTGCAATATTCATGCCGACACGATTACCTTCCACTACATTGTTATGAACAGAGGATCGATGTACGTCATACAATAGAATCCCTTGGGAATGAACATTGGTACTCTGTTTGCGAAAAGAATTGCCCGATATGACCGTATTCTTGACGCCCATAATCATGGCACCTGTCATGTTCTCCTCTCCGATATTGTCCATGACAGAAGAGCCGTCAATGTACATACAGTGGATGCCGTACCTTGTATGTAACAGCCTGTTATTTTGCACCGTAGACTTGCGACTGTTTTCCAGATAGATTCCATCCCTCATGCCAGTGATCTCATTGGCTTCAATGAAGCTATCATGGGAGTTGTAGAGATCAATGCCATTGCCCTTCTGGCCACTGGAAGCAGAATCAGCCCCGGCCCACGTAATGTTGTTCCGCTGAATCGTTGCCTGACTCGAATTCCGGATGATCATCCCATACCCTTGGGTCTGAATATGCAAATCCGTGATTTCACTGTTTTTCCCTTCAACCTGAATCGCTGCAGTCTGTTCATTCGTATCATGTTCAATTGTAAAACCGCTCAATTTCACCCCATCCGAGCGAATCATTATCGTAGAGGTGGCTTCCGCATTAACAACTATGACCGTAGGATCACCTTGAATGGTGATGTTTTTGTCAATCGTCACGGGTCCAGAATAACGACCTGATGCAAGTTCAATGACTTCTCCAGGTGCAGAACGGTCAATCATAGGCTGAAGGGGAATGAGATCACGATGTCCGGAGGAGACAATGACTGCACCGTGTGGAAGGGATAGCAGGAGCATCATCATTCCGATTAGAAAAATTAAACCTGTAATCCGACTCTTCTTACAACTGTTGAATGCACCCAATCCTGCCCCAGGATTACTCATGATTCAAACCGCGCAATTCCGGCTTCTTGTTACAGTTGCTTATTGCTGTGGCAATGTATTCAACGGGTCTTACATTAGTCCAAAATATAGGTTGGTTGTACACACCATCCCTCCATTCCACTTAAATCAACTATTCATGACTCTAATTCATTAAAGCTAAGCTAAAAATGAAGCGTTATCACAATCCTGATCATAGTGTACTTAAAATGATATTTATTCCATATAGCTCAATTAGGCTATAGACGCTACATTTTTGTGTCGATATTGTGATGTAAATCAAAAAAAGCCGCCATATAGGCGACTTCTAAGTAATATATTATTCAAATGGATAGGTCCAAAATGTTTCTCTGCCAAAACGTTTCTTGATTTCTTCATTATTCAGCTCACGATTTCCTACAAGCTCTGCTGCCTGGAATTGTGAACGATGGGCACGAATGGACGCCATTTTTCGATCCAAAAATTCGGATACGTCAACAAATACATCCGGTTTGCCAATGTACTGTTCCTGATTATTAGCGAACGCAACGCAGTGAACAATCGGACGTTCATCCACAGGAAGTTTAGTGATTGTACGTATAACAGCAGCTCCCGTTGCATCATGATCGGGATGAACACTGTACCCTGGATAGAACGTAATGACCAGCGTGGGGTTTAACTCTTTAAGTAGCGACATGATGGTATCTTCCAGTAACTGTGGGTCTTCGAACTCCAGCATTTTATCGTGGAAACCCAGCATTCTCAGGTCCTGAATACCAATCGCTTCAGAAGCTTCGATGAGTTCCTGTTTACGGATGCCAGGCAACGTCACTCGGTTGGCAAATGGAGGAATCCCCATATTGCGCCCCATCTCACCAAGTGTTAGACAAGCATAGGTTACATGGGCACCGCCATCTATGTATTTGGCTAACGTTCCCGATACAGAGAAAGCTTCATCATCTGGATGTGGATATACCACCAAGATGCGCTCATGCTCGTTGTGTGTAGTATTCATGGTTATTCAATCCTCCGCTTTCATCAGAACATCTCTCGGCTTAATTGTAACGCCACAACTAGTTTACCTTGGCTGTCGTGACCGGCGAGAATCAGTCTTTCTTGTTCCTGCTCATCAATATGTGTAAGACCTTCGGCGTAAAGCCATCCCTGCGTTGTTTTCAGACCAACACGGTATGGACCTGTACCTGAAATGGACCCCTGCGTATATCGTATGGCCGCATTAGTAATGAATGCCGATGCTGGATGTTTTGTACTGTCCATGTGTTGTGCGTAAGCACCTGACGTAAGTTCTAGATGTACGTATAAGTCCTGATCAGCAAGATTATTGATCCGGAGCTGAATGTCTTGAGGTTTAATCGGTTGCATAGCGGCCTCCTTGTCTAATGTAATTGTACGAACTTCATTTTAACATAACCACACAAGAGAATATACATGGAGTGACCCTGTCGACCTCACATAGAGCCCTCTCATGATGATTCCAGTTTGAAAACAAGAACAGATTTGCGTGGTTTTTTCTCTTTTTATTCATGGATCATATCTATATTATGAAGTGTAGGCAAAAACGCCCGTGATGAAGAACCTTAAATTTTAAATGAATCTTGCTCCAACATGTTTGGAAAGGAGTTTAACTCGACTTGAAATCTCTAATACAACTACTTCATTTTGGCTATCATCAGGCCATGAGTTGCATATTTCCCGTAGCGATCTTTGGAACACTGGCACTGTCCAGCGTAATCCCGTTCCCCTTCCTTCATCGATATGATGCCATTCTGCTCGTATTGCTTGCTGTGCAGTACCTGATGTATCGAAGCGGCTTGGAAACCAAGGATGAAATCAAGGTCATCTGTGTATTTCACATTATTGGCCTGGTGCTAGAAATCTATAAAGTATGGATGGGATCATGGTCATACCCTGAGCAAGCATACAGCAAAATCCTGGGTGTCCCTCTTTATAGTGGATTCATGTATGCAAGTGTAGCCAGTTTTATGTGTCAGGTGTGGCGAAGACTGCGGATGGACATGACCGGATGGCCTGGTTTTGCACCTTCGATGCTGCTCGGAGCAGCCATCTATATTAACTTTTTCACTCATCATTTTATGCCCGATTTTCGCTGGTGGCTGACGGCGCTTGTATTTATTGTCTTCTGGAAAACCTGGATTATTTACCGGGTAAGAGCAACGACCTATCGAATGCCCTTATCGCTTGCTTTTATCATCGTTGGTTTCTTCATTTGGACTGCTGAGAACATCGCTACATTTTTCAATGCCTGGAAATACCCTGATCAGCATGATGCCTGGCAACTGGTTAGCTTTAGCAAAATTAGTTCGTGGTTCCTGCTGGTCATCATCAGTGTCATCATCGTTGCGCAGCTCAAATATGTGAAGGCCAATCGAACCGCAGATGATCCAAAGTCCAGGTAACTATTTATTCTCTAACCGTAAAACAGCAACAATCTTAGACTCGTACCTAAAGTCTTCGAATGCCGCTGTTTTTTGCGTGGTTCTATTTGAGATTATTCAACAAATAATGAGCCAAAGCCATCTGCCTCTTCAATGTCTTTATTGATTAAGAGGTTCTCCTTTTCATCATATGCTTTGATTGTATAAGGAGGAGTAGCTGATGAAGGCAGGAATGCATACCAGATTTGTTGGTTCTCACCTGCCTCAACCAGCTTCGCATCGAAAGTTTCGGGCTTTCCATTTTGCTTGATTTCAACAGTTACACGTTTGATAGTGGAGTCTATGATGTCACCAAATAACATCGGTAACGGGGCCGAGACTTTTTCCAATTTCGGTATGCTCATATAATTCAACGCAAACTTGGATTCAACTGATTCATTAATGGAATATCCTCCACCCCATACCCATTTCCATCCGAAAATGTTCTTGCGGGTATACTCCATCTGAAGATTACTGTTGTTTTCCCGACCCTTTTTGTGCGTGAACAAAATCATGCCCCCGTCCACAGCCTCCTGATGAATGAATTGGGAGGTATAAGATTCACCTCTAAATTCTTGAACGGCCCCTTGAGGACTGTTCGCTATAGGAATATGTATAGGTTCATTCAATCCCCAAACTTTGGATATCCGTTGATCGGCTAGCCCGCCAGCTCGTTCATTCATATACATATATGCCAAGATTGACAGGGGCGATAGTAAAATTACCATTGCAGTGATTAGCAAAATTCTCCTGTTACGCTTGATTATCTCCATGTACACTCCTTATGATAACGATGAAATATTAAATACAATCACTCTGATATTACCATAATTAGCATATTAGTTCTTGTTTAAGTATAATTCGGACAATCAAAAAAGGCCGCCATTGGCGACCTTTCAAGTCATTCATCGAAGCTATTCTCCCAGAAAGATTACTTCGGTTTCCAATTCAACTTGGAACGTATCATATACTTTCTTCTGAATAAATTGGATCAGATCCATATAATCCTGGGCAGTAGCGTGATCCACATTTACGATGAAACCTGCATGCTTCATGGAGATTTCAGCGCCTCCGATGCGAGTGCCCTGCAAGTTACAATCCTGAATCAGTTTACCGGCAAAATGTCCTTCGGGTCGTTTAAATACACTTCCACAAGAGGGGAATTCAAGCGGTTGCTTGGATTCTCTTAGGAACGTTAATTCCTTCATTTTGCTTGCAATATCTTCCTTGTTTCCTTTTTTGAGCCCGAATTCGGCCTCCAGTATGATATAGTGATCCATCTTGAAGAGACTATTTCGATAACCAAACTTCATCTCTTCTCGCGGGATCTCCAACACTGTACCGTCTTTGGTGATCACAGTTGCACGTTCAACAACATCGGCGATCTGACCGCCATAAGCACCGGCATTCATGTAAAGTGCGCCCCCCGTGCTGCCAGGAATGCCACAAGCAAACTCCAAACCGGTCAAGCTATGCTCCAAAGCATGTCTGGATACATCAATGATATCAACGCCGCTTTGCGCAATCATGCTGTCCTCATTCACTTTAATTTGATCAAAGTGGCTAAGAGAAATCGTTACTCCCCGGATACCCCCGTCTTTAATAATGACGTTTGAGCCTTTTCCAATGACCGTCAGAGGTAACTGATGTAAGTTGGCAATTTCCACGATTTTAGTGATTTCGTCTATCGTTGTTGGATGGATGAGAATATCTGCGTTGCCACCTATTTTAATAAACGTGTGATTTTTTAGTGGTTCATTGAATTTCACTTTTTCCAAAGGTATCTGATGCTCAAAAATATTCATGATTTTCTCTCCCTGAATTCATAAAGAAATGATTGCACCATCGCGAAAATGAGATGCTCCTTCTTTATTATATGCTAAATAGGAGATTTTGTTTGAATTTATGTTGTTTTCATTATAATTAATCGCATTCTCTTTAGATTTTGAACTTTTCCGTGAGTTCCTGCATGGAAGCAAGCTGTTGCTCTGTTGCCGGAACTACATGATTATGAGAGTTCTATGTCTGTTTGAGTCAGCTTGGCTGATAGCTCCCATAAACGAATAGCTTGCTCGGGGTCGATAGCATACTTCTTGACCCCATAGAAACCTCCATCCTCTGGAGCCAATTCACTGATGTCACAATCCTCGCAGTAGACACCGCCTTTTCCCTCAAGCTGAGGCGAAGTTGCTGCCCAGACTTGCGTTGCTGCACCTTGTTCAGGTGTTTTGAACGCAGGATTGGCCACTTGTCCAGATTCATCAATCCAGCCCAGAGCAATCATTTCCTCTTGTGGCATATGACGCTGTAGTGGTGTCATAATTCCGCCTGGATGAACTGAGAAAGCCCGTACTCCGTGCTCTGCACCTCGACGATCCAGCTCAACGCTGAATAAAATCGTTGCTGTTTTGGACTGTCCATAGGCAGGGAATTTCTCATAGCCATGTTCAAATTGGATGTCATCCCAACGAATCGGTGAGAAATGATGTCCCGCTGATGCCAAGGAAACAACACGTGCTCCCCCCTGACTTGCAAGTGCTGGCCATAACAGATTAGTCAGGGCAAAGTGGCCCAGATGATTTGTTGCAAATTGAGCTTCCCAGCCAGGACCAACCCGCGTCTCCGGGCAAGCCATGATGCCCGCATTAAGAATCAGCATGTCAATGTCCCGATCACTCGCCAGAAACCGCTCCGCAAAAGCACGAACGCTGGATAAATCAGCGAGCTCCAATTCATCTATTTCAACACCTTCCAGACCCGAAAGTGCTTCCTTCGCAACCGCTGGACGACGTGCAGTCACCACTACACGGGCTCCCGCATTAACAAGCGCACGTGTCGTCTCCAACCCCAGGCCGGAATATCCACCCGTTACAATAGCAAGCTGTCCGGACAAGTCCAGATCCCTCAATACATCCTCCGCTGTATTATTATGGTTGAAGCCAGAGTCCATTTTATGTTGTAAAGTTCTAGTATTATTTTCCTGTGTCATTCTGTTCATCTCCTTAGTAATATTTCTACTTCTTCAAAGTCTACACCCTAGAGCGTACTCTAAGTCAAATGGAAGTGAATACATCAACTGCAACTTCTCCGTGCAATCTGTAAACGTAAAAAAGCCGCCAGTTGGCGACTTTCGTTGAAATGATTATAGGCATCCACGTTACGAATCACCCTGAACGGTGGATAACGAAACAAGGACCGGGCTGGCGAAATCAGAGGCCTCTTCTCCTTTTGGATTATGAAGACGGAATAAAAATGCTTCCTCTTCTTCTGATTTCCAGACCATATAATCGCTAATGCCTTCTTCACCAGAGGCCTGAAGATAAAGCTCGGCATGACCAAGCGGGTGTTCTACCAGTTCTCCACTATAATCAGATACCTTACCGGCTTTTACTAATTCTTCTTTACCTGCTGTCTCCAGTTCTGCCAGATTATAATCCGAAGGCAGTGGTTCAATATCCACATAATAGTCAGCGTTACTAGTCAGTGACAGACGGCCTTGAGCAGCATCAAATGTGAATTTCTCGAATACGTACAAGGAAAATCCTTCTCCTTGTTGCAAGGTCGCCTCTAGTGATTGATTGCCATCTGCGGTCAACATTTCAAAACTTGCGGTCTGTGGACGCTCCGTTTCATTTGCTTCTTCTGTTCCATCTGTTTCAGATGGTTGTTCATTTTCTGTTGAAGGTGCTGGAGTAGGTTCACCTACTGGCATTGATGGTTGAGGGCTAGGCAAAGGTTCATGACTACCAGAGCATGCTGCAAGTGTTAGAACTATAACGATTAACGAGATACTCATCATAATAGAACGTAGTTGAAACATCAGGTTCATTCCTCCCTGTCTATATTCTGCGCTTACATGTTATTACCCATGGCAGAGACTCGGAATCCATAGGTCCAACCTATGAGTTTATCCATAATCGCTATTTCCCTAGGGTCAGGGAAGAACCCCCGATACGGACACCTATGACCGTCAGCGCTGGTTAGAAGCGATTCATCAAAGTGGTTTGTCTGAGGAAGCCATCTCGGCTTCAATAGAAAGACGCAAGGTGGATATCAATGCCACGCTGGAGGATCAATTGGTGTGGTTGGAGGAAGCGGGGTTTCGCGTGGCAGATTGCATGTACAAATACTTGGACTTTGCGGTGTTTTATGCGCAAAAATAAAAAAAGACCGGATTATGGGCAGCTATGCCATGATCCGGTCTTCTCACATGATTTTCGTTTAGCGGCATATGCAGGTAAATCACTTATTTCAGCGATGCTGGCAGCTTAACGCCGAGAAGTTTGCCTTCGGTTTGGATGATGATCATTCCGTTTGTCTTTAACGTCGTGTTATGCAGATCTCCACCGGTAGAGACGCGGAAGACCGACTGACCCGACATCATGTTGAGGACAAGCAGGGTGCCGTTACGTTGCGCTCGATACATTCCTTTACCGTAAACATCGATCTGAGAAACGGGAGCATCACCATGCCACTGAACCTCCTGACCATTAGCCAGCTTGATGCCTGTAAGTTCTCCCGTGTTTCCGTTTTTGAAGATCAACCTTTCCTGTGTAACGCCAAGCCATACCATATTTTCGCCGTAAGGACGGTGAAAAGTTCGAAGTGGCGCGGGACCCGGCTTGGTTGAGGTCAACGAATACTCCGCTATCTTATCCCCTTGTAGAATGTATAGTTTGTCTTTATTGGAAAATATCCCTCCATACCCATTCACATACGGTGGATCCCCCGGCATGGTCCACTTATACTCCTGACTTCCTTTCAACACACCGGTCTTCAAGTTGTACGCATTCACTTTCCATTTGCGTTCTGGTGAAGACTCGTCATTTTCCAACATCGAAGAATAGTAGTCCGCTGAGTATACAAGACCGTCTTTGATCTGAATAGCTTCCCCCTGACCAAAATGACCCCATAGCTTCTTGCCCGTTTTCTTGTCATATGCATTAAGCTGTAAGGATGTAAGTGCCCCTTGGACAAAAAAGGTCCTCAGCACCACACCATTAGATTCTCTCAGATACTCAGTACCATTACCTTCACCTAATGGTTCATCTGCTTCCCAGCGCAGTTTGCCTGACTGGATATCCAGTGCAAACGTTGTACTCCCCTTAATCACGTAGAGGGTATCCACCGTTGGAATCAGAGCTTCCGTACGGTTATACGTATCAATCCAGGTGGATGTGCCTGACTGCCATTTTGCTTTCCCTGTCTTCGCATTCATGGCATATGGCTTGTGATCAATGGTCAGTCCGTAGAGAATCCCGCTTTGATAGGTAATATGAGGAGTCAGGTCTTTGCCGTAAGTCCACAGCTGTTTACCTGTTGTCGCATCGAGTGCAATCAACTTCGATCCAGCAAACGTGAATACTTTACCTTCTTCTGCGATGGCATTAACTCCAACATACGTCTCGTTCATATTCAGATAATTATCTACTTTTGCTGTCCAAGAAGGTTTCAGTTCAGGTACAGTGATTCGTTGATACAAATACCAGTTACGGATGGATACATCCGATGCTTCAGCATGTGCCTGCGATGGCAACACGCCGATAACGCCGTGAACCATCAGCATTCCGGCAGTAATACCTGCAATGATGGGTCTTCCTACTTTTCTTTTCCATTCCTTATTCATTTGACGTTTATGTATATTGACCATGGTAAATCCTCCTGTTATTAAAATCCTGAGATATAACTACATAAACATAACGTGTGATAAGTCCAAATAGTTACCGGATTGTTAAATTATTCAAAGGAAATATCAAAAAAGCCGCCACCAGGCGACTTCTTGATAAGTGTATTTTTTCGGAGATAAGTTGCGAACGTGACTCATTAATGAAGTTTCTACTTTACTTTAGTTGGATCTGGAATACATCACCGGAGTCCCCACCAAAAACGATAAAACCACTTTTCGGGAGCTTCGTCGATTCCTGATTGGTTGCTACAGAGAAGTCAACCATTTCCCCTTTATCATTATACACTGCATAACCTCCGGTCTTGGGAGAATCCACCGTGATGGATTTGTTACCCGATCGGGCGTCGATCGCATACCACCGGGCTTGACCGTTTGCCGGAATAGTCGTAATTCCTTTTTTTCCACCAAAGATTGGAGTAATCGCATCCTCGGCAATGTATTCCTGCCCATCCTGGAGAAGAATCTCGGCACCATTCTTTGTGTAAAATTGCAGATCAAACGCGTCTCTTCCGTTCATTACAGGAATCTCGGCGATATTCTCTGCGTTGTTTGCATCCATGATTTGCGTGCCATTGGCGTAACCATGTTCGGCGTCAACAGACAGGTTCTTGATCAACATCGATGGAAGCAGATAAAAGATCGATGTTATTTTTTCATCCAACGCGTAATATTTTGAGCCGTCACGAGCTGTCCATTTCTCTTTGGTTGTTGCGTCCAGTGCGTTATGATCCAGTTTTTGATAATCATACGTGTTCATTACCGTTTGACCTATGCCGGGTAACGTAATCATACCCTGAACTTTAACATACACCTTGTCATTACGTTCCTTCACAAAACTAGCTTTCACACTGCCATCCGCACTTGTAAAATGTTCGTCGCCTGTGTACACATATTTCTGCTCTGGAATAATTCCACCCAGCAAAGCAGGCAGTTGCATCTCACCATCCTTAATCGTTATATCCAATGTCTCTCCTACCGTACCATAGAGACCGGAGTACGCGCTTAATTCTGTTGGCATCTTCACTTTGTCGGGTGATGAGAAGGTCTGATCGGGTTTAACCTTGTCAATGATGCCTTGATCCGCCAGAACTTCCAGCAGCACTTTGCTGGCAAACATCTGATTGTAGATGGAAGATCCGCCAGATGATAGAACCGCCATTGAAATATCATGTTCAGGTATAGTGATTAACACGGCATGGTACAACATGGTATCCCCGCCTTTGGCAAGCGCGGTAACCCCATAATCGCTGAAAGGTGCAAGGTCAACCGAATCCCATCCCAAGCCATAATTGATCGTATTTTGCTCATCAGATACCCATATGCCCTTACGATATTCATGAGATTGCATGGCCTTCACAGCAGATTCGGACAGAATATCCGGTCTGTTCCCCATTAAAACCTCTCCGAATTGACTCAATTCTTCTGCGGTAGAATACACTCCGCCTGTGCCGATAATGTTTGCATTTTCGGTAGGCATCTTCATCTCAAGTGTAGGCCAATAGGTTTCGGATAATTGTGCTCTGTCAAAGGAATCTAGTGGTGTCTTCGTTGATTCCAACTTCAACGGCTCGCTGATGAACTTGGCGATATATTCGCTGTAGCTTAATCCACTCACCCGTTCAACCAGGATTTCAAGCAATTGAAAACCGTCATTGGCGTAGACGGAGTATGCACCAGGTTTGGATTTCAGTTTTTCGGACTGAAGTTTGAGCAATAACTCATCATGATTGCGGGTGTCATTATCTTCAAACAACATGCTGTTTCCATAATGTGTACCGTAAAGACCGGATGAATGATTCATCAACATGCGCGGTGTGATTTGAGTATAGCGCGCATCTGCCATTTTAAAGTCTTTGATATACGAAGTAAGCGGCTCATCCAGATCTATTTTACCGGAATCGACCAGCTTCATGGCGGCTGCCGTAACAACCATTTTGCTAACCGAGCCTATGCCATACATGCTATCCTTGTCTATTGGCTTCTGTGATGCCTTATCGTGCAATCCGACACTATCTGATAAAATATATTCCCCTTCATCCATGATCGCATATTGCACACTGGTGACACCGTAGTTTTGCACCATCTCCTTGGCGATCTGCTCCGCCCGTGCCTCAATCGTACCGCTGTTATTCGCCTCTGCTCTGACATCTGCCAGCGGTGTAATTACAAGCACCGCTGTACATAAAAGACTAATTAGTTTCTTCATCGTATGTCCTCCCTCAAATGTTCTTATGAATGAATTCATTATATCCGGGAAGAGACTGATCAAACGCAAACGGACCCTGAATGGAAAAAAACAACCCCTGAACGGCAGGTTCAGGGGTTGTCGGTGTGGAACGGAAGCACGACCATGTTGTTAAATTTCCGATGCTGATGCTCAATACTCATATGTCCACCATATTTCTCGCACATTCGCGATATATTGGTTAGACCGATCCCATGGTACTCCGGATTGGGCTTGTCACTTTTCAAGTCAACGATCGGTTGCTCCACATGATTCATAATCTGGATGACCAGTGTAGATGATGTGGAGTGAATGGCAATGAGGATGTATCGATCCTCGGCCTGTCTAACTTTCTTGGAGGCCTCAATTGCGTTATCAAGCATGTTACCAAGCACCACACACAGATCATATCGATCGATCTGGATATGTTGCGAGTGGAGCTGGACTTTGGTGTCGATTTTGATCCCGTTTGCCTGCCCCATAGCCAAGGTATTTGTAACGAGTGCATCAATGACCAGATTACCGGAGTTCACCCGCTGGTACGCACCTTCAATGGTATTTAATGTTGACTTGATATGGTCACCTGCCGCCGCCAGTTCGTTACGTTGGATACATTCATCAATATACAGAAATTGCTGATTAATATCATGGATGATGGATTTAATGTTTTTGAAACTGTGAACGGTCTTCTCATAGTTGGCATCCTGGTAGTCCATCTGACGCTGTAACTGGGTATTTTCATGCGCAAGCTGTACCTTTTCCACCATGTTGTCGAATACATATACAATGAACACGTTGAGAAATAGCGAGCCTAGTACAGAAAAGACGTAGAATATGTTTTTTTCACTATATATGGAGGCCACATTGATCTGATAGATCGTAATAATGGGTACGATAAGAAACAGCAAATAATAACGATAATGCACGGCAAAACTTCTGCGTTTAGCCACTAAACGTACAATTTGAATAACAATAAACATGATACTGCAACCAACCAGCATTACCTTGGAAAGAATCCAGTGGTTTTCTCCGTTGAACTGTTCCCATGAAATGAATTCTGTGGATTCCAAGACTCCGAGAATATATACAGCTATCGTATTTGCCATTGTAATCAGAACCGCATACAGGATGGTAAAAACAAGCTTGATTTTAAACTCCACTTCATAGGACTGTGCCAGACTGAAGATTAACAGCAGAGCAACAGCAGTAGAAATGATATCAGAGAAGGAAGAGACCAAATAAAAATAACCCAACATGAGAAATACCATGAAATAGATCGCTCTGCGCGGCTTACGCCTGGACTTGCCCAACACAGAATCAAAATAAAAGTTCGCCTGAAATGCCATAAGTAAGGTCACAAAGATGATGGAAAAGATCATATAGGTACCCATATCATTGAATCCTCATGATCATGTATTTGGTGTAGGCATCCTTGATTTCTTTGACCTTGGATCGACCTATGGGCAGTTCCGTTCCATTCAACATAATGACTTGGGTACCGGAAAACTTCTGAACATGCATCAGGTTAATGATAATCGAGCGATGTATCTGCAAAAAACCATGGTCTTTCAAACCAGATGCGTAGCTGGATAAAATGCCTTTGGTTTCATGTACATTTTCCTGTGTAACAAAATTCAACTTGTTCTTGATCGTTAAACTTTTGACGACCTCAATCCAGAGAATATCATCATATTTCAGCAGCAGTTCATCATAGTCTGATTTGATTAGTACATACTTTTTGTCCAATGCCTGAAAATATTGACACAGCTTAATCATCTTTTCCTCGAAAACTTGCGGCTGGATTGGCTTGATCAGATATTGAAAGGTGATGACATCAAAGCTCTCCACCATATATTCCGGGTAACTGGTCAGAAACATAATCTGTACATCCAGAAACTTCATGTTCCTGATCTCTTTAGCGGTCTGAATCCCGTTCATTCCGCCCATCTCCACATCCAAGATGAGAATATTGAATGTATCCCCAACCTCTCTGTAGTGTGAGAGCAATTGTTCACCAGATGTGAATAGGCTAATTTGAAAATCAAAATTGGTTTTTAGAGATAAGGAGACCAGCATGGATTTCACACGTTCTCGTTGCTGCTCCTCATCATCACAGATTGCAATATTGAACATGGGGGAACATCCGCCTTTCATCGACATCGACTCTGAATTTCACTCTCGAATATACTATTTTAGCATAGGTTTCGGAGTCGAATGGGGATGAAATGCATTATTCCGACCCTAAAACGCAGATCAACAAAAAAAGTCGCCACATTGGCGACTCTTGAGCTTGTAACCTTCTCCAGCATTCCTATGAAAAGTCCAGTCTGTTATTTTGTTTTTTTGGGGAAAGCATGGCGGTAATATCGTATTACCTTGCGATACATCGTCTTGTCCTTTAATTGATTGAATATATATGGGTCAGGTTTGACATTTACTTCAATAATCCAGGGTTTCAGACTGTGGTCAAGGCCGATATCCACACCAATTTGCTTAAGATGCGGGTACTTTTTTTTCATATGACGAGCTATGCGCAGGCTAAGCTCATTCATCTCTTGAATCAGTTCATTCCTGCGTTTGGTGGATGCATGTGATTTTAGCAGCTTGTGAATATCCATCGGTGTACCACCACTATGATAATTGGTTACGATTTTCTTTGGATGACCCAGTCGCCCGATGATTCCGGTAGCTTCCCAATGTTTGGTCGGGCTTAGCTGTATCATGACACGGATGTCAAAACGTCTGTTATTGTGCTTAAGCAGATGGATTCCTCTCTGAATCAGATAACTTCTTTTATTCACCAGACGAGTCAGACTGTTATAAAACGATTCAAAACTGTCAAACGTCAGGCGTTTTTGCTCGATCTGATAGACAAAATGTTGCTGACTTTCCCTCTCTGCCTTAATAACACCCATCCCGAAAGTACCTCTCTCGGGTTTGACATAGACCATTCCATATTTGCTGATCATGGATTTCAGATTCGTCTTGTTATATTTCTGTGTGTCGGGGATGAACGGTTTAATTAATTCATTATTAATGATCAATTTTGTTTTTAACCACTTGCTTCTTAACGGCTGCAACTTATCAACTCCCATGTCGTAAACTCTCCCTTCAGCAACCGCATCAAAGCCTGCTGTTTGATCAAGATCCTGCAAGCATTATATGTAATACCGATAAAGGAACCCTCAACAAAAGCCCCTATTCGTAAAAATGTATATTTGCACATGCCCTGACCAAAACACTTTTGCACACATACCATATAATGAGTCATCACGATTTGTGCAAGGAGTTGAGAAGATGTCTGTCCAGCCTGGAATCCGGTTGAACAATGCGCCTAAGATTGATGTTCTTATACCAGCGATCGAGAAAGATTTGGCTACCCTACCCCTCGTCATCGATAACATTCGCCGTTATGTAAAACATCCCATTGGAAGCATATATATTGTTTCTCCGGTCAGCACCAAGATCAGAAAACTCTGTTCCCTTAAAAACTGCATTTTTGTTAATGAGCGATCCGTCCTGCCTATAACCAAAAACGACATACACTACCAGTCCTCCCGATGGAATCGGTCAGGCTGGTTATATCAGCAGTTGCTCAAAATGAACGGAGATTCCATTGTGAAGGCAAAGTACTTTCTAGTCATGGATGCAGATACCGTACTGATTAAACCTCATTCATTTCTTGTAGAAGGCAAAACAGTCTTTTACTGCCGTGACTGGAGCCAGCCGGAATATTTCAATACCTACCGCAAGTTGTTAGGCATGAAAGCTCCGCGCCCCCGCTCTTTTGTCACCCATTATATGCTGTTCGACAAATCAAAACTCGCTGCCTTAAAACAGAAAATTGAAGCGGTTCATAAGCTGCCATGGTACAAAGCGATCATCTCCAATATCAATAAGAAGAAACAGTTTGGTTTCTCCGAATATGAAACGTATGCCAATTTTATGTATACGAAAAACCCAGGCAGCATGGTCCTTAGAAGTTCCAAGAATAAAAGTCTGAATGTGAACGCTTCTTCGTTAAAAGAGCAACAAATCCGCAATCTGGCTCTTAAATATCGTTCTCTTTCCTTTCATAAACGGAAAATCTATAGTAAAGCTCCCTGAGCTTAAGGAGGAAGCCCATGCATATCGTAATGCTGTGCGGCGGCTCTGGCAAAAGGCTCTGGCCGTTATCCAATGAGCTTCGCTCCAAGCTGTTCATAGATATACTTCCATCACCCGCTGGAGGTAGGGAATCCATGATCAGCAGAGTATGCCGCCAGCTTGACAGTTCATCCCTAACGGATTCAACACTCATTATTTCACATCAAGATCAGGCTAATATTACGGCACGACATACTCAAGGCAAAATACCAGTCATTGGGGAACCTTATAAACGAGGCACTTTTACTGCGGCGGCCTTAGCGACGTTATATCTGCAATCCTTCCGAATGGCCAAAGATGACGATGTGATCTGTATCGCGCCAGCTGATGTGTTCGCAGGTGAAGATTTTTTCAGCAACTTCCAATTACTGCCGGATATACTGAAACACTCTCAAGCCGATATCGCTTTAATTGGGACAAGGCCTACACATGCTTCAGAACAGTATGGATACATCCTGCCGGGTGGGGAAGAACGTAATGCTTATGCGCCCATAACACAATTTATAGAAAAACCCGAAGCCTCCATTGCTGAAACGCTGCTACAACGTGGGGCACTATGGAACTGCGGTGTGTACGCGTTCACTGTCGCGTTTATGATATCCCATATTAAAAAAATGGGGCTTCCGGTTCATTATGATCAAATGTTGTCCCTGTATGAAGCGTTGCCTGAACGGAGTTTTGACAAGCATGTTGCAGAAAAGGCACAGCGAGCCGTAGTCCTGCCTTATGAGGGAGTATGGCAGGATATCGGAAGCTGGGATACGCTGTGCGCACAGTTAGATACCCATGTAATCGGACACGGTGGAATCTCGGGTTCTTCCTCCGATTCCTATATTATTAACGAGCTTCCCTACCCCATCCAAGTCATTGATGTGCCAGGTATTATCGCTGCCGCAAGTCCGGATGGCATTCTCATTGCCAACAAAAATAATTCAAATGAAATTAAAGCGCAATTGGGTAACTTGCCATTAAAACCGATGTATGGTGAAGCAACCTGGGGCAGTTATCGTGTCATTGAGAGTTCGTTAGACAATGAGAATACAACTGTAACCACATTAAACATAACGGTTCTACCGGGCAAACATATCGGGTTGAACTGGCATAGAACTGGGTGTAGAGCATGGACCGTGCTTGCAGGCAGTGGGCAAATGCTTGTCAACGGAAAGGTCATGCAAGTGAGTATGGGCAATCAGTTCGCGATTACCAAGGAGAGTCTCTTTTCTATTCTGGCTGAAACCAGGATGGTGATCCTTGAGGTCCGGATCGGAGTAACAGAGGAAAAAGACAACATACTTTTTGAAGAAAAAGATTGGAATGTAATCCTAAAAAGTGCAGGTTCATTTAACGCATAATGAGAGAATGAACCGGTTCAATCTGCGTGTCTTATAGCCCCTTCCATTCGCGGAAGGGGCTAATTGGCATAATTAAGGGAAACCTGACACTTCTTCTCCCTATATCTTAGTTAAACAACTTGCGAAGTTCCTCTACTTCCAGACGTGCAACTGGCTGGTAAGCGGAACTTTGTACATAACGCTGGAAGCTGTATAACAACTGTCTGCCCTCCAATGTAGTCATCAGACGCTCCAGATTCAGCGCTCCCATCAGCACTCTCCCCTTCCGAACCCGACACTCCATCAACAGGCCGAGCTTGTGGTTTCGCTCAAAATTGTCAATGGTCTGCACGATCGGATTCAAGTCTTTATCCAACTCATCCAAGATGATCGATGACGACTCGGACACGATGCTCCACCACGGATAAGTTGAGTGCTCCTCTGTGACAAAATGTTCGAAGGCCGGATGATCCTGTTGAATTAACAAGCCCATTGTGCCCACAGGAACTTCTCTTTTCATATTCTCCGAGATGGATCGGAACATAGGGTAAGACCAGAAATCGGTGCTATAGAAACCTTGGATCGCGTGTTGAAGCTGATTGGGATTCGGGAAAAGTAAAATATCCTCGCCCTGCTCAAGCAGCGCCAACGCCTGTTCCGAGAGTTCGGTAAATAGATTCAAACCGCTCAGGTCCACTTCCTCCTGTCTCGGGTAGATCCACAGGTCGTAAGACTTACGGATATCCGTGCCCGGAATGGACAGTCTAAGCTCCACTTTGGTCATATTGGAGACTTCAGGAATGCGAATGCTGAGATCCGCGACATTCACATAATGTTCTCCATGGGTCGCTGGTAGGTCTGCTTTCCCTTCTGTAAGGGTGGAATCCTCACCATGTAGCTCCCACTTCAGATGACGTCCGTCCAATGCCTGTCTGCGGAAGTAACTTAGTTCAATGCGTGCTTCGAACAATTCACCCGCTTGATAATTATATTTGGGGAATCTCGCCAACAACACAGCGTCGGAACAAAACGTTCTCCACTCCTCCGGTGTAATCATGCCTTTGGAATCCATGAATGCGTCCAGTACACCCACCAGCGCCGTTCCCTGACCACTGAAATCCTGAAGATCCAGCAGCTGGAACCCGGCTAGTTGCTTCGAACGAAAAGCAGCTTCCAGTTCTTCCTTGTAACATGCGACCGCGAGTTTACCAGAGGCTCTGAAGTATGCTTCCGCCAGATGTCCCAGCCCTTTGGCATTCAGACGCTCTCGAAACACTTCGAAATTCTTGGCTTTGAGAGAACCCGTATACTTGTTGATCTCCTCGAAATTAGGAAACGTGGCGTACTGTCCAATTTCATGCGAGATGATTGGTACGTGTGAGACAAGTTGGTCACTTCCAGCTTCGGCCTGCACTGTTTTGGAACCAGTCCCATACTGAATCTGAATCTCTTTGTCCCCAGTCTGACCAGAAGGGTCAGCATCGCTGCCTTGCTCAGGTACAATATTTGAATCGTAATCTTTCAATGTATTTGGCAGGTCGGTCTGCACGTGACCGAGCGGAGCATCACACATCGCATATGAACCTCTGAACAGGCGCTCTTTGGAGAAACGAACCCCGCAGAAGAATTCACTTTCCTCCAGAATGTCCGGCACAAACTGAAAGTTATTCGAACCTTCGGTGTATAGATGACGATGATCATATGCTTTGTATGCCTTCAGGATCGAATTCAATCTGTCCTTGCTTCCCCATAGTTCATTCCCCATCGACATCATGACAAACGAAGGATGATTACCAAAAGCACGCAGCATCGCAAATCCTTCGCTAATCAAGTAATCCTGCTCGGCTTGATTATGCCCATCCGAAGATTCATCCGTAATCGTTCCCCAAAACGGAAGCTCAGGCTCCATGTAGATGCCGAGCAGATCCGCTGCAATAAAAGCAGCCTCCGGAGGACAACAGGTATGGAAACGGTAGTGATTGATACCGTAGGACTTGGAGATAGCGAGAATACGAACCCATTCATCCACATCTGTTGGCGCGTATCCCGTGAGCGGAAAGATCAGCCCGTCATGTTTGCCTCGAAGAAACGTTTTGCGACCATTAATGGTGAATTTGTCTCCAGCAGCCCGGAATTCCCGTAGTCCCGTCCATACTTCGGTGGAATCCAGCACTTCGCCGTCCTGATCTTGCAGATGAATATGAAGTTGGTACAGGTTAGGTTCATCATCGCTCCATAACATCGCATCTTCACCAATCTTGTACGTCAGCTGGATTTCCTGCGAATCCGGGGCGAAAATCTGTTCCTCGGTCGTATACACCGGATCTGCACTGACTGCAACAGCTGAAACCACGATTCGTACTTCTTGCAGGTCACCAACAAGTGCTGCCTTGATCTCGAAAGATCGAGTCGCAAGATCGGGATAGACCTGAACATTATCCAGGAAAACACGCTCGAAAAATTGAAGTTCCAATTTCCCAGTGATGCCGTTCCAATTCGTCTGCGTGTCTTCGGATGTAAGGTGACCCCCTTTGGTTGGATAATTGGTATTGTCCACACGAATCGTAATTGAATGTGTTCCAGCGGATAGCCCTGCCTCAATCTCGTAACGGTGAGGCGTGTTCAGACTGTTTTGTGTTCCGTATTCCCCCCCATCAATCCAGACTGTGGTAACTCTTGTTCGTTCCAGATGCAAGAAACAACGTTTGCCAGCCAAGTGTTCGGGAATTTCAATCTCTCGTGAAAACCAGGCATAACCCTCGAATAAGTACTCATCCGTCAGCGCACCGATTAACACATTCTCGTTTTTCTTGCCCTTGGCCGCATGAGATGTAGTATTTGGCAATGTAATAACGTCTGAGAAATTCAGACCACGTTCCACCTTATGTTCATCAAGTTGGAGTTTCCATATGCCTTCCAGATTTATTGCTTCTATCATGATAGTGTCCCCTTTTAGATTCATATAATCGATAAAAGTAATCGCTTCCAATGAACAGAAATCGTTTTCGAAAAACATACCTGTATTATAAACTCGATTGACGCCCTCGCATAGATCATTTACAAATAAAAAAGCCGCCAATGCTGGCGACATCTTATGGATACATATCCTATATCCTGAACAATTTTAAAATATGGTGGGAACCATGCCCCCGTCCATCCGGATGGGAGAGCCTCTGAAGGCGGAAGCACATGGGCTGCATACAAATGCAGCGAGTCTGCCTATTTCACTTGGCTTGATGAATCGCTGTAATTCGGACTGTGGCAGATTACTCTTCATAAAGTCTTTCTCTTTTTCCTCAAAAGTAAGTGCCTCATCAGGGTATATGCCCTCAATGATTTCTTGTACGTTTTCGGACAGTGTTGGACCTGGCAGGATCGTATTGATCGTAACCTCGCTCCCTGCTGTCAGTTTGGACAAACTTTTGGATAATGACAGCAGCATTGACTTGGTCATGCAATACTGAGGCATCTGGCCTGAAGGCATAAGGGCTTCTTCACTTGCGATGAAAATAATACGCCCGTCATTGTTTTTCACCATTTTAGGTAAATAAAATTGGGACAAGCCATTGGCAGCAAGTACATTAGTACGGAAATATTTCTCCCACACTTCATCATTTATGTCTTCATAACTCATGATTTCATATATCCCCATGTTATTGATTAATATATCAACTTCAGGAAATTTCTCGAATAAAGCTTGGCGTTGCGCCAGATCCACAAGATCAGCCGTAGCCTTTTGCGGAGAGGTCTCCGGAAAAGTAGACTTGATTTCACGAACGGTTTGTTCCACCTCTTCATCATTACGTCCATTAATCAGAACATGAACACCTTCTCGGGCGAGCTCAAAAGCTATTGCTTTACCGATTCCTTTTGTTGATCCTGTAACTAAGGCTGTTTTCTCTTTTAGTCCCATATCCATCCTGCATTTCTCCTTCATGATTACAACTATCCGGTAACCGTTTCTTGAACATTGCCAACAAGCTTCATACACCGGATAGGTATAATATTACGCAGTCTGAAGGACCTAGTAACTAGCATTTTGCGCCAGAGTTATTGCCTTACACGCCAATTTGAAGGTGTATCCCCTTCCCAGGTCTTGAAAGCACGATAGAACGAATTCTGGTCTTCATATCCAACCAGAAATGCCACTTCTTTGATATCAAGTGAAGGATCTGCAAGGTACGCTCGGGCCTGCTCCCGTCTGGCCTCGGTTAATAATTGCTTGAAGTTTGTGTTTTCCTCCGTCAGTCGCCGCTGCAAAGTACGATCACTCATGCGAAGCTCTTTGGCGACCGTCTGAATGTCAGGGCGCTTTCCAGTAAGGCTGCGTTTCATGATCCATTTGACAACTTCAGTAACGGAACGATTGCTCTCTTGTTCGTCCAGAGACCGATCCAGAGCCGGGGTCAGAATCTCCAGTAACTCCTCGTTATACGATAGAAATGGAAGACTCAGATCTTTCCGTTCCAGCATCAGCCGATTATGGTTAGAATTCGTATCAACTCGGCAGCCGAAGTAAGCCTCAAGGGTGGCTACGTCACCCATCGGTTGGGAGAACTCAACCTTTTTGGCAGTCAAAGGTTGTCCTGTGCCCCTCCGTCCAAGTTCGATCAGAAATGCCAGCGTAATACCGACCAGTAATGGCGGACCTGGTTGCTCCTTATGTAACCATCCTAGTTCAATGATACATTCCTCCCCTGCTTCGGTAATCTGCAAACTCTCGGGAGGACACATTTGCTTGTAACGCACCATGCGATTCAACGCATCACGATAATCACGAGCATGGTACATCGCCAGAACAGGTGGAGGATACTTCGATATTTCATATCCGGTTGCAAGTTTGATGATGCCCTCGGCGGTGTCCCCGTTGAGATCAGAGTAGGCCTGCCAGATTGCGAAGTATTGAGATTGGGTCACTACAGGTTTATTTATTGTCTCAAGAGATAGTTGTGCTGTACGAGCGATGTCATCAGCACCAATCCCTAATTGATGTAATCCAGCCCAAAAGCCTGGATGAACTTTAATCCGATCATTCGGTTGAGGTTGCATGTATACAGACTCCTTTAACTTGTTCCATTTTTATTCTGATTTCTAAATTATAGAATGGATGTACCTATTTTTGAAACTTACCTCAGCGAGCCATTTCCGGGTAATACGAAAACACGACTAACCATGAATGGCCAGTCGTGTTCAAGTCAATCATTCAGAATATTATGAAAGAATGCACATTTGTATGTTCAGCTACTCATTCAACGCAGTTTTGATCAGGGCATTCACCCGCGAGTTAAACAGCAGACCGATATGGGATACGAGGGAAACCGAAACGTTGTTCGCCCCGTTCAAACGGGAAAGTACCGGGGACACAATCGTGTCACTGGTGGAATAGATCGAAGTCACCTTTATTCCACTCGGAGCTGTCGTTGTGGTCAATCGATTAGCCCCGCCAAGGGTAATCAACTTATCCACTTTGGAAGCGCCTCCACGGTTAAGTATGTAATAGAGACTATTAGCTCCACCCATGCTATGAGCTATAATATTGACTTTTGTATGACCCGTTTGGCGCAGAACATCATCTACGAATCGACTAATTGCTGCGGAGTTCAACAGCTGGTTTCCTTGTTTGCTAGGAAGGTCAATCGCGAATAATTCGTCTCTTGTCCACCCTTGACTACGCAAATAACTCTCAATTGCTGTAAAATTGCTATCTGAACCGGTCAATCCATGTACCAATACAATGGGTGTACGTGCCGTAGCTGCAGAAGCCTTTGAACTCGATCCTATTCCAGTTATTGATAAGGCAAGGATCATGCTCAGGAATACAACAAGTATTAATTTGGTCTTTTTCACTTCATTACCCTCCTGTAAAATGTTTTATATTCCATATATTACAATCTAAGATATGGAATATAAATGAATCTTTAGTCTCATTTTTACAGGGATGTCTAAAACATACTACAACTAACATCATTACATTTTTATCAAACTCTAGTTCTCTACTTCTTATCCTTCAACGATATCTGCACGTAGATCCGTTGCAATCTCAATCATTTTGGGAACAATAGCTTCGTTAGAAATAGCTACATACAGATCCCCCATGTACAAACGAAAAGCAATCTGTGCACCCTCAAGGTCCCACATAAAAAAGTCCCCGTCGATGGTCATGGTGCTCTCAGCTCCTACAATGTTAAGAACCGGTGAATAGGTAAAATCGGGTTGGGATTCGAAGTAGAGTTTGCACTCTTCCAGCGAGATGGATTGTTCCGCATTGCTTTCCTGCATGGATCGGGTAATTCGAAAACGCTGATTCATTGATTTGCCTCCAAAACTTTATTAATATATACATGTTACACAGCATTATATTTTCTCATTTCCGTCTTCCACTGTCAAAACCATACATGATCGATTCTTCAAATTCATATATACTGAATACAGTGCACAACGAATTTCTACAATCAGGAGGAGTCAAATCAATATGTTAAAAACAGAATTCATTGATGTACTATCCCTTGTCTCACATAAATTATATGATTCGGCTGCTAATGTCATGGACACGGCAAGCAGGTTAATTCCTGCAAACACGTTTTGTATTGCCCAGTTGGATCATCTATCCACCAAGGTTCTGAACGTATATAATCGTGACAAACTCATTCTGGGTGAGGGGCTGGTCGTTGATAACGCCGAGTCATACTGTGCACTTGTGACTGAACATTCCCAAGGCCCGTTAGTAATCAATAATAATCTAACACATCCATTAACCAGACATATGGACGCAACCGAATTCGTAGGTGGGTGTTCATTTGTCGGTGTGCCTATACATAATGAGAACGGAGAAATTTACGGCTCCCTTTGCTCATTTGATCAGGATTTCTATTCCTATCAACAAAAGGACGTGGATCTGCTTCTCTCCTTGTCTTCCTTTTTCACGAGTCTTCTTGAGATGGAAACAACTCTGCAACAATTAAAACAGGCGGAAGAGACCGCTGCAAAAGTGCTTGAAGAAAAGAAAAATTTGCTGGCCGTTCTCAGCCATGAAATCCGGACGCCAATGAATGGTGTTCTTGCAATGGCCAATCTGTTGCAATCGACCAGGCTAAGTGAGGATCAATCGTTATATGTTAATGTCATTGAGTCAAGTGGCGCCAGCCTTCTGTCGATGATGGATCAGATTCTGGACTACTCCAAAGCAGAAGCTGGTGCGATCTCTCTGGAGATCAAGCCCTATAGTGTCACTGAAACAGTTGAACATGTATTACAATTATTCTCTTCTGAAGCACAGAAAAAAGGAATTAGGTTGTACGCAGAATATAATATTAATGATCATCTGATGCTTATGGGCGATCAGCACAAAGTTCGTCAGATTTTAATCAATCTCGTTGGGAATGCGCTAAAATTTACGGAGACAGGTGAAGTATGCATCTCTACTGAGGTATCTGCTGATACAAAAGGTACTCTCCATGCATCCTACGAAATAAAGGATACGGGCATCGGCATCCCGCAGGACCGTCAGGATCTGTTGTTCAAATCCTATTCCCAGATTCATGGTAATTCAGGAAAGTATGGCGGAGCGGGGCTTGGCCTGTCCATCTGTAAACAACTCGCTGAATTAATGGGTGGCATTGTATGGCTTAAAGAGTCCAGTCCTATGGGCAGTCGGTTTGTCTTTAATATCTCCAGCGCTGCACCCTCCGTCCATGCGAAAATCTGAATGATGAATATATTATTCTATCTGAAACAGATAGGAGGTATATACGTTGACTCAATTTCTGGATGCAAGATCATCGCAAAATGCTGCGTTGTTTAATTCCATTTCCATACCGATTCCAGTGATTTTTACGCCACAATTATTCGGCCAGATTGGTCTCATCACCGCTGGAGCCGGAACCAATCTAAGAGTTTCATTAAAAGGAACCATCACGGTGCAATTGCCGCGTGCACTTTTTATAGTGAGGATTACTGTGGTAAGAGGAATAATCGCAACCGATCCAATTGTATACTCGGGAAACCACACATATGGTCTGAATGGTCTGCTTAACCCTGAAGTGATTGTCTTCTCTTCCACTGACTATAACCCACCGCTTATGCCTCAATTAACCTATACCGCATTTATCAGCACAAACCTGCTCGGTACTACTCGGGTGGGACCCGAGAGTTTCGACGGATATGTCGTTTCAGATTGAACAAACATGTACAACCCCATACCTCTAATCGGTTTCCCGTAGATTAGAGATATGGGGTTGTTTTTACGATAACATAACTATTTTTAGAGCGAGCTATTAATCAGAGACCACAAATCCATCAAAATTCTCGGGACCAACGCGGATTGTTCCCAGCAAGTTGGAGCTTACAAAAGCAGTGTAAGTTAATTGTGGTAAAATCGGTGGATTAAAATCATTTCCAGAGAATGTAATTACTTGTGGTGCCAATACGCTTAAACCAAATGTGGACGTTGCGGAGTAAATAACCGGGTCCGTTGACAAGGTACCTCTTACAACGGTAATCGTTATGCCCACAAGAGCTAAAGGTAATTGTACAGAAACCGTCCCTTTAAATTGAACTCTGGGATTGGCTCCTGCTCCGGCAGTTTGCAGACCAATTTGACCAAAGAGCTGTGGGGTGTTCAGGAATAATATTGGAATAGCTATTGAGTTGGCCAAACTGGCATTTTGTGATGTTCTTGCATCCAGAAATGTGCTCATCAATCTACCTCCTAATGTTGGGATAGGATAGTATATTCGTAGCGTACTATTGTGTTTGGACTTCTAACTCGGAAGAACCTATTAAACAGGGATAGGGTATATATGACTATATTCCAGACTCTTATATTGGAACGATATGAAAATTTTGTTATGATACATATGCTAGATTACTAGATTCTGTTCAAAATATAATTCTACTATTATGTACGGAGTTGGAGGACACAAACGATGCTTATTAAACGTGTAGGAAACATCGCTGCGGTTACCGTAATTACTCTCTCTATTCTTGGAAGTACCCCCAGTGGAGCCTATGCTGCCCCGGCCATCTCAGTTCAATTGGATGATGTGCCCCTGACATTTGATGCAGCTCCACGTATTGATAGAGGTGTCACTTACGTTCCGTTTCGGACGGTCGGGGAAGCCCTAGGTATCGATATTACCTGGAACAGCAAATCACAGACTGTAAAAGCAACGAACACTGTGAAAGGACAAACTACCGAGGTACTATTACAAGTTGGCAGCACCACAGCGACCGTAAATGGAAAAAAAGTTACACTCGCAGCGGCACCCGTTCAGCGGAAGGGCCGCGTACTTATTCCACTAAGTTCGTTCAGTAACCAATTCGGTGTACAAGTAAGCTGGAATCAAGCAACCAAGACGGTCTCCCTTGTCTCCCCACAACGCGAGATGCACCTGAGAGCTTTCTATGCATTGCAATCCTTTCAAGAAAAGGACCTTATTACTTCCATGAATTCCGTAGCCTTTGGCTGGAGCCGCATTGATCGTGAAGGTCAGTTTACGCTCCAAGGAGATGAGTACCGTCTCCCTGCTGCTGCGGGTGATATTACACCGCAGTCCATCGTTGCTGATGCAGCAGATCAACAGATCCAACCACAGCTCATGGTGTATGCCTTGGACGGAAATGGCGAACTGACCAAAGTTCTGAGCGACAAGAGCCTGCGGCAGAAATCGATTGAAGGCATAACTGCTGCTGTCGCAGAGCATGGTTTTGGCGGAGTTGTTCTGGATTTTGAAGGATTGGGCTTTAAACTGGATGCGGTAGAACAACAGAAGCTGCTCAATGCTTACGTGAAACAATTAAAAAGTTCCTTGCCCCAGGACACAGCTTTATCTCTGGCGGTACCGCCGCTAAATAGTGCTTATAAAGGTTATGATTACAAAACACTTGCCTCTATTGCAGATGATCTTATTATTATGGCCTATCAGTATAATCCGGTTGGCACCAAATCTCAGGTACCTGAGCCAAATAGTCTTGTAGATCAGGCGATTCAATTAGCCATTCAGGCCGGTGTCCCAAAGAGTAAACTTCTGCTCGGTATCAGTCTAAGCAGTGAAACGCCGTCCTCTGTTGATGATAAGCTGGGTCTCGCCAAACGTTATGACCTCAAAGGAGCCGCGTTCTGGCGTCTGGGTCTGTTCCGTTCCTACAATACGAAAATGGAAGATGCCGTAAATGCTTCTGTGATCAAAGAGTAAACTTTCTAACTGGCTACAACTTAAATAAAAGAAGGACCGCGCCTCTGGTACGCAGAGACTTGGTCCTTCTTGTTCCCATCATCTTATTTTATAAATTTATCCACACTTCCAAATATAAGCTTCACAAACTGGGTAGGACCAGGCAAACGGGGCTGAAAGAGAAGAATGATCCCAATTACTGCCGCCACAGCAGTAAATCCCGCGCTCACTATTCTGGCTCGCTTCTCTTTGCTGCTCTTCCACTCTCCATACACTATCGCAGTCGCCAGCATCAATATTCCAAGGATTGAGCCTAGTTTCATGCAATCACCTCTCTTCCAGGCTTGTACAGGAGCCGATTCTGTTCAACTTTCGTCCTCATTAGGTATCCCCTGTGGTCCTGTTGATTTTCCGGTACGTACTACATGTGCATCTACGTTGACTTCCACGTCCATATCAGGATAGATGGTTTCCCAGTTCTTCTCCTGCGCTTTCCATTGATGCGGGTAATATCTGCGGAATTCAACTGCGAATTTGAAGAAATCGGAGCGCAGCTCTTTCTGGGACATGTCTAAAGCATCATGAGCCAAAGATGTGAGTTTAGCCGACCATTCCTTTTCCAGTTTAGTTAATACAGCGGGATCCGTCAGATTGGCATCCGTCGTATTTAACACCACTTCTCCCCTGGTTTGGATGTCGACCTTCATACTCCACTGTTTGTTTACAATTCGCGGCTTCAAGGAGGTTTTATTTTCAATGAGTCTTATCGAAAAAGAACCCTTTAACGGCTCAAACTCAACGGGCATGATAATGCTGTTCAGTTCTTTTGCAAGTAGTAATACACCTACGCTTAGTGGTTCTTTGACCGTCTTGACATAACGATCCTTCTTATACATACTCAGACCTTTCACATATGGCGTTGTCGTCAGTTTATCCTGATCGGGCTCCGGGGGTAAGATTAACATGCGAGACAAAATGGCTGAACTGCTCGGACCTTCAATAGATTTAGCCAGTTCAAGCGCAGTAACACGTGTACCTAACTTCAAATTGGCCATCTCACGCAACGATTCAGCAGAACTTCGCTCCAGTGGATCAAGTAACGCAAGGATATCTTTCGCAGCCTTATCGCTGGAAAAGACATATGCATGCTCCCTGAACTGAGGGTAACGCAGGAAGAAATCGATATACTCGCGGATACCGCGTTTGCCGGCTTGCTCACTAATGATTATGACTTCGCAGTGGCCCCAGAACATATTCCGGGGAACTTTACGTTGTAACCGATTCAATGCCTCGGCAATTGTACGTCCTTCCGCTGTTCGAATCATTGTTACCCCGCTTGGACTGCCTCCACTCCCACTGCTATCTCCTGCACTCGCCTTTCGCGGAATGAAAATCTGTGAAGTCAATTGTACTTCACCATCTTCATAATCTATCCCTGTAGCCAGCACGATAGCCAAATCGTTAATCTCGATACGATCCCAACATCCACTTAAAAGCACACAACACAATATTGGCATTAGTAGTACTCTAAATATTCGCAAGTGCTCCTCCCCCCATCAATCAGGTGTTCGCTCGATTCTTCTTCCGAAAATGTGCCCACCCTTTCTTCAGCCATGCAACACCGTAGATCATAGCCGGAAGGATTAATAAAATGCTGATCGTATACAAGTTGGCTGAAGCACTAACCAAACTGGAAACACCAGATCCACCGGACACAACCCAGTAAGCAAATACCATGCACAGAAACGAAAGTGGACCAACCACAGGTTTGTAGTCCCGCAAACCAAACCATTCCGCGGTTGATGTAGCAAAGATATATAGAAAAACGGAAATTTTAACGAAAATACCGAAAATCCAGATGGCAATAATAAGGGATTCGATATGTTGCAGAAAGTCCGCAATGGTTATGTATCTTGCTGCGATCATGACTGGAAATACAAATGTATCCGTCAAATCACCAATTAAAAACAGGCAAAACAGATTGGTAACTGTCATCGCAGTTGTTGTAAATACAAGGGAACCCAGCATGACCCGGGTTATTCGTTTTTTTTCATTCACATAAGGTAGCAGAAAAGCCAACACGATATATTCACTAAACCATGCAGCAGGTGCAGCAGCCCCCGTAATAATGGGAATTGGACCCTTCTCCATAAAAGGAAACAGCTCGGCAGGATTCAGTTCACCAATCAACAATATAAAAATCAAAGCCAGCAGAACGATCAGCAGGGTAACAAACACCTGAGCGGTTCGTCCGACAACTTCAATCCCGAGTCTGACATTAATCGCACATACAACAACCATCGTCCCCATCACAACAAACAAAGGTGTACGTGGAAGTGCATTATTGACAATGAATTCACCGTATTCTCGAATAATCAAGCCCGTCAGGTGGGGCAAAAAAGCGATATATATCAGACCGAATAACTTGCCTGGAATCCGACCAATAATCAATACACTGGATTGAATGAGCGTTTTTCCAGGGTACAAACGATCAAGTCCAACGGAAATACCAATAGCAGCCAATCCAACGATTGAACCTATAATTGGAGTCATCCACATGTCATGTCCTGCATAGTGCATTGTAATTCCAGGCACAGACAAAATAGCCGTCGCGAGAATGGCGGGAAAGACCATAAATGCCAATTGAGTCACCGATATTTTCCCTTTGTCCGTCAACATATGTAATCCCGCTCCCTTGTTTGCTCGAATGTAGATTGTTCTAGTGTGGTTTGTTCCTTGGAGATGGACGCCACCATACATCCTTAAGTTCCTTAGCCATCGTAGGTGCTACCGGTGAGAGATAAGGTGTTCCAAATGAACGAAGACTGCTTAGATGAATGACAACCAAGATGACTCCCAGCATGACACCCGTGAGTCCCAACGTTCCTGCAAGAAACATCATGGGAAAACGTAGTAGACGGGTCGCGATGCTGGCAGCATAGCGAGGGATCATGAAAGAAGCGATACCGGTAATCGCTACAATGATAATCATGGGGGCTGAGACAATTCCGGCACTCGTCGCCGCTTGCCCAATAATTAAGGCCCCCACAATACTGACCGCTGATCCGACCTGCTTGGGCAATCGGACGCCAGCCTCACGCAATGCTTCAAAGGCAATTTCCATAATGAGCGCTTCCACCAGGGCAGGAAAAGGGATCTCTTCTCTCGCCCGAGCAATACTGAGAAGTAATACGGTAGGAATCATCTCCTGATGAAACGTCGTAATCGCTACATAAGCCGATGGAAGCAGCATGGATAAAACAAAAAAAATGTATCGCAGCCAGCGTACAAAAACACTCATGAACACATTTTGATAATAATCTTCGGGAGATTGTAACATGGAAAAAATGGTTACTGGCGCGATAAGGGTAAACGGCGTTCCGTCAACGAGAATAGCAAACCGACCTTCCAGCAAGTTGGAAACAACAACATCCGGGCGCTCCGTCGCAATCATCTGTGGAAATGGTGAATATCGCTCATCGATAATCCCTTCTTCAATGTATTGACTCTCCAGTACGTCTTGGAGCTTTAAATCGGCAAGTCGTGTCTGCACTTCCTTAACAAGTTTGGGGTCAATAATCCCCTCCATGTATACAAGTGAAATACTGGTGTTTGTACGTTCTCCCATGTTACGTGTATGAATCTTCAATGCAGGTGTCTTGAGACGTTTGCGCAGTAAAGACATATTCATGGTCAACGACTCTGTGAACCCATCCCGTGCACCACGCACGGTCGATTCAGCTAACGGTTCTTCCGTTGAACGATTTGCAGCTTGGTATAGAGGGTATGTAGTTCCGCCTATTGAACCGTCCAGCAGTAACAGAGCTTCTCCTTCAAATATGGCCTGTACTGCCTGAGTAGTCGTTTCAACTTGCTTAACAGAAGCTAGCGGAACTTGCGCAGCTTCGATCCCCATTTCCTGAAGGGGGGTTAGTACCTGTCTCTCCAGCCGCTCCGTATCGCATACACCAACACAATATACGCATAATGCTGAAGTAAGACACGCGGTTTGGAATGTATGAAATACAACGTCCGAGCAACCCGCAAAAACGGAGCGTAACATTTCTTGATCAATAACAAGTTTTCCGGTTAATGGCAGGTCCTGTTGTGTTATCGCTGATGTGTCCATGACGCCTCCCCTTTCCGTAAACGCTCCGTCCAGATATTCTCAGTTAAAGGTATCCTTTACTTATCAGATGGGATATATACGCAAAATAGTGAATGCCAAAAAAGCCGCCCTCATGAGCGACTCTGATGATATAGAACACTATTCATTCCTATGAATTCGTTGATCTTGCTCTTTGCAATTCCCTATTTTCTATTGATCACTATCCTTTCACAGCACCCAAAGCAACACTCCCAATAATCTGTTTGGAAAATATAGAGAATACAATGATAATAGGCAGGATTGAGATCGCTACACCCAAATACAAGAGCCCATAATCCATCCCATAGTACCCCTGCACTAGCGCAACCAATACCGGAAGCGGATATTTATCCAGGGAGAAAAATAGCACCAGCGGTGTCAGGAAATTATTCCATGATCCGATAAACGTGAATATGCCCAGGGCGGCGATTGCCGGCCCCAGAATAGGCAGTACAATCTGATTGAACGTCCGGAACTCACCGGCACTGTCCACCCGCGCAGATTCAATAATCTCATCCGGGATGCTGCTCTCCATGAACTGTTTGATAAAAAATACATTAAACGCGTTAGCCGCAGCAGGCAAAATAATTGCGGCATAACTATCCAGAAGTCCCATCATGCTGAATAGTCGATATACGCCAATCAGAGCCAGTTGACCCGGTACCATCATGGTTGCTAACAGAAACAGGAACAACCCGTTTCGTCCTTTGAATTTAAATTTGGCAAATCCATACGCAGTTAAGGCCCCAATATACAGAGATAATACGGTCGATGTTCCGGCAATAAATATGCTGTTGGCAAACCCACGCCAAATGTTGATTTTGGATACCATGTTCATATAGTTATCAATCAAGAATGATCCGGGAAGAAATGTAAACGTCGAAGCAATCGTTGCATTATTATGTGTGGAATAGATGAGCATCAGATAAAATGGAATAATACAGAGCACGGCAAGACCTGTCAGCAACAGATAGATGATGATTTTACCTGCCGTCAGGCCCCTTGTATTGGCATATTGCTGAATCGCCGCATTTGGTTGTTCAACTGATTTTGCAGTTTGCATAAGAACTCCCCTCCCTATGAACGGCTCTTCCGCTTGGTCATGATGAAGGATGCAACGGACAACAATATGATGATAATAAACAGGCAAAATGCGATGGCAGCGCCGTAACCAAATCGTGTGCTCTGAAATGCTACATTATAGAGATACATAATGCTCGTCATGGCTGCTCGGTCAGGACCGCCATTGCCGTTGGTTAGTGTAAATGGCTGATCGAAAATCTGGATGCCCCCAATAATAGATGTAATCATCTGAAACAGAATAATTGGACGGAGCATCGGCACGATAATATGAATGAAAATATGTTTCTTTTTCGCGCCATCCATCTGTGCAGCTTCCAGCAATGAAGGATCAATGCCCTGAAGACCTGCAAGGTAGATGACCATGGAATAGCCGAAGTATTGAAAAAACAAAATGGATGATACAATCAGACGCATAAACCAGGGATCATTTTTCCAGTTAATTGGATCTTGTATTATACCGGTCTGCACCAAAAAATGATTCAGTCCGCCAGACTGCCAGTCAAAAATCAAGCTGACAAGCAATCCAAGTGATGCCGCCGTAACGATGTTGGGAAAAAAGTATACGGCTCTGAAAAAGTCCCGTCCTTTGAGCAGCTTATCATTCAGGATAAAAGCCAACACAAGTGAGATTGTGAGCTGTGGAACTACAGATACGCCCCAGATGAATAACGTATTAAACAAGGTTTTGTAGAACAACGGGTCTTGTAATACGGCAACGTAGTTACCGATCCCTACAAAGTCAGGTGTCGTGATTCCATCAAAGTTGGTGAAACTGATGTAGAGCGAATATAAAATGGGATACAACCCAAAAGTGGTGAAAATAATAAAAAACGGAGCAATGAAGTAGTAGCCGTAATGGTCCTTGCGAATCGTTTTGGCAAACATGTTCTATCCCCCCAGTTATCATCGGATGTGTATATTCAATTGCTTACTAATCCACTTCCAGCTCCGGAAATCTCAAGGTAACATCACGTTTGATTCGCTTTACGACTTCTTCCTTGGTCTGTATGTCCTTGTTGAGATATAACTGGAGTACAATCTTGTAGATATCATTATTAATCGTGGCATCATATTTGGTGCGTTCGTATACTGGTACCCGTTTTGCAGCCTCCGAGAAAAACTCGAAATGCTTCTGTCCTCCTAGATAGGACGATGAGAGAGACGGGGCAAGTTCATCATTCACAACCATGTTGCTGGTGAAATAATCCTGTTCTTTCGCTAACTGGGATAGAAAATCGTGGTCAAAATTATAAAACTCAATAAACTTCCAGGCCAAATCCTTTTTCTCACTTTTACTGTACATCGCGATATAGGTTCCACCTGAACTAAAGGCTGACGGTCCCTGGGCTAAGCCCCACATGCCTTCGGTATCCGGAGCGTTTGCCTTGAACGTATATTGCAAACCCCAGGTTGCCCCGGGATAAAACATGACCTCTCCTTTTTGCATGGATGCAGCGTAACCGGCACTTCCATCTTCATACTCGGCAAGTACATTCCGCTCACGTGCTTCACGTACAAGATCGAGCACTTCCAAGTACGTTGGATCGATAACAAGTTTGCCGTCCTTCACCCAAGGTATACCATCATATGAATTCGATATAGCATTCCAATTCGCCAATGCATGTACTTTATTCCCGCTAAGTTGCTGCACCTTCTCTCCAATCTCGAAGATCTTCTCCCATGTATCGATCTGTGAACCCACCTTCTCAGGATCATCGGTGCCCAGATATTTTTTCGCCAAATCCCGACGATAGTAGATGCCCCCTGGTGTTCCCTGATAACCTATCGCTCTGACATTTCCCTCACTGTCCTGTTCATTGGCTTGAACAAAAGCATATTGTTCCTGAATAAGTTCATTGGCGTTATACGGCGAAGCTGATAAATTCTCCAGATATGGAACGTCAATCAGCTCTCGAATATTCGCATTTTCAATCATAAATACATCTGGAGCCTTCGAGGTTGTCTGTAGCGCAGATTTCAGCTTGGTGATATAGAAATTACCAGGGATGTTGACAAAGTTCACTTTGATGTCAGGATATTTCTGTTCAAATTTCTCGATGGCGTACCCTGCTTCATCCGTAAAACTCCACACGGTAATCTCCTGTTGCTTGGTTTGACTCGATGGACTGAACTGACAACCAGCTAACAACATCGCTGCACATACCAATACAATAGTTGGCTTAAACCACTTCTTCATAGGCCCCCTCCTTCAAAAAGGAAACGCTTACAATTTATTAGAGTATATTGATTTTAGAGAGGGCTTTCTCCACAAATATTGTGCATTACCCTCCATATTTTGTGATATTCGTACGATGTTTCTTACGAAATTCGGAGGGTGTACAGTCATTATATTTTTTGAAAAGACGATTATAGGAGTTAACATTGTTAAATCCGTGTCCGATCGCAATCTCCAGAATCGTATCCTGACGGAACAATAAGGCCCACTCGGACTTGATAATTCGAAAATGATTCAAGTATTCCATCAGTGTTACTCCCTTGATCTCCTTGAACAGTTTGCAGACATGGAACTTGCTGAATTTAATATGTTCCGCCACCTGTTCCAGCTTAATGGGCTCAGCATAGTGCTCCTCCAGGTATTCACAGACCGATTCAAGGAATTCAAATTTTTTGGAAGAAGTACATGCCCATCCTGAAGATGAAGATTCTTCGGTGGTAACCGGTACTTTGGTACGTAATAAAAGTATGATGAGATCATACAATCTGGATACCATTAACCATCGGTATCCCGGCTTCTGATTTTTCTTCTCGGTAATGATGTCATCTATATATTGAGTCAGATTGCTCTGACTTCCCGTATTCGAGGGAATAACTGTTGTTTTGTTGAAAAGTTGTCCGAGATCCTGAATTTCGGCTTCGGTCGTGAAACTACCGGTTAACAATTCGAGTCGGAACAAGATAATGGTCAAATGTTCGGTCCCCGGCAAAAAGCAGTGCACATCCCCTGGTTTGATCAGCAGCACATCCCCTTTTTCCAACTCACACACGTGGTCATTCACGCCAATTCTGGCACTCTTACCATTGACGAGAACCAGTTCAACCTCATCATGCCAGTGTGCAGCATAATTGAATTGATTTCCTGTATGAATTACCCGAATGGGAAAACCTTCTTGCATATGGCCTGTCTCCAAAAAAGTGGGTACGCCCATCGTATCAACCTCCATTTATTTCCAACGCAAAAAACTCCTCGTCTTTATATTATGCATAAATGGCTACTCTCCTTTCTTTTTAAGTATTTAAATTTCTATTGAATGCAAAAAACTCCTCAACTCAGGTTGAGGAGCCGAACAGAATCACGTTCCACGCATTGGATGTCCAGTGTATATAACGTCTCTACGATCTCTCCGTTCAGCAGTTGGAAGAGAACATGACCTGCAAGCTGGCCTGCATCCCTCTTCGGCTGACGAAATGTGGTTAGAGGTGGATTCATGTATTGAGATGCAGGTATATTGTCAAAGCCAATTACGGATAACTGCTCAGGTATTGAGATATCATGCTCCCTGAAGGCTTCCAAGCCGCCGATCGCCATTTCATCATTTGCAAAAAATACAGCGGATGGCAGCTCTCCTTCAAGCAGTTTCTTGGCTGCATTGTAGCCATCTTGCTTCATGTATTGTCCGCCAATTTTCCATTCGGGGTTCTCTTCGATGCCTGCCTCCTTCAAGGCTTTCAAATAACCTTGATAACGATGGAGATTACATTCCGATTGTGACGGGCCACTAATATAAGCTATTGTCCGATGCCCTTTATCGATCAGATAACGGGTAGCCAAGTAACCGCCTTGCGTATCACTCATCAAAACCTTTACAATATGTTGAGCATCCAGATCCCGATCCATGACGACAATCGGAAACCCTGCTTCAGATGCTTCAATCAGCAACTGATCTTGAATATTCTGAGCGATAACAATAGCTCCGTCAATTCTTCGTTCACGAATGTAACGATGGGCTGTCGACTTCTCTCCACCCAACGAACTACATACGATCATATCGTATCCATGACTCATAACGACGGTTTCTATTCCATTCACCAAATCCGAGAAATACGGGCTGGACATGTCATGGACAATAATACCAATGGTTTGTGTACTATTTCGTTTTAATTCCGATGCAGGACCATGCCTAACGTAATTGAGTTGACTCGCTGCCTCAAGCACTCGGATTCTTGTCGGCTCACTTACATTCCCTTTATCGTTGAGTACGCAAGATACGGTCGAACTGGCTACACCAGCCATCCTAGCTACATCTTTAATCGTTGTCATCATATATACTCCTCAAAGACAGTTTCATCTGTTTAGTCCTTCATGGCAGTAACACAGCAATACACACGGGATAGTTCACTAGCATTTTAACACGTCAGTCCAATCATGTCTCTTAGCAAAACATCAACTACGATAAAACATATTAAAGAAACCGAGGTGCCTTCATGAGATTTAGTGAATATGTAATAGGTCAGCGCTACGAAACCACAACCTTGGCATTATCCAAGCGTGATATTATTGAGTTTGCCACAATCTATGATCCACAGTACATGCATTTGGATGAGGAAAAGGCCAAGCAAGGCCGATTTGGCAGTTTAATTGCTTCTGGCATGCAAACGATGAATATCTCCTTTAAATTATGGATTGAGGTTGGGGTCTATGGAGAGCATGTCGTGGCGGGCACCGGAATGAATAACATTCAATTCCTGAAACCGGTCTTTCCGGATGATGAACTTCATGTCATTGCAGAAGTCATTGGACTGACTCCCAGACGAAAAGGAAACGGGATTGTCACGGTGCTGCTGAGTACTTTCAATCAGAAGAATCAGAAGGTATTTCAGGCAGAATTAAGTGCATTAATCGATAATTAAGGACGAGAAAAAGCCCAAAAAAGCCGCCAATTGGCGGCTTTTCGTAAATATATTACATTGAAGCATTTTTAAGCGTTATACCCTTTCAATACCTGCCCCAAAATCTCTACACCCTTGACAATCTGTTCGTCTGAAGGGGTTGAGAAATTAAGTCTGATGGCATTACAAGGGTCTTGCTCGTTCACCAGGAATGCATTTCCCGGTACAACCGCAACACCTTGAGCTGCCGCTGTCTTGGCATAATCAAGCATGGGCACATGTGCTGGCAGATCACACCAGAGGAACAGTCCACCATCCGGTTGGGTATAGGTAATGGACTCACCCATATGCTCTTGCAGTTTGTCCATCATCAATGTTGCTTTTCTCCGATAGACCTCACGAATACTGTTAATATGCCCCGCGTAGTCATACTCTGTCATGAACTTGTATGCCAGAATCTGTGGAAGCATCGCCGTATGTACGTCTTCTCCCTGTTTGGCGACAACCATCTTCTCCACCACTTCATGTGGCGCTTGTACAAAACCGACGCGCAGTCCCGCCGACAGAATTTTGGAGAATGATCCAACATAGATCACCAGACCTTCATCATCCATAGATTTGATCGTTGGTACATCATCTCCATTGAATCGAAGTTCTCCGTACGGGTTATCTTCCAAAATCATCACGCCATACTTCTTAGCCAACTCGTATATGGCTTTACGTTTCTCCAGGCTCGTCGTTACACCAGTCGGATTCTGAAAACTCGGAATCACGTAGATCAGTTTCACATTGGGCTCCGTTTGCAGCGCCTGTTCCAGCTTCTCGATATCCATACCGTCCATCTCCATCGGAACACCGGCAAGCTTTGCACCGGATGCCCGGAAGGAGTTCAGGGAACCAATAAAGCTCGGGCTCTCACAGATGATCGTGTCCCCTTCGTTACAGAACACTTTACAGGCCAGTTCAATCCCCTGCTGCGCTCCAGATACAATGAACAATTGATCGGATGGTTTACCGGTATCAAAACCTGTCTTCAAATGTTGAGTCAATGCTTCCCTGAGGGGAACATATCCTTCCGTAATCCCATATTGCAGAGCTGTGACCGGGTCATGCTCCAGAATGGATTGAGTGAATGTGCGAATCGCCTCAATAGGGAAGGTTTCCGGAGCAGGATTTCCCGCGGAGAATGGAATCACATTTTGTCCCGAAGAAGCCTTCAGAATCTCACGAATAATGGATGGTTGCAGTGCTGCGATACGATTGGAAAATGAATAGTTCATCTTAAATAGTGCCTCCCGACATTTCATCTGAATTAACTCTCTATCATTACATTAGATTCTATTATACGAGCATTTTCCGAATTTCCAAACTGTCTCCACAAAATTAATGCTTGTACGCCAAAAAAGAGGCCGCCGTCAGCAACCTCTTTCGCATAAGTATGGAGCAAAATTTCAGCCTATTAGCGCGCTGCGTTCATCTCGGATAACCGTGTGGCCTTCACAACATAAGCGGCTAGACCAGGGATCATCCGAGCCAGACCAGGATAGAATTTATTGGTCTTGGCAAAAGCCAGCTTTTGAATTCTTCTTGCGCGTCTGAGCAATTGGGTGAATTCACGGCTTGCTTCCAGCGTGTAATTACTCTGCCAATCGGCATGTTCAATGTCACCTTGCAGGTACTTGTCAGTCCACCTTGCACACAGGAGTGAGGAGCGAAGAGCAATGGACATTCCGTCTCCACATAAGGGTGGTATCATCAGCATGGCATCCCCAATATGCGGATATTGGGACCACGGCTCAGGAACGTTGGACAGATGCAGCGGCGCAATCGACACTTGCGTTCCATCTACAGGTTTTCCCTCGGCTAAACGGGCCGCCAAACTAACGTTTGTCAGGGATGCCGCCTGTAAAATATCATTTACAGACTTGCCACTTCCCTGGACGGTATCCAGTGTCAATAATGCGGCGACATTCACAATACCATCCTCAATCGGAGAAATGCCCACGTAACCACCCTCGCAAAAATATAACTCTACGCGTGCGGGAATCTCTATCCCGCTGAAGTGGGACTTAACGCCAACGTATACGGTTTGGTCCCGCAGATCAGGTGCGGAAGCCATCCCGCGCGGATTTTTGGTCCCATGTGCCCCGATAACGGCTTTGGCTCTGTAACTGATCCGCTCATCTCCCTGTTTCACCTGAACCTCATAACTGGCATCCTCAAGCTGCTCGATGCTCGTTATGGTCGCTTTGGTCACAATCTGGGCTCCGGCCTCCAGCGCCTTCTGATGCAAAATCTGGTCCAGCTCATATCGACTTATGCCATATGCGAATCCCGGCAGCGGTGCTTCAATCACTCCGCCTTGTGGCATAACGATTTTGGCATGATCCATGGTGCTGGGTTTCTTCGACTGGTCCAGAAGGTGAATGTCCAGAACTTCTAACATCTCCTTGGTTTCGGGTGACATAAACTCACCGCAGGTTTTGTGCCGCGGGAACTCCTGGCGATCCAGCAAAAGGGTCCGATGTCCTTTCCCTGCCAGTTGCATTGCACATGTACTGCCGGCAATTCCGGCTCCGATGACAATCACATCTATCGATTTCGACACGTAAGATCACCTGCCTTTCGTGGGAATAACAACAGAGTAACGGAATAAAGGCTTCCATTCATAGGTCATCGTATCATGATTGAGACGTTGTTTAAGTTCCTTCCAATCCCTTCCTGTAAAGCCTTTGGCTACGGAAAGAGGCCCATCATGACGAATATAACGATTGCGCGAGATCATCCGTGTAGTAATCCAGACCGCCTTATAGGATACGGGGTGGCGGTGAATATCATTAATGACGACACCGTATCTGGATGCTCGCAGCATATGAGAAACCATATCAACTAGTTGATCTCCGTCAAAATGATGTACAAACTGGGAACCTGTCACGATATCGGCTGAAGCATCCGGCAGTTGTGTAAGATCGGCACGTTGTACTCGGACTCGGGGTTCGTCACGGAATAGTTGTCTCGCTTCCTCACACGCTTCTTCCGTCAGATCAACCAGCGTAATTTCCAGCTGAACATCCTGACGATCTGCCCATTGCAGTAGTTTTTGGTTCACATCCCCTGAACCTGCGCCCACATCCAGCAGAGTCAGCTTATCCGGCTTACCGACAGAGTTCCACAACTTCTCTACACCAGCCAGAGTTGGGCCAGGTGCTGCAAATATTTTGTTAAGACGTCTCAGATGTCTAAGCGCTTCACGCAGCTCCTCCCCTCCCAGAGAGAAGTCATCCATCAATTCATCTTCCTTGGCTCGAATGGACAATGTTCTAAAAAAGGACATGATCGTGCTCCTCCATCACTGAAGATAATGAGGGGACATAAGTGAATCTCATCAACTCTGCGGTGAGTCCCGGTCCAAATGCCATGGCTACACCATCCGTAGAGGATTGAACCTGTGCCTTCATATCCTCACGCATCGCATTCAGTACAAACAGAATGGTATTGGAAGATAAGTTACCATACGTTCTGAGGACATCCCTGCTATACTTCGTTTGCTCGTCTCGCAACTTCATTACATTCTGCACAGAGTCCACAATCCCACGTCCTCCCGGATGAATGGCCCATAGTTCAGGAAGCTGTTCACTTTGCAATAAGAGACGCAGTTCCTCTTCCAGATGAACACCTAACAGCTTCGGAATACGTGGGGATAGATACAGGTCATACCCTAGATTCCCCACCTCCCAGGTCATATCTTCAGTCGAATCCGGAAGAAGCACAGAATAACCCGTTCCCAGACTCAAATAATTCTTGTGCTGAGGTTCTGGTGTGCCCACCACACAAGAAGAAGCAGCGTCTCCGAAGAATGAAGCTGCAAACAGCGCTTCCCGATCTTGTACAGGCTGAAAATGAATGGTGCACAACTCTACACAGACAACAAGGACCTGTGATCCGGGAGCTCCCTGCACGACATCTCGTGCCATCTGAATGGCTTTCAACCCTGCGGCACACCCCTGAAAGATCAGCGGCAGTCGATTAACTCGGGCAGACAAACCCAAATGACGGATGAGCATAACATCAAGACCCGGCAGATATTGACCGGTGCAGCTGACCGTGATGATATGTGTGATGCTCTTTGGAGATACGCCTGAATCCTCCAGGGCTTTCTCTGCCGCCTCAACCCCGAGTGGAAGCGCCTCTCGCTTGTATGTATTCATTCGTTCTTCGGTTGTCGGGATGTCTGATCGCTCACTAGAGGGCAGATAACGGCATTCTTCCAGTGAACCCAGATAGCTCGGTTCCACAGTATATCGTGTTTCAACACCACAGGACTTGAATATTCGTCTGGCAAAACGGGCCAAATCTGGCCGATCCTGAAGAGAAGAAGCGATTAGTTCTGCAATATCTGACTGTGCTACGGGGTGAGCAGGTAGAGCCGTTCCCATGCCAAGAATCGCGATATCGGATGGACTGTTATATTGGTTCATAATAAACCTCCTGGTATTGGTCATTATTTCCTCTAATTTAACAACTCTTACCCTTAACGATATCGTTATAATCTCAATAAGGCTCATAATCTAGTTTATTAACACATCCGCAAGCTCAGAAGCTTGGTTTCACCATGCCATTGAAGGAATTACACCAATGAACGAAAAAAAGCCGCCATTAGGCGACTTCAAGGTAACTATATTCCTTCTATGTGTCATTCTGATACTCGTTATTTGGAGAATGCTTCTCTGATCTTGTCACTCATCAGGTACCAGGCATCCTCAGCCATCTGGAGATCGCCAAAATGCGTAAATCCATGAGCGGCTCCCTCGTACTCCTTAAGTGTCACCTTCACACCGCTTGCTTCCAGGCTTGCTGCATATGTTCTTGCTTCTTGGGCCAGTGAATCTTTCTCCGCGGTAATAATCAATGCTTCTGGAAGACCCTCTACTGATGTTGCGAGCACAGGTGAAGCCAACGGGTCTTGCGCATCTTCTGGCGTATCAAGGTACATGGCATTGAACGTTCTGGCGATATCGGCTGGAATGGCTTCTTCAAAACTCGGTTTCTCGGCCGGATCTGTAGCCACATCCAACACGGCATAATCGATAACCTGAAGTACAATAGGCAGCTCGCTACCACGTTGCTGATTCAGTAAACACACTGCTGCAGCAAGATTACCACCAGCACTATGCCCCCCAATAGCGAATAGAGACGGGTTAACCGATAAGGATTGCGGATTGGCGTGGACCCACTGTACAACGTCGTAACATTCATGGACCGCCGTTGGGAACTTGTGCTCTGGTGCAAGACTGTAATCGATATTAACGACCACACAATCAGATAGATCAGCAATCAAGCGACACCATGGGTCATCCATCTCTGCTTGTCCCAAGATGAAACCACCCCCATGCATATTAAAGAAGACCGGCAGAGGAGCGGAATGGTCCCTATCCGGTGTATACACAAGTACACGTGTATCACCTTTCGTCGTAGGAATCATGACTTCTTTTACTGTGACCGCATACGTGGAACTGGGTTGAAGAGCTGCACCTGTACCGACGACATTTTGACGCATACGTTGTACCATTGCCAATTGTTGTTGTTGATCCATAGATATCACTCCTTAAGTTGATTGCCAATACGCCTTCTTCCGTTGTCACTTTAAGTATAGATGACACTCGTCTATTCCGTCATGTGCAATTCATTTGATATGTATTGATCAACATGCTGAAACGTCAACCAAAATTACCTTCTCCTGCTGCTCTTAATGCTTCAATGTTAACATTCAGTGCCAGGAGATCGGTTTGGATCCGTGCCTGTTTCCTTTTTTTTGTGGAACATCATCCAGACCCCCATCAAACAAAATAAAACGCTGCACCCCATGCCAAACAAGCTACTGGTTTTTAATGCAAGAGGTGAGCCTTGCATGGTAAGTAATGTCGCTTGGGTCACCACGATGGATACCATCGCATCGGTGAAGTTAATCATTTTCAATGTAGATATGATCGGGTTATGGAGATGACGGTTAGCCCAGGTACCATACACGGCAAAAACCATCTTGGTAAAAGCGACTGTTGCTACGATATACACGATGTTACCCTCATATATGAAGGCATCGCCGATTAGATACATTCGCAGGCAGACCATCGAATAGGACACGCCTAGTAAACACAGGAACAGACCTCCGCGCTTATATACCGTAAGCTCCAATCTATATCTTTCTTCGGGAGAGTCCATCCTCTTGGTAACTGTATATTTATGGAGCACTTGGCCTTTTGCCACACACAGAATCAGATAATATACAGCATTTGTAATGAACCATCCCGAAAGCAGATATATGCCCAGGATTAACTTGCCTATCCCTGTTACAGCATTGATAACAAGGGAAGCCACATTAAACAAGGCTGTTCGATCTTGTTTATTTCCAAGGTAATGGAACCAAATGGACTTCAAATATGTCTTCATTTTCATAGGATATTCATTCTGTTAGAGAAGCAGACCATTAGCCTTTTCACCTACCTCTTAAATGTCAATAACATGATGAATGAGATGTAGAGAAAGTGGTATATGTTCTCCTCATTCGGCCAAAGATTCCCGAACGCTTTTTGGAAGGGATTTGACAACCATATCATACGAGTGATCGATCATGACATAGACATCTTCATCGGACAATGAACCATCCAGTGTAATGGTATTCCAGTGTTTTTTGTTCATATGATATCCCGGTTGAACTGCTTCATGCTGCTCTCTCAGGTTCTCTGCAATAATGGGATCACATTTTAAGTTTAAACGACAGTTCTTTTCTTTGTTTTCAAAAATAAGCGCGAACATCTTACCCGCAACTTTAATCGCGACTGGATCAGGTCCAAATGGATAATCCTTGGTCGCACCTTTCTTCTTCAAACTGTATTCAATCATCGTATCCTTCAAGTCAGTACCTCCCTTTCACCAGTGGACGATATAATGATACCGAATGTAAGTTCGTATGTAAATAAGCTCGTTGCACATAAAAGCACATAATAAAACCTCCTCCAAATGAATGGAGAAGGTTTTATCTGGATTTATTTAGATCTTAATTGGCTCTATCATTCCTAGTTTTGCTGCTACGGCTGAATGAGCCATGGTTAGATTTACTGCTACTGCTGTTTGATCTACTGCTATTGGGTCTACCGTCGTTTGAACGACTACTGTTTGATTTACCACTCTTGGCAAACCATTCGGATTTGGGCTTGCGTGCCGGGTTAGCTTTGGACTTCGCCGGTTTGCCTGCAGCCGATTTGTTGAACGAAGGTTTACTGCCTGATGCTTTGCTGGTTTTATCAAACACAGGTACACCTGTCATTGGATACGGATGACCTTTTACTTCAGGAATCGTCTTTTTGATTACTTTCTCGATATCCTTCAGGAATGGAAGTTCATCCTTCTCGCAGAACGATATGGCCATCCCGCTTTTGCCAGCTCGCCCTGTACGTCCAATACGGTGAACATACGTTTCCGGAATGTTAGGCAGGTTAAAGTTAATGACATGTGAAAGTTCCTCTACGTCAATTCCTCTTGCCGCGATATCCGTCGCAACTAATACACGTGTTGCACCACTCTTGAAGTTGTTCAGTGCCCGTTGTCTCTCGTTCTGAGACTTGTTGCCATGAATAGCCTGTGCCGTAACATTCGCTTTGGCCAAATCACGTGTAACCCGGTCAGCGCCGCGCTTCGTGCGTGTGAACACCAATGCCGTGACGATGGATTTATCCTCCAAAATTTGGTTCAACATATGTTGCTTCTTGCCGTTCTCCAGCAAATAAATAGACTGCTCAATGCGGTCTACCGTTGAAGATACCGGTGTGATTTCTACTTTGACTGGATCAACCAGCAGGGTTTTAACCATTTTGGTGATTTCAGGAGGCATCGTAGCTGAGAAGAACAGCGTCTGCTTTTTGTTCGGCATTTTGGCAATGATTCTTTTCACGTCATGAATGAAGCCCATGTCCAACATCCGGTCTGCTTCATCCAAAACGAGAATCTCAACCATCTTCAGATCAATACGTTTCTGGTTAATCAGATCGTTCAATCTGCCAGGTGTCGCGATAATAATATTTGCACCTTGATTCAACGCACGCTCTTGCACTTTTTGCGAAACGCCGCCAACGATTGCCGTACAACGAATGTCCGTATACCGGCTATATACCTTGATGTTATCCGCGATCTGAATCGCCAGTTCTCGTGTTGGTGTCAAAATTAATGAGCGAATATGTCGTGCGGACTTCGATCCTTGCCCTTTGGATCTTTCGCTCAATAATTGAATGATCGGCACTGAAAATGCTGCCGTCTTGCCTGTTCCTGTCTGTGCACATCCCAGCAGATCTCTGCCAGCTAATACAGCTGGTATGGCCTGTTCCTGTATAGGGGTAGGATTAGTATAGTTTGCTTTGCTTAACCCTTCCATAATAGAGGGGATAATATTTAAGTCCTTAAATGTCATGTTGTCTCCTTCATTTACGCACATCTATCAATAAGACGCATCTTTTATTTCACACGTAACGTATAAGGATACCATTAAAAACGCAATTTGTACATTATCTTTTTAAAATCACTTTGTTTAACTGACCAATTTAAGACCAACTGCCGATCCGAGCACCATAGCAATAAACAGAATTCGAAGGGCATTTCGAGGTTCTCCATAAAACACCATGCCCAGAATGGCACCACCGGAGGCCCCGATTCCCGTCCATACGGCATATGCTGTGCCCATCGGAAGAGTTTCCATTGCAATGGACAGGAACAGGAAGCTTAAACCAAACCCGCCTACCAATAGAACCAATGAAATGAGATTACGGTCTTTGTGCAACTTGTTTATCATCAGCACTCCGATCATCTCAAATATACCTGCCAAGATAAGAAATACCCAGTTCATTATAGCTGCACCTCCTTATTCTTCTCTTTGCTAAGCATTTTAAGACCAATCACGCCGAGTAAAAGTACACCAATGAGTACCATTTTTCCGGTTTGAACAGTCGCATTAAACAGAACAATCTCTGCAAGTACCGTACCAGCGGTACCCAGGCCAACAAATACTGCATACACGGTTCCCACAGGCAGTGTCCGCGAAGCTGCAATCATCAAGGAGAAACTAATGATAATTGCAACCAACGTAAACCCCCATTCCAGCAGACCACTGGCATGTTTCAATCCAATGACCCAACCCACTTCAAACAACGCAGCAATTACAACCGACATCCACGTTTTATTCATTCTTGTAACACTCCTTCTCTACTACATTTTTTGTACAACCCGTAAGGTACATTAGCGAAAAAACAAAAAAAGCCCGGGAAACAAACTGCATGTAGCAGTTCATCTCCCAGGCTTTTATCCCTCCGTGGCACAACCAACAGGTTGCGGGTTTTCTCTCGGACCAGACCGACATATCCATCGCGGAACCCTAGAAAACCTGTTTTTATTCTAATGTGTCTCCAATTATACACACCTCCACTATCTTGGCAACCCCGTAAGTGTGATCACGCCATTTATTTGATAATCAAACCCATTAATCCTACAAATGTGGCGGCTTGATGTGGTGAAATCACACAACCGTTGAGATCTTCCATGGTCAGCACCAAGGAGTCAAATTCGCAATCGCTAAGATCCAAATCCTTCATTTTGGTCCCCGTTAAGGAAGCTTGGTCGATGTTACATTGACTGAACTCCATTTTTTGCAGTGCCAGATAGGCAAAGTCCGCACCAATCAATGTACATTCCGAGAAGGAGACCTGTTTCAGATGGGCAAAACGGAAATTGCTGTAGTCGCCTAGACCATGAAGGAAACTGACATTTTGCAATCGGCTATTGGAAAAATCCGTTCCGACAAACTTGCAGTTATGCCATTCGATCCGGTGCATGAAGGCACCAGAGAGATTGACATTGGAGAAGTCGCAGTGTTCGAACCTGACATCGGTGAATTCAAATTGTTCCAAGGTAGACTCCGAGATGGTCACATGTCTAAATACAACATTTTCAAAGGAAACCTTACTCGCTTCCTGTTGATCCAATGTAATGTTCTCGATCAGTTTGTGTTTGTACTCCACTTTGGATTCCAGGAATGCAATCGTTTCCGGTTCGAGCAACTGCTCCTGAATCTTGGGTTTGTCCATTTTCATCCTGTATTCCCCTATTCCTTAATAGCTACAACTCGCAGTCGGCTTCTGTCCAGATACCACTGTCCATCCCGCATCAGTTGTGGCTGTACTTTTTTCTCAACTGCTTCCATAATAACATCCTGTTCCGCAGCTGTGATACCACTGAATAAATACTCCGCGAAGCTGGTCAACCACTTTCTGGCACCTGGCTTGAACGGGGTAAATTGATCCACATGCTGAGCCAGACTAACTCGAAATCCGTGTTGCTCCAGAAGATTAGCATATTCGCCAATGGTCGGGTGATACCACGGATTCCGTCCTTCCCATTTGTATCCACGGGCATCCAGTTCTTCCTGTACCGCTGTAATTAATATAGCCGTGTTACCATTTGCAGCAAACTCAGCCACGAATCGCCCGCCCCTCTTGAGCGCTAACTGTATTGATTGTACTACAGCTGGAGCATCCTTTATCCAATGCAGAACGGCATGAGAGAAGACCGCATCAAACGGTTCTTCTGTCCGATAATGACAAGCATTTGCTACTTGAATATTCATATCAGGGTATTTCTGTTTAGCTTGCCTAATCGTCTCTTCTGAAAAATCTATACCTTTTGTCAGCGCACCTGCGGCTGCGATTTTCGCTGTCAGATCCCCATTACCACAACCCACATCAAGAATACGTTCACCTTGGGATGGCTGGAGCAATGATAAGATATGTGTGCCCTGTAACGTAACAAAAGGAGCGGAATGACCACTCGATGATTCGTTCACTTGACCGGATGAATGTCCGTTATTCATAGATTATAATCTCCTTCTCAATTAAGGATCTAATGTATCTATAATAACTTTAATATAAAGGAACTGTCAATTCACTTATCAGATCACTATAAAAAAAGCCGCCGAATGGCGACTTTAACATTAAGAATTCGGATCGACTGAGATTTCCTGTTAGCCCACATATTCCATATTTCACACTCTCCTTGAATTTGTTCTGTAAACTGATGTTGTCTCGACCTCTTCGGTAACTAGCTCTAACCAGCATGTGAAGTATATCTCTCGATGTACGGAATTTTCTTCGAACTTGATCTGTGATTCGAGCCTGTCAATCAAAATTTGCCTCACATGGTTTGATAACCACTTCATCACCTTACTCACCCAACTTTTCAAATAAACTTTAATCGCTTGGCTCTGTTAACATACTCTTAGTATGCCGAGTCATGGGCTGCAAGCGGTATATCAATCGTCTTAATTGATTGCCTGATCCTCTCAGGCCCTCTTCCAATTACCTGATTGCTTCCATGAATCTCCCGGTCATCGGGCAGATTATCAAGGCATCCGCAGATGCACCCTACTTAAGTCTTAAGCTCGAATTCACACCGAACCAAATTCTCGAAGTACTTAACGAATGTAATATCAAGGTAACATTCAACGAAAACGCCAGACGAGCCATGTTTGTAGGTCAGATGGAATCGTCCATTCAGGATGCTGTACTCCGACTTGTTCGATTGCTGGATACGCCAGGAGAGATTCCGTTTCTGGCTCCGTTGTACGTTAAAGAAATCCTGTTCCGTCTCCTTCAAGGGCCTTACGGAGGAGAACTGGCGCAGATTGCGGTTGAAGGTAGCAGCACTTATCGGATCAGAGAAGCGATTGAGTACATCGTTCATCATTGGGAACAGCCTTTTCGCATTGAAGATCTGGCTGAGACCGCGAGCATGAGCGTCTCTTCATTCCATCGTCACTTCAAAGAGATCACAGCTATGAGCCCATTACAATTCCAGAAACAATTAAGATTACAGGAAGCCCGGCGACTTCTGATGGCCGAATCTGCTGACGCGGCAGATGTAGCGTTCCGGGTTGGTTACGAGAGTGCTTCTCAATTTAGCCGCGAATATGCACGCATGTTCGGTGCGCCGCCAAGAGCCGATATCCGACGGCTGAAAGAGAAATATGACATGGCCTTGAGTGAGTAACCGAGTATGTACTCTCTATCTCACAACTATCACACAAAAGGCAAACCAAAAAAGGACAACCACAACGGATTGTCCTTTTTTCAGTATCAAAATTCTGCGTAATATCTTTTGGAATTTTCAAAATACTCGTATTTATGAAAGGAAATCGGAGCTGTTCTCCTTAATTAATGAACAAGATTAGACCAATGCTTCGACCCGTTCTGGCACGTGGATCTCTTCGTGCAATAATTGAGTGATGTCACGAGTCAGTGCATCCACATTCTCCTGCTGCGTTGCCCAGCTGGTACAGAAGCGCACCGCACTGTGTGTATCGTCAACCTTTTCCCAGAAGGTGAACGTATAACCGTTGCGTAATTTCTCAAGCAAACGATCAGGCAGAATCGGAAACTGCTGGTTGGTTGGTGAATCGTACAGGAAGCGTACCCCCTGCTGTTCGAGTGAGTCATGAATTCTCAAGGCCATATCTATGGCATGGCGAGAAATATCGAGGTACAGACCGTCTTCGAACAACGTTTCGAATTGGATACCTAGCAATCTGCCTTTGGCAAGCAGGCCACCTTTTTGTTTGATCATATAACGAAAATCAGGTTTCAGTGCATCATTCAGGATAACAACCGCCTCTCCCATCAATGCGCCAATCTTGGTTCCCCCGATGTAAAACACATCACACAAGCGAGCAAGATCAGCAAGTGTCATATCGCAAGCGCGTGAAGCGAGTGCATATCCAAGGCGTGCTCCATCCACGAAAAAAGGAAGACCACATGCTCTGCTCACTGTATGCAATGCTTGCAGTTCTGCCTTGCTGTACATCGTTCCATTCTCCGTTGGTTGGGATATGTAGACCATTCCTGGTTGAACACAGTGTTCCGGCGACGACTCATTCATGTGCGCATCGTAGACTGCTCTAACCTGCTCAGGCGTGATCTTTCCGTCCTCGCTTGGAACTGTGAGTACCTTATGTCCCGTAGCTTCAATAGCTCCGGTTTCATGAACCGCAATGTGTCCCGAGGACGCAGCAATCACACCTTGATATGGACGCAAAATAGAGGCAATCACCGTTGTATTTGTCTGTGTACCACCAACCAGGAAATGAACATCAGCTTGCTCATTGTCACAAGCCTGACGAATAAGCATTCTCGCCCGTTCGCAGTGTCCATCCGTGCCATACCCGCTCGTCTGTTCCATATTGGTTTCCATCAGTCTTTGTAAAATGCGTTCATGCGCACCTTCGTTATAATCACATTCAAATCGTATCATCGTGTTGTCTCTCCTGCCTTCTTGTTCAACTTCTCTTGTATGTTCATCATGGAGGTGTATACCTCTTGAATCTCTTCTTCATTCAATTCTTGCATCAGCTTCAGGATCTGTTGATCGGATCGGTCATTCAATTGGGCATACAGTTCCTCACCCTTGGCTGTCAGACGAATCAGACTGACCCGGCTGTCGGCCGCAGAATCCACTTTCACCAGCAGTCCTTCCTTGGACAGCTTGTTCACAATTCGGCTCATGTAACTGCGATCAATGGTCAGTGTATCTACCAGATTGTTCGCAATGCTCTCACCCCGAATTCCAATCTCAATAATGACTCGTACTTCTGCAAACGAATACCCTGTTCCAAGAATATGCTTATCGAGTACACCAAGTATGTTGGTATAAAAACGGTTAAAACGTCGCATGTCAGCCAGTATATCTGGATTTATGTACTGAGAGTTGATGTCAAACCCTCCTTTTTAGTGGACATTGTCAACATTATAATAATCACGTTAGTGGACGTTGTCAACATTATATTTTGCTTAGCATTTGATAACCTCATTATTAACATCCAAACAGAAAAAAGCCACGCATATGCGCGGCAAGGTTTACTTGTTTTAGATACTTGATCCAGATACTTAGTCAGCTACTTAAGTTTCTATATAAATTGAACTAAACATTTACACAAAACGGAGAGGACAGAAAGAACCTGAAGAAGCGGAGCGTTCGCCTTTATCCCCGGATTTCTCCCTTTCTAGAAGGAATCAAAAAATCTGGGGATAACAGCGATCGGAAGGTTGTTCTGTCATCGAAGTGACGAGTGTAAACAGTTCAATTTATATGGATTAAGAGTGACTATATTGCACCTGATGAAGACGGCTGTATATCCCTCCAGCGGCGACCAATTCCTCATGGTTGCCCTGCTCAGCGATACCATCTGTGTTTACTACGATGATTCGATCTGCATTCTTGATAGTTGTCAGTCTGTGTGCAATCACAAGTGTAGTTCTGCCCACCGACAATTCAGCGAGTGATTGCTGGATCAGTGCTTCCGTTTCCGTATCCAGCGCTGAGGTTGCCTCATCCAGAATAAGAATGGGTGGATTTTTCAAGAACATACGAGCAATAGATAACCGTTGCTTCTGTCCTCCGGACAGCTTGACTCCACGCTCGCCAATGACAGTATCCATACCATCCGGCAACGTAAGAATCAATTCCTCCAATGAGGCACGACGGGCGGCATCCCAGATTTGTTCATCCGTTGCACTCAGATCACCATAAGCAATATTCTCCTTAATGGTACCCGAGAACAAAAATACATCCTGCTGAACGATTCCGATATGTTTGCGCAAGGATTGAAGCTTAACGTCGCGAATGTCCACACCATCTACAGTGATACGTCCCTCTTCTACCTCATAGAATCGGGGCAACAGGCTACAGATTGTCGTTTTACCTGCACCCGAAGGTCCAACAAAAGCAACCGTTTCGCCTGGTCGAACAGACAGACTGATATCACTTAGAATTCGCCGACTGGATTCATATCCGAACGAGACGTTCTCGAAGCGAATATCACCTTTCACACTTTCGAATTCAACGGCGTTTTTGCTATCCGCAATCTCAGGTTCTGTATCAATGATCTCCAGATAACGCTTGAAACCAGCAATGCCCTTTGGATAACTTTCTATGACGGCATTGATTTTCTCAATCGGGCGGAAGAAGATATTGGACAGGAGCAGGAAGGCCATAAAGTCACCCATATTGATTCTGCCATCGATATAAAACCAAGCCCCGCTGATCATGACAAACACCGTAACCAGTCGCATCATCATATAACTGACCGAGATACTTTTCGCCATCGTTTTGTAGGCAAGCAGTTTGGTGTTACGGAAATTCTGATTGTCCACTGCAAAAAGTTCTTTCTCATGTTCTTCGTTGGCGAACGATTGCACAACACGCATACCCCCGACGTTGTCTTCAATACGCGCATTGAAATTGCCGACGTCTCCGAAAAGTCGCCGATACGTCTTTGTCATGCGACCACCAAATACGATAATGACCCAAGCCATAATTGGGATAATGATAAAGGTAAGCAGCGCTAGCTCAAGATTAATGTTAGCCATCAGCCAGAACGATCCGATTAATGTCATCACTGCGATGAATACATCTTCAGGTCCATGGTGAGCAACCTCGCCGATATCATTCAGATCATTCGTAAGATGACCAATTAAGTGGCCTGTTTTACGATTATCAAAGAACCGGAAGGACAGCTTCTGCAAGTGAGCGAACATCTTCTCACGCATGTTGGTCTCAATGTTAATGCCCAGCATATGTCCCCAGTATGTAACTACATAGTTCAATACGGTATTAAGTGCATAGATGGATAACAGCACAACACAGGCAAGCATAATGAGAGGCCAATCCTGACCTGGCAACAATTCATTAATGAATTTGCTGACGGCAAGGGGGAAAGCCAACTCCAGAAGACCTGCGAGTACAGCGCATCCAAAATCAATCAAAAACAGTTTTTTATAGGGACGATAATACGAGAAAAAACGACGAATCATACTTATTCACTCTCACTCTCTAGATCCTTATTGGGGTTTACATCTTCATTTTGCAGCTCGAACAGATGGATATACTCGTCGATGACCTGATCAATAGCTTTTAACTCCCCACTGATCACCGGGCGAATATGTTCATACTCCTCCTGTCCAAGTTGTCGGACAAGCGTTGTTCTCCGATTCTGCATTTGTTCCAGAAATACAAGAATTCGGCCGCGACGGAATGTCTGCGCACCACGGCCCCGTTTTCCCTCATGTTCACCATGACCTCTTCCACGTCTGGAACGTTCACCACGTTGCTCATTGTCACTCATATCGCGTCTCGGACGCTCACCTTGACGTACACTTCCATCCATCTCTTCGATAGGACGATCTCTCATTTGTGCCACCCCCATTACGTGTATACATATGTATACAACATATTCATGTATACGATTGTATACGTGACAAAAAGAAGTGTCAACCTAAATTTTCCAATAGATAACGAAGTATGTATATTCACCATCTCCCTAACAGAAAAAAGCCGCGATTTCGCGACTTCTTTTGTTGGCGACACTATTTTATCTCACTTATAAACTTTCTATATTCTTGAACCATTTCTTTGGATCGGGTGTGATGCAAATAATGTTCTCCCTCAAATGTCATCACTTTTCCATGTACAGAAGCTTTGACTTGCTCTTCATGTAATGGTATCCATCCTTCCGTTTCGGTATCATTCGCTTGTAAGAAGAAAATCACAGGAAGATCTTTGGGGAAGGACAGGTTCTCAGCTTCTTTGAAATTAGGACCAAAGTTTTCACCTTCATTCAGGTTGTTCGGATTAAACGTATTTTTGAGTGAAAGTATTCTAATTTGTTCTCTGGTTTCTTCATCAACATCGGGTGCAATCAGTTGATCAGGGGCCAGTTTCATTAACAATCGGTAGAATCCTGATTTTTTAAGCAGTTTGTACGTTTCGGTTGGAAATGGATCATCATTACCTCCCTGCGTTGGGACACTGCTCTCAATTCCGACAAATGAACTTACTTCGTTTGGATATTTATTCACATAATCCAGGCCGTATATCCCTGAAATCGAGTGAGCCATAAGCGTGTAATTATGAATACCAAGTTGCTGTAACGCTTCATGAATTTCACTAACCATATTTTCAGTGGTACGCTCTTTTTCAGTAATGTCACTTAATCCATAACCAAAAGGTTCAATGACAACAACTTTGTAAAATGGAGATAGCTCATCGATAAGCGGTTTGAAATCAAGGGCTGGGGCAGGTGTTCCGTATCCAGGAAGCAATACCACCGTTTCTTTGCCTTCTCCTTGAATCAACACATTCATGTTTTTCCCGTCAACTGCTACAAACTGACCATAGGGTTTTATTTTCCCTTCTTCCGATTTGTTGCTAAATACATTAACAATAAAAACAGTGGCAAGAAATAATGCAAAAGCGATAACGATGGCTCCGAATATTTTGAGCAAAATGATTAATATTTTTTTCATCATGATGGTTCTCTCCTGTTGAGTTCGTTTGGTGTTCAGCCGTTTGGAAATCCATTCATTTTATTTTTTTAATGAAATTTCGAATTTGGAACCAACCTCACCTGCAAATACAATACGGCCGTTTTCTGGTAAAACAACATTATTCTTACCGCTGACCACGCTGTGATTAATACAAATTCCGGTCTGGTCATAGACAGCAAAGGCTCCCTTTGCAGGCAACTTCACTGTCATGACTTTTCCTTTCGCAGTAGCTGGTACCGAAAACCATTTGGCATATCCATCTGCTTGAATGGTTGTTGCGGATTGTTTACCCGAATAGATTGGTTTCACCATTTCCTCACTAGCGTATACATAACCTGAAAATGTAAGATACTCTCCTCCGTTCTTTTTGGAGAAATGAATGTCCATCGTATCACGTCCGGCAGTACCCGGAATCTGCAATTGATTGGCTGCTTCGTTGGCTCCAATAATCTTATTATTGGACATATATCCCGGATTCTCTTTATTCAACTGAATAGGCAGGATCGATGTAGCATTAAGATAGAGCATTGATGTGTATTTCTCATTCACCAGATAATATTTTTTACCATCGCGCTTTGCCCATGCAGCGTTAATCTCCTTGGATAATTTATTGGCTTCAAGCTTCTCCCCATTATATTCTGAGAAAGCCAGCTGTCCGAGTCCTGGAACGGATATATAAGATCGTGACCACAAGTAGGTTTTCCCATTTTTCTCCACAACGAATTTCAACTTGTCTGTACCTTCGTTATTAACAAAAGTACCATCTGCTGTATAGGTGTATTCTTGAGCCGGATTACTCGGAGCTGTAAGTGAAGATACAGTCATTTGTCCAGCCGTATTTATTTTGATCTTCATAACCGAATTATTGCCGCCATATATACCTGCATACTTGGATATTCCTTTAGGCATATTTGCCTTCACAGTTACGCCAAATGATTTTTCTGGCTTCCGCTCTGTAATGATGTCCTTTTCCTCAAGTGCACTGAGTAATAATTCATTCGCAATGAAATTATTGGTTAAGCTTGACCCGCCTGAAGAGATAACGGCTGCAGCCATGTTATATTCCGGGAGTACCACTAATGAGGACTGATAAGATAAAGTATCTCCACCTTTCATAACGGCCTTAATGCCGTATTCGTTGAATGGGAACAAGCTCACACTATCCCACCCCAACCCGTAAGACATCAGCGTATCGCTATCCTCTGGCCACATGCCTCTTTTATACTCTTCTTGCGCCATAGCTTTGACAGACTTACTGGAAAGAATACCATCAACTTCTCCCGTGAAGATTCTTGAAAATTTGACCAGATCTTCAGCGGTGGAATACAGACCTCCAGTACCGATGATATTATAATTCTCTTTTGGTAGTGGTCCCTCATAAAAAGGGGAATAGATTGCCGCCATGTCTGACGGATTAACCACATCCTGTGGTGATTTGGTATGTTTCATATCCAAAGGCTCCGTGAAATACTTGTGTATAAATGCGGTATAACCGATGCCGCTCACTCTTTCGACCAGAATCTCGGCTAACGTAAAGCCATCGTTGCTGTAGACTGAGTATTCGCCGGGATCTGCTTTCAGGTTTTGATTCGCCAATTGCTCCAGAAACGTATCATGTGAATACGTGTCATTATCTCCGTACAATGTGGCATTGCTGGTTGAGGTGCCCAGAAGACCAGAGGAATGATTCAGCAACATACGGGGTGTGATCTGTTTGTATCGGTTATCTTTCATTGTAAAGTCAGGCATATAGTTCACAACAGGTGCATCCAAATCAATCTTGCCTTCGTCAACCAGCTTCATTACAGCGGCTGTAAGCATCATTTTACTGGTTGAACCAATGCCATAGACGGTGTTCGAAGTAAGAGGTACCTTGTCGTTTATATCGTTCTTGCCCGTTTGACCGGACACCACAATCTCTCCACCATCGATGAGCGCATATTGCAGACTCGTCGTACCATATGTCTCGGTCAGCAATTTGGCTTGTTCGATCACGGCTTTCTTTGTTGTCTCATACGTAAGGTTGCTGTTGTTCATGGGAGCCGGTGCGGCCATTGCAGACATTGGGGCAAGTATCGTCAGCATGAGAGTCACAGCAGCTATAGTATTTCTCTTTTTTGCTGCCCTCACACTTATCTTCAGTTTTGTTACCTCTCTTGGTTTCATTCTTGCATCTACTCCTGTCTTCATCATTGTGTTAAGCCACCTTAACGTGGGCGCTAAAGACAATATAACAAACCAAGATGTCCCCCTAATGACTGCAGCATGAACGGAGGATGAACAGGCAAAAAAAGTTTGCATCATCATACGCAAGGAGGTTTATACAGGGCGTCATAGCTTTGAGAAGGCATGAAATCCAATCACTCTGTGGGTGTTGTGATTGGCAAGATGACTATGAAGGTCGTTCCTCGTCCATATTCGCTCTCCACCCGGATGTCCCCTTGATGAAGCGAGACGATCTGCTTTACAATAGCTAGTCCCATACCGCTTCCTTCATATTTCTGACTGTGGGAACGATCAGCTTTAAAGAAGCGGTCAAATATACGCTTTTGGTCTTCCGGGAGAATACCAATACCCGAATCCGATATGCGGATCGTCACGTTCTTGATATTCTGTTTGATCGTGACGTTAATTCGGGCACCATCTTCGGAAAATTTGATGGCATTGCCGAAGATATTGATCCACACCTGATTTAACTGGTCATGATCAGCCGTGATTTTGGTGGGCTGCAAATCAAGATCAAACTGAATGTTACGGGCCGACCATTGGGGTTGAATAGCGACGATTACTTGTCTGATCTGTTCATCCAGACTGAGCGTGGCGAGCCGCATTTGCAATGATTGAGATTCAAGCAAACTCAGCTTTAGCAGACTATCACTTATTTTGGACATTCTTGCAGTTTCAGTGATGATAATATCGAGATAATCGCTTCTTTCGTCATCCGGGAGGTCTACCTGCTTGAGCGCTATAGCAAAACCGGAAATGGAAGTGAGCGGAGACTGAACTTCATGGGACACGTTTGCTACGAATTCCCTACGCATATGCTCAAGCTGCTTTAGATCGTGCATCATTTCTTCGAAACTACGAGCCAGAGTACCTATCTCACCCTTTTGTTTAATATTAAGCTTGACATTGAAATCTCCGGCAGCTATAAGCCGGGTCGCTTCTGTCAGCTTTTTGATCGGTCTCACCAGAAACATAGCCGCAATTAGTATCAATAGGCTTCCTGCTATTAACGAACAAATCATAAAAGTTAAAACAAACTTGATGAGAAATGAGGTGGAAGAGGAAGTGAGGGGCTCTACAAACATTGCTTTGCTTCCCATTTCAGTTTTTATCGGCAATCCCAAGAAGAACGTATCGATCCCATTGAATTGGACCCTTTCCCCATCCAGCACTTTCTTCACTTGTTCCGTCGTCACCGGGAAAGGATGTTGTTCTTTAAGTTCTCCGTAGGATTGGAATTGATCCGTTGCTTTATAGATTCGAATGTGATAGGAATTGAGTTGTTTCATTTCACTTATAAACATTTCTGCTTCATGTAACGGCAATGTCTCGTAGATGCGGACGATATCCTGGCCAAAGTCAAGCAAGGAGCCTTGTAAGTTTTCGTTTAATTTATCTTGAAATATCCAGGTTGTAGCAAGAAAAGAAAGGATTGTGCCCCCAATCACGGAGACCAGAAAGGTCAGGACTACACGTGTATAGAGGGAGCCGGTCACTCCTGCACCTCTAGCCGGTAGCCAAGTCCCCGCACCGTTTCGATACGAAAATCGGAGATAGCTGCGAAACGTTCGCGTAGACGTTTAATATGCACGTCTATCGTTCGATCATCGCCAGTATAATTAATTCCCCAAACTTGATCGATTAATTGCTCCCGCGTATAGACTTGTCCCGGTAATCCAGCAAGTTTATACAATAATTCGAACTCTTTAAGCGGCAAGGTGAACGACTCTGTACCCCTCAGGACCTTATAAGTCTGCCGGTTCAGAATAACGTTTCCTAATTGGATGGTCTGCGTTAATCCTATACGGTATCGTTTCAACAGTGCCTTGACGCGAGCCATCAACTCAAGCGGATCGAATGGCTTCGTCATATAGTCATCTGTCCCAAGCTGAAATGCTTGTACTTTCTCCCAGGTCTCGTTTCTTGCCGTCAACATTAGTAACGGAAGATCCGGATTGGCTCTTCGAAGTTCCTCGCATAATGCCCAACCGTCCATGACTGGCATCATAATATCAAGAATAACCAAATCGACTGGCGTGGAGGTATAGATAGCCAGGGCTTCCTTTCCGTCTACGGCGTTGATGGTTGTAAATCCGTCGTTGCGCAAAAATAAACAGACGAGTTTGCGAATGTTCGCATCGTCGTCAGCAACTAATATCGTAGGCACCGTTTCCACTCTCCTAAAAAAGAATAATTCTTCAGTTGAGCAAGAGCGAAGAATTCTAACTGAAGTGACAAACTAATTATAGTTAAATTGAACAAAAGCAGCCGATTACTTTGATCGGCTGCTTTCTTAGTTTCTTTCATAAAACTAACTACGGTACAACATCTATTTTAATGAAATTTCAAATGTGGAATCCACGTCACCTGCAAATACAATGCGGCCGTTTTCTGGTAAAACAACCTCGTTCTCACCGCTGACTACGGTGTGATTAATACAAATACCCTTCTGATCATATACGGCAAAGGCGCCATTTGCAGGCATTTTAACCGTCATGACTTTTCCTTTCACCGTTGATGGTAACGAAAACCATCTGGCATATCCGTCTGCTTGAATCGTTGCTAGAGATTGTTTACCCGAATAGAGCGGTTGTACCATTTCCTCACTGGCGTATATGCTACCAACGGCTGTAATGTACTCTACTCCGTTCTTTTTAGCAAAATAAATCTCCTTTGTATCACGTCCAGCCAGGCCAGGGATTTGCAGCTCCGTGACTGCTTCGTTTGCTCCAACAATCTTAGTATTGGATACATACCCAGGGGTCTCTTTGTCCAAATGAATAGGGAGAATTGGTGCCGAATTGAGATAAACCGTTGATGTATATTTCTCATTCAGCAGGTAATATTTTTTACCTTCACGCTGCTCCCATGAGGCCGTAATATCCTGGGATAATTCATTGGCTTCCAGCTTCTCCATTTTATATTCGGAGAAAGCCAATTGTCCAAGTCCTGGTAAGGATATATAAGATCGATACCACAGATAAGTCCTTCCATTCTTCTCCTTAACAAATTTCAACTTTTCCGTGCCTTCATCGTTAACAAAAGTACCATCTGCTGTATAGGTGTATTTTTGAACCGGATCACTTGGAGCTGCGGGTGTGGATACAGTCATTTGTCCAGCAGTATTCATTACGATCTTCTTAACTGAATTATTGCCGCCATATATACCTGCATTCGTGGCTATTTCTTTAGGTATATCTGCCTTCACTGGAACACCAAACGATTTTTCCGGCTTCCGTTCTGTAATAATGCCCTTTTCCTCAAGTGCGCTGAGTAATAATTCACTCGCAATGAACTGATCTTTGGCACTTGTCCCACCTGATGAGGTAACGGCTGCAGCCAGATTATATTCCGGCAGTACGACTAATGATGAGTGATACGATATGGTATCTCCACCTTTTGTTACTGCCTTGATACCATATTCACTGAATGGGTACAGATTTACACTATCCCACCCTAATCCGTAAGATATAGACGTATCGCCACCCTCTGGCCACATGCCTTTTTTGTATTCTTCTTGCGCCATGGCTTCTACAGACTTATCGGTAAGAATGCCTTGGACCTCTCCCGTGAAGATTTGTGAAAACTTCGCAAGATCTTCAGCGGTGGAATAAATGCCTCCAGTAGCGATAACATTATAATTCTCTTGTGGAAGCTGACCCTCATACATAGGAGAATAGATTCCCGCCATTGCTGCCGTGTCAACCACATCCTGTGGTGTTTTGGTATGTTTCATGTCCAAAGGTTCCGTAAAATATTGGTGTATAAAAGCTGTAAAACTCATGCCGCTAACACGTTCAACCATAATCTCGGATAACGTAAACCCATCGTTACTATACACCGAGAACTCGCCGGGATCTGCCTTCAGGTTTTGACTTGCCAATTGGTCCAGAAACGTATCATGTGAGTACGTATCATTATCCCCGTACAATGTGGCATTACTGCCCGTGCCTCCCAGCAGACCGGAAGAATGATTCAACAGCATGCGTGGTGTGATTTGTTTGTAGCGATGATCTTTCATCTGAAAATCAGGTATATAGTTCACAACAGGCAGATCCAAATCCACCTTGCCTTCGTCAACTAACTTCATAACAGAAGCTGTGAGGAACATTTTACTCGTTGATCCTATGCCATAGATCGTATCCGGCGTAAGAGGCACCTTGTTGTTTTTATCGTTTTTGCCCGTCTGACCGGACACCACAATCTCGCCACCATCGATAAGGGCATATTGCAGGCTTGTGATTCCATGTTTCTCAGTGAGTAACTTGGCTTTCTCCATCACCGTTTTCTTGGTTGGTTCATACGTATGATCACTGCTACTTGTAGTAGGCGCAGCCATTGCAGACATTGGAGCTAACATGGTTAATGCCAGCGTTAACACGGCGATTGAAGTGCGTTTTCCCTTTTGTCGTCCCATTCACATCATCTCCTGAATTTTAAGTGTTTTGGTTATTTGATTTCTTCTGGGTCTACAAATTTCACCTCCGGATACAAGTCGTTTGGTCCCTGAATGAGATCTCCACCCGTTCCTTTCAGTTGCTTGTTAAAGAAATCGAGTACATATTGATTTACGATGTTTGATCCTCTTTTACCATTGATATCTCCTGTGATACCGGACAGTTTAACCAGCTCTGAATAGAACTGAAGGTCCGTGAAATTGAAGTGCTGGGTTCCTTCTACATAGATCACTTTTCCCCCATGATTCATAACATTTTTCATAATGTGCAGCTCATCTGAAAGAGATTTAGTTACTTCATCATCCGAATTTCTATCTATTTCAAAGTTGGCGAACCAGTCTTCAAAACTTCCCGATCGGATGAACATAAACGGCTTGTTTATATCATCTCTATTTTCCACTTCATATAGTGACCCATCCATATTAACCCCGGCCTTGATTCTCTGATCTAAATACGTTGCATTAAACGCGGTTGCACCCCCAAAAGAATGCCCCATCGCGCCGATGTGATCTAGATCGATTTTCCCTTTAAACTGACTTTCGATTGCACCTGAATTCAGCTTTTCGATTTGATCGATTACAAACTCCACATCTTTCGTCCATATACTCCCTGTTTTTGTACGTTCATCTAGTGTAGTCGTGCTTTTTTTATAATCCGTTACACGGCCATCTGGAAAAAGAGTAGCAAAGGTGCTATACGTATGATCGATGGTGACCACGATATACCCATGACTGGCCAGATTCTCGGCCTGTGATACATGTAGAACTCTACTGGTTCCCATACCATGAGATAGTAGTACCACGGGATAAGGACTTGTAGAAGGTAATATTTCTACATTTTCATAAGAGTTGGTTTGACTATACTTCAAGTAGTCGAGCAAAAATTCGGGCAGTTTTAAAGAATTAGAGAAGCTCTGAATATACTTTTTGAACATTTCTTTATCTTTTGGAAACAGCGTGTCACGCTTGTTATTATTGCTGTTTTCAGTTGGGTACCAAACTTGAACCATTAGTTCTCTCTTATCGTTTTGATCTTCAGTGAAGATTTCGTCTCTGTTCTGGTCTGTTAAATGAAATGTTTGAGTACCCACCTTCTCTGGACCATCAAGCTTCGGCAGATTAAAAACAGGTAAGTATACAGACAAGACGGTAGAACCAACAAGCAAAATAACGATTAAGGAAGATAAACTATATTTCAAGAACTTCCCTATCTTAAGATTCGCCATCTTATCGGAATGTCTGAATAAAACGATGATTATGAATAGAGCCGTCATGATATATACCAAAAGCAACTGCCATCTGTATCCCTCAACAAACAATTGCACTAATAATATAACGCTACTTCCTATACCCAAACCCAAACCTATTTTCTTTGCACTTCTTTTAATAAATAGTAGGTCTATGAGTAACGCGAAACAGGATAGAACTAACAGTATCTCAAATAATCTCAATTGAATTCCTCTCTCTCATCACGGACTTTTACAGAATTATTATTTCGCTTCGTTCATGAATGCTCTAACATCTTCAGCTATTTCTTTGAATAACGTATGGTGCAAGTAATGTTCGCCATCCATGGTGATTACTTTCCCATGTACTGAATCTTTGATCTGCCCTTCATGCAGCGGTATCCATCCTTCTACACCTTCATTATTCGCTTGTACAAAGAGAAGAAGTGGCAGGTCTTTAGGAAAGGTTAAACCTTGGGCTCCTTTAAAATTGGAAGCAATATGGTCCATCTCATTCAAAGTCGTGGAACTGTTCGAGTTTTTATTCGACAGCATGTTCATCTGCTCTACGGTATGTTCATCAAATGCGAGTCCAGCATAGGGGTCACTACTAAATTTGACCACCAATCTTTGGAGACCTGATTTTTTAAGAAATGCGAACGTTTTAGTAGGTAATTTGGCATCCATACCCGGTTGTGTTGAAACACTGCTATCAATTCCGACAAATGCCGTGACCTCATCCGGATATTTGTTCACATAATCAATGCCATAAATGCCTGCAATGGAGTGACCCATGAGCATGTACTGATGAATATCGAGTTGCTGCAGAGCTTCATGAACTTCACTTACGATATTCTCTGTGGTTCGTTCTTTTTCAGTAGCATCACTTAACCCATACCCGAATGGCTCAACCGCCACAACTTTGTAATATGGTGATAGTTCGTCAATGAGCAGTTTAAAATCAAGCGCTGGTGCTGCTGTTCCAAAACCAGGCAGAAGTACAATCGTTTCCTTGCCTTCACCTTGAATGAGTACATTCATATTTTTCCCGTCTACAGATACATGCTGACCATAGGAATCTATTTTCTTGGCCTCTGAATTACTACTGATCACATTGGTGATATAAACAATACCTAGAAATAGAATAATGGCGATTACGATTGCTCCTACTATTTTCAGTATCATGTTTCTCACTTTTTTGGCCTTTGATCTATTCTTTGTTTTCTTTTCCGCTGGCTGCGTCGTCAGTGTTATCTTCTCCTGTCCTGAACTGATAGTTCGATTGTCTTTTTTGCTGCTAATGAAATCTTATCCAATGAAAATGTACTCCCCGTGACGTCAATATGAACTGAATATGAACAAGCCAATTCATTTATATTTACTGCTGCGTCATAAATCCCCTGAATTTTTCAGCAATTTCTTTGGCATGGGAACGATACAAATAATGATTTGCTTCCAGCAGCACCACTTCACCACGCACAGAGTTCTCTATTAACTTCTCGTGTTCCGGAACCCAATTGTCTGCTGCCGGATGATTCTTTTGAACAAAGAAAAGAACCGGAAGATTAACAGGGAACGTTAACTGTTCAGCTGCTTTAAAATTGGAATACATGCTTACAATCTCGTTTAATTGAGTTGAATTAAACATGTTCTTTTGTATCAAAATGTTCAATTGTTCTTTGGTTTGTTCATCATACGGTAGCCCAGCATATGGATCATCACTCATTTTCAATTGCAAACGTGGGAAACCCAAGTTACGGTACCATGTAATCGGTACGATTTCTGATGCTTCAACCTTCTGTTCACTAATCGCTGGAACACTGCTATCCAGCCCGACATATGTACTTACTTCATCTGCATATTTGTTCACATAATCCAGACTATAGATCCCCGAAATGGAATGACCCATGAGAATATACCGATCAATATGTAGACTTTGCAGCGCTTCGTGGATTTCACTTACGATATTTGCTGTGCTGCGTTCCTTGTCAGTCTGATCACTCAATCCATAACCAAAAGGTTCAACCACAACGACTTTATAATAGGGGGATAGTTCTGAAATAAGTGGCTTAAAATCAAGTGCAGGTGACGCTGTTCCAAAACCCGGCAGAAGTACAATCGTTTCCTCGCCTTCGCCTTGAATGAATACATTCATATTTTTCCCGTCTACGGATACATGTTGACCATACGGCTCCATTCTTTTTTGCTCCGAATAACTACTGATTTTATTAACGGTATATACGGTAGCTACAAAAAGTAGGATTACGATAACGATTGCGGCAAACACTTTAAACAAGATGTTTAACACTTTCTTGGTTTTGCTCTTACTCTGGACTTCTCTGTCTGCTTGTTGATTCACATTCATCTGCTCCTATCCTCATCTGTATATTGGCCTGGCAGGCTACTTAAGAAATCCTAATCAAGAAAGATGTACTCCCCATGACCGGAATATGAACGGAGTATGAACAAGCAAAAAAAAAATGTCCTATGTAACATACAAGGAAGCTTGCATGTTACATAGGACATGAACATTTGGTTTAGATAATCCGATGGATATTCTATTCATTGGCCTAACCTGTGAGCCTAACTATCCGTTGGTGGATGGATGGGCAACGTAATCATAAAGGTCGTGCCTTGACCAGGTTCACTTTCCACTTGGATGTCACCCTGATGAAGGGAGACGATCTGTTTAACGATAGCAAGTCCCATACCACTCCCGTCATATTTGCGGCTGTGGGAACGATCTGCCTTGAAAAAACGGTCGAATATACGCTTCTGATCTTCCAGGGGAATTCCAATGCCCGTGTCGGATATTCGAACAGTCACATTTTTGAAGTCCTCTTCGATACTGACTTTAATCATACCGCCATCCTCGGAAAACTTGATGCTATTTCCGATGATGTTTGTCCATACCTGATTTAACTGATCGTGATCAGCCGTTACCTTCACGTTCTCCAAATCAAGCTCGAAATGAATGTTGCGCCCAGACCATTGCGGCTGAAGCGCCACGATGACCCGCCTGATCTGTTCATCAAGGCTTAAGGTGGTGAGCCGTAGTTGCTGTGACTGCGATTCAAGCAAACTCAGCTTCAGCAGGCTATCACTCATTTTGGACATTCTTTTTGCTTCTGAGATGATAATATCCAGGTAACGGTTTCGTTCTTGTTCTGAGAGATTTACTTGCTTCAGTGCCGAAGCGTAACCGGATATCGAGGTGAGCGGAGACTGAACCTCATGCGAAACATTGGTAACGAATTCCCTGCGCATCTGCTCCAACTGCTGAAGATCATGCATCATTTCTTCAAAGCTACGGGCCAATGTACCAATCTCCGTCGTTTGTTTAATGTTCAGCTTGACATTGAAGTCTCCAGCTGCAATCCGTTTGGTCGCTTTGGTCAATTTTTTGATCGGTCTAACCAGATATACAGAAGCAACCACAATCAACAAACTTCCTACAATCAAGGAACAGCTTGCAAAAATCAAGCCAAACTGGACCACAAAAGAGGCTGAGGGCGGTGAGAGTGTTTCTAGAAACATCGCTCTTATACCCGTTTCCGTCTTGATCGGTAGCCCCAAAAGAACGGTAGCGATACCTTTAGGTGTGTCCTGCACAACCCCTCCGTTTAAAACCTTCTTGAGTTGATCCGTCGATACGGGGGATGATTTATGTTCGTTAAGCTTCCCATAAGACTTGAAATTGCCCGTTGCATCATAAATTCGAATATGATACGAATCAAGTTGTTTCATTCTACTAACGAATGATTCTGCTTCATCAGCAGGCAGCGTCTTATAAATCTGCACAACGTCCTGGCCAAAATTGCGTATGTTAATTTGAGCATTTTCATTCAATTGATCTTCGAACATCCAGGTTGACATAAAAAATGAAATAATCGTGCCTGTGATGACTGACACCAGAAAGGTCAGAACAACACGAATATATAAGGATCTGATCATTCATAGACCTCAAGTCTGTACCCTAGCCCACGCACCGTTTCAATCCGAAAATCAGGTGTTGTCGCGAATCGTTCGCGCAGGCGTTTAATATGTACGTCTATTGTTCGATCATCTCCCGCGTAATCAATACCCCATATCTGATCGATTAATTGCTCACGTGTATAGACTTGTCCTGGTGTTCCAGCAAGCTTATACAGCAATTCGAACTCCTTAAGTGGTAACGTAAGCGACTCTGTACCTCTCATCACCTTATACGTCTGACGGTCCAGAATGACGTTACCAAACTGGATTGTGTGTGTGGAGCCGATTTTGTATCGTTTCAGTAATGCTCGGACACGAGCGGTCAGCTCTAACGGATCAAACGGTTTGGTCAAATAATCATCCGTACCCAGTTCGAATCCTTTCACCTTCTCCCAAGTCTCTCCTCTCGCCGTCAGCATGAGTAACGGGAGGTCGGGATTGGCTCTTCGGAGTTCTTTACACAGTGCCCAACCATCCATGACAGGCATCATAATATCAAGGACGACCAGATCTACTGGAGTTTCGCCATATATAGTGAGAGCTTCCTTACCGTCCGCAGCTTCCACTGTTGTGAATCCATCGTTTTTGAGAAATAGACAGACGAGTTCACGAATGTTCGCATCGTCGTCTGCAACGAGTATAGTAGCCATATGTTTTTTCTGTCCTCTCCGTTACGTTTAAATATATAGTCCAACTTGTATAGTAAATATTAAAACATCTTGCTTATAGTATATCCACAGCAAACATCGTATGTTCTTTCAACGTTCCCTGGATTGGCACAGGCTGTGACCCATTCTCCTTGAATCCTGCTTTTTGAAGGACACGGATGGAACCTGTATTATCGGGCACAGCGCCAGCTTCGATTCGAGTAATTTCAGTTTCGTGTTTGGCAAATTCCATTACACATTGCAGGGCTTCGCTCATATATCCTTTTCCTTGATGCAGAGTATCCGTCACATAACCAAGGATCCATTTTGGGGTAGAATCCAGTATGATCTCGAACAAAGAAATTTCACCGACGAGTTCATCCGTTGTATGTAGAAAAATACCAAAAGAATAGCGATTTCCTTCTTCTCTCTTCTTGTTCCAGCTCTCAATGAGTGACCTTTGCCCTTCCAAGCTGTAGAAAGACTCGTCCCGATCACTTGCTGATATGTTCTCGATTTCCGCACGATTGCGAACCTGTAGATCCAGAAGCAATGAGGCATCATCCACATTCCAAAATCTCACATAGATACGTTCTGCACTATATTTCATCACATTATTCCTCCTCTATTAACGTTAGATGCAATTGTAGCATGATTATATCAGGTCATTATAAGAGTACGAGCGAATCAACGAGAATTGTTTCGCCAGGAAATGAGGTGAATATGGCATATCATTACGCAACCAGGCAACGATGGTTCCAATCAGAGCCGAAGAACCGTACCATATTGCGATTTCTTTGTGAATGCCGGATTCTTCGAGTTCATCTTCCATCTCTACCCGATCAATTTTGGCTTTGACCAGCGTACTTAACAATTTGAGCAGTCGTTCGGTAAAAATCGGTGTGCGCTTTGTAGCAAGAACCACCTGATAGAACGAGGCGTTCTCTGCAAAATGCTCTAGTAACTTGACTAGAACAGGCCAAGCCTCTTCCGTTCTTTGCTTCTCAAAATGAGGGGCATATTCATCCACGATCCGTTCAATATTCTCAATCATCTCATCCGCCATCTTCTCCATCATATCCGTAATATCACGATAGTGCAGGTAGAAGGTTACCCGATTGATCGTCGCTCGTTCGGCAATTTTGTTGACTGACAACTTCTCAATATCCATTTCCTGCAGCAATTCAACAAATGCACCTCGAATTAACTGACGTGTTCGCAATATTCTTGGGTCCACGGCTGATTTCTTCTCGTCTTTCACGTGTATCCCTCCCATCAAATTTTAAACATTACAATTTTAAACAAACAGTCGTTTATTTTTGATTTACACAACAAATTCATTTTATTTGTAAAATAAACAACGAAAACACGTCATAACGTAAATTGTAATCTGTCCGAATATGTATATAATTCAATAAATACAATGTAAACTATACAACACGTTGTAAATTTAGTCACGTGTGGATTGAAAGGATGAAAAGGATTGAGTCAGGCTAGAGTACAAGAAGAATTATCCGTAAAGAAAGGCCCCATCCTGTTTATCATGATTTTGGGAGCCTTCCTTGCAACGTTGAATCAAACGATCATGAGTGTTGCTACACCGGAACTGATGGGTGATTTTAACATCTCCGCCGCAACTGCACAATGGTTAACGACAGGTTACATGCTGGTGAACGGGGTACTTATCCCCATTACGGCCTACTTCATGCAACGCTTTTCAACCAAGCAATTATTCCAAGCTTCCATGTTTATTTTCCTGATTGGTACCATCGTATCTGCTCTTGCAGATAACTTTGGCACATTGCTGACAGGACGTATGATTCAAGCAGCGGGTGCCGGCATTATCATGCCGCTCTTGATGCACGTTATTTTGACCTTGTTTGCTCCTGAAAAACGAGGATCTGCAATGGGTATGGTTGGTTTTGCCATCATTTTTGCCCCTGCAATCGGGCCTACCCTTGCCGGTTATATCCTCGAGAACTACTCTTGGCAAACGATGTTCTATGGCATGATTCCATTAACTCTTATTGTCATTGCTTTTGCGTTTGTATACCTGAAGAATGTATCCGAACGGGTCAACACAAAGTTCGACACAATCAGTGTGGTGCTGTCCACGATCGGATTTGGCGCATTGCTCTATGGTTTCAGCAGAGCAGGAAGTCTGGGATGGTCAAGTGCAGAAGTTCTTATCTGCATTGCGGCTGGGATTGTTTCTCTTGCCCTGTTTACATGGCGTCAGCTCGTGTCTGAAACTCCGCTGCTTGATCTGCGGGCTTTCAAGTACAATATGTTCTCCCTGACCACGGTCATCAGTATCGCGATTACAATGATCATGTATGCTGACATGATGTTGCTTCCCTTGTATCTCCAGAACGCACGTGGTTACACTGCACTGGAGTCCGGATTATTACTCCTTCCGGGTGCTCTTGTCATGGGCTTCCTGATGCCAGTAGCCGGAAAATTGTTTGACCGATTTGGAGCGAAATGGCTCGCCGTTATCGGGATGGTGATCACCATCGTGACAACAATTGGATTCATCGACTTAACGGATTCAACCAGTTATGGTTACCTGGTATTAATGTCTACCGGCCGCCGAATTGGTATGGCTCTGCTCATGATGCCGATTCAGACTGCGGGACTTAACCAACTGCCACCAAGACTTGGTGCACACGGTACAGCTATCTCCAACACCGTCAGACAAGTGGCTGGTGCTGTAGGCACTTCATTACTCGTAAGTGTCATGACCTCCCGTACAACAGCGCACGTACAGGATATGATGGCGACTGGTGCAGCCAATGGTCTCAGTCAAAAACAGCTTGCTACAGAATCCATGATCCAGGGTATCAATGATGCTTATGTTGTTATCATCGGTATCGCTGTTGTGGGATTGGTCCTTTCCTTCTTTATCAAACGCACCAAACAAGCCAAAGAGGAAGAAATCAAACAGGTGGTAAGACAAAAAGTTTCTATGAATTCAAATTAAGGTGTCCAGCCTCATACTTGCTTGCATAACAAAGCGGCAGATCAAGACGTTTACGTCTGATCTGCCGCTTTTTAGGTTGTGTCCCGTATGATTCCTTCTCACTCCGCAACGATCTTCACTGGCAGATGGGTCAATGACTGTCCCGGAGCTGAAGTGGCCAGATTATTCTCCAGATCAAAGGACTCCACTGGTTCAATCCGAGCAATCTTCTCCACAAATGCTGTCAAGGCAATGCTTAGTTCCATTCTTGCCAGCGGGGCCCCTAGACAAAAGTGTGGGCCATTACCAAAGGTAAGATGTCTTTTGTTATTACGACGATGAATATTCAGCTCAAAGGGGTCTTCAAACATCTGCTCATCCATATTGGCTGCACTCATCCAGGAGATGACAACATCTCCTTTTTTCAAATCCACTCCGAGCAGTTGATTATCCTGCTTTACTGTCCGATGCCGCTTGGCATTATGGAACCTATAACGAAGCATTTCTTCCACTGCGAGCGGAACCCATTCGGGGTTCTGCCTGAGTTGGCCATACAAGCTCGGGTCATCGTAGAGGAAGGAATAGAACGTATTTGAAACCATATGACTCGTTGTCTCTATACCGGCTCCAAGCAGAAGCATGGTCGTGCGAACAACCTCATCCTCCGTGAACTTCTCACCTTCAACATCAACATTTAACAGATCCGTAATGATATCCTCACCAGGATGAGTCCGTTTATGAACCACAATAGGATACAGGAATTGATAATACTCTTGCGCGGCAGTTTGTTTTTTCAGTTCACTCTCTTCAGCCGTCTTTGAATTGATGGGTTGAAACAAAATATCTACCCAGTTCTTGAAGCGATGGCTGTCTGTAAGAGGGATGCCGAGCAGATCGGCCATAACCATCGAAGGTAGTGGAGCGGCCAACGCTTGAACAATATCAATCGTCGTATTTGGCTCAATATCGGCTACCAGCTGCTCTGCAATGTTGCGAATTCGTGGCTCCCAGTTTTTCAGACTACGAGGTGTAAAAGCAGCCGATAACAACGAACGACTTTTTTGATGACGGGGAGGATCGATACTTGATATGTTTAATTTGTCTGGAGGTGTGCCTTCATTGTTCTTTGCTCCAACGGCAATCGTTGTCCGGGTTCCTTCGGCTGAAAAATACTCATGATTACTGAGGACCTGCTTCACATCATCGTATCTGAACACATTCCAGGTGTCTGTATCTTCGTGATAGTACACAGGATGCTCGGACAGCATTTTTCGAAACCAGTGAAGTGGGAAAAACTCTTCAGATCTCGACTGAAACCCCGTGATGTCCTCAACACGTATCACTTCTTTATACATTTGGAATCCACCTCTCAGCATAGTTTCGTGATTGGTTACATGGGTACCTGAATTGACAGTTCAGCACCTGATTCCATTTTATACCATACGTTCATTTATTGATATAAACCATTTGAACTAAATCAGAAAAACCCCTTAATATAAGGGGTTTTCGTTTTATACGTATCGTATATTATTTCTGTTGATGTCTCAAAGAGATAAGCCATAGAGCCGATCAATCGCCTAGTTTCGCTAATGCTTCCTGTAGTTGCTCCAGTTGTTCAGACAGGGTTTCAATCAAGTTCTTCGTTTGGCTTGCCTTCTCCATTAAGATTTGCTCTTCAGAACTGTCTTCGGATACATTCCTGATTGGTGATGACTTCAATTCCGACAATTCGCTTTTGTATGTTTCTTGTTTCTCCAAAGCTATGCGCAGTTTTTCTTTCGTCGTACCAATCTGATGCTCCAGATATACGATGTCGGACGAGTTCGCTCCATCGGATACACGTTGTGAATAAGTCATGACTCACCTCTTTCAATTTCATCCATTGCTTTGCCAACAGTGTAGGGCTCAATATCGATATCCAGTTCCATGCCTAGAGCTAGTTTCGCCAGTTGACTCCCGATAAAAGGACCCATGGTCAGTCCAGAGGCTCCAAGTCCATTCGCGGTAATCAGACCTTGCCAGCCTGGAACAGCCCCCATTACTGGCAGAAAGCCAGGTGTGAACGGACGGAACCCAACTCTTACCTCCTGGAATGTGCTATTGGCTAGCCCCGGCGCCAGTTCCAGACCTTTATTCAAAACTTCCTGCATGCCCCCTGCAGTTACTCTTGTATCATAACCCTCCACATCATTTTCATGAGTGGCACCAATCACGATCTTCTGTTGATCAAAGGCCAGCAGATATTGATCAGAAGGTGGCATGATCACAGGCCAGCGGCCTGTATCCTCCCCATCCGTGACATGTAGATGCATAATTTGTGCCTTTTGATAATGCACTTTAAAGTGTATGCCGAGTGGCTTCAGCAGTTCGTTAGCCCATGCACCTGCACAGACAACGACTTCATCTGCCAGGAAACTCTGATCATTAACACTCACACCAATGACCCGATCCGCTTCGAATTGAAGCGTGGCGTCTCCATGGATCACTTCCGCTCCATTCCGCTGTGCAGACCGGATCAATGCATCGCGCAGCGCTCTTCCATCTATACGTGCAGCACCACTGATATGTACCGATTGATAACGTTCATCCAGTAGAGGAAAACGATCATGGGTTTCTTTGGCATCAAGAGGTGTAATGTCCCCAATCTCCGGTGCATCTGCTTTGCGAAGATGTGCCCGCTCTCCCATCTTGTTGATTTTATCCTCGTCCGTATGAATACTAAGCGCGCCCACTTGAGCATAACCGGTTTCCGTTTCTCCTTCGCCTTCAAGCTCCGCTATGATGCCAGGATAGAACCGCGCACCTGCCTTGGCGAGCTGATACCAGTCCTGATTGCGACGCTGTGACAGCCATGGACAGATGATACCGGCAGCTGCATCCGTTGCCTGTCCTATATCTTTTCGATCTACGATGATTACCTCTGCGCCATGTTTGGCTAATTGATAGGCTGTTGATGCCCCCAGAATACCCGATCCGACTACGATGACTTTCTTCATGTTTGCATCCCTTTCCTTAATCACTCATTCGTTATAGCGTATACCGTTTCGCATTCTGTTGGCAAGGCAGGCGTACTTTTAGATCCATAAATAGAGGCTGATCAGACTACAGTTCATACTCATTCATCCAATAAAGAATTGTTGAAGCATTTGTATGAAAACGTTTTATATATTGCCCGTCATTCAATTAAAATTATTCCATTTATGTAATATAATTCTTTCTAGGTTTCTTTTAACGCTGTAACCACGCCACTTACGCACATGATCCTTTAACGAAAAGAGGAATAACACGACGATGCCGAAACCTAGTATGGGGAATCCGCTGGATACCGATATGCCGCTCATGATTACAGGGCAAAACCAGTTGACCGTTGATGAATTGATGAATTGGAGCGACCATTCGCGGGATTACAGCATTGTACAGTGCATCGGAGGAACAGGGCGAATCGCAGCAAAGAATCATGAATTTTCGATCAAAAAAGGGACCGCTCTCATTTTGTTCCCGGAGGTAACCTACCGTTACCACAATCTGAGTGATTCATTACGATTTGATTGTCTGTCTTTCAATGGCTATTTATTGCCACGGTTCTTGCATACCTTGCAGATCGGGGAGCTGCGCGCCTTCAAGCCGGATGGAATGCTTCATATCCTGTTGCGTGAAATTACGTTGGCGCTGCAGTCCCGGCACAAGGATCAGATCTGGCACGTATCCGCATTACTGTACATGCTTTTGGTCAGATTAACCATTGAAGGTGAACGCTATAGTGCTTACGAACGTTCTGATGCCCGATTAAGATTGGATGAACTCATTACTTTTATCAAACAAAATTATCATCAGGATATTTCTCTCCCCATGTTGGCTGAACAGATGGACGTTACCGAGCAGCACCTCAATCGGATATTCAAAAAAGAATTTCAAATGACTCCATTGGAATATCTGATGCGATATCGGTTGTTGAAAGCCAAGGAAATGCTCATCGAAAATAACGCTACGACCGCTCATGAAATAGCCAAAGCCGTTGGTTTCAACAGTGCCAGTTACTTTGGATCAGTGTTCAAAAAATACGAAGGGATCTCCCCTATCGAGCTACGCAAGCAGTATCTGGATTAAAGCGCCTCCATATCGATCTCGGCCAGCGAGGATAACCGCAGTTCATGCATGGCGAATTCCAGACCACGCGTTACCTCGTTAGGTACGATGATACACCGAATACCTGCTGCATTGGCTGCCTTCAAGCCATTAGGTGAGTCTTCGAACACAATCGCTTCGGAAGCCTCGATCCCAAGACTCTGGAGAGCAAGAAGGTACAGTTCAGGTTCCGGTTTCACTCGCTTCACATCCTCGGATGTATGAACGACTGTGAAATAATCGAAAATGCCTAATTTCTGCAAGTAACCATGCACCCAGTCCCGTGTAGAGCTGGAAGCAACCGCAAGCTGAATCCCCTTCTCCCTCGCAGACTGAAGCAATTCATACACCCCTGGAAGAATGGAAGCCTGTCCCAAATAGACTTCGTATTTCTGTTCAGAGAGCAGTTTGATATGATCATGATCTATCTTTTTTTGGAGCGCTTGCTCCAGATACAGAAATGGATGAAACTCCTCAAAGGATGTCCCCACATTTTTCGACCATAGCTCCAGACCAAGTTCAACTCCGTGCTCTTCATAAATATCCCGAAACGCATAATACCAAGGTGTCTCTGTATCGACAATGAGTCCATCAAAATCAAATATAAATGCTTTTACCATGAACCTGTTCTCCCTCCAGTGATCGGCCAGGGGAGCGGATTAGAAACGTGCGGTCAAGTCCGGATGAGTAACGTTCACGGATAAAAAATGACACGTACAGCCCGTTCCAGTCGGCGACTGAACAACTAATCCAGCTCGAAGTTCCCCTTGTATCGGCATGCCGAAATAACGAATTAGTTTCCACTCATCCCCATCGGGTGAATAAAAGAATGATATGCAGCCCTCTACTTTGCGTATACGCAGATAGGGATTAGGTACGGAGACTTCCACCGAATTACAATCATCGGATGAACCATCACGTGTCACCACCGACACGATGGTAGGCGCTTTTCCATCATACTCAAAACAAATTTTGCACCAGTTACGATCATCCGCCATCACCATCAGGCAACCGGAATCATATTGATTTTTCATATCTACGGTTAATTGGGTTGTGATTTCGAAATCGCCAGGCACAGGCATGGACAAGAAAGGAGCAGTTGCACGAATGTGCTTCCCCGCAGGGTCCTGGAAAAAGTCGGTGTCCGCCTTCGCTTCCACCAGCACACCTCCCTGATCGGTATAGGACCAGATATCGGGCTCGTTCATCCAGCTCCATTGCTTCCGTGCTTCTGTTGTCATTATGTTAGTCATTTGTTAGTAGCCTCCCAAGTTAAAATATGTTCTAGAGGTAGTTCTATTTTTTTCTGTACTACATATTCGCTCCAGATACAGTAAACCCCTTTTTCTACATATTTTTGTAAGGTTCCAGCACTTGGGAGTGCTTTTGCGGATCTGGCAGGAAGAACATGATGACCATGAGTACGACATATAGACCAAGAATGACACTGAACAATAGTGTTGGATTGTGATGGTAGAGCAGGCCCGTCAGGTATCCGGATGGAATGGCTGTAAGCGTCATGACGGTCTGCACGGCCGAGAACATATCGGCTTTCTCATGCGTACCCAATCGGTTCATCAGCAGGGAATCCCGGTACGTCTGCAAAATGAAGTTACCCGCAGCGAGCACGATTAGCGTGAGAAACAACATCCCTATATTCCCCACAGGGATCAACAGAAACAGAATGGCTCCGGCCGTGCTAAGCACAATGGAAAAACCAACATACTTTTCTTCCGAACGCCGTTTCAGTCGCGGAATGATGACCAGATAGAGCAGCATGACGGTTACCGCAGTCACTACTGGGATAAACGAAATGACACGGTCATCAAACTTTAACTGTTCCTTGAAGAAAATGACCTGAAAGAAATTCAGTTGCAAGATCAGATTGGATAACACCGTGATCAGAATGATCGGAAAAAGTCTTCGTTTGTAGAACGATTTGCCGAACAGGCGCAGACTTGAACCCAAGCTCTGAAGCACGCGGGTTTTACTATGCAATCCCATAAGTTCCTTGCCGACCTCGGTCTCATCCGTGTATCGGTTACGAATGAAAAACATGGCGGTCATGAGGATGCCTCCAACAAAGTAAATACTGGCGAGTGTAGGCACAATACCATAATCAGCAATGACCACCCCGGCAATAGGCGTGAGTACACCAGCCCCTGTAATAATCATGTTGAGAATGGCAAATACCTTGGATCGTTTGTGTTCCTCCACATCCTCTATGATCAGACAGTTAAAGGCAACCGTTACAAACTTGGATGTAGCATTCAGTAAATAAGCGATCAGGAACAGCCAGAAGTTCTGGGAGAAGGCCCAGATGAACATGGGAACACTCCAGGCAAGCAGATCAAAGATCAGTGTTGTTCGTTTCCGGCCCAGCTTATTCGTAATGGAACCCGCAAACAATTGAAAGATAAAGGCAAAATAAAGATTCACCGAATTGATTAAACCGATTTCTATGTCCGAAAGTCCGGCTTCCTTCATATATAAAGGAGCGTAAAAGAGAACGATCGTGCCTGGAATGGCCCATACCGGTTCGAGTAAAATGGAGTAGCGTGGATTCTTCGGCAAATCTTGAAGCAATTTCAATCGATATCCCTTCCTTCTGCGGTTTTCACCGCTGCGAATTCCAACTTCTCGCAGCGGCAAACCCGCTAATGTCTACATGCTTATCGTACCTCTTATAGGATAAGAGCTGTTTTGACCGAGTTCATCGGCAACTTCTCTCCAGTATGCATGTCATAACCAATCGTTCCATTAAAGGCCTGTTCATAATCACTCAGCAGTTCCTTGGCTGTCACCATCTGTTCCAGTTCCGGGATGCTTTGGGCAAATTTCAGTGCCGTACTGATCATCGAGTGATTAGCAACTGCACCGATGATACTAATACCATCATTAATCACGGCTGTTGATTTGAACGTCACCTCATAGCTGTCGTCATATCCCATAGGAATAATTTTGCCGCCTTTGGCAATCAGCTCAAACCCTACATGAAGTTGGTTACCAACCGCGTCCACTACAATATCAAACTTTTTGTTATTATTGATCTCGTATACTTTATCCAGTGTCAGATCCTGAGGATAGAACACATGATCCGCGATCCCTGAAGCGAACTCTTTGCGGTATGGATCAACTTCCGTGCCTACAGTAAGCCTTGCCAATCGTTTGCTAACAAGCTGACACAGGGAACCGATTGCACCAGAACCGAGGACCAGTACGGAGTCACTTGGCTTAGTCCCTGCTTTCATGAACGTCTGAAGTACACATCCCAGTGGTTCGATCATCATGGCCGTTTCCCAACTCATGGAATCCGGAATGGCATAGATATACTTTTCGTCCCCAACAAAATATTCAGCAAAGGTTCCGTGTGTCGTCATCCCTACTTGATAGTCATCAAAATTCTCGCAGTAGATGAACAGACCCTCACGGCAGTATGAGCAGGTACCGCAAGATTGCGTGGGATCAACCAATACCCGATCACCGATCTTGAAACCACGAACGTCGTCGCCCACCTCAACCACTGTGCCTACGCCTTCATGACCAATGATCGTTCCTTTATTCGCCGGCACTTTGCCTTTGACAATATTCAGATCTGTCCCGCAGATGCCGGAACCATAGATTTTAATTTTTACCTGGTTTGGCTTTTGAATGGTTGGCTCCTCAATCTCCTGGTAAGTCACCTGTTTGAGATCCTGATATACGAGTGCTTTCATTGAATAATTCCTCCTAGTCGATTGTCGATTATGATCTATGGATTAAGCTTCAAACGTTTTCGAAAGTTGCATCGCATGAAGATGTTCCTGCTTCTGAATCTCTTTCCAGTCTGACAGGATCTGTAACAGCGCTTCCTCGACCCACAGCAATTCTTCCCGTGTATGGGCATCAGAGAAAATAAAGTAACCCTTGGTGAAAATGCCGAAGTGAGCCATTCTCTTCACCATGAACTCGCGGAAAGGGTCTGTCTGGAAGTTATCTTCAGCCAGGGATTGAATGCAGAAGCTTGCATACGTCCCTCTCACTTCCAATTGATCCGTCAATCCGAGTAATACAAGTTCAGATTCCAGACGATCCATGATCCGGGTTGCCGGATCACGCCAAGTCGGCCATACTTTCGCATTTTTCATTAATCGTTCACAGGCAATGGCTGCTGCGAGCGCTGTCGTTTCACTGGAATGGGCATTACTGAATCTGACCTGTCCTGACAAAGACATCAAGTGCTCAGGCCCCATAACCGCTGCGAGCGGTAAACCGTTGGCCATACCTTTAGAGATACAGAGCAGATCAGGCCAGATGTCATATTCTCCTGCTGTAGCCTGCTTGCCCATTCGAATACCGGAAGTTACCTCATCGAATATGATAATGATGTCCAGAGACCGACATAGGTTTACGGCTTGCTCCAGCGCGTCCTTTTTCCACTCGTTGGGGCATAGAACAATACATGCGATATCCTCGGGAGACGCGGTAATCTGGGCCTCAATTCGCTCCGTAGTAGGCTTGTTAACCCAGATCGTTGAACGCTCGATATCCACCGGTATGCCACGTTCTTTCGTATGGCCACCATAATAACCGTAGGCAGACCAGTCGTGCCACCCATGATAAGCTGTCGCAATAACCTTGCTTTTGCCACTAGCGGCACGGGCCAGACGCACGGCCCCACTCACTGCATCGGCACCACTCTTGGTGAAGCGCAGCGATGGATAACGCCCCTCGAACCGCTCCAGAATCAACTCGGCACATTCAAGCTCGATGTCGGCAGGTAAAGAAAAGCTTGTCCCTTTTTTCAACTGGTGAATGACGGTTAATTGGACTTCATGTCTGGCATGGCCCCATGGCGCCGTACCCATGGCCATTTCGCAATCCAGCCATTCATTCCCGTCGATATCTGTAAATCGGGAGTTATAAGCCTCTGCACAACATACGGGTGTATGGCCCGGAAATAAACGTTCAGGTGCTTTGGCTAAAGTGCTGCATCCGCTCGGAATTACCTTCTCGACTTGTTCCAACCACTCCAGATTACGGGTAAACCGTACGGCACGATCGAGCGTGCTCTCTTTTTCTTTCACCTTAAGTACCTCCCTGTTTATTTTCGTTGTGAGTGTATTACCGAACTTTGGTTCCAGGCCAGCATCCATCGTATATGCGATCCATTGTGATCACATTGCCATACAGATCAATGATCAGATCCTTGGCTCGATGAGCATGTCTCATCTCAATCCAGTAGCGGTTCTCCAGCAAACGGGCGAAATTGTCCACCAAAAACAGTAACCGGTTCTCACTATGAATCAATTCCTTGCCCAGTACCTGTGGCAGCCAGATGGCCCCGTTGGAATTAAAGCGGTTTGAATAGTCCCGTACTTCGGCTACATTTGCAAATTCGGCTTCCTCCAGCTTGTTCCAGAATGTATCGGCATCACTTCGAACCTCGGCAAGGTCAATCCCGACAATCGGCAGATGCTGGTATTCCTCCTGGCTTTCCAGCTGTGCTTTCAGATGACTGAAAACGAATGGCCACACATCAGCCTCGATTTGACCGCCCCACTTTTTCCAGAATCGTGCCAGATTGTTCTTCCGGTTGAAGTTGCGGTGAATGCCGCTGCTGCGTTCCCAGTGATATGCTTGAATATTCGGATTAATGACTGTATCGTATCCGGCAGCTCGTGCCCGCATCTGATAATCAAAGTCCTCGTATCCGTTAAAGAACTTCTCATCGAGGTTGCCGATGGTCTCATACACCTCCCGCTTCATGCCAAACATGGCAAACACCACCAGTTGAACAGAGAAGGTTTCTTTTGGGATATCATCAGGTGATGCGTTCAGGAACAGGTGTCGGCCGATGGTGTCCGCAAAAGCAATGCCGCAATGCTGCACGCCTCCTGTTTGCGGATACAACAGAACGCCCCCAATCATGCCAATCGTAATATCGCTATCCAGTGTCTCTTTCATCATCGGTTGCCAGTTCGGTTGAAGAATGGTGTCAGAATCCAGGAAGAAAATGTACTCTCCCTTGGCTAGACTCAGTGCGCTATTAATCGACACGGCGCAACCGAGTGGAAAATCATGCTGAAGAATCTCGATGGTCACACCTTCTCTTACTTCTTGCTTCAGTTTATCCAGATGTTGAAAGACTGCTGAGCCGGAACCATCGTTGATGAAAATAATCTGAGTGGATGGGCTTACCGTCCGGAGTAGCGAATCTGTGAACAGGTTCAAAATGTTATAGTCCTGGTTGACTGGCACAATAATGGTGTAAAGCATGGAATCCCTCCTGATTTGGGTTGATGGAATGAGTACATAAGCTGATTCGAACTGCACAATTGCTGGTGTTTCTGTCCGGCCCCCTCACTTGAATATTTTGTCTTTATTTGGTAATGATTTGAATCTACTAGAAATTTATATCATTTTTTGTAAACTGGAAATCTTAAATTCTGAACTCTGTTAATATTTGAATATGTGAGAAAATCAAGTTTTTGTAGCTTGCGCACTGAGAAACGCTGTTGTGAACGCAAAAAAACACCCTCAAAGAGTCTGTGTATCTAACGATACATTCGACTTTTTTTGGGGTGTTCGCTTGATGGAAATCTATTGATTCTCGCTGAATTAACCTTTAGCTATCGCTGCTTAAATCCATGATAAAACGTATCCACCACAAGCGCGGGGGCTGCTTTTCTCGCGATATGACCACTTACAACCTGCTGCCACGTCAGGAACATGATGGAATACAGCACATCGACAATCCAGGTTTTATCGAGATCGGAGCGGAAATAACCTTTCTGTTGTAACAGACCGACCGCATGGAGTACCGGTTCTCTTAGTTTCAGATCTGCTCCCTCAATCTCGGGATTATAGTTAATGGTGGTGTCATGAGCCAGAAAATAAATTTTGTCGCCTAATGGAATCAGCGCCTCGATCAGCTCAGGTATGTACTTTTCACAGTGCTCCTCATCCAGTTGGATTTCTTTCATGGTCTCACTGACCACCTCGATTGCGCGTAATCCGAGATATACCATGAGCTGTTCGCGGCTTTCCACGTATCGATGTAACGTAGCGATCCCGATTTTTGCAGATTCTGCAATCTCATTCATGGATGCATTCGGTTTTTCAATCAGCAATTTGGTGGCCTCGTCCAAAATGGAATGAAGCCTGGTTTGTTTGATTGTTGTCATTTCCTTTTTCATTGGTATTACACCTCTTGGCGAATTAGTCTACAATTGATCTAGTCATCCATCAAATGATTGGATGAGATTATAAAATTATAGCATACTTCCTCACGAGTAATACTAAAAGCCGCCATTTGGCGGCTCTTAGCATGGTTATCTTTCACGTTACTTACAGTTCGATGATTCTCGTTGCAATATTTGCACAAAATTCACGATCATGCTCTACAAAAAGCAGGGTTGGCGAGTATTCCAGCAATAAGTCTTCGATCTGCATACGTGAAATGACATCTACAAAGTTGAGTGGTTCATCCCAAATATGCAGATGAGCTTTTTCACTAAGACTTTTAGCAATGAGCACTTTCTTTTTTTGACCTGCGCTAAACGTTGAGATATCTTTCTCCAATTGCAGTCTGGAAAAATCCAACTTTCGAAGTATCGATTTAAACAGGCTTTCATCAACCCCCTGCGCGGCCGCATACTCAGATAAATGCCCTCCGAGATCGGACGTGTCCTGCGACACATACGAGATTTTAAGCTGATGATCCTTACGGAAAAGACCTGTATAAGGGATATCTTCACCACAGATCAGTTTAAGAATGCTTGATTTGCCAGATCCATTTTTACCGTACAGGGCAATACGATCCCCTTTTTCAACCGTGATACTGACATTCTTACACACCGTATTGGAGCCGTATGATATCGACACATGTTCCATTTCAACAAGTTCCTGCTTGTGAAAATCCAGCTGATGAATCTGTAAACGTTCTGCACTCTCGATGTTCTTGAGAAGTTTGGATTTCTCTTGAATCGCAGATTGCTGCCTTTGTTCGATATTTTTGGAACGTTTCATCATTTTGGCAGCCTTGTGCCCAATATATCCTTTATCCACCTTGGAGCCGGAATTTCTCGTACCATTTTTGGTCTTTTCAACTTCATGCGACCATCCATCGGTCCGTTTGGCTGAATCGGATAAACGCTTGATATCCTTTATTAATTTCTCATTACTCGCAAGTTCAAACTGATCTTGCCTTCTTTTATTTTCCCACCAAGCGGAGAAATTGCCTTTCTGAATCTCGATGTTACTTTTATTGATGGAAAGGATATGGTCCACGCTGTGATCCAGAAACGCCCGATCGTGAGATACCAAAATAAATCCACTCTTGCTGCCAAGATAATTACTGACGATTTGTCTTGCATGAAGATCAAGATGATTGGTAGGTTCATCAATGAGCAGAAATCGATTATCCTTCAGGAACAAAGCAGCCAGCATCACCTTTGTTTGTTCTCCGTTGGATAACGTATCAAAAGGCCGATACAACACATCTTCTGACACTTTCAACAGGTTAAACTCGCGCACAACTTGCCAGTGTAGATATTCAGAATGAATCTCGCCGATGACATCAACGGTCATGGCTCCCTTATTTTCTACCTGGAAAGGAAAGTATTCAAAGCTAACATTCGCAGAGATATGTCCGCTGTATTCATATTTACCAAGCAACAGATTGAGGAAAGTCGTTTTGCCTCTGCCGTTCCTTCCGGTAAAACCCAATTTCCAATCGGAGTCCAACTGAAAACTAACATTTTCAAATATATTATCGTAACTGCCTTCATAAGCAAAGGTCAGGTTGGTAACGTTGATTAAAGACATGCATATCATCCTTTTTATGTGAAATATAAAAGTAAACTGACGGGATTTCACCATAGAACATGGCATGGATTCCCTCACTTTAATATTTGAACATAATCAGAATTTAGATTCGCTTATACAATAAAGAAACCTGGCGATAAACCACTCAGCGCCAAGTAGATCTATGCATAGGAGGACAAAGTGTCGGATTCTGATTAGTCATATTGTGAACCATGCCACTTTTCATGTTTGTTGACAGGTCCACATAAACATCCACAACCTCTAATTCCGTCATCACTCCATCACCCCTTTGAAAACTCACAATTTATTACAGAAAACTTAACATGGAATACGACATGGGTCAAGGCGCCCTTCTCCCATGTTAGCGCGTAAAGATTAATATAGATATCCTAAAAAATCGAGTTCTCCTTCTTCCCATGGAAGGGTTCCAACTTCTTTAATCATTAACCCCTCCACCTTTTGAGTCCCAACTCCAACTGTGGTTAAGGTTTCATGATCAATTTTCAACCATTTGCATGTGTTGCTTACCGTTTTGAATCCATTTTTGTTATACAATTCCTCATGATCCGCAAATAAAAGGACAAAATCAACACGCACTTTGGCCATCCTTTCTACTTCGGAAATTAACAATGAAGCGATTCCCTGAGAGCGAATAGCCGGAGAAACACACAAATCGATTATCCCCAACACTCTTATGGGTTTTCCATTTAAATTCTCATCCTGTAATCAAGTCCTACATGCCCAACTAATTGGTTATCAGGGGTAAATGCTAACACTCTGCCCTGTGGTATTTGCTTAAAAAACAATCTGTCTTTTGGATAAACTTCCGGAAAACTGGCAACAAGTAATTCTTGAAGTAGAGTTGACCATTCTTCACTTAGATCCACATCATATGTTTTAATTAATTTCAGAAAAAACCCTCCTAAACCAAGTGATTCTGTCCTTTACTTTCGTTATCTACCTTACGGAAGGTAGGCATCCTCTACCTCAACTTTTCGTTCATTCCCCATCGCAATGTATCTTACGTTAATGACATTTCCTTTCTGAAAATGGGGAATATGTGTGATTGGAATATAAGTCTCTACAATTGTTGGGAAGGTGCGGCCGTCAACTTGGGTTACAGTCAGATCCAATCGCACGCCAGGCCTTCCATCCCTACTGGATGATGTCTGTACAATATCATGAATTATTGCTTCTGTTGGAATTCCGTCCATCAGAATGCTCTTGCGAAGGTGATGTTTCTCTTTATTGTTACGTAACAGTTTAAATGCCATAATCGTAGTGATTGTGCCTGTTATAAGCCCAAAGACAATAATAGCAACAATAATAATTAATGTGACGGTCATGATAACCTCCTTTTAGTTGAAACTTATGTTAACTACTTCTTGTTTAGATCTCTTTTTCCTGCCTATTCTCTCTGAATCGGAAAACCTCAAAGTCAAAAAAGCCGCCTTAAGGGCGGCTTCATGCTGTGTATGTTCAACTCAATCTACTTTCGCACCATACGATCGTACAAACAGAACAGCTTGTTCGCGATCCAAACGTACGCCTTTGATATCCAGTGATTTCAGATCGATGCCTTCCAGGTTAGCCCCTCTAAGATCGGCTCCTTGCAACTTGGCTCTGCTTAATACAACTCGGGTAAGATCACTGTCTCTCAAATCCGCTTTGGTGAAATCCGTGTCCGTAAAGTCAGCCTCAAAGAAACGAATTCCTCGCAGATCCTGTTTCCCCAAACGTGTATGTCTCAGATTTGTGTAGGACCAATCGCCGTGACTCAGGGTAATGCCATCCATTTGCGCACCAGAGAAGTCTGAGCCTGTCATCTTGCAAGAGCTGAATTTGGAAGCAAAGAGATTTGCACCACCGAAGGTGCAGTTTTCAAAAGCCGATTCCGTATGAATCGAACCATTCATGGAAGCCCCTTTGAAGTCACACTCGATAAAACGACAGTTACTCGTTTCGATTTCTTCCATAGAAGCGTTCATAAATGTACACTGCTTGAAAACACAACTTATGAGTTCTCCATAGCGTAGATCACGTCCCTCAAAATGTACTGCTTCATATTCCTGATCCTTATATTGATACACTGGTTACACCCCACATTGTATATTTCTCCGTCTTTCTTCATTAAAAGAACTTTTTATACTATACCACACCCCTGTCAAGTACCTGCTTAAACACCCGCAAAAGTCAAGTTACTTTTTTTATGAGAAAAATCTGAAAACTAAAAAAGAGACGCATAAAGCGCCCCTCCAGCTCACACTTTTAACTGTTCCAATGTGGGCTTATATATATGAAACTCTCCAGTTAGCTGTTTGTTCTATTCCTATCAGAAAACATTACACCAGTTTTTTGGACATCCTGTACAGGGATAACGAAGGTTTATTGATTTCCCCTACTCTCTGGTATCCCAAACGCTCGTAGAGTTTAATAGCTAGCAGATTTTCCTTTTTAACCGTAAGTGAAGATTTGGACAGACCTTGTGTTATAGCTTGCTCCTCAGCAAAATGAATGAGCTGTGTCCCTACACCAAGACCTCTGCTTTCAGGCAAGGTAGCCAATGTTCCGATGTGGTACTCGTCGTTCTCCGCTTCTTTTAATGTCACCATGGAGTAGAACTCTTTCCAGTGTTGGAGATTATACTTAATCAGGCTCCATTTACGAAGTTCAAACAGTTTGGAGAACGTTGGCAAAGCAAGTTTGTTCATTATAGTGGTCGGATAACACATGATCATGCCCAGCGTTTGGTTACCCATTTTAGCTTCATAAGCGTACTGGTGACTGAATCGATTCTGATTCGAACGCCATAACTTGTTAAATGTTTTTTCTATAACGCCTTTATCCTTGGTACCTGCAAGCGAATAGGCCATATATTCAAGTGCCATCTGATTTAGTTGCCCGCCGACTACTGATTGTGGACTGGCTTTTGTTATGGAAATCTTATTCATCGCTGTCACTCCTCTAGGTAGCTGAAATTGGATTAAAGCTTGGCAGCAGGTTGGTTAAATGATAACCCCTCAACGATCACATTCACCGTATCAATGGTTAATCCGGTCAGCTGTTCCACATGCAATCTCACATTGTTTTGCAATTCCCTGCAGACTTCATGCACTTTGGTTCCATAACAAATGACAACCTTTACATTTATCTCCAGTCTTGATTCTACCTTGCGGATATCTATGCCATTTTGCAGACTTTTCCCGCTCCACTTTTTGGTGACCCCTTCTATAAGTCCTGTCGACATGGAGGAAATCTCACTGGTGGTATTCGCGATCTTGCCGACAATTTTGGAGATCACATCATCCGATATTTGAATTTTTCCCAAAACATTTTGAATGGACATCCCATGTCCTCCTTTTTATACCTGTATTTTTGATAGATAATAATATCATTTAATATAAATATAAATCATGCGGTGTCCGATTTCAACTTTTGAATTCAGTCGTCCTCATTTCTACCTGTACATAGCAAAAAAACCGCGATCGTCGCGGTTTCTTCTTGGTCCATATTAAGGGAACTTCAATTGAATACGGACAGGAATGCGGGAGGATATCCCACTCTCTTTGCTACCTTCTTCTGCTGCCTCTGTTTCTTCTGCTTGCACGATCCACTGCCTGCCAATTAACGATTGTAGCAGTTCAATCTCTTGTGCGGTCAGACGAATATGCTTCAGTGACAGTTCATCTTGAACGTAATCCCGATCCACCTTACGGTCAAACCGGAAATCGAGCAATCGTTTCAACCCGTTAATATGCAAAAACTTGAACTCATAACCTTGACGTATCGCCTTTTCCCAATCGTCTCCGATATCAGCTGCTGTCTGTAGTCTTTCATCAAAATCCATCGCGGATTCCTTAACCAGAGGCAACAAACGGGAATAGTCTCGACGTTGTAAACATTCAATAATCACTTCTTTTGGTTCCCCACTTGTCAGAACATTCTCTACAAGAAGCCCTACAGGAATGGACAGCTGAGTTCGATTCATTGCTCGCCCTCCTCATTCCCGAGGTACTGATTGAACCAGGCATTCACCTGTTCGAAGCTATCGATACGTAATGAAGGTTTACCGCTTTTCAGCAAACTGTGGTTGGAGCCCGGATAACGAATCAGTTTGGTCTTTTTGCCGTAACGTTTTAGCGTAGTATATAATTCCTCCGCTTGCGCAATCGGTGTCCGATAGTCCTGCTCTCCGTGCATGATCAGAAGTGGCGTCTCAATGTGATGTGCATGGGCAAGAGGTGAACGGGACCACAGGAATTCAGCGTTTTCGGCCGGATTACCACCGATGACTCCCTCAACATAAGAAATTCCGATATCGCTCGTTCCATACATGGACAACCAGTTGGAGATGCATCGCTGAGTTACAGCCGCCTTGAATCGGTGGGTATGCGCTACAATCCAGTTGGTCATCACTCCGCCATAACTGCCACCCGCTACACCCAGACGTGATGCATCAAGGAAATCGTATGTAGCCAGGGCATAATCAACAGCTTCCATCAGATCCCGGTAATCCCCTCCGGCAAAGTCACCACGGCAAGCTCTGGCAAACTCCTGACCGTATCCCATACTTCCGCGAGGATTGATCCACAGCACAGCATAACCTTGCGCAACGAGTGTCTGCATCTCATGACTATATGTTCCCGTATACATTGCGTGGGGTCCACCATGAATCTGCAAAATCAGTGGCAGTTTCCCATTGGTGTCACGTATTGCCGGTGTGGCTAACCAACCTTGAAGCGGCCATCCATCGGAAGACTTAAACTCTACACGTAGAGGCACATTAACAGCTAATTCAGCCAAGAATTCATCATTTCTGCGGGTGAGTCTGAACATTTCACCACTGTCGATATCCACGCGATATAACTCTCCAGGGTGTTCATCCGTCAACGCAGCGATAACCAGCGACGTACCATCTGACGTTAAGGTATACTGATACACATCCTTTTCACCAGCGCCCGTAACGGATTGACACGCCCCATCTTCTTGAATACGGTACACGTCCACATTCCCGTTATGTGTTCCGAGTACATATACACCGCGTTCCGGATGATGGGCATCCGAGATAGGAGAAGGTGACGCACCTGCCGACTTCATATCTCCAAGCGCCGCGTTACCAATCTGCATATCTAATTGAGGTGCGATTGGCCTGGGTATACCTCGATGAACGGGAACAGCGTATAAGCTGTTGTGGCTCCCGCTTCCATACTCACGATCACTGGCGATCAGAATCAGCTGCTGCCCGTCGGACGAATAGGAGAATTGGCTTATCGCCAGACTGGAATCCGTCACTTTGAACAGATCACTTTCTCCCAATCGAATGCTGTATACATCGGTAAAGTAAAGCAGATCCGCATCAAGTTCCTCGTCCTCTACTTGCTTCGAAATGAAAGAAAGCTGCTTGCTATCTGGCGACCATGCCGGAGCACTGATATTCCATAGCCCGGAAGTCACCTGTGTGATCTCCCCGCTTTTGATCTCATATACAAACAACTGGCTGTATTGACCATCCCACCAGCCAGCCCCTTCCGCCTTCGGCGTTGTACGCTCGAAGACTTTACCTCGCAGTAAAGGTACAGACTCCTGTTGGACGTCTGCTTTCTTCTGTTGGTCCTCCGGTTGTACTTTGCTGGTAAACGCAATGTACTGCCCGTTCGGCGACCAGATATAACTCAATATTTTACATGCGGGAGATATCAGCATAACCGGCTCTTTTTGATCTGAATGGAGCGTCCATAATCCTTTGCCCCCATCTACTGAGCGAATGAATGTGAGCTGTGTGCCATCCGGCGACCAAGCAGGTGAGGAATCCTTTGTTCCATCCGAAAGTGCAATATCTTCATCACCATCGAGGGAAATCCCTCGAATTTGCGTGTTATATTCGTTTTTATCCTGATCTATGGTCTGTTCCACATAAGCCACTTGTCCGTTAGAACTGATCACCGGGTGACTTATCCAACGATAATGACGCAGATCCTCCGGCATAATTGGTCTTTGGTTCATATTGATGGCTCCCTTCTCCGTTTATTTATGGGTTGTCTCCGTACGTGGATCAAGCACATCACGCAGCCAATCTCCAAGGAAAATAACACCGAGTACGGTAAATGTAATGGCTAGTCCCGGGAATGTAGCGACCCACCAGCTTGTAGCAACGTATTGTCTGCCATCACTGAGCATCCCTCCCCAGGACACATCGGGTGGTTTGATACCCAGACCCAGGAAGCTGAGTGAAGCTTCCATAATAATTGTCGTGCCGACATTCATACCGCAGATGACGATAAAGGATGAAAGGATATTCGGCAGAATGTGTTTCAGAATCAATCTTCCATTCTTCGCGCCAATCGATCTGGCCGCATGAACAAAATCACGCTCTTTGATACTAAGAACCTCACTTCTTACCACACGGGTGAATGGAACCCAGTTCGTCACCCCGATGACAAAGATCAACGTTGTAATACCCGGGCCAACAATTGCCATCACAACAAGCATGAACAGAATAGTCGGAATCGCCATGAATGCATCACCTACACGCATGATTACGGCATCCACCCATTTCCCATAGAATCCGGATACCAGCCCCAGAATGGCGCCAATGATTCCTGACACAATTACGGCACCCATACCCACGATTAAGGAAACCCGGGCACCATATACAATGCGGCTCCACATGTCTCTACCCAGATTATCGGTACCCAGCCAGTATTCGGCCGTTCCGCCCTCAAGCCATGCTGGTGGTTTAAGTCGGTTAAGCGGATTAACCGCTGCCGGATCATGACTCGTCAATAGAGGTGCACCTATGGCAATTAACACAACCAACAATACAAGCACAGCACCAAACATTCCGGTCTTGCTGATGATCAGTTGTTGCCAGATATAACGAAATCCCGTTGGTGCACGCCCATTGTCTTGTTCCTGTTCTGTACCCGGAATTGGCATTTCATTGCTGCCTGTCATATGATTGCACCTCCTTTTAGTCGTATTTGATGCGCGGATCGAGTAGCCTGTAAGCTACATCCGTCAAGATGTTGATTACCACAACGATAAAGGCAATGACAAACACCGCTGCCTGTACAATCGCCATATCATGTGTGTTGACTGCAACGACCAGCAATTGACCCAGTCCAGGCCAGGAGAACACCGTTTCCGTAATCAAAGTGCCCCCTATCAGACTTGTAAACTGTAAACTCATAATTGTCACGACCGGTATCAATCCGTTCCGAAACGCATGTTTCACAATGACAACCATTCGGCCAAGCCCCTTGCTGCGAGCTGTTCGAATATAGTCCTGGTTGAGAATCTCCAGCATGCTGGAGCGAATCAGTCGGGTCATCTGCGCAGCCAGTCCAACGCCAAGCGTGAATGCAGGCAAGATCAGATGTGACAATCCTCCGCGACCGGATACCGGCAATACGCCCAGCATGACGGAGAACAAGAGGATAAGCATAATCCCCATCCAGAAGTTTGGCATCGCCTTACCAATGACGGATATTCCTGAAATAATGAGATCGGTAAACGTATTGCGTTTGACAGCTGAAATGACTCCAAGTGGCACAGCCATAAGTACAGCAAAAAACATGGCGGCTACAGCCAGTTCAAAGCTGGCAGGCAATCTCTCCAGCACAAGCTCTAGTGCAGGCTGATTGTAGCGAAAAGACTGACCAAAGTCTCCCTGTATCGCACTGCCCAGAAACTTCACGTATTGCGTATATAAAGGCTGGTCCAAACCAAGTGCCTGCGTCAAGACAGCACGATCTTCAGCGGTAGCCGTTTCAGGCAACATTAACGCAACCGGATCACCGGTGACTCGAACCAAAATGAACACAATTAATGAAACAATGAACAGCACCGGAATGATCTGCAGTAGTGACTTAAGTACGTATTTGCCCATTCCTTGTTCACCTCCCTTTTAAAAAAGAACGGCAGGAACATGGTTATCCAGTCCCTGCCGTTCACGGCCTATCTTTTCAATGACCGGTTGTTATACCCGATGTTACTGTGCAACAGGTGTAATCTCGTCAGCATAGAACATCTCGTCACTGCGCGGCGCGAAGTTCACTTTAGCATTTGTTCCGTAGACACCCTCCATTTGGTACAGATATACGGCTGGGCGTTCTTCAGAGAAGATCTGTTGTACTTGCTGATACTCTTTCTCACGAGATGCAGGGTCCATGTTCACCAATGCCGATTGAAGCAGTTTTTCTACTTCAGGATTGTTGTAATCCGACTCACCTTTTGCTTCTTCCAACATATAACGATTGTAGTTATTCGAAGCATCAAACAAGGAGTTACCAATACCAATCATAAAGATTTCTTTGAATGATTTTGAACTGTAACGTTCACTGAATGCACTTGCTTCCAGGACATCCAGGTTGATTTTGAATCCGGCTTGTTCCAGCATCGCTGCAACAACTTCAGCCTGTTCTTTGTACTGTGCGGAAACGGAGATGGTCATCTCGGCTTCACCTTCCGCATAGCCAGCTTCTTGCAGCAACTGTTTGGCTTTTTCTTGATCATAAAGTGACGTTTTGTACAATGAAGGATCAGCACCGAAGTTGCCTGGTGTTACGGATGTGCGGGTTACGATACCTGCTCCGCCGGCAATGCTGTCCACGATTCCTTGTTTGTCGATAGCCAGGTCAATCGCTTCACGTACTTTCGGATCAGCCGTGATGCTGCCTTCTGTCTGACGGAAAATCAACTGAAGTACACGTTGGATTGGCGCTTTGACAATCTTTTTATCTGCTTCGCCTTCAATCCGGGCAATGTCAGTGGACGGAATGGAAGACGCCACATCTACACCACCAGCAAGCAATTCGGATACACGTGTGGAGGCTTCAGGAATAACGCGGAATACCACTTCATTCCATTTTGGTTCACCGTCGAAGTAGTTCTCGTTTTTCACCAGTTCCACACGATCATCTTTGGTCCATTTACTGAACTTATAAGGGCCTGTGCCTACCGGTTGTTTCAGGAAAGCATCGAATCCTTTATCCGCAATATATTTTGCTGGCAGAATGCCTGCTCCCATTTTGGACAGACGATTCAGGAGCAACGGATCTGGACCATCCGTGATGATGTCTACGGTATAGTCATCCACCACTTTAACTTCTACGATATTTTTGAAATAACTGTTTTGTTTCAGTGTCTCGTCCTTGGCTACACGCTCCAGCGTGTATTTCACATCTGCTGAAGTGAATGGATCGCCATTGTGGAAGGTAACACCTTCACGCAGCTTAAATCTCCACGTTGTATCATCGACTTGATCCCATGATGTCGCAAGTCCCGCAACTTTTTTCTGTTCACTGTCATTTTTGATCAGATAATCAAAAACGTTGACCAGAACCGCCTCACTGGAAGTGTTGTTGTTGTTGTGCGGATCGAAACTCTCAATATCGGTTGCCGCAGCAACGGTCAGTGTTGTACTTGCGCTTCCACTGCCCGTTCCTTCTGTTGCGGAACCATCATTCGTGCTTGTCGATTTTCCTCCGCAAGCGCTGAGTACCATTACAACTGCCAGTAACGTGATCCACAAGCCTGTCCATTGTCTTTTTTTCATTGTGATTGCTCCCCCTCAGAAGTTGTATTCCGTGCCAAAAATTCAAGTGCTACTGCAGACAACATGCCCACACCATAAGGCATCGCTGTCTCATCGAGATCAAACATGGGATGGTGAAGTGGATAACGAGTACGTTCCTCATCATTCCCAGATCCTAGTCTGAAAAACACACCCGGAATCTGTTCACAATAAAACGCGAAATCCTCGCCCCCTGTGGAGGGTTTGATATAAGTCCATCCCTTCTCCGCATTAACCTGATCACAGGTCTCTGTTAGCAGGTCAACCATGCCGAGATCATTGACAACAACAGGGTATCCATCGCCGTACACGACTTCGCATCCTGCTCCAAAAGAATCGCAGACCCCTTTAACTACCTGCTCGATCAAAGCTGGCATCCGTTCACGAATGGCAGGTGATAGTGTACGAACCGTACCGATCATCTCCACTTCGGGGGCGATGGCTGTTCCCATATAACCTCCAGTAATTTTGCCAATCGTGACCACAGCCGGTTCAAGTGGATCGACCATGCGACTGACGATATTTTGCAATGCGGTGATGACCTGAGCAGATACCGCGATTGCATCAATACCCTCATGCGGACGAGCTGCGTGGCCTCCCTTGCCAAACACGTTGATAATCAAGGGATCAGCTGATGCAAATGCCACGCCTTGACTCACACCCAAGGTTCCCGTGTTCTGTCCAGGTGTCATGTGTAATCCTGCGATGGCATCAACCTTTGGATTCTCCAGAACACCGTCCTGGATCATGGCTCTTGCACCTGCAAGTCCCTCTTCTGCTGGCTGGAAAATGAATTTAATATTGCCTGATTTCGGTCTTCCAAGGCCAGTAAGCAGTTGGGCGGCTCCCATCAGGATAGAGGTGTGAGCGTCATGTCCACACAGATGCGCTTTGCCTTCCACTTGCGAGCGGTATTCCACCGCTTTTTGATCCTGGATTGGCAGAGCATCCATGTCTGCGCGCAAGGCAAAGGTTGGTCCATCGCTCTCTCCGCGAAGCAGGCCTGTAACCCCGGTCTGTCCGACATTGCGTGTAACTTCCAACCCCAGGCTTTCCAGATGCTCAGCTACGATAGCGGATGTGCGATGCTCCTCATAACCGATCTCCGGTTGCTGATGTAAATCTCTGCGCCAAGCGCTTAACTGGGCTTGTAGTGGCTGAGCCAGCTGTATTAGTTCTGAACGATTCATTCGCTGTCATTCCCTTCATTTTTGTCCGATTCAGAAACCAAACGGGCATAGATTGCATCCGCCGAGAATTCGATATGCCTTTTCATCGTCTCCTTAGACTTGATGCTATCATGGGCTTTCAATGCTTCAAGAATCTCCATATGTACACCGTGGTTGACGGTACGGATCCGGTCATCATAAGGCATCAAGTCGAGCGCCGGATTAATTTTCGTCCGAATCTGTCTGACGGCTCTCTCGCAGTATGGATTCCCCGAAGCCTTGGCGATGGTCAGATGAAATTTCACATCCAGCGCCCTGAACCATTCCCTTGTGCAGTCTGGCTCTATACTTTGTTCCATGTAACCCTCAAGCAGCTCCAGTTCGCCTGCGGTGATCCGCTCAGCAGCGAGAAAAGCTCCCTCTGGCTCGATGATGGTTCGAAATTCAAACACCTTCAGCATCTGTGACCAATCCCGTTTAATTTCTTCTCTGGTCCGTTTATGCGAATTGGCTGTCAGAGGCAGTACAAATGTTCCGCCTTTGGCACCCACCCTTTTCTCTATCAAGCCTTTCTCTTCCAATGAAGAGAGTGCCTCGCGAACGGTAATCCGGCTTACGTTAAAAATCTCTGCCAGATCTCGCTCGGCTGGAAGCTGTTCTTCACTCATTAATTCTTTCAGAATAATGGCTTCTTCCAGTTGTTCCCTAATGAATTCACTAACCTTTTTGGTGGATACTTTCTCAAAACGAAATGAAAACGTACTGGACATCTAAACACTCCGATCTGTATATGGTCTAGACCTTATACCATTAATATAATTCCGACTAAACTTATATGCAATACTTTTTTTCAAGTAAATTCATATTTTTTTCTGACCACCTCCAAATTGAAGCATTTTGGCACAAAAAAGACGCATCTACACGCAGCAGATGCATCTTCGCTTTCGATATTTGACGACACACGGGCACTACGATTACAGACTATAACTTTTTATTAGCATAGGGTCTGAAATCCTCTGTAACCGCAAGTTTTTTGCTTCCCTCCAGGTAAAAGCTGTCATCCGCTCTCCAGGTATGACTCTTTTTGTTCTGTCTGCGGTGATAGACATAATTATAAGGAGAGGTCGCGTACGCTTTGAATCCTCTTTTCCTGCATTGTCTGAGAAAGGTTACATCTTCCCCTATGGAACGGTCCGTGAAGCGGACTTTTTTCAAGATCTCTCTTTTGAATAAAATAGTGCCCCCTTGAACAAATTCAACCGGTTTATTTTTTTCAGCCGGAGATCTGACCAACAATGTCTTGGATGCGCCCAAATAGACCAGGCACGAATGTTTACCCACAATATCACTTTTGGTCCGTCTAAGTTCTCTCACCTGCTCTGTTAAATAATACGGCGAATAGTAGTCATCATCATCAAATTTGGCAATCAGCGAAAAGCGTGCCCTTGTCATGCCAGCGTTCAGGCTTTGTCCTAGGGAAATGCTCTCCGGAACTTGATATACATGAACATTGGCAAGATTCCGAACCCGGTTTTGGTATAATGCCAGATTCATACTGTCATGATTCAGGACAATGATCAGCTCTTTGCTTTTATAAAGCTGCCGATTGTAATTTTGCAGGATGTTTTCAAAAAATTGTGGCCGATTGGTACATACAACAATGGAAACACCATGACCCGTTTTGTGTTTAGTCAAGACACACCCTCTTTTCAGCTCATTTTTCTCTCATCATATGTGCCGAAATAGATTCTGGTATGGACCAATAGCTAGTATCCAAAACACCAAAAACCCTCTGTCCTCAATAACGGGACAAAGGGTTCTGTAATCTATTATTTTATGTCTGTTCTATGCTTCGTTACCGTTATTCAAGTACACAGCCTTGCCTGTGCGAGCAGATTCATAGAGTGCTTCCAGGATTTGAGATACAACCAGCGCTTGTTTCGGTGTAACGACTGGCTCCTGATCGTTCTCAATCGCTTCAATCCACTTTCTCATCTCAACATCCGGTGCGCTCTCGCTCTTACCATCGTAGAAAGCTACCCCGCCTGCACTCAGTTCAATCTCATTGGTGTATAGACGGCTGAATTTCTCACCATTGATGCGCAGTCCGTTCTTCATATCCGCACCCGCTTCGCTACCGCTCAAGCTACATTTCGCCTCATCCACATCCAGTGAGTTCAGTGCCCAACTGGATTCCAGCATGATCGTTGCCCCATTCTCCATCACAATCATGCCAAAGGCCGAGTCTTCTACGGAGAATTGTTTTGGGTCCCACGGGCCCCAGGCATTGGCCGCATTTTCACGTTGTGAAAGCTCATGATAGGTCGTACCCAGCACAACTTTTGGTTGATAGTTATCCATCATCCAGAGCGTCAGATCAAGTGCGTGCGTACCAATGTCAATCAGCGGGCCGCCACCTTGTTTCTCCTCATCCAGGAAAACACCCCATGTTGGTACTGCTCTACGTCTAATCGCATGTGCTTTGGCAAAATAAATATTACCCAGGTCACCTGCTTCGCACACCTTCTTCAAATACTGACTGTCTTCTCTGAAACGGTTGTTGTATCCGATGGTAAGTTTTTTGCCGGTACGTTCTGCCGCTTCCAGCATGAGCTGTGCTTCAGCAGATGTCTTCGCCATTGGCTTTTCACACATCACGTGTTTGCCTGCCTCCAGAGCAGCAATTGAAATCTCGGCATGAGAAATATTCGGTGTAAGCACATGCACAATATCCAAAGACTCATCCTTGAGCAATTCCTGATAATCCGTGTAGACTTCGGCTTCAGTAGTGCCATATTTCTGTTTGGCTTCATCCGCACGTTCCTGAACGATATCACAGAAAGCCACCAGTTCAACATTATCCAGTTTACTCAGACTCGGCAGATGTTTACCATTCGCGATTCCACCACAGCCAATAATTCCGATACGATATACTTTACTCATATATATATTCACCCTCACTTAAGTATTGGTTGTTTCATTTTACGAAAAGCCGACGGGGTCATCCCCAGACGTTTGCGAAATACAGCATGCAAATAGTTGGCATTATTGAATCCTGAAGCAAGTGCGATCTGTTCAATGGATACGTTACTTTCCTCCAGATTGCGGCACACGGCGCGCAGACGAATATCCTCCAGTACACGGCTGAACGGCATCTCCGGCTGTACTTGGTAGAAGATTCGCTGCAATTGTCTGCTGCTAATATGAAGTTTCTCAGCTACATGCTCCAGCGTGACCACCGAAGGGTGATTCGCCTCCATATACTGTAGTGCATACTCATAGCGATATACCGACATATCCCGCACAGGGGCTTCCGGTCGATTCCCCCCGGTGTCGTATGCTCGCACGGTTTTGAGTAATATGCTGATAACCAGTTGCTTGATCGACGTATAATAACCTAACAATTTTAGATCACATGCCTCGTAGGCTTCCAAAAAACAATGCATTGCACGATGATAATCATTCACCGGAGTAAGCGGAAGCGTTCTCAGCTTTTCAATCGTTTCCTCGGATTCTGCTGCTTCCCAGGGATCGACATGTTCCCTTGGCTTGTGAACGATATCTACATGAAGACATAGTTCATCCATGTCCTCTTTGGCATCAGCCTCCTGATAATGAACGACACCCGGTCCAGTCAAATACAGCATACCTTCCGAGAGTGCATGTGTCTGATCATCCAGAATAACTTTACCTTTACCTCTCGGGATAAAATGAAACTCAAACTCCGCATGATTATGGAAATCCACAACTCGGCCCGCTGGAAAAGAAGTCAGATGAAATCGCATCACGCGAATCTCATAATGTCCCCAAACCATTAGAATATCCAGTCTCTCCAGGAGATCCTGCCGTTCAAGCATTTTCTCATAAGGATACAGGCTCAAGATTGCACACCTCCTTAAGTAAACCTAACCCTTCAACTCTTTCAGAGTAATTCTGCGCCCTTCTTTGGCAGAGAGATTCGCTGCTTCCATCAAACGGGTCAGCTCCATAGCGATCTGCACGTTTTCAGTTGCATCCGTATCATTCTGTATATGTGCAACCCATTGATTGAATGCGCTTTCTCTTTGGTCTACCAAAGGAAGTTCAGTCCAGTCATCATATTGTCCCTGTGCTGCTTTCGTGCGAATCAATAACTTTTCTTCGGGTGTTCCGTACAGAAGCGTACCTTCCGTACCATGAACCTCAATCGTAAACGGAGAATGGCTATTCACAAAACCGGCTTCAACAACGCCGACTGCTCCAGAATCCGTAAACAAGGTTGCAACTGCATTATCTTCCACTTCTTTGCCTGTAATATATCCAAAGTTCGCATTAACCCCTGTTACTTCCTGACCCAGAAACAGTTTGGCGAGATACATTGGATGACAGCCCAGATCAATCAGCGCACCGCCCTGACAATCCTTCAGATCATAGAAGTGTTCAGGCAACCAGTTGGAAATCGCTCCATCATGTGATAAACGCGCTCTAACATAAGTTACTTTGCCAAGTAATCCTTGGTTAAGTACATCCTGAATCGTTAACGTATACCCTGCATTCAGTCGTGGTAAGGATACTGTCATTTTGACCTTGTTCGCCTTTACCTCATTAAGGATTCTGTTAGATTCCGCCTGTGTTGATGCAATAACCTTCTCCGTGAAGATGTGTTTACCTGCTTTTGCAGCTGCGGTGATCACTTCTTCATGGCTGCGGGTTGGCGCATCTACAATAACGGCGTCGATGTCATCCTTGGCCAACATATCTTCGAGTGAAGCATAGAATGGTACGTTTAAACGTTCAGCCGCTTCCTGACCACGCTTGGCATCTTCATCCCATACAGCGGCGATGACTGTATCCTCATGTTCCTGTGCTTGCTTGATGTAATCCCATGCGTGAACATGCCACAAACTAATTTTTCCAATTCGAATGGTCAATGTGTCTTACCTCCATACTATATAATATTCTGACATTTATCTATAAGTTATCACAGACTTAATCTATTTTTAATAGAAACTCGCGACAATAAATGTATAAAATCACGACATGAATGTTATTAGACATTTATACACTTGCCCATATTTCTGATATATTTTACATAACCAGGTCGCATAACAAAAACCTCCTGCCCACGCTACCGTGAACAGAAGGTTTTTATAGTTATGATATTCAAAAATCAACTCACCGTAACGCATACCCTTGTGTAACAATCTTGTACCCGGATACCGTCTGGCTATGCCCCTCCAATGTGTCCTTAACCCGTTCCAGCACATCGCTCTCATAAGCGGAGGCAGTTTCGAATCCAGTTTGCACGTTCAACTCAACGGGTTCGGAGTTTAGATTATACCAGCGAGCAATCAAATCTCCAGTTTCCTCTGCGATCTTCAATGTGGAGAAGGCTAGTGACGAACCTTGTGCATTCCATGCCAGCCATTGCTTCGACAGAGGCAGTTCAACCTTTTTCCCATCAGTTCCGGCATGACTTTCTCGCTCAAATGTATACGCAAGTGCCCCTTGCTGTACAGTCGTCCACAGAATCGGATACACGTATGCGGATGCACATGCACCTGACTGTGCAGCATCGCCCGCAAATGGAATAATCGCATATTCCACACTCTGAGGTCCCAGACATTGGGCTTCCGGTGTTTCAAACACACCCCAATCTCCCAGTTCCGAAGAGGCACGCAGCAGCGTAACTGCAATCGTACTGCCCTCTTCATGCTGTAAAATCTCGTATTCATTCAGCCCTTTGTTTGCAATCATCAAGCCATGATCACCATCGGTCACATGTACAAACGCTTGCTGATGCTGTGCATTACTTGGATTCACCCATTCCTTTGCCGGTGTATTGGAACGTTTGGCAATTTCAAAGATGGAATCTGCATAATGCTCCTCTGTCACCAGTCCGGATGGAAATAATGCACGCAGTCGATGATCCTTGGCCTGATTGTTAAAGTCAGATTTTACCTTGACCATATTACTGCCCGCTTCCAACGTATACGTTGTCGTAATCACCAAGGGAACAGTGTTCTCGACTCGCTGTGCCTTCCGTTCTGTAAAAGGAACCATTTGGCGCTTCTCCAGCTCGAACAGTTCATCTGCTCCAGCAGGAATATCCCAGCGTAATACACTTTGCATAACTGCCCGATACGGAGAATGCTCCACAATCCGCAGGTCTGCCTTCAGATGCTCCGTGTTCAGCGTTGTCTCTCCCTCCGGTTGACGGTAGACATATTCATTGCCGATATCACCGGTATTCTCATATGAATTTAATCCCCTGTATACAGCACCGGAGACCTTATCTTCAATCGTTGCCGTACCATTCTCTTCAACCGTCACTCGCAATTGACCGTTCTCCATCATCATTCCCTGCACTTGGATGAGTTCGCTCGTATCGGGCACTTCAACAATCTCAACATTCTCTGCTTGCTTCTCTACTGGAATGAGAGCATAAGTCTTATATCCCAGCGAAGGTACATCCACCGCTTGGAAAGTCACTCTTACTTTACGAGCCATATAAGGCTGTCGGAAGCGATCCTTCGGAAGTTCATAGCCGAAATGCGCACCCAGATCCTTGATTTCTGCCGAATACGTGCGTCCATCTGAATCGACCAGCTGATACACTGGCAGTGCATCCTCTTCCAACTTTTGCGCAAGGGCTTGAGGGTGAGGACCTTCCGGGAAAAATGCTTTGTCCACAATCAGATCCATCTCAATGATTCCATTTCGATTCCATCCACTCGTGTTGAACACAGTGAACAGCACTGTTTCCTCTCCCCAAGCCTCAGCAGGTTGCACACGAATGGACTCAGCAATCGCCTGCGCACTCTGGGAAACCAATTTCTCTGCAAGTTGTCTGCTCTTGGCAAAGCGGGTCACCATCTCACGGTGAACCTCATCCACACTGCATCCGCAGATGCTATCATGTGGGTGGTTCTGCATCAGCATCTTCCATGCATGTGTCAACAGATGATGCGGATAATCTTTTACCCCGGCTATATGGGCCATGGCGGCCAGTGGTTCGGCTACTTTTTCAAGCAACGTCTGCCCCTGCTGGTTCAACTGTTTCAGATAAACCCGTGCGGATGCCGTATTCACCAGTGTTCCCCAACCATCCGTGTGCTGACTGCGAAGCTCGCCTTCGATGGTCGCCAGATGCTCAGGCACGTCCTTCGTAACCGCCTCAATGTAATCGTCAAAATTGGAGTGAATAAATTCAACATCAGGATACAATGCAGCCGCCGTGCGTAAAGCCTCTGGCAGATCCGTCTGGATCGGCTGATGATCACAACCATTCATGAACAGCAGATGTGAAGTCGAGGCAAACTTCTCGGCATCCTCCAGATTTTTATCCCAATATACTTGGGCTTTCTCCGGATCAACCGGAACTTCCATCCCATTACAGTACCAATTCGCGAACAAAATGCCGAGCACTTCCGAACCATCCGGCGAACGCCAGATCATCTCGGAATAGGGAGATTCGTAACTGTCGGCATCAACCACCGCATTATTGAATCCCGTAGGCTTCACCCCTCGCCCGAAGATCGCGTTATGAATATCCGCCTGTTGCAGAATCTGCGGTGCCTGTCCCATATTTCCGAACGAGTCTGGGAAGTATCCCGTCTTGGATATCACACCGAAAGGTCGAGCATCACGATGACCGATGAGCAGATTACGTAAGTTGGCCTCACTGCTGGTCAGAAACTCATCCTGTAACACATACCATGGACCAAAATGGATGCGTCCTTCACGAATATAACGGTCGAGCCTCTCCTGTTGTTCGGGCCGAACCTGCAAATAATCTTCACGAATAATCGTCTGCCCATCCAGATGGAAATAGCGATATTCCGGGTCCTGATCGAGCGTATCCAGCAGTTTATCCATCAGCTCAATGAGCAGTACATGATGGTGTTCATAAGGCATATACCATTCGCGGTCCCAATGGGTATGCGAGATGAGATGTGCCATCTTTTTGGTTGTCATGTTACGTACCTCCTGTCATTAACCTTTGGTTGCCCCGCCCATGCTGAAGCCCTTGGACATGTAACGCTGGGAGAAAATATATAGCACAACCGAAGGCATTGTATAAAGTAGTGAAAATGCAGCCAATCTGCCGTATTCAACCATACCGTGGCTGCCAAAGAACTGATAAATCGTGACTGATGCCGGAAGTTTCTCCGGTGTCTGGAGCAGGATGTATGGCACAAAGAAGTTGCCCCAACTTCCTGAAAACGTAAATATCGCTATCGTTGCAATACCTGGCAACATCAGCGGAGCCACGATTCGTCTCAATCCGTTCCATACGGACGCTCCGTCAATCCATGCCGATTCTTCCAGATCAATGGGCACCGAATCCATGAAATTTTTCATCATCCAGATGCCGTAAGGAAGTGAGGATGCGGTCAGGAACAACATCGTGGCGATGATGCTATTTTGCATTTTGAAGAACAGAAACATCTGAAATACCGGAACCATCACGGCAGTAATCGGTAGAGCTGTCATGAACAGAATGGATAACAAGAAGCTTTTTTTGAATCTCATTTCATAACGGGATAAAGGATAAGCAGCAAGGACAGATACCAGAACAACCAGTATCGCTTGTCCTCCCGACAGAATCAGGCCTACACCGAATGAACGAAGATTGCTCGAATCCCCGAGTACATCCTTGAAATTTTGAATGGTCCAGGTACTGGGCATTTTGATACCCTGTTGCGCGTTCGGGTCAAATGAAGCCAGAATGATCCAGAGCAGCGGCAATAAAAAACAGAGCCCTAGAAAAACTAGAATCCCGTACTGGATTTTGCGTTGAAGCCCATGTTTGACCATAGGGATCGAACCTCCTTCATGGTTACACTTTCACTTTCATGGATCGCATGTAGAACAGGCTGGCGACAATACCGATGAACAACAGAACCAGAGATATGGCTGTGCCGTATCCAAACTGATAGTTCACAAAGGCCTGATTGTACATGAAGATCGGCAAGGTTTGTGTCGAAGTACCCGGGCCACCACCGGTCATCGTATAGATCAGCGTGAACACACCCAGTGTCTGTAGAGTAACCAACATCATGTTGGTCACAATGGACCCTTTTACCATTGGAATCGTAATGTGTCTGACAATCTGGAACCCGGTGGCGCTGTCAATAATCGCAGCTTCTTCAACTTCCTTCGGGATATCATCCAGTGCCGACTGATAGACCATCATCGAAAAGGCTGTGCCGTGCCAGATATTTGCGATAATTACACTCACCATAGGGAAACTGAACAACCAGGAGACTGGATTCGCCCCAAACCAGCCGAGGATCTGATTCAATGAACCATTGTCACTGAAAAAGGCGACCATACAGAATGCCACAACAATCTCGGGTGTCACCCAACCGGCAATGACGATGATGCCGATGACCCGACGGAACGTCACATTTTTCTCCTTCATTAGAAGAGCCAGAATGAATCCAAGCAATACCTGACCAATCACTGCGGAGAAGATGAGAAAGACCAGCGTACGCCAGACACTAATCCGGAAGTCCGGATCATGGAACATATTAATGAAATTCTGGAATCCGACAAACTCCAAACTCTTGGCTGCCGCCCCAGTCAGAGCCATATTCGTAAAGGCAAAACAGATCGTCAGAATGATGGGAACAATGAAAAACACAAGTAATAACAGTACGGAAGGCATGAGAAACAGAAATGAACCTGGTGCTTTCCTTTTCATAAGTCACTCTCCATTCGAACCGGAAAAAGGGGAGATTATGCCTCCCCCTCCGAATATATCGATATCCTTATTTCTCTTCGATGCTGTCCGCGCCAAGGGAACGGGATACGTTGTCCTTCAATTGTGTAACTCCCTCTTCCGGCGTCAGCTTGCCAGAGGCAATACTCTCAACAATGCTTTGCAATTGTGCGGATACCGCTGCATATTGATCGTTCGCTGGACGGAAGTGAGCCACATTCAAGAGTTCCTGTGCTTCTTTGGTATATGGACGATCCGTATAACCTTCAACTTCTGTGGAATCATTACGTGGGCTGAGGCTGCCTTCCGCTACTACGCGTGCAGTCGCATTTTCCTTATTCATCAGAAACTCGATAAATTTCCAAGCTTCTTCCTTGTTCTTCGCTTGTGCAGGAACAGACCAAGCCCATCCTCCAGACATCGTAGTTGCTCCAGGTTCTTCCCCATTTTGTGTTGGGAATGGTGCAAAACCTATTTTTTCTTCAACGTTGGCTATTGGAGCAGCACCGTTCTCGGCCCATGTCGAACCTGCCCAGCTACCATCTACAGCCATCGCCAGTTTGTCTTGCGGGAACTGTTGCTGGAATGCAATACTGCCAGCTTGTCCATTCAGGGCAACCTGCATGGTTGGACCTGTTTTATCCGTGTTAAACACTTGATCTATGAATTTGAAGGAATCCAGCAGCCCCGGGCTGTTCACGACCCATTTCTTGCTGGTGTCGTTATACAGCGTGTCCGCCGTACCATAGAGCAGCATTTCCAGTGTTTGCATGGTGACACCTTCACCGTTTGCTTTGCCCACGATCATATTAAGTGGTGTCACACCCGGCAGTTTTTGCTTGATCGTACGTGCTGCTTCGAGTACTTCTGCCCAGCTTGCAGGTTTGAACGGAACTTCAAGTCCCGCCTGTTGAAACAGTTCCTTGTTGTACCAGATTCCGCGTGTATCCGAGGTAGCCGGAACGCCGTACACTTTGCCGTCTTCTCCGGTAACCCCTGCCTTCAGGTTGTCGATGATGTGTTCTTCCCAATCGGGCCATCCCTGAACCTGTGTATCCAGCGGCTCCAGATATCCCGCAGCAGCATCGGATTTGATGATGGATGTATCTTCAGCAATGACATCCGGTGCCGTATCCGGGGATTTCATTTGCAGAACCATTTTGGACGTATAATCGCCTTCACTTGCCAGTACAGGCGCAATGTTGATTTTGATATCCGGGTTTTCTTTCTCGAATTGATCCACCAAGCCTGATTGGAAGAATTTCGTAAGTGTATCTTCAGATCCTGAAGAACGGAACGATACAGTTACTTCCTTCTTGCCATCACTGGTTGTGCCTGTGCTTGAGCTTCCGCCCGAACAGGCTGTAGTAAGAATGAGCAAGGATGTCATAACTGCTGCTACCGGCATTTTCAATGATATTTTTCTCATGATTCGCTCTCCTCTTGTCGGAATTTAACGAACTCCGAACGTTATGATGTACTCGCAGGTTATCTCTTGCTTCCCTATCTATTTCTGTACGCGGAATCCGCAATAATCCATAATCAGTTCACTAAAGAGCATGTTGGACCATGAAAACCATGGACGTGTATATTCATGTGGATTGTTGGCCGAAAAACCTTCATGGGTCAGTCCGGTATCCGCATCCGTCTTATGGATGAGCTGAAGCAATCGTAGTTTTTCATTGCGATCCTCTGTAGTCAGCCCCTGCATCGATAAAGCGATATGCCAGATGTACCCTTCCGGTGTATGCGGACTACCGATTCCCGCTGCTGCTGTTCCCTCATAAAAATACGGGTTGTGCGAGGAAAGAATGAAACGGCGTGTATTCTGATACACCTCGTCGTTCTCCTCCACATATCCGAGATAAGGTAAAGACAGCAGGCTCGGCACATTGGCATCATCCATCAGATTGTGATTGCCTTTCCCATCCGTTTCGTATGCATATATGGTTCCATATTCCGGATGTTCAACGGTGCCATAATCCTGAATACCTTTGTTGATCTGTTCCTCCAACTGCTGAGCAGTCGCTGCCAGCGTTTCATTCTCGAACACCACTTCAGCAATTTCCTGTAGATATCGAAGCGCCACAACGGCGAACATATTGGATGGAATCAGATAACCATATTCACAGCGATCGTCGCTGGGACGGAATCCCGACCAGGTCATGCCTGTATAGACTGTTTCAGTACCTCGTCCCTCTCGGGTGAGCGTATCGGTTTCGGGAGCATCCAGACGTTGGAATGTGTAGGGTGATTTCGTCTCATGATGCTGTTCCACTTGCCATAACTGCATGATGATCTGGGATGCTTTACGGAACGTATCATTGAATTGAGTTGTTCTTCCCGTGTTCTTCCACAAGAGATAACTGAGCTGAATCGGATAAGCCAGTGAGTCGATCTCATACTTCCGTTCCCAGATCCAATCATTCATCTGCGTCAGGTCTTCCTGATGTCCTTTTCCACTCTCCGTCTCATTAAAAGCGTTTGCATACGGGTCCAGGAGAATATATTTCAGTTGACGTTCAACCAGTCCAGCGATCATGTCAGCGATATCTTCATCCTCTGAAGCGAGAAGCAGATAAGGTCTGACCTGAGCGGCAGAATCACGTAACCACATGGCAGGGATATCTCCCGTAATCACAAAAGTTGTTCCATCTTCTTTGCGCTGAATTGTGGTTGCCATCGTATTGGTAAAACAATTTTTAAACATTTGGTTGAGTTCCGGATGGTCCGGCATACGTTTGTTAACCTGATCAATCATGTCGTATATCGAGGGAGAAATTTCTTGATCATCTCTGGGTGTCAGCATGTTGTCCTCCTATTTAATCCAGTTTGTTAACCGCTTTCATCATCCTAAAACGAATATAATGTTATGTCAATATATTTATTTGTATATTAGCATGTTATTTTAATTTGAAGACACCAAATAATATACCATTTAAAGCAATTCTCCCCATTTTATCCGCACCAAAAAGAGGCCTCGTTTATACGAAGCCCCTGATTGAACACAATGAATATTAAGTTGTTATAATTAACCCTTTTGTTTCACCATACTCGTTGACTTCCCCTTCACCAATCGGGCAGGCAAAACAACCCTGTTCACTGTCATTTCGTTGTTCTGCATACTTTGAAGCACCATCTCGAATGCCTGTTTTCCCATATCAAACTGGCTTTGTCTCATATGGGTTACACGGCTTCCTTCGGCAGCGTTTGGACTGTCAAAGCAAATGATGGACATATCTTCCGGGATTCTCAGACCAAGCCGATCCGCTGCCTGTTCTGCAAGTAAAGCAATATGATACTCCGCAGCAAAGAGTGCAGTAATCTGGGGGTATTTCTGTAAATGTTCCACCAATGTCTCCACATCACGGACCTCGACTTGAGGATCAAACACACTTGGCAGTGTCGAAAGAAAAGATTCTAACCACAGTTCCCTGTTCACCAGAACTCCTTGATCATTGTGAGCCTCAATAATGCCTTCAATTCGTTCTTCAATGGGTGTAGTGTTCGCCGGAGGCTGCGTCAGAAAAGCGATGTGTCGGTGACCGAGATCGAACAAATAATTCATCCCTTCTCGCGCCGCGCCTACATTATCCGTACTGACAGATGAAGCTGGAATGCCTTTCAAGTACCGGTCAATCAGGACAAACGGGAATTTGTTAACGACCAGTTTTAAAATCTCATCGCTGAAATATTCACCCTGTGCCGGGAAAATAATCAATCCATCCACACCCAGTTCCAGCAGTTCCTGAATGCTCTGTTCCTCCTGCTCGGGAATCCCGAAGGAACGTCTAAGTACGAGAAAACAATCATGCTCTCGCGAAGCTTCTTCCATACCATATAACAGTTCTGTACCATACATATCACTGAAATTAGTAATGACCAGACCAATGAGCAGCTTCTTCTCTGGATCTTTAACCGAAGCAAGCGGAGCAGGTCTGTTAGATCTTTCTTGTAACATTTCTGCTGTGTCGGCTACAAAAGAACCCCGTCCCGGCTGACGAACAATTAATTGTTCACTCGCCAGCATCTCAAGTGCTTTTTTAGTTGTAATCCGGCTCACTCCGAATTCATCACATAATTCCTTTTCCGAAGGAACACGCTCACCCACTTGATATTGATGAAGCTGTATCCGTTCACGCAAGGATTCAAAGATCTGTTCATACATCGGCTTGGATGCCGAATCTTTCCCCAATACAAGCACCTCCATAAATACCCATACTTCTCATGTTCTACATCCTAATATATCATGTTATATCATTAATGTGAAGAAAGGAGACAACTCACCTGCTGTCATATGAGAGCAAAAGAAAAAGCATCCCGATGGATGCTTCATTAATCTTAGGCGTCAGTTATGAATCGAGACAACAAAAAGCCGACAAGCCCTGATACCTCGGCTTATCGGCTTCTTGCTTAGATGGTCAAAACGCAGTTATCATCCAAGTCATACTTTGCATAATTAAGGTTGCAGACCCTCAGCGGACGGTGGACTCACTTCCGTTCCATTCTCTTCAGGGCTCGAATCTGGTTCTGGAACGGATTGTTCTTGTGCTGCGCTGACGAACAATCGTCCAGCTGCTTCCGCCTCTACTTTGTTGCCTGCTGCATCCTGAGCGCGAATCACAATGACTCCACCATCCAGAACAAGGGATGAAGGTGTTGTGTACGTACCCGTATAACGACCAGGTTCAGTCTCCACCAATGGAATCTCTCCTGCCCCTTGGGCATTCAGATTCAAAGGTAACTGAATACGGAAAGATGCTTGCAGACCAGGTTTACTATCAAATGAAACGGTAACACTCTCCCCTGATGTGATTCGAACATCTTCAGCCGGAGTAATATTCGTAAGTTCTGGCAACGCCGTTTCCACATAGACGGTGCGGGTTACGGTTGTTTTGTTACCAGCGATATCGGTTGCTGTAATGGTTATTGTGTTCTCGCCTTCATTGACCAATACACGGTGACTGAAACTTCTGTCTTTACCCACTTGTACGGTTTGTCCGTTAACGGTTACCTTATCGAGGAATTGTTCCACGACATTACCCGTTACGTGAACCACTTCTGCATTGATGCGATCCCCTTGAGCTGGCGTGAGAATCGTCAATTGTGGTTTGGTCTGATCCAGAATAATGACTACGGGGAGTGAACGGTCCGTTGTTTTACCGTCTACCACTGCCTCCGCAGTAATCGCATTAATGCCAGAACGGAGCTTCACACCGTATGAGAACTTCCCATTTGCCACCGTTGTGGTGCCAGCCAGATCCTTGCCGTTGTAGATCTTGATCTGAGCTCCAGATGCCGGAGACGTTCCCGACACAGTGAAGGTCGATTGATTCGTATACGTGTTTGCAGGTACTGTGAGCACAGGTGCATTTACCGGATATCTCACGACTGCACGAATCATGTAATTGCCTTCTTCTACCGGTGAAGTACTCCATGCTCCGCTTACACGCTGCCAGCTTCGACCTGCATTTGGACCATCCTCATCGGTAGCGAGTCCCGGAGCGCTAGTTCCAGCTAAACTCTGTACATACACGATATAGAAATCACCCGTTACAATGACCGGTTCTGGGAATTCAACGGTTGTCCATTGATCGTTACGAAGTGCAGTACCGTCAAATGGTCCAGCCAGTTGCCGTCCCGGAGCTCCGCCCGCACCCGATGCATCATATACGGCATATTGGAACGCTGTGCCTCCAGGTACAGGCCATTCGGTGTTCCAGAATCGGAACGATGCACCTGTCAGTTGAGCGGTCTCCAGCTCTGGTGTCATTCGAACTGCCCAAGCGTTATCCGCAGCATTAAAAGCTCGTGCGTTCTCTGCTGTTCCATCATCATAAGCAATTTCCCCAGGGAAACCGATGAATGGTTTTAAGGCAACATTTGCCTCAGCCGTACCATTACCAGGGACTGTCACAGTAACGGTTTTACTGTAATAATCTGCAGCCCGGATGGATAGGGTATAACTTCCTTCCAATACCTGAATATCGAAGCTGCCATCTGAACCTGTGCGAACTTCACCTACATTCGCATCTTCCACCACGAGAACGGAAGCATCAGCCAGTGGTTGTCCTGTCCGCTCATCCGTTACTACACCTTCAATCTGCCCATGCGGAATTGCTTCCAGATTAAAGTTGGCTTTGGCTCCATTGCCATCTGTAATCGTCACCTGCTGAGTTCGAGGATAATATCCATATGCTTCAGCTTTTAACGTGTAATCACCTGCTACGTGTGTGAAGTTATACTTGCCTGTAGCTGGATCTGTCTTCACCGAACGTCCGGTTTCCAGTACGGTAACCGTTGCACTTGCAGGCAGGCTTTGTGGATTAACCGAACCTGTTCCTGGTTTTTCAACTTCAGGTTGTTGCTGTTTCGTTTTGTTAAATTCCGCTTTGTCTGTCCGCGAAATTTTGTACCATGGATTATCATAGGACGGTTTTGGTTTGTCATTGTTAAGCACAACCGCACTGTCCTCCGTTACCGTCTCTGCAGCAACTCCCAGTACACGGAAATCATCAATGAACCAGCCTGTCTTCACAACACTGTTATCTGAGGTCAGGCGGAACCGGAATTGAACTTCATTACCGGTAAGTGCATCCAGATCATAAAATACAGGTGTCCATTGTTTACCGTTGGTACTATGTGAGAATTTGTCCAGTTCTGACCATGTGGTTCCACCATCCTTGGTGACTTCCACATACCCGTAATCGTATCCACTCTCAATCTCGTACCAATGATTAAACGTAAGTGTTCCTTCGGACACATCCGTCAAATCAATGACCGGAGATACGAGTGAATAGTTGGAGCCACTCTCGTACGTATTGTCGAGATCAGTCGCCCAGACATTCGGTGGAGAAACCGCGCTGGCAGGTCCCGTTACCGGAATACCGCGTTCCCACTCATCTTTGGTTCCTGAATGAGTCCAGCCATTATCATCACTGCCATCGAAATGATCGATGTAGATATCCTGAGGCACCTCTACTGTAATGGAGACCTCATTCGATTTGTCGCTTTCATTGCCACTATAATCAAGTGCGGCAACGGTATAATAATACGTCGAATCTGTCACCGTAGCCGTATCTGTAAACGTTGTTCCTGTTGCAGTTCCAATGGATTCATAACCTGCACCTGCGGTTGTGGAGCGATATACGATATAGGATTCGAGATCCTCATCGCTCGGACCCGTCCAGCTCAAGGCTACATTACCAAGAATATCGGCCGTCGCAGACAATCCGGCAGGAGCACCCGGAGCAATCTCATCCAGTTCTTCTACAGCGAAATCATCAATGTACCAGCCAGCCTTTTGCAATGAATTATCGCTCGTCAGATTGAATTTGATGAACACCTGCTGTCCCGCGTATTCGCGAAGATCCACATATTGTGTCTTCCAATTGCCACCTGTACCCGTGAAGGTTAACAGTTCTTGGAACACATAATCGCTATCCTCGGAAGCGATGTATACCTTGCCGAAGTCGATGTTATTCTCCAAGTCATACCAGTGCTTGAAGGATAACAATGCCCCTTCCGGACTCTCGGTGAGATCAATTGGCGGCGCAAGCAGATATGCATTGCTATTCGCCACATAAGTTCCTTGCAGATTGGTTGCAATCACCTTGTCACCGGAGTAGGCACTTCCAGGACCACTGCTTGGTGCTCCCCATACCCAGGTACTTCCGGTTCCGCCAGTCGTGAATCCAAGCTGATCTTCTTCAAAATCCTGAAGGTATCCTGGCTGAACACCATTGGACACAGCCACTTTGTATACCTGACTTTCGAATCCGTTGTTACCGTAGTCGTTCACACGGATATAATACTCCACACCTTGCGGTTCAATAAGAAAAGCAGGGATTGTCGCTGTATACGTCCCATCTTTGTTATCTCCAGCAATCCGGTTCATCGGTAGATAAACGTACTGGTTGGTGCCTGTCGTTTTGGCAAAAGCCTCGACGGAGACTACTGCGACGTTATCTGTCACATGAGCCGTTAGTGGTATATCAATGCCTGTAAAGGCAGAATTAACAGGGGTATGTGCCAGTACTGGCTCTTCCAGATCATCTCCGGCCGTAACCACTCTGCCGGATACCGTGCCAATTCCTTCGAGTACAGACCCCACAGCATCAAGGGCATTAATAATGCCGTGACCGTAGCCGTTATTAGGAGATGTCGGATACTGACTATCCGTTCTCGGCGTGGCTGTATCTGTAATGATCTGCTCCAGCTGATCCACCGTAAGGGAATGATTGGCCTGAAGCAGCAGTGCAGCAAGTGCAGTTGTATGTGGGCCTGCCATGGATGTTCCGTTCCAGCCTCCCTCATATACTCCGCCCGGAACTGATGAACGGATATTCACACCAGGTGCAGATACTTCCGGTTTGATCTCACCATACGGGGATGGGCCCAGCAGGGAGAACGAAGCCAGATTTCCGTTGATATCGGTTGCTCCTGTAGCAAAACTTTCAGGATAGTTGGCTGGGTTAGCAACAGAACCAGGTCCGCCCGGGTTACCCAGTCTCACATTTCCTGCGGAGAATTCCGGGAAAATCTGAGCATCACGCCAAGCTTGGACCATAGGACGGAACCATTCATCCAATCCTGCGCCTCCGCCCCACGAGTTGTTAACAACATCCGGTGCAAGTTCAGGATGCAGATTGCCTTCCGCATCCACCGGAGCGATCAACCATTGTCCGCCATCCAGAATAATGGCATCTGTTGTTTCCGGATTGAATATCCGTACACCAATCCACTTCGCACCGGGAGCAACCCCGATCTGGTTGGTACCATCTGCTTCGGAGCCAACCATCGTACCCATCGTGTGCGTACCATGCCCGTCTCCGTCCGCAGGGAGGGAAGCATTACTGTGCGGATCATACCAGCTCAGTTCGGGATCAACGATATTGCCCGAAGCATCCAGTCCCCGCCATTTGCTGCGAAGCGCCGGGTGGGTATAATCCACACCGCTGTCCAGATTGGCAACAACAATCCCTGTTCCATCGATGCCCCGATCCCACACGGCAGGCGCATTGATGTAATCCAGGTTCCATTCCACGTTCTCTGTCGCAAGCTTGTCCTTTGCAGCAGGCTCTTTGTCTTTGTCTTTGACACCGACTGAAGAGTCTTTAGCTGGCGTTTGGACAGCATCTTTGCCTGGTGCCGCATTCGCCGGTTCTTTACTCACTTCGGCTTTCTGTAAGTATCTCGTCTCATTCGGTAGAATCTTCTCCACCTCAGGCAGCAGCGCAATCTGTTCCATGACTTCTTTGGTACTCGTTACTGCCAGTGAATTTACGATAAAATAGCTTTTATATTCTTTGACCTTACCCAGGTCAACTTCCTTTTCCAGATAAGTTTCCAATGGATATTGTGTACGCGAGGCCGTTTCTCGCAGAGAGCTGACAACCGAATTACGAACGGACAGCTTTGTGGCTGAAGCCGTTTGTTTGGCGATGGTCGCCTTTTCAAGGGCCTGTTTGGAGACTGCTGCTGTATCCACCTGTTCCTTCATTTTCACCAGATAGGTCACATATTCACTACCATCAAATTCTTTGGTCAGCTTGGCGTTTACTTTGGACTCCGTAACTTTGGCAAGTCCAGATTTCATATCCAATTTGGATGATGTGGAGTTTTCAGCTGAAACCGGATGAATGATCGAAAATGCAAGGAGAAGCGAGAGCCCCATGGAGATGGGCTTGCGTAACCGATTAATCTTTATCAAACTTTTCCACTCCTTTTACCCGGTTTTTTAATTTAGTCTGGTACATATGCCCTTCTCTGCAGAATGAAACGGTAAATTACCTTTATTGCGTACGAAATAGATACCCTGGATTTCACATAAAGCCTCACCTCCTTTACAGGTCTGGTTAGGGAACAATATGAGTCAGAAGAGATAACAGATCAGTCTATGATTTTTTACTTGGAAGTTTAGGAGATTGAATGAATCAGATTAAACCATGTGAGTGAATAGTTTGGGTGTTTGAATAATGCAATGAGAGTGAATGTCTATAAGCATTCATGTGGAAGGGTAATCTGGAGCGTTAGCAGAACGCTTGCTAAGGAGTGGTGGATATGACTTTCGATCGTGATTCGAGTGAGTGCTTAAACATTTTAATTACATATAATAGTCGATTAGGAATTTAATTGGATTTTATTGGTATAGTATAAAGTCATTATTCGATATACACAAGCACTATATTGAAAAATATAGAAAATAAGTCTATTTAATGCTTTTATGTGTCTGATGTCGCTTACGTATTTCAGCTTATTTTTCGTATTTATGCATTATTTTGATGAATAATAGTTTGTAGTAGTTCTATATAACCAAGACCTGACACTCAAAATTTCAAATCAAGAAAAAGAACGACATGAGAACTCTCATGTCGTTCATCTCAAAATTTATATCTCATCATGTAATGTTCACGCCGCCACTTGCATACCCGACAACCGTATTCACAAGTGTGAGTCCGGCTGCCGTTGCCGAGAACACCAGCAGCAGACGTGTCTGTGCAGTCACAGGTATAGTTAATCCGGTTGTTATGCCATTGGAGATACTACCCAATGCAATAATACCGGTGAGTGGAGGTGCCAGTGTAACAACCGCCCCCGGAACCGCAGTAAATGCATTATCAGGAGTAGGTGAACTGAATAATTGCGCAGTGATGGTCACCGTTGAACCAACTAAGGCCAAGGCTGCTGTGGTACTGAAATAGGCAGCAATCGAAGTTATAACGCCATCCCGTGGGACAGAGAATGCAAAGTTAATGAGTGGTCCGACAATCGTTCCCGTTAAATCAATCGTGCCACCCAGAATGCTGACTCCTGTTGCAGAGCTGCCGAAACCGATAAGGCTTGTCGTTCCCACCAGTCCACCAAGAATCGTTGTTAATATGGCAGGCCCGCCAGAAGCAAACGGTATGATGGCGCCAGAACCCGTAGCCCCAGTAACACCGGTGCTGCCAGTTACTCCCGCAATCCCAGTTGCGCCGGTAGCCCCGGTTACCCCTGCAATTCCCGCTGCACCCGTATCTCCTGTCACACCCGTTGCCCCGGTAGCCCCTGTGACTCCCGCAAGTCCAGCTGCCCCGGTAGCCCCGGTGACTCCGGTGGCTCCTGCTACGCCAGGATCACCTGTTGCTCCTGTAACGCCCGCTGCCCCAACAGCTCCTGTACTCCCCGTTACACCTGTCGCTCCTGTTGCGCCACCTGCTGGGCCTGCCGCACCCGTTGCTCCAGTAACACCTGTCGCACCTGCTGGTCCCTGGGCACCAGCAGCTCCCGGTGTACCAGCTGGACCTACACCACCCTGAGAACCAGCAGCGCCAGCCGGGCCTTGTGGACCAGGTACGCCCTGAGGACCCGCTGGTCCTGCAGGTCCTGCCGGACCTTGACTGCCTATGTTTCTAAGCCCTGTTGTGATTGCCAATTCGGTCGCCCGGATCAAAATGACCAGTTGATCTTTCTCAGCCGAATCGATATTCCCCTGTAAAATGACAGATAGGAGCACATCCAGCAATTGCTGCAAATTGGTTCCCACACTGATCGGAGAAAATGGAACGGCCTCTGCAGATACAATGGTAAGCTCCAAGATCGCTTCGAGATCTGCCTTGGTTCCCTTTTTCAAATCCGAGCAATGAACCAGAGCCAGTAATTTACGCAGTACCTCAATCAGAAGTGAAACATTGTGAGGCGTGGGATTGGCAAAAACCTGTACAATTGCTCCCTTCAACTCACCAATTAATTTGAGAAGGAATTCGGCTTCTTTGTCAAAACACTTAGGATGGTGGTTATTGTGATGATGATTGTGATGATGATTGTGGTGGTTATGATGGTGCTCGTGATGGTGTTCTTTGTGCTGCTCTTGGGGATGGTCACAGTCCTCAGCTTTTTTTTTCTTAAATCCGCTCCAACCATATCTGATGCGTTTCTTTGGTTTCATCTTTTTTGCAGATCCTCCTTAGTGAGTCTCAATCAATCCATTACAGGCGAACATCACTGGTTTGATGATATCAGTATATTAGCAAGCAAGAATTTCGTGATTATTATATAAGTAAATTTCCGAATTACAGTTTTCAGCTTGGAGGAACCTCCATTATCATGGAGAGGATTTTGCATGGAAGTCAGCCCTATGTATAGCCCAACCAAAAGAGCGCTATCCGATGAGTACAATACTCCTGGATGCGCCCTTTTTATATTTACAGTATTTAATTTATCTTTGCTGATTAGTCCAATTTAATTTTGAAAACAATAGGCGCATTACTTTTCACAGTTGTCGTTGTGATTGTCAGTGCGTCCGCTGTTCTCTCCCATTTCGGTTGTTCCTCGTAACCAAGTACCTGAATATCTTGAATGACCCCTTGAAAATGATGAGAATTTTCCTTCAGGGATTTAATCTGCACCACCCCGTTATCTGGATAGGCAAGAACCGTGGCATACAGACTGCTTTCTTTTAACGTAAACCGTATATCTTCACTCGTAAATATCTTCGTATCCCCATCCGTGAATTGCCCTTCCTTCACCTCTGTCGGACCCTCGCCAAACGTACGCCAGAATGACGTGTCATAGATCGCTTCCCCATTCACTTCCAGCCACTTGCCAATGCTCAGCAAAATCTCACGATCTTCTTCCGGTATGCTGCCGTCTGCTTTGGGCCCAATGTTCAGCAGTAAATTTCCGTTTTTGCTTACAATATCGACGAGATCCCGAATGATCTCTTCAGCCGTTTTATAGTTATTATTTTCCGTATAACACCATGAGTTTTTAGCGACAGCTGTATCCGTTTGCCAAAAATAGGGCTTGAGCTCAGCGAACTGTCCCCGCTCCACATCCGGAACGGCACTCCCAAACATGTAGGCCTCATGTTTATAATTGATAGCTACAGGCACGCCCCACTCTTCGCCTTTGTTATAATAATAGGCAGCAAATTTTTTAAGATAGGGTTTGAACGCAACCGTTTGAATCCACCAATCAAAATAAAAGACCTTTGGCTGGTATTGATCGACCAGTTCACAGCAGCGAATCAACCAGTCCTCCAGATACTCCTCGGTTGGAGGTGAGTCATACAAGTCGAAGTGATCCTTGGGTTCAGGCATGGCAGGCCAATAGAAATCCCCACGCTCCAGGGGTTCCTTAATATCTGAATCAAACTCCTTCCCGTGAGACATGAAGAACCAGTGCTCGGCGCGGTGAGACGACACGCATAAGGTCAGCCCCTGCTTCTCGTATGCAACCTTCATTTCACCCAGAAGATCCCGTTTGGGGCCCATTTCATATGTGTTATAGTGAGAGATAGAGCTTTTGTACATCTGAAAACCATCATGGTGCTCAGCCACAGGCATAACATATCTGGCTCCAGCCTGTTTGAATAACGTTGCCCATTCGTCTGCATCGAACTTCTCTGCACGAAACATTGGAATGAAGTCTTTATATCCAAAGTCCTTATGAGGTCCATACACCTCAAGGTGATGTTCATAAGCTTTGGTGCCTTGTATGTACATATTTCGCGAATACCATTCGCTATCATAGGCCGGTACAGAATATAGCCCCCAGTGAATGAATATGCCGAATTTCGCTTTTGGGTACCATTCTGGAACTTGGAAGGTGCTAAGCGAACTCCAATTGTCCTTGAATTTACCGCTCTCAATCGTTGCTTCAATATGTTGCAAATATTCGTTTTTGTCCATGAGATGTTCTCATCCCTTCTGTTATTGTCTGTAGTTGTATTGTAGTGCTACGGCTGAAAGATAGACATGCAGAACACTAACTTTTAGATGGACAATAATAACCTTGTATGGAGATGAAAAGTATGAATCATCAAACTTTGCTTACGAACTACCTGTCCAATCTCCAAGTCGAATTATTCATGGTCAATTACAATCGGTGCGATACGGATTGGCGGGATCTGGATTACACGCCCGATTACAGCAAGTTTTATTTCATATGCGAAGGTGAAGGTTGGCTCAAAATTGGGGATGAGGAGTATTACCCTGCACCTAATCAACTTATTTTAATGCCAGAGGGGATCCAACAGTCCTACTCTGCCATTAATGACCGTCCTTTTCTCAAATATTGGTGTCACTTTAGCGCAAAGGTTGGGGGAATCAATCTGTTCCAAATTCTGAAATTCCCACACATCTGTACGATAGATCAACCTGAGTTGATTCAAGCAATCTTCAGCAGTATCCTTACATATGCAAAATCCGATGAAGTCTATGGCCATATGATGGCCAAGAGCAAACTAACCGAGCTACTGTCCCACTATATAATGAATCTGGATCTGGATCAGATCTCTTTTATTAACGTGCCTGTCATGGAGAAACTGTCCACCATTCTGGCTTATATTGATTCCAACATCGAAGAGAATATTTCGGTTCAGGATCTGGCCCAGATCGCCTACATGCATCCGAATTATTTCATTCGATTCTTCAAGCAGCAGATCGGTGTTCCTCCGATCCTCTATATTACTGGCAAAAAAATCGATAAGGCCAAGGAGTTGCTGGCCTGCACCCCGAACACAATAACCACCATCGCCGAGCATCTCGGTTTCAGTGATTTGTATTATTTCTCCAGACAGTTCAAAAAGCATACAGGGTTAACTCCAACGGAGTACCGCAAACAACAAACGGGACTTACAACGAAACATGGTCTATAAATAAACTCAAAGCAAAGAGAGAGTTCCCTCATTCGGAACTCCCTCCTATAGACTTGTTTCTGTTCGATTCATGCTGAGTTACTTTCTTGAGTTCTCTCAAATAAGCATAACCATAGTTTTGATCCGGCTCAAGATATGCCCCTTCCGCCCACTCATTCCAGGCATTAACAAAAAGATATTCACTTTTGTACAGCGTCCTCGCTCGTTCCATCTGTCTGGACAGATACAGCCCAAACTTCTCTGGGGTGGCCCCGAGCGTACTCTGTCCGTCAACACCTCTCCGCGGTGTATTATCCCAATTGACAAAAGCACCTGGATAAACAATTTCTCCGTTACGGTGTGGTGTTCGTTCGAGAATGGAGGACCATACCTTGTCGTAATTCACAGCAATATGCTGCTGTCCCTTGATATTCATTTCGATCCAGATTCCATTCATATGTCCATGTGCAAACGTATAATGCGGTTCAAATTCCATACTCGCATCAAAGATCTGACCATTAAATGTAGGGAATCCACCAATGGTCTGCACAAAATGAATCCCTTTCAGGCCATGCTTCAAAGCCAATTCACGCCAAAACTGAATCATTTCCTCACATTGCGGAATACTGGCTGGTCGATAGATCAGAAATAATGGCTTATCTTCCACTCGAATATATCGTTTGTCCTTAAATACTTTTACCAGATAATTAAAATGTTCTTCCCAATCCTCTCGATCCCCATAGTTCTGGGCCATGAGAACATCGGATTCTTGCCCATCCCATTTTCTTGTCCATGTCTCATTGGCCCAGGACAAGCAAAAAGGAAAATCAGGCTCCCCACTTTCCAAAATTTCATTCACTGGTTTTTCCAGCAAACGCTTGCCTTTGAACCAATAATGATAATAACAAAATCCATAAATGCCATGTTGTTTAGCCGTTTCCGCTTGCCAATTTCGTACATCTGGATCGGAAAGATCATAATATTTCCCCTGAAACGGCTGCTTAGGCTGATGATGACCCGAATATAAAGGCGTGGCTTTTCTTACATTGGTCCATTCAGTAAAACCGTCCCCCCACCATCGGTCGTTCTCCTCAATCCGGTGAAATTGGGGCAGATGCAGAGCAATTACCTTCAATCAGAACTCCTCCAATGCAGCAACTTGATGCAGCCTACGCTCCTGTGATTTTTGGGATGATTTATATGAAAATGATATCCAGCAGTCGCAATGTTTTTTGTAGATGGGATTGATTATATTTCATGTATGCCAGAGCATGGCTAGCGGCCAGTCTCCTTGCATCAACACTCTGCCAGTAATGTTCAAACTTCAGAGTGAGTTCTTCACAAGAGTTGTATTGTTGAAAGTTACTAAGGTCAATCCCGTTGCTCTGATTCACAGATGGTCCTATGAGCTGAAACGTCCCACATGCGGCAATTTCCATCACGTTTTTGATTGATTCGCCACGATGAATAACCAGTTTACTTCCGTTATATAACATCTGACGAGCTTCATTCGTATGAACAGGCTTGAAATCCCCGATCTGTGCCCAACCCTTTCCATCTACCCGAACCTTTTTGTTATCCAAAAGACCCGATTTGGCAACAGCGTTGACGATGCCATCCGATTCTGCATCCCCGATGATATAAACATCCGATTCGTACTCCGAGGGAACAGCTTGCGGACAGAATATATGTGGATCAGGTGGCATGAACAGTTCATGACTACCAGTGCTTCCCATATGATGCTGATCATCGCTTATTTGGGTTGAATGTTGTGTAAACACGTGATCAAAAATCGGTAGAATAGTTTCGCTTTGATTCACTTGTTGATCGGCAGACAACCAGATGGCCTTTTTCACGGTGGATGTCCTTAATGCTGTAATATTCTCATCCGGCAAGTTTTCTCGGCTTCCGATAACCATAATCAGGTCAACATCATAGGAAGACAAACAGGCTGACACGGTTTCGATATATTTAATCTCATTCACATTTCTCACGAGATGTTTCAGACTCTGTTCAATCAGGACACAATGTGATGACATTTCTCGGTCATTACAAGGAGTGATAAGAAGCACATTTAACTCCTTATAGATCACTTTTGGTACTTCTCGGGTAGGTATGCTTCCCACCTGCATCATTTTCAGCCATTGCTGATTCAGTTCCAATTGCTGTACTTCCATATGTTTACGCATGGATTTGAGTTTCCTGTTCAGAACCACATTCATCTGTCTCAGGAATAACCGGTTCGCATCATGAACTGAACGTTTCTTTTTCGTGGACTTAACCTGCATTTTTGACTTCTTTTGGATAGCAAACCCTCCCGTTCCATACGAAAACATTCTCTGCCTACAATATGCATGACATAGTGTTTCGCTAACTCTTTTTTTGCAAAAGGGGCTTTATCCCAAGTATATAATGTGTGGCCACCCGGATCATTCCAGATCTTGTCCTCATAGAATATATGAATACTGTATAGGAGATGATATCTTTGCCAACTTTTGATAGCATCCTTGTCACCGGTAATCAGACCATTAACCAAGATCTGCAAGTTAATGGTAATCAAACCGTTGGTGTCGATCTAAACGTCAATGGCAGTCAGACCATAACAGGCAGCCTTCAAATCAACGCCAGCTCCTCGATTGTCAACCATTTGGGTGTAGGCGGAGTGATTGAAGCTGGAGATAGCGTTAAGGCCGCTACACAATTAATGGCACTTAATCAACCTACTCTTCCAGTCTCCCTCCCCGTTTTGCAACAATTCAGATATTACAATCCTGGTGTTGCAGGTCAACCCGGTCTGGTCTTAACAGGGACAGCTGGCAACCAATATATACTGTTCGTTGATGAGAGTAGTGGGACACCCCATCTCGCTATTCAGCCCGTATAATATAACCCTGAATAGATGAATTTCACCAAAAGAAGCGATATCCGAGTACATTCCGGATATCGCTTCTTTTGGTTTCTTTTCTGATGAAGCCTGGTTATAACTCCATCCATTTATTAATCTGTGATCAATACGGACATGACACTCTTGCTTTCCAGCTGGAACTTCATCAATACATCGTCGCGTAGCTTAACCTGTATGTTACCCGTCTTCTCCCCATCATTGAAGAGGACTAGAGCTACGGAACCATCGGCATTTTTAAAAGCCACAGAACAAATTCCATCATAACTGGATGTTGATTCGATCCGAACAGCCTTCGGACGGATCACAGCACTAAAATGAGCCAGAGCATAATAATCAAGTGTATACGTAAGTTCCTTTGTTTGCTGATTCACCTGTACGATGCCACGGCACGTACTTTGTCCAAAGCCAGGGACCGTAGGACCGTTGTTCTCATCAAGTGCCATATTCCAGAGTACAAATGACTTGCTGTAATTACGAAGAATGTGGATTCCCGTTCGCATCACATTCGAGAAGGCTTGCTCAAATGGCGGAATCCACTCCCCGCCTGAGCCTTCAGTGAAATGCACTTCTTTACCTGCAAAAGCTTCATAAACCTTCGTTTGAGCGGAAGCATCGCCCCCGTACCAGTGCCAGGCCACGCCGTCCACTTCATCTCCCGCTTGTTCAAGTACAGTCAGGGGATAGTCCGGTTGATCCCAGTTGTGATCGTAACAGAGAATCTTGGTTTGAATATTGTTTTGCACAAAGGCTGGTTTGAGATGGTTTTTGATAAAATCTGCTTGTGCTTCGGCTGGCATCAACATACCGGGATAGTGCCTTGGTTCATAAAGCGCCTCATTCTGTGGTGTGATGGCATGGATCGGTAATCCATGCTTGCCATACGCTTGAATGTATTTCACGAAATATTCAGCATAAACGGGATACCATTCAACCTTCAACTGTCCGGTAATCATCGATCCGCTCGTTTTCATCCATCCCGGTGCACTCCATGGTGAAGCAAACAGTTTCATTTCAGGATTCAATGCCAACGCCTTTTGCGTTAAAGGAATAACATCCTCTTCATCATGTGAAATACTAAATTGGGTTAATTCCGGGTCCGTCTGCTGTTCGGGCATATCGTTATAACTGTATACCGTTCTCGCATAGTCCGAAGCGCCCATCGGATTACGGATGACTGACAGCCCGATCCCTTTCTCCGGATGGAATAGTCGGGTCATGACCTCATCCCGTTGTTCCTCATTCAAGATTTGGTTGATCAAATAGGCAGATGAATCGGTAAAAGAAGCACCAAATCCGTCCATCTCCTGATACGTTAGCTGATCATCCAGATGGATGGTCGTTGTCTCCTTATCAGCATCCAGTGGTTTCAATTGATCTTGGGTTAGAGATACAAATAAATCTTCTTCACCCGTAGATTTGTACATTTTAAATGTAGTCATAAGATTCTCCTTCATATTTCTATTATTGAATGCCTAGTTTCTCTTTGTTCAATTTCATCTTTTCACTGCGTACCTTCACAATCTCTTCCCAACGATTCTCACCTAAAAATGACTTGTAAGAAGCCAGTGCATTGTCATACGAGGCATCATCCTTGGAACGTACCATACTGACCAGTGTTGTATTCCACTTCGTATTGATTGCTGACAACGCACGAGCTTCAGGTGTACCTTGATCCGGGCTAATATTCTCCAGAATAAAGTGTGGTTTCAGCTTGCCTTTGCCCCACTCCTGCATCTGTTTAATCGCTTCAGGAAAAGCATCTGCACTGAGTGCTTTGTGGCGGTCATGACCGAAGAACATAAACTCACCCATTCGATAATCCTTTTTAAATTGATCCGCATTATGCAGTTGCATGTCTTTCACTGCTGGCAGTAATTCTACACTACCGTCGGCTTTGGTTTGGAAGGTCTCCCCTTCGATCCCGTAATTCATAAGCGTCTGTCCTTCTTCACTCAATAAGTACGTAAAGATTTGAATTGCCTTGGCCGGGTCTTTACAGTCCTTGGAAATAAAGTTGATCATCCAGCCTGTAATACCGGACTGATTCAAGGTTGGCTCATTGCCCTTGGTACTCTGTGGCCCATCAATGGCGACGTATTCTTTGCCTTCATTGGCGCTCATATAAATTTGCAGGTTTCCTCCCTGTTGAGGTGTGCCATCCAGCAACATCGTTGCATATTTTCCCGATTTCACTTTCTCTTCAAAAGCCGTACCATCATCGGCAAAACTGTCATCACTGATATTGCCGTCTCTATACACGGTGTTCAATGTTTTCAACCACGTGAGGTAATCTTCATCCAGGTTACGATCATAGAATTCTCCATTCTCGTTCTCAAGCGGAACACCAATGAAGTCTTGCAACGTATCTCCGAGTGAACCCGTTCCTTCACCAATGGAGTTGAATCCAAACGGGATCAGCGCAGGGAACTCTTGCTTAATTCGTTTCATCACACTCTGGAATTCTTCTGGCGTTCCAATGACCGGACTACCCAAAGCTTCGTACACATCTTTACGAATGATAAATGCGGTTTTGGCAGGAATGTTACCGCTATCATAATCCTCTTGCGTATTGGAATAGTTCGGGTAACCGTAGGTTTTACCATCCGCCAATTGGAACCAGTTCAATGTATCGGCAGCCGCAACTTTATTGAAGTAAGGATCATATTTTTCCGCCAGATCGTTCAGCGGCATCGCCCAAGTTGCAGCTTTTTGTACCACAGGAGAATTGGAGTCAAATACCGTCAGCAAGTCAGGCATATCTCCACCGGCGAAAAAGGTGTTTAACTTGGTATCATCACCCGTGATAAATTTAATATTGATGTTCAGATCCTCTTTGATTTTCTTGGTAACAATGTCCTTGCCAAAATCGGTGTTCCACCAGTCCGCATTGACGTACCATGTCAGGTCGGTAGCCTCTTCCTTTTTATCCAACTGCCAAGCTGGCTTTTCCGGGTCGACCGTATAACGATCTTCAATGGATACCCAGTTCCCTTCACTAGAGCCACCCGATCCACCACTGCAACCTGTAATCATAAGTACGGCTGTGAGCAGTGTTGCGAGCAATCTAATCCCTTTTTTGCCTGATGTCTTGTTCAACTTCAACATATTTTTGTTCCTCCTCAAAATGGGGTATTGGTTGCTCCTATTCCTTGACTGCTCCGAGCATCATTCCCGAGATAAAGTATCTCTGAACGATGGGATAGATCAGCACAATAGGGAGTGTTGTAATGACAATGGTGGCTAACTGCACGCCTTTGGTCGTTGTTTCAATAACAGCTGAACCCCCGACATTTTGCATGGATTGTGTCTGTGACTGTACGATAATCTCGTACAACATCATCTGGAGTGGATACAGTGACTGATCGGTAATGTATAACTTGGTTGTCATGAAGTCGTTCCATTGCCCCACCCCATTAAATAGCGCAATCGTAGCCATGGCAGGCATGGAGAGTGGAATGAAGATTTTCAGGAAAATATGCCAATCGCCTGCGCCGTCAATCTTGGCCGATTCTTCCAGAGAATCCGGGACATTCCGGAAGAAATTCATCAGAATCACGACATCATAGAAGCTGAATAACGCCGGGATAATGTACACCCAGAAGCTGTTAAGCAGGCCAAGTGATTTGATTAACAGATACGTCGGGATCATGCCACCGGAGAAGAACATTGTAATAACACCCATGGCAACGTATAATTTACGGCCTCTTATGTACTTTTTGCTCAGACCGTAACCAACCATGGCACAAAAGAACACATGTGTAACAACGCCAATCGTTGTTTTGGACACCGATATGAAGAAGGCCTGCCAGATGCCCTGATCATTGAATACAGCTCTGTAATTCTCCAGCGAGAATTCCGGTGACCAGAAGATGAACCCACCTTCCGCCAACGCTTTGCCTGAGCTAAAGGAAGAGATGATGACATTCCAGAGCGGAACCAGAATAACGATCGTACAGATGATTAACAAAATCATATTTAAGGTATCAAAGATCCGACTATCGAGATCTTCTTTTGCCACCTTTCCATTCACGCGGGATGCCTCCTTCTACAACACAGATTGATTATCGTTTAATTTGCTTGTGATTTTGTTTGCCGTGACGAGCAGAATGACAGAGATGATGGAGACACCCAAGCCAACGGCCGTTGCATATGAAAAGTCGCCCTGAGACATCCCCATACGATAGACGTACGAATTGATGACTTCTGCTTTGTCGCGGTTCTGGGAGTTCATGAGAACCAGTGTCTGATCCAGATTGGACCCTAATAAACCGCTTACAGTTAGAATCAGATTTAGGCTGATAATGGATCTCATATTAGGCAATGTGATATTCCAGATCTGTCTAAGACGGCTTGCACCATCAATTTTGGCCGCTTCATAATACGTAGGATCAATCTTTGCCATGATCGCCAGATACAGAATCGTTCCCCAACCTGCTTCTTTCCAAATATCCGATAACGTAGCAATCCACCAATACTTGCCTGCATCCAGCAAGATGTTCTGCGGTTGCGAGATCACTCCCAGGCTAAGTAACAACTGATTAAATAAGCCCGTTGTCGAAAACCAGGTGATCAGCATTCCCCCAAGTACGATCCAAGACAAAAAGTGAGGCAAATATGAAACCGTTTGCACAAACTTCTTGAAGCGTCCGCTGTTTAACTCGTAGATCATGATCGCGAGAATGATCGGAATGACAAACCCGATACCTAATTTCAAAAAACTGATCCCCAGCGTATTCACGACCGCATCCCAGAAGTATTTGTCTGACAAAATGATTCTGAAATTATCCAGACCTACCCAAGGAGCGGTAGCGAGCGTATCAATGACCGTGTAATTTTTGAAGGCAATCGTCAAACCGTAAATCGGAATATAACAGAAAATAATCATAAAGATAATGCCAGGGATAATCATCGATTGAATCTCCCACTGTCTCCGATAATCGACTATGAATTCTTTAATCCGTTGTCCGATGGGTTTCTTCCCATTGGGACTGATCGCATTTTTACCGGTTGAAGTCTCTACGGCTAATTTATCCACGTTTTTTACTCCCCTCCATCATGTATACATGTTTATAAAAACGTTTTTATTTTTGGACATAAAAAACCCCTTTGTTTTTATTTATGTAAAAAAAGACCGGAGAAGAAGCTGAGTCAACTTATGTACGGTAGTCTTTCCGGTCGATCTTCACATGGCTTGAACCTCTCACCACCAGCTCACCCGTCAATTTCTGTGCAGCCCCTTGTTCTTTCTCCTTGATCATACCCACCAGTTGATTGATTGCCAGGATACCCTGTCTTGCAATTTGATTTCTTACCGTTGTAAGCGGTGGAGAAAAATACTGTGCGATATCAATATCGTCAAAACCCACGACACTAACATCTTGAGGCACTTCAAAGCCCTCAGACTTCAACGCATGCATACAGCCAATTGCACTCAAGTCATTCCCTGCAAGAAATGCATCAGGTCGCTTGCCGGGGTGCAAATGAAGAAAAGATTTTATCGCACTATACGTGCTCTCCTCCTCAAAATACCCTTGTATAATGTAATCTTCATCGATTGGAAGCTGGTATTCATGCAAGGCAGCCAAATAGCCGTCTCTACGCTGCACACTGTCAAACATCGTGTCCACACCCGAAATATAAGCAATTTTCTTGTGCCCCAGCCCAATTAAATACTTGGTAGCTTCATAAGCCGCCACGTACGAGTCAAAAATGACACTTCCCATCGTATCACTCTGATAGACCCGATCCAGAAAAACCGCCTTGATCTTGTCTTTCTCCATGGCGATAATATCTTGCTCATCAATCCGAAGCTCTTCGTAGATAATGACACCATCCACCCGCCGACCCAAAATATTACTCATAATAACGTGTTTATCCTTGGTCACAAATACATTCAAACCATACCCAAGACGATCACATTCGCGAGACATTGACTCAACCAGCTTATAGAAATACGGACCTGATACACTTGTGGTGAAAAAACCGAGCATTTTGGTTTGACCGGACTTCAATAGCTTGCCATTCAGATTGGGCACATAATTTAAACGCTCTGCCACCTTAAGAACATGTGATTTCGTCTCCGGGTTCAAGACATCCACACCATTCAAGGCGTTGGAGACCGTAGATATGGATACGCCCGCTTCCCTTGCTACATCTTTAATCGTTATCTTTGCCATAAGTTTTGTTCCTTTACTATAAAAACGTTTTTATAATGTTTAAATTATCATAAAACCGTTTTCATGGCAACACTTTAATTTGCGAGTTCAGGCATCATATACTTTATTCATAGCTATAGGCCACTGCGGGCGCAAAAAAACGGCTCATGTATGAGCCGCCGTTCATGAAGGTTTAGCTTTCTATTCCTCATCTTGGATATACATGGAGTGAATCTGTTGCAACTGCTCTTCCAGACGTTCCAAGCGAACAAAACGATCTGCTCGAATATATTCCTTCTGCTCCACAAGCATGATCATTGTTGGAACGGTAAAAATAAGAAACTTGGAAGCAACCTCTTCCACTTCATTAGCATTAATGTGACCCAGGTATACCGATGGATAAGGTTCAAGCAACATCCTGATCTTAGGAAGTAAAGCGTGACATACACTGCACTCTGGACGAGATACATACAAAAAAACCAATTCATGTTGTTGAATAACTTCTTCAACCATTTCTATGGATGTTAACTCATGAATATCTTTCATAGAAGCTCAACCCTTTCAGTCATTCAATAGCTTGCTCATTTAAACTTTTTCTTTTCAAGTGTAGCCTATATGCGTTAGAATCAAATGGAATATATCCCCATATGAAAGAGGTTATGGTATGAAAAAATCATTCTTATTTCTGTTCACTGCTCTGGTAGTTGTTACTTCCTTCTCAGCATATGCACCTGTGTCGAATGCCTCTGGCGATATTGGAGTCAGCTTATTGTCCGATCGTCAGCAAGGTACAGTAAAGTAGAACTTGTACAGAAAGTAACAGGCGACAATTCGGATAACATCTGAATTAGTCGCCTGCTTTCATTTATTCTTATTGATTTTTATTTCCAATCTCTCTTTCGAAGATAAGATTCGAATACAAAAGTACCAAACGGCAGTAGACCGGCGAGTCCACCCATTAACCAGCGTGTTATCTTCCACTTTTTGACCAGAGCCAAATGCACTAGTGCAATAAGATACAAAGGAAATAAAATACCATGAATCATGCCCATTACGGCTACAGCGGAAGAGATATCTGCAAAATATTTCAGAGGCATAGCAATAAAAATCAACAGAAGTAAGGATACACCCTCCCATATGCCCGCAATTCTGAATCGGCCTGTCACTGTCTTCATAAAGTCCATTCTCACCTTTCATGCTAATCGTTTGTGAAATATGTAACTTGTAACATGATACAAAAACCTCACGCCACATCTCTGTACAGATATGTCGTTCTGAAGCTCATATTCAGTATAACGTATGTGTCCGATTCGAAGATGCTTCAAATTTGAATAATTATTGAATCCATAAAACCAGATTCCCACATCAGGTCTTACGGATTCAAGTCGTCTCACGCTCAATCAGCTGGTATGTCAGCTGTTCGGTCTGTAACTCCGTTTTACCCAATACGGCCCACAATTGATGGAAAGCCTGGGTGGCTTGCTCCGCAATCGGATTGTGTATGGTCGTGATTCCAAGAACACGGGAAAGCTCGATATCATCAAACCCCACAATGGCGAGTTGTTCCGGTACCTGAATTTTCCGTCTGCGTGCTTCACTAAGAATGCCGATGGCTGCATAATCATTTGAACATAATACGGCCTGTGGCAGTTCTGGCCCCTCAGCCATTCTTCGCATCGCTTCTTCGCCATCGGAGGAGCTAAATACGGAATATTGATATGCTTCAGTCCACACATGCAACCCTCTGCTCTTCATGAAAGATTCATAGGCTTCACGGCGGCTCTGGGTATTCAAACTTTCAGCCCTGCCAAATGCATTTGCAATTCGGGTGTATCCTCTCGAAACCAGATGCTCCAGAGCTAACTTATACCCTTCTGCCTGATCCATAGCAACAGACGGAATCTCGTCATTCCCCATTCGCTGCCAGGAGACAATCGGACCGTATTCCATATACGCCTTTAATTTCCGAGGATCATTAACACAAGCAATAATAACTAGCCCATCGACTCGTTTACTGCGCAGATCTTCGAACGCCTGCAATTCAATCTCCGGATCTCCACGGGATGTATAGATAATCGTCTGAAACCCAAAATCCATGGCTGTATCAATGAATTGATTCATGAAGGTAAGAATGATCTCACCTGTGGTAGAGGTCACAATTCCAATCTGCTTTGTTTGCCCTGTCGATAACGATACCGCATTCCGGTTGGGAATATAATTCAACTGTTTCATAATATCCGTTATGATCTGTCTTGCTTCATCACTAACATGCGGAGAATGGTTAATCACTCGTGACACTGTCGCTTTTGAGTAACCAGACCGCTTCATAATTTCATCAAACTTGGACATCGGAGACTCCCTTCTTGCTAACGAACTATAGAATAATAGTATGCCTTAATTTGAGGTCAAAAGTAAAACTTGACGTGTAACCCGTTACAACGTTTAAGCTTTTTTTATGTCATATATGAATCATCTTAAAATCAATTTGATGAATGGAGCGATACACATGAGCAACTCTCAAAATCATACTTATCAATTCCCGGAAAATTTCCTATGGGGTGGCGCAATTGCAGCCAACCAGGCTGAAGGTGCATACAATCAAGGCGGCAAAGGATTATCTACTCAGGATGTAGCTCCCAAAGGCATCATGGGTCCAATCACGGAAGAACCAACCGAAGATAACATGAAACTGATCGGTATCGATCTGTATCATCGCTACAAGGAAGATGTGAAACTGTTTGCCGAGATGGGCTTCAAGGTATTCCGTACTTCCATCGCCTGGTCCCGTATTTTCCCAAAAGGGGACGAGCTGGAACCAAATGAAGAAGGTCTGCAATTCTACGACGATCTGTTTGACGAGTGTCACAAATACGGGATCGAACCACTGGTTACGCTATCCCACTATGAGACACCTCTTCACTTGTCCAAAGAGTACGACGGCTGGGTTAACCGAAAAATGGTTGGATTCTACGAGCGTTATGTAACTGCCGTATTTAAACGTTATAAAAACAAAGTAAAATACTGGCTTACTTTTAACGAAATCAATTCGATTCTTGAAGCGCCATTCATGAGTGGTGGTATCTACACACCTAAGGAGAAGCTTAGCAAGCAAGATCTGTATCAAGCGATCCATCATGAGTTTGTAGCCAGCGCTTCCGCTGTGAAGCTCTGTCATGAGATCATTCCTACGGCACAGATTGGTTGTATGATGCTCAGTATGCCTACCTACCCGCTGACACCGAATCCGGACGATATGATCAAAGTCATGGAATTCGAGCATAGCAACTATTTCTTCGGTGATGTACACGTAAGAGGTCGCTACCCTGGTTATATGAAACGTTACTTCCGTGAAAATGGAATCGAGATTCAGATGGAAGCTGGCGACGAGGAAATGTTGCTGAATACGGTAGACTTCATTTCTTTCAGTTATTACATGAGTATCTGTCAGACAGCAGACCCGGAGAAACAAATCGCAGGTGAAGGTAATCTGCTTGGGGGTGTACCTAACCCTTATCTGCCAGCAAGTGAATGGGGATGGCAGATTGACCCGCAAGGATTGCGTTATGTGCTTAACATGTTCTATGACCGCTATCAAAAACCACTGTTTATTGTAGAGAATGGTCTTGGTGCTGTTGATGAATTGATCACGGATGCGGACGGCGAGAAAACAGTTGAAGATGACTACCGAATCCAGTATCTGAATGATCATCTGGTTCAGGTTGGCGAAGCCATTGAAGATGGCGTTGAAATTATGGGTTATACTTCATGGGGTTGCATTGATGTTGTCAGTGCGTCTTCTGCCCAGTTGAAAAAACGTTATGGCTATATCTATGTGGATCGTCATGACGATGGATCAGGAACACTCGAACGTTATCGCAAGAAATCCTTCCATTGGTACAAAGAAGTGATCAGCAGTAACGGGAAAAGTTTGCAGCGTTAAGGATCTTTAAGCAAATGTAACAGATACCTTCTTCTATCCCTCAGACATATCACATGAAAAGTGGTCGGTCATACGATACCTTGGCATGTTTTCTGTCTGGGGGATTTTATTTTTATTTTCAAAAAGAAACACCCGATGATACACATCGGGCATTCTCATTAGCTACGATCACGTTGTTCACTATTTATTCTTCACTAGATGTTCTTCACTACATCCCTGCTGTACTTGGTTTTGTCTTCTTCCGTTATCTTGCGAAGGACCCTGCAAGGATTACCCGCAGCAATCACACCAGAAGGTATACTTTTGGTCACTACGCTCCCTGCGCCGATGATCGTATTATCTCCAATCGTCACACCGGCAAGAACTGTCACACCGCCACCGATCCACACATTATTGCCCACCGTGATGGGTCCAACGATCTCCAGACCTTCATTGCGCTGCTCAACATCATAAGGGTGACCTGCTGTATAAAATCCGCAATTGGGAGCAACAAAAACGTTATCTCCAAAACTGATTTTTCCTCCATCCAGCATGACAATATTATGATTGCTATAGAAGTTCTCACCAATTTCAATATTATAGCCGTAATCACATACAAATGGCTGTTCAATCAGGAAACGATCCGTCGTTTTCCCCAGCAGTTTCTTGATTAACGCTTCTCTTTCATTGATCTTGGCTGGATGGAGCTGGTTATAATCGTAACAAAGCCCTTTGGCATGTAAACGCTCTTGAATTAACTCTTGATCATAATTGGCGTTATACAAGAGCCCTAATTGAGATTTCTCTTTTTCAGTCATCATTTCGTAAGCACTTCCCATCTTCTATCTAAAATAAATTAAAGCTCAATCTCTCTAATAATTCTAGCAGGATTACCGCCCACGATCATATTATCGGGAACATCCTTTGTAACCACAGACCCGGAAGCAATGACCACGTTGTCTCCAATGATAACCCCCGGATTAATAACGGCTCTACCACCAATCCATACATTATTGCCAATCGTGACTGGCTTGCCATATTCTGCACCCGTATTGCGTTCATGCGGATGGAGTGGATGAGTAGCCGTATAGATATGTACATCTGGTCCCATTAAGCAATGGTCTCCAATACGAACTTCACACACATCTAATATCGTACAGTTAAAATTGCTATAAAAATGATTGCCTACATGAATGTTATATCCATAATCCACATGAATATTAGGTTCCATGCCCAGGTGTTCACCTGTAGATCCCAACAGCTCCTTCAATAACTTGGTGCGAAGCTCACCGTCCGTTTCCGTCGTTTGATTGAACATTCGCGTCATTTTCCTTGCATACTCTCTGTCCTCAGACAATTGAAGATCCGAAGCCATGTACAGCTCGCCATCCAGCATTTTTTGTTTTTCCGTCTTCGTAGTCATGATCACCGCTCCCTCAATACACATCATGTAATGCAACATTAAACAACACTTTTAAAAACTATTTTAATTATATAGATTAGTATGAATAAAGCAAGTTTTGCTCGATATGAAAATGGTTTATTCTACTGACGCGTACTCTAGCGAAACAGCAAAAAAACCTCTACACCCATTAGACTATGGGAATGCAGAGGTTCAAGCTTTTTGTCTAATTTCTTTATTCTAAGCAACCGCCTGAACGGTTTTTTCCTTAACGCTAATGGCATAGATGGCAGTCACCAAACCAAGCAGAATCAGAACAGAACCAACCCATCCGGTGTTCAGAATCGATGAATGATCGATCACCATGCCGCCGATATAGGTACCCAGTGCAATACCTGCATGGGCAATACCTGAGTTGGTGCTGATTAGCGTTTCGGCTGTTTCCGGCGAAGTTTTGATAATGAGACTATTCTGCACAGGCGTAACGGTCCAGCTCAGTGCACTCCAGATGCTTAACAACAGTAAGAAGGCGATCAAAGGCAATCCCACACTGAACGGAATGACAGCCATACTCACGATAAAGGGAATCAGCACAATGATAATGGCTTTAGCAGGATGCAGACGATCGGATAACATGCCCCCGATGCCTCCACCTGCAACAGCGGCGATTCCAAACATCATATAGATAAAGGTGACCATCGTCGCACTGGCACCCAGCGTTTCTTGCAAGAATGGCGTGAAATACGCATATAAAGTCAAATGACCCGCAAGCACAAGCAAAGTTGTAGCATGGATTGCCAACATTTTTGGATTCCACAGAGCCGTAAGCTGTTTCTTCAGGGATACAGCAGGAATAGGCTGCACACGATCCATCGCAATCCAGATGGCCACCATAACCACTGCTGTGAGAATAGCGATCAACATAAACACCTCACGCCAGCCTGCCAAGTTACCTACAAAGATTCCAAGAGGTACACCCAGGATAAGTGATGCACTACCTCCCATCGTAATGATGCCCACGGCGCGTCCTTTATACTGTGGTTCCACAATGCGAGCTGCAAGGGTCAGGGAGAGCACAAAAATAAGTGAGCCCGTGGCGGCTCCGAGCGCTCTGCCCGCCATCAGCATATAAAAGCTGGAACTAAATGCAGAGATCAGATTACTGATCAGAAATACAAACAACGTACACATATATACTTTTTTACGCTCGAATCTGGCCGTCATATTTAATAAAATCGGCGCAGACAACGCATAGACAAGTGAGAAAATAGAGATTAAATACCCGGCTTTCGCTAGGGAAAGATGAAGATCCGTAGCAATCAAGTCCAGAATTCCGCCCAAGATCAGTTCAACGGTTCCGACCACAAATGCTGCGATAGCAAGCACATATACTTTTTTATTCATTTTTGAATCCTCCTCAAAAAGTTACAACTACGATAGTAACCCATAAGAATGAAAGTTTCAATAGTTATTTTCATGACTGTTTTCAAACAAAGATATAACAAAAAAACTATCCTCCAAGAGAATAGTTTTAATAGATTAATCTGGTGAGCAGTTTCTCGATTTCAGCATCCTGTAACAGTTGGTCACCGTATTTTTTGGTAATCTGAGTAAGGGCAACATCATGGTAGAAATAATCAGTCATCGCTTTGACAATCGGTTTGGACATCGTCTTGATCGCTCGCCATGAATCGTGCTCCACACCGGCAAACAGCAAATACGCATGATCCACAATAAGCAGCTGTGAAGGTTCTGGCGCATCAAGCAATGGAATCAACGAGTATATCCGGTTTAAGGATGTCTCCATTCCCCCAACGGCAAGCACTTCAACGTACACGCCCTGCTTTTCCTTCTGCTCCAGCAGTTCACGATATTTCTCCATTCGCTCATTCCAGGCCAGAAAAAGAATTGATGAATCAGCTTCCTCGATCAGCTGTTCAATATTTGATGCGATGGACGACTCATCTTTTAACGTCCAGATATGTTCATCGGTGAATGTACGTTTGATTTTGTAACTCTTCAATTCCTCAATATCTTTCTCAAAATCAGCCTTGATCTTATGAATAATAGATTGAAGATCCACAGCCATATATAGTTTCTTCTTCCCATCCATCGTTGTCAGCACCGTTCCCTTGTCGATCAGACGGTTGAGCACTTCATAGATTTTGGCTTTGGGAACGTTGGAGTAATTAACAATCGATGTGGCATCAAGCGGTTCATCCTGGGCAAATATAGCCTCGTATACCTGACTTTCATATTGTGTAAACCCGAATTTCTGCAACATGGTTTGGATCGGCGCATCCCTTCTTAGTGTGTCTGGTCTATCTAGTTTAGACGCATGAACTTCCCATGTCCAGTTTATCCCACGTGGCTATGTCCGATCCCAAAAGCGCTGCTGGGTCATCGCTTGAATGAATTGCTCTGCAAACGCCGCAGGCTGCTGTTCCACAATGACGCCAGGTTTGCCTATAATGCCGACCGGCTGGATCACCGCTGCACCCGTCGGTGTAGCACCGATCGGTTTGAAATGATTGTACGTTTCGATCGCATAGGATCGGGTGTATTTCTGAACATAATCGTTTTCCTGCTGTCCTCCAACAATGAACAGACCATCATATACCAAGGGCGAGCCGGTCAAAAAGCTGTCGTCCACCTTGAGCTCCACATTCCCTGTTCCACGCACCACACCCTGTCTTTCATGTACAATGACCGGTTGAAGTCCCGCTCCCTTAAGCTCTTCCAAAATGTATTGTGTGCTCGGGCCATCGAATCCTTCCCCAACAATCACTCCGACACGCAATGTCTTGGGAGAAAACACCGTATTTGCCATGCTGAGCGCAGGTGACGACTTCGTCACTGGAGATTCAGGGACGTTAGGTACATTGACTCCGAGTTCCACGGCCAGAATGGTCGCCAGCTCCGTGCTGATATGACCTAACATATTGACAACCTGCTGACGAATGGAAACATCCTTTACCTTCCCAAGTTCAAACGTAAGTGCCTGAATGATATGGCTTCTCTCCAAGCCTGACATGCTGTTCCAGAAGAGACGTGCTTGCGAGAAATGATCCAGGAAGCTGGGTGCCGTTTTCCGTTCTTTAAGACCTTGCACTGGGGAAGGATATGTCACAAATCCCCCTTTTGTTCCCGGCACAGTATAAGGTGAGTTATTGGCAAGCGAATTGTCATGATAGGCGACTCTCCCCTGATCAATGGTATAGCGAGAGGCTCCATCTCTCTGGTTGTTATGTACAGGGCATATCGGACGATTGATCGGCAGTTCCTGATAATTTGTGCCCACCCTCGCCAATTGAGTATCCGTGTACGAAAACAGTCGCCCTTGAAGCAAAGGATCATTGCTAAAGTCAATGCCACGTACGATGTTCCCTGGATGGAAAGCAACCTGTTCCGTTTCCGCAAATACATTTTCGACATTGCGGTTAATCGTCATTTTGCCAATGATTCGCACCGGAATGTCTTCTTCAGGCCATAATTTCGTTGCATCCAAAATATCAAAATCAAACTTGAATTCATCCGCTTCCTCCAAAACTTGTATTCCGAGTTCAAACTCCGCAAAATTACCCGCATTGATGTTTTCCCACAGTTCCCTGCGATGAAAGTCCGGATCCGCACCTCCCAGCTTTTGAGCTTCATCCCACACAAAAGAATGCATGCCAAGTACGGGCCTCCAATGAAATTTCACGAATCTGGATTTGCCTTCATTGTTCACCAGTCGGAAGGTATGTACTCCAAATCCTTGCATCATTCGAAAGCTTCGCGGTATCGTGCGATCCGACATAATCCACATGACCATAGCAGCCGACTCCTGGTTATTCGCAATGAAATCCCAGAAGGTGTCGTGTGCAGTAGAGCCCTGTGGAATTTCATTGTTAGGTTCCGGCTTTACCGCATGAATCAAATCCGGGAACTTAACTCCGTCCTGAATGAAAAAAACAGGTATATTGTTGCCAACCAAGTCAAAATTGCCTTCCTCAGTATAAAACTTCACGGCGAACCCACGTACATCCCGATTCGTCTCGTTAACCCCTTTGGAACCAGCAACTTCGGAAAAACGCACAAACAGCGGTGTTTTCACTCCTGGATTCTGAAGAAAATGAGCCATCGTTAACTCTTCAAGTGATTCATATAACTCAAATTCACCGTAAGCTCCATATCCGCGAGCATGCACAACTCTCTCCGGGATGCGTTCCCGGTCAAAGTGAGACAATTTCTCACGCATCAGAAAATCTTCAAGCAGCGTGGGTCCGCGATCCCCCGCTTTTAGCGAGTTGCTGTCATCTGATATTTTAACCCCTTCGTTGGAAGACATCTCTTTCCCGTTATTGTCCCGAAGAAAGGTGTTTCTTTGCTCAATCTTTTTATTCTCATCCATAGGTTCCTTGCTCATCCCAATCACCTCCAGAATATATGTATGGGATTGAAAATGCATTTATGAGTATCTGTTATACCTATGAATTGTTGTGAATTCCACAGGCACTAGATATAAATGGAAGGTGTTAACCCCATTTATTGCTCATGACGTCTTTTGTCTAGCACCTTCTACTTCACATTGTCATTTACTATAGAGAATCTAATAGAAAAGAGATGATTAGTATGGCTCGTGTCAATGCTGTTCCGCAACCGGATCTGGTATTAATCTATTGGTCAAGAAATCCCCTCGTCCCTGGTTCTGCGCGCAGAATCCAAAGTGTGCGCGTGATTGGTAATACGTCTCCATGTACATTCACACTGGTTCCCGGTGCACGGCTAATCAATGCACTGAACTGTTTGCTGGACAATGATATTGGATTCAAAGTGGTCTATCGCCATAAAACGTCGGCAATCAGTGGCGTTCTGTTATTAAAACGCAGATAATCAGACCCAAAGAAATGGTGCCTTCCTTTAGGAGAGCACCATTTCTTCGTTCTTTGATCATCAATGGACAGATTTCGAACGCCAAAAAACCGCGATAACCGCGGTCTCTTGTTCACGATATGAATTTAATTCAGAATATCCATCACCAATACATTCACTGAATGAGCTGTTAAGTTAACGACCACCGATGTATCCGACAGTGTAATCTCCTGTTCTTGGGGAACCACTTTCTCATCATTCTTCTGATTCACATTCGGAATATGCACCAAATGATCTTCTCCAGTAAGCGTGATCAATCTGGCTGTAGTATCAACCTTTAGATCCTGAAGGCAAATCCGGGTTGATTTATCCACACCATCTGCATTCACCAGTTTCACAAACACATGCCGTGCGTCCTTCGTAACGGAGTGGAATACTTCCCGGTTGTAAGCTTCCAGCTTGTAATCCAGAACCTTGCTGGTATTACGTCCGTCTGTATAGGAGCAAACCAGATTTTTTCCTGTATCCCCACCATAGTTAACCGTGATTGTATAATGGGTTCCATTCTCGAGTGGTTCATAGTTGGCCGCTCTCAGGTTACCTGCTGCCGAGCTGGATGAATAGTCTCCCAGTGTATAACCCTCAATCCCTTGTTTGTACACCTTCACGCCTGTTGCGTTCCCGCCGTAACTAATTGCGTACTCAATGACATCCTTGTTCTCAGGCGAGATATCCGTCAGTCCCACACCGATGTAAAAACCATCCTCACCTGAAATTCTTTCAGCCTCAACGTGAACTTTGTAATTGGTCCATTCGTCATTCAGCAGATACAATCCATTCAATCCACTTGATTGTGCCTTCAAAATGAGTCCTTTTCCTGCGGTTAACGCATATCCTTCCGATCCGGGAATCTGTCTCCATGCCTCACTAGGCTCTGTACGTTCCCTGAAATCTTCATCAAACATCAAACTGCTATCCACATTGGACGTCACTGTAACTCGTTTCACCACGATGTCTGCATGACCCGTTGCAATCTCGATACCTCCACGAGGAATGAGATTCAACGGTTTGCCTTTGCTATAGGTGGAGAATGAAGTCTCAAGCACCTGATCCCCTACATATTTTGCAAAAAGCTGCTGTACATAGTAATTCGGTGTATACCACACGGTTTCATCATCAAACCAGATGCAGTCTGGCGTCCAGCGGTAAGTACCGTCCGTTAGTACTTTGTTGAACAATGGCGCATAGGCAGCCAAACGAACAACGTCTGCATTATTTTCAAATCCAGTCATGATCGCAGCTTCTGCGACCGCTCCTGCCAGCGTGTTTTTGTCCGTGGAAGCATATTCTCCAACAAATACTTTGGATGTTTCTTTCCAATCGATACTTCCGTCTTCAAGATAAGCCCGGTCATAGTAGTTGTATCGATCCGCGTTATTCAGCAAATATTCATTGGAGCGGTAGTAGTGCTCATCTGCAATGGTGTCCATATAATTGTCCTGGTTTTCATACCAGGTTACCGTCTCCTCAATCACCTCTGTGCCATCTGCAAAAGCAACTTGAGCCGATCCGGTCAGATTCCCGCTGAGGAATTTCCATCCTTCCTGGTACGCATCATCATCCGCCTGAGCACCAACCGTCGAGATAATGTGCAGCTCATGATCAGGATAGTTCTGCTCCATGTAGTCATCTATTGAACGTTTGAATACTTCGAAGTTGGCAAAAAATTCAGTGCCCCAGTTCTCATTGCCTACGCCCAGATAACGAAGATCAAACGGTTCAGGATGTCCCATCTCGCTTCGTACCGCTGCCCATTCGTTGTGTTCAAAGTCTGTACTGAGCGCAAAGTCAATCAGATCTGTAAAGTTGCGGATATAATAATCTCTTAAAGCGCCACCCGCAGGGTGAGCATAATCCGAGCGTGCCTGACACAACACACCGCAAGCCATGACTGGAACTGGAGCGGCATTCAGATCTTCCGCCAGTTGGAAGTACTCCATATAACCAAGCCCCATCGTCATCATGTAACCCCAGACATTATAATTCTCTTTGCGGAGCTCAACCGGACCCACAGAATCCTTCCAGTCATATACGTTATCCCAGATAAAAGACCCCTCCGAGATACATCCTCCCGGAAAACGCAAGAACTTCGGATGCAGATCTGCGAGTGCCTGGATTAGATCTTTTCTCAATCGATAGTTCGGATTACCTGTGTAGTTGGCATGTGCTGTAGCCGATATGCCTTCTTCTGTCGGGTCAGCTCCCCATACATTCTGAGGGACCAAGGACACCATATCGATAGAAATGTCACCTGCAAACATAAGTGCCAGTTGACCAAGTACAGTCTCCGTTCCGGTCAGAGACACACCGTATTTCTTCCATGTGTTCCCACCTTCAACATGCAGTGTTACCGAATCACTGATGGATGTGTCACTTCCATCCTGCAATTGAACAGTGATCGTTCCTGCCGATTCTGCTTTTGCCCATACGGTAAAGTCATATGATTCTCCCTGCTTGATGGACATGGCACAATGCTGGTTGGAGTCTGAGAATCCACGATTCCGAATCGTAGCCCCATCCTGAACCGTTACATAATAAGCATTTACTTCAGGGTCTTCCACGTTAAAGTGAACGTTTAGTCCATCCGTATGCTGTACGAGCATTTTCTCCGTATCGCCTGACCAGGCGAACAAAGGCTCACAATTTCGACCTGTCGAACAACCACACTCTCCAGAGTCATGCGAGTATGTATCAAATGCAAAAGATTCAAATGATCGATTCTGAACAAGCTCTGCATAGATTCCGCCATCTGCCGCATTGTTAATATCCTCGTAAAAAAGTCCATACATGACTTCACTGATATCAGCCACCTTCTGATCTCCATGTATGGTGACGGTATAGGGAGCGACATGTGCTGGCACAACAGACACGTCAAAGCTTTGGCTCAGCTTACGATCACCTCTGTTCAGAAGCGCCCGGAGTGTAACCTCTTGTGCCAATGTGATTGCCTGAACCTCTCCGTTCTCGGACAGAACTTCTGGAGCACTGGAGCTCCATTCAACAGACACTTTACCACCCAGCAAGTCTGCGGGTAATGATACATCCTTGGTGATGATTCGGTTGGGGAAGGACAAGTACTTGTCCGCCGCAAGCTTCACAATCGCTTCATCTGTCAGTGATTCACACATCACTTCAATGACTTCATCCATGGTGAGCGCTGCCCCATAGATCCGAAAGTCGGATAACGAACCTGCAAAGTCCACATCCGCTGCATACTGGGAACGTCCAATATAATTCTGGCTATAATTCTCAGGATCGGTGAACGAATCAAACCATTCGCGCAATTTGGCATAATTGCCGCTCGACGTCTGACTGATCGAGCCGTCTGCGGCCTTCTCCCCGTTCACATACACAATTGGACCCGCACTGCTCAACGTTCCCCCTTGGCTACCTGCCACGGAGAGCGCAATATGCAGCCATTCTCCACTTGCAACTCCTCCACTTGGGTGGACAACCAGATTATCGCCGGCATATAACGTTCCCAAAAGCTGACGTGTCAGAAACAAATACGGCCCCTTCTCCCCTTTGCCAAAGTCAAAAATGCGTTCCCACACATTAGACCCCTTGCCCAGAAACACCCAAGTGGCAATCGTGATTCCCGTGTTATCGCTTACATCACGAAGCAGATTCGAGGGTAATTGCAGATAAGAAGTTCCATTCGCTCCCCCGTTGAAAGTCACCGCCGTTCTGCCTTTCAACTCGGATATCACAGGCGGGATCTCGCCTTTGGCTATACCATCATGGCCCTTACCGGAGCTGTCCTTCCCGATCTGAACGGTATCTTCAAACGTGTATTGTGCAATTAATTGATTTTGATATGTGCTCATGTTCTTACCTCCTATGTAGTTGGGATTTGTCGGTTTACGCTTTTAATTCGTATTAATATAAAATGATTGATAAATAGTTAAACACATTTCTTAAACGTAATAATATCGCATCATCGATCCCCATTTCAATCCTAAATTTGAGAAAGACAACTGGTTTATTTGAATGTAATGACCTTTATCGGCTCTTCCCGTCTCTTATTTATTTTTCATTTTACTCTTATAAACATTAGATTTATGGTTTACAAACATATAAATCAATTGATAATATAACAAATGAAAGCGCTTGATATAATGAAATACTCAAAGGAGGTCTGCCGAACCTTTTATCGTGTGTTGCCAAGTATCGGTTGATTTTTCATTCCGGGGAATAGGAAAGGGGAAACGTATGAAACGTTATTGGGTTCGCGTACTTAACATTTCTGTACTAAGCACCACTTTACTTACTGCAACAACTTTGGCGCCGGTCTCGGTGTTCGCAAATGGTTCAGGGGCAACCATGGGTAACTCGCAGAGTTCCACCATACCTATCGCTAATCCTGCTCCAACATTTAAAAATGTTTCCGTTCATGACCCTTCTGTCATTAAGGTGGATGATACGTTTTATATTTTTGGTTCACATCTGCAAGTGGCTAAGTCCAAAGACTTTCTGAACTGGGATCTGGTCGCCTCCGGCGTTACAGATAACAACCCTGTTGTCCCCAATGTAACCAAGGAATTCGCTGAAGCGCTGGAATGGGCGCAGACAGATACGTTATGGGCAGCAGATGTCATTCAATTGGCGGATGGCAAGTTTTATATGTACTACAATGCTTGTAAAGGGGACTCTCCGCGATCAGCGCTCGGCATTGCTGTCGCAGACAATATCGAAGGCCCTTATAAGGATCAAGGCATTCTGTTGAAATCCGGCATGTGGGATCAGATCAGTGAGGATGGTACCATTTACGATGCAACGATTCATCCCAATGTGGTCGATCCGGATGTCTTTTATGATAAAAACGGCAAGTTATGGATGGTGTATGGCTCGTATTCCGGAGGGATTTTCATTCTGGAGATGGATGCAACGACAGGTAAACCACTGCCAAATCAAGGTTATGGCAAAAAGCTGACCGGAGGCAATCATAGTCGTATTGAAGCCCCTTACATGCTCTATAGTCCGGAAACCGATTATTATTATCTGTACTTGTCTTACGGTGGACTAGGTGCTGATGGAGGATATAATATTCGCGTTGCCCGCTCCAAAACACCGGATGGGCTTTTCCTCGATGCGGAAGGAAACGATATGATCAACGTTAAAGCGGACAAGGATAAACCGTTGTTTGATGATCGTTCTATTGAACCTTTTGGAGTTAAATTGATGGGGAACTTCCTGTTCGAGAGACAGATCGGTGATCCGGGCACAGGCCTAGGTAACGGCTATGTATCGCCAGGGCATAACTCTGCTTATGTTGATCCGGAGACTGGCAAACAATTTCTCATCTTCCATACCCGCTTTCCAGGGCGTGGCGAAGAGCATGAAGTTCGCGTGCATGAGATGCATATGAATGCAGATGGTTGGCCCGTTGTTTCGCCGTATCGCTATGCGGCTTTGGGAGAGGATACCACGCAACTGACAACTCAGGAGATCGCTGGTCAGTACCAATGGGTGAATCATGGTAAGGACATCACGGCGGACATCAAGCCATCCCAGACGGTTCAGTTCACGGCAGATGGGCAGATTCATGGTGCCGTGACAGGAACATGGAGTCTTGGTGCAGACAACAAGGTTCAGATCACTTCGAATAACGTTGTGTACAAAGGCGTTTTCACACATGAATGGAACTCGGAATCTCAAAGTACGGTTCTGACCTTTAGCGCCCTCTCCTTTTCCGGGATTGCCATCTGGGGAAGTCAAGGTGTTGAACAGACTGATCAGGACATTGTAGATGCGGTGAAAAAGGACCTGAGCATTAGCAATACGGATCACGTGTTCTTCAATCTGTCTCTGCCTACCAAGGGAACAAGTGATGCAGACATTACGTGGAAAAGCTCCAACACTTCGGCTCTATCCTCTACAGGTGTAGTGCAGCGACCACGCGCTGGTAAGGGCGATGCCAAAGTGAAATTAACCGCAACGATTCGTAAAGGAACTGCGGTAAGCTCCAAAACGTTTAACGTTATCATTTCACAGCAAGCGGTAAGCCCATTGCTCGGTGAGTTTACTTTTGAACACAAGAAAATTGGCAAAGTCGCACAGGATTACAGCAAAAACGAATATCACGGACAAGCCTTTAACGTGGTCAGTTCTGCTGCTAGTGGCAAAAATCAGGCTGCTACATTCAATGGGACAGACAGTTACATTCAGTTACCTGGACTCATTACAGATACAACGGATTTCACGTTTAGCGCCTGGGTCAATTGGGATGGCGGCGGGTCCTGGCAGCGTATTTTCGACTTTGGAAATGGTTTGACGAGGCATATGTTCCTTACTCCCTCCCAACATAATGGAGCATTACAATTCACCATTCATAATGAGGGACGGGATCAGAGCCTGATTGCTGCAAAACCACTGCCTCCCAAAGAGTGGGTTCATGTCGCTGTAACCCTTCAGGGTGATGTGGGCACTCTTTATGTGAATGGTACATCGGTTGCAAGCAGCTCTGAGATTACTTTTAACCCGAAAGATCTGCAGGCAACGGAAGCTTATGTAGGCAAGAGTCGTTATACGGCTGATCCGTTCTATAAAGGTAGCCTGGATAACGTAAGAGTGTATGATAAAGCTTTAACAGCCAAGGAAATCCAGCGTCAGGCCAAAGAAAAACCATAAGTTAGAGTCCTATCATAGGCGTTGGACTCCATAGCGAACAAACCTATAAAGCAGCCAACGTAATAAACTGCACCCATCTGTTAGAGACGACTAACAGCGGTGTTGCAGTTTGTTACATCAGGCTGCTTTATTTTCACTTCGAATAATGTATGACCATGCTTAACTTGATAGCCGAAGCTCCATGATTAATATAGGCATGGGGCCTGTCTGCTCGGAAACGGATTGACTCCCCTTGGTTCACTGCATATTCCTCCGTCCCTACCCGAATCGTAACTTCCCCTTCAAAGACCGTAATAAATTCTTCCGTACCTTCGATATGCGGTTCAGCATTCAACTCAGACTTAGGGTCCATTTCCATCATGTACATTTCAAAGCGGCGTCCTTCTTCAAAAGGAAAATGCGGATAAATCCGAACCCTTCCCTCATCCTCCATCAATACTTGAATATCATCCCCCGTTACAACGGTTGTATCTGACTTCGGCTCGTGAATCAAAGCAGTAAAGGAAGTTTTCAGGCCATTAGCAATCTTCCATACGGTTGCAATGGATGGATTGGATTCACCACGTTCAATCTGACCAAGCATGGTCTTGCTAATACCAGACATTTCGGCGACCTTGTCCAGACTGAGTTTTCTTTGTTCCCTAAGCTGTTTCAGGTTCTGAGCAAGAATACTATTAATGTTTTTCAAAAATCCATCCTCCTCATTTCATAATTTTGTTGTGCTATATAACGTACATGTTGTACAATGATAAAGACCGTACGCTATAACGTACATTTGAGGTCATTATATCACACAACTAAGAAGACGTGGAGGAACCATGAACATTATACCTTTAGTGACCTATGCAATCATCGCTTCATTTACACCAGGACCCAACAACATCATTTCCATGACGCATGCCAGAAATCAGGGGTTCCGCAAGACCCTTCCGTTTATTAGTGGAGTTGCAGCCGGCTGCCTGCTAATTATGTTTCTGTCCAGTTATTTCAACCTTATTCTTCATCAATATATTCCTAGGATCAAACCCGTCTTAAACGTGTTAGGGTGTGTGTACATGCTCTATCTGGCTCTCAAAATTATGCGAAGTAAACCTGCAGATTCGCAAGAAAACAAGGTTAATCATTATTCATTTCTATTTGGGTTCACCCTGCAATTCATCAATCCCAAAGTCATTCTGTATGGGCTTACTGCCATATCCGTTTTTGTTCTGCCTCTTGGGCAGTCCCATGTACAATTAATTGTATTTTCCTTGCTGCTCACCTTCATCGGGATTAGTGCCAATATGACCTGGGCGTTCGGTGGCATGTTATTCCAGAGCTTTCTATTAAGATACGAGCGTCCTGTTAATATCGTCATGGGTATGTTGTTAATTTACAGTGCACTATCAATCCTGATGTAAAATGTAATAGAAAAAGCGTCCACTCATTTGATGAGCTGAACGCTTTTATTTTTTTCATCCTAATTCCGGTCTCCACCATGGATGTGTAGGGTAATGCTCCGTATGAAGCACAACCTTCTCGCCGATTTTGGGAGTTGCAATCTTAACGTTCAAAGCATGTGCAGCCTTCGTGATTCGTTCAACCGGTTCATTCCAGGCATGATAGGCCAGCGTAAATGCGGCCCAATGAATCGGGATAAGCAACTTACCTCCTACATCCAAATGCGCTTGCACCGTTTCTTCCGGCATCATATGAATATTGGACCAACGCTCGTCATATTGCCCGCATTCCATCAACGTCAGGTCAAATGGACCATATTTACTGCCAATTTCCTTGAAATGAGGACCATATCCGCTATCCCCGCTAAAGAACACCTTCGTATGTTGTCCAGCGATGACCCATGAACACCACAAGGTAGAATTACGGTCAAATAATCCTCTGCCTGAGAAATGTCGCGCTGGCGTGCAAGCGAATGTTAGATTTTTGAACGATAACTCATCCCACCAGTTGTGCTCGGTAATCTGTTCCGAACGCACACCCAGTTGAATTAGCCGTCGACGGACGCCAAGCGGTACGATAAATCGCTTTGTTTTATCCTTTAATCTGCGAATGGAGTCATAATCCAGATGATCATAATGGTCATGCGATATAATGATTGCATCCAGCGTTGGGAAATCCTCCGGTTGAATCGGTAGATTGGTGCTGTAACGTTTGGTGCCCACCCAGGATACGGGTGATGGACGATTGCCCAGCATCGGATCAAAGAGCAATCTGTGCCCTTCAATTTCGAGTAAAAAAGCCGAATGCCCGAACCATGTAACCTGTGGATTATCGGATGCACTGAAGGTTTCAGCAGGTTCACATATCTCCATAGGCATGGTACCAGATGGCCTCCGCTCTACATTGCCACGCATGGAATCTCTCAATATACTGATCAGGGACTTGAAGTTCATGCCTGCCGATGTCGGGAGCTGATTTTCGTATTTTGTCATTGTGCATACCTTCTGTTCTATATAATCAATCTAGGTTCAATATTTGGAAGAGAACTATTCATATCGTAGCTATATATTAATTCATTGGCCGATGATATACAATTTTCACTAGAACACGCCCATCCCCCATGATCGGAAATAAATTCAATTAAGATAGAATTAAGACTCTGTTTTCTCTCCTATAAGATTGGGCATATATGATAGAGAAAATACATGGAGAGTATGTGAGAGAACATGAAGAAATGGCGCAAAAGATTAGTTAAGTTTTTGATATTTGACCTCGCGGTAATTCTGTTGCTTCTGGGTACTGGCGTGATCTACCAACAAGTGGGTTTAAGGCAGGATGCCAAAACACTCGTCCCCCCTGGTAAGCTGTACGAAGTCCATGGAGACAATATGCATCTATATACTGGTGGAGAAGGCGATGTAACAGTCGTACTCGCCTCTGGCTGGGGGACCGCTAATCCCTATGTAGATTATTATCCATTATATGAAAAGCTTGCTCCCAACACAAAATTCGCTGTATATGACCGATTTGGCTATGGATATAGCGATCAGACCGATAAAAAACGTGATGTCGATACCGTAGCTGAAGAATTACACGAGTTGTTGCAGGTATCTGGACAGAAGCCACCTTATGTATTAGTTGGACATTCGCTCGGCTCGCTGGAAACCATCCGTTTCGCACAAAAATACCCGGATCTCGTCAAGGGCATCGTCATGATTGATGGCGGAAGCCCCGAATATTATTCGAATGACGATGACTCTTTGGCAGACACAATTGGTGGTTTTGCGAATAAATTCCGTATCCAAACCGGACTATTCCGCCTCTCCATGCAATCTGACATGGTTGTCGAAACTTCTAATGCCAATCGTAATGAACTGAAACTTGTACCCGATGATCTGAAAAAAATGGATACAACTGCGCTGTTGCACAACTATGGTAATGTGAACACGTTGGATGAATTACGTGAAATAGCTGCCAATGCCAAAGTGGTTGTAGATCACAAGCAAACCTTACCGTTTCCACTCACCATACTGACGGCTGATTACCTTGGTGCAAGTGAACCCGAATGGGATAAATCACAATTAGAATTCAAATCCTGGTCAGATGATTCTAAACAGGTAACCATTAAAGATACCGATCATTACATCCATCAATATCGCCCTGACCTCGTTGCGGATGAGATATTGGCCCTGGTAAAGAAGTAACGTACACTCTGCAAAAGTAAGACTATGTTATATCATAAAAGAAACCCCAAAGATTCTCTAATATCTTTGGGGTTTCTTTTATGTGATTTATTGTGCTATCGCCAGTCTTGGCCGTTGGGACCTGAAATCGCTGAAAGCTTGTTCGATCTCTAATGAAGTCAACTGGTGACGATAAAAGTACTGTTTCATCGTCTCCATTTCGGTTCGATCGCCATTGTAGATGTTATCAATTCTTCGAATGACCTGGTTATATAAGTTCTCACGTCTGGAGTTTACAGGCTCACACAACCAAAAGTTCGTTCTTTTCACATCACCTGTCTTGGTCCAGAGCAGATTCTCATAACGGATGACATCCCAGTCCCAATATCCAACATGAATCTGCTGAAGTTCCGTCGTAAACATATCGTATATCAAGTTGGGAGGAATGTGTCCATAGGTTACACGGTACTCTTTCAGTTTGAATGCTTCAATCCACTCTGTCAGGGTGTACTCCCCTGGTGAATACGCATACAATTTAGGTGCATAAGAATTACTCTGCAATGCCCTAAGTGCCTCACTTTCCATCTCCCCATCCAATCTTGCCCGTGAAGCATATACCTTGAGACAATAGTCTTGCAATCTATATACAACCGAGCTATTACTAATAAGCGATGCCTGTAGAGTGAGATGGCCGTTTTTTTCGTAGTGCAACAGCATCTGTTCAATGTTATTACCAATGGGATTGATGATGATCATAATGAAGTCTCCTTGATTAAAAATAAAATATAAACCGTTTTCGAATTGGTTAAAAATTGTACTATTACATTCTATATTACCCTTTTATATTAGTATGAACATATACAATTTTGCCGGAACATGAAGTATTTGCTCTGAAATTCATTCTTTAAACCGCTGTATTCCGGCTACATTTTTACTCTAAAGGCTGTAACCCGTTTCACGTCAACACCAAAAAAGATAGAATAAGTACGCAAAAAAGCGATGCGTCCTTAAAGTTAAGGGACACATCGCTCAGATACAATATCAAATTGTTATTGTTAGTTATTGGATTAATGCATAGGACCTTGTTGTCCAGCTTGAGCTCCAACTTTGACCCGCTTCACGAAGATTGAAGTAATCAGACCCGTGATCGCCAGAACCAGTGCAAAAACAAATGCATTCTGTATACCTGATGTGAAACCAGCCAGTTTATTCTCCGGACTCTCCGGATTCGCCACACCGCTCAAGAAGCTGGACTGTCCTGCGCTCAGTATACTTACCGCAACAGCCGTACCGATTGCTCCGGATACCTGTTGCAACGTATTCATGATGGCAGTACCATGCGGATAGTACTCAGGTGGCAGTTGATTCAGACCATTGGTCTGTGCAGGCATCATAATCATCGAGATACCGACCATCATGAATACATGCAGCGTAATAATCGTTCCAAGGGAAGTCGTCGCTTCAATACCCGTGTACAAGAACAGGACAATCGCCACGATTGACATTCCGATAATAACAAGCCATTTAGGACCAAACTTGTCAAATAAACGTCCCATGACTGGAGACAAGAATCCATTTAACAGACTACCTGGCAACAAGACTAATCCTGCAGTCAGTGCCGTGACAGCCATCCCCTGTTGCAGATACATCGGCAGAATCAACATGGATGACAAAATAATCATCATACAGATGAAGACCAGGATCAAACCGACAGTAAACATCGGATATCTGAATACACGCAAATCCATCATTGGCTGTTTCATTCTCAACTGACGGATACTGAATAACAGCAAGGACAACACACCAATAACGAGAGTAGCAACAACTACCGGACTGGTCCAGCCTCCGCCACCATCCCCATGTCCACCTGCACTACTGAATCCGTATACGATACCACCAAAACCAAGGGTGGACAATATAATAGACAGTATGTCAATTTTGGGCTTGGTCAATTTCGAAATATTCGGCAAGAACAGCAAGCCACATACCAGTGAGATAATGAAAAACGGCAAGGAAATCCAGAAGATCCAGTGCCAGCTCAGATTAGCCAGGATCAGACCGGAGATACTCGGACCGCTTGCTGGCGCAAACATGATAACCAAACCGATCAGTCCCATGGCAGCACCACGTTTTTCAATCGGGAAAATAACCAATATCGTGTTAAACATCAGTGGCAGCAACAGCGCTGTACCTACAGCCTGAAGTACCCGTGCCACTAACAGAATTTCGAAGCTAGGTGCAAGCGCAGCAACGAATGTGCCTGCAATGGAGAAAATCAGGGACGTTGTGAACAGCTGTCTGGTTGTAAACCACTGTAACAGCGTTCCAGATACCGGTACCAGGATTCCCAATACAAGCAAGTATCCTGTGGTTAACCATTGAATCGTTGTAGGTCCTACTTCAAGCAGTCCCATAAGTGGCGTCAATGCCACGTTTAATGCCGTTTCTCCAAACAGACCAATAAAGCCGCTCAGCAGCATCGCGAACAAAATCGGAAATACCTTGTATTGCTTTGTTTCTTGTTGATTCTGTGCAGAATCAGCCTTCATGGAAACCTCCACGATCCCATCCTCCTCAAACGTATCGAACTTTCTTTTTCTCTGTCTCTTGGTATAAATTATTGAATCTGTTTGGCGTTCTTCGTCACAACCGACAAATACTCAGCAGCCGTCAGCAGAGGCTGTTTATCCTGATTCGTCAGGCTGATAATCAGTGCTCCCTCCATCAAAGAAATGATCAGAAGTGCCGTCTCCCGCGCCTTCTCTTCACCAACGCCATCCAGAATCAGTTGTTTCTTAATGACATCCTGCCAATCTGCAAATACACCCTGACATGCAATACGCAACTGCTGACTAATACACGATGTCTCCACAGCTGCCCAGAAGCTGAATGGCAGAAATCCGGTAAACCCGGCTGCTTCTGTTTCATGAGCCAAATCATGAATAAATCTCTGAATGGCATCCCCCGTATTGTCGTGGGCTGCAAATGTTTTCTCAAATGTCTGCAAGATTTGTTCATTGGCTTTTTGAATACACTCGTGCGCGAGCTCTTCCTTGCCTTGCGGGAAATAATGATACAACGACCCTTTCGGCGTACTACTCTCTTTGATGATCTGATTCAGACCGGTCGCATGATATCCTTGTGAAAAAAACAGTCTCGCTGCTGTGCTGACAATAGACTCTCTAGCATTAGACTTTTCACTCAACGAAAGCCACTTCCTTCAAATAATTATAACAATCGGTCTATATAATTAAACTCGTTCAGATAAGGACTGTCAATCATTTTTATTTCAAATTTTAATGTAAACGCTAACAGTTCAGGAGTGAGAAAATGAACCGAGCGACGGCTCATGGTCAGATCATGATAACAGCCGCTAATTTGGAGACAAAGCTCCAGATTAAGCGGCTGTTTGTTAGCTTGAGTATATTAAGGACTGTATATTAGTAGATATTGGAGTCATCTCCGTCTTAATGTACCTCCTCATGCACAGTTTTAGGAGTTTCACCTGTTCGTTTATTACCTGCCCACACGTCTTGCACGTAGCGTCCTTCGGCCTGAAGCTGAATGAGCCAGTCCTTCGCTTGCTGCACCGTTGCTCCCTGCACCTTCTGATACGCTTGTTGCAAAGTCTCTTCTACCGCAGGGGCCATCTGGCTTCCATCCCCGCATACGTAGAGTTTTCCTTTGCTCATCAGCATGTGAATCAACTGTTCGGAATTCTCCTTCATCAGATGCTGTACATACGTTTTGGGCTTGCCATCCGCACGAGAAAAAGCAGTGTGTAGCTTAACGATCCCTTCTCGCTCGTATTGTTCAAGCTCTTGACGATATATGAAATCTGAATCATTCCTGCACCCAAAGAACAGATGCGCTTCACTCAGAGACAAACCTCTCTGTTTCATAACAGCTCTCGCCTGGAGGAAACCTCTGAATGGTGCAACACCCGTCCCCGGTCCCACCATGATCATTGGAACATCAACCTCTTCGGACAGATGAAATTCGGATTCAGGTGTACGTACAAACATCAGAATATCTTCTCCGGATGAACAACCAGCGAGGTACGATGAAGCAACTCCCAGATATTCGCCCTTACCACTCCATGCTGGCTCTCTTACTACCGATACGGTTATGCTTGCTTGCTCGGAATTCAGACTTGGCGAGCTGGATATTGAATAATATCTGGGCTTAAGCGGAGGCAATAGTTCAAGGAACCTTTCGAAAGGCAACTCACACGCCTCATACCTTTCTAGCAGGTCCAACATGGTGATTCGATTGGCAAGAATATCATCCCTGTAGCTGTTTTCGTTCAACATGCCTTCCAGTTCACGCTTATGAGGTGGACATATCGTATGATTAGCTAACTCCTGCAACTGTGTTCTGGAGACTGGTGTCTGCAATTCCACACAATAAGCGAGCAACTCATGAATCTTGACGGGTCTGTTCAGTGGTAGGTGTGTAAGATGGCTGACGTCCGAAGTTAATTGGATCGGAGTATCCCCACGTAGTCCGAACCGACTGAGTATCCGATCCACATTCTGCTTCGGATTACTAGGCAACACGCCGAGATGGTCACCTTCTCTATAACTCATGCCTTCAGGCAATAACACTTCGATGTGACGTGTGCTTCTTCCACTTCCCAGCGCCTGAAGCTCTTTATTAACTACAACCGTGGCATAGCTGGCATCATAAGTTCGTGCAAGAGGCATATCCGTTTTCTCGCGGACAAACTCCATTTGAAGTCTGCTGGCGCTTGGCTTGGAGGATTTGATTGCTTCCTCGCTAATCCCCAAGACACTCAACACCTGAGGCCACAACATATGCTGCCACACCTCGACTTGTTTCTCCATATCACCTCCGGCATCGGCTTCACCACGGGATAACAGTCTTTTACCTCCCAATTCCTCAAGCCTCTCATCTATCAATCGAGGAATGCTCTGGTACGTCCCGGACCAACTCCGATCTCCACAACCCAGAACGGCATAGTTTACATCCTTTGCTTCCTCTGACTCTACTTCCTTCAACCAGTCTACAAATGCCGTAGCATTTTGCGGAGGTTTACCGTTATACGAAGCAGTGACGATGAGAACGACACCTTCGCGGGGTATGCGGCCAACCCACTCATTCAGAGTGGCTGCTTCACTTGGGATTCCATACAAACGCCCTTTCTCCACAAGCTCTCGGGCAATGCCTTCTGCCGTTCCCAGATTGGAACCATATAACACCAGGAGCGAAGGCTTACCATCTGCTTCAACGGCCAGGGTTTCTCCCCTCTGGCTGTCACTTGCTATATTTTTACGAACAACAGGAGCAGGTTTCTCTTTCGCAGTTACGGTCGACTTATTCCTTGTTTGCGAAGCCACGCGCGCTTTCACCTGGATCCGGAAGTCTCCCGGCTTCAACGTTAGCGTCTGTTTAACATCCAACTCATAGTTGCTATAATCGATCAGCTCAAAATGTTTGAGGACCATGCCAAGCACAAGTGTTGCTTCATATAAAGCAAACTGCATGCCTATACACGCTCTCTCCCCATTACCAAAAGGTTTATACGCATGATGAGGCACTTTCGCCGTATCTTCAAATCGCTCCGGACGGAAAAGCTCCGCATCCTCTCCCCATGCCTCTCTATCACGGTGAAGCTGAGGTAGAAGAATACTGCAACTTTCCCCTTTCTTCAACGGGTATTTGCCACCTATGACGGTGTCTTCTTTCGCATATACATCAAATCCCGGGGCTGTTGGCCAGAGACGAAGCGATTCACTAAGAATCATGCGAATATAGGAAAGCTGAAGAATTTCCTCGTACTGTGGTGAGTCACTGACCAATATCTGATCCACCTCGTCATACGCCTTTTGAAGCGATTCCGGATTTTTCAGTAGAAAGTAAAGAGCAAAAGATAATAGACCACTCGTGGTTTCATGTCCGGCAATGAGAAATGTAATAATCTGATAACGAATGTTCTCATCATCCAGCATTTCGCCAGTCTCCGGATCTTTGCCATTCAACATACGTGCGAGCAAGTCGACCTCTTCGGGTGCTGAACTCGCTTTACGTTCCTCTATAATCTGATCTACCAGAGAGAACATCGTCTGAATATCCGCTTGGAACTGTCGTTTGGTTTTCACCATAAGCAGATTCTGAATTTTCAAACGTGAACTCTTCTGCATAGCTTCATTTAAAGCCCGAACCATACTTTCAATAAAAGGACTGTGGTCCTGTCTGTAAAAACTGTTAAACCGATAATTGAATCCACATAGTCCAATGGTATCCAACGTAAGGCGTGTCATATCATCCGCAACATCAATCGTATCGTTGGAATTGAGGCGTGCCCACTTGTTGATCAACTGTTCGGCAATATCAACCATCATGGGATGATAACCTTTCATGGCCTGTTTGCTGAAGGTGGGAAGCAGAATGTTATGGGCCTTTTTCCAATTGGGCTCTGATGTTCTGCTTGTAAATAAACCATCGCCTCCAAAGGCACGTACATTTTCGAGTTCATTGTATACATATTTGTCAAAACGGGACACATCGCACAACTCAGCGACAAGATCTGGTCCAGATACGATTAAACCGGAATAACCGGGAACGGTAAGTCGATATATTGGTCCATGCTGTTCAGCCAGGACACCTAGCGACAGTGTTGGTTTATCTTTGTCTATCAAAGGCAGATTGCCAAGTGGTCCATACATTTTGGGCTGTGGAATGTAAGTTGCATCACTCATGATGATCACCTCTTAACTGTACGCCGTGGAGCAAGGTATTCGTTAGCCATATGATGGCTGTTCTGCTTTCATTCATAAGTGATCTCTCCTTTGATGATTTTATAAATGATAGTAATATGTATCATTTGATAATACAATAAACCACATTTAACTTAATATCAAATTTTCTTCCGGCTGAATTACTTTCAATTGAACCGTTCAACGTTTAAGTTGATAACAACAAATAGAGGATTGCATATGCAATCCCCTACTGTATGAACCAATGACACTATGATTTTATGACGCTTTTAATTTATTCTAATGATGACGTGGTTCATCCCACTTCTCGAAATTCAATTCATTATTAATGCTTACCGCAGACAATGCCCCCAGAGACGCAGCCGTGATTGCCTGATACATCTCGGATGCTGCATCACCAGCACTGTATACACCCGCTACGGATGTTTTGCCGGAAGCATCAACGATAACCGTTCCTGACTCTGTAATTTCACAGCCGATGGCCTTGGGCAGTTCTGATCCGGTAAACAGTTTCGGTTGGAAGAAAACTCCTGTGCATGGAATCGCTGTACCGTCATTCAGTACAACTTGCTGTACCATTCCTTCTTCAGAGTTAATGGATTGAATCGGTGCATCGAATACAGTAACATGATGCTGCTTCAGCTCTTCACGCTGCTCATCAGTTAAGGAATCTGATCCATTCGTACAGATCGTATAACGTTCTGTCCAGCCGGATATGACTTTTGCCATATGTAATGCCTTATCTCCACTAACGATGATGACCAGCGATTGGTCTCTTAACTCCCATCCATCACAATATGGACACACAAACGCACTTTTACCGTAAACCTCTGTTAATCCGTTAATATCCAAGGGAAGGTCTTTCTTACCTACCGCAAACAAAATCTTTTTCGTGCGATAACTTGCCCCCTGAGTAGTCTTAACTACAAAATCACCATCGCTACCTGTTATCGCTGTTGCCGTATCGGATGCAAATTGAACTGAGGGATAAGCTGCAATCTGTTCTTTGGCAGCTTTCCGGAATTCACGCGGACTTGCCCCATCTCTTGTCACAAACCCATGAGTCTCCCTTGTAACCCAGTTACGCGGTGTCTCATCATCAATGACCACAACGTTCTTGCGGGCCCTGCCGAGTACTAGGGCTGCATTAAGCCCCGCTGGTCCTCCACCAATAATAAGTACATCCAAGCGTTGATTCATATTACTCAAATTATTCACCCTTTCCAGACATTTAATATCTCTAATTGAGCTTTAAAAATAACCTCCGCTTTCTCTTAAGAAAGTAATATCGGAGATTTACAAGCACACATTCAAACATAACTATTAAAGATATCTTATGTCTACAATAAACAAAACCTAATCATTTTGCAACATATATCTTTAACTACTTTCTTCAATCCAGCCTGTGTGAGTTGAATAAAAGATTATTTACACTTACACTACAATGACAGAACAAACTTTAAATCACTGTTATACCCTGATTTTTTGATTCTCTCCTGTAACACAGAAATAATTATTTAACAATTAAAAAAAACCTTGTTTTTAAATTGTTCACAATCAAATGACATTATTTTAAATACTAAAACGTTAATTAAATCACATAGTGTATTGAATGGTATAATAGCGACATAATATATAAGTATAGATATAGGAAGTGAGTTCTTGAAAACATTGAACAATGGTTCACAGACCAATATCAGCCTGGAGTATAGCTCGATTCCGAAAGTATTCTTCGATACGATCAAAATCGGAATCATCAAGTCCAACCTGATCGCCATGTTTGCGGGTTTAAGTTTGGCTTTATATGTATTTGATGCTTCAATCTTAGCTAATATTGTACCAATCATCCTTTCCTTTATTGGGTCTTCTCTCATTATTGGAGCTGCAGGGGTGTTTAACAATCTGTATGATCGTGATATTGATGCGATCATGGAACGTACGAAGAAACGTCCTACCGTTACGGGACGCGTAGATACTAAGTCGGGTCTGATTCTCGGTATTGCAATCACCATCATCGGGGGCATCATGTTGTACATCGCTTCCCCATCCGCTGCTGTATTTGGTATTTTGGGTCTGTTGCTTTACGTGTTCCCTTACACGATGTGGACCAAACGTACAACGATCTACAACACGGAAGTGGGAAGTCTTTCGGGTGCTGTGCCTCCACTCATCGGTTGGGCAGCCATTTCACCGGAACTGGGTCATTTCGAGATCTGGGCATTGGTCGTTACGATGCTCTTATGGCAAATGCCTCACTTCTACGGGATTGCGATTCGTCGTTTTGACGAATACAAAGCTGCTGGTGTTCCGATGCTACCCGTTGTTAAAGGCATCAGACGGACATACATTCAGACAAACGTGTATCTGGTACTGTTACTGATCTCCAGCTTTTTATTCTGGCCGATGAGTCCATTTGTCGCTATTGTGGCATTTCTGGTTAGCTTGGCTTGGCTCATTCTCAGTGTGGCTACCTTTGACAAGAAAGAAACAGAGAAATGGTCCAAACGGATGTTTATCTTCTCCATTAACCATATCACTATTATCTTCCTGGTCATCATTGCGTATTCCTTGATTGCTCAGATGATGAGATAATAATATTCCATCTTTCCACTCGTTATAACGATAAAAAGCCTTACAGACTGTCCTCTTTCAAGGAGTCGTCTGTAAGGCTTTTTTGTTTTTTTATTATCTTTTCTAAATTTTTTAAGCTATCCAACTTTGGCGGGGGTTTGTTCCCCTTGCCACAGCAGCTGCATCTCTTCATTGGTGGCAAGCAATTCGGCCAAACTTCCCTCGGCTTCAATGCGTCCATCTTTCATCACGATAATGTGATCTGCTTTGGAAAGTGCTGCCCTGCGGTGAGAAACTGCAATGCAGGTGACATCCGGCTCTTGGAACAGCCCTTCCCATACTTGTTGTTCTGTCTCCACATCCAGTGCACTGGACAGGTCATCAAAGATAAACAGGTCCGCCTCCGTCATTAACATGCGTCCTGTGGCCGCGCGCTGAATCTGCCCGCCTGACAGCATCACCCCTCTGGGACCAACCGGGGTCTCAAGCCCCTGATCCAAATGTTTGATATCCTTCTCCATCACAGCCAGACGAATGGCTTTTTCAAGCGCTTGCTCGGTGTTCCCCTGTTTGCCTTGGACGATATTTTCTTTCAACGTATCACTGAACAGTCTTGGCACTTGCGGGGTATATGCGGCTCTAGGCGGCATCAGGAACGTGGCTGGATCAACAGCTTCTCGATTCCAGTGAATGTCCCCTTTTTGCTTGGGTAACAGTCCAAGAAGTGTTCGTACCAGCGTTGATTTACCTGATCCAATCCGTCCTGTAATAACAAGAAATTGTCCACGTTCCAGTCGGAAACTGATCTCTTCTATGCCATTTGCAGAATTCGGATATTGATAAGTCAGCTTATTCACCTCAAGAGATTGCAACTTCTCCTTAGGGTCCCTCTGTTCACTTACAAGCTCCGGGGGATCTTCATACAGATAGATTTCCCTCGAATCCATGATCTGGTCTTCTTCCCCTGGGCGGAATAGCTTACGCATACGATCATAGGATACCTTGAGCCTTTTGTGCTGAAACACCATATAACCAAACAGTGAAATGCTAAATCCGATATTGGCCAGATAACTGGTGAATAAGGCAAAATCACCTACGGTAAAGTTCCCTGCTTTCATCTCAGCTGCACACATCAGTAGAATCAATCCAGTACAGATACTTAGAACATGCTGATTCATCGATCTCATCCACTGCTTGAACAGATTGTCTCGAAGTGCAGCCTGGCGACGATCTTCATTCAACTGGTTGAAACGTGAAGAGACATTCTCTTCGGCCTGACCCAGTTTCAGGGCTTGCACGGCTCCAAACGTTTCCGCAATAAAACTGGTAATTCGCCCAGTCGCTTCACGATTAACCTGTGCATACTTCCGAGCCCGATTTCCGGACAGGTTGTTAAGTAAGGTAACGACCACCAATGGCAGCACAGCAACCAACGTGATCTGCCAATTAATGTTCGCCATAATGACGATGGACACAACAGCAAAAACAAGCCGTCCCCAGAAGTCTACCCATGATTCTACATACTCGACGACTTCATCCACATCATCCCGAAAACGACTCATCGCCTCCCCTGGTGAAGCCGGAAGATTACGTCCCGGCCAGCGCATGATTGCTGCGAGCATGTTGGTTCGCAAAATGGCCTGAACATGATACAGATACGTAACCCATGCATAGAAGGCTACAAAAAATGTGCCCACCCGTGCCATTCGGACCAAAGCAATAAAGATAAGCGGCACAGCAAGCCACATGTAGTCATTTGAACCCGCTGTTGTCCGATCAAAAAACCACTGCATCCCAATACCAATAGCTAACGGTAAGGAATGAAATATACACCATAACAATCCGTTGATTATAAACAACAAAGGCCTGAATCGAAACAAACGGCCTATAAATCCTGCTACAGTCATGCCAATTCCTCCTCTCGGCCTGTAATGAGCAGTCTGGCATAGTGAGATGCCGGGTTACTGGCAAGTTCTTCTCTCGCTCCAAACTCCAGTACCTTCCCATCACCTAGCACCATAATCCGGTCCACTTTCTCCAGTGTAGCCAGTCGGTGAGCAATGATGACTCCGGTGGATCGTTTCATTAACTGGTCAATTGCAGATTGCAGCATACCTTCGGTCGCGGCATCCAGACGTGACGACGGCTCATCCAGAATAACCAGACTCGGTTCGGTCAGGAATACGCGGGTTAGGGCAAATAACTGCGCTTCCCCTGCCGACAATGAAGCTCCACCTGCAGCCAGATACGTATTAAGTCCTTCTGGTTGTGAATTAATCCATTGGCTAAGTCCAAGGCGATCCGTCGTCTCCTTGATCATCTGATCCGATACATCCCCATTGAACAGGGTCAGATTGTCACGCAGCGTGCCATCAAACAGCTGTACATCCTGTGTCACCATACCCACCCGGCGATAGAGTGCTTGTAACGAAAGCTTTGTGATATCCGTTCCACCTACACGAATCGTACCCCGATCCAGATTATACAGCCGGAGAAGAACACGACTAAGACTCGATTTGCCGCTCCCTGTGCGACCGATGATTCCCAGACGTTCACCAGGCTTAATAGCAAAAGTAATGTCGTGCAATACCGGTTTATCCTGGTTATAACTGAAGTGCACCTGGCTGAATTCCAGACCAAGAGGTCCTTCCGGCAATTGCTCCTCTGTGCCTTCTTCAATCACACTTTGCATGGACAACAGCTCTCTGGAGCGCAGCATGCCTGATTTTGCTTTTTGAAACTCCTGCACCTGATCTCCAAGCATCTCAATCGGATCATTCAGCATCTGCGTATATTGATAGATCAGAAATAATGTTCCGATACTAATTAGACCTTCCATATAATAATGCACACCCAGCAAAAGCACCGCAGTGACCGCCAGAGCGAACAGGACTACTGTGGTATTCCACGGAATAACCCGTAGCAGCCAGGCTTTTCTCCCCTTACGGAATACCGTGCGCATCGTGCGGTAAAAGCGGTTCATCACATAGGGCAAATGACCATTTGCTTGCACATCTTCAATTCCGGCAATACGTTCTTCAATTAATCCGAACAGAGAGGCACTTGCCGCACGTTCATTTTTGGAAGAGTCCACGCCCAGATTTCGGATGAAGACCATGAATAGGATCGATAATAATGTGAAAACGGTCATAACCAAAGCAATAGGCACATTAACACTGAACATGAACCCGAGAATTCCGGCCAGCAGTACAAAACTCCCGATCACTTGCACAATAAACATTGCGAAAAAATTGGAGATACTCGTTACGTCACCATCCACACGTTCTATCATCTCTCCAGGTGTTTTCTCATTATGAAAACGCATATCGAGACGCAGACAGTGCTTCAGCAGATCTCCGCGCAGTTGATTCGTAGCCCGCCAGGCCACGTCATTCCCCAAATAACTGACCGCTACTGTGATGAGTTGATTAAACACGGCAACAACCAGAAATATTCCTGCAAGCTGAACAAGATTGGTGAGGACTCCCCCACTCGCTGCTGTATCAATAAATCGTTTGATAATCTGTGGATTTAGAAGCTGAAGCCCCGTTGATGTGAGCAACATGATCAAAAGTAAGGCCAGCCGTCCTTTAACTGGTTTTAGATAGCGCAGCAGCCAAGACATGGAGCGTTTCTCTGTTTTGGGCACAGGTCCCACCTCTTTATCGGTTTATTTACTTAAAATGAACTAAAGAACATTACATTGTAACTACGATGACAGAATAACCTTTCGATCGCTGTTACCCCCACTAGGATGAGTCATACATAATGACATTAAAATCGGGATTTCCCGCCCATAATTGATATGTAGAACAGATGTTGACCATTGTACATTCTCCTTTTTAACAAGTTAGTTTTTATAAATTAACGCTCCAAACGCTCCTTTCCATGTGAACAAATTGGGTGGAATGCATGCCAAAAAGCCATAGATGAACTAATGTTCATCTACAGCTTGTAGCCAAAAGAGATCGAATGAAATGCAAAGCATTTCCCGTATCTCCTCTGCATCGCAATAATGATGAGCGTCCACGACAGAGGTGCACAAACATGACTGTCCCAACGCGATCATTGCAAAAAAATTGGATTAATGTCACTATGCTCATGCGTATTCAGTTATCGATTCGAAATCTGTATAGGCATAAACATAATCATCATCCCACCCGTTTCACATATTTGTTGTTTATTGTATTCGCTGGACTAACATCTGTCAAGATAATTTTAACTGAATTGTTATTTAATTCATGCCATTAAACTTTTCAATTCTCGCTACATACTTAATGATCTAGGCTCTGTTTGTTTTTCTCTAACAACAAGACGTCTGTGTGCTATCAGAAGAAAAGGTACTCCCAGGGCAGTCGTCAGTGCAATCGGTAGAAAGACAGCGAGCCCATTCTCCGCTCCAAATTGACTTAACAACACCCCTCCCATGACAGGAGCAATGACACTACCGATATTATTGAAGCCGATAGTCCCGAAATACGTCCCTTTCCATTCCGGCTTCGCAATCCTGTCAATGAGCATATCCATCATGGTGAACAATAACACTTCCCCAATCGTAAATAGTATGACACTTATCATCATCATGAGTACACCTTCAGCGATTCCAACCATCATCAGACTGGTTGCAACTAGCAGGTTACCCACAATCAGAGGAACAAGCGGTGGGAAGTTTCGGAAGGTTCTCACAAGAGGATACTGAATAATCAGTACCGTCACGGCATTCAGGGACAGCATATACGAGAACATCTGGCTTCCATTCTCAAAGATTGGGCTTCTCGCCAAGTACTGTGCCAACGTAGAACTGAAGTGTCCGTAACCCAGCACACAGAATGTGGTACCAATCAATACCGGCAGAAATACCCGGTCGCGACCAGTGGTCATAAGTGCTTCACGCAAACGTGGTGCAGTTGCCTGATGACGCTCTGGCAGATTGGCATGCTGTAGCTTGAATTGCAGAAATAACACAAATCCATAGGCTATGTATACCAAGCCGGAAATCACAAACGGAAACGTCGATTCAGATGATCCCAGCTGAAATCCGATAATTGGCCCAAAGACCACACCGAGATTAATTGCAGCATATCTGAGGTTAAACACCAGCAATTTGTTCTGCGGAGAAGTAATATCCGATAACAGCGCTCTGGAGGTGGGCTCAAATACTGCGCGGCATAATCCGTTTAACGTATTGGCAACAAAGAACACCCATAGATGCTCTGCTGCTGAAAAAATAAAAAACACACCTGCCCAGCTAAATACTGAGATTAACATCACGATTTTGCGCCCGATCCGGTCCGAAATATAACCTCCATAAAAGCTGACCATGACACCTGCCAGCGAGCTAACAGCCACAGTAACACCGGTCTGGGTCGGTGTAGCATCTAGCACACGTGTCAGATAGATGGATAGAAACGGGATACTCATTGACGTCACAAGACGTCCAAACATGGTTCCGATAATGATCGTCCATGCCAAGGGGTGAATTTGCCTTAAATATTGCTTCATGCGAACTTCTCCTATTCTTTCTAAATGCTTCAAAAGTGAACTTTTTGAACTACCTCTTCTAATACGTGTTCAAAAAGTTCGGTTTTCAGTACCGAGAAGATGGGATGAAGCTAGAAATGGAGTAGCGGAGCGTAGGGAAAACTACGTGAGCAACTGCAATGTTTCCAAAGGAAACATACTTCGTAAGCCCCCACTCATTTCGGCTGAATTCCATATTCGATGCTGATGATGCCTTTAGGCATCTTTCGTAATCAAAAGCGGACTTTTTGAACAACTTCTACTAATGTATAATTGTAAGGATAAAAGGGGGAAGTAAAAGTGTAAACATATGATCACACTTTTCACCTTTAATAGAGGAGTCATGACCATGGATACCCTGCATACACACTTTATAAGGCTCGCCGGCGCTGAACAACTTTCATTCAAACTTCATGAACCTGTAGCGGTAACGATCGATAGCCTGTCCGCTGCCTTGTGCTGCACCCCTCGTAATGTGAAATTCATTCTCAGAAAATTGGAGGAACAAGGCTTTATCCATTGGCAGCCTGGGCGTGGTCGTGGACATCATTCGGAGTTAACGATGCTGCGTAGCATGAATGAAGCGTTGGAAGCGAGTTTTACCGAGCTTTTGAGTAAAGGCAAAATGAAAGATGCCATTGAACTCATCGGAACCGTTCAGATGGATGATACATTGCGAGAACAGCTCATGCTCTCCCTTCATCAACAGATGGGATTTCACGGCCACGATGAAACTGCCTCTGGTCAGGATATCCTGCGCATCATGAGGTCACGCCAGTTAGGTGGTTTGGACCCAGCCTTTGTTTATACTGCATTTGAAACCTACCTATTAAGCCAGGTCTGTAATACATTGATCACTTATGATGCCAAGACAGAATCATTCCTGCCAGCACTGGCGCACATGTGGGAGTGCAGCGAGGACCATCGCTTATGGACCTTTTATCTCAGGAAAGGTGTACGTTTCCACAACGGACGTATCATGACGTCCCGGGATGTGCAAGCGACATTGCAACGATTGATTGATGCACATAGTCCCTCCATCTGGTTATATCGGGATATCGAACGTGCGGAAGTAGCTGGCGATTACTGCATCAAGTTTGTTCTACATCGTCCTAATCGGTTTTTCTTGCATCTGTTCAGTTGTATTCGGATGACAATCCTGCCCTACGATTACAATGTAGCCAAGACATTAATTGGGACTGGTCCTTTTCAGATCTCTGATCTGAATGAAGATGTGCTGGAGCTTACCGCTTTTGATGCGTACTACGGCATCCGGCCACATCTGGATCAAGTCCATTTCTGGTTTGTGCCTGACCTGAGTCCAAATGATCGCTATTATGAGCTACCCGGTACAGATCGATTGAGTCTCGCAACAGGCTGTGATCAGACGAACAGCATCAATTATCCGGCGCTGGGTTGTCAGTATATGCTGTTCAATTTTCACAAGGAAGGCATCCATCATCATCCCCTATTTCGACAAGCCCTGCGTATCGTCTATGATTCGGTCGCGCTTGTCCGAGATCTCGGCGGGAATCGGATCACACCGGCCAGCAGCTTTCTGCCTTGGAGAAGTGCAGCCCAAGACTGGACCGCTGCCTCTCTTGAGCATGCTCGTGAATTACTGCATAACTGTGGGTACCAGGGTGAGACGGTAACATTATCCTATAAGCATAATAAGGATGCAGACGTTGCAGAGTGGTTTCAGTGTCGTGCGCAGTCCATCGGAATGAACATCAGCATGCAGGCCGTTGTGGATTATTTCAACTCAGACGAAACCACAAACGCACAATTGATTCTGGCTGAAGAGATACTGGAGGAAGATTGGCAGTACGGCATAATTCATTTTTTCAAAAACCTGTCCAACCATTTTCATATGTGTATGTCTCCTGCATTCCAGTCTCTACTGGATGACAAACTGGATCATTTTGCAAAGCTTCATCGGGCAGACCGTACTGCGCTCCTGGATGAAGCTGAAGCCTTGCTACGTGATCACTGCTGGATCTTGCATGGCTGTCACATGAACAAGCAGGCTGAACTGGATCAGAGCATCTTTGGCATGCAGATCGCAGAATTCGGATATATGGACATCTCCAAACTGTGGATCAAAAATCCTTAGGGATTTGTCCTTAGTCGCATCTGTGGGATGCAGGATGGAGGACAGAATCATGGAACAGCAAAAAAAGCTGCTAGCCTATTTTAAGCTAGCGGCTTTTTTGCTCATGAATCCATTTTTAGCGTGCTCAGAGATTATTTTTGATGTAATAGCTCTCCAATGCTTGCATAATGGACTCGATTTTAATCGGTTTGCTGACATACGCATCCATGCCTGCCTTCAAGCAGTTTTCCATGTCTCCTCTTACGGCATTTGCAGTTACCGCAATAATGAATGGACAACTCTCGGGGTGCAAAGCATTTTTAATCATTTTTGTCGCTTCGAATCCATTAAGTCTTGGCATATGCACATCCATGAAGACAATATCATATGAAGTGTGTTTGACCGCCTCGACTGCCTCAACACCGTCCGCCACATGATCCACGAAGTGCCCTTTTTTCTCAACGATTCTGCTAAGGACGAGTTGATTCACCTCATTGTCTTCTGCAATTAAAATCCGTAAGGCTGATGTTCTGCTCTTCTTCTGCTGTTGATCCAACCTGTTGCTCTCTTCACCGTTATTTAATTTAAATTGGGCGGTAAATATAAATATTGTACCCGGTTCATCCGATTCCTCGATCCAGATCTCACCCTGCATAAGCTCCACCAGTTTCTTGCTAATGGCAAGGCCAAGACCGGTACCTTGAGGTTTGCGGGTCATAAAATTCTCCAGTTGGTAGAAAGGTTCAAATAACTGTTGTTTCCTCTCAGCCGGAATGCCAATGCCCGAATCTTTTACCTGAAAATATAGCTGCACGGTATTACCGCACTGCTCCTTAACTCCCACTTTAACTTCCACGCCGCCTTCTGAAGTGAATTTGACCGCGTTGCCAATGATATTGGTAAGTACCTGTTTAAGACGATAAGCATCACCATACACCGGAGTTGGAATAACATCTTCTACGCACATACGAACATCCAACTTCTTTTCACGAGCGAGTGGTTTTACGATTTGCACCGTCTCGGTCACGATCTCTACGAGATCAAAAGGATCTTCTACCAGATCGGTTTTGCCTGATTCGATTTTGGAAAAATCAAGAATATCATTAATGATGGCCAGCAAGGAATCTCCACTCTTCTGGATGATTTCAATATATTCCTTTTGTTCCCCGCTAAGTCCAGGAGTATCCAAAAGCAAATCCGTCATCCCAATTACACCGTTCATAGGTGTGCGGATTTCATGACTCATCATCGCCAAAAATTCACTTTTTGCCTTATTCATTCTCTCCGCTGTCTCTTTGGCTACCAGCAGTTTTTTCTGCTCCGTAATATCCTTCGCAATCAGGTAAAACCCGACATTGGATGTATTAATAATGATTGGAGCAAGCGTAGCCAAGACTTCTGTCTCAGATCCATTCGTGTGCCGAACAGCGTTGATCTCCTTTTCAGCCATCTCATAGTTACTGCCCAGAATCAGACCCAGATTACTGGCTCCGATAAATCTGCTTATGCTTGTACCGATCATTTCAGCCACGGGACAACCCGTCATTTTCACCGCTACTGGATTTGCATTCATAATATTACCATCCATGTTAAACGAGATAATGGCGTCATGATTGTATTTCTTAAGCGAAGTGTATCGCTCCACAGATTCCTGCAATTTAAATTCGATGCGCTTGCGTTCAGTGATATCCTGTAGTGTTCCGTTCAGCTGAACTGGCTGACCATGCTCATCAAGCGTAATTAATCCACGCAAGTGAAGATACTTCTCATTTCCATCAGAGCTGATGTGTTTGTATTCAAAATCGAGCGGTTCACCCTGTTTTCCCCCTGCAATATGTTTTTGTAAAGAGGTTATATCTTCGGCATCCATAACATCAAAAACATCACTTATCCGATATGGTTTGCAGGTGCGTTCAAGTTCAAAAATCTCAAAGATCTGATCTGAAAATGTAATATGGTCTAAGACCATATCCCATTCCCAACTACCAATCAAGGCGATACGTTCAGCCTCTGCACTGATATCCTTTTGTTTTTTTCGCTCTGATATATCTCGTCCAATTGTAAAAATCTGCTGTTCATGCTCTGCATCACCAAAGACCTTGTATGTGGTTTCAAACCAAAGATAATGCCCGTCTTTATGGCGGACTCTAATATTCAACAGATTACCTTTAGTCAAATCCATCTGTGAGATCCGTTCCAGATCTTGTGGGTGAAAGGAATCATTATTGTTTTGGCCAATGACTTCTTCCGGGGAATAACCTAATATTTGTTGGACTGACGGTGAGCAGAACCGACAAACTCCCTCTGAATCGGCAATATAGATGATCTCCTGAGCATGATCCGTAATAAGTTTAAACATTTCTTCACGATGGAGAAGTTTTTGTTCAGACAGTTTACGATTGGAAATATCAACAATATGGCAAACGGAATAAAGAGGTTCATCCGTAATTTCGTTTCGAACCAAGGAAACATGTATTGAACACCATAAGATGTCACCATTTTTATTAATGTAACGTTTTTCGTATTGATTTTCTTTTGATTTACCTTCAAATAGCTCATAACTACAGATCATATCTTGTGAGAAATCATCCGGATGTGTAATATCCTGATACGTGAGATCCATTAATTCATCACTTGTATAACCTAGCATACAGCAAAAAGCAGGGTTCACTTTCATCCATTGCCCTGTTGGAGCAACGAGTGCAATCCCAATAGGCGCTTGGTTATAGATCTGCTCGAACAATTCATGATGATCGACCTTTTGAACCTGCATTGTAAGTTCTCCTTTGGCATAGACTCCATGTAAAGTTTGTCGAAATCTAAAATTTTTACTGATATAAGATGTTCTATAAAAATTAGTCAGTTTTAAAACAACAGTACCTGCTTAATACCCAGAATTTCAACCGTTGAAACAAATCTTTTTAAGAGATTTGTGTCTTTAAATCAAACAAGGCCCGGAATCCATCCACATGGAATCCCGAACTTTGTCATTATATATCATAATAAGTCATACGCAACACGGAATCGTTAGTTATATGAATTAGCGCTCGCGACCAACAAGATAATCCAATAGATGTCTCAGGAAGGTGATAGGCTTGGGCATCTCGTTCAATGCATCTGTAGCAAGACAATAATGCTCCCACATCGCTTTCTTCGCGCCTTCATCACCCAGAATAGACACAAAGGTTGAATTGTTGTTCCGCACATCCTGACCTGCAGGTTTCCCAAGAATAAGGTAATTTCCCTCGAAATCTAGCAAGTCGTCCTTGATCTGGAAGGCGATCCCCGCATGATAAGCAAACTTTTTCAGTGCAGCCATCTCCGGTTCCTTCACTTGAGCAAGTATCGCTGGCATAACCAGGGCAGCTTCGAAGGCAATGCCTGTTTTGTAAAAACAGATCATGTTCAACTGCTCCAGCGTCAATGCCTTGCCTTTGGAATTCAGATCCATGGCCTGCCCCATACACATATCCTCTGCTTTTTCAGCCGAATACTGGATGAGTCTGAGCACGGTCGCCGCATCAAAACGATCCAATGAGGATTGCTCTCCAATCGCCTTCTGGATAAGAAATAGACCGGTTAGCTCTGCTGTGGCACTATTGTGTACCTGGTGCAGCGTGGAACGTCCACGTCTTGTCGAAGCATTATCCTGCGTAGGCAGATCATCAAAGATCAGGGAAGCGGTATGCATGTACTCCAGCGATCTTAGCAGCGGAACGATGGATGACTCAGGTAGACCATACTCGCGCACGCCCATAACCCAAGTTAATATCGGACGTAGCCTTTTTCCGTCTCCCTGCAAGCTGTAATTGGCCGCATCGATCAGCGTTTCTTTCATCTCATGAAGGCCAACGGGCTTCGCAATCTGCAACTCCACATTAATCTGTTCGCGAACCGTTCGAATGGTCTGTTTGAACTCCTCTTTTTCCTGCTTGTCATTTTTCAATTGAAGCACAACCTGATCCCGTAACAATTTATCAAGGAAATCAACGTCATCTGCTTTTCGCACCATCTGTTGAACCAGTTGATTGAATTCAGGCTGCCCAGAGGCAAAGATCGTCATCACTTCATCATATTTTTGCTGCCCCAACCGTTCTTTACAACGCTTCAGCCCGTTAATGGCACGATCCAGTATGACCTCACGGGTCTTGGCATCCGAGTTGTAAACATCATGGATTAGATGAGAGATGACTGCCCAATACAATTCATATGGATTAATCAAATCGGGACGCAAATCTCGATACTTCAAATAGTACGTATACGGAGTTACTGCCCCTTCTTCCATATCGTCAAACATATCGGCAAAATCATCTGCCAACTGATTATATATCCCGTAATAGAACGTCCGCAGATCAAATCCTTCATCCACCGGTGCACTGAGAACAGACCGGACGATTAATCGGGAAGAAGAAGATTTGATAATAATCGGAATGTACAATTCTTCATTGCTATAATTCGCATTGGCTAATTTCTTGTTGCGATCAATCTCCTGAGACTGAAAAAACACATAGGATTGCTCTAAAAACGTGCGCTGTTTCTCTGGATGCTGGTAGTTCTTGATGTACTCAAATGCTTCCCGAAGCTCGGAATGTACATATTCAATTACTTCAAGATTGCTGCCTTTCCACTCTCCCAGATCAGGTACGACCCCGGTAAGAAGTGCATCACGTATCATCAGGGAATATTGTTCTTTTTCCTGAACAGTCAATGCTTGAGAATCCAGCAGATCATCCACAAATGGATACGTCAAACCGTACGAATAACCAAGTCGAATCGCCGCATCAAATCTCTGGGCACGTTCTTCAGGTGGTGTCTGCTCATTCATCTCATCGTCCACATGAAGGACCACGCCGAGAATGATCTTGATGAGCTTCCGTTGCGCCTGCTCTGCATCCAGCTCCTTCGGGATGTTGGATGCTACATTCTTTAATTTGTTCATCACCCAGATGACAGCCGTTTCAATGTGCTCCTTCTGTCCCCACCGGTACAACGCAGCCAGACTGATATAATCGGGCTGTCCTTTGCGCCCAGTGGCAGAGCTCATAAAGTATTTTTTAGTATTCTGGACAACGTTCTGAATTCGGGCCTGCGTACCCGGAGAATCAAGGGCTTGCCCCAGATCTCGCATATAAATATAGGAGATACTCCGATCCAGGTAATCATCCAGCTTTCCTGTAGTATTCAGCCAGTGGATATATCTATGAACATCCCGAGGATCCGGTTTTCTTTTGCTAGGTGATAAAAGAGAAAGCCAGGCAAAACGATGAATATGTTTCTTTTGCCATACATGAATATCTTGGGTAAGTGCTGTGGTATACGTATTATCCATAAGTTGCTGCCTAAGAGAAGTAAAATACTGAGATGCTTTCTGCTCAGCTAGCCGATATCCTGCATCAGCCTGTTCTGTAAGTACGTTATTCATAGGGTGGATACCTCAAATTCTATTAATGTTAAACATGTATCCATGAAAGGAGATGAGGTGCTCCATGGACGAAAACTGAACTCATTTGATCGTGTATCCAACGCTTCAGCTCATGTTCATAACCTTTATACGGCGATCCAACCGTTTGGTTACGAAATCGTCATTGTTCATTTCTACATACGTGATTTTACAGAATGGAAGACCAGACTTTGACCGCTGTGATGGCGATAAGTACGATTAATGCATATCGAAGTACCCTCACATTGATCATTGAACTAACCCGTGAACCAAGGGATGCTCCAAGCAGACTGCCGATCACCGTATAGATGATGGGTTCCATCGGAATGTCTCCACCCGTAATTTTCCCTATAACGCCGCCGATTGCGGAGATAAATACAATCGCCAGTGAAGAAGCAATCGTCGTTCGTACGGGGATATTGAGAATCGTCAGCATGATAGGAATAAGGATAAAGGCACCACCCGCACCAACAATTCCTGATACAATACCTACTGCAAAAGCCGTGCCTGCTGCAATCCATCGGTTAAACACCAGTGGAGCTGAGGTATCAAGCTTTCCCTTTCCGGGAATCAGCATAAGCACAATCGCCATGATCGCCAGAATGCCATAGATCAGATTAATAATCCTTCCGTCCAGATGACCGGATATGAACCCGCCGATCAGACTGCCAGCAAGAATGCTGGAGCCCATGTACAGCACCAATCCGCGGTGAACGATCGCCCCACCACTTCTACCCGTTTTTACTTTTCTCCGGAATGCAATCACACCAGCAAGTGAAGCGAAAAACACTTGAAACATACTAATCGACGATACCTGATGTGCTGAGAACGGCTCCAATCCCACCCAGGATGGAACATATAACAGTAGCGGATAATTGATAATGGCCCCACCAATACCCAACAAACCGGAGAAGAATGAACCGACCAGACCCAGTATAAACATGATGACAAAAAGCAGAAGATCCATCGGTTATGCGCTTCCTTTCGTGCAATATAAATCTCATTTCGATATCACTCAAAAGTGCTATACACAGCGAATATTATCCGTTATAATAAAAACCAAGTAAATTAATCCGAAATGAGTGATTAAGCATGTTTAACGTGTTGAAGACTCTTTTTGAAAATAAATGTCCACAGTGCAATGAAAAATTACAAGTTCATAACGATGCGTTATGTTCAACCAAAACTTGTTCTCAATGTCATTACAAAGAAGAGAGTTATGGCTCTCTCGGAGTTCGAATTGTATATGACACACCACAAAATGATAAAAAGATACAACCTTGTTAATTGTATCACGATCTCTGAAATTTCGGGATGATTCGACAAACTTATTTCCATCTCATATGCCATGATTACTTTATAATGAAAATACAAAAACGGTGCAAAACGAATTAATCGTTCTGCACCGTTTTTTTTCTGTTTTTTCGAGATGAGTTCTCTTAATTTTAGAAGGTTATTTATTTGGTTTTGAAGCTGAGGAATCCATCATCTACGGCTACAGTTGTACCATTAACTGCACTGGCTGCATCACTGAACAGGAATGTAACCACACTGGCTACTTTCTCCGGTTGAATGAGCTCTCCACGCATATGTTGAGTAGCAAGCGCATCCTTCATGGCTTGGTCATCACCCAGAATCGGTGTTTCGATAAAGCCAGGTGCTACACCAACTACACGAATTCCATGCTCAGCTAGTTCCAATGCACCGGATTTGGACATCATAACAACAGCAGCCTTGGCTGCGTTGTAGTTGAAGCTACCTACTGCAGCAACACTTCCATAGATCGAAGCTGTATTTACAATAGTACCTTGTACATTTAATTCAACCATTTTTTTCGCGCCATAATACATACCGTAGTATACACTGTGCTGATCTACATCAATGACTCTGTGATAGGATTCCGGGTCCATCTCCAGAAATGGCTTCACAAGTCCAATACCTGCGTTATTGAAAATACCGCTTAACGTACCATATTGCTCTACGGTCCAGTCGATCAGGACTTTGATCTCGTCTCCTTTGGATACATCCACTTTGTACGCGCCCGCTGTTCCGCCTGCTGCTTCAATCTCTGCCGCAAGCTTCTTCGCTCCGTCTTCATTATAGTCAGCGACAACAATAGTCGCACCTTGATCCGAAAGTTGAAGTGCTGTTTCTTTACCAATACCACTGGCTCCACCTGTAATAATGATTACTTTTCCATTGTGTTGAGTCATGACTCAGCTCTCCTTTGGCAAAATATATTTAGGCACAATTCATAACTTATAGTAAGTAACTATGTTTTATTAACTTATATACTTATCATACGCCTCTGTCCCAATCTTGTCAAACCATAGATCATCTTCACATAAATAAGAGATAAATGTCATATACATCTCCTATTTACATGATATAGTCTAGCTCCTGTGATATTAAATATGCACCGGTTTCGGAAAATAAAAAAAGCGAGCATAACGGTAATTCAATCATTCCGATATCTCGCCCTTCTCAAGTATTCGATTCCAAACTGGATTGTCTTAATGTGGTAAGATCAATTCAATTTATTCACCCTGAAGTCCGCTAAGCGGATCTTTCAAATTATTGATGTTGGTGATCAGTTCAGGAATGCCTGTCTTCTCCCAATTTTCTGCCGTAAAACCTTGTTCTGCAATTGTATTCTCGAAATTGTCCACGACTTCTGTTAATTGTGTATTGTAACTAACCAGATTTTCATGAATACTCTCTCCTATTGCAGGAGCAGTCAACTGAGAAAATTCACTTGCTTCTGCTTGGATCAGATCGATTTTCTCCTGAATCTGCGTTGTAATCTCCGGATTATTCACCGCACCCGATGCGAGCTCTTGCAGATCAGCCCCGGCGTTTGATACCTGTTCTATATAATCAGTAGCCCCACTCACATAATTTAAACTTTGATTAGCTTGTTCCACGACAGAACAGGCCGAAATCAAAAGAATACTTGATGCAATAAGGCCTGTCATCATTAATGTGTTCTTTCTTTTTCTTATAAACATGATCATCTCCCCTTCTCCTAATCGGAATCCTTGTTCCAAGTCCATAATACTTGTTCAGACTACTTCATTGCAAATGGGTCTGCAGCCAACGTTATTAACATGTATAATAGTAAAATCACACGGTAAAGGGATGTCATGATTATGCTTCAAGCTTTGAACCAACGCTTGAACCGCATCATGCCACTGATTACCCCAATCAGCATTATTATTGGCGTGTTATGCGGGAGTTTTCTTTCTTCTTATACCTTTTTATCCCCTTGGCTTTTTGCGTTCATGACGTTCGCTGGAAGTATCAGTCTTGGGATACGGGATTTTGTGAACGTGCTGAAGAAGCCGTTCCCCCTGTTTGTATGTCTATTTATTTTGCATTTGGCAATGCCTTTAATTGCTCTCGGTATGGGTCATCTGATTTTCCCTACAGATGCTTACACCATAACGGGCCTTGTTCTGGCAGCCGTGATTCCGACAGGAATAAGCAGCTTCATCTGGGTCAGTATTTATCGGGGCAATATCGCACTTACGCTATCCATCATCCTGATTGATACCATGCTTGCTCCTTTTGTAGTGCCCGGGGTGTTATCCCTGTTAATCGGAACCAGTGTCACACTGGACACAGCAGCCATGATGAGCAGTCTGTTCTGGATGATTGTTGTACCATCCCTGCTCGGTATGCTGCTGAATGAGTGGACCAAAGGCGCCATTGTCCCGGTCTGGGGACCAAGGTTGAACCCGTTATCCAAATTGTTCATGGCATCAGTCGTTGCGATTAACGGATCTGTCGTTGCGCCCTACTTGGCTGATTTCAACTGGAAGTTGGCTGGTCTTGCGGTCATCATTATTTTCCTGGCGTCATTCGGTTATGCGCTAAGTTACTTCATCGCCCGATTGCTAGGCTGGAACGAGGCCGATCAGGTCGCTCTGGTGTTCAATGGAGGCATGCGTAATATCAGCGCAGGCGCAGTACTCGCTGTTTCGTATTTTCCGCCACCTGTTGCTGTCCCGGTTGTGCTTGGCATGGTATTCCAGCAGATGCTCGCTTCCCTGACAGGTTATCTGCTCGGTCGTCGCTCTCAGCTTCTGCAAAAGTCGGATAAGACATCCGCTGCCTAACAAAATATTGGATGTAAAAAAAACGCCGAGAAGATTGTCGGCGTTTTGATTTGTGTTGCTATTATTACTATTATTGCTACGATACTGCTACGTTTCGTAAACCTAGTAATTTGTTTGTGAAAACATTGCTGTTAAACCTGTAGCTACGATAAGAATGTAGATTTACCAATGCTTGTCCACAATAGAAAAAACCATCAACGAGTGATGGTTTTCATCTGTTCATTCTTTTCAGAAATCTGTTGCTGCTCATGATGCCTTTGCACTTATTTCGGTTGAATATATCCTTCAGCTTTTAGCAGTTCTGCAATCAGAACCGCACCACCTGCCGCTCCGCGGAGCGTGTTGTGGGACAATCCAACGAATTTGTAATCGTAGAGTGAGTCTTCGCGCAGTCGGCCTGTGGAGACACCCATTCCGCGTTCGATGTCACGATCCAGTTTTGTCTGTGGTCTGTTTTCTTCTTCAAAATACGTAATGAATTGTTTCGGTGCACTTGGCAGAGCCAGTTCCTGCGGACGACCTTTGAACTGCAACCAACGCTCCAAAATTTCGTCTTTACTTGGTTTTTTCTCGAAGTTTACAAACACGGTCGCCAGATGTCCATCCGTTACCGGTACACGAATACATTGGGTTGTAATTAATGGAGCCGATGCTTTGACGATCTCATTATTTTCGATGCTACCCCAGATTCGTAGTGGTTCCTGCTCACTCTTCTCTTCTTCGCCACCGATGTATGGAATGACATTATCAAGCATATCAGGCCAGTCCGTAAAGTTTTTACCTGCTCCGGAGATTGCTTGATACGTGGAAGCCACGACCTGAGTCGGGTTGAACTCACGCAAGGCGTGCAGTGCAGGCACATAGCTCTGAATCGAGCAGTTTGGTTTTACAGCAATGAATCCGGTTTTTGTACCCAGACGTTTGCGTTGAGCTTCAATAACATCCAGATGTCCCGGGTTAATCTCAGGGATTACCATTGGTACATCTGCTGTCCAGCGGTGAGCCGAGTTATTGGACACGACAGGTGTGCCTGTTCTAGCGTAAGCTTCTTCGAGCGCTTGAATTTCATTCTTTTTCATATCAACCGCGCAGAAAATAAAATCAACCTGGCTGGCAAAAGCCTCAACCTGGGAAGCATCCTGAACAACGATTTTTTTCACAGCTTCCGGAATAGGAACTGCGAGTTTCCATCTGCCTTGTACGGATTCTTCATATGTTTTACCTGCCGAATTGGCGCTTGCAGAAATAGCTGTTACTTCAAACCATGGATGTTGATCGAGCAGGTCCACAAAACGCTGACCCACCATTCCCGTTCCTCCGACGATACCAACTTTCAATTTTGCTGACATTTAATCATCATTTCCTTTCGGTTTAAGTGATTCTTCTCTTCAAATCAATTTCATAACTCACCAAAACGTATTATGAAATTGACTTCCTAATTAACACTATTCAGGCAATTCCAAAGCGTGTAGTCACACCCCGGAAAAACCAAAAAATCCCATCCCCAAGACAATAGTCTCAGGGACGAGATTGAACTCTCGTGGTACCACCCAGATTCGCCAATATGTCACCATATCCGCCTCTTCAAGTAAAGGTTTACAACCATGTTGCTAGCTGTAGACCGTTCATACTCTAGCTCTGTAACAGGAGCTCCTGTCACACCATCCCTTAACGCTAAGTTCCGATGTGCTGCTCTGAGTCTTTATTCAATAAAAAGTTCTTTACTCCTTTTCAGCTGCCGGAGCTCTCTTTGAAAGAATGATTTTTATCTACTCGTCTCTTCGTCGCATTTGATATTGCGATTATAATATCAAAATTACTGTGATGAAGTAAACACATTTTTTTAGATCATGGAATTTATATGTTTCCAGCGGAGCTGAACCATTCAATTACCGCAAGAAAAATTTCAGCTACATGCGGTCAATCTTCTGTGATAGCACGTCGATAGACATCTTTATTATAACATACTACAAATGGCTATTTCCTTACTGCTTTTTGGCAACCATCGCATACGTTCCCAGTGGGCTCCGGGGCCCCGAGGCATGATGTGTCTTAAGTAATTTCAGTTCGGAAAGAAGAAGTGTCTTTACTTTGTCCGGGATCGGAAGCATTTTCAGTTCCACAGGCGCTTCTGCCAGTGTCATTTCGGTTTCCCAGCGACCGTCCTGCAGCTCAGGAGAATGGATCGAAGTCTCTTCCTTAATCGTCCAGCCTGCCGCAGAGACAAGCTCTTGGATATCCTCCGGTGTAAAAAGCGTGCGCACATTGGAGAAGCTGTTCTCCTTGTAACATTCGACCTGAGACTGAATCAGAACGGATAACCAATGGGAGAGCTGGCTCACATCTGTAACTCGGGCATCCCATTCTGCAAAACATAACTGATATCCCCACGTCCTAACCTTGCTAAGAATCTGGGCGAGTTCGTCAAACGATTTCAAGTACCAAGAACAATGGGAAAGTACAATAACATCAAACTCATTCTCGGCGAATTGAGTCTGATCACTCAGAATATCAAAATCATAATCCATTCGAATTCGATCACCCAGTGGAGATCTCCGCAGCTTGGCTGCCGCTTCGCCTACGGTCAGCGGTGTACCATAATCCTCCGGTGCAATATCTACACCATGAACGTACCCGTGCTCCCCCACCAGATGTGCAAGCACGGCCGTTGTATCTCCCTGACCACACCCGATTTCCAGAACCCGGCTGCCTTCCTGTATCCCCCAAAAGAGTCCCAGTTTCATCCGATGCTCGGTCTGAATGTACTGAATGGCGGCGTTGTCCTCCACGTCCATATACTTAATAAGGTCCCTGATGATAGATTCATTCATGATTCCTCACTCCTCAAAGAGCAACCTAAACTTCTTGCTAATTGTAGCGTTACTGGAATAATTGTACAACACTAGAGTCTATGACAGAACCATGGCACGGAGGAGAACTCGTCCTATAGCAGATCTAAACCTCTGCTACATATCAATTCCTATGCCCACTGAGTTGCAAGCTTCTGAAGATAGGGTGTCAGCATGGGCTGTAATTCCTTACGCAACAGTCCGATCTCCAAGATCACCTGAATATATCCGAATTGATCACCTATATCGTAGCGACGCCCCTCCAGTTCAAGGGCCAACAGTTCCTCCACCTGACTTACTTCTTTCAAGGCATCCGTTAACTGATATTCCCCTCCAGCACCTCTCTCGATCTGATCCAGGATTGGAAAGATGGAAGGTTTCAGAATGTATCGTCCCATTACAGCTGTTCGGGATGGCGCTTCTGCAAGGGAAGGTTTTTCGACCAGATTGGTGACTCGGTGAACCCGGTCCTCTGCACCATTCGAATCAATAATGCCATATTTGCTCACATTTGCCGCGTCTACCTGACGAACACCAATGATCTGGTTGCCTGTCTTTTCATAGAGATGGACCATCTGAGCAAGTGCAGGTGGATCAGACACCATTATGTCATCTCCCAGCAGTACAGCGAAGGCATCATCCCCTACAAATTGCCGTGCACACCCAATGGCATGCCCCAGACCCAGTGGTTCCTTTTGACGAATAAAATGAATATTTGCCATCTCGCTGATGGCCTGCACCTCTTCCAGTAAAGACTGTTTGCCTTTGGCATATAAAGAGTGTTCAAGTTCAACCGATTTATCAAAATGGTCCTCTATGGATTTTTTGTTGCGTCCAGTCACAATGAGGATATTCTCAATGCCTGATTGCACTGCTTCTTCAACAATGTATTGGATGGCCGGTTTGTCTACAATCGGTAACATCTCTTTGGGCTGTGCTTTGGTCGCTGGCAGGAAACGGGTTCCGAGACCCGCTGCCGGAATAACTGCTTTTTTAATTCGCATATCATCATACACTCCTTTCATTTGCTTCTTATAACCAATATTGCACGCTGTGGGCAGCTAAGTAGCGATACGAAACACCCAATATCTGCTGGCCATATAGTTCAGAACCATCCCCATCAAGGTCGCCAGGATCTTGCTCATCACGAGACTCCAACCCAGCATATCGTGCAAAGTCATCAGAATGAGGGTAGATAACGCGAGAACGATGAGATTGGTGATTAGAAAACGAATAAGTTTTGCTCTATCGCCACCTCCTCGTGCCGTATCTCGAAAAGTCCACCTGCCGTTCAGCCAATAACTGTTCGCAACACCGCAGCTGTACGAGATTACTTGAGCCATCAGAACCGGTACACCGACCACTGCAAGCAAAGCAAACACCACCGCATCCACTGTCGTATTTGCAACACCCACAATACCGAACTTGAAAAGTGTCACCAGACGCTTAGTCATGATGAGCAACTCGGGCTGTCAATCGGGATTGCGCTTGCTGGCCCTCGGCCTGCACCACATCTCTCACAATGTATAGCGGACGCGCCTTGGTCTCATCATAGATGCGGCCCACGTACTCGCCCAGAATGCCCAGCATGATCAGGATGAATCCGTTAAACATCAGCATGATACTCACAATGGATGGCCATCCCTTAATTGTTGAATCTGTAAAGATGGCCGAAACAATAACCGTTAACATATAGATGAATCCGCCAACCGACAGGATCGCACCTACATAACCTGCGAGCTTGAGCGGTTTATACGAAAATGAAGTAATGCCATCCAGGCTAAGCTTCAGCATGCGTTTCAGCGGATACTTTGTTTCGCCTGCCAGACGTTCATCGCGTTCATATTCAATAGCAGTCTGACGAAATCCGACCCAACTGACTAACCCGCGCACAAACCGGTTTTTCTCCGGAAGACGTTTCATCTCATCACATACCTTGCGATCAATCAGGCGAAAATCTCCAGTATCAACCGGGATATCCGTATCCGTTGAAGCACGAAGGACACGATAGAACAGACTTGCCGACCATTTCTTGAAGCGAGTTTCACCGCTTCGTCTGGTGCGACGGGCATATACGACTTCATAGCCCTCTTTCCATTTGGCGATCATATCCAGTATCAGTTCGGGAGGGTCCTGCAGATCCGCATCAATAATAACCACCGCATCCCCCACTGCATAATCCATACCAGCTGTTATCGCAATCTGATGTCCGAAGTTACGGGCAAAATCTATCAGCTTCACACTCTCGTCCCAACGGGCGTAATCACGGATCATCTGTGCACTTTGATCCACGCTGCCATCATTAACAAACAACAGTTCATAACTCTCTCCTGTGCTGCCCATGACCTTCTTCAGACGCCGATAAGTCTCCTCGATCACCGCTTCCTCGTTATACATGGGAATAATAATGCTGTACCGGTACGCGTGAGCCATGTTTGTCCCCTCCCTTTTCCAATGGACTTCGTTCGAGATTTTTTATTTCAGTTTATAATTTCACTTCGTACAAGGTGGTCTGTCCGCCAAATCCGAATCCGAATCCAAGTCCAAGTCCAAGTCCAGCTTCATTCTCCGTGTCACCGTTATCCATGGATCCGCTGTCTGTGCCTGTCTTCCATTCTGACGTTGGAATTTCGGTTCCGTGCTCTTTGATCCAATCGCTAATATCCGAGTTCCCTCCGCGGCCACCCATGCCACCAACCATGAAGTATTTCACTTGCCCGCTCTTGACGAGTTGCTCAAGTTCCTCTGTTGTGTACACCGGGTCTGAGCCGGAGAAACCTCCAAGTGTAATGACCGCTGCTCTTTCATCGATGATATAAGGTGCTGCCTGATTATAGTCCGTAGTGGCAAAGAGATACGTTTCGCCTGTATTGTGCTCTTTCAGATAATTCAGTGTGGCTGTATCCACTTCTTCGTTACGGTTACCCATTCCGCCACGGCCACCCATTGTAGGCATTTCTGTGTCTCCTGCACCGTTACCCATCGGCATGCCCATTCCTGCTCCACCAAACATACCATTGGAACCGGTGGGCCCTGCTGCCGGAATCATGCTGTTACCACCATAAGTAATAGGGGTGAATGCCCAGTAGATTGGACCGATCAGCATCACCATGAATCCTGCGATAATGAAGCCCTGTTTCCATCGATGTGTACGATGAAGCATAACGACCAGGATGACCGTGACCAGAATGCCTGCGATCAATTCACTAATGGACCAGCCTGCACCAATCGTATCGTTATACACCTGCATGATATACCAGCCGAACAGAGTCGTCAGCAGCACGGACACCGGAAGCAACCATGCCTGCCAGCCATTGCGATCACGATATGATTTCCACATCGCTACAAATCCTGCGCCAGTCAGCGCCGCAATTGGAGGTGCAAGCATAATCAGATAATATTGATGGAAGAAACCTGCCACACTGAAAAAGGCAGCAACGGGAAGCAGCCAGGCCAGCCAGAACAAGGCCTCCTTGTGCTTGTTAGTTATATTTCTCCGTCTTAATCCTGCAAATAGGGCAATGCACCCAAGCAGCACAACTGGCAACAGCCAGCTAGCTTGGCCTGACAGTTCAGTCTGGAACAGACGCAGAGGACCTTTTTCCCCCGTACCAAACATTCCGCCCATGCCTCCGCCGAAATTTCTTCCATTTGGCATTTCCATATCATTTGGCATCTGCCCGTTCGGGAAATTGCCATTCTGCCCATTCATGCTGCCCATGGTGTTCAAGCCGTTCGAACCACTCATATTATCGTTATCCGGTGCATTGACATCTTGCCCAACGCCAGGAACATCACTGCCTGTCTGATTAGGGCCTGAAGTCGAGTCTCCTCGATTGCCACGATTATCTCCCTGTCCCATACCATTTGGCATAGCTGCGTTACCTGCAGTATTCTGCTGACCCGTTAGGCGAGCCAGACCATTGTATCCAAAGGCGAGTTCCATGACCGAGTTTGTTTCACTGCTACCGATATAAGGCCGCTCGTCTTCGGGGATAGAATCCACAGTGACCGCCCAGGATAAGGAAACCACCGCCAGAATCGCCGTGCTGCCGATCAGCAGGATGATCTTCCTTCTCCATTTCGCCTGAAATGCGAGCAGATAGAACAAGTAAAAAGCCGGGAGAATCATGTAGGCTTGAAGCATTTTCATATTAAAGGCTACGCCTATTAACCCAAAAGCAACCAGAATGCGCCAAGTACTGCCTTGTTTGCTGCCTTTGAACAAAAACCATGAACTCAGCAATAGTGTAAACACCAGCATGCTGTCAATATTGTTGGTCCGGCTGACTGCCGCCACGACAGGCACAGTTGCCATCGCAAGTGCCGAGATTCGTGCTGCTGCAAGACCATATGTAGGTTTCATCATGAAATAGATCAGGAGCACCGAACCGATTCCCGCTAATACCTGCGGCAAAATAACGCTCCATCCATGCAGTCCAAAGACATAGGCAAAGGCCGTCTGAATCCAGAAGACAACAGGTGGTTTATCTACAGTGACCGAGCCTGCCGAGTCGAGTGAAGCATAGAAAAAGTTGTGGAAGTTGCTGAGCATACTCCCAACGGCAGTCGTATAATAGGAATTGGCATATTGATCGTTCCAGATACCGTACCCATTCAGAAATGCCGCCAGTAATACAATCGGCAGAAGGACAAGATCCATCCTTCTCTTGGTATTATTCAAAGTTAATCACTCCTTCAAAGTTCTTCATGTCTAGTATTGTGACATGCCAAAATAAAACTGGGATGAGTGCCCGCTGAATGTTGTCTGAGGATAATTCACAATCCTTTCAGCTAAATTTCAGTTTGGCAAGCGATAATACAACATACAGTCCCTCGCAATTGAGGGAGAAATCTAGATGGCTCAGGCAAGGAGAGAAGGCACATTATGAAGCTTAGCAGCGGAATTAAAATACTATTGGCTGATGACGAACCGCATATTTTACAATTTCTAGAGCTTGGATTAAGCAATGAGGGCTTCGATGTGCGCACCGCACCAGATGGAGCGGCTGCGCTTGAGTTGGCGCTTGAATTCAAGCCCCATATGGCTATTCTGGATGTCATGATGCCAGAGATGGATGGATTCGAAGTGGTCGAGCGTCTGCGTAAGACCGGTACCGAGGTTGGCGTAATTATGCTGACAGCGAAGGACGAAGTCGAGAATCGGGTTAAGGGTCTTTGGTTAGGTGCTGACGATTACATGGTCAAACCCTTTGCCTTCGACGAGCTGCTCGCCCGGATTCAGGCCAGACTGCGGAATCAATTTCCTTTATTAATAGGAGCCGTCACCCACGGTCCCTTCCGAATTGATGATCAGCGCAAAGAAATCACCTATCAGAATCAGGTCCTGGAATTATCTCCTACCGAATACGAACTGTTAAAATTTATTGTGCTTAATCATGGGATTGTACTGAGCAAAGCGACCATTCTGAGCCGGGTGTGGGGGTATGATTTTGGTGGGGAAGAAAATATTGTGGAGGTTTACGTTCGCTCCTTGCGCGACAAACTCGGGGATAAAGAGCATAAACTCATTCGCACGCTTCGGGGTGTCGGGTACAGGGTGGATCTCTGATGAACTCGCTGCCTAAGAAAAATAAACTTCGTTTAAGACGTCTTCACCAATGGATCTGGCCTCATTCACTGCGTTCTCAATTGCTCTCACGTTCCCTGTTCGTGCTTGCTGGGTTACTATTGTTAATCGGTATTCTGCAATTCTGGATCATGGAAAGCTTTCTCTACCGGAATCAGGCAAAAACCATGGAAGAACAGCTTATGTCCATGCCCCCGGTTTGGCTCGGAATCCAGTCACGTAGTGGCTCATCCAACAATCCTTTTGGTGGACAGGCAGGAAACGGGTCTGGCAATCGGGTGCTGTTTATTCCGGACCGTTCACTGGCCCTGTTTGATAACCAAGGTACGTTCGAGGATGTTTTTGGAGAAGATGGCCTGAAAGCCCCTCAACTATCAACCGCTGAATATCAGAACATTACAGATGAGTTGAAAGAACAAAAACATATTCCCTACCGGATCGTTACGGATACCCAAGGCAATGAGCAATTGATTGTATTCGCCTCACCCGGTCCACGCAATCGAGGCTTACCGATGGTCCAGATGGGCACGGCTACGAAGCCACTGAGAGACTTGATTATTAAACAGCTTCTGATATTCCTCATGTTATCGCTGTTGGCCATGGTAGCCGGTCTTGTTCTATACACTAAGGTATTACGCCGGACGCTGGTTCCCCTGTCCAATATGGTGAATAAAGTACAGCAGATCGACGCAGGCAGCCTCGCAGAACGCCTTCCCGTCGTTCAGGGACAAGAAGAAGTGGATCAGCTCGCCGTTTCATTTAATGGCATGCTTGAAAGGTTGGAGAATTCGTTTGCAGCGGAGCGGGAATCGAAAGAGCAGATGCAGCGTTTCTTGTCTGATGCTTCCCATGAACTTCGTACCCCGCTTACCTCCATACACGGCTTCATTGAAGTTCTACAGCGGGGTGCAGCGACCAATCAAGATCAATTGTATAAAGCGCTGGACAGCATGCACGGCGAATCCGTACGAATTAACAAGCTGGTTGAAGATTTGCTGTTACTAACCAAGCTGGATCAGGCTCCAAAGCAGGAGCGGGAGGTCATTCAGCTAGACAGTCTGCTGCTCAAAATGCAATCACAACTCGCCATGATGGCTCAGCAAAGATCCATTCATCTTGACCTGACGGCTGAAGTGTATGTACTGGCTGACCCTTACAAGCTGAAACAGGTTGTGCTGAATCTGTTCCATAACGCGGTGCAGCACACCGATCCAGAGCATGGAGCCATCTCCATAACGTTGTATGCCACGCACCATAAGGCTGAATTGTCAGTAAAGGATAACGGTACAGGCATTGAACCTGAACATCTGCCCTATATCTTTGAACGATTTTACCGCACAAGCAGTTCTCGTTCGCGCAAACAAGGTGGCGCGGGTCTCGGTCTAGCCATTACCCGCTCGATTGTGGAGTCGTATGGTGGTAAAATTACCGTACAAAGTCAGGTAGGCTTGGGAACTGAATTTATGATTTTAATGCCGCTGTCTAAGGCAGATGTCTAGGCTGAGCATAGCCTCCAAGTAGGCTATAAGTTGGCTATACGCAGCTTTACGTAAGATCTACTTGATCATTACACAAGCTCTAGTCAAGTTCTCCAAACGCTGCTTTACTTTCATTTTAATTCCGGCTTTTTATTGCATGACGAATCCCCCTCTCATTTCGGTTGAGGAATGAAGGGGGGATTCTTTTTGTATCCGATTGATAGAGTGGTAGAGTAGTGGCCCAGTTGGTTTCGGGCTTTCGCGTTTTCAGGCTAACGAATCTGAGACGTCTTATTCAAGGATTTGGAGCGTCCGCAGAGATCTAATGAATCTGAGCCACGTTATATTAGAATAAACAGCCGTTTACTGCGTTTTTCTAAGGGAATTTCGGGAAATAGCGTGTCTGATGTTCCTTACAATTTAAGTAACGTAGAGAAAGGCCGAATAAGACGTCCTATGTTCGTTAGAAAATCGTCTACCCAATCGTCAAGATCATCCAGTATGAACCTCAAAACTTTTTAGCCCCTCATATCCATCATCGTATGGCTTACCTGAGTCTGAGCTTGAAGACACACTCTAAAATTCATCCCCATCTATTGGTGCTTTTGGCAACGGTGGATTACCAAGGGTACACGCCATTCTCATCTAGGAATTCTCCGTTATGGCGTTTGCCATCCGTCGCATAGCGCACGATAATCGCAGCGCCGACTTCTTTTGATTTACCGCCTTCGGCATTGCCGTTAAGATCTGTTGATGTGAATCCGGGCGTTACTGCAAAGACTTGCGCCCTGCTGTTTTTGACTTCATAAGCCATCGATAGTGTCATGGCACTGTTGGCCGTTTTGGATGAATTATAGTCGAAGGCATTTAAAGTAAATTCCGCATTTTGCATATGGTCCAGAGAAGCCATGTCAGTTGATACATTAATGATTGTGCCTTCATTATCTTTGATTAACGGGAACAATCGCTGATTCAAACGGAAGGTGCCGAAAAAGTTCACTTCAAAGGCGTTCCGCAGATCTTCCTCTTCTGTATCCGTGAAGGAATGAGAGAAAGCACCCGGCATACCCGCGTTATTGATCAAAAGGTTTATTGTGGGATAAGTATTGTGAATTGTATCGGCTGCCTGCTCAATGCTCTTCAAGTCGCACATGTCGATCTGTACGAATTCTACATCTAACCCCCTGGAAGTTAACTCTGAAACAGCCGCTTCCCCCCGTTCAACACTACGTGCACCAAGGATAACTTTCCAACCTGCTTCACCCAATTGCTTTACGATTTCATATCCAATTCCTTTATTTGCTCCGGTTACAAAAACAGTCTTTTTCATGCAAATCCTTCTTTCCATAATTTGATTTATATTTAACAATGTATAAGTTACTATGCTACACTTAGTGTAGGTCAAATTATTTTTATAAAAAGGGGGATTAACATGTTAACGATTGGAGAAGTAGCAAAAAAAGTTGAAATCTCCATTGGAGCGATCCGCTTTTATGAAAGAAAGGGACTGCTGAAACCTGCTGCACGAAATGAGCAGAATAACCGTCTTTATTTGGAGGATGATCTGAACTGGCTGGTTTTTATCAAATGCCTTCGCGAAACCGGGATGAGTGTGGAAGACATCAAAAAATATTATGATCAGGTCAACGAAGGAACCTCCACGCTGAAGGAAAGAACCAAGCTGATTGAGGATCAAAAGCAAAAGTTGCTGAATGATATAGAGGAGAAAAAAGCGCAGCTTGTTCATTTGGACAACAAACTGGAGCGCTATTATCGTGGAGAAAATTATTAACATAAGTCTTGTCCAATAAACTAAATGACAGAAAAAGATCAGGCAGCCAGCAATAAATGTCTAACCTGATCCGAAATGTTGAACCTATAGCGATTTTCAATGAGGATAAAAGTTCAATCAAAAATGACCTTGGCGCTTACATAGTTGATAATGGATATAGGGTTCATCCTCGATCTCGATCAAGCTGACCCGTTCAAAATTATATTTCTGTATCACCTTATTGGATGCTTGATTGGTAGTCAAAGCAATGGCATTTAACACTGCAATGGCATTTAACACTTCCACGTTTGTATGTTCAAACAAATACTCCGTCATTCCTTTGAGTGCCTGCGTTGTGTAACCACGATTTCTGAAGTGTTTCGAAATACCGTACATAATCTCCCGATTGGGTGCTGGCAGTTCGTCCTTGATCCCTGAGCAGCACCATCCGATAAACTCGTCATTTTCTTTGAGAACAATAGCCATTCGTAAGTATAACTCTCCGATATCCTCTCCCACCATCACAGCTTGTTTAAAACGCTGATTCTCAGGGATTTCATATTCGGTGAGCCACAGGGTCCTGTCTTCAATCGTAGCGTTCCATCCCGGTAGGAATTCATACACCTCAGGTTGCCACGTAATTTCTTGCAGTTTCTCTAAATCTTCAATTCGATACTCGCGCAAATAAATATCCTTGCAATCGATGATTAATTCATCGGTTAGTATGGGTTGGTTCATAGTTCCTCCTACTACACACTTAATTTCAGCTTATTAGCTTTACTTCAAACAAGCCCCTCTTTTTCCATAAACTCATCTTTGGTTAATCCAAAGAGGATCATATCCTGGTATTTTCCATCCGTATAGATCACCTGGCGACGCACACCTTCCTGAACACATCCAAGTTTTCGCATCATCGCTGCGGAAGGTTCATTTCCTTGGAGTACAGAATCATTGAATTTGTTGAGCCTACGCTCGAAGAAAGCATACTTCAGCAAAATTCGTACGGCTCTGGTCCCGTATCCTTTTCCTCGATGATCCCTGTCAATTTGAATGCCAATGCTAAAGGTACCGTTCCTCTCATCAATACTGTTCAGATTCACACCTCCGACATTCTCACCATCCATGTTTACAATTGTAAACATGATCCGTCCTTTGCCTAAAGAAAAATCAGAGAAGTTTTCCGTGAAATTCTTAGCCTCAACATGAGTTGGCGGTAACTCTACTGCACACTCCAATAACCGACGGGCAGGTGTATCAAAGCGGTTATAATAATGGTCTTCCCAATCTTCCTCACGCAAAGCGCGTAATCTAACCTTGTCATCCTGCCAGAAATATTGACTATAATCGATCTCTCTCATTCCAAGTCCCCCCGTACATTCAACCAAATTTTTACTTCGAGCTACAAATATAATAACCCATAATGTGGAATTGGAGGAGATTTTTTTTCATTAAACACAACGAAAATAACCCCCGAACAGGATAAAACCTGTCGGAGGCTACGCTCTAATTTATATCAAAATCCCTTTACGATTCTTCCGTATATTGAGGCTTGGACACGTTATCCGGAACCGTTTCGTCAAAAACATCCTGACCTGGATAATCCCTTACGTCTCCCTCGTGAAGCTCATGATTTTCATAGTCAAAACGATGTGCAGACCGCTGGTCCACCCGCCACGGAGAACTTTTCCCAAGAGACTCGGATAGTAAAGATGAACCGTAAGGGCCCTCCGGGAATTCTTCGAGTGTGATATCGTTTCGCTGCGACTCCACCGTAGACACATCGGTATATTCTTGCCGTTCTTCTCGCAAAAACTTATCTTTCATCGTTTATCCCTCCTGATCCACTTCAGATGACCAACGTCCACTTATTGTGAGCGAGGACAAACGCATTTATGCATGATCTTTGGAAAACACTGCGTTTATGGTTCTAATCCATCGTCGTCTTATTCATCACCGGATTAATCACGTTAATCATCGCCATCATCATTAGCGAATCCATATTAATAGTACAAAAACAATGAGGCCAGCCATGCTAATCCAGGTATCACGTTTGGACCATACCAATAACGATGAACGTCCCCCGAGCGTAGAGTGCTCTCTAACTTTACGCATTTCCATCGCAATGGTCATATCCTCTGCACGTTGGAACAGTGCCATTAACAAGGGAATGACCATCGGACCCAGGTCACGAATTCGAACGGTATTTGGTCTTAAAGCCGCCTTTCCACGTGCCCGCACGATCAGTGAGAATCGCTGCCACTCACTCCAGATCATCGGGATAAACCGAAAGATTAACGATACAGCAAGAGCAAACGAAGCTACGGGCAACCTGATCTTTTTACCGATACCGAGTACCCAGTTAAGCCCTTCTACCATTCGCCCATAAGGTGTCGTCAACGAAAACCAAAGGCTTGCCAATGTGACGATAAACAAACGATACACATTCAGCAAAGTGCCCTCCGCCTGCATCAGGGAAAAGCCAAAGTGCAGACCTCCTCCCTCTGTTGAAAGAGTTGTCCCAGATAACGCCGTTGAGATGATGAAAAAGAATAATAATGGCTTCATTAACTTCATACATCCAGCCAAAGTCTGACGCGGGAGCACGGCAAGTGCTACTACTACCGGCACCAGTGTTAAAGTCAATCCCAGCCATCGCTGTTGAAGCATAGCTGCGGTGACCAGCAAGATATACAAAATCCATTTCAGACGCGGGTCCATAACGCCATATAATCCGCCTGAATGAGTCAAGGTGTTCGGAAGAAGCTTTGGATCATCTTCAGTTTCAACGGACGACAGCTTCTGTGCTTTTTTTTCATACTTCATTACATCGCTCTTGAGTTCCATCGTTACCGTACCTGATGTTTCTTTCGATTCGGTTTGAATCTGTAACTCAACTGACTTGGATTGAACAATACTTTCAGCCATCTCCTCTGGCGTCATCGCGGTCAAAGGCAGCTCTAGACCCGCTGCTCTAAACTGCTGTGCCAGTCTCATCGATGGTGGCAGTCCAATCCCTGTCTGCTCCAGCAGTTCAGGTCTTTTGTGAAGTTCTCTCGGCGTAAGATCGGCAATTAGACGGCCTTCCTGCAACAACAATACTCGATCCGCACAAGGCAAAAATGTATCCAGATCATGGGTCGCTACCACACCCCCACCACCTGCCAGACGATGTTGCTCCAATACATCCAGCAGAAGCCCGACACTTTGTGCTTCCAACCCTGCGCTCGGCTCATCCAGCAGAAGCCAGTGTGGATTGGTCACACTTCCGAGAGCAAGTCCAAGCCTGCGCTTCTCTCCCCCACTTAGAGCAAATGGCGACCTGTCCAGATGAAAACGTCGGCCCAACTCCGAGGATACTGGCGGGTCCCATTGGTTCAGTGCTTTTGTGATCTGCTCTTGTTGCTGTTTCTCTGAAAGTCGATAGGGACGCAGAGAATATGAGAATTCACGCTGAATACTTCGGGCAAACAGTTGTTGTTCCGGAAATTGAAACAATAGTCCCGTTTGCAATAAAATCGACTGCGGCACTTTTCCTTCTTTCCAGAAAGGAGTGTCATCCAATGTGATACTTCCTGCATCGGGCGGTCTTAGACCAGCCAACGTCTGTAGTAAAGTCGTTTTTCCTGAACCCGTACAGCCCAGCAACAAGGTGATTTCCCCACTGTTCAACTGTACACTCACATCTTCAAGCAGGGCACGTTTGCCCGATTCTGATGCTTCTATACGTATATCGGTCAGCTCAATCTCCAACGTGCGACCTCCTTAGCCAGTTGCTCGGGTCGCAGTGGCATGGCTTCTGGCATCATACCTTTTTGCTTGAGCAATAACGCAGTTTTTACAGTAAAAGGAGGGTCCAACCCTAACCGTTCACAGGGAGAGAGCTGTACATTTTCCCAAGTAGCCTTCTCATTCAACTCTGTTTCATAGAAAAAGGACTCAGGCGCCCCGTTGTACACACAACGTCCCCTCTCCATAGCAATGATTCGATCACACAGGGTTGCTTCCTCCAGATGGTGTGTAATCCAGATCACCGTTGTCCCCCGCTGGGTAATCTTCTGAACGATGGCCTCGATACGGTCTCTTGCTCCCGGATCAAGCATGGCTGTTGGCTCATCCAGAATCAGTATATCCGGTTTGGCTGCGAGCGCTACAGCAATATTAAGCAGTTGTTTCTGTCCACCGGATAATTGTGAGACCGCCTTCTCCGGGGGATATTGAAGTCCTACGGTATGTAATGCATCCTGCCTGCGCTCCAATTGCTCTTCTACAGATTCCATCAATGGTGACAGCGCAAAATGAAACTCCTCTTCAATCGTATCGCCTAGTACCTGTGCATCCGGTTGCTGCAGTACACCCCGAACGGTAAGTTCATCCGAGATATCCCGTACCCCTCCAGATAGTGGAATGAATCCAATCAGTAGTCCAGCGAGTGTGCTTTTTCCACTGCCATTCGCCCCTACAATACTAATCCATTCTCCTTGGTGCAGCGTAAGTGAGACCCCATCCAGTGCTTTTCTCACCTGACTACCTTCGGAAGCATAATGCACTCGAACATCTTCTAATGTAATTATAGGCAGGTTGCCTTGCATCGTAAATTAGTCCTTTCCCTTTCTATTGTTATGTGGTACGATCCTAATCGTTAACCACATTTATATAATTGGTTAACAATCATATTACCAAAATGGAGAGGATTGTTCAAACATGAAATTATCTTTGCGAGGCATTGTATTCAGCGCACTTATGGCCGCAATTTTAGTACTTTTTGGTTACATAAGCATTCCCATTGGCTTCTCCCCAGTACCGATAACATTACAGACCTTGGCTGTAATGCTAGCCGGAGGATTACTTGGTCCACTCTACGGTTTTCTAAGTGTCACGATGGTTGTTCTGCTCACCGCTCTTGGTTTCCCCTTGCTGCATGGTACCGGAGGACTTGCGGTACTGTTTGGACCTACCGGAGGATATGTGATGATGTGGCCGTTCTCCGCTTTATTGATTGGACTGCTGCTTGCACGAATCAACATCAAAGGTGTAACAGGATTCATTCTCGCTTTTGCTGTATTTGAACTATTTGGTTCACTGCTTGTGTATGTCTCGGGGGTCCCTTGGCTTGCCTATGCTTACAAAATGGACATACCTGAGGCCATGATTCAAGGGTTTTATCCTTACATAATTGGGGATTTGATCAAGGCTGCATTTGCTGCCATCATCATTGCGCCCGTGCGCATGGTTTTCCCACCTCAACGCCTCACAGGTAACATGCATTCCACGATTATAAAGGCGGATTCTTAATAGAAGCTACATATCCTATTAGATCACAAGCCTTCATATTCTAAAACAAAAACCGCCAAAATCACTTTGGCGGTTTTCGTTACTTCTCTTCCTCTAAGATTGTTCTGTCATCGGAGTGATCCGTGTAAATCTTCTTTAGTTCAACTTATATATTCACCTGAATTAACTGACGCTCTGTAATCTGAAATTGTTGATCCGCTGTATTTTCAATAAACCTCTGATCATGAGATACATACAGAATCGTTCCTTCATAGGCCTTAATAAAATGCTCCAACGCTTCCAATGCATGCATATCAAGAAAGTTCGTCGGCTCATCCAACAATAGAATGTTATATTGTCCAAGAAACAAGTGACATAATTGAAGACGAATCGCTTCTCCTCCGCTTAATGTCCCAACATTCTTCAGCAAGTCATTACCTGTAAACTGCATCGCATGCAACGCACTTCTCAGCTCAGATTTCTCATATTCCGAACGATTTTTCAGGAATTGTAATACGGTCTCTTTTGTCGTAAAACGATAGCTCATTTGCTGAAAATAACCGAGCTTTGCTTTTGGAGACATTGTGATGTGATCCCCAGCATGGAAAACATGGTTAAGCAATGTACTTTTCCCACTGCCATTGGCTCCGGTTATCGCTATTTTTTGTTTTAATGGAATTTGAAAACTTACATCCTCCAACAATATGTTTCCATCCACCTCAAGTGTAAGGCGATCTGCCATAATCGGAAATCGATTGTGCAGCTCCAGTGTCTTTGGCTGACGGAAGATCATAGGCCGATCCTCTTGCACCGCTTGTACCTCGTGAAGTTGTTGCATACGCTGTTCAATCGCTTTGGCTGCGCGGTGGACCGCTTTTTGACTGGTGCCTTTGGATTTGGTTTCAACCATACGGTTTGTTTTTGCCTTGGATTCTTTTTTGGACATGCTTCCGGCCTGCGTTATTTTCTCGGCTTTCTTCATTTTTTCACGGGCGGCCAGCTCCAATCGTCTTTTCTCCTTGGAAAACTGCTCATGGGCCTGGTTTTGTTGTTCACGCTCCAGCCTCTTCTGTGCCTGATAATCACTATAGTTGCCGGAAAATACGCGAACCTCACCTTGATGGATTTCCCAGATCGTGGTCACCAGTTCATCCAGAACCGCACGATCATGACTGATCAGCACAAGCGCTCCATAATAATAACGCAATTCATCCAGCAAAAATGTAATGCCCGCTTGATCCAGGTGTGTCGTTGGTTCATCCAGTAACAGTACTTCATGATAATGAGTGAACATTTGAGCCAGTTTTAGACGGGTCTGTTCTCCACCACTCCATGGCTGATCGTGTTGAGGTATCGCTAATTTACTGAGTAAAGCCCCGTCAACTTCGATACTTTCGTTAGACTGGGGCGGTTCCACTTGTTCCAAATAACCAAACTCTGCAAAACGTTTTACCTTTCCGACTGTTGGCTGGATCTGTCCCGCAATGAGTTTCAACAATGTACTTTTACCCTGACCATTACCACCCACTACACCAATGCGATCCAGTTGATGCACAGCCAGTCGCTCAATGTTCAGTATTACTTTATCCATATAGGTCATCTCAACCTGTTCTAATTCAAAACATATCTTTTCCATATTCGCTACCTCCGAAATAAGATTTATTTCGTATCGATAGCGAAGCACGCTTCTATCGATACGAGCTTATCGTGCCAGCTCGTATCAATAGAACAGTAACGTCATCATAGCGGTTACCTCCAGTAGTCTGTATTGAGCGCCTTTACCTAATTATTTAACTGATATAGATAATCAGAAGGAAAACAAAGAATCACAGGCCACGGCCTGTGATTCAACGTAAACGGGAAAGCGAGTATAACACTTATTTTAAGGTCAGGATGATTGAAAATGACAGACTGATCCCGTTTACTCTGAACCAATAGTCAGAGCCTTTGAACGTATTCAATTACCGATTCAAAGGAAGGAAGCGCAGTCTCATCGCATGTGTCATGTTCATTAATCCACCTTTCATTATCATGTATAGATGTACAATTCTAATTATAATTTTCCAATTCCACCATGTCAACGGAACCTTGAAAACACGACACCATCGGAATAGTACATCAATCTACTTTTGACCATTACCGCTACTTAATTTTAATAGAAGCTCTTGGCTACTAATCTGACCTGTAGCCTGCGGAATCACTTCTTCGTAGTTGGCGGAATTCGTTACGATAATCGGCGTTACCGTGTGATAACCAGCAGCCTTAATCTGTGTAATATCGAATTCAAGCAACAGATCTCCCGCTTGGACCCGATCGCCTTCTTTGATATGGGAAACAAAATGCTGCCCATCCAATTTAACGGTATCAACCCCCACGTGAACCAATATTTCAGCACCGGTGTCTGATACTACAGCCAAGGCATGTTTTTTCTTGAATGCAACGGTAACAGTACCGTCAAAAGGCGCTACAACTCTTCCCACAGTTGGCTCAATCGCAATCCCTTTACCCATTGCTCCCGATGCAAAGGCCGGATCTGGAACTTCTGACAATTCAACAATCGTTCCTTCGATTGGGCTAAATACATTTTCGTCTGAAGCATTTGTTGCACGAACAGATTGCTGAGCGGATGTCGTAGATTCGGTTTTTGTTTCTTCTTCAACCGGATCTTTGAAGCCCATGATGTACGTCAGTACAGCAGAAACAACAAAGGATACTACGATACCCAGAATCAATCCTGGGAAACCTTGTCCACCTGGTCCGTAGAAGATTGGCAGGGTCAGCAACCCTGGTGCACCGGATGCAAATGCCAATGTGCCCGCTTGACCAATGATAGCTCCACCAACTGCACCACCGATTACTCCTGCAATGAATGGACGTTTCAGTGGTAATGTTACCCCATAGATGGCCGGTTCCGTAATACCGAACAGAGCCGTCAACGTGGATGATCCAGCCAGCGTTTTCAGTTTTTTGTTCTTGGTTTTCAGCATAACCCCAAAAGCAGCACCCGTTTGAGCAAAGATCGAAGCTGTCGCAGCGGGTTTAACACCATCCTGTCCATACACTGCAACGTTGTTGATAAATACCGGAATCAGACCCCAGTGTATTCCGAAGATAACGAGCAGCTGCCAGCTTGCACCCATAACGGCTCCTGCGAGCAATGGACTGAATCCAAATGCGGCAACCAGTCCAGCTGCAATTCCATTACCAACGTATACGCCAAATGGTCCAAATACAAGCAATGTCAGAGGTACCATAATCACTAGCAAAAACAATGGCGTAACAAAGTTTTTCACACTATCGTGAAGTGTTTTATTAAAGAACTTTTCCAACTTGCTCATGACAATGACAGCTAAAATGATAGGAATAACTGTAGATGAATAGTTCATCAAGATGACAGGGATACCGAAGAAATCCGTTGGTGTTCCCTCTGATTTCAACGTGACGATGGACGGATAGATCAGTGCTCCTGCAATCGTCATCGCGACAAACATATTTCCCTGGAATTTACGTGCTGTTGTAACCGCTAACAACAGAGGAAGGAAATAGAAGAGACTATCTGCTGCTGCATACAAGATCGTATATGTTGTTTCTGTCGTTTCCAGCCATCCAATATTGCTCGCAATCAACAATAACCCTTTTAGAATACCGGCTCCCGCCATAACACCCAGAAGTGGTGCAAAGATGCTGGATATGATATCGATAATCCCCCCGAGCCCTTTGGCTGCTTTGCGAGGTTTTTCTTTATCAGTCGAATCGTCCAGAATGTTACTGATCTGTCCAATGGCACTATAGACTTCAGGCACCTTGTTACCAACAACCACCTGGAATTGTCCTCCATTTTCTTTGACTGCGATGATGCCTTCTGTTTTCTCAAGTTTGGCTTTGTCTGCCTTGGCATCGTCCTTCAATACAAACCGTAATCGTGTTGCACAATGAACCAGCGATTCCACATTTTTCTCACCGCCAACCAGTTCTACAATCTCTTTGGCCAGTTTCTCTTGACTCATACTCTGCACCCCCACTTTTTCTCAAACAGGCCTCTTACCGATTTTTTTGCACGCAAAAAACCTAAGCCTTGAGCAAGGGGACACAATGGTCCTGTCCTTCTCATGACTTAGGTTTTGCCTGCATAACCAGTAACAATCCCAGTTAAATCGTATTCAATTCCTGTTAATCACATATTATTATAATAAAACCATTTTTGTCAACATTTAAATATTATCGATTAACCACTCGTTCGATATGAACCGTCAGATATAATTTTTCTTCATTGGTCAACTCATGGTTGTATTCCTTTTTGACAAACAACTCAATTTTCTCCGTACACGCTGCGGCATCTGGATGTTTCTCCTTAATCATGTCATAGAAATGATCATAGTTGTTGTCGTAATGCGTACCACTGAGCACACGCTGGGAGAAGAACTTCAGATGTGTGATAAAGCGAAAATAACTGAGAGAGTCCTCATCAAATTCCATTTTGAAATGATATTTCGCTATATTAATAATCTGCTGGATAAACTTCGTAATATTCATCGTTGTAATAACTTCTTCGTTCATCTCTGCGTTAACAATATGAAGAGCAATAAAAGCGGCTTCATCGGGTGGAAGCTCAATATTCATACGGGTGTTGATCTGTTCCAGCGTCCTCAGGCCGAGTTCGAATTCGGACTTGTACAACTGTTTGATCTCCCACATTAATGCGTTCTTGATCTCCACGCCTTCCCGATAACGTTCGATGGCGAAGTTAATATGGTCTGTAAGAGATACATAGATGTTCTCATTCAGCTTTCGACCCAGATTCTCACGCGCATACGTGATAATCTCTTCCACAATTTCAATCAGTTCCATCGGAACTTCCCGCAGCAGCATTTTGAAATTATCGGATGTTTGTTTGTTTTTTAATGCAAATACTTTCTGGATGCGGGTCTCGTCTACTTTATCCCCCGGCTTTTTCTTAAAGGCAATCCCACGTCCCATCACCACAAGCTCTGCTCCATCCGCCTGATAGATGCTAATGACGTTATTGTTGATAACCTTTGCTATTTTCAATTCAATCCCCCCGTCACGTTCCACTCTCTTGGCAGTTATACATCGTCTTTTGGGCATACAAAAAAAACCTGAAGCATCACAAAATAAACAAGACATAGTGGTCTGCTTTTTTTGGTGCTTAGGTTTTGCCTACTTCAAGTAGTAACAATCCCAGAAACGATATAATTGCGTCAAGTATAGCGCGAACCTGACTATATGTCAACGCTTTCAATGTGAGGACAATCGGAAGTTCCGTGAATTTATGGTCCTTCCGATTGTTTGATGTCTGAACTAATCCAATTCACCTTTTTGACTACGCGTCACCCAAGTTTGTTCCGTTGGATTCGATCACATTTTTGTACCACTCAAAACTCTTCTTCTTCAGTCGTGTCAGCTCACCTTGACCTTCATTATTACGATCCACGTAAATGTAGCCATAACGTTTTCTCATCTCACCTGAGGAGGCACTTACAATATCAATAGGTCCCCAGCTGGTGTAACCAATGATGTTAACGCCATCCTGAATGGCCTCACCCATTTCAGCTACATGTCGTTTCAAGTAGTCAATCCGGTACGCATCATCCACTTCACCTTCCGGTGTAACCTCGTCATTGGCACCAAATCCATTCTCAACAACAAACAGCGGCTTCTGATAACGATCATGTAGTTGATTGGCGGTAATGCGGAATCCTTTGGGATCAATCGTCCAGCCCCACTCGGACTTCGCCAGATATGGATTGGCTACCGAGCCAAATACATTACCACTGGTCATATTTTTGATAACTTCCGGATCGGTACTGGTTGTACGACTTGAATAATAACTGAATCCGATATAATCTACGGTATGATTCTTCAAGATTTCCGCATCACCCGGCTGCATAACAATGTTCAACTCGTGATCTTTGAAGAAACGTTTGGCATAACCCGGATATTCACCACGTGACTGCACATCGATGAAGAAATAGGACTCTCTATCTTTTTCCATGCCCTGGAACACATCTTCCGGATTACAAGTATACGGATAGAAGCTTCCTGCGGCGAGCATACACCCAATCATGGCACCAGGAATAATCTCATGACATGCCTTGACTGCCAGTGCACTTGCAACCAGTTGGTGGTGAGCAGCCTGATATTGAATTTCCTTGATGTTATCCCCTTCATTAAACGCCAGCCCCGCCCCAAGGAACGGAAGATGTAACAGCATGTTGATCTCATTAAATGTCATCCAGTATTTCACCTTGTCTTTGTACCGAGTGAATACCGTTGTAGCGTATGTCTCGAAAAGAGTTACCAGTTCACGACTTCTCCAGCTGCCATACTTCTCGATCAGATGCACAGGCACATCAAAGTGAGCCAATGTAACCACAGGTTCAATGCCGTTTTTCAACAATTCATCAAATAGGTTATCGTAAAATTGTAATCCGGCTTCATTTGGCTGTGCATCTTCTCCTGTCGGGAAAATCCGTGCCCAAGCAATGGAGACACGCAGTGCTTTGAATCCCATTTCGGCAAATAAAGCAATGTCTTCAGGGTAACGGTGATAAAAATCGATTGCTTCATGCGAAGGATAGAACTCGGTAGCAAGCGGCGTAAAAGCTGGAACATTGCCTTTCATAATACTTCTGCGGTTCTCTCCTGTTGGCAGCAAGTCAACAATACTCAGCCCTTTGCCATCTTCCAGATACGCGCCCTCCGCCTGATTGGCAGCAATGGCTCCACCCCACAGAAAATCTTTAGGAAATTTAAAATTCGTCATCATCATTCTCCTTCCAAATATGTAATTCAGCTACCCGCTCAAATCGTTAGAATATTAAAAAGATAAAATAGAAAAAACCCGAACCAGCCTGGGTACACGATTACGTGTAAACAAGCCAGCTCAGGTTATGCCCATATCGGTAACATTCCCAGATCATGATTATGCGGATTGGATAAAACTTTAGCAAGAATCAGAACAGTTGTCAACTTCTTGAAACCGGTTTAGCTTCGGATTGCCCGCTACGATATTTGATAGAACGCAGCACATGTGCCGCCAAGAATCATCTGTTGATCTAATATAGGTAGGGCATTAATGTGATTCATAATGAGACCATATACTTCAGAATACGTAGCTGAAACGTTGCTCACGGGCCAGTCGGACCCGAACATTAACCTTTGCGCACCAAAGGCTTCTATGGCGATATTCAGATAGGCTGTAAAATCCTTTGGAGTCCAATTTGCCCAGTCTGCTTCCGTCACCATCCCTGAAAGTTTACAGTACGCATTTGGTTGTGCGGCCAATGACTCAAGCGCTTCTTTCCACGGTGAGAGTATACCTGATTTTATGTCGGGTTTGGCTAGATGATCAAGGACAAATCGCTGTTCAGGAAATGTCTTAACCAATTCAACGGCATAAGGCAGTTGCTCCTTGGATACCAACAGATCATAGGCCAAATCATACTCCTTAAGCAATGAAATTCCATGCTGAAAGTCTTCTCTCAATACATATTTCAGATCAGGTTCATCCTGTATGACATGACGTACACCCTTCAGATACGGATTGGACGCGAACAATTCAAGCTGATTCCGAACTTCATCCGAACAAAGGTCCACCCATCCGACAACACCTTTGATACATTCATGCCGATCTGCCAACTGCAGAAGCCACTCGGTTTCTGTCAGTGATTGTCTGGCTTGTACCGCAATACATCCATCCAGTCCGGATTGGACCAATAAAGGTTCAAGATCTTCCGGAAGAAAAGATTGACGAATGGCTTTCATCTCTTCGCCAATCCATCCGTACTCGGCGACATTGTATTCCCAGAAATGTTGATGTGCATCCAGTTTCATATTAGATCCCTCCCAGGGTATTTAAATCTAATTATCATTCAAAAGCAACCATATGATTTTCATTTCCAATGAAATAAACGCTCACTACGCAATCTATTCATATGACAAAATCACTGATTTTCACATGATTTTTATTCCAATTGTGCAGGTATTGTCCAATATTAAATCATGATATAGTAAATTACGAAAACGCTTTCAGTACATAAATCGGTGGTGATTCCAGCATTAGACAAGTGAACTTTTGTTTGCGTTGAGCTCTATTTCCACCCTGCTTAACCGCTATTCATGTTCAACCATTCTCTATTCGAAGGAGACTATATTAATGAAAAAAAACCGCAAATCAGTCTTATCTCTTACGCTCTTGACTGCCCTGATTCTATCTCTATTCTCCTCGGCTATGGCTTCAGCTGCAACTGACAACAGCGAACAGGCCAATACCTCAGCCGCTCCAAGCAAAATGCAGACCTACGTAAACGCCATGGAGCCTGGCTGGAATCTGGGTAACTCTCTGGACGCCGTTGGTGAAGATGAAACTGCCTGGGGCAACCCACGTATTACGAAGGAACTAATTCAGTCGATCGCAGCTGAAGGCTACAACAGTATCCGTATTCCTGTAACCTGGGAAGCCCACATCGGTGACGCACCCGACTACACAATTGATTCCGCTTACATGAATCGGGTTCAAGAAGTGGTAAACTGGGCCCTTGATGCGGATCTCTACGTCATGATCAATCTTCACCATGATTCCTGGCGCTGGATCAGTTACATGGAGAAAGACCATGACAATGTGCTTGCACGTTACAACGCTGCCTGGACTCAGATTGCGGACAAATTCAAGGATTCATCCGATAAGCTTATGTTTGAAAGTGTTAACGAACCACGTTTCTCCGAAGGCGGCACAACAGATGCAGCGATTGGATACCGCATGCTGGACGAGTTGAATACTTCTTTTCACAAGATCGTAAGAACTTCGGGTGGAAACAACGAGACACGTCCACTTGTGCTTCCAACGATGCATACCTCTTCCGCTCAACCTGATCTGGATGAACTGAATAAGACCATTCAGAAATTGAATGACACCAATATTATTGCAACCGTTCACTACTACGGGTTCTGGCCATTCAGTGTGAACATCGCAGGTTACACCAAGTATAACGAGGAAGTACAGAAGGACGTTACCGACACTTTTGATCGGGTATACAATGCTTTTACAGCGAAAGGCATTCCGGTTATCGTTGGTGAGTATGGCTTGCTTGGTTTTGACCAACACACAGGTGTCATTGAACAAGGCGAAAAGCTGAAATTCTTCGAATTTGTTGGACAATATCTACGTCAAAAACAGATGACAACGATGTTGTGGGATAACGGACAACACTTCGGTCGCACAAGCTTTACTTGGTCTGATCAGGAATTATTTGATACCATGAAAGCCAGCTGGACAGGTCGCTCATCCACAGCCGAAACGGATCTCGTATATCTTAAACAAAATGAAGCCATTCAAGATAAGAAGGTAAAACTCAATCTGAATGGGAACAAATTCAATTCGTTGAAAAATGGCACTACCCCTCTTGTCAGAGGTAAAGACTATACGATCAAAAAAGATGTGCTTACGTTAAAATCCAATCTGTTAACCAAATTGACAACCTCTGGTGATTTGGGCGTAAATGCCACACTCACGGCTGGATTCAATGAAGGTGCTGACTGGAACTTCAATATCATTAAATATGACACACCTAAGTTGAACGATGCAACTGGTACAACCAGTGCATTTGCCATTCCGACTACGTTTAACGGGAACCAACTGGCCACGATGGAAGCAACATATGCAAACGGAGAAAACGCTGGTCCACAGAACTGGACTTCGTTCAAAGAATTCTCCTACACATTTAGCCCAGATTACGAACGTAATGTGATTGAGCTGAAACCTAACTTCTTCAATGAAACCAATGATGGCGAAGTCACGCTTAAGTTCCATTTCTGGAATGGAGATGTGCTGACGTACAAAATCACGAAAAATGGAACCAGCGTTGTTGGCGTAACTTCATAATAGTTATAAGGATTCCCCACTTGATCTATACCTGTGGTAATCACGAAAACGTTCTGTCCAGAGCCATCGGTTCGAACAGAACGTTTTTCCTTTTAATCAGATATTCCTTCCACATCCATTATGAATGACCGTTCACAATAAAAACGAAACATTCCCACTCTGGCTATGAATGACATACGTCGCACCAAGCCCTTTATATACCAGACCAACTGGAGCCTTGTTACTGGAAACGACATAGAGATGTTGCGGATACCAGCTGTGACACAACTGGATATCCTGGCAACACTGAGGCAGATTATTCTCGAACACAAATGCATTGGTGACCATATATTCGGGTCGAGTCTGTTGCATCCCTTCCGTTTCTTGAATATAACGCACAGGAAATGCTCCAAGGGTTTGAAGTTGCTCCCGTTCCTCTTCACTGTGTACAAGCACAACGAAGGCTAGTCCCTTTTTCAGTAATAAATCTACAAAATTCATCCCCGCTACACTGTGTCCTGCTGATACAACAATCATTGCTTCATCCATTGCTGTCTACCTCGCCTTCACATCAGATCCTGCATATATCATCTCAAGTACGTTATGTGCGAATCATAGTCCTCTGTCTGCCTTTCCGCAATTGAACCGTATCCGATTCAGAACCTTCCTGATTGATTCCAGACCATATTCCTCTTTATATCCTGTCTAATCTGCCCTTTACGCTCTGGATCTCCTTATATCTCCGTTAATCATAAGCGATTAAAAAAATCTGATTAACCGAGCCTTAATCGAAGATATATCTCTTTTTAATCGCTTACATGCACAGATTCAAAGCAAACATACTTTGGCTAAAAGTAATACAAAAAGACAAAGGAAACCTGATGATACATCAGTTCCTTTGCCTTGTATGATTTGTATTTCTCTACATCCATGTTCCAGTACATTTCTATTTCAAACGATCACTTATTGAGGTTCTTTGAATTTCACTACCAGCACCGTTTCCCCATTGGCTTGCACACGACCGGTTGAGGTTTCTGTAACAGTTGCTATCGTTTCATTCCCGCTCGGAATCAGCACAGGTGTAATCACTGGCAGACCCGCAGCCTGAATGACATCCATGTCAAATTCAATCAACAATTGACCTGCAGTTACACGATCTCCGCTATTCACATGTGCGGTAAAACCGTTTCCTTTTAGTCCAACCGTATTAATTCCGATATGAACCAACATCTGTACACCCGTCTCATGCTCCAGAATCACCGCATGTTTACTCTTGTTCATGACATGTGCGATGACACCATCAAACGGTGCGTACACTTTTCCTTCTGATGGTTCAATGGCAATGCCCTCACCCATGTGTTTTTCCGAGAACGCCGGGTCAGGAACCTGCTCCAGAGCAACGACGGTACCGTTCATTGGCGAAGCGATTTCGAGAAAATCTACCTTAGGACGATTGCTTGTAACGGCTTCGGTAACTGAATTAATACGCGGATTAGATTCCTCTGCTTTAACTTCAGTTGATGTTACTCCACTGTTCTCATGGCTCAGCGACTCCTCTGCAACTGGTTGGTCCTTATAGCCGAAGAACCAGGTAAGTGCAAATGCAATCGCCATGGCAACTACGTTGGACAAGATATACAACGGCAGTTGGCTGTTCAGATAGAGCAGTGTACCGGGAATAACCGTTACAGCCATGCCCGTACCTTGCAGATGGAACAGGGAAGCGATGAAACCACCCACACCACCACCAACCAGTCCCATAATAAATGGTTTCATATAACGCAAGTTAACTCCGAAGATCGCTGGCTCCGTAATGCCCAGAAATGCGGACAAGGAAGAAGGTAATGCGAGTGCTTTGAGTTTCATATTTTTGGTCTTCAGACCGACTGCGAGACAAGCCGCTCCTTGTGCTGCCATGGCACAGGTAATGATGGCGTTGAACGGATTGAATCCCGTTTTCTCCAGTAGCTGAATCTCCAGGAAATTAAAGATGTGATGTACACCGGTAACGACAATAATCTGATGGAAGAATCCAATGATAATACCTGCAATGCCAAACGGAAGATCCAATACGGCAGTTGTTCCATGCAGCACCCACTCTTCTAGGGAATGGAATACGGGACCAATCGCGAATAATCCAAGTGTGATCATAACCGTTAACGTTATAAAAGGAGTCAGAATTAAATCCAGTGCCTCGGGTACCCGTCTTCTTAGTACCTTCTCAAACTTGGCTCCAATCAAACCTACAAAGAACGCAGGCAGAACCGAACCTTGATAACCCACGACAGGTATAAAACCGAACATATGCAGCGGCTGTGCTGATCCATCTGCCACCGCGTAAGCATTGGGTAATGCAGGATTGACCAGCATTAGCCCCAGTACGATACCAAGTACTGGACTTCCGCCAAATACGCGGAATGCGGACCACGCTACAAGTGCAGGTAGAAATGCAAATGCCGTATCCGTCAGGATTTGAGTGAACAACAGGAAATTGGCCGAGATATCATCCGGTGTTGCACCGAATAACGCCAGAATTTCATTCTGGGTAAGTAATCCGCGCAATCCCATGAACAGTCCTGTAGCTACCAGTACGGGAATGATGGGTACAAATACGTCACCAAACGTGCGGATAGCCCGTTGAACAGCATTTCCTTCTTTTTTCCCCTGACTCTTCACATCTTCCTTGGACGTTCCTTCGATGCCCAGCTTCTCAACCTCTTCAAAGATTCGATTCACTGTTCCCGTACCAAAGATAATCTGATATTGACCTGAGTTGAAAAAAGCACCTTTCACCTTCTCGATATTCTCGACCGTTTTCTGATCAATCTTTTCTTTATCTTTCACCATGATGCGAAGACGAGTTGCACAATGTGCAAATGATGCGATATTCTCTTTGCCCCCGATGGCATGAATGACTTCCTGGGCAATCCGTTGATTCTCCGACATGTTATCTCATTCCTCTCACGTAATACTTAATAATGCCATTGAGTTGCTTCAAAATCAGCTTTGCCTCCGCGTGTAAAGAAACGAATGTCCACGCTGTCCCGGCTTGGGAAAATCCGGCTGGTAAAGACCTCTTCCCCATCGTTCACAAAGATCTCGACCGAGGACGAATCTACGAACAGATGGAACTTAATCACGTCCGCAGTAAGTGTGCACTGTCGTACAACGCCATTCTGCTCTGCCAGCTCGGTACCAGACATCGTCCGATCCAAGACAACTTTCTGCTGAATCCGATCATACAGAAGAACCGTTTTTTCAGTTCCATTTGCCCGGAATTCGATGCCTACAACCTCTGCTTCTACATGGCTTATCTCACATATCAGCTCATAGGTAATCCCATTAAAACCAGTGAAAGATCGACTCTCATTGTCAATTGTTGCGCGAATATGTGTGCCTTTATCCCGCTGACGTAATTGGACCATCTCTGCAACCGGTTGTTGAATTAACTTGCCGTCTCTCAGTGACAATTGCCGAGGAATGGTCAGGCAATGAGCCCAGCCACTATCGTCTGTCGGATATTCCAGATCGGGAAGTCCCATCCAACCAACCAGAATACGTCTTCCGTCCGGGCCCTGCATCGTCTGCGGCGCATAGAAGTCGAATCCACGATCCAGTTCCTGAAATTCACCATGATTGAACTCTCTCGTCTGTAGATTGAGCGGCTCACCGATCAGATAACCGGATTGAAAAATATTCTGATAATGATCTCCCGCAGCGTCTAAGCCTTGTGGGGAAAAGACAAGTACACCTTTCCCGTCCATCTCTATATAATCCGGGCACTCCCACATGTAACCAAAGGAGGTTAACTGCGTGCGAATTTCACCAAGAAACTCCCAGTTGTTCAGATCAATGGAGCGATACAGCACTGTACATCCCGTCTCGTCTGTTCTCTGCGCACCAATTACACCATAATAAGTGTCTCCTTGTTGCCACACCTTGGGATCTCTAAAGTGTTCCGTGTATCCGGCTGGCACAGACGAGATCACGGGATCATTCAGTTTGGTTACTGAACCGCTTTCATCCATAACTGCCAGGCATTGATACGGATGTCTGACCCAATCCTCATCTCTGGTATTGCCCGTGTACAGCAAGTGCAGCTTGCCGTCTTTTTCAATTGCGCTACCGGAATAAGCTCCGTGTGAGTCATACCTGACACCCGGTTCGATTCCAATCCCGACATTTTCCCAGTTCACCAGATTCTTCGAGCGGGTATGATACCAGTATTTCATGCCATGTTCTGTCCCAAGTGGAAACCACTGATAGAACAGATGATAATAGCCTTGATAATATGCAAAGCCGTTAGGATCATTAAGCAGACCTGTTATCGGCTGAATGTGATAACTTTGTCTCCAAGGACATACGGATATCTGTGCTTCAAGCTTCGCAATCTCTCCAGGCTCTGCTTGCTCAATTCGTCTGTAGCGTTGCTCTCTAGTCATTTTCATAGCTGTTCTCCATTCAAAATATAGGAACCGGTTCCATTAGGCGCAAAAAAATAATTCCATATGGCACTAATGCCTGCCCGTGTTCGCATATCCGCATTGGATATTCATAATGGAACCGGTTCGATGGAATTATCATAAAGGATGTTTTTATAATTTGTCAACGCTTTCTCGAGGAATTAGTTCTACGTCCAGTGTTGTTCGTTCCTCCACCGACTCGCCTTTGACCAGACGAATAATGTGATTCGCCGCTACTTTGCCCGCCTGCAAATAATGATATTTCACAGTCGTCAGCGTGGGGTGAATCATCTCCGTAATATCATATCCGCCAAATCCCGTAACAGACAAATCTTGCGGTATGCGGATTTTATTGGAGAATGCAATCTTCATCACACCCAGTGCGATATTATCCGTGGCCCCCACAATGATCGTTGGTGTGATTTCTTTCAGAATGGCTTCAGCGGTAACGATGGCTTCCGACATCTTAAAGCTTGTCTCATAATACTTCACTTCACATCCACCACACTCGGCGATTGCTCGCTGGAACCCTTGTTTACGATAGATTCCTACCGCCCGATCCTTCTCGCTAACCCCCATATACACGATCTTGCGATGACCCTGTTCGACGACATATCTGCCCATCTCATAACCTGCTTGGTCATCATTGTGAACCAGACTGTGCAATTGCTCATGCTGCTGCCCTACCAATAACACCGGAATCCGTATATCCTCAACGGCCTTCAGATGTGCTTCGGTCACTTCAGCAGCCAGCAGAATAATACCCGATACCTTCTGTCGTGCAAAATCATAGATAGCATCAATCTCGCGCTGCATGTCCTGACTCGTGTTTGCGATCAGCATCTGATACTGATTACTCCGCAGTTCTTCATCAATTCCGATCAATGTCTGTGATGTTGCAAAAGAATCAAGACGTGGCACAACCGTACCGATGATACTGGTCTTCTTAGCCTTCAGACTCTGTGCAAATGTATTGGGAACATAGTTGTATTGTTTGATAATGCGCTCAATCTTCTGGCGTGTATCCTCACTAACCGATCCGCCATTCAGGAAGCGAGAGACCGTGCTTTTTGCCACACCTGCCATCTGAGCGATATCAGAAATCGTTTTATTCATAAAGACTCCTCTTGTTTCTATTAGCTAGTTTACCTTTTATTATACTTCGAATCGCAAACCCGTGGCGAATTTGATTCAACTCCATTTATCGTACATCTATTGTACATTCCCAATGTAATAGCAAAAGCCCGATGGTAATGTGACGTACATACCGAAGTATGATCCGACATTCATCAGGCTGTTTAGCTTCCATATACATGTTTGCACAGACGATCAGGGCAAGGATAATCCCTATCTCTGTTGACTCAAACCTCAATAATAATAGGCAAGATCATTGGTCTTCTCTTTGTTTGAGCGTAAATATAGTGACCGATCTCGTCTTTCAGCTTTCTTTTGATCACATTCCACTGATTCACCCCAGCCCCGGTCAACTCATCCATCCGGTTTAGAACAAGCTCATGGATCTCATGCATGAATTCTTCCGAATCCTTAACAAATACAAACCCTCGGGAGATAATTTCGGGTGACGTGACCATCTGTTTCTCCGTTTTGCTCAGTGTAGTCACAATCACCAGCATGCCATCGGAGGATAGTTGCCTGCGGTCACGCAGTACAATATTGCCGACATCACCCATGATCAGACCGTCTACGAGACTATTTCCTGATGCAATTTTGGGACCCAGCGAAGCAATACCGTCTTTGTACTGGACCATATCCCCATTATTCACGATAAACACATGATCACGCTCTATACCTACGGATTCAGCAAGCAGTCTGTGTTGATACAACATGCGAAACTCACCGTGGATCGGAATCAGATAATCCGGTTTCATCAGGGTAAGCATCAATTTGAGTTCTTCCTGACTGCCGTGTCCGGATACATGCATCCCAGCAGCACCACTTGAACCATATATCACACGTGCTCCGAGAACATACAGGTTATCAATTACATGTGCAAGATTTCGTTCATTGCCCGGAATGGCTCCGGCAGCAATAATGACCGTGTCCCCGGCGTTAATTCTTACGTGAGGATGTTTACCGGATGCCAAACGTGATAATGCTGCCATCGCTTCTCCCTGGCTGCCGGTACATAATACTACGACTTGTTCTGGTGGAAACTGATCCGAATCGATAGCTTCAATCAACAATCCGTCAGGAACTTGCAAATACCCCAATTCACTGGCCACCGATACCACATTCACCATACTTCTGCCCAACAGTGCCAGTTTGCGGCCCGTCTCGAATGCTGCATTCACAATCTGCTGTACCCTGCTGACATTCGACGCAAAGGTCGAGATGAATACTTTTTGTTTTGCACGGATAAAGGCATCCAGAATGTGATCCCCCACAACACGCTCAGAAGGTGTAAATCCGGGTCTTTCTGCATTGGTACTCTCGGAGAGCAAAATATGGACACCCTGTTTGCCAATCTCGGCCATACGGTGCAGATCTGGGAAGGGTCCATGTACAGGCGACATATCAAATTTGAAATCTCCGGTATGCACAACATTGCCTGCTGGGGTCTGAAAAAAGATACCAAGACAATCCGGTATACTATGACTGGTTGCAAAAAAGGAAACCTCGATCCCTCCCAGCGTAATGCTGGAATGCGCATCGATCGTATGCAGGTCCGCCTTGCGCAGCAGCCCATGCTCTTTCAGTTTAAGTTCGATCAGCCCACGCGTGAGCCTGGATGCATACACCGGGATGTTCATTTGTTTTAACAAATAGGGAATGCCACCGATGTGATCTTCATGTCCATGGGTAACCACAAGACCCCTTACTTTATCCAGGTTCTCCAGCAGATACGTTACATCCGGAATGATCAGATCAATACCAGGCAATGTCTCATCGGGAAACTTCGAACCACAGTCAATCACGATGATGTCCTGATGGTACTGGATGAAGTACATATTCTTCCCTATTTCATTCACGCCGCCAAGTGCAGCGATATACAGTTTGTTATGGGCTAGATTCAACTCTATTAACCTCCTCTGCGTGGCAAACGTATGCAATACGGATCTATATTCCTAGTATGGAAGCAATCGCCTCAGTTATGCATTTCAGCGTGATTATGCCAAAAAACCACCATGGAATTTTCATTCCATAGTGGTTTATACGAAAAATAAATGCGGTTACACCAATGATTTATCACGCTGTAGTAATACGTCTTGTTCATAGGTTTTGATATCGGTGATCCACTTTTCACGGACTGGAACACCTTGCTGAGCACAATAGTAATCCCAGATCGCGCCGAACGGATAGGATTTGAACTCTTCCGTTAAGGCAAGGCGCAACGTGTAATCCCCTTCCAGTTCGGCTTGTTTCAAGGCATCCACTGGTTCGAGCATCGCACGCAGAAGAGCTTTGATCGTGTTGCGAGTTCCCACAACCCATGCAGCTACACGGTTAATGCTTGCATCAAAGAAATCCAGTCCAATATGTGTGGTCCCCAGAAGATCATGTCGAACCAGTTCACGGGCAATTTCCAGCAGCTCATCGTCCATGATTACCACATGGTCACTGTCCCAGCGCATCGGGCGGCTTACATGAAGCAGAATGCCACTTGTAAACAAAGACAAGGACGACAGTTTATTGGAAATAACCTCTGTTGGATGGAAATGACCTGCATCCAGGCAGATTAACGTATCATTTTGCAAACCGTAACCCATATAAAATTCATGAGAACCCACCACATATGCTTCCGAACCCAGACCAAACAGCTTACTCTCTACCGCGTCCAGGTTGTGCTCCGGGTTAAGTGATTCGCCGAATACTTCATCCAGCGATTCTTTGAGACGTTTGCGTGGGGTCAACCGGTCAACCGGATTATCCTTGAATCCGTCCGGTACCCATACATTGGTTACACAAGTCTGACCAAGCTGTTCCCCGAAATAAGCACCAATCCGGCGGGATGCCTTGCAGTGATCAATCCAGAACTTGCGAATTTCAGGATCTGGATGACTGAGCGTGAACCCGTCACTTGATTTTTCATGGGAAAAACATGTTGGGTTGAAGTCCAGACCAAGTCCTTGGTCTTTGGCCCATTTTACCCAGTTCTCATAATGCTTTGGCTCAATCTGATCCAGTTCAACCTGCTCGTCTGTATCCGTGTAAATCGCGTGCAGATTGACCTTATGTTTGCCAGGAATCAGAGCAAAAGCTTGCTCCAGATCGTTACGAAGTTCTGCTGGGGTTGTCGCAGCGCCCGGATATTGACCTGTAACGGAAATACCCCCTGTTAACTCCCCATCTTTATTCAGAAAACCTTTGACGTCGTCGCCTTGCCAGCAGTGTACGGATACTTTGATCTCCGCGAGTTTGTTCAGTACCTCGTCCGTATCAATTCCGTGCTGGGCATACAATGCCTTGGCTGCTTCATACGCTTGCTTGACTTGGTTATCCATCCGCAAGAACCCTCCTATTTTAACGTGTAAATGCTGCCGGTACACCGCCATCAATGGTCATCATACAACCGGTTGTTTTTTCGGATTTCGAAGAAGCAAAGAATGCAATTCCTTCCGCAATATCTCTTGGATAGATATTCACGAGCAATGTCGTCCGTTTGCGATAATACTCTTCCAATTGATCCGGTTCAATTCCATATGCCGCTGCTCGTTCATTTCTCCAGGAACCGTTCCAGATCGCTGAACCCTGTAGAATGGCATCTGGAAGAATCGTGTTGACACGAATGCCATACTCTCCACCTTCTGCTGCAATACAACGTGCCAGATGCGCTTCCAGCGCTTTCGCTGAACTGTAAGCTGAAGCACTCTTACCTGCATACACCGAGTTCTTGGACCCGATAAATACCATGCTTCCCCCAATACCCTGCTGTTTCATCAGCTTGAACGCTTCACGAGCCACGAGGAAATACCCTGTACCCAGAACATTCATGTTCAGGTTCCATTCTTTCAGGGACGTTTCGTCAAATGGGCTGGATGTCGCCAATCCGGCATTGTTCACGATGATATCCACTCCGCCATACTGCACCGCAACATCAGCATACGCAGATTGAACGGCTTCCTCATCGGTGACGTCCATTTTCAGCGCATAAGCACGATTCTCACCGTACTGATCATTGATTTCCTGTGCTACCTTCTGTGCGCCCTCTAGGTTGAGATCAGCAAGCACCACATGTGCGCCTTCAGATACCAATCTGCGTGCTGTTTCACTTCCGATACCACCTGCGCCGCCTGTAATAAACGCCACTTTACGGGAGAATTCGGTTTCTGCTGGAGCCAGGGACAATTTGTACAATTCCAGCGGCCAGTACTCCACATTGTAAGACTCGTTTGCACTAAGTGATACGAATTGGCCCAAGCTAGTAGCCCCACGCATAACGGCAATCGCTCTGTGATACAACGCTCCGCTTACTTGGGAAAGCGCCCAGCTCTTGCCTGTGTTGATCATGCCCACACCTGGAATGAGGATAACGCGTGGTGCCGCTTCGAACATGACATCACCTTCGTTTTTGTTGCTCTCAAAATACTGTTGATACTGCTCTTTGTAGGCAGCCACACCTTCTACCAGCTTGGCTTTTAAACCTTCAATATCTTCCGCATCCGGTGTCCAATCGATGAACAAAGGTACCACTTTGGTATGTACCAGATGATCCGGGCAAGCTGCACCTACCTGTGACAATTCCGGTGAATCTGCTCCGCCCACAAAAGCAAGTACGTCCTCTTGATCGTCAAAGGACAAAATCATTTTTTTGCTATCCGATACCGCTCCACGAATTGTTGGCATTACACGTGATACGATCTGACGACGAACCTCTGCTGCAAGTGCCGGGTGTTTCACACCACCAAACAAACTTCCTTCATCCACCCGTGCTTCGATGAATGCTTCTGCTTCGTTGATAATCTTGATCGTTTGTGCGTAACATTCCTCGGATGTTTCTCCCCAAGTCACAAGTCCGTGTTTTTCCATCAGTACGAGTTCGGCATTGGGATTCGAGAATACGCTTTCAGCAATCATTTTAGATAAGGTGAACCCTGGACGAACGTAAGGTACCCATACAAAACGATCACCGTAGATCTCTCTCGCCAATTCCTTGCCGTTATGCGCACAGCACAAGCTGATAATGGCATCCGGGTGCGTATGATCCACATGTTTATATGGAAGGAATGCATGCAGCAGAGTCTCGATAGAGGCACGTGGGTGCTTGGCATCAATCATGCAATGTACCAGATATTCAACCATCTCTTCATCCGACATGGATTCACGTTCAATTAATGGTCGAATGTCTTCGAGCCCAAGTCCGGTAAAATGTTTCGCTTCCATGGAACCCAGATCAGAGCCGCTTCCCTTCACATACATTACTTCTACATCACGACCACGAAAATCCTTCACTGTCGTTTTGGTAGACGTATTACCACCGTAGATGTTACATACACTGCGATCAGTCCCAATCAGATTGGATCGGTAAACCAACTGCTCAAGTCCTGTTGTTTTCTCAGATGCCTGCGATGCATTCCATAAACTCTGTACCATTTGTTTCCCTCCGATAATGTTTGTTTTATTCCTAATCCGAGTTTAACATCTTTGTTTTATTTTGAAAACAAAATATTTTAAAACCAAACGGAAATATTCAAAAGTCATTATAGATTGAACTATTTTATTAAAAAAACACCCTGACGTAACCGTCAGAGTGTTCCTGTTTCAACGGCAGATTAGAAAATCCCCGCTTTTTGAGAAGTGTTTTTAATTCCATAGGTATCATTCACTACGGTGTTTCCGAAGCTCGTCAAACTTCCGTTCGGACCTGTAGCCATGTCCAGGTAGTTCAGACCAGAACTGTTTCCATACCAGGACCAGGCCAGCCAGCCCACCCCTTTTTCCTGACCATATCTCATGATGGCATACTCGTCCACATCACCGTTTGTGTGATATCCCCCGAATTCACCAATGATCAGAGCCAATCCTTTGTTCAGCACATTCTCCATATTGGCTTTGACCGTTGCAGCATCTTTGCCAGCATACTCATACATATGAATGGAGAAGACGGTATTTTTTTGAGAATCGGCTGCAAATACACTTTGTCCATAATCAACGATGGATTGAGGGAACTGTCCCCATCCGGCTGCATCCACAATTAGCGTATTTTTAATTCCCGCATTTCGGAGTTTCGGAATGGCTTTTTTGTAACCATCAGCCCACGCACTTCCATTCCACGTTCCATACCATTCATTGGCGATATTAACGATGACCCGATCCTCTTTGCCAATCAAAGCTTCCTTAATGCTAATCCAGTAGTTCACTGCCGCATCCAACGAATTATAATCATCTTTCCCTGTGGCGTCATGCACCTCGAGTACAGCTATCATTTTATTTTGGTTAACCACATTAATAATATTTTTAACAGCGTTCAGATCATCTTTGGTGTACAGGCTACCATTCGAAAGAACAATGCGTACCGTATTGGCACCTGTTTTGGCGATTGCAGGGATAGCGGTATTCAGATCATTCTTGAACCAGGAATGTCCGTGATTAACACCTCTCATGACAAAAGCCTTACCTGTGGAATCATACAATTTGTTACCGCTTACATAAAATCCTGTAGCAGCAGATGCTTTGGGGGCTACACTCCCTAATACCATGAACATGAGAGCAGCAATAACCGTGAAGATTGTACACTTTTTCAGATTAACCATTCGTTTGGAACCTCCTGTATTTGTTTTTTTATTTCAATTAACCCTGCTCTAGGCAATAAGTTAACTAAAATCATTGGTAATAGAAGTTTTTTTGTTAGTAAATAAATAACAATTAACTTTATAAAAGTTACGTTATTTAGTTTAAAAAACTTTATCGTTAAGGTTATGAAGTTATAATAAATTGAAAACGCTTACCAGTCAAGATCTTTTTACTATGATTAGGAATCATTTGTTTTTACATAACACAGCAAAAAAAGGTTCTCTCCCCTCACAATCGTTCGGAGAAAGAACCCTCTGTATTATTAACTAAAGTTAACTCTTGTTTAAATCTTGTTTATCTGTTATTTTGTTTAACTCCTGATTTAGACTAAGTGTCTTCTCTAACTCCCGCCAATACCAAACCAACCCGATACTGTGGTCTCACCCGAATTTCATTAAACTTTCCAATCTCCACGCCCTCAAACCGCTCCACATAAGCCTGATTCACATAACTCTCAGTCGTCCCTTTTCGAATTGGGGTTATAGACAGACGAAGCGCGTGATCAGCCAACAAATGACGGGATTGCTTCAAACCAAGCATCCAGCTGTGTCCATAGTGAATATGATCCGTTAACATCTGATGATGAATATGTGCTGTTGCAACGTCTCCTTCATAATCAATCTCAATCCACACGTCATCTACTTGTTCCGGCCACGCTGTGTCCAATCTCAGTGTTGCTGCATACTCTTTCGGATAATCAACCTCTACAGCAGGCTCGTAAGGAGAAACTTGGAATGTATACGTACCGAATATTCCCTGCTTCGACTGGGATGACACAGCATATTTCGAAGCTGAAACATGCTCTGGAGCCGGATAAAAGGATACCTCCATCTCTGGTTGCTCCACAGATGTACATAGGAGCATCTCATTCTGTACATACAGATGACTGCTGCTAATTACAAGCCTTTCTTCTCCGCCCACACGGAAACGGTAGGCATGTAATGCCTCTTCACGGGTTAATGTAATGATACGTATGGCTATACCGTCCGATGTTGTAATCCCCAGATGATGGTCCTTGCCGGCAATCGGATGTATCACAACTTCATTCCCCTGCTCTGATATTGTACCTTCGGGCATCTCCACATTTGTAACAGATGATGCATCAACAACATACTCAGGCGCCATGCCTTCATGGGCATAAAAGACAGCCGTAAGCTCCTGATTTACCATAAATCGGGTCAGTGGCTGAACGGTAGCACTAATGATCTTCATTCCACTCAGATTCATATGGAAAGGCAGAATGGCTGCCATGCCGGATTTCAGTTGCATCGTTCCTTCTCTTGGATATAAAACAGTCCCTTTGCTGGTATGCAGCTCCAATTGTATATCACGATCAGGCATCGCCACATGATCCTGATAATTATTCATGAACAGGAATCCCGAGCCATCTTGTTGGCGAACAGACCAACGCATATCCATCGTGTTCTCCGGTGTTATCGCATGTTGACCATCCGGTACAACACAGCCCATTGGTGCAAGTAACTCACCGTATCCTTCCAGGAACATGGACAAGGTACGAATGCGGTCATACGATTCACCAACACGCCCAAATTCCCCGAGTGGCGATTGGTAATCATACGTCATTTTCGGCAATGCCTGCTCGTTCATATATGAATTTTTTCCTATCGGATTGGTCCCCCCGTGATACATATAATACCCAACCAGATTGCTGCCGTTCGCAAGTTTCACAATGGTCATCGCCTCAACACTGTCCGCATCAACAACCGGACGAGCGTGATAACTGACCTGCATGCCTCCAGCAAGCTCGCAATACGCAGCAGGGTACTCCAGACTGTCATAATCCACTTCTTCCACAGGATTCATATGCAGATCCCGGAATAAATACTCCCGGCTTGGAGGCTGATTGGGAATCCATGGTGTGTACGCATACCCCGCTAGCATAGGCAATGTTCCTTCTTCCGGCACCGCAGCATTGCCCCAGGCCGTGGCAGTATAGAACATCGGCTTCATACCGACTTCTTCGGCAATATGGCGAAGCATCTTCAGATGTTCTCGCCCGTCCCGGCCGGAGGAAATGTATTTTTCGCGGGTATATCCCCAGGCATCCATGGGTGCGCCAGCGTGCATATACTCATTTTCCAACTGTACCCCGATAACAGGGCCACCCTCCTGATAAAAGCAGCCGTTGAGCTGACGGGCAATCTCCCGATATAATCGCTTGGCGTAATACAAATATCCTTCATCGTTCGACCTGACTTCGAATGGATAACTGAATAACCAATCCGGCATTCCACCATTACGCACTTCCCCATGACAGAATGGACCAATTCGTACGATCAGAGGCAGCTCATGTTTGCCACACAGATCCACAAAGTGCCGCAAATTCAGATTTCCTGACCAATTAAATTCGCCTTCCTGCTCCTCGTGAAAATTCCAGAAAACATAGGAAGCGACAATGCTCACCCCGCCTGCCTTCATCTTCAATAATTCTTCTTCCCACTGCAAGTAAGCAAATCTGGAGAAATGAAACTCACCTACCACCGGAATATGTGGTTTAACATTACGAGTCATATAATAGTTGGTAAAATCATACGATTCCCCTCGTGGGCTTTTGCCGCCACTGCCAGTCATGCGACCCGCACGAATCTCTTTATCTTCCGCATCCAATATGAAACGAATCTGGCTACCTGCTATAGTATCATTCATGGATTATATAACTCCTTCGATATAAATGGGATGTGTTGAAACGATTATCAATTATCGATGGATGATTGCCCCTTGATGATTCGGGTTTTTCTCCAATATCCGCTCCAACTCAAGTTTGGCTTCACTTGTCCGCCCCAGCCCCAGAAGACCCAATGCCCGCATATACCTGCAATGTTCTTCATTTCGCTGATTGAGATCGTCGTCAAACACTAGGAAATCGGGCAGAGATACCGCAAAATAATCCATTCGGATGTGATCATGCATATGTCTTTCCGCATAGTCTATGAGTTTGTTAAAGCGTCGGTTTTCTTCCTTCACATTGCCAAGTTTCTGCCAGGCCAGACCCTGATAATAGATGGATTCCGGCGGTTGATCATTATAAAACATCGCGCTTGCCGGTTCATTCAAACCGATGGATGCTTTGTGGAAACTTTCCTCTGCCGCCTGATTACTCTTCAGTTGCTGGTAGGCACAGCCAAGATAAAAGTAAACTGGGTTGTCTCCGGCTCCCTCCAATTTACCTTCACCTAAGTTCTCCGGGTAAACCAAAGCCTTCTTCAACAATTCCATTGCTAGTTCAGGTTGTTGTTTCTCCAGTTTTCGCTTCGCCAGTTCCGTCAGTGCCGTAACATATTGTCCTGTTACCTTGCCTTCTCCACCCTCCCATGGATGAAACCGCCGGGTCTGAAGGGCATTCCATGCTTCTTGATGACTACCTTGCATATTCAATAACGTCACCCACTCGATATAAAGATCATCACGGTGGTGAACCAACTCCATATGTTGTTCCAGCAATTTGACTCGATTCTTGCAGGAATACCCTATCTTCTTGTGCAATTGATCCAACTCGTAGAAAATTCGGGCATCCTGTGAATCCAACCGGAAAGCTTCCTCTAATGATGCCAGTGCAAGATCGGGGCGATTCAGCTTGTTATAATAAGCCAGTCCCAGATTCCGATGTACAGTCGAATATGCAGCATCCACCTCGCGTGAAGTTTCCCAATGGGTAATTGCTTCCTCGTAGCGTTTATGATCATATAACCAATTTCCCAGGTAATAGTGAGCACGCGCATCATTCGAATCCACTGCCAATGCATCCTGAAGCACCATGAATTCAAATAACGTATTAGGAAAACAATAATCCGTTGGAGCAGCTTTTCCCTGCTTTTTACATTCCCGGGCCTGCTCCACATCCCCCAGCTGACGATACGAGTAAGCCTGAGCATAACCAACCATAGGATACGGCTGTGCTTTTTCGGATTCAACATAAGAGAGTACCGTCAGTGCTTCTTCCCACAATCCACAATCCGCGTAGTCTGCGGCTAGATTCAGATAATTATAAACGTCTCCTCGCATCAGACGATGGAAATGCTCACGTGTTTGCCCCGCTTGTTCTCTCTCTGAAGGTGCAGTTGCTCCGCTGTAGGTCAGGACTAATTCATGTGCAGCTCCAAATTCAACCGGGTCCAGTTCCAATGTCTCACGCGCATATTGAATGGCCTGTTTATTTTGACCCAATCTACGTAACAGAGCCACCTTCAGATGGCGAGCCTTATAATTTCTGGTGTTACGAATCAGCGAACGTTCGATGTGATCCAAAGCTTCGATGTACCGATGTTGCCCCGTATCGATCTGAGCAAGCATGTAATAACCTGTATCCTGATACTGTGCAGACCATACGGCTTTATACAGGGCTGCGTAGGCTTCTTCCTGTTTCCCCTGTAATTTCAAACTCAGACCGAGTTGGTAAAACGCTTCACTATCATACGGATTTGTATTTTTCCACGTCAGCGATTGAATGGCCTGTCTGAAATGCTTCTCTGCATCTTGAAACAACCCTCTACGCAGCAACAATGTGCCATACGCTATGTTTAGACGAATATCCGTTGCATCACGCTTCAAACCTTCCAGATAATAAGGTTCCGGTTCATACGTGGCATGCCGATATTGTTCCAAATGAAGACCCGCCAGATATAGTTGTTCATTCGTACGAATCTCGGATGGTAGCGGGAGTGGTGTGGCCGGGTCTGGGACTTCCTGAATCTCAGAAGGTTCAGGTTGATAGGCTACAAGTACTTTTCCTTCCGCAGTTCGAACACTTAACTTCACCTGATGCCATTCATCTTGTCCGCTCCACGGGAATGAAGATTTATATAGTTCCGTAGGTGAGATATTACATCTCTCATGGAGATATACCGTGGTTGATCCTATCACTTCAACGGTCACTTGTTCAAAAACCGACGTCGCATATACCATCACGGTTACCATTCCGGTCGTTTCGTCCATTTCCAGATTAACCGCTGCATCAATCGTTGCATTTTTGACCATACCAATTCCTTTATACGGCATAAAATACTGCGAGAATGATTTCGCTTCATAGGGCTGTAACCACGTAAAATCAGGTTGATTATCGGTATAGATTCCGGTCATTAATTCAATATAAGGTCCATCCTCGTCCGTTAACTGACGATCCCAAGCTTGCCCGAATTCCCCGTTCCCCCAGGTCCATTGCTTCTTGCCCGGAGAAATATGATGATTGGCTACATGCAACAAACCCGCCTGAACCCCGTGGTCATAACCCCCTACAAAATTATAATCCGACTTATACGCCATATAGGATGTTGGAACCGGTATGTTTTTGTATCGCGAGATATCCACACCTTCGGAATAGTCCATCTTGTAATAGGTGCCGGTTGCGATGGGAAAGCGGGATACGTCCCGTTTTCCATGGTCTAGCACAGCCGTTACATCAGGTGGAAACACGGATTGCGTATGATCGTTGACAGCTACAGCCGGGTTGGCCCACCATAGAAAAGTTTGAGGTGCGCTGGTGCGATTGTATACCTCGGCATGGATTTCAAGATAGGCTTTGCCGGGATGTAATGTGAAGCCAGCGGTCATTTTGGTACCATACATGCGGTCAATCTCACCCACCCACACGGTAGCGCTTCCATCTTGATTACTGCCAAATGTATAATCGACTGGACCAAACGTGTTGGGCCGATGATGCTGTGGCCAGTTGAATTCAATTCCTCCGGAAATCCAAGGCCCTGCCAGACCTACAAGTGCGGGTTTAATCACCCGGTTATAATATACAAAATCGTAGTTGTTGGTCCGATCCAGCGCACGATAGATCCGTCCACCCAGTTCGGGCATCATCTCAATACGTACATATTCATTTTCAAGAATAATTAATCGATACGACTTCATTTTGGCCTCATCTTCAATGCTGTCGATCACAGGATGTGGGTATACCTTACCCGAACTTCCCTGGTAGATTCGCTTTTCAAGAAACATCGGATTTTTGTCCGGTTTACCTGTACCATAGGTTGGAATATCTCTGGTTTCTTCCCATATGCGAACATTTGATTTCGCTGTCACGTGATTCAATTCCCTCACTCCTCGGCCTCGTATATATTGTGATCATACGCTCCGACATGCAGGAAGAACATTGACATTAAGCGGTTCTTGATGGACGATCTTCGGATTCCCCCATAACCAAATAGAGCACCTATCCACTCAATAAAGCAGTGAAAGGTACTCTCTAATCGATCTTGATTAACTTATCTGCGACGTGCAAAATCCACAAATCTGAACTTGTCCGGTCGATGCCTCGACTCCGTATACTGAAATTGACTGGCATCCTCCAGGTACACCTGGCTCCTCACCACAACTACATTGTGGAACCCTTCAAGGTCAAGTAGTCCCCTGTCCTCTGCGGTGGGTTCTTCCACCAAAATCTCTTTTTTGGCAAACGAAATCGAAAGCCCCAGCTCTTGCTCAATGTACTGATAGATGGAATCATTACAGATCTCTTTGCTGAGCCCAGGAACAAGCCGCTGGCTAATATAATCTTTGTCCAGTATGACATGCTCTCCATCCACTTTGCGCACACGTCTGATCTCCCAGACCTGTTCATTCAGGCCAAAGTTAATTTTTTTGTGCAACGCCTGATCCACCTGCTGCTCCTCGAAAACCTTCACATACGTTTGAGCACGATGTCCCATTTTTTTGGCCAATTCCTTAAAGCTAACCAGACCTGAGATGGGAAAATCGATCTTGCGTATATCCAGTACAATCGAGCCCTTGCCTTGAATTTTCTGAATATAACCTTCTTCATACAACATTTTCAATGCTTTGCGAATAGTCTCTCGAGACGTTTGATAACTTTCCGATAGATCCAGTTCCGATTGAAGTAACGTCCCTGCCTCAATCTCTCCGGTCCGAATACGATCTGCAATATCTTCATATATCCGGATAAATTTATTATTCATTATTCATCACCATTGTTCATTACCCTTTTTTTATCATATTGGCAACCATTATAGCATTAAAAACCAATCAAGCGGTAATGTCGTTACTACCGATGATTGCAGTATCACATGTAAGAATCAATTCAATCTAGATATGACGATCAAACGCTGACGCTTTCTCCACTTGATCTGTACGGTTCTCATCCATAACTTGAATCAGCTTATTTAAACGGAAGATCAGCGCTGCAGCTTCTGATCTGCTTAAGTGCTGCATGGGACGGAAGCTGCCGTCTTCATATCCGGTAATCATGTACAAACCTGCAAGTTCCTGCACTTCTTCTTTGGCCCAATCAGATACATCAGTCTGGTCGGTAAACGCTCTTGGGGAAGTCAGCTGTTCCGGTCTGATTTTACGAACAACATTTGCTATAATCTTGGATGCCTGTTCCCGTGTCACCAGCGCATGTGGAGCGAATTTGCCGTTCCCCATGCCTTGAACCATCTCATGATGAACGGCTGCCTTAATCTCAGGAGCAAACCAATCCTCATCGTTCACATCCTGAAATCCATGTTGTTCATTAACCGTTGTGTCCACACCCATCAGACGCACGATTAATGCAGTGAACTCCGCACGGGTGATCGGACGGCGTGGCTCGAAGCGAGTTTCACTTACACCTTGAATGATATTTTGTTCCGCCAGCCAGGTGATCTGATCTTTATTGAATGTTTGGCTGATATCAATAAATTTGATGATTTTTTTCACAGGTACATCAGGCTGCTCAGACGGTTCTGGTTGTGAACTCACCTCATCGGCTTCTTCCGATGTACCGTTTGGACTCGGGGTTGCACCGCCACCGCTCCAGGAGGATGGTGGATACGGAAAAGTCATGGCTGCTGCCCGTTTTCTTTCACTTTTTTCACCTGCTGAATTCTCCGTCCATACTTCCACCTCATAATGCTGCTCGGCATTCAGTCCTGTCCATACATGACTGCGCTGCGTGCCACGGTAGATCTCACGATCTTTATGGGTGATCACAATCACCTCATTTATTGAATCCAGTTCCCAAGTTAGCTTAATCGCACTTGTGCCTTGCGCTACGGCTGCAACTGTCAGATCCTCGGAAGGTAGCGTCTCAAATTCCGGTACTTCAAGCGCCTCACCATCCCCTGCCTCGTTAAATGGAATAATGATGAAGTCAGGATAATGCTCTGCACTATTCAAATCAGACACATGTATGGATGTCTCCGTTGTCGTTCCGATAAGCTCTTCATTTCGATAAACTCGATAACCCACAGCACCAGGAATCAGTTCCCATACAATGTCTGCACCATACATGGTACGCCCCTCTACTACAGGAGATGAAGCAGCACTACCGGGCAAAGTCAGGGCATTAAGGTAATAACCACCATCACTACTGCCGGAGGCATTCATGGTCTTCACTGTATAGATATAGTTCACGCCCGGTTCGAGTTCCTTGTCGTCATAGAACAGTTCGTCTGCAGGAACTCGAGCAACCTCTACACCGTCACGATCAATGATAAACTGCTCGGCTCCTTCGACCCGGCTCTGTTCTAATAAAAGACGAATGTGGTCCTTCGCCGAATGATACTCCACTTTGACCGGAGCTGCTGGCTTGGTCAGGACAGAATACGCCAGCTTCTCCGATTCATCTCCCTGATCATTCTCTGTGTAGATTTCAATCGAGTACTGTTTGCCTGCATCCAGTTGATCAACAATAAACTCTTTTTGTTTGCCTCGGTATACTTCTGTACCATCCAGCAATACAACAAATATTTCGTTTACATAAGGGAAATCCCATTCCAAATTAGCATGATCTGTCTCCGGATATATCTTCATTTCCAGTGAATCAACATGAGGTAAGGTGTAAAAAGGAGTCACGGTCATTGGGCTTCCTGAACCAGCCGTATTATAAGGAATAATCTGTACCTGATCATATCTGGTTGCACTCTCCAGATGAGTTAATCTCACCTCTGTGATATCCCCTTCTTCAATCGTGGTGAACATCTGATCTCCGATACGTATGGTATATCCCTCCGCACCTTGTACCTTTGGCCAAGAGATCAATCCCTCCTTTTCCCCAATCTTGCTTGCATGTAAAGGTTCATGAATGGTCGCAGGCAACGTTCGCAAGTGAACTTCGAAACCGGAATCACTCTCTCCCGTTGCATTGGATGTTTTGATGATATACGTGTAATGCTCTCCTGGTGTCAGTCCATCATCTTCAAAAGAAGCTTGATCTGCTGGAACCTTAGCAACTTCAACACCATCTCGCATAATAATGAATTGCTCTGCTCCCCGTGTTGAGCTTCCAGTCAGGTCCAATACCGCAGTCTGATCTGTGATGTGTGTTATGCCTGCCGTCTGAGGTGATATGGGTTTCGTTAAAACTTGAATCTGAATAGGCTCTGACCGATGACCATCTTCATTAATCGCAACAAGTTCGAATTCATACGCTGTGCCATCCAGCATGCTATTGAGATGTACAGACGGTTCAGACACGCTCTGTACATCTCCCGTTACCCGATTACGAATCTCATATGCAGCCGCTCCCTGGACAACATCCCAAGCCAGATCCACTGCATGTGTTCCGGCTTTCACTGTGATACTTTCTGCAATCAATGGCAACGTTTGAGTCATTACACTGAAATTAAGCGGCCCACTCGTTCCACTCGCATTGACTGCCCGAATCACATAAGTGTATTTCGTTCCCGGCGACAGATGCTTGTCTACAAATTGGGTTTCACTTGAATCCATCTGAGCGATCTCTCTTCCATCCCGTTCAATGACATAATGATCTGCCCCTTGGACACCAGTGTTACTGAAATCCAGACTTAGGCTGTTTTTTGCCACATCATATACTGCAACCTTAACGGGTTTCTCAGGCAAAGTCAGTAGAGATACATCCGTCGCTTCAGAACGAGTCCCTTGTCTATTGACTGCCCATAGTTGATAGCGATGCCACGTTCCACCCTGGAGATCTGTAATCGTCGCTCCATTCTCCATTCCTCTATAGATCTCCTTGCCATTCTGCTCAATCACGTATTCAGCGGCACCTTCCACGACAGACCAAGAAACTTTTGCATGATGTACTCCTGAATCAACAAGTACTTCGGCAGGCAACACAGGTTTGGACAATCGGATGAGCTGCGCTGTCTCACCTGGACCAGAAGCATTCGTAGCCTGAACTTCCAAAGCGTACTCTGTACCTGGCAATAATCCCTCAACCGTGTAGGCCAGTTCTGATGTTCTGCCCACTTCTGTTCCATTGATTTTCACAATATAGAGATTTGCCGTATCTACAGCTTGCCATGCAAGTCCCATACTTGTCTCAGCAGTCGATGTAACATTCAGTCCTTCCGGCCTGCTAGGTAGCGTAAGAATTGTACTACTGGTGGATGCACCGTACCCGGCAGCATTGCCCGCCTGTACTTCATAGGTATACTCACGACTGCTTGACAGGTGGTGAACTGCGAGTTGTGTATCTGATATCTCATGGCTCTGTCCATCGATGACCACCCGATATTTCGTTGCCCCAGCTACAGGCTCCCAGCTCAATATTGCTCCCTGTTCAGTTACTTGAACAACGTGAAGTCCCGACGGGCTTTCTGGTAACGTTGTTCCTGATACCGAACTGTGCATCCCCTGTCCACTTCCGTTCACTGCTTGTACATCTAGTTGATAAGATGTTCCTGAACTCAGTCCCGCAAAGTTCCATTCTTGGGTTCCGGCAGGAACCGTTCCCGACTTCTCTCCATTCAACCATAAGTCATAACGATCGGCTCCACGTACTGTTTCCCAATTCAGACGAAGGCTCCCTGTGGAAGCATCTGATATCTGTAAGCCGGACACCTGCCCAGGTAAAGTCTTGAGCAAAGGTAATCCTGCCAACGGTCCTGGTCCTGTCTCATTTCCGGCAATTAACGTATAGCTGTACTCCGTTCCGCTATCCAGACCCGAGTCCAGATACTCCGACTGCTCTCCTTCATATATGGCTGTTCCATCGCGTGAAAGACCATAATACGTTGCAGAAGTCACTGTTTCCCATTTTACTGAAATATCATGCTCCTGAATTTGAACGGCCATAAATTCACCGGGCACTGCCGGCAGTGTGAGAAATCCAGTTCTACTACTACCACCTGCTCCGCTTTCATTCATTGCCGTTACCGAGATGTTATGAATGGTTCCTGGAACGAGGTTACTGACATAGGGAAGGCTACCAGAATCAGATACCGTCTGATCAAATACGGTGGCACCGTCCGAAGTAGTCGCGATGATGCGGTAAGCATCTGCTCCTCGTACTGAATCAAATTGAATTTCGGCTAAATTGGGCTGTGAATCTACTTTTCGAATGTGCAACGTTCCGGGAGCTGCCGGGGTAGTTAACACTTGAGCGCTTACTGCATCACTTACTCCGGTATGGTTTCTCACTCTAACTTCATATTCATAGACCTGACCACCGCTTAGGGAGTGATCGATTATACTGTGGTTAGGATAATCTAGTGTCCATGACTGTCCTGTTGTTTTATTCGTTATCTCATACTGATATCCATCTGTATACCTTTCCCCAGTTGGCAAATCCACTGTAAGTTCAGCTGATGTCTCAGCGATCTGTGTCATTCTCACATGATTCGGTTGCTGGGGCTTGCGTTGAATATGGTAAGGTGATGATGTTGTCTCATATGTATTCCCTGCTCTGTCCATGGTTTTCGCATGGATGTACCATATGCCTTCCGATTCGATGGATATTTTATGCTGGTCAGAGCGAGCTTCAAGCCAATGCTCCGGTGATTCTGCACTGTTCGTAACTTGATAGAATCGTTCCAGTTCCTGAATGCCTGAGTGGGCATCGGCATACTGAATGTTAGTGGATATATCCATGTCCGTCCAAGCATGTCCGTTCGGTGCAAATGTAATCGTTGGAGCCATCTGATCCACATAGGCGATTCGACTCACTTCCTTGCTTACATTGCCAACAGTATCCCTTGCTCTAGACCGAATGGTGGTAGCGCCGTTTGTGCTTACTGTACCCGTATTGCCTGCAATATAAGGAGCATCGTTCATGCTGTATTCATAGGATATCGCTTGTTCATCCACACTTCCAGCGATAGTGAATTGCACATGTTCTTTACTCCATCCAGAAGGGCTTAAACTAATCACCGGCTCGGTTGGAGCTGTCGTGTCAATTCGAACTGTAGCCTGAGCGGATGTGCTTATATTGCCTACACGGTCAAGTGAGCGTGCATATACGATCGTTTCTCCCTCATTGGTAACCGTCACTTCACCCGTATAATCGATCCAGGGACCTTCTTTGTTAAGTCGATATTGACTCTTGGCAAGTCCACTGCCCGCATCTTCACCACTGTTTATTGCAAAAGTTACATCCTGATTCGTCCAACCCTCTTCACTTAACGTAATCGTTGGTTGCTCAGGCCCAGTCTTGTCGATTCTGACTGTTGCCGAAGTGGAAGCACTGACATTGGCGGCTCGATCAACACTTCGTGCGTAAATCTCGGTTATTCCTTCTTCACTGAGTGTAAGAGGAGCCTTATAGTCGATCCATTCTCCCTCACTTCCTAACTTGTACTGTGTCAGACTAATGCCACTTGCTTCGTCCGTACCCTCCGTTAATGTCACGATTACCGCCGCTTTTGTCCAATCGGGCGGATTCAACGAGATGACAGGTGGCGTTGGTGCCGTCCGATCTACTCTGGCTGTCACAGCCGTTTCCTGTCCTGTATTACCAAACGCATCAATACTGTGTGCCATAACAGTTGTGTTTCCTTCACTGCTTACGGTAAACGGAGCGCTGTATTCACGCCATTCTCCTGCCGGACCAACTTTTACTTCAGTCTTCTGAGTTCCGCTCAAGGCATCCTTTCCTTCTTCAACCGTGACCAGAACATCTTCCTTGGTCCATGTGGATGGAGTCACTGTAACTGAAGGAGCAGTTGGACCCGTCGTATCTTTAATCATCTCTCCAGCAGATATAAACGGGGTCTGTATCCCTTCACCATTCAGTGCCGCCACAAATACTTCATATTTTCCGTCCGCGAGTCCGGTCAGGGCAAACGCTGTACGTGTGGACGTTGTTGTTCCCGTTGCGAGGACTTGCCCACCTGGACTGCGTATTTCCGTTTTATAATGGGTGCCCGCAGGATTTTCATTATTATTCCAGCTCGCTGTAACAGAGTTGCCTGATTGTGTCACAGCCGCAGCAGCGGGTGGATTCGCCAATGTATATTTGGTGGATGGACTGGAGTACCCCGTGAAGGAACCACTTGAATTTTTGGCACGTACAGCAAAAGAATAACTCGTATTCGGAGTGAGCCCAGTCACCTGCCGACTGTTTGACGCACCTGTATCCACGATCTGATTCGTGGTCATATTTTTCAGTTCATACGTAACGGATGCATCATTCGCCTTCTTTTCCCAATTTACCGTCAAGTTATTAGAATTAACCAATGTATATGTCGGCGTTCCCGGCACAACAAAACTCCTTACCGTAAAGTTAACGGTTCCTGCTGAGGACACCCCACCTTTGTCATCCATGACCCATACTTGCAATGTGTGTGTACCATCTGGCAGGGTGTCAGGCAATGTGTAATTGGTGTTGAAAGACTGATTTGAACCCGTTGCGGTCATCTGAGTCAAAATGTTCTCAGACCCACCATCAATGGACCATTTCACGGTCAACAGGTCGCCTACATCCGTATCTCGCGTTGTACCAGAGATCTGAAGTTGCTCGCCTTTGTAATACGTTTGCCCCGAAGAAGGAGCCGTTAGTGTAAATGAAGGCGGAACGTTCTGAGGGCCGATTCCCACGATCGTTGAAAATTTGCGTGAAGCCTGATTCGCTGTTGCTTTGGCATTCCACCAGAATTGTGCAGCTGTATCACTAGCCGTAACGGTCTGGCCTGGAGTGAATGACGAAGGTGAAGAACCCCCTGTTAGCTGCGCATTGTCCGGACCGCTGTACTGTCCCATGTATATGCGATCTGCATTCACAACATTGTACGTATTCGCATAAAAAGCCGTGACCTGAACGCCGCCGCTGTAATTGCGCCATCCATTCTCGATGACTTCAAACGGAGATGCATCATTACCATTCACCATCGTATCCCAATAAAATGTTCCACCCAGATTCAGTGCCGTTCCACTACGGTTGATAGCTTCCAGTTCAACCTTCATGTACCCACCTTGTGAGGTAGCATTAACGATAGATACACGCAAAATATATTCGACATTGTCCTTTTGCCGGGACATTTCAATCACATTATTGTTAATTCGGTAATAATTAAGCGGCAATGTTTTGAAGTTCACGGGTGATCCATTATGGTCGATAATCGTAGATACATTCCCTGTATCACCACCGTAAAATACATTTGTGTTTGGTAGTAATACAATTCTGTATTTACCATCACTGTTCATCTCCACTTTCACCTTGGAGGACTGTACAGCCTTCATGCTGGACGTATCGGATACAATCCCGATGGTTTCAACCGTTTCAGCCATTACCGTCGTTGCGCCCCATTCAAGCAACAGGGCTTGAGGTGATAATAACGCAAATGCCAGTACCACTTTGGTTAATTGTTCCGCTTGTTTCTTCACACGTTTTCCTGATTTCTTCAACGTCTACTCTCCTTTTTGGCACACAAAAAAAAGGAGGCACCCCAACAAAGGAACGATGTCCTAAGTTGGGGTGCCTCCCCTAACAAGTGTCATTTTTTCTTGATTATAACGATTAAGCGCATGAATGTAAACACTTGATCATGAACGCCTTACTTCTCATTTCTCATCTCTGATCTTTAATAACGCTTCGTCTAGTGCGCCAACGACCTTGTCACACCATACATCAAATTCCGGATCTTCGGTCTGTAATTCAGGATGCGCCAGAATGTGCTCAATCGTACGTCGAATGCCCTGATCAGCTCTTGTCGTTGCTACAAATTCCGGAACAAGCCGCTTCAGCTTGCTGTTATCAAACACAACGGTATTGGCTTTGTCACCCAGCAATCCGCCGCGAAGATCCTGATCACTGCATGCGGCCAAGAACTCAGAGGGTACATGTACCGCATGAAGCTTAACTCCCAACACACCAGCTATAATCTCATGAATCTGATTCCAGGTGACGGATTCATCTGAGGTGATATGTACCGATTCACCAATGGCATGGATATTTCCCATCAGCCCGATAAACCCTTTGGCAAAATCAGTATTGTGCGTAATGGTCCACAGTGAGGTGCCATCTCCGTGGATGATAACGGGTTTGCCTTCACGGATACGCTTGAGAACCTGCCAGCTGCCTTGAGCACCATGAACACCGAGAGGTACCGATTTGTCGCCATACGTATGGCTCGGACGCACGATGGTAACAGGAAACCCATGCTCGCGGTATTGTTTCATCAGATAGTCTTCACAGGCAATCTTGTTGCGTGAATACTCCCAATATGGATTCGATAAGGGCGTCCCTTCCGTGATCCGGTAATCAGCCAAAGGTGTCTGATATGCAGATGCCGAACTTATAAAAATAAACTGCTTGGTTTTATCCTTGAACAAACGGTAATCTCGCTCCAATTGAGACGGTACAAAAGCGATAAAATCCGCCACAACATCAAATTCCAGCTCAGCTATCAGTTCCGCTACACGTGCCTCGTCATTAATATCCGCTTGAAGTACCTTGACCTCACTAGGTAAGTCATCGTTCCGATTGCCGCGATTAATTAAATAAAGTTCACAGCCTTGCTGTGCAAGCATCTCCGTAATGGCCGTACTGATGGTGCCTGTCCCTCCAATAAATAGCGCTTTCATTTCGCCACCTCCTGATCGATTTTACCCACTTTTCCATGATATCACGCACCAAAAAAAGGAGCAAAGCTCGGTGACCCGAAACCTTGCTCCTTCTGCTTATACGACCTTAATCGTTGCATATATCATGTACATGCCGCAATGGATCTCATATTCTCCCTTGGGCAGATCTTTGTCGACCGTATAATAATTGGGTCCCTTTTGCATGTATAGATCCATGCCAAGCTTTTGTGATCCCACTGATTTCACATGTGTCACCGACCGGGTCAGAATAAAGTTGATTTTGGTCGGTACGCCAGCTTTCACCTCGATAACGTCTGGTCCAAAACCATCGTTGCTCACGTCCACATCAATGACTTCATATCCCTTCAAATCCTCCGGAGTCTCAGCTTGTGCTGTTACCGCACTTCCCGATCCGGGGGATACGTCTTTGCCCATAAAATAAACCAAAAATGATCCAAGCAGTACAACAACGGTCAGACCCAGCGTTAACCAAGGCCATGTTTTTCCAAACCAGCTTTTCATATAAACACTCCTCATTCGATGTCCCATCAATATTCAATTAACAGACGGATGTATTCTTTAAGCATACCTGATTCGCATGACAATGAAAATGACCCCTCTGGGCTATTGCGGTTGAGCAAAAATATTTCAATAGAAAAAGCCTGATTTCTCAGGCTTATCTACGGGTATTCCCGTTCATGCTTTGCAATATCCCTTTTGGTATAACTCAGGAATAGATCGGTGTATTTCGACTTCGTCTCATGCGTAATTTATACAACTCTGGCAGGGCTACACCAATAAGTACAATAATAACTCCGAACCATTGCAATCCGCTGACATGCTCATGGAGCACGATTGAGGATAACAATACTGCAATTGGAAGCTCCACTGCACCCAGGATTCCGGCCATGTCACCACCAATATGAGGAACGCCGATGGCGAACAGTACTGGTGGAATGAATGCCCCGAAGAATCCAAGCAGCAATCCAAATACAAGCAACTGGCTCCAGATCAATCCGTTAAAGAGGAATGTCGGTGGGAACAAAATGCACAGCAGGATCAATCCGCCTGTAACCATCCACGCACTGCGGAAGGCTGGATGTGCTGAAGGAACCGCTTTGCCGCTGAACAAGACAAACAGGGAATAACTTACGGCTGCCATTAGTCCAAGAGCAATACCCAGACCGTTGAACTCACCCAGTCCCTGTTCCAGGAAACCGGCTGCCAGCAAAGTTCCACCAAACAGAATGATCAACGTCAGGAATGTGACTTTGTCTGGACGTTGACGTTTGCTTATCGCCTGAATCAATACACTAATCCAAGTGAACTGGAACAACAGGATAATTGCAAGTGAAGCCGGAATGTAACGCAAAGACTGATAATACACGAGACCTGTTATTACCGTTGGTGTTCCAGCAGCCATCAATATCAGACGTTGTTTCCACGTCAACCGCTTGAATACCTGTGCCACGGCTCCTGATGCTTTGCCATTTGCCTGTGACTTACGTTTTGTTCTAAATTTTGTGTATAGCGCCAGCATCCAGGATAGAAGAAAACCCGTGATCAGCTGTGCTCCCACAACCTCTCCAAGTTTGTATCCTTCGCCGTACGCCAGAACCACAATCGTGGATAATATGCCATAGCTCATCGCTCCCGCGAGAACGGATAGATAATATTTCATTGTGAATAAACCTCCTGATGATAAGAAAAATACGCCTGCATGTTGGTTCATGCCAAGGTCACAGACACCATCTAAATGCAAAAAATCCTAACTACGAGCAAGGAATACATTGATTCCTTGGCATCGTAGTTAGGAAGTATAGGCTTCCCGTAGAGACCCTCGCCCTGTGTACACTTTTGGCCTGCGAGGTTATACGAAATGATATATGCAATTTGATGTAATTCGTGTGTGACGACTTTTCATATATTACATGGGAGGTGAGATGGTGTCAACCCTATTCCGTATAAAAAGTTGAACTAAATTATTACACCGAGTCGCTTCGATCGCTGTACTATACTTCGAGTATTCTGATTACGTAAAAACGTCATGTTCGATTGGAGCTTGAGGAGTCCCACTCCAATGTTTGTTGTAAACCTGCCTTCAATCCATCTAAATCTAACCCATCCACAGCAAAAGCCTCACGGATCAAAGGCGGCGCGACAAATTCATCATACTTGCCCAGATAAGGCGCTTCATCTTCAGCCAGTAACGCAGATGCGTCTTCAGCCGTTCGACACTCACTCATGATCTCGGCTAACAATGTTCGTTCGTCGACCTTGCCGGACACTACAAAATAATATGGCTCCATGGGCACAACCGAACGCAAGGCAAGTTTCTTGGACAGATTATGCTTCATCAGGCGCTCCAATGTACGGAATGATTTACTTCCTACCCAAGGAAGAACATACATCGAATCTCCCCCTGCCGGAATCACGACTTGCTTCAACAGTCCACTTTCACGAGCTAGGCGGCGTGCCCGTTCAAGTCGATTGACGGCTTGCGGTGACAGATAGGGATAGATGGTCGAGTCGGACAACACTTCACGCATTTTCTGTACGACCGACGTATGAATATCTCCTCCCGCGCCAAGCCATAATGTATCTACTTTACCTTTTGCAGACTTCACATACACAGCCTTGTGCTTGTGATCGACCTCTTCCACTTTCCACAGTTTGCCTGCGAGCGAGAAGCAATAGCCAGGTGGGGGCACGGTTGTAATCGAACCAATCTCTTCCGAGCCGTTTAGTACTTTATGTTCCTCATCGTCTTTAAACACGGCGTAGAAGCGATAATTATTCACAATTTTCTCACCTGTCAGACCGATAATCAATGTTCGATCCTCTGTCCATTGCAGATGATCCGTCTCAATGAGGTAATTCAGGAATACCTGATATTGATCAGGTCTAATCAACGCAAATGGAGCCAGCGAAAGGATGGCTTCCGCAAGATCTCTCGGCTCCGCCTCCCCCATACTTTTCAACATGCTCATCGTCTGATGATAGAGCACACCTATGGGCATTTTGCGGGCTTCAAGCGGCTCGACCCACTTCGTTTTTACATACAGTTCGATAACAGCAATCGCACGCATCAACGTCCACGGCATACGCGCTGGCAATTGCGCTTCCTCATCCTCTTCCTCCGGACATACAAAAAGCATCTCTGATGCCATGTCCTCTCGTCTCCCTGAACGTCCCAGACGCTGTACAAAGCTGGACGCACTATACGGTGCACCGAGCTGAACCACACGTTCCAGTTCGCCCAGATCGATGCCCAGTTCAAGCGTGACCGTTGCCGCAGCAACCGCGGGCCCCGATCCTGTGCGTAGGGCAGCTTCCGTCTCTTCCCTCAGCATGGCCGAGATACTTCCATGATGCACATGGAACACATCACGCTCTTGCCTGCGAGCCGCGACTCGCCGCATCTCAAGAATGGTGACTTCAGCATCCGTTCGGCTGTTGGTGAAGATCAACGCTTTTTTACGATGTGTGCTCTCATAGATGAAGTCGTAGTACGCTTTACGTGCGTTATGAAGCTGCTCCGCCTGCTCCTCGTCCTGTGCATCTGGAAAGGAGAAATGTTCCACCCGCAGTCGCAACTTGCGACCGCCCGGGGAAGAGACCACATCCACCCCCTGCTGCGTTCCCGCAGCAAGCCAAGATGTAGCCGCATCATAGTCACTAAGTGTGGCGGACAAGCCCACTCTTCGCGGTGCACAGCCAGCCATACGCTCGATTCTGGCAAGCTCGCTGAGTACTTGAATGCCCCGATCCGCTCCCATGAAAGCATGCACCTCATCGATGATGACATATCGCAAGTCATGAAACAGCGCCGGGATTGCATTCGGTCGATTCATGAGCAGACCTTCCAGCGATTCTGGCGTTATCTGGAGCACACCGGACGGATTTTTCATCAGTTTTGTTTTCTCCGCCTGAGGTACGTCCCCGTGCCAATGCCAAACCGGAATATTTCCTTCGGATAACAGATCCTTAAGACGTTCGAATTGATCATTAATCAGGGCTTTCAGAGGTCCAATGTACAAAATACCAACCGACTTGGAAGGCCGTTCATACAGCTCGGTCAATGCAGGAAAAAAAGCCGCCTCCGTCTTGCCGGAGGCCGTTCCCGCCGCAATCAGCATATGATGCGGGGTATGAAAACAGATATTGCAGGCCTCAATCTGGGCAGGACGAAGCGATTCCCATCTTTTTTTATAAATAAATTCCTGAACAAACGGCGCCAGCCGATAGAACGGATTATCACTCATAATTCAAACTCCGCCAGAAAGTCGTCCAGATCATCCGTATTTGCGGAAGCATCTGCCCCTTTACCCGTTTCCTGAGGTTTCGCAGCCCGCTCGCCAAGTAATTGAGTATAAGTCACTTCAGGATTCTGGTGTAACGTATGTAGTACATCCATAAAATCCCGTACCACTTCACGCGTGGTCAGCAATTCATCCGCACCCAGTCGGTTCACCGCCGTTTGCATAAAATCAACCAATTGTTCATCCGTCAGACTTGCGCTGTATCCAAAATGCAGGGCATGAATCTGCCGCAGCTTCTGAAGTAAAATCAGAATCTCTTCATGCGATAACATCGCCAGCTTCAGGATCGGACCTGTGTAATTCGCATACGCTTTGGCTGCATAACGACCATCAATAAGCCTGGAGCGAAGCGCCTCATAGCTGTATAATCCGCGCCGTTCATCCTCCACAAATTGCGGCGTACCACCTACAAATATGCCCAGGTGCTCCGCCTTGCCCTGCATCGTATCATTGAACATGGTCAGCAATTTCTCATAGTTGCTTTGACGGGAGACACTGTTTGTAATTTTGTACAGATTCACCGCTTCATCAATGAACAACAGCAATCCTTTGTAACCAATGCGCGCTGTGAATTCAGACCATAGTTTGAAGTAGTCATACCAGTTGTCATCATCAATGATAACGCCAACAGCCAGCTCTTTTTTCGCTTCCGTTTTGGTTGCGAATTCTCCTCGAAGCCAGCGAAGGGCCGCCTGTTTGCGATCATCATCAGCCAGCTTGTACCCGTTCCAGTATGACGCCAGTACTTTGGCAAAATCAAAGCCGTGAACCAGATTCTGCATCTCCCCCGTCACCGCATAAATCTGTTTCTCTACCTCAAGCGGCAGAGCGGGATCATCCGGGCGCAGGTTCTGACTCTGCATCGTGGATTGTTGCAACCCTGCGATCCATTTTTGCAAAATCGGCTCCAACGCTCCCCCATCCGGGCGTGTGCGTGTAGACAGGCGAGTCATCAGTTCGCGATATGTCGCAAGTCCCTGGCCTTTGGTTCCCACCAGTCGTCGCTCAGGTGACAGATCCGCATCCGCCACAACGAAATCACGATCCATCGCATAGTTACGAATCATCTGCAAAAGAAAGCTTTTACCGCTGCCGTAACGACCCGTAATGAGTTTAAACGCTGCGCCTCCCTCGGCGATATTGTCCATATCCCGCAAGATGGCTTCCACTTCCGGTTTCCGACCAACAGCAATCTGCTCCAGCCCAATTCGTGGGACAACACCCGCCGTCAATGAATTTACAAGTGCGGTGGTCAGCCGCTTCGGTATTTTAAGTTCTGTCACTGCGTATCACCTCTTCACATGTTCGAACACATCTATATAATCAGGAACAATCCGATCACCATCAATCAGAAGATCACCAATCGTTTCCATAGCCACATCATTAATTTCATCCAGCAGAAGCGTAGGCATCGTTCCATATTGCTCAGCCAGACGCATCAGCTCCGTATCTGGACTTGCGCCAAGTAGAACATGAATCGTTTGTACCTGCTGAGGGGAGAGTTCCTTGGCAAAGAGCAGCCATTCTTCATCCAGATCAGCCTCAGCAGACTCGTCCCACTGCAACCTAATCGATTCTACTTGCGCTCCTGTTGCAATCTCTACTGCGCATGGCTCCGACTCCATGGAACCTTCAGTTGGAGCGATCTCATCCCTTGCTTCTAGCGCATCTACTGAATTACTTGCAACATTTGCGTTGTTAACCTCTTCATCCTTCACTTCAGAAGGGTGATCTTCCTCAATTGTAAGCGCCAATCGCACGTACTCACTTTCCTGCTGTAACGATGCCAATTTCTCTGTGTCAATCCGAATCATCGGTTGTTCCACAGACTCCGCCTGCTCGATCGCATATGTTTTGTCCAAGTAACGTTCAATCAGATTTGCAAGTTCGGGTTCAAGAGTCTGTCCTCGCAATCGGCCTCTGAATCCGAGCAGTTCACGAAGTTTATTTTCAGTACATCGATAGATCCGCGTAACCATCTGCACAAATTCAGCCTGTTCACCTATGGGCATATATCTGAACGCTACCGATCTTCCATAGATCGAATCATCATAGACAGCTTTGCGAAACAGAATGCGCTCCATCGTGCGTTCATCGTTAGGATCACACTCAGGCAACAGTCCAACTTGTCGGGTACGTTCCAGGTACGAATCAACCAAGGCCATGACCCGCGGGATGTACTGCTCCATCACTTCTTTGCCGCCATCTCTGTAGAATTTACTGAGCGTAATATCGTAATCATAGTATCTTTGCAGCATATTCAGCGATATATCCGATACATTATCCTGTAAAATGCGTTGCAGCTCCCTATCCAGCATCTCTGCTGGCAGGTATCCGCCCGAAAGGCCCATGACCTCGGATAAGGACATCTCCATCTGATGGACCAGCACATAATCGACCATCCACTCTTGCATATATATATTTAATTGGGGCAGCCGTTCACGGTAGTTCACCCATAGCTGCTTCAATTGATCATAACCATCCTGAGGATTCTGCCAGTCAATCCCGTTAATTAACTCGTAGATATGAACAAATAGATAGGACAGATCGGTATCCGGGTATCTCCCCTGACGTACTTCCTTCCTCCAAAACATATACCACTTGCGCTGGGCTTCATTCATCACGCCATACGTTGGCCAGTAACTCATAAAGGGAACCCACGGGGATACATCCCCCTCCATCTCTGCCCACTGCTTTGCTTCCTCTACAAAACGTTTCTCTGAGGACAATATCCCTCCACGATGCGGCATCGTATCATCTGCAGACTGCACAATGGTTGAACGATCGGGAACCGGAACTGCTGCTGTTTCAGGTTCTTCACTCAGATCTATCTCCATAAATTCCAATTGTCTTGAGTTGTCTTTCATAGAACGTTATCTCACCCTCCTCCAAGACAGAATACGAACAAGTGTATCCATAGGGATCATTATATCACTTGTCCTGTGTCTGCGGTGACGAAATTTAGACATTCCTGGACACAAAAAAGAAGGCATATCTGCCCTCTTTTCATCATGTCTATTTAACTTTTCTCTGTCCTCTCCGTTAGGTGTAAATGTATTGTTTCAACTTATATAGGTTCCTTTTAATATATGAAAAAAGTCCGCCCTACGTATTAATCCATTGATCTAATAGTCGGAATGTCTCTGATGCACTGTGTACCATGTTGTCATGATCTTCTGGAGTGCTGATGGACTGCTGCAGCAAACCCGTAAACTCGCTCCATCTTGTTCTTGTCTCTGAGCCGTAAGCATTGAAATATTCCAAACCACGATCGGCCTCAATGGGCAGGAACTGCGACAAACGCTTGGTCATGATCTGTCCACCGTTCGTGGACCCCTCAATAACATACAGATATCCGAACAAACGGGCAGGTGTCGAAATATCCGGCAGTTCTTCACAGAGCGGAAGTTGGCTGATTTTCTCTTCACTGGCACCCAGATTTCGTAAATCTTTCTCCAACAGTACAGCCTTGCCTCTAATCTCAATATCCAATTCCGTACTTTCCCAGAAAGGCAGCAGAACAGCCTGATCTTCCAGTGGTTTCAGGAATCCATAAAATTTCTCTAAATATGTTCTATATTCTTCTATAGTCACAGTTTGATTCATAATGGCTTTTGCATAAGGGTTCTGTTCTACTTGTCTGTGATAATGAGCTGTCTCGCTCTTCAGACGTTCCATAATAGTTGTTGCAGTCATCTTAGTTATCCCCTTTCACAATCTGTTTCATTGTTGCAAATGAATGCTTATCCTCAACTGATTCTCATTGTGCCTTAAAATAGAACTACTTGCGCTGCACTCAGCTCCATTTAATACAAACAAAGACTCTATGTAAGTATACTTATTCTTGTTTGAGAAAACTATATGAATCCGTCATTGTTTCACGTTAGATTATTTCCCGCATTGTTATGATAACTTAGTTATAATTCATAGGATAAAAAAATAAAAAACGACCCCTGACGTCATGTTTGTCAGGAATCGTTTGATATAAAGATGATTTATTTGTTTATTTGTTTATGGGATCGGACCCCGAACCCCAGTTTTTTAACTTGTGTAATAGACTGATTAGAGCCGGAAGCAAGATTGGAAGCATGACAAAACTTAGCAAAACCAATCCGATGATGACAGAAATAGCTACTTCAATCAGCGTAACAACACCGGAAGGAATTAGTGCGGCGAAGGTACCTCCCAATATTACTGCCGCCGAGATCACGACCCCTCCTATATTACGGGAAGCTTCCGTAATTTTATGAATTGGATCTCCTTCAATCTCACGATATTTCATCATGAGGAAGATACTGTAGTCCACACCAAGTGTAACAATCATGATCAGACTGAAGAAAGGAACGTTCCAGCTCAGATAGTCAACGCCAAGCGGGCCAACCATCAGCAATTCATTCAGACCAAGGGCCACATAATACGTCAGGAATAACGCACCTATAATGATTACAGTCTGCCAAAACGAACGAATAATGAACAAAAGTATCAATCCAATTCCAATCAGCATGATCATGGACGTCCGATTCAGATCACCTCCGGATAATTCTTTCATATCCAGGTTCTGTGACGGTATGCCGCCCAGTGCCACTTTCGCCTCACTCAAATCCGTGCCAACCAAAGCCGTTTCCAACTGCTTGTTAAGATTTTGAACAACATCCATCGCTTCTTTCGAATATGGATTATCGGTCAAAATAATGGAGATTTCCACTGTCTTCCGATCCGAAGACATATACATGTCGAGTGAACTTAGAAACTCTTCTCCTTTTAATACCTCTTCTGGAATGTAGAAACTTTTCGCAGCATCAGACTGGCCAAGATGAGCCAAATAATCTTCGGCATCACCAAGCCCCTTCGACACATCTGAGAGTCCTTTTGTACTTTCGGTCAATCCGGATTTCAACTCACCCATTTTTTCCTGTAAATCGTTCAGACCGCTTAACAACTGACTCTGTCCTTCATTAATCTGACCCAGCCCATCTTTCACTTCCAATGTTTTACCCGCTATCTGCTTGGTTCCATTGGCTCCAGTCGCCAAACCTTTGGATAGCTCGCCAGCACCGTCTTCAAGCTGACCGACACCTACAGCAACCTGAGTCAGACCGCCACTAATTTGAGCCATTGACTCGTTGGCTTCCTTGAAAGAAACCATAGCCCCATTGTACTGCTGCATCAACGGGTCCAACTGTGTGTATAACGCGTTCAGTTCAGTTTGAGCCGCTTGAGAAATACTAATCACTTGTACAGCATCTTCTTCTTGTTGTAACTCAGGGTGATTCACAATTAGACGGGTCATGCTGCCTTCGATCTGAGCATAGGCATCAAGCGCTCCCTTAATAGCTGTCTTGATGCTTGTGAAAGTACCACTAAAGGAACCAAATCCCTGTTCAAGTTGCGTATACCCTTTTTGCAGATCATTGGCACCTTTAGACAGGACTCCAACCTTTTCTTTAAGGGTAGTAAGTCCGTTTTTCAACGTCTCTGCCCCTTCTTCCCCATTATTCAGCCCATCAGATACCTGATTCATGGCGTCTCCCAATGCATTTACTCCAACTTGCAACCGGCTTGTTCCATCAATCAACAGCTGTACGTTACTTAAATCATTCGAAGATTGAAGCTGTCCAGCTGCAGAGGACAAACCTTCCTTAATTTCGCCCACACCATCGTTTGCTTTACCAATACCCTGATTAAGCTCCTCTGCTTGATCGTTAATATACAACTCTTTAATTTGGACTCCAGTTGGTCGAGTGACACTGTAAACCTCAGAGACACCTTCCACCTTGGACATCTTATCCGTCAGTTCATCCAGTGCCTTCAGCAATGTCTGATTGTCCATTGCCTGCTCGGATTGCACAACCAATGTTGTTGGCGCTGAGAATCCTGGTGCATAATGCTCCATAATCAGATTAATCCCCTGTTTGGAATTGTAGTCATTATTGACTTCAAACAGATCATTATAACTTAGTCGATTACTGTAACTGAATAATAAAGGAACACTAATCACCGCAACCAGAATGATTGCCAGGAAAGGTCTTCGTACCGATTGGCGGGATAAAAATCCCCACAGTCGGCTGTCCGCATGGCCTTCGAATTTTTTCGATGGCCAGAACATTTTTTTGCCCATGACAACCATGAAGAACGGGTTCAACGTATTGAGGACGATAATGAGAACCGCTACTGCGATCGCCACCGCAGAGGTTGCCTGATATAACTGAAACTTGGCAAGCATGAGTGCAAGAAATCCGATGAATACAGCGATGCCGCTATACAATACGGTTCTGCCTGCTGTTTTAAATGTCGTTTTGGTCGCAAGAATCACATCGCCATTTTGTCTACTTAGCTCCTCCTTGAATCTGGTATATAACAAGATATTATAATCCGTACCAATACCAAAGAGGATAACGACCATAAATATCTGAGTAAAGTTCGAGAACGGAAAGTTAAACCAATCTACAAGATATCCCACAATAGCTAATGAAACAACGTAAGATACACCTACCGTGAGCAGTGAAATAACAGGTATGATCGGCGATCTAAAAATAATAATCAGGATAACGAGGATGAAAATGATCGCGATAATTTCTGTTTTCTGCACACCGTCTTCAATCGATTTACCAAAATCATCATCGATCAGGTCAGCTCCCGTCAGATATGTATCCACATCAGGGATGGTTGTAGATTCTTTTAATAGACTAATGACTTCCGAAAGAGGAATATTCTCATCTTTAGTGACGGTAATTTGAGTCAGGATCGTGGTTTGGTCCTCGGATATAAGCCGATCAGCTTGCTCTTCACCATCCAGATGGGTTGTGATCGTCTCAATATTCAGTTGCTTTTTCTGATTTTTCAGGTTGGATAAAACGGATTCGATCTCCGTCTTTTGCTGGTTCGTTAATGCTTGTGTATCTTCTCCACTATTAAATACAGCAATGAGGGAATAAGTATTCCCGCTATCCTTATCCATATCTTTCAACATAGTCGCAGCAACCTGGCTTTGTGCCGTTTCAGGAATTGAAATCTGTCCTTTTTCTTTTACCAGTTGACCAAAATCAGGCATCGCCACTACAGAAACGAGAGTAATAAGTATCCAAAAAATCAGGGAAATCGTTCTGGGATTCCTAAGTTTATTCATGATTTATCTTCACACACCTTATGTCTAGTATAGGAATGAATATTCATTCCGTTTATGTTGTAAAAAAGGCCAATAGAATCAATGGACTCTAATGGCATTCCACAGGCACTCCTCAAGCTGGTTCATTAGCTCCGGCGTCGCTTCCAGGAGACCTTTGTTAAAGTGTTCAAACAAATGTATGAAAGCACCGTAAACTATATTCATTAAAGCTTCTGTAGGCAGTATAATAATGGCTCCTTGCTGCTGCCCCTTATGTATGCATTCATTCAGAAACCCCATAAATTCATTGACACTTTCCTTGCTTTCATCGTGAAAATGCAATGCATTACCCGTAGAATTAATAAACTTTAGGCGATCCGGGTCGGACTCTGCGAACTTGAACAATCCACGAAAAATATGATGAAACTGGTCTCGTACAGGTATCGGCTCATTCGGAAATCCCTGTTTTAAGGCATCAAGAAACTCCCTGATACTTTTCTGAAAAAGTTCATTCAACAATACTTCCTTGTTCGTAAAATAACGGTAAATAGTGCCTGCCCCCACCTGAGCCGAATCAGCAATCATCGGCATGGTTGTTGCATCGAATCCCCGCTGGGCAAAAAGCGTTAAAGCAGCTGCAAAAATATCATCTTTTTTGCTGCTTTTAGCCATGTGGCTATCCCTCCTTTATATAGGAATGAACGTTCATTCCGTTATGTTTGATCAGTATAACTCCTTTTGTCACTTCAAGCAAGACCTTTCTATTCTACTGTTTATTCTTCAAAATGATACAATAACAATAAAATCTATTATTTTGGAGGACTTATGTTCATGAATATAACCATTCAAGACATTATACAGTATCTCACAGCCCATGTAGAGTTACCGGAGAACACGGTAGATCGGCTGATTACTGGCTCGTCCGACCAAACGGTCACAGGTGTGTTTGTTACTTTTATGCCCACTCAACATGTCATTGAACATGCCGTACAACGTGGGGCCAATCTAATTATCGCTCATGAATCCCCCTTCTACAACCATCACAGTCATACCGATTGGTTAGCCAATGATCCAGTTTATGAAACTAAAAAAAGCTTGATCACCGAAGCAGGCATTTCCATCTATCGATGTCATGATATCATCCACCGCTTCCAACCGGATGGCATTACCGAAGGACTGATTCAGGCCTTGGGGTGGTCCTCTTATGTGGAGCAACAACTAGCGGAAGCAGACATCCTTTCTTTTCCGGAAGGACGCACCGTTGAAGCTATTGCTCACCATGTGAAAAGTTCCCTGGGCATCGATTATGTACGCGTTGCAGGTAATGCGGAAATAGTCTGTAGACGTGCAGCGGTACTGGTAGGTTTTCGTGGCAATGGCCCTGTGACGATTCCCTTGATTCAGAATGAGCAATTGGATCTCATCATCGCTGGAGAAGGATTCGAATGGGAGACACCGGAATATATCCGTGATGCTGTGCAACAAGGCAAGTCCAAGGCATTGATCATGATGGGGCATGCAGAGAGCGAGGCTTCGGGAATGAAGTTATTGGCAGACAGGTTGGCAGAACGTTTTCCCGAATTGTCTGTTCGTTTTGTAGGCGAGAAGCCTGTTTACACTGTGATCAAGTAGGATCATTGGATTTGTACGGAGAAGATCTTCTAGCTGATTGCTTCTAATCTGCCTGTCCTACCCTGGAGCTTTGGATACTTACTATGCTCCGGGGACGCTGGGCAGACTCTCGTTTCATTTTTTGGATAGCTAACGAACCTGACACACTCTATTTAGCGAATATTTGCCGATTTTCAAAAGTAACGAATCGTAGACACCCTATGCCTCCATTCCCCCTGTTTTACCGCCCATTTCTACCCAACATAGCCCATTTAACGTCGCTGAGATTTGTTAGATTTCTCAATTCAATCGAATCAGTTGGTTCGTTAGATTATGATGAAAAATGAGTACTGAGCATATATGCCACGCCTCTCTTCATGCCCCATCTGGATTTCCCGAGTTCTTTATTGTACTCTAAATGCTGTGACTTCAAAGCTCAGGACATTTGTCCTTGGCGTTCAGAGTCAATTTATCATTTAATAATAGAAGTCGAAGTGATTGAATAAGGAGCGTACATATGAGAGGAATTATTTTTGCATTACTGGGCGGCGCGTGTATCACGCTCCAAGGTGTTGCCAATACTCGGATTAGCACCGACATGGGCACATGGCAAGCCGCTACGATTACACAACTGACAGGGTTCATCTTAGCGGCGCTGATCCTAATGTTTGTTAGAGACACCAACCTTCAAGGACTCAAACAAGTAAAACCTATGTACTTGGCTGGAGGTGCTTTTGGCGCTGTCATTATTTTCAGCGAAGTGACGGCCATTCAGCAAATTGGGGTTACGTTCACGATCTCGGCCCTGCTCATTGCTCAGCTGTTCCTGACTTTTCTGGTGGATAGTAACGGATGGTTCGGCGTGGTGAAACAAAAGATGAAACTGCCGCAATTTCTGGGCATTGCCTTAATGGTGACTGGTGTCATTATTATGAAACTATAGTTTTTGGAGAAGGATTGAAACATATCGTCGGGGGTGAATCACAGCGTGCAAGAGATCCATAACGAGCAACAATTAATACAATATCTGAAGCAATATCAACTCGAAACTGTATTTCACGAGCCCCTGCGTACACATATGACGTTATGCCACTTTGAGAAGTGTGAACTGATCTGTCGTGAAGGGGAAACTTCCGAATATTTGTACGTACTGGTCGAGGGTAAAATCAAGATTTTCACCACCTCCGCTCAGGATAAAACGCTGGTGCTTTGTTTCAAAACACCGCTTGAAGTCGTCGGTGACATAGAGTATGTCCGTGAAAGCGATATTGTTAATACAGTTCAGGCCGTGTCACCTGTGGTGATGCTTCGCATTCATTATCAATGGCTTGCTGAGCTTGCCAGCGATTATGCACCTTTACTTAAATTTTTGCTTAAAATCATCTCTCACAAATTCTACATTGACTCGAATTTTTCCAATTTCAACCTGATGTATCCCGTTGAGGTTCGTCTAGTCAGCTACCTGCTCTCCATCTCAACAGAAGAAGCGGGCAATGTCGTTCATGAAGAGCTGGACGCGTTCAATCTGACCGACATCGCGAATCTGATCGGCACCAGTTACCGACACCTGAACCGGGTCATCCAGAAGCTCTGTGCAGACGGGTTAATTGAACGACATCAGGGATTGATTATGATCAAGGACCGGGCGGGTCTACGTGAAATAACAGGCCACAACATTTATGAATAAGGAGTTCGACAACCATGTTAATCACAGGTATTTCGCTTGCGCTACTGGCAGGTGCACTTGTCAGTCTGCAAACGATTTTTAATAGTAAAGTCAATGAACGCACCGGTTCATGGTCTACAACAACGATGGTGCTTTTCACCGGATTCATTGCTTCTTTCCTCATCTCCCTGCTAGTGGAGGGCAAAAATACATTCAGCTTCCAGCATATGCAACCCTGGTACTGGCTCAGTGGAGCCATCGGCGTTGGCGTGGTCTTCTGTCTCGTGCAAGGCATGAAGCTGCTTGGTCCCACATATGCCATCTCGATCGTGCTAACATCCCAACTGAGTTTTGCTCTATTGTTTGATTCCATGGGATGGCTCGGTCTGGAGCAAATTCCTTTTTCGTGGAATCAGCTGCTCGGTGTACTTGTCATTGTTGGGGGAATTGTATTGTTCAAGTTCGGTGGGGGGAAATCGAAAAAATCAGAGCAGTCCCCTGGAACGTTGCAGTCTGACTCGTAAACGAACAAAAAAGAGTGTCCGTCCAATCCCATAGATTGGTCAGACACTCTTTTTATACAATCAAACCACATATCGTTTCGTTATCTTAAACAAACTCTACGTTGTGGTAAACTTGCTGAACATCTTCAAGGTCTTCAAGCGCATCGATCAGTTTCTCGAACTGAGCTTGTGCATCCTCTGGAAGTTCAATATGGTTTTGCGCAAGCATGGTCAGCTCGGCTACTGTGAACTCAGTAATACCAGCAGCTTTGAATGCTTCTTGTACAGCGTGGAATTGATCCGGTTCTGCATATACAATTACAGCATCGTCTTCGTCCACGATATCACGTACATCCACATCTGCTTCAAGCAGAAGTTCCAGTACTTCCTCGGAGTTTTTGCCTTCTATACCAATAACCGCTGTTGGATCAAACATGTAAGCAACAGAACCACTGACACCCATGTTGCCAGCGTTTTTGTTAAACGCAGAGCGCACTTCAGGCGCTGTACGATTCACATTGTTAGTGAGTGCATCAACGATGACCATCGCACCATTCGGTCCGAAGCCTTCATAACGCAACTCTTCATAGTTCTCATCCCCGCTGCCTTTTGCTTTTTCCATCGCACGATCAATGATGGCTTTGGGTACATTATACGTTTTGGCACGTTCCAGCACGACTTTCAGTGCACGGTTCGCTTCCGGGTCCGGTTCGCCCTTCTTGGCAGCTACATAGATCTCAACGCCGAATTTAGCGTAGACCCGGCTCGTGTTTGCATCTTTTGAAGCTTTCTTTTCCTTGATATTATTCCACTTACGACCCATATCGTTTCCGCTCACTTTCAACATTTAATCTGCTTTCTACTATGCCATTATATCTTGTTGAGCGTACTTCAACAAGTTAATACACACGAAATAATGGGAATAACTGCGGTGATTATCCATCTCCATTTGAAGATTAGCTTCAGTTTATCCTCTCATAAATCTCTCAGCAGCAACTAACGTTACCTCTATTCACTCCATATATAGCAGACAAGAAGCACCCCATAAAGGAATGCTTCCGCCCTAAATCAGTCCTAATTTCAGTTATCTTACTCGGTCAATTAAGCGTGAAATTGTCGACCATCCAACACTTCAGGAACATAACCCGCACGAATGACAAAGTCTCCGAAATGTTCCCCTTCATTGCGCTCCTTGGCATACTGATTCACCATTGGAGTTAACGTGTCCAGAATCTCAGTTTCACCAATGTTTTCTTTGTACAACTTATTCAAGCGATGTCCAGTGAAGCTGCCACCGAGATACATATTGTATTTCCCTGGTGCTTTACCGATAAATGAAATCTCTGCCAGCATAGGTCTTGCGCATCCGTTCGGGCAGCCGGTCATCCGAATGACAATTTCTTCGTCTCTCAGCCCGGCTTCGTCGAGTACAGGCTCCAGTTTGTCGATCAGGGACGGCAAGTAACGTTCGGACTCAGCCATCGCAAGGCCGCAGGTCGGAAACGCAACACAAGCCATTGAACTTCTGCGCAGCGCTGAGTAATGTGCACCATCAGTCAGATTATATTGCTGAATGAGTGCTTCAATCTTTTTCTTTTTCTGGCTGCTAATATTACCGATGATTAGATTTTGGTTCGCAGTCAGACGGAAATCACCCGTATGCACTTTGGCAATTTCACGTAAACCCGTCATGAGAGGATATCCATCAACATCCTTTACACGACCATTCTGAATGAACAGCGTGTAGTGCCATCTGCCATTATTACCTTTTACCCAACCATATCGATCTCCGTTAGTCTCAAAATGATATGGACGTGCCGCATCCAGTTTCCATCCCAGACGGGTGGTCAGCTCTTCGACAAACCACTCCACACCACGATCATCCAGCGTATATTTGAAACGAGCATGTTTACGAACTGCACGATCTCCATAATCACGCTGAATCATAACTGTTTTCTCTGCCACATCAATCATTTGCTCCGGCGTACAGAAACCAATGACTTTGGACACCTGAGGATAGGTTTTGGCGTCACCATGAGACATCCCCATCCCACCACCAACGGAAACGTTGAAGCCTTGCAACTTGCCATTCTCCACAATAGCAATAAAGCCAAGATCCTGTGAATAGACGTCCACATCATTGGATGGTGGTACAGCAATACCGATTTTGAACTTCCGTGGCAAATACACTTTGCCATAGATTGGTTCAACTTCTTCGTCCGAGTCCTGGGAATCAACCACTTTCTCTCCGTCCAGCCACAGCTCATGATAAGCCCGGGTCCGAGGGTCCAAATGATTGCTCACCTGACATGCCCACTCATACACTTCAGCATGCACATCAGATTGATTCGGATTCGGGTTACACATCACGTTACGGTTTACGTCACCACATGCAGCCAGTGTGCTTAACAACGAATCGTTCACTTCGCGAATGGTGTTTTTAAGATCCCACTTCAGTACGCCATGCAGTTGGAAAGACTGACGTGTAGTCAGACGAATCGTCTCATTCGCATATTTATGCGCTACCCGATCCATCATCAACCACTGCTCCGGGGTTACAATCCCACCGGAAGCACGCACACGTAACATGAATTGGTATGCAGGCTCCAGCTTGGATTTGTGACGCTCGTTACGCAGGTCACGGTCATCCTGCATATAACTACCGTGGTGTTTCATCAGACGGTTGTCGTCCTCTGGAATAGCCCCCGTGATACGATCAGCCAACGTTTCGGTCAGACTTCCGCGCAAGTAATCACTTTTGATCTTTATATCTTCCACATCGCTATTCGTGCGCTGTGGGTTAAGTAAGTTATTATAAACCATGCTGCTTTCTCCTCTCGTCTCTGCGGGATGGTGCAATCCGGCTGGGCCGGTGATTAATAGACGTCCCGCTGATAACGTTTCTCCTGCTGTAACCGTGTCAGATATTCCGATGCCTGCTCAGGCGATAAACCGCCTTCTTGTTCAAGAATCGTGGTGAGCGCAGCATGCACATCATGTGCCATTTTTTTCTCGTCACCACAGATATATACGCTTGCACCTTCCTGAAGCCACTGGTACAGTTCTTTGCTGTGTTCCAGCATGCGATGTTGTACATACACTTTCTGTTCCGTATCACGTGAAAAGGCTACATCCATCTTCGTGAGCACACCATCTTTGAGCCAACGTTGCCATTCCGTCTGGTACAAGAAGTCCGTGGCGAAATGCTGATCTCCGTAGAACAGCCATGTCTTGCCCTCTGCTCCTGTCTCTTCACGCTCACCAAGGAAAGATCTGAACGGCGCCACACCTGTACCTGGGCCAACCATGATGATCGGTGTATCCGGGTTCTCAGGCAGCTTAAAATTCGGGTTATGCTGTATATATACAGGCAAGGTGTCGCCAGCTTCGATTCGTTCAGCCAGATGTACCGAGCATACACCGTAACGTTCTCTGCCACGTGCTTCATAACGTACCGAACGAACAGTAAGATGAACTTCATCCGGGAAAGACTTCGAACTACTCGCTATGGAGTATAGACGTGCCGGAATTTTGCGAAGAGCAGCTACAAATTCTCCGGCAGGAATCCCTTTCAGATTATAATCATGAACCAGATCCAGCAGATCACAGCTATTCATGACCGTGCGGAATTCGGAATCATCTGCGAGTAACGCTGTCAGGCCACTCCCAGGATTCAGTTTCGAAAGTTGTTCCACGACGGGTTTCGTCACAGCTGTAATTTCAAAATAACGCAGCAACGCTTCTTGCACAGATGCCTGATCGCCGTTTTTATTCACGGTCACGCGTTCATCGGCATTCCATCCCATGACTGCAATCAATTCCTCCACAAGGCGCGGATGATTCTCAGGGAATACCCCAAGGCTGTCACCTGGCTCGTAGTCCAGGCTGGAACCTTCCAAAGACAACTCAATGTGGCGTGTTTCACGGTCCGATCCTCTGCCATTCAGATTGAGATTCTCCAACACTTCAGCCTTGAATGGATTCGTGCGATCATATTCGGATTCCCCGCCGCTCACCGCAGCTGTAACAGCCTCCGTGGTTACCGTACTCGCAGCAGCAGATGTACTGCTTAAGGATGCCAGTACTTCATTCATCCACTCTGCAGCTGCTTCATCAAAATCAACATCACAGTCCACGCGTGGTACAAGGGCTGTACCACCCAACTCCTGCAACCGATTATCGAAGTCCTTACCTGTCTGACAAAAGAACTCATAGGAGGTATCTCCCAGAGCCAACACCGAGTAACGAAGTCCTTCAAGCTTCGGAGCCCGTTTGCTGTTCAGGAATTCATGCAGCGGAATCGCATTATCCGGTGGTTCGCCTTCGCCATGCGTACTGACGATGATGAGGAGATTTTCAATTTTCTTGAGTCCGTTCGGTTTGAAATCTCCCATCGATGACAACGTTACCTGAAGACCTTGCTCTTCAAGTTTCTTGGCCAGCTTTTTCGATAGGCCACTGGAATTCCCGGTTTGTGAACCAAAAAGCACGGTAACTTCCCGGGATACTGGCGGAGCACTGACAGGTGCAATACCTGTAGCTGGTGCAGCCTGTACCAGGTTAGCTGGAGCTGTTATTGTCGCGCTTGCCTGAATTGCTGCAATATATCCGCTCAACCAAGTACGTTGTCCATCGGTCAATGTAGGAATAAGACGATTAAGCAGTTCAACTTGTTCTTGATTAAAAGGGCTGTTTGTCACTTGAAGTTCCACTGTTTGCCACCTCGCGCATTGCTTCGATTTTAATTCCGACTAAAATCATCACATTAATTTAATTTCTTCTCTCTAAAACCTAACACACCGGGTGTTAAGGGTCAATTTCGATGATTTTATAGCATTTATCAGTTTCGCTGATAAAGGACAAAAAACAACAAAAACCCTCCTTTTCAAATCAAGGACGGTTTTTGTTTTAATTTTAATTTGGCGGCCAGCTCAAGTTGAAGTTGAAAGTGGAATATAGTCACTAAAATGATCTCCAAGCACTCTGCTTTTATCTCCGTATACTCTGTCCAAGTGATTTTCTCCCCACAGACATATGCGGTCAATGATGTCCTGTAGTGTCAAGCCGTACTCTGTCAGCTCATACTCTACCTTGGGCGGAATCTGGGGATGAATGATCCGATGGATGATTTCATTCTTTTCCAGTTCACGCAGCTGCTGGGTTAAGACCTTCTGGGTAATGCCAGGAATGGCTCTGCGAAGTTCGCTTGTTCGTTTTTTACCTGATATCAGCTGGTGCAGAATAAGAATCCTCCATTTTCCACCGACTAGTTCCAGCATTGCCTGCACGCCACTCTCATATTTTTTCATTTCTTGTTCCACTTGTACTCCCCCATAATTCACATATATGTATACCCGTTATTAAAAGTAACCGAAGAACCCCAAAGTATCTACAGCACTCTCAGGTGCGTACTTCTCAAGAAGATGTCATGAAACTTATAATAACATTGGTCAGAATGTTTAACCAAAATAAAAAGAAAAAAGGATGGTTACTCCTACATGAAAGTTAAACTGGTCGTTACTCACCCAAGACAGGATTCCCTAACATTTGCCGTGATGAATCGTTTTATAGAAGGTATGCAGGAGAATTCCCATGAAATCGATATCCTCGATCTATATCATGACGGATTCGATCCCCTATATCGTGTAGAAGATGAGCGAGACTGGCAAAATCCCGATAAACAGCATGCCCCTGTGATTCGCAAAGAGCTGGATCGTGTGCTTGCGGCTGATGCGATTGTATTTGTTTTCCCGATCTGGTGGTACAACGTTCCCTCCATGCTCAAAGCTTATCTGGACAAAGTATGGAACATGGGGCTGCTGAACAAGGCAAACTCCAAAAAGGCACTGTGGATTGCACTAGCTGGGGGGACGGAGGCTTCATTCCATAAATACGACTATTACAACATGATTTCGAATTATCTGAATAACGGTATCGCGGGTTATGCAAGAATGCAGGAATCCCGAGTCGAATTCCTCTATGAAACCATTTCAGAATCCAAAGAACATATCGAAGGCTTGCTTGAGCAAGCATATCAAATCGGCAAACATTACAATTAACAATTCGCAGATATTACAGATAATAATTCGCAGACATTAGAGATAACAACTGCAAAACGATAGGAGGTTACTCGTTCGTTGAGTAACTGACTTTTCGCCCATGACGGGCGTACAATCAAGAAGGCTTACTCCAACCTGGGTTCCAGGTTAAAGTAAGCCTTCTTTTTCACACGCTACGATTCTGGTGTAACATCATTTCTTCCATACCAGTTTGCTCATCATCGCATATAACAACGTAGCCGATTCAGCTCGGCTCGCTTCGGCAAGTGGTTTCACCTCACCATTGTATCCGTGAGCGATGCCCAGATACACAAGTAATGCCACACTATCCCGGGCATAGGAGCGAATCTCGGAAGCGTCGCGGAAACGAGTAAGGTTATCTGTTACAGCCGTCTCGGAGTCAACCAGTCCAGCCGCCGCAAGTGCCCTCACTGTCAACGTCATCATCTCTTGACGAGTGATCGCGGACTCTGGCAAGAAGCGCCCGTCACCGGTACCACTGGTGATACCTAGCGAACGCGCAGCTGTAACTGCTTCGTAGTACGGAGCAGTTTCGTTTACATCAGAGAACGCATTCCCGGATGCAGCATTCAAACCCAGCGCAGTCATCAACCATTGCATGTATTGGCCGCGGGTCATCTCCTCTTTTGGATGTAACTGCGTGGAATCACCGCTTGCCTCAGCATCAATTACACCTCGGACAGCCAAAGCCTCCATTGCTTTCTTGGCCCACTGCACTTCTGCAAGATCTGTGAATGTCTGCTCCACAGGCACAACAGCATAATTTCCTGTGAGTGATGTTACGGAAAATACAAGCTGCCCGCTTTTTTGATCGTAGTAACTTTGCGGCAATGGGGTTGCCACACCGTTCGCGCCAATGGCAAATGCTACAATCCGATCCTGCTGAGCATTTTGTGAGGATTGGAATGGCAGACGAACTATTAACTGGCTTTCCGATGGCCATGGTTGACCATCCAGTTGAAGTTCAAGCTGGACTCCATATTTCGTGCCAAGCTGATCTGCGACTGTTTTTGGCAGCTCCGTTCTGACCAATCGGATTGATGCAATCCCATCACCAACGATATCCTTTGTTAACAGTGTCGCAGGAAGCTCCAACGTTCCCAGCTCTGTAACAATGTTGAACACATGTGACTCACCCTGATCTATCAAGGCAGCGGCAGGCAGAGACAATTCATATGCCGTTGCTCCCGAAACCGGCTTCAGCCGAAGTTCGACCAAGCGCTGGCCCGCATCTGTTGAGGGGGCAACTTTAAAAGCATCTTTAATCGTTGAAGCATCCACGTTGGACTGCACTAAACCCTTCTGATCTGACTGTCCCTGCAACTCCAGAACAGAACGGTCCTTTTCCGGTTTAGGTTGTGGTACCGCATTCTCTGCACTTGGGTTACCACTTCCTGATTGTCCGCCATTGCTGGATGAACCAGAAGCATCTCCTGGATTTCCACCGGAATTGCCGCCTGGACTACCGCCCGAACCAGGGTCCGTGCCTCCAGGGGAAGGAACAGATGCTGGCACCTTCACTGTCAACGGTATAGTCAGGGCTCTACTGTCGTCAGAAGTTCGAGTAATTTCCAACTCCAGTGTTACTGTTGTTTCCTTGGATGGTGGGACAATCGTTCCATCGGTTTGAATGACCGACGGTACCGAACTGGAAGCGATCTTCACCGTGAAACCTTGCGGCACGGATGGTAACTTCAGTTTTTTCGCACCTGCGGAAGGCTGTTCCAATGCTGTGATGCCTGTAGCTACATCGGCAGCGCTCTGCTGAGCCGTATGCACCTGATAAGCGGAAGATACACCTCTCAAGGATTGCCCCGTCGCATCCAAAGCTTCCACTTTGTAATAATATTCCGTGCCGGGGTTCAGTTCACTGTCCGTGTACTTCCGTCCATTGCCACTGTAAACCACCTTATACTCCCCTTGCTCACGATCTGAGCGGTAGAGCTTGTAGCTTGCTGCACCAAGATGAGCATCCCAGCGAAGCGTTGCGCTCGTTGAATCTAACGCATCAGCAGTAAGGCCAGCACTATCATTTGCAGGTGGAGCGGCGTCAGGTTTAACGATCATAATCCAGCTAATCATCGGGTCTTGCGATGCCGTGTTGCGCACGGTCAGTTCTAGCTTGTTGTCCGACACGCTGATGCCTTTATGGGCTCTAACACTGGCAGGCGTAAAAGTAACTGCTCCGGTATTGGTGCCATTGATGATTAAATTCGCTCTGCGCGATGTATTGGTCCACGGATCGTTGAATCCGGCGTACACATCGTATGACCCGTTTGGCACATCAAATCTATAGGTTAAGTCCGTGCCTTTAGGAGAATTGCCGACATTGCCACCGTTCAGATAACGTACGGTCGAGAATATATCCCCGCCATTCGAACCGGATGCCAGTGCATCTGCGCTGACATAACCCCAATTACGTCCCTCAGCCGGAGCGTACATCTGATCCGCAGTTTCCGGGTTCGCAAGCGTTCCTTTCATATAAGCACCCATGAGACTGTAATCAGCCGTTTCGTAACCTCCGCTATTCACGAAATAGAGTGTATTCTCCGGAATGACATTTACGCGAACTGCCTGCTTTTTGTTGTTATATTCCGGTGTCGTTACCTGTAATGTGAGCGGTCCTGGCTTGGCAAAATCTTCTGCCGTCATGGCCCGGTTATCAATCGTCCATACTGCTGGCGTTGATACCAGTGCTCCACCGTCGCGCACATTCAATGTTGTTGGCAGGGATGGTACTTTGCCAAGCGCCACAGCTTCTGGCAACGGATCAGCAATATCAACCTTGCCCATCGAATTCAGCAGATCAGGTGTCCAGCTGTTATACCACTTGATCGCGATGTCGGAGCCTATTCCAAACTCAATTGGCAAGAACACGTATTTTGCAGCGTCATTCGAGAAATTGCCACCATTCCAGGTATCCCCCACGTAAATGAATTTTCCTTTTTCTGGATCGACCGGAATGACGGAAGTGGTCTGTGTGCCAAATGCTTTGCCTGGATCGGGATCACTCGGCAACGTGCGCACGAACGGATTGGTCTGCGTTGACCACGGGCCAAAGATGTTGTCCGCCACCGTCACTTTGTTTTCGTTAGGGGCCCAGCCAGAAGCTCCGGAAGTCAAAATATAATATTTCCCCTGATACTTGAACATCGCCGGTGCCTCGCGTTGCCCTCCCGGGAACACACGCACGTAATCGACGCCGTATTCCGCCTGATAGGTGGAATCTCGTACCGGATTGCCTTTGTCATCCGTTCGTCCTTCCTTATGCCACCCTGTTACGTCACTGTAGTCTTCATTCAGTTTGGAGATATAGAGCGTCAGGTTTTCCTCACTGGAGTAGATCAGATAGCCAGTGCTGTCATCGTCCTTGAACAACGTCATGTCACGTGCCATACCCCGGTCGCTTGGGAAGAAATCTTTCTCCCCTTCGGGAGCTCTGTCCATGCGGTAACTCTTCTGATACACAAAAGGCCCTGTTGGAGAGTCGCTGATCGCATAACCGGCCCGCGCCTTACCGTAATTCGCATTATCGTTATAGGGGTCCTTGTCGCCGTCCATGTGGGCCCACATCACATATTTCTTCGTTTTGTCGTTGTAGATGACCTTTGGTCGTTCAATAATCCGTCCTTTGCGGATATCTGCCCAGATATCCACGCGGTCTTCACGCCCCGCATACAATTTGGAGATCAACGGGTCATTGTCAAAATCATCCATGGATTGAAGTGTTGTTAAAGCCATGCCTTCATCCGTCCAATTCATCAGATCCTTGGATGAATACACACGCACACCGACAGCTGGCCAGCCACCCGTGTGGTATTCACCATACCAGTAATACATCTCCGTCTGTTCATCATAGAAAAAGCCTGCCCCATGCGCATCAATCGGCTTACCGTCCAGATCTGGCCACAATTGCCCTGGTGTAATGCTTGTGCGAACTGTGGCAACACCAAGCGGTGCGGATGCTGGAGAAGTTACGCCTTCCACGGTCGCCTGAATGATGTAAAAATATCCTGTGCCCATCGTCAGACCGCTATCGTTAAACGTGTTTTCATTGCCACTATAGACCTGCTGATACGTACCCGTAGCACTGGTTGAACGGGACACGATATACGTTACATCAGATCCAGGCAAGACATTCCACCCCAGAGAGATTGATGTGTCCGTCACAGCTGTGGCAGCGAACTCTGCTGGAGAGTCAATGGAGTATGTCGTGGCTTCTGCAACAGTGAATGCTGACTCCCCAGCTGCGTTATAGGCTGTTACGCGATAGCTGTAGCTGGTGCCCGGCTCAAGTGCATTATCCGTGAATGTGAGCCCTTTCCCTTCGTATATCTGCTCGTATTGCTCACTGCCAGATTCGGCCCGAACCACGCGATAACCAGTTGACTTGTCCACAGCGGACCAAGATAGCTTCACGCTTGTGGCATTGAGTGCTTCGGCCTTTAGTTCGCCCGGAGCCTGTGGTGCTGCGGCTGTCGTCCGAACTTCCAGCGGAGCAGTCCATAATGATTCGGTTAGGCCTCCGTATTCATAAGCGAGCCTGTAATAATACACCGTATCCCCGCTCAATCCTTCATCCATGTGTTCCAAAGTTCCGGTACTGGTTGCCAGAGAATAACCGCCTTCAGGCGTAGAGGAACGGTACAAGCGATAGGCTGATGCTCCCGCGATTTCAGACCATTGCAGTGAAACCGAAGAAGCCGTCTGCTCAGCAATAGAGAGCTGAATATCGTTCCCAGGCGGTTGCTCGGCAATGGTCACGTCATCTGCATGTACCGACTGCCACTTATTCCGAATGCCCACAGTACCTGACCCGTATGTAGGATCGACCAGATCAAATACCAACCGATCGGAGCCGTTTTCCGCGATATACCCGCGAATGGTGGTACCTGATAACACCACTTTGAGCGTGTACCATGCGTTTTTGGCAAACGCATAATCCACCGTTTTCAGAGGTGTGTCTGATCCGTTCACCCGTTTGGAGAAAACGAGTTTATTATTGGGAACCTGCATTTGAAAATAGTAAAAGTTGCTCTTATCCTGAAACCGCGGCAATATTCCCGGATACCCCTGACCGGCTCCCGTGTAAAATCTCATGGACACGGTCATGTCCGACATGGAGTCTCCAGTAGAGATGATGCCTTCATTGGTATCACTCTGGAAAAGCGTGAAGTTGGACGTATCTGTCGGGTCCGCGAGTACTTCCCAATTGCCTGAGCTTACGTTCCACGCAGGTGATTCCGTGTAATTACCATCCGAAAAATCGTCCTGCAACAACGTGGCGGGTATACTGCTCAGATCGGCATACGCCTTACTCGGCAACATCAACGGTCCCGAAGACAGCGCAAGTGTTGCAGATAACATAAATATCATGGGTTTCCTGAGTTTATCCAATGTTCATTCTCTCCTTTGGCGTGAAAGATGAAAGCATGGTTCTTGTATGCGCGGTGTTGTTGTTCAGCCTATCCTTAGCAACCAGTGGTCAGTAACGAGCTCTTGTCCACCTCCTTATTTTAATGAAACCGGTTTCATTGGAGCGCAAAAAAAGACCCGTCTTCCCTTCTAAGTGCAATGATACTCATACGGAATACCGTGTTTTCTTTGCCCCTATGCAGTGAAACAGGTTTTTAATATATAAATGTAATCGCTTTCCTGAATTATATTATTGCCTTATTCAAGCTGTCAACTGTGAATTGGGCTCAAACATTTTTCGTTAAAACCACGCAAAAAAGGCGCGAGTTCTGCTTGTTCTGCAAGCAAAATTCGCGCCTTTTCTCACGCTTCGAGCTTGTTCGCAAGCTCGTACATGATTCGTAATCAAAAGCGGACTTTTTGAACAACCTCTATTTAGAATACCTTTGTTGTCCACGACTCACAGTTCCACGTCTCCGTAACGACATCACGGTAGAATTCCGGTTCGTGGGAAATCAGAAGAATACTGCCTTTGTAAGCCTTGAGCGCACGTTTCAACTCTTCCTTGGCATCAACGTCCAGATGGTTCGTCGGCTCATCGAGCACAAGCAGGTTGGTTTCATTATTGATCAGCTTACAGAGACGCACTTTAGCTTTCTCGCCACCACTCAGTACAGCTACCTTGCTCTCAATGTGTTTTGTAGTCAAACCACATTTTGCAAGTGCAGCACGCACCTCGAATTGGGTATACGAAGGAAACTCCTGCCAGATCTCTTCAATACACGTATTGTAGTTGGCATCCTTCATCTCTTGCTGGAAGTAACCAATCTCCAGATGTTCACCACGTTGAACGGTTCCTTCCAGAGCTTGAATTTCACCCAGAATACTGCGCATCAGGGTTGTTTTACCAATTCCGTTCGCACCAACGAGGGCAATCTTCTGTCCACGCTCCATACGCAGATCCAGTGGTCTGGACAACGGTTCGTTGTAACCAATCACAAGTCCTTTGGTTTCAAAAATGAGCTTGCCGGATGTTCTTGCATCACGGAAGTTGAACTGCGGTTTCGGTTTCTCCTTGGCGATCTCAATGACATCCATCTTGTCGAGTTTCTTCTGTCTGGACATCGCCATATTACGTGTAGCTACACTTGCTTTGTTCCGCGCTACAAAGTCCTTGAGGTCAGCGATCTCTTGTTGTTGGCGTTTGTAAGCCGACTCCAGCTGCTGTTTTCTCATCTCATGCACTTCCTGGAAGTGATCATAATCGCCCACATAACGAGTTAGATTCTGGTTCTCCATGTGATAGATCAAGTTGATTACACTGTTCAGGAACGGAATATCGTGAGAGATCAGAATAAAAGCATTCTCATATTCCTGCAAATAACGTTTCAGCCATTCGATATGCAATTCATCCAGATAGTTCGTAGGCTCATCGAGCAGCAAAATATCGGGTTTTTCTAGCAGCAGCTTGGCAAGCAATACTTTGGTACGCTGTCCACCACTCAGGTCATTGACGTCTTTATCCAGACCGATATCCGTCAGACCCAGACCACGTGCGGTTTCATCCACTTTGGCATCGATCATGTAGAAATCCTGGTTTGTCAGTGTATCCTGAATCGTACCCACGTCTTCAAGCAGTTGTTCAAGCTCCTCCGGTGTAACATCGCCCATTTTGCCATACATATCATTCATTTCCTGTTCCATATCAAACAAGTACTGGAACGCGCCGCGAAGTACGTCACGGATCGATTGGCCTTTGTTCAATACAGCATGCTGGTCCAGATAACCAACACGCATCCGTTTGGACCACTCCACCTTGCCTTCATCCGGCTGAAGTTTTCCTGTAATAATGTTCATGAAGGTGGATTTACCTTCACCATTGGCCCCGATCAGACCAATATGTTCGCCCTTCAACAGGCGGAATGAAACGTCGTTAAAGATAGCACGGTCACCAAAACCGTGACTTAATTTTTCTACATTTAATATGCTCATTCATGACACCTTTTCTATATAGACTTAATTCTTTGTATATTATAAGCGTTATATCCTGCACAACTCAACGCCATATTAAAAATTATTCCACCTTTTTGTCTGAAATTTGCCTTATATGAAAGTATGGGTTAAAATTTTGCCTTAACGAATTACTATTATATAGAACGGAGCTCTTCGAAGAGCATCAGGTGAAGATTATGATTGAAGTGAAACAATCCAAGTTGGGTGATGGTGGTGAGTTTAACCGCGGGGTATTTGCTACCGTTGATATTGCCAAAGGAACGCTTATCCATCAGGCACCCGTTGTGCCTTACCCAAATGAAGATCATGAGCATGTCGAAAAAACGATTTTGGAAGATTACGTGTTCGAATATGGGGCGAATCATACCGCGATTCTGCTCGGCTACGGCAGTCTGATCAACCACTCCTATGAACCTAACGCTACTTACGATATCAATTTTGATAACCACACCTTTGACTTCTACGCGTATACAGACATCAAAGCTGGAGAAGAAATCGTGATCAATTACAACGGTGAGGAAGACAGTATGGACCCGTTATGGTTCCTGGACGATTACGAGGAGCGTATGCTGGAGTTCAATAAGTCCAATGATGATGAGGTTGAAAAAGAGACCGAACCCCAGTCCCTGGATACGGACCCGAGTAAATAAACGTTAAACTCAAGTAAAGTTCGCAAGCACTCTATTGTATGTGCGAAAAGAACTCACTGACCCCGGTGAATGATGAAATGAGTAACTGAAGACTTTTCATAGTCCAAAGTTTAAACACACAAATAAGCAAGTCCTCCGTTAGTGGAAGACTTGCTTATTTGTGTTGTCTTGCTTTCTAAACCAGGTACACGTGTTCATGTTTCATTGTTTATCGTGCATCTTAACTTGTTTTAATCTGTAATCGGCGGATCTGTATGCAAGTCTTGATCGGGTGTCGTGGATCTCCACTTGGTAAAGGCTACCTCGAAACCTGCTCGCTTTGGTGAACACAGAAATGGACCAGCATGTTTGTTCGTCGGATAGGCAAAACGTGCAACCCGAATCGTACGCCAAGGATGCTCATCTGTGCGAGCACGAATGACAACAGCCTCATTACTGTAGGAGGCTCTGATTGTTACGATTCGTCCACCCCACTCTGGCACAGGAGAGAGTGACCAATCTGAATACGTATCCGTCACGACAGCTCCAACATGTGCCACGCCATCATTAACCTCAACTCCAGCCTTGATCCATTGGTCTTCTCCGTACCATAACATTAGTCCAGCCTGATCATACAATTCGGTGAATGAGCTTAGATCAAACGATACCTCAATCGCTTCCGTTCCGTCCCATGGAGCAAGCATGGCGTGTCCATCCCGATGACAGAACCCGTAGAATGTGTTCTCCCAGAAGTCACTGCCTTCCCGAGCTTCCACAACGAAACGATCCCCATCCATCCGTGCAGCAACGGGTTCCTTCGTCCACTTTCCTTCATGAAGCCCAATAAAATCCGATGACATCGTTGTTTTCATCCTTCCTTCCATCCCAAAGGGGAGTTCATCATCACTTCTAAATTAAAGAACCCAGGTCCGATGCAGCAGTAGGATATGCAAAATTCATGGTGTTTAACTGATCGATAGTCAGATTGAACTGAATCGCCATTGCAAAAAGATTGATCAATTCTTCTGTTTTGCTCCCGAGCACATGTGCACCCAGAATACGCCCGGTTGATTTGTCGATCACCACTTTGGCCATGGCAAATTTTTCATGAGTTCGCTTGTAAGTATACCATTTCGACATATCATTTACCTGCACCTCGTAGCCCTCTTTCTTGGCTTGTTCCGTGCTCATACCTACAGCTCCAAGGGCAGGGACAGTAAACACAATAGAAGGCATCACTTTATAATTTGGTTTGTGTTGATTTCCCTCCAACAAATTGAACGATACAGCCCGGGATTCCTGACCTGCTAACGGGGTTAAAGGCAACCCTTTTGTATCCGTTACATCGCCAGCAGCATACACTCTCGGATTACTTTCACTTTGTAAGTACTCGTTCACCGTAATCCCCTTTTTGCTGTAGCTGACGTTGGCTTTCTCCAATTCCAGCCCATCCACATTAGGAACACGCCCGGCTCCATGAACGACAAGTCCGCACTGCCACTGGTGATCTGCACCATTACGTGTGCCATGAACAACATAGGCGTTCCCCTCTTGCCGTATGGACTTCACCTCCGCATTCAAGTGAACATGAATGCCGATCTCTTTCGATTTTTGTAACAGAGATTCCACCAGCTCCGCATCAAAAGATTTTAAGGGCTGATCACTCCGATGCAGGATATGGACTTCCGTCCCGGCTCTGGCCGCAATATGCGCAAACTCAAATGCAATGTATCCACCACCTACCAGAACTAAACGATCCGGCAACTGTTCCAGATCCAGAAAGTCATCACTATATATAAGATGCTCTGAGCCCTCAATCTCAAGTGGCGCAGGTCTTGCACCGGTAGCAATCAGGATGTGTTTGCCATGGAGCACTTCTTCTCCAACTTGAATATGATTTTCATCGACAAATGAAGCTTTACCATGGAACGTATCCATTCCGGCCTGTTTGAATTGATCTTCACTTGCTCTAGGTATGCTCTCGGTAAAGGTGCGTTTAAAGGCCATAAGTTCAGACCAGTTGATGGTCGCCTGTCCCTGAATTCCTTTTCCTTGCATCCGTTCATTCCAGTCAATCAGCTCAGCCGCTCCAGCCAGCACTTTCTTGGGATCACAGCCACGCAGTGCACACGTTCCGCCGAACTCACGTTCATCAATTACAGCGATTTTCCAGCCAGCTTCAGCGCAACGGGTGATAACAGAGCTTGCCGCGCTTCCTGTGCCAATTGCAATCAAGTCATACGTTTCTTGTGTCATCATGGTTCCTCCTCATCCTTTTGGTGCATCTATTGCAGGGATGCCTGAAGTTACAGCAATCCAGCCTGTTTAAGGTACTCTGCTGCAACCTGTTCAGGATTCTCTCCCTCTACGTTCACGTCATAGTTCATCTGACGCATCTCATCATCCGTAATTTTGCCAGCAAGCTGATTCAGCACCTCAACCAGTTGTGGATATTGATCTGCCGTTTCTTGACGCAGTATCGGCGCACCTTGATACGGCGGGAACAATTCCTGGTCATCCTCCAGCACAACGAGTTCATATTGTCTCAACTCACTGTCTGTGGAGTAAGCATCAACGAGATTAATATCTCCGCGCTGAAGAGCACCATAGCGAAGCTTGGGTTCCATTGTTGCAACGTTTGGGAATTCAATCCCATACTTTTTCTGTATGCCAAGGTATCCGTCTTCCCGATCCGAGAATTCAAGTGTGAATCCTGCTTTGATCTGCTGCTCAACCGGTTTGAGATCCGAAATGGTCTTGAGATTGTATTGATCTGCGATGCTCTTTGGAACGGCCAACGTATACGTATTGTTGTAATCCATAGGGTTCAGCAGCACCATGTTGAACTGGCTTAACATTCCGTCTCTTGCTTGTTCGTAGACCTCGGTTCGATCCGTACTCACAGCCGTCTCCTTCATAAATTCGGAGATCGCTGTCCCCGTGAATTCGGGATAGATGTCAATATCACCCGACTTGAGTGCATTGAAAAGGAATGGCGTTTTACCCAATCCGGGTTTTAGTTCAACGGTCAGGTCTGTGTCTTTTTCGATTAACAATTTGTACATATTAATGAGAATTTCGGGTTCCGCCCCCAATTTCCCGGAAATGACGAGATCCTTCTGACCACCACGTGCCACGAAGGGAATGGTAATCACAAGTATCGCGATTATTGCCAGCGAACCAAGGGTAACCAATGTTTTCTTGAAGGATAACCGCTGGAACTGACGTAATAGTACATCAAACAAAATCGCCAGCAATGCGGCCGGAATGGCTCCAAGAATGATCAGTGCCGTATCGTTCCGATCAATGCCCAGCAAGATTAATGCACCCAAACCTCCTGCGCCGATCAAGGCAGCAAGTGTCGCCGTTCCTACAATAAGCACCATCGCGGTCCGAATTCCGGCCATAATGACAGGCATCGCCAGTGGCAGTTCCACTTTGATTAGACGTTGCCAACTATTCATGCCCATCGCATTCGCCGCTTCCACCATGGAAGGATCAACTTCGGATATGCCTGTGTACGTGTTGCGGAGTACCGGAAGCAGCGCATACACCACCAGTGCAATGATTGCAGGAAGTGTGCCTATGCCGAATAACGGGATGAGCAATCCGAGAAGCGCCAAGGAAGGTATCGTCTGCAACACAGCCGTAACCCCAATAATCGGTTCAGCGACTTTTGGCTTGCGTGTCAAGTAAATACCAAGCGGAATAGCGATGAGGACAGCAAAGAACAATGCGATAAATGAGATCTGAATATGTTCCAGCAGAGCAGACAACAACTGACCTTTGCGCTCACTGAACACCTCCGTGAATCTACTCATGTTCTTCACCTCGTTCCTGTAACTGACCAGACCAGTATTTCATCAGATCAACTCGACTGATCTCGCCAATAATCTGGCGGTTACGTTCAACCAGCAGATGGTCATGGGAAGCCATGATATCAACTAATTCCGTTAACGTAATGGATACAGGAACGGCAGTTTTGGCTGATTTTGGCACATGACCCGGTGAGAGTGGTGACATGATGGATTCGAGATCAAAATCAGATTGTGAACTCGTATCGGTGTTAGGACTTCCAACAAATTCACGTACGAAATCATTAGCTGGCTGTCGGATCAGTTCTTCCGGGGTGCCTACCTGCAAAACCTGTCCATCCTTCATAATGCAGATGCGATCCCCCAGCTTCATCGCTTCCTGAATATCATGGGTGACAAACACAATTGTTTTTTTCATCTGACGCTGGATATCCAGAATATCGTCCTGTAATTTCTCCCGACTCATTGGATCGAGTGCACTGAACGGTTCATCCATCAAAACTATCTCGGGATCGGCAGCGAGTGCACGCAACACACCAATTCTCTGCTGTTGTCCTCCGGATAACTCGGACGGTTTACGCTCACTGTACGTATCTCCGTGCAAACCCACCATGTCCAGTAACGTATGTACACGCTCCTTGATTTGATCTGACTTCCACTTTCGCAGTTCAGGAACAACTGCAATATTTTCGGCAATTGTCATATGCGGGAATAGTGCAATCTGTTGCAGCACATATCCTATATTCCAGCGCAATTCGTGAATGTTGTATTCATCGATTGGGCGTTCATTAATGCGCACTGTTCCATCTGTTCGTTCAATCAGGCGATTGATCATTTTGAGCATGGTGGTTTTGCCACATCCACTCGGACCAATCATGACAAACAGTTCTCCCTTGTTAATGTTGAGGTTAACCTGACGCAAAGCCGTTGTTCCATCAGGATATTGTTTTGATACATTTTCGAACTGAATCATTCGCTCTCTTCGCCCCTTTATCTAGGGCGTGTTTCAGACACGCCCTAACATTCATCTTCATCTATTTCCCCAAAAGTGTGTTCGTATAATCACTGCTTTCCTTAGTGTCCCTTGTTAGGGAGAGAACCATATTCGAATCAACGATGTCAACATGCTGGTAGACATGCAAAAAGACGGGCACTAGGCACCGTCTTCTCATAATATGAAAATGTTTCTTCCATTATTTCCATACTTCCATATGATTCTGAATAAATTGCTCGAATGAAATCGGGTTATTCCCCGTTAATTTTTTCACCGTATCCGTCGTCTGATCTTCTCTCCCCTCCTCCCGGATAGGCACATCCAGTCCTGCGAGGGCAGTAGCGTATTCTTCTGACATTCCTGCGCGAATCATGCTATTCCTCAATTCATCATCGGACAAAGATTCATGCTGGATGGACTGACCCAGTACACGGCTCAAGACGTCTGCAACCTGTCCATAGGACAACGTCTCCGGCCCTGTAATAATATGCTCCGTATTATGAGGAACAATATCCGTCAGAGCATGGAACACAACTGCCGCGATATCATCTGCACTAACAAATCCAATTTTCCCTTCACCCGTAGCACTGTATATTTTCCCGAGTTGTTTCGTCGTCTCCCGATGCGGTCCCTCCGTAAAGTTCTCCATAAAATAGGAAGGCTGCAATACAGCCCACTCAGGAGCATGGGCTTTTATATACTGATGTACTTTGCCAAAAATAGGGCCATCTCCATCAATTGAAGCACTGCCAAGTAAAACGAATCGCTTAACGCCGTTCCACAATGCTTCCTTGATGAACGGAATGATGACGTCTTCTGGGTTCATATCCATGACTGGCATGACAAGGTACACCTGATTCACATTTTTCAGCGCCAGCGCATATGTCTCGGAATCATACCAATCAAAATAGACATAATTATCGGCAGAACCAGAAAGAGATGGTTTAGTTCTTCCTGCCAAACGCACCGGATAATGATGCTTTTGAAGTATGGCCGCAACACGGCTTCCTGTCTTTCCATTAGCTCCGGTAATAAGTGTCAACGGTTTATCATTGATCATGCTTGTTTCCTCCTAAGTCCGATTCGAGTACGACCATCGGATTCCAATAGTCTTTATAATGTGTAATTTTTTCATTAGAGTGGCTCACTACAGAGATGTACGTTTGGTTGTATGGCTTGCCTGTAACTAATGAACGCCCTTTACAAGTAAATTCAGCCACAAACTGTTGTTTCGTGGAATCAGCCAAGATCACCGGTTCAGAAAACTGCTGAATTTCAATCATCTCCAGTAGATTATGAAGATGATTCGTAATTGCGGCTTTGCCTTCCAGTTTCTGAGGATATCCTGCTGGTGCATATGGGAATTCGAAAATAGCGTCAGATGTATATAGCTCCAACCATTGTTCTAGTTTTCCCTCCAGTAGCAATTGAGTAAATCCATGCATGATCCGATACGGTATACTATTGCCCGCTTCCAACTGCTGAGATTGTGTCATCCTTATTTCCTCCTTCAGTTTGTTTGGTGTTCTTTTTCCAGACCAATCGGTCTATAATAGTCAAAAAATAAACGCTCTAAGCGTCCATTTTCAAGAAAACGTAAAGAATTCTTACTCAAATCATGTAAAACGTTAATCCATAGCCCTTAGGGTCATCTGTACAAAATCTCGTAGCGCTTCTGCGCTTGCACCGCTCTTCGCTGTAAAGGTCAATGAGAGTCGGGAATAATTCAGAAAACGGGCAAGCCCGGGCAATTCTTCCTCTGCATGCCTCAATTCGCCACTCCTCTGGCCTCGTAACAGCGCAGTATGGAAAACATCTTCCATTTGTTGGTTAGTGGTTTGAATAAAGGCCGCGATTTCGTGATTTTGTGGTGCCTGTTCAACCGCGCTATTAATGATGAAACATTCATTACGACGTTCGTTGTCTGTCAACACGTTAACCGCTTCGTTGAACAACTCGGTCACGCCTTGCCTCACACTTGTGCATTCGTTTAATAGTTTGATCCCCGCCTCTGTCTTCTGCTGAATATAGAATTTAAGAGCAGAGACAAATAAATCATGTTTAGTTCCGTAGGTGTCATACAGGCTTTGCCGCGCAATGCCAAGTTCACTCAGCAGTAAGCTCAAAGATGTACCTTCATAACCGTACGCTCCAAATACAGACGTTGCTTTTCTTAGAACAGTCTCCGTGTCGAACTCCTTGGCTCTTCCCAATTTAAGACCTCACCTCCCTATTCATTAACTAAAGAATACCTTTTCCAGACTGATCAGTCAAGAAAATAAATGCTTTGATTTTTGCCAAAGTGGTATAATGGGAATAGAAGCTGAATGAATTCTTTTACCATTTACCAACCATGACCACATATAAAGGAGTGTACCTATATGTATATTCAAATTACAGATTTGGCTGCAAAACGATTGACGGAAAGCCTGAATGACCAACCTGGATATTTCAAAGTGATCTATGACTTGGAAGGTTGCGGATGTAACGGAGTTATCGCTATTATCATTGTTGATGAACTTGCGGCTCTCGACGCGCAGATTGAAACCAATCTGGTGCCATTCTATGTTGATCCGAAGCAGCAGCTAAACCTTGAACAACACATGAAGCTGGATACAGAAGAGAATTATCCTTCTTTCAAATTAAGCAGTGATTCTGGTGTGCTCAGCGCCAACGTTCGCGTTCGTGACACCCGTGCAGTAACTGCGGGAAGCTCCGGTGGATCCGACGCCTGCATGCTGTAACACAGTCTCCAGCATATTCGAAGTAATCTAGCATTATCTCTCTTCACATCAAAAGCCGTTGCATCTAATGCAACGGCTTTTTCATGTATACTGCCTCTACGAGAGTTGAAGAAGAAGAATCTAGCAAACTTTGTTTACAACTCGGAAACAATTGGAGAACCTATGGATATAATCCTCTAGTATACTCGGTATATAGATTCATATATTCCGAGGAGGAACACACATCATGAAATCTTTTACTCGTAAATCCATCATATCTACAATTCTCATAGGCTCTGTTGTAGCAGGTTCTGCTTTTACTACGTTTCCCATCACTTCAAGCCTGAATCCTGTCGCGTCTGCTGCAAGCTCCAGCTTCACTCAATTTCTGCATGATAATGCACCTGGTCGTACAATCAAAACGATTAAAAATGTGGCAACTGTGACCAATGTGTCCAGTACGGTTGTACTTGTCAATAAAAAGAGAAATCTACCTTCAACTTATGCACCTCAAGATTTGGTTTTACCTAATATTCCTTTTAGCTTCTCAGGTTCCAGTCCGAAGAAACAAATGCGTAAAGTGGCTGCAACCGCGATAGAGAAATTATTTGCCGCTGCCAAAAAAGACGGCATCGATATCAAAGCGGTGTCGGGCTATCGCTCGTATGCGACTCAGAAATCGATCTTTGACCGTAATGCCAGCATCAAAGGTGAAGCTGTTGCCAATAAAACAAGTGCTCGGCCAGGACAAAGCGAACATCAAACGGGTCTAGCCATGGATATCTCCAGCGCTTCGGCTGGTTACGATCTTCAGCAAAGCTTTGGCAACACCAAAGAAGGCAAATGGCTGAAAGCCAATGCCCACAAATACGGCTTCATCATCCGTTATGGCAAAGATCAGGAGAAATTGACTGGTTACTCCTATGAGCCATGGCATGTACGTTATGTTGGGGTATATATTGCTGGTGAGATTACCAACCAGAAACTTACGCTGGAGCAGTATTTGGAACGTGCCAAATAAGACAGGTTTGAACCCAGAGCTTAGACAGTTATGTGATTAGATAAAAGAAGCGTGACTATAGATAACATGGCTGAAGGAGAAGATGGGGCCACAACTGGCCCTCTTCTGCTTCAATTTTTCATTTACACACTTCATCATGTCCCAACGATTTTTCTAAAGACCAGTGGCAGTCTCTTCAGACCTTCTGTTCCAGCCCAAGAGCCTACTCCTGCAAGTATTACATTATGGCACAAATAAAGTGCGACATTGTACACGATAGGGCCTAGAATAATCTCCACGACTACAAAACGTTTTAACGTCGAAGATTGGATCACATATACCCGAAATTCATGAGGGTCATGTCCTCCCATATACCTTGCGATCAATGCTTTCATGAATCACCTCTAGTGTTTTATTTTAGCGTATGGCAGACGATCCTTGTCTTATTCTAAAATAATACTTACATAAAGTAACTAAGTGTGTTATAGTCAGTTTATAAATCATACATAAGCGAGGGAAACTACCATGAGTGAGTTGGAGAATCTAGTCAAAAACCGTAGATCGGCCGTTATTTTTGAAGAAGGAATTGAAATTTCGGATTTGGAACTGCAAGAAATGTTTGCCCTGAATAAATTTGCACCATCTGCCTTTAACCTGCAACACACGCACTATCTTGTGATTAAAGACGAGGAACAGAAAGAGAAAGTCTATGAGGCTTCCCAGCAATATAAGGTAAAAACAGCTTCTGCAGTCATCGTGGTATTGGGCGACGTCAACGCGCATCATCATATCCGCACGATTAACGAAGGCCTGCTGAACCTGGGCGCTCTTACTCCGTTCCAATACGAGCAGGAATCCCAAAGTGTCACCGAATTTTACGAATCTCGCGGCAGATTCTTCCAACGTGAGGATGCGATTCGCAATGCCAGCCTGTCTGCCATGCAATTGATGCTGATCGCTCAGGATCGCGGTTGGGACACTTGTCCAATGATTGGTTTTGACTCGGAAGAACTGCAACGGAGTCTGGAAATCCCTAACCATTACGTACCCGTTATGCTGATCACCATCGGCAAAAAGTCGGAAGCCAAACAGCGCCCACGCGGTTACCGTAAACCGATTAACGAATATGTTAGCTTTAACAAAATGCACGCTGAATAACATATAATATAAGTTGAACTAACATTTACACGATAACGGAGAGGACAGAAAAAACCTGAAAAAGCGAAGCGTTCGCCTAAAAGCTTTCTGAAAGAAAGCTGCATCGGAAGCATACGCTATCCCCGGATTTTCCCCTTTAGAAAAGGAATGGAATTAAAATCTGGGGATAACAGCGATTGGAAGGTTGTTCTGTCATCGTAGTGTCAGTGTAAATAATCTTTAGTTCAACACAACAAAAAAGCCACGATCTCGTGGCTTTAATACGTTTCATAGATCAACGTATCCAACATGTGAAATTCATCGTCAAACTCCGCATATATGTACAGTCGACCAGCAGGTGTATCCCCCGCATCATAACCCAATCGGAAATATTGATCTCCCTGAAATTCTGCATCAGCCAAAATCAATGCATTGATATCTTCGTCCGGATGACCCTCGGCAATGGTTTTAAGTGCCTGCTCACCTAGCATGTCCCACCGTTTCCACGTCTCTTCCATATATGGGGATAAGTCCTCCATCTCTGTCTTAGTTGAAACCTGTGCAGTGACTACCAGTTCTTTATCCTGAATAAGTAAGCTCATCTGATAGTTGGACATCGAGACGTCATACTGAAACAACCCCATACCCGGAACTTCATGATTGGATTCAAACATTAGATTATCTGCATACTGCAGTCTTTCCATCTTGGGATTAGCGCTATAATCCAACTCGGTTAATTTGTTCTCGGAACAGTACAACTCTTTTAGTTGTACGTTATGGCGAATATCCAGCTTGCTAATATGGTTGTTAAAACAACGGACACTCTCTAAAACCATATTTGAACGAAAATCCAACTGTTTGATATGATTGTGGTTACAACGAAGTTCAATCAAGTTTGGACAACTTGTTACATCAAGTTCTAACATGTAATTGTTGGCGCAATCAAGTCGCCGCAGTTGCTTATTGTGTTCAAGTTCAAGTGAGAAAAGAGCGTTATAACTGCAACTAAGTTCCTCCAACTGCTCAAGGGGCTCCGAAGCCAGCTCCGACAACATATTCCAATGACACTCCACCGTTATAAGTTTGGAATTATGAGAAAGATCCAATTTGCGAAGTCGATTAAAACTGCAATCCAGCACCTGCAATTCCGAATTGGAACTGAGGTCCAGTGTAAGAAGCTGATTCTCTCTGCAACGTAATATCCTCAGCTTGTGATTCTGAGTAAGATCCAGACCGGTCAATTGATTATAGGCACAATCCAACTCTTGAAGACCCCTGAAATACTCGATTCCATTAAGATTGCTAATATTGTGATTGGAAAGTTGCAATATCTCAACCTCACAAACGTCACTCTCCTGAATGACATCCCGCTGATCACAAAAATGATCCAACACAACTTGCCTGAAACGTTTATCCGTGAAGACATAAGTAATATCCATGTATGACGCCTCCCCCTCTCGTTTTGCTCTATTGGAACAGTCTTCCAACATATTATCACTATTCTATGAGTTTCGTCGCCGGGATTCAACAATTACCTAAGCAAATTCTTTTATACCATGTTAGCATCCAACATGTAAGAGAAAACCATATAGAGAGGATGATTTTCATGGAAATGGTTATCGAAAACCTTCCGTCATACCGTATCGCCTATGTTCGACAAGTTGGTCCGTATGGGCCTGCCAATGCTCAAGCGATGAATACGCTGAAACAATGGGCAGACAAAAAACAACTGCTTCATGAATCAGCAATTTTATTCGGTATTCCACAAGATGACCCGGCGAGCACACCTCCTCAGAACTGCAGATATGATGCCTGTATTGTTATCACTGAATCTGAACGTCTGGAAGATGAGTTTGTTGAGATAGGCGAGTTATCAGGCGGAGATTATCTCATCTGTAAAGTGAAGCACACGGCAGAAGCTATTCAGCAAGCATGGAATGTGATCATCCCTCATTTACAAACAAGTGGTTATCGGATGGACAACAAGCCGGTTATAGAACGATATCGTTGGGAGCTGCTCAATCAGCATTATTGCGAGATATGTGTGCCTGTAAGACCCGTGTAATCCATGTTACGAGGAAAAAAAAGTGACTTCAAATTGAAGTCACTTTTTCGTTCAGGTAATATTACTGCTACTATTTATGTTGAACTAATCATTTACACGATAACGGAGAGGACAGAAAAAACCTGAAAAAGCGAAGCGTTCGCCTTTATCCCCGGATTTTCCCCTTCGGAAAAGGGAATCAAAAAAATTCTGGGGATAACAGCGATTGGAAGGTTATTCTGTCATCGTAGTGTCAGTGTAAATAATCTTTAGTTCAACTTATATAACTAAATTAGATATTAAAATGCCCAGTTGCCTCTACGGAATACCGGCTCGATTGTACCGTCTTGTAACTCACCATCGATATCCAGTTCAGCGGAACCAATCATGAAATCAACGTGAGTCAAGCTCACATTGCACTCATGCTTCAGCAGCTCTTCGTTCGACATGGTTGTGCCATCTTTCATGTTGAATGGATACGCACTTCCCACAGCCAAGTGGCAAGATGCATTTTCATCAATACCCGTATTGTAGAAAATGCGATTCAGGTTGGAGATTGGGGAGTCATGTGGTACTAGTGCGACCTCACCCAGATAACGTGCTCCTTCATCGGTGGCAAACAGGTTCTTCAAATGCTCTTCACCGGATGCTGCCGTAAACGCTACAACCTGTCCATCCTTGAATGTGATTCTCATCTGGTCTACCAGTTGCCCGTTCAGGTTCAAAGGCATGGTGCTGCTGACATATCCATTCACTCCGCTGCGCTTAGGCATAGTGAATACTTCTTCAGTCGGCATATTGGCGACCGTGTATACGCCTTGTTTATTTTCGCTACCACCGCCACCCCAGATGTGGTTGTGGACCAATTCAATTTTCAAGTCTGTACCTGGCGCACGGTAATGCAGGCTTTTATAGTTCTTTTTATTCAACAAGTCTCCCATTGCAGTCAAGGTTTCCAGATGCTCTCTCCAATTTTGTACGGCGTCTCCGCCATCCACACGGTTCATTTTGAAGATGGTTTCCCACATCACATTGATCCGGTCTTCTTCCGGGATGTCGGCAAATACTTTGTTCGCCCAAGCTTTGGTTGGGGCCTTGATCAGACACCAGCTAATTTCATGGTTGCGTGTGTATTTAGCATATCCGCGACGTGCGTGTGCAGCTGCCTTAGTAGCACGGGAAACGCTGTCGGAGTCAATTCCATTATACAGTTCAGGATCTGGAACTTTGATCGTCAGGGTAGCGCCGCCTGCTTCTGCAAACTTCTCCATCATATCCGCTTTCCAGGCTGGATAATAGTCAAAGCTGTCATTGGAACCATGTTCAAAACGACTGCGGGTAATGTTGTCGTCATCGAAGTCCACTTGTACATAGTTTGCACCAGCCGCATAGGCTTTTTGCACAATCAGACGTGTGAATTCAAGCGTTTCGATCGGTGCAGTAACGAGCAGATCCTGTCCTTTTTGAATATTCACGCCAACTTTAACAACTAGTTCTGCGTATTGTTCCAATGACTTTTCAAAGGTCTGTTCAAATTGACTCATGGTTGTGTTCACTCCTGTTTCATATATTATGGCATGGTTTGCAAACTTGGGATCTGTTGAGTGGCCTTTACAGCGAAGGATCGTTCTTTAGATCGTCGTTGTCTCCAAATTTTCTTCATCGTATTTTTCAAAGGTTAATATTCGGAGACAAATACGACCGCTATCGCTTCTGCAGAATCGATTCCTTCTCTTTCACTACGCAGGCTTAATATCTAAAATTTCATCTATACAAAATGATCTAACCATTACGTTTTTCTTGTTCACGTAACTCGATCCGGCGGATTTTACCAGAGTTGGTCTTTGGCAGATCCGTAACAAATTCGATCTTACGTGGATATTTATAAGGTGCTGTGATTTCCTTGACGTGGTGTTGCAGTTCACGCATCAGTTCCGGTGAAGCCAGTGAATCGTCTCTCAACACAACAAAAGCTTTGACAATATTGCCACGGATCTCATCCGGACTTGCAACCACCGCACATTCCTTCACACTGGCGTGTTTCATGAGTGCTTCTTCCACTTCAAATGGTCCAATCGTGTAACCCGAACTGATGATAATGTCGTCACTGCGACCTTCAAACCAGAAGTATCCTTCTTCGTCTTTGCGTGCACGGTCCCCTGTTACAAAATAATCGCCACGCTGACTCGCTTCCTTCCGTCCCTCATCCTGATAATAGGACCGGAACAAAGCTGGCATCTCTTTGTGTACCGCGATATCTCCTACTTCACCCGGAGGCACAGGTTGTCCCTCATCGTCAATAATTTCAATCAATCCAGGTGTAATTGACTGACCCATCGAGCCAATACGTACAGGCGCATCTTTGAGACTGCCGATTAACAACGTGCTCTCGGTCTGTCCATATCCGTCCCGAATAGTCAGGTCAAAATGACGTTGGAAGATTTCAATAACTTCCTGATTGAGCGGTTCACCCGCTGAAACAGCACTGCGCAGATGAGCCAGGTCATAATGTCCAAGATCATCTGCTTTGGCCATCAACCGATATTCGGTTGGTGTACAGCAAAGGACATTAATCTGATGTTCCTGCATCAGTTCCAGATAACGCTTGGGCTGGAATGATCCATTGTAGACCAGTCCAGTCGCGCCTCTTCCGAGTACCGACAGGAACGGGCTCCAGATCCATTTTTGCCAGCCAGGTGCAGCCGTTGCCCATACGGTATCTGAAGGTTGAATATCCAACCATAATGAAGAAGCGATCCGCAGGTGGGCATATCCCCAACCGTGGCTATGTACAACTCCTTTGGGATTACCAGTTGTGCCCGAAGTATAAGCAAGGATAGCCGTATCATCACGATGAGTCTCCACCGCAGCCATCTCTTCGGGTTGATTCTGCATTAACTGATGCACATTGACCCAACCTTCAGCAGGTACGCTAACTTCTTCATTCGGTGATGCCACGATGCGATGTGCCAGTGACGGCAGATCCGCGTCCATCTTTTCCACTTCTGAGGTCGTCTCTGACCATACAATAACAGCCCGCGCCTCAGAGTGACGCAGACGATATTCCAGATCTTTTGCCCGTAACATCTCGGAGGAAGGAATAACGGCAATCCCCAGTTTCAGACAAGCAATATAAATGACATAGGCAATAATACGGCGTGGTACCATGACCAACACCCGATCACCCTTCTCTAGTCCAAGTTCACGCAAACCTCCAGCAAGACGATTCGCCTGCTTGAACAAATCACCATACGTGATCTCTTCCACCTCTCGTTGATCGCTGAGCCATCTAAGTGCAATCCGCTCTGATGGATGATTCTCCATCTCGGATGTCAGGTTATAGCTTTCAGGCGAAATCCACTGTTCAAAGTTCAAATGGAGCCTCTCCTTCGTAGTTCAATTGTATAGCTTCTATATATTATACTCTAAATCCTAGGACCAGGTGCTATGAACTAGGTTCATTCTGAAAAAAAATAAACATAGGTCAATTAATGAACTATTATAATAGATCTTATCCTATAATGAAAATGACATATACAAAATGGCGCCTTCCTGATTGATCAGGTAGGCGCCATTTTCATTCTTCATTTATATTACATTAATTTTACCTAACAATAATTTTCACACAGCTATACTGTGTATGTTACCACGGATAATTACCCATTCCGTCCAAAATGCTTTCGATCTCATTCAACTCTTCCGTTGTCAGATCCGGTGCGCTGAGCGCAGCTACATTTTCTTCAATCTGGGACACACGGCTTGCCCCAATCAATGCAGAAGTTACACGGTTACCACGCAAAATCCAGTTCAGAGCCAGTTGGGAGATCGTTTGACCTCTTCGCTCCGCAACCGCCTGAAGCGCATCGAACTTGGCAATCCGTTCGTCCGTGTAAGCTTCTTTTTTCAAATTGCCTATTGGATTGGCGCGTTCCTCCTTGATCTTATCGACATATTTATTCGTCAACTGACCGCGGCCGAGTGGACAGAACGCAATTGAACCTACGCCTTGCTCATCCAGTACGTCCTGCAAACCGTCTTCAATCCAGCGATTCAACATCGAGTAGTTTGGTTGATGAACCAGGCATGGCGTACCCAGACGACGAAGAATGGTTACCGCTTCTTGCGTCTGTTCTGCATTATAATTGGACAAACCTACATACAGTGCTTTACCTTGCCGCACGATATGATTCAATGCCGTCATCGTTTCTTCCAATGGCGTATCCGGATCTGGACGGTGATGATAGAAAATGTCCACATAATCCAGTCCCATCCGACCAAGACTTTGATCGAGACTGGCAATCAGGTTTTTGCGGGAACCCCATTCGCCGTAAGGTCCACTCCACATATGGTAGCCTGCCTTCGATGAGATAAGCAGTTCATCCCGGTAAGGACGAAGATGTTTTTTGTAAATCACGCCAAAGTTCTCTTCCGCTGATCCTGGAGGTGGACCATAGTTATTCGCCAGATCGAAATGGTTAATTCCCAGGTCAAAGGCACGCAAAATCATCTCTTCCTGAATATCCAATGTACGGTTGCCACCAAAGTTCTGCCATAAACCCAGCGCAATTTGCGGCAGTCTGATTCCGGATTTGCCGGAACGTACATATTTCATCTCATCATATCGTTGTTCACTCGCAGTATAGGGCATCGTTATTCTCACTTTCCTGTAAGGTTTGTTGAATTCCTTTTCATCTTAGACATTTTCCTGGATAAACGATATGGCATTTCACTTTGAACATATGGAATAATGATTGTTATCTATATATACTAATGTTAAATTATTAATCTTTTCAGCTATGTAGTATGTTAAAATGCAAGATGAGACGAAATCGTACAGGAGTGAATACCCTTGATTACGTATATGTTCAAAAACAATCATTTTCAGGAGCTTCAGCTCCTACATTATGGCACGGAAGCCTGTACACCAGGTCACCACTTTGGCCCTGCCATGCGAGACTATTATAAAATTCATTATATTTTGAATGGCAAAGGCACCTTCGAAGTTGGTGGCAAAACGTATAGCCTGCACAAAGGACAAGGATTTCTGATCGTTCCGCATTCCGTCGTGCATTACGAAGCAGATCAGGATGATCCATGGGAATACAGCTGGGTTGCTTTTCAAGGCAGCAATAGTTCTTCCTTTTTACAGCAGGCCTGTCTGTCCGAGCATCACCCGATTTTTGAGCTGGGTAATGAGGATGACGAGATGCGATCCTGCCTGCACCGAATGATCAATTCCCGCAATACCCACAAAGGCTGGGAGATTAGCATGACTGGTTTGTTGTATCAATTCTTCTCTATTTTGATTGATCAGGCTAATTCAGAGCATCTTCAACCCATGCCGGATTATTCGAAGGAAACGTACGTTACGCAGGTAATGGACTTTATTGAAATGAACTATGCCAATGCCATTACCGTTCAGTCCATCGCGGCCCATGTCGGTTTGCAGCGCAGTTACCTGTGCTCTCTCTTCAAGGACCAGATGGGAAGCAGTATTCAGTCGTATCTGGTCCATTATCGGATGCGCAGGGCAGCCGAATTGACCCTTGATCCCGGTCTGACCATTGGTGATATTGCCCGTTCTGTGGGCTATACGGATCAATTGCTTTTCTCTAAAATGTTCAAAAAAGTAATGGGCGAAGCGCCCACCTACTACCGCAAACATAAAACAGCACCCTCCCAGTTAAGTTGTTAATTGGGAAGGTGCTGTTTTTGTTAATCGTTTATCCTTACAATTGTTATTCCTTACATTCTATACGTTGGTTTATACCGTCTCCGGCATGGATATGCCAACAACTTGCACTTTGATTTCATCGACCATGACGCCGGCTAATTGTTCTACAGCCTGTTGAACATTATGTTGAAGTTCACGGCAGACTTCGTGCATCTTGTTGCCATATTGAATATTAATTCGCAGCTGGATGGTTGCCTGATCGTCTTTGACGTGTACGTCAATCCCTTTTTGCAGACTCTTGCCGCTGATACTCTTGGCAATCCCTTCAGTCAGTCCAACGGACATGGAGGATACACCAGCCGTTGATTGAGCCGCCATTCCCACGATCTTGGATAACACATCGTTCGAGATGTGAATGGTACCCATTTGAACAGATTGAGGTGCGATATATTCAGGTTCATTGTATTGTTTTTCGATAATTTCAGACATGTGCTCCACTCCTTCGAATAATTAAATTCTATGCATTCTGCCATTTGTCCTTGAAGAACATGTTATAGATTCGAACCAAAAGAATTTTAACGATCATATAAACCGGGATAATAATCAGGATGGCAATAATTCCACCCAAGTCCCCTGCACCCAATACCAAAATGATGGTCGTGAGCGGGTGAATATCGAGCTTTTTGCCGAATACGTACGGTGCAACCAGGTTGTCCTGAATCTGCTGAGCGACAAGAATAATAATCAGAGACCAGATGGCAACCGATGGTGATACCACGAGACCCATGATCACAATAGGCACGGACGACACAATCGCTCCAATAAACGGAACAAAGTTCATAATAACCGCGATCACCGTGAGCAGTAATGCGTACGGCAGTCCAATGATGAGGAAACCGATATACATCAGTACACCCAACGCCAGATTGACCAAAACTCTTCCCACGATAAAACCACTCAACGCCTGATCAATCTCAATTACAACATCACGGCTGTCATTTTGGAAACGTTTTGGAGCGATATGTGCCAATTTACGACCAAATTTCTCGCCTTGTAACAGCATATAGAACAAGAGGATCGGAAGTGTAAACAAGATGATCGCAAAACTGGAAACAAGTGAGAAAAATCCACTTACATAGTTAGTTACAAAGTTAAATCCTTTGTTGATATACTCCGTGATCTGGGAGAAAGGTGTCGAGCCCTCAGGGAACAAGGCCTGAATGGCACCATTTTGCTCCAGCTCTCTCAGCTGGTCACTTAATGAATTAATTAAACTTGGTGCGTTATCAACCAGATTGATCAGTTGCTCACGTAACGATGGCCATAAACCAATGATGAAGAACACTCCCAGAATAGCAATAACCAGATAGATTAGCAAAATACTTAGCGTGCGATTTATTTTCTTTTTCTCCATATAATTCACAAGCGGCCTTAGCAGATAATAAAAGAACACCGACAACATCATCGGCACGGTAATGACCGTGATCATGGTGACGAGCGGCTGAAAGATGAAGCTTACACGTGATAATAAATAGATATTAACCAATATCAGCGCCAGTGCAATACTGAACCGGACAAACGTATTTACTTTGAACAAAATATTTCCCCCCACATGGACATTTCTTCTCTTATTTAATTTGGAATCTCAATGGTAAACACGGTGGTCTCTCGCCCACGCCGGGAAAGGATCAGCCGTCCGCCCATTTTCTCCGTATTACGTCGTGCGATGGACAAACCAAGTCCGGTGCCTCCGGTCGCTGTCCGCGCCTCATCCCCTCGTACAAACGGGTCAAAGATCGTTGACCATAGTTCTTGAGGTATGCCCACTCCGTTATCTGCCACCTCTATCACCACATGGGTATGAAGCGGAATGAGTTCGACGCGCAGTTCGGTCCCGATTGGATTATAAGACAGAGCATTGGTAATCAGATTCTGGATGACTCTGGATAACAGCTCCGGATCGTACCTCGCGTAGATCACCTCATCAGGAACAAGTACATGAAGGACAAACTGTTTCTGTTCAATCTCCCCATAGGTATCTGCCATAATCTCGCGCAGGAATTCTCCAATCTCTCTTCTCTGAATATGCATGCGAAAATCGGGCGAATCCACCTTGAGCAGCTCCAGCATATTCTGTATCATGCGTGCAACTTGAACAGACTTGTTATAGATGTATCCCAGATATCTTTGCTGTCTATCCTTGTCCTCCCCACGTCCTTCCACCAATGCCTGCGCATATCCCTGTATGGATGTTATCGGTGTCTTCAGATCATGTGATAAGTCTACAATCAGTCGCTGTTTGCTCTCTTCGGCGTAACGTTTCTCCGCAGAGGTGTTCTCAATGACATCCGCCATGTAGTTGAAAGTCTCACCTATCTGGACAAATTCCCTCTCGGCTGAGATCGACATCCGTGTACTATAATTTCCCTGTATCATCTGCGTAAGACCCGAGGAGAGGATACTGAGTGGTTTTTTGATTCTCCGTGCGACCCAATAGCTATAGACAAAGATCAACAATAAAACCAAACCGATGCCAATCATAATGTAAAAGGATAATGGATGTTTCAGATTAGTAATCAACTGATTATCATTAATTCGCACGCTGACCAGATCACGCGGGATTTTGAGCAATACATACGCTGCCGCTCCTTCTGTCGAGAGGGGAGTGATCGAATAATAGTATTCCTGGTCACTCCGATTTTCCAATCCATCATATAGATCAGCTTCACTGTATTGCGTGATCGCATCTTGCTTGTCTCCCACATGATGAATGACATTGCGATTCGCATCCAGAATTTCAATCCAGCCCCCGCTATCCTTGAGACGTTGAATCTCTGTGTCTTTGCCTTTCGACACCGAACCTCCACCGGAATAAAATTCGTTCTCCAGCTCCTCCACATACATGTGGGCTTCAACATTCAGATTCGGGTCTACCACCTGATCCGAAATGCGAAAATCCACGACATCAAGTGAAACCATAAGGTACACAATCAATACCAGTAACAGCAAAAAGAAGTTGAACAGCAAGAAGTCCAAAGTCAGGGATGTCTGCAACAGTCGCTTTTCTCTAGCTTTCCATGGGCGCTTCAATTTTGTATCCAAGTCCCCTTATCGTTTTGAGATATTCCGGTTGTCTGGAGTCACGCTCGATCTTCTCCCGAATGTTGCTGATATGTACCATAATCGTGCTGTCCTCGTGCGCATAATAGTCGCCCCAGACCGCTTCGTATATTTTTTTACGGGTGAACACTCGGCCAGGTTGATCAAGCAACAATTCCATAATTTTATACTCTGTAGAGGTCAATGTTACAGGACTTCCTGAACGAAAAAGGATACATTGGGATCGATCCAGCGTCAGATCACCTAATACCAGATTCTGTTCTTTCGCTTCGGGGATCTCCGCTGCATCAAATTGATTAACTCTTCTGAGCAACGCCTCTACTCTGGCGACAATCTCAAGCGGGTTGAACGGCTTCGCTATATAATCATCTGCCCCAAGTCCAAGTCCAAGGATTTTATCGTGATCCTGACTTTTAGCGGATAGGAACAGTACAGGCATGTGATATGTAGCTCTGATCTGTTTGATCAACTGCAATCCATCCATTACAGGCATCATGATGTCCAGTATGACCAGATCGATCTGTGTTGAACGTATGCATTGTAATGCCTCGGCTCCATTCACCGCAGTTTTAATGGTATAGTCCTTCTCCAGATAGAGTTGAAGCAGTTCAACAATCTCTGGTTCGTCATCTGCAATTAATACGGTGTATCTCATGTTATTCCTCTCATTTCCTATACTCTATGCCTATCTCTACATTATTACTATATACTACGTCTCTTAATTCAACCTAAATCATTTCTAAAGATAATCTAAATAAATAGAAATAGAACCCTGGCTCATGCCAAGGCATTAACTAAAAAAGGGCTGTTTTCAGCCTACATTCAAGCTTTTCGTTCTTCATTCAGGCTTTTCAATCTTCATTCGGACCATTTGTATTAGATCATCAGATCAGTCCTTAAGCGAACGTAGCCACGGCTCCACTTTTCCGAATAAACGTTCCTTGTCATACTGCACATATTGATTCGCCCGATTGCGCACCGGATCACCCGCGTAGAAACGTTCATATAGATCATGCCTTGCTCCGAGTGGACTTCCGGTCAGCTCCCATGCAAGTTGAAAGAGACGAATCTTCTCCGCGGCTTGCATCGTTACTCCACCAAGATATTTGCCTATCAAAGAACCCATCATTTCATTAGTCTCAAACGTACCTGAAGGAATCTGAATCAGACCACCCGCAGCAATGGTCTTCAAAATCTCCACCGCGCGGGGATAATAGCGATTGCCCAGATTACGTGCGGTTTCAATATATTTGAATTCCGGCAGCCAGTTGCCAAATGTGTCTGGTTTGGACTGTGCTTCAGCAGCAATAATCAGTCCCTCGATAGTCTGCATCTGACTGATCAGCTCTCCAAGTTGTTCCTGCACATTCAGGAAAGAGTCCACCCCAATCTCCTTGGCAATGGATGAGGTCACGGCTGTAATAAACTCCAGTTTCGAGTGTAATCGAATGACACTCTGATGGTAGGCCAGACTGGCCGAAGCTGTATTGCAGCGAATCTGCCATACGGCTTCAGGGTTATTGTGCAGTAATACACGTTCCCAGGGCACAAATACATCGTCAAAAAATAATACAGCATCCATCTCATCATACTGCGCACTGAGTGGATGTGATTTATCTGTATCTTTTGTGGCAAAAGATTCACGACACATCATGTGTAAGCCCGGACTGTCCGCGGCTACAATTACCATATGGGCCAGCTCTGGCAGGTGGCCTGGAATTCGTTGAACGGGATAAGCAATGATATCATCGGCATAAGGCGCTGCTGTTGCCACCATTTTGGCCCCGCGGATCACAACGCCCTCTGTATTCCTTTTGACAATTCGCAGCATGGCATCCTCATCTTCTCCAACAGGCAAGGAACGATTAATCTGTGGGTCCCGCTGGACAATTGTCAGGAATGCATCTTTTCGTTTGGCTTGTGCAAAATAATCCGATATTTTGTCTGCAAATGCCGGGTCATGCGCTGTCATCTCATGTCGTGTTGCATACCAACCGGTCAGCCTGGATCGGGCATAATCAGACAATCGGCTCATCACCCCATACGTCCGATCGGCCCACAGCCGAAAAGCATCCGCCCTGCTGTTCACGTCAGGAAGTGAACGAGGCACAAGAAAAGAGCGATGCACGTAACTTCCCGTCTGTTCGTCCCAATAGGCCACGATTTCCCTTGTCTCCGGGTCATCCACCAGATTGAACAATCCTTCTATGGTTTGAAGTGTTCCCTGAAAGGCCTGATGCCCAGTTACTTGGATACGCTCTCCGTCCAGCCATACATTCCGCTCATCATTCAAACGCTGAATGTAAGCTTGTCCACGAGACATCGTGATACTCATGATATGTCCTCCCTCTCAGGCACCGGCCTGACATTTCTGTAACTCCATCCTTCTAACTGCTTGAAAAACTATGTAATGATACATTCTGTATCTAATGAAATAGTACTGTGCCTCAGCTAGAAAAGTCAACAGACACCGAGCGATGAGTCCGGTGTCTGTTGGGCCATGCTATTTTAGACTAATTTGGAATACATGTGACGCAGATACCGCCAGCGCACGAGTGCAAAATACAAAATCTGCATGGAAGCAAACACCAAGAAGATGCGCAGGCTGTATCCAAAGACCGAGAAATCAACCAGTTGCTGCAACGCCACAAAGGCAACCGAGCTGTGGATGACCGCCACCAGAATCGGCAGGAAGAACATAAGCAATAGCTGCCTTGTTACGATCTTACGGAGTTCGGGACGACTCAGTCCCATTTTGCCAATCATGCGATACTGCGCTTCATCCCGTTCTAGATCTGCGTAAAGTCTGAAATACGTGAAACTTGCTGCAAAGGTGAAGAAAACAATGCCGATCAGGCCGCTCAAAATTAGAATGATGCCATTGGTCTGCTTGGAATTAAGCCAGTCCACCACAAGCGCGCTGGTCTCGAAATAACCTCGATCGGATCTATCATTTTGAATGGATTCGATTAACTCCGGAGCGAAGCTGCGTGTACTCATCCAATCTTTTACGACAAATTGCGTCGTTCGCATGGAATAGAAACCTTCAGGCATCCCCACTTCCTCGTTATACGCCGGTCTCAACTTCTCAAACAATTCGTTGGTTACAACGTAGAGATTAATTTCATTTTGAAAAGGAATCACAATATCGGTACCAGGTGTCACTAGCCGAATCTGTTTCGACCGATTATCAATCTCCAGATTGACCTCCGCCCCTGAGAATCCTTGTTCGGCCTGTTCACGGTACTTCTTACGAACCGCCAAATTACTTGGTGTCATAAATGACTCATCGACCTGTTTCAACGTACGTTCTTCGTACCCAAGTGCCTTCGCCAGACGGTTATAATCACTCAGTTTGATAATCCTTCCATTATTATTTTCAGGTATATGAGCATAACTGCCCTTCACGTAGGGAACTTGATGATCAATCAACGCTTCTTCAATCTGCCGAATATGTCGCTCGGAGTTGGGAGTATCCCAGTTATTCATATAACTGAATGCGTATGGATTCGACATGGACGACAACCCCGGGTCAGCAATAGCAAGCATGGTGCCAATTCCCGTAAATGAAGAAGCCGAGATGATACTTACCATGAAAAACATGATGGCGTTATCTTTCATTCGATAGGTAAGTTCAGATAGGAAGAGCAGATTGGTTTTACGGAAAAACAACCTTGGATTTCTTTTCAGTGCCCGAATGATGTATACACTGAGCTGCGTGAACAGAAAGTACGTACCTGCAATAACAACCACGACACTTGCGAGTAATAACGGAAAGGAGAAGCTTATCCATACAAAGGTGAATACTCCTGCATAACCCCCACCAATCAACAATACGGATAACAAGGCGAGTAGACGTGAGGCTTTGGGTTCCGGTTTCGGTTTTTCCTCTGATTTCACAAGGTCAATGAGAGTTCCTTTGCGAATGAGCAAGGATGAGGACATCGCGATCACAACAAACAGCAGCAGAAATGCACCTGCCGTCAGGGCAATGCTTTTTAGCGGAAAATAGAATCGAAGACTGTTCTCAACAGCCAGCATGGAGCCACAGATCAGCAGGATCAATTTGCCGAAAATAATTCCGAGTCCAATCCCGGTAATGATGGAAGCTAGTCCGATACACATGTTCTCCATAAACAGAAGTCTGTTCATCTGTTTACGTGTCATGCCTATCATCAGGAAGATACCAAATTCCTTCTTGCGCGTCTTCAGAAATGAACCAACGGAGTAGAGCAGGAACAGGAATGAAAAGATGAATATAATGATCTCTGCAATCACAAACCCCTGATTTGCAAGCAACGTAACCGTCCCACTTGATCCCTTTAAGCCCGCTTTCAAATCAGGATGGAACAGGAGCAATGCGTAAGTAAAAAAGATCATAACGGAAAATGTACTGCTCAGAAAATGAGCCAGATAAATTCGTTTGTTACGAACAACGTTATTAATGGCGAACTGGCGAAAATTCATGTCCTGAACCTCCCATTAGGGATAATACATTAATAATCTTCTGGTAAAAGGCTGCGCGATTATCGCCGTAGTGAATTTCATTATACAGTTTGCCATCCTTGATAAAGACAACCCGACTGCAATAACTTGCAGCTACTGCATCATGAGTGACCAGCAGCATCGTAGCCTGATCCTCCTGATTGCGCGTTTCGAGAATCTCCATGACATCTCTTGCCGCCTTCGAATCCAGGTTGCCTGTTGGCTCATCGGCCAGAATCAGCTTCGGGGAATGGATAAGCGCTCTGGCAATGGCCGTACGCTGTGCCTGTCCTCCTGATATTTCATATGTCCGTTTGTTCAGAATACCCTCGATCCCCAGCTTGCTTGCCAGATGTTCAACACGAGTGTTCATCTCTGCTAGCGAAACACCGTCAAGAGTCAGTGGCAGCACAATGTTTTCCTTGACTGTCAGTGTATTTAACAGATTGAACGATTGAAAAACAAATCCAAGCTCTTTGCGCCGGAACAGCGCGAGTTCGTCCTGATTCAATTCAAACGGATTCTTCCCTGCAATCCGCAGTTCGCCTGATGTTGGGTGATCAATGGTTGAGATCATGTTCAGCAGTGTTGTTTTGCCACTACCCGATGGTCCCATGATGCCAACAAACTCACCTTCCTGAATACTGAGGTCAATACCTGATAACGCTTCATAAGATACGATGCCTTTGTAGATTTTACTGATCTGTTTCACAGAACAAATCTCCATGGTTACAACTCCTTAGTGATATATGAATTCAAAATCAAGTTACTTTTCATGCTGTGTGCATGCGTATTGTGCGTGGCCTTTCCTGTACTCTTATGACTATAGTCTATCGAAGTTTCGGCCATTCTCCTATGGTTTAACCTTTCATCAACATGACAATGTTGTAAGGTTGCATCATAAAAATCAAAAAGACGCCTTCGCCCCGATCAGGCAATAGACGTCTATACTTACACTTACACTGTAATATATACTCCACTCACACTTCTTCAACAAAAATACAGAACTCACGTCCCAATCTTATCTTCAACCTGTCACTTCAAGAGTTGAATGTAATTCGGACAGTCGTTCCTTCGCCGTACACAGATTCAAGATCAATCCTATGATTCATCCGTGTTAACACTTCTTTGGCAATATACAGCCCCATGCCTGTGGACTCTTTGAAATGCCGCCCGTTCTCCCCGGTGAAGAAAGGCTGGAATACCCGGTTTAGATCAGACTTCGGAATTCCGATGCCCTGATCCTGCACTTCCAGTATGATGGAGCGTTCGGCTTCATACGCACGCACATAGATCTTTTGCCCGCTGCCCGCGGAGTATTTGATTGCGTTCGACAGTAACTGTACCAGGACAAACCGAATCCACTTGGCATCGGATTGCACAACCAGCGCAGGATCTATATGTATCTCTGGATAGACGTGATTGCGGATGAAGAACCGTTTCAGCTCATGGATCGCCTCTTCCCCAGCGGTCCTCAGTATCACAGGTTCCACACTGAAATCCTGTTCGAAGGTATCCAACCTGGCCACATACAGCACAGTCTCCAAACCTCGCCTCATCTGGTCCGCTTCCTCCCGAATGCTTACGAGCCGAGGATCATCATCTTCCTGACCTTCCACGGTCAACTCAATAACGGATAACGGTGTCTTCATCTGATGGACCCACTGGTTCATGAATGTCAGATATTCTTGCTGCCGTTGTTCCAGCCGATGAAGATGAGCATGATACTGGCCGTATTGTGAATCCAACAACTTCTCCAGCGCCAGTGATAAAGGACTTGTTTCGTTCAATGGTACAAATTCCTTCAGCGAATCCATCGACCGTGACATCCGGGTATAAAAGGAGCGATGTGAATAATAACGATACACCAAATATCCGATGTATAAAAATAATCCCAACGCTACGGCATAAGTAGCCGTGACCCAATCGTTGTAACCGTCATACCAGAACACTGCAACAACAGTGAACAAGATGGCAACAACCCAGCACGTTAAAGCGAGATGTTCTCGTATAAACAATCTCATGATGGTGAAGGGGCCTTCCAGGTATTGTTCAATCGGTAACCCGAACCTCTGACCGTTTCCAGTGCGTCCGTAATACCAAGTTCGGCTAATCGTTTACGCACCCGAGTAACGTTTACGCTGAGTGTATTGTCATCCACAAAAGAGTCATCCCACAGCTTCTCCAAGATTGTCTCTCTGCTCACAAGCTTTGGACTGCGCCGCAGTAACGTTTCCAGCAGAATCGTTTCCTTCTTCGTCAGCTGTACTTTGCGATCACCAAGCTGAATCTCCAGTCTTTCCAAGTACACGACCAAACCGTCCAGTTCCACCTTGCGTTCTTCATCACGAGCAGCATAGTCCCCATATACCCGGCGCAGCTGACTTCGAATTTTTGCTATAACAATCTCATGCTCAAATGGCTTCGTAATATAATCATCCGCCCCGTTCTCCAGTGCCATGACCTGATCCATCTTCCCACTCCTTGCGGAGATAAATAAAATGGGGCATGTAGACAGCGTACGAATCTGGCGGCACCAATAGAAACCATCGTAACTGGGCAAGTTGATATCCAGAAGTACCACATGTGGCTGTACCTGCTCAAACTGTTGCACAATCATCTCAAAATCCTCGACCAGTACGGCCCGGTCCCCGTAGCGTTCAATATGTGATTTCAATAATCCCGCAATCTTGGGATCGTCCTCTATTATCATAATGGTATACATTATTGGATCTCACCTCTGGCAAAATCATAACACAGGATTTATTATCTAGCATCGATTTGCTTACGCCAATCCACAATATCTGCATTCAATTGCTTCAGGTCTCCGGAAGCTTTCTGATCATCGGATAACTTGTATTGTTGCTTCAATGCCAGGATACGATATACACTTTCATCAATTCGGGACTCGGTGATTTTGCCTGACTTCACTGCACTTATTAGCGTATCAAAAATTGTCTTGGCACTCTCATAACTGTGAGCTACCAACAGAATGTCACTTCCTGCTTTAACAGTTGCTAGGGCTGCCTGGTCCAACTTGTAGTTCTTCGCGATTGCACCCATACTCAGGTCATCTGTGATGACCACACCATCATACTTGAACTTCCCGCGCAGATGTTCACCTATAATGACATCCGATAAGGACGCCGGATGATCCGGGTCCAGCTTCGGGAACAAAATGTGTGCAACCATGACCGCCTCTACCTGCTCCTTCACTGCGGCGTGGAACGGAATCCATTCAAGCTCGGCCAGTTGTTTTTCCGTTTTATTCACGACAGGGAGATCGAGATGGGAGTCTACGGACGTATCACCATGACCCGGAAAATGTTTCACTACCGGAATAATGCCTTCACTACGTAATCCCTTCATCTCTGCAATCCCCATACGTGACACCAGTTCTGCCGAGCTGCCGAATGAACGATCTCCAATTACCGGGTTCTTCGGGTTACTATTCACATCCAGCACAGGGGCAAAGTCCACATTAAAACCCGCAAGCTGAACCTGTCTCGCCAACAATTCGCCCATCGTTTCAGCAAGCGCGCTGTCTTTCGTCTCGCCTACTTTTCTACTGGAAGGAATGGATTCCACCGTCTCTGGCATACGACTGACTTTGCCGCCCTCCTGATCCACACTCATGAAGATCGGTACCGGGTTGGACTGATTCGCTTCCTTGATGGACTTCACAAACTTGGCTGTTCCCTCGAGTGTTGATACATTGTTGGCATAGAAAATAATGCCCCCTACCTTTTGATCGGTGATCATCTGTTTGGCTTGATCATCCAACGTTGTCCCTTGAACACCGGCCAGTATCATCTGTCCAATCTTCTCTTCTAACGTTAATGAATTGAGCTGCTCCTGCACCGGATCGACTTCTTCTTGCGGTTCCTCTGGTACTTCTTCCTGCGGTGGAGCGGTATTCTGCTCCGGCGATGAGGAAGATTGCCCTGAGTTGGAGCCAGCGTTCGATCCGGTATTCGAGTCCGTTGCGGAGGAAGGTTTCTGTGCTTGGCCACATGCCGATAAAAGCAGAACGATCCCCAGCAGAAGACACATCATATGCAGTGGTTTTCTCCATTTATTGTTCGAGTTGTACCTATAGTTGTGCAAGGATATTCATCCTCCTTATGTAATGTCATCTTGGCAACCCTTGGGTTCAGGCCTAACCTTATCATAAGGTGGTGGATTTTCAAAATAAGTCGTACTGAAGATTGAATCGTTGTTCAGACACTTAAGTGGTAAAAAAAGTGGTTGCACTGGAACCTGAGATGTGGAACTTAATGGTGTTGTGACTAGGCGCGTGTGCGATGTATGTGGAGAATAAAAAGGAGTAACGGTGCAGAAAACGATTTTCTATTGTGAATTTTTCATATGTTGAAATTATTAGTATAGGCAAATCAAAAAGCCGCCCAAAGGCGGCCTATTTGTTCGTTTTGTTTTACTTTTTGTTGTAAATCGTTGCCGTTTAGCGTTGGTTCACCTTTCACCAAACGTCCTTAGGCTTCTATTAATGGAGTGTTTGCAACACTTCCGTTGTAAATGGAATGATTTCGGATATGCGATCTTCACGAACTTTGGCAGGCCATTCCGGATCACTAAGCAGAACACGACCCAAGGCGATCAAGTCAAATTCATTGTTCTCCAACTTCTCATTTAATTGATCCAAATGGGCATCACCTGTTCCCTGGTTCTCGGTTGCTCTGTCTACGAATTCAGCTTCAAGACCTACCGATCCAACGGAAATAGCTGGTTTACCCGTTATTTTTTGCGTCCAACCCGCAAGATTCAGCTCAGATCCTTCGAATTCCGGTAACCAGAACCGGCGTGTAGAGCAATGGAATATATCCACGCCAGCAGCACTAAGTGGGGCCAAGAATTGCTCCAATTGTTCTGGCGTCTCCACCAGACGTGCCTCATAATTCCCCATCTTCCATTGGGAGAACCGGAGCACAATTGGGAAATCAGGACCAACCACTGCACGACAAGCTTTAATCACTTCAACCGCAAATTGGGTTCGACGTACCAAATCACCACCATAATTGTCGGTCCGTCGATTCGTCTGCTCCCAGAAGAATTGGTCAATCAGGTATCCATGGGCTCCGTGCAGTTCAATGCCGTCAAACCCGATTCGCTGTGCATCCGCTGCCGCTTGGGCAAATGCCTGTACAAGACCTTGAATCTCCTCTTCCGTTAATGGTTCACGTGATGGTTCACCTGCCATGCTTACCCCTGACGGACTTACAGGGTCAGCTTCTGCGTTAGGCAAGTCACCGGAACGACGTGCTGTACCCACATGCCACAATTGTGGCATGATTTTGCCACCCGCTTCATGTACTGCTTTCACTACATTAGCCCATCCTTGCAACGAATCTTCACCATGGAATAATGGAATACTCGCTCCACTAACCGAAGATGGATGATTAATGCCTGTACCTTCCGTTATGATGAGCCCCACTCCACCTGCTGCTCTGCGACGATAGTATTCAGCAACTTCTGGTCCAGGTACGCCCTCTGGTGAGAATCCGCGAGTCATGGGTGCCATAACGATTCGATTAGACAATGTTAGCTTGTCCGAGGTGAAAGGTTTGAATAATGCTGAAGGTACGTTCATAGTACATTGCTCCTTTGCAATTGGAAGTGTGGAACTCCGCATCCACATGAAATGCGACATGCTTTTGTATATTGTAACACGTGTAATCCAGTTGACTGGTTTAGGATTATTTCTCTATCCATTTTATAGTTTCTTAATTTTATTTTCAAATTTTCGAAGTTGGGCGTTCAAACTACTCTTATAGAAAAAAAAAGAAAGCTACCTTACGGCAGCCTCTGTTGGATCACACTACCGAAGCAGTCTGATATACACTCTACTACATCTTAAAGTATTTTCCCGGTCACCAATAATGTGGATGTAGCATAGTATATAATCCATAATCTTCCTTCCAATTTAATTAGCATTCACGGGGATATCACTGCGGTTCACTCGAAGCAATTTCCCTGATGAAGTTGATAACACATCCGGATCGGTACCCAGACCAAAGTAGAAGTCACCCTCGTTCTCTTCGAAAGACTTGGCATACGTGTCCTGGTTAAAACGTAAAATCTCATTCCATGTGGTCAGATCCGTGGATTGGTAGACCCGATTAATATACAGATTGGCACTTTGGCGAGTGTACGTAAGCACATACACCTTGCCATCACGCAACAGCACATCGGTTGGGAGCGCCTTGGCATCCGGGAGATCAACTCGCCTTGCCTGATTGATGTCCGTCATGACATTCAAAGATTTGGGCAGCAACTGCCCATCATTAAACACGCCACCTGCTATATAGAGCAACTTGTTATTGAAGTTAACATTTTTGCCTATTTTATTATAAGGAATCGTGCCCGTTTGATAGGTTAGTCCAGGTAGCATTTTGTTACCATAGATGACAACATCCCGTTTCTCAAGATTTTCATTAATCTCCAAAATATTAGTTTTGTCATTCCATATTTTATTGGCAGGATACATCATGCCAGATGCATATAACTTGCCATTAAGATGGAACATGGTATAAGCCCGGAAACCAAACGTATTAATGGTCGCATATTTTTGCCAAGTTTCACCTTCATTATGAGAGATTAGAATGGTTGGTTTGGACTCTGTACCCAGCGCGGCAAACATCTTGCCCTGATAAGATGCCAAATCGTATACGTGTACACCCAGCGGCAGATTGCGATATTTGGTCCACACCTCTCCATCCAGACGATAGAAGTTACCCAGTTCCCACTGTTCACTATCGGAATCATTGCCAGGAATATATAACTTATCGTTTAGTACTCTGTAGATATCAATCTGTTCCTCATCCACATACATCTTCGTTGATGGCAAGATGCCCGGGTTGCTGTTCGTCACCGACTGGGTCTTGAATTTTGCATTCGCTGTATCATAATAAATGACTGGGATAGGGCCTGAATTAGGAGCTACGCCCAGATTGCTGCTATTTCCGTGGCCCAAATATATCTTGCCGTTGTACAGTTGCATGTCCCAGACGTTATTAGCATATGGTGTTTTGGTAAAAGGTCTGCCTAGCAGTTCGATCTTCGATGTTACATCCGCTGAACTGATCGGTGCATTCGACACCTTGGCAAGCCCACGTTCCGTCGCAGGGGGTTGACTCGTTGACGTGGTGTTTTTCGGCTTGGAGTTCCCCATAAGCATCCAGCTCATTCCTGCGACAATGGTCAAAATTACGGCTGTCCATTTTGTATGTCTCTGCATGTCCGCTTCCTCCTTCATTTTTTCATCATCATTACCTTCACACCAAGATGATACAATTTGTATCTTTTTATACTATGTAAAACCACCCGCACATGCAACAAATTCCGCCCGATCTATACAAAAAAAGTAGACAATCACATCTATTGATGTGTTGTCTACTCGCTCTTACTGCCTATGGTTCTATTCTGCTTTTACCAAAATCTTAACCTGATTTTTCTCTTTCAATAGTGCTTCAAATCCATGCTCTACCACTTCATCCAACGTAATTCGTTTGGTCACCAGCTTGTCAGCCGGGAAGAAACCTTTATCCATCAGACTGATAACAGCCGGGAACACATCGCGATAACCAATAATGCCATTAACTGTACGTTCTTTCATGACAATTGAGTTCGGGTGAATCGGCGCTTCCTGTTCAAAAATACTGACGATCATCAACTCTCCACCAATACGTGTTGAATCGATGGCTTGTTGCAGAACACGTGGAACACCGGTTACTTCATAGGCTACGTTAACGCCGCCTTGTGTACGTTGATGGATCTCTTCCACGACATTAAACTGCATTGGATCAATCACAATGGCACCGAGCTCTTCGGCTTTTGCTTTCCGTTCATCCGATAACTCCACCACATAAATATCCGACGCTCCCGAAGCTTTAAGCGCTTCGATGACCAGTAGTCCAATTGGGCCTGCGCCAAACACGGCTGCTGTATCTCCCACTTTCAGCTTGCTTTGGCGCACAGCGTGAAGTGCTACAGCTGAAGGTTCAACCAACGCACCTTGCTCATACGAGATTGAATCCGGAATAGCATGTACCATGTTTTCTGCAGCAGTTACATACTCGGAGAATCCTCCTCCGCCTCCAGCGAGTCCAAGGAAACCCATCTGATCGCACAGATTGTATCTACCCTGTTTACAAGCTTCACAGTGTCCGCATGCATAGATGGGTTCTACCACAACACGATCGCCCGCCTTGAAACGTGTAACACCTTCCCCTACTTCAACCACCTGTCCTGAGAATTCATGCCCCATAACTATAGGCGCTTGTTCCCCTGTTAGCGGATGCGGTGCTTGAGCGGGAATGAAGATTGGACCTGCTGTGTACTCGTGCAAATCACTGCCGCAGATACCGCACCATTCCACTTTTATTTTGACCTTTCCTTCTTCAGGCTGAGGTTCATTAATATTTTCGAGACGTAAATCTTTGACTCCATGCCAACGTAATGCTTTCATTCATTTCATCTCCCAGATCATAATTTGTGATATAATCGGAAACGTTTCCGTAAATTAAATATGTCACATTTTAGATACGCTGTCAAACATATTTCTCCACTAATATGTCTATTTCGTGGTCATATCGAGTTCACTTTAGAATGCTTATATTTTAATTCAAGTGATCTTAGCGGTATTACAAACGATGTAATCCTTGTTATTAACATATATTATGGCAAATATTATTGTAGATCTATTGAAATTTAATCAGGCCTCGCCATAAATCTAGCCCTTTCACGGGATACTTGATTGTTCAAATGTTATAATCAAGTTATATAACTATCGTGAAGTTCATACATATTCCTAATAATTCGGAATCGTTTCCGATAAAGTGAGGTAACCGTACATTGAGGAACGAACAGAAACTTACGATCAAGGACGTTGCAGAGCGTGCCGGCGTGGGCATCGCTACCGTATCCCGGGCCATCAACAATTCAGAAGGCATCAGCAGTAAAACACGGGATAAGGTGATGCAGGCCATTGAAGAACTGGGGTTTGTACCCAACACCTCGGCACAGAGTCTGAAAATCCGGCAAACGCACCAGATCGCGCTTGTTGTACCCGACATACGTAACGCCATCATTCCGGAAATCTCCTGGTCTGTAGAGCAAACGGCGAAGCAGCATGGGTACCATGTCGTGCAGATCAATACGGCAGGCAATGCCAGAACGGAGCTTGAAACCATTCGTAATGTCAAAAAATTGCATGTGGACGGACTAATCTTCATGCCTCTGGCGTACCCCAAAACGTTACCCGGACTGATTGATAAAGCGCCGCTCCCTATCTCCATGATTAATTACGGCAAAAAACTGGAACCTGGCATGAAGGCAGATATCGTCTCTCTCTCTCAACCTGAAGGCAAACTAGTGATGGAACATCTGTTCAAGATCGGCCGGACTCGAATCGCTTATGCGGGAGCACCGAAGGACATTATTGAAGAGCGCTTTCGTGCGTATGAGCAAGCTGTAGGCCATGTGGACATTTCTCTCGTCTACTTTGGTGAGGACTTTTCATTAAATACAGGTGCCAATGCTGCAGATTATTTCTATGGACTTACGCATATGCCAGATGCTGTCTATGCCATTAATGATATGGTTGCCATTGGATTGGTTAATCGGTTCAAGGAGTTAGGGGTTCGTGTACCTGAAGATGTGGCTGTTGTGGGTGTGGATAACAATCAATGGACAACCGTCACGTCTCCTCAGATTAGTTCCGTGTCCATTATGGGCGAAGAAGTCGCCAGACTTGCTACTGAGCTGTTGTTAAAACGAATTCGGGAGATGAGCACGACCGATTACGAACACATCCAATTTGAACCGCGCTTAATCGTTCGTGAATCAAGCGTAGCCATGATTCATTCTTCCCAGCGAGGGCCACACAGTTAAATTTGGTGAGGGGGATGGGTCACCGGGATAGAATGTATTTTACATCCGTCCCTTCATTTGTTTTCTACACAGATATACTAAAAAGGTGTTGCTCAGGTCTAACTCTTTCCTGGCAGCACCTTATTTGTCGTTGATTCTATATAACTATAGCAGAGTCATACTCCGCATACGTTCATTCTAAGAAAGCAGTTGCCTGATCGGTGTTCCCTTCAGGAACATCGCTATATTCTCTACGGTATGATTATAATAGATCTCATAATTTCCACGAGTCACATAACCCAGATGCGGTGTGGCCAGAACGTTGGGCAATGTTCGCATCACATGGTTAACTGGTAGCGGTTCCTGCTCATATACATCCAGACCTGCACCAGCAATCACACCACTTTGCAATGCCTCCACCATAGCTTCCTGATCGACAATGCCCGCTCGTGACGTATTTATTAATAGCGCACTCGATTTCATTTGTTGAAATTCGGCTTGTCCGATCAGATTCCGCGTACGATCACTCAATACCAGATGAATGGATACGATGTCGCTCTGTGCAAGCAACTGCTCCTTGGTCTCGGACCAGATCACACCATGTTTTTCGGCTTTCTCTTGTGTCAGATTCTCGCTCCAGGCCATCACATTCATACCGAATGCTTGTGCGATCTCAGCCATGCGAGTGCCTATCTTGCCCAAACCAAGCAATCCAAGTGTTCTCCCATGCAGATCCAACCCGACCGTGCTCTGCCAGTTTCGATTGGAGCGAAGTGCATTATTTTCCGTAACCAGTTGTCTGGACAGCCCCAGAATCAGTGCCCATGTAAGCTCTGTCGGCGGATTAGAGCTTCCCTCGGTTCCACACACAATGATCCCGTTCTGCTCTGCAGCCTTGAGATCTATCGAAGCGTTGCGCATACCACTTGTAATCAGAAGTTTTAGATTAGGGAGCTGCGAAATGACCTTCTCTGGAAACGGTGTACGCTCCCGCATCAGAACCACAATATCAAAACCCTGCAATTCCTGAATGACTTTTTCTTCCGATCCCATATAGTTGTTGAATGTCTGAATCTCCACCTGATCCATCAACGGACCCCAATCCGCGGACGTCAGCGCAACGTTCTGATAGTCATCCAAAACAGCACAGCGCAACTTCGTATTCATTTCTGATCTCCTCCTATATCTGCTCAATTCTTGTATATATTGTAGCAACTCCGCATCACTTTAAACAGAATAAATCCCTATTACTGCAGCAAAGACAGTGTAACCTGGATGCTCTGCTCTACAAACAAGCGGTCCGGTGCTGATTTCATCAGTACGGTCAGTCCAATCATGGATACTACCAGAGACTGTGCGACCGCACTCGCGTTCATGTCAGTGGACAACTCCCCGCTCTGTTGCCCTCGTTCTATCGTTTCTTTAAAAAGAACACCCAGGTACATCTGATGCTCCCGTGTAAGGACAGCGAATTTGGGATCATGTGGAGCCAGCTCAACCATCGTATTAATGCAAAAACAGCCGTGACTAGGCTCGGTCACACTCCCCTCTGCTCCAATATGTTCAAACAATCCACGAAAGGCTTCCCGCACGGAGGAGCCCTGTTGAAGTCTGGCTCTGACTTGAGCCGCGTGCTGAGTGGTATACCTGCGAAGTGCTGTTTCAAATAATTCCTTTTTATCGCCAAAAGCCGCATACAGACTGGGACGTTGTATGCCCATTGCGGTCGTCAAATCATTTAAAGATGCCGCTTCGAACCCTTTGTCCCAAAACGTATGCATCGCTGCATCAAGTGCTTTATCCGTATCAAATTCCCGTTGTCTAACCATAAAATTCACCTCTTTATGTATCGATCAGTATGTTTATATATTTTAACCTCACTCTTATTACAAAGTCAAAACCTAATAACCGGAAAGGAGTTTTTAGCTAGAAATGAATCGAAAAGTCTGGAATAGAAGCGATCGCATACCCTCACCCAATTCTCTATTGACAGAATTCACGCAAATAAAGTATGGTTATTCCGAAACATAACATACTGATCAGTACAGAATAGAAAGGTGACATCCATTTATGCAAACTTCTTCTCCAGATGCACAATTATCCAATAAGGATCGTCCTGCCATGTCACGGTTAGTTGCTCTTCTCTTTGCCGTGTGCAGCGGACTTGCGGTCGCCAATATCTATTATGCTCAGCCTTTACTGGACTCCATCGCTCAAGAATTCAGCCTCTCTCCATCATCCATAGGGATCGTCATCACAGTGACTCAAATATGTTATGCCTTGGGGCTGTTCCTTCTTGTTCCGCTTGGTGACCTCTTAAATCGTCGCAAGCTGATTATCATTCAAATGCTCTTCTCTGTACTTGCACTAATTCTGGTAGGCACCTCACAGTCCAGCTCCCTCTTATTCACGGGCATGGCTGTCGTCGGTCTACTCGCGGTCATTACGCAAACGCTCGTTGCCTTTGCTGCACACTTGGCAGCTCCTTCCGAACGTGGTCGCATTGTCGGTCAGGTAACCAGCGGAATCGTCATTGGCATTTTACTTGCACGAACGGTTGCAGGTACGCTGAACGATTGGTTCGGGTGGAGATCGGTATATCTCTTCTCCGCCAGCCTTACATTACTCGGAATTGTCGCCTTATTTTTTGTTCTCCCAAGGCAACAATCCCCACAAGTAAAACAAAGCTACTTCCAATTACTCGGTTCCGTCTTGCAACTGTACCGTGAGTTGCGTGTGTTACGAGTACGAGGTGTGCTGGCCATGCTGATTTTTACAGCCTTCAGCATCTTATGGACTTCTATGGTACTGCCACTAAGTAGCCCTCCACTGTCCCTGTCTCATACAGTCATAGGTGCATTCGGTCTCGCAGGAGCGGCGGGAGCATTGGCTGCTGCCCGTGCAGGTAAACTTGCCGACTGGGGCCTTGGGCAGAAAACAACCGGTGTCGCCCTTGTCATTCTGCTCTTGTCCTGGCTACCCATCGGTTATGTCCATCATTCTCTCTGGTTTCTGATCCTGGGTGTTATCCTGCTCGATCTCGCCGTGCAGGCCGTACATGTTACCAACCAGAGCCTGATCTACGAAGTTCGCCCCGAAGCGCAGAGCCGCCTGACGGCAGCTTATATGATCTTTTATTCCATCGGCAGTGCAACTGGCTCCATCGTTTCTACCCAAGTGTATGCATGGGCAGGCTGGACAGCCGTTTGCTGGTTAGGTGCTGGCGTTAGTGCAGCAGCCCTTGTATTCTGGATGATCGATCGTTGTATGCATCGGAATATCGATCGTTGAATTAGTCCAGTTTATTCCACACCACAATAAAAAGAGTTGCCAACGGACCAAATAACAGGGAAATCAGAAACCAGTTCCGACCACTTCTGTTTTTTCCCTGAGCCAGTCCGGCATTAATCAAGGCAAGTGTGCCCCAACCTACAAAATATTCATTATCCATCAAATGTCTTCTCTCCTCTATCCATTTAATTCTGGCTACTGCTCAAGCATATCTTTGAGCTTACGATTACGATCCTCCAGAAATGCCTGCATGTATCTCTTCAGCACAAGTCGTTCGGTTGCCCATCCCAGCAATCCAAGTGGAGCTTCGAATCGAAGTGTGTCTCTCATGCAAGTCATCTGATCCCCAATTACGCTGAAATGATGTTCATGTCGCATGCTCTTGAAAGCCCCTTTCTCCATCTGATCCACAAAGAGGAAAGGTCGTTCAAACTGCACAATTCGGGACTTCAACTTCTGTCTGACCCCAAAATGAGTAGCCTGAAATGTAACGGTATCCCCTGCTCCAATTCTTCCTGTGGTTACTCCTGCAACTGCTCGCTCTCTTGTATGTTGCCAGACGGTCTGAGTATGTACATCAATATCCCGGGCATAGTCAAAGCATCGTTCAATCGAGGCATGTATCCTAATCTCGGTTGTCACTTCAATCATGGCGATCGCTCCTTGGCAGGAAAAATAAGGTCTTAGCAAAGTATACGCTTGCTTCCTTGGTCGAACAACACATCTAGGATGATATAACAAAAAACGGGTCCCCTGTCTTCGTACAGGAGGCCCGTTCTCAATATAAGTAAGGAATACAGATCATATTTAGATTAAATAAGCAATTCATCAATGGCAAGCGTACGCTCTTTGGAGAGATCGCGATATTCTTCAGACTCCACTTTGATGAGTGGTTTGAAAATATCGGACGTATTGTTCATGACAATAACACCTTTTTCTCCATTGCTGAGCAGCACCTGTTTCCCGATGAAATTAGGAAGCAAATGTTGCATCAATGCCTGAACCGGTTTTTCATTCAATTTACCAAATCCCATTCCATAGATATCTCTAAGGTTGTTGATCAGGTTTGGATTGCTTCCTCCGTGGTTCCCGGATCTCATGCCTATATAGATATCCGCTACAGATACAATCTGTGTATATGGATGAATTTCACTTTTCTCAAGTTGCATCGGATAACCCGACCCATCTTCCCGCTCGTGATGTTGCAGAGCAACCAGTGCTGTCGCTTCATCCGTCATCGAATTTTTGATAATTTCATGGCCATATATAGTGTGACGCCGCATTTCAAGCTGCTCATCAGCTGTCAACGGTTCTGTTTTGTTCCGAATCCGGTGGGAAACTTTGCACTTTCCAATGTCATGCAGATAACCACCGCGACTAATCTGATAACTCTCCTTCTGAGAATATCCAAGCCAATTCGCGAGGTAGAAAGACAACAATCCTACCTGGATTGAATGTGTATAGTTATTGACGTCATCCCGCTCCAGCATCATCAGGAGATGAACGACATCTTTCTGCTCATCCAGTCCCTCAACCATCGGTTGCAGTGCATCATCCACCATGGTGGCGTTGAACTTACCAACGGTCAGAGCTTCGAGAAAAGCATTTTGATAATTATGTACAGTCTGAATAAATTGGGACTTCAGCTCTTCTTCAGGCGGTTCTTCCTTCGTAGTTATCCCCGAAGCATGCTTTGCGGCTGCTGCAAAAAATTCTGCTTCAGTGATTTCCTCTTCGCGTGATTCAATATCTACATAATCTACACGGTGCTGCATAAGCAAGGTGATATCCTCACCTTTGATCACAGTTCCCTTCCCGAGAACGTGTAATCCTGCATCGCTGAATGTATCCGCAGTTAGACGGTCTCCGTCTTGCAGGTTCATAATATGGATTCTCAAATCGGTATTCCCCCTGAACAATTCATTATAGTAACAGCACCCAACGGAACGGGGCCACAAAAATACCTATACTTCTTTATATCGTTATAATTCTTCAATTCATACATAGTTCAAACGACCTTAATCACAATGGTAAATACGAACGCCTAAGACTTTATCCTCACTCCAACATCCAAATTAGTCCCGGTTTTAAACTTTTACACACTTTTGTGCCTCATTGCCGTATCAGAGTAAGCCAAAGAAGTTCAAACGCTCCGTTTGAACTTCTTCAAGACATCTCAAATTAGATTTTGATCGAACCCAGACTAGCACCTTTAACAAAAAATCGTTCAATGCTCTTCTCGACCGAAGCATCGGGAATCAGCGGCGGTGCCTGATGGGGTTTGGTACGTGCATCAATAATCACCTGATCACAGCCCCAATGCTTGTGGTCATATCCGCTATTAACCCCGTACATGTCATGTGAAGGGTTGCTGCGAGTAAAGGTTGCCCATAAGAAGTTGCTGAGGTTAGCACTCAGGAACGAACTGTCGTCACATAGAATGATCATCGGACACGAGTCCAGACCTCCCTGTTCTTTCAATAGAGACGTGAATGCTTGCATCTCCTGTGCTGTATCCGCATAACTCGTAAAGGCCGATGTCTGGATCGAAACGATACCCGGCATGATGAGCTGTGGATTCTCATAACCACGAATGTTTTTCAAAGACTCCGGCACTTCCGTGCACAACTCTCGAACCTTGTCGCCATATGCTGCAAAAACGACCTTGCTACCGCTGTTCAGCCCTGTACCCGAGTAATCCAGTGTATCAATCGTTGTATGGGTATGGAAATGAATATCCCGCTGCATATCCATACGCTCCAAGATATAGGTCAGGAATTCAACTTCCTTATGGGTATCCAGAGGTTGCTGATCCTCAGCAGTAATAAACAGGTACTTCGCCAGACTGAGCTGACCCGTACCCAAAATGCGATTGGCAATCGTGAGCAACTCTGTCGGCTGCTTCACAGCCTGATACGGCGTGTAACGTTCACTGCCAATGGCAAACAGCAATGGATGAACCCCTGCTGCATCGACCGCATGCACTTCTTTGACACCAGGAATCTCCTGTTTAATCGCATCTCCAGTAATCTCATGAATCAAATCACCAAAAGCCGTATCCTCTTGCGGCGGACGACCAACAACCGTAAACGGCCAGATAGCATTAGGTTTGGCATAGACTTTATGCACACGCATTAACGGGAATTCATGTGTCAGACTGTAATAACCCAGATGATCACCGAACGGCCCTTCGGGTTTTGTCTCACCTGGGTAGATATCACCCGTGATGACAAAATCGGCATCATTACTGATGCAATATCCGTCCTTGTAACTGTACCGGAAGCGACGTCCAGCGAGCAGACCGGCAAATGTCATCTCACTAAGTCCTTCAGGCAAAGGCATAACCGCTGAAAGTGTATGTGCAGGCGGACCCCCAATGAAAATACTCACTTTCAGTGGTTCTCCCTTTTTGACAGCTTTGGCTTGATGTATACCAATTCCGCGATGAATCTGATAGTGTAACCCTATTTCCTTGTTCATTTCAAAATCATTGCCATCCAGTTGAACCCGGTACATCCCCAAGTTTGAATTCATGATTCCTGGTTTGTCCGGATCTTCCGAATAAACCTGTGGTAACGTCACAAATGCCCCACCGTCCATAGGCCAGTGTTTGATGAGTGGCAGATCCGAGATTTGAATCTCTTGCGCCGACACGGGTAGGCTTATAGATTTCTGTTTTGGCAGCGCCTGCCACGCAGCAAGACCTGTGCGGACATGCTGAAATGGCGTCTTAAGCGCCTTCATAGGATCGTCACGAACAGCCATGACCCGTTGTACGCCTTCCAGCGTACCGCGGAACATGAATTTGCTTCGTTCCACCGTACCGAACAGATTCGACACAGCCTGGAACTTTGAGCCTTTTACATTTTCGAATAACAACGCCGGGCCTTTAGCCTCGTGCACTTTCATGTGGATCGCTGCCATCTCAAGATGAGGATCAACCTCTTCTTTGACCCGAATCAAATGACCATGCTGTTCCAGATCGTTAATACAATCTTCCATATTGCGATATTTCATTGGATGGCTCCATTCTCTGTATGATAAATTAATTAAGTTCATAGATTCACATAACGTCTCTTCTATTTTATCAAATGATCCACTGCTAAACAAAACTATATGTGAAATTTTGTCGCGAATACAGATATCAAAAAAGCAATATGTCAGCAATCTGAATCCTGAACGCACAGGGATCCGATTGTTTCCATACTGCTCTCTCTGTTCTGACTTGCCTTAAGGTGTAATGGTCGATCTGGGGATCGTGACAATAAACTGTGTGCCTTTACCCATTTCGCTCTCTACATCAATTGTACATTGATGCAATTTCAAGATTTTAATGACAATGGACAACCCTAATCCATTCCCTCGAAGCGAGCTGCTTCGCGCTTTGTCCACCATGTAGAATCGATCAAAGATATACGGGAGAGCTTCCTCAGGTATTCCTTGTCCAGAATCTCTAATCAATACCTTCACAAATGAAGATGACGTCTCAATTTCGACATGAATGATACCCTGTGGACCGGTGTATTTGATCGCATTGTTTATTAAATTTTGCCAGACCTGATCAAACAAATCTTTGTCCACTGTGATCTCGCAGGGCAACAAGTCCAGTTCGATCTGTATGTCCTTCTGAGCCCACTGCGGCTCTGCCAGTAAGATCGCCCTTCTTAATTGTTCATCTACCTGGAATGTGGTGAAATGAACCGGATGATGCTCCGAATCCAGCGAGGCTAGCCGAAGCAGATTATCACTGAGCCTCGATAAGCGCAGCGTTTCCTCATAGATAATATCCAAATGCTCTTTCTGCTCTTCTAATGGAATAACACCATCTTGTAGTGCTCTGGTGAATCCTCTAATTGATGTGAGCGGAGATTGCATTTCATGAGAGACGTTGCTGACAAAGTCATCACGAACCGAATCGATTTTTTGCAACTCACTGGCCATATGATTAAAGCTCTCCATCAGTTCGCCAAACTCATCCTGATTATTATGTTTCAAGCGAACCGACAGGTCACCTGATGACATCTCCTTCGCTGCAACCGTTAATCTCTTAATCGGTTTCACAATGTACCCGGACATGAACAGGATTAATAAGCTGCCAATCACCAGAACTGTTAATAGTGAGGTTAAGAGCGTGTTTCGCAGTGTATGAAAAAGAGAGGAGAAATCGCTTTGAATCAGAAATGTGCCGATCCCCTCGTTTGTTCCAGGAACACCTATGGTCGCGATTCCATCTTTACTGGACAGAAAAATGGCATCCGTTGTACCCGTTTCAAATAACGAATGAACTTTGTCCTCTGGCAAGGAAGATAACACTTCACTTTGTTCATTCACGGGAGTGATATTTAAGCCGTAGCGAGCAAAGATACCTAAACTTGATTTCACTTTTTCCGGATCATCAATCAGGTCAATCAGTGTAGCGAGATCTTGAGCAAAGGTAACCATAAAACGATTCGGTGTCTTTTCCTGGGACCCGTTATTTATCATAAAGGAGAGAATTAAACTCACCAGAACAATCCCGATAAACGTAGCTACGATGCGAAGTCGCAGGCTTTTCCTAAACATTTTCATGCCCGCTCCAGCCGATAACCGAGTCCTCTTATCGTTGAGATCACTAGCTCAGGTACGGGTTCAAGCCGTTCCCTTAACCGTTTGATATGTACATCAACCGTACGCTCATCTCCTTCGTAATCGATGCCCCATATGTCATCTATAAGCTGTGTACGTGTGAATATTTTCCCTGGCGAACTCGCCAGAGAAAATAACAATTCACATTCCTTCTTTTTCAATTCGATAGTTTGTCCATCCGAAACAACCATCAGATTGCCCAAATCAATCGTAACACCGCTGATCTGAATCATGTTTGATGAACTTTTGTTATATCTTTTCAGTAACGATTTCACACGCAAGATTAACTCCACAGGATCAAACGGTTTAACCAGGTAATCGTCTGACCCGGCATTAAATCCTCTGACTTTGTCCTTGGATTCTCCCTTGGCAGTCACCATCAGGATGGGAATATCCAGATAAGACCGGATATCTTCCGTCAGTTCAATACCGTCTATTCGCGGCATCATCACATCCACAATCGCCAGATCAACTTTCGTATGCGAGAGGATATCTAACGCCTCTTGACCGTCTGGCGCTTCCAGCACGGAGAATTGATTCTTTTCAAGATAGATTCGGATTAATTTGCGGATATGGGAATCATCGTCCACCACCAGAACTGTGTTCATGTAGCCATTATCCTTTCCAAAATTGATATTTATTCGTATCGTAAGGATTCCATCGGGTCCAGCTTCGCCGCTTTTGATGATGGCATCAAACCGGCAACAATACTAATCGCTGTACTTACCACGATACCAAACAAGATATAATATCCCGAGAGATTAATGAGTTTGGCTCCAAACGCATTGTTCAAAAGAATGTTTAACACATAACTGATGATCACTGCAAAGATTACCGCAATAATACCACTAAATACGCCTAATAAGGCAGATTCGGAGAAGAATATTCGCTTGATGTCTTTCTTTCTTGCTCCAATCGCCCGAAGAATTCCGATCTCCTTTGTCCGTTCCACGACACTAATGTAGAGTACTACCAGTATCATAATACCGGATACGATCAACGAAATACCTGCAATACCCGCAAGTACAATGGAAGCCATACTTACATATGTGGTGATATTCTCCATCACCTTGGCCATTTGGGAGCCTGCGAAGCCAGCGTCTACAGCAGCTTCATTGATATCATTTACATATTTCATATCGGTTGCATAGGCGTTAACCTGAATCGGCCCGATAGTTATTCCCTTGTCTGTATACATTTGCTCCAGCGTTTCTGATGAAATGTATCCCGGGGATTGTTGCATTGGAGATTGCGGATCTGCCGCTTCGTAGATCCCTGAGATCGTTACTTCTTTCTCCAAGGTCACTGGTTTATTATTACTATCCATCTCATTGATATATAGAAACACGGACTTGCCGATCATGGTTTCAGCTTGATCATTTCCGCTTAATTGTTTCGCTGTATCGAGAGGTAACAGCATCTGATTTTCTACCGGCAGAACACCAGTTGTCATCAATGCTGGATCAAAAGCATCCGTTAACGTTGTTAACTGTGTGAGTCCTACACTTTGTTTTTCATTCACCATAGTGGATTTGCCTGTAATAGTTGTAATTGTTTCTACATAATCCACATTAGGAAAATTGCGAATCGTCTCAACATCAGCTTCGGTGAACGGTTCACCTGGTGCCATCAAGGCCTCGGGACCTTGCATGTCCTTGGCTTCTTCACTCGGCTTTGTTATATCCACGAGCAAAGGGTCCATACTTGAATTGATTTCGTCATTCATATATGTCGTTATTCCATTTCCCAAGGAGAGCATCAGGAGTACACTTAATATACCTATAGATCCACCCAATGCTACCAGTACATTACGCTTGCCGTTGAGTTTCATATTTCTAAGTGCCATCTTGAATGAAGCAAGCAAGCTCAGGCTCCGGGAAGAATCCTGACCACTCTCGTAAACAGCCGTAGAAGGATCTTTCAGGTGAATATCGTCACTAATGCGCCCCTCTTCAACCTTCACAATCCGTGTACCGGAGTCAGCGACTTTCTGCGAGTGAGTTACGGCAATCACCAGCATTCCCTTTTTGGCTATACTGTCGAGCAAAGCGAGGATTTGATCTCCGTTTTCCCTATCCAGAGCACCCGTCGGTTCATCTGCAAGAATAATATCCGGATTGTTGGATAATGCCCGTGCGATGGAAACCCGTTGCTTCTGACCGCCAGATAACTGGTTAGGACGTTTGTTCAGATGATCCTTCAGCCCAACCTCTGTTAATATATCAACGGCACGTTGGTTCCGCTCCTTCTCATTGGTATCCGTCATTTGCATCGCAATCGTCACATTTTCGAGGACAGACAGATGCGGGATCAGATTGAAATTTTGAAAGACAAAACCGATATTATTCTTCCGATAATCATCCATTTCCTTCTCTGTCATGGCACTTAAGTTCTTGCCACGAACTACGACATCCCCTTCATAGTCGGAGTCCATGCCACCAATGATATTCATCAGTGTCGACTTACCGCAGCCAGATTCTCCAAGGATGGAGACAAATTCCCCTGTCTCAAAACTCAGGTTCAAACCGTGGAGTACCGGAACTCTTTCTTTTCCATATAAGGTGTATGATTTCTTCACATTTTTAACTTCTAGTATTTTCATATGGATCTCTTCCTCTCCTGATCATGCACGATATCTATCTATTTGATGTTTATATCGTAACAAATCAGTATGAACTGATAATGAACTGGACCATTGCATCTATAAGAGGTTCGAGAAAAACGATATACAAAAAAACACCTACAGCTTGCTTGAAACAAATCATTTCAAGTAAGTGTAGGTGTCCAAATTTGATTAGATTAATCCCGCTTTTGCAAGTAACCTTTTTACAATCGCGGCTGACTGTGCACGACTAATGTCTGCATCTGACATCAGTTTACCATCAGCACCTTGTACCAGCTCTTGTTTAATCGCCGATGCAACTGGCTCTGCTGCCCAAGCCTGTACTTTAGCGCTATCGCTGTATGTGCTCAGCAGACTTGTTGTCTCTGATGCGTCGGCCTGTGCCAGACCGACCAGTTTCATCGCACGTGACACAATAGTCAGCGCTTCAGCACGAGAAATTTCGCTATTCGGACGGAAGCTGTCGTCAGCATAACCTGAGATCAGGCCGTAGGACACAGCCGTCTGAACCTCATCCTCATACCAGCTGCCAGTCTTCACATCCGTGAACGATGCCGCTTCTGTACTGCGCGGGGAGTGCAGACCCAAACCTCTTAACAGAACAGCCGTAAACTCTGCCCGTGTAATACTCCGGTCTGGCGCAAACACGTTCTCACCGGTGCCTTGTACGATCAGACGGGATGCCAGATCCTGTACGTCATCCCGACTCCAGTGACTTGATACATCGCTGAATGTTGCCGGATGATAGATCAGAGCGTAAGTGCTGTTCGTCAAGCTGTTAATAATAGCAGAATCTTGCACGTTACCTTTGATAACCTTGGTCGGTACATGCAGAAGGCTGCCATCTGGCTGAAGCACAACTCCTGTCGTGATCTTTGAACCATCGACACCCTCTGGCAAAGTAATGGAGCGCTCTACATAAGAGTTGAAACGATCTACATTAACTTGCTGTCCATTCCAGATCGCTTTTACTTCAAAATCAATCGGAGCTGCGATCACCGTTGTGTTCTCCAGCTTATCCGCTGCAGCCTGAATTGCTGTTTGTTTAGATGTGGCACTAGGCACAATAGCGATTTGGATTGTGATATCTTCCAATGGAACCGTGCTTCCGAATTGGTTCAGAATCTGATCCACCTGAATCTGGTTAGCTGGAAGTGTGTACGTACCGCTATCAGTCTGAATGACAACTTCGGCATTACTTCCTTCCATTGTTTTGACCAACTTGCCGTTCAGTTCACCAACGACCGCACCCTTGCCAGTACCTGTAATAGGCAGCAGAAGCGTTTTTAGTCCACTTCCAATCTGATTGATGACTTTTTCATTATCCACATGAACCGTGGTGGTAACCTGATTGTTTACCGTTGATGTGGTGGCCGTTGCAGATTTTTCTTGTTTCTGACCGTTCACATAGATGTCTACGCCTTTAGTTACCGCTGGAGTCGATGGAACTGGGGTAACGACTGGTGAAGTTGGTGATACACTTCCTCCTCCTCCTCCACCTGAAGAGTTACCAGGATTCGGTGTAGGTGTCGAACCGGAATTGTCGCCACCTGAATTTGCTGCTGTAATTGTGATTGTTCCACCAGACAACTGAGCACCACTATTGTGTTCTACATTTGTAAAATGCCAATGTTCTGAATCAGTATGATCTACGGATAGCTGTTTCGTTCCAGGAGTCGCATTACTTTTGGCTTTGACCTCAATATCAAATAATTGCTGTTCGTCTGAAATCAGACGTTCACCTGCATTAAAATCAACCCAGATGATCCGTACCCAGCCTTCTTCGTTATTAATTACGTACTGGAAGTCTCCTGTACCGGTTTCTTCTGGAGATGTGCTAATCGTGCTGACAGATTTAGGCGTGATACGGACAACTTCCAGGGCAGATGTATCATAATCAATCTGCATATTATAAGCGCTAACCTGAGAATAGGACTGCTTTAATGTAACAGGGACATGAACCGTCTGCCCCGCCTGTACACTAACATTTGCAAATTGCACCTGTGATGGTTCTGCCGGTTCTGCCCCAGCTATACTCGGGAATACGAGAGACAAGAGTAGCGTCAGTGCGATGAGACCTGACATTGTTCTTCTGATTCTTGGACGTTTCTTTTTCGGTTGAAACATGTATTAGCCTCCATGTCTGTATCAATTGGTAGAATGTATGGTGACGATAGAAAAAAATATTGTTATTCGTTATTTAAATTAAAAAATATGAATTAATCAGGGCGTTGTATTTTTTCTTTTCCAACAATGTATACTCGTCTAGGCTCCGTATTCGTATCCGAAGTGGAATGAGTAGTCACTTCGAGCACAAGATAATAACCTTCGTCCTCAGATGTAACGGTATGCTGTTCTCGTGTCTCCCCTTCTATTGGAACCATATATTCTCCTGAAGGGTCTGTTGCGCGGTACCACTGATAAGAAGGAGTATTAATGTAATCAATATCATCACCATCAACATCCATTAAATAATAATCTGTGGCAATTGTGTTCTCCATGTAATTCTTCAATTGACCATTCAGCACATACGGCACATCGTCCACTTGTTGAAAGGTCAACACATAATCATTGTTTTTCGCGCCAAGTGTTTTATTGGCATATCCGTTTAACAACGCATTCATATCCCCCAAAGTGGGTTCCGCATTACGATCCACGTCCATTCGGTTCATCTCTACATAAGAATAACCGCGGCGACTGACCATATTACGAAGATAAGTCAAAAGTTCTGCTGCATCCGCAGAATTCACTTTTCCGTCTGCATTTACATCCCCTTTTTTACTAATGTTAAGTTCAAAGTTATCCGTAACCGTTTCCGGTACATCAGATACAGTATATTGAGCTTTCAATTCAATATTGATCTTGCCGCTCTTGTAAGGAATAACAACCAATGTATTTTCATTTTCTATCGTTTCTACATAAACCCTAGCTATACTGTTATCACTTGAGTTGGCTGTGAGCATACTAAACTCATCAGATCGTAAATGGGTACTCAAATCAATTCTAACTCTATTGTTCGTTACCTCGATGGGTACACCGGACACAAAAGAAGGATCGTTTTGTTCCGATGAATAATTTAACCAATGGATGCCGTCATTGAGCACAGGCCGTGAAATGTTAATCTCTGGGCCAATTTCTCCTGCGTTAGCTTGAGGAAGCGCTCCACCTATAGGCAATGCAATGCTCAGCCCGAGTGCAGTCAACATGCTTTTTTTCAATATCGGCTTAAGCCGTTTTTTGTTTTGTTTCCCCTTCAATTCATGTTCCTCCTCGTATACATTTCAAATTTGAACAACTACATGCTCAGTATAACGACCCATTCTGAACCGATTCTGAACAGGACCACAGAACTACTTCCAGTTGAAATTCGACAAAAAACGCCATGGAGTAAGCCTCCATAGCGTTTTGAACACAAATCATTTTCCAGTTTGGATCATATTCACCTAAAATTAAATTCCCTCAACAATCCTTTTGGCTCTAACCTTCACCTCACGGTAAAGTTCATCCTCATCAATCGTGAGCAGCTTTCTGCCTCTCATGAGGATCTGACCATTCACGATCGTGGTGTCCACGTCCGCCCCATTTACGCTGTAAGCCAGTAACGATTCTACCTCATGTACCGGTTGAAGATGTGGTTTCGCCAGATCGATCAGGATCAGATCAGCTTTGCACCCCACCTCAAGCATACCCACTTCATCCTGTAGACCAAGCAGACTAGCACTTCCGCGTGTAGCCATGCTTAGTACGTCCTTGGCTGGCAAGCGAGTTGGGTCGCCATAATCCAGCTTTTGCAGCCAGGTCGCGGCTTTGATCTCCTCGAACATATCCACGGTTGTGGCACTTCCCGCTCCATCCGTTCCGATTCCCACGTTAATTCCCTGGGCCAACATCTCGGTAATTGGAGCAATTCCACACCCCAGCTTCAGATTGCTGACTGGATTGTGTGCTACACCACCGCGCATGCCCTTCAATCTGCCGATGTCCCTGCGATTGAGGTACACACCATGTGCAAGCAACACATGTGCCTGTTCGAACATCCCCGCCTCTTCCAAATACTCTGTCGGTGTCATGCCATAGCGCTCACGAATCTTCACAACTTCTTCCTTTGTCTCAGCCAGATGAATATGTAGCGGAATATCCTCCGTGACTGCCAGAGCAATGACTTCACGTAGCGGCTCCATGGGACAAGTGTAGGGTGAGTGGGGCCCATACATGGTTGTTATCCGCCCATCGGCCGCTCCAGACCAACGTTGCACAAGATCAATCGCCTCCTGCAACCTGCGTCCCCCATCCTCCTCCATGAATACCATCCCACGTGTAAGCGATGCCCGCATACCCGTTTGTTTAACCGCTTCTGCAATTTCGTTCATATGGATATACATATCCGCAAAAGCAGTGGTACCCGAACGGATCATCTCCGCGATGGATAACTTGGCACCCCAATAGATATCTTCCGGGTTCATCCGTGCTTCGGCGGGCAGCATTTTGCGTTCTAGCCAGTCCATCAGCTTCAGATCATCCGAAAATCCCCGGAGCAGACTCATCGGTGTATGTTGGTGGGCATTAATTAGTCCTGGCATGGCAACCTTATTACGTCCATCGATAATCTCATCTTGCGGGTGAGGCAGAATGTGATCAGCAATATGCGTAATGCGATCACCCTCGACACGAATATCCCCCGTAAAGGGGGCATCGGCATCTTTCATCGTTAGGATCGTAGCTTGCTGAATCAGTATACTCATTACATTCACGGCTCCTCTGAATTGGTTATGGTCATTCCATATCCGAGGGTAAGCCTTCACGTAACGGCAAGGTCAAGTCATTTTAATTTTTGGATCGTCATCTTTCTGAAATGTTGTATAAACGGTTTCGGGTCGATTTCGACCATATATGGATATACTCCTGTGCTTGTGTGCAAATAGAAAAATCCACCTTCATCACCCATACGGCGAAATGACATATCAAACACTTCCGTGATGTTGAACTCGCGGTATTTGGTCACGATTTTATCTGAATACAGAATCATGGAGCGGGCATTCATCTCAATCTCTTGGGCGAGACCCGTCACTTCTCTCTGTACTTTGTAATAAGGTAATACAGCAACGCAGTTCATGATCTCCCTCCATTCATGCCATGATTATTGTTCCATCATAACAGATCGGAGGTTCTCAGCAAAAGAACATGAAACTAGGTGATCTTGGTCATCACCTTTAGTGGCGTATGAAGTGCATCCTGAATGTCTTGCAAAGAGAGACACTGTTCAATATGAAATACACCATGAGGCAACTCTGACTCCGTTCTATATACGCGTTCCGCCACGGCTGCTGCCACGGCCGCTGTTGCATCTGCTTCCTTTGCACCGACCAGTAGTTGTTCGACGCGGATTTGCTCACCATTTTCCCATCCTACGGCATCGACCTTGACCGCATACATCGGTTCTCCCCCAGGAATAAGGCCAAATGCCTTAACCGTTCCATTCCGAATAGACGGGATACGCAACAATGAAAACAACCCTGCACGTTTGGAGATTGCCATGGATCTTGTGATCCAGCGGGAGTCCAGACAGAGTCTGGTAGATACGGTTGGAATACGTAACGTCCGAGCAACCACATGCTGATCCGAAAAGTTAAATCGATAGGCCTTCCGCTGCCCAAGTTTTGCTCCAAAATCAATACGTTTGCCATCTCCGAAACTTTGTACCTCAGCAGGTTTGCCCTTTTGCATCACTTGGTAAGTGGCATTCATCTGATCAACGGTCCACTCCACGGCAGCTTTTCCGTGCTTCTCTCCAAGTCCCAGCATGACGGTAATGTCTGCTTCCTCCACCTGATCCATATGCATGGTCGCTTCGCGCACAAGCAAATTAGTCACTCCGGGTGATAATCCAACGCTGAGGATCGCGGTCGATTGGGAACGTTGCATTTTGGTGTGCAGTTGTTCCACCTGGGCGAGAAAATCATATTTTGCAGAAATATCAATATAGTCGGTTCCGGCTTGTGCGCAGGCTTCAACAAACCGGGTATCGCTCTGATCCACACACATGATGACCAGCTTCACAGGCCGTAACATGGATGGCTCCACAGGTTTTGTTACATCCAGTTGAAGCGGTAGTACAGCACCACCTGTAGACCTGCTGAACTCTTCCGCACGGTTCATGCGTGTACCCGCAGCCCATACTTTACCCGGGAACAATTTCCCCAGTCGAGTACATATCATCTGCCCCACTTGACCATAACCACCAACCACCCAGATCTGATCTTTAATAGGCTTCACGCTAGTTTCGAATTGCATAATACCCCTCCACCCAGAACGCCCCGAAGTAACGTGTAATATGTGAGAAACCGCATTCGGTCAGTAGCTGAGTCATCTCTTCAGAGGATATTGGATCGGATTCACGGCCCAGGGAAGCAGCAAAGCGCTCCCACTCTTCTGGAAGGACGCCCACACTCAACATGTGATCCTTCCAAGCTTGCATCATGATTGGATGTGCAGGTGAACGAAGATCGGCATTCACAGCCGCAATGATCAGTGGTGCACCCGGTTTAAGTCTCGCTGCGAGGCTGGTCAGAAACGTTCTCTTGGCCTCCATCCCCTGAAGGAAATGTAACATGAGCATGCTTGTCGCCCCATCATATACAATATCCTCCGGCAATTCTTCAACCGTGACAGATTGCAACTTCACTCTGGAACCGATGCCTGCTTCCGCGACTCGTTTCTCAGCAAGTTGCAGCATCGGCTGTGAAGGATCTACTCCAGTCAATGTCCAACTGGCATGACGTGATCCGAGCAGAGCAATCTCTTTTCCCCCTCCTGCTCCGGCAACAAGGATATGAATATCGTTGTTATTCGCAAAAGATGCTGAAAGCAGCCGTTCCATTAGATCATGCATATGAGAATAACCCGGAATTTTCAGGGCTATCGATTGTTCGTAACGATGAACATCTGCTGTTTCCCAGCTCATTGGTGATGGATTGTGATTCATAGACACCGCACTCCTCTTGAATTGAAGTTAGACTTGACTCGTCGTTCGTCTAATTTCATTATAGAAGGATACGGCGAGCCTACAATCCCAGAACATTGGGATATGCGCACAGAGAGAGGAGTAATCTTGTTGACATCACGTATTGATCGGAACCACAGACTTATCACTTCTCTTGAAAAAGGAACCTGGACCTCACATACCTATCGGGAAGCTGTTCTCAAGCAGATCCATACGGTTATACCTTACGATGCATACTGTTTCACTACCGTTGATCCTCTGACTCTTCTCTCCACAGGAGCCGTGACAGAAGATGGCATTGAGGCCATTCATGATCGGTTATTCATCAATGAATACATGGAAGAAGATATACATAAATACGCTGAATTAATTCGCAGCGGTGAGCATACAGCTACACTTCATACGTCCATGAACTCACAGCTTGAACAAAGCCCACGTTATATCAACATTCTTCAGCCAGCGGGGTTTGGTGATGAACTACGTGCTGTATTGGTTAGTGGAGACGCTTGCTGGGGATATCTGACCCTATATCGTAAGACAGAAAGTGCTGTCTTTACAGAGGGGGAGCGGTTGATGATTCAGTCCTGGACCGCTTCTATTGCATCGATGCTGCGGTCCACGAGCCTGACACTGATCGATGAGATCACGAGTGAAAGTCCTGAGGAACCCGGAATTTTGATCACCTCAGACACGTTCCAACTCTTATCCCTGAACGCCTCCGCTCAATATTGGCTGTCCCAATTACGTATGCTGGAACATGTAGGGCCGGATGTGTTGCCCCGTCCGGTACGTGCAGTGAGTTCCCACTTGCAGCGCAAGAATCGGGAAGAACTGGTCGTGGGTACTCAGATTGCAACCGACCCACCCTCCAAAGTTTGTATCCAACTTCCGGATGGGCGTTACCTCATACTTCATGCCAGTCTTATGCAACAGCTTACGGGACCAGATCAGATTGCTATCCGTTTGGAGCAGGCGATGCCACAGGATTTGCTGCCCTTGCTCGCCGAAAGCCATGGATTATCCAGTCGAGAGCGGGAACTTCTCGGATATGTGCTCCGCAGTTATTCGTCCAAGGAAATTGCTGCTGCGATGCATATTTCTGTCTACACCGTTCAGGATCATTTAAAATCCATTTTCGCCAAAACCAAGGTATCCTCACGTCGCGAGCTCATCTGGTATTTCGTTTCCCGTTTTCAGCTGTCGGATGAACCTGCCATATAAATCTTGAATAATTCTCCAGTATCAAATTAACTATCAAATGAGAAAAAATCAAAAGATGCCAATACGATATCCTCGTAATGGCATCTTTTTCTATATGCTATTGTTTAAAAAGCATAGCGGTAATACAGGGTAACTTCGATGTTTGAACTTTTGATATCGTGCATTCTGCTTTAAAATGCAGCGCACAGTCCTGCCAAGCCGTTTTCCACAAAAAATTCCGACTATATTATTGATTGTGTTATTTGGCTTTTGCTAGTAAATAAAGAAAATATGGAACACTAATGACTGTAATAACGATTCCTGTCGGCACATCTCCTACGAGGCTAACCGTGCGCGTAATCGTGTCAGCCAACACCACGACTAGTCCCCCAGCCAAGCTGGCAGCCGGAATGAGCAATTTGTGATCGGGACCGACCAGTTTTCTGGCCATATGCGGAGCGATCAATCCAACGAAAAAGAAACTACCTCCCACAGCTACACTGCCAGAGGATAAAGCAACAGCAGCGATTGACAACCCCAAGAACTGTCGCTTCACGGAAACACCAAGCCCCTGTGCTGTCTGATTGCCCAAATGGAGGGCATTCAATATGCGAGCCTTGTAAAAAATATAGCCGAGTAAGATCAAGACCCATGGTGTCAGTATGGAGATATAACCCCAATCATCGCCCCATAGGCTCCCCGCCAGCCAATACAGCATGAAGTTCATCTGCGAATCATCCAGCTTGAGTGTCAAGAAGGTTGTCAGCGCCCCGTACCCGCTTCCTAGCGCGACCCCGGTCAAAATCAAACCGATTGGCGAGATGTCTCGTCCGCGGCGATACGATAATAAGAAGATCAACCCCGCCGCCAATAGTCCGCCAACAAAAGCCAACAGAGGCAGAGCAATAAAGGAACTCTTGCCTGTGGATGCAATGAATACAACAAAGAACAGGACAAACAAACCCGATCCCGAACTAATACCCAGTGTCCCCGGACTAGCCATGTCATTACGCAGCAAACTCTGCATCACGACCCCCGCCGCTCCCATTCCCAGACCTACCAAGATCGAAAGTACAATTCGTGGCAAACGAAAATCAAAAACAATCAGATTTTGCTTATCGGTACCGTTTCCTATGAGTACGTTCAGCACTTCTAGCGGTGAAAGATTCATTTTGCCAGAATTCATGCTAATGATCGCAAACACAAGGATGAGCACCATAAGCACTACATTGATGATAATGCCTCGTTTCATCGTATAACGCCGCTTGATCATTCATATTCCCTCCTTTGTCTTCGAGCCAAGAAGAGAAAATACGGCACACCAATGATAGAAAATATAATAGCAATCGGCGTTTCGAACGGTTTATTGATCAAACGTCCAGCCAAATCAGCCGATACGGTCAGCAACGCACCATATAAAGCCGCTGCCGGAATAATGTATCGATAGTCGACACCTACCATATATCGCACAATATGCGGGGTGATCAGACCCACAAAACCAACAGGGCCAACGACAACAACAGCCAATCCAGTCAGCACAAGTACAATAATTGTCGACAAAATCTTGACCAGTCCGCTACGAATGCCGAGTCCACTTGCCACATCATCTCCCAAACTGAGCAATGTAACGGAAGGGGACAGCGCCAGTGCCAGCAGTATACCCCCAACAAAGAGCGGTGAGATAATCAGCAATTCTCCCCATTTGACCCCCGCTGTGCTACCCGCCGTCCAGAATGTCAATGCTCGCCCCAAATCATAATTGATTGCCAAGTACTGACTGAGTGCGCCAAACAACATTGAAATAGACAGACCTGCCAGTACAAGCCGCTGAGGCGTCATTCCGCGATTGCCCAGTGACGCGGTAAAGTAAGTCATACCGGTGGCGATCGCTGCTCCCAGACAAGCGAACAACATCATCTGCCAATACGAATAACCCGGCAGAAAGGCCAGGCATAGTGCAATTGCAAATGCTGCGCCAGAGCTAATCCCCATCAGCCCGGAGTCGGCCAGCGGATTGCGCGTTGTCCCCTGCATGATAGCGCCACATACCGCAAGGCTGCACCCAACGATCAGATCAGCTACGGTACGCGGGAGACGCATGGTTTGAATAATTTGATGTTCAGTGAGCATTGGATCAAATCGGAAAATAGCCTCCCATACCGTTGCTAACCTCATATCAGCAGCACCAAACATAATGGATGCCGCCGACATGAGAACCGTTAATCCAAGCCCTATTACCATGTACATGGTGAAGTTCATCGCCCCACGGCGTTTTTGTTCAGGCTTGCTTTTCATCTCGTTTCCCTTTCATCACCTATTGACAATCCAAACGAATATGGATAGTAACGTCCATAAATTCGACTGGTCATGTTTGAAAATTTGGAGTGCTCAATTAAAATTTCGTTTTAACTCTTATTTAGCTAATGCCAGCAATTGACTAACAATATAATCAATCAATGCACTGGAAGTCATTACGTCGGTGGACCAAGATAGCGAAGAATCTACCTTTACGATCCGATCATGTTGAACAGCAGGTATGGCATTCCACACTGCATTATCAGCAGCAACTGTTCCATCTCCTAAGAAGATCATATAATCCCCCGAGTAAGCGGGTAATACTTCCATGGAGACATCGCCCCAATATTTATCTGCATCGATAATATCCGTTTGGACTTTTGAAGGTGCCTGCAATTGAAGTTCATCGTAAACAAGCTCGCCAACGGCATGCTTGGCTCCAGCTATGTAGTTACTTTTATCACTGAATTCTCCAACCGTAATGGTTACATCGGATAGGCCCGCATTCTGAAAAGCTAGCTTTGCTTCTTCAATTTTTCCGGTATAAGCATTCAAAACATCCTTAGCCTCTTCCTGTTTGTTCAAAACATCGCTAATAAATTGTATCCGCTCTTCTGTAGTCATATCACCATAGGGAACATAAATGGTGGGGGCAATTTTGGATAAATCATCATACGACTCATCACTCCATGCCAAAATGATAAGATCCGGCTCAAGCGTCATGATATCTTCCGGCTCCATGGCTACTTTTATGGAGTCTGTAATCTGGTTAGCATAAACAGGCTCTGTCTCTCCCCGTGCAGCTCTAGCCACACCTAAAGGAGTTACACCTAGGGCTACCACATCACCAACCAAATAATCGACTACAACTCGCTGAGGGTTATCAGGTACCTCAACATCACCCTTAACTGTGGATATCGTTCTGGTCTGCGAGACTGCTTCTGAAGCTTTTGTCTCCGAACCTTCCTGTTGTGTCGCCTGCTGTGTCTGAGCAGGTGTTGTATTTGCCGTTCCCCCATTATTCGCTGGCGTCCCCGACGTACATGCCGTCAATAAGAGCATCATGCTTATCGCCGCCGCCAAAATCATTTCTTTACTTCTTAATGTTCCAAACATCATTGATTCCCCATCTCTATAAGACTTGACTAGACTCGCTAGTTCCCTCTCATCGTAAGGGAGATGAGAATCATTATCAATACCATCAACCTGCATGGATAGTGCGTTTATTTTCCGATAATCACTTGGCGTCATCTTGTAATGCTTCTTAAACATGCGGAACAGGTTTTTCTCATCTGTGAAACCAGCTCCCGTTGCGATTTCTTTAACCGTCGCTTCTGTATGTTTCAAATCATGACAGGCTGCTTCAATCCTTCTCTGAATGAGATACTCCTGTAAGTTCATCCCTTCCCTTTTTTTGAACAACCGCGTCAATTGTCCACCACTAATCCCAAACATATCGGCAATTTGTTGGAACATAATCGGCTCCCTGTAATGTTTATCGAGATATACCTTGGCAGAACAGGCTGGATCTGGCTGGAGATACCTAATCTCACCACCCTCCAAATCCCTGAACACCTCATGAATCAATTGATATAAAAAACTTTTGGCCTGTAGCTGATCCATCGCCTTGCCACGTTTCCAGCCATTCATCATCCGTTGGAACCAATCGCGTAGCAAGATGGGATTACTTGGCGTATAACCAAACTGTTGAACAAATGGATTTACTTGCTCCAGTAATTGTTGCAGATGTTTCTTGAAAAAGAGAGGTGATTCTGCTCTATAAAACACCATAAAGGTCTTCACCATCTCCTCTTTAGGTGTAATACTGAGCAGGCTCCCCTTCCCGCCGTGAACTAAACCGAAGCGTTCCATTGCAAATGTGGATTCATTCAGTTGGATTTGCGCTTCTCCCCCATATGCATAGATAAACATGCTACTAGGCATTTTATATTGCTCCAACGGGTATTGTGACGCTACATTCTGAAAGCGTACATCTATTAATGTAATAATCGAACGTGTCCAGATACTGGCCATCATATCAATCATCTCCGGTGTAAATCCCTGTCTTGCTTCTTCCTCTTGCATCTATCCGCACTCCTCGTTTCACTTTTTCCAATGTATACATCACTCAATAATTGATATTGATTATCAATATCACATTTGATCAGGTAAGTATATATCATTAAGTGATATTGGGGAACAGGCAGTGGACGTTATGCTTTCCATCCGTTTTCGTAAAAAACTAAAAAGGAACACCTGATAGTACAAAAAAGAAGCCTGATCCATATGGATCAGGCTTCTTCATTATGTTTATTGTATTTAACAAGATTACGTAGTCACCATGTTTCTCTTGTCACCTGCGACCAAATTTATTAAGACTTTGCAGGTTTCCGAGAAGGTTTGGCGGAGCTGGATTTTTTATTCTTTTTCTTACTTACTTCCACACCCACAGGCTCCTGTGGGTGTTCCACCGGGTACATTTTACGGAACAATAATGTCTGTAGTACCAGGAATGAACCCCCAACGGTCCAGTAGAGCGGCATCGCTGCCGGAGCTGTAAGAGAAAAGAATGCCATCATCAATGGGGAGAGATAACCCATAATGGCGAACTGTTTTCGCTGCTCAGGCGCCATATTGGCTTGTGATACCTTGGCTTGAATCAAATATATGACCGCGACCACCACAGCGAGTACGTAGTCCGGTGCTCCCAGTTTGAACCACAGGAACGAGTGGGAGGACAACTCCGGTGTAAGTCGGATGGCTGTGTAAATACCTGAAAGTATAGGCAACTGAATGAGCATCGGCAAGCAGCCAATATTCAGCGGATTGAACTTATGTTTCTTGTATAGTTCCATCGTTTCCTGAGACAACTTTTGCTTATCAGCAGGATCATTTTTGCCTTCATATTTTTTCTTGAGCGCATCCATCTCGGGTTTCATGGCGTTCATGATGACTCGTGTTCCCTGCTGGGACTTGGCTTGACGCATCATCAAGGGCAACAATGCTAAACGAATGACCAGCGTAATCACGATAATCGCGACCCCGTAGCTTCCGTTAAATATGGTAGCAATATGCTGAATCAGATACGACAGTGGAAATACAATGTAGTGATTAAAAAATCCCGGTGTCGATGAAGTAATCTCCGACACGTTGTTGCTGCATCCGGCAAGCAGCATGACTGCAAACAAAATGACAATCAGGCCATAGATCCGTCCCTTGCCCGATCTAAAAGTGAATCCCTTGTTAGTCTTATGTTCCATATATATCCTCCTCGTTGATTTGTTGACCAATCGTTCAACGAGGAATGACAATCTGGTTCATCTTCATCGGGCGCTTCTCTTCGTCTAATCATGCGACTCCAGTCTTCCTGTCTATGCTGTCTGTCCAAACACAGGGCGGGAAGTACAGGTTCAAGTCCACCACCGGCGCCACCTTCCATCCAGTACTCTGTCATGCCACAATGAAGATGGGCAATATAGGCATAACTGACGGTGAAGATGAGTCCAATCGAAAATAAATATGGTAATAACTCCTGCAGTTCAAACAAGGGATTCACCCCCTTTATAGGTTAGTTTTTATATTATAACACTTACATATTGTTTTTGCATAAATTCGTACGTGAAAACAACTACTATTCAGCTATTCCGTTCTCAATTTGGACATTTCTAGCTCAGCTCGGTGTCTCGCCACGTTATAAGAAGGCCATGAACGATCTGATGCATCCTCGTCCAGGTAGGCTTGACGTTCCAGCATTTCCCTCTTAAGATCCGGATACTCCTCCTGAGCAAACTCTCGAAGTAACGGAACTGCATCTGCCGACAGACTTGCCAGATAGGTTGCATCAATATTGCCAGTCTGATGATAACGTTCAATATTCAGCTCGGCAATCCGTTTATCCATGCCCACATAATTGACAGCAACATAAGCTGTGAGCGCCAGCACGATATACCAGCGGATCAGCGGTATTGATGTGTACCGTATACGAAGGCCAGCAATCAGCAACAGGAGTGCGAGGAAGATCATGAATGCGTGTACCAGGAAGCGGATGTACGTATATCCATATGCCTGCTCATACAGATTTAGGCGCATAAACGCGGAATACAACATAATTGCTGAACAACTGACCAGAATCAAGAGAAGTACCTGATGCACGATGGAACCCGTTTTGCCACTCGAACGGGTATACTGCAAAGCAACAATAAGAATAAAGAAGTTAATACCAGTGACGAGAATTAACTCTGCGAATCCACTTCTCGCATAATCTGCGTAAGACAGATCTACCGGAAGATGCCCCTCTCCTGCACCAAACAGATACGAAAACTGTACAAGTACAAACAAAACGTACACACAGTTAATGACAATCAGCATCGTCCCCACAATGATGGGGTCCAATCTGAATGGTTCCCGATGAACCGGAGTGCGTTCGGGCTCGGGTGTAATCTTATTGGTAACCTGAACTTCAGTTGCCGGGTCCACAGGAGAGAATATATAGTTGTGATCACGCTTATCAACCGTGGATACTGCTCCATTTTTCCAATGTGCGTTCGCTCTCTTCTCTGCCTCATATTGCATTGGCTGTACAAATCCCCATACATAACCAAACAGCAATACACCTGCGATGACAATCCAGATGATTCTCGGTATCCCTGGAGTAAAAGCCAATTGATTCAGCCACTCCGGAAAACCGGCTAAATACTGATCAAAGACCCCGTCAGCGGAGGACAGTAATGCAACGACTACAATGAGGATAGGCAAGGACGCCACAAGACCAATGAGCACTTTGAAAACAACTGTTTTCTGGGATTTGCCCATGCCAAGCCCGCCTGCTCTCACAGCAATAGCAGCAACAGTCCCCCAATGACGTATGGCTTGAGGTAGCAAGTGGTCAATAGCCGTACCAATCAAACCAATCTCCCACCACTGCTTCTGTTTTCTGCCCATCAGATACGTCATATGTAAGATAACTACGCCAGGTATGACCAGAAAATTAAGAACATACAGCAGTTCATTGTCGTATAACAGAAACGTTAGCGACAACAATAGCACTACAGCCGCTACAAAAGCATCAATGAACTTGAAAGACCTCATGCGATCCCTTGCAAACAGATACATGAACACATAAAAGAGAATTACAAAGATAGGATACGATACGCCAATCTCATTACCATAGAATAAATACTGGTGAATGATCGCCAGCATCCATGCAGACAGTAGCGTGATTAGAGCGCGTTGCGGTGAAGCCATTATTTTATCAATCATGGGAAAAACCTCCATTAACCTTTCTATGCTATATTCTAGATGATAAAATAGGAATATAAATAGAAATTAAAATCGACAAAACTTCTTATTTTAGAGGAATACGTTAGAGTTCACCTCCAGGAGGGAATCAACACTTGAAATTACATCAGCAATATCTGCTGTTGCATCGTCATTACGGTCACCATACAGAACATGAACTTACACTCGCCGATCTCGCGGAGTTGCTAAATTGTACACACCGCAATACGTTAACGATTGTCAAAAAGATGGTTGCCCATGATTGGATTCGTTGGGTTTCCCAGCGTGGCCGGGGTCGGCGTTCTTCACTGACCTTGCTTGTTCCGGCTGATCAAATCGCCGCAGAATATATGATGCAGGCCATGAATCGCCGGGAGTTACAGGAAGCTGCCGAGCAGGTGAGCGCATTCTCCAGTTCAACAATCATGCAGGATCATCTAAACCAGTGGTTGCTTGGGTATTCAGGACATCATACGGAAGCCGGCACCAATAATGAGCAGATTGATACGCTTCGGTTGCCCCTGCGCCAACAGCTTCATGCCCTTGATCCGCTGTTCATTAATCTATTAGCTGAATCCTTTGTTACCAGCCATGTCTTTGATGGGTTGGTTCAGCGGGGTGAACAGGGAGAGATCCTCCCATGTCTCGCTCATACCTGGGATGTCAGTGCAGACCGAAAGACCTGGATCTTTTATTTGCGAAAAGGTATTACATTTCACGATGGTCAGTTGTTGACGGCCCATGATATAGTGCATACGTTTGAACGACTGCAATCTACAGATCGCCGGACACTGTACCGTGATGTAAGTAAACAGATTCTATCTATTGAAGCGGTCGATTCCTTAACCGTGTGTTTCCAGCTTAAAGATCCTCATGAATTGTTTTTGTCCTTCCTGACAACAAGTCGTGCGGCGATTGTACCCTCACCAGGAACAAACGAACATAAGATGAAGCATTCGGGTGATGTACATGGGATGCAAAAACCTGTTGGGACGGGACCGTTCAAGGTCACCGCCTGGGATGATCACTTGTGCAGACTTGAAGCCTTTTCATCGTATTTTCAGGGTAGAGCACATATGGACCGGGTAGATATCCTGCAAATTCCGTGGAGTGCCTCGGCAAAAATGGACGATAGCCAAGATATCGAAACTCCGTTCTTTCATCTTGTTCATAATCCGTCTTCGTCTGCGGGTGCAGACTGGACACAGATTAGTGCAGGTGTAATGGTTCATAAATTACTCACGTGTAATACACAAAAAACCGGACCGTTAAACGATCCGGAAGTAAGAGCACACCTTCAGTCATGCCTTGCTGGAATGTATAGAGATGACGGACATGCAGATGACTCTGAAGTCGTGGAGACTGATTTTAGTGCGGTGAGCACCGGGATGGTTGACCCAGAGGGATTTAGAGATATTACTAAACGACTTACTTCGTCCACTCCCATCTCACTGCAAATTGCGACCATCCCACAGTATCGCAGGGATGCCCAACATCTGGCGTCCATACTGGAGCTGTGCGGTTTCTCCTGTACCGTCCGAACCGCTACGATGGAGCAGTTCAAAGGAAATCTGCGGCTGGAATCTGATCTGATTCTCTTCTCTCTCATTCGGGACAGGGACGAAGAACTGCGCAGGTATGATCTTTACTCCACGTTGTCTGAGCATCTGGAAGATTCTACTCGTATAACGATCCATGAGATCTTGCAAACCATCATCGCCTCTCCCATCGCTGCGGATCGAACTTGTGAATTAGATCGAATTGAGCAATTTTTGGTTGGTCAGAATTTACTGTTCCATTTATCCGAAAAACCGGTAGAAACCGCTTATCTGCCTTCCGTGCGTGGTCTATCTTTCAACAGCCAGGGCTGGGTAAACCTGCGTCATATCTGGTTTCCTTCGCAGGTGATGAAGTGAGATTGTTATGGATTGTGCTAAAATAAGCAAATGATATTAGCTCACATCTTACACGCACTTGCACCATACTAAGGAGGCATTACATTCATGAGCAAACTAATTTTCTTTCTCGGCGGGGCCGGAAGTGGCAAGACCACCCTTGCCAAAGCCCTTTCCCGTAAACATAAAGCGGCTTTCTTTGATATGGATATTTTGCTTCGTCCCGCGGCTGAGGCGATCATGACCCTTCAGGGACTTGATCCTTCCGACCGAGATTCGCCTGAATACAAAAGGTTGTGCCGTGATCTTGGGTATCGCATTACGATGGACGCCGCTCTGGATAACGTACAGTTGGGTATCGATACGATCGTTGTGGGGCCATTCACCAAAGAAATTGGAACTCCCGATTGGATTGCTCAGGAACTTGCACGAATTGGACGTTCCTTGGAAGATACGGATGTGCGTGTAACCTATATTTATCTTGAGAATGAAGCGTTGTATCACAAACGGATCACAGCGAGACAATCCCCCCTAGATGAATGGAAGTTAGCTAACTGGGATGCCTTCACAGCTTCTCTCGTCCGTAAAGAAATAGCTTGGCCCCTCCCTGCTTCATCCGTCGCTTATATTGATAATTCCAGTGATGATCCTGCGGTTGCCTATGCTGAACTTGAACGACGGATGTACGAGTAGTTTTATAAAATCTACTTCCCAATTCCTTTGCACGATGTCGCTTTGCATGGAAAATAAAAAGACGAAACAAAAAGAGGTATTTGTCGAGATCCCCGTTGGGTCCATCATGACAAATACCTCTTTTCATATATTCAAGATCATTCAAAACTCAATCTTCATCCTCCACAATTGCGGGATCACGCAAAAAGGTTTGCGGTAGTCCTGCCGTAATAAGTGCGTACTACGGAATCGCCATTACATTCGAACTGATAGATTATAGATGTACTTGAATGTAAGAGAACGAACATATCTCAACTCAAAGGAGAATTTCATGAAATCTCATGTAGCAACATGTCCAACTCGACAACAACAACACAGCTACAAATCAAATCCTAATTGGAAACGTGCCGTAGCCAACATCCTCCTGGTTGCATCTCTGAGTTTCACCACAATGACCAGTGTATCAGCTGAAAGCAGTCTCCCCCTTCATCAGGTAAGTCCTCAGGAAACTGAATCGTTCATCAATCAATTCTTCGCCCAACCTGAAGTGAAGTCTGCTCTGAAAGGTGCGGTAGTCACCGTTGTTCACGATCAACAGATCGTTTTGAATAAAGGATATGGTTATGCCAATGTGGAAAAACAAATCCCCGTCGACGCCGACTCCACTCTATTCCGTGTAGCCTCCATCTCCAAAACGCTGACAGCAACCGCTATTATGCAATTGACCGAGCAAGGTAACGTAAAGCTTGATCAGGATATCAGCGCATACACAGATGCTTTGCATCTGACCAACCATACCGGAACAGCGTTAACATTGGAACATCTGATGACCCACACCAGCGGGTTTGATTTCACAGATGCAGCAGCTACACCCAGGGAGTTGAATCATTCTTATCCGCTTGAGCAATTCATCCAGGACAACAAACCGTCCGTTGTTCGCAATCCAGGAGAAGTTTTCCGTTACGACAACTACGGTTATGCACTCTTGGGCTACATCGTTCAGAAACAGTCCAAACTTCCGTTTGAGACTTATGTACAACAGCATATATTCAACCCTCTTGATATGTCGGATAGCCATTTTACACTAAGCAAAGACACGCTGAGTAAACTCGCAATTCCTTATGGCGCTGAAGGACAAGAACTTCCGCAATATCCCAATGTACCGGACAGCTCCCCTGAGGGCGGATTCATTACAACTGGACGGGATATGGCTCACTTTATGCTTGCGCAGCTCAATCAAGGTTCGTACCAGGGTGCACGTATACTAGAACCGTCATCCGTCCAAGCAATGCAAACGCTGGATGTCTCCATACACCCGGATATACCTGGAACAGGTTACGGATTCGAATCCACCTATTCCCAGTATAATCATGGACGGAAAGTCGTGAGTAAAGCAGGCGATCTGGACGGATTCCACTCCAATCTGTGGCTGTTGCCTAACGAGAAGACTGGACTATTTATCGTCTCCAACAGTGATGGACCAGATCTGCGAGAAGCGCTTTTTCAAGCATTTATGGATCATTTTTATCCGAGTAATGAGGTCCAAGATGTCAATTATAGCGTACCCGAGTCTTCACTCCATTCCTACGAGGGACTATATCGTGATATCCGCCTGCCTGCATGGTTGTATGATATTTCAGCAACAGAGAAAGGTCTTCAGGTTATAGATGCTTATGGCACTCACACTTTAACACCCGTTAAGGACATGTTGTTCATGGATGAGGAAGGCAAGCTCGCTGGTTTCAAAAAAAATCAGTCAGGTGAAATCACGTATTTCTATTACAACAAGTCAGATAGCTGGTCCGAGAAATTGCCAGAAGCCAAACCTTATGAAGATGTGCCAGAAGACCATCCCTATGCTCCGTACATCTATCGTTTAACACAGATTGGCCTGTATCCACAGGATCAATCCCTATTTGAACCAGAGAAGCCTGTTAGTCGTGGGGAGTTTGTAACACAGGTTGTGGGCATAAGCGGAATGTCCATTTCAGCTCAATCACCAAAATTTAAAGATACCCAATCAAGTCCCTACGCCGCCTACATTCAAACCGCTCTTGAACTGGGTATTGTGCAAGGTAATACTCGTGGATTGTTCCATCCTGACCAAGCCATAACAAGGCAAGAGGCCGCGGTGATCATATCGAGAACGGCACAACAACTCCTTGGCGCACCTGCCGTAACTGCCGATCTCATCGGTTCACAGGATCGTTGGGCTGAAGAAGGTGTCCAGTTTGTGGTTGCTCTAGGTCTCTACGGTCCGGAAGTATCTGTATCCAGCACCGGTGCTGTGGATTATAGATCGAAGCAACCTATGCTGAGGCAGGAATCATCAGTTTTGATGTACAAAATGTTAGGCACTCTGCTACATTAACATAGAGTGATGCTCGGCAAGCCATGTCATTGCTACATGGCTTGTTTTTCCACTTCATTTTACCAATGATGCATTTTATAAGAACGGATGATTTTACCATGCGACTAGGACTCTCATTACATAGATTCATGAAAACTAAATTTAATATCGTGTGGTTTGTAACGATGTTGTGCTTTATACTGACAGCCACGTATATCCATATCTCTTCATTTATGAATCCTTATATCGGACTTTCGTTGACACCAAATGCCTCCATTTCTTGGGCAGTACATGATGTAGATCCGCAAGGTTTAGCTTATACATCCGGGATTAGATCAGGTGACACCGTTATCTCGCTGGAACCCAAAGGAGGAGTCCAGTTACTCCATCAAAAAGGTGTATTCTTAGTGACTGAAGCCTACACCATCGGCGTTGAGAATTCTCATGGTCAGGCATCCCAACATACAATGAAGCCTGGACCACGTGAATGGTTCAACATCGGCTTCTCATCCATAGTAGAATTATTGCTATTGTTGACCGGAACCTATGCCTTGTTTAGCCAACCCGGTTCACGAGTGATGCGTCTGTTCTACCTCCTTAACCTGTCCATGGCCATATGTATACTGACGATATACACATCCCAGTTGCCTTTATCCAATTATATTTTGGCCTTTTGTGCGGCATGGTTACCTTACTGTCTAACTGCTTTTTATGTGTCTTTTGTATTCCGTACCCGTCTGCATCGTTTTCGATGGTTATTAATCATCAGCAGATGTATTGCGATTGCCTACTCTACTGGCCTTGCCTTTCTGTACATCAAGCAGTGGATGATGACCGATATTCAGATCAATCAAGGCATTACTACCGTCAGTACTCCTGTTGCACCGTCTGGTCCAACCAATCTGCTCAACTTTATTCTTTGTGCAACCCTTCTGATCTTAATCTGGATGACATGGGTTAATCGTAAAAGCTACAATCGCAAGGAGCAGAACCAGCTATTGCTCATGTTAACAGGAATTATTGTCAGCCTGATTCCCTTCATCATCTGTTTTGCTATTCCAACCCTGCTTCAAGGTGAACCGTTATTGCCTGTAGAGTACACATTAATTGGATTTCTGCCTTTATCATGGATGTTCACTTATGTACTTGTACAACGGAGTATGCTTGACCTCAAACTGGTTATGCCAAGATTGATGATTCATGGACTATATGCTTTAATCGCATTTTTACTGTTTCTGGATGCTTCTCACCTGCATTCGTTAATTCATATCAGCTTGCTGTTTGTCTCGTTTTTGCTGATCACTTGGGTGTATCAGTACACGCTCACACGCTCACGCAAGAAAAACAAACTTAACAAAGACTGGCTGGAACACCAGCAGCTGCGGTTGACTGTGCGAATGGCTGAGCAGCAAAACATGCGGGACATGATTCACGTGTTTGCCGAGATGTTCCACAAGATGCTGGATATTGAAGGTGTAATTCTCATATGGATTGATGATAAACACAGATATTCTCAGGAAGGCACAGGGATTTTTGCTTCCATTCAGAATATAGATAACCAGATTTTGGATATTGAAGTTTTACGACAAAAATATGATTTGGCACAGGTTTGGGAGCTCTCAGGTGAACCCACTACGGAGACGATAGGATTTTTGGGTATCGGTCACAAAGAAAATCGCACCCTTTTTTCAGCAGAAGAGCAGGATATCATTGATCAAGGCAGGCTGGAAGCAATTCGAATGCTCGTCAATGGGAGACTCTTATCCGATCTGCAGAAGCGATATGAATACCGTGTAGACCAGACAGCTCTTCATGAACACCAGATACGCCGTCATCGGCAGTTCAATGATATTATGATGGAAGCCCAACAGGCAGAGCGTATGAAAACCTCTTATTTCCTTCATGACCAACTGCTTCAAAACCTGATTTTCCTGTCTCGTGATTTGGAGGAATTACACGATACCGGAGAGACGCATAAGGATCAAACGGCTGTTTGGCTGGAGTGCCTGTATGCTTCCCAGAGAGATATACGTCAATTATGTGATGATCTCTACCCTCATATTATGGATCGAAGTGATCTTGAGGAAGCGTTGCAATGGCTCATCCGTACACTTCAAATACAAAGTGGCATCAGAATGGAACTAAACTACAACGCCCTCTCTGAAGAGTTGAAGCACGAACCTCTGAAGTCCACCGTCTTTCGGACGGTCCGCGAACTCATTATGAATGTGATGAAGCACGCACAGGCGTCGTTCTGCTCCATTCAGGTATATACAAGGGATACTGACTTGATTCTCCAAGTAGAGGATGACGGCTTGGGGTTTAATGTTCATACCACATTTGATACTGCAACAGGGCACTTCGGTTTGATATCCATACAGAGCAGCATTCAGCATCTCGGTGGAGAATTCACCATACATTCCAGCCTTGGCAAAGGAACCTCAATCAACATCCGTTTGCCTTTAACCAAAGGAGCAACTGAACAATGAGCGAACCCATTACAGTCGTACTGCTTGATGATCACCCCCTGGTCATGGAAGGTCTCAACAACCGCTTAAACCGCGAACCCGGCATAGATGTACTGAAAACATTCAGCGATCCATTGCTTTTTTTATCCGAAGTAGAGGCGTTGCGACCAGATGTCGTTGTGATGGATATCCGCATGCCCCAGCTTGACGGGTTCGAGGTTGTGAGAAGATTGAAAGATCAATACGGGTTATCCGTCAAAATTATATTGTTATCCGGATACAACTATCACGAATTCCAGTTAAAAGCTTATGATCTGGGCGTTCATGCCTACTTGTCGAAACAAGCAACGTATGGACAGATTATCAACGCCATTCACCAAAGTATGTTGGGTCATGTTCTTATTCCAGAGACCATGTTATCCCCTAATCTGGAGGAATCACTCACGGCAACAGAACGGGAAGTGCTTAACCGAATTGCACTGGAGATGACCAACAAGGAGATTGCACAGGATCTGGCGATCAGTCAACGTACAGTGGAGTATCATATAACCTCTATTACGCAGAAATTTGGTGTTAAGTCCAGAATTGGTGCTGTAGTCAAAGGCTATCAGGCAGGGATTCTCGGTGACGTAACACTCCCTGAGAAACGGTAAAAACATGTACCCGTTTAAAAGAACAACAAAAGAGCGTCAGAACACCCTGTAATACAACCTGAGGTTTGTTCTGAACCGCTCTATCTGTTGGTTAACTTTTCTATAAGGAGCATTCATGCTTGATACGTCTGCTCCTTTACCCGCGCTGACGCGCCGCATGACGTTCAGCAATACGAGCCGTGATTATTCCATGACTCTCATCAATCTCTTCCGGTGTGCACGCGGCTTTCAGCTCATATACTTTCACTGGCGAACGTTCAATGATATCCAAAAATGAATCAAAAAAGGTCATGTCTTTACTATGGATGTATGGACACCAATGATCTGATAACCCTACGGTTTCATGAATATGCACGCCAACCACGTGATCAATCAACGCGTTAGCCTCACGTACATTATCGTACAGCCCCATTCGATCCATCATCATGCCGTGACCAATATCGTACCAAAGACCAAGCGGCGCGCCCTTCATCTGTCCAATAATCGTTCCCGCTTCGTGCAAAGTCGGCATCTGATAACAGCGTGAACGGGTCTCAATACCGAAATTCACCCCGTATCCCCGCTGCTCCGACAAGTTACATACCTCTTCCAGACTCTCCTGAATCCGGCTCAGATAATGTGCGCTGCCATCTTCCCGCTTCTCCAGCATCTCTTGCCATAACGATTGATATGCCAGTGAGTCCGGCCCCTGATCGTGGTATATCTTTTTCAACGCTTCATCTATATTGTATTCAAACGGAACCTCACCGGGATGTACAACAACAGCCTTGGCCCCATAACGATGTGCGTACTCGGCTGAGCGAAGTAACAGCTCAATCGCCCGTCTGCGGCGCGGCTCATCATTGAACCCAAGCAGGACGGAATCCGTCCCGTAATCAGGATCAGCCACATGCGGGAATGTATTATGCACACTGGATATACCGATCTCGCCCTGTTCAATCATCGGTTCTATCGTCTGCAGCATCTCTTCCGTTACGTTATAATTCAGTTCAACTTGTTTGAATCCAAGGGACTTGATCTCCTCGATCATGCCTTGTCCGGTCGTATGACGTTTGATATTCCAACATGTTGAGAACGAATATTCCTGTTTGTCCGTATACATATGATTGGTCCTCCTATCTCTCATTCTATCGCCTATTCATATTCCATTTATCTCTATCTATATAAGTTGAACCAATAAACTTACACTAGATCACTCCAATTGCAGTACCATCTTCCAATCGCTGTTATCCCCAGATTTTTTTGATCCCTTCTCCAAAGGGAAAAATCCGGTGATAGCTTATGCTTCCGATGCAGCTTTCTTGCAGAAAGCTTTCAGGCGAACGCTCCGCTTCTTCAGATCGGTTCTGCACTCTTCGTTCTCGTGTAAATGTTCAGTTCATCTTATATACCTATTTATTCCTCAAACCGTTGTCTTCACGAAAAGTCAATTCGAATCTCATCTTGTTCGCAGTCTTCCCAGGCACATAACGATAGATGATCTCCGCATGATTCACGTACATTAACACGGATGGTTCAGGTGCTTCAGCCTTCACGGTACACGTAAGTCCAGGGAACTGCCATAACGTTGGTGTAATATCCTGCTGACGAAGGAATGGCCCTCTGATTTCAAAATAAACGTCGATTTCTTCAGCCGTATCCAGCTCCACATCAATGATTAACGAATCTGGTGTGAGATCCGCATCAAACGTTACTCCGCGCAGATGACTGTTCCACCCCTCGCCTACCTCACGGCGGATCAAGCGAAGATAATAACGCTCCCCCGTCTCTGTCTGCCAGTGGATCGTGGCTGGATGCATCTGTCCATTCGTATTCACACTTCCCGACATGGCCCCGATCATCCGATCCTCACCGATCCAGGCTTTGGCTGTACACAAATTCCGATTGGACGTTGGATCATTGCGCTCACACAGTTCCACGAACTGTTTCTGCACAAGCCGATCTTCTTGATGAGCCTTGAAATACGGCACGGCTTCAGCGGGCACATCCACCCCAAGGAGCGCAATCAGTGGATCATGGCCTGACTCACAGTTGATTCCTGCCAGATATTCATACCCTTCTCCAAGCAAGAGATAGATAAATACACCGATCGAACTATGCTCTCGTATCTCCATGTCGTACGCCCGGGAGAACGGGCCGGAGAGATTCTCCAGGTTGGCATTGTAATATAGCGCAATGTTATTCCACAGCCCATGTTCAATCCGGTGTCCAATTTCGATCAAACGTTCCGTGAGTCCATACTTTCGATACATGCCAAGCACGGACAGATCCACCCCGTAATACGTTGTCGTGTTGAACTCGGCGAATGTACCGTTGTATTGTTCGAACTCCTTCATCAATCCCTCCGCCTGTTCATCCGAATGCCGAATCCATTCTGTCCGGTTCAAGCGATGGCCGTAGTAGTGGGTGATGAAAATGTGCATCAACTCAATATTCGTGTTCATTGGGATTACGTCGGATAACCTGCGTTCTATTGACCCTTGTACAGCCAACTCCATTGCATGATCCATCCGCTTCATGAGTGTCTCCGGCAGTAGTTCGGCGAATTCGGCAGTCACAACCACACAGACACAAGCGATAAACTCGCGCCAGTTGGGATCATAGCTGATCCAGACCGGTGGCAGAACCTGATTCACTGCCGAATAAAAAAGGTTTTTCAGTTGTTTGGGGTCTGCTGCCTCTGTTAGCAGAGAACCCCCTTCCTGTAGTTTATGGATAAACTGCGCAGACACCTTCTCAAAGGTGCGTTCCAGGAAATAGGCCGTGCCTGGCGCAAAAGATTTCCAAGCATAGTGACCCGCTGGTGGATGCACATCAGTTGGTCGGGTCGCGAAGGTTCCGTGATAGATCTCATCCGGAGCGTCATATTGAACATCGAGCACCTTGTGGAACACCCGTATCGCGCGTTCCACATCACCAGGCTCATTTCGAATTAACAATCCGAGCGCATAATGTGCACTGGCTCGTGTGCTGTGCTGCGATGAATCCTCTTCTTCGAAACTCCGAATCAGATCCAGTTTCTCGTCATAAAAGCTATCCATCATCAACATGGACTGATTTACAAGATACTGTTGCTCTTTCGACATCTTCTCTACCCTTCGTTGTGTCATGTCATGTGACCTCCCGAGACTATAGGTGTGTGTTCAAAAAGATCAGTTTTCAGTACCAAGAAGATGGAATTAAGCTAGAAATGGAGTAGCGGAGCGTAGGACAACTACGTGAGCAACGGACATTTCGGCTAAATTTCATATTCGATGCTGATGATGCCACTAGGCATCATTCGTAATCAAAAGTGAACTTTTTGAACAACCTCTATTAACCTTTTACAGCACCTACCATTACGCCACTGATAAAGTACCGCTGCAACCACGGATACACAAGCAGGATCGGTAACGTTGAGAATATAACGCTGGCTGCTTTCAGACTCTCAGGCAGGACCTGAACAGCACCAATTCCTTCGTTCTGCATCAATTCTGTAATCTGGTTTTGCTGAATCATCTGATACAATTTCAATTGCAAAGGGTATAGCTCAGGCTTCGTAATATACATGAGTGCATCCTGGAAACCATTCCACCGTCCTACCGCGTAGAATAGGCTCAGTGTTGCCATAACCGGAAGGGATAGCGGCAAAATAATGCGCATAAGTGTTCCGAAGTGGCTGCTTCCATCAATACCTGCTGCTTCTTCCAGACTTTCGGGAATACCTCGGAAGAAGGTAATGAGGATAATCATGTAGAACGGACTAATCAATCCAGGCAGAATAAGTCCCCATGTGCTATCGAGTAGATGTAGATTTTTGATCAGAATGTACTCGGGGATAATGCCGCCACTGAAGAACATCGTCACCACAATGACAAGCATGAACCACTTGCGCCCTTTTAGATTACTCTTTGCCAGTGGATAAGCTGCTGCAATGGTCATCACCATGCTTAGCACCGTACTCAGGACGGTCAGCCAAATGGTATGAATGAGGGAACGAATCATCGATCCATCTGCAAATACCTTGGTATACGCCTCAAACGATAACTCTTTGGGGAAAAAGGAAACTTCTCCTGAACCGATCGCCCGGTTTGAGCTGAGCGAGATCGCAATAATATGAATGAATGGTGCAAGACACAGCACCATCGTAATGATAATAAGAATAACGTTTACCGTGTTGAATATTCGATTCGCCGTGTTTTCAGACATCCCACTCACTCCTTACAGATCATATGTGATTCAATCCACTACATAATGCTCTCATCGGTTAATTTCTTGGACGTATAGTTCGCTCCGAGTATGAAGACAAGTCCAACTAAAGCCTGGAACAAACCTACAGCTGTTGCGAGCGTAACTTGACCAGACTGTAAACCGACACGATAGACAAATGTGCTGAGCACATCCGAGTATTCACGTACAGCCACGTTACCGATAATAAATGGTCGGTCGAAGCCGATAGAGATCATGTTGCCGACATTGATGATCAATAAGGTAACAATCGTTGTTTTGATGCCTGGCAAGGAGATGTGCCAGATTCTGCGTAGCCGACTTGCTCCATCCACTTCTGCGGCTTCGTAGAGTTCCCGGTTAATGCCCGTGAGAGATGCCAGATACAGAATCGTACCCCAGCCTGCACTCTGCCACACGCCTACCGCAAGATACGTGAAGAGCCAATAGTTTTTGTCTGAAAGGAAAGGTAATGGATCAAATCCCATGCTCATCAAGATATTGTTAATAAAACCGGATTGTGTACCGAATACCTGAAGTACGATCCCTCCAATAATGACCCACGAAATAAAGTGAGGAATGTACAGTAAAGTCTGTGCCAACTTTTTGAACCAGGCCTTCTTCAGCTCGAACAATAAGATGGCTAATATAAGTGGTGCCGGGAAGGAGACCAGTAGATCCAGCATGTTAAGCACTAACGTGTTGCGTAATGCCGTGTAGAATCCCTGATTTTGAAACACTTCTCTGAATGCATCCAAGCCAATCCACTCACTACCGGCGATCCCTTGAAAGAAGTTAAAGTCCTTGAACGCAATCTGCACGCCATACATTGGCCCATACTTGAAAATAATGAAGTAGATCATGGGCAGTAGGAGCAACGCATATAGTTGCCAGTTTCTGCGGAAATAGATGCTTGTTTTCATATACCTTCCCCCCATGTCATTCAGGATTCTTCATCAAGGCGATGTTGCCATCACCCTAATGAAATCCCTGTTCTTGGTTGTCATACACATTAGATGTGATCTCTACTCTACTTATTTCATCGCTTTGTAAGCTTCTGTACGTTCATCCAGGATTGCTTGACCACCGCTCGCCATGTAATCCTTCATCATGCTGTCATACGTAGCTTCAAAATCAGCGGGTTTGGAAATGGTTGTTTTCACGAAAAACTCCATAAACTTGTCTTTCAAGCCGTTACCGTAACGTGCTTCTGCGTCAATCGGTTTGGAGAAACGTACCGGTTGAATGGTGTCCGTGTTAGAGATCGCTACCGACTTGCGCATATCATCCCGATACTTCGACTCTACCTGTACGACATAAGCCTCTTCATTTTTCTTGTCATCTCCAACGTATTTACCATTGACGATAATGGCAATGTCACCGGAATTATAGATACGACCTGCGATTTCAGGAGAAGCATCATCTTTGATCAGTGGAACTCCATCCACGAGCTCATAGTTCTCGTTTTCAACACCGAATTGCAGGTCGAACAGGTTGTTGCCCGAAGCCATCCAATCCAGATACTTCATCGCTGCTTCCGCATTTTTGCTCGATTTAGGGATCATGACATACATCGCATTGGGTGCATATGCCGGTTTTGCGAATTTGCCCTCGGAGTTTTTGAATGCATCAATCGGTGTCATCACTGCACCAGGTTGATTGGTTTGCAGGTTTTTGTACGTACCGGAGATATAAATCTCCCCTGCATCCTCGGTGTAGAATCCAACTTTGCCGTTAGATACATCTTCCCACAGCTTTTTCTTGTCTTTGTCGAGTCCAAAGTCCTTGCTCATTAATCCTTCATTATAAAGTGTGTTCATATATTTTAGGGCTTCCTTGAAACCAGGCAACAACGTTGGATAGTCATTAGAACCCAGTTGTTGCGTTAATGTATATTTCTGTTCTTCCGTCAGCGGTTCAATGAATGACCAGATCAGTGGTTCATATTGAGCCGAGGCAATGGACATCCCCATCGGAATAAGTCCTGTGCCAACCTTACCCGGATCTTTTTCCTTGAAGGCCTTCAGTGTTGTATGCAGCTCCTCAGCTGTCTCAGGGGAAGGCAATCCGAGTGCATCCAGCCAGTCCTGACGAACATAGGATGCGTACTTGCCAAGTACAAGACGTTTACCTGGAACCGCGAACTGTTGTCCATCGTATTGACCGTAGGCCAGCGTTTCATCTCCCAAGAACTTCTTCAGGTTAGGACCACTTTGATTGATCAGATCCGTAAGTTCGGTCAGACCTCCTTGCTCTGCATACCGGTTGAATGTTCCCGAATCGTAGGTAAAGACGATATCAGGTACTTCAGAGCCACTCGCCATCAGAACGTTAAGTTTCTGTACTTCCTCCGAGCGTGGTACCGGAACAAATTGAACATCGATGTTGTTTGGATCACCAAACTTCTCTTGAATGAAGCGAGTCAGATAACTGTCCGAAATGGTGTAGCCCGCCGGAGTGTTTCCCCGATCGAAGATTTCCACTTTCAAAGTCGTTTTTTCCCCCGAACCCGACTCTCCAGATGAAGATGTTGATTCGCTTCCTGAAGAACATGCAGATAATAATAGAGTGAAAGCCGTTACCACTGCGAGGATTGAACTTGCCTTGTCTGCCTTACGCCTTTGAAATAATCTCATTTGACCTTTCCCCTTTCGCACACTCTCTGAATGGATTCACATGATTGCCACTCCACTTTGTTCATCCCATTTTGTTGCACCTGTGAATGTCACTAATCATTACATAAGATCTGATATTTAGACAATAAACTATTTTCAAAATGTGAAATTCACGTTTTTTAAGTTAAATACCGCGATATATAAACATATTTCCTGACAATATGCAATTTTCATGTCTTAAATGTTAACTATATTAACATATTATGTTGCGTTAAGGTCGATTTCTCATACCCAATCTGGCATCCCCTAACTTGCAATAATCTTTTTTCCATTAAATCTCTCTTCAAAAAATGAAAAAGAGACCACATCTTATGTGATCTCCTTGTTTAGCAACACGAGTAGAACGATTCGACGTATTAATTCCTTGGCGGAAGATTAAACTTCATTTGACCAAACAACGTATCGATGGCATTTCCCGCAAATTGATCGATGACATGTTCGTTGGTCGTGTCCGTATGTTCCAAAATCAATACATTATACTTCTCATCATAATGCATTCCGCCCAAAATAAATCGTACAGGAATGTTCTGAGCCACCCCTGCCTTCGAAATGACCTGAATAAGTTCGGATTCATGCCTTTGTTGACTTGTTGTGTAGGTACCAACAGGTATAGTTATCGTATAAGACGAGTCATCTACATGAAATGTAAATGTGTTGTTGCTTGCTGTAATGGTAACCCGTTTACTGATATCTACCGATCCCCACACTTGCTGTCCGTGTTTGTACACCATCTTCACTCCTGCCCTATTAATCTATGAATTGTCATACTGCTAGTATAGGACATTCGTAAAATTCCTTAACAACATATCAGCCACACTGGCCTAAGATCGTGGTTGAACAGCCAAAAAATCTCCTGTAAAGGACGATAAGGGACAAAACCTTATTGCCTCATACAGGAGATTTCATTGATATCTCTAAGATTATTGGATTTCACCCGATACTCGGATGTTCTAACAGGTGCAATTCCGTTATTGATCCCCTTGTTTTCCACCCTGCTTGCGGTAGTCTCCTGGTGTCACGCCCATAATCCGTTTAAATACTCTGCCGAAGGAAATTGCATTGGCGTATCCCACTTGAAGAGCAATATCCTGAACAGCCATATCGGATGCAGACAACAGACGACAGGCCTTTTCGACCCTCAGTTTCACCAGAAAATCAACAAACTTCATCTCAAACTCTTCCTTGAACAAATAACTCGCATATTTGCCCGAGATTTGGAACCGATCACTCAGATGTTTCAGCGACAGATCCGGATCATCAAAATGCTCTTCAATATATATCCGCAGCTCGTTGATCATCGCGCGATGACTTTTCGTTTCATTCACAGATACATAATTGCGATAAACCTCTTTAAGCCACTCCTGCAAAATCTCTTGAATCCCCTCCAGTGTCTCCACCTGCTGGATATCACTGCGAAGACGAGTCAGGATTTCCTCGGAAAATTGGCTTTGCAAACGCTCAGACAGTTCCCCGAATTCACGGGACAACATCTGGATTAACGCCTGCAGCAACATTCGAATATCGTTATCTGTAATCTGATCTTCATTAAACGCAACAAACATCTGATCCAGCTGCGTTCGCCAACCATCGCCGGTTAGTCTGAATTCACGGACAAAGTCTGCGAGCATCTGCAAATACTTGTACGATTGCAGCTCAATACGATCCGGCAGTTGCTCACTGAGAACGATCGCATCTTTACCTAGGGTAAGTCTATGCTGCAAACCCGCATCTGCACTCGCATAGGAACGAGTAATCTCCTCCCAGCCCGGTACGGTTCGTCCAATCCCGAACGTAAACCGTAGGCGGAAGTTTTCCGCAATCCACATATGCATCTGCTTAGCCAGATCCATAAGTAATTCACGGTCCAGTCCTTCCTGCTCATCCGATGCAATCACTACAATAAGCCTGCGGTTCCCAAACCATTCAGCCCAACCGCCGAACTGGGTCTCATTCTGCACAAGTTCTTCCACTACGTTCATAAGCGCAATCTTCAGAATATTCTGATTGGTCGAGAGATCGTCACCATTCATCTCCGCAATGAGGACAGCAACACTCTTCGGTTCCATGAATCGTTCCTCTAGCGGTTGCAGATGGCGAAGTCGCTGACGGAACGAATCCATCCGCTCTCCTTCCATCAGATCAACAAGCAACTGTCTGCGATGAATCAGCAAGTTTTCATGATGTTGTTTCTCATAGTCAACCGTTTGAGCAATCAGATGTTCCAGCGCACGGTCGATGAGTGCCAGTTCATCTTTGACGGATGGAGTTGCTTCATTCTCCTCGGCACGTGGCTGTAACGCCTGAATTCGATTCATGATCAGCTGGATGGGGCGTGTATTTCTGCGAGTAATGTAGATTAGTCCCGCCACCGCACCAACAATCGTTAATAAACCAATACCGATCCACACATAAGAAACAAGGGATACCCATGAATACAGCTGTCCGGATTGAATACCACTCTCGAAGACCAGACCAAGCTTGTCCGCAGTCACACGATTAAGGATTTCACCTGCTGAAGGGTCCATTTGATGCGCGGTATAGATCAGATTGTCGCTTTTATCCCGAACCTGAAGAACAGATAACTTTTCATTGGTCATGTTATCAATCTGCCGTTCCACTGCGTACATGCGGATGGTAATGACGAGCAGTCCTTCCCCGCCCCACGGTAACGGAAGCCACTTATTCATGCTAATCACCTGTGAAGGTACGTCGAAGGAACGTTCCTTATAATCACGTGGTAGATTCCAACCGAGGTTATCCCGATCTTTCAAGGCTTGCTCAATATAGGCACGATCTTCGAAATCTTCCAAACGCATCATGCCTCTGGGCGTAAGAATCTGGGAATCGGACATGCGATAGAGATAAATGGATTGAATCATATCCTGCTGATCCAGCATACGTCCCAGCCCACTTGCCGCATCATAGATGAACTGACTCGATAATTGTCCCTGTCCAGCTTCCAGAAAGCGACTATATGTTTTGTTTGCACCAATGTCTTCAAGCAACCGAAGTTCAATGTCGCTTAGCGAGCGCTCCAGTGTATCCACGATATAGCGGGTGGAGATCATGTCGGCTTTTTGTGTTTCGTTACGTGAGAGTTCGTTGACAATCAGGAAGGAGAGAAAGATCAGAATGGAAATCGTAAGCAGAAAAATAGGAAAATACGAATACATCAACTTGGTGTGCCAATTCCGCTTCAGATTTACTTTCATAGGCTCCAACTCCTTCCATCTCTATTCTAATGAGTATGCTCTTCTCTGTTCTTTGGCCTGCCTGCTGACGATATATAGAATCACTGATCCTAGTCCCGCACTGATCGCGCAAGCCAGATACATCAGTGATGGACCGCCTGAATCGAGTAAATATCCGTTCAGCATATTACCAACAATTCCGCCCAGGCCAGCAAACACCATGTTAAATAAACTTTGTCCTGTGGCCTGCATTTCCCGTCCCGTAACCGAAGCCACATATTCCACTGCTGCGATATAAAAGAATCCGAAGGATAACCCATGCAGCACCTGAACGCCAATCATGACCTCAGGTGTCGGCCATAGCCATTGTATCCCCCAACGTAACATATACGCCCCCGCTGCAAGCAGCAACGTGCGTTCATGCCCCCATTTTCGGAGTATGAATGCCGCTGCCAACATGGATGGAACATTAGTAATTGACGCCAGCAACAGTGCTGTACCCGTCATGGTCACCGAACCGCCAGCCATCTGAAATGAAATAACAAAAAAGGAGTTAAACGCAGTGAGCGTTTGGTTAACCAGGAAACAGCCTGTTAGAAATAGAAGGAATGTCCGGTTTCGGAGCAATCTTGCCAAACCTACGGAGAAGGTTACCGAGGACGAGGATATGCTCGTCTGCCGGGGGAGTGTACTTGCCAGTATAGCGCTCAGAATGTTAAACAGGAGAAATGGTAGCCATAACATGTGAATGGAAAACTGGGAGAGATACATCCCTGCGGCAAATCCCCCAACTCCCGTTCCTATGCTGCCGAAGAGTCGGATCATGCCATATGAGGTGTTCGCGACTCTCGCGGCTGTAACCGCATAGGAGTCAGCAACGGGTATTTGAGTCACTTGGAATATAGTGCATAAAGTATAAATCAATATTAATATAAAGTACACTTGAATATTGTAGAAATACGCTAACGATGCAGGAACAAGCAGGCTTATCACCAGTACGAACCGTGTCTTTTTAAACTTATCTACCAGAATTCCCCATATTGGTTGAAGAATAATGGATACGAGTGTGCCAAACGCCATAATAAATCCGGTTTCTTTACTGGAAAACCCTTGTGCTACCAATATGGGATTAATGTACGGGTTAAACATCCCCCCAGCAAGCCCCATAAACAGATATAGGCCCTGTAATTGGAGTAAAACACGTTTTGCATCATTGGAATCGGCTTTTATTTTCTCTGTGTAAGCCTTCATATGTCTACTTCTCATCCGGATCTCCATCCTTTATTTCTGTAGTTGCTTCGCCTATTCTCTATTTTTATGTGCGTGTCAGACTGGACTTGATTGCAGCCAATGCCCCGATTGCTCCTGCTTTGTTCCCCAGTTCAGCTACAGCTAAAAGTGTAGGCAGAACAGTGTAACGTTGGAGGCGTGTGCGCACTTCGTTTAGATAATAGGATGGGTTGGATGCAGCCACGCCACCACCGATCACTATAATGGAAGGATTGAGTAAAGCCGTAATATTCGCCAGACCTCTCGCCATATAACGCATGGGTAGTTCCAGAATCTCCAGGGCAGCAAGATCACCCGACTCCGCTGCTTTGAATACATGCCTGGCTTCAATCTGTTCCGCTTCCCCTCCTGCCAGACTCATGATCAGGGATAAGGAACTTCCCTTTCCAGCAGCAAAATAACGCCTCGCCTGTTCGGTAATTCCCGTACCTGAAGTCACTTGCTCAAATACGCCAAAGAAATCCGCATCCGCAACATAACCGGTATGAAGCCCTTCGTCTCCTGCAATGAAATGCCCAATCTCACCTGCTGCTCCATTCTGGCCGCTATAGAGCTGTCCATTCAGGATAAGAGCAGATCCAATGCCTGTTCCAACCGTGACCATTACGCAGTGTTGATGTCCCTGTGCTGCCCCTTGATCATACTCGCCCATTGCGGCCATATTCACATCATTATCCAACATGATATTCCCGCTGTAATACTTCGCAATAACAGGGCGAATATCTAGCTCAGGCCACTGAAAAGCCGGAGCATTTCGCAGTATCCCCTCCTCTTGCAGAATCACACCAGGGAATCCCAAGCCTGCACCTTTAAGTTGATCCAGACTGCATCCAACTTCGCGGCAGAATGTTTCTAATTCAGCGAATAACCATCGGAAGAACTCATCCGGCTGATCACTGGCAAGCGTAGGCAAGATACGTTCATGAACTTCATTTCCAGCCTGTTGTGATGACAAGAGCATTAATGTTTTGGTACCTCCAATGTCAATACCTGCAATCCAGCCGGATGGATCACCTCCAACCGTACCATTCTGATTGGTCTGATAGTTATTACTTACGTTTTTCACGGATTCTGTCATCCCTTTTCCCTCCTCACATGTTGTATATCCAATCTCTTATTCCATGGCTTCCTGCTGAAGGTTCAGCATCGTTTGTTGTATGGCTACCTGTACCGCGCCAGTGACAACAGCCTGCTCACCAAGCTTGGAACAGATTAACTGTGGTTGCACAGGGAATTGCTCAGAGATGATCTGCCTCAGTAAAGGCAATAACACATCACCGTTCCCTCCTACACCTCCGCCAAGCACAATGAGATCCGGAGCAAGCACAACGCTAAGCTGACGCAGAGCGGAAGCAATCTTCTGGCTGTATTGTTGTAGAATGTCTAACGCCTCTACTTCTCCACTGCGCGCAGCTTCAAATAACCTCTCGGGAGTCAGGTGTCTGTGAAGATCATCTGCACCCGAATCAGCAGCCTCCAATAATAGTTCATCATGCTGATCTAGATAATCTTTCGCCAGTTGCATCAGACCATCAGCGGACAGCACTTCCTCCAGACGTCGGCCATCGTCCACCAGCATCTCCGCGATCTCTCCAGTTAAGCCACCTAAACCTCGAAGCAGTTGGCCATGTACCATGATCCCAGCGCCTGTCCCTGTACCGATGGAGAAAAAAACAAACAAGGGATATCCTGCTGCTGCACCACTCCGATACTCCCCAAGGGCTGCAAGATTCACATCATTTTCCAGAATTACTTCACAGGGAAAAGCTCCTGACAACGACTCTAAAGAGAAGGCTTCTTCCAGACCCGCTAAAGGGTCCACAATACGATTGATACGCCCTGATTCAGGCAGCACTACGCCTGGTATACCGAACCCGATGCACTGAATCTGATCCCAGTTCAGATGATTCTCATCAAGCAGTTCGTTCATATGGCTTCGAAGAAGCTCCAACATCGTCGCTTCTCCTCGCTCATAAGCTCCTTGAACAACCATGGGATATGTTCTATAGGCAATGATCTCTCCATTCAGATCGGATAATGCAACCCGAATACGTGTTGCCCCGATATCTATACCACAGACATAATAAGCCGTTTCGTTGAAACGAATGAGGGTTGCTTTTCGACCCTGAGCGTTGTCAGCTGGCCCCATTTCCCTCACCAGATTACGGTCAATCAGATGTTCGACTGCCAAAGATACTGTTGGTTTACTAAGTCCGGTCTGACGGCTGATTTCCGCTCTCGACATGGTTCCCTGAATTATGAGGGCATCCATAATGAGATTTTCATTCAGATTGCGGATATACTGCGGTGTGCCAGCCATGTTATCGCCTCCTCTTATAGTTAGTTAGCATTTTTCATAATTCGATTAAAGTCGCTCTCGGGTACAAAATATAGACGAATATCACCGTTTCGATCTATATCTTGCTGATTGTAAAACGCTCTTGGAAATTATGCTAAATGCTTAGTTAGTTAGGTTTATTAACAAATTGATTAAATTCAATATATCATCGTGTTTGGTAGGTGTACAGCTTTTTGTCATTGCACTCTTTTAGTAGAAAGTTTTACTAGAAAGAACCAACCTCCACCTGTAACACAGAAGCCCAATAAAGGAATTATTATACAATAATAGACGTTTATACATTTCCGAAACAGTGACACGCTCATAGAATACCTTATCACGATCAGGGAGGTTTTAATATGTATAGAAAACATCATAAATGTCATCATCCAAGACCAAAGTGTTTTTACAAAAAAATTACGAAAACTTGTGTTACCAAAGTTAAATATGTCCCTACAAAGTGTAAAAAACACTGTCATGTCACTGTTGAATATTGTGGAGTCAAAAAAAGAAGACATTACTAATACTCTTTTGCCCTTCTCTTCGGAGAAGGGTTCTTTCTTAATTGAACTAGATTAATATCGGATACCATTAACCTATCAAAAAAGTTGCGGTGATATTCACCGCAACTTTTTTCTTCCTTATATACATATATTCATCAAGTTTTAGAGAGTTCAATAAATCCTTCACCGAAAACATCACGCACGTCATGAATGGTGATAAAAGCAATCTCATCTTCTGCTCGGACAATCTTCTTCAGCATTGAAACTTCCTGTTTGCTAATCACAATGTATAGAATTTCTTTCTTATTTTTTGTGTAATAGCCATGACCGGACAGGACGGTTACTCCGCGATCCATCTTCTCAATGACTTGCTTCGCGATTTCATCCTGTTTGGAAGAGATAATCATGACTGCTTTTTTCGGATTGAGCCCTTCAATAATGAACTCCATTGTTTTGGTTCCAACAAACAGCAAGACAATTGTACACATTAATCCTTGCGGTCCAATGATGAAGTATGAGGAGAAAGCCACAATCAGATCGAAGAACAGAAGTCCGTAACTGATATTCCAATCCAGATATTTGTTGGCAAGTCGGGCCAAGATCACTGTTCCCGCCGTTGTGCCTCCTACTCTAACAATCAAGCCAATACCAAGACCGGCAAATAATCCAGCAAAAATGGTATTGATCCAGAGTTCATCCGATGCAATCGTCCAACTCTCCGTCAGATGCAGGAACAACGAATTGAATACCACTGCAATAATCGTATATACCGTAGTCGTTTTATCAAGAAACCGATATCCCACAATTAACAAAATACCGTTCAGGATCAAGTTCATCAGTCCAGGGGACCATTCAAACAGGTAATACAAAATAATCGTGATACCCGTGACGCCGCCTTCAGCCAAATCGTTCGGGATGACAAACAGGTTCACCGCCAGTGCAAACAGAAATGCACCTGCCATAATAAATAGGATATCCGTAATTCGTTTCTTCATTATGCATTCCATCCAATCCATCAGAAATCAACCTAATCGACCCGTCTCATAAGTTGTCATAATCACTCAAGGATAGATTTTACCATGCTCACAACAAAATTTGTATACATAATACAAATTGTTGCGTAATTTGTGCAAAGGAATTAGTAAAACCTGCTCTTCTGTCTTCTGCAGAGCTATTGAGCATCATACACCCATGACAAATGTCATGGTCCGTCATTGATATTCATCATTACAGAAGGCTGACGTTTATGACTTACTGTCATGTTCGGATTGTTTTACAATGATAAAAACGCTTCCTACAGGAAAGTCTAGCGGGAAACGCCAAGTTGTAGCTGATTACAGTTATAACGATTGAAGGAGGACACAATTTTATGAACAGATCAAAAGAAATGGCCTTAAAAAAAGAAGTTACCCCTTACGAAAAAAATGATCTCAGACTAAGTATCCGCCAGTTAATCAATACATTGCTCCCGCTCTTCTTGTTATGGGCTGCAGCTTACTTTAGCTTATCGGTTTCCTACTGGCTGACCTTCCCGATTGCCTTGGTGGCATCCGGATTTGTACTGCGGACCTTTATTATTTTCCATGACTGCTGCCATGGTTCATTCTTCAAGAGCAAACGCGCCAACGATATTCTCGGTACCATTACTGGTGTATTAACAGTGACACCCTATCAGCAGTGGAAAAACGAGCATTCTATCCATCACGCAACAAGCAGTAATCTTGACAAACGTGGTGTAGGTGATATCTGGGTTATGACGGTTGACGAATATAAAGCAGCTTCTCCTTGGGGTCGTCTCTTCTATCGGATTTATCGTAACCCGTTTGTATTGTTTTGTATCGGACCCATTTACGTGTTTCTGTTGGCTTACCGTTTTAACCGCAAAGGTGCTAGACGTAAAGAACGTATCAATACACACCTGACTACCGTATTGATCGTAGTGCTCTATGCATTCATGTCCTGGTTAGTCGGATGGCAGGCTTTTGTAATGGTGCAGGCACCTATCTTCTTCTTCTCCGGTTTCTTTGGTATCTGGCTGTTCTACGTTCAACATCAGTTCGAAGAGACGTATTTTGAACATGAAGATGAGTGGAGTTATGTAAAAGCAGCTGTTGAAGGCAGTTCTTATTACAAATTGCCAAAATTATTGCAATGGATCAGTGGTAATATCGGGTTTCACCATGTGCATCACTTGAGCCCACGTGTACCTAACTATTTCTTGGAAGAAGCACATAACGCAACACCACCTTTGCAAAAAGCAACGACTATTACACTACGTTCCAGTCTGGTTGCCCTGCGCTTCCGTCTGTGGGATGAAGATTCTAAACAGTTTATTAGCTTCAGACAGCTCAAAAAGCTATCCCGCAAGCCGTATGTTCAACCGCCTATCCGAGTAACCAATCCAGCGGGTCTGACAGAGAAGCCTTAACTCTGTCGGATTCGTTTTCTTGTGTTCAAGCCATAGTCATGCTACAGTCATGCTAAAGTTGAGTACAAGTTTGAGGAGGAGAATTCCATTCAAAAGTGGATGCAAAATTTTTATAAAAAAACAGGGTTGAACCTTTATGTATGGCTCGCCTTTTTCATCCTACCATTCTATTTTATATCGCAATATTCTAAATTATGGACGATGGTAACCGGCATCATCATTATCCTCGTTTTCTTCGTCTGTTACCTGCTCGCCTTCATCACCAAGGGCTGGCAGGTGTACATGTGGATTGGAATGCTTATTGCCATATCCATTACGATGACGATCGCCTATGATTATGCGTATTTCTCATTGTTTCTTGCTTTCTTTATTGGGAATATTAAAAATAAAGCCGGTTTCTTCACCCTCTACTCGGTGAACCTGGGAGCCAGTTTCGTAACCATTAATTACGGTTTCATTAATCAGAGTTCTCTGTTGGTGAGCCAACTCCCGTTTGTATTCATCAGCTTAATGGCCTCCATCCTGCTCCCAATCAGTACGTATAACAAAAACAAAACTGAACATTTGGAAGGCCAATTGGAGAATGCGAACAAGCGACTTGATGATCTCGTAAAAATGGAAGAACGCCAGCGTATCGCTCGTGACCTGCACGATACACTTGGACAGAAGCTCTCTTTGATCGGTCTGAAAACCGATCTGGCGAGACGGCTGCTCCGCAATAATCCCGATCAGGCCGAGATTGAATTGAACGACCTCAGACAAACGGCAAGTACAGCTCTGAAGGAAGTCCGGGAAATGGTCACCACTATGCGTGGTACACAATTGGTCGATGAACTGTTCCGGGCGGAGCAGATTCTGAAGGCCGCTTCGATTGAATTTGTGCTGGAAGGTAATCCGAAGTTACAGGATACGTCACAATTGAATGAAAATGTGCTCGGTATGTGCTTGAAAGAAGCTGTCACGAATGTCGTCAAACACAGTCAGGCAACAACCTGTACTATCATCATTAAGGAAACACTAGCGGATAATGTAGTAACCGTTCAAGATAACGGTGTTGGAATAGAACGAACTCGCAAACAGGATCGGCGCGGAACAGGAATTTTGGGCATGAAGGAACGACTTGAATTTGTGAACGGATGTCTGGATATTCCCTCTGCGACAGACATCCCGGGTACAGCGATCATTATTCATGTTCCGAAACTCGTTCGCAAACCGATAAAGGAGGCAGAATCATGATTAGAATTGTAATCGCGGAAGATCAGCGCATGATGCTCGGCGCCTTGTCCTCCCTCCTCAATCTGGAGGAAGATATGGAAGTCGTCGGACGTGCCAGCAACGGCCAGGAAGCCCTTGCCCTTGTCCAAGAGCTCGCACCAGACATCTGTCTGATGGATATAGAAATGCCTGTAAAAAGCGGCCTTGAAGCCGCAGAAGAACTCAAAGGAATGAGCTGTAAGGTCATTATCCTGACCACTTTTGCCCGGACCGGATATTTCGAACGTGCCCTAAAGGGCGGTGTCCGTGGTTACCTGCTCAAAGACAGTCCAATTGAAGAACTTGCCGAGTCGATCCGCCAAGTTATGAATGGCAGACGTATCTTCGCTCCCGACTTGGTAGATGAAGCTTATGTAGAAGAAAACCCACTGACAGAACGGGAGAACGCTGTACTAGGCCTCATGGCAGATGGGAAAAACACCAAGGAAATCGCCGGGCATCTGTTCATTACAACGGGAACGGTGCGTAACTACATCTCCATTATTCTCAACAAGTTAAATGCCAGTAACCGCATTGAGGCCATCACTCGCTCCAAGGAAAAAGGGTGGTTCAAATGAAAGTACCGCTTTAACCCATTGAAACAAAAATAAGCATGTACCCCGGCTGCATAAGCTGCGATAACATGCTCAAAATAAAAAGCTTGGCCCAGCACTTCCTGGGCCAAGCTTTTTTAGGTGTATCGTAACAATCCCACACTCATCTCTTCTACATAGCAGAATATCCGTAAAACACTCAAGATTTATTTCACAGATACAACCATGCCAAGAGCTTCTAATGGCACTTGATCGGTCTTAAACTGATGAATTTGGTTACCGTCCTGCCATGAGATCGTTACAAGAACAGACTGTCCACCACTTGGATATTCAACCTTGATATACCCTTTATCTTTAGGTACAGGCAAGGTATGTAACTCCAGGTACTCCACCATTTTTTTCGCTATGCCCGGATTATTCATTTCATCTTCGGATACCGAACGAATTTCCAGCGTCCATCTACCTTCTTGCCAAGTCAGATATTGACTGCCTGCGGCACCTTCACTCATGCCTTTGATGCCATGTCCCAGATCCACAGCCATATCTGCTGGAATATCTTTCAGGTCCGTCTCAGGGAATATTTCTGGCTGATCCGGGTCCTTATAGGTCTTCACTTCATAGGAAGCCAGTACAGGTATCTTACTGTCGGATGCAGTTAAAGATTGATCATTAATGGCAACAGACTGAGTGGTAGCGTAGAAGTTTACCTTAAATGCATCCGCAGTATTGGACAGTATTGCCGCCCCCAAAGATGTACCCTTGTCCAATGTGAATGAAGTGGGTAACGCTGCATCCTTCATCTTCAACTGGTTGCGAACTTGCTTGATCACATCATTCACACCTGAATGACCAGTGGCAACTTGGTTGTCATTTGCCTTCGATCCTGATGTGTCTACATTATCTGTTGTGCCCGTATTCTCTTTGGTTCCTGTTTCATTTTCATTAGAGAAATCAGCACCACCGCTGCCGGTCTCGGTCTGCTCCCCCACTGTTGTTGTTGGTGAAGAGCTATTCTCTGATGATGCTGCATTTGAATCCGGTCCGCCACATCCTGCCAGAGCAAGTAAAACGGCTGTCGTTACTGGAATCATGATCCATAATGGCTGTTTCTTCATGATGTGTACCTCCTTCGTTGTAGCCAATCTAAAAATTCAAAAGATTAACGCTTGTCGTTCCAGAAGTTAACCGGCTGTACTTTTTTGCTTAATACTTCAAAACGATACCCTTCTGCCTTCAATGTTTTCAATACTTGCGGTAATACTTTCAGCGTTGCTTCCTGGTCGTGCATAAGCACAACAGGTGTTGTTCCGCTCTTTTGCACATTGTGGATCTGCTTCATTACACTGTTATAGACTTTCTGGTGATCCTTCTTGTATTTCCAATCTTCCGAGTCGACATTCCAATCCCATAGATGGAATCCACCCTGGCCCAGAAGTACACTACGGAACGCAGGCTTGAGGTATGGTTTACTACCGTATGGCGTCCGCACGAGACTTGTTTTAACTCCGGCAACCTTGTTCAGACTTGCATTGGCCTGTTGCATTTCTTTCAATCCGCTATATGCAGATTTATAGAATTTGCCTGGAACGTGAGTCACACCATGCAGACCCAATCCATGCCCGTCAGCTACGATACGTTTGGTAGCCTTCTGAAATTGCTCCATTTGAGGTCCCAGCATGAAAAACGTTGCCTTCGCATGATATTGATCCAGAATATCCAGTAACTGACCCGTATGAGCAGTTGGCCCATCATCAAACGTCAGGTATATGATTTTGGAATTTGCTTTGCTTGCACCATCCTTGGATGCAGCTGATTTGGCAGATACCGACTGCGGCAATAATAGTGGAATGATTAATAAAATAGCAAGTGTGACCATGATAGATTTACGAATATGTAGCATAATTAAAAGTCTCCCTTGTGTGTTAAATTTCCCCGGGTGTCCATGTTTTTCTACCTTCATCCCTTGGCGATTAATCCTAATACTATCAAAGATAGTGGCTCCTGTTCTCGCTCCAAAGGCTACGGTAGAGTTACACTTTTGTCAGATAAACCTAAAATTTAATACGAATTTGATAGATTTGCGCAAAATAAGATCCCGTCAGGATAGATCAATTGTGACATATCCTCTATTACCCACATTCAGAATTTTGATAGACCTTTCCTCCAATTCAAGTAAATCTATACAATCATTAAATATCGTTGCATGCAAAAAAACCTGCACAAGTGCAGGCTTCTTTGTCTTCAATCAGCATATGGCATCAAACCATCATCCCTTGCAAGGGGATTGCCCCCATTGCTTTCAGGATCATTACCTCATGCTGTATGTAAATGGTGTTTTGACGCTGGAATCTTCTCGACTCCCAACATGCATTTATTCAGCAGGAGCAGTGAACGAACGTTTGCCAAACTCGGCATCCAGCATGTAGAAGGCATTGCTGTCTTTTTCAATGCGGCGCAGCTTCTGAATAATATTGTCAAACAAAGCTTCCTCTTCAACCTGCTCATCAATGAACCATTTCAGGAAATACATCGTTGCATGTTCACGTTCATTCAGAGCGATGTCAGCCAGATTGTAGAATTTTTTCGTGTTTTGCTGTTCATGAGCATAACCATGCTCAAACACATCCAGCATCGAAGCATATTCATTCTTCGGTTCTGGCAAAGCCTCAAGTGTGGCACGTTGCCCACGATCATTCAGGAATTTGTATATTTTCATGCCATGGAATCGCTCTTCTTCCGCTTGCACGATGAAGAAGTTCGCAAATCCATCCAGACTTTTGCTGGAACAATAGGCTGCCATAGCCAGATATACATGAGCGGAATAAAACTCAAAGTTCATCTGTTCATTTAAAGATTCTGTTAACGTTTGGCTCATAATCAAAACACCTCTTTCTTTCTCTAGGGATGGTTATATTCTAACATAACGTAAGCAGGACTTACACCGATTTTCTACAAAATTCGCCAAGGACTGAACGAACAAAAAAGCTCTGCCGCGATGGCAGAGCTTCTTTCATTCTTTAGAGATATGCAATTATACCAAGAACGCTTTGGAGATGATAACCAACAGGATGAACAGAACCAGAATGGCACCTACAGAAGTGAAACCTCCGTATCCGTAGCCTCTTGTTTCTCCACCTAATACTTCGCTCATTGACCGTACCTCCTCTGCAACAGGTATGGGTTATCTTATGCAGGAAGAACGACTTTGACAGGGCGGATGCCCTAATTATTCAGATTGCTGTTTTTTTCGTTCAGTACCGGGGAGATTGCACACGCATGATATCCAGAAAAGGTACCTTCGCTGTGAACTCTTCTTCGGTATACTCTACATGCACAAGTCGTGTACGGGAGTCCATTTTGACGATGACTCCTTGCACCTGATCTTCTTTGCCCCATACCGTCAACAGTACTTCCGAACGTTCCCGAAAAGCTTCAACCAGCTGGTTTCCCAACTCTTCGAGTTCAAACTCATCCCGTGTAGGTCTTTTTGCTACTTTTGCTTTTGCCAATGTGGCTGCCTCCTCTACTCCGACGTCCCGATTCCACGGGTTGATTGCCGAGTTCATATTCAATTAGTATACCATTCATTTACGTTCGTGTAATCTCATGGCAACCAGAATGAGCAAATTCCTCAGGCAAGTTACCGTTAACCGTGATACCTCCTATTCTTCTCTATACTCCACAATGATGCTGTACTCATTCGATCGGGTTTCGCCAGCCCGTTTTTGTCCATTCCATTCATACGTGTACCTGGCAATCAAGTCTCCTTGCAGCGTCCCCACCTTCTCAGAAGCTAACTTCGCTACATACGAGATGTTTTTTTCCGTTCCAGGCTCAATCACGCCCACATGCAGAACCCGTGGTGTGGAATACTCTGATATGCTCAATTGGAGCTCACCCGTAGCTTGACCAAGCCATCTGGCACCCTCAGGTAAAATGCTCCCAAGTTGTACACGTGCCGGCAAATTACCCGTATTCCCCACACGTACCTGAAAAGTGACGGTACCTCCCTGCTCGACCAATGTGGGTGTCACTTGAACATAAGCCTGAATTATCGGCGCTTTCAATTCGACCACAGCTTCATTGGATGTAATCATCCGCTGCACTGACCGTGAATCTGGCAATCGAAATGTATACATCAGGCTAGCATGATTCACATACCTGTAGTCATCAGGCATCGATTCATCTCGATCTGGAAGTTTCGCTTCGAACTGAATATTCAGAACCGACCGGGCTGTCAACGTCCCCAGATTAAGCCCTTTAGCCAGATTGGTTCCGGGACGTTTAACCCCATTCCAGCGCAGGCTGCCTTCGACAAATGTCACACCTGTGGGCAGTCCATCCAGGAGAGTTCCATCGACCGCATAACTGCTTGCATTGGAGACGGTAATATTATATTGGACGACATCGCCTAATGTGGCCGTTACCGGGAGCACACTTTTCACCACAGAGACCTGGGGCTGTATCACTTCCAGGGTAACCTGATTGGAGTAGACCGTCTCCTGCTGTCCTGCCGAGATATACGCCAGTACAGCTACACTTGATATTCCGTTTGCATCGCTTCCCCCAATAACCTGAACCCGATATTGTATTCTAATTGAGCTTCCGGGTAAAATCTCTCCAAGTTGTATGCCCGTATCAGGCGTTACTTGTGGCGCAAACATTTCATCTACGATGACACTCGCAGGTATAAAAACAATACCTTGTGGCAAAGAAATCGTTACTTGGGCATTCGTGGCTGCAATAAAACCCGGATTGCTAACGATGACGGTGTACATGACAATATCCCCTGAGAAGGTATAGATGTGATCCGCCTGAAAGGAGATCTCCAGCCGGGATGAGACCAGATTGACCTCCACGATATTGGATTGTTCCATACCTGTAACCGTTCTGCCTTCCGGTGTCAAAAACTCATAGTTAACCTGTGCCTGATTCAGCAGCTTCAGTGTCTCAGGTAAACGCAAGATTACAACTTGGAAGTGGTATCGCAACGTGGCTCCGGGCGCGATTTCAGCTGGAGGCAATCCTCTCTCCGGTGATGCTCCCGGTAACGGAATACCATCACGCAGTACACTGTTGGGAAGCAGTGCCGTCTCTGCAGATAGCTGATCCAATAGGTACACTAGGGCCGTAAGATTTCCGGTGTTAACAATTTCAACACGGTAGATAAGAGACTGCCCTAAGGCAGCCTCCGTGACATTGCAGACTTTTCTGACTTCAAGCCTGGGGCCGATCCACGGTGTTACAACCGTATTCGAATAGGATACCTGTTCCAGTTCAGTCGCACCAGAGCTGAATCGAACCAGGGACTGATTCTTTAGCCAGTGGGACAACGGACCGGAAGATTGGCTCATATCACCACAACCTCTACTCTGAATGTAACCGTAACGGAAGCACCCGCAGCAATCGAACCAAGCGTGATGCCTGTATTCGGATTCCCTGTTGGTCTTGGCACACCATCCACCGTAACACTTCCTGGCACAAATACTGTACCGACAGGTACCGGGTCAACCATGACCACATTATTCACCACTTCAATGCCGCTATTGGTTACTACAACCGTATAGGTGATTACATCACCGACAACAGCATCAATGGCACTTGTACTTTTGGCAACAACAACATTTGGTGCAGATACCGGGATAACCAGAACATTCGAAGATACGGTCCCCGTCAACAGACGGCCATCGGGTGGACTAAATGTATAGTTGGCCACCGCCTGGTTAACCAGTTGCTGATCCTGCGGCAACGTATCTACAGTCACCTCGAGGGTAACCGTTACAATAACCGTACCTCCGGACGGTATGGTACCCACAACGATACCCGTCTCTGGATTGGCACCTGGCTGTGGAACACCATCAATCAGAACACTGTTGGGAAGCAGTACGGCTCCATTCGGTATATTGTCCGTTAATGTCAAACTTGCATCCAGATTCCCGCTATTGTTAATGGCAAAAGAATAGGTGATGGTGTCACCAATGGTTGCATTGGAGGTGCTCCCTGTTTTGGTTACGGCAATAATCGGCTGATAGATTGGTGTTACAACCGTATTGGAATACGCTGCTCCCGAGAAAACACCCGATGTGAAACTTACGGAAGACTGACTGCTCACTTGTGGTGGTGTTGGAAGCGTATTGACCCGTACTGCATACGATACCGCTATCGATGCTCCAGGCGCTAAACTACCAAGGGCTATGCCCAGCGCCGGGTTTGCCAAGGCCCGTGGGACGCCGTCCACCAGAACACTGCCTGTAACAAATGTGGTGGCTGGGTTAATCGGATCGGTGATCACAATGTTGTTTACCGGGTCAATTCCTTCATTGGTCACAACCATTTCATACACAATCGTGTCGCCTACCACGGCATCAACTACCGAAGCCGTCTTAACTACACTCACGTTCGGAGCAGATACTTGAATGTTGAGTGCGTTGGACGTAATCGTGCCTCCAAGTGTTCTACCATCAGGTAATGTATACGAAAATGTCGCAGAAGCCTGATTGGTAATGGACTGGCTCAAAGGTAACGTCACAATCACAACGGAGAAGGTAACCAGAGTTGTTGTGGAAACGACACCAAGCGGAATACCCGAAGCTGGATCTGCACCTGGTGCAGAAGCCCCGTTAATAATAACGCTATTTGGAACAAACTCTGTTCCTGCCGGAATGGTATCCGTTAACGTGACAGATGCCCCATAGTTCCCGGCATTGGAGATGGCGATGCTGTACACAACGGTATCCCCTACCGTTGCTATCGTCTGATCTCCCGTTTTGACTGCCGACAGAATAGGTTGATAGACCGGAGTTGTAACTGTATTGGAGAATGTGGTCGCTGAGAAAACACCTGATGTAAAGCTGACAGTAGACTGATTGTTTAACACTGCACTTGCCGGGAGCGCCGTAACCTGCACACTAAATACAACGGTTACCGTAACACCAGGTGCGATGGAACCAAGTGTTATTCCCGTAGAAGGATTGGCACCAGGGCGCAGAACACCATCGACAAACACGCCGGTTGGCGCAAGAACGGTACTTGTCGGCACTGCATCCGTGAAAACCACATTGTTGACCGTTGCAATTCCGTTATTGGTTACAGCGATGCTATACGTTACGATATCACCAACTGATACCGCCGTTGAAGTTGTGGATTTGACGACATCAACATCCGGTGCCGATACGGTAATGGTCAACACATTGGATAGAACAGACTCCGTGATGTTTCGCCCATCCGGCAATGTATATGATAGAGCCACCGAAGCCTGATTCACCAGTTGTTGCGGACTTGGCAGCGTATCAACAACTACTGAAAAGGTAATGGTGGTCGTAGCTCCGGGAGCCACATTACCTGCGGGGATGCCCGTTGCTGGATTTCCTGCTGGCAGCGGTTGACCGTTCACAATAACGCTATTTGGCACAAGGATGGTTCCGGCTGGAAGGTTATCTGTCAGGTTAATCTGGGCTCCATAGTTTCCCTGATTGCTCACGGTTATCGTGTAGCTGACTGTATCCCCAACGGTAGCATTTTGTGTACTGGCTGTTTTTTGTGCTGAAAGAATAGGCTGGTACACCGGAGTGACCACGGTATTTGAAAAGGTTGTGCTTGAGAATGTACCTGAGGTAAAACTGACCGTAGAGCGATTGCTCAACTGATCACTTGGCGGGATCGCGTCGATACGGATACTGAATGTGACCGTCGCGGACGTTCCGGGCCCCAATGTACCAAGGGGTACCCCACCTGCCGGATTGGCTCCGGGTTGCGCAACCCCATTCACTGTGACACTCCCTGTAACAAAAGAGGCTCCAGCTGGAATCGGGTCTGAAAACTGAATATTGTTCACCGGTGCAATTCCGCTGTTGGTCACCAGAATGGAATAGGTCACTGTATCTCCTACCGTAGCCGCAGTGGAAGCTGTGCTTTTGACAACAGCGACGTTTGGTGACGAGACCGGGAACGTGAGTGTATTCGAAGTGGCTGAGCCAGTCAACGTCCGCCCATCTGGAGGTGTAAATGTAAAGGATGATGTAGCAAAATTGCTAAGCTGCTGTGGGGATGGAAGTGAATCCACAACAACGGCAAACGTGACAACAGCCGTCGCCCCCGCTGCTACAATGCCTACCGGAATACCTGTTCCTGGTGTTACTCCCGGCTCTGGCACACCGGATACAACCACACTGTTGGGTACAAAAGTAGTCGCAGAAGGAATGTTGTCTGTGAGAGTAACATTTGCTTCCAGATTGCCAGCATTGCTGACCGTTACCGTGTATACAACCGTATCACCTACAGTTGCATTTACGGTATTTGCTGTTTTGACAAGTGAAATCTGCGGTTGTATGACCGGAGTCTGAGTGGTATTGGACGATGATGACCCTGAAAATGAACCGGATGTGAAGCTGACCGTCGACTGATTGTTAATCTGCGAAGGAATCGGCATGGTAATCGTCACCTCAAAAGTTACGGTAACCTCGGCTCCTGGAGCCAACGTACCGATTGGAATGCCGGCGGTCGGATTGGAGAGCGGGAACGAAGTCCCGTTCACAATGACACTTCCGGGTACAAATGGGGTATTCGAAGGAAGAGGATTGACATATACCACATTATTAACGGCTACTGTGCCGTTATTACGAATAACAGATGTGTATCGAATGACATCTCCGACTACGCCGTACTCTACATTGTCACTGTTGACAATCGTAACATTGGGCAGAGACACTGGAATAGTGATGGTGTTTGATGACGAGAGACCGGCAATCGTTCTCCCACTTGGGAGTGTGTAGGCAAATGAAGCAACCGCCTGATTAATTAACTGCCTTGCATCTGGCAAACTGGTAACCGTTGCAACAAAGGTGACCGTTGCACCTGAGCCCGCAGCAATCTCTCCTAGACTGATACCCGACTCCGGGCTGACTCCAGGTGTAGGTACGCCATTAATAATGACACTATTTGTGCTGAATACTGCTCCTGCTGGAATGGGATCTGTCAAGGTAACCGTTGCAGCTATGTTACCTGTATTGTTAATTTGGATGGTGTAATTAAACGTATCGCCTACAGTCAAACTTGTTGTACTTGCTGACTTCACCACTTGGATCACTGGCAGAAATATGGGGGTATTTACTGATATAGAAGAAGAAACACCGTTAAAACTGCCTGATGTAAATGCTGCATTGGCCTGGTTACTAACCAAACCCGTAGATGGAACGGAATTCACTCGGGTCTGATAGGTCACAGTTACACTGCTTGAGCTATTCAATGAACCCACTGCGATTCCCGCAACGGGGCTTGCGCTGGGAACAGCAGATCCATTAATCGTGACACTACCCGGGACAAATTCAGAGCCGGATGGTGCATCCGAAATCACCAGATTTTGTACTGTACTAATTCCTGCGTTTGTTGCAACAACGGTATACGTAAGCACATCTCCAACTGTCGCATCTGGTGTGTTTACTGTTTTACTAAGAGAAATATTGGGAGCCGATGCAGATATACGAACGATATTGGATAAGCTACTGCCTGAGAGATTCCTTCCACTTGGAAGCTGGTACGTATAACTTGCTGTCCCTTGATTCTCCAGTGTCGGGGGATTCGGGAGTGTGGTGAGTGTAGCGCGAAACACCACCGTAGCCGCAACTCCCGGCAGGAGGCTGCCCAGTGTTATTCCGGTTAATGGGCTTGTTCCAGGACGTGCAGTACCATTCACAGTTACCGAATTCGGGACAAACGTCAGCCCCGCTGGAATCGTATCCGTCACATTCACTTGAGTCGCTATATTCCCACTGTTCGTGACCACAAGTGTGTATGCAATCTGATCCCCCAGTGTCGCATTGGTTTGGCTTGCCGACTTGTTGATACCAACAACAGCTTGGTATACAGGGGTTGTAATGGAATTGGAGTTGGAAATGCCCGTGAACGAACCAGAGCTATAGGACACTACCGCTCGATTGACTAACGAACCTGAAGCAGGCAAAGACTGCACATTCACCTGAAACGTCACCGTCGCAGAACTTCCGGCCGCCAATGTCCCAATGGAGATACCACTGCTCGGATTCGCAGACGGTACAACAGTTCCCCTTACGGTTGCACTGCCGGGAACAAAAGTTATTCCAGCAGGGAGCGCATCTGTAAGTACCACATTGTTAATCACCTGAATACCGCTGTTGGTAGTAACTACGGTGTACGTGAAGGTCTCCCCGACAGCAACATCGGTGACTGATGCTGATTTTACCGTGGTCACATTGGGCAATGTTACCGGAATCGTTAAGGTATTCGAGGCGATGTTTCCCGTGATCGTCCGACCATCAGGTGAATTGAAGGAATAAGAAGCTGTCGCCTGATCCACAAGAGTCGGCGGTGTTGGCAAGCTTGTTACAAGTACCTGAAAAGTCACGGTATTGGCACTTCCTGCCGCGAGGCTCCCCAGATTAACGCCAGTAACCGGATTGGCGCCAGCAATCACATTTCCATTCAGACGAAAGCTGCCTGCTACATATGAGCTACCACTTGGAATGTTATCCCTCAATGTAACGTTGGCAGCAACATTCCCTCCGTTGTTCACTTGCAGTGTATAGGTTACCAGGTCACCCACCGTGGCATTGGTGGTACTCGCCGATTTCACAATGGACAGGTTTGGCGAATAAACCGTAAGGGTGGAGTTGTTGGACGGAATAACTCCGGTAATGACCGGCCCCCCTGCTACACTTTGAAATGTAAAGGCTGCATTGGCCGAATTCACCAGTTGCAGGATGCTTGCATCCTGACCGATGAGTGCTCGATAGGTTACAACAACACTGCTGGATAAAGTTAACGAACCCAGCGGGATGCCTGCCGTCACATCAAGTGTTGGACGGGATACACCTGCAACCGTGACACTACCTGGAATAAAGGTAAGACCTGCAGGAAGTGAATCGGATAAAACAACACTGGCCGCACTCGCAGTGCCTGCATTGGTAACGGTAACCGAATATAGAATACTATCCCCGGCAACTGCACCGGCGGCGACCGTTGCCTTAGCCAATGTGATCTTGGGTGCATTAATATCAACTTGAATTGCATTGGCGTTGACAATGTAGGCATCCCCCGAGGTCGTTAATGTCAACACCGCAGATGACTGGTTATTAATCAGTCTTGCTGAAACATCCACATTGGTAATATCCCAGCCTTGACGTCCACCGATAATATTCGTACCTGGAGCTCCGTTGATCTGATTTCGTGTTCCAAACGTTCCTGTTGTATTAAGCGCTCCGGTATCTCCGTTAATCTGAGAGGCAAAAAAGTTCGCAGCTAGATTATTGGGCCCAGACAAAGCAACCGATGTAGCTGAGGTCGGCCCGAATAATGCCTGGTCACCGGTCCGGTTCGCGTCGCCCTCCTGTGCACTGAACAGTATTCTTCCTCCCAATACACCGGAAAGGGGCGTTGCAAATCCAGTCAGTGTGGTAACAACAGGTGGTGAAGTGGATTGAACGAGTACGCCCCCTGCACGCAAAGACATGTTGCGAAAAGGCAGATTGGGATTCTGATAAATGACTCCAAGTGTCCACCCCGCATGATTGGCCGTGGAATCATTTGTAATAACAATAGTCCCTACCACTGCTCCGGTGATATATGTACCTGCTCCCCCATTTTGTACAAGTGTGGTCACATTAGCGGAACGTACATAGCCAGCAGCACCGCCCCCCAGATCGAATTGATTGTAGGTAAGTGGATCAGGGGTAACACTGGAAGTCCCTGCGGGTGTAATAAACGTAACCGGATTGTTGATGGCAGCACTCAGGTTGACTGTACCATTAATGTAACTTCCGCCCCAGATCAATTCTGCATACAGAACGGTACTTCCAGCAGGTAGTGTAAGAATGGCTGCTGAACTGTTGCTCTGATACAGGCTTGTCGTTCCCAGTGGATAGGTGCCGTATTGGAGGCTGGTGTTGGTTGTGATAAAACCTCCAATACTATCCTGTGTTCCGGGTACTCCCGCTGTTTCCGAACGACTCAGTCCAAGCGTATTTCCTGTAAATGTAATTGCTCCCGTAGCATTAACGGTTGAACGAACGACAAGAGGAATGAAGATCACCTCCCCTTCATCAATGATTTCCTACATATGGAACGGAGCCATGTATATAGTCTATGAGTGTATTGTTGAGTTTTGTTTGTCCTCCATAAAAAGTTTGTGACAACTCGAAACTTCTGTGAGTCTTGTTCTCTCATAACAGTTAAATACATTTGCGTTTTGTTCATTGTGATTTATAATTATCATATACGAGAGTAATTCTGTCGTACCATTATGATGCAGTCAGCGGTGATATATGAAAGGTTTCCATACGCACAATAGTCACATTCCAACAGAGTACGAGTTCAAACATTCCAAATGGATTCAAAAAATGCTTCATGCCTACTGGGTTGTTACGATTGCACATTTCGCCATTCAGATTGGCTGTTTCCTGTTTCTGGAGTACGATCGCACACCTACAGATTTCTTGATGAATGTCCTCTTCTGGCCTACGGCCGTCAGTAGTTCATGCATTTTGTTCGCAAGCTGGGTTGATCGGCGCTTCAGTTCATATTCCTTTTACACCATGTCTATAGCCAGCACGGTTATCGCGTGGACGATTATTCATGTCAATTATGACATTCGGATTATATTAGCAATCTGTCTGTTGCCCATCTTTGCTTCGGTGCTGTTCTTCAGTAAAAAAAGAGTCTGGATTGTCTTTCTGATGCAGATGACTGGTTACTTTCTGGTTTTGTTCGATCCGGCCTACCGGTTGTACCTGTCTTCATTTGACATGGTATCCATTCCTGCTTTTCTAATCCTAGGTACATATGTAGCACAGGTTATCGTAACCAGCGGCGTTGAGGTGCTCGATGATCTTCAGGCCAGCATGCTTGCCAAGCAGGACCTTATTGTGCGAAATGCCATTATGACCAAACAGTCCAAAACAGACGGTTTAACCAACCTTTATAATCAAAGTTCATTCAAGGATTATTATGAAAAAGCATTTGAGTATGCCAACAGTGGCATGAGTCTGCATCTGGCCCTGATCGATATTGATGACTTCAAATCCATTAATGATACGTATGGTCATCGGGTTGGAGACATTATTCTGGAGAAAGTGTCCCTGATCATTCAGGAAACCATTACCTCAAGTGATATTGCAGCACGGTACGGGGGCGAAGAGTTCGCCTTATTGATGTTTGAGCAATCTTTCAAGCAGGCTTATGCCTTGGTGGAACAGATTCGTCAGAAGATTGCCCTGATGGGCCATCTGGAACTTGAAGGAGCTTCCATCACGGTGAGTATCGGTCTCAAAAGCTACAGCCCTAATCTAACCAAAGACAAATTGTTCGAGGAAGTGGATGCCTGTCTGTATGCCGCCAAACGAACAGGTAAAAATAAAACCGTAACATCACTTGATCTGACTTCATCCTTGGCAGAGAAAATATAAATAAAAAAGTTGTGCTGTACACCGGAATTCCGGTTTGTACAACACAACTTTTTTTGGGTCTGAATATGATCAGCAGGCCGATCTTTTTCATACATCTATGTTCTCATTCCGCCCATTCCCAGCGATGACGATTTTGCTCCAGCATCGGATGCAGGTATTCGGACGATCCATCAATGATGAGACGCAGCTCTTTGATCCAATCCTTGAAGGAATCAAATGAAGCAAACATATTCGCCATCTCTATCGTCAAATACAGAAAGTGAGGGGCTGGATATTCCGCAGTGATATGGCGCAGCGCGCTATCCACAGGTGTATATTTCTTTCTCTTGCCCTCAAGCCCCTCCACACGTATACGCGAAGTTGGATGTTCCCGCCGCCAATCATGCAGGCGGTCTTCTCTTTTGTAATATGCCTGTATCGAATCCTTGCTCATTCGTTTAAACGTGCTCTCGTGTAAAGGATACAACACAAGCTGTATGAATGAACGGGTATCTACCGTTGCAGCGGCGCGCTCGAGTTGCTCATCCGTCACATGTTCAAACGAGTCATAAAAAGTCAGTGTGCCTTTGCGGCTGGCCGCCGGTGGCTCATAACCATAAGGTACAGATGTATATTTTCCAGACATTTCACCCCTCCTTGTTTATACGCACATTCGCACAAAGGTGATTGGGATAACCCAGCTCATGTTATTATACGCTAACGATCTTGCTTCAACTCGGAATAAAATGTCATTCTGTTCTTGCCTGCACGTTTGGACTCATACAAAGCTTCGTCCGCCATCCGAATAATCTCACTTGGGTTGTCGCTGTTGGTTGGATATTCGGCACCTCCGATGCTACATCCAATTCGAATTCGCTCGTATTCGATAATAAACGGCTTGTTCAAGCTTTGAATGATGGCTTCTGCATAAGCCATGGCTTCTTCCCTCGGATGACTTCCAACAGACTGAAGTACAATCAGGAATTCATCTCCGCCCAATCGGACTGTTATCCCCTTCACCTGACCAAGAGCAGACAGTCGCTGGGCCACTTTCTGTAACAGTACATCTCCAGTCTGATGTCCAAGTGTATCGTTGACCCGTTTGAATCCATCGAGATCCAGATAGAGAAAAGTCAGCGTGTGATTTTCACTTTCGGTCTCCAGAGACTCCTCCAGATACACTTCTAGGGCAGTGCGATTTGGCAGTCTAGTCAACTGATCAAAATGCGCCAGATTCTGCATCACGACCAGCTCTGAGTTTTTATTCATAAGAGAGGTCAGCATATCCCGAAGTGAACGGGACAACACTTCAATCTCCTTAATCCCCTTAATCGCAGGAATCTCAAGCTCTTCCCCTGCACGCAGTCGATTGGCTACTCTGGTAAGACGCACAAGCGGGGCAGAGATCAGACGTGAGACAACCCAGCCAATCAGTGCAAACAGCACGGTAACGGCGAGTCCAGACCACACATTAAACCACATTAGGTCAAACACAGACGCAAAAGCAGATGACTTGACTTGACGAATGACTACGGTCCAGCCTAATCCGGGAAAATCCAGATGACCCTGGCTGTAGGCAAACCCTGTCACATATTCATTACCGTCAGGCCACTTTTCAATGGACCAACTGCTCTTGTTGAGCTGGGCCTCTTCAATGCCAGGCAATACTAACGGTTTACCGATCCATTCCTTCGGCCCGAGCAGCACTGTATGTTCCTTTTTGCTAACGATAAAAAATTCAATGTCCTTTTCTTCCCTTTTTAATGGGGCAAGTACGGATTCCTCAACTTCCTTCGCCCATTCCCAGCTTAAATGTGCAGCGAGCACACCTTGAATCATTCCTTTGCTATCCTTCAGCGGAAAACTGATATCGACAAATTGCAACGGCTCTCCCGTTGGATTCGGAAGCAGCTTGGCAAGAAGTACTGCATTATGCACATCTCCAATGAATTTACCCTTGATTCCCTCCTGATACACAGGTCGCTCTGATAAATTTTCCCCAAGCAAGATACCATCCGTAGCAGCTAACACTTTTCCCTTCGGGTCCATGAATCCAACCCATGAGAATGAGGGAAAGCTATCTTGTAACTGATCCAGCAGCATCTGAATCTCATCAGGTTGGAATTCATCTTCCAACGAAGCCATTCGGCCCAGCAGGTCCAGTTCACCCGCGCGAGCGGACATGAATCGATCCAGCTTGTCCGAAGCCTGTGAGGCCGTGCCTGTAAGCGAGTGACCAATCTCAGTCTCTACAGCAACAAATGACTTTTGGCTAAAAATAGACCCAATTGTCAGAGTAACCAGCAAGGATAACACAGCAAAGATGACTGTAAGCACAGTTCTAATTTTGAATGACATTACTTCCTCCATTACACGGTGAAACCATCTTGCTTCTCAACATAACTATGCTGTAAAGAGTACACGGAATGTCACCTCGGACGTGTCTCAAAACTCGCTGAAGTGCATCTTTTACCGCCTTTTCGCCCCCTGCTGCGTCACTTTCCCTTGACGTGCCCCGGCACGCCTGCGGAAAACTTCCTGGCTTGGAACGAAAATTCGGCAAAATCTGCTTCTTCGGAGTTTCAGACACGCCCTAATCGTTTTCATATTTATCGGAACTTGTGTGTTTTTTTATTATACATGCCCATACAATATTATACTGAAATCTTCACTGTGTTTCTTCCATTCAAAGAATAGACACGATTCTGTATATACATACTTGGGTTATGAATATAGAGAGCAAGCATATCCTTCAAAGGATCATGCGCCTGTATGTCACAGAGAGAGTAATCGAAATACTAAACATTGGGGGTGTTATGTTGAGCCTGCTTCATGTTGCTGTTATTCTGCCTTTTGCCGCTGGCATTCTTCTTGCCATGCTGCATCGTTTCTTCCGTAAATTACATTTGGGATGGCCGGTTCTCCTTGTCCCGGCACTATTATTTGTATACTTTGCGAGTCTCATACCCGCTGTGTCACAGCGCAATACCGTATCCGGAAATATCCCATGGATTCCTTCACTGGACATTGGATTTAATCTGTATCTGGACGGTCTGAGCCTCATGTTGACACTGCTAATCACCGGAATCGGTGTCCTCGTTGTTCTCTACTCCATCTTCTACATGGATATGAAAGAAGCGCTGAACCGTTTCTACCTGTATCTGTTGATGTTCATGGGAGCCATGTTGGGCGTGGTGCTGTCTGATAATATGATCGTGCTCTACGGATTCTGGGAATTGACCAGTATTACGTCATTCCTGTTGATTGCATTCCATTACAAACGTAAAGCCTCGACTTCAGGAGCACAAAAATCATTCCTGATTACGGTATTTGGCGGTTTCGCCATGCTTACCGGATTCATGATGATGTATCTCATTACCGGAACATTCAGTATTCGTGCAACCATTACAGGATTGGGTCAGTTTCAGGAAAGTGCACTATTTCTACCCGCACTTATCTTGATCCTGATTGGAGCTTTCACCAAGTCAGCTCAGTTCCCGTTCCATATCTGGTTGCCGGATGCCATGGAAGCTCCGACACCTGTGAGTGCCTATCTTCACTCAGCCACCATGGTCAAGGCCGGACTGTACGTTGTAGCACGGTTTACACCAATCTTCGGTGGACAGGGACTCTGGTTCTGGCTCGTTACCGGCGTTGGTCTTCTGACTTTGTGTTATGGATCATTCCTGGCGGTGAAAAAAAACGATCTCAAAGCGATTCTTGCCTATTCGACCATCTCTCAACTTGGTCTGATCATGTCCCTCTTAGGGGTTGGATCTGCTGCTCTCTACTTCGGATATGGCGAATCCTCTGCGATGTATACTGTTGCAATAACCGCTGCGCTGCTTCACCTGTTTAATCATGCAACCTTCAAGGCCGCTCTGTTCATGGTCGTAGGGATTGTTGATCATGAAACGGGTACACGTGACATACGGAAGCTCGGTGGACTTGCTTCATTCATGCCAATCACATTCACCGTGGCATTGATCGGCTCACTTGCCATGGCGGGTATCCCGCCCTTCAACGGATTCCTGAGCAAGGAGTTATTCTTCCAAGCGATGGTGGAAGTCACGCATCTACGAATCTTTGGACTTGGGTCCTGGAGTGTTCTATTGCCGGTATTCGCTTGGCTTGCAAGTGTGTTTACCCTGATCTATGCGCTTATTATCGTGTTCAAAACATTCCTCGGTCGTAGCCAAAGCGAGATCCCTGCCGAGAAGCTGCACGAAGCGCCCGCTGGCATGCTCATTCCGCCTGTTGTTCTAGGTGTTCTTGTCGTTGTATTCGGACTCTTCCCGAATCTGCTGGCCGGATCACTGATTGAACCGGCAATGGCCGCTGTGCTTCCATCCCTCTTGAATGGGAATGAGCGCTTCGATGTACATTTCTCCCTGTGGCATGGATGGACTCCGGAACTAATCATGACAATCGGAGTTGTAATTCTCGGAATCACTCTCTACAAGCTATTGCCACGATGGAGGAATATTTATGAGCATTATCCACAAGGATTAACAATTAACAATATGTACCATGTTGTGCTGGATAATCTTCAGCATTATGCACGCAAATGGACGGAAGCCTATATGAATGGCTCGGTTCGTAATTATCTCGTTTACATTTTCTCATTCACGGTCGCGTTGCTGGTCTATGCCTTCTTCCGTTCAGGAGAAAATATTACCTGGAATCTGCAAGGCAATGCACCTTACTCATTCTATGAGGTGGTACTACTAGTCACGCTCATCGGTGCTGCAGTTTCGATTCCTTTTGCCAAGAACAGACTGTCGGCAGTCATTATGACCGGAGCGGTTGGTTACCTCGTAACTCTGCTATTCGTACTCTTCCGGGCGCCAGATCTGGCGTTGACACAGATGATTGTTGAGACGGTATCGGTTGCACTGTTCCTGCTCTGCTTCTACCATCTGCCTGAGCTTCAACGTGGCAAATCAAGCCGCAGTTATCTCACGGTGAATATGATCGTAGCGATTGCAGTCGGAATCGTGATGACTTTTGTGGCACTGGCTGCAAGCGGAACAGCATCACTCGACAGCATTTCTACTTTCTTCCTTCAGGAAGCCTATGATTCGGCCGGTGGTAAAAATGTCGTGAACGTGTTATTGGTGGATTTCCGAGGCTTCGATACGTTATTGGAGATTATGGTGCTTGGGGTTGCTTCATTGTCCATCTACTCCATGATTAATCTGAACCTCGAAGCGAAGGATCTGGGAGCCCGCTTGAAGTTCCGTAAGAAGGACGAAAGTCAGGATTCCGAGCCCGATCTGGATGATGAAACAGACAATACGAAAAAGTATGGTAACCGGGAACGCAGCTCATCCTCGTGGGATACTGTCCCCCTGCAGAGTAATGATGTATTGCTACAAACGACCACCAAGGTCGTTGTGTTCATCATTCTGACGTTTGCCATGCATCTCTTCTTTGCAGGTCACCACAATCCGGGCGGAGGTTTCATCGGCGGCTTGGTAACAGCGGCAGCGCTCGTATTGATTGCCTTGGCATTCAGTACTGATACAATACGCAAAGCGTTACCCGTTGACTTCCGTGTTCTCACAGGGATCGGATTGGGTATAGCGTTACTTACGGGTGCGGGTTCATTTATATTCGGAGTCCCGTTCCTAAGTCAAACCTTCGGCTATTTCGAACTTCCTTTGCTGGGAGAGACAGAACTCGCCACGGCCATGCTGTTTGATCTTGGCGTGTATCTCGCTGTCCTGGGTGTCACCATGACCATCATTCTACAGATCGGGGAGGATCGCTGATATGGAAATATTGATGTGTGTAGCCGTTGGCATTCTGTTTGCGGTTGCCGTCTTTTTAATCTTGTCGCGGAGCCTGCTCCGCATCGTACTTGGCATGTCCATACTAACCCATGGCGTGCATCTGCTCTTGATCACCATGTCACGTCTCAAAACTGGGGCACCACCACTGCTTGGGGAGATGGCTGAACGTTATGTCGATCCACTTCCTCAGGCTTTGATACTAACTTCAATTGTTATTAATTTTGGCCTCACTGCGTTCTTCTTTGTTCTCTCCTATCGTTCTTATCTGAAGTTAAAAACAGACGATATGGAAGAAGTAAGGGGGCGCCCATATGAATAATCTCGTCGTTCTGCCGATTCTGTTACCTTTGATTACAGGTGTTCTGGCTCTGCTATTTTTCCGAAAAACAAATATCCAGCGGATCATTAGTGTCATTGGACTTTTGTTTACAGCAGCGGTGTCAACGATACTCATTACGCGGGTAGCACAGACTGGAGTTCTAACGCTTAATATGGGTGGATGGGCACCTCCCTATGGTATTGTGCTTGTTGCGGATATGGTGTCGGCGCTACTTGTCGTAGCCGCTTCCATCATTGCACTGGCGTGTCTACTGTATGCTTTCCGCAGTGTGAACAAGGAACGGGAAGAGCACCACTTCTATCCGTTCTTTCATTTCCTGATTGCGGGAGTTAATGGATCATTTCTAACCGGAGATTTGTTCAATTTGTTTGTCAGCTTTGAACTGATGCTCATCTCTTCCTATGCACTGATCGTATTGGGAGGTACGGAAAGACAGCTTCGGGAAACGATCAAATATGTCTTGATTAACATCGTTTCTTCAGCTCTTTTTGTCGCTTCCATCGGCTTCCTCTACTCCATAACTGGTACACTGAACATGGCAGATTTGTCCGTCAAAATTGCTGAAGTGGGACAGAGCGGAGTCATTACCTTAATTGCTGTTCTCTTTCTGATCGTATTTAGCATCAAGGCCGGGCTGTTCCTCTTCTTCTGGCTGTCGGGCTCTTATGCGGCACCACCTGCTGTTGTCACTGCATTGTTCGCAGGATTGCTTACAAAGGTTGGCTTGTACGCGATTGTGCGAACATTCACACTGATCTTCTATCATGATCCTGATTTCTTCCATGCACTAATCGGATGGATGGCTGGAGCAACGATGGTCCTGGGTGTCATCGGTGCGATCTCATACCGCGATGTAAACAAGATTCTCATCTACAACGTGGTCGCAGGTGTAGGGTTTGTCGCTTTTGGTATGGCCGCGGCCAGTCGCCCTGCACTGGAAGGTCTGCTCTTCTATATGCTGCATGATATGTTGATCAAAACATTGCTCTTCCTGCTCGGCGGTGCCTTGATCGCTGTTGCCGGAACATCCAAACTCGACAACATGGGCGGGCTAATCCATCGCTATCCGCTGCTAGGCTGGATGTTCTTCATTAGTGCACTTGCCTTGGCAGGTTTGCCGCCATTTAGTGGATTTCCAGGGAAGTTGCTTCTCTTTGAAGGAGGCTTGCAGGCAGGCTTGTATGGTCTTACCGGCATTGCGGTGCTTTCGAGCTTGTTGATGTTATATTCGGTACTACGCATCTTCATACAAGCGTTCTGGGGCGAACCACCTGCCGGGGTTACAAGACGCCCTTACGCGGTGAACGGCCTGCTGATTCCTGCCGGAATTCTGTTTGTATTCATCATCGTAATGGGTGTGGGGGCTGAAGGCATGTTCCAATTGACCTCCCGCGCAGGCGATATTCTACTGCATCCCAATATTTATATTGATGCCGTATTGAAGGAGTAGATGTCTATGGCCTTTCAGATTGTACTGAATCTTATCATTGCTTTTGTATGGATGTTTCTGAACAACGCCTGGAATGGTGTTGGTTTTCTCATAGGTTACCTACTCGGACTGCTTCTCATCGGGGGGATGCGCAGATTCTTCCCCCAGCGCTTCTATATTGTGCGAGTCTGGGCCATCTTCAAACTGATTACTCTGCTATTCAAGGAACTGGTGCGAGCCAGCATTGAGGTTATACGCCAGATTATCAAGCCTAAGCTCGATATAAGGCCCGGTATTTTTACGTATAAAACTCAATTGTCCTCGGATTGGGAAGTTACTCTGCTCTGCTTACTCATCTCATTGACACCAGGTTCTCTGCCGCTTGAGATCTCGGGTAATCAACGCAAACTGTTTATTCACGCACTGGATATCAAGGATGAACAGAAAATGAGAGATGATATCCAAAATACATTCGAAAAAGCAATTATGGAGGTGACGCGTTAATGTTATCCTCACTGTTGTTCATCTCATTGCTCATTCTCTCCTTAGCCATTCTGGGTTGCTTGTACAGGGTGCTTCGGGGACCATCCATGGCTGACCGGATCACGGCACTGGATACCATCGGTATCAATGTGATTGCCATCGTTGCCGTTCTGTCGATGATGCTGCAAACCCAAGCCTATCTGGATATTATCTTGCTGATTGGCATTTTGGCTTTTCTAAGTACAGTGGCATTTGCACGTTATATTGAACGGGGGGCGGTATTCAAAAATGATGGAGATCGTTAAAGTAGCCGCTGAAACCGCTATAGGTCTACTCGTACTGCTCGGTGCACTACTCAGTGCACTCAGTGCATTCGGACTTATTCGTCTGCCTGATGTATATCTACGTGCCCATGCCGCAACCAAAAGTATGACACTTGGAGTGTTCTGTGTATTAAGCGCTACATTTTTCTACTTCTGGTATTTCGATAACTATATCAGTGCCCGCTTGTTGTTAGGTATCCTGTTTGTATTCATCACGGCTCCGGTCGCCGGACATCTGAACGGACGGGCCGCCTATCGCACAGATGTACCACTGTGGGAGCAGAGCGTGCAAGATGAACTGGAACCCTTGTTAAAAGGAAAAAAAGTGAACCATGAAGCCAAGGATATGATGGAGTAATCCCCAGTCTAGGCATAACAAATACCCCCGAGGATCAGCCGCCCGTTTCGCGGCATGTTCCCGGGGGTATTTGTTTATTTTGCATACACGGATCATATCAAGCACTGATTATGCAGACTGATTAAGTAGTAAAGTCAGAATCCATTCAGTCCCTGTCTTCTCAGGTCCGCAGCCACAATACGTGCAAGCTCCGCAGCCCCTTGACGATTCGGATGCAGACTATCCCCTGTCATATACAGAGCAAGTGTTGCTGCTGGACCAATGGACGTGAAATAAGCAGAACTTAACTTATTCAGTTCAACCAGGGTGACTCCCTCTTCCTGAGCGAGTGCACGGGTTGATTGATTGTACCAGCGGTTCTCCGCTTGATGCACATTGGCTGTATTAAAATCTGTTGCCCGGCCCTGAGGTGTGGAGAGGATAACCGTTGCTCCTTTGTTCTTCGCCTTACGTACCATATCCCGCATAATCTCTTTGAACTGCGCCTCCGTTGTATTGTTCTTGGCATTGGTATCGTTAATTCCGAATTGCAAAATAAAATAATCTCCCGGCTTGATATACTTGAGAATCGCTTCCATCTGACCATCATCGCGGAAACCTCTCGCAAATTGACCACTTGCCGCCATATTTCGAACCTGGAAGATGGAATTGTTCACATAGGACGGAAACAGCTGTCCCCAACCTCCTTGTACACTGCTACCCAGCGGATAGTAATTACAAACTGTTGAGTCACCACCAATGTAGATTGTGCGGTTGGTAACGGTCTGATTGGATAACTTCCGGATTTCGAGTGCACTAAGTGTGAAGGCCGTACCTGTCTTTCCTTCTGTAACCAGCAGGTTTAATTGCCCGTCAGTCACCGGAATTTGAAATTGGTCCGTTGCCCCGTTGCCTGTCATATTGATGATCTGGTAGACACCTTCTGCAGCCACGCTGGCTCTGGAAGTATTACCCAGGATCACTTTAACTTCATATAGGCCATTGGACAGATTCACATTGAAGGTATTGTTGCTCTTGGTACCAAAAGCTAAAAACTGCACAGCGTCACTCTTAACCCCGCTTCCTGAGGCAGACACATTTCTCATATTGGCAGGTGTGTTGAAGCCATAACCTTTTGTAGGCGTATAGGCATCTCCTGCGGACACGCCTGTGTAACCGCTCTCAACAGCGCCCGAACCAAAGTCAAATCTGTAATTGTCCGTTGCCGCTTCAGCGACTTGCCCTCCACTGCTTCCCAAACCGATGCCCATTGTACTTGCAAACAGAACAAAACAGAGCAGAAGCTTTACCGATATTGACCATTTCATCACTGAATTCTCCTCTCGAATCAGAATTATATTAGTGCATGATGCACAACTTCACAGAATTTGGTCAAGCCAGTCATAGGCTTTCGCTCCGCTAATCTCATGTCCACCTGTAAAGAAATCCGCATCCAGTGATTCTGCTGCTCCCGCCTGCTCATATATGTGTGTCAAACGGGCATATGCCTCTCTCGCTGCATGGATTGGGAACACCTGATCATCACTTCCAGTTTCAATAAAAAGTGGCCTAGGCACAATCAGGCCGATGAGATCCGGCAACTCCGCTTCACGCAGGATACCTGGCACATAGTTGTCGAGACAATGGTTCCGATCCAATATGCTACCCTGGAATGTATTTGCATAACCGCTTACCACAGTTGCCCTGAACCGTTCATCCAACGCGGCTGTAAATGCGGTCACCAGCCCACCGCCCGAGATACCCATGCTTCCAATTCGCTCCAAATCCACTTCTGGCCGAGTCGATACATAATCCAATACACGTGTTGTTTCATACACCCTATGACCGGCGAGGGTCTTCCCCACCATGAGCAGATGCGCAGCAATCTTCGTACAGGAGCTTACCCCTGGTGGCGCATCGCGGTCCTCTTCCAGTCTTCGATCACCAAATCCGAGCAGCTCTGGAGCCGCAACCACATAACCACGCTTCACAAGAGCTACTGCAAAGTCCTTGTGTAATCCGGGCTCTCCTGTCCGTAGTGACCCATCCGGTTCCATACCCGATATCTCTCGGCTACCGTAGCCATGCCCATGACAAGCAACGATAGCAGGTCTCTTTGTATCAGTAACGCTTCCATCACCCGGAATTAATAAATACACTGGCATGCGAAGTCCTGCATAGGTCGTGATTTCAATCCGCTCCCGAATATATCCGTCACATGTAATGCGCTCCAGTAAGACAGGATTCAGTGCGGCCGCCATCGTGGGAAAACCTCCCAGCCGTTCTTTCACGCGAGTACGTAACTGACTGCGCCATAACTCCAGGGGTTGATCTGCATGATACGCGGAACGACCACGAAGATTCGTTTGTTGTTGTAGATAGGCTTCAATATCAGACATGGGCCTGTGTCCCTCCTGTTTTTCATAGGATAACGTAGATAAAAGACTGTTATATGGAATTAATCCCATCCATTATAGAACATCTATGTCACCCATGAATTGAACATGTTTGCCTGTTTTGAATAGAATCACACGCTTTCTAGCCAAAAAAAGGATATCTCCAACCTGAAGACAGGTTACGGAAATACCCTTCATTTCATCTGACCTGGCAGCCACCAGTTCCACCTGCCCATTAATTTCATCAATGCAGGTACCAGTATTAGACGGATTAATGTAACGTCAATCAACACCGCTGCCGTGATTCCGATCCCTAACTGCCTCACACCTGCGACTTCAGCAAAAGCAAACGGCACAGTCACCGCAAGCAGAATGGCCGCTGCGGAGGTGACCAGACGACCTGTAGAAGCCAATCCCTGTTGGACAGCCACATCACTGTCTCCGGTTCGTCTATACACTTCCTGAATACGGCTCAGCATAAACACACCATAATCCATGGATATGCCAAACACCAATCCTGCAATGAATACAGGAATCATAATGGCAATGGCTGACGGCTCCATACCTAGATGTCCTTCATTGAACACCCACACCAATATGCCAAATGAAGCGGCTAAGCTGAGCAGATTCATCAGAATTGCCTTAATTGGAATGAGCATCGATCGGAATGCCGCCAGTAACACAAGATAATTGGTGACCACTACAAATACCAGCACTTTGGGCAGTTGACTTGTGACTTCCTGCATTATTTCATACTGCTTGGCAGCTTCCCCACCATAACGTAGTTTTACGTTGTTGGAACCTGGTGCATGATCGCTATTCCTCATTCGTTCCAGCCAGTCTGCAACCTGTTCCGAACCAGGCTCCCCGTGCACGGTGGCTATCAATCGTATGGAATGGTCAGAGACCGTTGAACGCAGCCATGCCGTCCTGGTTGACTCCTTGCCTTCTATGGAAGGAGTTAGCGCCGACGGTGGAATTTGAAAAAGGCTTTGCGAACCGTTTTGATTCGGCTGTAATAGGCCCCATGGTGAAACAATGCTCAATACGCTTGAGTCCTGCAGTAGTTGACGGGCTTTGTTGTGGGCCAACTGCCAGTGAGAGGCAGTCAACAGTTCCTGCTGTCCGCCAATCACAATCTCGATGGTGGAGGTATTCTTTTGCCCCAAATCATGTTGCAACTGCTCTGCTGCCTGGCGGGAGTCCATTCTCTCTGGCAGTGAAGAGGCATCCGGGACGGACAGTTCCAGCCGGGTTACTGGATAAACACACAGGAGAAGCACAACCGTACCTCCAATGGCCATACGGACGGGTCGTTTCATAACCATTGCTGACCATCGATGCCAGACCGAGCGTCTGGGTAACCAATGGACTAACTTTCGCCTGAATACCCGATCCGCAGACAGTGACAGCAGAGCTGGCAGCAGTGTTACATTTAAAAGTAGCGATAGGAGCAGAACGATGATGGCCCCCAAGGATACACTCAGAAACATCGGCAGTCTGATCCAGAGCAGACCCAGCAGCCCAAGGAGCACGCAAGCTGCCGAGAACAACACCGCTCTGCCTGCTGTACGCAGTGTTCGCTGAAGAATCTCCCTCCGCAAAACCTCGTTCTGCATAAACAGACTTCTGCCCTGGACATTAGCTTCGCCTTCATCTTCATAAGCCCGCTGAACTTCTTCCCTGTACCTGCTCAGGATGATCAGGGCAAAGTCTATACTCAGTGCCATGCCCACCATGGGAATCACATTAATGATAAAGTTGGACAATTCCAGATGATAACCAAGGAGTGACGTGACTCCCATCGCGGTAATCACAGCACTGATCCCCATCATGACAGCAATCAACGCGGCATATAGCCCCCTGAATGCAAAACACAAAACGATCAGGGCAATCGGTAGGCCCACCATCTCTGCCCGTTCCAGATCACGAAAGCTCAGATGATTGACATCCTGCTGCACGACTGCCTTCCCCGTCAATTGCACCGTACCTGGACCGTCTGTTGCCAGCACGGCGCGCAACTGCTCCAGTAGGGGATCCATCTGATGCGCGGGCACATCCATTTTCACAAGGGCATATGCCCTTTGGTCTTGCAGCGTCACTCTTTCGCTAACATCCAGAGGGGACGTGATAGAGGTTACCGCAGGCAACACTTGAACCTGTGTCAAACGATCCTTGATCCACTGCCGGAACTGTAACGGCGAGGTATTTTCCTTTTTTTCAAAAACAAGAATAACCGGATCAGCAGGAGATCCGAATTCGTCCTCCAGAACAGCTTCAACTGCTTGCGCATCCCCGTGAACCCGTTTTAATCCGTGATCTTGAACAATGTCAGGTAACTTCCATGCCCAGACCGCTGACATCCCGATGATAAATACCCAACAGAGAATAATGAACCGCGGATATCGGCTGATGAAGGCAGCAAGTCTGCGATAACCCATACCTAAGCTCCTCTGCGATCAGATTAGTCATTCGATTATGTTCATCGGTAAGATCATAAGCACATTCATACACTTACGGTGTATATATCCTTCACTCGGGTTCGCGAACTATTGAATGCCATGATTCACAGGTGTTCTGTTCGCAATGGGGGCAGGGATGTATGTGAAAGGAAGTAACTCTGCCGTCAGTCCCGGGCCAAAGGCCAGCGCTATCCCACTGGAATGCTCTTCCTTCTGTCTGTAATCCTCACGGATGGCTTGAAGAACAAAAAGAATCGTCACGGACGACAGGTTGCCATAATCCCGCAGGATGTTTCGGCTGTAGGAGACCTGCTCATCTGTCAACTGATACAGCTTCTGAACGGCATCCACGATGCCTCTGCCTCCCGGATGGATCGCCCATATTTCCGGTAAACCGCTCCCCTCCAGCAACCGTTCTACCTCTGGACCGAGATGCAAACCAAGCAGCTTCGGAATCTGTGGTGACAGGTAGAGATCAAAGCCTGTATTGCCGACTTCCCAGATCATTTCTTCTGCACAATCCGGGAGCAGCGTTGAGTGCCCTCGGCCTAGTCGAAAACATTCATTGCGGTCTGTTCCGGACGCACCAATAACACAGGCAGAGGCGCCGTCTCCGAAGAACGATGCAGCATACAGGTCGTCCCGTTTGGCAGATGGCTGAAAGTGAAGTGTACATAGTTCCACACACACGATGAGAACTGTAGCCTTCTGATCTGCCGTTACAATGGAATTCGCCAGTTGAATCGCCTTCAGACCGGCTGCACATCCCTGAAACACCAGTGGAATCCGGTTGATCTGCGGTGACAGTTCAAGCTGTTGGATCAGCCGAACATCAAGTCCGGGCAGGAATTGCCCCGTGCAACTCACCGTAATGAGATGTGTAAGTTCCGAGGAGGTTACGTCTGCATCCTGAAGGGCCTGTCCGGCCGCCTCGAGACCAAGTGGAACAGCAGCGGCTTTGTATTTGCCCATACGCTCGGATGTAGTCGGAACCTCGTCCGCATTGGTAAAGGGTAAATATCGGCAAGAATCAACAGGCTCAAGCAGATTCGGTTCACACGTATACCGAGTCTCCACACCGCACTGATTAAAGATCCGTTTGGCCCATCTTCTCGCATCTGGCTCATGTTCCAGCGCTTGCGCGAGACGGGCAGATACATCCTTTTGCTCAATACGGTGGGCAGGCCACGCCGTTCCTATTCCCATAATACTTGCCCCAGTAGTTGCCTCAAGCTGGTTCATCGGCTTAACCCCCTTATAGTACCTGTTCAAAAGTAGGCTTTTTAAACAACCTATATATAAAATAGGTTCATATGACATGTGTGCAGGATATAGTACAAGTCTATTCACTACCTGTCCTGTTTATGTTCATATTAACAAGCAAAGGCGGACAACATATGCGAGTTTCGCACGTGCTGTCCGCCTTTGCTACCGGATTAAACCCGTTCCTATATTACATATTCGATCTGTCAGAACTACTCAGGCCGAATTATCGTGAATCTCTCCCCAAGCTTGGCATAATCATTACCCGCGAGTCGGCTGACTGGTTTCAAATGATCCATCAGGATATAGCCCTTGTCCGGATTGTAGACTTGTTCGCTGAAATGATACTGCACAATGCGTACCAGCAGCAGGTCACTCACTGGTTTGCCCTCATCATTCGTGATCGGAATGTGCTGATACAGCTCACACTCCATCCGAATGAGTGCTTCCTGAATTCCTGGCACAGCAACCTTGCTACTTGGCACTGTAGTAAGGTTTGTCCGCTCAAGCTCACTTTCGTGGGGTTCCAGTATGGCTGCTGTCTCATTCACTTCTGTTATGATTGCTTCATCACAGATATGCACGACCAGTTCTTGATGAGCAAGCACATTACGTGCAGTATCTTTCATGATACCGTCTTTACGTGCAATGGATATCGATAACAGCGGTGGGTCCGAACTAACCACATTAAAGAAACTAAAAGGCGCTGCATTAATTACACCATTCTCATCTGAAAGTGTCGTCACAAAAGCAATTGGACGTGGTACCACCGAACCACTCATCAGTTTATAGTTGTCTCTTCCCGTTATTTCACGTGGATCCAATGTATACATATGTAAATATCCCCTTCCATGCTCGTGAAGCAAATGACAACTCTACTTCATGATACGACAATGTTTCTACTTCTTTATTATATATCGTAAAATACTAAATTAACAAAAAAACTCCTTGGTGCCCACTGCACCAAGGAGTTTGAACATGCCATTTCGTATTGGCTATTTCTTATTTAACGATGCTGTTCTGAATGTCTTCCATAATTTGAAGGTTCGCTTGAACTCCGCTGTACAACCAGCTACTGGACCGGGTGAATTCAAAGACATTACCTGTCTTTACAGCAGGAATGCTCTGCCATACGGCATCTTTCAGCGCTTCTGAGCCTGCTCCCTTGTCACTGTTCACCAGGAATAGATAGTCTGCGTCCATTTCCGCGATCTTCTCCAATGAAATCTCAGACCAGTTACCCGTTGCCTTCGCAGATGCTTCCTTCACAACATTAGGCTCTGCAAGTCCAAGTTCGTTGTACATCACTTCACCACTGGAAACATTGTTGCTTACAACATAAAACTTGTTATTGAATAACCACAACGCTGCAGCGGATTTTGTTCCTCCAGTAACAGCAGTTACTTTTTCTTTGATTTCCTTTGCCTTGGCATCATAATCATCAAGCGCCTTCTGCGCTACATCCGATTTGTTCAAAAGCTCGCCGATCTTGAGCAGAGCCTGACGCGAGTCCTTGTTGACCTCATCTCCGAGTACATAAGTAGGGGCAATTTTGTTGTACTGTTCGTATTTCTCCCCTTCCACTGTACTTTCAGAACCCATAATAATCAGGTCAGGTGAGAAACTGGCCATGGCTTCAAAAGGTAGATCACTTGCAATACCAGGTATGCCATTCAGATCATTTTGCAGATAATCCTGCAAACCACTGCCGTTGTTGATGGACCACTGTGCCGCTGGCTTAACACCGAGTGTAACGAGATGGTCTTCCAGATAAGACGCGATGACACGTTCAGGGTTAGCCGGGATGGTAACCTCGTGTCCCATTGCATCTGTTAATGTGCGCTCTGTAGCGGCTTCTGTTTGTGTCTCTGTCTCCGTTGTTGTATCGTTCTCTCCTGCTGCTCCATTCTCTGCCGTCTTTGTTCCACACGCGACCAACCAGATGGACATAACCATCACCGTCATTAGAAGCATGATCATCTTTTTATTTCTCTTAAACACTTGATATATCCCCTTTCAATTCATTATAGAAACCTTATTCGGCGTTATTGTGACAGATTTCAATGTTCAAAAATATTGACACTATTATTGATACATATAATATCCGTATGTACATTTGTCCGATTCCATTGACAATGATAATTGTTATCAGTTCAGTTGTCAATTCGATTATACGGCGAGGTGATCATATAAATCTTCTTGACGGCATTCACATATAGGCGGATGCCGCCATATGCTGAATGCAGAATACGACGACAGGAAGGATGTTCTGTACATGTATTACGAATATAACCCTTATCTAAGTTATGGAGAAGACCGTTCCTTTCAATTGCCTCCACTGTTCCCAGGCGGTGGCGGCACACCGGGTGGTCCGACGTTTCCTGGTATACCTGGCGGTCAAGGCCCCTATCCTCCATACATTCCAGGCGGAGGGCCCGGTCCATATATCCCTGGAGGCATTCCAGGTACAATTCCGGGTACAGCACCGGGCGTACCTGCGCAACTGACTCAAGGCAACCTGCCCACCCTACTTAGTGCCTATCCTCGTCCGGTAGGTCAGCCTCCGGCAGAAATGCTTTTTCTGTATAACCTGATCAAAAGCAGCCCGGGTCTGCTTCCGCTCTTCCTCCAGCAACAGCCGCAAAGTCTCACTCAAGCTGTGCAATTTGCACAGACTGGTGCAGCGGCACCACGAGATAACGAAGAACGTGCGCTGCCCAACTTTTGCTATAACCGGTGGTCCCTTGTCTTCACATACAATGATGTCTACCTGATGTGGCCTGCAATTAATCTGTTTGGTTTTGTGGTGGGGTACTTCTATCCATTCCTCACGCCAGGTATACTGTCCAATACACAGATTTTGTTTGCGCTCTGCTAAACCTCTCCTTACCTACAGCAAGAGCCCCACTTGGAAGCATAATTCCTTCCAAGTGAGGCTCTTTTTCGTCCTTTTATCCAGATGTACCTTTACATTACTAAGACTCCATAAACGCAAGGTGTACAGAATCAGTACCTTTAACTCAACACTTGATCGTTCTGGCGCTTCCCGCCTCTACTGACCATTAGGAAGTAAATCACCAAGGCACCGAGATCAGCACACGCGATAACGATTCCCATTGGCACGGCTGTTCCTTCTCCCCCGAGACCTACGAGGGGAGCGACAATACCTCCGAACAGGAACGTCATCACACCAATTAGCGCAGACGCACTGCCTGCCGATTTCTCCTGATTGGCCATCGCCAAAGCGAAGGACGCGGTATTGACCAACCCAACACTGGATACCACCAAAAATAGCGGAATCAGTACAGAGATTAGATTACCTCCAGCCAGAATGGCGATGAGCAATGAAGTTCCTCCGAGCGCCGCGGTTAGCAGCCCCGCGATTAACAGGCGATTCTCTGATACCTTTCCTGCAAGTCTACCGGCAATCTGACTGGCCAGAATAATGCCTAACCCGTTAATGGCGAAGCATACACTGAACATTTGCGGGGATACCCCGTATATTTTCTGAAGCACAAACGGTGAACCTGATATGTACGCAAACATGCCAGCAGCTACAAATCCTTGGGTTAACGCATAACCCATAAACTGACGATCCCCCGCGATTTGGCGAAACGTAAGTAATGTCTGCTTCAATCCTCCGCTTGATCTGCGATTGGAAGGTAAAGTCTCTCCAAGACCGAAAATGACAGCCAACAACGTCAGTATACCGATGAGGCTAAGCAAAATAAATACGCCGCGCCACGATGTATACGTCAACAATTGTCCACCAATGATTGGTGCAGCAATCGGGGCTACGCCGTTTATCAGCATTAACAGAGAGAAGAACCGTGTCAGTTCCGGGCCCGAATATACGTCTCTTACGATTGCGCGCGAGATGACAATCCCTGCCGCTCCAGCTACACCTTGAATGAACCGTAGCACAACAAAAGAGCCCATCGTCGGGCTGACCAGGCAAAGTATGGAGGCAATCGTATAGAGCACAAGCCCTGCAATGAGCGGTGTTCGCCGACCACGTACATCACTTAGAGGTCCGGCAAGCAACTGTCCAACCGCAAGTCCAATCATACACGCCGTCAGACTGAGTTGAGCATACGAAGTAGATGAACCAAACTCATCAGCCAGCGTGGGCAATGCGGGTAAATACATATCCAGGGACAACGGCCCGAAGGCCGACAGTGTCCCCAGAATTAAAGCCATCCGTACACGAGATGTGGAGTTTGTGTTCAATGAAACTGTTGTACTTTTCATCAAATACTACTCCCCGCTACCCAGCAGCTTGAGCAAGTTGGATGGCAATGTGAACTGTTGATTGTTAATAATAATACGGCGCAATTCTTCTTCATCCCGCTCATTGTCGGCGTCCTTAATCTCCTGAATTTCCCGGTGAAGTCGCTCCATCTGTTGATCCAGCGCATTTGCCGAATCTGCCGCACTCTTTAACTCTCTCGTCAAATGCTCGGGAACATCCTTATTGTATTTATAAAAAATCTTATGCTCCAGACTCGCCCAGAAATCCATCGCGATTGTACGGATCTGGATCTCCACACATGCTCGTTCCTCGCCATTGGACATGTACACAGGCACTTCCACCAGAAGGTGAAGGCTTTGGTAGCCGTTTGGCTTTGGATTCTCGATGTAATCTTTGACCTCCAGTACACGCAGATCACTCTGGTTGCACAACATATCCTTAATGCGATAGATATCCGAGATAAAAGAACATGTAATCCGCACCCCGGCGATATCCTTGATATTTTGCTTGATGCTCTCAAACGTTAACTCATGATTTTTGCGGAACATCTTGTTCATAATGCTCTCAGGAGATTTCAGTCTGGACTTTGTATGCTCAATTGGACTGTAATCATGCAGAGACTGGAATTCTTCCTTCAGGACTTCAATCTTGGTCTCCATTTGATCCAGAGCAAATTTATAAATCATCATAAATCTGGTAATTTCATATTTGAATTTCTTGAATTGATCGATTGGATGTGGGGCGTTCATCATGGCTTTCTCCCTTTCTTTCTGCACACTAAAATTAGTTTTATGAATATGAGAACAAGCGGTCAATCCACAGGTCTCCTGAACCATTATAAATCATATGGAGCCAATAAACGAATTTCTCACATTTGGGCTGGCGATTCAGCCTGGAAGGTATGGGAACTTATTTTACGCGCATCCTATAGAAGCATCCCTGTCATTTGGCCTGTTATTACCGATGAAAGAGGTTGATTTTCCTGCTCTATCAAGTGACGTATTCATCCGATACACTTCGGGTTAAAGCTTATTTATACCTGCCACAAGGGTGTTCATTACCTGATATCACGACATATGAAACTTCTCATCCCGGCTCTATCTCCTCTGCCTTTCCGGAATTTGCTTCCATACATACATCTCTACATTTGCAACCACTCGCCAGCCATTACCCTTCTGCCAGAATGCATGATATCGCACACACACAGGAACAATGGCCTGTGCTGATCTATTGTCGCGGCGGACTTGGCAGCTATGGCGGGGTAAATACCGTTTGGCTTGAGCAGTTTGTACATAAAGGTTATATCGTGTTCGCCCCATCCTATCGTGGCAACGAAGGCGGTGAGGGTCGTGACGAGTATGGCGGGAAAGATGCCGAAGATGTGCATGCCGCTTACCGGTTAGTGCAACGTTTGCCTTTTGCCGACCCGACTCGGATATCGTTAATGGGGTTCTCCCGTGGAGCCATTAATGCTGTACATACCGCAACTGCCTATAATGAGGGACCGGACAAAGTACATAAGTTAGTTCTTTGGAGCGGTGTCTCCGATGTGGAACGCACTTACCATGAGCGAACCGACCTGAGGCGCACATTGAAACGGGTGCTAGGTGGTTCCCCACGCACGGTTCCAGAAGCTTATCTCGCCCGTTCTCCCTTGTCGAAAGCGAACAAACTATCTTGTCCCGTGCTGATCATGCATGGTACATCAGATACACAAGTGAATTATAGTCACGGAACCCGAATGTATCACTGGCTTAAGCGGCGAGGTGCAGACGTCACATTTCACGCTTATGGCGGGCAGGATCATCATTTTCACGAGAAAATACATGAGTCAGCGGTGAACAATATGTTTGATTGGCTCGCTGCACCTTAAGTCTTGCGCGATGAATTTCATTTTGAAGATGCATGGGTTATGGCTGTATACTGGAGGAGCTACGTTTTTTGAAAGGACGGATAGGATGAATCAAAGCACCCTCCAAAAATACGCCATGTTGCTTCTCTGTATGTCTGCCGGAATGGTGGACCTGATCGGATATCTGGGACTGGGGCATGTGCTCACAGCCAATATGACGGGAAATATTGTTTTGTTGGGTATTGCCATTGCCCGTGCTCAGGAATTTGTCGTGCTGCGGTCATTGCTTGCTCTCATCGGTTTTATTGCCGGCAATGCCATTGCAGCACATATGGTTGGACCTGTGCAGACCAAAAATGGCTGGTCTTCTAAGGTCACAGCTGTATTTACTGTTGAAAGCATATTGCTCCTGCTGTTCGCGATCGCCATGATTAGTCCATTTTCAGAACAACTGTCCTATCTGTTAATTGTCATCCTAGCCGTTGCAATGGGGATGCAAACAACTGCGGCACGCCGCATTGGCATTGCTGGCATCTCAACAACCGTGCTCACCAATAATTTGGCCGCTGTGGTTGAGGATACCGTGAGCATCCTCAAAAAGCTGCGACATGCCAATATCCGATCGTTAACCAAAGCCTTGTCCACAGATTCCTACCTTCGTGCAGGTGCTGTTGTCATCTATTTGATCGGCGTCATTGCAGCCGCATTGTTATTCCACCGTGTGCCCATGATTGCAGTCTGGATTCCTGTCCTGATCATTGGCGGCGTAACCCTATACGCCCGATTACATGCATGGGGAACTTCACAACAAAGCGAAAGTTAATAAAAGTTAATAGTAGAAGAAGTAACCTGTCCATGTTCAAGTGGCTGTTCAAAAGTCCGCTTTAGGATACTGAAAACTGGTCTTTTTGAACACGTACTTTAAATTGTTTTAAGTACAATCACGCTATTTATTTCATCAAAGCAGCTTGTTGGCGGATAAGCTTGACCAGATGCTGTGCAGCAGGTGATAATACCTCCCCGGCTCGTGTACATACGGCAACCGTATTTCTCAGCTGTACACCTCGAACAAATACACGTGCCAGCCTGCCTTGCTGCACATCTTCGTTCACAACCAAAGAAGATATAAAGTTGGCCCCATAACCTGCCTTCACCGCACTAATCGTTTCGTTCAGCCCGTTGAACTGAAGCGCAATGCGGGGAGCGGCCAGGTTATTTGTTGTGCAAAGGGAAACGAGTCGCTCACGTGTAGCACTGCCTTCTTCGCGCATGATGAACGGTTCTGCCATCATCTCATGCAGCTCGATTTCTTTTCCCGCATACGGATGGTCAGGGTGCACAACAAACCACATCTCATCGTCAAACAATTCATCCCATTGGACACCTGCATGTGTAATGCCACTTCCACCATACACTGCAATCTCTGCCTCATAACGAAGTAATTGGTCAAAAGCCATCCGGGTGTTGGTTGTGCTCACAACAATCTCCACATCCTCGTGCATTTGCTTAAACCGAGCAATCCAGCCCGGCAACAGAAAATTTGAAGGCAAGTAGGTTGCCGTAAGACGGATCAGTCCTTTCTTGCCCTCCCGAAAATCCTGCACAAAATTCTCGACATCCTGCTCCAGCATGAACAGACGTTCCGCATAACCTGTCAACTGTATCCCCGCATCCGTAAGCACCAGTCTTCTTCCCTCCGAAACAAAAAGCTGGATTCCTAATTCACGTTCAAACTTCTTCACCTGAGAAGATACCGCAGGTTGACTAATATTTAGTTCCTCTGCGGCACGAGTGACCCCGCCATATCTCACGATGGCATGAAATAATCGTAATCCATGCAGATTCATGTTTACACCTCTTCCACGTCAAATTACATAATCTAAAGTTATATTATCATACATAATATATATTTTATTTATATATCTGCTCCATTTATAGTTGAAATATGAAATCCAATACAAGGAACAAGGAACAAGGAACAAGGAACAAGGAAAGGAACATGTGAACATGAAAAATATAAATACGACGAACCTACAGCATACCTGGACTCAAGTCGACGACTACATGAATGATCTGCTGATTCCGTCAGATTCCCTGCTGGAACATACACTGCAAAGCAATACCGAAGCTGGACTCCCTGCTCATGACGTAACACCGAATCAAGGAAAGTTACTTCAGCTCATGCTGCAAATCCAAGGCGCATCCCGTGTACTTGAAATCGGCACTTTGGGTGGATACAGTACCATCTGGATGGCAAGAGCGCTGCCTGAACACGGACGCATCGTCTCACTGGAATCCGAATCACACCATGCAGACTTGGCCCGGGCCAATCTCACACGAGCAGGACTGATGCACAAGGTTGACCTGAGAGTTGGTCCTGCCCTAACCACCCTTCCCGATGTTCAGGAAGAATACAGGGAACCGTTTGATATGATCTTCATCGATGCTGACAAACCGAGTAATCCCGATTATCTGAGATGGGCCCTGCGACTGACTCGGCCGGGGAGTCTTATTATTGGTGATAATATCGTCAGGGACGGTGAAGTGATCCGCACAGACAGCACAGACCCCAGAGTTCAGGGCGTTCGATCATTCCTGCAGTTGATCGCGGATCACCCTCGACTTGAAGCTACAGCACTGCAAACGGTCGGTAGCAAAGGTTACGATGGATTCGTCATTGCTCGTGTGATTGATGCCCCTGAACCAAAATAAACAGTGGTCAATTCTTCCGCAAATTCCCCTTTCCTGTTAAACTGGAATCACTGCACAGGCAGACTGGGGGGAACCACTTGAGAGTTTTACAACATATTAATGATGAAATTCGCGGCTGGTCCCGCAATATTCAACTGTTTTTCCTGGCTAGCATTCTGTATCAGATCGGAAATGGTATGTTCTCTGTCTTGTATAATCTGTACATTCAGGGTCTGGGCTATAATGATACAATGAACGGCCAAATTGTAAGTATTCAATCACTCGCAACAGCCATTATGTTTGTTCCTATCGGTCTATGCGGTGATCTGTTCAGCCGCAAGCGATTACTCATTACCGGGGCGTTATTCAGCGGAATCTTTCTGATCGGACGCTCCTTCGATTATTCGGCTACAGGACTGATCTGGTTCGCGGTATTCTCTGGCCTTTTCGCTGGAGTATTCCAAGTACTGGCCATTCCTTATCTGGCGGAAAACGTCAAGAAAAGCCAGCGGCTGAAGATGTTCAGTTATTATTCATCTCTTGTGCTCGCTTCCCAGGTGCTTGGTAGCCTGGGTGGCGGTGTATTCGCAGATTTGTTACATACGGCAGGACTCGCCAAGGTGACCGGATTGCAGACGGTTTTATTTGTCGGTGGTGCAGCAACACTAGCTGCATTTATTCCACTGTTATTTGTAACCGAAGGCAAGGCTGCTCCGCAGACAACCATTCCGGCGCAACCCGTTCTTCAACCCAATGAGGAGCTAAAAGAAAGTTCAACAAATATCCCAAGCACGGACGATTCGATCACGAAGAAAAAAGATTCCCGACTGATTGGTCAGTTTATAGTGACTCAGTTGTTAATTGGATTAGGTTCCGGACTGGTTGTACCGTATCTGAATCTGTATTTCACCAATCGGTTCTCGGTTTCTCTGAGCGGCATGAGCTTACTGATTGCACTTGGTCAGATTATGACGATTGTATCGATGCTGATTGGTCCTACCTTGGCGGCAAAGGTCGGAAGCGTAAGAGCCGTTGTCATTTTCCAGGTCATGTCGCTGCCCTTCCTTCTATTAACAGGCTTCACCAATCTGTTGTTCATCGCTTCGCTCAGTTTCTTGTTCAGACAAGCATTGATGAACGCAGCCAATCCCATTCATTCAGCCATACTGGTGGATCGGATCTCGGACAAACGCCGCGGCATTGCCAATTCACTGATGCAGACCTCGTTCATGATTGGTTGGGCGACCATGGGACCCGTTCAATCCTATCTGGTCACCACGTACGGAACGTATTGGGGTTATGCGATCACTTTCAGCATCACAGGCTGTCTATACGTTATTTCATCACTGATGTACTTTGTAATGTTCAGAGAACCCAAACCTTCCGCTACGGCTCTCTCAGGATCTTAATGAGTTGAACACTAGCAGTCTGGTTGTTCCGCAGATAACGCAACGTATCTCATCATCAGGAGTGATCACACATGAACATGAATCCTTCATTAAACCTGAATGCATACCTGAATCTCATACCACCTCATTCAACCGGTAGGCTAAACGGATGGAACTGATGCGCAAGCTTGGTTCCCACGTTGTCTTTCGGTTTTTTCTTAGTCTGGGTGTCTCTGTTCTTGGCGGATTGCTGTTCACAGTCATTCATACACCGATCCCGTGGTTGCTCGGGCCAATGGTATTTATGCTGCTTGGCTCCCAAGTCGCCAAATGGCCGCTCATGTGGCCTGCCTCCATTCGGGACTATGGCATTCTGATTGTTGGTTATTCGATTGGACTCACCTTAACTAAAGAGGCACTGCACGGCATTTTGCTACAACTTCCCATGATGCTTCTGATGACCTTGCTGTTAATCGGATTGTGTGTAATTACGGCCTACATCGCTTCAAAGATAACCGACTTTGACTTCCCCTCCCTGCTGGTTGGCAGTATTCCAGGAGGACTATCCCAGATGGTGTCCCTCGCAGAAGAGATGAAATCTATCAATCTGACGCTGGTTACCTTTTTGCAGGTGACTCGGCTGATCATGATTGTCTTCTGTGTTCCGTTCCTGCTATTCAGTCCGTGGTTTGAAGGTACCGCAGGTGGAAGTTTGGATCATCCGTTCATTGACGTAGCAACGTGGGGTACCCTTTTTCCCGAGATTCTTCTCTATGCTCCGCTCTGTGTAGCTGGTGCATGGGTTGCACGCAAACTCCGATTTCCGACGGCCTTTATGCTGGGTCCCATGATTGTCATGTGTGTCGTTCAATTAAGCACAACGATGCATACGCCCAGTCTGCCAACCTCACTCTTAAACGTATCGCAATTGATGATTGGCAGTCACGTTGGACTGATGCTCAAGCCGGAACAGTTGCAACGCAAGACACAGACAGTCACGCTAGCGGTGATGAGTAGTGTACTGCTCATTGTTGGTGCGCTTGGATTGAGTTATCTGTTAATGAATGTGTTCTCCCTCTCCGCGGCAACCTCACTACTCAGTATGGCCCCTGGCGGGATGGATCAGATGAGTATCATGGCACATGAAGTGAATGCCGATCTTTCGGTTGTATCCGGGTATCAATTGTTCCGCATCCTGTTTATCTTTTTCATCGTCTCTTCCGTACTGAAGATGATTCTTGTACATATGTTAAAAGAAAAGAAAGCAGATCCCTCACTTCAATGATCATATTTCGCCCCGATTCCATGACAAAGAGAGTATCCATTTGATGTCACATCCTGCGGATACTCTCTTTTATTTGTACAGACTCATCTTCAACATTTGGCCCTCATTCAATTTTAAGCATAATGATGTCTTATGAATAAATTCGGTTGTACATCCAGCCTACAATGCCCACCGTAACCACTGTTGCCCCAATAATAAATGCATAATAGCCAATCTTACTTTTGGACTCCGAAGTCTGATGGTCATAATAATCCGAGTTACGTCGGTAAAACCCCATCCATAACTCTCCGATCATATTCACTACAACCAATACAAAACGTTTAACAAGCCCCATTGTATTCGCGTCTCCTCTCTCTAATCAACCTTCTTCCCTATTAAGTATAATTATCCCAATTCATTAAAACAACCCACTCATATTACCTTCGGTGCGGTTTCATGCTCCAACCAGTTTAGAATATCAAAGGCTTCTTGGTCGGTGCTACCACACATCTCTTCCTCAGCTTGCAATCCACTGCATACCGCAGGACGATCTTTTTGGCCAAAAATTCCGCAGCGATTATCATCGGTAAGCTGCACACAACGTACACCTGCCGGCTTGCCATGAGCCATGCCCGGTATCGGTGATGATATGGAAATCGCGATACAACATGCGGCACAGCCTGTCCTGCATTCCATACATATTCCCTCCTAATTTTAATACTTATATTACTTACAATACGTGTTCAAAAAGACCGGTTTTCAGTACCAAGAAGATGGGATGAATTCCATCTTCGATACTGATGATGCCATAAGGCATCCTTCGTAATCAAAAGCGGACTTTTTGAACTACCTCTGATATTATGAGCGATTTATCCAGGTCCAGGTTCGAGCCAGCCCCTGAGCAATTCTCCGATTCATGCTTCGATTGGAAAAATACCCCCCATGACTTAGCGGATTCCAACTCATAGCCACGCCGCCAGAGTTCACTTCAATGTCTTCTTTGACCGCTTTCTCATAAGCGGGATCAATGGGGCGTAATGGATAACCCAGAATATCATCCCGATCGTAGAAGTTCACCCACTCCCCTTCCAGCCCAGCATAGTACTGATTCACATGGGAAGAGGGCACCTGAATTGGACAACTAAAGTCATGGTAACGCAAACTCCATAAGGGCAAGGTTGTACCAAAGGAGTAAAAATTGGTCAGCGTATCCCCCCGCTCCAGAGCCGAGTTCACATCCACAACCTCAGGCACACGACTGGAGGGATATTGCAGATCGTAGAAGAAGTTACTGGCGATTACGGCACCCAAACTATGGGCAACCACACAGAGCGGAGCTTCCGGTCCATTACGCTGTGCAAGGGTATGCATCGCCTGATTCAACGTTCGATGTACGGCATCGTAGTTATGGCCTTGATTTTCCACCGGTTGATAAGCAACCGCATCAGCTAGGTAGTGGATGACAAATCGGCGCAACGCCTGAAAGTTCAATCCCGGAGAGCTGACGAGCTGTTGAAAAAGTGCCTCTTCCCGCTCCTCAAATACATCCGCCCAATATACAGGTTCGATATCCAGCATCTGTTTAGTGGCTCCAGGCAAGACCATCACCTTGTCCAATTCCTTATGCAAACAAGCAATCAGCTTGTCCGCGTACCCATCCTTCCGCATACCCAGCCCGTGAATGACCATCACCGCAATACGTGTCATGGCTCTCCTCCTCATCGATTGACTAGGATCTCTTTCTCCACCATATGAACGCCACGACTCGAACATGCCTGAAGCTTGCTTTGTCAGAAGAACCTTTCCAACCACCATTATTTTAAAAATGTGATTCTTCCATTTTATATACAGTTTACCATGATCGTCATGAAAATAACGATCATACAGCAAAAAGGAGCTGCACATCACGCAGCCCCTTCTTGTTGTTGTATTCAATTAACCTTTCAGGTGAACCTTCAACACACCGCTTTGATTAGATGTAACATCACCTGTCGTGACTTCCACCCGCTCAACCATATCCTGACCATCTGGAATGATAATCGGTGTAATCAGCGGGTATCCCGCATCTTCAATTACCTTACGATCAAACTCCAACAGCTTTTGTCCAGCTTTTACATGTTCGCCAGCTTCCACATGCATGTTGAAGCCTTCACCCTTGAGGGATACTGTATTAATCCCGACATGGATCAGAACTTGTAATCCACTCGCGTGTTCAAGAATCACCGCATGTTTACTTTTGATTACATGAGCTACCTGAGCATCGAACGGAGCAACAACAACGTTGCCAGAAGGTTCAATCGCTACACCTTCACCCATCTGTTTCTCGGCAAAAGCCGGATCTGGTACTTGCTCCAGTGACACGGCCTGGCCTGTTAAAGGCGCCATGATTTCCAGTGTATTCACGGCTTCGTCTCCTACTTGAGCTGCACTACGTGTGCGCTGGTTTGGATCTGTTTTTGCAGTTGAAGAGGTAACACCCGAAGCAGACTGCGATGTAGCCGCTTTAGGCTCAGCAACGGTTTCATTGCTTGCACTACGATCTTCTTTTCTCAGTTTGGCTCTGCCAAAAAGGACGGTCAGTACAAACGGTACAACCAAGACAATCGCCATGCCGATGAAGAAAACGCCCCATTTGTCAGGGAAAATCGACAGGAATCCAGGTACACCACCTACACCGATGGAGGTTGCCTGAACATTATTCATCGTCAGCAGCACACCACCAATCGCGGAACCGATCATACCAAAGATAAACGGATAACGGTAACGGATATTCACTCCGAAGATCGCCGGCTCAGTTACCCCGAGGAAGGCCGATACCGAAGACGTTGCCGCAAGTCCTCTCATTTTCTTTTCACGCAGGACAAGCATCATCGCAAGTGCCGCCGAGCCTTGTGCGATATTGGACAATGCCAGCATCGGCCACAGGAACGTACCGCCCTGACTACCAATGAGCTGAACATCCACCGCGAGGAACGTGTGATGCATACCGGTGATAACGAGCAAAGCGTACAGACCACCGTAGATCAGACCACCCAGCGCCGCGTATGAATCGTATACATAGATCAAGCCGGATGTAATTGCATTTGCAATAGCAAATGTAACCGGTCCAATAATCGTAAATGCCAGGAATCCGGTAATCAGCAACGTAACTGGTGCAACGACCAGCAGTTTGATCGAATCATGTACCCTTTTATTCAGGAAAATTTCCATCTTCGCAAGCAGATAGGCCGATACCAGTACTGGCAGAACCTGCCCTTGATAACCAATCTTCTCAATCTCCCAACCGAACAGATTCCATGTTGGCACCGTGCCATTATTCACAGCATCAGCGTAACCATATGCACTCAGCAGATCGGGATGTACCAGAATGAGACCCAGCACGATCCCGAGCAGCGGACTGCCGCCGAACCTTTTTACAGCTGCCCAACCAATTAGAGCCGGCAGGAACGTGAAGGCTGTACTTGCGATTGTATTAATAATGGACGCAAGATCCTTCCAGGCTGGATAAACATCCACCAGTGATTTTCCATCAAAGAAAATGCCTGGGCCTGTCAGAATATTGTTAATCCCGAGCAAAAGACCTGCCGTAATGATTGCAGGCAAGATCGGAATGAAGATATCCGAGAGTGTTTTAATCGCTCGCTGGATTGGATTTTGCTTTTTACCAGCAGCCGCCTTCACATCATCCTTGGAAGAACGATCTCCCCCGGTAATCTGAATCATCTCATCATAGACTTTATCCACCAGACCAGGCCCAATAACGACCTGGAATTGTCCTTGGGAAGAGAACTGTCCTTTGACCAGATCATTCTGATCCAGACTTTCAGTATCCACTTTACTCTCATCGTACAAGGCAAAACGGAGTCGTGTAACACAGTGTGTAGCAGCTTCAATATTCTCTTTGCCACCGACAGCCCGGACGATCTCCTCAACCTGTTTTTTATCGATTGCCATAGTGTCACTTCCTATTTATAAAATGTGATTAGTCCTGTTGTGGCACAAGCCACATATAGGATGCATACGGACTGAGAGAGATTTCCTGCGTCAGCACAGGGGCTGCCTCCGTATTTCCTATGAGTAACTCTGCTGATTTGCCTGCAATGTGATCATTCCAGACCGCTTCCGGAAGCGAGAACGTGACGTCTCGTTTACTGAAGTTGGATACAACAATCAGAGTTTCACTTCCATTGGTCCGTGCGTACGCGAATACATTCGGGTGTGCATCATCCAATCGTTCATACAGACCGTCGATCAGCACGTTAACCTGTTTACGCAGGGCAATTAATTTGCGGTAGTGATAGTAGATCGAATCTGGATCAGCCAGCTGCTGTTCCACGTGAATGGAAGGATACCGCTCATCCACCTTAAGCCAAGGTGTTCCGCTAGTAAATCCGGCGTTCTTACTTCCATTCCATTGCATCGGTGTCCGAGAGTTGTCCCGGGAACGCTCTTTTACAATGTTGAATGCTTCTTCAGCGGATTTGCCTCGTTCTTCCTGAAGCAAACGGTACATATTCGTTGATTCGATATCGCGGAACTCGCTAACGTCATTCCAGACCGGATTCGGCATGCCGATCTCTTCTCCCTGGTAGACATAAGGTGTACCTTGCATGCCGTGTATCGTTGTTGCAAGCATCTTCGCACTCTCGGCATGATAGTCACCATCATCGGCGAATCTGGACAGTGCCCGAGGCTGATCATGGTTATTAAGGAACAGCGCGTTCCAGCCACCACCAGCTTGCATGCCTGTCTGCCACTCACTAAAGAGCTGCTTCATCGCTTCGAAATCATACGGCATCAGTTCCCACTTCTGACCATTCGGATAATCCACTTTCAGGTGATGGAAGTTAAACGTCATCGAAAACTCCCGGGAAGCCGGGTTCGAATATTGGATACAATGTTCCAGTGTTGTGGAGGACATTTCCCCTACGGTCACCATGTTGTAAGGCCCGAATACTTCATCGTACATCTCGGTGATGTACTCATGCACACGCGGTCCATCCGTGTAGTATTTGCGTCCATCACCCGGTGACACGCTACCATCATCATCAGGGAACCGCTGGTCTTTGGAGATCAGGTTGATCACGTCCATACGGAAACCATCCACACCTTTTTCGGCCCAGAACTTGATCATATCCCGTACAGCTTTGCGTACTTCTTCATTCTCCCAATTGAGATCTGCCTGCGTTTTATCAAATAAAGTCAGGAAATATTGTCCCGTCTGTTCATCGAACTGCCAAGCAGGCCCACCGAACTTGGATTGCCAGTTGTTTGGCACACCGCCATCCGGAGCAGGATCTTTCCAAATATAATAATCCCGATACGGATTATCCTTGGAAGAACGGGATTGCTGGAACCACTCATGATCGGTCGAGGAGTGATTCACCACGATATCAATCATCAGTTTCATATCACGAGCCTTCAGACCTTTCAGCAGTTCGTCAAAATCCTCCATCGTTCCATAATCCGGATTAATCCGGTAATAGTCCGCTACGTCATACCCATTATCATGCTGCGGAGATACATATACCGGCTGCAACCACACAATATCGATACCCAGATGCTGCAAATAATCAAGCTTCTCGGTTAATCCACGAATATCTCCAGTACCCGATCCGGTTGTATCATTAAAACTCTTCGGATATACCTGATACACCGTTGATGTCTTCCACCAAGATGACGGAGTTGTGTTATTAGAACTCATGTTAACGCCTCCAATAAATTGTAATGCTCTTATGTGATGTTCTCGGCTAACTTCATATCTATATTACATAAGTAAACATGTATATACAAGTTGAAACTATAATATGTATATTCTCCGCCTCTTCTACACATTCCCCATAAATCTTTCCTCTGTAACATTTATTTTGGAACCTGCGTTCGTGAACCCAATGATATCTGTATTGAGACAACAAGAAACCGTCTGTTCTTCCCACCATTGGTGCGGGCAACAGACGGTCTAATTTGGTTGAACTTGGTTGAACTTTTTAAATGTATTCTACTGTTTTTTACTGTTGTAATGGATTGTTATTATAAAGTTGCTGTCACTTGACTTCATCACCACAGCGGAGACACGCCTCTTACGACATCTCTGGTGAAACAACGGCTTTCCCTTGTTTTTCCTGCATATTCAACTTCAATAAAGATAGTGCAGCTTGCTCTTCCCTTTCCAGTTCAGCGGCACTGATCTCACCAGAGAGTACGGCACGCATTCGCTTTTGATCCAGCAGACCTTCCCATTTTGCCACCACAAATGCTGCGACACAGTTGCCCATCAAGTTGGTGAATACACGCATTGTATCCATGAATCGATCTGCACCAAGCAGCAGAGCAACCGCTGCTACCGGAAAAGCATTGACAGCCACTGCCGTTGCGGACAGGGCCAAGAATGCGGAGCCAGGTACTCCTGCCATGCCTTTGGAACTTAACATCAACACCAGCAAAATCGTAATCTGCTGCATCAATGTCAGTTCAATCCCTACGGCCTGAGCAACAAAAACCGTTGCCAAGGATAAATAGATCGAAGCGCCATCCAGATTAAACGAGTACCCCGTCGGCACTACAAGACCCACAACCGCACGATCACAACCCGCCTTGGTTAGTTTGTCCATCATGCGTGGCATCACCACTTCTGATGATCCGGTTCCAATCGCCAGCATCACTTCAGAACGGGTATATTTCACAAATTGCAGGAAATTTAGCCCGGTAATCCACCAGGCAGCCAATGCCAACATGACCAAAAACAGCAGTGCTGCGCCGTAACAGGCCAGAATCAGCAGACCAAAGGACGACAATGTGGAAGCCCCATAAGCACCTACCGTGTAAGCCATGGCTCCAAATGCACCAATTGGTGCGAGTTTCATGATATAACCGATGATACGAAACACAATGCCGAGCAAGTTCTCAATCAGCGTCAGTACATTCTCTTTTGCCTTACTCTCTGTTGCTGCCAGGGCAACCCCGAACAGGCATGCCACGAGCAATACTTGCAGAAGTGCATTTTGTGCAAAGGCATCTACAACACTTGTCGGAATAATATTCATGATAAAGTCTACCGTATGCGGTAACTCGGAACCATTGGTTTTTGCTTCAATGCCGCTTGCATCTATGGTTGAAGGGTCCACGTTCATTCCGGCACCGGGGCGAAGCAGATTGGCTGTTCCCAATCCAAGTACCAGTGCCACTGTAGTTGCAATCTCGAACCACACGATGGCTTTCAGCCCGATGCGACCTACCGACTTCAGATCACCGATCTTGGCAATACCTGTTACAATCACCATGAAAATCAGTGGTGCGATGATCATCTTGATCAATTTGATGAAACCTGTTCCGAGCGGTTGCAGCAGGCTACCCAGATCCGGCCACAGGATGCCTACGCCAATCCCGATGATTACCGCTACAATAATTTGAAAAAATAATGATTTCATAAATGACATGAACGCTCCCCCTGTTTGCGGTCAATTCGGATTTCCGTTTGGTTTCCGTGTAACTTTTTATATCATTCTAAAAGGGAGTTCAACAATGGAATTTCAATTTTTTTGTCATTTGTACCAACTCTATTGGTGAAAATTGAACCTAAAACCGAAAAAAGACGAATACCGCGTCAGTTATCTTGACGTGATATTCGTCTTTTTCCATAAATCCATTTATTATTGAACAGCGGTTAAATGTGCATCACAGGGTAATCGATTCTCCCGGGGCTAGCACACGTCCTTCCAACCCTTTTGCAGCAAGTTGCTGCACGAAGTGTTCCGCATCCTGACGAATTACCGGGAACGTATCATAATGAACCGGAATCGTCAGTTTGGCATTAAACCATTCGGCCGCTTGCAGCGCATCCTCAGGTCCCATGGTGAAATGTCCACCAATCGGCAAGAAAGCTACATCAATATCATGACGATCACCGATCATTTTCATATCCCAGAAGAGACTTGTGTCTCCGGCATGCAAAATCGTTTTACCACCAATATTAATGATATATCCAGCAGGCAACCCTGCATACATGATCCGTTGTTCTTCTTCGAGCACAATCCCGGAAGTATGGAACGCCTGAATCATTTTAGCTTGAGCAAATTCAAGATCTACCGTTCCGCCCATGTTCATGCCGAGTGTATCCAGACCCTTCCAAGACATATATGTAGCCAATTCAACAATAGCCACAACTTTGGCGTTATTTGCTTTGGCAATAGGTTCAGCATCGAGGATGTGATCCATATGTGCATGTGTCAGCAACACAACATCTGTCTTAATATCTTCAGGCTTCGTGACGGCAAGCTCGTTGCCACGCAGGAAGGGATCAATGATCAGAGACTTTTCTTCTGTGCCCAGCTGTACACTGGAGTGACCGTGGAACGTAATATTCAACAATTTGGATTCCTCCCGACATATGTTTTATTATTTTGAAAACCACTATATATTATAAATCATACCTCTTCACCAACGCAAAATCACGCTAGCCTCCGTGTCACCGCTGCTTACGATATACTCTTGCTTCATACGGCTGAAGCTGAATCGCACCTTCATCGGTAGAATAACGTCTGCTCACATTGCTGATGATCAGCTTGGCATGCTCGGAAGTCCAACCTTCCGGCCAGTGCATCTCAGGTTCATGCCCACGGAAATTCAGAATGACCAGCATCTGCTCATCTTCCAGCGTTCGGGTATAGGCATAGATATCCGGATCATCCGGTAGCAGCAGTTCATACGCACCATAGATAAGTACTTTATGTTGTTTGCGAAGGGCAATTAACTTACGGTAATAATGCAAAATGGATTGCGGATCACTTTCGGCATCAGCCACATTAATCTCAGGATAATTATCATTCACCTGAATCCACGGCTGACCCTGGGTAAACCCTGCATGTTCCGTCTCATCCCATTGCATCGGCGTGCGGGCATTATCGCGACTCTTCAGCCAGATCGCCTGCATAACTTCATGCTTTGATTTACCTTGACCAATGTAATGATTGAAATAATTTTTGGTCTCGATGTCCCGGTATTGTTCGATATTCGGGAAAGCGACATTGGTCATGCCGATCTCTTCTCCTTGATAGATGTAGGGGGTCCCTTCGAGTGTAAGCATCCATGTCGCCAGCATCTGAGCAGAACGCACCCGATATTTACCATCATCACCAAAACGGGAAACCGGACGTGGCTGGTCATGGTTGCCCATATAATTGGCGTTCCAGCCTCTACCATGCAAAACCGTTTGCCACCGGCTCATGATTTCTTTGAGATCGGTCAATTTCCATTCCTTATAGTTCCACTTACCAATTCCGGAGGATTTAGCATCAATGAACATATGCTCAAACTGGAATACCATATTAAGCTCGTCACGATCCGTGCCCACATAAGCCAAGGCCTGCTCAGGTCCAAGTCCTGAAGTCTCGCCAACTGTCATGGGTCCGTAGGGTTTCAGGATCATGTTATTCAGTTTCTTCAAGATCGAGTGTACCTGTTCCAAGTTGGAAAAGAGCTGATACGCTGGAACCACCGGCAGATTATCCGGATTGTGGGCACTTGGCAGCCCCTCTGCCTTGGCGATATGCGCCACTGCATCGAAACGGAATCCGTCGACCCCTTTTTCCAGCCACCAATGCACCATCTCATACATCTCTTCTGCCATCTGTGCATTGTTCCAGTTGAGATCCGGTTGCTGTTCGGAATACAGATGCAGATAATATTCATTTGTCTCGGGATCATGCTTCCACACTGAACCCCCAAAATAGGACTCCCAATTATTCGGCACCTGTCCATTTTTGCCTGAACGCCAAATATAATAGTCCCGCTTTGGATTCATCTTTGATGAACGTGATTCGGCAAACCACGCATGTTCATCTGACGTATGATTCAGCACCAGGTCCATCATGATCTTGAGACCACGCTTGTGGGCCTCTGCCAATAATCGATCAAAATCCTCCATCGTGCCATACTTGCGTAAAATGCCGTAATAATCCCGGATATCATATCCGTTATCATGTCCTGGTGAATCGTAAATGGGACAGAGCCAGATCACATCTACGCCCAAATTCTCCAAATAATCGAGTTTCTCATAGATCCCCTGCAAGTCGCCATATCCATCTCCGTCCGAATCCTTAAAGCTGCTCGGGTAAATCTGGTATACCACACTCTCTTTCCACCAAACGATATCGCCCACCTCGCTCTCATCATTGTTCAATATATAAATTGAACTAAAGAATATTTACACTGGACACTCCGATGACAGAACAACCTTCCGATCGCTGTTATCCCCAGATTTTATGAATTCCCCTTATAAGGGGAAAATCCGGTGATAAAGGCGAACGCTTTCGCTTCTTCAGGTTATTTCTGTCCTCTCCGTTTCGTGTAAATGTTTAGTTAAATTTATATATAAACTCTGCTCACGATATAAATAAGCCGTTAATATGTTTTATCCGAAATGATTCCCTTGTAAACATTTGAAAGGTATCTTATGCAAGAAGACCCGGTCATGGACCGCGATCTGCGGTTCAATTCCGAGTCTTTTTTTGTGAATATAAGACTAACTTAAATCCAGTGTAACCTATCCAGGCACCGATCGTGTTCAGAATAATGTCATCCACATCAAACGAACCTACACGTGTAATCAATTGTGTGACCTCAACACCCAGCAGAAGCAAAACAACTGTAGATGTAAAGGTCAGGAACGTACGGCACCTTCGAAACAACCATGGGATCCAGATGCCCAGTGGAATGAACAATACGATATTGCCAAACAGGTTTTTGACCCAGGTATCTGTATTGTACCTCTCCCTCTCCATAAGAAGTGGACGAATCGTCTCGAAGGGTACGAGATTATATTGATAATACATGCTAGGTGTTCGTCCACTGACAAACAGTAAAATGCCCATAATCAGTAGGTAAAGCACTGCCATGCAAGCAACAATGGTCAGTATCCACTTGGAGTGGAGCCACGACTTTTCGCTCATCCATCTGTCCTCCGACCTTGAATTCCGCGAAGCGGTAAGGTCTATTTTAACGGGATATATATCTTCATGTCCAGTTGTTCAGGGGTCGATTTCCAGACATCCGTCACTTCAAAGTCTGGTCCTTCCCTCCGTTCATAGTTAGACTGCGGCAACCAGCTGCCATAGATCATTTTCCGAATATCCTGCCCGGAGCCTTCCACGGTGAACTCTGCATACAAGCCGCCCGGAATTTCAATCGAAGTAAAACCGGGTTCAAGTACCTGCGATGCTCCACTGCTTTCTTCACCCACAATAAAAGAAAATGCTCCATCCTCTTCAAAATGACAGGCCACACCATAAGCCATATCAGGTCGTGTCCTCTCCGGGATCGCCATGAATTTCTGTTCCATGCCAAAATCGTGATAAAATCCGGGTATTTCAGCATAATGCTGATTGTCATTCAGGTTGGTCTTATATTCATAGCCGACAATCCAGTTCGGTTCCCGTGTGACCAGACGGGGTGTGTTCATGTGGAAAGTTCCATCAAGCCGAGTTCGATAATCGTTAAAATCAATGCTCTGTTGCATCTTCAGAAGAGACAACTGATCCACTTCCAGCTTACGTAGCTTCGCCGGTGTCATTCCAAAGTAGGCTGAAAATGCACGGGTAAATGCCTCTTGAGATTGATAGCCAAAGCTCATCGCAATGTCCAGTATGCCTTCCGATGTGCCCCGCAGCATCCCTACAGCTTCCGTTAATCTGCGTCTGCGCACGTACTCCAGTACCGTGAATCCCGTGATCGCCTGAAATAAACGCTGAAAATGAAACGCCGAAAAGCTCGCAGCAGCGGACGTCTCTCTGATATTAAAATCATCTTGCAAATGCTGCTCCAAATACTCAATAGCAAGCTGAATTCGTGTGTAATGATCCATAGTGACGGCTCCCCTATCTAATTCAAAATATCAAACGATTTCTTATGTAGTATGACTGAGATCCAGATCTTTTTTTTGATTTTGTGTGCGAACTTGTATGACGAAAGATACGCGAGTTCCGATTCTCTTCAAGTTGAATGACACTATGATACACTGTATGCCAAAAACCCCTTGTTCTACAAGGAGATGCTCTCTACGCTGGTTGATTTACCAACAGAGATAGCTCTTGTGAACAAGGGGACTTGTTTGTTTAACAATCTATGCTTAACCTTTCCAGTTCCCGGACACGGGATGAATACCCCAGATATCTGTCGCATACTCACTAATGGTACGATCACTGGAGAATATGCCGGAATGTGCCGTGTTTAATATCGCTTTCCGAGTCCAGCCCGGAATATCCCGATACGCCTGGTCAATCGCAGCATGCGCGTCGGCATAAGCAGCAAAATCACGCAATACAAAGTATTCGTCACCATGGGCCAGTAAGGAGTCATAAATATCCCAGAACTCCCCGTCACGATAACAGAATGCACCTGGATGCACCAGTTGCTCCACGACCTCGCGAATGCGTTCATCGTGCTGCACGATCTCATTCGGACGATAGCTGCCAGAACGATAATACTCAAGTACTTCGTCTGCACGCAGACCATAGATGAACATATTTTCTTCCCCAACCTGCTCCGCCATCTCCACGTTGGCTCCATCCATCGTGCCAATCGTTAAAGCCCCGTTCATCATAAATTTCATGTTGCCCGTACCGGAAGCTTCCTTACCTGCGGTTGAGATCTGTTCACTAACATCCGCAGCGGGGATGATCTTCTCTGCAAGAGAGACGGAATAATTTTCGAGGAAAAATACCTTCAAGCGGTCATTCACGGCCGCATCCCGATTCACCGTGTCAGCCACGTTGTTGATCAGCTTGATAATTTTCTTGGCAAAATAATAACTCGGCGCTGCCTTGGCACCAAAGATGAACGTACGTGGTACCATATCAAACGAAGCATCATTCTTAAGCCGGTTATACAGATGCATAACATGCAGAATGTTCAACAGTTGACGTTTGTACCCGTGTAGTCTCTTCACCTGTACATCAAAGATGGAATCCGGATTCACTGCTGTCCCGGTATGATCCAGAATATACGCAGCAAGCCGCTCTTTGTTATCCCGCTTAATTGAACGGAACTGCTCCTGGAATGATGTATTATCCGCAAAACCAGCCAACTGGTCCAGCTTGCCCGGCTCTGTTATCCATTCGTTACCGATTGTATCCGTGATGAGATCCGACAGTTTCGGATTGGCATGCATCAACCAGCGGCGATGGGTGATACCATTCGTTTTGTTATTGAAACGCTCTGGATACAGTTCATAGAACGGAGCCATCTCGCGCTCTTTCAAAATCTCGGTGTGCAGAGCAGCAACACCATTCACGCTATGACTGCCTACAATCGCCAGATGTGCCATCCGTACCTGATCGTTTGCAACAATCGCCAGATGCCCTATGCGATCCTGATCTCCCGGATACCGGTCCAGCAGCATGCCACAGAAACGTTTGTTGATCTCTTCAATGATCATGTAGATTCGTGGCAGCAGCCTGCTGATCATGGATACAGGCCATTTCTCAAGAGCCTCACTAAGCGTTGTATGATTGGTATACGATACAGTACGGGTTGTGATATCCCATGCTTCATCCCAGCCGTAACCCTTCACATCAATCAGGATGCGCATCAGTTCTGGAATAACCAAGGTTGGATGCGTGTCATTAATGTGGAAGGCCACTTTATCAGGCAAACGATCATACGGTAACTCCAGCTTGTTGAACGTACGCAAGGCGCTCTGTACACCTGCTGAGCACATGAAGTATTGCTGCTTCAATCGCAGCAACTTTCCTTCATACTGAGAGTCATCCGGATACAGGAATTCCGAGATTGATTCAACCGATCGGCTATAATCCAGATAACCGTAGTAGTTCGAAGGGGTGTCGAGTGAAGTTTCGCGCTTTGGCTCGGCACTCCATAGACGCAATGTATTCACATGGGTTTGACCATAACCGATGACAGGCACGTCATAGGGTATGGCGACAACCGATTCGGCATCTTTTGTAACAAACTGATATTCTCCATCCTGCTCATGAGCTTCTACTCGGCCCCAGAACTGTACTTCCACCTTTTTGTCTGGACGGCGGACTTCCCATTCATTGCCCTTATCCAGCCAATTGTCGGGTAACTCTACCTGATTACCATTGATGATTTTTTGCTCAAACAACCCGTATTTATATCGAATCCCGCAACCATGTCCTGCATATCGTAGTGATGCGAGTGAATCCAGGAAACAGGCAGCGAGTCGTCCCAGACCTCCATTACCGAGTCCTGCATCCGCCTCCTGTTCTTCTATCTCCTCCAAGGAGAAGCCCAGCTCAGCTAAACTGTCACGCACCAATTCCAATTCATTCACATTCAACAGATTGTTGCCGAGCAGACGTCCAATCAGGAATTCCAGCGAGAAGTAATAGACCTGTTTATCCTGGCGCTGCTTGAACCCCTGATTCGACGCTGCCCAATCCTGGCCTGCATATTCACGAATCATGCTTCCCAGTACATGGTACACGTCTTCCTGTGTTGCTTCTTCAATCGGTTTGCCCAATTTGCTGACCAGATTCCGTGTAAATATACTCTTGAACGTTTCCTTGTTGTCAAACAAAAGTAGGTTCCTCCCGGGGAAATCCTGCAGGATGGTGGCGGTTCATACACTCTGTTGCTCAACATTGTGCAAAGTGGCCGTTCCGGTTACGAATCGTTCTTTTGATCGCTGTTGTCTCCAAATTTTCTTGATTAATCTATATAAATTGAACTAGAGAATATTTACACTGGACACTTCGATGACAGAATAACCTTCCGATCGCTGTTATCCCCAGATTTTTTTGATTCCTTTTAAAATGGGAAAATCCGGGGATAAAGGCGAGCGCTGCGCTTCTTCAGGTTATTTCTGTCCTCTCCGTTTTGTGTAAATGTTTAAGTTGAATTTATATAATCAAGGGTAAAATTTGAAGCCAAAGGCGAACGCTACGCTTCAGAATCGATTTCGTCCCCTCCACTACGTTTGCATGCTGGTGAGAACTTTCGAAGATGCAATTCATGCGTCGAAAGTGTATGAACCTTAAATCCATCCTGCAGGATTTTTATTTTATATATATTTATAGAAGATATCGGTTACGTGGGGGCATTAGATAATAGTACTTTTCGCTAAGATGTATGGATTTGACGGGTCACCGATCAGCGTCTGTCCTCCGGTCAGCTTCACGTCTTTATCGAGAATGACGTTCTCAAGTACCGTCCCCTCACCAATGTAACATTTCTGCATGATGATGGAACCTTTTATTTTGGCACCCTTGGCCACCTGTACACCACGGAACAGAATGCTGTCCTCCACCTCTCCACCAACAATGCAGCCATTCGCGAGAAGTGAATGTTTAACATCGGCGGTATCCAGGTATTTGGCAGGCGCTTCGTATTTAATTTTGGTCTGGATCGGATCTTCCTTGAAAAGTTGTTCATATTGCCCTGTGTTCAGCAGATCCATACTATTGCGATAATAACTGTCAATGGAATTGATGACTGCGTGATAGCCATCATATGCATACGCAGCGATATTCAATCCATCCGGATTTTTTTGAATCACATCCCGGAAGAAATGGCTCTCGCCATGATCGATGCAGCGTTGCACCTGGCGCAAGAACAATTCTTTTTCCATGATGAAAATTTCTGTATATATATTCGGGTGATTAGCGCTTTGGTGAATGTCCACCACGTTACCGTCCCCGTCATGTTCAACTTTGACACAGGCGTCATGTTCAGGCAGCAGCTGATCTACTTTTTTGCAGACCAGTGTAACGTCCGCTCCTTTACTGATGTGATACCTGTAGACATCCTGGAGGTCTGCTTTGGTCACATGGCGACTGCCCGCATGCACAACATATTGTCCTGCCCCTCTGTGGAAAAAGTCCAAATTGTTATGGAAATGCTGCAAATCCCCTTGTGATGTATCTGTTGGATCGTTCCAGTCTGGTGGCAAAATAAACATGCCCCCATGCTTGCGATCCAAATCCCAAGGTTTACCGTCACCAAGATGGTCCATCAACGAGCGATATTTTCGCCGTACAAATACACCAATACTCTCAATGCCTGCATTCATCATATTGGATAGAACAAAATCGATCAGACGGTAACGTCCGGCATAAGGCACCGCGGCTCCGCAGCGAAAATACGTCAATTCCTTCAATTCTTCAAGTTCATGGTCAAGGTTAATAACTCCGATCAATTGTTTCATCGCATGCACCGTCCTTTTGACTTCAATTAGGCCTTGCTGGTTATTCCTTGGCGAAGCTGACGTTCCAGTTCTTCCTGATCCACGAGCAATATATCACTCTCATCTTCCGGTGCAGGCGAAATCTGTGTTCCATCCGGAATAACCAATCCTTCTGCGATAATAGCTCGGTAAATGCGCACATTTTGCCCGATTTTCACTCTTGGCATGATCACCGAATCGATGACCGCACTGTTCTCACCAACTTCAATTCCATAGAACAGAACAGAATGATTGACCTCACCATGCACTACAGTACCTTCACTAATAATACAATTCCGCACCTTTCCCGAAGGTGAGATATATTGTGCAGGTTGGTTTGGATTACGTGTGAAAATACGCCAGTCCGGATCATTCAGATTAAACGGTGTGTCTTCGTCCAAAAGGTCCATATTGGATTCCCACAGACTGCGAATGGTACCAACGTCTTTCCAATAACCTTCAAATGGATACGCATATAAGGATTTTTCATTTTGAAGCAATAAAGGAATAATATCTTTACCAAAATCATAGGAGGTGGATGCCTGTTGTTCATCTTGGATCAGGAAACGTTTCAGTACATCCCACTTGAAGAGATAGATACCCATGGAAGCCAGTGTGCTCTTGGGCTCAGGAGGTTTTTCTTCAAATTCATAGATGCTATAGTCATCATTGGTGTTCAACACCCCGAATCGGCTGGCTTCTTCCAATGAAACATCAATGACCGATATGGTGCAATCCGCATCTTTATCTTTGTGATACTGGAGCATTTTTTCGTAGTCCATCTTATAGATATGATCCCCTGACAGAATGAGCACATGCTCAGGATCGAATTGTTCAATAAAGTTCAGGTTGCGGAAGATCGCATCCGCTGTACCCCGGTACCAGTTGCTACCGTCTTCACGTTCATGTGGAGGAAGTACATATACCCCGCCGTTTTTCCGATCCAGATCCCAGTCACTGCCAATGCCAATATAGGAATGTAAGACAAGTGGTTCATATTGGGTCAATACACCCACTGTATCAATACCAGAATTAGAGCAGTTACTCAGCGGGAAATCAATGATTCGGTACGTGCCGCCAAAATATACAGCCGGCTTAGCCAGTGATTTGGTCAATCCTTTTAACCTCTTACCTTGCCCTCCGGCAAGTAGCATCGCTACAACTTCTTTTTTCGCCATCATTACAGCCTCCTCCACATGCATTCGTTCTGATTCATTTCAGAGCCCATAATCGATATTCTGTTGTGTGGACACTGTTGTCTTGATTAGGAGCTTGCTGTACAGATGTGTAACCGGTGAATCTTTGTTTCAGTTGAACTTCTTGGATTGTAAAGCCTGAAATAGAGATGATGCTGGTGTAGAATTGCTTAACTGTCTTACAGAGGTGAATGTTAGATGCAGAACTTCAGGTGTAGCTCGTGAAAATGAAATAGACTACTCCTATTTAACATTAAACACGAAACGGACTGGGGAATCTTACTGGAAAACATAGACATCAAGTTGCGGGTAAGATTACCCTTTCTCGTGCCGCTGTTATTCATATTGTATTCGATATAAGAGAAGTAAACTCCTTTTGGAAAATTCATGGTAAAAGTGTGACACTACTAGACCCATAAACCTATAAAATCAAAAATACAGGTCTTACGAATCAGAAAATGGCAATAAATTTGTAAATTTTTAGAGGAATATATAGAAATGTGTCGAATAGATAGATGTAGTATAGAAGTTATGATCAGAATTGCCAAAGCAATCTATCAGAAAATTACATACTAATAACTATAAATTATTTGGAGGTCTATATGGGGAATATTATCAAGTTCAACAGATTTACTGATAACGGAAGTTTATCACGTGAAAAGGAAAATTTATCATATACTTTATTTGAGAAGTTAGATTTTATTAATGTTCTTCCTAAAATTTCATTTTTCAGAAGTGATTTTAGAGGATCAAGATTCATAAATGTAACTTTTCATAAAAATAATTTCGATCGTGCTGATTTCATTTCAGCAATATTTGAGAATTGTTCATTTAATGAGGTTGATATTGCTGCCTGTGAAATAAAAAACTGTTACTTTAATAATTGCAATTTTACTCTGAATAATTATGCAAACACGTCGATACAAGAATGTACATTTGAAAATTGCACTTTTGAAAATGAACAGTTTTTAGTACACATGAAAAATTGTGTGTTTATAAATTGTACTATGAAGAATTGTAATTTTGATCGTTCTAGTACTGAAAAAATGGAGTTCACAGAATGTGAAATCTTTAATACTAATTTAGCCACTATGCATGCTGAAAATCATCGTTTTAAATCGTGTGTATTAGAAGACGTGAGTCTAGGAAAAAACTTTATTTTCGGTTATTTATTTTATAAAACTGATACATCAAGGCTCGATGTGCTATATAGAGGAAACACCGTAAAAATGAATGTTGATAACTTCTCAGAATATATCATTGAATTATTACCGCAACAAAGATTCTTTGAATTTATAAATGCAAATATCTTGTTCAGAAATTTCAAAGAAGTTCCTGATCAAATAAGTAATGCATTAAATGAATTATCAAAAATAAATAATACAACTCGGAAATTAGAAATCACAAATTTATTAGACATGTTTTCATTCTATGTCTTCAATAATCAATTACCGTATAAGCTTGTTTCCAATGTGTTGAATGTTTTAGACGATTTTAACTGGGCGGTATTCCCATTTGAAGAACAACTTGTTTATATGTCAATGCATAAAAAAATTGAAATGATCATGAATAATTTTCATTATGATAACAGTTTTATTGAAAGTGCAGCAGGTGAAACACTTTTTGTAACTTTCAGATGTAAAACAGATGACTATCAAGAAGCTCTAAAAATAACCAGTGACCTATTGGACGAACTGCATATAAAACTGGGATTAGAAAAAAATTATAAATTAATACAGAGTGAAAAAGGCTCCTGGATTTTAACTTTTGCAGTTGTTGGTACAGTAGCGTTAATGATGCCAAAAATGTTAAATGACTACTCCAAAACTTTCTTTGATTTTTCCTTAAAACGAAAAAAATTAAAAATTTTAGGAGTGTTGCTTGACAATATTCGTATAGACCCTGAAAACATACCCAAATCTTTAGAGCAATTCAACTTAATTTTAGACACCTCTGAAAAATCAGGTCTGACAAATCCAACATTTGATAATATTATTGTGACTGAAGCTTTCAAAGAAATAGTTAATCAAATAGATATTGGTGCATAAGGAGTTTTAGATCTACTATAGAACTCTACAATTTTTCTTAAAGCAGGTATTAGTATAGACTGTTCAATCGAAAGATTGACTCTGAAATAATAATGGGTTTGACTTTCAAAGAGATATCTATCATGGGGTATTGTTAGTATGTTAATATTCTCTATTAACTTGCTAGCAATATCCATGTTGTTTTTATTACCTATTTCGCTATAAGGTACCCCTATTAAACAGAAGTATCCACTTTCACAAGCACTAATAACATATTCCGTGTCCATTAATAATGTTTTAATCAACTCAAAATTATTCATTGCAAATAAAATATTACTTTTAATTGTATTTAATACTGTGGATCTATTGTTGCTATCATAAAGTTGTTTAAATAGCGTGACCTGTGAGTAGACTAAAGAACCAAGGGAATGAACGGAAACTCTTTCAAATAGGCTTATATTTTCTTTACTACCATAAACTAAACAATTCTTGATTCCATTTAAGAACAGTCTCTTAGATATGGATTCAATGATAATAATTTCTGGATATATATCGAATAAACTAAGTAAAAATTCATCTATAACATTTAAATTTCTCAAATTCCACTCCATACCGCCATACATAAAATCAATGAACAATGTAACATCATGCTTTTTGCAAATGTTAACAATATCAATATACATTTCTTTTGTAATTTTAATACCGCTTCCCAATAAAGGATCATTCATTATTAGTAAATTAATTCCATATTCAATAATGATGTCTTCTAATTTATGCAAATTTATGGTTACTTTTCCTTCCTCCAAAACCTCAATATAATATGTATCAACTTTTAAATCTTGCAAAACTTTTATATAAGTAAAATAAATTGGTGTAATTAACAATGCCTTCAGTTTCTTTTTCATATGAAATAGATTAATTAATAAATATGCACTCGAAGTTCCATTTGAAGATATTGAGAAGTCGAAATTATTTGAATTAACATTGGTATTGTCTAAAGCCTCGTGGATAAACCATTTCTTTGCTTCCTGTAACTCATCTAAAAAAAAGTAATTATTTTGACTTTGATCAAGACTGCTGTTCACAGCATTTTTAATAATTTCAGGGGGAAAGTTTAGATTATTGTTTTCTTTATTCCAATTGGATAAGAAACATGTTTCACTATTAATTTTATGTAAAAGTGGTTCTATATTTGTATCATGATATAACGGCAATTTCATTACAAGACCTCCAAATAATTTATAGTTATTTGGAGGTTTTTCTCTACACTTTTAGATTATTTCTCGGATTAAATCTCGACAGCACATCTTTCTTCCGTTCAACAGACACTTCTGTGTATATTTGGGTCGTGCTGACATTGGTATGTCCGAGAATTTCTTGGACTGATCGTAAATCTGCACCATTATTCAGCAGATGTGTAGCAAAGCTGTGCCTGAGATAGTGCGGTGTTGATTTTTTGCTAACCTTAGACAAGTCCCTGTATTTAGAGTAAATATCCTCAATGGAGTAAATGGAGAGTCGATCACCGTATTTGTTAAGGAACAGAGCATCAGATTGGGGGTCGAAATGTTCGCGGGCATGCAACCATGTTTTAATTTTATGGATGACTTCGCTGCTTGAAATGTAGAGCAATCGCTCCTTACGACCTTTTCCAAAAATCAACACGGTTTTCTCTTCGAGATCGATGTGCTCCATATCAATATTCACTAGTTCTCCAATACGAATTCCAATAACATAGAGCAGTTCAATGATTGCATCGTTGCGAAGGTTGATTCTTCTTCTAAAACTCGTGTGTAATTGTTTCATGTGCTCTTGTGGTGCATTTAATAACTTTTCAACCTCATTGACAGAAAGTGTCTTTGGAATACGTCTTGCCGTTTTGAATTTTTTTCCGAAACCAATAATTGGGGACTCGATTATATCTCCGCTTTGAACCAAATAATTAAAAAATGCTTTGAAGCATATGTACTTTCTTTTAATGGTCGAGTCTTTAAGCGTGTGTTCACTGTTTAATTGTTCCAGATACATTCGTAAATTTTCTCTAGTTACATCATGAATATGTTTAGTATCAAGCCATTCTACAAGTCTGTTGAGATCAGACAGATAGGCTTTAATGGATTTAAGAGATAGATTACGCTCCACGCTTAAATAAGTCTCATATTGCTTAATATAGGTGTTTAGGTTACTTGTACTAAGTCTCATGATGCCTCCTGATGTCGATGTCATATGTTGCCAATGGCCCGACCTACATTATTACGCATTGAACTCCATTTGTGAAGATGCCCAAAGGCATAGATACAATATCCGAGATTTGAAAAACAAAAAAGAGCCGGATCCCCTCCGACTCGATACGTTCTCACTTATATAATTTTGCGGAACAGCTCCATCACTTCATCCTTGGACGGTTGATAGGGATTGCCTGGTGCACAGGCATCTTTCATCGCGTTATCGGCAAGCAGTTCCACATCGGGATCTTTTACACCCAGTTCAGACAGTTTCTCAGGAATGCCTACTTCCTTCGATAGCTGACGTATGGCCTCAATGACGTAATCGGAACACTCCTCATCACTTCTACCCTTCACATCCATACCAATTGCCTTAGCAATATGACGGAATTTGCCGGGTACATGCTTGGCGTTCAACTCTTCCACATAGGGGAGTAACATTGCGTTACAGACACCATGCGGCAGATCATATACGCCACCCAGTTGATGCGCCATCGCATGGACATAACCCAGGCCCGCATTATTAAAAGCAATCCCGCCAAGGAAACAGGCATACGTCATATGTTCCCGCGCTTCCAGGTCACTGCCGTCTCTCACAGCTCTTGGCAAATATTCAAAGATCAGTTCAACAGCTGCAGCAGCTGTCGCACTTGTCACTGTAAATCCACCCGGTGTAACCATGGCTTCTACGGCATGTGTCAACGCATCCATTCCTGTGGCCGCTGTGAGACTTGCAGGTTTACTGAGCATCAGCTCAGGATCATTAACCGACAGGGAGACCAGACTGTTGCGGTCCACCATCACCATCTTTACTTTACGTTCCTCATCTGTAATCACGTAGTTAATTGTCACCTCGCTCGATGTGCCAGCCGTTGTGTTAACAGCCACAAGTGGCACAGACTTATGTTTTGATTGATGAAATCCTTCATATTCACGGATATGCCCACCGTTCGTAGCTACAATGCCAATGCCTTTGGCAGCATCCTGCGGTGAACCTCCGCCTATCGATATAATGGCGTCACAGCCATGATCCTGGAATACTTGTAGTCCATCATGTACATTCTGACATGTTGGATTAGGCTGAACCTCATCATATACTACATAGTCTAACCCTGATTTTCTTAGTATAGACAGTACCTGTTCAGCAACGCCTGAAGTAATCAATTGACGATCACTTACAACCAGCGCCTTGCGGATACCCATCTGTTCAATCATCTGACCTGCTTCTTGTAAACAACCTCTACCCATCAAGTTCACGGGCGGAACATAATATGCATGTGTTGCCATTTGAACCAGCCTCCTGTAACCCCTGATTTACTATCTTCATTGTAACTGAATCCGTTTTCAGATATAGTGAAATAAATCACAATGAAACCGATAAATGTTACACTTGCGGTTGATTTTTCCCCGTAATGAAAAAGACGACCCAGACACCCGAAGGTCTCCAAGCCGTCTTACTTATCTATCTTAAAGCTTTATCCACTACTTATACCTTACCGAAGGTACTTACACTAAAAGCATCCTTACGAAGGCTTACAGCGCCTTATCGTTCACGCCGTCAAGCCATGCCTCAATCTCCCCAATTACGGAGGATACACAGCCATCCTCGAATGGTGAGTTCAATCCAGCCAGTTCAACCAATCCAGTGAAGGACAGGCTTCCTCCCGCTTTGCACAATGTCAGATAGTCGGCCCATGCGGACTTAATGTCCTCATTGCTGCGTTTCCAGAACTGGAATGCACAGATTTGTGCCAACGTGTAGTCAATGTAATAGAACGGCGATGAGAAAATGTGACCCTGTTTATGCCAGAAACCACCTTGCTCCAAATACGCATTATCTTTGTAATTGATGTGTGGCAGATAGGTCTTCTCAATGTTGCGCCATGCCTGCTTACGCTCAGTTGGAGTTGCATCCGGGTTCGCATACACAAAATGCTGGAATTCATCCACAGCTACACCATACGGAATGAACAACAGACCGGAAGACAGGTGATCAAACTTGTACTTGTCCGTATCTTCCTTGAAGAACAACTGCATCCACGGCCATGTGAAAAACTCCATACTCATGGAATGAATCTCAGCCGATTCATATGTCGGCCAGTTGTATTCAGGCACTGCAAAATCACGGCTCTCATACACCTGGAAAGCATGACCTGCTTCATGTGTCAATACATCAATATCACCGGAGGTACCGTTGAAGTTGGAGAAGATAAACGGCACTTTGTAATCGTTCAGGAACGTACAATATCCGCCGCCCTGTTTACCTTTTTTACTTACCAGATCCATAAGCTCGTTTTCGGTCATCATCTGGAAAAATGCATCCGTCTCTGGTGATAATTCAGCGTACATTTTTTTACCATTATCAATAATCCAGTCCGCGTCACCTTTAGGTGTCGGGTTACCCGTCTTGAAGCTGAAACCCTGATCGTAATAATACAGCGTATCCACATCAATCCGATTACGCTGACGCTCTCTGAGTTTGGTCGCCACAGGCACGATATAATCACGGACTTGTGCACGGAAGTTGGCAACCATCTCGGCGTTGTAATCCGTACGGTTCATACGATCATAGCCAAGTTCCACATAGCTTGGATATCCCAGTTTCTTCGCGATCTGTGTACGTACTTTAACCAGTTCGTCGTAAATGCGATCGAATTCAGCTTCATGTTCAGCCATGAACGTGTATCTGGCTTCCGAAGCACGCTCCCGCATGGAGCGATCCGTGGACAGTTCAAATGGATGAAGCTGTGGCAACGTGCGCTCTTCACCTTCGAACGGAATTTTGGCCGATGCGATCAACTGATTGTATTCTGTGGAAAGTTTGTTCTCCTTCTGGAGCTCTTCAATAATTTCCGGGCTGAATGTTTTCAGTGAAAGATCCGCCAGTTGGAACAGCTGTGAACCCCATTTTTGTTCCAACTCGTTGCGGAATTTGGAGTTAACCAATGCACGGTAAAAATCCGTGATATATTCCTGTACAATCGGTGCATTCTCATCCAGAAATTCGTTCTCAGCCTTATAAAACTCATCATTGGTATCAATGGAATGACGGATGTAGACCAATTGGGCTTGTGTCTCAAAATCACTGCGCAGCGCGTTAATCTGATCCATGAACCCACTCTGTTCTTCAACCGTTGCCGCAGCTTCAAAACCGCTCAACAGCTCACGGAAAGATGTCTTGATGTGTTCCAGATTCGGACGTGTATACGTATACTCACTAAATTTCATTTATGTACACCCTTTCCTGTTTGGCAGAATTTCGGGAGTATCCCGAGTTAAACTACCCCCTATTATACAAAAGAGCAGCTAAAAAATCCCATAATTACGAAAAATATTTGTCCATCGGTCAAATTGTGCAACATGAATGGTTACAAATATTACTTACTTATGTAAGGTCAGTGCCTCAAAATTTTTCCCCACACAAATAAGCCCGCCTCGCGTTAGCGAAGCCAGCTTATAGGTTGTCTCTCTTCTTTTCACATTTAAACAATACTAGCTTTGGTCTTTATCCATAATCTGATAGAACCAGCCCATTCCGACCATGCCCACGACCATAATAACGGCCATAATAATGATATATGTCATGAATGTAACCTCCCTGCTTCCGTATATTCATCACACTACTACTAGTGTACACGGTGAAGCGCCGTTTGAATTGACCGAACATTGACAAAAATACGAAATCTTTAATTTTAATAAATGGATTATTTCCCCGATCACACTAAATCATACGTACCTCGCTGCACGGTGCAAAGTTTCATCCGCCATGCTTACGGTGTATACTATACTTCTATGAAATGGAATTTGGATTTTTACGCAGAAAGGTTGAAAGACATGTCAACTCGCATTCCCTTACGTCAGCTATTTCTTACTGTTTTATTAGCCCTTATGTTATCTGTTTTGACCGCCTGTGCTGATGGAGAAGCCCATCTAACGGTAAATATGGATGGATCAACGGATCTGGATCTCAATCTCAACGTAAAGAACTCCGCTCTTGGAAAAATTGGACAAGACAATCTCATGCCTCTGATCGCAGATGCATTGAATCGAAATAACTTCCAGGCAGAGGTTTCGGAACAGGGAGATCAGAAGCAGCTCACAGCGACCACCCATTATGAAAAAAGCAATAAAACCAGCTTTGATACGTCCAAGTTACCACAAGGGATCAAAGTTGAACAAACAACTTCCCCCGGCTTCTTCACTTCCAAGATGCACATTACAGCAGAAGCCGACCTCATGGAGTCCATGCCCGATGGTGAGATCAAAAATCAAATTAACAAGGTGCCTAGCTTTCTTAAAAACCTCTTGTTAAAAGATGTTAACTTTGACTTCAAGTTGTCTTTGCCCATCAAGGCAGCCGATTCCAATGCCGATCAAGTAGAGGATGGCGGAAAAACGCTCATTTGGCACGTTTCACCCCTCCAGATGAATAAACTGGATCTGACTGTACAGGTTCCTAATATCCGGAATATCATCATCATTGCAGTCATTGGTCTATTATTAATCGCTGCTCTGCTCATGTGGTTTTTTGTTCGTCGCAGGCGGGCCAGACAGCGCCACAGTGCAAGTTCATATCGCGGAAAAAATTAATTCTTCACACCAATTTTATTTGTGACTTGCCAAACGGTGTTATGGATAGTAGAATACATCCGTACTGTGTGAACGGTTAATTTTTTATTAAGCAAAGCTAAAGAGGTGACAGGTTTCATGAATATCCGCGAATGCCCACTACCTGGTATCGGAGTTAAGTACCAGTTTGATACAAAGGGCGGCCAGCAGTTAGTCATTATTGTGCATGAGGACGGACGCCGTGAATTATTCTCCGTTGATCCACAAGACAACGAAGAACTCACTCTGATTGCAGATTTGGAAGATGATGAATGCGTAACCCTCTCCGGGTTAATCGGAGGCTGGTCGTAAATGACAGAATAACCTGTACCTTGAATTTCAAGGCGCAGGTTATTTTTCCGTTACGTTACCCTTTGAGAGCGGATATATGGAACCCATGTATTTAATACGCGGCTAATCTCCGTGGAATGAAACGGTTTGCTGATAAAGTCCTGCATCCCGCATTTCAGACACTCCTCACGGTCACCGGCGCCTGCAAAAGCTGTAATCGCTGCAATAACCGGTATGTCTGGGTGGCTCTGTCTGATGTGGCAGGTCGCTTCAATCCCATCCATAACTGGCATTTGAATATCCATAAACACCAGGTCATATTGAACCTTGTTCAATGAATCGACGGCCTGTGCACCATTCTCAACGATATCACATACTCCGCCAAACTTTCGCAGCATCTCCTCCAACAGATGACTGTTGACCGCTTGATCCTCAGCAATCAAAATTTTGATGTCATGGGCTAGATTCGCTCGATCCAATTGCAGTTCATCATTCGTGGTGATTTCGATTGGGTCATTACTCTCCTCTAACCACCGCTCCACTACGAGGGTGAACTGGAATTCTGCCCCCTCACCGATCTCACTCTGTACACCAATCGCGCCGCCCATTAATTCTACCAGTTTTTTGCTGATCGCAAGGCCTAGACCTGTCCCGCCAAACTTACGATTGATGGCCGGATCAAGCTGTGAGAAGGATTGGAACAACTGATGCTGCTTTTCTATTGGAATGCCAATCCCCGTATCTTTTACCTTAAAGGTCAACATCAGGTTATCCTGACCATGCTCATCTGAGAAATCAGCACCTACGCTCACCATAATACGGCCCTGCTCTGTGAATTTAACGGCATTACCCACCAGATTAATCAAAATCTGCCGGATTCGTGTCTCATCCCCTCGAATGCGTTCAGGAATATGGTCCGACACTTCACAATAGAGTTCAATATTTTTCTCTGATGCCTTCAGTACAAACAGCTCGATCACCCCACCCAGCATCGCCTTAATATCTACAGGTGCGCGCTCAAGATCCATTTTGCCTGCTTCGATTTTGCTGAAATCCAAAATTTCGTTCAGAATGTACAAAAGGGATTCGCCGCTATCAATCATGATTTCCGCAAAACCTTTCTGTTCATCATCCAGCTCGGTTTCCATTAACAGATGGGCCATGCCCATGATGCCGTTTAATGGCGTACGAAGCTCATGACTCATGATGGCGAGAAACTCGGACTTTGCCCGGTCTGCATGCTCTGCTGCTTCCTTGGCACGTATGATGTCCTTAACAGATGTCATATCACGGAAAACCAACACTGCTCCGCGGGTTCTACCCTGATCCATAATCGGCTTCAATTGGAACTCCGCCAGGAAACTGGACCCATCCTGTCTCCAGAATACGGATTCGGTACGTGGCAGACCTCGTCCCTCACGAACAGCCTGTAGAATTGGTGTATCCTTGGATGGGTAGGGGATGCCTTCGCTCTGCATTTGGATCATCATCTGCTCTAATGGTTTGCCATTCAATTCACTTGGACAGAAGTTCATGATCTCCGCAGCGGCCGGATTGGCAAAGTTCAGATTCCCTTCCAGGTCCAGTCCAATAACACCCTCAGACATGCCATTCAAAATCAATGCCCGTTCATAACTAAGATTCTCGATTTCCTCGACGTAACGTTTGGACTCTGTAATGTCACTCGTAATCCCGTAGACCCCAACAACTTTGTCCCCAAGTATAATAGGAACATTAATCACATTTGTTTCAATCCGCTGCCCATTTTTGTGAATTAAACCTATCTCGTAGCTCTGTGCATTGCCCTTCACCGTTTCCTCAAAATGATATCGAGTCTTCTCCAGATCCACAGGATCAATGAGGTGATCAAAAGGCCGACTCAGCAGCTCCTCTTTGGTGTGTCCTGTCAACTGTTCCTGACCCATATTAGCTTTCAGCAGATTGCCTTCCAGATCAAGAGAAGCCACACCTAGGGGATTACAGTCAAATAACGATCTGTACTCCTGCATGCTTAACTGTTGTTGCTGGCTGGCTGTGATATCCCGGGTTACGGCGACCATCTCCATTAATTCACCTGAATCGTCATATACATAGTGCGTAATCGTATCTGCCCATACCGTAGATCCATCCTTATGTAACAGGCGATAATTGAGCCGTTTGGGAGCCAGACCCTTTCTCTGCTCTTCTACGTACGCTTCAACCAGAGGCACATCCTCCGGATAGATAACAAATGTTCCCGGCTTACCTATAACTTCTTCCAACTCATAGCCCAACATGCTTTTACATGCATTTGATACATATTTAAATGTACGACTTGAATCGGCATCATGTATTGCAATCAGGTCTAGTGAAGACTCCGCCAGCAGGCGAGAGATGCGACTGCTCTCTTCCAATTGCTTACGTTGCACAATGAGGATTTCCTCTGCATCTTTTTGTTTCGTAATGTCAGCAGCCTGTACCAACAGATACAATGGCTCACCATTCGTTTCATCCCTAACAATGCAAGCTCTAATGGTTGCCCATAATAACGAACCGTCCTTTCGTTTCAGACGAACCTCCGTCTCGTACATCGGACTTGTTTCATGAGTCATTTCCCAGAACTTGCTGCGGAATTCCTCCATATGCAGATCTTCTTCGTAGATCATATGTATGACCGAAGTATCGATCAGTTCATCTTCACTGTATGCAAGCATCTCGCAAAATGCAGGATTAAGCTGCAACCACCGTCCATTTACATGCGATGCGACAGCAATGCCGATTGGTGCGTGCGTATACAATTGTTCGAACAGAGATCGGCTCTCTGTAATGGATTTCGACATTACATGTCCTCCTTTATGAGAATCTGAATGTATTCCGTATGAATAGATCGACCTGAACATAACTTCATCTATAGAGTACTACCCCAAATGCCATGATTTATAAACGAGATCGGGCAAAATCCCTGCATGAATCGACATATACTACACAATACCCGTGCTCTCCCGATTATACAATGTTGAATATTCGAATAGGAACGGAGGTTATGGATCATGATCATTGTTGCTAATCAACCCGCCCAGCTGAACCGCTCGGAATGGTCTGATTTTGAATGGTATTGGTTACAGCAACTCCAGAATCGTCCAACGAGGTATGTGTACCAATCCATGGATCATCTTCGATTTGAATGGGACTTGAGGGGCTCTCTCGTGGAAGCCGCGGAAGGACTGGATCGAAGCGGTGTGAGTTTTGCATCCTTTGAAAAATCCAGATGTAATCCTGCCTACTGGAATCGTAATGCGGAAGGTGGGTTTGAGCTAAGATCAAACGTGACCCCCGCCGACGGCATCCGGGATATCTGGAGGAATGGACACTTATATGCTTTTGAATGTGCAACAGCTACCGTTATTGTGCTGTATGGTGGAGTGCTGGGAAGCATTCGCGAAGACGCCTTTAATTCCCTGTTTCGCAATCTGTTACTCTTTGACTGGCATTATGACAGTGACCTGCGATTAACCGAAAAAAACGGTAGCGAAACCGCCCTGCCAGGAGATGTGCTGTATTTCAAAAATCCGGATGTTTCTCCGGAAACCCCCGAGTGGCAGGGAGAGAATACGTTCATGCTGCGCGAGAACTTGTATTATGGTCATGGCATTGGTATTGCAAGTGGCGAAGAGATTATACGTACCCTGAATCAGTTCCGCGTTCCAGGTAGCCGAGTCTCCGCCTACTTAATGGATATGGTGATCTATCCGGACTTCTTTTATTTATCCCGATTCGCCAAAAACAGCCAGAATAATATTGCCGCTGGTTCTACGCCCGTATTACCCGGACAGTTATATGTACGACTTGGTGGCAGCCGTTATTTACGCAGCTGAACTACTGAAACGGAAACGGATTTTGCATTAAATTGCGAACAATACCTCTATCCAAGTGATGACAAACAAGCCCAATACAGTAGCAGTTAACCTGCCACCTCATTGGGCTTTTTTTACATCCAAAAAATCATTACTATATCAACATTCGCGTTTACCTTTGTGCTACATCGAGGATCACTTCTGGCAGTTTACGCATTCGGGTCCAGTTGCACAACAACCTGTTTACCACTTACCTGAACACCTGTCGTTTTGCTACCGAATTCAGCCAGCGATTTGCTCAGTTGCTCAGCCCACTCCTTGCCTGCAACTCCTTCTTTGGCTCCATGCACCTGGATGACGAGTTTTACCGAATCACCCTTCTTCAGAATGCGCTCCGCCTGAGACTGCTTCGTCTCCCGGTCATGATCTTCCATCGCAAGGTTCAAGCGAATTTCCTTTACTTTACGTTTATCGGGGGATTTGCTCGCTTTTTTCTTCGCCTGCTGCGCTTCCGCTTTGGCTGCTCCTGCGCCAATCAGCTTGCATGGCGGTGGACTTGTCATCAAGGACAAGCACACCAGATCCACTTTATGCTGCTTTGCAAGTAAAAGTGCTTCCTGCGTGGACATCACACCCAGATCTTCACCATTCAGGCCGGTCAGCTGCACTTCGGCTGCTTTGATCTTTTCATTTTTGATCATGATTCTTCCTCCTCTACATCAAAAGCCTGTCCTGACCATTTACGGATCAGAGCAGGCTAGGATGGTGTTGCTACTTATTTGTAATACGTATTAGCGTACAAATACGCCAATCGGTTTGATTTACAGCGTGTTGAATGCTTCCGTCAGAACCGGTACAATTTGTGATTTGCGTGATACTACGCCTTTCAAGATAGCTCTGCTATCAGACAGCGTCACATTATAGGCTTTCTCCACTGCTTTAGTGGATGTACCATATGCCAAAGCTACGGAATCGTTGTTCAGAATGTCTGTTACGACAAATACAAACAGGTCGAGACCTTTGCTGGAAATGATCGCATCAATAGCTGCTTCAAGCTCAGGTTGCTTCACGAGAACATCATTCACGTCAACAGCATTAACCTGTGCAATTTCCACTTTGGATTGACCCATTACGAATTCTTTGGCATCCAGGGAAATTAGTTCAGCAATTGTTTTTTGGCTCAGATCCGCGCCGGCTTTCAGCATGTCCAGACCATAGCTGTCTGCATCTACACCAGCAATGGCAGCCAGTTCACGCGCAGCGGCTACGTCCTGCTCTGTGCAAGTCGGGGATTTGAACAACAGGGAATCGGAGATAATCGCAGACAGCATCAGGCCAGCAATCGGTGCACTCACTTCGATGCCATTTTCTTTGTACATTTTATTCAAAATGGTTGCTGTACAACCTACAGGCTCTGCACGGAAATACAGAGGTCCGCTTGTCTCAAAGTTAGCAATACGGTGATGGTCGATAACTTCAACAACAGTCACTTCCTCAATATCGCTTACACTTTGCTGACGCTCGTTGTGGTCAACCAGAATAACTTTGTTTACTTCATTTGCAGCGGTTTTAATCAGACGCGGTGCTGCAATTTTGAATTGATCCAGTGCAAACTGGGTTTCACCATTGACTTCGCCGAGACGAACAGCTTCAACGTCCTGACCCAATTTTGTTTTGAGATCCGCATAGGCGATTGCCGAACAGATCGTATCCGTGTCGGGATTTTTGTGACCGAAGATTAACGCTTTTTCCATATTCATAGCCCTCCGTCAATTCTGATTTATATAAGTTTAACCAAAGAATGTTTACACTTGCCACTCCGATGACAGAATAACCTTCCGATCGCTGTTATCCCCAGATTTTTTGATTCCCTTTTAAAGGGAAAATCCGGTGATAAAGGCGAACGCTCCGCTTCTCCAGCTTTTTTCTGTCCTCTCCGTTCTCGTGTAAAAAGTTTAGTTGAACTTATATAGAAAATAAATGTCATATTTAATCATACCCTACTGATTATAGCGCTAATAAGGCTTAATTCCAATCCCTTTACAGCGAATTAATTGCAAATCATTCTCAGGCAAGTCATTTTGGAAAATAGCCAAACTTGGTTCATTCCCTCAAGCTGATATGCTATGTATCCTATTTATTCCATCGTACAACCTTATAAATTAGCATACGAAACTCTGATACGCAACGAAAACATTAAATCTCAGGCTCTTCCGCGCTCTGCCCTTGCCGTACAAAAAAGGTCTGTAGACTGCCGTCCTCGCTAATCTCCAGCAGGTTCAGTTGTGCTCCGTAGGCACAACCACCATCAATGCCAATTTTGTCTCCGCTCGGGTCAAACCAAATGCCTGTCTCATCATGCAAATGCTTCACGGGGGTGTGTCCAAATACGACCGTCTCTCTAATCGTCGTTGGTTTGGAATAGAATGATTCACGAATCCAAATGAAGTCCCGCTCGGACTGGCTTCTCCAATCCTCGATATCCGGGTTGATCCCGGCATGCACAAAAATATAACCCGGAATCTCGTACACCAGCGGAAGCTGTTCCAGAAAACGAAGATGGTGTTCATAGTGTGTACGTATCCACTTTTTGGCTTCAGCATAAGCTTCCCAATCTATCTGCTGCTCATCATAAGTAAGCTCCAGATCCAGATAACTTGCCATCGTCTGTAATCCACCATTACGGATCCAGTGTTGATCATATTGCTCCACATCCTGGGTTAACGCCTTGACCATCATGGCATCGTGATTGCCTTTGATCACCATAATATCGTGCTGTTGCTGAAGCTGCATAATCTGTTCGATGACCTGTTTGCTGCTTGGACCGCGATCCACATAATCACCGAGTAAAATCAATTCATCCTGCTGCGGATTATAATCTGCAAGCTTAAGCAGTGCATTAAATTCATCGTAACAGCCATGAATATCACTAATGACACATCTGCGCATGTGAATCTCTCCTCCCCCTGATCACGCAAGAGTATAACCGGAACCTTGCATGAGCAAGATTCCAGTCTGTTTAGAGTAGTTATTCCCGCTTGCTCACCATTAGTCCTGCTTGAGTCCAAAGGCTTCTGCAATCAAGCCGAATGAGCGCAGACGTGCTTCAAACGAATGGACCGCTGACGCGATAATGACTTCATCTGCTTCATGGCGTTCAGCCATTGCGGTAATTTTGTCTCTCACCTGATCCGGTGTTCCCACGATGGAAAAAGAACGACGTTGACGAATCTGTTCCATCTCCATCGCTGTGTATGGATAGTTGTTCACCGTCTCCAGAGATGGGAATGAACTTTGTTCAAGACCTCGTCCAAGGCGTAAGAAGAAAAGTTCATTGCTGCGCGCAAGTTCAGCGGCTTCTTCCTCTGTCTCCGCGCAGAATGCCGAGACAGCAATCATTGAATGTGGTTTGTCATTCAGGATGGACGGCTTGAAATGTCTGCGGTAATGTTTCATCGCTTCTTCGCCGCCTGGTGTTCCGAAGAATTGGGCAAACGCATACGATGTCCCTTGCGCTGCAGCAATTCTCGCACCTTCGGAGCTGGAACCCAGCAACCACACTTCTGGTACCGTGGGAACCGATGGTCCGGCTACCAGAGATGCAAACCGATGATCCTCGGGCAACTGCTCGTGGAAGTATCCGCCCAGATCCGCGATCTGTTGCGGAAAGAATTGTACATTCGATGATTTCCCCTCATTCAGAGCTCTGCTGGCAATCGGCATGCCACCTGGTGCTCTGCCAATCCCCAGGTCAATCCGCCCCGGATGCAAAGCTTCCAGCAGGCGGAAATTCTCTGCAACCTTATAGGCACTATAATGAGGAAGCATAACGCCACCGGAACCTACGCGAATTCGATCCGTATGTGCAGCCACATGTGCAATCATAACTTCAGGACTGGAGAATGACAGCGCACCACTACCGTGATGCTCCGACATCCAGAACCGGGAGTACCCCAATTGATCTGCATGTTGTGCGAGTTTCACCGTTTCCTGCAACGTATCCTGTACACTTCGTCCTTCATTGATATGTCCATGTTCGAGTACACTCAGTTTCATATATATTCAATCCTCTCGTCTGTTAGGTTCATAAGTACTGTGAATATGAGATCTGCGAATATTACGCGCTTTTGCTCACTTCATTCTTGCTCATTCCATTGTAACATTAATTATTACAGTTTCAAACTTTAGTTATTCTCTTTATTACCACACTTGTGCAAGAAACATGCAAAAAAACGCCACCAGCTTTTGAACTGGTGACGTTTTTGACTGACCTATTGCAGAAAATTGATTTATGGTGCACGTTTTGGTAACAACTTCACATACTCGTCAGACAGTTTCATCAGGCTGAGCACATGTTCATAATCGGCACGATACGGTTCCAAATCCGTTACCGGCTCGTATGTTTTCAGCGAATAGGCTGTTCCATCGTCAAAGCCCGCACCCGGGATAAACATGATGTCATTGTTAACAAATGAACCCGTCGGCAAATAATACCGGATACCGAAGGCATTATGGTCCATGTTGAGCAGATCATGTCCGAAGGCAGTGAATTTCTCATCCTGGAGCGAAACACCCATCAGGTTCATGATCGTTGGCAACATATCCAACTGACCGCCTGGCTGCTCAATCACTTGTCCTTTGGTCTGTTTCGGCGTATGAATCATGAACGGGATGTTGAATCGACTTACTTTACCGTCATAAGGGACGCCCAAATTGGCCTGGATTTGCTGTGTAATCTCTTCATCAGCAGGCAGACCAAAGTGGTCTCCGTAGAGCACTAGAGTAGTATTATCCCATAATCCGTTCGCCTTCAACTCATTAATGAGTTGACCGATGGCATAATCCGTATAGTTGATCGCTTGCAGATAATCGTGAAGCAGTTTGTTCGTGATGGTCGCAGGAATCGTAATTCGTGCACGATCAGCGGGAACCGTAAACGGCGAGTGGCTCGATGCCGTTATGAACTGAGCATAGAACGGCTGGTTCGCAGCCTGATGCGCAGTCATTTTTTCCACACCTACACGGTACAACTCTTCATCCGATGGTCCAAAGTCATTGAATCTGTCGTTCTCGAAGCTGGGCTTGTCGAAGTAACGAGTGAATCCGAGTGCCGGATACATTTTGTTCCGGTTCCAGAAGGTGACGTCATTGACGTGGTACGTCTCGGACTCATATCCTTCTTTACCTAATAACTTTGGAAGACTCGGCAGTTCACGGTCACTATACCCTGCCGACATGGGAACAACTCCGGTTGGATAGATAGACGTGTTCGACATGAACTCCGCGTCTGATGTGTTTCCCTGTCCGATCTGTTGGAAAAAATGAGAGAAATAATAGCTTTCTTTGGCCAGATCATTCAGTACCGGTGTTAACTCTTGACCGTCTAATGAAGCATTAATCGGGAAATTCTGAAAGGACTCCAGTTGCAGCACAATCAGGTTACTGCCTTTGGCCTGACCAAAATATTTGGCTTTCACGGCTGTACCGTCACTTGGTTTATCCTGATACGGATACTGGCTAACCAGCTCATTGATCTTGGCAATCGTTTCGTTAATGTTGCCATTCGCAATGGCCTCATTTTCTTTGCTCGTCAGAATGGCAGACGATACCTGATAGTTCAGGAAACCAAGATTCTCGGCCCGCACCAGCTCGTTATCAATCGTTTCACCTTTGACAATAAAACTGCCAGACAGCACGATGCAGAATGCAGCGGTAAGCGCAACGCCGAGCTTGCCCCAGTAACGTCTGCGAATTCTGCCAAACGTCAAACCGCTATCGCGGTAACTGCTGTGGTTACGCCCGCCAGCACGTCTGCGCATAATCAACCATATTGGCAATGCCAGTACGATGTCTGCAAAAAACAGAAAGTGCTCCGGTCGTACCAGTGGTCCGATACTTCCCCGTACTTGGGCAACTTGCCCCAGCTCACTTAGCGCGGTATAGGTGGGTACCGAACTGAAATGAACGTTATACAGCGTAGCCGCGAACAGCACCAGAGAAAACAGAACATTAAATCCTCCGTATACTGCTCGCTTCCAGCCTTTGGGCACGATCAGATCCAGCAGGCATACCACGGTTAGTGCGCCTAATGCGTCAGTTAACAGACCGATGCCGGACAGACCCTGGAAAAAGAAATACCGTAGCAGTGACAGCTTCAGCAGCATAAGAATGAATAACACGGCGAATAAGGTCCGTGATGAAGTTCGTTCATTTTTGGAATTATACATGGTCGCTTTCAACCCTTACCCTGAAATTTTACGTTCATTTTACAAAACGCATATTTCAGTATAACAGTTTTCTGGTTGCTATTCCATGGAAGTTCCGTGTAGGACAGGGTGAGCGTTACGCAATTGTAGATATATCCGTGTTCTGCGTGTCCGCTCCCTCTCTCTGTCCCTTAATGGCTGCTTGTGCAGCAGCAATTCGTGCATAAGGGATCTGTTCAGGCAAACAGCTTACGTAATCCAGACCAATGCGGTGGCAGAACGTAATCGACTCCAGGTCAACAACATTTTCTCCACAGATCCCTGTCTTCAGATGAGGTTTTCGAATTCGACCTTGGACTACCGCCATCTCAATCAGTTGTCCGACTCCCTCAATGTCCAACACATGAAATGGATTATTCGTTACCGTACGAGAGTCCGTATCCAGTTGAATGAATCGCTTCTCAGCTTCATGACGACTATATCCAAATGTCATCTCTGTCAGCTCATCCGTGCCAAACGAGAAAAAGTCAGCCTGGCGAGCAATGTGAGTCGCCGTCAGCGCCGCTCTCGGAGCTTCGATCATGGCCCCCACTCTATAGTGACAATGCCGCTTTTCCTCACCGAGCACTTGGTCAGCCACATGATCCACCAGATCTCTCATCACCTGAAGTTCATGCACATGACCGATCTGCGGGATCATAATCTCGGGACGTACCCACCAGCCTTGCCGGATACCTTTCACCGCTGCGCGGAATATCGCTTCCAGCTGCATATCAACGATCTCCGGGAACACCATACTCAGCCGACAAGCCTGTTGCCCCAATGTCGGATTATGTTCATGCAATTCACAGACTCTGCGAATGACACGCTCCAGTTCCTCCAGTTCAACCTGATGGTCTTTTTGCTCCTGCCACTCCTCTGCTTGTAACCACTCACGTCGTTTCTCCAACACTCCCAGATCTGGTAACAGTTCATGCAACGGCGAATCGAGCAAACGTATCGTTACCGGGTATCCATCCATCGCTTCGAATATTTGTTCAAAATCAGACTGCTGCATCGGCAACAGACGCTCCAACCCACGCCTGCGTTCGGATTCACTGTCTGCCAAGATCATTTTTTGTACAAATGGTAAGCGCGCAGGTGATAACAGCATGTTCTCCGTCCGGCACAGACCTATTCCCTCTGCCCCTAGTAGCCGTGATGTCCTGGCATCCAGTGGATGATCTACATTGGCCAGTACCTTCAACTCTTTCACTTCATCAGCCCAATTGAGCAGTAGTTGCAGATCTGCTGATAAAAGTGAATCTGAGTTGTTATAAGCTGGACATTCATCATTAGTTACTGGCTGGATCTGTATGGGCAGATGTCCATTGCTCGCTTCGCTGATAGAACTAGGATTGGTGTAAAGCTTCTGCACTTCCGTGATATGCGCAGGTTGGATGCGAAGAAGTGCATCCTCCTTGGTGATGAATCCTTCATGGACAAAATCCACAGTACTCCTCAGTGTGGCTGTGGAGGATAATCGTGCGGACTGGGTCTGCACAACATACGACACGCCGGATTCAATCACAAAGGTGATTTCCTGCACTTCTCCCTTATGCGTCTCCAACTGGCTACCTATCTCCAGCAAACTTGTGTACAGCTCAGGTTCGTCATTCCGTAAACGCTCCAGGCTGTGATCTGTTTGGCTCGCGTTCCCGGTTGGGACGTATCGTCCTGTAATTCCCTTTTCTCCTGTAAGTGGGTTACACGTATATATTGTTCCGGTCCCGCTTGATTCTCCACATTTTCCATGCATCATCGTCTGTATAAGAACAGGAGCGCTTTGCTCCGAAGAGATGTAATATGATTTACGCATGATCTCGTCCTGAGATCTGGATGCTTTAATACGCTGTGAATGATATACCGCACGTACTGCTTCTTTGAATTGAATTTGAACATCTTGAGGAAAAGGGTTACGCCCCTCCCTTTCGATTAAATATTTAAACTCGGTAATGGTTAATTCAAGTTCCGTTTCATCCCGACCCTTGACGTGACTCGATATTTCTGTGAATAATTCAGACGGAATTGCATATACCAGCTGTCCATATTCCTTTAAGTAATCTAAATAACATCGGAGTGCATACAACCGATCACCGGTTTGATGTGCGAGTCCTTTCACAGTAACATCATTCAGACCAACATTGAGCAGTGATCGTGTCGCAGTTGCTGAGGCTCGATCCTGGTCCGTACGTACCGCGAGTAGTAGCGGATTCTCCGAATGTCCGAAGAACTTCCCGGTTTGCTGTTCCAGATGCCGGATCGCGTTAATAATCTCTTCCTCTCCTTCACCGGAAAGATGTCCAAGACGGGTACAGAACTCGCGACAGCATTCCGTTGTGACCACAAATCCGGCCGGGACAGACCACCCTGCATGGATTAGCTCTGCAAGATCAGCCCCTTTACTGCCCATTAGCCCTTTCATCTCTGCCGTACCTTCTTCCAACAGAATTACCCGTTTTGTCATTACAGCTCTCCCATCCGCCATTCATGGCTATGCTTGAAGACTTCAAACCCTGCGTTACAGATCAGCCTTCACTCTAATGGTATGTCACAATCGTTCAGTCAAGGACATCCGCTTTTGCATTTTGTGCTCGTTATCCTGTTTTTTTGTAAACGCTAGACTAAAATAAGATGAAACAAGCCTTTTGGGTAGTTGCATTGGCTCATTCATCACTGTGAAGCAAAAAGAAGCCCCTTTAGCCTAAGCTGAAGGAGCTTCACATTCTATTTAGTATTCACTTACCTCAAACGTCAGCACCCGATCAAACAGGATATAATCCTTCCGACTCTTAAAAGGTCCTTTGTTATTGTCTTGTTTATCGATCGCATACGAAGCTTTTCCACTTCCCGCTTGCTTGGCTTCATACCAGTCGATGAAATCATTTACTTCTTTCATGCTTAGGTCAAATTCTTTCTCCAAGCCCGTTGTCATGGTAACGACCAAGATGGCACGGTTGGTGGAAGGTTGCTCTGGTTGCTCCGGAGTTGTAGGTTCTTCTGGTTCCGGGTCAGGGAGCTCTTCTCCATACGGAGTAGCAAATGCTTCATTAGAATATTCAGTTTCAACACCATTAATTGTAGTCGTTACAACAAAATAATACGTAGTTCCGTTTGTAAGAGCAGGAATGACAAAGTTCCCATTTTCATCTTTTGTAGCAACAACAGTTTCAGTATATTTTCCTGATTCCGTCCCATACCTCACAATATAATTTTCTGCACCATCTATGGCTCCCCAATTTAGTCCGACCTGAGTATTTCCAGGAGTTGCTTTCAGATCAATTATATTTGGATTCATCATCTCTACTACACCTATCGTAAGTTCATTAATATGAGCCCATGACGCCGCTCCATCTACTTCTAACTTGATACCTTCGTAGACCCCCGGAGTAATTGCAACTGGGTCGGTTATCGTAACAGTTGCATTAACATACCTGCCGACTTTAGGGCTCACCAAAATCCACTTACCATCTTTCAGACCATACACTGTGTAATAGTTATTGGATTTAGGATTAGAATACGCAGCGACTTGAATAAAATTAAGACTTAATTCCTCTGGGAAAACATATTGAATTGTTCCTTTTGTTGCACCCGAATTCCAAAGAGTATCCAACTTACCGTCAATAGAATTTTTACCATAATTCGCGCTATATGTACCACTTACTGTTACGACTGTTTCCTTTGGAGGTGAAATTCCTTGCATCCCTTCTACTGTAACTACTTCTTCATTTGCTGCCATAGCTACGTTCATGCTCATTAAACATAATAACACTACCGCAAATACTGTTTTCTTAAACTTAGCAATCACTCTATTATCCCCCTATTAATATAATAAGTTACTAATGTAATATGTACTTAAAAATATGTCTAAACATAAACTTGCTAATCTATAAAATTCAGCTAAATTCTTGAAATTTTATTTTTTTTTGGATATCGAAAAAGCCCAAGAAGAATAAATCTCTCCTTGCGCTTCCATGTTGTAAATCTAATGAATTAGTTATTCCCATTCGCCTTTTTTAACGTAAGTTGCATCATAAGCAACAATTACATTCGTTTTATCTGTTACCTTTTGTACATCATCGAAAACAACTTCTTCTTCTCCGTAATCCACTAAACTCGAATCAACTTTTTCGAAGATCCCACAATCCTTCACATAAATTACATCTGGATGGTTAGAATCATATCGTAAGCTTTCAGGAAGATCTTCACCCGAAATTTCATGCGATTCGGCAACCGTAGTCTTCGATACCTCTGTAACAGGAATCATTCCAATAACAACTACTACTAAAAGTAAGGCCCAGATTTTTTTCTGCATAAGATGTCTATTCCCCAATTCATTTTTCCTATATCATACAGTAAATCCGATTAATAGAGTGTTTTTTCATTTTCTTCGATTTTAATTTAATTATTGAAACCAGCTTGTTTGAAGTTAGTTTTAACTCCCATTCCTCAAGCCATAAACCGCAATATATCCTCAATCTTCTTCCCATGAGAGATCACACCGTAGTTCATCCACGACATGAAATCTACTTCATACACATTACCGCTCTTCACCGCAGGCAGACGTTTCCATTCATCCCTATCGAGCAGTTCGCGCTCCTCTCCAGGTTTGGCAGAATTTCCAGTGTCAAATGTAATCAACAAGTGATCCGCATGAAGCTGACTTAACTGGTCCAATCCAATGAAAATCCTCCGCTCGTGTCTTGTCCATTGCTGCACACGGGAGTGCGGAGTCAGTCCAAGATCCTGATATATTACAGGGCCAACGTAGCCCTGCTGATCCCCATAGAGAGTAATATCCGAAGCAGATATGCGTAAAAAAGCTACCGTCTGACCACGTAAAGATCGTGCTAACCGACTCTTAGCTTCCATTGCCTTGTCCTCATACGCACCAATTACGTCTTGAACCCGATTCACTTTTCCCAATACATCGGCTGTGGATTTCAAAATGGAGCGCCAATCTTCTCCCAGATGATCTACGTAAAATGTAGGTGCTACCTGCTCAAAGCGGTTCAGATTCCATCGATCATATCCCTTGTTCAACATGATAAAGTCCGGTATATTGCCCACATTAAATTGAGCATCCTGCTGGCTTACATCGAATTCGGGTACATCATCCAATCCCAAATATTGCTGCCTGCCCCAAGAATGATGCGAACATTGCAGTACAGGTTTTACGCCAAGAGCCAACACAAAGTCCTCCAGATAAGGAGCAAAGACACGAACCTCTTGACGGTGATGACGGCGATATAACCCAGGTGAAATACCAGCATATTGCTTAAATCGGCGGCCAAAATAATACTCGCTGCTAAATCCCACATTCTGTGCAATTTCATGGATGCGATCATCCGTGAGCTGCAATAGTTGCTTCGAGCGTTCAAGCCGAACCGCATTTACATATTCAAGCGGGAGTTTGCCCGTAATTTTTTTGAATTGCCGAGTGTAGCTGGCTCTGGTAAGACCAATATCTGCCGCGAGCTCATCCACGGTTATCGTCTGATCATAGTGGTCGCCAATATAACGAATTGAACTTTGAAGACGGGCACGATCATCAGGTACTTCTGTTTCGGGGGCACTCTGGCGAAGCAAGGCACGGAACCATTCCTGGAAACGAAGCTGTACCTCCCATTGCTCCAGCCAATCGGCAGTGACCTGTTGACGCAGTATTTGTTCCAAGGCTTCCAGACAAGAACTCCACGGACTGTAACTGAGTTGCATAAGAGGTAATAATCTCGGAGAATCTGGACTTTGGGAAAGTTCCTGCTGCTCCTCCGTGTTTCTTCTAGACAAACCGTTCGAAGTCTCTTCGCTTAACTCTGCCACCATAAGATCAAGCTTATAATACTGCAATTCACTTTCTGTCCAAGGCGAACCTTCTATTTTAACGGATGTTCCAGCCGGAACAAACATAATCATTCCTTTTTCCAGATGAGATTCCCGATCTGAGCAAGCTATTGAACCCTTCCCAGACGTTACAACGAATATAGCGTGTGAAGACGACATTCTGTATAACAAACGTTTATCGATATGAGATTGATGGTGATCTACGTATTCCATATGCTGAAGTGAGCATAGCCAGGGCTTGGGAATCAGTTGTATTATCGTGGGGCACATGTTCATCGTCCTTAACTGAGAATTATTATCATTTAAAATAGTGTATACGAAAAAAGAAAGCTCTTCAACCCTGGCTGAAGAACTTTCTTTCTTATGGGATTATTCTTATGGAGTCATTTTTTCCAAAAGATCATCAATTTTCATGGAATTCGCTGTAATCGCACCTGATTGCCAATGTGATCTTTCCATAATATATACCTGATTGTTCTTAACGGCGGGAAGAGATTTCCACAATTTGCTGTCAAGTACCTTCAAGGCTTCCTTGTTCTCGGGAGAAGACCATTCTCCATTGGAAGGGAAAATAATAAGATGATCCGCATCAAGTTGCGGCACGGCCTCCTCAGACAGAATTTCCTGATATTCTTCCATCTTGCTAACCAGAGGATGAGGTGTTAGACCAAGCTCGGAATAAATAAATCCAGTAAATCGATTCTTCACACCGAACAGTGCCAGTGTGTCATCGTTAACATTCAGCCGGACAACTGCGACAGTCTCGTCTCCAACCGCTTCCTGCAGCTTCGATTTGGCATCTGCAATTTTGGCCTCAAATGCCGCAGCAACTTCTTCACCCTTGTCCGGTTTACCTACAACATCGGCGATGGTTTGTAAAATTTGATTCGAATCCTGCAGTACGCTCTCAGGCAGACGATACGTCGGTGCCACCTTGGAGTACATCTCATATTTCTCCATATCTACCCCACCATCTACAATGATGAGATCCGGATCATATTCCAACAAAGCTTCAATACTCCCCGTAGTATCAAATTGAGGAACATCCAGTTCTAAATAATCCTGTACACCCCACAATGGATGATACCACTGCACTACAGGTGTAATATCGAGCGCCTTCAGATAATCTTCTACATATATTCCAGCAATCCGCTGTGGTTGAACCGGAATCGTCACATCTCCAAATTCATCCTGTACAACTCGTGTCGCAGGCTCTGTCTCGTTTCCAGAAGTATTTTCTCCAGCAGCTCCACTTTCAGTTGCAGGAGTCTGTTCCGCATTCGTAGCGGTATTTGTACTACATCCTGAAATAACCAGACCCATGAGCAGTAATGTAATCGTCCACCCTTTGAAACCTTTAACTAAACCTACCATGTTACCCTTCACCCCTATGTGATCTGTTGATGTAACCGTGAGAATATTTCACATATAATGATTATCATTCTCATCGATTGCTTAGGTGAATTGTAACTCATGCTTCAGCCGACTCACAATGTACATTTGATGTTGTTTTTTTATACAAACGAAAACAGCCCTGTTGGTCCTCCCCCGCTTATCGCAGGGGCAACCTGCCTTGACGATAACTTTCCAACAACTGATCCACAAAGGAATCGTTCGCCGTACCCTGTAACAGTGCAGCACCAATTAAACCCATATCATCACTCACATACCCCGCTAACTCAGGTTCGCCGGTGAGAGCCAAGGTCTGTTTGAACGCCTGTTCCCTACATGCGCGCAGCACCTCTTCTTCAGCCACCACTTTATCTTGAGCCCATCGTTCAAAAGCTTGCATCCACTCGTCAGCAAATGCAGAGGCATCCCTTTCATCCAGATAAATTTCCACATCCAATCCTTCGAATGTCTGCTGGGTCAGAATCCGTCCCTCATTAAGATCCAACAGTAGCTTCTCCACATCCGTTTTGCTCATTGATCTCTCCTCCAGTTCCTCATCATGTCAAATACATCTCAGGTATAACAAAACGCTTCATCATTCGATTAGGATCGGCTGTAAAATGATCCAATTGAAATTCCTCATATTCGCTAAGGATACTTTCAAAGATACCAGCGATCACACCACAATCTGCCAAAGCATTGTGCCTGTGAATTCCATCTGTATTCAGATCGTAATACCGAATCAGAAAATCTGTAGAAACGACCTCGTTAATCTCAGGATGAATGTAGGTGAACATCGCTTTTGTATCGAGCACCGGGTTGGTCAACATCGGAAGCCCATACTCATCACAATGCCGCTTCAAGATGGGTAGGTCATACTCATATCCAGCTTGTGTCACAAGAACGTTATCACCAATAAATTTCTGAAATTCCTGAAATGCTTCTACGAACGACGGAGCCTCCAACATTTCCTCATTCGAAATTCCTGTTAATTTCGCCACAGGTTCTGGTATTGGTTTGTTCGCGCGTGTAAGTGAAGAAAATGTTGTCTTGCATTGTTGACCTCTTTGGTAATGCATCGCACCAAATTGAGTCACACTCTCCACCACAGGATTAATGCCTGTACCTTCGAGATCAAATATGCAGTACATTCTATCCTGTAATGAAGATACGCTTAGATTTTCAATAAAGTATGTATCAGGCAAAAGCGTAATTTTCATCCGCCAACTCACTCCTCCCCACTATCATTCTGGTTAATGCATTTCTCATATATAACTCTGTCACTCCCACAATCGGGTGACCTGGAGCAACTTGCGCGTTCCATCAAACTGCAACTTATAGATGTCCGGCATCGTAGTCTTCTCCCAGAAATCATAACCGTAGGAAGAATCATAGTGTTGTAAAATAAGCGTCATTACATCTCCATGTGTTCCGATGACTACCTTGTGACCCACATGTTTATCCAAAATTCTCTCGATCACCGTTACTGCCCTTGAGCGAGCCTGTTCACCAGACTCCCCACCTGAATACGCATACGTAGGATCACGGTACAACTGCTGCTTGGCTTCACGAAAATTAGCATGCTTCACATCTGAACTCGACAACTGGCGTTCACGCAAATCTTCCTCTGTCACCACAATTCCATCTGACCAATCTGCCAGAATCTGAATCGTATCTACCGCTCGCCTGTAGGGGCTAGAATAAAACAGTTGAATCTGCTCCCCATGGAGCAGACTGGCAACCGTTCCTGCATCTTGATGACCTTGCTCAGTCAGTCCACGCTCGCGTTCCTGTCCTTCAACATATCGAGACTCCGCATGTCTGACAAAATACAAAAACGTATTGGCCTCATTCATCATCCATCCGCCAACCCTTTTTTCTTCTCAATGACAATCAGGCAGGTACTGTCTGGCAAAGGCGTAGGCTCACCATTTTCCTTCATGAAGATCATTCGTTCTCCAAGTGCTTCCGTGTACCCCTCCTGAAGGAAATGTTCGAAAGTCATAATCTCGGCTTGCTCACCTAGCGCTTCTCGAATACAGTTCTCATAGGCTGTCGGCGTGAATATACCGAACTGTTCCTGAATTTCATGCACGTATGCCTCTTCACCCCAAGTATACGTGTAAAGAAATTCCATCGCATCGTTAATCGGCATCTCTACTTCGTTGTCTGAGATCCGCTCATATTGAATTGCACGTCCCTGAAAATCCTCTGCATACCGCTCCAGCCAGCGCATCCCATCCGCTTCCAGGAAACGAATACGGCGCTTCTGTGCCTCCGGTTCACTCATGATGCCATCCCGAATCAGAATTCTTCCTCCAGGTGACAGCACACGGAATGAACTTCTCAGCGCTGCTACAACCGTTTCAGAATTAAATCTTTGACCATCCAGTTCAATATATGAGTATAATTCATGCAGAATGGATGAAAAAATAACCGTATCCACTGTGCCCGGCTGCACATATTGCTCCAGTTGCAGAGCATCGCCCTTCATAACTTGCCAACGATGTCCCTCACGCTGTTTTTTGCGCTCCAGCGCTTCAATGACATTGGCTGAGATATCGATACCAATCGGCTCCACTTCCGGTTTTTCCTGCTCAATCAGATCCAGCAGAATTCCTCCACCTGGACCGATATCCAGTACCCGTTTACCAACGATATAGTCGAGCAGTACTTTTTTGTAATCACCGGAGCTGTTCATATCGGACAAATACGTCTCTTCGTTGTGGAAACGATCATACGCATCCCGGCGTAATCCGAACAGGTCAAATAACAGCAGTACAGCCTTCTCGTATAACGGCGACTTTTCCGCTTCAATACAGAATGCAATCAGCTTCTCGGCAGCTGGAGAAAATTCGAAGGTCACGAATAATGTATCCGGCAGATCCGTATGACGTTCAATGCGATGGGTTAGATGGGGATAGACGATCTGCTCCCCTGCCACAATCTGTTCCCACGAATACTGTTCCAAATATTTTTCAATCATTCGTTTCTTGTAAATATTGAGCTTCTTGACGCCCTTGTAATCGTAATACATCGTATTCATCAATGGTTCGAAGCTGATATGGCGAACGATTTCAGATCGACTCTCCATGGATGTTGGATTCATACTTTCGCTGCGAAGCGTCAACAGGAACACTTTTACCATCTCCTGCAACGAAAAATCCTGCATGGCCGACTCCACATACCATAATGTGCGATGAGCCAGCGGAGCCAGCGCCTGTTCTACATCCAGTTCCGTTTGTAGCTTGGCGTAAGCCGTATCCATAGCTTCTCCCTGCCGAATGGATGAACTTCTTAAGCGGGATAACCGTTCCTTCACGCTCCAGTCCTCATGATCCGGTCCAACGATAATCCAGCCTACAATGCGCTGCACCTCAGCCTGAACCTGATTCCATAACGCCGGATCAACACCTGCAATAATGCACTCATTTAATGCCATCAGTATGGTGTGCAATTCATCTGTAGTAAGCCATCCTTTGACGATCAAGCCGTGAAGCGGAGCATTTTCGGCAAATGGAATCTCACCCCGTATGTATTGACCAATAAGTCCATGTGTAGCAATTAGAGTACGTATAATCTCATGCCTTGGAGTGTGTGTATTCAGCGCATCATGCTCGCTTATATCCGCATTGTTACTTAGAGCACCACTCGGAGAACCAAGTTGATATATACTCGTCTCCTTGGTCTTACCGATGTCATTATCCAGGTGCTCTGCCACTGCGTATAAGTCATATAACTGAGCGGACCCCACATTGTGTACAAACAAGTTAACGCCCTGCTTTTGCCATACCCGCCGCTGCTCCCGTGATCCGGCCTTCGCCGTCTCTGACCAGATTAATACGTCTTCCAGAATTTCTCGCACCCAAAAAGAAACCTGAAGCTCCTCCAACACATGCAGTGTACGCTCGGTGTAGTCCAGTACCGGATTTGTTCCCTCAAGTTCGGCAATGGAATGAATGCGTTCGAGGTTAATATGGGGTTTCTCCGCTGCTGCCAGCAGTTGCAGCCATAGCTGCTGGGCTTCCGGCGTATTACCTGACTTGTGTGATTGTATGGCCTCTAATGAATGCAGCATGAATAAGTCCCCTCTCTTTCTCTACCCTTATATATAATATAGTTAGATTCGTTTATAAGTTGAACTATTGTATAACTGGCTCTGTATCTTCCGGCAATGTGGCACTCATTAATATTACCCAGCTTCGAGCCACATCACCCGCAGGATCACCCGACATACCAGTCATCCAATCAATGACCCAGTATTGATCGCCAGCCTCACTGAGCATAACATTATCGGGGTGAAAATCGCCATGACAGATCTGCTGTTAATCAGACAATGTTTTATTCTTTCTGGACGACATCGAGTGGAAGATCCATTTTATATAAGGTGCTCGAATCGTGAGGCGTTCCGTATGGAAGCTCTCGGGTATCGTTAACATGATCGGATTTAATGAAGACGATTCTGTAATCGTTACACCTACTCCTCCACTTGAAAAATAGAATCAATGATCAGCGGCAAATTATCCCTTACGGACACTGCACCGAATACTGAACGAGCGTGTACCCCCTGATCCCCAAATACCTCCATCATCAGATCCGAGAATCCATTTAGCACTTTATGATGCTCCTGATACGAAGCGGACGCATTGATGAATCCCTGCACTTTAACCACTCTCTTCACCCGATCCAGTGAACCCAACACATCTCGAACGACAGCAAGCACCTCCAGTCCAGCATTCCGGGCAAAATCATACCCCTGCTCTGTTGTGAAGTCTGATCCCAGTTTGCCGCGTTCGGAGGTATCCGGTCCTTTCCCGGATACATACATAATTCCATTCACAATAACGGCATTGGCGTATTTCGCTGCGGGGGCACTGGCCTGTGGCAAAATGATCCCCAGTTCATTTAATCTCGCTTCAATCATCGTATATTCTCTCCCTCTTTTAGGGTCCTCACGGAACCCGATTCCTTGTATTCCTGTCTATAAACTCTGGGTGATACCTGAACGGTACGTTTGAACATCTTGCCAAAATGAGAGAAGTTACTGAATCCCGCAAGCCAGGCGATATCCGTAATGGATTCTTCACTTTCTCGCAGCAAACGCTGTGCTTCCTTTACCCGTAACAGATTCAGATAATCACTGAAGGTAAATCCCGTCGTTTGTTTGAACAATCGACTCAGATAATGCGGACTAATGCGAAACATGCCCGCCACCTCCGGTAATGTCAGTGGTTTCTGATAGTTCTCATTCAGGTAACGTACAACTGCCTGTGTCTTGGGATGAAGAACCGGCTCACGATCATCGGAGCTTAACCTGCCCAAGTGTTGATTACGATAGGCATGGAGCAACAATTCAACAGCCCGGTGACAGAGCAACAGGTTGCTTCCAGGTTGAGGACGAAGCATTTCATCCACCATTTCGCTAACCATCCGTTCTAGAACCTCAGTGACTTGAGATGGAAACCTTACAATAGGAATCTCCCAACAGAAGGGTTCCTTCAAGCCTTCAACTAACTCCGCGGAAATAGCTATGGCTGCAAAAAGCTCAGGCTTCAAATACAGCACCATCCGCTCATGGTCAGGCATACCGCTCTCCAATGTTTTATGAACCGTATTGCGGTCAACAAACACCAGATCACCAGCCTTTACCCGGTAGGTCCGGTCCTTAATGAAATAGATACGCTCACCAGACAACAGGTAATATAACTCATAATGATCATGCAGATGGTCATCCGTCATCGAGAAATATCCAATGCGACGATCATATTCGATGTGCAGTAAATCCGAGGGATCATGAAAATCTGCACTGAAAGGTTCTGTCATATCGCCCTCTCTCCTTTCCATAAATTATAGCAAAATATGCGGCATTTGAAAGCGGTTACGCATAAAATGCGGCGAAAGAAGTACTCCCTTGTTATAGTCTAGAGCTATATTCAAGGAGGCGATAGACATGAGTAACAAGAAACGTTATGTATTAGTCGGAACTGGCGGCCGGGCCGAATTTTTTTATGGTGCTTTGACCCGGGATTATAGGGATACATCCGAGCTTGTCGGCTTTTGTGATATAAATCAAGTCCGCATGAACTACGCGAATCAACTATTGAAGGAAAAGTACGAGTATCCTGAGGTACCCACTTATCCTGCAGATCAGTTTGATCAGATGATTGAGAACGAGAAGCCTGACTATGTCATCGTAACGAGTGTTGACCGCACCCATCACAAGTACATCATTCGTGCGATGGAACTGGGTTGTGACGTTGTCACCGAAAAACCGATGACCATCGATGAGGAGAAATGTCAGGAGATTCTGGATGCTGTCAAGCGGACTGGCCAGAACGTAAGAGTCACCTTTAACTACCGTTATGCACCGCACCATACTAAGATTCGAGAACTTATTCTGAATGATACCATCGGGAAAGTCACTTCCGTTCACTTTGAATGGCTGCTGAATACCCGCCACGGGGCAGATTATTTCCGCCGTTGGCATCGGGACAAGCGTAATAGCGGCGGATTACTCGTGCACAAATCCACCCACCATTTTGACTTGGTGAATTTCTGGATTGGCTCGCAACCGGATACCGTGTTTGCATTTGGTGATCTGATGTATTACGGCAGAGAAAACGCAGAAGAACGCGGTGTAACGCAATTCTACAACCGGGCAACCGGCAACCCGATCGCAAAGGATGATCCTTTTGCACTGCATTTGGATTCAGACGCACATATGAAGTCCATGTATCTGGATGCCGAATCGGAAGATGGTTACCAGCGCGATCAAAGCGTATTTGGGGATGGCATCAACATTGAGGATACAATGGGTGTTCTTGTGAAGTATCGGAACAAAGCTATTCTGACCTACTCCCTCGTTGCCTACCAGCCATGGGAAGGTTATCGAATTGCCATTAATGGCACCAAAGGACGGATTGAAATGAACATTGTGGAGCAATCCTATGTCAATTCATTGGGTGACAAAAGTAAAGAAGGTGCTTTAATCGGTAAAACGTTGCGGGTTCTTCCAATGTTTGATGCGCCATATGAGGTTGAAGTGGAAGAGAAAGCAGGTGGACATGGCGGAGGTGACCCGGTTCTGCTGAATGATCTGTTTGGAGAGCCTGTAGAAGATCCGTTCCATCGTGCTGCGAACCACGTAGACGGTGCCAGATCCATTCTGACGGGTATTGCTGCCAATCGCGCCATAGCCACGGGTTTGCCTGTCAATGTCAATAATCTGGTTCGTTTCTAAGTCTCCCAGGTCCCGCACAACATTATTGTTTTCATTTTAAAGGCTGCGCATTTCACGCAGTCTTTTTTATACTTTTATAATTAATCTGCACGCAAGTCGACTCGGTAGAAGGAGGAAATCTATGTTCTTCTCTTTAAAAAACCGTCTGATTGCCTTTATCGTTGTCCTGTTTGTCCTCGCTTTTGGCACACTCTCCTACCTGCTCTTCAAGGAATCACGCACGGTCATTCGCTCTTACATCGAATCCTCTGCTCTTGAGAAAATGGAGGAATACGGTTCATACGTAGACATGGTGCAGATGCAGATCTACGATGTCGCCTCTCTTGTTTTCAATAGTGATATGGGCAAAAACTGGGATAACGCGATCGGTGATCCGAACCTGCCCGAAGGAGAAAAGATGCTGGCCAATCTTGCGATGAGCCGTTTTCTTACTCAGGCAACCAACAGTTACACCAGTATCTCGGATGTATCCATCTATCGTCGGAATGGACTGCGAATTGGCAGCGAGAATCAGGTAACATATGACCCTGCCTTTGTACAAGAATCCTGGTATACGAATTTTTACACGTTGGGAGAACGCTGGTTACCTGCACACACCGATCAACATGAACGTGTCAGAGATCATGGTAATCCGGTGGTCAGTCTGCTGATGCCCATTGGCACCTTTCATCATGCTACAGCGCAGAATGTCATGAAGGTAAATGTCAGTGAATCTTATTTTCTGGAGCCGCTCCGGCGCATACATCTTGCGGAGAGTAGCACTATTTTTCTACTGGGCGAGCAAGGAAATCCTATTCTGTCACAACAGATAGACGCGTTGGGTGCTGTAGCTACCGCAGAGATCGATCGTTTTCGAAACAGCCCGCTCAAATCCGGTGTGGCATACCTCACAAACCAGGAAGGACAGCGAGACATTCTTGTATTCAAGAAACTGGGACGTACCGGCTGGATGTTGGCGGGTATCGCACCTGAAAAGGAATTGTACCTCTCTCTCCATAAGCTCCAAAGCACAATTGTGGTGGTGACGATTGCCCTGATTCTGGTCTCCCTCTTGGCTGCTGCATGGTTATCCCACGGCGTAACCAAACCTTTGACCAGACTGGTGCTGGCGATGAGACAGGTTCAACGAGGTGCTTTTGACCAAGCGGATTCACTTCTGCCTCCGGATAAAAATGTAAAGAGCGAGATCAGTTATGTGATCTTCACCTTCCGTTATATGATCAGTCAGCTGCGGCAGCATATCCAGAATGAATTTGAACTGAAACTACTTCGCCAGCAAGCAGAGTACAAGGCACTTCTCATACAGATTAATCCACATTTTATGTTTAATACTCTGGAGCTGGTTAGCAGCCTTGCCATTCAGCGCCGTACGGATGATACGGTTCAGGTCATTGAGGATCTGGGTAAAATGATGCGCTTTTCTATCAATACCAATGACGACCGTGTTCCGCTAACCGAAGAGCTGGATTATGTGCAGCGTTATATCTCCATTTTGCAGACTCGTTTCGGTCATAAACTCGACATTTCAGTAACGTTGGAAGGTACACTGAACTACGTGGTCATCATCAAGTTTATTCTTCAACCACTTATTGAAAATGCAGTGAAATACAGCTTCCAACATCAGACGACAGCTCAGGTACAGATACGGATCAACCGGATGTATGATCGTCTGCACATCAGCGTTTCAGACAACGGACCGGGTATCCCAGCAGAAATAATCAATAAGTTGCAACATCCGGTTGCTCCCTCCTCATTGGAATCCATACTGCATAATGAAGGCTGGCATATTGGACTGAGCAATGTCATTGCTCGTTGTCGTCTGCATTATGGTGGCTTGTTCACGGTCCATGTGGAGAACGATGAGCGCGGAGGAGCTTACATTGAACTGACTCTACCCGTACAGGAGGAATATGATGTACAACGTATTAATCGCAGATGACGAGATCGAAGTTCGCGAAGGATTAAAATTGAAAGTCGATTGGCATGGCATGGGTTTTGTCATAACAGGAGAAGCCTCTAATGGGATCGAAGCGGATGAACTTTTGAAATCTGAACATTTTGACTTGCTGATTACCGATATGAATATGCCTGTCATGGATGGCATCAGACTATTGGATGTCTGCCGCAGTTATAACCCTTCCATTCAGATTATCATTATCACGGGTTATGAGGATTTTCAATATGCCAGAGCGGGGGTCCGCAGCCAGGTCATGGATTATTTACTGAAACCTGTAACCCGGGATGAATTGAAAGCCACATTAGGCAAAATCAAAGCGGATCTGGATGACAAACGTAAAATACGAGGCGATTCCGAATTGATGCAATGGCGACTCTCTCAGTATTACCGGGAAATGAAGGAACGTTTCCTTCTTGATCTCGTCAAAGGCAATCGCCTACCGCCTTCCTCCATGCCAGAACGGCTCAGATTGTTCCGTCTCGAATCATGGCAGGATCAGAAGGTCTGTTTCATCACCGCGAGTATAAGTCAATCGGACAAGCCGGATATTCGAAAAGATCGATTACACGAGCAGATGCATCTTCCTTTCGAAATGGTATGTTATGAAATCGCCCAGTCTGATTCAGACAATGTCCAGGTTTTTCATGATTTGGCACACGCAGGCATCATGCATTTCATAGTGCAAGATGGTATGCAGCATGAATTCATCCAACAGCTTACCGAACATACGGCATCCGTTTTTTCCATGGAACTCAAGATTGGGATGGGACTTTCTGTATCCGGACTTGAGCACTGGAAAGAAGGTTATATCCATTCCCTTCTGGCATGGAATTCAGCTGAACGGGCTGTCAGCGAGCCTAACACTCAGCCAGGAACGGACTATAGTCCATTACTACCTGAAGAAACAACACGCAAGCTGCATCGTTACCTCATTCGAGGGGAACTGGACTCCTTCCGCAGCATCATCCGCAAGGAACTTCACGAGGCATTCCAGCTTTCTCCCTCCAGAATGACACGAAGCATTTTTCAAATTTCATTGTTGATGGATTTTCCTATGGCCCCGGAATGGATACTTTGGCTTAAGACGCCAGATCAAGCAGAACGCTTATTAATGCAATGGGCTCAAGACTTCCTGAGTCGACAACTTCCTTCAGAAGATGGGGATGAGACGGTTATAGACTTAGCCAAGCGATATATCGAGGAGAACTACATGCAGGAGCTAACCTTGACGTTACTCGCTGAACGGTTTAACTATTATCCTACCTATTTCTCCGAACTGTTTAAGGAAGGTGCAGGGACCTCTTTTATTCAGTATGTGACGGGCGTTCGGATGAAACACGCCTTGCAACTGCTGAAGGAAACCCAATTAACCGTGTGGGATATTACAGAACTGACCGGCTTCAGTTCACCAAGTTATTTCAGCTCGAAATTCAAAAGAATGTTCAACATGAGTCCGTCAGACTATCGCTTGCTGCATTCCGAAAAAATCGATAGTCATGATCCGAAGAAATGAGATTCAAGCTTCTCCCCTTCCCCGGTATGATGTGGTTACCAAGAGAACGCCGTATGTTGTAAGCGGATTCATAATTGGTGACTATTATTCTTACCCATTCAGAAGGGAGGCACATGATGAAAAAACAGACCAAGCCCTTATACGGTCAGCACAATACCACAGCCTACTTGTTTCTTCTACCCTGGCTGATCGGGCTCTTCTGTCTGACACTGGGACCAATGGTTGCGTCCCTATACTTATCCATGACCAAATTCAATCTGCTGTCATCACCGACTTGGACTGGACTTAGCAACTATGTTCACATCTTTACCGAGGACGATACCTTTCGCAGGTCCCTTGGGCTGACGTTTTATTATGTCTTTCTATCCGTTCCACTAAGGCTCGCCTTCGCCCTATTGGTGGCAATGGCGCTGAACAAGGGAATTCGAGCCCTCGGCATCTACCGGACTGTATATTACATCCCTTCCCTCTTGGGCGGCAGCGTCGCGATTGCAATCGTCTGGCGTCAACTTTTTGAGGGAAATGGACTGGTCAATCAGTTTTTAAGCTGGTTTGGTATCTCGGGTCCATCCTGGATTGCGCATCCAGATTATGTGGTCTATACCATCATCACACTATCCGTGTGGCAATTCGGGTCTGCCATGGTCATCTTTCTTGCTGGCCTGAAACAGATCCCGGCAGACTTATATGAAGCGTCCGATGTCGATGGAGCGGGAAAGATACGTCAATTTTTTGGAATCACTCTGCCCATGCTCTCCCCCGTTATCTTTTTTAACCTGATTATGAGTATGATCAATTCATTTCAGGCGTTTACACCAGCTTATGTGATCGGGGATGGCCGTGGAGGTCCACTCGACGCAACAATGTTTTATACCTTGTATCTGTATCTGAAAGGTTTCTCGTTCTTTGATATGGGTTATGCTTCGGCTCTGGCTTGGATCATGTTGGTCATTATCGGGGTATTCACCGCAATCGTCTTTATCACATCCCGATTTTGGGTGTTCTACGGGGATAATCAGGAGGGGAGGTAATGCATATGCCAATCAAACGACAACTGGTTCAGGCCGGGAGGCATGCCGCCATTATACTCTTCGGTCTGCTGATGTTATATCCAGTACTATGGTTGATTCTCAGTTCGTTTAAACCGAATCATCTCATTTTCACCAGTGGCAGTCTTTTGCCTACCAGTTTCACGCTGGAGCACTATATTAATGGCTGGAAAGGTCTGCAAGGTATCTCCTTCGGCCGTTTCTTCAGCAACTCCGTGCTGATCTCGGTCATGAGTGTGCTGGGTAATGTGATCTCCTGCTCCCTTGCAGCCTTTGCTTTCTCAAGATTAAAGTTTCGATACAAAGGCCTGTGGTTCAGCATGATGTTGGTCACGATTATGTTACCTTACCATGTTACTCTAGTGCCCCAGTATATTCTCTATAATGAGCTTCAATGGATTAATACGTATTTCCCGCTGATTCTGCCTAAGTGGCTCGCGCAGGATTCCTTCTTCATCTTGCTCATGGTTCAATTCATACGCGGTATACCGCGGGAGCTGGACGAGAGTGCAACCATTGACGGCTGTGGGCAATCACAGATCTTTTTCCGAATCGTAGTGCCTCTGCTCGTTCCAGCACTGATTACAACAGCGATCTTCACCTTCCTGTGGAGCTGGGATGATTTTTTCAGTCAGATGATCTATCTGAGCAAAATCGATCTGTTCACCGTGCAGCTGGGCATTCGCTCTCTCTTCGATCCGTCAGGACAATCCGATTGGGGCGCATTACTCGCCATGTCCACCCTGTCACTGCTTCCCGTGACCATCATCTTTTTACTATTTCAGCGATATTTCCTTGAGGGCATTGCAACAACAGGTCTGAAGTAACAACACGTTTCTCATATCAATAGACAGGGGGATTTACCATGTTCAAACGTTTCATGATTGGTATGATCACTTCACTTTTGTTATTTGTAACAGCTTGCTCCGGAACAGACCATACCGGTACTAATGATGCAAGCAATGGTAATGGTAATGATAATGGAACTACCGAGGGCGGACAGGTCGAACTGCGCATTATGTGGTGGGGTGACCAGAAACGGGCAGATATTACGAATGAAGCCCTGAAGATCTTTCAGGCGAAACATCCGGATATTAAAATTGTAGGTGAATTTGCACCCTCCTCCGGATATTTCGACAAACTGAATACCCAGTTGGCATCAGGCACAGCACCAGATATCTTTTTCCTTGGGGGAAATGTCGTGGACTATGCTAAAAAAGATGTCCTGCTCAATCTGGACCCGTATGTAGGCAACGAACTGAATCTGGACGGTATGGATGAAACCATGATCGAATACGGACGTCTCGACGGGAAGCTACAACATATTTCTGCCGGTGCAAACGCACGGGGAATTGTTGTGAATCAGGCACTCTTTGAGAAGGCCGGCGTGCCTTTGCCAGCTTCGGATTGGGACTGGGCGGACTATGTCGCCATTAGCAAAGAGTTGTCCGACAAGCTCGGAGACGGTTTCTATGGAACGTACAATTTTACCGTCGACGGGATGGATATTTATCTAAAACAAAGGGGTAAACAACTGTATGACATGAAAAATGGCACACTCGGATTCGCCAAGGAAGACATTCTGGAATGGTTCCAGTATTGGGAGAAGACTTCGGCATCCGGCGGTGTAGTCACACCGGAATTGCAGGTGTCCAACCCGCATGATGACACCAGTAAATCCCTGTTAATCACAGGCAAAGCAGCCATGACTCTACTACCATCCAACCAACTTGCTGCATTCCAGAGCTTGACGGAAGATCCTCTGGTGCTACTCCCTGTACCACGAGGCCCTAAGGGAACGGGGGTTGTATTTGAATCCAGTCAGGGATTATCGGGTTATGCAAATACCAAACATCCGAAGGAAGTAGCTATATTAATGGACTTCTGGATACATGATCCTGAAGCAGCCAAAATCCTCGGTAATGACCGTGGCGTGCCCGTTACGGAAGCCAATCGAAATCTTCTTCAGGAAGGTGCAGGCCCTGTGGAGGAGATTGTCTATAACTATACAAACCTTGTCTCTGAAGCTACGAAGACTGAACCTTTTGACGTGAGTTACAACCCTCCTGGATTTGCAGAGTTCTCTAAGTTAGCTCAGACGACAAATCAGGAGATCGGATTTGGACGAAAAAGTGTGGAGCAAGCTGTCTCCGACTTCTATAACGGGACCGTTCGGATTTTTGAATCGAATCAATAAGCAGACGCTGTGAGGAGGAACATATGACAGAAGAGATATTAAATCGGCTGCGCAACATTTCGATGATGGATCAAGTTCAGCCAGTTAAACCGGAAGATCAGCAGTTATTACAAGAATGGCATGCGTCGGGTATCCGGTTTGCGGCATCGGGCGGACAACTGGAAGCTACGTATTATGCAGCGGTGGAGAATTTGCTTGCTTGTATCCTGCCCATGGGAGACAACGACCCTATTTTACAAGAAGGTGGCATCTATCTGGGATGTTGGTTAGAGAGCACAGGTACCATCAATGCAGAGCTGCTGTCTCGCCTGCTGCCTTCCGTGTCCGAAACAACGTACCTCGCATTTGCCAAGCAGCAAAGAGCAGATGGATTGCTCCCGTATAAACTCACGGCAAACGGACCCTCTTTCCGGCAAATCCAGTTGGTCACTCCGCTGGCACGCAGTGTATGGAACCACTATCAGCTTCATGGCAATCATGGGAAGCAGTCGCCTTTCCTGAACACGATGTATAAGGCTATGGTTCGTTACGATGAGTGGATTGCACGCAACCGTGATACCCGAGGAACTGGCTGTGTAGAGGCCTTCAGTACGTTTGACACCGGACATGACTTATCCCCGCGATTCTGGCATGTTCCGGATACACCTTATATGAATGATGCTTCTGCCTATCATCCGGATTCTCCGATTCTGCCTTTTCTGGCACCGGATCTGACCGCCAATATCTATTGTCAGCGCATGTATCTGTCCCGTATGGCTGAAGAACTGGGAGAATCGGGAACGGATTGGAAAGCAAAAGCCGAGTCTAGCCTGGAAAGTCTCTTCCGTTATTGTTACGACGAACAGGATATGTTCTTCTATGATCGGGATCGCAATGACGAATTGGTCAGAGTCCAATCTGATGTGTTGCTCCGCGTAATGGCCTGCGAGGTGGGCGACCGTGAATTATTCGATAACCTACTGCGTCGGTACCTGTTGAATACAAGCAAGTTTTTCGCTAAATACCCGTTTACATCGATTTCAATGGATGATCCCAGATTTGATCCCTTTTCCTCCTATAACAGCTGGGGAGGGGCATCCAATTTCCTGAGTCTGATTCGGGCGCCACACGCATTCGAGTATCATCATCGATATGTGGAGCTAACCTGGGTAATGCAGCCTATCTTGTCCGCTCTATCCAAAGATAAGCGATTTGGTCAGGTACTAAGCCCCTGGACCGGAGAACAAGGTTTTACCGAGACGTACTCACCCTCCATCCTCTGTCTCCTCGATTATGTGGAGCGACTATGCGGAATTATGCCTGTTGGATCGAATCAGCTCTGGTTTACCGGACTGCTCCCCATCGACATGGATCATGGCGAGATCGTATCTGGCAACACAGCTTATAGCCGGAAAGTCAACGGAGTAGGATATGAATTGGTCAACACGTCTGATCGCATGACGGTATATCTGGATGGCAAGGTTCATCTGGATGTCCCGTCAGGGATTCGACTGGTGACGGATCATAGTGGACATCTGGAAGGCGTTATTGGAATGAGCGTTCGCACCGTTGAGGGAGAGCTTTTCTATCAAGGAGAGCGCATTCCGATTCGGGTCAAAGGAAATGAAATGCAGCGTTATGCTGATGGAAATTTGAGCACCGAGCGCGATATTGGCATCATCCATCCTACGTATCGTTAATTGTTTGTATGCAAAAAGCGCAAGTTGCCGAGGTATACTTCCCCTGCACTTGCGCTTTTCCCTTTTGCGCGTTTATATTTCTTTATTTCTTATTCATAAGGACACAAGATAGAAATTGACGACCACTGCGGAAATCATTCTCTCTCTGGTTACAGAGGAGATGAGTTTCACCTTACACCTTCCGGTTCCACGCCGGGTGGCGATAAAATTCAATCGTATCAATATAATTTACCGTGAACTCCTGTTCCACATCCGACAAGTTCAACAGTTTGCGGTCGATTTGCTTCATCCCCATGACCACATCATGCCTTAGCAGGTCCATCGCAATTTTGCCTACAAATCCGCCTTCCATCTCTTTATGCTTGGTACGAAACTCTTCATTGTAGATCAGTTCAGGTGTGAATGCCGCTTCGACGAAAGCATTAACGAGCGTAAGCTCATTGCCCTCGATCTGCACTGCTAGATAATAATTGCCACGCTCATCCTTAATGAGGTCTTTATACATCTCTACGATCATGTGAATCACTCCTCTATTATAAAAGAAACCCCGTTAGCCTTAACGAACATGGGCTATCAAACGTACACCTTCCGACCCCGTTCCTTCATATACTAGGTACAAATGGCGAACGGAGGAATACTTATGAGCTGGCAGCATCTCCATACTGGAAAAACACTTCAGCAGCGCCTGGCAGAACTCCAGGGGCACCTTGCAGAACTGAATACTCCACTCTCCGGGTTGGAACCGGGACGTATTCGTCGTGTCTATCCAAGGCAGTTTATCAAAGTAAACCGGCAGTTATTCATTCCACTCAGTCTGAATTCCATTCGGGTATTCGATATTCCTCGAACACGGCGAGGCGTCAGAGTGGGAATCCGCACGACTTTCCCTTCCAGGAATGCATTTAACAATATCAGACTTGTGGGCGTGGGACTGGATTATCTTGAACTCCAGGGAAAAGGCAGAGTCCCTTCCCGTATTTTATTTCCTCTCTCCAGCGTCGAGTCGATCTATCGGCCAACCACCGGAAGAAAAAACCTGAAACGGGCTTGTAGGCGGAAGTAAAGCTGGTTCTTTTCGCAAGCCATACAATGGTTCCCAAATGTCTGCATACGGGTGCTCCCTTCCAATATATAATTATAACCCATGCAACCACTTATCTGCTGAAGAATCATTTTATGTCAAAAAGCGGTGAGAACAGAACTACTTCTGTATCTCACCGCTCAGCCAGTTACGGATCAAGCTGACCCTTCACATGTGTACATCAGATGCCTGTCCATACATCCTTGGCATAACGACCTTCCTGCTGAAGCTGATTAAGCCAATCTTCTGCTTCCTTCGCGGATTTGCCATGAATATCAGCGTATGCCTGCTGGAGTGTAGCTTCCACATCAGGTGCCATCTTGCTGCCATCACCGCAGATATACAGATGCGCACCCTCTTCAAACAAAGGAATCAGATGATGGGCATCGTCTCTCATCAGATGCTGTACATAACATTTCTCCTCCCCGTCTACACGGGAGAAGGCCGTATGAAGCTTCACAAGCCCTTCTTGCTGGGCTGCTTCCAGTTCATTTTTGTACAGGTAATCATGTTCGGGATTCCGGCATCCAAAGTACAGGTGGGCTTCGCCAACCTCTTGACCTTGTTCCTTCAATACATGTCTCGCCTGCAAGAAACCTCGGAATGGAGCAACACCGGTACCCGGCCCTACCATGATAACGGGAACCTGTGCATCCTCCGGCAGTTGGAAGCCGGATTCCGGTGTCCGCGTGAACATGACGATCTCGTCACCCGGTTTCAGGTTAGCCAGATAGTTGGACGCAATGCCTTTGTATTCTCCCTGTCCACTCCATGCTGGGGCGCGCACAACACTGACCGTAATACTCGCTTGATCGGGCTGAACACGCGGTGAACTGGAGATCGAATAATATCTGGCTTTTAGTGAAGGCAATAATTCAAGGAAACGCTCAAACGGCAGTTCACATGCCTCATATTTCACCAGATAATCCAGCATGGAGATCCGTTTATTCCGCACTTCATCCATATACACAGATTCATCAAGCAGCGCTTCAAGTTCTTTCTTATGCGGTGGACATACGGTGTATGCTGCCATTTCTCTCAACTGCGCACGAGTTGCCGCCTCCTGAAGCTCAACGCTATGACTGAGCAGATCATAGAGGTTCACTGGTTGTTGCAGCGGCAGATGCGCGGCACTGCGACCGGATGCATCCAGAACAAGATGCTCCGTTCCGGTGAATCCATAACGACGCAATACACGTTCCACAAGTTCCGGTGGATTCTGTGGCAGAATGCCCAGATGATCCCCTTCCTTGTAGGTTATGCCTTCAGGCAATTTAATCTCCAGGTGACGTGTGCTTCGTTCACTGCCCGCGTCGTTAAGCTCTCTGTTCTCAAGTACTTCTGCCACATGGGCATCATACGTATCCGCAAGCGGTGTTACGGCGAGCCCACTGACAAACTGTACAGATAGGGAACTGCGTTCGCTATTGGAGCTTGTGTTCAGTTTCAGTCCCATCGTTCGTGCGAGATCTGGCCATAATTGCTCTGTCCAATCCCCCACCTGTTTCTCGAAATCTCCACTGGCATCGGACTCACCCAGCGGTGATAACCGCTCTGCTCCTCTGGAAGATAACTGTTCATCTATTAAACGCGGAATACGCTGATAGGTGCTGGCCCAGTTGTGGTCACCGCATCCAAGAACGGCGAAACGCACACCCTTGAATTCATTCGCATCTGCATGTTCGATCCACTCGAGAAACATCTTGGCATTACTTGGCGGCTGACCATTATAGGATGCACTGACAATAATGACGGCACCCTCCTTTGGCAGTTTGCCAACACGATCATCCAGCGTAGCAACCTCACTCCGGAAACCCTGATATCTGGCGGTATCTGCAATTTCACGTGCAATGCCTTCAGCGGTACCCAGATTGGAACCGTACAGAACAAGCATCGGTGTGTGGTGGGCATTGGCTGCATCCGGCTCCGTTCTTTTGGCAACTGGCTTTGGTTCTTCAACCGCTACACCCGGAACGGCCATGACTGGCTGCCCGCCACGCGCACGTACACGAATTGTGAAGTTATCCGGTTTGAGCGTCAGCGTTTCTTTCACTTTTAACTGATAATCCGAATGATCTATGAAGTCAAAATGCTTCAACACCATGCCCAGTACCAGCGTTGCTTCCTGAAGTGCAAACTGCTGACCAATACAGGCCCGTTGACCGTTACCAAAAGGTTTATAGGCATCATGCGGCACTTTGCTCGGATCTTCGAACCGTTCCGGGCGGAATTCCTCTACGTCGTCTCCCCAGGCTTCGCGGTCACGATGCAGCTTGGGAATAAGTACACTGACACTGTCTCCTTTTTGCAAAGGATATTGACCCGCAAGTACCGTGTCCTCTTTTGCATACAGGGAAAATGCCGGGGCCGTAGGCCATAACCGCAGTGCTTCATTCAAAACCATGCGAACATACTTCAGATTGCGAACCTGGTTGTACGTGGGAACCGGATCTTTCAGAATCTGATCCACCTCAGCTTGTGCTTTAGCCAGCGTATCCGGATTCTTCATCAGATAATAAACGGCGAAGGATAACAGTCCACTTGTGGTCTCATGTCCAGCAATCAGGAATGTAATAATCTGATAACGGATGTTCTCATCATCCAGCGTTTCTCCTGTTTCCGGGTCCTTGCCGCTGAGCATGTGGGACAACAGATCATCTGCGCCTTCCTGCGGTTTCTCTTTGCGCTCGGCAATAATGTGATCCACCAAAGAGAACATGGAACGGATATCCTGTTCAAACTGTTTCTTTTTGGTGATCATCAGCTTGTCTTGCAGACGCAGTCGTTGCAATGAACTCATGGATTCATCCAACGCACGAACCATACTCGTAATGAATGGATGTGGTTCTTCCCGATAGAAGCTGTTAAACCGATAGTTGAACCCACACAGGCCAATCGTGTCAAGCGTAAGACGTGTCATATCATCCGGAACGTTAACCGTCTCATCCGGGTTCAATCGTGACCATTTCTGAACCAGCTGCACAGCCAGATCAATCATTTTGTTGTGATATCCCTGCATCGCACGTTGACTGAAACTTGGCAGCAGTACGTTATGGGCTTTTTTCCAATTCGGCTCCTCGGTCCAACTCGTAAATAGCCCATCTCCTGCAAAAGCACGAACCTTCGCAAGGGGTGCCCACACCCGTTTGTCGAATTTGGATTCATCTGTTACCTCGGCGACCAGTTCGTGACCGGAAATATACAATTCACTTCGTCCGGGGTACTCCATACGAAAGATCGGTCCGTATTCTTCAGCCAGTTTCACCAAGGATTGCACCGGCTCTTCAAAGTTCAATTGCGGCAAATTGCCCAGTGGGCCAAATGTTTTTGGTTGAGGCACTGAAATTGGTGGCATGACACTCACTCCTTCTTTCCAAGTTAAGAGTTCTACAACTAAAAAATAATGACTTGATTTACAGACGCGATTACACTTACTCTTCAGATCAACAGATTCAAGTTATTTTTTGCACATTTTCATATTTCATCCAGATAACGATAAAACCATTCAAAGAACTAACTGACCGAAATAGTATATTGGTCATTTTTGATCAAAAAAAATGGAGGACTTCGTTATCTTCTTTTACCCTAACATTTCCAGTTCTAATCTTCAACAGTCCCAAAGTCATAGGACCTCAGGACAGGGATTAAGGTATACTTATGATTTCTTCAACAAATTCTGAATAACTGACTCCATCTCTAATGGAGCTACTGTCGTTTCATAACGGCCATGGACGTTCCCACTGCGATCAATCAGGAATTTGGTGAAATTCCATTTGATGCCGTCACCTTGATACAATTCTGGATGCTTCTCCTTCACAAAGGTGTCCATCCACTGTCCTTCCTTCGTGTTCAGATCATATCCTTGAAATGGGGCTTCTTCAATCAGATAACGGAACAACGGATGCATCGATTGCCCAACGACCTCAACCTTCTCCAAAATCGGAAAGGATATCTGAAACTGACTTCTGCAGTACTCAGCTACCTCAGCGCTACTACCAGGTTCTTTGTCGTTAAACTGGTTGCAGGGAAACGCCAGAATCTCCAGCCCCTGATCACCATATTTCTCATACATCTGCTGAAGTTCACTGAATTGCCGGGAGTAGCTACACCGACTTGCTGTATTCACAATAAGCAGAACCTTCCCTTTAAAAGCAGAAAAATCACCGTTGTATCCCTCCATAAACGGAACTTGGTAAGAAAATATACTCATCTGTATTCATCCTCCTCTTTCTCTTTTGTACCTCATATAAATTCGCTCTTGAGATGGATTATACACCCCTATTATTAATAGGTGAAATATATAATTAATATAATTTTAATAGTTTTTAACTATAGTGAAAAAAAATAAAAAACTGCCCTCTGCAGTCAAATACTGCATCTCGGACAGTTATCAAAATCATGATGCGCCATCACGCTCAACACACCGTTAACCCATTATTAAACCATATACAATGCCTGGTCCGTGAACGCCAATGGTTAAATCATTTTCAATATCGGAAGATCGGCTTGGCCCTGAAATAAAGTGGATGCCTGCTGGAAGATTCTCTCTTCCCGCTTCGTCAAATCGATCCAGCGTCTCACCCAGTCTGGTGTACAGTCGATCTACTGGAATAATGATGATGAGCACCGTAGGCAAGAGACTGACTGAACGACCTTTTTCCGGTGAAGAAAGCACAGTGACCGAGCCTGTGTATGCTGTTGCATAATCCGCCATAACCACACCGATATCCGCCTCAGCTGCCCGAGCCTTCCAATTCTCATCAGCCTGACTATTCCAGACTGAGATCTGTACATCCGGAAGCTGCTCTTCCAATCCGAGATCCTGTAACGCCTGTTCATTCTGACGAATGATATACCTGGCACTCAGTTCATGAGATTTGTTGGCAATAAATTGAGATACTTCTTCCATGTTCTGAACCCGGGCGATGTGTGCGCCTACACTCACAAAGTTATCCGTAAATGCTTGAATACGCTTCTCTTCATCCCATTCCAATTCAGTCCAAAAATCGGGTGCTCCCCGAAAGGGTTGGGTCGGCGCATGGCGTTGCCTTGGTCTCCTCAATTTCGAAGCAATGTCATTCATGAACTGCTCCTGTTTCTCCATGGACTTCTTCTCCAATTGTGCGAGCCATTGCTGATGTTCAGTGACCATGCTTATCCTCCCCTTCCTCTCGTTCACGAATAATCTGCTCCATACGGCTGCGAACGGAAGAATCCATGGCCGGTTGCTCCTGGTTCAGTTCCTGATCCAGCTTGTTCCATTGTTGCCGGAAGGATTTCTTGGCTAGGCTTGGCGCAACCCGATAATTGTTCCAGCCTTTAAGTGGACCCAATTTGAGTGAAATGCCGTTGTTGCGTACAACCGCCTTCTGCCCGATCTGTCCCAGACGTATGGCCGCACTGAAGCGTTTGGAATTGGAAACCACGGCAGCAAAACCCTTCATGCCCATGCTCTCCATTTTGTTTCCATGGCCGTCTTCCACTTTACGCCTACGTAGATAAACGAGCATATCATGTAGCGGAATTTTGACCGGACATGCTTCATAACAGGCTCCGCACAGACTTGAAGCACCCGCAATATCGTTCCATTCATCAATGTTGCCATTGAGTGCAGGAGTCAGTACTGCGCCAATCGGACCACTATAGGTGCCGCCATAGGCATGACCTCCAATATGACGATATACCGGGCAAGCATTCAGACAAGCACCGCAACGAATACAATTCAGCAACTCCTGGAATTCGGGATCACCGAGCTGAAGGGATCGACCGTTATCCACGATAATAATGTGCATTTCATCCGGCCCATCCGCATCCGCTGTACGGCGAGGACCTGTGATGCCTGACATGTACATCGTTAATTTCTGACCTGTTGCGGAGCGTGGCAACAAGGTTGCCATGACCTCCAGATCCGTCCACGACGGGATGATCCGCTCCATGCCCATCAGTGTAATCTGCGTTTTTGGAACAGTGGATACCATACGGGCATTGCCTTCATTTTCGAACAAAACCATGGAACCCGTCTCTGCAATTGCAAAATTGCAGCCGGTCATGCCGATATCTGCTTCGAGGAATTTCTCGCGCAGCTTTTTGCGAACAAATCCAGCAAGTACCGTTGTGTCCGGCTCCAGAATTTCACCCGCTTCCTTGGATAACAACTCTGCAATCTGGTAGCGGTTCTTATGGATCGCTGGAATGACAATATGAGATGGGGCTTCGCCTGCCAACTGAATGATGTATTCACCCAGATCGGTCTCAATGGCTTCAATGCCCGCCGACTCCAGCACATGATTGAGATGTACTTCTTCCGACACCATCGATTTGGACTTCACCACCGTAGAAGCTTGCTTATGCGCCGCAATATCCAGCGCAATCGCCGCTGCTTCCACCGATGTATCTGCAAAATGAATATGAACCCCGTTCGCACGGGCGTTATTCACAAATTCATTCAGGTAATAATCCAGATACGCAATCGTATGCAGGCGAATCTGACGGCCACGATCCCGCCATTCATCCCAATTCCCATGTTCTTCTGAGGCAGACTTCTTTCCGTTACGCAATCGTTCTGTCGTGAATTTGACCGCTTTACGCAAAAAATCATCGTTCAAGGCCAGTCCGGCACGTTCTTTGACCGTAGTATCCATAACTCCCGGTTGGCTCATCCTGTTCGCACCCCCTCATACAGTAGTTCCGCCAGATGCATCACACGCACCGGTTCATTCCGATAACGCAGATTACCTGCGATATTCATCAGACAGGCCATGTCCAGACCAACCAGCACTTCAGCTTGTGTCTCTTTGACATGATCAACTTTCTCCGTCACCATCGCTCCCGAAATATCGGACATTTTAATGGCAAACGTACCCCCGAACCCACAGCAATCCTCAGCGAAAGGAAGCGGAACCAATTCCAGTCCTTTCACCTGAGAGAGCAGCGCCATCGGTTCATCCTTTACACCCAGCAGACGGCTGCCATGACAGGATGGATGATAGGTTACTTTGTGCGGAAAATGTGCGCCCAGATCGGTTATCCCGAGTACCTGAACGAGGAATTGAGTAAACTCATAAGCTTTGGCTTCCAATCGTTTTGCCTTCTCCAACCATACTGGTTCATCCGCGAACAGCTCGGGATAATGATGAATCATATACGTACACGATCCCGAAGGACATACCACAAAATCACTGTCGTCAAACGCTTCAAGAATCGTTTTGGCCGCTACCCGAGTCTCATCCCAGTACCCGCTATTGTAGGAAGGCTGACCGCAGCAGGTCTGCACCGGCGGAAAATCCAGCCGAACGCCATGAGCGGCGAGCAATCTGACCATGGCCTCCCCCACTCGGGGATAGATGGCATCGCTGAGGCAGGTAATGAATAAGGAGACCTTCATAATTACACGCTCCTATTAACTGATTAGTAGATAAATTGACTAAGAATATTTACACTGGACACTCCGTTTCGTATATTTGTGTAGTTCAATTTATATAGATAAAATCCAAAAGATTAAACCGTGATGATACCAATATCGTATCCATTCAAACGTTCTGTCTGTTCAGCCTCCAATGGCTGATTGGTAACGATCGTATGGACTGCATTTAACCCGGATACTCGGGCAAAAGCACGTACACCAAATTTACTGGCATCTGCAAGTAAGATGACCTGATCGGATATGCCAACCATCTTCTGCTTCAGCCTTGCCTGAAGTTCATTGGATTCACTGATTCCTCCACCTTCGAGATGTACACCTTTGCACGACATGAACATTTTATCCACGTGATACGTTTCCAGAGAACGCTCCGCGAGCGGCCCAACAAAAGACAACGAGCGAGATGCCAGTTGTCCCCCTGTTGAGATGACCTCAACCTTGTCACGGCTGCTTAGTTCAGTGGCGATTTGGATCGAGTTGGTTAAGACCGTCAGCGGAAAATCCGGCATGTTCGCTGCCATATAACCTGCCGTTGTGCTCGCATCCAACAGAATGCGATCACCCGGATTAATCATCGTCAGAGCCGCTTGTGCAATCCGTTTTTTCTCTTCTGCATGAGTTGTCTCCCTGATCCGGTAAGGGATCTCCGGTTGATCTTCTTTCACACTCACTGCACCACCGTGAGATCGGCGCAGTCGACCTGCCTGTTCCAACCGATCCAGGTCCCGCCGGATCGTTTCCTCCGTCACCCGGCAGCGCTCACTAAGCTCGGATACACGCATACTGCCCTTTACATTCACCATCTCCACAATCCGGTCATACCGCTCGGCTGCCAGCATGTTACACCTCACTCCCCGCTTGTGAATTAGATGAAGCCGTCACACGCAGAAATCTGCCGTAAGCATCTTCCCAGATTGATCCGTCCTGCGGCTCATACACAGTTACCGGAAATGAATCACGAATGGCCTTACGAGCTTCCCAGATATCTTTAAAAGCTCCGCTCGCCATCCATTGCACAGCCATATTCCCGATGGCACTTCCCTCTGCCGGACCTGCCCATACCGGCTTGCCAATGGAATTTGCAGTCCACTGACATAACAGGCGGTTCTGGATGCCTCCACCGACCATATGCAATCCGTTGAACGTCTGACCCGACAATTGCTCCGTCCATTCCAGCACTCTTCTATACTTCAATGCAAGACTCTCCAGAATTGCCCGGGCAATAGCCCCCTGATCCTCTGGTAACACTTGCCCTGTATCACGGCAATACTGACGTATACGCGTCGTCATATCTCCTGCTGGCATGAACAGTTCATCATCCGGATCAAACAAACTGGCAAATGGAGGTGCCTGTTCCGCCTGCGCCAATAACGCATCATAGCTAATTCCCTGCCCCTGGCGCTCCCACTCCCGCATGCTTTCCTGCAAAATCCATAGTCCCATAATGTTCTTCAGCAGACGGAATGTTCCGCCCGCCCCGCCTTCATTCGTGAAGTTCAAGGCCAGACTCTGGCTACTTATCGCAGGATGATCTATCTCCGTACCCATCAGGGACCAGGTTCCACAGCTCAGATAAGCAAATGAACGTTCCGTTGCAGGAACAGCCACAACGGCTGAACCCGTATCATGCTCCGCAACAGCGATCACGGGAATCGGGGACAATCCCAGATCGTTACAGATACTGCTTCGCAATTGTCCAACACGGGTACCTGGCAACACGGCTTTACCAAACAGTTTCTCCGAAATACGAATATGCGCCAGCAACTCACTATCCCACTGCCCCGCTGATGGATTGTATAATTGTGTTGTGGTTGCATTGGTGAACTCATTCACCGCTTCCCCTGTCAGGAAATAACGTAGCAAATCCGGAATCATGAGAAAACGCTCTGCTTCATGAAGCAACGGGGAACCGCTGCGTTGAAGCGTTGCCAATTGATACAGGGTATTAAAGCTAAGAAACTGTATCCCTGTACGTTCGAAGATTCGCTGAGAGCTCAGCTCTTGGCGTACCTGATCCATCATGCCGTTAAACTGTGTATCACGGTAATGATACGGGTTACCAAGCAACTCACCATTACTGCCAAGCAAACCAAAATCAACGCCCCAGGAATCGATCCCCAGGCTCTCTGGCTTTTCTCCCTGCTGTTTCACCAAGGTAAGCCCCTGCAACAATTCATGATGCAATCGCAGAATATCCCAGTGCATCCGCTTGCCAACCTTCACTGGTTCATTCTTGAACCGATGAATTTCGCTTGTTTCGATCCCTCGATCATTCAGATGTCCCAGTAGCGCTCTCCCGCTCCCAGCGCCCAAATCATAAGCCAGCACACTCACCGCGCTTCACCAACCTTTCGAACCAATCCTATTTTCCAAACGGTATCACTTGATTCAGTCCGTAACCCTGTACTTTATTCTGTATTTATTGTTTGTTTGTTTTTGTTTAATACTGTTTTACTTTATTTTACGAGTATATCACCATTGTAAGCGTTTGAATACCCTTCGGTTTTTCTTTCTCTTGTGTATACCAAAAACGACTCTCTCCCACCTGGGAGGAGCCGCATTTCTTTTCTCACGTATAAAACTGGCTTTTACTTATCCCCGACTGGGGCTGTACATCTCTCTCAAAATGCTTGAAACGTGTCCCCTGATACGTAAGCATCCCTCGATCATTTTCCACCATCATGCCATAATGGTTTCCGCCAACAATCAGTTCAGTGCGCTCCCCATTGTCGAATTCAAATGTAACATAATACCGGGTAGTCGCACTGCTATCGCCGCTTCCACCTGAGACTTCCGTTCGTTTAGCCACCACTGTTGAGTGCAGGGTTAACAAGGCTGCTGCGTTATTTGACATCCCTGAGCGTATGCCTGAAAAAATAACAAAAACAATGACTCCCGCAATGATGAGAAATATGGCACCAATGAAAATCGAAGCAAATGCATTCATTGCAGCAAACTCACTAAATCCCGAAAAAAAACCACCCTGATTGCCTTCAAAACCTGGTACTCCATTCATGTCGTCAAACACACCAAAGCCGTCTACGCTTAATCGGCCCATCGATGAGGACACGCTTGTTAACGCCATTCATCATCGTTCCTTTCCCCTTGCAAAAATAAGATGCACCGCCCCCACGCAAGGAAGGCGGTGCATGCAGACAACCCGTTCTGCCTTGTCCATATACTATATGAACCAGATCAGGAATACAGACGTTCAAGTTCGTCGACCAGACTGCCGACATAAGCAACCGCAGAGCGAATCGGCTCAGGTCCGGACATATCCACACCCGCAAGCTTCATTAACTCCTGTGGTGTGAGACTTCCACCAGCTTTGAGTGCATCAAGCCAGCGATCTACCGCAGGCTGTCCTTCTTCCCGAATCTGCTGTGCAGCCGCTGTGGAAGCCGTCAAACCTGCCGCATAGGTATATGGATATAATCCCATATAATAATGAGGTTGTCTCATCCACGTGATCTTGGCCCCTTCATCAATTACCAGATCAGGTCCCCAGAATTCGGAAAGGATGTCTCCTTTGAGCTGACTTAACGCCTTTGCCGTAATGGGCTCATCATTGGTTGCGCGTGCGTACACCCTGCGCTGTAATTCACCTTCCAGCAGATGTGTAACGAAGTTATGGTAATACGTGTTCAACAATTGCAAAATGACCCAGCGACGCATTCTCGGATTATCGGAACGCTTCAATAGATTATCGGCCAGCAGCATTTCATTCATGGTCGACGGCGCCTCAATGAAATAAAGAGATGGCCGTGTATTCGTGAGCCGTTGGTAACGTCCCGCAAGCATGAAGTGGCCTGCATGCCCCACTTCATGGGCAAGTGTAAATGCTCCGCGCATATTGTTTGCCCATGAAATTAAGATATAGGAGTGTGAACCATATATCGAGGAGCAGAATGCACCTGTTGATTTTCCTGCGTTATCTGCGTAATCCACCCAGCGATCACTGAATGCGCGCTCTACGATCTCGCCGTACTCCGGCCCAAGCACATCAAGTGCTTCTCGAATGAGTATGCACGCCTCATCATATGTAATGGCAGGGCTAAATTCAGGATCAAGCGGAGCCTTCAGATCACAAAACATCAGTTTGTCCAGACCCAGCTCACGTTTCTTGAGAGCCGCCAGTCTGCGCATATGAGGTGCGAGTTCCTGCTGGATAATATCCAGAATATTATTGTACATCTCTTTGCTCACTTGCTGTGGGCTGAGAAGCATATCTGTAACATCGTCGTAACCACGCAGCCTGGATAAAACAACCTGTTTCTTCACCTCGGTTGCATAACCTTCTGCAAACGTATTTTTGTAATCATTTAATGTCGAGCTGAATGCAGCATAAGCAGAACGGCGCAGCTTTGTATCAGACGACATCTCATAATTATTTTCATAGAATGACCAGGATAACGGACGATTATTGTCCTCTCCATCGAGAGCATCGTCAAAGGTCATGTCTGCCAGTTTACCGCGCAGATAGATACGGTATGGCGAATCCAGTACCTCTCCTAATGAAGCGAGTACCTTCTCGGTCTCGGGCGTAAGCCGATGTTCTTTTTCTCGAATCAAACGCTCCAAACTGCGCGCATACGGCTCCAATCCCGGAAGTTCTTCAAGGTAACGTTCAACGGTTCCCTCCGGCAGATCAACGATCTCCGAATTGACAAAAGACAAGGACGAAGACAGATTTGATAGGATATCTCCTGCCTTGGCTGAATTCTCAATATTGACCGGATTGGTGCTGTCCTCTGACTGCTTCAGTCGAGCATAAGAAGCCGTCTTGCCGATCCGCTCCTGCAAAGCTTCACGCGCATCCAGACAAGCCAGCAATTGTTCAGCGCCTTCGCCCAGACGTCCTTTGAACGTTTCGATCTGGGCAGCAGCCTGAGGAAGTGATCGAAGCTCCTGCTCCCACTCTACATCGGTTACAAACAAGTCTCTCAGATCCCAAGTCGTTTCTGGGTTTACCTCAGCACGTGTACGTATTTTTTCCATCTTTAGTTGTCATCCTCCTTGCATTTCCAATATCTCTCATCGTATCATATTCTGCTCATTTATACATGACAATGATTACTCCTTATTACTCCGCTGGCAGAATAGCCTTTCGATCACTGTTATCCCCGGATTTTTTGATTCTTTTTTTTAAAGGTGAAAATCCGTTGATAAAGGCGAACGCTTCGCTTCTTAAGTCTATTTCTGCCCGCTGCGTTTGGAGTAAACTATTGATCCACTGTCCAAAATTTAAAAGTAACTAAAAAACCGCTGGTTTATGGAAGTATCCATTTACCTAGCGGTCATTCTGAATATAACTTATTTAGCTTTCTTTCCAAATTACATTTTCACCATAGTTTTTACCCCAGTTATACATCGCGTGCAGGACGGGCATCAGACTTTGACCGTGATCTGTCAACGTATATTCCACCCGAGGTGGTACCTCTGCATATACCTTGCGCTCAATCAGTTTGTCTTCCTCCAGCTCACGAAGCTGGTTGGTCAGCATCTTCTGGGTGATATGAGGGATTAGGCGTTTCAGCTCACTGAAACGTTTGGTGCCTTCCAGACCCAAATGCCACAAAATAATCAGTTTCCATTTGCCACCGATCACCGCAAGGGTCAATTCCTTCTCACAGTTGATTTCTTTCAGATTAATCCGTTCCTTGACTTCGGCTGCCATGGCTCCGAGCCCCCTCATCTTCAATCTTATATCGCGTATATTACACATATCACGGGGACACTACACATGAGGTAAGCTTTCCGCTCCATGCATGATGTAATAAGTACATTCATTCGATACAGCTATCTATTAATTCTACTACAGCCTGGTCGGGATGCAAAGTTTAACTGAAAATCACGGATAAAACCTATACAGATGAATGATTATGTATCGCAGAAAAGACCAGAACCCTTCATAATCAAAGGATTCCGGTCTTTCATCTATTCACTATTCCAGGTTCGCGTGGCGGCCAAACATATCCGCTCCGGTCATACCCTTCATTTCCATCATCGTAAGGATGAGAGCATCCATGCCGATTAACAGTCCTTGTTCGAACAACGAGCCCATCGGCTGAATGGTTACTGCCGCTCCGGAAGTTGCTGTGTCCTCTTTCGCTGAAGCCGGGAGACGCACTACCGTAGTTGCCAATTTCCCAATCGTGGACTCTGGCTTAATCGTAATGAGACCTACAGGCGCACCAGCCTGATTAGCCTTTTGAGCCATGGCCACCAGACTGCCTGTCTCTCCTGAGCCAGAGCACAGCAAGAGGAAATCTTTCGAGCTGATCCCAGGTGTTACGGTTTCGCCCACCACATATACACGAAGCCCCATCTGCATCAGTCTCATGGCAAAAGCCTTCCCCATAAGTCCTGACCGGCCTGCTCCTGCTACAAAAATCTGTTCCGCAGCCAGAATGTGCTCAGCCATCGCTTGCATCTCTGCATCGTCGATCTGGCTTAACGTACGTTCCAGCTCCTTCAAGATGTCAGCTGCGTACTGTGTTTTGCTCATCTTCTTACCCTTGTTTAACGAGACGTTGCATTTCAGCTGCAACTGCCGCTTTGTCTGCTTGTCCTGTGATACCGCCGCCTACAATAACCAGATCCGGTTGTGCTTTGATTACTTCTGGCAATGTTTCCAGCTTGATTCCACCAGCGACAGCCGTTTTAGCGTTTTTCACAGCTGCTTTGATCGTTTGCAGATCTTCGAACGGGCTTTGTCCTTCAGCTTGCAGGTCATAACCTGTGTGTACACAGATGTAATCTACGCCAAGCGCATCAATTTCACGAGCACGTTGTTCCAGGTTAGGCACGTTGATCATGTCCACAAGAACTTGTTTGTTTTGTTTCTTCGCTTCTGCTACTGCACCTTTGATCGTGCTGTCATTGGTTGCCCCAAGCACAGTGATTAGATCCGCACCAGCTTCAGCTGCTTTCATGATTTCATAACCACCAGCGTCCATGATTTTAAGGTCTGCAAGAACTTGCAGATTAGGGAATGCTTCTTTCATCGCTTTTACCGCGTGCAAACCTTCATTAATAACGATTGGAGTACCAATCTCAACGATATCAATATATTGTTCAACCTCTTTAACCAATGCGATACCTTCAGGGATATTTACCAAGTCAAGCGCCAATTGCAATTTCATCATTTATTTCTCCTTTGTTGTTCAAGTATGATTCGTTCCTGTAAAAATAATAATCAGATATTTAGCCTGCACCAATTGGTCTGTTCAGATGCATGCAGTGTTTGTTTTGGCTACTCACTCATTGTAGACCCTGACTATCCATTCAGGAAGTACGCACTTTGAAGTGGGGTAGTTACTTGGGGGATACTATTGATAATTATTCGTTGTTAGGTGAATCAAATATAGAATTAATCCTCTATTCCAATCCACATGCTTACAGCAGAACAGCAGCCTAATCATCCAATTATATATTCAATATAAAAGACCCCGCCACATGGCAGGGTCTTTATCTTTATCGTTTCATTTTCAATCCAGCCAAAGCTGGTTTAGAAATTTATCATTTTACAGATATACAGGTTTCACGCATACCGGCTTGGATACACCTGTGCTGTGACCAGTGTATTTCAGACGTCCGCTCTCCTGATCCACCGTGAATGTCACGAGGTTGTTCGTATCGCGGTTAGCTGCGATCAGCAATTTGCCGTTAGGTGTCAGCGCAAAGTGACGCGGGTGCTCACCTTCTGCAGATACATGCTCAACCAGTGTCAGGTGACCTTTGTCTGCATCTACTGCAAATACAACGATGCTGTCATGTCCACGGTTAGAACCATATACATAACGCCCATCATTGGATACCGTGATTTCGGCTGTTGTATTCTCTTTGCCATCATATCCATCAGGCAGTGTGGACACTGTAGACAATTCAGTCAACGTACCCGCTGCTGCATCATATTTGAACGAAGTAATGGAAGAATCCACTTCATTGATAACATAAGCGAATTCACCATTCGGGTGGAATGCCAAGTGACGTGGGCCTGCTCCCGGATGTGTTTTGGTTTCACTGTGCAGCACAAGTTCATTTTTGTCTGCATCAATGGAATAGATCGCGATGTTATCTGCGCCCAGATCCTGTACCATCATGTATTTACCATCCGGGCTGAAAAATGCGGAGTGAACATGTGGCTTGTCCTGACGTTCAGGATGCGCACCTTGTCCTTCATGTTTCTTCTCGTCCAGAAGCGCTCCAACTTCACCGTTATCCGTCAAGGCTTGCAGACCTACCAGACCACCGTGGTAGCTGGAGAGGATCAAGTATTTGCCGGAAGGATCGCGCTGGATATGACATGGTGGAGCTGAAATGGAGTCATTCCGGTTCAGCAACGTTAATTTTCCTGTAGAAGGATCAATGCTCAGAGCTACAGCTTCAGACATTTTGTTGCCTTCAGCTGACGCTGTTTCACCAATCGCATACAGTTTGTTACCTTCAGCATCCACGTTGACAAACGTTGGGTTTTTCACACCAGCGATGCCGTCAAGCTTGGACAAGCTGCCTGTATCCTCATTCAATTCATATGCATAAATGCCCTCATTTTCCGCTTCGGCGTAAGAGCCAGCAAGTACGAGCAAGCGTTTTGATTCACTCATTACAGTTTCCTCCTCTATGTGTATGTAATCTTGTTGCACCTCTTCTATAATAAATCTGCCATATCAAAATAGCAATCCGCTGTCGCTGCACATCAGGGAAATCCTTAGTTAAGCAAGGCGATTACTACACATCATCATACTGAAATCCATTCATATGAGGTGCATCTTCTGCTATGATAAGATAGGTTTTTCATCCAGAAGGGACTGAGTTGCATTGCTTCACTCATTTTTACTCACGTTATATCATGTGTTCCTGCCGATATCACTTCCCGTGATCGGAGGTATTCTGTTAAAACGCTTCAAGAATTGGGATACCCGGTCGCTCTCGACCTTTTCCCTTTATATTTTGAGCCCTGCGCTCATCTTCAATACATTGCTGCATGCCGAGATTACCTGGACGGACGTCACCAGCACGTTCTGGTTCTCTATTATTAATCTGATTGCTCTGTGGGCACTCGCCGAGCTGTTAAGCCGGATTTTCCGTCTGGGTGCAAGCGAAAAAGCGGGTCTCACCCTCGTCTCCACGTTTACAAACTGCGTGAATTACGGGCTCCCGCTTGTACTGCTTGCCTTTGGTCAACTTGGACTGGACAAGGCTTCCGTCTACGTCATTGGACAGATGATAATTGTTAATACAGTAGGTATCTTTTTTGCCGCGCGATCCGAATTCACGGTGAAAGATGCGATCCTGTCCGTTTTCCGCATGCCATCCATCTATGCTGCTGGCATCGCCATTGCGCTGCGTGCGTCCAATCTGAGCCTGCCTGACGCACTCGATGGAGGCATCTCCATGCTGGCTGCGGGCTACTCGCCTGTCGTTCTCGCCATTCTGGGAGCACAGATGCTCAGACCCAAAGGTGCAACGGCACCTTGGCTGCCCAATGTACGCCGAGCCTTCTGGACCGGACTTGTGGTCCGTCTCGCAGCTGCGCCAATCCTGTCCTGGCTGATACTGACCGCGCTTCAGGTCGAAGGCACGTTGTTCAGTGTACTGCTGATCCTCGCATCGATGCCGACCGCAGTGAACGCTGTTATTTTGGCTGAACAGTTCAATGCTTCTCCGCAGTTTGTATCCCGCTGCATTCTGTGGACCACAGCTGCATCCATGTTGATGCTACCCATTATGATTGTGATGGCTTCCTGATTAATACCGGAGGTGATACCGAAGCGATATCCGCTTGTCGGCGTTTCTCCAGCCGGCGTTCATAACGCCGGTTGAGCGCTCTGACGTAGAAGAATTTTACGACAAAGTACGAAATCACACCCAGAATGACACCAAATACGGACATGCCTGCCAGGATATCCAGTCCACCAAGCAACAATTCACTCACGGCCGACCAGTTCCCGCGAAACAGCTCCATGAATGCACTCTCATGTACCGGTCCCTGTCCCATGCTGTGCGCAGGCAATATCCATGAGCCAATTTGTTTCGCGAGCGGCATCAGGATAATAGGTAAAAACGTAAGTTTCCCGATCACATTACCAACAATGGCTGCTGGCACCGAACCCCCAGACAGTCGCACAATCGGATAAAATACGAGATATATCAGGGAAGCCGTCGAGATCACGATCAGTTCCAGTCCAAACCCTATGGCAAATCCGGTAGATACTTTATGGGCACCTCCGGGAGCACGTAACAATTTGAGAAAATTCAGCTTCATAACACGTGTTAAACGTACCCAGCGGTTAGTCTTGCGCTTCTGTGTGTTCATACCGAATTACTCCTTATTTTACACAAATGACAACTTGAATCGTCTATTCTTCAGTATATCACACCGCGTTAGCAGCTGTAGTAACAATGACCGGTTGTGTCTCCATCTGGACATTACCTGCCACCGCTCGGGAGATCATACAGGAGGATTCAGCCTTATGCGCCAGGCGCTCAGCCTTGGTCAGATCCGCTTCCGAAGCATCTTGGCTGAGTACAATCCGGGGTCTATGTACGATCCGTTCGTACGTAAATACGTTATTTGTAACATCTACCGTTGCTTCCGATTCAAGCGTCAATTCATCTGGTGTAATGTCCGAACGCTCCAGCATCGCTGCCAGCGTGATCAGGTAACAGGTGGAGGCTGCACCCAGCAGCATCTCGTCCGGGTTAGTTCCCGTACCGGGTCCGCCCATCTCCTGCGGAATCGATATGACCGTTTTTAATCCACCTGCATCGATTGTTCCCTCACTGTTACGCCCACCATTCCATACCGCTTTCAGATGAAAAGGATGTTTCATGACATTCATTCCCTTCTTGTTTACACACGTATACACGTAATATTCTGCTCGATCAATGCGCTAACGTGCTCTTCATCTACACCCTGATCTGTAATCACTTTGCCCACACTGTTCATCTCAGCAACTCTGGTAAAAGCCTGTATGTTAAACTTGCTGGAATCTGCAAGTAAAATGACCTCATCCGCAATATGGATCATCTTTTGCTTCACCAAGGCCTGTAATTCATTGGATTCACTGATGCCTTTGGTCAGATGCACTCCTTTGCAAGACAGGAATACTTTATCCACATGATAGGCATCAAGCGAACGTTCCGCCAGCGGTCCTACAAAAGACAATGACTTCGAAGCCAGTTGCCCACCTGTGGCAATCACACGAATCTGTTCCTTGTTACTCAGCTCAGCGGCGACCTTAATCGAGTTGGTTAATACCGTCAGTGGAATGTTTGGCAATCCTGCCGCCATATACCACGCCGTTGTACTTGCATCCAAGGCGATCCGGTCGCCGGATTCCACCATTTTCACCGCTTCGATTGCAATTCTGCGTTTCTCTTCTGCATGGGCTACAGCCCGTTCGGGATACGGAATCTCCGACTGTAATTCATCCTTGTATTTTACGCTGACCGCCCCGCCATGGGACCGTCTGAGCCTGCCCGCCTGTTCGAGCTTATCCAGATCACGACGAATCGTCTCTTCCGTCACCCCGCAGCGCTCACTAAGTTCGGTCACACGCATGCTGCCTTGCGTATCCACCCATTCCACTATTTTCTCATACCGTTCAGCTACGAGCATATTCCTTCACTCCAAACCGTTGATTATCCAGTTGATCCTGTTCATCCATCATACCACAGAGCGATGACAAGGAGAATTTGGACCATGTGCAAAAAGAGGGAGCTTTCGCCCCCTCCATTCCAGTTCTGAAGTGTATCTTATTTATCTTCTGCCATAGGGAACCAGCCCGGTGTGTGGATGATTGCATTCCACAACCCGTCAGGGATAACCAGACGTTCCTGATCGGATTTGGTCAGAATCGTCTCGATATCTTCTTCACGTCCGCTCTCGATTTTCTCGACCCAATCCGGTTCGATAATCAGTTCACGTCCAATGGCTAGCAGAGGTACTCCCGTTTGGAGCGCCTCAGCGGCCTGATCAGCCGTATGAATTGAACCTACGCCGATTACAGGCAATTTGCCGTTCACACGATCCAGGATGAATTCCATTCTCGAACGTGTATCTGCTTCGCCACGTCTTGGCTTGGACCAGAACTCGTTCACAGAGACATGAAGGTAATCCAAGTTTTTATCCTTCAGCGCATCCACTAGTAGGTACGTATCTTCCATTGTGAGTCCCGGTGTTTCCGGTTCTTCCGGAGAGAAACGGTAACCAATGATGAACGGCAGTTTGGTATGTTCGGCAACTACTTTCTGAATCTCATCCACTACAGCAAGTGGGAATGTCAGACGTTTCTCGACACTACCACCCCAACGGTCTTCACGTCGGTTGGAATGCGGGGAGAAGAATTGCTGGATCAGATAACCATTAGCACCGTGAATCTCAACACCATCAAAGCCGGCTTCGATTGCACGACGTGTCGCTTCACCAAAGTCTTTGATAATCGAAGTAATCTCGGCATCCGTCAACTCTCTTGGTTCAGGAGAGCCCGGACGCTCACTTGCAACCGCACTAGGAGCAACTACTTGACCCGCAGGTACAGCTTGTTCAGGCGTCAGACGGCCCGCATGGAAAATTTGCAATACAGCTACGGAGCCCTGTTGTTTCATGGTATCAGCCAGTTTTTTCAGACCAGGAATGAAGCGGTCGTCATATACGCCAAATTGAGCCGGGAAACCAATGCCTGTCTCTGTTACATGCCCTACAGCCGTAATTGACATGCCCGCACCACCGGTGCGACGTGCATAATAAGCAAGTTCAGCGTCGGATATCGTACCATCAGCATTCGAGGACATATGAGTCATGGGAGCGAGCACGATACGGTTTTTCAGTGTAATGCCAGTCGGTAGTGAAACTTGTTCAAACATCTGGTTAAACTTTGGATTCATTCGTGGTTCCCTCCTGGTTATAAATATCTCTTTTAATAGATATATGAATATATGCGTTCACTTACTGTAATGATTATAGTTACGTTTCACTGCAATTGCAACTTTTCATTTTCAGAAAGGAAAAAAAGAGCAGAGTGTCTCCAGACTCTCAGCCCTCTTCCTTTTCTTCACATCTTCCAAAAGATACTCAGAAACTCCGAACGTAAGCCAGCTTCTGATCCATCTCTTCTACGCATTCGTAACAATCGTGTTCATCGTTGGCGACCATTGGGGTTACTGGATACAGATTCATCTCTGTACTGTTATACGATTTCAATAGCGGTAACAACTGAGTCACCCGTGTATTTGCCGGGTCAAGCCAGGTGTTGATCTCTTCTTCGGAAAGGATCGCTGGCATTTTACTGCCAAACTCGCGTGTAACCATATTTGCGCCTGTCATAAGCATCGTGCAGGTACGAAGCGGCTCTTTCCGTGTATCTCTCCACACCTCATATAACCCAGCAATCCCAAACAGGCCACGATCCGGCATAACAACACGAACCGCATAACTTTTTTTGCCCTCTTGCCGCCAGTAATATAATCCATTGCAGGGAATAACGCAGCGCTTGGTCTCTACCAGTTTGTAATAGGAAGGATTCTCATGCACCGTCATGAGGTTTGCGTTAACGGCATCACGCCCCCAGAATGGAATGAACCCCCACCGGAACTCATCCAGTACACGCTCACCATCCTGATGCAAAATAATCGGCGTATGCTGGGTTGGACTGATATTGTATCGGTTTTTGTAATAATACATCACTCGCTGAATCTTGAAATGATCTCTGACATCGTCCAAATCGGCTGCCAATGAAAAACGGTTGCACATGTTCAAGCACTACCTTTCCCTATGAGAAGTTGAACGTATTGTTTGTAATTTTAGGGAAATTATTCATGAACATTGAACAGGAAATGACTTATTTTGACACCATTAGGGTCGGATCAAGATATATTTCATGTTTTTCACGACAAAAACAACGACCTCGGACTCATTTCAACTCCAATATTACTTGTTACTATAATAGAGAATAAAATACATTTATTGGAGGTTTTAAGTATGAAAAGGAAGTTTTTGATGAGCATCATGTTGTTCTCAGCGATTGCGATGTTTGGCAGTACCATCTATGCGGCAACCTTTCTGACCTACGGTTATCCCAGCACCACCATCCCCATTCGTACGTATAATTACGCCGCCGCATGGCAGACTCCCATGGACACTTCCCTTACCAACTGGAACAATGCAGGTGCCAAAGTTAAATTCACCAAAACAAGTAACTCTCCAAACACCATCACCGCAGGAAACTTCAATAATACAGCATATGGTGTCAACTACGCCTCCGTATCCGGCAGTCAAGTCGTAAGCTTCCGCATCGAACTCAATGCATCCACAATCACCCCTGACGCGACCAACTTATCCAACTTCATTCAAAGCGTATTTGTCCACGAACTCGGACACTCCATCTGGCTCGGTGACAACCCGACAACAAGTAGTCCTTCCATTATGTCTTACTCCCGTAACCGCAATTCCATGACCCAACCCCAAACTTTTGATATCAATAACGTAAAATCCAAGTACTAATCCACTACGAACTTATCCCAAAAATCCAAGGAGGATTCCTGTCCATGAACAAAAATCGAGTATTAACGCTGCTTCTCTCTTCCATTTTCATTTTATCTGCTGTTGGATGTTCTTCTGTTACACCTACCGCGTCCCCATCCGATGCACCCATGACCATTATTGCTTCTGAAGATTACCCGAGTTATGGCAGCATTGGCGACCTGTCCGAGAGAGCAAATACCATTGTAAAAGGTAGTGTTGTTGAGACTCGTGTGGAAGCTTTAAACGATATTGTACAAGTTACTGATGCTGCCAATGAAAACGAGTTAAACCCCTCGTCCGATCTGGGCGGAGAGCCAGCTTCTTTTGACAAAATCTATACGATCCACACGATTCAGGTCGCTGAATCCTATAAGGGCGGTTACACTGCCGGGGAAAAACTTGAAGTGAAGCAACTTGGCGGACAACTTGGCAACACCGAGATTATTAATGATGACAACCTCAAGCTGATTCCTACCAAAGACTATGTACTCTTCCTGGAAACGTATGAAGACACCCCTGCCAGCCTGCTCAACTCCGTTCAAAGTCTCTACGTGATCAAACCTGCCGCCAAGTCGAATCAGCCAGGTCAGCAACAATCACAGTCAGAAGTCATTGTGAGCGCAAACCCCGAGAATGACCTCACACTGCAACTGGAGGATCTGCAAGAAATTCAGAACGAACAAAAGACCGAATAAACTCTTATACGGTAATCACACCACACTGTTATTTCATCTCCGTACAGGCAGCTAATCCCCTCTACTGTTCAGTCCTACATAAGAATATGAAAAACCGTGCTGCTCAGCAAACTGGGCGGCACGGTTTTTTGAAGTTCCTTATTTAGACGGTGTATTAAGTCCAATAATCCATTCAGCCAGATCCTGTGTCTGTTTCAACAAGGCAATAGGGTCACGGAACCAGGATTGTTCTTCCGTCCATATGTACACTTTTCCATTTTTGATAGCAGGCAATGAACCCCAGATCGGATCTGCCTGAAGGTCTTTCAACTGAGACTTGCTGGTCAGCACAATGTAATCTCCAGCGTATTTGGAGAGCAGTTCTATGGAGAATTCATGATAGGCGCCCTGCATCAACTCGGATGGAATGTTCTTTGGTGCTTGCAAACCAAGCAATTCGTAGATGTTACGCCCTCCCCGGCCCGACTGATTGCCAAAAATGAAGACTTGGCGATCATATTCCTGCATAACGGAGAATGTAGCATCAGCTGGAACAACACTCTGCACCTCCTGCTTGATTTTGGCAATCTCCTCATCAAAATCAGCCAGCCACTTCTCTGCTTCCGCTTCTTTGCCAAGGACTTTACCGAAATAGTTCACTTCGTCCTTGAGTGTCGGAAAAGTGATGGATGCGATCGAAACGGTCGGAGCAATCTTGCTATATTTCTCATAAGCCGCCTTGTCCGGATTCAATGTAATAATGAGATCAGGTTCCAGCTCCATCAATTGTTCAACGGAATCCCCTATCGTTTCAAGACCATCCATGTGACCTTCCAGATAAGGACTGTTCATTAGAAATTGGCCTCCACCAATCGGTTTGACACCAAGAGCAAGCACCGTTCCCAGATAATCTATGGCAGCAACTCGCTCGGGATGTGCAGGAATCTCTACCTCACCAAAGGTCGTATTTACCATTTGGGTCTCCACGACTGCCGGTTGTTCGGGTTCAGCCGCAACTTCGGATGTTTCTGCCCCCTGCTGGGCTGTTCCACAAGCACTCAATGTGAGTACAAGCGCAAGCGACATAATCGCTGATTTAAAATGGTTAAACATGTTGATTTCCTCATCTCCCTTATATTGATAATGATTATCATCATCAATTAAAGGATACCGTTCATCCCCTCCTGTTACAATGGATTCATTTGTTGCATTTAATGTACTTTTTGAAACTGATTTCGAGTTTTCCTGCTGCTTCAACCGATATTGCCCTGGTGTTATACCGATCTCTTTTTTGAATATACGATTGAAATAAAACGGGTCCATATAACCCACATACGCAGCAATCTCCTGTAATGAAGCTTCTGTGGACGCAAGCAGACTCCTTGCCTCACCCATTCGTAACCGAATCACATATTCTGTCGGTGTACATCCCGTCTGTTCCTTGAATTTGCGTGATAAATATTGCGGACTGTAACTCAAGGACTGGGCAAGCGAATCAAGTGAGATGGATTCCCGGTAATGAGCTTTGATATATCGCAAAACCTGATCGGTAAGCGAAGGCTGTTGAACTTCGTTAGACATGCGACTCCGCTGTAACAAGACAAGCTGTACCAGTTGAAAAAAATACACTTTGACCTGAATTTTGCCCACTCGCTCCTGCCCTGACCAGCATTCATGTATATTCCGCACAAGCTCACGCAGCTCAAGTGTATGATCCGGCACTGTCGCCCAGGACTCTTCAAACGGATTACGCTGGTTCAACATCATTCGGTACTCCACAAGCACATTGGAGGGCAAGGTTGATTTGTACAAAATCAGATGTACCTCCATAACCCCTGTCGCTTCAAGTGTCAGACGTCTTCCTTTTCCCCCATGCAGCAACAAGAACTGGTTTGTAGTCCATACCTCTTCATCAAGCCAGACCTGCCCCCTGCCTTGAACATACACAAATGCACTCGTCGGTAACACATAATTGCGTATGAACTCGTGTGTTGCGAGTGATATAAGACGCACATCAAGCACGCGAACCTGAACCTGATCCCACAGCTTGATGTCATTCTGAATTCCCATATAAACTCCCTCTCCTAAGCGATCAAACACACACAATACCTTGGCATTGTGACTAAAAACCCACCTATAATTGATAATGATTATCAATTATAACAATGATGCAACCATCTTTGAAGCCTACCTTCGTTTTTGTTAGATGCCGCAAAATAAAAAACGGTCGAAATCCCTCATAGAGAGATCTCAACCATTCTAAAATTATGGCCTTATTATGTTTTGATAAAGTCAGTTGCCCTTCTCTACTCGACAAAAGACAGTAAATATCCGTATCGTTCTTCCTCCATCTTGTCTAGCGGAATAAAGCGGATCGATGCACTGTTAATGCAGTAACGTTTGCCACCACGATCTTCGGGACCATCATCGAACACATGCCCGAGGTGGATGTCACCTGCCCGGCTTCGTACCTCCGTGCGGTCCATACCAAAGCTCGTATCCGTTGTATAGGTAACAACCTCAGGTACAATCGGTTTTGTAAAACTCGGCCACCCGCAACCGGAATCATACTTATCTCGACTGGTGAATAACGGCTCTCCCGTTGCAATATCCACATACAGACCGGGCTCCTCATTATCCCAGTATTCGTTACTGAACGCATGCTCCGTATCATTGTTTACCGTGACCGCATACTGTTCGTCTGTTAAACGTTCCTTTAATTGTTCATCTGTTGGACGTGGATATTGAGCGGGATCAATTCCAATCTCCAGGTCATCCAAAACAGTCATATCAATGTGACAATATCCGTTCGGATTTTTTTCCAAATAATCCTGATGGTACTCCTCCGCCAAATAATAATTCTGCAGAGGCATTACTTCCGTTACAATGGGTTGGTCATATTTTTCTTGCTCTGCCTCTACAGCCTGCTCGATGATTTTGGCATCTTCAGGCAACGTATAATATATGCCAGTCCGATACTGAACTCCACGATCATTGCCCTGCTTATTCAAGCTGGTAGGATCAATAACTCGAAAATAAGATTCAAGCAATTTCTGCAAAGATACTTGTTGCGGATCATATTTTACATGAACAGTCTCCGCAAACCCCTGGTCCCCGCGAATAACATCCTCATATGTTGGATTCTTTCCTTCACCGTTGGCATAACCGGAAGTCACATCCTGAACCCCTGGAATACGAGCCATATATGCCTCCACACCCCAGAAGCAGCCTCCTGCCAAGTACAGGTTACTCAGGTTTTCCTCAGAGACACTCGAAGCCTTGACAGGTTTAGTGGATATCGAAGATGAAGCTGAATGGCTCTCAGCCCTGTTTCCACAAGCAGACACAACTATCGCTATAACAAGGAGGCACAGGCACAGCAGCGTCCTTTTCATGACACTTCCTCCTTTCTCACAAAATCTCTTGTAATGACTCCATGATCTGTTCATTGGATGCATGCCCTGGCTGCGATTTCGTTAAAATACCATCAGAGCCAATATAAAAGGAACTAGGATATGCTCTTACGCCAAATTTCTTGGCCCATACACCTTTCTCATCCAAAAGAACAGTTATGTTATCATACGGCTGTTGGTCAAACCATTCGGTAAACGCTTGGGAGGATTTCTCTCCTTTGTAGTCTGGCGTCACAATCGTAATGACTTGAAAATCATTGTTTTGACCAGCCAAATTGTTCAGGTCTTCCAAACCCGCAAGACAGATGGAACACCAGGAAGCCCAGTATTTCACATACACTTTCTTGCCTTGAACATCAGAAAGTCCAACCGTGTTTCCTTTCAGATCACGCAATGAAAATTCAGGAGCCGTCTCGCCCTTGTTCATCATGGTTGACGAACTCATATCGGATGTTGATGCTGGGGTTGATGATGACCCCGTTTGTTTTGTATCTGTTTGCTGTGATCCACATGCGCTCAAGATCAACAGGGCTCCAGCGAATACGATTACAGATACCATCCATTTCCGTACCGTCTTCATACTAAATTCCTCCAATGATTATTGAAACCAGGTCACCAAGCTGTTTAGTCGGTCTGTCATTAACAATAGTCCCATGACAATAAGAATACAGCCGGAAGTTATTTTGATGACGCCCATGTACTTGTATAAACGACGTATCCGCTTCATAACATATTCCGAAAAAACGGACAGAATCAGGAAAGGAATCGCCAATCCAAGGGTATACAGGAACATGAGAAACCCGCCATACAGTGGAGAGCCTTCTCCTGCGGCGATACCAAGAATGGCCGCCAGCACAGGCCCGATACAAGGCGTCCAGCCAAAACTAAACGTTAGACCCAACAGGAACGCTCCGACATACCCTCCCCGTTTGGCTTGATTGCTTGACAGCTTCCTCTCCCGTTCCAGCCAGGATAGCCGGATCAACCCGGTTTGATAAATCCCAAAAAGCACCACGATGCCTCCGCAAATCGCAATAAACACAGGACTTGAGATCAAATTACCAACCATGCCGGAACCAAAACCGAGTAAAACAAATACCAGGGACAGCCCAAGAACAAATAAAAATGTCCGCAAAACAAGTGTGGACCGCAACCGAACCGAATTGGTGTCAGGCTGCTGCTGATTCGTACCGTTGACCATGCTTCCGGATAGATAAGACACGTATACCGGGATCAGCGGCAGAATACATGGCGCAAAAAACGATAACAATCCTGCACCAAAAACCCCGAAAAGAAAAACCAAATCACTGGTCAAGTCATTCACCACCTGAATAAATACTACGTTTGATTAATCAAGGTTAACGACTGACGTAGATCGGAAGCGTGAACCAGAAGCAGCTTCCTTCTCCTTTTGTACTCTGAACCCCGATCTCGCCACCATGGAGTTCCACAATCGATTGAGCGATGGCAAGGCCAAGCCCGGCCCCCCCATTACTCTTGCTACGTGATTTGTCAATTCGATAAAAACGTTCAAATATACGCGAAGTCTCCTCCGCTTCAATGCCTTCCCCTTCATCCGTAACTGAAATTCGTATAAACGGCCCCTTTTCTTCGGCAGCCAGAATGATTTTTCCTTCAACAGGAGAGTATTGAATGGCATTTTGCAGCAAATTGGAAAGGACCCGCTTCATTTGTGCAGGCATCATGACCGCGGCTGGTAATTTATCGGGCAAATTGATTTCAACGTTCAGCGTTTTCTCGGCGAGATGAAACGAAAAACTCTCCAACGTACTGAGCAGCAACTCATCAACGTGACAAGGCTGAGGGTCAAATACCTCCCCTTGCGCTTCCAGGCTGGATAATTCAAACAAGTCTTGAATAAGCCCTCCCAAACGCTTCGTCTCAAGTCGTATCGTGTTCAGGTAACGTTGAAAGGTTTCTTTATCCTTAATGACATCATCCTCCAACGCTTCGACGAATGACTGAATGGATGCCAAGGGAGTTCGTAAATCATGGGATACATTGGCGATCAACTCTCGTCTCGCGGTTTCTGAGTGATGCAGATGATCAAAGCTTTCCTTCAGCTTGGAACTCATTTCATTAAATTGCTGTGCCAGGAGCTTAAATTCCTGCGTACCGATGAGAGGGACTTCCGTATGGAAATCCCCTTCGGCAATTCGTATTGTCTGCTGTGTAATTCGCGCAATTGATTTCTCCAATGGCTTAGTCAGCAAATATTGAAGAATAAACGAAAGCAAGCCTACCCCTGCCGTTATAGCCGATAACCAATACAATTGTTCGATCGTAAGCAGCATTTTGGAATAACTGATGAACAAACAAATTAATAATACGCCAATGCCCGTGAGACTGGACAACACCAAGTATGTGCGAAGTTTCATGAACTACCACCCGCAAACTTGTATCCTATGCCCCAAACTGTTTTAATATATTTTGGATCAGAAGGATTCTGTTCGATCTTCTCTCGTAATCTCCGAACATGTACAGTCACCGTTGTTGTATCTCCCTCATAGCTAAAATCCCAAATCTTGCTTAACATCTGATTACGGGAGAACACCTGACCCGGGTGACTTGCCAGCAAATACAACATCTCAAACTCTGTAACGGTCAATTCAATTACCTGCCCGCTGATATGCACTTCACGCTTGGTAAAATCAATGGTAAGCCCTTCATAATTGATCGTATATTCAGATGTTGTAACAGGTGATGCCTGCGCAATTCGCATTCTCCGCAGGATTGCCTTCACACGCAAAACAAGTTCTCTCGGACTGAATGGTTTGGTCAGATAATCATCCGCCCCCATCGTCAGTCCCATCAGACGGTCCTGCTCCTCCCCCCGGGCCGTCAGCATTACAATGGGCACATCCTCAGTTTGCCGAATCTCGTTGCAAACTTCCCAACCATTCTTATGTGGCATCATCAGGTCGAGCACAATCAAGCTTGGCGTTTGGCTGTGCCACAGCTCAATAGCCTCCAAACCGTCCTTAGCCGTCACGACAAGATAACCTTCCCGTTCCAGATACCTGCGACAAACGTCCGTAATATTTGTATCATCATCGGCAACCAGTACACATTCATTCAAACGAACCCACCCCATATTCCAGAAAATACATTTGAGCCAATCATATCATATGGTGATGGCGATGCTTAGCCCTTAAATTACTTCATTCCCATGGCTGGCATCATGTATTGTTTAATTACAGACTCAGCCGCATACGAATTCCCTTCATGGATGACAGGCATCGATTTCAAGTTAACTTGCATACCGTCTACCATGATTTTTTTCGATCCAATCCACAATTTAATCGTTTTCCCCGCAGGCATCATCGTTTCTTCCATCATCATGTCGTCTTTCATCATCATGTCGTCTTCCATCATTTTGTCGTCATTCATCTTCATGTCGTCTTTCATCATGGTGTCGTCTTTCATCTTCATGTCGTCTTCCATCATGGTGTCGTCTTTCATCTTCATGTCGTCCATTTTGCCCATATACATCAAAGTTACAGATCTGTCCTTGCTGTCCCACATAATGCTGTAATCATACATTTTCGCCGCCTGTCTCAATTGAACAAGCTCCATGCCATCCTTTTTAATCGTTTTCATATCTGTAGCACTTGCCAATCCAGAAAAGGCCATAGACATCATCAATACCGCTGCTACCATCGCTTTTTTGCTCTTATTTGTTTTCATCATTCTTATCACTCTCCATTCGTTTATTACTTACATGGATTACAATAAGCAAGACAGCTTACGATTCTCTAAGCGAAGTATTACGAAACCATTACGATATATAAATGGGGTCAGGTTTCAATAAAAAAAACGGTTGAAATCTCTCTTGCGAGAGACTTCAACCGTTTCTTCTAGGTCAAACGAATAAAATCAATCATGGATCGAACCTCGATCGGTCCCGGATTTGATATCACATCATTAGACTGCAATCCCTCTCTGGAAGTGAACTGCACCTTCACCGGAATGCCAGGAATCAAGTCGAAGAAGTTATCTGAGAAGACACCCTCCACATCCGAAGATAGCCATACCTGTTTAGCAAGCACGTCACTTTCCAGTACCAGATGAACGCCGTTCTCATCCGCTCCTCCGCTTACATTGATGTTTGCAGGCTGCAGAGCAAGGTCTTTGGACGGTACAAAATAGTGTTCCTGTACGATATTCGCAGCACCTTCCTGTTTCAGATCCAGGCGCAGCAGCGTGTTAGCTGTATCATGACCTTCAAGCCATTCCACGTTACGTAATGACAGCACTCGATCACCTGTATTAGATGCCAAGGTCACGTCATGTGTTTCATCACGATGCACCGTTCCATCGAACCCGAGCAAACGAATCTGTAACTGCCCTTTAACAGGTTGTAATTGATCCGAGATGATATATATATCTGTTGTATCTTCTTTGGTTCCATCTACCGATACCAACACATCGCTGAAGCTGCGTTTCGCATAATATTGCAATGCTTTCCAACGACCAAGGTAGTCCATACCTGCCCATGAAGCCACTGGCCAGCAGTCATTCATTTGCCAGTAAAGTGTGCCCATGCAGAATGGTTTGCGGCGACGGTGCGCTTCAATGGCTGTCTTCATCGCTTCCGCTTGAAGCACCTGACTCATATACAGGAACGATGGGAAGTCCTTCGATTCATGCATGTACATATCCATGTACTGTTTGATCAGACGATTACCTGCCCCATTCTTTTGATGAGCCAGCATGACTTCCGACTCCAGAGCCAGATCTTCTTCTTCCGCGTAAGTGCGTACTGACTTGTACTCCGGGAAAGACTGGAATCCATATTCACTCATGAAACGACCCACATGCACGTTGTAGTTCTCGAACGGTTCTACATTGTGCCACACGCCCCAGTAGTGGATATCCCCTTCAGCTGTGGATGGGTGCGCATGTTGCGTCTCATCCCCTGTCAGTGATACCAGTGGTGAGGAAGGCCAGTAATCCACACCTGGCGCATACGCTTCAACGACTTCTGGCAGCAGATCATGGAAGATGGCTTCGTAATCGGCCCAGATGCTTTCACGCTGCTCGGCAGTAAATTCCTTTTTCCAACCCCAGCCACCATTCTCAACATAGTGAGCCCAAGCCGAATCAATCTCGTTGTTCCCACACCAGAGTGCAATACTTGGATGGTTGCGCAGACGTTTCACATTATCAATCGCCTCATGTCTCACACTGTTCAGGAACGCTTCATCTCCTGGATACATGCTGCACGCAAACATGAAGTCTTGCCATACCAGGATTCCGTATTCATCACACAGTTCGTAGAACACATCCTGCTCATAGATTCCGCCACCCCACACGCGTAGCATATTCATATTAGACTCGGCTGCGGATACGATCTCATGACGATAACGTTCATGAGTAATTTCAGTGATGAAGCTATCATTTGGAATGTGATTGGCCCCTTTGGCAAAGACCGCAACACCATTTAGTTCAAAGTAAAAGGATGCTCCTGCTTCATCTTTGTCACGTACCAGCCGAATGGAACGAAGCCCCGTCTTCACTGTAGATTCAGCCACAGCTCGCTCACCTTGAAGCACTTCGGTAAGGAAGGTGTACATATGCGGATCACCAAGCCCACGGCTCCACCACAGTTTCGGTTCATCAATAGAGATTGGAATCTCCACAGTCTGAGTTCCGGGTTGTAGTGATACGGATCTTTCCCATCTCTGTCCATCTGCGCCGATACGAATAATCGTATCTACCGCTTGTGATGTCTCGACTTCCACAACAGCAGTTAATGAAGCTGAGGTAGCGCTTACTTCATTTTGCTGGATATACACATCATTGATTCGTACCTGTGTCCAACCTTCAAGACGTGCTTCACGCCAGATCCCACTGGTTACAAAACGCGGACCCCAGTCCCAACCATAGTGATACGGGGCTTTACGTGCAAAAATACTTACTCTCTTGTCGCCAAGTCCACCAACATCGGACTGATCATTCGATGCAGGTAATGCATATCCGAGCTTCTCCAGCTTAGGCAGATCTTCCTGAATTGGTGACCGAAAACGTATTCGGAGAATGTTGCCGTTCCCCTTCAATACAGACTTTACATCTGCCTTCCATACCCGGAACATATTATCTGCTGATAACACATGCACATTATTCACATACACATCCGCATATGTATCCAGACCATCAAACACAAGTTCCAGATTTTCCTGGGAGAACAACCCTTCGGCAACGTCAAATTCCGTCTGATACTCCCAATCTATCTTATCAATCCATTGTACTTCCTTCTCGTTTGTTCCATAAAAAGGATCTGGAATCTTGCCCAGCTTCAGCAAATCTGTATGCACACAGCCGGGCACCTGAGCCGGCATCCACTCTTGATCTTCGCAAGCCTTGAACTTCCAATTCTGAAAAACATGTGATTGTATTGTGCTCATGACAGCCTCCATTGTTGTTAGAGTTGGTAAATATTATTTTGTTAGGTTTTGTTATCATAAAAACAAATAACTTACAAAACAAAATTAACACGATATGCTTCTTATAGTCAATCTGTTTTGTGATTTAATTTGTTAAACAATCTCTGCATAACAAAAAGACATGAAGCTCTAACCTCTCCATGTCTTTCACCTGATTTCATTTACCCGTATGATCATTGTTAAAATGAGCCCGTAAATTCATATCCCATTACAGTATACTGGCGTTATATTCATCACGAATAATTAATTCCGAATAGATCAGCTTGCGTTCATAAGGTTCATCCAGGTGTTTGATCCGCCACAATAGCTGGTCTACTGCTCTCGTTCCCAGATTCTCTTTGTTAATATGTACCGAAGCAAGTATGGGTTCATCCGTCTGCGTATTGTCAAATCCGGTTACGGCACAACGTTCAGGCACCTGAATGCCTCGACTTTGGAGTGCCTGAATGACAATAACAGCTGTATGGTCATTTGCACATACGATAACTTCAGGGATATCCTCCAGCTCCATTTCAGCAATGGATCTCCGGATCTGATCATACTCTGGTCCCAGCAAGCCGTCTTGCTGTTCCCCCTCCAACTGTTTCTCTTCCAGCACCATACGATATCCAAGCCAGCGTTCTCTAAAACTTGCTGCATCGGGCAGTTGCCCGGCAAACTGGAACCTTCTATACCCTTTACCAACGAGCATGAGAACCAGTTCTTTCATACATTTCATATTGTCCGTAAAAACCGAGTCTGCGTATATGGCAGGGTCTTCATGATCCACCATGACAAGCGGAATACGCAGTCTGTAAATCTCCAGCAATACCGATGTCGAGATGGTGCCCACGGTAATGACTCCGCTGATTGCTTCGGGATTAAGGACCGAGAACATCCGATCTGAAGAGGGTTCTGTCAGCGTTAAAATATCCATCCCCTTCTCATTCAACCTCTCAGAAATGCCATCAAACACAGGCCCCCAGTATAAGGAAGCTCGATTCTGAGAACGAATGTTGGGGAACAAAATCAATATGGTGCCTTGTCGCTCCGCTTCTGGCTTCATCTCCGTTGATATCTGTGTCTCCCCCGGATAACGCTTAGGCTCAGTTCTGAAATACCCGAGCTGCCCCGCTGTTCTGACAATCATCTCGCGTGTATGCTCACTCACACCAGGCTTGCCCGTCAGCGCACGGGAGACTGCGAATTTGGATACCCCCGCAGCATCCGCAATTTGCTGCATCGTTACTCTTTTGGCCATCCTACTCACCCGTTTTTCCTAATTTTCCATTCAGTGTAGCATAAAAAACAAAAATCAACAAAACAAGGTTATGTTATTCTGTTTTTGTTAGGTAGTAGTTTATCTGTTTCACAAGGTGTGCGACATAACCAAAAAAGGCCCTCTCCCCACCTTCCATAGAAGATGACGAAAGGACCCTTTGTCCGCCAATTATACGCCTGGTGCTCCCTGATCGCCGAGTTCCGACTGTAAAACCGGGCGTTTTCTGCGCCAGAAGATAGGCTGTGGAAGTTTGATCTCTGTGATCAGAACACCAACCAACATCAAAGCTGCTCCCGCATACCCTTGCAACGTTAGCGATTCCCCTTGAAAGGTAAATGCAAAGGCTGCTGCAAACAGTGGTTCGAGTGAAAAAATCAGACTTGTTCTTGTGGGAGAGGCATGACGCTGCGCGAGTGTCTGCAGAATATACCCCAAGCCGCTACACAACACACCTAACCCGAGAATGGCTGCCCAGGATTCAGCCGTATCGGGCATACGTGGCGTTTCCAGCATAAATGTAGCTGCAATTCCCCACATCGCCGCAACACCCAATTGAACTGTTCCCAATGTTAACGGATCAAGCTTCGGTGTAAACTTGCCAGCAATCATTATATAGATGGCATACACAAGTGCTGCTAGTATGCAGAGAATATCTCCCGTGTGCAGACTAAGCTGATGTTGAAGCGTCAGCAAGCCAAGACCGGTAACTGCAACCAGGATACTGAGCGTCAATCGTTTATCCGGCATACGACGATGCTGGATCGTCGTCAGGATCGGTACAAAAATAACGGCCAAACTTATTAGGAATCCCGCTTGAGATGTCGTGGTTCGTTGCACACCATAGGTGATGAATACAAATGCAGCGAATAAAGCTGTCCCCATAATAGCGCCTGCCACAAGTGTACTGCGATCCATCTTAAACAACCGCCGATGAAAAAGAATCCCTGCCGCAATAAAGGCAATTCCAAAACGAAATGCGACCAGATTCAATTCTTGCATGGACTCCAGGCCCGATTTCATAAACAGATAGGAGGATCCCCATATAACCGTTGCGAGCAGCATCTGTATGTCCGCTCTTCTTGTTGTCTGACCTTGACTAACCTGTACACCATTCATCTTGCTTCAACCTTCATTCTATGTATTCTGATCTGTGTGATCGTGCGTCAAACTAACTCGCCTTGGCAAGTATAAACCATCTCTTTGCATTATTAAAATGAATATTTATAATGGATTATATGAAATAAACTCATGCATCAAAAATGGAAGGGAACGGAACCATTCATGTCACTGATCAAATACGAAATATTGAATACCGTTGTGGAATATGGCAGTCTCACCAAAGCGGCAGAAGCGTTAAACATCACCCAATCCGCAGTCAGCCATGCCATCGCCAGTCTGGAGACAGAATGTGGTTTTTCCCTGCTCCATCGCAGCCGCTCAGGTGTGCGGGTTACCGCTGAAGGGGAACGCATTCTGGGATACACACGTGAGATTCTGCGCTGGACGGAACTCATGAACCAGGAAGTCTCCCTCATTCGCGGCGCTGAGATTGGTACGGTGCGTATTGGTACCTTCGCAAGTGTCTCCACACAATGGCTGCCGGGCATCCTGAAACAATTTCGCCTGCGTCATCCCGGAATTGAGATTAAGCTGTGGGAAGGCGATTATGCTGAGATTGAGGGCTGGCTAGCTGGAGGTGCCATCGATCTCGGATTTCTATCCCTCGGCGATTCATCACCTTTTGAGACGATCCCATTACAAAAAGACAGGATGATGTGCATCCTGCCTCTGGATCATCCTCTCGCCTCAGAGGAGTCTGTTTCGTTTGATGTTTTACTGGAACAACCCTTTATTCTGCCCAAGTGGGGCGGAGATAACGAGATTGAACGACTGATCCGGCAGCATGCGGCCAAGCTCAATGTCGTCTATGAAGTAGCCGAGGATCAAGCCATTATGGCGATGGTCCGTAATGGCCTCGGTATCAGCCTGCTTCCGGAAATGGTTCTTCAAAATCATACCGATTCACTCGCGCTCGTGCCACTCTCTGGAGATCCTTATCGTACAATTGGCATGGCCTGCCCATCTTTGGGCAATCTATCGCCAGCTACGCGGCGTTTCATTGAAGAGGTACAACAGTGGCTCGGCCAGGTAATGTAAATTTGGAGAACTCACTACCTGTCGTCATGATCGACTTTTTCTATCCATTACTCACATTACTCACAAATTGGATAACACCAAGAGTCAGCAACAGTACAGATATAATCGCAATCGTGATGCCAAAACCAATCAGGAAGCGCACGCCAGGTGAGCGTTTGCCCTGTTGGCTCTCTCCCAATCTATCCAGCTTCTGCTCAATTTGATCCAACCTTTCATTTACCTGTTTCAGATCTTGATTGGAGTTCATTCATCCATCTCTCCCTTTTCTGTGTATTCGATCTATTCCCACACCCGATCGAGCTGATCTGCGTAGTAACGGATTGCTCTGTTATAGTCATTGATTCTCTTGTCACTTGATGTGTCCGCAAGTTGCACGAGCAGTCTTTGCATCGCTTCTGCATGTTCACCCAGATTGTAGAGCACCATGGCATAGAAAACTTCAAATTCCCGGTACGCCGGGAATTCTTTCAAGCCCGTTTCAAACCAAACCTTTGCCTGCTCATACTGTCCAAGCGTTCGATATGTGCTGCCCAGCCCGAGTATCGCCCCTGCTCTGTCCTCACCAGAAAGACCAAGACTCAGTGCCTTCTCATAATGCGGGACAGCTTCCCGCTCCAATCCAAGCGAATCATGTGCCCAAGCCAGCTGATACCAGACATTGGCATTCTCGGGTTCCTGGACTGTAATCTCTTGCAGTAGTTCAATCGCTTCCTGCACCTTGCCTTCTTGTCTCCATTGCACGGCCTGTTCCAAATTACTCATGCTGTCACTTCCCATCTTGCATTATAATTTCCACATATATAATTCAATTGTTTTATTATACCAAAAAAGCACCCTATAGAATATGTTGTAACAACTCAAGGTTGTCCAAACGCTATTCCATCGTGTGCTTTTTCATTCGATGCAGCCTGTTATAAAAAATGGACTAAAGCATATTTCCACTGGACACTTCGATGACAGAACCACCTTCCGATCGCTGTTATCCCCGGATTTTTCGAATCATTTTAACAAAGGTGAAAATCCGGGGATAAAGGCGAACGCTTTCGCTTCTTCAGGTTCTTTCTGTCCTCTCCGTTTTGTGTAAATGTTTAGTTCAATTTATATAGCTTAAGCTGAAATCTCTCTGAAAACGATCTGTTCATCGTTTAATTATGACCATACCGTATTCGCTACCATAACAATAAATACAATCATGAGATAGTTCACCGAGATCAAAAAGTTTAATTTTGCCCACTTCTCATCATCCTGTGTCTTCAGTCCGCTAAGGGTATGCACAAACCAGATCAGTCCACCGACCAGAGATACAATCAGAAATACCAGACCTACGTAGTCGTAATAATACAACAGGAATACAGCAGGAAGCAGCAGAAAAACATAAGGAATCATCTGAAACTTGGTGCGTTTCACCCCTTTAACCACTGGCAACAACGGGAAGCCCGCAGCGCGATACTCCTCTACCCGGCGAATACCCAATGACCAGAAGTGTGGTGGTTGCCACAAGAATAATAGTGCAAACAGCAACCAGGCACCTGCATCAATTTCATTCGTTACAGCCGTATAACCGATGACAGGCGGCATCGCTCCCGCAATTCCACCCAGTGACGTGCTCCACGTTGAACTGCGTTTCAACCACATCGTGTAAATCACGATGTAAGCGAACCACCCAAGCAGTGCCATCCACCCTGATAACGGATTCACCAGGAAAAATAGTACTGCTAGTCCCACAACACCAAGGATAATGCCATAGCCAAGTACAAACCCTGGCTTCAGATGGTTAATGTAATCCATCCTTTTTTTGGTGCGCTCCATCTTTTGGTCCAATTCACGATCCCAATAATTGTTGATTACACAAGCTGAAGCAATAACCAAAGTTGATCCAATCACGACCATGAGCAGAGATAACCAGTTGATATCCCATTTTGAAGCTACCCAGAACCCTACCGCCACCGCAAACACATTTAACCTTAGAAGTCCGGGCTTAGTTAATGCAATCATGTCTTTAAGCATGAGGCTCCTCCTGAACTATGTAAAAACGCCATTCCAATAATGATACATGTACCTACCATTAATTACAATCGCTTTCATGAATTTGTCATAACCAAAAAGCATCCCTCACCGTTCCAATGAACAGGAGGAATGCTTGATGATGGATTTCATCTTATTTTATGGGATGTATTGTTGCACAATTTTAGTAACTTTTCCGTCCTGCACCGTCAGATGATACGGGAATACGGATAGATCAAGAATACGGGTATTCTCATACAACGATTCGAACTTGGATAATGTCACAGGTTCATTCCACTGAATATCTGCGCCCTGCATCGTACCATCCCGATCATACAACTGCATCAATACTTCAGCATCGGCACTAACCTCAACCTGTTCCTGCTCTTTGCTATCATTGACAATATAGTAACCATCTGGAGCACCGTCTATACCTGCTTCCGGATTGCGCTGTGCAAAAATCGCATCAGCTTCTTCACCCTGATACCAGCCAATCTTGTCCACTGTCATAAACAATTTGCCGTCTTCTATATGCATACCTTCAACATAGGCTGTAAACATCTCGGAGTTTGCAACTTGAGCTTCTTTCGCAGAAGGTTGTTGAGCGTCCGTACTACCTTGAGCATTCGCAGGGGTAAGTAAATATGTAGTCAGCACAATCATGCCAAGTAAAGCAACAACTGCACCGATCATTCCTAGTTTCCATTGTTTTGTCGCGTTCTTCATAGGTAACATCTCTCCTTAATATGAACGTTACTATTCCTTAACCGGAAGTCTTGCTTCTCAAACGCTCATGTGAACTATCGATTCCAACGTTCTTTCTTTTCCTATCATACTTCGAACAGGGATTATAAAAGTATCAGCCAGATTAAAAATAGTTACAATGTGCGTCATCACTCCTGTCTGTAGTCTCCGTAAACGGCAATAACCCCTGAAGGCATCGCCATTCAGAGGTTATTTACTAGGGGTTTGTCTTTTTAACTCAGGCAAGTGATACGTTGAAGGATGTCTGTGTCCAAATCATCTTGAAGTCCAAGCTACCTAGTCCTGACGAATGGTCCAGATAACTAAGGAATCGAGGACGTCTTATTTGGTCTTCTGGCGGTCCTTTTATTTTGTAAGGAGCATGAGACACGTTATTTGCCAAAATTTCCTGGAAATACGCTATTAACGGCTGTTTATACCAATATAACGTGTGTCAGATTCCTTAGATTGCTACGGGACTTTCAAACCCCTGAATAAGACGTCACAGGTTCGTTAGCGCTCCCCTCTCTATGCCCTGCTCCAGACACGTTCAGAGTTACGCTCCAGCTTTTGGCAGGTTTTTGGCAAGTTTGAAGACCTGCTCAAAATATTTCTTATGCTTACCCATAGATACTAATCTTAATGATTGGGTGTGGAGCTTTGTGCCAAACGAACGAGCATATGAGCCAGCATGTGACGTTCATCTTCTTTGCCGACATTCCACAACTCCTGCAGCAGTTTTTCTTCACGATTACGTGGTTCCTCCCGAGCTGCCAGATAATCCGCTACTTTCTCGGCAATTTTGGCCATCTGCTCCTCACTTAGTCCAATCGATTCTCCCATGGCAATTCGCTTACCCAGGTATTCTTTGAACGCATCAAAGTTCTGTAAAATCTGTTCTCTTTCTTCCGGCGCAATCTTCTCAATTGCATTGTCCACCTTGTCAGTTGATACTTGGCCATCTTTATGGATTACATGATTTTCTTCATTCATCTGAATAACCTCCTGCATAATAGTTGTTTATTGGTTTGAAGCTTTAAACTTAATACTCATTGGTTATCTATAATATAAACGTATTGCAGAAGTTTAATCAGTACGTTCAATTCAAGTACACGTTTCAAAAGAACTACAGCGGTTAATCGTTTACATATACGTAACGGTGTTTGGATATGTTAATGAACAACTTATACAATATCGAACCAGGAGGGATTTCCATGCGTGATAAAACCAAACATGAGAAGACAAACGATGAACTTGAACCAGGAGTGAATACCGTTATCCATCCAGACAAAAATAATCCCGGACCAACCGATATGATCGAAGGCGTGGTTGGTGATATCGTGGACAACATTCGCAAAGACTTCTCACATGACTCAAAGGACAAGACGTCTTCTTCCAAGCCAACGGATTCATCAGACAAATAAGCGTAATCCTCTTCTCCCTAGCAAAAGATAGCTCAAAAAGTCCTCCTGCCACATGCATGGCTTGGGAGGACTTTTTTGGTAATGAGCAATGGAATAATCAACCTCATAGTTGGAGGTGAAATTCATCGTGAATCCTTGGTCATCTGCTGTAACGCCTTATGAATCCAGATCGCGGCAATGGAACCTTCACCCATCGCAACGGTTGCTTGTTCTGCGTGCAGGCCCAGATCCCCGGCTATCCATACATTATTCGCTGCCTGCAAGCTGCGCGGATCGGCTTCCACATGTTTATTATCTGCGATTACAGCTCCAAGTTGCTCCGCCAGTTCATAGTGTACCCGATTGCCTCCAAATGCGATAAATCCACGCTCCGACTCAAAAATCTGTCCATCTTCGGTCAGAACACCGGTGATATGGCCATCCTCAATCTGTTGCACTTCCTGAACAGCCGCTTCCAGATATCGAACTCCCGCCTCTTTCATGCTGCGATGCAGCTCTGCAGATATGGGAGCCTGCTCATGATTGATATATAACAGATCATTCGTACGCTGAATTAAAATCATCGCCATATTGGCACCTGGTTCGCCAGATCCCAATAGTACCGTACGTTGATCCTGAATCTCATAACCATCGCAATCAGGGCAGACATACACTGTTCGGCCCAGCGTAGGGGTTAGTCCCGGAATGTCCGGAACTCTATCCGTGAGCCCCGTTGCCAATAACACGGTTTTGCTCCTATATTCAGTTCCTGAAGTACCGAACAATTGGATCATCTCTCCATGACGTCCTGCTTTAACAATACGGTCTTTCTCAAAAGATACACCGGTCTGCTCTGCCTGCATCCTGCCTCGTTCTCTAAGCTCTTCACCGGATACCCCATCGGGGAAACCGAGGATATTATGATAAGTCCGGCACAACGTCGATCTGCCTTCTCCCGCGTCGATTACCAACACCTGATGAGCTGAATAACGTCCAAGCTGAATGGCTGCCTGAAGCCCTGCGAGCCCTCCACCTACAATTATGCAATCAACCTCTCGCATGCTCCTTCTCCTCCTGAACTTCCATTTATCTAATTTAATTAAACAGTTTGTCCTTATATACATTAAACCGTTCAGCCAAGCTTAAACGATTTCTGATATTGCTTATCTTATACCAAAACAAACAGACCCAAACCATCCGGCAGCATCCCGGTTCGCTTGAGTCTATCAGATTCATAAATATTTAGAAGTTATATGATTCAAATCGCGATGCATTCGAGATGGCGTTCCATACATCCGCTGTTTCGCCGCCCATATACCAGTATGCCAGTCCAGCAATTTGCCGTTGCTCACTCATTAACACTTTGGCTGATAACGAACGACTGTCCTCTGCCCATATATATCTTGGCTTACCATTACTGTTGTACCCGATAATATATTGAACCAGACTTGCATCCCATCGTCTTACAGATCCCGTAGCATGCGCACGCATTCCCTGGTCTGCCAATGTAATGTCCCAAGAGCTGGTTGCTGGATTCACGGAAGACCAGTCTCGTGTATACAATGGAAGGGCCAAAATTGTTTTGGCACGTACCACCTCGGAGAGCATGGTATCCAAAGCCTTTTCCACCCATGGAAGAGACGCCACTGATCCTGCTTTCGGATCACCGTTCCAGTGTTCCTCGTATCCCATCAGCACCATATAATCCGATACAGCGCCCAGTTTGGCATAATCAAATGCATCCGTCCAATCAGTACCCAGGTCGGGCGAAACGTCCACGGACACCACAGCACCGAGTGCGTGCAACGTAGCCGTCAAAGAGGTCACAAATGCCGTCAGCCCTTCACGATCCGCAGGATCAACATTCTCGAAGTCCACATTAATACCGTCCAGTTTATAGGTTTTGACATAAGCGGCTACCTGTGAAATCACTGCAGCTCGGTTGGCTGAGCTGGATAACATCTGATGGGTAAGTGCCGAATCGGAACGATTCCCAAGTAATGGCCATAGCTGCCTGTCGGTGGCGGATGCCCAGGAGATCAATGCAGGGTCCGCGTGATCTGTTACTTTCATACTGCTGTTCAGGAAAAACCAGCGCGGGACAAGTGTATTGACCTCAGACTGTTCCACTTGTTTCTTGAATTCAGTTGTAGTGGAGTTATATTGCCAGCCCAACTGAACGCCAAGTTCATCCCCACGTTGTAACTGCTCAGACCATGTTTTCTTTTGTAAAATGGCATCGAGCATTACGGCTGCTTCTTCTCGCGTTACCTCGTCATGTGGTCGGAACACGCCTCCGCTTCCCCGCATTAATCCAAGTTGATATACCGTCTGAACATAAGGACGTGCCCAGTCCGAGATATCCGCTGCGTCAAAATACGTTGAAGATAAGAGCGAGGTCTCTACGGGTTGTTGTTTTAACATTCGCACAAGAAGGGCAGCCGCTTCTTCACGCGTAATGGAAGCATTAGGCTGGAACGTTCCCTGACCCTTTCCTTCCAAAATAAAAAGATTCGTCATGGCGGCAACGTTGCCGTAATACCAAGCATTCATGCTTATATCCTGATAGGGATTTATATTATTTTTAACGGGCTTCAAACCTAGTAATCTCACCGCAAACGTCGCAAATTCTGCACGAGTAACGGCTTTCTTCGGTTCAAACGTAGTCTCTGACGTACCGGCAGCAATGCCTTTTGCCACCAGATGTGTAATGGCATCCTTGGCGTAACTGGTGTGCGTATCCTGAAACTGTTGCTGCACGGTTGCGGCCTGAACGGTAGAGCTGTATCCAGCCACCGATCCAAGTGTTAATAACCCGCATAAAACCATCTTCCATATCCGTTGGTTCGTTATGTCTTTTAATCTATTATTCACATCAAAAAGCCTCGCTTCATTGGATTACGATCAACTATCATCGTATCAAATTGAAGCGAGGCCGTATGTGGTTAAATGTTGGGAAATGCGAAGCTTACTTAAATCAATTTCATAACTCATTAAAATGAATTTATGTAACTAGATATAGACAAATTGAAACGTTTTGATCTATATCTAGCCTTGATTGAAGCAGCTAAAGGTATTATGAAATTGATTTATTTGTGTACTTTTACGCGCTCTTCAATGGGTTGGAATTCTTTCTCACCCGGTGCTGCCGTTGGTTTACCAAATGGCATCTGAGCGATCAATCTCCAGTTCTCAGGAATGCTCCATTCTTGCTTCACTTTCTCGTCAATCAACGGGTTGTAGTGCTGCAAAGATGCACCCAGACCTTCTTGTTCCAGAGCAGTCCAGATTACCAGTTGCAACATACCGTTGGATTGGTTAGCCCAGATTGGGAAGTTATCTGCATAAGCTGCAAAATTTTGTTGAAGCTGTGCGATCGCATTGTTATCTTCGAAGAAGAGAACCGTACCATATCCGCTGCGGAATCCAGTCATTTTTTCTGCTGTGGATTTGAAGGCTTCTTCATTACCTACCACTTCACGCAAAATTTCTTCTGTGTGATTCCACAATTTATCATGTTGTTCACCGAGCAATACAACGGCACGGGATGTTTGTGAGTTAAAGGAAGTTGGTGTATATTTCACCGCTTCTTCTACGATTTCCTGGATTTTAGCATCCGAAATTGTAGATTCCTTGCTGATTCCATAATAAGATCTTCTGTTTTTCAACGCATCAAAAAAAGTTGTCATTCTTATTCGCCTCCCAAAATTTTTTTTCAATTGCCAACACAGTAACTATAATATAGTAACATACATTAGTCAACAAACTAATTTATTTTCACTAAATATACATTCACTGAAAACATTTCAACAAGTTTGCCCAATACAGCAATTGAAATTATCCTTCGTCCGTCTTTTTACGATAATCCGCCCGGTATTTCTCTTCCGTAGACGAGTTACTTTTTGTCTGATCTTTATTCTTCTCTTCCTGAGCTTCCATATTCAGATCTTCCATCGGAATTGGATCTACAGTCTGTTCTTCTTCATGTCTGTCAAGCAGACTTTCGTGCTCTGTCTTATATTGTTCAGGATTGTCACGGGATTGTTCCTGTTGGGTATCGTTGTTATTCTGATCCGGTGTGCGCTGTTTCATTCATATTCGCCTCCTCTGGGTTCATTACCTTTCTTTACCTGTTCTGCGTGTCCTCTAAACACAGTGGGATGCATTCCTCAAACAAAAACCAACAAAAAAAGCCAACCAGACAAGCTGGTCAGCTCAAAGACGACTTCTATGATTGGCGATGCAATTGGGTACGGTACAGATCAGGCGAACATCCCACACTTTGTTTGAACATGCGACTAAAATGCGAAAGGCGTTTGAAACCGGACAATCGACTTGCTTCTGTCACGGTGATCTCAGGCTGAAACTGAAACAAAAGCTTCGCCTGATTGATGCGACGGTCATACAGGTATTTAAATATCGTCAAACCTGTCATTTCCTTAAACATGCCTGCCAGATATGGCTTGGACAGATGTAATTCCAATGCCAAATCATCCAGACCAATGTCCTTCATATAATGGGTATCCACATAACGAATAATGTGTTGGACATGCCGCTCCCTCTCCGATGAGGGAAGTTGTTCCTGGACATCACCCTGGCAGATTTCTGCTACAAAATACAACAGATCACACAGTCTGACATTCATTCGCTCTTGCCTGAAATTGCTCTGACTTTGAGACAGACGATGAAGATCATGCAATAGAGCTTCGAATTCAGAGCGGTTATCTCCCTTCAGATTGACCCGGCAATTTCTGAGTTCTTCAAATGGTCTCAGGACCTCAGCCATACGGTCCGGATGCAGGCTGCTGCGGATTGCAGACGGATCAAAATGCAGTGTGCTTCGCTCATAAGCACTGCCTGGCTTCGGATGTGGTCGATGAAGAGTCAGGCCATGCATTAACACCAGATCACCCGGCTCCAGGTTATATACCCGGTCTCCTATGATATAGGTACATTCTCCATCATGAAAATAATAAATCTCATAATGTGGATGTGAATGGAATCCATCTGACTTGCCTGGGTTAAACGTGCTGGTGGATCGGTAACTATACTCCAGTGAAGCGCTAAATTGCATCATGCTCGGCACATTCATGCACCTCCTGTTCGGAAGAGGGAAACGATTTGTATCATGCCCCTGTAGGATATATGAAAGTGAAATTATAGAAGCTGTTTAATACTCTCTTGAATCTCGTCGATGGAGTCGACAGGTTCGAAGCGTCTGACCACACGACCCTCTGCATCAATCAGGAATTTTGTGAAATTCCATTTGATTGCATCGCCGTGTAACCATTCTGGTGCCTTCTCAGCCACCATTAATTTCAATAATTTGGCCTGTATATCTGTTTCATCAAAGCCTGCAAAAGGCCCTGATCTTTTCAAAAAGTCGTAGAGCGGGTGCGCCGCTTCTCCATTCACATCCAGTTTGGAGAACATCGGAAATTTCACACCATAGTTAATCTGACAAAAGGACTCCGCTTCCGAACTGCTTCCAGGCTCTTGCTCTGCAAACTGGTTACACGGGAAACCAATAATCTGAAGTCCTTGATCCTTGTACTGGTCATACAGCTTCTGCATGTCATCAAACTGGTGCGTATATTTACATTTACTTGCCGTGTTTACGATGAGCACAGGTTTTCCTTCATATTGATAGAGTGGGAAACGCTCTCCACTGGTTCTGGTTACGGTAAAGTCGTAGATGGTTGGCATAAGTCTAGTGCACCTCGCGATAGTTATGTAGTCATACAGCATCATATGTCATTGTTAATTATATACGAAGTTTGAACTATTGTATCGGAGAAGATATTGATCGTTCAGATTAGAACCAGAGATATTTGAAATTATATCGATTACTCAACTGCTCTAATACTCATAACATATTTGGTTCTGGGCAGATACTTTATTTCCAGCGTTTTATCTCGATTTTCCCAGGCGATATCCCGGGTGTTAATCAATTCCATTTGATTTATTTCGATGGTTTGTTCCCTCCATTTCCTGCCCATGGATCCTATGTAGCTCGGTTTACCTGTTACTGTTTCGTAATCTTGGGAGAGATAAGGACCTATATCCTGGATACCCGACACTGTCTTAGGACCAAAAAATAATAACAATCCGATACCAAAAATGATGCAACAGCACTTGAAAGATATTCGTTTTACGATGTTTTTTATCTGCTTCATCCCATGAAACAACCCCATACCAAGTAAGAATACTGCCATGGCTGCTCCAATCAAATTTAAAAAGATCCAACTAGGAAAAAAGGTTGGAAAGAACGAAGACACAAAAAACAATATAAAAACAATAAATATGATTATACTCAGCTTCAAGAACATCCTCTTCCTTCAATTAAATGTGTCCCATGAATCCCGATAAAGAATCGCCTCCAATGGATAAACTCAGATCATGGATTAATTCTCCCTTTCAACAGAAAACCCTTCTGCCGCGAAAATCTCTTCGTTCAGCAAAAGGGTTATTATATGGGATCACAGTGACAGCAGACTCAGCCTTTCACGGCACTTCCGGCCACGCCCTGAATGATATAATGCTGACCCACGAGGAAAACGACGATCATCGGAATAATGCCTGCCGTGGCAGCGGCCATCATGCCGTTGTAGTCCACATTATTCTCCAGAATAAAGTTCTGCAGTCCGAGCGGAACGGTGTACAAGTCTTTGTCGATCAGGAACACGAGCGCATTCTCATAGTCATTCCAGTGCCAGGAGAAATCAATAATGGCCAGTGTAGCCAGCGCTGGCTTCGCCAAGGGCAGAATTAGCCTGAAGAATATGCGCAGGTGACCGGCACCGTCGATGAACGCCGCTTCCGATATCTCTGATGGCACGGACAGGAAAAATTGTCGCAGCATAAACACGCCAAAGATCGTGAACATTCCGGGCAGGATCAATGCCCAATGCGTATTATATATGCCGACCCATTCAAACATCAGGAACTTCGGTACAAAGAGTACCTGCGGTGGCACCATCATCATCGAGAGATAGATTAGGAACAATGTCTCCCGACCTTTGAATTGAATCCGTGCGAAGCCATAGGCTGCAAAAGCCGAGAGAAATACAGCTCCGACCGTACTAATTAGCGATATTTTCAACGAGTTCAGATAATACGTCGCAAAGGTGTCCGCTCCACTCCAAACCTTAATATGATGCTCCCAGTTCAGGCTGGAGGGTATCCACTGGATGGGATAGGTGAATACGTCCGCCGGAGATTTGAACGACGTGCTGATCATCCAGATGAACGGCATAATCATCAGCAGGGCAAACCCGGACATCAGAATTGTCAGTATGATTTTTCGAATCTGCGTCAAGGACTCCATGCGGACTTTAACTTTAGGTGAATGTGGAGCTGTGGGCTTCGCATTCGCGGCAATTTGTTTCTCCATAACGATCCCTCCCCTCCTTAATAGTGAACCCAACGTTTCTGACCGAGCCACTGCAAAACAGTGAATATCATGATGATGGCAAAGAGTGCCCAGCTTATGGCGGCAGCGTATCCCATCTCGTAATATCGGAAGGCATTCTGGTAGATAAAAAGTGACAGGACCGTTGTGCTGTTCCCCGGCCCACCCTGGGTAATCGCTTGAATGATACCAAAGTTTTTGATCGTCATAATCAGCCCCGTAATCAGTAGCAAAAAGGTCGTTGGACTCACAAGCGGCCAGATCACTTGGCGTATCGTCTGCCAAGGACGGGCTCCATCTATCCGTGCAGCCTCAACCAATTCCTCCGGAATTTCCTGCAAAGCGGCCAGATAAATAATCATGTTGTAACCCAACATGAACCAGATCCAGATGATATCAATCGCATACATGGACCATTCGGTTGTTGATAACCATCCGGGTGGATTCGTAATACCGATCCCCCGCAAGAAGCCATTAATGGGCCCCGATGTTGGCTGGAACAGCAGCATCCAGACAAAAGCGATGGCAACGCCGCTGGTGATATAGGGCATGAAATAGAGGGCACGCAGCGTTTTTTGCCAATACACCGACTTGTTCAGCGCCACCGCCACGATAAATGCCAACCCCATCGATACCGGAACCGCTAACAGAAATACAAATGTATTTCGCAGCGCCACGCCAAACAGATCATCATTCAACATCCGGCGGATATTGTCCAGCCCGACGAAATTCGTCTCCGGGCTCATGAATTTGTAATCAGTGAACATGAGATAGAACGAATAGACAGCCGGTATAATAAAAAACAACAGCACGCCAATCATATTGGGCCCAATAAACAGATACCCGAGTCTGCTCTGCCGTTTCATCCAGGATTTATGCATATGCTCCCCCACTCCTTAACATCTGTTCTGGAATTAAGCATAACAAGATGTCCTCTAACATTTAAGGAACATAACCCTGTACCTGATATCACAGATATATGTATTTCGGCAGTGCCTTTCGGGAGGAAAACAACATGGAATTGTTCTATTGCTTATATAGAAAAAACCGCCCCATTGGGACGGCCTTTGGACTCATTGCTTTTGCAACCTATTGATTCTGCTTCAGCCAGTCATTATGGCGTTTGACCATGTTCTGTACCGTTACTTCGGCAGTCTGGTTACCGAGGAAGAACTTTTCATACTCCTGTGCACGCAGATCGACCACTTCCTGCGCAATGCTGCGGACAAACGTAGGTGTCTCGTCACCGTACAACACAAATTCCAGAGACTCTTTATCATAAGAATCGGCATAATCGCCAAGCAGATGATCGATCGCAGTCTGTTGATCAACCGCATTGGAGGAAGGCAAACGTCCACCCGCAGCCATCGGCATCATTCCCCCATCGGCGTACCATTTCAGGAACTCCCATGCGGCTTCTTTATTTTTCGACTTGGAATTAATCGCAATAAAGTCACCAAGTCCTCCACTCTTCACCATATCTGCTTCTTGTGCAGCCAGTCTCGGTACAGGGGCAAAGGCAATTTTCCAATCCCGCGGGAATTCGGTCATGTTGTTCGATGTGCGGATCAGCCATTCGCCGATGTTGATCATGGCAGACTCACCGCCAAGGAACATGTTCTCCACCGGCATTTTGGAAGTCAGCTGCTCTCCGAGCGGAGGGGTGGTTGCATCCTCCTTCATCATTCCGTTCAAAGTCTCCAGCCATTTAGTGACGAGCGGATCATCTAGGTTGGAAGTGCCGTCTGCCTTAACATAACCGTTCTTCACCAGAACGGAATCGAGCGGGTCTACATAGGAAGCGGTATGTTGCACCAATCCGTACTTGAAGCCAGCTGTCTTCAGTTTGAGTGCATATTCACGGGCTTCATCCCAAGTCCAGGCTGTTGGTACGCTCAGTCCCGCCTGATCAAGCGCTTTCATATTTAAAGCGAAAAAGGCAGCGTTTTTCTTGGTTGGCATCCCGTAATATTTGCCGTCCACTTTCCAGGAAGCCGCATCTTCACCCATTTTCTCATCAATGTTGTAATCGGTGAACTCGCCCAGATCCAGTGCTGTCCCACCCTTGATGCGTTTATCCAGATTTGTGAGGGTATAGTTGACGTACAGGTCAACGTTCTGCCCGGTGGACAGCGCCGTATCCAGCTTCAGGTTGCCATCATCGTCATTCACAAACCGCACATATTCCACCTGAATATCAGGATGTTCCGCATTCCAGGTATCCACCACTTCCTGTGGACCATTCTCGGGCGGCACCGCGCCCCACATGGTGAGCTTCACTTTTCCCCCTGCCGCTCCACCTCCGTTATCTCCACCGTTCGTCTCATTTTTACCTACACAGCCGGCAAGCAAGCCCAGCATCAGCGCACCTACGATTAATCCCGTTAATCCTTTTTTGATTCTCATCTGGTCACATGACCTCCCTGAATTGAAGTGTACCTTCCGTTATATCGTAGCAGGGACCTTGCTGGGTTCATAAGATACATATCCATGATTCGGATTGAACAAAAATACGGATTTACTTGTGCTTGCCTGAGCACTCGGTACACATATTCCTTCTACTCATCCTGTGAGTCACGAACGATGGCGGTACTGGCTGGGCGTGCAACCGGTCCAACGCTTGAATATTTTAATGAAATAATTATCACTTCCGAACCCTACCCGGTAACCAATCTCCTGTACAGGGAGGTCCGTCTCGCGCAAGTATTCAGCCGCTTTCTCCATCCGTACCCCATGCAAGTAATGAATCAGGGTATGGCCGGTTTTCTTTTTGAACAAAGCACTCACATAATTCTCACCCATCATCACATATCGTGACATGGATTTGACGGTAATGTCCTGGTCGTAATGCTGTCCGATATACTGAATTATTTTGCTAATCTCCGGATGTTTCACAATCGGCTCACGAACAGGTGTAAATGGAAGATCCGTATCAGACGGGGGCGCAGAAGAGACCGTAAGAGAATCAGGTGAAACAGGCGTTGATGTGAGAACCGGTGTGGAAGGTGGCACTTCATGATGATCTGTCTCTGTCCGGGCTTCAGTCGAAGCTCCCAGTTCTGCACTCACTTTACGGAGTGTATCACGCAGTGAATTCACACTCATGGACAGTTTCAGAATATAATTGGAAGCCCCGTATTCCATTGCACGACGTACATATTCGAACTCCCCCATACAGGTGAGCATGACAAATTTGGTTTTTAACCCGGCCTGACGGGTCTGTTTGAGTAATTCCAGACCATCCATACCTGGCATGACAATATCGGTCAGTACCAGATCCGGTGTATCCTGTATAATCATCGCCAGCGCTTCGGTACCGTTACCAGACTCTCCGATGACCGTAAAGCCCAGCTCTTCCCAGGAAATAATCTCTCGCACCGACTCACGTACAAATACTTCATCTTCCACAAGTAATACCTTCCACATGCCAGATTCCCCTCTCCAGTCGTCTAGTGAGATCGCTTCTGTACGTACGGCGTCGACAATAAAAAAGGAATGCTGAACCTCACTAATGTCCCCGGCTTGGTATCAATCACTTCAAGTTCACTTTGGCCTTTGAACAATAATCGCAATCGTTCCTTAAGGTTAGACAGGCCGATCCCCGGACGTGTGCGGGTCATCTGCTGACGCCGGGATTCCTCCATTCCAATTCCGTTGTCTGCCACCTCCAGCATCAGCTTTCCTGTGTCTTTCCTGTAAATTCCGATGCGGATCTGACCAAGCTGCTCCAGTGGCCCGACACCGTGGTGAATGGCATTCTCCACCAGTGGCTGCAAGCTCAGCTTGGGCACGAGCGCATACTCAAGTTTTTCGTCAAATTCACAAGTCACCTCAAAGCTATCACGGTAACGAATCCGCTGGATATGAAGGTAGGCTTGAACCAACTCAATCTCGTCCTTCAGGTATACCAATTCGACCTGTGAATTCAGGCTGACCTCCAGTAATTTGCCCAAGGAAACACACATCTCGGAGATCTCTTCATTCCCGCTGCGGATCGCACTCCATTTCATTGTATTCAATGTATTCAGGAGAAAGTGCGGATTCATCTGGGCCAGGAGCATATGAAAATGTACCGCTTCCTTCTGGCGTTCCTCCGCCTTGAGTCTGTTGATCATCTGATTGGCATCATCCAGCATCGTATTAAACGTGCGTGTCAGTTCCAGCACTTCTCCGCGGCTGCGGCCTTCAGGGATACGGACCTTGAGGTTTTTGCGTACTACCTCCTTCATCTGGTTCTGCAGATGTGATAAAGGCCGAGTGAACGTCGCCGAGATCATAAAGGCCATGAGCACAAATGCTGCTGTGAAGCCAAAAAACGTTAAAAAATAGCGTTGCTTAAGCCCCGATATCTCCGTGAACAACACAGCTAGTGGAATACGATTTACCATGTACCAGTCCAGTGACTCGATGTATACGTAGTTAATCAGCGTATCTGAATCATTATCCGTCAGATAGGCCTCTGCCGGATGAAGTGCAATTTCCCGGGTCACGTCTGGGGAAAGTACCGCTTTTTCGGACGAGCGGGCAATCGTTTCCCCATTGCCAGTAATCAGGAAATACTCCTGATTGCTCTGCGAATCCTTCAGCATAGACTGAAACCAGTACGAATAATCGATGCTGATCCGTGCCATTCCGTACCTTTTGCCGCCACTGTCCTTCATATACGCATAGAGGGACAACAGATACGGGCTGGAGGATAGCTCCCGCAGGACATGGTTGGTATCCCGGGCATCCCAGCGGTAGAGCAACTCTTCTGATGGAAACGAGTTTGAATCAGTGTTGCCCTTGATGAAGGTCATTTCTCCAAGATGCTTGCGAAATTGTTCCCGATAAGGGCCATAGGCCAGAGCTTTTTTGGGCAAATACGAAGTGTAAACGTTATCATGAAAATCTAACAGTGTGAAGTACACGGAAGGATTATATAGAAAAAAGCTGTTGTTGATCATCTTGAACTTCTCTTCCACCAACGACTTATTCTCAAGCGGAGAACGATTGTCTGGAGAAGTCAGGACGTTTCTTACGGCTGAATCCTGTTCCAGAAAAATCAGGGTTTTGAATGCAATACTCATCTGGTCCTCTAGAGAACCATACATCTGCACCAGTTGCTCGTGGCTCTGTTCGCTGATTTTTTGCTCAACCAGAGATTCGATCTGTCCATAGTTGTAGACATTAAGTACGCTGAATGGCAGCAGAATCAGCACCACAAACGCACCAAACAGCCGATACCTGAGCTTATGCGGCAAAAAGGTCTTCCAGTCGGGCTTTGTCATCCTCTCAGCGCTCCCCCTGCAATTATTGAGATCATTATACCATCAGTTCCCCCGCTTCGGCCGGGGCCGGGCTCATTCGCATGGATATGTGATACCAGTTGCCAGGGAAGGGATAGAGATACACAGATTTGTTCTATTGCATTAAAAAAACCGGAGATCTGGGATCTCCGGCTAGGCTAGATATAACGACTTAGCAAATTAGGATATAGGCTCCACTCCCCAGACAAGCTCGCCGTTCCGGTAAAGAGTTACCTTGGTCCAATCGGCAAAAGAGGTCTGCAGCGGGTTAAAGGAATAATCATCCCCTTCGCTGTAATTGGACCAGTCTGCTTTGTGCAACCGGGTATGTATCTCCCCAGAGGTTCCTCCGACCGGGATTACGCCTGCTCCGGTGCCGAACTTCAGTTCCAGATAATGGTCCGCTCCAGAAACAGGTGCAGGCAGTTTCACAATGCTGCCGCTGATCTGACTGCCTCCAAGCTGTGCATAATCACAGAAAAAGGATTGTGGTTTCTCCCCGTCCACTGTATACCAGTAACGAATTGTCAGTTCATTCAGGCTAACTGCGGAGGTACCGTTGTTGTGAATGACAAACTGCGGTTTCATTTGGTTATCGAGCAGATTTGTATCCCCTGCACGATAGGCTAGAGTCAGATTGCCAGCAGGCTCTGGCGGCCCTCCACCCTGGACCTTTGCGGAAGCTTGAACGGAGTTCACACTCTTCCCAACGCTGTTAACCGCATTCACCACATAGTAGTAGGTGGTTCCAGCAGATACCGCCATATCCTTATAGCTTGTTCCCGATACAATGGCCACAGATGTATACGGTCCGGCTGCTGTCAGCGACCTGTTTACCGTATAGGAGGTCGCACTTGCAGATGCACTCCAGCTTAGATTGATGCTGTTGTCGCTAACCGCAGTGGCAGTCAGATTCTGCGGAGCGGCAGGTACTGCCTCGACCTGGACCGTCTCTAATACGGACCAATAGGCTGGCTTGGACTGGAGTCGCTCGTCGAAAAGCAGCGGCCAGTTGTTGCGGGCGACCGGGAAGGTTCGTAGCCAGGTATTGGCATCATCCTTGCCCCACAAGGTAACATTTTTGACTGTATCCGTATGCCTCAGGAAGATCTGGAACAGGGACTTGTACAGCGCCGCCTGCTGTGTCTTCAGTTCTTCCGGGAAGATATCATAAGATTGCGAATCATTGGAATATACACTTACATCAAGCTCAGTAATATGTGTTTCGAGGCCCAGCGCCTTAAATTTGACAATGGAACTCTCAATTTCCGAAAGGGTTGGATAAAAGAGGCTGATGTGTGTTTGATGGCCGACTCCGTCAATAGGCACACCCTTGGCTTGAAGGCGAGTGATCAAATTGTAGAGGGCCTGGCTTTTGGCCGGCTCATGGGTATTGTAATCATTAATGAACAGCTTCGCATCCGGGTCGGCTGCATGGGCGAATTCAAATGCTTTCTCAATATATTCTTCCCCGGCAATCTGGTACCACAGACTGCGCCGCAGGCCATCCGGTTCGGAGGCATCAATGACTTCATTCACAACGTCCCAAGCGTAGATCTGGCCTTGATAACGCTCCATTACCGTCTCAATATGCTGCTGCATCCGTTCATACAGCACCGTTTTGCTCACCAGATTGCCGTTGGCATCGTGGAATACCCAATCCGGAGTTTGTGTATGCCAAACGAGGGTATGCCCACGTATCTCTTGTCCGTTCGCTGCTGCAAAAGCGACTGCGGCATCCGACCCGCTGAAATTATACATACCCTCTTGCGGCTCGGTACTGTCCCATTTCAGAACATTGCCTGGTGTCAGACTATCAAAATGCTTCGTAAGCAGCTGCTTGTCAGGTTCGGTCAGCAGTTCATTGTTCGTGAAGGCCGTCCCAATTCGAAACTTGCCCGCCAAAACATCCTGTAGGGAAGGAATGTCTTCTTCGATCACAATGGGTCCGAGATCCGGCAACTTCTCCAATCGGAAATCATCCACATAAAAAGAAGCTGTGGCACGGTCTGGCACTTCAAAATAAACCGATAACTGATTCGCTGGTTCCAGCATTTTAAACTGTGCAGTAAGCTTGGTCCATCCGCCTGCGGATGCGGTACCGAATGTTAAATTTTCATAATGTGTTGTATCTGGCAGGGTACGCTGTAAAGACATATTGAGGTTTGTGCTGGACGCTCCCGCCGGAAGCTTCACCCAGCCGGTGAACACATACGTCTGTCCCACCTCCAAAAGTTCTGTCACATCCAGCGCTGGCCCATGCCATGTCATAGCACGCCCGCTCACTTCCAGTCCATAATCTCCGGTACGAGCTGCAACGGCGCTTGCATGAAGCATTTCTACTTCACCGCGTCCGCTCCAGCTCTGGACCGTGCCATCTTCAAAATCATGACTCAGAATCAAGGTATTCTCCCCTTCTGCCGCATGAACAGACTGAGCTGCCCAATACGAAGGAACTAACAAAGTTATCATCAAAACAAATTTAAGCGCTTTCAAAAATATCATTTTTCTCACCGCTTCCATTCTCCTTTATCGAATATTAGGATGAATTCCTTATTCCAAAGGCTAAGGCCATATCCACCTCCTTGGTTTTAATTATAAAATCAGAGTCCTCATTCAAACGGATACGGGGGGCATACGTTCGGATAAGGACTCCATATGGTAAATTATAGTATAAATTGTCCATGATCTACAACTGAAATGTACTTCCCCCTCTAATTTCGGTTAGAAATGCAGTATCCGTTGCTTCTGCACTCATTCACACCAGCTCCTCCATAATCTGACAACCCGTAACGAAGGTGTATACCTGGTGCTCCGCTGGCTTCAAAAGTTGTCTTCAAATCTTTCTGCTCACTTCTTTCAGCTTACACCCTGTGTCTCCTGCGATACTCAGATGGACTTATGCCCAACGTTTTGGAGAACACTCTACTCAGATAAAAACCGTTCTCATATCCGCATCGCTCGGCAATTTGGTTAAGGGTCAGGTTGCTGTCAGCCAAGAGGTTCTGCGCTTTTTTCAGACGGACCCGTTTGAGATAGCCTGATGGCGTCTCCTGAAAAGCTTCCCGGAAACGCCTTGTCAACTGCACCGGACTCAAGGCCAGTCGCTGTGCCAATTCCTGAAGGCTGATCTCCTCTTCCGCCCGTTCCTCCAGCAGCGCTGCCGCTTCAGCCATTCGTGCGTCTTCGGTAAATCTCCGCTCCTTTAAGCGATTCTGTCTGCGTTCCACCTGATACAACTGCCACAAATCCATCATAAAATGTGTCTTCCAACGGGCAACTTCCCCCTTATTCTCCTCACTGTCCTGGCGTAAATAAGCGTACGTCGAGGCTAACCGCTTCGTGTCATTAATCAGCGATTTTCCGGCTGGTGGCAGAAACTCCTCCTCCTCCAGGCTACTGCTAAACTGTAAATAGTGAAATGTCAGCGGGGTAATGACTGTCCGCCGAAAAGGAACCGCCGGGGGGCACAGCACCAGATCGCCAAAACTCGCTTCTCCGATCTGACCCCCAATCTCATAATGGAATATTCCCTCTTCGACGGCAAAAGCCACCCAAGTCGTATAGATATCTTCCGTAAGAGCAAATTCCCCTTTTTGCTTCCAGTAGATGTGGTTAAGCAGCTCCATGACTTGACCACCCTTTCTGTGAAATAAAGTATATGTTTGATGATAGTATAGTGCATTTAAAAAGTGAATATATAAATCTAAGATGAAATTATAGATATGTAGTTGGAGTCAAGGTGGATCTAACTTCAGTTAAGGAGGTCACAGATATGAAACAAGAACATGTACAATACGACATCACCGTCATCGGCGGAGGACTTGCTGGTGTATGCGCCGCGATAGCCGCTGCCCGCATGGGGCAGCAGGTTGCGCTGGTGCAGAACCGCCCCGTGCTTGGCGGCAATTCCAGCAGCGAGGTTCGGGTCTGGGTGTGCGGTGCCACCGCCCACGGGATTAACCGTTATGCCCGGGAAACGGGTATTATGGGGGAATTGTTTGTAGAGAACCAGTACCGCAACCCGGAAGGCAACCCGTATCTCTGGGACCTAGTCATTCTCGAAGCGGTCCGAGCCGAATCGAATATCACCTTGTATTTAAATACGGATGTGCATGAAGTGCAAGCCTCAGGCGATGGGTATGAACGAAAGATCACCTCTGTCACTGGCTGGATGATGGGTTCTGAGCGCAAAATCCGATTCGAAAGCCAGATCTATCTGGACTGTACGGGTGATGGATTGGTCGGCTTTCTGGCTGGAGCAAAGTTTGCACTCGGCCGGGAAGCCCGCAGCGAATATGGTGAAGAGTGGGCACCAGAGGTGGCTGATCAGATCACGCTGGGCAGTACACTTCTCTTTTATACCAAAGATGCTGGTGCGCCTGTCCGCTATATCCCGCCCTCTTTTGCCAAGGATATTACACAGACCAGCATTCCGATTCGCCGGGTCATTCGCAGCGGGGATTCCGGTTGTCATTATTGGTGGATTGAATGGGGCGGTGAACATGACACCGTTCATGACAATGAGCTGATCCGTGATGAACTGTGGTCCGTGATCTACGGGATCTGGGACTATATCAAGAACTCCGGCAAGTTTGATGCAGATCATATGACGCTGGAGTGGATTGGTTCTCTACCTGGCAAAAGGGAGTACCGCCGCTTCACGGGTGACTATGTGCTCACCCAGAACGATATTATCAGCCAGCGGGAGTTCCCGGATGCCGTTGCCTTTGGCGGCTGGTCCATTGACCTGCATCCCCCGCAGGGCATGTACGCCGAAGCGAGTGGCTCGAAGCATATGCATGCCGATGGCGTATATCACGTGCCGTTCCGCTCGCTGTATTCCGCGAATGTGCGGAATATGCTCATGGCCGGGCGCGACATCAGTGCATCACATGTCGCCTTCGGCACAACGCGCGTCATGGCAACATGCGCGGTCATCGGCGAAGCCGCGGGTACGGGCGCGGCGCTCTGCGCGTCCATGGGGGTGTCGCCGCGCGAGCTCCACGCGAGGCATCTGGCGGTGCTGCAGCAGACGTTGCTGCGGCAGGACGCTTCCATCACCGGGGTGCGCAGCCACGATGAGCTGGATCTGGCCCGGCGTGCCCAGGTTACAGCCTCCAGCACGCTGACGGGCATCGCCCTTGAGCAGCCTGGCGAGACGTACCCGCTGGGTACAGATGTCGCCCTGCTGCTGCCTGTGCATCCAGTGCTCAGCGGCCTGGAGCTGCTGCTGGATGCATCCAGCGATACCGCGCTGACGGTAGAGCTGTGGGATACGGGGCGTAAGGAGAACTACGTCCCGCATTTGTTACAAGTTACGGCGACTGTTAACGTTACAGCAGGAACTGCGCAGTGGGTGAAGCTGCCGCTCGAATGGCGACCGGAAGAACCACAGAATGCTTTTATAATCATCCGCTCCAATAAAGCCGTCTCACTCTATCATTCGACAGAAGCACACAGCGGGGTGCTGATCTTCTTCAAAACAGAAGAAAACCACGTGTCCAAAAATCTGGAGGATCATGCCACGGATCAGCCTGTTGTATTATGGTCCATGCAGGGGTTGGCGCGTCAGCCATTCTGCTGTCGTACCCTCTCTGAGACTTCGGCCTATTCATCGGACAACACGATCAACGGTTACCATCGCCCCTTCGGTGGGCCGCAACAGTGGATGTCGCAGCCGATGCAGTCTGGCAATCCTGAATGGGTGCAACTGACATGGGAAGAGCCACAAACCTTGGCTGAGTTGCACTTGACGTTTAATGATGATGTGAACGAGGATCTGGTTAATTTACATCACCATCACACAACATTCCGCGTGATGCCTGAGCTGGTGCGTGATTATCACGTGGAGGTACTGACTCCTGCTGGCGAATGGACACAAGTCGCAAGTGTTCAAGAAAATCACAAAAGAAAAGTTATTCATCCCCTGGATGTCCCTGTGTCAGCTCAGGCTCTGAGAATCATAATTGATGCCACAAATGGCAGCAGATATGCCGAATTAATCGAGATTCGAGCTTACTAAAACAAAAAGGAGGATACAGGAAACTGTATCCCCTATCCTCCGTACAAGTCCGCCTGATTCTATTCGGCGGTTGGAGCCCGCAAGCCCTCAATCAGGATAAACAACGTAAGTGCTTGTCCATATCCCATCGGACTGATCGCTATATCTTTATAAAACTGAGCATCCTGCCCCACAGGTGTACCATAGGACACCTGCTGTACAACGCCGTTATCATCAATCTGTTTCAACACCGCTTCAAGCGCACTCAAGCCATTCTGGCGATAGGATTCATCCAGGTATCCATACCGGATTCCCTTAAGAATGCCGTATCCAATCGCTGCCGTTGCCGAAGTTTCTTTGTAAGAGGTTGGATCATCCAGCACAGTGTGCCACATGCCATCCTCACCTTGAAGCTTGCTCAGTGCTCTGACTTGAGCGGTTGCTGTATCCAACAGATAGGCCTTTAGCCCGTCTTCGATCGGAATGATATTCAGGAAATCCATAACTCCCGCCGTATACCATGCATTGCCTCTTCCCCAATGAACAGCACCATAGTTATGATTTTCATTGAAATCCCAGCCATGATAGAACAATCCGGTTTTCTTGTTATATAGATATTTGATATGCACAAGGAACTGTCGTTTGGCTTCTTCCACCATGTCGGGTTTCTTGAAGTATACCCCTGCCTTGGCCAAAAATAGCACCGTCATAAACAGGGTATCAATCAGAATTTGACCATCATTGGCATCTCCCGTGATCATATGTTGAAACGCACCATCTCCGGTTCGCAGCAGTCCATCCATGATCCAACTGCTCCACTCCTCACAGACCTGTTCGTACTCCTTGTTTCCGGTCAGCTCGCATAATGAGATCAAAGTAAGGAGCGGAGCGCAGGTGTTCACATTTTTTTCCGGTAACCCTTCCATCAGCCTTGCATTATACCATGATTCCAGAAATTCTAGCACTTTGGGATCTTTCGTTGCCTCATGGAGCTGAAGCAAGCCATACAGACCGACACCTTGCGGCCATTCCCATAGATGTATGTCGATTAGTCCGATGGGAAACTGTTCATTGATGCTTGTGTTTTTCATAGACTCCATCGCTTGGGATACCTTGCTTATTCTCTCCTGCAGCACCATTTGATTCAGCATGTTGGTTATCACTCCCTTGGTTTCTTACACACGATTCAGCGCTCCATGTCCAGTAACTTCAGTTGTCCCTTCACTCCATAACCTTCGTGTATAATTTCCTCTTCTTCAATAAGAAAAGGCTTGTTCATTCCCCATTGAATTGGACCATATACCGGGTCTGTTAGAGTGAGAGTTAAAGCTTGATTATCGAATTGCGGGCTTGCAGAACAAACTTGGTTGATAAAAGCGTCAAATGACCCGAATTGCTGTTCGCTTCCTGCTCTTATAATCCAGGCGTTACGCAAGCCAGGGGAAATAAGCTCACGTTTTCTTGTCACCCCGCTGCTCTCCATACTCGTCCCGTTGGCCGCATATATAGCTGCATAACCCTTATCCAAACGGGCAAAGTGCCAGTTCTCATGCCTTACCCATTCCGTGAAGGAGTGAGTAGGAAAATAAGCATGTGTCCAGTCAGAGTTGTTATCCGCAGGAATATCAAACATCATCAAAGCGATCCCTTCATGTTGAACAACATCGGGCAATATTCCATTCCCAGCCCAGAAGCAAGGTCGACCATCCCCATGCTTGTATATTTCTGCCGGATGATTCACCCAGATCAGCGCCTCAGGTGACAGAGATAAATGCTGGACATGCTCCTGATAACCTGGCTTGCCTGGACGAAAGCGAATGATTGAGGATAAGGAGTATTCCTTGGTCCGACAGTGATAGAGCTTGGCGTAACCTCCCTTGCCCTGCTGATTAGCGAACACCAACTGCTGATTGTCCCCGAGCAACAGATGCTCCTGATATTCTGCTGGAGGACTGTAATCGGATAAACTCAAGGCAACATTGCTTATTGAATAATTGTTTATATTGCCAACGCCATAAGCGATCCAGCACATTGAAGTGGTTCCCGCTGCATAACCACCCAGCAGTTCCTTCTCATAGCTGCGCCCAAACGTTGTGGACAAGACTCCTTGATGCATCTGAACGGTAATATAATAGAATAACAGGTCCATTGCCTTTTGGGCTTGCTGTCTGAGCTGTTCATTATGGGCAAATTCATAGATATGCAATAGCCCAACCGCATCAATCGGAATGTATGCACTTGAATTCCATTCTGCCAATCCTTCATCCAAAAAGCGCTCAAACCATAATACAAGCCTCTGCTCTGCTTTTTGACGGTGTACTTCACCGGATTCACCACTGTTGCTGAACATTTCATCCCCAAACAGCTGTCCGGCTAACAGTTCATTGGTATGGAACAACAAGGCATGGTTCTCACTGAAGAACCACATCACATCATCGCCAGGTTCATCAATCCAATATCGATAGCCAAGAATACTTGCTTTTACCCGATCCCAGAACGGTTCACTGAACAGACCGCTATTTCGCTCATCTCTCCATAGACGGAACAGTCCCACCAGATAGAAGTCACTGCAATCCTTCCGTTGCTCGATCCCTTCCACACCCTCAAGCAAAATGTTCTCCGCTTCTTGCAGATTGCCTCCTGTTTTGAGCATGGCGATGGCCTTATGAATATTGGGACTGCCCTTCTCGGCAATGCATCGCAGAGCCAAGGATTTGCGGGCTTCAATATCCGCAGCTTGCTGAGCAGCCTCATCATAGCTGGTATCATAGGATTGGCAGCCAAACTTCTTGGTTAGTACAACATTTGAAACTGAAATGGCCAGCGTGAAATATACGTAATGATGACCGAGTTGATTCGTATGTGCCAGGACCAGGTCAGTTTCCTTTTCGGCGATGTGTATCGTCTTATTTTCGGTGCCATCAAAAAAATTACCATACTGAATATCAATCTCTCTAACGATGTCCGGCAAGGGAAGCGGCAGCTTGAGCTTAATCTGCTCACCTTTGAAGATATCCGAAGGAAAATAAGCCTGTTCGAGGGCTTGCTCTGCGGATTTTACAGACTCCGCCAAATGAGAAGCAATAGGCAGGGAAATCACCAATTCCTCGTCTCCCAAATATTCCACCGCAAAAGCATACATGGTATCCCGCTCAGCCAGATCCTCCCAGCATGCATAGATCTCATTGATTCCAGCTACAAGTTCAGCTTTAATAACGATTTCCTGCTCCTTGTTACGCTTGAGTGGCGCAAAATCCGTTACCATTTCCCCATTCACCCACAACGTCAGACTGCCATAGGTCTTAATCCGCAAAGCGGCGGTATGAGCAGTCGGAGAAATGAGTCTTGTTGCCGCGTAACTGCGCAGATGTGTCGGTACAAACCAAAATCCTGATTGCTCTACCCGTGGATTATTCCAAGGTGAATACAGTGCCCAAGGCATTCCGTTCTCTTCTCCAACGAAGTCGTCTCCCGGGCTAGGAAACTCGCTCCATTGATCAAAAAATCGGTTCACAGGCTGCGTTCTCCTATGTTCTACAAATTCCTTTCTGCATGGATTCTCATGAATGGCAAAACCATCGATAAGCCAATCATTAATATCTCCCTCCATCGTTGTTGGAACAAAGGCAACAGGCTTTGTATATATGCCGCTGATCATCCAATGATTAATGACCTGATTGTGACCTAATTTCATAGGTTTATAATTCAAGGTATCCATCCCACTCCGGGTGGTATCTGACATTCAACTCATCCTTTCATTCCTGAAGTAATCATACCGCTGACAAAATACCGTTGGAAAACCATAAAAACAATCAGTACCGGAAGCATCGTGATGACGGACATCGCAAGCAAACTTCCCCAATCTACGTTGTATTCACCAATAAAATTAGAGAGTGCAAGCTGAATCGTATATTTCGATGGATCACTAATCGCAATTAACGGCCATACAAAATCATCCCATCTCCACATGAAGGAGAAGATTGCGAGCACCGCAAGAATCGGCTTCGCTATCGGAAGAATAATACTCCAGTAAATTTTCCATTCGCCCGCTCCATCCATCCGGGCAGCTTCCAACAGCTCGTCCGGTACGGACAACAAATACTGCCGCATAAGGAACACACCTGTCGGGGTTGCTGCTGGCGGGATAATAATCGCGAGTAGGCTATTATACAGCCCCAGTGCGCTCAGCACCTTGAATATAGGGATCATAATTACCTCAATCGGAATCATGAGTGTTGAGACAAAAGCGATTAATATGATCGCGCTTCCGCGGAAGCGATATTTCGCCAATGCAAAACCTGCCATGGAGTTAATCAATAACAGTAGCAGCGTTGAGCTTACAGTTACGATTGTACTATTCATAAAATACAAGCCAAAATCGCCTTTACTGAATGCCTCCTTGAAATGCTCGAAGGTGATTGGCTGCGGCCATAACTTGGGAGGGAAGCTGTACAGATCGCTATTCGTTTTTAGAGAAGAAATCACGACCCACAGGACAGGCAGGAGCCACACCACTGCGGCAACACTTAACAGACTGTAGATGAAGATTTTGACCATAGGCTTCATGACCATTACGTAGCCCCTCCTTTCGATAGACGGAATTGCAGAGCCGAGAATCCACCAATAAGGATAAACAGTATCACCGACATGGCACTGGCCAGACCGAGCTCCTGTCTGTTAAAGCCAATCTCATAAATATATTGAACAATATAGGTAGTATCTTTGCCCGGCCCACCACCTGTAAGCGCAAACATAAGTGGGAATGCTTTGAACGCGTCAATCAGAGTCAGCATAACAACAAGCAAACTTGTGGGCTTCAACAACGGGAGCGTAATATATCGAAACACCTTTATTCCCGTTGCCCCGTCCAAGCGGGCAGCCTCATAATAATCCGTAGGTATAGCCTGCAAACCCGCGATAAAAATGACCATGAAAAAGCCTGCACGTGACCATACCGTCGCGATGATTACAGCCGTATTTGCCCAAAAGGAAGAAGTTAAAAAACCAACAGGTTCCACACCAACCACGGTTAACAGATGATTCAAGATGCCAAATGAATCTCCGAAAATCCACTTCCAGGTCAATCCTACGATAATGTAAGAAATCATGGTCGGCCAGTAAAATACGGCCCTGAAGAACCCGCGCATTCTAATCTCGCGCGCAAGCAGCAAAGCAATGGCTAACGCTGCTGCATATATTAGCGGGACAACAATCGCTGCATAAATCCCCGTTCGTCCGATGGTCGACCAAAATTCCCGATCCCCTATAATTTTGATATAATTATCCAGCCCGTTGAACTTCATTGGGTTCAATCCATCATAGACATGGAAGGAATAATAGAGGCCCAATAAAGAAGGAAATACGATAAAAGTTCCAAAGATCAGGAGGTTGGGTAGTATAAACAGATAAGGAGCAATAATGAGCTTCCTGTTCTGTTTTGCCAGCGTATTTTTGTTTAATCGTTGTCCTTCACTCATCTGCTTGCCCCTTCCTTATGCGTTATTCGAAAGGGAGGCTTTACAGGAATCGCTAAGCCCCCGTATACGAATTAACCACATGGCTTTACGTTTATTGACTGCCAATAGCCTCGTTAATCAGCTTGGCTGTTCGATCCAATGCCTCCTGCGGAGTTGCCTTATCGGATAAAACCTCAACAATATTATTTTTCAGGTCCGTTGAAATTTTGGATATAATGGTCTGTCTGGACCAGTCATTAGCTGCAAGAGGCGAACTGTTCTTCAGTTCATCTGCGAAAATTTCAAACATCTCCTTGCCGAATTCATAATTCAATACAGAGCTGTCCTTCCGTGGACTCATAAACAATGATTCTTGGTTATATTTTGAATTCACTTCTTTGGACGTTAAGTATTCAATAAATTCTGCCGCCTCCTGCTCATATCCGCTGCCTTTGAATGCCATCAGAAACTTCCCGCCTGGCACTGAAGAACGTTGTGTTCCTTTTGGCATATAGGTGACTCCCCATTCAAAATCAGTGATATCCTTGTAATTGCTGATCATCCAGTTGCCAGCCCAGTGGGTAGCCACCGTCCCGGAACGGAACAGGTTGTTCGGATTTTCCCCTCCGAGCCATACGGATTCGGGCATGATACCTTCTTGATGAAGCTGCTTGAACTGCTCCATGCTACGGATTCCGGCTTCACTGTTAATCGCTGCTGCAGTGCCATCCTCTGTTAAGATGCTTCCACCATTCTGATACAAAAGAGTGGACCATCTATGCGGTGTGACATCCCATACCATGCCATAACGTGCTCCGCCTTTGTCCATAACCTCTTTTAACGCAGCTGTGTATTCATCCCACGTCCATACCTGGTCAGGAGAGGTCGGTACTTTGACGCCCGCTTTATCAAATAAGGTTTTGTTATAAATAAGCCCATTCGCTGTAACATCCATAGGCGCCGCTACCAGCTTGTCATTAATAACATAATAAGGTTTAAGTGAGTCAATAAATTGATCCTCGAATTGGTCCGCATTGTCCACGTAAGGTGTCAGATCAACCGCCTGATTAGCAAATGATCCGGTATCCGTGACCCGGCTCAGGGCAGGTGGCTTTCCACCGGATAACATTGTTTTTAATTTGGTTTGGATATCCTTGAAGCCAACTTCAATCAGGTTGATTTTAACCTTGGTATTGGTCTGCTCATAATCTTTAATGATTTCCTTGATGACTTCTCCTTCTTTTCCGTCAGAGAACCACAGGAAATCCAGGGTTGTTTGTTTTGGATTAGCATTGGTACCTGAATTTCCGCAAGCAGTCAATACGATGAGTAACATGACCAATACCATGCTAGTGATGAGCTTAAACGTTGTTCTTCTTGTCATATCAACATCTCCTTGGAAGGTTCTAATGAATTTTGGCTTCGTTGAGCAATTCACTTTTACGGAATAACTGTGGTGATACACCCACATATTGTTTAAAGGCCCTGCTAAAATATACAGGTGTGTTAAAACCTAGCGTCTCAGATATGGACAAAATCGGTGCATCCGTAGACAGCAACAATTTTTTGGCCTCTGCAACTCTTTTCCGTATAACATAGTTGCTTATGGTATATCCCGTCGTCTCTTTGAAAGAATGACAAATGTAGTATTTATTCAAATGGAGTGTTTTGGACAGTTCATCCAATGAAACATTCTCCGTGTAGTTCTGGTTTAAATAATGAAGAACCCGGCTTACGCTTGTTTGCTTCTGGGAAGAACATAAGATAGGATTGGCGGATTGCTCACTGGTTGTTTTCCGGTAAATCCGCAGTAGCAATTGGGTAAGACTCAATTTGACCATTGTTTTGTACCCTGTATTTCCTGCCCCCATCTCCTCCTTGATTCCCTTAAATATAGCTGTGATATACTCACGCTCCTCCGGAGGCCAATGCACCAATAACCCATTGGGATGACGGAATATGGACATCAGATTCTCCAACTGACTGACAGCAAGCATGTCCAAAAGCAATAATTCCGTGAAATTGACAAAACTTCGTTTGTACACCATTTCTCTTGAAGGATTGATTCGGTGGGGCACACCGCCTCTGAATATAAACATATCTCCAGGCAGCGGCTTATATATTCGGTCACCGATTAAAAAGGTTGCATCTCCTTGAATAAAATAATGTATCTCATACCCATTATGCGTATGAACAGGCCATTCATCCTGAAAATTATCTGCTTCTGATCGCACATAAACTTCATTTTCCTGCAAAGCAATATTCGTCGGGGTGTGTATGGTTAGCATCAGTAAGATCTCCCTTCCCAGAATATAAAAAGCAATATAGTTTAATAATTTACAATGATAGCGCTTTACAATGAATTGTATCACAGTTATTTCGATCTAATCTGAACTATATTGCTGTATTGTTGATCACAATTGTTGAAAATGATTAGAATGGAATTCATAGGGATTCGAAGATGGAAACAAAAAAACCGCTGTCCAGCCCGTAGGCTATCACGCGGTCCATTAGCATTACCTTTCAAACCCATTCATCCCAATGGTTTTCAAGAAAAATGACTTCTTTCTCATAGTGGGCCAGATGCCCCTCTTCGACCATCTTCATAAAAGCGACATCTCCATCAGCCGCACGATCAGTCAGTGTTTTACACATGAAACGGATACGTGATATGACCCAATCCTTCAAATCTGCTGGAACACTCAGCCCGTACGTAGCCATGAATAAGGCAATCCGTTCTTTTCGAACAGTTCCGTGTGCCTGGCTGACGTATGGCATTACACCCTTTCCGTCCATCTCTGGTGAGAAATTTGCGAGTGGAACGGATGTATACAAGACATAGGCGATATCCCACATTCGCGGACCCGGACCCGCCATATCAAAATCAATAATGCCTTGAGGACAGCCATCCTTGTACACCACATTATACGGCGCAAAATCGTTATGACATACAACTTCATCTTCTGTTATGCCTGGATATCTGTTCGTTGAAACTGATGTTGTTGTAAATCCAACGGTCGCATCATGGTAACTTCTCAACAGTTTTGCGACTTCAATCAAAGATTCGTCTGACCACATATACTCTTCTAGATCAGGGTAGTCATCGCCTGGAACGATGCCATCGAGGTAAGAGAGCGTTTCTCTCCCCTGTTCATCTATTCCCAGAAATCGAGGAGCTTGATCATAACCAACTTTTTCGAGATGTAAAAGCAGTTCAACCACATATGGATTTGGTTTCACATGCCGGCGAACCGTCTCACCTATTCTGACGACCTGATTCACATTACCTCCCGATAACACTTCCTCCTGTTGGGCCACTTTCATCCCTCCTCAAGCTAAACTTCCTTGTTATGCCCATGATTACGATTTTTCTTATAACTCCCCGGGAATCCCGCCACCAATAGTATGAATCCAACAAAGAACATGAAGTATACGAGTAAACCTGTTGGATGCTCGTTCATCTGAGCAAACTGGGGTACGTTCGTCCCTCCTGACGCATATCCTGCTTCTACTATAGCGACAGAGACTCGGATTGAAATTCTCTCCATCGTTGAAATAAACACACTGCCAAGCATGAGGACTACACCCAAAATCTTGTTAATATTATTCATTTCATGCCTCCTTGATTAACCGTTCACTTTTTATGAGGTTATCTACTTAATGTCTTTCGATTCTCTAGTCTATATTCCTGCATGTTATATTCACGGTCCGTTCTATATCATCATATCAAATAGCGGCGTCATCACTGACGCCGCTGTTGACGCTCTCTGTATAAGTTACGTTGCTACCACTTGGTGCAGATCCATACTATTTTGAAAAAAGGCTGACCGTTCAACATAATACAGATCATACATCTGTTCGTTCATATTAATCCGTTGATATACATCTGGATACACATCATTGGCTAACTTCACATAAGGCAGTTTTTGTACTGCTTTTCTGGATCTTATATTCTGCTTGCGTATCTTCATAAATACCGTTTCAATCCCATGTTCCAGAAACAATTCAACAAAAAAGGCTGATTTGGCTCTTTGGCTATACCCATTTCCAAAAAACGGTGATCCAATCCATGTGGCTAAAAAACCGGTTTGATGCTCAATATGATATAGATCAATGGTTCCAATAGGCTGCCCTGTTTCATTCAAAATCGTTCGGGAAATCACTGTCTTTTGCTCTTCTTCGACCATCAATTGTTTGGTCAGGAATAGATATTCTTCATACGATTGGCATTGATAACGAACGTAAGGAGAAACTGCGGGGTCCATCATTAAGCTGTACAGTGAAAGGCATTCCTGCAAATCACGTTTTTTTAACATTCTGTCTACCACCTAGTCCTTTTAGTTCGCTATATCAAGCAAATTAAGTATATAAAAGCTATTGTGGGATTTAATGAATTCTGTATGTGGCTTATGTAAAATGCATTGGTAAATGTTGTTCATCTTCATCTCCGGTAGCACAAAAAAACGGCATGTCCCTTTTACAGGAACACGCCGTTTACATGGATACAGCCAGACAGTAATTTATTGCATACCTTGCATGATGGCATTAATGATATTTTGCTGCGTCACGGTTTTGTTTGAACGGTTAAACAAGGCGAATCCATGTTGACCGTTATGCCCGTTATCCCAATAAACAGGAACCATTTTGTATTTTTTAGCTTTTGCTGTAACTGCTTTGGCGTAAGCAGCACGATATACATTGTTGCTGGAATCATAGGACGTTTTATCAATGGAACCGAACTCACCAATCACTACGGGATAGCCCTGAGTCACAAATTTGTCGTACATGGACTTGAACTGCGATTCAAGATAATCCTCTTGTCCCCAAGTAGACTTCTTGGCAGGATTCGTAGAAGTTGCACCCCACTGTGTGATATTACCGTTTTCCTCACCTGCAAAATCCCACGGAGAGTAATAATGTGCCGAGATCATGATTCTCTTCTGCGAACTAGGAATAGCCGAGGATCTGTAATTATCTGTCGGAAGAGCAAAGCCATAATTACCAACAGTGTAGTCAATATTGGTATTCCAGCCTGGAATCAGCAACCATCTGGCATTGTTGTTACCTCCAGTCTGACGAACCGTATCCACGAAGATTTGATTGTATGCGTTCAGATTGGCGTAATAGGCCGAGTTTGGATTGCCATAGGTACCATCGAATACTTCGTTCATGGATTCGAAAATAAGACGGTCATTGTAGTTGCTAAACTTGGTGGCAATCTGCTGCCACACCTTCTTATATTTTTCCTTAATGGCAGTCTGATTGCCACCATTCACGAGTAGCCATCCACCCTGTACGGAATTAAACCCATCACCATGAATATTGATGATCACATACAGACCTTCATTGTACGCATAATCCACGACTTGCTGAATTCGATTCAGCCATGCCGCATTGATTGTATAATTGGGAGCGCTTCCAATGTTACTCAAATAGGAAACGGGAATACGAATGGATTTGAAGCCTGCCGCTTTTACCTTTTTGATTAACTCTGGAGTTACCGTAGGGTTACCCCAAGCTGTCTCATTTGGTGTACCGTTCACCGATGCTTCCAGCTGATTGCCGAGATTCCATCCTGCACCCATCTCAGCCACCACTTGCGAAGCGTCTGCTGCTGCTGCTTTAGGGCTCCATCCGGTAAAGGCCACGGCAGCCACTAACACAAGCGCCAAGCTGCTGACGCCAAATCTCTTCCATTTTTTGAACATAACCATACCTCCGCTTATTCTATTATTTTTAACAAGCAGTGCAGTTAATCTATCCATACAGATTGAATGATTCGAGAATACGTGCCTCCTCTCCCTATCGATCAAACAAATGAATTTTTCGCCCGACACCAACATAATAACACATTTATGGAAAATAAAGCGATATCTTTATTGTTTTTTGTGACTATTTACTACAAAATAATCCATCTATCCGTTTAAGTGGATTGCTTGAATTTGTTCTCTATCAAAATCAATAATCATGATGTGATCATGCAGAATATGATCTCCGCAAGATATTGTTGCGCCGTAGTCGGTTATACTGTTAAATGTAATATCCACACGATAAACTTCAATTTCATTAAACCAATTCTCATGTACCTTTCCCTGAAGTTCATTCTCATAATATTCTCGAAAGACAGTCTCACAAGTTGAAAACCACTTAATGTAGTCTTCTATTTTATCAACAATTGAAACTAACGGTGTATTTGTGGACACATATATTCGAACGTCATTTAAATCCTCATCTTGTATGGAATGTTTGAATATTTGGACTGTATTTTGCAGACTGTAACACCGATAACTCTCATCACTCTCTTCTTCAAGCTCAATGAATTCACTTAACAATATGATCTTGCTCCTCTCAATGCATATTAAAATAGCTCATTTAACCACTTTACGAATTTTTCTTTCTCTTCAAACTGTGGGTAATGCGCCGACTCGTTGAATACAATGAAGTCTTTGATCGGTGCATCCAATACGTCAAAATAATCACGTGCTGCATTCGCAGTGGTCATATAATCATATTTACCCGTTACAAAATAGGTAGGAATCTCCAGATGATCAACAATATCAGGTAAATTTTGATCAAATGCTTCCTTCAGTAAGATGTCTTGTGAACTGAACATCCCTGTATAAAAGCGAATCATATCCAGCCCATTATACTCGGGATTTAAAAGGAATCCTGAAATATAATCTCTATTCTCGTTGATGAGTCTGGCTGCACCACCGTACTTTTGCAACAAAATTCTAGGCGTAAGTTCCTTTCCTTGCTCGATCGAGCTGCGAATTAGCTCCAGTTTTTTAACGTCCTCTGCATTACCGGCTTGTTTCGCTTGCTCGTACGTGTACTCCAAACTTTCCAGTTCGCTCTGAAGTGTATTAGCCATCTGTCCAATGCCTATATAAGCGTGAAACTGAGTGGGTGCTTTAGCCGCAGCTTTCAAACCGATATATGTACCAAATGAATGACCAATTAATATAACCTTCTCTTGATTTAACTCCTTAGATACATAATCCCTTAACGCTAACAAATCATCTACTAATACATCTGTTGTCAGATTCGAGTAATCCTCAAAAAAGTGATAGGACTTCCCACTCCCACGTTGATCGTAATGCACCACCGTGAAGTGTTGCTCAAGCTCTTTCTGATACTTCCTTACGTACGGAATCTCCGAGCATCCCGGCCCGCCATGCACAAAAATCAGGATAGGATTAGTCCGATCAACACCCCTGATCATGACTTCATGTCCTGTACCGTTAATTTCGACCTGCTCTAACATGCTGATGCTGTTTTCACCTTTAATTTTGGGTGTCCATGTGGGAAATATCAGAGCTACTATAACCATTAGTATAATACTAAGTATGCTGTATTTGGGTGTTTTACGTATTTTGTTTCGCATGTAATGCTCCTTAAATAATAAGTTTCATTTGTAATTCTACCAGCGATTTTCTTTATCGTAACGGATACAACAATTCAACGGGTTCTATCATCAGCTCTTCTTGGAAAATGTAATTGTGATCGGCTCCTACGATACATATGAATGGTTCCGAGTATCCCAACCGTTGTCATGTGCCCAGCTCCTTTATCATATGTATATCGTTCGGCTCTTTGTCATAAAGTTCTTGATCAATCTCGCTTGCAATCTGACTGCCCTGACTTTTATAAAAGGATACCGCTGATTTCGTCTCTGTGGAGGAGATATACAGATACTGTGCACCACGTTTCTTAGCCTCATCACCTAACTCGTTTAGAATACGTTTTCCAATACCTTGTCTTCTGTACCCGCGTGAGACATACATCAAGTCAACTTGTAATTGATTTCGTTCTTTTCCTCTATATTGATGTGCCAGCACACCAAATCCGACGAATTGATCGTCAGCAAAAGCGCCATATGCCATGCCACCCTGTTCTAATTCATAGACATATCTATTTTGAATCTTCTTCAAAAGCATCTCATCCCAGTTTGAGCATTCATGATTTTGTTCAAGCTCAACCAATCGGTTCTCTCTCATTTCATAAATGAGATCAATATGTTCCGAGCGATCTATTTCCTGCAACTGATTCACATCATCAAGGGTCAACGTTCTATACGCTATCATGATTGTTGCCATCTCTCTTTCCCATGTTATTTCTAAGATCCTATGGCTTTATTGATCGAAGTCTGTATTTATCAAAGACCCTTTTATCGTACAAAATAGTGTATTCCTTGTTCTCTTCAATTAGTTTTGACATATCCATTGGAACGGCTATTGTTCTTTAAAGATTATTAAAATTAATTACAGTCATTTCATTTTCACTAATCTTTTGAACAGTAACTGCTTCAAAAATTGAAGTTCGAAAGGAATTCCATAACAAAATTAAAAGCAATAAAAGTAATAGTGACATGATGAGTCCCTTATTCTTATTCACTAGTTCTTTTCATCTCCTTTAGTTTCAAAACAGAGTTCCTCCAACTAAAACTAGCTTATTTTAATTTCAGGTAACTCATTCAAATGATTTATTTCGATAGTGTATTTCTTAAGCTTATGGTTCTCAAGTCCATCCCATCTGTCTGAGAAACGATAAAACATATCTCCGAAGTTCATCCCTTCAGGTAATACATCCACAAGCTTTATTTCATCGATTTCAGACTTCGGTAAGCTCTCCAGCAATTTAACCTCAGCATAAGAAACCATACCAAAGCTCCCATTCCATTCATATACACCATAAGGTATTAATTCGAAGTGTACTGCCCCTGTCTCTTCATAGAGTTCTCGACTTGCCGTGTGTAAAAGTGTTTCCCCTATTTCTTTGTTGCCTCCTGGGATCTCCCAACCTCCTCTTTTCCTATTTTTTATATGATGAATTTATTATTGTATTTAGCGATCATAACTGCAAATTTGATTAACTCCGGATCAAGTTCATCTAGATCAAACCAGTGGCTCATGTTATCTCTCCCATAAACAACTATTCTTTCAATATATAATTGTTAAACCATTGAAGTGGTAACAAGCTATCATCGGATATAATCGTTGTGAATACCGCAATCAATCCTCGCTTTTGGTTAACAAAGATATATTGCCCTCTGAAATGTTGAGTCTATCATTTTATTTCCAACCTGTAGATCACTTCATCATCTGAATTGGTTCTGTTCTCACTAATGAAGGACATGCTCTTATACAAATTCTGTGCTATTTCGTTATCACGTTCAACCGTTAATGAAATAACCTTGCACAACGGATGCTGTTTTGTAATGTAATCTAGAATGGCTCTTATAGCGCTCTTTCCCATTCCTTTGCCTTGATAGGATTGATCGATTTGAAAACCACCAATCCAGTAATTATCTGTACTATCTGGCGTATAACTCAGATAAAAGAAACCAAATACCTTACCATCAATCTCAAGTACGTAAGGATCAAATGCTTCATCCCACGGTTTTATATAAGCGTAAGCGATCCCCTCAATAACAGATGGAACTAATGAGACTTGCTGTTCATACAAAGAGATATTCAGCGCCTCTTCCCAATTCTCTCGGGTGACTGGTTGTATTCTTATATTCACCACTGCATCTCCTCTTTCGACAATCCTTGTTTGATTCTAAAGTTCTTTTCAATTTCACTTACAACCACTTCCAAATGATGTTCAATCAACTGTATCGCTTGTTTTTTATTCTTCGTGATTGTTGCAGTCTTATGGTTTTTGTTAATTGTACATATAACTTCTTCTATATTATATTGATGGTTCCATTTCACAATCATCTTGCATAAGTTCTTAAATGACTGCTTGTAATTCCACGGTTGCAAACCCATTCTGGACAATACAAACCTCTTTATGATCCGATAATCTCTAATGAAAACATTTGGAGCTAATACAAAAATCAAATCCGCTTCCTGGATGGACTTAATGGTCCAATCTTTGCACTGCACTCCTTCTATAATCCAAGCCTCTGAACTGATAATAGATTGGATCGAATCATCCCTAACATGTTCAGGATATCTCAGATTTTCGGCACTTCTGTCCCAGATGAGATTGTCTAATTCATAGCAAGGAATACCGTATTTATCCGACAATTCTTTAGATAATGTTGATTTCCCACTACCGCAAGATCCAATAATTCGTATTCTCATACATATTCTTTCTTCAAAAATGCATAGATGACATTATCAACAAATCGATTTTTCCAATAATAATGTTCTTTCAATATGCCTTCTTCACTGAAACCAATTTTCTCAAGCAACTTTCTTGATCCCGCGTTCTCTGGCTCTACAAATGCTTCAATTCTGTTTAATTCAAGATTCTTGAATCCATATTCAACGATTTTCTGAGTTACCTCGGTCATGTAACCCTGCCGCCAGAACTCTGGTGCTAACTCATATCCCAACACAGCTTTATGATGTTGTTTCATCCAACCATGAAATCCGCATGTTCCAATAATTCTGTTATCCGATTTCAAAGCAATTCCCCAGCGGATGACCTGACCATTTTCGAATCGTTCAGTCCATCTTTGTATGAGTTCTTCTGCTTGTTTGGTATTCGTAAAACTTTCTAAATCGTAGAATCTTGTAACTTCATCTGAAGAAAAAATATGAAATATGTCTTGGGAATCACTCTGTCTAATCTCTCTTAACAGCAGTCCTTTGGTTTCTAGCTCAGGAAATGGAGTCATATTCACTTCACCTCAATCGAGTATACTGCTACATTTTTCCCAATTATATCTACGTCCTTCTCGTGTTTCATGCCATTCTTTTGCGCGACTTTCATAGAACCCACATTGCCATGTTGAATTAACGATATTAATCTTTTCTGCTTCAAGTGATCCATGCCATATTCTTTCCACGCTTTTGCTTGTTCATAACCATAACCCATTCCCCAGTATTGCTCTACAACCCAGTAACCAACTTCAAGCTCATCATTGCCTTCAATGATTTGAGGAATCAGTCCAGAGGTTCCAATTAACTTGTTATCCTCTTTGTTAAATGCGAGGAACAGCCCTTTATCGTCTTTATTCCAGTTGATGAACTTTTCCAGGCTTTGCATGGTTTCTTCCTTGGTCCAGGGTCCTCCATGTCTTATAAATTTCATCATATTTGGCTCACGAGTCATCTCAAAAAGTAAATCGAAATCATTTTTGGTATATTTCCGAAATATAAGTCGTTCTGTCTCCATCTTTCTCTCAACTCCTTCTTCATTCACTTCAAAATCGTTTGTTCGCGCTCTACTGTCGATGTGAAAAACGCTTGCCTAATCTCTTCTCGAAATACATCTTTATACCGATGTCTTCCAATCTGATCAAAACGGGCTTGAACTCGCATTACGTGTTCTGTATCTGATTTTATCTTTTTCTCAATCTCTTCGTATTGTTCAAAGGTATCGTATTCCCACATCGCAAAAATTTCGCTGGTTTCATCATCGATTGTTGTGTGCCATCTCCCAATAAGTCTTGATCCGTATTTCAACTGGGATGGCAGCAAAATATCATTAAACAGAGCATTAAACTCATCTACAAAAGAAGTCGCAATAATATAGGTTTTTCTCCTATATATCATCATGTGTACCTCCTTATGTGTAATAAAAGCAGTACACCTATCTCGTCACAATTCCCGATGTAATTTTCATGTTCGGAGCATAGGTTAACCAAGTTGATAATATCTACTAAATTTTTAATCTTCCATACACGTTGAACCAAAAACAAAAATTCAAGATAATCATCGTTATAGTAAAGCCACCGCATATTTCTCAGATATTCAATTTGGTCATCCCAATAGTAATCAGACAAGGCAATTCCCCTGCTTCATAAAGATGTAATCGTATTCATAAACATTCAAATATCATAGGGAAACGGACTAGAGCGTGTCTGAAAACTCAGGCAAGTAAACAGTGATGGGTGCCAGCTTACCGTCCGAAAATTGCTGAAGTTCAGAGTGACTGATGCTGGCGAATCGCCAGGCGATTTTCTAAGGAACACAGGACATCTTATTCGGCCTTCACGTCCTCTTTTAAAATTGTAAGGAACATGAGACATCTTATTTTCCAAAATCATCTGATAAAAACGCTACAAAAGGCTATTTTACCTGGTATAGCGTGTCTCAGGTTCCTTAGATTTCGGAGGGCGTTTCAAATTCCCGAATAAGATGTGTCAGGTTCGTTAGCGTTAACACCTAAACTCATCGCTATTAATCCCATGCTCCTTTATCACCAGACCGATAGTTTTATCCTAGCATCATTCTCATCTGTTAAATATTCGAGAGATTCAAATCCCTGTCTATTTATATGATTATACAATTCCTCGACTTTCTCTAAATCCTTACAATAAACCGTGACGTAGGTACTATCGATCACAAGAAGAACCATCTGACAGTCACTCAACATATAATCTTCATAGGTGATAACATCTGTTATTTGTGTGCCTTTTGGAAATGCTTTTAAATTCGCAAATATTAAATAATACTCGTTGTTATCAATAAGTTTCTGTAATTCTTCTCCATTCATACCCATAATCATATCCGGAAAAAGATCATCCCCTAACGTATCATCAACAACGAAGTAGGACTCCTCCTCACCAATAAACCAATCGAAATTAGATACTTCCATTGGTTTTAAAATCTCCCCAAGAAAGCGACCATAGGCATTTGGTATTTCAAAACGTATTCCTCTGTTCATCTGTTCACCCTTTTTATGCATATATATTAGTACATTAATCTTTTGATTTTTGGAAAACGTAATCGAAATTAATAAAGAATACAACTGAACAAAGCTATTGAGATTGACATTCCAATTTTATGCCTCTGGAGACTATGACTGCTCATATTCAGTTTTCAAGATACTCATGCAAACACTATCCCAGTATTTCCCCTTTTTATATATCTTCTTTCTGTATCTTCCTTCTTCTTTAAAGCCACATTTTAAATAACATTTGTAAGCAATCTCATTATACTCGTACACTTCAAGTTCTAATCTGTTTAAATTCAGCTCTTCAAAGACAAACTTCTGTAGTACACGGATTGCTTCACTTCCATAACCTTTACCTAAAAATTCTTTTCTCCCTATTACAATTGCTAAACATGCAAAGCGATTTTTATAATCAATTTTGTACAAATCGATCTGGCCTATATAATCTAGCGAATCCTTTAACCCGATAATAAAACTTTTATTCGAAGACTTGCCTTCAACCATTGTCCTGAAAAAGACTTCTGTCTCATAACTCGAATGAGGATACAAAAAATTATCTGATAATGTCCCTGTGATTTCCGGATCGTTCACCCATTGTTTGATGTAATCCACATCAGAATCCTGGTATTCTCTTAACACAATCCTTTCTCCATAAATACGAGACATCGATAATCCCCCCAACGATTTTTTTTCTTTTGCAACCTACTTAATAAAATCTAATGATTTTTTTTACCTCTTATTGGTTATTCAACGCTCGTGCATTTTTAAAATTCGAAGCATAATAACAGTACAGTTATTTCAATCGATATTTCTCATTATTTATAATTTCACTTACTATTTCAGGTAGTTGTTCTTCTGTAAAATGATTAGTATAAAGCTTGTTGTCTACTCTCAGATCCGGATGATTTTCAAACTCATCCAGCAGAATTATACTTCTTTCTTTCATTTGATATTCTTCTGCTCTTAGATGGTCTCTACGAATAATGGTTTGACGATCAACCATCAATACAACATAGATTATGCGAACATGATAGTCTGCCAATTCTGTCATTAATCCATCAATGTCTTCCGGAAGGGCCACATAGTCCAGAACAACATCGTATTTATAATCCAATAAGTTTTTCACTAGACTAGATATATTTTTCCAAGTTAAGTCGTTTGTATCCTTATCAAGCCAGGGTTTACCTCGCCCTTTGACCGGAAAGTGACTAACCGTATCTCCAGAAATGTAGGCACTTTTATCTAAAGTCTGAACTAGCAGCTTGGAAGTTGTAGATTTCCCTACTCCAGGGGGTCCAGATATAATATACAGGTTTCTACTCATTTCGTATTCTCCTTACAATATCTTTTGGAAACTTCCAATATCCAGTTTTCTATCGAATTTATATCCAATCTCTTTAAACAGAGCACATTGTTCATAACCATTTCTCTCAAATAAGGATTTACTTCTTGTATTCTCCATGCAAATCGTCGCAATTAAGGTATGGAACCCTTGTTCTTTTGCAATCTTCTCTATAAAATGTAGTGCTTGTTTCCCCAAGCCTTTTCCCAAAATATCGGGCTTCAAATATATGGTGACTTCACCGCAAATGTCATATGCCTGTTTACTCTTATATTGGGTGATCAGAACATAGCCCATCATTTGATCGGTTTCAAGAATTACATAAGTTTTATACCGTGTATCCTTGTTCATGACAGAGGATTTAATCTGATCAAGATCTAATTCCTCCGTATGAAACGAAATCGTTGTATTCATTACATAATAGTTATAAATCACTCTAATTTCAGGGAGGTGCTGTTCGGTTACCTCTTCAAAAGTCACAGTCGTCAATTAGGTTCCATCCTCTTCTGTTCATTTATTCATCATATGTATGAAATACCGCGTCTAGATTTAACTCACCGTAAATATGAGGATATTCCCTGCCTTCATTATACAGATCTTCCCATATAGCTTCTGACTTTATTTTAGAATCCCATTAATCAACGCGGCTTCCCACTCTTTTCTTAAGAGTACATGTACAATCATCATCCTAAAATCCTCCTTAATAAAAAAGGATAATTATTTGGATAGGACCTTCCTCAATATGAGTTCTATGATTTCACTAGTCTCCAGATGATCGGTAATAATGCGAGTTTGAAATTTTTCATCCTTGAAAGCTTCAACACACTTTGGTGCTTGTTGATACTGCCAGCCTCCATACTCATCTCCACGTTTAGCCAAACGATGATAAATCGTCTCTTCTGTAGCCGTAAGGCAAAAATGATGAATGTCCTGATCGATCTCTTTCAACCCGTTATAGATGTAATTAAAGTTTTCCTCTTTATAGATGGTCATGGGGATAATTAAGTGTCTGTTGTATTTCTGCTTTACTTCTTTAGCCGTCTTTACGGTTAGAATTTTCCATAAATCGATATCTTGAAAATCATCCGTACGTTCCCTTTCCTCTCTACAATTCTCCGGAAGAAGTTTTCTGAGCATATAACCTATTTCTTCAGGATCGTAGATCATGCTGTTGGCAATTAAGGGCTGAAGTGCTTCAGCTGCAGAAGTTTTTCCCGAACCAAACGCTCCGTTAATCATGATGATCATTTGATGATTTCACTCCCATTCAATGAAACTTTTCAATAGAAACCAGATTCTTCACATACAATTTCATCCATTATAAATGTTTTCCTTCCACTTTTGTGTTACAAAATGGAAAAAAACATAATGAAATCCCATTGGGTCAACCCAACGGGATTTCATTATAGTGCATTATTTTTCAATCAACCTAAGCTTGTTAATGTATTTCCAAGTAATCGATATATATATCCCATGTCCCATCATCGGCTGTTACAACCAACTCAATGACCTGATTTCCCGTCCCATGGCTGATATTATTCAGGGTATAAACCGCTGGAGCGCTTCCGCCAAAGTAAAAGGTTCCCTTCGTCTGTCCGCCAATCTTCAAATCAACTCTAGCCATGTTGGCATTGTTTGAAGCTCCACGAAGCGAGAAATTATGAGTGCTCGTTGCAAAATTCTGAGTGTATTTAACCAAATCATTGTTGGCATAAAGGACCACACCATTGAAAGGAGAACTGATATTGCCGGTGTATTGTCCACCTTTGGTCATGTTCTCAGCTTCCACTTTTGTTCCGTTACTCGGGGGATTGGTAGTGCTATTATCGGGCGCGACTGCCCGACCGGTAGTTGATGAGATCATACCTGAGCAAAGGCCACGATTCTTCAGATTTTGTGCAATCTGCGGAATGGCCTGAAGTGTCGTCTGGTACTGATCATGCATTAGTATGACGTCACCACTTTTCATCGTATTCACAGCTGCTACAATCTGGGCTGCGCTGGCACCATTCCAGTCTTGGGAATCTACGTTCCACAGTACTTCCTTCAGGCCGTTTTGGCTCACAACGGATTTCAAGGTCGCATTTGTCGCACCGTAAGGAGGTCTGAACAGTTTAGGTGAACTTCCGGTAATAGACTGGATCGTCTGTTGTGTCCGAGTAATCTCTGACGACATCTGAGAACTGTTTAATGTAGTCATGTTTGGATGTGTATAGGAATGATTGCCAATCCACATACCAGCTGCTACTTGTGCAGAAACCAGAGATTTATTATTTTGTGCATTTTGTCCAACATTGAACATCGTTGCCCGTAAGCCAGCCTGCTTCAACGCGTTAAGCATGTTTGTTGTATTTCCAGATGGGCCATCATCAAACGTCAGACCTACATAACCATTCGGACAACTTGCATCTGCAGCACGAGCATCAGGCACCCCCGGAATAGAAAACAAGGTACCGAAAAGTGCGAGAGATATTACCGCCTTTGCCAGCTTAACTTTGAACATAAAATTACCTCCTCATAATATATTCGCAGCATACTACCTTCTACACTCCCTCTCTTTATCGAACTCTCACCCCTCGAAAAAAGCGCTTTCAAAAGTATGTAATCCGCTACGTCCTTTCTCATAGAGAAGAGCTTTTAGTTCAAGGTGAGTTCAGTATAAACGATAAGTTTATTTAAAGTAAATTGAATTTTATCCAAAATGTTCTATTTATTCACGAATTCTAGAATCGCCTGTTGTACATCTCCCGTTTAGCACTCTCCTGTGTAAAGATGTCCTCCGGGGGCACCATGCGCTTCGGGAGTGTACGCCCTGCAATAATTTCTTTTGTAGCCTGCATAAGCTGAGGACCAAGCAGCGGGTTACATTCCACCACAGCGTTGATTTTCCCACTCGCCAGAATTTCAAGTGCTTTGCGGGAGCCGTCCACCGAGACAATGATAATGTCCTCTCCCGGCTTCAGCCCAACTTCTTCTATCGCTTGTATGGCGCCAAAAGCCATTTCATCATTATGGGCAAAAAGAACCTGCGGCCGTTTGTCTTCCGGGACCTGAAGGAATTCTTTCATGACTTGTTTCCCATTGTCCTCCGTAAAATCGGCAGGAGCACTTTGTGAGAAGATGATATCTGCTCTGGTTTCGAAAATGCTTCTAAAGCCCTCGCCACGCTGGATAGAGGGTGTAGAACCACTCGTGCCTTTCAGTTCGGCAATCCGTATCAAACCCGGATGATTTCGCATCCGATCCTGAATGTACTTCCCGGCCTTCACACCTTCCTCATAAAAGTCCGATCCAATCGTTGTCACAAAAAGTGAAGTGTCTTTGACATCAACTGACCGGTCTACGATAATTACGGGTATACCTGCATCCCTGGCCTCCTGAAGAATACCATCCCAGCCCGATTCTACGACCGGTGCAATGGCAATGACATCCACCTTTTGCCTGATGAACGACCGAACAGCCTCGAACTGTTTCGTCTGAGACTGTTCTGCATTTTTTATTACAAGGGAGATTCCCGATTCAGCCGCAGCATTCCGAATAGACGTGGAGTTTGCCAGACGCCAGGCACTCTCTCTGCCCAGTTGTGAAAAACCCAAGACAATCGGTTTCGTAGAGGTATCCCTTGCTACCGCTGATTCCATCCATTCCTCAACGGAGGGAAGAGTTTCTAAGTTGTTAGACGAGATGGGAGGAGGAACAGATTCAGACTCAGGGGTTGTGCAGCCGACAAGCAGCAGTAGAATGAACAAACACAACCAGTTCACATGTCTTCTCACTCACGTATCCCCCATCTCCATGTTACGCTCAGCATTCAGCAATGCAGAGCGCATATTGTTATATCATTGTGTCGGTATCCGTATTCAATATCATTTAATTCGATCAACTTAATGCAGTGATTTCGAGGATACTCGCCGCCCGCTAAGAAGTCGCTGGAACAAAATAAAAACAAACAGCATCAGGCCAATCACAATCTTGGTCCACCATGAGCTGAGCGTACCTTCGAAGCTAATTATAGTTTGGATAGCCCCCTGGATCAATACACCAATAAAGGTTCCCGCCACATACCCTACACCACCTGTTAACAAGGTGCCTCCGATCACAACAGCCGCGATGGTATCGAGTTCAAGACCCATGGCGTGTAATCCATAACCGGATAACATATAGAAGGTAAAGACAACACCGGCAAGCGCGGAACACAAACCGCTGAACGTGTACACCAGGATTTTGGTACGTGCAACCGGCAGTCCCATGAGCAACGCGGATTGCTCGCTTCCGCCGATGGCGTAAACGTTGCGCCCAAACCGGGTGTAATGTGCCAGGTAGATCGCGAGTAGTACAATGACCAGAGCAATAATCACATTAATGGAGACAAAGCTGCCCCCTGGCAGGGAAATCTTCGCCTGCGCAACCTGTGTGTAAAATGGATTCGTAATGGTAATGGTGTCGAGACTGATGACATAACACAGCCCCCGCGCCAAAAACATGCCTGCCAGTGTCACGATGAAAGGCTGAATTTTAAAATAGTGGATGATCGCCCCCATGACTGTGCCAAACAACGCACCCATGACAAGCACCATAGGTATAACGATCGCAGGCGACCATCCTTGCTTCTCGACCAGACTTGCGCTAATGATGGTCGTCAGCGCAATGACAGATCCTACCGACAGGTCGATTCCTCCCGATACAATCACAAAAGTCATGCCAATTGCCGTGATAATCAGAAATGCGTTATCAATGAGAAGATTAAGCAGTACCTGTGTGGAAAAGAACCCCGTATACCGGAAAGAGCCTATGGCAAACATCACGGCCAGCAAACCGAAGGTGACAAAGACCGGGAGATACTTACGATTAAGAAACATGGCGGTTAACCCCCTGTTCGGCTGGAAACTTCCGTTTTTTCCAACGGATCACCATGGAATTGCGGAATGAATCGGATTGAATCAAACAAACGGCCAGTACAACAAAGGCTTTGACAACCAGCGTAACTTCTGGCGGGACTCCAATCATATAGATCGTCGTTGTTAAGGTTTGGATAATGAGTGCTCCAACGACGGTACCCATTAGATAGAAACGACCACCATTGAGCGAAGTACCCCCGATGACTACAGCAAGAATGGCATCAAGTTCATACCACAGACCTGCGTTATTGCCATCCGCGCTGGATACATTCGAGCTGAGAATAAGCCCGGCAATGCCGGCACACAGACCACAGAAGACATATACCGTGAGAATAACCGTTTTTGAACGAATACCTGCCAGTTGGCTCGCGTTTGCGTTACTTCCGACCGATTCAATAAACAGTCCCAGTGCCGTTTTTCTCGTCAACAGTGAGGCAACAAGCAGCACAGTTAATACGATGAAGATGGAAAAAGGCAATGCTGCAAGCGAACCTGCCCCGATATAGGCATAGTTTGCGTTGGATACAGTAATAATCTGTCCACTCGTAATCAATTGCGCAATCCCACGTCCAGCTACCATCAGAATAAGCGTTGCAATAATGGGTTGGATTCGGGCAACCGAAACCAGCGCCCCATTCCATATGCCCAAGATCAGTGAGAGACCTATAGATAATCCAAGTGCGCCCAACATAAGCCCGAGCGAATTCTGATCCACTCCTCTGCTGATGCTCATACAAGCCACGGCACCGGAGATCGCTACAATGGAGCCCACGGACAAATCGATACCTCCGGTCGCAATCACCAGTGTCATACCGATCGATACCAGAATTAAGGGCGCTCCAAAATTGAGAATATCAATCAAGCTGCCATACAGATTCCCTTCACGCATGACGAGGGAGAAGAAATCCGGAGAGTACAGCAAATTAAAGATTAAAAGTAAACCAAGCATACATAACGGCCAAAACAAATGATGTTTACGCATCTTGCCCGCCATCTCTTTAACCTCCTGCCATTGCTTTCATGATTTGCTGTTGATGGATCTGATCCCCGCTAAGTTCTTGCACTTTTTTGCGGTCCCGGATTACGGCAATCCGGTGGCTGACACGAATCACTTCTTCCAGCTCGGACGAAATGAACAGCACGGCCATGCCCTGCTTCGACAGAGAGAGCACCAGCTTCTGTATTTCAGTCTTGGCACCGATATCAATTCCACGTGTAGGTTCATCGAGAATCAACAGATCGGGGTTCATCAGCAGCCACCGTGCAAGCAACACCTTTTGCTGATTACCGCCGCTCAGATTTTTAATTAAATGCTCCGGGTTTTTCGGATGGATATTTAACAGGTTAATGTACTTTTCGGCGATCTCATCCTGTTTCTTGCGTGAGATTGGTTTGGACCAGCCTCGTGTCGCTTGTAAAGCCAGAATAATGTTCTCCCGAATGGTCAAATCATCGATTATGCCTTCGGTTTTACGGTTCTCGGAGCAAAAAGCAATATTCTGATCAATTGCATGACGCGGCGACTTGACCGTACTTCCTGTATCTACAACGAGCAGCTTGCCTACATCTGAACGATCTGCACCAAAGAAAAGGCGAGCGATCTCGGTACGACCAGACCCCAATAACCCAGCCAAGCCCACGACTTCTCCTTTGCGAATGTCCAGATCAAATGGCTCAATTGCTCCTTTGCGTCCAAGTGCCTTAGCGGTAATTAACAGTTCTCCCGACTCCGCCTGGGCAGCATCCGCTTCCTTCGGAAGCTCCTCAAGCACCTCGAGTTCCTTGCCGATCATCTTGAGAACCAGTTCCATGCGTGGAAGTTCTGCGGCTATGTACTCTCCTTCCAATTCCCCGTTACGGAGCACCGTTAGACGATCCGACATTTCGTATACCTGATCAAGAAAATGAGTAACAAAAAGAATTGCGAGACCTTCACTCTTTAATTTGTGCATAATACGAAACAGTTGCTGAACCTCGTTTTTGTCCAGACTGGATGTGGGTTCATCCAATATGAGCACTTTTGCCGAGATGCTGAGTGCTCTTGCTATTGCAATCAGTTGTTGCATCGCGACCGAGTAGGTCTGTAAAGGAGCCTTAACGTCGATGGACAGATGTAATCTATCTCGCAGAAGGTTCTCCGCATCTTTGTTCATTTGCTTCCAATTGATTTTGCCAAATCGCATCGGCTCCCGACCGATGAAAATATTCTCTGCAACCGTTAAGTTTGGACAGAGATTGACCTCTTGGTAAACGGTACTGATTCCCGCCTTTTGCGCTTCAAGCGGACCGGAGATCGAAAGATCCCGGTTATCCATGGTTACCGTTCCTTCGTCAATGGAATAAACGCCGGTCAGAACTTTAATAAGCGTCGACTTCCCCGCTCCGTTCTCACCCATCAAGGCATGAATCTCGCCCGGAAACAAGCGAAAGCTGACGCTGGATAGCGCTTTAACCCCGGGAAATTGTTTGGTGATGCCTGTCATTTTCAAAATGGGTGCTTGCTCGGCCATATAACCCTCTCCTTTGTTATGGAAAAAAGTCATTTAGCGACAGCCTGGTCGAAAAATGACTTTTCGGTGTTATACGAATCTGCTTTTAATATTCACGTGATGGCAATGCTTCTTTGGCTTGCTCCGATGTGAAGGTCGTCTCATCCGTAACGATTCGGGGTTCGATATCTTTCCCGTCCACTACCGATTGAACCGCTTCCATTAATTGAGGTCCTAACAACGGATTACATTCAACGATAAAGTTGATTTTGCCATCAGCAGCAGCCTGCATACCATCCTTCACGGCATCCACAGAGATAATGGTAATATCTACGCCTGGTTTCAATCCTGCCGCTTCAATGGCCTGGATTGCCCCAAGTGCCATATCGTCATTATGTGCATAGAGAACATCTATTTTTTTATGTGCTTTGAGGAAAGCTTGCATGACTTCTTTGCCTTTGGCACGTGTAAAGTCACCCGATTGTGAAGCAATCACTTTAAGCTTCGAATTGGAAGCAATCAATTCCATAAAGCCCTCTTGACGGTCATTCGCTGGTGCGGAGCCTGTTGTACCCTGCAGCTCAACGATATTGATCTCGTCTTGTGTGTCCTTGTATTGATCACTAAGCCACTGACCTGCTTTGCGTCCTTCTTCTACAAAGTCGGAGCCAATAAAGGTTTTGTAGAGGGTTTTATCCGGGGAATCCACAGCGCGGTCCGTCAAAATCACGGGAATGCCTGCATCCTTCGCTTCCTTCAATACGGTATCCCAACCGGATTCTACAACAGGGGAAAAAGCAATCACCGTCACCTTCTGTTGTATGAAGGATCGCAAAGCTTTAATTTGATTTTCCTGCTTCTGCTGCGCATCGGAGAATTTCAAATCATAACCCGCTTCTTTGGCTGAATCCTGAATCGACTTGGTATTCGCCGAACGCCAGCCACTCTCCGCACCAACCTGCGAAAAACCAAGCGTAATTGTTTTGGCGCTGGCAGGTGTACTGCCATTCCCACTCGTTGAAGTTTCATTATCGGAGCCTGCTCCTCCATTGGTACTGCTACATGCCGTGCTGACCAGCATCACCATAGCCAATGTTATGGCAAGTCCCCACTTTTTTTTGGTTCGCATGTTGTGATCCTCCCTTTTTTCGTTTCACCTTGTGGTGTGACCACATTATAGAACGCTTTCATTCCGAGCTTATATGGAGTCTCATACTTTATTTATGTAATAATTTAGTAATTTCAAGAAATGGAGTTTAAAAAGTGTAATTTCTTTGTTTAATTGTGTAGTATTTAGCGATTCTCTTACATATTAGAAAATCATGTTATACTAATGATACATTTTTGATCCCTTCAGATGGAGTGGAATACGTTGAAACTCATTCAATGGATTGCTTCAAGCCTCAGGCTTAAATTACTCAGCATGTTTATTATCCTCAGTTCAGTGCCACTGATCGTGGTTGGATTGATTTCTTACCACAAATCCTATACGGTCGTATCCAATCATAATAAGGCCTCGACACAGCTGGTTGCCGACCAGCTTGCCAGGAACATTGACATCTTGTTTGAGGATACGGAACGGCTGCTCGAACTGGGCAAGAACCCGCAAGTGCTTCAATACTTGTATTCTCAATCGGAGTCCTACCCAGAAGCCAAAGCCATCCTTCAGACATACAATCTTTATCGGGAAACCTACAAGTATGACAAGGTACTTAATATCTCGTTCGTGAATTTCTATGGAAAAGGCATAAGTGAACGAAAAGGCGTGTTCAAGCTGGAACGAAATCCGCTGCGTAACCCGTACTTCAAGTATCTGATACAGTATCCGGATGCCATTCTGCGCATCCCTCATTCTGCAGCCTATGCCGAATATAACAGGCTGGATGGGTTTGCTTACCCCAAACAGAATGCGCTTTCAATTATAACCACGGTCAAAGAGCGAATTACGCATGAGGTCATCGGGTTCATAGTAATTGATTTGAATGATTCATTCATTGATGATTTTTTGACGAATACCCCCATTAAGGATTCCGGTTTTTTCTATATTAGTGATCAATACGGAAATACACTCTTCAGGCCGGATGTCACCCCGGCATCCATAACCATGATGGATCAGATCCGATCGGTCCCTTTACATCTACAGCACGACAGCTTTATCCTGTCTGCAGGATCCAAACCCCAGTTTGTTGTATACAGCACCTCAAAACAGACCGGATGGAAAATGATCGGGGTAGCTCCTTATCAGGAAATCATTGCAGAGGCCAATAGCATTCGCCAATTGATCATCATTACCGTTTTGTTAAGTGCTTTCTTTGCGATATCGTTATATTTTTTCCTGAATAACCGACTGATTCTTCCCATCCGAATTCTGATGAACAAGATGCGTAAAGCTGCAAACGGTTACTTAGAAGCCAAAGTCACACCACACGGCTCGGACGAAATTGCTGATCTGGGCAAAAGTTTCAATGTGATGCTGGATAAGCTCAAAATGCTAATTGAAAAGAGCATTCGAGAGAATGAACAGGTGAAAATAGCTGAACTACGTACGTTGCAAGCTCAGATCAACCCTCATTTCCTGTATAACACGTTGGAGTCTATTCTGTGGATGGCTGAAGCAGAGAAAAAAGAAAATGTAATCAAACTTGTGAAAGCCCTCTCGAAGTTCTTTCGTTTGAGTCTGAACAAAGGATTCGACTGGGTATCCATTCAAACCGAGCTTGAACATGCGCGGAGTTACTTGGTTATTCAACAGATGAGGTACCACGATATTCTCACCTACGAGATCAGCGTTGATCGTGAGCTTCAGGATTATCCCATTTTGAAAATGACGCTACAGCCCCTGATTGAAAACGCGCTCTACCATGGGATCAAGAACAAACGCGGTCAAGGGCTAATATCCATACACGGATATGTAGAGGACAATAGCATCATTCTGACCGTACAGGATAACGGAATTGGAATGTCTGCGGATCGATTGGCACAATTACGTGAAGAGCTGGAGAAGCCGGCCGGTTCCCGTTCACCCCAAGATGACGAGCAGGAAGGCGGATTTGGTCTGCTCAATGTACATCACCGGATTCGACTCTATTTTGGACCAGCTTATGGCGTTGAAATGGAGAGTACCTATATGGAAGGCAGCACATTTATGATTCGTATCCCCAAAAGCAAGGAGGTTAACCGTTGAAAAAGGTGATGATTGTGGATGACGAAATTGGAATTCGGGAGAATATACGGAGCTGCATTGATTGGGAAAAGGAAGGTTTTCACTATTGCGGGGATGCACCCGACGGCGAGCTTGCGTTACCTTTAATTCATGAATGGGCTCCGGATATTCTGATTACGGATATCAAAATGCCATTTATGAACGGATTGGAACTGACCTCCATCGTTCGCACTCAACAACCTGATATCAAAATCATTATCATGAGCGGTCATGATGAATTCAGTTATGCCCAGGAGGCTATCCGACTTGGTGTGACCGAGTACTGTCTAAAGCCCATTAGTGCAGCAGAGCTAATCCAAATGCTTCATAAGGTCAGCAAACAAATGGATGAAGAACATCAACGCATGACAAACCGGACGATCACCAAAGAAAAACTGCTGGCCGATCTGTGCGGAGGACTCATCGGTACAACCGATGCGATTGAATCAGCCAAACAACTCTCACTTCCACTCTCGGCCCGGTATTATACAATTGTCATTATCGACGTTCGATTAACAGATGACTCCCGGGACCCGGAATCCCTGATGAAGAAGCTGCTTCCCATACTGGAGGAAACTCGTGATACCCACGTTGAACTTCTTCCTTATATTCGAAGCCGGACCGAGTTGGTGCTTCTGCTCAAGTATCACTCCGATGACAGCATATCCGTATATCTGGAGCAGCTTCGCGGGCGGGTTCGTATGGAACTTGAGCATACGTTCAAATGTAACATTATTCTGGGCATTGGCAGTCAACAGGAGCGGCTGCAAGGAATTCATGTCTCGTATCTGGAAGCGGAGGAGGATAAATATATTAATCGACTCACCCTTCAGAACAGAGCTTCTCTACATGACATTAACCTGGATGAGCAAACGACTCTTTTTCTCGACAGGAATTCGTTTCTTGAATTTCTCAAAATCGGCAGCCCCAATCTGCGTGACCATTTTGTGCAAGAGTTTGCCGCTCCATTACAGTCCTTCGACTGGAAGTCCTCCTCGTATGGCTTCTATTTGTTGAATGATCTTACGCTGGAGTCGTTTCGGCTCGCGAATCAGTTGTTCCGCATGAGTGACCATTCGGATGAGAACATTACTTCCCTGCAACAGACGATTCGGAAGATTACGTGCTGGGAGGATTGTACCCAATATCTGTGTTCCCTGCTTAACCTTTTATGGCAGAGAAGAGCAGCGTGCTCTGGAAAATACAGTGATGTCATTGATCAGGTGAAAGCCTATGTATCCCGTGAATACAATAACGAACAGGTCTCGTTGAAGATGATTTCTGCACACGTCAGAATCAGTCCAAGTCATCTAAGCAAGATTTTCAGTCAGGAAACTGGTCAAACGATAACGGAGTATCTAACCCAGATTCGAATCGGCAAAGCCAAGGAGCTGCTGAAAACAACCAACAACAAAACCTTTGAGATTGCTTACAAAGTTGGTTACAACGACTCTCATTACTTTTCTAATATATTCAAGAAAACAACCGGTTTTACGCCAAGAGAATACCGAACTCAAGGAACCGAGGAATCGCAGGCCAGACCATTAGATATGAGAAAAGAGTCAATGTATGAATAAAGCCAGATTTGCACTTTTACTTACACTAATCCTTCTGTTCCCGATGATCATTTCATCCGGTTCGGCACACATTCGCCCACAGCAGATGGATGCAACACTTCCTGCGACTCCACCTGTAGACAAAACTGCAGCGAGCAAAACTTTCGGTATTATCTATCCAATGACGTATCCAACCTATGAGATGATCACGAAGGATGCAACGGAGTATGCAGGGAAACACAATATCACGTTAATTGTAAACGCACCTGATGAAGCCAATACCGAACAACAGATCCGTATCATGGAGAATATGATCAAACAGCATGTGGACGGGATCGCTATATCTCCTGTGGATGCTGCTGCACTTGCACCCGTTATTGATGCAGCCCAAGCTGCGGGTATTCCTGTCATTACATTTGAGTCAGATGTCCCATCCAGTCATCGAATCGCTTATGTGGGCGCCGATAACTATCGCACTGGCCAGCAGTTCGCGATGACGACTACAAGACTTCTGCATAATCAAGGCATGATTCTTGTCGAGAATGGTTTGGAGGAGATGCAAGGTTTGCAACAGCGGCTTAATGGATTCATTGATTATATCCGCAGTGAAACAGACATCGAAATCTTGGAAGTTCGTTATCATCAAGGGAATGAAGATCAAGCCATGTCCGATATGGAGAACATGATTCAGGCTCACCCTCACTTCAATGCCATTATCGGGCTCGATTTTGTTTCTGTCTCTGCCTCTACCCTGATCTGGAAAGCAAAAGGCCTTAACCGGCATTTAATCGCGTTCGGTGATAGCCCGACTAGTGAAAACGGGTTGCTCAACGGTCAATTGTCTGCCGTTATTTCGCAGAATGAAGGAGTCTGGGGTACCAAAATGATGGAGACCCTGTTACTCGCTAGCGATGGTGTGCCTGTGAAGGAATTTATTGATACGGGGATCATTGAAATAAACCAGGAAGGAAGTAATTAAGGGGAGGTCCTACTGTCATTCTGATGACAGTAGGACCTCCCCTTTTAAATTTTCGTACACGTAGTTATTACATCCGTTCATCGAAGTGTTTCTCAAGAAAGATGATTCTCAAGTATGATGATCCTTTTGAGAAGTCATTTTTTCCATTCGTTTTCTAATATGCTCATCTCGATAAGATTCCAGAATGTATCTTCATATCTTCTCGCATCACGAATAAGTCCTTCTTGTACAAAGCCCGCTTTTTCATAACATCGGATGGCTGAGACATTAAAATCAAATACGCCCAGACTGATCCGGTGCAACTTCTCCTCTTCAAATCCAATTCGAAGTGCCTCATCGATCATTTGCTTTCCATAACCTTTACCCTGATATGGCTTGCCAAGTAGCACCTTACCGATACGCCCTGAACGATTATATCGATCGATACCGCCAAGAGCAATATGACCCACAATCTCCTGAGTTGATTCATCCATCGCTTTATAAATGAACTTATTTGAAGTGTTCTTATCATTGGCACCCTGCAAATAATCCGATAGTTGCTCTCTGGAAAGTGGATATTGGAACTGAGGGCCGGCCCACTGGAGCAAAAATGCTTCATCCCCACTCCATTCGATCAGTTGATCAAAATCTTCCGGTTCAAAGTATTGAAATGTAATAATGTGTATCCGCCCCTTCTTTTTTTATGTCATATCATAACCTATTTCAGTTCTCTTGTATCGTCATAATTATGAGTTTCATCAAACGCTCTGTTTCTTATATTCATTTCACGAATGTAGTTTCTGACAACATTCATTGTACTAATTAAACAGATAACTCCACCCAAAATACATATCGCGGCTATCCAATAATTCAGTACAAGATTCACTTGATAAGCACTCGAATCATAACTGCCAGCTGCTGCTGCTGACTGGAATGCTGCATACCCTAGCTTAGGAATCACCTCTTCAATCATTTTCGAGATTGTAATAATCACAATTCCCAGCACGATAAAGAGTAATTAGAAAATAATGTGTATATGCTTCAAAGACAAGCTACCTCCTTTACAATCCAAATCGCGTGTGTTTTGGCACTACTTGCATCTTAGAAGCCGAACGACTTCGCCATCAATCAGCCCTTCACTTACGCTGTGAAAACCAAATGATTCATACAGATTTCCGGCGATACCATTTTCCGGCCTGTGTCCAATCATGATGCGTTTGCAATTCAGCGATTCTTTCATTAGATCAATCAACTTCCTAAGCGCTTCTCTTCCATAACCTCTGCCCTGATATTTTGTATCTATCATTAGAGCAAGAAGCCAGTAGTTATCCTCATGATCGGGCTTATCTGAGTACACAGCAAAACCAACCAGATCCGAATCATAATAGATGGCCATGGGTCGAAAATCGGTCACGACCTTGGATTCAGCAATCCAATATACAACTGGCGCGGGAAAACTTTTTCTCTGCTCTTCAGTTACATCCAGTTGGGTGCAAGCATACCAATTATCCACCGACACACGTTTTAAATGAATCATAAATTGAAATTCCTCCTAGTGAAAATTACACAGAGGAATCCCTCGGAACCCTTCCCCTGGGTCCTCTGCGCTAGACAAAAACACCTCTGGCAACTTCATTTCTTCTACTCGGATTTGTAATGTTTCTCATATCACATCACTCCTTTCATGTTGTTGTGCAGGCCTATTGCGACTTAAATCACCTCATGCTAAACCTTTGATCTCTAATAATTTAGGAGTATGTTTCACAAGGTCCGCTATTTCATAAGATGCATTAGCTGCTAATGCATCTTTAACTGCCTTAGCCCCTCTTGTCTTCCAGATCGAATATATACATTTGGAAAAACCATATGCATTCACGTGGTGACCCCGTTCCTGTATCTGCATAAACAATTTAACACTTTCCTCATACCTTTCGATATCCGTTAAAATACAGGCCAAATTGTTTAACGCAATGTTGATATCTCTCTGCGAATTTCTGGAGGCATTAATATCCTCCCAGCTGCCTACCACTTCATCTTTTCTTGAAATGCTCAGTGCTCCATCATTGATTTCATCAATCCAGTCCATCGTTTCGTTCAAAAGAGCTTCGACTCCCGCAACCTCCCCGGCATGATACAGATAGGCCAGACGCTGTTTGTTGTATGTAATTCGGGCAAAAAGAATATTGGACCATGTCTCATCTTCTTGTATAAGCTGGTTCATATTTTCAAGCACACTGTCCATTTCACTGTATCTCTCCAAAACCCAAAGCGAACCACCCAAAGCCCGATGACTCTCGAACCGAACACCTCGGTTGGTATCCAACTTCGGGGCATGATCACAAGCATACTGGTACCAATCCATCCAATGATCAAAGTAGTTCCCCAGAGATAATGACAACGCTTGTGTCGAATCCGAAACGATCCAGTGTAACTGCTCCGGGGCGAGGTTTTTTCTCCCCCATTCGAAGAATTCCCGGTGATTGGCATAAAGCGGTTCCGGCTCTCTTAACAAGGCATAACCATCTGAAATATTCCAGTAGACCCAGCCTCGTTCATGGACAGACAATTTCCTGGATTGTTCGAAGTTTTTCAGTAACTCAATCGTACCCTGATGATCCCCTCGAACTACTAATTCCTGAAAAGAATGAACGATATTCATCCCCATCCTCCGTCCTTAATTAGTTTCAATTCAGCTATTCAGCTATGTCAATGGCTTTGTGCCGCAAGCTGTAATGAAATTCATCATGGCATAGGCTTCCGGCGAATGATTTATCGCTTCAGAAGCTTGTTGCAGCTGAGCAAATTCCTCCGAACTGATCACACCTTTTTCAGCAAAATGTACAAAACGATTAAGATTAAACTGGTGCTTAAACCCTTCTATGCCTAACAGATCACTATGTTGAAGGACAGAATCAATGTCAACATCGATGTATCCGCTCTCAGAAAGGAGACGCGGCAGACTTCTACCAATTAAACGATTACCGCCGTGTTGTGCTACATAGTTCGAAATTTTCATTAATACCGTATGCAAAGCAGGAACATCAGGATTCACTGCTCCAAAAACGCCGTCATCCACATCAATAATAGCAAGACGGCCACCAGGCTTCAGTACACGATATATCTCTTGTGCAGCTTCGTCAGGATTGTTCAAATGAAGAAAGATAAGTCTTGCCACGACAAAATCAAAAGAATCATCAGGCAGATCCATCTGGTAGATGGAAGACTCTACAAATTGTAATCGCTTGGAAGGAATATCTTTCAGCCGTTCTTTGGCTTGTCCTTGCAGCGAATGATCAATCTCAAGCGAGGTAAGCTCGCTGTCCGGCAGGCTGTTCAATAATTGCTCTGTAATGTAACCTGGTCCGCTTCCGACCTCCAATAGACGCATTCCATTTTTCAAACCATACCATTCTAGATTTCGGAATTCTTTGGACCACCCCATTATCGCCTGCATCTTTAACCTCTCTAATTCCTCTTGTAAGCTTAACACTGCCGTTTGGATACTGTATGTTGAACGCGGATCACTCATATATTCTCTCCTGTTCTTAAGTAGAATAATAAAAACATATATTCTTAGACCTTTTTCTTCCCTAGAAAAAGCGCAACCTTATGTTGTTTCTCTATCGTTCCACCTGCAGCATCAATGGAATGTTTGATTCGCTCTAGAAGTGAACGCCGAACATCAATAGAAAGCTGCTGATGTTTGGAGTTGGTATTTAATAAAGCGACATATTCTTCGCTGGAGCAAGTCTGTATCCAGTTATACTCCTTAACCTCAATATCCGTGAACAAGCCGGATTTTTCTGTTATTTCTTTACGCTCCTGGATAACTTCATCTGGCGAAGGATAGTGCGAATCATCGAGATGAGGGGATAATGCTGTGTAGTGGGAACGAATTTCATTGTGCAGCTGGTCATAGACCGGTACATGAATCGTCCAGAAAAGTCCAATGCCGCCTGTATTCTCTAGCAATTCCCAAGCCCGGTGGTAACCGACCTCCGGATCAATGAAGTGAAAGGCCGTTCCTGACACAATCAATTGAAATCGCTTTCCTTCGTTATTCCAGTCCTCAAAGGAAGTGTTGATTACTTGAATCGATGGATATGATTTGAATTTGTCTGCGGTGAACTGTGCCAAGTTGTTGCCTAATTCAATACACGTGATGTTTGTATAATCCTTGCTCACCAATCCGCCTGTGGCCTGCCCCGTTCCGCAGCCAATCTCAAGAATGGAACCCTCTTTACTAAGATTCAGGTATGTAAAAATCTCATCAAACATTTCACTCGGATAAAGGGGTCTATATCGTTCATATTCATGTGTTACGAGATTAAACGTTTCCTTATTTTCCAAGTTCGCATCCTCCGATTTCAATTGTGATTTTCCTATAACACATTGACTAAACTTACCATATCTTATTATTCTTGATAGTAAGAGGATAAACCTTTCAATAAGAGAATGATGATAGTTTAAGTTCAAATTTTATATCCTGGAGGAATGAGGTGTTCTTGTGAAAAGTATATTTGATACGATGAATGCTGCTGAAATTACAGAGCGCATGGATCAACTTAGTGAAAAATCCATCCCTGAATGGGGCACGATGCAGGTCTCTCAAATGCTGGCTCACTGTTCAGCATTTCATGATCTCCCCTTAGGAAATGCTTTTCCACCTAGAGGATTACTTGGAAGACTTATAGGACGGTTCGCAAAACCAATGTTTTATAATGACAAGCCCTTGCCCCATAATATGTCTACGATCCCGACAATCATTATTGATGACCAACGACAGTTTATGGCAGAAAAAGAAAAGCTTGAGCAGCAGATTAATATCTTTCAACAAGGTGCTTCAGAAAATTTCTCCCGCCACCCCCATCCCTTCTTCGGAAAATTAACAGCCGAGCAATGGGGTAAGGGCATATACAAGCATTTAGATCATCATCTAAAGCAATTTGGAGTTTAGCGGTTATGCACGGTGTGCCAGTTATGCATGCTGTTCTATTACTGTTTCTGGATTACATTCTAAATTAGCAATGACTCAACTTCATTAACCCAATCTCCTTCTTCGTCAGCCAGTAAAGTCTTCCAACCAAGTAGCTTAGCAGAATGTAAATTTTTCTCTTGATCATCTATAAATAGAACCTCTTCTCCAGCTGCCAGGAGGGTTTTGACCCGTTGGTATATCTCAATCTCAGGTTTGCATAAACCCACTTGATTAGAGATGGTTACACTTTTGGTAAATGAGCTTAAACAGCTCAGATTCGGCTCAATCCATTCCTTACAATGATTGCTGAGTAGATGGATATCTGCGAACTCACTCCATCGCTCAAGGTATTGAGCGGCTGGTAAGGGAACAATTGAATTGTATAGTCACTTAAAAGCGTCATGCGGAAGGACAGCATGTACACCCTTAACGCCATTCACAATTTGGGTGATACGCAGGTCAATTACCGCGCTTCCAAGTGCAATCGCTTCCACTCGATCTAGTCCGTACAACTCACCCATCAGATTGAGCATCCCGTCTAATGCTTGAACCGTAGCCTCATTAAGATCTTCATGAAAACCGAAGGTAAGCCAGCCGGATGGCGTATGTGCACGAGGATTGGTCAAAATCATATCATCAATCACGTTGATCGTGATATCCACAACCTCCATTGGACATTCGATGGCCTGACAGCTGACTTCACCGTCTCCCTGCCGTGCATGACCATCACCAATCGCGAGATAACCTCCGTCTACGGGGATAAGTAAATATAATTTACTTCCCTGCACCAGTTCCTTGCAGTCGATGTTTCCTCCACAATAGCGAGGCGGCCAAGTCGTATGAATTCCACCTGACTCTGGCGGCATACCCACTACACCCATAAACGGCGAGAGAGATACCGTGAAGGATTTCCCGTGTACTTCACAGGTTCCATTCATCGTTTGGCGATCAAGTGTCCAGTTCAGCGACAGTTCTTCAACCTCTGTTAGATGTAACTTATGGTTCTGCCAGTTGGGATATCCGCCAGCGGAAGTAAACCCGTAAGTCCCGGGTACGATCTCATTGAAAATAATCTCCAACGTCTGTCCTTGCTTCGCCTCATCGATATAGATCGGACCGATTAAGGCATGACCTCCATCTTTTTCACCTTGACGCTCAAAAGGTTTCATGCGTTCCACATAACTCACACCCGTTCCCCAGCCCGCATCCAGCGTCTGAAAACGAATAGAGTCACCAGATTTCACGCTCAAAATGGGGGTTACCTCATTAGTAAATGAACCGATCAGATTTTCCTGAGTTAATTCAATCGTATGACTACTCACTACAATCCCTCCCTGGTTTGGGATACATATTATATTCAGAGCAAGCAACATGCTGTATTCCGTGTCACCCCCTGCCTGCTAAATCCTTTACGCTTCAAGGTTGGCAAGATATTTCTTCAACGGTTCCATATGATGCTGGTCATGCCATATAAAATCTTTAAGGTATTGGGGAATATAAAATACGTTCCCCTCTGCGTCCAAATACGTCTGATGAAGCTGTTCCTCCGATAACCCTCGAATGTCATTCATAATTTTATGGCGGTACGTGATAGCCTTGTTTACGATTTCGGACGTCTCTGTGCGGTTACCAAATTCAATAGCTTTGCGATTAAACTCTTCAAAATTCATATGTTTCAACGTAACTGGCTGCTTCAGAGCAATCTTCTCAATCGCTTCCTTGTAAAAATATCGGTCCCATAACATGATATGAGTGACGATGGATTTTATCGTCCATTTCCCTTCTTCCATGCTGGAATTCCAGGTCTTCTCTTCAAGATGATTCATCGTCTTGACAAACACCGTCCATTCTTCAAAAGTTTGAAGCAAATGTTCAATCTCTTTAGTCATGATTACATTTCCCCCTTCTATCTTTTTTGAAATGATTCACTGCTCGATATGTTCTCTTCGGTTACGATTCATCCATCCCAAAGCATAATCAATCATCTCTCTTTGGGGTATCAGATAACTCACAGATTCCCCTACCATTCCTTCGGTAACAGCGTTAGTCTGGATCTTAAACTCATTAAAAATCAATTCAAAATCATCTGATTCATTGTTAATATCATCGTATGTAGTCCATTGCTCAATTCCATCCACCAGCATTTTTACTCCCCAGACTTTTGGCTTAACAAATGAATTCTGCTGTTTATATTCGGCCAGGTGCAAGGAGGTGTTACTATTTGTAGGCGCACCAAGTAACAGAATGTATCCACTCAAATCATAGATTTTTCCTAACGGAGATTTCTCATTTAATGCATAATGCAAGTTGTGATCTTCCATTATCCGTTTGGCCTCTTTCCCCCAGGCAGCAAAAGACATGTGCGGATGTGAGCTTCGAAACACACCATCTTGCCTCCGAAACACCTCAGGAATGATGCCCATATACGAGGTTGGTGTTAAATCAGGATAATAAATAGGCATGTTGTCTTTGATGAACTCAATTTCATCTGAAGACAGGTTCGCGTCATGCTCTGAAGGTTCACAAAGATGTTCTGTTTGAGTGGGCATGACAATGGTTCCATTGGTTCCAACGGCTTCTTCCAGAGCTAAAATAACACTTACCGGGCCACCTATAACCTTACCTATTGCTTTGAAGGAGGAATGAACAGTTATCGTCATGCCCTTCTTAACACCTAAGCCTCTTAAATCATTAATGAGCGTACTTTTTGTAATTCCACCTGTTATCATATGAACTTTTCATCCCATGCTGTATTGATAATTCCCAGTCTAACATTCCATTCTTTCAGCTTTTTTCGTTTTACGGCAGCCCGCTCTCCTATGGCCAATTCCAAAAACCGCATATCATTTTGGATCATCATTATTCACCTCTCTAATAAGTACTGCATAAGCGATTCTCTCGTCATTGGATGCAGAATAACATCTTCCGAGTTCATCATACGTTCTGCCAAATTGGAATCTTTGACTCTGCGGCCCCATTTTCTTGAAAAAGATCTCCAGTCACATACCATTTCTATAAAATATTTTTTTGGCATAGGCAAAGCTTCTTTTGTAGTTCTGTTTACAATCCAATACTCCCAATGATGTTTATTATGATTCTGGTGATGTAACCATGCGTTCTTCCATCTTAGTTCTGTATCTTCATCTTTACGGCCCCCATAAAACTTGATTGCATAAGGGATAAATTCTTGAGGACAAAACTTGGATAAATCATGAAGCAGCCCTTGTACATATAAACCTTCATGCCAGCACTCGATTAAAACATTCAATTTATGTTCAGTTACATATAAAAAGTACCTCCAATATGAAGAAACCAATGTCATCCACACCCCCAGCTTCTTTTTACATTCTCTTTAATTCATACAGTGAACCCCTATTCACTTTTAAACAGCGTATTTATAATCATCTCGGCACATTCTTCAGGTGTATGCACACTCGTATCCACCGAGAAACTATACTGAATGTCGGAAGCCATGATTTGATGCTGCTCATCCGATTGCTCTTCTCTTCGATCCCCACGTTCAATGTTCCGCTGACGGCATATGTCGAGGGGGCAATATAACTCAACGATATCCAGTGGATACCCTTCAAAAATCTGTTTGACTTGTTCATAATGCGGCGCGAGCTCCGGTCTTTCCACAAGAATACCATCAATCAGAACATGCTTTCCATGGTCTGAAAATACTTTTGCCGTATGATACATCATTACAATCGCTTCACTCAGATACTTCCAGTAATCCGTCTGAAGATGTTTATCACCAATCGTATTTTCAAATAAATCATTAGCCACAACATAGAAAAACGGATCATCGTATGATTGCATCGCCTCTACAATTGAAGTTTTACCAGAGCTGGTTACACCGTTCAAAAATATAATTTTGCCTTTTTCCATGATAGTCATCTTCCTTTGCTTAAGTATAATTTCATAAATGTAATACAGCGTGTACTACGTGTGTTTCATTGATTTTTTGAGCAGCATGATTTGGCCAATATGATAGGCATTATGAATACATAGGTTTGATACAACTCCCCACCATGGCGCGTTGAAATAGGCAGGGATTTCACGGGTCAATTTATGTTCTTCACTATCTTCGAGTGCCCTGTTCCAATCACTAAACACGGTTTTCAGTCTATGTAATGTCTTGCGCCACTCCACATCATTCAGGTTAGACGTATCTATGTCGAATGTATCCTCATTATTCACTGAATTCTGCCCGTTGACCTGTTCGGCAATATATCTCTCAAGCCACTTCTCATTCCAGAAAATAAGATGATTGACGATCGCCCAAATGGAATGCTCTCCCTCATTCTTTACATAAGCGGCCTCCGCCGCATTGAGGTCTGTCAAAATATCATGAAGCGGAATAAACCAGCTCTTGTCATGATAACAGGCGTTTAATTGGTCTATGAGTATAGCTTTGTAACTCATCGTTGCACCTCACTCAGATTAATATCATCATTTATCAGTTCATTGACTTCGCAATCTTCATCACAAGATCTTCTGACATGTTTCCGCCAATGATCTCGTATTGCAGCGCCTTCCCATGCACATCCTCTTCGATCCATACCAATTGGGAAGTTTCGTTATTGAAAATATAAAATGCTTGGACGCCACGTATGGCTGCTTGCGTAACCGTAGTACCATCATGATCAGGCAATGCGATCCGGCTCTTTGTTGTCCCAAAAATATTAAGTTTATAACCACCGTATTCTTTATACGTGATGCTGATACCCACAACCTTCTTATTGGGCTTCAAGTCTCGAATCACTGCATTTCGGCCTGACCTGTTACTTTCTTCAATCATTTCATCGATTTCTTGCGGAGTTAAATTATCAAATCCATAAAATACATGAATGGCATCTATATCAGAATCAATCGGAAATTTCGGCTGCCATGGAGAATAATGTTTCTGCAATTGTTCCAAACCGTCTTCCCATGAAATGGGTGCATAATTGGTCTGTTGCGTGAATTGGTTCTCTATAACATCTGCGGTGTAAATCGCCTTCCCCTCACCAGGCTTTAAGTCAATGACGATTCGGTCAATCGCATTATCATTGCGCAAGGATTCAATTTGAATTTTTCCAAGCACATCTCCGCTTTTGTTTTTGATATCCATTGGTCTTTCACTCCTTTGTTTTAAAAATACCTTTCTGATCTTCATGCTATAGAAAGCTGAGACCTACAGAAGATAAAACGATGATGAGGACTCCAAATATGCAAATCGTCGGCAAGATATCCTCGTAACCATAACTTATCGTTTATTCTTCTGAGATAAAAACCTTTTGGACAATCATTATCCTCCGTAAGGGCTGCAGATGCTATCGTAATGGAGCCGGACGGAGCTTTGTTACCCTCTGAAATATTGGTAGAACATATCTCAGGCTGATCCAAATATTGCATTCTTAGATAAGGACCTAACTCAACCGGACAACATTCCAACCCAAGATCATTTGCTCTTCGAAAGAGCTGAAAAGTCGTAGCACCATCCGAAAATCCAAGTTGCCTGACGGTCAACTCAACCGTTTGCAAACTTTGTTTTGTACTGGAAACTATAAATCTTTCATCATATAACAACTGTTCTCCATATCTATTCAATAAAATAGAGTGTTGCTCCAGTTTCTGTATAAGCTGTGGTTTTGTTAAACCGCCAACGTCGACAGTTCTTATTTCAACTGCGCAATCAGGGTATACTTTTTCATCTTCAATTAACATTTGTATCTCCCTAATCAAGATTTACTTCTATTTGATTTTATATCTCAAGTGCAGTCACTCATCTAGTTCTGAATCCGTTTACATACAGATCCTAGGTGATTGATAGTAGCAGACCAAGGCTCCTCATTAGAAATTCAATTCACTTTTACACATATGTTACCTCCACACTTGAGATATGTATAAGACCTACCACCTCTGCGATGTTATACAAGATTTAATTTGAGCAATATGATGCTGCCCGTGCCATACAAATCTTTGAAGGGCAATATCCAATGCAATTGTACCTAACACTTCTGTTCGGAGTGTTCGTCTAAACTGATCGGGATGTAAACCATACAACAGCGTGAGAAATCGCCTGTGCAGTATCTCCATCAGCAAAATTGAATCTTCTATGGGCGTATTCCTGTAATCATGTAATGATGCCCATAAATCCTCTCGATATGAGCTTGCCATCGGTTCATCTTCAGTCAAGGCTCTCTTAAATCTGATATAAGCGTTCATGTCATTGTCCGCAAGGTGGTGCACAATCTGTGTGATTGTCCAACCGCCATCACGATAAGGAGTACAAAGTTGATCATCATTGAGATGTTGTGTAATCTCTCTTAAGGTCTTCGTAATTCCGGAAATTTGACCTATGATGTGGATACGGTCCTCATTAGAGAATTTAAAACTTGGCTCAAAGTGTCCTATCGGAAAGCGTATATTTTTATCCAAAGTTGATCACCTCTCCATTTCTCTACTATAGAACCAAATCATATCCAATATAACCCACAATGTTCCATTTGCGAAGTGTAAAGCAAAAAAAGAAGCAACCTTTGTTCTCGGGCTGCTCCTTATATTAAACTACTCTCGTATCTGTATTTTGATTAGAAAACTAGCGCAATTAAACCTGAGTTACGAAGGTAAAATCATATAAAAAGCGCCCCGATCATGGGTCGAATGGTGTTTGTCTAGAACATCACCAACCAAGATAGGAGCAACTTTAAGGTGGAGTCTATCATAATGAGTGCCCTTATTCTGAAAATTCAATCAAAAAAGGATGGCTTTTCTCATCTAATGCATTATGAATTCTGTCATAGAAATTTCCCCATGTTATCATTTGTTGAGCCTCTTCTAAAGTAAAGTAGCCTACCTCTTCACTTTCATCACTGGTAGTTAAAGCTCCACCAATCGGTTTTCCAGTAAATATATTGTTGCATACACCGCGCGTTATGTTCTGATACAATCCACAAAATTTAATTAATTCAATGTCAATCCCTGTTTCCTCTTTCACTTCTCGAACCGCTGCCTGCCTAATAGTCTCTCCTTCTTCAACACAACCTTGAGGCATTTCCCAACCTCTTCGACCTTTCATGAGCAAAATCTCATTATGTTCATTGAGAACGATTACACTAGCAGAAACGATAAATTTCATTTTAATTCCTCCTATGGTGGTTTAAATAACCACTCTTCCTCGAATGGAATAGCTAAATGCCTAGAACTGAAACAAAATCTTGAGTTGTTAATTGCTTTTCAACCCATACAACAAACTCTATGATTAATTCACGAAGTCTCTGAACACTATTGAGAAAATCTTGTTGAAACTCATCTTTAGAACTGCCAAAGAAGAAATATACATGTTCATTTATTAATTCCATTGTTACTTTTTCATCAAGGAGATTAGCAAGCGTTTTCAAATCCTCAAGGATCACCTCCCACGTTTTTCGATGTATTTCATTAAATGCATAATGATCATATCCAGAAAATATATTTTCTATTGTTTTCTCTACAAAGCCGAATACTTCCTCATCAAAGTAAATTGAGTCCTCATTCCAACATTGCCCAAGGTACTTTCCGGGTAAAACTTCAATATAACCAGTTCCTTCAAGTTCTTCCCTATCTCTTATTATCTTCATCGTTCACCCTCATTAAATAGTTTCGTCGATTTCACATACTTATCTGTATATAAGACCCAGCGTAGGCTGGGTGTACTGCTTATTGGGCCCAAGGATCAATGTCCACCGTTTAATTGTTATATTACCTTCTGGTCCTCTACCAAAACTTCTGCTGACAGAGGGACGTATATCCCGATGTGTAAATACGGAGTTATGTGATTTCACTGCCTTCATTGAGTAAACTTATCATTTGCCTGTTGGTTTTTAAGATTATCACTTTGTCTTTATAAGGGGACAAGAAACTACAGATTTCTTTCCGATTTGTACTATTAAATTTATGATTCCAGATAAGCATTTCAATTAGTCCTTTTAATGTTTGCTTGTATATAGATCTTTCGGCGCCTATTCTTTGTTTAACAAATCTCATGATAATTCTAAAATGTCGAATCAATACATTAGTATCTAGGTAATAAATTACATCTGCTCTTGAAAAGCTATCAGAAAGCCATTTATAATATACTCCCTCTACAATCCAACTATCATTATCAATTATTTTATGTAGTAATTTATCTCTCATGTCTGGAGAATTCTTTCCTGAAAACTCCACTTTACTGCTCCACATGACTGTATCTAGTTCGTGAATTTTTATATTTAACTTCTCTGACAAAACTTGACCAAGGTATGTTTTTCCGCTACCAGTTGAACCTATAATATGAATTCTTAAAGGTCTAGACATAATTAGCTTCTCCTCTTTAATTTATTGCAGTGATTTCTAATCACCTTCCTTTTTTTATGCAGTTCAACAAACTCTCGGAGGTGTCTGCCAAAATATCAACTTCGAAATCCATTTAGCAGACCAAGGCTCCGTTAGGAGCCGTTGCTTTATGTCATACGACGGAATCTCAATTTTGGTTAACAGCAGATGTTATCATCCCATCATTGATCTGCTATATGCTCCAATAGATCTCCAGGCTGGCATCCCAATGCCGTACATAATTTATCAATTACTTCTAAAGATACATACTCATTCGTATTGAGTTTTGCCATCGTTGCCGATGAGATCCCCGGGATTTTTAATAATTCCTGCTTCTTAATCTCCCTGTCAATCAATAATTTTTGAAATGGTTTATAACTTATCATCTGGTATCCCTTCATATCCGAATTGAAGCTTTATATAGGACCTTCTCAAAAACAAATTCATCTAATCAATTCTCATCTGATCGGAATCTTTACTTCAATGCTATACCATATCTGAAATAAACATGGCTTTAGTTCCTTCTTCTGGCTTAAATCCAAATATTCCATAGAATTTTTCTGCACTATCATAGGATATAAGTACTTTTGTTTTGACATTAGAATATCGACTAAGCATTTGTTCCATCATTCTCTTTCCAATTCCTAATGATTGATATTCTTTGTGTACTAACATGTAATGAAATATACTGTCATCACGCCGTCAGACAATGCATTTATTAAACCAACTAATTTGTTATCATCCCATGCAGTAATAACCGTATGCGAGTTGTTTATTGCTTGTCTAAGATCTTCTGGGAAATCTCCTGATTTCCAGTCAACCGAGTGAAACAGTTCTTGAATTGCTTGTGTATCAATGTCTTTTACTTCTTTGAAAATGATTGTCATAATATTGCTCCTATGCTTGTTGTTTTGATTGGGAGTATTGGATAACGTTTCTGTATTCTTGAACCCAAAGGGGGAGCTGCTGAAATTCCTTCTCAAAATCTATCCACAGACCAAGGCTCCGGACCTTCACTATTTATTTTTCTCCTGGTACGTATTCGATCAAATCAGATAATTTACAATTAAATGTATCGCATAGCTTGAATAAAGTTTCCAGCTTTGTTGTTTCTATATTTGTTTCCCTATAGAGTTTATTGATCGAATTCCGGCTTAAGCCCGATTTTGCCATCAATTCTGTTATATCATCTATTCGATGTTCTGCCATGAGTTCTCGTATATTACACTTGATTATGTTCATCTTTTCCCCTCCGTAATTCTATCTTATCTTTCATATTAGCAATCATCAACTGAAAGCGAAGTTTTAACTCTACAAAGTCAAATATTCACCTTGCAATTAACTCTAAGAGGTCATATAATAACTTTATAGAGTTAATTAAAGGAGGAACTAAATATGATTAATACTGTAGAATCATTAACAGAACCACTGATAAGAATACGTTTAGATTTGCTCTATACTAAGCTTCTGGAGTGTCATAGAGAGTACACTCAGCTTTCTGCTGAGACAGATGAATATTTTAAAACACTTCGTGATGCTTTGCCCGATCAACTTCAACATACAGTTTTTCTTTACGAAGACGCACAAATCTCACTCCAATCCATCCTAGAAAGAAGTATCTACATACAAGGTTTCAAAGATGCCCTACAACTATTTAGTGAATTGCAGAATTCTAGTATTTAGAGGGTTTTATGACCCTCTTTTTCTAATTTCTTGTACTAAATTCTTGTATATATATTTTTCGATCTTGTGCATAGTGTTCAGTGTAGTTAGTTCCTTTAAAACTTTCTATTACACTTCTCCAAAATGTCCTTGCCGGAAGATTGCTCTCCATTTGCGAAATCTTCCAATTCGCTTTGTACATCTTAAATGCTTCTATTGCTGCTTTACGACCTATGCCCGATCTTCTGTATTTCTGTAAAACCATGAAATCGTATATCACATGCGTCGGATCTGGATCAGTATCCATATTCTCAAAAAGGACTACTATAAAACCAACGAGTTTACCTGCTACTTCTATAAAAAATGGATTCCATCTTTCGTCGCCTTCCCAATAATAATTTATGTTTACTTCGAATTTTCCGTTTCTATCTATATCTCGACCTGTATATTTACTGAAGTCATACTCGTACAATTCATATAAATTGATTAGTATACTTTTATCTTCAGAATTTACTCGGACAAGTTTTAATTCCATGTTTGCATCTAACTCCTTTTTTTCAATGCACTTCGCGGTTTCACCTAACGTATGTCAATTCCTGACTTTGATTCCCCTTAGATAGCTCTTATCTTAAGTAAAATTAAAGTGTCGTATGGATTCATTTCATCGAAACTTCGCAGGCGACCAAGGCGTGGTATCCCCCCAGCTTGAATACATTGTTATGTGCCGTTACTGCTTCGAGGCATCACCTAAAAACCTTTGATCCAGATTCCAACTTTATTTTTTACTTTGGTATAAAAACTCAACTTCACCATCTAGCAAATATCGATATTCAAATAATTGCATTGTTCTTTCCCTAATTCTCTCCCGTATAACCATGCCTAGGCTTACCGATCCTTGTGTTCCAAGGTAACCATTATTAATAAATGTCTTCTCTACAAATTTTGTTTCCTTTAAGTGATACTGTAACCATTCTTTCTGCGATTCGATTAGTGCTTCTCTTGGTTCTCTATCCAACTTAGAAAGAAGTTTTTTATATATTTGATTCAACTCTTTATCCCAAATCTCTGTATATTTGCTTTCCAACGCCCCCCATCCCATTGTTGTAATAATCTCTTTTGAATTTTGAGCCTCATCAAATTCCACTTCATAATCATGATCTATAGGATTTCGAAGCATTTCATCATAAAATTCTCCTTTCAATTCATAGTTCCCAATGCTAATGGATAACACTTCATTGTTAGAAGCATCTGATCGACCTTCAGTTATTTCTTTCGGTTCTGTTCCATTACCTGTACTCACTTCATCAGGAGACAGTTCAGAATTCATTTTTGATTTAGTTTCGCTGTTCAAGGTAGTCGAATGACTACTATTTTGGCAAGATGAAAACACTATTGTAATAAAAACTAATAAGAGTATCTTACCTTTCATAAGTTTTCTCCTTAAATATTATCTTTAATATTTACAGGTAATGGCGCATAACGCTCTCCGCATTCACGAACCCGAGAGGCTTAAGGTTGCCGCGGCGATAAAACGAAGTAATCGCCTTGCTGGGTCGAAGACTTAGCCTCGCAGGTGTTATCGCTGGATAAGCTTCCTCGAAATGCCTCTAACGGACCGAGGGAGCGACAGCGACCGAAGCGTTGAATGTGTTGTTATATGCTTCCCGGGCTTCCTGAGTCATCTCTCAGTTCTTTAAGTTCATGTTTTAATTTTTCTATCTCTTCATCTTTACTAGCTATTATACCGCTAAATTTATCATCGATATTTTTCAATCTATTTTCTACGTCTTCAAAGACCTCTAGTACGTTATCTATTTCTTGGTCTGATTTTAGTCCGATTAGGAAAACAACAATACCTAAACCTAAAAGAACAATTGCATCATTTAATTTCAAAATTAATTCCTGTTCCCAACCAAGTGTGAGATGAGGCAATGCTACTATAGAAAATGCAGTTAAGAATAGTAGAGAGAGTTTTAAAAATCTAAGAATCTTCCCTTTCCAACTATAGTATTTTTCTTTTTCCCTTTTTAATTGCTCAAAATGGTGAGTTGTTAAATCAAATAATATGAAAAAGAAGCCAGCAATAGAGAAACTAAAAGTAAATACCGGATTTAAAATTACAAAATCAGTTAATCTCCAATAGCCTAAGAACATAAAACATAAACCTATAAATTTTGTTATTGCGTTTGTATTGAACAACTAAACCTCTCCTCGGGGTGTAAATTCTTGCCTGATTGTATATAACGTTGTTGTATGTAATTTATCGTCTTTAAGTATATTTTGTTTTATTCGATTCCAAATTCTGATCTCTTCAGTTCCTATTCCCTCGGAAAGATAATCATCAAATGAAGATATTATAACTATCATCAGCATAAATTTCTCTTTGTTGTTAAATTTATTATTTTCATAATATGTAATAAATTCATTTACTTTCGAAGAATCAGCCAACGTATATTCCCAGTCCTGTGAAAACGGAGTAAGTGGCGGTAAATGTAATTTCTTTATAATACTTCAATTAATTCTTTATCAGCAAACTTAGGACTAGTCTGCCCCATTTGTCCGCACCTCTTATTTATTTCTTATTACAGCAATTTTCTAACGTTTTGTATTGACGACGTCCTGGCCCCTTAGAGTCGCTACTTATAGTTGTGAGGCTTGCCGAACACCTAATGAAGTAACGTCCCGACTGACTTAGGGGGCTGGATAGGGTCACTCGCTTCTCAGAGTGACCCCGAGCGTCAATATGGTGTCAGTTGAATGAATTTCTGGAAGCAGCCATTGTATTTAGAGCGTTCTCAAAATAGCGATATACTTCATCTGCAATTCTCAAAAACTCTTCAACAAGTACATTGCTGCAATCCAAGTAACAAGCATATAGATACTCAACTAAAGCGGCGTTAATCTCACAATAGTTTAATATGGCATTCTTCATCTTAATGATTTCATCTTCCCATACCCCTGTATCTTCTAAAACCAAAGAGTATAATGCACGAATTAATCTCTTAGAGTAACCTTTAATATATCTAGTTTTCATTGAGTGATCACTAACATTAGAAAGTGATCGATGTACACGATCTACTTCCTCCTTGGTATCTGTATTTAAGTCTAAAATGAATTCTGGAGAAATTATGATCGGGGGTACTTTTTCACCAATGTCCTCCCCATGTATGCACACACAAATGATCTTAACCCAAAAACCCCAATCGTTCGGTCTACTTAATACATCATCAATCGAGCAAATGATCGTATCCATCTTAGTGACGAATGAATATTCTTCCAAAAGCCTGTCTTTAATCATTGACAATCTTTCGTAATCAATATCTTCGGGATTTGCACATACAATAGTAAAGTCTGCATCTGACTTAAAAGGTTGAGCCGTTCCTTTGGGAATCGAGCCACACATATAAATGCTATGAATCTTATCTTTGAATTCGTTAAGAATATGATCCACATACTTATCAACCAAATCCTTATATTCACTTTGTATTGTAATTCTATTTATAACTTTTTCTAATATCATATAGACTCCTCCTAAAAAAAGAACTTCTTTCGGCTAACGTTTTTGTATTCCTGACGTTCAAGCAGCTTAACGTAGGGAACGGGTCAATAGACTTAACTGATTGAATGTGTCGCCTTAATCAACTTCTCCGATATCCTTCTTGGCGACCGAGGAGCAAGTGCGATGGTGTATGAATGTACTGTGAGATAAAGTAACCTTGAGTTACCCACAAAATCTTTCTAGACTTACAGCAACACCGTTTTCATCATTATTAACGGTTATTTCATCAGCGATTTCCTTCAATTCCCTAATCGCATTTCCCATAGCAATAGAATATCCCGCCATCTTAAAGAGGCCTACATCATTATGATCATCACCAAATACAATAATGGAATCCAATTCTACATTATATAATTCACAGAGTTTAGTAATTGCCATTTCCTTAGATGCCAGAAGAGGCATGATTTGTACTAATTTATTATTATCCGTAATTAGTATATTCACTCTACCCTCGAATTTTTCAAACAATCCAGAATTGTGATTATTGCCAGTCAGAAGTATCTTCGTGGCATCATATTGCTTTAATTCTTTTAAGGGTTTTACTATGGGGTTTGATTGTGTGTTCATTGAGCTCATATAATCAAGCTCTCTTAAACTAAACCACTCATCCTTCACTTCCATAGTCAGTTCAATTTGAGGGTCACACTTCAAACAGTAATCAAGAATTTCTGTAGTTACATTAGCAGGGATTGATTCATTAATTTCTATCTTGGTTTCCTTACATATCACTTGAGCTCCGTTGTAATATACAAAAGCCCCGATATCTACTAATCCTTGTGGAAGCAAACAATTAACCGCCCTGGGCGGTCGAGCTGTTGCAAATATTATTCTCATTCCTTTCTGATAACAAGATAAGACCGCATCTACGTTTCTCTTAGATACTTCTTTTTTTGAATTTAATAATGTTCCGTCCAAGTCAAGAACTACAGTTGAATACTTCAATGAATCAACTCCCAATATAAACTGCTTCGTTATTTTATTTACCGTTGTTGTATTTACGAACCCGAGAGACTTAAAGGAGCGACTGGGTCGAAGACTTATCCTCACAGGAGTTGTCTGCTGGATACTACTTCCTCGAAACCCCACTGACAGCCCAAGGGGCGTAGCCCCAGCGTGAATACGGTGTTTGCAAGATTTCAGGGGCTTCTTCGATTCAATGTGCTTGGTTCATTAAGATTGAGATATATTCTTCATCTTTAAGCCTTGTCACCTTACAGTTCTCATTGGATTCAAATTCTACTATTCTCTCTTCAATTGTTTTATTAGTACTATCTTTAAATATGTCCTCTCGATCATAGTGAGGAAAAATAAGCTTGTCGGTTACTCCTAATGCCTTAAAATCCGTTAAATTCATTGTGTTCATTTGTGGAGTAAAGAAATCGACAATGTTAATATTCGGCCCCAGTAATAACGTTCCTGCACTTACTCCAACTATAATTACATTCTGTGCGGCCAGTGTTCTGATAATTTCATCAGCACCACTTTTCTTAGCGTAATACAATAGTGTAAATGGATTCCCACCATTAATATATATAACATCTCTATGTAAGAGTATTTGCGGGTCATCAAATTCAATATCTACAAAATTGATATGCTGAAATCCCATGTCCTTAAACTCTTGCATTGCTCTTTGTGCATATCTATTAGTTTCTTTTCTAGGGGATGCTGTTGTAATAATTGAGACTTTTAATTGAGAAATATCTCCATCAATAAAATCCAGAAATTGATTTTTAATATCTTCAGTATAAAAACCACAAGAGGTTAGTAACAAGCTACTTATTGAAATCACCGTCCTTAACTAATGATTTATCTAATCTTTATAATTTATTTAGGCTTTCTCTTGATTTCCTATAACGTTCTTGTATTCACGAACACTCACTGGCTTAAGCGCGACAGCACGGGTCCGACGGACTTAGTCAGTGCAGGATTGTCGCCTGACCCATCTCCCTCGATATCCCTCCCAGCGACCTAGGGCGAATACCAGATGCGTTAATATGATATTAGATGATTCACCTTATTTTTTCGAATTACTACATAGAAGTCCTGCTTGCTTTATAAGATCAGTTTTGCGAAAATATCGCCGTCTTCATCTAACTCCCCTGTTTCTACAAAACCAAGAGAAGAATAAAGTTTCCTTGCTACCTTATTCTCGGGCGAATAAAGAATCACGACTTCTGAGGCCTTTCCATGCGGCAAAGTTCGAAGTAACTCAATTGACTTTTCTATTGCTTTTTTGCCATATCCTTTGCGCTGATATCGTTTATCTATCATAAATCTATATATGTCATAATAATTTTCAGAATCTTCACTCTCAGAAATAACATATGACATTGCGATAAATCCAACCATCTTATCATTACAATAAATCGCATATGGCATTGGAATAAAACTGCTTTTATTTGTTATAACAACATATAATTCCGCAAGAGTATAAATAATAGATGCTACAAATCTGCCTTGCTCTTCCTCAACTCTTAAGTCCAGACATTCTGAAAAATTATCAAATGTTATTTTCCTAAGTTCTATCATTTATGTTTCCCCCTTAAAAATGAAATGCACTCAAAAGTATTAGTCTTTATTGATTGGGGATTTCATCTAACGTTCCTGTATTCATGAACCCCAACGGTTGTCTGCTGAATTGCCTCTCTGAATTCCTTCCCGCAGACCAAGACTCCATCGGAGCCACAGCTTGAATATTATGTTATCTGATGGATTGACTTTCTTCGAGCAGAAATAACACGTTGAATTATAACTTATTTATTGATAATCATAATATTTCTTATTAACATTTTGTGAACAAGTCCACTTAATCCTATTTTCCATCTGATTTGAATTTGATAGGTTTCAGCGATTTACAATTAACAATAAACCTTTATTTTCTTTTGTGATTATTATTTCTCTATTTTTTACGGATATCTCTCACTTCATTAATTAACACATCTAATCTTTCAATAATTCTTTTATCATTTTCAAGTTTCTTTTTTAATCTCCCATCTATAATTGCTACTCCCATAACAATAATTATAAGCAGGATCAAAATTAGCACCTTGATCACTTCCCCCTCTAGCAACAGAACGTTGCAATTGAATTAACTCTATAATTAGATAATATATACTTTTTCTTTTTACAGTTTTAATCATTTTTCAATCTTACAGATAACGTTCTTGTATTCACGAACCCTCACTGGCTTAAGGGCTACAGCCGGGTCTGACGGACTTAGCTAGTGCAGGGTTGTCCGGCTGCTCCCAATTCCCCTGCCTGACCCAGGGCCGAATGGCCCGAGGCGTGAATATATTGTTATTTGCAGTGCCCTCTTCTGTGACTAAGCTATGGGCTATCTGTTATTTAGCTTTTCCAATAATTCTACCTCCTCTTCCTCTGAAAGTTGTTCTTCCGCTCTTGTTTTTGTTTCATCTATCTTTCGTACTTTTAATCCTCTTTTTATGAGCCATTCTTCACCAGGTTTCATGGTAGTTGCTGGATGTGGATATACATCCTCACTTATAATTTCCTCATCAATTATGTAAATGTATCCACATAACTTACCATTATGAAATCTTGCGCCACTCTCATTAAAAGAAACAATAGATGGTTTCTGCGAAAAGATTCTCGCTAACTCTCGATCTTGAGTTATTGTGCTTCCGACTAGTAATTCATTTAGAAATAATGGCGAGCCATGGAACCAAGGCTTACTGTAGTCCCAATCTTTCATAATTATCACCTTCAATTAAGTTTTATTATGTTTCTTCTTTTATTGTTCTTTAGTTTCTTCTTAATTTCAGGGTATTGCGTATAACGTTGCGCATTTCTGACGTCCAAACGTCTTAAGGACCGGAGGTCCGGGTGGCTTTGCCACTTAGCCGGTTGGATGTGTCGCCTGATTCCACTTCTCCGAAATCCCTCTTGAAGACCGAGGAGCGTCAGCGACGAAGCAATAATGCATTGTTATACGCTGCCCTTTCTTCTTCGATTCCACATCCTTATATGTCTTGTGTGTTTTATATATTTAATATGTCTTTACGTATTTTATCTTTTGGATTCTATCTTTTGCTCCTATCAAATCCGTTTCCGCATAGGAAAGATGCCCTCATTTACTCTCGTACGCCTTCAGCAGTATCAACTTTGGTTTGTGTAGTAACTTCATCCAATGAACGCTAGCCTTATAAGAGGCTTGTGTTCCTCGGACCGGAGATTTGCCGATGGCTTCATTCAGATTACTGCTCACGTTGGACACCCCTGCCTTAAGCTATGGCTTACTTCTAACCTCACCATTCGGGACTTAATCCTTGATATAGAATACATGCTGAACGAACAATCAAAATTTAAGAGGATTGTTGTCCTCCCTTTAATTCGCAATAGACAAATATGTATTAATGACATGCACAATACCAAAAAGTACTGTTGGTATAATAGCCAGATAATTTTGAAGCCAAATCTCAGCTAATATAAAATATACTACCGGGAGAACGGCCATCCCCAAAAAAATAATCGAGTTTGCGTTGCCTGTAAAATACAATATCCATAGCCCATAATAAAAAATCAACATTATTGCCATACCAATTATATACGGACATCGCATTTCAGATGCTTGTTTTCTTACAACAAATATCAGAAGAAAGAAAAATATCGCCTGACTTCCGTGCTCCAAAACATCTAAAATCAAATAGCTATTTGCATTGTTTCCTGATATATCTGACGCAGGAATTAAAAAATAAAATATATTTGGTATCATTGGTAATAAAAAGATGATCAGACCCTTCCATGAAAAACCAAAATGATAATTCATTTGATCCTCTCTTTCGCATAATAGAAATATTCTTTAGTTTGCACTTTATTATGAATCCGCTTTCTGGTATTCCTCTTGATGACCAAGGAGCATAACTAACGATGTGGAAATTTATTGTTATATGGTACACCTTCTAATATTCCGTTCATCCTGGTTTTCAACTGCTACGTTGTAAATGTATTCTTTCACCTATATTTATTATATTAATTGGTTGCATGGTTTAACATTCTTAAGGGGTTGCGTATAACGTTCTGTATTCACGAACTTGCGCAGCAAGTTGTCACATGAATCAACTCCCCTGCCAAAAACATCATTTTGAACAAGGGGTAACCGCAGCTTAAATATGGTGTTATAGGATTTCAGCGTCTTCTTCGATATAATTACAAAATCATTCTATTTTCCCTGATGTTTAAATATATTTTTTAATTCAAGTAAGTCGTCAATAATAAAATCCGCTTGTGCAAGCTCCCCTTCTTGGGCAAAATCAAATCGACAACCAATAGCCTTCAACCCATTGTTTTTTGCGGCATTGAAATCAGAAATCCTGTCCCCAACTACAGTTGCATTGCTGATGTGATGTTTTTTAAGAATATGACCGACTAAGTCATCCTTATTTTGAGTTCCTATTTGTTGGATGCTATAAGTTTCTGCCACCCACTTATCTAATTTGTAGCAGTTAACGATGGCATTGAGGTATTCGTTTAGTCCATTACTTGCAATAAAAATGAAATAGCCTTCATGTTTCAAGTAATCAAAGATTTCGTTGACATGAGGATATAGGGCGCCATTGCCATTATTAATATTTGTAATTAGCTTCTCTAGGAAGATCTCGTCCACAATTCGTCTGATTTCAGTTGAATGATTCGGTAATAACGTTTCCCAAACTACTGGTAGAGGAACTCCCATTATTTCACGATATTTTTGGGTTGGAGCTTCACTCGACCATTCATTTAGAGACCTTAAGATAGTAAATGTTTCTTCTAACGATAACTCTAAGATTTTGTTTGTTTGAAATAGTGTACCATCCATATCGAAAATAACCGCTTCCAGCATGATTTCACTCCTATTCAAAATAAAATAATGAATTGTTATACTGTTTTTACGCTGATCACCTATAAAGTTCTGTATTCACGACGTCCCACCGAATTAAGGCTCCGTCAAAAGACGGCCGCGATGCGGTTAGTCGGTGCGGATGTGTCCGCCAGATTCCACTTCCCTGCCAATTCCCTTCGGGCTGACCGAGGGAGCGTCAGGACCCAAAGCTTGGATATAATGTTATCTGACGTAAACCTCTACTGTGAATTAGCTATAATCTTCTTCGTTAAGTTAAACTCATGATGGCATTCATAGTAATAACTTTTGAGTTTATATCCCCCAGCTTTAAATACTGGCTTATGTTGATACCACACTATAATTAGCGTTCCTTCAAAAAGGATTCTACGAAGGATATGAACTATTCTGTTAAAGAGAACGCTTCTATTTTGAGCAAATTTATGAAGTGTTTCAGATTGAAACTGAACATGTTTCTCCTCATCACTTAAAATCTGATTACATAAATCGATTAATACTTCTGACTTTGTAGATTTTTGCAAGGCTTTATAGTACAACTTAGCAATAATCTCAGCAGTTAATAGAACAATGACTGATTGTTCTAAACTCGCATATCGACGTAATCTTCTAAATACATTGTCCACCCAATGTCTACGAAGGAGTGGGATTCCCTGTACCTTCATAAATCTGCCTAGATCTCTAGCGTGCCTCTGTTCTTCTTTAATGAATTCTATAAGCGCTTCATAGTAATCCTGATCTTGCGTCTGATGTACATATTCTTGCGCACGTTTAATTAGATATTTACCTTCAGAGTTTTCTCCTAATTGAAACTGTTGAATTGACTTAATGATTATTTCTCTTTCATTAGTTGTTAATTTATAGTTGTCATCCCAATGAATATATTTGAGATTCTGATTATTTCTTCGATAATATTGCACCCATTTCGAAAAAGTGATATTCATTATTTGCTCCTAAAATGTAATAGTTTATGTCAGATAACGTTCATGTATTCACGAACCCCGAAGGGGTTGTCTGCTGAAAAGCCTCTTCGAAATCCACCTCGCAGACCAAGGCTCCGAAGGGCCGCTGCTTGAATATTATGTTAGGCGATGCCAGCCTAAATTTCCCCTCACAATTAATTCCTTGTCCATGTTGCCCGGGTATATCCAATTCTCATGCCCACTCTTTCCATATTCCGATGGCTTTGCGAGCAAAATGAGCACTGACTCACAACGAGATTACAATTGTTGTAGGTATCATGAATTCGTCTAAGTAATAAATTTGTTTGAAATCCTTTATTTCGATATTCAGGTAGTGTTGTCGCAAATGTTAATGAAGCAACATTGTTCTCTATATACATTACAGCTACTGCAACTGGATAGCCCTGATCCAACCCCAAATAATAGTGCCATCCAGGACGGGAAAACAGTACTCGGTTATTTGCAGCCACGTGTTTTTTCCCATCAAGAGATAATCCTGTACCTAAACAATGAATTTCTGCATATGTATCGAACTCATCTTCGAGTAGTTCACGAATTTCCAGTTTATGATGATCAAACGAATTTAGATTTCCAGGTTCACAAAAAAGCGTTGTATGAAATCCTGATTGATAAAAGCCTTTATTATGGAGTTTTTTCATAACTTCTTGATTTATATTACCCGGGATGACTTGAATCTCAAAATTCCTTTCCCGCTCATTATAAAAGTCTAGGATATCTTCAATGACATCATCAGAAATCCTTCCCTTTACATTATTAAAAAGACCCCATGGCATGGTTTTACTATAAAACGCTGTGCTCTCCCCGAATCGTTTTATTTCAATTCCCTCAGGGTTTCCTTCTCGTTCTCTGATTGCAGTCATTCGATCAACCATATAATTAATTTCAGATTTTTCTAAAATATCCGCAAGTTCCAAATTCAATATCATTCAATTTATCCCCTTCCTTGATCCGCATACAATTACTCCTGGGTGGTTGCGTATAACGTTCCTGTATTCACGACCCGACGTATGTCGGGTGTCCGGCGAAAGCCGGACCAAGAGCGAATTCTCGCAGCGTGAATATTATGTTATCCGAAGAAACAGGCTTCTTTGAAACAGCTATACTTCTTTGTTCAAGGTCTAAAACCAATTCTTGTCCAGTGATGTTCTAAATAATCAGTGTTAACGCATGTTTGCGCTTGCTTGATAGGATAACCATTAAATTCTTTTATTCGATTTATTGGATTACCATAATTGGCTAAGCGCTCAGTATTTATTGATACTAGCAAATCACTATCTAAAGTAAATAAGCCCATTTCAAAAGCTTTATCGTGCATTAAACAAAGACACAAACCGTTATCTATTTCTCCTCTTAATTCCGGTCTGTCCGACCATCGTGCTATATGTGACCCTATCAAAAAGTTTTTATCGCTAATTTCGCAACTAGGAAAGCAACATTTATTGTGAAAGTTTTCTTTAACATTTTTCGAAAATTCATTTTGTCCGATTCGAATTGCTAAACTTGATTGACTTTCATATGCTTTTACCTGTTTTCTGATATTAGTTTCTTTAACGTTTGTATAGCTTGTAATTTCATCAAATAGAATATCACTTAATATCCTATCTAACTCTGACAAATAAGCTCCATTCTGCCTACGTAAACTATCGTTTTGAACTACATAAAACAAAAGTTTTTTTTCATTGCCTTTCTTGATTTTATTTATATTGAAATAGTATCTAAGCTGACTTTCCTTTTGACTGAATAATTTACTGAGCAAAATTTTTTCAGTAAATAATTCAAAGTCTTTTAAATTTACTCTGTTAAACTTTTCTGCATAATCCCATTGGCTTCCGGGATTAGGCGGTCTGAGATCTGTAACAAAGCCATCAGCTTCAGCAATAGAATATCCTACAAATCCAGGCTCTGCATTACCTTTAAGATGTAAAATAACGTCTCCCTCTTTAACACGTATCAAGCTATTCCAATACGGCCAAGGTCTTCTAGAGTTCTTAACGATCTTATATGCTGGAGACCATAGACATTGAGAAAATCCCCATCCTTTTCCTCCATGTGTTTCGTCTGTTGACATTTCAATCCACATCATAATCTTCTGCTCCTAATCCAAGCTGATATAGCTTTCGCTTCACTTTTGTTATTAATAAGTATTTAAGTTTTTTCGGATAACATCATATCTACGAACTTCGTAAATACCTCTCTTTTCAAACATCATCCGAACTACATATAATATAACCCATAATAATCCATCTGCGAAGTCACAAACGTACTCAAAAAAGCAGCCCGAGTAAACTGTCCTATATGTTAGCCATAACTAACACGTAGGATGCAGTTTACACCCGGGCTGCTCTTTCCTCACTGAACAATAGAAGAATGCCGATAACCTTCAGTGATCAAACTTTTCTCCCCTTGCGCTCCTTCACCTAACATTTACTTCGCTCCGCTGCTCCACACCACGCGCTCACTCATCGCTTTATGCTGTGCAATCAGGCAGAGTTCTGCCGCTTTGAATGCATGTTCCTGTGTCATAGCGGTCTCGGTCCGGTCCAGACAATCGCGAATGAGTTGACCAAAGAAAGGATAACCAACCTTGCCTTTTACATTGTAGCGGTACTCCCCTTCATGATTGACCAGGTACACCTGATCCCCCTGAGGTTCCCTTGCGATGTCGATATACTTCCGCAGCTCAATATAACCGTCCGTTCCCAGAATAACTGTACGCCCATCGCCCCATGTGCCCAGACCATCCGGTGTGAACCAGTCCACTCGGAAGTAACCGGACGCTCCGTTGTCACCAATCAGAGAAGCTTCACCGAAGTCTTCCAGTTCCGGGAACTGTGGGTGATTGAAGTTATGCACACGACTGAACCCTACCTCAGCGTCCGTACATGATGCAAACGTCAGGAATTGTTCGATCTGGTGACTCCCGATATCACATAGAATGCCGCCATACTGCTCATGCTTGAAGAACCAGTCGGGTCTTCCTCCGGCATTTAAGCGATGTGGGCCTGTACCCATAACTTGCACTACTTTGCCGATTGCCCCTTGTTCAATGAGCTGTCCGGCATAAATCGCACTTTCCACATGCAGCCGTTCACTGTAATACACCATGTACTTCTTGCCCGTTCGCTTCACTTCTTCTCGTGCAAGGTTTAATTGCTCCAGCGTGGTGAACGGGGCTTTGTCTGTAAAATAATCCTTGCCCGCGGCCAGAACCCTCATGCCAAGCGGCGCACGATCTGAAGGGATCGCTGCACTTGCCACCAACAACACCTCATCGTCTGCAAGCACCTCCGCTTCAGATCCAGCGACTTGAGCCTGTGGGAACTGCTTCCGAAATGCCTCTACCTTCGCCGGGTCCGGATCATACACCCACTTGAGGGTAGCACCAGCCTCCAACAATGCCCCAACCATGCCGTAGATGTGTCCGTGATCCAGCGCAACAGCAGCAATCGTGAACTCACCCGGACCACATACGACCTCTTTTGTAACACTTTTTGGTGCATAAAACATTCCGTCTTTAGCCATGTCATCCCATCCTTATTATAAAATGTTGATTACAATGAACTCGTCTTACATAACAAATCGTCTTCATTTAAACGTCTGACTCAAATCAGCAGGTTGACTGCCACTGAATGCCTTGTCTTTCTTCGTTGTTGATCCAGCAATACGTTCCTGCAGATGTTCATAGAACAGATCCTCGTTGATCGGCAGATCCACCCAGTTATCCGTCCAGGTGGACAGCAACATAGCGTTCGATAACGTCAATCCGTGTATACCATCCTCACCGGGAGCAATAAGTGGTACGCCTGTACGAATCGCATCAACCCAGTTACGAATCAGACCCGGGTGACCCGTTTCCACACCTGTAATCGGAATCTCGCATTTCCAGCATTCTGGCTGTCCAAAACCTCCGGTAAACCGCTGATTGAATTCAGGCTCAGATTCCTGAAGTCGCCAGAACGTAAGTTTTCCATCTTCGATCACGATTTTACCCCGGTCTCCGTTGACCTCGAATCGATTGGTACCCGGTGCTTCTCCAGTAGTCGTTACGAAGACACCTGTTGCTCCATTTTCATACTCCACATAAGCTGTTACATCATCTTCCACTTCAATGTTCCGATACTTGCCAAACGAACAGAACGCACGCATTCGTACCGGCATCATGCCGATGGTCCACTGCCACAGATCCAGTTGATGGGGGTCCTGGTTAATCAGTACACCGCCCCCTTCACCTGCCCATGTTGCCCGCCAGCCGCCGGAATCATAGTAACTTTGGGATCGATACCAGTTCGTAATAATCCAGTTGGTACGCCGTACTTCACCCAGTTCGCCCGAAGCAATCAAGTCTCTCAGCTTAATGTAGAGTGGATTGGTTCGCTGGTTGTACATCATGGAAAAGACTTTGCCACTGGCTGCGGCCGCTTCATTCATCTTGCGTACCTGTTTTGTATACACACCGGCCGGCTTCTCGATCATGACATGCAAGCCATGCTTGAAAGCCTGAATGGCCTGTTCCGGATGATCATAATGCGGCGTTGCAATAATGACTGCATCAATCGTACCCGAAGCCATCATCTGCTCTGCATCCTGCCAATAGGTGACCGTTGCCGGAAGGTGACTGGATACCCAGCTCTCCATCTCTCTTCTTACATCACATACGGCGACCAGCTCTGCACCGGGTACTTCTCCAGCCACCAACGTTCTGGCATGTGCTGCTCCCATGTTTCCTATACCAATCACCGCTACTCGTACGATACTCATGACTGCTCCTCCTCGTCCACACGACGCTCAATTTCGGCGAAAACGTCTGCAAAATGCTGTAACATCGCCTTGGATTCCAAGGCACCACTAAAGTCCTCAATTCCGTAGTATCCGTCATACCCAACGGCACGAAGATCCCGCACCATCTGTACCCAATCGACCATGCCTTCAGTCAGCGGCGTCCAGTGACATTTCCAGGCTGTATTCAGAGCCACTCCGCTACTCTTCTCAGTCACATTAGCCTTTTGTGAATCTTTCCCTTCTGGTTCAAACCACCCGGCATTTTTTACATGTACATGAGCCAGATAAGGCCCCAGCAACTCAAGTCCCATCCGATGATTCTCATATCCTTCATGCACCATATTGCCTGGATCGTACAATACACCAACATGCTGCGGGTCGAGCGATTGCACAAGCCGATAGGCCAGCGATGCCGTCGGTGCTATCGTCTGATGATGCGTCTCTACAATCGCCTTGATGTTGTACTGTTTGGCCAGATCTTGTACTTCACTCAGGTAATCAACGGCTTTACGATACAACTCAGGATAACTGGTCTTGCGATCATATCCAGGAACACCCACACGCATCATAGATGCTCCTAAACCAGCCGCAGCCTGAAACGCTTGCTTGGTGGCAGACAGATCTTCACAGTTCAGATACGGTACAAGTGCGATCGATTTTCTACCTTTCCCTAACGCTGCTTCACGAAAAACAGGAACCTGTTCCTCCCAGCGGCTCGGATCTACCGAGCATCGATTATTTCTCCAGTAAGAAGGCTCTTCAGATATAGCATCTTCAGGAATTCCACGGAATCTCCACTCAATTCCATCAATTCCCGCTGCTGCCGCAGCCGATGCCAGTTCTTCTGCATTCAGATCAGGGGTAGCCACCGTGAATACAGACAGTTTCATCATGATCCATCTCCTTATGTAAACGTATTCATTTCATGTCGTAAAGGCATTGTATCACTCCACTGAACGTCACCATAGGGGAAAACGCCAACAGATGAATGACAGATAACGAACAGAGCACATTCCCCATTCAGAGATAACTTCTTAAGAGAATGATGTGATCAGAAATCAAAAAAGACATCCCTGGAACAGATTTGAAATCTGCTCAAAGATGCCTTGTACAATAATCATATATATAAGATGAAATTTAAGGAAAAGGTTCCCTGTCCGTTATCAAGTCGCCACTTCAGTAGCTGGTTCTGGTTCTTGCACTCGTCCAACTTGCAACCAGCGCATATCTCTCTAATCCCGATCAAAGAACACATGTTCAGCCTGTATTTTCCCCTGATCTATTGTCATGATGCCAAATGAGTATTGTTTCTGAAAACGCCGATCCGTAGGCGACCCCGGATTAAATACCAGTGTGTTGTCCACGGTATGCATCACCGGGATATGTGAGTGTCCGTAGATCACAGCATCCACATGCTGGCCTGCAAAGGTATGAATTGCATTCTGTTCCGTACCCTTTGATCCCAGATGACCGTGCACTAGCCCCAGACGAAGCCCTTCCACTTCAACAATACGGGAATATCCCAGTTTTTCAGCGATTTCGGACGGGTCTGTATTACCCGCTACCCCTTCAACTGGTGCATACTCACTAAGCAATGGGTACACACTCCAATCCGACCAGTCACCGGCATGAAGAATGAGCTCTGCACTCGGCAATACATCCAGGAGCCTAGTCGGTAACTTCCGTGATTTACGTGAACAATGCGTGTCAGAAATGACTACAATTTTCATATAACAACCCACCTTTCCTTTAAGAGGTTGTTCAAAAAGTCCGCTTTTGATTACGAAGGATGCCTAACGGCATCGCAACATCGAATATGGAATTCAGCCGAAATAAGCATATGCTTACGAAGGTTGTTTCCTTAGGAAACATTGTAGTTGCTCACGTAGTTTCCTACGCTCCGCTACTCCATTTCTAACTTCATCCCATCTTCTCGGTACTGAAAACCACCCTTTTTGAACATGCACTTTAAGTCTTGTTACAATCTACTCTGTCTGTGATGGAACAGCTTGCATCTGAGTACAGGAACGTTCCATATCTTCGAGTGTAATGGATGCAAAGAACTGCTCCACCTTCGCCTCGGCAACCTGATACAGATTGGTCAGCAAGCTGTCTATATGCAAGCCCACTTCACAATCCGGGTTACAATTGCCGTGAATCGGGAACAATGGACCTTCGTCCTTGGCAGCCTGATAGATCATGGCTAATGTGATTTCACTTGATGGCTTCGCTAAGTAAAAACCTCTTGTTCCAGGAGAGGAGTTCACCAATCCCGCCTTTTTCAGCCCGCCCAGAATACGTCTGACGACGACAGGGTTGGTATTCACGCTACCTGCAATGTGTGCAGACGTGATTCGTTCAGGCGCGCTGAGTGACAATAACAACAAACAATGCACACTGACCGAAAAATGAGTACTCATGATTAACCACCTTTATTTAATATAATCCAGGACATGCCGACCTTATTCAGAGAACAGATCCTTTTCGGGACGTGCTCTGATCTTGAGCTGTCGCACACTGTATTCCAGTTGTTTCACAATATCATCCAGTTGTTTGCGATCAATCTTAGTTGGATCTTCCACCGGTTTCGCGGACGACTTGAGATCGCGGATCGTTAACTGCTGTTCTTGCCATTTGTCCATTAGATCTGCAATATTGGCATAGAAACGTTCGTAATCTTTGATGACTAGGTCAAGATAAGCATCTACCTCATCCGGATCATAACCACGAAGTTTATAATTAAATTGTTTTTCATGTATCGATAACGCATCTAGCTGCACACCCAATTGTTTGAACAATTGTCTTTGTTTATCCAATCTTCGTTTCATATGTTCATCCATATTGACAACCTCCATTATAAGCCAAGCCGTAGTTCTATTTCCTGGGAAGAACACACGGCAATTTCTCTCTCTATTTTTTATAACACATAATCCGTCAGATATAAAACGATACAGCCCTATTCCTCACGAAAATGATTGCTTTTCATCCAATTCGGGTAAAGACTCACTACACCCCACAACGGGAAAGGAGCATGTCCTTATGAGTACATTAACTAAAGATCAACATCAAATACTGAAAAACGCCCTTTTGGAGCAACGTGAAAACTTGCAGCGTCATTTTGAATCCAGCATGGAAGACGGTGCTCCAGTCGAGTCGCTGAAAGATTCAACCGGTGAGCTGTCCTCCTACGATAATCATCCGGCAGATGCCGGTACGGAAACATTTGAACGCAGCCGTGATCTGGCGATTGACGATACATTAACAGACGAATTCAATCAAGTGAACGACGCATTGGAACGTATGGAGCAAGGTACATACGGAACCTGTGTAACGTGCGGAGAAGATATTCCTTTCGAACGACTTGAGGCTATCCCCTACACCGCTTACTGTATTGACGACACACCTAATCGGGAGATCAGCAACGATCGGCCCGTTGAAGAAGAAGTGATGACCATGCCTCCGAGTGGTGCTGGAGAAGGTAGACAGCAGCGGGCCGGCAAGTTCGACAACGCAGATGCCTGGGAAGCAGTCGAAGAATATGGCACATCCAACTCCCCCGCAACCGCAGCCAAACGTGATGTGAAGGGCTACGATGAGAACATGTAACTTTGTTATGAACTGAAACGTTAAGCGTCAAAATTGATTGATTCCATAGACTGCTCCACCATTAGCCTTCCTTATCACACATTAAAAAGCCGCCATTGGGCGGCTTTTTCTAGTTTTCTCCATAGCAGTCTCTCACGTTTGCGGTTACTTGCTTCCATCAATAAGGCTGAACCCATGTATTCCATCCGTTTATTCTTCCGACTCACTACCAGATGATGCAGATTCCTGCCGCTTAGACACAGATCGAGACGTTTTCGGAGTTGCTTTACCCTTATCAGACGTAGCTTTCTTTTTCTCTTTTGCATCTGTCTTAGAAACAGGTATTTTCACTATAGGTTTAGAGAGAGCAGAGAATAACTGAAAGACCTCATGTTCCCCTTGTCGATTCTCTTTTGTTGTATAGGGTTCACAGAGTTTTATGATGTTTTTATACAACTGCTCTACTTCCTCACGTGTTGCATAGAGCGTGATGTCCGAGAGAAACATCCGATCTTCGTTTTCCGCCTGATGCATGAATCGCTGACGACTCTGTTCGAACATCTCATTTAATAATTTGAGCGTCTCGGACCGAAACACCTGTTTCAATGGAGAGTTTTCCTTGTCTTCATCTTCGTGACGGAGATGGATCTCTCCGGTGAATGGTTCGTAGTATTTTGCGATAATCCCATTAATCTCACGTGTGGAAACGATCGTCAGCAGACCGATTTTCTCCAGCTTTTTTACATGATAGTGAACTTTGGCTGGTACCTCACCCATCTGGTCGGCGATCTCTTTGACAGTGGATGGTCTGCCCTGCTTGTTAAACATATTCATAATCTGTATCCGATACGGATCGGAGTAGATTTTAATTTCTTCAATTGTTGAAAGAACCTTGTGCGCCATCCCTGTATCCTCATTTCCGGGGTACCTGTTGTCCATCGATATCTCTATTATAACGTTGCGTCAGGACTTCGGTCAAAACGAGCGAGAAATGACTTGATACAGAAAATTGGCTAATGATCACTTCTGAATATCTTCACAGGGCACTTCGAAAACTTTTGCTAAACAACAGCATACCTGCTGACATGGCAAGCATAATACCAAAAACGATAAAAAGAACAGGCATGGTCATCCAATCTGCAAGTGCTCCCGAAACCAGACTGCCAAGTGGTGCAACACTCAAGACGAGCATACTCTGAAGGGCATACACTCTACCCAGCATCTCCGAAGGGGTAACTTCCATAAGATAGGTGGCCAGCGGTGTTGTAGCCAGCGGAATCCCCATACCCATCAGTAGACAAAAGGCCGCTGCAACCGGCAGTTGGAAGGAAGTCATGTAAGCGGGTAGTGCCGTCATCGCATAACTGAGACCCAACATGACAATACCGCTGATGACCAGCACACTTTTACGATAATTCGCTCCCCTTTGTGTCAACCATACACCACTGAGCAACATACCTCCCACCATCAGCCCACTAAGCAGACTTAATCCCCCAGCGCCAGCATGCAGCGTTTCAATGACATAGGGTGTACGAAGAACATTAAACGGCATCAGGCAGAAATTAACGAAAGCAAACAGGATGGAGACAATTAACAGTAAGGCATGTTTACGAAGAAAATGAAAAGCTTCCGCCATTTCGGAGAATATACTACTTTTGTCGGATGAAAGAGAATTCATTTCAGCTAATGTTTTATCTTCATTGTTAGCAGATGTTGAGACTTCAGGGTAGCCTACTCGGCTCATCATTAAAGCACTTAGCGCAAACAACCCCGCATCAATCAGGATCGTCCAGGCAATGCCTATTGTAGCAATAAGGGCACCCGCCACTGCAAGTCCTGCGAGTTCGGCCACTCTGGTTGCGGAAGAGGACATCGCATTACCCGAAAGCAGCATCGATGGGGGAAGCAATCGGGGGACACTGGACACTTCCGCAGGACTAGTGAAGCATTCCAGCAAAGAATTCAGAATCGTCATGACAAACAGATGCCAGACTTCAAGTTGGCCCAATCCAAACAGTAAAGCTGTAATACCCACCAACAACCCGCGACCCGTATTCGTAATCACAATCACTTTTTTGGGAGACATGCGATCAACCAAAGCCCCGGCGAACAGACCCAGAAGGATATTGGGCAAAAAATTCACCGCCAGTAACGTACCCATCAGCACTTTCGAACCGGTTAGAATGTACACCATCCAACTGTAGGCAATCGAGTCAATCGAATCACCAAATCTGGATACAACTTTACTAAGCATAAATTGCATGTACGGTCTGATTCGTATTAACTCACCCATACCTTGCTTGCCAACTGCTGTGTTATCACTCATCCCTTTTCACTCCTCAACGTTAAAATATTTTTCATGTTAATTTTATTTTAACGTAAGTTATGCAGAAATCAATACCTCCGTGAAAATAATTTTAACGACAAGTAAGTAAAGTAAAAAATCCGCTATTCTTTCAGAGAATTCGTAATCAACACAGGGACTTTTGGGACAACCTTTTTGAACAACCTCCTATAACACAAAAAAACAGACCACATGTGGTCTGCTCGGCTGGACGTATTGTATTTGAACTCTCTTTATTTGCTACCTACTTCTCAACAAGCAATTGAAATCCAGCCTGTTCAGCCTGTACCTCCAACATCAAATCACGTACCCGGTTTGCTTCATTTCCCAAGCGTTCTTCGCTGATTTTGTAGTTGGTCCATTTTAGCTCAAGTGGAAGTTCAATCGTACCCGTCAGACAATCCCACAATGCATCAAGATTACCGCCATAAAAATCCGGCAGTTTAAGCTTAACCTTTAATTGTTGATGAAGTTCAACGCTACTAGCAAAGTCTTCTCCATCCAGAATCACGGTATTCATGGCTGCTCCTTCCTCTATTTCAAACGTGTAAATGATGCATAGTGATCTGTCGTTTTGTAGATGAGTCCATCATTGGAGTACACAATCCGATCCGAATTACGGAAGCCGGAAGTATAGTTAATATCCGCTTCGCGCCATGTACGTCCGCTGGCCGAAGGCAGAAGCCCCTCCCGATTGCCAAATGTATCCCCACCGATGCTTTTGCCAGGAGCAACTACAGCCAAGTTTCCTTTTGACGCTACCCAGCCAAGTCCTGTTGCCTGTGATTTGGTAATAAAGTTACATGGCAACGTTCCGTTTGCACTCAAATAGTTTGCTACACCCGTAAACGTATTGATGATGGTACATGTTGCAGCAGATGCCTTCTGCTGTGCGACTGGAGTTAACTGTGAACCTGTGAGGAAAACAAACGTTAACAACAATGCCAGTAATGCGGTGGATATCAACTTTTTCATCAATCCGGCCTCCCGATCCCTCAAAGTAGATGAACGTTGTCACGATATGCGTTCTGCAAGCTGTAACGGTCTAGTTGTATGTTCTGCTAGATTATAGTAAACAAGTCATCTCATGACTATTTATATCACATCATTTTGGTAGAAATATCAAATAAAGACGTTGAATTTGTAAAATATTATAATGGTAACATTTTAAGACAGAAAAAAGACTCTCATCCCTGAAGATGGAGTCTGCATTTACTACTATGTTTAAACTGACCTGACCTAATCTAACCGATCAATTTCACACGTTGACGAGTTCGAGCCGATTCCAGGCACGCATCAATAACGCGCATGTTTTGAATGGTATTTTCCGGACTGAAAGGTAAGGCCTCTCCTTCAAACACAGCCGTTGCAAACGTCTCCACCTGAAGCACATAGGAATTCGACACGGATACACGTTCCTCACGGCTGACCGAATCGGTGTGCACAATAATCTGAGGTGGAATATCACTGTTCTCCCAGCCAAACACTTTTGGTAGTTCAATCCGCCCTTCCGTCCCGAGAATCTCCATCTCCGCTCGACCTGAAGCCCACATGCCACAGTCAAAAGTTAAAGCTACCGAATTCGGAAATTCTACCAGTCCCGACGCCATCATATCCACGCCATCATGCTCGTCCGAGAATAGAGCGTGAACTGTCACCGCTTCCGGTTCCTGTCCCAGATACATCCGGGCCGCCGAGATCGGATACACGCCAAGATCGAATAATGATCCGCCGCCCATCTCTCTTTTGAACCTTACATTCTCCTTGTCATCAGCGGTATTACAGGTAAAGTTACCATGGATGGCTCTGACGATACCAATCTCTCCACTAGCTATAATCTCTTGCACACGTCTGTGCTTGGGATGATATCGATACATAATTGCTTCTGCAAAAAGAACACCTTGCTGATGACATACCTCGATCATTTCTGCCGATTCATCTGCATTCAAGGCAGCAGGCTTCTCACACAACACGTGTTTACCAGCCTGTGCCGCTTTGATGGTCCATTCTTTGTGCATATGGTTAGGCAAAGGAATATAGACGGCTTCAATGTCCGGATCAGCGATGAGCTCTTCATAACTGCCATACGATCTGGCAATGCCGAGTTCTTCGGCAAGGGTTTCCGCTTTTTCCTTGCTACGGCTGGCAATCGCCAACACCTCACCACGTTCAGACTGCTGGATCGCCGGAATGACTGCATTTTTGGCAATGGTTGACGTACCGAGTACACCCCACTGTAACTGTCTGTTCATGCTCATCTTCCTTTCGTACCGTAGTTGTCCTCTTCTGCCTTGTGTAACATGCCGAGACAACGATCCAGATCCGTTTTGACCTGTTTCTTGTATAACTCAGCTTTTTCCGCACCATCATCCGTGAAATGATATAAAACGATTTCCTGAAAATCGACCTTTGGATCGTTACCCTTCAGCTTCTTCGTTCGATAAAATACACCCTGTTGTACCAATTCATGTAATGCCCGATATACCTCGCTCTGTGGTGGTACATAACCGTAGTCTTTGAATTCCTGCTTCATCGCCTCCAGCATCTCGTAACCATACCCTCTGTGCTGTTCAACCATCGTAATCAGATACAGCTTGATAAATGCCCGCTGTGCAATCATAAAAGCCACGTTCTTTCCCCTCCTGTCAGAACCTATATATCTAGTATTATAAAACTTATGTTCGGGTTCTGCCATCTTTCTCCGCTTTGCCTCCCTTTTATCTATCTTCAAGGAGGGCGAGCAAGAAATCGTGTGAATACGCGTTAACCTGGGGGAAGCACGGAAAAAGGTTTTCTGTTGTGAATTTTTCATGTAATGAAATTTTATTTTTTATTCAAAAGAATCAATTTCATAATACCTTTAGCTGCTTCAATCAAGGCTGGATATAGATCGAAACGGTTCAATTTGTCTATATCCAGTTACAGAAATTCATTTTTAGTGAGTTATGAAATTGTTCAAAAGTTGTTTATTTCAGGGCTCAGGGAGTCGTGAGATCGAATTTTAATGACAAGAAAGTCTGTGCAGAATCTGTAAAAGCTGTAATACCTGTGCTCTGTATCTTGTGTTCGTATACTCTCGTACTCCCGTACACTTCTGTGCGGCTGTGGTGATCTATTGTGAATTTTTCATATGTTGATGTTTTCATTTATTGCGGACAGATTTCGGTACGGCTCCCACAATCCATTTGCCCCAGCTTACACGCGAGATAAGCCATGTCACTACACAGGATAATGTAAGAGCCAACAACCAGGTGATGATCATTCGGACGACAGGGTTCCAACCCATAGCAACGTAAAACAACTCATCCGGAATGTAGCTATACCGCAGCATCAACATATGCATCAGATAACCGCCATACGATACACCACCAATCCATCCCAGCAATCGTGTAGCCCTGAGGTTGTGAAGTTTTCCGGCCAGCTGGTACATGACCATAATGGAAGCGATCAGAAAGAGTGCCATATCAGGGCGGATCAAGCTGACTGTGTAGAACGTAATTTTGATTCCCTCCGGCTTTTGAAACTCCAGCATTAATAAATAAGTAAACCGCAGACCCAGAACAATAAACACTGTCCAGTATATCCAGCGCAATCGATGAATCCATTCATTCCAGTGCTGGACGGATAACCCCGCTGCTGCACCAAGTATAAAATAAATAAAGAAATAGAGGAAATTACGGTCTGCATACGTTGTAAAAGCATCTGTCAGCACCGGGATATTCAGCCGTTCCATGAACTTGGCGATGTTTCTTAATTGATCCGCAAGTACAAGATACACCACACCAGAAATCAATAATGCGATCAAGCGCCCCTTGGCCTCATATCGGTTATATACATAACGAATGGCTCGCAAAAAGAGCGGAAATAACAGATAAAACTGAATCAACATAATGATGTACCAAAAGTGTGAAGTCGTTTTGCCCGTAAGCAACTTCAGGCCTAGGTCCGGGATGTCATTCCATCCAAATCCGGTCCAGCCCCGCGGTGCAAGTGTAAAATAAATGAGTGACCAGATCAGGTAAGGCACGATCACGTCGTTTACTCTTTTTCTCATAAACTTGCCGTAATGCAGCTTGTCTCCCGTGTTATAAAACAGCACCATCCCTGTTATGAATATGAATAAAGGAACTGCAAATTTGGAGAGCATCAGCAGTATGGCCAGTAACACGCCATCCTCCAGTCTCGTTTCCGGGACTAAAGAGTAATGTGCGATGGAATGCTGGAGAACCACCGCTCCAAAGGCAATTCCCCTTAAGCTCTCTATTTCTGTAATTCGTTCTTTGCGAGGCATACATTCAGCCATCCTTTCTTGGTTTTGCGATAAAAACAAAGTACAATGAAGCCGTATATTTAATGAACGGAGTTGATTCACATTTCTTTAACAGACAAAGACATAACCACTACCGATTCCAAGTATGTCCAGCAACATCTGGCTAACGAGCGAACTTTTCTGGCCTGGGTACGCACCGGTATTGCCATGGCGGGCATCGGCTTTCTTGCTGCCGGATTTGGCTTCAATTCGTCGGCGTATGATCGGCTTGCACATATTGCGGCGATTATTACGGGTATCACTTCTCTGATTGGCGGCATATCCATCATTGTGTATTCGGCAGCAGCGTATCATCGGAAGCGTACACAAATCAATGAACAGACGTTTCAGGCATCGACCGGATTAATCCGGTTTCTTACCATGATGTTACTGGTGATTGGACTCGCTTTGGCTGTACTGTTATATGTATTGTTATTCCCTGCTTAACTGGGTAAAAACACCATCCAACATTATTGACACCCACCCATATGCAACACAGGGACAAAAGCCGGCTTCCCTTAAGGAAACCGGCTAATGACCATCTGGTGGATCATATATGTCATTCCATTTTGCAGATAATAAGTCATTGGGTTCTATTTCATATCGATTAAATTCGCGGCAAGATTACAGGAATGTATTGTTACCGAATCGCGCTGCCTTGTTTTGGGCTTCCAATCTGCGTTCTTCCATATCCAGATCCGGACGTTCGGCTGGCACATCTCCGCGATGAGCTGCTTCGGCTCTGTCTCGGTTAAGCTGGCTGTTGCCACTGAACACATCGTACACATCGGAGTCCCGATCCGTAGAATCTACGAGCAACAGGATTTTACCATTCTGTACATACTCCTCATACTGTTTAGCGTCCTCTTCCGGAATACCAAGACCCACAAGTCCACCCACCAATCCGCCAGCTCCTGCGCCCACAGCTGCACCGGTAAATGCTGCTGCGATAGGGCCTGCGGCCAGAATCGGTCCTATGCCGGGTATGGCTAGTGCACCGATACCTGCGAGCAGACCGGCTACACCACCAAGTACACCACCTGTTGCTGCACCAGCAGCCACGCCCTCAGGGGCTTTGGTACCTGTCTCTTCCCGAATTGCCTTCAGTTCGTCCCGATCTTGTGTAACAACGGAGATTTCGTCTGAAGTGAATCCTTGTGCTTTCAGACCCTCGATAGCCTGCGATGCTTCACGTTCTGTATTAAACACACCTACGATTTTCTTCTGCATAGTGAATCCCTCCTCATATTATTGAGTGGTTCGCTATGTTATTACCCGCCTAAGTTTCTTTTAAACGTTTGCAAGTCAATATACTATGTGTTGATAGTAAAAAATTGCTGAAGTTCATTCCTTATTAATCCTCATCAGGGTGTGCCTTCAAACTCAGGTATGTGATACGTTATTAGGCATGTTCTACGTTGAAGCACGTCGGCGTCCAGAACATCTTGAAGTCTAGGCTGGCTGATCCTGGCGGATTGTCCCAGGCAATTTTCTAAGGAACCGAGGACGTCTTATTTATCCTTCGGGCCCTCCTAATATTTTGTAAGGAACATGAGACACGTTATTTACCAAAATCACCTGACAAACCCGTTGTAAATGGATGGTTATTCAAATATAGCGTGTTTCAGATTCCTTAGGTTACTGTGGGCGCTTCAAATCGCTGAATAAGACGTCACAAGTTCGTTAGCGCTCCGCTCCATGTTGTTTGGCTCCACGCACGTCCATTTACGCTCCGGCATTCGGCAGGTTTGAAGGCACGCTCAATGGTGTCTTCAAACTTCGAAGGAAGCAGATTGGGCATAATTCTCATCCGATTTTGCTGAATTCTCCTTCCGTGCCGGAAGTTCTCAGCAGGCGTGTCGGGGCACGTCAGGGGAAAGTGACGCAGCATGGGACAAAAAGGCAAAGTGACGTAACATGGAGCGAAAAGGTAGTAGAAGATGCACGTTAGCGTGTTTTGAGACACGTCCTAGATAAAGGGTGATTCTTTAAGGAAGAGAATGATTCGATCAGCTCCAAAACTGAAGGTTGTTCAGGAGAGTCTGAGCCTGATGAAGAGCGCCCTTGGGGAGCCAAATAGTTGATGTCTTAAAAAACGAAATAATTCATCTATTTCCCCCGTGGTTTAGCCCGATTTGTGGCGACCGCTTCAAGTGGATTATCCGGCCAGTAATGCTTCGGATAACGACCTTTCAGATCTTTTTTGACGTCAAAGTACGTCTCTCGCCAGAAATTCGCCAAGTCTCGTGTGACCTGTACAGGTCGCTGAGCGGGTGATAATAGGTGGATGGTCAACGGGACTCGCCCACCCGCTATACGCGGTGTCTCCTGTTGTCCAAACATCTCCTGTAATCTTACTGCAAGCGCCGGGTCCTCTGGACGACTGTAGTCCACAGGAATACGTGAGCCACTGGGCACCTGTATATGCGTCGGAGCTTCATCGTCCAGTTGTTGTCGTTGCGCCCAGCTCAATCCACCCAGTAATACATCCTGCATCGACAATCTCTTCAGGTCGGCTGCCGATCGCATGCCTGTCAGATAAGGGGTAAGATGTTCTGCCAGCTCTTCGGTCAGATCATCTTCGATCAGGTCAGGCCACTCAGGTAGATGGAGATGCAGGAAACGTAGCCTGTCCGCAAGTTGTTTGGACGTTTTTGTCCAGGGCAGACAATCCAGCCCTTCCATCCGTATCCCGTTTAACAGTGCTTCCAGCACCTGATCTTCAGGTGGCTGTGCAATACTGCTCTCTTTAATCACAAGGGCTCCAATACGAAGTCTCTTATGTGCCCGCACACTGCGGGTATTGGAATCCCAGGCCACTTGCACTTCATTGTGCAGCAAGTGCTGACCTGCCTGCAACAATGTCTGCTCCTGCAACGGCGCAGCCAGCAGGATGCGCGCATCTGCGCCCTGGTCGTCTGCCTCGGCTGCGACCAGATACGCTGAACGGCTCAGCGATTCTGTCGCTGCGAGCCGTACGCCGCGGCCGCTGCTCAGCAGATAGCGGCCGTCCTCCCGGCGTTGCCCGATCCGGTCCGGATAGGCGAAGGACAGCAGCAATCCGCAGCTGTCCTCATCCGGCCGCACCGGATCGGCCGCCGGGCCGAGCGCCGAGCGCAGCTGGCGGCTCTCCTGGAGCATGCGCCGCACGGCCGCGCCGTCTGCGACAGCCGCTGCCGCTTGCGGCATGGCGCTGCTGTCCGCGGTCAGCAGCGCCTCTACGCGCGGGCGGAGGTCCGTGCCCGCGCCTGCACTACCACTGCTGCGGAGGCCGGCAGGCTCCTGCAGCAGTGCCGCCAGCATGCTGGCGTAGCTGGCCAGCCCAAGCTCCGCCGCGCGGAGCAACATGCTGGCCAGTCGCGGATGCACGCCAAGCGTGTTCATCCGCCGCCCGAAGGGCGTGATGCGGCCTGCGTCGTCCAGGCCGCCTAGCTGGCGCAGCAGCGCCTGTGCCTGGCCGTAGGCGGCGTCAGGCGGGGTGTCCAGCCATTGCAGCTCTGCTGGGGACTGGACACCCCAGACGGCAAGCTCCAGCGCCAGCGGCGCAAGATCCGCGGAGGTGATCTCCGGGCGAGCTGCCTCAGGCAGTCCCCCGTGAACCTCTTCGCTCCATAGCCGGTAACATACCCCTGGGGCAATTCGCCCTGCACGCCCCCGCCGTTGATCGGCTGACGCCTTGGACACCGGCAGGGTGACAAGTCGGCTCATGCCCGTGCGCGGCGAAAATGCCGATGCACGACTCAGCCCCGCATCCACCACAATCTTGACTCCAGTTAGTGTAAGGCTGGATTCCGCAATGGAGGTGGACAACACAACTTTGCGCGAGCCCTCAGCCGCCGGGCGTATGGCCTCATCCTGTTGTTCCACCGGCATACTGCCATACAGGGAATGAACTTTCACATGTCCAGGAAGAGAACCGTTTAATAACTCTCGCTCTGTACGGTGTATCTCTCTTGCGCCAGGAAGGAAAACAAGCACGTCTCCCTCCTGTTCAGCTAATGCCCTGGTCACCGTCTGAGCCGTGAATTGTTCCAGTGGCATGGCTGCCGGTCTTGGCACATATCGTGTTTCCACCGGAAACGTGCGGCCCGGACAGTGAATTGATTGTGTGCCTTCACCTAGCAATGCACAGACCGGAACAGGATCAAGGGTCGCCGACATCACCAGCAATTTCAGATCTGGACGTAACATCGCTCGCGATTCCAAGGCCAAAGCCAGGCCCAAATCCCCGTGTAGATGCCGCTCATGGAATTCATCAAATATAATCATCGCCGTATCCTCAAGACCCTGGTCCTGTTGCAACATCCGGGTCAATACCCCTTCCGTCACAACTTCAATTCGCGTCGCCTGACTCACCCGGGTATCCATGCGTACACGATATCCTACGGTCTGACCCGCTTTTTCTCCAAGCGTAGCCGCCAGTCGCGATGCAGCCGAACGCGCAGCCAGCCTTCGGGGTTCCAGCATAATGATTTTCCGTCCAGCAATCCACGGCTCCTCCAGCAAAGCCAGCGGTACAACAGTCGTTTTTCCCGCTCCTGGCTCTGCAATTAACACACCTGTATCTTGATCCCGAAATAACTGTCTTAACTCAGGAATAACCTCTTGTATCGGTAACTCTATATGCATATAATCGCTCCTAATGAATGTACCCTACTGCTCTTCAGTATCTCTATTCGAATGTTAGCATTATAACAAAAAAAGCCGTTCCAGAGGAACGACTATCGCAGACACACCCTAAGACACACCTAAGTAAAAATGAAATTTATCCAGAATACTCACTTAGCTGAGCAATGATTCGGCACCATCAATAACGATCTCTGCTCCGGTAATATGTCTGGATTCGGACGATGCGAGGAAACTTACCAGATCGGCAACATGTTCCGGCTGACCCGGCCCGTCCGCAAGTGGCTGCTGTCCTTCCGGGAACTCCATCGGAATAATGATCTGCTGTAGATCATCCGTTTTGACCGTACTTTGATCGATATTTGTTGCAATCGCTCCTGGACAGATCACGTTCACACGTATCTTGAACTTCGCCAGCTCAAGCGCAGCCATCTTGGCAAAAGCAACCTGTCCTGCCTTGGACGTGCTGTATGCCGACATGCCAAAGCTTGAGAAGCGTTGATTGCCATTAATCGAACTCGTGATGATAATACTGCCGCCACCCCGTTTTTTCACGTGAGGCAATGCATATTTAATCGTGAAAAACGTACCATTCAGGTTGGTTGTAATAATCTGTTGCCAATCTTCAACCTGAATTTCCTCAATCGGTGCCGATACACCGTTAATGCCCGCATTGGCAAAAACAATATCCAAACCGCCGAATAACTCAACAGTTTCCAGTACCGCCTTTTCCACACGTGCCGGATCGGAAATGTCTACATCAAATGCTCTTGCCGCACCGGGGTACAGTGCATTAATCTCTGCTTCCGTTTCCGAGATCCGATCATTCACCAGATCAAACAATGCAACATGTGCACCCTCTTTAGCCAGCTTGACCGCAGTGGCCTTCCCAATTCCGGAGCCTGCTCCGGTAATAATCGCAACCTTGCCTTGGAACCGTGACTTGCCGTTATGTTGTGTCATTATCCATTCCACTCCTTCATTTTAGCAATTATGTAAGAATGTACGTTCATACTCATCGTGAAAGCCAATTCTTCACAAGATTACCCAAAAAGAGTGTCTTTTAAATCAACACCAGCAAGTTTTTTCACAGTTGATCTTCGCCGCTGTCACAGCTTCATCAGGATCGATCCACATCTTGATATCCGGCACTCACCATTCCAGCTCAATGAAAGCGGCATCATCTTCAAGACCGCCGGTATGTGTCGCATCCAGCAGTACCTGAATGTGTTCATCCGGGACATAGGCTTGAATGGCATCCAGGTCGTTCAGTCCATCCGTATATAACTGAAGACGCAGTGAATCTCCTGCGGACCCTTTCATCTCGCAGATGTGCGGCTTACCACCAACAGGTCCTTCAAGGGTAGACCAACGCTCATTTGTCTTGCAGTGAGTCTGAAATAATTCAGACTGTTCCTGACCATTACGCCACAGGCGAATACGGGAATCTCCTTGCCACGCAAGCCATACCCGACTTTTGCAGCCGCCTCCCGTGAGCTCAATCCGCCCACAGACATACATGGCCTGACTGCCCCGACTTCGCTTTTCCATCAACACTTCACGCAGCAACAAAGGGGAACTTTCCAGTGGCTGTAATTTCTCCAATTGCTCCGATGCGGGAAGGGTAAGATCATGGAGAAGACGCTCAACACCCTCTACCGTTGTGTGTTGCGTCGTTTCCAACCAATCCAGCAAAGCATTCCCTAGAAAACGCGCTGCAAAATCGCCCAGGTAACTCATGCCTACGCCATCACACAAAACAAAATTGCAGATATTCCCTTTCATACGTACCGCAGCAAAGTCCTGTCCGGTATCTCCCTGATGTACCGTCTCAGCCGCTCTGCCATAACCATATCTGCACTTAAATGTACCCTGATAGCGAGTTAGCGGCTGTTCCCCGGTCTGTACACTCACATAGCGAAAGTTGCCATGCCGTTGCTCGGCATGGCCCCCCTTATCTCCAGCAGACAATGTTGCCAAACGCATCGATCTCATGATTCCCCTCCTATCTCACAGGCGTAGCAGCGGACATCTGGAACCCGATTGATACCAATTCTGCACATGTACCTGGCAGCATCATGAGTGCACCGGGTGCAAGCAAATAATCAGCTTCAACAAGCATTTCCCGATAACTTTCGGGCAGGACGGATGACATATTCCGCAGCTTCTCTCCATGCTCATCCTGTAGATTCGTTTCCGAAGAGATTCCCTTCCATCTTCTAGGTTCAGCAATTGGTCCTTCCAGCAGATGATCCGATATAAAAATATTCTCCACCAGTACATTGCCGTCAGGTACACTCATACCCATGATTCTTTTGGCAATCGGTTCGGGATCTTCACCTGTAGCTACCCCGTCGGTCATATGGCATACAAGTGGCGCAGGACAATCCTGCATATTCGGAATTTCAGCCTGTAGAATCTTTTCCGCCTGCAGGAAAGCCTTCGCAGAATCTGAAAACCGTCTCGGTGTCAGGTCAGGCAAAGAACCAACTGCAGCGATCTCGTCAATCCCTTTGATTCCGTTCAACAAGTCATATACATCATCGCTGTAAGCCAATATGGCTATACGATAGCGAGGTGTCAGACGATTTCCCTTGGTAGAGCGAAATACCATTTGGCGGATCGCGAGAGATAAGGCATCATAGACGACGTCAATCCGTCGACGATTTTCCAGAACCATGTTCATGGAGGCGCTAATATCAATTAAATAGATAATAAGTGCAGGTGTACGCTGTGATGCTTGAATCGTGTAGTTCATCTAGGGTGAGTCACCTCCATCATTCACATTAATTTATAAGTTGGGCAACGTGTAGCTATTATTGCTCAGAAATTTGTTAATGGCACTCATTCGAGCGGCCACTTTTCCGACACCTTTGAAATAGGAAGCATCGGTATTGTAAAGATTTTTGAAATCACGGGCATATGATTCCGCATTTTCAATTTTTCTGCCTTTTTGCGCGTTATACGTTTTATTGTAATGAGCAATCAGCGTGACCACATTCTGGGCACGTTTTTTCTTCAGAGCTGCTTTCTGAGCAATCTCCTGTTGACGTTTAACTTCAGCTGCCGCTTTACGCTCCGCTTCCTGTTTTGCAAGTTTGGCATCATTCTCTTTTTTCCAGACCAGATAAGCTTCATATTTTGCCTGTTTATCGTACTTTTCCTGCTGCGCTCTCTTGGCGGCTTCTTTCTTCTGCTGTTCCTGCTTCACCAGAAAGGCCTCATATTTCGCCTGTTTGTCGTACTTGGCCTGTAACGCCTTACGTTCTTCTTCTTTTTTCTTTGCTTCAGCTGCCTTCTGCTTGGCTTCAGCGAGCTTTTTCTTTTCCTCTGCGTCCAGTTTTGCAGCATCTGCGGCCTTTTGCTTCTCTTGTTCTTCCTGCTGTTTGAGCGCAGCTGCCTTTGCTGCTTCAGCCTCTTCCGCAGCTTTGATATCTGCCAGTCGTGTGGCTTCCTGCTGTTCTTTCTGTTTCACCTCTGCCTGATCGGCGAGTATTTTGACCGTTGGCACGCCACCTGCCAGCAATACAATAAGCACAGCGGAGGAAATCATGAACTTTTTGGATCTGTAGAATGGCACAGGTACGGGCTTGTCTGTGTCTTCTTTTGGATTAAGCTTGGCATCCAGTTCCTTGATTGCAGCCTCGACTTCCATCTGCATCGCGCTGTTATGAGGAATAAAATGATAAAGCGAGCGGTACACTTCCAGTGCTGCAGCCGGTTTATCTTCATCCTCCAGGGCTCTTGCTTGAAGGAACAGACGGTTCACAACCGCTTCCTGATCGGGAGAGTGCGGCGTTTGAGGACGGTTCCCGTCTTGCGTATTCACCGGTTCACTTACTGGTTCTGAGCTCTTTTTCAGATTCACATCAGCTTCGGACGAATTGGCAGCTTCTTCTTCCGCTGTCACAGCAGCCGCCGCATTGGCCTGATCCACGTCTACCGCAGCCAATGCAACATACCACTCACCAAACGTCGGACAGCTGCTCAGATCGTGACTTTCCCAAGCTCGAATAAACAGATCGGACAGTTTGGAACCCCAACGCTTCTCAAGGGACTCCCGCATCGCAAAATACCGTTCACTCACCGTTTGCATTTCATGCTGATCAAAATAACTTTCGCCCCACGCTTTCTCTACAATCACAGGGTCGGACCAGCTTAACATTTCAGCAATGATAACAGCTCCGGCAAATCGGTCAGCATATGAACTCCACAAACCGCTGTGCACTGTTCGATGGGCTGCATAACCGGGTGACCCGGCAAGCAGGGCATCCGGACGATCCATCTTGGAACCGTACATCTGCTCGACATCCACCAGTTCTACCGCAGACATCTTCCCCAGGTTCTCCACTTCGGAAAAAAACGGAATCATTACATTGGGAGCGGACATATCGCAATGAGCCAGTCCACGTTGTTCCATAGCCGAACCTGTTCCAGCAAGCGCTCTAGCCAGCTTCAGGCTCTCCTCAGCCGTCAACTGTCTCTGATCACTGATCACATCGAACCAGGTCTGACCTTGCACCCATGGCATCAACACCGCATATAACAGATCGGGATGTTTTCCAATGAGCGCTCCGTTTCTTTCCGGAGTGAGCACATCACGCTTGCATACCTGCAAACCTGGCAGTTCACTATAAGACTCCATATGCTCAGACTGATATACCATAGCCGGAATACGGAACTTAGGAAAAAATACTTTTAGTGCTTTGGCCCCATGAATGGAACCATTTCGGGGTAACAACTGATAAACAATCCCCTGCCTTCCGGCTTGGGCATAAGCCAGACCCGGCGCAGCCGGATGTTGCCCAATCGTATAGGCAATGTCGTTAATCACCACTTCATCCCCGGGATTTGGTTGAAAAGACATGCTTATCCCTCTCTCTGTCCTAGTGTCATAGTTGCAACAAAAACCGGGTGTTGTGACAACGCCCGGTTTTTGCTGTAGTTGTACATCTTCAGCTTGCTATCCACCTATAATTCAGGACGAATTCAGACTTCACATCGGCCTGATCTATGTAAAGCAGATTAACGAGCTTGGTCAGCTGTACGGAATTTGTTAGCAATAGCTGTAAGTTCAGCGCTGATGCTGTTCAGCGTTTGAACGAATGATTGCATTTGTTTGCTAGCTTCTTGGAACTCTTGGAAGAAGCGTTGCTTTGTCATACCTTCCCATTGTCCTTCCATGCTTGTGATGGATTGAGTCAATGTAGATACGATTTGCTGACTTTGCTCACCGCTTTGTTTAAATTGGTTGGAAACCTGATCAAGCTGCTCTGGGGTAACTAAAATACGTCCTGCCATTTGTAAATTCCTCCTTGGTTTGTGCAATTAAATTTTTACTTGTTCAAATTGTACTATACCAGGATCGATCGGACAAAAGCCGAAGGACCTAATCCTATTTACCCCATTTTCAGCACTTGAAACTTCTCCTAACAGCCTATTTACAAAAAAATATTCACTTTCTGCTGTTACTTTTATTCACCCTGTTCAGGAAACAACAGGCTCGGTCCCTCTTCTTCCCCGAAAGGAAGGATCTGTGAATCTCCATGCTACAGGCTCAGGCTGCATAGCCTGCACCAGTGTAGCCGGGGAGCCATCAGGCGGAGCGGCATCCTGTACACGATATACGGCCGCCATTGCGGAAAGGGGATCGGATACTACAGCTACAGTTGCAGAATGTGCAGGCATGATTTCTCCTGTACGATTGTTCTGAAGAACATTCAGCATATTGACCGCATTACCATAGGCTGTGTTCACATGACTCAGCACGGAACGATACTCCATGTCTGCCTGCTGGAATAACAACGCTTTGCGTCCCAGCTGTACGCTTAAGTCCGTTAATCGACGTAGCGCATCCTCGCCCAGTCGTTTACTGTGATTCCATTCATTCATCACCGCTGCGCGGGATTCAACCTCCCACTCCAGCGAATGAATCGCCTGATCCAACACTGTCATCTTTTGCTGTATTTGCTCCGCTGCATACTGAATCTGCTTGCTCAGTGCCCGAAGCACATCCGGTTCCACACGAATGCGCATTTACCATCACCTTTCCTCTTCCCCTGCAGGCTGTTTAAGCCAGTCCAGCAGCATCTCGTGAAACTGTTCTCTAGTCGTTAGTGCTGCAACAAGCCAATCATCTGAAGCCGCAGTGCTCATCCGGAACAACCAGTTGGATACCGCACTTGCAGCAAATGCTGCCGACTGCGACTTCCAACCGTCTTCATTCCATACAAGCAACCTGAGCTCCCCGTCTGACTCCTTACCCACCAGACAGCGTGCCAGTGCAAGTGAGCCCTCAGGATCACTTGTCTCCTGTTCGAGTTCCGCTGCTACGGTCTGTACTCCGCTGTTTTCGAGCTCATTCATGACATCATAAAATTTTTTCTTGGAGCACATTAGGGCCGGTTTCTCCGCAGGAGAATGGCCGCTCCATTTCATCCGCTCTATCAGAACATCAATGGCTTCACGAACACTTCCCAGATCGCTGAGCCGGAACGAGTCCGGTACGTCGTCAACACGGGAAACTTCAACGACCCGCTCATCCGTGCAATGTATATAACTCTCATACGACTTGCCGTTGATCGTGTAGCGAATCCAACAAGCTCTGTCGGACAATCCGGCAATGGCTACCCTGGAGAAAACGGTCGGTGTCATGATCAGCTCATCGGTATCCTGATCCCGAATCAGATATCCTTTGTCAAGCAGGGAGGTTTTGACACGCTCCCACTCCATCGCGATATCCTCCGCCATATAGCCGCGAAACGGATCTTCCACACCAAGCAGTCGGTCTGAACCGAGAATACCAGCCAGGAAAAAAAGTTCCTTTGTTTGCAACGTGACTACCTTTTGCTTAGAATCATGAACCGTCAACATTATGAGCCACCTCCCCTCAAACTACAACATGCCATCGGTCACGAATTTCAGAAATCCAATCGGTCATTTTCCAGCTGTCATCACATGGAACTGCACCTTTAACCCTGGAATATTTACGTTTTACATAATAACCTTGACCCGGAGGCAGTACCTTCAGCCCACCTGAACTACCTCCAGATTCGGAATAAGGTATACGGAAGAACGAGAGATCGTTAGGGTCTAAAGTCCCGAACAGCATTCCGCTCTGGGAAGCCTTCACATCCGTTACCCAGTCAGAACCAAAGGTTGGGAAGTCTGCCGGAACCCCGGAAAGAATCACATGTACACCGCGATCCCTTCCTTGACGAACAATCGCTCCCAAATGATCTTTTACATTAAAATCGTTTAGCTGCTTGGACAAGGTGTCCGCATCGTCGATGACGAGCACAAGTTCCGGTCCACCGGAAATCTCGCCTCTTTTCAGAACTTCATCGTACAACTGTTGAATGACAGGTGCAAGCTGTTCTTCTCGCGATACATGTCCACGGACATGGGGCAAACTGCTGATTTCCCCCAGCCCACCTGAGCCATAACGCATATCTACTGTGTATATTTGCACATCTTCCGGAGAAGCATGATAAGCCAGTGATAACATCCATGTCAATAAAAATGTCGTTTTGCCGCCTTCCATCGGACTCGTTACCATGAAATGCGGACCTTCACGCAGATTAAGCTCGAATGGTTCCAGATCATCCGTAAGCAGTCCCACAGGGACAGTTACAGACGATGTATCCCAAGCCTGACCATATGATCCTGTCCGAATGAGCAGATCCTTGAGTTTGATTTCTTCCGGAAGTGGAGCAATCCGCGGCGCTTCTTCTCCTGTCCAGCCTTGGCGAATCTCAGCAATCGTACGGCGCAGTGCCGATGAACGCTTGCCCTCATCTGCCCCTGAAGAAGGTAATGCCGCCTGGAACATTAACGGAGGCACTTGCCCTTTGACCAGACCTCTTCCTGGCGGAAGTTGGCTTGGCGCCTTGGAAGGTCTTCCCACGGCATAATAATAATCGCTTGGATCGGATAACTCAAATGAAACCGCATTGGGAATATTGCTTCTGAATTTTTCAAATACATCTGTTACCCGATTGGCGGTGAGCACAAAGGTAATACCCAGACTTCCGCCTTCACGCAGGATCGTCTCCAGAAGTTCATTTTCTTCCGGATAGGCATTGCGGAATGAAAGATAACCATCAATAACGACCACAACCTGCGGGACAGCCGCGTGAGCTGTCCGGCGGTAGGCCGAAATCGTTTTAACGCCCGCCTCCGAGATGATATCTTTACGTTGTGCTGACAGCTTGAGAATATAACGGAATAACCGCTTGATCCGGTCTTCCTCTTCAGCCATCATCACACCACCGATCTGAGGTAATGCTGCAAAGTCTTTCATCATACGGCCCATATCGATAATGTAACCATGCCAAGGTTCAGTTCTATGGGAACGGGCCAAAGACATAAGCAAGGTCTGAACAAATGTTGTTTTGCCCAGTCCTGGCATACCGTACACGACCAGATGGCCTTGATCCACAGGCAATGCGAGCGGTTGTTGGCGCTGATTAGGGAGATCATCCAGCAAACCAACCAGTGGTTTCAGACCACTCGCTCCGCCATCAAGCAGCAGATCCCGATTCTCTTCTTCCTGCCATTCCTGAAGACCTTCCCATTCCAGTGTCTCTGGTAAAGGTGGCAACCATGGTCCTGGCAAACGACGGATACCCGCATCCGCTGCAGACTGCGCAACATAATCAATAAATACCTGAAGCTGTTTCGGAACATCTTCACCTTTGAGAACGGCTCTGCGCTCTCCAGTTAACAGAGGCTCCCGCTTACCGTTCAGGCGCACTTCCATAACAGGCAATACCGTTGTTGAATCCTCCTGCTGGTTATACGGTGCACCACTCCAAGCGAATTGCATTTCTTCAAACACTTCATCACTACCAACCTGGAAATATCCACGACCAGGCTTTGTAATCCAGGCAGCATTTGGAATCTTGATCATATCCCTGCTATCTCCCTCACTCTGTACGCGAAGGCAGATCCGGAAGCGCGAATTACTCCATATTTTATCGTCCACAACACCGGCTGGCTTTTGGGTTGCCAGAATTAGATGAACCCCAAGTGTCCGGCCAATGGCCGCGATACTGATCAATTCATCCATGAACTCCGGCTGGTCCCGCTTCAATTGAGCAAACTCGTCAATGATAATAACCAGATGTGGAAGTGGCTGTTCATGTCTGGAACGCAGAATCTTGTAATATTCATCAATATGCTGGAGGTTTCCCGCATCATTTAATATTTTTTGCCTTCTGACCAGTTCGGCACGAAGTGAAATATTCGCCCGCTCGATCAAATTCCCATCCAGATTGGTGATTGTCCCTACCACATGAGGCAGATCAACAAATGTATTGGACATCCCGCCACCTTTATAGTCAATCAGCATGAAGGCCAGATCATGTGGATGGAATTCTGCAGCGAGTGAAGCTACGATGGACTGGATAACTTCACTTTTACCTGAACCAGTTGTACCTGCAATCAGACCATGGGGACCATGACCCTGACGTTCAATTTTGTCATGCAGGTTTATCGCAATTTTTTTGCCACCAGCGCGTACACCCATTGGTACAGGCAGCGTATCAGGATATCTCGTCTGTCCCCACCTGGACACCACATCCAGATCTTCCACGCGTGATGTACTCAGCATATCGAATAACGGAAGCACTTGCGGGATATCTGAAGCAGATGACCGCTTCAACCGGATCGGTGACATATAACGGGAAAGCGCCTCTGCCATCTCCTTCGAGATCACATCAGGCTTGTACGTTTGTTGAATAACATCCGCATCTTCCGTTTTTTTGATATACACCCCTTTGCCTTTGGAGGCATCCATGATCAACTGACAATGCATCGGTAGAGACTCCTTGCGATTAGCCAGTATGATGGTGCATACATCAATCTCGTGAGCCGACTCCAGCAGCAGCGGAAGCAACGGTTCTTCTTCAATTAATTGCGTATCGGAGAGAATTACAACGTAGCACGGCGTTTGAACGCTTTTCTTGTAGCGGTCTTCCTTATTGTTACGACGCCGATTCAACACGGAAAACAAGCTGTCCGCCAATTGATGCGCACCGCTGTGCCTGTCGGCCATATAGCGTTGTCCTTGGTCTTCATCCCAGATATGGGGCATCCAGCGAAGCCAGTCCCATTCTTTGCTGTCCTTTTCTTCATAGAAAGCAGCAAGCTTCAGTTCATCCGGGGAATGGCGTACCGTCAGTTGTGAGATGATGACTCGCAGGGAAGCAAGTACTTCCTCCCGATCACCGACAAGTCCCATAACCTTCGATTGGAACAAAGGCAATGTAATGGAAGCATCCGGTACCGTCTGGAATTCAGCCGCAAGTTCATGGGCCGCTTCAATCAGCTCATCCTTCTCATAACCATCAATCCGCGGAACCTGAAGTTTGATTCGGAATGGAATCTCTCCCGTACCAATGCGCACCTGAAGGAAATCATCATCCTCTGGTGAACGCTCCCACAAGGAACTGTTCCGGTTCTTCACCACTTGAAGACACACACCCGGATCACCATGAATTTCGTACAGGCTCTTCACTTGCTCCGCCTGAGCTTCTTTCAGTTCTTCCCGGTGTTTGTCCAGTTGGGCAAGATACATTATTTTTCGTTCTTCCAATTTTTTGCGATATGATTTCTTGTTGCTCAGATACACGAAGAATGGAATGGTGTAAGAAGTAAGCATCATCATGACCGTCATCATCTGAAACATCATATAATTGCTGTTATTCATTTTGCCGGTCATATTGATATATACGTAGAAACCAATGCTGACCATGGTCATCATGATCGGCACAATAATGGATATCATGGAAAACGTGGGTTTGCTCGGTTCTGTTGGAGGCCTGAGTATTTCGAGTCTCTCTTCCTTGAGAACCGGTGTCATTCTTGGAGAACGCTGATATAACACATTCACGAAGAGAAGACCTCCTTTAGTTCGTTCAATAATGAATGTATACGTTCAAAAGCCCTATTCGTTGCTGTCCTGCTGAAACAATGAACGTCTTCCATATACAGGCGCTTCTTCCGAAGTCGTTGAAAAAGCCCGCTGGACACGTACGCAACTGCCTTGTCGCAGCCCCGTTTCCATTAACTGCTGTGCGTTCTGCGGAGAGAACCACAGACCTTCCGGAAACTTGGCTTCAAGGATGTACTGAATGCCGTCTCCCGGTGCCTGTCCAAAAATGCGAACGCCGAGTAATGTCTTCAAATGTTCAATGGTACATTCGTCCGGAACATCGATGTCGAACCATTCTCCTTCCTCGCGGCCGGAATACACGGTTAGAATCATCCGAATCCCTCCCATGGTCTCATATGTAAATTGTCCTAATGTCAGATTAAATCAAAAAAAAGAGAATGAATCGTTATATCAACCCTATTTTCTTACATAAACACCCTGTTTGCAATGTACCACTTGTAATTTTGTTACATATGACCCACGTATATATTAAAATATCGTACATTCGACTCAGAACTTTTGTGGCAGTTATGCAATTTAATATTGCGAGGATACGAAAATTATCGTTTTTCGTTCCATTTAAATGGTAATTAAGTTACGTTTTTCAGGACTTTTATTCCTTCGCTCACAATTGAATTGTGAACACTTTTCAAACATTACCCACCTTTATGTTTTCATAAGCTGATTTTAAGGTAATTTTAAGCATTGGAATTTAATATTAGCTGTATGAAATAACAACCGTGAGGTGATTTCAAGTGAGAACCCTAATAACCTTTCAAAACAAATCAATCCCTGTATATTTTAATCAAGAAAACAAACAACCTATGCAGAAGACATTAAGATTGCTTAGCAGTGCTCTTGAGCATAAAATTAGCAACGGTAAACGCGCCATTCAAAAATGTCTGCATTCTTTAATTAGTATTGAGATTGTTAATGGAGAAGCTATTCTCCACAGTCGAAGTGAAAACGACTCCCTTGCTTTATCGTTATATTAAAAGGAGTCAACCAAGACACATTCATTACAAGACATGAAAAAGGAAGCTGTCGTTATAGACAAGCTTCCTTTTTTGAGTTGTATACACGTTAACAGCGGTTCGCAATTATTATCAGCCATCGCTCAGTGCAGTTTGCTCAGGACATAGGCGGCATCATGTTCTTCCGCAATCTCGGCTTTACGAATACGAATGACAAACAGCCGAACCAAATTGGCACGTGTATGTTCTTCCTGACAGGTATTCAATTTCCTCAGAATAAAGCGGTCAATGGACATGAATTTAAGCCCCTTTGCCATTGGATTTACGGATCGATTCTTCCGTGTATCCATAAATAACCAGATAGCGTCACCCCCAAACAGCTTTTCCACTCTTATATTAAGCCGTACTTTGCCGAGGTGTAATATTGTGCAAAAAGCCCGTCCCACCAAGCTGGAGACGGACTTTCGCATGATTTGTCGATCTTTTTATAACCCACTCTAATCATTCATAAATGCCCCTGCTAATTTACTCTTTTTCGACTTATTTCACTCCCGGATATTCCCGATATTGGTGCTGAATGCTGATCCAACGAGTACGTGTAAACTTCTCAATCGCCCAATCCCCACCGAAACGTCCAATCCCTGAAGCTTTTTCACCGCCAAACATCACATGCGCTTCATCGTTCACAGACTGATCATTTACATGCACCATACCCGATTCAATGCGCTGGGCAACCTGATATCCTCGATTCAGATCTTTGGTGAATACGGAACCACTAAGTCCATAAGGAGTATCATTCGCCAGCCGTACAGCTTCCTGCTCATCATGAGCCTTCATGATCACTGCCACTGGGCCAAACAATTCCTGCTGCACGATATCCTGTTCAGGTTTAACATCGGCAAGTACAGTAGGAGACAGCACACTGCCTTTACTGGTCCCTCCGAGCAATAACCGTGCACCTTCGGCCTTGGTTTTGTTCACAAGCTCCAGCAATCGTTCTACCTCTTTTTCCCGAATGAGAGGACCCACGAGTGTGTTAACATCCGCCGGATCACCTGCCTGAACATTCTTCGTCTTGGCCACAAATGATTCGACGAATTGGTCGTAAATATCGGCATGCACAATGATACGATTCAGCGCCATGCAGATCTGTCCCTGATGCAGAAACTTGCCAAAGACCGCCGCTTCAGCAGCACGTTCAATGTCCGCATCTTCCAGCACAACCATGGCGTTGTTGCCACCCAGTTCCAGTGCCGTTTCTTTTAAATGTTCACCCGCCAGTTTACCGATCCCTTGTCCAACTTCGGTGGAACCCGTGAATGAAATTACTTTGGGAACCGGATGAGCGACAAAGTAATCCCCGATCTCGCTGCCACTTCCCGCAACGACATTCAGCACGCCCTCAGGCAGACCGGCTTGTTCAAACAAATCGGCAATGAGCCAACCTGCCGTAATCGGAGTGTCTGATGCTGGTTTAATCACCACACCATTACCAAGAGCAATCGCTGGAGCTACAGATCGCAGGCATAGATGCAAAGGGAAGTTCCATGGCCCGATAACACCAATCACTCCCTTCGGCTCACGAACCACACGGTTCTCTTTGCCAGGGGTATTGGACGGAATAATCTCACCCTTCATTCGATAAGGAAAAGATGCTGCTTCATCCACAATGCGTTTAGCCGCTGCAAACTCCGCCTCCGATTTGATCCGGGTACTCCCGGATTCCGTGATCAACAGTTGAATGATCTCCTCTTTTCGCTCTACCATCAGGGATGAAACTTTACGCAATACCTCTTCTTTCGCAGCAGGCAATGACTTCGCCCATTCAATCGAATTTTTCTGAGCTGACTCATAAGCCTTATCTATGTCTTTCTTATTGGAAGAGCGCCATGTGGCAATTACTTCTCCCGAATAAGGATTGATATTCTCCATTGTTTTCTCACCGGAGCCATCTACCCAGCTGCCATTAATATATTGTTTCGTCCATGTTGTATGTTCAGTGTCCATTAAAGTCATGTGAATACGCCTCCTGATCAAGATTAAATGTCACACCTGCATCACGGTGTAATACATCATTAACCTTGTTCAGAATTACGCAAACGTGAAGATCTGAATTAACTCTTCCATTCTTTAAACTTAAGGAAACAATACAACCCACACTATTCTCTCAGCATCTGGACGTCTTTCAACAGTCGGGCAGGCTCTTCTCTCCAAAGAGGCTCAAGTCTTCCCATCCGTAGCCAACTTCGATCAGATCTTGACCACCAATGCGGAGGGACTGTGTCTGGACTGGAGTGCCTCCCATCTTTTCATAGAAGCGGCAAGCTGAATTACGCTCCAAAGCCCATATGATCAAACGTTTCATATTGTGGGTCTGCAGATGATGAACGACATGTGTCGCCAGTTGCTGACCTATCCCCTTTTGTTGTACTTCCTTCAGCAAATATATAGCATACAACTCTCCATCATAAGGTAATTTTCCTTCACGCTCCTTACCCCCACAAGCAAATCCGACAATGTTCCCATCATCCTGTTCAGCTACCACCAAGATCTGATCCTTTTCGCCAGAACGAATGGTCTTCTCCCACTGGGGCAATCTTGATTCTATAGTCAAATGATCCAAAAAATCGTCAGGCACAATTCCCCGATACGTTGTTTTCCAACTCTCCGTATGTACATGGGCTATCCCCTGCGCATCCCCTTCACGCGCCCGCCTGATCAGCATAGCTATCACTCACTTTCTCTCGAAACTGCCGTAGCTTTACCATATTATATGTTCTTCTTTCTATAATTCCAAATTCATCCACTAAACTACCTCTTATAAAAGTAAAATCCGGCCCTACGGCCGGATCGTTACCCTAGTGCCTACAGATACCTTGGAAGACAGATCCAGTACATCCGAGTTGTACATGCGTATACAACCGTGGGAGACAGATTTGCCAATAGACCAGGGCTCATTGGTTCCGTGTATGCCATAATGGGGAGCAGACAGCCCCATCCAGAGCACGCCAAATGGCCCACCTGGATTCGATTGTTTGTTAATAATAGTGAACTCCCCGTTTGGAGTCTGCGTGAGCATCTTGCCGGTGGCAACGGGATAGCCCTTAATCACCTGATTGCCATCCAGAAGATATAACATGTGGTCAGACAGATCTACAATAATCCTGTAATCTGGCATAATGACATCCCTCCTGACCTATCTTATGCAAGATACCGGATGATGCCCGCCTGATTTCAGGCTTCCTCCCACTCTTTCACACTACGGGAGTGCTTGGGTTTGCGACTATTGGCCGGTTTGCTGGAAGCGGTACGCCTTCTGGATGCCACTTCTTCCTTGCGCTGCTGATATTGCAATTCCTTCTGCATTTTCAGATAATTATTCAGTCTTTTTTCATCCAATGAACCATCCTGTATGGCCTCTTTCACTGCACATCCTGCTTCCCGCGTATGACTGCAATCCAGAAATCTGCACGTGGCCGCAAGTTCTTCAATTTCTCCAAATGCATGCGACAGCCCATCATTGCCCTCATCCCAGAGATTAAGCTCGCGCATTCCTGGAGTATCGATCAATACGGCTCCCTGTGGAAGTACAAACATCTCCCGGTGTGTTGTCGTATGTCTCCCACGACTATCTCCCTCGCGGACGGATTGCGTAAGCTGCACATCCTCACCCATCATCCAGTTCACCAGCGTAGACTTGCCACTGCCAGAAGATCCTGTGAGCGCAACAGTCAGCCCTGACTGCAAGTATCGTTCCAGTAAGGATTTACCTTGACCCTCCACTGCAGATATCGCAAGCACTTCAACGCCTGGAGCAATCCCTTCTACACTTCGGATCTGTTCTTCCACATTGTTGCACAGATCACTTTTGCTCAAGACAATGACTGGCCTTACGCCACCATTCCAAGCCATCATCACGTACCTTTCGAGTCGTCTAAGGTTGAAATCATGATTAAGTGCAGCCACGATTAACAGTGTATCTACGTTTGCGGCGATTAATTGTTCCTTGGTCACTGGACCTGCCGCCTGTCTTGATACCCTGCTCCGACGGGGCACCAGATTGTGAATAATTGCTTCTTCACCTGCCTGACCTGTAATGGCCACCCAATCTCCAACCGCTGGTGCCAAGCTGGTCTCCAGACTATCATGACGCATTCGGCCCGAAATTCTTCCCCAGCATTCGCCCTCTTCTGTGATCAAACGTTGCAGATGTCCATGGTCTGCGATAATTCTGGCTGGCTTTTTCTCCTGTTCTTCCATCCCTGTCTCTTGCCACAGTTCCTGCCACTTTGCAGACCAGCCGTACTTCTCAATATGGTTATCTAAAATAAAAATTCCTCCCAAAATAAGTTGTTTACTTCATTCAAGCCGAGTGAACAATCATCTCCGGTTCAGATCAAAACAAAAAACCACGAGTAGAAATACACCCGTGGCAATAGGTAGTTAGCCGAACCAAAGATCATCCCTTCTTGTAGATCTACCGGATAAAACACTTAATCCTCCGATATAAACAATTCAGGAACACCCTTTTATCGGCAAACAAAAAAGCCACGGGTGCGTCACCCGTGGCTTCATCTGAGCATGCGATACTTCACGTTACAATGGATACTGCTATCCAGCTAACGCAAAATTACATGCTTTGATCCGTTCCGGAGACGCTGTTCATATTCAAATTAACGTATACTGCATTTAAATTTGTCATAAACAATCGCCTCCCTTGTAGAATTATCCATTATGTTACACACTGAGCTTTACAGTTGTCAAGCCCAAACTTTTTTTACCACCAGCTACTCTATTTGACCTGATCCCAGCGTGTCCACATTTCCTTCGGATTCAATTCATAGATATCCTCTTCCCGATACATGAACTGATGCATGATAAATTCCCGACGAATCGTGGCAAAGTCTTCATGGTATTGCTGTATAAATGTATTGATTTCTTTTTCTGTATACTTCCGACCAAATTCAAGCTGCTCGACCAGATGACCAAGTACAATCAGTTTTTTCTTGTATTGAGCCGGAATCTGACGCAGTCGTCCATCTTTGGAGAAAAAATTTCTCATGACCGACGCTTTCAATGTTTCGTTCACATCACTCATATCCGTAACCTCCTCTCGATCAAAGATAAAATCAACCGAAGCCTGTGCATTCTCGCGGATAAACGAAGGATTGAGTGTGAAATACACTGTATTTTTCTCCCGTCGTTCCTTAATCAGCGCCGCCTCTCTCAGCTTGGATGCATGATGTGTCACGGTTGGCTGTGACAGATTCAGCCGCTCGGCAAGTGCCTGTCCGTGTAGTTCACCCTGTGCCAACAACAGCAGCATGCGAAGCCGGGTCGGGTCAGCCAACGCTTTATGATAAGCCACAATTTTCTCCAGCTGCATCATCGTTCATCTCGCTTTCAATTAGATATATATCTAATTTGATATTAGTCTTTTCTTCTCTACACGTCAACTCCTTTGGTTTCAAGTAAGCTTGTCTAATTAAACTCCACGCTCGAACTGGCATTGGCTCGTTATTTACGGTAGGATTATATTGCTTGAAATAAGGAGGATTAAGAACATGGAAGATGTCATTATTATCGGCGGAGGCCCATGCGGTCTGTCTGCTGCCATTGAATGTGAGCGGCTGGGACTGTCCGCTGTGATCGTTGAGAAATACAATATCGTTCAATCTATTTATCTGTATCCAACCCATATGCAGTTTTTCAGCACAGCCCCGCTGCTTGAGATCGGAAACGTTCCGTTCAGCACACCTAATGATAAACCGTTTCGTTATGAAGCACTTGCCTATTATCGTAGGGTAGCCGAACATTTTGGTCTGCGTGTTCATAACTATGAGGAAGCCCGTGAAATTAAACGCAAGGATGATGGTACGTTTGAGGTACATACGCTCAATCGCCGCGGGGAAGCCATCGTACATGTTGGACGCAATGTAGTTGTAGCTACCGGTTATTTTGACCATCCTAACTATCTCGGCATCCCTGGAGAAGATAAAGATAAGGTAACCCACTACTTCCGGGAAGCCCACCCGTATACCCGTACACGTGTCGCCATTATTGGCGGAAGCAACTCAGCCGTGGATGCGGCCATGGAACTGGTTCGGGTCGGAGCACATATTGATATGGTTTATCGCGGCAGTGGTCTGTCCCAGCATATTAAACCATGGGTACGTCCGCTATTCGAGAGCATGGTGACAAAAGGTCATATCACACTCCACCTGGAATCACGCGTGAATGAAATACTGGATGATTCGATTCGCCTGATACACGCGGATGGTTCCACTCGGGAACTGGATAATGACTTCGTACTGGCAATGACCGGTTTCCGTCCAGATCGTCAACTACTCACGTCGGTAGGTGTGGAGATGTCTGATGATATGGATAAACCTCTATATGATGCACAAACGATGGAAAGCAGCGTACCTGGTGTATATGTGGGCGGAGTCATCGCTTCGGGGCGTAATGCCAATGAAGTCTTTATTGAATCCGGGCGCTGGCATGGACGTTACATTGCGGAACATATCGTTAGCAAACAACGTGGACAGACTGAAGGGAAATGAAAACAATGGATATGACTTCCCTGCTGTTGCTCGTATTTGCGGCTCTCGGGATTATCAGCAGCAACACACCTGTGACCGTAGCGATGGTATTTCTGTTGTTGCTACGAGTCCTGAACCTGAATCAGGTATTTCCATGGCTTGAAAAATACGGACTTACACTGGGCATTATCATTCTGACCATTGGCGTGATGGCACCTCTTGCCAGTGGAAAGATGAGTCTGCAGACGATCGGTGAGTCTTTCCTGCACTGGAAATCGCTGCTCGCCATTGGCGTAGGATTACTGGTGGCATATCTCGGAGGACGTGGTGCTACGTTGATGGGTACACAGCCAACTGTCGTTGCAGGGCTGTTAATCGGAACGGTACTTGGGGTTGCCCTATTCAAGGGTGTACCTGTGGGTCCATTGATTGCGGCGGGAATTTTATCATTGCTGCTGGGCAAATCCTGAATCAAATTGTGAAGCTTGTGACCTTACATGCTATGCAGATTGGCTGTATTTCCCACCGTTGTGTGATATACTTCTATTCATGCAAATCATGTACACGAGTCTACAGCAGAATAATCCACATTAGAGGTTGTTCAAAAAGTCCGCTTTTGATTACGAAGGATGCCTAAAGGCATCATCAGCATCGAATATGGAATTCAGCCGAAATAAGCGGGAGGCTTACGAAGTATGTTTCCTTTGGAAACATTGCGGTTGCTCACGTAGTTTTCCCTACGCTCCGCTACTCCATTTCTAGCTTCATCCCATCTTCTCGGTACTGAAAACCGTCCTATTTGAACACGTACTATTATGGTTATGCTGTTGCATAAACGTATAGATTCACTTTGCAACTATTAATGGCGCAGGAGGATTAAGGAACCATGTCACGTCAGTTTATTACAGAAGCCGTGATGGTGGCGATTTACGGTCAATTGCTAGCGCCGCCCGCGCCTGTTGAATATATTGTTCCTTATACCACCATCCTTGAGCTATATGAATTCCAAACCAGTCCTGATCCCATGATGGATAACCCGGCAGATGATCAGCATGTGAAATCCAAAATCAATGAAATGATTTCTTATTTCGAGGAACCGCTGAATAAGAAAAAAATAGAGCGTGCGTTACTTGTTCCATGGGCCAAAAGCCCCTCCATTTTATTTGGTGACCAAGTATCCATTGCCATTATCAATGCAATAGATACGGCACAGTACGGGGAGTATTTCGATCCCATTGAGACCGAACTGCTGCTGACATCTCAGCGCCTGAGTATCCCGATTCTCACCGATCAGGTTGAACTGATTGCACGCATAATTGAGTCTGAATCACCTGTACAGGTATTCGATATTGATGATTTTGATTTTGCGATGGATGATGAACCACTGGATCAGGTGTAATTCATGCTCTGAGCACCAGAATCGGATTTTTTAAAAAATGACCTTGGCATCCACTTTATCGTGCATGCCAAGGTCATTTTTTTGCGGTCAACACTTATTTTATTCTGCAATCTCCCGCGCTAACAGGATTCGGCTAATCTGATTAAGAAGTGGTAACGACTCCAGCGCAAAAAACTTCAGACCTGCATCACTATTTACACGCGACTCCACAAGGTCATCCTGAATGATCACTGTCCGAAACATGGCAATGACATAATACTCTTCATCTCCGCTTGAATGCAGATACCGAAGGTCAGGCCCCGAATAGAGACCTTCCAGTGTCATGGTATCAGCAGTCCAACCTGTCTCTTCCCATAACTCCCGATGTGCAGCATCTTCAATAGCCTCACCCGGGCGCATCTCACCTGCTGGCAACCGCCAGTGACCATGTTCAGCATGCTGAATCAGCAGTAATTCACCTTGTTCGTTCTCAGCCCGCACCGCCGCTTTTACAACAATATGAGAGCGTTTTGCGATATACTGGGCCAAATCTCGTGGTGGCAGATTCACTGCTTATCCCCTCCTCCTACTCGGAAGCCGGTGGCGACCTGTAATCCATCTATTGCTTAGCAGAATACTTCAAGGATTAGACTTCGGTATAACGATATTCGATATCCTGACCTTCATCAACGATGTCCACATGCAGTTGGTGCCCTTTCAGATACCAATAATCGTGATCTTCCATGAAGAATTGAATCCCCGACACTTCGGTTTGATCCGCAGGATGTCTCGGTTTCTCTACAGCAATACCTAGCGAAAATCCAGGGTGAAGACCTCCGCCAGAGCTATAACGTGCAAAAAATCGAATGCTGTCTCCCTCGTTCAAATTCAGCTCTTCCTTGTACCAGCGAGCAGCTTGATCGGATACATGTATGGTACTCATTTGGTGTCAGCTCCTTCTGTATATATATGTTCCATCATATCTCGACAGGGACTTGAATACAAACCCGAGTGACCACATAAAGGCAAAATAAGTTGTGAAAAATGTTTGACAGATTGTAAAAGCCGGTGTTAAGATGCAAACATACGAGGTCTACATTGTATTTATTTCCAAAAAAAGAAAGGGTGATTACGGTGTTTAACAAACATATGATAGGTCAATTCAGCACACAACTAAATACCGGAGCACACCCGAAATCATTATTCCGTTCATAAGTCGGCATGACAGGCGATCTTTCATTAGAACCTCTGTGATGTATACTCACAATCGAACTTATATATGGTGACGGCTCTGTTCTCTGAGCCATGCTGCCGTATGATTATATGAAGACATACCGCCTGCGTGCGGTATGTCTTTTTTTGTGGGTACATTTCGGCATTCATGAACGGAATTTGCATTTCTCGGACATCGAAAGGAAGGGATAACACTTGTTCTCTGTACTTAAAAACCTGGCCTGGTTCTTCCGGCTGGAACGCAAACGATACCTAACCGGTGTCATTTTGCTTATTCTGGTGGGCATTGCCGAACTGCTGCCTCCTCGTCTTCTTGGTAATGCCATCGACGAGATTGTGCGCGGTTCCATTACCGGCACCTCACTTACGCGTTATATTTTGCTTATTCTAGGAACGGTCATCATTATCTATCTGGTTACATACGTTTGGATGCACAAACTGTTTGGTGGTGCCAACCTAGTGGAGCGGCTGCTTCGTTCACGCTTTATGGACCACTTGTTACGGATGACTCCTCCCTTTTTTGAGAAAAACAGAACAGGAGATCTAATGGCTCGGGCCACCAATGATCTTCGTTCCATTGCCACTACAGCAGGCTTCGGCATGCTGACCTTAACAGACTCTACAGCCTTTCTGGCCACCGTATTGTTCGCCATGGGTTTCCTGGTTAGTTGGAAACTGACCTTGGCGGCAATCCTGCCATTACCTTTTATCGCCATTGCCATGATGATCTATGGTAAAGCTGTACATCAACGTTACACCCTGGCACAGGATGCATTCGGAGATATGAACGATCAGGTGCTGGAATCCATCGCCGGGATTCGTGTCGTGCGTGCTTATGTGCAGGAACGTCTGGACGAGAAACGGTTCGCCGACGTGACCGAAGATGTGTATCGCAAAAACCTGGCTGTTGCCAGAATGGATGCCCTATTTGAACCCACCATCCGCCTCTTCGTTGGACTCAGTTATGTGATTGCACTTGCCTACGGCATATATCTTGTATTTCATAATGAAATTACCCTGGGGGATCTCGTATCGTTTAACATGTACCTGGGGATGATGATCTGGCCCATGTTTGCCATCGGCGAATTAATTAACCTGATGCAACGTGGTAGCGCTTCGCTTGATCGGGTCAACGAGACTTTATCAGTAGAACCTGCCGTACAAGATGTGGAGCAACCTGCTCACGTTACGAATCCGGAAGAAATTGCGATGCAGGATGTTACATTCCGTTACCCAAGTTCCACTGTCGACAATCTCAGTCATATCAGCTTTTCGCTACGACGGGGTCAAACATTGGGTGTTGTGGGTCGTACGGGTAGCGGTAAGTCTACTTTGCTCAAACAACTGCTTCATGAATACCCTGCCGGTTCGGGCACATTAAGCATCTCGGGTCATCCGATTCAGGATATCGCCAAAGATGACTTGCACAGCTGGATTGGGTACGTACCACAGGAACAAGTTCTGTTCTCCAAATCAGTTCGTCAAAACATTCAATTTGGTCAACCTGGGGCCAGTGATGAAGTCATCATGGAAGCCATTCGTACCGCTGCTTTTGACGGGGATCTGGGGACTTTGTCCGATGGACTGGATACACTCGTTGGTGAAAAAGGAATCTCTCTGTCAGGTGGACAGAAACAGCGGGTATCGCTGGCGCGTGCCTTTATTGCTAATCCTGATATTCTGATCCTGGATGATGCCTTATCTGCGGTCGATGCACGTACTGAAGCCAAAATCATTGAAAATATACGCAACAAACGCTCGGGCAAAACCACGCTGATCTCGACTCATCGCCTGTCTGCTATTGAACATGCTGACCGAATCATCGTACTGGAGCACGGGAAAATTACGGAAGAAGGCACTCACCAGGAATTGTTAGCCATGAACGGCTGGTACCGTGAACAGTATGAACGGCAACAGGTCGAGTCCAATCTGTCCACGTAGGAGGTCAATTCATTGAAGTCTAATACAGGCAAAAGGCTGCTTGATTACGCCTTGAAAGCCAAAGGAACATTTATCGCTGCATTAATTATGCTTACCATTGGTGTTGCGGCCGAGCTTGCCGGGCCGTTCATCGCCAAATCCATGATCGATAATCACTTGCTCGCGATTGAGCAGCCTTTCTATGAGACAACAGCTTCTGATGAAGCCGCAGTCTACAACGGTAAGAACTACAAACGCGAAGGCTTGTTCGAACCGGATGAAAACAAAGGTTCCGAAGTGCGGGTATTACAAGCCGGCAGAAGTTTTTATTTTGTAAACGAACCGGTAAGCGCACCTGACGGGGACCGCACATATACGGATGGAACCCTCACGGTTACACGCGCAGGTGAGGTAACAGGCCAATATGCGGCAACACCCCTGTCCGCGGGTGAACTGTTTGCTTTTTACAAACCAGAGATGCCCAGCATCTATCAATTAATTGTGTATTACATGATCTTCCTCGTGATCTCGGTCATTATGGAGTTTGGTAAAACTTTCTGGCTGCAATCCTCGGCCAACAAGGTCATTCAAAGACTGCGTAACGATGTGTATGCCCATATTCAGCGACTGCCGGTGCACTTTTTTGATAACCTGCCGGCAGGTAAAGTTGTATCTCGGGTCACAAACGACACAGAAGCCGTCAAGGATCTGTTCGTTGCTGTTCTTTCGAACTTTTTCTCAGGAATCATCACGATTACAGGTGTGTATGTCGCACTCTTCCTGCTTGATGTTCGCCTGGGTCTAATCTCATTATTCGTTGTGCCGATGCTCATTACGTGGATTGTGCTCTATCGCAAATTCGCCACTCGCTACAACACGATCATTCGATCCCGACTGAGTGAAATCAATGCAATCATTAACGAGTCCATTCAGGGGATGTCCATTATCCGCGTATTCCGCCATCAGAAACAAACCAAACAGGAATTCGAAGATCTGAATGATGACTATATGAAACACCAGAACAAAATGCTGAACCTGAATGCCTTCACCTCACACAATCTGGTTAACGTATTACGGAATATCGCCTTTGCGGTGGTCCTGTGGTACTTTGGTTCCAGTGTGCTGGATGGCACAAGTATTATCTCATTAGGTGTTCTGTATGCCTTCGTTGATGTTCTGGGTCGCTTGTTCCAGCCGATTACCGGTATGGTGAATCAGCTCGCCAACCTGGACTCCTCCCTCGTATCCGCTGGTCGCGTCTTTGAGCTGATGGATGAAAAGGGAGAAGCCGTAACCGATGGCTCTATGCCAAGATACAAAGGGAATGTTGTCTTCGACGATGTATCCTTTGCCTATAAAAAAGATTATGTGCTCAACAACATCACGTTCAAAGCATCCCAAGGTCAGACGGTCGCTCTGGTCGGTCATACCGGTTCGGGTAAAAGCTCAATCATCAACCTGCTGTTCCGGTTCTATGACCCGCAAAAAGGCAAGATCACGATTGACGGTCAGAACGTCAAAGATCTGCCTAAACAGTGGATTCGCGAGCATATGGGGATTGTATTGCAGGACCCGTATCTGTTCACAGGCACAATTGCTTCCAACGTCAGTCTCGGCGATGAGAAGATCTCCCGTGAACGAATTGAACAGGCGCTGCGTGATGTAGGCGCTGAACGTATCCTGGCTCATTTGCCTCAAGGCTTTGACGAACCTGTCATCGAAAAAGGAAGTACATTGTCTGCTGGACAGCGTCAGTTGATCTCCTTTGCTCGTGCACTGGCGTTTGATCCGGCCATCCTCATTCTGGATGAAGCGACAGCCAATATTGATACGGAAACGGAAGCATTAATTCAGAACGCACTCGAAGTCCTCAAAAAAGGACGTACCACCTTCATCATTGCTCACCGTCTCTCCACTATTCGTTCGGCAGATCAGATTCTGGTTCTGCATCGCGGGCGTATCGTTGAGCAAGGTGCACATGATGAACTGATGGAGCTTAAAGGCCGCTATTATAAGATGTATCAGCTTCAACAAGGTGCGCAAGCAGCAGCGAGTGCAACCAACGGAAATCCGTCGGGTGAGATCATTCCAACCTCAACCTCCTTTGCCGGAGGCAATGCATAACAGAGTAAAACAGAAAGCTCTTTAAGTAACCGATCAAAATGATGTACTCGACGGCAAAACAAAAACCGATCTACACAGCTACCTCAGGGTTTGCGGTGTAGATCGGTTTTTGTGTATTTTCATCTGGAGGCATGTTCCGTTACTGTTTATTTCGTCCAGACAAAAAAACAATCCGCGTGCAACCTCATGGCTGCTGCGGATTGTCTATCCATCCTTTGATCGTATATCCCATATACATCACGGTCTCTCTTGCGAGAAAAGGAAACTTGCTGCGCCAGGTTCGATAAGCCGTTGTTCGTGTCGGAGAAGGTACGGCATCCATACCCAGTCCGGCAGCCAGCTTCATGGCACGTTTCATATGTAATGGATCACTCACAATCGTATAGGTTTGATAACCGGCCTGTTCACCAATTGGAATTGAATTGACCAGATTCTCCTCGGTAATTCTGGATTTGGTCTCGATGCGAATGTCCGCAGGATCTACTCCATGTGCGATGGCATACTTCTGACCCACTTCAGCTTCCGTATGTTCTCCATCATCACCTGACCCGCCTGTGAAAAGCAGATTACGAACGGTACCCTGACGGTATAATTCAATCCCGTGTTCAATACGTTCGCGAAATACAGGTGAAGGGTTATCCCCCGCCACGGCTGCGCCCAGAATGATTGCTGCATCCGATATCCTGGATGAATCCTCATCCGTATATGTAGATATACGGATTGCGGTAACCACAGTCCACAGGATTCCAACCAATACTACAGCCAGAACCGTCTTTAATATCCAGCGTTTCGTTATCCGTTTGCTTGTCATTCATCCTCTTCCAAAGCCCTTGCTTGCATACTCTCGGTATGCATACGCTCCAGCGTTTGCAGAGCTGCTGCGGATTCGGCATCCAGACCAAGCTCTGCGATCCAGGCACCCGTATATTGCTGAAGACGGATCTCCAACTCCTGTGCACGGTCTTTGAAATCCTCCAATTCCTTAATCATGCGTGATCGTCCTTCCGGACTGAATGTCTCGTGAATTCGTTCCTTGAAATAATGATGTACGATACGGTTACGTTGCTGCCATAACTCATTCAACTGGCGAGTCTCTTCCTCAGAGAATGTAAAATGATGGCGCACTTCGTGAATGAGCTGCCCCAGTGAACTGCTCATCTTTCGTTCGTACAGATCTTCCAGATCCTCTTCAGACACGGCTTTGCCCTGAGACATTTTCATTAATAAAATCAGATTGACCAGCTGCTGTTCAAGCGCCTGCCCGTAGTACACTGCCAATCCGTAATAGGCAAACAATTCCCTGGAGTGTTCGCTGTCCAGCATGTCACCATTCTGGATATCTGTATTTTGCATATGCGAGCGCCCCCTTCAACCGTACAATGTTAACTATTCCATGTCCCTCTATCCTAACCAAACCAAGAGCAACATTCAAGTTATCGGGAAGCGCGTCTTCTAACTCCGCAGATCTCTTCTTCCGGACAGCCACACATGGATGATTAGTAACCCTAATGCATAGAGCACAGTCCACAGCATAACCGAAACAAAAGAGTCCATCTTTGATTCATCAAATAACATCATCTCACGAACCAGATAAAAAGCTGGCGGAAGAATGCGGCCAAGCCATTCTAACGATTCAGGCAAACGTTCACTTAAGGAACCTTGGATAAACGATAGTAATAATACAATAATGAGAGCAGGCATACTTCGACTAAGCAAGGGAATGTACGATTTTTGAAAGAATACACTAATGCCCAATCCCAGCAACGATAACCCCAGATGTCCTAACCAAGTCATCATCCACTCCTCACCTGTAGGTTGTTTCTCGAACATTCCCGCGAACACGGGATACAGCACAGTGATTGCGGTGAGCATGAATTGCATTATCCAGGCACAGATGAGTTGACTTGTTACCACCTTACGCCTGCTTCCTGCATGAAGGACGAGTAATTGATACTGCTTTGCAGGTTCGGTATTCATCACCATTACTCCGAGCCAAGCAGCTGCCAGAAATAACAGCATAGCCGTGACACTGTAACTGTCCGCAATAGGGTTGGGTTTGTAGGAATAGATCAGCAGCATGGCGATGATATAAAAGATAACCGGTGCAAAATATTTCTGTGAGCGAATGTGATGCCTTAACAAATATCGGGTCAGATAGATCATTTGGCTTCTCCCCCCGCATCATCCATGGAAGAGCTTAAGTCCACAGATTCTGTGACACCTCTACGACTCGCATGTACAGCTGGATGTTGTCCTTCCAGCAGACTTTCCATATGTAATTGACTTTCTTCCTGTTGTACAGACACAACCGAACCTCCGGATGCCAGAATCATTCTGAGGACATCATCTGTTGATTGTTGAACCACTTTCCAATCCCACAACCAGGAATTGGATTTCTCCGAGTTTGTATTACGAACTAAAGACAGCACTCCCGGTTGTTGTACAATAGATAGATCGTTAACCAGATCCTCTCCAGCTTTCGTCAGACTTTGAATACATACAACGGGTTCGCCAGCTTGAAGTATATCTTCACGACTCCAGTAGCGGAGCACGCTGCCTTTTTTCAACACAATCACCTGGTCTGCCAAACGTTCAATTAGCAACGGTTCATGACAAGCTGTAACGATGGATGTCCCTTCATCCTTCCATTGTCCCAATAAGGATACCACTGCCTCTTGAGCTGGAATATCCAAGCCTGATAAAGGTTCATCCAGCAACAAAAGACCACCCGGTCCAGGTAACAGGGCCTGAATCAAATTCACTTTTTGCAGTGTGCCCTTCGATAATAAGGGTAACTTCTGATCGATCGCGGTATCCAGATATAAAAGTTCACTAAGTTCTCTAATCCGCCCACGCAGTACTTCGGGGCTAATGCCCCGAATACGACCCATATCCCACAAGTACTCTCCAGAGGTAAAGGGTAAACGTGGCAGACCATCTACTGCATACCCATCAGAACCCTTCATTGTGCGCTGGATCGATCCTGTATCGGGTAACAAAATACCTGCCAACATACGTAGCAACGTACTTTTGCCAGAACCGTTTCTGCCAATAAGTACAGCACATTCTCCCTGCTTCACTTCCAGATTAATTTCATCAAGTACTTGAGCATTACCTAATCGCTTGCTCACTCGTTGAAGCAACATACCTCGACCTGATGAGTCTGGTACATCTTGATTGGCTTTCTTGAAAAGTCCACGTGTACTCCTTATCACCTGGGATCACATCCGCTCTGGAGCTTGCACACCTAGCAAATGTAAACTGTACGCGAGGCGTTCGGCAGTCCGTTTGGCCAATGCCACTCGGAAGGATCTTACATCAGATGACGCATCCGCAATGCGTTCGGCGTGATAGAAGCGGTTGAACGCTTGAGCGACATCTATTGTATATTTGGCAATGACCGAAGGCTCATTCCGATGAATTGCTTTTTCCAGATACTCGGGATAATCACCAAGCAGTTTCAGCAATGCCCATGAGGTATCTCCGATAGGGGGTAGAGTGGTTACTGTGTTATTCTCACCATCCGCAAGGCTGGGGTTAGGCAGAGGGTTTTCATTTTCCACGGGGATCGCCTCTTCTGCCTTGGCAAGCACACTTTGAATCCGGGCATGGGTATACTGCACATAAGGTCCGGTCTCTCCTTCAAAACTCACCGCATCCTCCAAGGAGAAGTCCACATCGTTTAACCGATTATTACGCAGATCACCGAAGACAATGGCCCCTACACCGACCGCCTCAGCCACCTTCTGAGGGTTCTCCAGATTCGGGTTTTTCTCCTGAATAATTTGCAAAGCACGAGCAACTGCCTCATCCAACACTTCCTGCAAAAAGACGACTTTACCGCGGCGGGTAGACATTTTCCGTCCCTCAAAACGCATTAATCCAAACGGGATATGTTCACAATTCGCAGACCATTCATGACCCATCCGGGATAGGACCGCAAATACCTGCCGGAAATGTAACTTCTGCTCGCCTCCGACCACGTATAACAACCGATCTGCCTTCATCACCTCATGACGATAGACTGCCGTAGCCAAATCCCGAGTAGGATAGATTGTTGTTCCATCTTTTTTGATAATCAGGCACGGGGGCATGTTCTCATCTTCCAGACGTACCACGAGTGCTCCATCACTCTCTTCAAGTAAACCTTTTGCCTTCAGTTCTTCAACCACTGCACCCATCTTGTCATTGTAAAAGCTCTCCCCCAGCGTATGGTCGAACTGCACATTCAGACGTTCATACATCCGGTTGAATTCCTTCATGCTCACTTCCACAAAGAACGCCCATAACCGCTGTGCTTCATCATCCCCTTGCTCCAGCTTGCGGAACCAGTCGCGTGCCTCAATCTCCAGAGAAGGATCGTTCTCCGCCTCATCGTGGAAGCGCACATACAGTTCCAGTGACGTACGGATCGGGTCTGCCTGCAACGCTTCATCATTGCCCCACCGTTTATACGCTGCGATCTGCTTGCCAAACTGGGTTCCCCAGTCTCCCAGATGATTCACACTTACAGAGGTATAACCCGCTTCGTTATACAACCGATACAGTGCTGCACCGATTACAGTAGAACGCAAATGTCCGATTCCGAAGGGTTTTGCGATGTTAGGGGAAGACATATCAATCACAACACGTGAACCTTGACCAAGCTGAAGCTTACCAAATGCCGCATTCCCCAGTTCTTTCAGCAGATTCGGCGCGAGCTTCTCCCGATTAAAACGGATATTTACATACGGCCCGGCGGGATTCGCTTCAATTCCAGATGCCTGCAATCCCGTTGCGAGCTCAGTTGCAATAACTGCCGGTGCTTTCTTTAATAACTTCGCTAATGCAAAACAAGGGAATGCTGCATCCCCCATCTCCGCCTGAGGTGGGACTTCCAATAATCTCAGAACCTCTTCTTCATTCAATCCCGTTAAAGGGGCAATATCGGCCGCAGCCTGCTTCATCAACATGCCAAACACTCCTTATCCATTCATTATTGGCTGAAAATAAACACAAAAAAAGCTCTCGTCTCTAAATAAGAGACGAGAGCTGACTTAACAGTTCCCGCGGTACCACTCTAGGTGAACAGCTTACTCTTAATATGCATCAACATGCATACCAGTAGAACCTGTTCCGCTCGATGCGTATAACGGTCGCAAGCCGGGTTACCCTCAGACAGATATGGCCTATCCCCAATCGGGGTACGTACCTCTTTTCGGATAACCATCTCACGGGTGCGGTTCACTCAGGTCATGTCATACCGGCTTCCACCTCTCCCGGCTCGCTGTCATGTATGGATCTGGCTACTCTCCCGATCATTGATATTCTTCGTTTCAATTCATTGCCATCATTATACATACCACGATCAGACTTGGCAACCTGCATTAAAAATCCCCTACTGAAAGGCAACACATAGGCACATCGTCTCAGATGCTTATGTTCACTGCCTTCCCTTAGGGGACAACGGTCATTATCGGTTTTAATTATATATTCCAGTGAAATAATATTTACGCCACTGCTGCCATAAACCGGCAAGCTTCTGCACATCTGCGGCAAGCCTCTGCACATGCTTGGCAGTGATCATGGTGGTGTTTGCCACACTCAGCGGCGCAAGCTTCACAAGCTTTCACACACAATTCGCATATTTCAGCAATGAAATCACTTCCCCGTGTCATCGCTTGTGCAGCAAAACTGCAGATCTCCGCACATTCCCGATTCAAACGAATGCAATCACGCAACATCGCCAGATCATATTCTTTCAGACTCGATATGTAACATACGTTGCATGCATTCATGCACTCCAGGCAAGCATCGATACATTGTTGATATTGTTGTTGTGTCATTTAAAGTTACCCCCCAGGCAAAGTTTGCTATGCATCTTAATACCCAGTTCGGAGGAATATTGAATCATCTAACCTACTTTATCGCTTCCAATTCCAGTAATTGGTCACGAATGACAGTTTGGTCAAAATGTTCACCTATAAACACAGCAACATTAGGGACCTCTCCCTGAGGTGTGATCTTCATGTAATCCGATTCACGGTAGGCATACTGGAACCAGAAACGGCTCGCCGTGTCACTAAACGATAAGATGCCTTTTGCTCGATATACATCTCGTGGCAAAGCAGATACAAATTGTTCAAATGCTTCGCTGTTCACCGGATGACTGAAATAATGCGTATACACCATGACATGTTCGTGTGATGCATGAGGCGCGGAATGTTCGTGACCAGGGTCATGGACATGGCTATGGGATGCGTCAGTATTTGTAGCATCGTCTTGGACCGTGTGATCTGTATGTTCATGACCATGATTGCAGCCATGTGTACCACAAGCTTCCGTATGCACATGATGCTCTTGGTGAGCCGGCTTACCTGCTTCAGAAGCTGAATCACGCACGTGTACGTCTGCCCCGCTGCGAAGCAACAGATCCATCTCCACCTCACATTTGACCGTAGGGATTACAGGTGCGAAGCCATTCCATTTTGCCAAAAGCTGCTCCAGATCTTGCAGTTCCTGTGCACTCACCTGATCCGTTTTGTTCAAGAGAAGCACAGACGCACAACGAATCTGCTCCTGCATTAGCTTGAAGGTCTGCCCCTTCTGCTCCTGATACAGACCAGACAGATGTGCTGCATCCACAACGGTAATGAGACTTTTCAGTTCCAGTCGCATGTAGAGTGAGGTCTCCGTTACCGCATCCAGAATCTCCATTGGATTCGCCGCACCGGTTGCTTCAATGATAATCACATCCGGTGATTCCTCCTGAACGAGATCGGCAAGTTGCAATCCCAAGTCACCACGTACGGTACAACAGATGCAGCCACCTAACATCTCTGTCATTGGAACGGTGGAATCCACAATCTGACCATCCAGATTGACTTCGCCCAACTCATTCATAACCACTGCGGGACGCAAACCCTGCTGTTGCCAATGTTCAATCAACTGAACAAGCAGTGTTGTTTTGCCACTCCCCAAAAAACCTGACAGTATATATACAGGTATGGATTGTTCTTTTATAATCGTTTCATTCATGCGTATACACCTCTCTGATTGTCCTTCTTGTAACCTGATCTATCTATATCTAGCGAGTGTACACCATCCCGCATTCGTTGTGCAATAACGTTCAACTCTTCCCCAGTACATTGCCTGATTCTAACGGATGGTCTATGCTATGAGGACATGTTGATTGAAGGAGGAAGTTTCATGACTAATTCAGTGGAACAACATCGCCAGGAAGCCCCTGACACGGTATCGTGCATGATTGTTACAGTGTCTGACACACGAACCAAAGACACGGATACCAGTGGCCAGCTCATGCACCAGCTTCTGAATGAAGCAGGTTATCAGATCGTTGAATACATCATCACACCAGATGAAACGGAGAACATTCGAAGCATCCTGCAAGATGCAGCTGTTCGTGATGATATTGAAGCCGTGCTGCTTAACGGCGGGACAGGGATTGCACCCCGAGATACAACCTACGAAGCAGTATCCTCACTACTGGACAAGGAACTACCGGGCTTTGGTGAGATCTTCCGTTTTCTCAGTTACACCGAAGATATCGGTTCCGCTGCCATCCTGAGCAGAGCCGTCGCTGGAACGATTGGACGCACAGCCGTATTCTCCATGCCGGGTTCCAAAGGAGCCGTCAAATTGGCCATGGAAAAACTCATTTTGCCCGAGCTGCGGCATGTGATGCGTGAAATATATAAACCCGTCTGAAAGATCAGACGGGTTTTTCGGGTTTATTTTCAGCTGTATGGTAAATTACGAAGGGGTTCTCGCTCAACTTACCTTAGTTGCCCCAGCACATGTTGGAACACCTGCATAACATCCTGTTCATACTTGTCCTTTTCCCCACCGGAAGCTGTATAAACGAGTGAGACGTACCCTTTGCTACGAATCGTTGTCCGGCCAAGCGCATTCTCCAAGACAGCCTCATCACGATTCTCACTATACATTTGTTTCATGCTGGCCGCCCGGGTTGTCGCATCACTGAAAATATGGACTTTCACGATGTGTCTGCCACTTCCATTCAACAAATACATATAAGAGATCCCGCCATGGTCGTCATCGGCAGACATGTTATTCATAAGTTGAATGCCTTTTGCTTCAAAACTCTTACTGATCTCACTCACCAATTCACCGTTTAATCCGTGTCCTTGACTCTGTGCCCGCACATTTCCTTCATCTGTCGCTTCACGGGTGTAGACCTTCCGCTCCTGTTCAATGGATGATCCCGAACAAGCCACCAGGGACCAGATACTCGTGATCAACACGCCACTTACAAGTACCGACTTCATTGTTCTTCCAACCAGACTTCGGCCTTTTCTACCAAACCACATACCAATCCTTCCTTTCCAGCCACGTGTACTGTGACCCAATCAGGTAGAATTAGCATGTCTAAGGACTTAGAATCTTATGCGGATGGCAGATCTGATATTGTATTGACCACCGTACGACCTACTGCACCACCTTGGAGTATCGTCTCCAGCGTATGAGGCAATTGATCTAGAGAGATCTCCCGGATTCCCAGTTCCAGCGCGCGCTCCGGTTTCCATTCTCCGCCGAGCAGTTTCCACAATCGTTCCCGACGTTCCATCGGACAATATACAGAGTCTATACCAATAAGCTGGATGCCACGCAAAATAAACGGAAGTACCGTAGATTCAAAAGCTGTGCCTCCAGTTAACCCGGATACCGCTACCGCACCTCCGTATTGAACCTGTTTCAATCGCTCCGCAAGAGCCGGTCCTCCTGTTGGATCAACAACTCCCGCCCATAGCTGTTTCCCCATCGCTCCTTTAGCTGGAGTATCAGCTTCTTCACGAGTAATGACCTCTGAGGCTCCCAAGTTTCTAAGCAATGGCTCCTCCTGCTCCTTCTTGCCTGTGCTGGCTGTTACTTCAAAGCCAAGCTTCGCCAGAATCGCTACTGCCATACTGCCAACACCACCCGTTGCACCCGTAACCAGAACCTTGCCCATCTCCGGTGTCACTCCAGCCTGTAACAGCGCATCTACCGAAAGTGCAGCCGTAAATCCTGCGGTTCCAATTGCCATGGCCTCTTTCTCACTGAGACCTGGTGGCAGAGGTACCAGCCATTCACTGCGCAGACGCGCATACTCGCTGTATCCTCCGTAATGGGATACGCCAGGTTCAAATCCTGTACTGATCACCCGATCTCCTGGTGCAAAACGTCCACTGACCGACTCCTCTACCGTTCCGGCCAGATCAATTCCCGGTACCATCGGGTACTCACGAACGACACCGCCTTTGTCAAGGGTAGCGAGTCCGTCTTTATAATTGACACTGGAATACTGCACCTGTACCGTTACATCTCCATTTGGCAGATCTTCCTTCTTCAATTGCTCTATAGTAGCTTTCACTCCGCCCTGTTCTTCTTTACGGACAACATATGCGTTAAAATGGTTTTTCATCTATAGCCACTCCTCTTTTGGATTTTATATATTTTTCCATTAAGCACATGAATTGTTCGCATTCAGGCTTAACGGCTCCGTTTACCTATGGAATTCTTCAAATATTGATGATCAAACTCTGTCTCTCCTGAGCGTCAACAGATAGATTAGTGGACCCACAATAGGGATGATGCCTGCTGCGGTCCAAGCTGCTGAACGTCGACTCACTTTAGTATCCCTGTATATCGCAATCATGGAAAGTAAGGTCAGCAGTACAAAATCAATCGTCATGATATGTACAAAGGCAGATTGCTTGAATGCTTCCATATAAACATCCGGATGACCTTGCGTCACGGCATAGAATGCCGTCCCCAGCGTCAATAGCAGAAGGACTACATGCGTCAGCTTGTGGGCTGCTACCCGTCCAATTCCCGACTCCCGCTGACGACCAAAATGTAAGTTTGCGTAACCCGAAGATCTATTCGCGGATGACGACCATGTATAATAGGGAAGCAGCGCAAAAGCACCCAGTCCAAAAGAAAGTATGACAAAAGGCCAAGCCGGTACACGGCCTCGTTCTTTCACAGATGTTCTTAACAGCATACAAGCATACACTGCCGGGAAAATACCTAACCACGAAAATACCGTAAGTAACCAAGGCTCTTCGCTTTGCAGGGTGATCAGTTCTTTGAATATCGGATCACTTCCAGGTGACTGCCCCGGTGCCAACAACAATGCATAGGCAATAAAAGCGATCCAGACCAGTCCTAATATCCATCTCATGTCTGCACCTCCTCTTACTTTCATCCCCTACAGCTACGGGATTGAAACAATGCGATGCAGAATTTGGCGTCTCGTGCGCTTTCCCGAGAAATAATTACTGCTTTTCCCCTACAACCTCTTGAATTGGGCATGACTATTATCCAGTATAGCCTGCTACCTTGGCAGTCTGTCCATGAGATTTCTTACATCACTGGTCCACCTCATCGGGATCATATAAGAATAACGTCTATCAACTATCGACGTACTTTCACAGAAGACAGAACGCGTATAGCGGAAATTTTGCTTGCAATCATCGAATCGTTCAACTCCGCTAAGAACGTATACATTCTATAGGCAGCAAAAAGGCATAAGCCAGTATACCTCACTGGTTATGCCTCTCTGTAATTCTTATGTGTGAATTATTCCTCTGTGGATTTCACATGTTCCGCAATGAGCTTCTGCTTCATATTCCATGCCGCAGGGCTGATGTTCACACGGTAGATCTCCGGGTTGAGCTTCCGTTGGTATTCAGGCCAGAAGAGGTTCATCTGTTCCCGGTGATACGCACGAATCTCATCCAGATTAGGCAGTTCATACACTTTACGTCCATTCACAAAGATTGGCTCCAGCATATTGACCGCTTCGTAGCGGGTAACCGTCTTTTTCAGGTAAGGGTGTAGCGGGTTGAACAGCTTGAGCGGTCCGCCCTGTAGCGGCTGCTCTTCCTCTGGATAGCAGATATAATCTGCAATCGCTTTGCCATGTTTCGGATCAATGATCCGGAACACTTCCTTTTTACCTGGAGTGGACACCTTTTCAGGATTGGCAGATATTTTAATCGTAGGCAGCATGGCACCGTCCACTTCACGCTCCACCAATTTGTACACTCCACCCAAAGATGGCTGGTCAGAAGCGGTAATCAACTGTGTACCAACACCCCATGTATCAATCCGTGCTCCTTGAGCCTTCAGGTTGAAAATCGTATTTTCATCCAAATCATTGGATGCTACAATTTTCACATAATCCAGCCCAGCCTCATCCAACATCTGACGTGCCTGAATCGACAAGTACGCTAGGTCACCACTGTCGAGACGAATCGCATTCATCTTTTTGCCTTGGCTCTCCAACTTCTTGGCTGTTTTGATGGCGTGAGGTACTCCACTGTTCAATGTGTCAAAGGTATCAACCAACAGTGTAACCTGATCAGGCAACACTTTGGCATACACGTCAAAGGCCTCCTGTTCGCTCATAAAGCTCTGTACCCAGGAATGGGCATGTGTACCTGCTGTTGGGATCCCAAAGCGCTCTCCGGCCAGCATATTAGACGTTGCATCGAAGCCTGCTACATACGAGGCACGTGCGCCCCAGATGGCAGCATCCGCTTCCTGCGCACGCCGTGTGCCGAATTCGAGCAACGTATCCTGTTGTGCTACCTGTTTGATCCGCGAAGCCTTGGTTGCAATCAACGTCTGATAATTCATGAAGTTAAGTATCGCCGTCTCCACCAATTGTGTCTCCATAATGGAGCCTTCTACCCGAATGAGCGGTTCGTCAGGGAAAACAATTGCACCCTCCTTCATGGAATGAATCGTCCCCTGAAATGAAAACTGGAGCAACTCTTCCAGAAAGACCGGATCGTAATTTTCCTCTTGTTTGGATAAAAATTTGATGTCGTCCATCGTAAACCGAAGCTGGCTGATATAGTTCACAATACGTTCCAATCCGGCAAATACCGCATATCCGTTGCCAAAAGGAAGCTTACGGAAATAGGCTTCAAATACCGCCTTCCGCTTGTGAGTACCATTCACCCAATGGGCGTACATCATATTGATCTGATATTTATCCGTATGTAAAGCCAGGCTAGTTGTCTGCATTTGTCTCATCCTCTCTGACTTCCGCTCGTGCCCCCAGATTTCATCTGTGAACACGGGTTAACATATGGAGACTCATTCTTCATGATTCTGTTCATCCGTATTAAACAAACAAGTCTCCCGTAAAAAACTCTATACACCATTCACCACATTCATCCGGTTCCTAACATGGAGTCAACCAAACATGACTATGGAGTAAATTAAGCCAAGACTGTCTCGCTCGCCTTAACCACCGAAGCACCAAGGCTGGAACGAAAATGTCCAAGTGCCCACTCATGCCCTGCCGGATTGAAGCTGGCAACGGCATCTTCGTATACCGTAATATGAAAACCTTTATTGTAAGCGTCCACTGCGGTATGCAATATGCAAATATCCGTGCATACCCCAATCAGTGCAATATCCGTAATACCACGTGCACGCAGTCTGAGTTCCAGATCGGTCCCACAGAATGCACTATATCTCGTCTTATCCATCCACTGTATATCTGTTTTCCGTTCTTCCATCACTTGGGCAAGACGACCATATAACTGTCTTCCCTCCGTATTTCTGATGTTATGAGGTGGGAAAAGTACAGTCTCCGGGTGATACGGATCATTCTCTTCGTGCAGATCCACAGCCATGATTACCTCATGTTTGTTCTTACAATAGGCCTCGGTTACAGCTGCAATCGTCTCTTCGATCTCTACTGCTGGCTGACCTACAGGCAAAGAACCTGTCACAAAATCCTTCGTAAAATCAATGACAATCAGTGCTTTCATCGTCAACACTCCCTTAGCCCAGAAATGGTTGATCCTGATTCAATCAGATTGGCACATCTACACCTTATTACGTGTAGATGGACAGGCGTGGTACGAGTTCTGTAAAACGATATAACTGCGCCGGACGCTGCGAGTACTGGTTGGAACTCACCAGGTTCCCCTCTTCATCTCTTACTTCTTCCACAATGCCTTTACGGCTGCGGGTTGACGTAATCTTGCGAATGAAGTTTGGTTCTTCAAAATCCGGTACAACACTTTGAATAACCTGATATAATTCACTTAATGTAAAATCACGTGGCAGGAACTGACGAGCAATCGTCGTTTCCAGCATCTGCTGTTGAATACGTCGATAAGCATCTTCAATGATTGTTCTGTGATCAAAGGCCAGTTCCAGTTCTTGCAGCGCCTCCTGAATCGTGAACAACCCAACATCCTCAGCATCATCTGCCGCTTGGCGTTGATCCAGCATCCATTCTTCTACAAGCGCGAAAAATGCGTGTGAGATAATCCAGCCCCTCGGGTCACGACCCGGCTGACTGTATACATTCAAGTATTCCAGATGTCCACCGTCTACACCTGTCTCTTCCATCAACTCACGCTTAGCTGCACCGTAGATGGATTCATTCTCCTGACAAAATCCACCGGGTAATGCCCATCTACCTGCAAAAGGCCAGCCTTTGCGCTTGATCAGCATCACTTTCAGTTCCCGAATGGGAAGTGTCTTCGTCACCGTCTTGCGCTCCCGCTTGGTTAAGGTGAACATAACGATATCCGCAGGAACACCATCGGGGGTACGATATTTTTGGGAACTATAAGCACGTGCTGCTTGTTCGTCGCTCTCTGCATTGAAGTGTTCGTAGTTTTCGCTCATGGGCACCACCGACTATTTTCATTTTGATAATTTCATTATGACATAATAATATCTTTTGTCAACCGCAGGATTCATGCATTACGTTCTCGGGCGTGCTATGCGGAATGTCGCCGTAGCCATACATCCCAACGTGCCCGATGCATCACGAACCTCCGATTGAGTCGTAACACTGCGTCCTGCTTGATGCAGTACCGTAGATGTCACCGTTAATTCCCCTTGTTTCATTGGTGCAAGAAAATGTACGTTCAGATTTGTTGTCACACAGCCGTCTACTTCCATTGCTGCTGTTGCAACCATACCCATCGCCTGGTCCATCAGTGAAGTCAATACACCCCCATGAATAATCCCCATGGAGTTGGTATGATGTTCGCCTGCTGTCAACGCAATCTGTACTTCTTTTCCGTCTCCTTTAATATAACGACAGCCGAGAAATCCCCAGAATCGTCCGTCTCCGTCTTCCACCATTTTGTCCAAAATACTCATTATTCATTTCTCCTTTATTCACTGTACGTATCAAGCTCTCTTGATGTCATGTGCCTTTACCATTAAAGATCAGCCGCGCCACACAAAATAACCCCACAGCGTGGAGCTTTGCTTGGAATTATATTCCGAGTACTTGGCGATAGCCACTCCACATTAACGGTTATGTAATGTCAAAAAAGGCGCGGACAGCGTCCGCACCCTTCCGTCATTTAACCGCAACTGGTCGGAGGTGAATCCGTTCCAGCCTCCACGTTTACTTTTTCAGAAACCGTATCCCGGATTACAGAGATCACTAGTTGAAGCAAGTAGTTGATGTCGCTCTGGCTCTGCTGGAATTCCGTAACCAATGGAATACTGTCCAGTTCGCTTTGCAGATCTTCAATTTCCTGTTCAATTTTGCTGACCATCTCCACATTTTTGAAGCTTTCAAAAGCAACAATCTCTTTTTGTTTTTTCTTGATCGTTGCAATCAACTGCTGGATGCGCTCATGATCCCGAATTTTGGTTTCAGCCTGTTGAAACTGTCTAACTTCCTCACTCGTTCCGAGCATATCAGCCAATTCTTTGGCTTTTCCCATAATGTCGTCGCGTATGACCAGATTGCGCGTATCGTAGGTTGGCATTCCATAATGGTTGTACTGCACTTCTTCCTGCGCCACTGAAATCGCTCCATTCTATGAGATGATATAAGATGAGAACCTGGGCTCAAATGAGTTCAAACGTCTGCTCCATGACCGCTGCGGTTACGGATCGTTCTTTTGATCGCTGTTGTCTCCGGATTTTTCTGATTACAACTGTTCAAGGTTAAAATCCGGAGAAAAAGGCGAACGCTTCGCTTCTACAGACCGATTCCGTCCCCTCCGCTACTCGCGCAAATGTCCGAACCTGATATTGAACCCCAAAATTCTCATCTTATTGGTGTGTGTATTACTGATTGGCAGCTACCGGCTCGGAGAGCAGGTTGCCCCGAATATAAAAAGTCATCGGATCGGTAATTTCCACTTGTACGAAAGTACCGATCAAATCTTTAGGTCCTTCAAAATGCACCAGCTTATTGCTGCGTGTACGTCCTGCCAGAACTTCGGAATTCCGTTTACTCTCGCCTTCAACGAGCACTTCAACGATTTTGCCGCGTTGCTCTTCATTGCTTCGGTGGCTGTATTCGTTGATCGTTTCGTTCAAGCGCTTCAAACGTTCCTTCTTCACTTCCATCGGTACGTTGTCTTCCATCACCGCAGCCGGTGTACCTTCACGCGGGGAATAAATAAAGGTATAGGCAAAATCATACCCTACTTCACGGACAAGGGAAAGTGTATCTTCAAACTGTTCTTCCGTTTCCCCCGGAAAACCAACAATAATATCCGTTGTCAACACAACATCCGGGATGGCCTTTTTAATTTTGTCAGCCAGTTTCAGATAGTGTTCCCGGTTATACTTGCGGCTCATACGTTTGAGTACTTCCGAACTGCCAGATTGCACCGGAAGATGGATGTGCTCCACCAGATTTCCGCCCTTGGCCAGCACTTCAATCAAGTGGTCATCAAAGTCACGTGGGTGACTGGTTGTAAAACGTACCCGCGGAATATCAATTTGGCGAATGGCATCCATCAAGTCACCAAAACTGTAGTTCAGGTCGGTGAAGTCCTTGCCGTACGCATTCACATTTTGACCAAGCAGCGTGATCTCCTTAAAGCCTTGTCGTGCCAAATCCCTAACTTCGGCAATGACATCTTCAGGACGACGGCTGCGTTCTTTGCCCCGCGTAAACGGAACGATGCAATATGTACAGAACTTGTCGCAGCCATACATAATATTCACCCAGCCGCGCATACCCTCACGTTTCTTCGGCAGGTTCTCAATAATGTCGCCTTCCTTGGACCATACCTCAACAACCATTTCTTTGCTGAACAACGCTTCCTGGATTAGATGTGGCAGTCGATGCACGTTATGTGTACCAAAGATCATATCCACAAAGCCATGCTTCTGCATGATTCGGTTGACGACGCCTTCTTCTTGGGACATACAACCGCATACGCCAAGTAACAATCCCGGACGTTCGAGTTTTAGCGTTTTGAGGTGACCGAGCTCACCAAATACTTTATCTTCCGCATTTTCCCGTATGGCACACGTATTGAGCAGAATAATATCAGCTTCTTTGCGATTCTCTGTAGCCTGATATCCCATAGACTCAAGGAGTCCTTTGATGGTCTCCGAGTCATGCTCGTTCATCTGACATCCATACGTATATACAATATAGTGTTTACCTTTCCCTATGTTTTTCAGTTCATCGGGAACGGCATTTTCGTAAAGCACCTGGACGTCTTCCTTGCCCCGCTGTTTCTCCTGACGATGATTGGGTTCCGATTTGATGTTAATCTCACGGCCCCGGATTCTTATCTTTTTGCTGAATTCATCTTGCGAAATTACTTTGGCATCGGAGAAATCAAAATATTGGGAGTAATCCTTTTTTGAGTCTTTAGCCATTTCCTTCGGTCACTCCTTACAGCCTCTATTAATAAAAAATCGTTCATTCATCCCTGTTCCACATGAATATCTTGCTTGGAACATTAAAAGAGCATTACAGCAAATTATAGCATGAATTGGGCTGTAGTTCCACATCCAAAGCGCATCTCCCTTCGTCTAATCCGAAACATGCCATGCTCAGAAGAACACTCAGAAAACACAAAAACCTGAGCCTTGCCATCAAGGCTGGTAATAACCGGCCCCTGTTGGCTGTGCTCAGGTTTATATGTTATTCAGACCGCCATAATTGGGGGCTGAGGCTATTACATGTAATTAATCGATGATTTCAGCAGTGTCGCCATTACGAGCGCCAGCAGCGTTAGCTTCATCTGTATCAATATGCATGTCCAGTGCGAAAGAATCGGATACACGAGCCAGTACATTTTCCAGTACCAGACCACGATCTCCACCCAGACGAACTTTCAACATTTGTTTGTCCTCGATACCCCATTTAGCAGCATCAGAAGTATGGAAGTGAATGTGACGAGCAGCAACGATAACACCTTTATCAATCGTTACTTCGCCAGCAGGACCTTTAATTGTGATTCCTGGTGTACCTTCAATGCTTCCAGATTCACGTACAGGTGCTTTAACACCAATCGCAAATGAATCTGTCATGGAGATCTCCAGTTGCGTTTCAGGGCGAACAGGTCCAAGGATACGCACTTTATCAAACTGTCCTTTCGAACCAATTACCGCTACAGTTTCGTTAGCAGCGTATTGGCCAGGCTGGGACAGAGGTTTAAATTCAGTCAGTTCATAACCTTTGCCAAACAAAATTTCAACGTGCTCTTGGGATACATGAATGTGACGGGCAGATACGCCCACAGGTACTGTTTTACTCATTGTAAATTCACTCCTTGTTTATCTATGGCCTGTACTCAGGCTCTTAACAATCCAATGGTATTATACCCCTTTTTGGAGTGAAATGAAAACGAACTGGTGAAAATTCATGAAATACACTTATTTCACCATCATTCCCCTCCTTTATTTGGAAACAAGTTTCAATTCAACACATTCAACGCACACACCAGTTCACTATTTCATGGAATTCCCATTCATCTGCATCTTCGGATTGCTCTCTGGCAAGTGTTCCCCCAGATAACTCATCGCATTCCCCCACAACCAGCCGCGCACTAAATGTTCATCATAATGCTTGAGCAGGATTTCCGTCAGTCTCGGATAATGTCCTGAATGTTCAAGTCTCTGAATATACGTTGAAATTCCATCAAAATCAGACCCCATCATCAGATGCTGCTGCCCGCCGAGAGAACAGATCTCCTCAATATGAGGCAGCAGATCTTTTATACGTACCTCACCCTCCTGCTTCACAAACCAGGGTACAAACGTCAGTCCGATCCGCCCTTCCCGGGCAATGATAGCCTGAATCTGATCATCTTTCAGATTACGCACATGGGGACATACGCTGTAGCTGTTGGAGTGGGAGGCGATAAAAGGACGTTTACTCAAGTCAGCCAGTTCCCAGAACCCTTTCTCTGTCAGATGTGACACGTCGAGCAGCATTCCGATTTCATTACACTGGCGCACCAGTTCCTTCCCCTTCTCGGTCAGACCTGCTCCACGCTTCTCCATTACTCCGTCAGCCGCCCAATTGGCATAATTCCACGTTAGTCCAATAATTCGAACGCCCATCTGATAACATAACTCCAGATAGAACAGGTTGCCCTCCAGGCCATCCACACCCTCCAGTGTGATTAATCCCCACAGACCCTCTGTTTGCCCCACCTGAGCCACCTGTTCACGCCATAACAACGTCTGTGTGCCGTCAGGCCGCTCCTGACTTCTCTCCACACGTCTACGATAGATCTCCAACTGCCCCATCACATGTTCAAACTTGCCTCTGCCAAGTACTTCGGGTAAATAGATGGCGAATGCCTGCAACCCTACATCCCCCTCTTTCAAACGTTGCAAGTTCACATCCAGTTGTGGGGCATCTTGGAATGAAAGAGCTGGCTGCATCAAAATTTTGCTCAGTGCATCACAGTGAAAATCAGCTACACGCCAATCAGACATGGACATCTTAAACCCTCCTCAATATGTGATTGCAAAAAAACGCAAAAAAACCTGTCTACATCGTAAACAGGTTCAATGCATACTGCATGTATTATCTGGGCTCCACAATCAGCTTAATGGCCGTTCGGTCCTCGCCGTCGATCACAATGTCTGTAAAAGCTGGAATACAAATCAGGTCAACTCCGCTTGGTGCTACAAATCCCCGGGCTATCGCTACCGCTTTAATGGCTTGGTTCAGTGCTCCCGCTCCAATTGCCTGCAGTTCAGCATTTCCACGTTCACGAAGAACCCCTGCAAGAGCGCCGGCTACAGAATTAGGATTGGACTTTGCTGAAACTTTTAATACATCCATGGTAAGTACCTCCCTGGGAATGTTGAAAGTTTGTTTCCACTTACTAGATGTTATTCGCGGGAGGCAAAAAAATTCCTTCTTTTTAGACGGGTTTCCCTGCAAATTGGGACAATACCCCTATTCCATGCGCCACTCGTCCTCCGTCAGACGAATTTTTTCGATGCGTGTTGCCGCACCTGTGGCTTCATCAATTTCAACAAAAACACCATGGAAGTGCCATTTGCCATCATCCACAACAAAACGTACAGGTAGCTGGGTGTAGAACTTACGCAGCACGGCCTCACGCTCCATACCCAATATACCGTCACGAGGCCCTACCATGCCTGCATCCGTCAAGTAAGCTGTTCCTCCAGGCAAAATCCGATCATCATTACTCTGTACATGCGTATGTGTACCTACAACGAGAGACGCACGTCCATCCAGATGCCATCCCATGGCAATCTTTTCTGACGTTGCTTCAGCATGCATATCAACTAAAATACATTTATGGTCTTGGAGCAGCTCATCTACAATTTCATCAGCTACACGGAATGGACAATCCAGAGCAGGCAGGAACGTTCTTCCTTGAAGATTGACAATCGCTAGCTCTTTCCCTTCGCCCTTGACAACCGTGTACCCTCGTCCTGGTGTGCCTGGTGGAAAGTTCGCTGGACGAATCATGCGGGGCTCATCATCTATAAAATCAAAAATATCCTTATTGTCCCAAGTATGATTACCAAGTGTAATACCATGTACACCCCAGTTGAAAAACTCATTTGCGATTGCGCCGGTAATGCCGCGACCTGCTGCCGCATTTTCACCATTCACAATCACTACATGTGGCTTATACTTCGATTTCAGATACGGTAAATTTTCCTTTAATGCCTTACGTCCCACGTTACCTACAATGTCACCAATAAACAAAACTTTCATTGATTACTGCCTCCTCAATTCCTGCAAAGTCCTCTTACTTCAAATGTTGAACCTTTGCAGGACTCTATCTCATGCTCCATGATGTGTAGTTGCCTTTAACAGGCTATCAACAGGAAAAGTGGCCCACTACTGCGGCCACTTTTCCGTAATGCTCTATTTTGCGTATTCAACCGCACGGGTTTCCCGGATGACGGTGACTTTGATGTGACCCGGATAGTCGAGTTCATTCTCAATCATCTTCGTGATGTCACGGGCTAAGCGGAATGCTTCAGCATCATCGATCTTCTCAGGCTGTACCATAACGCGAACTTCGCGTCCGGCCTGAATGGCGTACGATTTCTCGACACCTTCGAAGGATTCTGAGATTTCTTCCAGCTTCTCCAGTCGTTTGATATACGTTTCCAGCGTTTCGCGGCGTGCGCCTGGTCTTGCTGCGGAGAGCGCATCTGCTGCGCCAACCAACATGGCAATGACCGAAGTCGCTTCGCAATCTCCGTGATGGGACGCGATACTGTTGATTACAACCGGATGTTCTTTGTATTTCTTCGCCAGTTCCACGCCAATTTCGACGTGTGATCCTTCCACTTCGTGATCCAGCGCTTTACCGATGTCATGCAATAGACCTGCACGTCTTGCCAGAGTTACGTCTTCTCCCAGTTCGCCAGCCATCAGTCCAGCCAGATAAGCGACTTCCATGGAATGTTTCAAGACGTTCTGACCGTAACTTGTACGGAACTTCAACCGGCCCAAAATTTTGATCAGATCCGGATGCAGACCATGCACGCCCACTTCAAAGGTAGCTTGCTCACCGTATTCACGGATGCGCTCATCCACTTCTTTGCGGGATTTCTCAACCATCTCTTCAATCCGTGCCGGGTGAATACGTCCATCAGCCACCAGTTTCTCCAGGGCAGTACGGGCGATTTCACGGCGAATCGGGTCAAAGCCCGACAGAATAACAGCTTCTGGCGTATCATCGATAATGAGGTCAATCCCTGTAAGGGTTTCAAGCGCACGGATGTTACGTCCTTCACGACCGATAATCCGGCCTTTCATTTCTTCATTTGGCAGGGTAACAACAGATACCGTTGTTTCCGCTACGTGGTCAGCCGCACAGCGTTGGATGGCGAGTGTAATAATCTCGCGGGACTTTTTGTCCGCTTCTTCCTTCGCTTGTTGTTCAATGTCCTTGATCATTTGAGCCGTCTCATGACGAACTTCCTGTTCTACGTTGGACAGTATGATACTGCGTGCATCTTCCATGGTGAGGTTGGATATACGTTCCAACTCTGTCACCTGGTTTTTGTAAATCATTTCGATCTGCTGCTGAGTCTCATCAATTCGTTTCTCTTTGTTAGCCACTTGCTCTTCTTTACGTTCGAGTGATTCCAATTTTTTATCCAGCGACTCTTCTTTTTGCAACAATCGTCTTTCTTGTCGTTGAATTTCATTCCGACGTTCACGAGTGTCTTTTTCAGCTTCAGCGCGAATGCGATGGATTTCATCCTTCGCCTCCAGCACCGTTTCTTTCTTCAGTGCTTCTGCCTCTTTCTTCGCGTTCTCCACGATTTGTACGGCAGCTTGTTCCGCACTAGAGATTTTAGCCTCTGCAAGAGATTTGCGAATAAAATATCCTACTCCGAACCCAATGAATAGCGCGGCTGCAACGAGAGCGATCGTGATTGCAATTTCCATACTGTTCACCTCCTCGTTGGTTCCTCCAAGGCATTCCTTGGGTCAATTTGCAGTTTTCAAACCTTACATATGTTTGGGAATAACGAATACTCACGGCGATCCCCCGCCGATTTTCATTTCACATGTACATGTTTCCACGTACTATTCACTGTTTCCAGCGAACCCATAATTAAGAATGGTATAAATCTTAAGAAACCGAAACCGCTTTTTTGGAAGGAAAAAGGGTTGTCCATTTCTTACAGACTCATGTCCATTTTAGTATTTGACGAAAGAAATTGTCAAGAGAATGCAGTATAGAGACTCTAGTCTGCTAATCCCATAACAACGCTTCGTCATCTTCAGGGTCCCCAGCCTCATCTTCTTCAATTAAACAATTCACGACCCGGCGCACCATATCCATTGAAAAACCACGTCTCATTAGGAAGGGAAGCGTTTTATTTTTCTTCTCTTTGACGTCCCCTTTGACCTGATTCCATTTTTTGCGTCCGGCACTCAAGGCAGTCTCAAATTCCGCATCTGTACTGATCCCTTCTAGTGCCTCAACAATGAGATCATTGGCAATGCCCTTTTGACGCAGCTCTTGCCTTATCCACAGTTTTCCCTTCCGCTTGCCCTCCATACGCTGTCTTGTCCATTCCTTCGCAAATAGATCGTCATCCACCAGGTTCTCCCGCTCAAGCCGATCCAGCGCCTCTTCAATCAAAGGTGCAGCAAACTCCTTCTGACGAAGTTTCTGACTTAATTCATGGCGCGTACGTGGCTTATGCTCCAAAAAACGCAGAGACTGTGCATACGTCCGCTGTCGCTCATCAGCTAGAATGATATCTTCCAGATCCTTCTTCATAAACGTATTACCTTGAGTCATCCTGTATTTAATCATCACATCTTCAAGAACCGTAATGGAGTGGATGCCAAAAGTGATTCGATAACGAGCTTGCCTGCTCTTCGTTCGTTCTACACGTGTAATAATAAGTTCTTCGTTGTCCGGAAATTGGGATAGGCCGTCCTGTTCTGCTTCTTCATATAAATCCTCGTCATGTTGATCCATTCTGGTCTCCCCTTTCATAACATTTTCATTCTGACTACGCCAAGCACATCTTCACATAAGACAAAGAACACCAATAATACAAAAGACCGGGAACTCTGCCCGGCCTTTACTCCACAGTTAGCGTGCTAACAGCCCCTGTCCATTGGGACAGGGGCTGTTAGACAGCACGAGTACTCCCACTACAATCCATTATCCAGATTGATCCAAGCTCAATCAGATAAGTTTACGGAGTCCAGTGGGGAACACCCTCAGGGTCCTCCCTACAAGGGAGGTTTTGAGAGATTACTCGTTGATTTCAAACAGTTCTTGTTCTTCTGCTGCTTCTTTTTGTTGCTCTTCACTCGTTGGCGCAGGAACTGCAGTAACCAAGTTACTGGCTACACGAATTTTTTGTTCAATGATGTCAGCAATATCTTTATGCTCTTTCATGAACTGCTTTGCGTTCTCACGACCTTGTCCTAAACGCTCGCCTTCGTAGGAGTACCAAGCACCACTTTTATTAACGATGTCCAGCTCTGTACCAATGTCAATGATACTGCCTTCTCTCGAAATACCCTCGCCATACATGATATCCACTTCCGCTTGTTTAAACGGAGGTGCCACTTTGTTTTTCACAACTTTAATACGAGTACGGTTACCAATCATGTCATTGCCTGATTTGATACTCTCAATACGACGCACATCCAGACGTACTGTGGAATAAAACTTCAGAGCACGACCACCAGGTGTTGTTTCCGGGTTACCAAACATAACGCCGACTTTCTCACGAAGCTGGTTAATGAAGATTGCGATTGTTTTGGATTTGCTGATTGCACCAGACAGTTTACGCAGCGCCTGAGACATCAAACGCGCTTGCAAACCAACGTGTGAATCGCCCATTTCGCCTTCAATCTCTGCTTTTGGAACCAATGCGGCTACAGAGTCAATAACGACGATATCTACTGCACCACTGCGTACAAGAGCTTCTGCAATTTCCAGCCCTTGCTCACCCGTATCTGGCTGAGACAGAAGCAATTCATCAATATTAACACCGAGTTTGCTTGCATATTGTGGGTCAAGAGCATGCTCGGCATCGATAAATGCAGCTTGTCCACCCGCTCTTTGTACTTCAGCGATAGCATGCAATGCTACGGTTGTTTTACCAGAAGATTCAGGTCCATATATTTCAACAATACGGCCTTTAGGCAAGCCGCCTGTTCCTAATGCAATATCCAAAGCCAAGGAACCACTGGGAATAATTTCCACATTCATATGAGTGGACTCACCCAGTTTCATGATGGATCCTTTACCAAATTGCTTCTCTATTTGACGGAGCGCCATATCAAGCGCGGCACGACGGTCTGACAATAAGCTCACACCCTTTACTGTTTATAAGATAATGATACCTTGTTTTAACACGTTTGCCAAGCTTTTTTTCGAACATACATTCGTTTTTTTTGTAAAGGCCGAGGCGCCTCTTCCTCAAGGAAACTTTCCATTAAACAGAAAAAAGAACCGTAAACAAGGCTGTAAAGCCTAATTCTACGGTTCTTCCGTCTTCCTTAATTATACTTGCTTGGAACTGTAAATGCAATCGAAGCTATTAACTAATCAATCCATCGCCACAAGTTTTTGCCATAAGCGATAGAGAATCGCTTTGGCTGAACGAATGCGAACCGTCTCGCGATTACCATTAATACGCAGCTCATGAATTTCCGTCTCTTTTCCACGTTCAGCAAGAGCGATGAAGACAAGTCCGGGTGGTTTGCGTTCCGAATATCCCGGTCCAGCTACACCGGTAACAGCCAAGCCAAAATCAGCATCGCCAATCATGCGAATCTGCTCAGCAAGCACTTTTGCAACCTCAGGACTTACCGCCCCAGGTGCATCTTCACCTTCCAGATAATCATGAGGCACATTCAGCAGCTTTTCTTTAATTTCATTGGAGTAACAAACAATTCCACCTTTGAGCATTGACGCACTTCCGGGTATAGAGGTCAGACTTTGCATGACAAGCCCTCCTGTACAGCTCTCAGCAGCGCTGAGCGTCAGCCCCATGTCAGACATCATGGTTACAATCGTGTACTCTATAGGCACATCCTCGTTCGCGTAGAGATGTTCTGTCAAACGCTCCCGAATCTGAACCTCCATCGCATCCAGCTTCAGCTTCGCCTCTCCCTCACTCGCAGCCTTTGTGGAGACGCGTACCGTAACTTCGCCTTCGCTCGCGTAAGGAGCAATCGTAGGGTCTGTCTGCGCGTCAATCAGATCCAGAAGTCGATCTTCCAGAGCAGATTCACCAATACCTGCGAATTTGAGCATTCGGGAATAGATCGGCATCTCTTCTGTGAGTACATGCTGGAACAGCCAAGGTTTGACTTCCTGTTCAAACATTGGAATCAACTCTTTAGGTGGTCCAGGCATCACAACATAATATTTGTCATTGTCAGAAATCGCATTTCCTGCCGCGAGGCCCGTTTCATTGGCCAGAGGTGTTCCGCCATCAATAACGATCGCCTGACGTCGGTTATTCTCTGTCATATCCACATTACGATCTCTGAAAAAGCTCTCAATTTTGTCCATTGCCATTCGATCTGTATGCAGTTTCCGGTTAAGAACAGCTGCGAGCGCATCCTTGGTCAGATCATCTTGTGTAGGTCCGATGCCACCGGAAAATAAAATAACGTCTGCACGGCTCTGCGCAATGCGAATAGCTTCACTAAGTCGGTTCAGGTTATCCCCAACCACCGTTTGGAAATATACATCGATCCCCATCGCAGCCAATTCACGGGATAGGTATCTGGCATTGGTATTGACGATTTGTCCAAGCAGTAGCTCTGTGCCAACTGCAATGATTTCTGCCTTCATTGAGCATCCTCCTGTACACGTGGTGAGTGATCAAAGGGCAATAGGATAATTTCCTATTGCCCCTGACCCAATGCTTCCTTCATGATTACCCATTTAAGAACAAACCATTATGCTTTTGTTAAATGAAGCAAATTTTTGTTTTTGATAAAGTAATCGATACCCGACCAGATGGTAATAAGCGCTGCTGCCCATACCGCGATAATATCGACGTGAATACCCGTGTATGAAAACGGGAAATTGTTCAACAGCAACAGCACAATCGCCACAATCTGCACTACAGTCTTCAGCTTGCCCCAAGCACTAGCGGCAACAACCGAACCATCCAGCAATGCAATTTGACGCAAGCCGGTAACTGCGAATTCACGACTAATAATCACAACTGCAATCCAGGAATCCAGCTTGCCCATCTCCACAAGCGAGATCAAAACTGCAGTAACCAGCAACTTGTCTGCGAGTGGATCGAGCAGTTTCCCCAGATTGGTAACCATGTTATTTTTCCGCGCAAGGTATCCGTCAATTCCATCTGTGCTTGCGGCGATGATAAAAATAACAGCAGCAATCAGTTGATTATACGGAAGCGACAAGCTTCCAAGCTGCAACGGCTCTGGATAAAATGGAAAATCCACGAGCAGGAACACCATCAAAAAAGGGATTAAGCAAATTCGTGCAAGCGTAATCCGGTTGGGTAAATTCACAAGACGCCCTCCCTCATATCCTCCATTACTCCAAACAATCATCATAATCCCGTTATCATCATCCGGAACATGAAATGTACAGTTTCAATGTCAATCCATATTAACATGATCCCACTATGTAGAAACGCAAAAAATAAAGTCAACCGCTCAAAAGCAAAACGCTTTAAACGTTCCGGTGACTTCCAGAAGATGTACTGCTTTTCACAAAGTCAGCAAACGATGAGGACTGGACTTGATGCTTGACTGCCAGCAATGCACACTTAGTATAATATACGCCCAATACCGTGTCAAAAAACACTTTTGCTACAAAAAGGCCTTATTACTTGAAATTTGTATATTGCAAATCCAGAGGCAGGTTAGCACCATTTAGCAACTGCATGACAGCTTGCAAATCATTTTTACTCTTACCAGTTACCCGAAGTTGATCTCCCTGAATCTGACTCTTCACCTTCATCTTGGAATCCCGAATCAGGATATTGATTTTCTTGGCGATGTCCTGATCAATCCCCTGTTTAAAATTCAAACGCTGGCGGACTGTACCAGAAGACGCTGGCTCTACCTTTGCGTAATCAATGTTTTTCAATGGTAGACCACGCTTCGCCATTTTGGATTGCAGCACTTCAATGACAGCCTTGAGTTTGGTCTCATCATCAGATACGATCGTTAACGCATCCTTATCCAGCTTCAGGCTGCTCTTGCTGCCCTTGAAGTCATAACGAGCGCCAATTTCTTTCTCGGTTTGTGTAACGGCATTTGTCAGTTCTTGCAAGTCCATTTTGGACACGATATCAAATGAATTTTCTGAGCTCAAACCAGTCACCCTTTCAGTTAATCGTATGTTCTGTAACATTATAGAGGATACCTTAAGCAAAAGTCTAATTTCAAGCTGTTTTACACAAAGAAAAAAGCATTTTTGGCTTCCACTTCAAGTGGCTGCCAAAAATGCTCGCTGGTCCAGCTTCCAACCTAATAGCGGCTGCGGTTGGGCTGTCTGAACATATCGAGCACACCCAAAAGTACATGTGCAAGTCCAAAACCCAATATTCCGTAACCCCAAGCACTTGGAGTCAGGTAATAACCCAGGAGGCTGACAATGATCCCTAAACCTGTTACGATCCAGCTGACTGTCACAGCCATCCACCTCACTTCACCAAAAGTTAACTGCAAGTTAAGACACGATTATTGTCTCCTGCAGTTGACCCGGTTATTCGCTACCCGTGGTACCCCCTGTACCGTCCGTTGATCCATTTTCAACACCTGTGGAAGAAGTAGTGCCACTACTATCTTCACCAAGCTTCAAACGGATCCGATTGGTCGCCTTGCCATCCGTTACAACCTGCCCGCCAACCTCAATCGTGGTCGCTGCAGCGTAACCGGACTTAATATACATGCCTGTACTATCAAGCTCAAAGGTATAGCTGTCACCTTCGGCTGTGTTACCATACTCCAACTTCTCTCCACTGGAGTTTTCGCCTTTGTACACTTCCAGCCAGCTATGACCTGTGGCTTTGATCGTAACCGTTACAGGTTGCCCTGTACTACCGTTAACTTTAAAGTTCGTAATATTTCCTGATTTCCCATCTTCTGAAACACTCACATTAGATGGTGAATTATCAGTTGGTTTTTCCTCAGTTTCATCCGTCTGTCCGTCCGTTTGGCCATCAGTTTGACCGTCCGTCTGTCCTTCCGTGTCTGTACCGCCACCGTTACCGCCAGCGTCTCCCTCACCAGTACCGTCAGTACCTGAGTCTGTCGCAGGCGGATTAGATGCCTGTCCGTTGTCGGCAGGTTGATCCGGTTTGTCCTCAGGCTGTTGTTGACTGTCTGTAATTTTGACCTGATCAAGACCCGGATTATCTGATTCATCACCATTGTTATACACCACGTATACATACAACAGTACTACGATCAAAACAGGGAATGTCCACATCAACGCGACAGACATCCACCGATTACTACGCTCAACCGGACGGCTGGAACGCTTCTGAATAACCGGTTCCATCGTTGCTTCCGTCTCTTCTTCGGGTACGTCTTTTTTGTGTCCCTCCAGCAGCTCATCAGGGTTCAGTCCCACGGTCTCCGCATAGGTTTTGATGAAAGCACGCACATAGAAGCTACCCGGCAGCACTTTATAGTCTCCTGCTTCTATGGCCTCCAGATACCTCTTGCGAATTTTTGTCATTTCCTGTACATCGTCAAGACTCATCCCTTTTTGCAGCCGGGCCTCCCTTAACTGCTGACCCAGTTCAGACATGCCATCTCCTCCTTATGTTTATCTCTTGAGTTGTTGCTAATCTATTCCATGATTCCGTACGGTTCCTTACAATTCATCGGTGTAGCTAGCCGTAAACGTATCATAAATAATCTCTTCATTGGGAATGTTACGCAATTCAATAATAATATCAAAATCATTAAAATCATATTCGGATTCCTGTACAAAAATATCCGGATGTTCAATAACTTTGGTGCTAGGCATGGACATAATATCCTGCAACAGGTTGTAATGCCGCTCACTGGAACGAATCGTACTTACAATTCCGTCAATGATGAAGACATTGTTCGGGTTCAATTCGTCTTCGGACATTTGACTCCTTATCGTCTGACGAAGAAGTGTGGAGGAAACAAACGTCCATCGCTTCATTGCACATACGCTGCCCGCAATAATAGACTCCGTTTTGCCAACACGAGGCATTCCGCGCAAACCGATGACCTGATTGCCTTCCCTCTTAAATACTTCACCCAAAAAGTCCACAAGTAACCCAAGTTCATCTCGTGTGAAACGAAATGTCTTGCGATCATCCGAGTCACGGTCAATGTATCTGCCATGACGTACGGCCAAAATATCCACCAATTTAGGTTGCCGCAAAGCCGATACGGTGATGCTGTTTACTTTGCCAAGCATTTCACCAAGCAAACGGATTTTTTCATCATCATCCGATTCAAGCAACATGCCTCGAGTTTTGCCTTCAACACCGTTAATGGTCAATATATTCACTTCAAGCATCCCCAGCATAGAGGCAATATCGCCTAACAAACCGGGTCTGTTCTTATGTATTTTATATTCCATGTACCATTGTTTAGATTCCATTTCAACACCCCGTAATGCATTATTCCCCATTATTCGACAGCAACAGAACATATCCACTGGACAACAATCTGAGACATCTTCTAAAAATGGGTCACGTTAATGATATATAAAATGAAAATGAATTACAAGAACAGCTCTGTAATCCGTTTGTAATCATTAGAGAAAAGCCCCCTTGCGGGAGCTCTTCATCTGTAATCTTATGCGTTTTGTTTGGCCAATTTGACCATCAGGCACGCAATCGTACGACGCTCATCAGCATCGCCGACATCCCATAACTCTTTCAATGCCCGGTTGGAATGGTTCGCCGGATCGACTTTCTCATCAAGGAAGTCGCCGATTTCATACGCAAGTTTGTTGATGGTTTCTTCACTCATCCCCATCTTCTCTGCTTGCAGTACGCGGTCACCCAGAAACTTCTTCCATGTGTCAAAACTGGAGAGCACTGTTTTTTCTGTTGACATGATAAATCCTCCTTAGATGACGCATGAGATTTAAAATCAACAGTTGTAATATGTGCTTTCGAGGCATTTTATATACGAGCATTTTGAAAATAATCCGGAAGACGACTGCTTCTCAGCAACCTTCACCTGGTTCGTTCACAGCCAGTCAAGTTTTCTTGCTTTTTTTACGTTAACCAACCGCCATTTGGACTGATGATCTGCCCATTGATATAACCCGATTCAGGGAGAGCCAAAAAATAAACCAATGATGAGATTTCATCAGGTTGAGCAAGTCTTCCTGCCGGAATTTCCTCTTCCAGCATCTTCAGTTCACTCTGATCCAGATGGCTCAGCATGGATGTCTGAACGGCACCAGGAGCAACCGCATTTACGGTTACTCCGGAAGGCGCGAGTTCTTTCGCAAGCGCTTTGGTGAATGCATTCACCCCACCCTTGGTTGTGGAATACAGCACCTCACAAGAAGCACCAGACAGCCCCCAGATCGACGATACATTAATGATCCGGCCATACCTTTGGGAGATCATGTGAGGCATCATTTCCTGTGTACACATAAACGTGCCTTTGAGGTTAATCGCCATCACTTCATCCCAGATCTCCTCTGTAACATCAGCCAACATCCCATAGTGCGAGATTCCTGCATTGTTCACAAGGATATCTGGCATGAGATTGTGCGACTCCAGCTTCTCACGCATACGCTCAATCTGTTCCCGGCTGCGAAGATCCGCAGACACGGTCATGATTTTTCCGCTGCCTTGTTCCATGCACCGTCTGGCGGCTTCATTCGCTGCTTCATGCGATTTCATATAGTGTATAACAACATTCATTCCCACTCTGGCAAAGCGTTCTGCGATAGCCGCTCCGATGCCACCGCTTGCGCCAGTTACCAGTACAGTCATTTCCCCGATTGCCTTCAATTGTCCCGTTCCCCTCTCCATATCAAGGACTCACGACTAGCGATACAGCCAGATGATCCCACCGAATATGCTCTCTCAGTCTGAGATTTACATCTTCCAGTGTAATCGATTCATAGAGCGGCAGCATATTGAAAAAATCACCGCCACGGAATTGCTGACGTGTAAATTCATGCGCAATGTTCTCCGGAGAATTGAGCATACGCAAATATCCGCCTATTTTCTTTTTGCGTGCACGTTCAAAATCCGTGGAATCGAACCCTTTTTCTACAATGGCATCCACTTCTTCACGTATACGCGCGAGCAGTTGATCCGGGTCTTTTGTATCACCACCAATGGCTGAAAACGCATATTGCGGCGAACTGTTATACTCATGTCCAAAGCTGTCCGAGATCAGATCTTCATCGTAGAGCTTCTGAAATAATCGTGTGCTTGAGCCAAACAAAAGATCCATCATCAGCTGCGTTGTCATATCTCGCCGTAACAATTGTTCCCCCGTGAGTCCAACGTCCGTCTCCTTGAATCCAAACAGACATTTGGGCAGTGAAACAGCCAGTTTCGCTTCCCGTCTGGCTTCTCCTACCTGCTCAGGCTCCGGTTCGAAGAAACGTTGAATGCTCCCCTGTGGCTTATAGTCCTTCTGCTCCTGGTTCGATCGAACCATATCAATGACTTCTTGTGGATCTACACCACCCACCACAAACAAGAGCATATTACTCGGGTGATAGAAGGTGTTATAACACTCATATAACATCTCTTTGGTAATCGTACGGATGGATTCCACCGTTCCTGCAATATCGATATGCACCGGATGTTTCTGATACATGGCTTCGATCAATCCAAAATAAACACGCCAATCCGGATTATCAGCATACATGTCAATTTCCTGTCCAATAATGCCTTTTTCCTTTTCCACATTTTGATCCGTGAAGTAAGGATTTTGCACAAAGTTGACTAATGTTTGTATATTTTCATTCACATATTCAGTCGCTGAAAACAAATAAACCGTCTGATCAAAGCTCGTAAACGCATTAGCTGAGGCACCGTGAGACGCAAATGTTGCAAAAATATCGCCTGTTGGTTCTTCAAACATTTTATGCTCCAGGAAATGAGCAATCCCATCCGGGACCTTCACTTCTTCCTGCCCCTCAACCTGAAAATGATTATCCACCGATCCATACTTGGTTGCAAACGTAGCATACGTTTTCTGGAACCCCGGTTTAGGCAAAATATAGACATGCAGTCCGTTATCCATTACTTCGTAATATAGTGTCTCCTGCAAATGCTCATACCGAATGCTCTCCACCGATTATTCCTCCTTCTCATCCCGCAAGAAATAAATCGTATCCAGACGGAATTGTTCTGCCGCCTCACGTACATCTTCCTTGCTAATATGTTCTACCTGAGCCAAAAGTTCTTCAGCCGTTCTTTCTTTGCCAGACAACTGTCGATTGAAGTCATAAGCGATCATCTCAAAAGCAGAATCCTGCATTTCCTTAAGCAGGTTACGGATCATTGCTTTGGTCTGAGACATTTCCAGATCACTGATTGTACCGCTTTTCATTTCTTCCAGCTGCTGCTTGATAATGGTGACAGCCTTCTCATAATTAGGGATTTCAATCCCGGATTGAATCGTTGCAATGCCCTTATGTCCGTCATATCGCGATGACGCGTAATACGCCAGGCTTTCTTTTTCACGAACATTGACAAACAGTTTGGAATGAGGATAACCACCGAGAATCCCGTTGTACATTAGTGCTGCGGCATACTGAGGATCTCCATAAGTGATAGATGTACGGAGTCCCATATTGAGTTTTCCCTGACTCACATTCAGTCGCTCAACAACGGTCTCCACTTCCTTATTTCCTCGAACCGCTGCTTGTGTCTGGTAATCAGAGGAGGACGTTCGATCTACATTGAAATGACGCTGAACAAGGTTCTCGACCTCCTCCAGTGTCGTATCCCCTACCACGTACAGATCCATACTCGCCTGCTGCAGCCACTCCTGATAAGACGCAGTCAGTGTGTCGGGCTCGATCCCAGGCAGATCCTTTCGCTCACCCAGTGGATGAAGACGGTACGGCTCGTTCTTGCACATTTCCTCAATACTGCGTTCAGCGGCATAGCGCATTTTATCATTCACGATAGACTCCAGCTTTTTACGAACAGTCTCTCGCTCTGCTTGTACATAAGACGTCCTGAAATGTCCATTCTCCTGTGCAGGTCGGGTAAGAACCTCTCCTAAGAAGGCAAATGAACGATCCAGTAGCTGTTCATCCCCTCCAACAAAGGAATCATTAATGGTATCCATTCGGAACTGTACAATCTGGTAATCCCCGCGTTTATAGACGTCAAAACCAAAACCTGCTCCATACAGATGCTCCAGTTGCTCACGAAATTGCGTTGTTTCCGGATAGGACTCCGTGCCGCGTCGCAGAACAAAAGGTGTCAGTGCTACTTTGGTTACTGTATCTTCCCGTAAAGGAACTCCTGCATATAGCGATATAGCAAACGTTTTAAAACGTTTAGTGGGAAGCACATGTATACGAAACTGTCTCTTGCTACCTCGTTCGAATCCTGATGTATTCAAATGTCAAAACCCCTTTACGGCGTCATTTATCATGCAATCGTATTAAGCTAAACGTAACAACCATTTTAACCCATTCAAAAGGCAAGAAGCAACCGAAGTCACGCCTTCTGGTTGCTTCCAACATCATCACATACAAAAGATATGCTGTCCGATTGTTTTCACTTGTGGGCGGGTCCAGATCCATTTGGATGTTGCTGTCTTCGGGTTAAAATAATAGAGACATCCACCGGACGGATCCCATCCATTCAAGGCCTGCTCAACTGCCTTTTTGGCTTGTGCGTTTGGTTCCAAATAGATCTGTCCGTCCGCTACAGCCGTAAATGCACCTGGTTGAAAAATCACGCCAGAAGGCGTATTTGGAAAGCTTGGTGATTTCACGCGATTCATAATTACTGCTGCTACTGCGACTTGACCTTCAAACGGTTCACCCCGGGCTTCACCATATACAGCGTTAGCCATAATCTTGAGTTCATTCTCTGAGAGACCAAGGGCATTGGCAGATCCCATATTGTCTTGCTCTTTATCTGCCGTATTGTTACTACTATCACTTCCACCTGAAGGTTTTTCCTTGTGCAATGGCGTTTCCGTTGGCGACCATTTGGTTGAAGCATTATACAATTTCAGTTTGGTTTCAGCTCCAACGACACCATCGGCTTTCATACCAAATTCGGATTGAAACCATTTGACGGATTTCAGCGTGCTGTTGCCAAAATTGCTATCGATTTTACCATTGTAAAATCCCAAATACTTGAGCCGGCCTTGAAGCTCATACACATCCTGACCGTAACTTCCATATTTCACAGCGTTGCTGCTGAAAGTAGGCAAGGCTTTCTCTTCAACTTGTGGTGTGCTTTGATTCGAACTTTCGGTTGCTGCATTCTCAGGAAGCAAATAGCGGATTCCCAATGCGGACATCAGCAAAATAGCAGTGAAAAGCCATATGTTCATTTTTCGCATCGACTGTGCTCTACCTTTCTCTTGTGGGATTAACAGAATCGCTAAGGTTATTATGACAAGCCTGCTTGCTTCCTATGCACCAAATCATCCGATCATTGGACATCATGGTAAAACTTCAGTCAAATTGTATGAAAAAAGCCCCCAACCATTAAGGTTGAGGGCTCGAATCGCCTGAATATTCATGTGCATTACAAGCTACGAGCTTATTTTGTTTTGTTGGTACTCTTCAAGCGAGACCAACACTTCCCGTGGTTTGCTACCCTCGTAAGGACCAATCACGCCCCGGGATTCCATGGAGTCAATCAAACGTGCGGCACGGGTGTATCCTACTCGCATTCGACGTTGTAGCAGAGAAACAGACGCTTGCTTGGCCTCCAGAATAATCTGCACTGCCTTTTCGTATAACTCGTCCTGTACTTCATCTTCAGCCTGGATAGAGTCGTCCACCTCAGGTACAAGGGACTCATCATACTGTGCTTCACCTTGACCACGTACATAATTCACAATATTTTCCACTTCTTCATCACTCATAAAAGCACCTTGTACACGAACCGGTTTCGATGCGCCCATTGGCATGAATAACATGTCTCCGCGACCCAACAGTTTCTCGGCCCCACCCATATCCAGAATGGTTCGAGAATCCACCTGTGAGGATACACCGAAGGCGATACGAGAAGGTATGTTGGCTTTGATTACGCCAGTAATAACATCCACAGAAGGCCGCTGTGTAGCAATAATCAGATGGATACCAGCTGCACGAGCCATCTGGGCAAGCCGAGCAATCGCATCTTCAACATCTCCGGCTGCAACCATCATGAGATCTGCAAGCTCATCCACAATGACAACAATATAAGGCAGAACAGCCGCAGGATTATCTTTCATCAGATTATTGTAACCTTCAACGTTACGAGTGCCTGATTTGGAGAACAGTTCATATCGTTTCTCCATCTCAACCACAATCTTTTTGAGAGCAAGTGACGCTCTCTTAGGATCAGTTACTACCGGTGCCAGCAAATGGGGAATCCCGTTATATACGTTCAACTCAACCATCTTGGGATCGACCATCAGGAACTTCACTTCATCCGGCTTGGCTTTGTACAATATGCTGGTAATAATTCCGTTAATACACACCGACTTACCGGAACCTGTAGCACCCGCAACCAGCAAATGGGGCATACGAGCCAAGTTACCAATAATCGTCTGTCCCGAGATATCTCGGCCAAATGCAATGGTCACTTTGGATTCTGCATCCTGGAACGTTGCTGTCTCCATTACTTCACGCATCGTTACAACCGATACTTCACCATTAGGTACTTCGATACCAATCGCAGACTTTCCGGGAATCGGTGCTTCCATCCGAATATCTTTTGCCGCCAGAGCCAACGCGATATCATCAGTTAGGCTGACAATTCTGCTGACCTTGACACCAATGTCAGGTTGAATTTCATATCTTGTAACGGCAGGACCCCGAACCACTTCAAGTACTTTGGCACGAACACCGAAGCTTTCCAGTGTGGCTTCCAGCTTGCGTGCTGTCTGCATATAATCCTTCTGGTCACCCGCCTTGCCCCCATTGTTTGGCTTGGCAAGTAGACGGAATGATGGCAGCTTGTACGGCTTAGGAGGTGGCGGTGGTGGTTTCACCGGTTGTGTGTCCTGCCCTTCAGGAGTTGGAGTATCTGTTCCCTGCATTGCATCATTAGGTACTTCTTCTCCACTCTGAATCTCATCCACAGCATTCATCCCGTTTGTACCTGCATCGGATGCAGACCACTCTGTCTCTACCAGTTCATCCGTTATTTTAATGGTATGCTCGCCCTGTTGTACTACGTTTGGATCGGCCAGATTATCCGGGAAAGGATAAGCATCGTCCAGATCATCTTCAATGCTTGCCTCTTCTGTTCTGACGTGCTCGAAAAAGTCTCGAATGATCGGCGCTGAGTTAGGTTTAGCCTGAACAGGAACACGTGACGAAGCTGATCTGTTAGTTACGTCTTCGGTTGCATCCTGCCACGCCTCTAGATTGTGATCTTGTTCGGCGCGGTACACAATCTGTTCTGTTTCTGCCGAATCGACCTCATCCATTTCACGTCCTGATGTCGCCTGTTCCCGTTTAGCTCCCCATTTTCCGAAAAGTTGGAAGAATATGGGCGAGTTTCGTTTTGGCAGATGCTGTTCCTCTAATTCATCCTCATACTCGTCTTCGTCATCTTCAACAGGAACAGGTACCACTTTACGGGCGTTACCTTTCTTCCTGGCATCAGAAGTTGAAGCAGAACGTGCAGAGGGTCTCGACTCCAGCTTTTTGTACATCGAACTCCCGGCATCCCAAATCTTTGTTCGGAATATTCGTATCAAATCCACATAAGATAGACTCGTAATCAGCATAAAACTGATGATAAACATGACAATCATGATGAGTCTCGCCCCAAGACTGCCAAACAGCCACAGGAAAAGAGCAAATTGCCCAGCTCCGAGATAACCACCGCTGATGTCCTTGTTAAGCATGGAGTCCCTCTCACCTGGCGCAGCAGGGGTTAGCAACTCGGTTTGCATATCATTATGTACCTGCGTAATCACAGCACCAGGCTCAAGCGCACCAACCGGAATGAGCTTCTGGTGCATTGCAGAGACAGTACTCATCAAGGTTAAGGCAAAGACCAGCAAAACAAGTCCTGTCTTGCGTGTGGTCCAACCACTCGGCCATTTCCGGTGAATCATCACCATGAGACCATAATAAATACCAACAAGTGGAATCGCAAAATAAAACTTACCAAGCATCAGTCCGAACATCTTGGAAAGCGAACGTCCAACGGTGGCTTCACCCGATAATGCTATGACAGCAAGGGTAATAAGCACAATCCCGTAAATTTCATATTTTAAAACGCCACTAAAACCAGCGCCCTTTTTTTTCCTCTTTTTTCTTCTGGCCAAAATCAGGTCACCCCCAGAAGAATATTATACCATACAAATATAATCCGTACATATGTTCTTTTTCTGCTCAATTTGTCTGAATTCGTCGCGTTATGCTGATCCCAAGTTACCCGAAAGCGGAATGGTCGAACCGGGCATATTAGCAGGATTGAGATAGGCTTCAAGTGGACAATCCAGCAAACGTACGATAACGGCTTCATTGTCATTAACAGGTCTCACCTGCATCAATAAACCATTCATTTTGATCTCCCTCGTATCTTCGCCCTCTTTCCACATTCCCGACCAGAGTTGTTCCGGGGGCATCACTGTATATAATGTCATTGGGTATAACCTCCCGCTTGCAGAGTCTGTCTCTTGTCTCCTATGAGCTGATTTAACTGAGCAATAGCCTGTCCAATCCCGCCCACTGCATCCATTAATCCATGTTTCACTGCATCTGCGCTTCCTACAGCTGTACCAATATCCCGATTCAACTCACCAGTCTTAAACATCAGTTCTTTGAACATCTCTTCAGAGATATTCGAATGAGAAGTCACGAACCGAACAACCCTTTCCTGCATTTTCTCCATATACTCAAACGTTTGAGGTACACCAATGACAAGGCCGTTCATTCGAATCGGATGGATCGTCATCGTTGCACTTCCGGCAATCAGGGAATATGTTGAAGCTACAGCAATCGGTACTCCAATGCTATGCCCGCCTCCAATGACCACAGTAACCGTAGGTTTGCTTAGAGAAGCAATCATCTCTGCAATGGCTAGACCCGCCTCTACATCTCCACCTACCGTGTTCAAAATGATCAGAATACCTTCAATACGCTGATTTTGTTCTGCGGCCACCAGCTGTGGAATGATATGCTCATACTTTGTTGTTTTATTTTGTGGCGGCAAAATCAAATGCCCTTCGACCTGTCCAATAATGGTCATACAGAAAATATTCGACTCACCTGCCGGCGACTGTGTCTGCCCAAATTGCTGAATAGTCTCTGTCACGGGAGAGATGGCCTTTTCCTCCTGAATCGGAATTTCCGGTGCTTCAACTTCCGGTTGATTGGATCTTGACGCCTGCTTGTCATTCATACGTTCATTCATTTCAATAATCCCCTTCTCCAGAAACATTTAATGTATTTCCTTAGTATGGGGATTTTTCCAACTGCCTTATACCCGCTGCATCAAATTGCTTCACATATTGACGCTATTGCAGATCTTCCTGAAAACGCAAAAAAAGCCCCTTCTCTACGAGGAACCGTCCAATATTACTCGTAGAGAAGGGGCGACTGTGTGCCTGAATATATGTTTTTGTTTAGCTTATTTTAAACTTCCATAATGATTGGCAAAATCATCGGTCTACGACGAGTTTGCTCATACAGGAAGCGTCCCAGTGCATCTTTAACATTTGTTTTGAGTGAAGCCCACTCGTTAACGTTCTCACTCATCAACTTCTGCAATGTGCTGCTAACGATCCGGTTGGCCTCATCAAGTAGTCCTTCCGATTCACGTACATACACAAATCCACGAGAGATGATGTCAGGACCGGAAACAATTTTTCCATCCTGTTTGCTCAGTGTTACCACAACAACAAGGATACCATCTTGTGACAACAATTTGCGGTCACGAAGTACAATGTTACCCACATCGCCTACACCCAAGCCATCGATCAACACATTACCTGCAGTAACTTTACCTGCTCTACGTGCTGCTCCACCTTGAATTTCAATCACTTCACCGATATCCGTGATGAAAATGTTCTCAGGTTCTACCCCTACAGATTCAGCAAGAACCGCGTGGCGACGCTGCATACGGAATTCACCGTGGATTGGCAAGAAGAATTTCGGTTTCATCAGGTTGAGCATCAGTTTCAGCTCTTCTTGGCTACCGTGACCAGATACGTGGACGCCACTGTTAGCACCGCTGTAATGCACGTTAGCACCCAGACGGAACAGTTCATCAATCGTACGGCCTACATATTTTTCATTACCTGGAACCGGAGTTGCTGCGATAATAACAGTGTCACCTGGCAGGATGTCCACTTTACGGTGTGTGGAACGAGCCATACGTGTCAGTGCTGACATTGGCTCTCCTTGACTTCCTGTGCAGAGAATCACAACACGATCAGCTGCCATCTTGCCTACTTCTTCAGGTTCAATGATCATGCCATCCGGAATCTCAAGATAACCCAGTTCTGAAGCAATACCAACCACGTTCACCATGCTGCGTCCGATAACTGCAACTTTACGTCCAGTCACTTCTGCTGCATTAATCACCTGTTGGATACGGTGTACGTTGGAAGCAAATGTCGCTACAACAACACGTTGACTTGCTTTACGGAAGATATCTTCCAGAACGATACCCACATTTTTCTCCGATGGTGTGAATCCAGGTTTCTCAGCATTCGTACTGTCGGACAATAGCGCTAACACGCCATTTGTTCCAATCTGTGCCATACGCTGAAGATCTGCATATTGACCATTGACTGGAGTATGGTCGAATTTGAAGTCACCCGTGTGAACAACTGCACCTTCCGGTGTTTCGACACATACACCAACAGAATCCGGAATACTATGGTTAGTAGCGAAGAACGATGCTTTCAGAACAGATCCAAGTTGGATCTCGGAATCAGCATCAATCAGAATACGTTTTGTATCACCCAGCAAATTCGCTTCTTTCAACTTGTTTTCTACAAGTCCAAGCGTAAGTCTTGTTCCGTATACAGGAACATTCAGATGTTTGAGAACATATGGCAGACCACCAATGTGATCCTCATGTCCGTGAGTAAGAATGATTCCTCTTACTTTGTCACGGTTCTCAGTCAGGTAAGAAATGTCAGGGATGACAATATCAATACCAAGCATATCTTCTTCCGGGAATTTAAGACCAGCATCTACGACTACAATGTCGTTGGCGTATTGGATGACGTACATGTTTTTACCAATCTCGCCTACGCCGCCCAAAGCAAAAATCATCAGTTTATCGTTATTATTTTTCTTAGACAAATGAATCTAAACCTCCTATGGTAGTTGGACGTCGTACCTTATTATTTATTGTAAGTTAAGAAAAGTAGTCCATACATCACATACCCACCTATCGGGATGAATGCAAAAGAACACCTTTATTCACGATATTTGGAAGAAGTTCTTCGAAGTTATTCCCTTTGACCAACAAGTTGGAGTTGAAATTCCCTCTTAGCCGTTCCTTCCTTTTTCACCGCAAAGCTACACCACGAAGCGATGTCGCTTTCAATTTCAAAAAAATACCGCACCCAGTCACTTGACATCATTATACATGATTAAAAACAAAAAAAACAAGTCACTCTCTCGTTAACCTGTAGGTTTCCCCTTAGCAGTGGAAAAGAAACCTCACATTACTCGTAAAAAAAAGAACCGCAGCCTCTAGGAAGAGGAGCGGTTCTTTTGCTGATCTGAAGGATATTCCCATGATTAATAAAATAGTCCATATACAACCAAAATGATTACAAATTAAGCAAACCTTTGATATAAACCTGCTCCTCTTCCGTTGGCGGAATAAGGGGCAACCGTACGGAACCAACGTCTAGACCACGCAATGTCAGCGCATATTTCACCGCTACGGGGTTTGGTAGAGGCTGTGGACACTCAAACAGGCCTTTGAATACTGGGAACAACTGCTGATGAATCTGAGCAGCCTGAAGAGGTGCTCCGCCATAGAAGGCGTCAATCATTTTCTTCATTTCTGCCCCTACGACATGACTGGCCACGCTGACAATTCCATGTGCTCCAACCGCAATCGCTGGTAAGCCTGAAGCATCATCACCGGAATAAACTCTAAAATTTTCTGGAGCACTTGCTGCAATCAGCGTAACCTGCTCCATAGACGCACATTCCTTCGTAGCGACGATGTTAGGAATCTGTGCAAGACGAAGCGTTGTCTCTGCTGACAGGCTGGTTACTGTACGTCCAGGCACGTTGTAGAGCATAATTGGCAGCTTGGTGGAGCCTGCAATCGCTTCAAAATGTTTAAACAAACCTTCTTGGCTAGGTTTGTTGTAATACGGAACAACCAACAAAATGCCATCCACTCCGGCACGTTCAGCTTCCTGTGTCAAATGGATGGAATGTGCCGTGTTATTGCTTCCCGTTCCGGCTATAATTTTGCACCGACCGGCCGCATGTTTCACTGCAAATTCGAATAATTGAACTTTCTCAGTATCACTAAGTGTTGGAGACTCCCCTGTTGTTCCAGAAACCACAAGCGTCTCCGACTTTTGATCTACAATTAGATAGTCGATTAGACGTGCCGTTTCCTCCCAATGAATCTCTCCTTGTTCATTGAACGGAGTGACCATTGCTGTAATCAATCTTCCAAAGTCCAATTCGATTCCTCCTTCAAAACAGGTTTGGCTCCTCTAACTTCAGTTATTTACAAATGAAGTTCGAATGAGGCGTGAAGTGCCCTCAGGGCCTGAACCATATCTTCTTTTTTTACGAGTATCCAGATCGTTGTATTCGAATCTGCCGATTGCAGGATCTGAATGTCTGCCAGTGTCAAGGACTCCACGATTCGAGCCATGATTCCAGGTACACCATTAATGCCTCCGCCAATGACGGACACTTTGGCACAACCGGACAGGCTTTGTGGCTTGAGACCTATCTCCTGCAATACCTGTATGGCTTTCTCGGAATCACTGTCAAAAACCGTATAGACAACTCCCGAGGGGGTAACATTAATAAAATCAACGCTGATTGAATTCTCAGCCATGGTTTTGAACACTTTTAGTTGCAATCGATCTGCACCACCACCAGGCACATCCACCGTAATTTGCGTTACATTGCTCACGTAGGCGATGCCTGTTACATAACGGTCAACAATGCCTGTCTGCACATCCTGGAATCCTTCCGGATGCGTAACCAGCGTTCCCTCCGTGTCTGCAAAAGTAGATCTTACCCGCACTGGAATCTGGGATTGCATCGCAATCTCAACCGCACGTGGATGGATTACCTTGGCCCCGTGGTGGGCCATGTTACAGATCTCTGCATAACTCACAACAGTCAGTGGACGTGCATCCTCAACAATTCGCGGATCAGCGGTGAGTATCCCGTTCACATCTGTGTAGATATCCACCATTTCAGCACGTAATGCTGCACCGAGAGCTGTAGCAGACGTATCGCTTCCCCCACGACCCAATGTCGTGAAGTCTCCGTTCTCTGTCTGCCCCTGGAATCCGGTTACAACAACGACACGGCCAAGCTGAAGCTGCTCCAACACACGAACAGGACGGACATCCAATATCCGGGCATTCCCGAAATTGTCGTCCGTCACAAAACCTGCTTGTGCACCGGTCAGCACTGTAGTTGGAATGCCTTCATGTTCGAGTAAACTGCTCAACGTTGTCGCCGATATGATTTCACCACAGCACAGCAGTAAATCCTTTTCGCGTGCGGATAGTGCGTTTCCGTTCTGTGCAGCCCAGTCCAGCAACGTATCGGTCGCATATGGCTCGCCGCGGCGCCCCATCGCAGACACAACGATGACCAGACTCAATCCTGCTTCAAGTTCACGTTTAACATGACGGAGCACATGCTCTCTCGCCTGAACAGTGGAGAGAGACGTGCCTCCGAATTTCTGTACCATGATACGCATCTTTATTCCTCCATTTGTGTACGCAAGAAGACTGGACACGGGTCAAATCAACAAATGGATCACTCTAGGGAGCGTTCTGATGCGATAATTTCAGCATTTTATACGGCATTCCATGCCGCTCCTTATTTTCTGTAATTGTCTGGGACAATCGCAAATCAAAGGTCGCGGTTGTTATCGAGGTCATGATGCATACATTCACAATAGACCTCTCCCGCTTGCTTAACCTGTACTGCCCGCAAGCAGGAATGCCTTATAGACAGGAACGTGGACATAGTAGCTGTTCAATCCAGCATATTGTCCCCCATGATTTTCTTTGTCTCTAGAACCCTTCTTCATTTCTCCAAGCGTATAAACGTTGTCACCGAATCATTGTTCCATCAAGCCTGTGAAGAACGCTCCACAATCATCGGCTGCAACTGTTTGCCCTCAAGAGCACTCCAGCAAGCCTCTGGAATCAATTCCATTTTGGCGACTAACGAGTTTGGTTTTTTCACTGGATCGTCTTGCCCAAATGGCACAAAATACAAGTATTTAGCCACAAGCAATTTGGCGATATTCGCAGCATTCAAGCCCAGACCGTCATTCGTGGAAATCGCGAGCACAAGTGGACGCTGATTGCGCATCTGCGCTTTGGCTGCCATTAGCACTGGACTGTCGGTCATCGCATTAGCCAGCTTGCTTGTTGTATTCCCTGTGCATGGAGCAATAACCAGCACATCAAGCAGCTTGGAAGGCCCTAAAGGCTCCGCTTCAACAATTGTAGAAATGATATCATTACCTGTTATATCTTTCAACTGTTTTTGCCAATTTTGCGCCGTACCGAAGCGTGTATCCGTCGTCAGAACCGAATTCGAAATAATCGGAACGACGTTGGCACCTTCAGCTACGAAGCGGCTAATTACCGGCATAACCTCTTCAAACGTACAATGAGAACCCGTAATTGCATAACCTACCGTTTTTCCCTGCCAGTTCATGATTTAACCTCCCGTGCGTTCTGTTCTTCCAAAAGCAAACGGATCAACGCGTCGGCAATAATGCCGCCAGCCGTTTTGGGAGCAACAATGCCGGGGAGGCCTGGCGCAAGTAGCGCTTTGATACCGCGTTTGTCGGCATACCTGAAATCACAACCGCCAGGAGCGGATGCGAGGTCGATAATGACAGCCTTTTGCGGCATTCTGGACAGGATTTGTGCTGTGATTATCATAGTCGGTATCGTATTAAAAAGCAAGTCAACTTCCCCGGTCTGAGCGGCCAAATCCGTTGTCATGAAAGGCTTCCAGCCCATTATTGTAGCGCGGGCAGCATCCTCTTCCCGCCTGATTCCCACCCGTACATTTGCTCCAAGTCCCTGCAGTGTTTTGGCCATTGTGAATCCTGTTCGACCAATGCCAAGCACAATGCATTCCGAACCATGGATTGTGAAGTCCGTCTCCCGAATAGCTATGGCGATGGCTCCCTCAGCTGTTGGAATAGAGTTATAAAGTGCAATATCATCACGATCAAGTACTTCAACAAGTCGCAGCCCATTTTCAAGACTAAGTTCGCGCAAGAACGGCTTTGCCATACCTGTGAACACAATACAATGCTCTGGTAATGCTGCAATATGTTCCTTTTTCAAATAGATCGGTGTGTCACTGAATGAAGTACTTACTTTTCCCTGCTCATCGCAACCGACAACAGGCAGTACGAGTACATCTGCGGAAGCAAACACTTCATCCTCCAGTTCCTGGTGCTCGATCCCTGGAATGGAACGCTCTATTTTATCGAAACCCACCACACTTACCGTTGCATCCAGCTCAGCGCACTTTTGAATGACTTCAAGCTGCCGCGCATCTCCGCCCAGGACTACAATCCGGACTCCGGTCAGCATCGGGACGTCACTCCTTTCACCACATGTATGCCTTATCGTATGCAGGGGCCCACAGGGGGGTGAAAACAATAATTGCATTCCACCGTCCGTTTCTCAAATGTAAAAAAGAGCCGCCCCTGTCAGGGACGACTCTAAAGAATAGGTATATTTACGCTGCTTATTTCCCGGTATGACCGAATCCACCTTCGCCACGTACCGTTTCCGAAAGTTCATTCACTTCAGTCAATTCAACCGCAGGCACGGTCTGGAAGACGATCTGTGCGATGCGCTCTCCCCGTACAATTGTGAACGGTTCCTGACCCAAATTAATCAACAGAACTTTAACTTCTCCGCGATAATCCGCATCAATGGTCCCCGGTGTGTTGAGGCAAGTAATACCATGTTTGAAAGCCAGTCCGCTCCGAGGACGAATCTGTGCTTCCAATCCAGCTGGCATTGCCATCGCAAGTCCGGTAGGAATCAGCGTACGCTGACCCGGCTGCAATACAACATCTTCCTGAAGTGCAGCTACTACATCAAAGCCGGATGCCAGCTCCGACATTTTTTGAGGCAGTTTAATATCTTCATTGCCCGGCAGTTTCTGTATTTGAACGTAATGCAACAAAATCATCCCTTCTCAATCCAGCGATCGTCTTATCTGAAGCGCCAACCATAGCAAGTGCAAAAGGTTCAGCAAACATCAGATCAAGTACCGCGTTAATATCGTCCATGGTAACTTGCTCAATTTTGGCAATCATCTCATCCAGTGTATGGTGTCTGCCCAGCATGAGCTCGTTTTTACCCAGACGATTCATGCGACTGCCTGTGCTTTCCAAGCTCAGAATCAAGCTACCTTTCAGCTGTTCTTTTCCTTTACGAAGTTCATCTTCGGACAAGCCGTTAACAGCCAAGTCGCGTAGAACCTCTTTGGTCAGATCGAGCACTTCTTTGGTCTGTTTCGGTGCTGTACCCGCGTATATCGTGAAAAGTCCGCTGTCCGCATGAGAGCTATGATAGGAATACACGGAGTACGCAAGACCCCGTTTCTCACGAATTTCCTGGAACAGTCTGGAGCTCATGCCTCCACCAATGGCGTTATTCAGAACAACCATAGCGAATTGCAGCGGATCTCCGATTTTACAGCCCGGGAACGAGATACAGATATGATTCTGTTCCGTTTTCTTTTTGTGAAAGAGCTGTCCGCTTTGGAAGGCTGGCATCGTGACTGCTTCCGATACTCCATTTACATCAAAAGCACCAAAATGCTTCTCCATCAGATCGATTACACTGTCATCAATATTACCCGCGATACTAATGACCGTGTTCTCAATCGTGTAGTGCTCCTTCATATATGCACGCAGATGGCTGGAATCCATCACTTTGAGACGTTCTTCCGTACCCAGGATTGGGTATGCGAGTGGATGCTCACCATAAGCGGCCAAGGCCATCAGATCATGAACCATATCATCAGGCGTATCTTCATACATCGAGATTTCTTCCAGAATGACGTTTTTCTCCTTGATCAATTCACCATCATCCATTTTGGAGCGGAAAAACATATCAGACAATACATCAACCGCAATCGGCAAATGTTCATCCAACACTTTAGCATAATAACACGTATATTCTTTGGAAGTGAATGCATTCACGTTACCGCCAATCGCATCGAACTGCTCCGCAATCGCCTTGGCATCATAACGATCTGTTCCCTTGAATAACATGTGTTCAATAAAATGTGATACTCCGTTACTTGCAGGTTGCTCATTACGCGAACCTGTCTTGACCCATATTCCGAAAGACACAGAACGGCAGGTCGGTATCTGTTCCATGACAACTCTGAGGCCATTGCCCAGCTGAATTTTTTTCATGGTTGGCCCTCCTACATCTCTATAATTGCCTTGATCTCAAACTTGAAATTGAAATCGACATTTGGTTCCAACTGTTTGATATTAACAAAAAAACAACGTTCACTCAACCGTAGAGGTATTTACACGTTCCGAAGACAGCGTCTCACTTACTGTTCCGAGCACCAGACCTTTGGCCCGTATGGATTGAATCATGCCCTTTAAAGCTCCCGAAGAAGCAGCTGTAGGGTGCATTAGAATTAACGTTCCAGCCTCAGTATTTTTAGCAATTTTGGCAACAACGGCATCCGGGCTTGGCTTACGCCAATCCACAGTATCTACTGTCCATAACACGGTTTTCAGTCCCATGGATGAAGCAATGTCAACGGTCTTCTGATTAAAGTCACCGGATGGCGGAGCAAACCAACGATTCTCTACGCCCAGTGTTTTATGGAGCAGATCCTGGGTTTTGCTAATTTCCAGCTTGGCCCGTTCTGCGCTCAATCGACTCATATTAGGGTGAGAATATGCATGGTTGGACATCTCATGCCCACGTTTCTGAATTTCTTTGGCCAGTTCAACATTTTTGCTTAACCAACTTCCATCCAGAAAAAAAGTAGCCTTCACTTTCTCGGCATCGAGCGTATCCAGCATCGGTTTGATGTATTCGTTCCCCCAGGCCACATTAATCATAAAAGAAACCATCGGTTTGTTTGCATTCCCCCGATAGATCGGATGTGCACCCAAATCCTTAAGCTGAATCTCCGGCTCAATCTGACGGTAGACATACGCTATTTTGGTATTCAATGTTCCACTCAGCGCCTTACGGTATGTCGCTTCCACATCAATCTCCATGCCATTATAACCAGGAATCGCTTTCCATACCCGATCCACTCTGGCATTTACCGGAGCAATTTTCGTTTCAGCCGCTTTATCCCGAATCGCAGACAACAGCGCATCTTCTCCAGTTGCCTCCTTAAACATGTCAAAAGCATTTTGCGTACCTGGCCCATCACGGATCTCCGTAATGTATGTACGTACACTGCCAACTTGTCCGATCAATATGACCGCAGTCACACCCGCCAGAACAGCCGCCAGCTTTTTGGATTGGTTTCCCACAGCTCCATCCTCCCGCCGTCTTTGTCCCCATCATATGAGGACAAGGGCAAAAATATGAATGCTGAGCCATGGTTTCATCCTTGCTTTACGTATTTAAACGTTAAAAAAAGAGCCAGAAATTCACATTCTGTCTCTTCATTCAATCTATCCATTTATAACCTGTCGCTTCGGTATCCTAGGATTGAGCCGGAGCTTCAGCAGTCAAAACTGCTTTACGGGACAAGTTGATTCGACCTTGTGGGTCAATTTCTGTTACTTTTACCGTAATGGAATCACCGATAGCTACAACATCTTCCACTTTGGCAACACGTTCAGTTGACAGTTGCGAGATGTGTACCAGACCTTCTTTGTTCGGAAGTACTTCAACAAATGCACCGAATTTCTCTACGCGTTTTACTTTGCCGACATAAATCTCGCCGACCAATACTTCGCGCACAATACCTTCGATGATCGCTTTGGCTTTATCATTCATCTCTTGGTTAGAAGAAGCGATAAAGACACGTCCATCCTGTTCAATATCAATTTTAACACCGGTTTCTTCGATGATTTTATTGATAATTTTACCACCTGCACCGATAACATCACGGATTTTGTCCGGATTGATATGCATCGTTGTAATTTTAGGTGCATATTGTGATAACTGCTCACGTGGAGTTTTCAAAATTTCGTTCATTTTGCCCAAAATGTGCATACGGCCTTCTTTGGCTTGCGCCAATGCATCAGACAAAATTTGACGATTAATACCAGCAATTTTGATGTCCATTTGGATTGCAGTTACACCTTCAGGTGTTCCAGCTACTTTAAAGTCCATGTCACCGAGGTGATCTTCCATACCTTGAATATCACTCAGAATGGATACATGATCTCCATCTTTGATCAGACCCATAGCTACACCCGCAACTGGAGCTTTGATTGGTACACCTGCATCCATCATAGCTAAAGTGCTGGCACAGATACTTGCCTGAGATGATGAGCCGTTGGATTCCAGAACTTCAGATACCAAACGAATCGTGTATGGGAAATCCGTTTCGGAAGGAATCACTTTGGAAAGCGCGCGCTCACCCAGAGCACCATGTCCGATTTCGCGACGGCCTGGAGCACGCAATGGACGCGCTTCGCCTACGCTGAATGGTGGGAAATTATAGTGATGCATGAATCGTTTCGTTTCTTCAAGACTGATTCCGTCCAAAATCTGAACATCACCCAGTGCACCAAGTGTACAAACACTAAGTGCTTGCGTTTGACCACGCGTAAACAGTCCTGTACCATGTGCACGTGGCAACAGAGATGTATCACATTCAATTGGGCGAATTTCAGCAAGTCCACGTCCATCCGGACGAACTTTATCATGCGTGATCAGACGACGCACTTCTTCTTTGACGATATCGTGCAGAACTTCCTTCACGTCTTTGAACAATTCCGGACTTTCAATATATTTCTCTTCAAAGTGAGCAACGGTTTCGTCATTCACTACATCGATTGCATCTTGACGAGCATGTTTCTCGGCGATTTTAACCGCTTCGACCAGACGAGCGCTGGCGAATTCACGCACACTGCTGTTAACTTCAGCATTAACGGTACGCAACTTAACAGCCATTTTTTCTTTTCCAGCAACTTGCACAAGTTGTTCGATTACAGCAATAATATTTTGGATCTCATCATGTCCAAACATGATTGCTTCGAGCATCACTTCTTCCGGCACTTCGTTTGCTTCGGCCTCAACCATCATGATGGCATCTTTGGTTCCTGCAACGACCAGTTCAATATCACTGACTTCAAGCTGTGCAATCGTTGGATTAATGATGAACTCACCATTAATACGTCCAACTTTCACGCCACCAATCGGTCCGCTGAATGGAACATCCGAAATGCTCAATGCTGCTGATGTACCAATCATTGCAGCGATTTGCGGTTCGCAATCCTGATCCACACTCATAACGATATTCAGAACTTGTACATCATTCCGGAAGCCTTCCGGGAACAAAGGACGAATTGGACGGTCTGTCAGACGGCTTGAAAGAATCGCTTTCTCACTCGGTCTGCCTTCACGTTTAATAAATCCTCCCGGGATTTTACCTACGGCGTACAATCTTTCTTCATAGTTCACCGTTAATGGGAAAAAGTCCAGATCTTTCGGCTCACTTGATGCTGTCACGGTACACAATACCACGGTATCTCCGTATGTTACCTTAACGGCAGCATTAGCCTGCTTGGCCAAACGCCCGGTCTCAAGCGTAAGTTTTCTTCCACCAAGCTGCATTTCAACACGCTGTTCCATGAAACCCCTCCTTTTATTCGTTCCTAATTCAATGGATTCTGCATATTCACAGTATTTCCTGCTTGTCCTGCATTCATTAGCTATGTATGGATCTTTCAACATGCTAACCTGCACAACAAAAGCTCCTCACGGAGCCCCATCTACAAATATATGGCAACATGTTCATCTACAAAACAACCCGGCTGTAAGTTCCGCTTGTCCTTTTAGACAAAAGAATGACGGATAACAGCCAGGTTGATTTTGAAAACATGTACGATAATTAACGACGCAATCCGAGTTTTTCGATCAGTGCGCTGTAACGTTTAACATCTTTGTTTTTCACGTAAGCCAAAAGCTTACGACGTTGACCTACCATTTTCAAAAGTCCACGACGTGAGTGGTGGTCTTTCTTATGCGTACGCAAGTGGTCTGTCAAACTTGTGATGTTTTCCGTAAGGATAGCAACTTGCACCTCTGGAGATCCTGTATCGGACTCGTGAGTTTTGTGCTCGTCGATCAGTTGTTGTTTACGTTCTTGAGTCAATGCCATCCTGTTCACCTCCTTCAATATAATCGCCATTAGCCTCGTCACCGCCGGTGAGAGCAAGCAACCAAGCCAAGGTTAATGTTGCCTCAATCGACAACGTAGTACAGTATATCATAATTGCCTAGTTAAAGTAAATGTAAACATGCATTTAATCCTGAACCTTTAAGATAACAGGCGGCCGGCAGTTAATGCATCTTCACGAATCTGGCTAATCAATGCCTCAATGGAGTCAAACTTTCGTTCTGCACGAATATAGTGAACGAGCTCAACCTTTAGTTCCTGGTCATATAAGTGTCCATCAAAATCAAGCAGGTGCACTTCAAACGTAGGTTTCATCCCGCTTTCGTGAAACGTAGGTTTCACACCGAGATTCATTACCCCACGCAGTTCCTGTTCGCCATACTGCACACGAACAGCGTAAACACCCTTCGACGGGGTAACGTAATGATCCGTGAGTTCAAGGTTGGCTGTAGGAAATCCAATCGTTCGTCCACGCTTCTCCCCGTGAATGACGGTTCCTCTGATGCTGTAAGGTCGGCCAAGCCAATGACTGGCCTCATCCATCTCCCCACGCTTCAACAGGCCACGAATGAGAGAACTGCTCACTTTTTCACCATTTAACAAGAAAGGAGGAACGGTTTCCACCGTCATCTCTCCTTCTCCCAAAGTACGAAGAAGTTGTTCATCCCCTGCACCCTTGTGACCAAAACGGAAGTCAAAACCCACCACCGCTGTTCGTGTCTGAAGAGGAATCAACAAGTCGTGTACGAATTGTTGCGGCGTCAACCGTGAGAAATCCTCATTGAACTCCACCACATAGAGTACATCAACGCCCATTCCTGCCAAGATCTCTTCTTTATCTCTCAAGGGAGTTAAATAACCCTCGTAATCCCCTTTGCGCATAACTTCCTTCGGATGTGGATGAAAGGTCATGACCGCTGCCTGCATGCCCGTTTCCCGCGCAATGCGGACAGCTGATAAAATGACACTTGCATGTCCGAGATGCAGTCCGTCGAATTGACCAATCGCAAGCACTTGGGGCAGTGTGCTCAGCTCAGTCGAATGTAACGTCTGCGGATAGGTTAGCATTACGGTTTTCACAATCATTCACCTGCATTTCACTAGATAGGCCAAGCTAGAGCATCACCACAACTCCAAGCCCGAAACCTCTTTATTCCGGCAAAAAGACTTTAACTGCCCTCACCGTTGGTTTTAGTTCATCCCGCTCAAATATCCCCAGAAACGTACCATCCTGAGCATACAACCGCAGCAAACCAGGTTGCTCCACAGGCGGTTCCAGAAGACGTGCAGACAGTTTCTGACCTTGAAGTGCTCCTTTGGTCTGTTCTTCTCCAACCTTATGGGCCGGAATTGAAGCAATAGCCTCGTCAACAGGAATCAACGCCTCCGCCAAAGTCCCATCAGCCATAAGTTGTTCCACTTCTTCAATTCGAAGACAACGATCTGCAGAGATACCTGCCGATATCGTACGCTCCAGTTGAACCATGGTTGATGGATATCCAAGTTGCCGGCCAATGTCTACACACAATGTCCGAATATAAGTACCTTTTGAACATAAGGCCCGGAAGGATATATCGGTGGTCTCACCCTGAGTCTCAATCCCTGTAAGTTCGAGCTCATAGATTGTGACCTCACGGCTCTTACGCTCTACCGTCTTACCTTCACGAGCAAGTTCATAAAGACGTTTGCCGTCTACCTTTACCGCAGAATACATGGGTGGTACCTGAGAGATCGTGCCCAGGAACTGCTCAAGCACCTGTTGAACCTGTTCCTGTGTTACTTCCACAGTCGTTTCAGCCCGCTCAATAACTTCCCCTGTCATATCCTCTGTATCAGTAGACAGTCCCAATCTGAGCGTAGCCAGATATTCCTTCGGAAGCTCCTGCATATACTCCACCACACGTGTCGCTCGTCCAAGACAGAGCGGCAGAACGCCTGTAACTTGTGGGTCAAGTGTGCCCGTATGCCCAATGCGTTTCATTTTGAGAATGCGACGCATTTTGGCTACAACATCATGAGAAGTAAATCCCGCCGGTTTATAAACCGGAAGTACACCTTCAAATGGCTTTACCATTGTGAATTCACCTGCTTCAGTACTTTTGCGACAATATCATCAAGTCTGCCTTCCAGACGACATCCGGCTGCGAGCACATGCCCGCCTCCGCCAAAGGTCTGTGCTAGTGCAGCAACATCAATTTTACCAGCTGAACGCAAAGAAACCTTGACTGCATTCTCGTTGATGACTTTGAAAAAGATACCAACTTCCACGCCCTGAATGTTGCGTGGATAGTTCACTACCCCTTCAAGATCTTCATTAGCTGCTCCACAAGCCACCATATCATCTGGTGTAATAACAACCCAGGCTATCTTTCCATCATCTGTCATCTGCAGGCTTGATAGTGCCTGATTCAAAATCCGAACTTGCGGAAGAGTCACCTGTTCCAACAAGGTCTGGGCGAGATAGGGTCCATCCACGCCATGTTCAAGCAGTCTGGAGGCCGTTGTCATAACATTTGGGCTGGTGTTGGCATAGCGGAATCCACCTGTATCGGTAAGCAATCCTGTATAAACTGCCGTCGCAACATCTTTATCCCATGTTACTTGGAACAGGTTAAGAAAATCGAACAAGATTTCAGCCGTAGCAGCAGCATCTGACTTAATGATGTTGACTGTACCATAACCGTCATTTGTAGGGTGATGATCAATATTCAAGATAACAGCATCTTCTTCGAAATAATGACGTGTCAAACCTACTCTGGCAAAGTCTGCACAATCCACACAGATAACAGCTTTATATTTTCGCTGCGGTGGTTGTTCGGTCATGTTCACAATGTTGCCTGCTTCCCACAAAAATTGCATACGCCCGGGGATTTCACCTTCATTAATCATCGTGAATGTCTTACCCAGACATGACAGCAGCCAGCCCACCGTTACCGTCGAGCTGACTGCGTCACCGTCCGGCTGTACATGCGACACGACCAGGTAATCATCATGCTCCAGCAGAAATTGCTTTCCGGCCTGGAGCGCCTGTTCATAAGTGTGCATTGCCGTCTCCTCTATTCTGTTACTGGGATTCGTTCTTGTCGGAACCAATATCGCCAAGCAGCTTCTCAATTCGGCTGCCATAAGCGATGGATTCGTCAATCTTAAATATCAACTCGGGGACATGCCGGAACCGGATACGTTTGCCCAGCTCGGAACGCAAAAATCCATTTGCTTTTGCCAGAGCTTTGAGCGTGTTATCTTTTTGTTCCTGTTCACCGAAGACACTCAGATAAACTTTGGCTTGCGACAAGTCTCCTGTCACTTCGACTCCCGTTACCGTAATAAAGCCGATACGTGGATCTTTCAGTTCAGACTGGATGAGCAGACTTATTTCTTTCTTGATCTGCTCGCCCACTCTACCTGTACGAATCTTAGCCATTGTTGTTCACCTCATGCTTCCTTGCTTATCGTTGTACTGTCTCCATAATGAAAGCTTCGATAACGTCGCCTTCTTTGAGATCATTATATTTATCAAGTGTGATACCGCACTCGTAACCTTGTGCTACTTCTTTGGCATCATCTTTATAACGTTTCAGGGAATCCAGCTTACCTTCGTAAAGGACAATGCCATCACGAATCAGGCGTGCTTCCGCAGAACGCGTAATTTTACCCGAGGTAACCATACAACCAGCGATGGTACCCACTTTACTGATGGAGAACGTGCTCCGAACTTCAGCATGACCGATAACTTTTTCTTTGTAGATCGGATCAAGCATACCTTTCATCGCTTGTTCAATTTCTTCGATAACACTGTAGATCACGCGATGCAGACGAATGTCTACTTGCTCTTGATCTGCAGTTGATTTCGCCTGGTTATCAGGACGAACGTTGAAACCGATCACGATAGCATTGGATGCTGCAGCTAAAATGATGTCGGATTCTGTGATTGCACCAGCGCCGCTATGAATGATTTTCACGCGTACACCTTCAACTTCGATCTTCGCAAGGGAACCTTTCAATGCTTCAACCGAACCTTGTACATCACCTTTGATGATTACGTTCAGATCTTTGATCTCGCCATCTTTGATGTGCTGGAACAGATCGTCCAACGTCACACGAGTATGCGTACCCAGATCGGATTCACGTTGCGTGATCGAACGTTTGTCAGCGATGGAACGCGCTTTGCGCTCATCTTCAAACACCATGAATGGATCTCCCGCACCTGGAACTTCAGTCAGACCTGTGATTTCTACAGGTGTTGAAGGTCCAGCTTCTTTCAATTTGCGACCTTTGTCATTGACCATCGCACGAACACGACCGAAGCAGTTACCTGCAACGAAAGCATCGCCGACTTTCAATGTACCGTGCTGTACGAGGATACGTGCAACTGGGCCACGTCCTTTATCCAGCTCGGCTTCAATCACTGTACCACGGGCACGTTTGTCCGGGTTCGCTTTGTATTCGTTCACTTCTGCAACGAGCAGAATCATTTCAAGCAGACCTTCCAGACCCATTCTTTGTTTCGCTGACACGTTAACAAAGATGGTATCTCCGCCCCACTCTTCCGGAACGAGTTCATAGCTGGTTAATTCTTGTTTCACTTTATCTGGATCAGCGCCCGGCTTGTCAATTTTGTTGACAGCAACGATGATTGGTAGCCCAGCAGCTTTGGCATGGTTAATCGCCTCAATGGTCTGTGGCATAACACCGTCATCCGCAGCTACGACAATAATCGTCATATCCGTAACTTGTGCGCCACGTGCACGCATCGCTGTAAACGCTTCGTGACCCGGAGTATCCAGGAACGTGATTTTTTTGTTGTTAATTTCAACTTGATAAGCACCGATATGTTGCGTGATTCCGCCTGCTTCGCCATCGGATACATTCGTAGAACGAATCGCATCCAGCAAAGTAGTTTTACCATGGTCAACGTGACCCATGATCGTAACTACTGGTGGACGAGCCTGCAAGTCAGCAGCATCATCATTCTCTTCCAGTGTTTCGAAACGGTCATCTTCAAGCACAATCTTCACTTCAACCTCAACACCGAATTCACCTGAAAGCAGAAGGATCGTTTCGATATCAAGCTCTTGGTTGATTGTTGCCATAACACCCATAGCGATGAGCTTTTTGATAACTTCGGAAGCATCCTTATGGAGCAACTTCGCTGTTTCACCAACGGTCATATCACCACGAACGATGATTTTCTTAGGTGTGTTATCAATTTTCTCACGTTGTTGGTACTGTTGTTGATTTCTGTTGCGGTTGTTCTTGCCACCACGGTTACCACGGAAGTTACCGCCACGGTTGTCATCATAACGACGTCCACCGCCACCGCTGTTCGAACGGTTACCACTATTGTTGTTGCTGCCAGTAGTACCACCTGGGCCGCTTCTACGTTGGCCTTGTCCTTGGCTCTGACCTTGGCCACCGCTACGGTTGCCAGCAGTACCTGTATTACCACCGCTGTTAGGGCCTGAAGTTCTTACTTGACCGCCACCGCTGTTATTCGGACGTTGACCCGTTCCTTGCGGACGGGATGCAGTACTGCTTTGTCCACCTTGAGCTGGTTTTGGACGGTTAGTTGATTGTCCCCCTTGGCTTGAGCCTTGGGAAGAGTTCGTTCTGTTGCGACTGTCTTGGCCGCTGGGTCTTTGAGTGCCATTGTTATTGTTGGAATTTGGTCTATTGTTCATACCTACCTGCTTTTCCTGTTGTATTTTTGTTTGTACGGGACTACCGGATGGGTTGCTGCTAATCGGCGTGTTCACTCCGCCGGCCGGCTTGTTGCTGTCCACTGGTTTGTCACTGCGCACTGCCGAAGTAGCAACTGGTTTTGCATCGTTGCCTTGTTTCGAAGCAGCAGTGGATTTTATATCTTTAAAAAATTGTTCCACCTTACCGACTGAACCATTCTCCATGACACTCATATGATTGTTTACGGGAATTTCCAGCTTTTTAAGAATGGTTATAATTTCTTTACTACTCATATTAAGGGACTTCGCATATTCATAAACCCGCAATTTATCCTTGTTTTCCTGTTTACTCAATATACTCCACCTCCGACATTATACCGACTTGCTTGGAGATCATTTTTGCAAACCCTCGATCCGTTACTGCAAGAACAACACGCGTGTCTTTACCGATACTTGAACCCAGACTATCCCGGTCAAATCCGATCAACAGAGGAACCTTATAAGTTCCGCATTTATCGCGAAATTTCTTTTGTGTATTGGCTGAGGCGTCACCCGCAACAATAACCATTTTAGCTTCGGAAGAACGGATCGCTTTAAGTACAATTTCTTCACCTGTTACAAGTTTACCTGCACGCATAGAGAGTCCCAAATAAGACAGCGTTTTAATATTAGTCATGTTCACGCTCCTGTGCTGCTATGAATTCATCCTCAACCGCGATGAAGTCAGCTGCTAATTGCTCGTAAATTTCAGGTGAGACTTTGCCTTTTAACGCCCGATCCAAAGCCCGGTTTTTGAGTGCGAGCTTAAAACAGGACTCTTTGCCGCATAAATAGGCACCACGTCCGGATTTTTTGCCAGTCAAATCGATCAGCACTTCATCCTCTGGCGTTTTAACAATGCGAATCAGCTGCTTTTTGGGCATCATTTCTTGGCATGCCACACATTTGCGCAGCGGCACTTTTTTTGGTTTCATACGTCAGCGCCCCCCGTACTTTACTTTAGTCGACGGAGACGGAATCCTGATGCATTTCAGAAGAAGAATCTTTTTCTCTGCCGAATTCCTGTTCCGCCTGGCTCTCGCTCTTAATGTCGATTTTCCAGCCGGTTAATTTGGCTGCCAATCTGGCATTTTGGCCTTTGATACCAATTGCGAGGGACAGTTGATAGTCCGGAACGATAACCCGAGCCATCTTTTCTTCCTCAAATACATGAACTTCCAATACTTTGGAAGGACTCAGTGCATTAGCAACATATTCGTCTACCTTATCGGAGAAACGAACGATGTCGATTTTTTCACCGCGCAGCTCACCCACAATGGTCTGCACGCGCATTCCCCTAGGACCTACACAAGATCCAACTGGATCAACTTCCTCGTTGCGGGAATGAACGGCAATCTTGGAGCGGAACCCTGCTTCGCGAGCGACGGAGCGAATTTCAACTACACCGTCAAAGATCTCAGGCACTTCCAGTTCAAAGAGACGTTTCAAGAGGCCCGGATGGGTACGGGACAAAATGATTTGCGGCCCTTTCGTCGTATTCTCGACCTTGGTGATATACGCCTTAATACGGTCACCATGAACAAACTTCTCGTTCGGCATCAATTCGGTCAGCGGTAAAGCCGCTTCGATTTTGCCCAGATCGATGTAGATATTGCGCAAATCCTGACGCTGCACCACTCCCGTAACGATATCTTCTTCCTTATCTACGAAAGCGTTGTAGATCAGGCCGCGTTCGGCTTCACGAATCCGCTGGGTCACTACCTGTTTGGCAGTTTGTGCCGCGATACGTCCGAAATCACGCGGCGTAACTTCAATCTCCGCAATATCTTCCAGCTGGAAGTGTGGGTTGATTTCTCGTGCAGCAGGCAATGAAATTTCGGTACGTGAATCCAGGACTTCTTCCACGATCAATTTACGGGCATACACCCGAATAACTCCCGTATTACGGTTCATGTCAACACGCACATTCTGGGCCGTGTTGAAATTCCGCTTGTAGCTGGAAATTAGTGCAGCCTCGATCGCTTCAAACAGCACATCCTTGCTGATCCCTTTTTCCCGTTCCAATTCATTCATTGCTTCAATAAAATCCGTACTCATGAATGTTGATCCCCCTTTCAAACATGGCATCTCATACGTAAAACGGCGAAAGGCTCTGAACTCATGAGCACCTTGCCGTTATCGTGAGATGTGTCTTTTTCATTAATAAAGTGAACAAGGCACTTAAAACAAAATAGCTAGGCGCGCACTGGCAACCTTATCATAAGAAATGGCATGCTGTTTTTTGCCTGCTTCGATCACGAGTTCATCGTCATCAAAGGAAAGCAGCTTGCCTTCAAATTCCTTCAATCCGTTCACCGGCTCGTAGGTTGTAACAAAAACATTTTTGCCTACAGCTTTGGTAACGTCCTCAGGTTTTTTCAGTGGACGCTCCGCACCGGGAGAAGACACTTCAAGGAAATAGATGGTTGGAATCGGATCGTTCTCATCCAGCTTGGCGCTCAGCTTTTCGCTGATCAAGACACAATCGTCGATGTCGATGCCACCCTCTTTGTCGACATACACCCGTAAAAACCAGTTGCTGCCTTCTTTGACGTATTCGATGTCAACCAGCTCGAAGCCTTGTTCGTTCAAGTAGGGTTGGATCATTTCTTCCACGGTAGATTTAATGTTCGTTGTGCTCAAAACCAATAACCTCCAACTTAGGTTACACCAGCAAAAAAGCACTGGCAGATTATTCAATACCCAAGATTCTTGTATACCAAAGACTAAAGAGTGGGTTTCCCCACTCTTTAGAAATTCGTACTATCTCGTTCACTTCAAAAATTATAACATAGTCTGGTAATAGTGACAAGTAAGCGATGCTTCAGGCAGTTTACTTACTAATGAAGGAAAAATTACGTTCCCCCAACAATCGCTATGGCTAGATCCAAATTCAATCCTAGAAAAGGGAAAGCTGATTGCTCTCTGGCAAGCCACGGAAACATCCCATATTCGACAGGAGTTCAACAATGGTCTTACTTGCTTTCGACTTCTGCTGGAAGTCTTCCACTGACAGGAATTCACCATGATCTCTTGCCGCAGCAATATTGCGAGCTGCATTATCCCCGATTCCTGCCAAAGCTGAAAATGGAGGGATTAGTGTTTTTCCGTCAACGATGAACTTTGTCGCTTCTGAACGGTATAAGTCAATGGATTTCAGCGAGAATCCGCGTGCTGCCATTTCCAGACCCATTTCCAGGACAGGTAACATGTTTTTCTCTTTTGGAGGTGCCTGGAAACCTAATTGCTCAATTTCCGTAATTTTGCGATAGATCGCGTCATATCCCTGACACATCAGTTCGATATCAATCTCATCAGCTCGAACAGTAAAGTAAGTTGCGTAATATTCAATCGGATGATACAGCTTGAAGAACGCCGTACGTACTGCCGAAATAACATAAGCGGCCGCGTGAGCCTTCGGGAACATGTACTGGATTTTGAGACACGAATCAATGTACCATTGAGGCACTTTACAATTCTTCATCTCGTCAATCCATTCCTGTGGTAGGCCCCGTCCTTTACGAACACTCTCGGTAATCTTAAATGCCAGACTTGCGTCCATTCCCGTTTTATAGATCAGAAATAACATGATATCATCCCGACAACCAATTACCGTCTTAATGTTACACGTTCCGTTCTTAATCAGATCCTGAGCGTTTCCAAGCCATACCCCTGTACCATGGGACAATCCGGAAATCTGCAGCAAATCGGCAAAAGACGTCGGCTGGGATTCAACAAGCATCTGACGTACAAACTTCGTTCCCATCTCCGGCACGCCAAACGTTGCGACTGGCGACCTAATCTGTTCCGGTGTAACACCCAAAGCTTCGGTTGAGTTAAACATGCTCATAACTTTCGGATCATTCATCGGAATGGTCGTTGGATCGACCCCTGTCAAATCCTGCAACATCCGCATCATAGTTGGATCATCGTGCCCCAGAATATCAAGTTTCAGCAAGTTTTCTTCAAAAGCATGATAATCAAAGTGTGTCGTTTTCCACTCCGCATTAACGTCGTCAGCCGGAAACTGAACAGGTGTAACGTCTTCGACCTCGATATAATCAGGTACTACGACAATACCACCGGGATGCTGACCAGTACTCCGTTTCACCCCAGTACAGCCAGAGGCCAAACGATTCAATTCAGCTCCACGCCATTTCTTCTGATGATGTTCCTCGTACTTCTTGGCAAAACCAAATGCTGTTTTCTCAGCCACCGTACCGATGGTCCCCGCACGGAAAACACTCTTCTCACTAAATAGTACTTTCGTATAGTTATGAGCATGAGGCTGATAATCACCAGAGAAGTTCAAGTCAATATCGGGAACTTTATCTCCTTTAAATCCAAGGAAGGTCTCAAACGGAATATCCTGGCCTTCTCCTTTAAGTGTGCCACCACAATCCGGACACTCTTTCTCTGGAAGGTCAAATCCACTCCGAACACTGCCGTCCAGGAACCACTCGCTGTGTTTGCATTCTGAATTCACACAAATATAATGAGCAGGTAGTGGATTAACCTCGGATATACCCAGGAATGTAGCAACAACAGAGGAGCCAACCGATCCCCGCGAACCTACGAGGTAACCATCCTGATTCGATTTTTTAACCAAGCGTTCCGAGATCAGATAGTTGGCAGAAAAACCGTATTTAATAATTGGAATGAGCTCTTTCTCTAGTCGTGCAACGATTACTTCTGGTAATTCCTCGCCATAGATAGACTTGGCAGTGTCATAGCAGGTATTACGGATTTCTTCGTCCGCACCTTCCAGAATTGGAGTAAACAGTTTGTCCGGGAATAACTTAATTTCCTCAAAGCGGTCAGATAACTCTACCGTATTTGTAACAACGACTTCGTAAGCTTTATCTTGGCCCAGGAACTGGAACTCTTCCAGCATTTCCTCTGTCGTTCTGAAATGTGCATCCGGTTTACGTTGATCTTTGAGTGGACTAAAACCTGTAATTCCGTGAATGGTAATATCCCGATATAACTTGTCACGCGGTTCCAAATAGTGCACGTTACCTGTGGCTATGACTGGTTTATTAAATTTTGCACCTATATCGATGACTTTACGGATCGCTGTTTTGATTTCTTCGGGTGTAGCCACCAACCCTTTATCCACCAAATGCATATACATGGTAAGTGGTTGGATCTCCAGTATGTCATAGAACTCAGCGATCTCTTCCGCTTCTTCGAGCGATTTGTTAAGCACCGCTTCGAAAAACTCCCCTTTTTCACAGCCCGATATAATAACAAGGCCTTCACGCAAATTAATCAGTTTTGATTTGGGAATGCACGGTACCCGCTTGAAATGTTCCGTATGAGAGAGAGATACCAGCTTGTATAGATTTTTCTTACCGACATCATTCAATGCATAGATTCCACAATGGAAAGGTCTTGTATTCGACAAGTCGACACCTACATAATCGTTCAAGCGATCAAGCCTCGTTAACCCTTTCATCTGAGCAGCATCATTTAATAATCCGATCAGTATACCCGCGAGTGCAATCGTATCATCAATGGCACGGTGATGACTTTCAAGTCCAACCTTATATTTATCTGCCATCGTATTCAGACGGTGGTTCTTATTTTTTGGAAATAACAATCGCGCCAGTTCCAATGTATCAAGGACAGGGTTAGGTAGCTCTGGCAATCCAATTTGTTTCAGGGAAGCCTGAATAAAACCCATATCAAAACGTGCATTATGCGCAACAAGTACACCATCTCCGGCAAACTGTACAAACTCTCGGATAACAGGCTCCAGCTCAGGTGCATCTTTCACCATTTCATCATTAATATTTGTCAATTGCTGAATGTTGTAAGGAATGCGTTCATGTGGATTTACAAACGTCGCATACCGGTCGATTTCTTTACCATCTTGCATCTTCACAGCGGCAATCTCAATAATTTTGTTCTGCGTAACCGAAAGACCCGTGGTCTCGATATCAAATACAATGTATGTCGCTGTTTGCAGATCCAATGGCTGTGGAGCCAATACGACCGCAACGGAGTCATTCACTACATTGGCCTCAAGGCCGTAGATCATTTTAATCCCATTTTTCTTAGCAGCCTTGGAAGCCTCGGGATATACCTGCACCCCACCATGATCAGTGACTGCAATCGCCTTATGTCCCCACTCTGCTGCCATTTTCACGTATTTGTCGATTGAAGTTACAGCATCCATCGTACTCATCGTAGAGTGCAAATGGAACTCCACCCGCTTCTCTGGTGCACTATCTTTACGAGACGGCGGTGCTTTAACTTCAATCAGGTCCGAAGGAATCATAGCCAGTTCAGGAATTTGCATAAACCGGTCATATTCTACACGACCACGCACTTTCACCCATTTACCATTAGCCAACAAACTGAGAATTTTTACATCCTCTTTTGTTTTGGCAAACATCTTCATTTGCATGGAGTCCGTGAAGTCGGTCAGGTAGAAGGTAAACAACGTATTTCCGTTTCGCAATTCTTTACGATCCAGACCAAAGACCGAACCTTGAAGCGTGACCTTTTTCTCTTCATCCTGGATTTCCTGCATGGGTACTGCAGGTTCCTTAATGTCATAACCCATTTGTAAACGCAGATCACCCTGCTCCTCATCCACCGGGATTTCTGTGTCCACTTCACTCATCATCTTCTCGATGACTTCAAGTTCTTCTACACGTTTTTGGGCCTGGAACTGTTCCATGGCCTCTTTATTACTTCCCACTTCACCCACTTGCATCTTGATGCGAAGAGGTAGATGAAAGTATTTTTCATAGAATTTCGTAATAGCCTGATCAATCTGTTTTTTACGAGCCAATTCCATTGATGTTGCGTCGCTCATTGTCAGTTGTAGGAGATCCTCTTCACATTCAAAGGTTGTCCGGTTCATCCAACCATTTACAGATGGAATCTCACGGGTAACCCACTCCAGAAACAGATTCCAATATTCACTAACGATATCACCATTTTGTACTTGATCCGTGTATTTGAAGCCAAATGAAATTTTGGCGATATGATTCATTTTCTCTTGGATATGCAGGCAAAATGTGCGATAGATTGGAGCGGGTACCAACGTATCCTTTGCAATCAGAATATTCCAATCCCGATTACTTCGATTGGTCTCTACTTGTTCAATCCATCCATCCAAAAAATAGGGCTCTAACAGACCAGCCGGAAGCTCTGCCTGTTTCATCAACAACTCAAACCGTTTTCTTTTCTCCTCGAATCCGCTCATCGTGTTCCTCCTTGTACCCCCTTAAAGCATGAAAAGCCCCTGCATTCAAAAATGTCACCGATCCGAACTCGCACCGACTCATTTTATCCGACAGAAGCTCTCCATTCATTACTTAAACGGTGAATAAGTGCTTTTCGTCAAGTGATCCTGACTTAATACGCTCTTGCAAACACAACCGTGTGTTCTGCCTGTTCACCACAAGCCAGGCACGTATGCTTTTCTTCAGCAGGCTGGAACGGAATGTTCCGGCTTGTTGCACCTGTGACTTCTCTTACTTTATCTTCGCAAGTTTCCGAACCGCACCATCCGGCCAGTGTAAACCCGCGTTTATTTTCCATCAGTTCTTTCATCTCATCGAGTGTATCCACGGAGTAGAAGTTATCCGACATAAATGTGCGGGCACGCTCTAACATATCTACCTGGATCTGTGTCAGCATAGCCTGGATCTCTTCTACCAGGTTTGCTTGTTCTACCACTTTCTTCTCACCTGTGATCCGTGATACGAGTACACAAACGCCATTTTCCATATCACGTGGACCAATCTCTAGACGAATCGGAACACCGCGCATCTCGTATTCATTGAATTTCCAACCTGGGCGAACATCGCTACGATCATCCATTTTCACACGGACTCCAGCTTTTTTCAACTCAGTGAACAACTCATCTGCACGCCCAACAACAGCATCACGTGTTTTAGGAGGCCCAATTGGAATCATGACCACTTGAGTCGGTGCGACTTTAGGAGGAAGTACGAGACCACGGTCATCTCCATGAACCATAATTAATGCACCGATTAAACGTGTGCTTACTCCCCATGAAGTAGTGTAAGCCAGCTCCAGCACATTATTCCGGCTAAGATACTGGATTTCAAATGCTTTTGCAAAGTTCGTCCCCATGTAGTGAGATGTACCTGCTTGTACTGCACGTCCATCCTTCATCATGGCTTCGATCGAATAGGTATCCACCGCACCCGCAAACTTCTCGGACTTGGTTTTCTGACCCACAATTACAGGAATAGCCAAGTATTCCTCAACCACTTCACGATAAATCTGAAGCATTTTCATCGTTTCTTCACGTGCTTCTTCTTCCGTCTCATGCGCTGTATGACCTTCCTGCCACAGGAACTCACTTGTGCGAAGGAAAGGCAATGTTCTTTTTTCCCAACGAACTACGTTAGCCCACTGGTTGATCAGTACCGGAAGATCCCGATAAGACTGAATCCACTTGGAATACATGTGACCAATAATCGTTTCGGATGTAGGACGGATTGCCAGACGTTCTTCCAGCTTCTCTCCGCCAGCTTCCGTAACCCATGGTAATTCAGGGTTAAAACCTTCCACGTGCTCTTTTTCCTTTTGAAAGAAGCTCTCAGGAATGAACATCGGGAAGTATGCGTTGCGATGACCCGTTTCCCGGAAACGACGATCCAACTCATCCTTAATATGTTCCCAGATTTCAAATCCGTCTGGTTTGAACACAATACAACCGCGTACGGGTGCATAGTCCATGAGATCAGCTTTTTTGATAACATCAATGTACCAGCGTGAGAAATCCTCACCCTGTGGTGTGATTTCAGTCACGAACTGTTTATCATTTTCCTTTGACATAAGACTCCAGCGTCCTCCCATAACGACTATCTCTGAATGTCCAGAGCGTAGTCCAACCGTAATTATCCGTTAATTAAACGTAATATATCATTGTAAGTTACTGCCAGCATCAACACAAACAACATCGCAAATCCGACGAAATGCACCATGCCTTCGCGATTGGGATCAACAGGTCTGCCGCGCAGCGCTTCAATTCCCAAAAATACCAGACGACTGCCGTCCAGTGCAGGTATTGGTAGCAGGTTGAAAATCCCAAGGTACAGACTCAAAATCGCTGCCCATCTCGTTAACTGTTCAATCCCTTGTTTAGCAATTTGTCCTGTCACTTCAAATGTGCGAACTGGACCACCGATATCATCCATGTTGAACTGATTGATCAGATGTTTAAAACCTTCAAATATTATTTTGGTTGTATCAACCATGGCCACGCCTGAGACTTTAAATGTCTCTACAAATCCAACAGATCGGGTTGGTAACGTAGGTACAATTCCCACTTTACCGCCCTCTTGTCCTTCTACAGCACGTGGAGTAATCGTTATATTAAACGTATCCGAACCCCGGCGTAGCGTCCATTCCATCGGCTTGTCTTTGGAATCGGCAATCATCGACACCATTTTTTGTGAATCCGTACCAATTGCAGTACCATTGATGGTTTCGATAATATCGCCCTTTTGCAGGTTCGCCTCATCGGCTGCCCCACCTTCAAGCACTTCACCAATTACAAGATTTTTTGGATTTTCCACTGGAACTCCTGCCATCTGCGCATATACAGCAAACAGCACAAAGGCCAAAATAAAGTTCATGAGTGGGCCCGCAAAAATAGCCAATGCACGCTGTCCAACAGTTTTGCTGCCGAATTGACGATCTTTCGGTGCAATCTGCGTTTGTTTACCACGACTTACCAACATTGCTTGAGGATGAATACGATACTCCTGAATCTCTCCATCTACATCGAGTTGAAGCTTCAGCGCTCTCTCCATATCAATGGAGATGACTTCACCACGTATTACATTTTTACGGTTATCCAGCTGGTCCAGATAGATCATCTTCACCTGGTCATCCGCTGATCTTACCGCAATGGTCTGTCCTTCCTGGATCTCTACCAGTTCCGGATCTTCCCCTGCCATCCGTGCATATCCACCAAAAGGCAACAAACGCAATGTAAACTGGGTCTCGTTTCTTTTATATGAGAACAATTTGGGACCAAAACCGATCGCAAACTCCCGTACAAGAATACCGGCGCGTTTGGCAAAATAATAATGCCCCCATTCATGAACCGTCACGATGACAAAGAACATGAGCACCGTTAGAAATACCACTTGTATGGTTTCCAATCCCTATCCATCCTCCTTCACGGCACATACCGCAGTCTGTCCCTCTAGATTATCATTATTCTCTGATGCCGCACAAGAGAATCACTTCTTCCAATTTGTAATGAAAAAAGAGATTACAGACTGGCCGCAAGCTTACGGCTCTCCTGATCACAACGTGCGATCTCCTGCAGATCAGGCTCGTCCACATTGTGGTGTGCTTCCAGCACAGAAGCAATAATATCTTCTATTTTAAGGAATGAAATCTCTTTACGCAAGAAACGGGCTACAGCAACCTCGTTGGCTGCATTAAACGCCGTTGTTGCGGTTCCTCCCATTTTACCACACTCATACGCCATTCTTAAACACGGGAACCGTTCCATATCCATATCACGGAAATGTAATTTCCCAGCTTGAGCGAGAGACAGACGCTGTGCCGGTGATGGCAAGCGGTCAGGGTAAGTCAGTGCATATTGAATTGGAACTCGCATATCCGGATTCCCCAGTTGTGCGATGATGCTGGTGTCATCAAATTCCACATAAGAATGAATAACACTCTCTGGGTGAAGCAATACATTAATCTGATCATATCGAAGACCAAATAACCAATGTGCTTCAATGACCTCAAGACCCTTGTTAACCATCGTTGCCGAGTCTATCGTGATTTTGGAGCCCATTGACCAATTCGGATGTTTAAGCGCATCCTCTATAGTCACGTTCTTCAACTGTTCACGGGTAAGATCACGGAATGATCCACCTGAAGCGGTGAGCGTGATGCCTGTCAGGCGTTCTCTGTTTTCACCATTTAAACATTGGAATATCGCAGAGTGCTCACTATCAACGGGCAGTAAAGAGACTCCTTTGGCAGCCGCTCTTGTCGTAACGATATGCCCCGCTGTAACCAATGTCTCCTTATTGGCCAGTCCGATCTGTTTGCCTGCATCTATGGCAGCAAGCGTTGACTCCAATCCAACACTGCCCACCACCGCTGTAACAACCGTATGCGCATCGGTTCCTGCCGCAACTTCTACGAGTCCTTCGTTGCCATAAAATAGTTGCGTTCCTGCTGGCAAATGTGGAGCTATCTTCTCCGCCAGTTCTTTGGACCCCACTGATACTTTCTTCGGCCGGTAACGTTTGGCTTGTTCGATCAGCAGGTCTGTATTGCCTCCGGCAGCCAGTCCCTCCACTTGAAAGAGTTCTGGATGCATGTCAACTACATCCAGTGTCTGGGTTCCAATGGAACCGGTTGACCCAAGAATCGCAATTTTTTTCATGCTGCACCTCATCTTTAATTATCCAATGCCTACGGCGAACAATGCTGTTATCTCAGACTCATGTTCTTCTTTAGTAGGGCAGTAGCATTAGTATATGTACGAATGGAAAAACAACAATCCAGCTGTCGCACCGATCAAGAATGCCTCCATGCCCTGGGAGAAGACTGCCTGAATCCTTGATATTATATACACGTTTGTATGCAGACTGGATCAAGTCACCCATCTGACCTACAACTGCACAGGCAATTCCGATCACAATCGCTCTCTGCCAGGTAAGCAAACCATCTGATACTAATGCAAAAATAACAGAAGTAACAATTGCAATTACGATGCCACCCAGTGCACCCTCTATAGTCTTGTTTGGACTGATGGAAGGCCACAGTTTGTTTTTACCAATGAGTTTCCCTACAAAATAAGCTCCTGCATCACTGGCCCATATGGAGCCCAGCAACAGGAACGTCCAGAACAACCCATGATGCAGATGTCTGGATTCTGCAATGTAATAGAAACCGATCCCTATATACAACACGCCGAGGAAAAGCATGGCCACTGTATTCACGGGAACCTTATTTTTGGTGACAACCGAAGCTGTCATCAGTACAAGCATTACTATCCAGATGACCTGAAATAAGGATAGCGGTCTTGCCTCCCAAAGCATTTCCCAAGGAAACACAATGGCAAAAACACCAGCATATCCAATCAGGGCTACACCTGAAAAAGGCATCACCCCGGTCATTTTAACAAATTCATAATAACCGATGAGAGCCATAAGCAATACCAAACCATGGTACCAGGGTCCGCCCAGCATGCAAAAACCTAAAAACAACACACCTGCTATGATTCCTGTCGTTAGTCGCTGTTTCAACGGCTTCATCCTCCATCTATTTCAAACCGCCGTAACGCCTTGTTCTGCGCTGATATTCGGCTACTGCTTCAAGCAAATGCTTTTTGCCAAATTCGGGCCAGTATATATCCGTAAACCATAATTCACTATATGCAAGCTGCCAAAGCATAAAGTTGCTTAATCTCAACTCTCCGCTCGTCCGGATCAGCAGATCCGGATCAGGCATGTCAACCGTCAGCATATGTCTATCAATGAGTTCAGGTGTTATGTCCTCTGCCGATAGTTCCCCCGATTTCACCTGCAGAGCGATCTGTTTAACACAGTCCGTCATTTCACGACGACTTCCATAGTTCATTGCAAAGTTCAAAACGAGACCTGTATTATGTTCCGTAAGACGAATGGCTTCCCGCAAGGCATTAATGGTATGAGAAGGTAAATGTTCCTCTTGACCCATCATGCGAATGCGCACATTTTTTTCTATAAGTTCATCCAGCTCTATAGCTAGAAATTCTTGCGGAAGTCGCATCAGAAAATCCACTTCTTCTTTTGGACGCGTCCAGTTTTCTGTCGAAAAAGCGTACATCGTCAGATATTTGATGCCCAGTTCATCCGCCGCGATGGTCGCACGTTTGACCGCCTTCATGCCATTTTGGTGCCCGGCTATACGCGGGAGTCCCAAACGTTTGGCCCATCGTCCATTGCCGTCCATGATGATGGCGACGTGCTGCGGGATATTGTCCTCGGATATAGTCAGCGTTTCCTGCTTGTCAGCCCCATTCCACCACGACCGAACCCGTTTGATCATTCCTGTTCCTCCAAAATCCCTGAAGTTTCTTTATCTGAAGCTTGGAAAAAGAGACAAAACCCCACCGTATTGGAGGGGCTGCGCTTGTCTTACACTTCCATGATTTCTTTTTCTTTGGCAGCGAGTACCTTATCGACTTCAGCAATAAACTTGTCGGTCGATTTTTGGATATCATCTTGATGTCTCCGGGATTCATCCTCGGAAATATCTGACTTTTCCATTTTCTTAATGTCATCATTCGCATCACGGCGAATGTTACGAATCGCTACTTTACCTTCTTCACCGAACTTCTTCGTCAGCTTAACAAGTTCCGCTCTACGTTCTTCCGTCAATGCCGGAATAGACAAACGGATCATGCTGCCATCATTGGCTGGAGTAAGACCCAGATCCGATTTCATGATGGCACGCTCGATGTCACCCATGGAGGATTTGTCCCAAGGCTGAATCATCAGTGTACGGGAATCCGGAGTACTGATATTAGCGAGTTGATTCAATGGCGTCATTGCTCCATAATACTCTACCTGAATTCGGTCCAGAAGAGCTGGAGTTGCGCGGCCTGCACGCAAACTAGCCAGGTCACGACGCAATGCTTGAATTGCTTTTTCCATACGCTCTTCGGCATGTTGTTTAACCGCTTGTGGCATTAATCTACACTCCCTTTAACGATTGTTCCGATACGTTCGCCCAGAACAACACGTTTGATGTTACCTTGTTCCGTAATGGCAAATACGATCAACGGGATGTTGTTGTCCTTACAAAGCGAGGATGCCGTCGAATCCATTACACCAAGGTCTTTGTTAAGAATATCCATGTAAGTCAACTGATCAAATTTCACAGCCGTACTGTCCTTAAACGGATCTGCTGAGTATACACCATCAACTTTATTTTTGGCCATCAAGATAACTTCTGCTTCAATCTCCGCTGCGCGCAGTGCTGCTGTTGTATCCGTGGAAAAGAACGGGTTACCTGTACCTGCTGCAAAAATAACGACCCGGCCTTTCTCCAGATGGCGAATAGCTCTACGACGAATATAAGGCTCTGCAATCTGTTGCATTGCAATAGATGTCTGTACACGCGTAGGCACTTCAATCTGTTCCAAAGCATCCTGCAGTGCCAGCGAGTTCATTACTGTCGCCAGCATACCCATATAATCGGCAGTTGCACGATCGATGCCGTTTTCACTACCGGCAATTCCACGCCAGATGTTTCCGCCGCCACATACAATAGCAACCTGTACACCAAGTGCAACAACCTCTTTTACCTGTTGGGCAATCGACGAGATCGTAGCTGCATCAATACCGTAGCCGTTTTGACCGGAAAGAGACTCTCCGCTGACCTTTAAGACAACACGTTTAAATACTGGCTGTTCCAATTATTCACCCTCCACTTTGAATCGAACACGCTTGGTGTTCAACCAACAAAACTTCTCGCGCATGGCCTCCTGCTTAAAAAGAAAGGAACACAGTTGTGTTCCGCTCTTTTAGGAAAAACGTTTAACCGGTAAGGCACTGTTTTCCTGAGATATAAGGGAGTTTACGCTTCGAAGTTTCATCATTCTTATATCTTCGAAAATCAATTCTGCTCGCCGGTTTATAAAAACCGTCTTATTTGTTTACTTGGGACATAACTTCTTCTACGAAGTTGTCTACTTTTTTCTCAAGACCTTCACCCAGTTCGTAACGAACGAAACGACGGATGGAGATGTTTTCACCAATTTGGCTGATTTTTTCGTTCAGCAATTGAGAGATCGTTTTGTCTGGATCTTTAACGAAAGTTTGTTCCAGCAGGCAGTACTCTTCGTAGTATTTACCGATACGGCCTTCAACCATTTTTTCAATGATTTTTTCTGGTTTGCCTTCGTTAAGAGCTTGAGCTTTCAGGATTTCTTTTTCTTTTTCCAGCTCATCTGCAGGAACTTCTTCACGTGTAACGAATTTAGGATTAGCTGCAGCGATTTGCATAGCTACATCTTTAACGAAATCCTTAAATTGATCCGTTTTACCAACGAAGTCAGTTTCACAGTTAACTTCAACCAAGACACCAATGCGTCCACCAGCGTGGATGTAAGATTCTACAACGCCTTCAGTTGCTGCACGGCCTGCTTTGCTTGCTGCTGCAGAAAGACCTTTCTCACGCAACAATTCAGCCGCTTTTGTTACATCACCGTTTGCTTCTTCCAGTGCTTTTTTGCAATCGAGCATACCAGCGCCCGTTCTTTCGCGAAGTTCTTTTACTGCACTCGCATTAACTGCCATTATAAATTCCCTCCAACATTAAGTATTGTACGTTCACTCTAAAAAAAGGGCAGTGAGAGGTTATCCACCTGCCAACCACCCTTTTAATTTAGTTTATAACATATGTTCGAATCTATTAAGCGGAAGTTTCTTCGCCTTGGTTAGCTTCGATTACAGCATCAGCCATTTTACCTGTCAGCAATTTAACAGCGCGGATCGCGTCGTCATTACCTGGGATAACATAATCGATCTCATCCGGATCGCAGTTAGTATCAACGATACCAACAATTGGGATACCCAATTTGCGAGCTTCCGCAACAGCGATACGCTCTTTGCGTGGATCGATGATGAACAGGGCGCTTGGCAGGCCTTTCATATTTTTAATACCGCCCAAGAATTTCTCCAGACGATCTTTTTCTTTGCGAAGCAAGATTACTTCTTTTTTAGGCAATACAGCGAATGTACCGTCTTCTTCCCAAGCTTCCAACTGTTTCAAACGATCAATACGTTTTTGAATAGTTTGGAAGTTAGTCAGGGTACCGCCGAGCCAGCGTTGGTTAATGTAGAATTGACCAGCACGTTCAGCTTCTTCTTTAACAGAATCTTGAGCTTGTTTCTTAGTGCCCACGAAAAGAATTTTACCATTCTCTCCTGCGATTCCTTTAACGAAATTGTAAGCCTCTTCGACTTTTTTCACCGTTTTTTGCAAATCGATGATGTAAATTCCGTTTCTTTCAGTGAAGATATAACGATCCATTTTTGGGTTCCAACGACGAGTTTGGTGACCGAAGTGTACCCCAGCTTCGAGAAGCTGCTTCATGGAGATTACTGCCATCTTCACACACCTCCTAATATGGTTTTTATTGTGTCCTCCGCCGGCATCATTTTTCGCCAAGACTCTCCATAAGGAAAGCACCCTCAACAAAATTAGCACATGCGTGTGTTTTAACACCGTTATCTAATATAGCATAACTGACTGTCCGATGCAACAGTCTTTGAAGCTAAAATCTACTTTTCGTTTTTTTGCTAGTATCGAATCCTTTAAACTTGATATGTAACTCAGGCGCTAATTATTATCAAGCTTTGAAAATGTACCGTTTAATACGCAAAAACCGTCCTGTCCGAGCATGCTCAGTTTGACGGTTCTTTCGTGATTTTTGCGATAATGGATTTGAAACTTTCGCCTTTTTCAAGCGCATAGGTACCCACCTGGATTTTGGTATTGATTCGCTCAGCCTTGCCAGCCTTTATGAATGCTTGAGCATCATCTACGATTCCCGCAGTTTTTAGGTTTGCTGCAACGATCGCCAGACTGTTGCCTGAACGTACTTTAAATGATACTGTTGCGCCTTTCGGATTGCTTGGCGTTACAGGTTCTGTTGTCTTCGGCTCAGTTATCTCTTTCTGCCCTTCACCTTCACTTGCAGCAGGCTCTTGTGGCTTCTCAGGCTCGGTAGGTGTTTCCGTAGAGGTTGCTGTCTCTGGCGGTGTTGCTGTACTCCCCTGCAACTCACTGCTCTCCTGCTTTTTCTTTGCCACCCACTCTGCTTCTGTGTATAGTTCCTCTTCAGAACCGACCAACTTCATATCCAAGGTTTTCGCGGCCGTTTCAAGCTGTTCTTTGGTCATATTGGCAGTCTGCTCGGGGTCCAGATTACTATCCGACAATGCATTTTGTCCAACTGTGGCCAGTTGAAGCAAAACCGCACCAATAATCATGCCGCTCCCCAGACCAATCCATAAGGATCGCTTGTCCATGACTTAGCTTTCCTCCCGTTCTGCCAGTTGCAGTATTAACTGTACCTCACCTCGCTGAATGCCTGTCTGCTTGGATATGGCATCCATCGACTTACCTTCAGCATGTAGATTAAAGAGTTCTGCATATCGATCTTTAATCGATTCACGCCCAGGCAAAGATTCGACTTCACTAGTCTGTTGGTCTGCTTCTAACGCCTGCTGGGCCGCCTCTGCTTGTACACTTTTCACGAGCGCTTGTGCTTGCAAACCTTCGGAAGATTGTACGGATACATTACCGGAGTGTGGAACAGGTGATGCGACAGCTTCATTCTTTTTGCTCTGTTCCAGCTGATCCAACCGCTGCTGTAATTCCTGAAGTTGCAATTGCATACGTTGATCGGCTGCTGTCGCTTCTCCCTTCATTTCAGCCACACGTTGAATAAGAGCATCATTATCATTTTCGATCTCGGTCATGTAGTGCTCAAGCGTAGATTCCATCTCCTGCACCAGTTGATGCCCAGGCTCTTGCACCTTGTTTTTCCGTGGCATAATACAAGCGTAGGCGATGGCGCAGGCCCCTAATATGACAATAATGATCCATGGTGACAAATTGGGTTCTCTCCTTCTGATTCAACCATCGGTGCGCAAGACTGCATGTCCATAACAACCATTTATTATAAAGACAGATCTATGTGTTTTCCCTTGTAAGGGTGCTCTGCAGGTTTCACAGTTTCTTGAGCTTGAGACTGAACCGTCTCCTGTCCATCGGAACCACTCTGCTGATCTCCATCATGGTTATGCCCATCACGCACCGAAGTCTGTGAAGTTTCGTCCATTGCTTCACTTCGTTGCCTTGCTTCATTTGCTTCTTTCGACGTTTGCTCTGCCAAAAGATTCTGATCCGTAATCGGTCGCTGCTGGGCTTCACTTTGATAACGTCCCGCTTCACTTGTTCGTGGTACCGCAATCTGCAACTCCACTGCTTTGAAACTCATACGCTCACCTCACGGTTTCGAATGGATTTCTTCCTGTGCCTGAATGCTGTACTTAAACGTATGGAACCATCGTAATATCACCATCGTGATAATAAAATGAAATTCGACTCACTGGATCTTTAATAAATTTCGTGTATCTGCCGATAACTATTTTAGAGCCTCCATAAATCATCTTCAGAATATCAACACGAGCATTACTTGTATCTTCAAGTGCCTTTTCAATTTCAAAGATACGCATTTTCGTTTCTTCACTTATACGAAGAGCAGATTTCTGCGTAGCATTCAGCTTGATTCGCATCGACATCTTATCTGGAGTTAGTTGTCCAGCGGCAGCTAATTGATCCAGCAATGTCAAAGCTTTCTTCGTTTTGTCCAAGGAATCCATCTGCTCTCTGACTTCCTTGCGCAAATCATTGAGTTCGTTACGCAGCTTTGGTAGCACACCAACTTCAATGGAAGTGACCGTGGACATGCTGTTGCCCACAACACGCGCTGAGACGTTCTGGCCAGCCTGGATCGAGCCACCAACAATAAGACCCTTGGTTCCCGCACAGATGACACCGTGGCCAGCACGAATATTAGAATGCATAATACTTTGGGAAACCAGAACATCTTCACCGGCATCTACGTTGCCTTCTTGAATGAAAGTACATTTAACATTATGGCCTGCTTGTACCAGTCCTTTGTTATAACCAATAATACCACCGGTAATTTCGATTGAGCCGCCTGCTTCCAGTTCAGCTCCTTCGACACCTCCGACGACACGAATGTCACCTGCTGCTTTTACTTTAAATCCGGTAAGTACATTGCCTCGTATGACAACTGTGCCTACAAAGTCGATATTACCGTTATTGTAGTCAACGTCACCATTGACTTCATAAACCGGAAACACATTCAGTTTGTTACCGTCCGTTTTGGTAACCAGCCCATCTAGTGCAGCATACATCGCAGAACCATCCGGGTTAATCACAACGTTTTTCCCAACTTTAAACCGAGCTTCTTTTCCCGGACGATAAGGAATTTCCTCACCCGTTACTGCCCTGCCTGGTATGCCATCGCTAGGAGCGATCCGCTCTGCAATGATCTGACCACTACGGACATTGTTTAACCGGGTCACTTCTTTGTAATCGACAGTTCCATCTTCCGATTCCAGTGGTCGTCGTTCATTCGAATCGTCCATTCCAACCAGAACCTTAATGAAGCCATCTGTTCCTTGAATGGGAGCGACACCTTCTGCGATCTTGTATTTATCTTTCAAATAGGTTTCAGGGTTGTTCACAAAAAGTAATAATGCCTCTCGCGATACACCTTGTTTGATGCCCTTGTTTGCCACAAATTGTTCAAGTTCATCGATCGTGCAGGCAAAGCCTTCTTCCTCTTTGGAAAATTCAAGGTAGGCTGTGCATTTGTCGTCCGATAAAACAATGTTTAAACATTGTTCCAAAGCAGTCCGCTGTATCACCGCAATTCTTCCCCCTTTTAGACTTTCCACTCCCCAAACTCCAATGATATTACTTCTCTCTATTAATCTTTACGCATCAACAAATCTTTCTGTTTGTCCAACGTGCCGCGTAATCGTAATATTGCCTTGGAATGTAACTGGGATATACGAGACGGAGAAAGAGACATAACCTCAGCAATTTCACTAAGAGAAAGATCTTCGTAATACAAGAGTGAAACAACCGTTCTCTCTTTTACCGTCAACTTGTCAAGCCCTTGCACCAAAGCTTCCTTCAAATAAAACTCATTCACTTTATAATCCGGATTTTTGGCTTTCTCATCCACCATCAAAGACAGACGAGTCTCAGACTCTTCCTCACGAATTGGGTCCTCCAACGAGCAAAGTGACATGACTGCCACTTCCTGAAGCATATGTTGAAAATCTTTAGTGGATACGTCCAAGTACTCGCTCATTTCCTCATCACTAACAGACCTGAGATAACTTTGTTCCAGCTGTTGGTAGGCGTCTTCAATTCGCTTGGCCTTCTCACGCACAGAACGCGGAACCCAATCACCTTGACGCAGACCGTCAAGAATGGCTCCGCGGACCCTCCATGATGCATAAGTTTCAAATTGCAGACCACGTTCATAGTCGAACTTCTCCAATGCATCAATTAACCCCATAACGCCATTGCTCTCCAAGTCATCCTTGGGAACATTTTTGGGTAAACCAACAGCCAGTCGACCGGATACATAATTTACAATATGAAGATACTTTTCAATCAACGTTTTCTTGGCTTCAAGATCTCCATGTTCTTTCCACTTTTCCCACAGATCAGAATGGTTCAAATGTGAAGCTTTACGCTCGTTCAATTACTTTCACCCTCCTTATTTGTCTGTCAGGTGACGAACGGCCTGCGCCAATTCCTCCGGATCCTTGGTCCGGACAAGTTTAGGCGGATCCAAAGGGGCGAATCCCGTTGGAGCTTTCGTCTCAGATGGCGGAAGATCGTCCCCAGATGAAGCGTTCTGTCCACTCTTGAGCAAATCATTCAGCTCTTGTCCATCGTCTTCGATTTTAATGTCCACCTGTGAACCTCTTTGATCTTGAGCACTTGATGAATCATAACCATACCCATTTCCCTCGATCTGAGGGTTCAGCAGCAATCCCAATCCCCAGCGTAAACCATATGCAAGGACAAACCAGGCTACGAATCCGATCAATCCGCGAATTAAACTGGTCATCAGCACATTGCTGCTGTATGCTACAAAAAAAGTAAGAATAAACCCAACGATGCCTGCTCCAAGATTAATGCGGTAGTTTCCTATCATAGTCTTATAGTTCCTTTACACCCATTTGTACGCTTCGAATAGTCAAAAGTCCAGTTTCACAATCCATCTCAATCGTTCGTCCATAATTCCCACCCGTATCTTCTGCTAGAAGAGGGATATTGAGTTTTTGAAGCCACTCTCGACAAGAATCTGCATTCCTTGGTCCAATACGCATTGTATCTCCAGCGCCAGCAAAGGCAAACATCTGAGAGCCTCCGGCCATTTTAGACACAATACGTGAGCGAGAAGCGCCTAGTTTAATCATCTTTTCCAAAAGCTCAGGCAACGCCGTGTCCGCATATTTCGCAGTGTTCAGTTTCCCTTCACGGGCGATCTCTGAAGTAGGAAGCATGACATGCGCCATTCCAGCCAGCTTCAAATGTGGGTCATACATTGTTAATCCCACACACGAACCCAAGCCAGTCGTACGGATTACACCAGGAAGATGAGCGATGTTTAAATCCGCCATACCGACTTTAACGACGCTTTTGTCCTCAATCATAGCTCAGTGGCACCCCTAGCGATTCAAATATCTTTGCAAAGGATGGTGGATCCGGAATGAGGAAAAACTGACCCTCAACTTGATCTTCACCTTCAAAGAAAGATGTGTCAATCAACAATGCAGCGTCACCCATCTCGCCAAATTGCAGCAAGCCATAACTTAGAATGGCACCTGCCATGTCGATGGCAAGTCCAGGAACAGTTGGATACATAGACAACTTCGTGAAATCTGCCAGAGAAGAAAGATAGGATCCAGCCAAAATATTTCCAATCTCGGAAAGCGCTGATTGTTCCATATCTGTAAAATCAAGTCCTTCTTTCAGATCAAACCCGGCAAGTCTATTTAACAACATTTTAGCAGCCTCTGGTGTCATCATAAAGAAAAGATTTCCCGGTGCCTCGCCTTCTACACGAAGAAACACGGTAACCACGATGCGTTCATCTCCGCCCACTTTTTCGGCAACTTCTTCAAAAGGGAGCATTTGTACTGTAGGTACACCCATGTCAATCGGTCTGTTGAGGAGTTGAGACAACGCCGTTGCGGCGTTGCCTGCTCCAATGTTACCGACCTCTTTGAGCACATCCATCTGGAATACCTCAAATCGGTTGAACATCTCCACGGTACTAGCCCTCAACACTTTCCAGCTGTACAATCTCGCTTTTATTTAATACTTCGTTTAGGTTGAGCATGATCAACAAGCGTGAATCTTCCAATTTAGCAACACCTCGCAGGTATCTCGCTTTGACGCCGCCAACCACTTCTGGTGGGCTATCGATCGCACTGCTCTTGATATCAATAACATCATTGGCAGAATCTACGATAAAGCCAACTTGCATGTCGTCTACACCTACGATAACAATACGAGTCTGATCCGTGTATTCCGTTTCCGGAAGGGAGAAACGACCGCGTAGATCAATGACCGGAATTACAACACCGCGTAGATTAATAACTCCTTTTACAAAGGAAAGTGTCTTGGGAACACGGGTAATTGGCATCATGCGCTCAATCGTCTGAACCTTGTCTACCTCAATACCATACTCTTCGGAACCCAATTTAAAGACGATGACTTTCAACTCTTCTTCCATGTAAAAAACCTCCCTATTAAATGTAAGACTTAGCTCTATGCTTATTTAATAAATGCATTAGGATCAAGAATCAGGGCTACTTGCCCATCTCCGAGAATGGTTGCTCCAGAGATTCCTTCAATAGCAGGAAGATAGGTTCCCATTGATTTGAGAACAATCTCACTTTGTCCAATAAATTCTTCAACAGCTACGGCTGCAAGACGGTCGCCTTTGCGAATCACGACAATTTCTGTTTCCTGCTCATCAGCATCATTGAAATCCGGTACAGAGAATACTTCGCTCAAAGACAAGTACGGAATCAGTGACTCACGGAATGTGATCATTTTATTGCCGTGAATATTACGAACTTGCTCACGTTGTACAATGGCCGTCTCTACAATGGAGGACAACGGAACAGCATATTTCTCAGAACCAAGTCGTACAAGCATTGCAGCAATAATGGATAGTGTCAACGGAAGCTGAACAGAGAAGTTCGTGCCTTTGCCTGGAGTTGAATGAATCGTTACATTACCCCCAAGCGAAGTGATCTTCGATTTTACTACATCCAAGCCAACGCCCCGGCCAGAGATATCCGAGATAATATCAGCAGTACTAAAACCAGGTGCGAACAACAGCTGATTCACTTCATCATCACTCATTTTGGCACCTTGTTCTTCGGTTACAACACCACGTTTGATCGCGGTTTTCAAAAGCTTGTCGCGATAGATCCCTTTACCATCATCTTCAATTTCGATAAATACGTGATTTCCACTGTGGAAGGCACGCAGGTTTACTGTACCCATCTCTGGTTTACCTGCAGCTACACGCTCTGCAATGGATTCCACACCATGGTCAACCGCGTTACGCAGTAAATGCACAAGCGGATCACCAATCTCATCAATTACCGTACGATCCAGTTCCGTCTCAGCACCTGTAATCACCAGATCGATTTTTTTATCAAGTGTCTTAGCCAGATCACGGATCATGCGCGGGAATCGATTAAATACGGTATCTACCGGAACCATTCGCAATTTCAGTACAATATTTTGCAAATCTGTGCTAACTCGACTTAAATGAGCTACTGTATCGGATAAATCATTGTTGCCTGTTTCACTGGCCAGTTGCTCCAGACGTGAACGGTCAATCAACAATTCACTGAACAGGTTCATCAATACGTCGAGACGTTCAATATCCACACGAATGGTACGTGAAGGTGCAGCAGCTTGCTTCGGTGCAGCTGTTTTAGCTGGTGCCGTTGTGGTTTCTTCTTTGGGTACAGAATTCTTATCCGGCGAAGCAACCTCAGCTACAGCTGTTGGTGCGGGTGGCGCTTCAACTGTAGCTGCTACCTGATTGGCCATCTGCTGAAGAGTCTCCTGATCCAGTTGAATGAGCTTTGCACTTTCAATTTCAGAGATACTCATGATGCCTTCTTCCAGTTCGTGCGCTTCTTTAGTTGTTATGTAATACAACGAGAAACTGCGCTCAAACTTCTCCTGCTCGATATCCTGAACGGATGGGTAAGCCTTAACGACTTCACCTGAACGTTCCAGCATATCAAAGACCATATAAGCCCGTACACCTTTTAACTGGCTATGCTCGCTAACAAGCACATCCACGTAGAACACACGATGACCTTCGGCGATCGACTGATCCAGCACTGAATATTGGAATTCATCCAGCTCCACAGCCGAAGAGATTGAAGCGTTAGCCGGCTTGTTTGTTTCTGTAGCAGGTCCATTTCCGTTTGTCATTTCACCATTTTCAATGGCTTGAAGTGAAGCTACGATCGACGATACATCTGCTTTACCTTGTCCACCTTCGGTAATATCCTGAACCATAGTTTCCAAAGCGTCCAGACTCTTGAACATGGTATCAAAAATGTAATCCTGCATTTTCAACTTCTCATTACGAACCAGATCCAACACATTTTCCATTTTATGTGTCAGTGATGCCAAATCTTCAAAGCCCATAGTTGCTGCCATACCCTTCAAGGTATGAGCAGAGCGGAATATAACCTGAACTATGCCCAGGTCTTCCGGATTGCCTTCAAGTTGAAGCATGTTTTCGTTAAGCGATTGCAGATGATCATTAGACTCATCAATAAACATGGATAAATATTGGTTCATGTCCATTGTGAGGCACCTCCTCCGTGAGTTACACTCCGTTATTTCACTGCTTGAACAAGTTTAGAAGCAATCTCCTGCAATGGCAGAAGATGACGAACGCATTGCAGCTCTACAGCAGAACGCGGCATACCATATACAACACATGTTTCTTCATTCTCGGCAAAGGTTGATGTAACTCCGGCTTCGTATAATCTCTTCATCATACGTGCTCCATCACTTCCCATTCCCGTTAGCAAAACAAGATGCCTTTGTAAAGATGTAAACGGCAGAAGTGACTCAAACATCGTATCCACTGAAGGTCTATGGCCATTCACTGGTTGATCTTCAGTCAACTTCACGATAAACTTCCCGTCTGCTGTTTTGTTAACTTTCACATGGAATCCGCCGGGTGCTATATAGGCGGTTCCTTTTTTCAGAACCATGCCCTCTTCAGCTTCAACCACATGCAGTGGACTGAATGTATTCAATCGTTGAGCCAGAGAACGTGTGAAATTGGGCGGCATATGCTGCACAATAATGACCGGTGCAGGCAAATCAGCAGGCAACTGCTCGAGCAATGTCTTGAGAGCCCTCGGTCCACCCGTAGAACAACCTATTGCCACAAGTTTGTTGAATGGTCCTTCCAGCCCTCCTCCACCTTTGGGAACAGGATTAGGCTTGATTACATCCTTGGCTTTTGCAGAGGCAGAAGTTGCCGCTATTTGATCAGCTGCCACTCTAGCTGCATTAGGTAGTCGAACTTCCTTTGGAGTCTGTACTGGATTAGCTGACCTCACTGCTTTTTCTGCCTTCGTCCCCAAATTACGCTCAGCCTTTGGCAAAGGCTCCGGTTTATTCTCTACGCGACCTGGTTTTGAAGGTGACAATGGTTCAATTGGTTTCTTGGCTTTGGCCTGAAAGGCTTCAGTGCGCTCTCGAAGAGAGCGTTGAATCGTCTCGACAGGTTCGATCGTTTTTTTCACAGGCTCCGCTCGATCCCTAGCCGGCAGTTCTTTCTGTACTGGCTGAGTTGGGGGAGCAACTGCTCCTCGCAACATGTCTCTATTTTTCATGGATAACTCACGATCAGCTTTTCTTTTGATCTCATTCATCGCAGCACGCATGCGCTCAACCAAGGCTTTACCAACTTGAGCAATATCCTGGTCATGTGAAATAGATGGTTTGCGAATGAAGTCAAATGCCCCGGCTTCAAGCGCCATAATGGTTTCTTTCATACCTTGTTCATTGATACCAGAGAGCATAATCACAGGAACGAAAGATTCCTTCATAATTGATTTTAATGCATCCAACCCATTCATTTCGGGCATCTCAACGTCCATTGTAATAATATCGGGTTTCAATTCTAGTGATTTTTGAATCGCTTCTCTACCGTTTGATGCCGTTGCCGTAACCTTGAATTCCGGATCCGCTTGGATCAAATCCGTAACAATCTTACGCATAAAAGCGGAATCATCGACAACCAATACTTGATACGCCGCCATGTTGTGTCACCCCTGTTTCCTTTATTCAGAAATCATGTTGTTCGTTTAAGCCACTTATTCATAAATCCCCTGATTCCTGTCAAGGTTCCGGATCCCGGAGTTGCAGGTACAGCCAGATAACGAAGAGCAAGTTTCTCTATATCTTTAGAGGCTTTGGCATTCGGATAAGCCAGACTATAGGGCATTTGCCTTTTAACCGCCTTGACTACCTGGGCGTCTTCTGAAATATACCCAAGCAGCGGAATATCCGTCTGCAAAAACCGCCTCGCCACTCCAGCTATTTTTTCTGCCACCCGTTCCGCTTCTCGTTCGTCTTCCACCCGGTTAACGATCATCCGAAAGGGTGTAGCATTTTCCTGGCCGTGCATAACTTTGACTAAAGCATAAGCATCGGTTATTGAAGTCGGTTCAGGTGTAGTTATAATCAGGCATTCATCAGCAGCACCGATGAACTTCATATTCTCTCTGGAGAGTCCTGCCCCAGTGTCAAAGATGACATAATCCATTTCCTGGGCAATATCCTCGACTTGACTGGCGAAAAACTCCAGATCACGATCAGACAATGAGAACAACTCTTTCATGCCCGATCCTCCAGCAATGTAAGGCAAGCCACTGGCACCCAGTTGTATGATTTCCCTTATGGATTTTTGTCGGTACAACAGGTGGTAAAGATTATAGGAAGAAGACGTACCCATAAGAACATCAATATTAGCCATTCCAATATCGGCATCAAATACAAGTACCTTTTGCCCCAAAGCCTGCAATGCCAAGGCAAAGTTCAGTGTGAAATTGGATTTGCCAACACCTCCCTTACCACTGGCCACAGTAATGATTTTCGAGGATCGAATATCTCGCTCAATGCCTTCCATTTCCATTGGCGCGGAGACCATACTTCGAAGTGTAGCTGCCTGATCCTTCATTGTGACCATTCTCCCAGCAACTGTTTGGACAACGAATCTGCATCTGGTTTCAACAAATCATCCGGAACATTTTGTCCATTTGCCACATATGCGAGCTTGAGTGGAAAACGGTGTAACAAGTTAAATAGCGGACCGCAGCTCCCAGTCTCATCCATTTTGGTGAAAATCACCTTATCCAGTCCATATTTACTGAAATGTTCCGTGATCTGCACCATATCAGCACTTTTGGAAGTCATACTCATGACCAGAAAGGTTTCGCTATTCTCTACAGGAGCAAGCAAACTTTGCAGTTCTGAAACAAGTAATTCATTTCTGTAGTTTCTACCCGCTGTATCCATAAAGATCAAATCACAATTCTCTAATCGAGAAATGGCACGTTGTGTATCACCAGGCGATTGCACCACCTCAAGTGGAACATTCAGTATAGATGCATACGTTCTAAGCTGTTCTACCGCCGAGATCCGATACGTATCTGATGTAATGAATCCAACTTTACGCTGTTTTTTGAACATTTGTTCAGCAGCCAATTTTGCAATTGTCGTAGTTTTCCCTACACCGGTTGGTCCAGCTACATAGACGATTCGCGTGGTAGGAAGAATGCCTTCTTCAATACGTTGCTCCAAAAAGTGCATAACCTCAAGCTTCACTATTTGCTCTACATCTTGTTCTTTTAATCCATTCTCAGACCATTTTGCTTGAATTGAATCAAACCAGGATTCCCATACTTCAGGCCAAACATCTTGTTCTGTCAAACGTTCTCGGATCGTATGCAGTTCCTCTGGCACAGGGTCCGCAGAAGTACCTTGCTTTGAAAGCCTGGTCACCATCTGTTTAAGATCCTGCAATTCAGTCATTAACTTATCCTGCTGCAGGTCTGAACCTGTTGGCTTCGGAGCAGTTGTTGAACCCGAAAAATCCGCCCCTTGCGGTCGCGGTTTATGATCCGTGCTCGAAGAACCTGAGCCGCTGTCTATGTTTGAACCGATATTACGCGATTCAAACACAGACGGTGCAGCCGCAGATTGGTCCTGTACACTTTGATCAGCTGTATTCGTTGTCACCGACTCATCAGAAGCCGCAACAAACGAACGAGCTGTTTGCCGATAAGCCTCAGGTACAAATGCACGAGGTACAGGCGTGAATTGATTTTGTACTGGCTTTGTTGTTTGCTTGTTTTCTTCCTTATCCACTGCAGCTACAACTTCGATCCGTTTTTTGCGAAACATTCCCATTACACCGCCCACCTTAATCTCTTTGGTGGACAGAATAACGGCATCACTTCCCAGGTCTTTGCGAATTTGAAGCATAGCTTCGGGCATGGTCTCAACAACGTATTGTTTTACTCTCATAAGTTCACCACCCCGATACTTTGAATTTCAACATTCGGCTCCAACTCGCTGTAGGATAGCACAGGAATGTCCTGCATAGTACGTTCAATAACCTGACGCAGATACATCCGAATGGTTGGAGAAGTTAATACAACAGGTTGTTGACCTGATTGAATCAAACGGTTCACTTGTTCACTGAGCTTCTGATATACACTTTGTGTAGATACAGGGTCTAGCGCAAGATAACTGCCTTGATCCGATTGTTGCACACTTTCAGCAATTTTCTTCTCAAGACCAGGTCCAACCGTGATCACTCGAAGTGTCTCACCTTTCTGTGAGAACTGCTGAGTAATCTGACGTGAGAGGGATTGTCTGACGTATTCAGTCAGCACATCAGGATCTTTCGTATACGTACCATAGTCAGCCAGTGTCTCGAAGATGGTAACCATATCTCGAATAGATATTTTCTCACGCAATAACTTGGCAAGCACTTTCTGTACATCACCAATGGAAAGTAGAGAAGGGATCAGTTCATCCACAAGGGCAGAATAGTTCTCTCTGAGATTATCCACAAGTGCTTTTGTTTCTTGTCTTCCAAGTAACTCATGCGCATGTTTCTTAATCAGTTCCGTCAGATGTGTAGCCACAACGGAAGGCGGATCAACGACCGTATATCCTGCAAGTTCGGCTCTGTCTTTGGTTACTTCATCAATCCATAGTGCCGGAAGTCCAAAAGCAGGTTCCGTCGTTTCAATACCTGTCACAGACTCCTCATCATAGCCAGGACTCATGGCAAGGTAATGATTCAACAACAGTTCTCCGCCACCTACCACATTACCCTTGATTTTGATAACATACTCATTGGGTCTGAGCTGGATATTATCTCGAATCCGTATAACCGGAACGACCAACCCCAGTTCAAGAGCACACTGCCTCCGAATCATAATGATCCGATCCAATAAGTCCCCACCCTGCTGATTATCAGCAAGCGGGATTAAACCATAACCAAATTCAAACTCAATAGGGTCCACCTGAAGCAGGTTAATTACACTTTCAGGACTTCTAACCTCTTCAATCTGCTGTTCTTCTTCCAACTGTTCTTCCGCTACTTGTTTCAAATTCAGATTATTCTGCATACGCCACGCGGCATATGCCAACACACCTGCCAACGGAAGCGTAGTAATAACATGAATTGGTGTGAAGAAACCGAGCATGGCAATAACGAAAGCTACGATATAAATTAGTATTGGATATGTAAACAGTTGCCCCGTAATATCATCTGCCAGGTTTCCTTCTGATGACGCTCTGGTGACGATAAGTCCTGCTGCTGTGGAAATAAGCAGAGCCGGGATTTGGCTTACCAATCCATCTCCGATAGTCAGTACAGAGTACGTTGCCATCGCATCTGCGAAAGCCATCCCATGCACAGTCATACCGATAATAAATCCACCAATGAGATTGATCAGGAGGATGATAATACTTGCAATTGCGTCACCTTTTACGAATTTACTTGCTCCATCCATCGCTCCATAGAAATCGGCTTCACGTTCAATTTTGGAACGACGCTCACGAGCTTGTTGCTCGTTGATCAGACCCGCATTCAGATCCGCATCAATACTCATTTGTTTACCAGGCATCGCATCAAGGGTGAATCGGGCAGCAACTTCAGCTACGCGCTCAGACCCCTTTGTAATAACGATAAACTGAACGACAACGAGGATCAAAAACACGATAAATCCAATTGCAATTTGCCCTCCAGCAATCCAGCTACCAAAGGTAGCAACTACAGCTCCAGCATCCCCTTCACCAAGAATTAGCTTGGTAGTCGAAATGTTCAGAGCCAGTCGGAATAGTGTAGTGATCAACAGCAAAGCTGGAAAAATAGAAAACTGTAACGCTTCTTTGCTGTTCATTGCAACAAGGAGTATCATCAGTGCAATTGAAATATTGACGACCAGCAACAAGTCCAACAGCCAGGTTGGGATCGGAAGAATCATCATCAACACAATGCCAATGATACCCGCAAGGACAGCTATATCTTTAATCTTCAATGAATGTACGGCCTCCGATCCCCTTTTATTTCGTTCTGCCCTTTAGTTTATATACATAAGCCAGCACTTCAGCTACCGCTTGAAACAAATCGGCCGGTATAGCGTCACCAATCTCGGCTCTCTGGAACAATGCCCGTGCCAGCGGCTTGTTTTCCATCGTAATAACACCGTTTTCTTTGGCTATTTCCTTAATACGCAAGGCGACATAATCCTGACCTTTGGCAATAATCTGTGGTGCCTCCATCTCGGAACCTTCATACTTTAGCGCAACCGCAAAGTGGGTCGGGTTCGTGATGATCACATCCGCATTTGGCACTTCCTGCATCATGCGCTGCATAGCCATACGACGCTGGCGTTCCCGGATTTTACCTTTGATCAGCGGATCACCTTCCATTTTCTTGTACTCGTCTTTGATGTCTTGCTTGGACATACGAATCTTCTTCTCATGGTCATACTTTTGATACATGTAATCAAATATCGCAAGTATCATTAATGCCACTGCAATCTTGATACCAAGACTTAAAGTAATCGACGCAGCGAAATGTAAAATAGCATCCAATGAAAAATGAGAAAGTGAAGCAATATCTGACTGGTAGCCTTTAATTGTACTGTAAACGAGATAACCGATAAGCGACATTTTCAAAATGGATTTAGCAAATTCCACTAATGAGCGGAGAGAGAATATATTTTTGAAACCTTTAATCGGGTCCAGTTTCTCAAGTTTTGGCTTCAAACCTTCCCCTACAAGAAGAAAACCAACTTGCATGTAGTTAACGATCAAAGCAACCAGGAACGCACCCAGCAAAACGGGAGCGATCAATAACAAAACTTCAATGCCATAGCGCATCATAAGCGCCATCACATTCTCTCCGGTGATATCCATACTCAATCGATTGATGAAGATATCTGTAAACAGACGAACTATACGTTCTTTATAGAAATTGCTGAATACCATCATGATCAAAAACACGATTAGGAGAATGGATGCGCCAGATAGTTCAGCGCTTTTTACAACCTGTCCTTTTTTTCGTGTATCCTGTCTCTTTTTCGGGGTAGCTTTCTCCGTCTTCTCCCCTGAAAACAACTGGAGGTCGAGTTGAAGTTTCATCCGTGTCTTTTCCTCCGTTTCACTCAGCCGGGCCTTTGTCCAATGGTTCCAAGCAATTTTTCCATCGATCTGAATATCGCTTCGAACAATTGACTAAATACAAAGGAGAAACTGGGAACCAGCAAAAGCAAAATAGCAAGACCAACGAGTAACTTAAGCGGCAACCCAACTGCAAATACATTAAATTGAGGAGCAGTTTTGGCCAAAAAACCCAATCCAACATCCGTCAAAAACAACGCAACTACAATCGGAGCCGACATCTGAAAAGCCAGCATAAATGATTGACCTAAGGTCTGAATCAAAAATTCAGCAATACTTCCATCTGCCAACCGTAGGAAAAACACATTAGATAATGGTACCCACCGGTAACTGTAAACTATCGCATCCAGCAAATAATGGTGACCATTCATCGTTAGAAACAGAAGCATAGCAAATGCATACTTCAAGTTACCCGTAAGTGGAGCGGAAGCACCTGTCATTGGATCGTATACATTGGCCATACCAAAACCGATCTGTAGATCGATAAAGGTCCCCGCAGTCTGAACAGCCGTCATCAACAGATAAGCCACAAAACCTAAAAGCAGGCCAATTAGAATCTCTCTGATGATCAATAAGACATAACTCAGGTCTGTGGGTACGGTCTGGTCTATTCCGTAAATCAGATAGACAGATAATGTGACAAATGCAGAGATACCTATTTTAACTGAAGCCGGCACATTTCGAGCCGAAAAAACTGGCGCAGTTACAAAAAATGATGTGATTCGACAAAACATAAGCAGAGCGACAGGGAAACTTTGCAACAATGTCTCCATCTGCTAAAGCCTACCCTATGTATCTGTATAGATTATCGAGAATGTTAAACGTGAAATCGACCAAGATATTTAAGATCCAAGGTCCAAACAAAAGTACTGACAGAAGTACGGCAACAATCTTGGGCACAAAAGCTAATGTTTGTTCCTGAATTTGAGTTGTCGCTTGAAAAATACTGATTGCAAGTCCTACAACCAGAGCTAGTATAAGCATAGGTGCGCTGGCCAGCAATGACGTGTATACCGCTTTCCCGGCCAGACCGATAATAAATTCCGAAGTCATGACCGTCCTCCTTTAACTTTCCGGATCAAGTGTTAAAACTCAGTAACAGTGACTTGACAACCAGATACCACCCGTCCACAAGGACAAAGAGCAGTATTTTGAAAGGTAATGAGATCATGACCGGCGGAAGCATCATCATCCCCATTGCCATGAGTGTACTCGCGACAACAATGTCTATAACCAGAAACGGAATAAAAATCATAAACCCCATCTGGAATGCTGTCTTCAACTCACTGATTACATATGCCGGCACCATAACAGTAATTGGGATATCCTGATAGGTCTTTGGTTGTTCAGTCTGATTGTACTTCATAAACAGCAGAAGATCTTTTTCTCTGGTGTGACTAAACATAAATTTCTTCATGGGATCCGCTGCTTTTTCAAGTGCCTCGGTTTGCGTAAGCTCTCCCTGGAGATAGGGCTGAAGCGCTACCTGATTTATGGAAGACAACGTCGGCGACATAATGAAAAGTGTCAGAAATAGCGCCAAACCGACCAGCACCTGATTGGGTGGCATTTGTTGTGTACCCAAAGATGTACGTATAAAACCGAGCACAATTACAATCCGGGTAAAACTGGTCATCAGTACAAGCATTGCTGGAGCAATACTAAGCACTGTAATTAACAGAATGATGGACAGTGAACTCGTGCTTGGTGTCCCTCCATCACCGTTTCCAATCTGAATATCAATATTCGGAATGGGTTCGGCAAAGGCAACCGTTACAGATGCCAGACTGATAAGTCCTAATAAACAACACGCTAACCAAATCTTTTTCTTCATGAATCCCTCGACCGATCTGTAGTATTGTCTTTATCCAGGAGCTTTTCCATCTTCTCTTTACGGTTAGGCATCTGCCGAAGTTTGGATTCAAACATTTCGTGAAAAGAAGTTGTGTCCTCTAGTTCCATTTCCCGCGGCGGTTCTTCTTTACGGAAACGTTTTGTGAGCTTGGCAATGAGAGGTGAGAGATTTCCTTGTTGTGCAGCAGCATCTCGTTCGAAGGAATCAATGATTCTTTGGGCCTCTTCCAAATCCGAAACCTTATCTATCAACTGGATGTCTTCACCTACACCAAGCAGATATACACACCCACCAATTTCCATAATTTGCAACGACTTGTTTTGCCCCAGTCCAACTCCGCCCAGGGTACGAATTGTGCCGTGCCGGAACATTTGCTGATTCCTTTTGTTTAGAAAACGGATCAGATAAACAATAAGGGCCAGGATGACGGCCAGGACAACAATCACCCATACAAGCTGTAAATAATAATTACTTCCCACGCCAGCTCCTCCTGGAATATCACCCTGAGCCATCATCATGTCTCTTAAACGCCCAGTGTCTTGCTGATCGCTTCGATAACCCGGTCAGATTGGAACGGTTTAACGATAAAGTCTTTAGCACCTGCTTGAATAGCGTCGATTACCATCGCTTGTTGACCCATCGCGGAGCACATAATTACTTTAGCGTTAGCATCAATCTTCTTGATTTCTTTCAAAGCTGCAATGCCGTCCATCTCAGGCATCGTAATATCCATTGTGATTAGATCCGGACGAAGCTCTTTAAATTTCTCAATTGCTTGTGAGCCATCCTGTGCCTCACCAACAACCTCATATCCATTTTTGGACAAAATGTCCCGGATCATCATTCTCATAAATGCAGCGTCGTCTACGACTAAAATTCGGTTTGCCATCTTGATTCAAGTCCTCCCTAAATTGTGCTTATTGTAATTTCTGAATACGGTCCCATTGGCTAACGATATCTATAACACGAACACCAAAGTTTTCGTCAATAACGACAACTTCTCCCTTGGCGATCAGTTTGTTATTCACCAAAATATCGACAGGTTCCCCGGCTAACTTATCCAGTTCGACAATCGAACCCTGTGACAGTTCCAAAATATCTTTAATTTGCTTCTGGGTCCTTCCTAATTCTACGGTGACCTTAAGGGGAATGTCCATCAATAAATTCAAATTGTTTTCGTCTACCTGACCATACGCCCCATTTTGCAAATTGGCGAATTGAACTGGTTGTACGTTAACATTCCTATTTGGCATTCCACCGTAATGTTGAGGTGCACCATAAGGTTGCTGCGGTGGCATGCCATACGGCTGCTGTGGCGGCATTCCTTGAGGCATACCCATCGGGGCCTGTCCATATCCGTTATAGTCCTGAGCAGGCTGTTGTGGAGCCTGTGGAGCCTGTTGGTGCTGAACGGGCGGCTGCTCCGCAACCGGTGGTGGCGTTGCTGGTACAGCTGCTGGCGCAGGTTCAGGTGTTGATGCCACTGGTGCGCTGGCAGTTGACTCCTGAGCGCCTCCAATCAGCATATCTACCATGCTTTTGGCAAAATGTACTGGAAGCAACTGCATCAGATTGGAATCGATCAGATCCCCGATTAACAAACGAAATGAAACTTGGATAAGTGTCTCATCTGCTGGAAGATTACTTACACCCTCTCCACTCTCCAGATTGAGAATATCGATTCCCGGAGGGGAAATATTCACAAAACGATTAAAAATCGTGGACATTGAGGTTGCAGAGGAACCCATCATCTGGTTCATCGCTTCCTGTACTGCACTAATATGGATTTCATTCAGTTCTTCATCGACCGGATTTCCTTCTCCACCCAACATCAAATCAGCGATGACTTGGGCATCTCTCTTCTTGATAACAAGTGAGTTAATACCTTCGAATCCATCCACGTAATTCACATGAACGGCAACATGTGGCTTAGGAAAAGCTTCTTCAAACTGCGTTCGACTAATGATAGAAACTTTAGGTGTTGTAATATCTACTTTGAGGCCTAATAGCGTGGATAAGGCTGTTGCCGCGCTACCAAATGTAATGTTACCAATCTCCCCCAAGGCATCCTGCTCCAGCTCGGTCAAAAAATCATCAACCGTCTTTTCAGCGGGTTCCGAGCTGTTTATCGATTCCGATTGCCTGAGCAAAGCATCGATTTCTTCTTGGGATAAATAATCCTTACTCGTCAAATTCTTCAACTCCTTCGGTGACAATCTTGTCTATTTGCACAGCCACACGGTCTTTGATTGTCCCCGGACTGCCCATGTATTTCAGTTTGTCACCCACTTTTATGGAAAGTCCCTCATCAACTGGTTTGTTCAACGTAATGACATCGCCAACGGACAGACCCAGAAATTCTGCAATTGAAATTCTCGATTCTCCCAATTCCGCAACGATTGGTAACTTGGCTTTGTTTACACGCTCTTTTAGAGCATCATACTCCTCCGGAGCTCTCGTTTTCTTCTCCGAAACAAACCACTGATGAGTTGACAACCGTGACATAATAGGTTCAAGAACGACATGCGGTATACATAGATTGATCATGCCTGTCGTGTCACCAATTTTGGTACTGAGCGAGATCAGAGCAATGGTCTCATTGGGAGATACAATCTGCATAAATTGCGGATTGGTCTCGAGCGCTTCCATCCTTGGGGAGATATCCAACACAGTTTTCCATGCTTCCTGCAAACTTTCAAATGCTCGGCTGAATATCCGCTCCATGATGGTCGTCTCAATCTCCGTCATGGATGCGATCTTGGTTGGAGCAATTCCGGTTCCACCAAGCAGGCGATCCAACATCGCATATCCCACGTTTGGATGGACTTCCATCACCATTCGTCCCTGTAGTGGCTCCGCTTCAAAAATGTTCAATATCGTCATCTTAGGAATAGAACGGATAAACTCATCATAAGGCAACTGTTCGACCTGAACGACATTGATTTGAACGAACGTCCGCAGTTGGGCTGAAAAATAAGTGGTGAGAAAGCGTGCAAAGTTTTCGTGAATACGAGTCAAGCTTCTGATATGGTCTTTGGAAAAACGCACTGCCCGCTTAAAATCGTACGATCTGATTTTCTTCTGAGTTTCTTCCTTCTTCAATTCTTCTGCGTCCATTTCACCAGAAGAAAGGGCTGCTAATAGGGCGTCAATCTCATTTTGTGATAATACATCCACCATGTTCTCACCCCCTTACAGGTCTACAGCGTGTTCTGTTCATTTACATTGGCGCCATTACAAAAGCTGAAAAACTGGTGCTGCTCAACTTACCTTCAGGTAAAGCTTCATTAATTAGTCCCGTCAATCTCTCATTAAATTGTACGCGGCCCTTCGCTGTAGCCAGCTCCTCAGACTTTGTATCCGCAAACGTCTGAATGATAATAGGCTTCACTGTAATTTCTTTGATTTTCTCGAAATCTTCTTTGGCTGTTTTGTCTGACAACTTGAATGAGAAGCTGACAACTACAACATGATCCGTATCAGCCAAATTGGTTTTAATTTCTCCAAGCTCAGAGGAAACCTCTACAATCTCATCCGCAGTCATCTTCTTAGCTTCTGAGGCTGCCGCCGTATGTGTGTCGTCCTTATTCCCGTTCTGTCCTTGCATAAATACAAACACAACCACCACAATGAGTGTTATCGCCAGCAACATTGTTGCAAGCCAGGGCATCATTTTTTTCATCAGGATTCCTCCGTTTGCTGCACTTTAATAGTGGCTGCCTGAACCCCGATTTCACGGTTGTAATCTTTAATCTTGGAAATAACGTCAGCGGCTTTTTCAAGCACAATCAGTCTCTTTCCAGTTACCAGAGTAATATACGTATCCGGCGTCTCTTCCACAATTTCAACCATCAGCGCATTTAACCACATGGGAGAACCATTTAACCGCGTAACCGAAATCATGCTAAGCCCCCTTAATCAGAGTGGGAGGAGCAAGCTCCCCCACGTTTTAAAAATTCATTAATCAGTTATTAACGTTTCAGGTTAACAACTTCCTGAAGTATTTCATCCGACGTTGTAATGATTCGGGAGTTTGCCTGGAATCCACGTTGAGCTACGATCATCTCAGTAAACTCTCCTGTCAGATCCACGTTAGACATCTCGAGCTGTCCAGCAATGATTGCTCCTGTTCCGTCCTCAGCACTGTTCGCTGTTAATGGTTCCAGCGCCCCATCCGGATTCGCGTTTGCTGTCATACGGTACAAGTTGCCCCCAATTTTCTCAAGGCCTTCTGGATTGACAACTTTACCTATTCCAATCTGTGGACCCGCTTCGATGGTTCCGTCTGCCATGGTTTGGTTAATTGTTCCATCCTGACCTATCGTGAAGGAAACAACATCATCCGGTATCGTAATATTTCCACCACCGTTATCCAGAACAAACAATCCATCCGAAGTCAAAAGGTTACGTGCAGCATCCACATGGAAATCCCCTGCACGAGTCAGGTAAGGTACTTCCTGATCTTCACTCAAACGTACCAAGAAGAATCCATCTCCATTAATCCGAAGATCTGTTGGATTATTCGTTGTCATTGGGCTACCTGCCAGATGCAGCGTATCAATTGAACCTACCGTTACACCAAGACCGATTTGTTTCGCATTGACACCACCACTTGCATCGCCAGGAGCAGTTACCCCTGCCGTTGTTTGGCTCATAATATCTTTGAACATAACCCGACTGCCTTTGAAGCCAACCGTGTTTACGTTCGCAATATTGTTACCAATTACGTCGAGTTTTGTTTGGAAACCCCGCATCCCGGAAACGCCTGAGTACATTGATTTTATCATTTTTAAAAATCCTCCCAGTCTTCATTTGGTTACCGCATCAGTCGGTCAGCGGCATTCCGGCTCCCGAGAAGGGCCAGCCGGTTAAGAAATGATTACGGCACTATCAATCTGAGTGAACACATTATCCTTCATGCTCTCACTATCCATAGCTGTAACCACAGTACGATTTTTGACATTGACGATAAAAGCCATATCCTGCATTAAAATCAATGACTCTTTGGCTCCTTTGGCAGCAGCTTTGTCCAAAGCAGAACCAATCTGTTCCATTTGCTCAGTCTTGAGTTCAATACCACGCTGTTCCAATCGTTTGGCAGCATGATTGCTCAATTTCAGAAGGTTATCTTCCAGCACTTTTGCAAAAGGTTTTTCGGGTATAGCCAAAGCTTCTCCCGTTTTGGGTCTTTGAAGCATATTCGGTGTAATCGGGCCTGCGTATAATTGTCCAACCGTTATGCGATCACTCATATCGTTTTCCCGCTATCTTCCGTATCACCCGTTTCAGCGGATGATTCAACTTCCTGGCTCTCGTTCGTTTCAGGAGTTACATCCTGAACGTTCTGTACCGGAGTTTGACTCTCTTCTGCCTGTTTTGGATAATTCACCTGAATGATCTCATCCAGCTTAATCTCGTCGTTGCCCACTTTTGCGTATTGAACGCTATCTCTTACAATGATGGAATCTACAATACCCTGACGAAGAGTTCCGTTATCATCTTTATTAGAAGAAAGCCAACTTACCTCCATGCCAATCATACCGGATACAGCACCAAGGGACTGGTTCAATGTTTTAAGCTGCGTAGAAATATTGACCAGTTGTTCCACTGAGCTGAACTGTGCCATTTGAGCGATAAATTCCTTATCCTCCATCGGCTGCATCGGGTCTTGATTTTGCAGCTGGGTAATCAGGATTTTTAGAAACTGATCTTTACCCAATTCCTTTGTTGCGGCACTTGTGGTTGCTTTATTGGCTGCCGAATAGTTCGGCCAGGTATTATTCGTTGAAACAATTTCATTAGCCATATGCTCACCTCATTTCTGTTTAAGCCTCAGCACTAAACGTATCTCTCTGTAATTCATTTCCTTCGACTTGCTCGCTACGCCAGTTACGCAACTCTTCTTGAATCCCTGCTGTAGCTATAGCATCATCCGATTGTTCCTCACGCTCACGCGAACGGCGTTGTTGTTGAGAGTTACTTCCCGGCTGACGGCCTCCGTCCTGATACATCTGTGATCCGATTGAACTGTTCTGGGTAACCTCAAGTCGTTCCACTTGAATTCCCTGGGCTTGAAGTGAAGAACGCAGCTGCGTCATTTGTTGTTCAAGCATGTCTTTAGCCATCGTATGCTCAGTCATAAACCGTGCAACCAACTGCCCGTTCTGTAAGGTAATTTGAACATCCAACTTACCTAGATGCTCAGGCCGAAGTGAGATGGTCGCCTCGGAAAATCCTTTTTGCTGGACAATATCCAGCTTGTTAACAACAAACTGTGTCATTTCCTTCGCAAACTGTGATGTTTGCATTACAGGTTCAGCCGGTTTTCCTGCTGTTGTACCTGATGAACGCAAGGACAGCTCTCCTGCAGTAATGATGGTTGAGTGTTCCACTTCTCCACCTGCATTTGAAGCAGATGTTGTCTCAGCTTCAGCTTTCACCTGGGTTCCAGAATTCGCCACTGCCGCAACAAGAACTTGTGGTACGACCGAATCCTGTTTGGATGTTTGAAGCGAAGTACTTGGAGCAACTTGTGCAGTCTGATCCTTAACTGCAGTCAATGTATCCAGTATGGATTTCAGTTCAGTCCATCCTTTGTTACTAGTGGTATCCACTCCAGACTCTTGAAGCTGACTCTGCAGAGATTGTAACAAATGTTTGAATTCAGGAGCGTTCTTCGCAACGTTACTCTCAGGATCATTCATTCCAGCTACTAATTGTGTAAGCATATCTTGCAGAACAAAACGTACTGCTGCAGGATGCTGCGACAGTTCAATTGCGGGTACTGTTTTTACACTTTCCGCTCCGTTCGAAGACTCGTCGGAACCTTCTGCATTAGTACCTGAAGGATCACTTAATTGTGTATACATCTGTTGAATCAGAGTTTGCAAACCTGCAAGTAGAGCTGGGTCATTTTCCAAAGCTTCGTCAAGTGAATCCAAGTCCGTGAACAACGAATTCAGTATAGCCGTGATTGATGCCGCTTCTCCTTCTTCACTTGTAGCAAAGGAAAACACCAACGGATTGGCAGTTAAACTTCCAGTAGCGCTTGAACTATCACCTTCTGTGTTTCCTCCAGATAGCGATTGTGCAAGAGTTTGGAGAAATTCACCGCTAGCACCTACAGCTGAACCTTTCGATTGTGCTCCGGTTGTCTGACCTGTCCCCGTTGCTTTTGCAGATGCTGTGGATGCCATTTGATATACAATCGACATTTATTTTCACCTCCTCTCGGTTATACAGAGTAATCAGTTCTACTTGTTACCCATTAATCTGTTCAAAATTTTTGCAGTTTCAACCGAATCCTCTGAAGACATGTTCTCAAGCAATTGAGAGCGTGTTGCATCATCTACTGAATTCAGGATGGTCAATGTTTTGTCAGGACTTAACTTGTATGTTTCCAATAATAGCTTGGCACCACTTGAAGCAGACATCGAAGCAAATGTTTGACTAAGCTGGTTTTTATCCAGGTTTTTGCTTGTGGTTGTGGATGCAGTTGAAGTTGCTGTGGTTTCTTTCTTCAATCTGGATTGCAGCGCATCCAGCGCCAGATCCCCGGACGGTTTGGCATCCTTCATCATCATGGTGACATCGGCTGCCGTTTTCGGGTCCATCTTTTCAAGCACCTTGGTCCGAGCAGATGACTGCATGGCATTCAACAACAATACCATTTCCTCATTCGTCATATTTTGCAAAATCGGTGCAGCTTTGCTTGGGCTCATGTCAGCATACATTTTAGCCAAATCTTTGATTTGTTTCTGATAATCAGATTCCGTTTCGGGCGTTGCTGCTGTAGCCGTTTCATCCGCTTTTTCCGCATCATCCAACTTCTTCTGAAGGTCCGTGGCCTTCTTTGCTTCAGTTGTTGTCGCTTCCTGTGCTGCCTTGAGCTCTGTTTCTTTGGCAGTTACTTGGGATTTCAGCTTTTCGATTGTGGCTTCAGCACTTTCAACCTGCTGCTCACTCTTCTCCAGCTTCTCCTTCTCCGGATCCAGTACAGGATCAGGTACCCATTCCTTAACTACCGGTATCTTGTTGGCAAATTCAAACAAATTATTACGAATATCTACATTAAATAGCGTAAGTAGTACACCTAGCAATACCACGGTGAATACAATCGGGATAGAAATCATGAGAAACTTTTCCCAACCGCCTCCCGACTCTTTTTCCATGTCGCTATCATCTTTAACAGCCATCGTTTATTCCTCCTTCACGAGACAACTTCGCGTCCGGCTCACATCAATTCGCGCGTCCGGCTTTGGCAGCGAAGCGTACAGTAGCCATCTCGTCCAGATCGTTCTGTTCCCGGAGGAGCATCTCCTGCTGAAATTTGATTTTTGCCTTGTCTCTCGCTCCAAGCCATACTTTTTCATCAACCATCTTACCGTTCAGAAACGTCTGATTCCGTTGCACATTGACCTGAGCATGTTTAACATCACTGTTTTTGCGTGAAATGCACTCGTCAAGGTGATGTACATAACGCTGCATCTCCTGCAGACTGTTTACAGACGCTGTATTTTCCGTAGCAGATTGGATAATGCCGATCAGATTACTTCTATCATTAAGAAGTTGTATCAGATGATCTTCCTCCGTCTGAAGTTTACCGATCGCTGTGGATAACATCCACTCTGCCTGTGTTTTTTCATTACTCTTCAGGTCAACAACTTTCTGGAAATGATATCGAAATTTCATCGTTTACCCATTCATCTCCTTGCAAATTCAAGAATCAAACGTTCCTGTACTTCACTTAAAGTGACTTTCTCGTCGACTTTCTGCTTGGTAAAGTTCCATATACTATCAATCTGGTCTATCGATTCATCTATGGCTGCATTTGATCCCCGCTGGTAAGCTCCAATATTGATCAAATCTTCCGATTCTTTGTACACAGCCATCAAACGTTTCATATTATTAACGGCTTCCAACTGCTCTTCCGGAGCAATATCCTTCATAACACGGCTTATGCTGGCTAACACATCAATCGCTGGAAAATGACCTTTATTTGCAATGGATCGATTTAACACAATGTGTCCATCCAGAATGCCCCTTACCGCATCCGCGATTGGTTCATTCATGTCATCCCCATCGACCAAAACGGTGTAAAAGGCTGTAATCGAACCGGTAGGTCCTGTACCCGCCCGTTCAAGCAGTTTGGGCAAACTTGCAAAAACCGATGGCGTATATCCTCTCATTGCCGGAGGTTCACCTACGGCCAGACCCACTTCCCTTTGTGCCATCGCATATCGAGTTACCGAATCCATCATGAGCATCACGTTCATTCCACGATCTCGGAAATACTCTGCAATAGTGGTCGCAATAACTGCTCCCTTAATCCGAATCAGGGCAGGCTGATCTGAAGTTGCAACAATGACTACGGAGCGTTCCAGTCCTTCCGGACCCAGATCCCGTTCAATAAAGTCGCGCACCTCACGTCCACGCTCACCCACAAGCGCGATGACATTGACATCTGCTGCTGTATTACGAGCAATCATGCCCATCAATGTACTCTTACCAACACCAGAACCGGCAAAAATACCTACACGCTGTCCCTTACCTACGGTCAACAATCCGTCGATAGCTCTTACACCAACACCCATCGTTTCAAGTACACGCGGACGATCCATTGGATTAACCGGTGTATTGGAGGTAGAGTACATCGGCATTCTGGATGGAAGGAGGGAACCGTCCAGCGGTTGTCCAAGTCCGTCCAATACTTTACCGAGCAATTCGGAGCCTACCTGAACGCCGAGTGGTTTACCCGTACCTACTACATCGCAACCAGGACCGATGGATTGAAGTTCACCCAGTGGCATAAGCAGCACTTTGTTATCTCGAAACCCAACAACTTCGGCCTGAAGAGGCTTAGCCGATTTACCAGGATAGATATAACATACGTCACCGATACTTGCATCTGGCCCTTCTGACTCCACCATAAGACCAATGACCTGAGTAACTTTGCCGTTAATACGAACAGGATCGAATTGGCGCAAATGTTCCATATATCGCTGTGAACTAAGAACCTTCATGTTGATTTTTTCGCTCCTCATCCTCAAGTGCTATGCGGACCAGTTCTTTTTTAATCTCTGCAAGCTGTGTATCAATTCTCGCATCTACACTTCCAAACGAAGAACGAATGACACATCCCTTATCTTTGACCGTTGAATCAGGCAAAATCTGCAATTCTGCCTGAGAGTCAATGGACAGAGATAATTCTTCACGAGCTGCCTGTACAAATGTAAACTGATCAGGTGCCACACAGAGTGTGATCAAACCCTGCTCCCGTTTACGTGACAAACTCTGACGAATCAGTTCCAATGTATGATCGGGTTCAATGGTAAGTTGCTTATCAATGACTTTCTCAGCGATCCCGCAAGCGAGCTCCACGAGGAACGGTTCGGCTTCCTGAATGATCTGATCTTTAGCTACATAAGCTTCCTTGAGCACTTCCTGGGCTTCAATCATCATCTTTTCGATCTGCACCTGGAGATCCAGTTCAGCTTGTACTTTGCCTTCTTCAAAACCCTGTTGGAAACCTTGTGAACGAAGTGCTTCGGTCAGATGTTCATCCTGTTGCCGTTGTTCCTGCCACCAGCTGTCGATCTGTTCACGGGCCTCTTGAAGCATGCGCTCTGCCTCTTCTGAAGCTTCACGTACTTGCTTTTCTGCAAACTCCTTGGCATCTTCCAGCATTTCTGCGGTGAGACGTTGTGTTTCTTCGTCCACGCGTGCTTGAAGCGTTTCTGCCTCAGAACCTTCAGCACTATCACCGTATAATTCCGTTTCAGACTCCTCAGCACCACCATAATGATGATGATTTTCAAGTTTTTTACGGTCATCAACGGGTACATACTGGAAAGATTTAATCAAATTAGACAATGATATCATCTCCTCCACCGCGTGCGATAATGATCTCACCGGCTTCTTCCAATCTGCGTATCGTTCCTACGATACGTGTCTGAGCTTCCTCAACATCACGCAATCGCACAGGTCCCATAAATTCCATCTCTTCTTTGAATGTCTCGGACATCCGTTTCGACATATTCCGGAACACGGCATCCCGAACTTCTTCGCTTGCCACTTTGAGTGCCAGCTGCAAATCTGCGTTGTCGATATCCCGAATAATGCGCTGAATCGAACGATCATCCACATTGACGATATCTTCGAATACAAACATGCGTTTTTTGATTTCCTCTGCAAGCTCTGGATCCTGAATCTCGAGCGAGTCCAAAATGGTACGCTCTGTCCCCCGATCGACTCCGTTCAGAATCTGAACGATCGATTCGATACCACCCGCATTCGTGTAATCCTGCGTTACGGTAGAAGATAGTTTCTGTTCCAGAACCCGCTCCACTTGAGAGATAACTTCTGGCGAAGTACTATCCATAACAGCCACCCGGCGAGCGACATCTGCCTGTTTCTCTTGTGGCAAGGATGATAGAATCGCTGCTGCCTGTTCGAATTGCAGGTAAGACAGAACCAGGGCAATCGTTTGCGGGCTTTCATTCTGAATAAAGTTCAAAATTTGATTCGGATCTGCTTTGCGCGCAAAGTCAAATGGTCTGACTTGCAGCGTAGCTGTCAAACGATTAATGACTTCAAGTGCTTTTGATGAACCCAGAGCTTTTTCCAGGATTTCTCTGGCGTAATTGATACCGCCCTGAGAGATATATTCCTGCGCCAGACAGATCTGGTGAAACTCGGCCATGATCATATCCTTTTCAGAAGAATCAACTTTGCGAACGTTGGCAATCTCCAACGTAAGTTGCTCAATCTCCTCATCACGCAGATGTTTGAATATCTGAGCCGATACTTCCGGACCTAATGTAATCAACAATATTGCTGCTTTTTGTTTGCCAGTCAAACCTTGACTGCTTGCCTTTGCCAATGCGCTCACCTCTATTCGTCAGCCAGCCATGTACGCAGCAGATTGACGAATTCGTCTGGCTTTTTCTTGGCCAAACTCTCCAATTGTTTGCGCACCTGACTTTCGTTCGTTACACTGTCCAGCGTAATGGACGGGAACTCTGTTGCTATTGGAAGAGGAATCTCTTCTTCTTCGACTTCGTTTTGTTTGCGGCGACGGCGTACTAACAAAATAACTACCGCTGCGATCAATGCCGCTATGAGTGCGCCTCCACCCCACATCATCGTTGAGGAAAGCTGGAAACCTGTATTGTCTGCAGAGGCAGTCTGGAAGCCTTGTGACATAACTGAAACTTTCTTTGTCAGATCGGCGTCACTTATTATAGTGCCTGAGTCTGCCAGTGAAGCACGAACAATGTTAACCAAAATATTCTCAATTGCGTCCTGAACCGGTCCCTGTAATTCTGTTTCTCCATTCGGTGGTTCAACTGCAACGTTAATGGTTAAGTCTTTTACAGTATACGGACTGGAAATAATATCCTTGGCGATTCGATTAACATCGTAGTTTATAGTGCTTGATGATTCTTCGGAGGTAGAGTTACCGGTTGCATCAGATGATGGGTAACCCGGAACTTCCTCTTGCCCTGTGCCAGCAACACCACCTGTTGGATTGCTTGCGCCAGTGTAGCTCTTTTGAATCTCCTGCACACTGATCTCGATGCCTTTCATATTATCTACATCAACAGGTGTAACCAGATTTTCCTTACGTGTTTCTTTGTCAAAATTAAGTTTGGAGGCTACCAAAACATTAACTTTGTCTTCGCCTACAATCTGGGAAAGGAACTGCTTTACGTTATTACGGACATCGTTTTCAAACTTTTTCTGTAGTGCCATGTTCTCTTGAACTTCGGAAGACAACCCGCCACTGCCACCTCGGGCAGTTGGAATCAATTCTGCTTCATCTGTGTTTGTAATCGTGATGTTCTCAACAGGCAGATTAGGAATTGCAGTCTTAACCAAGTTAAAGTAGCCATCTACCGCTGCCTGATTTGGATGATAACCCGGTTTGAATTGGAGAGCTACCGATGCTGATGCTTTGTCTTGTTCTTCTAAACCAGCAAAGATGTTATCTTTCGGCATATTCACGAGTACTTTAGCATCCTGTATCCCTTGCATCCGCTGAAGTAACTGTTCAACTTCTCCGTTTATAGCATTGTTGTACTTTACATCAAACTCTTTATCCGTCATCCCGATGGGGGATGATGACTCCTCGAATGACTTATACCCTAATGAACCATTCTGAATAATCCCTTGAGATCCAACATTCACCTTTGCAATTGCAACACTTGTACTCGGTACGGATATGGTCTTGCCATCTGAACTTAATTTGTATGGAATGCTAGATGAATCGAGATAACTGATCACGCCCGCTGAATCACTTGCATTCAAATCTGTAAAAGCAACTTCATATTCCGTTTTGGACAATTGCATCGTGAGTACAACTGCAGCCAAAATCAGGAACAGGAAGGTGGATATAAATAATACTTTTTGCTTTTTGCTAAAACTATTCCAATACTGGGATGCCTTATCCCTGTACTGGGCGATTCTCTCATTCACTCTGTCACCCCATCCGAAACTTTGCTTAGTCTGTCCTTACTCAACCCTAGCCGTTTCATAGGTTGACGATCAGGAGCAGCATCGCAGCTGCTTTGTTGTAATGATCAGCGCTATTATCGAAGCGCAAGTAGGTTATTTTATAACTGCGTTCGCATAACTTCTTGGTATGCTTCGACCACTTTGTTTCGGACTTGAGTTGTGAGTTGTAGGCTTAACAAGGCCTGTTCTGAAGCAATCATCACTTGATCCACATTCGCTTTGCCGACCAAAAATTGATTCGACATTTCATGCGATTGAGCCTCCTGTGCTGCAACGGACCCTAATGCATTCTGTAAGTATGTACCGAAGCTCTGAATGGTTTCGGCTGGTGTAGAAGGCTTACTTTCGGTTGCACTCTTCATCTGTAGCGGTTGTATCCCCTGTATGCTAAACATGTTGTTCTGAATCATTAATGTCCCTCCCCTTCATTCCTGGTTTGTATTTTTCTTATTTTCATTTTTAAGCAGATTATCTTCCAATCTCCAAAGCTTTGGAGATCATCGCTTTGGTTGAATTCAGTGCTGTTACGTTTGCTTCATATGAACGCGAAGCAGAGATCATGTCGACCATTTCTTTCGCAATATCCACATTAGGCATAAATACATATCCTTCTGCGTTTGCATCCGGATGAGAAGGGTCATACACAGGCTTCAGAGGTGACTGATCCTCGCGAATCTCCGTTACTCTTACGCCATCTCCTGAACCGCTACCTCTCATCTGATTTTGCAGCATCGTACCAAATGACGTTTTATTCGGCTCAAGCACAACCATTTTACGTTTGTAAGGGACCGCTTCACCATTGGATACGCTCGCGCGCGTAGTCTCTGCGTTGGCAATGTTGGAAGATATTACGTCCATCCGCAACCGTTGGGCTGTCAGAGCTGAGCTACTGATACTAAAACTATTACTAATGTTCAATTTAGGTTATCTCCCTTCCACGCCAACACGCATGATTTTAATTTGTTCGTTCACTTGCTGAATATAAGCGTTATAACGTAACTGATTCTCCGCCAGAAGACTCATTTCTCTGTCTATATCGACATTGTTTTCGTTGTTATTCATGGAGGTTGACTGGTCCATATTAACTACTGGCGTGGGTACGGAAGAGGAAGGACCTATGACAAAATGCCTTGCATCAGTTACTTTACCCTTAAGAACAGGCATATCTCCATTCATTTGCCCTTGCAACATTTCTTCAAAAGAAACGTCCGAGCGCTTGAAATACGGGGTGTCGGCGTTCGCGATGTTGTCAGCAATTGTTCGTTGTCTGATATTGGACGCATCGAGTGCACCTTGTAATCTTTTAAAGCTGATATCGTTTAAAAGATTCACAATCTCCCTCCTCTCTTTAGAAGTTATGGAAAAAGATTGTATCTTTTCCCTTAAAAATTCTTATGTTTTTTTCGACAAAAACATTCGTCTTTACACGGTTTTCTAGGACTTAAGTAGAATTAACTCTGATGTTGTCGTATAACATAAGTTTCTTCGAGTTTGGGATTTATTACAATAAGAAAAAAGCCCTATCTTTTCTGAAAGACGGGGCTTTTTGTGTATTTTCTGCAAATTATGAATTTTTTCGTAAATGTTCGGGCCCAAAACAAAAGTATGTTAATACTCTCCCTTATTGTTCTTTAACATTCTTAAAATAAAAAAAAAAATTCGAGTCTCAGCATGAGCTTATAACGCCCGTAATTATGTATATTTCCGAATATTTCATAGTTGATAATGTTAGAATTTTTTGCTGTTATACTAAGGGTTTAAGGACAATATGATAGGTATACATACAAAGCTGTATATTAATCAATTGACAAATTATCTTTCAAGACTAAAGAAAACTCGTCTTGCCCACACAACACTTTCTTAACAATTAAGTGGGGTCTATATATTTTAATTTTAAGAAAACAATTAGTGGCTTCAAACTTTTCAACAATTCATCATTTTGCGCATTTACGCAACATTTACCAATCTGTCGACTAAACCGATGACCAGACTTGGAATAAGGAAAATTCATTTAATGGGAATCATTGGGTTTGGAATGGAAGAATAACTACCACTCCGATAGGTTTTAACTCCGGATACATGCGGCACAAGTCCTAGGTTTTGTCGATCCGTATAACAACCACACATCTTTTATCGGTTGTAACATCAAAATCCTTTAGATAGAAACAAAAATAAACGATATGCGTTAAGTAAGAGGGCCTTTGTGATTCGTTAAAGGATCGCTTCCCTTTGTCGATCACACAAATGTTCTCTACTCTCTTGCATACCGTTCATTTATAGCATCATCTTAACAACTACATTACTAGCCGCATGTTACAGGATATACTGGCTCAAATCACGATCAAGCGCAATATCATTTAATTTCTCCCGGACATACTCCGGAGTGATCACCATACGCTCCAGTGTAAGCTCAGGTGCCTCAAAGGATAAATCCTCCAAAAGCTTTTCAAGAATCGTATGCAATCGACGAGCACCTATATTTTCTGTATTTTGATTGACGGATTCAGCCAATTTGGCAATCTCGCGAATGGCCTCATCCGAGAACTCAATCTCAATATTCTCTGTGCGCAACAGATCAACATACTGCTTGGTCAGTGCATTTTGGGGTTCAGTCAGAATGGAAACAAACTCCTCCAGTGTTAGACTGCTTAGTTCCACACGAATTGGGAAGCGTCCCTGAAGCTCAGGAATCAAATCAGAGGGTTTGGCGACATGGAATGCGCCAGCTGCCATAAACAGAATATAATCCGTTTTGACAGGACCATATTTCGTCATTACTGTAGAGCCCTCTACGATAGGCAGTATGTCACGTTGCACACCTTCACGGGATACATCAGGACCACTACCGCGCCCTTGACTGGCGACCTTGTCAATTTCATCTATGAAAATGATACCTGTCTGCTCTGCTCGACGAATGGATTCTTGTGTAACATCATCCATATCGATCAATTTGCCTGCTTCTTCCTGGGTCAACACTTTGCGCGCTTCTTTGATGGCGAGCTTGCGCTTTTTCGTACGACGAGGTAAGAGGCTACCAAACATCTCCTGCATATTCATGCCCATCTGATCATTACCTTGTCCAGCAAACATGTCCATCATGTTAGGCGCAGTGTCTTCGACATCAATCTCAATGATGTCATCCTCCAGCTTGCCGGACAACAGATCAAACTTGATCTTACGGCGGCGTTCGGCAACCCCAGTATCCGGTTCTGGCTCATCCTGTTCCTGAACGTTGTTGCCATTATTACCAAAGATCATCTCAAAGGGATTACGCTGACTCTTGGACTTAGACTGTGAAGGAGCCAAAATATGTACAATTCGCTCATTGGCAGCTTCTTCAGCTTTGTCCTTCACTTTTTCAGTCCGCTCCAACTTCACCATCCGCAGTGATGTCTCAATCAGATCACGCACCATCGATTCAACGTCACGGCCAACGTAACCTACTTCAGTGAACTTGGTAGCTTCCACTTTCACAAATGGCGCACCTACCAGTTTAGCAAGGCGACGGGCGATTTCCGTTTTACCCACACCGGTAGGTCCAATCATCAAGATATTTTTAGGCACAATGTCGTCCTGAGTGTGCTCAGGCAAAAGGCTACGCCGATAACGATTACGAAGAGCTACCGCTACCGATTTTTTAGCTTTCTTTTGACCTACAATATACTTGTCAAGCTCTGCAACAATCTGTCTCGGTGTTAACGCTTGAGTATTCATATTGCTTCCCTCCTACCAGTATGTTGAATTTATTTTTCCTAACAAGGACAAAGAATCCCCTAGACGTCCTGGAGCAGATTACAGAATCATGCTCCACTACGGGAGATTTCTTTGGCTTATAACTCTTCTACAATAATATTATTATTGGTATATACACATAGCTCCGAGGCAATCTGAAGTGATTCACGCGCAATATCTTTCGCTTCCAGATTTACTGCATGACGTTTCAACGCACGCGCAGCAGATAAGGCAAAGTTTCCACCTGATCCGATAGCAATAACGTCATCATCCGGTTCAATTATCTCCCCGCCGCCTGAAATGAGCAGCATACCTGATTTGTCCATCACAATCAAGAGTGCCTCAAGCTTACGCAAGATCCGATCCTGACGCCAATCCTTGGCAAGCTCTACAGCAGCACGTTGCAAGTTACCATGGTGCTCCTCGAGCTTACCTTCGAATTTCTCAAACAGGGTGATCGCATCCGCCACAGAACCAGCAAAGCCAGCAACAACCTGTCCGCGGTACAAACGTCTTACCTTCTTGGCTGTATTCTTCATCACAACACTTTGGCCCATGGTCACCTGACCATCTCCTGCGATTGCAGCCTTACCATTATGACGAACAGCACAGATCGTTGTAGCATGAAATGACATATCCATGATATCAGCATCCTCCCACGAATAATTTATACGCGTTCCGGAACAGTTAGACCTTCTGCCGCAGCAAAACTGGTGATGCCATCCAGGGCACGCTGTGCAAGAGCTTCATTTTTTTCCTTTTTGTTACGAATCTTCGTTTCAAGCTTCGGCAACAAACCAAAGTTTGCATTCATTGGTTGGAAGTGCTTGAAGTCAGCCGTTGTAATATACTGAGCCATACTGCCAAGTGTTGTTTCTACCGGCAATACCACCAGTTCCTGCCCAAGTGCTGCTTTGGCTGCGTTCATGCCGGCAATAAGCCCTGATGCAGCAGATTCCACATATCCTTCTACACCCGTCATCTGACCTGCAAAGAACAGGTTTGGACGCTCTTTAAACTGATACGTCGGAAGAAGCAGTTTAGGAGAGTTAATAAATGTATTACGGTGCATTACGCCATAACGAACGAACTCTGCATTTTCAAGTCCAGGAATAAGGGAAAAGACACGTTTCTGTTCTCCCCATTTCAGATGCGTCTGGAAGCCCACCAAGTTATACAGGGTTCCAGCTGCATTGTCCTGTCTAAGCTGAACAACCGCATGTGGCAACTCTCCTGTATGAGGGTTAACCAGACCTACCGGTTTCATTGGACCAAACAGAGCCGTCTGTTTTCCGCGTTTCATCATCACTTCGATTGGCATACAGCCTTCAAAGTAAATTTCTTTCTCGAACTCTTTCAATTGAGCGACTTCAGCAGTAATGAGAGCTTCATAGAAGACATCAAACTCTTCTTCTGTCATCGGACAGTTCAGATATGCCGCTTCACCCTTATCATAACGGGAAGCCAGATACACTTTATTCATATCAATTGAATCTTTTTCGATGATCGGTGCAGCTGCATCATAGAAGTAGAAATACTCTTCCCCCATTAGTGCCTTGATTTGCTCAGACAATGCAGGTGAGGTCAACGGCCCCGTTGCAACAACAACGATGCCATCTTCCGGCAGAGAAGTTAATTCCTCATTCACCACTTCGATGAGCGGATGCTGGTGCAACGTGGATGTAATCTCACCTGAAAATCCATCCCGGTCCACAGCAAGCGCCCCACCTGCGGGAACTGCATGTTTGTCTGCTGATGACAATACGAGAGAATTGAGCATTCTCATTTCTTCTTTTAACACACCCACTGCATTGGTCAATCCATTCGCACGAAGCGAGTTGCTACATACCAGTTCTGCAAATTTATCCGTATGATGGGCTGGCGTTTTCACAACAGGTCTCATCTCGTATAATTTCACGCGTACGCCGCGACTTGCAATCTGCCAGGCCGCTTCTGTTCCTGCCAGCCCGGCACCAATAACGGTTACTTGTTGTTCATTCGTCAAAATCATTTACCCCCATAAAGCAATTTCATATTTCACTATAATTGTATTGATTCACATATATACTAATCTGCTGATTCGTCATCCGGTTCATCCACCGGCTCCTGATGATCACATGAAGTACACTGCAATCGTGCTCCCTTTTTGTTCCGCTTTTCAATCATTAGCGATCCGCAACTTGGACATGGTTTGGCTGAAGGTCTGTCCCATGAGACAAAATCACATTCAGGATATTTGTCACAACCGTAGAAAATACGTCCTTTTTTGCTACGACGCTCAACAACATGACCTTCCTTACACTTCGGACAAGTCACGCCGATATCCTTGATAATCGGTTTGGTATTCCGGCAATCAGGGAAGCCTGAGCACGCAAGAAACTTGCCAAAACGTCCGAGTTTATAAACCAGCGGTTTGCCGCACTTCTCACAGATCTCATCGGATACTTCGTCTTCAATCTCGATTTCTTTCATTTCTTCTTCCGCAAACTCAAGGCGTTTCTCAAAAGATTCATAGAATTCTGCGAGTACTTTGACCCAATCCTCGGAACCTTCCTCCACATGGTCAAGATCACCTTCCATGTTCGCGGTGAACTCTACATTCAGAATTTCCGGGAAAAACTCTTCCATCTGTTCGATGACCAGTTCACCCAGCTCAGTCGGCATGAATTTCTTTTCCTCTATCGCAACATATCCGCGCTTCTGAATGGTCTCCAGTGTTGGCGCATATGTACTCGGACGCCCTATACCCAATTCCTCAAGCGTCTTAACCAACCTTGCCTCCGTATATCGGGGTGGCGGTTGTGTAAAATGCTGTTTTGGCTCAATCTCCTGCTTCTCAAGCACATCTCCACTTTTCAACGGAGGCAGCAGACGATCTTCATCAGTTGTACCATCGTCGTTTCCTTCAACATATACCTTCATGAAACCTTGGAATCGTACCTTCGAACCTGCTGCACGGAAAATGGTGTCCCCCGCAGCAATATCTACAGAGAGTGTATCCAGAATAGCCGAAGACATTTGGCTCGCTACAAAACGTTCCCATACCAGTTTATACAACCGGAACTGATCGCGACTCATGAATGACTTGATTGAGTCAGGGTCACGCAGAATTGAAGTTGGACGAATCGCTTCATGCGCATCCTGAGCATTAGCTGCTTTTTTGGAATAGTTTCGTGGAGTCTCAGGTGCAAATGGCTCACCATACTTACCAACGATATATTCTTTGGCTTCTTCTTGTGCAGATGCCGCAATTCGTGTGGAGTCCGTACGCATATACGTGATGAGACCTACTGTGCCTTCTTTTCCAAGGTCTACACCTTCATATAGTTGTTGGGCGACCGACATCGTCTTGGAAGCTCTGAAATTCAATTTACGCGCCGCTTCCTGTTGCAGAGAACTTGTCGTAAACGGGGCGGAGGGGTTACGGCTCCGTTCTTTCTCTTTAACTTCCTTGATCGTAAAGTCTGCACCTTCGATCTGTTTCAGGATCGCTTGCACTTCCTCTTCACTGCCCAGCTCTGTTTTGGCCCCGTTCAGTTTATGAAACTTGGCTTCAAACGGATTGCCGTCTGCTGTCAGCTTGGCGGTAATGCTCCAGTATTCTTCCGGCTCAAAATCATCAATTTCATTTTCACGATCTAAAATGATTTTAACAGCCACGGACTGAACCCGGCCTGCAGACAAACCTTTTTTCACTTTCTTCCATAATAACGGACTAATTTTATATCCAACGAGCCGATCCAGAATACGTCTTGCCTGCTGCGCGTTAACCAAATCCATATTGATTTTCCGCGGCGTTTTGAACGCATCTTTGACCGCCTGTTTTGTAATTTCATTAAATACTACCCGGCAATCTGCCGTATCGTCCAGTTCAAGGGCATGGGCCAAATGCCATGCGATAGCCTCACCTTCGCGATCCGGGTCAGCTGCGAGATACACTTTTTTCACTTTCTTCCGTGCATCCTTCAGTTCTTTCAAAATTGAACCTTTGCCGCGGATCGTAATATACTTCGGATTAAAATCATTCTCTACCTCAACGCCGATCTGACTCTTTGGCAAATCGCGAATATGCCCCATCGAAGCTTTTACGATGAACTTGCTGCCTAAATATTTGCCTATCGTCTTCGCCTTTGAGGGCGACTCCACGATTACGAGTGCATCCGCCATAGGTTCATCCTCCTCTCAGTCATGAAACTGTCATGAAACTGTTTCTGTAAGCTTATGCATAGTTAATAACTTCTGCTAATTATATATTTCCACGCACTACGTAAGTTGTAGCTTCGTCATACCCTCGCGTATTTAGTGCCTGGTAATTGGCTAATCTGCTTTTTTATGATTAAAGATAACAGAACTGAATGCAAATGTCCAAAATCCCAACCAAGCAGCTCAACCAGTTGATCCAATGATTGTTCTCCCTGTTCCAACAGATAAATCACACGTTGTTCATCTGGAGAGAGCTTAACCTCAGCGAATATCCCTCGCCCGGAAGGCTCGGTTGTTTCGGTCGAACGTCCTCTATTGTAAGGAAGTTGTTCTGCATTTGGCAAGCCCAATCGATACTCTTCCAACACATCTGCTGCACAAGTGACCAATTTGGCCCCTTGACGGATAAGATTGTGTGCTCCCCGACTTTTCGGCGATGTAATAGGTCCAGGGACTGCAAATACATCCCTGCCTGCTTCAAGCGCAGCATCTGCTGTAATGAGTGAACCACTGCGAATGTCAGCCTCAACAACCAATGTTCCCAGTGTCAGACCGGCAATGATTCGATTCCGTTCCGGAAATAATCCCTGGCGCGCTCGCGTACCTGGTGGATATTCCGATAAAAGCAGCCCCGTCTCCGCGATTCGCTCAGCGAGACTTGTATTTTCGGGTGGGTATATATTATCAATCCCTGTTCCGAATACTGCAATCGTTTTTCCTTTTGCACGTAGTACTGCCTCATGACATACGCTATCAATACCGCGGGCAAGCCCGCTTACAATCGTCAGTCCTGCATTGCATAATTGCTCTGCCAGCTTTTCTCCAACTTTGCGCCCATACACGGTTGGCATACGAGTTCCCACCATGGCAATAGACGAATTGTGAAGCAAACTAACATCCCCTCGAGCATACATTACCCAGGGAGGCTGAACGGTTTCCTTCATTAATATGGGATATTTCTGATCCAGATAAGTAATAACCTCTATCCCCTGATTGTAAACGTGTTCTCTTTTACTCTCGATCCAGTCGATAGTAAATTGGCTAGCCAAGCGTGCAGCTTGATCTTTGCGCAAGCCTGCTGCGACCCAGTCGCTTTCCCCATAATTCAATAGTTCGGGTAGTTCATGTTGTCCCAGAATCAGTTTCGAGATTGTTTTCTTGCCAATGCCCTCCATCTCATGTAACCCAAACAAGATCCATCTTTCTTCCATACCATAAACCTCCCAAAGCGGGAAGAGATCTTCCCTCATATTGTGTGTTAAGTGACCACGGAATGCAAGCGTTTACGCAGATGAGAGACAATTCCTCCCCCTTTTCCCGTAAAAAAAACGCAAAAAAGCAACCCTTCGCCCTGTTCAAGGACAAAAGGTTGCTTACCTTTTCCGTAACCATAATAGTCGGTCTACCAGAAATAAATCATTTCCGAGCCGTTTCTTCTATTATAACGAAAAAGAATTAATGTGTCGTGCACAAATTCAAAATACCGCGTTCCTCAAGTACACTCACCAAAGTCGAACCCATCTCAGCAGGAGTTGGTGCTACTTTGATTCCACATGATTCCAGCTTAGCAATTTTCTCTTTGGCTGTACCTTTACCGCCAGAGATAATAGCGCCAGCATGGCCCATCCGTTTGCCTGGAGGCGCTGTTACGCCACCGATAAAGCCAACAACCGGTTTGGTCATGTTTTCACGTACCCAATCTGCAGCATCCTCTTCAGCTGTACCACCAATCTCACCAATCATGATGACCGCATGAGTCTGTGGATCTTCATTGAACCGTTTGAGGATATCAATGAACTCCGAGCCTTTTACCGGGTCTCCCCCGATTCCTACAGCTGAAGATTGTCCAATACCACGTGTCGTCAGTTGATGAACGGCTTCATAGGTAAGTGTTCCACTACGGGAAACAACGCCTACGTGCCCTGCCATATGGATGTAACCAGGCATGATACCGATTTTACATTCTCCTGGTGTAATGACACCTGGACAGTTTGGTCCGATCAGGACAGTATCTTTACCTTCCATGAAGCGGTCAACCTTGATCATGTCAAGAACCGGAATACCTTCTGTAATACAGATCACGAGGTCCAGCTCAGCATCAACAGCTTCCATAATGGAATCTGCTGCAAATGCAGGAGGAACGTAAATGACGCTCGCTGTTGCGCCTGTAGCTTCCTTCGCTTCCTGCACAGTGTTGAACACCGGCAGACTAGCTACTGTGCCGTCTTCCAACGTGATATCCACATTAGTTCCGCCTTTACCCGGTGTAACTCCGCCTACCATCTGGGTTCCGTAGTCCAATGCGCCCTTCGTGTGGAACATTCCCGTTGAACCCGTAATGCCTTGCGTAATGACTTTTGTATTTTTATCGATCAAAATACTCACGTTGCTTCACATCCTTACGGTTATTTTTCAATTCCCGGACAGCTCCGGTACTAAGGAATGAACTTATTTTACGAGGGCAACAATTTTCTGTGCACCATCGGCCATGGAATCAGCAGGAACGATATTCAGGCCAGATTCACCCAGAATACGTTTGCCAAGCTCCACGTTAGTTCCTTCAAGACGAACAACCAGCGGTTTGGTCAGGCCAAGCTGCTTCGCGGCTTCAACAACACCATTGGCGATAACATCACAGCGCATGATGCCACCGAAGATGTTAACAAAGATCCCAGCTACTTTGGCATCGGACAAGATGATCTTAAATGCTTCAGTCACCTTCTCCGTTGTCGCACCGCCCCCAACGTCAAGGAAGTTGGCGGGGTCTCCACCGTAGTATTTAATAATATCCATCGTTGCCATCGCAAGTCCCGCACCATTGACCATACAGCCGATGTTGCCATCAAGTGCTATGTAGCTGAGGTCGTATTTGGAAGCTTCGATTTCTTTTTCATCCTCTTCATCCAGGTCACGCAGTTCCAAAATGTCTTTGTGACGGAACAGGGCGTTGGAGTCAAAGTTTAATTTCGCATCTAGCGCGATAACGTTTCCATCTCCGGTAACAACGAGAGGATTAATCTCGGCAATAGAGCAATCTTTTTCGACAAATGCAGTGTACAGCGCGAGCATGAACTTAACAGCTTTGTTCACCAGTTCATTCGGAATCTTAATGCTGTAGGCCAGTTTACGGGCCTGGAACACTTGCAATCCAATGGCAGGGTCAATGATTTCTTTGAAAATTTTCTCAGGTGTAGCTTCAGCTACTTCTTCAATCTCAGTACCGCCTTCTTCGGAAGCCATCATAACTACACGGCCTGTGGCACGGTCCACAACAACACCCACATAATACTCTTTGCGGATATCGCATCCTTCTTCAATCAGAAGACGTTTCACTTCTTTACCTTCTGGTCCAGTCTGGTGTGTTACCAATACTTTTCCCAGAATTTCGGAAGCATAGGCACGAACTTCATCCGTACTCTTTGCCACTTTTACGCCGCCGGCTTTACCCCGGCCACCTGCGTGAATCTGTGCTTTGACAACAGTCACTGGACTGCCCAATGCCTCAGCGGCCGCGACCGCTTCATCGACTGTATAAGCAACCTTTCCGTTTGGAACGGTAACTCCATACTGTTTCAGTACTTCTTTTCCTTGATATTCATGGATATTCATTCTCGAATCCTCCTATCAACATGACTGCAACAAGGCGGGTTGGTAGACTAACAAAAGACAAATGTTGACTATTTTCACTCAAGCCCAATTCATTGTAACACGTTTTTAAAACGCTTTCCTTAAAAAACTAATGGTTAATAGACAGTATTTTGATATGAGTATGATCCCATATTGTGAATGCTTGGGTATATATGGAAAAAACCTCAGCTAAAAACTGAGGTTTCCTTGATGTAAAACTACATTTTATTTTTTGGCTGCGTTAGTGTTGGTTTCGTGAACTTTCTCCAGCAATCCTTTGAACTGACCCAGCAATGTTTCAAACTCTGTACTGTTCAAACACGCATCTCCCTGAATGGATTCAGGTATGGATAATGCCTTGTTCCGCAACTCACGACCCGAGTCGGTTAGTGTAATTAATACTTTTCGTTCGTCCTGAGCCGAGCGTTCGCGATTAATAAGTCCTGCTGACTGCAAACGTTTGAGAAGTGGTGTCAACGTTCCCGAATCGAGATAGAGAGCCTCCCCGATCTCCTTAACCGTACATTCTTCACGTTCCCATAAAACCATCAACACCAAATACTGGGAATACGTTACGCCAAGTACCTCCAGATAAGGCTGGTACATCTTCGTAATCTCACGTGAACAAGCATATATGGCAAAGCATAATTGGTTATCCAGCTTCAAACTGTCAGTCTGCATATGTCTTTCTCACCTGCCTATTGTGCAATCTATTCCTAATAATACGGGAACTATAGATCTATACTATCACAAAATAGAAAAAAAACAGAATAATTGAGCACAAATGATTTTACTATTCAATTTAATTATGATAAATTAGATTGTGTAAAACATAAATATAATTAGATAATCAACAGTTCATCCCCATGATTTAACAACAATAATAGATAAGTCCATCGAACAGATTCACGCCTTCTCGGGCAAAATTTAATAAACATAATGAAATTTTATACGTAACCATTTTCACCAAAGCTATTTAATGTTTTCCTTCCAGAAATAAAATTCAGGGATCAGGAAAGATGACTACAGCAATGATAATGACAGGTTGACTCCATGATTCCTTTTATATAAAATGCTTAGTAGAAGCTGAGGAAGCACCTTAATTCGTAGACTGGCCCGTATTATGCGGAGTCAAGAATCGAGTGAGGTGTTTCTTTGTTATGTACGGAAAATTGCATAGTGCATGTTTGTACGGAATTGATGGCGTTCTGATCGAAGTGGAAACTGATTTATCCAATGGTCTGCCACAGACGTCCATCATTGGTTTACCGGATTCAGCCATTCGTGAGGCCGTTGAACGTGTTCGTGCAGCGATTAAAAATTGCGGATATCAGTACCCTTTACAGCGGATCACAATCAATCTGGCCCCCGCTGATCTGCGCAAGGAAGGATCTTCCTTTGATCTGGCCATTGCTATTGGTTTACTTATGACAAGCGGTCAGCTTGTACTTCCTCCCCAGGAACGGACACTCGTGGTTGGCGAACTGGCGTTGGACGGTTCGATCAGGTCCGTGCCCGGCATTTTATCCATGGTGGATCTGGCCAAACGACAAGGCTTTACGTCCGTGCTCCTACCTTTGGATAACGTGGAGGAAGCGTCACTGATTCGAGGTATCCAGGTTTTTGGCATTCGTCATTTACAGGATATTGCTCCGGAAAACCCAGATCAACCCTCTAGTTCAGTGGGAATACCAAACAAATCGAATGCAGGACCAGTCGTGTTGAAAAATTATGCACACCTTGCTGCTCCTATAACTGATAAGACTCATAAGATGGCGGATAGGAAGCCAAGACAAACACCATTATTTGCAGATGACTATAGCGATGTTCTGGGGCAGCATCATGTAAAACGCGCGCTTATGATTGCAGCAGCAGGCATGCATAACATATTGCTCGTTGGACCGCCAGGCACGGGCAAAACGATGTTAATCAAACGTCTGCCCTCCATCCTTCCTCCTTTGTCAGAAGATGAAGCGTTAGAAGTCACCAAAGTATTAAGTGCCGCAGGCAAATTGAAAGAAGCGCCTCAAGGCCTGATTGCAGATAGACCTTTTCGCTCGCCTCACCATACAATATCCACTTCTGGTCTGATTGGAGGCGGTGGTATCCCAAAACCGGGTGAAGTGAGCCTTGCCCACCGTGGCATATTGTTTCTGGATGAATTACCTGAATTCCAGCGTCAAGTGCTGGAGGTATTAAGGCAGCCGTTAGAGGATCGCACAGTGACAATTAGTCGGGCACGGGCTGCATTCACCTTTCCGGCCCAGTTTATGCTTGCATGTTCCATGAATCCCTGTCCCTGCGGTTATTTGTCCGCTCATTCGGAGGAGCAACGCTGCATATGTAGTCCAGCCCGTGTTGCCGCGTACCGAGCCAAAATTTCAGGACCACTGCTGGACCGCATTGATCTTCAGGTTGAAGTTCCTCCACCAGGCGAGTGGCGCAAGTCTGCTGCTTCCCCTTCCTCTGAAGAAATGCAGGCAAAAGTGATCCACGCTCATCAAATTCAGGCTACACGTTATGCCAAAAGTTCGGTTCGTTGGAATAGCCAGCTTTCGGGCACGCTTTTGCGACGAACGATCCATCTCCCCCAAGAGGCAGAGCAGCTGTTAGAGCAAACGCTGCAAACGTTAAACCTGAGCATGCGTGCACATGATCGGATAATCAAGATGGCACAGACAATTGCCGATCTGGACCATGAAGGTGAAATTGTGACAGCTCATGTGGCTGAAGCCATCCAGTATCGTCAATTGGATCTTAATCTATTTTAGAAGCATATGGAGGAAAGAACAGGCCGATTTACCCAAAGGCAGTGAAATGGGCATGAAACTGCAGACATCAGAGGAAAATCGAGAAGGATTCCTTATGCAGATTCTACAATGCGGATACACCAACATGACAAAAAAACGTACAAGCCCTTCTCTTCTGTGAAGAAAGGTACTTGTACGTGGATTTCCCCTGTAAACGTAAGGGGATCTTATATAGCTAAGGTCTACAATAATTTATTATTCAAAAAGAGTGAGTTTGTCCTTGGCTGGTGTGCGTTCTTTGGCAGAAGGAATAACATCAGGGTAACCCATATAAATCATGCCTACAATCTTCTCTCCCGCCTCTATTCCAAGCGATTTGCGGAATTTGGGAGCGTACAAAAATGGCTTGGTCACCCAGAACGTTCCAATGTCTTCACTCCAGGCTGCAAGCATAAAGTTTTGAACCAATGCACTAACCGCAGCGAAGTCTTCGTCCCAGATATTCTGTCTTGGATCTTCTTCCAGCACAACAAGCATAACGGATGGAACTTGCATAATATTGGGTGAGAATTTGTTGTCTTCTCCCATTTCTGCATCAATAGCCTCCGCCAGTTTCTTCCGTCCATTTCCGGTAAACAACAAAAATCTCCAAGGTTCACGCAGTTTATGGTTAGGAGCCCAGACTGCCGTATCCAGCAAATCTATAATCTGCTGTGTAGGAACAGCTTCTTTTTTGAATTTTTTCACCGTACGACGGTTTTGAATCGCATTTCTGACTTCATTTGTTGTTTTCGTAGCTTTACTCATCGGCCGTACCTCCTGTTTATAAAATCATTTGCAACCGCAATAGTGATTCGCGGCCTTGTACATTCAATATAATTTCTTTATGACATAATAAAATACCAGTTTACCTTCTTGATTATACACCCATCTGATCACGAGATTCAAAGGGGAGGCAAAGGTCAGTACCGTTAGGGTCATTCCAACAGAAAAGACGACTCTGAATCTTGATTCACCACGAGGGATCATAAAGTCAGAACCGTCTTTTATTCTCATGTTATTTATTCACATATCATATCAACGAGTAATCAATCGTCGTAACTCTCCCCTTCAAACGTGCCATTCCCTTCAAATGTGCCATTAATAAAATCCATTTTGTTGTACTTCTCCTGGTTACCTGCAACATCTGTACTATAGTACTCTACCACCTTGACATCAGGGGCATAAAACTTAACAGGTCCTTCATAGTTTTTCCATTCTCCCCCGTTAATTCGATATTGCGTTGTTTTTACGCCCGAACCTTTGACTTCGTCTGTTGCCTGAAGTCTGAATGTAAATCCTTTGATGTATATTTTCCCGTTCACAGTATCTGTAATAGGAACTAATCTGTACTTGGTTACTGGAGGTGTAATATCTGCATCCTTCTTAAGTACGATATTAAACGTATTATGATCTCCTTTTACAAGAGTAACGCTTAGGCTCGTTTTTAGATATCCTGCTGCTTCTCCCGTTATCGTTCTAGCCCCTGTTGGTACGCGCTTTATTAAATAGTTGCCTTGAGCATCTGTTGTTGCCGAACCTCCAGCATTAACTTTAGCCCCACTTACTGGATTGCCCGACTCATCTACAACTTTTCCCCGCACGTGTGCCGCCTCTGCCAAAACAACATCCATTCTCAAGGTTCCTCCCTCCCGGACACCCAAGCGATCCTGTTCATATAACATATAATCATCGGCATCTACCCATATTGCAATGTTCGGATTATAGGCGTAATCAATTCCTGTAACCGCATATCGACCTTGCTGATCAGTTTTCACTATACGATCAAAGACACTTGTTACTTTTATACGAGCATCTGGAACCGGTCTGCCTGCCTGATCTTTGACTGTTCCTACAATCGTGGATGGCTCATAAATATGAAAATCAAGCTTTATTTGCTCTCCACCGGACAATCCGTAGGAGCCATAGTGTCTGTACGTCACATAACCCTCTGCTTCAACTACAAAAGTAATGTCCGTATTGTCTTCAACGGACTCTATAATATGATACCGTCCATTCCCATCCGTCTTCACGCTTTTCTCTGACGTATCCCCACGATAATTAAGCCAATACTTGACAGTAGCGTTCTGGACAGGTAATCCCTGACGATCAATAACTTTACCTGATACACTTGCCTGTGTAGACGGATCGGCTGCATAAGAAACTCCGGAATACATGATTCCAAACAAAATGAAACATAAAGATAGTGTACTTAGTCGAATGATCCATTTGATACTTGTCTGCATCTTCTCACTACACCTCACCATTTATTTTATTGATCAAACATTCCTCTTTAACTTCTTAAATTAACTGACCATAAGCTCAAGCTTCCAGAATTCTCCGTCCCAAACATATTGCCAAATCCCCTGTCCACCGTTCATGGTCTCGCTGATATCCAGCACTTCCATCCGAGGGCACTCCCATACTTGTTTTACTGTGTTGTTCGAAGTATTCTGAAACTCTTTCATACATCCCACCAACCTCTCTTTAAATTTCAACTTTCTTATTTTATTACAAATGATACATTTTGTATCTATAAATTTCTGAAATACGATGATTTTATTATCAATGCTCTATCCTTTGTTTTGTGATTTCATAGTTAAATCAAAAAAATCCGCAATTCCTGTATAAATAGGAACTGCGGCTTTAGTATTTTAACTAATTTTAAAACTAAAACGAATGCAAAGATAAGACATAATTAAACTTGTACCTCGAAATCACTGACCAACTCATATTAAAAAGATACAATTCGTATCAATTAATACAGTAGTAACTTCGATTGTAATTCTTAAAAAGCATTAACAATATGATTCACAGAGACAATTTCTCCTGCTTGATCAAGCATTACGGCAATTACATCAAAACGGATCTGAAGTTCCGTCTCTCCCGTCATTTGCAAATATACGGATGCGGTTGAACGTACCTGCTGCATTTTACGCATATCAACCGATTCCTGAGGTGTACCGTACTGAGCGGCTCCACTTCTGCTTCTTACTTCCACAAAGACAATCAGGCCCTCGCAGGAAGCAATGATGTCAATCTCACCGCTACGGCAACGCCAGTTCTGTCTAATGATCCGATAATCGTGCTCTCGTAACCATTGACAGGCAGCCTCTTCACCTAATCGGCCTTTCTGCTGTCGTGTGAGCTTTAATCCTGGCTCCTGACCCAATCTACGTTCTACCATGACTCATTTTCCTCACGTCCTGAGGCCATGCGATCTGCACGGTAGACGTACGTTAGCACCTCTGCGACCAGTTGATACAGTTCTGCCGGAATCTGTTCATCCAGATCCAACTTGGAGAGCACCTCCACAAGTGCTGCATCCTCCTGAACAGCCACGCCGTTTTCTCTGGCTTTATCCAGAATGGCTTCTGCCACTTTGCCGCGCCCCTTGGCTACAACAACAGGTGCTTCACTCTCTCCAGGGACATACTTTAGGGCAACCGCCTTTTTGGAAAGTAGGTCCGGTTGTGACGACTCGTCTTTCATACCTTCAAGTCCACCCCTTTGTATCGTTCAGGACTATAGTCCGAGGCCCGCGTTTTTCGTTCCGCGCCCGGTTCCTGGCCCGCAGGCCACGGTTCCGCCTTGAAGGTCAGCAGTTGATAGCCCAGCTTGTCCAATGCCTGATGGATCACCTCTCGTCCGCTCTCCAGAAGCGGTCCCATTCCTTCGCGATCATTTAATACACGCAGACTGACAATGTTATTAACCACATGGACATCTACCAAAGTAGGCCCAAGACTTTTCATGTCAAGATCAAACCATAGACGGCAGTTGGACGCATCCAGCTCTCCACGAGATCCACGACGTGATTGAATCTGAACAGACGCCGTTTCTTCCCCGTCCGGTCCAGTGATCGGAATAAACCAGTGCATCTGTGCAAATGTAGCACTGCGATCTGTTGTCAGCAATAACTGCTGACCTGTCAGATACTGCACGGCCTGTCCGGCGGCATCCTTAAGCGCCGCCGGTGCACCTTCGCTGCTGGCAAGTTGCAGCAGCAAGCCCTTCAGCGTGTCCGCATTTGCCGGACTCGCCGCATCCCCCACGCGCGGCTGCACTGCCGCGCCGTGAACGGCCTGCTGCTCGTGCTCCGCACCGAGCAGCTTCAGCACGCGCCCCACCCACGGGTCCCCCTCGTGGGTGACAGGCGCGTGCACTGCCGCAGCTCCCGCAGGTGCTGCGGCATTACCGCCAGCCGGCGGCGCATCAGCGCCGGCTGGCAACGGCTGCGGCACGCCTCCGGCAGCCGCAGCCGCCTGGCCGCCCTGCGATGCAGGGGCGGCCAGTGCTGCCGCACCAGGCTGTGCCGGTGCGGCAGTGGACGCGCTGCGCAGGGCGTCCAGCAGCGCCAGCAGCTTGGGCGCCAGCTGCGCTGCCGTAGGCGCTGCTGGCGCCGCCTGGCCTGCTACGGACGGCGTCCCCGTAGCAGCAGGCGTTTCAGCGCGGCCGTCAGTCCGCCCGGCCGCGCCTGTTTCAGGCTGGCCTGCACTTACACGGCCAGCCACAGATTCTGCTGCCGCCCCCGATGTACCCGGGCGGCTCCCAGCCTGCCCCGCGTCAGCCCCGCGCGGGCTCTCTCCAGGTATTCCAGTTCCAGACGGAATACCTGCACCCCCTTTGCCAGCCGTTTCAACGTTGCTGGCAACTGCCTTTGCCCCGGCTTCAGCATTTCCTGTGCCTCCGCCGGTCTGCACATTTCCTTTCACCGCAGTACCTGCATCCTCTGCCCCGCCATCCGTCATGGATATAGATCCTGCCAATGCCGCTTGTCCTTGTTGCGTTGACAAAGCAGGTGTTCCGGTTCCAGTCACCTGACGACCATTGCCTGATGCAGCCAATCCTTCTTCCGTCTGTGAAGCATTCGGTACAACAGGTGCACCAGCCACGACTGCTGGTTTCAACGTAGCAGATTGTTCTCCAAGCAATAGTGGTTTACCTGTTGTTTGAGTCAGCATCGTTTCCAACTGGTCAGCCAACCCGCTTAACAACTGGTGCAGAGGGGGGCCAAACACCGTCTGGTGTAATCCTTTTACTGTTTCCGCCGTAACCGGAAGACCACGCTGAAAAGCAATTCCCGTCGCCTGCACCCATTCTTCCACAGGGACCTGTGCAGGTTTAGCAGTCATCATATTCTGGACCATAGCCACATTATCCTTCGTTAGCGGCAATCCGCTACGCTGCATGGCAAGTAACAGCTCCCGGTTCCCTTTTGTATCCGGCAGTCCTACATCCTTAAGCAGGTTGTTCAGCGAAGCTTGTGGCAGCTCAGCAAGTGTACCCGTCATAGGTTTCATTACCGTTATGCCATTTTCACCTGGAGGTTGCACTTGAAGCAACGTGGTCTCACCCGGACGGAGTGGAGTCTCCAACTTGGCGCGCACTTGCACACCTTGAATCTGCAGAACTGCTTCTCCCCCATCATCGGATACACTAACGACGGAGCCACGAACCACCTGACCTTCCTTTAATTCAAGCGGTTTGGCATTGCCGGGCTTACTGTCTCCCATTAACCCCTTTATCATGGAACCGATATTCAAATCTCTCCCCCTCCTTTCTTCAAACCTGTGTTAAAACAAAGATTGCTGCTCTCCAAGCAGGTTGCCCAGAAAACTGCGCCGATGCATCGGGGTTGCCCCCAATGCCATAATTTGCTCCCGATGAACTTTTGTTGCATATCCTTTATGTATCGACAAACCATATTCCGGATATAACGTATCCCATTCTTCCTTACACAGCCCATCTCGCGTAACCTTGGCAATAATAGATGCCGCTGCGATCGATTGACTATTAGCATCACCTTTAATAATGGACAGTTGAGGTATATTCACATCCACCTTCTCAGCATCCACCAGCATATAATCAGGAGTTTCTACCAATGCTTCAACCGCACGTTTCATCGCAAGTCTCGCAGCCTGCTTGATGTTAAGCCGATCAATTGTCTCTGCATCCGCGTACCCGATACCTACCGCCAGCGCTTTTTCCATAATGATGTCATATAATGCATCCCGTTTTTTCTCCGTTAATTTCTTGGAGTCATTCACGCCTTCCAGGATGAGATCCTTCGGTAAAATAACCGCCGCTGCGACAACATCCCCAAACAAACATCCCCGTCCCACCTCATCAATACCAGCAATATGTTCAAATCCACTGTCCCAATACTCCTGCTCATAGAGCAACAGATCTCGAGGTTCACTGACTTCTTTTTTCTTCTTTGGTCCAATCGGAGTATCCAGTAGATTCAACCCGATCTCTTCATTATTTTCAACCATAACGCTCATCTCCTCTACCCACGCTTTTTCAGCATGCGTATAACTTACAACTTTTTATAATATAGACGTAGATCCTCTGTCTTTTGTTCTGTACAACCTGTCTCTCTCAGTAAAACTTTTCCTTGAGATTTACAATATAAAGATAGTGATGTCTTCATTTATCGGTATTTGATGGTTTAAATTGAATATATCAGACCTCGTCTAATTTAAATTGCACCACCATTTATCATAGCACGATTTAGATGCACCTGATATATAGGTCAGCCAATTCCATAAAGCGTACTGTTCTTCAATCCTCTTCCATTTTATCGTTTTCGACGTATGTTCCAGCTCTACTTCCGCGTTTGTATACACAAAAAAACGACCGCTCCCGGTAATCCGGTAACGGCCGCTTCTTTCGGCACTTGTATATATGAAATGAACAAATGAAGATAATGATCTTCATCGTGTAGAGTCCATTTTTTAATAAGGAGCTTCCATAGAGAAACGTCCCATTTTACCCGCTCGCAGTTCACGCAGAAATGCTCGTGATGCCTTTTCCAGATCAATACGTCCACCGCTTACAATGCAACCACGTATACGGCCGACTTGTTCCATAATTGCAATAACACTATCTGAATCATCTGCATCCTTGGAGAAATCCTGAAGTCCGTATCTCTCTTCCAAAGCGTCCCAGTAATAACGCATCAGGTAACTGATTCCAAAAAAGGCGATATCCTCTGCATTCAAAATTTCCTCTTTGATCGCACCAGTTACGGCAAGACGATAACCTACATTTTGATCTTCGAACTTAGGCCAAAGAATACCTGGAGTATCCAATAACTCCATTTCTTTGCCTACCTTGATCCACTGTTGCCCCTTCGTCACACCAGGACGATCTCCTGTTAACGCAATACTCCGTCCAGCCAGTCGGTTAATCAGTGTTGATTTACCTACATTGGGAATCCCTACGATCAACCCGCGAACCGCACGAGGATTAATCCCTTTAGCAATTTGACGGTCAATTTTTTCTTTAAGAAGAAGCTTGGCCTGCACGGGAATATCTTTAACATTGGTTCCCGTCGAAGCATCTACAGGAAAAGCGGTAATTCCTTCTTTTTTGAAATATTCAATCCATTCTTGCGTCACTTTTGCATCTGCCAAATCCGATTTGTTCAACAAAATCATCCGGGGTTTATCCAGCAATATTTCGTCGATCATTGGATTACGGCTGGAGACAGGCAGACGGGCATCCAATAGTTCGATGACCACGTCGATGAGCTTTAACTTATCCTGAATCTGGCGTCTGGCTCGAGTCATATGACCTGGAAACCATTGTATCGTCAACTTGTCTTCACCTCATTATTTACTTCAATTTCAGTGGTTGATCCACTTAATCTCACCGATCGGCCAGAAAATCACATCTGCACGACCAATAATATCTTTTAACGAAACATAACCGATCATACGGCTGTCTGTACTATTTGGACGGTTATCTCCCATGACAAACACATGACCTGCCGGCACTTTGCCATCAGGGAACTGTTCATTCGGGAAATCCTTCACGTTATAGGTTCCACCATTTGCTTCAGCTGCATCAATGGCTCCTTGAATATACGTTTCATCAACCTTTTTACCGTTAACCATCACGGTATCGTCTTGAACCTCAACGGTATCACCTTCTACAGCAATAACACGTTTAATGAAATCTCGACCTTCGGATGGTACGTGGAAGACGATAACTTCACCGCGCTTCGGTTCTCTGATATCATATAAGATTTCGTTGACGATCACACGTTCACCCGTTTCAAAGTTCGGCTGCATGGACGGACCGTCCACAACAAACGGTTTGAAGAGCAACCACCGAATGAGAATGACGAGAACTAATGCGATAACAATGGCTTTAAGCCATTCAACAATTTCATTTTTGGCTTTTTTGGATCGACTGTTTTTCTCTTCGGCAGGATTGCCCTGGTCATGTTGAACTTCTTGTTCCATTCAAGATCTTCCTCTCTTCACAGTACATGTTTATAGCAGTACACACATCCAGCATTCTGTATCGTTCCAATAACTCAATGGATGGATACAAAACATTCACATCAGTTATGTAATCTTACACCAAGCATTACAGTACATTTAATCCACAATTCAAATGTTATCAATAACTGATTTTACAAGCCTCCCGGACTATTCCCCGCATGTGTTGCCATACCATTTTACTCGGAAGTGTACCTCCGGTTCAACTTTTCCCGGACAAAAACGAAAAGGGCTTGTCTCCAAGCCCTTCCCGGTATCCGTTATATTAACGAATTTCTTTAATTCTCGCTGCTTTACCGCGTAGTTCACGAAGATAATAAAGCTTCGCACGACGAACTTTACCACGGCGAGCCACTTCGATTCTATCGATTTTAGGGGAATGAAGCGGGAAAGCTCTTTCCACACCTACACCGTAAGAAATTTTACGAACTGTAAAAGTCTCACTGATTCCACCACCACGGCGTTTAATCACAACACCTTCGAACAATTGGATACGCTCGCGAGTTCCCTCGATTACCTTAACGTGCACTTTCAAAGTGTCACCAGGACGAAAACTCGGAAGATCCTTGCGAAGTTGTTCTTGTGTAATCGCTTGAACGATATTCATCTATGACTCCCTCCTTCCATACAGGCGTTCATACTTCTTCCAGAGATCACCTTGTCTCCTTCATCATCCATAGAGGACCGCCGTATTCCACATAACAGACTTATTGTATCACGCAGCATATCAAAACACAAGAGAAATTAAACAAATGCCTATTGTTCAATCTGCCACTCTGAAACTCATCCATCACATGTTAACTTCATTCTAAAATACATTCTCCCGTATGGAAAGTGAATCAACGCTCTCATCTGCAAGTCAACCTGATACAGGAAAAAATACTGTAACTTCCAGTGTAGTAATATCGTCTATGATATAACTTATTGACCACTTTAAAAGGAGAATCCCAAGACTTATGAAATATTGGAAAAAGATCACACTTGCCCTACTCGCCATGCTCACATGCTCCATTACACTATATTCATATGCCGTAACTCACCCAACGAATGCACTGTCACACAAAGCCTGCACATCCTGGGACATAGTCAAACGCAAAGCATTCGAGCTGTCACACACTGACTTCTCTAACCAATCTGCGCTGGATCGTTCTACCTTCAGGATTGAACAAGGTACCGCTACAGAAGTTCCTGTGCTGATGTATCATTACATAGAGCCCAAACTGAATAATCACGAGACAGATAATAAATCCATCATTAATCTGGAGGATTTTGAGCAAAATATGAAATACCTGCATGATGAAGGCTACCGCACGATTACATTGAATCAGCTTGAACAATATGTTAGCGGGAAGATTTCCCTGCCACAGAAGTCCATTGTGATTACCTTTGATGATGGATACCAGAACAATTATACATTAGCTTACCCTGTGCTTCAAAAATATAATTTTCATGCCTCGCTGTTTGTCATAGGCAGTAAAATTCAAGATCAACCTTCGGTATTTGAGCCCGCCATTAACAGTTTCATCTCCAAGCCAGAGATGCAGGCAGCAACCGACGTATTTGAGTTCAACAGCCATACCTATAACCTGCATCATAAGGGATTTATGCGCTGTGGGAACAGCGTACCTGTCGGTCTGGACACCAGTCTTCTGGATGATGATATCCAGCAAATGAAGGAAACCGGAATAGACACACCTTATTTGGCCTATCCTTTTGGTTATACCAGCACACAGATGATCTACAAGTTACAACAACATGGATATCGCATGGCCTTTACCGTAAAGTCTGGATTTGTGCATCCAGGAGATCATCCCATGAGGCTGCCTCGCTTGACGGTCACGACAGGTACTGATTTGGCGACGTTGCTTCAACCCAAATCCAATCCGCAGAACGAATTACCTGCATCGGAGAATGATCAGTAAAATCTAGATTTTAACTTCACCGCCCGGATACAGAGTCGAGCTATACAGCCTTTTGAGCTGAGGCTTGGCTCTTTTTGCATCGGTAAGTGATAATGTCATCGGAGAGCTGGAATAAATCACTGCTTCCTCTGCGTCATAGATGATGATCTGTTCTTTCCCCGTCTGAACCAGGTCTGCATGTACCGCATATCCCTCTTTCGGGAATTCAGTAACCGTTTTCATATCTCCATCTACCAAAGAAGGCAACACATCTCCACCTCGGCGATACGCCAAAATATAATCGAGTCCACCTTCATCCCAGTTACATACAGGCTCTATAATGGTTAACCAGCCAGGAGTCGTGCGGTTTTCTTTCCATATTTCTTGCCCTGCGCTATCCAACATGAACATTCCATCCTTACCATTCTCATCCCCACGGACAATCCGGTCCAGACCTGCAATCTGTAAACCTATCATTCCAGTACAAAAATGGCCTAATGCAATATGCTGTGATTCAATCGAATCTTCATAACGCCACTTCTCATTACCATAGCGGTCCATCATGACCGTAACACTGCCACCGATAACAATCTCGACTTCCCCATCACCATCAACGTCGCCAAACCATATACAGTCAGCATGATCATCGAGATTATGACAAGACCATAACAACGTCCCATCATGATCCAGCATGTCATATCCGGCCATCACTTCATCTTTCCCATCTCCATCGATGTCATATACCCATGGAAAATGTCCCGGATTCCCTTCATGCTTCCATAACAAATTAAAATCATGGTCGAGTGCCCATAACGTCTTATAGCGGTCTTTCAGTATAATGTCCATTTTCTGCTGGTTACCCGTCAGGTTGGTGAGAATAATGCAGTCATGTGCTTCATCACCTGGCAGATCACGTGTTTCTTTAATCTCTCCGGTCCGGCCATCCAACACGAGAAATTGTTTGTCCATGACACACAATACTTCATTATTTCCATCTCCATCCCAATCTGCGACCTGAGCGGGATAGTCTGAACCCGGACCCCCTGCATCGGGATCAGGAGTTCCGACCTGCCATAGTAATGTTCCTTCCAGATCAAATGCAGTCAAACAACATACCTGATGTGGAACATACCGATCGTCTATACCCCCATCTGCCTGTACCAGCAACATTTCAAGTCTGCCATCCCCGTTTAGATCTCCCAAAAGCATTTTGCAGCGTTCTCCGGCTTGGCTAATATTTAGTCTGGCGATTTCATAAGGCTGAATGCTCATCATCTTCCTCCTCAGCTTATCGTTGTTATTCAAATCCAGCTGAGTTCACCATAAAGAAAACCCCTGTTTTTTACAACCCTATTATGTGGTCATGCAAAAATGTTCAAAGCTGCAAAAAAGTGCCTACATAATTAAACGATTTAAACGAATGATTTTAAGCCCACTCTAAAAACTCAAGACGATTGCCAAAAGGATCATTTATATAAAAACGTCTTACACCTTCATCTGCCCTTGCTTCGTCATCGACAATATGAATTTGGTTATGAATGAGATGATCACGCAACTGATCCAAATGTTGTACATGAAATGCTGGATGAGCTTTTGTAGCGGGAATAAAATCTTTTTGTACGCCAATATGCACTTGGTATCTACCACACTCGAACCATACACCACCCCGTTTTCTCAGAATTTCAGGTTTGGGAATCTCCGTCCAGCCCAGAACTTTATTGAAAAAATGACGTGCCTCCTCTTCACAGCCTTCTGGTGCTGCGAGCTGAATATGATCAAGACCAATAATATTGTAAGTCATTCATACACCGCCTTTGGTTTCATTTAGTGAAACTGAGTTTTAAAATATACCTCCATTTTATAGAATAACCCATTGAATATCCAGCTTTCTTTACAAAACACATAAGAAAAGCCAACCTTTGGTATCAAGGTTGGCTTTTTCAAACTCTATAAAAAGAAATATTTACGTGTTTATACGTTGCATATATTTACTCTGTACTATTTTTACGGTTTGAGCGTATCTTTTTCAACCAAATGCGTTCTTTGTCCGTCAAGTCCGCCGTTTCCAACATCTCCGGTCTACGTTCTAACGTACGAAGCAAAGACTGCTCTCTGCGCCATGCCTCAATGTTCAGGTGATGTCCTGACAACAGCATATCCGGTACTTTCATGCCCCTAAACTCGGGTGGACGTGTGTAGTGTGGATATTCGAGGAGTCCAGTACTGAATGAATCCGTCACAGCACTTGTCTCATTGCCAAGCACACCGGGTATAAGACGTACGATGCTGTCGATCGCAACCATAGCAGGTAACTCCCCACCCGTGAGTACGTAATCACCAATGGATAGTTCATCCGTCACGAGAAATTCGCGAATGCGCTCATCGTAACCTTCATAATGTCCACATATAAAAATCAGATGATCTTCCTGTACAAGTTCTTCTGCTTTTTTCTGTGTAAACGTCTCACCTTGCGGACACATTAAAATGATACGTGGAGCTTTCATGGTTGCCGCGGCTTCTCCGCGTTGCCCCAGTACATCTTCAACGGCAGCAAAGATCGGATCTGGTTTTAGCACCATGCCTCCACCCCCACCGTAAGGAGCATCATCGACCGTATTATGTTTATTTGTGGCATAATTACGGAAGTTGGTTGCACCGAGGGACACCAGCCCCTTCGTTTGGGCTTTACCCAGAATGCTTGCTCCGAATACGCCATCAAACATCTCCGGGAATAGTGTTAATACATCCACTTTCATGTTACAGCAGCCCTTCCATCAGGTGAATCTTCACTTGCTGCTGTTCGATGTCCACATCAAGTACTACATCATCAATAACGGGAATCAGCACTTCTTTACCTGCTGGCGTTTTGACAACCCATACATCATTGGCACCCGGAGTCAAAATTTCAGAGATAGTTCCAAGCGTTTCACCCTCTTCGGTGATAACCGAACACCCAACGATTTGATGGAAGTAGTATTCACCTTCCTCCAGCTCAGCGAGGTTCTCTTTTAACACTTTGGCCATACCGCCTTTAAACTTCTCTACTTCATTAATATTGCCATACTCTTTCAGACGAAGAATATACATATTTTTATGCAAACGTGCAGATTCCACGTTAACCATGACTGGATGATTATCTGGTGTAAAGAAAAACAACTCTGCATTTTTCGCGAAACGCACTTCTGGGAAATCGGTTATAGGCATGATTCTCACCTCACCGCGAATTCCATGCGTATTAACGATTTTACCTACATTCATAAACTCTGCCATACGTTCCTCCTACGAAATTAAATCAAACTAAACAGCTACTTCGACTCTCGTACGGTCGTTCCGGCGACGGTTCGTTCTTTCGATCGCTGTTACCCCCTCATTTTTCGAACTTAATTTAAAAGGTGAAAATGAGGTGATAAAGGCGAACGCTAACGCTTCTCCAGAATCGATCCCGTCCCCTGCACTGCTCCGAAGTCACTCATACCCAAAATATTTTAATTCAATATCTAATTCAACATATTAAGTTCAGCATGCACGAAAAGGGGCTAGGACATGCATCCTAACCCCCTTTCGTATATCTTTAAGATATGATATCAACGGTAACCCGTTTATCCATCTTAACTGCTGCTGATGTGACGACCGTACGAAGTGATTTCGCGATTCGTCCCTGTTTACCAATTACCTTCCCGACATCGTCAGGATGAACGGTTAACTCATAAACGACAAGCCGGTCTTTCTCAACCGTCCGAACCGTCACATCTTCCGGATGATCGACTAAAGCCTTAGCAATTATGCTTACTAATTCTTCCATAGATGACCCTCCGAATCAGCACTTTATTTAGATAATTTAGACTCGTGGAACTTCTTCATCACGCCCGCTTTGCTAAGCAAGTTGCGGACAGTGTCAGATGCTTGTGCACCGTTTTGAAGCCATGCCAATGCTTTATCTTCATCGATCTTAACAACAGCCGGTTGTTCAACCGGGTTGTAGTAACCGATCTCCTCGATAAAACGACCGTCACGTGGGGAACGGGAATCCGATACCACTACGCGGTAGAAAGGAGCTTTGTGAGCACCCATACGTTTCAGACGAATACGAACTGCCATTTGAAAATTCACCTCCTTCAATGAAATCTGTATATGATCCAGCTTCGCTTAAATCAACGGAAAGGAAACTTCATTCCTTTACCCATACCTTTAAGCTGCTTCATCGCTTTATTTTTACCGCCGCCTTTAGGTCCCATCATATCCGAGAACTGTTTCATCATGCGGCGCATCTCATCAAATTGCTTGATCAGACGATTTACTTCAGCCAGAGATGTTCCGCTTCCGGTAGCAATACGCTTCCGGCGGCTATGGTTGATCATGTCCGGGTTACGTTTCTCTTCGGTCGTCATTGAGTAAACGATCGCTTCGATCCGGCCCATCTGTTTATCATCAACCTTCAGATCCTTGGCTTGTTTCATCTTGCCCATGCCGGGGATCATATCCATGATCTGATCGATTGGTCCCAGCTTTTTCACTTGATCCATCTGCTCCAGGAAATCTTCAAACGTGAATTCTGCATTACGCATCTTCCGTTCCATTTCCTTGGCTTTATCTGTATCAATGTTTAATTGTGCTTTCTCAATCAGAGATAACATATCACCCATACCGAGGATCCGTGAAGCCATACGTTCCGGGTGGAACGGCTCCAAAGCGTCAAGTTTCTCTCCAAGGGAAGCAAACTTGATTGGACAACCCGTAACTGCTTTGACGGAAAGCGCAGCACCACCACGAGTATCTCCATCCAGCTTTGTCAGGACAACCCCGGTCAGATTAAGCTGCTGGTTAAAGTGTTCTGCTACGTTAACCGCATCCTGACCTGTCATGCTGTCTACAACAAGCAGTACTTCATCCGGATTCACTACGCTGTGAATCTGGCGAAGTTCTTCCATCAGTTCTTCATCAACATGCAGACGTCCAGCTGTATCGATAATAACATAGTCATTACCGTTATCTTTGGCATGTTGTAGACCTTGACGTGCGATCTCAACAGGGCTTGTCTGATCTCCCAGTGTGAATACCGGCGCTTTGATCTGCTCGCCAAGTACTTGCAACTGTTTGATCGCTGCCGGACGATAAATATCTCCTGCAACAAGCAATGGTCTGCTGTTTTGCTTTTGCAGCATTTTAGCTAGTTTACCCGATGTGGTTGTTTTACCAGCACCCTGCAAACCAACCATCATCAGCACCGTAGGCGGTTTGTTCGCTTTAGCCAGTTTCGCTTGGCTTCCACCCATCAAATCCGTTAGTTCCTTGTTAACGATGTCGATGATGACCATCCCTGGCGTGAAGCTCTCCATCACTTCTTTGCCAACAGCCTTCTCTTTCACCTTGGCGATGAATTCCTTGACCACTTTGAAGTTTACATCCGCTTCGAGCAATGCCAGACGTACCTCGCGCATAGCCTCGGCTACATCTTCATCAGACACCTTGCCTTTGCCGCGCAGCTTGCTGAACACATTCTGTAATCGGGTCGTTAATCCTTCAAATGCCATGATCCCACCTCCTTAAGCTTTAATACTGTTTTCAAGACCGATACGTTCCGCTCAGCCAATTATCATTCACTAAGCTGAGCAACGATATCGTGTATTTGTTTGTTGTTATCAATGGAGACGCCTGCGCGTTCCAATGCATTTTGCAAATCTTCAATATTGCGATTACGCCGTTCATGCTTTTGCAGCAAGCCCAGCTTGCTTTCGTAATTTTCCAGCACTTGTTCGGCACGCTTGATATGCTCGTATACCGCCTGGCGGCTGATCTCAAACTCGGCTGCAATTTCACCAAGTGAGAAATCGTCATGAAAGTAATACTTTAGAAAAGTCTGCTGTTTCTCGGTAAGTAACAATTCATAAAAAGCAAACAGCAAGTTAATCCGGTTTGTCTTCTCAAGCCGATTTTCTTGACTCACATCGGGGCACTCCCTTCGTCAAGGAAAAACACTTTACACTCTTGCAACGTTCCTAATAATACCTAAAACAAATCAGGTTGTCAAGCAAAAATACTTGTCACAATAAAAACAGCACTGATGATATGTTATTTCGATGTTTAACGGTTGGTTTATACCCTTTTTTACAACAAGCAAATTCGATCTGTATCTCTGCGATCCACCTCTATGTAGAAGAAAAAACGAATGCGTCTCAGTCCGTGGAGATGCATCCGTTTATGGTGTTCTAACGAAGTGGTGTCAGGTACAGCAGTACCATAAAGAAATGAAGAATACTGCCTGCTAACACAAAGAGATGCCAAATCGCATGGTGGTACGGAAATCCACGCCATACATAAAAGAGCGTACCCAGTGTATACATCAGGCCTCCAGCAACCAGCAACACAATGCCGCCTGTAGGAATGGCAGCCATAAGAGGTTGCCAGGCAATAACGATCAGCCAGCCCATCGCAATATAGAAAATCGTGGACATGAATAGAAACTTTTTCGTAAAAAATGCCTTAAAGATCACGCCGAATAATGCGATTCCCCAGATTATACCAAACAGGGTCCATCCAAGTGTACCGCGAACAGCAATAAACAAAAGCGGAGTGTACGATCCCGCAATAAACAAATAAATGGAAGAATGGTCGAAAATCTCAAATAAATCTTTCACTTTTCCATCTTTCCATGCATGCACGAGTGTAGAGCTTGTATAGAGCAGCAGCATGGTGATCCCGTAGATCGTGAAACTGACCACATGCCAAGCCGTGCCTTTCATACTTGAAAATACAATCAATATCACCAGTGCAGCTACACTGAGTGCAGCGCCGATTCCATGTGTCACCGCATTGGCGACTTCTTCACGGCGAGAATAGGTATACGTATTGGCCATTTTCAACCGTCCTTTCTAACCCTTTAACATTGCCTGCTTTATTCCTCCATTATACACGTATTGCCAGTGACATTACACGTGACACTTATCACGTATATCACTGGCAATACGGTTAACATTATTAATTCATTCTATTATTAATGATTCTAGGAATTAGCTTCCTCTTCTTCAGCACTTTCCGCTGGCTGTTCCTGGATTAATCCGGCGAACAAAGCATGCACAAATTGCTCCGAGTCAAACGGCTGCAGATCATCAATTTTCTCACCCAGTCCTACGAGCTTCACAGGCAAGTCCAGCTCCTGACGGATCGCAACAACGATCCCCCCTTTGGCTGTTCCATCCAGTTTCGTCAGTACGAGGCCAGTTACGCCGCTTTTCTCACCGAAAAGTTTGGCTTGGTTCAAAGCATTTTGACCTGTTGTTGCATCCAGTACCATCAGTACTTCATGCGGAGCATCCGGAATTTCACGCTGAATGACACGATAGATCTTGTTAAGCTCGTCCATCAGGTTCGATTTATTTTGCAGACGACCTGCTGTATCACAGAGCAGAACATCCGCACCCCGTTGTTTCGCTGCTTGTACCGCATCATACATAACCGCTGCTGGATCAGAACCAGATTGCTGTTTGATCACATCGACACCGGCACGTTGCCCCCATACTTCCAGCTGTTCTATGGCTCCGGCACGGAACGTATCTCCAGCTGCCATGATGACTTTTTTACCTTGTTGTTTAAATCGATGTGCCAGCTTGCCAATCGTTGTTGTTTTACCAACACCGTTAACACCAACAAACAAAATGACGGTAATGCCATCCGGGTTCATTTTCAATTCGTTATTCTGTTCACCGCGAAGAAGACCCGTCAGTTTCTCGGACAATACAGGCTGCAACTCAGCCGCATCCTCAATTTTGCGTTTTTTCACCTCAACGCGCAGGTCTTCGATCAGATTCATGACTGTATTCACACCAACGTCTGCTCCGATCAAAATCTCTTCCAGTTCTTCATAGAACTCTTCATCGATTTTTTTGCGACGGATTACGAGATCCGACACTTTTTCCACTAACCCTTTACGTGTCTTTTCCAATCCATCCTTAAACTGTTTGGTGACCGACTCCGTTTTGCTTGCAATGCTGTCTCTAAGCTTTTTAAAAAAACTCATAAAGCCCCTCCATCGTGTACATAATCTAAGCGGTTTTGCAAAATGCTCAATCTGAATGATTTTCAATGATTACAATGAGTTCGTTTGTCTCGCAGGTTTGGATCAGATCAGGCAATTACTGCTTCCTCATCTTCCAGTTTAACCGAAACGAGCTTGGATACACCGCCCTCTTCCATTGTAACACCGTACAGCACATCTGCCTCTTCCATCGTACCTTTACGATGGGTAACAACGATAAACTGTGTCTGTTCGGAGAATTCACGCAAGTACTGGGCAAAACGTACCACGTTAGCTTCGTCCAGCGCTGCCTCAACTTCATCCAGCACGCAGAATGGTACCGGTTTGACATGCAGAATAGCAAATAATAAAGCCATCGCCGTCAAAGCCCGCTCCCCACCGGATAACAGTTGCAGGTTTTGCAGTTTCTTGCCTGGTGGCTGAGCCACGATATCTATTCCCGTTTCAAGCAAGCGCTCCGGGTCCATCAGAACAAGGTCAGCACGTCCCCCGCCAAACAGCTTGCTAAACACGGTACCGAACTCACGGCGGATGGCATCAAACGTAATCTTGAATCGCTTCGCCATCTCGTCTTCCATTTCCCGAATAACCTGATACAACGTTGTTTTAGCTTCCACCAGGTCATTCTTCTGTTCACTCAGGAATTCGTATCGCTCATTGACTCGCTGGAACTCCTCAATCGCTCCCAGGTTCACATCACCCAGGGCGGATATACTGCGCTTCAGCTTCTGTACCTCTGCCTGTGTATGCTCCACGTCTTCCGGTACAGGATAACGCTCTTTGGCCAGTTCATAGCCCAGTTCGTATTCATCCGTCAGCTTTCGCAGTATATTTTCCAGCTCAACATCCAGCCGGTTCACGGAAATTTCCGTCTGTCGCGTCTGTTCTTCCACAGCTTTTAACTGCGTGCGCTGTTCCTTCGTTTCGCTCTCGGCAAGCTCAAGCTTTTTCGACAACTCACTTCGGGCAGCACGTTTGAAGTCCAGCTCTTGGGAAGCTTCCGCTTTTTTCAGCTTGTACTGGTTCAGATCTTCAATCTGTTTAACACTCTCGGTCTGTGTTTTCTTGAGATCTGCTTCCATTGAAGCCAGCAACGTGCGATTCTGACGAAGATCTTTCACCAGCGACTCCACTTCCCGCTCCAGACGTCGCAATTGTTCTCCATTGGAGAATCGCTCCTGATCAAGCTTGCCTTCGCGCACTTTCAATTCGGTGAGTTGGCTCTGCAATTCTTCCTTCGCGGATTCATTGGCTTTCCGAGCAAACTCAGCTGCATGAATGGCACGATGAGTCGCTTTTTCTTCCTCTTCAAGCTGCTCCAGCTTCTTCACAGCGACGATCCGAGCCGTATCCAGCTCTTTGATCTCTTCGGTAAAGCCGCTCTTCTCCTGCCCGGCAACGGCAACCTGTTCAAGCACATGGCGAAGCTCATGCTCTACCTGTTTCATTTCCATCGAAGCCTGCTGTTCTGCATTTCGGGTATCATCACCGGACTGACGAAGTTCATCCAGTTTGTCCTGACACTGTTCCAGTTGGACTTTTACATCATCCACACTGCGATGCAGTTTCACGATTTGATTTTCCGTATCCAAAATATCCTGGTCGAGTTGGTCCAGCTGCCGTTTCCGGCTGAGCAGACTCACATTTTTCTTGTGCTGGCTACCACCTGTCATGGAACCACCCGCATTGACCACGTCACCTTCAAGTGTCACAACCCGGAAACGATACTGACAGCGAGCCGCAATTTTATTGGCGACCTCCAACGTTTCGGCAATAATAACATTACCGAGCAAGCTGCCAATGATTGAAGCATATTTGGATTCGAATTGTACAAGATCAGCACCGATCCCCACAAAACCCTCCATACCTTCAATCATAGAACGTTCAGCCGCTCCAATGGCACGAGGACGAATGACATCCAGAGGCAGGAACGTTGCACGCCCCAACTGGCGTTGCTTCAGAAAAGCAATTGCCTGTCTGGAAACTGATTCATTTTCCATGACCACATGCTGCAAGGATGCTCCCATTGCTGTTTCTACCGCAAGTTCGATCTTCTCGGGAACTTTGACGAGTTCAGCCACAGCTCCATGAACACCGCTCAGCGTACCTTTACGTGAAGCCTTGAGAACCTCCTTGACACCCAGCATGAATCCGTCAAAATCATCCTGCATCTCTTTCATCGTATCGCGGCGGGAAACTTGAGCTTCACGCTTCTGTTCCCATTTACGGACCGTACCCCGACTTTCTTCAAGCAGCTTCTGCAGCGACTGGAGTCGTTCACTTTCCGTAATGTATCCACCACGTAGATCACTGATTTCTTTGCCCAAGCGAACAACATTTTTCTCAATGTCCGTTTTGCGACTCTCCAGTGTCTCTTTCTGCTCTTCCCATTTGCCTGATTCTTCAGCCGCGCGATTCATTCTGCGCTCCAGCGTTTCTTTCTGCTGATCCACATAACGAATTTCATTGCGTGTCTGAGCCATCTGATTCATCAGTTCCAGCAAATTGCCTTTGAGGCTTTCCTCTTGCTGCTGACTAATGCCACCTGTGACACCGATGAGTTTGGCTTCTTCCTGAGACAACTGATTTCTCACATCATTCAGTTCATGCTCAAGCTTGCCAAACTTCTCACGCAGTGCAAGCAGCTCGGTTTCCCGTTCGCGATGTCTCTCTTCACTGGCGGCAAGCGTTACTTTGAGCTGCTCCTGATTTGTTTGCAGATGGTGCGAGCGCTCCTTGAGCAATTCTCCAAGTCCTTCACTTTTCTCTGTCGCTTCACTGAATTGCAATAAAGCGGCTTGCAGTTGCTCTGTCTCTGTTTCCAGGATACGCAGCGCATTCCGATCATTTTCCAGCTTGGCATCATGCGTAGAGACAATCGCCGCCAGTCCAACCTCTTCCTGTTTTAGCGATTGCAGGCGCTCATTTGCCTTACTCCAGGACGCATGAATCTGTTCGATCTGGTACACATACATGGAAATTTCCTGCGATTTGAGCTGAGAACGAAGTTCCTTATAGTGGATCGCTTTCTCCGATTGTTCCTTTAGCGGGCCAATCTGATCTTCCAGTTCAGTCACCAGATCATGAATACGCAGCAAATTTTGCTCTGTCTCATCCAGTTTGCGCGTCGCATCCCGCTTGCGGGATTTATATTTAACGATACCTGAAGCTTCTTCAAAGATACCTCTGCGATCCTCTGAACGGGTACTCAGAATCTCTTCGATTCGCCCCTGTCCAATAATCGAGTAGGCTTCCTTACCGATGCCGGTATCCATAAACAACTCCGTGATATCCTTCAAACGACAAGATTGCTTGTTGATAAAATATTCACTATCTCCGCTGCGATGTACACGACGAGTCACCGTCACCTCACCAAAATCCAATGCAAGTGCGTGATCCTCGTTATCAAGCGTTAGCGACACCTCACCGAAATTAACGGCTTTCCGTGCGTCACTGCCTGCAAAGATGATATCTTCCATCTTGCCACCACGCAGCGACTTGGCACTTTGTTCCCCCAGAACCCAGCGGATTCCGTCCGATATATTACTCTTGCCACTTCCGTTCGGACCTACAACAGCCGTAATGCCACGAACGAACTCCATCTCCGTTTTGTCGGCGAATGACTTGAATCCACCCAATTCAATCCGTTTTAAAAACATAGGGTTTCTCGTCACCTCCTCTTGCAAATTTCAAGTATTGCATTCCAGCGCCTAACTAAATTGAACCAAAATAAAGTTCACTTATTTAGTTAACGATCAGGTAACCTTCTCCTGAACCTCTTTACAAAAAAAAGAGCAAAAAGCAGTCCGGCCGATTACTTCCGCCGGGGCGGACCCGCGGGCTGCTCTTTGCTCTTCGTTTGTCTATGCGCTATCGGTTAAGCTCCGGCTTCCGGAAGCTTCAGTCGATCAAGTGCTGCAGATGCAGCCTGTTGTTCCGCTTCCTTTTTGGAACGTCCTGTACCTCTGCCAAGTCTTTCTTGACCCATATGGACCTCCGAGACAAACTCACGTTCATGGGCAGGTCCCCGTTCCTCAACGATACGGTATTCCAAAGCTCCCATATTGTGATGCTGAGTAAGTTCCTGCAGTTCCGTTTTGTAATCACTCATTTGCAGCTTGCTGCCCAATACAATTAATGGGAAGACATGCTGATCAAGAAATGTCCGAACAGGCGCAAGCCCCTGATCCAGATACAATGCACCAATGAAAGATTCAAACACATCTGCCAGCAGAGCCGGCCGTGTCCGTCCTCCAGTTAGTTCCTCACCTTTACCAAGAAGTACATACTGCCCAAAACCCAACGCTTCAGCAAATTTGACGAGGGAAGGCTCACAGACAATGGATGCCCGCAGCTTAGTTAATTCACCTTCCGGACGGTTAGGATACAAATGATACAAGTACTCCGATACAGTCAGTTCCAGCACGGCATCGCCCAGAAACTCCAGACGCTCGTTGTCCTGATGCTGACTGAACCGGTGTTCGTTTACATAAGAAGCATGGGTAAACGCTTGTTTTAAAAGCTGCCTGTTGTCAAATTTGATTTGAAGTTTATGTTGTAACTGCTTCAGATCTTCACTCAAACGAACTAGCCCCTTATGCTTCAAATTTTTTGAGAATAATGGTGGCATTGTGACCGCCGAATCCAAATGAATTGGACATGGCAATATTAACTTTGGTTTGACGTGGAACATTTGGTACATAATCCAGATCACATTCCGGGTCCTGATTTTCCAGGTTAATCGTTGGAGCCAGTGTCTGATGTGTCAGTGACAATCCGCAGATAACCGCTTCTACACCACCAGCAGCGCCAAGCATGTGGCCCGTCATGGATTTAGTGGAACTCACGGCGAGCTTGTACGCATGATCACCAAACGCCTTTTTGATCGCAAGCGTTTCGGATCTGTCGCCTACAGGCGTCGAAGTTCCGTGTGCATTAATGTAGTCCACTTCTTCAGGCTCAATGCCCGCATTACGAAGTGCCATCTTCATGCAACGTGCTGCTCCATCCGGATCTGGTTCTGTCATGTGATGTGCATCACCTGTCAGACCGTAACCGATCACTTCACCATAAATGCGTGCACCACGTTTTTGAGCATGTTCCAGGGATTCCAGAATCATAACACCAGCGCCTTCGCCCATAACAAAACCATCACGTTCTGTATCAAAAGGACGGCTTGACTTCGCAGGATCATCATTACGTGTAGACATTGCGCGCATCGCACAGAACCCTGCAAGACCCGTTGGTCTGATTGTTGCTTCTGCACCACCACAGATCATGGCATCTGCATCACCATTGGCAATAAGCTTGAAGGAATCTCCGATGGAGTGTGTACCTGTTGCACAAGCGGTAACAACGTTAATGTTAGGACCTTTGGCACCAAGAGAAATGGACATTTGGCCTGAAGCCATGTTGGAGATCATCATGGGAATAAAGAATGGGCTTACCCGTTTTGGACCTTTTTGCAACAATGCATTATGTTGGTCCTCCCACGTACCCAATCCACCAATACCTGATCCGATGGATACACCGAAACGCTCTGCATCAATATTCTCGTTAATTTTCAGACCACTGTCTTCAACAGCTTTGAAGCCGGCTGCCACAGCGAACTGTACAAAACGGTCCATTTTGCGAGCATCCTTGCGATCCATATATTCTTCCGGGTTGAAATCCTTGATCTCGGCTGCAATCTGTGTCGTGTATTCACTAACATCAAACGCCTCAATCTGAGAAATTCCGGACTTTCCTGCCATTAAACTGCCCCAGAACGTTTCCAAATCTTTTCCGAGCGATGTCATTACGCCCATTCCGGTAATTACTACTCTTTGTTTCAAACCGAGTCACCTCTATATCGACTGCATTACGCAAGTATTTTGTGGGAATATCCGCAAACAGACATCTACTCAACCAAGATAGGCCTGTTTGAGTAGAGCAGCTTGCGGAATGAGAAAAACCAATGAATGATGAGAAGTCCCGCCTGTTCGAAAACATGTGCGGGACTAAAAATGACTTTAGGTATGAGATTGTATGTAGTTTACAACTTCACCTACGGTCGTGATTTTTTCTGCATCTTCATCAGAGATTTCCAAATCAAATTCATCTTCCAATTCCATGACCAATTCCACTACATCCAAAGAATCAGCACCCAAATCTTCTTTGAAAGATGCTTCAAGTGTAACTTCAGCTTCGTCTGCGCCCAAGCGGTCGACGACGATGCGTTTTACACGCTCCAATACATCGGACATCCGGTTCACCTCCTTCTTTGGTATTATACGAGAATCGCAGGCAAAATGCCATAGAAGACATATGCGGCTCCCGGCCGGGGAACCCGGCCTTTTTCCGGCATTTCGGATCGTCCAGCGCCTGTTCCCCGACTATTGTTCAAGTCCGGGAAGAATTACATGTACATGCCACCATCGACATGTAGCGTCTGCCCTGTCATATAAGATGAAGCCTGTGAAGCCAGGAAAGTGACTACACCGGCGATTTCATCCGGCTGACCCAAACGGGACAACGGAATACCACTTAGCATACCGTCCACCAGCTCCTGGGACAACTCTTTTGTCATATCTGTCTCAATGAATCCTGGTGCAACACAGTTAACTGTGATTCCACGAGAAGCCAGTTCACGAGCAGATGCCTTTGTCAGGCCAATGACACCTGCCTTGGCAGCAACATAGTTCGCTTGTCCAGCATTACCGAGCACACCTACAACCGAGGAGATATTGATAATTCTTCCCGACCGTTGTTTCATCATTGGACGTGTAACCGCCTTAAGGCAGTTAAACACACCTTTGAGATTGGTTTCAATAACCTGATCGAATTCTTCCTCTTTCATACGCATGATCAGATTATCACGGGTAATTCCAGCATTGTTCACCAGAATATCAACGTTGCCCCATGCTTCGAGTGTAGCTTTGACCATTTGTTCAGCTTCATCCATCAGGCCAACATTGGCTTGAAGTGTAATCGCCTTGACTCCTTTGGCACGAATCGCTTCCGCTACTTCCTCAGCTGCCGCTTGGCTACCCGCATAATTCACGGCTACGTTCGCTCCAGCTTCTGCAAGTGCCAGTGCAATACTGCGCCCAATGCCCCGGGATGCCCCGGTAACGAGTGCATTTTTACCTTCTAATGGTTTAGACATAATCATTCCTCCTTTCCCCAAATCTATATCAGTTCAACCAAAGAATGTTTACACTTGCCACTCCGATGACAGAATAAACTTCCGATCGCTGTTATCCCCAGATTTTTTTGATTCCCTTTTATAAAGGGAAAATCCGGTGATAGCGTATGCTTCCGATGTAGCTTTCTTTCAGAAAGCTTTTAGGCGAACACTCCGCTTCTTCAGGTTTTTTCTGTCCTCTCCGTTCTCGTGTAAAAAGTTTAGTTTAACTCATATAATTCCTTCTAATTCACTTGCCGTTGCTTCGAGCGTTTCAAGACTGTTCACATTGTACAGTTTTACGGTTTTATCTGTTTTTTTAATCAAACCGGTCAATACACTGCCAGATCCAATCTCGATGAACGTATCCACACCTTGCTCAATAAGCCATGTCACACTGTCTTCCCATAATACAGGAGAATAGACCTGAGCTGTCAACAAATCCTGAACCTGTCCATCCTCTGCAGGTCTTGCAGTCACATTAGCGACTACAGGGACCGCTGCCGGTGAGAACGTAACGGTTTTCAGTTTCTCTGCCAGCTTCTCAGCCGCACCCTTCATCAATGAAGAGTGGAACGGACCACTTACTTCCAATGCAATGGCGCGTTTACCGCCTGCTTCTTTCACTCGTTCCGCAACAGCAGCTACGCCTTCCTTCACACCAGAAATGACGATTTGTCCCGGACAATTAATGTTGGCAAGTTCAACCGCATGACCACTTTCAGATACGTCACGGCAAAGCACCCCCAGCGCTTCCCGATCCGCACCCAACACAGCAGCCATCGCTCCTTGTCCACCCGGTACTGCCTGTTCCATATACTGACCACGTGCCCGCACAGTGCTCACTGCGTCAGCAAACGAAAGAACGCCCGCTGCCACCAGTGCACTATATTCTCCCAGACTGTGTCCAGCCGTATAGTCAGGCTGAATTCCTTTTTCTTTGAAAGCTTCTAGCAAGGCAATACTTGCTGTCAACAGAGCCGGTTGTGTATTTGATGTCTGTTTCAACTCGGTCTCCGGTCCTTCAAATACAAGGTTGCTCAGCGAGAAACCCAATGTTTCATCTGCTGTGCGAAAAATTTCGGTTGCCGCAGGCACGGACTCATACGCGTCCTTGGCCATGCCTACAGCCTGTGATCCCTGTCCGGGAAATACAAATGCTATTTTACCCATCTCATTCATCTCCCAGATGTCTATTTTACCAAACGAGTACCGATGCACCCCATGTCAAACCGCCACCGAATCCAACCATCAGAACGGTATCTCCGGCTTTCATGCGACCTTCCTCCGCTGCTTCTACCAGAGCAAGCGGTATGGAAGCAGCAGATGTGTTTGCATACTTATCCACGTTGACTACAACCTTTTCTTCAGGAAGTTCAAGTCGTTGCATCGCAGATTGGATAATCCGAATATTCGCTTGGTGAGGAACAAACAGATCCACATCCGTACGCTCCATACCAGCCTTGCGTAATACCTCAATGGTAGCCGTCCCCATGACACGTACCGCAAACTTAAACACTTCACGACCGTTCATGTTGATGTAATGTTTTTTATTTTCAACGGTCTCTGCAGTAGCAGGCAGACGGGAGCCGCCGCCTTCCATCTGAAGAAGACTACCGCCCGCACCTTCTGCGCCGAGATCAAATGCTTTGAATCCGCGACCTTCCGGAACTTCACCAACAACTACCGCCCCTGCTCCATCACCAAAGAGGACACAAGTGTTACGGTCTGTATAATCCGTAATACGAGACAAGCAGTCCGCACCAATGACAAGTGCATTGTTGTACATACCGCTTTGGATGAAGCTCGTAGCACTAGCCAAACCGTATACAAATCCGGAACAAGCAGCCGACAGATCAAATGCCGCGGCACCTTTTGCACCCAATTTGTCCTGCAAGATGCAGGCTGTCGATGGGAACGAAGAATCCGGAGTAATGGTTGCAACAATAATCAGATCAAGATCACTGCCTGTCATACCTGCAGATTCAAGGGCTTTAATAGCCGCTTCATATGCCAGATCAGAAGTTGCCTGATCGGGTGCAGCGATGTGACGCTCTTTGATTCCTGTACGACTGACGATCCACTCGTCATTGGTATCGACCATTTTCTCCAGATCGCTATTTGTCAAAATTTTCTCAGGCACATATTTCCCTGTACCAATAATCCCTACTGGGCGCAAATTATTCATATCGTCACTCACTTCCCGCTAATTTCCTTAGATATGCTCTCTACCAGCTGATTCTGCACTGCAATCCGAGCTTGGCGCACAGCATTTTTGATGGCATTGCCATCAGCAGATCCATGACTTTTCACAACCAGTCTGCTCAAACCGAGGAGTGGCGCTCCGCCATGCTCCGTATAATCCAGCTTTCGTTTCAACCCACGCAGCTCAGGCATTAGTACAGCTGCAGCCAGTTTACTTTTGAGAGAAGATGAAAATTGTTCCTTAAGCAAGGCGAAAATGGCACCTGCTGTGCCTTCCAGCGACTTCAGCAGGATATTTCCTGCAAAACCGTCACATACAAGCACATCACAAGCACCAGTCAGCACATCACGTGCCTCAACATTACCGACAAAACGAATTGGGAGTTGTTCCAGTAAAGGGTATGCATGTTTGGTCAACTCATTTCCCTTGCCTGGCTCTGTTCCTACATTGAGCAAGCCCACTCGTGGGGACTCAATGCCCTGTACTTTTTGCCGATACAAACTGCCCATCAAGCCATATTGTGCAAGGTGCTCCGGTTTGGCATCCATATTCGCTCCTAGATCCAGCGCAAGCACACCTACATCATCAATCGTTGGAATCATAGGCGCAAGCGCCGGGCGTTCAATGCCTGCCATGCGACCTACAACAAGCAAACCCGCTGTCATGAGCGCTCCAGTATTGCCCGCCGAGATCATCGCGTCCGCTTCGCCCTCTTTCAGCATGCGGCCTGCGACCACCATGGAGGCATCCTTTTTGCGACGCACTGCTTTGACGGGTTCATCATCCGAACCAATAACTTCGGAAGCATGCCGGACCGTAAGATTGGCAGGTCTAACACCTGACTGACTCAAAAGAGGTTCCAGCTTGGCTTCATCGCCGATCAGGACGATCTGTGTATCCGCCCATTCCGTGGCTGCGGCAATCGCACCTTCTACCGTTGATGCAGGTGCATTGTCGCCTCCCATGGCATCAATGACGATTTTCATTCCAAATGACCTCCTTCTCCGCTGTCTTCTCCACCTGAATGGTAGATTACAAAGTTGCCTTGAAACACCATTTCTTCACCTACATAAGTGAATACTTCCACTTTGGCTTTGCCCTTTTGACCCGGAATCGATCTCACATAAGCCTTTGCAATACATTTCTCTCCCAAATGAACCGAACGGACAAAGCGAATGTCTGCTGATGCAGTCAACGCGATCTCGTCATTAATAATCGCTACAGCCAAGGAGTTGGCCTGTGCAAAGACATAGTGTCCGCGTGCAATCCCTGTTCTGGAAAACACGTGTTCTTCCTTAATCTCAAACAGGGAAATCCCGCTCTTATCCAGTTGCAGATCCACAATATCACCGATAATCTCATGCAAGGGCAACGAGCGTACCTGATCATACGAGAGCTCTGCCATCAGTTTCATCCGCTCCCGAAGTTCGGGTATTCCAAGTTCCAGCCTGTCAAGACGAATCGTCTGAATACTCACCTTCAATTGGCGTGTAAGTTCCTGATCCGTCACAAACGGGTTCTCTTCTATCATTCTGGTTAACTGCTGTTGCCTCTGTCTCTTCGGTACACGTTCGATGCCTGACACCCCCCGCTGTATCGTTTACGGAACCGTCCCGTCCGGCCAGTTCAACCATTCTTTCGTGTTGCTTCTATAGTTGCATCCCTGGTCACCAGGGTCGTTCTCAAACGGATTGTGGTTCATCTATATGTAACGTCAAATCTTAGAACCTGGTACTAAACTATAGTATATCTCATCCCGTGTCAAAAAGAAAGACTGGCCTAACAAAAACAATTCACCCTTCTAGTGCAAGGATTTCATGCTTGTTAGCTCACTCTACCTACACTCTCTAATCCAAAAAAAGTAGCACCTCATCGAAATGAAGTGCTACTTAATGTCCAACTATTATTGAGAGATGATCTCTCTTGCTTTGTACGTTCCGCACACTTTGCACACGTGGTGACTAAGTTTAAGTTCGCCACATTGTTCACATTTCACCATGCCCGGTACAGCCAATTTAAAGTGAGTGCGACGTTTGTCGCGACGCGTCTTGGACGTTCTCCGTTGAGGTACTGCCATTATTCCCACCTCCTTATCAAAATCAACCTTTGCAGGTAGTCTTAAAATGTTCGATTTTCAATCATGCTCATTTAAAAAAATCCTTGAGCCCTGCAAGCCGCGGATCAATAACCTCGTTATCACAACCGCAGTCACCTTCGTTCAGCTCATGGCCACACTTGGGGCATAACCCTTTGCATGTATCGCTACATAGCGGTATAAACGGAAGATCCAGCAGAAAAGCTTCCTCGGCATAACCCTTCAGATCAACGGTATCTCCATCCACATAGAGCGTATCATCGTCTTCGTGTAATCCCTCTGGCTGTTTTCCCTGCTTGAATTGCTCATGAAAATCAATATGAAAATGTTCATTGATTGGCTTGAGACAACGGGAGCACAACATGTCCACTCCTACAGTCAGCTTGCCATGAACATCCACAACGTCACCTTCTCTGAATTCTGCAGATAAGTCCGCAGTCAGCGGGGTAACGGCTGTGATATCTTGTCGGTTAGAAACCAGTTCCTTGATCTCCCACTGTTCATTAAACTTCAGGGGACCATCACTGGTAGCCACTTTGCGAAATGGCATTAACATTTCCATCACTCCAAACGAAACCAATTTCATAATTCGTATCAAACGTATCACGACAGTTATACAGGTCAAGCCTGCTTTTGTAAAGCAATAAATCCTGACTGTATGTATTCTGACGAATCTTCGTTAAAAGTATTATGAAATTGACTTAACAAACAAAAATCATTATACCGATTTTTCAAGACGTTTGTCAACACTTTTAACTTTACACCCTTTTTAAAAACACTGACCGCACAGACGTTTACTCCATCTGGTCTATTATAGACTCACTTTAAGATAAATCACAAGTCGTCATTTTAGTTGTAGTTCCTTGCAAACACCGGTCACATTTCGTTAACGTTTAGTGTGATCTATATCACATAGACCCGCTTGTCCCCTATCTATACTTGCTATAAACCGAAGCACGATCAGCTCCATGACCGATTTATTATCCAACTATTTCATATTATATCGGGAGGGAAAATGTATGTTAAGCGAGCACACAATTAGAGTCATTAAATCTACAGTACCTGTACTTGAAGTCCACGGCGAAGCGATCACACGCCATTTCTATGAAACGATGTTCACAGCTCATCCGGAACTACTGAATATTTTCAATCACGCAAATCAGAAACAGGGACGACAGCAAGCCGCCCTCGCCAATATGGTATACACCGCTGCCCTGCATATCGATAATCTGTCCTCCATCCTGCCTGCCGTCCGGCAAGTTGCACATAAACATCGCAGCCTGGTTATCGTTCCCGAGCAATATGTGATTGTTGGCACCTATCTGCTTCAAGCCATCAAAGATGTACTTGGAGACGCGGCAACGGATGAAATTATCACGGCGTGGGGCGAAGCCTATAATGTCATTGCAGACGCCTTTATCGGGATTGAACAGGACATGTATACAGAAGCGGAAAACCAGACGGGTGGCTGGGAAGGATTTCGTACCTTCAAGGTTGCCAAGAAAGTGCAGGAAAGTGAAGTCATCACGTCCTTTTACCTCGTTCCAGACGATGGTCAGCCCATTGCCAGTTATGAACCGGGACAATACATCAGTATCAAAATCAAACCAGAGGCACAGTCATTTACCCAGATTCGTCAGTATAGCCTTTCAGATACCCCGGGTAAACCCTACTATCGCATTTCCGTTAAGCGTGAGCGAGGTGTATTAGAGCGTCCTGACGGAGTTATCTCTACGTATCTCCACGATCACATTGAAGAAGGCAGTCTGGTGGAGCTATCCGCTCCTGCTGGGGACTTCACGCTGAATGCAGACGATAAACGACCTGTTGTTCTCCTGAGTGGTGGTGTCGGTCTAACGCCCATGATCAGTATGTTAAATACGCTGGTTAACTTGAATGAAAATCGCAACATTACATTTTTGCATGCAAGTCCCAATGGTCAATCGCACGCGTTCCGTGATCATTTGAACAGTCTGGCCAAACGTAATCAGGGCGTTAAAGCTTATTATTGTTATACTCAACCTGAGAATGCTGATCGTGAAAATGAGTATTTTCATAAGGAAGGTTATATGGATGCGGTCTGGCTTCGTCAAGTGATTGATGAACTGGATTCCACTTATTATCTGTGCGGACCGGTTTCGTTCATGCGGGCAGTGTATACGGAACTTCAGGCGCTAGGTGTTGCAGCGGACAACATTCATTATGAATTTTTTGGGCCAAAAGCAAGTCTGTCTCCCGCGCCGGAAAGTGTCTAAGCGTGCTGAGATTGTGAGATGTGATTAGCCTAACTTCTTCCTACATGTATAAGTGTATAGGTAAGTGTACTACTACGATGATTTATTAAGATGAAGAAGCCGTTCTCCGATTATCGAAAATGTGTAATATACAATAGATTTGCAGGCACAGTCTGACATCTGCTGATGTTGGATTTGTGCCTTTTTCTTGTCTGAATTGGTGCATGATTTGATCTAATACATGACATCCCCTATGATGGAATGGATGTTATACATACTCGGTTATCCAATCGAAAGGAGTACGTCTAATCATGAAAGCCGTAGGCGTTATTGTTGAATATAACCCCTTGCACAATGGGCATGTCTATCATTTGCAGGAAGCACGGCGGCTAAGCGGAGCAGACGCCGTTGTCGCAGTTATGAGCGGCCCTTTTCTCCAGCGTGGCGAGCCCGCCATCGTGGGTAAAAGGGCACGCACCGAGATGGCGCTGCACGCAGGCGCGGATCTCGTGCTTGAACTGCCGGTTGCGTACGCGGTCCAACCGGCCGAGTGGTTTGCCTTCGGTGCGGTCTCGCTGCTGCACCGCACCGGCGTTGTGGACTCGCTCTGCTTTGGCAGCGAGTCCGGCGACCTGGACAGCCTGCAGCGCATTGCGCGCGTGCTGGCTGTGGAGCCCGCAGGGATGCGCGAGGACATCGCGCGCCGCCTGCGAGAAGGCGCCAGCTACCCCGCCGCGTACGCAGGCGCGGCGGCGGCGCTGGCGCCCGGCGGCGTCGATGCTCAGGACGCCGCTGCACTGCTGGAGCAGCCCAACAATTCGCTTGGGCTGCACTACCTGATCGCGCTGCAAAGACTTGGCAGCGCGATCCAGCCCTTTACGGCGGCGCGTACCGGTGCCGCGTATCATGAGGCGACGCCCGGGCCGGGGGCGATCGCCAGTGCAACAGCCGTCCGCCGCCTTCTGATGGCGGACGGCCCCAACGCCGCCGCGCCATACGTGCCGGCGGCAACCCTTGCCATTCTGCATCGCGAATGGCAGGAAGGGCGCGCTCCCATACACTGGGAGCGCTTTGCACAGCCGCTGTTGCACCTTGCGGCCACCCGCCGTGCCTCCGAGCTGGAACGCATCGCCGAAGTCACGGAAGGCCTGGAACACCGGCTGAGCCGTGCACTCGCTCAGCTCCCGGAGCCTTCAGTCGAAGCACTCCTGAATGCAATGAAGACCAAACGATACACACGCACCAAGCTCCAGCGTATGCTCGCACACCTGCTCCTGAATCACACCAAAGCCGAGTGTTCACCAGAGCAATTGGCTGCCGGACCCGGATATCTCCGAGTCCTCGGATTTAATGCTCAAGGGCAGAGCCTGCTTAAACAAATGAAGAAAACCGCCTCACTGCCTGTTGTACTGAAACCGTCGACGTTCACACACAATCAACTTGAACTGGATATACAAGCTCAGGTTGCGTATGGGCTCGCTTGCGAGCATAAGGACACACGCAAGATGTTTAGTGACTACTATGAGTCGCCTGTGAGACTGTAATCCGCTTTTGACCATAAGCTTCATCTCTATAGAGCTTTTTATTCCATCATCAACCAGATCATTGATATCCACTATTCGACACTCAACTATATAATTAAAAAATCCCCTTGCTGCGCGCCGCTCAGGGCACCTCGCAACAAGGGGATTTCCTTATTCACTTCTCTTGTTCTCTTAATTCTTTTTCTCTTAAATCTTTTGGGTATCTCTACCCCTTTGGGTCTAGTGAGTCTGTTGATCTTCTCAAATCTCTTGATCACACTTCATTCCACTGTAATCAATTATTCCGATTTTATCCGTTCTTTATCCATCCGGTTCAACGTTGGCTCGATCTCTTCCCGCCCGTTTAAAATCCTATGATTTTACGGACAAGGATTTCAAATAAGCCAGCGCATCATCCACCGTGCTTACAGGCACAAGTTTCATTTTGGTGCCGATCTGTTCAGCCTTGGCTGCTGCTTCTTTATAGTTATCCTTCGGTACAAAGAAGATCTCCGCTTCTTTTCGATCAGCGGCTACAATCTTGTGTACTACACCACCAATGGCACCCACCACACCCTCCTTGGTAATGGTACCTGTACCCGCTATTCGATGCCCCTTGGTCAGATCTCCAGGTGTTAACTGGTTATAGATCTCCAACGTAAACATCAAGCCGGCAGACGGACCACCAACCTGAGTATCGGTGAAGGAGATCTGTTTGTCTGGCTCTTCAGCTTTCACCTTCTGAACCGTACCAATCATTACTCCGAGTCCCGGGCGGGTTTCACCCGTTTTACTGTCTTTTACCTGAATCAGTTTCACGTCCCGGCTAATGGTCTCTCCACCACGTTCCAGTTGCATTTCAACCGTATCTCCGACCTTTTTATCTTTTAACTCGGCAGAAAGCACCGTATTATCCGGCGTAGCTGTTCCGTTCACTCCCAGAATGATATCTCCCGGAGCAATGTCTCCTTCCGGTTTTGGATCTTCGGACAGTCCAAATACAAAGATATGTTCAGGTACAATAGAGTAAGGCACACCAGCCTGCTCATATGCAGCCTCCATTGCGGAGGATTGTGAGTCACTCATGAACCACACCTGTTCGGCAGAGTATTCCGCTTCGCTTTTGCCGCGCAGTCGGTCTTCCTTTTTATCCACTTGAGCATTTTTATTGAACAGAGAGGTTCCTAGCAAAAACACGTTGGCATATGTTGCCGACACGGTTGTCATCATGAACACACCGTGTTCTTCCTGGTCTCCGCCCTTAACGGTTACCATTGGTTTTACTTCATCTGCACTGCCAGGCATATATATGATATACGGCGTTGGCATGTACACGGCAACATAGACGACCAGAGCCACCACGATCACAAAGATCGAAGCTCTGAATCCGCCAGATTTCCGAATCCGATTCATCGCATGAGCCTCCGTTCTTTGTATCTCTATATAAGCTGAACTCTACACTAATCAGCAATCGTAATTCCACCTTGTGAATACTTCCATTCGTCGGTTAGATTCACGCTCTTTGTAATGCAGATACTCAGCTCATCTTGTTTAATCATTTTTTTCAAGTCTAACACTCTGGTCCTTGTGCATACAATGGTACAGGCCGGATAGGCCGCTGTATACAATAGCCTGTCCGGTCAAGGCCGAACCGCCCTTCGGGCGTCATTCGGCCGTCCATAACGATTCAGATGCCAAATCGGCGTTATCTGATATGAGGTGAAACGATGACATTACAGAGCGAGGTTAGAGATTCTGGCCCGTTACGAACGATAATCCTAAGTACCGGCGCTTTAATGTTGGTCATTGCGGTAGTTGCGTCCCCCAAAGAAGCGTTTGATGCCTCTATTCAAGGTCTGGATATATGGTGGAAAATCATCTTCCCTGCCATGCTCCCGTTCCTCATGTTATCCCAAATGCTCACTGCGTTTGGCTTCACCCACGCGATCGGCGCCTTGCTTGGACCGTTAATGCAACGCTGGTTTAGACTCCCAGGCAACGCAGGTCTGGCAATTGCCGTTGGCATGTGCGGCGGATTCCCCGCAGGAGCAGATGCGGTATCCCGTTTATTTCAGGATAGACAAATTACCGCCAAGCAGGCGGTTGTCCTTGCGGCGGCATCTCATTTTGCCAATCCAATGATGATCATACTGGTCGTTGGTGCTGCTTTTCTCCACCAGCCAGCGGCCGGATATTTTCTACTCGTGGTCCACTGGATCAGCGGTTGGATTGCTGCCATTCTTGCCACGCGTCTCCTGCCAGCACCGGGTAAACAGAAAGACAGGGTTGGCTCGACAGCCTTACAAGCAGATAAGAACTCTCTTGATTCTCAGCCTGCAAGTCCTGCAAGTTCCACAAGTCGCTCATCTGCCCCCCACCATGCTACGAACAAACGACGCAGTATATGGTCTGATATGATGATTGCAGCGAGGGAAGCACATATTCGTGATGGAAGAGGATTTGGCAAACTGCTCGGTGACACCGTATCCCAAGCTGTGCAGACCTTAATGATGACTGGGGGATACATGATCGGTTTTGCCGTATTTATCCGGTTGGTCTCCCTTTATCTGACTCCCGGGTCCTCTGCTGCGCTGTGGCCAGCCTTCTTCGAGCTTCACCTCGGCACCTATCATTTGAGCCAGACTTCATTAACACCCATGCTGCTCATGTCTCTACTTGCAGCCGTTCTGGGATGGGGTGGTTTATGCTCCCATCTGCAAGTCTCTGCTGTCTTGAAAACAACTGGTCCGGGCAGCAAATCGATGTTGTACTTTGCCGGAGTTCGTCTGACTCATGGATTCATCGCCTTTTTCATCAGTCTGTTCCTATGGATGCCGTTCAGCCGTTATAGCACAGAAGTCTGGACCACATTACAGACGAATGCAGAGCAAGACCTCTCGACACCATTCGGTTGGCTACTCATACATAGTCCAGGTAACACATACACGATCACCACCATTTGGAGCATCTTCCCTGCTGCATGCATGGGACTTGCGTTACTTCTTGCAGTCATGATTAGTCTATCAGGTCTTACCTTCTGGTTTAACCGCCGGTTTTCTCGCTGATTTTCTGACGGAGCGCAGCTTCCACTTCAGGTGAGACAAGATCTGTAACATCTCCATGATAATGAGCGATTTCTTTGACGATGCTGGAACTTAAATAGGAATACTTCGGATTTGTCATCATAAATATGGTTTCCGCATCCGGGTTCAACTTGCTATTGGTCGACGCCAATTGCAACTCGTATTCAAAATCAGTTACCGAGCGTATACCACGAACGATGACCTGAGCTTCCTTTTGCCGGACGTAATTGGCTGTCAGATCGCGGAAACTGTCCACTTCGACATTCGGTAGATGGCGGGTTACTTCCGTAATCAGTTCCTTGCGTTCCTCCACCGTAAACAGCGGATTTTTGCTCATATTGTTCAACACAGCCACAATGACGCGATCAAATTGCTTCGACGCTCTGGCGATAATATCCAGATGCCCCATCGTTACGGGATCAAAACTTCCAGGATATACGGCGATCCGTTCCTGTCGATGTATCATTTCAGTCATGAGGAGCCTCCTCTTCCGGTGTAATGGATTCTCCATCTTCAACTGCTTCTGGCGCATAATAATAGATGGATACTGCCGTCTCCCCATACAAAGCCTTGCGCGTTTGTTCAAACGGGCCGAATTGCTCAGGGTAATCATGTTTGGATTCATATTCAAGCACGATGGTTGCTTCGGGTTCCAGAAGTTCCAGTTCGTGCATGGTTAACATCAACTCGTGCCCGTTCTTCATGCGATATGGCGGGTCGAGAAACACCAGATCAAATGTTGTGCCTCGCTTGGCGAGTGCCTTCAATGCTCGACCTGCATCATTACGATATACGGCCGCCTGGTCTTCCAGCTTGGTTGCCTTCAGATTCATGCGGATGACTTCAATACTTTTCGATTCCAAATCAACAAAAACAGCCTTGTCCATGCCGCGGCTCAGCGCCTCAATACCGAGACCTCCACTGCCTGCAAACAGATCCAATGCTGTGCCGCCCTCAAAATAAGGACCAACCATGCTAAATAACGCTTCCTTCACCTTGTCGGTGGTTGGCCGCGTACCCGTGCCAGGAACAGCCTTCAGCGGCCTGCCTTTTGCACTCCCAGATACCACTCTCACTTGACGAGTCACCTTTTCTCTATGTAAGTTTATTGATACGACTATCGTACCACATTCGGGTTCGGTTTGAAAAATGTGCGGTCTTCATTTCCCTTGGAAAATTGTTGACGAATTGTTGACGCATATGTATAAAAAGGAAACAATCGGGCGATTCTATAATTATCGACATCACAAGTGTCGTAGACAACCGCGGAGAAGACTTACGTTTCCCCATAAGCTCTTCGTCCGGTTTCTCCTCTCCCATGAAAAAGAAGCTCTCGAAAGAGGGCTTCTTTTTGTTGTTTATGTTTTAATTTATTTTGCTAGTTATATTTTTCGTCAAATTCACTTATTTCTGCTTCTTCTTCAGTCTGCAACCATCCGATCTCCCTCAGCCACATGCCCATATCTGCGATAAACTCATTCACTTTTAAATGTTCAATATTGTATTTCTGGATCTTTTCACTTAAAAAAGCATAAAACTCATGGCTTAAGACATACCGTTGTTTGCTTTTGCTTAATGTCTTATAACGATCCTCGCTGACCACCAGATCAAAATAGATGACATTCTCCTTCTTCACATGTCTGACCGTCGACTTCCTCTCATATTCTTCAGGAAGACACCTGAAAACAAAGAAGAGTTCAATATCAACTATTTTATATTTGCTTTCTGCTTGATCAAAAACAGACTGCAACTCATCCGAAAGATTGGCAACCTGCGTTACACCTGAAGTATCCGTTGATTTTCCGAAGATCATTATTGAAATCCTCCCGTTCATTTTCACCATTCATAATCATACAACTAGAAAAGGTTGACTAGTGATGTAATCTCCGTCAACCTTTCCTATGTTCATCCTTCTTGTACCTTACCCCAACGTAGCAAGAGCTTACGAGTTCAGCTCTCGATGTTTCCGATTAGACCTTCGCAAATTGATCAATGGAATGATAAGTAAAACAACCGGCAAGAGAAGATTTATCGAACCCGTCTTAATCATCATGAAGGTAATAAACAACACGGCGAGCCAAGTCATAATCTCCGTCATTTCATATTTGGTTAACGTCAGCTTGAATGCTTTTTTCGAAATGAAACGAATCAAGAAATAAGCGATCAAGCTATAGAACAGGATCATTCCCAAGATAGCAACTAGGATTATGAGGTACATATCCACCATAAAAATCTCACCCGACCCTTATATCATTTCCTTAATTTTGCTTTACTTCTCTTCAACAACAATCGTTGCATTATAGATCACAACACGTTTCCCATTGAGATCAAATAATACTTTATTGCCGTATTCCGTATCTTCCACGTCAATCTTGCCATCATAGGTCTGAATCAATTCACCATTATTGCTGTACACTTTAACAACCCTCTCCAGGCCACCCGAGTTATTGGACCTCATTGTTTTGAGTGCACGTTCACCTGAAGCGGTATTGAAATACCATATGAAACATCCAACTATGATGCCCAAGAAGACCAACACCGTCACCCATATACCTGTCTTTGCTTTTTTACTCATCTTGAACCCCCCTCTTATGTTTCCTGTCTCGTACATTACGAGGTTGGAGAGAGAACGGTTTCATACCAAGCCTCCCAAGCTGTTCGTTGACATAACAAAACAGAGGCCTCCGATAGCGAAGACCTCTGTTCTTTATAGAATACATTCTTTATTCTGTATGATCCTTTTACTTACAGTGCACGAATGACAAATTCAAATGTCAGTTCGCCGTCCGAAGGGATCAGGTATTCCGGATGAACTGGAGCACCCCAGCTGTCATCACCACCAACACCCATTTGTTTACCCGCTACAGTCACGACCGTATAGTGTACAGGAGGCAATTCGTACGCATGTTGTGCATTCTCCAGCTCAAATGCCGTATATGGTGAGACATTCAGCTCAACCGGAGTTCCGGATGCTTCAATTTTGAAGCCACGTCCCGCGTTGTCTGTCAATTTGGCCCAACGTACGCCCGTACGGTTGCCTGATTCCTGTGGTACCAGATATGGAGCCATAGTATCAGCTACCTTGCTGCCATGGATACCCAGACGTGCGCCAAATGCGCGGTCTGCATAATTTTCTTCGGGTCCCATCGCAAGCCATTCCACGTTTTCGAAGTCAGGTGATGTTCTGAAGGATAATGCATGAATTGGCAGGTTTGGCAATCCGGCTGTACCTTTGTACGTATTATGCACACGTACACTTCCATCTGCATGCACGGTATAAGCCACTTTTACTTGTACATCCTCTGAAATGTTGAGCTTGTACGTGAACTCGATCCGGTATTGATCCGTTTTCTGTTCCGCTTTCCACTCTACAGAACGTGGCATCAAGCTCGCTGCATACCAGGCGCCCAGTTCGAAGCCCATCGCCATACCTTTGTCATTATCCGTCATTGCACGCCAGAAGAGCGGTGCAGGTGGTACAGCAATCGTCTCGCGACCGGACAATTTCAGGGAAACCAGTGTCCCAAACTGTTTGGAGAACAGCGCATGTGTCTTGCCAGCTCGAACACCGATGTTAACGTCACCTTCAATAACCTGTACATCACTTACAAGGTTCAGGTCCGTCTCGGCTGCATCATTTACCTGATCCTGTGTGAAAATAAACTGTCCAAATGCCACTTCTTCGCCTTTGTCAGCCCATATTGTAGCTTCTTTTAACACAAATGCAGTGTTCACAGCGTACTCGCCGCCCGCCAGAGCTTCTGCACCAAGCGGAAGTTTCACTACCGTCTCGCTTTGGGCATCCACGTTGACTTCCAATGTTCCACGCAGCACTTCATGTCCCTCGCGCTCCAGGCTGTATACCAGTTCCAGCGCAGATGTATCTGCGAACAGATTACCGTTCACAATTTTAACACCTTCACGATCCGGGAACAGCTTGATGTTCTGGTAAAGGAATTTAACCTCCTGCATTTTCGCAGTTACTTTACGGTCAGCATGGACGATCCCGTTACCACAGAACGAATAGTCTGATGGACGATCACCAAAATCTCCGCCATAAGCGAGGAATTCTTTGCCGTAACGATCTTTTTTATAAATGGATTGGTCGATGTAATCCCAGATGAATCCACCTTGATACATCGGATATTTGTCTTCCAACTCCGTATATTTGTGCATACCGCCAATAGAGTTACCCATGGCATGCATGTACTCACAGCTAATATAAGGTTTCGTCGGGTTTGCATTCAGGAATTCCTCAATGTCCGCCGGTTTGGCATACATGCGAGTCTCCATATCACTTGTTTCATCGAAACGGCGATCATGGAATACACCTTCGTAATGTACCAGACGTGTTGGATCAGCTGATTTGAAGTATTGGGATACTTTGTAGATGACTTCACCACCGTGTGATTCATTACCACAAGACCAGATCAGAATAGACGGATGGTTTTTGTCACGCTCCACCATGGATACAGCGCGGTCCATAACGATATCATGCCATTCCGGTTTGTCACCTGGAATAACCCATGAAGGCTCAACAGCACCAAGTTTCTGCCAAGATCCGTGTGTCTCCAGGTTCATCTCGTCAATAACATATAGTCCGTATTCATCACACAACTCATACCAAAGACTTTGGTTTGGATAGTGTGACGTACGTACGGCATTCATGTTGTTCTGTTTGATCGTACGAACATCCCACAGCATGTCTTCCTTCGTAACTGCACGTCCACGACGCGGGTTGAACTCATGGCGGTTCACACCTTTGAATACGATACGTTTACCGTTGATGTGCATCACTTTATCGATCATTTCAAATGTACGGAAACCAACGGCTTGAGGAACAACCTCAACCAGTGCACCCGCAGCATCATATACACGAATATAGAGACGGTACAAGTATGGAATTTCTGCGCTCCACAGGTTCACTGTACCGATATCTTCACGAAGACTTACTTGCCCATCGTTAACTTTGGATTCAAACGTTTTAACGGTATTGCCTTCACGATCACGAAGTTCAGCCTCTACACGTGCTCCTGCAACAGCTTTTCCTTCCAGTTTCAAATCTAGTTGCAGTGTACCGTTCGTATAGGACTTGTCCAGATCAGTGCGCACATGAACATCACGTACGTGTGCAGCAGGGACCGTATACAGATACACGTCTCTGAAAATGCCGGAGAAACGCCAGAAATCCTGATCTTCCAGCCAGCTGCCTGTGCTGCGTTGATACACCTCAACTGCGAGTTTGTTCTCTCCATCCTTAAGGAATGGCGTCAGGTCAAAATCAGATGGCGTAAAGCTGTCTTCCCCGTATCCTACGAATTGTCCATTAAGCCATACATAGAATGCAGACTCTACACCTTGGAAAGAAATATATACCGGATTCGACTCCCAACCTGTCGGCAGGTGGAATGTGCGAATGTAACTTCCAACCGGATTTTTATCCTGCGGCAATGCCGGCGGACGAATTTCGTTCAGTCCATCCCAAGGATATTGTGTATTTACATATTGAATCTGTCCGTATCCTTGAAGTTGGATATGCCCCGGAACTTCAATATCATCCCAGCCTTCACTGGAGAAATCGGATGTATAGAAAAACTCAGAACGGCTGTCTGGACGAATTGCATAGTTGAATTTCCACGTACCATTCAGATCATAACGCATGGACATCGCGCCTGAACCTACAGCCTCGTCCATTGTTTGGTAGTAACGGTGATCGGAATAGGCATGAAGACGGTTCACCTCAAATACACTTACGTCCCCCAACCAGTTGATATCTGCCTTTGTTGCTTTCATCGGCTCTCTCTCCCTTTAAAACGTTATAGTTTGACTTATTCAAGGTTTACGCTGGATTTCCTTTTGCTTTACATAAACAAAAAAGACAGAGGTACGCCATAACAGCGCCCTCTCTTCTTTCCTGCATCCGTCATTTGCACGGATTATGCTGTTTTCATTACTTCACGGAACCTACCATACCTGCAACAAAATGTTTCTGCATGATGAAGAAAACGATTGCTGTAGGCAGTGTTGCAATCACGATTGCTGTCATGATTACTCCGTAATCCGGAGAATAACCAGCACCCAGATTTGAGATCAACAGTGGAATCGTTTGTTGGTCAGGTGTTTGCAATACAATGAGTGGCCACAGATAGTTGTTCCAGCTACTCATGAATGTAATGATTGCTGCCGCTGCATATGTTGTTTTCATGGTTGGCATATAGATCTTCAAGAAGATGCCCAGTTCACTCAAACCATCAATACGTCCAGCTTCCAGCAAGTCTTTCGGGAACATTTTGGTGTTCTGACGGAAGAAAAAGATCAGGAACGCTGTTGCGATGGTTGGCAGGATCACTGCTGCCATCGTGTTGATTCCGATAACCGGTGCAACTCCCGAGATTGTTGCGAACATACGATACAGTGGTACCATGATCGCTGCAAACGGGATCATCATGGATAACAACAGGATATTAAACACAATGTCACGAGACTTCGTGCGATATACCTCGAAACCATAACCTGCCATGGAACCAATAAACAGTGCCAAGAGAGTGGAGACCACAGAGATAATCGCCGAGTTTCCGAGAGCCTGTACCAGATTTGTCGAATCAATCAGTTTGTTGAAGTTATCAATAAAAGCTGAACCGGGCAGTAGTCTACCCTTGGTGACATCGACTGATGCATTTGTTGAACTGACCAGCATCCAGAAGAAAGGGAAAATGGATACAAAGGCGACGATGGATAGGAACACATACGTGAAAATCCGTTTTGCTTTAGCTTTAGCCATTTTTATTATCACCTGCCACTTTAAACTGGATGATGGACAATACAATAATCAAGATTACGATGGAATACGACACTGTTGCTGCATAACCGAAGTCCGGTGAATATTTGAACGAAAGGTTGTAGATGTATTGTGAAATCGACATGGTCGCATTACCTGGACCACCTTTGGTAATATTCATGATCTCATCGAAGATTTGCAATGTACCAATCGTTGATGTGATGGACGTGAAAAGGATAATCGGTTTAAGCAAAGGTACAGTGATTTTGAAGAATTGTGTAAAAGCATTCGCTCCGTCAATTCTTGCAGCTTCATAGATCGATTGATCGATGTTTTGCAGGGATGACAGATAGAAAATCATGTTATATCCGGTCCAACGCCAAGTAACGGCGATTATGATCGTAATTTTAGCCCAGAACGGGTCTGTGATCCATTGAATTGGATCGCCAATAATGTGCAAGCCCATCAGGAATTGATTCACCATTCCATCTGGTGCGAACAGATATTTGAATACAACAGAGTACGCTACCAATGAAGTTACACAAGGCAAGAAAATCGCTGTACGGAAGAAGCTCCGGAAACGTAGTGTGCTGTCATTCAGCAATACGGAAATAAACAAACCAAGGATAATCATTACAGGCACTTGAATAATCAAGTAGATAAATGTATTCGATAATGCTGTACGGAACGTTGTATCAACTAACAATCTTTTGTAGTTAGAAAGGCCCGAAAATTCAAGATTGGCTCCTACACCAGACTTGAACGATAAGAGCAGCGCTTGGATCATCGGGTAGAAGTAAAATGCAACAATCCCGACAACAGCCAGCAAAACAAAAGCCCATCCAGTCAAATTATTTTTCTTTTGGAGACTGTCTCCTGTATTCATGGCTTTCACAGTATGGCTCCTCTCTCTCCATGGAACATGGGTAGAACCCACGGAGCCCCTCGCCATATCCGGTTCGACTTGCGCCGGACATAGGAGATGGCTCCGATGTTTCCTAGGGTTCTATAAGTTACCTTGGGTATCTTAGTTTAATTGTGCTTCAGCTTGTTTTTGTGCATCAGCCAGAACGTCATCGATTGATTTACCGTTCAGGAATGCTTGCATTTCTACAACGAGAATATCTTCAATGGCATATGTGTTGATACCATAGTTTACGCTTGGAATTTCTTTCGTCCAATTTGCAAAGTCTGTGAAGATTTTTTGTCCGCCGAAGTACTCATCTGCTTTGGCATACGCGTCACCATCAACTGCTGGTTTGTACGTACCAATTGCGCCGATGTTGTTCAACAGATCTTGATACAATTGTTTGTCAGAACCAAATGTTTTTGCTACAAAATCAGCTGCTTGATCTGCACCAGGAACGTTGTTCATAACATACCAAGAGCTACCACCCAAGTTGGATGCGTGAACAGAGTTTGCTTGACCAGCCATTTTCGGTATTGGAGCTACAGCCCATTTACCGGATTGGGAAGCTTCTTGACGTACAGATGGTGAGAACCAGTTACCTGTAGGAATTGTTGCTACGCTACCGTTATTGGCGTTGGCAACGAATTGACTCCAGTCAGAGTGCAATTTAACAATGTTGGCATCCATCATTGCTTTGTAAGTAATAAACGCTTCTTTCAGAGCAGCATTATTAGCAATGTCAGGTGTTTTACCATCTTCTGCGGAATACCATTTACCTGCAGTTTGGATCATCATACGAATCAAACCAAGGTCATTCGGGTCAAGAGAAAGAAGCTCTTTACCTGTTTTAGCTTTTACGTCTTTACCAATTTGGATGTAGTCATCCCAAGTGATGTCTTGCAGGTCAGCTGATTTGTAGCCAGCTTGCTCCAGCAGATCTGTTCTGTAGTACAAACCAGCAACGCCGGAGTCAAATGGTACTCCGTATTGTTTGCCATCAAACGCTGTTGGTCCGAGTTTGTAATCTGCAAAATCGGAAGCCGTGATACTGGAAGACAGATCTTTGAACGCATCAGGATATGCATTCAGGAAGCTTTGTGAACGATAGTCTTCAATCAGTACTACGTTTGGAAGACCGCTGGCAGTTCCGGAGTTAAGCCCCGTGTTCAGTTTCTGAATGATATCAGCTTGAGCGTATTCAATGATGTTAATTTTCACATCAGGATTTGCTTTTTGATATGCTTCTTTTGCTGTTTCCATTGCAGCTACGTTAAAAGCTTTGTCCCAAGCCCAGACCGTAATTTCGTTTGTTTTTTCGTCACCACCACTAGCGGATTTACCTCCGCCACCGGATGAACATGCGGACAACAGCAGTACTGTAACGAGCATCAATACCCACATTTTTTTCAAAACATTCAACTCCCCTTCGACCTCTTTGTGTGTAATTTGTTTGCGTTTTCTGAAAGCGGTTGCTTTCGATGTATACATCTTATCATTCCCAAATCGCGTTTCGTTAGTAATAATTTTGTACGGATTTGTCATCTTATTGCCACAATGAAAACCTTTACAGAAACCGTTTGCATTAAATTTGGTTTTTTGTAATTTCTTTTGATTTTGTAATTTCTTGATCTTGAAATAGTACAAAAATGATTTCACCCGCTTTACCTCTGGCACGTAAAAATCCCCCGACTCTGTAGAAAACAGAAGCGAGGGATCTCGATTTTAAGTGTATTTAATCGAATCGGGGTTCGATTCAACTCGTGATTAAAGGCAGTGTAACAGTGACTCTCGTTCCTTCCCCAACCGTACTCATAATGGTGACACCATAAGGTGAACCATATAATAACTCAATACGGTCATGGACATTGCGAATACCGATACCACTGAATAGTTGACGATTGTTCTTTGGATTGGGCAACGTTTCTCCCATGACAAGTCCTTCAATTCCATCCCCGTTGTCCATAATCTCACAGATGAGTGATTCTCCCGCTCTGGAAACCATGACATGAATCGTACCCGTTTCTTTCTTGATGAATCCATGGAAAAATGCATTCTCGATAAACGGCTGGATCACCAGTTTGGGTACATGATAGTGTGTACAATCCGGAGCAACGTAGAAAGCTGCTTTAATCCGGCCACCATATCTGACGTGATTAATGAAGACATAATTTTTCAAATTCTCGACTTCTTGTTCCACTGTAACAGTCTGACTCACATCACTGATCGTATTTTGCAGCAATCCAATTAATGCATTAATCGTCTCCGCAGCCCTGTCTTTGTTGCCTTGTTGCACCAGAACTTTGACAGATGCAAGTGTATTGTACAAGAAGTGAGGATTAATCTGACTCTGTAATGCCGCAAGCTCTGCATTCCGTTGTTCATGCTGTGTCTGTACTAACTGATCCACATAATCATGCAGTTCATCAAGCATGTAATTGTAAGCATGACCAAGCTGCCTGCTCTCGTAGCTTCCGCTCACCGGAATATAGTTGTCCAGATCACTTTTTGTAATGTTGGACATCTGCTTCACAAGTCTGCGCAGTGACTTGGTAATCTGGCTGGTGATGAGAAACACAAGGATGAGTGCCCCCACAACGATAGCTGCACAGATCAGGGCAACCGTCTTCATGTCGATAAGTTGACCCATCGCCAGATCCTTATCCACTACATTGACAATATAAAACCGATAGAACGGTAAATACTCGGATAACACAACGCTATCCTGATCCATCACACGAGCATTAATACTTCTCGGAGAGTTGTTGTTCATATCCCGGGCATACGATAGCAAATCCAGCTGAGTTGTTCCGATCCAGTCTTCACGATTCGATGATACAATCTCACCTTTTTCATTCATAATGACCACATCATTGCCACGACTTGTAAAGCTGCTGTAAAATTGCCGGAATATGTCTTCTCTCATCGTGACATAGAGCGTACCGTATATCCGGCTGCGTGTTCGGTCCGTCAACGCTTTCGTCGCAGAGATCATCTGCTGACTCCCGAGCGTTGACTCGTTTTGGTAAACATCAAAGATAAGACGACTCGGCGTCTCAGCTGCTTCCATCGTAATTGGCTCCTGCTTCAATTCATCCACGGACAACTGAAGGTGAGCACGATTCGTGGAATAGCTCCGTCCATTAATCCCGATAATTGTTATCCCAACTTCGTAGGATTCTGTGATGGATTGAATTCGATCCATCGTTTCCCTCATATTATAGAAGGATTTGGCCATCGTGAGGGAATCGGCATCTCCTTCGGACAGGAATCCTCGGATCGATCCACTCTGCGTCACATTATTCGATACGGCAGCAATGGCCTCATTAAAGGATTCAAAATTTGTTTTGATCTGATTAAGCACCTTGGAGTTTGTGATACTGAACGTCTCAGTAAACAGATTGGTTGACATGTGAATGGTCGTCCATAAGATGAGTACAGAAACGAGGACAATACTGACCACCATAACCAGAAACAACTTAGGAAACAATCCGAGACGAGATAATTGGTTCATCCATTTCTTCATGATCTTATCCTTCTGACTTTATGCCCAGAATTTGCGCCGGTATCGGCTTGGTGATAATCCGGTGAATTTTTTGAACACTTTGCAAAAGTAACTATGATCGGAATAACCTACCATACTACTAATCTCAGAGATCGTTACATCATCGGATCGGAGCAATTCCTCGGCTTTTTCTATCCGAATTTTATTTAAGTATTCATTAAATCCTTCTTTTTTGTGAGATGAGAAATAACTGGATAAATACGATGGATTAAAATGAAAGTGCTTTGCTACTTCAGCAAGCCCGAGCGGCTGATCAAAGTGCTCATGCATGTAATCCAGCAACATCTTCATGTTGGGATCACTTCGTTTTCCACCCGCACCAACGGTGCACTCCTGAACTTCCGTCATGAATTGATCAAGCACGGTCATGACTTCGTCCAGACTCGAAGCGCCGTCCACATTTTTAAAATACGTATATTTGCTCTCTTCCAGCCCGGCAGACTGGACATCCATATCCGCGAGGGTAATGGTCACGTTAAAGATCAAGTTACCGAGAAATGATTTGATTTCAAAAACATCGGCAATATAATCCCGTCCAAGTGTTTTTGCATGATCCTGTAAATACTCCCTTGCCGCTTCGACCCGGTTACGCTTCACATGCTGCAAAAACATATTCACATTAAACTGGTAACCTGCGGAATGCATTGGAGGCAGTTCACCATACACCAGGATTGGTCGATCCTTATAATAGAAACGATATTCAATCAGCTTAATCAGGCGTTCCCGGTAAACAACACCCATCTGTTCAAATGAAGTAAAGCTTTCACTAAGCACCCAACCAGGACTGTCTTCTCCTGTTGCATTTTCACTGGCCAACTGTCTGATCCGTTCAAGCATCCATTCATCTCTCGCAGGATCGACATTAAGAAGCATCACAGGTAATGTACCCTCTGCGGGAACCATTGCACATTCTACTTCAGGCAGATCACAGCGGAGCTTGGACTCAATCTGCTCCTGATCCATCTTCAGTGGATTCCCTCCAGCACCCACGGGTTTATACACCAGCAAGCGAAAGGATTCATACGGAAAGGTATCTCGAATGATCGGCATTTCGCTATCTTCATCCAGTGTAAATCCGGACAGCATCTTCTCCATCAGTTGCCCAAGTCTCCAGCCATCGTGCGACGGCTCGAACTGTAGCTCCGGAATTTTACCCGCTGTTCGTTGAAGGACCTGCAATAATTCATTTGTATCCAGCTTGGGTTTCAGTATATAATCGGCTGCCCCGTGCTGAAGCGTTGAACGTACATACTCGAATTCACTGAAGCTGCTAAGTACAATAACTTCAATCTGCGGATTACTGGCTTTTAGTGTACGGACAAACGTTTCCCCATCCATGACAGGCATGACAATGTCGGTGATCACAATATCCGGTTTTAACAGGTTCACCTGCTGTAATCCTTCTTCACCGTTGGAAGCTTCACCCACAATGATAAATCCTTCCGCTTCCCAGTTCATATGGTGCTTTATGCCCTGTCTTACCAGAAACTCATCGTCAACAATCAGCACCTTGCACAACCGGTTCATGATCGCGACCCCCTTGTCTAATCTTTCCTCTATATCTGTACAGGCTATACCAACTATTATATATCGGTTATAAACACTTTCCAGTGTTAGCGGTTACATTAATTCTAAATTAATTGTACTTCTTTTTATATCCTAAAACGATCCTTTAAGCAATGGTAACTATCTATAGTTTACACTATATTTCGACAAAATAAGAAGCCCCGACTCGCCATTTGATCATCTGGCGAATCAGGACCCCTATTTCAATCCTTTATTTCGTTAAATCACTCACTTATGGTTCAATTCCCCATTGGAGATTTCCCGCGATATAACCGGTGACTTTGGACCAGTCCGTATAGGAAGTCTGACTACCTGCAAAAGAATAATCATCCGTTTGCGTATAGTTGGTCCAATTGTTCTTGGAGATGCGCGTATGGATTTCCGTACTTTGTCCTGCATTCAGAGTTCCAGCAGAAGCTGTGAATCCAATCTCAAGCACGTGGTCAGCACCTGTCCGAACCGGATTGAGTGCACTGAACGTGCCTGTTACATTCGCACTGCTAGCAGTCGCCCAGTCAGCGAAGAAGTTCTGAGGCTGTTCACCGTTTATCGTGTAATAATATCTGATTTTCACATCAGAAAGATTCAAGGCTGTAGTACCTGTGTTTGTCAGTTTAAATTTGGGACTAATCGAGCTGCCCGTCGCTGAAGTGTTGCTGTTAAACATCTCAATGCGTATGGTTCCAACAGGTGCAGCTGTCGTGTCTTTAATGAGCAGATTCAAGGTCGCAGGAGCACCTGCGCTGAATTGAAAGGTTAGCGTCGCTGCGCCATTGGGAAGTGAAGCCAAGTAGTTTTTACTTAATACGACCTCATTGCCTGTCAACGTGTAATCTGCACCTGAAACCAGCGTTGCATTCCCGTTGCGAATGGATGCAAGTGTATTGCCGTTAAGTGTTAACGTGACTGGAATATTAATCTGATTGCCTGCTTTGCGATCAAATTCGGCTGTAACCGGTGTAATCACAGAGTTGGTCACTGGAGTACCTCCGCCATTGTTACCTCCAACACGGTCAGCATACAAAATTCCGCGGCCATTTGTTCCGAGATATACTCTTCCATACAGACGCGGATCACCCGTAATTGTGGTTACACGAGCATACTGATGCTGATCATCATTGATACGAGCCCAATTGGCACCACCGTCATCGGAGCGGAAGAATCCACGTGTTCCATCGATCTGCGCAACCGTGTATAACGCAACAACGCTCTGCCCAGGGGCGGCTTTACCAAATCCGATACTGTCTGCTTCCTCTACATTGGCAAGCTTTGTGAATGTCGCTCCTGAATCCGTGGAATGCCATAATCCGTAAGGACCTTCTTCCTCACTACCACCTGCAAACCAGAGTTCGCCTTCAACACCTGGAACGGCATCCAGATCGACATTTCCTTCCATTGGAAGTCCGGTCGCAGATGATGCCGTGAAAGTAGCACCACCATTCACACTCACATAGATTTTACCCGCTGCAAATCCATAAAATTTGTTTGGATTGACACGATCCGAAATCACTTTTGCCTGTGCAGGTATCCCCGTACTTACCGTCCAGGAATTGCCGCCAGTCGAATAATGTACGCCTTTATCTGATGTGCTCCATACGAGTCGGTTACCATTCGCAGAGATGGCTACGGTCCCTCCTCCGGTTGTGCCGGCAGGTTCTGCATTGGCCTTATACCACGTAGTACCTCCGTCACTGGACAAACCCATGGATTTTGCATTGGGATCAGCAGCATAATCTGCTTTACCTACGCGAACCATCGTATTTGGACTTAACTCTGCAAAATCCAGACTTTCTGTGGAAGGATAGTTCGGGCTCGTAAAGATGGTAGCTGGAGCCTGGTCCAGATTGTTATGACGGAATCCGGAGACATCTCCCAATCCGCTTATCAAATGTGCACCACTTGGCGGGCTGACCAGATCCAGTACGGCAATCTCCTCAACCCCCTTCGCCATCACTGAAATATTGATTTTTTCATCATCATCCCAGTCTGTCAGATTCTTCGTTCCATAGATCGTAGCACCTGTTCCATACATCATGCGATCCGAATCAAACGGATCAATCTCCAGATCACCGATCATCCAGCCCAGTTTTGGGGTTGTTTCGGGTGGGGCAGGATTGGTGCCAAATGTGAGCCATGGCGCTGCCGAAATATCCTGTGTATAACGTAACTTCCGGTTCGGATATCCTTCAAATTCCCATATGCGTGTCCATGTCGCTCCGCCATCTGTACTCCGGAACAAGGTGGCATCCGGCCACCAGGAATTTAATGTCGCAACCATCAATGTACCGGGATTCTGTGCATCAACAGCCAATCCGCCATATCCAAAATAATTATCCGTGCTACTGCTTGGAACAGGGCTGATGTTGGTCCAGACACCTGTAGACGTATTCAGTTTCCACACGTCACCTTTTGCCCCATCATAGGGTCCAACACCATCGCTGTACGTAATATAGAGGCTTCCGTCTGAATCAAACACACCATGATGCGGAATATAACCTGTAGGTTGACCAGCAACAGCTGACCAAGTCAGGCCGCCATTTGTGCTGCGATATACGCTTTGATCTTTATCCGCAACACCCACATAGATTGTCTGGGTTGCTTGCCCTGCCGAACCTGTTGTTTTGTCAAATGTAATCCATGCCAGACCTACGATGTCACTGGTATATTCATTCGAAGGATCTTGCACATAATTTCCCGGATTCGGGAAGCTTGTGACTTCGTTCCAGGTCACACCGTAATCGGTACTTTTCCATAACCCATGACCACTTCGTGCACCGAAATACAGAATACTGTTATCATTTGGGTCCACGGTCAGGCGTTCTCCCATTGAACGTCCCGGCATGTTGCCGCCCACTTTGAACGGAAGTGTTGTGGTTTGCCATGTATCTCCCCGGTCCGTAGAGCGCAAGATGGAGCCATTATTTTGGTCCCACGAATTCGTATACGTCCCAACTGCCATATACACCCGATCGGGATCAACCGGGTCCGTAGCCAGTGCGTCCACACCATTCTTGTTCCAGTCATCCCAGCCGACAAAATCCGTTAAGGGTATCCACCTCTCGTCAGCCGCATTCCAGCGATAGGCTCCCCCGATATCTGTACGGGCATAGATCAGATCCTTTTCCGACTCGTTGAAAATAATGCCCGGTACAAACCCGCCTCCTGCACCCGTCACCACATTTTTCCACTCATAGGCTTCACTTGGTGCCGCCGCTGTTGTTCCAGCAAGTCCTCCCAGCGAGGCGGTTACTACAGCAACCGTCAGGCTCATCATTCGCAATTTCCCCATAAACGTTCTCATATTAACTTATCCTCCTCTTCTACTTCGTTACTGCATTTCGGTCTATCCCCGCTGTCTCATCGTGCTGATGATGGCGTGCCAGACGAATCAATGCATCCCTTGATACAAGAAGCCTCACCCCCTTCCAGTCATATTGTTAAGCGCTTACATAATTGTTCTTGATTCGCGGTTATCTGGATAATACTTTCAATAAATAACATTCGCTGGCAATCTCCAAACCCCTCTGTCGAAATTCCGATTTTTGTAAAATATTTTCAGTGTTTAAACAGGTTTATACAACAAAAAAAGATGCTGTTAGAACAGCACCTTTCGACATTTTATATAAGAGTAAAAAAATGGAATCGTTTCTTTCCTGGCAAACCAGGCAGAGGTTCACTAAGGTTCACTACATAATTGGCACCTGTTTATTGCTGGCTACCATAAGCGTGAGTCTCCTGCCCTTTAACGCCCGGTCTGATGACAAAAAGTGAGCCCGCATCCGGTGTCTCTTTTAAACGTTCTTCCTTAATCCCTATACGTGCTGTTGTAATGTATAACTCTTCGAGATCCGGTCCACCAAAACAGCAGGATGTTACCTGATCTGCCGGCACCTCGATCTGTTGCAACAATTCTGATGTATGCGGGTTCCAACGAGTGACTCTTCCTCCGCCCCAGTGCGCAACCCACAGCATGCCCTCACCATCAACCGTCATCCCATCCGGAAAACCGAATTCCTCCGGTATGTGAATGATACTTGTCCGATTTTGTATCGTACCTGCCGTCAGATCAAAATCAAACCGGTCAATAGAACGTGTCGGGGTATCAATGTAATACATGGTCTGCCGATCCGGACTCCAGCCCAGACCGTTGGATGTAGACACACCTTGTACCATTGTGCGAACGGGTTGCCCTTGCTCCAAACAATACAATGATCCGGCTTTGCTCTCATTATTCATGCTCATCGTGCCTGCCCAGAAGCGACCCTTCGCATCACATTTTCCATCATTAAAACGATTGGTATCCTTATCTTGTTCAGGGTCTTCAATAGCCTGCAGCTCACCCGTAAGCAAGTGATACGTATGGAATCCACTGCGTAAAGCAACCACAACTTCGTCACCACGATAGGGAACAACAGCCCCGACATGTTCACCGACATCATAAGCCTGATCCTGCCCTGTAGCTGGATCATACACATGCACCTTGAAGCTTTCAATATCTACCCACAACAATCGATTGTTCTCCGCATCCCAGCTTGGACCTTCCCCCAGTAATGCCGGGGTTTGTAGTGCTACAGTTACGTCGCTCATGCCCTCACGTCCTTATTCAGATTTGACGCCGCCTGACCATTCGAATCCGATGGCATCCAAGAATGCTTTGGACAATACCATATGGCCCGTTGCATCCGGATGTACCCGGTCATAAGTCAGCACAGACGTATAGAAATGATCCCAAAATGGAGCAAATGCAGCCTGTGTATCCACATACACCGCATCATACTCACTCGCTACCCTGCGTACCGCTTCTCCGTAGATATCCATCGTTGCCCGCATCGGGTCTTCCGGATTGGCCTCAAGATAATAAGGCGTCATTAGTACCAGACCTTTCAGGTTGGGACGAACCGAAGCCACCAGTTCACGCAATGTGGATTCGTATTCTTCAAGAAACACATGAGAGTCTGTTGACAATGGATTGTCGAACTGACGCCATACATCATTAATGCCGATCATGATCGTCAGCCAGTCCGGTTTAAGGTCAAGCACATCACGATCCCAACGCTGTTTCAGATCACGAATCGTATTTCCACCATTACCCACATTCTGGACACGCAACATCAATTCCGGATAGATGGACCGCAAGAGGGCATAGACTTGCGCTACGTAACCATGGCCCAGACCTGAACTGCCTTCGCCTACAGGATGTTCCCGACCACAATCTGTAATCGAATCCCCGATAAACAGAAGCTTGTCATTTTTTTGAAATTTCATCGTCATTTTCTCCTTCGCTCCAAGGCGCTAATATACGGATTACTCGATTGGTTAGGACCGTTCACTTGCTATCAGCCAAAAAAATTACCAGCCTTGATTCTTGAGCCATGTGAGACACAGATCTGACCATACCCGAACCGCGTGGTTGTCCTCAGCCAATCCAAGTCCATGTGAGCCTTTCTCAAAAACGTGCAAGTCATAGGGGATGCCATGCGCACCCAATGCAAGTGCGTAACGCAAGCTATTCTCTACAGGCACTGCCTGGTCATCGCTGGTATGCCAGATGAACGCTTCAGGAGCATCCGCTCTTACCTGTTGCTCCGCACTGAAAGCCTTGATCTGCTCGGCAGAGGCGTCCGACCCAAGCAAATTCTCACGGGAACCGGCATGTCCATAGGACTCCATCGTAATGACCGGATAACAGAGAATAACTCGGTCCGGGCGTGAACTCTGGCGTTCGATGAGGTCCTCATGATCCGGTTGTCCCTCGTCATACAGCGTTCCCAGTGTTGCTGTGAGATGTCCGCCTGCGGAGAAACCAAGTACTGCAATCTTGGCAGGGTTGATGCCATACTGCTCAGCATGAGCACGAACATAACGTATGGCACGCTGACCATCTGTTATCGGTGCAGGATGCTGGTGAGGCGCCACCCGATAATTCAGGACAAATGCACTTATACCTGCACGGTTCAACAATTCCGCTATTGGAGCACCTTCATGATCAGCCAAAAATCCATAGCCGCCCCCTGGACATACAATGACAGCGCTCTCGGAACCGGGCTGAATAAATGGAATCAAATGTGGCATCTCGTCTTCATGACCCTGGGCTGCATAAGGTGCAGCATGATCCCATAAGGGTATAGTTGTTGTCATCTTCAATCATCCTCTCCAAGTAGAACGGATACATGGGTCCGTTTAAACGTTTTCGAATCTCAGGAATCGATACCATCATAACGGTAATGACCCTAACGCATCAATACCTTCCTGGCATCACTTTTTGATCATTTGGGTACATGTTAGTACAAATTACGGAACTGTTCAGGAGTCACCCCCTCAATCCTGCGAAAAGTTGCTACAAAATGGCTTGCATCTCGAAACCCTACCCTAACTGCAGTCTCCCTAATCGTCAGGGCGGTATCCCCGGTCATGATTTCCTTGGCTTTGCGAATGCGCAGCAAAATGAAATAACTGTAGGCTGTCATGCCAAAGGACTGTTTGAACAAGGTGTTCAGATGTCTGGATGAGATCCCCGTGACGTCAGCCATATGTTCGAGACCAATCTCAGGATTCGCATAATGCTGTTCCATGAATGCAATGAGCGGAGCGAGTCTCTCCACGGCATGAGAGATCGAAGACCGATTGCCGGTCATGCCATGTTTTTTGAGCAAAATCAGAAATCGATATATATCCGCTGACGCCTCGAGTCCCGACAAATCCTGATCACTTCTGATCGAATCCAGCACTTCCTGGCCGTAATCATTGAACGGACTGCTCTGCTCCCACTGATGCAACGCTGCTTCACCCAAACTAAGTGACTCCAAGATTGCCGGACACTGGGAACCGCCAAATGTAATATAGAATGTCTCCCACTCTCCTTGGGCGCGCACATATTCATGCGGTTCATTTGGCGGCAGCAAAATACCTGATGCTTCCCCCAGTACGACCGTGGACCCGGCAAACTTGAATTCTCCGGCTCCCTTTACTGTCTGAAGCCAATGGTAACAGGGATACCCCACAGGTCTGGACACCTTCTCCTGATTGCCGTTATAACCTAGGCTCTCAATATAAAGGGGCAACGGCTGATCACGTGATGTCATGAAATATCGTTGATGTCGGGGGGAGATAAACATGGGATGCCTCCTTGGGTACAAGCTGAAATACACTTCCTTATTCTTATATGAGTCATTACTTTTATTATATTTTAAAAGTCATATGTATCATATAGTATAGGATTATTCTTATACAAGAGGTGAACACATTGATTAGTAACAAACTGCCCAAAATGTTCTACGGGGGCGATTATAACCCGGAACAGTGGGATCACGAAACCCACCTTGAAGACCTGCGCATGTTCCAATTGGCAGGCATTGATATTGCCACAATCAACGTATTTTCATGGGCACTGATTCAGCCTGATGAAGTTACTTACCGTTTTGAAGAACTCGACCAACTGATTAATCGTTTACATGAAAACGGTGTCTATATATGCCTTGCAACAAGCACTGCTGCCCATCCGGCCTGGATGGCGAAGAAATATCCAGACGTGCTTCGTGTAGATGCCGATGGACGCAAACGCAAATTCGGTGGGCGCCATAATTCCTGTCCCAACAGCCCGACCTATCGCAAATACGCTGAGAAGATTGCGGATAAACTGGCCGAACGATACAAGGATCACCCCGCGGTTCTCGTATGGCACATCTCCAATGAATATGGCGGTGAGTGCTACTGTGACAACTGTGAGAAAGCGTTCCGCGTGTATCTGAAAGAACGCTATCAGACTCTGGAACAGGTCAACAAAGCATGGAATACGAATTTCTGGGGGCATACCTTCTACGATTGGGACGAGATTGTATTACCGAGTAACCTGAGCGAACATTGGGGTAACAACAATTCAACGTTCCAGGGAATCTCGCTGGACTACTCTCGCTTCAACTCCGACAGCATGCTGGATTGTTATCTGTTGGAATACGATGCAATCAAAAAACATATTCCGGACTCCGTCGTTACTACCAATCTGATGGGATTCTTCAAGCAATTGGACTATTTCAAATGGGCAAAATATTTGGATATTGTCTCCTGGGACAGTTATCCTGGTCTCGCCACTCCTGTCAGCTTCACGGCAATGGCTCATGACCTTATGCGCGGACTGAAGGATGGTCAACCGTTCATGCTGATGGAGCAAACACCAAGTCAGCAGAACTGGCAGCCATATAACTCACTGAAACGTCCAGGTGTCATGCGTCTGTGGAGTTATCAATCTGTTGCGCACGGAGCCGATACCATCATGTTCTTCCAGCTTCGTCGCTCCATCGGTGCCTGTGAGAAGTATCATGGTGCAGTTATTGAGCATGCTGGGCATGAGAATACACGTGTATTCCGCGAAGTCGCTGAGCTGGGCAAGGAATTGCAGATCCTTGGTGATACCACGCTGGATGCATCTGTTGAATCCAAAGTAGCGATTGTGTTCGACTGGGATAACTGGTGGGCCATCGAAAAATCAAGCGGACCTACGGTTGCCCTGAACTATGTGGATCAGATCCATAAATACTACGCAGCCTTCTTCCGCCGCAACATACAAGTAGATATCATCAGTGTGGATACGGATATGAGCAAATACGACATTGTCCTTGCCCCTGTTCTTTACATGGTTAAACCAGGATTTGCCGCCAAACTGGAGAAGTATGTTGAAGCAGGTGGAACATTCCTGACGACCTTCTTCAGCGGCATTGTTAACGAGAACGATCTCGTGACCACAGGTGGATATCCGGGAGAACTTCGTAAACTGCTCGGAATCTGGGTGGAAGAGATTGATGCCCTGCTGCCTGAGCAAAAGAACCGCATTGTCCTCAAAGAAACCTACGGTGATCTTCAAGGAGAGTATGGCTGCGGCATGCTGTGTGACCTGCTGCACAGTGAAGGAGCCGAAGTCATCGCGGAGTATGGAGACGACTTTTATAAAGGCATGCCTGTTGTGACACGTAATACCTTTGGTCAAGGTGAAGCCTGGTACGTTGCATCCGACCCGGATGAGCGCTTCCTTGATGGTTTGCTGGGACAGCTTGCAGCAGCCAAGAACGTAGAATCCTTGCTTGAGACACCAGAAGGTGTTGAAGTAAGCGCACGAACCAAAGACGGCAGACCCTACCTGTTTGTCATGAACCATAACGCAACCACACAATCCTATGATCTGGGAACAACTAAGGCACATGATCTGCTCACCAATCGTGAGCTTTCGGGAAGTGTTGAGATTGAAGCCCGTGGAGTGCAATTGCTCGAAATGAAATAAGCGATTTCGCTTAATTGAAATCATTCGGAATAATATAATGTGATAGAAATTCCCGCGATACAAAGTGTCACATATTCATTCCTTTTATACTTGTTATTGTCTTCAGCGAGGATATTGGTATAGATTTCAGACCTTTATCGTCTTCTGTAAGCCAAAAGCTGCTACTTCCCGTATCCGTCTACACCGGATACGGGTTTTTGGCATGATCTGTGGTCTTTTTGATAGAAGGAAATATCAGTATGCAAAGCGAATTGGACGAGAAACACATTTTAACAAAGCCTGCCGGAACATGCTTGTGAATCTTGATGCTGATCCATTATAAAATAATGAACAGTTGAAAAATTGGTGACACTCATGATGTCACTTATTCGTTGTTACAATAGAAATATAACTACGACATCACTTTCCGGCGGCGCAGATCGAAACGGAGTGGCTGACATGAACAGAACAAATCGGCTTGCTGCCATTGTAATGGCATTACAGCATGGTCACGAAACGGCACACTCATTAGGTGAGAAATTTGAGGTTTCCCGTCGCACGATTCTTCGGGATATTCAATCCCTCTCCGAGATGAATGTGCCCATTATTGCCATTTCCGGTCCGGGAGGCGGTTTCAGTCTTATGGAGGGTTACGTATTACCCCCATTACAGCTGGACCCGGTAGAAGCAGCGACGCTCTTATTCGCTCTTGAAGGTCTAAGTCGCTACGCCGACACACCCTTTCATGAGAAACGCTGGACCCTGATGAACAAAGTTAAGGCTATCATTCCGGATGATATTATGTCGCGAATTGATCCCATGCTCAAACAACTGCATCATCATATTCCAGACCGCAATTACATTCTTCCTCATCTGGACGCACTGCTGGCATGTATACCCGAACACGGGTGGCTTAGTGTGCTGTATCGCTCCGCATCACGTCAGCGTTGGTTGCATATCTGTCCCACACGGGTATATGCTTCCTCTGGCTTCTGGTACTGTGAAGCATATTCCCTCGAACATGTTGAACAACGTCTGTTCCGGGTTGACCGAATTATCGAAGTCAAAGCGATCGAACCACAGGATGCACAGATGCTTAATGAACAGGCAGAGCAACAGCAGAGTAAGCCGATCCCTCCAGAACAGCCGCCAACCCTGGTTAAGGTACAACTGAGTTATCGGGGAATGATTGAAGCTGAACAGGACGAGCATATTGGTGAAAAGATGACTGAAATTGCCCCGGATCTCTGGGAATTATCATTCCTTTGTCCACCAGGGGAATGGGACTGGGCCGTACGATTCTTTTACCGATTAGGACGTGAAGCCGAAGTGATTGAACCTCTCCAACTTCGCAGTGAGATTCGTCAGCATGCCGAGGAAGTGAGCCGGAGATACCTTGCTTCAACCAAGTCGTAGCTTGACTACACACAAAAAGGAGCCTACTGATATCATGACATATGAAACCGTTATAACGTACGAAGAAGCAGTACAGCGTATCCAGTCTATAGGGCTGCTGCCTCTGGCACCACTATTTGCCGATTATCCTTCTCTGTCATCGTTAACCCCCAAAGAACATTGGCACAAGGATGATGAATTCGATCCTTGGTTATGGCGTTCACGCCTGGCTGAAGAGGGCATTGCTGCATATGGAAAATTTATCAAAAAGAAAGCGCTTCTTGTCTCATCTGAATACTTCCCTTGGGTACACCGACTGCTTGCCGATTCCAGAACTATCAAGGAACAGTATGAAGCGGGTCTACTCTCCCGTGAAGCGTTCAAACTTCATGCGTTAGTTGCAGAACAAGAAGGCATCGATGGACGTGCCTTGCGATCACAAGCCGGTTTCGGGGCAAAAGAGGACAAAAAAACATTTGACCGTGGACTTCTGGACCTTCAGGGCTGTGCAGCCATTGTGATCAGTGGCACCAAAGAAAAAGAAGGGCTCGCAGAAGGCAAAGTCGCCTGGAACAGCTCCGCATACGAGACTGCTGGTCACTGGATGGAACGTCACGGCATTAAGCCATATGAAGGCAGCATAGAAGAGGCACGTGAACTATTGATTGTGCAACTACAACAACATGCTTCACCTGCAGCATTATCAAGCATCTCCAAAGTGCTTGGCATCCATGGAATCTAAATAAAGCCAATCCCGGTTGTAGTGCAAATTTCAACCGGAATTGGCTGTGGTTCACCCTATAATGTAACCCAGACGATCAACAGCCCCCATCGACAATGGATTTAGAGAATTACGCCATCCTTGAATATGGCAATCTCCCGGAATCCATGCTGCTCACTAAGTGTGTGTGACCGTCCTGAAGCAATGTCAATCAGCTGGCTGAACAGCTGCACTTTCACCTCATCCATCGTCTGCCCCTCCAACAGCTGGCCTGCGTTGAAGTCAATCCAGTGTTTTTTGCGATTCGCCAGATCGGATTGGGTCGCAATCTTAACGGTAGGTACCGGACCTCCGAAGGGAGTCCCCCGCCCTGTTGTGAAGAGCACAATATGTGCACCCGCCGCAGACAGTGCCGTTACAGATACCAGGTCATTACCCGGTGCTTCTACAATGTTCAGACCGGTTTGAGTTACACGTTTGCCATAACGTAGAACGTCGACTACGGAAGAACGTCCTCCCTTTTGCGTACATCCAAGTGACTTTTCCTCTAGCGTTGTGATGCCACCAGCCTTATTCCCAGGTGAAGGATTCTCATAGATGTTCTGGCCATGGTTCACAAAATATTGCTTGAAGCCGTTCACGAGGTCCACCAAATCGTGAAACACCTGCTCATTGGCAGCCCGGTTCATTAAGATCGTCTCCGCACCAAACATCTCCGGAACTTCCGTCAGAATAGCCGTACCCCCGGCAGCAACCAGCATATCAGCAACTGCACCGACCAGTGGATTGGCTGTAATGCCAGATAAACCATCGGAACCGCCACACTTCAAACCAATTTTGAGTTTACTGAGCGGAAGCGGCTGCCGTTGTTCATGTTCAGCGATCTCCACAAGTTCTTCCATCAGTCGAAGCCCTTCCTCAAGCTCGTCATCCGTTTCCTGTGCTTTGAGAAACCGTACTTTGCCGCGGTATTCCGGAGCAATACACTCACGGAATTCATCGACCTGATTGTTCTCACAGCCCAGACCGATGACGAGCACGCCTCCTGCATTCGGATGCTCCACCAAGGAGGCCAGCAACTGCTGTGTATACTTCAGATCATCACCAAGCTGTGAACACCCGAATGGATGCGGAAAGTGAAATACACCATCTACCCGGCTTCCAAACTGGGACTGCCCCATACGTGCCAAAGCTTCACACACTTTATTGATACATCCAACCGTATTCACAATCCAGATCTCATTACGAATACCTGCGTCACCATTGGGGCGCAAATATCCATCAAATGAGCGCAGATGTTCCGGAGGCATGTCCGTCTGAACCTGCGCGCCCGGCTGATACTCATATTCAAGCAATCCGTGCAGACCCGTCTTCAGGTTGTGACTATGAATCCAGCTTCCCTGCTCAATCTGCTCTTGGGCAATCCCGATGGAGAAACCATACTTCATCACATCATCACCTGGTGCCAGCGTATGCACAGCAATCTTATGCCCCTTCGGCACGTCATCGAGCAATGTAAAGGAAACACCGTCTGGCAATGTAATACGTTCTCCTTTGGCATAATCCCGAAGCGCTATAATGACATCATCCTGTGGTTGAATGGCAATCCAGTCATTGATTGTACTTGTTGTGTTCATTTCCCTTCACCTTCCAACAATCCGATTTCACGAACAAGTGCTGCACGCAGCCCTTCTCTTGCATCCAGATTTTCGCCCCAGATCAGGGTATCCGACAACACAGCCGCTACTCGGTTATCCAGTTGCTTCTGATTCCTGTTAAGCGTGTCATAACCTTCCCAGTGTGCAGCCAAAGCAGCCAGGACATCCGGGTCATCCCGCAGCAAAATGTCGTCCCCATTCAGTCGTTGTGCCTTGTAACCTTCTGGCGTATTTACCGGACGGTAGAGACACAATAATCCAGCAAACCCTTGAATTAAACGTTCTGGCCACCTTCCCTGATTTTGCTCGTAAGACAAAAGTGTAGGCAACACACGAACCTTGAATTTACCAATCGTATTCAAAGCAATATCTTGCAATTTGTGATCAATATACGGGTTAAGGAACCGTTCGAACACTTCTTCCGCATACTGGTCCAGCTGATGATCGGGCATATCCAGAGCAGGGACGATCTCCTGATGTACCGCTTCCCTGATCCATGTGCCAAAATGTGGATCTTCCATCGTTTCTCTCACATGTTGCTTGCCTTGTAGAATGCCGAGGGATGACATTAAGGTATGTGCCCCATTCAAAATACGAACCTTGCGTACCTGAAAAGGCTTCAGATCTTTCACCCAATGTACATTGAGTCCTGCCTGTTTGAGTGGAAGTTTTTTGTCCAATGATTCATCACCCTGAATGGCCCAGAAATGATATGGCTCTGCCGTATTAATCAACTGGTCCTCATACCCCCAGCGATTCGTCAGGGAATCGGCTTCCTCCTGGGTCGGCGCACCTGTTACGATTCGATCTACCAGATTATTCAAGAAGTGATTATGGTTCTCGATCCATGAACGGAAGCCATCCGAATACCCATAATCCTCACTATGACGGAGGACACAACTGCGCAGCACATCCCCATTGCCTTCAAGCAGCTCGCATGGCAGATGAATCAAACCTCTGGATGGATCACCATCAAATTTCAAATATCGCTGATGCAGGAAAACTGTTAATTTCCCCGGAAATGATTGGACGGGTTCACCCTCGATATAGTCCGCATACGTATATTTCAATCCTGATTCGGTTGTATTGGAAATAACGAACTCAAGTGAAGGCAGTTCCGCCAAGTTCAGAAAGGCATCCCATTCCTCATACGGATTGATACACTGTGAGAAAATGGAGATCAACTCTGTCCGCTCAACCGGCTTCCCTTGAGACAGCCCTCGTGTAATCATCGTATATAATCCATCCTGATCACGAATCTGCTCCAGCTTGGCTTTGCCTCCCGGTCGTGGTTGGGTAACAGCTACACTTCCATGGAATTTGCCTTGTCTGGCACTCTCATGAAGCATCCAGTCTGCAAATCCCCGCAAGAAATTACCTTCTCCAATCTGCAAAACCTTCACGGGACGCTCCATAATCTCCTTGCACTTGCGCTGACCATCGCTCCCCAGTAAATTCAGCTTCAACCTTGGCCGTTTCGTGCTTGCCGACATGGACACTCACCTCATCGATTATTTGTACTGTCGGAATGCAGCTCGAAGGCTCTGCACCCTTTTATTGTAAACGCTTTAAATTCATTGTATCATCAATAAAAGGAAATTAAATTGCTTATATTGCGGTAAATATACTCTCTCATGACCAGGTATAACATCTCGTTGAAGACGATCGTCTGGAAAGGAGTCTTTATGGAACGTTCACCTGTTCGTACGACTATTCAAGCAGAATCCGGTATTCCGTTCCGCCTGGTGTACAGCGATACCAAATCCCCTCAGAACGAATTGCCAGATCACCTTCACGACTGGCATGAAATTATCTATGTATATCGGGGTCAGGGAAGCATCTTTATTGATACGGGACTTGAGAATATGCAAGAAGGAGATCTGTTCATCATTCCTGGCAGCACGGTTCATCGAGCCTTGCCGGATGCAGGCAATCCTGTCACATCTTCCGCATTGTTCTTCAGCCCGGGATTGCTGGCATCCACCGCCGGAGGTGCTGCTTCTTCTTTGCTAAGCCTGTTTGAACGTTGTCGTAAACAACGTGTGTATAAGAGGCATCTGAACACAGAGGAGCAATCACAGGTGGCTGCCCTCATTGATGATATTCAGACCGAATTCCAGCTCGGTCATCATCTAAGCGCACATGCGGCCCTGTTAAGGCTGCAACTGTTACTCATTTTTCTGGAACGTCTGGAAGCTGCAGGACCTGCGAATCCGGGTAAATCCGCTCCAGGTCCCTCATGGCTCTCTTCTACGATCTCTCATATTGACGATAACCTTCGGAATGGCCTGTCCCTCCCTGAACTGGCGCAGCACGCCTCTGTATCCCCTGCCCATTTCAGTCGTGCCTTCAAACGATACACGGGAATGACTCTAACGGATTACGCATTAGCACGAAGGGTCATTATGGCGAAAGAGCATCTGGTGCAAGGTGATGAGACGATGGCAGCCGTTGCTGATGCTTGCGGGTTCGACAGCCTGCCCCATTTTTACCGTCAATTCAAAAAATTAACCGGTACAACGCCCGCAGCATACCGCAGAACCATGAACAGTTCTCGTTAAAATAGAACCCGACTGGAACATAGGTGCCTGGGTCTAATCATATATATCCACATATTCTTCCATATGGAAGATGTGGTATGATAATCTGGATTATTACTTGTCGGAAACATTGCATTCCGTTGTCAGAGGAGCTTAGCATTCCATGTTAAACGAATTGAATCGCAGGAATATTGGTATCTTCGCCCATGTGGATGCGGGGAAAACAACCACCACCGAGCATATGTTATTTGAGAGTGGTGTCGTCCGCAGTCCGGGACGTGTAGATGACGGAACAACAGCCACAGACTCCCTGGACATTGAGAAAGAACGTGGCATATCCGTTCAGGCAGCCATGACCTCTCTGATCTGGAAGAACACCATCATTGACCTCATTGATACGCCTGGTCACATTGATTTTAGCTCCGAAGTAGAGCGAACGCTACGGGTAATGGATGGCGCTATTCTCATTCTGTCGGCAGTAGAAGGCATTCAGTCCCAGAGTGAAGCCATCTGGCATGCCCTTCGTTCACTTCGCATCCCAACCATCATTTATATTAATAAAATGGATCGGATTGGCGCGTCTGCCCCAGCGGTAATGGAGCAGATTCGTTCCACCCTGTCCCCTTTCGCATGCGAAATCCAAACGTATCAGTTCCACGAAGATTCATTTCATGGCATCGACTCGCTATGGAACCCGAATCAAGATTCTCTGTCAGATGGCACACCTTCCATTCCAGGTCTGGTCGAGATACTTGCCGAGCTGGACGAAAAGGTCATGGAAGCCTACATCCAGGAGACTCCGTTATCACAAAGGGATCTGAATGAAGCATTCCTGCGGTATGTGCATCAGGGTGAGATGTTCCCTGTGTGTTATGGGGCTTCCGGCAAAGGAATTGGCGTCACGGCATTGCTGGACACGGTCCTTGCATTTCTGCCTCCACCTGCACAACCAGTGGACTCTCCCGTATCCGGTGTTGTGTTCAAAATTGAACGTGACCGTACGATGGGCCGCACGGCATACGTCCGTATGTATGGTGGCAGCTTACACAATCGGGATACCATCCATAATTCGACGCGGGAGCTTGAAGAGAAAGTGACGCAGATTCGCCGTATGGATGGACGGAAATGGGCGGATACCGGTGCCGTTCACGCGGGGCAGATTGCTGCGCTGTATGGACTGAGTGACACACATGTGGGTGACATTATCGGCAATCCTGAAGGTGTACCTCCTCTGCCACAGATGGCTGTGCCTTTGCTGACCGTACAAGTACATGGCAAGGACCCGGCACGTTACCCCGATCTTGTCGCAGCATTGCAAGAGTTGACGGATGAAGACCCCTTACTCGACCTGCAATGGTTGCCGGAGGAACGAGAACTGCATCTCAAGGTCATGGGAACCATTCAGCTTGAGATTTTATCCAGCCTGTTGCTGAGTCGTTTCGGATTGGATGTCGTGTTTGATCCGCCATCCGTCATCTATAAGGAGACACCACGTACAGCCGGAGATGGTTACATCGCTTATACGATGCCTAAGCCCTGCTGGGCCATCCTTCGCTTCAAGATTGAACCTTTGCCTCGCGGAAGCGGTCTGATCTATGCCTCAACCGTAAGGACAGAAGATCTGCTGTTACGTTATCAGAATGAAGTTGAACGACGAATTCCGGAAGCCTTGTCTCAAGGTATGCTCGGTTGGGAAGTAACCGATCTGCGCATCACGCTGGTGGAAGGGGAACATCATGTCTGGCATACACATCCGCTGGATTTTGTTGTAGCCACGCCTATGGGAATCATGGATGGATTGTCGAGAACAGGTACCACGTTGCTGGAACCCCTTCTTCAGTTCCGGCTGACGGTCCCGGAGGAATACGGCGGTAAGGCCCTTAGTGATCTGGTACATATGCGGGCAACCTTCGAAGCCCCCGTCATTGGTAGCGGACGTTGTATTATTGAAGGAGTTATGCCTCTTGCCACCTCAATGGATTATCCGGTGAAACTGCGTTCCGAGACAAGCGGCCGCGGAGTGCTTACGACTTCGTTTGCCGGATACCAAGATTGTTCTGCGGATGTGAATCATACGCGCAAACGCAGAGGAGTTAACCCGCTGGATCAATCGAAATATATTTTAAGTGTACGAAACGCGATTACATCATAAATGGAGTTGAATCTGTGCTTATTAAATTTCTTATCTTTGGCCTTTTATGGCGGATTGTAGGTAATCCGTTCATTGCCATCCTCATTTTACTCGTTATACTGTATTTCCTGGATCGTCGTTACGTTGGGGTGTTCCCAAGCTTCACGAAACCTCTCAAACGTATGCGTAACATCTCCCGGCTTCGGCAACAGCTTGCCATGAGTCCCAATGAAGTTTCCTCCAAGCTGGAACTGGCTCGCCTGTTAATTGAGCGCAAGCGTTACAGCGAGGCACATGCGTTATTGCTTGAACTGGAACGCCCATACGAGCAATCGGCTGAGTACTGGGAGGCATTAGGGACGACTGAGCTTCATCTGGGTAACATCGAAAAAGGCGAACGTCATATTTTGCAAGCCCTCGAGATCAACCCCAGAGTTAAGTACGGACGCCCGTACCTAACCCTTGCTGGAGCTTTCAAAGATACGCATGAGGACAAAGCGCTGGATTATGTGCATCAGTTTCAGGAGATTCATTCCTCTTCCAGTGAAGCTTATTATCTGCTCGGCTCGGTTCACCGTTCCCTCGGACGCAATTCAGACGCGAAGCAGGCTTACGAGCAATCGTTAAACGTTTATCGTTCGTTGCCCAAATACAAAAAACGTCAGGAGCGCCGCTGGGCTGTCCGCAGTTGGTTCCGCAAACGTGGATTGTAATGTCATTCGCTATACGCTGTAATCTTCATATATCACTTTTCTAACCAATAAAAGTGCACTGATCTCTGCCCTCGTATGAGCAGTACCAGTGCACTTTATTCTTAATAACGATATTAATACACCAATATCTCACGCAGTCGTTCTTCATGAAGACGCATCCAGTCGATCCGCTGTTTGAGCTTCACAATCTGCTCCACAGCCACTTCCGGCTCATCTGTACCCTCGAACATCCGACTGATGAAATGCATGACCACATCCAGACTACGCAGTAAAATCAATCGAGGTATAGCCAGCAACTCTTCCGGTTTCAGGCTGACCTGTTCCCGAAATCCCCTGATCAGTCCCTCCTGTGCCTGCCACATCCAATCTTCACTCTTGTCCATGGTAAGGAAGTCAGACATCGGAACAGCCAGCTCCATTACCCGCAAATCCCATGTCGCAAATTCAAAATCCAAAATGGCACAGATTTCACCATCCTGCTGATCTACCAATACATTCGAGGCATTCACGTCCCCATGAACCAATTGATGCGGCAGATATTCCATACCCCGCAGGGCTTCAAACAGATCTGGCAGCGCCTCTCTCAGTTGCTTCAACTCATTTGCACATGCGGCCAATTGCTCCGGCGGCGATGTGCATAGCTGTAATAATCGTTCTGGTGAACAGAGCGGATACGCATCCTGAATTCGATAGTATGGTGGATACACAGGTTCAAGTGGTATATCCAGCGTAGCCATAACAGAAGACAGGGCCCCCGCCGCTTTACCGAGCCCTATCAAATGATCTGGTGTGTGCCAGATGGGATTGACGCCTTCCCTATAATGAAACAGAGTCACTATTTTGGTATGACCAGTGAGGGTATCTTTTACAGGAAGGAATGTACCTCCCTCACCAGATAACCGCCTTACAGGTGAAGGTGTATCAAGCTTAAAGTTCGAACGTTGAAGGGCTGCCAGCACCTCGTGTTCAAAGGTGATTTTCATCGGATCATTATGTGTTTCATATTGTCTCATGACGTAATTAGTCCCGTCTACATGGAGCATGTAAGTAGAATTATTCATCCCACCCTTTCCACGCTCGCCTTTCCAGTCCGATGTGAAACCATATAAGGCCAACACTTCGGATATACGCTGCTGCTCTGAAGGATGGAGGGAACCGGAATCGATGTTTTGCACCAAAAATTAACCCCTTTATCTCACAAAATGGAACTGTCTTTTATTTATCTTAAAGGAAGTCCATCGCTTGGTCTAGTTCTGTTCCAAAGTGATCAAGAGAACGGGTAATATCCCGTCCGATTAAGCTGCTCCGCAATGACACGATACCCTCTTGCATTAGGATGTACTCTATCCCAGAACAACAGTTCACGTTCACGACCTTCGAACCTGTCATAGACCTGAGCACACGCATAGTTGCCTGATCCCGCTCCATTCAGAAACGAATTATATTGGCGCACCCAGTACGCAGCTTCCGTCGCTTGTGGATACGGGTTGTACAATCCGATGGATCGGACCATATACTCATGGTTGCCCTTTAACTGCCGAATGTGCCGCATGATCTGAGATACATTACTGCGGGTTTCTCCAAGCACCTGTGTCATTTTGCTGGCATTTAGAATGCCATTACTTGCTTTGAACGTACGAATCAGATCATTCCCGCCAATGGATATGGTAATGATATCCGCTTCACGGAGCGATTGCCGCACTCGGGGATGCGAAGAGATCATCTGCAACATTTCCCCCGACGTCAGTCCATTCACGCCCATATTTTCCATGGATACAAACGTACGAACATTCATTTCTGCCATTCGCCGATATAAAGGAACAAAGCCGGTGCCCAGCAACGCTCCTGTACCTACCGTTAATGAATCTCCTATAGCCACATATCGATATACCATCCCGTCGCCCCTCTCTGCTGTGATTTCTCTGAACAATAATGAACTGCTCTATATCTTATGATGGGTGGCAAGACAAGGCGCGGGATGGTGTCCTTAGGCATGCACCTTTCTTTTGCATAAAACCATATTTCTTCTTCTGTAGAGGTAAAAAAAAGAAAAAAGCCCTGCCGCATAACGCGGCAGAGCCTGATTCATTGCAATGCATTACATGCCTATGGTCCGATCCGAATCAACGGAATCTGATTGTTCCTTGTTCGGGAACGGCCACCAGTTGGCCCGGCCAAACATCTTCACCATCACTGGGACGAAGAATGGCAGGAACAGCAGAGAGTACAAGATCAGTCCGCTAAGGACTACTGTGGCAATCTGCATCATCGAGAGAACACCGGATGGATACATCGCAGCAAATGTACCGCTCAGAATGACTGCGGCAGATAGAATAACGGTGCCCATGTTTTTCATCGCGTACAACATCGCATCCTGTACTTTCATACCTTTGTTCTCATTGAAACGGTCCATCAGGAAGATGCTATAATCCACACCAAGTGCAATCAGCATAACAAATCCGAAGAACGGAGTAACCCAGCTAATGCCTGCGAATCCGAGGATATTAACAAAGATCACTTCGGTTAACGCCATCGATGTGAAATAAGCCAGTAATAAGGAAACAATCAGATACAATGGCATAATGACCGAGCGAAGCAGTACGACCAGAATAATAAATGTGCCTGCCAGCATCAGCATTACAGTACGTGTATAGTCGTTATTCGAGATCTCCTGCAAATCTGCAAACGTGCTGGTAACGCCACCTATGGCGATATCTGCTTTTTCAAGTGTACTGCCTTGTACCGCGCGATGTACTGCCGCCTCAATGTCAGGAACACGATCAATGGCTTCTGTTCCGTATGGATTTTCGGCGAGAATAACATCAATCGTCATCGTTTTCCGATCTTCAGACAGATACGTATCAAATACCTGTGTGAAGTCTTTGCTGTTCAGTGCTTCTTCAGGAACGTACCAGCCTGCCAGATCGGAATCTGGTGAATTTTGCAATTGCGTCAGGTAGTCCTGCGCTGAATCCAGTCCACCGGATACCTGTTTAATACCATCGACACTTTGATTCAAGCCATCTGTCAGTTGTGTCAGCTGACCACTCAGATCCGAGAAGCCTTGCTGAATTTTCTCCTGACCACCCTGAAGCTGGCCAAGTCCATCCTGAATGGAAGGAATTTCACTAATCACTTTACCCTGACCATCCGCAGCCTGTTTGAGACCGGATTGCAACTGACCGATTCCCGTTACAATCTGGCCCAGGCCATCGGCAAGCGCCTTTTGTCCGGCTGCTGCGGAGGCAAACCCTTCATTGGCCTGATTAATTCCAGCAGCGGCTTCCCCAAGTTTGGTCTTAATCTGACCCAAACCTTGAGCAAGCTGCGCTGTGCCAGAACCTGTTTCTCCAATCGTACCTTTGATACGCTGGTAATCAGCATCTTGCTGCAATTCAGGATAACGCTCTTCAAGTGCTGTGAAGGATTCGGACAGACTGGTTAGAGCTGTTGAAACCCCGTTCAGCTGTTGTTCCAGTTCGCGGGTCCCATCCCCCAGTGCAGCGACCCCTGCTCCCGCCTGACGATAGGCTTCAAGCAACTGATTGTTCGCCTGCGCAAGCTGATCTGCACTCGTTTTGGCTTGCTGAAGTCCGGCTTTCAGATCACCCGCACCTGCGGAACCATCACGAATACCTTTTTCAATCTGCCCTAGTCCCTCACTGAGTTGCGTGATACCCGATTGCAACTGGGAGGTTCCTTTGGTAAGTTCACCTGCTCCATCAGCAGCTTCTTTTAACTGTGGTTCATTTTTACTTAGCTGACTGCTGGCTTCACTCAGTCCATCACGGATTTTGTCCAGACCCGTCTTGCCTTCACCCAGTCCATCCGATAATGTTCCCACTTGCTGTGTAACTTCAAAATCTTTAATCTCATCACCCGTAGGTCGTGTCATACTACGGACACCAGAGACTCCGGCTACTTTCTCTACTTCCCGGCTAATTTTCTCGGCAACGGCCATATACTTTGCATTATCCATCTCTTCATCGTTCTGGATGACGATCTGACCCGGCAGTGATTCACCCGGACCGAAGCTGTCAGAGATAATGTTAAATGCTTTTACGGAATCATATTTCTCGCCAATCTCATCGAGACTGTTGAACGACAGTTTGCCATCGTAGGTTGCCAGAAGAGGCACACAGACAGCTGCAACGATGAGCAGCGCAGCCCATGGACGTTTTAGTGAAAAGCGACCAGCTGCACCATAGATCTTGCTCTCGGCATGTTCAAGTGAACCCTTCGACGGCCAGAATAACTTCTTGCCTAACACCGCCATGAAGAATGGCACGATGGTCACCAAGGCAAGCATCATCACTGCAATACCTACAGCTACGGCAACCGCAGAACGGTACAACATAAACTGGGCAAATCCGATCGCAATGAATCCAACCAGCACAGCTAGTGCTGAGAAGAGTACCGTTTTACCGGCAGTACGATAGGTCGCAATGATGGCATCCCACGTATTCTCATGATGAGCCAGTTCTTCCTTGAACCGACTGATCAACAGGATGCAGTAATCCGTACCAATCCCAAACATGACGGCGACCATAAAGATCTGTGTAAACGTGGATATCGGGAAGTCCATCCCATCCACCAGAAATGCAACAATCTGTTGCGATACAATGTAACTGATCCCCACCGTCAGTAGCGGTACAAACGGAGCTACAAACGAACGGAAGACCAAGAACAGAATGAGTAAAATAAAGACAACGGTAATATATTCCGATTTCTTAAGCCCCTCTTGGGAACTTTCAATGGTGTCCTCATCAATCAGACCTTTACCGGTTATGTAGTGCTCCACATTGACGGACTTCAATGCTTCATTCAGGTCTTCCCGCATTTCCTTGACCGTACGATCTCCCTGATCAATGGATAGCGATGTTAGAATCGTTTTTCCGTCAGCTGAGATCATCTTCTCGGACAGTTCAGGCTGAGAGAAAGGTTCCAGAATGGACAGAATACCGAGCTTCTCCTTGTCGGCCTCCAATTGCTTAACGGCCTTCTCTGCCTCTTGTTTCCCCGTGGTGCCCAGCCCATCGGGATTATAGAATACAAGGGCGATCTGGCTCCCCTGTTGTTCTCCTTTTTGTGCTGCAGCTTCATTCAGAATCGCTGCTGCCTGGGTGGAAGAGTACCCTTCCGGAACCGAAAACTGTCCCTTTTCCCGAATCAGTTCACTCATGTTAGGGGCGGTAAACATCAACACGGCAGCTACAACAACCCATAGCCCCATTAACCACCATCTTGCTTTTAGTATCGTTCTCATTCGTTCTCCCGTCCTCCTTCATGCGATAGCAAAGCTGCAAGCTTCTCAAAAGATTCAATGAAAATTCGGACTTCTTCCGGTTTAAAATGAACCAGATACGGCTCCAGAATCTGCTGTATTTCCTGTTCTGTTTCCCTGTATACCTGTCGTCCGGTATCCGTCAGTGTCAGATATACAACGCGGCGGTCACGTTCATCCCCGGCCCGATGGACCAGATCGCGATCCACCAGCTTGTTGACCAAAGCGGTAATGCTACTCTTACCTATACACAGAAGCTCTGCAAGATCAGAGGGCGTGCAGAAAGGTTTCTCTTCAATCAGACGAAGTGCGCAGAACTGATCGGTCGTTATGGTCTGCCCCACTTGTTCGCGTATCCGCGTATCAAACCGCTTATTGACCATAAAGGAAGCATCCAAATAGCGGTTCACCAAACTTTTTGCATCCGGTGTACTCATTCTTCATTCTCCTTTCCCAAATCTATATAGTTCACTTAACGAACTATTCTTCTGTGAAACTATTCTATAATGAAACAATCTTACAAAGCAATACTTTTTTCCTGCTTTTTAGATGAAAACGACAAAAAAACAGGACGTCCGACTCAGCTCATTGCCAAATCCAACATCCTGTACTGATGATAATCCATATATTTCTTAAAGTAATAAAAGGTCTCTGTGCTACTCTTCGTCCGTATCTTCCTCTTTTTCAAGCACACAACGGAATCGCTCCACACCTGGGTATAATTCACCCAGACTATATACCACAAACCCCGTATTCCGATAAAACTCGACGGCTTCCAACTCGGTCTCCGCAATCAGTCTATCGGGATTGTATGTTGCCAACAGTTGTGAGATCATACCACGTCCATAATTTTTAAAGCGGTTTTCAGGCAAAACCGAGATATGATGAATGGTAACCTCACTTGTTCCTGTCTTCTCATATCCAATCAGACCGATCAATTGTCCCTCATCTTCGTAACCGCCCATTTGCAATTCGTCTTTCTCTACATATTGTTGCAACGCACGGTTCAAGTGATCCGGATCAGGAAAAACCGAGTAGGACAATAGTTCCTGTACTTCCGGCTCCTGTATGCGTGATTTCAGATTAATTAACACCTTGATTCCTCCTATACCTTGCTTGTTTCCGTTATCGTATTGTAGTCGTTAGCCTCTAAAAGTTCAAGTCGTGTGCCGATTCAGCTCCGATACCCTCCAGCACATTTTGCTCAGCATTGGTATCGTGATAACGGTTGCAACCATTCTTTTGCACATAGGATAAAATCTTCCCGTTCTGATCTGCGACAGCCACACGCGTGTGGCTCCCTCCTCCATCCATCCCTATTACATATGTATTCATCCTTAACCATCTCCCTTCCGACCACACATTAAGATTGCCGGGTCCATTGTCAGGTCCCGGCAGAGAATTTATTGCTTTTGCACAGCGAAACGAAGCAGTTCACAACGAAATTGTGTCGGTTCATCATACTTTTCCTCTTCAATCGTCTGTGTAACGTGTTCCTGAAGCAGAATATTCCAGCCTTTGTAGGCATCCTCCAGTATAGCAATCGCCTCGGCTGTGGGCAGGTTCAGTTCAATTAATGGTTTAATCTCCTTGCCTGTATTGATTTCTTTCTCCTCCACATTGGTACTCATCGTAATACAATGAATGCCCCCTGTACGAGTTCCGGCCTGTAACCGGTCTATCGCTTCCATGAAGGCTTGCTTATTTGAGACATGTTCCAGACAAGAACAAGCAGCGATATAGTCAAAATAGTTTGGTTCCACAGCATAATGTTCAACATCTGCTTTCACTGCCTGCACGATATGATCAACCTGATATTCTTTCGCATACTTGCGAAGTCCGTCTACGGCCTCATCCAGTAAATCCACACCGATGACTTCACTCTTCGTTTTTACAAGGCGCTGTGCAATCGGTATCGTATGCCTCCCCACTCCGCATCCCAGATCGAGGACACGCAACTCCTCCTTGTGAGCAAGTAAGCGTTCCAGCATATCCATCACCATAGGCACGGGCCTCGACATCCAGGTACCAGAGGCGAATAATTCATTATTCTGATAGAAATTGGAATGATAACCTTCCTCTGCTTTTCGTGCAGCCTCAAATTGTTCGTTTCCCATCAAGATACCCCCATCGTTTAGTAAATGATTTGCATCTTCTACTTAATACCCAGATTGTCACAAAAAAATCAATTAAAAGCAGGTGACAGATTTTTCTTCATAAAGGATTCCAGTGCCGCCTCATATCCGGTGCGATCGACTTGAAACGCTGTGCCATGACCGGCACGGGGGACGGTCAGCAATTCCTTTTTGGTTGGGCAGGCTTCATACAACCTGTACACCATTTCCGTTGGTACAAACGTATCAGCCTCTCCGTGGATGAATAACACGGGAATGTTAACTTTGGCAAGCTGCTTGAGAGCAGAAGCCTCTCTAAAGGAATACCCTGCTTTCCACCGGGAGATCAGACTTGTGACAGGTATAAACGGAAATGCAGGTAGCTTGTATAATTGCTTCAACTGGAACGTCAGTTCTTCTTCCACGGATGTATACGCACAATCAGATACAATCGCTTTAACCTGAATCGGCAGAACTTCACCACCTGTCATCAGTACGGTTGCTCCTCCCATGGATATGCCGTGCAATATGATTTCCCCTTGTGTACCCACTTTTTCAAGCACCCAGTTGGTCCACTGGACATAATCCTTCCGATCTAACCAACCAAAACCAATGATATCACCTTCACTCTGTCCATGACCTCGATCATCTGGCATGAGTACGTTATAACCATGCTTTTCCGCATAAAACCGGGCGAATCCAGCCATTTCTCTGCCTCTCCCCGAATAACCATGTGCCAGAATAACCGTCTGATTCGACCCTTTATTGGAACCGAGCCATGTACCATACAGTTTTAATCCATCATGTGATTGAAGAGATATCTCTTCTGTAGGCTGAGCATCCAGCCACTTCAGGTCAGAAGCACTGCTAATGATTTCATTGTCCGGTTCAGGCATCAGATTTGGATTATCTACCAAAAACGTTTTTGGCGTACGGCGAATGGCCGTTTTGAAAAAATAAAGCCCTCCTGTCCACAGAAGTGCAAGAACGATCAGTACCAGTACTGCAAGTACGTAGAATAACATGAACGAGCCCTACCCTCTTTCCTTATTAAGATATATTCAATCTTTACTTACTCGTTGCAGTGCTGCACATGCTGCTTGATAGGCGGGTAACAAAGCATCCAGCAAAGGTTCTGCTTTCCGTGATTGACCTTCCTTCGCGAACTGCTCTATCTGAGCAAACAAAGTTGATAAATAACGAATCCCTAGGCTCAAACTCCCTGATTTCAGATCATGGGCTACCTCGGTTGCAGCAACATGGTCACCGGACACAATATGTCTGCGCAGCACCTCAATCTTGCCAGGTGTATCGGTACGATACATGTCCAACAACATACCAAGGAGTGTACGATCGCCATCGGTGTTTAATTCCGCAATCTCATGTACGATGCTCATATTTAGTACCTCGGTCGGTTCGGAGGATTGCTGCCACTTCTCGATCATCTTACTCAAAATTTCCAGCGTGAAGGGTTTGCCAATAAAGTCATTCATCCCGGCTTCCATACACTTGTCTTTCTCTCCCTGCATGACATTACCTGTCATTGCAATGATTGGTGTGGTATGGCGCATTTCATCCATTTCTATCGAGCGGATTTTGCGTGTTGCCTCCAAACCGTCCATCACTGGCATCATATAATCCATGAGAATCAAACTGTATTTTTTGCTGAGAAAAGCAGCTATTGCCTCTTCCCCATTCACTACAGCGTCCACTTGGGTTATTCCCAGTTTTTTGAGCTGCAACATAACAAGCTGCCGGTTGATGACATTATCATCGGCCAGCAATACAGATACAGAAGGAGCTTCATCATCCATATCCTGCCCCTGATGCTCTTGAGCGGAAGCAACAGACTGGTTACCGTCTTTCTTACCAAGTGTAAGTTCGAACCAGAATGTTGATCCTTCACCCTCCTGACTGTCTACTCCAATCTGACCTTCCATCAGTGTAACGAGCGACTTGCAGATCGATAATCCAAGGCCCGTTCCTCCATACTCACTTGAGCGTCCTCGTTCAGTCTGCACGTAGGGTTGAAATAACTGGTTCTGATCTTCTTCCGAGATACCAATCCCCGTGTCTTCGACTTCAAATCGGATCATTTGTGTAATCTCATCATCTTTCATAAGGGCGACTCGTATCCGCACTGTACCTTCTGATGTGAATTTGTTCGCATTCTGAATTAGATTGATCAGTATCTGTGTAATCCTCGTTGAATCCCCTTCAAGAAGGGTAGAGATTCTGGGGTCACAGTCTATCGATAACTGATTTCCGTTCTTTCTGACTTGGGGTTCGAGCAAACGAACAATATAGTTTATCGTCTCTTGCAGATCCACTTCTCCCAGTTCAAGTCGCATCTGACCCGCCTCAAGTTTGGACAGATCCAGAAGATCCTCAATCAGCTTAAGCAACAGTTTGGTAGCATCCTGTATAACGGAAACGGAATTCTCCTGTTCTTCAGACAATGGAGACAGCTTCAGCATCTCAGCCATCCCCAATATGCCATTTAATGGCGTACGAAAATCATGACTGATGCCTGCAATAAATGCGATTTTTGAATCACCTGCGTCTACTGCTTGCTGACGTGCAGCTTCAAGACTGTTATTGTTCTTTGCAAGCAGACGCTGGAGTGTCACCAGTTCATTATTCATATCCGAGAATTCCGTAAGTATCCGTTCCTCTTGCTCTTTACTCCGGATCATCTGATCTGATAACTGCTTAATCGTTCTGCGTAGCCTCTGTATCTCTCCGCTCTCATTAGACATCACAACATCCCTCTCCTAATCCCTAACCATATCAAGATAATTACATGTAACTGGCTGAGACAGTAATTGTTCTGCAACCGCTATCGCTTCATCGGCTCCTGGAGCATAACCGTCAGCTCCTATCGTTTTCCACAACTCCTGATCAATATTAAAGGGATATCCCCCCACCATAATCTTCACATGTGCCGTTGCCGGATGATGACGGATCAGATGAATCAACTCTTTGGCCAGATGAAGGTGATACGTCATCGTAACTGAAATCGCAACAACATCGCCCTGATGCCGCTCTATAGCCTCTATGACACTTCCATTGGGAACATTGGCTCCCAGATAGTGCGTATCCCAACCTTCCATCTCGAACACATCTGTGAGCATACGCAGTCCGATCTCATGTTGCTCACTGCCTACACAGGTAGCCACTAGTTTTTTATCCTGACCCGTATGAATCAGCCAGCGGGAATAAAGACGTGATATGAATGACTGGGTCGTTGCCGTACAAAAGTGTTCTTGCCCCACACTGATACGATGGCATTGCCACAATCGTCCAATTTCATATTGGGTGGGCTGAAAGATATATCGATAAATATCTCGAATTGTCACCCCGGCTTCTAACTGGGCTTCAATGATCTCAAAGGCTTCTTTCCGTTTATTCTCAAGCAAGCACTGTAAGTACGATTGCGCGGCATCTCCATATGGCATGGATTCGTTGATGTAACCCGCTTGTGACTCCATATGTGTTGTTCTATATATTCCCATCTCCAGATACTCGAGCAGAAGTGCCTTTGACGGATGGTCAAATTCTTCTTCCAATGTCTCTTTGATCAGATTGAGATTAATCGCCAGGTCTTCTGGTGATACCTTATAACCCTCAAGTAGAACTTTCAGCCAGGCAATATAATGAGTAAACAGACCTGGACTCTGTACGAGCGTACTTTCTGCCAAATAGTTCAAGCTATACTCCGAATCCTGTTTGGTTCGCATTTTTCCATTCTCGCCAAATCGCTCAAGTAAATCGGGCTGTCTGAGATACTGTTTCTCCGTTATTTTATCAGCTAAGTTCGCAGATTCTTGGAGCAAACGTTCTCCTGCTTCTTGATGACTCATAGATGCACCCCTCCTCATACCCGCATCACACTCAATCTTCATTCGTGACTAATCCAGAATGAGATTGATGTTAGCTAACTTGCAATCGGGATAGGTTCTTCTACTTGATCCAATCCATCCATTCCGCTCTTAATCGTTATGTTCCATTATACATGAACTTTCGATAATCATGTTTTACACACGATGAATGTATAGAACAATCTTCCTATATTATGGAGGGCCTTGCAAGTCAGTCAGCCAGTATATACCTGTACTTTTCAAGATCCACAAAAAAAACTGACCTGCGTTATGAACGCAAGTCAGTTTTCCCTTCTGCCGCCAGTCCCAGCTTCTTCAACATCTTAATCGCAGCTACTTTCTCGGAAGGGTCAAGTCCTTCCAAAGCATCAATGATGACCTGATGGTGTTGAGGAAATATCTGTGTGAACAATTCTCTTCCTTCCTCGGTTAACTCAGCGTAAATGACACGCCGATCTTCCTTGGATGGTCGACGAAACAGCAGATTTTTATTTTGCAACTTATCTACAACATACGTAATATTACCACTAGACATTAACACCTTTTCACCAATCTTTTGCAATGCCTGTGGTCCCTTATGATATAACAAATCAAGCACACCAAATTCTGTCGTATTCAGTCCGTGACTCTGAATGTCCCGATTGGAACGTGAGGTCACAGAATTGTAGGCCCGAACAAGAACCACGAATAATTGTAAAGACAGTTCCCGGTTGTCCTCCGTGTTCAGCATTTCAATAATCCTCCATCAGTTGTTTACATTTCGGCTCGTATGAGGGGCCAGCTTCTGCTCCCACTCCTCACGGAGCATCCCCATACGAATTGAATCATAGTACTGTCCGCGAACGATACGACACTTCCGCATTCGCCCCTCCACCTGTAATCCGGCTTTCACAGCCGCACGCATCATACGTTCATTACCAGACCAAGTAGTCAATCCAACCCGAACCAAAGGCATCTGTTCGAACAAATGACTTGACCACATGACAAGTGAGCGTGTGCCAACCCCGCGTCCCCACTCGACAGATCTGTATATTACAATCCCCATTTCCAGCCACATGGATAACTCATCTTCTATGTAATAGCTGATTGTACCCACAATTTGTCTGTCGGATTCAATAATACGGATTGATACGGGTCTGGAATCGCCTGGATCTACGTCCATACGTTTGAGCATACCTTGTTCAAAACTTTCATAACTTTCGTGTTTAAGTGGGTAATAGGGTGCATCCCATTGCTTCCATTCAGGTACGTCATCACTGTAGATCAATTCATAGAGTTCTTTCAGATCCTGTTTCTCCACACACCTGAGTACAAGTTCACCATCAACGATTGGCAGTTCTTTCATACGATGAAAATCACCCTCTTCCATATTAAGAACGATGAAGCTCTTCGATACTTCCATCCGCATTGGCAAGAATGACTGTACTAGCCATATCAACAAATAGTCCGTTATCAACAACACCTGGTAACATATTCAATTGAACATTAAGGTCCGCAGCGTGATCAATCGCCTCCAAGTGGCAATCTGCTATCAGGTTTCCGTTGTCTGTCAGATAACGTTGCTGTCCATCCATCCGCCACTGTGGTTGACACCCCAATTTTTCGAGCGCCTGGAAGGTCCACTCAGAAGCAAATGGAACCACCTCAACTGGAAGCGGGAATTTCCCCAACTTTTGCACGGCTTTGCTGCCATCCGCTACAATAATCAATTTGTCACTATTGGCCGCCACGATTTTCTCACGCAAAAGAGCCCCGCCCCCCCCTTTAATCAGGTTAAATTCGGGATCAACTTCATCAGCACCATCAATGGTCAGATCCAGACGTCCAATCTGGTCAAATGGGACGATGGGAATCCCCCATTCACGGGCAAGCTTGTCCGAAGCCTCTGAAGTGGCAACCGCTTGAATGTTCAATCCATCACGTACCCGCTCACCGATCCGGCAGATGGCATAATAAGCTGTTGAACCTGTACCCAATCCAACCTTCATTCCATCTTCAACATATTCTGCCGCACGCTCTGCTGCTATCTGTTTAAGATTCATCTATAAACCCCCGCTGCTCATAATTTGAGAAATGCATATGTAGTTATTATAGATAAAACCGCTTCCGATGTATATCCGTGCCTTCTGTTGCATCTCTGCCATCATATTTTTGTTTTGTTGAAGGATGTATTTTTACCCACCATGTTATAGAATACAGAATGAAGCTAAAAAATGGGAAATTTTAAAATAAACAGTTCTAAATACCTATAAACCATCTGATATGTCCATAAATACGTAAAATATTAAAAAAAATTTAACGATACTATTCAATTTAACGACATTTTATACGACATATTAATTATAGATGTGTTTTAATAATTAGACACCTATGGTTCATACGGTACATAAGTCTCTACGAAAGCGACTGATAAACCAAGACCATGGTCGCATAAATTTCCTTTGGAGGGGATCACGGAATGATCTAGTTCACTGTACCAATGCAACCCTAAAGTTTCTTAATTTAAAGAAGATCAGGAGTGGAATTTAGTGAAATCATTAAGTTGGAAAAGCATGTCGTTTTTCTCCAAAAATTTGTTACTCTCATTTACCAATATCGTTATCATCGGGGTAGCACTTATCGCAAGCAGTTACTATTTTCAAAAAACAGTTCTTGTTGAACAGCTGCATGGACAGGTGGAACAAATTACCAAAAAATGGGCTGAAGATATCAATCCTGCCGAGGTACAAGCTGCTATTACGGAAGGTAGCTATGATGGAGCAACACAAACGAAATTACGAGCGTATTTCGATGAGATGCAAGAATATTATCCTAACATTGCACAAGCCTACATCTTCGGTGTTGAGCTCGGTGGCGATAACAAGAGATTAACTTCCCTTGTAGCGATGCCAACCAACCTAAGAGAGGCTTTTCAAAGTGAGAACGTAAATATTGGTGACATGTATGAGCAGCCGGTCGTTGTAGCCAATGCACTGAAAGAAATGCTTAATACGGATCGCCCAACATTCACAACATTTTATTCCGATGATTTCGGAACATGGACAACCATTGCATATCCAATCAAAGACAGCAACGGAAAGATTTTCTCATATTTTGCCGTTGATGCAGATGCATCAGCCGTACCCGCGGGACTAAACTCCTTGCTCAAAAACGGAATTATCATCCTTGTGGCCTTCTTGCTGTTATTCCTGATTATCCAATACCTTGTAGTTAAAAACACACTTTCCCCTATCCGTCACTTGATCAAAGGAATTGATGACGTAAGTCGGGGTAATTTGAATGTCAACATTCCGACAGGCAAAGACGATCTGGGACTCGTTAACGAGAAGTTCAACACCATGGTTCGCAAAATCAACGATACTATCGTTAAAGTGCAAATCACGTCACAAGAAGTAAATCAGTCTGCCAAAGAGCTATATGAAGTTTCCGAGCGCAACAGTGAGAATGCAGATTCTATCAATAATAATGTAACTCAAATCACTTCCAACATTCGTTCACAGGAACAGGCAACCCGGGATAGTGCACGTGCCATGTCCGAGATGGCTACCGTAATCCAGACGATTGCCAGCAGCTCGGCAAGTGTAGCGGATGAAGCCTATGAGATGGAACGTCGTTCGCAACAAGGTAACAGCGTTGTCCGTCAGGTGTCTGAACAGATGAATCTGATTACGGAATCGGTTAAGAATACCGCTTCTGCCATTGAGGTTCTGGAGAGTCGTTCACAGGAAATCGGCGATATTCTCAATATCATCTCGGGTATCTCCAGCCAGACCAACTTGCTTGCTCTTAATGCTTCCATTGAAGCAGCTCGTGTTGGTGAAGAAGGAAGAGGATTTGCAGTTGTTGCAGGTGAAGTACGCAAACTTGCCGAGCAGTCTGAACAAGCAACCAGCCAGGTTGGCGTATTGATCCAAGAGATTCAAGCTGGAATTAAACAAGCTGTACGTGCAATGGAACAAGGTACGTCAGAAGTAGATACAGGACTCAGCGTAGCCGATCAAACAGGACAACTGTTCGAAGATATTTTAGAAGCAGCGAAAAAAGTATCTAATCAGATTCAGGAAGTATCAAGCGCGACAGAAGAAATCTCTGCGGGTACGGAGGAAATGACCGCTACAGCGGACGACTTGTCTTCAAGCGTAAGCAAGACAGCAAACAGCAGTGAACAAATTTCCTCATCTGTTGATGAGCAAAAAGCATCTTTGATAACACTGGTAGACTCCTCCACACGCCTTAACAGTATGTCTGAGGAACTCCAAGAATTGATCTCTCATTTCAATGTAAGCAAACAATAATTCAAATCCACAAACATTCGGTTTGAACCAAGGAGGAATAACTGAAGTGATTGAAAACCAACCATCTTCTTCCCATTCCATGGAATCTAGCTTGCCAGTTTTGCAGATTCCACTGGATTTTGGGCGACGTCAACAATCATTCTCTTATCAGTCTGCTCAAATCACATTACATGCTTCTCTGAGCCGTGAACTTAAACAGAAGTATGGAGAACAGATGGTGTACCCGGTACTCCTCTCAGCTTATGCAGCCTTGTTATTCCGATTGTCAGCTGAACAGGAACTTGCCATAGGTATACTCTCCCCCGATCAGGCAGGTTCCTATCTTTCATTACAGATTCAGGGGAAATTGACCTTCAACCAACTATGTCATCAAGTTACAGAGCAGCTCAAGATTGAATACACGTTGCAAAACGGTGGATACCCTGAATCGTTTTTTATGCTGAATAGTGTACAGTTGCCTCAAGCTCCTCAAATATTAAATTGGAACGTTCGAGATGATCAGAACATGCTCATCCTCGATCTGTTCTATGATAGTTCATTATTGAAAGAGTCTACCGTGCTGAGATATGCAGAATATTATCAGACTCTTCTACTCGCTCTTGTGCGTGACGGTGAGAAAGCAATCGGTACGGTAGATATTCTTTCCGCCTCAGATCGATTGCTTTACCGTGAAATGAATGATACTTCTGTTCTCGAACCAGAGAATCAAACGGTTCATGGCTGGTTCGAAGCAACGGCAGCGGCATATCCGGATTCACCAGCGATAACATCGCCATCCAAAAGTTATACGTACAGGGAATTGAATGAACGAGCTAATCAGGTTGCACGTGTTCTGTTATCCAATGGATTGAAGAAAGGTGAATTCGTCAGTATCTTTATGGATCGAAGTCTGGAGACGATCATCTCCCTGCTTGGTATTCTGAAGGCAGGTGGTGCGTATGTTCCGATCGACCCTGAGCATCCACAAGAACGTAACAGTTATATCGTGGAAGATACGGCATCCTCCTTCGTGCTGACAACGGAGGCTTCTTATGCCCAAGCTTCCAGCTTGTTCTCCAGTATAGCTACGGTCCGTCAGATTCTCGCTGTGGATGGTCGTTTAGCCGGATTTGCTGCAAGTAACCCCAATCTGGATATTCAGCCCGATGATCTTGCGTATATTATCTACACGTCAGGGTCGACCGGTAAACCCAAAGGTGCACTGATTGCCCACCGGGGTGTAACCAATCTTGGCAGTGTGGTTCAGCGTGATTGTGACATTCAACCAGGTGATGTATTAACCCAGTTTGCTACATACAGCTTTGATGCATCCGTGTGGGATACCATTGGCGCCTTGTTCTATGGAGCAGAATTATATCTGTTGTCTGCGGAAGAACGTGTATCCGTTGAAGAATTCGCAAGTGCAATTGAACGGACAGGAACAACCATCATTACGATACTGCCTACGATTTTCTTCAATCAGCTTGCTTCCTACTTATCCGATGAAGGTTTCCACAAGCTGGCCAAAGTCAGGATCATTACTGTAGCCGGAGAAGCGTTATATGGTGAACAGGTTCGTGCCTTCCAGCGCAAATTCGGAAACCAGATTGATATTGTTAATGTGTACGGACCTACCGAATGTACAGTAGCCACAACTACTCACCGCATCAGTGAGCAGGTTCCCGAACATGTGGTGAACATCCCTATCGGTAAACCGATTCATAACTACAAAGTATACATTGTAAATGAAGAACAACAGCTCTGTCCGGCAGGTGTACCTGGTGAGGTATATATTGCTACCCCTGCATTGGCCAAAGGTTATCTGAATCAGCCAGAACGTACAGCGCAAGCATTCATTGAGAATCCGTTTGCGATAGGTGAGAAAATCTACAAGTCTGGCGATATTGCCAAATTGCTGGATACCGGGATGCTGGAATATGTTGGTCGCAGTGACTCTCAGTTAAAAATTCGTGGTCACCGGATTGAGATCGGGGAGATTGAAGATCACTTTGCACGGCTTGATCAGATCCAGAACGTTGCCATCATTCCGAAAAAAGAATCCGATGGACAAAATATGCTGGTTGGTTACTTTACATCGAAAGATGGCAGTACCCTCTCTGTTATGGACATCAAGGCAGAACTGACGGAGAAACTTCCTTCTTATTTTGTACCAAAGTGGATCTGTCAGCTGGATGAAATGCCGATTGCACCAACTGGAAAAATCAATCGCAAAGCGATGGTATCCCTGCCTCATGTGGAACGACATGAAGATCGCCCTGACCGGGTCATGCCTGAGACGGAGACGGAATCCATTATCCTGGACGCATGGAAAGAAATCCTTCAGCACGATGACTTCGGTGTCGAAGACAGTTTCTTCAATATCGGTGGGGATTCACTCCGGGTCATTCATGTACTGGTCATTCTGAAGCCACATTATCCGCAACTGAACATTGCCGACTTCTTTGCCGAGAAAACAGTCCGCGCTCTCGCTCGTCGTGTGGAAGTATTGTCTCTCAGTGCAGCAGTAGTTACGGATTCAGTGGTGACCGAAGGTATGATTACACAACTATCCGAACACCCTGTGGAGCTAACATCCCAGTTGGGTTATCCGCTCATTCGTGAACCTGAGCATGTGTTACTGACCGGAGCGACTGGTTATCTGGGCTCTCATGTGCTGCAACAGTTAATTCTGAATTCCAGTACACGAATCTACACCCTTGTTCGTCGACCTTCCAATGGAATAACTGCAATGGAACGTTTGACTAACGTGCTGGAAGGATATTTCGGCAAACAACTGACTGACCACCTCTCCACTCGCGTGGAGATTATTGAAGGGGATCTCGAACAACCTAATCTCGGTCTGTCCGATGAACAAAGGGCTTATGTTCAGGATCGAATTGACCGTGTCATCCACTGCGCTGCAGACGTACGTCATTTCGGCGATGCCGATCAGTTCGCCAAAACAAACGTGGAAGGAACGGTCGCATTGCTAGACTTGATTCGTAGCAAACCAGGTGCTTCCTTCCACCATGTATCCACGATGGGTATTCCGGAAGATCTGGCACTCAGCGGACAATGGGAATCTTCCCTGCAATATGATCGGTTCCCGGCTGACTTGCATGTGGACAACCTGTATTCGGACAGCAAGCTTGAAGCCGAGAAAGTGCTCATGATTGCGGCAGAGGAAGGTGTACCTGTCAGCATCTATCGTGCAGGTAATCTCACTTGCCACTCCGAAACTGGACGCTTCCAGTCCAATATTGATAGCAACGCCTTTTATCGTATGATCAAAGCGATGTTATTGCTCGGCAAGGCTCCTGCGGCTGACTGGATGGTTGATTTTACACCGATCAACTATGCAAGTGAAGCTATCGTTCATCTGGCCTTACGTCAGGATACCGCTGGTCGTGTATTCCACATCTGTAATCCGGAGCCCATCCGTTATGATGAGCTGATCCGTTCTGTGAATCGGGCTGGTTACGAAGTCGAGACGCTACCATTCGCGGATTACACACGTTGGTTGTTCGATGCGAGCATCAGCAAAGAGCCGGAAGCTCTTCAGTTGGCTATTGCACAGCTTGAAGGCGACGGTGCGAAGGATTCAGCATATGTCTATGCTTGCCCTGTCACCACGGCTTATGTGGAACCTGCCGGTATCTCATGTGCAAAAACAGATGATCGCTTCATCTCCGCCATGTTAGACTACGCCGTTCAGATTGGATATTTCCCGTCTGCAATCCGGCGCCATAACGGCACTTCTACAGCGATGGAGTAAGTTCACTTTATCATTAACATTTAATTAATAAATAAGGTCACACAAAGAGAAGCCATCTATCGTCATTCACTGACGATAAGATGGCTTCTTTTCTTCGCATTTTTAGGTCATTCTTTTAGACCCATCGGATAATTGCAATGATGGCAAGATGCGCTGGATAGAAATAACGCCAGACCCAACGTGGCCCCTTCATACGGAATCCCGCTTGGTAATACTGAGCAATAGCAATGCCGGCGGTTGCGAGCACACTATACATTTGCACAGAGCTGTTATGCAGCAGAAGATATAGTGCATTTAACAAGACATGTGCCACGACAAGTACAGGACCCTGGAAATAACGGAATAACAGAACCAATAACAACCCGTACATCCCGTAATCCATTTGGCTAATTTCCATGAACCACCCTGCTCCAATTACAATCGGAATCGCCAGTAGTTTGGATGGCAATTTATCAATAACGAATAATACCAACAGGGCTGACCACAATGTCCATACCACGTTCAGAGAATAATGATTAAACGCAGCCATGAACGGCACCTGTGATATGATCGCGATCCAGAACAGCCGCCATATGTATTTTTGTACGTCTCGTGTATGTTTATAACCGACATACACTGCAAAAGCATAGATTGGAAAAGCGATACGGCCTATGATCCTCAACTCTATAATATGTGGAAAAAAGACAGCCCCTATATGATCAATTAACATCGTGATCATGGCAATCCACTGCATCATGTTGCGACTCCCCTCCCTTGTTGCCGACGACACGAGTGTGCCATTCATTCATATAGTGAGTCTTTTCGAGCAACCTCTTATACATTAAGTTCATAATACATGAATTTGGTATCCTGTGCATATCCTTCGGATTCATATAAAGCTTGCGCTTGTTTGTTACTTAACTCAGTTGAGAGTGATATACGAAGAACTCCTCGCTCAGATGCCAATTGCTTGGCTGCTTGCAAGAGCTTCCTGGCAATGCCTTGCTGACGATAATCCGTATGCACATATAGATCATTAAGCACCCAGACAGGCCCCATCGATACCGAACTGAAACTGGGATACAGTTGAACGAATCCAGTACAAATAAAGCTATTCGAGAGTGATCTACCGTTATTTTCATCTGTCCTATGATCACTTTCCGCATCTGTTTCTGCTACCATAATCACCGATTCATGGCGTTCCATTCGTTCTCTAATATACTGACGTGCTGCCTCAATGTCAGCATTTTGATTGTAGAACATCCTGTATTCATTAAACAATTGTCCCACTTCGTTACTATCAAGAAGACCCGCTTGTCTGATTCGGTGTTGCATTTTACTCAACTCCTCTGGGATGGAGACCATCGTCTCCTCGTTTGTATTTCTTTCAATTGTAAAACAGTCCTTCCCTTTTCCCCATTCATCATCTGCATCAAAGTTTGTAGTATCTTGAGCAGTGAGCTGACATTCGTTCATGCGCGTTTCCAGATTGCATCCTGCTTATCTAGTCCATGCCAATTCTGTACGTTTTGTTATATTTACTTCGTATTGGCAAAAATAAAAAGGCGACCAAAGCATCCACTGCTCCGTCGCCGTAATTATTCAGTTCGATTCAGCATTCTGCTGTTCCTGACCAGGATCAGCATCGGGGAAAATGACACCTTTCTTCAAAATCAGATTGGCATATTGCGCTCGCTCACCAGTTGCAACAATCACATAGGCATTCGAAGCACGTTTATAAAAATCAAATCGCTCTTCATGATCAAAAGCATCCGTTATGCCTTCATATTCTTCAATCAACCGGCGATAGTCTTCCCATATGATCGGGATCACCTGATCCCCTTTCACGACCTGCATGACAGCAGCGGGACGCTCAGCATAGGTATCCAGTGGATATAATTGCAGGATGGCATCCAACAGTTCAACAACTCCCAGTGCATCACAGCGTACCAGTCGCTTGGCATGACTGGCTGCGGGGAAATTGCCATCCGCCAGAACCAACTCGTCTCCATGGCCCATTTCGGACATGATTTTGAGTAACTCTGGAGGTATTATTGCGGGTATATTCTTTAGCATACACAGCTCTCCTTGGTCATCTCCAACATTAGTTAGAGCAAATTGGTTTTCTCCATTCTTCAAGCACGCCAGATATCGATTTGATAAAAGCGGTTTCATCACTATTCTAACAGTATTTTTGGATCATTGTACAGCGCACACGTACGTTCGATATGAGAATATTTCATTTTGACAAAAATACTTGTTTGACATATAGTTGTTATAACAACTAATTTATTGGGACATTTTATTATGGAAGCGAGGTCTAGCAATCACATGGACTATACACTGGAACAATCTGTTGGATTCATGCTGGGTTTCACACATCGTAAAGCTGTAGCTTTACTTGCGACGCGATTCAAACCTTATGATATTACGACAGAGCAATTTTCTGTTCTCTTTAATGTTGACCGCGGTGAAGGTGTGAATCAGAAGGAGCTCGCTGCACGTGTCTTCAAAGACCAACCCACCACTGCGCGGATTATTGATCTGCTTGAGAAAAAAGGCTGGGTAGAACGCCGGACCAGCGAACAGGATCGCAGAGCCTATCTGTTATATCTCACCACGGAAGGCAAAGCGTTAATTGATATCCTCGTTCCGATTGAAAGAGAAATGAATAAAGAACTTGCTGAAGGTATATCCGAAGACCAGATGGAAGCTTTTAAACATACTCTTTCCCTCATTAACCGCAACTTGTAATGAATCACAACTCAGGGGGAATACATCATCATGAAAGAACAATCTACACAAGTTAGACTATGGACCACCGATTTTATTCTGCTGATGCTGTGCAACTTCTTGTTGTTCTTGCAACTGCACATGATTGTCTCTCCGCTTCCGTCCTACGTTCAGGAGCGATTTCACGCCAATGCATTTGAAGTAAGTTTATTCACCTGTCTGTTTGCATTAAGTGCCATAGCAGCCCGTCTCTATTCCGCGAAAGCACTGGAGAAGGGCCTTCGTAACGCCATGATCTATATAGGCCTGTCCGTAGCCCTACTGGCAACGCTCGGCTATTATTTTGCTGCTGGTATAGCTGTGCTCTTGTTGCTCAGAATGTTGTTTGGTATCGGGTTTGGTATGAGCAGTACCGCTTTTCCAACGATGGCCTCGGACATTGTGCCCGTCAAACGAATGGGTGAAGGTATGGGTTACTTTGGTCTATCGACTAGCCTGGCTATGTCTATGGGGCCAATCATTGGGGTTACTCTGCTCCAAGGTGCTGGATTTGTAACCCTGATGTTATGTACTGCGGGTGTACTCGCTGTGATCTATCCACTGAGTTATTCACTGACACGCAAAAAAGCAGTCAGAACCGATAACAGTACAACCATCATGCCACAAGCCACAACAAGTGCTTCAGGGTCCAACCCAAAGCAGAAGACACCTTTCAACCGCAAGCTGATTCTGCCCAGTGTGCTGAATTGCCTATTATCCATCACCTATGGCGGGCTTGTCGGATTCATCGTTTTGTATGGTAAGGAAGCCAATCTGGCCAACCCTGCGCTGTTCTTTTTGTTCAATGCACTCGCCGTGTTATTGGTTAGACCATTTGCAGGACGGATCTATGACAGTAAAGGGCCAAAAGCACTGCTCATTCCAGGGGCAATATTCGTTGCTGTCGGCCTCATTCTGCTCTCGTATGCAACCTCCATGTCCCTCCTGTTCATTGCTGCCTTTATCTACGGAGTCGGTTATGGTTCCATGCAGTCGTCTCTGCAGACCTGGATGATTCAAGTTGTATCTCCTACTCAACGGGGTATGGCTAATGGTATGTTTTTGAACTCGCTGGATCTGGGTATTGCGACCGGTGCTCTTCTTCTTGGCGCCATTGCGGCCATAACCAGTTATACCGATATGTATCGATACTCCGTGATGTTTATGATTCTGTTCTTGCTTATATATCTGATTCAGGGAAAACGAAGCGGCAGCTTCTCCATTGAACCTCATGCTCTGCTCGCTCATACTCATATCAATGCAACGGAACCACCTCAAGTTCAATCCAAGAATTCAGAATCTGGAGCCGGCAACACCGAAACTAACCAGTCGAATAAAAGCAAACACGAATGATTGGTTTAGGTCATTCTACTCATAGAAACGAGAAACGCGTTTACACCGAGAAAGCAAATTCATCCGCTTTCTTAGGCGTAAACGCGTTTTTTTATTGGCAACAGATCTGAATGTTAAACTTAAGACAGCATGGAAATGAACGCAGTGTACAGCACCGTCTATCTAAAATGGACTTTTCTTGCGACCTATGGGAGCATACCTTCTACTCGTCTCGATCACATCCATAGATGTTTCATCCTCTTTCTGCTTGCTTCCTGAAGTAGGCTGATCTCCCTTATCCGGTTTAACTGCAAATAAGGTGAGTAATCCGCCCACTGCGCCAGACGCAGCGAGCACACCAAAAAGCAGGAAATGATGAGAACCGATCAACAAAGAAACGACAGGGGGACCGAGAGATACCCCAATGAATCGCATGCTGCTGAACAGAGCCGTGATTGTGCCCCGCTGTTTTTTGTCCACGCCTTCTGTAATCAAGGCATCCAGACATGGTAACGTTGCACCTATTCCGGTACTTCCCAATGTGAAAAGACCTACTACAACATAGATATTATCGAATAAACCTATAATGCCCAGCGATACCGTCAGAAGCGCAAGTCCTGCGAAGCCAAGCCATTTCATTCGCGTTTTGTTCTTCCCAATCCACTTCCCTGCCAGGAAAGAAGACAGACATAACGCTGCCAACGGAATCGCAAGGACAAGTCCTTTAAGTACACCTTTCAGGGCAAATTCGCTCTCCAGCGTTTCGGATAGATAATATAACACACCAAAGATGACAAACATGCAAATACCGCCGATTGCAAACAACGCATACAACCAGCGTCCCTTTTCTTTTAATACGTCCCGAATGGATGCCACAAATTCCGTAAAGGTGGGAGGCTTTTCTTTTTTCCGGGGAGTCTTCACCAGGAAAATAACAAGGACCAGCGAAAGCACACAAAGTATAGGAATAGCCATGAATGGCGCATACCAGAACCAGACTGCCAGCGCTGCACCCAGAATCGGACTTATGACTTTACCAAACGTATTCGAGGTCTCAATGATACCCAGACTTTTACTTACTTCATTCTCATCATTAAACATGTCCCCAACCAACGGGATAACAATAGGAAATGCGCCGGCAGCACCTATTCCCTGCAATAACCTGCCACCCAGAATGGTCCAGTAGGCTATGTTTCCGTTCAGCATCCATGCTGCCACACCAGCGACAGCACCTCCGACGGCTGCAATAACGAGGCTGGGAATGATAACTGCTTTTCTGCCAAAACGATCCGACAAGTACCCTGCAAGAGGAATAAGCAGGATGGCAACCACAGCGTAGACTGTAATGAGCATACTGACCTTAAATGCAGATACCTTCAACTCACGTTCAATCTGTGGCAGGATCGGTATTAGCATGGAATTACCCAAGGTCATAATTAAAGGGATGGAAGCAAGTGCGACGAGGTCCCACTTTTTATCGTTCATACCACAACCACCTTTACAGATTCTACACACAACAGCATTATTGTGCTTGTTTCGGAGGTTGATTATTCAGGACATGCTACAACTACAACAATCTAAAGTGCCGTAACGCTGCTCCACCTTTGAAGATAATATATAGCGCATTCACCTTATGTGGCGCCTCAAGCAAACACTGAACTGTTGTCCACTTGATATCTTTCCCATTCACACTGCCTCCAGGTCCAGAAACTTCACACACACCGAGCAGTTCGCCCTCCAGTCCTTCGGAACGAATCTCCAATCTGCCCTCTTCCCCAAAAGCTGCCACTCTGGCTTCAAATCCTTGTATTTCTTGAACAGCATTATGGTTGAAAGCAATCCAAGACGACTGCTCCTCTCGATATAAAGCTTCCTCCGGAGTGATTGCCCGAACTGCCGAACGTCCTTCCAGACATTCATCCAGTAGAACACCTGCACAAGCATCGTAATTCTCGGCAAAGGTAAGCAAGTGCAGCGGGCGATCAGGAATCGTCTCACCTTCAATTTTAATATCAGCCGACTGACGTATATCTGCGGAAGAACGCCCTGCCAGGATGGCCCAGGTCGCGGTCTCCAGGCAGTATCGATCTCGGGTAACATCCCATAGCGCAAGCTTCTGAACAGGAACTTCGAAACTTATCGTAACACACGTCCCTGCTTTGACTTGAACACGACGGAAAGCAAGCAGTTGCTTCTGAGCACGTTTCACTCGGGAGGTATATGAAGATCCATAGATCTGAACAACTTCATCACTGTCACGTTCACCCTTATTGTGTACCTCCACCTCAATCTTCAATTGATCTGTGGTGGTGGATTCTCCCGAAGCACTGCGACTTACACGAATCGCTTCGTATTCGAATTCGGAATACGTCAGACCATGACCAAATGCATATTGAACCGGTCCTTCATGATACATATAAGTCATGCCATTCTGAATGATGTCATAATCCATCATGTCAGGAAGCTGTGATTCGTCTTCATACCATGTCATGTTTAATCTGCCTGCCGGGGCATAATGACCTAACAGCACATCTGCAAGCGCGTTCCCCAATTCCTGACCTGCATGTGTCATATAAACGATTGCGCGGGCAATACCTTTCAACTCCTGCAAGGCAAATGGATAACTGCCCATAATGACAACCACTGTATTGGGATTGGCTTCACACACGGCTTTGACAAGCTCGACCTGACTTTGCGGAAGCAGCAAACTTGGGCGGTCAATTTCTTCTTTGCCGTTGATATATGGGCTGTTGCCAACAACAACGACAGATGCCTGACTGCCACGTGCAGCTTCTACGGCTTGTTGTATTCCGCTGGTCACAATATCAATATTGAATGCAGAAGGTCTCTGTGTATTGCCTGGTGATTGACTTGCGTGTCCAGAGTCACCAACATCATTCGGATTTGTACCTGTAGCTGTAGTTTGTTCTCCTTGTGGCCGGAGTGGTGATACAGCAGATTGTCCCTGATATTCGCTCAGTCCAACAGGGATACCGTTCCACGTCCGCAAGGTGTTACTTCCATCCGTTAGAGGATCTATGCGAACAACTTCCTTTACAAACCAGCCACCAATCTCCGGTGCGTTTGCCTGATATATGCCTTGCTCGGTTAAGCTAACGTATCGATTATTGTTTACACTTCTCAGCGTATGACTTCCCCAACCCCAATCCTGATGTTCAAATTCGACGGCTGTAGGTGCACTGGCTTCCGGTACAGCGACGAGTGTACCTTGCGCACCAAGAGTTACAACTTGTCCGTTTGTTGTCTTCAGCTGAATACGGTCATTCCCATCCACATAGGTCACGTCTGCTTCAGGTAGGCGATTGCGCAATCCATCTAGGACGGATACTCGATAAGGCAATGTGCCACTGTACCAATCGGTATAGACAACATCCGCAAGTGGCCCAATCACACTGATTTTCTGCAACACTTCTGGCTGCAAGGGAAGTAATCCATCATTTTGGAGCAAAACAATCGATTCGGTAGCGGCACGATAACTAAGTTTGGCATGTTCCGGTGCACATAATACCGACTCGGGAATAGACGCATATGGATTGAGCCCGGACTGATCGAGTTGTCCAAGTCGCATTCGCACACCAAAGATGTTGCGGATCGCTCTGTCCAAATCAGCTATTTTCAACAGATTCTGGTCAAGAGCCTCCTCCAGAGCAGATACAACAAGATCAACTTCATCTGTAAGACAATCCACTCCTGCCTTCAACGCACCTGCTGCTGATTCGGCATGACTGGTATGATAACCATGATAATTCACAGTCTGTGACAGGTCTCCACCATCACATACAATGAAACCTGGCATCGCCCACTCACCCTTAACCACATCATTCACATATGGACTTTCAATGGCAGGTGTACCATTGATGGAATTGTAAGCTGTCATCATGGACAAGGCTCCACCTTCCACAAATGGTGTCTCAAATGCTTTCAAATAATATTCCCGCAGATTGCGCGGATCGATGCTGGATGAACAATTCAGCCGATCTTTCTCATTATTATTGGCAAAAAAGTGTTTCAATGTCGCGACCATTTTCAGATAAAAAGGATCATTTCCCTGCATGCCTTTGACGAGAGCCGCCGACATTTCTCCCGTGAGGACCGGGTCCTCGCCATATCCCTCTTCCGTTCTGCCCCAGCGTGGGTCACGTTCCAGATCAACCGTTGGTGCCCATAATGTTAACCCGTGAACTTCAGGATTACGGTGATGATATGCCCTCGCTTCATCGCCAATGACTGAACCAATCTCCCGCATGAGCCTTGTATTCCAGGTACTTGATAGACCGAGCGGTTGTGGAAATACCGTTGCCTCCCCTTTCCATGCAACCCCGTGGGCAGCTTCGCCCCCAACGTTGTAGGCTGGAATGCCCAGTCTTGGTACAGCTGCTTCGCGTGTAGGAATTAGTCGGATCTTCTCCTCCGTTGTCAATCGTGCAATCAGGTCATCCAACCTTTCCTCAAGTGAAAGTGACGCGTCCCACATCGGGTATTGATGATACTCCTTCATCCTTCATTCCCCCTGCGAATTAGTTAAGTCCAAGTTGCTTCCATTGCTGCAGTAAATCCAGCGTGCGCTGGCGATACTTCTGACCATCTTCAGGTTGGTTGACCTGATGTTCATGAACGTAGGCATTAAAATACGAAGACAGTATTCGGTACGCAAGCCTGCGTGCCTGTCCTTCAGCGGATGAGTCCAGTGGACGATCATATCCTTCATGAAAAGCCACCGATTCTGTCGACAATATGGCTTCAAACTCCCTGTCGGCAAACATGGAACGATCTCCGTCAATGATGGCCGCAATGTTCAGCTCACCATTTTCCTCATGAACAAGTACATTTGCTTCCCACAGGTCATTATGAACGAGTACCGGACGGGTCACTTGATCAAATAAGTCTTTATTTTTGATGAATATAGCTGCAATCTCTTCTCCCACACCTGACATATAATCGGCTTGTGCCGCTTTAAGTGCCGTTTCTTCTGCAAAAGAGTGCAGCACCTCGGACCATTGATCCGAGCCTTTAATCGTCCCATCACCCTGCGGCCAGCCAAACGAAGCACCCTCGACCTGATGCATGATGGCGGTATAGGCGCCAAGCTGATGGTACAATCGCTCTTTGTCTATATCTGAAATCGATGCGTGATCCAGCTGCTTACTCGGGATAAACTCCATAAACATGTACGTTCTTGGAATGATCGATCCGCTGTCATCACAAGCGATAATGTTGGGAGCAGGAATGCCTGCCTTACGGTAATATTCATACACAATCGGTTCAGCCGCCATCATCGTACGTTCAAACGAAAATAGGGGATCACTCGCAGAACCAGCCGTCATCTCACCCCGCTCTGGAGCCAAACGTAAAATCACATCCGTATAGGATGTATGTTCAAGGTGAATCCGATAGGTTGTATTAAAAAGTCCACCTTGCAGGAGACCAAACTCCTTTACTTTGGTATCGCTTCCAAAATTAATTTCTACCAGATGATGCAGCATCTCTGCTGATATCGTGCAGTGCAAACCGGAATTCATTGTACTCATTTCATTCAATCTCCTATCATCGTAGACAAACAGACGGCACCTTTCGGCACCGTCCTTTTCTTTTACTATATCATTTTACAGTTGGATTGTAAGCGCGTTTGCGCCTGTTGCTGCTGTAACAACAACACCATTTGCACCAGACACTTGGGAACCACCTTCAACGCTGGATACACTTTCAATACCGCGAAGCACGATGTTCCAAGATTTACCTGCACCTTCAGCACGAACATCCAGCACTGATCCATTACGTGTAACGTTAACTGTCAGCTCCTGTTCAGCCGCTTGGTTCACAACGACCGCTTGAGCCGTTTGACCATCAGCCAGTTCGAACAAGTGCAGGGACACATCATTTGCAAAGTCGTAATCCGGTTTACTATCCACAGCACCCACAGCGATCAGACTGTTTGGCTTAATCATCATTGGCAGTGTTTTGAAGTCATGGTTTTCACTGATCCAGCGTCCACCTTGTACTTTCGCTCCTGTCAGATAGTTCGTCCAAGTTCCTTCAGGCAGGTAGTAGCGCACATCGCCTTCCTTATTGAAGATTGGAGCCACCAGAATTGAATCACCGAACATGTATTGCGTATCCAGGCTGTATGTTGTTGGGTCCTCTGGGAAGTCCAGCAGCATCGCGCGCATCATCGGAATACCTTTTACCGTTGACTCCACCGCAGAATTGTACAGGTACGGCATCAGGCTGATTTTGAGTTTGGTAAAGTCACGAACAACGTCCACGGATTCCTCGTCAAACAGCCAAGGCACACGATACGAAGTGCTTCCGTGCAGGCGACTGTGTGAAGATAACAGTCCGAATTGTACCCAACGTTTGTAGACATCAGGGCTCGCTGTGCTTTCAAAACCACTGATATCATGGCTCCAGAATCCGAAACCGGAAAGCCCCAGTGAGAGGCCACCACGAAGTGATTCAGCCATGGATTCATACGTGGAGGAACAGTCACCGCCCCAGTGAACCGGGAACTGTTGACCACCTGCTGTTGCAGAGCGTGCAAACAGGGCAGCTTCGTTTTTGCCAATCTTCTCTTCAAGCAATTCAAATACAGCTTTGTTATAGAGCTGTGTATAATAGTTGTGCATTTTAACGGGATCAGAACCATCGAAGTACACAACATCTGTCGGAATTCTTTCGCCGAAGTCAGTCTTGAAGGAATCTACACCTTGATCCAGCAGGACTTCCAGCTTGCTCTTATACCAGTTCACAGCATCCGGATTCGTGAAGTCAACCAGAGCCATACCTGCTTGCCACATATCCCATTGCCATACGCTGCCATCCGCTGTTTTCACCAGATAACCGTTCTCCATACCTTCATCGAACAAGTATGATTTTTCTGCAATATATGGATTGATCCAAGCACAGATTTTAAGGCCCTTTTCTTTCAGACGTGCAAGCATGCCTTCCGGATCCGGGAACATCGCTTCATCCCATACAAAATCAGACCATTGGTATTCCTTCATCCAGAAGCAGTCAAAATGGAATACAGACAACGGAAGATCACGTTCAGCCATGCCATCTACAAAATGGTTAACCGTTGCTTCGTCGTAATCCGTTGTGAATGACGTTGTCAGCCACAGACCAAAAGTCCATGCCGGTGGAAGCGCTGGTTTACCTGTTAATTTCGTATAATTATCAAGTACATCCTTTGGATTGTCACCGCCGATAATGAAGTACTCCAACGTCTCGCCTTCTACGCTGAACTGAACTTTAGATACATTCTCGGATGCAATCTCATACGATACGCGTTCAGGATGGTTTACAAATACGCCATATCCTTTATTGGACAAATAAAACGGAATATTTTTATAGGACTGCTCACTGCTTGTACCGCCGTCCTCATTCCAGGTATCGACGATTTGACCATTCTTAACAAACGGTGTGAAGCGCTCACCGAGTCCGTAAACGTATTCACCAATACCTAGATCAAGCTGCTCCCGGAAGTACGCTTCCTTGCTTGGACCTGTAATATAACCGGCAGCTCTTTGACCGCTACCTGTAATCCGTTTTCCTCCATACAGGAAGCTAATATCCCAACCGTTTGTTTTGTCGATTTGAACTTCCAGGTTGCCACTTTTCAAAACAGCACCTTGTTCATTTTTTGAGATCTCAACGTTGGCTTCTTGTGTGTTAAGCTCAAATACAGGCCCTTTTTTCACTCCGCCTTTATGGTGATTCAAGGTTACACGAATAACGTTAGGCATTGGTGAGCTATACGTTGCTTTCAGCAATGTACCGTTCAACGTGTCGCCTTTGGAACGAATATATTTAGTTGCCGCATATACGGTTACAGAATTATCTTTTTGCACAATATCACGAATGTCAGTCGGGTTTTGAATCTGGTACCCTTCACGAGTCATCCAGAATCCATCAGTAAATTTCATGTTTTCTTTCCCCCTTTGGTTATATTATAATAATATTGATATTAATAACGAATTTCTTCTCTTATTTTGACCAAATATATCACAATTTTGATAATAAACATCCGATTCTTGAATATCATCACCAATCTATGGAAACGATTACATTAATAATGATACAAAAGGAGAATCTGATATGGAACGTGAACGATTACGGGAAGACCGGATTCACGGCAATGCCATGTATCCCGTCAGTGTGTACCCGGATATTCAACAACTGAACGGGGATAGCATTCTGGATTGCCATTGGCATGATGAGATGGAGTTCACCATGGTGACCCAGGGCTGCGCCGTCTTTCAGATCGATATGAACACTGTTGAGGTTCAAGCTGGAGAAGCGATCTTCATCAATCGAGGCGAGATTCATGCGGGGTATCTGAAGGGCGATGTGCCCTGCGTATTCTCTTCCATTGTATTTAATCCCGAGCTGCTTGGCAGCCGTACCTTCGATACGGTCCAAGAGAAATTCATCGGTCCACTGGTACGCAAAACGGTGATTCCCCCCAGTCATATCAAGGCAGATGAGAACTGGGGACAAGAAATTCTGGATCTCCTGAAACGCATATTTGTAGACCATGCTACCCGAACCGAAACGTGTGAAATGTCAACAAAAGCGTACCTGTACCTCATATTTGCCCGAATGTTCGAACATATGAGACCTGCTCCGCTCAAAGGCACTGTGGCTACAGGGAGTCATGACAAGGTAGAGCGCCTGAAATCCGTGCTCGGTTATATCCACAAACGTTATCCTGAACCATTAAAGCTGAAAGAACTGGCCGATGAAGCCAATATGAGCGAAGGACACTTCTGCCGTTTCTTCAAACAGATGGTACAGAAAACCCCGGTTGATTACATTAACTATTACCGCGTTCAACAGGCCTGCGTTCAGCTTGAGAATACGGATCACAAAATTGTTGATATCGCCATGGATGTGGGTTTCGAGCATCTAAGCTACTTCATCACTACATTCAAAAAGCATAAAGCTACTACACCTTCACAGTATCGCAAAATGTTCTATGAGAACGTAGGAATGGAATCTGCCCTGGTTCAGGTGTAATAGAAGAAGGTGCTCACAGCTATTCAGCTACAAACACCTTCTTTATCTTCTTTATCAACTTTACTGGGAACGAGTGAGGTAACGATCTGATCTGAGCCACACTGGCTCAGTTAGAACTCATCTCATTCGCTGCTATCAGCCTTACGCTTTGAAGCTTAACATTGGCCTCACTTTTTCAGTGTCTTCCATGAAGTGTACTCATGTACTGAGAAACCGTTAAAGGACGCATGTACTGAAGCCATTTTTTCGACCAACTTTAATTGTGCTTCCATATAAGCAGATCCCTCTTCATAAAAAGTAATGAAGTCACCTTCCTTGCTTTGCTTTGTTTCCACGGCGATTGAGATCGTCTTGCCAAGCAGAGCTGCTTCCGCAAGTTCATCCTTCGCTACACTATAGATTGCAGCAGCTGTATCGCGGTAAGCCATAATGGTGATCGAATCAAACTTGCGGATCATCCAGCTGCTAACCGCCATCGTTGAACCCGGAATTTTGTAGTTATCCAGCCAGAAAGGCAGATCAGCCGCAACCGGCATCTTCATCCGTGATGCTCGCTCAACAATGTACTCCACATTGCCTTGCCACTGGGTAATTACACTGGCTTGATTGATTTTCCATTGCGGGTGCACATGTGGTTCAATATCCAGATGAATACCAGCAAATTTCTCATTGGACAACGCCTGCGCCTGATATGCCTCGATCCAGTCCAGGAAAGATGCAATCTGCTCCCGACTTTCCGTCAACCCCCACGCTGATCTTCCATCCATGACGTCAACCGCAATGTTCTTGGCTCTGGCCTGACGGATAAAACTTTTATAATCAGGAATTTTTACATCCCGGTTCATCTGCAGATAGATCGTATTGATCTTATTCGCTGTAGCGTAATTTAACACCTCTTGAGGATTGCTTCGAATCTGGGTTGTGTCCCACACCCACGTCGCTCTTACCGGCACATCAAGGTTACCATGAATCGTTTCATAACTATCCACAGAACCAATGGCAACGGCTTTCGAAGAACAGGCTGTGCTCGCACACAAGATCAAACAACTCAGTAATAAGATAAAACGGTAACCCCTTTTGCTTTTCATATTTGTACACTCCCTCTGAAGTTATCAGCTCTGACGTGCAAATCTGGATGAAATTGTGTCGTTTCATATTCATTTAATGGATACTTATTAGGTACGACGAATTCGGATTGCTTTTATATGCAATATCATCTTTAAGACTTACGACGAAAGAATCATATAACTATATTTCGGGAATTCGCAGTTCTGTATGTATAGTTCAAAAGTCACAATTATTTATTATTTTCAAATTCAATCCTTATTCCAGCATGACTTCAGTCATTATTGCCATATGTACACCAAGCTCCAGAAGACCTAGAAAGCGTTTTCTCTCAAAACACACCAAAAAACCGCCCTAAGGCGGCTTTATATTGGAACCCTATTTAATGATGTCTAGTCGACATTCCCGTTCATTCATTACCCGATGGAGCTACAGGTGTATTATCAACCACTTCATCGAAAAGAGACACCAGTTCAATACCTTCTGCCGAGATCCGCACAAGCCCCTTGTCGGACAAACGTAATTCTGGAATCACAACCAGCGCGAGCAACGAAAGCGTCATGAACGCATTATTCAACGTACATCCTGCGGACTGTAAAGCTTCACTGACTGCTGCCGATTGGGCTGCAACGACTTCGAATGGCTCGGTTGACATCAAACCTGCAATCCGTAGCGGGAATTCGGTTACACCTGCTGCCGTTACCACGGCGACCCCGCCCTGCATACGAATGACGCGATTACCGGCTTCGGCCATTAGCGCATCATCATTACCGATAATCAACAGGTTGTGACTATCATGAGCAACCGTCATCGCAATCGCTGCAGGTGATGTGAAGCCGATGCCTCCTACAAGCGCTACCGCTCGATTCCCGGTTTGTTTGTGACGCTCCAATACCGCAATTTTGCATACTTCCCCTGAAGTTGAAACCACAACCTTGCCGTTCTCTACGGTAACAGGCAGGTGTTTCTCCTTTGTATCCACATGGTTCTCTGTCACATGAATGATTTTGGCACCAATGATCCCCTCTACAATCGGTGCAGCCAATTCCAGATCTTCTGGCTGAATATTAGCTTCTAACTTCACCGTGTTCAGCGCTTCCTCCGGGTAGGTGAAGCTGTCCCAGACCGCCGTCATTTTCCCATTCTCCGCTACAACTTGCCCGGCAGCAATCGTCATGCCCACACGTACATCCGCCAACCGGCCGTCCAGCAGAATAATATCGGCTATATTGCCCGGAATAATTGCACCAATGTCGCGCGCAACACCAAAGCGCTCAGCCGTGTTAATGGTTGCCATCTGGAAAGCCGTAACCGGCTTAACCCCTTGAGAGATTGCGAGACGAACAACAAAATCCATATGTCCTTCTTTGAGCAGCGATTCAGAACTTCGGTCATCGGTCACCAGCATCATCCGGCGTGTATCCAGACCAAGCTCAGTGCAGGCTTTGATCGTCTCAGCCACATCATGCCATGCCGAACCTTGACGCATCTTCGCGTACATTCCGAGTCGCAGACGTTCAACCACATCTTCCTTGGTCACACATTCATGATCCCCTGTAACGCCACTCGCTGCGTAGGCTGGCAGACGCCAGTCATCTGCAGCCCAGGTGAAATGACCGTCTGCCACTTTACCTGCCCGGAGGGTCGCCTGTATCTCACCTATCATCGTCTCATCCCCATAGACCACCCCAGGGAAGTTCATCACTTCACCAAGGCCAATCATGTCCGGACCCCAGGAAAGAGCCTCAGCTACCTCTTCAGGCCCGATATAAGCACCTGTTGTCTCCAATCCTGGATGCGTGGAAGGCACACAGGAAGCCACCTGCATATAAGCTGCCATCGGTGTGGTCCGCGCTTCATCCAGCATTAGTCTCAGACCTTTGAGTCCAAGTACGTTCGAGATCTCATGTGGGTCAAAGAAACCTCCGGTCGTGCCTGAAGGCAATACCGCTCTCGCAAACTCGGTTACTTTCATCTGTGTACTTTCGATATGGCAGTGTCCATCCAGCAGACCAGGAGCGATATACTTACCGTTTGCTTCAATAATCCGGGTATGTTCTCCGATGGTGTGGCTTACATCTTTACCGACATAAGCGATTCGAGCTCCCTGTACAGCTATGGACATCTCAGGCAAAATCTCACCCGATATCACGTTTACCAGCGTACCACCCCGAATGACCAAAGTCGCCGGCAAATCTCCCCGTGCTGTAGCGACCAGATCCGGTACACAATCGGCCATAAGTGGCCGTTCAAAAGATGATTTGTTCATTTTGTTGCCTCCTTTAATAAACGATCCAAAAAAATATATTGTTACGATTATATGAGTCCGGACCTCATGTGTAAAGAAAAATCACATCCATTGTCCTTGAATACAAATTATCAAGTCATTTTTATCCACGGGACCCAATCCTTACGAATTCACGTTAGGTATTTTTATCAATACAATCACTTATATGGCTGTAACCTCATCACGTATAATTCCCTCGCTAAGCTAGCTTCTTCCCGATATATGTATCATATACAGAAAAACTCCCGTTCCATTGAACGGAAGCCTTCTTTATGCATATGAAGTGTTATGTCAGTCCACTTGCGCAGTAGACACCTTGCCAAGATCATACTGTTCTTCCGACTGGGCGGTAATGAACGGACTTGGTGTGCCCACGCAGTAAACGTGCAGCAGATGCATCGCTCGTGTGCAAGCCGTATAGAACAACTTGCGTTCATGCTCCTGAGCATACTGCTCCGCAGAGCCGTCATAGATCAGGACAGCATCGAATTCCACACCTTTGGCCAGATACGCTGGGATGACATGAACACCCTGCTCAAAAGCCAGCGTCGTTTTTTTGATTAACTTCGGTGCTGTGGGCAGCACCTTACTCAATGCAGCATGTACGTCTCTGCTCTCTTCGGCGGTTTTACAGATAACTGCAACCGATTCGTACCCTTCCTTAATCAAGTGCTTGAGGTCTGTCGTGATGACATTCATATGACGCTCTGAATCAGAAGAAACGATCACTTTAGGTTTCTCACCGCTGCGGTTAAATGGAATAATCTCTTCCCCACCAGGCACCATGCCACGTGTAAACTCCACGATCTCCCGGGTAGATCGATAACTTCTGGTCAGCTCAATGACTTCCGTGTTGTCTGGTCCGTACAGGTTAGTCAAGGGTCCTGTTCCACTAAGTACTGAAGAGTGGGCATAGATTGCCTGATTAAAGTCACCAAGTGCTGTTATTTTCGCCCGTGGGAACAATCTCTTCATAAATGCCAACTGAAACGCAGAATAATCCTGGGCTTCATCAATAATGACATGACGAATATTCGAGTTAATATGGAATCCAAGCATAAGCTCACGCAAGTACAAGTATGGCGTAATATCTTCATATGCCAACTCCTGAAGCTTCAATCTGCGTAAAGTCATCTTACAGATTTCATCCCATTGAGCAGGCAGCGCTTCATCACCCAGTAATCGTTCCATCTGAGCCTGATCGTTGAATAGATGTGCATATAATTGTCTTATATCAACGAATCGTAAGGACTTAATCCATTTTCGCAACGGTTTGAGTCGGTCACTGACCACCATACGTGCCAGAATCCCTCTTTCCTGCTCGAAGTCATTAAACGTATGGGTCTTTCCTTTTTGCTTGCGCTTCAACCGTTGATACGCACGTTGCAGATCCTCCGGCTCCATCAGATCAAGCTGCTGATCAACCCAAGGCGCATCCAGTTCACCTTTTCCAAAGGCAGACAGTTCTTTCAGCATCCAGTCCCGTAACAGCTCCAGTCGACTCACCAGCTTAACGGATGACTCAAAACTGTAGAATTTCTCAGCCATAGCCTCTGACGTGACAATCGCTCGGCCCTGGAAGCGAACCGGCTTGAATTTCATGCCACCTGACAACATACTTTCCTTATAACGTGTAATCACCTTGAGGAACGTTTCGGACGACTTGAAGCGAATGCTGGACATGCGAACATCGTAATCGGGATCTTCCGTCCCCGTAAGTACATATTCAAGCTGAATAAACGGATCTTCCAGTTGATATTCACGACCCAAACGGCGCTCCAGATACTCCTGGAAGGTCGTTTGCAACATGTTTTCCTCCCCAAGCTCAGGCAGTACCGTGGAGACATAACTGTTGAACATTGGATTTGGTGAAAAAAGAACCATCTGATCCGCTTGCAGATGCTCGCGGTATTTATAGAGAAGATATGCCACACGCTGGAGCGCCGCGGATGTTTTGCCACTGCCGGCTGCGCCTTGCACAATGAGCATACGTGTCCGGTCATTACGGATAATCCGGTTTTGCTCCTTCTGAATGGTCGCTACAATACTCTTCATCTGTGCATCCGAAGTTCGACTGAGCACGGCCTGCAACAACTCATCACCAATCGTAACCCCTGTGTCAAACATAAACCGGATACGACCATCCCGAATGACAAACTGTCGCTTCATCTCTATATCACCGCTGATCTCCCCACTGGGTGTATGATACGTGATTGGACCCGGTGCTCCGTCATAATACAGGTTGGAGATTGGCGCACGCCAGTCGTAGACCAGAAAAGATTCTTCCTTCTCATCCAGCAACGATGCAATGCCGAGATAAATGCGTTCTGCATTTGCATATCCATCTTCTTTGAAATCAATGCGCCCAAAATACGGTGAATGATGCAGTCGTTTCATTTTATCCAACGCAGCCGCTGTATTGAGATGGCTACGCTCCCGATCGGACAATACCTGTGACTGCTGCCGCATGCTGGTTGAAGTCTCCCCGACATCATCCGCTTCGCTAAAGTTCATCGTGACTTCGTCCCAGAAGTCTTTTCTCATGCCAACCACTTCGTCACGAAAGGAACCAACTTCATCTTCCAGCGTTGTGATCTTGCGTTCAATCTGATCGGTCACGGTGTTGACCCGTTGTTGTTCCTCATTCCATTGCTGATCTGTACTCATATGTTAATAGCCCCTCTTTCCCCGGATTGTGTCCTCAAAATCCCATTTGACAAGCCCGAAAAGGCAATGGTATAATTATTAGAAAGTAAACATTTTAATTATATGTTAATTAGTTCTAATTTTCTGAAAACCATTTTTTATTGTACCAGTGACAACGTCCCGATGCAAGCGGAGGCGTTTTTTGTTGTTTTCTTCTTCATTATTACCCAATCACCGGGTCCTCAACTGACCTAGCTACTCCTGCCTACTTTCGTAATTCTTCAATTGTCTCTTTCCAGCGTGTAATTGCTCCAAGTTCATCCTTCAATTGAAAGGTTATTCCTGAAGTGATCTCCGCATATGGCGCGTGATCCACACGTACCTGAAGCACTTGTGCTCCAAAACGATCTCTCGGATGAACAGCCCCCTTCATCTCAGGCAGCCGTTCTACTTCTATACGGATATGCAGCAATCGATGTCCTTGAACCGCAATCAAGGTAGCCTTGCCTGTTTTGCTCATGTTCATACTGGTCTGTGTACCTGGCCATAGAGCCAGTCTAAGCTGATGCGGATTTATCGCAATCACTTCCCCCATACTGATCATCGCCTGATGCGGCCACTGATCCTCAGATACAGTTAGCAGTTGCATGGCTTCATGCTGTTTATGCTCCAGATTTGTCCCACTCAACCATTCCATTAGTTCAGCGTCCAATTCCTCTATAATCATGTCTCTATCCCTCAGTTCGTTAATATTCATTCATTCGCTTCAGCCGTATGTATGACAAAACAACCCGGACACGATTGTCCGGGCTATGTTGTAACTACATTGTATATGATCGCCAAGCAGGTACGCAATTCGCACGTAGAGAGGTTGTTCAAAAAGTCTACTTTTGATTACGAATCATGCCTAAGGCCACTTAAGCCAATTCAAAATTTTGTCCTGTGATTCTTTGTCTTCACTGGCGCTATGCACATGTTCGGCAAGTCGATTCAAACGTTCCAACTGATATCCATAATCATAAATGGCAGCAGCCACGATAGACAATCGTAACATCCCTTCCTTGTCGATATCAAACTGGGTGATCGCCTGCTCCATGAAACGGTCATTATCCAATACAAACTGTGCGGCCTCTTCCCCATTAGGTTTCAGCTTATCCTCGAACTTGAGCAGTGCATGCTCATGGAATTTGATAACCAGTTCAAGATGTGAGTCAAAAAACTGATCCATGGCCGTTGTCCGCGGTGCCTGGAAATAGTGGCGTTCCACCGAATCCAGCACCTCGTACCCTTTTTGCAAACTCAGCAGCATTTGTTTGTAGACCACCATCTGACGAGTTTCGCTGAATTTCGAACGTTTCATCTTTTTCTGTTCCTCTTCGAACAAGTTATACTTGTCGGACAAAGACTTAATGGAACCGCCCAGGTTACTTTTCTCCTCCCGGAATACAACTTCCTTGATCTCATCCGAGATCGAAGTTCGCAGAAGCAACGACATACCGCTGAATACACTATGGATCTGCTTCACGAACTGAACCTTCGGTTTCGGAGGAAATACCGTAATGTTGATGAGAAACGCCGATACAATACCAACCAATGTCAACAGAAAACGATTGAGTGCAAAATGCCAATCACCCGAGGCTTCCATAATGGATACAACCGTGACCAGTGTCAGGCCAACCGTCTCACCCATATTCAATTTAAGACAGATCATGATGACAAGTACAATAATTAATCCAACGGCGATTGGCTCATTGGACAACACCATGCCCCCCACCAGGGCGACAATAGCTCCCAGCGTGGTCGTTTGCAATTGATCCAGGAAGTATTTCCAGGAACGATAGATGGAAGGCTGCATGGCGAATATAGCCGCGATTGCGGCAGGCACGGGAGATTGCGGGTTCAAGAACAGGCTGCTTAGGTACAAGGCAAGCGTGACCGCGATCCCCGTCTTAAGTACACGTGCACCAAACGACATGGTGATGCCCCCTCCTCTTTACCGAACCTGAAATTTTACATTTGATAATCATGTTCATTATTACCCCATATTTCTTTTTTTGCCTGAATTCATTCAGGAGAACGATTTATTGTACCATGTAAGGTCTTCCGTTGCCATGTCATAAGTCAGAGGTATTATGAAATTGATTCCTTTATGTATGTTAATACACATTATTAACCCAAAAAGAAGCAAATCTTCAAAATGGATTTTCACCACTTCAAAGATTCGCCTCTGTTACTTATGATACCTCTGTGGAATGCTCATGCTTATTATGCCTGCCTAACGGTCCGTGCCCTCCCATTCCCTTTTGAACTGGTCCACAAACTGCACCATATAATCATGACGCTGTTCCGCCAGCTCCTTGCCATAGGAGGTATTCATCAGATCCTTGAGCTTGAACAACTTCTCGTAAAAGTGATTTATCGTTGTGCTACGCCCATTGCGATATTCCTCACGGGTCATCTGCTCCCGTGGGGGAAGGGAAGGATCGTACATCTCGCGCCCTCTGGCGCCTGAAAAGGCAAAGGTTCGCGCAATCCCAATCGCACCCAATGCATCCAGTCGATCCGCATCCTGTACAACCTGTGCTTCAAGCGAGCTGACTGCAGCACGCTGTCCTCCCGCATATGAGATGGTGCTAATAATACCCACAACCTTATTACGTATATCCGGGTCAAGAGGCTGGGTATCCAGCCAGTCATTCAGTTTGGCCATCCCGGCTTCCAAGCTCTCATTCAGCTTCTCATCCGGTACATCATGTAATAATGCAGCCAGTTCGCAGACAAATGGATCTGCACCCATACGGTGAGCGAGTTCAACCGCAAGTGCGGTTACCCGTTCAATGTGCGGCCAGTCATGACCATCACTATGCTTGGATGAGTCCCCTTGAACAAAGGATCGGGCGGCGCGCAGAACAGCCTCTCCTGCCGTTATTCCATCTATATTATGCATGTGCCCTAATTCTTGCAGATTCCCACCAGGTTGAAGAGGGTTCTCTGACATCTTACGATTCCCCGCCTTCACGGGCCTGTTCACGAGGAATACGTCGAGCTACACCCGTCTTAACAGCTGCTTCAATTACGCGACTGCGCATCGATTTGACTACTTTATCATTGAACACACTCGGAATAATGTAATAACGTGTACGCTCTTCGTCGGTAATGGCCGAAGCAATCGCTTGCGCGGCTGCCAGCTTCATTTCTTCATTAATTTCGGTGGCTCGGCAATCCAAAACTGCCCTGAACATACCCGGGAAACATAACACGTTGTTGATCTGATTCGGATAATCGGATCGTCCTGTTGCCATTACAGCCACAATGTCTTCCACCAAGGCAGGCATAATCTCAGGTACCGGGTTTGCCATTGCAAACACGATTGGATCTTCTGCCATGGTCTGCACATCTTCGCGAGTTAACAGATTCCCGCGGGACAGGCCAATGAACACATCGGCTCCACGAATGACATCACGCAGCGATCCAGTCTCCAGTTCGGGATTAGTACGAGCTGCATAATCACTCCAGACTTCATTCTCATAGGTTTGTGTCCGTACAATCGCACCCTCACGATCGACACCTATAAGCCGGCTGGCTCCCGCTGACAATAATATATTGCTGCACGCTACACCTGCTGCACCGATGCCACAGACCACAATCTTCACATCTTCAATGGACTTGCCCACCAGTTTGAGTGCATTGATCAGACCGGCATATAACACAACCGCTGTGCCATGCTGGTCATCATGAAATACAGGAATGTCCAATTCCTCATTCAGACGACGTTCAATTTCGAAACAACGCGGTGACGAGATATCCTCCAGATTAATGCCGCCAAAACCAGGTGATATCGCTTTCACAGTACGTATGATTTCCTCGGTATCCTGTGTGTCCAGGCAGATTGGGAAAGCATCCACACCAGCAAACTGTTTGAATAACATCGCTTTACCTTCCATGACAGGCATCGCTGCACGGGGACCAATGTTGCCCAGTCCAAGTACCGCACTGCCATCAGATACGACGGCTACTGTATTCCGTTTAATTGTCAATGAGAAGGCTTTGCCGGGTTCTTCTGAAATGGCTGAACACACACGAGCCACATCCGGAGTGTACACACGTGACAGATCTTCCCGGTTTTGAATCGGGGTCTTTGGTGTTACTTCGATCTTACCGCCCAGATGAAGCAGGAACGTCCGATCCGATACATTAATAATGGATACACCTTTAAGCTGGCGCACCCCTTCTATAATTTTACTGTTATCTTGTGCATCTGTAACTGCGACCGTCAAGTCGCGCACGCTTACATCCTGATTGGTGGAAATCACGTCGATGGCAATGATGTCTCCCCCAGCTTCCGAGATGACCGAAGCCACTTCGCCAAACTTGATATCCTTAGTTGTCATTTCCAGTCGAATAATAATGCTGTTACCATCCAGATTTCTTTGATTCATTTCCATTCCTCCCAGACTGAAAGTCTTGAGTTACATGTTACGTGTTTGTCTTCGCTACGCGGACACGTTTATCCTTTATCTTGTCCAGAAAAAGTGGTTCAACAGCCAAATGCATAAAATTAAAAAAGATGCCCTGAACACCAATGCAGGCGTTCAGGGCACTCTTTGTCTATCCTAACTCCGTTTATAAAGTAAGGATGAACCTATATTATTTTCGAGCAGTCGGTCTGCGCAGAACACAAATGTCATATGGCTTCAAGCTGAGACTTGCTTCCACAGCATCACCACTGAGCAGATCGGTATAGGACTGTCCATCTAGTTTAACCAGCTTCTCATCTGGCGTGTAGTTCTGTACAAACACATAATCTGCTGTACCATCTGTACGCGTATGTGCCGTTGTTCCGGCAGGCAGCTCGGTTTCAAGTCCACGCTCAATGTTCAGGTCAGCGATAAGCTTCGCATAGAAATCATCATAGAATGGTGCTTTCAGACGTGTCGCTACGTAATATGCTTTTCCTGAACCCAACTGGTTAACCGTCAATGCCGGACGTCCGGCATAAAAGTCAGAACGGTACGTAGCCAGGGACTTCGCGCCTTCGAGATGAATCAGATCACACAGTTCAATTGCATCATACGCTGTATTGAGCTGAAGCTCATTGCCCTTCTCAGGGATAATTCCGTTCAGATCACGATCATGCAGTCCGTCAATTTCCTCGGACCAGATGCCAAGTGTCTTACGCAGCGGGCCTGGGAATCCACCCAGGAAACACAGATCGTTTTCGTTAACAATACCAGACCAGTAAGTTGCTACAAACGTACCACCTTGTTCTACAAACTTCTCAATACGTTCCCCGACACCTTCACGTACCAGATAGAGCATTGGAGCAATCAGCAACTTATACTTGGACAGATCTGCATCCATATCAATTACGTCTACAGCGACTCCCTTTTTCCAAAACGCTTCGTAATGCTCTTCCACCGTCTGCTCATACTTCACACCGATATTACGCGGACCCTGGGAATCATTAACGGCCCAGCGGTTTTCCCAATCAAATATGATTGCAACTTCTGCCGGAACCGCTGTTCCTACAATAGCTTCCATGCCTTCAAGAGCCGTTCCTACGTCGGTGACATCTTGGAACACTCGAGTGTGTTCCGTTCCTACGTGGTCTACCACCGCACCATGAAGTTTCTCACTGGACCCACGGCTTTTTCTCCACTGGAAGTACTGAACACTATCGGAGCCGTGTGCCACAGCCTGGAGAGAAGAGAGCAGATGCATGCCAGGTTTCTTCAGTTTGCTGACATCTTGCCAATTCGTCGAACTTGGAGTACTCTCCATCAGCAAGAACGGCTGACCGCCTTTGATGGAACGAACGATATCATGCATCATCGCGATCCGGGATGCCTGTTTCGCGTCGTCATCTGCATCATGCCAAGTCGGATAACTGTCCCAAGAGAGGAAATCCAGAATATCAGCGAACTTCCAATAGTTCAGACCGCCATAGAATTCCATCAGGTTGGTTGTGACTGGCAGATCAGGATTCTGAGCTTTTAATGGTTTCGTTTCATGCACGATAAAATCAGCTGTCTGATCCGTAACGAAACGGCGCCAGTCCAGATTCATTGCGTGTACCTGTGTCTCACCGTGTGGCGCCGGAGATTCCACTTGACTCCAGTCTGTAACCGTATGGCTCCAGAATGTGGTCCACCACGAATGATTCAGTTCATCGAGTGTTTTATACTTCTTCTGAACCCAACCACGGAATGCTTCCTGACAATAATCACAATGACAGTCTCCGCCGAACTCGTTCGAGATATGCCAGCCAATTACAGCCGGATGATCCGAATAACGTTCTGCCAGTTTTGTGTTGATCGCAGTAACCTTCTCACGGTATACCGGGGAAGTATAACAGTGGTTGTGACGGAAACCATGCAGATTGCGGACACGCTTCTCGGATACACGGAGCACTTCCGGGTACTTCGCGGACATCCAAGCAGGTCTGGCACCACTTGGTGTAGCGAGGAATGCATAGATACCGTTTGCTGCAAAACGATCCAACACCTGATCCAGCCATTCAAACGTGTATACGCCCTCTTCCGGCTCAAGGGATACCCACGAGAAGATACCAATGGACATCACGTTACACTTGGCAAGCTTCATCAAGCGAATATCTTCTTCCAGAACTTCAGGATAGCGGAGCCATTGCTCCGGGTTATAGTCTGCGCCATGCAACATGTGCGGGGCTTTGGAACTTACAGGTGGAAATTTGTATGTCATAAGGACAACTCCCTTGCTTTAATTACTGTTTTTTTAGTTTATATACGATAACGATAACAACGACTTCACAGACGATACGTATTACGCTAGATTACACGTATGTCACGACATCTGATTCTTCAACAGTAGCAAGTGCTGTAAACGATTCCAACTTGCGACCTTTAAAATCAAACATGGTGAGGTTGCCCCAGTTATTCGGATGACCGACGGACCATTCTTCTTTACTTGGTATCCAGGCAGGTTCCCAATAATAGAATCCGTGACCCAAACCACCAGGAACTTCGCGAATAATCTGCAATAGATCCTTCAGATATTTGGTCTGTCCCTCTACACTTGCAGGGTATCCTGGTAACAACATATCTTCCTGATTCAAAATCCATTCAATGCCTTCCGGCTGCTCCAGCGTCCATGGATAAGCGGTTTCAACTACATTGATCGGTTTGCCATAACGCTCAGCCAGATCATGCAGATTGTCACGTAATGCGTCGAGTGTGCCATGCCACCAAGGGTAATACGAGAGACCAATGATATCAAACTCCACACCCAGTGCTTCAAAGCGATCGTAAAACTTGCGGCTCTCGGCGTTATCTCCACCACGATCAATATGTATCATAATCTGAATATCCGCGTCAACGGATTTGACCGCAGCAATTCCGTACTTCACAAGACCTGCAAAACGCTCCCACTGTTCATCCGTATCATGCTCTTCTCCACCGACACGTCCCTCATTCCATAACATGCCTGGTGTAATCTCGTTGCCCACCTGCACCATGTCCGGAAGCGCATCGTGTTCCTTCAACGTTCTCAGAACGTCAGCCGTATACATGCATACCGCACGTTGAAGCTCTTCATAGGACAGGTGCTCCCATGCTTTCGGCTTCCATTGATTGGCTGGATCAGCCCAGCGATCAGAATAATGGAAATCAAGCAAAAATTTCAAGCCCTGTTCCTTGATCCGTTTGGCTACCTCCACCGTCCGCTCCAGATTGCAGAATCCACCAACAGGATCATTCCAGATTCGAAGTCGTATCGCGTTAGCGTCATTAATCTTCAGGATGGACAGCAAGTCTTGTTCCTTGCCATCCACATCACTATAACTCCCGCCATGCTGTTCGATTTCATCCATAAAGGACACATCCATTCCCAGAATGAATGTCTTTTCCGTCAAGTTGCTCACTGTATCAACCTCCATTAATTTGGGGTACAGGCTCAGCCTTTAACTGAGCCCAACGTCATACCTTTGACAAAGAAACGTTGCAGGAAAGGATACACAATCAAGATCGGTGCACTTCCGATGAAGATCTGAGCTGCCCTTACCGTAGTTTGAGAGAGAGCTTCCATTTCTTTTGGATTCATGCTCATGCTACTCATATCACGTCCAATAATGACCGTTTGCATAAATGTAGCAAGTGGGTAATCCTTGGCGTTATTCATGTAGAGCAATCCATCAAACCAGGAATTCCAGTGGAACACCATACTGAACAATGCAATTGTTGCAATGGACGGCATCGAAATGGGAAGGAAGATCCTGAACAATGTTCTGAAATGGTTAGCTCCATCCATGAGCGCCGCTTCCTCCAGCTCTTTTGGAATACCGCGGAAGAAGTTCAGCATCAGAATGACAAGGAATGTGTTAACTGCTCCTGGGAGCACCAGTACCCAGAAGGAATCCATCAACCCGATCTTCTGGATAACCATGTAGAACGGCACCAGTCCCCCGTTGAAAATCATACTGAATACAAAAATCCAGGAGTAGATCGTTCTGCCTTTGAATTCACTATTCTCTTTGGACAACGGATACGCCGCCAGGAACGTAATCAGCAAGGTAATAGCTGTACCGATCACTGTACGTAGAAGTGAAATCCAGAGCGAGTTCAAGAAAATTGGATTGTTCATCGTTTTTTTGTAAGCCTCAAGTGAAAAACCTACGGGCCAGAGATTGACCAGATTGGCATCGGCAGCAGCCTTTGTACTAAAGGATACTGCCAGTACATGAATCATTGGTACGATACACATAATGGCGACCAAAATCAGAAAGCAGGTATTGACTATATTAAACACGCGATAAGGCAATGATTTATGATACATCGTGGTCCCTTCTTTCTCTGTTCATTCGTTTAGAATATGCGATATCCAGCGTATTTTTTGGCTAAGCTGTACGATACAAGAATCAAGATCATACTAATAACCGATTTGAATAATCCGATCGCGGTTGCAAAGCCCATCTCACCATTCTGCATTGCGGAACGATATACGAATGTATCAATGATGTCACCCGTTTGATATACGAGCGGGTTATACAAGTTGAATATCTGGTCAAATCCGGCATTCAGTACGTTACCAAGCGCCAGTGTTCCTACAACCATCAACATCGGCACAAGCGAAGGGATTGTAATGTGCAGTGTCTGTTTCCAGCGTCCTGCTCCGTCAATCTCCGCTGCTTCGTACAACGCTGGATTAATTCCGGCAAGGGCAGCCAGAAAGACAATCATGTTATAGCCAAATTCTTTCCACACATCTGTCAGAATGACCGTAGATCGGAACCAACTGTTGTCTCCCAGGAAGAAATATGGCCCAAGTCCAAAGGTTCCCAGAACCCGGTTAACCAAGCCGCCTGTTGACAACAGATCTATCAAAATCCCGCCCAGAATGACCCAGGACAAGAAGTGAGGTAAATATACGAGTGTTTGAATCGTTCGCTGTACAGCCATCTTGCGAACCTCATTCAAAAGAATGGCAAAAACAAATGGAACAAATAAATTGAAAATCAGTTTAAGTACAGCAATAATTAATGTGTTCCAGATGACCTGTAAGCTGTCTTCACGTTCAAACAAATATCTAAAGTTGTCCAGCCCAACCCATTCAGAACCGCTAATCCCAAGCCATGGCTTGTAGTTCTGGAACGCCATAATGATTCCGCCCATAGGCACATAACTGAAGATAATCAGAAAGATAATGGCTGGCAACAGCATAACGTGGAATGGCCAAGTGCGTTTCAAAGTTCTCATGATTGCTCCCCCTGTATTTCTTCCTACTCAAGTACTCCCTGAGTGGCTTATAATGCGATTATATCAACCTTTTACGGGGTCCAAACAGCACATAAAAGCAATATAAATGGCACAAATTCAACCACTTTGCCTCAGCTCTAATAAACAAAAAAAGCGCCCAGACGTTAGTCGTCTGGGCGCTCCTTGTAATTATTTTTTCACACTGTCATACCATTCGTTAACCTCTTGCGTAATTTGGTCACCGCCACCGGATTTCCACGTTTGTACAAAGGTATCAAACGCATCAACCGGATTTTTGCCATAGATAATTTCGTTAAATGCTTGATTCTCGATTTTGTTCAAATAGTCAAGCTTGGATTTCATCGTCTTTGTTGTCGGACCTGTGAACATGTTCTTGAAGGAAATTTCTTCTTGGCTCAGCAACACTTTCGCTGCTGCTGGAGTCTCTTTACCGTAGTTGACAGCAACATCTTTTTCAAGCTTGGTTTCCGGCTCTTTGCCATTGGCCAAATTCATCAGAGCTTTCATCTGTGCATCTGGAATACGAGCACCGTCACGAACAAGCAAATAACGTACAACGTTCACGTATCCACCTTCGATCTCGTCAATCGGCATTTGTTTCCCATCTGCATCCAATTGATAGTCATAGCCTGCAAACAGACCGTTGTCATACTGGCTACCCGGAGCCGGGTCAGCATAATTGTCGAACAGGTAGTTCTGATACGTAAAGAATGCTTCTGGGTGCGCCATATCTTTTTTGATCAACGTAACACCATTAACGAACTGTGTCCCGTGACGCATCGCTTTGCCTTCAGGACCAGACGGAATTTCAATTGGTTTCCATACGGCACTCGGTACATTTTTCACTGTATCGAGAAGTGGCCATCCACTCATCCAGTAAGGTCCTGGAATAATACCCGCAGTTCCTGCAACTGCTGGCTCTGCTGTTTTGTTCTCATCCCATAGAGCTGCTTCCTGCGGGATATATCCTTTTTTGAGCCATTCGCTCAATTTGGTCAGACCTTGCTTCATACCCGGATTGATGGAGCCATACTCCAGCTTGCCGTCTTCCCCCAGATTCCATTGGAACGGCAATGTTCCATATGCTCCGAAGATCCAAGATGGGTCTCCCATCCATGTATTCATGGAAGTTTTGAAACCAATGCTGAGCGGAGTGACTTTATCAGGAGCCAAGCCGTCAGGGTTATTATTTTTGAATGCTTCCATCACTGCTTCCAGTTCGTCGATGGTTTTTGGTGCCTTCATGTTCAGCTTATCCAGCCAATCCTGACGAATCCAGAGCAAGTAATCATTGTTGTAGGCATAGTCCAGAACAGGGATACCCATTCTTTTTCCATCACGACTATACTGGTTCCATACGTTTGGATCTTGTTCAATTGCTTTTTTCCATGTGTCCGAAGCATATTTATCGAACAGTGGCCCTACTTCTTGATACATTCCAGAATCAATCAGATCCTGAGCAAGCAGATTATCACCTACGTTTACAATATCAGGCATTTCCTGTCCTGATGACATCGCAAGACGAAGCTTGGTTGCAAATGCTCCATTTGTGTCTGTTACTGACCACAACGATTTGATTTCAATCCCGAATTGCTCTTTGGCCCACTTGGTTGCCACGTTATTTTCCATGGATTCGCCATTTTTAAATTTCAGCTCTGGATCGATTCCCCATGCTGTAGTAATAGTAACTGCCGGATCATATTTCTCTTTGTATTCGTTTTGGGTTCCAGATGTACTTGGTGTTGCACTATCTCCGCCCCCACTGCCTCCTGAACATCCTGCAAGAACGACAGTTAGACTCAGCGTTGTAGCGAGAAGCGTCAAGAATCTCTTTTTTGTTGATTGCGCTCTCATGTTGTTCCCCCTTAAATCGTTTTGGTTACCCTTTCATTATAGGCTGACCAGGCCTTTGAGCCTATGATACGAAATCAAGATTTCTGCACCTTTGCCAACCTATATTCTGGAATGTTGTTGAAATTATGCCTGATCCCGAAATTCATTTGGTGTCATACCATAATGTTTTTTGAACATTTTGCTGAAATATTGCGGATTTTGATAGCCAAGTTCACTCGTAATCTCGTATATTTTTTTGTTGCTATTCTTAAGCAGATATAGAGCACGTTCCATGCGCATACGAATCATGTAGTCCCCAAGACCTTCCCCAGTCTCTGCCTTGTAAATTTTCGATAGATATACAGGGTGTAAATATACCTTGTCCGCAATCATCTTCACCGACAGATCCTGTCCTGTATCTCTTGTCACCAGCTCCTGAACCTGCTTGATTACATGCCTGCGGCTCTGCACACCTTCCTGATCGGACAACTCTTCCTGAAGCTTCGCCAGCATCTCGGTAGCCCAACGCCGCAGCTTCTCGGGGGATTGAATCAACTGATGAGCAAGGAGCAGATCGAATCCCGCATGATCAATCTCATGCACCAGATGCCCCTGTTTATGGGCGATATACATAAATGCATTAGTTACCGACAGATACATCTCATACACATGTTCTCTGGACAATCGTACCTGTTCTGCCGCGTCAAAGACCGTGTTCAGCTTACGGGCTGCCGCTTCCCATTGCTTGGTCTCAAGCAATTGCGGAAGTACAGGCGGTTTGTACAGCTCTTCGAGCGCCTGCGTTGCATCATTCTCCGGTCTTTTGCTGAGTGCCTGATCCATGTCCATATATATAATTTTGTGTTCTTCCGGTCCTGAAAGGACAAGCGAACCCAGACTTTTTCGATAAGCTGCAGTCAACTCATTAAAGGGAAATGACGGTGTAACTACCATGGACAGATCTCCCTGTAAATATCGAATGACATGCTCACGGAAAGTTTCAGCTGAGATTCTCAACGTCTCCAAGTCCATCTGCGGAGCTTCGATCTGATCTTGATTCTGCAAGAACATAACCAGACACTCATGGGGTCCGCGACCAAACCACACGTTAAATTGCTCTCCAAGTACTTCCTCTGCAATATTACCTACCGCAAAATCCATCAGATCCAGAGACTGCTGGTCCATTGATGAGAAACGTCCTGTAAGGCGAATCAGCATCATCACAGCCGATTGTTCTGGATCGATATGAATCTCATATTGTTGCAGTTGTTCCCGAAGTGCCCGCGCCGTGATCTCACGCCCCAGCAGCAGATCATGCATGAGATTTTCTCGTAAAATTTTATAGTCAGACTTCCGACTGTATAAAAGCCGGTGATATTTATCGAATTCATCCCACTCATCGCGAAGAGACGTAATGGCTGCCGACACCGACCCCATAAACTCATCATCGTTTACGGGTTTCAGGATATAGTCCGCTGCCTGCAATTGAATGGCTTTTTTAGCATAATCAAAATCACTGTGACCCGTTAGTAAAATACAGCGGATATGAGACCAGCGCTTGCTTACCTCTGCAATGAGATCCAGTCCTGACATGCCAGGCATGCGAATATCGGTAACCACGATATCTACTGCATTTTCCTCCATAATCTCCAACGCTTCCTTACCGGATGCGGCACGCAGCACGGTCGTTACTCCAAGCTCTCCCCAGGGGATCGTAAGTTCCAGACTTTCTGTTACGTATGTCTCATCATCTACCAGTAATATATCAATCAAATGATTCACTCCCTATTTCGTTCATTCTGCAAATGGATTCCATCGTTCATCTTGCGCTACACATTCCAAGTGCTTATCCTTCATTCTCCAGAAGAAACTCCTGTTCGGCAGGCCATGACAGCGTAACGCGTAATCCACCAAGTTCCGATTCCGTTACATCCAGTCCTGCCTGCTCCCCATATCGAAGCTGGAGTCTCTGATTCACATTCCACAGGCCACAGCCCATCTCCTGATCCATCGTTCCCCTGAGCTTATTCAGAAGCGCCTCACGTGCCTCCTGTGTCATGCCTTGCCCATCATCTTCAACCACAAGAACCATGACACCGCCCTGTTTTTCCCCGGATACTCTTATTTCTCCAGCCTCCGCGTCCGCTTCGATACCGTGAATTACCGCATTCTCCACTAGGGGTTGCACGATGAGTGGCGGTACCTCCTGTCTTAACATCTCATCAGACAGATCAATCTTGTAATGAATGCGGTCCATACGCATCCGTTGGATCTCCAGATAACAGCTGACAAATTCAATCTCTTCTGTCAACGGTACCACGTCCCGCTCCTGTCTTGTCGTATACCGATAATAGCGCGATAGATTATGCGACATCGCTACAACAGCGTCCATACGCTTGAGTTTCGCCATACTCGTAATGAAGGAGAAACAATTATAGAAAAAGTGCGGGTTAATCTGCGATTGCAGCTGCTTCAACCGAGCTTCACGTACATGAATCTGTTCCAGGTAAACGTGTTCAAATAACTGCTGGATCTGCTCCACCATCAAGTTGAAACGTTCGGACAGGAAACTGAATTCATTGCGGCCCTTTGGCTTAATCCTCACGGAATAATCCTCCTGCTTCAACCGCTGGAACCCTCGAATGAGTTGTTTCACTGGTACCTGCACCTGTACATAGAACAAATACGCCACACCAAAACTCATTAACAACAAACAAATCATGGAAGAATAGAACAGCATATTGGATTGATGAATGGGCTTCAGAATATCTGATAGCGGCATATAGTCCACCAAATACCAGCCTGTTGTACTGGATTTCACAGTGTTGACCATATATGGCTCGTTCCCGATCACTACTGTACGATTATCAACGTCCTGAAGTTTATGGATGGACAGTTCTTCCATCAACTGATTCGTTAATGAACGATCTGAAGTCCGGTTATAGATAACACCCGATTCTTCACGGAAATAGAAGGGGTCATGCCTGCCATCGTCTTTGAATTTGTCGAGCATATCCCGGATGTTGTCACTATCAAACTCCAGTTTAATAATCGTTTCTGCATTATTAGCCGGGTCTTTAATACCGTATGGAGATACCGTAATCCAGCTAAACATGAACCGATCATCTTCCCCATCCTGAATTTTGCGTACATCCCAGCCGGAAATGATATTTTCCCTTAGCGCTTCTTTATCGTAAGAACGTGCGTCCCTTTCGGAAACCACCCTGCCCAGCGAAGGAGAATACAGATATAATTTCGTGGCCCAATTGGATGAGCTTTCCTGAATACTCAGCTTATTCTGAATACGTTTGACCAGGTTGATCGCATCCAGATCAAAGTAGTTACTGTCCGCATAGATTCGCCGGAAGCTGCCAATATCAGGATCATGTATGAGCAGATTCGGCCAAGAGGATAACAGTTCGATGTGTGTGTTCACTTGATTTTGGAAAAATTCAAGCTGGTTACTATTCGATCGATTCAACTCATCTCTGAGAACAGCTGTTGTTTTATGATTGGAGTACCAGTACAAAAGCACTACAGGAATCAGCATAATCAGAATAAGAATGACCATTTTGGAAAACAGGTTTGTCCGATATGACATCTTTTCATCTCACCTTGTCTTAATTTGTCGTGACATTAATTGTAATGATGTAAGCGCTAAAGACAAACTATTTTTTTTGAGACAAACCGATTCATTATCTAGCGTAAGCGTTACCAATTCAAGGGGGAAGGAGATAAAACCAATATTTCTGCACTAAATGCAACTTCCACGCACAAAAAGAGCCAGCGATTAGCCAGCTCTCTATCTAATTTCAGTATATATCTTTAATCGTTCTATTCAACTCAAACTTTATTCCACTTCTGTTTATGTAATTATTCTTTTTTTCTATGAAAATATCAACTATGGAATATCATAATCAAATACCGTATTCGCTCCATCCACGCCTACATCCAGCACAATATCCATAAGTTTCCCATTGACGAACAGAGGGGATTCCGCTTTCCCGTAAAACTCCAACTTGCCTGTAAACGTTCCATGGCGTTCAATCTCAACATGTACGGGCCTTAATTGGACAGACTGCAAGGCTTCCAATAGGGGATCGTCCTTAAACTTATAACTGCGTGCGAGATCAGGCAATAACACGGCGGATACGGAATCTCTGCCGTAATTTTTGAGTGTCAGATCACAGGTTGCTCGGGTCTCACCCGTTTTCAGCACGTTAAAGGTACAAGAGCTTGCATTCTGTACATAGGATACCGCATTAATGCCTGAAGCTCCCCACTTGGCTACATACATGAATTTATCTGTCATGTACGAATAACTGAGAACGATAGCGATAACTACGATCCATAACCCCTTTGCAAGACCGGGGAATGATTTTCCAATCTCTTTGCGAGTAAGGTAGAATCCACACGCGAATATCCCCAATCCGAGGAAAAGTGTGATATGAACTCCACTCAAGTAAGATGTAGTATACGGTGATATACCTATTGCTGACAGCATGGTATCTCCAACAGAAAAACCAAGATGATGGTTACATGTAAAGATGATAGCAAATAGCAATAAAGCCCCTGAGAACACAAGTCTGGTTCTCGACACACGAACACCCCCTAATCAACCACCTTATTATATCATATTTTTCCTATTTATGATTAACAATCCAAATCAAAAAACAACAATAAAAAGAACGTCTTCGGTTGTTCACCGAAAACGTCCTCCATTTTCACCGCTGACAAGAGCTTGTAATAACACAGGTCTCTCTGTCATGGCTAACGATCATTTATTGCTTAGACAAGAATGCATCGAGTTGTTCCTGTTTGGCTGCAATAATTTTATCGATTCCTGCTGCTTTCAATTTCTCCAGATATTTCGGAATCATCTCATTTGGATCAACTGCGCCCGATGTCATACCCGGCTTGAACTGTTTGTTCACGTTGTTGACAGCCGCAATTTCATTTTTGACAGATTGGCTGTTGAACGTAAAGCCCAGTGCTGGCGACTTCACACCTTTGGCGTTAAACTCTTTGAACTTCTCCCATTTCTGTGGATCTTCATTATCCCAGAGGAAGTTCAGGAATTGGTTACCCAGTTGCCATTGTGCACCTGGATTGTAGGTACGACTGTTGGCATCTACGCCATCAGGGAGAGCAATGATATTATCCTGTCCGTCTTTTTTCACATAATGTGTACCTTCAATTCCGAAGTTTAACAAGTTGTTAATTTCCTTGTCGGAATGCAGCAGGTTAATGACCTGCATCGCTTTCTCCGGTTGCTCTGAAGAACGGGAGATCGCGAGCATCGCTCCAGATGCATCACCCGTCGTGATTGTCGGCTGTGTCATTTCAATCTGAGTGAGTGGGAAACCCACATACCCTTCTTCTTCTTTATCCTTGCCTGGCTTCATGCCATCTGTCCAGAGAAACGCTTTTCCAGCCTTCGCCTGGTCTTTCGGGAACACATTGGACGTAGCAGCATCACTGTTGATATATCCCGCTTGATACCACTTGCGAGCGAGTTCAGCCGCTTCTTTGAATTCTGGGGTCTCCACTTCATTCAGCACCGTTGTTCCGCCTGCTGTTTTGGAGATAACTCCAGGTACGGAAGCATCACCGAGATAATCCCAATCCAGATTCTCTAACAGCCCATTACCATTGGTATTGGACATATAGAATGGTGTGATGGCTGGCTCGTTTTCCTTGATTGTTTTGAGAAGTGGCTCCAGATCAGCCCATGTCTTTACAGCTGTCAGGTCCAGCTTATACTTGTCAGCCAGATCTTTACGTACCAACACACCACGTGTGGCAGCAAGTTCCTTATTCGTAGGAACGCCGTAATTCACGCCGTCTACCTGGGAACCTTCCAGAAAGGCAGGGTCCAGGTTTTTCTTAATATCCTGACCATGTGCATCAAGCAGATCATTTAAGGGCAAGAATGCGCCTTTAGCTACATTCACCGTGTAGTTCTGCCATGCTGCTGTGAAGATAATGTCTGATTTTTCACCTGAGGAAATCATGAGATTCAGCTTGTTATCCCACTGTCCCCAGTCAATTGCATTGATCTTAAGCGTGGCTCCGATCTTTGGTTCCATCTTTTTGTTAATCTCGGCTTCCACCAGAGCGACATCCTTCTGTGGTGTCCCTGGGTAGAACAGTGTCACTTCATAGGGTTTGCCCCCACCTTCACTTGCTCCTCCGCCTTCTGCGCTAGGTGTTGTTGTTCCACCCTTGTCTGATGAGCAAGCTGCCAGCACCAGGCTCAGCGCCATAACCGTTGCCATCATGCGTGACCATACCTTTAATGATCTAACCAATTGAACCCCTCCTGTCATGTGTTGAACCATACAACCGAATTCCCCAATTCACAAATAAACCGATAACTACTTCTGTATATGCCCTTTCAGTCCATCTTCATTTACCTTGCCCACTCCGCTAACCGGTTCAGAGTTATCCCTTCACAGCGCCAACCGTAAGACCTTTGATGAAATAACGCTGGAAGAACGGATATGCCAGTACAATTGGACCAATACCGACCACAGCCATCGCCATTTGCAGAGTTTTGTTAGGCAGATTCAGCAATCCACCCTGCGACGAAATCTGTGAAGAGACGTTGGAGTTGGTTGTTAAATATTGAATATCGAGCAGCGTCCGGTACATAAGGTACTGAAGGCTGATCGTCCGGTTATCTGATATAAAAATCATACTAAGGTACCAGTCATTCCAGTAATTCAATGTACTGAACAACGCGACGGTTGCCATTACGGGAAGAGAGAGCGGAAGCACGATACGTGCAAACGTTCTCAATTCTCCCGCACCATCAATCCGAGCCGATTCCAGAATAGACACCGGAATGGAGTTCGCGAAGAATGTACGCATGACCAGTACAAAGAATGGGGATAGCAGTAGCGGCATAATGAGTGCCAGTAGGGAGTTTTTCAGATCCAATACGTTGACATAGACCAGGTACCAAGGTACCAGACCCCCGTTGAACAACATTGTGAAGAAGATGAAAAAGGCGAACCAGCCACGGTAAGGCAGATCTCTCCGTGAGAGCGGATACGCATACAATGCGGTCAGCGCAACACTTGTAATGGTACCTACAACGGTAACGATAAAGGATATACCATACGAGTGAATGATCTGATCCATATCTCTGAACAGAAACTCATAAGCCGTCAGGCTGAATTTCTCTGGAATAAGCTTATATCCATTGGCAATTACTGTTGTCTCGTCCGAAAATGAGATGGCGAAGACAAGCAGGATCGGCACGATACAGGCAATGGCATAGAATAGAAACATCGCATGAATAACGGATGCGGAACGCTTCGATACGGCTAGTGGATCACGTGATTTCACAGCTGACTTGCCTCCTCTCAAAATAATGCATTATCTTTATCTATTCGCCTTACGATGGTATTGGATACAAGAACCAGCACAAATCCAACGATTGCTTGGTATAGACCAGCTGCTGATGACATCCCGATATCTCCACCGATAAGGAACGTACGATATACGTAGGTATCCAGTACATTCGTTACAGGGAACAGCGCTCCCGATTCCAATGGAACCTGATAGAACAGACTGAAGTCTGCATAGAATATACGGCCAATTTGCAATAACGTCATAATGACGATTAATGGGACGAGAAACGGAATGGTGATGAAGCGTATCTGATGCCATTTGGTTGCGCCATCGAGCACAGCTGCTTCATAATATTCTTCATCGATACCCACGACAGCTGCCAGATAAATGACGGCATAATATCCAATATTTTTCCATGTGTTCACCAGTGGCAAAATATACGGCCAATACTTCGGCTCTGAATACCAGTCGATCGGCTGACCGCCGAACATCTGCAGAACCGTTGAGTTCATGAAGCCTGAATCCTTGCCCAGGAAAGCCAGTACCAGATAACTGACCACAATCATGGACAGGAAATACGGTAATAACATAAGTGATTGATATAACTTGGACATTGCCTTGTTCTTCACTTCATTGAGCAGAATAGCAAGCCCGACACCTACTAAGAGATTCAGTGCAATGAACACCGTGTTATACGCGAGTGTATTTCGGGTAATTTCCCATGCATCACTGGTTGAGAACAAATATTTAAAATTGTCCCATCCACTCCATGGGCTACCCCAAATACCATCAGCATAGTTTACATTTTTGAATGCGATCAGAACGCCGAACATCGGCATATAGTTGTTCACCAGTAGAAACAGGACACCTGGCAAGAACATGAGATACAGCACCTTGAATTTGCCAAGATTGTGCCACACAGACTTGCGCTTTCGGACTGTTTCTCCCGGTATTTCCGATATCCGTACTCCCTTACCCGCCTGGGGTTGTGTCTTCATAACTTGTTCTCCCTCACTCCTCTTGAATTCTTCCTCAGGATGAAGCTCCGTTGCGGCTCCTGTGGTTCAAGTATACGGCGGGGCGAGTAAGACCTCTATCTGCTGTGGTGACCTGTTGACTTATCAAATTATGACTTTAGATCCAGAAAAAACAAAAGACGCAGCATGCTGCGCCCTGAACTATACGGTACGTGACTGTTTTCGAAACTCCTGTGGCGTTATACCCGTGCACTTTTTGAACATTTTGGTGAAATGCGAGTAATTGTAGTACCCCACCTTGCCAGCGATATCCGTCACTTTGACGGTGGACTGGGACAACAATGTCTTCGCTTTGGCTACTCTGCCCTGCAGGATAAACTCAGATAGGGACATCCCCTTCTCTTTCCGAAACAGACGTGATAGATAAGCGGGATTGAATCCGGCAAAAGCTGCAAGTTCCTCTCGCATAAGTTCTTCACCAATATGAGTTTCAATATAAACGCACAACTGATCTACAATGGTCATAGGGCTATGATCGTCCGGGTACAACACCGGGATAACACGATCAATCAGATCAGCCGTCCACTGCTTCAACTGCGGCAACGACCTTGTCACCATACTCTCCTCCGGCTCCCGTTCACCCGGATACAGACTGCGTATGGACACGTTTTTCTGATGAAGCAGCGGATAGACCACATGCAGCATGGCATGATAGTAGAGATGCAGCATTTCAGGAGATAAACCCTCTTGGGCAGCAAGCAACTCAAAAATCTCATCCACACGTTCTCGCAAATCCCCTACTTTACCTGTCTCAAAAAGAATAGATAATTCCGAAAACCATGGAATAGGCAAAAAGCGATCTTCCTGATCTCTTCCCCGCTCATCATAGACAAAAACTTCTTCAAGCTCCTTAATATTGCGCCGCTCCATATCCATCAGTTCATTTAACATGCCTTGCAGCTCAGTCACAGCAACCGGGGCACCAACATAACAGGACAACCGACAATAGAAATACGTACCACATTCCTGAATATATCCCTGACAACGTTGTGCCACTTCGCTCGCACTCGGAATGATGCCATCTTGCTCATAAGCAAGCACAATATTTAATCCACTTTGATCCTGAAACACCTCACCGGGCTTGTCGCTAAGCAGCATCTCTTTGGCTGCATTACGAAGGGCATATTCCAATACCTCTTCGTCGCGCAAATCAAAATCACGCACCCATTCCTCTACTGAGATCACAATGGGTAACACACGAGCCTGCGGATCTATCTCGGCACCATATAGTTCTGCGAGCTCTTGCAACCGTTGTTCGGTTAACGTGATACGCTGAGAGATGGCATCTTTCCAGAAGCGTTCCGTCAGCAGCGGTTTATGGGTTTTCCAGCGTTTGTATACGGTCTCATAAACTTCGTTGGTACGGGTACGCTGCTCCCCATCCTTGATCTTCTCCACCGCCTGGGTTACTACCTTAATCAATTGATCCGCTGGAGCCGGCTTCAACACATAATCAAAACTGTTTAGCTTAATGGCTGTCTGAGCATAATCGAATAAAGCATGCCCTGTCAGGAAAATGGTCATTATACCTGGATCATGTTTTAACACCCAACTTTGCAGGTCAAGCCCTGTTTCACCAGGCATCTCGATATCACAGATCATGATATCAATAGCATTAGCCTTTAAAATCTTTCTTGCCTCTTCGGCATCACCAGCACTGTATACCTGGTCAATGCCTGCTGCTTGCCAATCGACTCCTTCCACCATTGCTTGTAATGCATACACTTCATCATCCACGATCAACAGGTTCCGCATAGGCTCCCCCTTCTTCCTCTTCGGTCTGAGCGGGTAAATCAATGATGACTTTGGCGCCATGATCCACCTCATTGCCAAACTGCAAACTGGCTTGATCACCATACTTCACTAAAAGCCGATGGGCCACGTTCCATATACCGATATGCTGTCCACTCGGGTCTTCAGCGTATTGTCCATGCTGTAGACGCCCCAACAATTCCTCTTCAAATCCGACACCATTGTCCACAATCATCAGTTGAAGCACCGTCCCATCGACCTGACCGGACGACTTCTCACCGAGGCGCGCCACGATCCGAATGACAAAGGCTTGTGTCCGGCGCTGAAATCCATGAATAATGGCATTCTCCACAAAAGGCTGAATGGTTAATGGCGGAATCACATAATGTCCCAGATTCGGCTCAACATCCAGTTCAAAATCGAATCTGCTAGGAAACCTCAGCTTTTGAATTTCTAAGTAATGACGAATGTGCTCGAGCTCTTCATCCAGACGAATAACACGTTTGCCTGCACGCAGACTGAATCGAAAATAATCGGCCAGATGACCAGCCATCTGCTGCACCAACTCATGTTTTTGCAAGGAAGCCAGACTATGAATAATATTGAGTGAATTCAGGTAAAAGTGAGGATTGATCTGCATCTGCAGTTGTTTGAACTCTGCCTCCCGCGTCCGGAGTTGTTCCTCATACACATCAATCTTCAGATGCCTGATCTCACTGGTCATTTGATTGAAACTTCGTGTCATAAATTCAAGCTCCGAAGAAGATGGCGGGTCCAGCTTCACATCGAGATCTCCACGGCTCACCCTTCTCATGCCTCGGATTAACGCATTCATCGGGCGGAATAACAGATGCCGCAAAAAGATCAGTGCAGTAACCAGAATTACTGCCGCACCAATAGGAAGCAGACGAATGATCTGCTGGAAAAACGGGAGGTTACGCATCATGTCTTCCTCAGGCAGCAGCACGATATAATTCATCTCGGACATGGCCGAGGCAATACCCAACATCAAATATTGACGTGCCTCTCCCTTGTTCACAACTTCAGAGATCACCTGATACGGATTCTTCAGGCCGGGAAGATGCGCTGCAGCCAGCTGAATCTGTGCAGTATTCAATGTGGAATCCGAGAGTGCCCCACCGTCTGTTCCAACAATGACTGCACCTCCCCGATCTCCGGATTCAGTGAATTGTTGTGTATGATTCAGTGCATTCATATCAACAAGTGCACCTGCATAGAACTGCTGGTTGATTCGCACCGTTTTCACCAGCGCATTCCACGTCCCGCCACGCACGATGCTCCATTCCGGCTTCTGGATATCCCCTTCCAATTGCTGCATCTGGACTGGCATACTCTCCTGCACAACCGACTTTTTGACATCATAATTGCCTGAAGTGGCGAGCAGCAGATCATCATTCACGGCATCATATAGAAAAAAAGAATCGATTAGATTATAAAAACCGATATCTGTCATGAATTTGTTCATAATCCGTTGCTTTGCAATGATATAATCGCCGCTGCCGTATTTCAGAAAAAACAGAGAGATAATATCCGGGTCCCGCTCGCCCAGACTATATAAATACCGATTCGTCTCCTGTAACACACGTTCATTCTGCTCCACACTCTTGGCGAGATGATTCATATTGGTGAGGGATACTTTGTCACGTACAACTTTCATGGCGTAGACGTTGTTGTAATAAAGCAGCATGAATAATGGCAGCATGATCAATGTAAGACCCACTATAAATTTAAAACGAAGTGAACGGATAAAGCTCATGGATTATGGATTCCCGCCCTTTTAGAGGTAGTTCAAAAAGTCCGCTGTACTGAAACCAGACTTATTGAACACACACTTTATTTCAACATAGTTTTTTTCTATTTTCTTCCTTATGATGGCATGTTTATTGTAATCACCCCTGCTTGCCACTGTCTATGGGGTCCCGTGACCTTCACATATCAATTCTGGTGACTTCCATCCGCTCCAATTTCAAGAGTAACAAGCTTCATGTAGTAATAAATTCTCCAGTTGTAAAAAAAATCCTTCATTATTACTCAGAAGCTTCTCCCTAAAAATAAATGCTGCGGCAAGCCCCGGACTCCACGAACGCCCGATCTTGACATGCATACGATATATCACTCCTCGGGTTAGTCACCAGGATGTAGGGAGGCCTGTTCGATGAATATTCAACTCACTGCGTTACACTATGTCTATCTGGCATTTATCGTCTTGATTATTGCGGTAATGATCCGGCGCAGGGATACTACCATCATCTGTGTCGCAGGTATTATGACCATTGGACTTCTGGCAACCGAAACCTTAAGCGGGTCAGTTGCCGGGATCTTCAGCAGTTTTATCTATGCAACAAAAGAATTGCTGAGTACGATCTTTATCATCTCGATTATTGTGGCGATGAGCCGTGTTCTAATCAGAACCGGCATTAATGAGGTCATGGTAACACCTGTCACCCGGTTTATCCGTTCTCCTCAGGTCGCGTATTGGGGTATCGGATTGATTATGATGGTAGTATCGCTATTTTTCTGGCCATCCCCGGCCGTAGCACTCGTTGGTGCAGTACTGCTTCCTGTAGCCGTGCGTGTAGGTCTTCCTCCGATTGGAGCTGCTATTGCCATGAACCTGTTCGGACATGGGATTGCACTGTCGGGAGATTACATTATTCAGGGGGCTCCCAAACTTACAGCCGATGCGGCGGGTATACCGGTTACTTCCGTCATGACGGCCAGCATTCCTTTGGTCATTGTCATGGGCACCGTATCTACACTTACAGCCTTCTGGATGCTGCGCAAAGAGATGAAATCAGGTTCACCTGTTCATTCCCCAAACGTTACATCAGGTACCGTGAGCACGGAACCTTCTTCTTCATCAGAGGCTGTGTCCACCTCCCTACCCACTGATCAGCCTGTTGAACGTCAAGCCATGTCAGCCCGTGTGCAAAAGGCGTTCGCTCTGCTTATCCCTCTGTTATTTGCAGTTGATGTGATTCTGATGTTTGTATTGAAATTGCAAGGCGGCGATGCAACAGCTCTGATTGGCGGAACCGCTGTGGTTATACTGATCGCCGTTACCCTTGCCGCACACCGACATGCGGGACCAGAGGAAACGACCAATTATTTAATAGAAGGATTTCAGTTTGGTTTCAAGGTGTTTGGACCGGTTATTCCCATAGCCGCATTTTTTTATCTGGGAGATGCTGCGATTACGGAGTTGTTCATCAACCCTCTTCCTGAAGGTTCACACGGGATTGTGAATGATCTCGGGGTCGCGCTTGCTGGACTGGTGCCATTAAATGATACGGTGGGCGCAATTACAATGACGGTGACCGGAGCAGTGACCGGAATGGATGGTTCGGGGTTCTCGGGGATATCCCTGGTTGGCTCGATTGCGTCCATGTTTGCAGGTTCGGCAGATTCCGCACCTGTACTGACAGCATTAGGTCAGGTTGCAGCTATATGGGTAGGTGGTGGAACCTTGATTCCATGGGCATTGATTCCTGCTGCTGCAATCTGCGGAGTCAATCCTTTTGAACTTGCAAGACGCAACCTGAAGCCTGTACTGCTGGGACTCACGGTAACAACAATTGTAGCCATCTTTCTGATCTGACCAAAGGTTATTTACACTGACACTACGATGACAGAAGCACCTTCCAATCGCTGTTATTCCCAGATTTTTTTGATCCCCTTTCTCAAGGGGAAATCCGGTAGCGTATGCTTCCGATGCAGCTTTCTTTCAGAAAGCTTTTAGGCGACCGCTTCGCTTTTTCAGGTTCTTTCTGTCCTCTCCGTTATCGTGTAAATGATTAGTTCATCTCAAATAGACATTTTAAAAAGACGTGCGCGAACGCGCCCAGTTCCAGAGATCTTCACGTTTCATCTCGGCCAGATACAGCATGTCCACATATGGATCTCCCTGTAATCCAAGTACAGAAGCAAATGCAGGCTCCGTCTTCCAACCTGCCTGTTTCAGTCTGCGGATCTCACGGTGTCCCGCGTCTCCCCACAGTTGTAACAATCTCCACTCAACGATCATATGTAGGTATGCATTCTGCCTGTAAACTGGCACGGATTGGGCAAAAATCTCCACAGGCCAATGTCCCACTTGCAAATTACAAGTCACATAAGGACGTTGGTCTGGAAGTTCCCCACCACGTACACATTGAAACTCAGCAACGGCTCCAATTCGACTGCGTATCTCGGCTTCAAACACGTCCAGATCCTCTACATAACACAGCAGATCCAGATCACTGCCCGGAATATCAATATCAATTGGTACCGTTCCTGCTGGATATGGGTGATAGTCAGCTAATATATCAAGTAATCCACTGCTCTGTAACACATGATAGGCGTCCTGCTGACGTGTATTACCCGATGCCAGATGTGCCATTACTTCTGCGGTAGTACTCATCTCCCCGCCTTGGACCACAGTTAGTTCGAGCCTCCTGTAATGACCTGTTTCACACGTCCCACTTGACCACTCGTTAGTCGTACTTTGATTCCGTGTGGATGCGTAGGTGATTTGGTTAACAGATCCTTCACAATGCCACGTGTCAGCTTACCTGTAGCTTGATCCTGCTTCAGCACAATGTCCACTTCCAGACCTGGCTTAATATTTACGCGTTGTTGTCCATTCATTATGTTCGCTCTCCTCTATGTCGTAATTCATATCTTGTATACTATATAACCCTTAAACACAAAGCTCCATCTATTGTAGACGTTTTGGTTTCAAAACAAAAGGGACACGGCAATAACCTCCTAAGGCTGGTTCCATGGTTGATATGAAGACCAAGATAAAGAAACCGCAGGTCTCTTCATCTGAGACCTACGGTTTCTAATTGGATTACCATGTTCAGGGCTGCACATGCTTCAAAATAGACGAGGGCGAAGTTCCATCCTTCGCGGCTTCGCGTGCCTTTACAGCAAGTAGCTCAGACACCGTAACGAATTGGTACCCCTGCTGCTGTAACTTCGGCAGGATCGTTTTGAGTGCTGCTACCGTATGCGACTTGCCTTCCACCTTATCGTGAAAAAGTACAATATCCCCATTACGTGCGTTCTTCAACACTTTGTTAACGATAGCCGATACACCTGGAGAAGCCCAGTCCCGTGTATCCTGATGCCAAGACCAGAGTACAATGGTATACCCTTTTTGTTTGGCAGCCTGGATGACCATGTCATTGTAATAGCCGCCCGGTGGTCTGAATAACAGGGGACGTTCCGCGCCAGCTTTAATAATGGAACTTTCTGCTTCGTTCATATCCTTCATGTACTTGTCCGCACGTGTTGATCGAACTGCATACGTGTGCGCATACGTATGGTTGGCGATTTCATGCCCTTCGAGCTGTTCCTGCTTAATCAGTTTAGGAAATTTATCTGCCCATTTGCCAAGTACAAAAAAAGTTCCTTTAGCATGATACTGCTGTAACAAAGCCAGGATCTGCGGAGTCTGAATCGGATCTGGTCCATCATCAAAGGTAAGGGCGATGAGTTTATCCTGCGTGGGAACCTCCCACACGATTTCTCCTCGTTCCTCATAATACTGACGGTTCTTCTGTACAGGCTTCGCATAGGCAGAACTGCTACCCAGCAAAATAATTAGCGTGAACATTCCGATGACTCGGGCTGCCTTCAGGTTCATGTGGTGTCCTCACTTTGTCTTCATACGTAAACTCCCTGTTAGCATTTCCCGATTCACCCGAACTCATTAACGAAAGATCTGATCCACGACTGCAATTTCCTCAGCAGTTAATTCCACATTTAATGTTTGCAGATTGTTAATGACCTGCTCTGGTCGCTTGGCACCCGGAATCAATGCATCAATAGAAGGCTGAGTCAGGTACCAGGCCAGAACCAGATGAGCGACCTCAACATCCTTGGATTGTGCTATGCTGCGCAATTGCTCAACTTTATCGAGATTTTCAATGAAAGCTTCACCTGTAAACAGCGGGTTCTTTGCCCGTCCATCCTGAAAGGTTGTATCACGATTATATTTCCCGCCCAGCAGTCCCGCTGCCAGAGGGAAGTAAGGAACAAAAGAAATGTTATGCTCAGCCGTATACGGCAACAGCTCTTTCTCCGCATCTCTTTTGAACAGATTATATTCAGATTGCAGTACGTCTACATGCCCGTCCTTGTTGGCTTCACGCAACTGATCAATGGAGAAATTAGATACGCCAATGGCACGAATTTTGCCAGCGTCTTTTAATTGTTTTAACGTATCTACCGCTTCATCCTTAGGCGTATTTTCATCCGGAAAGTGGATGTAGAACAGATCAATGTAATCGGTTTGCAGACGTTTCAACGCCTCATCCACGGCTATTTTCAGAAAAGCAGGTGAGTTATCTATGACAATCTTGCCATCCACAAATTTATGAGCTGCCTTGGTTGCAATGATGGTATTCTGCCGCTGACCAGTTTCCTTCAGTACTTCACCAATCAGTCGTTCGGAATGCTCCGGTCCATAGATGTATGCCGTATCCACAAAGTTAATGCCTTGTTTTAAAGCTGTACGAACTACTTCCTTACCCGTCTCATCATTCAGCATGTCCGGATAGATATTATGTCCGCCTACTGCATTCGCACCCAGTCCAATGGGATTCACGATCAGATCCGTCTTGCCCAACCGAATTTGTTGTTCTGCCATGTCTCATCTCTCCTTCACTGATCGAATAAGTATAATTTAGTTGTAACGTCTTTCTTGTCCCATATTATATCAAACCATTTAGCATATTTAAAATATCGGATTTATCGGATTAGGTGTTTTTCAGCGCAGTTGCTTCCACGTCGTTAATAAACCGGCGCAGTTTCGCAGCCACATCACGGGTGATTTCACCGTTTTCATACAGTTGTTGCACTGTATTACGCTGTTCCTGAATCGCCACCATCTGCAACTCCAATTTCTCCTGATTAAATGGATCTTCCGTTTTACCTTGGTTCCAGGTACGCAATTTGGCAATTACACGCTCATACTTGGCAATGACCGACAGTGCGACAACTCGATTCCCATCGTTCATATGGGCACGAATAGCCTTAATTGCCGCTTCAGAGGTGCGCAACTTCACCTGACGGAACAGTTCTGCATTTTCAAGCATAAATGGTTGATTCGGCTTCTGGGACCGGTTGGTGAAGAGATGTCCTAACACACGCCCGATCTCGCTGATCGAGGTCATGAACTGAGTGTTTGCACGATTCGCCAGCATCATTTCCTTGCGATCCAGCCAGCTGTCACATTTGAAGGCCGCATCAGAAGCAATTGCATTTTCGTCTAACATTACTTCCACTTCTTTACGCTCCGCCCGGGTGGCAATCAGGTTAATAGCCGTTTCTTGTTTCTGAATATCTTTGCGTTTATCGGCGGTAAGCTGACCTGCGGCCTGTCTGATGTACTTGGACAAGTCGGAGACAACCGCGAGTGCCGCAGCTTTGTTCTCATCGTTCATTTCGGATTTGACAGCTCGTATTGCCGCATTCAGCATAATGTCATGTGCTTTTCGTTCTGACTTCTGCGGTGTTTCTTCTGTAGATTTCCCATCGTCCTTGGCCAGAACTGGAAGAAACACGCTCGCCGCAATCAGGGAGAAGAGGATAACTCCTGCCGCGAGGAAAATAATCAGATCCCGTTCAGGGAAAGGTGATCCATCCTGAAGCACATAAGGAATGGAGAACGCACCCGCCAATGTTACAGCCCCCCGCACTCCAGAGAGGGAAATGATCGTAATATCCTTGAATCTGGGCCTGCCAATAGAGGATTTGGTACGCAACAATTCATTCCCTTGCCAGAACAGATAGATCCAGAGAAAACGCAGAACCAGCAGTAGCACCGAGATCAAGCCCACATATTCCAACACCTGCAGATTATTAAACGAAACATTTTCAAAGATGGTACTCAACACATCCGGTACCTGTACACCCAAAATAACAAACACCAGACCATTTAATATAAATAAAATGACTGACCATGTGCTCGCAGATACCACCTGCATTTTCAACTGAACCGATTCAGCGCGGTCACGCTCAATGGCGTGGATAATACCGCCTGCCACTACCGCAAGAATACCTGATACCCCAATTTCTTCACTCACCAGATAGATGATAAATGGCGTCAGGATTTGCAGCAACATGTGAATGGTCACATCTTCCATGCCCAATCTACGGATCCATACCCCTAGCCTGATTAACAGAAAAGATAACAATGCCCCGACAAGAAGTCCGCCAATCGCAATCAGAATAAAACTGAAGGTTGCATTCGCCAGGGAAAATACACCTGTAACTGTGGCTGCAATTGCGAATTTGAAGGCCACGAGGCCAGATGCATCATTCATTAATGCTTCACCTTCAAGAAGCCTATGTATGCCTTTGGGCAAATGTACCCGGCCCGCCATGGCGCCAACGGCCACAGCATCTGTCGGGGACAGTATGGCTGCAAGAGCAAAAGCAGCAGGTAACGGAATCGAAGGAATCAGCCAGTGAATGGCATATCCCGCCACGACCACCGTCACGAATACAAGCCCTAGTGCAAGCAGAAGTATCGGTGCACGCAGATTCCATAATTCATTCCTTGGCGTTCGCTTACCATCGTTGTATAACAAAGGTGCGATGAACAGTACAAAGAACAATTCCGGATTCAATGGCAGGTGAACACCTGCGGGAAGCAAAGCTATAGCTACACCAAGCACGATTTGAATGAGCGGAATGGGAATAAAGGGTACAAACCGGTTTAAAATATTGGATAAACCAATCAGTACCAGTAACACAAGTACGGCAATAAATATTTCCATGATGACAATCCCTTTCCGCTATAGAAGTGGTGAAACCTTTGTTGTATAGGTTTATTTTAACATAATCCAGACTTTATTATAAAAATGTTGTCATATTCATATACCCAATCAACTCGCCTCAGACTAGTCTTAATGAAAGATTTCTGATGGATTCTGTATATAAGATGTTACAATATGCTCAGGACAATACCCGTTTGGAAAGGAACTTGCATCTATGGCATTTGGAATTAAACGACAAGAGCTTGCTGCGTGGAAGGAACAAGTGGCTCGGGGTGAGATTGCGTACCTCACTCATTTCTGGATTGACAACCGATTCCCCGGTATCACCAGTGTCACCAAAGTTGGCTGTGCAGATCTGGAACGTCTCGAACGTTGGTGCAACGATCATGGTCTGGACCCGCGATACATTCATCGGCGGCAGCCCTTTCCCCACTTTGACCTGATGGGCAGCAAGCAAAAAGAAATTTTGATCCAAGAAGGCATGACAGATCATGTGGTTCGCTTTCATTTGTAAACCAACTCAAAAACGCCAGTCTTCAAGGTTCATCCCCCCGCAATTAGGGACGAACTCATGAGGACTGACGTCTTCAAGAAATCAAGTCATATTATGGACTACCGGTGGATCTGCTCAAACGACTTCATGTTCTCCAGCAGTTTCAGTTCAATTTTCTTCAGCATGCCAAACATCTGCTGTTGCTCCTCTTCGGAAAGTGCTTGCAACAATTCCCACGTCATTCGGCCGCGATTCGCATTAAGTGTCTTGGCAAGCTGCGCGCCTTCATCCGTTAAGGACAGCCACACAATTCTCCGGTCTTCTTCACTGCGCACCCGCTGGATCAACCCTTCCGTCTCCAGTTGATTCAGTACAATGGTCGTTGCGCCGGAAGACAAACTGAGTTGTCTGGCCACATCAACCGCCATACATTTTTTTTCACGTAAAATCATGCCCAATATATGACTTTTTGTCGGATTCAGTTTACAGTTGGTTTCGGTCTTCTGCTGCTGATCCAATACTTTATTTTTATATCTGAAGAAGGCCTCCAACAATTGATCTACATTTGCCAATTGAGAGTTTCGCTCCGTATCCGGGCTCATAAACGTTCCTCCTGCCTTTCATCATAACCTACCTTGTATTGTAACATATTTACACTATGATGTTTGTGAAAAATGCGCTTGTATCCGACACCTTATCGTTGACTGCAAGACTCTTGTTTTATTTTGGGTTTCGCCTATTGCATTATGGCAACGGGTTTGTTTATAATAACCTATATCTTTAAAGTTACTTTTAGTTACTTAATGATTTTAATAAATCTGTTGTTATAAAGTAAATAAAGCGTCACCATTATAATGCAAGGGACTTATGCACATGAATCAGTATACACAATCACAACTCAAAACGGATGTTTGCATCGTGGGCGCTGGACCTGGCGGTGCTTTGCTTTCTTATTTACTGAATCAAAAAGGAATCTCCACGATGCTCATTGAGCGGCAGCCCCACCTGCACAAGTCGTTTCGCGGGGAGTTGCTTAATGTGGATGGCGAAGCCATTTTGAATAAACACGCCCTCTATTCCCTCATTCAGGAACGAGGAGCGCTGCTCTTGGAACAGATTCAGTATTGGGAAAATGGGCAGATTATTCATACGGTATCACCGGGCAATGGAGAATCTCATGTTGGTATTCATGTACCCCAAGATCATCTCCTGGAAGCCATCGTGTCGCATGCTCAGCAGCACAATTCGAACGAACAAGTACTATTCAATACGATTATGACCGGTTTGTTACGAGACAAGAACGGCCAGGTCGTGGGTATTAACATTCGGCAGAAGGGTGTTCCTGCCTCCATTGAAGCATCTGTAATTGTGGGTGCTGATGGCAGATACTCTGCTGTACGCAAACATTCCGGTATGACCCCGGAGATTCGTAAGCATGGGTATGATCTGCTCTGGGCACGCATTCCGGCACCCGTAGGTTGGGAACCCGCTGTTCGAATGGCCAGCATGGATGGTCAACAGCTCGCACTGTTCTCACAGTTCGGCGGTTATGTTCAGATTGGATGGAACATTCCCGAAGGAGCTTACTCCAAGCTGCGAGAGCAGCCGATTGCTCCTTTTGTAGATAAACTTGTATCTGCTTTTCCTTGCCTGTCTGATTCTGTAGCTGCCAACATTCAGAGCTGGAGTGATTTTGTTCTGTTATCTGTCGAAAGCAGCTATTGCCCGTCGTGGGCACAGGACAATGTTGTACTCATCGGTGATGCCGCTCATACCATGACACCAACCGGTGCGTTTGGACTTAATGCGGCGCTCGAAGATGCGGATGTGCTCTCCCAATTACTTGTCCAAATGGCTGCAGATCAATTCAGTTCCACTGCACAACTTCAGGAACTTCAGACGATTCGCGGTGCAAAGGTACAGCAGCAACTTGCACGACAAGTGGAGATGGAATCCTCTTTCCAACAGCGGTATGAATCCTTTCTCTAAACCCAGTTAATACAGATAAAATGCCTATATACCCAAACAGCCGATCACTTCCTCATAGAGAAGAATCGGCTGTTTGGTTTGTTGGTTTATCTTTTTTATGTAATTCCGTATCCTTCTTCATTTTCGTTTGCGTGGAGCAAACGTGTCTTCTCTGGGTGCTTCTTGTACAGTATCAACGTCCTTCGGATAGGATGAGATGTTATCTTTTTCATATACTGCTTTCTCCAGATTGCTTAAGCGGCGCAATACTTGTTTGCTTTTATGAACGATATATACAATACCAATAATCAGCAGGATCAACATCAGAATGAATATAACCATCCCCGGGTAAAAGACAAATGACATGAATCCACCTCCTTTGAAAACGATTTCTCTATATCATTCTAACCTTAATGATTCAAGATGTGAACCCGATTGGAAGTTTCGCTTGTGGAATAAGGGCAAAATCACCTGACACGACGACATGAACTCCCCCTGTTGCAAAAGTAAAAAAGGTGGCATCCCTGATCAGGATGACCACCTTGAACCTCGAATAAGATTCGAAGTCTGTTATTAATATTTTATCCTTCTCTGCCGTTCATGGCACTGACCCGAAGTTCTGTCAAAGGCAGAGAAGAATGCTCCGGATGACGAAGTCTTACCGTCCGGCTCTCACCGGGGAGCAGATCGAAATAATTGTCACTGAATCGTACACGCCCAAGGGGAAGCTCCAGCTTCACCAATCGTGCAATCGCACCACTGGCCGTAACCGTAACAGACTGCTCCTCCTCGTTCACATGTACGCTCAATTGCGACTCAGGCAACGTCACATCCCTAGGATCACGCAAGAAGTACCGATTAATCGGCGCCGCGAACCCTTCGGATACCAGCTCAACCATTACTTCCTCCGCACGTCTGCCCTGTAACACCTCTACTTCAGTTAATTCAGCAATACACCGTGAGGATTGGGATGTTACTTCAACAGCATGTGAGCTGGAGTAGATCTTCTCTCCATTCAATGCATAGACATTGAGTCGAAGCTCCCCTTTCAAGACTTCACGTGTATCGTTCACAACCCACAACACAAGCGGCTCACATGGCTCATGCTCCAGTGACAACAGAACAGGATGAAAGAATATTTTCCCATAATAAAAGGATGCCTTCGGCAGCAGTTCATAATCAATCATGGACCAGCTTGTTCCTGGCCAACTATCGTTCAATTGCCATACAAGCGCTCCGCTGTTGCGGTGATTGATGCGCCGGAAATGTTCAATTCCATATCGTAACCCTTCTGCTTGAGTAAGCATGGAGTAGTTCATATACTCTTCTATATCTTGCGGAATCCCTGTGTAACCCTCCATCAGCAAAATACCTTTCTGGTGGTTGGTATCTTTGTTACGATAGGCCATCTCCGGACTGCCCCAGTAAAACTGCCCTGCGGGCATATTTTTCTCCAGTGTGTAACGATTGGCCGAGGCATGCATACCAAATTCACTGCTGAACAACGCATGATCCTTTTTATAATTTTTGAACGTTACACCTTCAATACTGTAGTCCAGCAGTGGTGGCTCTCCATGCTTCCTTGGATAGACCGAACCATGCCATACCTGCCAGTTGTGGCGATCCCCCACATCCGGGTCATTCGCATCCTGACCGTTGCTGTCTCCGAACGGCGAAGAAGGCCAGTACGGACGAGACAGATCCAATCGCTCTAGCACTTCAGGGATTAGCTCATGATAGATCTGTTCACCGTAGAACGGGCTGGTAATATCTCCACTTGCAGACTTCATATCATAGAGCCAATCTATTTCATTATTCCCACACCAGAGGGCAAGCGAGGCACGGTTACGCAGACGTAAGACATTGTTTTCTACCTCTTGCCGTACATTATCCATGAAATCACGATTGAAATCCGGGAACAGTGCATTCGCGAATGCAAAATCCTGCCACACCAACACCCCTTGCCGATCACACTCATCGTAGAAGACATCCTTCTCATATATACCACCAGCCCAGACACGCAGCATGTTCATATGCCCTTCCACCGACAGCTCGACAAGCTCACGATACCGAGAGTTCGGGATGGCGCCAATCAGATGATCAGCCGGAATCCAGTTGGCTCCCTTGGCGTAGATCTTGACTCCGTTCAGGATAAAAGCAAACGCATCTTCACCCCGTTCATTGTGAAGAGCCAGCTCAATCGTTCGTAACCCATAAGGCTCGTTATAACGATCCACTTCAACGCCATTTGCGAATAATGTAACCTCCAGCGTATACAGATAAGGTTCACCCAGATCATGAGTCCACCATAACTGAGGTGACGTAACGTTTAATGTGGTATCTGCTATACCACCCTCTACGGGTAGTTCAGTGACACTTGCCACCTCGTGTCCACTGCGATCCAACAGACGAACATTACAGGTCGCAACCACAGCCTGCTCACGTTTCTGTCTGCTACGGTAAGACAAGACCGACTTCACATCCGCTGTGACATGTAAGACTGCCAACTCTGAACTGACTGATTCCGTACGAGCATACACATTTTCCAGCTTGGCGATTGTTCGTTTTTCCAGCCTTACCGCACCCCAGATCCCCACCGTAACCATGCGTGGACCCCAGTCCCAGCCAAAATTCATCGCTGCTTTTCGCAACCATGGCCGTTCCTTCGTATACGAGGACCAGTCAAAGGTTTCTTTGTCCCGGTGATGCAGGTGAAGCGGATCAAACTTGACAGCAATCGCATTCCAGCCGCTGCGTACCAGAGACGTTACATTAAACGTATGTGACATAAGCATATTGGCCGTTTTCCCGACCTCATGGCCGTTGACATATACCGTTGCAAACGTATCCAATCCTTCGAACACTAATTCAAAGTGCTCCTCTGTCTCTGCATCGCTCACCAGATTGAAGGTTGTGCGGTACCACCATTCCTTTTGCTCAATCCAGCGACTTTTGGCATCATTATGTCCGTAATAGGGCGGATCAATGATACTGCGCTCAACCAGTGCAGCATGTACATCGCCAGGCACTTCAGCCCCAATCCAGAAACGGTCATCCAGCGCAGCTGCTGCCACATCCATTGCCCGCTTCTCTCCAACTTCAAAATGTTGTATCTTCCATTGTCCCGATAAATCCTGACTTGAACTATAGGTCTTCATCAGTATGCCCTCACTCTCCAATAACCCTGAGTAATACTATATCGAAAACGTTTGCAGAAAGGTAAAACATGTTTCCTAATCTGCTCATTTCTAACTTCCCGAAGGCTTGAACAACAACGCCTCTTCGCGATACTCACTCGGGGTCTTGCCCGTATGTTTTTTGAACAGTCTGCTAAAATATTTCACGTCCTCGTAGCCGCTGATTGCAGCGACTTCACTGACCTTCGCTGGAGACACCGCCAGCATATCCATCGCTCTTCGTATACGCATATCGGTGACAAAATCTCCGAAGGTCACACCCATTTCTTTTTTAAACAGCTCACTGAGGTGACCCGGATGCAAATGAACATGTCCAGCTACCTGCTGCAGATTAATATCCTGCGCCAATGATGATTCAATATAACCGATAGCCTTCTGCACATGGGCAGCCTGTCCCTGGCCCATTCGGCTATGATAGACATGCATCAGACCATACAGATGATGGAACAGCATATCCCCGAGCTCCACAGCTTCGGCATCCGGTTCCGGCAACCAGGGCTCGAGCCTTGCGGGTTCTTCACGCCCTGTGGCTCGCATTGTGCGAGTCAGCCAGCGATGACCTGCAATAACGGCCGAGTGTAGACAAGCACTGAACGATTCTGGTGTGACCTCCGGTTCTGTAATCAGATTAGCCACAAGTTCCCGCGTCCATGTCGTTAACGTGACTGAATCATTATCCAGCAATATTGTACCAAGTCTGGTCTCCTCTTCGTGCGTAAGTACAGTTTTACCACCTTGGCGATCCTGAACGTGCTCATAATGCCATACTTTATAATCCATCAAACCCCGATATCGGAAGGCAGCTGAAGCAGTTCTATAGCTTTCGTGCAGATCTGCATATCCACGCATAGGCAGACCTACCGCTGCGCGCAGGGTGCACTTCAGTAATTGCTCCACCCGACGTAATGCACTCTCCAGCCTGAACGTAGTTTCATGTTCCACAGGCGGCCATGAAACTACACAGATAATTTGCTGTTTCTCTACATGAGCAATGGCACCAGGTAACATATCCTCCAGGGTATTCTGCACCGCAAATCGTAATAGCGCATCCGAGGATTGATCCCACCCCTCTGCTCGAAGAATAATGACTTGTCTGAGAATCTGTTCATCATCAAGGCCAACAACCCCTGCCTCTTTTCCAGCATCAGATCGCAAAAATGAAGGGAAATGGCCCGAAGCGGTGTCACCATCAATGATCCATCCAGCAAATAACCGCTCTCGATTCTCCCGCATAAGCTGGCCCTCTCGGGACTTCTCTGCCCAACGTTCCGTGATTCGCTGTTTGGCCTGTAATACGGTTTTGATGATCTCTTCCGGCTTGCTTGTTTTGAGCAGATAATCTGTAACACCTTGGCGAATCGCCTGTTGGGCATAAGAAAAGTCATCGTATCCAGACAAAATAATGACCTCCAGCTCAGGTAGTAATCGCAGGCCCTCTTCTGCCAGTTCCAGCCCTGATCTGCCTGTCATCCGAATATCCGTCATCAGGATATTCGGACGTTCCTCAGCCATGCGTGTTAACGCCTCCTCTGCCGAGGCAGCAGGTTGAAGAAGTTCAATTCCGAGTTCATGCCAAGCGATAACGCTGGCAAGCCCTGTACGGATAATCACTTCATCATCAACAATTAATAGTCTCATGGTAAACCCTCCAAGATTGGAATGGAAAACGAAATCCGGGTACCTCCCCCAACCCTGCTGTCTACTTCAAGCTGTGCATCCGCTCCATAATGGAGCAGCAGTCTCTCATTCACATTGCAGAGCCCATAACCGCCTTGGTTCAGCTGTTTTTCCGGCTGTTTTCCCTTCCATTCCCTAATGCTTATCCTTAATTGCTCCAGTCTGTCCGGCTCCATGCCTACACCATCATCCAGCACCAGCACATTTATCTGTTCATTATCCGGGTCCTTGCGAATCATTATGGTGATGGTACCCACGCCTGCTTTGGGCTGAATGCCATGAATCATGGCGTTCTCAACAAGCGGTTGCAGCAATAGCTTCAGCATCATTCGCTTCTCAAGTGCTGGATCTACGATATAATGCAACACAAATTGATCAGGGAAACGAATCGACTGCACACGCACATAATGGCGAATATGAGCAATTTCCTGTTCCACAGGGCAGTAATCCTGACCATTATTCAAGCTGATACGTAGAAAATCACTCAGGCCCTCAACCATATCCGCAATTCTCTTCTCTTCAGACATTAATGCAATCCAGTGAATGGAAGAGAGCGTGTTATAGAGAAAGTGCGGGTTAATCTGCGCCTGAAGCACTCGAAGATCTGCCTCTTTTTTGCGAGCTTCACCTCGAATAACCTCTTCCTTCAATAACTGAATATGTGCACCGAGCAGATTGTAACTCTCCCCAAGCCTGCCAATCTCGTCATCACTTTCAGACCGGAACAGCGGAAGAGGACGCTCCGGATCAATTCGGGACAGATGTCTGGTAAGCACACGAAGCGGCCTCGTCACACGCCGCACCGTAAACCAGACCAAGGCAGCACTTATCGCAGCAGACATGGCAACGGCGCAACCGGTCAGAATAAGAATGTACCGATTCTCGGACTTGTACTGGTCGTAAGGGACTGTTCCAACCAACGTCCACCCCGTCAATTCTTCCGGATAATAGAGCAATGTCCGTTTATCTTCACCACTGCCATATGTGGTTGTTCCGCTACCGCCATCCTGAATTAACGTTGTGACACCTTGTTCAGCCTGCTCCAGTTTAAGTCCAAGCCGGGATTTGTCCATCGAAGACAGAATCTCTCCAGAACTGCCGATGAGCTCCAGTCTGCCTTGCCCTCTGCCTAATCCCAGAGCGGCCCATCCTTTGGATATGGCCTTCTCATCCAGACTAATGGCTAACCAGCCGATCGGTCGATAATCATGGATACTGCGAATCGGCCGAACCAATGTGATCACATTTTGAATACCCGCGTAATTCTGCACCGGGTATACCCCCGTCCATTGTTTGACTGCTTCACCGCTTGGAACAGAGGGATACGAAAGGTTGGATTCATTGGATTCATACCAGGTAGCGGTTGACAATGTGGCATCGAATCGGCTTGGATATATGGCGATGTTCGCAATATATTTCTTGGAAGCCGCCAGATTGGTCATCCTTCCCAGGATATCCACCCGGTCCAGCTCATGATCTTCATTGTGGCTAAGATACTGCTGGATGTCCCGTTCTCCAATCAGGAAAATGGAGAGATTCTCGGCATCCTGCAACATATAACGAAGATTTGCTTCCACCTGTTTCAGCGTATCCATGCCGGACAGTTTTGTTTTTTGCTCTGTAATGCGGGAAGAGATCAGAAAGGCGAACAGACCCAACGCCAGCAATGGCACAATCATTGAAGCCGTCACGACGACCGATAGCTTCCTTTGTAACGAAGATGTGAGCCAGCGTGCCAAACGTTTCTCCTCCTCTGGATGCGCTTTCGCTTATCCTTTGACAGCTCCGGCTGTCATGCCTTTCATAACTTGTTCCTGGAATACGAGATACAAGATAATGGTTGGAATAACCGACAGGGTCATGGCAGCAAGCGTTAATCCGTAATCCGTCTGATATCCATCCGCAAAGTTCGCAATGGCCAGCGGTAACGTTTTCAATCCGGTTTTGTTGATGAATACAAGCGCAAAAGAAAAGTCATTCCACGCATGCAAGAAACTCAGGATCGTAACCGTAGACAACGCAGGTACGGACATGGGTAACATGATCCGGGTAAACAGCCCCCAAAGTCCTGTTCCATCAATGAAAGCTGCCTCTTCAATATCACGTGGAACACTTGTCAGATAAGCAGTAAGCACAAAAATAGCCGTAGGCAATGCAAAAGCCGTATAAGGTAATATTAAGGCCCAGTACGTATTTAGCAAGGACATCTGTTTCATTAAAATAAATAAGGGGACAAGCGTACTATGGATCGGAATGAGCATACCAACAACAAAGAAGGTCATGATCAACCCTTTCCAGCGAAACTGGAAACGAGCCAGGATGAATGAAGCCAGCGCTGCAATAAACAGCGTCAGAATAAGTGATCCCACCGATACAATTAGTGAATTGCCAAAAGCGGTTCCCAGCCTGGAGCTTTCCCATGCATTGCTGAAATTGGCAACATTCCAGTTTTCCGGCAGACCAAAGGGCCTGCTATAGAAATCTTCATTTGTTTTGAATGCACTAATCACGAGCCAGTAGAACGGATACAATGTTAAAATACCATAGACCGTTAGCAGCGTCCAAACAATTCCGCTACGTAGACGGCGAATCGGATGGCCCGAGCTGCTTTGTGGTGATGGCATGGATACAGGTGTCACGCGCATGATAACTCCTCCTCTCTATTGATTCTCTTTTCGTTTGCGACTAGTTAGCCACTGGCTTGTTCCGATCAGCAGCAGGGAGATCAGTACGATGGTTGTGGAGATCGCACTACCAAAACCATATCGGTATGTTGTAAAGGTTGAATTGTACATATACGTTGCAAGCAGTTCCGTCGCATGTGCCGGACCACCCTTGGTCATGATGTAGACCAGATCAAATGATTTCAGACTACCCGAAATACATAGAATGATCGCTACCTGAACCGTACCCCAGATTATGGGCAAAGAGACCGATACCAGTTTCCGGATTCCTGAAGCACCGTCTATTTTGGCAGCATCATGAATCTCGCCTGGAATATTCTGTAGTGCCGAGATGAAGATAATCAGATACAACCCGACAAAGCTCCAGAGCAGCGGCGGTACCAATGAGAAAATGGCAATCTTGTCATCGGAAAGCCATTGCAGCTTCCAACTTTCCAGCCCCAGAGCGTCCAGCAGAAAGTTCAATATCCCGATCTGCGGATGATAGATATACTGCCAGATCATACCGATAACGACAGTGGATAACACCATCGGCAGAAATACGGCTGAGCGCAGAAACCGCTGTAATGGATTGCTTTTGTGTAATATGACCGCCAACATCAACGCTAACGGAATTTGTCCAAACACCGATGCCAACACAAAAATAACGTTATTTTTCAGTGCCCGCCAAAATACAGGATCATGCCAGATCTCCACGTAATTATCCATACCAATATATTTGGATGCGCCGATGCCGGACCAGTTGAAGAAACCGTAGTATGCCGACCACACGACCGGTACAAATACAAACAATGCATAAATGATGACTGCCGGGGCCAACCCCAGCATAATAAAACGCCGACTGCGCAGTGCGTTCATCTGTTCACTTCCCTTCGATAAATGCCTTTACCAACTTGCAACTGACTATCCCATTCATACTTAAAACCCCTCCCCTGCCGGGAAGGGGTTTTAACGAATGGTTACTGACTAACTGCATTGGCTTGAGCTGCCTGAATTTTGGCTGCAATGTCTTCAGCCTTGCCGCCCATTAGCAACTCTTGCAATGCATTATTAATAACCTCAACCGTTGCCGATCCCAGCTTGGAATCGTATACTGGCGTGATCTTCACTTCTTGCATCAGATCATATAATTCAACGAACAATGGATGTGCTTTGGTTTTGTCCAGATCAATCTTGTAACTCACCAATGTGCTGCTATCCAATGTGGCCTTCTGACCATCAGGTCCTGCCAGCGCGTAGAACAGCTCCATCGCTGCCTCTTTTTGTGCACCGCTCAGCTTTTTACTTACACCCAACCCGGTTCCTACTACACCGGATGTTGTTCTTGGTTCACCCTGACCTCCGTCCACTGGAGGAAGAATCGTAATATGTGTGTTGTTCAACACCTCTTCAGGTGCATTGTTCACCAGATTTGCCAAGGCCCATCCGCCGTTCATGACCATCGCTGCCTTACCTTGGAAATAAAGCTGCATCATCTGTGTCTCATCGATACTGTTGAATCCATCTTGGAATGCTTTGGTGTTGCCAAGCTCCTGCATCTTGTTCAAGGCTTCAATAAATTGTGGATCGGTAAAGCTTGCACCCTCTTGTGCTGTCGCTTTCAGGAACCAGTCCGTACCGGTAATCCGATCAGCCAGTGTACTGAATATCGTTGATTGAGCTACCCAGTTGGCCTTGTTGCCAAGTGCCATGGGAATGACTTTATTTTGATTAAAAGTAGCAATCGCCTGCTCCAATTCCGTCCAAGTTTCAGGCACTTTTACGTTGTACTGCTTGAAAAGAGCTTCATTGTAATAGATGAAGGAACTCGGCGCCAGATTCATGGGCACGGAGTAGATGTTCCCGTCTACGGTGTATCCGTCCAGTGCATTCGGGATAAAGTTATCTTTCCACTCCGGCTTTGCGTCCAGCTCTGCATTAATGGGCTGTAACAGATCCCCTTTGACAAATTCCTTCGTCATGGCATCCGGCCACATCACGAACAGGTCTGGCATCTCGTTAGCAGCTGCCACCGTACGAAGCCGGGTTTTGAGACCATCTGTTGGCAGGCCTTCATCCACAACTTCAATATCTGGATGCGCCGCGCGAAAATCTTCAATTATTTTGCGCATCGCAACCGCCTTTGCGTCCTGTCCGGTCCAGTTGTGCCAGAGTGTGACGGTTACTTTGTCGTTGCCGCTGCCTCCTTCTGAAGTGTCCCCGCCAGCACAGCCAGCCAGAATAATGGAGAACAATGTTATTGCCAGGAAACCTGAAAGCCATTTTTTCAACATCTCTATAATCCCCCTCGGCGATTTGAATACACTTATTGTAAATGTTAACGCTATCATACCGTAAGGTGACGATCCACGGATGCAGGGGTGAAAAATATCGGTTCCCCTGTTTGGAATTTACTTTGCTGGCTTATTGTTCATAACAACTAAAAAGAGCCCTCACAATGAGAGCTCTTTCTTGTTGCAGCCGTTGGCTGCTTCACCCCAGGCTATATATAATGAATAAGTGCTAAATCGTATTAAATATGGATTGCGTATTATTGGATACTGTTTTTCACCAGTTCTGCAAAAGCTTCGGACCCTTGCGTAGTGAGATGTACGCCATCTTTTTCAAAATATTCGTCATGTCCCTCACTTGCACTGTTCCAGTCAATCAACGAGACATTGCTGTATTTGGATGCTGCCTCATTCAACGCCCTGTTCACCGTTCGTTCCCACGGACGAGGTACGCGCACAGTAACCAGATATACCCGATCCTCATCTTTCAGATAATCAAGCACAGCATTCAAGTTTTTGGAGTTAAAGGAACCATTCGTCCCGAGCTCCAGCACCACTTTGCTGCCCATTTGGTTGTTTTGCTTCAGACCTTCCAATACATCGCCTGCCTGCCACATCTGACGACCAACATGTCCGTCCACATACACTCCCGATATACTTTGCTCCAGATACGGTTTTGCATCCAAAATCACCGAATCTCCAATAACGGTATAATGAACCTTTCCATCCTCGGCAGGAGGAGCCGTTTCTTCATTGTCCTGAGATGAATCAGGTGCATCATCCGCATGATCCGTATCATCGGATTGATTCGCTCCAGCGTCATCTGGTGTATCATTCTCGTTAGTCACGGAGTCATCAGTCGGCTTATCTTCAGACTGACCGTCCTTGCCAGCATTCACTGAATTGTCTTGTTCGTCAGGTTTTGAATCTGGAGCAGACTCTCCTGTTGGCTTCTCATTTTTCCCCGGATCATCTTTCGTTCCTGCTTCCGGTTTATGGGTATGAGCATCGTTCTTTTGGCCAGAGCCTGACGTTCCTGTAATAGCCGGCAACACATCCTGTCCCTGTTCCTCCGCTACGGAATTCTCTCCATTTAATGTGTTGGACATCGATACCGAATGGGAATCGGAGTTCGCTGCATGGGAGACCATCATCTGAGATACTGTATAGGACAACAGCAGAATCGTCATCAACAGACCTGCCCGCTTCCACCATACGTTACGTATACCGATTGATGACCGCCCTCTTCCCCATAATCGGGACCAAGAATCACGGAATCCATTGTCCCGAATCGGATTTTCAATATATTTAAGGGACAATGAGGCCAGTACAACCGTTGCAGCAACCTGTAAAATGATGCGTACAGGATGTGCTCCTCCCGTATCCACCGCGGGATTGGTTAAAATAATGACTGGATAATGCCACAGATATAATCCGTAGGATCGCTCTCCGATCCAGCGTAATGGCTTCGCACCAATGATACGTGCCAGGAAAGACGATGGGTGAGCCAACACCGCTACCAGCAACGTTGTTGCGATAGCCTGAAGCACCATGCCCCCTTGATACAGAAACGGATCATATTCACTGCTGTTCAGCATCATGTAGATTAACAAAGCGAGCGCAGCAAGTCCCGACACATCGAGCACAAGCCGGTTCATGCCAGACAGAGAGTTCGATAGCTTGCGACTAGGCCACACCACGGCAAGAGCAGCACCAGCAAGCAGTGCGAATGCCCGCGTGTCTGTTCCATAATATACACGGCTCGGGTCCAAATCCGGATTATACATGATGGCCATTGCGCCAGCAGATAATTCAGCTGCGACGACAATGAAAACGACCAGCCATCCCTTTCTTTTGAACACTACGATTGCCGCGATCAGTAGAAGAGGCCATATAAGATAAAATTGCTCTTCCACAGCCAGTGACCAGAAATGTCCAAACGGTGATGGAGGGCCAAAACTTTCGAAATAGGAAACGTTGTGAAAGATATACCACCAATTGCTTATGTATAATACACCCGAAACGATATCACCACGAAGCGCAGCAAGCCGGGATGGATCTGTACAAGCCAACCAGATCATCACCACTGCTGTCATGGTCAGCATGCCTGGAAGCAAACGCCTTACCCGTCTTACCCAGAAATCACCGAGTGAAATGCGTCCATGTTCCTGCCACTGTGACACGAGAATATCTGTAATTAAATATCCCGAGAGAACAAAAAATATACCTACACCGAGCAGTCCGCCCGGAATAAAATCCAAATTCAGATGATACGCGATTACCGCAAGTACAGCGATGGCTCGCAAGCCGTCAAGTCCGTTCATATGTCTCTTACGATTTAACGATTGTGACATGCATGCCCCTCCTTGTTACTGTGAGTCAACAACATCGGTGTTGGGGGCATAAAGGAACTCCTGATCGTTCTGGTTGTCATTAACATACGTATTGCACCTTCCATCTTTCATTTACAGCATAAGAAAAGCTTCTGTTCGAAGCACGATCCGATGATGCGACATTCTGTGTGAATTCTATAATCTTAAAGAAGACGAGTTGCCTATCCATTAAGTTTAATTATTAAAATATTCTTTATATTCATTCGTGAGTTCACGTTTAGCATTATACGCCCGTATTAAGCCTTATACTTTACAGGAATAGTTACAAACGATTAAACCGATGTAACCTTTCCTGCCAGCTCATATAGCTGTAAAATCATACTCTAATTTTGTCGTTAAATATAGTACTTTTCATCGAGTGGCTAAAATTACCTGTCCCGCTTGCGCAAACCAGCATACCCACGCACACATCGATTGAAACAATTGAATTCATAACAAAAGGCTGCCGACTTGCTCAGCAGCCAATATCCATTATAAACCTATGTCAGACCGGATTGAAAGTTTTGCTCATAATTGCTTCTTCTTGCCTAGGACCCTAGAGGTGGAACGGGTGAATCTTTTCTTCTGTCCTCGCATCCATGATCCGGTATGCTGAACGCCCTGTGTACATTGGGATTTGCAACTTCTCCAGATCAACCATTCCATTCTCCAGAAAGTACTTCTGATCCTGATATCGCTGTAACACTTCGCCTGCAATCCATTCATGGTCACCATATGTCGTAATATCCATAACCTTGCATTCATAAGCAAAATAAGCATCTGTCAAAATGGGTACACTTACCTTGATTCCTTCCTCATACGGAATGCCGAATCTTGTGAATTTATCCGTATCTCTCCCACTGAACGTTCCTGCAGCTTGAATCCACTCCGATCGATGACCTGGCAGGAAATGAACACCGAATACGCCACTCTTCTCAATGAGTTCATAGGAGTATGTTTCCTTACGAAGGGAGATGCCGTATACGCCTGGTGATGACCCGATGTATGTATGCCATCCGGACGCCATCACATTCTGGACTCCCTCATGACGTGAAGTCACCACCGCTACCATTCCAGGATAAGAATAAAATATGGGTTCTTCTATCGGCTGACGCATCTAATCCCCTCTCTTCTTCGTTATAAACACAACTTTAATTATAAAGGAAAGAAACAGGTTGAAACAGCGTTTTGCAGAGGATTTCGCTATAAGCGACACATTCAGTATCATGTTATACTGAGATGGATCAATTTCTAAAAATACAATACTGGGAATGTGATAGGATATGGTCAAATCAGTCAAATATACCTCCTAAATAAAAGACATTATTCAAATTTAGGAGGTTATAACTTATGTTTAATTCAATCGTGTTAGATCAGTGGGATCGAAAGCCATACTTTGACCACTACTTGAATCAGGTCAGATGTACCTACAGCATAACTGCTAATCTGGATATCACTCTATTGATCAACGAACTGAAGCTTAAAGGATTGAAGTTCTATCCGGCTCTTATTCATATGATCTCTACGGTCGTCAATGCACACAGGGAATTTCGAACTTGTTTTGATGCCGAGGGAAGATTGGGCTACTGGGACGAAATGTCTCCGAGTTATACGATTTTTCATGAGGACAACAAAAGTTTCTCAACGATCTGGACAGCATTCCATGAAGATTTCGAGACGTTCCACAATCGACATCTGGAAGATATGAAGAATTACAAAGATCACAAACAATTTGTTGCCAAACCTAATGAACCACCAAATACTTTTCCCGTTTCCAGTATTCCTTGGGTGAACTTTACCGGATTTAATCTGAATATTTACAATGAGGGAACCTACTTGTTGCCTATTTTCACGATGGGGAAATATGTTCAACAGAACGATAAAGTATATCTTCCCTTATCCGTTCAGTTACATCACGCCGTGTGCGACGGCTACCATGCTGGTGTTGTATTTAATGAATTACAATCACTTGCAGATCGATGCCAAGATTGGTGTTAGTTATCTAAATGACAAAAAGGTATTCCTGACTTCGTAATGGAGTAAGGAGTGCCTTTCTTTTTCTCTTTTTTTCAAAAGATATTTAATTGCATTTACTGTACCCACAGTTGCTGCATGTTTTGCAACCTTCCACATTCATCAGGGATGCCGAGCCGCATGAAGGACATAAATCTCTCGATTCGATAAAGGTTTTCTGATCCTCCACTTTGGGATACGTGCTCTCCACTTGATTCTGTTCTTGTAATGCTTCAGTTTCGTTCTCCTGCATATCGCTCTGTACATGACTTTCCAATGCTTTGGCGACTGCATCAGCAATCGATTCAACCCTATTGGCTCCGAAGCCAATCGCTCCCGAACCACCGATTCCCTTGAGATGTTTGATCAACAGTTCAACCTTTTGCCCATGATCTCCGTATCGAAGGAACAGAGAGCATACTCGGCCGAGTGCCTCAGCCATGGCAAACACATCCGATCCCGCTTTGCCCACGTTCAGGAAGATCTCACCCGGGGTTCCCTCCAGATCATTGATCGTAATGTAAGCCATACCAAATGGCGTATTGATTTTGTATGTCGCACCGCGCAGTACTTGAGGACGGCTTCTGTATTGTTTATCCAGTACTGTAGAAGAGGACGGGGCTTGGTCAGAAGAATGCGTTCTAACACCAACCTGGCTATTGGAAGTTCCATCACTTGCCTGTACTTCAGCATTATTCGGGTTTTCTATAGCAGATACGACTGTCTTCTCTACAGCTTCCGCCGTGTTCTGATCTTCACCTTGGGTCTCTTCCTTCTTCGACGTGGACAACACCTGCACATCCCTGCTGCCGTCGCGGTATATCGTTACTCCCTTGCAGCCAAGGTCGAAGGCCAGTTCGTACAGCTCAGCCGTATCCCCCACTGTAAAATCAGCCGGACAGTTGGCCGTCTTCGAGATCGAACTATCCACCCATTGCTGGATCGCAGCCTGCACCCGTATGTGATTCTCAGCCGACAAATCCATTGCCGTCACATAATAGTCTGGTAAAGCTTCACCCGGATGTTCATCCAGCCAGTCTTGTGCAATCGGTACGAACTGTTCATCATAACCTAGACGGCTTTGACGGAAATACTTGAAGGCGAAATACGGCTCAATACCTGTTGATGTGCCCACCATCGTACCTGTACTTCCCGTTGGCGCTTGTGTGATCAGTGTGACATTTCGAATGCCCTGTTTACGAATGGCCTCTCCCACTTCAGGGTACGTCGCAACCATGTTTTTCATGAATCCACTCTGTAAATACGGTTCAGCTTCGAAAGCTGGAAAAGCTCCCTTCTCTGCTGCAATCTCTGCCGATGCCAGATAGGCCTCCTTCGCCATGAATCCATACAGTTTATCCAGAAATGCAAGAGATTCAGGACTGCCGTATCGAATACGCAGCTTAATCATCAGCTCTGCCAGTCCCATCGTGCCAAGCCCAACCCGGCGTTCACGCTGCTGATTCAGTCTATTTTCCTCAAAATGATATGGTGTTGCGTCGATGACATTGTCCAAAAATCTAGCCGAGATACGAGTGGTTTCCGCCAGTTCATCCCATGCCACATCATGATTTGTTTCATCGTAGAATTTGGACAGATTAATGGCAGACAGATTACATACACCCCAGCCAGGCAGGCCTTGTTCCCCGCACGGATTAGTACAGATAATCGGATTGAAATACCAGCTGTTGGACATCTGGTTGTAGTACTCCATGAATACCACACCAGGCTCTGCCGATTTCCAGGCTGATTCAATAATGGTATGCCAGATTTTGCGAGCCTTCAGTGTACGATAGTGCACCACCGAATGACCTGCGGCTTTCCATTGCTGCATATCCCCGTTCCACTCGGTATCATAGTCTGGATCGTTTGTATCGGGAAAAACCAAATCCCAATCTCCGTCCTGCTTGACAGCCTCCATAAATGCGTTGCTCACACATACAGACAGATTGGCATTGGTCACCTGCCCCATCGTTTGTTTCACGGTAATAAAGTCAAGCACATCCGGATGCCAGTCATTCATCATCAGCATGAGCGCACCCCGGCGGCTTCCGCCCTGTTCAATCAGTCCAGTCGTATAACTGAACAATCCGCCCCACGATACGGAACCGCTGGATGATCCGTTGACACCTTTCACCACCGCTCGGCGAGGACGCAAAGAGGACAAATTAATGCCTACGCCTCCCCCACGTGCCATAATCTCCGTCATCTCGGTCAAGGTTCTCATGATGCCACCCCGACTGTCTTGCGGAGATGGAATGACATAACAATTGAAGAGTGTCAACTCATCGCTTGCCCCTGCACCCGCAGCAATTCGGCCTCCGGGTACTAACTTCCAATCTTCCAACACAGAGCGGAACTTGGACTCCCACGTTGCCCGCTGATCGGCTGTGGATTCGACAGAAGCCATCGCTTTGGCAAGACGGTCCCACATCTCTTCCGGTGTTTTTTCTATGTTGAGTGTCAATTTCTCCACACTTGTCTCAATCATCTCTCCCCTTCGAGTCCTTACCTGTACAAGCTGACCCTTACGTTCTATGATTTCGCCCACTTCCTTGGTTGGGAACTTGGGATCATCCTTCGTTAATACCAATACCACATCTCCAACCTTGGCATGATTCGAATCAGCGTCCTTCCAGGCGTATCGGTCCAGAAATATTTTTTCGCTAAGTCCTTCTAATTGGTACGATCGTTGGTTCGATTTCATCGCTACATTCAACCTCCCCGGTATAAAGCTCCATTTTCATTATAAGAATAAATTATGACAAAACACCACATATAGTGATATAAAAACAGTATATTACACCATATATTGATTTTCCATGCGACTTTTATCACAGACCTTATTTTATAGACTCCCTATACACGGACAAACTTCTTCACACACCCTCATACGCATGAATACGACATCAGTGAATTTTTTGGCACAGAAAAAACATGTGCCTTTACTAAATTTCTGGGTTCAATATAAGTTAAACTAATCATTTGCACGTCAACGGAGAGGACAGAAATAACCTGAAGAAGTGAAGCGTTCGCCTTTATCCCCGGGTTTTCCCCCTTTGGACAAGGGAATCAAAAAAAATCTGGGGATAACAGCGATTGGAAGGTTATTCTGTCATCGGAGTGACAAGTGTAAATATTCCTTATTTGAACCCACATAGTTATGAACTGACTCTCATTCGTCCATACTATTACCTACGAATAAAACGTCATCACGTATGGCAGGGGAGGAAACACCATGAACCGGAAAAACCCGCACCACATGAATCAACCTGTAGCCGAGCTACCCGTTCCGTTGGAATTTGATCGGACCTGGATTAATCAATTGGAATCACGACTGGATAAAGGAGGTCCTTGGGGGGATTATCGACTCTTCCAACTGGGTATTCAAGCCGAAGAGACCAACCTGATTCCCAATTTTGACGAGATCCAATGTCTCAAGCATCTACAAGGTCTCACTCCACTCCCTCACCAGATGGACACTGCACGCAGAGTATTATTTGAAATGTCAGGCCGGGCCATTCTCGCCGATGAGGTGGGTCTGGGCAAAACCATTGAAGCCGGTCTCATTCTGAAAGAATATATGGTTCGAGGTCTCGTATCCAAGGTACTCATTCTCGTGCCAGCCTCTCTTGTGTTGCAATGGGTACGGGAGTTGAATTCAAAATTTGGCATCCCTGCTATTGCCCAGAAAAAGGCCTATTCCTGGCAGAATGAAGTGGTTGTTGCTTCCATGGATACAGCCAAACGTGACCCGCATAAAGATATGCTGCTGAATACTGATTACGACATGATTATTATTGACGAGGCTCATAAACTCAAAAACAAGAAAACAACCAACTATCAATTCATGCTGAAATTGCGCAAAAAGTATTGTCTGCTGCTTACAGCTACACCTGTTCAGAACGATATGAGTGAATTGTTCAATCTGATCAACCTGCTCAAGCCCGGTCAACTGGGTCGTCAGGGTGACTTTGCGGCCAACTTTGTTGTAGACAAACGGGTTCCGAAAAATCAGGAACAGCTTAAGAACGAGTTATCCAAAGTCATGATTCGTAACCGCCGCGGCGAAGGCCCTGTTCAATTTACCAAACGGAACGTCTCCAACGTGAATCTGCAACTATCGCCCGAAGAACAAGCGCTTTATGATGGCGTGACTTCCTTTGTTAAAGACCAGTACCAGGAAGCTGGCGGCAACCTGAGCAGCATGCTCTCCCTTGTTACATTGCAGCGTGAAGTGTGCAGCAGTCGGGATGCTGTATTCGTGACACTGGTTAATCTGTCTAAGAAACTTCCGCTGGACTCTCCCCTTCGGGACAAGATTTGGGAACTCGTTGCCCATATTAAAGCGATCAAGGAGAATACCAAAGCGGAGAAAACGATGGAACTGGTTCGGAACATGAATGAAAAAGTAATTATCTTCACTGAATACCGGGCCACACAGGAGTATCTGCTAAACTATTTCCGCAACAATGGGCTTACGGCTGTACCCTATCGGGGTGGCATGAATCGAGGCAAAAAAGACTGGATGATGGATCTCTTCCGCGGGCGTGTGCAGGCCATGATTGCAACCGAAGCAGGTGGTGAGGGCATCAATTTGCAATTTTGCCATCATATGATCAACTTTGATCTGCCTTGGAACCCTATGCGGGTAGAGCAGCGGATCGGTCGGGTACACCGGCTGGGACAGCAGAATGACGTGAACATCTTCAATTTATCCACGACTGGAACCATTGAGGAACATATTTTAAATCTGCTGCATGAGAAGATCAATATGTTTGAGATGGTGATCGGCGGGCTGGATGTCATTCTGGAACGGTTAGAGAAGAAGGAGTCTATTGAGAAAAGTTTGTACAAAATCATGCTGGAATCACAAACTGATGAAGATATTCGCCGAAAAATGGATTCACTTGGACAATCGCTGAACTCTATTCAACGTGAGGTTTCAGATGAAGGGCCTGCCGTATCCGGGTTGTTAGATCTTCGTAAAGGAGGTAGCTAACTCATGACCATGTCTCCCCATGAAGTGCAGGCTTATGTTCTCACCTATCTGGAAGCACTGGATTGTCAGATTATGGAGCGTTCCCCTGCCCATGTTACAGTCAAACTCTCACCTGAGGCGGACAAAGCGTTGACCAATCGCCCCTATTATTGGGGGTTCGTGGAACGAACCGGAGCACCCGCTGAGACGATGTCCTTTACATTTATATTTGATCCTGACAGTTATCAGCAGGCCATTGAAGCAGCAGAAGCCAAAGCTACGCAAGCATCACCTCCTGCTGTTCCTAACCCTGATGGAACGAATGGCGTAACCAACGGCAGTCCTCAAGGCGAGCCACCAAAAGAAACTATTTTAGGCCGTTACTTCGGTATTACGCCATCGTTGCCACAGCTGGGGCCAGGACGAATATTGCGTGAAGAAGTGGTGTATGGCAGTCGCAGACTCCAGCAGATTTTCGGCGCTGCCCGTGAAGGCGGTGCTTTCGTGAACCTGTTCGAACAGGCTGCCAAACGGCAATTGCGGGCTACAGCGCCAGCCGTATATGAGCCTTGGCTTGGTGTCTGTTTCAAGGTGGAATTCGCCTGTGATTTGAAACGGGAGGAATTGCATTTTCTCGGCATTTCCCTTCGCTCGGGTGAAATTATAGAAAAATTCGGCACCAAGCTGAACCGACGTGATCTTAGTCCGAGGCTTGCGGAGAACATGCATGTACAGACAGCTAAAGTTTCGTTATTTGATGCCGGAGCTGCTTTGGAATCTCATTTGACGAACCGCTTGCTGGAACTCGATTATAGCTGGGCAGAGAAAGCCCAAGAGCGGCTTGATCTGGAGCTGGACGTGTTGGACACCTACTATGAGGCGGTACTCCGGGAAGATACGCCTGAGGTAGAATCAACAGGTAACATAAACTCAGACACAGAGAATGTCACTTCTGACCGCACGCCACCTGTACCACTGATAAAAGTTGTGGATATAACTAACGCAAAACCCATTGGAGCAGATGTAGAACTGGCGGCAGAGGCCGCAGTACCGATCGACTCCGAGACAGATGCCGAAGAAGAGAAAGCAAAACAGGCGGTAATCGATCGTGAGGCTATGAAACTGCAGTATGAGACACGCCGGACCGAGATGATCTGGCAATATGAACCCAAAGTGAAAGTGACTGCCATTAGCAGCGGCATGTTTCACTTAAGATAGACGAAGACACTACTTTTCCTGCAAATGCTGGCAAAAGTAGTGTTTATTCATGATCAGCCGCCCGACAGGTTGCGGCAACCTTTGCATAGCCTGTCCCCTAGAATGAAACTAGGACCCGCTCAGGTAACGGATAAATGAAAAAGTAGGTGTAAATTTGAAACGATTCTTTCATACGTGTTGGAACAACGCTCGGAAAACAACCTGTATAACCTTGGGCTTGCTCAGTTGTCTTGCCCTATTCTCTTTTTGGTCGATAGCCAATGCAGAGGAACAAAAAACCTCTTCGCTATCCCCCGCATCATCAACAGAGTATAGCCCCGAACATCATGCCATTCAGAATGAAAAGCTAGCTCCCGCTGCTGTACAACGGTTTGCAGAGCAACAAGCTGTTACACTTGGTACAGCTAACGGCGAAGTGCATTGGAAGAACGCCGACCTGAACTTCTACCCTCTGGGGCCGGGTTTACATAGCTGGCTCGTACAGGCTGAGTTTGAAGGCAAACCTATCGGATATATGATTATTACGGCCACAGAGCAGGGTCAGTTGATGCTTAGTGAATATGGTCATGGAGAGCAGTCACCATACAACAATGAACTTCTTGGACAAACCTTAGATCGACAACATGTGGACCTTGAGGTATTACTTGCTGGCGGAGGAGAGCTTCATCTTGGTTATGCTCTTCCCCTACTGGCTTATTGGAAAGTGGAACAGCCTAACCATCCTGCACTTTATATTGATGCTACGAACGGAGATGTACTACCATCAGAGTTCCTGAAGCTGCTGGAGGCTGATTCCAAACAGACCTCTGTCAGCATAACTGATTTATCCACAACGCCATCTTTATCAGTCGACCCACTTCATCTCCGACCCGTCTTCAATCCGGCTGACAATCTGTTGTGGCTTACCTCCAAACCTGTTGCTGCCGACCGGGCACAAGATGTGATACAACACGGGGAGAATCAAGAGATTGTTTTCTCAGCGGGTGATCGTAACGCCGTATACGGTGGTCCTCTACCCGTTAGCGGTTATCAGCTATGGCATGCAGATCAGGAAGCAGAGTCCATTCTATATGTAGCGCTAGGTGGAAAATCATCCATTCAACGCTTTGTCCCTTTGAGCACATTGCAGCAAGATGGCCATTTTTACCTCGTAAATCCTTGATCATCAGCAAATTCTTAAGACACAGTCAGATAATTTGTAAAACAACAAATAAGACGCCTTCCCATTTTATTAAGGGATTGCGTCTTTTGGTTTACTATTAGTGAAATAGGTAAGCGATAGTCACCCTTTGCCCGAAGAACTTCGTTTATGAGACTGTGTATCGAATTCTTTTTCCTTTTTCCCCACCCACAGGGATACAGCGAAAGGGATCATACCAAACCACTTCATCGCCCACGGCTCTTTCCTTTTGGTGCGACCTTTCCGCTCATCCTTCGGCGTATCGATATAATGTACTACACGTTGCGTAATGTATTTTACCAACTCATCACTTTTGGCCATAACCTCTGCCTCCTTCGCTCCTGCACTTTCACGGAGCTTACGATAGTTCTATTGTGTGCAGGATGTGCAATGGTTAAACATTTTTTTATTGAAAGGAGTATGAAAACCCTCAAAATGCACAGTCTAATGCCAAAGGTATCCATACAGTCTTTAATCTGCATCCGGTACCTATTTCATGAAGGAGTGTGTATTCCCATGTATAAGCTGCTGACCGCTTCGGTGGCCTTGCTCATTAGCTTCCATTGTCTTCCCATCCTGCCCCACCATGTCGCGCATGGAAAAGCAGCCCCGTCCCAGAACAGTCCATCCATGCTGCCAGTGACCGATGGAGATGCTTATCGCTCAAGTCATCATGCCTTTGCAGCACCCGTTATCCTGCTCGACGTAGGCCATGGGGGTATTGACGGTGGTACGTCAGCCCAAGGTGTGCTGGAAAAAGATATCAACCTGGCCATTAGCCAAAAGGTCTATCTCCTGCTTCGCAGCAAAGGTTATGCCGTTATCATCAATCGACTTGGTGATTATGCACTTAGTGATGAGAACCGCTGGCTGAACAGCCGCTCCCGTCATACCAGAGATCTTGCCCAACGTAAAAGCCTTAGCGAAGAAGTAAGTACAGATATCGTGGTCAGCATTCATGCGAACTGGAGTCCCCGATCGACAGCACACGGCCCGGTGGTACTGCACCAGAAAGAAGGCAGGAGTTATTTGCTGGCCCAATCCATTCAGGATGCCATGAACAAGTTGTACGAAACGGAGCACGGGGTTGTATGGGGCAAGCCCTTTTATATATTGAATTACGTGAAGCAACCTGCCGTCATCGTCGAAACCGGATTTTTGAGCAATGCGGCAGATCGAGCCAGAATGAATGACCCCGCTGAGCAAAAACGAATCGCCCAGTCCATTGCCAATGGCATTATTTATTATCTGTCGGTAGTGTAGGAGCAGACTGCCATTGCCACACATCTCGAACCAGATCACCAATCCCTACAAATTGGACCTGATTTTGCAGACGGGAGACGGATTCACGAATTACTGCGGATGTGTTCATCCCCGAATGACCGACATGACCAATGACAACACAGATATCCTTATCGATCGCACGCTGAGCAGCCAGATCCAGTTGCTTGCGAATGTGTTGCTTGGAGTTTTGATCATCCAGGAAAATGTCATTACCTACAGGTGGCATATTTTTGGATACGGCCAGTTCCCCCACCACAGAGCGAAAGTTCGTACGGCTGTCTACAAAGAAGAGGCCCCGCTCCTTGCATACATCGAGCACAATGGACATGATGCGTTTGTCCGAAGTAATTTTGGAACCCATATGATTGTTCATGCCAATGGCGTGGGGCACATCATCAATCGCTTTCTCCACGCGTGAGCGGACTTCTTCATCTGTTAGATTGGATGTGATTGCACCCGGGCCCAGCCATTCAGGTCGTCCTTTCTTGGGTTCCATGGGCATGTGCACAATCACATCCATTCCCTTTTCATGTGCAGCCATCGCATCTTTCTTCGTTGTTGGTAAAAAAGGCATAACCGCTACCGTCAGTTTGACTGGCATCGCCAGGATCTCTGCCGTACCCTTCATGTCATTACCAACATCATCGATGATAATCGCTAACCGTTTGTGATTCGATGTGGACTCTGAAGCTGCCGCTGTAGGCCCTCCTGCCGATATGCCTGCGTAAAACACAATCAATAATGCCATGATACCTGCAATGAATCGATAATTCTTTCTCTGTACCTTCATCATGATTCCCTCCCCGTAACTTCTGTGATCTCATTGTTTGATAATGAAGGGAGGAATATGTAAGCCAAAGCCTTCCTTAATGATCATATCCCCGCCATTGAAGACCTCTATCTCAAGCGAATCCCCCATCATTCCAGTTTTCCCTTTTGCATTCAGACAAGAACTGTCATTGAATAGTTAGAAAATAGAGATTAATTAGAAAAAATACTGTAATTTGTCAGGTTTTCAGTTTAGGAATTTTTTAGTAGAATCAACAAATGAAAGAGGTTTTATGCTTCAATTCTATCCTATGATTTATGGAAGGAGGTTTTGAAAGGGTTTACATAAAATAAATGCCAGACAATCCGCTATTCTTGTTTGTTATTCCTGGTTGCTGTTTCTCTATGTAACTTACTATTATCGAGGAGGATGAAAGTAGTGAAATTCAAACTAAAAAAGACGATTAATGTTCTTTTGGCCTGTTTAACAGCCCTGCCTTTGATGTTAACCCCGACAAATGTGTCAGCAGCCAGCGATGCCAACATTAATTTGTCCTCGGAAAAACAGCTGATCAAGGGCTTTGGGGGCATTAACCTTCCTGCCTGGATTGGTGATCTGACTCCCGCTCAACGTGAAACTGCTTTTGGTAATGACCAGAATCAATTAGGCTTCTCCATTCTCAGGATCTACGTTGATCCAGATTCCAATAACTGGTATCGTGAAGTTGCCACAGCCAAACGAGCTATCGAAAAGGGTGCTATTGTATTTGCATCCCCATGGAATCCTCCAAGCAGCATGGTTGAAACGTTCAACCGCAATGGGGACACAAATGCCAAACGTCTGAAATACGACAAATATACCGCATATGCGCAACATCTGAACGACTTTGTAACCTACATGAAAAATAACGGCGTAGATCTGTATGCCATTTCTGTACAAAACGAACCGGATTATGCTCATGACTGGACTTGGTGGACTCCACAAGAGATCCTTCGATTCATGAAAGAAAATGCCGGGTCCATCCAAGGTACCAAAGTCATGGCGCCTGAATCCTTCCAATACTTAAAGAACATATCCGACCCAATCCTGAATGATCCGCAGGCACTTGCCAACATGGACATCCTGGGAGCACATACGTATGGAACCCAGATTTCGAATTTTGCCTACCCTCTCTTTAAGCAAAAAGGAGCCGGTAAAGAACTGTGGATGACTGAAGTGTATGTTCCAAACAGTGACAACAACTCGGCAGACCGCTGGCCTGAAGCATTAGACGTTTCCTATCACATGCACAATGCCATGGTAGAAGGTGATTTCCAGGCCTACGTGTGGTGGTACATCCGCAGACAGTATGGTCCGATGAAAGAGGACGGTACCATAAGCAAACGCGGGTATAATATGGCTCATTTCTCTAAATTCGTGCGTCCAGGCTACCTGCGAGTCGATGCAACGAAAAATCCGGATACGAACACATTTGTCTCAGCCTATAAAGGTGATAACAAAGTCGTCGTCGTGGCAATTAACCGTGGAACTTCAGCCACAAGCCAAAAATTCGTTCTGCAAAATGGTAATGCCTCTACTGTGTCCTCATGGATTACGGACAGCAGTCGAAACCTGGCAAGCGGAACCTCGCTTAACGTATCCAATGGAGCCTTCACGGCACAGCTCCCGCCTCAGAGCGTAACAACGTTTGTTGCCAACGTTACTGGCGGAAATAGCGGCGGGAATACAGGCAGTGGCACGACGTATGAAGCCGAGACCGGAACGTCACTTACGGAAGCTGCCATTGAAACAATCTACCCCGGTTACACTGGCTCCGGGTATGTTAACTTCAATGCGATGACTGGTTCAGCCATTCAATGGAACGGCATTAATAACACGACAACAGGTACCAAAAACGTAAAGTTTCGTTATGCGCTGGAAAGCGGCACTCGGAACCTCGACATTTTTGTGAACGGAACCAAAGTCATCAGCAACGAGCCCTTTCCCGCTACGGGAAGCTGGTCCACTTGGGTTGAAAAAACAATACAGGTCCCCATGAACACGGGGACCAATACATTGAAAGTGGTTACCACCGGATCGGAAGGACCGAATATTGACAGCGTTAATGTTACCGCAGCACAATAAACGTTCCGTATGGCTGATGGAAGACATTTGCTGTACGTGCAGCTAAGCACTAACCTCTTGAATACTCATCACTAAAGTTAGTGTTATATCAAAAAATGCAAAAAAAGACTCCTTAAGCGTTAGCTTAAGGAGTCTTTTTTTTAGATGCGGTCGAGAGGACTCGAACCTCCACGGGGGTTAGCCCACACGGACCTGAACCGTGCGCGTCTGCCAATTCCGCCACGACCGCATATTGTATCTTCGTCATCCATATCGGCGACAAGAAATAATATATCATGCGTAATCTATCATGTCAACACTGAAAATAATAACAATAAAGCCCGAATCAGACGTCCATGTCGATTCGGGCCTTACCTTTAACTGTTGCTAATAGTTTGGTTCATTAATACGGAAGCATACTACAAATTACAGCTTGGAAGGCCAGTTGCCATACCATGCATAACCGCCTCTTCTTTCTTTATCAATATCACTTAATTTGTATTTAACTACCCCGTCACGACCAATAAAGATTGGTTTATCCGTTCCGATCTCATAGAAGCGTGCCCAAATTGGTGCAGCTTTGGAATCAGCGATAATTTTACTATCTCCATTAGCTCTTTCATACTTGTAACCCGTAATTTTCACTTTGTTAAACCAAGCCTCCGCTCCTTTAATGGATGCGGTAATTTTAGCGTTAGCAGGTCTGGTTTTCAGAAATTTAACAATCGTTACACTCTCTCCAGCTGTCAGCGATGGCACTTCGTAGATTCTTGCGCTCGCTGGTTTAAGAGAGCTGGAATCATGTTGTTGTCCCCATGCTGTCAGCTTACCACCTGAAACGACCTGTGTATTCAGAATCGCCTCCACACCTTTGGCAACTGAATTTTTACTGCGGTTAGCAAGTGTACTGTCGATAAATGAGAAATCACCTTTGCGTGCCGCTACTTCATCCAGCATGATCATTACATTAATCATGGCATCATCATTGTAAGTGATGTGCTTGTGGTATCCGGAGCTTTGGTAAACTTGTGGCCACCCGCCGTTTGAATACTGCATGTTGATCAAAAAGTTAATTCCTTTGATTGCAGCTGTGGAGTAACGCGGATCATTCGTCTTTTTAAATTCCTTCGCCAATCTTCTAATTTCTGAGTATGTAGCCTTGTTGTCTATCGTGGACTTTGCCCACTCTCCACTTGTCTGTTTATAATCTTTTCTCCAACCTCCATCCGGCAGCTGGTTCTTCAAAATATCAGAAATACTCGCTGTAGTACCCGACGCATCTGCAGCAGATACCGTCCCTACAGGGAGAACTGCCATTCCAACTGCTGAGAACACCATCGTACATGCCAGGACAAAAGTAATTATTTTCTTCGCTTTCAAATGTAACACTCTCCTATGTTCGTTTTTATAAATCTTCCACTTCTACTTTACCTATGATACGCGTCTCTAAACCTCCTTTATTTGTATTTATCGCATAATAAAATCAATTTTAATCCAATATGTGGATTGGATAATCAGATAATATGCAAAAAATCGATTTTTGTCAATATATGCAACTTAATGAATATAATCTCTCTAATTCTACATAACGGAATAGTTCTTTTAACTCATGACAAACCTATCTATTTATCAAAATTCGTCTTACACGAATCAATAATGACGTTTTTGTCATGAATGATACCCAAACTCGATCCCTTTTTTCATATAAAAACCTTAATTCCGCTAACATTGAGGTATTAAGAAAGGGTTTAAATGGGTTTGACAATTACGCATTTATGCAATATAGTTTCAAATAGTTACAAAAACTTAATTATTCATTGCCGAGTTTCATGTTTGAAAACGGGGGAACCAATTTGGGTGAATTATTCTTATACATAGGAAATATAGGGAACCTTCTACCGAACCCTTAGCTAACTCCGTAGGCATCGAAGGGAGAACATTGATTTTGAAAAAACTGATTATCTCCATTTTTGGAGCAGCTGTATTATTTACATCCGGGGCAACAAGCACAGAGGCAAGCAGTATCAACTCCGTAGTGAACAACATGACAGGTATTCCTTACAAATGGGGTGGCACAACTGTAGCCGGCTTCGACTGTTCTGGTTTTATGAGATATCTTTTCAACAAATACAGCATTGAATTACCACGTACTTCGCAGCAGCAAGCCAAAGCAGGTACTCCCGTATCCAAGAGCAATGTTCGGACAGGTGATCTGGTGTTCTTTAATACAACAGGCAAAGGCATTTCACATACAGGTGTATATATCGGCGGCGGACAATTCGCTCATGCCTCCAGCAGTAAAGGTGTAAGCATCACGAAGTTATCGAATCCATACTTCAATGATCGTTATGTAACAGCACGTCGGGTAACTGGACAGTTTATGTATGATAAAATGTTAGGTAAAATGTGATTCACATACAAAAAGGCATCGGTTATTAACCGGATGCCTTTTTTGCACTTAAAAATGTATGTTGCATTGCTTACTAATGCAGCGCCTTCTGCACTCGCATCGCACCCTGAGACAGGGCATGTCCTCCTCCAACAGCTCCGGCCACCGCAACGGTCTCCATAATCTCCTGATCTGTTGCTCCCTTGGCCCGGGCTTCTTCTACATGGTAGAAGGTACATACCTCATTGTTTGCGAATAATCCAATGCCAAGCGCAATTAGCTGTTTTGTCTTCGCATCAATCACGCCAGATTGGAAACATTCTCCGGTAAACTCATGATACGACTTCACCACACCTGGCAGCACATCGCTTAATGCTCCAATCTGATCCTTGTAGGCATGAACTTTATCATTCATCAATGTCATGGCTTGTAGCACACCCTCTCGGCTATAGTTACAGATCTTCCTCACTGTACCTATCTTCTCTCCCGAGTGAGCCATTTATGCCAAGAAATCATGGTAATTCCAAACATTTAACGCGCATGGCTCTGCCATAATTATAAGCTGTTACTCACTAAGTGGACTCTGGCGCGGCTCGCTGAACAGCTGATAGCTGTAACCTCGGTCCAGCTTAACGACACGTCGATTCTGACGACGGATAAGTACCTGCTCGCCATCCCAGGCAACCACAATCCCTTTCACATCGTTCGATTCCAGCTCGTCCCGTACTACTCTAACTTTCTCACCTGACAGACGCAGGGCGTCCAATTCTGTATCACTAATCATCTTCATGGCTCCTATATTTCAAATTTATTTACAAAAAGAGACCTAAATGAAAAGTCATTTAGGTCTCACGTGACTGTATTGGACTGTCATGTCATTCGAAATTATGTCCCGACTGAAAGTTACCGCTGCGCGTGCTCTTTGCTGTCGTTCTTCTCGAACCAAAAATCAAGCACTTTGGCGGACATCACACGTTCTTCAAGGTACTCCACTTGATGCGGTGTAAATTGTTCTTTCCAAGAGAAGGACAACTCTTCGCACAAGCCTACAATCGTCAGTAATTCTGACCAGGCAACATAGCGTTTGTACCAGAAAAATTGAGGATGTTCAATCATATAGGGATAAAGGTCATCGAATTCCGTATGTTTACAATCCAGGGCACGTTCAAAATGAACTTTCGATTCCGCCAGCTTATCATTAAAAAATTGTTCTGTTGCCGGTTGGTTCCCCATGGTGTTGCCTCCTCTCCCTAACATAACCCCATTATAAATGAAATCGGCGGTCATGCAAAGGCATAGTTCAAAAAATAGGCCCTATTCCTTTAAAATGTCACATTTCGTTATCGTCAAATTGTACTGTTCCATCGTTCAGGGAACGAATGCGTACCAAGGCTTCCACCGGAATACCCTGTTCACGAATCGTGCGTGCCCCCGCCTGAAAACTTTTCTCGACCACAACGCCGAATCCGACGAGTTCCGCACCGGAACGCTCGATAATTTTGATGACGCCACGAGCGGCATCTCCATTGGCAATGATATCATCAATGAACAAAATGCGGTCATTCTCATGAATGAACTCGCGGGATACCATAATGTCAGTTACAATTCCTTTGGTAAAGGACGGTACACGTTCACAGTAAGCATCAGGATCAGCCAGAAGTGTTTTTTTACGACGGGCGAATACAAGGGGCACCCCAAGTTCATAGGCTGCTGCAAAAGCAACCGGAATCCCTGAGGATTCTACCGTGATTACCCGAGTTACTCCACTTTCACGAAAACGGGCAGCAAACTCACGTCCCATCTCCATCGTTAATGCAGGATCAATCTGGTGGTTCAACAGACCATCCAGCTTTAATACTTGATCCGAGATAACCACACCTTCTTGTAATATTCGTTGTTTCAATAATTCCATGATTTGACCTCCCAAGCCTATCCTATGAGGTAAAAGTATCATATATCTATCTATAAGTTCAAGCGAAATTGCCTGGGCGCTGTCCTTGAGACGTAATTCAAGCCAAAGCTCATTATCGATTGTCATGACTTTCGTGGGTCAAGCATACCTTGTACCATGGTACCCGCATGTCCAAACTATACAGGGGCCTGAGAGGGGAAACACATGAAACAGGCATTTCGGGTGCTGCAGATCGCATTTACATACATCGGAACGGTTGTCGGAGCCGGCTTCGCTACAGGGCAGGAAATTTTGCAGTTTTTTACCCAGTATGGCAAATGGGCCACCATCACCATAGGCTTATCCACCATGCTCTTTGTCTGGTTAGGTACCAAAATGATGCTGATCGCTCACGATACCGGGTCCCGCTCTTATGAGGATCTGAACAAACATTTATTCGGCCATAAGGCGGGCAAATGGATCACCTGGGTGACCCTTCTCATTCTCATTGGCGTGAACAGTGTCATGCTTGCCGGAGCAGGCTCCGTTTTTGTCGAACATCTGGGTTTGCATTATCAGACAGGTCTGATCGTCACACTTGTAGGGACATATCTGCTTCTCGGTCGGGGCATTCAAGCCATCCTACAAATGAATAGCATCGTCGTGCCCATGATGCTCCTGTTATCTCTGCTCATGATCACCAGTACGATCCATCATCCAGGTGCTTCCCGATTCATCACACTGACGACAGACTCAAACCCTATTCAAGTGTGGCTGTCTCCACTATTGTATACTTCATTCAATCTGGTGTTGGCTCAAGCTGTTCTTGTGCCTGTAGGTAACCAGATTCGTAGTCGGAATGTGCTGAAGTGGGGTGGAGTATTGGGTGGAATTGGCGTTGGTTTCATGCTGATGGCAGCTCATTTTGCCATGTCAGCTCAGATGCCCGGCATCATCCAATTCGAAATCCCGATGGGCAGCATTGCCTTTCAACTTGGATGGGCAGTGCAATCTGTATATGTATCCCTTATTTTCATGGAAATATTCACTACCTTTGTAGCCGATATCTATGGAATGACCTTGCAACTGAGACAACATATACGTGTCCATCCCCGTTTCATTACATTAACCATTATGCTATTGTGTTACTCACTCAGCCAGTTTGGATTCAGTTCCCTGCTGTCCATCCTTTACCCCATCTTTGGAACTATGGCATTAATCTGGGCTGCCAAATTGGTACTGAACCGCTGGGGCACCTTTCGTAAACGCAACAATATATAACTCTCACGGTCCATGTATTTCATGAATATGAGCATCCGTTTGCCTTCTAACCACAATTCACCGCGGGTACTCTTTCCTTAAACATGACAAAAGGCCGCTGTTTGTCACAGCGGCTCGCACTTTTTGCTCTACGTTTTAGGCTTGGCTAGGAAACTGTAGATACATCTTTTTCAACTCATTGACCGATCTGCCGAGCGAGTAATGTGTCTTGGCTTTTTCACACGCTGAACGGGCAAGTTCATAACGATAAGCCGGGTCCAGCATCACCTTTTCAAGCGCTTCAGCTAATGCAGAAGGATCTTCTGCCGGTACAAGCAACCCATTGCTACCGTTCTCGATCTGTTCCGGTATACCACCTACATCCGTACCCACAAGGGCAAGACAACTCAGAGCCGCTTCAGCAAAGACGGAACCAAATGCTTCTGCCCGTGAAGGAAGTACAAAAATATCAAAGAATGGCATGAATTCCTCAGGGTGCAGTGTGTAACCATAGAAAATGGTCTCATTATAGATCCCCAGTCGCTGCGCCAATTCTTCCAGGTCAGGACGAATCGGTCCATCTCCAATAATATGTAACACATAATCATGACCTCGACCCTTCAGTTCCGCACAAGCTTTGAAAAGAATATCCAACCCTTTTGCCGGAACAAGTCGACATACCGTGACCAGCTGTGGTATCGCATTATCATGAGGGATCGGCTTAAAGCGCTTCTCATCAAATCCATTGGGAATCACACCGATGACATCAGGTTCCTTCACGTAGGGAGCCAGATAACGGCGGAACGAATCCGACACCGTCAAAAGGCGCTCTGCCTGGTGTTCCAGCTCACCATATATCGCAAGCAGGAATCGATGCTCCGGTCCATCCGTTTCAATGCGTCCATTAAGGATTAATTCTCGTTCATAACTGGAGTGAATCGTCTGAATGAGGGGTGTATCCGGGAAAACTGTTTTCATCGCAAGTCCTGCAATTGGGTGGTGGGCATGGATCAGATCATAGGGCTTCTGAATTCGCAGTTTGGTCCACCAAAGATAATCACGATATGTTTGAATATATTTTTGGACAACAGGACTATCCTGATATTCCGTCCAGTCAAACGTTTCGAACTGAACTTCCTCTCTGCCCTTATTGCGAATTCGCTTTGGCAACGAGAACAGATCCATTTCCCACCTCGGGGTTGTAAATCTCTCTTGCATATACGGAATCATAGAGGATACACCTCCGGGCTGCTCCGGAGGAAAGAAAAGCGCCTGCAGCAATTTCACCGTTAGTTTCCCCCTTTCTAACTTACGTACTGCTCTACTATCCATTATGACATAGGGAAGCCGGAACATCTATATTACGATAACTCGTATATACAACATATTCATGAAACGTTCCCCTCAGAAGCAAAAGCTTTAATTCAGCAGTCCATCGCTTGCGGTTGTCGTCAACATATTCATAGGATAGTCAGAATTCTCAGCTCAGTGGCTCCACGGGCTTCTCATATGTACCGTAACCATCGGTCACTCCCAAAAAAGTATACCCGTTCCGCGCGTAAAAGGCGTTCAACGTGGCATTGCTCGCTCCGCAATCTAACCGAACCGTATGTTTGCCTTCAAAATGTATCCCGCTGCTGGACCATTGCAAAATGGACCGTCCTAAACCACACTGAGCATATTTTCTTCGAATCGCTAGCCGATGCAGATAAATTGCGCCATCCTCGGCATGAGCTTTTGAACCCCAAAGATGAATATCCCAAGGACTTGGCTGAACCAAAAGGATGACCATCCCCGCTACGTCCGCCCCTTTTTTGAATACAAACACATCCCCACGACGAATCGCCCCTGCCGTATCATGTGAATCTTCACCTTTAAGCAAAGCGTTCCATTGGGAAGAACCTTGGCTCTGTAACCATTCGGCTGTCTCCACCAGCAGCGACATCACATCCTCCGTATCTTCCGGCTTCGCCTGAACCGCTTGAAAACCATCGTTAATATATTCGCTACTGATCCTGAATGAGTGCATCATTGTTCTCCTCCGCTTCCTGATCTCTTTTAAACTAATGGTACTATACCGGGAAATGGATTTTTCGTCAAAACGAGAACAAAAAAAGGTAAAAGGCGGTTGCCCTTTACCCATCTATTCTGGCTTCATCAATAATCTGATTTCGATACAACATCGTCAGGTGCAAGGTGTCAAACTCCAACTCCTTGTCCAACTCCTGCATCAACACTTCGACCAGGCTCTTTCGCTGAATGCTGGTACCAGGAACCTCGTATTCAATGTATCCCGTCAGATCGGAATGAGAAGTATCTATTGTCGCTGTTCCCACAGGCAATCCACCTCGCTCCTGAAGAAACAGCTCATATACCCGGAACTCCCGATCCTTACGCTTCAGCATGACATAACATGTTTCTTCAGCAGCTTCCAACTCATCCAGATCCGATTCATCGGTATCCTCAAATTCCTCGGAGAAATCGCGATGTACCCACTCTAGCGTCTCGAGTTCGTTGCCCTGATGCCACATGCGGATTGTAATCGTATCGATGATATCTTCATCCAGCTCTCTGACCAGTAACTCTGCCGCAGCTTCCAATTGATTCTCTTCCGGCTCGTCATACCAGTGTATTTCACCTTGTACATCAGCGCCATATTGTTTTAAGGAAGCTTCTGCTAGTTCCTGCCCTTCGACATCATTGAAAATATACGTCGATATGCTGCGTCCTGCGCTTACCATTTCCATCTCCAGAACCTGATCCCGATCTTCATATGTAAACGATTCGGCTTGTGAAACAGGGATTACCTTACTTCCACTGCTACCTATATCGTCATAGCTGCCTTCGTCATGATTCATCTCTTCAGACGGCCACACTGTCTCTGACTCAGGCATATGCAGAACCGTATGTAATGAGCCACAACTAACCAGCACTTCATAATACGCAGCTTCCAACGCATCTGCAAGAGATCGGACATAGGCATGTACTTTTTCCACGATACGTTGCTCTGTATCATCTGGCAGAGACTCCTGCTCGATCTGAAGACTACCTGATAAACGATCTCCTTCTCTATACACAAGGAACAGTGAGCCTGCATATTGACCATTGACCATCACGTCCTGTACTTCTCCACCTGATGTCCGCAGGTCTGCAACTAATTCCACATCATAATTCATCACGTGTCCTCCTCCATTCCTAACGTTATTCTCTTAGGATGCCCCTGAGGACGGTAGATTATGAGGAAAGCGTGCATTTTAAGTATAAGATGTAGGGTTAGACGGATAACACATATTTTTGGATTGCGTGTGCCACACCTTGCTCGTTATTGGAGAGTGTAACCTCGTCCGCAGCAGCTTTCACCTCGTCCGGGGAGTTATCCATGGCAATACCTTTGCCCGCAAAGGTCAGCATCGTAATATCATTGAAGTAGTTACCAATCGCCATAATCTCCGAAGGCATGATTCCTTTCGATTCAGCAAGCCTTTTAAGTGCAGCGCCTTTGGACGCTTCGGGATGCATCAGATCAATAAAAAAGTCACCACTCCGTGTCATATAATAAGGCAGATTCCAGGTAGACCATTCCTGAAGTACTGCATCCATCTGTTCAATCGGACCAAATGCAGTGAACTTCGCCAGCGGTTCTGTCATGTCAACCCACTTGGGTAACTTCAGCGGCTCGGCCATAAAGTTGTAATACATCTCACGCACCTGCAACCCCAAACCTTCCGGTTGATCCACATACAGACCAAATGCCGTATTGATGTCAAAATGTACTCCATTGGTTCGACAGTAGGATATGATCGGCTCCAGTCCTTGTCCATCTAATGCAAAATGATGAACTACCTCACGGGTATCGACTTGCGCGGTAACTGCGCCGTTATGCGTAATCACATATCCATCCAGTCCCATCTGCTCCATAAAAGGAATCGTGTTGGCAGGACCTCTACCTGAACACAGGACAATCTCTGCTCCCTGACGGGAAGCTTGGATCAAGGTCTCCTGAGTCCATTCGGTAAGTTCATGATGATCATTCAGCAATGTTCCATCTACATCAAGTGCAATTAATTTATAAGTCATCTGGCTTCATCCTCATCTGTTAGTAGTCGCACCCACCCAAACCCTTACTTCCGCAGAAAGCTCAACTCATCTGCGGTTAGTTCACGATAACTTCCGATCGCAAGATCGGAAGCTAGTTCTAGCTCACCCATGGCTACGCGTTTCAGATAGACCACACGCTTGCCTACCGCCTGAAACATACGTTTCACTTGGTGAAACTTCCCTTCGTGAATAATAAGCGAGATCGACGAGATCGTACCTTCTTCCGTCTCTTCCTGACCGAGTATAGCCAGCTGAGCAGGTAATGTCTCGTACCCGTCATCCAATTGAATGCCCGCCTTGAAACGTTGCACATCCGCTTCATCCACGTTTCCCAGCACACGGGCTTCATAGGTTTTGGGCACATGCTTGCGTGGAGATAACAGATCATGGGCAAGTGGACCGTCATTCGTAAGAATGAGCAGTCCCTCCGTATCCTTATCCAGTCGTCCCACAGGAAAAGGATTGAACACCCGATCCTCTTTCCGCAGCAGATCCAGTACCGTCTTATCTCTGTTATCCTCGGTAGCAGACACAACACCCGGAGGTTTATGCAACATCAGATAGATCATCTCCCGATACACAATCCGCTCACCATCGGCTTCAATGACGTTGACCTCAGGGTTCACCTGTACACCACTGTCTTTCACCGCTTTGCCGTCCACATGGATTCTGCCTTGTTTCACCATCTTTTTGAGTTCACTTCGTGTTCCCACACCCATATGGCTTAATATTTTGTCCAGACGCAACGTTTGTTTGCCTTTTCCACTCATACCGATGTCCACCTCCACCCTGCCGGATATTCATTCTTCAGTACACCATCCAGCCATTTTCCCCAGCCAGCGGCATAACCATCTACACATACAAGAACATACCCTTTGGCAAACGTATCCGCCTTGAGCACCACTCGTTCTTCTTCAATATTTAACGTTTCACCCTTGAGGTATCTCACGGCTTCGCCATCAGCGGATGACAGATTTACGCTTCGCCGTGCTTCAGATGCATTCAAAGCACACGCAAGCGGGTGGGACGGAACAAATCGTCCATTCTTGATCGTGCCCATAAACCAACCTGGACGAATGACTTTCAGTCCCTCCAACCGAGCTGCACCAACCGATGATTGATACACACGATCTCCATAACATACCGTCTCTCCCGTTAACTCAATCTCCAATTGTTCTTTCATAAACTGACTGTAGATCGCAACCGGATCAATACTTGCCGAATCAGCTCCGCGTCCCTGACCCCGTTCCGATTTACGTCCACCGTGATCTTTACCTTTTTTACTCTGTCTACCCGAATTTTTGCCGCCACCAGCCTGTCTGTCATGGGACTCTCGGGATTCGATTCGCAATAAACGTTCCTTTTTACGATCAGCCTTGGTCATAGCAATTGAAGAAGCAGCAATAGAGTGATCCTTGTTCCCCTCTACTTCAATCCTGGACACATCCACGACCTGTCCATACTCCATTGCTCCTTCTTTAACTACTCCAGGTTGATCTGTTTCTAATTCTTGCCCTGCACGATGCTGCAATACAGCGAGATAATGTCCCTCTCCTTCCAAAAGGTGAGGCCACAATCTTGCGGTGCCACGCGTTTGATCCAGTACAGCTTCCGTCTCCTCTGCCTTCTCTGGCATCATCTGACGTACCCATTCCGGACGTCCTGGAGCGAATCCTTTTTCTTCAGGAATGTCCCTGACAACGAAATCATGGTTTACATTCAGAAACTCCGCAATCATTGCTTCGTTTTCCTCCGGCGCAAAGGTACATGTCGAGTACACGATGGTTCCTCCCGGGGCCAGCAACCGTGCCGCAGTCTCCAAGATATCCCGCTGCATGAGCACACATTTTTCCACCGAATGATGTTCCCACGATTTCACCATGTCTTCATCCTTGCGGAACATGCCTTCACCTGAGCAAGGCGCATCAATTAATACTTTGTCAAAATAATGAGGAAATGCATTTGCGATCCGCTCTGGCGACTCATTCAAAACAACCGCGTTACGCACCCCGTACAATTCCACGTTCTTGGCCAGCGCTTTTGTGCGTTCAGCATGGATATCGTTCGTGACAAGTACACCCATGCCTTGCAGCTTTGCAGCAATCTGTGTCGTTTTTCCTCCCGGAGCAGCACATAGATCTAGGACACGATCTCCAGGCTCCACCTGCAATAATTCAACTGGAGCCATTGCACTTGGTTCCTGTATATAATACAAGCCTGCATGATAATAAGGGTGCAGCCCCGGTTTAACACCATGAGGTACATAGAATCCTGTCTCACACCACGGAATAGGTCTTAGATCAAACGGAGCAATCTCATCGAATTGTTCCATCGATATTTTTAGCGTATTCACTCTCAGCCCCGCATGTGGAGACTGTTCATAAGATTTCATAAATTGTTCAAACTCATCACCCAGCAAACTTTTCATTCGCTCAGCAAATATCAAAGGTAACTTTACACCCATATTCCCACTCATCCTGTCTTGGTAAGATTGCAATATCGTTTTATTTTATCATATCCAAGCTTTGCTTTCCTATCATATCGTATCTATTCCACTACAGCGTGTAATGTAGTATAATGGCAAGTAGATTGATTCCTGAGCAAAAATTCGGGTGTTTATGCATATTATCCCAACCTTTATTTTTGCCCAAACTATATTTCGATATGATCGATGGGGGATGTCCAATGAAATCCAAGAAGAAAAAGAAAAGTGCTGCGATCCTTATTTTCCTGGGTATTTTAATCATTATGATTGCAGCACTGGTTGTCGTAGACCAGCAATCCAAGAAACAGATGGATTCAGTGGAAAATGCTTATGGCATCGCTGCTTCCAAGCTTAATCCAGCTACACGGGAGCTACTTAGTGATCCCAACTATCAACAAATTATTGTACCCACTGATCTCAAAGCCAAAATCGATAACAAAGACAGCTTTTTTGTTTATTTCTTTGCTTCCGACTGCTCGCACTGCCGTGCCACAACACCTCAGTTGATGCCACTGGTTGACAGTGAAGGTATTGAGCTTCCACAGTTCAATCTGCGTGAATTCGAAGCAGGATGGACCGATTACAATATCGAGTTCACACCTACACTCGTCTATTATGAGGCTGGTGTCGAGAAAGACCGTATGGTTGGCGGACTGCAAGAGAATGGCAGTGACCAGGGCTACACACTGGAAGATTACAAACAATTTTTCCAAAAATATAAAGGCAGCGCTACTCCTTCGGCAAGCTAACTGATAGATCCGTTTCCACAAGTATCTACAATCAGGCACTTGTATCACCAGACACTGTTCTGTTGAAGGACAGGCTGCGCCACCTGCAATCATCTGAATATGAGGCAACATTCAAAAACACCCCGATCGTTCCCTTTACAGGAATCGTCGGGGTGTTTCATATACATGGAACTTCATATCCATGGGATGCTCATTTGAATGTTAACGCTAATTACGGTTCAACTTTTACTCTGATCCATCGCCTTCATCTTCTCTTCGTATATTCGCCCTCTGGTAGGACTCCGGCGCTGCGGAATATTAGGTTTTAGCTCAAGCGATCTTCTAGACATCTCTTGTTCTAAGACCTCATCAACAATTCGTATGGACAAATCCCTATAAGTCACAGACTGAGCGTCAGGCTCAGATAGTTGCTTCACGATTTCCTGTACATCCCGTACCAAAGCCCCTAGGTCAATGCCCAGAATCGTAGCAGGATAAGGTTCCAGAAGATCAAGTGAACTCTGTAACATCATCGTTCCTCCGCGGAGATTGCCATTCCTGAAGTGGTATAAACCAACTGCAATTTGTAACAATCCCTTATAGAGAGAATCCCGGTTCCGTTCAAGCCACAATTCTTCCAGCACCTCATGGCACTCGAAATAATCCTGATCCCGATTGAAGTAGATTAAGTAGTCAACGTACAGTGGCTCATAGATGCTCATCCGGGTTTTCGCCCTTTCTGGCGTTGTTCAGAAGTTTCTTCACGTCATCCAGCAAGTCTTTGAGCCCTTCCATATCATGCCGTTCCCAGTAATCGTTAAATCGCTTCTGTGCTTCAATTGCTTCACTGACAAGGTGGTAGAAGTATAATTGATGAATGATATTCAATGTTCTTGACACGATATTGGAATCATCCTCAAATGCCTTCTGCGCCTCCAAAATCTGTAGACGAATTGCAGACATCTCGTTGTCCAGTATAAACGCGGCCTCAGCCGTTTTTTTCAGCCTGGTTCTCATCTCATCAGGTAACCCTTCGCGAAACTTGTAACTCAGCGAATGTTCAATGGTAGCCCAGAAATTCATGGCAAGTGTCCGGATCTGTATCTCGGCCAAAACTTTCTTTTGTCCCAGAGCCGTCTGAACGGGATACTCAATAATCATATGGAAGCTGCGATAGCCGCTCTCTTTGAAATTCGTAATGTAATCTTTCTCAATGAGTACCGTGAGATCCTTACGACCTCGAATATACTCGGCAACCCGACGGATATCATCCACGAACTGGCACATAATGCGGATACCTGCAATATCCTCAATGCCTGTTTCCACGTCATCAAGCGACACATTCAGTCGTCTGGATTTCTCCAGAATACTGGATATTTTTTTAACACGACCGGTAACGAATTCAATCGGGGCATACTCTTCCCGTTTCTTCAGTTCCGCTCGCATTGTCTTAAACTTGACTTTCAATTCCTCTACCGCTTGTTCATAAGGAAGTAAAAATGTACCCCAGTCTCTACCGTCCATGCTTATGCCTCCTGTCTCTATAGCGTCCCCTGTTCTATTCCATTATACATGATGTTTGGTGGGGGGAAGAGTCCCGAACCATTTTACGCTCTTCCCATGCTTCTATATTTTCATTCCGGGGATTCACATTCCTTCTTAACGATGCTCCGCACCAACCGCTTCGGAGATATGACGATAACCGTCCTTGCGTAGCAACTCACGCAGTCCGGCATGAATGCGCCGATTCACCTCAGGTCCTTCATAGATCAATGCTGTATATATTTCGACCAAGCTTGCTCCGGCTTTAATTTTCTCGTATGCATCCTCACTTGTGAAAATGCCACCTGAACCGATAATCGGAAGTTTGCCTTCGGTCTGGCGATAGATCTGGCGAATAATCTCCGTTGAACGGTCACGTAGAGGTTTACCGCTCAGACCGCCTGTTTCCTTCGCATGTTGGTGGGAAAGTCCTGTACGACTGATGGTTGTGTTCGTTGCAATAATACCAGCAACACCGCTGTCTGCAATTGTGCGAACCATATATTCAAGTTCCTGATCATTCACATCCGGTGCAATTTTCACCAGAACGGATTTGGTCGCTCCGCCCGCTCGTGCATGCTGCACGTTCATCTCGTTCATAACCGCAGCGAGCAGTTCCTTCAATTCATTCCCATGTTGCAGATTACGCAAATCCGGTGTATTTGGTGAACTGATATTAACCACGAACAGATCAGCATAATCGTATAGTGCCTGAATGCACTTCGAATAGTCCAGGTGAGCTTCCTCATTAGACGTTGCCTTATTCTTGCCGATGTTAACAGCCACTGGAATACGCCGATCCTGTAGACGTGCCAATTCACCTGCCATGGCTTCCGCACCAAGATTGTTGAAGCCCATTCGGTTCACCAACGCCTCATCTGGAGGCAAACGGAACAGCCGTGGTTGATCGTTACCTGGTTGTGCAAGTGGTGTCACGGTTCCCACTTCCATGAATCCAAATCCGATGGAAGAAAAGCCCGTTACGGCCTGCCCGTTTTTGTCCAGACCCGCAGCCAGACCAACAGGTGTAGGGAAATGACACCCAAACATGTCAACAGCCAGATCAGACGTTTCACGAACGCCGTACATCACACGCAGTCCGGAAGGAACCGGACGGATGCTACCGACGCCACTAAGGCCGCCAATAATCAGATGATGGGCCTGTTCAGGGTCCATTTTGAACAACAAAGGTTTAGCAAGACTTCTGTATAACAAATCACTCACTCCGTTCTGGTCCGGTACGCCAAAAAGCCGTTGTCCGTCTTTTCATATGTAAAAAAACACTCTACTCACAAGTTTATCTGTTTCTTATTAAAAAGGAAAGTAGTTTGCGCATAGACAGCACAAATCGAATAATACAAAATGCTCACAAGAAATCCACCCGCCCACTGGAAATGACGAGTTGAATTCTTTACAATGAGAGCATGGTTACTCTACACCAGTTCTATTCCAAATAAGGAGGAATAACTCATGGCTCCCAAACGTAAACCACCTGCATTACAGCAAAAGAAAGAAGAAGTGAATCGCAAAGCCATTGCATGGACAGCAGCCAGTGTAGGCGGCTTGATCATCATCATTGGTGCTCTTATCATTATTGCCAACATGTAGATGATTCAGGCTGAATCCATCTGATTCTACATATCAAACAGATCAATTCAGCCAGTGATACGTTTTGTTCGGATTATTTTGCTTTGGAACAAGCGTATGCTGATAACGCTGCTTTGCTTCTGGAACAAGCGTCAGATCTGGCAGTACATCTTCTCCAATGCGTACCGGAGTGCCTTGCGGAGCAAGAGCGAATAACTCTTCTACATCTCCTGTAAGCATTCTCACACATCCAAGGGACTCATCCAGTCCGATACTGTCTGGCTCGTTGGTCCCGTGGATGGCATAATTCGTATTCGAGAGCTGCATACCTCTGCTTCCAAACTCACCGTTCGAGCGTCCATTCGGATTGACCACTTTATCTGTGATGATAAATGAACCTTCCGGTGTTTGATCACCGCCAAGTCCCACATCATATATACGAACAATGGTATCCCCACTGATTAATGCAAGTTTATGTTTATCCTTATCAATGACCATCTCCAGCGGTTCCTGCAAAAAAGGCTGACCTCCCAGCGTATCTGCAAAAGCAGCATTTTTGCCTTGAGACGAATCCAAAGATGTTGAACCGTTCTCTTTACCAATTGAATCGCTCTTTCCTTTCTGTGCCTTTCCTTGATGCAAAGCTAGCAGCTTCGGAAACATCTCGGTCATACCTGGCGCAGTCTCTCCCAGAATATTGTTCGGAAATGGCTGAGCCATTTGCGTTACACTCTTGGGCCAAGCGCCATTTTTTTTGCGATAGGCAACGATTGCACTTGATAATGATGCAGCTGCTTCCTGCTTGGCGGTCCACGCCAAGGCCATTTTTTTGATTTTCGGTGTAATTTCAGGAGGTTCACAGTTACATTGCTTGGCATCATAACTCTGTGCAGTTAATTTCCCGCTTGTATTGGTTTGTACTATGTATTTCACAGGCATATTTCGTTTCCATAAAGACCAGTCATCCGAGGTTTGCATGCCCAGTACAGCAGAGGTCTCTACTTTTGGGCCAGACCCGGACCAGGCAGCTGCGAGCGCAGCCTCGCCATGATTACCTCCACCAAATGCCGCAGCAGTGAACACATTGCTTGGCGCAATGGATGCAGTTCCAACCTGTTTATCCGCTTCTACAGGCGCTTCGATGTCATCTGTGGATTCCAGTGCTGCTGACAGTGCGTCGGCCGCTTCCCGACTGAAACCCGGAGCGTCCGCAGGTGGCAGACCCGCCAGCACAAGCAGCATGAGCAACGTAAGCCACATTTTGCGTCTACGTTGTTTTTTCTCTTTTTGCTCAGACATTTCCACCAGTTTATCCTGATAGTCTACCCAGATGTCCGCAGGAGCTTTACTGCGTTCAAATGCCTCATAAACCTCGCCCGCTTGCTGAAAACAATAATTGGCTTTGGCCTCCTGTCCTTCGCCCAAATACTCCTTTCCAAGCAAGTACCAAGCCATTTTGTTGTCGGGATGTTTCTTGACATATGTTCTTAGATGAGTATTTTGCATCCGATCCTCCACTATTTCGCCTTTTTCCGTTTATCATTATATATCGGCATAACCAGGCGTTGAATCCATAGGACTTGAGTACCCGGTGGAAAAAAGGGGGTTCGACAATGTTCGTCCTGGATCCACAGATCAGATAATCACAGTTAAATGAATGCAAAAAAAGCACCTTCCCTTGTCGTTAAGACAAAAGAAAGTGCTCTATGTTCATGTGAGAAATACTTAGCCTTCTTTATTGAAAGGCTCGTCCGCTACTTTGATTGAATCTGTAGGGCAGCCATCGCATGCATCCTGCATATCGTCAAACAAGTCGTCTGGAATAGCTTTGACACCATGGTTAGCATCGCCGTCAAAGATAACTTCAGCCAAACCTTCATCATCATAATCGTAGATGTCTGGAGCTGTTGCTCCACAAGCGCCACATGCGATACATGTGTCTTTTTCAACCCAAGTATATTTACTCATTTACATTCTCTCCTCCTAAAATTCAAAACGTACAGTGTTTTTATCTAGAAACATATTAATACAAAGTAATGATAATTACAAACATTTTGCAACCACAAGTCTCTATTATCCCTTATTTAATCAAGACTTTGCAAGTTATCTTTTTGCAGGGAAGTACCGCGCACTTTATGATTACGAAGCAGCACGGAAGGATCGTCTCCAAGCATGCCCGCGGTCACAACAGCATTTTCACCAAATTTATCACGTAACTGATCCATAATCCGAATCAGATTGTCCTTCTTGGGCTTCTGCTCATATTCGAACAAGTCCATCTGCACAGCGGATTCTTCTCTTGGAATCAGGTTCTGAAGTGTCACACCCAGCATGCGTACAGGCTTGCCACTACCCCAATGCTTCTCAAATAGTTTACAGGCCTCACGGTAAATGACCGTTGCATCCTCCGTAGGAACTTCCATTAGACGTGATCGGGTGATTGTCTTCATATCCGGTGTCCGGATTGTAATCTGAATACCCTGACTGAACATTTCGTGCTTGCGCAACCTTCTGGCTACCTGGTCACTTATATTGAGGAACACCCGATGAATCTCATTCATATCCGATACATCCGCCGGTAAAGTGGTTGTATGCCCAATGGATTTATTGGCCTCACGTTCCGCGTGAACTGCGGAATGGTTAATGCCATTCGCGGAATTTTTGAGCCATGCTCCATTAACTCCAAATAGTTCGGTCAACATGTTCTCATCCGACTTGGCCAATTGACCAATCGTTTCAATGCCCAATTTTTTCAACTTTTCAGCCGTTTTTTTGCCAATGCCAAACATCTCATTGCATGGTCTGTGCCAAAGAATCCGAGGTACGTCTCTCATGCGTAAAATGGAGATACCGTTCGGTTTTTTCAAATCCGAAGCCATTTTCGCCAATAATTTGTTGGGTGCAATGCCAATGGAACATGGCAGCCCCAATTCATCCTTGATTCTACGCTGAATACTCTCCGCAATCTCCATTGGATTCCCGAATTGCCTTGAACCTGTAATATCAAGATAACATTCATCAATGGATGTCGCCTCAAGTTGAGGGGTATAACTATACGCAATCTGCATGAAGGCTCTTGAATATTGACGATATAAATGAAAATCAGGACGTATCACAATGAGATCAGGGCACTTTTTCATGGCTTGGTGCACAACCATACCTGTTGAGATGCCTCGATTACGAGCGGCATATGAGCAGGTTACAATTACACCCTTTCGCAGTTCACTGCTACCCGCAACGGCCGTTGCTTTTCCTCTATATAAATCTGGTTCCTCGGCTTCATGTACAGAGCAGTAGAAAGCATTCATATCGACATGCAGAATCACCCGTCCGGCTGCAGGGTAATATTGATCCACATTTGCTGGAGGATTGCCGTCTGAAGACATCATGAACCCCCGCCCTTTCTTGCACACTAATTAATGAAAACTAAATTACTTTCTTCTATAGTATATCAAACCCGTTATGTTAATTCAGTCACGAGCATTTATTTTCTACGAGATCTGATCAGAGACCGAATAATTAACCAGCCTACACTCACAAAAAGTATCAAAGTGATCAGAGCAATAATCGTATTTTCCCATAAAAAAGTCAAAATCACCCCTCCTTTTCTTCCATATATTCCAATTAAAACTCAATAATAGATTATAACATACATTCGGATTATGATTAACATCCTTCTTTTTTCTCTAAAATCCGTTAATTGTTACATGAAACTGCGATTTCTATGTAGCATTTGGCTATAATGGTGCTATAATAATTAATTATACAAATTGACGACTTTAGGACAAATCAGCGCATTGAGTTTAACACAGTGTAGCGTTGCCGAATCGAAGGATTCGTCCACTAACGTACTTAACAGCTTTTCCTAACTTACAATCCAAACTTTTAAAAGAGCGCTTTATCTCAAAGGAGGATCTTCATGTCAAAGGCCATTTCCATCTTCGATACGACTTTACGTGACGGCACACAAGGGGAGGGTGTCAGCTTATCGGCAGACGACAAACTCAAAATTGCCAAGAAGCTTGATGACCTGGGTGTCCATTATATTGAAGGCGGAATTCCCGGCAGCAATACCAAGGACATTGAGTTTTTCAAAAGAGTCAAGGAATTAAACCTGAACGCAAAGGTTGTTGCTTTTGGCAGTACACGCCGTAAAGGCAGCGTTGCTAGTGAAGACGCCAACCTGAAGCGTATGATCGAATCCGGTGCTCAAGCTGCAACCTTGGTCGGTAAATCATGGGACTTCCATGTGCATACCGCTTTGCAGACTACATTGGAAGAGAATTTGTCCATGATCTATGATTCCATCGCCTATCTGAAACAGAATGGTATGGAAGTGATCTTTGATGCAGAACACTTCTTTGACGGATTCAAACATAACCCGGAGTATGCTCAAGCGGTCTTGACCAAAGCTCACGATGCTGGAGCGGACTGGCTCGTCATGTGTGATACCAACGGCGGGACGATGCCAAACGAGGTGCACGAGATCGTATCCACATTGCGTAGAAGCCTGCCTCATGCACATCTCGGCATCCATACACATAATGATTGTGAACTGGCTGTCGCTAACACACTCAGCGCTGTACAAGCCGGAGCCCGTCAAGTGCAAGGAACGATGAACGGTTATGGAGAGCGTTGCGGTAACGCCAATCTCGCATCCATTATCCCGAACCTGCAACTGAAACTTGGTTATGAATGTGTTACTGAGGATTCCATGAGACAGCTTACAAACGTGGCTCGTTATGTTAGCGAGATTGCCAATGTGAATATGCCGATTAATCAGCCTTATGTTGGCAATGCTGCTTTTGCTCACAAAGGTGGAATTCACGTCTCTGCCATCCTGCGGGATTCACGTACCTATGAACACATCGTGCCTGAACTGGTTGGTAACAAACAACGTGTGCTGGTCTCTGAACTTGCCGGACAAAGTAACATTGTATCCAAAGCACAGGAACTGGGGCTTGAGTTCGATCCAAGCAGTGCCAATTCACGTCAGATTATTGAGAAGATCAAAGACCTGGAGCATCAGGGTTACCAGTTCGAAGGTGCAGATGCTTCGCTCGAATTGTTAATTCGTGAAGCGAACGGTGATATGAAAGAATTGTTCACTTTTGAATCATTCAAAATGCTTGTGGAGAAAACGGCGGGCAAATCTGTTGTTTCCGAAGCTTTTGTCAAAGTGAATATCGCTGGAACAAGCGCTTATACCGCTGCTGAGGGCAATGGTCCGGTTAACGCACTCGATAACGCCCTTCGGAAAGCGCTGGTGCAATACTTCCCTTCACTTGCCAACATGCATCTGTCGGACTACAAAGTCCGTGTTCTGGATGAGAAGGATGCCACAGCTGCCAAAGTTCGTGTATTGATCGAATCTAAAAATACGGAAAACACATGGAACACTGTTGGTGTATCCGAGAACGTAATTGAAGCAAGTTGGGAAGCGCTCGTTCACAGTTTCCGCTATGCTTTGCTTCAAGAAAAATTACAGGATGAGCCGGGCACACTCCCTATTTCTGCGCATGGGATAAGCAACCACTAAAGTATATATTCAAAAAAGCGTTTTTTTGAACAACCTTTTAACGCTTATTTCCCGGAAAATATAAAGAAGCCTCTGTACCCATGATTCATGGATGCAAAGGCTTCTTTGTTTACATGAAAATTAATTCGCAATTAACTTTTTAATCTTACGTTCCAACTCTTTCTCGGGTAATATGCCCAGAACAATCTCCTGTATAACTCCTCTGGAGTCAATCAGAACATTCGTTGGAAAAGCCACCCCATTGTATTGAGCATACACAGTCCCCTTCTCATCCAAGGGAATAGGGAATGTCAGTTGGTACTCATCCACAAAAGCTTTGGCATCCTTGAGTTTATCGTATGACGTTACATTAACCCCATACATGTCAAGCTTATCCTTGTATTTTGCAGCCATTCTGTTCAGCTCTGGAGCTTCCTGCTTACACGGCTCACACCAGGATGCCCAGAAACTGACAAACGTGGCCTTATCTTTGGCACCGCCCACACTGTACGTCTTCCCATCCATTGCTGTCAGAGAAAAAGCAGGCGCCAGAAGACCCGCACGAGGTCCCGTCTCTGTAGGCATGGGTTCTTCCTGCTTAAAGACGGCTGCAATGCCGTCACCCGCATTCTGGGCCAGTGCAATACCAACCAGCAAGACAACACCAAGGAGTATGTATATGTTTCGTTTCATAACCCGCCACCCTTTTATATAATTAGCATATTGAAACTGAAACCGTAATTTCTGCATATGCTAAGTGTTTATCACGCTCTATGACAGTTCACCAGAACATGATTCCAAATGTTCTCTTTATTATTGTACCCTTTTCCTTTAAAATTTTACAATCCGCATCACAGAAAATAAAATGAAAAAGGACTCCTGCCGTAGCAGGAGCCAAAGAGAGAGGGGTGAATACAAATGGCAGCACTTCACGGGCAGCAAAACGCCTTCTACATCCCTTCTTCCGTAGAACAAGAGATGTCAAAGCACATGTTCCTTTCGCTGCCACAAGAAGCCTGCGGGGTTATGCTGGGTGAAACCGCAGCGGGCGGTATACGAATCAGTCGGTTTCAGCCCATTCGTAACGTAGCACCTGACCCGCTGCACCATTTTGCTCTAGACGATGCCGAATGGATTCGGTGCGTATTCTCCGAGCCCAAGCTCATCGGTATCTTCCATTCTCATCCGCATACAAGGCCCGTTCCATCCTTAGAGGACATCCAAGCGCTTCCGGCCTTCGCAGGTTTGCTTCAGATGTACCTCATCGGCTCACCTGACCTTACAGCCGGATTAGTATCTCATATGCATCTGAACGGTTATCTGATTGAATCTTCGAAGGAATCGCAGGATCCGGCACAACACGTTGTGCCTTCATACAATCTGCTTCCCGTTCCGTTATGCGTGACTTAGCTGGGTATACAGATCACCCAAGGTCTCCACATTTTTACGAGTCATGTCCTCCAAGTAGCAGGACCATAACTGTGCAGTCATTTTTGAATCTTCCAGTGCATGGTGACGTCCATAGATCGGAATCCCTCTGGATTCCAGCAATTCATCCAGACCATACCCCGGCCTGCTTGGTTCAAGCCAGCGGGCCAACATCATCGTATCGATTAAACGATGTGTCAGCCTTACCTTTGAAGTCCGCCACAGAGCTGCATTCAGAAAAGCTCGGTCATGCGCACTTGCGTGTGCAATCAGAACATTTCCACCTACAAAAGACATGAAATCATGCAGCCCTTCCAGCAAAGTCGGTGCGTCCAACGTCATCTCCTGTGTAATACCTGTAAGTTCAGTAATATGTTCCGGAACTGCGGTCTTGGACTGCACCACCGTATAGAACTGTTCTCCTTCCAGTACCACACCACCATGTATACGGACCGCACCAAATGAGATAATCTCATCCCCATGCTGGGGCGAAAAACCCGTCGTTTCCAGATCAAATACAACTGCGTCCAGCTCATTTAGAGGTGTATGCAGAACCTCAGGTCTGCGCTGTTCTCTCATCATAGAGCGGATAAACGCCATGTGTTGCGCCGTAGGGGCTCCCATAATGGAAGCGATGACGGAAGGAACCCCTCCCTGACGCAGCGAATTCCAGAATCCTGTATTGCCCCTTGCCGGCTCTCTCATGGACGTCTCCTTTCTGCAAAACGCAACTGTCTTTGCAAAGCACGATGCACTCGTCGTACCAACCCGAGCGTATCCCTGAGCTCATAATGAATTTGCTTTTGTTTCATCTGTTTCTCATCCAGAAACCCACTGCTATGTTGCAAATCCCCTTGGATGACAACCGGTGTACTTCGGCGAAATTTCAAAGCGGCAAAGAAGGCCCGCTGGCATGCATCCAGTAATGTAAATGGAACAGCTTCAAGTGAACTCAGTCTCTCCATTCTTTTTAACGTAGATGACTCCTTGATCCCATGTTGCAAAGCCAAATAACGTGCACTGTTCACCAGCGGAATGTACAAGCCATACTTGACATCAAATCCGCCTGCATGTTCACCAAATCGTTCTGTGACCACACGTCCAAGTACATTTAATGTAGCTTTATGTTTAACCGTATTGCGAAGAACCGCATCCGAAAGTTCAGGAACCAGTCTGAACTGTTCATAAAAACTCGTGATCCATTCCTCCGCCAGACTTTGCTCACCTGCAACAAAACGCATGTCTGAAGCAATAATCAGATTACGAACGGGCTCCCAATTCAGATCCGAGCTCCAATCTGCTAATTGTTGTTTCCATGACGCCAGCGTTTTTCTCCAGAGTGGCTCAGAGCACATGACTTTGCCTTCGCACTTGGCGTAACCAAGCTCTTCTAACATATCCGTCATTCGCAGTCCGAGCTGAGCAAAATATTCCTCTTTACCTTCATGCGGAGTATCGCTAATGATCATGCCATTATCCTGATCACTCCATAACGTTGCTTCTTCCCTGCCGGAACTGCCAAATACGATAAAGGCATAGGGGACGGGAGGTTGGCCGAAGCCTTCCTCAACCATCCCCTGAATGCATAACTCTACTGCTTTCCGTGCAATCCGGTCATGCAGTTCATTTACCGTTTGGTACCACTCGATCGGCGACAAGGAAGCGGACAACAATTCCTGGAGCTCGTTCTGTAATATTACACGTGCCTGGCGCAGTTCTTGAGAAGACACCGCACCATCGATTCCCTGATAAGACCAGGAATAGTTTGTATACGAGATGGGTTCCATCATGTCCAGCCTCCTTGAAGCATGATTCAGCATCATTCACCTCAGGAGCTGAACGTACCACCATTGGATTTAGAATCTACATTTTTCATTTGTTCAGGGTATCCGTAAGTACCGTGCTCACTGATATCCAGACCCATTGTTTCTTCTTCTTCAGTAACACGGATGCCCATGATCGCTTTCATACCGCCCAGAATAATGAAGGACATTACCAGTACGAAGGCAAAAGCACCTACCAGACCGAGAAGCTGTACGCCCAATTGGTGGAATCCACCGCCATAGAACAGACCCGCTTGACCTACACCCGCATGCTCAGCAAGTTCTGGTGTAGCGAACAAACCTGTGGAGATTGCTCCCCACATACCAGCAACACCGTGTACGGAGAAAGCGTAGATTGGATCGTCAATTCCTTTACGATCGAAGTACTGTGCCGTGAAGAATGTGATAACACCAGCCAAAGCACCGATAACCAGAGCTGCCCAAGGTTCAACGAAGGCACAAGCACCTGTAATTGCAACGAGTGCCGCAAGCACACCATTCAACATGCTAGGAATATCGGACTTGCCTAGAACTGCCCAAGAAATCAACAGTGCAGCAACACCACCAGCTGCAGCAGCTACGTTAGTAGTTAATGCAACATAACCAAAGAATCCATCGTCCAAGGCCGTTAACGTACTACCTGGGTTGAAACCGAACCAACCGATCCAGAGGATAATAACCCCGAGTACGGAATACACTTGGTTGTGACCTGGAATGATGTTAGGTTTGCCGTCTTTGTTGTATTTACCAATACGTGGTTTCAACAAGATGGTCGCTACCAATGCTGCAGTCGCACCAGTCAAGTGAACAACCGTCGATCCTGCAAAGTCTTGCATACCCAGCTCAGCCAACCAGCCGCCGCCCCATACCCAGTGAGCAACAACCGGATACATGATAATGGTATAAAGTGTACCGAATACAATATATACGCTCATTTTTGCACGTTCAGCCATACCACCGCAGGCAATGGCCAGAGATACCGCCGCAAAAGCGAGGTGGAAAACGAATTTAACAGTCAGTGGAACATCGGAGAAAGCCAGTGATTCGAAGGAAGCAGCCATCTTGTCACCGCTCAGGAAAAATCCTGTTGTTCCAAAGAAGCTGTTACCATTACCGAAACCAAGACCGAAACCCAAAGCCCAGAAGGCAATAACTGAAATTCCCAATGTCAGGATGGTCTTACCCGCAATGTGTCCTGCATTCTTCATTCGTGTTGAACCCGCTTCAAGTAAAGCAAATCCCCCTTGCATCAAGAACACGAGTACAACAGCCAGAAACGTAAAGGCTGAGTTCAAACCACTTTGAAGTTCAATGTTAGTCGGACCCTCCGCAGCCGCAAATGCGCTAACCGGAAAAGCGAACAAAGTAAGCATTACTAACATGGAAACCAACCATTTCTTTCTCATATACCCCACTCCCTCTTATGTTAAGTTTCTTCACATAACGTGAAACTCTTAATGTCATTATAAGCAGAAGAGAGGAAAGTTGACAAGAGTATTTTCATCAAAATTGAAAATTATTTCTGGGAATAAAGTCATACGTCTTTTTCTTGCACTTAAGTACATAATCACATTCTATGAGTACATAGATATAGAAATGCAGTATGCTGATTGCCAAAGCATAACGTTTGACTGTACGGTTAAAGATCATGTATCATACTTATTAGTAAGAAAAATTGGGCGTAGTCTAGAAATTCACAAGTGGAAACTACAATTCCCTACATTTGAACTTGCAAGCGAGGTGAATATCATTGGGGATATGAAACTTTTTCGGATTGGCGAACTCGCCAAGACCGCTGGTGTTAGTGAACGGACGATTGATTATTACACAAAGCTTGGACTAATCGCTCCCGAAGAACGTACACAAAAAAATTATCGTCTCTATAGTAATGAAACTTTAACGAGGCTTGAACGTATTGTACAGATGAAACAAGAGAAGTATAGTCTCGACGAGATTAAGCAATCTCTTGAGAAGTGGCGTCTGGTTAGTACAGAAGAACAAGTTGCCAGCAAATTGACAACATTGGAACTTCACGTACAACAACTTGAGCGAGAGGTTAACGAACTCAAACCGCTACTTGGAGAGATGAAACCTGTACAAGCACGTAAAATGATGGCAGGACTCCTCACCAAAAGTGCCGGTACAATGGAGGCACTAAAAATCTTGCTTGAGAACACCATGATGTAGCTTATTCTTAGAAAGCGGAGGAATGAATATGAGTTTTAATAACGGTATGTTCGTATTGATCATTATCGCCTTTTTGCTCTCTTTATGGGCGCAATTTCGCGTTAAAGGTACGTTTAGACGTTGGTCGGAGGTACCGAACCAGAACGGAATGACTGGTTACGATGCCGCTCGCCAGATGCTTGATGCTAACGGCCTGCATGATGTTCCAATTGAACCTGTACGCGGTACACTCTCTGATCACTATGATCCGATCAATCGGGTTGTACGTTTATCAGAACCAGTATATTACGAAAACTCAATCTCAGCTGTTTCGGTAGCGTGTCACGAAGTTGGCCACGCCATTCAGCATAAAGAAAGTTATCCGATGCTGGCACTGCGTCACCGGATCTTCCCAATTGTGAACTTTGCATCCGGATTAGCTCCATTCCTGTTAATTGCAGGATTCATCTTCAACGCCATGAACCTTGTAGGTATCGGTATCATCTTCTTCTCCGTAACTGTAGCATTCCAACTCATCACTTTACCGGTTGAGTTCAATGCAAGTAATCGCGCTAGAGAGATTATGGTATCCGAAGGGTACATCCGTAATGAAGAAGAAAAAGGTGTTGCAAAAGTTCTGAATGCCGCAGCCTTGACTTACGTTGCTGCAGCGTTGATCTCACTGCTTGAGTTGATTCGTTACATCGGAATCTTCAACAGCCGTGATTAATTGGATACTTAATACAAAAAAAAACAAAACACAATACCCCACCGTTAATCGGATGGGGTATTGTTTTGTTGTAAACCGAAATAATCAAGCAAGAATGAACGAAAGGACTGAGCAACCAGCGGCAATTTATCATGCGCACGATGAATTAACCCGATAGTTCGCGTTACTTTGGGATGGGAGATAGCCACATGTGCCGGTTGCAACGGATTCGTCTGGAATAACGCCATCTCAGGCAGAAGACTGACCCCCATGCCCGCAGCGACCAATCCGCGGATGGTGTCGGTCTCTTCCCCTTCAAAAGCGATCTTGGGTGTAAAACCAGCTTCCAGACAGGCATGCCACACAATAGGACGAAGAGAATAACCTTTGCTAAACAATACAAATTTATCATCCTTGAGCTGTTCAAGCGCAATTGTCTCTTCACCAGCTAACGGGTGATTAGGAGGAAGGATCGCATGTAATTCTTCCGTGAGTACAATATCGCCATCTACTTGATCATGCTTCTCTGGAAAAGGAGAAATGAATGCCAAGTCTACCTCTCCCGATAACACATCCCGAATCAGTGTAGGGAACATCCCCTGCTTGAATCTGAATTTCACGTTGGGGTAGCGCTGACGGAAAGCAGCCACCACGGAAGGAATGAGATGAATCCCCAGGCTATGCGGAAACCCAATTCGAATCTCTCCATGCTCCGGGTCCAGAAACTCATGAACTTCCCCGACTGCCTTGTCCAAATCTTTCAAGATACCTTCAATTCGTTTGCAAAAAAGCTGCCCCACTGCAGTCAACTGCAGGTTTCGTCCCTTTTGCATAAAAAGGTCCACGCCCAGTTCTTCTTCCAGCTGATGAATCTGACGACTCACCGCCGACTGTGCCACATGCAACTCTTCAGCAGCCTGTGTTACATGTTCCTTCTGTGCCACTTTCAAAAAGTAATGCAACTGTCTTAATTCCACTCGCCTGATCGCTCCAATCTGTTATACCCTACTTATCCTTGACTGTATTCCATCTTGAGAACGTTCTGACTACCGCTTTAAGCTGCGGGGTTTCCACAATCTGATCAACAGTCCGTAAATAAAGAATCCACCCAACAATCCACCAAGGTGAGCCATCCAGTTGATGCCCGACATGGCAAAGGAGAATATGATCCCGAACAAAAGCAATGTGTACATCGTTTTGCGCGAAGCCTCGTCCATCATCGTTCGCTGGAACAGCGCTACATACAGGAATGCACCATAGACGGCATAGATCGCTCCTGAAGCACCTACCGAGATGGTAATACTCCCAACCGAGTTGTACCACGCAACAGCAAGAATATTACCCAATACACCGCCACCCAGGTACAATACACCATACCTTACCGACCCGAGCAACCGCTCCATCGGTGGAGCAAATACGATTAACGCAAAGCTGTTAAACAATAAATGACTGAAGCCCGCATGCAGGAACATGGATGTAATGTAACGCCACCATTCATGTGCGAACAGTTCATGATTCGTAAGTGCCCCGAATTTCAGCAGCACCATATTGTTCGTTGATCCACCGTTCACCGTTAACACAATAAACATGACTACATTGGCAATTAAAAAAAGCGACGTCAAAGGGAAATACTTCAAATAACCTTTCCAGTTCTCATAGCGAATAAATATCATAAATTTCTTCTTTCACTCCACCCTGTTCAGATCGGACTTACATCTCTGATCCATCGTAATGGTACATGTCCGAATTGGACAATGCCTTTCATAAAAGATTATAATGGATTTTGGCACGGATCACCAATTTATAAGGAGGAACATTATTATGACACAAGAACGTACAGGCGCAGCCACATTTAAAGGCAACCCTATTACATTGATCGGACCCGAACTGAAAGTCGGCGATCAAGCACCTGATTTTACACTGAGCAAGAACCTGGTTGAGGACGCTTCCCTGAAAGACTTCGCAGGCAAAATCAAATTAATCAGCGTTGTTCCTTCCCTGGATACTGGCGTATGCGATGCGCAAACTCGTCGTTTCAACGTGGAAGCTGGAGAACTCGGAGACAATGTTGTTGTCTTGACAGTAAGCGTTGACCTTCCGTTTGCTCAGGCTCGTTGGTGTGGAGCAGCTGGTGTTGACCGCGTAGTTACATTGTCAGACTACAAAACACGTTCTTTCGGTGAAGACTACGGCGTTCTGATCAAAGAATTCCAACTCGACATGCGCTCCATTTTTGTTTTGGATGCCGAAGACCGGATTACATATGTGGAGTATTTGCCTGAAATGACAGAGTCCCCTAACTTCGAACAAGCGATTGCTGCTGTAAAAGCTTTGCTGTAGAAATTATCATACGTTCAGAACAAAAGCGAGGAAGGTTAACCTTCACTCGCTTTTTGTTATTTATCATCTATTTCAATCATTTGCTTTATACTTGCTTAGCTTTTTATCCAGTACAGAGAATAAGTTCATAATCGTGCGATAATTGGAACCCAAGTCTCCAAGTGAACCACGTGAAGCTGAATACATATCCACCGCACTGCGAACAGGACTTACTGAGATAATGGAAACTGTAATATCCATCGTCCGTCCAAAGGTAGTCCGCTTCTCTAGAATAACTTCTCCAACAGAAGGCACTTCATGCAGCACTTTATAACCCGGAATCTTTTTGAGTGTCGAAGAGACCTCTTCCCAGGCTCTGTCTTTGGATAAGTTATAATACCGTGTTTTTAATTTGGGATCCTTGGCTCGATCGCTGGTCCCCTCCATGCTGCGGATGATACCGACGAGCGTTCTCTTTAAGGTCAAGACCCTTCCTCCTTTGATTGTAACCGTTCCATTTATGTATCTTAGTGTAACATTGTTCAAGTAGTAACAAAAGGGCAAGCATCATATTTATCATAAAACCAATCAAAAACATTCATCACAACTTAAAAACACCCTGAGATTCCTTTTGTAGAGGAAAAGTCAGGGTGCTGTACATGAAGATTTAGGAACCCGCCTATGCCGTCCGGCTACATTGTCTTATGAACCTGCTTGGCAGGTGGGTGACCGCAAAAATGCTTTTTGAAGTCCCCATGTCGTATAGACAGGGCTTTTCAGCAACATTCTGTGTTGATCTCCCGAAGACATCATCATTGGTTCAAAACAACGAATAACCGAAACGTACATCGCAGGATGTACAATTATTATATCCCTAACTGTGTAAAAAGTAAATGGCGATTCATCATGTTTTATTTTTGCAATGTAATGTTTTTGTCGTCTGATGGCTCAGATGTTTCACCATTCTCTGCTGATTGTTCAGCCAGCGCAGCAGCTTCCTCTTCTTCCTTCTTGAGTTGCATCTTCTCCATCTGCTCCTGCATCTTGTTGAAGGTTGCGTAGAAGTTAAAGAAAGCAAACCAGGCAATGATGCTGATAATGAAGAAAACAAACAAGACCGGATAACGGAAACCGATGTAGAACAGCAATCCACTTCCCAGCAATGTGGAAAATACACGGAATGGTCTGATCAGCGTAAGCAATACCGCGTTTTTGATAATGAGTCCGATGGACATATGATAATGTACAACCATCGAGAAGAAGTTAAAGAGTGATACAAATAACAAGAGAAGCAGTACTAACATGATGATTCCCACGAGCTGCATATTGCGGAACTGAGTCATGTACACTGTATAATCCAGATACATAATCGCGAATAGCAGTGTGTAAAAAATACCCCCAATTAAACTTTGCTTGTAGTTTTCCTTGTAACCTACAAAGAAAGTACGGAAGATCGGTACATCCGTATCGCCCATATTCCATTTACGAACAACCGTAAACAGCGCCGAAGTCGCCGGGAACAGTGTAAGCGGTGCCACAATAGCTATAGCCCAGTTCATTTGCAATGATTCGTTTGCGAGGTTCTGCTGCATCACGAGCAGTTTCATAATCAAGAAAAACAAGAACGGAGACGAACAAATAGCCCACAACAGATTGGTTGCGGCCAGTCTCGTAATCCACTCTGTAAGCCGGTAGATCCCACCCATAGCTCCTTTAAATTCCAAACATTTCTCCTCCTCTGCAGCCTTGCGAATTACCTGAAGTCTAATATTAATATACCTTATTATAGATAGGAAAAGCCAGTACTTCCCGAAAAGAGATCGTCATTGTCCTTAGCTAGCGCTTCTGGCCACTTCTGGCAGTGAAATAAAATGATGCAGTCACTTTGAAAATAAAAAAATGGAGCAGTTGCCCGCTCCATTTTTCAGATCATACGTTTAAATTACTCGAAAGAAGAATCTTTCGCTGGACGACGTCCTTCGTTACTGCTTGGACGCGGTTTGCGGTCACGGTTGTAACCACCTTCTCTGCTTCCACCGCTAGTGCTGCTGCTACCGCTGTTACGATCACGGTTGTAGCCACCACGTCCGCTGCCACTGCTGTTGCGATCGCGGTTGTAACCACCACCACTGCCGCCGCTACCACTTGTGCGGTTGCCGCTGTAACCCGATGGTTTACGTCCGCCTGAGCGAACATCCGGTTTACGACGTTTTGCACGGATTGGATCTTCAGGAGTCAGATCAACTTGAGCATCTTTCTTGTCACCTGTCAGGAGCTTCAGTGCAGCCGACAACAGTTGAACAGAATCATATTGCTCAAGCATTTGAATCGCAATACCTTTGTATTCGTTCAGTTCGCCTGATTGTACGATTTCCAGCAAGCGCTCTGCTGTCAAACGTTGTTTACCTTCAACCGCTTCTGCCATTGTTGGCAGTGGTTTACGTGGAATACGGTGACGTGTTACACGCTCGATGAAGTGCAAGTGATCAATCTCACGCGGTGTAACGAAGGACCAAGCAGCACCCTCTTTACCCGCACGACCTGTACGACCGATACGGTGAACATAGCTCTCCGGATCTTGCGGAAGGTCAAAGTTAACAACGTGAGTTACACCAGATACGTCGAGACCACGTGCAGCCACGTCTGTTGCAACGAGTACGTCAATGCTGCCGTCACGGAACTTACGCATTACCGCATCACGTTGATTCTGGGACAAGTCACCATGAAGACCGTCTGCAGAATATCCACGTTTTTGCAAAGCTTCAGCCAATTCGTCAACACGACGTTTTGTACGTCCGAATACGATCGCCAGTTCAGGAGATTCCATATCCAACAAACGGCTCAATGCTTCGAATTTTTGACGCTCAGGTACTTCGATATAGGATTGGTCAATCAATGGTGCACTAACATGTTTCGGAATCACAGAAATGTGTTCAGGATTGTTCAAGAATTGTTGTGCCAATTTTTGAATGTTAGGAGGCATTGTTGCTGAGAACAGCATAGTTTGGCGCTCGTCTGGAACTTGTTTCAGGATGGATTGGATATCCTCCATGAAACCCATGTCGAGCATTTCATCTGCTTCATCCAGTACAACAGTTTGTACATCATCTAGTTTGATTGTTTTGCGGTTGATGTGGTCAAGGAGACGTCCAGGTGTACCAATGATGATCTGTGGTTTTCTTTTCAGTGCACGGATTTGACGCACGATATCTTGTCCGCCGTAGATTGGCAGGGAGCGAAGACCTTTGAAGCGAGTGAGTTTTTCGATCTCTTCAGCAACTTGAATTGCAAGTTCACGTGTAGGTGCCATAATAAGGGCGCGGATTTTCTCGTCACTTTTTGAGATTTTACTGATCAACGGAATACCGAATGCAGCTGTTTTACCCGTACCTGTTTGAGCTTGACCAATCAAATCTCTGCCTTCGAGTGCCAAAGGAATCGCTTTGGATTGGATCGGTGTTGCTTCTTCAAACCCGAGCTCAGTGATGGCTTGCAGCACCAGTGGTTCAAGATTGAAATCTGTAAAGTTTAAATTTGTCAAAATTATTCATGCTCCTTTTATATGGTGGACATGGTGGACAATCCACTTTGTTGTCTGTATTCTTAAGTAGCGTTAATATTTATAGGGTATCCCAACGGGACGAATTATTTTCACTAACGAATATAATTCCATGAATGGGTCCCCAACATAAGACTAAAACTACATACATGTGTTTGAAACATTTCAAAATTTTATTGCTCCATTTAGGAAAAGTTTCCTACTCAAGAATATCCACAAATTATTATATCACAAAACAATTCAAGATTACCAGCAATCTGGTTTTAAATATAAATGAGGTGATTAAATTGCCCAAAATAATTTGGCACTCTTTAGTGATCATTTTGGGTGCTGCAGCTATTGCCTGCGGCTTCAACTGGTTTTTGGTCCCCCATCAGCTTTTAAGCGGCGGGGTGTCCGGTATTTCAATGCTTCTGGGTTATTTTACAACGTTGAATCTTAGTATAATGTATTTTGTTCTTAACATTCCCCTGCTCATTGCAGGTTGGTTTATTCTTGGACGACGCTTCATTACATTAAGTATTCTTTCGGTAGCAGCCACTTCCTGGTTCATTGCGCTTCTGCCTGTTTTTGCTGTGGCTACAGACCCTTTACTTAGTTCTGTATTTGGCGGTGTGCTTATTGGAATGGGCACTGGCGTTTCCTTCCGAGTGGGCGGCTCCACAGGAGGACTCGACATTGTTGGGTCCATTTTCACGCGTAAACGAGACTTTCCGATTGGTACAGTAATGGCCGGTATGAACGGTACGATCATTATGCTTGCAGGATACCTGAGTGACAATTGGAATACAGCCTTGGCCTCGATGGTATCCATCTACATTACAGGCAAAGTGCTTGATCTGATCCATATCAGTCACGTCAAAGTAACACTGTACATTATTACAAACGAAACCGAAGCCATGTTAAAAAAATTACTTGTTCGGCCTCGTGGAGTTACCAAAATTAAGACTCAGGGAGCCTACACGGATATTGAGAAGGACATGCTCATGACCGTTACCACCCGCTACGAGTTGGTTGAAATTAAACGTATTATCAAGGATACAGATCCAAACGCTTTTGTTAACATTGTGGAAACGGTTGGTGTTATGGGTTCATTTCGCAGAAGTTGAGACACCTGTACGGTTAACAATTCACAACATTGTGGTATAATAACGGTGTACGGCTCCTAAATATGTTGTATAGCAGGTTCAACCCTTCAATTTCACAGGCCATATGCTTTCCCGAATCGCGCCGAATGACTTACCATTTTGGAATTCGAGTAGGAAAGGGTGATTATTGTGGATATGGAAACGGTAAAACTGTTTGAGATTGTCAACAGATGGTGCCCGGAAATGCTCCCTTTCTTGAAACCGAATGAACTCGACTCACTGATTGTCCTCCGGGATGGGCTGGGCATCCTGGAACAGGGAGACGCAATGGAAATCATTCAGTACAGTATTTGTGAGCATCAAAATGAGATTTACATTCAATAATTTTTTTCAGATTGATCACGCCGCTTCTTGCAGGGGATTTCCTCAGCAGGAAGCGGTTTTCATTTTTTCCATGTGTTTCATTACTTGATTAATATGGTTAAAAGCCCAGAGGCTTTAATGTATAATTCATACATGGAATGCACACATAAGGGAGTGGAAATGAATGAACATGTTTTGGGCTTTAATGGCTATGGCCTTTGGAAGCTTTGGTGGTGCCCCCGCAGTGGCGGACCAGGGAAATCCTCAATTCCAATCGTTAACCAACAGTTTTAACACCGCAATTATCCAATCTCAAAAAGATCAGGTTGTTATTGATGCCGATAACCCACCTGCCAAAATTGATCCTCAACCTGATGCACCTGTGGTCAAAGGTATCTATGTAACGGCCTACAGTGCCGGCGGTGCACGTATGAAAGAATTGCTGGAACTGACCGACAGTACAGAACTGAATGCCATGGTCATTGATATCAAAGACGATCTCGGATACATAACTTATCCCACAGAAAACAAAGCGCTTCAGAAAATGGGTAAATCCCAACCTTTTATTCGGGATATCGATGCCTTGATGAAACGATTGCAAAAACATGAGGTCTACCCGATTGCACGTGTCGTTGTATTCAAAGATACGATTCTTGCCAAGAAAAATCCGGAGCTCTCCTTCCGCAACAAGGATGGATCTGTATGGGCAAATGGCAAAGGCGACAGCTTCGTGAATCCGTACAGCAAGGAAGTATGGGACTATAACATTGAGATTGCAAAGGAAGCTGCCAAGCTTGGATTTAAAGAGATTCAATTTGACTACGTTCGTTTCCCGGAAGGTTTCGAAACTCGAGCCGATGTATTGAAATATACCAAATCTGACAAGTCACGCGTGGATGTTGTGGCTGAATTCGTGCAATATGCACGCAAGGAGTTAGCCCCGCTAGGGGTCCGTGTCTCGGTTGATATTTTCGGTTATGCCGCTTCTGTACCTGCGGCTGAGGGCATTGGACAGGATTTTGTTAAGATATCCGAAAACGTGGACGTCATCTCACCGATGGTATACCCTAGTCACTATTCTACTGGCTGGTATGGGGTCAAGGATCCTGACAAAGATCCTTACACAACCATCAAGGGTTCAATGGAAGATACACACAAGAAACTAGACCCTACCAAAGAACTCAAACCCGTCATTCGTCCGTGGATTCAGGACTTCACAGCAAGCTGGCTGGGCAGTGGGCATTATATCAAGTATGGCAAGAAACAAGTGGAAGACCAGATTAGAGCGATGAAAGACATGGATGTGCATGAATATCTGCTCTGGAATGCGTCCAACCGTTATACATCAGGTGTACAATATAAGTAATCCGCACTCTTTCATACTTCTCATTTCATCCAACCTCGTTCTGCTTGAAGCGGAGCGAGGTTTTTTGGTGTTCATTTTTCTCTGTACACCCCTACTCTGCTTCTGTCCCTATTCAAATTGAACAAAATCCACTACAATAAATAGCTGTCCAGATATGACACTTGGATGACATCTCTTTAGAATAGCGAGGCACTGCCAGTGAACATGAACACAACAAGTTTTTCCCAAAAAGTGAAGCAATTCCTGATTATATTTTTGCCCATATTCACCACTCAAATCGCCCTCTCTGCCATGTCGTTCTTCGACACCAATATGTCAGGCAAGTTTTCTCCGGCCGACCTTGCAGGCGTCGCAATCGGCACAAGTCTATGGATGCCAGTTCAAACTGGACTAAGCGGGATTCTGATCGGTATTACACCTGTCGTTTCCCATCTGTTAGGTTCCAAACGTAATGATCAGATCGGGTATAACGTCATCCAGGCGCTGTATCTCGGGATCGCAGTCAGTCTCGTCGTTATCGGAGCCGGGGCGTTGTTACTTGGCCCTATACTGAACGGAATGCCTCTGGAACCCCGAGTTGCCCAAGTTGCCTTCTATTTTTTGTGCGCACTTGCTTTTGGCATTATCCCACTCTTCGGATATACAGTGCTGCGCAGCTTCATGGATGCACTTGGCCAGACACGGACTACGATGTTCATTACGTTGGTTTCCCTGCCCGTTAACATCTTTCTAAATTATCTGCTGATATTCGGCCGCTGGGGCTTTCCACAATTGGGCGGTGTTGGTGCTGGTGTTGCTACAGCATGTACATACTGGCTGATCTTTCTTATTAGTCTCTTTTTTGTCCATCGGGTCGAACCTTTCGCCCAGTATGGCATTTTCCGTCAATGGACCCGTGTCTCATTCGCCAAATGGAAAGAGTTACTCAAGATTGGAGTGCCCATCGGATTTGCGACTTTTTTCGAAACGTCCATCTTCGCTGCTGTGACTTTAATGATGAGCCGTTTCGATACCACAACAATTGCTGCCCACCAGGCGGCGCTGAATTTCGCTTCTACGCTCTACATGCTGCCTGTGAGCATATGTATGGCTCTTACGATCCTTGTGGGCTATGAGGCAGGTGCGGGGCGTCTGAGAGATGCCAGACAATACAGTCTGCTTGGAATTGGTGGAGCCATCGGGCTCTCACTGCTGACAGCGATCGTGTTGATTGTGTTCGGCGAACAGATTGCAGGCGTGTATTCAAACGATCGAGAGGTCATTGCACTTACGCAGCATTTCCTCATCTACGCCATTTTCTTTCAGATCTCAGATGCGATTGCTACACCGACCCAAGGAGCATTGCGTGGCTACAAAGATGTTAATCCGGCACTAATCATTACGTTTATAGCGTATTGGATCATTGGCTTGCCTGTAGGCTATCTAACTGCTACGTATACTTCACTCGGTGCCTTCGGATACTGGATCGGCCTCATTGCCGGCCTTGCTGTAGGAGCAACAGCGCTTCTCTGGAGACTCTTCCTGGTACAAAAACAAGCCGCACTCCGCAAGGCGTAACATTGATATACTCACTCCGTGAAACAACAAAAAGAGCACAATCCACGTTAAAACGGGATTGTGCTCTTTGCGTATGAATGGAATTATTGGGACAAACGTTGTGCAAGCTCGTAAGTCACCATATCGAAATCTTTTTTTGTGTTAACCACTTTATCAATATCCGTCAGGGTAAGTTCACCCTTGATAATGCCACAACCTTTGTCTGTCTCGCCTGCAATCAGACTGCGAACAGCGAAGTCGCCAAGACGGCTTGCCAGGTTACGGTCGAAAGGTGTTGGCGTACCCCCACGCTGAATGTGACCCAGAACGGTTACACGCGGCTCATACGTTGGACAACGTTCCATCAGTTCTTTTGCTACATCTTCACCCTTGCCCACGCCCTCAGCAACGATGATAATACTGTGACGTTTGCCATGTGCAAAGTTAGCTTTCATCCGATCTGCTACTTCGTCCATATCAAATGGAACTTCTGGGACAAGAATCGTTTCAGCACCCGAAGCAAGTCCGGCATGCAGAGCGATATCCCCACAGTGACGACCCATAACTTCCACGATGGAAGAACGTTCGTGTGAAGACATCGTATCACGCAATTTGTTTACTGCATCAACTACTATGCTTACAGCTGTATCAAATCCGATGGTATAGTCGGTGAATGAAACATCGTTATCAATCGTTCCTGGCAGACCCATGGTGTTAATACCCAGTTTGCTCAGTTTGTTTGCTCCGTTGTAGGAACCATCCCCACCGATAACAACCAGACCGTCAATGCCACGCGCACGCAGAATGTCCGCACCTTTTTGCTGACCTTCAGCGGTATAGAACTCCTTGCAACGTGCCGATTGAAGAACCGTTCCCCCACGTTGGATGATATCCCCTACACTCCGCAAATCCATTGGGAAAATGTCATTATTCAAAAGACCCTGGTATCCACGTTGAACTCCAAATACTTCGAGACCGTGAAACAGTCCGCTGCGAACAACCGCACGAACAGCCGCGTTCATCCCCTGTGAATCACCACCGCTCGTTAATACTGCGATTTTCTTTACTGCTGTCATGATGTTTCTTCCTCCTCTAGTTTCACTTCAGGCTCCGCAATATCACACCTGACTTACATATTTTTCCGTATCCAGCGACTGAAAATGAAGAAAAATATTCTTGTGATCGGACTATTTTTCAGCAGACGTTTGGATACAACGCGAACTTCCTGTTGTTCGCTGACTTTGGGATCAGACAGGTAAATGGCTATCAGTCCTTCGATGATCATCCGGTGAAAGGAGCTTCCCGGAATCTTCTGTACATCACTGCGTGCCATCTCCACAATAAAAGCAATTCGGTCCAGCATAGTCTCCACATTCTCATAATAGTTGCAGAAGTTGAGATCTCCCCCGATGCGGTCCTCATCCTGATCAATTAAATAATCGAGCATAATGTGCAATGCGCATACATGTGGGAAATAGGCCGTGTGGATCGAGGCCGCTTGCTCTTCAGTCAACTGATCGTCACTCGCAGCCAGAAACAGCATGAAAACGCCCAGTGTAGAGCCAGTTGCAGCAGCAAATTCGTTCCAACGAAACTGAGGTGTGCGATGACGATGCTCCGACCACCATTCGAGCAGTGCCGTTTCTCTCAGTTCCGGCTTGATATGCTTATATACCTGCAGGTCCGTGTATAGGCCTGCCAGATCCTGAATTTGGGGCTTGGCGGACGTATAGCCTGGTAACTGACGGGTCAGTTCCTGACATGTAGTCACCAGATTCCGCAGATATCCACCGTCATCCTGCTCCTCACGGAGGGCATAATAATTGACGGGAATTGCTTCGGGATCTACCGCATCAAGCATGGATTGATGGAGAAGACGAAAGTCATCCGGGTCCATCGACGTGCTGCGGTCGCACAGATTGTCCAAATAATCACTAATAGTTTGATATGAAACGATCAGCGGAATCAGAATGTGCCTGTTGGGCAAATCAGCCAATGCGTAGACGGTTCCGCCTTCACAGTGAAACTGTTTATCCTTCAGACTGGCAAGTGCCTGTGTACGCAACTCCTCATTCGGAATCGCCTCAGCTTGAGCACGCCATCCATTCAGTGCCTTCCGTGTTTCCGGAATGGTGTATTTGTACACCCCTCTCATCAATGCCAGCGGTCCACGCGGATATTGATGACGTTTTCGATTTGATTGGCTCAAAATAAATGTGCCTCCACTTGGTTGAATACGTATTAGAGCGATTTTTAACCATTCCTATTATAATATGATCCCCTTAATTGTACAAATGATCTGCCGCATATTCCGCATAAAAAATCGCATCCGCGCCCAAAGCTTTGTGATATACTAGGCATATTTCATCCATCAAAGGAGTCGTTGACATGTCGTCAAGTGAATCACTTTCGTGGAGACGGTTATTTTCTTTTTTTGTGCCACTTGGCATTTCCGCCTCTCTCGTCACCATTTCTCACGTCATCATAAACAGCACATTAGCACGTTCCGCTCATCCCGAGACGGTTATTGCCAGCTATGCAATCGCCGGTAGCTTGTTAACCCTCACGGAACGCCCCTCCACCCTGCTGCGGCAAACCTGTTCCGCACTGGTTCGCGATCGCCTTTCCTTTCAGGCCCTCACGTTTGTGACCAAAATATTTCTTGCCTGTGTGCTTCTCATTGGGTTTCTTATTGTATACTCTCCCGTTGGTACCGGGGTGTTCAAATACTTGTTTGGTGTAAGTCCGGATCTGCTGAACAAAGTCATCGACGTATATGAAATTCTCATGTATGTAAGTATCTTTTCAGTGATCCGCAACATCTATCAGGGGATCATCATTACGAATAACCGCACCAAGTGGTTAACCATCGGGATGGTATTCCGTTTAGCCGGAATGTACGGCCTATCCCTCTATTTCATATACACAGACAGCATTGACAGTGGACGTGTAGGCGCTATCATTTTTGCTACTGGCATGATGATTGAAGCGCTCGTCAGCTTTCTGGAGGGAAACAGCATCAAGCGCAAGATGCCAGCCAAGCTTGAGGATCATCCCGTCGAGAGCAAGGGAGACGTATTTCGCTTTTATAAGCCACTGCTTTTATCCAGCTTTGTAGCGCTGTTCATAGGACCGGTTATTAACATCGTACTTGGCAAAACGACCGGGATCGCACTAGCCATTTCATCCTTTGCCATAGCAAGCAGTCTGATGCAGTTAATGCTAAGCTTCTTTACATACATCCATCAGATCGTGCTGAATTTCTACCTTGTGGACGCCAAATTGGTACGAAAATTCGCACTTGTCACCGGATTTATTCCGTTTGCGATGATGGTGTCAATTGCCTATACCCCCTTGGGACCATGGGTACTCGAAAATGTCATGAGCGTTCAGGGCGAACTTTTGCAACAAAGTCTGTGGACACTGCGTGCGTTCGTCTTATTTCCGCTGATCTTCCCTTTTCTGGATTTCAGCAATGGTCTCATTCTGCTTCGCGGTCAGACAAAAACGATGTTTCGTTCACAAACGGCGAATGCAATCTGCACGGTAATTGTGCTGCTTATACTGGTTAGTATCTTCCCTGCGTGGAACGGCATGATTGGCGCTGTAGCCCAATCCCTTGGCCTGCTCGCCGAACTTATCATTGTCTGGCTCGTCATCCGGCGCACGAAGCAAGAACCTACGATGTCCGTGCCTAGAGCCCGTAAATCAACATCCCTGAAAGGGTAATAAAATCATTGAATTGTTATCAGGATTGGAGTCTCTCATCATGAAATTAAGTCACAACGCCCGCCCGGATCAGAACTGGCTTCGGGCTCTCATGTTCACCATCTTTGGTTCCACCGTCCTGGTGGTATCCTACTTCCAGCTTTACTTCAGTCATCTGGGTTTCAGTCGGGCTGAGATTGGATATCTCTACGGAATTGGCCCCCTCATCTCTGTGTTCTCCAATATGTTCTGGAGCATGGCCAGCGACCGCTACCAAACGGTACGCAAAGTGATGATCATTCTGCTTGGTGGTCAATTGATCACAGGGATCATGCTCGCCAATGCAACAACTTTCGGTCAGGTATTTGTACTCGTGACCCTGTTTTACTTTTTCTATTATCCGGTCTATCCACTCTCCGATACGATGGCTATTACAACGGCCAGCAAGTACGGCCGAAATTTCACTTCCATTCGAGTCTTCGGCTCGATCGGTTATGCCTTCTTTGCATTAAGTATCGGGTATTTCCTTGGATCTTTTGGTCCAGCATGGACGATTTGGGTCTGCGTTGGTCTTGCTGCAACTACACTATTGATCAGTTTTCAATTGAAGGATCAACCTTCGGGAAGCAGTAGCAAAATGGATCTATCGGGGTTATGGGCTATTTTGAAACGCAGAGATGTGCTCACCTTTTTTGGCTGTGTATTTTTGCTTGCCATGGGACATCGCATGAACGAAGCATTCCTTACCATCACGCTAAAAGATCTGGGTGCCAGCGAGGGGCTGATCGGCTGGTCTTTGCTGATCTCTTCCGTAAGTGAAATCCCCATATTTCTATTGCTCAGCAAGTATGGAAACCGTTATAAAGAACTGCCGCTAATTGCTTTTGCTGCACTGATGTATACGGTTCGTTTGCTTCTCATGTCTGTCTCCGATACACCTGCAGCTGTTGTTGCGATTCAGACGATGCACAGTGTTACCTTTGGTATTTTCTACGTTACGGCGGTCCGCTACATCATTCGCCTAGTTCCGGACGGCTACAGAGCTACAGGTATGGCTTTGTTCACCATTGTCTGGTCCAGTGCTTCGGGACTTCTTAGTGGAACGTTGGGCGGACTGCTGCTGGAACATGCAGGCAGACAAACCTTCTATCTCACCGCTATGGCTTTCTCCCTAGCTGCACTAATCGGTTTCGGATTGAAGTTATGGTCCAGCATGACCAATCGTGTCTCGTGAACACACAGGGAAACTTACATCGTATTCAACCGTTATATACACTGAAAATTTTAGAATCAAAAAAAGCACAGCCTCCCATGGGGGGACTGTGCTTAGGTTCTTAATATTCAGCTATAAATTTATAATATATAAGAAGTCCGTTAGCCGGATAAATTCTTACAGTTTGTTTACGTTAGCTGCTTGAGGACCACGGTTTCCATCAGTGATTTCGAATTCTACCGCTTGACCTTCTTCCAATGTTTTGAAGCCATCTCCTTGGATTGCGGAGAAATGTACGAATACGTCCTCGCCGCCTTCAACTGAAATAAAGCCATAGCCTTTTTCTGCGTTAAACCATTTAACTGTACCTTTCAAATGAAAAACCTCCTAAAAATATCGCCATCTATGGCGAATACCCTTATTATACTGTATGGGCTTCCATTTTGCAATTTAACTTTCCATAAATGTCGAAAAAATTTGCTTTGAATCGTAGGGTACGGTATCATTTTACCAAAACCGTTAGTTTGGAGACTACCTATGATAAAAAAACATGAAATATACAAAACAGACAAGTGGAATATGATGACCGTAGAAGTTCAAGGCAAATATCTCGTACTGCGAGAAATTTCGGAAGAGTGGGGCGAAGAATGCCATACTTTCCTAAGTCGTCCTGCATTAATGCACTGGGCTGAACGCCGTTTTCCAAAAGCAGATTTTGAGAACCGTGAGGATGAATGGCGTCAATTGATGGCTGCCTTCAAAGGGGTCTAACCCATGCAGCTTGACTCAAGCAATGTCGTCATCTTTATTATCCTTGCCTTCTCCCTTGGTATTGTGCTTATACTGGGACGCAATTCCATCCCGGATCGATTAAGACGGGGAATGGCGCTTATTGCTACCCTGCTCATTTGTTTCGCCTTTTTCCTGATCGTTTATTTTCTGTATAACATGGGAGCCTAATCACGGGGACCCAGATGCTCAAATATTTCAACGTGCCTAAGGTCATACTATACGAGATTATTCGTATCGTAAGGAGGAAGGCCGTTGAAATACCAGAAATCGCTATCTGTTATCCTGGTACTTAGTCTGATTCCTTCGTCTCTCTCCGCACAGGCAAGCGAGACGAAGGCAGCTTCGTCCATACATTCATCAGATCATCAAAGGAGGATTTCCATGAGTCAATTATTGAAACGTTCCGAGGTGCCGGCTGAACATAGCTGGAAACTGGAAGATTTATTTGCCGATCAGAAAGCCTGGGATCAAGAATATGAAGAAGTATCGTCTTTGACCAAGAAGGCCTCCGAATTCCAAGGCAAACTGAATCAACCTGATGTACTCAAATCTTGCTTCGAATTCGAAGATGAGATCAGCCTCAAAATAGAACGCCTCTTTGTGTACGCACGTATGCATCAAGATGAAGACACAGCGAATCCTACATATCAAAACCTGTCCCAAAAAGCCCAGAAATTAGGCGTACGGGTTGGTGAAGCACTTTCTTTTGTCACACCGGAGATTCTTTCCCTGCCGGATGATCAGTTGGACGCATTTATTGCAAACGAAAAACTTTCTGCTTATACATTTACGCTGGAAGAGATGAAACGCGAAAAAGCCCACGTTCTTAGCCAAGCAGAAGAGGCTTTGCTTGCACAGGTAGGCAACCTTTCACAAGCACCACAGACAATCTTCAGCATGCTGAATAACGCCGATCTCAAGTTCCCAAGAATCAAGGATGAACATGGTAACGAAGTTGAGCTGACACACGGCAGCTACATTCAGTTCCTGGAGAACCCTAACCGTGAAGTTCGCGAACGTGCCTTCAAAGCGGTATACGAAACGTATGCCAAACAGAAGAACACAATTGCGGCTGCCTTGAATGCAAATGTAACCAAAAATATGTTCTATGCTAATGTTCGGAAGTACCCTTCCGTGATGGAAATGTCCCTATATGGAGATAACATCCCAACGGATGTGTATACCAATCTGGTAGACACCATTCACGAGAGCCTTCCGTTATTGCATCGTTATATGGACCTGCGCAAAAAGTTGTTGGGTGTGGATCAATTGCACATGTACGATCTGTTCGCTCCACTCGTAGACGAATACAAAATGGATATTACCTATGAGGAAGCGAAACAAACGGTTAAAGACGGTCTGAAACCACTCGGCAAGGACTATGCTGACGCATTGCAGACTGGATATGATAACCGTTGGATCGATATATATGAGAATGAAAATAAACGTTCAGGCGCATATGCCTGGGGCGCTTACGGCACTCACCCGTATGTCTTGTTGAATCACAAAGATAACCTGAACAGCATGTTCACACTCGCACATGAAATGGGTCACGCTCTGCATTCACATTACTCTGATACAACACTTCCGTATCGTGATGCCCAGTACACCATCTTCCTGGCTGAGGTTGCATCCACAACCAACGAAGCGTTGCTGATGGATTATCTGCTTAACAAATCAACAGATCCAAAGGAAAAATTGTATCTGTTGACCTATTATGCCGACCAATTCCGTACAACGGTATTCCGTCAGACCATGTTTGCTGAATTCGAGAAAATCATTCATGAACGTGCGGAACAAGGTGACGCATTAACACCACAATTGTTATCCGAGATCTATTATGATCTGAACGTTAAATATCACGGAGAAGGCATGGCTGTTGACAAAGAAATTGAAATGGAATGGGCTCGTATTCCCCACTTCTATAACAGCTTTTACGTTTACAAATATGCTACAGGCTTCTCCGCAGCAACAAGCTTTTCCAAGCAAATCCTGGAAGAAGGCCAACCGGCTGTTGACCGTTATCTTGGCTTCCTGAAGAGTGGTGGCAGTGATTACTCCATCAACATTCTGAAAAAAGCAGGTGTGGATATGTCTACACCACAGCCAATTCGTGAAGCTATGAGTGTCTTCAAGGAACTGATTGAACAGATGGAGCAACTAACCAAATAAGGTTGTCTTTCCATGTGACCTGCATCCCTTGCCCGTTTGGGCAGGGGATTTTATCATCATTGCAAGATGCAACATACCCGAATATGGGTAATGCATATCTAGTTCTCAATTGTTCAACAAGGAGGCAACACCATGAAAATGCAATGGGCACTCATAGCAGGTCTTGTTTTTGCACTGCTCACGGGAATCTTTGCGGTTATTAATGTGGATTCCGTACAAGTCAACCTGTTATTTAACACGGTACAAATCCCGCTGATCTTGCTGATTCTCGGCTGTACCCTGATCGGTGGAATTATTGTAGGGTCATATGGCATCTATCGCCAATACAGACTGCAACGCGAGAACAAACAATTGAAATTGCGTGTATCTGAATTGGAAAGTTCCGCGACAAGCAAATCTACGTTGGATTCTTTCAAATCGATGGATTCGCTTGACTCAAATGAATCCGACAGCCTATTGGAGAATGATTCGATCCAGAGTCAGCGCAAAGGAAACCCTACGGGAACACTGTAACCAATCAGAGACAGCCTGCTGGCGAGTCAGGAATGGTAGTATCACATTCTCTCCCCCAGACAGGCTGTATTTTGTTTCACACCATACCCATGATCCGAGGAGGAAATTACACAATGAGTTTTACAATTGATGAATCATACGTTCTGTCTTTTCTAAAAAAATTGTTGGATACACCAAGCCCAAGTGGTTACACACATCATATTATCGAGATGATCCGGAAGGAAGCAGCCGCACTGGGCATCGCTTGTGAGCTGAATAACAAGGGCGGTGCGGTGCTTACATTGCCCGGACAGGACTCTTCCAAGACAATCGCTTTAAGCGCTCACGTGGATACGCTAGGGGCCATGGTACGCTCGGTTACATCCTACGGCACATTGAAGCTTACCTCTGTCGGTGGCTTTTCGATGCAAAGTATTGAAAACGAATATTGCAGCATCCATACCCGGGATGGAAAAACATACACAGGCACCATTCTCTCCCTTCATCCGTCTGTCCACGTTTATCCGGATGCACGTACCTTTGAACGGTCCGAGAGCCATATGGAAGTTCGAATCGATGAGGTCGTCTCCTCCAAGGAAGATGTGTTGAAACTCGGGATCGCTGTCGGCGACTTTATCTCCTTTGATGCTCGCGCAGTCATCACGCCGAGTGGTTATATCAAATCACGTCATCTGGACGACAAAGCCAGCGTGGCTGCCCTCTTTGGCATCCTTGAGTCTGCACATCGTGAAGGCTGGAAACCATTACATAACGTCTCTCTGCTTATCTCGAACTATGAAGAAGTTGGACATGGCGCATCGTATATCCCTGCGGAAATTAGTGAAATGATCGCTGTAGACATGGGAGCCATGGGCGATGACCTGAGCTGTAAAGAAACCGACGTTTCCATATGTGCCAAAGATTCTTCTGGCCCGTATGATTACGATATGACCAGCCGTCTCATTGAACTGGCCAAACAAGATGGAATGGATTACGTCGTCGACATTTATCCCCACTATGGCTCAGATGGCAGTGCAGCTTTACGCGGAGGAAACAATATCCGTGCAGCACTGATCGGTCCTGGAGTTCATGCATCTCATTCCATGGAGCGTACACATAAGGATGCTGTCCTGAATACGGCACGATTGCTCGCAGCCTACATTACAACCAAGTAAAACAGAATCATTTTTCTACGAAATCATCATGGTGACATTCATATGTCTTGTCTAATCAAAAAGGCCCCTTCCAAGCACAACAATTCAGTGTGCTTGGAAGGGGCCTTTGTTTCCATGTCTTTTAATCTGCCTGTTCCACATATGCATGATATTTACGATCCAATATCTCTAACTCTGCCTTATGGTCACGCATTTCATTTCTTAACACATGCATGGTTTTCCGAACGGCACTCAGTCCATCCTTCACCTGACGTTCGGCTTTGCGAATTTTGTCCTGAACCATCCAATCTACGAAGAGGTTATCGAAGAAATAGTCTGCGAATGAAAGCAGACCTCCCAGATGCAGATCCGCGTGTACAGCCATCTCTACATCCTCCAGTTCCTTCTGAAAACGTCGTAGACGCTTACCTGCATCCATGATAGCGACCTGAGCATCATCCATTCGTCCTCGCTTGATATGTGTGGAGATCACCCCACCGCCCATCATGTCATATACACCCCAATTGCCTGCCGAAGCCAAAGCCTTCTCGGCACGTTCAAGGGCATAGAGCAGGTATTCCCCCTCCCGGAAAGCTTCATCCAGTTCCTGAAGCTCACTCGCCAGATGTTCCCGATTCTCAGCCATCTGTTGCAATTCCGCATCCTGGTCCAGCAGACGACCTTCCTTCTTCCCCCACAGCGCGTTGTAGTCGCTCTGCCAGTACTGATACTGCCGCCCGCCCTCCAACTCCTGCTCCACATGAATTCGTTGCTCCTGTACGTCTTGTAACATGCGACAAGCGGTGTCGTATGCAGCCTTGCTCTCCATGAGTTCCAGCTCTTCCTTCTCCAGACGCTCTGTCTTCTTGCCAATCAGTTGATAGAAAAATGCCGACAATGTCATACTGTTCAGTCGATCAACGTCCTTCTGCTCCTTCTGGAGATGCTCCAGACGACGTTTTACCTTTGCTTCCCATTCGCTTTCCTCCGTTTGAAGCTTCTCCAGACGTTTGGTCCATTTCTCGTAAATTCTCCCCTTTTCCTTGAGCGCTGCCAACTGTTGATTAATTTCTTTATACATAAGTGTGGTGTTCTCTCCCTTCTATGGAATTCTTTACTTATACAACGTAATGAACATACAGAACGTTTCACATAAAATCGCAAATTCGCAGACAAAAAAATCGCCCTTTTCTCCAATGCGACATAAAGTCACTGTAGAAGAAAGGGCGATGTTTAGTTATAAATCAAGACTTGCTCTGTTCAATCTGCTCTGCAAGTTCATTCAGAACGGTCCAGCGTTCCATCAATTCATCCAGATGACGCTCAGCCTCAACCTGCTCCGCCATCAACTCCTGCAGACGGGCAGAATCACTAAATGACTCTTCCATCTCTTTGTTAATCCGGACAAGATTGGCTTCAGCCTTCTCAATATTTTCATCAATCTGGTCGTATTCACGTTGCTCCTTAAAGCTGAATTTCAACTTCGGTTTAGCCGCTGACACAGCAGGCGTCGTTTTCTCCGATGACTGCTTCACCTTCGCTACTCCTGTATCACTCTCTTGATTAGTTCCAGGCGCATTTTTCAGCATCCATTCCGCATATTCACTGTAGTCGCCGACGTGTACACGTACAGCACCGTTGCCCTCAAAAGACAAAACTTTATCCACAGTACGATCAAGGAAATAGCGATCATGGGATACGACAAAAACAACACCAGGAAAATCGTCCAGATAGTCTTCAAGTACAGCGAGTGTCTGGATGTCCAGATCATTCGTCGGCTCATCCAGCAGCAATACATTTGGAGCAGCCATCAGCACACGCAGCAGATACAGACGACGCTTCTCTCCACCAGAAAGACGGGAGATTGGCGTCCACTGGGATGCCGGGGTAAACAGGAACCGCTCCAGCATCTGGGATGCTGTAATCAGAGAGCCATCGGCCGTTTTCACATTCTCGGCCACTTCCTTGATGTACTCAATCACACGAAGAGATTCGTCCATCTCCTGATGTTCCTGTGTGAAATAACCCAGATTGACCGTAGGACCAACGTCAACCACACCTGCATCAGGTTCCAGCTTGCCAGATATCATCTGTAGCAACGTGGACTTACCACTACCGTTCGGTCCGACAATCCCTACCCGATCTCCAGGTACGGCAATATAACTCAGATCTTCGATCAGCGTGCGGCCACCCACGGATTTGGAAAGATGCTCGATCTCCAGAATCTTTTTACCCAAACGAGTGGAGCCAACGGATACTTCCAATGAACCCGAGCGCTGGACTCCTTGTTGGTCTTTGAGTTGTTCGAAGCGATCAATTCTCGCTTTTTGTTTCGTCGTCCGTGCCTTGGCACCACGACGAATCCATGCAAGCTCCGTCCGAAGCAAGTTCTTACGCTTCTGTTCCGAAGAAGCTTCCCGTTCTTCGCGCTCCGCCTTCAGTTCCAGGAAACGTGTATAGTTCGCTTCGTATCGGAACAAACGTCCATGATCCAATTCCAGCATGACATTCGCCACACGATCCAGGAAATACCGATCATGCGTAATCATAAGCAGTGCGCCGCGGCGCTTCTGCAAGTACTGCTCCAACCAAACGACCGAATCATTATCAATATGGTTCGTAGGCTCATCCAGAATGAGCAGTTCACAAGGATGAATCAGTGCAGCAGCAAGTGCTACCCTTTTGCGTTGTCCACCAGACAATGTGCCCATCAGTGCATCGAATTGACGAATACCCAATTTGGACAAAATGCTCTTCGCTTCACTCTCCATCTGCCAGAGCTGAAGCTGCTCCATTTGCTGATTCAAACGTAATAACCGCTCTTGCAACGCTGGATCGGACGAATTCAGTTCCAATAATTCCATCGTTTCCGTATATTCACGCACGGTTCTCATTTCCATGCTGTCACCTTCGAATACTTGTTGCAGTACCGTATTATCCGGATTGAAGTCCGGATTTTGCGCCAGGAACTGAATACGTACGTCATTACCGATCGAGATCTGTCCCGCGTCTGCAGGTTCCATACCAGATATCACACGCAAAAACGTGGATTTACCGGTTCCATTTACCCCAACGACACCAATCTTGTCCTGATCAGCCATGCCAAATGAAGCATCCTTGAACAATATTTTTTCGCCATAACTTTTTGCAATTTGCTCTACCGTCATTATGTTCATTGCTCGTACCCACTTCTCTGTGAATTAAAATTCAATATTACGTACATCCGCGCACTTACTTTAAACTTGTAAAAAAGAACGGCATCCATCCAGAAACAATGCTGCTGCAAAAGCAATTCGTTTGTTCAGATGTTCCTCATTAAACTCTGGATTTAACATGATATCCATCTTCAGCCGGTCCAGAATTCCGATATATGCTTCAGCGAGCAATACAGGCTCAGGTACACTTGCACTCTCCAGTACCTCACACACCATACTCATGTATTGATTCATGAATGCCTTCATGAATTTCATCAGATCCGGATCATTATTGGGTGCCATAAAAAAGAGCTTGGTATGATTGCGACGCTCATAATAATACGTAAGGTGGGTCTTGGCTATTGCTCCAAGTTTATCACCTGTGTTCTCATACGAGTTCAAAGCATATTCAAGACGGCTGATAAAACTGTTACAATCCCGCTTGGATACTGCGATAAATAATTGTTCCTTGCTTTTGAAATATAAATAAATGGTGCCTTTTGCGATGCCGGCTTCGTCTGCAATATCAGACATTTTGGTCTCATAAAAACCTTTCGAGCCAAAAATACCATAGGCCGCATCCAAAATAGCCTCCGATTTGTCTCCCTGTACAGTGCTCAAATGTACTCCCCCTTACAACGCCAAAATGTTACCTAAACCAATCGCCACACATCCGCCGATCACCGAGCTAAGCACGTTCACCAGGTCGTTACTCATCCATGCCCAGCCACGAGCCCGCACCGTTGGATGCCCGCAATGTTCATGTACCTCAACTTCACGGCCACACACAGTACAACGATACATCATCTGCACCGTTGCGCCCAGATAGGAATCGGCAAAAGCCCCTGCCAACCCGCCTGCAAGACCGACAAAAGTCCAACTAAACAGACTAAGCCCTTCTATCCCGGCGATCCAGGAAAACAAGAATGCTCCCGCACCAATCAGAGCCCCGCCTACGGCTGCAGCCACGGTGCCAAGAAGTGAGACACCTCCTGAAGCACCTGCCGTAAGTACCTTCCACGTGAGAACAGAGCGTGGCGGCTTGCGACTGAGACTCCCAATTTCGGTTGCCCATGTATCCGATGTAACGGTAGCCATTACACCTATGAAAGCATACACCCATGCCGGATGTGGAAATATCCAGTATCCCAGACATAGGAACATACCCATTCCACCGTTAGCCATCACTTGCCCGGCATCCCGATTTCCTGACTTGGCATAGGATTTCTCCAGCTCCTGCTTCCGATCTTTACGAAACCTGGAGAGCAACGTTGAAGTAATGAAAAACAACAATAACGTGCCAAACCAGAACAGGTTACCCGCTCCGTAATATATCGTTCCCATCATGATGGCTGCCAGGCAGCCAGACAAGGTTAGCGACTTTTTCGCATAGGCAGCACCAGCCACCATAGAAGCGCATACGGCGCCAATAATCCAATCCATAATGTCTCCTGCATGCAGCGTATGTACAGCCCGCATGACGTTTATTGTATTTTTGAAATTCAATTATACCACGGTTTGATCCCAATGCCGAAACTCCTTACGCCAGCACACAAAAAACCTGTTTTGGCCTCGTGTAGAAGTGCCAAAACAGGTTATTGATCAAACGTTAAAACAAGATAACTTCCCTTTCAAGCAACGTCTGGAATTCGGTGTTCCCAGGTTCTGTTTCAGGCCCGCTTCGCTCCTCCAATGACCCCATATCGGTAGAGTACTCTGCGACCAAACCAGTTGAACAATCGATCCGTCAGGAATCCCATAAAACCCAGGGAAATCAGTCCGACAAAGATCCAATCTGTTCGGAAAAAGAGTCTGGAATTCCAGATTAAGTAACCCACCCCCTCATTCGAGGCAATCATCTCAGCACCGATTATGGCCATATACGAGGTTCCCATCGCCAGTCGCACACCTGTAAAGATATACGGGGTTGTCGCCGGAACAATCACATGCAGCAGAATCTGCCGTTCATTGGCTCCCATACTTCGGGCCGACCGGATTTTATCTTCTTCAACGGAGAGCACACCTGTCAGTGTATTCAATACAACAATGAAGAAAGTTGCGTACATAATAAGCGCAATCTTGGATTGCTCTCCAATTCCGAACCACACCAGAAATAAGGTAATAAAGGCGATCGGCGGGATAAAACGTATAAAGTTAAGGAACGGTTCCGCGAACAGCCGGATGAGATGAACTTTACCAATAATCAGCCCTACCGGAATAGCAATGATGCTTCCGAGTACCCAGCCTGCCAGTACACGTGTGAAGCTGATTCCGATATACTCCATTAGCGTACCGTCAGCAATCAGTTCGCGTGCTCCCAGGATCGTGTGCCACGGACCAGGGATTACGTCAGGCCCATAGATAAGGGCACCAAGCTGCCAGATTAAGATGACCGTTACCCATAGAAGCGGGATAGACACCCATTTTTTCTCCAACCATTTCATCTTGTATATCACCTCAATTATTCTTCAAAGTGGCCTTGAATTCGGTCATACAAAGTGTTGAACTCAGACGAGGCGATGTTCCTCGGGTAAGGTAACGTGTTGTGGTAAATATCCGTTATATTCGAAGACGGACCTACAGACATAATGCCTATGCGCTCACCAAGCAATAACGCCTCCTGAATATCGTGAGTGACAAAGATAACGGTTTTATGGGTTTCTTTCCAAATATTCACCAGTTCTTTCTGCATGGTCCGCCGCGTCATTGCGTCCAGCGCACCAAATGGCTCATCCATCAGCAAGATCGCCGAGTCATTCGCAAGTACCCGGGCCAATTGAACCCGCTGCTTCATGCCACCCGAGAGTTCTTTCGGAAATTTCCCCTCATGAGCACTCAGTCCCACAAGCTGGATGTATCGATCAGAGATCTCACGTCGTTTTGTCTTAGGCACCTTGGACATTCGAAGTCCGAATTCAACATTTTCCCTCACAGTTAACCATGGAAAGAGAGACGAATCCGCCTGCTGGAATACCATTGCCCGATCCCTGCCCGGTCTGTCGATCTCCTTGTTGTCTACCTTGAGCTGTCCACCCGACTTGGAGATAAAACCAGCGATCATGTTCAGCAGCGTTGACTTCCCACACCCACTGGGACCAAGCAGGACAAAGAACTCTCCTCCCTTGATAACCAGATCGACATCCTTAATGATATAATGCACATCCCCATTGGTCGGGGCATGATACGTTTTCCGTAGCTGTTCAATATGAATGGTATGCTGAGTTGCAGGTAAGGACATAACGGACACCTCCCATTTCCATAAGAATTATTTACTATATGTCACTTTATCCGGCAGAGCCTGCTGGAGAGAAGTCAGATCGAGTTTGGTGTTGAGATCAAAATCCTGTTCGATGATTCCGGTGTCCACCATATATTGCTTCTGACCTGCCAAACTATCATAAGCAGCCTGCGTAAATCCAACTTCCCATGGATTGATCGGAAGGTCTTTTAATGTGGCATCTTTAGGCTGTTTGGTCTCTTGATACATCAGATCTGCAACCTCTTCAGGATGCGCTTGAGCATACGTGGAAGCTTCATCCAGCGCCGCAAGGAAGTCACTGATCTTTTCAGGGTTTGCCTGGATGAATTCATTACTTGATACCAGTCCCATACCAAGGCGTATAGGCGTCTGAGACATATCCGTCAGCTGGTGTACTCCTTCGAGTGCATCGAATTTATCGGTTAACGCGGAACCTATGACCCAAGCGGCATCAAGGTCTCCCTGTTTCAGTGCGATGTAGGCCTCATCAAAAGCCCCCTGACCAATTTGCGTCACATCACTCAGCGCCACCCCCTGATCTTTCAAATATTCATCCCATAGATATGGAATAAATGTGCCTCGAATGAAACTCACTTTCTTGCCCTTCAAATCCGCTCCACTCTGAATATCCTCCTTTGCATACAGCTTCCAGGCGGCTGCCGCTTCATCCGTAGTCTGGCCTGCAGAAGCGATGACTGAATATTCCCCTTTAGACAAAGCATTTAATACAGGGAAGTCCGCCCCGTACGCAATATCTACCTGTTTGATAAATAGTGCATTTACACCTTCAGCCGGTGAGCCAAACGTAATACTCTCTGCATCAATGCCCCTGTTTTCAAAAAAACCTTTGGCAATGGCTACCCTGAACGTTGGGTTGGTACTTGTATCTGCGATTCGAATTTTTACATTATCGGTATTTTTACCGGTAGCGTCTTTTGCTCCAGATCCTGCTGCGTTTGAACTGCATCCGGATAATAGGAGTGCCGTTGCCAAGAATAATATCAATACGCCGGTTACTATGGATGGTTTTCTCACAATATACACCCCATTCGATCTAGTCATGATTCTTGACGCTTAACCGCCTGACTTGCCTTCATCCGACGTTGCCACACAGGCTGCACCCTCCACAAATGGAAGAGTTGTCTCTACGCTCACGATGGATGCAGAACCTTTGGGTGCTGCTCCCGGGACCCTGTAGGTGGAGACATCAATGGCTTCGATGGCAACTTCCTGCGGTTTCTCCAACTGTGGAACCCACTGATAAGGAACTCGATATGAGCGATAGACCATATTGGTATTCCGCCCATCCATGTAAGGGGAGACATACTCCCAGACCAGCTCATGCTCCGCAGTCACTTCGAACAATCTGCCATTGGAACCCTCGGTTATTAGGGTGTTGCCGTTAGGTAAACGCTGGGCGGAACTGATGTATGGGCTATAAAATTTATAAGAATCCGTCGGAACTGAGAAACCTGCTTCTGCCGATGTATACTGCCAGACAATCTCCAGAGTGACCGGGTTAATCTCCAGTACACGGGAGTGATCCCGAATCGCATGTTTCAATCCAAATGGAGAAGCCGGATTTGGAAGGCCGTAACCTGCCCAGCCGCCATTGTCGAATACGAGCAAGTTGCCTTCTCCTGGTAGACCTTGGGGAATGATATGTGCATGATGCTGTCCGATAATTGTGCCGATGTGTTTCGCTTCAGTTGAAGTATAGTCTGGCCCTAATCTCCACACGATCTTTCCACTCTGTCTGTCTGTAATGGCAATAATATTGGCCTCTCTGGCATCCCAGATAATATTGTCGGGGTGGAACCGTTCGTCTCCCTCTTCATAGAAACGGTTGGGTCCGACATAAGAGGCAGAATTAATATGTAACCAGTCACCAACGCCACCACCCAGATGACCGAAAGAACGTGTATTTGGATCACGGAACAGGACATTTCGAGCAGCTTCATCAAAACCTAATTCTTCAAAGTGTTCGTTAGGCAGCCACTCCCAGAGTACCTTCCCCTCCCAATCCACTTCGATAATGGCATCATCAAGCAATGGCTTATCTGAAATTTGCGGGTTACTCACATTTTTGTGAGCCAGAATAAGTGTTTTACCACTCTTCGTCTTTGGCGCAAGGCCAGGTGCATAATAACCTACCGGATTCCCCTCACGCTGATAATCATGATGCTGGCGGGCATACCATAGTGGCTCATACCCCGGATCTTCGATGTGTTCGTAGCTATTGTATTTCCATACAATGTTGCCGTCCCAATCCACTTGGACCAGATCGACATTATCCTGAATACCGAACTTCGGATCTCTCCGACCCGTGCTGCCCAGCACGTAGCCGCCAGGTAATATTTTGGCCGGAAAACCTAATAATCCTTTCCACAGGTGAACCTCCTTGCCATTCATATCGATCAATACTACGCCTTCTTCACCTGCCTGATAAACGGTATAACCGCCCCAAGCCTTATCCGGATTGTATAACGTCGCTCCAGTTGGATATATTGTTGAGTGTCCCATTGATCATCTCTCCCTAGAATGTTTGTGGTATATCAAATGTCGTTACATTGACCCAACCTCAATAACTGAGATAGTTCCTCTTCCCGGCATTGTCCCGCTGCTTCTGCTCAAGGTCACTTGTGGAGGACCGATCATGTTCTTGTATCCCGTTGCTCTCCGCCAATTCCAGCACCGTGTCCGAGAATCCCTCCAGATTCGCTACTACCCGCTCGTAGAATTGACTTTGCTGCTCCAGTTCCTCACTCGTAAAACCCTCAAACAGAAGCGTGATACATCGGGCACCGATGTTGCTGTTTCTCGCATACATCTCCCGCCCGCTGGATGTGATGTCCAGTAAAACCGTCCGGCGATCGTCTTCCTTTCGTCTGCGGATGGTGAGTCCCTTTTTTTCCAACTTATCGGTTAGAGCAGTAATGGCACCGGATGTAAAGTCCAACTGTTCTGCCAGATCTCCAAGCCGCTGTTCTCCCTCACGAATGATTTTGTGCAGGATAAGCATGCCTGGCAGGCTGATACCTTCTACAGAGATGCGATCCCGCTCTTTGACAAATCGTCTGACCATTTTGCGAAATAACCAATCCGTCCGCTCCAACGCTTCCCAGTCTCTATCACTCATTTCATAACCTCCTTGATCGTTTGAAGCTTCAATAAAGATACGAAAAAAGGCCCCCGAGGACATTCCTTAGAGGAGTAGTCCCGGGAGCCTTTGGTGGTCCAATCAGCTCAATGCAGTTTTCAGTTCAAATTAGTTCACTGTTCATTTAATGAGTATTAAAATAATTGAGATTATCATATAACCAACTAACCCAACCTGTCAAGTGTGAATTGTATTAGTGATCTTTTCTTGTTGCGGTCGTTCTCCGCTAGGTTGAAATTACTTATCCTGTTTTAAGTTTCACTTCAGGTTTCCCGTTTACACTATTCTCAGATCGAAACATCTACAACTACATCAACGACAAGCTACGATTCAGTTCGTACTCAACTACAGAAATGAGGATTATCCATATGAATATGAAAAGAGTCATTATTATAGGCACAATGATTGTCACCATGTCCTTCGCCGGAACAGCATGGGGCCAATCCGCCATCTCTCCCATACCTACTGCTAAATGGTCCATCGTTGACTTGGACACTCGTGAGGGAAGCAGTGATGAGCTGCTCGACGCTCTGAATCAGGCTTCAGAAGCGGATCTGTATCAGGAACTGTACAGCGGCAAATCACTGAGGACAATTACGGAAGAAAATAACGGGAATTTGGATGAGGTCATTGCTATACAAGTAAGACAGCTCAGAGAGCAGTTGGATGAACGGCTCGCAAATGGAAGTATCAGCTCGGAGCAACATGCTGCACAACAAGCTGAACTGGAAGAGTTGGTCACACAGAGCGCAAATACAGCATACAGCTTGGCGTAAATTAGTAGCGTATCCGTACGATGAAGGTATAAACATATATCCACGATAGCACGACAAAAAGGAGCGTATACACGCCCCTTTCTTGTAACCTATTCATTTCAAGCAGGTATGATGTGTAATCCTTATTGCACTGCCCCAATCGTGCAGGCACCCAAGGATTCGCCGTCCCATGCCAGTTCGAGCACATCTCCTGCTTGTGTTGGTCCAACACCTTCCGGTGTTCCTGTAAAAATGACATCGCCCGGCCCCAAGCCGTAATGATGACCTACATAATCCACAATATCCTGTAAACTAAAGATCATGTTACGAATATTACCACGCTGGACTTCCTCACCATTTTTGGTCAATGTAAAGTCTTTCTCCAGTAATGCTGCCGCACCCGGGAATGCCTGAAATGCAGTAACCGGAGCGGAATTTCTGAACCCTTTGGCCGCTGTCCACGGGTGGCCTTTTTTCTTAATCACGGTCTGTACGTCACGTAACGTAAAATCAATACCAAATGCATACGCATCCACCAGCTCATCTACCGCCATACCTGGCTCATAACTCCGGCCGATTTGCACGACCAATTCAGCTTCATAGTGAACTTCACCCTTGGTAGCAGGCAATCCAAGGGTTTCACCATTCAAGGGCACGACTGCATGGGAAGGTTTCATAAAGATCATTGGCTCATCCGGAACCGCGTTACCCAATTCTTCCGCATGAAGTTTATAATTGCGTCCTACACAGTATACATTGCGAATGTTAGTCAACATGGGTATATTACCACCTTTATCGGATTCATTAGTGCATATAGTAAAGTTAAGGTCTGAAAAATCGGCTGCTCGTCTCCTGAAATGCCAGCTCCCATACGTCAGGACGGTTCGTACATAACATGAGTTCTGGATCAACTGCCGCCAGTTTCTTCATAATGGTCTTGTCATCCACTGTCCAAGCCATCACCCGAATACCTGCACTCCGCATCTCGTTCATTAAGGATTTGTCTACATTGGTGTATCCAATCGATAGGAATGTACAATTCATCTGCCGCAACGCGGTTAACAGATCACCTGGTCGTGCATCGATAATTAGCCCCGTCTGGATCTCCGGTGCAAGTTTCTTCACTTCGATCAGAGCGGCTGGTTCAAATGAGGTGATCACAACATCATTTTGCATATGTCTTTTTCTCACTTCATGTATAACAGCCGCAGGCAGACCCGGGTACATGTCTCCCTGCGTTTTCAGTTCAATGTTCAAACGCACTCTGCCGCACGAGCGATCTAACAATTCACTTAGCGCCGGAATCCGTTCTCCTTTGTAAGACTTGTTTTTCCATGCTCCGGCATCCAGACGTTGCAGATCAGCCCAATCAGTTTCCCGAACCAGACCCTTGCCATTCGTCGTGCGATCCACTGTAAAATCATGAATGACCACTGGTACACCATCACGCGACAACTGCACATCCAGCTCCATCCACTGAACTTCAGGCCGCTCCATGGCCATCAGGAATGCAGCCATCGTATTCTCTGGTGCAATAGAAGAAAATCCACGGTGTGCTACACAAAGGTTGTTCATTCGATTCCCTCCTCAAAAAGGTTTTTAATTAGGCGAAGCGACTCCATTCCCATCATATCGAATACCCGGGGAGAGCTTAGCCATCTGTTCCAACAGCAGTTTGTTCGCCTCATCAATCATTGGAATGGCCTGACCTAGCCCGGCCTCATAAGGGATAACTTTCATGCTGCAAGCTGCATCTTGACTACAGCGAGCCTGAAATACCGCCGTTTTCCACGTCTCTTCGGTTGTTGATCTGGAGAAAATGAAATTTCCCGTACTGTATGCAATCCACTTCCCCTTATAGTACTCCAACCCTTGCAACACATGAGGATGACCACCTATGACCAGATCAGCGCCAGCATCTACAAACTCATGAGCCAATCGGGTCTGGTCACTATTTGGAGTACTTACACGTTCTTCTCCCCAATGTGCAACCACGATCACCAGATCAGCCTTCTTACGTGCCTCCTGGATCGCTTTGACTGCTCCTGTGGAATCATAGGCTTCAGCCACGCCAGCCCGATTGCCTTCAGCCTTCCAACTCGTTTCCGGTACAACTCGGGAGAACCCAAGCAATGCAATTTTCATGCCTTTGCGTTCCAGATATGCTGGTGCATAGGCCTCATCCCTGTTCATACCTGCCCCGGTGTGAGCTATGCCATATTCCTTAAGATAAGTTAACGTATCCACCAAGCCCTCTACGCCCTGATCCAGAATATGATTGTTTGCCAAATTGACAGCATCAAAACCGGCTGAAGCCATTGCCGCCAATGCTTTGGGCGATGATTTGTAGACATAGGTTTTATCAGTTGCACTGGTACCACCACGAGTTATTGGTGTCTCCAGGTTACCGATGGTAAGATCATCATCCTTGAATAATCTGCCGAGTTTGGCAAAGGGATAATCATAACCGTTTTTATCCAGCAGTTCAGCAACTTTGCCCGAAAATTGAATATCACCAACAAAGTTAATCGTGACATCCTTCGCTGAATTGGAAGGTTTCGACGTCCCTGATTGCTGATCCACACCTGCATTTCCCTTGGTGCTGGATGGTGTTGAAGTTGCCGTAGGTTTTTTCGTTCCGGATTCTACTTTCTCACTATTGGTATTGCTTGAAGTGTCAGGTGTCGCTACTCCAGATGTCTTATCTGCATCCGCTGTTGTCTCTTCATCCGTAGCTTCGTGTTCTTCTTCCGAAGTCTCATCGGATTCCGAGTCTGGATAAGTTACTTGATCGCCGCCTTTGGCATCGTCTCCAATGGAAGGCTGATCCTGATCGACGATTTCTTGTTTCACCGGCTGGTCTGCCTGTTGCTGACGTGTATTAATGACATAAAAAATGCCCACCAGACCAATTGCCATGATCAATACAATATTAACTGTCCAGATGATTGTGATTGTATTGCGGGTGCGTTTACTACCTTTTTTCTTCTTTACACTTCGCTCTGATCTTGGGGGATACATAAGCAACTCCTCTTCTTCTTCACAGCCATACATACCATTATATCAGGCATATTCTGGATTTCCATCATTCCTTGGAACTGTATCGATTGAAAGGGTATGAACTCAGTTAGCTTCCAGATCTTCACATAAAAAAGCCATCTCTCCAGTAGATAATTCTACGTTTGAGACAGCTCTCTTGCTGTACTTAATCTGCTGCAAGCTCTTGTGTAGCCTGAACAGACATTTCCTTCGCTTGTCTGATGCAATCAGGCAAGCCTACGCCCTCATAACCTGCACCTGCAATGTACACCCCAGGTAATTTGCTGCCAAGCTCCTCACGGAGGGCGGCAATATGTTGGAGGTGTCCAACTGGATACTGTGGCATGGATTTACGTAGCCTTGTAATCTCGGAGAAGATCGGCACTGCTTCGATACCCATGGTCTCTCTCAGATCCTTGAGAACGAGATTCGTCAGCGCTTCATCCGGAAGCTCTACGTTCTGTTCGTCACCGGAGCGACCAACATAACAGCGAAGCAGCACCTTATCATCCGGGCTCGTATGCAGCCATTTCGTCGATGTCCACGTGCAAGCCGTAATATTACGGCCCTCTTTCCGCGGAACGAGGAAACCCGACCCGTCGAATACATGCTCCACCTCTTTTTTCTCAAAAGCGAGCACTACATTGGCTACAGACACATAGTTAATCGCATCCAGTGCCGCTGTATCGACGTGAGGCTTCAGCAGCTCCGACGCAACATATGTTGGCACAGTAACCACTACATCATCCGCTTCTAGCTGTTCACCATTCTCCAGTTCAACACGGTATCTGGTCTCCGCTTCGTCAAGACGTTGCAACGACTTCACTGCGGTGTTCAGACGCTGATCCACATCCTGCAACTCATGGACGAGTGCATGAACAAGACTCTGGAGTCCCTGACGAAAGTTCAAAAAAGCACTTCGTTTTGTTCCCGTATGCGTCTCAGCCGGTTTCCGGCCAGTCATCATGCCCCGAATCAAACTGCCGTAATCGCGCTCTACTTCTCCGAACTGCGGGAAGGTAGCCTGGAGGCTCAATCGCCGCATATCACCTGCATAGATTCCTGCGAGCAGTGGTTCCGTCAAGTTCTCCAGCACTTCTGCTCCAAGACGGCGTTCAATCATATAACCGAGCGATTCATCCTCTGTTGTACGACGCGGCGGGATGAGAAAATCCATCAACGCCCGCAGTTTGCCTGCCGGAGAGACCAGACCACTTCTCAAGAATGGTCTTAGTTCTGTCGGGATACCGAGAACAAGTCCTGCTGGCATAGGATGAAGCTTGCCACGCTGCATGATATACGTTTTCTTCGACTCCGGATTCTGACTGACCAATTCATGATCAATCTCCAATTCTTTGGCAAGATCAATCATTGCTGTTTTGCGAGCCAGGAAAGAATCCGGCCCTTTTTCAATCACAAATCCATCCCGGTGCAGTGTCTCAATCATGCCTCCCATGGACGAGCTTTTCTCGACCAAAGTAATCACGGGTTCAACTCCTGCTTCCCGGTAATGCTTGCGGATATAAAATGCCGCGCTGAGGCCGGTAAGGCCACCGCCGACAACAACAACACGGCGTTTCTTATCACCCATTACTCATCCGACCCTTGCTGCCATTGGCTTATAATAACGTCGCTTAACGTCTCCATGTATAGAGGATCGCTATTGAGAGAATCAATACGCATCAGGCGCATGTCGATCTCTTTGGCAATCGATTTGGCCTCAATATCAAGATCATAGAGCACTTCGAGATGATCCGAGACAAACCCGATTGGTGCCACAAGCACATCCTCTACCTGTTCACGAGAAAGCTCCTGTAACGTATCCAGAATATCCGGTCCAAGCCAAGGCTCAGCTGTTCGTCCGGCACTCTGCCACGTAAATTGCCAATTGGTTATGCCTACCCGTGATGCAATCACTTCCGAAGTCTCCAGCAATTGTTGCGGGTATGGATCACCCATCTCCACAATACGCGCCGGCAGACTGTGCGCACTAAACAACACCTTAACATCTCCGCGTTTTGCTCCAGCTTCTTCGAACGCATCCAACTTGGCACTGACACGTGTGGACAACGCCTGAATTAACTTCGGATGCAGATGATAACTCTCAATAAAGGACATATGAACGCCCAGCTCTTCTGCTTTTTCACGCGCACGTTTGATATAACTGCCTACACTCATCGTGGAAAAATGAGGAGCCAGTACAATACCAATCGCTCTCTGAATTCCATCCTTCGCCATCTGCTCCACGCCATCCTCAATAAACGGATAGGCATGCTTCAGTCCTTGATAACAACGGAATTCCACATCAGTGCCACGCTCATCGCGGTTTAATGTCTCTTGAAGGGCCTTGACCTGATTGTCTGTGTTCTCCCGAAGTGGGAAAACACCGCCAACAATGGCTTCATAACGATCCGTCAGTTCTTTCAATTGCTCTGGTTCAGGCGGACGTCCTCTGCGGATATGTGTGTAATACGCTTCAACACTCTCCATATTTTCCGGTGTGCCATACGACATCACCAGTACACCTACAGTATTAGTCATTGGTTACCGTCACCCCACTCTTCATTGCTTCGGCAGAATATTCATGAATATACGCCGTTAGTTCTCTGAGCTTTTCTAGCGATGCTTCAGGAAATAATCCGTGTCCGAGGTTGAAAATATAACCCGGCTCCTTGATTCCTTCGTCAATAATCACTTTGGCTTGCTCTTTAATCAGTTCCATCGGGGCAGTCAGCAAATATGGGTCCAGGTTACCCTGTACTGCAAATTTGCCGCCAAGACGTTGACGCCCTTCCGAAATGGATACTCTCCAGTCCAGTCCAATCACATCGGCTTGCAAATTATGCAGTGCTGGCAACAACTCACCGGATGCAACACCAGGGAAATAAATCTTCGGTACATTCAAATCCGATAATTCGGTAAAGATACGGGTAATCGTAGGCAACACATATGTTCTGAAGTCTTTGGGAGAAAGTGCTCCAACCCAGCTGTCAAACAACTGGAATGCCTTACCGCCATTCGCAATATGCGCACGGACATATGTAATAACCATATCACCAAGCTTCTGCATCAACTTGTGCCACACCTCAGGCTCGCTGTACATCATCGTTTTGGTGCGGATATAACCTTTCGAAGGTCGTCCTTCAATCAGATAACTCGCAATCGTGAATGGTGCGCCCGCAAACGTAATAAGAGGCACATCAAGCTCCTTATCCAGAATTCGAATGGTTTCCAGAATATGTGACAGATCTCCTTCTACGTCGATGGGACGCAACCGATCCACATCTGCAGCGGACCGAATAGGATTATCGATAACTGGACCAATATTTTTTACAATGTCAAAATCAATGCCCAGAGAGGCAACCGGATTCATAATATCGGAATACAAAATAGCCGCATCTACACCAAGTTTGCGTACCGGCATGAGTGTAACTTCAGCCGCCAGCTCGGGTTGTTTGCAGATTTCTAGCAAGGAGTACTTTTCTTTAATTTTGCGATATTCAGGATCGTAACGTCCAGCTTGACGCATGTACCATACCGGGACACGGTCTACCTGTTGTTTGAAACTTGCCCGAATCAGTCGATCATTATAGCTCATGTAAGAAGCCTCCAATAGTTTTTGGACTCATAATTACCATTATGCCCTTTTTAAACAGCCGTAACAACCACATGCAGATGCGTTCTACGTGACAATACTATGACATTCCTTACACCCATCCCTCATATGCCAATTATGTTATAATGAAAGAATGGTGTTTTTTTGAGAATTACAGAAATATCTTTGAAAGGAAGTGAAAGCACTTTGAAAACGTGGAAAGTAAACCTCATTGTGCTTTGGTTCGGACAATTTTTGGTCAATTCGGGCATGACCATGATTACCCCATTTTTGTCTCTTTATCTCGCAAGAGATCTGGGCGTTGTTGGCGAACATGAAATTGGCATATGGGCGGGATTTATTTTTGCAGCCAATTTCCTCACCTCATTTTTGTTCCAACCGCTCTGGGGCAAGTTATCGGACAAGTATGGCCGTAAAGTTATGCTGCTGCGGTCGGGATTCGGGATGGCCATCGTAATTGCCCTTATGGGTCTGGCACAGAATCCTTGGCAGCTTCTCTTATTGCGTTTGCTTAACGGTACCATCTCCGGTTTCAATCCTGCAGCTGTTGCACTGATATCGGGTACCACTCCGAAAGACCGCATGGGTTTTGCCATGGGAATCAGTCAGTCCGGGCAGGTTGCCGGCACCATCCTGGGTCCACTCATTGGTGGCTTGTTAGCGGATGCGGTAGGCTTCCGCCCCATTTTCTACATTACAGGTGGATTGATCTTTGTTGCTTCCATGCTCGCCATGTTCCTGGTGAGAGAGAAGTTTGACCGTCAAGAAGCAGCCAAACTACCGGCACAATCCGTATTATCCGGTCTGAAGGAGTTGAACAAGTCACCTCAACTGCCCGCACTGTTTGCTGTGACGTTTCTGTTGCAGTTTGCGATGATTAGCCCCATGTCACTCTTGCCGCTGTATGTGCAAAAATTGCATGCTTCGGATGTAAACGTGGCCTTCTGGGCAGGACTTGTCGGTGCAGTTACGGGACTATCCAATATGGCCATGTCTCCGATTCTCGGGAAGCTGAGTGACCGGATTGGTCCTCACAAGGTGCTGACGTTCTCTCTCATAGGAACAGGACTCATGCTTATTCCGCAGGCATTTGTTCAGACCGTGTGGCAGCTCATTCTTGTTCGTTTCATGATGGGTGTGTTCATGGGTGGCTTGCTTCCGAGCGTAAATGCCCTGATCCGTTCCTATACATCCGATAGCATGATCAGCCGTGCATTCAGTTTTAATACGAGTACTCTGGCGCTGGGCAACATGCTTGGAGCGATCATTGGAGGATTTATGGCAGGATTCATCGGGATCGAAGGTCTGTTTATCGTCTCTGGCGGACTGCTGCTGCTTAATATGGTTTGGGTCCGATTCAAATTGTATAACAAACCTGCTTCTATTCGGGAATCCTGATTCCCTATCCATTTCTTAAATAGTCCATCTTAATTTTTCATTTGAAAAAGCCGCTTCCAGCGCCTAATTGGCCTGAGAGCGGCTTTTGTCATTCATGCGCCATTCATCATTTATTTATTAGATTGAATTCTATCGGATAATGTTTCACACCAAATACAAAAGCACTTTGTATCGGTTGCAGAGCCGTTCCAGACACAAGTTGAATGTTTCCCATGTGCTGAAGCAATGTATGAAGAACTACCCTTGCCTCCAATCGAGCGAGTGGTGCACCCAAACAAAAATGAATGCCAAAACCAAAGCCCATATGCCTGTTAGGTTTGCGATCAGAGATGAAGTCTTCCGGGTTTTCAAATTGGGCACTGTCCCGATTGGCTGCTCCAACCCAGGAAATCACCTGCTCTCCAGCTTGAATCGTCTGACCATTCAACTCTACAGTTTCCTTGGCGACCCGCCCAATCGCCACAATTGGCGGATAATATCTCAACGTCTCTTCAATCGCAGAAGTAATCCGCTCAGGATGTTCGCGCAACTCCTGTTGTAGCTCGGGTTGTTCAGACAGAATACGAACCGCATTGGTAATCAGGTTGGTTGTTGTTTCATTACCGGCAGCAAGTAAGAGAATACAGAAGCCTACCACTTCATCTGAAGTCAATTGCTGACCATCAATCTCCGCAGCAAGCAGTAATGAGATCAGATCATCTTTTGGCTGCAACCGACGTTCTTCCATAATGCCAGTGAAATAGATATGCAACTCCTGCATATTTCTTTTTTTCTCCTCCAATAACTCCTGGAAGGCCTGCTCACTATCATCACGCGCGCCTTTCACCAATACATCAGACCAGTCTTTGAACTTTTGACGATCCGTCGCAGGGACTCCGATCAATTCCGCAATGACAATGACGGGCAATGGTGTTGCAAGGTCATCAATAAGTTCCATATGTCCTTCTGACAGGTGTGGAGCAATTAACTCATCTGTGATTTCCTGAATACGCGGAGCCAATGCTTCAATTGCCTTGGGTGTAAACGCCTGGTTCACCAGATCACGCAGCTGTTTGTGTTTGGGAGGGTCTGTCGTCAACATGCTCGTATTGGCACGATCACGTGCAGAAGAGAATAGTTTCGGATTTTTCAGAACGTACTTCACATCTTCATAACCAAAAACATCCCAACATTCTCGATGCTCATCATAGCGGACTGGAGTGTTATCACGAAGTTCTGCATACACCTTGAAGGGAGATAACCTCTCTTCCAAAGTCTCCAGTTCCCGAATCGGAATGTAATTTGCATACTTTCTCGGTGCCTGTTTCATCGTTTCTCCTCCAATCAATATTATATATTTATTTACATATGTTGATCCCCCCTATTATAAACATAACTCTATTACGAAACCACTCTTTAGACCGTAATTGAGCCCCATTACCTAATATGTGTTACTATCATCCTCTCATTCTGTTACCTACTTCTGATATGAGTCCCAATTCGACATTTTTTTATTAAAACACTTCGTTTTATCAGGACAAAAGACTCATTATGTAATATTAACTAACATTAAAAGGGCTTATTTTCCTTCAAAAATACTAAAACCGCTTCTTTTCTATCTCTAATCAAAATGAATAATCTTTCGTAATTCCTTATAAATAATCATTTTACTCTCATTATCTATGAATGTAACCGATTACTCTATTGTTATCTATATTTGTCATATTACTTAACATAAAATACAATCAATTTGAAATGGTATACATATTCTTCTTAACAAACTTAACATCACACTTACTTGAAGGAGAGTGCTATTCATGAGTAAAACATCCAATCTTCGTCCCTGGGCCGTATGGAGTACCGCAGCTTTAACAGCATTGACCATCTCGTTGTCCCCCATTGGAACCTACGCCGCGCACGCAGCTACGGTAGAGGTGAAAGGCACAACAGGTGCTGTTCAGACAGCAACTACTACTCCGGCTCGCAATACTTCCATTCCTGCAATACCAGACTCTTCCAAACAATCTGCACTTCCTAATGTATTGGTGATTGGAACTGGCGGAACGATTGCCGGTCAATCCGAGGATGCCACCAGCTTCCAGAATTACAAGGCAGGTACACTTCCCATTGGAGAGATGGTAGACGCCTTACCGGATAAACAGAAGATTGCCGATGTTAGCACGCTCCAATTCGGAAACTCAGGTTCAGGTTCCTATAGCATGACCGACCTCTATGACTTGTCGCAGACGGTAGACAAAGCTCTAGCAACGTATGACAGTGTTGTCGTTACCACGGGTACAGATACAATGGAAGAAATCGCTTATTTCCTCGATATGACTGTTCAGAGTGACAAACCTGTCGTGATCACAGGCTCCATGCGTCCATGGACCGTCATCGGTTCTGACGCTCAAGCCAATCTGTACAACGCCATCAAACTTGCAGGCAGTGGTCGTACCACTTCATTTGGCACAGTACTCATGTTGAATGACACAATCCAGCTTGCTCGCGGTGTAACCAAGACAAATGATTATCGGACAGATACGTTTGAAACGCCGATGCTCGGCGCTGTAGGATATATTGATGAAGAAAATATCCGAATCTACCGTGCTCCTGCACGTGCCTTGAAACCTGAAGGCACAGCAAAGCCCGTATTTGATCTAAGTAAAATCACAAAGGCAGATCTGGCCAAAGTAGAAATTGCGATCTCGTATCAAGAAGCTGGCGGAGGAGCCATTGAAGGATTCGTGAGCAGCGGTGCCAAAGGAATTGTGACTTCCGGTACCGGAGCTGGCGGTATCTCCAGAGCTATGGGACAAGCTCGTACCAAAGCCATTGAAGAAGGTGTCATCTTTGTGACCACCACTCGGACGGGTTCAGGAAGTGTATATGGCGGTGGCAAAGGTATCATTGCAGGCGACAACCTGAGTCCACAACAAGCTCGTGTATTATTGATGCTGGGCCTGTCCTTCAGTGATGATTTTGACACCATCAAAAAATGGTTTGAAACTTACGGAACACCTGAAGTATAAATAAAACTACTACAACAATATCTGTAAATACAAAGAAAGAGACGATACTCCCTGTGATTCAAGGTGTGTCGTCTCTTCTTTGTGTGTTTTCAGATTTTATGATTATTTTTTTAGTTAAATAAAACCTAAACAGATAAACAACAAAGAAAACTAGGGTTGCAATAAGTACAATATAAACTGGCAGTATTAAAAAGGGCGTGTATACGTTAAGAAAATGAAATACGAAACCTGAGATCAGAAGCAAAGAAAGAAAAATAAATAAAGGTCTCAATTCAACACCTCCATATATAGAAATTTATAACTTCTTATATACAATATTACCATAAAATTACCTGAAAGTTAGTTATGATCTCTTCTTCACTAAAAAAACTCCGATGGAACACGCCCCCTCACAAATATAAAAGCGTGAGATCGTGTTTCATCGGAGTTTTATCTTTAGGAAATTTTCCCTTTCACTTCACCCAGGCAAGTACCAGCCCATCGTAATCCGGCAACATGGTCGTCACCAGGCGCGGGTCACTTGCCATCTGTTCATTGAAACGACGAACAGCAAGCACGGCCGGGCCCTGCTTGTCCGGATTCAGTGTACGACCACGCAGGAAACAGTTATCACCAACAATAACAGCACCTGGCCGAGCCAGCTTGATGGCATAATCGAGATATACCGGATAATTCTCCTTATCTGCATCAATAAAGAAGAAATCAAATGTGCGACCTTCCTGCTCCAATTGCTCCAGGCTGTCTGCCGCCGGGCCAATACGGTACTCTACCTTTTCGCCAAAACCGCCTTCCTCCAGATGACCACGCGCCATTGCCGCATATTCCTCTTTCAGTTCCAGCGAAGTCAGGGTTCCATTCTCACGCAAACCACGCGCAATGCAGATCCCACTGTAACCGCCCAGCACGCCGATTTCGAGCGCAGCTTCTGATTTGGATGTCTTCGCTAGAAACGTGAGCAATCGTCCATATGCCGCCGCAACCGAAACTTCCGGCATACCGTTCGAACGGATGGCCTCTTTCACTTTCAGCAAAAGCTCATCCTCTTGAAATAATTGATTTACATATTCATCAGGGGTCAGATTCACCACTAAAATCCTCCTTGGACACTTGGACTGCTTTCCATATGGATGCCAATGTTCTATAATAAATGTTTGTTATCAACACAGGCGGTTGACTGGTGTATCACCTCGAAAGAGGAATGCATACGTTCACCGCATTTCTCATTGTAAGTTTTTTCACGGAAAGCGGCAAGGCCGCACCGTCACTATACAGCAGAGAGAAGGATTTCCCTTCTCCAGCTTGAAATGGAGTTGAAATGAATCACATGGCTCAATTGCAATTGATTGCAACCTCGGCGATGGGACTCGAGGCTGTTGTTGCCCGGGAACTGAAACAACTGGGGTATGAAGATGTTACGATCGATAATGGCCGGGTTTTCTTCACAGGAGATTATATTGATATTTGCCGTTGTAATCTGTGGCTGAGAAGTTCGGATCGTGTATTGGTGAAAATGGGTGAATTCCCTGCCACGACTTTTGACGAATTGTTTGAAGGCACCAAAGCGTTGCCTTGGGAAGAGTGGATTCCAGCCGACGGCGAATTTCCTGTAGAGGGTCGTTCTCAAAAATCTCAATTAAGCAGTGTGCCTGCATCACAAGGGATCGTAAAGAAAGCAATCGTAGAGAAACTGAAGCTGACTTATGACACAGAGTGGTTCCCAGAGGATGGGTCTCGTTATGTGATTGAGGTCATTCTGCTGAACGATCGCGCCCTGCTTACTTTAGATACAACGGGACCAGGTTTGCATAAACGGGGTTATCGTAAACTCGTCACTGAAGCGCCACTGAAAGAAACGCTTGCTGCAGCTCTTATTCAGCTCAGTCGCTGGAATGTATCCCGTCCATTTTATGATCCATGCTGTGGATCAGGCACAATGCTGATCGAAGCCGCTATGATCGGCTGGAACATTGCACCAGGACTTCGTCGGACCTTCAACTCTGAGGACTGGGCTGTCATTCCTGAAGAATTGTGGGAACAGGCGCGCGAAGAAGCATTTGATGCTGTACGTGACGATGTCCCGTTACAGATTTCAGGTAGCGATATTGATCCTGAAGCGATTGAAGTTGCTATGGCAGCGATCAAAAGTGCTGGGTTCGCCAAAGATATTGAAGTCAGCGTCCTGCCCGCTCATCGCGCTAGACCACAGGGTGAATATGGTGTCATCATTACCAATCCCCCATATGGTGAACGTTTGAGTGAAGAAAAAGAAGTTCAGAAGTTGCTCCGCTCATTAGGGCGCAGTTACCTCGACATGCCAACATGGTCCTTTTTTGCAATCACGTCAACCAAAGCTTTTGAGGAGTATTTCGGTCATAAGGCAGACAAACGTCGCAAGTTGTTCAACGGACGAATTGAAACCCAGTACTATCAGTATTTGGGCCCACTGCCCCCACGAAATAAAACACCACAATCTTCATAATTATTTCGAATCTAAAGTGCTCCTGCCATCTATGGCCGGGGCGCTTTTTTTGTGCGCTTTTCTGGTCATAAGAATTCACCGACTTCGGTCTTCGGCTGGACAAGATTCAATTCTCCCTGAGGCATAGTTGAAAACACATGAGGCCACGCTATAATGGATGGAGCCCTATTTTACATTCCGATAACAAAACAACAAAAGCAAGGGGGACATACATATGGTTGTCACTCGGCCTACGCGCAGCTCCATGCCACGCGGGCTTTTAAATCATCCATTAACGTTATATCTTATTTTTCTTGTGCTCATGCTGCTCAAACTCATGTGGCTCCATCACAATCTTCACGCTTATAACATTACGATGGGACTGCTGGATAAAGTCATTGCTATTGGATCTTTACTACTCTTGTCCTTCTGGACCTGGTTGTTGCCACGTAGAGGAATGATCGTGTCTCTCGTGGTGCTTAACCTGCTGCTTACCGCACTAATCTACGCCGATATGGTGTATTATCGCTATTTCCAGGATTTCTTGACCATCCCGGTATTGTTGCAAGCCAGACAAGTTGACGCATTAGGGGACAGCATAGCTACACTAATCTACACAAGCGATCTCTGGTTCTTTGCTGATTGGCTTGTCGTTATTCCGTTCGCAGCTATCGTACTATTCAACAGACGTTACCGTTCGAAGCACACCAGTCCGTCTGTTCATGGCTATGGGAGGTATTCGTACAACGATGGCAAGGCACGGTTGCGCCGCCGTCTCACGGCTGGCAGCATAGCCCTTGTGCTGGGACTTGGCCTCGCGGTCGGCCCGATTTATTTCTACAGCAAAACATGGGCCAAAGGCCTGTTTGATAACAACTGGTGGAATGTATCCATGTATAATGTGACCGGACTGCTCGCTTTTCACGGTTATGATCTGTACAACTATGCCAAAGACCACATCGGCTCCGGGCCGCAGGCTGATCCCGCTGATGTTGAACAAGCAAAGGCGTTTTTCGCCGAAAGGCAAGGAACTGCCCCGCAGAATGATGCCTTGTTTGGCAAATATAAAGACAGCAATGTCATCATTGTTCAGGGTGAGGCTTTTATGAACTTCATGATTGGCCAGAGCATTGGCGGTCAGGAGATCACACCCCATTTTAATGAACTGATGAAGGAAAGTCAGTATTATAGTCACTTTTACCACCAGACCGGTCAGGGCAGAACGTCAGATGCCGATTTTGGCGCAAATATTTCCCTGCATCCACTTCCGGTTGGATCAGCCTTTGTACGATATGCAGACCATACGTATGATTCCCTTCCTTCCATCCTGAAGGATAACGGGTATAGCACCAACGTATTTCACGCTTATGAGAGTGGATTCTGGAATCGGTATACGATGTATCAGAACATGAATTATGACAAGTTTTATAGTAAAAATGATTTTGCACAGGATGACCCGCTTGGCTGGTCCCTGTCTGATGAATCCTTTTTCCGCCAATCCGTTGAGAAAATGAGTAGTGATGTGACCGAACCGTTCTATTCCTTCCTCATTACACTTAGCAGTCACCATCCATATGCCCTGCCTAAAGAGAAACAGCAACTGGATGTAGGAGAGTTCCAGGGGACCATGTTTGGTAACTATCTGCAATCCGTTCATTACGTGGATTCAGCACTCGGTAAGATGGTAGAAGATCTGAAAAATCGGGGATTATGGGAAAATACCATTTTTATGTTCTACGGAGACCACGACAACTCGATTAAGGAACAATCACAATACGAACAGTTCCTGGGACGTTCGCTGAACGAACTGGATATGGCACAGATCATGAACGAGGTCCCCCTGCTCGTGCATTTACCGGACGGAGCAGCTGCCGGAACCATCAACGAACCTTCGGGACAACTGGACATCACGCCTTCCGTATTGCATTTGCTAGGCTTATCCGACCAGTCCTATTATCACATGGGTAACGACGTATATGATGACGGGTCTGGGCGTACGGTTGTGCTGCGTAATGGCACATTCTCGGATGGTTCTGTATTCTATATTCCATCGGATGATTATATCTATGAGAGCGGTGCTTGTTATGACCTGTCCACACGCGACAAAACGGACATCAATGCTTGCCGCCCCAGTCATGATGAAGCAACCAAGCGATTGCAAGTCTCGGACACGGTCATTACTTATGATTTGATTCAGCACTTTCGAGAGGAAGACAATTCAACAGCAACATCACAATGAGCGATATCGTACTGACAAGCTAAACAAATACACGAAATGAATTGAATTGGATTTAAAAAGGAGAACTTGCATTACATGACATCACACACTGAACCACTCAATATTGAACAGCAATTGTTCAATGCAGCCGCAAAATTTGTGAAGCAACGATATCCTCAGGGATGGGGCGGGGCGGGGCGGGTGCCGTCTATACCGAAGCTGGCTCCCTGCTGATTAGTGTAGCTCCAGAGGTCATCAACGATGCCACGCATCTATGTATGGAAACAGGAGCTTATCTGGAAGCCCACAAATTGAACGAACGTGTCACCCACTCCCTCTGTATCGCTCGTGATGACGAGCATTCAGAATTCAAGGTCCTTGCACCTTGTGGTGTATGCCAGGAACGATTATTTTACTGGGGCGAAGAAGTCAAAGCTGCCGTATACGATCCTTCTGGTCAACTGCTCTTTAAGAGACTGGATGAGATTCAACCGTACCATTGGTCCAAGGCATATCGGGATAATAAGTAATCTCCTTGCGAATTATAGAAAGTGGCTTTATAATTGTAACTATATTAGTTTCAACTAAAAGGATAATGGAGGTTTAACATAATGAATATTGAGATATGGTCTGATTTTCTCTGCCCTTTCTGTTATATCGGTAAACGCCGCCTGGAGAATGTACTGGAACAGTTCCCACACCGTGATGAAGTGAAGCTGCAATTCAAAAGCTTCGAGCTTGATCCAAACGCTGCATTGAACCCAGGCAAAACCAATTCGGAATATCTGGCTGCCAAATATAATATGAGCGTGGAACAGGCCAAAGGTATGAATGCCCAGATGAATGCCAATGCTCGTACGGCAGGACTGGAATACAATATCGATGCCATGATCCCTACAAACTCCTTCTCAGCTCACCGCTTGACACACTGGGCAGATACACAAGGCAAAGCGCTTGAACTGAGTGAACGAATCTTCCAAGCTGTGTTTATTGAAGGTAAACACTCCGGCGACACTGAAGTGTTGGCTCAGTTAGCAGAAGAAGTCGGCTTGGATCGAGATGCAGCTACGGCAGTGCTGTCCAGTGATCAATTCACCGACAATGTCCGCGCTGACCAAGCAGAAGGTGAGCAACTCGGTATCCGCGGTGTACCTTTCTTTGTATTCGACCGCAAGTTCGCCGTATCGGGCGCTCAGCCTGACGAGGTGTTCCTGGATGCCATTCAAAAAGCATGGGACGACCGTTCCCCTTTCACCATGGTTGAATCCAACACAACAGAAACAGACGCCAGTGGCATCTGCACAGATGACGGATGCGAAGTCCCACCATACGATTCGAATAAATAACACACAAAGCAGCAGGATCAGGGGATACTCCCTGATCCTGCTGCTTTTTTTATATACTACACACCATTCTAGCTCATTGTATATATTTGTGTTTGATGAACAGTTACTGTGGAGGGGACGGAATCGATTCTGAAGAAGCGAAGCGTTCGCCTTTGTCTCCAAATTTTATCCTCTGAAAAGAGGAATCAAAAAAATTTGGAGACAACAGCGATCAAAAGAACGATTCCGTAACCGGAACAACCACCAGTAGTTCATCAAACAATTATATTCAATTAGCGTCTACCCACTTAATCCCAGAACAGTTGATCCGGATGTGGACCCGTCCGCTTATCGGAATCAAGTGCATCAATCTGTCTCAACTCATCCGGTGTCAATTCAAAGTCAAAGATGTCCGCATTCTCACGAATACGCTCCGGGGTAACCGACTTCGGAATCGTCACAATCTGATTCTGAATGTCCCAGCGCAGAATGATCTGTGCCGGTGTTTTCCCATATTTTTGGGCCAGTGCTTTGAGGGTGGACTCTTGGTTCAGCTTACCTTTCATGATCGGGCTCCAAGCCTCCAGTTGAATTCCCTGCGCCCCGCAGAAATCTTGCAGTTCTTGTTGGATCAGACCCGGATGCAGCTCTACCTGATTAACCGCAGGCACCGTGCCACCCTCATCTATGATATCTTGCAAATGATGTACTTGAAAATTACTCACACCAATCGCACGGATGCTTCCTTCGCTATATAGACGTTCGAATGCTCTCCACGTCTCCTTGTACTGATCTCTGCCAGGCCAGTGAATTAAATAAAGATCAATCACATTCAGTCCAAGTGCCTTCTGACTGACTTCAAACGCTCTCAACGTTGAATCAAACCCCTGATCCTCATTCCAGAGCTTGGTCGTCACAAACAGTTCGTTACGGGCAACACCACTGCTTGCAATAGCTTGTCCCACTTCTTCCTCATTGCCATAGATGGACGCGGTATCAATACTACGATATCCAACCTCCAAAGCGGTCTCAACCGCCTGTTGTACTTCCTTACCTTTTGCTTTATATGTTCCAATTCCTAGCCATGGCATCGTTACTCCGTTGTTCAGAATCGTACAATCTGTAATATGTTTTGTCATTCTGTACCTCCCGTATGGAATTTTGCCTGCTCTTGTTCTATTAACCTTCTCACAAAATTTTAAGCGACCATTCGACATACTGTCGGAGTAAACCCATGGACCCAGAGTCTTTGCAAAAGATATGAAAAACCCGCAAAGCATTGCTGCCCTGCGGGTTCTGATGTGACAGGAACGTTATAAATTCCCTTGACCGCGCTGACTCTGGATTGAATTCAATCTTCTCTTCTCCTCGATGAACATTTCCTCTGCCAACTCAACACCTTGCCCTCCGAGTGAAAGCTCTGCTTGTCGCATCGCCTGCTCCGTGTGTGCCAGACGTCGTTCCGCCTGTACAATGGTCTGTGCCGTCGGATGAGACATGGCCTGAGATACAGCATAATGAAGCTTGTTCACCGCATTTTGCGCCTGAGATACAGTGGTATCGGCTTGCAAACTGGAATCATAACGCTTCGGCATGAGTATTCCTCCTTGGGATTATCATGTTCCTGTTACCCCTTTAGGATGGATAACACAAGCCTTCCTTATTCTTCTTTTGTGTTTTTATCGTAACTTTAGTTGATCACGCTACGTTTATTAGATAATCATGTGAGTCGGGAGGAATTTAATTGAAGAAAATATTACTGACACTTTGCATGTTGCCCTTGCTCATTTGGGTACAAGGTTGCGCTCCTGCAACATACGAGATAGAAGGATATACAGCGTCATCCATGAACCCAGACATCCCGGTTCCAACCAATGCAAAACTTATTGAAAACATAGCTTATTCCGATCATCCCACTCTTAAAGAAGGTGTTAAGTATGAGCTGAAACATATTGGGGGTGAGCAAGGACTCTACCCGCCAATGGATTATTTTCAGAAGCTAGCGGATACAGGATGGGTGGAATTAGAGGAAGAACGGCTAGGACATGTACATTTTCTGAAAAAGGATACTACCGTCATTGCCATTGAAATTCGAGAAGATACCTTCCAAATTACTGAGTTGGTCAAAGGTGCTATGGAGTAACACATCCTTTCACTGCTACCCAAACGCAAAAAAAAGGAGAGGCACGTAGCCCCTCCTTTCTGATGTGTGGACAGTTTTCTCCACTCACCTTGTTATATCCTATTACTTCACGAACTTTGCGACTTTGGCGAGCACTTCTTCTTCTGTCGGCGCACTGATGTACCGACCGTTGATAAAGACAAACGCACGTTTCGCGCAAGGACCACAATAGGATTTGCACCCAATCTTGATCTCCGTGTCTGGAGCCATTTTTTGCAACTTGGGCACAATCGATTTCAGTCGGACATGATTACACTTTTCGCATACACGGATATCGTTAGCCATGAGTTCCCCTTCTTCGCGCCCTTAGTGGTCGCCGTGATTACCTTGGGACGGATTCGTAATAACAAATCCCTCTTCCGGGAAGTAGAGGTAGTCAATTTTAACACCGTTCAACAAAGGCTGATCATTCGCGAGAATGACATCAATCTCTTTATCGGTAGATACAACTGTATCATTTTCTTTTGGTGTGTCAATATCCAGGCCGTAGTGAGCATGGTCACCATGTGCATGTGTGATGACAACGCGCAGGTTTTTTCCTTCGTTCTCCGGCTTGTCCAATTCAAGCTTCAATACTTTAGCAGCATTACGCGTAATTTTGCAGTTCATTCTCTTCATCTCCTATATTGTAATTGCAGGTTTCAACAATTTCAGCATTCTTAAACTACAGCATCTATTGTAAAGAAAGTTACCGCTCTTCGCAATAACATTGATGCGAATTCATTGTTAAACCTCTCCATTTAGGCACAAATTAAGAAGGAGCCCCTTCCTGAAGCACAGGATATTTGCGTTCTGCCCGGCTTACAAACCAGTTCATCAGAATCAAAGTGACCCCGATATCATCGATGGGCATAAAGGGCATTACGTCAGGAAGTACCCAGTACAACAGCGCTGGAATAATAAACAACAGCTTTTCTCCCAAAGGAATCTGCGGAGCCCGGAGCAGCCGGGGGAGCCTTTTGAAAACTTGTGTCCATCGTTTGAACGACAGCAGTCTTCTCCACTTCATTTGAATCCCTCCGTATAATTATATATGTCGCCGAAAAGGCACATCCATCATTACCCGTTCGAAAACCATTCAGAACGAATGACGTAACATGCCATTATCAAAAATAATAAAAACGGAACGTCGCTCATGGCGTCCGTTCCTGTTATACGAATGATCTACTGTTAAGTTTCACACCTTCGTAATTCGGGGTCTTGCCTCATTGTCCATTGGATAAAAGTTCAGCCAGCAACATTCCCACTTCTATACAAATATCATCAAACTGTTCTACGGGAAGCGGATTAACACCCAATCCAACTTCTACCGTGAAGCCCGGTCTACCGAAATCTTGAATAAACCAGTCCTTGTATCCGGCATCACTGCCACCGAGCTTCACCGCCTTGTAGCCGGAAGCTTTGGCGAGTCTACGCGACAGCGGTCCACTCTCTCTGGGTTCCAGATCACGGTAGTTCCAATAGATCTCCTGTCCCTGACTATGCAGGGAGACAACCGCATCAAATGTATGTTGCTGCGTCCACTGCGCAAGCGCCTGTGCCTCCGGTTCTGTCAATGGCGCTGCCCCCGCATAATCCCTGGGGCCAGGTGAGGTTATACCTCTTCTCGCTGCTTCTTCATCCCAATGGGCTGGAAATTGATCATTCAGATCCACCCCTCTGATGTTGGCCTTCCAATGGGTAAAATGTGATCTGTTGGCATTCCAGGCCAACAACTGCTGTGCATGTGGATGCTGATTGACCACACCTTCCTGAACCAGTTCGACCCCGTCCGGATTAACCATCGGCACGGCCCAAAGTGTCGTCTCTTGCATCCAGCGTTCTGTCTGGTATTGATGCCATGTCCTATGCGAACTATACGCCTCGGCATACTCTTCGATAAACTTCATCAGAACTGCTGTTGTCAACCACTCATTCGCATGAACGGAAGCGTTAACATGGATATGTCTCGACCCTTGCCCAATACGCAAATAAGGCAGCGACTTCCCCATGACACTTGTTCCAATGGACCCTGTTTCAATAAACGGGTATTGATTCTCCAGCTTGTCTATATCCCTGATTAATTCTCCATAACCATACTCTCCCTGAATCTTTACAATAGTTTTTCCATTCGAAGCCGGAATATGAATACAGCGACCAACCCAGTCGGTTATATTGGTGATTTCGGGATTGGCCTGGCGCAACACCTCTTCGTCCAGACCAAATCTCCCTGCAATCTCCCCTACACGTTCTCCAGGCGGTACAGCGTATCTGCGACCTGTCCCGGGGGCAATACGCAGCATCTGACCTGCCAGCAAGTATGGCTGGGAAGCCACTTCCGGGTTTAGTGCAGCAAGGAACTCTTTGGTCATATGGTGTGCTGACGCAATTCGCGGCAACGTATCTCCCCGCTGAACAATAATCCACTGTAGATCCATGTTGTTCTCCTTTCCACAGGAAAAGACAGGTCTCCTGTCCAGTTCTGACCGATTTCGTGTCTGTACCATATGTATGCAGGTCAGGTTGTCCGTCATGTGACAAGAATCATGTTTATCTCCGGTTAATGCATAATGACGACAAAAAATCCCGGAACTTCACAGTTCCGGGATAGTCCACAACCAAAATACATTAATTAAAAGTCTTATTCATGCATAATTTGAGTATAACTATGATAATTGCGTTACCTGCCAGACAACAGGGGTCTTGGAGATCTGCTCCCCCAACCATCGACGGGTGATATTCTGGAACATTCTCGGGTCACCCGTGCAGAAAAATTGATGCACCGGAGTCTCATCCCCACTGGCCAGCTTTCGTTTGTCATATAAAATCGTACTGATTTCACGTGCCGTTTCATCTGCTGAACTGATTAACTTCACTTCCTGTCCCATAACTTCCTGAATCGTGTCCATGAGAAAGGGATAATGCGTACAACCCAGAATAAGACAATCGATTGGCTGTTGTTTGATCTCGCCCAATGATTGTTCCACCGTATGTGTCGTGTGCTCGGAACGAAATTCACCTTGTTCCACCAACGGCACCAGCGCCGGACAAGCCTGACTGACCACATCAATATAGGGGGACAACTGCTTGAGTGCCGATGTATAAGCCCCACTACCTATGGTACCCGTGGTACCAATCACACCAATACGTCCTGTACGTGTCGCTGTGATTGCGGCCCGCGCACCCGGATGTATAACACCAATGACCGGCATATTCACCTTGGCACGGATATACTCCAACGCTGCTGCTGTTGCTGTGTTACAGGCGATAACGATAACCTTCGGATCGAATTGGATCAAGAAATCAACGATTTGTTCCGTAAATTGTTTTACTTGTTCGGACGAACGGGGTCCGTACGGTGTCCGGGCAGTATCCCCAAAATAAATGATCTTTTCCCGCGGGAGCTGACGCATCACTTCCTTGGCGACGGTCAATCCCCCCACACCGGAGTCTAATATAGCGATTGCTTGCTGCACGAACACACCGCTTCCTTCTTCATTGAATTGGTTCTCAAAATGATTGTTTCTCAGAGCTTTCTTCCTACCGTATGAACATTCCGGCAAAAAGGTACCTACATCTTACCCGATTTCATCGCAGGGTTCAAATTAAATCCACGCGCTACGTCATCTATGTGTGGACACGCAACAAAGCAGGCTCTCCTCTAATTAGAGGAAAGCCTGCTTATCCCAAGCTTTGCTTAGTTGTCTTCCTTGGACTCATCCGCAGGAAGCTTCGCTACGATGTCAATTCCGGGTTCATCCACTGTTTTATCGATATCATTATCAACAATGGCTGCCGAGATGCGAATTTCTTTCCCTTCAGCGCAATTACGCCAGGATTGAATATCCTGAATCACAACATCTGCGGTCTCTTTAACTTTGGATACGATCTGCGAACTTTGTTCTCCCACGATACCAGCCAATTCCTGACCTTTCTCCGATACCTGACGAGCACCTTCTGTAATATCCTGACGAAGTTCACGCCCTGATTTCGGTGCCAGCAATAATGCCGTTACTGATCCAACCACGGAGCCAATAAGAGCTCCCCACAACAAACTTTTGTTAGAATCCTTCACGTCACATCTCTCCCTTTACTATTGTTTAAGTACCGGATCAGAAGCAACGGTCTGTCGCTCAGCCATCCGGGCGAATGCCTACTCTGTTGATGCATTATAAGCAGCACAGGCTTGACTTGACACTCCAGATGTTAAAAATAATCTGAACGCCGTTTTTGAAGGGATGCAAATGACTTGGCTTAAACTCAGTTCTGACGAGCCGGCTCGAGATCAGCCGCGGCATGCTCATCCCCCGGGTCCAAATCAATGACATATCGTCCAGGTGCAATCAATGCCGCCTGATGTTCACAACGCCAGCGACGTCCACCTGAAGAACCCAGCGTCTGTCCATCTTGCAGAACATCCCCCTGATCAAATATGTAATACGCTGCACCCAGTAAGGTCTGAGCCACCGTATCGGGATCAAGACCAACGAAGTGACACTGGACATCAGGTACACCCAGCGCAGATAATCCCACGGTATCCATGACCAACCCGCGCTGTTCCTCTGTACCTCCGGCTTGATACATTCGAACATTCATGGCTGCATACAGATGTTCCTCACGTTCCTGAGCTTGCGTATATGCTTCCGGTTCAACCAGCTTATCACTGCCATACCAATACAGCGCGTCACAGGTCACACTCTCCATGATTGCCAGTACAGTCTTCTGAAACAGCTCCAGGCGCTGTTTACGAGGCATGGCAGCCGTGAACATATCATGTATCCGAATGGAGTAACGCGCAGCTTCCACAGCTTGTCCCACTTCCGGCCAATGCCATGCTTGTTGCAGAGCACCGCCAAAGCGAGCACGATCTGCGATTTCATTCACAGGAAGCATGCAAGTCTGAGCAGGGATATCCCCTTCCTGGAAGGATACCTTGTGGTCCAGATGATAGAAGACAAGCATCTCATGCTTTTGCCCTCCGCTCTCTTGTTTCACATCCAGTCGGACTTGTCCTGTATGACGGATCATAGCTTCCTGCAAACGCAGGCGATCCACCTCTGGACGTTCCCGGAACAAAAGTTCAACCATATACACCGGATGGAATCCGGAAGGTGTTTCATTTGTTTCGTTACTTTCAGTATTTACTTCATTGAATTCTTTTGATTCATTTGTCATGCGATTTCCCTCATTCCTTACGCTGTCCCTCGGCCTGTGCCGTATTGAAAGGACCAAGTTCTTTTTCCACGTAGGCGCTAATCTGAGTAGTAAAATGTTCAAGTATACTCGGCAACTCTACGCTAAGCGGATGGAGCTCAGACCGCTCCCAAGTGTAATAATCCTGCACCAGTGGCTTGCGTAACGTGACAAGCTGACGCAATATCTCATAGGTCGGATTATCAAAAACCTTTTCTTCATAATTAATCTGAATAATATCATCATAGCTGCTTGCATCTCTCATGATGAAGCCGTCTATCAGATAACTTCCCACATCGGTAACAATCTCGATCGCCAGGTGAAGACAACGTTCCTGTACCATACCCAGCATGAGACTGCCATCCCAAGCTTCTGCTGCCCCGCGAAGCCCTTCAGCTACTTCCGGTACAGCAGCAAGCCGGCGGGCAATCTGTTCTCTGTTCACATAATACATTCGTTCACTTCCCGTTCAGTGAGTTATCGGTTCCGTTTCCCTCTTCGCTTAAGCCAGAATATCATCACAGGACAAGCGATTAGAAACACAACAAAAATATATAGAAATTCCATAACGTCTCTTAAATCGCTCATGCAGAGTCCCCTTTATCTCAACGTAGTTTGAATGAAAGATCAGATTTCGTAGTCCACTGCAATTGACTGTTCTCTGACTTCGTTCATGTACTTGATAACTTCCTGATGAAGCGGGTGTACCTGATACGCCTGGAGATCCTCCAGTGACGCAAACTCCGCTGTGAGTGAAATGTCGAACGATCTCTCCGAGCGAAGCACATCAATCCCGATTTCAAGTGAAACCAGGACATCAATTTTACCTTCCAGATTGCGAAGCACCTGAGCTGCAGCTTCAATGCTTTCTGCTGAGCGATCTTTCATTTTGAACAGGACAATATGTTTTATCATCTGGGCAAACACCTCGTTTAATATAATAGTAGAAATGAATGAATTTTCATGTATCCAAAATATATCATAACGTTCTCTATTACGAAAGGATACTTGGAAACGTTCTCTTGATAAGAAAAACTAATCCGAACCGTTTCCTTTCGATTCGGATTTCTTTTGCGATCCATCCTCCGTCTGTTTCGCGGAGTCATCCTGCAAAGTTTGTCCTGTTTCAGCCTGCTGTTTGATGTTGTCCGGGGTTTGCTGCGGTTTGGACCATTCACGATTCGTCAGATACTCCTGATCCTCCTGTTTCTTCAACACTGCAATGGCCTGTCTGAGCTTTGCAGGCAATGGAAGACCGATTTTGGCATAATTCTCGGTAATCGAAATGAGTTCATTCACCAGATAGAAATAAATAGCTCCGCCTTTGATAAAATCGGTTCCCATGATCAGATCAATTCGATGAGCAAGCAAAACAACCGTCAGCATGAGCCCTTTGCGAGCAATCCCCCAGAATCCAATGTTGCTATTCAAGCCGGTACCTGTTCTTACCGCCGCTGCCAAACCTGTTATATAATCCACAGCCATCGCGACCGCGAGCAGGCTCAGCAATTGATCCCATCCGCCAAAAGCAAACGTAACAAATGCTCCCGAGATGACAGCAAAGGTATTCACAGATAGATGCACGTTCCTCACCTCTCCTTTACACTTGAGTATCATACAATATATGTAAAAGTAAGAGATTTGACAGGTCACATGTCATGCTGAACACGCGGATTTATCATTTCAGATTTGTGCACATCCTCTTCGCAACAGGGGAACGAAAATCACATGCTTTTGGGGAATTCAGGGAAATAAACCGCATCATATCAACAAAAAACAGATAAAAGTTCTTTAGACCTAGTAATAAGTAATTAGAACTATATTATTTTTATTCCTGTTCAATTTCTCCCCTCATTTTTAGTGAAACATTGTAATCTAGGAATATACTAGGATGTGAATTGCGCATGGTCTAGTTCGTAGTTCCCTCTTTATCGTGAATTCACGCATTGATGCATTTGTAACCGGTAATCCCGGCACTTGAAAGTACCCCGTTGTTTATTGTAGTATTTGGTTAAAAAAAATCGGAGGAAATATGCCTAATCAACCAGAACAACATTCCATCCAGGCGTGGTCTCTGATCAACCGTAAATACTTGGGAAAAGGCGTCCGTGTTAAACGATTCCGAAAACCGACACGCTGTCAAATCCGCAATCGTGTTCTTCTTGCCGTGCTGATGGCCAATGATATCAAGTTGTCCCAGCTTGCTGAAGACCTCTCCATCTCTTCACGCAGTGTCAGTGCGTGGGTATATGAAGGACGGATACCCGGCAGTACCAATTTGGACAAGACTTGCCAATTACTCGGCTACCCGCGTCATATTCTCTTCAATGAAGAAGTTGTGCGTAATAGCCCTGTCATATGTCAACCCGAGTCATCTCGCTTCATGAAGCGTACGGTGACCCGTTCTCCGGTTAGTAACCGTATTTTGACAGGCTTGTGTATGGTCCATGATCTGTCGGTGACAGATGTCAGCCACTGGATCGGGGTTCATCCCGGCACTTTCCGCAAATGGCTGCATCAGGGAACACTGCCTTCTGCTGCATTTCAGGAACAAGCGGAGCAATTTTTCCGTATCCCGAAAACTATTTTGTTCGCAGATGTCATCTTGAAAGATCGTCGCAACAACTAAATAAGCGAACAGCCAAAAGGCTCTGATCTCCCCATAGGGAGGCCAGAGCCTTTTTTAAAATAAAATGTATGCCTTCTCTCTCGGATTTGAAGCACTGTTCTGGCTATTCCATCAGAAATGTCAGATAACCTTCCCTTTTTCGTCTTTTGCTCCCAAGGAGAGCCATTACAGCCCGCTACAAGCGAAGTTAATGCATTTCATCATGATCATTCTCTCTAAAATGTCATCCTAGTCTCGTGTTTAACACTTCATTGATATATCTCAATCCGGTATATCGAGGACGAAGCGTATGCGCTGTGTTGAATGCATGTTCCACCATCTCCGGGGTTACACCGAGTTGCTCAGTAGTCACAGGTCCACCTACTTGTTCCAACCATGCGATGAGCTGAGAAGCCTCCGGCAATTGGTCATATATCCCAAACACCGGTTCACCCGATGTCTGTGCAAGTTCTTTATATTTCACCGTAAGCAATGCACAAACTACGCCAACTTTGGCACCATGCAGAACCGGCCTTTCTCCCGCTTGCATCAGATCCATCTCCAAAATATGGGATAGATGATGCTCACCTCCGGATGCCGGACGGGAATGGTCAATGATCAGCATGGAGATACCGGAAACAATTAATGCGTCCATTAATACAGCTACTCCCTCTGCTCGCCCCTCCGCAATCGCTTGTACATGATCTATGCAGGTATTCAGCGCTTCTTCTGTCATCCGATAAGCAACCGGACAGAACGGTTCCCCGCCCAGATCACGAGAAACAATCCAATCTGCAAGGGAAGTATATTTGCCAAGCATATCTCCGAATCCGGCAGCCGTCATCACTTGGGGAGCTTGCTCCAGGATATTCATATCAGCAAAAATGGCTTCAGGCGGAACAGCCTGAAATGTCTGTTTGATTCCGCTTACAATTAAGGGTGCACCCGCAGAGGTAAAGCCATCTACTGAAGCCGCTGTCGGTATCGACAGAAAGGGCTTATTCATTTTGGAACAAACAAATCTCACCAGATCATGAATGGTACCTGAACCCACCGCAATTACAGCCTGACTTTCGAGTCTCACACCCAACATAACCTGCACAATAGCTGCTTCATCCGCAATGATATCCCCCGTGCGATTCTCCGGTAGAGCGATCTCATCCACATGCATTCCCGCTTTGCGAATACTACTCAGCACATCAGATCCGGCGGCCCGAAACGTATGTTGATCATAAACAACCGTCACCTGACGATATCTTTGCTCAGACAAATAACCCGGTAACCTCTGAATGGCCCCAGCTTCCAGATGTATCAGCATATCCACCACTCGGTGTTGATGACCGCAAGCACACTGCTGTGCTTCCTCATTCCATGCTGCAATTCGTTCGTTCATATTCATTCGCCCTTACCCTCCCATATGAGATATCATGCATAATTAACGGGTTAAAACCACAAGATAAAAAAGGAAATAAAATGTGATGATTTTCCTGATCACACTTTACTGCCTGTACCCAATATTTGCAAATCCATATCTCACTTTTCCAAGTAGGTGAAGCAATGAAATTAACAAAAGAATTAGGAATTTCGCTCGGTTTTCTCGCCGGAACCACTTTTGGCAGCGGTATCGCTTTTTTGTTTCGTCTCCAGTCGGTTGAAGTGGTTGCCAGTGTAACGCTATTTGGTATTGCAGGAGCCATTGCCGGGATCATCACGGCAGTCATTCTGCGCCAGCGGCAACATTAGCATTAGCATGCTGGTAGCAAAATGCAGGCTTCACACGAATGATCCACAAAATAAAAAAAGGTCCGTGAATTGCCCTAGAGCAACTCACGAACCTTTTTTTGTTAGATGCGGTCGAGAGGACTCGAACCTCCACGGGGGTTAGCCCACACGGACCTGAACCGTGCGCGTCTGCCAATTCCGCCACGACCGCATAATATGTATCTCCTCATCCATCGATGAAAAGCGTTCCGGTGAAACAATTCCTTGTTTTACCGTAATTCAGAGTATACATGCTCCAAAATAAAAATGCAACTTCTTTTTTATTCATTCAAGAAAAGGACATATGTCCTTTTTTCTCAACTTCAAACACCCTATCGTAGCATTAAACAACAAATATACCATCCATAAGAATGCAAAAATGAAGGAGAGATCCACCTTGAAAACAACCCATCTGTGCTTTATCGGTGCCGGGTTTCATGCGTCCACGAATATTTACCCTTCTGTTGTTGAAGCCGGAGCGCAGATCCAGGCCATTGCCACACGCAGTATGGAACGCTCTGAAGCAGCTCTGCTGCGATTTGGCAGCAACGGACAAGCGTATGATAATGCTCAGCTTATGTTGCAGCAGGAAATCTGTGACGGAGTCGTTGTGGTCGCCCAGCCTGTAGATCAGACCGCTCTTGTTCTCGAATGCATTCGGGCTGGCAAGAATGTATACGTGGATAAGCCGCTCGGATGGAACGCAGCGGAAGCCGCCACTGTAGCAGAAGCTGCCGAGCAGGCTGGCGTCGTTGTCATGGTCGGTTTTATGAAACGTTATGCCCCCATATACATGAAGCTGAAGGAGCTAATTGATAGTGGTTCGCTAGGTAATGTACGTTCATTCCAGATGAAATTCGCTGTAGACAGTACCCCATTTTGCAAGGATGAGGAACAGTTCATGAAGCTCGCTGCCATTCATATGGTCGATCTGATGCGTTACTTATTCGGAGAAGTAATACGAGTTACAGGTACAACCGTGAAGGATGGGGAACACATTAATCAAAGCATTTCCCTTGTATTTGAAAATAACGTAGTAGGTAGCGCTTATTTTACCGGCATGAGTGCTTGGTCACGGGAGAGTGAAAGTGTACTCGTCACCTTTGACAACGGATTTGCGTCAGCTGAAGAGATCAACATACTTACTGTTCATCAATCCCGGAGCTCGACCAGCCTTCCCTGGAAATCTCTCGAGGAGCAAGATATTGTATATACACCTTCCGGATCTCCCATGTCAGGAGCTTATCGTGACCTTTATCTACGCGGGTTTGTTGGTGAAATGGCGCACTTCATCGCGTGTTGCCAGAATCAGACTGTCCCACATTCCAGTGCCAAGGATAATATTGCAACGATGGCTCTATGTGACTCCATTCTATCGTCACTGAAGTAGCGTATATACGCTCATCATCATATTTTATACATCCAGCGAAGAGCCTGAAACCCGGGCTCTTTTTTATATTATAGACATCAGCACATCTGCCTTGCCCTAGAGTTAGGGTTTATAATCTGCATCATAAGTGATATGCTCATTCATGAACTATACGTACTTTATGTAATATAACCACCCAAATAGATACTATAGAAAATCACCGTAAAGTGGAGGTGTAGTTATAATGAAAAAGGACGCAACCAAGCTATGTCCCGCGCCATACGGCTGTTCCGTGGAAGTTACCCTCAGTGTGATCGGAGGCAAATGGAAAGGTGCCATTTTGTATCATTTATTCTCCGGTCCTTTGAGATTTAACGAGATCCGAAAATTGTTTCCTGACATTACCCAGCGTATGCTCACCCTGCAACTTCGAGAGTTGGAAAGCAGCGGAATTGTTCATCGTGAAATATACCCCCAGATCCCACCTAAAGTGGAGTATTCCCTCACACCATTTGGTGAAACGTTACGGCCGATTATCTTCAGCATGCGAGATTGGGGAGAAACGTATACAAATGAGGTTCTGGCCAGATCCTCACAAGAGGTATAGTACACAAAAGAAGCTGTCCCTGGTTTTTAAGGGAACAGCTTCTTTGCTTGCTTATTTAATAACCGATTGGATCGTAACCGTACGGTTACGTCCCTCTTCCTTCGCTTGATACAATGCATTATCCGCCAGGTGAAACAGTTCTGTGGATGTTGTGGAGTGCTTGGGATATTCAGCAATTCCAGCCGAGATGGTCACGGAACGATCTATAGGCAATACGCTTTCTTCGACCGTTATTCGGATACGTTCAGCAATCTCAAAAGCGACGTTAGACTCGGAATTTCTTAACAAGACTACAAATTCCTCTCCACCAAACCGGGCGCAGACATCTTCTGGTCGAACAGACAATTGAATGATATTGGCAATGTGTTTCAATACTTCATCCCCAGCATGATGCCCGAATGTATCATTAATGGACTTGAAGCGGTCGATATCCAGAACAATAATGGAGAATGGCGCCTCATCCTGAATCCATTCCTGAATGACTTCTTCGAAGGTTCTGCGATTGTTCATGCCTGTTAAAACATCTGTTCTGGCATCATAGACAAGTTGGTTTGTCTGTTTCCTAAAGTTCGCCAATGCGCCAACAACTGCTCTTGTTAGAAGGTCTGCCTCTCTATTCCAGTGAGGTTTCATCACAGGCAGTTCTACTTGTCCCTTATCGACCTGATTCACCAAATCAGCCAGCATAGCAAAAGGACTGGCCAGCTTGCGTGCAACCCGAACCACAATAAGGGTCAGGATCAGGAAAGGCACTGAGGTGTACAGTAACAACATACGGATATGATGATTCAACTGATCGTACACCGTTTGGGTTGGAGACACGATTACGACGCCCCAATCTGTTGATGGAACTTTGTAATAACCTGCAAGCGAATCCACACCTGCCAGGTTTTTGTATTGTTCTTTACCGTGCTTGTTTACTAGCAGCTTTTGCACCACTTCATTTTTACTGACATTTTCACCAATTCGGTTGGTGTTAGGGTGAAATAACAAAGTGCCCTTCTTATCCACAATAAAAAAGTAGGACCCATTACTTGTCTTGAGCTGACTGCCAAAAGACAGACTCAATATATTATTTTCCTGTAAAAAGATATTTCCACCAATCGTTCCTTGGTACTCCCCTGCCGAATCAAAGATCGGTTCACTGACAAATACAATTCTGCGTTTGGTTCTGGGTGTCTGGTACGCTTCGGAGATATACGAAGTCCTCAAGCTAACCGCTTCTTTTGCTGCATTGGAACTAACATGGTGACCTACGCTAGCCTGTGAGTAAGGTGAGGTAGACCTAACTACTCCCGCTTTATCTACCAAAGAAACGGAATTGAAAAAATTACTGCTATTGCGAACCAAATCCAATGTGGAATTCAACTCTTTTGTATTGGAGTGATCCATATCCGGGAAATAATTGGCTGCATATTTCAAGCTCTCCTGCATGGAATAAAAAAGCGAATCCAGCGTTTGGCTCATTTGCACAGCGCTTGCATAGTTTAGGGACAGGGTGTTATCAATGAGTGACTGTTTCTGAGATGTATAAGATGAGATGACCATGAGGGTCAATGTCATTATAACTGAAATAGTGACCAACCCGCCGAGTAAAGCCGTGAGGCTGATCTTCTTGATGTTTTTTATTTTTCTTCGTAATCTTCTAGATCTCTTGATCTGTGCAATCATCGTTTACTTCCCCCGGATTTTCATGAAAAAGCATATTCCTTCTATCTTATACGAAAGTTGTTAAGATCAAATAAAGAGACTGAGAAATCTTAACAATTACATCGTAAGATTGACGATTTAATGACATTTTACTTTCCCTGGAAGAATCACTGTTCAGGATCGCCCTAATCGACAATGATATATCCTTCTTCTGGCTCTTGTTCAACAAACCCTGCCATCTGACGAACCTGAAATTCGATCGGGTGATGACTACCCATTAAAATGCGATTTTGAACTTCATCCGCTGTTTCTGTAGGTAATGCGAATGCACGTGTATAGGAAAACTGTGCCTGAAGTGTCGTATAGATCGCATTGACAAGCCGATCGTTGCCCGCCCGTCCGAACACATTAAGGATGACAGCTCCGTCCGAGTCCAGCTTGTCCTTGACCATGGCAAAAAAATCACTGGATATAAACTGCTCGGGTGTACCCGTTGCCGTAAAGGCATCAATAATAATATAATCATATGACGCAGCAGGTTCCTGGCCCAATAATTCACGACCATCCCCAATGAGCACAGGCCTTCCCTCATAACCAAAAAAGGTCTGGCTCAACTCCACGACCTCTACGTCAAGCTCAGCCACTTTTAGCTGACGATCAGACAAGTAGGTTGGCAATGTGCCAATACCATGTCCCACCACAAATACGGTATCAAACTCAGGATCATTCCGTTCCATTAGATGCACCATCGCTCTTGGATACTCCAACACCATCCGGTTAGGCTCATCCAGATCCATGGCTCCCTGCACAGCTGCGTTGGAGAATTCTAATACACGAAACTGGCCCTTCTCTCCATAAAGCTTTTTGGTATCATATACCGTCAGCTCATGCTGTTCACTTTTATTCCGATACAGAACTCTCACTAACCGTTCTCCCTTCAATCTATTGCACACATTCGACATATACCTTCATTCTATTACACGGGATGACAACATACCACCCTATACTTTAAAGATCATAGTACAACAAAAAAACCGTTCCGACTCATTCGGAAACGGCCTTTTGATGAACCATTTAACACTTCTAAGACCCTATGGCCTCATGCAGAGCCTGGACATATGCTACACCCAGATTAGAGAGAGAAGTGCTCTTGTGGCTTATCCACCCTACATTAATGGACTCCTCACATTCCAGCGGAACAGGAATGATCTCGTCTCCGTTCAGATCAGCGCTAAGTACACCTGTAGAAATCGTATAACCATTCAGACCAATCAACAGGTTAAACAATGTTGCGCGGTCATTGACCTGTATGCTTTTGGGGTGAGATAACGTGCTCAGGATCTCTTCGGAAAAATGAAAGGAATTGTACTCTCCCTGATCAAATGACAAGTAGGGATAATCCTGCAGTTGCTCGATTGCAACCGACTCCTGCTTCGCCAGCGGGTTCTTCACACTGATAAAGATATGAGGCTTGGCTGTGAACAAACTGGTGAAAACCAGCCCCGCATCTTTTAACAATTTGTTAATTACCTTGGCATTGAACTCATTCAAATACAGGATGCCAATTTCACTGCGCAGGCTTTTCACGTCCTGAATAATCTCGTAGGTCTTTGTCTCCCGAAGCGCCAACTCGTATTCATCCTGACCATACTGCTGTACCAGACGAACAAAGGCATTCACTGCAAACGCATAATGCTGCGTCGATACAGAGAAGTGCTGCGGGGATGGCTTGGCGTTCAGATAACGATTCTCCAGCAATTCAGCTTGTTCTACCACCTGACGTGCATAACTCAGAAACTCAACGCCTTCTTTAGACAGAGATATTCCCTTATTGGTACGTTCAAAAATAGTAATTCGCAACTCCTGCTCCAGATCCCGAATGGCATTCGAAAGGCTGGGTTGCGAGATAAACAACCTTTTGGCTGCTTCATTCATGGAACCGCGCGTGGCAACTTCGATCACATATTTTAGTTGTTGTAATGTCACTGCACTATTCCTCTTTTCGTATCAATTGAATCTATTATATACCAAAAGAGGATCCGAACTTAAGCCATGCTTGCTGTCGGTCTCACTACAATCTCATTTACGTCCACCTCTGCCGGCTGGCTAATGGCGAACAATATACTTTGCGCAATCGCCGAGGCGGGAATGGATATGCGCCGATACTCTTTCATGAGATCACGTGCTTCTTCATCAGAAATCGTATCCGCGAGTTCCGATTCCGTCACGCCCGGTGATACAAGGGTTACACGGATATCTCCGCCTACTTCCTGTCGCAACCCCTCCGAGATGGCGCGGACCGCGTATTTGGTTGCACAATACACTGCTGCCGTTGGTGACACGGCATAGGCTCCAATAGAGGCGATATTAATAAACTGGCCGAAACCCTGCTTTTTCATGACGGGCAGTCCAGCCGCAATGCCATGCAGAACACCACGAATGTTAACATCTATCATGCGATTCCACTCATCTACTTTTAACGATTCAAGGGGAGATAGCGGCATAACTCCAGCGTTATTTAAAATAACATCGATACGTCCATAGCGAGTTTGAGCGAGGCCAACGATGGTTTGCATCTCTTCCAATCTGGTAACATCCAGCGAATGATACTCCACCGATCCGCCTTCCACACGAATGGAGGAGGCCAATGCCTCCAAACGTTCCATACGTCTAGCTCCAATAACTACATGTGCTCCATGCTGTGCAAGCAATCGAGCTGTTGACTCGCCAATTCCACTACTCGCACCGGTAATGACAACCACTTTCCCTTTTACATTGGACATATTAAATCACTCCTTATTTAGTTGTTATTGTACATTTTCTCTATACAAAACCATGCCTGCATGGTACAAAACGCCGTCCCTGAAGTCTCCATCCGCTGTAAATCCCGTATCATCCACGTATTCTATATGTTTCCCACATACGGGTGTTTTGGTTCTTGTTGGTCGCCCATTGAACTGCGCTCCATTGTCTCTCACTCCTCTCTGCTTCAAAAAGATTCCATTGCTTATCTCCATTATGTAGAGGATCAGTCGTTGTACGATAGAAAAATCCCGCAATATTCTTGCCTATTCCTCCAGAGCATTTTAAAATAATAGTAATCGTGGTTTACAAGGGGGGCTGTAATTCATGCTTATCAAAACAAATGAAACGGATACGAGCATCACGGAGCAGCAGCAACAATTGGCTCAACTTATTGAGCATTTCACCCCAAGTGACGGGATACATCCAACAGCAATTCCATCCCTTGCCTTAATCCGTGCCTCCGAGATCTCACAACCCATATATTCCGTTTATCAGCCTTCCCTCTGCATTGTCGCCCAAGGTTCCAAATTAGTTATACTCGGCCGCGAGAGCTACACCTACGACCTGTCACAATATTTGGTAGCTTCCGTAAACTTGCCTATTTCAGGGCAGGTTATAAAGGCTACAACCGAACATCCCTATCTATGTATTCGACTGGATTTTGATTCAGGGCAGATTTTCGATCTGATTCAGGATACGCCTTCTGCACAACCCAAACCTGACCATTCAACACAAAGAGGATTGTTTGTTAGCTCAACCAAACCTTCCCTTCTTGAAGCCGTGATCCGATTGGTTCGGCTGCTGGATACACCTGAAGACATTCCTGTCCTTGCCCCTCTGTTTATCCGCGAAATTCTATATCGTATTATTCAGGATGAACACGGACATTCCATCAAGCAGTTTGCTATTCAGGACAGTCATGCACAGCATATCGCCGAGGTGATCGAAGTCATCCAATCCGATTACGCTAAGCCACTTCGGATTGAGCAACTTGCTGCCATGATCAACATGAGTTCTTCCTCATTACATCATCATTTCAAAGCCATTACCGCCATGAGCCCTTTGCAATTCCAGAAACAAATTCGATTGCATGAAGCCCGGCGAATGCTGCTTGCAGGTTCAACCGATGCCGCCGACGCTGCGTTCCAGGTTGGCTATGAAAGTCCGTCTCAATTCAGCCGGGAGTATGCCCGCATGTATGGTCTCCCTCCCAAAAGCGATATCAAACGACTTCGTCATACACTCGATATTAAAAACTAGAAACAACAAAAAGACCCGCGTCATCATGACGTGGGTATTCGGATTCATATAGGCAGCAGTGCCATCAAGAGAATAGGTTTTGTTTTTCAAAAACAGACATCTGGTTCTCCCCGGTAATAGGACATTCATCAGGATACATACTTCGTTTCTCCAACTTCTCGTCGATAAAATCAACCACCTGCTGTAGCGAAGCAATCTGGGCTTCAACTTTCTTCCGGTGATTCACCAGCATCTCCCGTTCATCTGGGAAATCTGCGAGATCGGAATCCATGGACATTTGTAAATAAGGCTTCATTTCCTCCAGAGACATTCCTGTTTTTTTCAGGCAAGTGATCAACTTCATCGTATGGATATCCTCCGAGCGATATATACGATGGCGATTGGCCTTGCGTTCAGCTCGGGGGAGCAGCCCAATCTTCTCATAATAACGAATTGTATCTTCTGATAATCCGGCCTGTTCTGACGTTTCTTTAATGGAGAATACTTCATTCTCACTCATCATATGGGCCTCCTCCACATTCATTTCTCTCCATATTACAACTTGGAGCTGACTCCAAGTCAAGCATGATCCGTTCAATCCCAACACCCCTTGACTTGGAGTCGACTCCAAGTTATAGAATGAGCGCAGCATACAGATTCGTTCTGTAATCCCATTCTTCTGGAGGTATATATGAATATACAAAATCAACTTCGCACAGCTCTCATCACAGGGTCAACGTCAGGAATTGGTCTTGAACTGACACGCAAGTTACTGGCTGAAGGATGGCAGGTAATCGGTCTCAACCGTTCTGCTTTCCCATCCGAGGATACCGATATTGAGAACGCCTTACGTACAGGCCAGCTCCGTTGGGTTCAGGCTAATCTGACCAACTACGACAGTCTTAGAACTGCACTGGATCAGATTAAATCCGATACCAATTCGATCGATGTTTTGTTTAACAATGCCGGAGGCAGCGCTGCCGAACTTCGTTTCTCTGATCAGGGGCATGAACTACACTTTGAACTTCAGACGGTAGTCCCTTACATCATCTATATGGAATTAGTTGAGCTATTGCTCAAAGGACAGATGAAAACAGTTATTAATACTTCCACCACCTCGTTCAATATGGTCAGACAATTTGATCTGAACATCCTGGAACGTCCAGCCGAATTCAAAAAGCTGTTTGGTCCTTATGCCACCTCGAAGCTCGGCTTATCCCTATGGACACGCGAGGTTGCCAAGTCTCCCAATGCGGATGGCATGCAATTACTAAGCGTAGATCCCGGTGGAAATAATACGCTAAGGGGCAACAAAACATCCGGCCTGCCCTTCTATATCAAACCTATCATGAAATGGTTCTTTCCTCATCCAAGCCATGGCGCTTCGCTGCTCTACAATGCAGCCTTATCCCCAACCGGACACGAATCCGGTGCGTTCCTGGTTAAAAATAAAGCGACAGCGCTTCGTTTCACAGAGCAAGGCCCTGCTGTTTTAAAGCGGGTAAACGAGATCTACGAGCAGCGTTTTCGTACAATGTAGTCTGGAATCAGGACCACCCGTCCAACGGGTGGTTTGCTCTTGGGGTATAACCCCCTGTTGCCAAACTGCGCCTAAAGACGCTAGCCTGACAGCAGGGCTGTTCAGGCTCAGTGTTATTTGTCACTTTCACTCACCAGTTAAACTGGTTTTACTTCTTTTTGCTCCGATTACTGCTGAATGGATCTTCGTATTCTTTTACACTCAGCTTATCTAACGCTTGATCATGTGCTTCTTGTTCACGAATATACTTTCTTACCGTTGCTTCATTTAGACCCACTGTACTCACATAGTACCCTTCTGCCCAAAACTTTCGATTGCCGTATTTATACTTGAGCTGGGCATGCTTCTCGAATATCATTAGTGAACTTTTTCCCTTTAGATATCCCATGAACGTGGAGACTGCCATTTTCGGTGGAATCGCTACCAACATGTGAACATGATCGGGCATCATGTGACCTTCTATAATTTCTACTCCCTTGTACTTACACAGACGTTTGAAAATTTCGATTAAATCTTTTCTCACTTGATTATAGATTTCTTTCCGTCTATACTTCGGGGTAAATACAATGTGGTATTTGCACATCCACTTTGTGTGAGCTAGGCTATAGCTCTTGTTTGCCATCTAAGACCATTCCTTTCTTTTGAGCCTGAACATCTCAATTTTATCGGAATGGTCTTGGTGGTCAAACCCTCGATCCCTCCACCCGCATAGCGGGTGGTTTTTTGTTTCGCGCGTTTCACGCACTCAACTGGCTAAAGCCATAATAAAGACGTGACCGCATGCGGTCACGTTTTTTTGTCGTTTGTCCCTCATATTATCCAGGCCCTGATTCATAGGTGTAAACATAACGATACAATGTCGCGTGTGACATGTTATTGAATCTGGAGGGATTACGTAATGACCAAAGGACAGCAACCAAACGAAAAGCCGTTTATCATCCCGCAACCCATTCGCAGTGATGGCGCTGGTGGACCTGATCTGGGACCCAGAGACGTCATGAGAGATATACAAAACCCCGATATGCTGGTACCTCCGGCAACCGATAACGGGTTATTGCCCAATTTGAGAATGTCTTTTTCCGATACACATATGCAATTGAACCATGGGGGTTGGTCACGTGAAATCACCGTACGGGATCTCCCTATTGCCACTACACTGGCGGGTGTGAACATGAGCCTGACACCGGGAGGTGTAAGGGAATTGCACTGGCATCAACAATCCGAGTGGGCCTATATGATCTGGGGAACGGCAAGAATCACTTCGGTAGATCAGAACGGACGTAATTTTATTGCGGATGTCGGGCCTGGCGATCTCTGGTTTTTCCCCAAAGGTCTACCCCATTCCATTCAGGGACTGGAGGATGGTTGTGAATTTCTGCTTGTGTTTGATGACGGGTCCTTCTCCGATCTGAATACGTTATCGATATCTGATTGGTTTGCCCATACCCCACCAGAGGTATTGTCTGTCAATTTCGGCGTGCCCGAATCCGCTTTTCAGTCAATGCCGAAGGAACAGGTCTACATTTTCCAAGATAACGTCCCGGGTTCCATCGAGAGCCAAGAAGTTCAGTCGCCATATGGTACCGTTCCTCTCACATTCAAACACCGATTGCTGGCCCAGGAACCACTCATTACCCCCGGCGGAAGCGTGAGGATTGTCGACTCCACCAACTTCCCCATCTCAACTACCGTTGCAGCCGCACTCGTTGAGATCCGACCTGGCGCCATGCGTGAACTGCACTGGCATCCCAATGCAGATGAATGGCAATACTATCTGACAGGACAAGGGAGAATGACTGTCTTTGGAGGCAATGGCATTGCTCGCACATTTGACTATCGGGCTGGGGATGTCGGATATGTTCCTGTCGCAATGGGACACTATATACAAAATACCGGCACAGACACTTTATGGTTTTTGGAGATATTCCGAAGTGATCGATTCGAGGATGTATCGCTGAATCAGTGGATGGCGTTAACCCCGCGGGATCTGGTCCGTGACAATCTGAATGCGCCGCCTGAGTTGCTCGATGCCTTGCGTAAAGTAAAATGGCCTGTCGTTTAATTTAGTATGTATATCTATCATTTAAGCTGAAATGGGGTAATTGTCAGAGAATCCCACTATATAAGGAGGAATATGAAAGATGAGAGCCGTTACGTTTCAGGGAATCAAGGACATTCAAGTCAAAGAGGTTGAAGATCCCAAACTGCAACAGAAGGATGACATTATCGTTCGTATTACTTCCACAGCTATATGTGGATCGGATCTGCATATTTATCAGGGAGCCTTGCCTGCTGCCAAAGATTATGTTATCGGTCATGAACCGATGGGCATTGTAGAAGAAGTAGGTCCAGAAGTGACACGTGTGAAGAAGGGGGACCGTGTGGTCCTGCCTTTTAACATCGCTTGTGGTGAATGCTTCTATTGCAATCATGACATGGAGAGCCAGTGCGATAATTCCAATGGCAATCCGGATATTCATACAGGTGGATATTTTGGATTCACCGAACGTTACGGAAACCACCCCGGAGGTCAGGCAGAATTATTGCGTGTTCCCTACGGGAACTTCACTCCGTTTGTGATTCCTGAATCCTGTGAACTGGAAGATGAAGCTTTATTATTCCTGTCCGATGTTCTTCCAACCGCATATTGGAGCGTGGAGAATGCCGGAGTTAAACCGGGAGATACGGTCACTGTACTCGGTAGTGGACCCATTGGGCTGATGACGCAGAAGTTCGCCTGGATGAAAGGTGCCAAACGTGTTATTGCTGTGGATCGCCTGCCCTATCGACTGGAGAAAGCCAAACGTTTGAACGATGCAGAGATCTTTAATTTCGAAGATTACGATGATATGGGTGAGCACATTCGTGAGATTACACAAGGCGGAACCGACGTTGTTATCGACTGTGTAGGTATGGATGGTAAAAAAACCACGCTGGAGGAGATCGGACAGAAGCTGAAACTTCATGGCGGTTCACTGAGTGCGATCGAAATCGGCATGAAAGCGATCCGCAAATTCGGTACACTCCAACTTACGGGTGTATATGGCTCTTCCTACAACATGTTTCCGTTAGGTAATTTGTTTGAACGCAATATCAATCTTAAAATGGGACAAGCTCCTGTTATACATTACATGCCTGAATTGTTCCGCAAAATCACTGCTGGTGAATTTGATCCAACGGATATCATCTCCCATCGGATTTCACTGGAGAATGCAAGCGATGCATACCGCATTTTCAACGATCATGAAGACGAATGTACCAAAGTTATACTAAAACCCTGAACCGTCGCTTTGATTATAAATATGCAAAATAAAACAAGCAGAACTACCTGTTCAAGGTACTCTGCTTGTTTTATTTTATCGACATTCATCCTGTTACCGTTGCATAAACTGCTCAGCCAGCTAAATGGTCTGTACCTAATCAGACATGAGTCGGTTTAGTCGCTTGGATATACACACTTTCTCCTTGGAAGCTGTCGAGCTTCCCGTTCGTTGTCACTTCAAAATTGAAAAATTTTCTGATGATGGACGGTGCACTCAACATACTTGCTTCAAGTTCCCTTCTCTCCCGTTCCGGCAGTGCCGCACGGTTACACCACTCTTCAAACTTAAAGCGCTTCTGGAAGGAAACCATCGTTTCCATTCGGAAGCCCGCATACTCCAGCATATGAATCCATTCCGTCTTGCGCCATGCTCGAACATGGCTTGCATCCCGGCACTTCTCCACTTCATTGTAAAACTGGTCATTCTCATCACGTTCAGGTGCCACGTTGTCAATGAATAACAACCTTCCACCAGGCTTCATAACTCGTAATGCCTCATGAACAAACGAAGAAACATCCGGAAAATGGTGAGCAGCGATTCGGCAGGTTACAAGGTCATAGATATCATCATCGAATGGCAGCTTCTCTGCATCCCCGGCAACAAAATCTACATTACGGTGTCCATTGCCCTGGATAAATGCTTCAGCTACCTGAAGCATTTCTTCCGTTAGATCGAGGGCTGTCACCCGCTGAACAAGTGGAGCCAATGCATTAGCGACATGCCCTCCTCCAGTGGCGATATCCAGCACGTTCATATCCGGAGTGGCTTGAGATGAAGCCACGAGCAACGCGAGATCCTCACCTTTGGCATGCCCCGAACTCGTCACATATTTACCTGCATTTTTTGCAAACTGCTTCTGCACCTGACTTTTGATTACATCAGACATTCCAATTCCTCCTGCATAAGTTTCATTAGACGAAACATAGTTTCAAAATATAATTATATTTATTTTACCATAGATGAATGTAAAAGCTAAATAAGCATTTTACACAAATCCGGAGGCAACTTTCCACTACCTAACCAAAAAGCTGAAATAAAAAACATCCCCCAAGTGAATTTCACCCAGGAGATGTTTCTTATATTTATTACTTCACAAGCGTTGGTGACTTCTTCCACAGTCCCAGAATCAGACCGGAGATCACAGAACCAATCGCAACAGCGAGCAGGAACAATAATGCGTGGTTCGCCAGTGCTGCAACAAAGATCCCACCGTGCGGAGCCGGTACATTAATGCTCCACAGTTGTGTCAATCCGCCAGCAACAGCGGAACCCAGAATACAAGAAGTCAATACACGTAATGGATCAGCCGCAGCAAATGGAATTGCACCTTCTGTAATGAAAGAGAATCCAAGTACATAGTTAGTCAGGCCTGATTTGCGTTCTTGCTCTGTAAATTTGGATTTGAAGAATGTTGTTGCAAGTGCAATCGCCAGAGGAGGCACCATACCGCCTGCCATAACCGCTGCCATCCATGCACCGTCTGTGTTACCACTGGATGTGAATACCCCAATAGCGAATGTGTAAGCCGCTTTGTTGAACGGTCCACCCATATCGATGGACATCATACCGCCAAGCAGCAAGCCCAACAATACCGCATTACCTGTACCCAAGTTACCCAGTGCATCTACAAGCCATGTGTTCAGGGAACCAAAGATTGGATCAAAGACATAGAAACTGATGGCACCTACGATCAGCAAACCAAATACCGGATACAGCAAGATTGGTTTCAAGCCATCAATCGCTTTTGGCAATCCTTTGAACAACTTACGGAGACCAATAACTACATAACCCGCCAGGAAACCGGCAGCCAAACCACCAAGGAAACCGGCGTTTGAGTTAACCGCCATCAATCCACCGACCATACCAGGCATCAGGGCCGGGCGATCACCAATACTCATCGCGATAAATCCGGCAAGTACCGGAATCAGGAAGTGGAACGCACCTGTTCCGCCACCGATCGTTTGAAGCAGCTGCACAATCGGATTCTCAGGGCTAGCAAGCTGTTCAAACAAGAAGGAGATTGCTAGCAGGATACCGCCACCTACAACAAATGGTAGCATATGCGAGATACCATTCATCAGATCTTTATAGATTTTGCTACCTACACTGATTTTGCCAGCGCTTGCGCCCTCTTCCTTGGTATTTCCGCCTTGGCTGCGATAGATCGGTGCATCACCGTTAACGGCCTTGCGAATCAGCTCTTCGGATTTACGGATTCCATCACTCACCGGTCTTTGCAATACCGGTTTGCCATCGAAACGTGCCATCTCCACATTTTTGTCTGCGGCAACGATAACCCCTTTAGCACGAGCGATCTCATCAGCAGTGAGAACATTCTGCGCTCCTTCAGAGCCGTTTGTTTCTACGCGAATATTGATGCCCATTTCCTGAGCTTTCTTTTTAAGTGCATCTTCAGCCATAAACGTATGAGCTATACCGGTTGGACAGGCTGTAACCGCAACAACAAAATCTTCCGAATTGGCATTACCTACAATCACACCAGAAGTATTTTGTTGCTGACCAGTAGTAGAAGTGGATGCGGCATTTGCTGCTTTTTCAGCTTTTGCTTTTTCTTTGGCTGCTTCCTTCTCAGCTGCTTCAGCCTGTTTGGCATCAAACAATGCACTAACTTCGGCAGGTGTATCTGTACTCATCAATTGTGAGATGAAATCGCTATCAATCAACAACCTGGAAAGAGCTGCAAGCGTACGCAGATGGGTATTACCTGCGCCTTCTGGAGCCGCAATCATGAAGAACACATGAGCTGGCTGATCATCCAACGCTTCAAAATCAAGTCCTTTTCTACTCTTGGCAAATACAACTGTTGGTTCGTTCACCGCTGTTGTTTTGGCATGTGGCATTGCAATTCCGCCACCGATACCTGTGCTGGATTCAGCTTCTCTTTTATAGATCATTTCCTTGAACAGGACCGGATCATTAATTCGCCCGCTCCGGTTCAGGCTTGCAATTAGTTCATCAATAGCCTCATCTTTGGTTGTGGCTTGCAGGTCCATGATCATCGTTTCCTGGATCATCAAGTCTGTTATTCTCATCTTGGTACACTCCCTTAAGTTCAGTCGGCCTGCATAAGCAGGCCTCACTACATTACAATTACAGTAAAAACCTTTTATATGGCCGTTAGATTAAATCGTCGTAATGGTTACTTGATTACGCAATTCATCAATCAATTCTCGTGTTGCCAGATCATCCGAGAACGCAGTTGCGCTTCCAGATGCAACCCCTGTGCGGAAAGCTTCCAGCAAATCTCCGCTCTGTACATAGGTACCTACGAATCCGCCAATCATGGAGTCACCGGCACCAACCGAGTTTTTCACAGTGCCTTTTGGCACATTCGCATGATGAACTTCGGCTTTGGTAATGAATAATGCACCCTCGCCTGCCATGGAGATCAACACATGTTTGGCACCGGCTTCCAGCAACTTACGCCCGTATAACACCAGTTCCTCGCGAGTATTAATCGTTACACCGAACAGTTCAGCCAGTTCATGATGGTTTGGCTTCACCAGCAATGGTTCATGTACAAGAGCTTCCATTAGTGCAGGTCCAGTTGTGTCAATTACAAATTCTGCACCCGTTTGCTTGCAAACTTTAATGAGACGATCATAGAAGTCCGTTCCAAGTGACGGTGGTACACTTCCGGAGAGAATGACAATATCTCCTTTTTGCAATGAGGACAATTTGTGTAGCAACTGCTCTGCCTCTTCTGCACTTATTGCAGGTCCAAGACCATTAATCTCTGTCTCTTCTCCATGCTTCAGCTTGATGTTAATGCGAGTATCGTCTGCAATCGTAACAAAGTCTGTCCGAATGTTATCTTCTTGCAACTTGTCATTAATGAAACGTCCCGTGAATCCACCAAGGAAACCAATAGCCGTGTTATCTGCTCCAAGTTGATTCAGTATGCGAGAGACATTAATGCCTTTGCCGCCAGGGAGCTTCAAATCCCGATTCATTCGATTCAATCCGCCAAGCTTCAGCTCATCCACTTCCACGATGTAATCAATGGACGGGTTAAGTGTTATCGTATATATCATCGTTATCCCTCAATTATTTTAGTTTTCTGGGCGATTCCAGGCCGCCAATGTTCTGGCATCTGCTCGGTAATCAAATCGGCCTCCTCCAAATCAAACAATTTGGCAAAAGTAATTTCCCCTATTTTGCTGGAATCAGCCAGCACATAAGATTTTCCCGACAATTGATGTGCACGCCTTTTAATCAAGGCTTCCTCCGGATCCGGTGTTGTATACCCCATTTCGGGATCAACTCCGTTGCTTCCAAGAAAACATTTATCAAAACGGAAATTATCCATGTTCTGTAATGCGATACTGCCAATGACTGCTTTTGTATGAATTTTCATCATACCTCCGAGCAAATAACTGCGAATACGCTTGCTTACCAAAGCCTCAACATGTGAAAGTCCATTCGTAACAACCGTTACGTCTTTAGCTTCAATAAAAGGAATCATGGCTAACGTTGTCGTTCCTGCATCCAGATAAATGCATTCGCCATTTTCGATCTCCTGTGCAGCCAAACGGGCAATCGTCGTTTTTTGTTGAATGTTTTTGAACGTTTTTTCTTCCATGCCCGGTTCCAGCGTTTTTTCATTCACCAGTGCGGCACCGCCGTGGATGCGTTTGAGCATCTGACGACTCTCCAGATCGATCAAGTCACGCCTAATCGTTGATTCAGAAGCACCCAACACATCAACAAGCTCTTGCAATTTCACAATTCCCTGTAAATGTAAGCGTTCTATAATTGCAGCATATCGTTCTTCAGTCAGCATCTTTCATTCCTCCAACTGCTTCTATAGTATCATAATTCACTCAAAAAACAACCACTTTCATTCAAAATAATTTAAAAACATTCAAAAACCCGCATCTTTCGACTTATTTTCTTGTCCAATTGTCCCTTTCTTACTTCATGTTCTTAAAGTTGGAATTCCGTGCCCTTCGAATCTCCATTAAAAATCCTGCAGCTTCCAGCGCTTAATGCGCGGCGTTGCAGGATTTTGCTTATCACGCGAACTTTATGACGGTTATGATCCTACAACCATTGCATCCGGTTTGGGTTTAAGCCATTTGCCATCCTCATTAATAAAAGCCCCCTTGAAGCGGCCCATCTCCAATTGTTCAATTAACCTCTCCTCGTCCATGACCAGAATCTCAGCGAGCTGCCCCGAGGTGTAATAATGAGCGGGATTGTAATCGAGCAGCACAGGAACAGACGTATCATATAGTTCTTTGATCAGATTCTCAAAGGAATGCCGACCCAGGTTCTCCATATCTCTATAAAACTGCAAATGTTGGGACACCATATTACGGAAAGATTTATTCTCCAGATGCATCCACAACGTATTGCAGGCCCGAACACTCATATGATTTTGTTCCACATCGTAAAATTGAACTTCTTCAATCTTCATGTATTTCTCTTGAAATGCTACGATCTTAATCAAAGGTACATTTCGTTTACGCGACGCTTTCTTCAAATGGGCTCTAAATTGTTCATAGTTCATTTCATTCATCTATTATCCCTGCCTTTAACATGTTCCAACCGACATTTTACAACAAATTAAAGGCAAGTGTAACCTTCATCATATGAAAAACGAAAAAACGTGCAGCATCAGATGCCACACGTTCACAATATTATAGAGTGCGATTACTCAGCGAGGGCACCACTTTTCACCCACCTAGCCGTAAATTCCTGTTCTTCATACGCATAGAATTGTTGCAAAATAATCTCCCGATCATCGAGGAACAACTGATCCGCTATGGCAGAGACCAGTTTCGGCACCGCGCTCTTGGTCCCCGATATTGCCGATGCCGACAGACCACAGCTGGCAAGTGCAGAGTAGTTGAATACAAACAGTCCGTGCAACGGTCTCTCACCCTGTTCACTCCTGCTTGTCACTGCAAACCCGGAACTCAGGTATGGATGTGCGTCCAGCAGTGCATTGCGATGCTCTGGCGGAGCCTGGTAACAGTCCTCCCAGCGTGCGATGTATGGCTCTACAAGCTTCAGTTCAGGACGGAGTGCCGGATCACTAAGCAGACCTGTGCTAATAATTAGAAAATCAAACTCATATGCTCCCTGTGCGGTGTGCACAATCGCGCCTTGGTCTGTTGCTTCTACACTCAGCCAAGGCGAATTCAAATGCAGTTCGAATCCAGGCCAGGCTGCCGCACGATTAAACGTATCGTTGGTTGGCGGTTGATTGAATTTGAAGAAATGAGAGATCACTTCATATTTATCAGCAACCGGAAGAGCGTGGTATCGCTCGATCATACCGGATTGTTCCATCTGACGAATGGGATTAACACTAGGCAGTTGTTCCCGCCGCACAAATACATGAGCTTCTGCCACACCTGTGGCAAGCGCATAGCTAGCATTATCGAATGCAGAAGCGCCGCCGCCAAGCACAGCAATTCTTTTACCTTTTAACCGATCAAAATCAATCGCTTCCGACGTATGGGCATACAGCTCCCGAGGTAATCTATCCGCAATCATGGACGGCACATGCCACTCTCCACCACCTTGTATTCCCGTAGCAAACACAACTTTGCGAGCAAGTATAACATCCATCTGAGATCCAGCCTTGTTCACATGAAGTCGATGTATTCCGTTCTCCATAGGCTCAACCAGCGTCAATTCTACCTCATTAAGCACAGGCAGATTCAATACTTCCCGATACCAGCGTAAATAATTCATCCAGTCCCCACGCGGGATCTTATCTACCTCTTCCCAACCTTCAGGCCCAACCTGTGATTCCCACCATGAGCGAAAGGTTAACGAGGGGATCCCCAGATCAATAGAGGTCAGATGCTTGGGTGTGCGCAAAGTTACCATACGCGCATAAGTCTCCCAAGGTCCTTCAAGCCCCGATGCATTCTCGTCAATGACAACAATATTGGAGATCCGTTCACGAAGAAGTCCAAATGCCGCCCCTAAACCACTCTGGCCTCCACCCACAATGACGACATCATAGACATGACCATCCGCATGTTCTCTTGGACGTACCCAATTCGTGCCACCAAATGACAAATAAGCCAGATCATTCTTCACACGTTCATTCAAAGCTTCCAGGCTCATGATTCATCAACCCTTTCGAGATACATATATGAACTAGTCTTTCTTTGATTATTTGATGTAAGTTTGTTGTTAGTTATATTGAGGATAATTGTGCTTTCACCTTGTATTCCTGAAATATATTAGCGTTATTATATGAGTTATCGGGGATCATTTGAAGTTCGCGGTAGATTTATTGTCATCAACACTAAAAATATCTAACATGCTTGTTAATTCGCACGAAACCTTAACTGGATTATTAATGCAGTTCCTGCTGAGCGGATCATTTGCAGAAAAAAAAGACAGACCAAGATGTAACCTTGGTCTGTCTTTTTAAAGGAATGCTATTGGCCGGCTTGTTCACGGCGCTGCAATTTTTCGTTGGTTAATTTCTCAGGGGTCACATCATGACCCAGTGGGTCCACAACGGATACTGCCAGCATAGTTGTCAGTACCTGACCTCGAATAGCCTGTAAATATTGTTTTCTAAGCTCCTGCTGCTCGCTTTTTTCTGCTTTTGTCAAACCGACGCTGCTGCGTTGTTTTCGACTTAATTCGTTAATGCGTCCCAAAATAGGAATCATGAAATCCACCTCACTTGTTAGTCCACTTTCCAAAAGATATTTCGAATATCTTCAAACTAACTTATTACAACTTTACGAATTTGTCCATAGGCGCAATCCGTTGAGAGGTGTTTAGGTAATCTCATGCACAGACCACACAATGCCATTTGTAGCACCACTGCCCAGGTTCAATGTAATCGTCAACCCGTTTGCAGCATAGAACAGTCCAATCACATCTCCCGCATTCAATGCGACTTCTACTGCCAAAGTCACTGAACCGCTTCCCAGCACTGCCCGCAGTGTGAGTAGCGTAATCGCGACATTTAGGACGGGCAACAAACCACTGACAAGTGTCGTTACCGTTGGGGATGTTCTCTGTACAAGAAAGGCTGGGTTAACGCCTGCACCCAGAGATAGAGCAATCGCTGCAGTCGTTGCATAATTGATCGTGGCCACAATTGAGTATCTTCCGGTTACCGGGACGGTATAGTTTCCTGTGGTTGCATTGAAGTTGGCATTACCATAATAAGGAGCCGTGGTCGTCCAGTTGGTTAACTGAGTGCTGGTTGCTGTCGAAAGTGTAGCTAGGAAGGCGGAGAACCCTTGTGTTGCAAAGTTGGGCCCGGTTGGGCCCGTGGCTCCTGTCAAGCCCGTAGCCCCAGTCGCACCTGTAGTTCCTGTGATGCCTGTTGCTCCAGTGGCACCCGTAGCTCCGGTTGCACTCGTTACACCGGTTGCCCCCGTAATTCCATTAGCCCCAGTTGGTCCAGTCGGGCCGGTGGCTCCCGTAATGCCTGCTGTTCCGGTTATTCCTGTAACTCCTGTTGTGCCGGTACTTCCGGTGGTGCCCGTTGCACCTGTAGTTCCTGTTGTCCCAGTTACACCAGTTAGTCCTGTAGCTCCCGTTATTCCTGTTTCTCCAGTTGTTCCGGTCGCGCCAGTTATACCTGTAACTCCTGTTGAACCAGTACTTCCGGTGGCACCTGTTACACCCGCAATACCCGTAATTCCTGTTGTGCCTGTGGCTCCTGATACACCTGTGAGCCCTGTAGCCCCAGCTGCTCCGGTCACGCCAGTAATACCCGTGGTTCCTGTTGTTCCCGTACTTCCTGTTGTTCCCGTCGCGCCGGTCGTGCCTGTAACGCCTGTTACACCCGTCTCTCCTGTAATACCCGTGGTTCCTGTTGCTCCAGTCACACCTGTGATCCCAGTGGCTCCAGTCGTACCTGTTGTACCTGTTGTACCCGTAACACCAGTTACGCCAGTTATGCCAGTGGCACCAGTCGCACCCGTAGTTCCCGTTGCTCCAGTAGCCCCGGTGGGTCCCGTCACACCAGTCGTACCTGTGCCCCCTGTTAGACCCGTCTCTCCAGTTTGACCAGTTGTGCCGGTGGCACCTGTAATTCCAGTAGCTCCAGTCACACCCGTAATGCCAGTTACGCCGGTCGTGCCGGTTGCTCCTGTTTCACCAGTAATACCCGTTGGACCGGTTGGTCCCGTTACACCTGTTGTACCAGTCGCACCTGTAATCCCGGTTAGACCCGTCTCACCTGTCGTTCCTGTGACCCCTGTTGAACCTGTAGCACCAGTAATTCCTGTGGCTCCTGTGCTCCCAGTTAGACCCCTCTCTCCAGTGACGCCTGTTGCTCCTGTCGTTCCAGTTTGGCCAGTTGTGCCAGTGGCTCCTGTAACACCTGTAAATCCAGTTACCCCAGTAATTCCAGTAGCACCAGTCGCACCTGTAATCCCGGTTAGACCCGTCTCACCTGTCGGTCCTGTGACCCCTGTTGGACCTGTAGCACCAGTAATTCCTGTGGCTCCTGTGCTCCCAGTTAGACCCGTCTCTCCAGTGACGCCTGTTGCTCCGGTCGCACCAATTGTGCCCGTAACACCAGTTACGCCAGTCGTGCCGGTTGGCCCTGTTTCACCAGTAATACCCGTTGGACCGGTTGCTCCAGTAGCCCCGGTGGGTCCCGTCACACCAGTCGTACCTGTGCCCCCTGTTACACCCGTCTCTCCAGTTTGGCCAGTTGTGCCGGTGGCACCTGTAATTCCAGTAGCTCCAGTCACACCCGTAATGCCAGTTACGCCGGTCGTGCCGGTTGCTCCTGTTTCACCAGTAATACCCGTTGGACCGGTTGCCCCTGTAGCACCAGTCGTACCTGTGACTCCGGTTATGCCAGTCGCACCAGTAGCTCCGGTTGGTCCTGTTGTACCTGTCGTGCCGGTAACGCCTGTTGCACCCGTCTCTCCAGTCGAGCCGGTTACGCCAGTAACTCCCGTAGTTCCGGTTGCCCCAGTGGCTCCTGTAACACCGGTTGGTCCCGTTACACCTGTTGTACCGGTGGCACCTGTTACGCCCGTCTCTCCAGTGGCTCCTGTCGTTCCAGTTTGGCCAGTTGTGCCAGTGGCTCCTGTAACACCTGTAAATCCAGTTACCCCAGTAACTCCAGTAGCACCAGTCGCACCTGTAATCCCGGTTAGACCCGTCTCACCTGTCGTTCCTGTGACCCCTGTTGGACCTGTAGCACCAGTAATTCCTGTGGCTCCTGTGCTCCCAGTTAGACCCGTCTCTCCAGTGACGCCTGTTGCTCCGGTCGCACCAATTGTGCCCGTAACACCAGTTACGCCAGTCGTGCCGGTTGGCCCTGTTTCACCAGTAATACCCGTTGGACCGGTTGCTCCAGTAGCCCCGGTGGGTCCCGTCACACCAGTCGTACCTGTGACCCCTGTTACACCCGTCTCTCCAGTTTGGCCAGTTGTGCCGGTGGCACCTGTAATTCCGGTAGCTCCAGTCACACCCGTAATGCCAGTTACGCCGGTCGTGCCGGTTATTCCTGTGTCACCAGTAATACCCGTTGGACCGGTTGCCCCTGTAGTACCAGTCGTACCTGTAACTCCGGTTATGCCAGTCGCACCAGTGGCTCCGGTTGGTCCTGTTGCACCTGTCGTGCCGGTAGCGCCTGTTACACCCATCACTCCTGTAATGCCCGTGGTTCCTGTTGCTCCAGTAGTCCCGGTGGGCCCCGTCACACCAGTCGTACCTGTGACCCCAGTTAGACCCGTCTCTCCAGTGGCTCCAGTCGCTCCCGTCGTTCCAGAAATTCCAGTATTACCTGTAACCCCAGTAAGTCCAGTTACTCCCGTCTCACCAGTTTGGCCAGTTGTGCCGGTGGCGCCGGTAATTCCAGTAGCTCCAGTCACACCCGTAATGCCAGTTACGCCGGTCGTGCCGGTTATTCCTGTTTCACCAGTCGCACCTGTAATCCCGGTTAGACCCGTCTCCCCAGTTAATCCAGTAAGTCCAGTTACTCCCGTAACTCCGGTTGATCCTGTCACACCAGTTTGGCCAGTAATTCCAGTAGCACCAGTCGGCCCGGATACGCCAGTTATTCCTGTGGAACCCGTACTCCCCGTAGCTCCTGTAACTCCAGTCGTACCTGTGACTCCAGTTATGCCAGTCACACCTGTGGCTCCGGTTGGTCCTGTTGGTCCTGTCGTGCCCGTGGCTCCAGTTAATCCCGTAACACCAGTTGGACCAGTAATTCCTGTTAGACCTGTTTCCCCTGTGATACCAGTTGTGCCTGCTACACCAGTAGCTCCCGTAGTACCCGTACTTCCCGTTGCTCCAGTCGTACCCGTTTCACCGGTTACACCAGCAATTCCTGTTATGCCACTAACTCCGGTTGCTCCTGTAACACCAGTTGTTCCCGTCGTACCCGTACTTCCAGTTATACCTGTTAGTCCTGTCTCTCCTGTTGGGCCATTCAAACCGGTAGATCCCGTTACACCTGTAGCCCCGGTGACACCAGTGACTCCTGTTAGCCCAGTTGCACCAGTTGTTCCGGTTGCGCCGGTTACTCCCGTGGCACCTGTACTTCCTGTTTCTCCAGTCAAACCCGTAGGACCTGTAATACCAGTTGCACCCGTTGTGCCTGTTGGTCCTATTTCACCAGTTTGGCCAGTCGAACCGGTAGGGCCCGTCACACCAGTCGTACCTGTGACCCCTGTTGAACCTGTATCTCCAGTAGTTCCGATTGAGCCGGTTGCTCCTGTCTCTCCAGTGACGCCAGTTGCTCCCGTCGTTCCAGTAATTCCTGTGAACCCTGTTTCTCCAGTAACACCTGTCGTTCCGGTTACGCCAGTCATTCCCGAGATACCTGTAATTCCGGTTGCTCCTGTCGCCCCAGTCGATCCCGTCGGTCCCGTCGCGCCTGTGAATCCTGTTAGACCTGTTTCCCCAGTGACACCAGTCAGTCCGGTCACGCCTGTGATACCCGTTGTTCCAGTAATGCCAGTTAGTCCAGTTGTACCTGTAATTCCAGTTTCTCCAGTTGCACCGTTCAGTCCCGTCACACCAGTCGGACCTGTAATACCAGTTGCACCTATACCTCCTGTTAGACCCGTCTCTCCAGTGACACCTGTTGCTCCGGTTACTCCTGTAATACCAGTTGTTCCCGTTATACCACTAGTGCCAGTAGTTCCGGTCACACCAGTAAGTCCCGTTACGCCAGTTAAACCAGTCGTGCCGGTTGGTCCCGTTACACCTGTGTTCCCTGTTAGACCAGTCTCCCCAGTAACGCCAGTGGTTCCGGTCGCTCCCATAATTCCTGTAGCTCCGGTACCTCCTGTGACACCCGTGGTTCCGGTATTGCCAGTTAGTCCAGCCGCACCTGTAATTCCCGTTTCTCCAGTTGCACCGGTCGATCCCGTCACACCAGTCGTACCTGTGACCCCTGTTGGACCTGTATCTCCAGGAGTTCCGATTGAGCCGGTTGCTCCAGTAGGGCCTGTAACTCCAGTGATTCCTGTTTCACCTGTTGGACCCGTAAATCCGGTGACACCCGTTGGTCCTGTATTTCCCGTCAGACCTGTAGCTCCTGTCTCTCCAGTGACGCCTGTTGCTCCGGTCACACCAATTGTACCCGTAACGCCAGTTAAGCCAGTTGTGCCGGTTGGCCCTGTTTCGCCGGTGACCCCGGTTATGCCAGTAGCTCCGGTATTACCAGTTGAACCAGTAACCCCGGTGAGTCCTGTCGCGCCAGTTACGCCAGCAATTCCTGTTGTGCCACTAACTCCGGCTGCACCTGTAACACCAGTTGTTCCCGTCGCACCGGTACTTCCAGTAGCTCCAGTTAGACCTGTTAGTCCTGTCTCTCCTGTTGGGCCAGTCGAACCGGTTGAGCCCGTTACACCTGTAGCCCCAGTTAGACCCGACTCTCCAGTTACACCAGTTGTTCCGGTTACTCCCGTGGCACCTGTACTTCCTGTTTCTCCAGTCGCACCTGTTGGGCCAGTTACACCAGCTGTACCCGTGATTCCTGTGGTCCCAGTCGCACCCGTAAGACCTGTAATACCAGTTGCACCTGTACCTCCTGTTAGACCCGTCTCTCCAGTGACACCAGTGGCCCCGGTCGCTCCCGTAATTCCCGTCATTCCGGTTACGCCAGTCACTCCCGAGATACCTGTAATTCCGGTTGCTCCAGTCGCCCCAGTCGGTCCCGTCGCTCCTGTCGTGCCTGTGAATCCTGTTAGACCCGTTTCCCCAGTGACACCAGTCAGTCCGGTAGCTCCGGTCACGCCTGTGATACCCGTGGTTCCAGTAATGCCAGTTAGTCCAGTTGTACCTGTAATCCCTGTGGCTCCAGTCTCACCGGTGATTCCGGTTACCCCTGTTAACCCTGTCGTTCCTGTGACCCCTGTTTGACCTGTATCTCCAGTAGTTCCAGTTGCTCCAGTAATTCCTGTGGCTCCTGTTACACCAGTATTGCCGGTTATGCCGGTTATGCCTGTAACGCCGGTTGTACCTGTACTTCCCGTTGCCCCTATCGCCCCAGCAGATCCTGTAGCACCTGTAACTCCGGTGGTACCCGTTTCTCCAGTAGTGCCGGTGTTCCCAGTTAGACCCGTCTCTCCAGTGGCGCCAGTTGCTCCGGTAACGCCAGTTATTCCTGTGGTACCGGTAGTTCCCGTTACTCCTGTATCCCCGGTGGGTCCTGACACACCAGTCGTACCTGTGACTCCGGTTGTGCCAGTGGCACCAGTTGCTCCGATCGCACCTGTACTGCCTGTAAATCCAGTAATACCTGTTGCACCTGTTATTCCAGTCGTTCCTGTTGTGCCCGCAATTCCAGTAACGCCAGTTACTCCGGTTGTACCTGTTGGTCCTGTTTCACCAGTGACACCACTTATACCAGTGGCCCCAGTGAGTCCTGTCACACCAGTAATTCCCGTGAGGCCTGTAATTCCAGTAGAACCGGTTACACCCGTGGTACCCGTAACGCCAGGTAATCCGGTAGTACCTGTTGATCCTGTTTCACCAGTATTACCTGTTATTCCAGTACTTCCTGTAGTTCCGGTTGTTCCGGTTGTTCCTGTTTCGCCAGTGACCCCGGTGGGTCCCGTTAGACCAGTCGTGCCTGTAACTCCTCTTAGCCCCGCCTCACCAGTACTTCCTGTCGCTCCGGTGAATCCTGTCAAACCAGTCGTGCCGGTCGCACCTGTACTGCCCGTAAATCCAGTAATCCCTGAAGCACCAGTATTTCCAGTAACGCCAGTCATGCCTGTTTCGCCGGTTGCTCCCGTCACACCCGTTAATCCAGTTGCCCCCGTAGTGCCTGTTGTTCCAGAAGTACCAGTGCTTCCTGTAGTTCCGGTTACACCAGTAACTCCCGTAGACCCGATCCCCCCAGTGGGGCCTGTCGTACCAGTAAGTCCCGTTTCCCCAGTGGCACCAGTTGCGCCGATCGCACCTGTTATCCCTGTCATGCCGGTTATGCCAGTATTTCCAGTTGGACCCGTACTTCCCGTTGCTCCTATCGCCCCAGTAAATCCTGTAGCGCCTGTAACTCCAGTGATACCTGTGATACCTGTGATACCTGTGGTTCCAGTAATACCAGTTGTTCCTATTGCTCCGGACGGGCCTGTGATTCCAATTTCGCCAGTACTTCCCGTTAATCCAGTCGAACCTGTAACTCCTGTGAATCCTGTTTCACCAGTAGATCCCGTTAGTCCCATCACACCAATCCCAGTTGGACCAGTTGCTCCAGTGAACCCGGTAGCCCCAGCTAATCCTGCAACTCCAGTTGGACCTGTGAAGCCGGTTATACCGGTATTTCCTGTAGCACCGGTCACGCCTGTAACACCAAATCCGGTAATTCCAGTTGCGCCGGTTGTTCCTGTGACTCCAGTCGATCCTGTACCCGTTGCACCTGTAAATCCTGTAGTACCAGTCACACCTGTGGTGCCCATCAGTCCGGTAGCTCCTGTTGCACCTGTGACTCCAGTTATTCCGGTACTTCCCGTGGTTCCGGTTACTCCGGTCCGTCCTGTTAAAATGGTTGCTCCCCATATGCCGGGATACCCAGGGTCTCCAGTTAACCCAGTAGCACCTGTTGCTCCAGTGAATCCTCTCATTCCCTGATAACCCCGTGGGCCGCGAAGGAAAGGAATCCTGTGACTTTTCTTTTTTTTGCATTTACGTCTGCTTTTCTTACAAGACTTACTCTTCTTCTTTGGTATAGAGTGCTTTTTTGATTTTTTTGCTTTCCGTTTACCTGTACTGATTAAGGAAATTTTGCGTTTCCTTTTGGATATATCGCTCACAAGAGAATCCCCCCTCCTTATACACCACGTCAAATCCCCGCATTTTACAATAGTACACTCTATGCCCTGGACTAGCTTTGTGCGCCCCCTATTCAATATACCTATAAAAGCTTCCCAGTTAGTGATCAATCAATTACTTTTCTCTAAAAAATATATTCCCCTCTACTCCCCCTGCAACTCCTTAATCGTCAACGCAATTCCTTCCTCAAAAGATGTTGCCACAACCGGGCCAATCCGTTCCTCATACTTCTGTCTACTCAGGATCAGCGGTTCCTCAGTCAGATATAACATTTCTACAATTTCTTTCATAACGGGTACACCTAGTCCAATCACCGACATTCCTACTTTTCCTAGCGCCAGCACAGGTTTGCTTCTTCCCGCAGCCTTCTGTGCCAATCGCACGATGTCATGACCCGAGATGATCCCCGATCCAGGAATGTTCCAATTCTGTCCATACGTCATCTCTCTGCTTGCCAGCTCCACCACCATGACCGCAGCATCCGGTAAATAAATATACTCTCTCGGCACGTTCATATTCCCGATAAAAAAAGCCATCTTTCCTTTTGCTATCGCTTCAAGGGTTGAACCCAGATAGGAAGCCTGATTGGCCGTTGGGCCATAATAGTCCGGCAAGCGAACAATCATCACCTGAGCTCTGCTCCATCTTGTGCTGAATAACATCTGTTCATAGGCAAGTCGTGTCTTGCCTTTTCGGGTATGTGGCTGCTTCGGATGTTCTTCCGTTACCTCGTTCATTTGTCTTCTGCCATAGGGGTAGATTCCGTCTATTACAACCACGTTCAGACCCAAGTGTTCTGCCGCCGCCATCACGGATTTGCCCAGCGGAATTAGCCTGCTCTCCATCTCGTTATAAGGGACATTCGCACAATGAAATATGACATCGGCACCCTGGGAAGCAGCAATAATATCCTCCGACCGAAATGCATCTCCAACTGCAATTAGCAGGTGATCCGGATATCCCAATTTTACCGCAAGTTGCTCCAACTTTTGACGGGAGCGCCCAAATGCGATCGTTGAAATCCCTCGTCTAATCAATTCCTCCGTAATTGCTGCACCTGTTCCACCTGTGGCTCCAATCACAATAGCTCTTTTCATCGTAGATCGACCTCTTTCATCCATTTAGTGATTGATCAATAACTAAAATATAAAAAGGGACTTTACCTCCCTCTCTATCGTTCCTTCAACTCTGGCATATCCAGTGCATTAGATACATTACACAACATCCCAATTGCCAGAAAAATCATGGTTCTTTTTAGCGGTTCAGCAATTCCTGCAACGGTGAAAGCTTCCAGTACCATGGCCCTTACATCACTAATGCCTTTTTGCATAGCCTGACGAATGACTTCCTCCCGTATCGTTTGCGCCTGCATCTGAAGCAAGATCTCGCTCTTGTGCGATTCCAGAATCTTATCATAGGCTTCAATGAGATCATTCTCTAACTGATCTGGTGTCGCCATCTCCACCACAATTCGAAACGAATCAATCACCCGTGTCCATGAGACCTCAATTGCAGTTAATAATAAAGCTTCTTTTGTTTTGAAAAAACGAAATATATACGGCTGTGAGATCTGTGCCCGTTCAGCCACCTGGGCTGTGGTCGCACGATAATAGCCAATTTCCGCGAAGACGTCAATTGCTGCGGAGATAATATCATTTCGCCGGTTAACCGACGCTGCTGCATCCTTTGCCATGATAATCCGCCCTCCAATAGTTAGTGATTAATTGATCAATAGCTTGAAGTATAACGAATACTATCCCTCGATGCAAAGGTATCGTGACCTTGTACAAAGCCAACAAACCCGCAGACGCTGGCTCAAGCCGCTGCAGGTTGTGTAACTTGTCGATCATAGATTCTATCCACTGGAAACCAAAGAGAACATGGTTTGTCTGAAACAGATTCGTACCATGCGGTACAAGAGTGTCTGTTCACTGCTGAAGAAGTTTACGCAATCGGGATTCCGAATCCAGCTTCGGACAACTGTCACAATACCCATGTGTATGACTTCCGTCTCCAACCAGATAAGCCAAACAACAATATCGGCGTAGCAGGAACGGCGGTCCCTGCCACCCGGAATGTTCGAAGCACTGCAGCTCATTGGCAAATGTACATGCATTATCGTTTTGCCGATCCAGCCAGAGGCTTTGATCTTCTTGAATCTTTGCAAGCCGTTCATCTGTCTTCCAAATGCTCTGATCATTGATCATACGTGCATACAATTGTTGCACATTATGGGCAACCAGAGACCACATGACCTTATCGCTCGCTCTTGTAGCGACGGCTACCGCTCGCAGGACAGGTTCCAGATGTAGCAGCACTCTTTTCTTGAGCAAGCCACTCTCTGACCTGCGCTGAACAGGATCTTCACCCTCCAGAGAGGTTCTCTCCAGCAGAGTCTCATATCGCATGCCACCTGCACCATTCAATTCAAACCGCACATCATCGTCTGCAACGCTAAGTATAGTATCGTATAGACTGAATGCTGAAATTACGGACATCACGAATACGGAGTAACGTTTGGCAAAAAGTGTACCGACGGCCGCACTTCCTCTTCCGCCCAATTGAAGCCCTTGCTGCATAGCCTGTTCACGCAATATCAAGTTTCGTTTCTCTTCATTCAGCAGATCCTTCACACGGAAAGGATACTTGGAATCATCGCAGTCCACTTGGATCGTCGTCACAAAAAATTGCTGTAACACTTCCGACATCTCTGAATAATCATGTATTGGATAATGTCTCATCTATTGAATCATCTCTTCAACTTCGTTGATAATCTCGCTTCGCCCAATTGCTCCCCAGCCCTTAAACAACCAGAACGAATCTGTCGTATAGACCTGATCTGCACCAACAGCCGGTACTCCCTTCCAGAGTGAGCTTGCGTTGATGTTGTTTACATACTCATCGGCATTCGGGTCAATCTCCAGAACTACGAAATCAGCATCCACATCTGCAATTTTCTCCATGGACAAATCCTCACGTTGTTCGGCAGGTGTCACAGTCGTTGGCACAAATCCAAGATCATGATACAAAAGTGTGTTGGTTGGATGTCCTTTTGCCGCGTAAATTTGTAAGGTCTTCTCTCTTACACGCAGATAAGCCAACTTTTTTTGATCCAGTTGTTCGATCTTCGCTTTTAATTGCTTCGCCTGCTGCTCTACCTCGGCTATCTTTTCTTTTGCCAGATCCACTTTGTTGTACATCCCGGCAATGGTCAACAGATCCTGTGTCCAATATGTTGTATCATCAACAAAATCCAGCCATTCAGTACCAAGTACAATCGTCGGAGCGATTTTCTCCAACTGATCATACGTACTCTCCGCAGTTCGACTCTCAATAACGATGACATCCGGATCAATCTGAAGGATAGCCTCCAGGTTAGGACTGTCTGCAGACCCTACCGTTGGAATGCCGGCAAGCTGATCTGCAAAGTAAGGCAAATAATCTCCTCCGTAACGAACTTCTACATTAACGCCTGCTGGTTTCTCACCAATCGTCAACATGTGATCGATGTAAGCAGCAGATAATACCACCATACGCTCTATTTTTTGCGGTACAACCGTTGTTCCTTTAAGATGCTCAATCGTTTGCGTACCACTCTCTTCCACAGGTGTATCCTGTTGCGGAGGCGTTGCTTCTGTTACTTCTGATGCCTTGCTACATGCCGTCAGAACGAGCACAAGCAGGGCCAACAGTATCATCGTTGTTGCTCTCTGTCTTACCATTTGTAGTAAATCCCCTCTACTATTTAATAATAATAATCATTATCACTATAGTAGGGAAAAGCATACAGGCTTACCATGGATTATTCCACTCTCTTCTCTTGCACAATATCACCGTAAGGTAACCCCAAGTTGCTCTGCCACATATCGCATGGCCCACATTCGTCCGGTGGGACCCAGCGTTTTGAAGAAAATATCTCCTGCATTATATACATGGCCTTCTTGAACAGCCTTTAATGCCAACCATGCACTGGATTGCTGCAATTGCCCCAGTTGAGCACGTGCCTCTTCTGTCGGGTCGACCATTACAAACACATGATCCGCGTCGTATAACTGCAAATCGCAAACTTTGCTCTCTACAGCCCACTGTTGTTCAGGAAAATCACGAGGCAAATAAAATCCCAGATCATCATACAATAGCGCCCCTGTCTGGTTGTTCAATCCATACATTCGGTAGAAATGGGAAGTCACCCGGATGAACATGACACTCTGTTTCCCCCACCTCGATTGAATGCGTCCTCGAAGAACCCGGCTCAGTTCAGCATGTTGTTCTATCCACTGTACAGCCTGTTCGGTGCGGCCCATAATGTCCGCCATATACAGAAGCCTCTCCCCAAAATGGTTGGTGTACTCTAGCATGGTGGTAGGCGCGATACGATTCAGGGAGTCATTTGGCTCCAAACGATCACTTGTAATGATCAGGTCCGGTTGGACTCGCCTCAAATCATCATAGTTCTGATTGAAGCTATCCAGAATAAGTCCCTGATGACTGTGTGCTTGAAGCGCAGGTATGGCAACATGTCGAGCAACCCTCTGACCATAGGATAAAGCGGATACTGGCCTCAAACCGAGCGTTATCACATAATCGTCCAACCCGTAATATAAGGTGGCAATGCGATTCACTTTATTTTTCATATACAACGTTGGGGCGATTCCTTCGTTTTTCTTGAAAACTCTGCTGAAATAGTGCTCGTCCTTATAACCCACTTGCTCCGCAATTTCCTTGATTTTATCTGAAGAAAATAACAGCTGCTTGGCCTTTGCCATACGTAGTTTCAGTATATATTCAATCGGGGTCATATTTAATTGTCGTTTGAATGTTCTTATAAAATGATTCACACTAAGCCCTGCCATGCGGGCCATCTGATCAATTCGAATATCTTCCATATACTGATGCGTCATATAATCAAGTGCCAAATCCATCCCCGCTACAGGGGGAGTTGCTTCATTCACGTGCATCATTAACTGAATCAACAACTGATGCAAAAGATGTTTCCTGCGCGTCTTTTCCAGACTCGTAAACGAGTGTTTTCCACTCACCAGGGTATCCATCATCTCCTGAATATCACGTGTATTGGAAGGAACATTAAGCTTGCCCGTCACAGGGAGATCAAATGCCTCGGTATGCCAAGCATTCTTACGCCGGGTAAGTGTAACACAGGAAAATAAAATGATCTGATATCGGACAGGTGCTTCCATATCCGTCTGAAACTCCACATGCATTCCTGGCGTCAACAAAAACCACTCGTCTTGAGATACCGTATGTACAATGTTATCCATAGACAAAGATCCCTTGCCCGCGATGACCCTGCAAATGGCGAACCTTTTCCAGATCCGACGCTGAACAGCCCCCGGATTGCTAGAGTAATGGCAGACGTGGACAGCAGAGAAATGTAGTTGCTCCAGTTGTTTGATCCAATCATTTTCCTCCATGCTCACGTCCCCTCCCTGTTCTGATCCGATTCTATGTGAACTGATTACACTCTATTTTTCAGCTCCCAATAGTAAATTCTTTATACTATTCAACTGCAACTCCAGTGAATAGGGATCTTCCATGACGAACTCATCCTCTGTACCATCCAAGGAACCATAGGTGTAGACTTGTCCTTTCTGCACAGCAGGCAGACGTTTCCAAACCTCGCTGTTCAGGATCTCTTTGGCGTCCTCACTACCCGAACCATATAAGAAGATATGATCTCCCATATACTCAGGCAGTACTTCAAGGGAGATCGTCTCGAATCCATCCTTCATTTCGAGTGCTTGCTGAGTTGGAGGCAGTTTCAGCATCTCATAGATCGTGGAACTACCATAGTTCCCGCCTTCTGCACCAAGTACATACAACGCTTTGTACCCTATTTGTATGATGGATACAGTCTCGCCTTCTTTAATTACACCATCAATCTGCTTCTTAGTCTCTTCGATATTCTCTTCATATGTCGTGATCCATTGCTCTGCTTCCTTCTCTTTTCCAAAAACACCAGCAATCCGGCGCAGCTTTTCCAGTGGGCCAGAAGTTTTATCGCCTTCCCAATAAGGTAAAAAGACGGTCGTTGCAATTTTTTCGTAATCCTCAATATTTTTATCAATGGAACCGATGATGAGATCCGGCTCAAGTGACACTAACTTCTCCAGATTCATTGGGAACTCTCCTCCCAAATCCTCAATACCCGCTATAACATCAGCAGCAATGCCAGACTTTTCAATCCATCCTTCGTTCAGCATAAATGTTCTTACACCAACCGGTACAATGCCCAGTTTCAGCAGGTACCCCATATATTGATCTGAAGCAACACGCTGCGGATTGGCCGGGATTACCACATCTCCCCTCATTGTAGAGACGGTCCGCGTCTCCGGCTGTGCAGTCGATTTCCCTGCCTCCGTTGCCTGGTTACCCGATTGTGTAGTAGTCGCATTGGTCTCTGTTTGCGTACCACTTGCAGACGGCGCTGGACTGGAACAGGCCGTGAGCAATAGCGTGAGACACAACATCATGCTTAGTGCTGTCATTTTGAATTTTCCTTGCATTATTAATTCCCCTCCAACACTCTTTTGATATTGATAATCAATATCATTATATAGATGGGAATGTAACGAATGAAGGGCATTTTCTTGCATTACACTGGGCAAATCTTGCTTGTTGTTCAATACCAATGGGTGTTTCGACTTGTTTAACCGTTGACTTACTCCTTTTTTGTAGCGAATTGGAGAAAGCCCTTTTATTTTTTTGAAGCTGCGGCTCAGTGAATGTGCATCCGGATAGCCGATCTGTTCTGCAATCTGTTGCAGCGTTGCACTGGTATGCACCAGAAGATGTGCGGCCCTCTCCATTCGAATCTGTCCAAGATACTGGATGGGACTGATGTTTAACTTTTGTTTGAACAGCCTCGACAAGTGCCCCACACTGCATTCCATTGCTTCTGCCATTACGTCAAGAGCTATGGGCTCATGGAGATGAGCTTTCATATATTCAATAGCCTGTGTGACCGTATCCGGTTTATGTGGCTGAATGGATTGTTCGTGTAAGTCTGTCAATAAAAGATATACCCATTGATGAAATAAGGTTTTGGCATGTAACTTTGCAAGCTTAGTAGACTGCTCCCACTCCTGTTTCAATTCCTCCATACACTGATACATGTGTAGCGGACGGGTTGGTACAAGTGCATATTGGTCCTGAAACGGACGTTCATGGTCCATCAGATACTGAATTTCCATCCCACAGGGCAAGGCCAGGATGGCTTTGTACAAAATCATATAATACGCCACGCCCGAATCCGTCTCCATGTTTAAATACGCCTGCTTGCCTCCATGAATGATGTGGAATCCCTCAACAATGTATCTGTGTTGATCCATTCGTATCCGTGCACTTCCGTCGGTGATATATAGATAGGTACTTGCTGGTAGTTGATAATTCTTCAACTTCTCCCCAGGATGCAAAGCGTTTTGGCGTACATCCAGTATTTTGACAAAAGCATGATTCCACAACCTGATGTGATCATTCAAATTCATATCCGCTGTACTTTCCCTCCCGCCATATTACATCGACATACCTTCTTGCTACTCTTTATGAAGAGCCTGTAATTTTCGCTCAGTATGTATATTTCATTTCATTATAAATCAATTGATAACAATTCTCAATAACATGCACAATCAATATTAACTTACCCATTTGGACAACATATATGGACTGCAATGTATACGTAGCGGGATAATAACGCTAGAATCAGCAACATTTTCTAACCTGTTGCAAAATCATAAAAGGCATGATATATTAATTGAGCCATCAATGATTGACGCATCAAATATTGATACATCAATGATTCGAGAGCATCCAAATAATCATTAGGCAATGGCATTGTATACTGCAACATTAATCATTGGTTAACATACGCCGTTGTTCATGATTCAGATTCACCCGGGAGGTCTAGTCATGACACGTATTGTTTCCAAAGAAGAACAAATCATCAATCTGTTGAACGTGTTGGGTAACAAACTCAGTCCCAAGTTCGAACGCTGTACAGGTATCAGTTCCTCTCGCTTTGAAATTCTGCATGAGCTGGATCAGGTCGATGAGATTAACCAATCCATGTTGCAGAAAATCATTAACATTGATAGTGCTGCGATTACACGCCACTTGAAGCAACTTGAGGCGGACCTGATGGTTACAAGACGTAAGAATCCCGATGATAATCGGGTCACTTTTGTTCGTTTGACGGACCACGGTCGGAAGCAGATTGAAGGCTACAAAGCTGAGAAGACCAATTTTATCAACCAGATTTTACAGGATTTCAGTGAAGACGAAGTTCAATCACTCGCCGATTTCCTGGAACGTATGCAGAACAATTTCTAAACCCATATATAGAGGAGAGATCCATGCATGAGTACAATTCAAAGCAAATTCCAAAAAACCAATGATTTTAACGAAATCACCTACGGTCGTCGTTCTGTTAAACTTTACGATCCTGAAGTGAAAATTAGCCGTGAAGAAATGACTGAAATTCTGTCAGAAGCTTCCCGTGCACCATCTTCGATCAATTTGCAGCCTTGGCGTTTTCTGGTTGTAGATACAACTGAAGGTAAAGAAAAGCTTGCTCCACTTGCGAGATTTAATCAAAATCAAGTGTTGACTTCCTCCGCAGTCATTGGGGTATTCATTGACATGAAAAACGCGGAACATATGGAAGAAATTTTTGGTAAAGCTGTAGAACTCGGTTATATGCCACAAGAAGTTAAAGATATGCAACTATCAAAAGTATTGCCTTATTATGAAAATATGCCTGCTTCCGCTATTCGCGAAGTTAATATGATCGACGCTGGACTTGCTTCCATGCAATTAATGCTTGTAGCACGTGCTCACGGTTATGATACTAACCCAATCGGTGGTTACGAAAAAGACCAAATCGCAGAAGCATTTGGCATGGACAAAGAGCGTTATCAAGCGGTTATGTTGATCTCGATCGGTAAATCGGCCAAAGAAGGTCACCCATCCTACCGCCTGCCTGTAGAAACAATCACAACTTGGGCATAATATCAGGGACGGTTTCCCCATTCTTAACACATTCCAAACAAACACAATATGGAGGTTATACATTATGATTATCATTCACGCTCATCTGCAAATTAAACCGGACCAAGAGCAAGCATTCCTCGCATCTGCGAAAGAACTGATGGCTGCAACACGTCAAGAAGAAGGTAACATCAGCTACGATTTGGCAAAAAGCACAGAACGCGAACAACAATACACGATGATCGAGCTGTGGAAAGATGAAGCTGCTACAGCTTCCCACAACACAAGCGCGCATTTCCAAGCTTTTGTTCAACAAGCAGCAGCATTCATGGCCGCTCCAATGAACGTTGAAGTATTTGCTGGAGAACAAGTTAAAGCTTAATAGCGCTTTAACTGCCGTGCGTATTTAACATGTGAAGAAGCCGCTCTTGGTCATATGACCGAGGGCGGCTTTTTAGTTTCCTTTTGAAAATAAGTTCACTTCAACAAAAAACACGCCAATTAAGGCGTGTTTTCTTCACTCATTGAAGAGGTATTGAACAATTGAACATGGACTACACTATCCGAGCAGGAGTAATACTTTGCGGATTGTTAAACACATTTTTCGGGTCATACTTGGCTTTGACTCTCCGCAGTCTGGCATAGTTGGCTCCATAGTACACTGGACCGGAATTCTTGATCCCTTGGTCTGGAACGTTGATATAGGAACCCACAATGTATGGTTGCAATTTCTTGCGAGTATTACGAGCGAGTGCGATATTTTTGGCGGCATGGGATGGTTTGAGCCACGTACTGGTCCATTCCACATAGAACTTCTCTTTACGCCAGAAGAAGGCGGTTGATCTAGGTGATTTGCGACTTACTGCTCCGCCCCAGTTGAGGAAATAGAATCCGCCTGGTCCCTCTTCCAGGTTCTCCAAAAATGTTCGCATCGATTTAATGGCTTTATCGGGGAATGGTTTTCGTCCAAAACCGGACGAGAACTGGTTGCTATACCGTTGAGTCTCGGTCGGATCAGGTTGTAATAAGAACTTCACAACTTCCGTGTAAGGTAACAAACGAACAATGGAACTTGTCGGTGTGCCAACACTCGTAATCGGCTGCAATAGACGGAGAGCCTCTGTTTTTGACCCTAGGAACAGCCCCTCCATGACAACATTGCCACCCTTTTTCGGTCCGATGGATAATTCGCTACCCAATCTTGTATCCACAGAGGGAGCCCACCTCTGCCATACTTTGAGCACCTTTTCGAATTGAGCCCATGGCCAGGTAATCTTAAATACAGTTGCTTTCGCTGGAGCACGGCGCACTTTGAATTTGTAGCGGGTGTATACTCCGAAGTTACCACCGCCCCCTCCCCGCGAGGCCCAAAAGAGATCTGAATTACGATTTTTATTGGCCCGAATCACTTTTCCTTTGGCGTCCACCATCTCCACCTCAAGCAGGTTATCACTGATAAGACCGATGGTACGCTGGAGAGGCCCAATTCCCCCACCTAACGTAATTCCACCGATCCCTACAGTAGGGCTGTCACCAAAAGGAGCTATGAAACCTTGCTTGGCAAGGGTATTTGCAATTCTTCCCACTCGGTTTCCTGTTCCAACAACAACCGTTCCATTTTTTTTATCAAGCTTGATGGAATTCAGATCACTCACATCAATCACGATACCGCCATTCACCTGTGAAAGATTCACTTCAAGCGCATGTCTGCCGCTCCGCGGCCTGATCGGTACATTGTTTTCACGAGCCCATCGGATAGCATTGGATACATCCTTCGTCCGTTGGGCAAATACAAACACTTTGGGAAATTTGTCCGTATGCGGGTCCCAGTTCTTGCGCGCCGCTTCATATCCCGGATCTCCTTTATAAATAACCCGTCCGGTAAGCTTTGTTGATGATTTCACACGTCCCACTCCCTGCTGAATAATTGTCCTACAGCCTCTGCTGCATCAAGCACTTTATACTGTATGACGGACATTCGCGGAGGGAATGGGCTGTTGCCCTTAATTTCAAGGTTCATGTTTCAGAGGAATCAATTCTGATTAACTTGCGCGCTTCCTGTTCTTTTTCACCATACCAGACGAGCACGTCAGCAAACAAATCCATGATGCGAATAAAGTTCTGCTTATCCGCCTCTGAAATCTGATCTGCATACTTGAAAATCTCATCAAAGCAAAGCTCCCTTACAAATTCAGTGTACTTCGCATATACCTCGCGACCTTTCGTCGAAGGTTTGACGTATATGTCTTTGCGGTTGCCGCTTAAATGAAATTTTTCGAGCAGCCCTTTTTCCGTCAGATTCTTCACGTTCTTGGAAAATGTACTGCGGCTTACGCCCAGGCGTGCGGCCATCTCCGACATCTTCTCTTCCTTGTCCTCGGCTTCCAGGATGTATTCCAGCGTCTGAATCTGTGAAGCCGAGAACATCATGTCTGTACCATAACTTCGCTGCAGCTTATAGGTGTTCGAGTACGCATTACCGTATTTGATAATTTTCTCAATCAGTTCCCGATGGTCACCCATCCAATCTAATTTCATGCGTAATCCCTTTCATATTCAGATTCTCTCTCTTACTCTACTGAAATCAGATCCGTTTTTCAATCCATGTAATCGCTTCTTCAATAACGTCATCACGAGTCGGTTCATTAAATATCTCATGCATCAGATGAGCATAAATTTTGAGTGTTTTATCCGTTGAAGCGATATCGCCGTAAAAGTCACGGGAATCCTTTTCGCTGACCAGTCCATCATTTGCTCCATGCAGAACAAGTACGGGATCTGTAAACTGCTTGGGGTTCTCCTTCAGCCATGTTATGCCATTTCCCAGACTATTAAATAGATCTACAGAGATCTGTTTTTCAACCAGTGGGTCATTAGCGTAAGCGGATACAACTGCGGGATCACTACATACGCCGCTGCCCAGCTCATTCGGGAAATACGTGCCTGTAGGAAGTTCCATCGGCAGTTCTCCGGCAACTTTTGTATTGTAACGAGTGAGCGCTCCGGATAGTACGATGCCTTTGACCTTGCCTGGATATTTCGTTCCAAAGGACGAGGTTGCAAAACCGCCCATACTATGTCCGATGACAAACAGCGGAAGATCACCGCTCTCTTGCAATGCCGCCTCGACAATGACATGAACATCTTCAATAAGATGATCAAACTCTTTATAGAACGTACGCTGTCCCTCGGATCTGGCATGACCACGATGGTCGAAGCGATACACGCTAAACCCGCGCTGATTCAGCTTCTCTGTCAAATAATCGTAGCGCCCTGCATGCTCAGCTAGTCCGTGAACAATAACTACAGCTGCCTTCGCATCACTAACTAAATTTTTACTAGAATATAGGCGAGTACCGTCAAAAGATTCGATTGTTGTTTCAATTGTACTCATAATATTTCCCATCCCTCTCGTTACGCTCAAGCACCAAACAATTAAAATTCTTTAGCACAGGGCGTTATTCGTATACTTAAGAATGAAGTCCTTATAATTATATTTGATAAGAACAATATAGTTTCTTATAGAAACAATATTATCACCGTCGACATCCCTTGTCTATATTAAATTAAAACGCTTACACGAAGACTGTGTCATACCTTTGGCATCATTCCTGATCTGCTGTATCGAGTCGATTTACAGCTTCATACACGCACGCGGACTAAGCTACGCATTCGCTACCTGAACAATCCATAACGAAAAAAACGCCATAATATATTTCGTAATGACGTCTTTTTCGTTATGGTACCTAGGGGATCGAACCGCTGACCTTATCGCTGTCAGCGGATCGATACTCTTCTGATCGTTAACAGAAATGCGGAGAAAAGCCACTTGTGTCATCAGGCAATAATTTTATGCTCTACCACCCTGTAAACAACGGCTTCGGACCCACATTCGTAGGAAAGAGCGGCAATACTTCCTCTGCCAACTCCTGAATCACCTCAGCAGGAGGCCGACTCGAAAAATGAATGCCTAGTGCAGCATGATTAACTCCCACCGCTCGCCATTCCTCCAAAAGCTGAATCAAACCTGCCCGACCTGTACGTAATATGTATCCGCCACGAAGCGGTGTTCGCGGATAATTGACATCTTCCACAAGATCAATCCATTCGTTGGTCATATGCGGCTTGAACATGCCATTAGGTATTTTTTCACGCCAGGCACTAATCTTATGGCCAAGCATCTGAGGACCGGATTCGTTTGCCGTTGCTTCGGGATACGTAAGCCAGCCGTCACTGTTCTTCGCAATCCAATCTAAAGACTGCCTGCTTGAGCCTGTCACAACGAGCGGAATACCACCAGCTGCTGGTTTCGGGAGTAATTCAAGCCCTTTCAATTGACCAAGAGAAGATTGAATTGCGCCAGTTCTATCCTGTATAAGCTCACGGAAAAACTCCACCGTCTCCCGGAATCGCACATCACGATGCTCCCCATCTATCCCATATGCCGGAAACTCAGCAGGTCGGTCGCCAGAAGCAATCCCTAACACAAGTCGTCCGCCCGAGAGTACATCAATGGATGCAGCTGCCTTGGCTAAATCAATCGGATGGCGAAGCGTGAAGATCGCGCTTCCTGTTACTAGGGAGACGTTTTTGGTTCTTGCAGCAAGATAGGCTAGATAGACAAATGGGTCAAATACTTGTCCAGCATCTCCAAAGCCGGGATCAAATAAAGGGACATCTCGCACCCATACGGCTGCAAAATTGCGTTGATCAATGCTTTCCACGAGGTCAGCTTGACCTTTTAGAACATCCATGTGTCCTTTATAGAATTTAAATGGTAAAAACAGCCCTATTGTTAATTGGTCTGGGGCAAACATACGGCGGAAACCAGGGTGTTGATTGAAGTTTTCCACCGCTTGTGTTGACGGATTTTCTATTCGTTCCATAACATCTATAGGTTTGTTCATTCCTTCTCCTCCTACAACAATAGTAATCCAGTGCACTGATATCTTTTCAATTCGACCGGAACTGATATAATTGTAACCATCGATTGACCCCATAAGTAGTGACAACTCTCAACAAAATAACAGGGTCAGTTTTGGCAACGAGGAGGATTAACATGATTGAGTTGACATTATTGTTGAACAGAGAGTCTGGAGATCCGTTATACACTCAGCTTTATCACTATATTAAGAAAGATATTTTGAACGGAAAGTTACCAGCCGATAGTCGTCTTCCCTCTATTCGTTCACTATCCAGTCACCTCCACATTAGCCGTAATACAGTCGATATGGCCTATCAACAGTTATTAGCCGAAGGTTATGTCCAGAGCAGACCTAGAAGTGGCTTATACATAATGGATTTGAAGCTGGAAGCATTGCCCTTGTCCCATGTAGTGAGTAAGGATTGGTTGGAAAACAGTATTCAGGATAGCCCAGAGATTCGATACAATTTTCGTTATGGTGACGTAGATGCCGAGCATTTTCCATTTGCCACTTGGCGCAAGTTATCCAATCAGAGCTTGCTCCAAAACCAAATGAAGTTGTTCTCTTATGGCGATCCTCTTGGAGAACCGGGACTTCGATCTGAAATTGCAATTTACCTGCACAGCTCTAGGGGAGTAAATTGTTCACCTGATCAAATTATAATTGGAGCTGGTGTTCAATACCTGCTCGGTGTGTTATCTGGATTAATAGGTAACGTTAGTCATGGTATCGCGATGGAAGACCCGGGATATGACGGTGTTCGGACGGTTTTTCAACATAAAGGTCTAAACATTCATCCTATTCCGCTGGAAGCAGATGGTCTTCATATCCATAAGTTATACAAAAGCAATTCCCGCATCGTCTACATTACACCGTCACATCAGTTCCCCTATGGAATGGTCATGCCGCTCGCCAAGAGAATGCAATTACTGAAATGGGCAACAGACCAGAATGGGATCATTATTGAGGACGATTATGATAGTGAGTTCAGATATGTCGGCAAACCGATACCTTCCCTGCAAAGCCTGGATACTCAACAGCGAACCGTTTACCTGGGGACATTTTCAAAGTGCCTTCTTCCTTCATTACGAATTGCATATATGGTTCTACCACAGACCATGGTAGAGCTACACCGTAAACAAGACTACCGATTATATGATCAAACAGTCTCTCATTTTCAGCAGAACACCCTAGAGCTGTTTATGAGTAATGGACATTGGGAAGCCCACATTCGCAAGATGAGGAAGGTATATCGACAGAAGCAATTCACACTTATTTCAATGATTCAGAAGATGATGGGTGCTCAAGTTACCATCGTTGGTGAGGATGCAGGACTTCATATTTTATTGCGTGTACATAACGGAATGGACGAACACAAACTGATTGCTACTGCTGAGAAGGAAGGTGTTCAGGTCTACCCGGTATCCCCCTTTTGGGCGCAACCAGCTCAAGCGGAGCAATCCATGGTTCAGATTGGTTTTGGTGGATTGAGTATTGAGGATATTACAGAAGGTGTATATGCCCTTCACCGGGCTTGGTTTGGGGTCTGAGAACATTCGTGTGACCACGACCACAAAACCAAACCATTTCCACATCGAAAAAACCCGCTTAACACTCGAAAATCCTTGTGTTAAGCGGGTTCTTTACATATGGGAAACCTGGAGTGATCTATATTTCTTATTTTACATTCTAATCATTCATCTCATCAACAGCAGTCTTACCAGCGATTCGCCCAAAAGTAAAGATATCCGTCAAGGCATTACCGCCTAAACGGTTGCCTGCATGTATACCTCCTGCAACTTCTCCAGCGGCATACAGATGTGCAATCGGCTGACCGTTTTCATCCAATACGCGGGTTTGGGTGTCGATCTTAATTCCGCCCATGGTATGGTGAACTGCCGGTTTTCTAGGTGTGGCATAGAATGGAGACTTCTCGACTTTTAAACTAAACGTATCCTTATGGAACTCCGGATCAAAGCCCGCATCCACATATGAGTTATACTTATCAATCGTATTTCTAAGAACTTCAGGTTCCATTTTGATTTTCACTGCCAGTTCTTCTATCGTATCGGCTCTGAACAAGGTACCTTCTTCGACTTGACGGTCTATCTTTTCCTGGCTTGTGTTCGCTGCCGTTTTCTTGATCTCGTCATCCGCAATCAGGTAAAATAAACTTCCCTGCTCGATAGCTGCTTTCGTTAAGACATCTCGTCCAGAGAATTCATTAACAAATCGTTCTCCCTTTTTATTAACAATGACAAAGTTTTCAGGCGGTACTTGCAGTCCACTGAAGAGTTCGCCCGTATCCGGATCGGCTACAGGCATCATTTGAGTGAAGCCCATGCCTGTCAGCGCTGCTCCTGCACTCTTACCTAGCGATATTCCATCACCAGTCATCGCATAGGAATTTGTTGTTTTGATATCATCGTCAATATGGCTCCAGTATGTGTTGTATTCCTTGAGCATCTGTGTATTTGCACCAAAACCGCCGCTGGCAAGCACAACGGCTTTGGCATGAATGGTTATGTTCTGACCATTGACACCTGTTGCGATAACACCTGTTATTTTTCCATCTTCGATGATCAATTGTTTGACCGGGCTATCTGTAATAATTTTTCCTGAATGCTCTTCTACATATTTGCTAAGTGCAATGATAAAGGCAGAGCCATAACTTTTGACAGGTTTATGGCCACGACGCCAAAGGGCACCCACTGGAGCAAATACGATACTCTTATCATACTCAACCCCGATATCCTCAAGCCACGTTACACTTTCCAAGGCACGGTCTGTAAGTACTTTGACCAGATCGTATTGTCCATAGATCATGCTCCCATTCAGGTCTGTACGTTTGCCCCCAAAATACGTTTGCATTCTGTGAAGAAGTGGGGAGTCGAATAAATAAGCCTTTTCTGTGCCGAACTTATCCTGATATGCAGTAAACTCTTCTTTGAGTGCATGGAAATCATCTACATATTCTGGATGGATCAAGCTCTCATCGGTACTTAATAAATTCTCAATCGTCTGTCTTTCCCCTGGATTCTCAGTGAACTGTTGTTGCCATACAGGATCTGCAGCATTGACAGGACCACCTGAGCGGATCGTATTCCCCCCAACAGCAGGATATTTCTCAAGTACAATCGCACTTGCTCCTTGTTGTAAAGCTGTAGCAGCAGCACTGAGTCCTGCGCCACCTCCACCTACAACGACCACATCGCAAGTGTATTCTTCGTCATCTTTCATCTGGCTGCTAGCAGGTTTTGGACGTCTTTTCAGGATGTCAGGATTCACTCCGGCAAGCTTAACCGCTTTGGCTACACCATTGATGACAGCATTACTGGTTTCAGAAGCACCTGAGAGAGCATCTACATTCAGCGTCTGTCCCTCAATGATTTTATTCGGAATTCTTACAAAAACAACATCGGCGATGCCTTCGGTTTCACCCTTCGAATCGATATCGATGCTTTCAATTCTATTTTCACTAAAGGATACCTTCATCGGCAGATTGCCACTGTGACCTATAGCATTGATCTCATACACACCGGGATTATAAGTGAATTCTTCTTCTTCGTTCAGCTGATTTGAAATTTTGGCAAACCGAAGGAACCGCAGGAAACATATTTCCAGGAAATCGATCGTTCCTTCATTGTTCAGGTTGCCTGATTCGTCAAATGCTTTATGTGCGCTGCCAAGCAAAAATTCATACCCTGGCATCACGTTAGCTTCGACACCTGGTGCATCCAGGATTTGACGAAGATGCAGCTGTGCACGCGAGGAACCTTGTGTTCCCTGTGACGCACCTATGATCATCACGGGTTTTCCAGCCAGCGGATGGATTTCAAAGCTCAACCATTCCAGCAGGCTTTTAAGAGATGAAGGGATGGAATGGTTATATTCTGGAGTCGCAATAATGACACCATCACTTGCCATAATTTTTTCATTAAACGATTGTATAATTGCACTGTTTGTTTGATTATCGGACTGATTAAACATCGGAACATCTGTAATATCGAGGATTTCAATGGCTGCTCTGGACTCAAAATGCTTTTGTATGAATTGAAGCAGCTTGCGATTATACGATTTCTTTGCATTTGTGCCAACGATCGCTATGATTTTCATTGTGATTAGCCCCCTACTCTTGCCAGGAAAATTTTTTCGTTTTTTTCTTCAACGTCCTTTTGGATAACAGTTCCGTAGTGATCTCCGTAAACAAAACAAACTCATTGAAGATTTCGTCAAGCTCGGCCACTTTTTGAGCGTCAATGAGATTACCACTGCTATCAAATGCACTCTGGGATTTTCCCAAAAGAAACTCGCTGCTAGGCATCATTCTCGCACCAAGCTCAGGCGAATCCAGGATTTGTCTAAGATGCGCTTGTGCCCTGGAAGAACCGAGCGCACCATGTGAAGCACCCACAATCAGAACAGGCTTGTCTTTCAAGGTTTGAGTGGTATAACTGATCCATTCCAGCGCACTTTTCAGAACGGCAGGGATTGCATGGTCATACTCAGGAGTAGCGATAATGACACCTTTCGCTTTAGAAATTTGATCTAATAAGTCTTGTACCTTCACAGGAATATCAACTTCAGCATCCTCTAATTCATCTTTTTCAATAAAAGCAGGCATATCCTTAATTTCAAACAAGTCAATCTGGGCTTCACTAGCAAAATGCTTTTGCATAAATTGAAGCAACGTCCGGTTCGTTGACACATCCGAATTCGTGCCCACGATAGCTAAATAGTTCATCGTAATCCCCTCTCTGTCATTCGAGATGATGTTCGTTACTGTCAGGCTCAATCTTTCGGCCTAACTCTAACATATCAAAGCTCAAATGATCTAATAGTTATTCATTGCAGTTTGATAACTAATTTGTTATAATCACCTCAAATTCAAAGTTTGTTACTTTTTTCACAAGGGGTGAGGAACATGTCTAAGTTAGAATCTCAAGATATCTTGTGTTACATTGACAGCCTATTAAAATACAGCAACTATAGCAGGGCCGCACAATCCCTTTACATATCTCAGCCCTACCTCACAAAGGTTATCAAAAAAATCGAAATTGAGTTGGGCTGTGAGCTAATCACTCGCAACAAACTTCCGTACCGATTAACCGAGCAGGGGAAAATATATTATCAATACTTAACTTCACTCGAAAACAGCTACGCCAAGCTTATTAGGGAAATCTCATATGTATCGGATATTGGCAATAAGGTGATACGGATCGGCATTCTTCCGAGCCTTGGTGTGTACTTAACGCCCCTTTTTTTACCAGATTTTCTCGAGCTTCATCCTGCTTATAAAATTAATCTTGTCGAGGATTTACCTGAAAAAAATGAGAAACGTCTCCAAAATAATGAGCTGGACTTCTGGATCGGGCAAAATTCAAGCAGTATCTCCCCTAACTTGAACTCGTTTAACTGGGGCAGGCACAGTTACCAGGCCATCATTCCGCGTTGCTGCGAATTATATCAAGAGAATGTTGCAGTCATCCCGGAGGGCACGATTGAGATCAGCACCATTTTGAATCAAAAGCTTATTCTAACGTCCAAAGGTTCGGCAATCCGAAAACAGATTGATCAATTGCTCAGTGTCTACAAGGTGCAGCCTAATATCGTTATGGAGAGCAATGAAATCTACACGGTACTGAAGCTGGCAAAGCATAATTTAGGTCTGACCTTTGTGCCTGAAAGTATCCATATCAAGGAGTGCCCTTCGGAATACAACATCTATCCAATCCCTGTAGAGAAGATGAGTCTGGATTATTTTATAGCCCATCATGGAGAAAAAAAGCTGCATAGCGTGGATCATGACCTCATCCATACTTTTCTCAATCACGGACAACAATGTGCAATATAGGAGGCTATCATGAAACCTTTTACGAGAACGATACCGCTCATGGGAACGAACATATCCCTCTATATCAAGGGGACAGATGCTGAAAAGCTTGCCGAGGAAGCCGTGAATATGCTTGTCCATTATGAACAAGTATTTAGTGCCAACAGTGGGCAATCGCAGCTTGCCATGCTAAAAAAAGAAGCCGCATCACATCCGCTTAGAGTAGACAAGGAACTGTATGATCTTATTAAGATAGGCAAAGAACACAGCCTGAATAAAGATTCATTTTTAAATATTGCGATAGGGCCTTTGATCAAATTGTGGAGAATTGGTTTTCGCGAGGCACATGTGCCGGAGGATACCGAGATTAAAGCGGTGCTGGAGCTCTTGAATCCGGAGCAGATACAGCTTGACGATGAGCTACAAACGGTCCATTTATTCAAAAAAGGCATGGAAATCGACCTTGGAGCGATCGCTAAAGGTTATTTTGCTGATCAAGTGATGTCATTTTTCAAGAAAAACGGAGCTACATCAGCTATGGTCGATATGGGCGGCAATGTTCTGGTTCATGGCAATTCTCCCACCGGGTCCAGTCACTGGAAAGTTGGAATCCAAAATCCCTTTTTACCTAGAGGAAATGCAGCAGCACTCGTTAGTATACGGGAGCAATCCGTCGTTACATCAGGAATATACGAGAGAGTTTTAGAGAAGAAAGGGGGTCAGTACCATCATATATTTAACAGCGGAACAGGCTATCCAATCGAAAGTAATATCGCTTCTTTAACGATTATTGCGGATCGATCGCTCGACTGCGATATATATACTACAGAATTATTTGGGTTAGATGCGGTCTCCATTGTTCATAAAGTTAATAATATGAAGGATATCGAAGCTGCCGTAATCACGACGGATGGAAATCTGGCCTATACAGATAATCTTAGAGGAAGAATTGAGCCCGTATTAAGGTAAAGTTAACAACTACTTCATTAAGCCAGGATCTAACGGCTTTTCCTGCTCACTGATTAAACAGATAATAAAGTGGACGGAACAAGTTCTTCCGCCCAACTTTATTATCTGAGTGAATCAATAGCAACTGCCTTATACTTAACGTGTCTACATCAAACCCAACAAATTATAGATCATCACTGCTACTTCTGCACGGCTAGCATTCTTCTTCGGTGCAAACTCATCGTTACCTACACCGTTTATTATGCCGGCTCCCTGTATTGCCTCTACCGCTTGCTTCGCATAACTTGCGATGTGTGCTTCATCCTTGAAGGCTGTAGCTTCACCACTTGTTAACGCTAGTTGCTTAATTTGGACAGCCTTGTATACCATAACTGCCATATCTTCTCGCGTAATGTTCTCATGAACTCCGAATCGTCCATCTGGTTTCCCGTTCACAATCCCCAGCTTCTGCGCGGTTGCGATATTTCCATGGTACCATTCTCCTTGCTTCACATCACTAAAACTTGTCGTTGCCCTCTCATCCGATAGCTCAAACATATTCATCAGCATGGTGATGAATTCTGCTCTTGTCACTTGACCATTCGGATTAAACTCGCCGTCACCTACACCCTTCACAATGCCTCTTGCTCCCAATGCTGAGATCGCATCCTTTGCCCAGTCTTGGGTCACATCCTTAAAACTCGTTGCAACATACGCTACCGTATACTTGCTTAGATACGTTGGCTTGAACTCTACTTTTCCTGTCGCTGCATTGTATTTACCATTCGTCACCACTCTTAACTCTCCGTTGTCCTTCACATCGTATACAACGACGTTGTTTGGATTTTCGCCAGCCTTTAGTGTGTATGGCAATTCAATCACGAGATCATCTCTGCCATCAAACTGTGTAAGTTTCTTACCATCAATCGTTAGCTCGATATCGTATACGACCTCACCGTTCAGCTGAGCTTGTGCGCCAGCTGGCAGTTGATTAGCTGCAATTTTCTTAATCGACAATCCTAACGTTTTCCCTGCACTTGTTCCTGTTCCAAGCAGTTCGGTTGCCACTGTTACGACTGCAGAGCCTATGTTGATCTCGATGCGATCTACCGTAGAAGATCCACTTGTTAAGCGCGCATCTACTGCGAGCTCCATCGTTAGCCCGTTCAAGCTTGCATCAGCTTCAACTTGCATGTGTAACTTACCGCCTGTCGTTTGATCAAGCGCACGCTTCATTGTATCCGCACTTAACTTCACTTCAGAAGTACCACTCTCATTTACAACTGGTTTAATGTTTATTTGGCCGTTGTCCATGACCACTGGCTCATTTCCACCTGGAGCTGGTGGTACTGTAGGTGCAGGAATGTTACCGTCACCGCCACCATTTCCATTACCACTGCTTGGTGCTTGTGGTGTTCCATCAACCAATGGTGTTACCGTTACCGTAGCGCTAGATGATAAACCACCATCCACTGTAGTTACTGTAATCCTTGCTGTTCCTGGTGCCACCGCTGTTACTTGACCTGTCGCACTTACAGTCGCTACAGCTGTATCGCTAGAGCTCCATGTTACTGCTTTTTTCGTTGCATTAGCTGGTGTTACCGTAGCTGTCAATTGCCCTGATTGACCTTCTACGATTGACAACGTCGTTTTGTCCAAGCTAATTCCGCTAACGGGTACGTTCTTCCCGTTGAGTGCATCATACTCACTTTGTGTAATTGGAATTACCGTTCCGTGACGCGGACTAGCTGGTAAGTTGTAGTTAGAAGATAATGTCCAGACACCTGATGCAAGATTTGTTGTCTCGAATGGAACATAACCTCTTCCACCAAACTCATCTACGAACAAATACCATTTTTCATCGGTATTCGATTTGAAGATCGTTGGACCCTCGACCCATTTGATGTTACCAACGCCTTGATTAATCATCTTGAAGGTTGGATCTAAGATCGAGTCACCCACCTCTTGGAAGATCATCTTGCCAAATGGAGCAGAAGCTCCGTTGTTTTGCTCATCTTTCGTAAAGCGATACACTTTTCCTTCATGCTCAATCATCGTTGTGTCAATGATTGAATATCCATAATCCAAATATACTTGCGGTTCAGTAAACGTATAGAAATCTCTTGTCTTGCTATACATCATTTTTTGATAAGCATCGCCTGTATGGGATGCGTCATCAAACATTCTTGATGCCCAAAATACGATATATTCACCTGTTGTGTTGTCGTACATAATTTCTGGTGCCCATGTATTACCCGCTTCTTCCGGTGCAACCTCTACCATGCGTTGATCTGTCCAATTGACTAGATCATTCGATTCCCAAACCATAATGGAACGACTGCCCCATGTGTGTGCTCTGCCCCAGTTACCATTGCCGTTAATTTTCAGATCGGTAGCGATCATGTAGAACTTATCACCTTCAGGCGAACGAATAATGAACGGATCACGTACCCCCTTCTCCCCTAAGGTAGAGGTCAATACAGGTTTACCATTATTCAATTCTCGCCAGTTCAACGGATCATTACCGTTACTTAGTGCAAAGTATACTTGCTCCCCTGCTGCGGTACCTTCTCCAGTGAAATATGTGAAAAAGTATCCCGCATATTTTTCATCAGCAGGCAATTCCTTCACCTTCGCAATGAATTCCTTCGTAGTGGATGCTGAATTTAATGTAATCGTAGCTGTAAGCTTCACGTCTACATTTCCACTACCGTGTGCCGGACGTTTTACTTCTCCAGTAACTGAAACGACGTTTGGTTGTACAGAAGCCCAAGTAATCGTTGCTCCATATAGTCCAGATGTTGGTAATGCCATATGACCTCTTACATCATTAATGTTATGAACGACTAGTGCTGCTTTTGCTTCATCTACAGAAGTGACATCGTTTGGCAATGCCTTAACCGTCAACTGAAAAGTTTTGTTAACTGTCTCTGTACCATCTGTAAATACTGCTGTTAACGTTACAACTTGATCACCTGTTGCGTTAGCTGGTCTGGTTACGGCACCTGTAGTTGAGATGACATTCCCCTTATCTGAAGTCCAGCTTATTGTTGTGCCATAAGCACCTGATGTTGGCAATGTTACATTGCTTATAATCGCATCTTTTGATGCATTAGAAGCAAGAAGATCATGAATCGTTAATTTCTCTGTGGCAGCCGATACAAGCATTCCCTCCATCAAAGCAATCTTCTGATCTGCATGGGCCTTAAGTGATGTAATATCTGCCGCAGTCATCGCACCATCATAGATTTGGAAGTCTGCAATCAACCCGCCGAAGTATGGATCAGCTGTATAAAATGACTTACCGATGGTTCCACTACTGCCTGAAGTATTTTTTATTTGTTCTAGTATCATTCCATTCGTTGAGCCTGATGCAACAGCAACACCATCAATATAAAGCGTTAGTGTACCATCCGTGCCTGAAACAACAGTCGTAACTACTTTCCATTCATTATTCTTTAAGCCCGTGGTAGAAGTTGATGACTCGTTATTCCAAGCATTCGTCGCGATACCTAGGCGAGCCAGACCGTTAGCGTTATAACGTGGTGTGAAATACGTATAGTGCGTATTATTATTTGGTCTTCCTAATGCATATAACCACTCGGCAGCGTTTTTACCGCTCCAGTTCACAATGGATGAAACAGTCATATCCGTTAATCCATCAAGTACTCCTTGTGGTAGTTCTACATAAGAGTTCGTTGTGCCACCAGTAAAGCTTAGTACACCAGCATCTTGTGTACGAATCCATTCTGCTTTAGACGGATTCATCCATTTTCCGTTGAAGTTTCCTGTTTGGTCAATAACCGTGGCACCATCGATATCATTCATATCGTAGTGAAGAATGAGCTCTGCCCCAGATGGCTGCTCGACTGGAGGAGTAACGTCTTCATCAGCTAATGTTGCAATCTCTTCAACGGATAATGCACGATTATAAATACGGAAATCATCCAATTTACCATCAAATAAACTATGAGAGCTGTTTCTCGATTTACCAATATAATTCATCGTTGTTTCCAGTAACATTCTCGGCTCAACGTTAAATGTCGAGCTACGTTTAACCTCTTGACCATTCACATACAATACTGCATCAAATTCATCCATTGTAATTGCAACATGTTGCCAAGTCTTCGTTGGAAATAACCCGGAATTTCTCACCGCATATTTATATTCTGATCCTAGTCGCGTGCTGTCATTGCTAAATTTCTCTGTAAAAGGTGTTACCACAGCAAACTCTAGACTACCTGTATCACCTTGTGTACTCAAGTACATGGTGTTGCGGTTAACCTGTCTGCCTGTTTCGGAAGCAAAATCAAATATTCTTTGATTTGCTTGATTTCTGTCCATTTGAACCCATGTAGAGAACGTAGCCTTCTCAAGATTCAAGGATTGAATCAAGTTATCTGGCAGCTTCACATATCCTGTTGATCCATTAAGCTCTAGTGCACCACCCGTTTTACCAATGCGATCCTCTTCATTAATCGTTGCTCCACCTACTAGTGTTGCGTGATGACCGTTGCCAGAAATGTCATTCACCGTTGTACCATTCACTGTATTTGCATCGAATGAGTAATGTACAACCGGGTCTGTTGATGGTGCTGGACCTTTCCTTGCATACTTCTCTTGCAAAGCATCATACTCTGCACGTGAGATTGGAATTACCGTTCCGTGTCGTGGTCCTGGCGGCAGTGCATATTTATCACTACTTAATACATTGTTCATATATTGCGTGCTACTATCCAGATCTGTTGTATATCGAACATGATATGGCCATGAATCAAGGAACAGATACCATTTGTCTTTATTATTATCCTTAAAAATCGTCTGCCCTTCGTTGTTTCCATTATTTCCGATCAAGCCAAGTTTATTATCACGTGTACCCGGAACAGCGTTGTATTGAAGGCCGTTAGCTGCAATATTGTCCTTGTCATAGTAAAAAGTTGGTGCTTTCTCCACATACACTTTGGTATTCACTTCTGATTTGGTGAATCGGTACAACATCTGATTATGCTCAATAAACGTTGTATCAATGGTCGGAAGTGACTCATCAATCATGACCTTTGGCTCAGAGAAGTTGTAGAAATCTCTTGTTGTTGCGTAGTACATCACATTATATTGACCTGCCGGTCTTCCGTTATAATCACCATATGTCTCTGTATTTTTCATCGATGATGCCCAAAATACGATATACTCTCCAGTCACCGGATCATAGATCGCCTCTGGTGCCCAGGTATTCCCTCCAGTCTTAGGGGCAACTTCTATCATCCGCTGCTCGCTCCAGTTAACGAGATCCTCCGACTCCCATATCATCATGTAATGACTACCCGTAATTTGAGCTTGATCAAAATTTGTACTTTCACCCATCTTCAAATCGGTTGCCAGCATATAGAATTTATCACCTTCTGGTGACCGAATAACAAATGGATCACGAAGTCCTTTTTCACCCATATCAGATTGAAGGATCGACTTACCATTATTCAACCCTTTCCAGAACAATGGATCTTCAGCTGTAGCGAAGGATATCTCTTCACCACCCTCATATTCACCTGTAAAGTACGCAAAAAAGTAAGCATCATGCTGCACTGGCGCAGTTGCTTGTTTAATCGTAACGTTAAACGTAAGCTGTTTAGAAGCTGCACCATTCGTAATTGTAGCTATTAGCGTAACGGGCGTATCCATAGCTTGACGGCTTACCCAGCCTAGCTGTGTAGCGTTACCAGCCGCTTCAGCCGTTCCTTTAATAACTGCCGGTCTGCTAGATACCCATGTAATTGTGGAGCCTTGTTCACCTGTAGCAACAAGACGTAAGTTACCTTTAACGTTGTCAGCATTGTAGATCTCTATTTGTTCAGCGTCCAGATCAACCTTCTGCTGATCATCGAATTGCTTCAAGATCGTAACAGGGAATACAGCTGTAGTTGATACGCCTTGATACGTTAAAGTAGCCGTAAGCTCTGCCTGAACATTACCTGCTTCAACAGCTGGACGTTGTACAGTGCCATGGTTAGAAATGACAGTAGGATGACTGGAACTCCAAGTAATGCTCACGCCGTTTTTACCGCTTGTTGGTAATGTAACGTTTCTTGTTATCTTATCGGTGCTTTTATCGCCTTCACCTAAGTAACGACTGATGTTGAGTTGATTCGCTGCATCATCAACAGTCAGCTGACGTATTTTTGAGATGTGAGTTGCTCCTTCTTGTTGATATAACTCGCCTACTTCTTGGTCTGTCAACGCGCGATCATATACTCGAAAATCAGCTACGCTACCTTGAAGGTATGGATCGTTTGAGAAGATTGATTTACCGATAAAGCCAGAGAAAGTAGCATCCGGATTAATAATTTCTGACAGCTTTAGTCCCTTTGCATTACCCGAAGCAACCTTAGCTCCATCCACGAATAACGTTATCCTATTGCTAGCTTCGGACAAGGACACCGTTACATGCTTCCACTGCCCACCGATAAGGTTTGAGTTTGCGCTACCTGTAACTAATGCTTCGTTCGGCCAGCCATTTTTAGAGATACCTGTGGCAATCATATTACCTGATCCACTACCGTGACGTGGTGTTACGAAGAAATATTTGTTCGTTTCTGGTGTTAATACCGTACCCAAACCGAAGATCCAGCGATTCGTCCCATCATTCGTCCAGTTCACGATTGAAGATACTGTAATCTCATTCAGACCGTGTAGTAGATCTAGTCCATTTGAACCTTTAGGAATCTCAACATGTCCACTATTAGATGTAGAGCTTCCACCATTGAAGGAAACAAAGCCAACCTCACTGTTTGAAATGAATTGTCCATTGTTTGGATTTCTAAATATTCCGTCAAATGTAACTGCCTTATTGGCAACATCCTTCAGTACGAGTTGACCGTCTACTTCTTCGGTCGTCTTCATGTTGTAATGAAGAATAAGATCATCTTTTAGCGATTTTCCTTTAACCGTAACGGCTGATGTAGCTGTAAACTCTCCATCTTCCGTCTGTACCGTAATTGTGGCTGTACCTTCACTAACAGCTGTAACTTTACCCGTTGAATTGACAACCGCTACACTGGAGTCACTAGATGTCCAGATAACTCTTTTATTCGTTGCATTTGAAGGTGAAATAGTAGCCACTAATGTCTCGCTGTCCCCCACTGATAAAATAATTGTAGGTTCATTAAGCAAGACATTCTTAACGGCAATCTGCTCAACAGAGTCATCCTTAGGTAGTAAGGTAACAATGAACTCCTTCGTTGCCTGGCTTCCACCTAAAGAAATGGTTGCAGTTAACGTCACTTGTTGCTCCATTTCTCGAAAGAACACTTCCCCAGTTGGACTAATCGCACTCTCATCACTAGAAGTCCATGATATCATTGCGCCATTCTTATCTTGAGTGGGCAGTTCAAGAGATTCTGTAACTGCTGATATGTCTCCTAACGTTAGCTCTATTTTGCCTTGTTGTACTTGCTTTTCATCAAACGATTGTTCATATACTACAGCGATATCTTCATTATTTAGTGCCTCTCCGTAAATTCTTAAATCTTGAAAGCTACCCGCAAAAGTAGCATCCCCTAAATAATTGGAGCGACCGATGTAAGCATGCAAATCCGTACCAAAGCTTGCTGTTGTTTTCTCTTTGGCGGTCGTGCCTATACTTACACCGTTAATGTAACCTGTAATAGAGCGTTCTGTAATGACCGTCGTATAGTGAACCCATTGACCTTCGTACTGTGACGTAGAAGTGCCTGATACTCCTACCTCAGTCGTCCAAGGCTGGTCAACATTATTGTTATTCGTAAATACTGACTTAAAATCACCACTTGGATTCGATGGATTAAACATCCAGTAATTCGTTGGCAAGTTATTGCCAGCTGCTGGAGTACCGTAGAAAAACGCTGAGTAGTTCCCACTTCCAGTGTTGCTCTTGATCCATACAGATATCGTTGTATTTTCTTGATTATCAAACAAACCAGTAGGAAGCTGAACGTAGTTTGTATTACTATCTGTTCCCCCAGGTAAAGTGAGACCATCGGTGTACGTAATGTCTCCTACGGCCGTTCCATGCATTTCATTACCTGATATATCCTGTACATCCTCAAGCAATGGATAATGCGCCAACATCGTTGGTGTTATTGTGTCCGCTGAAGCTTGATTGCTAAATGGCAGAACAAGATTAAACCAGCTACTGAAGGTCATAAGTAAAACTAACATTAGGATTGTAATTTGCTTCCGCATAGCATTCTTCCCTTCGATTAATTTTCAGAAGCATACAACCCATATCTCTCACCTATAAAACCAGACCACCTCGCTCAAGGAAATAGAGATACGTTTTTTTCAAAAAAAGAATGCGCTTACATTTCTTCTCATATTACGTCTTCAACACTTCCAATTCAATGTAGTATCTTGTTCATAAGGTGGATTTTTTTATTGCAATTCCCGCAAACTTCAACACTATCCCTATGCTTCGAAGTAATCGTTTTCATTCTTAATATACTCTATAGGTAAATTAAAGGATTGAACGCCTGATAAACATAATATATATAGTTGGGCGCTTGTCATATGGACAACGTGTCCGAATACGATGCGGTAAGCCATGGGCGCACCGCATCGAAAAATAAGGAGGATTTTCATTTATGCCAAAACGATTTAGCAGAATGCTCGCGTTCCTCTGTTGCTTGGTAATGGTGGCGTCGCTAATGCCTACCAGCTATGCCGCCGCCACTGACAACATCGAGAACACAGTAGCGAATGAAACACCCACCGCCATTTTTGGAACTCCCGAACTCGGGTCAAACGACCCACTCTGGGGCCAGACCATGGAGCATCACATCAACAAAAGCACTGTGCCCGCCGATCCCAGACCCCATGCCACGGGCACAGCCAAAATCCTTTGGGACCATGACTACCTGTATGCCCGAGTAGTTGTGAATGACAGTAATCTATATCAGGGAGCTGGCGGAGATCACCAGTATGACAGCCTGGAGTTTTATGTCGGCACCGGAACCGGAGGCTCAAACCAATGGCGCGTCAGCGCGACGGGTGTGTTCTCAGGGCAGGCAGCTCCGGGCAGAGCTGTATGGACCCAGATCACGGAAACAGGATATATCGTGGAGATGAGAATACCCAAAAGAACCTTGACCTTGGAGGAGGGCAAGCTTACCTTTGAGGTTTACATTAATAACTCGACGGAAAAGGGCGGTGACCGATATGAAGTCGTTTCCTCTTTTGGAGTTCCAGACGCAGCTTATACCAGCTCTGATTCATTTACAGACAGCCTGCAGCTCATCTCAGCCAATGAAGTGGACACCAGATTATCAATCACCGCCACTGCGGGACCGGGCGGCTCAATCATGTCGAACCCACCCGGCGATGTGCTGAGAGTAGATCGGGGCTCTAACAAAGAATTTACGTTTACTCCCGATTCCGGCAAAATTGTGGATACTGTAACGGTAGACGGCGAGACCGTGACTCTATCTGCTGGCACTTATACCTTTTCGAATATTGAGGCTGACCATACCATTCACGTAACATTCAAAAACGATCCGGACGCGGGGCTGCTTCCCTTTGTTGTATGGAATGACAACTTCGCCAGTGGCGAGTACACAACGGCTGTCATCATCGACTTAGGCGAGGGGAAGGCAGCGTTAGGCTCCGCGCTTAATCCGGACTTGTTTGCCTTATCGGCTAGGAACACAACCCTGAACGGCGAAGCAGTGACCTTTGAAGGACCACGCAAAATCACAAGGGTATACGCTAATGACGAACCGAAGGTACGCGGCTATCTGGGGCCGATAAGCAATTCACCGGATTATCAGGACGGACTGGCAAGCGGCCGTTACATCGTAGTTGAGTCTGAGTTTTATTCAGCGAGCGGCGGCAAAACAACGCTGGATGGCAGCAGTAACTCGACAAAGCAGGTTTACAACATCGTCCCAAACGGAGAGATCGTACTAACAGAGGGGAGTCCACTTCGCAACGTGGTTTTTGAACAGGAAAAAGTTGTGAATCCGATCCTTGACAAGTTTACAACATTCACGGACAATTCGGTCAATCGCTCGCTCTACCTTCACAAGGATGAAGACGGTAAAGTGGTCAAAGGATTACCGCTGTATGTTTATACACACGGCATGTCACGCGGCGGCACAAACGCTGCGACAGACCAAAAAGCGGCCATGAAATCCGCCAACGGCTCGGTCGCTCTAATGAAAAAAATGGAGAAAAATCCTGACAAGTACGCCAGCCATGTACTGAATATTTCCTATAATGGCGTATCTGTTCCCTCAACAGAGAATGTTAAGAAGGTCATAGACCCCCTGATTGCCAGCGGCGAAGTAGACCCTAATCGTGTTTACGCGGCGGGCTTCTCATGGGGCGGCCAGTATACGAACAACTTAGTTAACAGCCATCCCGGCTTCTTCGCCGCCGCCGCACCTATGGCCCCGGTAAGCGGTTCACCGAATGCTAAGGACAACGACGCTCACAACAATCTGGCCTATTGGATGTTTTTAAATGCTCATAATGTTGGAGGCTACCAGACTAACCTCAATAACTTCATCAATAACAATATGCCGAAAATGATCAACGCGAGGGCTTCGCGCTTTGAGAGTAATGAGGTCCTTACGTGGCCCTACAATCAATTTGATCAGCCGAACCTGAGGCCGAATCCGGCCAACACACCTGTTCTGGCTGATTACATAGCGCACGAAGTTGAAGCGGCGGTTCTTTACAACCAGATAACTATGGGGAATTGGAGCATAGCTCCCACGGCGCAGTCCTCTAACTTGCCGGCTTGGAACAATGACTACACAGACGTCTTTGATTGGATGTTCGCGCAGAGAAAACCGGTCGTGCCAGGTGCTCCGAGCAGCTTCAAGGCGACAGCGGGTGACGGACAGGTCACATTGAGCTGGACCGCCCCTGCTGACGACGGTGGCAGTGCGATATTGGGCTACAAGGTATGGTATGGCAACGTGACGCCGGTCACACTGGATGCGACGGAGACCAAATATACCTTTAAGAACCTGACAAACGGCCAAGGCTACAACTTCACCATCATCGCGGTGAACGCGAAGGGCGACGGCGCGGAGATCAGTGCAACGACGACGCCGATGAAGACGACGACTCCCACTGTGCCTGATTCTGGCGGCAATACGGGCAACACCGACAATACGGGCACCGGGACAGACGCTGGAACGTTGAAGTCGACCTACACAGTGAATACACCGAAGGATAAGCCCGCGGTCACAGACAAAAACGGCAACACCACCCTCCCCGGTGGCGGCGAGATTGCGACCAAAGGCGGGACGAAGATTAAGGTACCTGAAGGCACAACGATAGACTCAAACGGTAAGGTAACCATTCCGGCAGACAAGAGCGCCGAAGTGACACTACCCGGCGGCAACAGCACAGTGACCATTTCGGGAGGCTCGACGATCGCGAGCGACGGTACGGTTACAGTAGGCGGCAAAGACGCGCATGTGAACCTGCCAAACGGCAACCGTGTGGATATCCATGGCGGATCGAAGATACGGAGCGACGGAGCGGTTGTGATAGGACCGAGCGGCGCAAAAGTTAGCTTAGATAACGGCATGTCGCTGAACATCCGTGAGGGTACGGAGCTGGCGGTTGATGACGCCACCCCACTGGGCTTCCTCGTGATATCAGGCAATTCTTTCAGGGATGCCAACATGGACGACTGGTTCTACAACGATATAAATTTCGCCTACACATACGATCTTTTCAACGGCACGACATCCACGACGTTCTCACCTAGAACCGCAATGACGCGTGCAATGTTCGTGCAGGTACTGTCTAATCTTGAGAACGTAATCCTGTCCAGCTATACGAGTTCACGCTTTAACGACGTGACGGACGGACAATGGTACACCGCGGCAGCTGAGTGGGCGGCCGAAAAAGGCATAGTCAACGGTACAAACGCAGACCTGTTTGATCCTAATTCACCGATGACGCGCGAGCAGATGCTGGTGATACTGTACAACTACATGAAGTACAAGGGCTATGAGCTCCCTGAAAGCCACGCTAAGTCCTTCGCGGACGAGAGTGAGATCAGCTCCTGGGCGTTGGAGGCCGTTCAGGCACTGCGGGACATCGGCATTGTATTAGGCAAGCCGGATAATCGTTTTGCTCCCAAAGCCACCGCCACCCGCGCCGAAGTAGCCACGATCTTTGTAAGATTCGTCGAATATCTGGCTAACTGAAAGCGTATACAGAAAAATGAAGACCCTTCCGGTTGGACAATATCCAGCCGGAAGGGTCTCCTTGTTTTCAAACTGTACTTTTTTTGACAACTCCACAGTCAGGACTTTAAACCCTCTATTTTTGCATCTAGAATATTCGTCAACAGGCTCGTCACTAATTCCAAAAATTATAATTAATTAATGCATGTTCTGATTTATTTCACGCACAAAAAAACGCCATCACAATAATGTGATGGCATTCTTGATTATGGAGCCTAGGGGGATCGAACCCCTGACCTCATCGCTGCCAGTGGAGAGATGGGTTTTTGTACGTTAAGGAAAGAGCGGGTAAAGCCTCCTAGGACAAGGATTTTTTGAGTTTTATGTTTCTACGTTCGAGTTCGCTGCGGCGCTCGGAAATGAAAAAGTATGACCAGAAATGTGACCAAGTTAAAATCGTTTAGAGTCCAATCACTGTTAGATCTAATATTTTTTCAATTTCATTTATTTTAAATAATATTTTTTTATTTGTTTTTGTTATATCGTCAGACATTACTCCTGCGCTATCAAAAGGTAGTAATCCAAGCAAAAAAGATCGATACCCTGCTAAGTAATTATGAAGCCAAATTATATTGATTTTCTTTTTCTCTCCAATATTAAAGTGCTCTCTAATCTCAGACAAAAGATCATCAAGAGTCTTTTTTTGTGACTTTTGATAACAATATATAAGCGCTGAAAGAAATGCTGTTTTTTTTCGTGATAAACGGATATTGTCTCCAACTACAAAACCATTTAATGATATCTCATCTTTTGCTTTCCTAATTTTCTCGGGATTTAAGTGAAGCCCTTGAGTTTTGAGAATTTTATTTATTCCATTAATAAAAACTTTCTTATGAAGAAACAAATTATGTGATGAAAAGAGTAAATCATCAACATATCTACTGTACTCAATACCGAATTTTTGGCAATATCTAGATATTCTAATATCGATAAATCTGAAATAAATATTTGAAAGAACAGGTGAAGTCACTGCACCTTGCGGAAGACTGCCATCGAAAGTAACTGTTTTAATTATAAAATCCATTATCGTTAGATCATCATTAATTTTAACATCATCTATATAATACTCTAGAACTTCCCTTAATTGCTCATTCTTTATTGATTGAAAAAAGTTTTTTATATCCAATTTCAAATAATATCGATTCTTTATATGCGGCTTAAGATGGTCAAAGTATGATTTTCCTTTAACGTAGCCATATGCATGATTAGAGAGTGGTATAAAGTCAAAAAAATTACTCTTCATTTGTTTTTGAATTTTATATATCCAATGTTCGTTGTCGATACACTGTATAGTTCTATCAGAATTATCTTTCTTTTTTATTGTTTTTGTATAGTATGCTTTAACTAGTTGTTCTTCGGTTAGAAAATCTATGAGATCTAATACACTCCCACGAAGGACTTTTTTTTCGAAACTATTTAAACTATCAATACGCATTTAATTTCTCCTAGAGAGTATAAGGGTAAGTACATCCTAGAACCTCGAAATTGATATAGACAATAGGCCAATTAGCGTATACATGAGCGCGAAAATTAGCAGGCCTAAAACCATGGATTTTCCCTATAAACCGCTAATGGAACGTTACAAGAGATTTTTAGTTTCTTGAGATACAAGGGATAAATAAGCTTTCATCATGGCATCCATAGTCCAAGAACTACTACTTCAGATTTTACTACTTACCCTATACTTTAAATTTATTTTATATCATTTCCTCTAGTTTCACAATTACTTTTCCTAGTTCGGGAAAGTTCGTTTGAAACATGCTTCTATTTATAAATTTATCTTCAGTCTTTCCCAGTTCTAATTCTTTATCAAAGAACCAGTTGAAGAATAGAGTGATCCAGCCGCTTGTCTTATCTCCAAAATCTAGTTTTGACTTTTCTAATTCTGTACGAATTTCTTTTATAACTTTGAATATTCTAATGAATTCTTGATTTTTAATACTTCCTTCTTTCTTACTATTAAGCCAGTCTGTTTTCCCGAAAAAAATCAACCTAAGTAAAGTAGTTTTTTGAACTTCTGTTTGTAAAGAATCATACAGATTATCAAAGATAGTCTGATCCCAATCATACCCTTTAATCCATCTATAAAACAGATGATAATTGTTCTTGTTAATGATAGCACCTTCAATAGTTGTGTCTAATGGCATAAAGTTATATTGACCATAATATTGCTGAATTAGTTCAATTAGTTGGACTCTTTCATCACTCTGTTTAACACAAAGTCCTGTGGAGTCTATATCGAAAATAGTAGTTTCTAATTTCTGTGTGATCTGATTCCTGGCTCCATACGTATTAGTAAACTTCTTTCCATAGTGATATTTTTCGCGATTCATAATATATTTATTTTTAACCACATTGAGATAGGAACTGCCCGAAGTACTATATTTTTTTGTTTTTGAAGAGTAATTTAATATCTTATCCATATCAATCAAGACCAGATATTTTATTTTAGTTTTTCGATCGTTTGGGTTAACTAATTTAAGTTTATCTTCCTTCCCTTCGAACGAGTAAATATCAATTTTGTGTAGTTTAGGATATAATATGCGCAAATTATTATTCTTGAAAACCTCTAATTCTGTATCACCTTCTACAAATAAACAAGCTTCAGAGAAGAACACATTAGCTTCATTATCTGATAGTAGTTTGTATTTTTTTTGTTTAAACCCATTTACTCTCGACACAAAAGACTTATTAAAAATTTCTGTATTAGTTACGTGAAACATTTCGTATTCTTCATATTCAACGATTATATTCTTAGCAAAATTTGGCGAGTGAGTAGCAAATATCCATTTTGTTGTCAAAAACCTTTCATATCCCTTAATCTCTCTTATAAACTCTTCAATTTTTTTCAAGTGTAGATGAAGTTCTGGCTCATCTATCATTATTAATGGACTTGAAAGATGTTTATTATCAAAAAGACGCAAGATTAATTTTACATATAAGCTCATAAACGAATAAGAATTCATACCATATGAACCTAATTTCAATTGATGTGACTCATATTCAAAACCCTTCCCACCTAATTGAAGTTGTATTATTTGACTGATTTTTTCATATATATTTGACTGCCGAATTCTAATATTTGATTTTTCAAATTCCTCAATAATCTCTTGTATCACAATATCGTAATTCCCTTGATTATCATCATCTAATTCGAATATACCCTCTAAGTTTCCGTTTATAGATACTTTTTTTCTAAACGGCGCTATTTCTCCAATAAGTTTCCAAATTGATTCCCAGTTATAAAGATCAATATTTCTGGATTCTAAGAAAAAGACTGGAAATCGAACCGAAATGAACGCTCTAAAATGATATTCTTTTATATTCCAAGATATTGATTTTTTATTTCGATTGCATTTCATAGTAAGTGTACATTTATTATTTACAGTATATTTATCAACATATCTTTTTACTTTTTCTACAAGTTCATTTGATGGGTCTAAATTGCTTCCAAGTCCATTGAAGTTTATGTCTGAAAAAAATTCATCTAAGAATCCGTGATAACTATAAGTACTACCTTGTACCTTATTAATTAGTTCTTTGAAGTTATATTCTACAGAAATCTCTATTTCATCATTGTATGGATTGCTCTTACTAAACATTGAATCATCAAAAAATTCTCTTGTTAAGTTAGTGTGAAAAAAATAAATTATTTTCATGATATTTGATTTACCGACATTATTAATACCTATAAAGCAATTAACATTTTTATTTAAATTTAGTTCTAAAAACTCAATTGATTTGCAGTTTTTTATTGTTATTCTTTCAATAGACATTCTTTTCGTCCCTTTTCAAAGTTTATATTATGTATAAATATTAACACCTTTCCGTTATCAGCATGCACTTCTACTAAACCAACAAGGAGCAGAGTGATCAGTGATCTGTAGTCATAATTAACCTCTAAAATTGGTTAATTTCAAGAAAATCATACTAAAAAATAAAGAGTCCATTACTTTCAATTTATAGCTTCAATACTTCAATCTATTGTTGTATATTTTTATTTTCCTAATCACTATATTGAGCAGCAAATTTATTCCCAATTAAAAATCCAAAAAATTCATGCATATATTTTGTTAGTTCGCTGTTTGCATTTTCAAAATAAGCATAGCACGAATTGTACTGTTCCTTTAACTTCTCGTCTTCAACTAAATTTTTCTCGTGTGACTCTAGCGTTTCAATTTGATTATCATTAATAACTAATTCCTCATCTAACAATACTGACATAACAATATCATTGAATTCTTTGGGTGATCTTCTATCTATATTCCACTTTCTTTCGTAATAATCGTCGAGCAAAAAATTATACTTTTTGATATCTAACAATAACTCAACAAGTCTCCATTTACGTAACAAGAATTCACTCTTATTAGAATCGAAAATCGCTCCATTAAAAAATGAATTATTTTCAGAAGACAACAAATTTAAAAAGGATTCTAAATCTTTTCGTAAATCATGCACTACATTACTTGGTGCTGGTAATTCATACTTTGCCCATTCCGATGTTCTTAAATAACTATCATAAATACGTTGAAAAATAGATTTCATATTCATCCCTGTACTTCCTTTTACTCGGATTAAATTATGATTTTCACAGTATCTTATAATAGTTGAAAATTTATCAGCATCATGGATAGTTATAAATGTACTTTCTCCAAATGGTTCAAACTCTTTCTCAAGTTTTTTTTCTTTTACTGGACGATTGGACTTATTCTTCGTATAAATATGGTCATTAATATTTAAAAAAGATTTTCCAAGATCATTTAGCGTTAACACAAGTCTATATTTAGCTAATTCACCACTTTCTATTATATATGGTCTTATTGATGGCATACTTTTGAGATAATCATCATAATAACTATAGTCAGTGATGTATTCATCTTCTTCTGAATCATAGTAACCGTTATCAAGTTCATAATCTTCAATGTCAAATTGTTCATAAAAATCATAGTCTATTGTTATATGTGCCCATGGAAAAAGCTTCTCGAATGCTTGTTCATATGGAGTAAATGGTAACAAAATATTGTTACTCCATAAAATTTCTTCTTCGTTATTCTTACCTTCGTTCAGGATAATTCTTAATTTACCCAATCCAGATGACTTGTTTATCCATTCTTCTGATTCACAAATAATAGTCCCCCCATTGTCCAGTGCTTCCATCCAAGCCTTAGATATGCTCATATTTATCAAGAATCTTTCATACACTGACTTGTTTTCGGAGATTTTTATCAATGAATCTTTAGAATTTGAGTCTAAAATTTGATTTTGCTTGATTTCAGTTTTCCAACCCTTTTTTGTGAATTCAGTGGTATCTTTTGTTATATGTTGCCAATAGATTGTACTACTATCTAAATCACACAGAACTAATATAACTGGAAGAGAATGATTCATCCAATATGTGTAGTGTTTCAAATCACCATAATAAATAAGCCTACCATCTTTTTTTCGTGTATATGATTCTCCAGTTTTTATTTGTAAAGCGATAAGTTTTCCTGATGGGTAAGACCCATCGTAAATTTCTATATGAGCATCTATACCGTAATCACTTGTAGGTTGTTCCCTAAAAATCCACTTAAGTGTATTAGAAAACTTCAACTGTGCCAAGCCTACACCAGCACGATCAATTAATGAAGTATCTTCTTTCATAAAAGTTTTCTCTCCTTTATTATTACAATCAAATAATATGATTTAGCAGGTTCTAATTATAAAGAGATTCTTTTAGCATTAAGGACATGATTTAGTCACGCGCCTAGTAGTATCCTGTTCTCCCTCCATATGTATAACCTATTAAACTATAATGGGGGCACACGATGTATGAGCAACACAACATCCAGACTTCATAAAACAGTTATTTTTCTGTTCTCCTCTAGGAAGATGAGATTCTGTACTTCGAAGGATATGCATGAGAAGTTCTTAGATAAGATTCTATTCCTCTTCCTACTTAATCGCTAAACTTAAAACATGGAACCTCTATTCTAAAAGCAACCTTTATTGTTTACCTATTATTGGATTTATTCTAAATCGCAGTTCTTTTTCTATAAAATAAACAAGATGATACAAATAATCTTCTTCAAATTTATCCATTTTCACATATGAAACTCTAAAGTCAACATCATTAAAAGTCGTTTCTAGATCATTCAAACGCATACTATAGAGTTGATCGGAAGTTGTCCTATAATCTGCATAAATGTGTTCTATTATTCTAAATTTTAATCCTTTGTTTGAGGAAAAAATGTCATTTCTCGCCTTACCAATGTATAATGGAACCCAACCATCTGAATAAAAGTTTTTTCCACTCTTTCGTGCCACAAAATGTTTCATAAACTTTATCCTTGAAATTCGAGGGGTATTGCCACTTCTATTTTCAAACCAGCGGTCAAGAATATAAAAGAAGAATCTTTCTCTTCGTTCAATTAAATTATCAAACTGGTTCCCTTGTTCTCTCAACCATTTAGAGTAGAAAATATTAAAATTAGCCTCAAAATAATAAATACCTGTACAATCACTGAAATTTAATTTGTTTTCAATGGATTGAAGCGTATCATTTAAGGTGAACTCATACTTTTTAGCTATACTATTCAAATGCTCTATAGCAATTTCTGAAGTAGTATCTTTTAAATACCATAGACCTTCCTGTATGATTTTAAGAGTCTCATCATATGATTTATCCTTGAACATAATAAGTTTTTCTCCAAATTGTTTCACTTTTAATTTTTGATTCTTGCCTCAACTTTAAGAATACCATTCTTCTGGTATTAATTTTTTTCCATTTCTCCATTCAACTACCTCATGAACCCCTTCAATAGTTCCGTAGATATCACTGTCTGCATGATCCAGAATAATGCACTGCCACGCACCTTGGCTCGCTACAACTGAGTTTGCGATAGTGCTAAATATACTTTTCACAGCAGTTATGTCTTCGTTATCATATTGTGGTTCGTCTTCAGTGTCCTCATTAATTCTCTTTAATTTAGGAAAGTAAACTTGACTGGGCTGATCAAAAATAACGAAACTAGGCACACATGAGTTTTCCATTTCAAGAAAAAATTCTTGTAATGAACACATCAGTGCTATGTGAAAAGATACCCAGTTTGATGCACTGCCAACTTGAGCAAGATAATGCCAATTACCATCATTACTGAGGATTGAGATATTTAGGTCTTTAATAATGAATCTTGGAGCTACTTTACGATATTTTTCTTCTACATCAAGGGTTTTTAAATGATTTAGCATTTTTTGCGAAATAGTTGTAGTAGCCTTATCAATTCTTAGTTGCATTTTTCCTTTATCAACTTTTACTTGTAAATCAATATACTCCATTTCCAACGATGTAATTTCCTTTTGTAGGTCACCGCCATCAACAAGTTTTTCGAAAGTTTCTATTGAAGCTTTTAAATGACCCAAAAAAATAAACATTTGTTGGTTACGTTGGAACTCCTCCTGTGCTTTTTTATCTCTAGAGATCAATAAATCAAACCTCTTTTGTATTTTTTCTTTATTATCTAGAAGTTTTTGTAACTCTAGCTTAGTCCGTTCTTCTTCTCTCGAAAATGAAGTTGGAACTTCGGCAACATTTCTTGATTGGTCTTCATATTTTTTAAAGGCAGAAATTACTTTTGACAACTCCGAAGTTGATTTTGGATGTTCTGAGCTTCCACAAGCTGGACAAGCAACTGATTCAGATGAAACATTTTCCAACCACATTGAAATGTGTAACCGATCTGCTCTTTTCTGTTGAGAATTTCCATAATCTATCAAATTGGTTCTCAGACGTTTTACGTCATTCAACCTTTTTTTTGCCTCCGCAATTTGTTCGCTAATATTTCTCTCTTCAATTTCTAACTGAATAATCTCCTTATTTGCCGATTCAATGTTTTCAATTTTTGTATTCGAATGTTTGGGGATATCTTCGAAAATCCTCTTGGCAATTAATAAAAGTTCATCGGAAGGTGTATCATCAGAAATTTCCTGATTAAGAATTCCATACTCTTGCGCGATTTTTATATGACCTAACATGTTCGCCATCCATGAAGCTGATACATTCCTAATCTTTTCAAATTCCTTTTTTAACTGTCCTAAACGTTTTTCCACAAATTGAAGCCGCTGCCTAGCGACGAGGATTTCAATATTCTCAATACCTAGAATAAAAGGAAACCAGTTTCTTAATCTCTCTCTATGTTCATGAGCATGTGTTTTATAAAATAATATATTTTGATTAGCCACGATATCTTGATTTTGGAATATTAAGGCCATTAAATCTCTAAAACTAAGTCTAGCTTGATAGTTTTCCTTCTCATCTTCGCTACCACTCAGGTTGAAATATGGCACTGAAGCAATAGCATTTAAAATATGTTTAACTCCTTCAGTTTTTTCATTAGGTTCTTCAATTATTGGAGGAATACTTACGATTCTCCCTCGTGACAAATAAAATTCATTTGAAACTTTATTTCCCAATGGTACTTTCCTTGCTATTAATATTTGTTCAGCCTCAGTTTGAATAACCACTCCATACCATGATACAAAATCACGAATCGTATCTATTGGAATAAAGCAATCACTGGAAGCAAGACAATAATCAATTATAGGAATAATTGCTGATTTTCCAGTACGAGATGAACCAGTGATTACATTCACTTTGCCTAATTCAAATGGTATAACTTGAGGAGGGAACTCTGGAGATTTAGGCCAGATGATTAATTTGAAAATTTGGAACTGCATTAGAACACCACCTTTAAATATGCTTCAATCGTAATTAAATCATGTTTAGAAAACCATTTCCCCAGAATTTCAGCCTGATCTCCTATGCGTTTAATCGGTGTCTTCAAACCTTTTCCCCGACTAGGTTTCTTATTCAAAGCTCTCGGATATATTTTTCCGCTTTCTATATCCCACATCACTAATCCTTCTGAAATAGCAATATCTATGGAAGCAAGTGTATATTCTCGCTTATCTTTAACTCTTTGCTGAATAGACAATAAGATATCTGACTGCTTAGACTCTTCAAAACTTCGTGCGTAAGACTGTAAACCATCTCTTTGATTAGTCACAGGTTTTAGCAATTTTTTGTTTGTGAGTATTGCAGACGCTACAAAGTGTAGAAGACCAATGGGAGCATCTCCATTAGGATGACCAGCACAATACCCCTGGGTGAATCTCCAAAGTATGAAAGCTCCAAGTATCGGAGTATTCCAGAGCTTTACTTCATCCACCAATCTCCCCAAATTAATCCCCCTTCTCCTTAATAAATATTTTATCCCATTCTGAATGCCATCCTATTTCTGCTTCATCTGCTAACGCATGATATGTGCCAGGAATAGTAGAGGCTGGGGGAGTCATATCTCTTATTGTTTCTAACCTTGAATTGCAATCAGACAAAAGTAATTGCCCCTGCTCTACCGCATTTAAATTCTTTTCAGTAATTCCAATTCTTTTCCTTTGATTCTTCCAAAACTTAGTCAAACGATCTTCAAAATCCAAAGCAATATCATAATCAATAGTTTCATTTTCTATCCATCTTTCAAGATTTGCATCTGCTCTTAAAAAATCAGAAATTGCCTCGAGCATTTCATTTTCAGTAAGTTCTATAGCTTCAAGCTGTTTTAAGTATATTGGCCGTTCTTTAAATTGTTTTTTGACTTTGTCATGTTCCTTATTATAATTCATAGTAAAATCAATGAGTTCTCTAGAACGTGAGCGATCAAGCAACACTTTGAATTGTTTATCAAAGTCTTCCCAAGTCATGATCGCACTTCTACGTGCTGCTATACTTTCAACAACAATCTTTAATACCCAACCGTTTAAATTTTCCATAATAAAGTCAATTTGTTTTTCAGAAACATGTTTTTTTTGTATTTCAATTCTAACAGCATCGTATCCGGCTCCACTCTCTATTTGCAAATTAAAGCGTTGGATAATTTCCATGAATTGAATCTCATTTTCATTTACTACGTAGTTATAATATTTCCATATCTCATGTTCAACGTCTAACTCTTTAAGTTTATCTTTTGCTTTCTTCAAAGCAGTTGAAGCTTTCAATGGATCTTGTGCTTCATCAAACTCATTAACCAGCCCTCTTCTTCCAGACTGATTTGTATATAGTACAAATTGGGTCTTTTCTATATCAATAAATCCTGAATTAGAAGCATCTATCCAATTAGATAGTGTCTTCCATAAATCTTTTGATCTATCGGTCAATACATTCCCTAATACTGACGACTTATCTTCTTCTGTAAGAAGTTCACCATTAGAGTATCGGATTGCAACATCACCAACAACTTCAACACAAACAACATCACTAGGAGCACTCCTAAGAAGATGATAAAGTGCACGAGGGAATTGTAGTGCGTATCCTAATAACTGACCAGGAGCATTCGATTTCATATATTGCCCTCCATAAAACGATATAGCTACTACACTTCCTAGAAAATACATAATTACATTTTCTACATAATAGGACTATTTTCCTCTTTATCCAACAATATTTTTATCTTCCAGTCTCATAGAACTACAAAATTCATTTCTATATTAGATTAAAGAAAAGTATTGAGATTAAATAGTCAGAGGGAATACATATGAACATCCGCACAGAGATAATGAGAAAGTTGCCCTCAGAATGCTTACTTGAGCATACGAATAGTTATCCCATTGATGATTTACTTGAACAGTTTCCTACTATTCAAGAGCTTATGAACGTTTCAGAGCAACAGCTTGTTAACATTAAAGGAATCGGATTAAACAAAACATGTCAATTGAGTGCCATACTGAAACTTGCAAAATGCTAGCATTACCTGTCTTTCCAGTTCCTCGAACCTGAATTCCAATTCTTAAAAGTGGGGAAACTTTGTCTGCCTCTTCTTAAACACCAAAAATAAAGTAATCTGTAAAGAAGTTATTTCCATCAGCTCATTGAATGCCACCATTGTTCATCCAAGAGAAGTATTTCATGCTGCTATTAAGCATTGTAGTGCTTCTATTATTTGTGCTCATAATCATCCCAGCGGAGACTCGACACCATCTCCAGGAGATCTGAATTTCACAAAACGACTTGTAGAAGTTGGAAAAACTATTGGGATAAACGTGCTCGATCACGTAAAATCGGCCATAACAGCTATACCAATCTACGTGAGAAAAATCTTATGTAAGAAATTAGAGAGTAAGTCCTCCCTATTCCTTCAAATTCATCTTATCTAAACGTGTAAACATTAAATCTAAAACTTCATAATTCAGTTGTTGTTTATCGGAGGAACATGCCTGCATTAGTTGCTTTACCTTATCCGTTTAATAATGCTGGGCATTCGGGCATAAGAAGAGTAACGCTGGTATTTACTCTCATGTTTTACCTGTCGTCCATCAACAGACCGCTTCTCATTATGAGAATATCAACATGTCAATATGTTGTGCATAATTATTTTGGAGGAATTTTAATGAACATCCGTTGTCGGCTTGGTGAGATCATGACTGAGCGTAAGTTAATGAATAAAGACTTAGTAGCACTAACAGGCGTAAGTCGCAATACAATAATGTCTCTTGCCGCGAATGCAACGAAACGAATTGACTACGATACTCTCGGCGCGCTTTGTAAAGGGCTTGGCGTATTGCCTAGCGACTTAATCGAATACATACCGAATACCGAGGAAAGTACCGAATGACGCAAAAACCGCTAACCCATACCTAGGGATAACGGTATTTTTATTATTATGAAATTCCCATCAAAAGCTAATAAAATAACTATATTCGTTATTTAATATTGTAATGCGGTACATTTGCGGGTAAAATTGAATTACCACTGTAAATCATAATTTACAGTGGACAAGAGCGGTACATCTTCGGAGAAATAACCGCCCTCTCTACCAAAGACTGCGGTTATTTCTGCTTAGTACGTATAATTAATACTATTAATGTAGCGAACGAAATCATAAGGATAAGTGTCTCATAGGTGGACATGCTACCACCTCCCCTCATATGAAGGTAGGTAAAGCCCGCTCTTGTCCACTTTCCAGTATACACGCGGATTCAAAATTATGGAATAATAAATATTGAGACACACCGGGCCGTTAAGCATACGGCTCTTTTTTGCGTAGAATTACCGTGGAATCAGCGTGTTAGGGCTTTGGTGAGGGAAACGTAACAGGACGGGCCAGGAGCGCTATATGTACGGGGATTTGACGGAGAGAACGCGTAAGAACCGCTAACCCTGCGTACGGGTTGCGGCCACTACAGATGAACAATTTAATACAATCTGGACCGTGTAACAGAAAATCTATTACACGAAGACTCTTTCGTATCGAGGTTTTAGCAACATTTAACTCCTCAATTCTCAAGGCATATAATACATAGATAATTCTACTTCTGACACACTTAAACAAAATTCTCCTTCCCTTAAAGATGCAAAAGGTATTGAAAAATATCTTAATGAAACTTATGGAGTAAAATCACCCCTTAAAACATCACTTACTGAATTGAAATTTAGTTTTAGCGTTACTGAAAATAAATCTAAGTTTGAAGCTTATGACCTCCTAATTAACTTTCATTATGATGTAAGAAGTATAGACCAACTTATTTTTGATAACCAAAATTCAATCGATCCCAATTCCGTTCTCAAGGCAAACAAGACAGAAAGCCAGATTCACCAATTCATCGAGGATTTTGCAAAGGATATCGCCTCCATATTACCGACTAAAAAGATAAAAGGAATAACTGATGGTAGCTATTATAAATACCCAACCCTGGAAGTTGATCCTATTGACTATGTTCAAAATGTGTGGGTTACTTATGAATTTAAAGATCCTAACTCTTACTTTGCTGATTACAACAGTCCATTGGCGGAGTACGGTGATACTGAGGTTTCCGCGTTCAAATGGGCTCCTATCAAATAAACGCAGAAAAGGCACAGCCCTCAACGGAATTTCTCCCGCGAGAACTGCGCCTGATTTCTATCCTTAAATAGCTTCTGATGGAAGACAGAAATTATCTTTTAATCTTTCGCGGCTTTTCCAATTTTCCGATAACCGCGTTCAGAGGTGAATACTCGTCGTGGTTCTTCTTCACTTTCTTGTCAGATAGGTGGGTATAGTGAGCAGTCATACGCCCATTAGCATGTCCAAGGATAACCTGTAGGTAACGCTGTGAACCACCCTCCTCTAAGAATAACGTGGCTCCCGAATGTCTCAGTAGATGCGGATACACGCGCTTCTCAATCCCCGCCCTATCCGCATATTTCTTTAATTGGTGACAGAAGTGATTCGGAACCAACCGTTCCCCGTAATTATTGAGGAATATATATTCACTTCCAAACTCCGTTGATTCACGGATTAACTCTTGCATCAGCTTAGTAGTTCGTTTTGTGATCGGTACAATTCGAGGCTTACGTGTCTTGGTTATTTCCCATCGTAAAGTTGCACAGCATGCAGTGAAGTCTACGTCAGTCTTACGTAATGTTAACGCCTCGTCTACGCGTAACATCCCGTCAATTAGGAGAATTATTACAACGAAATCTCGAAAGTCGCTGTACTTGCGTTGGTTTGGCGCTTTGAGGAGGTCGCTCATCTCCTGCGCGGTAAGTACCTCAATATCTTCCCAATATCCAGTACGTTCTTTAAATACGTAAACGGGTCTGCTTCAATTACTTCCTCTTCTTTAAGGAACTTGAACATCGTCTTCATGTTCTTAATCCGCGTGTTAATTGACTTCGGTAGCAGTCCAACGGTACGTACGGAATCCGGAACGTTACAGTTATCACTAAATCTCCGCATTTCATCGCGTAACCAAATTATGTAATCACGCCTAACCTCAACGTTGATATTCCGGATGTCACGAATGATCTTACGCTCGTCCAGAAATTCGCAGAAGTAATTGTAATTCTGTACGTATGTCTTTAGCGTATTCTCTGCACGGCCCTCCGACTTCTTCGCCTGATAGTAGTAATCAAACAAGTAGTCTAACGAATGTTGTAAGCCCGTTGATGTGCGCTCACTCTTAATTGTTCTTCCTTTACGTTTATCCATTTTATACTGTCTCCTTCGATAATAAGTACGGTAAGAAATCGAGGGATTAGGCGCGTATATCTGCGATGCGTGGAGCGCATATCTGCGAGGTGTCCACGTTAACAGTCAACGTCTAGACAAACGAAAAAACCCGCTATATTAGCGGATTTTCTACGAGTTATGGAGCCTAGGGGGATCGAACCCCTGACCTCATCGCTGCCAGCGATGCGCTCTCCCAGCTGAGCTAAGGCCCCAGGATATGAAATAGATAACTTGTCCAGCGCTGCTACGTTCCACAGGCGACTCCTATATCATATAAAATCCAGCTTTCGCTGTCAATCACTTTTTAAGATCCAAAGTGATTGGAGAAGAACAACCGATTTCTCTGGTACACACGGACTGGAACTCCAGACTGCTCTTCTCCCTTTACCAACTTCACTAATCCTCCAGATCGTCTTTGGACAACAGGGATTTCAGTTCTTTCATGAACATATTGATATCTTTGAACTGGCGATATACCGACGCAAAGCGTACATAAGCCACTTCATCTACGGGAAACAGCTGCTCCATCAATAACTCACCAATCTGGCGACTCTCGACCTCAGCATCGGCTGTATTACGCAGAGATTTCTCTACTTCAGATACCATCATCTCCAGGGTCTCTACGGAGACTGGACGTTTCTCACAGGCACGAATAAGCCCGCGGAGAATCTTGTCCCGGCTGAACTCTTCACGACTGCCATCTTTCTTAATAACAATCAGTGGAGTCTCCTCAATCATCTCAAACGTTGTAAATCTTCGGGCACACTGCTCACACTCACGGCGACGACGAATGGATTTTGCTTCGTTGGCCGGACGCGAATCAAGCACTTTGGTACCCATATAACCGCAATAAGGACACTTCAAAACAGATCACTTCCCACGTTTTACTTTTTACCACATATTCCCTGTACTTATTTTGTAATGAAAAACGCATTGCCGACACATAATACTTTTACCAACCCGCGAGGAGGTGAACAGCAATGGCACAAAGCAATGGTAACTCCAACAACTTGGTGGTAACTAAAGCTTCCGCAGCACTCGAGCAAATGAAATATGAAGTTGCTCAAGAACTCGGAATCAGCATCCCACAAGACGGATACCAAGGTAACATGACTTCTTACGAGAACGGTTCGATCGGTGGATACATCACGAAGCGTCTGGTAACAATTGCAGAACAGCAATTGGCAGGTCAATACCAATAATATCTGCATCGTAATACGCTACACAGAGGAGCATGGAGCGGCCGGTGAATAACCGGCCTGCTCTGTGCTTCTACTTATATACTTAGAACGTATTATAGATCTTTACATACTGATTATAATAGTAAATGACTCTTTGTACATAGTGACGCGTCTCACCAAACGGAATATCTTTCACTGTATCGAACGAGCCATCCCATACACCATCTCTAAGCCAACTGTTCACTTTGCCTGGTCCCGCATTATAGGCAGCGATCATAACTGCTTCATTGCCATCGAATTGATCAGACAGATTCCGCAGATACCATGTGCCTAATTGAATATTTCGTTCAGGCTCGTGCTTCAATTCCTCCAGCGAAGTGTCGGGAATTTTGGCTTGTTCCAGTATCCAATTCGCCGTGTCCGGCATCAGTTGCATGAGCCCAATGGCACCTCGTTTGGATTCCTTGCTTGTCTTAAAATTAGTCTCCACCTTGATAATGGAAGCAATCAGAAACGGATCAACCTCATAGCTCTGAGATTGGGCACGGATCTCTTCCTTATAATGTATGGGATAGAACCATGCCATCCAGTTTGTATTCAGAAATAACACCAGTACAAAGGACACAAACATCAACAGCAGTACACGTTTCTTACGCAATATTCTCATAACAAACCCTTACGCTGTAGATATGAGTCAATTTGCTGCTCCGTCGCAGACCATAAGCCGCTGTTATCGATGACAATGTCTGCCATCTGCTTTTTGCGCTCAATATCCATCTGTACATCCATCCGGGCCTCAGCCTGTGCTGCAGTCATTCCATCCCGACCCATCAAGCGATCTCGTTGCACCGATCTCGGGACATATACGACCATAACTTCCTCGAAACCGTCCTCCAGACCTGATTCGTAGAGCAAAGGAATATCAGACACCACAAGTTTATCCGGATGTTGCGATTCGTATGCAGCAGCCCGTTCGCGCATCTCTCTTCGGATTGCCGGGTGTGTGATGGCCTCCAATGCCTTCCGTTCCTCTGGTTGTTGAAAAACAATGCTTCCGAGCTTTTTCCGATCCAGTGTTCCATCTTCGTTCAGTATGGCTTGTCCAAACCGCTTAACAGCGGCGGCCAACACGGGATGCCCGGGCATCATAACTTCCCGGGCAATAACGTCTGCATCGATGAGCAACGCTCCCTTACTGGCGAGATAGGCGGAAACACTGCTTTTGCCTGTCGCGATCCCGCCGGTTAAGCCTATATTCATCGTTTCACCTCATAACAACTTCATTATTCCCATAATCATTAACATTAGCGCTGGCAATACAGACAGTCTTCGCATCCAGCGCAGAGCTGAGAATCGTAGGCCAACCTTCATGCCGAGTGACAGAAACGCCCCACTAAACAGTGCAATAATGAGTGCTGTCCATAGTGTAGGGAATCCCAGAAGTGCCGCTCCCAAACCTGCTCCAAACGCATCCAGAGACAGAGCAATACCCAGCCACATCGCTTCTTGAGCAGATATACTCCCCGAGTTATCCATATCCGCCTTGGAGGGACTCCGAAGAATTTGAATGACAACGCCCAGCTTGCGCAGCTCCAGTGTAAATACCATTCGTTCCAGTGATCCACTTGAAGCCGACTGTTCCAGATCCAGTGCAAGCACCTGATTTCTGCCCTTTGAAGCCGACAGTCTCTCTTGTGCTTCTCCCACTCCAGTTACCTTTGCTTCTGTTCCCTCACCCATTCCAGTGTCTGTTTCCAGCTGTTCTTTGCCTTGCTTCCGAATTAGTTGCAACAGTGACCATGCACCAATACCTATCAATATAACAGCTCCCACGATCGAAGCGATATCCGGTGACACCACATGAGACAACAACACACCTACTTGCATCGACAAGGCAATAACCAATCCTGAACAGATCGAAATAACAGCAATAGATAACAGGGGAATCTTAGTCCTCCGTAACCCATATGTAATCCCGACTCCAAAACCATCTAAACTAAGCGCCAAAGCAAGCGCCAGCAATGAAATAAAATGATGCAGCACCCCGGACTCCTCCTCTGTGCGGTACTCGTGCCAACTGAAGATGCCAGTATGGGTATACGCCCGCTTATTTCTGCCATATCAGTATATGGAGGGAGGAATCCAAGGGTGCTATGATTTCATCATTTCGTTCATTCAGTTCATTTTACAGCAGCTGACAGTTCGGACAAAAATGCGTTCCACGGCCACCAACCACCGTTTTTTCAATTAACGTACCACAAGTTGTACAAGGTTCTGATTTGCGTCCATAGATTTTCAATTGATGCTGGAACATCCCCATCTCACCCTGTCCATTCACATAGGACTTGATGGAAGATCCACCTGCATTCACTGCATCTTGCAACGTAGCCACAATCGCTTCATGAAGCACCGTTAACTGAGCTTCGGTCAGTGTCTTGGCGATGGTCTCGGGATGGATACCTGCGCGAAATAGAGCCTCGTCCACATAAATATTCCCGATACCAACCACATATGCCTGATTTAAAAGTACAGCCTTGATTTTGGTTGTACGCTTGCCAACCGCCTCGCGGAATGCAGTTACCGTAAAGGCTGGATCAAGCGGCTCCAGTCCCAGCTTCAGCAAAGGTTTGGACACCAGTTCCTCACCTGCATTGAACAGATGCATCGTACCAAATTGACGCACATCCTTATAACGCAATTCCGTACCATCATTAAAATGGAAGATCACATGTGTATGTTTCTCCACATCTTCATGTTGCTCGTACACACCGTATCTTCCTTCCATCCGCAGATGGGAGACAAGCACCAGCCCGTCCAGCAAAATTCGCAAAAACTTGCCTCGACGCTCCACCCCAATGACGGTATGTCCCGCGAGTTCCATTGCAAATGCATCTATGTCGTCCGGCCGCTGAATAATCCGCGGCAAGCTAACGGTAACATGATCAATCGTTTTGCCCACAATAAGTTGATTCAATGTTCTTCTGACTGTTTCGACTTCCGGTAATTCCGGCATGATGTTCTCACCTCCCCTATATTATAACGGAAGATGGCGCTCAGCGGGACCCTTTTCTTATATCTCAAACATGGAAGGGTCTATTGTAAAATACCGGAAAAACCGCGCAACACTTGATTTATTTCGCTTCGTACCAGTTATCACCAAAGCTGACTTCTGCTTTCAGCGGAACCGACAGTTCCAATGCTTTTTCCATGACAGAAGGCACTAATTCCTTCATCAATTCCAATTCATCGGCAGGCACTTCGAATACAAGCTCATCGTGCACCTGAAGCAACATACGGCTCTTCAACTTGCGTTCCCGCAGCGCTTCATCCATCTGTACCATGGCCAGCTTGATGATATCTGCCGCTGTTCCCTGAATCGGTGTATTCATCGCCGTACGCTCTGCGAAGGAACGCAGATTGAAGTTACTAGCATTAATCTCTGGCAGGTAACGACGTCGTTCCAACAACGTTTTGACGTAACCATCCTGGCGAGCTTCCTTCACAATGTCATCCATATATCGGCGGACACCCTGGAATACTTCAAAATACTGATCAATAAACTGCGCAGCCTCTTTACGTGTAATATGCAGGTTCTGTGATAAACCATAATCACTTATTCCATACACGATACCAAAGTTAACTGCCTTGGCGGAACGACGCATATCCCCATCCACATCCTCAGGCTTCACGCCGAATACATCCGAAGCGGTCTTTGTATGAATATCCATATCGTTGACAAACGCTTCCTTCAAGCGCTCATCGTCCGAAATGTGTGCCAGTACTCGCAGTTCAATCTGGGAATAGTCTGCTGCCAAAATGGACCATCCTGGCTCGGAAGGAACAAATACCTTCCGGATTTTGCGACCTTCCTCCATCCGAATCGGAATGTTCTGCAAGTTCGGGAATTGACTGCTAAGTCGTCCCGTTGCAGCAATGGTCTGACGATAATACGTATGCACCTTGCCATCCCGATCCGAAATCTCTTTGAGTAATCCTTCCACATAAGTGGATTGCAGCTTGGCAAGCTGACGATATTGCAGAATATGCTTGACCACATCATTATAAGGAGCCAATTTCTCCAATACTTCAGCATCTGTGGAATAACCCGTTTTTGTTTTCTTCACCACTGGCAAGCCCAATCTATCAAATAAAATCTCACCCAGTTGCTTCGGTGAATTCAGATTAAATTCCGTTCCTGACAACTTGTAGATCTCAGCCATCAACCTGCTGATCTGTTCTTCAAACTCACTGCCCAAAGCCTGAAGATCGGCTGTATTGGCCTTGATGCCCTGTTTCTCCATGTCTGCCAATATGCGTGACAACGGCATCTCCAGTTCATGGAACAGCGAATTCATCTCATCCGTTTCCAGCACCTGCTCCTGAAGTGGGATAATGGCTGCGACAGCAGCAGCTTTGCGGCATAGGAAATCCCCCAGTATCTCCACTTCCGGTACCTTGTACTTAGCCCCTTTGCCCATAACCGTGTCATCCTCCACAAGTGACGGCAGACCATACTTGGTCGTGAGTCCACTAATCGTCTGGTTGGATTCGGTTGGATCAAGCAAATACGCTGCCAGTTGTACATCAAATGACGCACCAGCAAATTCAATGCCATGCGCATGCAGGGCCAGGTCTACACGATGAAGATCATAACCCCGCTTTGGCTGGTCTGAATTACCAAGCCATGCCCGCACTGGAGCCGCAGCCTCGGAATGAAGCAATTCAGGAGATATGAACGTATACGTTCCAGCGGAACCTACAGCAAGTCCAATCAATTTCGCTTGGTGCGGGTTATCCCCATGTGTCTCCACGTGGAGTACATCAATGGAATCGAGGGAACTGAACAGCTCACTGATGTTGTCCTCTGTTGCAATGGAGGATTCAACTTCGGCAGCAGGGACCGCTTCCTGTTCAGAACCGATGCTACCACTGAACGACAGGCGTTCGAGCAAAGATTTGAATTCCAGCTTAGCTAGTGCAGGGCCAGCATGTTCTTCTTTTAATCCCGCGAATTGCATATCCTCCCACGTCTGCTCCAGCGGAACTTCCCGGTGAATCGTCGCGAGTTGTTTGCTCATCCGGGCATCTTCGGCATGGGCCTCGATCTTTTCTTTCATCTTGCCTTTCAGCTCACTAGTGCCGTTCAGCACATCTTCTACCGATCCGAACTGGTGCAGCAGCTTCAACGCTGTTTTCTCTCCAACCCCGGGAATCCCTGGAATGTTATCGGACGCATCGCCCATCAGACCCTTGAGATCAATAATTTGCAGCGGCGTCAGACCATAACGCTCCTTAATCTGAGCAGGATCATACAGCTCAATATCGGTTACCCCTTTACGCGTCAGCCCGATATGTACATGTTCGGAAGCAAGCTGCAGCATATCTTTGTCACCCGATACAACGAGCACCTGTCTACCCGCTTCATCTGCGCGTTTGGTTAACGTTCCGATGATGTCATCCGCTTCAAATCCAGCTAGCTCAAACTGAGCAATGCCAAGTCCTTTCAGCAGTTCTTTGAGCAAAGGGAATTGCTCTGACAACTCTGGTGGTGTTTTCTCCCGTCCACCCTTGTATTCCTGATACCCTTCGTGGCGGAACGTGATTTTGCCTGCATCAAATGCAACCATGACATGTGTAGGCTTATGCTCTTCAAGCAATCTCAGCAGCATCGTAGTGAAGCCATATACCGCATTGGTATGCAGACCTTTCGAGTTGGTCAGAGGCGGCATTGCAAAAAACGCCCTGTAAATAATGCTATTTCCATCTATGAGAATAAACTTGTCCATTCCAGCACCTCGCGTATTATATGGTCAACCTCTTCAAATTACATCTACTCTCATGATACCATACCCACCTGTCACATCAAAAAGAATAGCCTCTTTCACTTCACATTTAATCACAAAAAAGAACCTTCTCCACAGACAGCTGTACACAGCCTACCTGAGAGAAAGTCCTTTTCCATTCATATGATTGCATTACTTAATCAGTACTGATTCCCCAATTCCAAAGTAATGCTCTTCCTATTGATTCAGATCCGGGCGTTTACCTGTCACCAGGTATACCGTGCTCTCACCAATGTTGGTTGCATGATCGCCAATCCGTTCAATGTAACGTCCAACCATCATCAGCAGCATAGCCTGTGAAGCCTGATTAGGATGCTCTGACATTAACGTGTAGAGATCACTGATCATGTGGCTGTACAGTTGATCGACCTGATCGTCTGTCTGAGCCATTTTGTAGGCCAGGTCTGTGTTTTCTTTCAGGAAAGATTCGATGGATTCATCAATCATGGATTTCACGATTTCTGCCATTTGCGGGATATCCACCAAAGGTTTAATTAGCTTCTGTCCATCCATACGGAGTGTCACCTTCGCCACGTCGAGCGCAAGATCTCCCATACGCTCCAGATCACTGGAGATTTTGAATGCCACGATAATACGTCTGAGATCCTTTGCCACCGGCTGTTGTGTGATGATCAGTTTGGAGCCAAGTTCCATAATTTTGTCTTCAAGGGCATTCAGATTCGCATCATTCTTGATGATGACCTGAGCTTTCTCCGCGTTCATCGTTTGTAAACTCTCAATAGCACCATCCAATGCTGCTCCTACATGTTCACCCATTTGTTTGAGCAAGGTACGCAGCTCTTCAAGCTCCTGATCAAATTCTTTTCTGCGAATCATAGATTTCATGTCCTCCTTATCCATCATCTCCGGGTATGCCGGGATCATTCCAATTCAGCTCGCTTAACCGAACCTTCCAGATATATAATCCTCGGTCCGGGAATCTTGCGGTGTGGAGAATAACGTCTCCGTATCAGCTGCCTCCACCACTTCACCATTCAGGAAAAATACCGTGCGTCCAGATACCCGTGCCGCCTGGTGCATATTGTGGGTAACCATAACGATCGTGTACTTGTGATGCAATTCTTTCACCAGTTCCTCAATCTTCAATGTGGAGATCGGGTCGAGTGCAGACGTTGCTTCATCCATCAGCAGAACGTCAGGCTGTACAGCCAGCGCCCGTGCAATACAGAGACGCTGTTGTTGTCCGCCAGACAAACTAAGTGCCGACTTTTTCAATACATCCTTCACTTCATCCCACAATGCAGCATGGACAAGACTTTGTTCCACCAACTGATCCAGTTCAGCCTTTTGGGTTACCCCGTGCAGGCGCGGTCCATAAGCCACGTTATCGTATATGGATTTTGGAAAAGGATTCGGTTGTTGGAACACCATGCCAACTCGTTTGCGCAGTGTCTCCACTTCAATCTCATTACTGTAAATGTCAGAGCCATTCAGCATAACCTGTCCTTCCACACGAACACCCGGAATCATGTCATTCATCCGGTTTAACGTGCGAAGCAATGTCGATTTACCACAACCTGACGGCCCGATGAACGCAGTAACGGTTTTTTCCGGCAGATCCATCGATATATTTTTAAGCGCGTGATGCGTATCATAATATAAATTAAGATTTTCAATGTGAATGAGGTCCTTCATGGATGTTCACTTCTCCTTCGCTGCAGGGACACGGAGGCTCCCTTTACGTTGAGACCGATACTGGTAATCTTTCATCGCTGCTCGGCCATCTTTAATATCCTACCCTTTCATTGTAAAAACAGTATCACTTTCATGTTAACGGAATGTAAAAAAGACATCCTTAACCTTCATGATCTGCTTGATGGATCAATCTGATTGCTGATGCCTGCCTTATTGACTACTTTATATTACTCACTATTCGTAACCATCTCATCCAGCTTCGTACGAATGTGCTCTGCGACTTCTCCAGCTTTCCCGCCTTCCATGGCGATCTCCTCTGCTATACGAGACAAATCTCTCACCGCACTATTCAGTTGTCGGAACGTTGCTCCCCCTGCGGTGACATGCACCGAACTGTCGTCAATCTCCGCTCCGCTTGCCTTAACCAGTTCAACAGTCTGAAGGGTCAATCCACCAATATTCTCTAACAATGAAGACATGTTCCCCGCAACCTCACGGGTCTGTTTTGCGAGCGCTCGAATCTCGCCTGCAACAATCTGAAAACCTCGTCCATATTCACCGGCATGAGCTGCTTCGATGGAAGCATTCAGGGCGAGGAGACCACTCTGATCTGCCAGGGAGCGAATGGAATGTGCCATGCCTGAGCCTGTTTTGATCGAATTCAGCATGTGATCCGCATGTTGTCCTTGACTTTCCATATGCTGATGTACCCGGTTATAGGAAGCATCAACGTGCTTCAAACTCTCTTCGCCCTGTTTGGACAATGTCATGATCTCACGGGCCTCATGAACGGTCTGATTCGCTGCATTCACCAGCTTGGTGACCGCATTATTGATTCTGGATATCTCCTGCCTGCTCTCGGTTACTGTACGTATGCGCTCTTCCGTAACAGCCTGTTGCAATCTGCGAGATAGCGACATTACGTCACGCATCGTCAGCACACCAAGCAGTCTGCCTTGTTCCGTAACCAGCAGACAATCGTAGAAATGCTGTTCATCCCGTCCAAGTGCGATATCAATAATCGTTGCGGCTTCCATATGAATATCTGCTATAACCGGAGATGTATTCACTACTTGTATGACCGGCTTACGGTAGAATAGATCTGCGGCAAAACGGCCATTTAACATCCGATATAACGTCTCTCGCATTAACAATCCAGTGGGTTTCATCTGCTCATCACACAATACAATACATGGGTGCTCCTGATCTTGATTCATCATCGCAGCAGCTTCTCCACAGGTCGTATGGCCCCCCGCGACAGGTACCTGACGATAATAGTCATGTAAATGGATTACAGGTTCTTCAGCAACCACTGTTACTTCATGATGTTGCTGTTCGGGTGTCACTATTTCTTCATTATGTAAAACAACATGAGGCTGGTCAGGTTTCACTTCGAGCAACATGGGCATAAATGCGCAATCTCCTTTACGTAATACCTCCGTCTTGAGGTGGGTTGTGTAGGTACAAAGTATCACTCAGATAAGTCCATGCTACTCCCTCTACGTAAAGAAAAATCTTCCTTTATGTTAAATGAACGTAAAATAAAACTCCCCGATCATTGCTAACTTGAATGATGGGGAGTTTTTCTTTTGACAACCAATTTATAACCTACACCACGAATGGAATCAATGTGAACCGATTCCGGGTCCAGCTCCAGCTTTTTACGTAATGAACTGACGTGAACATCCACGGTTCGTTGACCTCCGATATAATCAAAGCCCCACACAGCGTTCATCAGATCATCCCTTGTCAGTACCACACCCGGCTTTTTGGCCAAATATAGCAGTACTTCGAACTCTTTTGGTCGCAGACTGATGGATTGTCCACCCAGTGTCACTTCATATTTCAGAGGATAAATCTCCAGCTCTCCCAGAATAATTCGTGAACCATCCTTGTCCTCAAGCTGTGGTAAATCTTCACCATTGGAATAACGTCTTAATACCGCATCCACTCGGGCTAATAACTCAGATACACCAAACGGTTTGGTAATATAATCATCGGCACCTGATTTCAGTCCCTGTACAACCTCGGCTTCACCGTTCTTGGCCGTCAGAATGATAACCGGTGTACTAACACCCTGTATTCTTAACTTACTCAGAATGTCCAGACCATTCATGCCCGGAAGCATCAAATCCAGCAAAATGAGATCAAATTCCTGGGACAAGGCCCGATCATATCCTGCAGATCCGTGATCCTCTGCCGTAACGTCATAACCTTCCTGTGTCAGGTTATACGTGAGTAATCTTGATAATGTAGGTTCATCTTCAATAACTAGTAAACGCTGTGCCATGATACCCCTTCTCTCTTCATAGGTTGTCTGTTGCCACAACACTTTTTCTATCATAGCACTAATTTGTTAACGCGGTGTAAAACAATACACACTTTTTACATTTTGATACTAGACGCCTACATCTCTTCGTCTTGAATGAATGGAAGGATCACACGGAACGTTGTCCCCATGCCCAGTTCACTCTCTACAGACAATTTGCCATGATGCAGTTCCACCAGATGTTTAACGATGGAAAGTCCAAGGCCTGTGCCCCCTGAATTACGGGATCTGCCTTTATCAACACGATAGAACCGTTCGAAGATTCGCGGCAAATCTTTTTTCGGTATGCCAATTCCTGTATCTGACACCGCAAAGACAACTTCATCATCATTATCCATCGTCACCTGTAACTTCACTCGTCCACCATCGGGGGTATAGTTGATGCCGTTGGATAACAGATTGATGAAAATCTGCTTCATCTTGTCCTCATCCGCTTCAATGTACAGTTCCTCCGGAACATGCATTTCCAGACGAATTTGCTTTTTCTCCGCCACCTTGGACAAGGTGCCCAGCACCATTTCGAAGAAAGAGTGTACATGCACAGGTGAGCATTGCAGCGGTGCGCGTTTCGATTCAATTTTGGATAACTCCAGAATATCCCCTATTAATCGGTTAAGTCGATCTCCTTCATCATAGATGATTTTCAGGAATGATCGCTCTGTCTCCTTATCCTGTACCCCGCCGCTGAGCAACGTTTCGGCAAACCCTTTGACCGCAGCGACTGGTGTCTTGAGCTCATGAGAGACATTTGCAACAAACTCACTGCGCATTGACTCCAATCGGCGGATTGCCGTCACGTCCTGCAACAGGAACAACATGCCTCGATATCCACCATCATCTTCGGACATCGGTACTCCATCAATACGGATCAGTTTTTCCTCCGGATTGAACACACTCACTTCTTCATGCATCCGTTCTTTTAGTGCAACACTCTCTTCGATGGTACGTGTTAATTCGTAGTGTCTTTTCAATTCAGTATAAGGTTTACCCGTAACCTTTCCTGCCTGAATACCAAGCATACGCTCCGCTTCCCGATTGACCAGTGCAATGGATTGCCCTGCGTCGATCATGACAATACCTCCGGTCATGTTCGCGAGGACACTCTGTAACAACGCTTCATTGTCACGGATCGTTTTCAGCTGGGACTGCAAGCTGTCTGCCATTCCGTTTATCGCAAGCCCCAGCTGTCCGATCTCATCTCTTCGCGTTACATCAACTCTGGCATCGTATTCCAGCTTGGTGATCCGATGGGCCACTTTTGTAATATGCTCAATCGGGGAGGTTAATCCGCGTGCAACCCGATAACTGACAAACGCGACAATTAAGAACAATAATCCAAGTGCAGCAAACATAATCATCCAACCACGCTGAAGTCCTTGATCCACAGCCTGTAGACTCATGGATAGACGAATGTAACCATCAAATTTGCCGCTAGGTATTTCAATCATGTCACTTTGATCCGAATTCACAGGTAGTGCTACATACAGCATGTCTTGTCCCAGTGTCTCACTGTAACGTATGGATTGCCCGTATCCATCTCCGACGGCACCCTTAATCTCCTCACGGTTCAAGTGATTATCCATGGATGCCGGATCACTCTCGGAATCTCCAATGACCATGCCGTCTTTATTGATGAAGGTTACCCGGGAATCCGTCAGACGGTCCAGTTCCAGCGCCCGATCTGAATAATACTTTCGTGTGGCTTCCGAGGTTGGATCACTTGCATCATGGAATGGAAAAGTTGCTTTGAGCAAATTAATCTCGCGCACCATGGTTTGCTCCAATGCGGCTATATGCGTAGTCTTAAACACTCTGCCCATCGTATATCCAGCCACAATGACGGATACGCCGATCAGCACCATCATAATGATGGCAAGGCGAATTCGGAACGGTCTCATCTATCTCTTCCTTTATGATCAGATTAATATCTAATGAATTGCTCTACATTGAATCCAGTTCAATTCGATCCCCACGGGTACCCGGATTGGAAATCACAAGAAACTCCACTTCTTCGTCGCTCCGATTCTTCATCTGATGCGGCATTCCGGGTGCAATCTCTATTCCTTCATGGGTTTCCAGCACAAACGTCTCTCCATTAAGTTCCATACATGCTTCACCGCTGAGGATGAAAAAAAACTGATGGCTTACCGAATGATAATGTCGTATTTCAGCCGTTCCTGCGGGCATTCGTTCATGAATAATGCTCAGTGTTTCATTTTGAACGAGATGCCAACCGTCGCACTGTGCACCCCATATATAATGTGCTGCATTCTGTTTGCTCATTTTCATATGACTTGTCCCTTCGAGTATAATTGCTCGATCTATCATATCACAGATTAGGGGACTCCCAATCTTTTCAGTCAGTACTTTGCAATACGCTATCAACTGCAGTGAGACAAGGCTAATAATAAAATATCATAGTTGTATCAACAGAGATGCCGACTTTTGTAAACAGGTGCTAACCGCATCTTTGACATACATATTCACCTGATATAAAAAAGACGCACCGCTCAGCCATGCTGAAAGCGATACGCCTCTCTATATAATCAATCTTATCCTGAATCTAAACGTCCTTAACGTATTATCCGTTCACCACTTCGCCGCCATTTACATGCATCACCTGTCCGCTCACATACGAAGAGTCATCCGAAGCAAGGTATACGTAAGCGGGAGCCAGTTCATCCGGTTGTCCTGGCCGCTTCATTGGCTGCGTTGCGCCGAACTCACTTACTTTTTTCTCATCAAATGTGGATGGAATGAGTGGTGTCCAGATCGGCCCTGGTGCAACGGCATTAACACGAATTCCCTTCTCAATCACATTCATCGATAGCGAACGAGTGAACGAAGTGATTGCTCCTTTGGTAGATGAATAGTCAAGCAGGGTTGGGCTTCCGCGATAGGCTGTGATAGAGGTTGTATTAATAATCGTACTGCCCTTCTTCAGATGTGGCAGGGCTGCCTGCGTCACATAGAACATGCCAAAGATATTGGTACGGAATGTACGCTCCAGCTGTTCTGGCGTAATATCCTCCAGATTTTGCTGTGGATGCTGTTCTGCTGCGTTATTCACGACAATGTCCAGTTTGCCCAGTTCATCTACTGTCTGCTTAACCGATTTCTTCGCAAAGGCATCATCACCAATGTCCCCTGCAATCAAGATACACTTGCGTCCTTCTTGTTCGACCTGACGTTTCGTTTCCTTGGCATCTTCATGCTCGCTCAGGTATACAATGGCGACATTCGCGCCTTCCTTGGCATACGTAACAGCAACAGCACGTCCAATTCCGCTGTCACCCCCTGTAATAAGGGCCACCTTACCCGTCAGTTTACCTGCTGCCTTGTATTCAGGCTTCTCAAATTCCGGTCTGGGATGCATCTCCGATTCAATACCGGGGCGTTGATCCTGATGCTGTGCTGGCATTGTTTTTTGATTTTGTTGTGTGTTGGTTGACATCTAACATTCTCCTCTCAAAATGTGAACATGTTTGGATTACAGAAGACATGGACCCTTAACTGTATACTTCCTTGTCTTTCGTTCTCTGAAAAAGTCTCATTCTGTAGGATGGCATGAACAGTTCAGATTATTCTTCTGCGATGAACAGCAACTTAAGCCTCAGCGTGCTGTCTCTAATCGTTATTTACCACTCTCTTTAGATATCAAACACCCGATTTGCTTTAATGCCTGTTTGGCCAAAATTCGAAATTTATTCGAAATTAGACTATTTCATGATACAAAGTGTATTCCTATGCTGCTTGGGCTGATGTACAATGTACAGTATACTGATGTGCTTTAACTCTCATCTTTATTGGTTTAATCATTCTAACCTAACATGGAGACCTGACAATGGAATCGCATATTAATTCATATATAACACTCGTCGCTACTTCAGCCGTGCTGAATGTCTTTTTGTGTTTATATACCTATTTCAGAAGATCCGAGATTCCCAGTTCCAAAATATTCATTCTCTACACAGCAGCACTCTCCATATATACTTTTGGTTATGCGATTGAGCTAGCCAGCAACACGCTGGAGCAGATGATGTTTTGGACCACCGTGGAGTATATAGGCATGCCCTTCTCCGCATCTCTTGGCCTCATGTTGATGATAAAGTACACAGGAAAAACCTTATCCAAAAAGGTAACTGCCGCGCTGTTTGTAATCCCTTCCATTACACTAGGTATGGTTGCAACCAATGACTTTCATCATCTATTTTATAAAAAAGTATGGCTAAGAGAAGATAGTCCCGTTCCTCTGATGGATATCGCAGTGGGTCAATGGTATGTTGTACATGGTGCATTCACCTTCTCCTGTCTGTTATGTGCCTGCCTTATTCTGATTGGACAATGGAGACACACCAAGAAGATGTATCGTCGTCAATTACTTACTCTCATTACTTCACAGATTATTCCTATGATCGCAGCTTTTCTGTATTTGCTTGGTTTGACCCCCGGTGGGATGGACCCCGTCCCCGTGCTCATGTGTATCACATCTGCCATGTATATCTGGGCGATTCTATCCTCACGTCTACTGACCATCGTACCCATCGCCAAAGACAGTATTTTCGAGAGTATGCGTGAAGGTGTTATTGTACTTGATAGTTTCAATCGACTGGTCGATTACAACAGATCTCTGCGTGACATGTTGCCAGAGCTTAATACAACCATGATTGGCCAACCCTTGGATGAAATCTGGCATAATCTTGCTGGAAAGACGTTTCCCGTTGAATACGGAAGAGAAGGATTGCAAACCGATCTGTACTGGCAGTTAAATGGAGAGACCGTCTGTTATCAGGTCAGGACATCTTACGTGTATAACAAGGATGCACAGACTGTGGGCAGTCTAATTATGTTAATTGATATAACGGAACAACGCTTCTTGCAAGAACAGCTGAAACAACTGGCTTATTTCGATGGTCTGACCAAAATCTATAATCGCACTCAATTTTTGCATAGAGGACGGGAGATTTTGAGTGAAGCTCAGCTTAACCCGCAACCTGTTTCATTTATTTTATTTGATATTGATTACTTTAAACGTATCAACGATACGTACGGGCATGATGTTGGCGATCAGGCCATCATTCATGTGGTCTCTGTTTGTAATCGATATTTAAGCCCTGAGATGTTGTTTGCCCGATATGGAGGCGAAGAGTTTGTCATCGCTCTTCCGAATACCTCGCTTCAAGAAGCCGAGAAACTTGCCGAACAACTGAGAGTTGCCTTATTGAATGACCCCCTGGATGTTAAGGGAGTGCCTATTACGCTCACCTCAAGCTTTGGTATTGCCCAGTACAATGGAGGGTCAGATTCGCTGGAGTCCTTGTTACGCGATGCTGATACTGCCTTGTACGAATCCAAGCGTAATGGTCGAAATGCAGTGCGGGCGTATACTGTGAGTACAACCTAACCAATGTAGATCGCGTCTGATGGAATATGCATGCTGTTATGTATGGTAGTGATTCCCTCTAGTTCCAGTTCAAAATAAACCGAGGACTACTGATTTTATCTTGATAATAACAAAAAATAGACAGCCAATGAGGCTGTCTATTTTTTGTTTGTTCCAACGAAACACCGTCTTACATCTCATCCGGCTTGTCCTAAGTACGTCTGCAAACGCTTAACCAACGACTAACAATACATCTTCATAAGGTGGATTAACCGTCCGCAACGCATTTAGATCACCTGATTATTCACCATCAGGTACACCATGATTAGCAAGAATACAGCCAGAAGTGTACTGAACATACGGATCTTGCTTTGCTCAGGACCCACATCACGTTTGTTTTTCACACCTTCTGCAGCGAGTCGCAACGGTTTACCCATGATTCCTCCAATAGCCGCAATAGCCAAGAGCAGAACAACAACGACAGCCATCCAGACATGAGAGTACTCACCTTTGGTCATCAGGTAACCACCAGTAAGAAGTTGGATTACAAGTCCATACTGCGCGACTTTGTTCAAAGAACGAAGTGATGCAAAGGCTCCCTCTTGTGCTGCAGCATTCAGGGTACGGATTTTACCGACCACAAATGGCAGAATCAAATAGAATCCCATCGCCAGTGCTCCAACAATATGGAGCAAATACATAATCATTGTCAAAATTTTCATCCTCCTCAACATTTTCGGTGTGCTATACATCACATCCCATTATACTGGGGAACTTATCCAAAGAAAAGAAAACCTCCGGGTTTACCGGAGGTTTTCTTTTAGCTTCTGTTCAAAAAGTTTTCAAACTTACAGGTTTACTACCGAAATGACGTTGCGAACCGAATCAGCAGATTTATCCAATCCTGCTTTTTCTTCCGCTGTCAGGTCAAGTTCGAATATTTTCTCAATGCCATTACCACCCAAAATGGTTGGTACACCGAGGAACAGATCATTATAGCCATATTCACCTTCAAGATAAGCGATCACTGGAATGATACGTTTCTTGTCCTTCAAAATGGCTTCGGTCATCTGAACAAGTGAAGCCGCCGGTGCGTAATATGCACTGCCGTTACCGAGCAGATTCACAATCTCACCACCGCCAACACGTGTACGCTGAACGATGGATTCGATCCGGTCAGCCGGAATCAGCGTATCGATCGGAATGCCTCCCACGCTCGAATAACGAACGAGGGGCACCATATCGTCTCCGTGACCACCAAGAACGAATCCACGAACATCTTCAACAGATACGTTCAACTCTTGCGCAATGAAGGTACAATAACGTGCTGTATCCAGAACACCTGACTGACCGATAACACGGTTTTTAGGAAAACCAAGGGTCTGATAAGCTGCATAAGTCATCGCATCCACCGGGTTGCTTAGAATAATGACGATGGAATCAGGGCAATATTTTTTCACATTTTCACAAACGGACTTCACGATACCCGCATTCGTATTGACCAGATCGTCGCGGCTCATACCCGGTTTACGGGCGATACCAGCGGTGATGATTACAATCTCAGAACCTGCAGTATCTTCGTAGTTGGAAGTACCGACGATATGACTGTCAAATCCTTGAACAGGACTTGCTTCCATCATATCGAGTGCTTTCCCCTTCGTCGGGTTCTCCAGTTGAGGAATATCAACCAGTACAACATCCCCGAGTTCTTTTTGGGCAAGCATTAATGCGGTCGTAGCACCGGTAAAACCGGCGCCGACTACTGTGATTTTTTTGCGCTGAATAGTCAAGATTCACATCTCCCCTTACAGGTTTTTAATGATTTGATCCGCGAATTCAGAACATTTCACTTCAGTAGCGCCGTCCATCAGACGTGCAAAGTCATACGTTACTGTTTTATTGTTAATGGATGTTTCCATACCTTTGTAGATCAGGTTAGCTGCTTCTTGCCATCCCAAGTGCTCAAGCAACATTACTCCGGACAGAATAACGGAACCAGGGTTCACGACATCTTTGTCCGCGTATTTAGGTGCAGTACCGTGAGTTGCTTCGAAGATAGCATGTCCTGTTACGTAGTTGATGTTCGCTCCAGGAGCGATACCAATTCCGCCAACTTGCGCTGCAAGTGCATCGGACAGATAGTCACCGTTCAGGTTCAATGTTGCGATAACATCAAATTCGCCTGGACGAGTCAATACTTGTTGCAGAGCGATATCGGCAATCGCATCTTTTACGATGATTTTACCAGCATCTTCAGCAGCTTTTTGTGCTGCATTCGCTGCATCTGTACCTTCGTTTTCTTTGATGATGTCGTATTGTGCCCATGTGAATACTTTGTCAGCGAACTCTTCTTCAGCCACTTCATATCCCCAGTTTTTGAAGGCACCTTCTGTGAATTTCATGATATTACCTTTGTGTACCAATGTAACCGTCTTACGGTTATGGTCAATTGCATACTGCACTGCTGCACGTACCAGACGTTTCGAACCTTCGGAAGAAACTGGTTTGATACCAATACCGGAAGTCTCAGGGAAACGGATTTTGTTAGCACCCATCTCCTGTTGAAGGAACTGGATCACTTTTTTCACTTCTTCAGAACCTTCAGCATACTCGATTCCTGCATAGATATCTTCCGTATTCTCACGGAAAATGACCATGTCTACCAACTCAGGACGTTTAACCGGAGAAGGTACACCGTCGAAATAACGAACAGGACGCAGGCATGTGTACAGGTCAAGCTCTTGACGCAGGGCTACGTTCAGGGAACGAATACCACCACCGATTGGCGTAGTCAATGGTCCTTTGATCGCTACGATATACTCACGAATGGCTTCCAGTGTATCATTCGGCAACCACTCACCGTATGTATCGAATGCTTTTTGTCCAGCAAACACTTCATACCATGCGATTTTTTTGTTGCCATCATAAGCTTTTTCAACAGCTGCATCCAATACACGTTTGGAAGCTTTCCAGATATCACGGCCTGTACCGTCACCTTCGATAAATGGAATGATTGGATTACTAGGTACTTGAAGTGTACCGTTATCAATTTGGATTTTTTCGCCTTCAGTTGGGTGAGCAAATTTTTCTAATTTCATAGTTAAAATTCCTCCTAAGTTTCGTATATGCAGTATTCATCATACCACTAGTCTTGTTGAGAGAAGGGTCCTGAGAGCTTAAGCCAGTAAAGCCTCTGCTTTCCAACCCTTCACCTCGTCCATATTATTATACTGTTTTTGCGGCTATTAGCGAAGTTCAATAGAAACGTATTTCTGTTCTGTAGGGCCAGTGTACTCCGCACGTGGACGAATGATGCGATTGTCCGCAAGCTGTTCCAGAATATGCGCTGTCCATCCAGACACCCGGCTGATGGCAAAGATCGGAGTGAACAATTCCTGTTCGATCTCCAGTTGGGTATATACAGAAGCAGAATAGAAGTCTACGTTAGGCTTCAGTCCTTTTTGTCCTGTTACCAGTTCCTCGATCTTCACAGACATATCATACAAACGCGTATCATTGTTCATCTCGCCAAGTTCCTTGGACATCTTCTGTAGATGTTTGGCGCGTGGATCACCGTTTTTGTACACACGATGTCCAAAACCCATGATCTTTTCACGATTATTCAGTTTTTCCTGAATTGCCGCTTCAAGACGATCAGGCGTACCGATCTCATTCAACATTTTCATAACGGCTTCATTAGCACCGCCATGCAGTGGTCCCTTCAGTGCGCCAATGGCGGAAGTTACACCGGAATAGATATCTGACAGCGTCGCAACCGTTACACGGGCTGCAAATGTCGAAGCGTTTAACTCGTGATCCGCATGCAGGACAAGGGCTTGATCCAATGCTTTCACTGCGGTCTCGGATGGTTCTTCACCAGTCATCATATATAAAAAGTTCTCTGCGATGGAAGCGCCTTCTTTTGGTGCCACAGGTTCTTTGCCCTGACGGATACGGGCGATGGCTGCCACAATCGTTGGCAACTGTGCTTGCAACTTAACCGCTTTGTTCTCATTCGCTTCCGTTGTCATCTCATCCGCTTGCTCGTCGTACAGTGCAAGTGCAGAGACAGCGGAACGAAGTGCTGCCATGGTACTGACGTTTTTCGGATACAATTGGATTTGTGCAATCAACTCGCTCGGAATCGGCGCGTAATCGCTCAGGCTTTTACGAAGGGATTTCAGTTCATCCGTTGTTGGCAATTTACCAAACCACAACAAATAGGCAACTTCTTCAAAGCTGGCATGTTCAGCCAAATCGTCGATATCGTAACCACGGTATGTGAGCACACCGTCTACAATAGAACTGATCGAAGAGGTTGTCGCAACGATGCCTTCCAGACCTTTGGTAGCTGTCATATTACATCTCTCCTTTAATAAGCGAAATCAGGAACCATTCCAGAGTGTCATATAAGTGCCAAAATGCACCTATTCTCTTTTTGTAAACATTTTCATTTTAAAATTAACAAATATTTCAAACTAAGGTTTTCCTATCTGTCAATCGGTATTTACTTATAACATCATACTGGATTTTGTCGTTTATGTGAACATGATGAGAGTTCATTCGCACATCAAACTTCTTTATCGGTCCGATAAAGCATTTTTGAAAGCCTTTACAAAAACAAGGTTGACATTTAATGTTTTTTAACCAATCCTGTCGTATGAGAACTTTCTATTGCTATATTCTGTAATACTAAGGCATACTCTAGGCAAAAGAAAGAATCCCCATACATCTTGTTCAAAAGTCCACTCTTGAACAAGATCTGGTAACATCCCGGCGTTTCAAAACCTTGTAAATGCTCTATATTAATTAAGATAGCCATCTATTTTTAATACTGCTTCATGGATCATACATAGGTCGGCTTAATTGAAATAAGGAGAGTTGATGCTTGGATAGAATAATAATGAAACGCCTGCTCCGTGGCTTATGGGTTATCATTGCGGCCGTTCTGATCGCCGTTGCCATATACTTGCTGTTCCCGCTTTTGTACCCTTTTGCGATTGCCTGGATTATCGCCTATGCCATGAATCCATTAGTGAAACTGCTTCAGCATCGAGCACGATTCCCGCGCTGGCTGGCTGTGACTCTTTCATTGATCCTTTATTTTGGAGCCATTGCGGTAGTGCTGTCTGCGGCGATTACCCGCATGGTAAAAGAAGTCATTTCACTTACGACAAGTTTTGATCTTCATGTTGATGAGATCAAGGACACGTTTGTGCGCTGGACCCAGAATGACACCATTCAAAGTTTGACTGCGCAGATCAATGAATTTTACAAGGAAAATCCCAACTACCAGGAAACCATCAACAGCAATATTAGTAAAACAACTGAAACGGTGGGTACAGCCGTCACAGATCTGGTCACCGGATTTTTCAACATGATTCTGAGTCTGCTGACTTCCCTGCCGAACATGGGCGCGGTATTAATCGTTGTTCTGTTGTCTACATTCTTCATTAGCAAAAGCTGGACCAGGCACAACATCACCGTATCCGGATGGGTACCCTCTTCCATTCGCAAGCCGATATCCGACATATGGACCGACCTTAAGAAGGCACTGTTCGGATACGCAAGAGCACAATTGATCATGATCTCGATTACAGCACTATTCGTCATGATTGGACTGCTTATACTGCAAGTCAATTCAGCCTTCACCATCGCTCTGATGATTGGTTTGGTCGATCTGCTTCCTTATCTGGGTGTTGGCCTTATCATGGTGCCTTGGGCAGCGTACCTCTTTATGAATGGGGATCTGTATCTGGGCATTGGGATTAGTATTATCTATTTGATCTTATTGATCGCCCGTCAGATTATTGAACCGAAGGTACTTGCAAGCAGTGTAGGGCTCGACCCACTCGCCACGCTGGTTGGCATGTTTGTGGGTTTGAAGTTGTTCGGTGTTCTGGGCTTGATTATTGGCCCTGTCAGTCTCGTGATTCTGGATGCGTTCAATCGGGCTAACGTATTACGCGACCTCAGAACGTATATCATCAACGGCCGTGTCCGATGAGGCATCATCTTATGAGCACCCAGGAAAATAGAAAAAGGCTTCGTTCAACAGAAATCATCTGCTGAGCGGAGCCTTTTCCATTATGCAAAACAACTGGTGTTTCATTTCGGACGACGATAAAACGTAATTTTGCCACTTTTCATTTTTTTCTCCAGCCACCCCAGGAAGAACAGACGGTACACCGGACGTGTTAATGGAAATACCAGTGTAAACCCGATCAGATCCGTTACAAAGCCTGGAATCAAAAGCAAGAAACCACCGACAAAAATAAAAAGACCATCGACCATTTTTCTTCCAGGTACCTTGCCACGCTCCATCTCGGATTTGGCGTCCACAAGTACTTTTCGCCCTTCAAACTGCAACATTGCTATACCAATCAAGGACGTGAGAATCATGAGAAGCAATGTCTTTCCGGCTCCGATCCAGTCACTCATCAGAATAAAACCAAATAATTCAATCACCGGAATGATTAAGAGTAAAGCCCACATCCATTTTCGCATTGACGTATTACCCCTTTCCCGAAAGCCACACCTTTTCAAGCGCGCTGTATAACTCAGAGGCTGCCTTATCCAGCCGAACTGGCTTCCAGTCCCCATTCACCCATACATGCTGGGTAGAACCTGTAACTAGCCGTTCACCGGGGAGTGATTCATCAGTTGACCATACCCGTTCTCCAATCGCCATATGCTCATCAGGTTCTTCAGACATGCGTCTTACGTCATAATCATAATTCAGTCGCAGACCACTAAATGCAGCAATACGGGTGAATATGATAATCTCATCATCATATCGGGCAGGCTTGTGATACTTCACATCCAGTCCGGTTACGGGAAGCAGTAACCCCTGTTCCTCCATTTTACGATATGTATACCCCATTTGGCGAATCATCTCAGTTCGACCGATTTCAAACCAATTCAAATAGTTCGCGTGGTAGACCACGCCCATCTGGTCACTTTCTTGATAGCGTACACGAAGACGTGCCGCATACCAGTTACCATTGCTCTGTTCTCGCACGTTATCGGCCTCCTTCACTCTATCATTCATACGTGGCACATCGCTGTAAAGTGTCAATAAGATGGAAAAAAAGCAACGGGACAATAAAGCCCCATTGCTTCTTTCCTGTTGCTTCTCCATCCAAGACGCTATTAAGCGTTGTTTGGAATTTGGCTTACTTTAATCAGGTTGGTAGAACCGGAACGACCCAAAGGCACACCTGCTGTGATCACAACCAGGTCTCCTTCTTTAACAAGTCCGGATTTTACGCCGCCTTCAATTGCATTTTCGAACAAAGCATCCGTGGAATCAACCAGTCTTCCTTTGACAGGAGTTACACCCCAAGCCAGAGCCAAACGACGGGAAGTTCTGTCTTCCGTTGTCACAGCGATGATTGGAGATTCTGGACGATACTTGGAAATCATGCGTGCAGTATGTCCTGATTCAGTCGAAGTAATGATCGCTTTTGCGTTCAAATCTTGAGCTTGGAGAGCAACCGATTGGCTGATTGCTTCCGTAACTGTTGTTTGTTGAGCAACACGTTGTTTCAGGTACAACTCTTGGTAAGGCAGAGCAGATTCTGCTTTTTCAGCAATACGGGACATGGTCAGAACAGATTCAACTGGGTATTTACCCGCAGCTGTCTCACCGGACAACATGATTGCGTCCGTACCGTCGAAGATCGCATTCGCCACGTCACTTGCTTCCGCACGTGTTGGACGCGGGTTACGCTGCATGGAATCCAGCATTTGTGTAGCTGTGATAACCGGTTTACCTGCAACGTTACATTTTTGGATCATGCGTTTTTGTACCAATGGTACTTCTTCCGCAGGAATCTCAACACCCAGGTCTCCACGAGCAACCATCAGGCCGTCAGACACTTCAAGGATTTCATCGAGGTTATCGACACCTTGTTGGTTTTCGATTTTGGAGATGATTTGTATATGTCCAGCATTGTGTTTTTCAAGCAATTCACGAATCTCAAGTACATCACTTGCTTTACGTACAAAAGAAGCCGCGATGAAATCGACACCTTGTTCGATACCAAATACGATATCGTTAGCGTCTTTTTCGGTGATACCCGGTAGAGAAATGGCAACGCCCGGAACGTTAACACCTTTTTTGCTTTTGATCGATCCGCCGTTAACGATACGGCATTTGATCTCGGTGCCTTGCACTTCCACCACAGTCAGTCCGATCAGACCGTCGTCGATCAGAATTGTAGATCCCGGTTCAACATCATTCGGAAGATCTGTATACGTAATGGAAAGACGTTCTTTGGTGCCCAGAATTTCTTCTGTTGTCAAAGTGATGTACTCGTCTTGAACCAATTCGATCGGTTCAACTTCGAGTTTACCTGTCCGAATTTCCGGTCCTTTGGTGTCCAGCAGGATCGCTACTGTTTTGTTCAACTCTTCGCATGCTTGGCGAATCGCAATGATCCGTCCGCCGTGCTCATCGAAATCACCGTGGGAGAAGTTCAGACGGGCCACATTCATACCGGCCATAATCAATTTTTTGGTGTTCTCCAGAGATTCACTGGATGGACCAATGGTACATACAATTTTCGTTTTACGCATTTTGGGTTTCCTCCGATTTTAAAGGTATTACTCTTTATCTATTTTTCTTTTTCCAACTATTAAATTTACTATACTTTTGCTCATTTGTATAGGAAATTCGTCACATTATTCAGCATTTCCCGACAAATTACTCGCAACATCGACTTTTACAAGCTCTTGAGGGGCTTCAATGGATGCTTGAGGTTCAAACGTGACCGATCCAATTTTACGGAATTTCTCATAACGATCCTGTTTCAGTTGATCCTCGCTCCAATCCTTCATATCGTCGAGATGACGGACCAAAGCTTCACTGATGAAAGCAGCAGACGCTTCATAATCCCGATGAGCACCGCCGCGTGGCTCAGGGACAATCTCTTCAATGACTTCCATCTCCAGCAGGTCTTTGGCTGTTATTTTCATTGCTTCAGCCGCCTGATCTGCCTTGGATGCATCCTTCCAGAGAATCGAAGCAGCGCCGTTCGGAGAGATTGCAGAATAGATCGCATGTTCCAGCATCAACACACGATTACCCACAGCCATAGCGAGGGCACCGCCGCTTCCACCTTCGCCGATGACCACAACAATAACAGGAACCGATAGCTTCGCCATTTCCATCAGGTTGCGAGCAATCGCTTCCGATTGACCTCTCTCTTCTGCAGTATTACCCGGATACGCCCCTTTAGTATCAATAAACGTAATAATAGGACGGCCAAATTTGTTCGCTTGTTTCATCAGACGAAGTCCTTTTCGGAAACCTTCTGGATGAGCGCTGCCGAAAAAGCGGGCGATATTATCCTTCGTGTCTTTCCCCCGCTGTTGTCCGATTACCGTTACTGTCTTTCCATTCAACTTGGCAAGTCCGCCAACAACCGCAAGATCGTCTCCGAACATGCGATCACCGTGCAGCTCAATGAAGTCCGTAAATATCAGTTGGATCAGGTCCAGCGCCGTTGGGCGTTGCTGATGACGGGCCAGATGCATCTTCTGAGCTGCTGTTATGCCAGTGTAGATCTCTTCTTCAAGTCTATGGTAACGTTCTTCCAGGCGGGCAATCTCGTCCGTGAAGTCGATCCCTTTTTCCTGTCCAAACTGTACGAGTTCATCAATCTTTTTGCGCATCTCAACCAGAGGCGCTTCATATGGCAACTCACCCGCCATTTAGACCCCTCCTTTTTCACTATGCATATCCAAAAGCTTGCCAAGAGTGGCCCGAAGCTCTTTCCGGTGCACAACCATGTCCAACTGACCATGTTGCATATTAAATTCAGCCGTCTGGAAATCATCAGGTAACTTCTGACGGATCGTCTGTTCGATAACGATTCTGCCGGCAAAACCAAATACAGCGCCAGGTTCGGCAATGTTAATATCGCCCAAGCTCGCAAAACTTGCCGAGACTCCACCTGTCGTTGGGTCCGTAATGACCGAAATGTACAGCCCGCCCTGTTCATCTAAACGGGATAAAGCTGCGCTTGTTTTGGCCATTTGCATGAGGCTGAGAATACTCTCTTGCATCCGGGCACCACCTGATGTTGAGAAAATAATCAATGGTAACCGTTTCTCTGTGGCATGCTCAATGGCACGGGTAATTTTCTCCCCTACAACAGAACCCATGCTGCCTGTGAAGAAATCAAAGCTCATGACAGCAACAACTACAGGCAGGCCATCAATGGTTCCTTCCCCTGTAATTACCGCTTCCTTCAGGCCCGATTTCAGACGCTGTTGTTCCAATTTGTTGCTATATCCGGGAAAGCCAAGTGGATCAACCGATATCATATCAGCATCAAACTCAACAAATCCTTGATCATCAAGTACCATAGCAATGCGCTCCATAGCGTTAAGACGCATATGATAACCGCAGGCAGGACATACTTTCAGATTTTTCTCCAATTCCTTGCTATATTGAATGGTGCCGCATTTGCTGCACTTGTTCATAAGCCCTTCAGGTATTTCACGTTTTGGGCGTTCTAGGACTTCCTGGCCTTCGCCGGGAAGTGCACGCTCGGAAGGTATGGTAGCGTACTTCCGTTTCTTCTGGAATATATCTTTGAACACAACTACACCTCTCCAGCCGTTGATTTGATGGCCGCAACCTGCAGAGCGCTGCTTGTGGCAGCTTCATCCGCGTGTTACGGTAAACCGCTTACGACCCACACGCTGCCATGGGCCTTGTCCAGCATTCACAACAAAAAAATCCGCCGGTACAGGGCAAGGATCACCGGCTTCTGTCAGCACGATTGATGTTACCTGCAAAAACCGAAAGATTGTTGCGCCGATGTTTGAATCTATCTTGGTAGGGTCTCCGGGAGCAACCAGGTCGGTCCTTGTCCTAACAAAAAAAGAAGGAAGGACAGCAGCATACAATACATGCAAGTCGATTCCTCTCTCCGCTTACGCGATTAGTCCCTTATGTACCGATGGTACTTCTTCATCTGCCAAGGCACGTTGATGTCGAACAAATCAGGAATGCAGAATGGAATTCAGCACTTCCTGGACCTCTTCCAATTCCCCAGAAGGGACGCGAATCTCAAATTGCTGCTTGGATAAACTGATGGGACGGGTCTGTACCAGAAAACCTTCTTCCGAAAGCTTGGTCTTGATCTTGTCCGCAACCTTTGCTGTCGGTGCAATGTAAATCACCGTCCACATGCCTTGTCCGCCCCCTAAGCTAATGTTCAGAGCCCGTATATTGGACTAATGATAACATACCTCACTTTTTTTCTGCAAGAAAGGGTTCGGGACCTTTGGGGAGAATTTGGGATCATGAGGGACATTAGTCCCCCACGAATAACTCATATGGTTGACGAAATCTTCTTGTTCATACCTCTTCCATAAGCAGCCGCAAGCTTATCAGGGCAGCGTCAGCCGCCCTTGAAGACCTTCATATGAGCCATTAGATTGACCATAACAGACAAGCATGGAAATACAGGGGGTTAAAGGTCTGAGGGGTATTTTTTGGCTTTAATATTTTTGTGTGCAATCCGGGCAGAAGCCGCAGCGGCCACCCCTGCGACCAGATCATCCAAAAAGACATGAATGGCTGTTGTGTGTTCGTTCAAATCATGAATTACACCTATTTTTTCTTTATCCAGGTAACCAAAGCTGGTTAAACCGATCATACCATACACATGAGTAATGCCGAGGGCCAGAGTCTCGTCCACTCCATACAGGGATTCATCCGCTTCCATAATAGCCTGTAACGGTTGGGGCAAGAGTTTTTTCTCCGCAAGTTCGTCGAGAGCAATACCCGTATAGAGCGTATATTGCACCTCTCGTTTCTGCAGAACGGATTTCACGCTGGTTACACAGTCGTCCAAGGTCAGTTCGGGGTGGTACCCTTTTTGCAGACGGTATACAATTGCTGCGATTGCATCAATCCGTACACCCCGCCGGGCCAGCATGGCTTCTACGATTTCATATGACATATCTCGACCTCCCGCATCAATCCCCCGAGGACCGCGAGGTCCTTCGGTGTTCTCAAGTGTATGCAGCAACCTGTTAAAATGTTCATAAAATGTGCGGATGGTTAAGACCAGTCGCACCCTGGACCTGTTGCAGGATTGTACATTCCGCTCTGGTCTGTAGCTGGCCTATTACAAGTCTGCAATTTGTTTGTTTAAACCCTGTCGTCAGGAAACCGCGCTCGCACTAAAATAATCAAAAAAACCTGTTCAGCATTGAGCCAAACAGGTTTCATACTATGGATAAGTGCTATCACTTACGGGACAGCCTCTTATTTAATTTTGACTGTGCCTTCACCCAGCATTTTCTCCATCTCGGAGAACAAGGTTGGTGATGGCTTAATCCGGTAGGCATCACTCAGCGCAAGCAGCTTCTGCTGCTGCTCATAGAAGAGCACCGTCGCCACAGGTCCGGGATGCTCCTGAAGCAGCTGCTTCAGACGTGCCAGAAGCTCAGGCTTCTCCGCATGAGGGGCAATCTTCACGAACACCCGCTGCTCCACGGCCCGCGGTTCGCGGCTCTGCGCCGGGCTGCTTGCCGCCTCAGCGGCACCGCCAGGCCGGGAAGCCGCCGCCGTGGCTGCGCCCATACCCGCCGCATCGCTGCGCGTCGCTGCTGAGCCTTGGCTCCCGCTGCTGCGCACAGCGGAAGCATCCCCGCCTGCGCTGCTGTGCTGCGCTTCGGCTCCTGCGCCCGCTGGCCGCCGCGGCGAAGCCGCCTGCGCCGGGCGCGAAGAGCTGCCGCTGCCGGGCTTGACGCGCCGGTCACGGCTGCGCAGCTGCTGCTCCAGTGCCGCCGGTGACAACGGCACCACTTCCTCAGCCAGCAGCTTAAACCCTTCGTCCTGCTGCTGCACTTTGGCACGCACGACGAGCAGTTCACCTTTCCCGACATGTTGCTGGCTACGCCGCCATACCTCGGGAAAGAGAACCACTTCACAGCGTTCAATCTGGTCTTCCAGCTCCATGAACGCCATAGCCTTGCCCTGTTTCGTCGTAATCGACTTCACAGACACAACCATACCCGCGGCGACGCTCATCGTGTCGTCGGCTGCCTCGGTCAGCTCCATGATCCGGTCAGCCCCACTCGATTCCAGCACATCTTCATAGTCATCCAGCGGATGACCGGAGAGATACAAACCTAACAACTCACGCTCTAGCTCCAGTTGTTGCCCTGAGGAATAAGGAGGAATTTCCGGATATTCAATCTCCCAGTTTGGCGTTTCAACAAAGTCGAACAATTGAATCTGCAGATCCTCACGTTCCTTGCGCCATTTCAACGCTGCTTCAACAGTCTCATCCAGCATCGCCAGCAATTGGGCCCGGTGCCCAGGTAATGTATCAAAAGCTCCGGCCTGGATCAGCGATTCAATCACACGTTTGTTGCATACACGCAGATCCACACGACGACAAAAATCGAGCAAACTGTCGAACGGTCTCTCCTGCCTTACGATCATAATACTTTCCATTGCCTGGGTACCGACATTTTTCACAGCGGCCAGACCAAATCGTATTGCACCCGTTAATTTTTCCTTATCTTCATCCGCATTTGCATTAGACACTGCATCGTTTTTCTTCACAGAGGACAGTTCCCCTTGCTCCGCGCGCGAAGAAGACGCCTCTTGTCCCTCGTCATTACCATTTTCCATTGAAGCAGCCGTCACCAATCCCGTTTCCTTCCGGTTGTCGGATGCCTCAGGCATGGTTGTCGCTGCCTGCCACTCATATCCACCACCGTCCTCTTCCGGTCCAGGACCGGGATCATCCGGCAGAGGTGCTTCACCATATTCGGCTTGTCCCGAATGCCCATCATGCTCATGAACGCGATCTTCCCTCAAGGAACTCCCGTTACCATTCGTGGCATGTTCTTCGGCAGGGCTTCCGGCGTCACTCTCTGGATCTGCTCCCGCAGTCTGCTGCGATGCATTGCTCTGATCCCCGGCTCCTGCGCTGCCGGACGGCACAAATACAGGTGTAAACAGAATACCGCTCTCATTCACATCCGGCGGAAGCACCTCCATGTCCATACGCCGACATTCCACTACGTACTCTGCCACTTTCCGATGACTGCCCATTACGGCTGTTAACATGGATGCCATAAAATGAACCGGATAATGCGCCTTCAGATAAGCCGTCTGGAACGCAAGCACACCATATGCCGCGGCATGAGCACGCGGGAAGCCATAGTTGGCAAACTTGACGATCATATCATAGACCAGGTCTGCCTCTTCTTCGCTATACCCTTGTTTCAGACTGCCTTGTACAAAGTGTCCACGCTCCAGATCCAGCACTTCCCGTTTCTTCTTGGAGACCGCTCTGCGGAGCAAATCTGCCTCACCCAGCGAGAAACCCGCCATCCGGGAGGCTATCTGCATGATCTGTTCCTGATACACGATGATCCCGTACGTATCTTTCAGGATAGGCTCCAGATCCACATGGGGGTAATCCACTTCAATCTGTCCATGCTTGCCCTGAATGTATTTGGAAATGAACTCCATCGGACCCGGACGGTACAAGGCAAGTACAGAGATTACATCTTCAAAACTACTTGGCTTCATCTCTTTCAGCACACGGCGTACCCCGGCAGATTCCAGTTGGAATATGCCCATCGTGTCCCCTCGCCCAAGCATCTCGTACGTTAACGGATCATCATCGGGGATAAGGCGGAAATCCGGAATTTCTCCATGTTCCCCAATCCAGCGTACACACCGTTCAATGATTGAGAGGGTACGCAAACCAAGAAAGTCCATCTTAAGCAGCCCAATAGACTCCAGGTTTTCCATGGAATACTGGGTTAACGCTGTCCCTTCACTGCCCTCCTGAAGTGGCACCGCATCGGTCAGCGGGTCACGGGAGATAACCACTCCCGCAGCATGGGTCGAAGCATGACGTGGCATGCCCTCGACCTTCATCGCCATATCCAACAGCTCACGTGTCTTAGGCTTGGTTTCATACAGCGCCTTCAGCTCAGGTGTAGCTTCCATGGCCCGCTCGATGTTAATACCAAGTTGCGCCGGAATCAGCTTTGCAGCCTTGTCCACTTCGCCATAAGGCACATTCAGGGCCCGCCCAACATCACGTACGGCTGCACGAGCAGCCATCGTTCCAAACGTAATGATCTGGGCGACATGGGCTTTGCCATATTTATGCGCGACATAATCAATGACCTCATCCCGCCGCTCATCGCTGAAGTCAATATCAATATCCGGCATAGAGATCCGCTCGGGATTCAGGAATCGTTCGAAGAGCAGGTTGTATTTCATCGGATCAACATCGGTAATATGCAAAGTGTACGCTACCAGACTACCTGCCGAGGAGCCCCGGCCCGGTCCAGTAACAATGCCTTGCTTATGCGCATAGGCGATAAAATCCCAAACAATCAGGAAATAATCCGAGAATCCCATGCTGTCGATTATACCCAGCTCATACGCCAATCGTTGTTCGAGTTCGGATCGAAGCTCTGCATCTGTCCAACGTGTGGACTGCGCATAACGCTCCTTCATTCCTTCTTCGCACAGCTGACGCAGATACACCGAAGGGCTGAGTCCATCAGGAAGCGGTCTGTATTCCGGCAAAATCGATTTGCCGAATTCCAACTTCAACTCACAGGAATCCGCAATACGGACGGTGTTTGCCAGAGCTTCGGGTACATGAGGAAACAAACGAGCCATCTCTTCTTCACTTTTCAGATAGAGCTGATTGGTTCCAATTCGGAGCCGATTCTCATCATCCACGGTCTTGCCTGTTCCGATACAGATCAGTACATCCTGAAGCTCCGCGTCCTCTTCGGACAGATAATGTGCATCATTGGTAGCTACAAGCGGAATCTCCAGCTCGGCAGCTAGTTTGATCAACTGTGGATTTACCCTTTTTTGCTCCGAAAGCCCATGATCCTGAAGCTCCAGATAGAAGTCGTCACCAAAAATATTTTTGTAGCGTAACGCCGCACGTCTCGCCTCTTCTTCTCGTCCATGCAGCAAATGTTGTGGTACTTCACCACCAAGACACGCACTTAGACAGATAATACCCTCGTGATGGGCAGCCAGACTTTCCATATCTACACGGGGTTTGTAATGAAAACCTTCGAGATGTCCAATCGAGCACAATTTCATCAGATTACGGTAACCCGTCATATTTTTGGCTAACAAAATCAAATGATGAATCGGTTGATCCTTGCGGCTTCCCCGCTCTTTGCGGGACCCTGCTGTCATGTATGCCTCGCACCCTATAATCGGCTTGATGCCTCGCTCAACGCAGGCTTTATAAAAAGGAATTGCACCATACATCACGCCATGGTCGGTCAGCGCAAGTGTCGTCATTCCGAGATCTGCAGCCTTATTCACGAGATCCGGAATACGCGCAGCGCCGTCCAGCAAACTGTATTCGCTGTGAACGTGCAAATGCACAAAAGAACTCATGTTTTTTTCTTCCTTTCGCCGCAGATAGTCGCAGCATCGATCTTCTGATCCGTCTGCTACCCTATCTATCTCATATATATATGAATTAAATAAATAAAAAAATGGAATCTCCTATTAAAATTCGTGACAACCTCTTAAAAGGAGACTTTATTATTCTATTTTATCATAACGTTCGGGGGCACGCCCATACAATAGAAGTACAAGCCGCTCCCCCTGTGACAGACCGAAGACAGGAGGTGTGCTGCTAGGTCTGAAAGGGGTGTTGCCAGTGAGCACATTTTTGTCCAAAGCCATTCTTGATTTCTTTATTGCGTTTGGAATCGTGCTGGGCGGCGCGATGATCGGAGGTATTGGAGCAGTGATCTCTCTTCAGCCTCCGACACAGACGATGCTCGATATTTCTGGAAAAATAAAGATATGGGCACTCGCAGCCGCTGTCGGCGGCACAATAGATCCCATGCGTGTCATCGAGAGCAATTTTCTGGATGGTAACCTGTCTCCGGCGGTCAAACAAATCCTGTATCTGATCTCTGCTTTTATGGGCGCGCATATGGGAACCGAGCTAGTGAAATGGGTGTGCGGCGGAGGCCGGAGCTAATATGAGACAGGAACAGCGTTCATGAGAGTTCCGCCATTTTCTCGTTACCGCCCGCTGATGCGAATGACCGCTGTGTTTGTTCTGGGAATGATCGCTGGATGTGTCGTCTACAACGGCGTATTTCACCTGAGTTACAATGCGTTGTGGCTGAACAATCAGGAGCTGCAGCTTCAGCTGCATCAGAATGAGGAGGATATCAAAACGCTGAAAAAATACAGTAAACGCCAAACCGTTATCAAGGAAATCAAGGTCCGTGCAGAAGAATCGGATAAGGGGCCAGACGAGGCTTCTCTGAAAGTGATGTTACAGAAGCTCGGAGACGAACTTGAGGTGCTTCGGGGCAGAGATGTATTCAACATCGATGAGTATAGCAAAATGACGCGAATCATGCTGAATCAGAAAGTGTACTCAGTCAGGGAAAAGGAATACACCGTTCAGGTCAAAACGATGCTGGTTATGGAAGGGGTACTGCAAGTTTGGGTACAGATTCGCATGCACGTTCCTGCGTAACAGCAAAAAACTGCCCTTGTCTGCATCTCTGCATGGTACAATAAGGGCAGTAAATGCTTTCCAGAAAAGGAGCTGCGTCTTTGTGTTCATTGATGTACTCAAATATGCACTAATCGCGATCTTTGCTGTTGCCGTGGTTTTTGCAGCGTTAAACAGTATTCGTTCACACAGAAGTTCGGATGCTACCAGCGCCGGTCTGTACCGTTCGTGGACAAATATCTGGATGGGCGGCATGCTTGTCGTGCTTGCACTGATTTTGATGTTTGTCTTCACAGGCTCCACTTTATCTGTGATTGTGGAAGCGCTATTTCTGATTATGGGTGCGTATAATGTATTTGCCGGAATACGTAACCGCAGTTATTATGCGCGGCTTCAACAACGGTCCAGTAATGGATCAGGTAAAACCTCCGGACAATCTGCATGATTCGTTGAAGCTATATCATTGTGTCTGCAAAAAGAGAGTACTTCCCCTTCGTTAAGCGAAGCCAGAACCGCGCGACAGCGCCACCCGGCAGAGCTTCTCGATCAGGGAGTACTCTCTTTGTATATGCCCGAGGCAACGTACCCTGCTAGGCATGGTCAATCGACTGCAATGTCATTACCGCTTTGCATACCACACTGCCTTCACGGGTAACCACAATGTCCATTTTGCACGTTCGACGACTGGTTTCCAGAATTAACGGGCGAACCAGGATCTGATCCTCAATCTGTACCGGTCGAACAAAATACGTCGTTACATTATCGACCACATGGTCGTTCCCTGTAACATCCCACGCTGCCCGCCGGCCAGCCTGTGTCATCACATTCAACAGAACACCTTCGGAGATCGTACCCAGATCCGTTGCCATCTGAGGAATGATGAATCCGTGAAATAACAATTCGTTCTGTTCACCGCGCTCCTCGGCAAACCCGTTCCAGATCAGATGATCAAACGTCTCTCCCAGTTGTGGCTGCTTCTGTGCATCCCGCATGGCCTGAAGTACTTCCTTGCGTGTGACGGACGCAATCAGTTTGCGATTCCGATCCACGATTGGCAGAAAATCGATACCTTCCCAGGTCATAATCTGGGCAGCAGAAGCAAGAGATGTCTGCAATGAGGCCGTAATCGGGCGGCGTATCACACATTTCTCAATACTTTGATCTTCTTTCAGCTCACTGACATCCTTCAGACTCACAATCCCGATGACCCGGTTCCATTCATCCACCACCGGGAAGCGATGTTCACCCGTCTCTGAAACCAACATATGAAAATCTGCGGCTGAACTGGTCACCTTCAATACCTGCAAGCGAGGTTTCTGACCAATGATATCCTCAACAAGCATAATTTTTTTCTTAATCAGCCGGTCGAAGATCGCACGGTTAATCATCGAAGCCACCGTGAATGTATCATGTCTGGATGAAATAATCGGTAGCCCAAGCTCGTCAGCCATAATTCTTACTTCACGACTTGTCCCAAAACCACCCGTAATCAACACGCCCGCTCCCTGTTCGAGGGCAAGCGAGTGAGCATCTTCACGGTTACCTACAATCAGCAGACTCCCAGCGTCAATATAACGGGCCATTGCCTGTTCTTTCATCGCTCCAATCACATACTTGTGCAGCGGTTTGGCGAGACCTTCGTTCCCCCCCAGCACATGGCCCTCCACAATGGTCACGACATCAGCAAAGGTCAACTGTTCCGACATGCCCCGAGGTCTCTTCTCGATCCGCACCGTTCCAATTCGTTCCTTGGTCACGACCAGCCCGAAGTTCTCCGCCTCTTTCACCGCACGATACGCTGTCCCTTCACTTACACCCAGCTCCCGCGCAAGTCCACGTACTGATATTTTGCTGCCAACCTTCAGTTGTTCAATATGTTGAAGTAACTGTTCATGCTTCGTGACGTTCTCTTCCTGTCCGTCCAACTGTACCACCCCCGAAGATGCATCTGTACTATACTGTATCTATTATAACACGGCTTTAGGAAAATAACCCCACCCCTACCCATTCTCACAGGCAAGTTCGCCATCTGAATTTAATCATCCCATTAACCTCTAATTCTGTATGTACCAAAAAAGACCGGGGCCCCTTTGTACCAAGGGATTCCGGTCTTCCATGTTGGATCTCATACTGTACCTTATACAGACTCGCTCCGCTCCTGCTTGTCCAACAGTTTCATCTCCCACTGCCGCAGCTTCGCCCGGCGAACGGCTTCCAGTGCACGCTTCTTCTCTTCATCCACACCGAGAATAAAATGCAGATGTGCACCAACGATTAATAAGGAGAACAGCACCCATACGATGCCAAAAATATTAACCCAGTCCATTCCTCCAGCAAAGGAAATCCGCGGCAGTGCAATGACCAGCATCGACAACGCAATAAGCAGATAGATCACATGTTTTGCTTTTTTCAACCTCTTCACCATTCACAGCTCCTTCGTTCTTGATCGACTCTATATGTCTAGTCTATGAACGATAAGGAGCTAATATGAAAGGTTCAGGTAAAAAACAAGACAACCTTTTAGTACGTGTTCAAATAGATCAGTTTTCAGTACCGAGAAGATGGAATGAAGCTAGGCATCCTTCGTAATCAAAAGTGGACTTTTTGAACTACCTTTTTACGCTTCAGCGCCTCCGTACAGATGACCCAGGCTGTCAGCAATAATTTTATTCACGTCTTCAATGATGACACTGAGGCGACGCTCCGCATCAAACAAACGACGGATGTTCAGATTCAAACTCAGTACTTCAAACAGTTTCTCCATTTTCTCCATCTCATCCGGAGCTGGCATATCCCCGCTCATCATACGTTGTTGCAATTCCATTTGTTGATCACGGAAGTTATCCAGCATTGCTTTTGCATCCGGATCAGCTTCAATCAGCTTCATCGCGGAAGTAATCTCTTCCACCTCGCTGCTTTCTCTCAGTGCTTTGGCCAAATCATTGGCTTTGTCATAAATGTTCACTATTATTCCTCCTCAGATTGGTTTGTTCATCCGTGTTAATACACGCTTTTCTCTCCTGTCAAACAAGGGCGCTCTGAAACAGGCCATCCATAACCTGCCTCGAAATCAAATGCATTTAATCCATATGGGTCAATCACCAAGGGTTATATGTCCTCATATGATGAAGCACATGCCATGTTCAGATGCCGTTCAACTTCGAGATCAGACATCAAGTTGCCGCCCGGAAGGAGATCCGTGATGTCCACTAAAAAAGTAACGATTCAGGTTACCGGCTCGGGCATCCTGCAGGACGACGTCATCATGCTGGGCGAAGGGGTGCTTAAGGCGCTTAAAATCCCTTCAGGAAGGCCGCTTCAGTTGCAATTTGGCTCTTTCCGCCGCGAAGTCACTGTTATTCCGGTACCAAGGTATGACGGGCTGCGCATCAATCAGACAGTTGCCAGCAAGACCGGTCTCGTTCCACGTTCGGTCCTGAGGGTATCCTATCGTTCAGCCAGCCGTACGCTTCGCCTTGGACCCTACATCAGTGTACTGGTTAGCCAGGACTATCCCGATCAGCCCGATCGGCCCTTTGGCTCCATCACGATGTTCTGTCAAGAACTGGTGAACGCCTGCCGTAAGCAAGGCGCCTATGTATCCTTTTTCACACCGGAGGATATTGGAGCGGTAACGGGTTATATGAAAGGCTGGGTGTATGATGACGGCTGGAAAAAGACTGTTCTGCCTGTAGCAGACGTCGTCAATAACCGGCTAACGTCCCGCAAGCTTGAGAACAAACCTAGCGTACAGCATTTTATGAAAGAAGTAAAATCGCTCTACGGCACGCAAACCTTCAATGAAAAGTTTCTGGACAAAAACGAAGTGTTTGACGCACTCAAGTCCATTTCAACGCTTAAACGAGTTCTTCCCGAGTCTCATTTGCTCAAGACGTCCGCCATGCTCAAGACGATGTGCAACCGACATCCGGTTGTATTTCTGAAGCCCGTCCGCGGTTCTTTGGGCAAAGGGATCATCCGGGTCTCACGTCAGATTGACGGAAGCTTCCTAACTCTGGCGACTGGCGTCGGGGGGACCCGGAAACAAACGTATACTTCTCTGGATAAACTGTATGCCAGTATGTCTGGGAAAATGAAAACAACGCGTTATCAGATCCAACAAGGGCTGACTCTCATTGACAACAGTGGCAGACCCGTGGATTTCCGTGCGCTCGTGCAAAAAAACCGTACAGGTAAATGGAGTGTAACCTCCATCGTCGCCCGGATTGCGGGCGGGAGTCACTACGTATCCAATCTGGCACGGGGTGGAAGTCTCAGCACCGTCAAGGATGCTGTTGCCAAAACACAGTTGTCTGGATCAGCCAAAGCTTCCGCGTATGCAGGATTGCATACCGCAGCACTGGATATCGCTAAAGGAATCGAAAGTGCCATCCCTGCTCATTTTGGTGAACTTGGTATTGATCTGGCCTTGGACACCACTGGGCGCGTATGGCTGCTCGAAGTCAACTCCAAACCATCCAAGAATGATAATACACCACTGAGTGAGAGCAAGATCCGCCCTTCCGTCAAAGCCATGCTCGAATATTCTACGTACCTGGCGGGTTTTTGAAAAGTTATTCCCTATTGGAAACAAATCTGATAGAGGAGAGGTGCAGCGTAATGTTTCCAACATCTCAGACCAAGACACTGGCCATTCTGGTACGTGCAACCGAAGGCTCACCTCCCTTTACGGATGAACTTTTCTGCCGTCGTCTCAGTTTGGGGAGCATGAAATACGCCCTTCAGATTATTGTGATCCCGATATCGAATGATGCAGTCCATCTCCCTCTTCAATGGGGATATGTTTATCATCAAGGGAAGTGGAATTCGGTACCTGTTCCTGCAGTCGATCTCATTATGGATCGTTGTCTTCGCCCTATCTCCAGGTACGCCAGACAACAGCTTAAGGAATGGATACCAACCAACGGCACAGATCAACACCGTTATTGGTCTGCTTCCCTTCCAGGAAAATGGGAGGTACATCGTGTGTTGTCCCGAAATCCTGAATTGAGGTCACAACTTGCTCCCACAACCCGGATCGGATCGCATATTCCTTGGGAAACATGGCTGGACCGTTGGCCCAAAGGACTGTTCTTCAAACCGGTATCCGGGACTCATGGCAAAAATACCTTTCGCCTGTCTCGGGGAACGACTCCATCAACATGGATCGTGGAGGGGCGTAACGAGGACAATGAACCCTTTTTTCTTACATTCAACCATACCCAGGCTTTATCTTCCTGGCTAGCGTTACATCAGGCTGAACGTAAGATGATCGTGCAGCCATATCTGGAGCTTAGCCATCATGGAAGAGCATTCGACATACGGGCTCTAATGCAAAAGAATGGGCAAGGTCGCTGGACGCTTACCGGATGTATGGTACGGGAAGGACCCGAAGGTTCACTCACGTCCAATCTTCACGGTGGGGGTAAAGCATATCCTGCCCACGCATATCTGCTCCAGCGATATGGAACGATCCGCACGGAAACTCTGCTGAAGAGCATCCGGCAGACTGCTACTCTTATCCCCACCCTGCTGGAAAGCCGTTTTGGCAGGTTAGCCGAATTGGGGCTTGATTTCGGAGCAGATGCAGAGGGCCAACTCTGGCTAATTGAAGTCAACTCCAAACCAGGCCGCACCTCATTTGCAGAAGCGGGCGACCGACGCATGCATACCCTGACTTATACCCGGCCGCTTGCCTATGCCCGTTATCTGTTGCAACAACATGTTCTCACGGACGTCGTTCGTCCAATGAAATTGCCGAATACATCCAGCAAAGCTGGCCTGAAACCCATCCCGATTCACGGCGGCTGAGGCCCGCAGCGCCCGCTTGCCATGGAGCCCAAGGATCTTTTCAGGATAGGAGGATAAATCATGAGTTTGACCTTTTGCAATCTGCATTTCACCAAGCAACCGGATAAAGTGGTTTATGTATCCAACGCTTTAATGAAGAGCCTCAACCTGTCCGGCAAAAAAACGGTGCACCTTCGCTTCGGGCGTGACCGGGTACCTGCAACGATCAAACCAATCAAAAAAGCAGGTAAACATCTGTATCTCGCTTCAGGTATCCGTAATATGATGAACGTTCCCAAACGGGGCAGTATTTATCTCCGGAATTTGCAAAATGATGAGGTCCAGTTAGGTCCACTGATCGGCGTACTCTCTGATGGGCCTGCGACGAGCACGAATCCATTCGGTTCCCGTACTGGTTTCATCAAACAGTTACTCCGTGAAGGCAGCCGTAAATCCTACATTTACGCTTTTACTCCTCGGGATATCAATTGGCAGAACGAGACGGTATCGGGTTTTTTCCTGAATGATAACGGAAGCTTTACCCGCAGAACGGTACCTCTGCCCGATGTTGTCTACAACCGGTTACCAAGCCGTCGTTCAGACTTTTCACCAGCCATCAACCAGCTGCGGGAACGATTTGTTCGCCGAAAAATTCCGTTCTTCAACTGGAGCTTCTTCAACAAATCGGATATCTATACGTTGCTGGAGAACGAGCCGGCAGCAGGACGGTATATCCCTGAATCGATTACCAATCCTTCTGTTGAACAGATGAAGGAAATGTTGGAACGCCATCAGTTCGTCTACTATAAGCCTACTGCAGGAAGTCTGGGGAACGGGATCTACCGTCTGACTTATTCGCCCAAACGTGGATATTTCGCACGTTATCGCAAAAAAGGCGGTAATGCACTCCTGCGTTTTGGGTCCTTCAACAGTCTGATGCGCATGCTTCAGGGAAGACATGGCAAACAGTTACGCGGATATGTAGTTCAGCAGGGAATACGTCTAATTGAGATTGATGAATGTCCAATTGATTTCCGTTTTCACATGCACAAAAATGGTAACAATCAATGGGTTGTTGTCGGGATTGGAGCCAAAAAGGCAGGACGTGGCAGCGTCACAACACACATCAAAAATGGCGGCTCCCTAATGACTCCTGAGCAGGCGCTCAGTCGCAACTTCGGCGATCGTGCGGGAGAAGTTCTTCAGCATGCCAAATCCGTCGCTATTACACTGGCCCAGGCGATTGAAACCCAGCACCAGCATCTGATTGGTGAGATTGGCTTTGATCTGGGCATTGATCAGGAGGAACATGTATGGATGTTCGAAGCGAACGCCAAACCCGGGCGCTCCATTTTCCGTCACCCTTCACTCCGGGTGGAGGGCAAATCGTCGGTGGAGCACATCTTGGAACACTGCCTGTATTTGAGCAAGTTCCGGAAGAAGGAAGAGATTTGATGACCCTTCATGATGATTTCAAACCTGTCATTGCTGTTTTGACCATGCATGATAAACAGCGTATGTTCAGGGGAAATCATCAAAATTTTCAAGATATCTTACAGACAGGCGAGAGCATGGGATACGTGGTGTACATTGTAACTGTACGAGATCTGAACGTGAGTGGTCCCACCGTGAAAGGATATACGTACAACAAGGGGAGTGGAAAGTGGGTTTCACAACCTTTCCCCCTTCCCCATGTTCTGTACAATCGTATTCCCAACCGGGAAGACGAAGGAAAACCTTCCGTGCAGCGTAAAATTGACGAATGCATGCAATCAGGAATCGAACTGTATAACCCATTCTTTTTCAACAAATGGGATCTGTTCGAATGGCTCAGGAAATCCAAATCGACTCAGCAACTGATCCCTTATACTCGGCGGATGAGAAGTGCTTCTTCTCTGGGTGCCGTTCTACGGACGTATCCCTATCTGTACCTTAAGCCCGAGAGCGGCAAAGCTGGTAAAGGAATCATGATGCTTAAATTTCAGGAAAAAGAACGGCTTCCCTATCGTCTCAAAATACAAACCACACGTAGAAGCACGACCTATAAAGCATCTACACTTGCCAAGTTATGGGCACGAATTCGCAAAGAAACCGGACATACGCCCTATATCATGCAACAAGGCATTGAACTCGCATCCTCTCGTAAACGCCCCTTCGATTTGCGTGTTCTTGTACAAAAGAACACCAAGGGCCAATGGAGCGTAACCGGTGTAGGAGCGAGACTTGCTGGCTCCCGTAGCATTACAACTCATGTGCCGCGCGGCGGGAGCGTAGAAGACCCTGAGAAGCTGCTGACCGAGCTTTTTGGCGAAGAAATGTCAACAACCCTGATGAAACGTGTGAAATCCACTTCATTAATGATCGCAAGACAGGTAGAACGGGGATCAGGTTACACGCTCGGAGAAATGTCCATGGATCTGGGCATTGATGACCTGGGGGAACTCTGGTTCTTCGAAGCCAATGCAAAGCCCATGAAGTTTGATGAACCACAGATCAGACGGCGGTCATTGGAACGTATATTTCACTACAGCGCTTATCTTGCCCGTCAGTCCAAACGATGATAGACAGGAATACTGCAAAAAGAAGGTGATTGTTTGTGTCCTCACCTGTTCTGGGCATTATGACGTTGTACTTAAATGAACATCGCGCTCTTGAAGAACGAAGCGTTTATCGCAGAATGATTCTTGAAGGGCGCAAGCGGGGACTCGATATCTATGTATTCACACCAGCCGACGTACACCCCGGCGGCAAACAAATTGAAGCCATGGTTTTTCATGAAGGAAAAGGCTGGTCCAGGGAGTGGCGATCATTCCCGGACCTGATCTTTGATCGTTGCCGGATTCAGCGTAACCGAAGGTTCCAGCAATTGCTTGCTTTTCGTGAGAAATATGGGCATCTGCTCTTTCTGAACAGGCCACTGCGCAATAAATGGACCATCCACCAGACCCTTTTGCAAAAAGCCAACTTTCGTGAACACCTGCCGGAAACCGCTCTATTTCAGGATATGTCCGATGTAAACCGGATGCTTAAAGTTTCTTCTCTGGTCTATCTCAAACCCATTAATGGAACAGGCGGACGTGGTATTCTGCGCATTGAACGCAGCAGTAGCGAGGCTAATACAGTGCTTGTTCAAGGGCGGGATCAGAAGCGTCGTATCATCACTCCACGTAAAGTTCATTTATCACGACTTGGCGCGTTGCTCCAGCACTGGAACATGAAAGACAAGTATCTTGTACAAAAGGGCATTCAACTTCAGCTTCCGAATGGACGTGTGCATGATTATCGCATGCTCGTTCAGAAGAACGGAGAAGGACAATGGGAGCTTACTGGATGTGCTGGACGCATGGGTGCAGAAAAAAGCGTGACCTCCAATCTGCATGGCGGCGGTCAGGCAATAGCGATGGACCGACTCATGAAGCAATGGATCGAAGATGACGACCTCCGGGCAGAAATTAACACAACTGCAGAGAAATTCGGCATTGATGTTGCTTCGTTTCTGGAAGATACGTATGGGGACCTATGTGAGTTGGCACTGGATTTGGCGATTGACAGAAGCGGGCGTATCTACCTGCTTGAAGTTAACCCCAAACCTGCACGTGAAGTATTCGCTCGCATCGGGGAGCGGGATATCTATTATAAAGCCATCACTCAGCCGCTGGAGTATGCCTTATGGGTATATCGCAACAGACCTCCCGGAACGGCCAGAAAGCCAGCCAGTCCCAAGCCCGTTTCGCAAAAATCACCCAGAGTAAAAAGAAAAAATAAAGCCAAGTGAGTGAAGAAAAAGCAGGAGTCTATGTTCGCCAAGTGCGAGCATCTGCTCCTGCTTCACTGTTTTTATTTCTGTTCTTTCGACCATTGCAGCGTGTCGTGGTCAATCACAATATACCCTTTTTCCTCACCTTGCACATAAGATAATGCCAATCTCATCAGGTCAGGTTCCAGTTGGCATGTGGTTACACGTGTAACCTGGTCTGTATGATCCGCGGGGAGGCACAACGTCAGAATACCCACTTTACCCGAGAAATCAGTCTTGCCCTGGATGACCGATGTTTCCGACTTGGAACCATACACCTCAGATACCCAGCCGGGCTGCTCCGTCAACGCGAAGGCTCCCTTCCCGATGCCTGCCGTAACCCATTGCATCGTCAGCGTTATGGAAGATGCCTCATAGCTCATATCCGCCGTCATTTCTCCAGCTTCATTCATTCTCAACGCAATATCCGCTTGCGGATGCAGGTGAAAACGTTGCTCCAGAGTATGCTCTGCTTCTGCCTCCAGCCAATCCACAATTAATAGTATAGGGATCTCCACCCCTGCCAGCATCCACCGACGATGTGTAACTGGATCTGGCAAATGTGTATATCCATCCTGTGAAGCATCAATGAAGTGATAGCTGTCATTGCTCTCCCAACGTAGCGTTGTGGCCTGAGCCTCCGGTTCACCCCATTGCTGTGTGGAGAGATAAGGTGTCTGATCCAGACCATCCACCGTGACGGTATTGTGCGCCCGCGTACTTTTGAAATACCGACGCCATTTCCCTTCTTCATACGTATAACGTCCGGTGTCCGTGAAGAAAAGCTGGTTCTTCCACATCCACTCCACATTCAGCGCATCCGCATGTCCGTGTGCTCCGCCCATGGCAGCCGCATCAAAAAAAAGATATTGATACTTGTCCCTCATGACATAATATCCTGTCTGCGGAAAGGCTCGGCTCGACAACACCGGAGAAGAAGAAGCCTGTAGTCTGAGGCATCGCTCATATTTCTCCACACCCAGCAACCAGAGACACTCCGAGCTATCCGTTCCGCGAGCCATCAAATCATCATCGTCCAGGATCGCTCCAAGCAGGGTCAGTCGTTGTCGTCCATCGCCAACCCAATCCGAATCACCAATACCGGTAGACTGATGATCTGGTCGGATCAGCGCCTCAGTAAATGCGGCCATTTGGCGTAGACAGCGGGCATACCATGCCGAGAAAGGATGTCCTGAAATCTCACCCAATCGATAAGGGGTGCCAAACATTTCGATGCTGGCATTGTGGTAATGTGTTGTCAGTTCAACCTGTATCCCTTCTTCACCCAACTGATGCAACAAACACAGCTCAAGACGTTCCATCGCCACTTGACGCCAGTATGGACTTCGCGGGTGCTGGTGGTAGAACGTAGCGATCATGAACAACCCTTGCATATGCATAATGGCATGATTTATTTCCGTGCTGCCGAGGTAACGGGTCAAAAACTCGGCGTGCTCGTCCAGACCTTGTCGAAACTCCGCCTGAAAGCCTTCGTCTATCAGTGAACTCGCTTCCATATATTTATATGCCGATATCCAGGACTGCACACGTAGTCCCGTCTCCAGCAGGCGCCACGGACCGGGTTTTTGAAAGAACACAGCCTCGTCGTAAACCAGATTTACAGATACCGGGTTTTGCTGTCTCCAGCTACGGAAGTGGTCAATAAATGCTGTTACATATAGCGGATTGCCCTTCATCAGATACGCCTTGCCCAGATCGAGCATATGCCAGTGTCGATTGATGCCCCATGTGAACTCCAGATCATTGGTCGGGTTGTGAAGCCAGTTCACGGGTGTCCCCATCGGAATCCAGCGATTCAGATCGTTGGTATAAGGAACGATAAATTCATTCAGGATGGCACGATTGGCAATCGTGAGCGAATTTCGGGCTTCTTCCGGAAAATGTTTTTCATAATATTGGGCAGCCCGTTGCAGGTCCGTTGCCGAAAGGTAAAAATCGCTCATTGGGACGCCTCAAGAAAATCCTGACGGAACGGGGTAAACACATCCAGAATGACGGAGTCCTCCAGTGCCTTAACCCCATGCGGGACGTTAAAACCGGCATAAAAGCTGTCCCCTGCTTTTAAGATGCGAGTTTCTTCACCGACCTGAACCTCAAAGCTGCCTTTGACGATATAACTGACCTGCTCGTGCGCATCATGGGAGTGAACTTCTCCAATACCACCTTTAGCAAAGGTAACCTCCACCATCATTAATGTACCGCCCATACCCAAGATCTTGCGGGAACTCGTTTCGTTCACGATATGTGCATCGATAGACGCATGATTAATAATCATTTTGCTTTCCCCTTTCCTTGTGAATAAGCGACCGAAGTAGTTAAACCACGGCCGCTATGAACGTTTATTAGTCTTCTGTGGACAATTTACCCTGAAGTTTGCAAGAATCAAACGATGGATCAGCAGTTATGTTGGTCAGCCCTGCTGCTTTGGTTTTCTCCAGAGCTGCATTGTACCTTGTATCCAGATCCTTGATCACAGCATCGAGATCGCCACCCGTGAATACAAAGATTGAAAAAGCCTCACTCCATTTGGTGCCTTCCAGTGAACTCTCGGTTACCACACTTGGATTTGCCGGGAAAATGGCATCATAACGTTTGGGCAGGAAACCTTCAATGCCCGGAATGCTTGGTTTTTTGTCAGAGCTTAGTACAGCAGGAATCAGTGAGATTCCGTATCCTTTTTCGTAATACTCACTCTGAAGATCTGTGCTGTACACATACTCCATAAACTTCCATGCCGCTTCCTTGTTGGCAGAATCTGCATTGATGCCGATGTAGGAGCCCCCGATGACTTGTGAAGCGCCCTTGATCGTTCCATCATTAGTTGGTACAGGAGCGGCTGCCCAATTTTCTTTTGTAGGAAACTGATCTTTATATACTCCTGGTTCACCGGAGTGGTTAATGTACATTCCGATTTTGCCTTGAGCAAACTGGGCTCTGAGTGGATCGATGTCCAGACTTTCAACCCCTGGCAGCATGCTGCCATCCTGATTCATCTGACGAAGCGCCATTGCGATATCCTTGTACATCCCAAAATCAAATTGACCAGTCTTGTAGTTGTAACCATCAATACCAACATTATTGCTTGCACCTGCAATCGTATTGGCTGCTCTCCAGAAGCCGCTGCTGCTCTTGAATGGGCTGGCAAAGCCATAGATGCCTTCACTTTTACCAACTTCGGTAATTTTTTTGGCATCCGCAACCATCTCAGCCAACGTTTTTGGCGGACTCTCGATCCCTGCCTTTTTGAAAATATCTTTGTTATAAACAAGCCGCCAGACCTGCCCTGTATTGGGGAGGGAATATATTTTTCCATCAATCGTGTTTTTATTTTCAATCAAGCTGTCTTTAAATACGGCCTTCATCTCATCACTCATGTATCCATCGATCGGGGCGAGATACCCCTTCTGATAATACGTCTGAAAATCATTAACTTGCAGCACATCGGGTGCCTGCTTGCTGGCAAAAGCAATATCGACCGCCTGTGGATAGTTGTCCCCCATCACGGTCATCTCCACTTCAATGTTGTCCTTGTTCGTCCGGTTGAACTCATCGATCTTGGATTTCATAAAATCAGCATCATGGCGGTCCGGTGTCCAATATATGATTTTGGTTTTCCCTCCGGCATTCTCCCCGCTGGTCCCCGATTCGCTATTTGCCGAAGTACCACTGTCAGCAGAACAACCTGCCAAACTTAGCGCCAGCAATGCACTTAGCGTAGTCACCATCCACTTTTTAACCATTGATATGCCCCCTTATGCTTGTCTGGACAACCTGTTTGAGTTATCCGTTAACGTAATGATAATCGCTACGCTTTCATGGAGGTGAGGGACATTCTAACTTTGCATGGTGGGAAAAATGACGATCCGTATCTGTTTTCAGTTCTCATACATTTGCCGGAAGCAGGTTGGCGTCATGCCGCAATATTTCTTGAACAAACCGCTGAAATAAGGCCTGTCCTCATAACCCAGCCTCTGGCAGATCTCTTGCACCTGTACACCTGCAACCAGCAATTCTTTGGCCTTTTCCATCCTCATCTTAGTAATATATTGAATCGGCGTTATGCCCGTTTCCTTTTTGAAGGCATTGGCAAAGTAACTCGGACTTAAATGTACGGATTGGGCACAGGCATGCAACGTCAGATTTTCTGCAAGATTCAGACTGATATATTCCTGCGCCTTGCTAATCGCCTGTTTGACATCGGTGAGTCGTTTTTTGTCCATAATCTCGCAACCCATACTGCTAAAATGTTTGATATATCCCCTCCAGCCCTCAAACGTCAAGGAACGCATCGCCTCAAGCACTGTCAGGTCGGCCTCCAGACGCAAGCGTTCCTCTGCTGTAATCTCATCACAAAAGGCACGGTAGATGGCAAAAGCAAGTCCAGACAGCAAACGAATCATCGTGAGTGGCTCGGGAAAACCTTCGGAAACCTGCCATTCTTCGAGAATTTCATCAATGATGCGGTGACAGGTGCTCTCATTACCACATTTGAGGGCGTAAAAAAGCTCTTTCTCCTTCTCCAGAGGATATATCGGAGCCACACAGGCCTGATTTTCCAGTTCAGCATACTGGAGGATGCAATTGCCTTCACTGTAAAAACGATAGGATATCGCCTGATCTGCATGTGCGTAGGACGTCCAGATTTCCTGTGGTCTGCGGGCAATCGTACCCACACCAATCGAGACTGTTTTTTTGCTGAATCGCTCCACATTTTGGCGGCATTGCTCCAGTAGCTCGGAGACGTCGATCTGGCTTGGTGTGTTCAATATGGCTGCAAGCCGGTATCGGTTTTCCCGTAAAACAACGCCTTTGGTATAACGATTTATGGTTTCCTCCACAATATTTTGGACCGCAAAAGGAACGATTTCGGCATCCAGATGCATCGTGTATCCATACCGCGTATAACCATCCACCTCAATGACCATGACGAGAAGATTGGAGGAATCGAGATCAATATGCAACTCGTTCCAGCGGCTTTCATTCAGGAATCCCCCGATTTCATGACGCAACAAGCCCAGTAGATAGCTGTGACGCTCATACTGGCTGCTACTCTCCACCTTCTGCTCCAGCTGTTCCAACTGCTTGCACTGTGCCTGTTCTTCCTTAATCACCTGTCTTACCTTCAACACCGCACCGAGTATTTCTTCAGGGGTAAACGGTTTGAGCAAATAATCGGATGCACCCAGCTTGATGGCCTCCTGTGCATATTGGAAATCCGAATAACCACTGATGAAAATAAATTTGGCTCGCAGTCCGGCATCCAATGCCCGCTTCATTAGCTCCAGCCCGCTCAACTTGGGCATCCTGATATCACTAATCACGATGTCGGGTTGCTGCTCCAGCAACAAGGACCAACCGCGCTCTCCATTGCTCGCCGTGCCTACAATCCGAACCTGATGATCTTCCCACGGAATAGTTGAAGATATGCCCTTTACAACTGCCTGGATATCATCCATAACACACATCGTCAATTGGCCCATACTGCCCCTCCTCAGGTGATCGGAATCGTGATAACAACCGTTGTTCCCACATCTGTACTGCTATGAAATACAATTGAGGCCACATCCCCATAGTGCAGGCTTAATCTGCCATGGAGATTGGATAGGGCATAACCTTTGCGTCCCCCGTCAGGAACATCCTCAGCATAGATGCTGGCTACATCCATACCACATCCATTGTCAGCCACCTCCAGCCGTAGTGTGTCACCCTGACGATCAATGCGGATCAGGATAACACCCAAATCTTCTTTGTCATTGAATCCATGCAGGATGGAATTCTCGACCAAGGGCTGGAGTAATATTTTTAAAATATCAACAGCGTAACAAGACGGGTCCCCCACTTCAATCCGATAAACGAACAGATCCTCGTAACATTTTTGCTGAAGCTGCATGTATTGTTCGACATGTTTGATCTCCTGCTCCACACTGGTGATGTCTTTCCCATCATTCAGTCCCAGACGGAATAACAAGGATAAGGAGACGATCATCTCACTTACATCCTTCTTCTCTCCGCTCTCACTTTTCCAGAACATCGTATTAAGCGTATTGTAGAGGAAATGAGGATCAACCTGCGCCTGAAGCGCCTTGACTTCAAACCGCCGTTTGTCTTGCTCCGTTGTCCGTACTTCTTCAAACAGAATCTGAATCTGGTCCAACATCCGATTGAAACGATGCCCTACAGCGCTGACTTCATCGTCATACTTGCTGCGAAACCGTACATCCAGATCATTGGACTCCACCTCAACCATCAAGCGTCGCAGTTTGTTCAGTGGCTTCAACAGAGCGGAGGCCAGCAGCTTGGACAACCCGAGTGCGAGCAAAATGCAAAACAACATGATCAGGATGATCAGCCAGCGTATCTTTTGTAGGGGGGACAACAAGTCAGCCTTGGACTGTACACTTACCATGACCCAATCCTCGTTCATCGACAATGCCGAATAGTTAACAAGCATGTCCTCCCCCTGATCGTTCCTGTAGGTAAAATCCCCAGCATCGCCACGGCTAAACTGTTGGGTAAAGTCAGGCTCCATAATAAAATCGTAATTTCGGGACCTGGGCCGAATGACTTCATTTCCGTTTTTGTGCAGCAAAAACAGTTGAATCTGGTTATTCATGAGATCCTGCGTCAGAATGTCTCGCATCGCCTCTTCCTTCATATTGACGACCATATATACATTCGAATAGGTATGATTATCGATCACAATAGGTTTGAGCAACAGAGATAACACATTTCCTTGGGATTGGAACAATTCACTCTGATGTGAACCAAACCACATCGTATTCCAGCCTTGCAGCTTCACGTAGCGTCCGTATTCCTTGTTGAATGAGTTATTGTGATTCGGAAAATCTTTGGTCGAGAAAAAATCACCGATGGGTGTTGTCAGATATGCGGTATCAATCAGTGGCTCTACGAGCTTCAATTGAGCAAACGATGTTTGCAGCAGCGAGAGATTCTGATAATAATGAGATGTGTTATTTTTTCCCACGTCCTTCATGACCTGGGTGAACGTTTCATTGAGCATAAAAGAAAAAGAGGATACAACAATGTGCCTCAGATGTTCATCCATAACCTGCACTGATTTGTTCAGAATGCTTTGTTTCAGTTCAAGTGCATTCTGCTCAATGCTTCGTGCAGCAAAGAGATAAGAGCATATCCCGGTCACACTGATGCACAAGACAACGAGAAAAATGTACAGCAGCTGTATTCTTTTTTTCAGGGACATTTTATAAAAGTTGAATATCATCGGCGCTCGCTCCTTGAACACGGCTTGGCCCGTCCGCTGTGAATTAAAATGAGTATAGCACAGTGGAATAACCCGTAAAACCGTTTCCATGATTGTGCTCACGCCTATCCTTTCACAGCTCCCAAGGTCACCTGCATGAATGATTTGTTGGCAAAAATATAAACGATGAGCAGTGGCAAAATGGACAGACAGGCTCCGGCCATCATCAGTTGGACCTCAGCCGCAGCTCCGATGCCATATCGCAGATTAGCCAGCCCAACCGGCAAAGTCTGCAAGTCCGGATTGCTCATGGTGAACACAAAAGGAAGAATATATTCATTCCATGAACTCTGGAATACACCCAGACCTGCAACGGCGAGTCCGGGCCGCAGGAGTGGAAGAATAATTCGCCAGTATGTGGTGAAAAAATTACAGCCATCAATCATCGCCGCTTCATCCAGTTCGCGCGGGATGCTCTTGAAGAAACCAATCAGAATAAAGTATGTGGCAGCGTGTGCGCTGATCAATATAATAATAACGCCCCACAACGTGGTATTCAGCCCCAGCTTGACCATGAGGTCAAATTGCGGACGCAGCACAACCGCGCCTATGGAAATAAACAGAGTGGATGCCATGAGCAGGGTGTACCCCTTTTTCCCTTTGAAATTCACTCGATCCACAGCGTAGGCTGACATCGAAGCTACCAGCAGTGTGCCAACTGTTGTACTGATGCTAACAAACACGCTGTTCATCGTAAAACCCGAAAAATTGGCGGTTTTCCAAGCCTGAGCATAGTTGGAGAACTGCCAAATCTTCGGCCAGATGGTAGCTCCTCCGGTCAATTCCTGGTTTGTTTTGAAGGAACCGAGCAATACAAGTATGATGGGGAACAGCGACAGCAGAGCGATTGCGATCAAAAACAACCAAAGTACCGTTCGTTTGGTCCAGCGAATGAGTTGGGGAGACCCTGAGGGCGCAAGCACGTTTTGAGTCATCATCGTTTCCTCCTGATAATTTTATACGTGTTCAAAAAGTCTGTTTTTCAGTACCGAGAAGATGGAATGAAGCTAGAAATGGAGTAGCAGAGCGTAGGGAAAACTACGTGAGCAACGGACATTTCGGCTGAATTTCATATTCGATGCTGATGATGCTGCTAAGCATGATTCGTAATCAAAACCGGACTTTTTGAACAACCTTTTAATAGACATCGTTGAGCTTTTTGGATATCTGGAAGTAAATGAGCGTCACAGCCCCTACGATGAGAGCCGTTGTGAAACCGACTGCACTGCCATAACCGAGCTGCTGGAGTGATTGTGTGTCAGCCGACACGGGAAACAACAGTTTGAACAAATACAGATACATCACCTCTGTTTTGCCATACGGCCCCCCTTCGGTCAGCACCATAATACTCTCGTAACCTTTCAGCGCCGTGGTAATCGCCAGCATGATAATCATCTGCAGAACAGGACCAAGCAAAGGAATCGTCACATTACGCAGCTTCTGAAACTCACTGGCTCCATCCAGTGATGCCGCCTCGTAGAGCTCTTCGGGAATGCTCTGGAGACCGGCAATGAACAACAACATATAGTTCCCCACAGCACCCCAGATGGCAATGATAATGGTCGTCAGCATAGCATGCTCAGCTCCCAGCCAGCCGATCGGTTCGGAGATCACATGATACTTAAGCAGTAATTGGTTCAATATTCCGTTATAGGAGTTGAAAATAATAAAAAATACAATCGCCATGACCGAAGCGCTAAAAATAGTGGGAAGATAATAGATCGCCCTAAAGAGGGATCGCCCTCTCCATTTGCGATTCAGAATAATCGCCAAAGTTAACGACAGTGGAATCGTAACGACGAGTTTGCCCAGGGCATACACACCCGTGTTGCCTACTGAATCCCAGAATTGGCCGTCACGCAAAATTCGTCCAAAATTATCAAGTCCGATGAAGACAGGCGTCCCGATGCCTTGATAATCATAGAACATGTAACGCAGCGCCCATAACAGCGGATAGATCCCGAATACAACAGTTAAAAAAAGACTTGGAAAGATGAACATATAGGCATGTATTTTGGATGGTTTCACCAGAATCGGACCCCCTATAGCTTTTGAATGAAGTATAGAGGGAATATGGAGGAAAGCGGGATAGGGAAATCAACTTTCTACAGGGGAGAATGTGACTGCATGATCATACAAAAAAACCTGTATTCAACGAATTTCCGTTGAGTCTACAGGTTCATATCATGTGGTTCGTAATCTTAAATCTCAGGATACGTATACGGCGTAGAGGCTACTCTGCTTCATCATACAGACGCAGCAGTTCTGTAAAATCAGAGATGAGCACATCTGAGCCTGCAAGCTCCTCATCACGACCAAACCCGGCATAGGCACAGCCGATGACCGCCTGACCGTTCATTTTACCCGCTTCCACATCAGAAGAGCGATCCCCCACCATCCATGCGTCCTGAATACGATGTTTCTCAAGCAGGATCTGCACCAGATTAATCTTGGAAGGAGTCTTGTACTGGCCTGCACTGTATACCCCTTCAAAGAAAGGCATAATCTCGTGTGCAAACGCCACACCCTTCACATAGTCCTCCAGCCCGTTACTTGCGACAAAAAGACGCACTCCTTGTTGTTTTAATGCTTGCAGCGTTTCTTTCACCCCAGGATACAATTGGGAACCTCCTTGATCAAGCCCCTCAATCTCCAGTTGAAGCAACAGTTCGTCTGCACGGCGATGTGCCGCTTCCGACGCCTCAGGCATAACCACTTTCCATATATCTTCGAGCAACATGCCCAAACTTCCCAGCATCCGTTCCTCGGGTGGAGTTTCTCCTTCAAAGTGCCCTTCGGCACGCAATGTATCAAATAGTTGCTGGTAAGCTGGCAACAACAGGGTCTCTGTCTGGAACAGCGTACCATCCATGTCAAAAATCATCGCTTCCGGTTTGAGCAATACCTTCTCTTTATTCATGTCCAATGTTCCTTTCGGATTGGGATATTGTATATGTAATTGGAATCGTTCCCTTCCCATGATAAACATAACGTTTGAACGTGTAAACCAACGATTGTAAAAGATCATCAACCCCAACCTTATACAACATCAACCAAACGTTATATTGTAGTTAAACAAACTATATACAAAAGAAGTTCCTTTACGTATAATACTAAAAAATAGTTCTTTAGACACCTAATCTAAAGACCTACAATTATCACATTTCCGTTTTTTTCGACAACTACATATACCCCATAGAGAGGAATAACAAACATGAAAAAGCGAAAGACCTTTAAGATTTTTTATAAGATCGGATTAGGATATTTACTCGTACTGGCTGTACTGGCTGGTTGCATCCTGCTGATTCAGAACAGCACAAGTCAGCTCCAACGGGAACTGGATTTTCTGGTCGATCACGATATGAGGGTACACGCCCTCACCTATGAACTCGAAAGAAACATGGTAGATATGGAAACAGGTCAACGCGGTTACATCATCACGGGTCAGGACAACTATCTCGATCCCTACACCCAAGGAAAAGAGCAACTTATTACACTCAGAGATGAACTTGCTGCTTTAATTTCGGATAATCCGGCTCAACTTGCACTTTTGGAAGACATACATACTAATATGGAGAACTGGGTCCAGGTCGCTGGTGAACCTATGGTCGCCCTTCGCCAAGCAAATAATACGCAAGCCATTCGAGATTTTTTCGCAGATGATCCAGGTAAAAGAGACATGGACCAGATTCGGACTGCTCTCGATACGTTTCGAACCAACGAGCATACGTTAACCGATAACCGTACAGAAGCACTGAAGCAAAAAAACACACTACTGAACTTGGAACTGTATGGGGCACTTATCGTTGTGGCCATTATCTCGTTCATCACTGCTTTGGTCCTGTCACGTGCCATTGTTAGAAACATTCGTACCGTAAAGCAGGCATTAAATGACATCGGTTCTTCCAATGGTGACCTGACACTGAGAATCGCTACGCCAATGAAAGATGAAACTCGTGAACTCGCGGAGGCAGCCAATACAATGCTCACTGGTTTGCAGCAAATGATGCTGGACGTTCAGAGCAATGCCATGATTCTGAGCACAGCTTCGGATCGATTGGATAAAGGGGTTGCTGATAGCCATCTTGCAGGAAAAGAAGTTGCCACTGCCATGGAACGTGTCGCTGAAGGCGCTGATGAACAGGTTGCTCTTACGCAAACCATGGTAGCTGCGATGCAGCAATCCCTCAACGGGCTTAATCGTGTCGCCTCCTCGGCAAGTGATGTGGCAGGCCGTGCAGTTCGTACCGAATCCATTGCTGTGGATGGGCAACAGCGCATTGATAATGCTGTAGGTAAAATGAGTTCCATTGAGCAATCCTTCCTCTCTGTACAGGAAGCCATTAATGAAATTTCGAAGATGTCTGATCAAGTGATCAACATTGCAGATTCAATGTCAGGTATTGCGAGACAAACCAATCTGCTTGCACTTAACGCCGGAATCGAAGCTGCCCGCGCTGGGGAAAATGGACGCGGATTCGCTGTCGTTGCTGCGGAAATCCGCAATCTTGCAGACCAAAGTGCAACATCAGCCAAAGAGATTACAAGTATATTGGAAACCGTGGTAGCAGGTGTTCAAAGTACGGTGCAGGTGGTTGATGAGAGCACTCTACATGTGAATGAAGGATTGCGGACCATTGAGGATGCAGGTAATGCTTTTTCAACCATTACTCAGCATATTCATAACCTCAGTGGTGAAGTTCTGGAGGTATCTGCTGTTGTCGAGGAGTTAACTTCCGGTAGTGAGGCTGTGATGAAGTCCATTAATGAAGTATCGGCTGTTGTGGAAGATACTGCATCAGCCACGGAAGAAGTATCTGCGATGACGGAGGAACAACTTGCTTCTCTGCAGGAAATGTCTGACACGTCCAAGCAGTTGAATGAAATGTCCGATGCACTTGATCAGCTGGTTAAGCAATTCAAGCTGGCTTGAACTGAATCAACATACTGATCGAGTATCTAAATAGCTGTATCATGAACATATATCAAAGGAAAGAAGCATCGCAGACAGACTCACCCGAGCCTCTGCGATGCTTCTTTGTGTTAAGGAGAACTGAATCAGGAAAAGGTGCACCGGGCACCTCATATGAAAAAACCTAAGTACTCCTTTTCTTATCTCGATTGTTCCGTGTTCCGTAGCGCTTCAAGTATCAATTGTGCCTGATACCCATCGTTAAAATCATATATCTTAGCTGGTTTGCCTTGTATACGGGCAATGACATGTTTAAGAACCGGCAATTCACTGGCGGATTCAAGCACTTCCACTGGAGAAAGTGGCTGTCCCACCAGGCCCGTCTTCAATTCTTCCCAATTTTCCAAGGCAATCGTGCCCTTCGCACCGTACACCACCATGGATACACGTTCTTCCCCGGCAAATTGAGAGATGCCGTTCAGCTGAATTCGGGTTCCGTCTTCCAGTTCCATTGCAGCCTGTACTTCTAGTTCACAGTCACCATTCTCAGGATATTGAACCTGAGTGCTAACAACCCGGATGGCACCAAACACCTTTTGAATCATATGAATCCAGTGAATCCCTACTTCAAGAATAAATCCACCCTGTTCCCGGCTCGTAATCCATGCATTCTGTTGCCATGATCGTGGCCACTGCAGGAATTGCAAAATGAGATCTATTTTGCGAATTGTCCCCACTGTACCCTGCTCAATCATCTCTTGCAACTTCAGCACGGAAGGTTCATGCGGCATCGAGAAGTGGATGGCATGAACAACGCCCGCCTGCTCTGCTGCCTCCAGCATCTTTTTGGCTTCTTCTACACTATTGGCAAGCGGTTTCTCACAGAACACATGAATTTTGCGCTCCAGTGCTTCCATGACAATCGGATAATGAAATTTCGGCGGAACTGCAATATACAGCAGATCAATCTGATGTTCATTCATCAATTGCTTGTAGTCCGTATACGTCCTAACTCCCCGATGAGAAGCTGCAAAAGACGCCAAACCTTCCTCATTCGCATCACACACCGCTACAATCTCAATCTCCGTGTCCATCTTTGTATTCTCGATTAGATGAACCATATGTAATCCCATTTTACCCAGCCCAATCAGAGCCATCTTGATGACTGTCATTCCATCCCCTCCCAATTCCTTTCCAGTATAGCAGAAAGCAAAGAATTGCGAATGCGATGCATTGATACGAAAAAAGATAAATCTCTAGCTTTCAAGTCGCTATTAGAGTCTGAAATTCATCATTTACAGTCATTATTTTACATTATTTGTAACTTTGTTGCGATTGGGTAATTCGTTGCAGGGATATATAACCAATTATTTTTACTTTATCCAGCAATACTTAAAGCGTTACCAACTTAAGAATCAGGAATTTAGACTCACAAAAACAGGTTGACAAAAAACCACAAAAAAAGATACTCTTCCTAATAACAATGAATATTTCCTCTTACAACCTTAGACTGTAACTTGCATTCAATAAATGGAATATGCGTATGGTTCTAATAACCTATTTCATGAAGCGAGGTGTCCCGCATGAGAACAGTTGCGGACTATTTGGCAGAAACTCTGCGTAATCTAGGCGTTACTCATGTCTTTGGTATTATTGGTAAATCCATCTGTCCTGCTGTACTGAAAATGGTGGATTACGGATTAGAGTTTATTCCAGGCCGTCATGAATCCAGCTCAGGTTTTGCCGCATCCGGTTATGCATTACAGACAGGTAAACTCGGCGTTGCCTTTGCCACATCCGGTCCAGGCGGAACCAATCTGCTTACTGCAGCAGCCCATGCAAAGGCTAACAATCTGCCTGTACTATTTATTACGGGTCATCAATCCATTCAGGAACTGGGGCTCCCCCAGTGTCAGGATTCTTCTTCTTATCTGGCTGATCTGGCCGAAATGTTCAGGCCTGCTACGCTATTCAGCAAACTGGTTGAGCGTGGAGACCACTTCGGCACACTGCTGAATCATGCCCTTTCCATTGCACTCGGCCCTAATAAAGGCCCTGTTCACCTCTGTATTCCTTTTGACGTACAGACCGAATTGTTATCCCAATGCCGGATTGTCATTCCCGAACCGGAACCTCTGCTTAGCGTATCTAATCTGAATCGCATTTTTCCTCTCATTCAACAATCCAATCGCCCTTTAATTATTGCTGGTAAAGGTGTAAGTCGCGCCAGAGCCCATGATGAATTGCTTCAATTGGCCGAATCGTTCAACATTCCCGTCATTACTACTCCTGGTGGAAAAGGAGCGATTGCGTGGGACCATCCCCTGTACCATGGACCTTGTGGTGTTGGAGGTTTCCCACATGCAGACGACATGTTGAACCAAAGTGACCTTTATATCGTACTCGGTTCACGTCTAAGTGACATGACCCTCTGCAATCTGAAGCCTGAACATCACACGGCACACCTCATTCAATTTGACGCTGATCCTACATTTGTAGGCAAGATTCTGAGCGCTCAAACCTTACACATCACCGGTGATTTGAAGGACAACCTGCAATATTGGCTGGGCACATTAGAAGACCTCCCTACTCCTGTGAGAACCACGGCACCGATGGATTACACTGTCCCTTTACCAGATCTCCCCCAACTGTCTCTGGCTTCTGTACTAGACGGAATGAGCGATCTGCTTCCGTACGATCATAAGTTGTTTGTTGATGATGGCAGCCATGGATTTCATGCGGTTCAGCGATATAAAGTCAAGAAACCAGGAAGCTTTGTGTTTGACGCTTACTTTGCCTGCATGGGGAACGCCATTGGTATGGCGATAGGTGCAAAGGCCGCTTCTCCTGAAGAGACCGTTGTATGTATCACCGGGGATGGATGTTTCATGATGCTGGGGACGGAGATCAATACCGCAGTATGCAACAATCTGAACGTCATCTTCATTGTCGTTAACAACAAACAACTGGACATGGCACTCAAAGGAATGGAAAAAACAACAGGCAGAATTGATGGCACGTTATATGAAGTTCCTATGGATGCTGCCAAATTTGCCGAATCTCTCGGTGCGGTTGCGTTTCGAGCAGAAACTCTTGCTGAATTCTCATCTGCGCTGAACACAGCCCAGACGTTGAATCAGGTAACTGTTATAGAGCTTCTGACCGATCGAGATGAAATTCCACCCACAGCTCACCGCACTGTAAATTTGAATTAGGAGGAGCATATCATGAGTGAAAATGTAGCTCAGGGACTAGACCGTTTCGCGAAACTATCTGGTGAGTACGGCGCAAGAGCTCTAGCACCCATCAAAGAACATTTTCCCGAATTATCGGAATTTATTATGGGGACGGCGTACGGGGATATTTTTCAGCGCACCACGATTACGGATCAATGGAAGGAAGTTGCTATCATCTCTTCGTTGATCACCCAAGGACAGTATGAACAATTGGGCGTACATTACACGATGGCTCTAAGCGTGGGAGTGACGGTGGACCAGCTCAAGGGAATATTGCTACATCTGGCGCCATGTGTGGGTGCTCCACGCATTATAAGTGCATTTAATATTTTGCTTGCCACCTTGGACGAAATACAGTAATTCACTTTTCTACATTTTTATACATGATTCGACTTTTTTATTGATCTTTTTACATTCCTACCTTTATAATATGGTTAAATTATCCTTCGAACCAGCTCGCATCTTAGAAGCTTTCGGCAGAGGCCCAATGGGCTGTGTATCCACTAACAGGATAGCCTTAACTCATTTAAAGGAGAGAGATCAAACATGGGAAATTTCATTCTGAAGACTGACGTTCCAAACAAGGTGTTAAACATTGAACTGGAGGGTTCTTTCTCTCAAGAAGACGGTTTGCGTTCCATCTCGGCCTATCAGGATACGATCGCTTCTATTAACACCAAGGAGTATGACCTGAACATCGATTGCAAAAAGTTGAATGTTACTGCTCCGGAGATTGTTCCTCTTCTGGAAGGCTGCCTTCAATTGTTCAAAAAAGATGAATATAAAAAAGTCGTGTTGACCCTCGAGAACAACGCGATTCTAAAAATGCAATTGTCCCGGCTCGGCCGGTCAGTCGGTCTGGACAATCTCGAAATCATATCTACCGTTACCACTTAATAAACCAGGCGGACAAGCTGTGAATTCACCCTTCCGCTCAAGAGGAGAATGAAGATGGCCGGAATTCGTATTGTAGATATCGATATCTATCATCCAGCAACCAAGGTGCACAATGATTTTTATATTGAACATTTTGATGCAAGAGGTGTAGATATTCGTGGATTGTTACAGGCACTTGGTCGTGATACACGTTATAAAATTGACAACGATGACGAAAATTCACTAAGCATGGCCTATGAGGCAGCCAGTAACCTACTGGAGAAAACCGGACTCACCGGTGCAGATATTGATCTGATTGCTTATGCAAGCCAAACGCCAGAATACATCTTTCCTACGAATTCCCTGATGATCCATCGCCTGATTAACGGAGCTTCTCACACGATCTGTATTGACAGTAACGCGAACTGTGCAGGCATGACCGCTGCTTTCGAACAGGTTAGCCGGCAGATGCTGGGCAATCCTCGAATTCGCCGGGCATTAATCATCGGCTCGGATTACGTAGCTCCTCACGCCAGTCCCGATGATCCTGTGTACTTCGCCAATTTCGGTGATGCAGCAGCGGCGGTTATTGTAGAGCGGGATGAACATGCTGTCGGTTTCATAGATTCAATCTATCAGACGGATACCTGTGTGTATGGTAATTCTCTTTTTCCTGCACAAGGCTTGGCAAAGCTGGGCAAAACGGGTGTAGATGCGGGTGCTTTTCATGTGAAATTCATCCCATTTGATGATTCCATCTGTGTGGATGCTGCTTCAGAGTCCATTCGTACCTTGCTGATACGTAACGAGATTGGACCAGACGAGATCAGAGCCGCCTGCTTCTCCCAGCTATCCATTAGTAACATTCGGGCTGTATCCGCGAACGTCGGCATTGGTGATGATATTGCCGTCTATATCGGAGATGAGTTCGGATACACCTCAACCAGCAGTCCATTTATCGCATTACATCGAGCGGTTACAACCGGTCAGATTCAGCGTGGTGACAAAGTTCTGTTCTGGACCGTTGGAGCCGGGTGGCAAAATGTTGCCATGGTAGTTGAATATTAGGTATACACTTCAAAATCCAATAAAACCATCCCAGTAGTATACCGGGGATGGTTTTATTTTTTCCTTTTTCTCCCCTATCATTGGAGATTAAACATCTATAATTGTGAAAAGCACCACTTACATATTATTACACAATAAATATGATTTAAAAATGAAAAGTAGCAGTCCAAATTATTTTATCTTGGAACTGCTACTTTCAATTTTATTATAAATGCGTTGTTATAAGAATTTAAATACTAGAAGGTTTAATCTACCATTTCTGATTATCTGTAAACGGTCCCTTCGTATCTTGCAGCAACAATTCCATCCACAGTATGATAACTAACCAACACCAAGGTTCCTACATAGCCATCTGGCGTAATATAGTCCGTAAGATATTTCGGTACTCCAAAACCTACAGGGTAATAATGCACTACAGAAAAAAATTTACTTTCAAGCATAGGAGATACTACGTCTGATACATTTGTACTGGTATTCGGTTGAACTTTTGCCGCAGACACGCCTCCACTTGAAATGGAAGTGGTCAGAATAAAGGAACATGCAGTCAACATAAGAACTTTACTAAGTCTCAAAATGATCATCTCCTAAATAGAGTTTTTAACTACAATTTCATTGTATAGTATGCGAGTACATTTAACAACAATATTTGTAAATTATATAATTATATGTAATTTTATTTTAAAATGAATTATTTAGTAATACTATCTTTTCATACAAAAAAAGCAGCCCTACTGGACTGCTGAACTTCTGCCTCGATATCAAATATTCAGAAAATTTTCTTCGTATCCCGATCGTCTTTCAGAATCTCCACGGCTTCGCGGAATCTTAGAGAATGCACAATCTCCCGTTCCCGCAGAAACTTCAGACTATCCTGCAGATCCACGTCATCGGTCAGGTCGATCAACCATTGATATGTAGCCCGGGCTTTCTCTTCTGCTGCAATGTCCTCGTACAGATCCGCAATTGGATCACCCTTCGCAGCAATGTAGGCAGCTGTAAAGGGTACACCGGAGGAATTGGTATAAAACAAGGCAGAATCGCGTTGAGCATAGTTCGGCCCAAGTCCCGCTTCTTCCAATTGATCCACCGACGCGTCCTTGGTCAACTTGTAGATCATGGTGGCAATCATCTCCAGATGAGAAAATTCCTCTGTAGCAATATCCGTCAGCAGACCGATAATCTTGTCTGGAATCGTATAACGCTGATTCAGATATCGAAGGGCAGCGGCCAACTCTCCATCGGCACCGCCATATTGTTCCATCAGCAATTTCGCCATACGAGGATCACATTTACTAACCCTTACGGGATATTGCAGTTTTTTCTCATACACCCACATGTAAGACGCCTCCCTCTACGTTATTAAAATACAGCCCTTCTTCTAACCCTCGGGCTTCCTGTCCCTAAAGTCCTGCAAGGAAGCCTGAGGCTGATGTGTCACACTTGCCATGGCCAGGGTGTCTGAGACCATTCCCAAGGATACTTGGAGAAAGCATGCCCAAAGTTCATCAACGGTCCGTACAACTGCTGAAATTCATGGGCTACCCTCATTCGCTCCTGGCTGAACTTGTTGTACTGCTCAATGCTTTGGAAGTCTCCCGGATGGGTGTCCAGGTACAGATTCAGTTCCACCAACACGAAATCCAGCGCCTGAAGTTCTTCAAGCAATTCGTAGTATTTAGCGTCACAGGGTTTCGGCACTTCAGGTTCCATCCACTTGCACCTTCCTTCCCTTCGATCTAGCTGGTGTATAAGGGCTGTATAATGCAGGCCATAAGGTTCCCAATCTCAACGCTTCCGCCGGGCTGTACTGCGGCCAGCCCATGGGCTGAAATGGAATAAATAACTGCGGAGGTACCAGATACGTCCGAATCGCTACCGGCGGACAAGGATCAAACGGCCCCACAAAAGGGGCGTAAGCACGAAGCTGCGGATCTTTCACAAAACAACGCCTCCTTATTACATCGTTGGTGCATATTGAATAACACTGAGTTCTTTCCCGCTTCCCGTCTCTATATCCATATGACGCTGTCCCCGAAGTTAATCCGAAATTCGTTTCAACTATGTGCAGAATTTCTCCAAATTTTCTCTAAAATAAAAAAAGACCTTCGGTTCGTTCCCCTTTCAGGTAACGTCCAAAGGTCTTACATCCTGGCAGATCTTCGTAATCTGCATCATTTCATACTTTTACTCGTCTTATCTTACTCCTGCAACGAGTTCTATTCTGCTGGTTTTTCTTCCGAATTCATGTCTTGAGGGACAGATTGCTTGTACACTCGAACACGGGTAATTCGCAAACGAGTCGATTCTTCCACTTCAAAAACGTACCCATTCAGCTCCTGCGTTTTCCCCTTAGTTGGATTGCCCCCAAGCTCTTTAAACAACCATCCGCCGATTGTATCCACTTCTTCATCCTCAATGATGGCTCCAGTCCACTTATGAACTTCTTCAATAAGCGAACGACCATCAACGGAAAATGAATCTCCACTCCGTTCCATATGCGGACGCTCATCCTCAAACTCGTCATACAAGTCTCCAACGATCTCTTCCAGAATTTCTTCCGCGGTCAGCAATCCAGCTGTGCCGCCATATTCATCCACAACCAGCGTCATCTGTGAATGTTTCTTCTGCATGAGACGCAGCACATGGCTGATTTCCATCGATTCAGGAACGTTTAAGATTGGACGGACAAGTGAAGCCAGATCATGTTGTTGCTCCGGTTTAGCCAGCAACAGATCGGTGATGTGTATAAATCCAATGATCTCATCCTTGTCTTCTACTGCTACGGGATAACGGGAATGTTTGGTTGCATTAATGATCTCCAGGTTCTCTTCCAAAGACATATGTGTGTACAGACAATCCATGTCTGTGCGTGGCAGCATCACTTCACGTGCCAACATATCGGAGAAATCAAAGATGTTGTCCATCAGTTTGATCTCATCTTTATCGATGACACCACTTTTGGCACTCTGCTTCATCAAAATACGAAGTTCATCTTCCGAGTGAGCTTCGCCTTCACTGGCAGGTTCGATACCCGCCAGACGCAGCAATGCATTGGCCGATACATTCAGTACCCAGATGAACGGGAAGAAGATTTTGTAGAACAACAGCAAGGGCGCAGATAAAAACAATGCCACTCCGTCTGTTTTTTGAATTGCCAACGATTTAGGTGCAAGCTCACCCAGCACAATATGCAGAAACGTAATGATACAAAAACCGATAATGACCGACACGGTCGAAATAAGCCCTGTATCTCCTACACCAAGTTTAAACATGAGTGGCTCAACGAGCAATTCGGAGATGGCCGGTTCTCCCAGCCACCCGAGTCCAAGCGATGTCAGCGTAATCCCGAACTGAGTTGCCGATAGATAGGAATCCAGTTTACTATTCACCTTCAGTGCATAACCCGCCATACGATTTCCTTCACTCTGCAATTGAGTTAAGCGTGTCTGCCTTACTTTCACAAGCGAAAATTCCGCTGCGACAAATACGCCATTCAAAAATACGAGCAAAAAGACACAGACCAGATTAAATACCAGCTGCCCAAGATGAAATTCGGTATGAATATCCAAGTTGAAACTCCCCTTTTCTATCTATTTCAGGAATACACCTGGAATATCAACGTGTGATTGCCTTTCTCGATTTGAAATCCACACCCTTGTAATACATATCTGCCACCAGCAGGTTTGGTCCGCAACAGGATGCGATATCGCAATGGCAATTGACCGTTTGATTCAACGGATGTTCAGCTGACCATTCATGGAACACATCATCCAGTTTACGATCACGAATGTTGCCAAACGCCGGGATGTCCGCAAAATCCGTCACATATACATTGCCCGTAAACATGTTCACGTTAACGCGGTTGCGTCCATCCGGATCATTACGCACCGTCACATTTGGTTCGCTGTATAGTCGATTGATCAGTTCTCGATCCTGCTCTGCAGCACTGCACGCGAAGAATGGAAGAGTACCAAAGAGCATCCACATATCTTTGTCACGTGCATCAAGCAAACGATGTATCGCTGCTCTCATATGGTCCAGTGATAACACGGGCAACGACGAAGCAAAGTTCGAATTATACATTGGATGCACTTCGTGACGAACACAGCCCATCTCACGAATCAATTGATGAATACCATCCAGCTTGTCGTGTGTACGGAAGTTAATCATGGACTCGGCAGAGATAAACATGCCTGCTTCACTTAATTTGCGGGAATTTTCAATCATTTTCTCATACATCTTCACCGCGACTTCACGTTTCACAGGTCTGCCACTATTCGCAAATCCGACTTGATGGAAATCGTCAGCATTCAGGTAGTTGAATGAGATATGCATAACGTCCAGATACGGCAAAAGTTGCTCATATCGGCTGATATCCAGCGTTAAGTTGGAATTGATCTGAGAACGGATTCCACGTTCCTTGGCATATTTGAGCAGTGGGATAATCATCTCATCCACTGTTTTCTGGCTAAAGCTTGGCTCGCCACCCGTCAGACTAATCGTCTGCAGATGCTCCACTTCATCCAATCGTTTCAGCATCAGCGGTAATGGAAGAGCCGGCGCTTCACGCATCGTAAGCATATCTCCTACGGCACAGTGCTCACACCGCATGTTGCACAGATGTGTCACAGTCATTTCTACACTGGTCAACACATGGCGTCCATATGTACGCAGAGAGCCAATCGGATCCCACGGATCATTCGTCGGAGATAAAGGCATCGGTTGTACCGATCCTGAGTTTAGCATGGTCATTGTTCTTCACCTTATTCCTTTTATTAACCTAAAAAGTTTTATTTACATCATACTTGTGTTTCTCTTTTTGGAGTTATCTTTTATCATAGCACAATTTTGAATGCTCCGGCATACGTAGACCCTGTCCATTACATGACAAAAAACACTCAGGTAACTCCGGGCCGAATCACGAAACGGCCCCGATATTACGACATGAGCGCTAATCATTTCTAAGCTTGTTCAGCTTTCCAACCGTTCCCTTTGGGCAGATGAAGGTGTATCCTCCAGACCCTCTACACCTGTGATCATAACAGACAGTGCTGTAGACAGGTTAATTTCGTAGGGCGAAGATAAGGTCTGGCCGTCGGCATCCTTGAGCACCCGGATAAGTGGACGTTGAGGAACACGTGGATGAATCGCTGCGACCACCCCAACCTCTCCCGTACTGAGCGTGACCGATAGACCCACGGGGTAGATCGCTACACAATCCCTGAATCTCTCCAGCATTCGTTGTTCATAAAGTGTTCCTGAGCCCGTATACAGCACCTCTACGGCCTGATGTGGCAGCAAGGCTTGCTTGTAGACTCGATTCGTTGTCATGGCATCATACGAATCAGCAAGCGCAATCCACTTGGCATACTCATGAATCTCTTTATCCTTCAGCCCAAAGGGATATCCGCTGCCATCAATTCGCTCATGGTGCTGCAATGCACAATGTGCAGATAGAAGCGGTATACCTGGTTCGTCTTTGAGAATACGATGTCCATATGTAGTGTGCTGCTGAATGATTTTAAATTCCTCGTCACTTAATCTGGAAGGCTTATGCAGAATTTCTGGTGCAATCTGTGTCTTGCCAATATCATGCAATAAGGCACCCAGACCAATCTCCATTAATTGCTGGCGTGTGTAACCCGAAGCGACACCAAGAACCAGTGTATACACACATACATTCAGCGAATGATTATACAGGTCAAAATCACTGGAGTTCATGTCCATCAGCATAATCATGGCTTCCTTCTGACTGCCGATGTCTTCCAGAATCGCATTCATCACACCACTAAGCGCTTTACCGAAATGAGGAATCCGATTCTTCGTTTTCATTCCCGACATGCTCTGAAATTGCTGCTTGATCTCTACCAGTGCCTTCCTTCGGGTCTCTTCCTGCAACATTTCAGGAACAATGATGTCCTCTGTCGCAGCATCTTTAATATACACATAACCGACTCCGAGATCCTTAAGGCGTCCAATCAATCGACTGGTTAGCTCTACATCCTCACTAAGTAATACAAGGCCTTCTTCACTATAAATACGTTTCCCCAGCTTCATGCCAGGCTGCAATAAGTTTATATGTACTAAACGCACAGCCTATCCTCTCCCGCTCCGTAGATGTAATTACCACTAGCCGCCGCTTCAGCAGAAGGCGAGCACTTTAAATTTAGCTTTGATGCCAGCGGGCTCGCAGGCTGTCGTCCAGAGCCCCTGGTCGTTTTATTTCCGTTTCCAGCAAATCGCGTATGAATTCCGGAAGATGATAGAGCGTACGGGTTCCATGAGCAAGAGGAGGATACCCCACATTGAACGTAAACATGTCCAGTGTTCCAACGATATACTCACATTGTTCGTCCATAGGCTCTCCATTGATGGATATGGTCTGGATCTTCTGATAGGCTGGCGCATCTGGATTGTATTGAACTTCCATTCCGTCCATACATAACGTGCCTAGAATATAACCACGAAAACCAAATCCCACAATGGGCTTACCTGAAAACTCGTCCAACAAGGACTGCTCAAGTGCTTCACGAATATGACTTCCACTCAAGCATATTGTACAAGCATTTATAGGAGATGGACATAGGGAATGCAACATTCCTTTTGTAATATTACCTTGTGGAAGATCTCCGAGAAGCTGACCTGCATTCACCAGAGACAGCTGTGCCCCCGTGAAATGACGAACAGCTTGTGCAAGCAAGGTAGCAAACGGGGATTCCCGGTCGTACGTGATGGGCAGCACCCGATCCGTTATCACTGCCGTCTGATTGAGTGTCCTTTCAGCCTCCGTACGATTCGTAGCGATTGCCAGCGCGACCTGATCATCCAGTAATATACTCTTGGCAGCCATACAACCGCTACTTACCAGTTGGAGAGGTTCTCCCACACTTGTTCGTTCCAGAACCACTTTCCCAAGCCATTGGCCAAATTTTCCAGCTGCACCCAGCACGGTCTGACCAATGACTAAGGGTTCTTCGAGAACATGATGGGTATGTCCACCGAGAATAACATCAATTCCCGTAATCTGCTCCGCCAGTCTCCGATCTGTCGAAAGCCCCAGATGAGAAAGAATAACCACAACATCTACTTCATCACGTAATGCTTCCACTTGAGCTCTTAATGACTCCACAGGGTCCAGAACATCCCACCCGAGCAATTCATAGAACGTGGTAAAAGGGGCCGTTGCCCCCAGCAGACCAACGCGAAATGGACCTTTCTCCACAATCAGAGAAGGTTTCATCCACACTGGCGCAAGTCCAGTATCTTGCTCCACAACATTGCTGCATACCACAGGACACAGAAGTCCAGCGTAGGACTGCGAGAGCTGATCTGGCGTAAAGGTTAGTCCTTCGTTGTTACCGATTGTAATGGCATCGTAGCCCGTCAGGTTAATAACATCAACATTAGCCGTACCCAGTGTTCCCTCTGTTTCAACGGCCATCCGGTCCATATGATCGCCGATATCTAATACAAGGAAGTTGCCACCTTGGTCACGTTCCTCATTGATCATAGCGGCGATGGTGCTCATGGAGCCGAAGTGGCTATGAATGTCGTTGGTGTGCAGAATCGTTAACGTTTGCTTCTCCCTGGTGCTCATCACACCGCCTCCCCTGCTCTTCAATAAACGTTCATTCTTCTAATGGATAAGCATAACATTTTCCGCGTCGTTATGATATATTTATAGGGTTTAGAGATCAAAAAGAGGTGAGTCATATCTATGAAATTGACAATTCAACTATTTGCAGGCATTGCAGAACGTTTAAATACATCCCTTCTGGAGTTTGAGTACATTGGAGATATTCCAACCGCTGCCGATTTAAAAGAAAAACTGAGTCTGGCCTACCCAGAGGCAGCTTCTCAGATAAGGACATCCTTTTTGGCAGTTAACCAGCAGTACGCTCCTGCCGATACTATACTTAGCTCAGAAGATGAACTTGCGTTGATCCCTCCCGTCTCTGGAGGCGATGGTACGGATATATCCGATGAACAACTTCGCTCTACCGTTCCAGAGCATCGGACTGAAGATGGCTTATTTCTAATTACAGAATCCACTTTGTCCGTGGAAGCAACAACGGCGCTAGTGATTACCCCGAATCACGGGGCAGCTCTTACTTTTGTAGGTACAACTCGTGAAATGACCGGTGAACAGCGCACCGTTCATCTTGAATACGAGGCCTATGTGCCGATGGCTCTTTCTCAGATGGCAGCCATTGGTGTGGAAATCTCCGATCGCTGGCCTGGTGTGTTATGTGCAATCAGTCACCGAATCGGCAAAGTAGATGTGGCAGAGATTAGTGTAGTCATTGCTGTTTCCTCGCCTCATCGCAACGACTGTTATGATGCAAGCCGTTACGCCATAGAGAGACTGAAACAGACCGTTCCGATCTGGAAAAAGGAAATTTGGGAAGATGGATCTGAATGGAAGGGGCATCAATTAGGACCATGGAACCCCATGGAGAACTAAACAATGAGCCTTTACACCTTTTTAGACAGAGTGGGTTAATAGTAAATAAGTCGTTGTCAACCCATTTTTTTCTTGTTATTATAATTATATGTGTCGATATTAGTCGAGAAAAGGTGGTTTATACGTGAGAGTGCATGTTACTGATCTTAAACCGGGTGACCTGTTACAAAATGATGTATACAACAGTTCGGGTCTCCACATGCTGATGAAAGGTTCCACCCTCAGTGAAGATGACCTATCCAAACTGTTGCAACATGGAATCGAGTACGCAGATGTAGAACACACACCATCCGACCTACACTCTGATGCACAAACCTTACCTTCCGATCAAACCCGTCTGTTAACTAATTTGTTTAACGATACGATCAAAGGTACTGAATCTCTATTTCAACAAGCGATGGAGAAGGGTTTTATTGATGAGACACAGGTCGATGAGATTTTGTTTACCCTAACAGAACAGTTGGAAAAACAAAAAGATGTTGTCTCCTTGTTGCTTATGCTGGACGGGGATAGCGATTATACGTACAACCATTCATTGCAAGTCGGAATGCTCGCTTTTTATATCGCCGGCTGGATGGGTTACAACCCCGAGGAATGTCTAACTGTAGCCAAAGCAGGATATCTTCATGATATCGGCAAGTCCAAGATTCCTTCTGAGATTTTACATAAACCTGGTAAATTGACCACGGAAGAATTTGACGAAATGAAGAAACACACATTCTATGGGTACGATATCATTAAAGAATCCACGCAGGATGAAATTCTGGCAATGGTTGCACTTCAACATCATGAGCGCGAGGATGGAAGTGGTTATCCTCATGGACTGCGAGGAGACGAGATCCACCCATATGCCCGTATAACTGCTGTAGCAGACGTTTACAGCGCCATGACGACGAATCGGGTATACCAGACCAAACAGGAACTGATCTCTGTTCTGTGTGAGCTGTACAGCCTCAGCTTTGGTCAGTTAAATGCTGAAGCAACACAGGAACTGATCAAGCACATGCTGCCTAATTTTATCGGTAAAAGGGTTCTGCTCACCACGGGTCAGACGGGACTCATTGTCATGAATAATCCTGCGGATTATTTCCGACCACTCGTTCAGACCTCTACGGCCTTTATCGATTTAGCGAAAGAAAGAGATATTGCTATCGTTGAGATTTATGTACAGTAACTATTCATTGTACACAGCATGTATACGAAGAACCCCATAGTAACTGAAATAACCAACTTATAGGTTGGCGTATGACAAAAGGGAAGCCGTAATCGGCTTCCCTTTTGTCTATTCCGATTCAATCATGTTGGATTAGACACAGAATGCTTTTGTGATGATAACCAACAGAATGAACAGTACCAAGATTGCACCAGTGTTTGTGAACATATTGTATCCACCAACGCCGCCTACTCCGCCTACATTGCCACCACAGCCATATCCTACTTCGCTCATGTGATTGCCTCCTCTTCATCAGGTATACCCTAACATATGACGTTTCCGGTGGAATGAACCGGGCGAACAGGCAACATTCGATAAATGGTTATCTGTCTGCATCTACCTGAGTGCATCAGCCTTTTGTTACTCCCTGTCCTATGCAGGGATCTATATGTCGGACTCCGAATGAACCTGGATGCCTTTTTCCTTGCGGTACATGATAACAAGTAATCTCCAAAATTCATAACTGCCTTTGTCGTTCATAATAAAGGGTCGATAATAATCAAATGCTTGCTTCGCCCATGCGGGACAATCCATATTGGAAAGTTGCTCCTGTTGCTGAATCCATCCCCCTTGAATCTCTAGCGTTTTCTGCATAGCTTCAAACATTTTCTTCTGCTCAGTGGTCATCGGCGGTGCCTCCTGTTCCTGAGATGCAGTTCCGTATTCAGCCTGTAGATACGCACCCGGTTCCATCACACCATCTTCGCTAGCTGTGTACCCGTACGATGGTGCACTTGTTTTACGAATCTCATAATGTACATGCGGGCCGGTACTCTGACCCGTGCTTCCCTGATTACCGATAAGCTGGCCTCTCTTCACCCGCTGCCCAACGGTTACGGCAATCCGCGAAAGGTGAGCATAACAATGCAAGTAGCCACGATGATCTTGAAGGGCAACTGTAAGCCCGTAACCGCCGAATCCGGAGCCTGTAACTCCTTCTGAAGCAAAACGTACCCTACCTTCCATAAAGGCATAGACGGGGCCATTCCAGGGCTCTGTCACGAGATCAATTCCGCGGTGAAATGTCTGTCCACCATGAATAGGATGAATTCGATAGCCGAATGAACTTGTAATCCGATATCCCTCGAAAGGGTTCACGCTCATACACTCACATCCTTTTCTATCATTAAATGCTTAAATCTATGAAATGGCTTGTGCTATTGGTCTTATTTTATTCCACAAAAATACCGCTCAGAATATCATTAGGGAAACCTTATGGTCTCTCTCCAACGTATATTCCAAGCGGCGATGTGCTAATATGAACACTCTATGAAATGTATATATTATTATTTCATTTTAACCACTACTCACTTCTAATTCAGAGGTCTGAATATGACGCCTAGCTGATCCAATTCCTGTCCTGCTCTTCCATAAAATCCGGCAATGTACCACCCCGCTGGTGCCTCAAGTTTGATTTGATCCGATATCTTTTGTCCGCCTTCAATTTTATTTCCAAGATTGGTGGACAACTCCACGTAAAAGATCCGTTTATCTCCATTTCGTGTCCCCTGACCAATTGTTGCCTCGGTTAAGTATTCTCCGTCAGCCAGGTTCAGTGTGACAATGTTGGATTGACCACCATGTACCAGGTTCGTTCCATCCTTGTACAGCGTTGAAATGCCGTCTACACGATTACCCGAGTTGAGCACAACGGAGCTGGGTCTGGCATCGGGAATCTGATTCAGATCATTAAACCCAGTTCCTCCGGATCCTCCGATTGTTGAACTTAATTGGTACTGAGAAGAGGTGCTGTACACAAATTCTGCTGTAATCGGATAATGATCGGAGAGTTGCTTCCCACTCGGGTCAACAAATGTTTGATTTTCTACCCGATAGCTCTGTGCATTAAGGGACAATGCTTTACTTCCGCGATACAAAATTTTGTCCACTATCTCGTAGTTGGGTCCATTTAAATTGGTTGTATCCATAAGGGCTTCTCCATCAGCGGGAATACTCCCACCTCGAATCAAATCGATCCACGGATCTCTTAAACCATTCTCAGACATGAGTAGCTCTATATTGTCAGCAGCACGGGTGTACCGTGTATTGGTATCCCCAAATACGATAACTGCGTTCCCGTCCGAGTGCTCCTTTATGTAATTGGAGAGTTGTCTGATATTATCTCGTCTGGCCTCAAGCGATTTATCATCGCTACCTGCGTCCGCATGCAAGTTGTACACGTCCAATTTTACCTGAGGTGTGATCTCATATGTAGCTGCTGTAAATCCTTTTGGAGTCAATTCATCACTTCCATTGTCAAAAAGACCAGATCGCTTATCCCAGGTAATACGTTTCAAGTCACGGAATGGATATTTGGACAGACTGTTCAACCCACTACCAAACCCCGCAATTCCGCTTGTTGTCGTCAAATACGGCAGAGTGACCTGAGATATCAGCTCATTATGATAATTAAAATCCTCTTGCACATTAATGATGTCATAGTCATTTAATTTTGGGGAAATCTGAACGGTGTACTCCTTGGGATTGGAGCTGGATACCAGGTCTGGAAGACCACCTACATTGTAACTAAGTACGTTGAATGAACCCGATACCGATCCATCTTCTGCTGCACTCGCCGTTGATAAAAATAACGGTGAGCTCGTAAAGGCAACAACAGCAGACAATACCAAGGCTGCTCCTTTTTTAACTATACTTCTTCGCATCATATCCCTCCTCATATTAGAATCAATTCAAATATATGTAATATTCGTCAATGGAAGAATAACGCTGGTCTATTCATTTGTAAATATACAATTTGATCTAAAGAATATTTACACTTGCCACTCCGATAACAGAACAACCTTCTGATCGCTGTTATCCCCAGATTTTTTGAATAAAAATACCCCCTAGAGAGACTTGTTAAAAAGTCTGCTCTAGAGGGTATTCGATCACATAAAACGATATCTACCGCTTAACATTAGCAACTAGCTTCAGCTTTACGGCTTCGAAAGGCGCTGCATTGGATTAACCAATGGAGCCCTCCATTTCGAATTTGATCAATCTATTCATCTCAACAGCGTATTCCATTGGCAATTCCTTCGTGAATGGCTCAATGAAGCCCATGATAATCATCTGTGTTGCTTCTGCATCAGTCAGACCACGGCTCATCAGGTAGAAGAGTTGATCCTCAGACACTTTGGATACTGTAGCTTCATGCTCCAGCATGATGTTATCATTCATGATTTCATTGTAAGGAATTGTATCCGATGTGGACTCATTATCGAGAATGAGTGTATCACACTTGATGTTGGATTTCGCGCCCTCAGCTTGACGCCCAAAGGAAGCCAAACCACGGTACGTTACTTTACCACCATGTTTACTGATGGATTTGGATACAATCGTAGATGTTGTATCCGGAGCCAAGTGGATCATTTTCGCACCTGCATCCTGATGCTGGTTTTTACCAGCTACAGCGATGGAGAGTACGGAACCTTTAGCTCCACGGCCTTTCAGTACAACCGCTGGATATTTCATCGTCAGTTTGGAACCGATGTTACCATCGACCCATTCCATCGTTGCATTTTCTTCAGCAACCGCACGTTTTGTAACGAGGTTGTAGATGTTTGGTGCCCAGTTTTGAATCGTTGTGTAACGAACACGAGCATTTTTCTTACAGATGATCTCAACAACCGCACTGTGCAGTGAGTTCGTGCTGTAGATTGGAGCTGTACATCCCTCTACATAGTGAACGAAGCTGTCTTCGTCCGCAATGATGAGTGTACGCTCGAATTGTCCCATATTCTCGGAGTTAATCCGGAAGTAGGCTTGCAGAGGTACTTCACATTTAACGCCCTTAGGCACGTAGATGAAGCTTCCTCCGGACCATACCGCACTATTCAATGCAGCAAATTTGTTATCTGCTGGTGGAATAACCGTTGCAAAATATTCACGCAGGATTTCCGGATGCTCTCTCAGAGCCGTGTCCGTATCCATGAAGATTACACCTTGGTCTTCCAATTCCTTTTGCATGTTGTGGTATACAACCTCGGACTCATACTGAGCCGATACACCTGCAAGGAACTTTTGCTCTGCTTCAGGGATACCCAATTTATCAAAGGTTTCCTTGATTTCAGAAGGAACTTCCTCCCATGTTTTACCTTGTTTTTCAGAAGCACGAACGTAGTACTGAATTTCATTGAAATCCAATCCGTCGAGATCTCCGCCCCATTTCGGCATTGGCATCTTTTCGAATTGTTTCAGAGATTTCAAACGGAATTCCAACATCCATTCCGGTTCATTCTTAATCTTGGAAATCTCGGTAACCACTTCTGCAGTCAGACCTTTACCGGTTTGAAAGATGGATTTGTGCTCGTCGCGAAAACCATATTTGTACTCTTCCATTTCTGGTGCTTTTTTAGCCATCTTGCTCTACCTCCCTATCGTTATTGTACTTTGTTCTCTTCGTCAATCCCTTTGCGTAATGCATTCCAGGCCAGAGTGGCACATTTGATGCGTGCAGGGAACTTGTTCACACCGGATAGGGCTTCGAGATCTTCATAATCGTCGAAATCGACTTCTTCACCTTTCATCAGTGAGGAAAAACGGTTAGCGATATCGAGTGCCTGTTCCATCGTTTTACCTTTGACGGCCTCTGTCATCATCGATGCAGAGGACATGCTGATGGAGCAGCCTTCACCCGTATATTTGGCTTCCTGGACGATTCCGTCTTTCAGCAAAATTTGCAGTGAAATCCGGTCGCCGCACGTTGGATTGTTCAAATTCACCGTGACAGCGTCATTATCAAATGTTCCGCGGTTACGCGGGTTTTTGTAGTGGTCCATTATAACACGTCTGTACAGATCATCAAGTTGCATCGCCAAAATACTCCTTTGTCTGGATTAAGGCGCTGACAAGCCGATCTACATCTTGTTCGTTATTGTATAGATAGAAGCTGGCACGAGCTGTTGAGCTAACTTCAAGCCAGCGCATTAGCGGTTGACAGCAATGGTGTCCGGCACGAATGGCTACGCCACTCGCATCCAGCACAGTTGCCACATCATGCGGATGAACATCCCCCAGATTAAAGGTAACAACACCCACATGCCGCTTGGCTGGGCCATAGATGGTTAACCCATCGATCTCGGCCAGTCGTTCTGTTGCATAAGCTGCCAGCACACTCTCATGATGTGCGATCTCATCCATACCAATCTGCTCCAGAAAATCAATGGCAGCTCCCAACCCTACCGCACCTGCGATAATCGGGGTTCCACCTTCGAACTTCCAGGGAAGCTCTTTCCAGTTGGATTCGTACAGACCCACATCATCAATCATTTCACCACCGAACTCAATGGGTTCCATGGACTCCAGCAGCGCCTTTTTGCCGTAGAGTGCACCGATTCCGGTTGGTCCGCACATTTTATGACCGGATAATGCATAGAAATCACAGTCCAGATCCTGAACGTCCACCTTCATGTGAGGTGTGCTTTGTGCGCCATCAACAACGATGACAGCACCATTGCGGTGTGCAATTTCAGCAATTTGTTTCACTGGATGGATCAGACCCATAACATTGGATACATAAGCGATTGCTACAATTTTAGTATTGTTCGTAATCGTCTTCTCAACATCAGCCAATTCAATATGACCGTCAGGCTGAAGCGGAATGTATTTCAATGTTGCACCTGTCTCCTTGGCAACTTGCTGCCAAGGAATCAGATTACTATGGTGCTCCATTTGCGTGATAACAATTTCATCGCCTTCTTTGCAATTGGCGCGGGCGTACGATGAAGCCACCAGATTCAGGGCTGTCGTTGTACCGCGAGTAAAGATAATCTCCTGTGTACTACGGGCATTGATAAACTTGGCTACCTTCTCCCGTGCGCCTTCGTAAGCGTCCGTTGCACGGCTTCCAAGGGTATGAACACCGCGATGTACGTTGGAGTTCTCATACTCATAATAATGTTTGACTGCTTCGATCACAGCATGAGGCTTCTGTGAAGTTGCAGCACTATCTAAATATACGAGCGGGTGTCCGTTAATTTCCTGGTGGAGGATCGGGAACTGCTCGCGAATGGACGGGTTCATTGTCCCAGCTTCTTCTCAATCAGGGACTGCAATTGGGTGCGCAGTGCTTCCAGAGGAATATCCGCCACCACCGGAGCCAGGAAGCCATAGATGATCAGGCGTTCGGCATCCGTACGGTTAATTCCGCGCGACATCAAGTAATGAATCTGCTCGGCATTGACTTGACCAACAGAAGCCGCGTGACCTGCTGTTACATCATCCTCGTCAATAAGAAGGATTGGGTTGGCGTCTCCACGTGCTTTAGGACTCAGCATCAATACTTTCTCTGTCTGCTGTCCATCAGCTTTGGTAGCGCCTTTCTCAATCTTCGTGATGCCGTTGATGATTGCAGAAGCTTCTTCACGCATAACTGCACGTGTAATCATCTGGCTTGGCGTATTCTTACCGAAGTGACGAGCTTCTGTGGTGTAGTTGATTTTTTGCGAACCGGAACCTACAGCGATGACTTTGGAATCAGAACTTGATCCATTGCCTTTCAGCACGGTCATCGTGTTGCTCGCTGTGTCGCCATTGTTCATTTCGCCTACAATCCACTCGATGGAAGCATCATTCTCCAACACTGCACGACGGAATGAAACATCAGTTACATTTACACTCAGTTGATGAACCGATGCAAAACGTACTTTAGCACCGGATTTTGCGAATACTTCCACAACACCATTATGGAAAACAGGTGCGGACAATTCGCCAGATACATAGTTATCCACATAAGTTACGGAGCTGTTTGCTTCTACAACAACAAGCACGTGAGGTGCAAACGTTGCAGATGCGTCATCCGTAAGCAACACTGCTTGCAGTGGTACTTCGATTTCGACATTTTTCGGAACATACAGGAAGACCCCGCCATTCCAAAGTGCCGCATGCAATGCAGCGAGGGAATGCTCATCCGCTTTAACTGCTGTGTTCAGATATTGTTTTACCAGATCGCCATGTTCGCGAACCGCTGTAGCCAGATCCGTGAAGATAACTCCTTTTGCTGCCAGATCAGCAGACACCTTGGAGTATACCGTACCGGAATTGCGCTGGATAACCAGACTGCCTTCAGCTTGATCCTGAACCAGATCTTTGATAGAAGCAGGTACTTCTGTCAAAGAAGAAATGGCTTCACTTGTTTTATATGTTCCGTACTCGCTGACATTCCAGCGTTCGATTTTTTGTTTTTCCAGTTTAGGAAGCGCAAGCCCGCTCGCAAGCTTTAAAGCTTCAAGCCGCTGTTCGGTCAACCAGCCGGGTTCATTGTTGCTTTCCGACAAGGCGCGAAGCGCTTCAGATTCAACCGGAAGAATTGTTTGTGTAGTCATTAATTAATCCTCCTCCGTTTTGTCTTTACGCTTCTTGGCCTACAGTTTCGTCTGTAATTCCCAGCTCTGCCTTTACCCAGTCATACCCTTCTGCTTCCAGACGGTGAGCCAATTCAGGTCCGCCGGATTTCACGATACGACCTTGCATCATTACGTGAACATAGTCAGGCGTAATGTAGTTCAACAGACGTTGGTAGTGAGTGATGATCAGGAAGCCACGGTCTTCGCTCTTCATAGCGTTCACACCGTCAGCCACGATTTTCAAAGCATCGATGTCCAGACCAGAGTCAATTTCATCAAGTACTACGATTTTCGGATCAAGCAGCATCATTTGCAGAATCTCGTTACGTTTTTTCTCACCACCGGAGAAACCTTCATTCAGGTAACGGTGAGCGAACTCAGGGTTCATGTCAAGTTCTTTCATTTTACCTTCCATTTGACGAATGAACTTGATCAGAGAGATCTCGTTACCTTCGCCACGACGTGCGTTAATTGCACTACGCAAGAAGTCGGAGTTAGTAACACCTGCAATTTCACTTGGGTATTGCATAGCCAGGAAGAGACCTGCACGTGCGCGCTCATCTACAGCCATATCCAATACATCTTCACCATCAAGTGTAATTTTACCGTCTGTTACTTCATATTTAGGGTGACCCATCAATGCAGAAGCCAGAGTGGATTTACCTGTTCCGTTTGGCCCCATGATTGCGTGGATTTCTCCACCTTTCATTTCCAGGTTGATGCCTTTCAGGATTTCCTTACCTTCGATCGTCGCTTTCAGACCTTCAATGACGAAATTCGTAGCCATGTGTATTGTTTCCCTCCATTGATTAAATTGATGTTAGTTGTCGAAAACGAAAAAGCGCCTATTATATCTGAACAGGGCTTCCCCTGAATTTCTCCTGTACTCGATTCTTAAAGCAAGAACACTTTAGAATAATTCTAAACTGATTCTCAATGATAATCAAGTCATTTCCTAAGAACCTTTGTCCCTTGCATGAAACCTTATTCTTTCTGATTCTATAGTAAAAGACAAATTGAATCAAATCAGAAAACATCTTAAGCACAAATGCACAGTGAGAAAAATCACAGCAATTCAAGCTTTTATGCCATCTGCTGTACACTAATCTAAAAAAAGGACTCATCCATATTATGGACAAGTCCCTCCGTTAAATAATGTTACCATTTACAATTTGAGCATCTCGTTAATCTTCTGTACCTGTTCGTCAAAATCCGCAACGTCCACCACCGGCGTCATTTCGCGCGGCACCGGACCATTCGGAATAGAAATCCATGAACGGCAACCATTATATTCAGGCAGTACGGGGATTTCCATCGGTTCTTTCAAAAGGTACACACGTAAAATCAATACATGGAGCGGATCTTTGCGTTTCCATTTCAAACGGTCTTCGGCAAAATCCGCTGTCCACATATGAAAGTCAAGAAGTCGATCCAGCATCTCCTGATCTCGTATCTCCAGATCCTGCGTTACTTCGGCATATGCAGTAATACGGATTGTCGAAGCTTCGGGCACCCATTCGGCCAGTGATTCTTCAACATAGGATTGATCCGAGGACTTAATCAGTTCTTTACGCTGATGTTCATAAGTCGGATACAGATAAAACGCTGGACTTTTCAGCTCAAAATGTCGGGTTTCCTCTACAATGCCACCTTTGCGCATCACCATAATCTGGCGACCCGTTTCCAGTGCTTTGATTGCAGAAGCCCATTCTTTTAAAGCCGGTATCGTTGGTTCTAACATAAGCGGTCCCCTCCCCTATCGTTCTTGTCAGCAGTATAGACGCTCAGGGCATTTCTGACAACCGATTGGGGAGCAGAAGGCTTACGTAAGAAACCATTTGTATTAAGCAAAATCTTGGCTATATTAACCCAGGAAAGAGCGAAGCATCCACATGTGTTTCTCCAGGTCAGCCTTAAAGCCTGTCAGCATATCGGATGTTGGTTGATCTTCAGCTGCATCTGCAACTTCGATACCTTCCTGATATTCATTCGAAAGTGTAGCGAAGTCCTCGATCAGGTTTTGCACCATTGTTTTTGCGTCTTCTCCGCCTGCTGCTTCCTGGATAGAGGAAAGCTCCAAATACTCTTTCATTGTAGCCGCCGGGCTACCTTTCAGCGTAAGGATACGCTCTGCGATTTCATCCATTTGTACTGTAACTTCGTTGTAGAACTCTTCGAATTTCACATGCAACGTGAAGAAGTTAGGTCCTTTGACGTACCAGTGATAGTTATGGATTTTAACATACAATACGTTCAGGTTAGCTACCTGACGATTAAGTACTTGTTCCACCGATTTTGCTTGATCTGTTTTGTTTTTTGTAGCCATATTAATCCCATCCTTTATTTAAAATTAGTCTGTCATGCCATGATAAGCAGGTTGTCCCGCAATACATAACAGAGAGTTAATAGTGTGTCACCACATGTAGTGGAGAGGCTTGTTAACGGTGTTTCTCTCAACCGTCCGACCTATTTGTTTTTACCCTTGAACCGGAAGTTCGAATCAGGATCAACTTGACTTGTCTCAAAAAAAAGTTCAAAAACCGCGTTATTTCCGATATACTGACATATACCAAGCAAAGAAGTGGGTTTTCCTGTTTCTTCATATATATGGAGGTGGCACCTTTGTCCCAATATCGCCCGTTTACCCCCCAGTATGCAATTGAACTGGCCAAAACATTACCGGGTCCATTTGCGGCAGATGCGAATCTGGATTGTCACGAGATCGGCGATGGCAATCTGAATTTGGTATTCCACATCACGGATCAGAACTCCGATAAAAGTATCATTATCAAACAGGCGCTTCCTTATGCGAAAGTGGTTGGAGAATCATGGCCGCTCTCTCTGGTACGTGCCCGCATTGAACGTGAGATTCTGCAGGAAGAGTATCGTCTGTGTCCAGGGATGGTACCCGAAGTGTATCATTACGATGATGACCTCGCGTTAACGGTTATGGAAGATCTGAGTGATCATGTGATCATGCGTAAAGGCCTGATCGAAGGTGTTTCCTATCCTCTTTTTGCACAGCATATCGGGGAATTCATGGCAAGAACGTTGTTCTTCACATCAGACTTGGGCATGGATCAGCAATTGAAGAAGGAACAACAGGGCAGATTCATTAATCCGGACCAATGCAAAATAACGGAGGATCTGATCTTTGATGAACCCTACCGGATCGCTGAGAAAAATAATTATGATGTTTCCATTGAGGACGAGGCTGAAGCCCTTCGCACAGATGGAGTGCTTCACCTTGAAGTGGCCTTGCTGCGGGAAAAATTCCTAACACATGGGCAGGCATTGCTTCATGGAGATCTGCATACAGGCAGTATTTTTGTTACACCTGAATCAACTAAAGTCATCGATCCCGAATTTGCATATTACGGCCCCATGGGATTTGATGTCGGTGCAGTCCTCGCAAACCTGCTCTTAAATTACGCATCCCTGCCAGGATGGATTCAGAATGAGACTGCTTTGCGTGAGCGTGAGACGCTTTTACTGAATATGGTTCGTGATGTATGGACTGAATTCGAATCTCGTTTCCGTGCCCTCTGGGTTAACGACCTCGTTGATCCGATGGCAAAAACGCCAGGGTATCAGGATCTGTATGTGCAACAATTGTTCAGAGATTCGATCGGCTTTGCAGGTGCCAAAATGGTTCGTCGTATCGTGGGGCTCGCTCACGTGGCGGATATAGATACCATTCCAAATGCAACTGAACGTGAACATGCTCAACGTAAAGCATTGTCCATTGGTAAAGCGTTGATCAAGAACAACCGTCGCTTGAATACCATCGGCGAAGTATTGGATATTGTATCCACAGCTGTTACTACTACTAAGGCTTAACATAAGGAACGGAGGGAACCACCCATGACAACCCCTGAATATCAGCCTCTGTCCTCTCTCATCTGGAAAAAGGACAAGCTTGAAATGCTTGACCAGCGTCTGCTGCCCGAAACGATCCTCATGTTGAAACTGTATACACCCGAGGAAGTATGGGAATCCATCCACTCCATGAAAGTACGCGGTGCTCCGGCGATTGGTATTGCTGCTGCATTTGGTGTTGTATTGGGTGCCAAATCATATGACGGAACAACTGTTCAAGGTTGGTTGGACCACGTAAAATCCATATGTGCTCATCTGGCTACTTCCCGTCCTACAGCGGTGAACCTGTTCTGGGCACTCGATCGCATGATGCAAAAAGCAAATGAGATCGTTGAATCCGGCCTGAGCCTGGATGAGGGCAATGATGCTCTTGAAGTAGAAGCTCTGTTGATTCAGAAAGAAGACGAAGAAGTATGCCGCATGATCGGCGAGAATGCACTGCCTTTATTCGAAGATGGTATGGGTGTACTCACTCACTGCAACGCAGGCGGACTAGCCACGGCGAAATACGGTACGGCAACTGCTCCAATGTATCTCGCACAGGAACGTGGCATTCACCTGAAAGTATTTGCAGACGAAACTCGTCCTGTACTTCAGGGTGCACGCCTGACTGCATTTGAGTTACAGCAAGCCGGCATTGACGTTACGCTGCTCTGTGATAACATGGCAGGCATGGTCATGTCCAAAGGCTGGATTCAAGCCGTTATCGTCGGAACAGATCGTGTTGCTGCCAATGGCGATGTAGCTAACAAAATCGGAACCTACAGTGTGGCCGTGCTTGCCAAGGCTCACAATATTCCGTTCTATGTAGCCAGCCCATTGTCGACTATCGACTTGTCCACTCCATCCGGGGACCTGATTCCGATTGAAGAACGCGCTGCGGAAGAAGTGACCGAAGGATTTGGTAAACGTACAGCACCGCAAGGTGTTAAAGTATACAACCCAGCATTTGACGTAACGCCTAACGAATATGTAACAGCTATTATCACGGAAAAAGGTGTTGTTCGCGCACCTTTCCAAGAAAATCTGGCTGCCTTGTTCGCGAAGGAAGAAGCTTAATTTAATAGAAAGCGTTCGTGTGTATAGAGGTGGAAGTTACGATGTGCCAGGCTCTGTATTACGGCGTTAAATAAGGGCTTCCCATAGGGAGCCCTTTTGTTAGTGCTTAGATCATTTTCAACAAAGCCTCTACACCCGTCATGCCAACCGTAATGCCCATGGCCTCGGCTTCTGTTGTCACCGACTCCATAGGTGCATGCAACAATTGCTCCAGTGTACGCACACCAACCGCCCGAGCTGCAATAATTTTGCGATCCCCGAGCTTCTCATTAAGTAATCCCACGTCGAGTGCTCCGCACATGATATATCCTTTGGATGTGTTAATCGTCAGCAAAGTTGTTTTGGGCAGCTTGACTTCTACCCCAACTAATACATGTTCTCCAACTACAATAGGCTCCATCGTCACCATAATTTCCCGATCCACCTCCTCTTCCACAGGTCACGATAATTGTATGCCTCATTCTGGATTGTCGTGTGGACACCTGCCGTGTTTGAGAAAATGTAGGTACTTACAGTTCAAATATACTGTTGGTAAATCTTTTCGCAGACTTAGATAGTAGAACTATGCTTTAGTTGAAATATAAAAAGCCACCTCAGAAATGAGGCAGCTTTCTAACAGGACAAAAAATGCGATATAGTACGAAGTGGATCTTTTTTTTATTGGTAAAATTAAATTCACAACAAAAAGAAAAAATGCCCTATAACGGGCATCTCATTCTTATTCTAATATTAAACTATTTTGAATCTACCTCTAATCCAACAGCAGTTTTCGCTTCCATTAATTTCAAAATACCCTTCATAACAAATGAATCTGCCATAGAGATTTCTTCTTTAAATTTGGACATATGACTGGGCTTCTGATCGTCCAAGAACTCAAGAACTGCATCGAATGCTTTACCTTTAGAATAATAGGCTGTACTCAAGTTCGAGGCCGTTGCATTCAACATTTGTTTCACATCTTTAGGGAGATTTTCTGGAACATCTAAATTATAGAATTTGCTCTGCAAGTGTTTGGCGGCCTTCTGTGCATTTTCTGTTGCTTCATAGACAGTATAGATGTCAACCGTACCATTTCCTAAGCCTGTCATAGCTTCTTGATATGTATTCATAATTGGAGACATAGTCTCTTCTAATGCATAAACAGATTTTTCAAATGCTAATACTTCTTTTTGATTGGCTTTTTTAGCTGCAGCGTCAGTTTCGTTTTTCAGCTTAGCCTCTTCTTTAGCCTTTTGATCATCTTTTTTCTCGGTTTTTGTATCAACCACAGCAACTGCCTTTTCCACTTTTGGTGCTTTTTCCTGTGAGGCCACTGCATCTGTTTCTACGGTTGCTGTCACGTTTGGCTTTTCCTCAGTTGGTATCACAATTATCAATAATATAAAGCCAGCCCATATAGCACCGCCGATTTTCGCAACCTTGCCAAGCTTCTTCCATGAGACAAAAATCATAATGAAAGGAACGAATAACCAAGCTAAAATTCTTAACAACTTCAAAATACTACCTCCTAATGTACTATTTACATTGCTAATTATATAGTAAATAATGACTAATGTCTTTAAATAATTGCCATTTCATCCTGCTTGAAATAGGCCTTAAATATCAGTATACAAACAGACTTTCATTTTAAATCTATTTGTTTCTTTACGTCTATCTCTTTTGAATCATATAACTATTATTATAAGATTCAGGTAGACTCTCCTCTAACAACTTTAAGTACGAACAAAAAGACAAATCCTAAACATGGTTATGGATGTAGAAAACAACAAAAGAAATCACCGAAAAAAGACTGTAGTAGCAATAGAGAACCTGTTGTTCGTTCCTCTCCACTTTCAGATAAAGCTATTAGAAATAATCAATACATCAATATATCGCAAGAAAATAAAAAACAGAGGGCGCAAGTATATAATCACCACCTATCATCAATCTCTGTTTCAGGAGGTGGAGATGGTTATTTTTGACCCTCACCCAATTAGATTCAAAAGCAACCACATCGGCGTCTATATCTTTTTCTACGTCTTTGCTATCATAAATTTAACTGGTTAAAATAGACTATAAATGGAATTCACACCATATGAAAACGGATTAAAGCGTCGTCTAAAGTGAGCCAAATTGGGCCTACCTTAAAACGTATGCTCATCATTCTTTAATCGTCTTATCTCCGTTAACTCTCTTCTAATTCCCAGTACACGTCTATGCAGTACACTGCGGTCTATTGATTCAGCTACCGACTTTTTAAACTGGACATCCAAATCACTTAATTGCTCCTGAGCTAGTTTCTTTTTATGTATTGGTTTAACTTGAACTTTTGTAGTTTCAGGCTTGATAGGCTTCAATCTTTTCTGCTTCATAATCTGTTCAAATACACTGTCCTCTTGATGCATGGTCTTCATTCCTTAATGTGTGATGAACACATTGTATCATAACGAGAAGACGACTGTTACACAATAAAGTACAGATGCTTAGGGATGGACATGAGCCTAAACGCAAAAAAAAGAGGGCCAACGCCCTCTTTGATGATGTACTCATTTTATAAAATGTAAAAATACGCTTGATTTCCTGGACTCTTCACAATTACTGTGGTCACTAAATCACCGGCATCCCGTTTACGGATACTTGTGATCGAATCTAACTCTACATTCGCAATAACTCTTGGTAAGACATACGCGGCCAGATCAGGCTTGGAAATTGTCACTTCAGTAGCCATATCGACAATCTGTCTCACATCTACTGTAGACTGCATATCCTTCCAATCTCGCACCTGAAGATAGCTATCCAAGTATTCTCTTTCCTTGATACTAATGTGGCCGTCCAAAACATCCATATACTTGACCTCAATGCTGGAAAGCACATCAGGTCTGGAGATATATAATTGCCCAAGCTGTTCTTCCAAATAAGGAATCTCAAGACTGCCTGCCCTCTCATCATGATCTATTGCTCTGACTTGAAGATCACTATTCAGATCAGGCTTATTAACCTTAATCTCAGAAATCACAGTCGAATCATCGTCGTACATGACCGTTAGCAAAGACCCCAACGATGAAGTTACTTTTGTATAATTGGAGACTTCCAATGAAGTATGAAGATCAGGTATGGATACAATTAAACTCGTATCCCGTCCATCATCGAGCAGCTGTGATATCGTTAACGTACTGACTAGAGACATTTGTCTATCTACCGTAATGACTGAAGGCAAGTCAGGATGAGACACTGCGATTTCTACAGTTTTTTCGTCGTCTAGACCTGTTCTAACGGCAAGATTACCGTCTGTATCCTTAGTTGTTCGTATAGCAGTAATGAACTGCGCATGAAGCTCGGGCTTAGAAATAGAAACCCATGTTTCCTTCTCTTCTGTCCTACTTTCAGCAATAGAAATGTTCGAACCTAGTTCTGCATCTATACGTTTAGCTATTGTCAGATCTACATCCAGGTACGGACGGCTGACCGCGATTACTTGAGGTATATCATGATGCATGTGATCCTCATAACGGTGGACGTACAACTGAGATTTGAGCCAGTCCAGCCCAATATCACTGTGTACAACTAACGTTGAAGCTATATCCTTGCGACCTACACCATAAATAAAAACTTCACTTTCAATTTCGGTTCGACCGATGGAATAGATTTGAGAAGTGATATATTTGATCTGCAAAACAGGTGGTTTGGAAGACTCACGAGTGTTGAAATAAATCGGCGTGTTGCCGCTAGACTGAATAATCATTCCAATATTCGAAAGAATACCTTCTCTCCACATTCGAAGCAATGCCATCATATCAAACTCAACATAACGTTCAGTCGTATCCAGGATATAACTGGACGATAAGAGCTGAATGGACTGAGGTCTGTTCGCATACGTAATCCCGTACTCACGCCACAACGTATCAGGCTGATGCAGCTCAATGTGTGCTCCAGGTGCCAGGGTTCCTGTGTAATATAACCTCAATTTAGCGTCTTCCAGATATAACAGATCAGGTATTCTAATATCCAAATCACCGAAATGTATAAACGATTCGAATTGCTCTATCTCGTCTCTACCGATCATCATACGCTGTGTATCACCAAAGTTGAGCGTCTGCAGGTGAGTTTGGCTTCGTGTGGTCGCATCAGCAACAGGCTTAAGATTAACAGTTACACGCGGTGCTTCCAGTAATTCATATTTGCCGTGTGCACGGTTATGTGGGCGAACGTACAACATGCCTTCAAGATCAACTTTGGATGCCGCTTGAATGGTTGCGCCCAGATCTCCTTGCGACCTGTACATCACCGATAGCGAATTGCTCAATTCCTGTGACCGTCTGACACGTACGGATACACTAGAGACGATCTCGGACACTTTTCTTGTAGCAGCTATTAGGGTTGAAGACAGTTCTTCATCCACCTGATTGTACAGAATATACTTTGCTGTAAAACGATTTTCCGGACTTTTAATATGTATATAACTATCTAATAGAGTCTCCCCGTTATTAATTCCACTCACTTCCTGTCTCATTGTATTGAGAGCTACACCCGGTCTGCTGTGACCTTCATTTCAAAATTACCATTAGGATTCGGCTTGGCATGAATATCCGTTGCGATACGAATATAAAAATCGATGCTATCCTCCGGTTGAATCAGACCATAGGTCAGATAATCGATCGGAAGAAACGGGTCGGCCTGTCTGGATAATTGGACTTCAACACCATCCGTTTCGAATTTCTTATCCATCTCCAGGTAAACATGATCCACAGCATAACCAAGCAAGTTTTTGATTCTGACTTTCTTTGTTAACGTCGTCTGTCCGGCAATGATCACCCCATAATCAAGTTGTTTCAAAATACCACCAAAGGTATCTGAAAGAAAATCTCCAGACTCGTCCATAAACATTAATCCTGAATACGATCCGATAAACTTGATTTCCCGGGAGTCTACGGCACCCCAATAATCCTGAAATTCAATCTTCAATGTATTCTCTACGCCAAAATTAACATTTCTCTCGTCAATATTGAGTTCAATATTGAATGGAGATGCTGCTAGTCGTGTAAAATTGCCATCCGCCGGATAATACGTTTTACCGTTCAACAAGAAGCGGTATTTAACCTTGCCCTGATCTGCATCATCCAGCACACCTGTAAGTTTGTTTCCAGAGAAGGTCAGGTCGATTGTGGCTGTGGTGTTTAACAGTTGCAGTGACATATCTCTAAACTCCACTGCATGTCGCGGTGCATCAACGACCATCTTCACTTCGTCAAGCGAATAGCTGTTTTCATAGTGCTTACTGCTATCGAAGTAGTAGGCAATTCGAGTTAAAGCTATTAGATCCTTTTCAGGGATGGCGTTGAGTGTGTCCAGGTTCATTCCTTTTCTTTTGAATAACGTTGTATCCTGGATATCCAGATCAAGCCACTTGCTGAAACGGTATGTCTTCCATGTGAGCCCTGAGTCGAACGAAGCAGCCATTCTTAATATACCTTCCGGACTGTTCTCCGTTACTTTCGTAGCGACAACCTTTTTCACGTCTCCATATAACGCTATGTCTGTTGGTTGCACAATTAATTGCTCAAACGGTAGCGCGTTATACGTTAGCATTATGTCCCGATTTCCGGCGATTACCTCTTCATCATTCGTCCACGTAACCAAGTCAAAATCTCCCTCAAGTTCATCCAATGGGGAGTAGTTAGCCGTAATATTCAGTTCCGCTGATGTTTTGGATGGATCATCCGTGTAGTATAGAACATCTACACTGTCACCCAACTCGTCGTAGAGGGTAAACGGTTCGGTTTCGATTGTAATCGTTGATTCGGTTTGATTTGGGTTATCGGTGTATTCGATGATTTTGATCTCTTTGTCTTCCCACTCTTCGGCTAAAGTGAAAGGATCAGTTTCGATATTGAAAGATGCTTCTGTTTTGGTTGGGTCGTCCGTGTAGTAACATAGTTCTACTTCACCTTGAAGTTGTGACCATGCGGATTCAGGTATGATGGAGATGTCGTCCATACCATAGTTTAAATAGTCCTGCTCGGTGGGTGAACCTGAAATCACTTGCCATTGTCCACTTGCGTAATACTTATAGGTTGAGCTATTTTGCACTAAATACTTATTGTCATAGACCCAATCCATAAATTCAATCTCATGGATATTGATTACTTCAGAGGTGTTATTTCTTGTTACCCGTACTCTATAGTTGAGATAGGCTTTAGTGGGAGCGATATTGAAAGTGACTTTTCTATTGTTTGTCCATGATGCGACTACATAATCATTTCTTGTGTCAATTAGATCCCATGTAACTGCATCATTACTTGCTTCCAGAACCCAAGATCGAGGTGGCGAGTTGTTTTCCAAGCAATATATCGAGTACCCTGCCAATTTTATAGAGGTTGGAAACCTGTAAGAAACCCATGTATTAGTGACACGATAGGTTCCGTAGAACGTACCTTGACTTCTATCAAAGGCTTTATAAGCGTGATATGCACCATTTTGACCATTGTAGCTTACTACCCCTGAAGGTGAAGTATACGATGTCATAGGTGGTACGATATTCACAAGCTTTGCCATAATCCCATCTCCTTTCTAAATATAAATAAAACAATTTCATCTAACTGATTTAAATAATTGATGCTTTTTTGATTGATACTTTGTTAGTATTAATCTTTTGTTTGAAGACTTTTCCTGAACCGATTTTTTCACTATCTTTAACCAATGACCTTCTTTCGCTGAATTCATCCTCCAAATCAATAATCATTCCTTTGTTCATCCCATGTTCTAGAATACTTACTTCCGAACATTCCACGGAAGTTATGTACCTTTCGGATTCATACATGCCAAAATCACCAATCGCCAAGAAGTCTCCAGCGCCTTGGTTGGCAGTAACATTAATTCTATATTTCTTGAACCCAACTTTATTCTTAAACCCGTAGAGACGGAACTCTTCTACAGTAAAGTTAGGCTCATTTATTCTGGTGTCAAGGATAATCCATTTCGTTCCTTCCCATCCCTCAAATGTCCAGGTTTTTGGAGGTCTGTTGACTGGGGTTGTTCCAGACTTAATAGAATACGCAGTTATTAATTTGGCCTGCGGAAACTCATAGCTTAACCATCCGACCAAAATTCCACTAGCTGCAACCCATCCATTTGGATCAACAATTCTATCAAATGCTTTCCAAGGATAAAATGTTGTGTAAGTCGAACTTGCATCAACAACACCTGATGGAGTAGTGTTAGATGTCATTGCAGGAATAGCATTATCTTTGTATTTATTTGTAATGCTATAGTGCTTGTCTTCTGATGAAAATAAAATTTTATTAGAGTACACTAAGTTGTAAGCTTTAAATCCAGAAGGAACATTATGTACAAAGGGTCTTACACCAAAGTTAATTGTGACTGTTTTACTGTTTGAACTAAATGAGCCTAGAGTAGGATAAACTTCTCCTAATTCCTTTACATTAGTGTGACTAATGCCCATACTAACACCATTCTTAAAAAACTCTAATGTTCCATTGTCAAGATCAAGTGCGACACCCACAACTGTCCCAATATCCCAGACTGTACTGTATGCTGTATTTTCCGGATACTTGTTCCCGCTATTACCATAATAAGTTCTCCACATTGAGCTATCTGCAACAATATTCCCTGTTAAAAAGAATGATTTGTTGGATACTCCAATATGAACGTTTTTTACTCCAGCATCATATTTAACCTCCCAATACCATTTTCCATTTGACTTACCGTGTGTAGCACGAATAGCACGATAATCAGTTGAGGTAACTACGGTAAGGTTACCATTAGAAAAAGTGAACCCTGAACCCATATCGTTTGGGTTTAATGTAACTGGGATTGTTTCCATAAACGGAGCATCTCCTTCCCAAAAATAAATAGAACACATCTTATAAAGGTGTTCTCGATTAACCGAGGGTAATTTTATCTACTCGGCGTTTTGACATATCAATTATGTGTTCAAAGGTTTTTCCTGATCCAAGCACAGTATTTCCTTTTATTAAATTTTTCATTGTTTCTAAAATTTGATTGAAATAGTTTATATCTCCAACACCTCGATCCAGAAAATCCGATTCGGTTGCGGATTCCATTTGAACTAGATAAGATGGTTTTATTTCGAACATTTCAAGTTCATATATAGCTGGTAAAGTTACACCTGAGCTTAATGAAGTTATATAGAGTCTATAATGAGTATAAGATTTTCTATTCGGAATAACATAATCTAATACACCACTAGTTCCTCCAACAATTGAATGAAGAGTGTCATAGTTAACACCATCATTACTTCCTTGGAATTCATAGTTGCGAGGATAATATGTTGCACTTGTAACATAAAGCTTGTACTTTGCTATCACTTTTGGTTTTGTAAATTTATAACCTAACCATCTTGGCAATGAACCTGGGAGAGTGTTACCACCCCAATTCGAACTTTTATTACCATCGAATGCTTCCCACCCCCAAGTCATATTTCCAGAAGGCGTGTTACTGACAAGCACCTCGCCTTCTGGAGTTGTATTACTCGTCATTTTAGGTATAGAGGTCGTTTCTTGAATGCCATCATTTAATAGAGAATAAAACTTATCACCTGATGAAAGTAATAATTTATTTTGAATTGTTATTCTATACGGCATTAAACTTTCACCCGTAAGTATGTCAACTGCATCTATTCTAAAAGTTACATTAAAATCCTTGAGTATGATAGAGTGCTCACTTTCCCTGAGTCCATCAATCTCAAAATATACTACCTTATTATTGTTATTAACTGGACATGTATATGTTTTTCCATCTTGTTCTGAGTCAATAAAAACTTTAAAAGAAAGTGCGCTTCCTATTAATCCACCAATTAATTTGAGAGAACTTCCTACAAAATTAAATCTAATTTCTGTATTAGTTTGAATTGTTGAATAGGTTCCTCCATGGTTATTTGAATTGGTTGATTGTGTACCTATATTAAAATAAGTAATGTTTGTGTCACGTTCATCAATACGCAAGAATCCTGTAGCTGGATTAGCCAATACATCCCCAACTGCCATTTAACCATCCCCTTTCTAATTAAAATTATTGTTCTATAAACAAAAAGAAGTAGAGCATTTTACTCTACTTCACATTTACACTTGTTACTTCATAATATTTTTTCAGTTCGATTCTTCCTTTGAAAAACTTACCTGATCCTAGTGATCCCTTTACAGTCATAATCTGAACGAAATTTTCGTTTTTTCTATCTACAACAGATAGATCATCCATTCCGTCATTAATAAATGTGTCTACTGATGGTAGAGTTTCGGAAATTGTATTCCACATTGAAGGAATTGCAGGAACAGCAGTTATTCTTTCCATCAATTCGATCTGCCAAATTGAAACGTATGAGGTGTCTCCACTATTTAATGTAATTCTTATGCGATAGGAAAGATAACTGTTAATATTGGAGCAGGTGAACTTTTTCTTCTTATTCATTTCCCAACCTGTAACACCTATTACAGTGTCAATTGTAACCCACGTTCCATCAGAACCGTTTGTGCTATCATTACTACCTTCTATAATCCAATCTTTTGGACTTCTTGTTAGGACAGACGTATTATCTGAAGGTGGTAATATAGTATATTTTGTTATGACTTTTGGTATATCAAATCTATAGCAGATCCAACCGGTCCTTGCAGTACATATCCACGCCATGTTACCCGAAGGTGCATCGCTAAAAGCTTGCCAAGCGTCATATGTACTAAAATACGCGCTTGCACTCGCGAATCCAGAAGGAGAAGATTTTGATATCATTGGTGGAACACTATCCGTGGTTGCATGCGTTTCAGGTATTTCAGGAGTTCCAGCGTCAAACCTTTTATACGCCCCTTTATGATTAATAAACGATCTGTTCATTGGAAGCACTTCAACTTCAAACAAAGGTCTATATCCAGTGTTTGAAGTTGCATTACTACTAGCAGGAGCATTGAACGCATTGACTGTACTTAAACCTTTCCTTGCCCTATAAGTTGAATTGGCTGATGCAGTTGTTGTTGTCCAACTATACGCACTACTACTGTTCCAATTCCAAACACTATTATCTCCTGGCGAAGTAGTGTTATTTAACGTAGATGTTACAATGTATTTATACCATTCACTATAATCATCATTAGATGTTATACTACCTGTCAAAAGACGTGCAACGAAATTAAATTCTACCATGCCCATATCAACTGGAATACCGAAAACTCTACCATAACTATTTAATTGATCCCACGAAACAAAGCTTTGGATGTGTCTATCCGCAATCAGAATATTCTTGTTGTTGAATTCATCTGCCATAATAAAGTAAAAGTCACCTTTATTGATTGCAGGGACAGTAGGAGAAGTTCTAATGAAGTCGTCTGTTTCTTTCCCAAGACCACTGAACACACCTTCTCCACCGTTTGAAGTCACAGCATAATTACACCTGATTCGCTTGCCAATAGTGAGCTTAGAGACATCTTCTACTTCCTCTGGATGAAATAAACGACCATCGGAATCGATGTCGATTGCATCAAGAGCCATAAAAGTTGTCGTTGATCGACTGGATTTATTAACCATTTCTACTCGATGTCTTGCTTCGGGTAATCCAACAATTTCAACCTGAAGTACTTGTGCAAGCTCCGACCCTAGTTGTGAATGAGTTCCATGCAACTTTCCATCAACGTAAATATCAATTAAATCACTTCGATTGGTATAACGTGCTCCAATAATTCTTAGCTTAGTTCCTTCAAAATCAAAGACAATTTTGTCGCCTATCATTGAAGTGTAATTAGAGTATCCGTTGTATGCACCTGTACCAGCACCATTAGTGAAACTTCCAACATATTTAATTGAGGAAATATTGTCATCATATCTCTTCCATCCTGATTCTGGCGCTGTTAATCGAGATCCTACCACTGGTCTTACCAATCCAAGATCCCTATCTTGATCGATATCAATGGAGTCAAACAAAAGTCTTGTCCTAGTTGCCCCTGAAACGGATGTATAGGGTAAGACTTTTATTTCAACGCTATGTTCACGATCTTCCAAATCGTCTTTTTCATAAACGACCACAGTAGATGGAGTTCCGTAAGCAGTCTTAATGTTCCCCTGATTCACTCCATCAAGTATTAGTACAAATCCACTTGTATCATTATTTCCATATGCTTTCAAAATAAGTTTTTTACCAGTAAAGTTAAATTTCATTGTATCGTTTGCTGTGATAGAGAACATACCAACATTATCAGTAAACTGATAGGAGCCTATAGTTGTTTCAAATCTCTCCCAAGTTCCTACATAAGAAATTGCTGAGGAAATTGCATTGGATCTTTTCCATCCTGTTTGGGGCGTTGGTAATTGCTGTCCTACAGTTGCCATCATTACACCTCCTTATACTCAAATACAGGACGATACCCATATATTGTATGGATTGATGCCGCAGATAATATTAAGGTACCTTGAGGTGTACTCGATCCTCTTGGCATTCTGTAATTAGAAACACTGAAAGATATATTCAACTCTGGAGTGTCCTGTGTAAATGAATAAACGTTTTTCCAGTGAAAAACATCGTCTAAAGTTTTGCCAGCTTGAATTTTACCCATAGGGAAATTAACAATGTACTTGTCCCATTCGTTGATTTTAGGCCAAGCGCCAAAATTCAAATCTGTTTTTGAAGCAGACTTTTTACCATCCGAATCAGCAAAAGCAATTCCACCTGTAAGACTTCGAAATGTTCCAACAATATTATCCATCAACTCTAATTCAGTTAGAGCAACATAGCCAGCCATACCATTATTCTTGGTTATATTTAAACGGTAGTGAGTAAATTTTTCGGTGTTATTAAAGGTGCATATTTTTTTCTCTAATGTTGTAAAACTTTCGTCAACTCTTGTATCCAAAACTGTCCAATTAGAACCATCATTTGAACCTTCAAGCGTCCAATCTTTAGGATTGATTTGTAAAGAGAATTGTCCTGTATCAATTCCAGTCAAACTATACTTAGACACTCTTTTTCCTTCTAAAAATTTATATTGAATCCACCCTGTAGCTGCATTTGCTTGCCAAAATTTATTTCCAGTATATACTTTGTCAAAAGCTTGGTAAGCTTGCCTTGTACTTATTTCTGAACTTGCACTTGCTTCCCCATGAGGAGCAATATTGCTAGTCATCTTTGGAGTTAAAACGAATGGATTCCAATTCGCATAACCTTCTATCAGCCCTCTTGCATTAAGCGAATCCCAACTTACCATATTAAAAACAACTCGGTCAGCCACAAGAGTGCCTTTATTAACTTTGACAAGATAAAAAACTCCAGTTTGTTGAGTGGTTGCATCAAATCCAGTCAAAGCTACTTCATTTGAATTGGGATAACCAAGATCATAAAATGCTGTTGATGCGCTTATTGTTCCTAAACGTATAGCACTACATGAAATATAATCGCCAATCTCCATATCTCCTATATTTGTTCTCAACTGCCCTGTAGTCGCTGGAGCTGTCATAAAATCACCCCTTACTTACTCTAATTCTATCTAATTTCTTGAATTTCGTATTTTCAACCTTCTGACGTAGCACTATCCCTGCTGGAGTGTCCGATGCTCGTTCCATGTTCAATTGATATATTTTCTTTAAGCCTAGTGAACCAGATTCACTTTCAATAAAGGGATTACTGTATTTCCCCTTCTGATTAAATTCGTCTATGTAGAAATTCGAATATTCTTTCTCAGCAACAATCTCAATTTTCACCTTCATATACTTTGCAGGAGCTTTAGTAGCAGTCACATCTGCTAAAATTTCCTCATACGCCCCCCACTCAAACCCATCCTCAGATGTACTCCAGTAGATCTTGTATGCTGCGCCACCCGCAATATCTACGCTTGTAGCCACACCTTTAAATGAAGCAATCTTATCCTGAATCCGAATGGGAGTGGACTCCCAAGACCCATTAGCTGGATAGATTGAATTCCCGTCCGCATCCTGGCTCAACTCTCTTAATTTCAACTTCTGGGCCTGATATATCGTATCTTTGAAAACACCTATAGATAGATCTATATCCAGTGCTATTTCTTGAATCGCCATACTCTCACCACCTATCTCATCTCAAAATCCAACTCAACGAATGTCCCAGTTTATGATCCCTGCATGATTTGCCTTCAGAGGGGCTACGATTTGATCTATGACAAAGCCATTTTTACGAATAACTAATTGCCCAGGCAGGTCCTGATCTGAGGTAATTTTAATTTGGAGAAACGCAGTTTCTTTCAACGGCAGGGAACACACACATTGAAAGTTAATCTGCACATCGTTCAAATTCATCATTTTTTTGTAACCGAAGTTAAAACATTCAATCGTATTATGGAAAGCCCCCGAACTCCCATTACCTGAATGTCCACTCATATTCACATCTGAAGAAACATTCTTAAATTGAATGATGTCACTGTATAGAAAGGTCCTACCCGTTAGCGGGTATTCTTGTTCTTCACATACGTATGATATAGAGTACCGATCCGCATTAATATGAAATACACCGTTGGCAACGTTGTGATACACGTGAGATCCTTGCCCAATCAATCCAAAAGAGACCAACTTTTCCTTGTTAATTTTATAAAAACTGTTTGATTGTTGTGTCTGCAAATCGAATTCGCTTAAATAAGTACCATCATAGTAATCAGCAATCCATACATAAGCTTGAGATACAGGTGAGCGCGTAAATTGTGTATTACCTAGAATCACAGGACTTCCCCCTTTTAATAAAAAGGACAGGCTGCAATAGCCTGTCCACATGACTGTTTCTTTTTTTACACGTAACGATAAGAGATACGTTTCTTGAACTGTTGCTTGCCACTTTTCGCGTTCAGCGGCACTACACATTGAATGGATAGAGTTACATAGTTACCTGCCGCATCTTGAGGATTTCCATTGTTACTAACGCCCAGGATTTCTTTCGGTCCCGGTGCAAATGGTGTTGCATAAGGGGTTCCTGTATGATCTTTGGTTGTCTTGCCTGTTGTTCCGATAGGTTTGGAAAAATTCTTACCAATACGTGAACTTTCTTCTTCCAGGTCTGTCTCCCCCAAGGAATCAACCTGAACGTGGAACCAGTTATTCTTCACCACTTCTACATCATGAGCCTCCGTGTCACCAGTACCACCAGTCATATCTCGCGTTGTAATCGTGCAATCTTCCATTTTAGATACGTCCGAAGCACCATTTTTATTGTTCCATACATTGAAAATAAAAATATCACTTTTGCTATCCGCATCAATAACCTTGTAGTCAAAAGGGGTAATAATCTCATTACTATGTGTAGCATCCATCCATGAAATAATTGGTTGTGTCATTATAATCCATCTCCTTTTTTATGTTCTGATCGTTAATTGAATCGTAAGATGCTGAATGTTTGAACCTGCTTCGATGATGTTGATTCTGAAGATATCTCCAGCCTCCACTTTTTTTGTCTCAAATGTAGCCTCACCGTCATCTTGATGTTGAAATGCTTCAAATTTCAGTGGACTCCCCATCACATCCTGCCAGTGAATGAGATCCTTGGATCGTTCAATTCTTATTTCAGTCGCGGTATCTCCAGAAACTCCACAGTAGCCCTTTACATGTAAAATCTCGCCATCGAATGGAAATGGGGCTAAAATCCCCAGTACTTCCGGGTACACCCGTGATTCTTTGCAAAAGACTATAACCCGATCCTGTACTTCCAACGGAATCTCATTTAATTTCAGGTGTTCAGCTGTACTCATGAGCCCATCCATATCGGAATTAACGACCTGAAGGTTTTGACCAAATACATCAATCTCTACCCATGTCTGTCCATCAAAACGATATCTTTTCCCATCCTTATACGTCTGTACCGTCCAGCCTATTTCAGGAGAAGGGTACTGCATACTTAACTCCTCAAAATCAGCAACAGGACTCTGGTACACAAGTCGAGTCGTCTGATAAGCCTCTTTTGCTTTTCCGGCGGCCTGTAAGGCTTCGCCAGCAGCCTCCAGTGCCCGCTTGATAGCGAGTTCAGTTTCGCCAGGATCTCCTGGCTGCCCGGGACCGCTATGTTTCACCGCTTCTCTAATTAAAGACTCTACATGTGCTAAAGTTATCCCATTTGACATAATTCACCTACCTAAGCGTTATGTAGCGTATTTTCTTTATAAGACTGTTTCCAAGTTGATACCTCCCCCATAACTAGGAAACCTGTCTCTGGCTTATCATTAAAGAAATTCTTGAACAACCATGCAAAGCATTGCTGTGTCTGGCTTTAGAGAGGTTTTCTAATGAGACTAATGCCAGCTTTTTTGCACTCCTTGCAGTATTTCATTCGGTTCGATTTTGCCAGCATCCGTTTTCCGCATACGGTACAATTTTTAATATTTTCTCCTTTCCAGCGAGAGTACTCCAACACAAAGTCATCGAAGCGAACTAACTGGAAGGCAACCTCACCATGCTCCGCAGCGAACAAAACCTGTACATTAGTTGAATCGACGCGTTTACTTTCTTTGAGATACCCTAACTGAATAAGTTTGTGCACCAATAACCCCTGATCTTTTTTGCTTACCGCCATTTGACTATCACCGTAGATTTCTTTCCATTCATGATTAATCCAATACGTATCATTTTCATTAATTCGATTATTAATCTTGCTGTAGACCAGTAAAACAAAGGCCAATTTCTCGAGCCGTTTACTTTTAAGTTGTTTGATCTTTTGAAGTTCTTCGTGCGTTACAGGTACATGATCAATCTCGATTAGCGTGCTCTTGCTTGCCTCCTCCCTTATCTTGATATACTTCTGAGACTGCTTAATGATACGATTGAGAAATGTATCCCACTGGACAGCATTGTAGTCTGGATAATACTTGGTCATAAACTGATTTAACAACGCATATGCATCTTCGGCGTTCTTCCCTTGTTGAAGCCCGTATTTAGCTAAACAAATCAACGTTTTGGTTGGCTTCTTATCCATTTTCCCATGTGCAATTGCTTGCTCGGCATGATGACGTTCATTCAGAATGATTTTCAAGGGCGCTGCTCCTTCACATACATTTGGGTCATTTTAAAGGTTCTTCCTGCATACTCAATATCGCCGTCCGGCTCTCTAACCGGATAATGGATGATGTGATCATTGCTGAGCAATAGATTGCGAATAATCTGATCTCCTGACACATCCCATACAAATTGCTTTGATTTCTCCGTATTTCGATAACACATGTCCACAATCATATTGCACAAATCTTCTTCGTTATTGCAGATCTCCAGCGCCTGTTCCTTGAAACGTGAAACAAACAACTGCCATCGGGCAGATCTTTCTTCCTTTTTCACCTTACTCTTGCGCAAGTTAGTCATATAGCTACGTAGCTCTTCGTTATGCATCTGATATAAACGTTGAATCTCTTTGTAACGAGCTTGTGAGTATTTTTTGGTACTCATCAATATCGTATGATCAAATGGACTCTCGGACTGTTTTAGCTTTAACTTGTTGAACTCATCTTCCACTTGATGGCATAACCGGTTCATCACGGAAGGGGCCGTGGATACAGGCATTCTCTGTTCATACTGTGCAAGGAACTGTTCCTGATCCGGAGACAGCTCCTTTTTCGAATACAATTCATCCACAGTCATGCCAAATAACTGCAAGCACTTCTGACTCGTTTTTTCTACATAGGTGGTATATTCTTTTTTCTGCTCCGGGTCATTGTATATGAAAAAATAAGGTTTCTTGTTTGCTACCATTTTCAAGGCAGACTCGTCCGTTACCGCAGCGTGAATATCATACCAGTGCTTAGGCATTTTTTTACATTCAATACCTTTAGCCTGATCAATGGCATTTTGTTGATAATGCTGACCACATTGAATTCGGTACATCATTTCCTGATATTCTGCACTATGCTCCTCATAATTGGCTAATACATCAAACATCGACGTGATTTTGTTCGTTGTAAAACCGATCAGATCACCAAAGCTGTCTTTGTTGGCCTGAATCAGATCCTTTTCATCCGGAATTTTATGGGCTGAGGTTTTCTGTACACATACAATCGCATCAAGCTCCTGAATAGCCCCAAGAATTGTGTGGTTGTCTGTAGTTAATACCTGATCACTATCCATATCTGCACCATTTAAAGAATGTGTCGTCGTATCCCATGAATTTAAGATCGTGACCGTGTTCATATAACGATACCAATGCTGCATCTCATCTGTATTTTGAAAACGAAGCACCTTGATATTGTTATGACAAGTCATCGGAGCTCTGAAGCAAGCTACACGGTCCACATGGCGTTCATTCCAATATCTGGAGTAGAACTCACCTGAACTCAGTAATCCTGTTAAAGGCAAGCCAAATATGCTCTGACACAATGTATAGGGATCGCCAGATATAATGCTGAAATTGCCTTTCACTCTTAGAACTCCAATCTTGGCTTCATTCATTCGTTTACGTATTAAGGTATGAATTTTGTTGCGCACAAAAGGATCATCTATAAGTCGCGGCTCTACCATCAGCCCTTTAATATAATCATCTGGACTATTTCTATAATCGTTCTCATGGATGTGAATTCCTTTGAGAAATAACAGTGCCTTGCGATAGTCTTCACCTAGCACATTTTTAATCGTGTCTACCGTAGGCCGAATAAGTTCACCAATCTCGGTATCATCCAATTGGAGTGACTGAATGAACTGGTAGTTTAAATGACGCTCATCCTCCAGTTCTTCGGGTGTAACCTTCGTTACGCTGAACGTGTAGCCATAATAACCGCAACATAACAGGTAATCGTCGATACTGTTGTATGAGCTCCATAGTTTGAGCATAGACGTTGTGATGATCAGGTCTACCTCTCGAATATCCACAGGATTACCCCAGGCATCGTCCACCATATACTTGCCTGCAACACGATCAGCAAACTTGTGATAATCAAATGTAAAGACCATCCCTTTACAGAAGCTATTACGAATACAAAATCCACTCGGGATATATGCATGTCCCAGCTCGGTTGCCCATCGTTCACTAAGTGCAGGAGAGATAAGACCAAACCCATCACTCATATTCATCTGAATAGGTTCATTTTTCCTACTCTCAATGTGAGGGTATTCTGTCTCGGTATCATCAATCTGAATTATGTCTGCACCAAATTCAGTTATACAATCATGAACAACCAATACCCGCTCGGGATGTGACACAGGCGTGCTTGTACTGCAAGCCAAGGCCTTATATGCCTCCAGTTTGGCAGGAACCAGCTCTTTATTGGGATCTCTGCCGTTATTCAATCTTTTCTCCAACAGCGAATGAATATCCTTACTCACATAGATGACCGTCGAACTTTTGGCTCCACCTGTCGTAGCCAATAACCGCTTGTATTTCTTGCCGTTGATGGAGAAAGCTTTCGATGAATTCAGCCGATCATAGTCTTTATTATTTTCAATGACCACCAGCAAGTAATCATCGGCAAATTTCAGGTTTTTCAGTTCTTCATGCAATTTCTTCATTGTTCTTTTATGTTCAGCATTGGTTTTCAAGGCTTTTAATCGCTCTATTTCCAGCTTGATTCTAGCCAGATCTTGTTCCCTCTCTTTGTAGCCTCGAATACGATCGATAAAACGAAACACCTGATGGTTTCCAATAGATGCCACTTCTCCATTTACTGTCGCTTCTTGATAAGTAAGATGCAGATCATAATCCGCTTTTCTAATTCTGGAAGATGTAATTTTATAAACGTATCTCAATCGATCCTGATATGCATTGCCCATTCCCGATTCCCCCTGTTGCTTCCTGTCCTGATTAAATAAATTATAGAGTAGACCCGCACGACTGGCGCAGGCAAACAGGACGATCAGGGGATGAAAAAAGAAGAATATTTGTTCTATTCTGGGGAGAAATTATGGGGCACTCCGGGACTAGATACATCTCGAATCGGCATATTTCTGCGTCTCTAGCACTATGATAATTTCCTTTTTAATGATATAGTGAATTGAAGCGTTTTTTTGAGCTGACATAATTTTTAACGGGGCTGGGATGAATGAAAGAAACCTTATCCAATCAAGAGGACATCGGCTTTTTATTTAATGTCGATATACTTATTAAGAGCCGCTCAAATGCATTGGCACTGCAGTCCCTGTTGGAGTTCATAAACAATGAAGAACAAATTGCGGACTTTCGGATTCAATCCGGCATAGAGCTAGGCAAAATTATTGAAGCGACACTCCAGTCCAAGAAGGACTCTTTCGTCACACTTCACAACGAACGCAAAAAAGCCAACGCAGCACAGAAGGCGTCCACTGCAGCTCAGACACCTGCCTCACCTGCTCCAGTCAAAACACAGAATCAACAAGAACAACCGGTTAGCGAGAAAAAGCCTGCCACCCAAACATCCAATGTATCCGATGGAAACTCGTTTGATGCGTGGATTGACACACTCATTAAAGAGAATAAACTCACCCGTATTGTTGTCAATAACAAGAACGGTAAACATCAGAGCATTCCTTGCCGTATTCTGAATTTTGATCGTGATACCAGTATTGTGAGCATCTACCATGTCGATGAAAAACAGGTGTATACGTTCCGAACCAATGAAATCGATGAGTTCCTGTAACTAACTTCATCGGATTAAAACAAAAAGCAACTTGCGTTAGAATGACGGTACATTCTAACGCAAGTTGCTTTTTTAGTTCTATGTTTCATGTAGGATTGAACCCTCCGAGATTTGTTTGGACCGATCAGGAGCGATCCTTACCTCGCTGCCATACATCTAATGCCAATAGCAACCATCCGGCAATGAAGGCTACCCCACCAATCGGTGTGATGGCACCCAGAATCTTGATGCCAGAAATACTAAGCACATACAAACTGCCCGAGAACACGATAATTCCGATAAACAACAGACGCGCTGCCCACTTCAGTTTTGTCGATGCTCCAAGTTGACCAGCCGTCAAACCAATAATGAGCAAAGCCAATGCATGAATCATGTGATATTGCACACCTGTCTCATATGTAGCGATGGCCGCCGGCCCAATCGTATCCTTGAGCATGTGAGCACCAAACGCACCAATCGCCACCGATAGCATGGTCATTACAGCTCCAAGCATCATCCATCTTCGTTGCATATAAGTTCTCTCCCTTAATTCAACTACACTTCACTCCTATTATTGTAGCGAATCCACTCCTCCTTTACCAGTCGGGGTGGAGCTTCATAGATCATATGTCTGTTTATACTTACTAAACCTATCCCTACCCTAAATATCGTAGAAAACTGGCGTAAATCCTTGATTTTTATCGATAATTATGGAAAAGTAAACAGGTATGTAATCGTTGTATTTTAAAAGGAGAATCATTACTCATCGATTAGGTTAATAACACTCAGTACGATGATTAAGGGAGGCAAGTCAACATTATGGATAATCGCGATTCCTATAATTCAGGTTATAACAACACGGATCAGAATCCTGGCCATGCAGATCCATACAATAACAATGGGTATGAAGCATACCCGCCAGATCATGAGAGGCAACCAATGGCACCACTGAAACATTCCGGACCTGGGATCGCCAGCTTTGTCATTGGGTTGGTTGCAATCTTGGGTTATATTCTGATATTCTTTATTGCCACCATGGCTGTAAACGAGTCCATCGGAGTTCTAACCCCGTTGCAGACAGAAGAGATCGCCTTGCATCCAGCAGTGGCTCTGGCTTCATTAGCCATCCTGGTCTGCCTGATTCTCAATCTGGCCGGAGGCATCGTCGGAATTATTGGTCTTGTCCTCAAGAATCGAAAGAAAGTTTTTGCCATTATCGGAACCCTATTAAATGGGATCATGATTCTGTTATTCGTTGGACTTATCTTGGTAGGCATGACGCTGATGTAACGCTTTGCATCAGCGTCATGTTTCCTTATAATTAAAATGAATGGGTTTACACATAAGGATAATCTATATTTTTTGCCAAAATTATTGTTTTCAAAGGAGATTGACATGTCACGAATCAAAATTTTTGCGGACAGCACAAGTGATCTGGCTCCAGAATGGATCCAGCAGCACGATATCGGTATCATCCCTTTATATGTCGTGTTCGGTGAAGAATCACTGAAAGACGGTGCTGAGATTAAGCCTGAACAGCTATATGAACGTGTTAGCCAAGATGGGCGTCTTCCCAAAACAGCTGCACCTTCCCCCGCTGATTTCATAACGGCATTTCAACCTTACATAGATCAAGGGGATGAGATTTTATATATCAGCTTATCTTCTGAACTTTCCTCTACCTATCAAAATGCACGACTAGCGAGTTCCGAGTTCCCGGAAGGTCGAATATCGGTCATTGACTCACAGAATCTCTCATCAGGAATTGCACTGATGGTGATGAAAGCTGTTCATGCTGCTGATAAAGGACAAAACCTGACTCAGATTACACACCTGATTGAGGCGATGAAATCAAATGTACGCACGGAGTTTGTTATCGATACACTAGAGTATCTGCATAAAGGCGGACGCTGTTCGGGCATGCAGAACCTGATTGGAAGCCTGTTGAAGATTCGTCCTGTCATCCGGGTAACAGATGGCAAGATGGCACCTGCCTATAAAGTGCGCGGCAAACGGGAGAAAGCTCTGGAACAAATGCTGAATAATACGCTCAGCCAGAAGGATCAGATCGATCCAGACCTGCTGATTGTTGTGCACACCATGGCTGAAGAGGATGCGCTTGACTTGCAGAAGTCTTTGCAGGAACAGACGGGTGCCCGAGTTGAACTAACCACTGCTGGTTGTGTAGTATGCAGTCATTGCGGCCCGAAAACGATTGGAATCATCTATAATACTGTTTTATAGTATTACACGTAACATCGTATCGTATTACCCAATCCTTTCTTCTAGATCTGTATGTGGTACATGCAATACTTGGACTGGCATACCGTTATAACTAAAAAGGGCATTCCGAGCTTAATCGCTCAGGATGCCCTTTAATATTTTTACTAAACTTTTGAATGACCTACACTTGGTCCATTGCTCATTATGATAACGGATCAATAACTTTTGGTCCGCAGATCATCCAGACTTTTGAATGCGTATCCTTGCTTGCGGGCCTCATCAATAATGGAACCAAGAGCCTCCGTGTTATCTTTGGATACCGAATGAAGCAAAATGACAGCGCCCGGATGGAGTTGTTTCAACACCTGTTGATGAGCATATTGTGCGCCACGCTGCACATTGGTATCCCAATCTTTATAAGCAACAGACCAGAACACATTCACATACCCTTGGGCATGACTCTCTGCAAGCGTACGATTGTTAAAAATTCCACGCGGTGGCCGTAAAAAGGTCGCTTGTTGACCGGTCAGCCGATTGACCTCCGTCTTGACCTTCTCAAGTTCCTCTCTAAGCTTTTCATTGGAGATGCGGGTCATATCCGGATGACTCCATGAATGATTACCGACAATATGACCTTCAGCCGCCATACGTTTGACCAACTCAGGCTGATCTTTCAGATAATGACCTGTCACAAAGAAAGCAGCTGGCACCTTCTTGGTACGCAAAACATCCAGTATGGCAGGTGTGAATCCATTCTCATACCCGTTATCAAACGTGAGATACAATTCCTTCTGTTTTGTATCCCCCAGGAAAATGGCATCGTTATGTTGTAAGATTGATTTAAAGCCTTCCTGATCAATGGAGGGCAGTTGACCGTTTTGACTTTTTTTGAAGCCAAAGTGATACGCTCCGGTAACCGGTGATGCTTCAGTCTGTGCCGGTACCATACTGATGGATAACAGTCCCAACAGTATATATAGAACCATTCGCTTCATTCTATCCGCTCCTGTTCCTGAAAAATTCGGTTAGTCGTTTGCACACACGAACACCTTCAGGTAATATGCCACAGGAACGGCTAATGTATGTAAATCATTAACGATCGAAACGTTTATTTTCAGGTTGTGGCGGAGATTGATGGAACAATTCAAGTAAGGTCTGAGGTTTGCCACTGGAAGCAAGCCATTCCCTCACGGTCTGTATGGCACGGGTCTGTCCATCTCCCCGATCACGCCATGTAAGCAACTCGATAACTTTGATAATCAAGGCCGACATATTGTGATTATCCAGTTCGGACCGCTCTGCCCTCAGCTTGTGATACAAAGCCTCCTGCTCCCAATCCAGTAGAATCTCATCACCGATGGTTGGCTTCAAAAGTGTATACGCTCTGTCACAACCTTTACAACGAACCGTGCTGACCTGTTCATCTATAAATTCCGCTCGGATATCTTGCTGGCAATCCGGGCATTTGAACCCAACTTGTATGTTTTGTATGTTTTTGTTCATGACATTGTTCCTCCTGCGATGTGAGCATTTTGCATCATTTGATTCAAAATACTCCTTGGATATATGCATAATGCTTATGTATGTACTACATCTATACCCGATATTTTGTCGATTCACGCTTATTTTGAAGAAATATGTAAGGTGCTATAATCTTGTAAATATGTTAAAATATTATACATATCATGGTAGGGAAAAGGCGGGATACTCATGTCGAAGGAAGAGCGCAACATAACCTGGCAATCATCCAGCATCAACAGGCAAGACCGGGAGAAGCATAATGGGCACCATAGTCGTGCCATATGGTTTACCGGGTTATCAGGTGCAGGAAAGTCATCCCTTGCATTTGCCCTGGAGCAGTATCTCTACGATCAAGGCGTACGCTGTTATGTTCTGGACGGGGATAATGTACGTCATGGACTGAACCGTGATCTCGGTTTTACAGCAGGGGATCGTCAAGAAAATCTGCGGCGAATTGGTGAAGTATCAAAGTTAATGGTAGATGCCGGGTTGTTTGTACTTTCGGCTTTTATCTCTCCTCATGAACAGGATCGGGAGATGGTTAGACAGTTATTTGAACCAGATGATTTCATTGAAATCTATGTGCGCTGTTCAATTCAAGAATGTGAGCGTCGTGATCCCAAGGGTCTATACAAAAAAGCACGCAATGGTGACATCCCGCATTTCACAGGTATTTCCGCCCCCTATGATGTACCCAAATCTCCTTCATTTATCATCGATACAGAGCAATGGTCCATTGAGGAAGCCGTGCAAGAGATCGTACAGCATTTGGAGCAGATCGGTGCTCTTCAACTGCCGCTTCCTACGAAAACAGCCCTCGTTCATTAATTCTTGCTCATTATACGAACTACTTACATGAAAGGCGCGCCCATCGTGGCGCGCCTCTTTACGTGATACCATTGCTGGGGTTATACCATCGATAAATGAATAAATAGAAGAAGATACACATGCTTTATCATCGCGTTTGAACGTCTTCTTATATCCACACACTCACTCACTTACTGCCCCACAACACCCGCTTGCATGTTAAGAAGCTTGCTGAACGTCCCTACCGGATCAGTTGATAACTGCTGGTACCCGCCCTCTTGAATCACCCGACCTTCATCAAGCACAATTACACGATCTGCCGTCCGAATCGTGGACAATCGGTGTGCAATCACGATAATGGTCACATGTCCTTTTAACCGTTCCAGCGCCTCATGAATGTACTGTTCATTCTCACTGTCCAGCGCACTCGTTGCTTCATCCAGTACCAATACAGAAGGATTACGTAGCATAGCCCGGGCAAGCACCAATCGCTGACGTTCGCCCCCGGATAGACGAATACCCCGATCACCAATAATCGTATCCAGACCCTGAGGCAGCTTCCGTACAAATGCTGCAGAGGAGGAAAATTGCAAAGCCTGCCACATCTGTTCTTCACTTGCATTTGGATCAACCAGACGCAGATTCTCACGAATACTTGTGTGAAACAGGAATGGGTCCTGGGAGACATATCCGATGGAACTTCGCCAGCTCAATAATCGTTCTTCTGACAGAGGCACACCGTCAATCAAAATACGACCAGTTTCAGGCCTCACAAGGCCCATAATCAGATCTATTAGCGTGCTTTTGCCTGCTCCGGATTTCCCCACAATTGCGGTCATACCCCTTGCTGGAATCGAAGCTTGCACATTTCTCAATGAGTAAGCATCACTTCCCTCATAGCGATAGCAGACATCCTCACAGGTAATAGATTCCTTCAGTTCCATAGGTTGAATCCCATCAGTTCCAACGTCTCCTGCCGAAGCAATCTCTTCACTAATCTCACGACTCTTCGCCGTCTGCGCTTGCAGTTCTCTGACTACCCGAAATGCAGGCAGCATGGAGCTGATGTACTCCAGATTGGACTGAATTGCCGTAAACCTTGGCCATAATCGGGAAAAGATTAGGATGATGAGCAGCAGACTTGCTGGAGGCACCGTCATTACACGGAGAGAAAGATAGATGAATGCCGCAATAATGATTGCCGCGGACATCCGGTGAATCAGCTGTGTTCCACTGTTCAATTGGCTAAACTGAATAACATTGCGTTCTATCTGTCTGCACATGCGCTCAAACCAGTTCATGTGTGAGCGCTCAAGCATGTTACTCTTAATATCCTTAATGCCGTTGAAATGCTCGGTAATGCCGTTATAATAACTTTGCGAGAATTCAGAGGTCTGATCCCCGATCTGCTTGGCGCGCTTGACGAATTTTCTCAAGACAAAAAATAATAACAATCCACAGACCAGCACAAGTGCCGTCAGCTTGGCGGATAACCAGAAAGCAAGACCGATCTGAATGCCCGTAAAGATCAGAGAGGCTGCCATTTGCAGCATAATGCTCGTTCCCTGGCTCACACGTGCAAGTTCAGTCGTTAATATATGGTTAAAATCGGATTTTCGTTTTTGGAGAAAAAATGACCATTGCGCCATAATAATAGCACCATAGGTTTCCATGCGCAGCGTTCGTACAAATTGCTGTTGGATTCGAGTATTACGGATCGTCTGGAGACGCTGCATCCAGGCCTGTCCGGAGACAATCAACACAAAGGTGAACAATACGAGTAACAATTGGCTATTTTCAGAAAAACGATTCAACACGTCGCCAATCCAGGGAATGTTTAAGCCTGTGGAGCCCATCTCAAATATGCCAATCAGACTCAGCATCGGAACAAGCATGTAGATACCGATCCCTTCCATGAGACTGATACAGATCATCCCTAGCAGATTCCAATATAAAATGGGCCCCGTGACATGATGCAACTTTCGCATGAAATACCTTAATTCCGAGATCATACTTTACCCCTTTCCGTCACCGTATACCTTTTAATTCGCCGCCAGAACCAGAGAAACGGACGTAACGGAAAGTACAGAAAAAACAAAGAACGCGGAAGCGGCAATTGATCCACATCCCATGTACTTGGATATAAACGTTCAATAAAGAAAAACCATTTCTGTTTTGTACTTCGAAGTTTAAACAAATACGATTGATAAGACTTCATATCAGCCGGACTTTCCAGCATGTCGTTCATGAACTTTGCGCCTTCGTTGGCTAATCGCTTGCCTGTACGGTCACTCAAGGACATCAAGGACCTGTACTCTACATCCAGCGGCGTATTCAGCAGCTCCGAGGCCAGATAAAGAGCCTGTGAACCAATGGATAAACGTCCCTCGGCTTTCAGACGTCTCTCTAATTTCTTCACATCAAGTGGCATGCTGCGGATCATCTGGTCGATATCCAGTAACCAGCGCAGTCTGAACCAGCCGTGTCGTGCACCATGGGTTACGAGATAGGCCCATAGGTCTTCTTGTTCGAGCATACGGACAGGTGTCTGTGTGTATGAACTGAACCGGCTGCGTTTCCACAGCAATTCAAAATCGGTTTCTTTGCCCGAATCCGGGTTCAAGCGCCAATGGATCTCCACTTGAGTCCTTTTGACCGGATGGGTGTAACAGATATGATGTTCCCGCCATTTCCAGCTGCGCACCGTAGGTGCCCGCTCCCCTTCCTTGGATACATATCCGAGGGTAGTTAGAATGCCTTCAGCCGCTTCCACATCATCAAACGGAATCAGGATATCCAGGTCTTTGGAGGTTCGCATCGATACATCGCCATAGAGATCATGGGCGAGCGCTGGTCCCTTTAGTGTAATATTGCGGATACCGCGTTCACGAAAAGCTCCACACACCTGCTCCATTTCAGCTGTCAGATGTAACATGCGGAACGTATTGACCGTATATTGTTGTCTCAGACTCTCCATAACATCTGCAGGAATGATTGCAGAGTTGAATTCTTTCATTTTCACATAAAGGACAGAGTATAAGCGGTGATGATAGACAAGCCGCAGAAAAAGCTGCCAATCGGTTCCTTGCAAACCCGCCTTGAGTTCTTCAGGGGATAGAGCCGTCAGATCACCTCTAATCATGCTCAAAATCAGCTTAAGCTCCTTCGGAAACCCTGATGAATAGAGTTCACTTTCATGTATCATAGACAATCTCCCCAGATCCCTTCTCCGGACACCGTTTGCCAAACACACCGACAACCGTATATTGGTCCATAGTATCAGCTCCGGTCACGATCAATTTACCACTTCGCAGCCAGGCATGAGCCATCATATGTCCTTGCTTATTCCGTGCAGTCCCCATGTATAACGTACTCTCTATCTTGCGTCGCTCAAGCATCTTCATCCCGGCAATCGCCATTACAAGGCAGCGGCTTTCCCATAACGTATATTTGCTGGCGAGCGAAATTGCTTTGGAAATATTCCGTATAGTGATGACCTCGCTGCGTTCGAGTCCTGTCATCGGTGTTTCTACCATAGGCGTACCCAGCCCTGGCGCGATTTTGGCAAATGGCATAGCCTTCTGTATGCGTGCCCAGCCAAGGAGGATATAGGCCTCCCATACCAGTCGACGCATCGACCGCGGGAGCGAGAGATAAGCCTTTATTTTTCGCAACATCATTCTACACTCCGCGAGTAACGTCGATTAAACCTTCACGGGACAGATGTTCCAGGAATTGTACTACCTGCTCACGACATACATCTGGCTCAATCTCATACTCCGCAGCAAGTACCTCAACAACTTCACCCAGCGTGCGTTCTTCTGCGATCAGATCCCAGATTCGTCCACCGGTACTCCCGAGATTATAGTATTTTCCAGAGCTAATGCTCATCATGACTTTCTCACTGCCCATATCACTGACCAGATTGCCTTCCTTCCGGGTTACCCGGTCTTCCACATTCATCGGCGTAGTCGCTGTCATTGTCCTGTATGCACTCCTTTACGTATATGATCTGTGATCCGATTCACCATCTCAAATGCTGTAAACTCAGCACCCGTTCTGACCAATCTGCCAATCTCCACACTTGCTGAAAGTCTTGAAGCCGTCTCAAACAACCATTGTGCCAGTCCCTGTCTTGCAACGAGCCCACCACGGAACGTATGCGAGCATAACAGATGCAGTCGTTCTAGCCCCGTCACTTCCACCAGTTGAACAGATGTATGGTTTGCCTCCGGTTGGGGAGCAAGTTCAAATATTCCACCTAGTGGTACGGCCATCTCATGAAAATAGTGCTGAACAGGTATCGCATACTTTGTAATCTCTGCGTGAACCGTTGCATAATCCTGTTCCTTCATGCCGAAGCCGTCCAGACTGGGCTGCCATAACTTCTGTTGCGGGTAACCAGGTGATACGATAGCTCTTCCTCCGGCATCCCAGGTCAGTGCAACAACATCATCGGTGAGAAGTGGATATCCGCGTGATGCCAGTGCGGCCGACAGTGTCGATTTGCCTGCTCCCGAATGTCCGACAAATGCGTAAGCCCAGCCATCAATAACCACTGCACTACCATGCAATGGAAGAATGCCACGCTGCATCATAATGACCGCCATACAGGTGCCCAGGATGAATAATCTGACCTTTTTCTCATCTGCACCCGGTATGGGGGATACAACAATGCGCTTTCCTTGTTCCATTAGAAACAGACCTGTATCTTCGATTTTGAAAAAAAGACTGCCCTCTCGTGCCACAAAGTTGTCGTTGCCTACATCCCAATCCTCCCACAATGGGGTCAGATCTGAAGACTCGATGTGCACTTCCACGACATCAAAATCAGTCCCCGCATCCTTGGGTGCGATCTGTAGTTCAGGCATTCGAATTTGGCTCGACCAGCGCAGACCATACGCCACATAATGCACAGGCAACAATGAACGACGCCTCCTTCGTAATAAAATGTAAAAAAAAGCCCTTATATTCATGTTGCTCAATATAAGGGCGGAGGCGAAAAGCTGGATTTGTTGCATTTCCGCCCTTTAAGTATGATGACACTTCATAAAACTAAACAACTTAGGAAGTTGGATCGTACAGATCCGCATCGTGAACCGTTACCCAGTCAATTTGTCTGTAGCCAGTACCGGCCATCGTTTGATTGACTTCCAACACTTCAAGAGCTGGTGCTTGCCATTCCTTTTTTTCCATTTGCATCGTATTCACCTCCTTTTCGCACTTCTAAGTATGATGGCATATGGTAAAGTTTTCTAACTAGTTCCGTAGAGATCCGCATCGTGAACCGTAACCCAGTCGATATGTTTGTAACCTGTGCCCGCCATTGTTTGGTTGACTTCCAATATTTCCAGTGCTGGTGCTTGCCATTCCTTTTTTTCCCCTTGCATCGTATTCACCTCCTATCATGAGTCAATTGTAAGAAAAATCCGGGCCCACAGTTCACCGGGCTATATCAGAATTTCCGGATGAACCGATAGACGATCAGACTATGCATCATCAATCGCAGATCTGGATGTGAAGCAAGCTCTGGTCTCGGACTTGGAAAGTTGGCCAGGGCGGATTTGATACGCTCCGTGTTTAATATGCCAGCGACCTTGCTGTCAGAACACAAAGCACGTAACTCAGCGGTAAAGGCATCCCAATTCGGAATGATACGATGTAACCAATCTGCAGGCTGCACACCCCGTACCCGCTGATTCAGTCTGACCTTGTCAGGCAACTCCGGTGAAGTAGCCCGACGAATCAATGAACGATCCGTCCCTTGTTTCACATATTGTTCAATCGGAACGGACAGACAGAACCGGATGACTCTGGCATCACTTGTCGGATCACGTTCCCAAGCGCGGTAACGCAGAGAACATTTCGTAGCTACAGCACCGTTTTTGTTGGCGATGGCCAGGTTATTGAATTTCTCGGCACGTACTTTGAGTGCATCAGCCTGGGCACCGCCCTGCAGAACAATAATGGATTTGAGTCTTTCCAGTACACCCGTTCTCTGCGCAAAGTCAGGATGGATCAATTGTACGGATGCGGCCTGGCTGGCTCCTTTGGACTGAGCCTTGAACCAATCCGGATATGCCTTTTTCCCGGTGATCTTGGCTATACGTGAGAAAGGCATGCCCGTTCGTTCACTATACTGCTGCATCTCACGGAACCAGCGGTACCAGCGGCCACTTTTCAGTAGACTGGCGTAATAATCCAGAGCCGGTCCCCAGGAGATGGTGAAATTACCACGTGCCCCTGTGAGCAGGATGCCTGCATCTTGCTGGCTCGCTTTTTCATAGAATCCGCGAATCCAGAATGAATTTTCAAAGTATTTATAGGGCATTTCCATAATGTCGAGCCAGGTATCTACTTCACTGAGTGGACTTCTGCCTTCAAAATCGAGGTAGTTCTCTGTGATATTGCCGACATGATTAATCGTGGAACGTATGAAGGGCCGTTCGTCTGCGAGCAACGTTTTCGACGTATAATCTGTGAAATCGGGTACGGGAACATAACTATAGGCCTGCAGCCGTTTGCCCTGACTTCTCAGTGTTCCGGAAGCAAAACCAACCACGGCTCCCGAGTCCAGTCCGCCACTTAATGCAGCAGCCACCTGTCTGTGCGTTCGCAATCGTGATCCAACCGCCTGCCCAAAGACCTCCCGAAACGCTTCTACATACTCGCCATCGGATTTAAGCCTTAGAGGTTCCACTTCATTCCAGCGATGATATTGCTTCAGCTCCAGTCTCCCATCCCGGAAGACAAGTGTATGTGCAGAAGGCAGCTGGCTTATTCCCCGATATACAGTTGAATTGATATCTGCTGAATCATGCATGTCAGGAATGGCAAGGAATTCGGACAGCCAGGTCTCATCAAGTTCTTTATGTACCCCTTCAAGCCCGAGCAACGGATTCATCAGTGTGCAGAAAGCAAAACGTGAACCATCATGTCGGTAATAAAAAGCTCTCATGCCTGTAATGTCTCTCGCTGCATACAGTTTTCGATTCCGCTCATCCCATATCGCGAATACAAAATCCCCCAGCAATCGGACGGCTACATCGTCTCCCCAGCGCTGATAGGCACGCAAGATCAATTCACTATCCGCCAACATAGCCAGTTCAGCTCTAGATATTTGTAATTGATCTGCCAGTTGTTCCCGGTTATCCAGAATGGCATCTGCCGTGATGGTCAGACCACTTTCCTCATCATATAAAGGCAACTTCTCGCTAACCGATTCCGGTGTAATCCATTGGGCATGACAGCTGAGGAACGCCTCATTGCCTTTCCACACTCCTGTTGTATCCGCAGGGACATGCCCCAGGCTTGCGTACAGACGCCAGCTGTCTTCCCATAGCGCCTGCTGACCATCGTTGTGAACAATTCCTGCTATGGCGCTCATGACTTGCCTCCCCGTAGAATCTTGCGCTGTGAAGCCCATGCGCTGATCTGATGACCAAATGGTACCCATGATTTGATACGCTGTATTTTGCTTTGAGCAGAAGCCAGCTGGACTTTCAAGCGTTCTCGCTCACTGTAACCCCGTTCCAGACGATGATCTGCTGCACGTAATGCGGCTTGCAGCTGTCTGATCGTTACCAGTGCAGCTAGCGTCGGGTCTGTCTTTTCCGGTTCTTCGACAACTGGGTCATTACGATTCCCAACCGGATCATGAACGACAGAATCTGCCGGTTGCATTCGGTATTGTGGTTGCCACTGGCAACCGGTCGCTGCTGTCAACTGATGCGTGATTCGGTCAATGACCTCTTGATCCGGACTTGCATCATAATGTACACCCGTCCATTGTTCGGCTTCTGCGAGCTGTTCACTGTATCCCATCTGGTGGAACAGATCTGCCCCCATCACACGGCAATACAGTTCAACTTCATGTCGTTCTAATATTTTTTTCCAGTTGTTAACAGAACCCTGATGTGCCTCTTGATGCGAAGAGAGGAAAGGATCACCCACGCCCATACTGTAGAACATGTCAGACTTGGCACTGTCCAGAAACTGTCCATACTGCTCCATTCCCTGTTCATATCGAATTCCCAGAAATGCGCATAGTTTCTCAATTTCTTCCTGAGGATTGGAAACCAATCGTTCATATTGCAATTCATACGCATTGGAATGGGGTTTGGCAAAATAATCATTCAAGCGGAGCATCCCAAGTGTGAGATCTACGGATTTCATATTTAATTTGGGGCTCTGCAGACTATGAATCAGGTCGAATCCTTCTCCTGTGTGGCGGTTTACCTTTTTGAATGATGCAGCTACGGCCAGAGGATTACGCTGGAGATGAATACGCTTGGACTGAGGGAACAGACGATCCAGCCATTCCAGCATGTAATAGTACCGTGGAGATTTATCAACGATGAAGTCTGCTCCGCTCCCCTCCAGGAATCCATTGTAGATTTCAAGAGCAAAACTTCTGCACGCCTTCTCAAAGACATCCTCAGATACCATGGCATTGTAGAACTGGCGCATGATGGAGCTGCCACCGTAAGCACGTGAATCAGCCTTGGGTAAATCGACAAGATTCATCAGAAACCACATTTCCTGGGTGGCAAATATACGACTATGATTTTGCAGCATTACGGTGGATAAGGAACTACCACTGCGGGGAACACATAGTAAGAAAACAAGTCCGTTACCTTGAGCATCGATCAATGGCAGCCTCTCCTCTGTTCATTAGTATAAATGTGTAGCTGGGATAGACCAGACTCTACCTTTGTGTTTGGCAAAACGAGTAATATGCACGCTATAGGTGAGCATTTTGCAATATTCCGTCGGAAGTTCACCCGGGAATGAAGCAAAACACATGATTACATTCGACAACTCTCAGATACAATATGTATTTATAGTTTTACTCTATGATACAAAATGTATCATGTCAATCTTTTATTTTCACCTTTTCATAAATTGATACTCTTTCACTGTATTCTGCTGTCTATCATTTAAGCACTTATTCATGGATCAATTATGTTCTGATTGCACAAACGCGAATAAGCTCCAGACATGTTCTGTGAGGAACAATGCCTGAAGCCATACGTAATCCGTTGAGAAACTTAATATGAAAACGGGTGAACAACCATCAGGTAAATCTTACATCTGAACTTTTCCCAGTAGCTCCAACGCTCCCATTTCGCTCTTCTTCCTGATCTGCCCGTGTAGCATCCTGCAACCCCTTCTGTACCTTCACGGTTAACAATACAGCAATGCCCGCGACGAAAAAGAAGATGAGCGACAGAATACCCCAACGTGTGGAACCAGTGATCTGCCCAACATAACCAAACACAAATGGACCAAAGATCGAAGAGAATTTGCCTGTAATATTCACAAAACCAAAATACTCTCCTGTTCTGCCAGCTGGCATCAGATTGCTAAACAGAGAACGAGCTGTGGATTGACTCACACCCTGCACGACACCAACCAACCCGGCGAGCACATAGAAGTGGATCGCTTGTGTCATGAAATAACCGAGAATTACAATACATATGTAGACCGATAAGCTAACGATTAATACCTGCTTTGCTCCCCAACGTTGTGCCCATGCTCCCAGTAACAATGTACACGGGAACCCGATAAACTGGGTTAACAGTAGCGCGAGCATCAGGTCGGCAGTGCCTATGCCTATACTTGTCCCATAGATCGTAGCCATCAGAATGATGGTATTAATGCCGTCATTAAAAAACCAGAAAGCCACCAACATGCGGATTAACTGGGGAAAACGCCGCATCTGACGAAAGGTTTGCCGCAGTCTGCGCACGCCCACCGCAGCATACCCTGTCCACGTTCCGGGCAGATCCGGTGATGCAGGCCGTCTCGGAGCATGGCGGAAGATCGGTATCGAGAACAGCAACCACCACAACGAGACGGAGATGAAAGCAAGTCTTGTGCCTGCCAGTGTACTGCTCATCCCGAACCAGCCCGGTTGCTGAATCATCAGCAGGTTCACCGCAAGCAGCAAACCTCCTCCAATATAACCATAGGCATAACCTTTGGAGGATATCATGTCTCTTCGTTCCACAGGTACCAGATCTGGCAGCATTGCATCGTAAAAGGTATTACCACCTGCAAAACCAATCGTAGATATGACCAGCAACGCGGAAGCAAGGAACCAGTCCCCTTCACCGATTGCGCTGAATCCCAATGTGGCAAGGACGCCTATAATTGCAAATACACGCAGGAAGTCGCCCTTCCGTCCTAACAAATCAGCTAGCGTGCCTAGCAACGGTGTTAGCAGAGCTACGCACAACATGCCAATGGAGTGTGTATAGGCCAGGTAGGAGGCGGCGGTGTCCGTATCCAGTGTTGCTGCAGCCACCGAAGCATAGAATACAGGCAGTACTGCGGCCAGTACTGTTGTTGCATAAGCCGAGTTGGCCCAATCATACATAATCCAAGCCTTGATCGCCTTTTTATTCACATAAATCCTTCCTTTACATGCATCTATTAAATAATTGATGTCTTTCTCCTATTGTAAAGGAAGGATAGCACACTTGTTCACTATTTCTGTAAAATATGGTGCAGTTCTGCTCTTACGACTCACCTTACCTCTGAGGTGAACTTGCGTAATTGTATCATTTTATATCCACTCTCATCACATATCGTCCTCGCCCGTGAATATACTTAATTACCGACAGGCCAAACTGTGCCGCGTAATCAATGGGGGGTGCCTACATGTCAAATTCACACCAGCCTTACTCGTTCGTTGTGTCGAAGGAAGATTGGTCGCTTCACCGCAAAGGGTACCAGGACCAACAGCGCCATCAGCAAAAGGTGAAAGATGTCATCAAGCAGAATCTGCCTGATCTGATTACGGAAGAAAACATCATCATGTCTGATGGAAAACAAATCATCAAGGTACCAATCCGCAGTCTGGATGAGTACCGTTTTGTGTATAACTACCAGAAGCAAAAACATGTCGGTCAAGGAGACGGTGACAGTCAAGTCGGAGACGTCATCGGTCGTGATCCCTCTGCTTCGCAGAAACCCGGCAAAGGCGAAAAAGCTGGTGATCAGCCTGGTCATGATATTGTCGAAGCCGAAGTGAGTATTGAGGAATTGGAAGATATGCTCTTCGCTGAGCTGGAATTACCCGATCTGAAGCAGAAAGATAAAGACCTGATTGAGACACATACGGTAGTTTTCAACGATATTCGCAAAAAAGGCATGCAGTCCAATATTGACAAGAAACGTACCATTCTGGAGAATCTGCGTCGCAATGCAACGACTGGTACGCCAGGCATCCATCACATCAGTCCAGATGACCTGCGCTACAAGACATGGGAAGACAAAATCATTCCACAATCCAATGCCGTTATTATTGCCATGATGGATACATCCGGGTCCATGGGTTCGTTTGAGAAATACTGCGCGCGCAGCTTTTTCTTCTGGATGACCCGTTTTCTACGCCGTCAGTATGAGAAAGTTGAGATTGTTTTCCTCGCCCATCATACGGAAGCCAAGGAAGTAACCGAAGAAGAGTTCTTTACCCGCGGCGAGAGCGGAGGCACCATCTGCTCCTCTGTATATATGAAGGCGCTGGATATTATTGACAGTAGGTATCCACCTTCCAGCTACAACATCTACCCTTTCCACTTCTCTGACGGGGATAATCTGACCTCGGATAACGAACGGTGTGTGAAGCTGATCGGTGAGTTAATGAAGCGTAGCAATATGTTTGGATACGGTGAAGTGAATCAGTACAACCGCAGCAGCACACTGATGTCGGCTTATCGTCATATCAAGATGGATCAGTTCATGTATTATGTGATCAAAGAAAAAGGCGAAGTGTACAAAGCTTTGCGCAGCTTTTTCCAGAAACGGGAAGGAGGCAGCGTTAGATGACAGATGAGATCCGCGACCTAGAATACGCTATTGCCGAGATTATGGAGATTGCCAATGGTTTTGGCCTGGATTATTACCCCATGCGGTACGAAATCTGCCCATCGGATATTATTTATACATTTGGAGCCTACGGCATGCCGACCAGATTCAGCCACTGGAGCTTTGGCAAAACATTTCATAAGATGAAAATGCAATACGATTTTGGACTCAGCAAAATTTATGAGCTTGTCATCAACTCCAACCCTTGTTATGCCTTCTTGCTGGATGGAAATTCCCTGATTCAGAACAAATTGATCGTAGCCCACGTATTGGCACACTGCGATTTTTTCAAAAACAATGCCCGCTTCTCCAAATCCAACCGTAATATGGTCGAAAGCATGGCCGCTACGGCGGATCGGATCAGCAATTATGAGATGGAATACGGAACGGAAGCGGTTGAAGCATTTATCGATGCCGTGATCGCAATTCAGGAACATGTGGACCCACAGCTGATTAAACCCCGCCATTTGGACAAACAACGCTACATGGAGATGAAAATGCGGGAGCAGCGCGGTGAGAAAAAACCACGCCCGGAAGGCCGCTATGATGATCTGTGGTCACTTGATGACGTGCAGACCGAAGAAGCACCCGCTGAAGGTATTCAGGTCCATCATTTTCCGCCTGAACCGGAGAAGGATGTCATGTGGTTTATTCAGGAATTCTCGGAAGTGTTGACCGACTGGCAACGGGATATCATGAGTATGATGCGTGAAGAGATGTTATATTTCTGGCCACAGATGGAAACCAAAATCATGAACGAAGGCTGGGCATCCTACTGGCATCAACGCATTATCCGTGAGCTCGATCTGAACAGTGAGGATACGATCGAATTTGCCAAACTCAACTCCTCCGTGGTGCAGCCATCCAAACAAAGTCTGAATCCGTATTATTTGGGACTGAAGGTTTTCGAGGATATTGAACGGCGATGGGATAACCCAACCCGTGAAGAACAGGAACGTTGGGGCCGCAAACCAGGGCAAGGTCGTGCCAAAATGTTCGAGGTGCGTGAATTCGATTCCGATACCTCCTTTATCCGCAATTACATGACCAAGCAATTAACCGAGGATCTGGACCTCTACGTATTTGAGAAAAAAGGCCCGGACTGGAAAATTACCGACAAGTCCTGGGAGAACATACGAGATCAGCTCGTATTTTCACGTGTCAACGGGGGCTCCCCTTACTTGGTCGTGCAAGATGCTGATTATCTGCGGACAGGGGAACTCGTGCTCAAGCATCAATATGAAGGCATTGAGTTGGATCTGAAATATATGGAACGCACTCTGCCCTATCTGTATCGCCTCTGGGGACGTACGGTACATGTGGAGACACGTGTCGAGGATAAACCGATCTGGTTTACGTATGATGGCAAGAAGCACCACCGCAAGTTTATGTAAGGTTCCAACAGCCCTTTCCCTTTTAAAAAAGAGAACCTTCGTATCACGTATGAAGGATGGCGACATACCATAAAAAAACAAAAAAAGCGGCAAGCTCCCGACATACACGGGGACTTGCCGCTTGGCATACATAAAATTAGGATGGTGCCGGTGGTGTACCATTACCCTGCAATCGCAGCGGCACAAAAAAATCATGCTCCACTTCACTTGCCGGCAGTGGGCGACTGAAATAATAGCCCTGAATCTCCCGGCAATCATTCTGCATCAGTATATCCAGTTGGCCTTTCGTCTCAATGCCTTCCGCAATGACTTCCATCTTGAGATTCTGTGCCATCGATATAATGGTCGCCACAATGGCTTGATCGCTGTGACTCTCTGTAATGTCCGTCACAAACGAACGATCAATCTTGAGCTTGTGAATCGGGAAATGCTTCAGATAACTGAGTGAACTGTATCCCGTACCAAAATCATCCAGGCTGATCTTGACACCCAGTGCTGTCAGTTCATTCAGGATCGCCGTGGATACGGCTGCATCCATCATCATGCTCTCTGTTATTTCCAGCTCCAGATATCGAGCATCCAGCCCTGTCTCCAAGAGTGCATTCTTGACCTGTTCTACCAAGTTGGATTGGTGGAACTGCTGGCTGGACAAGTTAACCGATACCGGAATGAGTGGTCCGCCACTGGCATGCCAGAGTTTCATCTGCCTGCATGCTTCCCGGAGCGTCCAATTGCCAATCTCATAGATCATGCCTGTCTCTTCTGCAAGCGGGATAAACACATTGGGTGCGAGCAGACCTTTGAGTGGATGGTTCCAACGTATAAGAGCCTCCACACCAATCATGCGGCTATCCTCAGTACGAATCTGTGGTTGATAGTACAGGACCATCTCATCGCGTTCCAAAGCTTTACGAAGATAACCCTCCAGCTCAATACGTTCATATAGTTCCGAATCCAGTTGGGCAGTGTAGAATTGGAAACCATTTTTGCCGTTTTTCTTCACTTCATACATGGCGGAGTCCGCATGTTTCAACAAAGCATCCACGCCCACTCCATGATCCGGATACATCGCAATTCCAATGCTGGCGGTTACGTAAAAGTCATTCTCCTTCAGTCGATAAGGTAACTGAATGGCTTCAACAATCTGTTTTGCAAGTTCTGCCACTCTTACTTCTGTCGCTTGACCCTGGGTCACAACGAGTGTGAACTCGTCCCCGCCCATCCGGGCCAGCATGACATTCTCCATAGCCAAGGGATCAGAAGCTTCTATGGCTTTCATGATCCGGTTGCTCACTTCTCTTAGAAATACATCTCCAATGGAATGTCCCAGCGAGTCATTAATCATCTTGAAACGATCTATATCCATCACCATAACGGCAAAAGAGTTCCCTTTTTCTGCTGAATCGTTAATCGTACAAGCCAGCACATCATCCAACTTGCGCCGATTGGGCAGCCCCGTCAACGGATCATGCAAAGCTTGGTGACGAATCTTCTCCTGAGCCTGCTTCTCCTCCGTTACGTCTTTGATCAAAATGTGACTTCCCACATGTCTGCCATCAATGACAACAGGAACTACAACAATACTAAGGTCCAGAAGTTCACCCTGTACATCTCTCATTTTGGCCATGTAGTGCGCCTGCTCCAGCCCATGATCATCCCAATCGATGGAATCAAATTCACTTATCCACTCTATATCGATTTGCTGAGCGATCTCATCAATGGAACGATCCATGACCTCTTTTTCAGGATATCCGGTGATTGTTGTTACAGCAGCATTAATCCCTTTAACAATACCTTCCTTGTTCACTGAAATAATAGCATCCGAATGGTTATGATACAGGGCCTGATACCATTGCTCATTCTCATGAATCCGTCGATCTTTCTGTGACATTCGCTGATTGATAAATATGCCAAACAACGTCAAACCCAAAGCAATAAATGTGCCCGATGCGATCAAGTAGGCGAGAATACCTGGCTCAATCTGCATACCTGAACTTACCATCGAGCCATGTGAATGATGGAAATGTGCCGCTGACATCCCGGTATAATGCATGCCAGAGATTCCAATACCCATAATGAGACCGCTGCCCATCTTGTAAACCCAAGTATGTCTTGATTGATGATAACGGAAGAAAAACATGAGCCACAATGCCGCAAATGAAGCAAGCGCTGCAATCAGAATAGATAACACCACTCTGCCTGGTTCATACGTAACCGGAATTGACATCGCTGCCATTCCCACATAATGCATCGAGCTGATCCCCGCGGTCATCAGTACTCCAGCAATCATGAGTTTGCTTATCCTGCCCGATTGTCTACCCGCAATGTTCAAGGCCACCCCCGATGCGACAATAGCAAGTAGAACAGATAAAACAACCTTACCGGTGGAATAGGAGACTTGCGTAGGCAGAACAAAAGCCAGCATACCTACGAAATGCATGGACCAGATTCCCAGCCCCATCGATACTGCACCGCAGGTAAGCCATACATTCCGCGCCATCCCGCTAGCCTGACTTACACGGCCTGCAAGGTCAAGGGCAGCGTATGAAGCTAACGATGCAATAATATAGGATAAAATAACAAGTTCTAAGTTGTACGTGCCATGTAGGTGCTCCACTCACTCTGTCCTTTCAACCGGGAAATGCCTTGTATGTATGCAAAAATGTAAAAAAGAAGCGAGTGCGCTGTCTGGATGACAGGCACTCCCTCCGCATCATTTGACTCGTGACAACAGACTTAGTTGAAGCCGTTGTCATACATTGGAACCCGTTTATATGAATGTATATAGTCTAAACGTCCCAGCCTTTAAAATCAACACTTATTTCCAGATATACAATATTGAATAACTAACATTCTCATATTCTAATTCACAACTAAATATTCTATTTACGAGTCAGTAACAGACTGCCAAAACCGGAAGTATCTTGATAAGAATTACCTGATGAATCACTCCAGATGGACACACTGCTTCGCTTGCCATCTCCCGCGCCATCATCATTAACTTGAAGATCAAACCCAATCCATCTTTGCCCTTCAGCACGAACGCTGTCTAGTGGGATTGCCACTTCAACTGTATACCCTCCGCTTGTTAATCGGGTAGCTGATTTGAAACTTTCTTTCCGTGCATTTCCACCAAAAGAAGCCTCATTATCAAAATTGACCCGGTACTGGGCATCATCCTCCTGATAGAATGTCGTCTGATCTTTGCTAGGGTCGATAAAAATCTCGATCGAATCCTGCTCATGTGCATTAGAACTTAATTTGCTTCGCAATGGATCTTTCACATCTGCCAATACGTACAGGTATTTCTCATCCCATAACAGCTGTGCAGTCGCCGTTGCACCGGAGTTTCCGACCACCCAGACATCCGTTTTAACAGATGCAGCTTTTTTCCAGACGTTATCCTTTTTTGCATCAATGACAGGTTTGCCATAAGTGACCTTGGTTTGTTTCAAGACAGAACCGAGCTTCAGTTTGCCCCGGTTGGCTGGTTTGTCGGGCTGTTGATTGGAAATATCATTCCAAACAATGGTCGCTGTCTTTCCAGCAGCATGTTCATCCGTAATCCGAAAATCCAGAGACAAGACCTGGCCTTCGGTAAGTAAAGCAGCTGACATAGGCAGTGATGCGTATACAACATACCCGGTTTTTGTCTCCTGTACGTTGTAAGTATTTTTATCTTTGCCTTTAGCGCCATCCCGTTTAAATGTATATTGACCATTTGCAGACGGCGGATTTTTCTTCTTGGCAGACAGATCAGCTTCAGAAGTTGCAGCGCCTGTCCCCTTGACTTCTTCCGCGAGGAAAACCTGCACCTGATCCCCTTTGCGACGTGTGGTATCCTTCACTTCCACTCGTAAATTCACCTTTTTGGCATCCCACATCATACGAGCCTCACCCGTAACCGCAGATGTACCATCTGCCAGATGATTAATTTCGAGTCCTTTCACAGCACCCCAAAGAATATCTTCCTGTCCTTTGTGATTCGGGAAAGAAGGGCTGGCCTTCAATGCTGTCCATTCATTACGATAGATCGGAAGGGTGGTAGGGTCCACCAGTGCCCAAAATGCCGGTTTTGCTTTTAATTTACGATCAAATAACAATGGTGCATCTTTGCGTCCTTTGACTGGATGATTATCAAGCCATGTACCATCATCCGCAAGTCCCCAGACTGTAACGCTGTCCATTACACCGCGTTTTCCCAACTCGTCGAACAGGTCGAACAGTTCACGATAACGGTAAGCTTGTTGCAGCATTAATTCATCTGTGACAGGCATCTCCAGTTCAGAATTACTTGAATAGATCGAAACGTCCAGCTCTGTAACCTGTACATTCACACCAAGAGCGATCACTTTCTCAAAAGCCTCACGAATGAGCTTTACATCCGGTCCGTACATGGATACATGCATCTGGAATCCAACCGCATCAATCGGTGTTCCTTTGGCAAGCAACTTCTCTACAAGCTTCACCATATCATTCACCTTGTTTCCATTGCCCTCCATTCCATAGTCATTAATCACCAGTACAGCATCGGGGTCAGCCTCACGTGCATAACGGAAAGCCAACTCAATGTAATCACTGTCATCTCCGTCGCCATCCACATCCCCAATAATATCTCTCCACTTGGAATTACTGGCCTCATTCCGCAAGCCGCCTCCGTCTGAGATGACTTCATTGACGACATCCCATGTATGAACCTTTCCTTTGTACCGGGTCACGATGGTTTGAATATGGGTTTTCATCCGTGCAAGCAACTGTTCCCGCGTGGCAGGTTTCGATGCATCATTCGGATCAGTAAAGAACCAATTCGGCACCTGACTATGCCATAACAGCGTATGACCTCTGATTTCCATGTCATTTGCTTCGGCAAACTTCACCAGGCGATCTGTCTCTGACCAGACAAACTCTCCTTCCTTGGGCTGCATCGCATCCATTTTCATAAAATTGTCCGCTGTAATACTATTAAAGTGTTTCGTCAACAACTGGGAATGCTGGTTTTCCGCGTCTAGTGCAGACTGGTTGATGGCAGCTCCCATTGCGTAATTTTGTCCCACCATATCGACCAGATTCGGAATATCCTTCTCTATTTCAATTTTCTGAGCAGCCGTAATCAGAACATCATCCACGTAAAATGAAATCGTATCTGCCGGCGTCACTTCCGCTGACGTCTTCCATGGTGTCTCCACATACATGCGGAATCCGGTGATACCACTATTTTCTTCGGGAATCACCACATCGGCCTCGACTTTTTTCCACTGTCCTTTATTCAAGGTAGCGGAGGCAAAGGTAGCATATTCAAGACTCGAAGCGTCTTTATTGTATTCTTTCTCGAGTGCACCGTTAAGGACCTGACTGTCCGGCCCTTCATCGTACATGGCCCAAAATGAAATATGAACTGTGCTGCCCTTCTGTACATGATCCAGCATCTCAATTAAGGGTCCATGGAACGTTTCGGTACGTGAAGAGGTTCTCAGGCTGCGTGTACTGTCATGACCTACTTGCGTTACGATATCAAGCTTTTCACTTGCACGTGGACGCCATTGTCCCAACACACCATCTTCAAAATCAGCCTTGAACAGTACTTCATCATCGCCAGTCTTAACGTCCGCTGCCGAAGCACGTGTCCCTCCTGTTCCCACACTTGGGAACAAACTGAAGATCAATACAGCCGACAAGCACAAGCTCCACCATTTTCTCAAATGCATCCGATCTCCTCCTTGGTTCGTTGTTTGTGAAGAATAACCTTTGCTCTGCCATGTGCCAGCCCTTTACAAGATCGTTATACAGGATGGATAGATGCAAATGGACAGAAAATTGTAAGCACTTTCATTATACGATTGCCAGTAAACTTTGTTTACCCGTTAAACTATAGGACTTGTACCACTCCCTAATCCATATGTTTCCAAATGAGATATATAACGACAAAAAGCACAGCTTATTAGCTGTGCTTCGTGTAAACATCTTTACTATTTACGTTTTTAAGCTTTTAAGCTTTTAAGCTTTTAAAGGTGCTGTCGTCTGACGGATAACCAGATTGGAAGGTTCCGTCACCACAGGAGGAGAATAAGATGGATTCTCGATCATGGCAATCAGATATTCAATGGACTTAATGCCAATGGAATAGATATTCTGATTCACCGTGGTCAACCCCGGTTTGAATACCTCAGCATAATACGTGTTATCGAACCCGACAACCGAGATATCTTCTGGTACACTCAGTCCATGCTTTTCAATTTCATGAATCGCACCAAAAGCAGACATGTCTGATGCACAGACAATTCCCGTTGGTTGATCCTGAAGTGCCAGCAATCGTCGGGCAGCCTTGCTTCCCCCGTCGAAGGAATAATCGCAGATCTCCAGATATACCGTAGAATACGGGATGCCGCATTCTCGCAGCCCTTCCCGATATCCTTCCAATCGCAGATTGGCTACAGCAGGTCCAAGTGTCCCTGAGATATAGGCAATTTTGCGGTGCCCAAGCTCATGCAGATGTTTGACACCCATCGAGATCCCGTTCGCGTTATCCGTAGTAATGTAACCGGCACGTTTGCCCAACATGTCCGTATCAACAAACATCGTTGGAATCTCTGCATCCACCAGTTCCTGAATACTCGCGTTTTCTCTGCCTTCCCCGAATACTACTACGCCATCCACATTACGACTGCGGCAATGTTTGATGAACGAGTACGCCGGATCATCGAATCGAGTAGACAACCGGACCAGGTCATATCCACTGTTCTCCAGCGCTGTCTTGATCCCTTCCAGCAACTCGGACACAAAAGGGTTCGTAAACGGAACCGTTAACAGTACTCCCACCGTCCATGAACGGCGTTTGACAAGTCCACGTGCGACCACATTGGGTTGATATTTCAATAATTCGATGGCTATATTGACTTTTTTGCGTGTTTTTTCACTTACATCAGGATAATCGTTTATCACTTTGGAAACGGTTGCAACAGATACTCCCGCTTCCTTGGCTACATCATGGATAGAAGCCATCTGATCACCTCAACCTCTTTCGAATCCCCTGTCTCCGGCTGCATTTTCTATAACATCGGCAGGTTTGTCTACCCATTATAGCTTAAAACAGCCTGAAACGGTATGGAAGGTTCCTAATGCTTTTAAGCTCTATTCCTGCTGTTCCAGTTTCTTCAAATCCAGAGACAGTTTCTCCATTGTTGTTGCAAATACAGCGAGTTCAGCCGAGCGTGAAGCTTGGCTACGTGCCCCTCTGGAAGTATGATCCGACTCCTGCTGCACACTGCTCAGTTTCTTCATGATCTGCTCCAGATTAGACTGAATTTTACCCTGGGCATCCCGGGAACTGGCTGCAAGCTTGCGCACCTCACTAGCGACTACTTCGAAGCCACGTCCAAACTCTCCTGCATGAGCAGCTTCAATCGCTGCGTTCAGGCCGACAAGATGACTCTGATCCGATATCTCGCGAATGAGTTCACCCATTTTTCCGATCTGCTGGATCTCTCCTGTTAATTCGGTAAGCATAACCTGAGCCTGATCCTGAGAAGCCGCTGTTTCTTTGGCTACACTTGATATCGCCATTGCACTTTCATTTAATTCACTAATCATGCCTGTAAGCTCTTGGGTAATCTGCGTAATTGCCTGTAATGTATGTTGTTGGTCATCGGCAAGCTGATGTAACTTTTCTTTTTCTTTCTTCTCATAGGCTTCAAGGACAAGCTGTGAATCCAGATTAAACATTTTGCTGAGCGCTTGAATGACAAGATGCCAGGAATCAGGGATAACCTGTTGGAATATGCTCGTTGCAATATCCAGGTAGACCATATAGGTACCCAGATAATAATCTTCAGACAGACCAATCCGTGAATGCACAAGTCCAATCGCAATCCGTTGCTCAATATATGCGTCGTCCACGATTCCATCCGTCATTGATAACCAGTACATCTTCTGTGTTTCTTTTAGACGATCAATGGTAGAGAATCGAGCGATCAGATCTACCAATTCAGGATAATTCCCCACATGATTGTAGAAATGATCCACCACTTCATTAACGACTTTTTTAAAAACAGGCCGATGATCGGCAAGCAGTTTTAGATCCCCTGCGGTTAATCCCATGTAATCAAGTTGCTTCTGTCTTGTTGCGGAAATACTGCTCATATCTGGTTCAGTCAGCTCCTTAATAAACACTAAATTACTTTAAATTGTAAATATATGTATTGATTATAGACTAAAATACCTAAATATACATATACCATTAGAACTAATTCTCTTTAAAATTAACCTTATTTGTCAGCTTTTTAGACTGATATGACCTTCATGTAATTAAAAAGGCCCTGACCCTGCTGTGAAGGAGCCTCACAACAGGCATCAGGAGCCTGATCCGGAATGGTTCGTTGCCGATTAGCGATTAAGCAGACTACCCACATAACGTAACAGTTCATTCGCGCTGGCTGCGGTGTATCCATGTTCCTCAATTAAACGTTTAATGACTTCATTCATACGTTTCAATTGTGTTGCATCCGGTGTTTTGGTTGAGGTTGTGATCTTGACAATATCTTTCAGATCGGTGAACAACTTTTTCTCAATCGCTTCACGCAAACGGTCATGGCTGCTGTATTCGAACTTGCGCTCCTTGCGGGAGTATGCCGAGATTCGGATCAGAATCTCTTCTCTGAACGCTTTCTTTGCATTCTCGGAGATCCCGATCTGTTCCTCTATGGATCGCATCAGACGCTCATCCGGGTCCATCTCTTCATCCGTGAGCGGGTCACGCATCTTGGACCAGTTGCAAAATGCTTCAATGTTATCGAGGTAATTCTCGAATAACGTTCTTGCGGATTCCTCGAATGAGTAAACAAATGCTTTCTGCACTTCCTTCTTGGCCAGTTCATCATACTCCTTGCGTGCAAGAGCAATGAAGTTCAGATAACGCTCCCGCTCTTCCTTTGTAATTGAAGCATGCTGGTCCAGACCGTCCTTGATCGCCCGCAGAATATCCAGCGCGTTAATGCACTGAAGATTTTGCTTAATCAAAGCACTGGAGATCCGGTTAATGACATACCGTGGATCAATGCCGGACATCCCTTCATCCAGATACTCATTTTGCATCTCGCGCAGATCAGCTTCTTTGTATCCTTCCACTTCTTCACCATCATACATGCGCATTTTTTTAACGAGATCCATGCCTTGTTTCTTCGTTTCCTTCAAGCGGGTAAGTATGGAAAAAATGGCTGCAGTCCGCAGTGCATGCGGTGCAATATGAACATGCTTCATGTCACTTTGCTGAATGAGCTTGGCATAGATTTTCTCTTCCTCGGATACCTTCAAGTTGTACGGAATCGGCATGACAATCATCCGGGATTGCAGTGCCTCATTCTTCTTGTTGGAGATAAAAGACTTATACTCCGATTCATTCGTATGCGCCACAATCATTTCATCCGCACTGATTAAGGCAAAACGTCCTGCTTTGAAATTTCCTTCCTGCGTGAGCGACAGGAGATTCCATAGGAATTTCTCATCACATTTCAACATCTCCTGGAACTCCATTAACCCACGGTTCGCCTTGTTCAACTCCCCATCAAAACGATAGGCACGTGGATCGGATTCGGAACCAAACTCCGTAATGGTGGAGAAGTCGATACTCCCCGTCAGATCGGCAATATCCTGTGATTTCGGATCGGATGGACTGAACGTTCCTATTCCCACGCGATTATCTTCGGAAACAATGACCCGTTCCACCGGTACCTTGCTGATATCACCACCATATTCGGTACGGAGTCTCATCTGGCAGGATGGGCAAAGGTTACCCTCAATACGGACTCCAATTTCCTTTTCCACTTCAGGACGAAGCTCCAGCGGAATCAAATGCAGCGGTTCCTCATGCATCGGGCATCCATCAATGGCGTATATGGCACCTTTCTCTGTCCGCGAGAACTGTTCAAGCCCACGCTTCAGCAGCGTCACCAGCGTCGATTTCCCTCCACTTACGGGACCCATCAGGAGCAAGATCCGCTTCCGTACATCCAGACGGCGTGCTGCCGAGTGAAAGTATTCTTCAACCAACTTTTCAATCGAACGGTCCAGCCCAAAGATCTCCTGTTCAAAAAACTTGTACCGCTTATGCCCACCTACTTCTTCCACCCCAAACGATTCAATCATCTCATACACTCTGGCGTGAGCCGTCATTGCCGGAGTCGGGTCCTCTCTCAGCAGTGCAATATAATCTTCAAATGTTCCGTTCCATGTCAAACGGTCACTCTCTGCCCGATGTTCCGCAACGCGTTCAAAAATATTCATGCTTGGTACCTCCCATGGCTCCTTTAGTGTGATTGTCAACCATTCCGAATGGTATGAAGAAATCAATAGAATTGCGGCTCCTGCTTGAATACCAATCTTGCGGTCCTGTGTAGTCCCGCCACCCTCTGTCCAAACGTCTTGTTTTGTTGTGAAAAGTGTATTACATACCTATGCGGCAATTCGGATAAGTTGACCTCTTTTTTTCAATCAACCACTTCGAATTTTGGCTTTTCCCTGTTCTATCAGACATCTTGTGCCTTCAGAAAAAAAAGAACGAATATGATATAATGAGGGTTCTAAATTCAGGAAACCGGACAACACATGGTCAGAGACAGGCCACTTCTGGAAAGGAGCACGGACGATGGCAGTGAAATACGAAACCGAATTATATTCGCCTGTGAAGGCTTTCTTCGAGCAGCGTGGCTTCGACGTCAAGGCGGAAATCAGACATTGTGACCTCGTCGGAGTCAGATCAGACCAGGACGAACCACTCATTGTGGAGATGAAAAAAACATTTAATCTCTCCCTGTTGCTGCAGGGCATGCAGCGCTTGAAACTTAGCCCGTTCGTGTATCTGGCCGTCGAGCGCAATCGCAGTAAACGCGGAGCCGTGAACCAACGCTGGAGCGAACTGACCGCACTATGCAGACAGCTCGGTCTGGGGCTGCTGACTGTCACATTTTACAAAACCAAAGCTCCCCTGATTGATGTATTGTGCGAGCCCTCCGCCCTGATCCCCCTCACTGGCCCCAATCAGGTTGCCCGTAAAAGCGGTGTTCGGCGGAAGCGATTGCTCAAGGAATTCGACGAACGCAGCGGAGACTACAATACGGGAGGTAGTACACGAAGACAGCTGGTCACAGCATATCGTGAGAAGGCTTTGCGTGTCGCATCCGCTCTACGGACGAACGGAGAAGCCTCTCCAGCCAACCTTGCCAGACAGACAGGCGTAGGTTCTGCCGCAGCAATTCTGCAAAAAAATTATTATGGCTGGTTTGAACGCCTCTCCCGTGGAAAGTATATTTTGACGATTAAGGGAGTACAGGCGTTAACCGAGCATGCACACATGCTTGAGGATAATGATATGATTGAACGAACCATTAATGAACTCGATGTAACGTATTCTGTATCTGGTGAAAATAAGGACGACCTTGCACACATTGCTGAAACAGCGGAGCAGTACTTAAAAAATACAGGCCATATCTGATATGAAACCACTCGAAGTAAGTGATATGAAAAATGAGAAGGCAAAAAAAACACCTGTAATCTCCACTGGAGACTACAGGTGTTTTGATGTGTTCTATATAGAAGATTGTTATTAGAATTTTACTGCTACTTCGGAAGCCAATTTCAGACCTGCAGTAACGATTTCTTCAGCACGATCTGCAGAAGCGTTATGTCCTTCAACGATAACCACTTCAGGGTTTTGAATGCCCCACAAGCCGAGAACTGTTTTCAGGAAGTTCAGGGACATTTCAGCAGCTGCCATTGGGCCTTCGGAATAAACGCCACCACGTGCGTTAAGCAAAGCTACTTTTTTGTCGCCAGCAAGTCCTACAGGACCTTCAGCAGTGTATTTGAATGTTTTACCAGCTTGGCTCAGGTAAGCAATGTAGTTTACCAATGGAGCTGGAACAGTGAAGTTCCACAGTGGGAATGCAAATACAACTTTGTCAGCTGCCAGGAATTGATCTTGCAATTGTGCTGCAAGTGAAGCCGCTTTTTGCTCGTCAGCTGTCAGTTCAAAACCGTTAGCTGCTTTGTAAGTACCTGTGATAGCAGTGTTACCATAGAATGGGAATTCTGTATTGTAGAGATCCAACTCAGTAACTGTGTCACCTGGGTGGGACTCTTTGTATGCGCTCAAGAATGCATCGTACAATTTAACGCTGACTGCTTGATCTGCAGGACGGTCATTTGCTTTAACAAATAAAATATTAGACATGTTGAATTTTCCCCCGTTAAATAAAATATATGAGTGCTTTTCCTGAACTGGCCACCATTGTAGCTTATATAAAGAAACCAACAACTCATTAATTCATATTATATATAAAAATGTTAGTGGATGCAATAACGTAATCACTTTGGTCATGAACCAATTTTAATTTTTGCTACAAAATCTATTTTGATCTGACTTAGCTACGAGCCGTAAATTCGGAAATGGCTTCACTGATCAGGTTCATGCCAAGTAGCAATTCATCCCGGCCCGGGTGGCTAAAGTTCAATCGGATGTAACGTTGATCCTGTACACCTGTGGAGCATAGTGATCCAGGAAGAAAGGATACACCTTTGGGCAAAGCCGCCTTAAGCAGAGCGCCACTATCCAATCCTTCCGGCAACTGTACCCACAGATACATCCCGCCCTCAGGGATGTTGTACTGACACCCTTTCCAGCCCGGCCTCTTCAACAGTTCAAGCATCAGTTTGAGTCTTGTCTTATACTCCCGATTCAACATCGATAGGTGATCACTCCAACGAAATGGGGAATGGGCAAGCAATTGATACAACAGCCGCTGATTCATCGGACTGGACTGACCATCTGCAATTCGTTTAACCGAGGCCATTGCCTGAATCAGCGCAGGATGTCCAGCGGCCCATCCGGTTCGAAGAGCGGGCGCTACCGTTTTGCTGAATGAACCAATGTAGAGAACATGTCCACCCTGATCGGCAGTATCCAGTGCAAAGAGTGAAGGATATTTACGATAAAATTCCGTTGGCTCAAGGCCATCGAAATGGAGCTCTCCGTAAGAATCATCTTCCACAAGCAGTACACCATAGCGCGAACACAGCTCAAGGACTGCCTCCCGCCGCTCCATACTCCACAAAGCACCGGTCGGATTCGAGAAACTGGGTGCAGCAAAAAGCAGCTTCGGTCTAACCTGCTGCATGTGATGCTCTAAAAGGTCTGGCAGTATGCCGTCCCGATCACCCATTACGGGCACAATCTTGGCTCCTTGCATCTCCAGAACCTCAAGACAGCCTGGAGATGTGGGATGTTCAACCAGTACAGAATCTCCTGGCTCAAGCAATAGACGCATCACCAGATCGATGGCCTGCTGGGTACCAGTAGTCAACAGAATCTGCTCGGGTACCGTTCGTATGCCTTTGCGTGCATTCCAGTCTTTGTTCAACCACTCTCTTAGGGGTGTGTAGCCTGCTGGCTCTCCATATTGCAATGCGGAGGGGCCTGAACTAAAGACAGACACCGCTGCTTCTTCCAACAATTTGAAAGGAAACAACTCCTCCGCAGGCAATTCTTCCGCCAGAGAAATGAAATAATCCCTGCCAGACATCTCACGTATATCCCTCAGTGGTGATGACAAAAGCCTGTTGGTACGGGAAGCAAAGAAATATTTCATCGATCCGTTCCCCTTTCGTCCCTATTCCGAAACTGTACTCGCAGTCCGCAGCCCTACAACCTATTCCTGCTCGCCATCGAATATGACCGGATGCATACCGAACTGTTGTGATCATGGGAAGAACAGACCTGTTTCGTCAGGATCCCGTCTTCACTTGTCTTGCATGCAAGGCATAACGTTCAATGGCCTGTGCTCTACTGCTCACTTCCAGCTTCACGTATATTTTACGCAGGTAATTATCAATGGAACGTCTGCTAACGTTGATCTCATTCGCTATTTTATCATAGGTTACACCCTGAACAATTCTTTCCATGATAAAAGTTTCGGTTTCTGTTAATTCAATGACACGTGCTTCTGTCGGAGACTCCACAGGTTGCGCCCAATCCGCACTGTTTAACCACGACAATGGAATGGACACATGGCCCTCACGCAATCCAGAGATCAGATGAATCAGCTGGCTAGGGGAAGCCTGTTTGGATAACATGCCGCTTGCACCAAGGCTCATCAGATGACGAAACAGCTTCACATTGTCTTCATCCGTCAAAATAATGATGTGACTGTGAGCTGACAGATTCTTCATCTGGGCAATATATTGATCTGCCTGACCCTCCGGAAGACGATAATCCATCAGAATCAGATCAGGCTGGTGAATATTCACCAGATCGAGCCCTTCTGTTCCGGTCGAAGTCATGCCACGTACCGTCAGATCTTGCTGCTCTTCCAAAATCAATTTTGTACCGAGCATGCTGGTGGGGTGGATATCTATGATGACCACCTGCCATACTTTTTTCATTGTTGTTCCCCCTGTTATGTATTGGACAAATAACTTTTAAATTCTGTCATGATGATTTCATCGTCTATGCGACAATCCGAGTATAGAAGAAGCATAGGTCGGATTATGTCGAAAAACAGAAAAATACAGGAGGAAGCCGATAAAAAAGCTCTATTTTCACTGTATTTTGTTATAAAAACACCATGACGTCCATCTTTCCATCCCCGGAAAGGTCAAAATATAGTATAAATTTCCTGCATTTCTATCTAAAAAAGTCGAAAAACCTGCCCAAAGTTCCTACTTATTGCATCTATAAGAAATTGTATCCTAGGACTTCCTTCCGATGCAATCTCTTTTTACTCTATTAAGTAAAGAATTTCATTTTTGCGTAATCAATAGGGGCATGATAGAATGAGGACTGGAAATTTTTTTGTACCTATAAATGACCAGGAGTGATGATATGAAACCATCTGACCCGTCCTCTGACATCCATCACACCCGGAGCGCCAAAGGCAAGGCTGGATCTTCAATCAAACTGTTTCTGGTAATGTGGATTGTTCTCATTGCACTAGGAGTCGTTGGAACCTACTATTATAGTAACCATCTCCAGCAACAGATGATTAACCAGCTTCAAGCCCATAATCAGCAGCAGATTGCAGCGCTAAAAACCGACTATGAAAATCAGCTAACAACGATATCAAAGGAAGTAGAAGACCTGCAGGGACAGGTTCAATCCTTCAATGAATTGCTGACTTTCACCAAGGATAATGCAAGTGACAAAACGGATAACAGCAACAAACTGTATACCCAGCTGAGCGAAGTCAAAAAACAACTGGAGACACTCCAGAAAAAGATGGACCTGCTCAAATGATTACACCCGTCAAACAGGTTAATCGTTTTTTTATGCTTGCACTCGCTCCTTTTGTTGGATTGATATTATGCCTGCTGCTGCTTCGTCCTCCACTTGAACCCGGAGGTTTGATGCCTACCGAACTGTCAGAGGATACGATTACACCCCGGACCCAAGCAATTAGCCAAGAGCTTGCGGGGGCAAAAGATGCTGCTGTCCAGACTTCTTCTTCTATTAAAAGAACGACACAGCTCTATAATAAAACAACTAGTACGATGTCTACACTTGTGCAGAAGGCTTCCACCCAGGCGGATCGTCCGGAAACGATCTACAACAAACGGATTTCATCCAAGCTTGGCGTTCCATTTGAACGGGTAGACAGTGACCGGCTAACGATTGAAATGTACAGAGTGAATCCTGGCAGCTATAAGGGCTATGCCATGAAGATCAAGCTAAAAGACCCTACTGCCATGCAGATGGCTCTAGACAGTGAACCTGGGCGTTCTGAGACGACCATGCAGGCTGTGAAGCGTAACGGCGCAATTGCCGGGATTAACGCAGGTGGATTTGCTGACAGTGGCGGCAAACGTTATCCACTTAGCACAACCGTCATGGACGGGAAGTACGTGAACGGTTTCCAGGCCAGTTTCAAAGATCTCTTTTTTGTAGGACTTAACGATGCCGGTAAACTGGTCGGAGGCAAGTTCTCCGACAAAAACTCACTGGATCGCCTGCAACCACAATTTGGGGCTACGTTTGTTCCGGTGCTGCTACAGAATGGGCGTAAAACCACAATTCCTGCCAAATGGAAAGTATCACCCAAACGAGCACCACGTACAGTCATTGGCAATTATAAGGATGATCAGTTATTAATCATTGTGGTCGACGGATATAATGAGGGCGGAAGTTCCGGTGCTACCCTTGAAGAGTTGCAAGGACGGTTGTACAAGCTTGGGGTGATTGACGCCTATAATCTGGATGGCGGTGGATCATCCTCGCTTATTCTGAATAATCGGGTTGTAAATAACCCTTCAGATGGCAGCCTCAGACCGGTGCCCACACACTTTTTATTTTACAAATAATAGGGTGAAGCATTTCTTTTCTACCTATAATGGTTATAATAGAAGAAAATGAGCTTGTGCAGGAGGTGCGAAGGGCATGTCATTTTCACTGACATTCTGGATTATTGCAATCGTATTGACTCTCTTCATTACAGGCATTCTCACTTCATCCTACAACAATGACAAAACAAAAGGCTTGTAATGGCCAAGCCTCTCTCCGTAGAGGCTTTTTCTATTGCTTCATCCTCGAAATAACAAGAGACAAGGCTTAAAAGAATGATTCGATTCTTCTAAGCCTTGTCTCTTGCTGTATTCGGGATCAATAGCTAACCGCCCGGTCATTCCGCATAGATATAACAGAATCAGACGAAATAGGCCCACTCACCGACCTACCCTCAACTAATGTCACATAAATTCGTTCATGATCAACGGGTTCTCCAGCAATAATTTTGATCAGTTGTTCAGCGGCGAGTGATCCCCACTTGCGCTTGGAATAATCAATGCTTGCTAATCTCGGCTGGACGTATTTGCTCAATTCAATATTGTCGAATCCGATGACATCAATCTCCTGACCAACGCCAAGTGCACTGTCTGCCAGACGATCACACAAGCCAATAGCCATCTCATCATTGAGGCAGAATACCGCTGCCGGTCCATCATACACCTGTACAATCTGATCTGCGGCTTGTTCTCCACCACTCTTCTCGAAATCTCCCGTGATCTCAATCCATTCCACATCGGCTTCACGTTCCGCAACCTGTCTCACAGCCTTTAACCGCTGCACAGAGTCAAACGAACCTTCCGGTCCTGTCACCACGTAGATTTTCTTATGTCCCTGTTCAATCAGATGTTCCATCGCAAGTGTTGCCCCGGCCTTATTATCCAGCAGAACCTGATTAATGTTGGGATGATCCATCTCGCGGTCCAATACAACGATTTTGTGCCCACGATCGGCATACTGCATTAGTTCCTCACTTGCAAACGTATGATCCAGAATGATCGCACCATCAATCATTCTCTCTGGAAGCATGCGATGGGATTGTTTACCACTGCACACGATCAGGTCATAGCCTTGAGCATTACATACGGCTTTCATGCCACTCAGCAAGTCTCCATACACATCTCCTCTAAAATCGGTCAAGAATACACCTAGAATTTTGGATTCCCTCTTCTTCAGTGTTCTTGCTGCGGCATTTGGAACATAGTTCAGTTCTTTGGCAATGGCCAAAATTTTGGAACTCGTCTCATCGGTCACTTTGTTGCTGCCATTCAGCGCATATGACACAGTAGAGATGGAAACTCCCGCCTGTTTGGCGATATCCTTGATACTGACCACATTCTTCGCTCCCCTGTTATGTTCATCAGGCCTTCCATAACAAAAGGCCTGACACATTACTCTTTACATTCACAAGATTAAACAAGTCTGAATGATTTCTTCTGAGTATCCCGACTGTTTGCACCCACAAGAATATGGAACTCGCCTCGATCACTGCGGTGGCTTAAATCGGAATGGTGATAACGAAGCTGTTCTTCATTTAACGTAAATGTGGCTGTACCACTCTCGCCTGGCGCCAGTGCAAGTTTCACATATCCTTTCAGCTCACGCATAGGACGAACGACTTCACCCGTTACATCACGAACGTACAACTGAACGGTCTCTACGCCTGCGCGCTCACCCGTGTTTGTTACACGTACTTGAATGCTCAGGGACTCTTCGGCAGTCATCTCGTTACTTGACACTTCAAGATCACCATAAGAGAACGAAGTGTATGAGAGACCATAACCGAACGGAAGCAAAGGTTCATTCGGGCTGTCAATGTATTTGGATACGTAACGTTCTTCCGTCTTCTCCGGGTTCAGTGGACGACCTGTATTGAAATGGTTGTAATAGACCGGAATCTGACCTACGGACTGCGGGAAAGACATCGTCAGACGTGCAGATGGATTCACTACACCTGTCAGAACATCTGCGATCGCTGCTCCGCCTTCACTACCTGGGAACCAGGCTTCAAGAACGGCATCCGATTCATCGATTACACCATGCAGATCCAATGGACGGCCGTTGAAAATAACGCTGGCAATCGGTTTTCCCGCTGCTTTGAGCTGTTTAACCAATTCCAATTGGGCTGCTGGCAGACGAATATCCGTGCGCGAGCCACCTTCTCCACTCATCTCGGAGTCTTCACCAAGAGCAAGGACAATCAGGTCTGCTTTGCTTGCCACTTCCAGGGCTTCGGCAATCTGCTCAGCTGTAATCGTATGAACATTACTGCCTTGAGCAAATTGAACTTTCCCACCCGTCAGGCGTTCTTGCAGAGCTGTTCCCAATTTAACTGCATCTTCCTTAACCCCTTCACAGGACCACCAGCCCAGAATATCAGGACTCTGTGCAAAAGGACCAATGAGGGCTACATTAGCATCAGGTTGAAGTGGAAGCACGCTGCCATCATTTTTCAACAGGACAGCCGATTTGGTTGCCAGTTCATACGATACCTGACGGTGCTCTTTGGAGAATACAATCTCACGTTCACGTTCAGGATCAGCTGCACGAAGTGGGTTATCGAACAATCCCAGCTTTTCTTTCAGTTGCAGAATTCGCAGAACGGCTGCATCAATGAGCTTCTCATCCACTTCACCACTCTCAATCAGTTCAGGCAAATGATGCACATAACAAGGTGTCATCATCTCCATATCTACTCCTGCGCGAATGGCACGATATGCCGCTTCACGATCATCTTCCGCAGCACCATGCGCAATCATCTCGCGAATGGAAGCCCAATCCGAGATCAATACACCATCAAAGCCCCACTCGTCACGCAAAATGCCGCGCATTAACTTCTCATTGCCACTTGCCGGAATACCGCCAACCGTATTGAACGAAGTCATAACCATCTCCACGCCCGCATCCAACGCTGCTTTGTACGCTGGCAAATAGTACTCACGCAAGTTACGCTCAGACATGTCCACCGTATTGTAATCCCGACCACCCTCAGCCGCTCCATACGCCGCAAAGTGTTTAACACAGGCTGCAAGACGATCTGGCTCATCCTTCAAGCTGTCGCCCTGATATCCACGTACAAACGCAGCCGCGAACAAACTGTTCAGATAAGGATCTTCTCCTGTCGTTTCCATCACACGGCCCCAGCGCGGGTCACGAACCAGATCCACCATAGGTGCAAAGGTAACATGCAAACCGGATACAGCTGATTCACGTGCTGCAATTTCAGCACTTTTCTCAGCCAGTTCTGTGTCCCATGAACAACCGATCGCGAGTGGAATCGGGAAAATGGTTTTGAATCCATGAACTACATCAGCCATGAACAAAAGCGGAATGCCCAAACGGCTTTTTTTCATATAAGCTCGCTGTACATCAATGATGGCCTGCGCACCGGACAACCCCAGAATGGACCCACTAGCATCCACGGACTGCTCCGTAATTCCCATCTCTTCCATCGGCCCTGTGATCTGACCTTCAACATTTGTTCCTTCATAAAAGTTGGCAGTCAACTGAAGAAGCTGAGCTGTTTTTTCCTCCAACGTCATCTGTTTTACCAGGTCTAACAACTGCTCGTTATTCATCTGATCGCATCCTCCACTACAAGTTGTTGAAATAAAGAACCCGGCTGCGTTCGGGGAGAGACCGCGCACCGGGTTCAAAATTAATTACTGAATGATTACTAGAATTTATCGTTTAGCTCATCCAGATAAGGTTGAACCAGGGACATTTTACTGTTTACCCATTCTTTCCAGTTTGCCTCTAGATCTCCGTTTTTGAGGATCAAGTTGGCATACTCATTCTGGTAGTCAAATGAAGCCTGACTCTTAGCTTTGGAATCGTACAGGTTGACATCCCAATCGTATGGTGCAAGCGATTTGCCTTCTGTACCAAGTTTTGCTTTTTCTTCGAACAATTTCACGGCTCTATCACGGTAATCTTTTTTGATTGCAGGGTTTACAACACTGAAGTCGTCACCGAGCAGATACAGACCTTCGAAACGTGCTGGATATTTATCTTCCAATACCGTTCCTTCTGGCAACAAGCTAACGAGTTCGTTGTTTTCATCATATTTCCAATCTTTTCCTTCAAAGCCCATGTTGATGAGCAACTGTCCTTCTTTTGTTGCGGAGTAATCGATCAGATCCATGATCCGTTCGAATTTCTCGTCACTAATCTCCGGATTGAAGATCAATGCAGACCAGAAGTTGGCTTGTTCCATGTTACGGTATTTACCGTCATCGCCTACTACGATTGCTGTGTGTACCAGTTCATCACTATCTACACCCAGATTTTTTTTCATATCGGAATCCAGACCTTGTCTGTACGAAGCCAGTCCGCCCAGACTTGTTACAGCAGCTGTACCTGTTACTTTGAAGTTGTTTTGACCTTCATTGTTTTTCCATGTGTAGAACTCAGGATTGAGCAGTCCATCTTTATAGGCTTTTTGCATCAATTTAAGTCCTGTCAGCGTTTCAGGATCTGCTGGTCCCCAGTGAAATTGGCCATCTTCACCTTTGTAGAACGGAGAGTCAGTCATGGCATGCACACTGTTTGGCATAATCATGTTTGTCATGGCATCTGCCGCATTGTAGGACAGAGGTACAAGTTTGTTACCCACTTTGCCTGGATCTTTTTCTTTTACTAGCGCAGCATATTCGTTCAATTCGGTTGTTGTATAAGCATCTTTCAGTTCAAAACCAACCGCTTCAGCCCAGTCTTTACGAAGCGCAATGACACCAATTTGGTTCGTCAGTGGATCAGCTGGTTTGTTCTCGAAGTAGATTGGTCTAGGCAGGACATATGTTCCACCCGTCAATTCTTCCAACTTGTCTCCAAGACCCGTCAAATTGTAAGCTGCTGCCACGTTAGGCCAGCGTTCTTTCCAGTCATCCGGGAATTTGTAGAACAAACCTTGTTCAATGCTGTTAATGGCATCGCCATGTACGTAGTTCCATACCGCTACATCCGGCAAGTCGCCAGAGTTGATCCACAGACGAAGTTTCTCGCCCCATGAATCCCAATCGATATAGTTGTAGTCCCAAGTTACATTAAATTTGTCTGTCCAGAACTTGTGGAAGTCATTATCCAGGTTCCCGTTTTTGATTTCTGTCAGGTTAGCTACAGAGATGGTCAGGTTGTCTTTGTAATTTCCCTCTGCATCTTTTTCGTTACCACCTGAAGCTCCTTGACTGGAACAAGCGGTCACCATCAGCATAACTACACTAAGCGTGATAGCAAAGAGAGCTCTTACTGACAACTTTTTCTTCGTTTTCATGTTTTACCCCCATGTTTTTTAGTAGAATTTTATTGCAAAATCCTATACGTATATCAGGTCTTGATTGCCCCTGTTAATACCCCTTTGGCAAAGTGTTTTTGCAGCATTGGGAAGAAACACATAATTGGTACCATGGTGACAAATACGGCCGCCATCTTCATGCCCATTGAGAAGTTGCTTGCCTGGGCAGCATCCACACTGGATGCATTGGATGCATTCGTCGTAGATGTCACGATAATATTTCGGAGTACATTCTGGAGCGGTAACTGATCCGCTTTTCGAAGGAATATCATCGCATCATACCAACTGTTCCAATAAGCCACACCGTAGAACAACGTGATTGTAGCCATAATTGGTGTAGCAAGCGGAAGAACAACGGAGAACAAAATTCTCCACTCTCCTGCTCCATCCAGTCTCGCCGATTCCATCAGCGATTCAGGCAAGGTGTAGAAGTAGTTCATCATCAGAATCATGTTAAACGCACTGAAGCTTCCCGCCAGGATAACGGACCACAGCGTACCTGTAAGATGAAGTGATTTCATGATCAGGTACAGCGGCACGATACCACCATTAAAGATCATGGTGAACAGTACCAGGAAAAAGAGAAATTTCTTAAACGGAAATTTGTTGCGACTAAGACCATATGCCATGCTTGTTGTCAGGAACAAGCTGAGTGGCAAGCCGATGACTAGCAATATAATTGTATTTTTGTACCCCGTCAGAATCGTTCCGTCAGCGAACAATGCCTTGTAGGAATCCAATGTCCATTCTTTAGGGAACATCAAAAATGGATTGTCAGCATATTCTTTTTGTGTTGCAAACGAGATCATGATGACATTCCAGAATGGAATCAGGATCATCAGGGCAAGCACTAGTAATACGGCGAAAATAATGTAATCGAGAAGTGTCATTTTTTCTGTACCAATTCTCGGTTTTTTGTTAGCTTTCTTGCTCATCTCATTTTTCCTCCTCTCTTATCGGAACAAACCGTCTCCGCCAAGCCACTTGGCAAATCTGTCAGCAAGAAGCAGCAAGGCCATATTCACCAGGGAACGGAACAAGCTGACCGCTGTCGAGAATGAGAAATCGGTAGATGACTGGAACGTAATCCGATAGATATATACATCGAGTACTTCCGATACATTTTTGGTAGCGGCATTTGCCAAGTTGAAGATCTGGTCAAACCCGGAAGACATCAATCCACCAACCGAGAGAATAAACATGATTGTGATGGTTGGAAGGATGTTCGGTAAAGTAATTTTGAACATCTGTTGCATACGGGAAGCCCCGTCAATCTGTGCTGATTCATACTGATCCTGATCAATACCGGAAATGGCAGCCAGGAATATAATCGCGCCCCATCCACTTGATTTCCAAATATCAGTCAACAGCAACATGGGTACAAAGTTGGATTCAGACCCCAGGAAGTTAATCGTTGGCAATCCGAGTAATCCGAGCGCGCTATTTACCAGTCCGTCATATGCCAGCACATTGATGACTACCCCGGATACGATGATCCAGGAAAGGAAGTGCGGGAACGTAAGAACGGTTTGGAACAATTTTTTCCCTCTGCGCATCCGCAATTCATTCAGCAACAGCGCCAGAATGATCGGGAACGGGAACTGAATAATCAGTTTCAAAATATTGATGTACAGCGTACGCCATACTGCGTCGATAAAGGTTGGATCACGGAAAACATATTTGAAGTTCTCGAATCCGCTCCATGGACTTCCCCAGATGCCCAGGTTGGCCTTGTAATCTTTGAATGCCAGAGACAGGCCACCCATCGGCATGTAGGCAAACAGTATTAGCCAGACAAGCCCCGGAATAAGCAGGGTGTATGTCATTCGGTGCTTCCAGATTTCAGTCCAGAGCGAATTGCCCTTCACGTTTCCCTTCAGCTTTTTGCTAGGTCCTTCGGCTGCAGGTTTCACATTGCATCTCCTCACTCTACTATGGTCTTGTCGTTGTACAGAAAATCAAACATCGTTCTCAGGTGGTGCTCCCAAAATTTCCATTCATGAGCCCCCGGCGTCTCCACATACCGAAAATCAAAGGCAGTCCCCTGCATGTATTTCGCATAGTCGCGATTCATCTCTACAAAGGGGTCACTATCGCCACAGCAACTGAGGATATCCGGTAAAGGAACACCCTGTTCCAGCAGCTTGGCCGACAGTGCGTAAATATCCTGATCGGCTTTTACCTGTAAACGTTCTCCAAAAACCGCTTTCATTTCCTTGATCATTGTCGCTGGCATATGGGGATCATGAAGCCGTGTCTGGATATCCGTTACGCCAGATAGAGACACTACTTTGCGATATCGCTCTGGATAAGTTAGTCCACATTTCAGTGCACCATATCCACCCATGGATAAACCTGCAACGTATGTTTTCTCCGGATCAGGATTCAGATTGAGCAGACGCTTGCATATTTCAGGTAACTCCTGAGTGATGTAGTGGAAGTAATTCAGGCCGTATTCCATATCGGTGTAATAGCTTCGATTCGCTTCCGGCATAATGATCGTACAGCCATATTGCGCTGCATACATCTCAATTGTGGTTAACCGTTGCCAGGTACTCGCATTATCGCCTGCCCCGTGCAACAGATATAGTGTACCGCCTGAAGTCTCTCCGGAGTCACTGGACACAACATGTATGCTGGTATTCATGCATAAGGTTGGCGATCCAGTTTCGATCGTTATATGTGCCATAAATGTAACCCCTCTCATCATCGCCTGCTGTCTTTACTCATTCGTTTCTCTGGCGTTGGATTGCAGGCTGTTGTAGATTCCCTTGTATTACGATGGGTTATCGAAACGATTTTCTCGAATCGTTTCAAAACATAGCCAACGTTGATTCACATGGACTTCATTACAACACTTTTAATGTGGAAGCGATTTCTTCGAATCGTTTCGAATAAATCATAAGCCCGATGAGTAAATCCTGTCAATAACCTTTTTACAAATTTCGCGTTTTTTTCTCGAAAAAATGCTCTTTTAAGTCTAAATTTGCGTCCAAAGACACTATTATTACGAAAAAATGAAAATTTAGTAAGTACTATTACAACTTTAATTGACACCAAACCAGGTTTATACTAACATGGGTTCTGATTTTGCATTCGAATTACGGAAACGTTTCACCAACCGATTTTACTCAGGTTTCACCTGATATTAGGGAGGTTAATATGTCTGAGCAACTCAAAGGTTTCATTCATACGATTACGGAGCAACAATTGAACGTTTTTTCCATTCGCATATTACAAAAAGGGCATCTGCTTGCCCATTGGGACCGGGATAAGGATCAGCGCAGAGTACAACATTCCATCAGTAAATCCTTCACGTGTATGGCCGTTGGTCTTGCGCTTGAAGAAGGTCTGATACATCTCGATGCGACACTTGGTGATTATTTCTCTTATGATCATGATCATGTACCCGCCACACAGCGCAATCCCCCATCGCCGCAGGAATTGAAACTAAGTGATCTTCTCCGAATGTCTTCGGGTCATGACTCTCCCCCTCTTTGGGCTGATGAGCGAGCTTCATTGACCGAAAAGGACTGGGCGAAATATTATATGTCTCTGCCTATGGACCGGGTACCTGGAGAACAATTTACATATAGCAGTGGGGATACATTTATGATCTCAGCCATGCTACAGGCTGCTACCGGCCAAAACGTGAAAGATTACCTGACTCCACGGTTATTTGATCCGCTTGGCATCCATGATGTAGAGTGGGAAACCTCTCCACTCGGCGTAACGCTTGGCTGTGCAGGTCTTTGGATAAGCAATGAGGAACTGAGTCGATTTGGACAGTTACTGTTGCAGGAGGGCTTTTGGGAAGGCAGACAGCTTGTACCTGCGGATTGGATTCGACAGGCTACGTCCCAGCAGATCGAAACGACTGGAGACGGTGATTGGGGAAAAGGTTACGGGTATCAGTTCTGGATGTGTTCCCATGATGCTTACCGCGCCGATGGCGCCTATGGTCAGTTGTGTATCGTAATTCCCTCAAAGGAAGCTGTCATATGTATTAATAGTGAGGAAGAAAATATGCAAGGCATCCTGAATGCCGTCTGGAATGAGGTTTTACCCCTTTACACCCAGCGTTAGTCTACTTATTTTATCTTTTTTTTCAATTTGCAATTATGCCATCCAATTGAGAATAAAACAAAAAAAACGCCACGGGGTCAATGGACCCCATGACGTTATTTCTTATCCGTGTTGTGGAAGCTGAGTCATTTCATCTAAACATTGTGCGCATATGTAACGCTCTTTGAACTCGTTGACTTCCTCGATGGATCCGCAGAAAATACATTTTGGACGATATCTCTCCAAGATAATATGGTCCCCTTGTACTAAGATTTCTACAGGATCTCCCTCATTCATTTGATACCTTTTACGCAAAGATTTAGGCAATACGATCCTACCTAATTGGTCAACTTTGCGAACTACTCCAGCTGGCTTCATAGCTACGGCACACCTCTCCTATCTTACTCTAAATTTCTAGGTACATTTGTACTATGTTTATAGATTCGCCAAGATTTTGTCGAATCCTGCTGGAAATAAACATTTTTTGTCCTTTTTTTTGAAAAATGTTTTTTTTCCGAATTCTAGCCGTCATTTATAACCAAATTTTATCCTTCTAACCCCGGGAAATTGAGCTGGCGTAACGCTTCATATACAATAATTGCTGCCGAATTGGACAGATTTAATGATCTAACGTCACCAGTCATTGGCATTTTCATGCATGTATCGGGATTCGCAGCAATTAATTCAGGTGGCAGGCCTTTAGTCTCTTTACCAAAAACGAGGAAATCCCCATCCTGAAAATTAAAATCACTATATCGGTTCTTGGCCTTCGTAGTTGCATAGAAGAAACGACCTTCCGGATATTTTTCCTGAACCTCAGCAAATGAGTCGTGGTATTCAATATGGACAGCATGCCAGTAATCCAGCCCTGCACGTTTCAATGTAGCATCATCTGTTCGAAATCCAAGTGGACGTACGAGATGCAGATGGGTCCCGGTTGCCGCACAAGTACGCGAAATATTGCCTGTGTTCGCCGGAATTTCTGGTTCAACCAGAACGATGTGTAAAGCCATATGTGTTCAATCTCCTTTTCATTTCATGTTGACGACAACCCTCTAATCTTAAAGAAAAGCCCTCCACACGTCAATGTGGAAGGCTCCCTATACTTAATTATCCATTTGTCTTCTGGAAGTGGCTCATGAAGTCTGTCAGTGCCTTAACACTTTCATAAGGAGCAGCATTATAAATGGAGGCACGGAGACCACCCACACTGCGATGTCCTTTCAAACCTACAAATCCTTCTTCCTCCGAAGCCTTGATGAACTTTTTCTCCAATTCTTCCGAAGCAAGACGGAAGGTTACATTCATGAGGGAACGATCTTCTTGTTCCACACAACCACGGTAGAAATCACCGGAACCATCAATTGTGTTATAGAGCAATTCCGCTTTTTTCGTATTTTTTTGCTCAATACCAGCCAGTCCGCCCTGTTCTTCAATCCATTTCAATACTTCATTCACCATATATACTGAGAAGGATGGTGGCGTATTGTACAGGGAATTGTTATCTACATGTGTGCTGTAACGAAGCATGGTTGGAATCGTTTTAGGCGATTCGCTCATCAGTTCCTCACGAGCAATTACAACCGTAATTCCGGATGGACCCAGGTTCTTCTGTGCACCCGCGTAGATCATGCCGAACTGATTAAGATCAAATGGTTTACAGAAAATATCACTCGACATGTCCGCAATCAGAGGTACTGAACCGGTATCCGGGAACGACTTGAATTGCGTACCTTCGATCGTTTCGTTGGAAGTCAGATGCACATAAGCCGTACGTTCTGGCAAACTCAGATTCGAAACATCCGGCAATTTCATGAACTTCTCTGCTTCTGAAGATGCAGCAACATGTGTCTCGCCGATCAACTTCGCCTCAGACAGAGCCTTCTTCGCCCAGCTGCCAGTCATCACGTAACTTGCAGTCTGCCCTGCACCGAGCAGGTTCATTGGCAACATCGCGAACTGAGTGCTTGCACCGCCCTGCAGAAAGAGAACCTTGTATCCTTTTGGACTGCCTAGAAGCGACAACAACCGCTCCTGAGCTTCATTATGTACAGACTCATACACCGCTCCACGGTGAGACATCTCCATAATCGACATGCCTGTATTACGAAAATCTACAAATTCCGCCTGTGCACGCTCAAGTACCTCAAGTGGTAACGCCGCAGGTCCTGCATTAAAGTTATACGCTCTTTTTGTCACAAAATCCCCCGCCCTTTCCATCCGTAACTCTGACATACAAACAGCATTTTGCACAATTCGATTAGAATCGCTCACGGGTATAAGAGTTGGACAGGAAGAAGCATCCTGATCCAACCAACGTATAGACAAATTGAATCATTTTGATCTATATCTTACTTATTGAAAGTCGCTCTATGGATTTGTGCAAAATGCACTCAAAGTAAATATTATCGCTATGATATCAGTATTCTCTATCTGCTTCAAGGGCAATATGCACTGAAGTGTTGAATTCAGGTCATCAAATTCCTTTATCACCCTGCAAAGTTAAAGCACTACATTGTTTAATTCAAGGAAAAGCCTCCGAGAGCGTGTCCCGGAGGCTTTAAGTTGGAACAAGAACTGTTCCGACCCCGACCGATTAGCAGTCGAAGTAGAGGCTGTACTCGTGCGGATGAATGCGGATCGCTACTGCTTTCGCTTCATCACGTTTGAGGTTGATGTAGTTATCAAGGAAGTCTTTCGTGAATACGCCGCCTTCAGTCAAGAACTCGTTGTCAGCTGCCAGAGCATCAAGTGCTTCTTCCAGGGAAGCTGGCACACTGCGGATGTTTTCTTTATCTGCATCAGACAGGTCATAGATGTTTTTATCGAGAGGACCATATCCAAGCTCAGTTGGGTTGATTTTACGTTTGATTCCATCCAGACCCGCCATCAACATTGCGGAGAATGCCAAGTATGGGTTAGCTGTGGAGTCTGGTGTACGGAACTCGATACGACAACCTTTTGGTGTCACAGCTGCAACCGGAATACGAACTGCTGCGGAACGGTTACCTTTGGAGTAAACCAAGTTAACTGGTGCTTCGTAACCAGGTACGAGACGTTTGAACGAGTTCGTACTAGGGTTAGTCAAAGCGATCAGTGCCGGAGCATGGTACAGGATACCTCCGATGTAGTGCAGAGCCATTTCACTCAGGTTAGCATATCCCGCTTTGTCATAGAACAATGGGGAATCGCCATCAAAGATGGATTGGTGAACGTGCATTCCGCTACCATTATCACCGAACAATGGTTTTGGCATGAATGTTGCTACTTTGCCATATTGACGTGCAGTGTTGTGCACGATGTATTTGTATGCAAGCAGGTTATCTGCTGTTTTCTTCAGTGTATCAAAACGGAAGTTGATTTCGGCTTGACCCGCTGTCGCCACTTCATGGTGATGACGCTCGATTGACAGGCCAGCTTCTTCCAAAAGGCGACACATTTCGCTACGAATATCTTGTTGTGTATCCACTGGTGCTACTGGAACATATCCGCCTTTAGTACGAACTTTGAAGCCCAGGTTTCCGCCTTCTTCCTGACGGTTGGTATTCCAAGAAGCTTCTTCGGAATCTACGAAGTAGGAAGAGCTGTTCGTGCCGCTCTCATAACGAACATCGTCGAAGATGAAGAACTCGGATTCAGGTGCGAAGAATGCTGTTGTACCTACGCCGCTTTCTTGCAGGAAAGCTTCTGCTTTAACAGCGATGCTGCGTGGGTCACGCTCATAACGCTCGCCATCCGGAGTGAAGATATCACACATAACATTCAATGTAGGGTGTGCAGTGAACGGATCGACATAAGTCGCTTCAGGGTCTGGCATCATAACCATATCGGACTCTTCAATTCCGCGGAAACCTTGGATAGAAGAACCGTCAAAAGCTACTCCATTTACGAACGTGTCTGCATCAACAGCCGAAGCTGGCAACGAGATGTGATGTGCACGACCAGCTAAATCTACAAAACGAAAATCTACCCACTCGATGTTGTTCTCTTGAATTGATTTCAATACGTTTTCAACCGACATGTATTCGTCCTCCCAAATATTCCGAACATTAAACAACCCCACTAAGAAAATGTCTAAATTCGAATTTTTTTCTGTCGTCATTATAAATTTTAAAACATGACATCGTCAATACTTATGTAAGGTATTTTTTGAAGGGATGTTAGATATACTCACACTTTATAAATAACATAAATTCATATAACAACTAGTTTTATATACATTTAACTGGTTTAATGCGGTAAAGCGCCCTCTATTTTAACCTAAATCATGGGAAAAACTTCACATCATAAATGTTTCTTATCACTATTGATTAATAAATACGTTCAAAACTGCAAAATATGCAAAAAAACCGAACATCTATCTGATTCCGTTGCAATGAACGAGATCAGAGGAGATGCCCGGATGATGATCCAGACCTTGACTATGAAATTCTTATTACACGCCTACACGTGCCGGGAAAAATTCTGCCGGTTGTTTGGCTGTGCTGAATGATTTACCCACGATTGGTGCCAGTTTCTCCAGATCCTGCAGCAGGTTGGCGAATTGGTCAGGGAACAAGGATTGCACACCATCTCCTGTCATGGAGTTATCCGGATCGGTATGCATTTCAATGATCAGGCCATTGGCACCTGCAGCAACAGAAGCTTTTGTCATCGGTTCCACCAGTTCACGTCGTCCAGTACCATGGCTCGGATCGGAAATAACCGGCAAATGGCTCAGAGACTGCAGAACAGGGATCGCTGACAGATCCAACGTATTCCGTGTGTAGGATTCAAACGTACGAATACCACGTTCACACAGCATAACATTTGGGTTACCACCCGCAAGAATGTATTCAGCCGCATTCAACAATTCATCGTATGTCGCACTGAAACCACGTTTCAACAATACCGGCTTGCCACACTCACCCAATTTGCGGAGCAGGTCAAAGTTCTGCATGTTACGTGTACCTACTTGCAGAATATCTGCGTACTCGGCGCAAATATCCACATACTCAGGTGTCATGACTTCTGTAATGGTCAGCAGATCATGTTTCTTGCCTGCTTCCGCCATCATGATCAATCCTTCTACACCCGTTCCCTGGAAGCTGTAAGGACCCGTACGAGGCTTAAATGCTCCCCCACGTAACACTTGCCCACCAGCAGCTTTCACAAGCCCGGCAATCTCATCAATCTGTGCAGCGGATTCAACCGCACATGGTCCGCCCATGACAACAAGTTCTTTTCCGCCGATGTCTACACCTTTGATGGAGATCACCGTATCTTCCGGATGGAAGTCACGACTTGCCAATTTGTAGGACTTCGAGATTTTAACGACATTCTCGACACCTTTCATTTGGCGAAGATGCTCTTGCATTTTAGGTTCAACTTTACCAATCAAACCAATGATAGTACGATCCTCTCCGCGAGAGATATGCACCTGAAGCCCTTCTTTTTCAATAACTGCAACGATATCCTGAATCTGTTCCTCCGGTGTAGCTTTGCCTGCAATAACGATCATATTAATTCCCATCCTTCCTTGTATGAGAGCACAATAATTTCCTTAACGTGCGTCTGATTAAATATAAAAACTCTGTCGCGCTTAAACGCTTGTTCGCTTTTAAGCTTTTATCCGTTAAAGTGAATATACCATAGTTATCTGATTGCGTCAAGGTACACATTCCTTATCCATATACAAAAAAAGAATCCTGCTCCACAGGCTCCGACATTCGGATCTGCATAACAGGATTCTTCTCATTCACATCTCGTTTTTAATTCACATACATTTAGACTTACTTTTACATTTCCTAAGGTGTACGTGTTTTTTCTCTAACTGGAGGCAACAGTTTGCTCATGTTCACGGTACGTTTGATCTCCCACGTCTCCGGCTTGTCATGTTCATACTGTTCCAGGTAAAGGATGACTTCTTTCGTGATCGGTGTTGGTGTTGATGCACCCGAAGTAACCGCCACCTTATTTACACCTTTCAGCCATTCTTGCTGAATCTCGGAAACATCGGATACACGGTAGGCCGTAACACCCGCAATCTCCTCCGACACTTGTGCCAGACGGTTAGAGTTATTGCTGCGAGGATCACCCACCACGATAACCAGGTCCGATTGACCTGCCTGTTCCGCAACAGCTTCCTGACGAACCTGAGTTGCAAGGCAAATCTCATTATGAATCTCTGCGCCCGGAAACTTCTCCAGCAGACGGCTCATAATGTGTTTGATATCCCACTGGCTCATCGTTGTCTGATTTGTAATAAGGATTTTGCCTGGAGATACGTTCAGCTCTTCGATCTCTTCTTCCTTCTCGATCAGATGAACGAGATCTGGTGCAACACCAACGGCACCTTCTGGTTCAGGGTGATTCTTTTTGCCGATATAGATGATCTGATAACCTTCTGCCGTCTTCTCCCGAATGAGATCATGGGTCTTGGTGACATCAGGGCATGTTGCATCCACTGTTGTCAATCCTTTGTCCCGTGCCAACTTGCGCACTTCAGGAGATACACCGTGAGCTGTGAAAATAATCGTGCCACTCTCCACTTGGCTCAAAATATCCATCCGGTTCGGACCATCCAATGTAATAATACCTTCATCTTCAAAGGAATCCGTCACATGTTGGTTATGCACAATCATACCCAATATATAAATAGGTCGTGGTAAATCCAGATTGCGTGCCGCTTGACGCGCGAGCACCATCGCATCCACAACGCCGTAACAATATCCCCGCGGCGAAATTCGTAGTACTTCCACTTGGTTGCCACCCGCTTTCTTTCTCGGCAACGTTGCCGATGTAATTGCAGTCCTGTCTATTATACCTTTATTCGATAGGCGGAGCAAAGACAACCGGCAACCAGATAATAAAGGTGGTTCCTTCTCCACGTCTGGTCACAACCTCAACCGATCCGTGGTGTTCTTCAATAATCCACTTCGCAATCGAAAGTCCCAGACCGATGCCCGGTGTCGCCCCACGGGATTCATCCGCCCGATAGAAGCGATCAAAGATGAACGGCACTTCGTCCCGATCCATCCCAATACCAGTGTCACTGATGCGTAGTCCCACCTGACCTTTGTATAATACGGCATCCAGCGTCACAGAGCCTTCAGGTGTGTATTTAAACGCATTTTCGATGAAAATAAACAGCATCTGTTGCAGATAGTCCTTGCTACCATTCACATAAATGCCGTTCAGGATGGAAAAATCTCCTGGAAGCCAGTCTGCCTGACGATCCAGAAATTGTGCTCTGCGTGCTACTTCCTGTACGAGTATCTGCAGCGGGATCGGATTCAGTTCAATTTTCTGACCCGTATCCGCTCTCGCCAGCGATAACATGTCGCTGATCAGCCTGCTCATACGTTTTCCCTCGTCCGCCATATCTTCAATGGCTTCCAGCGACATTTGTTTGACAGTCTCCTCATCCAGATTCGGTCGGTCGCTTCCTTCCTGATCCCACAGCTTCTTCAAGAAGTCTACGTTCCCGCGAATGGTGGTCAGCGGCGTACGCAGTTCATGCGATGCATCGGATACAAAGCGGCGCTGGGCAGCATTCGTCTCCTCCAAACCACGGAATGACAATTCTGTACGTTCAAGCATATTATTCACAGTTTCAATCAGACGCCCGATCTCATCCTTCGGCCCAGCATATTGAATACGTACACTTAAGTCATCTCCAGATTGAATCTGATTGGCGGCATCAATGACAGTCACGAGCGGACGCATCGACTTGCGAGCCAAGACGAGACCTGAGGTAATAGCGAGGGCCATCGCTACCAGCCAGCCAAAAACCAAAATATTAAGCAACGCTTCCAGCAAGCGCTCTTGTGAACTTACATTCGCACCAACCTGAAGAATTCCACGTACTTCATTGGTTCCCTGAAGAGAAAGGGGAAGCTGATTCACCAGAAACGGTGTACCATCCACATATATCTTGGATATGCCTCGCTTTTCAAGAATTTCATTGGCTTTTAATACCGGAAACTGAATCTCCAGTTTTTTCATATTGCCGGAAATTATGCCTGAGCGACTCTGATAATCCCAGAGTTGAATGTAAATTTGTGCCTCCTGAAGCTGGCTCTCTGTAAATGGGTCCAGATCCAACGACTGCGAAAGAGGATTTACACCAATTTGATCCGTAATCCGGGCACTTTTCACCTTTAATTGCTGTTCGACTTCCTGATAGGAATTAAAATAAACAAAGGCATAGATGACAACGCCCCAAAAAATAAGCACGGCGGCCAGAATACCAGAATACCATGCGGTTAGTCTTAACCGAATGGACATGTCAGGAGTCACCTCTCAGAATATAACCGGCTCCCCGGATGGTCTGGATTAGACGTTTGCCACCGTATTCTTCAGTCTTCTGTCTGAGCATGGCAATGTATACTTCAAGCACGTTAGACTCACCGCTGTAATCATAACCCCAGATTTTATCCATAATCAGATCACGGGACAGTACCCGTCTTGGATTTTGCATGAACAGATTCAACAGTTCGAATTCTTTGGCAGTCAGCTCCAGACGCTGCCCATCTCGCAATACTTCACGTGAGTCATTGTCCAAAATGATATCTTCATACATTAAGCGGTTGTCCGGCGTACCCGCACTATCTGACTTGCGGCGTAGCAATGCACGGACACGTGCCAATAATTCTTCCAGCGCAAAAGGTTTTACAAGGTAGTCATCGGCTCCTGTGTCCAGTCCGGTCACCCGGCTCTGTACTTCATCCTTGGCCGTAAGCATCAGCACAGGCACTTTGCTGCCTGCTTCTCTCAATCTGCGACATACCTCAAATCCGTCAATCTGCGGCATCATCACATCCAGCACAACGATGTCCGGCTCCTTGTCCATCAGTTTGCTGAGGCCTTCGGCTCCATTGGAAGCCGTCTGTACCTCATATCCTTCAAAAGCCAGCCCCCGGCGGAGCATGGATACAATTTTTTCGTCATCATCCACAATCAAAATAGTTGAGCGCATGGTGGTCTTTCTCCTTTATCCTAACGTTTTATCCCATTGTAACAGGCAGAAGCACAATCTGCATCTTCAAGTAGGCGTCTCCAATCCGTCCTGGTCCATTGTAACCCTGCTTCATCAGGGCAAAAAAACGGAAGGGCCTTCAAACCCTTCCGTTGTGTTAATCCTTACCCGATATTTATGGTTGCTGCTGTTGTGTATCTGTTGTTTGTGAAGTATCAAAATCATTTTTGTTGCCGATTTTGATTTTCAAATCCATCTTTTTACCATCACGCACCACGTTCAGTGTAACTTCACTACCGATTTCCTGTTTCTTGATAAAATCAATCAGATCTTGACTTGTCGCGTACGGCGTACCATTGGCACCTGTGATGATGTCATATGCACGAAGATCTGCTTGGTAAGCCGGTGATTGGAAGATCGTGCTGGCTACAACTGAACCTTCGGTAACGTCTGTTCCCATTTGTTTAGCAACTTCAGGCGTGAGAGCCATCAGAGACGCACCGATAAAGGGTACTGGCTCTTTGGGAACTTCTTTGTTCTCTTTAAGATATTTAACGGCTTCAGAGATGACGCTCGACGGGATTGCAAAACCAATTCCCTGTGCATCTGCGCTTACTGCAACGTTCATTCCGATAACTTCCCCATTCAGGTTAAGCAACGGACCACCGGAGTTACCCGGATTAATCGAAGCATCTGTTTGCAACAAATGGCTGTACTCACGTGTTTTTCCTGTTTCTTCATCTGGAATGCTGATCGTACGTTCTTTGGCACTCAGTACACCTGCTGTAACCGTGTGTTCGAATCCTTCAGGATTACCAATAGCTACAAGCCATTCACCGACTTGAGTACTGTTGGAATCACCCAGTGGAGCTACAGGGAACGCATCGTCACCACTGTTTTTCTCAATTTTCAATACAGCCAAATCCAGATCAAAGCTGCTTCCCAGCAATTTAGCCTCATAAGGCTTGCTGTTGTTCTCCAGGGTTACCTGGATTACATCTGCACCCTGAACAACGTGTTGGTTCGTCAGGATATATCCTTCTTTGTCAAAAATGAACCCGGAACCAATGCCCATAGGCACAAGCTGATTACCGCTTTGTGGTTGCTGGCTTTGGCCTTGATTGCCTTCCGTTCCGCCCCCATTACCAAAGAAGTATTGGTACAGCGGATCACTTGTATTTGATCCACCCTGACCTAATCCTGTACGTGAGGACTGCTTCGCGAGTGTTTCGATTTTGACGACAGCCGGACTTGTACTTGTTACTACGGAAGACACATCTTCTTTGCCTGTTGGTAGTAATGACGCTGTCACATTGTTGCCTCCGCCTGTGTTTGTGGACGCTTCCTGTCCTGAACTTTGATTGTCCGTGTTCGTAAGTGCCGTCTCCGGTGTAAACATGTTTGTTCTGTCAGCTGTGTACATGAGAACGGTGATGACCAGCATACCGGCAATAAAGGAAAATAGAAGTGATCTTACGGAAGAACGTGGTTTGCGGTTATTATAGTTCCAGTTGCCTTTGCCGCCATTCCCTTGATCTCCACCGTTACCTGAGCCGTTTCCACCGCCTGCTGATGATCTTTTCGCTTGTTCAGATGATTCACTATTATAGTAAGTAGGTACGGGTCTCACCGGATCAGGTTTTGTAATCTCTACATTTCCTTCTTCACGTTGATTATTGCTTCCCATGTGATTTGCTGTATCTTCCTGATTCACGGACTGAAAAGGTCCATAAGAATAATAATAGGAGGATTCGTCCGTTCCGGAAGAATTGCGATTCTCCGTTTGTTTGGTTTCGTTTTCCTCGTCTTGACGGTTCGATCTATAGTTGCGTTCGTCCATGCCTCTCTACCTCCCAATCTCTTATTCCCAAGAGATATTCTTTAACTGTCCTTATTTTGTACTTTAAACCTTAACCGTACCTTAAAAACAATTAAAAAGGAGATAAAAGCACGTAAGAATAGACTCTTTCCCCGTCACGACAGCATTTTACCCTTTCGTTTTCACCCAACCCTGACGATGCGCATAGATGGCCAATTGTGTACGATCATCCATCTCACATTTCATCAGCAGGTTGCTCACATGTGTTTTGACGGTTTTGATACTGATATGTAATTCTTCTCCAATGTCTTTGTTGGTCTTTCCCTCTGCAATAAGCAGCAGCACTTCCTTCTCCCGTTCAGTCAGACCTGATTCACTCTCTCTCGCTGTACGTTGTCTGATTCCCCGGGTTAACGCCTGCGACACATCACCTGTCATAACAGGCATGCCTCTATAGGCCCCTTGCAGAGCATAGATCAGTTCTTCAGCAGAGACTGTCTTCAGTACATAACTTACCGCACCCGCTTCAATCGCTTGCACAACCAGATCATCCTCCAGGAAACTGGTAAGCATCACAATTTTCATCCCTGGAAATTCAGTCATGATGGCTTTTGTTGCTTCAGCGCCATTCATTACAGGCATCATCAGATCCATTAGAATCAGGTCCGGCATTTCACTATCATTTAACTTACGTAACTGATCAAGCGCATCTTGCCCGTGGCCCGCTTCTCCCATCACATGAAAAGTAGGTTCCAGCATCAGATATGTTTTCAACCCCATGCGCACCATATCATGGTCATCCACAATCATCACGTTTACTTTACCACTCATTGCGTCTCCCCCTCTGGTTCACTCAGGAACGTTCGGGAATTTCGGGATCAATACCCGTACCGTCGTTCCCGCTCCCGGTTTCGATATAATCTGAACTTGCCCCCCAAGCTTCTCCGCCCGTTCACGCATGGTAGATAACCCGTATGAACCCGGACGCTCCGCTTGCTGTAAAAATCCCTGACCATCATCGCTGATGCTCATGCTGATCTGATGTTCACTCTCCCGTATGGACAGACTAACCACTCCAGCCTCTGCATGCTTCACGACATTGGCAACAGCCTCCTGAATAACAAGAAACAGCTGGTGCTCAATGGCATCCGAGATTCCGCCATCCAGTTCCAGCTCTTTCACACCTTTAAGACCATTCTGCCTGCAATAATCAGGAAACCAACTATCCAGTGCTGCGGTGAGGTCACGCCCTTCCAGCTCCACCGGTCGAAGTTGGGCAATCAATCCTCGCATCTGACGCTGTGCAATATGTGACATCTGGATCAACTGGTCCAGTACTTTACCACCATGTTCCGGATTCATCTCCAGCAGTCGCGGTAAAGACGAAGCCGACATATGCATGGCAAACAGCTGCTGGCTAACCGTGTCATGGAGGTCCCTTGCCATTCGTTTGCGCTCTTCAAGCACAGCCCGCTCCGAGGCTTGCTCCTTCTCAATGACTTCCTGCTCACCGAGGCGCTGAAGCAGTCTCATCTTTTTCTCAATCGAATCCATCATGACATTGAACTCCTGATAGACACGACCAAACGAAGCGTCATCCGCTTCAGGCATGCGCACCGCCAGATTACCCTTGGACACTTTCAACATGTTGAGATCTAGCAGGTCGATCTTGCGTTGGAGTCGTAATGCAGCGATATATCCGGTGATAACGGTGGCCAGCACAACAACGGCAACATAGGTCCATGCCCTCTGACGACCAGCCCCCATCAACACCTCTCCATACAATAGATAGAATCCGCCCAGTGTAATCAGACCAGTTAGCGCAAAATACATCATCAGTTCCCATTTATTGGCCTTGAGAATTGTTCGAATCATGCATTAACCCACCTTATTCACTTTGACGTCTCCGATAAACACACTTACAATAATCCGTACTTTTTTGCTTGCTTCATGGTAATGGGCAGTTTCAGCCTGGGCACTACTCAGGAATCCGCCGCGTTTCTGATTCAACAGTGACATATCTCCAATGAAGGAATTTGTCGTCACCGTCACACCCAGATCCATATCTTCCGGAACAAATACTTTCACATCCCCAATAAATGAAGAAATGACAATCTTCGTCTCACCGTATGGAATCTGTGCTTTGGTCAAATCAATTACGGTATCTCCGATAAAAGCCGAGATGTTCATTGGTTTCAACGAGAACACTTCCTGCCCCATGTACAGATCACCGATGAACGCCGATTTATTAACGGTATTGCCACTGCCATAATCCCCATAACCATTTCCGTAGCCATCATCATAATGTTCTCCGTATCCGGTATCGTTAGAGTTATACGATTGATGTTTCTTCTTATATTGATGCCCTTGTGATGATGAATCCGTTGATCCTGTGAAATGAGGGCCATGTGCATCGTTCTTCTGTTCCTGTTTTGGTTTGCCAAATGTTTTCTCGAACTGTTCGTCAAACGATGACGGCATCTCCAGATCCTCTGGAGCCAACGGTTTATAAGGTTGCTCAGGTGCTGGAGATGGCTGCATCTTGTCATGATGTTTCCGATCACGACGTCGTGGCCCGATCAGTACGAACAATCCTCCTCCAATCAGCATAACCGGGATCAGATAACGAATGAACTCCCCCATGGAGTAATCAATCCATCCCAGATTACGGGCAAGAAAGTAACCACCAATCGCCAGTACAATTACCGGTCCTATAAAGGCGTAACCTCCGTTGCGACGAATCTCGGAGATTCCTTTGACCCCCCACCAGATTAGAAATAACGGCCAATATGTTCTGAAAATATATCCTACATCAATGTCATATCCCAATTGTCTGAACAAGATCATCGCACCAATAGCAATAAGAGGTATGCCAACCCACCAGCGGTCACGCGTCGATCGTTTCATCGCTCATGTCTCCTTTGTCTGTATTATGTATCCAGTGTAACTCAGACAAGACAATGAGAACAGCGGCGGCAGGTGGAATTCATCTCGGTCTCGAGACTGAGATCAGAGGATATTAATGTAAAAAAACTTCGCATATGCAAAACACCCCGGAGCTGCTGCTCCAGGGTGGTGAATCATCATTTGATTAATGAATCTTCAATTATTTTTTGTATTTTGATGCTTTGCCTTGACCTTGGCCAGTTTGGCCTGTGTTTTCTACACCGAACTCGGCATTGTATTTTTCATCAGGTGTTTGGAAATTATCTTGTACTTTGTTTTGAGCGGATTGCTTCACTTTTGCTGCTGCATTCTCTTCTCCAAACTCTGCATTGTACTTCTCGTTTGGCGTTTGGTACCCTTGTGATTTTTTAGCCACAACGAATCACCTCTCTCTTCATATTTACGATGCATTGCTGCACCGCGGGGTTCGTCCCAGTCAGTATTATGTGGAGAGAGCACTTCAGTTATTCATGTTCAACATGTGAAATTAAATGGCCTTGTCCAACCACGAATTCGGTACAGATTTGTACACGTCGATTGCATCGGCCAACTCGCTGAGCATCTTTTCTGTGCATTTCCCAGCGCCTTGCCTGATCACCTGTACCTCCACATCCTTTTTGCCCCACTCTTTGTACACTTGCTTGGTAGTCGGGAAATACAGATCGATTTTATTGCCTTTGATCGCTGAACCCGTATCTGCAACAATTCCGTAACCATAGCCTGGAATGTACAGAATGGAACCCATTGGGAACAATTTTGGATCAGCTGCAATCGTGGAAACTGTTTCTTTATCACGACGTACTTTGACACCGGAATACGTAATTCCGTATTGAGGATGTTTGGGTCCTTTTCCTGTAGACTCAACACCTGCCGTATATCCCGTTGCTGTAACCTTTTGTGTACCCAGGATTTGTTCTGAACGCGGAGCAAGCACAGGCATAGACGGATCTGCCACTTGTTTCTCTGGAAGCTCAGGTCTTGGAATGACCATTGGTTGTGGTGACCACAATAAAGCCATATACACCATGGTCGTCAACTGAGCCTCATCGCTGTATTGATGGCTAACCTGTTCCGGAAATTCTTGATCAGACTTGCTCGAAGTTTCAATAATTGGACCTTCACTGCCGCTGCTCTGACTCTCGACATGCAGTACTGTACTTTCCTCTTCAAATGTATAGGCATCCGCCTGATTCAGGTTAATCATCATCCCGGCGAACATCACACAGCCAACCAATAGACCCCGTATATGTTTCTTTTGAATTGAGAATTGCTTTTTCATTGTATAACCTCCCCCTCACTGCAAAGGTTTTCCAAAAAGCAATTAATCTATACTTTTTACTGCAAACACTACGAAAAAACGCCTGAATAACATAGGTCAATCCCATGTTATCCAGGCGTTATGCAGAGTGATCAGCGCAACTTATGCACTGGTTATCTGATAGATCATTTGTTCATTTATACCAAACGTGTAGCGATTTCTTCTTTCAATTGAGCGATAATTTCATCGACCGGTTTCATGCCCAGATCGCCTTCTCCACGCTTACGCACGGATACGGCTTCTGCATTACGCTCATTCTCACCAACAACAAACATATAAGGCATTTTCTCAAGCTGCGCCTCACGGATTTTATATCCAAGCTTCTCGTTCCGCAGATCGGCTTCAGCAGAGATTCCCGCACGTTTCAGCTTCGCTTCCACTTCACGCGCATAATCGTCGAAGTTTCCGGATACCGGGATCACTTTTGCCTGAACCGGAGACAACCACAGCGGGAAAGCTCCTGCAAAGTTCTCCAGCAAGAATGCTGTGAAACGTTCCATTGTACTAATTACACCGCGGTGAATAACGACCGGACGATGTTTCTGTCCGTCATCTCCTACATATTCAAGTTCAAAGCGCTCAGGCAACAGGAAGTCCAGTTGAACCGTAGACAATGTCTCTTCTTTGCCCAGAGCTGTTTTGATCTGAACATCCAGTTTTGGACCGTAGAACGCCGCTTCACCTTCTGCTTCATAGAAAGGAAGGTCAAGTTCTTCCACAACTTCACGCAGCATGCGTTGGGACATCTCCCACATCTCGTCGTTCTGGAAGTATTTCTCGGTATCCTGCGGATCACGATAGGACAGACGGAAACGGTATTCGTTAATACCGAAATCCTTGTAGACTGTTTGAATCAACTCGATAACCCGAGCGAACTCTTCTTTGATCTGATCCGGGCGTGCAAAAATGTGTGAGTCGTTCAGTGTCATTGCACGTACACGATGCAGACCTGTTAATGCCCCCGACATTTCATAACGGTGCATCATACCAAGCTCTGCAATACGGATTGGCAGATCACGGTAGCTGTGCATGCTAGACTTGTACACCATCATATGGTGAGGACAGTTCATTGGACGGAGAACAAGTTCCTCGTTATCCATTACCATTTTCGGGAACATATCTTCCTGGTAGTGCTCCCAGTGTCCAGATGTTTTGTACAATTCCACGTTACCCAGAACTGGTGTGTATACATGCTGGTATCCCAAGCTTTCTTCCAGATCCACAATATAACGCTCCAGAGTACGGCGCAGCTTCGCACCGTTAGGCAACCAGATTGGCAAGCCTTGACCGACCAGTTGGGAGAATGTGAACATTTCCAGCTCTTTACCCAACTTACGGTGATCCCGTTTTTTAGCTTCTTCGAGGAAGTGCAAATGCTCGTCCAGCTGTGCTTTTTTCACAAAAGCCGTACCATAGATACGTTGAAGCATTTTGTTTTTGCTATCTCCACGCCAGTAAGCACCCGCGACATTCATCAGTTTGAACACTTTGATTTTGCTAGTTGATGGTACGTGAGGGCCACGACACAAGTCGAAGAATTCACCTTGCTCATAAATCGTAATCACGCTGTCCGCTGGCAAATCACGAATCAACTCAAGTTTGTAAGGATCGCCCACTTCTTCGAACGTTTTGATCGCGTCCTCGCGGCTAACTTCCTTACGTACAATTGGCAAGTTCTCATTCACAATACGTTCCATTTCCTTCTCGATCTTTTGCAGATCTTCAGGATTGAGCGCATGTTCGAGGTCCATATCATAGTAGAAACCATCTTCAATGACAGGGCCGATACCGAGGCGTACCTCTTTGTTACCATATAAACGTTTCACTGCTTGAGCCATCAAGTGAGCTGTACTATGACGCATCACTTCAAGTCCTTCTGGTGAATCCAGAGTTACGATCTCCACCAATGCTCCTTCATGAAGTGTTGTGGACAAGTCCACCACGATACCATCCAGCTTGCCGGCTACGGCATTTTTGCGCAATCCGCTGCTAATTGAAGCGGCTACGTCCTCAATGCTACTGCCATCCGCGTACTCACGTACCGAACCATCCGGTAATTTAATGTTCACTGCCATTTGTCTCATTCCTCCTGTTAATGTAACCTTCGTGTCCAGATATTTATGGACTGATTATCTATTGCTATTCCAGTCATTTTGCAAAGGAACGCAAAAAACACCCGTCCCGGCAAAGGGACGAGTGATATATACTCGTGGTTCCACCCTAATTCAGCTGATTCATCCATATTCGGAAATACAGCCCTCATTGGCATGACGATAACGGGCATGACCCGGCAGATCCTTACTCGCGGATAATCCCCAATAAAGGCGATATTCTAACTCCACTTTCAAAATTGCAGCTACAAAGGGGTAAACCATACGTGATATCCGGAGGAAATTTCAGCCTAGGTTCCTCTCTCTGCACCGATCTTGCGTGTGGTTGTTGTCTTTGTCATCGCTTTTGGTTCAATGGTTCACATGAAAAATTCATGGATCAACAGTTATTATAATTGCCGAGATCACTTGCGTCAAGACCTGTCAACAATCCTGAGCGCAGCACTTCGCATTCCGGGCAATGATGACATATTTGCACTTTGTCTTCAAAGATCTGGCATATGGTTGAGATGATTGGCAGATCCGGGGTGCGTGTATGGAGCATGACCTTCTCAGGAGAGATCGAGATGAGTGTACTTACAATCATATCTTCAATATCCATCTCCAGTTCCAGACCCGGCATTTCCACAACGACCTGTTCATCCTTTTGCACGGGTAACAGATTAAGTCCAGCATCCAGGACCTGAAATTCATGCATTCCCTTGTGTACAAGATGAACCAGAGGTACTTTGGCTTCTTGAAAAAACACAAAATATTTCAACAGCCCCATAAACTCTTCATACTGCCGATCCATCCAGAACTCATCCAGCGCATACTCCACTAATTCCTGAAGCTCCTGCTTATATGGCCGTATGCGGAAGTTGATAATGCCTTCAAGGTGAAAAAAGTGAACATCCTCCAGGTCCTGCCGTAGTCCACTGGCTAACGTAGTACGACGGCGCTCTCGAAGTCCGGGCTGATCCAGATCACCATTTAATAGAAGTGGCATGCAGATTCGATTGACCTTTTCCACCTCATGCTCATCCATGACAGAACACGCCTTGGCGATCATATCCTCCACCATGCTCCGTTCTTGTGTCTCCATGATGAAGTCGGCGAGTCCAAGGGAGAGCAGATCACTGATCCGGGGAAGCCATTGCTGGAAGTCTTCGTGATTCTCATTCCCTCTGCACACCCAGGTTGCTCTTCCATCATTATGTTTGAAGGTGAGTCGAAATCCTCTTTTACTTATATGTAAACCTTTGGTTTTTTCCTTGACACAACGATAAAATTGATCCGCTTCCTCTTGCCCCGATACATCGGTCCATACAGCAAACAGTTCCACAAGAATCACTCCTTTCCTTCCTGTTCAAAGTATATGGCAAGGCCGAGGGGGATATACGAAGCGGATTGATGGAAAGCGTGTCATGATTTCTCAGTATATTATAAAGAGGTTTGGAGTTAAGACAAAAATGTGTTATTATTTTAATAACAGTATATTTCACGGGAAAGGAGGGAAGCCAAAATGAGACAACAACCTAGAATACTCCACTACACTATCATTATCATTTTGTGCGTTTTCCAAGCCTTGTGCTTCCCTATTCCGATGCAGTCCGAATCTGCCGTTGGGGTGTCTGTAGAAGCAACTTCCAACAAGGAAGTGCTGTTGCAAATACCCGAATCCCAGCAGAAACCTGTCATTCGCAAATATCCACAAGTTATGTCCAAGCTGATTGCGGTTACGCATAATAAGCCTGTCTTTCTTGTCCTCGCATTGTTATTGATGCTGCGAATCCCTACAACGGGTCTGTCCTTTAAACCGTGGTATTGTCTGTTTAAACGCAGATTATTTCTGCTACCTATTAAGTTTACCAGCATGTATGTATCCCTCACCCCTATAGCACCAAAATACGTGAACGCTCTTCACTAGCCGTTACGACGTATTTACAGGTTGCTTTTGCATGAAGACACCTCTGTAATTTAAGACGGTGCGCTTGTGCATAACTTATAACCCTTTTAGCACACGTTAGATAAACCCATGTTTATGACAGTACCTATTTTTGTTGTACCCACACCGACAAATTCAAATCATATGGCTGTGTCAGGAATTTCTGGCTCTGTTTACCCGCATCTTTTGATGTTCCCTTGAGCAGCAGATTAATCATTTTCGGGAAATAAGCCTGTCTTCTATGGCCAGCCCCTAATTATAAGGAGGCAACAATCCATGGATGTACGCGAAACAGACTTGCCGGGAATCGGCAAAAAATTTCAGATTGAAACAAGCAGCGGTGATAAAATTGTCATAATTATTCACGATGACGGTCGCCGGGAAATGTACCACTTCGAGTATGATGATCCCGATCAAAGCATCTCGATGATCACACTTGACGATTACGAAGCACGACAGATTGCTGCTATTGTTGGCGGATTAACTTACAAACCAAAACAGCTTGAAAATATTGAAGTAACGTTTGACGACCTGATTATCGAGTGGTACAAAATCGAACCATCCTTCGGAAGTATCGGTAAATCCATCGGTGAATTGGACGTACGTCAAAACTCTGGGGCAACGGTTATCGCCGTTGTAGAGAAAAATCACAAAAAACATATCAGCCCAGGTCCGGAGGTAGTTATCAGTGCAGAATCCACGGTGGTAGCCGTTGGCGAACGCAATCAGCAGAAACTGTTTAAATCCCTCCTCCTGACTGGAAGGGGGTAAATAGATGGATCATTTGATATTCGAAGTAGGTCTGGCCCTTGTGCTCATTGCAGCAGCCGGCCTTTTATCGGCAAAACTAAGATTTTCGGTCGTTCCATTTTATATTCTGATCGGGATGGCCGTTGGGCCACATGCCATGAAAATCTGGCATCTGGACTTCCGTTTTATTGAGAGTCAGCCTTTTATTGAATTTATGGGTCGGATCGGTATCCTGTTCCTTCTCTTCTACCTTGGACTTGAATTCTCGGTAGGTCGTTTAATTAAATCGGGTCGCTCTATTGCAGTTGGCGGATCGATCTACATCGGCATTAACTTTACGCTGGGATTAATATTCGGTTTTGTGTCCGGTTTCCCAGTTGCAGAAGCACTTATTATCGCAGGTATAACTACCATCTCTTCCAGTGCCATTGTGGCCAAGGTACTCGTTGATTTGAAACGAACGGCCAACCCGGAAACAGAAATGATATTGGGTATTATTATGTTCGAAGATGTATTCCTCGCTGTATATATCTCGATCTTGTCCGGACTTGTGCTTAGTGATTCATCCTCCATCGGAGGCGTCATCATGTCTGCACTTATTGCCCTCGGATTCATGCTTATCGTGATTATCCTTGGACGCAAAGCAACACCGCTACTAAACAAATTGCTTAAAATTCGATCGAATGAGCTATTCTCTCTCGTTGTATTTGGAGCCTTGTTCCTGGTAGCTGGTTTCTCTGAAACTATTCATGTTGCCGAAGCGATTGGTGCATTACTGGTTGGTCTGGTGCTTGCTGAAACAGAACACGCAAAACGGATTGAGCACTTGATTCTACCATTCCGTGACTTCTTCGGAGCAATCTTCTTCTTCAGCTTTGGATTGTCCATTGATCCGTTGTCCTTGGGTGGCGATGCCGTATGGTTAGCTATGATTGCAGTTGTTATTACATTGTTCGGTAACTTCCTGGCGGGTATGCTGGCCGGGCGCAGTGCAGGACTATCACCCAAAGCATCGGCGAATATTGGATTAACCATTGTGTCACGGGGTGAGTTTTCCATCATCTTGGCCAACATGGGTAAAGCCGGGGGACTGTTGCCAATGATTCAACCGTTTGCCGCGCTGTATGTCCTAATTCTGGCCATTCTGGGTCCTTTATTAACCAAAGAGTCCAAACATGTATTCCGTTTATTGGATAAAATATTCAAGTTCAAAGATCCTCGGAAAAAGAAAGAAGAACCAAAGGTTCTGCAGAAAGAAGGATAATCCCTATGTCTGTACAGAACAGACATACTAACGTACTTCGCGGCTCTTACGCCGATCTTTCTGTGACTAACCCAGGGAGAATGGCTCGAAAGCCGCACTAAGGAGGATGACCTATGAAAGCACCTCTGATATCGGCTAATCCGGTGCCAAACACCGCCAAGACCAGGATATCGTCTACCCGCCGCTGGTTAAACCTGTTTCTCGTTATTGCGGGCGGAATTCTGGCCTCCGTGGGACTCGAATTGTTCTTACACCCCAATAAGATTATTATTGGAGGCATTACAGGCATTTCCTCACTCTTCGCCCACTGGACCGAAATGAGGATTGGTTTGTTCCTATTTTTATTCAATGTGCCGTTTATATTTCTGTCTTACAAGATTGTGCAGAAGAAATTTGTACTGGTTACTGTTCTAGGTCTGGTTGTCTTTTCGATCGGTGCCATTGTGCTTCATCCCATGCCGCCACTTGTAGAGCATCCGCTGGCTGCTGCCATGTTTGGCGGATTATGCCTCGGACTCGGAATTGGACTCGTCGTGCGGTATGGCGGGACACTGGATACGCTGGAAATCGGTGATCCGTCTTCCCGCCCACCTGAACGTGTGTTTAGCGGAAAACGGATGCTTATCGAAAAAATAATCATGCTTCTTAACTTGTTGATACTGACAGCCGCTGGTGTTGTCTTTGGCTGGGACCAAGCGATGTATTCCGTAATCGCCTACCTTATTGCTTATGAAATGGTGTACATTGCGTTCAGGGGCTTCTCTTCCAAACGCAAAGTATGCATATTGACCACACAAAGCTCTCAAGTTGAAAAAGCTGTACGCAAACGGCTACGCCGTGAACCTGGAATTCTGGAAGCCACTTCTGACTCAACACAACTCGCGATGGCGGAAGGATGGATCAGGCAAATCCCGGGTGCACTTTATTATGAGGTACATGTGCTGGAGATGATCTGGTTGAAGTCCATTGTGCGTCACATTGATCCACATGCGGGTATTGTAACGAATCCGGAAAAATAAAAAAACGCTCTCTTCCCCTATGGATGGACAGTATTGTCCACCAAGGTCAGAGAGCGTTTTTTTCTGTTATTATAATTAATTGATATTATAGTTCAACGATAGCTTTGACTACATGTGAATCTGGCAAAAACCATTGGTCTATTGCCGTAGGTAACTCATCAAATTCCACTCGGTGTGTGATATACCCATCCATACTTAATTTCTTTTGACGCAAGGTCGACAGGACCTGTTCAAAATCTTCACGGGTTGCGTTTCGACTGCCCAGGATACTCATCTCCCGCTTGTGAAATTCGGGGTCATGAAAGGTAATATCCGCTTTCACCAGTCCAACAAAAATGAGTTGACCACTATGCGCCACATATTGAATGGCCTCATTCATTGAATTCACGTTACCTGTTGCATCGAAGACAGCTGTAGCATAGTCGCCTCCCGTAATTTCAGCCACTTGTTGTACAGTATGTTCATTGGCCTGTACTAGGTCATCCGCTCCAGCCCAAGTCCGGCTAAGCTCCAGCCTGTCCAGATTACGATCAACGGCAATAACACGCGCTCCAGCCTGTTTGGCGAATGCCATCACACCCAACCCAATGGGGCCAGCTCCAATCACAACCACATGCTCACCAGGTTTAATTCCTGCTCTTCTGACAGCATGGGCTCCAATGCTTAATGGCTCTACCATTGCCGTCTCATCCAGCGTCAAACCTTCTGCTGAGAGCAGATGTGAGACAGGCACGTTAATTTTTTCTCTCATGCCTCCGTCTACGTGCACACCCATGACTTGCATGGACGCACAACAATTGGTTTTTCCACTGCGACATGCAATACAGTGACCGCAGTGCAGATACGGAATAATACTTACCTGATCCCCAGGCTGTAACCCAGCTTCGTTCGGACCGATTTCTTCAATAACAGCCGCCAGTTCATGACCCAGAACACGAGGATAGGTGAAAAATGGCTGGTTGCCTTTGTACGCATGCAGATCCGTTCCACAGATCCCAATCCGCCGAATGGCAACCAACGCCTCTCCTTCTGCTCGTTCTGGTTGAGGCAGGTCCTGGAGCTTCAATTGATTTATTTCTTCACATACAATGGCTTTCATCGTTGTTCCCCCTTGGATGCTTCTGCTGACGTGTTGCTTGGCTTCGTATTATATTCAGGTCGTCCGCTTGACCACGTCTCGTTATGCAATGGAGCCAGAATGCGCAGCACTTCATCCAGCAGGCTCTGATCGATCGGTTCCTCTATCCAGGCTGCATTATTGAGGATATTGCGCTGGCTGGCACTGCTCACCAGTGTTGTCGGAATTCGTTCATTCGACGTGGAGAATTGCACGGCCAACTTGGCAATGTCACTGCCTTGTTCTGCACAGAAGCGGGCAGCCTTCAGGCAGAGCTCTTTCACCCGATTGTCTGCCGGATGCCAGGCAGGAGCCCCTCGGGTACTCAACAAGCCCATAGAAAGAGGCGAAGCATTGACGAGGCCAATTTCTTTTTTTTCCAACAGAGGCAATAACGATAATAATGAGGTATCATTCAATGAATAATGACAATACGAGATGATCGCATCCGCATCGATCTGTGGCAGAACCTTCTCGAACAACGTTAAGGGCAATCCACAAATGCCCGCATGTCGTATAACTCCCTGCTCTTTCAGACGTAGCAACGTTGGAAAGGCTTCTTCTACGATGATCTCTGCTGGCACAAATTCAATATCATGCAGGAACAGAATGTCGATATAGTCTGTATGCAGTCGATCCAGGCTCTCTTGCACGCTATCCAGAATCCGCTGACGTGAAAAATCAAACTCATTTTCCCCATACCGTCCGGATTTGGTTGATAACATATATGAACTGCGCGGCAAGCTGCGGATGGCTTCACCCAACACGGACTCCGCTTTTGTCAGCCCGTAGTAAGGCGAAACGTCTATGTAATTCATCCCCGCATCTACGGCCGCATGTATAGTGCGAATCCCTTCGTCCCGGTCAATGTTACGAAATACAGAACCGAGTGAGGATGCTCCAAAACTCAATACAGGTACGTCCAGTTCCGTCTTGCCAAGTATTCTTCTCTTCATCGGTTTAACCCCTTCCAGCGTGTCTGACTACACAAGTTCCCTTTCATTGTAACAGTTCAATTTCAATATAAAATATCGCCAATTGCGTAACATGTACTGTTTGATGACCTCGAACCACAGAAAGAAATCAAAAAGCCCGCCGTCTCTCCAAACGGAGTAGTCAGCGGGCTTGGCTTCATAAATACTTATCTAACGATCAAAGTTTATGGAGAGTAGTATTGAATTAATTAGAATTAGTTCTGCATTACGAAATCTTCATGTACGGCATTTTCTTCGTCGAACATGCGCACAATCTCGTATCGGGTGTTACGTTGTGCCGGGATATAACCGGACTCCCGAATCAAACGGAGAATGGATTCAATGTTAACTTTATATGTTGCACCAGCAGCAGATACAACGTTCTCTTCAATCATCGTGCTACCGAAGTCATTACAGCCAAATTCAAGCGACTTCTTACCGATCTCAGGACCCATCGTTACCCAAGAGGATTGAATGTTCTTGATATTATCAAGCACCAGGCGGCTGATGGCTACAGTCTTCAAGTACTCTTCTGGAGTCTGACGCTCCAGCTTGAGGTTTGTATTATCCGGCTGGAAAGTCCAAGGAATAAACGCCAGGAAACCTTCGGAGTCATACTTGTTCGCAATACATTCGTCCTGAGCTTCACGTACACGGAGCAAGTGTAATGCACGCTCTTCCATCGATTCACCAAGGCCGATAACCATCGTTGCCGTTGTGTTCATTCCGATGCGGTGTGCAGTTTGCATAACGTCCATCCAATCCCGCCATGAACCTTTCAAACGGCTGATCTTCCGACGTGTGCGGTCATCCAGAATTTCAGCGCCGCCGCCAGGCAAGGAATCCAGTCCAGCTTCGTGAATGGCACGAACAACTTCTTCCAATGTAAGGCCATCGGATACTTCAACCATTTTCATAATCTCCGCTGGGGAGAAAGAGTGCATCGTGATGTTCGGGAAACGCTCTTTGATGGCTTTCAACAGGTCTGTATAATAGCTGAAAGGCAAGTTTGGATTCGTTCCACCTTGCATCAAAATCTCGGTACCATTCACATCTTCCGTTTCCTGAATCTTCTGGAAAATAACTTCGTCCGGAAGCACATAACCTTCATCCGAACCAGGTCTGCGGTAGAAAGCACAAAAACGGCAGTACACATCACACACGTTTGTGTAGTTGACGTTACGCCCAATTACAAATGTTCTGTATGGTTCAGGGTGCATGCGTTTCATAATGACATTAGCAGCTGCCCCGATTTTGTCCACTTCATTCGATTCAAATAGCTCAATCGTGTCTTCCAAGTCCAAACGTTCGCCCCGAAGGGCTTTATCTAAGATACGGTCTACCGTACTCATCGTAAAAAAGCCTCCCTCATGAAGAGAAATTATATAACGATCCGTCCCAACTTGTTCAAGAGAAGCAAGTTCTGGTGGCAACATCGTATTTCTGTACTCCACATATCGTAACACAGGTTACATGTGAAAAAAAGCACCTTATGTACAGGTGCTTTAAAAATAAGTAAAAATTTTTACATATGGAAAAGAATTAGTTCGAACTTAAGTGATACGCATCGGCGTATTCGGGCTAGGATTCCTGAAGTGCTTGCTCCAAATCTACAATCAGATCTTCGATATCTTCCAGACCTACAGAGAAGCGCAGCAACCCATCTGTAATGCCACGGTCACGGCGAACCTCAGCCGGCATTGCCGCATGAGACATCATCGCTGGGTAGGACAGAATACTCTCCACAGCTCCCAAGCTTACAGCAACAATGGGGAGCTTCACCCGGTTAAGAACTGCTTTTGCACGATCACCTGAACCGACGTCAAATGAAACGACAGCTCCATATCCTGTGGATTGGCGCTCATGTGCCTCACGGCCCGGATGTTCCTCCAGTCCAGGATAAAAGACAGCGGTAATATCACTGCGCTCATTAAGCCATGCCGCCAGTTTGGCTGTGCTTCGTTCACTATGAGCCATGCGAGCCCCCAAGGTTTTCATCCCGCGCATCAGAAGCCAGGATTCTTGTGCCCCGAGTACAGTCCCGAGTCCATTTTGCAACTGTTTCAGTTGTACGCCAAGTGATTCCGTGCGAGCAACAGCTAACCCTGCGAGTACATCACTGTGACCTCCGAGAAACTTCGTAGCACTATGTACGACGATGTCCACACCAAGCTCAATTGGACGCTGATAGTACGGTGTCATAAAGGTGTTATCCAGAATCGTGATCAGGTCATGTTCCTTCGACCAGTCAGTTACGGCAGCGATATCCGTAATTCGTAGTGTAGGGTTGGACGGTGTTTCCATATAAACTGCCTTGGTGTTTGGCTTGAGTGCCGCTTTTACTTCATCTATATTGGTCATGTCTACAAAGGTTGTCTCGATCTGCATACGGCTTAATATGGAAGTAAGCAAACGATACGTACCTCCATATACGTCTTCCGTTACAATCATGTGATCCCCTGCGGAGAACATCATGAACACGCTGGATATCGCGGCCATTCCCGATGAATAGGCGAATCCTCGTGCACCGCCCTCCAGCAGTGTGATGTAATCTTCCAAAGCCTGACGTGTCGGATTACCCGAACGACTGTAATCATGTTGAGGCGGATTGAAGATATCAAAATGATGGAATGTTGATGCTTGGTAGATCGGTACACTGGACGCTCCAGTCGTTTTGTCAATCTCATCTCCAAAATGGAGCAATTTGGTATCAAATTTTAACTCGGATTTGGGCTTGTTGTTGGACTCACTCATGAGTGCACGCCTCCTTCCACTTCCTGTTGTGCAACTGTCAGAGCATTGCCGAGATCTGCAATCAGATCATCTGCATGTTCAATGCCTACGGAGAACCGGAGCAAACGGTCATCCACACCTACGGCTTCACGAATTTCAAGCGGAATATCCGCATGAGTCTGTACTGCGGGATAAGTCATGAGTGATTCAACTCCGCCGAGACTTTCGGCAAAAGCAATGAGTTGGATATGACGCAGCAACGGTTCAACATAACGTGCATCCTTCACTTTGAAAGAGAAGATACCTGTATTACCCGTGGATTGTTTGTTCTGTATCTCATACCCCGGGTGATCGGATAGACCTGGATGATACACTTCAACCACCGCTGGGTGCTCAAGCAAGTATTTGGCAATAGTAAGTGCATTGTGCTCATGACGCTCCATGCGAAGAGCCAGCGTTTTCATACCTTTCATCAACTGGTAGGAGTCACTTGGAGATAATACCGCTCCAATGGAATTATGCAGGAACGCCATCTCAGCAGATAATGCCTCACCCTTGGTAATAATTAGTCCGGCGAGCACATCATTATGTCCACCCAGATATTTGGTAGCGCTATGAATGATGATATCGGCACCCAGTTCAATCGGACGTTGGAAAAATGGAGTCAGCAACGTGTTGTCAACAATGGTCAACAGGTTGTAACTTTTCGCCCAGGAAGCGACAGCTTCCACATCTGTGATCATCATCAACGGATTGGTTGGTGTCTCAATAAATACAGCTTTGGTATTCGGCTGACGAACATTTTCCAGTGCTGCAATGTCATTTGTATCCACATAACTTGCGGTTACACCGAAACGGGACAAGATGCGTTCAAGCAGACGATAGGTTCCGCCGTATAGATCCAGCGATACAATCAGATGATCCCCTTGACCGAACATGGCAAAGATGGTTTGTAGCGCGGCCATACCTGAGCTACAGGCAAATCCTGCATCACCGGACTCCAGCGCTGCGGCCGCCTCTTCCAACACTTTGCGAGTTGGGTTGGTCGTACGAATATAATCAAACCCCGTGCTTTGTCCAAGCTTCGGGTGGCGAAACGCAGTGGATTGATAGATCGGAAAGTTAATGGCGCCTGTAACCGGTTCATTGATGGACCCAATTTGTGCTAAGCGGCTTTCGATTTTCAACTTGTTGTTGTCTTCCATTGCTGCATCCTCCTGTAATCTCGATTAGATTTGCGGGCCAATATCGTAAGGTGTTTCTTGATACACATAGTAATTGAGCCAGTTAGAGAATAATAAGTTGGCATGAGCGCGCCAAGTAGCTGGTGGCACACGGGAAGGATCGTCATTCGGATAATAATGTCTAGGCAATGCGATATCCAACCCTTTAGCTGTATCCCGGTCATACTCCCACTTTAATGAGAACGGGTCATACTCGGCATGTCCTGTGGCAAAAATCTGTTTGCCGTCTCTGGTAGCAACCAGGAAGATCCCCGCTTCCTCAGATTCAGCCAAAATCTCTAATTTCTCATTCTTTTCAATATCTTCGCGTCTCACTTCCGTATGACGGGAATGTGGAACGTTGAATACTTCATCGAATCCACGCAACAACGGAACATGTGGTTTGTTGATGGTATGTGGGAAAACGCCAAAACACTTTTCATCAAGTGCAACCTTGGGTACGTCAAAATGATGGTATAAACCTGCCTGGGAAGCCCAACATATGTGGAGGGTTGAAGTCACATTGGTTTTAGTCCATTCGAAGATCTCCTGGATTTCATTCCAATAGTTCACGTCTTCGAAATCCATCTGTTCCACAGGGGCGCCCGTAATGATCATTCCATCGAAACGACGGTGTTCAATCTCATCAAAGGTTTTATAGAACAGATCCAAATACTCCTGAGACGTATTCTTCGACGTATGGGATTTGGGATGTACGAGAACGACATCCACCTGAATAGGCGTGTTTCCCACCAGACGAAGCAATTGTGTTTCGGTCGTTTCCTTTGTGGGCATCAGGTTTAATATAGCGATACGGAGTGGACGAATATCCTGCTGATATGCAGAAGTTTCATCCATGACGAAGATATTCTCTCCTTCAAGTACTTCTTTTGCTGGTAGCGTATCGGGTATTTTGATTGGCATAGTAAGTCTAACTCCTCCTTGTGCATAGATAGATGCAGCCACCCCTGGCTTGATGTCTTCACATCAATACAGTTATAGACTGCCTTGAGCTTGTAAAAACATTGAATTGCTCTTTCATCCAACGTTACAAACAACCTCAAGTTCCTTAGCGAAAATCACTGCTGAGAAGTCGGGGCATATGACAAAGACCTTCCTCGGATTTCGAGAAAGGTCATATGTAAAATAGATATGCGCCTCTCTCATCTCTCAGTTACAACAGTGCCACCTGACACTTAGTCGCTGCAAGAATTAGCACCGTGCGGTATACCGCCGGTTGCCGGGTTTCATCGGGCCAGTCCCTCCACCTACTCTTGATAAGATTTCGCTGTATTAGATTGTAATTAAATATGGTTCACCGTCTACTTTATTACATTAATGCCCTCACGTCAAGATGCAGTTCGATGTCTGCTTCCCAGATCGGAACCGTTCATCATCCGTTGTCATACACTGCCTCAGGGCGCGAAATAGACACATTTTTGCGCTTGAAAGCACCTTGTACCAGCGGTATACTAAACAAGGTGTTATAAACCCTTATGTGAGAGGTGACATATTAAATGGATGGCGACCCGAGGCCTGACTGGCAGCCGAATTCCGACAAACTGCATAGAGAACTGACATCAGCATGCCGGCAGCGGGACGTGACTTCCGTTTGATTATATAGTGAACGCAGCCCTGATCTCCAGGCTCCGCTGCCGACCGGCTGATTTGTTCTTTTTGCGCCCATAATGATAATATCCGCCAAGTTGGCGGGTGCAGAAGGAGTAGATTAACGATGAAAATCCGGTTGGTAAACAACGGTGTATTTATTCCGGTGGACGACATTCAGCAGGCGCTGACTCCACCAGCGGAAGGATTTTACTGGATTGATGCAGACGTAGACGATTTGGCGGTACTTCAGCCGCTGTTCTTGATGCATGATCTGGCTGTAGAAGACTGTCTTAGTGACGAAGAACAACGTCCGAAGATTGAAATTTATGAGAACCATTATTTTATTGTGATTAATAGCATCCGTTTTGATGATGAAGAGATATTTCTACGTGCGGTCAACTTATTCCTTGGCAGACATTTCATTATTAGTGTTACCAAGCACAAGATCAGCGAATTGCGCACACTGAAACCGATCCTGTGGGAACAGGAAATCAGTACACCGGATCGTCTGCTGTATTTGCTGGTTGACTTGATTGTTGATAATTATTTCACCGTAGGTGACCGAATTGAAGCACGAATCGAGAAGCTTGAGGAAGACATTCTGATGCACACCAAAAAGTCACATTTGAGTGAAATTATCGGGCTGCGCAGTGAGATTCTGTGGCTGAAGAAAGTGCTCGGACCTCAGAAAGAGGTCATTAATACACTCAACAAAAAAGATCTGCGTCTCATCGATGATCAACTGCAAAAGTATTTCAGTGACATCTATGAGAATGCCGTAAAAATATCTGAAACCTTTGAGACATATCGCGACCTGATGGGCAACTTGCGAGAAGCCTACCAATCCAGTATTGCGAACCGGGCGAATGAGATCATGCGTGTATTTACCGCCATTACCACGGTCTTCATGCCGCTGACGGTCATTACCGGTATATACGGCATGAACTTTACGAATATGCCAGAGCTTAACTGGAAATACAGTTATTTTGTTGTGATTGGCCTGATGGTTACCCTGGGCCTGAGCATGTTCTTCATTTTCCGCAAGAAAGACTGGGTATGAACTCGTATGAAATAAGAAAGACGAAGCGCTCCTCCGGGAGAAACGCCTCGTCTTTTTTCATTTCTGATCATTAACCAACATTCTTCTCTGTCTCTGCGTGCCGACGGAAGCGGATTCGAATCATGCGCAGTCTTTCATAGACCTGCTCCAGACTTCCTCCATCGGGTTTCTCTCCTCCATACACCTTATGTAATACTGGCTTCAGGAACGTATCTCCCAGCTCCTCATACGCACTCCATACGGCCTCTTGTTCGTTCTCTGGCATCACTGCCAGCTCCACATCAAGAAGACAATCGGTGTCATAACCTTCGTGATCCAGTGCCTCTAACAGCTCAACCAACTCGCGTCGGGATAATCCGGATCGATTAACAATCTCCTCTAACGTATACCCTTCCTTCATGCCTTCAAGCACCTGCTTACGCGTGGTGAACTTATCAAGTTCCTGCTTGTACTTCTGCTCTCTCTGCTTGTATAACCAACTCTCATACTCTTCTTCCTTCAGCGCCGTGTATACCCAGTCCAGCGGGAATGTCGTTGAACGTTCCAACCCGTTTGTAATCTCCATCCATTCCGTACCATACTCAGTTGCTTTGCTCTCTCCTACGCCCGGAAGTTGCATCAGTTCATCCAGCGATTGCGGAACAAAGGCACTGATCAAACGCAACAGACGATTCGTTGCAATAAAATACGGTGCCTTCCGGTCAGACACAGCTCTCTTCCTGCGCCATGTGCACAGATCCGTATATAATTGCTCATTGCCGTATAACTCACTGTAACAATGGAGCCGCTGTCCACCATAACTGCGTGACTTCAGATCATCATTCTCATGAAATAACCCCTGCAACTGCGGTCGGTACCCCTCACTCATCTGTATGGCAAGCTGATGACGGTAAATATGAAGCAGCTCCTCCCAAGAAGTCCCTTCATACCAGATGCTGTCCTCACGCTCTCCTTCCTCGTAGCGACTCCATCCCAGCTGCCAACTATCTTCCTCTTCCCCAATCCATAACTGTGCATACTCTGCATTCTGATCTGACATTCTGGACAATCTGTTCATGAAAATGACTTCCATTTTCGTTCCCTCCCTTTGAATATTCAGCTTATACGAGTTAAAGATGCTACCTATAGGCAGCACAAAAAAACACCCCTCCTGCAAAATCCATGCAAGAGAGGTGCTTCCTCATTAACCGTACTATGCTGTTGCCCATATCATACCACAATGGTAAAATTCGTCAATCCCTTAATGACCTACTTATTCAATGCCAACTTGGCAAGCGCCAGTGAACCACACAGACCCGCATTGTCACCAAGTCCTGGTGAAACAACATACTGGTCAATGTCGGATTGAAGTGCCGGATGCTGAACGTATCCAGCCAGCAACTCCTGCAGTTTGCTACGAACCATCGGGAACAGGTGCTCCTGCTTCATTACTCCTCCACCCATGACAATTTTCTGCGGAGAGAGAATCAGAACATAGTTCATCAGGGCGTGTGCCAGGTAATGTGCTTCGATCTCCCAAGATTTATGATCTGCAGGCAGTTCATAAGCCGGTTGCTCCCAACGTTTGTTAATGGCTGGACCTGCTGCAAGGCCTTCGAGGCAGTCACCATGATACGGACAGAAACCCTCGTATGTATCCTCCGGATGTCTGCGTACAATGATATGTCCCATCTCTGGATGTGACAATCCATGGACCATTTTACCGCCAACCACAGCACCTGCACCAATACCTGTACCCACAGTGATATACAGACAGCTCTCAAGACCTTGTGCAGCGCCCCAGGTTGCTTCTCCAAGTGCCGCACCATTCACATCCGTATCAAATGTCATCGGCACATCAAAATGCTCCTTGAGCTTGCCAATCACGTTATACTGTCCCCAATGTGGTTTAGGTGTTGTTGTGATATAGCCATATGTTGGGCTTCCTTCAATCGGATCAATCGGACCGAATGAACCTACACCCAGAGCTTCAATGCCTTTGCCTTCAAAAAATGAAATCACTTGAGCCATGGTCTCTTCCGGTGTTGTTGTTGGAAAACTTACGCGTTCCAGAACTTCTCCGTTTTCTGTGCCAATACCACATACAAATTTGGTTCCGCCTGCTTCAATTGCGCCTAAGATCGTCATGTTAGTCACACTCCCAAGTTAGTTTAAAAAGGAATTCGAATTGCTTTACTTGATGACACGATAATTACCCTGCTACTTGTTCTCCAGCTTGGACAATCGTTTCATTAACGTTTGCCTCCAGCTGTCTGACAGCGCAGAAATGGCCAGCAACGCCTGAATACCTTCGACATTTTCTTTCCCCTGATGCATGATTCGATTGGCTTCAAGAACCGTCATTGAGGCTGGATCGGTGCTGATCCGTCGAAATATCGATGAAGGCCTTACCTCACCTTCTTGCAGTACACGAAAGTAAAAGCCGGTATATCCACTCTCCTGAAAATAAACAGGCAGCTCCTTATAGTCATACCTCGCACCCAGCTTGAAGCAAGGTTGTCTGGGCTGACTGACCTGCACTGTGGCTTCGCCCAACTCGTACACATCACCAATCCGTACGTCTTCTTCGGCACAGCCTTCAACCGTCAGATTTTCTCCACAAGCTCCCCAATCCAGCTTGCGATCCATCAGTTGTTCGAGCACCGGATAACGACTGTAATCGTATACACAAACGGCTTTGTCAGGGCCGCCATGATGCACCAGATCCGCCTGCGCGTCCCCTGTCATTCCAGTGAATGACAGGAAAACCGCGTCGGATACAGGATGTTTCACAATGCCGCTCAGCACTTCACGCTTCTGCCCAGGGAGCGGCCGCGGCAGTCCTACATTAATGGCCAGAACAGCTGTATTGCCCTCCCCTGGCTTTCGATCAGATGTGAGTGTCATTTGCGTCATACCTCCTATAATCACTTTCTTTTAACGCACAGAGCCGCCAAATACGAGTGTATTACTCAAGAGCCGACCTGGAGAAGTCAGCATTTTGCCCCCGGCATACATACCCGAGGAAGCACCGCCATCCAGATTCATGGCCTGTTTGGCGCCAAGCTTCTGCATCACCGCTGCCCACTCCTTGATTGTTGCTCCGGAAACGGTAGCCAGCATAACAGAACCGTCCGCCATGATCGCAATACCACTTCTGGCTCCGGAAGCATTAAGAATCTTGGCATCCTTGAAACCTTCGCTCGTCGGATTGACAGCTACCTTACCGTCTTTTACCAGACGGGGTCCTGCCCCAACAGCAGTCACTACATCTTGCCAAGGGATCTCTTTGCCTGCTGCGTTCGTATACTTATAATTCATTTCTACGGTCGAACCAACGGTGAAACGGTCCGAAGAAGACTTCTGATTACCTGTGAAAACCAGTACCGAGCCATTCTTAGGAATCGCTACATTTGTATTGGGCACTTTTTTGGTCACGATACCTTTCTCCATGACAACCGCAGTGCCACCTTTGAATCCGACTGTGGCACCTCGTTCAGGCGTATACAGCATCGTAATGCTTGCGTTCGCTGAAGGTGTTCGATTAATAAAGGTTGCATACCAACTCCGTGATTTACCTTTTGTATCCGTTACTTTACCTGTCAAACTCACCTGAAGTGAATCCATGATCGCCGAGCCGTCTTCCTTAAATCCGATGGATGTTCCGTATCTTCCAATATGTATGACCTTACCATTTGCTATTAACATACCGTATGGATCTGGTGCTCCGTTATATGCTTCAAAAAATGCTCCGTTAATGGCTGCTTGCGCACCATAGGCTTTCACAATCGATGGCAATGTTGCCGTCTGGCCAACTTGCTTCTTCGCGAGTCCCACGGTAACCGGTGTTCCCTTTGGAATCGAAACGGTCTGTACGGTAAAATTACGTCCTGCTGCTTTTACTTTCTGTACTTTGGTGTTAATTGCTGCTTTGGCATCCACTGTCTGTGGTGCACTTACTGCTCCCGAAAGAATTACGGGCAAGGCCAGGACGAGGGCCATAGCCCCTGTCCACCACTTTTTGCCTGTTCGTACGTTATTCATGTTGCTCACCCTATTGCCACTCCCATCCAAGAGCCAAGGCTCTTCATCTCAAGTTGTTCAAACTTGTCCATCACCATATCCGGATCAAGACGCAATTCACAGATATCCAGCGCACAGGCAACCGGAACAGCACAATGAATCTCTGCCAGTTTGCGGGACAAATGAAGCATGTCCAGATCATTCTCAATCTTGTTACGCACCGAAGGGGTCAGTTTATCCATGTTGCTCAGAATCCCTTCAATGGAGCCGTATTCCTGTACAAGCTTCAACGCTGTTTTCTCACCAATTCCCCGTACTCCGGGATAATTGTCGCTGGCATCTCCCATCAGACCCTTCATGTCAATCACTTGACGAGGTGTCAGTTGTTTCTCAGCCATGAGCGTTTCAGGGTTGTACACCATGTAGTTGCCATGGCCTTTTTTCATAATAATGATACTTGTGCGGTCATTGATCAGTTGCAACATGTCGTGGTCACCCGTCAATACCATAACATTCATATCGGTCTCTTCGGTATAATACTTCGCAAGCGTCCCGATGCAATCGTCGGCTTCGAATCCTTGTGCACCTATATTCGGAATACCCAGGCTATCCATGACTTCACGAATCAGAGCAAATTGGGGAATCAGGTCATCCGGAGCTTCGGCCCGGTTGCCTTTGTAGGCTGCATATTCTTCACCTCGGAACGTCTTACCGCCCATATCCCAACAACATACGACATGACTTGGCCCAAAAGTCTGAACCGCATCCCAGAAATAACGGATAAATCCGTAGACTGCGTTGGTAGGCAATCCTGCTTTTGTACGTCTGATATATCCGCTTGCAGATGTCGCATAAAAAGCACGGAACAACACCGCCATACCGTCTACCAGCAACAAAGTAGGTTCATTACGTTGATTCACTTGAATTTGTTCTCTCCTATCTAAATCTAGCATATAAAATATCGAAACTAATTCTATCATTATAGCATAGTTCCGCCAACCATCGTTCAGCCAAAAAAGCCCTGAATTTTGAACAATTCAAGGCTGATATTCAGCGCGTTTATGCGTTATTCCATTCCTGCTCGTACGTTTCTTCCTTGAATCCAACCGTCACCTTTTCTCCATCCGTAACGATCGGACGTTTGATCAGTCGACCATTGGAAGCCAGCAAACGAATCTGTTCATCAGCGGACATGCCCGGAAGCTTGTCCTTCAATTGTTGTTCTTTGTATACTTCCCCACTCGTATTAAAGAACTTTTTCACTTCCAGTCCACTCTTTTGGATGAGTTCTGTTAGTTCAGATTCTGATGGCGGTGAGTCAAAAATAGGGATTAACTCCAGCTCATGTCCTTGAGCTTCAAGCCATTTTACAGCTTTGCGGCATGTGCCGCATTTGGCATATTGATATACTTTTAAGTTACTCATGGTATGTGTTCCTCCTCTGCTCCGGTTTCGTGTGGCTCCGGTTTCGACTTCTCGCTTCCCTTGGTTTGCTTCGCAAATCCAAAAGTCGCTCCAAATCGATACCATCGCCATGTAATTTTACTGACTTTTGCGAATGAGATCAAAACACACATTCGCGATATTTTTTGGGTCAAAATCTTACAGCTTTTATTTCTTTAAAAGCTTCAAAAGATTTGAATTCTTGAAGTATTTAACATGAAATTGGTAAACATCAATACATTAAACCATAAAGATTAGCCTACGGCATACTGTTCGGGTGCATGAAGCATCCCTCACAAGGGTTAGCAAACAGCATTGAACCCCAAACAGGACGGGCCTTGCACAAGCTACGGCAAAGGGTTCATATCTTAGGGAAGTGCTCCGACGCTCTCTCTTAGAGCATCTCCCTTGGAGCTGCCTCATCATTCAAACGCTTCTCTAGGGCGGCCATATCTGCTGGAAAAGGAGCTTGAAACGTTATGCGTTCCTTTAGAATTGGATGTTCAAACGTCAATTCACAAGCGTGTAATGCCTGGCGTTCGATCCAGGTATCCCGTTCTTCTCGAACAGCCATGGTCTGCTCATCGATCTCATGCACAGGTAGTGTCTTGTACATTCGATCACCTATCAACGGGCAGCCGATGGACGTCATATGTACCCTGATCTGATGGGTTCTGCCACTTTCCAGCTTGAGGCTTATCGCACTGGCGCTACCTTCTGCCCAACGTGTTACGGTCGTGTACAACGTTCTTGCAGCGTAACCATCAGGTGTTACGATTCGGCGGTGTGGCTCTTCAGGATCGCGGTCAATCGGGCCATCTACTGATCCCTGTTCCGGGACAGGGCTTCCGTGCACAAGTGCAATATATTTCTTGTCTACTGTTCCAGCGATCATCTGTTCAGAGACATGCTGATGCACATAAGGGTTCTTGGCTATTGCGAGCACACCTGACGTTTCCTGATCAAGTCGATGAATCGGTCTGAACCGGAAGCGCTCACCCTTAGATTTCCAATAATGAACAACGCCATTTGCCAAAGTACCCGTATAATGTCCATGCGTCGGATGAACGATGATGCCCGCATCCTTGTTGACAATAAGCAAGTGCTCATCTTCATACAGAACGGTAAAGGGAATAAGCTCAGGCAAAATATCATCCGATTCCTCTTGCTCCATCCGAACTTCAACGACATCACCCGCAGCTACCTTGACGCTAATGTACACGCGCTCTCCATTTAACATGACACCTTGTTCGGTCAGCTTAATTTTGGACAAAAGCTTACGCGACACCAGCAGCCGCCGCTGAAGCACGGTCTTCAGCAGCCAGCCATCTTCTTGTTCGGTCACCGTGTAGACAATCGGCGAATAATACTGGCTCATTCTTTGCGGCGGAAGACTTTTTTGCTCCGCACATATTCAATATCCGCCACCTGTTGTCTCGCGTTGGCCGTCCGTGCAACCACGAAGAAATAATCAGACAGTCGGTTTAGATACCGCCGTACAGACGGATTAATATCTGTATGTTGTCCGAGTGTTACCGTGCGACGCTCTGCGCGACGACATACAGTACGGCACACATGAAGAGCAGAAGAAAGCTGACTACCACCAGGAATAATGAACCGTTCCACTTTTGGATTCTCTGCATCATACTGGTCGATCCATTGTTCCAGACGTGTGACCATTTCATCTCTCACCTTATATTTGGTCTCACTAATCTTCACAAAGGCCAGATCCGACCCGCAATCAAACAGTTCCTGCTGAACTTCCAGCAAATGTTCACGCAGATCTTCAAATTCCCCTTGAGCCGAGTCAATAAGGCTGATCGCCTGGCCTACAAAACAGTTCAACTCATCAATCGTACCATAAGCCTCAACTCGGTCATCATCCTTGATGACGCGTCCACCGATGACCGAAGTCTGTCCTTCGTCACCTGTTCGTGTATATATGCCCATCGTTATCCCTCCAATTGGTAATATAATAATGAATACGGGAATGCCATTTTTTCAGAAACCCGTCTATCGCTTTACACGTATATAAGAATTGGTGTGCTCTGCCGAGTATACGACAAATCAAAGGAAACCAAAAGTAAAGGAGACGATTATGCAAAACTGGATAACCGATTTCATGGAACAATACGGCTACATAGGCATTGCACTCATTATTGCTCTTGAGAACGTATTTCCCCCAATTCCATCCGAAATCATCTTGCCGTTTGGCGGATTTATGACCACCTATACCAGTCTCACTCTTCCAGGAGTTATTATCGCTGCAACTATTGGTTCTGTCCTTGGTGCTGTTCTCTTGTATGGTATTGGTCTACTCATTGACGTCGAACGCCTTGAGAAAATTGTGGAACGCTGGGGACATGTTCTGCGCATCAAAAAAGAGGACATTCACCGTGTCGATGCATGGTTTGACAAATATGGCATGTGGACCGTATTATTCTGCCGAATGGTTCCCCTCGTTCGTAGTCTTATCTCCATTCCCGCAGGCATGTCCAATATGAAATTTGGTTTATTCCTTCTCTTTACAACCATTGGTACATTGATCTGGAATGTCATTCTTGTCTGCGTTGGTGCTGCGCTTGGCGCATCATGGGAGAGCATTTTGCACTTTATGGACGTCTATTCCATTGTAGTGTATGTCATTCTGGCCATCATTGTCATCGGATGTATCATCTGGTGGATCAGACGTAGCAAAAAGCAGAAATAAAAAGGATAGCTTAATAAATAAAGCCTCCTCGCCACCAATTCGTGGTTAAGGAGGCTTCTTTATGTCACCCGTTTATGTCATCTCGCTATCGTTCATCTTCATTTCGCATGCCCTGACTCTTAAGATCGATAGCCAGACCAGATACCAGCAAGTACATCTTTTCAGCATGTATCTGCAGCATCCGATTAACCGAAGCCATTCTCGCTGTAAATATTCGTTCTTCCTCGGTAGGATGCAATGTGCCATGCATTTCATTGGTAATCACAAGCAACTTCCCCTGATAAGACAATAATGCATCAAGCAAAAGCTGTGTCTCTGAACGCTGATGATCCAGATCCTCTGTTGCCCTGAAACCGGCAGCCATCCAGGAGGTCAGACTGTCTACAATTACAATTCGCTGATCCGCCAAAAACATATTGGATTCCCGATTAATCTGGGTGATCACCTCTGTCAGATGCTGACCGTTCCCGGCATGAATGGCACGATAATGAGCGGATGGCAATTCGGGAATAACGGGATCATGATCACCGGTGGATAAATATACACCCTCCCGGCTAATCCCGGCTGCGTACTTGAGGGCAAACCGGGTTTTACCACTACCTATGCCGCCTGTGACCGTAATCAGCAATCCGCTTCCCTCCTTCCATAGCCATTCTGAATTTTCTTTACTCTGTCAGCGCCTTCAGCACTTTTTTGGATTCTTCGACATTGGAAGATGACACTGGAATGGTGGCGAACAAATTGCTCGCAGCATATTCTACATCTTTAAACATTTTCATATCTTCGAGTGGAATGCCGTAAAGATGTGATTCTTGCTTGATGTCTGAACCTTCATCTCCTTCACCCTTCTCTACCAATACTCCACCCTCAAATACACCCCGTTCAAACTTCTTGGGATCAAAAGTATCATCCAGCGGAACATTGGAGCCATTACTTCCGTATTGTTTCATGTCGGACTCAGGCAAAATAAAGATATCATGTCCTCCAGCCGCATACTCTACCATAATTTTCTGAACATCATACATCGCACTGGTAATCACTTCCACCTTAGGTTCCTCACCCAGTTTCTGTTGCAGATTGGCCTGTAACTGTTCTGAGATTACAGATGGATTTCCTTGGTTATCAATGATGAATATGGAAAAACCATCTTTACCTCCACAACCAGCAAGCAGAAAAACGATAGAAATGATTGCAGTAAGCCCCCAAAATCTCTTCATTCCAGTTCCCCCTTTAGTCTCCTATGTCCAATATATCACAATTGTTCCACGCAAAAAAATAACCTGGCTTATCGGGGGATCACCCTGCCTTTACACACAAAAAAGAAGACCTTCTCAGGTCTCCCTTTCTAATTCGATTAATGAAACGTTTCAATCCAGCATAAACGTTATTTTGCTTTAATCGGGTTAGCCTTCATATATTCATTAATCTTTAAATCCAGCAAACTGCTGATCTCAATTACAATATCGGATGTGAATGATTTCTCTTCGAGGAAGATCTGTTCCATCTTGCGACGAAGCATATGAATTTCATCTTCCAAGGAAATGTCATGCAAAGATGCGTTATCGGGTTTCACCGACCATCGGTCGCCATGATCGCCTTCTGCCAGATAGTGCCCACGATTCGTCGGTAAATCATATTCAACACAAAACAAAGCTAACCCCTCCTTGGAAAAATGGTTTCCAAATATATGAAAACTTATTTCAAATTTGAATTATATCACATTATTTTGTAAAATAAAGTTATTTTTTTCCAATAATAACAATGTCACATTTGTAAAAAGATTCTACTTTAGTATTAACCCTCTTTTTGCAGTTTGTAAACAAAGTTTCCGATTCGTTCCAAAGCTTCATTTAATTGAGTTACAGAAGTAGCATAAGAACAACGCAAGAAGCCTTCACCCTGAGGGCCAAAAACATTGCCCGGAACAGCAGCCACTTTATTCTCCGTTAACAATCGCTCAGCAAACAGGTCTGAACTCATACCCGTCTTTTGAATGCTCGGGAATGCATAGAATGCTCCCTGAGGTTCATGACAATCAAGTCCAATATCTCTGAAGCCCTGCACAATTAAACGTCTACGCTGATTATACGATTCTACCATCCGATCTTTCTCACCCAAACCATTCGTCAACGCCTCAAGTGCAGCAACCTGACCCATGGCCGGCGCACACATTACCGTATACTGATGGATTTTGAGCATGGCTGCAATAAGCTCAGGATGACCACACATGTAACCGATCCGCCAACCTGTCATTGCAAAAGCCTTCGAAAATCCGCTTACGAGAATAGTCCGCTCCTTCATGTCAGGGATAGCTGCAAAACTAACATGTTTTTGCGTATACGTCAATTCAGCGTAAATTTCATCCGCGATCACAATCAGATCATGCTTTTTAATCACTTCAGCAATAGGCAACCACTCTTCATACGTCATGATGGCTCCAGTGGGATTACTCGGATAACACAGAATAACCACTTTCGACTTCGGTGTGATACCAGCTTCAAGTGCTTCGGCCGTTAACTTGAACTGATCTTTCGCGTAGGTTTCAACACCAACTGGTATACCGCCACCGATAGAAGCGATTGGTGAATACGCCACGTACGAAGGTTCAGGAATGAGAATCTCGTCGCCAGGTACGATTAATGCGCGCAAAGCCAAGTCAATCGCTTCACTGCCACCCACGGTAACAATAATCTCATCCTTGGGATCGTATTTGGTATCAAACTGAGTATCCAAATATTCACTGATGGCTTCTCTCAACTTCGGCATACCTGCGTTGGATGTGTAACTGGTCATACCTCTTTCCAGCGAGTATACACAAGCTTCACGCATATGCCAAGGGGTAACAAAATCAGGTTCACCCACACCCAATGTGATAATATCCTTGTTGTCTCCAACCAGATCAAAAAATTTACGAATTCCGGATGGAGGTATCTGCTGCACGAGGGGTGCCAGATAAGATGTCATTTTCTTGTTGTTCCCGGTTGTCTGTTCATTCACTATCATGACACATCTTCCTTTACGGCGAGATCATGAGACGGTTGTCTTCCTGATGGTCTTCAAAGATAATCCCGTCCTGCTTATATTTTTTAAGAATAAAATTCGTTTTGGTTGAAAGTACAGAGTCTATCGGAGACAGTTTCTCCGACACAAAATTAGCGACTTCACGCAGGTTGCCACCTTCCACTTCAACGAGCAGATCGTATGCACCGGACATGAGATATACGGACTTTACTTGCGGATAGAGATAAATACGTTCGGCAATCCCTTCAAAACCACGACCACGCTCCGGCGTGATCTGCACTTCAATCAGGGCCGTTACTTTTTCATCATCTATTTTGCTCCAGTTCACGACGGTTGCGTATTTCACGATGACGTGGTCTTGTTCTAGCTGTGCCACGGCGTTCTTGATCTTGTCTTCCGACTCCCCCAGCAGCGTCGACAGCAGTGCGGGAGTCCTTCTCGCGTCTTCCTTCAGCAGATCCAGAACTTTTAATTGCAGATCGTTCAAATCTTTCATGGTTTTCCCTCCAGCGTCATCCAGGTTCCTGAAAATGAATTAATACTTATATTACATGAATTTGACGTTGATGCATAGACAAAAGACCGCCTGCCCTGAATTCAGGCAAGCGGTGGTATGGTCCTGTAACGTTAGGTGCTTCAAACCTCTTTTGCAAAGGTTACATGTAATAAGGGTTACCGTAATTCGGTTGATGCTGAGACACATTAGGAGCTTGGCTATATGAACTGTTCTGCGTATTCTTTTCCTGAATGAATTGCTGACACTTTTGTTGGGTCTGGTGGGCGGACTGAATTTGCTTGTCCACGTCCTGACGAAGTGCCTTGGACGAGACAGAATACATGTTGTTTTGCTGCATCAGATTGAACAGTTCCCCTTGTAATCTTAGGGTATCGTTCGTCAGGTCTGTGAACATTCGACGTGTCATGGGGCAGGAAGCTTCCGTTGTCGCAGTCGTATATTCGCGCGAGGTTCGTCTTAAATCTGCAAGAATCGACTTCAGCAGATCCTGCTCCTGCATAAAAGCGCCATTAGATGATAAAGATTGAGAATACATGCGTTTTCCTCCTATACAGTTAGAGTTGTCTTCAATTACTGACTTGCGCCGGTGCAAGAGACTGATGTTGCTGCAGTGCATTGACAAGCGTGTTCAGATGTTGTTCATGTGAGCGAACATAGTGATTCAGAGCTTGTTGAATTTGTGGATTATGTGTGATGGAAGCTGTGGCTGCACACTGCTTAATCAGCAGTTCTTCATTGGTGATAGAGTCCGCAATGTAGTTCAATTCCTTGGGACTCAGCGCTTGCATAGTATGATTCTGCATGTTTCGATGGCCTCCTCGGCATAAAGTTTATGCGCAATTATTGTTAACCCGGTCACACAAAAGTATACAAATTTAAATTATAAAGGAGATGTTTCTAATGGATCTGGTCTATGGCACACCTTTCTGGCCCTCCACTTTCAATTCAACATTTAATTATTCTGCTCTGCAAGAAGACATCTCTTGTGACTGCCTCATCATTGGTGGGGGCATGGGGGGCGCATTGACATCTAAACTACTCACGGAACAGGGTGTTAACACTGTTGTGATTGATAAGCGAGACATTGCCAACGGCAGCAGTTCTGCCAATACAGGTCTTTTACAATACACCAATGACAAGACACTAACCTCATGTATCCACACTTTTGGTGAAGCAACAGGCGTACGTTTTTATGAGCTTTGTCGTGAAGCCATGAAACAACTTGCTCAAATTGCAGACAGCCTGGATACAGACCCTTGGTTTATCCCACGAACAAGTCTTTGTTTTGCGAGCAGTGAAGATGATGTGGCCCTATTGGAGGAAGAATATCAGACCTTGAAGCGTTATGGTTTTGAAGCTGAACTGTGGGATGCCGACAAAATAAGCCAGCATTTCCCCTTCAGCAAACCCGCTGCACTGTACACCATGGGAGATGCGGAAGTGAACCCCTATCGTTTTGTTCATGCCTTGTTTGAATCCGCCAATAAGCGTGGCGCTCGAATCTATGGTCAGACGGAGATGATACACTGTGAATACGATGAAGATGGTGTAGTCTGCCACACTGCCAACGGTAAAATCCGTGCCAAGAAAGTCATATTTGCTGCCGGTTACGAGACACAGGACATCAAAAAGGATCGCGGAGCCTATCTGAAAACGACCTACGCGATTGCTACCAAACCGTTGTCTGATCTTAGTGAATGGTTTGAACACAGCATGATTTGGGAGACAGCTCGCCCATATTTGTATATGCGAACAACACCGGACGGAAGAATCATCGCAGGCGGTTTGGATGAAGAAACACCTCGAGAGGATCAACGTGAAATACGTTCAAAACACCGGGGAGATACACTCCTGGAAGAGGTCCGTTCCTATTTCCCTTTAGATGATCTTGAAGTCGATTATGCCTGGGGCGCTGTGTTTGGTAATACGAATGATGGCCTCCCCCTGATCGGTACACATCCCGATTATCCGCATTCATATTTTGTAGAAGGATATGGAGGTAACGGGACTGTATACAGCATGATTGCTGCTTCCTTAATTGTGGATGCTATTACTGGCAAACAAAACCCTGATATGGATCTGTTCTCTCTCACACGTACAAATAAACCATCTCCTGTATAACCAACAACTGAATCAATACAACTACAAACAGGGTACAGCACACGGAAAGTTCTCTTTTCCCGCCGCTGTACCCTGTTTATATATTGGGAAGCCTGCTAAGCCGAGGGCTCTTGCCCTTCCGTTCGGTTCAATAACTTGCGCATAAAGATCCATCCAATTAGCGGAGAAGCACCGAGGACAATAATAAGCCAGGTTAACATGCGTAGAGAGGGAGCATTTAAGACCGTCACAATAAATATGGCCAACCCACATAGTCTGCCAAGCATCAGGCATAACTCTCTCAAAACGACAAGTTCAACCCTTTTCTCTACATTTTCGCCACTTGTGCCCATCATGTCGAATCCCGCTGATATCATCGGTAATACATATAACGGCATCGCAACAGCACTCCCAATACCCATGATTAACAGCGTTCCATAGGTCACTTTCCAGAGAAGAGGAAGAAGCACAACAAGCAGAATGAGGGCTCCAATGAACATGCCTTTTGATCTATACTGTGGTTTAAACCATTTCCCGGCTGCCCAATAACTTACTAGTGCCACAGCTGAAGTGATGAGTGAGAACTGCCCCAATTTGTACTCCTGTGCGGTAGCCAAATATACAAGCAGTGCAATCAGGAAGGCAAAGACACCTTCACGTGCACCCTGAGCGAATAAACCCAGGCCTAAGGTCCTCCAGGGACTATCCCGCTTGGATAGCTGTATCCAAGGTTCCGACCAGCGGTATGTACCGCTCACCTTTCTTTTTTTCAGAAAAAAACTAAAAACTACTGCTATAACATAAATAACGAGTGATACCGTGAAGATGAGCCGATATCCTGTATTGTCTGTCATGCGAGTAATAATCAGACCGGAGAACCATGGACCTATAATTCCTGTCATCGAACCAAGTAACCCGACCCAGCCATTGAATAAATCCCTGTTTTCCCGATCCGTTATTTCAAAATACACAACATTAAATGCAATCCAGAATAACCCCAAGGAACAACCTAGTAGCATACCCAGAGGCCATATCCAGTCTACAGCTTTGGAACCAGCCCAGAGGACTATCATATAAAATATGCCGGACAGCGCAGTACCTAGTCGTAGTGCACTCATTTTATTGTGTTCCTTGACCCATTTGCCAGCAAGCCAGAATGTCAGTCCAATGGCCAGTTGCTGGCTGAGAGTGAACCACCCCAACATGGCATAATCCGGACGGCTTTTCCACAGAAACACATTCAAAAAGGTTCCCGACAGCGCTCCGGCTAACGCAAACAATCCATTCACGCCCAAAAGCAGAATGGATTGTCGGCCTAAAGTAATCTTCATCTGCTCCTCCTTCATCCACCTGAAGTGAACTATGTACAGGTAGGTCTTAGGGTTAACGTGCCCCAAGCAAGAGGAAAACATGATGAATCTTCAGGATTGCTATGAAATTGGTTAGAATCGCCGAAATGTTTATTCCTGCGTACTCAGGTTCTTGATCAGACGCAGACGATCTTCCTCAGACAGACTGTATTGAACTTGGAAACATCCCGAGCATACATAGGTCAATACTTTAAACGGTGATGCCAATAGTGACCCTTCGCCTGAAGCTGCGTTAGCAACTGGTGTGAAGTTATCCTGCGTTGTAGCTTGTGTACCTGCGAGAATCATGAATTCCCGGCAATTCGGGCACTCTGGTACTTCTTCCTGATGATCAAGTTGCTTCTGTACACCTTGTTCATACTGAATGAGATCATTACCTTCATCCGCGTATTTGGTTAACGTTCGCAACTCCGGCAATTTGAGTTCGACTTCATCCCCCCACAGATCCGAAAGATCCGTAGTCTGTTTCTCGTTCGTTACATCGTCTACATCATAGATGTCGTCCTCAGCTTCATCGTTCTCTTCATCATCGATGTTAATGTTGAGTGTACGGTATCCTTTTAACTCATTGTGGCAATAAGGACACTCTTCTTCAGGACCGAGCTCCTCATCCCATACAATCTCCGTCTGACACCAAGGGCATACTGTTGTTTCCATATTGATCAACCTTTCTCTTTCATATAATCATGTATTCATTACATAGATGACACCGATGGCAAAAAACACGATCGATGCCGCAAACAAAATCCGTATCAATATCTTCATGACCGGTCCCCCTAGATAATGCTCGCGCCAATAACAAACGACAGCGAGACTGAAATAATCATGGATATCAATCCGACAGCTCGGTTATCCGATTCGATCTCCTTATCAATGGAGAACACGGGTGTCAGGAATTCAAACAAAAAATAGGCAATGAGCAGAAGGATAAACCCTACAAATGACCACGTCATGGCTTCATATACCGAAGATTTCGCTTGTATGCAGAACCGCAATACGTTGCAGATCCCGAAGATCTTACCTCCTGTAGCCATCGCAACGGCCACATTGCCCTTCTTGATCTCCGTCCAGCATTTATATTTAGTCACCAGTTCGAAGCAAGCCAAAAATACGAGCAGCTCCATAATCGCTACCGAGAAAAAACCGAGTACCATCCCCAAGGGATGAGACAGCAATTGGTCAATGCTTTCTATCACGCACCGTTCCCCTCTCCCCATCTGCAACCTTCATGAATAAGGTCGCAGAATATCATTGATTCATGGACCGGCTATTCCAATTCTGCGACGGTCACACCGTTCCCGCCTTCTCCGTAATTGCCCAGCCGGTAGCTTTTAATATGTTTATGCTTACGCAGGTAATCCTGAATACCGGAACGTAAAATTCCTGTACCTTTACCGTGAATAATATAAACTTGGCCCAAGTTGGCAAGGAAAGCTTCATCAATGAACCGGTCTGTCTCCATCAGGGCTTCTTCCAGGTTGGTACCGCGCAAATCCAATTCACTTTTCACATTGTCATCACGTGTGCGCTTCATACCCGTTACCGGTTTTTGCTTTGGTTTGGCTGCGGGAGCCGATTGCTGCAGTTCCAGGTCATCCAGGGATACTTTCATTTTCATAATCCCCAGTTGTACCATAGCGTCTTTGCTGCCCGCCATCTCTACAACATGGCCTTTTTGATTCAAACTGTAGACAAGCACTTCATCACCAGGACCGATAGCACGAGTCTTCGGCGCTGTTGCCGTTTTTTTGACCGTTTTTCTGCGTTTCTCCGGTTCAGCCTCGTCCAGCTGTTTGCGGGCAGCAATGAGTTTGTGCTCCTTCACGGAAGCACCTTCTTCCATAGCCAACAGGCGAAGATCTGCTATAATCTTCTCCGCTTCCGCGCGAGCCTTGTCCACAATGCTGCGTGCATCTTCTTCTGCTTTTTCAATCCGGCGATCACGCTGCTGTTCCAGCTTCTCCAGTTCGGTCTGATGACGACTGCGTAATTTCTCCATATCCTGGCGCAAGCTCTCTGCCTTCTCACGCTCTTGTTCAGCCGTAAGACGGTTCTCTTCAAGAGAAGCAATCATGTGCTCAATCCGTTGATCCTCTTCCTTCACTTCGCCACGGGCGTAGTCGAGAATGTAACCCGGCAATCCCAGTCGCTCTGCAATGGCAAATGCATTACTTCGTCCAGGTACACCCACCAGAAGGCGATAGGTTGGACTCAGTGTGTTGATGTCAAATTCCATGCTGGCATTAATAACACCTTTACGCTCATATGCGTATGCTTTCAGTTCACTGTAGTGAGTGGTTGCAACCATGCGACATCCCGTCCGGTGCATATGCTCCAGCATGGAGATCGCCAATGCGGAACCTTCAGCCGGATCTGTCCCTGCGCCAAGTTCATCGAGCAATACCAAACTTTTTGGTGTCATGTTTTTCAGAATACGAATGATGTTGGTCATATGACTGGAGAAAGTACTCAGATTCTGCTCGATACTCTGCTCGTCCCCAATGTCTGCATAGATCGCATCAAATACACATAACTGACTGCCATCCTCAGCCGGAACAAATAAACCGGACATGGCCATCAGGCTCAGCAATCCAATCGTTTTGAGCGTTACCGTTTTACCACCCGTATTGGGACCTGTCACGATAATGGATGTATAATCATTGCCCAACTCTATGTCAATTGGTACCACGTTTTCAATCGGAATCAGTGGATGACGGCCTTTCTTGAGCTTCAGGAACCCGCGGTCATTCATGCGAGGCAATGTTGCTTTCAGTTCACGAGCCAGACGTGCTTTAGCAAAGATAAAATCAAGTGATCCCAGCAAGTCGACATCATACAACAGCCACTCTCCCTGCTCACTGACAAGTGCCGTCAATTTCTGCAAAATAATTTCTATTTCGCGTTCTTCCCGAATCCGGGTTTCACGTAATTTGTTGTTCATTGCAACAATGGATTCCGGCTCAATGAACAATGTCGCACCCGAACCGGATTGATCGTGCACAATCCCGCCAAAGTACGAACGATATTCAGCTTTCACCGGGATAACAAAACGGTCTCCTCTGATGGTGATGAGCTGATCCTGAAGCATCTTGGATACGGTAGAGGATCGAATCATGGAATCCAGTTTTTCGCGAATTCGCGCTTCTCCGCCTCGCAGCTCACGACGAATCTGCGCCAACGTTACGCTTGCACTGTCGGCAACCTCTGCATTATCGTCAATACAGATTTTGATGGCATCCTCAAGCGTTTTTTGCTCTGACAGTTGATCACTGATATAGAACAATGATTCGATGGGCTCATCTTCATGCAAAGTACCAATCTGACGTTTCAATCGCCGCGCTGCAAAGGTTGTATTGGATATTCCCAAAAGTTCGTGAGGGTTAAGTGTGCCTCCAATTTCAGCACGTTTGATGGAAGCCGTAATATCTACAATTCCCCCAAACGACGGTGAGCCTTTCAAGCGATCAAATGTGAAGGCTTCATCGGTTTGCTGCAGCAACCGCTTCACTTCTTCAAGTTCACTGCTTGGTTCAAGTTGCTCCGCTTTCTTTTTTCCCATGGTCGTCTGGGCAAAGCTAAGCAATGTATTTAAAATTTTGCGATATTCCAGTGTGTGTAAAATTTTCGTGTCCAAGTGTACAACTCCTTCCAAACTATATCTGTATTATAACGAAAGAAACTTTCTTACGCTATTTAACGAATCCTTCCACACATAACTTCAACCATAACACCACAAACTACAGGTGTCAGGATTGTGCAACCTCTCCATCCCCTTGGAGTTGCCCTGCTCAGTTCAATCCGAATAAAAGGAGGTAAACACCATGAATTTCCTGGGACATGTCGTGCGATTTGTCATCGCTGCAATTGTATTAATGGTGGTCAGCTGGATCGTTCCCGGATTCGCCGTTGGTGGCTTCTGGAGCGCTCTGTTGCTTGCTCTTGTCATTGCCCTGCTCGGCTGGATCGTTGAAGGTATCTTTGGCAAAAGAGTCAACCCGTTTGGTCGCGGTATTGTCGGATTTATCGTTAGCGCACTGGTGATTTGGCTTGGTCAATATGTTGTAGATCATGTTGAAGTCAGCCTGCTCGGTGCCATTCTCGCTGCGCTGGTTATCGGGATTATCGATCTCTTCATCCCGGTATCCACCCCTTTTGATGCCGGACGAAGCTCCAAAAGTTAATCTCCACTTCACCCTAACGTCCCCATGTATTCTCCTAAACCTCTGAAGGCCCTGTGCCGGAAGGGGTTTATTTCATTCGGGCAGTACACACGCTCTGCCGTACACGTACAATTTTCAAAAAAACGACATACGCAGCGTGTACAGGCATCCACATATTGCGGTATGATGACTGGAGCAATCATTCAAATTTTATCCATATCACGCTTTAAGGAGGCACATGATGAAGAAAGGCATAACATGGCTTGCTGCCTGTATGTTAATTCTGGTCCTCACTGCATGTGGAGGAGCGAAACAGTCCGCAGAATCTGGCAGCAATGGATCCGATGCTGATGCTGGAGTTACAGCCAGTGAAGAATTGGTCATCAAGGCGAGTAACTATGAATTCGATCAACCTGAGTACCATCTTAAAAAAGGCGTTCCCGTTAACATTGTTTATAAAAATGAAAACGGAAATCACGGTATCCTTGTGCCTGAGCTGAATCTTCAACTGGATACCAGAAATAGCTCCAAAGTCATAACCCCGGACAAAGTTGGTGAGTTTGAAATGTCCTGTTCTGTCTTCTGCGGTTCAGGACACAGCAGCATGATCTCCAAAATTATCGTTGAAGAATAGTATTCAAGACAAGGAGCCCCCGCAGCGACGGGAGCTCCTTCTTTAGTATAACAAATTGTACCAGAGTACGTTGCCCACGAGCCAGTTCTGCTGCATTCATTCCGCTAGGTCTGGTCCTGTTCAATCAATTCAATCCATTCGTTATATTCCGTCTGCAATTTCGTATATTCATCATGCAACTGACGATATTCCGTGTTCAGCTGCTCTGCCTTCTCCTGCTCCATTTCACGTTCAACCTGTAACAAACGTAATTGATTCGCCGCTAGTTCGTAACGCTCCCCCATCTCAAGCAGTTCAGTTTCCATGATCTCTTTCTCTTGGGTCGCTTCTGCACGTAACTTGTCCAGCTGCTGTCGTTCTTGTTCCAGTCCCTCCAGCAACTCACTACTTGCCGCACTTTCTCTCTTCCAAACCGTCAGTTCATTCTCAAGTGTAGCCCAGCGTTCCTGCCAGGATTGTTCCTGAGCCGCCCATTCATCTGCACGGCGTTGCCATACCTGGTCGTTCTGCTCTGCTTGTTCAACGCTTGAGCGAAGTTCTTCTTCACGTCTCGTCAACTGCTCCAGACGGGATGCCAACTCGGCCTGTTTGGCTGACAGTTCTTCGTGTTTGATCTGCCATTCCAACGCTTCTTCCTCAGTCTGGGCTAGCCGGCTCTCTTGCTCAGAGTAACGCTCGGAAAGTTTAGCCGAAGACTGTCTTGCTTCTTCAAGTGCGCTCACAATCTCTTGTTTCTCCTTGCTCAATTCATCCAGCTTGGAACTGTAATTCTCTTCCCGTTGTAATGCATCACTGTAATCATTACGGATTTGTTTATAGTTATCCTGAAGTCGGTTCAGCTCTTCCCGAACAACATTTAGCTCAACTTCAAGCTGATTACGTTTCTCTTCCAAAAGCTCTGCACTCTTCTGGTATTGCACAGCCTCTTCATGGTTGAAACGAGACTCTTCCTTCACCACGGACAATTCATCATGAAGGGATTGCACACCAGACTCCAACGTTTCATTTTGTTCAGCAACTTCAAGAATCTGATTCTCCAGGTCTCCGATCTCAGCCAATCGCTGCTCAGCAAGATCCTTCAAGGACTGCTCACGTTCCGTAAGCGTGCCGATCTCATTCTGCAATGTACGCACCGCAGCATGAGCCTGTTCAAGCACTTTTTGCAGTCTGCGCTGTTCCTCTTCCGACTTCACTTCAGCCTCACGAAGCTTTTGGGCTTCCTGTTCAAGCTGTGCATGTTGCTCCTGAAGTTTGCGTAGCTGCGCTGCGAGAGAGGTTTCTCTATCCACAGTTTCATTATACTTCTGCTTCCATTGTTCCTGTAGATCACGGGATTGCTGGGCAGCCTGTTCCGTTTCACGCAGAAGCTCCTGCAACTGGGAACGGTCCTCTTTCAACTGCTCCAGTTGTTGCTCCAGTTCCGTAATTCGGCGAGTCTGAACTTCCTGCTCCTGTTTACGGACCCCATGCTCATGACGTAACGATTCCAATTGACCACGCTCGTGCTGAAGCTGCTGTTCTTGCTCTGCAACCAAGTCCTGTGCACTAATGAGCTGGGTCATTACTTCTTCTAATTGTTCTTCGACATCTAATAGTCGAGCCTCCGCCTGTTTACGTTGTTCCTCAAGTTGCTGCTTGAGCTTGCCCTGTTCTTCTTGCAACAAGGCCTCTGCCGCCGCTTCGGCTTCTTTCGCCTGGGACGCTGCTGCTTCCTTGGCTTGCTGCAATTGTTCCTCGAGGGCTGCTTCTTTTTCCATCCATTCGAGTTCCAACTGCTCGGATAACGCCTTGAACTCCGCATTCAACTGATTTATCTCAGTCAGGCGCTTCTGCTCCGCTTGTTCCTGCAAGTCAGCCCGTTCCTGATTCGCCTGATCCGTGAGCTCTTGTGTCTGTTGCAGCGCTTTTTCTTCAGCCTGTTGAAGACGAAGTTCCATCTGTTGCTGAAGTTCGTTATATTGCAGCGTTGCCTCTTCCTGAGCTTTCTTCAGATTGCTCTCTGCCTGCTCCAACTCGGACAAAATGGCCGACTCGGCTTCTTCCTTGGCTGTCTGAACCTGCTGCGCAGCCTTGGCTTCAATCTGTTGACGTTCTGCAACGGCACGGCTTTCGGCTTCTTTTAATTGAGCTGCAGTCTTGTCCTGCAACTCTTTATATTGCGCCGCAGCTTTGGCCTGCACCTGCTGCAATTCGGCTGCAGAACGGTTCTGAGCTTCTTTGAGCTGGGAAGCAGCCTGTGCCTGTGCATTTTTAAGCTGGTTAGCCGCTTTCTCTTCCATTTCCTTCAGCTGTTTCGTTCCCTTGGCTTCTGCTTCCTTCAGTTGTGCTGTCGCTTGGGCATGCAATTTCTGCACTCGCTCCGTTGCTTGAGCGCGTTCTTGCTCCAGCAGCTTATTCAACTTGGCTATCTCTGAATTTTTGTCCGATTCGGACTTTTGCAACGCCTGCTCTGCTTCAATCTTCAGCTGTTGCAAATCAGCAAGAGCCTGGTCACGCCGTTCCAATTCTTGTTGATGTTCATTTTGTATGGCGTTTAACCGATTCAATTCGTTTCTCAGTTCTGTACGTTCTCCAGTGAGCATCTTCAGTTCATTACGGATTTCCTGAGTCTGAAGAGACTGTTCAGCCATATGTACAGCCGCCAGTACCGCAATACGCGGAGTATCCAGACGGGAATTTTGCTTGGAGATCGCGCCCATACGCTCATCTACCAGGTTAGCTACTTGTTTCATATAGTCGGCACTGCTGCCAACCAGTTTATAGGAAGTCCCGTAGATCTCTACGGTGACGCGTGTACGATCAGGTGTAGTCACAGTTGTGCCCTCCTTCAAGTCTGTATGTTGATTCTAAGCTGTAATCACAAAAAAGTCACATCGATCCTCTAATGCTAAGGATTCGATGTGACTTCAAACAATTCCTGCTAATCTTTGTTCAAAAAATCTTCTTTTGTCCTATTTACGCAATTCCGCTCCGAATTGCTCTTCCAGACGAGCCACTACACGGGCATGAACTTCAGTAACTTCCTCATCGGTGAGTGTACGTTCACGATTCCGGTATACCAGTGCCATCGCCACGCTTTTCTTGTTTTCACCCAGTTTACTGCCAGTAAACACATCGAATACCTGTACGTTTTGTAACAATTCACCCGCCGATTCACGAATGGCGCGCAGCATATCTCCTGCTTCAATATCCTCATTCACAACAACCGCGATATCACGTTCCATGGCCGGGAAACGCGGAAGCTCACGATAACGAATGTCAGCGTCTGCTTCATTATAGATCGATTCAAGTGCAATCTCTGCGATGTACACATCATTCAGATCATACTGCTGTTGCAGTTCCGGATGCAATTGACCCACTGTACCGATCAATGTACCTTCCCCGCCATCCTTACCTTCCAGGTAAACCGATGCGGAACGTCCCGGATGGAATCCTTCAGGGCTGTTTGCTACCAAGCGAATGCGTTGTTCAAGCCCCACATAAGCGAACAGATGCTCAAGAGCACCTTTCAGATCGAAGAAGTCTACTTTCTCCGCTCCAACATTCCACTGCTGGCTTGCACGATTACCAGTGAGCAACAAGCCCAGTACCGGAATCTCATGTGGTTGCTTGGTCAACTGATCTTCTTCAGTGAAGAACACATTGCCCACTTCAAATACAGCCAGTGAATCCTGTTTACGGTTCATGTTATACACCGCTGCATCCAGCATTTGCGGCAAAATGCTCGTACGAAGCACACTGCGGTCCTCGCTCATAGGCATCGCGAGTTTCACGGCTTTACTTCCTTGTGTCAACGCCGGGAACAGAGTCGCTTTATCCGGGTGTACAAAGGAGTAACTGATCATTTCCTGCCAGCCACTGCCTGAGAGCAATCCACGAATCGTGCGGCGCATTGCTTGAGAGCGTGTATATGCCCCTGGAGTCGTCGGCCCTTCAATCCATGTGGTTGGAATGTTGTCGTATCCGTACAGGCGTGCAATCTCTTCAAACAAGTCTACATCAAGCGTAATATCCCCTCTGCGTGTTGGCACTTCCACATCCAGCAATCCTTGATCAGCATCACCACATGCAAAGTGCAAGCGAGCGAAGATCGTTTTTACCTCAAGCAAAGACAGATCAGTTCCCAGATAACGATTCAGTCGGTCCAGCGACAATTGAATTACACGTTTCTCCGCAGCTTCTGCTCCAGCTTCCACGATTCCCTGGTGCACTTCACCTTCAGCATAACGCTGAATCAGTTCAGCCGCACGATCCAAAGCCGTAATGACCGCACCCGGGTCTACTTCCTTCTCAAAACGCATGCTTGCTTCGGAACGCAGCCCCAGTTGGCGCGACGTTTTCCGTACAGTACCGCCGTCGAACTTGGCGGACTCCAGCAACAGATTCACCGTGCCTTCCGATACTTCGGAATTCTCGCCACCCATAACCCCAGCGATGGCTACAGGTTTCACGCCGTCCGTGATGAGCAACATGTGCGGCTCCAGCTTGCGCTCCTGTCCATCCAGCGTAACAATCGTTTCGCCTTCGTTGGCCATCCGCACTTCAATATGGCCCTTTTCCAGTTTATCCGCATCGAATGCATGTAGCGGTTGACCGTATTCCAGCATGACATAGTTCGTGATATCAACGATGTTATTGATTGGGCGAACACCTGCCGCCATTAGACGGTTTTGCATCCACAGCGGGGAAGCACCCAGCTTAATGCCGGTTACATAACGAGCTGCATAGTGAATGCATTGCTCCTGTGCCTTGATCTCTACAGAGATATGATTCGCGGCTGCATCACCAATTTCAACCAGTTGGTCTTTGGGACTTGGCAGCTTCACTTCACGACCCAGGATGGCACCCACTTCATAAGCTGCACCACGCATGCTGAGACAGTCGGAACGGTTTGGTGTCAGGTCCAGTTCAAGCACATGATCGTCGAGACCAAGAACCTGGCTGATTGGCGTGCCAACCTCCGTTTGTTCCGGCAGAACGAGAATACCTTCCTGCTGATCTTTCGGCAACAATTTGTCGTTCATGCCCAGCTCTTTGGCGGAACAGATCATGCCAAGGGAGACAACACCGCGCAGTTTGGCTTTTTTGATATCCAATCCACCAGGGAGCTTCGCTCCAACAAGGGCTACGACTACTTTTTGGCCTGCATCCACATTTTTCGCACCACACACGATCTGCAGATCTTCTTCCTGGCCGGCATCGATGACACATACATTCAGTTTGTCTGCATCAGGGTGTTTCTCCTTGCTTTTCACATAACCTACAACAACTTTATTCACGCCCTTGTTGCGGTTCTCCACTACATCAATTTCGACACCCGCACGGGTGATTTTCTCCGCCAATTCCTGTGGCGTCACACCTTCAAGGGAAATATAATCAGACAGCCAATCTGTCGATACTCTCATGGACGTTCACTTCCTTCATCTATAAATTGGTGTTCCCGGTTCATTCGCTTGCTCTATATGGTTAATCTTTCTTGTCTTAAAGTTACAGCCGTCCGAATTGCTTCAGGAAGGTCAGATCACTGTTGTAGAAGTGACGGATATCATCGACACCATACTTCAGCATCGCGATACGCTCTACGCCCATACCAAATGCAAAACCACTGTATTTCTCCGGATCGTATCCACCCATTTCCAGTACTTTCGGGTGAACCATACCGCCGCCCAAAATTTCAAGCCAGCCTGTTTGCTTACATACGCGACAGCCGCTGCCGCCACATTGTACACAGGTTACATCCACTTCTGCACTTGGCTCTGTGAACGGGAAGAAGCTTGGACGCAGACGAATTTCTGTGTGGGAACCGAACATTTCGCGCACGAATTGCAACAGGGTTCCTTTCAGATCGCTCATACGAATGTTTTCGCTGATGACCAAACCTTCAACCTGGTTGAATTGGAAAGAGTGCGTCGCATCGTCGTCATCACGGCGGTATACTTTACCTGGGCAGATGACTTTGACAGGCACTTCGCCCTTCATGCTCTGCATGGTACGTACTTGAACCGGAGATGTATGGGTACGCATCAACAAGTCTTCGGTAACATAGAAGGAATCCTGCATATCGCGCGCCGGGTGATTCTTCGGCAGATTCAATGCTTCAAAGTTGTAATAATCCATTTCGACTTCAGGACCTTCTGCAACGCGGTATCCCATACCGATGAAAATATCTTCGATCTCCTGTACCACTTTGGTCAGTGGATGCAGTCCGCCTTGACGTCCACGACGTCCTGGCAGAGTCACATCAATTTTCTCGGATTGCAGACGCTTCGCCGTCTCTTCCTTCTGGAACTGATCCTGCTTGCTGTCGATGACTTCCTCAATGGCAGCCCGAACATCATTGGCTACTTGACCAATAACTGGACGTTCCTCCGCACTAAGCGCACCCATACCACGCAAAATCTCAGTTAATGCACCCTTTTTTCCCAAATACTTTACACGCAGATCACCGAGCGTCTGCGGATCATTCACACTAGACAACTGCTCCAGCGCTTCGATCTTCAATGCCTCTAAACGTTCTTTCATGTGTAATTGCCCCCTTTTTGTGGTGTTTTTGCAACAAAAAAAGGCCTTCTCTCCCCTGAAGGGACGAAAAGACCGTGGTACCACCCTTGTTAGACATCCATTGCTGCGTGGCCCTTCTGGCCTGCAACTGGTTCTGTCTCACTTTGTACGGAATAACGACCGTTAACCGTTTGCCCCTACTGTTGCCTCTGTGTCTGCACACAAACAGGTTCAGGGAACCGCTTCGGAGTGAATTTCGGCAGCCTTGTTCTACAGAAACGCTCTCAATCTACGGCGCTTCCTCCCTGTCCAGAGGCACTGCTTACTTATCTCCATCATCACGTTTGCTTAGTTTACCCATATCGATGTATTCATCGATGATCGTTCATAATTATATGCAAAATAGATCGAAATAGCAAGCCGTCCATATTCTAATTTATGCTTGCCCCCTTATCTTTCAATTGTTTCAGGCGCTGCTGGATTTCGCGAATCTCAGCTGCCTCGACTGCTCGCTCATTCGAATGCTCGGGCTGTGTCAGACTGTCTTTCCCAGCAGTGCTTACAGGAGACAGCAATTCGGATAGGCGCATCTCCAATCGTAACCGCTCGTCATCGGATTCCCGGGTCTCCAGCGCCACCTCCCGAAGTTTGTTGGACTGCTCCCAATCCGACACTCCTCCTTCAAACAGAGTTGCTGTGCCACCAGCCTCCAGATCGCATAACCGATTCGCAAGTGACTTCGTCAGCATCCGGTCATGGGATACAAGCACCAAAGCACCAGAAGCCTGTTTTAATACATTTTCCATGACTTCCTGGGTATCGATGTCCAGATAGTTGGTCGGTTCGTCCAGCACCAGCAGATTGGCTCCGCCAAAGTACAGTCTCAGAAATGCCACTCTGCACTTTTCCCCCATGCTCAAATCCCCAATGCGCTTGAATACATCATCTCTGGAAAATAGGAAACATCCCAGAATGGTACGTGCCGCACTTTGTGTCATGGATGGAAGAGTAAGCAAGCTGTCCAGCAGCGTCTGATTCTCGGGGAGCCCTTCCAGCTCCTGTGAAAAGTAACCGATTTTCAGCTGTGGATGCCGTGTGACCTTGCCTTGAGAAGGTTCCAGTTCACCAATCATCAACTTCAGCAGTGTTGTCTTGCCCGTTCCATTAGGACCTCGTACAGCAAGCCGATCTCCACGTTCCACAGCAATCCGAAGATCGCGCAGCAATGGTTTGTCTCCCGCATATGAAAAACTCACCTCTTCCAGCGCAAGCAGCTGGCGTGCAGCCAGTGGATTCATCTGTAATTCCATGTTCAACTTTGCAGCTTCACGAGGTTTATCCACCCGTTCCCGCTCCAAACGTTCCAGCTGTTTTTGTTTCGCATGGTAACGTGAAATATTTTTGTTGGCTTTGGCCTTGTAGAAGCTCTGGGTGATCTTCACCTCCACATCAGTCGCCGAATTATGCGCTTTATGGAACCATTCCTGATAATTTCGAATCGTTTCTTCCAACGCCTTACGTTCCAATTCCTGCCTGCGGTAGATCGTTTCCTGTTCGCGTAATTCACGCTCTTTGTGGATCTTGTAGTCGGAGTATCCGCCCTTGTATTTGGTCAGGGCATCTGGACTGAACTCAATGACTCCTGTTGCTACCTGATCAATAAACGTACGATCATGTGATACAAATAACAGCGTACCTTCATATGAGGATAACCACTCTTCCAGCCAACGCATGCTTCCCTCATCCAGATGATTCGTCGGTTCATCCAGGATCAGGAACTTGGGTTTGCTGACAAGTAGCCCCGCCAAACGAGCCTTTGTTTTTTGTCCACCGCTCAAGGAATGATAGGGTCTATTCCAATGCTCTGCGGATAATCCAAGGCGGGTCAGTACTTTCTCTACCTCAGTCTCCCACATATAACCGTTCAACTGTTCATATTGCTCCATCACTAGTGTATAAGCTGCAAGCAGCTCTTCATCCGCTTCAGTGCTCATGCTCAAACGTTGTTCCAGTTCTTCCAAGTTCCGTTTCACTTCATAGATCTGACCGCTCTCACGCCGGACCGCATCCAGTACATTCATCCCGGTCTCAATCTCCGAGCGCTGGCGCATGAACCCCCATTCCTGCTGAGGGATATGACGTTCAATCCGTCCACCACCATGCTCCTCACCCAAAATGATGCGTAACAACGTTGTCTTGCCGCATCCGTTGCGACCCAAAATGGCGAGTCGTTCGCCCTCATTAATCTCCAAATTCAATCCTGTAAACAATTCAATACCGTTCCACTCTTTTGATACTTCATGTAAGCGTACCAATGTCATCATGAGGCCTCATCCTTCCTGCATCCTTTTTGCTGAACAAAAAAAACCGCTGGCATCAGCCGGCGGTTTAGCAATTCAGGGTTGGATCAAGCATTCAAAGACAGATCTAAGGTAAGCTACGGCATGAACAAAGAAACCCAAAATACAGGGTACAAATAAACCTCAATGGCTTACTTGCTCCATACCTTTTCCCATAGCTGAATTTGGACACACGGATCCCCTCATTGCTCAGCCGCTCTGGCTGACTGCGTCATAAAACCGTCTGCAGTTAACTGGGGTTCAATTCATGTGCTTTACTTCATGGGACGTATGGTTACCTCTCATTCATGTGTAGTATCAATTTCTCCGTTATTGTACCAGATCATTGTAAAAAAGCAAAGGGTATATAAATCAAACTAAAGAATACTTACTTACTCGCCACTCCGAAAACAGAACAATCTTCTGCTCACTGTTACCACCGAATTTCTTTTAGGGTAATAGAAAAAGCCCCTGCATCGCAAGGGCTCCGGTACTGCTTCGTTAAGCGGGTGATGGGAATCGAACCCACGCTATTAGCTTGGAAGGCTAAAGTTCTACCATTGAACTACACCCGCATGATTGAAGATTTATTGTTAAGTTCCTTAGGAATTTAACAGTGATTTTACAAATAATAATATACCATGATCCTCTATAGCATGCAAGTCATATTTTCCATTTTTTTCATTACGCATCCATCAAAAAAAAGCAGGAGCACCCTCGCGCCCCCGCTGTTCCCTATCCTGTAGGCTTATCCACATCTCTCAAAAACTTCTTTTCAAATTCAGCGGCTTTAATCGGTTTGCTGAAGAAATAACCCTGAGCCTCGTGACAGTGTTGATTGCGAAGAAAGACCATCTGATCTTCGTTCTCCACGCCCTCAGCTGTGACTTTCAGTTGTAAATGATGCGCCATTGAAGTGATGGTAGATACGATCGCTGCGTTATTGCTGTCCTCCATGACTTCATTCACAAATGAACGGTCAATCTTAAGCCGATCAATTGGCAGATCCTTCAGATAGTGCAACGAGCTGTATCCCGTTCCAAAATCATCGATACTGATATGCACACCAATTTCTTTGATTTTGCGCAACTGTTCGAATGACCGGTCTTTATCAAATGTCATGCTCTCTGTAATCTCCAGTTCAAGCCATACAGGCTCTAGTCCCGTCTCTTTGAGAATGCCATTGATATTGTCCAACAAATGGGAGTGCCTGAATTGTCTCATCGACAGATTCACCGAAACACACAGTTTACGATAACCGGCTTCCTGCCACTGTTTGTTCTGTGCACACGCTTCACGAAGCACCCATTCACCAAGTGGCACAATGAGCCCACTCTCTTCTGCCAGAGGAATAAAGTCCGCCGGAGATACCGAGCCTCGCTGCGGATGCTGCCAACGCACCAAGGCTTCCATGCCAACGATTAGCCCACTTTGCAGATTAACCTGCGGCTGGTAGACCAGGTAGAACTGACCTCGATCCAACGCCTTGCGCAGATCATTCTCAAGCTGCAAACGCTCCTGTGCCTTCATCTGCATCGCATGGGCAAAACGATTCAGTTCCATTCCTTGTTCCTTTGCACTGTGCAAAGCCGTATCGGCATTCTGAATAATCTCCAGTGGTGACTCCCCATCATGTGGGAAAATGGCCATCCCAATTCCAAGTGTCAGATGATACTCATTGCCATCAACCAAGACGGGCTTCTCAAAAAGTTGCAAAATGGATCTTGTCCGACGCAACGCTGTATCGGTTGAACTGAAATCTGTCATCGTTAATGCAAACTCATCTCTTCCCAATCCAAAGACTTCTTCTCCTGGAAGGGACAATTGTTTCAGTCGTTGACCTACCTGACGCAAAACACGGTTAGCTGCTTGCTGTCCAAGCGAATCATTAATGGTTTTGAACCGATTAATATTCAGGACCAATACACCAACAAGCTGTTCCTGTACCACGGCATCATCCATCATCTTTTTCAACTGCTGTGAAAGGCGACGACGGTTTGGAAGTCCCGTTACATCATCATGATGAGCAATATAGTTCATCTTGGCTTCCGCGACCTGCTGTTGCAGGAAAGGTGTGTCCACTACGGACGTATACAGCCCTTTTTGAATGAAAAAATATGCCATACAATTACTCATCAATCCTAATAACAGATTGAGATCGTTCACCCCAGTTGCTGAAACAAAATAACATTCACCAAAAAAGAAACACAGAATGCCACATAGAATGGTTGGTAAATCTCCATCTTTGGTTTTTTTCCATTGTACAAACAAAAGAACTGCAATAATGCCATAGAGCAATCCAACCATAAGATGAACTCGGGTGAAGATACCACCAAGCACTTCCCCATCAAGCATACTCGGCAACATGCTCCATTCCTGAATAGCCAATATGTACAAAATAACAAAGGTACCCAATGTCCCACTTAAAAGCAAGAATTTGCGTGGTAATGCAAATTCTTTCTCATTTAAGGTATACACGAGCAATAATCCTACGGAACATACCAAAGATCCCATGGTTGACATCATTAAGGAGAACTCCGATTCCATCATGGCTCCATTTGGAATCTCTTCTGCAAATGAAACGATATGAACCAGTTCAAATAGTCCAATCAATAAAAAGAGTGTTGTCAATAATGTCCTCCGAAGCGTTAGCTTCTGTGTCCGAAACAACCAGCTTTGATTATAGATGCCGATACAAGCCGCTACCGCAGCAAATCCACCCAAGAGTGTCAAAACCGGGTAACCCGATATGATCAGATCAGAGCTTGAAGAAGAACGAAACCATTGACTTGCGAGGAAACATAATAAGCCGCCCACAGCGACCCAAATTATTTTTCTCTGATCTTGCAGATTAACCTTCATGCCGTGTTTTCCTTCCCGGGATCACCTATCCTGAATTACATTAACCAAACTTAACAACTTACTACACGATTCGACAAAAAACATATTAACCAACGTTCAATTCACATGCATACACATGCTATCTGGTACATAATAACATTTAATTTTGTATACGTGAACTAAAAAATAGTTACTCCTAGGAATATTTATTCACAAATATATAGAAAAACAAGGCATTAAGAACTAAAAAAACATGGATCTCCAGTTAGAGTCCATGTTTTCCTATTTTGCAACTGTATTTCAGACTATATTACTTCTCAAAATTCACTTCTGGTGTTGTTAATTTATCATAAAAATCAACAACCTTATCCTTGTCTTCCGATGAGCGAATCGCCATCGCTGAACGTGGATGCTCGTCCAACGCACCTGTAATCATGTAAGGCAGAATGTAACCCCATTCTTCTTTTTCTCTGAGCGGAACCATCAACTGTTCCAATACACCAAGTACTGGACGCAGATTGTATTTTGTTCCTTTCAGATGAGCTACGAGCAATTCGGTTGGACAGTTTCCTGCCGCACGTCCCATACCATACACAGAAGCGTCAAGCAGTTCAACGCCAAGTTCTGCCGCAACCAATGTGTTAGAAAACGCAAGTTGCATATTATTATGTGTGTGAACACCAAGACGTTTGTTAGGCAAGTGAGTCTTGAACTTCTCTACCAGATATTTCACATCATTATGGTCCAAGCTACCGTAGGAGTCTACAATATAAACAACATCCACAGCGCTTTCTTTGATCAATTCAAATGCTTCCAGCAATTCATTCTCCATAACATTGGAGAGTGCCATAATATTAAGTGTAGTTTCATATCCACGATCATGGAATGTTTGAACCAGTGCAAGTGCCTTGTCTACATCTTTGCTGTAGCAGGCAACCCGGATCAGATCCAGCATGCTCTCACTGCGAGGCAAGATATCATTTTCGTCCACACGACCTACGTCAACCAGCGCAGACAGTTTGGTATTGCCTTTTTGAGGAATAACTTTACGCAGGAAATCATCGTTCAGGAAACGCCATGGTCCTGCTTCCTCGGCACCTTTAAGCAACTTCGGAGAGTTCTTATATCCAATTTCCATATAATCAACGCCAGCTTCATTCAATCCAGCATATAGCTGTTGAACAAAGTCCACGCTAAAGTCCCAATTATTCACCAATCCGCCATCACGGATCGTACAATCTACAATTTTGCAATGATTTGTCTTCATTAATGTCTGCTCCTTTTCTGACCAACTTGTGTATTCCTCTCATGATACTTGAACGTGACAAGAAAAGTAAAGGGATTCCGGACTTATTTACTTCGATAAGATCTCCAGATTCGGTCAATCTCAACCATATCGGAACGATCGGGAGCTTTCTCTCCATAACGAACGGCATTATACGTATCTGGCAGTCTCGCAGACAGCTCATCTTCTTCTACCTTCATACCATTCTGAATAATGGTCTGTGCAGCCTCCAGCGGAGTGTGTGTCCCCTGTATTTCCACGCCTCGATGAGCGGCTCTTTCAATCCAAGTCCGATAGTAATACCGAACACGTTCGGCATCCTGTGCAGGTGGCGCTTCTTTCTTCCGAAACCAATTCTTTCGGACTCTTGTTGGCGCATCAAGCGTCTCACTGACATCGATATACTCCGTCCGTGGTTCTGCCTTCTTTTCACCTGGTTGTAACATCCCCTTGAATCGGTCCATAAGTCTGTTTATCGTTTTTTGTCCCAACCTCAGAAGCAGCCACAGGATTGCTCCTGCTACAGCACACATCACTACCCATCCGAGGATGTTCCAGAAGACTGAGGGCTCGGATGGCGGCTCTCTCCAGTCATTCGGTATATTTAACTGCTGATTGGGGTTGTCCATTGGTAATCGTGGCTCCTCGCCGGAAATCGGACCAAACCATCCCCTGATCCATGCGAGCAAGCGATCACGTAGCGGTCCCAGCCAGGCAGCCAGACTTGGGAAAGCACCAATCGCGACGATAACAATAAACATCCACATGAACCGCTGATGATTCGCACGTGCAAAATCTCTTAATACCAATCTTCTCTTGCCGTCATTGAGTATTGCCTGATCCAGTTGCAGCATATATCGTCCAACTAGCCAAAAGGCAAAGCTGATCACTCCGGCAATATAGATCCATAGGGTATAGGTTCGTATCGGCTGCATGAATTCCAACGAGTTCGAAGCAATCATAAGCACGATCGCACTGATTACACCCATAATCTGCAAGCGCCATAACAACACTGAATGAAAGACTGGCTGGAAGGTCAGACCTGTATAAGCCGATATGACTCCACACAGTACCAATGTGATGATATCGGGCAACGGGAGAATAAGGCTCATCCCAACAACGAGTGCGAAGAGAAGTCCTATGACGAGTGCCGCTAGTCCTCGAATGAGTGTACTTTTCTCGCTAAAACCTGGAATTTTATGCTGAATGAACTGTCCCAACCAACCTACAAGAACAACAAGGATGAATAATGTGTACGGCAAATGTTCCATTGCGTAGAATGAAGCAAGCGTAAATATCGGAAAAAGGTATATGCCAGCCATCAAGACGGCAAGCATTGTTATGAGTCCTGTGGTCGTTGCTACCGGTCTGTTCCTCATGCACTCACCGCCTTTGTATTACCCTTCACGTCCTCTACCGGGAGAATCGTTACACGATGTCCTTGTTCGTGCAGACGTGCAATCTCGTGCTCCATAGCGGTAGATACATAGGATGTAATCAGCAGATAGCTGCGGATTTGCTGTGCTTCTTCATTCAGACGTACTTCATCATTCAGGAATTGCTCCATGGGCACCATGCATTTCAACTCTGTCTCAGCCATAGCTTCCAGTAACCGTTCCAGATGGGGCGTGCCATAATCCGGTTCAATCCGAAGTGTATCGCGGCCTCCACCCACATGATAACCATTATGGGCGAAACCTGCTGGCAACCCTCTACCGATGGCATCCACTGCAGCCGTGGCAGCGTAACGAAGTGCCCGCTCAATCTTTTCCGGTCGAGTAACAACACTCCACATATCTGCAGATTCCTGAATGTTGACTACTATCCAGGATTGCGGATCAGCCGTCCATCCCTGCTTGTAGACCTGTAATTCACCTGTACGTGCACTCGCTTTCCAGTGAATACGATTCATGGGGTCGCCTGCACCATAAGGCCGAACACCCAGAATCAAGAAAGGATCTTCAACGATCCATCGTGATACTTCCACTTCTCCCTGCCATACCTGATAAATTGCAGGAAGATCCTCTGCATTCACTAATGAGGGATACACAATCATAGACATTTGCAAAGGAATTGGTTTGGTGGAACGCCACACGCCAAAGAGATCCCCACCTGTCATCGTTGCTGTATTTAATGGATAAATTCCACGCTGAGTACATGTAAAAGGATGCTTGCGCGTAATACGAGTAAACGGTTTTAACGTAAAAATACTCTTATGGTTCTGATAGATTTCGCCTTGACTAATATCCATACCTGAGCCGGAACGAAATACAAACGACACTGGCATCATCGATTCAAGTCTGAGCCACGGTACGGAGACTCGTTTCTCATTCGATATCGTCTCCACCATCTCAAGTTCATCTCCAGCGTAACAACGCAGCTTGCTGAATTGTCTGCTGTACCTGAGCTTTCGCAGTGCAGGTCGTCCAAACCACACACCATGTATAACAACGACAATGCTTCCAACAAGGACAAGCCATAATAATGCCATAAGATTAACGCCCGCTTGTAGCGAGATTCTCCGTAGGCACTTCTGTCTTATTCAGAAGTTCCTGGATGATACGCTCCGCCAAGCCCTCTTGTTGTCTGATCCGGTTACGGAATACCAGTCGGTGGGCCAGCACAGGTTCCGCCAGTACTTTAATATCATCAGGTAAAACAAAGTCTCTGCCATGCAGTGCAGCCCATGCCTGACTTGCCTTGAGTAATGCCTGAGCCCCTCGTGGACTTACGCCAAGCGAGAGCTCTGGATGTTGCCTTGTCGCTTCGGTTAACTGAATGATATATCGTAGCAAATCTTCGTTGATTTGCACTGTTTTATACGTATCCTGCGCCTTCAAAAGTTCTTCACGACTGATCACTGCCGAGAGATCATCAACAGAACGACTGGCTACCGTACGTCTCAAAATTTCTACACTCTCTTCACTGCTTGGATAACCCATGCGAATTTTCATCATAAAACGATCCATCTGCGCTTCAGGTAGTGGAAAAGTTCCCTGGTTATCTACAGGATTCTGGGTGGCGATAACGATGAATGGCCGTTCCAGCTGTCTCGTTGAACCGTCGATACTGATCTGGCGCTCTTCCATACACTCCAGCAAGCTTGATTGTGTACGCGGTGTAGCCCGGTTAATCTCATCAGCTAGTACAAGATTGGCAAACAAGGGGCCGGGTCGGAATTCAAAATCCCCTTCTTTTTGATTAAAAAAATGAATCCCTGTTAAGTCCGAGGGCAGCAAGTCCGGTGTAAACTGTATCCGTTGGAATGTGCAGTCCAATGAAGAGGCTACCGATTTGGCAAGCATCGTTTTTCCGGTACCCGGTACATCCTCCAGCAGCACATGTCCTGACGCTATGATCGCTGTCATTACCAGCTCTATGGTATGCTCTTTTCCCACAATCACTTTTCCCACATGATCCATCAATTGTTGATTCATTCGTTCCATTCCTTGGATTTCCATCTGCATCTCATCCTTCCGTTATGGAGCTTATGTATTCGCATTCATTACTAACTATAACCGTTATTGGCAACATAAAACAAAGGAGTTGGCAAATGGCCAACTCCTCGACTCCCCGCTTTTCTCAATATACCAAGGGTAACATAATTATAAACCGCGTGCCTTCGCCCTTTTTGCTATCCACAGAGATAGTGCCTCCATGGTTCTTGATGATTCGGTAACTCACCGAAAGTCCAAGCCCCGTTCCGCTCTCCTTGGTCGTGAAGAATGGATCAAACAGACGTACAAGCGTGTTATGGTCCATCCCATGACCGTTATCCGCGATGGAGATCTGCACGAACTTGTTTTCCGTGGCGGTAGATATCCGAATTAGACCCGTATGTTCTTCGCCAACTTCCTCAATGGCATCCATTGCGTTTTTCACCATATTCAAAATAACCTGCTTAATCTGTTTGACATCAATGGACACATTCAGCGGGGCATCCCCTTCATCCAGTACGATCTCGCATCCCTTCATCAACCCTTCGCTTTCGGTCAGCAAGACCACCTCTTTGAGCAAAGAGTCGACGGATATCACGGTCTTCTGTGGAGCTGACGGTTTGGAAGAATTCAAAAATTCGTAGATGATGTCATTCGCCCGATCAATCTCCGTCAGTATGATTCGAGCGTACTCGTCTTTGCCGAGCTGCAGCAAATGGGGCCTGAGCAGTTGGATGAACCCACGGATTGCAGTCAACGGATTACGAATTTCATGAGCAATAGATGCTGATATTCGCCCCAGCATCGCAAGTTTGTCATTTTGATAAGCGGTCTGTTCAATTTGTTTATAATCAGATACATCTTTGACGCTGAACAAGAAGTCGCCATCCATCTGATCACCGTACGTCACAGTAACCAGCCAATGCCTTCCGTATTCATCAATCAACTCATGATAGCGCTTACGATGAAAAATAGTTTCCCGATAGATACGTAAAATTTTCTTTTTCTTGAATCGGCTCATCTGCGGATGATGCAGCATTTGCATCAGGGTGCAGCCGCTCAACAGACTTCGTGGAAGCTCCAACAACTTTGCCATCTGAACGTTAATAAACGTCAATACACCGTGACTGTCAAACAACATAATACCGCTATCCAGATGTTCCAGTACATTCTCGTACTTGTTGTTATCCAGATGCACAGGCGGGAATCCATCCGTTGGTTGAGGCACTGTATCCTGAAATTCACTAATCATGTCAGGTTCCTCCTTTTCACGTAAATGATAAACTTGCCATTCGGACATCATATCATCACAGAAACAGGAAGGGCCGATTTTATTGTTCATTACCGGTGCCCTTTCGTTGGGGGGCTGAGCCGAAAATATGGATGGCATGTCCGGAACTCAAGCTGGTCTATTCCCGGTAACCAACAGTCGATCCGGAAAATCATATACGTTTGTTCCATTCTGACCTTCTCCTATTCCCAAACACGAACATTTTTTGCTCCGCCTCTTTGCAAGTCTGTTTTTATCATAGACAAGTTTATAGAAGAGAGTCAATCGGAGAAAGTGTCGAATGGAAATTATTTTAAAAAAAACCTCGAATTAGTTCCAGAACAACGCACAAAAACGAAGCCGTTTCACCCAGTAGGCAAATCAGCTTCGTTTTTAATATCTTTAATTGGTGATATATCCGAGTTCATCTATAGTCCGGTCTTATTATGCTGAATTTTCAGTCTGCGCTGACTCATCACAGCTAATCGACGTTTAAGTTCGCTTTCCCACTTCTCGTCTTTGGTTTCCTTCGCGAGCCTGAGCAAATCCAGAGCCATATCAATCTGGCGCTGCACAATGACCATGGCATCCTCGCTCTCACGGTTTACACAGTTTTCGAAAATCGCATCCTCATCTTCTGTAACATAATCTTGAAAGTCGATCTCGGATGCACCGTCTCCATGCGCATATTCAGCCAGGATTTCGTATTCGTTTTCCACTTTATAATGCACCTCAACCCGGTGACACACCGGGCAAAACAGCAGGGGAACATTATGAACCTGGGTGCGGTAATGCTTCAGCGTGCCCTTCGTTCCAACCATACTTGCCCCACAACAGTAACTCATTTTTGTTCACCCTCCTTATTACGTGCCGGGACTTTTTTGTTAAAATGCCATCCCGTACACTTACAGCACTTCCAAAAAGGAATAGTTCCATCAGTGTATCACATTCATGTACAGATTATAAATGCAGAGCACCGGAATATTTACCGGGTTTCCATACCCTATTCGCCTTAAAGGCCATCAATTCCTCTTTCAACAGATAAAAAGAAGACTTTCTTCTAATATATTATTAACACGCTTAGCTGCTTGTTCAAACACTTTTGATTAACTTCGTGATAACTTCCGTCAAAAGGGTGCAAAAAGCCCTCAATCCCTAACGGGATGAGGGCTTGAACAAAAACCGTTCAAGTTAACTTGGCTTACAGGTTAGTGTCGCCTGGTTTCCAGTTCATTGCACACAATCCGCCGGATTGCAGTGCTTGCAGTACGCGAAGTGTTTCTTCAACACTACGGCCTACATCGTTGTGGTTAACTACTTGATATTTCAATTCGCCTTCTGGATCGATGATGAACAGACCGCGCAATGCTACGCCTTCTTCTTCGATCAGAACGCCGTAATCTTTAGCCACTTGCTTCGTGATATCGGAAGCCAGCGGGAAGTTCAATTGACCCAGACCATTGCTGTCTACAGGTGTATTGATCCATGCTTTGTGGCTGTGTACGGAGTCTACGCTCACGCCAAGAATTTCTGTATCCAAAGCTTTAAATTGCTCGGAAGCAACGCTCAAAGCTGTAATTTCAGTTGGGCACACAAATGTGAAGTCCAAAGGATAAAAGAAGAATACAAGCCATTTGCCACGATAATCGGACAGTTTAACGGAACCGAAGTCTTGTCCGTCTCCCGATACTGTTTCCATTGCGAAATCCGGTGCTGGTCTACCTACCAAACGTTCTGCCATAACTAAAAATTCCTCCTTTGGGATTATGTAAGCATCCTTGCGGATTGCTCATCATCAAGAAAAACGCGTACGCTTTTCCTGTAATTAAAATGATTTGAACCTTGATAACAAGTACAAGTAAAATGTTATCATCCGGACTTCCCAAAGTCAAGATTATAAACATTATTTTTTTATAATCATTATAAATAAGGATTTTTCGTGGCAAAAATGATAAAGGAACAGCCCTCTGTACATTCCATAACTGGAAACAAAGGGCTGCCATGTTTTTGGTCCTATAATTACGCTTGTTTCTGAATAGCCGCCACGATCAAATCTCCCATTTCGGTCGTGCTGATCGCTGTGCTCTTGTCTACAGCAATATCACTTGTGCGGTGTCCTGCATTCAATACATCCGACACAGCTGCTTCAATGGCATCCGCACCTTCTGTATAACCAAAGGTTGTACGGAACATCAACGCCAAAGAGAGAATGGTTGCAATCGGATTAGCGAGGCCTTGACCTGCGATATCCGGTGCGGAACCGTGTACCGGTTCATAGAGTCCGAAGCTGCCCTCTCCCAGTGATGCAGATGCGAGCATACCGATGGAACCTGTCAACATCGCTGCTTCATCACTCAAGATATCTCCGAACATGTTTTCCGTTACGATGACATCGAAGCTGGACGGACGACGCAGCAATTGCATCGCGCAGTTGTCTACCAGTACATGCTCCAGTTCAACATCCGGATAATCCGGTGCTACCCGGTTCACGACTTCACGCCAGAGACGGGAAGTTTCCAATACGTTGGCTTTGTCTACAGAAGCCAGCTTTTTGCGACGTCCTTGCGCAATTTCGAATGCCTGACGAACGATCCGCTCCACTTCTGTTACATTATATGCACACGTATCTACTGCCTCTTCGCCCTGTGCACTTTCACGTCTGAATTTCTCACCGAAGTAGATCCCACCTGTCAACTCACGTACCACCATCAGATCTGTACCTTCCAGTACTTCAGGCTTCAGAGTTGAAGCATCCTTCAAGCAATCAAATACAACAGCCGGACGCAGGTTGGAGAACAATCCAAGTGCTTTGCGAATACCCAGCAGGCCTGTTTCCGGGCGAAGCTCCTTGCTGTTGTTATCCCATTTTGGACCACCAACCGCTCCAAGCAGGACTGCATCTGCACTTTTACATACAGTCAGTGTTTCTTCAGGAAGAGGCGTACCCTTCTCATCAATCGCGATTCCGCCAAACAACGCATGCTCTGTCTCAAAACGATAACCGAATACTTCCTCCGTACGTTTAAGAACTTTCTCAGCCTCAGCTACGACTTCAGGGCCAATTCCGTCACCTGCAATAACTGCAATTTTTTTCACGTCTGCCATTGGGTTGTCCACTCCTTATATTTCATTCATTAATTATTCATAAAGTAACGTCTCATATTAACTCTCTCCTTTGTATCATATTCCAAGGTCATTTGACCAAGATATACAATCTATGACTTTAATAGATTTTACCTATAAGCCAATAGAGATTGGCCTTTCCAAGTTGTTCTGACCTCCCGGCTGGGTTAAAATATAGCTGAATTCAAATCAGGTACGCAGGAGGGATAAGCAATATGCAATATTCGTATTTGGGTAAATCAGGCCTCAAGGTCAGCCGAATCTGTCTCGGTACCATGAATTTCGGGCCTGCTACAGATGAAAAAGAAGCTTTCCGCATTATGGACGCAGCACTTGATGCAGGGGTGAACTTTTTTGATACCGCTAACATCTACGGTTGGGGTGAAAATTCCGGCCTTACCGAAGAAATTATCGGACGCTGGTTCAACCAGGGTGGGGGCAGACGTGAAAAAGTAGTTCTGGCCACCAAAGTATATGGCTCCATGCATGATGATACAGATGGCCCCAACAACGAAGCTGGCCTCTCCGCCTACAAAATCAGACGGCATCTGGAGGGTTCCCTCCGCCGCTTACAGACCGATCATATCGAGCTGTACCAGATGCATCATGTAGACCCTGCCATATCGTGGGACGAGCTGTGGGGTTCGTTCGAGAATGCCGTTCAACAGGGTAAAATCGGTTATGTAGGATCGAGTAACTTTGCTGCATGGCAGATTGCAATCGCTCAAAGTGAAGCCAAGAATCGTCATTTCCTCGGCCTGGTTTCCGAACAACATAAATATAGCCTCAACTGTCGTTTGCCCGAGTTGGAAGTACTGCCCGCTGCCAAAGAGCTGGGCCTCGGCGTCATTCCATGGAGTCCACTGGATGGTGGATTACTGGGACGTAACGCTCTGCAAAAGCTGGAAGGAACACGCAGCGGGGGCATCGCTGGAAGGATCGAGCAACAGCAAACTCAGCTTGAAGACTTTGCCGCACTGTGTCGTGATCTCGGTGAACCACAGGATACGGTGGCTTTGGCATGGGTTGCAGCCAATCCGGCGGTGACCGCCCCGATTATCGGACCGCGTACGCTGGAGCAGTTTGAGACCGCACTCAAATGTCTGGACGTGACTTTGGATGAAGCCGTGCTCAAACGTCTGGATGAGATTTTCCCGGGTCCAGGTGGACATGCACCTAATGCATACGCATGGTAATAGCTTGATGGCGTAAGCCAATGCAATAGGTAATCGTAGAAAAGGTTCTGTGTTGCACTGCCATAATTATATAAATCAGCATTTTGCATAATTCGAATTATACCGCTCACGGGTACAAGAGTTGGACAGGAAGAAGCATCCTGATCCAACCAAGGTATAGACGAACAGAATCATTTCGATCTATATCTTGCTGATTGGAAGACGCTTAGAGGATTTATGCAAAATGCTCAAATACAAGCAAAAGAGTCTGACCCTCCACAGGAGAGTCAGACTCTTTACGTCCCTCACTGAACGTAACAAAGCAAGCCGAACCATCTTCTATATCCATTAAATTAAAGATAGATCATTCTAGCAGCATACATGTGTCTCAGCTTAAAGTTCAGTTCAATGAAAGGTGCGTGCTTCTTGCATTGGAGCCTACAGATTAACGTTTACACGGTTCGTATATGTCTTGCGCTTCTCAATCAATTGATTCAGGCCGTCTACATAGGCGCGTGCACTTGCACCCAATATATCTGTGCTTACGCCACGTCCTTGTACCGAAACCTGATTCTGAGTCAGCACAACATGTACTTCACCCAATGCATCTTTACCGTGCGTTACCGATTTGATGGAGTAGTCAGACAACGTTACATCTTCCCCACTCACTTGGTCAATCGCATTGTAGATCGCATCTACCGATCCGTTACCCTCTGCTTGCTTCTCAATCGTATCCCCATCAAGCGTTGCAATGCGGACTTTGGCCGTTGGTACTGATTCATCTCCGTAAGTTACGAAGATGGATTCCAGTTTATACACCTCAGGTGCATCCTGCAATTTCTCTTCAATTACGGCAAGCAGATCTTCGTCAGTAACTTCTTTTTTCTTATCAGCCAGATCTTTGAACTGGGCGAAAGCCCGATTCAATGCTTCTTCTTCCAGCTCATATCCCAGATCAATCAACCGTTCACGGAAGGCATGACGACCAGAATGTTTACCCAGTACAAGTTTACTTTCCTTCAGACCGATGGACTCTGGGGTCATGATCTCGTACGTGGTTTTTTCCTTCAGCATACCATCCTGGTGAATGCCGGATTCATGTGCGAAGGCATTTGCCCCAACAATGGCTTTGTTTCCAGGCACAACCATACCTGTCAAACGGCTAACCAAACGACTGGTCCGTGCAATCTCAGACAACTGCAGCGATGTTTTCGCCTGGAAAAATTCCTGACGTGTCTCGAGCGCCATAGCAATTTCCTCGATCGCCGTGTTTCCGGCACGTTCACCAATGCCATTGATCGTACCTTCGATCTGATCGGCTCCGTTGAGAATGGCTGCAAGTGTATTGGCCGTCGCCATACCCAAGTCATTATGACAGTGGGCACTCAGCTGTACCTTTTCAATACCGTGTACATTCTCCTTGAGGTGTTTGAAAATGTTTCCGTATTCATATGGGCTCAGGTAACCAACCGTATCCGGAATATTCACGACAGCTGCACCTTCTTCAACAGCCATATTCACCATTTCCACGAGGAAATCATACTCAGTACGACCTGCATCCTCAAGTGAGAATTCAATCTTCGAGAATGTTTTCTTTGCATAACGAATCGCGGAACGAGCTGTATCCAGTACCTGCGCTTTGTCCATGCGCAATTTATGTTGGCGGTGAATAGGTGAAGTTGCCAGGAAAACGTGAATGCACGGGTCCTGTGCACCTTTAAGTGCTTCCTTAACCGCATCAATGTCTTGCTCTCTGGAACGGGACAAGCCAATTACAGTCACATTTTTGACCGCATTTGCTACTGCATTGACAGCTGCCAGATCACCTGGAGATGCCGCCGGGAAACCCGCTTCCATCCGGTCAATGCCAAGCCGCTCGAGCTGATGGGCAATTTCCACCTTTTCACGAGTGTTCAGATTGACTCCCGGGGATTGCTCTCCATCACGCAGCGTTGTGTCAAATACATAGATTTTACGCACGCTTCGCACCTCCTGTACTTGTTGTTATATGTTTCTCTGAACCAGCAATAGCGGCTCACGCATAAGCACGGCCGCTATTCCCAGTTAAAGCTCTAAGTTTACTTGAATACCTTTAAGTGCATGTTCTAGAAGTTAATTCTTATTTCTTGATCCAGTGCATCATCTCACGCAATTGTCCGCCAACCACTTCGATTGGGTGTTCAGCTTCGTTGCGACGAGTTGCTGTCAAGAATGCACGTCCGGATTGGTTTTCCAGAATGAAGTCACGTGCGAATTTACCTTGTTGGATATCCGTCAGCACTTCTTTCATTGCTTTCTTCGTATCTTCAGTTACAACGCGAGGTCCAGTTACATAGTCACCGTACTCAGCTGTGTTACTGATGGAATCACGCATGCTTGAAAGTCCGCCTTCATACATCATGTCAACGATCAGCTTCAGTTCGTGCAGACATTCGAAGTATGCCATTTCAGGAGCGTAACCCGCTTCTGTCAATGTTTCGAACCCAGCTTTTACCAAAGCACTCACGCCACCACACAGAACAGCTTGCTCACCGAACAGATCTGTTTCTGTTTCTTCACGGAAGGAAGTTTCGATAACCCCTGCGCGTGTACAACCGATACCTTTAGCATAAGCCAAACCGATTTCTTTAGCTTTACCCGTTGCATCTTGCTCAATCGCGATCAGGCCCGGTACACCAAAACCTTCCACATAAGTACGACGTACCATGTGACCAGGGGACTTAGGAGCTACCAGCAATACATCGCTGTTTTTTGGAGCAACGATTTGACCGAAATGAACGTTGAAACCGTGTGAGAAGAGCAGTGCAGCGCCTTCTTTCAGGTTTGGTTCGATTTCGTTTTTGTATACAGAAGCTTGAGTTTCGTCTGGCAGCAAGATTTGAACTACATCTGCGCGGCTTGTTGCTTCAGCCGGGGACAGAACTTCAAATCCGTCATTTTTTGCAGTGTCGAAGGATTTACCTTCACGAAGTCCGATGACTACGTTCAATCCACTATCACGAAGGTTTTGAGCTTGGGCGTGGCCCTGGCTACCATAACCGATTACCGCGATCGTTTTTCCTTTCAATACGTTAAGCTCTGCATCCTGTTCATAATAAGTAGTTACTGGCATGTTTATAAGTCCTCCTTTGTATTGTAAAGAACCCTTCATTAATGAGCGGGTGTCTCAAGGGACCGCCTCGCTTGGAGTGTCAAAAGCATCTCTGGTCTGATCCGATCCGTTCAGACACCCGCCCATTAATGCGGGAATGTAGCTATATTTTCAAGCGTTACATCACTAAAATGTTAAATTACAACTGTTAAGGGACTGACACTCACATAAGATCAACTGTATATGTTAGCTAACCGTCGTCCCTCTTCATTCATTATAACTTTATACGTTGCCGCGTACCAATGCAGTTATGCCTGTACGAGACAATTCGCGAATGCCATATGGCTTGAGCAATTCAATCATAGCATCAATTTTGTCCGTATCTCCGACTACCTGCACAATCAGGCTGCCCGGACCAACATCTACAACGGATGCGCGGAATGTTTCTACCACACCCAGAATTTCAGGACGCTCGGAAGGCTCTGCTTTCACTTTAATCAAAGCGAGTTCACGGGCTACCATCGGTTTCAGGCTGAAATCAACCACCTTAATAACATCGATGATTTTGTACAATTGTTTCTCAATCTGCTCCAGCGTTTTATCGTCACCAATGGTGACAATAACCATCCGGGAGAGTCCAGGTTCTTCCGATTGACCTACGGTAATACTCTCAATGTTAAATCCGCGTCGACCGAACAACCCTGATACACGCTGAAGGACGCCTGGCTGATCGTTTACCAATATTGAAATCGTATGTCTAATCATTCGTCAGCATCCCCCATCAGCATTTGATCAATTGTTGCTCCCTGCGGAACCATTGGATACACATTTTCATCCTTGCGTACTACGAATTCTACAACGACTGGTCCTGGTGTGTCCAAAGCTTCCTGCCAAGCACGCGCTGCTTCTTCTTTATTCGTTGCACGCAATCCTTTCACGCCATATGCTTCAGCCAGTTTTACAAAATCCGGGCTTCCTGCCAGATCAATGTGGCTGTAACGGTTCTCATAGATGAGTTCCTGCCATTGGCGAACCATTCCAAGTACCTGATTGTTAATGATCACAATTTTTACGGGTATATTGTTAATGGCACAGATTGCGAGTTCTTGGGAACACATCTGCATTCCGCCGTCTCCGTTAATGGAGATAACAAGTCTGTCCGGATTGGCCATCTGAGCACCAATTGCAGAAGGGAATCCAAAGCCCATCGTTCCGAGACCACCCGAAGTTACCCATGAACGTGGTTGATTAAACTTGTAATATTGTGCCGCCCACATCTGATGTTGTCCCACATCCGTAGTCACAATCGCTTCACCTTTGGTTGTATCATTCAACATTTCAACAACCCACTGCGGTTTCAGCACTTCGTCTGAATCCGTATAGCTGTATGGCTTCTCTTGTTTCCACTGTTTGATCTGGTCTCTCCATGCATCTGCACGCTCTGCACGTCCAACTTCTTTGTTGGCTATTTCAAGTACGGTCTTCACATCACCAACGATTGGAATATCGGTTGCAATGTTTTTACCAATCTCAGCCGGATCAATATCGATATGGACGATTTTGGCATGTGGAGCGAATCCGTCGAGCTTACCTGTTACCCGATCATCGAATCGTGCGCCGATATTAATCAGCAGATCCGACTGTTGGATGGCCAGGTTGGATGTGTATGTTCCGTGCATTCCTGGCATCCCTGTCCATAGTTCATGCCCACTTGGGAATGCACCAAGCCCCAGAAGGGTTGTCGTAATCGGAATGCCTGTCTTCTCAACAAACTCGAACAGTTCTTCATGTCCTCCCGAGTATACCACACCGCCACCGGCCAGAATCATTGGACGTTCTGCTTCCTGAATCGCCTGAGCCAAACGGTCAACCTGCAGTTTGTTTGGTACTGTCCGTGGATTGTACCCTCTTAATGTAACAGGTTCAGTACTTGGTTCAAACAAGGTTTTGTTGGCTGAGACATCTTTCGGAATGTCGATCAGTACAGGACCTTTACGGCCGGTGTTGGCAATATGGAATGCCTCATGAATGATACTCGACAGATCCTTAACATCTTTTACCAGATAGCTGTGTTTGGTGATCGGCATTGTAATCCCGGTAATATCCGCTTCCTGGAAAGCATCCGAGCCGATCAGGCTGGAATTAACATTTCCCGTAATGACAACCAGCGGCACAGAATCCATATATGCCGTGGCTATTCCAGTAACCAGATTGGTTGCTCCCGGCCCGGAGGTAGCGATACAAACACCAACTTTGCCGCTTGCACGTGCATATCCGTCAGCTGCATGAATTGCACCTTGTTCGTGACGGGTTAAGACGTGTTTGAAATCCTCGAAACCATACATTGCATCGTAAATGTACAACACTGCGCCACCCGGGTAACCAAATACGCAATCCACACCTTCAAGCAACAAGCTTCTCAGCAGAATCTCGGAACCGCTAATGACCTCCGGCTTCATCCATTTTTCACGTAATTCATCTGTCGATCGTACTTCTGGAATTTGAGCTCCCATTAGTCATCCTCCTCTCGGAATTTACACCATTCTGACATTTAAAGTTACAAAAAAAACCTTCCATCCCCTGCAAACAAGTTCATGCTTGCGAGGGACGAAAGGTTATCGCTTCCGTGGTACCACCCAACTTTGCCCGAAATTTCGCAATAACGGACCTTACCAGGTACAACAAAACGAATAGCTCAAACGAACATAGTCGTTTCCCATACCTGTTGTCTGTAACGCAGACATACGATTTTCCCTAATACGCGAAAGGAGTGACATCCAGTGCTTTTCAGGAAAACAGCTCCGAGGTGAGCTCGTATATAAGGGATAATGGTGGTGGTTTCAGCAATTCCAGCCACTCTCTGAGCAAAAGAGCCCTTAAAACTTCGTCCTCTTCATAGCCGATGAAATATTCTCGTTAAATGTTAGGAACATTATATGATTCCTCCAACCGATAAGTCAATACCTGTTTTGCATAAAAATTCAGAGAACCTTCTTTCCTCCCTCTTCAGCCTATAAGGTTGCCCTAATCCCAGCGCTTCATTCAGTCACCTTTTATCTTGCTTCGGGCATAGGATATACGAGCAGCACGACTGGTCCTGAAAGGAGGCTCCGCATGGTGATTCGGCAACGCACATCCAAGCTGGATGATGGCGCCATCATGAAGCTGATTGACACTCAACTTGTTCCTTTATCCCATATGAGCGAAAAGGAAATTAATAAAATCCGCAAAGAAATACCCCTGCGAATGAACAGGGGCATGACCTTTGTTGTCTCGCCGGAGCCAGACAAAGCTGCTGTGGCATTCATCCATTTTCTCATGCATGGGGAATTGCTCTATGTCGATATGATGGCCGTTAGTCCGAAAGAACAACGCAAACGTTACGGGCAAACTTTGTTGCTCAAAGCAGAGAGCTTTGCGGTATCTCGGGGTTGTCGAAGATCTAAAGTGATGGTGGATGAGGGCAATACCAAAGGGCTTCAGTTTTATCAAAAAAATGGATACAGCGCGATTCGATACATCATGATAAGCCGCTGCTACGAATTGGAAAAAACATTATAGAATGTCCTAGAAAAATCCTGGTGGGCGTGGACCAGGACCATAAGGGCCGAATCCAGGACCAGGTCCATATCCGCCACCAGGTCCTCCAGGTCCATATCCCGGTCCGTAGCCTGGACCATATCCAGGGCCTGGTTTTGGTCCAGGTCCATATCCGGGACCAAAGCCGGGACCACCTCCATAAGCATAAGGCAGTGTGGCAATAGCGAGCAGATCAAACAATACCAGTGGCAGAATCGCTTTTGTACGTACTTTTTTGCCATTCAAACGCTTGAGTACCAGTTTGTTGCCCGATACTTTCAACAGCTTTCCCGTAACCCGAGTGCCGTCTTTTTTGATTGCAACAATATTTTTGCCTATTAATTTCATCGCTTCATCACGCGTAACTTGTTGTTTCATACTTTCCCCTCCTCCTCGGATCGTTCAAAACAGTGTATTCGTCCATCACTGAATTCGCCTGTTTCTTTGTCCCTACCTGAAAATATGGGTATCTGCACGAGAACCAAGTTAAGCATGTAAAAGTCGATGGGCGTTCAAGAAAACAAAAAAAGGCCCGCACAAGGCGGACCCTTTATCAAAACTCTGAATAGCTAAACTGATATGGAAAAGGTTGTTACCTTTTACCAGGGTCATACGCTTCACCGAGTGCAGACGGAGCCGAAGAACGTCCAACCGCTGCAACGAGAACGATGATTGTAAGCAGGTAAGGCAACATAAAAATAATTTCCTGGGGAATACTTTGTGACCATTCAAACAACTGTACATAGTTTCGGATCGCTTGTGAGAATCCAAAGAAGACAGCCGCACCAAAGGCACCAATCGGATTCCACTTACCAAAAATCATAGCTGCAATGGCAATATAACCTTGGCCGGAAACCGTATTGTGTGAGAATGTACCCGTAGTCGTCAACGTAATCGCAGCTCCACCAATAGCCGCAAGCGCACCACTGATCATAACGCCAATATAGCGATAACGAAGCACTTTAACACCAACCGTATCAGCCGCACTTGGATGTTCACCTACAGAACGAAGGCGCAGACCAAATGGCGTTTTGAACATGATGTAATACGTCAGGAATACGAACAGAATGGCCAGATATGTTGTTGGATATACGTTCTTGAAGAAGGCTTCTCCAAGCAAAGGAATGTCTTTCAACAATGGCACATCAAACTTGCTAAATCCTTGAACCAACGGTGAATCACCAGAACCTTCAAACAACAGTTTAACCAAGTACAACGTACTTCCTGCTGCCAAAAAGTTAATGACGATACCACTGATAATCTGGTCTGCCTTAAATGTGATAGACGCAACGGCATGAATCAGAGATACCATTACGCCCAATACAATCGCGAGCAAAACCCCCATCCAGGCCGATGTCGTTCCGCCCATGCCCGCTTCTTGAGCATAATGCGCCCCGATTCCAGCTGCAAAGGCACCAAAGACCATAAAACCTTCAAGTCCAAGGTTGGTTACACCTGATTTTTCCGAAAAAATTCCGCCGAGTGATGCAAAAATCAATGCCGTAGCAAAGACAAGCGTCGTATTGATAATTTGCCCAATTGTCAACAAGTCCATCTACAACACCTTCTCTTTCTTACGCTTCGAATAGAACGGTTTAAGTATCCAGCGCACGATGCCTTGTGCCGCAATGAAGAAGATAATCGAACCGATCACAATCCGAATAATCTCAGGCGGAACATCCGCAGCAAAACTCATACCTGCAGATCCGTACGTGAGGGTACCAAACAACACTGCCCCCAATAACACCCCAAACGGATGATTCAAACCAATCAGGGCAACTGCAATTCCGTCAAAGCCTGTTCCCGGTGAACCCGACATTACGGTTTGGTATTGGAACACACCAAGAACCTGGAATGCACCACCAAGACCGGCTAGCATACCACTGATAAACATCGCTTTTACGATATTCCGGTTAACATGCATACCTGCATATTCAGCGGCATTAGGGTTGTAACCTACCGCGCGGATTTCATAACCTTGTTTTGTTTTCCACATATAGATATAAAAGAGCACAGCCATCACAAGGGCAATCAACGTCCCCATGTGTACACGGGAATTGCCCATCAGCTCAGAGAGCCATGTCAAACTAATCGAAGCCGATTCGCTGATATCCACGGAACGATTCTCGCCCTTCAACAGCAAGAATTGGCGAACGATAAGGTTGGCGAGATATAGACCAATCCAGTTCAACATGATACTACTGATAACTTCATTGACCCCACGCGCTGCTTTCAGATAACCAGCAATCGCGGCCCACAGACCACCAAACAATGCACCGGCAATCAAAGCCAGTGGCGCATGAAGGTAGATCGGCAAACCTGCAAACTTAACACCAACAAATGTTGCAGCGGTCATACCAACGAGAAATTGACCTTCTCCACCAATGTTAAACAACCCTGCACGTGATGCAAATGCAAATGCGAGTCCAGTCATGATCAGTGGCGTCATTTCCCGTACTGCTTCACCAAAGTTGTACATGTCGCCAAATACCTTGGTGAACAATGCACCATAGGCTTCAATTGGATTGTAACCACCAATCAGCATGACAACTCCACCGAGAATAAGACCCATAATAATAGCTACTACAGGCAAAATAAATGAATCTCGGGTAAACCATTTCAATACGTTATTCATGCGCAGTACCTCTCTTTTGGGTGCTGCCCGCCATCATCAAGCCGAGCTCCCTGTCATTGGTTTCTTCCGGCAGCACCTCGCCAACGATCTGTCCTTCATAAATAACTGCAATTCGGTCAGATACATTGATAATCTCATCAAGCTCAAATGAAATCAGCAGAACAGCCTTCCCTTGGTCGCGCTGTGCAATCAGTTGCTTTTGCACGAACTCAATAGCCCCTACATCCAAACCACGTGTTGGTTGCGCAGCGATAAGCAGTTCAGGGTTTTTATCTACCTCACGGGCGATAATGGCCTTTTGCTGGTTTCCTCCGGACAAGGACCGAGCTTTGGTCTCGATGCTTGGTGTACGCACGTCAAATGCCTCAACAAGCCGCTTCGCCTGCTGTTTGATGGCATCGAAGTTAAGGAACCCTTTACGGGTGTATGGTGCTTTATAATACGATTCCAGAACGATATTTTCGCTCACTGAAAAATCAAGTACAAGTCCGTGTTTATGGCGATCTTCCGGAATGTGGGCTACACCCGACTCCGAGATATGGCGCGGAGAATGATTGGACAGCTCCTTGCCTTCCAAAAGAATCGAACCACTCTCTACTTTACGAAGTCCGGTAAGAGCTTCAATCAGTTCACTTTGGCCGTTACCATCCACGCCTGCGATTCCGACAATCTCTCCTGCACGTACGTTCAGGTTAAGTTGGTTTAGAACCGAAATACCTTCTTTATTCTTGGCCGTTAATTTACTGACTTCGAGCACATTGGCTCCAGGTGTAGCCGGTTTTTTGTCCACTTTGAATGTGACATTCCGCCCCACCATTTTCTCTGCCAGCTCATTCGGATTGGTTTCCGATGTTTTAACCGAATCAATTACTTTACCCCGACGGATAATCGTTACCGTATCGGAGATTTCCATGATTTCTTTCAGTTTGTGCGTGATCAAAATAATGGACTTTCCTTCAGCTACAAGCTTCTTCATGATAATCATCAGTTCTTTGATCTCTTGAGGAGTCAATACGGCTGTAGGCTCGTCAAATATCAGAATGTCTGCACCGCGATACAACGTTTTAACAATCTCTACACGTTGCTGCATTCCGACAGAAATATCATGAATTTTGGCATGAGGATTCACCTTAAGTCCATACTGTTCGGAAAGACGCTGAACTTCAGCGGCTGCTTTTTTATAGTTAATATTGAGACCCTTCGTTGGTTCAGATCCCAAAATAATGTTCTCTGTTACCGTGAACGGCTGTACAAGTTTAAAATGCTGATGCACCATGCCTATGCCAAGATCGATCGCTCGGTTAGGGCTGTCGATGATGACAGGCTTGCCATTCACTTCAATGGAACCTTCATCTGGCTGATAGAGACCAAATACAATATTCATCAACGTTGACTTACCAGCGCCGTTTTCGCCCAGTAGCGCATGGATCTCGCCCTTACGAAGCTGAAGGCTGATGGCGTCGTTGGCAACAATGCCTGGGAAACGCTTCGTAATTTGTTTTAACTCAACGACGGGGGTTGCTGCACCCATGTAATCACCCTTATAACTGATATAGTGTGGTTCCGCAAACGTAAAAAAAAACGTCTATCGACGTACTTTCAAAAAAGACAGACCGCGCTTAGCTGAAGTTTTTCTTGCGATAATCGAATGGTTCAACTCATTAAGAACAACTCAATTCCATTATCTTAAGAAAAGCTCCTACCGGAGCGTTGGTGCACAGTGACCTTGTACAATTGTTATGATGACTTGATCAAATGTTCCTGTTCTTGCAATCATAAGGCCGGTCAAGACCGGCCCCAATGATTATTCATTTGCGACTAAGATCAAAATTACTCCGTAGGAACTTTGATTTCGCCGCTGATGATTTTTTCTTTGTACTCTTCTACTTTAGCAAGTGTATCAGCAGGTACATTGGCAGTAGAGGTATCAGCAATACCTACGCCGTTTTCTTTCAAAGTCAGGTTCTCGGAACCACCAGCGAATGTACCATCAACTACTTCTTTGTTAACGCGCTTAACTGCTTCGTCAACTTTTTTGATCATGGAAGTCAAAGTGATCTCATCACCAAACTCAAGAGATTGGTCTTTGTCTACACCGATAACCCATACATCTTGACCTTGCTTCTTACGAGCACTTGCTTCGTTAAACACACCGTTACCTGTTGCGCCAGAAGCGTGGAAGATAATATCTACGCCTTCATTGTAAAGTGTTGCTGCTGCTGCTTTACCCAAGTCAGGTTTATCAAATGCACCTGTGTAGTTAGAAATAAATTGAGCATCAGGGTTAACTGCTTTAACACCTTCTCTGAATCCTACTTCAAACTTTTTGATCAGTGGGCTTTCCATACCGCCTACAAAACCAATTTTATTGGATTTTGTTGTCAGACCAGCCACAACACCAACCAGGTAAGATCCTTCTTCTTCAGCAAATGTTACGGATTTAACGTTAGGAGCATCAACAACACTGTCGATGATCGCGAGTTTAGCATCAGGGTTTTGCTCAGCTACAGTTTTGATTGCATCAGCCAATTGGAAACCGATACCCCAAGTCAGATCATATCCGCCTTTAACGAATTCGTTCAGGTTAGGAATGTACTCTTCATCGGATTTACTTTGCAGGTATTTAACAGCAGTACCTGTTTCTGTTTCAGTCGCTTGCAAAGCTTCCCAAGCGGATTGGTTAAAGGATTTGTCATTAACTCCACCTACGTCAGTAACCATACCGATTTTGAGATCGGATTTCGCTTCAGTAGATGTACCACCTGTATCTCCTCCGGCATTTGTTTCTTCTTTCGGTTTGCTACCGCAACCTGCGAGCATAACCGATACCGCCAGCAACATTACCAAAGACAAGCTGAGCATCTTTTTCATTTCTCTTTTTCCCCCTTAATGATATATCCCTCATTCCAATCCAGCCTACAATTGAACGGTTAACAGATAGCAGGAATGACTTTTATGCAGAATGTATGGTTTCTTCGACATTAAAAGCGCATTCTCACCCTTGAAGCATCCTATCATCTGTCGAAAAACCGAACATTATGACATGGAGAGAAAAATCTAGGACTAGCCTACTAGAGGTGATTATACAATCAACCAGTGTTAAAATCCAGATGTTTCATCACCAAATATCACATATTTTTGTTCTTTTTTTATTGAAAACGCTTAATAATTTAGCGTTTTAACACACTAACGTTACAACGATGTGATGTTATATAACAAAAACATATCGCGAACTTTAGTGATGAGAGGGATTTACCTGTTTTTATTTGTATTATTTCACCGTTCGTATTTTATGTATTCCCATGGACCGTTATTCACCAGTTATCTGGTTTCATTGTTCCCTTCCAGACTACAGCCTATTCGCTCTACTCATTCAGAGATTCATCTTCGAATTTCTTCCAAGCCGTAAAAAAAGCCGCCATATAGGTACGGCGGCTTGTATCATACAATTTAAGCGTTGATTTTGCCTTTAGCTACAGTAGCCAAAGAGTTGAACGCATTGATGTCGTTAACGGCCAGATCAGCCAACATTTTGCGGTTCATGTCTACTCCAGCAAGTTTCAAACCATGGATCAGTTTGTTGTAAGACAAACCATTCATACGTGCTGCAGCATTGATACGAACGATCCACAGTCTGCGGAAGTTACGTTTCGTGTTGCGACGGTCACGGTATGCGTATACCAGGGATTTCATTACTTGCTCGTTAGCTGTTTTAAAAATACGGTGTTTGGAACCGAAATAACCTCTTGCCAGTTTCAAAACCTTTTTATGACGACGACGTACTACAAAACCGCCTTTTACTCTTGCCATATTAAAGAACCTCCCAAATAAATATAAATGTATCCGTGGTATGTGTACGGCCGTAGCCGATCCCCCATACGGAATGTACTAATTAGAATTAGCCTTTCAAGTTAGCCAAGCCTTGTTTCAAACGTCTAACATCCCCGGCAGCCATAACTGGGTTACCGTTCAGAACGCGCTTAGCACGTTTGGATTTGTGGGAAAGCAAGTGGTTTTTGTGAGCTTTGTAACGAAGGACCTTACCGGAACCGGTAATTTTGAAGCGTCCTTTCAAACTGCTGTGTGTTTTCATTTTAGGCATTTTGTGTTTCCTCCTCCAATGTTATCAGGCTTTAGGAGCCAAGATCATGATCATACTGCGGCCTTCCAATTTTGGTTGACGTTCAACAGTACAAAGTTCTGCAACTTCTACCTTAACGCGCTCCAAAATTCGTTGACCAATCGCGGCATGTGCAATTTCACGTCCGCGATAACGAACAGAACATTTCACTTTGTCGCCTTCGTTCAAAAACTTAACTACATTACGAAGCTTCGTTTGATAATCGTGCTCCTCAATATTGGAACGGAACCATACTTCTTTAATATCAACAATTTTCTGGTTCTTACGGGCTTCTTTATCTTTCTTTTGTTGCTCATAGCGGAATTTGCCATAGTCCATAATACGACACACCGGCGGTTTAGCCTGTGGTGCCACATTGACCAGATCCAAATTCAGGTCAATCGCCATTTGCAGTGCTTCGCGAATGGGCGTAATCCCAATTTGTTCTCCTTCAGCTCCGACAAGGCGTACTTCCTTCGCCCGAATCTCATCATTAATCATGTGATCTTTACTAATAATCGTCCACCTCCAGGTCATTTTGAATATCCAGTTAAACAAAAATAAAAGGGATGCCGGTCAAGCTACCGACATCCCTGTAATCAACACAATTCTTCATGAGTATACACTTCATAAATTATTGGGATCGTTGACCAGCCAACATGTTTGTTGATCAGGTGAGAAGTCGGACTTCTGCTTGTGATTCCATTGCTATTCGCTTTAAGGCACTTGAATACTATATCACCCATGAAATACATTGTCAACATTCTTCACAACTTTTTTTCGTGAATTACCCATTTGTGATATCAGATGTCAACAAAGTATCGCATGCATGTTCCTTACCCTTGTTTGCTTTGCACCTCATCCAACCGTACAACACGTGTATGTTGAGTGTGGCTCCACTGTTTGTTGTTCTGCGTAAAGAAAGCGTAGAACGTAATCGGGTACCAAGACAGCAGGTAGATCGGGAACAAAATCAGATATAGATAAACTTTGGCAAAGGTAACCTTCTCCAGCGCCATGGACAACAGGAACGTCAGAATGTTCAAACCAATAGCCACGAACCCAACCCATAACGGGAAGTATCCATAAATATTAGCAATGTGCGGACCACTGAATATAGCCATGTCTACCCACATCACAGCCGTCATCAGGAACGTAAGCAACACCACATAGACATTGGCTCCGTAGATAGCAAGGTCAAATTTCACCAGGCTTCTTTCCTTAATGGACTGCCATAGCAGCGGGAAGAAGTATCTACGCGCAACTGTAAAGTGACCTTGCATCCAGCGCAGACGTTGTCTCGCTGAAGCTTTGAATGTTAATGGCTTCTCATCAAATACTTTGGCGTCATAGTTGAAAACAGGATACACATTACGTTGCACACTGCGCATCGTAAACTCCAGATCCTCAACCAGACTTGTTGCCCCCCAACCAATTTCCTTCAACAGGTTGGTCTCAAAGCACATTCCGGTTCCTCCGAGGAAATTCGCCATATTCAAGTTATGACGAGACAACTGCCACAGACGGTTGATGTACCAGTAAGATACACCGTAAGCTGCAGTAATCCAGGAATCCTCCGGATTTTTCGTATCAATGTATCCTTGGATAACACGCGAACCATTGTTCAAGTCATCATTCATCTCAAGCAAGAAGTTACGGTCAACCAGGTTATCCGCGTCAAACATAACAACTGCGTCATACTGACGTGGCAATTTCCACAGGTACTTAAGCATCCATTCGATGGCGTACCCTTTACCTCTTAAATCGGCATTGGTACGCACACAGGCGTTTAATCCATGCTCTCTGACAATTTGAGCCGTTCCATCCGTACAGTTGTCACAGATGACAAACACATCGTACAGATCTTCCGGATAATCAAGTTGTTTCAAGTTCTCCATCAAGGCACCAATGACTTGTTCCTCATTGTGTGCTGCGACGAGTACAGCGAATGACTTTGTCGCCGGATAATGTTTCTTTTTCTTTTTCTTAATCAGACCGAACAGCGAAAACGTGAATTGGTACACGGCTAGCAGTGCCAGAATGACCTGCATCGTGACGAATATAGCGTCCAACATCGTTCTCTGTTACCCCCTTTTTTTCAAAACCCAGTTTACTCAAGCATTTCTCTTCCTGATTCTGCAATTTATTTTTTTTTGATCTGCAGAATATGACCCTGTTCTTTTGTGTACTACGTGAATATATCAGGCAATGTTTCAAAGCTTGGTTGCTATCAGTTGGCTGCTTTATCGATTCTGTATCCTTTTCAGTCATTTGTCAAAACCCCAATTCCACTTTTTGAAGCAGAAATGTGATCTTTAAACGCTGAATAGACACTTCGTGATACCACAACCTCGCATTCATGCCTGTTATATCTTATTTTCAGCCGTTTACTTGATTTTTATTTCTAAAGTCCCTGCTTTTTTCATCAGCATGTTATTCTTCGTCAGAGGCTCTATAACAAATAACGCAAACAGACCTCAAAAAGTTTGAAACAGAACTCACATTTTTTTTACCTCATTTCAGCCATGTTGAATCATTGTATCTTTTTTGGCTGACCCAAGTCAAAAAGTTAAGATGGGTATATATCCACTCTTTAACATGAATTTCACGTTCTTTACATGGGTTCTTCTTGAAAAGGACAACATTTAAAAATATGATAAACATATACCTGAAATAACCTCAAGTTCATGAAAAACGGTTATATACTAATCAGGACGAAACCGGATGCAGAAAATCACCGGAAATAATGCCGCCATTACGGGCGGCCTGACTGGCAGGAGGCCAATATGAGCCGTTTATTCTTAAAGTTTCAAGATTATGATCGAAATGTTTTTATGTGGATCAACGGCCGACTTCATAATCGTTTTATGAATTTTTGGCTGTATTATTTCACCCATCTGGGTGGAGCAACTTCATCTATTGCAATATCGTTGTTAATCTGGCTGCTTGCTCCAGCTCCATGGAGCACAACAGGACTCCAGGCATGTATCGCCCTTGCGGTCAGCCACATCCCTGTAGCCATCGCGAAAAAATTGTATCCCCGCATTCGACCTTATCTGGCCTTGCCGGATACAATTACGTTCCGTAATCCCCTGACGGATCACTCGTTTCCTTCAGGGCACACAACTGCCATTTTTTCGGTCACAGTTCCCTTTATGACCACTGATCCGATCTTATTGCTAATATTGTTGCCTGTGGCCCTTATTGTCGGATTCTCTCGAATTTATCTGGGGTTACACTATCCTTCCGATGTTCTGGCGGGTGCCACAATAGGTACTTTAGTCGCACTTGCAACAGTTGCATTCTGGTCTTAAAGCCGATATGTTAGACTCAGAAAAACCTAGCAGGAACAGGTGAAGTAAGCGTGGAGAAAAAAAGAGTATTACTATTATCTGAAGGCTTTGGTACGGGTCATACTCAAGCCGCCTATGCACTGTCCAGCAATTTGCGAAAGCTCTCGCCAGACGTGCAGACAAAAGTGCTTGAACTGGGAAGTTTCTTAAATCCAAAGGTTGCACCTCTAATTATAACAGCATACAAAAAAACGGTTACCAACCAACCCAAACTTTTCGGATACGTATACAGACACCAATATAAAAAATCATTGAACAGGCTGACCACACTGGCGTTGCATAAACTGTTCTATACACACACACGCAGCGTTGTGCGCCAGTTACGTCCCGATGCGATTGTCTGTACACATCCGATTCCAAGTGCTGTCATATCCAGACTGAAACGTCTGGGTGTACAGGTTCCCCTATGCACAGTCATCACCGACTATGACGCACATGGGACTTGGATTAACCGTGAAGTAGACCTTTATCTGGTTTCTTCAGATGAGGTTAAGTCCAAACTAATGCTACGAGGCGTACCTGCAGACAACATTCGAGTCACGGGCATTCCGGTGCATCCAAATTTCTGGGAGCATCCCGGGCGAGAAGAGATCCGAAGCAGATTTAACCTCAAGAACATGCCTACTGTACTGGTGATGGGCGGCGGTTGGGGAATGCTCAGCGACAAGCTGGTCCATCCGTTGCTGACACGCTGGCATGAAGATATTCAGATCATTTTTTGTCTGGGTCGCAATGATAAAACACGGATCAGCATGGAACAGAACCCGATGTATCGCAAAGAAAATATTCACATTATGGGGTACACCAACGAAGTGGACAAATTAATGGAAGTATCCGACCTTCTGATCACCAAACCTGGGGGAATGACATGCAGTGAAGGCTTGGCGAAAGGAATTCCCATGTTGTTCCACAACCCTATACCTGGTCAGGAAGAAGAAAACGTCCATTATTTTACAGCAAGAGGGTTGGGAGAACCCATAACTTCGCCCGACGTAGTGGTTAAATGGATGAACAAGCTGTTGCATCACTACCCGGATGTTGTACGTAAACGCAAACGTCATCTGGCGGAAATCGCCAAGGTTCATCCAATGCAGAGCGCTCAAAGTATTATCGATCTGCTGGAGGACGTTCGTCCTTCATCCGCAGAAGAGGCCCGTTTATGAATTTATCCCATTAGGATGTCGCTTCCTGTATTCTTCGTCCAATCACGCCTCTAACCAACGGCTTCAAACAAGCCTGCAACCACATTGAAAAGGTGCCTTCGAATTTGAAGGCACCTTTTCTTTATGAAGGAAAGTACAAACTATTGAGTGCCTGCTGACTTCAAATACTCCTGCCACTGCTTGGTGTATTCTGCCTGAATTTTTTCCAAACCTGCTTGTTTAGCCTTCTCCATAAATGTGTTCAATCCAGCCTCTACGTCTGCCACCAAACCTACATTAAGCGGATACAGATATTGTTTTTCCACTTGTTCCAATGCAGCCTTCTCGGCTTGGTACGGTGTCCAGTCTTCAGCAAATCCGGTATAAATATCCGGCTTTTTGATTTTGTCGAGATCTTCAAACATGGTCAGCACGTCATCAAAGGTTTTGTCATAGAGCATGAATTCCGGGTTACGCCATGCCCAACCATTCATGCCCTCACGCGGGAAGCCGTTTGTTTGTGCATCGCCTACCATTTTGTAGTATCCATTATCTACCTCGAAGTTTTTGCCTTCAACGCCGTATTCAGTCAACCAGTTATATCGTTTGTCTGTCACCAGTTTCTCATAAAATGCCAATGCTTTTTCCGGGTTTTTACTGCTACGCGGAATCGCAAAACCATTGTGGATCGGGTGAACCGGTTGTGCAAACCCTTTCGCATTCGGGTACGGGAAATAAGCCAGTTTCCAATCTGGATGAGTAGACTGCACCTTGATGACATCTGCATTAAATTTGTTCGGGTTCTCCCCGGAAAGAACAACAGCCGCTTTTCCATTTTGCAGCAATGAGTTGGAAGTATCCTTTACATTCAGTACGTTTTTCGGGAAAAATCCTTTGTCCATCCAACGTTTGTATGTTTTCAGGTCTTCCAGGTGTTGCGCCGATCCCCAGTAGGACGTCACAGTTGTTGGTGTATCATACATAATATCCAGTCCATATGGAAGTTGACCTGCTGTATTAACCAGCTTGGATGTCAATTGACGAATACCATGGGTATGGTTGGCATTGCTATCCGCAATCGGAATCATATTGGGTTCGTTGGCTTTGATGCCCTCCAGATACGCTTCGAGCGTCTCCAAGGATTCCGGTTTCGGAAGATTGTACTTCTCGCGCAAGTCCTCACGGTACGCAATTCCCTCGGTTACATACTCAATCCAAGTGGATGGAACTGTATAGATTTTGTCATTGATTTTGACAGCATTCCACATGTCATCAGGTACATGAGCTTTCAGCGCTGGCGCTGCTGTAGGCAACATTTCATCCAGTGGCAGGAACGCACCCTTCTTGGCATAGGACTGGTAGAATGTCCAATCTGCTGTGAAGATCAGATCGATCGGCTGTCCGGAAGACAGCAGCAGTTTATATTTTTGATCCCAGTCGGTCCATGAGGTGTAGTTGAATTTCACATTGACGTTCAGATCAGCCTCCGCCAGCTTATTGATCTCGGATTCAATAACAGGCAGATCTTTTGGAGCATCCCCAAGCATATAAAATTGAAGCGTGACTTTCTCGCCTTTGTTCCCGGATGTTCCTCCCTGCTCGCTTCCTTGCGTCGATCCCCCCGAACCGTTATTACATGCGGCAAGTACCCCGGCGAACAACATCAGGGCAAGTACCAGAGACAGGTGCCGAATTGTTTTGTTACGCATACGCATCCTCCCTTTTTGTGGTGAACCTTTATATGTTAGCGCAGACTCGCCATGCTTCAGACCAGAAATGATGTCAATGGCCTGACACCCACAGCGTGTTCACGTTCTAACCTTTCACTGCACCAATGGTGAGTCCTTTGACAAAATAACGTTGTACAAACGGATACAGGAACAAAATCGGTCCCGTTACAACGATAGCCATTGCCATCTTGGTTGATTCGGTAGGCACATCCTGACTGAGTGTGATCCCTGTGCCAATCGCCATCTGGTCAATGAATGTGATCGTGTTCATCGTGTTGTAGAGATAAAATTGCAGTTGGTACATATCCGGGTTGTTAATGAAGAGGGATGAGGTAAACCAGTCATTCCAGTAACCGAGTGCCAAGAACAGACCTACGGTGGCGATACCAGGCATCGCCAGTTTCAACACAATGCTGAAATAGATGCGGAAGTCATTCGCTCCATCAATTTTGGCGGACTCAATCAATTCATCCGGCACTGCCGAGCGAATGAAGTTTTTCATCAGGATAATGAGGAATGGCGTCATCAGCCCCGGGAAAATAAGTACGGTGTACGTATCTGTGAGATTGAAGTAGTTCGCCAGCATAATGTACCAAGGCACAAGTCCCCCACCAAACAGGGTTGTGAAGTAGATAAAAAACGAGAACGTGTTCCGATATTTAAAATCCTTACGCTGGAGCACAAATCCGGCCATCGTGATGAGGAACAGCCCTAGCGTAGTCCCCACCACCGTTGTAAAGACCGTTACCCCATAAGCTTTGAGTACCTGAGTCGGGAATTTGAACACCATTTTGTAACCTTCCAGGGAAAAGTCCGTTGGAAAGAGGTGATAACCATCCCTCACAATGGACTCGTTGCTGCTGAATGAACCGGATAGAATCAGCAGAAACGGTAGCAAGCACATGATTGATAAAATGATGATGAAGCTGTAGGAAATCAGTTTAAACATGAAAGTGAATTCCGAATCTCTGAGACGCGTATTCGTACGAGTGTGAGTATTCATTGGCGTGTTCATGATCGTTCTCCCTCCTGCCCTGCGGGCGTTCTAGAACAAGGCGTAGTCCTCATTTACTTTGCGGATAATATAGTTGACGGTCATGATCAAAATGAATCCAAACAAGGACTGATACAGACCAGCAGCCGTTGCCATCCCGATATCAAACGTTACTTTCAGTGAACGATACACATACGTATCAATAATATCTGTAGCGTTGTACAACACCCCGTTGTTGCCGATCAGTTGATAGAACAGGTCAAACTGCCCCTTCATAATGCTGCCGAGTGAGAACAACAACAGGATGACAAAGGTTGGCTTCAGCATCGGTACTGTAATGTACCAGATCCGCTGAAATATATTGGCCCCGTCGATTCGGGCAGCCTCATAATACTCATCACTGATACCCGTTATGGCGGCCAGATAGATGACCATGCTGTATCCAAGATTTTTCCATAGATAAAAGATGATGATCAGAAACACCCAGATCCAGGGTGTGTTATAAATGTCGACCGGGCCGGCCTCAAAACGTTTGAGCACCGTGTTCACAAAACCCGACTCGTAGTTAAACATGTTGTAAGCAATTACACTTAATAGTACAAATGAGATGAAATACGGCAAAAACATGACAGATTGCGTAATTTTTTTGAATAACCTGCCCCGGATCTCGCTAAGCATGATCGCACAGAAGATCGCCAGACCGTTTCCTAATATAATGAAGGCGAGATTGTAACCCACGGTATTGGTTGTGAGCTTCAGCAACATTCCGGATTGCCATAGGAACTTAAAGTTCTCCAGACCGACAAATGGACTACCGAATAATCCGCCTTCAAAATCATACCGGGTGAACGCATAATAGATGCCGACCATCGGAAAATACGAGTTAATCAGAAAAAAGATCAGCGTGGGCAACAGCATCAGAAACATGATTTTGTTTTTGTTCAATTCTTTGAGCATGGCTCGATCCCTCCCGAATTTCTTGCGGTGCTGCGTGGTGGAGCTCTCTTTTTATTGTAGATGCTCTCTTCACTCACGGATACTGAAGCTTCCCTTCAGAAAATGAACGATTCTGCGAAATGAACTATGAACAAAATGAACGAACCATGAAATGAACAGACATCCACACACATCCGTTCACAAATGTTGATATCGTGCATAGACTACACCTAGTGAACAATCCAGCGAAAGTTGAACTTTATGTAGAGAAAACAGGCAAAACAGCCTGTCCATCATTGATGTAAACGCATACATAATATATAATTCAAGTTACTCTTGTTCTTCTGCTCATCCAACTATGAAGCCTCACGTATGTATATGAAATTCTATGTGGTTCACCCAAAATAGGAGGTTTGAGGGGGAAACAGAATGCGTAAACGTTCAGAGGACAGTCAGAAGGTCTTCACACGGATTCTGATCGGCATTATTATTAGTACCGTCGCTACCTTACTTGTGGCTTCTTCTATTTTGTACGTCAACTATAATCGGATTGCTCTTCGTCAGGTTTATCGTACAGATATGAACAGTCTTACTCAAACCAGCCGTGAAGTGGCCAAAATGACCGAGACTGCAAAATCATTGTCATATCAGATTTATCAGGACTACACCATCTCTTCATTACTGCTCTATTCCAAACCGGATATCTATGAAATCACATCCGCGATGGAGCAGCTAGACAACTACCGTATGTCCCTTCCTTTTATTGAATCTATCTATGTATATAACTCCAAAAGCAATGAATTCTTTATCAGTTCCGACGTGCGCAATGGGCAGCAGTCCATCTCGGAGATCGACGATCAGGGGATTAAAAGTATCCTCCAGAACTTCCATGACTATAAACCTTTTGTTCCCATCCCGCGTACATATCAGGTCGGTTCTACTGAAGCGACAGAGGTTAACAGCTACACCTATCTCTGTTATGACACGATCAATGACAATTCCAAACTAAACTACGCTGTCATCGTTAATATCAAGGATAATTGGCTCAGTCCGAATATGAATGCTGTGGATCAACCAGGCAAGACCTTTATCGTAAATGAGAATGGAGACCTTTTATCTGACTTTGGCGACCGTGCATTGATGAAAAATCTCTCCAGCGAAGCTTTTATGAAGCCAATTATCCAGGATACGGGGCAATCAGCTTACTTTAGCGGGAAGGTCGACGGAGAAAAATCTCTCATCACCTATACCGCTCCCGATGATCTGGGTTGGCGTTATGTAAGAATAACACCTTATGATCTGATTACATCAGATATACGGAGTATGCGCACACATACCGTTCTGTTTTGTGTTGGACTTCTCTTCGCAGGCTTACTGCTCTCTTACCTTGTGTCCCGAAAACTATATCACCCTATTGATAAGGTACTTGTTCGTTTACGTGTGATGGAAGCAGAGCGACGTGGCAGTCTTCATTTGTTACGGCAGGATTTTCTACGAGGGGCCCTGCAAGGCCGCGAAACAGTAACTGGAGGTATGCTGGAAGAACGGATGAAGTTCTATGGTTCCTCCATTGATGTTCAGCGTGCATCCAGGCTGGTATTGCTGCGTATTGACCATTTTACCGAATTCTGCGAAACGTACCGTGATGAGACCCAGCTTGTAAAATACGCCATGATGAACATATGCACCGAGACAGCCGATCTCCACTACAATGCGGAAGCTGTGGACATGGGCGGTGATCTGATCACACTCATCTTCAATGAGAAAGCGGAAAGCCATGAACTTGAGCAAACTGCTCATAACCGGATTGAAGAGCTGCTACGTATGATGCAGGCAGCTGTAATGACCCATTTGAAATGCTCCATCTCCTGTACGATCGGCACGGAAGAAGATTCATTGGAAGACAGTATTGCATCCTACACCAGATCAGCCGAAGCCTCACTGCATCGTTTGTTCATGGGACCAGGCTGTCTGATCTATACCTCTGACATCATGGCTTATCACGCCAAGGAGTACGCATTCCCAGCAGGTAAGGAAAGACAGCTTGTTGATCATCTAATGACAGGTAAGACGCGAGAAGCAAAACAAGTCTATGCAGACATCGTCGGCGAGACAGCCGCATATCCATTTACCGTCTTCCAGCTAGCTTTATCCCATCTGACGATGACACTGAACCATGTACGAAATACCCTCAAGAAGAATAATCAACTCACGCTTGATTCAGTCTCGGATGGTCTAATGCTGCCTGTCAAAGACGCGGAAGACATCAGTGAAGTACATGAACACTTCTATCGGATGTTTGATGAGCTTGGTTCCAAAGTCGAGGAGAAACGTACACTGAAGCACGAAGAGTTAATTCGTAAAATCAATGGCATTATTGAGCGGGACTATGCGGACCCCAATCTATGTCTAACTTCTATCGCAGATGAGTTGGGCATGTCGCCCATCTATGTAAGCAGGCTCTACAAACAGCTCACCCTGAAAGGGCTCACGGACGTGATTAACGAGACCCGAATAGCCAAGGCCCAGCATCTGCTGGTGGAGACGGAGAACTCCGTTGCCGACATTGCCGAGAGAACCGGATTCACCAACAGTTCATACTTCTATCGCATGTTCAAAAAGTTCAATGGTGTTACACCAAACGATTATCGCCGCAAAGAATTTCATTCAGAGAACTTTTGAAATCATACCATACCAGACTTGAGTTTATGGAGCATTGCACATGGATTGTTAATGCAAAAAAAAGAGCGACCTATGAGAATGAATCATTCACCTCATGTGTCGCTCTTCTTTAATGAGTTTAAGTTAGATTTCGATTTATTCCTGTTCCTGATCTTCGCCAGACTCATCCGAAGCTTCACGAACTTTATACTTGTCCAGACGTGTCTGCTGATACTCACGCAGGGCCTCTTCACCCACAATCACTTCAACCCGGTGAATGTTCATACCTTTACCCATGAATTTCTGCTCGTACTCCGTCATCACATGTTCTTCATTCAAACCATCACGATGCAGATTCAAAGAAATATTGGTCATTTGCAGGCCGAAGTCGGCAATGGCGTTGAGTGAGAAATCAAACAGCGTCTCCGAATCGGTTTTGAAATGAATCTGACCTTTGGGATTAAGCAATTCCGTGTATTTCTTCAGGAAGCGCGGGTGCGTCAACCGACGACGTGCATGCTTTGCTTTTGGCCAAGGATCACTGAAGTTCAAATAAATGCGCTCCAGTTCTTCCGGTTCAAAAACTTCTTCGATCTGTTCGATATTTGCCAGCGCAAGCTTCAGGTTAGGGGGTGTCTCCACATCAGCCTGACTCCACGCATTACGAGCTTTCTCACTGGCACGACGCACCAGTTCATCATACATATCAATACCGATGAAATTAAATTCCGGATATTTATAACTCATTTGACTGATAAATTGACCTTTACCCATACCAAATTCCACGAAGATCGGATGGTCATTGCCAAACAGTTCAGACCATTTTCCTTTATGTTGCTTGGGGTCCAGTACAACAAGATCAACTTGTTGCTCCAGATTTTCTCTTATCCCTTTTCTGCCACGTAAACGCATTTTATTCCTCCGTTTGTCCCATACTTGTCTCAGACTTATTTTGCCGAAGAACTGGCAAATTGTAAAGAGCAATGAAAAGGGAATCTTCGGATCTGCCACTTTGGGCAAATCTCAAAGATTCCCTCTTCGATTTATTTGGAATTGGGGTCCAACTACTTTAGTAGTTCATAGTCTACCTTATCTTGGTGTGAAAAATCAAATGTCTTTTCGAAAGCATCGCGAACTTTTTGTCTTGCAGCCGCTTTCACTTTCGGATTTCCATTAAAACGAACACCTGTTAAAGCCAGTGCTTCTTCTGCCGTCAATTCAACAGACACATGATTCAACTCATTGTTTTTAACTTGGGAATTCATTCATATCACCTCACGGTATAGTATGGTCCATGACGTCAACGTTGATTCAAATGCTATGATGAATAATACCCATTAGATGGTGTCTGACGCTGATTTAAATATAACATAAGGTGTAAACTATAGCAAGGAGAAAACCTTGATTTTACGGCCTATTTTTGCGTTTCGATTCCCTTTTTTTTTAGTTTTTTGATACAATGATAAAAGTTCATGAAGACACCTATAATCGCTATCCATCGTCTATGACGGAAATCGCATAGCGCTTCTTCTTTTGTTCACGTATGATTACGGTAATTCGACAGCCAAAGGAGTACCCTGAAGATGAATGCACCTGCATTACAGTCCCCTCTCCTGTGGGGAGATAAACGATTCCATACCTGGAATTATGAGATGCGAGATCAATTTAACAATAAGGTTTTCAAAGTGATGCTGGATGCTGGATTCACCTGTCCCAACCGCGACGGTTCCATTGCCAAAGGTGGTTGCACATTCTGCAGTGCGCGTGGATCAGGCGATTTTGCTGGCAGCAGACGTGAAGATCTGGTCACCCAATTCAATACAATTCGAGATAAACAGCACCTCAAGTGGCCTAAAGCCCATTATATTGGCTACTTCCAAGCCTATACGAATACGTATGCTCCGGTTGAGGAGCTGCGCGAATATTTTGAAGAAATTCTTGAGCAACCCGGTGTTGTTGGTTTGTCCATCGCCACTCGCCCGGACTGTTTGCCAGATGACGTTGTTGATTATTTGGCTGAACTGAACGAGCGCACCTACCTGTGGGTTGAGATGGGGCTTCAAACCATCCATGATTCCACATCAACATTGATTAATCGCGCGCACGACACGAAGTGTTATGAAGAAGCGGTTGAGAAACTGCGCAAACGGAATATACGTGTGTGCACACATATCATATATGGTCTGCCTCAAGAGACACATGAGATGATGCTGGACACTGGACGGGCAGTTGCCAATATGGATGTACAGGGAATCAAGATTCACCTGCTACATCTGATGCGCAAAACACCAATGGTGAAGCAATACGAAGCTGGTCTTTTACGTTTTCTGGATCAGGACGAGTATATCAAGCTGATCGTAGATACACTGGAGATGCTTCCACCGGAAATGATCGTACACCGTCTTACAGGCGACGCACCACGTGATCTGTTGATTGGACCGATGTGGTCCATGAACAAATGGGAAGTGTTAAACTCCATTGATCGTGAGCTGCGAGAGCGGGATTCATGGCAAGGTAAGTATTGGAGGCGAGCATAGATGGGCTTTCTTTCGGTTCTCAGCTGTGCGCATCAGTGGATTGCTTCCCGTCTGCAGCCAGGTGATCTGGCGATAGATGCAACGGTGGGTACAGGAGCAGACACACTATTTTTGGCACAACAAGTAGGCCGGCGTGGTCAAGTCATTGGATTCGATATTCAAAGTGAAGCCCTCACGCTGGCACAGGCCCGGATTCGAAAACAAAATGATGAAGCCAAGCTTGGCTCCATCTCCATGCTTCAACTAAGCCATGATCGAATGGCAGAAGCAGTTCCTGAGTCATGGCTTGGTACGGTTGGTGCAGTTATGTTCAATCTGGGGTACCTGCCTTCAGAAAGTGCAGATTCCTCCATCATCACCGAGACTGACAGCACGATCGCTGCACTCGAGGCTGCACTCGCTTTATTACGTCCTCGCGGAATTATTACGGTTGTGCTCTACCCCGGTCATGACGGAGGGGCACAGGAAGCAGAAGCTGTATTGGACTGGTCCTCTGCGCTTCCGGTGGAACAGGCACAGGTTGTGATCTATCGCCAATTGCAGCGAGAAACTTCTCCTTTTCTGATCGGAATCGAGAAAAAATAATTTCCTTTGTTCACCAAATACAATAAACTAGACACAATCGCAAGGCGAGCTATTAACGGCTTTTTCTTACTGCGATCTGTGTTCTACATCTACATATGCAAACGTATTCACTTGTTTGCTCATGGCGACTACATGCCCATGACTGATTAAAGCGATCCACCATTTCATATACTAGAGGAGAGATTACTGATGTCTACGCCATACCCATTACAATTCCAACCTGAGTTCAAAGAACGTGTGTGGGGCGGTCGTGCGCTGGAGCAATTCGGCCTTACGCCCCCTGAAGGACATATCGGAGAAGGATGGATGATTGCAGATCATCCCAACGGTACAACCAAGGTATTAAATGGAGCACTGGCTGGCAAGGGTCTGGATGAAGTTCGTGAACAACTGGGCACCGAATGGCTTGGAACCAAAGGTGTCTCTGAAAAAGGCGGCCGTTTCCCCCTTTTGATTAAGCTGCTTGACTGCAACGATGACCTGTCCGTTCAGGTTCATCCAACTGACGAGTATGAGGCACTTCCTCCTGGCGAGCTTGGCAAAACAGAAATGTGGTATGTACTCGACGCAAAACCGGGCGCACACATCATCTATGGCTTGAACGAAGGCGTTGATCGGGCAACATTAAAAGAAGCATTGGAAAACGGCACGGTGATGGATACACTTCGTCAGGTACCTGTAGAGGCCGGCGATACGTTCTTTATCCCTGCGGGAACAGTGCATGCGCTCTGTGCAGGTGTCGTTGTCGCTGAAATTCAGCAAAACTCGGATACGACGTACCGGATATACGATTACAATCGTCCAGGGCTGGATGGCAAACCACGTGAGTTGCATGTTGAAGACTCATTAAATGTCACCGCCTATGAGGGCGCAGGTGCCTCAACGATGAAAACAAATAACGCTACTCCTGGTGAATGGCTCAAGCTTGCGGAATGCCCTTATTTTGTAGTTGAAAAAGGTATTGTGAATAAACGTTGGGAACTCTCCACCAATCCTGACAGCTTCACGATTCTCGTTGTCTGTGAAGGAGAAGGAACTTTGGAGTGGGCACATGCTGAATCAGACAGCATTGAATTGAAAGCTGGACAATGTTATCTCTTGCCAGCCAATCTGGGTTCTTATACATTGAACGGGAATACCACTGTTCTTCGCTCTTATCTGCCCTAAATCAAGCTTATATGTAACCTGTGAAGGAGGAATTACACGAGATGCAGGAATCTACCTTTGCCTTGGTCGCTAGTGAAGGTACCCGTATTCATGTGTACCGCTGGCTTCCCGATCCGGATTGTAACGTTAAAGGTGTCGTGCAAATTGCACACGGCATGGGCGAAACGGCAGCCCGATACGCCGAATTTGCCGACATCCTTACCCAAAATGGCTATGCGGTTTATGCCAATGACCATCGGGGTCATGGCAAAACTGTGGAGAATGCCAAGTTGCTTGGTAATGCTGGTATCGATGCCTTCCGCTGGATGGCGAGTGATATGATCAATCTGGGCGAAGTAGCCGCCAAAGAGAATCCTGGGGTGCCCCTGTTTCTAATGGGACATAGCATGGGCTCATTCTTGGTACAACATCTCATGTACGCTGGTCATGAGCAGTACCATGCCTTTATTTTATCCGGGACAAACGGCAGACGTGGTCTGCTCCGGTTTGGAGAGAAGTTGGCCTTCTTGCAGTGCGGCATTCAGGGGGCTACCCACCCCAGCATGCTACTCAACGCGATTGTATTTGGTGGATTTAACCGCTCTTTCCGCCCTGCAACGACACCGTTTGATTGGTTGTCCCGGGACTCACAAGAGGTTCAACGATTCATTGATGACCCCCTGTGCGGAGCAGTCTGTACAGCAGGCTTTTTCCGCGACTTCTTCAAATTGCTGCTTGAAGTCCATCTTCCACACAATATGGAGCGCATACCCAAACACAAACCCGTATACCTGTTCTCAGGTGAGAAGGACCCTGTCGGACTTCATGGCAAAGGCGTTCTTAATCTGGTCTCGCAGTATAAGAAACTTCAACTGGAGAATATTGAGTATCGCCTTTATCCGGATGGACGCCATGAAATGCTGCATGAGATTAACCGAACAGAAGTGGCCCAGCACGTTGTGAACTGGCTAAAGCGGAATACCCCTGACTCGAATACACCCCCTAGTCCGTTGAACCTGACTGAGACGGCTGACTCTATATAATAGAGTCGGAGACAACATACCAAGAGCCAAAAGAAACCCCTGAATCGGATGTACAGCTCACGCTGCGCTCCAGTTCAGGGGTTTTCTTGTTAAGCGATATGAATAATAGCTATAATCAAACGTTATGGATTAACCTTCAATTAACAGGGATTCCGGGTCTTCAAGCAGTTCTTTCACGGTCACGAGGAAACGAACAGCTTCACTACCGTCGATAATCCGATGATCGTAGGACAACGCGATGTACATCATTGGACGGTTTTCCATCCGCTCTGCATCAATCGCCACTGGACGAAGCTGGATCTTATGCATCCCCAAAATACCCACTTGAGGTGTATTCAGAATTGGCGTAGACAACAAGGAACCAAATGTTCCACCATTGGTGATGGTAAACGTTCCACCTTGCAGATCAGATAACGCCAGCGTGTTGGAACGAGCTTTGGATGCCAGGTCCGCAATGCTCTTCTCGATCTCGGCAAAGCCCAGACGATCGGCATCACGCACAACCGGTACAACCAGTCCTTCCTTCGCAGATACGGCGATGCCGATATCATAATACTTTTTGAGTACAACATCTTCGCCATCAATCTCTGCGTTAATTGTAGGGAACTTTTTCAGAGCCCCCACAACCGCTTTAGTGAAGAAGGACATGAAGCCCAGGTTAATCTCATGTTTCTCTTTGAACTTGTCCTTACGGCGTTTACGTACATCCATGATCGCAGTCATATCAACTTCATTAAACGTAGTCAACATGGCTGCTGTCTGCTGAGCCTCTACCAGACGTTTCGCAATGGTTGCACGACGGCGAGACATCCGCTGACGCTCCACTGGTTTGGTATAGGTAGAACTTCCAGCTGCCGGAGCACTTGGTGCTGCTGGAGCTTTACTCGCAGGTGGAGCAGCAGGAGCAGGCGCCTGATTGTTATGGCTCTTCACATCATCCTGGTATACCCGTCCAATCGGATCTTTGCTCTGAACCTGATCCAGTTCGATACCACGTTCACGTGCAAGCTTACGGGCAGACGGTGAAGCCGTCTTAGCACTATCGGATGACTCCGGTGCTGCCGCAACAGGTGCTGGTGGTGGTGTTGGAGCTTCAGGTGCAGGAGTAACGGCCTTTTTCTCCTCAGCTGCTGGTTCGGAAGCGGGGGCACCGCTTCCTCCTCCAGAACCAGCTGAGAGTGTACCGATCGTTTCACCGATTTCGACCGTCTCTCCTTCCTGACGAATGATCTTCTCCAGCACGCCACTTTCTTCTGCGCTGATCTCAATATTTACTTTATCCGTTTCCAGTTCAAGAAGTACATCACCCTGATTAACGGTATCCCCTTCTTTAACCATCCATCTGGATACAGTTCCCTCAGTTATTGACTCACCCATTGCAGGTACTTTAATTTCACTCACAGCTGTTACCTCCCCAGTGGAATATTATTCTTCGTCGTTTGTTTCAACGCAGATGTAATAATCTGTTGCTGTTCCATACTATGCACAAGCTGATAACCGCTGGAAGGACTTGCGTGTTCCGGGCGACCTTCGTATCTAACGGTTGTGCCTTCAGGGGCAACTTCACGAAGACGAGGCTCCATGTATGTCCAGGCACCCATGTTTTTGTTTTCTTCCTGTACCCATACCAGTTCTTTTACATTGCTGAAACGTGCGAGTATGCGTTTAATCTCTTCTGCCGGGAACGGATATAGCTGTTCCACTCGAATGATGTGAAGCCATGACCAATCAGCTTTATCTTTTTCAAAAGCATCTTCCAAGTCAATGGCAATCTTGCCACTGCACAAAATAATGCGCTCTACGCGATCCGGCTGTGTACCCAGTCCGGCTTGCTCCAGCACAAGCTCAAACTTGCCTTCACTGAATTCGACTGCCGGTGAAGCAACACGCGGATTCCGAATGAGACTTTTCGGTGACATCATCACAAGTGGACGAGCATCTTCCGTTTCAGTCAAGGAAGCTTGACGACGCAACAAGTGGAAGTACTGAGAAGCACTCGACAAGTTGGCAACCGTCATGTTGTCTTCTGCACAAAGCTGCAGGAAGCGTTCAAGACGAGCACTTGTATGCTCAGGTCCCTGACCCTCATTCGCATGTGGAAGCAACATGACCAGACTGGATTTCTGAGACCACTTGGCACGACCCGCTGATACAAACTGATCAAAGATAACCTGTGCACAGTTGGCAAAGTCACCGAATTGAGCTTCCCAGATGACCAGTGTATCGGGTGAATATACGTTATATCCGTATTCGAATCCAACAACGGATTCTTCAGACAACGGACTGTTATAGATTGCAAAGGATGCTCTTGCCTGTGGCAAGTGATGTAATGGGCAGAACTTTGCTCCATTCTCCGAATCATGCAACACCAGATTCCGATGAGCGAATGTAGCACGCTCGGCATCCTGTCCACTAATCCGAATTGGCTTGCCATCTGCCAGAATGGTTGCAAATGCGAGTGTCTCCGCAAGGCTCCAATCCACTTTTTCCCCTTCGTTCAGGGAAGTGCTCCGGCGTTGCAAAATTCGCTGTAACTTCGGATACACATTGAAGTTCTCAGGCCATTTCAGCAGATCGGCATTAATGCTGCGAAGATTCTCCAGCGGTACCGCAGTCGGAGTAATCGTAACAGCCTCCGGCTCACTGATTTTCCGCTGATAATATTCATGCACTTCATTTTTCTTCATCTGGTCATAAGCTTCTTTTAATTTGTTCGTTACTCCATCGCGAATGCTCGTAATGGATGCATCATCGATAATCGATTCCTCTTTCAACTGATCCTGATACAAGTGGCTTACCGTTGGATGGTTTTTCACCTTGTCATAAACGATAGGTTGAGTTGTTTCGGGATCATCGGTTTCGTTATGGCCGTAGCGACGATAACCGATCAAGTCGATCAGGAAATCCTTTTTGAAGCGATTGCGATACTCGGCTGCCATACGAATGGCTGCAATACAAGCATCCGGATTGTCCGCATTCACGTGTACAATCGGAATTTCGTACCCTTTAGCAAGGTCACTTGCGTAGTACGTTGAACGGGAATCACTGCTATCTGTAGTGAAACCCAGACGATTGTTGACGATAATATGGATGGTTCCGCCATTCTGATATCCTGGCAGAGCTTTGAAGTTAAGCGTCTCTGCAACGATCCCCTCTCCAGGGAATGCTGCATCACCGTGCATCAAAATGGTAGCTGCCTTCGTCACGTCCTGCTTCGGATACCCAGGGTCACGACGGTCATCCTGAGCCGCACGAGCAAACCCTTGTACAACCGGATTAACGTATTCCAGATGGCTCGGGTTATTCGCCAGAGTAAGGCGTGCCTGTACAGTTTCCCCGTCTTTCACAAAACGGTTGGCACCCATATGATATTTGACATCCCCCGTCCAACCGTAGTTGATCCCAGTCGAACCTTCCGATGGAACCAAATCTTTGTTCGGAGCATGATGAAATTCAGAGAAAATCTTGCTGTACGGTTTGCCCAAAACATGAGCCAGTACATTTAACCGTCCACGGTGGGCCATACCCATCAGAATGTGGCTTGATCCGGCTTCTGCCATGATGCGAACAGCTTCATCCAGCATCGGCACAAGCACATCGTTACCTTCGATGGAGAAACGTTTCTGCCCAACAAATGTTTTGTGAAGATAATCTTCAAATTGCTCGACTTCAACCAAACGTTCCAGCAAAGCCTTACGTTCTTTCGGCGTAAGTGGAGCCGGTGATGTCCGAGATTCCGCACGACGATTCAGCCACTCACGCTCTTGAACTTCGTGCACATGACTGAATTCGTAGGCCATGGGTCCAGTGTATATCTGACGCAAACGTTGGATTGCATCCCATCCGGTTGCTGTCTGCCCATCTGCACCTTCCCAGATCAGGGAAGCAGGCAAAGCTTTCAGATCTTCTTCGTTTAATTCAAAATGCTGAGGTTCCAGCAAAGATGTGTCTGTATCTTCACTGATTCCAAGCGGATCTATATCTGCAGCAAGATGACCATAGGTGCGGATGTTCCATACCAGTTTACCCGCTGTAACCGCTTTCTGTAATAGTTGAATGTCTACGCTTCCGGAAGCCGATTGGGCGTTGCCGGAATTCAAGGTTGTGCGTGCATCCCTGCCAGACATCGGCGGTGCACCCCATTGTTCAAATAGTTCACGATAAGCCGGTGTAACCGAACCAGGGTCTTGAGTGAATAATTCATATTGTTCCTGTACGTATCCCATATTGGGGCCATAGTAACTTTCCCAGGGCTTCTTGTTGCCTTCCACGATCGTCATCGACGTTCCCTCCGTCTTGATTTAGTCATAAGTTTTTGACGGAAATCATTGACTAAGCCGTAATTTGCGTTCGTTCAACATTTTAAGCGAAATTTTTCATGAAGTCCAATAATCGTGCTGTTGGTGGTAGTAACGTTAGTCCGACGCTCCCGTCAAGGTTTGTCTGCGTTTTCAAAATCAAAGTAAAACAATGATTGTATATACCGTCGCACAGATGTCGAATACTGTCCTGATCCGTTCGAAGGTTACACTTTCTCCACTTCTTCAAGTGAAGTCCATGTTCTACTATCTATTCTATAAACTTTTACGCTCAGGAGCATTTCCTATTTTTAGTTCAATTGATGCATAAATTAGATGAATCGAATAAATCGATCAATTTGGGTAGAACAACGAACACTTAATTACAACAAAATAGGCATACGATCTCCCATTTTACCTCCTTAATTGAATTGTGGTCCATTATGTGCAAAAACAAACCGTCAAGTTAAACATTAACCATTTGACGTCACATTCAACAAATAATTGGGGTTTTCTTCAGGAGACCCACAGCAAAAAGCTGGCCCAGACATAAATTATCCGAGCAGCTTCTTTGGATTCATCAAATTTAAGTTAACAATAAAGTTGAGGATGCACATCAAGATGTACTTTTGCTAATCATATACTCTGCAAACGGCGTTAGGGAAAGATCTCTAACTTGCTCCAGTGTAAACCAGTCCCCGCCCAACGAATCTTCACCATCGGGTTCTTTTTTGATATGATCCGGCTGACTGGCTGCGGTCAAAACAACATCATACAACATCCCGATATGGTGCAACTCTTCCGGCTCACCTTGATACACCCATTCCAGTACCGTAGACTCCGCAGAACGAATCATCACTTGTAGATGGGTCAGGCCCGTCTCCTCTTCAATCTCACGATGAAGAGCAGTCTCTGGCTGCTCGCCAAATTCCAGCCTTCCGCCTGGTAAATCCCATTGCCCCTGATATGCTCCGCGAGCCTTATGAATCAACAGGAATTGGCCCTCCCAAGCTACCAAGCCATATACCCCAATATGTGTATGCCGATTCACTTAAGGACTCTTCCTTTCGTTTTCATCCTCTGTAACAGCATCCAGATCTATGGCCATACGGATCATATCCACACAGCGGATACCATCCTCAATAATCTCTTCCTCATAATGCCTCACAAAGAAGTCACGATCAACCCCGATAATGCGGAAACCGCAACGTTGGTATAACTTCAATTGATGAAAGCTGGAGTTGCCCGTCCCAATCTCGAGAATTCGGCATCCCAATCTACGTGCAGCTTCCATCGCTTCCTTAATCATGTGTTTGCCTACACCTTGTCCCTGCAGTTCTTCCTGTACGGCAATATTAACAATCTCCGCAGTCTCTGGACGAGTCTTCAACAATACGAACTCCCCAACCATCTCTCCTTCATACTCGGCAATAAAACAAACACCCCGACTCAGGTATTCATCCACAATTGCTTTTGAAGGATCAGCCATCAACAAAAGTTCGTAGGGTCTCTCTTCTTCCCAGTCCAAAATCCGGAACGACAATTTCATGCCAATCTCCACCTTTTCATCGTACAATATTCATTTACGTTCTGTTTGCAGAAGCCTATGTATGGCAAATCTACAAATATATCATTCTTCATTTCAACAAACTAGTTTACTCAATCTATTAATCACACACTATTACCCACAGACTAGTCATCTCCTATAAAAATAGTAAACTTCATTATATCATAATATTTGGATATAAATATATAGATATGGATGATACATTTTGAGGCATTATTTTTATCCTAACCCAAGCTTAAATGCTCATGAATTAATTTCCATTCCCCATCAAGCGTCGCCGCACTGTATCCTTGCAGGGCATGCTGGTATCCCATGATTTTTCCTCCTTCTGACGGTTTAACTTATCGGGTCACACTCTGTTCAAGTACGGAATCGCTATACACCATAAATGTCTCTTGCAACGTACGGCCGGATGACTTCTCCCAGATCACACTCCGCTCAAAAGTGCCTTTTTGGAAAAAACGTGGGAAACGTTCAGCGAACCAATCCTGCATAGGCAGCTCAAAAACCCGCTTCATAGGCACCCATAACAGTTCGCCTTCGGGCGGATCTTGCAATAACTGACCCTCGAATGAAGTCGCCAAATAGTTAAATACCATGTACCGCAATCCTTGTTCGGGATCACAAAACTCATCAAGACCTTTATACGTAATCTCATTAACTACTAGCCCCGTCTCCTCCAGAACCTCCCGCACGGCACCATCCACGATACTCTCCGGAAAATCTACCTTTCCCCCAGGAGCGATGTATCCCGGAAATCCTTTGCGGTCCGGCCGATTCATTAACAACACCTGATCATTCATTTTGTCCCATACCATACACATCGTTAATATTTCTATTCTAGTATCCATATTCGTCCTCCTGCTAACGCGCGCTTCTCTGCTGTACACTAACATTTCTGGGAATAACATGTGTTTTCCTTCTTTATTCCCACTCTGATTCATTCGTATTTTCACCGGTCTCACACTATAGTCTATGATGATATATATGCATACGAAAGGCGGACGCCCTGTACACCTGTACATCAGAAGCCCGCCTGTTTTGTTATATTCTATGCTGCTATTTCCTCAAGCCTGGAGTTTCCAGTTCTCAGTTCAATTCCGTAATCAACACCCGGCGTTCCTTCCATTCAGCCCGGCGATAAGCCTGTTGCATACCAAATTTGCGGATACTTGCCTTTGGTACCGATTTATATGGTAAAACGATCGTAAAGTCCTCATCAAACGGGAAAAAAGACAGGCCTACTTTTTCATTGGATAACCACTCTGCCTGAATCGGTTGTCTGGAACAGGCATCAAATGTACAACTGAGTCCTTCTGCAAAAAAATCATAACGCGCAGCAGGTGTTCCAGGTTCCTCCATACAGAGAAACAGACTGAGCTGATCACAGAAAAGCATGATCTCCACATCACTTTGCAGCCTCTGTTTCAGTGCTTCAGCATCACCACCAAGCTGTTTCTCCCAATCCAGCTGACGTTCGTGTTCTTGTTGCAGATAATCTCGGATGTCATCATCATCCTGAGCATTGGCCCCCAGATTTTTCTGAAATAGCTCCGTGTACATCAAGCTACACAATAATCCGGCGTAGAGGTTTTTCTGACGAACTTCTTCAATCCCTTTATGGTAGAATACAAAACGCGGACGCAATGGAAAGTCACGAAACGAATACGGCGATTGACTGTAATCATTCCAGAACGGAGACGAATCCAGTTCAATCCAGCCACGGTCATGTTCCTTGGCCGCTAGAATCAATTCATCCCGATGCGCAGCATCGGATAATAATTCATTTTTCCAGTGGGAAGCCATCTCTCCGGCTACTAATCCATGCTCATGCTGTGCGGTCAAAACAAAATCATGCTCTCTCTCATATACGATCATGTGCTGTCACCCTTCCGCATGGTATACGTTGACTTTAACATAAATTGGGTTAAACTTTCCTAGTAAGTTGTTTTTCGCTCCATTTTGACGAAAGGCATTATGAAAGGCACAATGTAAAGGTGTTGTCAGTTTCCTGAAATTTGATACACTAAAGATTGTGTCCACAATTATATTACATACAGAAAGCGGGATCTCATGAATTTATACTCTCCTTACATCGAGTTTAACCGCAAGGAATGGGCTGAACTTAAAGAACATCAGACCACTCTTCCACTGACGGAAGCCGAATTAGAACAGTTAAAGGGATTGAATGAAGAGGTATCGATTCAAGAAGTCGAAGATATATATTTGCCTCTTACCCACTTTATTAACCTATATGCAAGAGTTTCACGAGAGCTGAATCAACTGACGGCCTCCTTTATGAAAAAAGAAGCCCTCCCCACTCCCTACATCATTGGAATCGGGGGGAGTGTTGCCGTGGGCAAAAGTACAGCGGCCCGCTTACTACAGGCACTGCTCGCCAGAGGTAAGAATAGCCCGAAGGTTGACCTTGTCACAACCGACGGTTTCTTATATCCCAATGCGGTGCTGCAAGAGAAGGGCATCATGAACCGCAAGGGATTCCCGGAAAGTTATGATATCAAATCCCTGATTCAGTTCATGGGTGATGTGAAATCTGGCAAACCCGAAGTGAAAGCACCCGTCTACTCTCACCTCGCCTACGATGTCATTCAAGGAGAAGAGAAGCAGATCTGTCAACCGGATATTCTCATTATTGAAGGTATCAATGTACTTCAGATCAAAAAGGAAACGCCTTTGCTGGTTAGTGATTTCTTCGATTTTTCCATCTACATTGATGCGGAAGAAGAGCATATACGACACTGGTACGTTGAGCGTTTTAAGCTACTCCGCAATACAGCGTTCCAGAACACGGATTCCTTTTTCCATCAACGATTCGCCAATATCGATGAAGAAGAAACCGTGCGTACGGCCAACCAGATCTGGCAAGATATCAATGCCAAAAACCTGCATGAAAACATTTTGCCAACCAAAGGACGTGCCAGACTGATTCTGAAAAAGGAAGCCGATCACTCCATTGGGCAGATTCAATTGCGCAAACTGTAGACAACACTCGTGCAGTACACTTTGATGTTATATCTAATTACCCTTAAAAGGAGAGAAAAACACATTGCAAACCCTGATTATACTCGGCAGTATTATGATGTTCCTGGCTGTTGCATTGGGTGCTTTTGGCGCACACGCGCTCAAGCGCAAACTATCGGCTGACATGATCAAAATCTATGAAACCGGTGTTCAATATCACCTCATCCACGGACTGGGCATCATCCTGATCGGACTGCTGGCAGACCGTCTTGAATCCTCTTCACTCGTCATGCTTGCCGGATGGCTGATGTTCGCCGGGATTATCCTGTTCTCTGGCAGCCTGTACGTTTTAAGTGTGACGGGTGTTCGCAAATTGGGAGCCGTTACCCCACTTGGCGGAGTCGCATTTTTGGCTGGATGGGTTATGATCATGATTGCTGCATTGTAGTATGCCCCGTGGATAAACGAAAAGAGTGTTCTGGCTGATATAATATCGCTGGAGCACTCTTTTGCTGTTTAATCTGTCCAGATTCTTCGAATGGTGGACAGCCCTGCATCCGGTCGTTGTCTCTCCAGCACATACACATCCGGGTTAGACAGTTTGGTCCACTCTTCATAACCAAAGGATGGTTCATACTCACGAATAAGCAGTGATAACAAGTTCCCATGTGTAACCACGGCCCCGTGCTGTTCCGGTCTGCTCCACAACTCTTCCAGTAGTGCCAGCCCCCTTGCAGCCGCGTTTCTCGAAGATTCCCCGCCTTCTTCCACCCAATCCACATCATCGTATGTACGTTTCAGTACATCCATCCAGTTTGGCAGATCAAGAGAGCTAAGTATCCTCTCCTGGAGACGTTCATCCGTATGTATATGTTGCAGCGTTGCTATGCCCAGGGGCATAGCGGTCTGAACGGCCCTTTTCCATGGACTGGAGACAATATACGTTATGGAATGATGAGCCAGGATATCTGCAAGTTTTTCGGCCTGCCTGATCCCTTCATCTGTAAGCTCTGCATGGGGTTCCTGCCCTGTGGCCTTGGCGTGACGGATAAGATAAATGGACTGCATAGCTATCACCTCCTATGGTGTAACTTACTTGGAGTTCATCTCAAGATATTGGAGTGCACTGGACATCTTCTCCTGCTCTTCCGGTCGGCCTGATGAACTGAGGAAAGTGACCTGTTCCCCTGTTCTGTCTCCATGCTGAGCCACCAGTCCAAGCCGCTGCTTCAGATGGTTTACCGTGCCTGTACTGCCATCAATAATCTGTATATGATCTGGCAGAACCGTGCGCAGAATGGACGTATAGTATGGATAATGCGTGCAACCAAGCACCACTGTGCCATACATATGAAGATCGAGATCTGCCAGCTTGAACCGGAAATAATCAGCGATTTTGCCCGGATCAAAATCCAGCTGTTCACACCACTCCACTAGTTCCGGCAGCGCAATGGAATCCACACTGTGGTGATCATCAACACGTGATACCAGTTCGTTATACTTGGTTTGGCTCAAGGTGAGGGCCGTGGCAAATACAAGCACTCTCTTACCACTATCACGATTCATCTCCACGGCTGGTTTCACCGCAGGCTCCATGCCAATGATCGGGATATCGTACTTGGCGCGCAGATCCTTCACAGCCAGACTTGTTGCTGTATTACAAGCAATCACGATTGCCTGGACATCCTCCTGAACGATGGCTTCCACACAATCAAAAATATGTCCTCTAACCTCATCCGCAGACTTGGTTCCATACGGGACATGTAAAGTATCCGCATAATACAGAAATTTTTCTTCCGGAAACTGTTTTAATGCCTGATGCAAAACGGTCAAACCACCGATGCCTGAATCAAAAAAAGCAATTTTTTTAGTCAAGGATTTCACCTCTATAATGTATTCTTTCGGGTTCCAAGAACCTCTCAATGCTGCTCATGCTGACTGGAGGTGAGGTTTGTACTTCCGGCTCATCACACACTACAGTGCTTGACGGCTTGCGGGAACCATTCCGGTTACGGATCGTTCTTCTGATGGCTGTTGTCTCCAAATTTTCTTAAATAACCTTATAGATGTATAAATTCGGAGACATAGGCGAACGCTATCGCTTCTTCAGAATCGATTCCGCCCCCTCCATTACTTCCGCTAAGTCAGGTACTATAGAGAAGATAAGCCATTATTCTACGCTCATTTTATACTGTCTGAGCCAGTCCTTGCCACTATGCCACGCCTTTACAGGGTTAAGCTCTCCAAGCAGTTCAGTACTTGCCTGAGCCATGATCCATTCCTTGAGACCATTATCCGGACTGGATTCGAGCTGCTGTAGCAGGAAAGGCAGTCCTGCCTCCCCCGTATTCAAGATGTCGTCGTAAGCCTCCCGGTTACCAGCAATATAATCATTCGGATTGCTGCTGGTCAGGAGGACAGGGTCGCTAACCATCTGCTGCAGGTTGCTTTCAATCGATGCTGTTAATGCTTGGTCTTCTGTCCGAATCGAACATGCTGCTACCGTCAATGCTGTGCATACGGATAACAAACCCAGAATCAGTCTTCTCCGATTCACTGTACCACTCCTTTCACCAACGAGTTAACGCAACAGATTCAGCTTTCATGCTCAAGCCCCCGGCCAACTACAGAACAAGTTCCCATTGTTCTTCGGTAAGCTCCTGACCTGACAACATCTGCTTGCGGACTTCCTTCACTTCAAAGCCCACAGATTGATATAATCTACGCGCGCCATTGGTGATAAATTCAGCAAAGCTATGATCATAATTATACTCGTTTCGATAGATTCGGATATGTGCTTCAATGACATACTGCAGATCCTTTTGTACGAAAGTGCGGATCATCAGACATCACAGTCCTTCCTCAAATCCACAGTTGTGATACTGAAATCCACACCGAACTGAATTAATCCGAGTTTACGGGCAACTTGCTGTGAAGCGAGATTATCCCAAGATGTACTGTAGATTGGCATGCGTCCACGCTCCTTGACATAATACTGCCAGCACTTTACCGTCTCCACTGCATATCCATGTCCTCTGTAACCGGGTGCCGTATACAGACTCGCTTCCGCCCCATGATCGGAGAGCCTCGCGGAGCAACACACTGCCACAGCAGAATCCCCAATAACATAAGCGGCAACAGGGCTTTTTTCATACAAGTAGTCTGTTAATTCAGGGAAATGCTCTGCCAGCAAATAATGCTGCTCCTGACCAATCAACTGAACCTTCTGATTCCACTCGTGAGATATCTCAGGAAAAGCATAGGCGGGTCCCATCCACACACGGTTAACTGGCTCAAAGGTTTCCACCTTGCGAATCAGTTTCGGAATATCCAACGGAAGCTCGCAATCCCTACCCAACTCATTCATTAGATCCGGCGGTAACTGCTCATGGTAATAGATCAGTGAACCAGCAGAAGTCATGCCGATAAAAATGGCTGGAGCTTGCCCACCACCTGGCTCGTTAATGCTTAATAGACGCTGCTGCTCATTGATTGTATACAACGTGCTCACCTGTATTTTCAACATTTCCATAGACGACAGGTTGGATTTTGGAACCATAACTATGAAGTTAACCTTTGCAATAATCGTTTGCCTTCACTGCCTTTACCAGCTTCCTGCTGCTCCAGAAAATCGGATAATTCACGTAAATCAGCCGGTCGATATCCAGCCCCGCACCCGCAATTATGATAGGTAAAACCATGACGATACAACATCATCACTTTGGTCCATTGTTTGGTATCATTTTGCTTGGGCGCCTGGAAATCCTGTCCCATGCTGACCATAGACGTGGCACATTGCGGGCATTTATATTCAAGTTGTGCCACCACCTCAGGGCTCAGGTCATGTCTGGAAACTTGTTTAAATGATTTGCGACAAATGAAACATGCATAGATGTCTTTATATGGTCCTGACAAGGCATATCTGCACATCATCTGCACCCCCTTAATAATTTCCATTATACGGGATTTCACACACATATACGAATGGATTTTGCACATTTGCGAAAATTCAACCACTCACTCATTGACCTTAAATCGCAGCTTGTTTCCAGGCCTCACCAAGTTCCGCAATCGATGCGTACCGCTCGGACCGATCATCGCTCACTGCACGTATCACAACCTGATACAATGCTTCTCTGGCATCCCATCTGTCATAGGAACGATCTTTCTCCCCACCAAGCAACCCAAACGCCATTGCCCCCATGTTGAATACATTGGTAACCGCATCTATGGGTGCACCCAACTCAAATTCCTCAGGGGACATAAAGCGGGAAGATCCCCACATGCGCCCCATGGTATTGGTAAAAGAGCCCTTCCGATACAAGTCGATATCACAAATTTTCATAAAGTTTCTGTCAAAATCATAGATCAGACTGCCATCATACAGATCTACAGCCACATAACCTCTTCGTTCCACCTCGATATGAAAATCCAGAATCTGCTCCATTGCCCGAATGCGTGTCTCAACAGGAAGCTCTCTGAACCGATAATAGGGTGAACGCGGATCTTCATATTTGGCCGGAGGCGGAAAATACCAATGGGAGTGCAGACACTGCCCATCCACCCAATCGAATACACAGGCATACCCCTCATCCGTTGCAAAATGATCCGTTAGTCGAATCAACGTGTCATGCGCCAAATCTTCGTAAACGGAAACAGATGATTTCAGATTAAGAATGGCTTCCGGGGGACTTCCCGTATGATTCGCATGAATTGTATGTGCTCCCGCATATTTAACGAACAATCGCTTTCCATCCTTTTGCACAATACCGAAGGAGATATTCCCTGAATCCTGCTGATCGAATACGCGAAAGACCGTACCCAATGGCTGTAACCAATCGAAAGAATGAGACTCTTTTAAAACAAAGGAAATACCATCGATCTCAAGTTCAACTTGATCTGTCATCGGACTCCTCCTGTGCTGGTATCTTCATTCAATGTTGAATGCTCCGTATAAAAGTAATTCATATGCGCCTCATCATATCCCTGACCGTTGACTTCCAATGCGTTACGCTCGATGCCGTAGACTTCAAATCCATATCGCTCGTATAAACGTCGGGCTGATTTATTTGTTGTCACTACACTCAGATTAATCTGCTTGATGCCTTCCAGATGTCTTCCACGATCCAGCACCTCGCGGAGCAAGAGCGAAGCCAGCCCACTTCCCCGATATGGCGGAGCAACATAGACGCCCCAGATCATGCCTTTGTGCCTGAGCTTTAGGCCATACTCTCTTTTGAAACCCATCATTCCCGCCAAGGTTCCTTCTTCTGTGTATGCTCCCAGAATATAATCATCCGGTTCATTATGTATGCGCTCCTGCACTTCACTCATGGGGAGCTGAATGGACAACTCGAACGAAGCCCCGAAGGCTTCAGGATGTGTTTTCAGTGCTTCCAGTCGCAAAGGCCAGTAGATGTCTGCTTCATCCCGCTGAATATTGCGAATGGTATAGGTCTCTTGCTTTTGGCCTTCATTCATTCTTCGACCACTCCCTGCATCTCATAAGGATAATCGATCTGAAGTTTTACATTCGTTGCCGCTTCCTGTCCTGCAAGCAACCTAACAACATAAATCCCCAGATCAATGGACGTGGCCACACCACCGGCCGTAATGACATTCCCATCTTTTACAATCCGCTTCTGAATCACCTCGGTGACATACGGCTCAAGCAAATTATATGCACGGGGATGTGTTGTTGCTTTTTTGCCGGATAAAAAACCAGCCGCACCCAGCAGCAGAGAGCCTGTGCACACCGAAACCTTCAAAGGCACAGACTCAGCCTGTTTCAGCCAACCTACAAAGGCCTCGTCATATCGAAGCTTGCGCGTTCCCATGCCTCCGGGGATAAACACGAGATCATATTCCGATAGGTCAGGCTTCACTCGATCCACCTTCAACGTTAGACCTGACTCATCCGTGACCTGATCTGTCATGGCACAGGTTTCCCACGTCGTTCCTTTGGTAGGTTCAAAGAAATTCAACCGATTGATCACATCATAAAATCCTGCAAAATCAAGGAAAGTCAGTCCATCAAACAAAACGAATGCCATTTTCATTGGTAACCTCCGCGTTTTAATTTGGAGCATCCTGATTATGTTTCTGATTCCGATCCCGTTCCATTGCTTCCTTCACCCGGTCACGCGCTGGCAGCTTGCTATTGATATGAAAGAGCAGACCCACAATCGCAAGAAGTAAAATGATGACGATGAATTCGAATATGGCTAACCCCTCCCATTCGCAAACTGTACAATTTTGGCTCCTGCCTAATCTCTATTTTAAACCACGGGCGATGATCCACTCCAGCCACTTCCACGGTAGCAGTGCTTTACCTATGATGAGCACACGCGAACCTTTTCCGAGCGCATATCGAAGTCTTGGTGCACGCATCCGTGCAATTCGGCCAATCAGATCAGCTACCTCCTGTGGATCAGGAGCTGTCTCGCTCGCATGTTTGGAATAACGAAGAACCGCGTCCAGCTTATGCTTATACGGAGAGTCCTCGCTCCGGTGAATCTCACCCAAACCTTTATTCCAGATCGGTGTGCGATAAGAGCCAGGCTCAACTAATACCACCCGAACACCAAACGAAGACATCTCATGACGCAAACTTTCCGTGAATCCTTCCACAGCGAATTTGGAGGCAGCATAGGGCGCATACCCTGGAAAACCGGACAAACCACTGACGCTGGACAAGTTAACAATTAACCCCTGCTTCTGTTCACGCATCACAGGCAGGACCGCCCGTGTCACGGCGATTAATCCAAACAGATTCGTTTCCATCTGGCGCCGCCAATCCTCCATCGATACTTCCTCAATGAACCCGCCAACCGCAAATCCTGCATTGTTCACCACCATGTCGATTCGGCCATTATTAAGAAGTACGGACCCAACAGCTTTCTGCACCGATTCAGCATCGGTCACATCCAGTTGCACATATTGCAAACGTTCAGCTACCCCCGCCTGTTCAGCCAGTTTCACCAATTCTTCTCTTCGACTCAGATCACGCATTGTAGCAACAACAAGGTATCCCTGCTTGGCAAGGGTGATCGCAGTAAGCATACCGAAACCACTGGATGTACCCGTAATTAAGGCCACCGGAGCGTTAGTTCCTTCCTTCGTCTTTTTCACTACATCAGAACCTGCATTAATCCGTCCCTGTCCGGCTTCTGTTAAGTTTTCCTCTACTGTCACGGCGTGACCTTCTTTCCTCGGTAAATTACTTACTTCCCGTTCCTACCTATACCGCACGGCCCTTGCTGCTTAATCCGCCACTCCATTATGCCGTCTCTCCACCCTGCGCAGCTTCGTAAGTCCCGGTTCAAACGTATACGGTACAAATCTGATCTCAGGTAAGGTGCATTCAAGCCGCTCTCCCAGCTTCATCAGTTCCAGCAGTACATTGGTCTCAACCTGAGCCATCACTGCGTTCCCGCCAAGTCGAAGGGATACCTCCATTGTTCCGTCCCCTTGCTGCACCACACGATAATGTTCAATATCCGGCGAAGCCGCAATGACCGAACGGGTAACGAAATCCGGAAAGACCGGTACCGCCTCACCCGTATGCATGTTTGAAAAATAAAGCGTGTCATCACAGCGGCCTTCAATCCGCTCAATGGCAGTAAACGGGGAACCACAGGCACATGGCAGCGCCGCCTCGGTCAGAATATCATTCAGCCGATACCGGATGATCGGCTGTGATGTTCTGGAGAAGTCCGTAATAATGGGCACGAACCGTCGGGTGGCGGGATCAATGAACTCTTTTTCAATATGCACGATATCTTCATTCAAATGCAGTGTGCCATAACGACAGGTTGCACCCAGGAACCCTTCTGTACACTGATAGACTTGATGAACGGTCTGTCCGAAGATCTTCTCCAACACCTTGCGATCCAGGGGGTCCAGCACCTCGGCAACAGAGATGATTTTATCCGGTACAGCAGTCAGATATCCTGCCACATACGCATCCGCCAACAGACGTAGCATGGATGGAGGAGCCACCCACACGGTAGGTTGGTAGGTTTCCAGACGTTTAACCAAGGTCTCCACACGTTCCAGCAGATCAAAGTACTGAAACTGCAATTTACCACGTTGCACCGATTCATACAGATTACTGTTGGCCCGCAGGAAAAACGCAATCTTCGCAGGTTTCCACAGTCCACCAGGCAGCAACTTGGCCAACACCGTACCCGTCCACGCATCCTGCTCCCGATCACTCACCAAAAATATCCCCCGGTTCCCTGACGTGCCCGAAGACAGTCCAACCGTCACACCTTGAATGGAAGGTTTGAAGTCACGTGTTTCTTCACTTTCACCTGCAAGAGCCAGAGCTTTGTCCTTGGTAATACCCACCGTGTTCAGTGTATCAAAATGTTCCATCATGGTTGATTTGTCAATCAACGGAAAGCTTCTCCAGTCGGTTGCGTCCACGCCACCCCACCACTTCCGGTAAAACGGAGATCGGGCACGGATCTGATGAACATGCCGAATAATCCGGCGCTCTTGCCAGCGCTCAAGTTGTTCTCGTGTTTTCCATTTTCGCAGCCCACGTGCGAGTGCATAATGAACCACAATACGAAAGGTATTACTCATCGTTTCTGCCCTCCTGTACCCCAAGCGTCCAATACCTCTCGGCAATGACTCGGCACAATCTGAATGTGGGGAAACTGCTGATGCAGCTGAACCAGCTTGTCAAAGTTACGATTGTATTCCTGTCGATTCGACATGATGATTCCAGCAAGAATATTCGGTCTGCGCTGTTCACGAAAAGCCCGACTCGACCATACCGCGTCCGCACAGAGAAAATAGTCATGTTCTTCTGTACGCAACAGGAGTCCCATCATGCCTTCCGCATGACCGGATACATCCACCCCAAGCAGACTGCCATCACCAAAGATGTCGTAGACCTCATCAAAAGGGAAAGCTTCCCCCGCTCTTATCCATCGCTCAGGCTCACACGTAACTGGCAATGATCTGACTATAAAATCCTCGGGCAACAGCCCCGCAAGAAAACCTGCTTTTACAGCCGCAATCGGACCAAGTGAGCGCACAGCATCATAGGCTCTTGGCAGATAGATGAATTGTGCCTCCGGGAAATCTCGTACACCCGCGATATGATCGCCGTGAAAATGCGAGAGGATGATATACCGAATATCCGAAGCTTTCAGTCCAATTCGAGCCAAAAAATGAACGGCACTATCCTCTTCACGATAGACCACAGGTGTAATATGACGATACAGTGCGTTAGGCAAATGAGCCGTTTCCTCGAAAAAGCGGGAACTATATCCCGTATCCAGCAGGATCGGTCCATGTACGGGATGAATGATGCAGGCAAATCCTGCCGGGAAAGGTACTGGGCTCAATCGACCACCACGCAGCGTCAGAAACTCTGGATGTGTACAATAACCCGCCGCACCCAAATATAGTTCCACAGGAATTGTTGTCAGCATGATTCAGCCCTCCACCAGTCTGCAAATTGTTGTAATCCCTCTTCAATGGACACCCGAGGGACATACCCCAATTGCTCCCTTGCATCCGTAATATCCAATGTCTGTGGAATAGATAAGGAGCCGACTGTATACCGTGTCAATGCAGGTTCACCCATCGCAGGGATAAAGCCATGAACTCGCTCTAGCAACGCTGCCACACCATATGCCATCCGATAAGGAATGTTTCGACGACGCAAGGGCATATCCAGCATGCCAAACAGGCTGCTCACCAACTCACTGAACGCCCTTGGATCGCCATTCGAGATATTGTAGGCTCTGCCGAGCGCTTCGTCAGAGGCATCGCGACACAATAATAGGGCATCCACCACATTATCCACACATGTCAGATCGATTAAAGCCTGTCCACCACCGATCATGGGCACGCCCGATTTTGCGTTTGCTGCGACAATTCTGGGAAATAACGTCTGATCATACGGACCAAAAATGGCTCGCGGTCGAATCATGATCGATGGAAGTCCCTTCGCATGCCCCTCCATTACAACCTGCTCAGCGAGAAGCTTCGTGGCTGCATAATGATTGGCTGGTTTGGATGGCAACGGATCATTCTCATGTACGTTATACCGCGGGTTGTAGTTAAAATATATACTCGGAGTTGAGACATGTATGAATCGCTGCACCTCATTATGCAGGCAGCCATCAATGAGGTTTTGTGTGCCTTCTACATTACTGCTATAAAAGTCACGATATCGGCCCCATGGCGAGGATAGAGCTGCACAGTGAAACACCACATCCTGTCCCGTACACGCTTTGTTCACTGCAGCCTCATCCCGTATATCTCCATTCAGGAATCGGATTCCTGCCAACTCAAGTTCTGCACCAACCTTTGGCTGTCGGCCCATGCCAGTGACTTCCCATCCCTCTTTAGCAAGTCGTATCGCGAGATGCCTGCCCAGACATCCCGTAGCTCCTGTAACCAATGCTCTATTCATTGTTGTTCACCGTTCCATTCTATGTCATGAGTCAAAGCTTCAGTCAGCGAGCACTTCTGCGATCTTGCCAGACGCCATGCAGCTAGCACCACTTCGAATTGTTCAAATACAGGCTGGATATCCTGCCCTACATAGACCACATCCCTGGCTCCACGCCACGCAGCTATCCATGCACGGAGCTTCCTTTTGCCTAAGATCTGCTGCAACCCGCTTCCCAGCATGGGAAGCATGAGCATGGCTTTGGTGCCACGTGCGGGAGTGATCATTTTTCTTTCTTTTACCAACGTCTCCGGTTCAGTTAGTGCACGCACCAAGTCATCTCCGGGGTGAAACAGATGAATCCCGCTCGTTGCCCTCGGATTACACTCAATCGCGTACACTCGCCTATCCTGACCTTCTATAAAATCAAACCCAATCTGTCCGCTAAACCCCGTTGCCTCAACAAATTGTCTCACCCACGCAAGGGCACCTTCATGTTCCACCTGTTCAAAAAAAACACTGGCTCCCACGCTTCCTGTACGATAGCGACTGTCGTAAGTGGCATGTGCAACCAGTTGCCCTTCATGCGCTATGCTGTATGTACACAACATCTGACCAGGAATGTAGGCCTGTGCAACCCAAGGTGAAATAGATGATAGTGCTACCTCGTCCGGAGGGTCGTTACGGAAATGTCGACGTTTCTTTTCACTTACGTTTCCTTCCTGATCCGTCCCTGCCCTAGCCTCATCGTTCATGAGTGTTGGCATGCGAACTTTGGCTGCAAAGCGGGAATACACCGGTTTCCACACCCAATCTCCTACTTTTTCTATAACAGACTGGGCTTCCATCCATTCCTGCCGACTGTGGATCAGACGTGTATCCGGAACCGAAAGACCGAGTGACCTTGCAAGCTGGATAAAATCATATTTATGGTGCAACTCATGTAGCTGCTCCAGAGTTGTAACCAGAACACGGCAATATGCACGCAATCTGTCTGCCCCTTGGGCAACATAGAAGACTTCTTCACACATCGGAATCAACAGGTCGATCTGCCAATCCTGTGCCAACCGTTCCAGCTCTGCCAGATACGCACGTGTGTCATGACGTGGCGACGGGACCACAGCGCACTGTTCCACTGCACGAGATAATCTGGTCAGATGCCGTACGGCACTCTCCGCGACATAGACCCGATGGCCTGCCCGATGAAGCATGCGTGCCAGATCGAGTGTTACAGGAGCCCTTCCGCCTGTAAGCAGCACACGGAGAGAAGCAACTGTACGATGTCTGGTTTCCCCAGATCTAGTAGTCAAAAATGAGTCCTCCCAATGATAATCCGGCAGCCGTGCCAATCATCAACACCCGATCACCACGCTGAATACGCCGTTGTTTAATCGCTTCATGCAGACCCATCGGGATCGATGCCGCAATCGTATTGCCGTGATTTCGTGTGATGTCCATAAACCGATCTTCAGCAATGCCAAGCTTCTTGCGAATCAGTCTCATCGCCATGGCACTTCCCTGATGGGGAATGACCAATTGGAAATCCTCCATTCGATTCCCGGTCGCCTGCAACATATCACCAATGAATCCAGGCAAAAGTCTGGAAGCCATGCGGAAGATCGCCTGTCCATCCATATGAAAAAGGTAGGGTTCAGGCTGATCCGCCTTATAATTCGAAGCATGCAGACGTGTACCTCCACCTGCAATCTCCGAGAAGCGAGCACCTCGGCTGTAGGTTTGAAGGGAAGCATGTACAATCTGAGAGGATGACCCTTCAGGCGAACGCTCAATAATAACAGCGGCCGCTCCATCTCCGAACAGGGCCGCACTTTCTTTATCCGACCAATTCAGTCCGGCTGAGGCAATCTCAGTGGCTACGAGCAGTACTCGCTGGTAACGTCCAGCATCTACCATATAGGAAATCACATCCAGTCCGTTCAGGAAACTTAGGCAGGTTGCATCCATATCAAAGGCAGGTACGCCCGAATCTTGCTGCCCCATGGCCTGCTGGATAAATACCGCCGTACTTGGCAACGGTTGTTCCTTCGTGCCACTGGTACACACCAGACAGTCGATATCACTAAATTGTAATCCTGCATCCGCCAGTGCAGCTTCCGCAGCCCGTGCGCCCATGAAAGAGGAGGTTTCTTCACCCGAAGCATAATGACGTACACCTACGCCTGTAGCTTTGCTAACCCAGCCCGCAGGCACGTCCAAGCGGCGATCCAGTTCCTCATCGGTGACTTCCTGTTCAGGCAGGTACTTCCCTGTCCCTGCGATCCTTACTCTTCTAAGTTGCATTTCCCCAACCTCTTTCTGTTCATCTGACTGATATAATATAAGCTCGTATTCAAAAAGACCGGTTTTCAGTACCGAGAAGATGGGATGAAGCTAGAAATGGAGTAGCGGAGCGTAGGCAAACTACGTGAGCAACCACAATGTTTCCAAAGGAAACATACTTCGTAAGCCTCCAGCTTATTTCGGCTGAATTCCATATTCGATGCTGATGATGCCGATAGGCATCCTTCGTAATCAAAAGCGGACTTTTTGAAAAACCTCTATAAGTTCAGCTAATTAGTATTTACACAGACACTGCGATGACAGAACAACTTTCCGATCGCTGTTATCCCCAGATTTTTTTGATTCCTTTTGTAAAATGGGGAAATCCGGGGATAAGCATATGCTTCCGATGCAGCTTTCTTTCAGAAAGCTTTTAGGCGACCGCTTCGCTTCTTCAAGTTATTTCTATCCTCTCCGTTATCGTGTAAATGTTTAGTTGAACATATATAACAAAAGGGCAGATGCCTCTGCCCTTCCTGTTGTGTTTTCTTTTGTTATGAAATGTCATTTCTTCTTATTCAAAATCTCGGCAAGAGCTGCATCTAGTGTACCGTATGTGAACGTGAAGCCTTCCCTCTCCATTCGCTCGGGAATCACCCAACGGCTTTTGAGAACCAGTTCCGTCTCGGTCTGAATGAAGCGTGCGCCCAGTTCAAGCATCCAGCGAGGAGAAGGTAGTCCAATCCGCACCCCCATCTGTTCTCTCAGACGCGCCATTAGCTCCCGATTCGTCACCGGATGCGGAGAGGACGCATTGAACACACCATTCAAGTGTGGATGCTCTTGCAGATAGATTACCATGCGGAAGAGATCCTCGATATGAATCCAGCTGAACTGCTGTGTTCCTGCGCCTTGAGATCCTCCCAGTCCAAAACGGACGAGGTTCGTCATGGGCACCATCACGCCGCCCTCGCCCAGCACAATCGCAATCCGAAGTGCAATCTGACGCGTAGACGGCAGACTGAATTCAAAGAAAGCCTGTTCCCATGCCTTGGCAACGTCGACCGAGAATCCGGAGCCAATCTCGCCCTCTTTTTCCGTCATGGGACGATCTTCAGCATGTCTGTATATGGTCGCTGTACTCGAATTAATCCATAGTTCGGGAGGTTGATTACAAGCTAGGACGGCTTCCCCGAGAATGCGCGTTGTACGGGTTCTGGATTCCAGAATGACTTTGCGATTCTCATCCGTATAACGGCAGTTCACCGATTTACCTGCCAGGTTAATCAACATTTCTGCTTCTTCCAGTGCCCCTATAATTCCTGCACGATCCTCCCAGGCAATATGACCGGGCTGACGCGAGATAATTAACACCTCATACCCCAGCTTTCTGAATCTTTGGGCAAAATCCTGTCCAACAAATCCCGTTCCACCAGCTAATACAACCTTCTTCACGGTATCCCCTCATTTCCCATACTGGGTAAAGAATTCGCAAGATATAGATTGGAATGTTTCTATGCATGCAAAATACAGATATTAGATTAACACCGCCGGTGACCCGTTGGTTTGATTTATTTCGCACCAAGAGCTGCGTACAAGCGATCCCGCTCTTCGATAGCCCATGCGTTTGCAGGGTTTTGTTCCAGCTGATATCGGAGTTCATCATAAAAATCATGGATCATGAATCCATCTGGCAGATTGCCAAGCATGGCTGTAAAGTTGTACTCGGGCAGTGTTCTCTTTCCTTCACTGATCTGCTTCAGCCAGTCCATCCACTTTGCAAGAGTAAGCACTTCCTCCTGCCATAACTCAGCCTGTAACCCAAGCGCATCCTGAAGTTGCTCGTACGCCAATGGATCGGCGAAGACCCGGCAGGCCTGAACAGCCAGTTCGTACAACTCGGTCACTGCACGGCGTACCTCATGCTCAAGTTCGACCTCCAAGCCTCCCATGTAATCCTGAACCTGGATGCCCTGTCCATCATCATATAATAGTGGTGCCTGCGCCAACAGGCGTACAATCTCTTCCATCGCTTGCATTGAAATTCGCTTCTGCTCATAGAGAGCAGGTAATTGATATGCTGTAATGATCATTCACTCCTACATCGTTCTTCTATTAATGACCTATATTATAACATGGTTTGGCAATCATCTATCAGGATAACTTGACTATCCACTACAAGTTGTAGTAGTTTATACGTACTACGTAGTGTAGTAATACGATCGTTATGGACGCATAACGATGTTAAGGAGTGTTCACTGTGAACCAGATTCAAAAATTATCCGAAACAGAAATGGAGTTAATGGTTGTTATATGGTCATGCGCCCCACCGGTCACCTCCACAGAACTATTAGACATATTTGCTGAGAAGGGGAAAGCGTGGAAAGCGCAGACCATGTCTACCTTTCTGTCACGGTTGGTGGATAAAGGCGCTCTTACCGTCACGAGACGTGGACGGACCAATGATTATGAGCCTCTTCTGAAACCCGAAGATTACAAACTACAGGAAACGCAGCATGTTCTTGATGGACTGTATCAAGGTTCAGTCAAGAATTTGGTTTCGGCCATGTATGACGGTGACAAGCTTTCAGACGATGACATTTCAGAACTGAAAAAATGGCTTTCGGAAAAGTAGGTGCAGATGATGAATATCTTTTTTGAGATTCTGTGCAGCCTGACCGTGGCGGGAAGTATCGTTTCTGTTTGTATTTTGGCACTACGACTTATACCCGTATCTGTCTTTCCGACCAAGTGGCTCTACAGACTCGGTAAACTGGCTATCTTGTTTTATCTGTTCCCGGTATCTCTTGGCCTTTCATGGCTTTTGGATATTGCATTCCAAACGACATCAACTATACCAGGTACGGAGAATGCAGCAGCTTCGGATGTACTTGCAGGAACGTTTATCCCGGAACAAACCATCTCGGTAACCACAGCCTGGTTCTTGTTATGCGTCTGGGGCATTGGAGTCATTGGTTTTTCTGCATGGCAGGTGTACTGTTATCGAAGATTTCTGAATGAATTATCTCGTACACGTACCCCAGTCCTCTGTCATAGTGAAGCAGCTGTACAGCTACCATTAATCAAAGAAGCTTTGGGTCTCAAACGTAATATCACGCTTGCTCACAGCACGCTAGTACGAAGCCCTATACTGGTTGGCTTGTTTAAACCCACGATATATCTGCCACCCGAAAATACGGTGAAAATGGACATCAGTATGGTAATTCATCATGAGTTGGTACATCTAAAACATAAAGATCTGTGGGTCAAAGCTTTGACCTTGGGGGTTAGTGCCCTGCACTGGTTCAATCCCCTGATTCATATGATTCGCAGGGACATTCATACCTGGAGCGAGTTGGCCTGTGACGAAGATGTGGTGAAAGAGATGTCCCACGAAGAACGCAGACGATATGGTGAGACAATTTTAAATGTGATGGCGGGAACCAAGAAAATGCCTGCTCAATTTTGTTCGTCCCTATCGGGTGAAGGCAAACAATTAAAAAGGAGATTGATGATTATGTTTAATGTAAAGAAACTGAAAAAGAAACATTGGATGTTAAGTATGGGAGCCCTCCTGCTTATTACAGGTGTAAGTACGTCCACCGCCGTATGGGCATCAAACCACACGGTTAAAGTGGAGGCTGAGGCTTCTGAAGCTGTGACTGTTCCTTCTACGGGTGGATCTTCTGAAATCGTAGCTTCTCCCAACAAGGTTGGAATTTCCGAAGCTGTAACTGCTCCTTCTACTTCCGAAACTCCTGAGATCGTGGCTCTCCCTGAGGATGAAGTTTCCGAAGCTGTGCCAGTTCCGTCTGCTACTGTACCTTCTACTACTGTTCCATCTACTACTGAACCTTCTGAGGCTAAAGTTGTAGAATCAGCCACTGTTCCTTTTACTGGTGAATCTCCTGAAATGGTAGCTCTCCCTGGGGATAAGGTTTCAGTAACTGTACCTGCTCCTTCAGAAAAATAACCTATCGTTAAGGAGCAATAGCCATCCTTATATGCAACAGGACGAAGCATAGATCATAGATCTCCGCTTCGTCCTGTTTGCTTTTTTCTGTCATGTGCATTAGATAAATGTTTTGATCGTAGCAAAATATTCACGGATCATGTTGACGGGTTTCAGATAACCCGGTGACGGGGCCGATATGCCGTATTCTGCTGCATAACCGTTCTTGGCAGCGATGTATTTGGAACGGAACATATGATAGTCACTGGTGACAATCATGATCTCAGGGTGCTCTAACCCGGATTCAAGAATGATTCTTTTGGAAAAGGCCAAATTCTCCTGTGTACTTGTGGAGCGATCTTCCATAATGACTTGGACGGGGTTAATCCCCTGTTCAATTAGATAGTTTTTCATGGCGAGCGCTTCAGGAATGGATTCTCCAGGTCCCTGCCCACCCGATACAATGACGGGTGTCTGAGGGTGGCTGCGAATGTAGTCCAAACTTGCATCCAACCTTTGTTTCAGGGTCAATGACAATTCCGTTCCACGGATGCCTGAACCCAGAATAATGACATAGTCTGCCTCATCCGGATCATTCGCACCGAGCTGTGTGAATACAAGGGCTTCGATAATGACAAAAGAGACGGCAGCCACGCTAATTCCGGTAAGGATAATCCGTTTCAGAATAACATGCTTCTGATAGTCAATCCGTCTTAGAACGATAAAAGCCACCGTGATCATTCCGAAAAACATGACTGGGAATCTTTGGCCCCAGAAGGCCAGGAACGCCACAAAACATGCCAACAGGACAAGATCAATGATCAGTCCATTTTTTTGTAAGAACTTTTTTATCAAATCCGTAGACACTCCTTCTTGTACCCACTATTCCGCAAATCACTTATTATTCAATAATTACGAATATATCCTGCACCTATGTAACTTTGAGGCAAATGGAGACTACGAACTCTCCGCAGGTCACGCATTAATTGCTCGTGTTGGATGATCGTCTGAATGAATGGGTTCTCATATAACATATCTGCCTCCTGCGGTTTACCTCGTTGTCCTCTTATTGCTGTTAACCTTCGTTCCAATATATCATGTTTACCTATCCGCAATAAAATGAACAACGCTTGAACATCCTCTGTACAACTTCGAATCTCTGATTCATCACAACCAAATAACCCATAAACAGCTTCGGTTATCCGAATGTTTATGGGCTACAATGATCGAGTTTGAAACGGTTAAAATTTATTTAATCGGTATCCAGATTTGTGGCGGTTGATTGGGCCCCGGATATACTTCCAGCTCCGGCATATATGCGTGCTCATACGGGTTGGATGGAAACCATTCCGAAATAATCCGTTTCCATAGAAGCTGCATACTCTCCGGCATCGGGCCTTCTACTTCAAATACACTCCATTTGGAAGCAGGCATAGTGAAGCTTGATAATCCTTCCGGTACTTCACCATCGTAAGTCGTAGCAATCCAGTATTGCATCTGTTTTTCCTGGATTTCGCTCTGATCCACAACGACGCCAAGTAACCCTGGAATATCCCTGTTGTTCAGTTCAAATAAACGATCCTCTGTACCGCTCGTCCACGCTTCCTGCCACATCTTTCCGATTCCTTGCAGATGTTCTCCATCTGCATATGAGAAAGTCTGCTCTACTCCGACCAACGTAAATTCGGGATGTTCAACGATTTTATATTTCATCGGTTCTGCTCCTTTTAGACTCACTTGAATCACCAGACGATTATACGATTGGATAGCGTTACCATTCTTACGAGCCTCACTGGGTGCGATCCCATGTTGTCTACGAAATGCTTTGGAGAAAGATTCCGGTGTGTCATAACCGTATTTAAACGCCAGATCAATGATTTTGTGATCACTTTGTAGAAGCTCATGTGCCGCCAGTGTCAATCGTCTGCGTTTTAGGTACTCGGCTACAGTAACATCCGTTAATAAGGCAAAGGTACGTTGAAAATGAAAAGGAGAGATATGGACCTGTGCTGCAATCTGCTCCATCGTCATATTTTCGAGCAAGTGGTCTTCCATATATTGAATAGCGACCTGTAATGCGTTGATCCAGTTCATGTAATAATCACTCCTTGATGTCTAATATAACGGATAAACCACCCAAAAACCTGTCATGTTGTGCTCTCATATGTCCGGTTAATGTGCAAAGACGTTGTTCATATAACGCCCTGCCCAGGCTTTGAACTAACCAAAGAAAAGGGGAGTCACAACATTTGACAATGTCTACGAATTATTATAGCCTACAAGTATAATGATCGTTCTATCTTATTTTGAAGGGAGAGTATCATTGAATATGAGCAGCAAAAAAGAAATGCTTTTGAACGTGGCTGAAGAATTATTCTACCTCCATGGCTTCCATTCCATCGGTTTGAAGCGGATTATCACGGATGCCGGGATTGCGATTATGACGCTATACAATCACTTTGAGTCCAAGGATGATCTCATTGTCCAGGTACTCTTGCGACGCGAACAGCGTTATTTAGAACAGCTCAGGCAATATGCAGACAATAAAGCACAACCTATGTTCCTCAATCTGGCTGAAGGACATGCAACCTGGTTGAAGGAACACGAATCAAGAGGTTGCTTATTTCTACGCGCCAAAGAAGAATTCGGAGGTCATGCAGATCATATCATCGTGCAGACAGTAAATGCGCACAAAAGACATATGCGAACTTTAATCCAAACATTGGCGCCTACTGCAAGTGATCGAGATCTATTGCGATTCTCCCTGCTGCTGGAGGGTTCCACTGCACTTGCTGAGACAGAAAATGTAAATAACGTCTGCCGTGAGCTGATCCATATGACGCAGACCAGTTTCAAGTAATGCTATTCCGGGTGAGTTAGTAGTTCAACTCACTTTTTTATTTAATGAGAAATATAATGATCGTTCTATCTAAAAGGCGGTGGATTTAATGAAAAAAATTATCTTTCCAGGCATTGCACTTATCGCTGTATGTTATGCATTCGGGCGATTCAGTTATGGATTGTTTATGCCGGAAATTTCGGAAGCCTTACAATTAAATGATGCAGCCTCTGGCGCGATTAACTCAGGAACGTATATTGCCTACTGTCTGTCCCTTCTAACTGCACCACTGTTGATTAATCGCAAGGGACATCATTATGTCATTCAATTGGCAGGGATCAGCGCAGTGCTCGGATTAACCGGCATCGCCTTGGCTCAGAATGCATGGGTTCTTACATTTAGTATATTTCTAGCAGGTTTGAGTACAGGCTGGGCCTCTCCAGCCCTCGGTAACACGGTTAATGCCGAGCTTGCTCCCGAGCTACAAGCAAGAGGCAACAGCTGGATTAACACAGGGACCAGCTTCGGAATTGTAATATCAGGTCCACTCTACTGGCTGTTCACGGATTACTGGCGTCTAACCTACATCCTGTTTGCTGTAATCGGTGTTGTGGTTCTTTTGTGGAACAGACGTGTTATTCCGGCAACCAAGACACTGCCTTGTACCAAGTCTCTCTGGACATGTATGAAACCTACCAGACCAGGGTCTGCTCTGCTCATGGCTTGTCTGTTGACAGGTTTCAGTTCTGCAATCTACTGGACCTTTGCCCGGAACTTCCTCACAGACGAGAAAGGGGCCTCCGATTCGGAAGCCGTGTTGTTCTGGATTGTGATGGGGGTTATGGGGATAATCGGTGGATGCGCTGGTCGCATTATTGAACGGTTCGAGATTGGGTGGTCCTACCGAATAGGCATACTGTTATTGGCTATTTCGCTCGGGGTTATCCTTCTGCCTTCAATGACTGCCAGTCTCATCTCTGCGATCATATTTGGCAGCACGTATATTTTCCTGACCAGTGTATTTATCGTTTGGGCGACGAGACTATTCAGTCCAAATGTGTCCATCGGAATTAGCCTTGCCTTTCTCGCGCTGGGTGTTGGGCAATTCCTTGGCTCATCTATGGCAGGTTATACGATCGAAGTGTTTTCCAATACAACGGCATTTCTGGCCTTTGCTATACTCGGTCTGTTCGGAATGTTAATTCGGGTGAAATAAATGACAGAACAACCTTCTGATCGCTGTTATTTTACCCGGCGGACACTTCCGGTCACTCCATGTTGAAGCTGTACGTCTGTAAAAGTAACCGTTGTCCCTTGTCCAATCGGGGATTGGGCCACAATGCCAACTTTGATCTCTTCCGGGCAGTCGAGTCCGAAATAACGAACCAGCTTCCACTTCTCTCCATCCTGAGAATAATGGAAAGCAAAGCTGTTGCCTGCCCGGGCTACACGTAAATAAGGCTTATTAACGTCTACAGGTGCTGATACACAATCATCCGAGTTACCACGAGTAACAACACTAAGAATGGACGGCTGTTCCTCAAAATACTCAAAGCAGACTTTAGCCCAATTCGTATCGTCCACCCTCACCATCAGGCACCCGGAGTCATACTGTTCTTTCATGTCCACCTGTACTTGAGTGACGATGCTGAAATCTCCCTTGACTATCGTATGTAAAAATGGAGCTGAAGCTTTCACCGGCTCACCTCCCGGATCAATGAAAAAGTCACTGATTGGCGAAACGGTTATCGTTACTTTGCCGTCTTCAATGGACCAATCTGCTGGCTCGTTCAGCCATCTCAGGTTGGCAGATAATGTTTGACCTGAACAATGTTCGAATAGATTCGTCATGTGGCACACCCTTTGTGTTGGAGTATAAGTTCTCTAATTTCTCTATTTGTATTCGATATATATCATGGTTAATCCTGTATGTTTTACATCAAGTTTCCATCCCTGATATCAGTTGACAGAGATCGTTACTCTTTATTATTAATAAGGTAATTTTATCCAAAATATGATAAACTGGACATACGAAATTACTTCAATAATATGAATCACAACAGGAGGTCATCCTATGTTTGGTGTTAACGTGAAAAAAGTAGAAGATCAACTGGTCATCCGGTGGCAGTTTTCCAAAATTGAAATTCCCATCACACATATCACATCGGTCACCCTGGATGATACGTACGGTGGAAGCGAACCATCCGCCATTCGGATCGGTCCAGTCAATGGCACAAGCGAGAGGATTCTGATCCGCACGGTTAATCAATCGTACATTTTATTCACTTCCAGCGTGACTTTACATACCAATATCCAAGCTATGTTACACCCGTCAAACTAGAGTGTTGCTCAACTTCTAATGTTTTAGGGGTCATGGATTCCACTTACATATGTGCGCTACCAACAAATGAAGCGTTAGTATTCGCATGAATTCTTACAGCGAATACTAACGCTTCATTGATTCCAATTCAAGTTGGAAGTGGGGTCTTATAGCCAACTCCACTTCGGTAACTGATCGAGCGTAATGACCTCTTTGCTATGGTACAATTCCTTCAAAAACGCCACATCATTATGCGTCCCGTCTCTCAGGAATCCACCTGTCCAGGTACAGAACCAACTCCAGTGTACATCCTGTTCCTTCATCTGCTTAGGGTCAGGGATGGAGCCGTTCTCGGCCAGTGCGATGATTTTGCCGTTCTGTACGAGCTCTCGCAGGTTGGTGTAATGTGCAGCCAACGGGCTGTGATCTCCTGCTTCAGGGTATACATCCACACTGACAATATCCACGACATCATCACCCGGATACCATTCCGGTTTTTCCGAGTTCCAGACCCAGATGAGATTGTGCAGCTGATGTTCTTGAACCAATCGATCATACAACAAACGATACAACTGTTTGGCAGGTTCGGGGCCTTTCGCTCCCCACCAGAACCAGCCACCCTCCGCTTCATGAAGTGGTCGAAATAATACAGGCACACCAGCATCCTTCAACTCTTGCAAGTGAAATGCAATCGCATCGATATCCCGAATCAATAACTGATATGCATCCGATTCAGTATCAGCCAGCGCGGAGGCAAGATCATAGGTGGTCGCATCCGTGTAAAACCCCCGCCACCACTCTTTACCTGGTTCATCGATCAGATCTGTCGGTGCATTCCAGTGCCAGCACAGCGTCACAATGCCACCTTGTCGGTGCCATGCAATCGCATCCCGGATCTCCTGGGAGACCGCGCCGCGCTCTGTTCTTGATGGCGAATATTCCATGAGATCAAAGCCAATCACAGCTGGTTTGCGGCCTGTGTTTTCATTAATCCAGTTCAGGTTGCTGTAGTCCTGCTGGCCTGACAACATCCCTTTTTGATAACGCTCGACCAGGAACGCCATCAGCTCTCGGGCTTCGGGAGTCGCTGCTTCATTCACCGGAACTCTGCTGATCTCACGCACTGTCATCTCTACACCTCCAATTGGATTTACCATGTTAACCCACTACACCGGAACGTTCAATACTCTCCACGAAGTAACGTTGCACGAACAGATACAGAATAATCAGCGGTGCAATAGCCAGCAAAATGCCTGTATCCACAATCATCGCCACATAGTTCGGGTCGGCCTTGATGCCCGAGTTCGAGCCAAAGCCCATCAGCTGCGGAATCAACTGGTTCGCCTGAGCAGGTAAGGAAGCCACCTTCAGCGAGATCAGTGGACTTTCACTCATGAATAATGCCGAATAAAATGTATCATTGTACTGCCATACAAACGAGAACAGAATGACCGTAATCAGCGGCGAGATTGCATTGGGTAACATGATACGGCCAAACGTTTTAAATCCACCTGCACCGTCAATCAGTGCGGCCTCCTCGATTTCCTTTGGCATGCCCTTGAAGAACTGACGGAAAATATAGATGAACAGCCCCGCCTTCAGCCCTCCCGCTGTAGCAGCCGTAATCATGGAAGGCCAATACGTATTGAGCAGATTGATGCCATTCTTTCCCGAGAACAACTGGATAATGCCGAGAAAGTCAAAGCTGCGGAAATGCAGATACATCGGCACCATGAGCGTGCTTGTTGGCACCAGAATCGTAAGAATCACCAGCACAAAGAGCACATTACTACCCGGAAACGAAAATCGGGCGAAGCCGTATCCGGCAAGTGCACAGGATATCGCTGTCAGAAGCGTTGTGATGGTAACGAACAATAACGTGTTCGCCAGCAGAGGCAGGTAATCCATCACTTGCGCCGCTAGCCGGATATTATCCAGCGTAAAATGCTGAGGAATCATATAAATCGTTGGATTGTAGATATCCTGTTTATCCTTGAATGCAACTGACACTTTGAGAAATAGCGGGTACAAAATAATAAATGAAATGCCGATGACCAGTGCATATCTGAATATGGAATAGAGAAGGTCCGATGTTTTGTTTCGCACCCGATGCATGTGATAATTCTGCTTCGGAACTACCACCATGCGATCTGTCCCTGATGCAGCCATAATCTGAAGCCTCCCTTAATGTTAACCGTCAGTTGTAGTGAACCCGCCGTGACAGCACCCAGCCTACTACGATCAGGACAAGACCAATCACCAGTGTGTACAGCCAGGACATCGCCGAGCTTAAGCCAAAGTTCTGGGTTTTGAATGCGGTTTGGTAGATGGCCTGTGTGACTGGACTCCCCGCAAATGAATCAATGATCGTATAGATGACATTTGTCAGAATCAACGGACTGACCATGGGAAATGTAATTTTCCAGAATGATTCATAGGCTGTCGCCCCTTCGATCTTTGCAACCTCATACATCGATCCCGGTACCGATTGCAGTGCAGCGAGGAAGATCAGAATCTGGACGCCAGAGCTGCTAATAATCTCATAGATCCGCATGATGGCTTCTACAATGTAATCCACATAGGCCATCGGCAATCCCACATCCGCCAGCATCCGCACAATGGACACCACATTGAACGAAGCACCGCCTTCGGCTGATGCATCCACCGCACTTGCATCCCCCATCAGATTGATTAATCCCGCAGACTCAGCTGCTGCAACTGCACTGGAAGCCAAAATAACCGGCAGGAAAAAGATCGCACGTGCCATCGTTCTGCCTCTGAACTTCTGGTTGAGCAGTGTCGCCGTGAACAGACTGAAGAACAGAATCATCGGCACATTCAGTAGCATCGCTCCTACCGAGTCGACCAGAATCCGGTTGAATGTAGCATCAACCAGAAGTGCATCCTTGAAATTTTTAAATCCAACGAAGTCCAGAACGTACCCGCCCGGAGCAACGGACAGATTACTCAAACTGAACCGAATCGATTGCAGGAGTGGTGTGGCAAAGAGGAAGATGAAACCGAGCAGCCACGGAGAAATAAATGCAAGTCCAAGCAACGCTCTCCGTGACTTCAGCGATAATCGAATGGTTCTCATCGGTTCACTCCTCCCACCACATAATCCGTCCCGCCAACCGTTGTTCCATCCACGGTTACTGCATCCGCATTGTAATTCACAAGGATGGATGTACCGCCAGTATAGATGATCCGGACCACGCCATCCTGAATGCGTTTATGCTTGAGAATCTGCTCATTCGCCAGATTTCCCAGCACTTCATTGGCCTGCTTATACAAGGCAACAGCGTCATCCACCCAATATGCATACTCCGTCGCATAGGCCGAATCATAATTCGTCAGCTTCAGCCTGGATGATGGTTCATAGGTCCATTGAAAATATGGAGCTGCCCCAAACTCCAGGCTGCGCAGCAACTGTTTGCGGAGATCCTGATCCCCCGACGTATTCATCGGAGATGCCGCATAGTTCATGTATCCATGAATGACCATCGCATAAAAAGGAACTTCTTCATCGGTAATATTGAACCGACTCGATCCTGCGGGCACATTTACAACATGTTGCGCACTTCCCCAAGCGTAGCTATTTGCAGCAGATATCATCAGGTTCGGATAGGACTGTTCCAGCTTGCCCAACTGCTCCTTCACAATGTTCTTCGCCGTCTCCCGATGAATCACCCGACTATCCCGATAATCGGAAGTCAGGACCTGCCCGAGATCACGAAGGGATAATCCGCCGAGATCCAATTTATTGAATTTGTCAGCAAACTCACTCACTACATAAGGAAGCTTGGCCGCTGAGAGCAAATAATAGCTGTCCCTACTCTGATCCATGCGATTAAGTGCAGGATTGTACGGATACAATTCTGCTGTCTCCTTTGTTACAAACCGCGCTGCATCCGAGGAAGGAGCAAAGCGCATATCATCGTGATAAATGTGCTGGAAAGCCACATCCGGGAACAGTGCTCCACCCGACTGCTCCAGCTTGGTGGACAACGCCTGCAGTTCGGAACGACTGCCCACTTCACTGTCCAACTTCACCTGGGTTGGCGTATGATGACTGATGCCACCGCCAAACCATCCTTGATACCGCATTTGTACACGTTCAACACCATCCTGCTGTAACTTTGCTGCCATTTCTGTAGCCTGTTCGTACGTGGTCATGGCTAAGGTGGTTCGATAGGGCACACTCAGGAACGAAGCCTTTTTGTCCACTGCACCAAGCACATCTACATAAAACGGCAACTCCGTCTGTTCTGCGAGCGGCTTCAATACATCCTGCTCGATCAACTGCTGCTGATACAGGCGGGCCATACCCGAGTAACTGGCATCTTCTCCATGAAGGAAATGATAACGGACCTGAATATCTCCACGGAAAGGCTCTTCGCTAAGCAGCTGGATCTCCTGCATTTTCTGCGAGGTGTACATCTCCAGCTCATCCTCCCCGCGCAGGGAGAAGGTCGCGTGTACATGGTTGTAGCTATTCTGTCTGCCTCCAATATCCGCAGAGATACTGGCAATACCGTCCCCTTTTTCAATCACCGCAAACCAGGCATTCTCCCCGTTCTTCAGACCAAACACAGGCATATACGCGGATTCACTAACCTGAGGACGACTGAGCGAATTATCATTGGGGTCTGCGCCGTACACGCGCTGTACATACTGCTCTTCCTGGGTTTTCCCGTTGTTTAGGTGGATCAGGCTGCCGGAACCGTCAGGTACGAGCATGTAACCCTCGCCCTTTGTATCCGCAGCGCCGAAGTAAGCGAGCAAATCAATATTCCGAATGCGGTATTGCCCACTTTCTTCTATTTGGCTCAGAGGCACGGTCACAACGAGTGCCCCCTGCTCAAGTCGATATTCCACAGAAATGACGAAGCTCGGCTTATCCGACACACCTCCGCCTTCGACTCCATTCTCCTGATTGTCAAAAGCCAGATCGTCCGCCGTATACCCCGCCGTCTCAAAGGCACCCAGCATCTTATTCAGCACAAGTTGCTTCGAGATCTGTCCATCCAGCCGCTCCAGAATATCCGGATTGTTCTTGGTTGGATAATATCGGGCAGATGTGTATCTTGCGACAGTAGCATCCAGCTTGGAAAGAACCTTCTCCTCCAGTCGCTGTTTGCTAATCAACTTCGGCAGCGCATCAATGCCAAGTGATGTATCCCCAAGGGTATAATTCACCCGTATCCCTTGATCGATCTGCCCCACAGTGAATTGTTTGTTGCTGATACTGGAACTGAAATTCGGAAAGTTCTCCAGTGTGCCCATCGCATCCCGGAAAGACACATTCAACTGGGAGGACAGCACCTCTTTTTCATATGCGGAAGCAAGACCGTCCTCAGCCCGTTCTTTCGGGTTGCTGTACCAGATCTCTCCACTTTTCCCGTCACGTACTGCAATTTCCGTTGTCTCCTCGTTATAGTACAGGGCGAGTCTCTGATCTTCAGCGACCAGTTGCATACCAGGCACACCCTGCGAGGAGTCGCTAAGGAACTGCAACGGGTCCTCCGTGACGGGCATGGCTTTGGTTGTCGTATCCAGATAAGCCGCGGCTTCTACGGCAGGAATCCCCCTGTTGTTTATATACAGCAGCCCGGCTGCAATCATGATTACAGCTGCACCACCAGCCAGCACCGTATATAATCGTTGCCTTTTGTTCACGGATGCCGCCTCCTTTAGGTCCGAAAAATCAACTCGCGGTAAATGTTATAACCGAATTCGTACAGCTGTTGCAGCATGCTGAAGACCAGTGCGCCAAGGAATACAATAATGCCCATCACAATGAGCGTCAGCACCATCGTAATGATTGTTCTAATCACCGTGTACTGGTGTACCGTCATCATGCCAATGAACAGAAGCAGTACAAACCAGAAGAACGCAATACTATTGAACAGATAATAAAAAGCAGTCTCCTCCTGCACCATAAAACGGCTGATCACGATCATTGGGGCATAGATCAGAATAACCGGAATGAGCGAGTAACCTGTCGCCAGAACGATTTCCTTGAACTTGCCTTCCCCTTCCATCAAAGTTGTTACCGCCCAGTTGGCCATGCACCATAGAAAGAAAGGTACTGCAACCGTGGCGATTTCGATGATGCTGTTAATCGTACGAGGATCGATGTAATTAACGAGAAATCCTGCGTACTGCTTTTGCAAAATCATCATAACAATGGTAAGCGCCAATGCTGCAAAAGCAACAAACAGCCGTCCCCGGTTATCTGACTTGAGGTCCCAGAATGCATCAATGGGGTGAAAAATGAGATGCAGCGGAAACTTAATGAAATCCTGCTTCACGATCAACCTGCCTCCTCCGTCTCCATTTAACCGTCACCCGGGTCAGGATCAGAATGACAATCAGCGCGATTACAGCGGTCAGGAATGTACCAAAATGTTCCTTCATCATCTCCCGCCGATGCCTCTTGAACGCCACAGAATAACTCTTGCGGTCCATTCCAAGTTCGAAGTAACTTAGCGCTTCCTCGTTTTTCTTCTCCATTAATAAGGACTTGCCGATACCGATATAAGCGATGTCATAGTTGGCATTCAGCTTCAGCACTTCTCTCCATATATTTACGGCCTCCGTGTCCTCGCCCCGATAGTGGAGTGCCACCGCTTCATTCACACGGGCACCAAAACGGGTTGGCTCATAGACAACAAGGTTGTTCTTGCCCCGATCCAGAACCAAGTGATGCTCACCAGATTGTTCAATCGCGACAGGTGTTTTGAGCGTGCCCACCTGATTTCCTTTGCCACCGTATATGTAGAGCAGATGACCTTCATCGTCGTACGTGAACACCCGGTTCTGTGTCGCATCCAATACACTGTACATGCCGTCGCCCAGCACTTTCACATCGATCAGTTTGGATGGACCCGGATTGTTGCGGAACCGGATATCACCTTTGACGTCGTAATAACCAAACCGCTTCAGTACATCTTCACCAGACGGATTCAGCCGTTTGATCGGTTCATTTGAGCCGGGATCAATATTCGTTGCATACACAAATCCTTTGTGGTCAATATCCGCATTGGAGAACTCCGTTGGAACAAAGAGAACCATCTGTGCGCGCTGGGCTTTGGTGGATAACATGCGCCAGATATATTCGCCGTAGTCCCGCTCCACTTTGTTCGTACCGACGTATCCGATAAATTTCCCACTCTCGTCAAACTGCATAATCCCTTCGTAGACCCCCTGCGCCACAACATACACTCGGCCTACATGGTCCACCGTCAGCTTCAAAGGCTGGAACTGGAATTGGGTCGACAGGATATCCGACTCGGGCTTCGTGATGGTTTGAATCAGTGTCCCTTCTCCATCCAGGACAACCACACGACCGTTGCCTGTATCGGCGACGTATATGCGTTCTTGCTCATCCACGAACAATCCGCCCGGAAGGTTGAAGGTCTCCTTGCTACCATCCATCATGAATCCATCAATGACGCGCAGCAGCTTAAAGCCTGGGTCCAATACAACAATTCGGCTGTTGCCACTATCCAAAATATAGATCAACCCGGAAGGTGAAACATTCACATCACCAGGGTCTTTAAACTCACTAATGCCGAGATCACGGCCTGATATGGTACGCTCGGGCAGATAGGCATCTGGTGAAGGAACAGCCTCTTTCCAGTAGTTGTAGTTATAACTCTCATACGGCGCCGGGGAGGCCGCCGCAGGCACGGCATTCACCAGCAGCAGAGATACTGCCGCCAGGAGAACAAGCCATCTTTTCACTGTGCGTGCCATATCGTTCCCCCTTAATCCTTCATGCCCGAGCTCGCCATCGTCTCAATGATTCGGCTCTGAGAGAAAATAAATAGCGTGATCGGCACACTCATCAAAATCAGTGCTACCGCAGCACCCGCTCCTGCCCGGGATATTCCGCCCTGAATAATCTGCCCTGCTGCATAATGCAGGGTCTTGAGCTGTTCACTATAGATGTATCCATTGCCATCACTGCCCCATAACATCTGGAACAGCAGTATGATCAATGTCAGCCAAGCTGGTTTCACATTGGGCATGACAATGGACCAGAAGATCCGGTATTCACTGGCACCATCAATCTTGGCCGCTTCCAGCAGCGCATCCGGGATCTGCTCCATGAACTGTTTCATCAGATACAACCCGAGTGAATAGGCAAATGCCGGAATAATGACGGCCCAGTAGGTGTCGATCCATCCGAGCCATGACATGATCATATAGTTCGGAATTGCCGTTACCGCAGGTGTGAACATCAGTGACAGTACGACCACTTGGAACATGAATACTTTGCCCGGAAACTTGTGTTTGGCAAGTGGGTACGCCGCTGCGGAAGCTAGCAGTACATGGCCTACGATACCGATGCCTGTAATAAATACCGTGTTGAATATATAACGTGAGAAAGGCACCCACGAGTCACTCAGCAGGTTCAGCAGATCTGTAAAGTTGCTGAACGTCGGATTTTTGACAAACAGCGTTGGTGGAAAGGTAAAAATCTCATCCAATGGTTTAAATGCATTGTTGATCGCATAGATCAGCGGCAGCACCATGAAGGCACCAAATACGAGCAGAAGGGCAAACAGGGAGAGGCTTCCCGATAGCGAGCGATTCACCCGCTTTTTGCCTGTCGCAATTGCAGCCATAGCTATTCTCCCACCCTTCGAAGCAGTTTCTGGACCAGCAAGTTGGTGCCCACCATAATCATGAACAGCACGGTGGCAATTGCTGATGCATACCCCATCTCAAACCGCGTAGTACCAAAGTCGATCAAATGGGTCACCACAGTCTCTGCTGCATAGTTCACACTTGGGAACCCGGCCAGCGCGATCGACACATCGGCCACGGCAAACGAGGTTGTGAGCTGAATGACTGCGCCGAACATCAACTGTGGACGCATCGAAGGCAGGGTAATGTACCATAGTTCCTGCCAGCGATTTTTGATCCCATCCACCGCTCCCGCTTCGTACAATGTCCGGTCCACCGTCTGCAAACCAGCGATAAACGCAAGAAATCCGGTTCCGAGACTCAGCCATAGCTGCACGAGAATGAGAATAGGCATAATGTAGGCTTCCGTCTTCAGCCACTGGATTGGCTCCAGCAGAAAACCCCATTTGATCAACAACCCATTCGCAATGCCATAACGATCTCCCGAGAAGATCATCAGCCAGATAAAATACACATTGCCCGAGATGGAGGGCGCGTAGAAGATCAGCGTCATGAACGCTCTCCATTTCGGTGTTAACTCATTAATGATCCACGCGAAGACAAAGCAGGCAATATAACTGATCGGTCCGGTAATGATGGCAAACAGCAGCGTATTCTTGATCGCAATCAGGAATACATCATCCTCCAGAAACAGGCGAGTATAGTTCTGCCAGCCAATAAAACGCGGGAATTCCAGCATGTTAAAGTAGGTGAAGCTGAGTATGATCGAGATGACAACCGGAATCACGGTAAACATGAGGAACAGGAGCATATAAGGTGCAAGCAGAACATAGGAATGTTTGCTGGCCTTCATTTCCTGGAGCTTCCAGCTCCACCACGATTTCATGCCCATCCTTGACGCTTTCTCAGGAGGACTGTTTTGTCCGTCTCGGAGTGATATTTGTGGCACGATTAACCCTCCCTCTGCTTACGGAAGACCAAATTCATTACGTTTGACGCGAATCTCGTCCTGAATATATTGGGTATAATCCATGATGGATTCCCTGGCTTCCACTTGGCCAACAACGGTTTTGTAAAATGCATTGAATAGATGGCGGCCTGTAAAATAACCACCGGGTACTTCAGGAATGCCCTTCACCGTTTCGAATTGTGCCTTGAGATTGGCGTAATCCTCCGCAGGCCACGGCAGGGAATCCAGCGCCTTGATGTTGGCCGTTGGATAACGGGCAGCGGCACCCATCAGCCCTTCCATCTCCCGCCCGAATTCAGCTTGAATCGGTGTACTGGTCCACCACTTCATGAACTCCCACGCCGCATCCTGATCCTTGGCACCCTCCAGCATCATGACTGCGCTGCCTCCACCCGGTACGTCCCGATTCAAGGTACCATCTGCTTGAACGGTTCCCGGGACAGGAACGAATCCCCATAGTCCGCGAATCTCCGGTGCAAATACGGACAATTGGTTGTACATGGTGTAATCCGTTAGTCCGATAGGCATCTGTCCTGTCCGGAAACGGTTGGCAAAATCATATTCCCGCTCTAACTTGTAATCGGTATAGAACTCCGTCCACTGCTTGAACGTCTCAATTCCGATCCTTGAATCCAGATCCGACTCCTTGTCATCGTTACGATAGAAGGCACCGCCGTTCTGAAGCAGCATCGTGGCATACTGCGAGTTCGGCGGAATATTGACACCTTGCATATTCGCCTGGGTCACAATCGGCATACCAAATTCCATATGATTCTTGCTCAGAATCGCGAGCAGAGCTTCGACATCCTCCCAGTTCTGAGGCACTTCAAGTTCGAGTTCTTCGAGCACGTCTTTACGATAAAACAGCATGTTAAAGGTTTGTGTTTCCGGCAGGGCATATACGCCTGAATCATAGGCATACGGCACGATTGCACTTTCCCTGAACTCCCGTTCCACGGTGCTATAATCACTGAATTGCGTCAGATCTACAGCCGAGTTCCGCATCGCAAAGTTCACCGGCAGATCATTACCTATCTGCATCGCTACATCCGGTCCTTCACCAGACAAGGTCGCTGGCAGCAAGGTTCCCATATTCACCAGCTTCAGATTGACGTTAATGCCACTGTCTGGTGTGAAGGTCTTGTCAATCATCGCTTTCATCGTATTCGCCTGGTCACGTCCGCTACCAATCCAGACGGTTACCGTACGCTGATCTTCAGATGTAGCTACATTACCAATCTGGTTATAATCAATGAAGAACGAATGATAGAATATCTTCGCTTCATGACCAAGCTTGGCAAGTGGCCCCATACCTGTTCCAGGAATATCGCGGTCAATCGAAGTGACGTACAGTGCATCGATTTCAAGGGGCTGCTCTCGTGCCTGCTGCACCCATGTGCCGAGACCGCCTGTATTGGTTTTATAAGCCGCAAGCCGTCTTGGAATGGTATCTGGCTTGTCAATCATCTCGTCCAGTTGCAGCGCCATCGTCTTAATCAGTGCTTCCTGATCGCTGGACTGTCCTGACAGAAGACGAAGCTGTGCGGCCACGTCCTTGAGACGTTTACTTTCTCCGCTGAATACTTCCAGCAGGTTCGGAATCTGTTTTTCCACCCGGTAATCACGGAATTCATCAGGCTTGGTGCCTGTAATCATCAGAATACGTCGGTACATGGAGTTCAAGTTGTACAGACTGTCCTCCACATTGCGGATAAGCGGTGCGAAGTCCCCGAGGCTGTTCTCCAGCCGCAGCACATGTTTTCCTTTTTCCATGTGAAACTTGTATGCTTCCTTGCCGCCCATCACGTCAATACGATAGTCACTTTGATAACGGAAAGGTGCTTTCGCCATCTCTGCAAACGGAACTTCACCATCGATGGTCAGTTTGCGTGTAGAATAGATGCCTTTGACAAAATTCTGCTGAGCGGTAAAACCGATATGATACAGTCCACTTTCCGGCACATCCACTTCCCATTCAATCCATTGTCCTGGCAGACGCCAATTAAAGCCGCCAATCGTATTGATGCGTACCTGGGAAGCGCTATAAGGAGATACAGCAGAACTTGACCTTTCGCTGGTCGGGTATAACGTAGGTGAAGATTTGGCAATCGCGGCTTCTCCTTCAATGCGAATCAGTACATCCTTCGGCTGCCCAGAGGAGTCCGATTGTTGTGCCCCTGCAGTCTCTGTGTAAGGAACAGCTGTCTTCTCATTGAAAAGACGAATGGACCGAATCACCATGGGTTCACGCGATGATTTTAGCGTTAGCGTGTGTTCCCCTTTTTCCAAATAAAACTTGAATGGAGTCTGTTCGTACCCGTCGGAGTCCTGAAACGTTTCTTCCAGCCAGCGTGGTTGCTCCACTTGTCTCGGGCGAAGGTCATTGCCTTGGTTATCCTGTTCAACGACATCTTTCTCATTCGCCCATACCCGGTCAAACTGCAAATAGGCGGCTTCCGCAAAAGGAAGTTCACCATCAATGTACAATGCACGCTCAATGGCCGAACTCTTGCCTTCAACGGGATAATAGGTAGCGGACAGGTTATACAGCCCGGTCTCCGGCACGTTAATGGTCCAATCAACTTGTCCGGTCTCTCCGGTATGGAGAGATACACCATCCATTCCCTCATAATTAGTCAGTTTGCGGACGTCTTCACCTTCGGCTTTTATGTAATCTCCTGCTTCAATGGTGATGTCCACATTCGGCTGTGTAGCCTGATCCGTTCCGGATCGATACTGTTCGTATCCCTTTTTCTGCCGGGTCTGCTGCAAGACTGCATCCACTTCAATGGCAGGCAGACTGCCAGGTGGAATGTTTGCACTCTTTCCATCAGCGCCGGAAGTTACATATAGAATGATGCAGGCTGCCGCCACGATGATTACTGTGGACAATATCCATGTCTTACGTTGTAGAATTCCAGCCATCCTACGAGTCCTCCTCATCAAGGCTGATGCCAGCAATGCCGATTTGGTGGTTCAGGAAAAGGGGCTCCGTGCAACATTGCCGACACGAGCCCCCTGCCTGAATCGTTTGCTGGTGATAAGTGTTGTTATTGTTTGCCGAGTTTATCAATGGCGGCTTGTGCCTGTGCTTTGTATTTCTCGGCTGTTGCTGTCACGGAAGCATTGTTTTTGATGATATCGTTCACATAATCCCCGAATGGGTATCCCGTGTAGGCATCATCCAGCAAAATACGGCCCGTTCCGGCAATGTGCTCGCGAATGATCGCAATATCCTTCTCGTCGGTATAACGACTCTCCAGATAATCTTGACCTGGATACTCTTCAATCTGCGGGATGTCAAAAGTCTCTTCATAGATTTGGTAGACGATCTTTGGATCTTCCACACCTTTAGGAATGAACTTCGCTGATGCTGCGTTGTTTGCATACGTTACCTCTTTGCTACCCTGTGGCCCGTTCGGAATCGGCACAACACCAACCGCAAAGGTGAGATCGCCCAACTGCCATTCAGCAGCAGTGAAAAGAGCTACATCTCCATCTTTGAACGTATTGCTTTCCTCCCAATTGGTTTTGTCGCCGGTTTTGACCTTCACGACATTTTCCACGTTATACAGGCGTTTGACAAATTCGGCAGCTTCAATCGTTTTCGGATCGGACAATCCTTCTTTGCTATTGGTATCATCCACGATCGTTCCACCATTGGCTGCGGTAAAATGACGAACGACATCAAGCGCCCAGCCAGAAAATCCGTATACGTCAGTTTTGCCGTCGTTATTGGTATCTTTGGTTGCCTGTTTGGCGAGTTCCAAGAATTTATCCCAGTTCCATTCACCTTGGTTATACAGTTCCTGCGGATCAGGTAATGACAGTTTTTTGAACAAGTCACGGTTATAGTGAAGTCCCAGACCGATGCTGGTTGGAGATTCGAAGGCATATTCGTTGCCTGCAATGGCAGGAAATTTTGCAATCAGGTTAGCCTCTTGGTTGATGTTGTTCTCAGGTGTAGTGAATTCGGAGATGGGCAATAGTTGCCCTTTGAGGATGGCGGGTAGTGCGGATTTGTACTCCATCTGAACGATGTCGGCGAACGGTTCGCCAGCCAGTGCAGACGTTGTGAATTTGTTCATGTATTCTTCAAAAGGTACGTTAACAAACTCCAGTTTTACGTTGTATTTCTTCTCGACCTCTGCAATTTTATCAAGTCTGGCCTTATCGGAGGCCGTCTCTCCCGCCGGTTTCAAGTCCCACCAGGCCGCGACCTTGATGACACGTCCACCCAGATCAGGAACATTAACCACAGCTTCTTCCGCTTCGCCCTCTTTCTCTGTCTCAGCGACCTCGGTGCTGTTACCTGAGTTCGTTGTTCCCTCTGCTTCGGTCCCCGTCTGCGCTGTCCCCCCACCACTGCAAGCGGATACAAAAAGCATCACGGCCAATAACATCAGAGGCAGAACATTCCATCTTCTCATCATGATTTTAACAACCTCCCCGAATGTGTATACCAATCATGGTTCACCCTAAATCATTAACCCCATTCATCAACCAATCGAAAATAAACAACCACCACCATTTGTTATTTTCTTGTTTGTTTTTGACAAACAAAATTTAACACAGCAAAATGTAAGCGTCAACATTTTTATTGTTAACATTTTCTTATTTCTCTGATAAAATGCTGATTAAGCTGTAATATTCCTGTATCACAGCTTATTCAATATCCTGGACTCTAAGTACAAACATATTAAACCATGATTCTAACTTTGTTTATTTTGTTATTTTTATAAAATAACAAAATAATAATTTAGCAGACAAAATTCGTCATTCTATCTGAAAATATGCTTACCGTCACGTTGAACGTTCATCCTAAAATACTGTGCATCACTAACATTTTGAATTCTCTGTCCGTTATTAGATTAAGAGAAATACATCATGTTATACTAGGGCGTGTCTTAAATCTCACTTAAGGGCATCTTTCACCGCCTTTTCGCCCCCTGCTGCGTCACTTTCTCTTGACGTACCCCGGTACGCCTGCGAAAAAGTTCCTGGCCTGGAACGAAAATTCGGCAAAATCTGCTCCTTTCGGAGTTATAAGATACGCCCCGGGATCAGTTGGATATCGCTCCAAATAAGGAATACGGCAGAACTACGAGTGTAAGGATGGTATGATGAAGACAAAGGTAACAATTCAGGAGATTGCACATTTTACGGGTTTGTCGAAATTCGCGGTGTCACGAGCTTTGTCTGGAAAATCGGGAGTTAGCGATCAAACGAGGGATGTCATTCTCAAGGCCGCTGGCAAACTTGGATATTTCAAAGATAACAGCATGTTGTCTGGTGAACTGTATAACAGCCATGAACTTCAGGAACCAAAGAACACACGTTCAAGCGGAACGATCTTGATTTTGTTCCCCAATGTTCGGTACCAAAATCAAGACTCCGTATACTGGGGACCCGTCTTTAACGGGATCTCTTCCAAGCTGAACCAAAAAGGGATTAATATTCTGACCTTAACGGAACCCTCAGCAGATCAGCTATTTACCCTACTCAACCCGGATGCCATTCGAGGGATCATTACCGTTGGCTCTATCTCGACCCCGATTCTGCTTGAAATCAAGCGTCTTAGTATTCCGGTTGTAATGGTGGATCATCTGGACCCTGTTTTTCACAGTGACAGCATATTCACCGATAACTTCGCATCCATGCGGGAGATCATGCTCTATTTGCTCCGCAAGGGTTTCAAAACATTCCAGTTCGTTGGCAATATCGGGGATGCTCATAGCTTCTATGAACGCTGGATTGCATACACTTCTGTGCTTATGGGTCATGGGATGGAAATACATCAGATTCCCGAGCTGAGTAATCAGGCATTGGATGAGTTCCGCCAGACGTTCACTTCGGTGATCAGTGAGGATAACCTGCCTGAAGTGTTTGTATGTGCGAATGATTTCTATGGGCTATACACCATAGAAGCCCTTGAGAGTATGGGTATTCGTGTACCCGATCAGTGTGTTGTCACGGGATTTGATAATCTATACGACAATATCCCATTACTTGCCACAGTTAATGTGAACAAGGAGTTACTCGGTGCGCGTGCAGTGGATCAGATGTTATGGCGCATTGCGAATCCAGAGAGCAATGTCGAGAAAAAGTTGATTCTTGCTGATGTCATTATTCGTGAACAGTTTGGCAGACATAGTGGGTAATATGGCAGAATATCAAATACCCTTTAACCGTATTTGTGCGGCTAAAGGGGTATTTGCATTGTTGTATGTTGTGTAATGTTTATTGTTTATTTACAATAGGCCGTCACATCATCCCGTTCTACGTATCTGTACGCACATCATCCCACGCCAGATCCAGATAACAGATCAGCCAGTTCAATGCACGGTGACGTTCATAAGCCACTCCACCATTCAGGCCAGCGGGAGGTGTTTTGTCATTCACCCGACTATCCACGCACACCCAGTTATAACGGTAGATCAGATCTGCTTCATCCAGAATCTCGCTTTTGTTACGCAGAGATGCATCGGAGAGAAAGTCGGTAAAACTATCCTTCTGCTGCAAATAACCGACATCCTTCCCTACGTTACATAACTCCGTTGGTGCACCTAGTTCCTTCACATAACCAAGCGCCCACAACATTACGTGGTACGCTTCATATCCCCAAGAGAAGGAGATAATCTCCTGCTGCTCTGCTCCGTGCTGGTCGATAAACCTCTTCTCTGCGGGTGAGAAAAAGGATTCAGCCTCATACTTGTCGATCACTTCCTGAACCAGTGCTGCGGTATCATCCGCACTTTCGCCGGCTCCCAGACACTCACCCTTAAGCGCGGCAAGACATAGGGCAACCGCACGACGCGCGACTTCCTCTTTACTCCGAATCGTGGTGTGCTCGTCTCCGGCCCTTACGGGCAAGTTCGCATTATACGGAATGCCTTGTTCAGTCAACAGTTGCTCTGACCGCGCTTTACGTTGAATGCCCGACTCCGACTGCGGTCTGTTACCGTCAAGGAAACTGGTGTGCGCTGTCACCGTGTAATCCTCCACCTCAGATTCTCCATTCACATCCAGCAATAGCTGACCTTGTGCATTCAGCAGAGATCCACCTCCCCAGAAGATAACAGCATCCAGCGCATCAGCCAACCGTAATAACTCGCCGAAGAATTCTTCCGAGATATCCTCTTCCGTCTCAATACCAACCACCATGTTCAATGTGGAACATTTGATCAATACCTTTTCCTGGAGCGAAGCATTGCGCCCTTTAATCTGACCCAAAAATCCAAGCATCCCCTGAATCATTGTCGTAAATTCCTCAGGATGTGTCTGGCTGGTCATGATATTAAAGCCTTTGGTTTTCTTACTGAGCCATTTTTTCTGAGTCACTTGAATATGGGTCTTATCTTCCCGGCGTTCAATCGTACCCTCAGGATAAATGGATTGAATCAATTCAAACAGCTGATCTAGGTCAAACTGAGAGCTATATATCGCACAATTCCTCATGAAGTTCACCCTCTTTTCTAACTAATCCTTGTATGGATCGAATTCATTACCTCCGGCCATGGCGACACCAACGGGACGCAGTACATGGTTGATCTTCAACGTATTCGCATGTGCGTTCAGTACGTCTTGTAGCTTCTTGTACACATACGGACTTTCGTCTGTGCCCGCTCCCCGCAGCTCCACGCCATAGGCACGAATCGCCTCATGCATCTGTGCTTCGCTAATCTCGCCGCCCATGCGTGTGCGCAGCTTGTAATTCATTTTGCCAGCCGCCTGGGTTCGGCTCATCGTGCGCCCTGCCCCATGTACGGTGCTGCGGAATGACTCGGTATTCTCCTCGCTGTGGATCCCCTCCACAATTACCGAGATATCACCCATACTGCCTCCAACAAAACCGAGTTGCCCGGGTGCCAGTGGCGTTGCACCTTTGCGGACCACAACTACCTCTTCACCCATGTGTTGTTCCTTCCAGGCAAAGTTATGATGGTTATGTACGGCGTATTCAGCACTTGTCCCCAGAATTCCGAGCACCTGTTCAATGACATAGTCGCGTCCTGCATAGGCGTATCGGCCCGCCAAAGTCATTGCGTCCCAATACATATCACCCATTTCGCTGTTCAGGTCAAACAACGTAGGCGGTTGATCCATCGATTCGCCAGGAGCTTTGCCACTGAACTGACGTCCTGCCGCAAGGTTAAGGAACCCACTCGCCACTTTATGACCGAACCCGCGGCTGCCAAAATGATTTGCAATCCACACCTTCCCCGTTGCCTCTTCTACAAAAATATCCACGAAATGATTGCCACTGCCTACGGTTCCGAGTTGGTTGCGTGCAAGTGTCTTCAGCTTATGTTGTAATCCCGGTTCAATGGTATCAAACAGCTTCCAGCTCGCGTCGTCGAACAGCTCATGATCCACGGGTGTTGGATTGTTACGACCCACGCCGAAAGAAATGGTCGAATTGATGTCATCCATGATCGTTACAATCTGATCCCGAATATCTTCCCACATCAGATTTGTACGCACAGCCTTATTGCCACAGGCAATATCATATCCGACACCTGACGGGCTGATCATATTCCGATAAGCGACAACACCACCGATGGGTTGCGAGTAACCTTTGTGATGGTCGGCCATCAGAGCCACACCCAATACATCTCCATATTGCGAGCAAGTCACCGCCTGACTTACGGCGTTCTCCAGCGGCTCCCCCCAGACTTTAATGTTATCTACGATACGCATGATTGTGTTAACCTCCTATGTACTTTTTTTTCAAAATACATCTTTTAATTCTATACTGTTGTTCTCATTAGTTTAACAAAGATCAGCGTGACTCGAAACGTCGTCTTCCTTCAGTTCACCATTATCTGCGCATTAAAAAAAGAGAGCTAGGCTCCCTTTTCTCACGGATGGTTCCTATTCACTTCTTGCTAATCTTAAACTTGAACGCCCAAGTCGCTGTGTTACCAGAATATCGGCCTCTGTTTTCGGTCACCACCACGGAAAGTGTCTTGTTGGTTGATTTGGAGAACGAAGATAGTTTGACGTTGGTGCTTTTACTCCCGTAATCGGGAATTTTGTCCTGTTCTTCGGCGATGGCCTCCAGTTTCAACGTACCCGTGGATTTCAGGTTTAAGGTGACTGACGAACCCTCTTCCAGATCTTTGCCGTTCACACTTGCTCCGATGGCCCACTCATTACCGACAGAGTTATTCTCGACAAGCTCTGCGCTCACCAGCGTCACGGTTACCTTTACCGTTTTGGCGGCAGCATAGGAGGTTGGGGAACATACGGCGAATACCAGGCTCAGAACCATGAAAACATTTGCCCATTTTTTGAACACAAGAGTGCCTCCCTCTTATTCGTTTCTTTTATTAAGACTATGCCTTATTCGCCGTGTTCCTTAAGTAATCCTTCCACTTGTGTAAGAAATTTTCACTTGAACTGTCTGTTAAAGATGCTTTCGGTAACCCTGAACCTTCTCATCCTTGAAACCTAACTTCTCATAAAATATATGTGCTTCCTTACGCTGATCGCCAGACACCAGAATCATGTAACCACAACCCATATCTTTTGCAATCCGCTCAATCTGGAGCATTAACCTCTGCCCAATGCCCTGCCTGCGTACCTGATCCGATACAATCACATTTTCCACAACCATGAACGGTTTGCATGGACCCACCAGATCCATACACTCAATTCCCATAACGGACCCAACCAGTTTGCCATTGTAAAATGCCCCAAGCACATGATAATGGCCATTCTGCTGTATGTAATGAAACATCTTTTTCATCTGCTGTTCATTGGTAGGCATTCCCATCAACTCATTGTATAGCTGGCTTAGTGCCGGTAAATCTTCAAGTTCGATTCCTTTAATGGTAACCATGATAACCCTCCTGATTTGTCCTATTTCGCATGCTTTGTCTTAAGTGAGGTCCTTTTTAAAATAATAATGACTGTGTCCAGTCGGTGCATTCTCGATCGTTGTGATCAATTGGTAGCCATGTTTCTTGTAAAATTCCGGTGCTTGATAGGAGAAGGTGTTCAACATGACAGAATCACAAGATTTCTCTCGCGCAATTCGCTCAACTTCAAGCAACAACTGTGAACCATATCCCCGATGCCGTTGTTCAGAATCCACCCAAAGAATATCAACCTCCAGCCAGTTCCAGCAAAGTGTGCTAAGCACACCTGCAACAATCTCGCCAGTCTCATTTTTGATATTGAAATTCAGTTCTTCGTACCGATGCCTTAATTCCTCACTCACATGTGCAGCATTAAATGCGATAAGTTGCTGGCGAACATACTCTGAATCTTGCTCGGTACTTGGGGTTATATTTCCTTTAGACATCTCCTAATTACTCCTTTTATCTCAACAGTTTATAATTTACGATAATGTAATTCATTCCGGATAAGAGAGTAACGCCTGTTGCAACCCATAGTAATGCCACATCCACTCTGATATCAGTCAACAAACTAAACGGAACATTATTCAACAAAATGGCAATGATCGCTGCCACCTGAAGCACCATTTTGATCTTACCATATCGATCCGCTGCAAGAGCAATGCCCTGTTCTGTCGCTACCATTCGCAATGCAGTAATGACAATTTCACGTCCTATAATGATTACAGCAATCCATGAACTGATCATATTCTCCTGAACCATCATGATCAGCGCTACCGCAATCAACAGTTTATCCGCCAGTGGATCAAGCAACTTTCCCAGATTCGTGATCTGATTATATTTTCTCGCCACATATCCATCTAATTTATCCGTACCTGCCGCTACTGCAAATATAATTAGTGCAATCATCACGCTTTGCTGATTGAGAAAACAGATCATAAACAATGGAATCAACGCGATTCTAGCCAACGTGATTTTATTTGCCAGATTCATTAGACACCCATTCTCCCCTCATCCATGTTGGCTAATTGACCTTTTTTCCATTTACGAATTCGGGTCCGAAAAGATTTAAAAGGGGCTACCGAATTAATCTGGATCCACTTCACCATAGCCCATCCGGGCTTGGTCCCCGTCCACTGTCTTATCCCTTGTACAAATAATTCCTCTTCGCTCAGCGAGTCAATCCAGTTCTGCCATTGTTGTTCTATCTCCCGAAACAAAGAGCGCAGCTCCTCCAGCGTACACCCTGAATACTTTTCGTAAAATGATTCATTTAATGACCCTAGTTGGTTCCATTTATATCCTGGGGCCGGCATATGACATTCATGTCCCAACTGTTCATTTCGCTCCCAATCCATCACCAGGTTCATCCATCCTAACTGGTACGCGATCATCTGGGCAGGCGTCTTATCTACACCTTCAACCCACTTATCTTTGTCGCTGTTATGGATGTCATTGAATTCACCCTCAAACAATTCATAGGTGCGTCGAATCGTCTCACTTAACTCTTTCTTCGAGGCAGATAGAACTCCAGGCAAGCTACTCCACTCCTCTCGTTTCACCGTTATACATGATCAGAAGCATGGACTCTATCATCATTTCGACTCAATTCCATAATCATCCTTTTTTTCATAAAGCTATATTTATTTCTGCAAGAAAAAAGGGCAGTCTGTAAACAATACAACTGCCCTTTACTCAACCTATTTTGCTATATCAGCATACTCGTGATCCCAATTCTACAAAGCTTCCTTAATCACCCGTTTATAGTACCACACAGACAACAGACCAAAGATCGAATATAACAATGTATAGACTATCATGACAATGACCGTAGGTGTCGCCAGCTCCGTACCAAAGAAAAACCAACCTGATTTCACGGCAAAGTAACTATGACTCAACCCCACCATAAGCGGAATACCAAAGTTAAACAACTGCTTGATCTGAATTCCACGCAACAGATTGCCTTGCGTAAATCCGAGTTTTCGCAGAATGGTATAATTCCCCTTCTCCTCTTCACTCTCGTTCATTTGTTTAAAGTACAGGATACATCCCGATGTAATCAAGAACGTCAAACCAAGGAAACCAACAATGAACATAATTAAGCCCATATTATTACGTTGGTTATTTCTGAACTCAATCTGAGAGAAGCTCGGTGCTTCCAACTGTAGCTCCTTATATACGGCATATGCCTCTTCAGCCTGCCCCTCATTCAGAATACGTACACCATAGTAATCCGCCCACTCGGATTTTTGCAACTCGGGATCGAGATCCTGCCGCAACTGCTGGTATACCGTTTCATCTACTACTGCTACAGGCGTGCCCCCAGAATAGTATCCAGGAAGAACCCCCTTTTGGGTGGTTCCGATCAGTTGTTGGTCTAGCGTTCGCTTCAATCCATGCAAGACAATTGGACCTGTCTCCTGAATGGAAATCAACTGCTGAATGGCTTTTCCGTATCCCATGAAGACCGCTTCGCCTGGTTGCAGATCAATGTTATCTACCATCTTGTCACTCAACACACTACTGAACAGGTACTTTTCCGTCATGGACTCATCCATCACTTTATGAGCATCAATTTCAATATAAATGGGCTGTCTATGCTTCTCTTCATATGGAATCTGTTTGTGTTCCAAATCCGTTACAAAGCGATTTTTCACATCAACCTGAGCAAAAGAGAAATCCTCCGGCAAGCTTTCTTTCGCCTGAGCCTCTGCGGAATAATACGAAATGTAACTGAGTGACAGCATGCCAATAGCAAGCGCCGATACGGTTGTAATAATTGTAAGCAGCAATGCATTGGACTTCATGCGGAACATGATTGAAGATAAAGACAACACCTCATAAATGGATAGGTATCCGTTTTTACTTTTGCGAATCAGATTAAAGATAAAACTTACCGAACCCTTATAGAACAGGTATGTCCCCAGTATGACCGAGAAAAGAATCAGGATCATCGTATACATCAACTGCTGCATATCCATTGCCTCACCGCTGAACAGCCGTGCAGACATGAAGTATCCATACACAATCAGAGCAATGCCCAAGACGCCAACAATCATCTGTCCGACAGACATCTTCTGCACCTGCTGCTCCGAAGTGGCCGACACCCGAAAGAGTGAGAGAATGCTCTGTCTCTTGATAAAAGTGTAGTTCATCAGCATGATGAGCAGATACATGATCGTAAAAACAATCACCGTTTGCATCAGTGCCATCGGAGAGAAGTACAGTTTCGTAATCGCATCCACACCGAGAATTTTGAACAATATCATCAATACCAGCTTGGACGCAAGAAACCCAATTAACACACCAATAGCCATGGAGCCAAAATAAAGAATACTATTCTCCGCACTTAAAATGCCAAAAATCCTGCCTTTTGTCAGTCCGATCAATTGAAATAATCCAATCTCTTTGCTGCGTCGCTTAATAAAAATTGTATTGGCATATAACAGAAAAATGCCGACAATAAAGATTAATAATACCGAAGATGCGCCTATAGCCGCCGCACCTTTTGTTGAAGCAGCCACCTCATCCATGGAAGGATCATACTGTAACGTCACAAAGGAAAAATACAAGGCCACACTGAACACAAGCGCAAATACATAGAGATAATAATTCTTCAGATTTTTTCTGAGATTGCGGAAGATAATATAATTCAAGCTCATTGCTGCACACCACCCAATACGCCCTGGGTTTTGATAATATCGTTGAAGAACGATTGCCGTGACTCGTCTCCTTTATTCAACTGGGTGTAGATCTGACCATCTCGAATAAAGATCACTCTGCTGCAATAACTTGCGGCAACCGGATCATGGGTAACCATAATAATAGTCGCTTTTCGTGTGCTGTTCATATCACTTAACTTGCCGAGCAGATCCGAAGCGGACTTGGAATCCAGCGCTCCTGTCGGCTCATCCGCAAAAATGATACTCGGCTCGTGGACAAATGCTCGTGCTGCCGAAGTCCGCTGCTTCTGACCCCCTGAAATCTCAGATGGATACTTGTCTTTCAACTCATAGATTCCCAGTTCACGTGCGATCTGTTCAAACTTCTGGTGTGCCTCCTGCTTTGGAATGCTCGTAATCGAGAGCGGTAATAATACATTTTCCTTCACCGTAAGGGTATCCAGCAGATTATATTCCTGAAAAATAAAGCCCAAATGATGTTTGCGGAACTCAGCCAGCTGTTTCTCCTTCATTCCGGTGAATTCCTTGCCCTCAATATCAATCGTGCCCTGGCTCACCCGATCGATGGAGGAAAGTACATTAAGCAGCGTTGTTTTACCCGAACCCGAAGGCCCCATAATACCAACAAACTCTCCCTTGCTTACCCCAAGATCTATTCCCTTCAGCACTTCCTGTTTATTTAATTTATTACCATAGACTTTATGAATTTTTTTGGCTTCCAGTATCCACATATCCCGCTCACTCCTCTTAGATCTTCTGCAAAATGCTCGTGTCTATATCATAATCGGGATGTGCAGTGTTATCGTGTGATTCACCGAACAAAACCAAAAAGCATGTGACATTGTTGTCACACGCCTGCAAGATGCACCATGTCGTTTTTTCGCGGAAAAGTAAGTGTGACGGTTGTGCCCTCGCCAAGAGAAGATTCTACATGAATGTTCACATGAAGCGTCTGGACCACCTGACGAACCAGATACAGCCCCATCCCGGTAGCCGCTCCATCCATTCTGCCTCGGGTAGACGTAAAACCTTTATCAAATATACGCGGCAGATCTTGAGTCTCAATCCCTCGCCCGTGATCCTGAATCATGAGTATAATGTGTCCATCCTGTTCCCGACTTTCAATGAGGATGTCCGATGAATCGCTATATTTCACCGCATTGCTCAACAACTGCCGGAGGATGAAGCCTAACCATTTGCTGTCTGTGAGCACGCGCGATACCATTAAAGACACATCAAAGCCAATGCCTTTGGAGATGCACCACGATTTCAGTGCTCGTATCTCGCTATTCAATACCGGTTCAAGTTCCGTCTCTTCGATGAACAGATCATTATGCATAAACGGAATACGCTTCTGGTGAAGCTGCTGATCCAGCAACTGATGAATTCGTAACCATTCATATGTCATTTGGCTCTGTAACTTGTCATCTGGCAAGCGCTCGATCATCAGTTGCAACGCTGTCAGTGGGGTCTTCACCTCATGAATCCAGGACAACATCTCGTCCTTCTCCTGTTCCAGAGCGATAAAATGATGTGACGACTCCTTACGATACCGCTGTGTCTGGGAACTGACGGCCTCATGTACAAGCTGCTCATAAGGACTTTCGGCGATATCAAGTTCTCCCAGATCATAGGTATGATCCCAGATGCTCAATTTTTTATAGAAACGGGTCTCTTTCAGGTATCTCGCCCAGATAAAAACAAGGCATACCACTACATTCAGTCCTACGATATACACCACAGATTGGAATGGAATGGACGAGTCCAGGTAGGCCACCAATAAAATAATAAGTTGCATGCTTACCAGTAGCCATAACCAACTAGCCCTTTCTCGTATGTACTTTCCGATCATGCTTCTGCCTCTTCCGTTGCCATGTACCCCTGACCTACTTTGGTTTCAATGTAACGCTCCAAGCCGATGGGTTCAAGTTTCTTCCGTAACCGATTAACGTTAACCGTCAGCGTATTGTCACTCACGAAATGCTCATGATCCCACAAGCTCCGTATGAGGTCCTCACGGGTAACAATCTGATTTTTGTGCTCCACCAGCACTTTAAGGATAAACATCTCATTTTTCGTTAACAGGACAGATTCATCCCCGCAGGTCAGTGTATTTTTCACATACTCAATAGTGGCACCACGCCAGGTTCGAAGTTCAATATGCTCTGTATTATAGTTATACACCCTCCGCAAAGTCGCTTGGATCTTGGCAATCAATACATCGAAATGAAAAGGCTTCTGGATAAAATCGTCTGCCCCCAAATGCATGGACATAACCATATCCGCAGGATGATCCCGTGAGGACAAAAAGATAATCGGCACATTGGAGTGCGAACGAATGATCCGGCACCAATGGAACCCGTCATATTGGGGTAACTGAATATCAATAATGACCAGTTGCGGCTGAATTACGCTGTACTCCTGCAATACCTTTCCAAAATCCTGCACACCATACACATCATACGACCATTGGGACAAACGTTCCTTGATTTCACTGAATAACGATTCGTCGTCTTCAATGAGCATAATTTTAAACAAGAGATTCACCACGTTTCTGATCTTCTAAGGTTGAGGTTGAATAAGGTAATTAGACTCCGTTGTTGCAGGATCACCTTTACCGTTACGAATCGTTCTTCCGATCGCTGATTCCAGTGTACAGGGAAGTTAGGCTTATATCAAAAGGTATCCATACTTCGTAAGAAAACGAGCTGAAAGAAGTATCGTATATCATATTAGCTCTCAATAGTGTGTATAACATGGCTTGAATCACTATTTTCGTCCATCCGCTCGATCAACTGCATCGCTACGTCTCGTGGCGATCTTAATTGTCCTGCTTCATATACTTGATTGAACATACCTGCAAGAGCGAACTCCTCTGCACTTTTGCCTCGTGCAACAGCCTGCAATTCCGTATCGACCATCCCCGGATCAAAAGCAATAATCTCAACAGGGTTCTGTTGGCCCGTTTGCTCCAAAGATACGCATTGGGTGAACATGTTCATACCTGCCTTGGATGTACAGTACACTGCCATTGAAGGCGCGGGATAACTTCCCGAACCCGATGAGAGATTAACAATTTTACGTCTGGCGGACAGGTGATTTGTTTGTTGAATAAAAGATGAACTCAATATCATTGGTGCTGCAAGACTGATGTTAAGACTCTGACTTATCTCTGCCGCACTGCATTGATCTATAGGTTTTAGAGGCTCTAGCATCGCTGCATTATTAATGAGTCCAATGAATTCAGCTTCCTGAGAAGGTATTTGGTCCAATATGCGTGTAATCAAATCATCGATCCCATTCAGGTCGGCAAGATCATACTGAACATGGCGGTAACGCCCGCTCCATTCCTCGCTTGATTCCAACAGATCCGAACCGCCACGTGAAATACCGTAAACGTAATCCCCCTTAGCCAATAATAACTCTGCAAGTTGTAAACCGATCCCTTTGGATGTGCCTGTAATGATAAAGTGTCTTTTTCCTGTTTCTGTTTCCATTCTGATACCACTCCTCCTCTATTTTCAATGCATGTTTATTTCACTATTCTTACGAGTTTTTCTTTCTCCACAACGTGACCCAGAGAAAAGGTACACCAAAATACGGTTCATGTTGCTCCAGCGACTTCATTGCACGGAACTCCACACATTCAAAGCCATCTTCCAGCATGTAGCGAAGCTTCTCCTCCGTGAACGCAAGACCACCGCGCATCGACTTCTCTTGATACACCTGCCAATCATTCATAACGATCTCAGGCCCACCAATATCGCCAAAACCAGGAGCAAAACAAGTCATTCCAAAGTATCCTCCAGGCCGGAGTGCATTGTGGATCATCTCTATGTAGGGAATGCGCTGATGTGGCAACAGATGGTGCAGACAACCCGAGTCGTAGACAAGATCATATTCTTGCTCTGGGGACAATTCGAACACAGATCGACATTCAAAATGCACGTCCAGTTGCTCCTCTGCCGCCCTCTCTTTAGCCCAAGCAATAGCTGTCTCCGAAAGATCATAAGCATCTACCTGATATCCTTGGCGGGTTAAATACAACGCATTTCTGCCCGGGCCACACCCCAGTTCCAGTGCCTTGCCGCCGCTTAACACACCTGCGTTCACATGCGCTAACAGATTCTCATCCGGTTTGTTTGGGAAAAAGGGGATTGGTCTGTTCCGATCCTCATAGAAAGGTTCCCAAAACTGCTTGGCAGATCTGAAATCCGCATCGAGCATATCATATAGATCCTGTACACTTTTAATCGTCTTTTCCACAACCACATTCCTCCTTAACTGCTCCATTCAAACCTTCATTTTCGACTATTCATTCCTCGGCATTTTCGTTAAATCAGCCACACTCTATTATAACATTTTTACCCAGTAGTTCTCTATTTCTCTTGTGCTTTTCTACTCTAAAACAGAAGCTTTTCCAACAAAAAAACGACCGACATGAATGTCGATCGCTTGTAATGGTGCTGTTTTAAGTTGTAACTTACTTCGCCCGTTCCAAGACTGCAAAGTAATTCCCTTCGTTATCAGCAAAGTTGAAGACACGCCCCGTTGGCATCTCGACAATCTCTCCAACCGTTACATGTTTACCAGCCAAGTCGGCATATAACTGATCCAGATTTTCGGTGAAGAACATTAACGAAGGTGTGCCCAGATTTACACCCGCCGACATCCGCTCCACAAACTCCTTGTCATGAAGAATAATGCTCGTCTGCGAATTTGGGGTAGGCGCAATCTCAATCCATCTCATACCCTCGTCAAGGTTTACTTCATCCACAATGTGGAACCCCGCAACTTCCGTCCAAAAAGCAAGTGATTCATCTTGATTATTGACATACAACATAATCTGGCCGACTTTGCTAAACATGGATCAATCACTCCTCTGATCATCTAATCTCTCAACATCCTGCTTATCATTCCTCAAATTCCAATAGAGTATAACATGCGGGACAGCTTTTTTATCATCTTACTTTGCAAGTACATGCAACTTAAACTGAAGTACACTTTTATGCTTCCACTACAATTAGTTTTTTGAAGTTCCCTTATAATGTTTTAACAAGTGAAAGTCTATGAAACCCCGAGGTATAATAATTCATATCAACACCTTCTTTATGAAAATTCATTCGTTCATAAAATACGAGCGCTGCTTCATTTTCTTCATGATCAAGTGTGTAAAGCATGACATCACCACTGCCGAATTCAGCTATTTTTATACATATTTTTGTAATTAGTCCACGTGCTACTCCCTGTCGAAGGTGTGATTTGCATGTAACAACGCCAACGATTTCATATCGGTTAACAGTAGGCTGAAAGATATAACCAGCATGACCTATGACAACATCTGCTTCGTCAACCATGACATAATAAGCACTGATACGTTCATCCGTCATTTTTAAAAATAAATCCCAGCGCGCAGGATACTGATCGCGTATAAACGAAGGGAATTGAAAATCATGATCCGTCATCATTTTCAGCACCGCTGGCTGATCAATCGCTTGAAAAAGGCGAATAGTCATCTTTTTATCCCCTACCCTTAGTGTGCATGTAGACATCTTTTAAGTTACCAGCTTCATAATATGGATACTCTAGTTTTTGTTGAACTTGAAGGACAATCTCCGTAGACGTTAACATTTCGACCAAGTATAGTCCCAGGTCAATGGAAGCCGTAACCCCCGCACCCGTTACCGTATTACCATCACGCACTACACGCGCTGAGATTACTTCTGCACAATAAGGATTCAATAAATCATAAGCAGATGAGTTGGTAGTAGCCCTTTTTCCATTCAGGAAACCTGCTGCCCCCAACAGTAAAGCCCCGGTACAAATAGATATTTTATATGTGACATTTTCTGCTGTTCGGACCCATCGCATAAAATCCTCATCAAATCGAAGCGTTCTAGTTGAAAATCCACCAGGAAAAAATACTAGGTCAAAATCCCCTAGATGAGGTAATACTGCATCGGATTTCATTTTCAGCCCACGGTCATCCGAAATTTCCTCCTTATCTGCGCAGAATGTCCATGATACGTTTTCCTTTACTTTCAGAATCGCTAGCCAAGTCACAGCTTCATAAAATCCAGCTAAATCCATGCTTGTCATTCCATCAAATAAAACAAACGCCATTTTCATTGCCGCCACCAGTCCTTTCGTTCCCTGAATAATAAATAAAGTGTTTGATCAAAAGATCAAACACTTTGCCCAGGCGTACGACATATAATATATGTGCTCCCTCGTGGTTCACTCCACGTTTACGCCAGTCACACATAACAGATATTTACAACTAATATACATGACATCTTTCATATTGTATATATTATGAAATTATTGCGTGGCTTTTAACTTCTTCGTAAGATAAAGTACAACATCGTCGTCCATAATCGTTTCTTCACCCGGCTGAATGTAATGATCATGTTTGTGTACACCGTGGCCGTCTGGTATGTACCCGCGATGGGCATATAGAACTTGCGCTTTGCCATAATCGGCAAACACACCTACACCAATGCCTGCTACATCCGTTCGTTCCAGAATAACTTCCTCTGCTCGGTCCATCAACCGTGAACCAATACCTTGGCGCTGGAACTTCATTAGTACATTAAAATCGTTAATTTCGGGAATGCCTTGTTCCCTGAAAGACGGGTAGCCGGAATTCCACAATACATTCACGTATCCGGCAAATTCTCCATTCAACTCGGCTACCAAGGTTACGCGTTCCCCATTCTGTTGTTCAGCCAAGTAATGAAGATACTGCTCAGGGGATCTCCCCCAACCCTGCTCCTGAAACGCATTTGATATGATTACAGGATCGTTCTCATTTAATAGTCTGATATGTACACTCATTGATAATTTCTCCTCAACAAGATATTTTTTTCTAACTATATTCCCAGTCTATCCCGAAGCGATGTGATGTGAGCAACATGGTGTTTGCCGTGCCAAGCATACATGCCCAGATTGTAATCCAGTCTTGTCGTTTCTTCCGATGAAGGATGATAAAATTGTTTGGCATAATCTGCATCTGTCAGCGCGTTTAACAGAAACACCCAACGACGATGGAGGGCATCCAGAATCTGAAGCGAGAATTCGACATCCAGGTCTCTTGAATCACTCAGTTCAGCCCAGCGCTCTTCATAATAAGGCCGAATCGTTGGTGTATCCTCTGTCAGCGCCAACTTGAAACGAATCATACTGTTCATATGGCTGTCTGCCATGTGGTGAATAACCTGTTTGAGCATCCATCCACCTTCTCGATACGGTAGACTTAATTGCTCTTCACTCAATCCCTTTACCGCTTCTCGTGCGCGTTCAGGCAACTCAGCAATGTCCTGAATCCACTTCTCCCGTTGTGCCAAAGTAACTTCACCCGTGTGTACAAATGGTCCTATCGGATATCTTTCATCCATCCATTATTCCTCCTTGTTTATATGATTCAAATAACTTTAAACAGGATCTACAGGGCATATTCCATAAGCCAACAGTCTCGCATCTGTCCTTCGTGCTGCTCATGTTTCTCCAACAGCTTAATCTTTTGGAAACCACATTTCTCGTAACAGGATATCGCTCTTAAGTTCCAGGATTGAGGGTCCATAACCACTTTACGGGCTTGTTTTTCATTAATCAGATAAGCCAGCATGGATTGCATCAACTGTGTACCAATGCCTTTATTCCAGTATTCTACCTCACCAATAAACTGATCCGTTCCATAGATGATCTCATCCGTGTCTCCATAACCATACTCCGTTCGCTCTTCTTCCTCAAGCTCATAGAACTGAATGTATCCAATCGGATGTCCTCCATACTCAACGATACAACGAGTAGCACCATCTTTCTGATTGTAAAAATGCTCTCTCACCTGTTCCAGATCATGCGGCCGATCACGCCCTTCATAGTATTGAAGAACTTCCGGGTCTGACAGCCACTTCACCAGATGTTGTTCATCTTCTGTGTCCAAGAAACGTACAGTGATTTCATTCGATTCATATACATTCATCATTCTGATTACTCCTTATTGATCTCCAGATTCTCACTCGTAACCCAACTCAGATCCTTCCCTAACAAATGCTCGTTGTGAACATAATACACCACGGGATTCTCAAGAGGCTGAGTCGTTCCATCCAAAGATCTGAGCGTTAACCGCAACTTGTAGCTCCCTATCTCATCAGGTATCGCAAATCCTATCAGATTATCAGCTGATTTCATGGTCATCCCCTGCGCCTTCAGATACTTTTCCAGAATGACTTGATCAAGATAGGAGCTGCCAACAGACGAAGGCATGTACCACGCATCATCTTGTTCTTCAGCGAATGTGACCCCTTCCCATCCAGGGACAACGGGATACACCATATGCTGGTCCTTGTCTTCTCTTTTTCGCGTTATCTCTAACTCTACCTCAACTACATCCGTATCAATCTGCCTGATTGTGCCTGCCATCACAACATCCTGGGCACTCACACTTGGAATAACATAGCTGTATATGAGCAGAGTCACCAAGAGAATTATCGTTACTCCCGTAATCCAAAATATTGTACTTTTACGCATCTGTCTGATCCTCCCGTCTAATTAATCATACTTCTGGAGTAGCTCCTTCTCTGTTAAAGATTGAGTTAACCTATCCAACTCAGGGGATGCCGTCCAATCACTGGATGTATTCAATCCATGCTTGATGGTATGTATCGCTACAATAATAACTGCCGTCTTCTGTTATCATTTTATATTTTTGTTCCCCGTTCGCCATCTGCTCGAAGCTGGTTTTGACACCCATTTCACCATATTTCTGTTCTGAAAATTCTGTGTTCAATCCGCTTCAGCTCCTTATGGCCTGCCAAATATACTTGCATTCTCTTACAGCAATTCTACCATCAACCTGGTTCTCCTTCAGCTTGACTTCCAGCTGTTCCCGGTACTCAGGCTGTGTATAATCCGGGTTTCCGGGGATATCGGAGAGAAAGATGGCAAACTCTTTTTCATCCGAGAAAATCATAAGTGCCTCGTTATATTCCTCAATCTTGATCACCTTAAATGCATTTCTTTCCAAACGCTCACGTACCTTTGTTATATCCGTATGAATACCAATCATAACTCCACCCTTTTGTAGCAATCTCCCATGCTCAATAATGGAAGTTGGACCTCTGCGATCATAGATCAGACCAAATTGCTTATCTTCAAATGGCATCTTTTCTTTTGTGCTGATGCAGACAAATTCCACATTTGTTATCGTGCTTGAATGAAGACTGTTTTGGGCTATCTTTATCATCTCTTCCGAATTATCAAACCCTATAATGTGATCGGTATATTCCGACATTTTCAACGTAAACTCCCCATGTCCACAGCCTGCATCGAGCACGGATGTATATTGAGGCAGAAGCTTAATCAACCGCTCTTCAAAAATATCTTCAGCAGAGTTACCTTCCAGCGTATACAAAGCCCTACCCTTGTATCCCCCATTACGTTGTGCAATCATATCGTACCATTCCATGCTCATAGAGTTCCCCCTGACAAAAATTCCCTTTATTTAAACATTCGACATGGGTACGTCGATTCTCCTGTTTGGATATACGATATATCTTTGCTAAAATATGAAACGCTTCTCTTCCAGCTTCCGTATTAAGGTCGAAGCCGTATGTATCCCATATAATAAACCATCTAATCTGGAGGTCGAGCGCATGTCATTTTTCAAGAAAATGTTAGCCAGTGTAGGTGTTGGAGCAGCCAAAGTAAATACGGAATTGCATACACCAGAGGTCACGCCTGGAGGAATCATCTCGGGGGTTGTGTACATTGAAGGTGGAGATGTGGAACAGAACGTAGATCGAATCTATCTTTCAATCAAAACCCATTACATACGGGAGCACGATGATCGTAAATTAAAAGAAACAGCCGTTATAGCCAAATATCTGCTCACCGAAGGTTTTACATTACAGCCTGGAGCCAAATTGGAGGAAGACTTCTCATTTGACCTGCCAGAAAATCTGCCTATTACACTGCATCGTGCAGAGGTATGGGTAGAGACGGGCCTCGATATCTCAAGCGCCGTAGACCCCTCAGACCGGGACAGACTGCATGTTGTTCCTAGCAAAGACATGAACACCGTGCTCGATGCAATTGATATCCTTGGTTTCAAGCTCCGTGAAGTAACCAATGACTATGCGCCGAAGCTGGGCGGTAATCTGCCATTTGTGCAGGAATTCGAATTTGTACCAACAAACAAGTTTCGTGGGCATCTAGATGAGTTGGAAGTACTGTTCTATCCCATGGGCGATTCGCTGGAGCTGCTATTACAGATCGATCGCCGCGCTCGTGGACTCAGTGGAATATTCTCCGAAGCCATGGGTACGGATGAGAGCTTTGTCCGCCTGCATCTGTATGAAAGACATCTGGCGCGAGGGGCGCATTCTGTCGCTCAAGGACTGGAAGAAATCATTTCCAAACATATCTAATCTATAGTTTGTGTAAACGAATAAAAAACGTCCTCTATCAGACAAATCTGATGAAGGACGGTTTTTCCCTTTCGAAAAGTGGATCAGAAAAATCTGGGGTTAACAGCGATCGGAAGGTTATTCTGTCATCGGAGTGTCAGTCGAATTATCCTTAGTGAACTTATATATTAATACGCTTCGGTACTTTTTAGACTCAACGTTTCGCATACAAGTTGAGCAAAGGCATCGAAGCTGCCACAGGATCGCAGGCTTTCCAGCTGCTCCTCCTGCCGGATCAATTCTACAAACAGATCATATATCCCCATCGCCTGTTCGTAATCCTCTTTGCAGATAGATAACATAAATACAGCATGTACTTCATTCTCCTCATCCCACGGAATCGGCTTCTCAAGCAGGCATACCGATACGGTCGTACGGGTTGAACTCAGCTCCATGGGATGCGGAATCGCCATACCTCTTCCAAGCGCGGTTGAAGCCATCTTTTCCCGCTCCTGCACAGCTGGCCAGAATTGCTCCGTTACAATTCCCTTCTCCAACAGTGCTCCGCTCATCTCAGCCATAAGTGTCATTTTGTCAGGCTGATCCGACCGAAACATAAACAACTCTGGATCAAAGTAACGCAGCAATGTCATTTCCTCCTGCTCATCACTGGTTCGCACCAGATGAGTGATCGTTGCCATGTCTCGTTCCGATGGAATCGCAGCAATGACAGCCGACGGCTTGCCTTTGGACTCCCGTAACCGGATCGTAGAAATGACCAAATCTTCGGGCACACTCCCCATCTCCTCGTACTCCCGTAGCGAAACTACACGTGAGACCTCCAGCTCTGCAAATAAAGAACGCAATCTGGATTCAAGAATACGGGCTGTGCCGTATCCTGACCCACAGACCAGCAATACGGATTTCCGTTTGCGATGAGGAATCTGGTATTTACGTTCCAAAGCTGCACCAATGTGGAGAGCCAAGTAACCAATCTCGCTGTCATTGATTTCATGAGGTACGTATGTCTGTAGCTGTTTCACTGCACTGATCGTAATCTCATAGGCCAGTGGATAATATTTACGTATATGTCCCAGCAGTGGATTCCGCATATTCATGCCATGTTCCAAGCGCGTAATCATGGGTTTCAGATGCGCATACAGATCATTTGGCAAGCGGTCATCATCACGCAGATCATAGGTGTACCGATCATAGATATGACTCAGCATCTGCTGTACAGCAACATATAATGGGTCAATTTTTAGTCCATTCCAATCGGTAGCGGTCATTTTTTTGCTAACAATGTGCAGCAGCAGATAATCTCGCTCTCCAACTGGACAATGAATGGAATATAACAACTCCAGATCCTGAATAATCTGCTGCGCAAGTTGCTGATCCTGAACATTCGCCTCCACTTTCTCGAATTGCTCTAGTTCATGTCCCTGCTTAATACGTAATACCATAACAGCCAGATGCGTAATCAGATCTTTCAGGGCCACATCTGCAATACGAACATTCTGTTTGCCTACATGGCGAATGACGATCTCGCGGATGTGTGCGGGTTCGATTGGGTACAACAAACGTTCCTGTGCAACGGTCATTCCTTCGGGGCCCAGTTCTTCATCTCGCGCATCGGCGTACTCGGCAAGGCAATAGCGAAACCTTTGCTCGTCTCCGACGACCTTCACACCATGTCCTGGCTTGATCTGAAGCTGAAGTTGGTAGTTCTCCAGAATCTGACGAATGATTTTCAGATCATTGTTCATCGTTGCACGGCTTATATACAGCTGATCAGCGAGGTCTTCCATCTTGATATGACCCGGTTCACCAAGCAGCTTGAACAATTCATAACGGATACGCTCATCAGGCGAACCAGGTACTGGAGCACCTTTTTGCCCATCATCCTTCCGTTCCTCCAACAGCTCATTATACCGCTTCGCATCATGCACACGAATGGAATAACCCCGCCCACGCTTGGATTCCAGGCTCCCGCCATGCCCCGCGAGGATATGATCCAGCTTTTTCAGATCATCCCGAATAGTACGTACAGTAACTTCCAGCCTGTCTGCAAGTGCTTGGCTCGTCCAAGCCTGTTCCTGTCCTTCACCATGAATGAGGTGGAACAGCTTTTTCAACCGTTTAGTTGGAAAAATCATACCGATATCCGACCTCCCTTCTGATCAGGATTGTGTCAAACTAAAGCCCACCTTATATCGATACAAGTACCGTCATCAATTTACAATGTGCGAGTTCCGGCAAACGAACGACCTCTTCTCCATCGGTTAACCTCTGCTGAGGCTCCAGTGGTTGTTCACCAAGAGATACACGCTCTGCATGTACAGGTTGATTAAAGTGCATGTTCACGTTAGCAGACTGCGCCAAATATGGATTGAAGACACGTACAATGTAACCCTCACTCTGCTCTGCTTTCTTGAAACTGCTTAACACCACGTTGGAATCGTCGCTGAACGACATCAGGCTGTAGTCTGTATCAAGGACACGTTCCTCATCGCGGAAAGCAAAGATCAGTCGACCGTTCAAAAAGTCGCATAGCTGATAACTGCTGATCGGTGTCAAATATTCACGTGCAGCACGGGCTACATTCGCTTCGTCGAATCCAGAAGCCTGGATATGCAGGCCAAAGGTAAAGGAGAGCTCGCCAAGTAATTGCGCATCAGGTGTAGCCACAATTTTCTCACCGGAGGCCCGGCCAGGACGATACAACAGGTTTACCTTACCCATGAAACCAAAAGTACGGAACAAGGTCAGGGCAATGGTATCCATTTGCTCACCAACAATCTCATACTCACGTACACCTTCCGTCATCACAGCCATACCATGCGAACCGTTGTTCAACCCGGCATAACTCTGCATCGCTTCAATGGTGATCGGTTTCTCCTGCCATTGTTCACGCTCCCATACCTCCACTTCAGGCAATGAGGTTGGACGAGCAATGACACCGAAAGGCTGGTCTGCAATGGATAGGGCGGAAGCAATTCCTGTATCAAAAAGGACACGCAGACGGTGGCTGAACACCTCATTCTGCACCTGAACCTGGAAGCGGATCAGATTCTCTCCTTTGCGAAGAGATATCTCCACTTGCATTGGCAATGCTCCCGACGTGATGCCTGCGGCGCGCTCTTCCAGATCGTAGGGGACATCCAGCGTGAAACGCAGGGATAGTGTCTGAGATACAGACGTTTGGGTGGTCGTTGCACTCATCTGGCTACCTGCCGAAGAAACAATCAGATCCCGCTCGGGAGGAGAATAATTGTAGGAATCTCCGTCATCCCCATTATCTTCAAAGACCATTTGATCTGCATACACTTGGCCTGATCGCTTGTCCGTAATTTGCAAGGTGCCGTTTGCTTGCAGCGCAATAGTGAAATGTTCATTTTCAATCTTGTCCTCGTTACGTCGTTCAATGACAGGTGCAGCGCCCTGACTGAAATCAAAAACAATCTGGGTGTAACCCATCGCCGGGACCTCTTGCAGTTCCACCAGCAATTTGGCGCGATATACCCGTTCCGGCAGATGCACTTTGCGGCTTGGATTGAGATCGATGTGCTGTCCAAGCACATAATCGGTCTGGTCTACTTTTTCCACAATGGTGTAGGCCAGCTCGCGCCCCTTCGTATCCCGAATCACAAAGGATTCTTCCGGAATATAAGCTTCAATCTCAGTAACCCCGCCTCGCACATACGGTAGCGTGTTGAACAGGGTGAACGCAAATGTCTCCTCCTGCTGTATCGTTGAAGCAATCATCCGCATATGCAGGTCAAGCAAATTCAGTGCGATATCATAGGCCTGTTTGTAACGGAACGCAACGTCCTGATTCGTTGTATCGCTGTTACAGCCACCGATGCTGTCATGTGCCGCATTCTCAAACAACAGCTTCCAGATATCCTCCACAATACGATGCGGGTAGTCATGTCCGAGAGAATGGCTAATCGCAAGTACAGGTTCTAGCGTGTTAGCAATCAGATTCTCAATTCGGTTATTCTGTTGCTTGAGATCCGCACGGGTGGAAAAAATGGACTTGTGAATCCGCATGTGCTTGGCTTCCATTAATTCACCCCGAAGTACAGGCAGATCCTGACTATCCGCTTCGATCTCCGCCAGAAAACGTTCCGGTTCATTCATCACATATTCGCGTTCTGTATCCAGTGCATTGAACCGTTTAATCAACTCCGGCAGATTCAATCGCACAGGCGCCTGATCAAACCCATTGGGGAAATAGATATGTTTGGTGGAGGCTTTGCGTTCCAGCGCACCAATCTGTTTCTCCAAATAAGGGATCAGATCTTCTTCATTTTCCGGAATGTTACCACCGTAGTAATACCCGAATGGCATCTGTACAGCAAATACACGACTGCCATCCGACCCTTCCCACGTAAACTCGGTATGTGGATTCGTATTATCCGAGACACCACGCCAGAACAGGAAACGTTCAATGCCAAACTCCCGATAGATCTGCGGCATCTGTGCCGATTGTCCAAATGCATCCGGGACATAACCAACCTTCATCGCATGTCCGTACTTTTGTGCTGTTTTCATACCATAATACAGGTTTCGGACCATGGATTCACTGGAAATCACCAATTGATCCGTCTGTGTATACCAGGGTCCCGTCATCAGTCGTTTGGCAGAAACCAGTTGGCGGATCCGTTCCTCATCTTCGGGACACCAGCGGATGTAATCATCCAGCAGCGAGCCCTGTGCATCCAACAGGTAATATTGGAATCCATCGATATTCTCCAGTGCATCCAATACTTCCTTGACGTGTTTGACGAGATACACTTTGGAACGGGAGGTCGTAAAATACCATTCCCGGTCCCAGTGCGTATGTGGAATCACATGTACTTTGGTACGATTTCTCTCACTCATATCTCTATATCCCTCCAGGTGCTTTTTAAAGGTTGTTCAAGATACTGAAAACCGATCTTTTTGAACATGTACTTTTAGTCAAAAACGAGTTCGATTTCTTCCCCGTTTTTCTTCACTGAAGCTTCCTGAGTCTTGGCAGGCTGTTTCTCTTCTTCATCGCGGAAGTTCACCAACATGGTGCCACCCGCCACGATCAGTGCGCCGACAATGCCTCCGGCAAGGTACGCGATTGGGGTACCTACTGACACAGCTCCATATAAGCCGCCAATTGGTGGCATGATGATATGTGCTCCCAGCAGTGCAGTCAAGGCAGCGCCCGTTGCACAGGCAAACATGTTGACCAGAATCATTTTGGCAGGGTTACGCAGTGTGAACGGAATTGCACCTTCCGTGATACCGATCACACCCATAATCACTGCACCTTTTCCCGCTTCCTGATAGGTTTTGGAAAAACGTTTCTTCATCAGCAATGTTGCCAAACCATAACCAAGCGGCGGAATGCAGATGGCAATATTAATGAAAATATTCGGCAGATAGACACCGGACAGGAACAGGGCATTGCCTGCCATCCATGCCGCTTTGTTGACAGGTCCACCAAGATCGAACCCGATCATCGCTCCCAGAATAATAGCAAGTAGGACGGTATTCGTTCCGCTCTGGCTCATGTTTTGAACCCAAGCAATAAGATACTCATTCAGTGCGCCCAACGGGCCACCCAGAATGACCGCCATCAGAAATCCGGTTAAACCTACGGTAATCAGCGGTAAAATGATTAACGGTACCGAGCCAGCAGCCGGACCTGTAATCTTAACTTTGTTTTTGACCCATAAGGTGATGTATCCGGCAAAAAAACCGGAGATTAATGCGCCCAAGAAACCGGCATTGGTCTGTTGTGCCAGCACCCCGCCGATCAGACCTGCGGCCAGCGCAGGTTTGTCAGCAATGGAGTAGGCAATGTAACCGGACAGGACAATCGTCAATAATCCGATGCCGCTCCATCCTACATTTTGCACGAGATATAAAATATGCAAGAATCCGCTTCCATCTTTGTACGGATCAAGATCAGTAATACCCATTGATAGTGCGATAATTTTACAGATGGCAACGACCAGGGAACCCGCGATAATGACCGGTAGCAGATAGGAGATACCTGTCATTAGATGTGTTTTTGCTTCACCGAACCATTTTCTCATCGTACTCTCTCCTCATGTGGAAGGTGGGGTTAAGCTTGTGCGTTCACAGCCTCGACAGCTTTGGTTAATACCGCTTCTGCCTGACTTACGGCATGACCGATTTTGACACGTACGATTTTTTTATCGCCAAACCGATCCATGTCCTTCACCGTTTGATCCGCTGCAATCAGTACAAAATTCGCTGCAGCAATATCTTCTTCCGTCAGCTTATTGACTTGTCCCATGGCTCCCTGCTGTTCCACTTTGATCTCATATCCCAGTTGTTGAGCTGCTTTCTCCAATGCTTTGGCGGCCATCGGGGTATGGGCGAGACCTGCGATACATGACGTTACACCTACAATTTTCATTATGACACCAGTCCTTCCGTATATTGATGAAGCAACGTATATACATCTTCCGGCTGCACCGCTTCTACGATGGCCTCTTTGAATGAATCTTCCAGCAGTAAGGTGGCAAGTGAAGAGATGATTTGCAGATGGGATACGTCTACATGACCTTTAGGCACAAGGATGGCAAAAATAAATTTTACCGGCTTGCCGTCATGAGATTCCCAATCAATGGGCTCCCGCAATCGAATGACCATCACTGCCGGACGTGTTACAACTTCACTCTGGGTATGGGGAATCGCAAAGTGATCCTGAAGTCCGGTGGAGTAGACACGTTCGCGTTCCCACAGATCAGCCGCAAGTTGTGCACGGTTTGTAGTGATGCTGTAACGCTCTGCCTCCGCAGATATAAAATCAAATACGTCCTCTTTGCTATGCAATGTCTGATCGAGATAAATCTGATTGGTTGTAATCATGATCTCTGTCTCTCCTCCTCTCTCTATCCAAAACGATAAGCGCTTACAAGATCATTGTAACGGATTCTTCCTTGACCTTGGATCTAGAAAATTTCCCCTTCGAAGCGGAAAAACATTAGCCATAGCAAAAACCCTGAGTCTAATAGACTCAGGGCAGTTGTAAATGAGTTTCAATTGATATGCTGCAAAGGCAGCGTAAGTAAGTACAGAACATGGACTCTAAGCGGATAAAACATCAAGAACGCTGTGTCCAACGCTGCATTCCTGATCGAAGACCGTAATATGCGGCGGCTAGCAAAATAAATCCGGCAACAGCCATAATCATGGATGTTGTATCCCATTGAACACGGCTTCCAAAAGCAATCTTGGATTGCAATGGGTTACCGGAAGAAACGGTGTTCATCAGATCAGGTACGTAATTCATGGTCATGATCATGCCTTGAACAATATTCCAAGCTGCAAAACCAATGATGAATAACAAGGTAACCAAAAAGGATTCCAGCGCTAATCGTTTGTTCATGATTGTCATTTTGCCTCCTCTTCCCACTCAATTAGACAAAACGTGTTGCATCTCCTGTTTCAAACGTTCTTTATTTTCGTCCACATATTGATACAGCAGGTCAAAGCTTTCTTCGTTATCCGATTGCATGTTCAAATTCGCGGCTTCCAGTTCAATCTGCTGTAATACCTCATGAATCTGTTCCCCGTGTGTTTGCAGGCTTGTCGTGATGTCATCTTCGGACAGGCCATTCACATTATCTCGTAATTGCCCTTGGGTTACGCCGCTTTTGGACAACATCTGCTCTATCTTCTTCAGGATCACGGTATCTGCATCATTGCCGATCCGCTCCATAGCTGTTATCGTCTCACCCAGATACTGTCCGCTGGAATTCTCAAGGAAACCGGTCATCCCGTTCATGGACAGCTCGGTATCCAGATCAATGATTAGAATGATATCTCTCAATACTTGCGGAAGTTCCGGCCCACTTTCTCGAATCGTCGAAAATTCAGCCCGATAAAGGTCCATGGCAACACTCCCCACCACTTCTTCACCTGACATCTCTTCAAGCTGATCAAGTGGTAACAACTCCTGCAATTCTTCTTGTAACTTGTTCATCTTTCTCTGCCTCCTGTATCTCTCTGTCTAAATAGTTTGAACGTGTTTTTTACACTGGACCACTACGCGGTCAGAATAAACTTCCGATCGCTGTTATCCCCAGATTTTTTCAATCCCTTAATTAAAGGGTAAAATCCGGTGATAAAGGCGAAGTGTAAGCTTCCGAAGCAGCTTTCTTGCAGAAAGCTTTTAGCTCCGCTTCTTCAGTTTTTTTCTGTCCTCTCCGTTATCGTGTAAATTTCAAGTTCAACTACGCCGACACGTTATTACATCATATCAGAATACGCTATATAAGTTGAACTTATGGAAGTTGGTATAGTATATCCTTTAACAAATTTACAGGGAATACCGTCAAGTTAACGTGCACTTGACCTCTGGAAAATGTTCCGCTGTTATGATCTTGGCATCACGAGTCTTGGGAGGGGTAATGATGCGCCTGGCCTTATTCACAGACACCTATCTTCCGGAAACCAATGGTGTTGCTGGCACGCTCCACCGCTTGAGTAACCATCTGAACCGCAGAAGAATTGAACATCTGCTGTTTACTCCGAACTCCGTCATTGAAGGAAGCCATGAGACTCAAGTCCGATCGGTTGCCAACATCCCTTTTTTTCTGTATCCCGAATGCCGCATTGCTCTACCCAACAGAGCAGACACACACAAGCAACTACAAACTTTTCAACCCGATCTGTTGCATATCGCTACGCCTTTTAATATGGGGCTGCTTGGTCTGAGGTATGCGCTCAAACACCATCTTCCGCATGTTGTTTCCTACCATACCCACTTCGATCGTTATCTCGAATACTACCGGTTGAAAAGTATGATTCCTCTCTACTGGAAGTATATCCAGTGGTTCCACCGTGCCTGTGATGCAACCCTAACTCCATCGCAGGAAACGTTAAACACCCTGCAAACCCAAGGCATTCAGCGTCTGAAACTTTGGTCTCGCGGGATTGATTGCAACCTGTACTCCCCTGATAAACGCAGCTCGGATATCCGTGAACGATACCACATCACCGCTCCCCTTATTCTACTCTACGTTGGACGCATTGCCCCGGAAAAAGATATCGCTACACTCACGACTACCATGCAGCAGTTGCCCCAGGAAATGCAGTCCCGTGTACACTGGATCATCGTTGGCGACGGCCCATCTCTCCCGAAAATGCGTCTGCAATCCCCACCCAATGTCACCTTTACAGGCTATATGCATGGCGAAGAACTTGCTGTTATGTATGCTTCGGCAGATCTGTTTGTGTTTCCTTCCTCTACGGAGACATTTGGCAATGTGGTACTGGAAGCAATGGCTTCAGGACTCCCTGTGGTGGCGGCCAATGCCGGAGGTGTAAAGGATCTGATATCCCACCACCGCAACGGTGTATTATTCGAGCCAGGTCAGGCTGATGCACTGATTCGGGAGATATGTCTCTGGGGAAATCACTCGAACCAATTGAGAATGATGGGACTGGAAGGCAGAAAGCTGGCTGAGCAGCGGTCGTGGGAGCATATTTTTGATACACTGATCGGGGATTATGAGGAAGCGATAGAACATCGGAACAGACAAACAAAAGATCGAATTATTACAGCGTAGTCTGATGAAATCATCTTCTTCCAAGAACCCATAACTACCGTCACTGCCCTATGCAAAATTAAACCAGTTCGCTCGTTCAGGCTGCCATAGCATTTACACTCTGCTACGGTCAGCCTGAAACATGTTTCCGATACACTTCATAACAAAGCCTGCATCTTGGAATAGGTTGAGCTATTACACGGTATGTAGACACATAGAGCCACAGTTATTGAAATTATTTAGAGTATTTTGAATGATTGTATATATAGAAAAAGACATGATCTCATTGAACTGGATCATGCCTTTTATTGCAAACAATCTATTGGTTGAATTTATTGAACGGGACTTTGATATCTACAATCCCTTTAGCGTAGGGTGCAACCTCATAAGGATAGAATCGGATGACGATCCCTTTGTCATATAAAAAGAATTCAGTTGTTTGATCAAGCTGAAAATCATAAATATTTTCTTCAAAAATAGAAACTCCTGCATTATACATGGCTAATAGACTGTTGGAGATTGATTTCTCTACCTTCTCCATCTGAGTATCGTCTTTGACATACTCACTTAGCTTCAGTTCTTTACCTGTCCTTAAATCATAGTTATATGATTTTGTCGCATCCATTCCATGTGCTCCGCCAGTGTACACATGATCTTCATATACCACAGATAACTTTTCTTTTGCATTGTATTTTACACTGGCCATGGTAATGTAGAAATAATTTTTGTTTGATTGCTTTTCTTCTTTGTCCAGGCGAGCCGCTTTCACTGCGTGGAGTTTAAATGTCTTGTTCAGCTTATCCGTCACAGTTTTATTACCACCTGTTAGATGTATGTATGGCTGTCCTTTGTAATATTCGACCTTCGTTTTCACTGTAATCGTGCTGCCTGCCTCTACATGACTACTCGGAAGAATTATAGCAATCAGTACAGTGATCAAGAGGCAATTTATCCATCTCCATTTTTTTATTCTAGTTCTATATTTCAACATTATTGATAACCCCCTTTGGCTCAAATGATTTCGTTTCCTGCATTCTATTCCATATTACCTGTGGAGTGCCCTTTAGGTCTGTTCTGCTCTGAACGTTGCCAATCCAGATGTCTTCTGCTCCCGGGTGTTGTAAATAGTGCCTGAGCGTTGCTTTGATCAGAATAGACGAATGTAAGTCCAACACCTCATCCAGTGGTATCCAGAATAACTCTCCTTCATCCGAGGGCACAAAATGTCGATGCGTAGTCTCTCCAAAATATACAAACTGCTGCCAAATCTCACCACCGTTAACTTCCAACAGAATATATCGAAGCCGAAAGTGTTCGACATCCTCTTGCGTGAACCCGGTCTCTTCTTCAATCTCCCGATAGCTGGCGGTCAAGGGTATGTTCAGTTCCCCTTGTTCCAGATGTCCGCCAATGCCACCCCAGAATTCAAAATTAAATAGTCTGTTACCCGCCTTCTTCATCATCAGCATGTCTGAGCCATTGCTCAAAAACGCTGTAGCCATCTGTCTAATCTCCATATGTTCCTCGCTTTCCAGACTGTGATTATAGGTATTCACTTGTTTATATAACCGTCTTCTACAGCAGTTTCTTCAGCTCACTTAGATGCTCAATCGTATGTAAAGGACCCGACGTAATTCTGTCCTGCCACGGCTGGTTGACCTTCATCCAGATGGTGCTCATGCCTACGCTTGCTGCTCCTTCAATATCGTTCACGGGATGATCGCCAATGTAAATGCATTGCTCTGGTCTCAGACCGAAATGATCGAGCGCAAGCTGAAATATGCGTGGGTCCGGCTTTTTGACTCCAGCCTCTTCTGAAACAATAATATGATCGTAATCATCCCGGATACCGAGTTGATCGATTTTTCCATACTGAATATCGGTCTGCCCATTGGTGATTAACCCAGTTTGGTATTTCCCCCGCAGATGCTGAACGACTTCTCGCGCCTGTTCCATCAGAACTGAACTTCGCACATACTCTCTGCCATAGAACTCCATCAGTTCTGCATGTGGCGGATGTTCTGCCCAAGGCAGTTCATGCAACAACTCGTTGAACAGAAGGGGTTTGTTCTTATAACCATCTTCATCAAGTTCAATGATTCTTTGGAGGATATCCTCCGTGGACTCAAGATGGGCAAAATAGGTTTTAATCAAACTCCGAGTGAAGCCGTCAAAGGTCATCGTTCTGTTCAGAATTGTATTGTCCAAATCAAAAATAACGGCTTTAATATGATCCATCTTCCTTCTCCCCCAATTCCAGTACATGCGTTATCTTCTCCTTACTCGTCACTTCTCTAAATCCCAAGTCGCGATAAAAAGAGCCGGCAACCGGTTGATCCGTGTACAGAACCAGTCGAGCGTAATGATTTTCCGCTTTTTGAATAACCGCATCCATCAGCCTGCGCCCAACCCCATGTCTTCGAAATTCTCTCATCACATAAAGCCTGCGAATTCTTCCGGTATCAGTCCCTTCAGAATAAGGATCTCTGTTCAGACCGCAGATCCCAACCACCTTATCGTGCATTCTGCATTCAAAAAGCGCTTCATCTTCTTGCTCGAATGTATTGATTCCTGTCTCGTATTCATGGATTAATCGCTCGATATGTCTGAACCCCTCACTGGAGCTTTCGGCCAGCATCGCCACTAAATCGTCATGATTCCATACCGATATCTCCTGTACCTGCATGGTGTAACCGCCTCCATCATTTTAAATCAATGGTACACATGCAAACCCAACCATACATTGAATGATGGCCGGGTTTATCTTGTACAGCTCATTCTCATTTTTTCTTTTTGTGATAGTGATAACCCGTGCACAGACCCTTTTGTTTGGATTTGGCTGAACAGTTATGTCCACCGTTCTTATCCAGTCTGCCTGGATGAGCATAAGCGGAAGAGGATACACCAACAAGTACGACAAGAGACAGGATTACGATAACAACCTTTTTCATAAGTCACCCTTCGATCAACACCCTATGCTTTAGGGCTTAATACGTGCTATATCATTCTACATTATAATCCACAATTTGGATATCCTTCATCTTTTTAGCCGATCCATTCTCATAAAATCTTAAATTGCTTCAATGCATGGGTGACCCCATCTTCACTTGCCCACAGTGTGACATAATCGGCGCTTTGTTTAATTCGTTCTCCGCCATTTCCCATCGCAATTCCAATTCCCGCATACACTAATAGATCCACGTCATTCTCCCCATCGCCAAAGGCCATTGTATCCTCTCTGGATATCTTCAGGTAGTCGAGAACTTTCTCTGCGGCTATAAATTTGCTGACTTCGCTCGCTTCCAGCACATTCACTACATACGGATGGAATCTCACGAATCGTAAGGAAGGAAATCTGGATTGAAATTTCTCCGTCTCCGCTTCATCTGCATATAAACAGATGCAATATACGTCCTGTTCCAACGTGCTGATTTTCTGTGGTGAATCCATGAGTCCAAGCGTATCTCTTAAGGCGTCAGTAACACGACCATCTCCAGTACACAACCCGTTCGTCTCAAATGACTCTGTAAAATATGAAATACTGTGCCTCTGCAACTCGGCAAACTCACTAAATGTTCTAACCATCTGTGCTGAAAGTACAGACTTATGTATCACTTCATCACCTGCTTTGATCAATGCCCCATTAGCCGAAATGATTGTATCGATTCCGAGATTTCTGAATTCTTCGCATAAATTATAGGGCCTGCCTGTGACGAGTACAACTTGAACGCCTTTACGAATCAATTCCCGGATCGACTCAGCAGTACGCGGTGATAAACTCCGATCTATTTCGCTCAGCAATGTACCGTCCACATCAAAGAACACAGCTTTAATCAAATTGTTCTTCCTCCTCTGTCTTCAATTAAAAAGAGCAAGTACAGAATAACCTTGTTTGGTCTTCCTGCACTTGCTCTTGTGATTAACGGGTCTGAACATCTTGGGTACGTCCCATGTACCATGATTGAAATGATTTCGCCGTATCCAGGGAAATGTCATGTGCCCGATGATGCAGTACTGGTTTGGCGCGGTTTACCGTATGAATGGAAGCCACACCGAACCAACGCTGTAACACATTACGGGTGATCTGCACTTCGATGACTTTCTCACGTTTGGAGATGAAGAGGGTTGACGTGAGCGCACCGGTTCGAAGTTGAATGAAATTCTGATGCAGAATGTATCGGGTATGGAAAAAGTCCATCACTCTGCATGTTGCAATCCACACGAGCAGAATCGCGGAAATCATCCACCAGGCATGTTTCTGCCCAAACACCAATGGTTTGAAATACCACAATAAACCCGTAATCATGATCCATCCCCAACTTGGTTTGAGCAGGCGCAGCCATAGTGATATTCGTGGAAGTTTTTCCATCTCTTGCGTAACCCGATAGGATGGCAGGATCTCCTCAATCAGGGTATAGGCTTGCTTCACAGGCAAGAAGGGATAGAGCGAGTTCACTTCCTGCTCGGATTCTCCCAGACTACCTGCAGTGGTCAGTTCTACTTCCGCCAGTCCAAGCAGCCTTTTCATTGGCGACTGTGTAATTTTGACGGCCTGGACTCGCTCTTTCAGGATTGAAAATGACGTTTGCTCCATCATGCCCTTCGAGATATAGATCCGCTTGGCATCCGAGGTGATCTGGAAATTGCCATACTTTACGAAGGTTCTGACTATGCCCAGAGCAATAGATATGATCAATAAAACTATAATCATCAAACCGGCAATCCACCAGGAATCAAGCCAGGTTAATAACAAACTTTCCGTTACTTCTTCATCAGGGAAGAAGTCCTTCACCCAGGAATAGAGCGTAGCCAGGACCGGAATCAGTACGAGAAAGCTGAGCGAGGTAAAGGATGCTTTGAAAATGTCCTTGCGGGTGGAATGATAATGAACAACCCGTTCCTGTTTTTCTTTTGCAGGCAGAGACATGACTTCATCAGTTATAAAAGGTTCAGATTGCGCCTCTCTCTCTTCCATAACCTGAACTGCATCCAACGTATCATGTTCCTCTGTTGCTCCTACTGTTTCTGCTTCTTCAGCCATATGACCTGCTACAATTTTCTCCAGCTGTTCCGCTTCGGAAAGTGAAACAACGTGTAACTGAAAGGTAGCATCTTCTCCCTTAATTCCGGTCTCAAATCGAATCGACGTCACCCTGAATAACCGATGAAACAACGTTGTATGACGATTCACATTCTGGACCTTCGTATAAGGTATCGTTCTTCGAGTACGGTTAAACACACCACTATAGATATGAAAGGCTGTATCGTCTGCTGCATAACGCGAGGTGAACCACTTCAGGATCATGGACAGGATGCTAAGGGAGACACCTACATAAAAAGCGATTCTTCCATAGAATATCCATTGGGACTCCGAGCCCTGACGGAAAACAAACAAAAAAAGGACGATGGCAAACCAATTCTTTACCCGTTTCCACAAGCTCCACAGCATGGTTAATGGATGATGTCGCTTCATATCGATCATTCATCCACCTCATTAATTCGCGCATAGGACGCAATCTGATGACGGAGTGCAAGTGCGACTTCCTCTGGCAATGCCGGGATTTCATGCGATGAACCCATCGTGCCAACCGATACGGAATAGAGTCCGTATTTTCGCATTAAAGGTCCCTGATTTGTTGTAACCGATTGCACTTTCGCCATGGGGATGATCTGATGTACCTTAGTTAGCGCCCCGCGCTTCAGTTGCAGGAACTCCTCATTCACATCATAGTACCAATGCTTGTATAACCATGAAGGCTGGATGAAAATATCCCACACCGCATAGAGCACCGATACGGCCGTAACGCCCCACAAAATCCAACCAATCCACGTCTTCCATCCATAGATGGAGTCGAGTATTAACAGTACGGCAAGGATCAGGAAACCTATTACATTCCATATGATGGCGCTAATTCTCCACAAGTTTACCGCGTGAGGGGACAGCCGTTGTTTGGGTGTATTCCACTGTATTGACATATGTTCACTCCTTTTTTCCTCGGGTACATAAAAACACACATGATACAATGTACGAACAATCGTCCACGATCGATGCAAAAAGATAAAGAGATGACCCCTATACAATACAGGTCGTCATCTCTTTTGTTCATTTCATTTTACTTTAGTGCATGTTCAAAAAGACTGGTTTTCAGTACCGAGAAGATGGGATGAAGCTAGAAATGGAGTAGCGGAGCGTAGGGAAAACTACGTGAGCAACTACAATCTTTCCTCAGGAAACATACTTCGTAAGCCTCCCGCTTATTTCGGCTGAATTCCATATTCGATGCTGATGATGCCACTAGGCATCCTTCGTAATCAAAAGCGGGCTTTTTGAACAACCTCTATAAAATCCTGTACTTCACACAGCCAAACCATATGATCTGTTCCTTCGCCCCAATAGTTGTTCGCCACCACATAGGGTTCACCGAATTTGCGTTGCCACTTCTTCTGTGCGATCTGGTAACCGCTATCCAGACAGAATTGCTGAATTCCCAGCCGTTGCAGTTCAGTAACCAGTGCGAGAATGAGCGCCGAACCAACCCCCTGACCTTGAACATGGGACAACACGTACAGGCTACCCAGTTCTCCGATCTCGTTCAGCCGGCCTTCTGTACATTCTCGAATCTCCTTACCACACGGTCCAAACGAGATTGTCCCTACAATAACATCTCCCATTTTGGCGACGAGGAAAAACACACTTGGTTCTATGTTGTCCTTTGCTTGCAATGCCATGTGAATCATCGCTTTTTTCTGTGTTATTTCATCCTGAATATCATCCAGAAGCGAGCCTATTCCCTCCTGATCAAATGCTGCGGGAATGGTTGTCTCGAACACCTGATACACTCCATCTGCATCCGATTGTTTCAAAGGTTCAATGGTGATTTTGTCATCCACAGGTTCTTCTCCGTTCCATATACCTTCTTAATCTATACGTCGCTGAATCAGTCTTCTTAGTTGATTCGAATCCTCAAGAGGAATGCTATATCCAGTGTTCGTGTCTTCAAGGTTTACTAACAGGCCTTGCATCTTGGGATCCATTCCTAATGAAAAATCATACCGTGTTATCGAGCTGTCCGCATTTGTTATGCTCATCTTGTACTGCGTACCATAATCAATAATACCCGGCATACGCTCTGCCTTATGTATGGCCTCCATCATGATTCGAATCTCGTCAGATCGATCAAACACAACATCTTGGCATGGTTCCAAAGTGAGGTTTGGATTACAGGTTAAGGTGATCAATAGAGGAAGCCCCTCTTCCACGTTCGATTCATTCGGTTTACTGCACCCTGCAATGAACGTGGCAATGACAAATACGAGCAACACGCCTACATATTTCACCATACTGCGTGCCTCCCTGACTTAGTATTAAATAAACTAGTAATGAGTAGAGAAGTAATAAATACAGTATATAATGAAATGACTCAACTGCACTAACTATCTATATTCATATCAAATTACGTAACTCCGGGTCCCATGAAGACAACAAAGCGATCAGTCGTTCTACGGTCTCTTCCACAAATACCTGAACTCTCTCACCCGTGATGAACTCAGGAGTAATTCCCGGTTCTTCCCCATTAAGAAAAGAAAACGTGTGGTCCCGCCAGCGCACAATCTCATCAGCAGTTAAACGACCCGTCATGTCATAACCTGGTGAACTGTTGAGCACCTGCCATACCTCTTCGCTCCAACTCGAACCTTGATAGAGATTAAAATCGATCTGGTCCGTCTCCTGGTAATATAAACGCGCTAGTTCATCCTTCGATCTGCTACTGCCTGTATGTTGATCTACCTTGTTGACCCGTTCGACGAATTCGGGATGCACACTACGGAACCAGTAATAATCTGTTAGCACATGCATAAAGTATCCTCGCACAAACCACTTCCATCCTTCATCGGTAAGTTGTTGCATATAGAATGAGTAAAGATCCTTCAATTCACCAACGTAATCTCCATCATCTTTTGGGTTGAAATGGGTGTATTCCTTATCATCTCTGGTTGTACCTTCGCGCATATGTATGGAATCTGGGGCGATATTCCCCAGATAGAATGAACCTCGATCAGCCTGAATTTGCAGCGAGTCTGCAATCAGATTAGCAATATTGAGATGAACCATAGGTAACGGCATAGAGTTAATCTCCTTTTATCGGGAAGTATTCTACTATACTTAGTAAAAAGAAACGATATAACCTACTGGTGCAACGCAGATCACTAGAATAGTGAGACTTCGCTAGGTTCCACCTTTTTTTCACCGTAGATGCGTGATTATCCCTGAATTCTCTCCACTTGCATGCGGTCAAACAGCTGCTCCAGATCCGTATGGTACTCCGGGTGCTCCTTCACAAGCAGACTAATGTATTCAGATCCACATTCATAGAATACTAGACGATTATACGGAGCAGTATCTCCAAAATGGTTGCTTTCCTGCCCAAATTTTACCCGAATCAGATTCTCAATATAACGCGCGTAACCCTCGTTCCACTCCAACCAGCTCCAGTACTCGGCTTGTTCTTCATTTAATGAACGGAACAGTGCCTTTCTAGCTGTCTGTACTTGTGTCAGGTCTTTACTCTTCAAAGCAGACAACAATGAGTTAATTCGTTCCACAACAACTTCATTTTCATACGGAAACTCATAATCCAGTTCCCATGTTACACGCTTCAGTTGGTCCATTTTATGCTTAATCTGAAGACGGTTGACGATCCGTTCATCATATTTCTCATATACATAACAATGAACATATTCGTGGAACAGATAAACTTTCTGCTCCAGATCTTTGAACGCTGTATCCGTTACAATCGCACACATTCGTCCGTTCATATGATGCACCGGCATCGCAGCAAGGCATTCATCTGGAATATATAAATCGTCCGGTACCGTCTTCACCCACTCATATTGCTGCGTTTTGGACGAATAATCATAGATATATAATAAAGCTTCATAGGCTACAACCACTGGATAATGTTCTGCAAACAAAGGATGTAGGCTAACCAAGTCTTTCTGAAGCTCGTTTAACTCGTTAATTTGCTCTAAAAAAGCATCCATATTCATGAACCTCTCTTTACTGGATTGATGCGTTAATCATACTAGAATAGGAAAGATAAAACACTGAGAGAAAAATGATAATTCTGTTCGAATGTGATGTGGTGAACGTTAGAACCGCTCTCCGCGTTTCTCATACAGGTAGATATCCAGTGCCTGAATCCCACGCCGGGCCAGCTTAATAAACAGGATCAGCGCATACACGCCCAGTCCGTATAACAGTACATTAATCAACATTAGAAATATCGTAATCATAATTGTTATTCCTCCTAATGAACCTATTAAAATACCACTCCCTATTCTAGCATATTTTGCCTCATTTAACTTTTCTGGTAGATGTAAGGGGCATTTAGCGTGCTTATCGGTTAAAATAAAAAATCTACCACTCAACTCAGGGAGTGGTAGATCCATGATCAAATCTGATATTTATAGATTCTTGTCTCTTCATCATCAAGCAAATATCCTTTACCGATATAGGCCCAGTTATTTTTTTCATAATAATCAGTCAGATCAGTACATAAATACAGCTTGTCATACCCTTTTGCTTTCACCTCATTTAATGCATGGGTCTGAAGTTGTCCACCCAGATTCTGGCCCCGATATTCTGGATCAACATGAAGACATGCAAACCAGGGAAAGAGATCCTGCCTGCTATTCAGATCACTTCGCAACAAAGCGTACCCACCGATAATTCGGTCTCCGTCCAACATCACATAAAATCTTGGCACATCACTCTCTGTATCCACAGAACGCTCTATACAATCCCGATAGAAATGGAAGCTTGATTCCGAGCCCCATTGTTTCCAGAAATACTGTACTGCTTCTTGCATCACGTCCGGCTTCTGCCGAATATCAATAATTTGCAAAATGTTAATCTCCCTTCGCGCTTTTTGCTTTCGTATATGATCAAATGTCCAATTCAACATTCAGTTCACGCACAAAAGCAGCTGTCCCCTTCATTCTGACATCCATATCCTCACCATCCCGAATCACACTCACTTGAACCTTTCCATCTCTTCCAATCTCATGCCCTTGCTCTATCACAAACTGTACCTCATCAATCTCCGGTTTCACATAGGTTAAATAATAAGCACCCATCACCCCGGAGGCTGTTCCAGTCACTGGATCTTCCGTCGTACCAGAGTAAGGTGATGAAAAATGTCTGGCATGCATCATCGCATCGGAATCACGAGTTTCGAAACAAAAGGGATGTAGGGAAGCTTTGGGATTCTCAATTAAAATCCCTGGGAACAGGGAAGAATCCGGTTTCATTTTCATAAAAGAGTTCAGTCCACGAATCGGGATTAATAACGTCCAGGCTCCTGTACTTCCATAAACGATTGGCGTAGAAAGGTCAACATCATCCAGAGTGAGATTGATGGCGCTTACCAGCTTCTCGATATCCCCCTGGAATGGTATAAACTGCGGCTGATCCTGTTTCATTTCCATGTAAATGGTGTCGGCATTGCGCTCAAATCGTATGGGTAATGTACCTACATTGGTTTCAATCGTGATTAACTCTTTGTCACTCAACATCCCACGCGTCTTCAAACCATACAGTGATGCCATTGTGGCATGACCACACAGATTAATCTCATGCCCCGGTGTAAAATAACGTAGTCTGACGTCAGCTACTTCAGAGTTCAACACAAATACCGTCTCATTAAAACCAACCTTATAAGCGATCTGCTGCATCTCCGTCTCACTGAAATGATCAGCATCAAAAACCACTCCTGCCGGGTTACCTTGACCGGGAACGGTAGAGAAAGCATCATAATGATAAACCGTAATTCTCCCCATGGTTATAACCACCTTTGCCCTAATTTACGAGAAACACAACAGAACCAACGTAGTCATCTGACTTCCTCCCCTACCTATTAGACTCGCTTAAACTCTCTATCCAAAATGGAGTAAAAATACTGGTCTGTCCACTGATTGTTCCACCATAGTTCTTCCTGGTAGACGGCCTCCCGTGTCATACCCACATGCTGCATCAGTGCTGCTGAGCGAACGTTTTGTGAATTGCACATACCGACGACCTTATGAGCTTGTAACTCTTGAAACGCAAATTGTAACAAAAGATGTGTAGCCTCGCTCCCATACCCGTTGCCTGCGTATTCCGAAAGCACACCGTATCCAAGTTCCCAGCTTTTTCGGTAATCCACATAACTCCACATCTGAACAATACCAATGGGTGTATCTTCCGGATCATTCAAGCGGCGTATAACAAAATCATAGGCATACGGTTTCTCATCTGCGACAGCAAAATGGCTGCCATATTTCTCACGGACCTTTTCCTCATCCGTTTCAACAGTTTCCTCAAAGCTCCATATATTTGTGTCACATTCAAGTTGACATATGAAGTCGAGGTCCTGCTCTGTGACTGTTGTTATTCTTACCTTCTCTCCCACGAATTCCATGTGTATTCATCCCCTTTATAAAAAAGATCATTGCTTCGGAATCTCCCACTCTGTATTAAGCACACCTCTACCAATATTCCATTTGGCGAGCAAAGCTCTCTGTCTGTTTTCCAGATCAAGATAGGGTGCTGCAACACAGGATAACGTGTCAAACATATGGATAAAATGAGGCCCTTCCTTGAAACGTCGAAGCCCGCCATATTCTTCATCATCCGCTGCCCATACAATCTTTTTAATACCCGACATTAATATGGTACAAGAGCACATAGGACAAGGTTCACAGGTAGTATAAAGCGTCAAGTCTTTCTTCTTCGAGAATTTCTTCTTCTCTACATCCAGCAAATGTTTTCCTGCCCGACGAATGGCATCCACCTCAGCATGTGCGGTGGGGTCGCAATCCGAGAAAACTCGGTTCCTGCCTTTACTCACGACAATCCCATCCACATCCACGATTATCGCACCAATCGGATACGTTCCTTCAATAAGTGATTGTTCTGCTTCTTCCAGAGCCAAAGTTAAATATTCATAATCCGATAACTTCATTTGAAAGTCCCCCTAAGTACAGTTATAGACCACCTACAAAACAGACTCCTTGTGCAATGTGTAATAGAAGAGATTGACGGAATCACCTTTAATCGTTAAACGTTTCGGATTGTGTACTGCCCTGCTTCACCAAGAAAATCACTTTTGGTTAACCCTTCTTCTCCGAGTAACATCCTGTAGTTCGATATCGTACCATCATGGGAAATGATAAACGTATTGCCGCTCTGTTGCCTGCACCATTCAAGAAGCTGTTCAGCTAATTTCTTGAATCGATGTGCATCCATCTGATTAATACTCTCTTCCCAACAATCCAAACCCAAATCAAGCATTCTTATGTCAGTATACTGATGGCTGAGTTCTTCCTTGGAATAGATCTGATCACAGACGAAAGGAACAAACTCTGGATTCTGAGGAAACATTCTTGGGCCAACCAGTGGGCTGAAGAACGCAAGATTTTTGTTAGGGGTTAGGAGTTGTGCTGTTTCAATAGTACGTTTCGTTGGACTAACCAAAATGACGTCTTCAGGCGCAAAAACCACTTGTTTACGCAACGCTATAACCTGACTTTTCCCCAATTCAGTGAGGCCCGGATGCTGACAATTTAATTGATTTGGGTAATCCATCAAGTGTTCGCCATGACCATGACGAATAAATGTAATGTCCATAGGCACCTATTCCTCTATTTCTGAATGAAGTGTTTGATGCCTTTTGCATCAAGAAGTTAGTCAGTTCCTTTTTCAAAAACACAGGATATACTTCCATCCGCTCCAGTTCGTCCAAGGAAAACCATTGGAAAGTTAACTTACCGTTATCTTCTAAACCTTTGAATTCAGTTTCACTATATAGCTTATGGGCTTCCGGCAATTTGATGAGATAATAAAAGCCAACTTCATGATACTTCAGGCCATCATATTAAAAGAAATCTTCACTAACATATGCGAGCCTTTCCGCACCTACATGAACACCCAGTTCCTCCATCATTTCTCGTACAATAGCCGCTTCTGTTGTCTCGTTTAATTTCACCCGACCTCCGGGCAGATTCCAGAAATCATCCTGTTCAGTCGTATGCAAAAGAACTCTTCCCGCATCCATCACAATACCTGCCACACGGAAGTTGAATTTGTTGTTATTTTGTTCATACGATACATTATTATTATCTGCAGTGGTCATCTCGCTGACCATCCATCAGCAAATCCGTCCATGAATCCCATGATGAATGAGGGAATGATAAGTACGAGCAATAAAATTAAACTGGCTATGCCCCATCTAAGAATTACTTTCCGTTTGCTTCGAACACCTATAATAATTAAGATTGCGGTTATTGCAATTAAGGCTACTCCATAAAATGTCATAAAACTGACCTCCGGTATGTATTCGTATTTCATTAAGGTTACTGCAGAATCTTTTCTAGTTTGTGCCTACAAGCCTCGCGGTCATAATCCGAATTATCCAGCCATACCTTATCCATCTGAAGTAACCCATAGATTTTGGACTCCAGCTTCTTTCTTTCCTGCAAAACCTGTAACGTACCCTTAACACCCTGATAACCCTGTGCCTGCCCCAAACCCTGGTTCGTATAATAATTAATGAATCCCTCTGACCATTCTTTTGGTCTTTCACTGACTGCCTTATCAAATGTATAGGATATATCTTTCTGGTCGATATAGATGAGAAGCGGGTTCAGAGCATGAATGATACGCCCCAGTTCCAATACATACTGCACGTTCTGCTCTTTGGATTGATTGCATTTTACGAGACCCATGGTTAGTGGATTCTGGATAAAACAACACTCAAATATCGTGATGCAGTCATCATTCGTGCTTAACACGTTTTGGGTGAAATCTTGCCACTTCCCGGTGATCAGCTTAACATTTTGCTCAAAAGGAATTTCGTAAATATCGCGGCTGAAAATATCCTGTACAATGTGATCGGGAATCTCTATTCCCCATTGCTCTTTCATCTTACGGTATGGAATCAGGAAACCTTGATCATGAGCAGTCGCATTGCTTTCCAGAATCTCTCTGTATTCTTCATGTGTTTTCAATAAAGCCTCGAAGTCTCCAGCATAATAAAAAGATACGCCCTCGTAATCAGCCGGGTGATCCAGGTTCCCTTCTTGAAATAGTTGTACCTCCTTGCCTTATCCTATCAAAATTTCGGATACCATTTTGGCAACCGTTGACTTGCCTGAACCCGGTAATCCTTCAATGAGTATTAATCGCCTATCCATCATTACATCATCCTTTAGGTTGTATAAAATTTTCAGCTCCATGATCAAGACAGTGTTCTACTGTGCTTAATCAATGTCTGCAAAAATCCATTGCGCGTTATCGCCATCTTCTTTCTTTTTCCAAAACACCATCGTATTGCTATACTCTTCGTCGTTCTCATTTAACTCATTAACTATCACCACTGCCTGATAGAGTTTCCTTTGCTCCTGTATAGTGATATCGCTCATGGAAGTAACCTTGAGAACTTTGTATCTTCCCATACCTGATATAGGAGATTCAGGATCAATCAAACTCATATATGCTATTTCATCCTTTTCGTATAAATAACGTATACGGGCATTCATAAGTTTGACGATTTCCAATTTGTCACCGGTATAGTTTGTTTCATCGAGATACTCTGGTGGGATGTCTTCCTTCTCATGGGATGTCGATATTTCTTCATCCTGTTGTGTCTCTTTTGCTGTGACACTTTGAGCCAAGGAATCTATTGATTGTTGTGCATCTTCAGTGTTTTCCTGGTTCTGACAGGCCACCAGAAGTAGTAATAATAATGAAACTACGTTTAACTTTTTCATAGTCAGCCCTCCATTCAATCATGGATAATACTCCCCTCGTAAAGACCTTAAATGCCTTTAATTTAAAATAGAGACTTCCTATGTATGTAAAATTCTCTCTCAAGGTACATCATAACCCATAATGTGGAATTTGCGAATAAACGAAGTTAACCATCTCTGTTTCTATAGCATTTCGCGCAAAAAACCACGCTTCTCTGCACGAGTTATATCATGCAAAGCGCGTGGTTATCAGCAGAACTTTCATTCAACTTTTGTAACTGTCCACAATCAATCTAGCTACCTACTAAATAGCATATTCATTATGCCGACCGCTTCAATCTGGATCTCTTTTTCTTCATTATCCAAGAAAAGGTAACTATATGTTGAAAAGATTCCCATATGCAGTATATGTCCACCTTTATAATGAAGCGTCTTTTCCTCACCGTCGATCGTCTGCGTAAACGTCCTGCCTTCATTCACATCATACGAAGAATGGATGTCATGTTCACTTGCGAGCCACGCAACAAAATCTTCTTCGTTTGGATTGGTCATTACTAGAATAACGAGCAGAACAACAAGAACAACAATGCCCTTTCTTAGTCCTGCGCCCTTCTTGCCACCATGCTGTGTGTATTCACGCTCCATCCCGTTCACCCCGTTTCTTGAACAGAAATCTCTACGTTCTTTGCCAAAACCCAACCACTCAATCCATACGAGGATGAGATCACCATATACTTGTATTTCTCCTCGATCAGCCGGATTTGCAATTCGTCATAGGAATCATAACTGACAGGCCAAGCTTGACCCTTCCCTGACTCTAACAACTCTCGATTATAAGGGATAAAATGCTCTATTTCCCACTCATCCAGATCCAAAATAATGCTGCCATGCAGCGGTGTATCAAACGCATGGGCCATTACACCAGAGAATAAAACATCCATATTTTTCGGCACATCATGACTTGAACGAGTACGCATCCTAATTCTTTTGTTCTCTAAATCAACTTCGTAACTTAATATGATGTTGTCATGCAAACTTGGCATAGTCCCCCTCCTTCCATACCTTATAAATCCGAATCAAACACCATAATATTGTTTATAGTGTGAGACCCATTCCGCGTTGGAGAAATCAACAAAGTCATACGGCTCGCACTGTTTAAGGTAAAGCAACTCCTTGTGCGCCTGTTCCCCATCCATATTTTCCAGATAAAATAAAGTCTGCTCATGTCCCGCACCACATAATAACTGCACATCAATATAACTGCCCGTATCCTGATTCTTTCGTTTGGCTTTCCAGATCAGCGTGGTGTCCTCCACATTTCCAATACAGAATAACATGATGCACAATAGTCTCAGAACCTCGTTATCCTCTGACTTCCGGTTCTCAATCTCTTGCTGAAGCAGCTGTCGGATGGCCTCCCGGTGTACCTCATCAGGTTCCAATCCGTACAACTGCAACAGTTCTTCCTCGTTCATACGTGTACTCCCTACCTACTTGAGAATGTTATTTAACTCTTCCGCTTTTTTCCTGCTATCTATTCTAGCATAAAAATAAAAAGCGATGACGTGTAGCACGATAGATAATAACCACATGCCGGGGAACCAGGGAGCGATGAATTGGAACATGTCTACCGAGAATAACCATACCATCGCCATGCCTCCTGCAATATTGAATGTGGAAGAAATGACGATATTCCATACCGGTTTTAACGTAAAATAGTTCCACAGTATGTTATACATCATTCCAAACAACAAAGCTGCAATAAAAGCAATACCCGCTATGTTCCATAAATAGGACATCTGAATGGGCAGATCACCAAAGAATATTGTAGCCAAGAGTGTGATCCATAGCGTCATTATAGTGAATACTTGAAAAAAAGAATTTCTAAGTTGAGTAATCATGATAATTTCCCCCTAAAGTTTTTAATATAAAATCGGCTGACGAAGTAACTGGAGCTATCGCTCAGGTCTACCTTAATTCGAGCTTGGTCTGTTGCAGAGAATGCGGTGATGTACCGCGTATTGATGATCGTTTGATTATTTATTTTTACAAAATGAAGGTCATCCAGATCCTCTTCTACAAATTTCAGACGTTTATGAAGCAAGTACCTCTCACCTGAGATCACCCGGACACAGCACATCCGATCCTCTGATTCAAAGGCAACCACCGAGCTCAACTGGATCTGTATATTGCGATTATTCTTGGCATGGATGACCGTTAATTGAGTTTCCGATTCACAGATTGCCTTCTGAATACGGTCCCACTTCGACTTCTCCGCAGGATGGGTTATGACCTTGGCTACCCTTTTATCAATTGCTGTGTCCTCTTCAAAAATGACTTTCATGTGTTGCCCCTCCTCTCACAACTCATATTACAAGCATAGTTACGGCAATCCCACTGTATTGCGTTTTGTTGCATGATTTTGCAAGTTTGTTGCATCGGTACTGCATAGATACTAAAAAGAACCACTCCATGGGAGCAGTTCTTTTTATAAGGAGGTGCTACGTTAACCTTACTCAATCTCCAGATACATATCCCGATTTTGCAGGATCATCTCATTCATATGTTTAATAGCTGCTTGCGCCACGGTCTGATAGGTGTCATATAACACCTCTGTTCTCTGAAGCAAGATTGGGTCCTTATCCAGATCTGTTGCCAGCACCTCAAGCCACTCTTCACCCACTTTATTTTTGTCCGTAATGAGACTTTCAATCTGTTCAAGTACATTAACCATCTCATCTAAATGAAAAAAGTGCATCCCATTTTTTATTCCATTCCAGCTTTTGATCTCAATGATGTTATATGCCGAAAACCAATAAAATTCTGCCAGACTTTTCGTGTGATTATGATAGGAATAGAACAGAAATAAAGCTTGTTGCCCTTCGTGTAACATTCGGTATATCTCTGATTTGGCTGCCATATCTCTGCCCCGTACTGATACAAGCATTGGTTCAATACACAGCCAGCTCAGTTGCTTTGAATATATATCTTCTGGTCGAAGTTTAGCCTTCATAACATGCTCCTTTCTTTTTACCTATTTAAGGATTCTCTGGTACTTCCACGGCCGGGTCATTCTCTCCGCCCATTCTGCGTCTGGATGTCTCCATTTTCCCTGTCGAAGGCACATGGTCAGAAGCTTTAGCTAATCCGAATTTGGGCATGTTGGCGTATATGGTCTCGAAGGAACCCGACTGAGCCTTGTATGTTTCATGATATATCCCTACTGTTCCGTCAGTACCAATGGATCGGTTGAATTTTTTCCAAGCTTCCAAGTGTAGTCCACCTCGTGCGTATTTCTCCAATTCATCGTAAGAGCGCCAGTATTGTAGTAGCGTCACCCCACGCCTGCTTATAAAATACTCTGTACTCAGAAATCCGGTCTCCGGATTCATATACAGCTCTTTAATCATCGGGCCCATGGACTTAAAGACAGGCAACCATTTGTGTATAGCCCACAGACGATTAATCCTCATTCCGATGATAAAAACAACAAATTCTCCCTCAATCTCAGCGGAGTATCTTCCCTTATGTATGTTCGCCACGTAATCTCTCCTTCTCTCAAAACATTCGATTTCATCGGATCTGGACGACCCTGCCTATCCGCTCATAGGCATTCAAGGGAAACTCAAAACTCCACCGTTTGTGATATTCCTCCAGTCCCATTTCCTTCAATTTGCTTAATTCTCTGTAAAATAGCTTAGTCAACTTGACCAAGGATAACTCCTCAGACATAAGCAATCGCCCCTCTGTAACGGCTTCCGTGCTAAAGTTATCACTCATCTCATACATCATGAATTGAACGATTACCTGCGAACGTTTCTTGATCCAGAAGCGATATTCTCCAGGTTCGGTCTGCATGGTCATGGTTACCTCCGTGGCTCCTTTGTGCAATGCAACGAATTGACGTGTTATCTCATCCACCGCATCCGACAAAAAAGAAACCGGAATCTCAATCTGTTCTCCCTGATCAGGTTGAACCAGGATATCCAGCCATCCGTGCGGTTCAAGCGTCATAACGATGTCCATAGTCATCCTCCTTTATGCAATTCTGTGAAGCAGAATAATTGGAAACCCATTTTCAGATATAACCGCTGTGCCGCAATATTCCCTTCATTTACAGCTAAAATAATCTCATTAATCTTGGGATGCAACTCACAAACGCATTTGTGCAGTGCCTTCATTGCTGCGTAAATCTTCATACACATTCCAACTTGTATACAATTCTTTTAGCGCTAACGCCGTTTTATGTATGAACTCTTCCATAGCTTCCATGGATAACATATTTAAATCACCCAAAGGTTCGTTGTCAGGGTTAACTAAAAACTCAAGTTTCTCTTCTCTATACTGGTACACCTCAGATTCCAGCAATCCGCCTAAATCAAATGCTCTTCCCACATTCAGCTCATTTAACCAATCGTTGGCCCTATTCCAATTCCGTAAAATCATAAACTCCAGCTTTGTGACATCCTGTGTATACACACTTCTTCCGTTGGGATGGACTTCATATGCAGGATAGATATCGAATGTCCACGCGCGATCCGTATAGATATGGGCGATGTAACCGCACAGATATTGCAGGAATTTGGGATCACTATAAGCTAACTTCTTGTTGGATTCAAAAAATCCTTTAAGTTCTTCGTCTGTTGCGAATCTTCCTGCCTCTGGCATGAGGTGGGTTCTTGCCTTTTCTGTACGAAGATTAGTTCTTACATGGATCGAATCAGGAGCAAGGCTTCCCAATAACAATTCAGGGGATGGCTCGGATATCAATTCGGATGCAATTGCAAAATGTACCATCGGCCAAGGCAATGTAAAAACTCCTTTCTTTAGTCAATTGGTCTTAAAAGAGTTAAATTTCATATCCCAAAATGCACAATGCTTTTCCCATTTATCTCAGCATACTTTGCCATGTTCGCAAGCTTATGTAATTCGTTGATTAATTCAACTTTGTTGTACACGAGTTTCTCGTAGTAGCCCTTCCGTTCTTCTCCATCAAAACAGTAACTCCCTGTCAGAACAATCGGATCCGCCGCATGGCTGAATAGATCAATCCAGGCCTGAAGCAGTTGATGAAACTTCAACAAAACATCCTGCTCTTTAATCACGGTTATTCCATAGTTGTTCAGTCCACTACATCTCATACACGTAGATGGATTCCATGTATCCAACCAGCAAAGGGAATCATAGATGTACGCAATGAATTCGTCTTCCAAGGTCGCATGATTCTTTGTGGTTAATCCACTTCCATGTATTCTCCCTTGTGAATCCCATGAGTAGGAGGTATGAATATTCCCGTCTACTTGCGATTTGTTTTCAATAACAAAATGATGCTTTGGCATGCCTACATTTGTCCCCTTTACACGCTCACTTTCATTCAATCCTCTTAATTCATCATAACCCATGTATTGGTAAATGCGAAGTTGTTTTGAATCTAAAAATCAAAAAGCCTCCACAGTCTTATTCGACAGTGGAGACTCTATTTGCTTCTACACTTTCATCAGAAAAGTCACTAATGAAAATGGTCTTCAAACATAAACATCACGGTGTAGCAGTAATCTCCCCTGTACCAACTATCTGCATTGCTGGGGCAACATAATTTCCTGCATCATTTCCTGTAAGAGTGTAATTAATCGTTATTACTTTATTGGTTCCTACAGCTGCATTGTTGTAAGTGGCTACGGCGATTACCTGTACGTCATCCCCAGGGATAATGTTAGATAATGCACCTGGTGTTACATTTGCAATAAGAGTTCCGTCATACACTTTGGAGAGTATTAATGTCGGAGACGAGATCATCAATTGCTTTCTAGTTATTACACCATTCACTGCAATTTCATCTGGTGCAGTATAGTTTGTTCCATCATTACCAGATAAAATATACGATACGGTTATCTTTTTATTTGTTCCTACATTTTCATTATCATAGACTCCTGAAGCACTTACCGTTACGTCATCCCCAGGACAAATACCTTGTTTATTTTCTCCACAAGATCCTACTCTAGAACCTGCTATTGCAGTTGTTGCAAAGGTTCCATCATACACTTTGAAAGTGGTGATTAGGTCTATGATCGTCCCCGTATCTGCACTAGATTGTACATAAGCAGTGTAGTTCGTATTATTAACCGGAGCAATATATTTGCCACTATCCATACCAGCTAATCTGTAAACCACAGATACAAGCGCCGCTTTAGGCGGGGAAGTTGTATCATATACCGCCTCAGCACTCACCGTCACATCCTCACCTGGAACAACCCCAACTAAGGAACCTGCAGATACGACTACCGATGAATCTCCATCTGTATTCTCAATAACAGTCAACAATGGCTCCCCGATCGTCAACTGTGCGGCTGTAATAACTCCTGTCTGGATTGTATAGTTTGCAGGCGTAATATACTTGGACGCCTCTGGTCCGCTCAACGTATAAACTACAGTGATTGTTTTACCTGTGCCTATTATTGCATCATTGTAGGTGGCTGCTGCACTTACGGTTACATGGTCTCCAGCAGCAACCCCGGTTAGTGAATCTGCTATTACTGTAGCCGAAGACGTTCCATCGTACATTTTCTCGGTTGAGAGTACTGGAGCCGAAACGGTTAACTGATTTGTACCAATAACGATCTCTGCCGAAGCCATCGATATATTGTTCGCGAGATCAACGGCATATAAGACATACGTGCCTGACACTAAACCCGCTGTACTCATTGTCGTATCTACGTTTGCTGTCACCGACTGCTTCTTGCCAAACAACCCTGCAACAGATTGGTTTAGACTCGTGATTGTTTTTGGTGTTGCGGAAGGAACCAAATACAGATACCCATTTTCATTGCTTCTACCCACCACAGGATCTCCACCTGCAATATGACCACTCGTTACATTGGACAGAGTAGGAGCGATTGTATCCGTTCCTCCAGTGGAAGGTGAAGTCACAGGAGCAGTTGGAGTAGCTGGAGTCACTGTATTTATGACTTTATCCAACAGTCGAATTGTAGTTTCAAAAGTCGTACCACCTTTAGCAACGGAACTCAGCGTCACCTTTTCAATAGTACCCGTGCCTAGAATTTTAGCGACTGCATCTAAGAAAAGGTTTACAATCGTTGCATCCGTGCCTAAGTTAAGAGTCGTCCCCGTTGCTGTAACTGCTACGATAACGTCCTTAATACGGCCTTCAGGAATATCCACCTGAACCCCACTGCCTTTAATGATTAAGGAATCAAATGTTCCTTTCAAACCTACTTTTGAACCCGCAGGTAACCGCTCGGATAATGTAATCTTGCCGAAGCCATTCCCCGTAATATCCGTTTCTTGTAGCGTAGCAGGGGAGTGAATGGTTACTTCTCCAACTGTCGTTGAACCTTCTACAATAATGAGAACGGGTCCTTTTTTCTTATCAACAATAAGGGTAGATGTTACGGTATTTTTTAAATAGATGGTACTAACGCCCCCACCCTCTACCCGTGTCACACCTTTAATCGTAACATTCGTAAGGTGTACATCTCCTTCTTGGATACCTTCACTAAATAATAGGTTTCCTTTGATGATCATATTCTTCAATGTAACCCCAGCCGTGCTAATGAGCACATCCCCATCAATGGTCTGCGTCCCCGCCTCAGGGCCATATGTTCCAGCTAAGCTGTAATCCGTTGCTCTTGCATTCACTGAACGATCCAGCGCAACGACTGCTTCAGCACGAGTGATCGGTTTATTCGGATTGAAGTTATTATCGTAGCCCTGTAAAATCCCTTTAGCCACTATAGCATCTACCGAATTTTTAGCCCATAAGGCTATCATATTGGAATCCGTAAAGTGATTTCCAGTACTAGCTTCATTCGATAGATCCAGAAGATCATTGATAATAACTGCAACTTCTTGTCTAGTAATGGGTTTATTGGCACCGATTGTACCGTCCCTATAACCCTTTATGTATCCAGCTTTTACAGCTTTGGAAACCTCAGCATATGCCCAGTTAGATGAAGTAACATCCTTGAAGGATACAGATGCTGTTTCAGTAAATCCATATGAACGATTAACCAATGAGAAAAACTCTGCTCTTGTTATGGTATTGTTCGGTTTAAAGCTGCCATCTTCATAACCATGAATAAAACCTTTGTCGATCCATTTCGTAATTTGGCTTTCTGCCCAGTTTCCCTCGATGTCTGATGCCGAAGATTCGGCGGCACCCAATACTACATTAAACGATGAAAACAACATAACTGTAATCAATAGAGTGGTCACAAGCTTTTTAGCACAATTCATGATATTAGTCCTCTCACTCATAGTATGATTACTGGATCTTACTCGCTCAACTTATCACAAAGATCAGCAATAGTATACATAAAATACTGACCATGAAATATGGCTACAAAACCCAGTCTGTTAAAGAGTTTAGAGCCCAACTTTCGGTGCATACAGTATACATTTTTTCTACTCCTCCCTATCACATCAGAACTGAAATATAACAAAAAAAAGGACACCTCGTTGTCGTATCCATAGGTATCCTCGTTTATTAAATTAGGTAGTAAACTAAAATGCTGAATCACTAGTTTCCTCAATTCTCACATTCATAAAATCCTTCGTCTACTCAGAAACGCTGTTCCTTCTTCTCGGTACATCTCTATAGATTCATTGGTCACATGATCATGCCTCAATGCTCCCATATAATCTGTTCCAGGTTTGTTCGATCTATAATCTGAATCAATCGTGTAAATATTGAAGTGCACCTCATCTTCATCCTCTGACACATCTGTTTTATCAAAAAGTGAAATCACTTCATCTTTACCAAGATACCTAAATGGAGAATCCTGACGCTCTATAATATAAAATGGATATGTGAGGTTTTCTATCTGAATGAATTCATGGTATGCCTTAAGCTCATCAGGTATGAGATCCATGTACTGTCTAGCTACATCTTCTGCCTGAAATACACCTGAAATCCACTTCAAACTCCCCTTGGTTGCTACGATAATGAACAAACTAATCACCTTCTAATTTAAATATTATTTCTCTCTTTCACGCACAAAAGTCTGAGACAAAATCCGGTGACTGCCAGCGATATTGTCAATTTCAATATTATATGCAGACTCAGTATATTCAATCTGATGTTGCTCATAATACTTTTTCCAGAACGAAACTGCTGCCGCATTATTAGCAAGCTGTTCCACTTTAAATGTACCCTCAAATTGAGCAAAAACCAAGTCAGCCGCTTGGGCTGCCAGCCCCTGTCCGCGATATTTTTTGACCAAGAACAGCTCCTGCACGGTATAATCCACTTCTTCCGGCACATATGGAGGTGAGCACACCAGTACGAATCCAATAACCTTCCCTTCATACTGAATCAAAAACGGATGTAATTCATCGCGTTCCAGATATAGATAGGTGTTCGTTGGATCATATTTCCCCTCTTCAAGTAGATCCTCGCCAGAAAATTCGGACAGATCATATAAGTACAAGTTGTACAGGTTGAGGAACAATTCCTTTTGTTCTGCCAAAATACTCGTAATTTGTACATTCATCTTCATTGCATATCTCCCTTAGTTAATGAGTTGGTTAGTGGTCCATACATGACATTACCGATGTCCACAACGAGTTTGCTGTGCCCTGTTCTCAATATATTCTTTCAACCACAGCAGATATAGGCAAAGTTTGGTTTAAACCATGGAGTAACCTTACTTTCACAGTGGACATGAACATTTGGACAAAAAAAGACTCCCTAAAGAGTCCGATTATTGGTCTTGTCTTTATTTTTCACCAAATATCCATTAGCACTTAGCTAATAATTATCGAATTATATAGGTTCAACTAAACTTTTTACATAAAAACGGAGAGGACAGAAATAACCTGAAGAAGCGGAGCGTTCGCCTGAAAGCTTTCTGAAAGAAAGCTGCATCGGAAGCATACGCTAGCACCGGATTTCCCCCTTTAAAAAGGGAATCAAAAAAATCTGGGGATAACAGCGATCGGAAGGTTGTTCTGTCATTGGAGTGCTCAGTGTAAACCTCTTTAGTTGAACTTATATAGATAATCAACCACAGGATATGAGATCACATTGCGATCTCTGTACATTGAAGCCACCGCTTCGGGATGGGTGCTAAGAATTCCATTTTGCAACATCACCGGACGGAAACCTCGCTCCATCGCTCCGTTGTAGGTGAATAGAACACATTCCTCTGCGGCAAAACCGGCGATGATCACCAATTCAACTCCATGACTCTTCAACACCTGCTCCAAGTCAGTTTGCCAGAAGGCATTGGAGGCTTCCTTGGTAACGGTGAGATCCTTCTCATTCACATCCACCTCGGGAATGATGCGATACTCATCTGACGGTGCCTCCTCCATGCCCTCCACATCCTGCACGTGAACGACCGTATGATCATTCGAGCGCAGCACATTAGCCACATGGTTAATGTACTCGCAGGCATGGTCTATCGAAGTCTGATCCATCTTTTTCCGCACAATACTCTCCTGCATATCAACAATAAGCAAACCTACTTTCATCCAATCTCTCCTCATAAATAAATTTCACGCCCATGGTTGAGTAACTTCCCTTGTTAAACTGAGAACTTAATCTTTAAATAATTCATTCAGCATCCGGTCGCGGTTCTCCAGAAAGCTGCGGGTAATCTGATAGTGATCGGTATCCTCATAGGCTACCTCTTGAATCTGGCTATCGTCAAAACTTAAAATCTCTGCCCCCGGATATCCTAGCAAAATGGGTGAATGCGTCGCAATAATAAATTGCGAAGTGCTCGACAGATCATGAAGGATACGCAATAAGGAGAGCTGCCTAGCTGGAGATAAAGCGGCTTCGGGCTCGTCGAGCAGATAGATGCCTTTGGAACTGAAGCGGTTGACGAACAGACTGAGAAAAGACTCCCCATGTGATTGTTCATGTAATGAACGCCCGCCATAATATTGAAGCGACTCCGGCATCGCATCCACATGTGATGCAAACTGATAGAAAGATTCAGAGCGCATGAAAAAGCCATTCGTTATTTTGGGCAACCATGCCAGTCTGAGATAATTCCCGAGCGAGGATTCCGATGCATATGTCTCATAGGCATTATTCCTGCCGCCCCCTGCGGTATTGAATCCACATTGATGAGCGATGCCTTCGAGCAGCGTAGATTTCCCAGAACCATTTTCACCTACAAAAAAAGTAACGTTATTCCTGAGTTCCAACCGTTCCAAGGACCGGATCGCGGGGATGTCAAAAGGGTATTGGTCTCGATTCTCGATCTTGGCCGACAGGAGTTCCACACTTCGAAGATACATAATCATCCTCCCATATTTATTTTATATAAGTCCAACTAAAGAATATTTACAATTATGAGGATAACGAAAAGCTGCGGGTTTATTGCCTTCATAATAGAAGTGCCCCATCCAGGATAAAGCGTAATGGATGACAGCGAGTAGGAGCGTGACTTTGATATCAATAAACAAAAAAATCCATGCCACAAACGCCGACAAAAACGCGAAGTAATGCAAAATGCGGTTTTTCCGATCCTGATGCTCCTGAAGGTAATAACGCGAGTCCTTGCGCACACGATTCAACATCAGCCCACATCCATTTCACATAAAATAAGGCTCCTTATTTCCCACTCCATCGTAACCTATTTCGGGGTACATATGAAACCGTTTCAACCCAAAAAGAGCAAGCCATAGGCTTACTCTCTCTTCAGAGTTAATAGACAAATCTACGCTGTGCCCAATAGCTAAACAGGAAGATGGATACCTCGGTCAGCAGCTTGGCTGCGAGCAGCGGGATAATTAATTTTTCATTATAAAAATACAATAAACCGTAGTTTAATAACAGCACCAGTAGGACAAGTGAGAAATATTTGGGCAATGACTGCCGAACCTTAGAGGTTCGTCCAGCGGGAAATACGTACTTCCGATTAATCGTATAGTTGAAGATGGAGCTGCACAGCCTTGCTGCGACAACCGATAGAAACAGATTATGCGTCAAATACTGGATGACGAACAGTAATCCAAAATCAATCAGTGCCGATAGCACCGAAGATGTGCTGAACATCAGGATTGGCATATAGATCCGGAACGAATCAACCAACGGGCGGAAATGGGAGGACTCATTGTGATCCAGATACACCGTATCAATAAACTCCTCCGTAATCTCATACCCTTCCTTGTGTGCCGTTAATAACATGTTCATCTCATATTCAAACCGATCCCCAGGAATCTGGTTCAGCCAATCCAGCATGGAGTAAGGAAAACCACGTAGACCCGTCTGTGTATCATATACCTGGGTACCTGTTGTGAGGGAAAAGACCGCCCTTGTGACTGTATTGCCAAACCGGCTACGTGCTGGAATTTTACCACTGAAGCGACGGCTGCCGAGTACAATTCCTGGTGTCGGCTGTGCGAGTAGCACTTCGAAGATACGCTTAATATCATGTGGCAGATGCTGTCCGTCACTATCTGCGCACACTATACCGCCCTGAGGTCCATACTCCTTAATATACTGAAAGCCCGTCTTCAAGGCCCTGCCCTTACCCAGATTGACGGGATGTGTCAGGACTGTACAGCCGTAGGCTTCTGCCGTTTCAAAAATCCCATGGTACCCTGGGCCACTGCCATCATCCAAAATCACAATGGGACCAAGTTTAAATGTTTGCAGTTGCAAAACGAGATTCAGTAAACGTACATCGGGTTCATATGATGGAATTAATATCGTCATGATCCTTGTCCCTCCGTCAGATATAAAATGTCACTTACGCCACGTTCCTGGTTACGCCCCAGCGGATTATTGACAACTCTGCCCATAAAATACATTGTGGATGAACCGCCGCCGTCCAGATTGTAGGCTTCGGTTGCTCCGAGGCCTTTCATGACATCGGCGAGTTCTGCCAAGCTCATGCCACGGCTGTTGTTCTGCCGTCCGTCCACCACCACGAAGACATAATGATTCGGAGCAATCATGCCGATCGCAGTTCTTGGATTCGCATCCTGGATGGAGCGGTTGCCAAAGTTGTTATCGATTTTCACACTGCTAAAATCACTGACGATCTCGCCATTTTGAATCAGAATGGGCCCAAAGGATAGTGTATTGGTTGCACCTTCGGCCAGCAGTTCCGAGGAAGAAATTTCATTTTCGTTATATGTTTTCATCGTACCGTCGTTGAACAGGGCAAGTGCATCCCGCGTTGGACTGTCTCGGTACAACGTTCCATTTCGGATAATGACACCATCGTCGCGGAATCCATAGTAATCACCGTTAATGGCAAAGATCGCATTGTTGACTGCAGCAATCTCTGATGTATTTTCGGTAATATTCGTTCCAAAGCTGTTATCCGCCAGTGCAGTTCGCAGACTGCTTGCATCCGTCAGCTGAACATCAGCGACATAATACGTAATCTGATCCGAGCCTGAACCCGTCTGTACCTTTTCAATACTGACCTTCATATCATCACTCGAATAATTCCAATCATCTGACGTTGCATTCACTTCAGTTGTGGTGGTCGAAGTATTGTTGGAATCATTGGTGTTGCCTGTTATTGGCGTTCCTGTGTTCTCATCTGCTACAACTACCTGCACATGCCTTATCAGGTAACGGTCAGCCAGGCTGTATAGGGTTCCACCTACCGCAAGCACGATGACAAGTGTGATGATAAGCCATCTGCGCTTTCTTGGAGAGATCGGCCTTTTATGTGGTTCTTTCCGGGTTGGTTTCTCATCAATCTTCATCATGTGAAGCTCACCTCTTCATCTAAGTTCTTAAAGCCATATTAGGCCGGGTAGCTTAAATGAATCTGAAACCATATCAATTGAACTAAAGAATATTCATACTGACACTACGATGACAGAACAACCTTCCAATCGCTGTTATTGTGTAACTGAATAGTTCAATAAAAATAGGTGATCCGTTTTCCCATTGAGGAAACCAGATCACCTTGATTTCAGTCTATATAACCCTAAATGTCACTGTTATCGTGTACATATTCGTTCAACATACATATCACATATCTTCAACAGGTCTTCCTCTTATGCGTCTGCAAAAAGAGCATCGTATGCGGGACAAGGTCGCTTTTCCAAAAATTCCGTTAACGCCGGGTGCTGCTGCGCATAGATATCCTTCAACGACGTTCCAGTATAGATGTTGCCAATCACGACAGGATGGCATAACTCACAGATGAGAATATCCCCGTTACCGTGCAAGTGCAGCTGTTTCGTGCCATCCACACAATTAGAGAAATACACACCAGGTTGTTCGTGCAAATTCAACTGTTCAGCAAACCGATCCATACAGGTAAAATAGAGCGTTGTATCTGGCTTTTTATTTTTAATTAATTCCGTAACAGATCGAACAAGGGACTCTCTCGATACAATCTGACTCCAATCCGTATGCGGCATCTTAATACTGTTCTGGATCTCATGGATGCGCACCCCCAGGTCATACACCTTATCGCTAATGGCCTGCATGTTCGCTTGGTTCCCTTCAAACAGTAACGTTTCCAGCACCGTCTCCAGACCGGCTTCCGTACACAAACGGATATTCTGCTCCAACCTTGCATACATGCGAGGATGCACACGGTAGTACGCAGCATACGACTCCGCATCCGTATAATTGAACGAGATATGAATGTTAGACAAGCCTGCATCACGCAACGCGATGATTCGTTCTTCAGTCAGCAAACTAGCATTACTGTTCAATTGTGTATCGATGCCATGTGCCGTACAGTACGTCACAATCTCCAGGCAATCCTGGTATTTCAGAGTAACTTCTCCCCCTGACAATCGCACTCGCTTGAGACGAGGAAGCTCACTAATAATACGGATAACTTCCTGACTATCGATGCATGCTCCATCATCCCGATTGTAGGCACAGCAGTAGTCGCATTTATAATTGCAGTTCGATGTCACTCCCACTTCAAGCCCTTCCAGCTCATATACGCCGGGTGTCTCCAGTTCGAGTGATTTATATCTGTTTTTGGTCGTCAATTCGTTGTACCTCCTGGTTTCTTCATTCAATCCACGTTTGGATAACTTGAAGATTATAGCGGATAACAACAAGTTCACGATATGATATTATGTACGTTGCTTGCTGAAAACAAAAATAAAACCCATTTCCTCAACGATCGGGAATGGGCCAAAGCTTGGCATATGATTATTGAATTAGACAATATTCAATACGATACCTTGAACTCTTGATGCAGCAATTCAAGCTGTTTCTTACTTCTGCTTTTATTGTGTACCACTGATAAATTCAGGATTATAGGGAATCCAAGGCTCGTCAGCATGATAAATGTCACACGACTTTTAAATAACACGTTCTTTATTTAACACGAGTATAGAAGTCTTCTTTTACGATAGCATACATCTTCAGATCCTGAAGCTCATTTTTCACCTTCATGTATTTCCTCAGCACACCTTCGAATTGCATGCCTGCTTTCTCCATGACCTTGGCAGAACCTGTGTTTTCCACTAAACATCTGGCCTGGATTCGCTCGAGCCCCATTTCGTCAAATCCAAATCGGATGATTCGTTTCACTACTTCAGTCATGTAGCCTTGATTCCAATATTGATCAGATAACACATATCCCAGCTCAACTCTCCTGTTATCGCTATCACACCCTAGATAGTTACAACTACCGATCAGCCTCTTGGTGTGTTTATCTTCAATCCCCCATGGGCCTATTAGATCCGTCTCATAGCGACTCATGACAAAATCTAAAAAAGCTTTGGTGTCTTCTTTGCTCTGATGCGCGTCCCAGGTGGTGAACTCCGATACAGCAGGTACAACGCAATAACTATACATATCATCCAGATCATCATAGGTAAGAGGCCGGAGTAACGTCCGTTCGGTTTCCAACACGGGAAATGGTTCGAAGAAACTTTCAATCGTTTTCATTGACTCACCCTCCTGAGATTAGTAGGACAAAGAAACACTCAGCAATTCGGTCCATATTGCCTAACTCATCTGTTGTACAATCAAGGCCATAATCTGAGTGTCTTCCACTGCCCATCTTGCATCACATATTGGACTCGCACATGCTTACGCTCCGAATCTCCCTGCCAAAACTCCACCTCTTGTGCATTCACGGCATATAATCTCCACTGAGGTGTAACGACACCGGGGTCACGACTTATCTTTTCTTTCTGAGCTTCGATGGAACGATCCAGCAGTTCCTCACGATCCAAAACCTCACTCTGATGCCCTGTCATAGCAACTGCTCTTGCTCCAGCTGAACGTTTGCGGAAATCATCAGCGCCCGCTTCATCTCCCCGATCCTCCGCAATTCCCCTTATCCGAATCTGTCTTCCAAGTGAAGGCCAGTAGAATGTCAGGGCCACATGAGAGTTCTCCTTCAACTGCTGGCCTTTTCGACTCTCCGAACTGGAGGCAAAATAAAACGTTTCGTCGATTACGTTCTTCAAAATCAACACCCGCGCATCAGGATAACCGTCTTGATCCACGGTGGATATTGTCATAGCATGAGGTTCTTTCACTTCGTTCTCAACCGCCAATCTCAACCACTCCAAAAATAACTTCCCCGGCTGCTCCGGCAACTGCCCCGTATCCCACGTTGGAAATGGGCCGGATAAAGATTTTAAACGTTGCAACAGTTCAATTGGTTTATCGCTCATGTCATCGCCTCCATCTTCTCTTTAATCTATCATGAATACAACTAATGTAGATGACTTAACACATTTGCACTGCTAAGTTTCCAACCATGCATTCCCTTTTCAACGGTATGTACACTGGTGTTGTCCATGGGATAAAAGCTGGACTTATTGCTCCATTCCCTCTTCTCAAGCAGATAATACAGGATGTTAATCACTCCGCCGTGAGTAATTAATAGAACATTGGACTTGACTGTTTGGTCCTCTATATCTCTAAGAAGATTCTCGAAAGATATGCTTATCCGGTTATAAAAATCCCCTGGACTTTCTCCTCCTGGAAAAGGCGAATCCATCTCAAGGGTGTTGAAATAAATCCCTGGGTAATGCTCTTCAGCATCCTTATGGAGCATGCCTGCCAAATCTCCGTTATTCATCTCCCGCCAATCTTTCATTAAGCTAGCCTGCATGTTTAATTGTTTCTCAATTTCCCGTGTAGTCTGCACTGCACGAGGAAGATCACTGCTAATAATCGTATGTATGTTGTACTCCTCAGCGTAACGATGCAAATGCTCTCCCAGTTTCTTTGATTGAATATGACCCTGTTCCATAAGTCCACGATCGCTCCATCCGCCTCGATACCCTTCCTCATCCATCCCATGCCTTACCAGATAAATCTTCAAGATCTCTCCTCCTTTTCACTTCTATAATGAACAATGTACCTTTACACTGTATGACTAGCCCGGCATATATACAATAAACCCGACCTCAGATAGCTTCTATCCAAGATCGGGCATTTCCTGCTTACCATTTATCTTACAAATGTGTTATGAACTCGCTCGGATTTGATAAAATAAGGAATCCAAATGGCACAAGTGATGACAGATTTAGCAATTTCTCTGATCGAGCTTCCATCTTCCAATTCTTTTGCTAACGGAATCTGGAGCAATAATAGGTAATCAATAATACCTACAATCAGACTGAGACCATAGAAGATGATCATCAGACGGGGTAATATTGCTTTCTTGCTATAAAACACAAAAATTGTATATACACTGAATAATAAAAACAGCGTATTGTACACCATCTCAAAAATAAGTACTGGACCCCATAATGGGTGATAATAGTCTGATTGTTTGGAAGTTAGCATTTCCCAAGTCTCAGTTGTGAATGTGGGTATTATCTGCTGAAATAATTGCACTGCAAGTAGAATTACCGTAACAAATAATCCAATCTGGATGAGAATCAGCCAACCACCCAATCCCGACACACCTAGTGGACGGTAGTCTGTTTTTTGCTCTTCAATATGTGGTTCCACCTCGTAACACTTCCTTATGCAGTTTTGTTTTTCTGAGATGAGTCTTCCTCGTAATAGTCATAATGCAAATCGAATCTACGGGTGCTTCTATCCCTTTACTTCACGTGCGTTGTATGTATTTTCACACTCTTCTTATAGCGATCTCTCCGTCCTCCTCTCATATAGAATTTTACACAACTTCCTTATTGTACTACGAGTGTCAAGGACGAAGCAGCATTTTCAAAAGATCTTACTCATACGTTGCAAAAGCCATAGAAGACCTTCGCTATACTTCCGCCATGTTCAGTTTAGTACGTGAACGTCATAATCCTCTTATACAGATGCAGATGGTGACTCTGCATTTGACTACAAAGGAGGATATGGATATGCCCAATCCTAAAGTAAAACTTTTGCCTTTTGCCGACATTTCAAATTATGTCGAGGACTTCGATATCGTTTCCACCCAGTGGGGCGGTGATGGCCTTGTCTATGTGTTGTTGATGAATCAGATCCCCGAGAGAGAGCGAGGTATGTTCGTCCAAAGTAAATTGAAGCAAAGCTATACGTACAAAGTGCTTATTGTGACAGATCAAACTATTGAGGAAGTTGTCATCTGGGGGCAGACGTTCAATTATCATTACGTACAACCATTACATGATCATCTGCTGCTCGTCGGAGCACGGTGTGCGAATTACGGAAATGAACAATTTGATTTGAACGCCAAAGTGTGTGATTTAGACGGAAATACAATTCGCGAGTTTCTGTTGGGAGACGGTATCCAAAGTGTACAGGTCACAGAGCAGGGAACAATCTGGACCAGTTACTTTGATGAAGGGGTATTTGGTAACTACGGATGGGCCGATCCAATTGGATCAAACGGTCTGTTGGCCTGGGATGAGCACGGTAATAAAGTGTACGAAAACAGCGCAGCTGACATTGCAGATTGTTACGCACTCAATGTGGTGAATGAGAAGCAGATCTGGTTCTACTTCTATACCGATTTTGAACTCGGTTGTATCTCAGGGGGAACCAGTGAACCTAACGTAACATTTATGAATCCAAACATCTCCGGTTCCTCTGGCCTCAGTACGGATGGTTATCATTTCTTGTTCGATGCCGGGTACGGTAAACATGGTACGTTTGTGCTTAAGAAAATGGAGAAACCCAGTAGATTGAACAAGGGGCAGAAGATTGTTTTGTTAAATGAGGAAGATCAGCCCTTCAAGCAGGCACGGCAGGATTTTCGCCAACATCGTCTGCTACTCAGTGAAGGTAACTTCTTGTATCGGGTAACGATGGAGGAGATTACTTCCGTCTTGGATTAGAGGAAAGGGGTGAAGAGGGTTATTTCTTAAAAGACAATCCCTCTTCTTCCAATGCATTTCGAAGTTTAGGCATGGCAGATGGCCCGATTCCGTGCAGCTTCAGGATTTCTTTCTCCGTGTACTCGGCAAGTTGCAGTAGTGTTGTTATGCCTTCATTCTCCAAGGCACGTCCGGCGGGAGCTGACAGCAAAGCTAGAAATCCTTCTGTCGGTTTACGTTCAGCTTCGCACGTTGGACAGGTTGGGCAATCACTTTTTTTATAATACAAATGTCCTTGTTCGCACGTCCTGAGTGTTCCTTTACCGTTTGCCATATGGGCATCCCCTCCTGGATTAAGTATTCAACCAGTTCTTTATATCTGAAATCATATACTCGTATTGTTTCAAAGCCTCTAAAGTCCTAATGACTTGGGATGTTCCTACTAGCTGTTCCTCTATGTCCGTACATTCAATCCACAGTGACCGTTTAAGACTATACTCGAGCCAGTCCAACTTTCCAGCAAAACCAATATCCAGAACCACTTCCCAATTGGCTGTTAGACTCCCCACTCGCTTCTTATATCCACTTATAAAAGCCAAGAACTTTTCCTCGTTTATACTTCCAGCGCTATCTACTGACCAATACACAGCTGTTTCTACCAGATCATGCATCGGATTAATATAACCTGCCGATTCCCAATCTATAATAATAGGTATGTCTTGTCTCCACATCACATTCTTAGGTTCCAGATCTCTGTGACTAATAACATTATTGGATGCTAACATTGAAGATGAATTCTTAGCTTTCATGCTCCACTCATACAGCTTATCCATATTGGAATCCAAAATCTTAATCCATTCCGAATTCTCATTTCTTCCTTTGTTCAGATAAAACAGCCAATCTATTTTTTTAGAATTAGTCGCCTGTGAACTATCCAATTCTAGTTGTCTAAAATCCGTTTTATGGATATCTGCAAGAATCGTTCCCATCAGAGAACTGTTATTGATAGTAACTTCATCTTGTTTCAAACATTGACCCTCAATCCAATCAAATATTAGATAGAATTGATTATCAATGTTATGTATAGAAGCACCCTTTAACCTTTTTGCAGGTTGAGCATGGATATGTTCAGCTGCCACGCTTGCGATTTTTTCTGAATCAATATAATTTTGCACAGCAGCAGGTCGTATCATGATCTGGGGATTCAATGCCTTAACTGCATAATTAGCTTGCGTCGTTTGAATGGCGTACATTCGATGAAGAAGTCCACCTGAAATCGGTTTGGGCGAACTGATCAATTCACCAAGCTGTAATTCATTACACAGTTTCTCAAAATTTAAATTATATTGAGTATCGTTCATATGTTATCCCCTCTCATTTTGGCTATTTGTCTGGAGCAAAGCTTATAATCCGTACTCGGCAAAAACGGCTGCATATTTCTTTTCTAATATCGTCCAGCGCTTTTCGGCTCCGTATTTGGCGTACAGTTGCTGTAAATAATGCTTGGCTTCTTCCGTATTGCCGGCTTTTAGCAGGAAGCGGAAGGTTACTTCGCTTAAATATAGCGCTGTCTTGTCCATATAATAATGGACTATATCTTTGGCCCCTGTTAGCGAGTGTAAGAATGACATACCCTCTTCCAAATGTGACACCAGTTCTTTCGATAAAGCGTCTGGATCGATATCAGGCGTTAAGGTATAGTGGGCCGGAGCGGAAGGGGCTATTTCTCTGATTCGGCAGGTAAAATGAGATGTGAACTCCAATATGTCTCCATTCAATCCAACGGAATGCAACTCCGCAAGTTCGGTGGAATGAACACCACAATTAACATAAAACTGGACTTGTCTACTGGTGTTATACTTTGCTCTTTGAATGTTGAACTTATATGCGAGGTTTCCATCCGCTTTGTAGAAATTCAGATTTTTCTTCGAATAGCCGTGTTTGGCAAATACGGGTTTGACGTCTGTTTTGATGATCTTCTTAAAAAGTTCCTGCATTGATATCACTCCCAAGGCAAAGTTTATTTAATTCGTTGTTACCCTTTTTTGTTCAGAATCATGCTTGTTCTATTTTATAAAAATAAGGGCCACACATGGATTCGTGCGTATACACGTACGTCCATGTAAACGCTCGGTCGAAGATATAGATATCCTGCTCCGAATCAAAATCCGCTGCAATGACCCGATTCGCGTTTTCGTATAAAAGCACCCAACCACCACTTTCATACATCACATATACTTCATCTTTCGGCTCGGCATCGAAAGCATCTCGTGCTTCATCATGTGTCAGACATTTCTGTTGTTCATAACTGAACATATGCCACTTGTACTGGCTATAATGGATAGACTCTTTGACCACATCATCGATATTATTGGAAAATACGCTGTCCCATTTCTGTACAATCTCTTCGGATTCGTCGTACAGTTCGGACACAATAACTCCCTTATCCTGCAAGTTCTTCTTGAATATATATTCCTGATGGATACGCTCAATCCCCCAATATGCTCGGTTCAGTTCCATTTCGGGTAATGCATCCAGCAGCTCGTTAATTTTATCTCGAATCATCATTACCTCCGTAAGTTATCTGGAATTAGAATACCTAACCATTGCCTCTCACTGTTTCGCTTCATCTCGCAGTACATAAGCCAGTTTGTACATCTCCGCAATGTCCTGCCTGTTCTGTTCCTGGAATCTTCGGATCGCTTCATCAATCTCAACCACTTCCACCGCAACCACCTGCTCGCCATCTTCCGGATTCAGTGGATCACCGACAAGTTCAACATCTCCATATCCGATGATTCGTACAAAATGGGGATGCGGAATATGCGGCCGATACGGTTCCAAAGCACTGGATGTGCAATAGAATTGACCAAAGATCTGATAGGACCGCATTTCTGCCCCAAGTTCCTCCATCAGTTCACGCTTCAGTCCATCCATGTAATGCTCACCTGCTTCAAGCGTACCCCCAGGCAGCTCCCAGGCTCCATTATCCAGTTGAAAGACAACACATTGATCCCCGACAAATGGAATGATGCTAATATTGCTCACCAGATTTTCATCCACGATATCGTTAAATCTGAACTCCGCCTCAATAATTCCCCAATGAATCGACGTACTCAGCGCCGGAAATAGTTCCGCACTCAAGCTACTCATCCGCACCCGATCCTCTCTATCTAATTCCACTATTCTTCCAATTATAGTCGAAAACACAGAAAGAAGGCCACCTTCCCACCGGGGAATACGTGACCCTCTTCTTACGCTCTCTGCCCTTAAGCCTTGAATCAGTGTTCTCTCCAGACTCTCAGACCATTCTCCTTCTAATGCTGCACCAGTTTCCCATTTTCCAAAAAAAGAACCCGGCTACAGAGCGGCAAAATCCGCTCATCATGCGTAACCATCACTGCACTCTTGCCCTGCTCTTTCACGAGCCGTGCAATCATGCCGACAATATCCAGTCCACGTTCCGCATCCAGACTGGCTGTTGGTTCATCCGCGAGCAGGACAGCCGGATCGTTCATCAACGCCCTTGCAATGGCGACCCGCTGACGTTCCCCGCCAGACAGCTTCTCCGCATATGCCTTCCTCCGATGGGTCAACCCCACCGTATCCAGCAGCTCATCCACTCGCTTCTCCGCCTTATTTTTATCCGTTCCGGCGAGCTTTGCGACCACCATGAGTTGTTCTTCTACTTTCAGATATGGAATGAGGTTGGCACTTTGAAATATAAAACCCAGCTGCTGTAATCGCACATCGGATATATCCTGTTTGCTTTTGCCCATAATAGAAGCCCCGTCCAGCAAAACCTGTCCTTCCGTTGGTTCAAGAAGTGCGCCAGCAATGGACAGGAATGTACTTTTGCCCGAGCCGGAAGGCCCCATTACGGCCACAAGTTCCCCTTCGGCAACCTCAAGGTCCAGTTTGTCCAGAATCGTGCGTTTGCTGCCGCCATCTTCAAAGGTCTGTGTAATTCCCTGTAATACCAATCGGTTTCTCATGCTGCTGTCCTCCCAATCGCATCAAGTGCATCAATTTTGGTAACCTTCCACACCGAGAATAACGAACCCGCCACAGACATGAGTATGAATAACACACAGGTCAGAGCAAGGGTGGACAAGCCTAATTGAAACGGCATCGATGCAGGAAGAATGGACTCGAACAGTCGAACCAATAGTACGCTAATGACCAGACTGCCAACCGACAGAACCAAGACTTGTAACGAAACACTACCCGCCAGATAAGCATTCCGCGTTCCTATGGCTTTTAATATCCCGAACTGACTTGTTTTCTGAATTGTGATGACATAGAAGAATACCGCAAGCACAAACGCCGAGATGACATATAGAAAAGCGATCATCATGAGCAACGATCCCTGCTCTTCCTTATAACCAGGAATGGCCGATACGGCATCCGACTTTGTGATGACTTCCGTATTAGGCATTGCAGCACTCAGGCGGTCTACCTGATCGCCCCCACCCTTAATCGCAATGGCATTGTACACCGGAGCATGAGCATTGGTGTCTGCTGAACCTTGCGAAGTTCGTGAACTTCCCTGAAGTGCGAGCCATTCCTGTGCATTCAAGAACACTACTGGGGAGTGACTGAAAGACTCATTTTGTACAAATCCACCAACGGTCCACTCCGTTCCCGAAGCTTGATCGACCAAGACGGTGCCAATTGTGACACCAGATTCAGACAACTTTTGGTCCACCACAACCTGCCCTTTTGTCTGATCCGTAATCGGAGACCCTTCAGTCACCGTTGGAGCAAGCCAGCCCTCCGGATTAACCATGAACAGCGTGACATCGATCTTTTTTGTGTCGCCGGTTGGACTGACGGTTGTCATTTTCACACCGAGTGGCTCAGCGTTCTCTTGCCCCACCACGGAGCGAGCTTGATTAAGTTGATCCTGATCCACTTGTGACCGGGTGAACCGATGATTCGAATCCTGCTCCAGCACAAAGTGGGTTGCTGCCATATTTTTGACCGAAGCTGCGTTATCATACGCCAGCCCCTGTGCAAGACCTGTAACAAACAGTACCAGAAATGAAACCAGCACCATGATTGTAGCAATTAAGGCATAGCGCCCTTTGGCATACCTCATTTCCCGAATAGCCAAGTACATGTTCTGTGACCTCCCTCTTGATAATCCAAGTATAGGAGGCGAAAATGAACGGCAAATGAATAACAGATTACATCTGCGGAAGTGTCACCGTAAAGACCGTACCCTCAGGCGAACTGGAAACCTCGATCGTACCGTCATGAATTCGGATAATTTTCTGCACAATGGCAAGTCCAAGCCCGGTTCGTCCAGAAGAACGTTCCCGCGCACGATCCACCCGATAGAATCGATCGAACAGGAAAGGCAGATGCTCCGCAGCAATCCCGTCTCCTGTATCCCGAATCTGAATCACACACTGGTTATCCGTCTGCTCGGCGTGAATCTCGATGCTTCTTCCCTGCGGTAGATGATTTACCGCATTGCCCAGTAGATTCATCCAAACTTGCATGAGCAGCACTTCATTACCGACTAGCTGGATGGATTCGGGCACCGAAATCCGAAGCAGCAGTTCTTTTTCTTCCAATTGCCATTGCAGCACCTGAACGGCTTGCCGGAATTGATCTCGCAGAGAGAACTTTACTTTGCTCAGATCTTCGTTGCCTTGTTCTAGGGAGGACAGGAGTAGCAGTTGTTTGCTGAGCAAAGAGAGATGACGGCTCTCCTCCTCAATGATTGATGCATAGTGCTCTCTTTCCTGTTCAGGCAGATCCCGATCCGCCACCAATTGGGCAAAACCCTGAATCGAGGTCAACGGCGATTGGATCTCATGGGATACGTTGGATACAAACTGCTGCCGAGCCTGATCTACCCTTTCCAATTCACGACTCATGGTCATGAAATGCTGGGCCAGCTGTCCAATCTCATCCCGCCGTGCGGTAGGCAATTTCAGATTATATTTTCCTTGCGCAATCCGTTTGGTTGCCTCGGACAGACGTTCAATCGGATTGACCAGATAGCGGGTACTGATCAGAAAGATCAGGATACTAATACCTATCGTCAATGCTCCAATCAGCGCAAAAAAGATCCGCAGCTCACCGAATTGCAGAATTACATCCGGACGCATAAAGAGAGCGTAATTTGCATTGCCTAGCTGTAGATGAACACCCACGGTATTGCTTAATTGATTATCGAAGAATCCGGTAATGAACGGTTTGCTTGGAAACTGGGCGACGCCATGGTATACCTCACCCCGCAGCACCAGATCTACAGCTTGCTTATTCAGATCTTTCTCACGGAATTCGCGGCCATAGAATTGGTTGTTGCCTTTTCCATCCGTTACATAGATTTCGTACCCGAGTGCGGCGGCATTGTTCAAATACTGCTCCATCGTGCCGGGTTGCTGTTCCACAAATTGCTTCATATGCGTCGCGATGCCCACCAGCTTCTCATCATTAAAATCCTTGAGCTTTGTATGATAGTAGATGTTGGACAAAAGAAAACCAAGCATGCCGCTGACCATAATCACGGCAATTGTAATGAGGAATACCCGGACGTACAAGGTCCTCAAGGTGCTTTCACCTCCATCTTGTAACCGATGCCCCGCACAGTCTGGATGATGAAATCGTCCGTATAATCGGCAAAACGATCACGCAGCCGCTTGATGTGCACATCAACGGTACGGTCATCTCCTTCGTAATCTGCTCCCCAAACGAGCCGAATGAGCTCATCCCGCGAGAACAACCGCCCTGGAAACTGGGCAAGCTGTGAGAGTAATTCAAATTCTTTCATCGGTAAAAAGAGAATGGATTGCCCATCGGTAACCTCCACATTGTTTCGGTCAATGACGATCCGGTTCATACGGATAATATCGCTGGATGTGCGATGGTACCGACGAAATAACGCCTTTACCCGGTAGACTAATTCTTCCGGTTCAAATGGCTTGGTCACATATTCATCTGTTCCTTTCAAATAACCATCTCTCTTGTCAGATAGCTGATCTCGTGCCGTCAGCAACATAATTGGAATATCGTAGTGCTGCCGAATGTAATCACATAACTCCAGTCCGTCCATGCCGGGCATCATCACATCGAGGATCGCCAGATCGATCGGCGTTTCTTGCATCAGTTTGACCGCTGCCAATCCATCCTGCGCTTCATGGACCCGGTATCCTTCCTTGGTCATGACATGCCGCAGGAGTGCTCGAATATTGGCATCATCGTCTGCCAGCAGCAGATGTTTCATAAGGTTGTCCGCCCTTCTATGTAACGAGTACATCTCACTTTGATCCTGCACAGATGGTAGCATAAAAGCAATCTCATTCGCCAGTACACATTCCCGGAAACACCGCGGCCATGTTTACATTTCCATGAATCTGGTTGACACTATTATGAGGCGCAACTATAATAAAACCATAACATATGAACAAACGCTCATATATTCATTTGTTAGTGGTTAACCATCGCTAAGGATCAATTATATCCACACTAGAAACCATATTACATAACGGAGCAAGGCTCCAAAGGAGAGGATTTATATGTCCGGACATCATCACGATCAGAACCATGGGCACGATCATGGACACAACCACGCTCATACTACCAATAACAAGAAAGTCCTGTTGTTTTCCTTCATTATTATTACCATCTATATGATCGTTGAAGCCATTGGTGGATTCATCACCAACAGTCTAGCGCTCATCTCGGATGCAGGTCATATGTTGTCCGATTCCATTGCGCTCGGGATCGCTTTGCTGGCGTTCACCTTTGGTGAAAAAGCGGTGAATACTGGCAAAACGTACGGATACAGAAGATTTGAAATTTTGGCCGCTACGTTAAACGGAATTACGTTAATCGCCATTGCACTCTACATTTTCTACGAAGCGATTGGGCGTTTTATCAACCCGCCAGAAGTCGCAACCGTAGGCATGTTAATCATCAGCGTCATTGGATTGCTCATCAATATTCTGGTGGCCTGGATCATGATGCGTGGTAGCGATACAGAGAATAACCTGAATATGCGCGGGGCTTATCTCCATGTCATCAGTGACATGCTGGGATCGGTTGGGGCCATCGCGGCAGCCCTGCTCATGATGTTCTTTGGCTGGGGTTGGGCCGATCCACTTGCGAGTGTAATTGTCGCGGCACTGGTATTGCGTAGTGGGTTCTATGTCACCAAATCATCCCTGCATATCTTGATGGAAGGCACTCCAGCCAATGTGGATGTGAATGAACTGGTGCAAACCATCAAACAAGTCGATGGTGTCAAAGGTGTACATGATGTGCATGTCTGGTCCATTACCAGTAACTTGAACGCGCTGACCGCTCATATCGTGGTGGATGGAACGATGGATGTTTATGCATCCGAGATCCTGGTTCAGAAGATTGAACATATGCTGGAACATAAAGAAATCAAACATGTGACGCTCCAAGTGGAGTCCGAAAAACATCTGCATGACACCTCGGTACTATGTACTGTCAAAGGCGACGCACCAGATGCCCATGCGCATCATCACCATTGAGATGGGTAACAAATATTAGTTGCTTCTAAATGAAAACAGGGCAGATTCTCCGGTGAAGGGAACGCCCTGTTTTTATTTTCCTAAGTCCAGCTTTTTGGTATGAGTAGAAAACAGAATAGCCTTTACCTAACCGTAGCGGCCTCTGGACTACTTGTATCTGGAGAGTAACTTCTCTTTCTTCTGATCGAATTCATATTCTGATATGATATTTTTCTCTTTTAAGTCACCTAGCTGAAGCAGTTGTTCATGAACATTTACAGGGGTCTTTTTTCTCTTGCTTGATACGATCAAAGCTAGGATTGAGAAAAGCAGACCATACAGTCCACCCAGAAGTCCCAAAACTGCCGCTACCTCCGCACCTTCTTGCGAACCATCTAAAAAAACTGCTATTAACAAAAAATTAAGTACGTACCAAATAAGACTGACGATCGATAATGCTTTCAAGATTATTCCTCCTAAAGGTTATGTATGTTTCTATCAAAATCAGGAAAGGCAGGTCAGAACACTAAATATTAACCTCGTCCCAGTTCACTATGACGTATCCAAGTTGAAACAGCAGGATAACAATATAAATGATGTTGATTCCCAAACTGGTCTTAACTTTCTTGATCTGATCCAAGAAATCTTCTTTGTTCATTTTTCCGCGTTCCAGCTTGGACTTCATCCAAGCCTTTCTCAATTCCTAGCTTAAAGCTTACATTCACACTCAAGGTCAAAACGACTAAACCAAAACCTATAAAACTTAAATACGGTGTGAATTTGTTGCTTCGCATGTGCTCTTCCCTTCCGGCAATCTCCATTTGTCTAGTGACTGTTTCATTCAAGATTGCAAATTCACTGTAGCCCAAATACTCAATCTCATTAATCTCCGCCACCACCACAAGATGAACAGCTGGATGAGCTGCAAGAAGAATCGGAAGATGATCCCGAGGATGATCCAGATCCTCCCGAGGAACTACTGCTGTCGGTACATTGATCCGCATAACAGCTGGAACTGCTCGTGCAGCCACTGCTTGACGAGGAACCATAGGCTGCCTTTTCCTGTGGAAGAATTTCCTGCTCCAGCCGGCCCATGTGTAGCCCATATGTCGCCACGTTATGCATGGAGTAATACACCATGGCGCTAGCCATGACGAGAGCTACATCGCTACTTCCGGAAGACGCTGGAGATAGCTCGTCTTTACTTAGAGTTGCGCATCTACGTAGTTGATCAATCAAGTAGATAATCACCTGAGCAGCTTCAGGATCCTCCTGCATGCGTCTGGCATGAAACAGTTCATTTACCAGTTCGAATTGATCTCCCTGTGCGATCAGCTTCTGTACATCACTGGATAATGGGTAAGTGAAAAAATCACCCCAGATTGCAGCACTGTAGGGGGTGAACTCAAATAATTGACAGTACACCCAGTCAAACCATGCACGTGCTCCTGGCGTTTCGCGGCGGGTGATTGCCGGCTCATGGTGTACCGTGGAACCCATTAATTCTGCACAAAAATCAGCGTAAGATTTCGTAAACATCAGCATCTCATGCCACAAATCATCAACTTCATCACTGAACATGGGCACCTGCTTAAGTAATGAAGCCATAATGAAATATCGCTTAAGTTCTATCAATTTCCACCGATACTCCAGCGTTTTCATGTGAGGATATTCCTGTTGAATTCGGATCTTGAGTTTGTTGGCAAAATGCTTATTGTAACTCTTCTCCAATTGAAGAATGGTTTGCTGATAGGAGACTTCTTCTCGAAGTCCAAGATTCAATGGTGCTTTTTTTCGTCTGTACGTAACTTTCATCTGTTTTCTGCGTCTTCCTGCTGCTGGACGGAAAATCTTGAGCTTACGTCGAACCAAATAGGCTGTTACAACTAATAAAACTGCTGCAAGGTAGTAGTAGGTCGGCATAATAAAAACCGCTCCTCTCCGTGATCTTCTCTATGTAGGGTTAAACTATCATTAGTATATATAACAATACCGATATTTTAAAGAGCCCTAGCATGTATGTTCCCTGCTCATCATCAATTAACAACAAAAAAACCAGGCTCTATTAAAAACATAGAGCCTAGTTTTGTACATCAGTAAATTATCCCATCAGTCATTCGGGTTATCAATTAGATTGGTCTCTATCAAAAACCTTTGCACTATTGCTGCAGTTTCACCTCGGGTAAGGTTCTTTGTAGGCATCAAGCCTTCATTCGATCCTTCTACAAGTCTGTTCTTCACAGCTGCAGCCATGGCCTGCTTTGCCCATAATGCAACCATTGTTTGGTCTGCGAATGGAGAAAGCAGAGAGTCTGGAGAGGCTCCGTCAGCTGCTATACCCGCCAGTCTCATCGCCCGGTTTATGATCACCAATGCTTCCTGCCGAGTAATAGCTTGGTTAGGAGCAAAGGTCCGGTTCTCATAGCCTTCAATCAAGCCATACTCCACAGCCTTAGCGATAGAGCCTGCGTACCAATCACTGGACAAGACATCATTGAATGCACTCTCGGTGCCAGTGTCAGACAAGCCCAACGCACGAACCATAATGGCTGTAAGTTCTGCTCTAGTGATGACAGCATTCGGTTCATAATGATTCTCATCTTTACCTTTGATAATCAATCGGGAAGCCATATCATTAACGGCCTGCTTTGACCAGTGACTTTCCACATCCGCAAAGGTCTTTGGATTCCAGATCAGGAAGTAATCGCTGTTGGTGAGACTGTTCACGGTCGCATAATTCTTCCCTTCACGAGTCGTGAGATAGGTTGGTACGTGGCGTACACGGCCATCTGAATTCAGCACGGCTGCCGTCGTCACCTTGCTCACATCGATACCAGCGGGAAGCGGAATTTCACGTTCCACGTAGCTGCTAAACTGCTCAACAGCTACTATTTTACCATTGTAAGAAGCTGTTACATTAAAAGTGACCGGCGGGGCTGCAACCTCAAAGCCTCCTTGCGCAGAAGCAGTCTTGGCGAGAACAGCTGTATCCTCATCGCTCTTAGCAATCTCCACCTGAACGACAATGTCAGAAAGTTTAACTTGTTCGCCCAGTTTAGAGGAAATATCATCGATGTTAATTTGCCCAGCAGGCAGCTTATAGGTACCGTTTGTCGTTTGTACCTCCAAGATCGATTGTTTAATTTCCATACTTTTCACTGCTTCACCGGTCAAAACCACTAATACTTTGTCTGTTTTGGCGGTCACAGGAATGACCACGGTGGATTTGTCAGCAGCCTTCTTAAGTTGATCAGCTAGTTTGAATGAATCAATTGTAGCCTTCAGCACCGATTTTCCGTTCTCTATAGCCGTCGATCCTGTAGCAATTTGGTCTTTCACAATACCGTCAACAATGACTTGAAAACCGACTGGTTTATCGTCGGACGACGTACTTGGAACGGATGGCATGCCAGAGTTATTTGAGTTATTTGAGTTGTTCGAATTGTTCGAACCATTGCTTGTCCACTTCGCATACAATGTCATATCCGAGGTGACTATATCCGTTGCATAGTTCCAAGCATTTGTACCCGCTGCTTCTTGGTACCAACCTGCAAATGTGTAACCGGCTCTCGTCGGTGCTGTCGGAGCACTGATTGTCGTGCCACTATTCACATTGGAGATACTGGAAACCTCGCTACCTCCCTGCGAGTTAAATGTAACCATATGTTGCACTGGTCCCTCGATTACGGTTACCTTGCCAGGGGTAAGCGTTTTGTTCATCTCTATCCCTGATTCATCCATGATGGAGAATAGAGCGGAATCTTCTGTCTGCACTGTCAGCGCCTTCTCGCCTAACACTGCCTCGCTCTTCACTTTGAAGCTAACAGTAAACATTCTCTCTCCGGCAAGGATCGGTGTATCTCCCCCATCATTATCTACCCATACTGTTTTGAGCCAGCCTGCATCGTTATCGTAATTGGAGTCGAAGTAATCTCCAACGTTTCCCGTAACTCCCGTTACTTCCAAATCTTCTGTGTCAAAATCAAGCTGTACGCTATAGGCTGCTATTCCATAAGTTAAGTCGGTCACTGTGACTGGTACGTCCACCGTGGAGCCAGGCATTCCGCTCACCGAGCCAACCTGAATCTGCACCGCGTGCCGCGTCCATTTCGCATACAACATCATATCAGACGTTACCGCGTCTTCTTCAAAGTTCCATGCATCCGCAACGGACGCATCCTTGTACCAGCCTGCAAACGAGTAGCCCGCCTTCGTCGGCGCTGGAGGAGCACTGATCGTCTTGCCGCTGTCCACGTTGGTCACACTCTCTACAACACTGCCTCCCTGTGAGTCGAATGTCACAGTATGCTTAATCGTACTTTTTGTCTTTACCGTTACCTTCCCAGACTCAACTGAGGTGGAAGCGAGTTCATCACCCTCGTAGAGGTCATGTTTTATCACATTAAAATCCCAGTCTCCAGGCTCTGCAGAGTCCGTGATTTTGAAATGAAGAGTGAATGCCTTTGTATCTGCTTCTGTAATGAATACTGGATTAGCCTTGATATTGATCGTCCCATTACTAGAAAAATCCGATTCAAAACCCCCTTCATCAGAAATGACCCCCAACTCATCTGTCACTTCATTTCCAGGTACCAACGCCAACGTAGATTCATCAAATCCAATCGAAATGTCATAGTGATTGATCAGATCCTCCGGTGTCAAATGTACCGAAATGTCAACGAAATCTCCAGGATATCCTTGTTCGCTGCTTACCTTAATCGAGTTTGAAGCTACATCTGAACTAGATTCGGCATAACCCATTGTTCCAAAAGTTAAAAATACAACGACCGCCATCATTATTGAAATCCATTTTTTCCAAGCCATCATATCAACCCTTTCCTATGGCGATGGCAAGAATCGCTTTGACATCCTCATCGTCCCATTTCCCATCACCATTCATATCAAGCGCGTGCAATTGCTCCGGCGTAAGTGTAATCTTGCCTTTCATGTATTTGGTTAACAAAAGTGCATCAGCAGCAGTCACTTTACCGTCGCCATCTGCATCTCCCATGACAAACACCGTGTATTGTGCAGTATACGTTACATTAGCTGTTACTGTGGATGTACCTACTTCATGACTACTAAGCTTAGTGATGCCACCATCGCTGCTCCATCCTGCAAAATGGTACCCCTTAGCAGGCGTGACTGTAGGCACGTTTACTGGATGTCCGCCAATCTCTACCTGCTCGCTCGTGCCGTCGATTGTCCCATGCTCTCCTTGTAAGTAGCTAACCGTCACGACCTTTGGTGTAGTGTTATTAATTGTAACTACCAGCTTCTGTGTAGCCCCTGTACTAAAGGTAAAGTTCAGGTCTATTGTTCCTTCTGCTTGTTTGACCAAATACTCCTTACGGATCGTCACAGTACCCGCAACCATCTTGTAATCGCTGTCCAATACGAGCTTCTCGGCTCCATTTTCAATTCCAGTGAATTCATTCCCATTTAAGACGACTTCTGTTTCAATATCCTTGTAATCTGCAGATGAACTGTTTTTGTCAAAAGAAGCGGTTGTAGGATCGATCGTGCTGTTCATAACCGATTTCCGCAAAATAAGTCCATCCAAACCTATCACTACATCCTCGCTTCCGCTTGAGATGCTGCCGCGCAGATCAACCTTTGTCCCGCTTATTTGCTTGGTCCAAGTGATACCATCCGGTGAAGTAAGCAGGACTCCAGAGTTACCAGTAGCCTTAAATCCATTCATGTCATAATGTATACCTTGAAGCACATTATTTACCGTACTCGTTACAGTACTCCAGTTTTCCCCGTTGGAAGAAGTGATGATTTTTCCACTTGGTCCAACGGCAATAAACAAACCGTTACCGTATGCGATATCATATATATACCTTGAAGAGTCACTCGGTTGTTCCTTCCATGTAACCCCATCAGGCGATGTCACAACTGTACTCCCGCCTACGGCAACATATAAACCATTTCCATAACTAATGTCAGTAAGCGGAACTGACACTCCACTTGTTCGGCTCGTCCAAGTTTCACCATCCGGTGAAGTCATTATTTTGCCAAAAGCCCCTACAGTCACATATTGATGATCACCATATACGCTATCCAAGAGTGTCCCTTCATCTAATAATTGCTCTGTCCAAGATACTCCGTTAGATGAGGTCATAATAAGCCCAGTATTGGAGAGTCCGGAAAGTTCTTTATACCCTACGGCTATGAATTTGCCGTTACCATAGCTAACACTACTGATATAATCTCGTTTATACGGAAAAACTGCCTTTTTTCGGTTTACCCAATTTTGTCCATCTTCAGATGTGTAAATTGCACCTATCAGACTCGTCGATCCTATCATTTCATAACCAGCTGCAACAAATATGCCATTGCCATAAGTCAGGCTTTCAAGACCTGCAGCTGTTCCCCTCAACTGATCTGTCCAAGTCATTCCATTATTAGAGGTTAAGATCACACCACTGTAACCAACAGCAAAAATGAGACCATCCCTAGCAAAAACACCATTAAGATCCTTTATAGTACCTGTGGTTTGAACTGTCCAGTTCGTTCCGTTAGCTGAGGTCACAATGGTGCCTCCTCCACCGACTGCTACATATAAGTTATTAAGGTTGTCATAAGTCACTGTGTTAAACGTGACCGTGGAATTGCTGATTGCGGTTGTCCAACTGTTACCATCACTGGATGTGGCAATCAAACCACCTTGACCAACAGCTACAAATTTGTTATTGCCATAAGTTACTCCATTAAACATATAGGTATTGTTGACTGTTGCTGTGCTCCAAGTAGTTCCATCGGCAGATTGGATCACAGATCCTCTTTGCCCGACACCAACAAACTTATTCTTGCCGTAAGTAACACCCATATGATATGTACTGGTTACTGGCTGCCCCGTCCAAGTTATCCCGTCTGTGGATGTCATAACAATTCCATTGGCCCCTACTGCTACGAACTTCCCGTTGGCAAATACAACGCTAGTTATAGCGTAAGAGGTGATATTCTGTCTCTGAATTTTCCATTGAGTTTCACCGTCTACTAGGGTTACTATCAAACCACTTGATCCAACTGCGACAAATCTGCCATTACCGTAGATGATACTTGCTAGATTGGAATTCACTGCTTGTGGATGGTCCGAGACTATCCAATTCTTACTATCAGTGGAAGTGATAATTACTTGATTTCGTCCCACAGCGACAAATTTATTGTTGCCATAGGCTACAGCACTAATCGAATTAGCCGTAGGGAATGGACTCACCTGTTCCCATTCGCCAGAAACAGCTTGCGCAGAATTTTGTGTCATGAATGCCACCATTATCAAAAATGCCAGCATAATCACTAGCCCTCGTTTGAAAGATGCCATCTTTTTGCCCCCTATGCTCCCCTTCAAATCATGTTCCTCCTCATTTACATTTAAAATTTGAAACTTCACGTGAATTATAACAAACGATTCTGAACCGATTCTGAACATGCGTTTTTTGTTTTCCCAGCCGAAAATGCCAAAAAACGCCATACAATTCATAATTATGGCGCTTATATTCGTGAAGGATCGCTTTCCGTTGTGGAATCGTTGAATCCCCGTCCAGTGCCAGACTAACCATCTGTTTCAGTGTAGATACTTTCATACCCGTTGCCCTGAAACAGGACATCAGTCTCATCCAATCCAGATGTTCTTCCTCGAACATCCGATTTCTATGTTGATCCCGTTGAATGTAAGGGAGCATTCCCTCCTTCTCGTAGTAACGAATTTTATGTGCAGGACAACCCAGCTGCTCCGAAGCTTCTTTTATCGAGAAAGCCATACTGCTGACTCCACCTTTATATTCATTTTTGGATGCATTTGGCCGGTTTTTTTACATCCTAAGGCTTAATGTTCACATTAAGGCAAGCACAAATTTCAAAAAAATCAACTGAACTGACGTTCACTATTCTAACAAATGGAGGACATAACACATGCTTCAGTACTGGGAAATAACGATTAGAGGAGATATGACGAAAAGATCGGTGACAAGCTGATATTCAGAGGAGAAGAGTTTGGAGATGCTGGGCTACTTTATCACTTACTTCAATCGTTTGGTGCCATAAAGTACCCGGGCTTGATCACAGTTCAATGGTTCGGTAAAAGGTACTTCCAAGAAGTATTCCAGCTGCCATTGCTGCGTTTTTAGAGCCTGTTTACTTGTTGGTTTGTCCCAAGGCGGATATACACGTATTGCGCGCTTGCCACCTTTGCCTTGATCCGATAGGATATCTCGCTGTAACAATACATGCTTCGGAAATACAAATTGCCCAAAGTGGCTGCCTGTGTGCGTACTAATGACATACACATCTGCTGGATCTGATCCATCATATGGCTGTGTCGTTCCATCCTCACTCCGCTGCCATAGGGTAACAAATTGTCCGATCTTGGTTGGCGTGGTTTTGGCGACGCGAAATCGAATGGAGAGAGCATTTATGGTGAACACATATGCACCATATTCAGCATTTTGTGTTTCTTCATGTGGTTGTGAGCATACAAAGCCACACTTGTCATAGATAAGTTCTTTACTGGCAAGTAAGTCGCCATGAAGCATCTCGGAGGTCGTCCAAGAATTCGGACGATTCAAAAACCTTTTGTTATCCAACTTGTGATATCTCTCCTGTCTTGTATAGTCTGAACTAAGGCACTTGCGATAGCTGTAAAAAGTTTGTTAGTTCAAAGTTCCTGACATAATCGCTTCCATTCATGCCAAGCCTTCAAATACTCAGGCAGATCATCAGGATGATGCTTGTTACTCAGCCCAATTCGGCAATATAGATGGACCAGAGCTTCCTCTATCAATCTGGATTTATCCATATCTACTTGCTCTAAAAGTTCGAACGTAGCAAATAATGTTTCGGTGTTGATATCATCCGGCGAAGAGCTAAAAGCATACAAGAAATCATAGAGGATAGGTCCAACCATTGGAGATGGGTCAATAACGCCGATGAGTTCATTTTGATCATATACAAAATTATGAACCCCCGTATCGCCATGTAAAAGAAACTTTTCTTCTTCCTCATGAAAAAGACGATCCACTTTGGATTGAACCAGATTATAATCATCTGTCGTTAAAACACTTCCGATATTCATCTTTGCTTCATGAATACTAATCTGATTGAATTCTTTCCATGTCCTCTGTGGGAACTCTATTCTGCCCCATGATTTCGTATCTGTAGAACGCACATATGTATTGAATAACTCTTTCACCAGACGAGTTAACCAGTCTCTCTTCAGGCCCCGGTTGAAATGGGTCGTACCTTCCATATACGTATAAATGAAATAAGTGTTATCCGGATCCGTCAACAAAACTTCAGGCAGTAACGAAGAATTCTTATACGTATCCAAAAACTTCTGGGCGATGTGAATCTGTTCGGGTTCATCTGATTTCAAAATATAGTGCTTATTCAGACTTGTACTCAACCGATAAATACGTCCAGCTGTGGTACCTGACAAACTTTGAATTTCAGATATTTCTTCGTTGATAGAATGCATCTTGAATAAGTCATTGATCTCATTAATCGTTGGATTAATTAACATATGGTTCTCCTCATAATAACTAGGATCTGAATTCATTTGGTGAACATAAGATGTGTTTGAATTCCAGTTGCACAGTGGGTTGAATTATCTTTCAAAATGGGCTCGTTCTTCTTGGTTGGAGCTAAAAATTATTCTCTGAATTCTCTTCCATGAATGATCCATTGTACGGCATCCCAAATATCCTCTGCGATATAATCAGGTTCGGTCTCCGTCCATTTGTCTCTGAATTTGGTTAATGAAGATTCTCCCCAGCCTGTTCTCACCATGATCTTGGTCGCTCCTACGGCATGGGCAGCAAGCATGTCTGTATCTCCTACATCTCCAATAACGATACATTTGGATAAATCCAAACCGAGTTCCTCTGATGCCTGTAATAACATTCCGGGTTTAGGCTTTCTGCAACTGCATTCTTGCTCATGCGGACATATATAGGAGTGATCGAATCCATACTCACGAAATTGCTCTTCAAAATCCTCAACACTTGCTTCTCCACGTGAGATTCGATATTGATTCGTAAAAGCCAGCAACATAATTCCTTCTCGCTTCAAACGAGTAATTGCTTCTTGAGCATTGGGGTATAATCTGAAATCTCTCGGATGAATAAAATGACCTGTACCACCGATTGTCCCATCTCTGTCTATAAAAACAGCTTGTACGTTTCCCTGTGGTTTCATCATGGTCTGTTCCCTTCTTAGAAAAATTTCAAGTCGTTCATCTATACTTTTTCGTCAATAATATGCTTGCTACCATCTTGCTGCTTATGGTGTTGCAATTTTTTAATTTCAGTTTTCAGATAGTGTACTTCTTTGATTAATACATCCAGCTTTTTCGAAGTTTTGGATGAATCTATCGCATAACGTACAATTGCAGCAAAGATAAGAACGATAATTAAACTTATAATTGAGATCACTACAGTCCAGATAAATTCCAAAATGGTGTTCAACTCCTTGCTGTCAAAATAATATGTTATAAACCTCTTCTGAAAACCAAAACCATATGATCCCTAATATAACCATTATGGTGCCTAGTACTTTTAATATTATTTCGATATGTTTAGGGATATCACTATTAGGTGGGTTATCTTCAAACTCGTAATTCGGTTTAATTTTTCGATATCTCATCAGAACAAATATTTTGTATAGAAAATCAGGAAAGAAGTAACATGCAATGCCCACGACAAATACGGGAATAGATAAATAACCAAAGGTACTGGTGGTCCATTCCATCTCTATTCCCTCCATATTCATCCTCTTGGCCTCTCTCATTCTTCCTCTACGAGAATATCAGCACAGCGAACAATTAATTCAGGCATATTCTCTCCCTCAAATAAAACATGAAGCTCATATCCGTTATCGATCCGATACAGCTCTTGATACAGCAAGTAACTGCCTACAATCCCACCGTCTTGCTTGATGATTTCGGGTGCAACCAGCGTAAGTTTATTTATGTTTGTGAAGCCCCCACGGGTGTCAAAACGAATGACCACCTCATCACCCGTCAGCAGTTCTGTCACTGTACAATCATGGTATTGAATCCGCCCATGTATTTCATCGGAAATATCCTGTGCCATCATCACTTCTCTAAATTCTTTCGATATGCGTTCCATTTCTCTTCTATTCTCTGCACTCTGTTTATTCAGCTGGAGCATAACTTCTCTCGTGCAATAACCCAACGTAAATACACGAATATCCGCAATTTGTTCAACGATTTCCTGTGGCAAATTCTCCGCCTTGTATTGAAAATTCCACTCCATCGATTCTTTGTACTCTTCCTTACATTTCTTCTCATCAAAAGGAGGGCGCACATCATATTCTGCAATGAGTTTCTTGATATGCGCTCGTTCTTCCGGAGGCATATGATAAATGATCTGATCCTCTTCTGTCACTTCTTCGCCACTGAAAGCTTTGTCTACGCGAGTAAGTACTTGACCATCATGCTCAAGCATGAAACGTGGGTCCAAGTTATATAACTCTCGCTCCTGCTTCACATGCGCTCTTTCCTTTCTTTTATACAGCCTTAAAAATAGATTTTCATCGAACTCGTTAGCCCCGTTATGTACTCTTAAACCAAAATGAAGATGTGTCTGCTGACAAAGCTCATACCATTCTTTCGTTAGATATCTCATATGCATCTCTCCTGTTGATTTTTAGAATCTACTTTGTTATTGAAGCATAGACCTTTTTAATTTGTGACGAGAATTAAGCTGCACCTCCTCAACGATTCCTTATACTCAACAGACGTACTGGTCTACCCCAAGGTTTGAAAAAATTGTGTTTGATCTCTTTGTCGTTTCGCGCGGCCCATTCATGCACAGCTTCTACGCCTGCGGACTCCTGACCTCGTTGAAAATAAAAACATAGATCCATCGGCACTAACCTTTTACCATAGAGTTTGATGCCAATCCGTCTGTAATTCATATAAATACACTCAATCTGAGATGCATCATATCTCTGGTTTTTCGTAGAGATCACATGATCGCTCTCCAGCGTAATACTGGGTTTAGTGAAAAATAAACGCCAGATGAGGAAAACGATATAACCCAGAATATAGGTCAATATAACGATCAGCGAGTACTTCAGAATACCATTTTTATCGTAAATACCATCCCTGAAAAGTATAGCTTCAATGACCAACATACATAGTAGGCTCAACCATACTCTTGGATAAATCGTCTTGTATGTGATGAGTTCCACCTCTTAATCATTCTCTCCATTAATCCGAAGCCACTCAGAAGGAGCTTTTCTGGCAAAATACTTTTCAACAAAACCCAAAATGTTATCAATCCCCGGCAATGCCGCATTTTCTTTGGCTTCGTCAAACGTCATCCATTGGTACTCGGTATGTTCATGATTTAACCGGACAACCTGGATTTCATCCACGTATCCTACGAATACGGGAGCGGTATAGATATACTCCCCCATGGGTGAATAATATTGTTCGAATTGATTGGCAGAATACAACCGGACTTCTGTAATGCCTGTTTCCTCGTGAACTTCTCTAAGTGCAGCTTCCCATGCCTTCTCGCCCTGCTCTATACCGCCGCCAACATAACACCATTCATTATGCAGCATACGACCAGCCCGCTTCAGCATCAGTACACGGTATTGATCGAGGCTCTTCTTCAACAGAACTACAGCCACACCTTCACAACGAATGGGAACTGCCTGTTTCACGTGCTCTGTACCATCCATCTTTTCGTGCCCCTCTCTTCAACTTTCCTGAGAATCGAAGTCCTCCATAACTTTAAATTTATCCCCGTGGATTTTGTCCAGATGCTCTTCTCCCCAATAACATAAATGGTCCAAGGCAGGCTTGAGTCCCCAGCCGTAGTCCGTTAACTCATATTCCACTTTGGGAGGAACCTCCGAATATACCTTGCGCTGTATGATCTCATCCTTTTCAAGTCCTCTGAGCTGTGTTGTCAGCATCTTCTGTGTAATGTCCGGTATTAACCGCCGAAGCTCCGACGTGCGTTTCCGTCCTGTCATTAAATGATAAATAATCAAAGGCTTCCACTTCCCACCCATTACTTCCAAGGCCGCTTCCACGCCAACTTTATATTTTTTTGGAGTACTCGTTTCTCCATGTTCTGTCATTTTTGAACCCCTCCATAATGAGACTGTATCCCAAGTGAAATATAAACTTTTTGCTGCTCTTCTTTCTATTATTTAAGCCCATTTCGAGGCATCCATTTAGAGTACTTTAATGTTCCTATGGCACTTCATTCTTCCTATAGAACATCAAAGTGCGTACTTCCAGATGTTTTCATACCTGTTTATAATAGCATCAGCCACTGATTTATGGCTACAAGACTGCAATCCAGAAAGGTAGTGAAAGATAAGATGAACGTACTCGTTGTAGTATCCCACCCAAGAAAAGACTCCTTGACCTTTCAGGTAGCTCAACGTTTTGCACAGGGTCTTACTGATGCCGGTCACGGTTATGAGATATTGGATTTGCATGGGATTGGCTTCGACCCAATTCTCCGAGAGATGGATGAACCAGACTATACCCAAGAAAATCAGGTATTCTCGCCTGAGGTTGAGACGGAGATGGAGCGGTTGAAGAAACACGATGCTGTGGCTTTTGTGTTTCCTCTCTGGTGGTGGCATCTGCCAGCCATGTTGAAAGGTTATGTGGATCGTGTCATGAACAACGGATTTGCCTACGGCGCGAACAAACTCTCTCATCAGCAGATATTGTGGATCGCTCTTTCGGGTGTGACGGAAGAACAGATGCAGAAGCGCAACTATGGTCAATCGATCGCCAATCTGCTCAATGTGGGGATTGCCGATTATTGCGGCGTGTCCCAATCGAGGGTTGAGTTTATATATGAAACGTTGGAATCCAAGCCTGAGCATTATGAGACACTGCTGAACCATGCACATCACTTGGGACTGAACTATGCCAACGATATTCCGACTTCATGATCGTATGAGAAAAAAGGTGTGAACCTAATATGAATTCTGAAGTTTAGTGGTACGTTCAATAGCGGATTACTATACTTGAACACGGCAAAAAGGTCGCTCCGAAGAGCGACCCTGCCTGTGTGTCTTGCATTATTTTACTGTCGAGAGAAGAAACTTCTCCAGCATAGTGATATCGGTAATACTATGGTTGCAAGCTGTGTTATCCATGCATACGTACTGGGCCACGGAAGAAATGTTGTCCGGCGTATAACTCTTGGTTTTCACGTTGAAAAATCCGAGCTCCTGATGGCGATGACAGAACATGCAATACCCTTTCTTGTTCGTGGCTGTAAGCCGTCCCTCAATTCCGAGGAATCTGCCTTCATGCGGATACACGATGAACAAGCGATCGGTAGCAATGTCGGTCCATCTCAGATAAGTTGTACGTGCGTAATCGATGGATTCCAGATCCGGCACTTTGAGCTTCTTTACCTTGGGAAACAGCTTCTGAATTTGTTTCGCGGATACTTGCGGAAATGGAATCAGATATGCTTCCAGCTGGTTCAGATACGTCTGCAATTCATGTGTCGTCTCATACGTGGATAACTGCTCCAGCAGTTGCTTCTGCTCCGAAGTGAGTTCATCGAAGATGCTCACCGCATTTGTGCCGACCGTATAACGGACGGTTTCCAATACTTTGGGATCCACAACCGAGCGTAGCGTTTTGAGCAGGAAATCAGCTTGTTTTTGAATATAATTAAATTGATGATTCTGAATAAATGGTGTTTGCATGGCGTTCAGCCCCTTATTTTTATTGGAAGAACAAATAAGGTGCAAAGCCTGCGGGATGTAACATTATGTTGATGTTGATTCCAGGGCAAACAATCTCATTTTTGTCGCGCCCTACACAAAGTCCGCCCCTATTCAGGCTTTGCGTAAGGCTTTCTAGCGAACGAGCAATCCGGCATTATCCATATTGCCACGTCATAACCCCCAATACGATAGATATATCGAAATTATAACAGGGCATCATAGTGTAGGCAACGGGCTTCGTTCCAATTTCCTCTGTTCAAGAAATATGATTACATCTCAGGCTTTCTTCCCATTCTCCACGAAATGATCTACCGCTGACTGCTCAATGGCCAGTCCTTCCGTGTAACGCTCCATGAACAAGGCAAATCCATTCACATCCGTGCTATTTGGAGAAACCTCTTGTCCTTCTGCATCAATAAACACCTTGGTAGTAAGGTACTCCGCCAAACCCTCGTGCTGCTGCTTATTAACCATGTAGGAAGCCAAAATAGCCATTCCCCATGCGCCACCTTCACCAGCGGTAGACATGACCGACACGGGAATATTCAGTGCGGATGCGCACATTTTTTGAGCGACTCGTGGGGTTTTGAACAATCCGCCATGCGCCCAAATGTGCTCAATCGTTACGTGCTCCTTCTGTGTGAGAATATCCAGCCCGAGCCTTAGTGCAGCAAACGCAGCAAACAGATGGACTCTCATAAAGTTTGCCAGGTTGAAGCGGCTCTCTGGAGAACGTACGAACAACGGACGACCTTTTGCAATTCCTGTAATGTTCTCGCCTGAATAGTAGCCATAGCTCAGTAAACCACCGCCATCAGCGTCAGCTTTCAGTGCTTCATTGAACAACACACTGAATAACTGGTTCATATCGGGCTTCTGTCCCATCGCCTCATAAAACTCACGGAACAAGTCGACCCAGGCATTAATATCGCTGGAGCAGTTATTCGCAAGAACCATAGCCACAGGATTGCCATCAGGTGTAGTCACGATGTCAATCTCAGGGTATACCGTAGATAGGTTTTTATCTAATACAATCATGGCAAAAATCGATGTACCTACGGAAATGTTACCCGTACGTTTTTGGACGCTATTCGTAGCAACCATGCCTGTTCCAGCATCGCCTTCCGGAGGGCAAAGTGGAATATTGGATTCCAGATTACCTGATGGATCTAACAGTCGGGCACCAGCTTCACTAAGATATCCGGCATGTTCACCGGCAGTGTACACTTTAGGTAAAATATCTTTAAGATTCCACGTGTAGCCTTTGTCGGCAATTATATCGTCAAACTTCTTCAACATATCTTCATGGTATCCCAGTGTGGATTCATCAATTGGGAACATACCTGAGGCATCCCCTATACCAATAGCTTTACTGCCAGTCAACAGCCGATGTATGTAACCTGATAGTGTCGTAATATAATTGATGTTCGTAACATGCTCTTCTCCGTTCAAAATCGCTTGATACAAATGTGCGATGCTCCAGCGCTCTGGAATTTTAAACTGGAATTTCTCGGTTAGCTCTGATGCAGCCTTCCCCGTTGTGGCATTGCGCCATGTACGAAACGGAACCAATAACTCCCCTGTTTGATCGAGCGCAATGTAACCCTGCATCATAGCAGAACATCCGATTGAGCCAATTTTTTGTATCGTTACACCATAATTTGTTTCAATCTCTTGCTTTAATTGATGATAGGTTTGTTGCAACCCATGAGTCATTTCATCCATAGGGTAAGTCCAGTAACCACCAATCAATTGATTTTCCCACTCATAACTGCTGGAACAGATGGTATTAAAATGGTGATCCATGAGTACAGCTTTGATGCGTGTGGATCCAAATTCAATGCCTAGCGAAGTTTCTCCCCTGACTATTGCTTGTTTCAAGTTTTGATCCATCATCGTATTCATCCTCTCTGAATTTGAAATAGCTCGATTCGGGAATAGGTGATTTGAATAGCCCAAATCAAGGTGTAAATTTCATGAAGAAAGAGCAGGATTGGAGCTGTAACGGACAATTACAAAGTTAATACCGCCTGTACTTCACCACATGCCAATATTTCACCGGTTTGAATAAAACCAAGAGAGTCATAAATTTTCTTCGCAACTACATTTTCAGGTTTGTAGGTGAGTTCTACAACTTTGGCTTTTCCACGTGGAAAAGTTCTCGCATACTCAATTGCTTTTACTACCATTTCTTTACCATATCCCTTACCTTGGTATCGCTGGTCAATCATCATCTTGAAGATGCCATAACTGCTATAATCAAAATTGCCATCCCCGTCATCATAGTACATCGAAATAAAACCTACCATATTGTCTTCCTTATAGACTGCAAAAGTAATAATAATCTGCCCCTCATCTGAGGCAACGTACGCTTCAGCAAGTGCATGTTGGTTCGAGGATATGAATCTTTGTTGGTCTGGAGTGACTTTAAGTTCAATACATTCGATAAAATTATCCCAAGTTATTCTTCTAAATTCCATTTTGAATTCCCTCCCGCACTTATCATCATTACTATTTTCTTCCTATTTTGTTGCACTAATATAGCTCAATTTAAAAATACGATCATACATATATGTGTAAGAATCGTAATACTCAAGCGCCTTTTTTCTCTCTTCGTGGAAAGACTTTAATCTTTCCTTGTCCCCGGTATTAACATAGGCTATTAACTCAGTACTCGCTTTTTTATATGATTCCACACTATAACCCGCATCAGAAAAATCAAAGGAATTATAGTCTTGTACTGGAGTAAACACCTCTGGACGGATCCAGCCCTTAGATTCGGCTTCCTTTATTAACTGTTGTAATCTGGAGATGTCAACTTGCTCTTCTAATATCACTTTACTAAGAACATCAACCACTTCTTGCTCGATCTTGTTGAATTTGCTTGTAAATTCATGATTGGAAAGATGCATCTCTATTAAATTTTTAGTGTAATGAGAATAACTATTCACTAGATTAAGCTTGGAATTCTTATACTCTACCGCAAATCTTGCATCACGAAGAACACTGGCCGGGATATAAGCATGATTTTCAATTATTTTGACTTCTGTCCCTGCCCTGGTCTTTAGTTCTTTTCCATTCAAAAATATACTTATCTTCTGTGGTGCGCTTGTCGCTGCAAAAGCAAGAGAAGCGCTTACTAACGACAAAGCAAGAGTAACGATTATCATTTTTTTCACTTCGTACACACCCTCTGATATGAATAATAAAGATAACTTTCAATCAGCTATTATCGTACCATTTTATTCAAATAAAGGTAATACACTACATATATGCAACGTTCTTTATCCATACACAAAAAGAAGCCACCTCCCTGGCCTTCCCCAGTTCAGTGACTCCATTTCACAACCCTATTCATTTCCTACATTCAACTACTCTTTCACAGCACCAACCACGATCCCAGTAACAAAGTACCGTTGCAGGAACGGATACACAAGCAGGATCGGCAGCGCGCTGATAAAGATCTGCGAAGCCCGAATGGTCCGTTGGGACAGGTTCTTCACCGCTTCTGGATCAAGCTTCGACATATCGGCCTGCACGATGATCGTCTGCATGAATGTCGCGAGTGGCAGTTTTTCCGCATCACGGATGTAGATGATTCCGTCGAAATACGCATTCCAATGCCCAACCATCATGAAGAGCGAAACCGTTGCAATAACGGGTACCGAGACAGGCAGATAGATTTTGATAAACGTCTTAAAGTGCCCTGCGCCATCGATAAATGCCGCTTCTTCCAGATCCTTCGGAACGGTACGGAAGAAATTCAGCAACAGAATGATGTTAAACACTGCAACCAATCCTGGCAAGATCAAGGCCAGCAATGTGTTCATCAGTCCCAGCTTCAGAATCAGGATATACCCCGGAATGAGGCCACCGCTGAACAGCATCGTGATGACAAAATACCACAGATAAATGTTACGTGCGCGGAATACACGCGTCTCCTTGGAAAGCGCATAGGCTGCAATCGTATTAACGATTAACGCAAGTCCTGTACCCAGTACTGTCCGCTCCACAGATACCCATAAGGAGGAGAGGAAGTTGGTATTGGCAAATGTCTTCGCATACGCCTCCAGTGTAAATCCAATCGGCCAGAACGTTACGAGACCAGCATTTGCAGGTGCAGATGCGCTAAGTGACACCATGAGCAAGTGATACAAAGGCAGCAAGCAGAGCAGTGAAAGGATGGTCAGTAACACATTGTTGAATATGCTGAATATGCGGTAAGGCATCGTTTTATGGTACATTCGTTTGTCATCCTTTCTAGAAAATTCGATATCCGGCGAATCGGTAAGCCAGTCGGTACGAGATCACAATCAGGATCAGGCTGATGACCGATTTGAACAGATTCACAGCGGTAGCGAAACTGAACTGCCCACTAAGCAGACCTTCTCTATACACAAACGTATCGATAATATCTCCTTGTTGGTAAATCAATGGACTATATAAGTTAAAGATCTGGTCAAAGTTGGCGTTAAGCACATTACCCAGTGCCAGCGTTGCGATTACGATCCCAATGGGAATCAGTGCCGGGATGGTAATATACATCGTTTGCTTCCAGCGTCCCGCTCCATCCACTTCAGCTGCTTCATAAAGTGCAGGGTTAATGCCGGACAGTGCCGCTAGGAAGATAATTGTGTTGAAACCAAACTCTTTCCAGACATCACTCGCAATAATCGTGAATCGGAACCAACTCCCATCCCCCAGGAAGAAGATCGGTTTGATGCCGAATACCGAAACCAGGAACTGATTGACAATACCCGTCTGGGCCAGAATGTCGATCAGAATGCCTGATAGCGTAACCCAGGACAGAAAGTGAGGAAGATACACGAGCGTTTGAATCGTTCTTTTCAGCGCCATCTTCCGTACCTCATTAAGTAATAAGGCGAATACAAACGGAATAATCAGGTTCATGACAATCTTGGAACAGGCAAAGAACAACGTGTTCCACGTAATTTGCAGGAAATAATCATTTTCCCACATGTACCTGAAGTGTTTCAGTCCTACCCATTCGGAATTGAAAAATCCCAGTGCAGGTTTATAATCTTGAAATGCCATCAAAATCCCGGACATCGGAATGTATGAAAATATAAAGACCATAATGGCCGCCGGCAACACCATAAAGTGCAGAATCCATGGCTGTTTGTAGCGTTTTTTTCTCTTTTTATCCAGCTTGTTCCCAACGTTTGCCTGCGGGATCCGCTTACCCTCCAATTTAGCCTCCATAGCGCTTCTCCTGTTCCCAAAAAAAGTTTTTGTGTGTGATCGGGTTCTCTGATATAAATAGTATCAAGCCATTCTGAGGTCTGCTATATAACATTGTTAGGCTTGATAGTGTTTTGTTAGGGTATCATCAGAAGAGGTAGTTTACACACGAATTAGAAGGAGACTTTTCATGTATATATGGAAGCGCTTAATGCCTTTTCAAGGTAAAACCAGATCCCCATTCAGTCTTTTTGCCAAAATAAACTTGTTAATTGTGGTCTTGTTCATCCCCATTCTAATCATGTACACCTACTCGAATAACGTCACCTATGATGTCGTCAGCAAAGAACTGCAGATCTCCAACACCAAACAGCTCACGTTTCTGTCCAGTCAGATCGACTCCCGTATCAATCAGATGATGGATTTCAGCCTGATTCTCTCCCGAGACCCCAATGTCAGAGCATTCAACGGCCTTAACATGTGGGATGATCGGTATGACCGGATGCAGACCCGTTATGTGATACAAGAGAAGATGACGCTGCAAACCGGCGTTACGGATATATGGCCCACCCGATATGCGGTGCATTCACAGCAGAATGAGGATGTCATCGCCAACTACAATCGAACCACAGGATATGATGAAGAGTATCTGAAAAAAAATATGAGCGGACGATGGACCTATGGGGATCAAGGAGCCGTATCAGAGGATGAACTAAATTCCTTCTATTGGTTCTATACGGATTCCTTGGCACAGCCGGGGATGCTCACGGGAAGTAATCTGGTGATTGAAGCCAGCTTCAGCTACGAGAACATTCAAAATATGCTGGATACGTATAAAGCGGGCGGACAAGGCGATCCTTTCTTGTATCACAAAGGAAATTCACCCATTCTGAATCGCAGCGCGGACAAGCAGTTGTCCGCAGAACTCATTCAGTATCTGGACACGCATTCTCCGGAAGATACTACACAGGATGTCGTAGAGCTGAACGGTAAGAACTATCTGGTTAGTTCCGTGAAGTCCACTTATCTGGATTGGCATCTGGTGGACGTGATTCCACTGTATCAGATTTTGAAACCTATCTCGCTGAGTCAGAATCTGTTCTACACCTGTATGATTTTGCTGCTGGTGGTGGGTATCTCTGCGTCAATCCTGCTGTACCGAAATGTTCAATATCCGATCAAAAAGCTGATCAAAGGCTTACGCCGCGTCGAGCAAGGGGATTATTCTGTGCGACTGCATAGCAAAAACCAGAATGAGTTCTCATTCCTGTTCCGCCGATTCAACGATATGTCCCATCAGATTCAGGATCTGATCGAGAATGTGTTCCATGAGAAAATTAGAGCCAGGGAAGCTACGCTGAAGCAATTACAAGCGCAGATCAATCCGCATTTCCTATATAATTGTCTTGGTTATATCATTAACATGGCCCAGATGAAAGACGAACAAGCCGTGGTGTCCATGGCGCATAACCTAAGTGCGTATTATCGCTACACCACCCGTATGGAACGGGAGACGTCGTCACTACAAGAAGAGATCAAACTGCTCATCAACTATCTGGATATCCAGAAGCTGCGCAATGGTCGTATTGAGTATCACATCGATATCCCTGAGGATATGCTTGCCCAGTCGGTGCCACGATTAATGCTTCAACCGATGGTTGAGAATTCCGTCATTCACGGCGTGGCGAAGTCCTATTCATCCGGGGAAATCCGAATTACCGGGGAGCGCTTGAACGGTTTTGGCAGAATATACATCGACGACGATGGTCCTGGCTTAAGCCCGGAACAGTACGAAGCGCTGAACTTGAAGATGCAGGAACCACTACAAGAAGAAATGGGCTGCGGCCTTTGGAATACGCACCAACGAATCACGCACCTGTTCGGCAGTCACTCCTACCTCCTATTCGGCCCATCCCCACTTGGCGGATTCCGAACCGAAATCATCTGGGAGATACCAAAAGAGGATGCAAATTCCGATAAAGGTAATACCGATACGAATTAATATTGATACTAACGATAAGTTGATATTTGATTTTTGAACGAACCATTTACACGTGAACGCAGAGGACAGAAAAAACCTGAAGAAGCAAAGCGTTCGCCTTTCAAGCACCATTTTAACCTTATAATCATTTAATTCAGAAAATGGGGCTTGAACAGCGATCGTAAGGTTGTTCTGTCATCGGAGTGGCAAGTGTAAATATACCTTTAGTTCAACCACCAAGGGAGACATTATAATGCACATGATGATCGTAGACGATGAAGCACACTGGGTCGATAACCTGTCCATGACCAAGCCCTGGCACACGCTGGGGATCGAACATGTGCATAAAGCATACTCGGCACACGAAGCACTACAAATGATCGACACCCACCCCATCGATATCGTGATCTCGGACATTCAGATGCCTGAAATGACAGGTATTGAACTGATCGAACGCATCCGCATCCGGGACAAAAAAATAAAATGTATTCTGTTATCCGGGTATTCCGAATTCGATTACGCCAAAAAAGCCATCCAGTTTGAGGCCGTAGACTATCTGCTGAAGCCGCCGACAGACGAGGAATTAATGGGTGCTGTCCAGAAGGCCATCGATCAATTGAACAACGAATGGGAAATGGTCAGTTCACTGACACGAACGCAGTTTACCTTGCGAGAGAATCTCCCCCATTTGCGGGGACGACTGCTCCTGGGGGCTTTGCAGGGACAACGAATCGCTGCTGCGGAATGGGAGCGGAAGCTCGCTAATTACAATCTCCCCTTTCATACCGGGGATGCCGCGTTAATGCTGGTACGTCTGGAAGAAGAATTCGGACACTATGACAGCAATGATCAGACCCTGATCGAATATGCGATCATCAATATGGCGGAAGAGATTATGGGTGAGTTTATGGAAGTGTGGGGCGTCAAGGAGGAGCACGGATATCTCGTGTTTTTACTTCAGTTTAAAGATCGGAAAGGCGATATTGGCAAAGAAACCATGCTGGAGAAGCTATCAATTCAGCTTCAATCCAAAGTAAAACAGTTTCTGAAAGGCTCCCTCTCCATCGTTATCACCGAGTGGTTCACCTTTCCGGATCAGCTTTACGATCGTTTCCGTCAGGCCTCGGCCTATTTCCGGCAGATCGTTGGAGACGAACGCGAATTTGTCATGCGTGTCAGCGATGTCGAGACACCTGCGGCACAAGGTCCCTTGGATGTACTGTACACCCCGCCCACCTTTATTAGTTTGCTAGAGAGCGGACAGTGGGATGCAGCGGAAGAGAAAATACGCGCGGTCTGCGCTGAACTGGATGAGAAATGGTCGGAATCATGGGAGCACTGTATGGAGGCAGGTTTTCTTATTACGGCTTCATTCACCAATATTGCCCACCGGAACAAGCTGACTCTGACCACTTTAATGGGAAACGATGTCGAGGATTTGCAAAGTGGGGAAGTTTTCGCTACCATCAGCAAACTTCGGAAATGGTCGCTCAGTGTGCTTGGCAAACTCAAGGAAGGCACGTCCAACGAGATCAAAGACATCCGTTCCGAGTATGTGAAGAAGATTCAGGATTTTACAGATAAGAACCTGCATCTGGATGTGTCTTTGCGTGTGCTCGCTGACCATGTCAATCTGCACCCGACCCATTTGTCCAAGATCTATAAGATCGAAACGGGCGAAGGCATCAGTGATTATATCTCGCGCCTGCGCATGGATCGGGCCTGTCACAAGCTGGTCACGACCACCAAAAAAGTGTACGAAATCAGCATGGAGATTGGTTATATGGACCCGGCTTATTTTATCAAAGTGTTCAAGCGTCAATTCGGCGTTACGCCGCAAGAATACAGAGACCAGCATAAATAACATGACTGAAAACCGATCTTTTTGAACATTCACTAATAGAGTCCTATCGAAACTAACAAACTCATATAGATGCACTCCCGCACAAATTGGTACAGTTACACTGTAAAGATCATACACCGTAGGGGGATTGAACAATGATCAAATTCAAAAAAACATGGTGGTCACTGCTCATGGTTATCGCGCTCATCACGATCACTGCGTGCGGCAGTGGCGAGACAGGCAGTGACAATGGTAATAATACGCCGGGAACTGTCGGCTCAGCTGAAGCAGAAGCTGCTTTTGCTAAAGGAAAATATGACCCACCCATCGAGTTCAGTTCGGTATTGATGCCGAAGAAATACGTGCAAGGAGATACCAAAGAAAATAACGTGCACGATCGCTGGATGCTCGAAACGCTGGGTATGAAACATAAAGATACTTGGTATCCGGCCAATGACGATCAATACAGACAAAAGCTGCAACTGGCTATCGCCTCTGGCGAGAAGCTGCCTGATTTCGTCACCGTACCCACCAATGCGGTACTGACCAATCAGCTGATCGACTCCGGTCAATTCATCGCCATTGATGAGTTGTTCGACAAGTACGCGAGTCAGACCCTGAAAGATCATGCAGCAGCACATCCTGAACTGTGGTATCCGTTCACCAAGGACGGCAAGAAATACAACATGCCGATCATGGAGTACACCGATAACGACGATACACTGCTCTGGCTCCGCGAGGACTGGATGGAGAAGCTGAACCTGGAAGCTCCGAAAACCATTGCAGACCTTGAGAACATCATGGACAAATTCAAAAACGAGAACCCGGACGGTCTGTCTCCAGACAAAGTATTCCCGCTGGCGATCTCGCTGAAAAATAACACCAACACCTGGATGGGCCAGCTCGACTGGTTGTTCGGTGCATACGGCACAATCGAGGAGCAATGGAACAAAGACGCAAACGGCAATCTCGAGTACGGCTCCGTTAACCCGGGTGCCAAACAAGCCCTTGCAAAGCTGGCTGAATGGATGGATAAAGGTTATATCCATGCTGACTCCGCTCTGTGGGACGAAGGCAAATCCGCTGAAAGCTGGACAGCCGGCAAAGCGGGCATTCTGCCTGGCGCAAACTGGGTACCGGACTGGCCTGCACCTGACCTGCTGAAGAACGTACCTGGCTCAAAGTATAAAGCTTACCCTGTCCCAGCTGGCCCAGACGGCAAGATCGGTACGAAGTGGCAGAACTCTGGTGTCAATGCAAGTATCATGATCAACAAGGATGCCAAGCATCCAGAAGCCATCTTCCTGTACTACAACTACTTGCTCGATAACTTGGCTAACCCGGCTGCGGGCAGTGAGTATGAATACGGCTTCGCCAAAGGTTACGACTGGGATATCATTGACGGACAACCGACCAGTGACAAAGAGAAGATCAAAGACTTCTCCAACGAATTCCCTTTCCTGACCGGCCCAGCACGTATCCCGGATCTGTACATGAAAACCCTCGTGAAGCTGGCCAACGGCGAGAAGCCTGAAACACCTTACGAGAAACAAATGGCTGAATTCCGTAAACCGGAAAACTGGTATGCTGGTAAAGTCGTGATGTCCCAGATCGACGTCCGTAAACAAAACTATTTCACTGGCGCTGCAACACCAACCATGGTATCCAAATGGAACCTGCTCCGTCAGTCCGAGATGGAAACCTTCAACAAAATCATCTACGGCAATTTGCCAATCGATGCCTTTGACCAATTCGTCGCCAACTGGAAATCCAATGGCGGAGATCAGATCACGCAAGAAGTGAATGATTGGTTCAAGTCGGTAAGTGCGAAGTAAGGTTCTGATGTTGTGAAAAGTAAAGCATTAAAACCCGAGCCGAAGCGGTTATTCACGCTTCGGTTCGGGTTTTTAAGTGAAGATCAGGGTCGCTCCCCCATGACATATGGATTCGCGTTAGTAGATCAAGCCCACCACCGCTAAACTCGTCTATGACCTGGCGTTAGTCAGATTCATAGCCTTTTTCCTCCGGCATCGACTGGCACAGCAAGGATACTGTCAGCTGAATTCCATCTCGCAACCCCTGCATGTACAACCGTTCATTCTCTATGCCTTTGCTAACAATGTAACGATTCTCCCATTTAGCATACTCAGGTGTCAACTCGATATCCTTGCCAGCAAACAAAGCTTCAAACGCTTCGTCTGTTTTCCCACGTACATGACTCAGTTCAGGCTCATGCTCAATCCGGGCAGTCACCTCATCCAGCCTTGCTTGAATCGCTCGTTGCATCCACGGTGGAAAATCCATTGCATCTCCTCCCCTATATGTACCGTACTCATCACCGTACCACTCGATTATTCTTCGCCCTCATTTCACTAACTCGTGCCACCAGTTCGTCCACCTTTCGGCTCTGCTCCTGAACCTCAGGGTTCTCCCACAACGGAATCGCTTGCTTCAAGGATGCCTCACCAAGCTGATTAAGCTTGCGCCGTTCCTCTTCCAATAAGTCAAGCAACCGGCTCATACATCCACCTCTCTGATGGGTCTAAACTGCGCCATGTCTTGTTAATGCTAGACTTGAGCAGTCATTTTTAATGCGATTATCGGTTTATTTTATTTTAATTCGATATACGCATTAAAACAACCATTATTTCTCATACAATTTGGTTGAAATGAGGGGTGTACATAATGAAGCATAGACAAGAACCACCTGGCGACAAAAATATTATCGGCTCCCGAGTCGTAGCTATTCGTAAAAGTAAAGGCATCAAACAACGAGAATTCCTAGCCAGATTGCAAACACTTGGTTTGGATATCAGCCAGACCAGTCTTTCGCGTCTGGAGGGGCAGTATCGTCTGGTTCAAGATTATGAAGTGGTTGTAATTGCAAAAGCTTTGGAGGTTTCTGTGGGGTATTTGCTTGTGGAAGAAACTGAACAATGAGAAACTAGACTAAGGCCACCTTTTAACGTCGCCAGATTACTTACGCTTTTGATGGTTGTTGGAATATTAATATAGCGCCTTGACCATCACTTACAATTTATTTTATTAAATAAGCCTTTATATACAATTTACAATATCGCTACATTGATTTATTCGTTTCCAAATAGACATTACTTCTCACTGGTCCTAGACTAGAGCAAACAGAAACAAAAAAACAACCCGAAGGGTGATGTTCAGCTCTGATAATTGAATTTGATGTGCCTACTACTTTTTTTTACTTACAAAAACTTAAAATATATCTAACAACACTGTTAACTAAATCTCTCGAAAATTTTGCTAAATTTTTCTCAGCATCAGAATCAAAGTGAGAGTCACTGTGCTGGTTACGATAATTAGATAGAGAATTTGTTATCGTTGTTATTAAATTAATTAATTGTTCTGGGACATTTTCATTATTAGATTTTAAGTTTTGTAGTATATATGCCTTCACTTCTTTTGCTAGTGGATTTAGTTCATCTATTTTCGTTTTACTCGGAATATTCAGTCTAACGAAAGCTTTAAAAAAGCCTTCAAGACATGTATAACAAAGTGTAATTGCATAATTATAATTCTCTTCTTCTACAGCTTTATCAATTTTCTCAAGATAATCTTGAAGTTTTTTTGAATTCCACATCTCCACATTCACTGTAGGGCTAGGAACAATTATATGTAAATCTAAATTAGCATCCATAAAGTTCTCTAGCTCTTTTACCTTAAGGTTACTTGGATCGATCTCTTTGAAAAGTGCTATGAAACGTCTATATGCTTTCGTTCTAGTAACTTCATCAAAATCATTAAGAATATCTTTATAGAAATCCCTCCTTGTTGTGCTCTTTCCACTTCTTTGTCTGTCCTCAATAAAATCTTTATAACTTAAAAGGTCATAAGAAAACTCCCTACAAACATTTAGAAACTGTGATCCGCTATAATATGTTCCTGATTCCCTATCTTCTAGTATTTCGAGTAACCTATTATATGCATTAGTCCAATTAAAAGACATAAGATTTCTCCTTAATATTTATTTTGGCATTTCAAATAACGCTCCCGTATTCACGACCCAGTATATGCTGGGTGTCCGGCCAATGCCGGACCAAGGACGAATGTCCGCAACGTGAATATTATGTTAGGCTAAGTCTTCTTCAATTAATTATATTGTTATATAATTTCATTGAATTCTGTAATATTTCATCAAATGTCATTACTCTTACTTTCCCTTGGTTATTTATATTAAATCGACGTAATTTCTTTTTTTGTCTTTCTGTAAGCGTAGACATCATGCCTAGAATTAATATACCTGATGGAGAACTTATTGACGGCATGTGATTATTAGCATAAGCAATGTTTGTTTCCACCCATTCTTGAAAATCTATTACCTGTCCAAGCGCATGTGAGAACAAAGAAGTAAAATCATTTGACTTTGTGAAAATTGGAGTACTAGGTTTCTCAATTTCCACTAGCACATATTCATCGTTGTATTTTCTAATCACAAAATCTGTTATGTAGTCAGAACCAAGCCTTTGTTTAGGAATTATTTCTTTTGCCAAAGGATCTATCAATACAGGGTGCTTAAATAAATATCTTTGACAGTCTTCTTCAGATGAAGTTGGATTTTGAATTATTGTTTGATAATTTTCAATAACTTTTTTATTTATTTTAATTGAATTCTCTCTAAATGCTTCGAAAATAAATGATGCAAGAGAATGATCATTTACTTCATAACTTGTGATTTCTTGCTGGAACATAAAATTTATTATTATTCCAAATAAACGTCTATTAGTTAGGCTTTCAGACACTAGTTCATGTAATTTTTCAGTAGCTAGCTTTGCAACTTCATCATCTATTACCGGTACCAATAGTAATGGATGATCTTTATTCACCAAAGGGATTTCTTTAACTTTCTTTTGTGTAGCAAAATATAAAGTCTCAAGGATTGCAGTAGGCAATATTTTACCAGGAGTTTGATTAATTGTTTCTCCTAAAATTTGAATTCCCGTAGTGCCTAAAAATAAAAACATTCGTGACGCATAGTATGGGAATACGTGCTTCTCGTTCGTACCTCCATCTTTCTCTACTAAATATCTTTTCAATTTAGCTAAATTCTCTTCTGTTGGCGAAGTTTTTAATTCATTCATTTCTTTTATTATGGCTTCCCAGTAAGTCATATGTTACCTCCGTTTATAAGATTTCACCTAACGTTCCTGTATTCACGACCCGACGTATGTCCAGCGTATGTCAGACCTAGGATGAATGTCCGCAGCGTGAATATTATGTTAGACGATGGTGCTAGCTTCCTTGAAACTGCTATTAAATTTATTCCATTTAAGTATTATCAATGTTTTTATTAACTACATGCTCTGATAATTCTATTAAATGCATTAAAATATTCTCCAGATATTGAATAGTTGATTGAAGCAATTCTCTGAATTCATGTATTTCCATTCCTGCTTCAGTACATAAATCACAAAGTATATCCCTTGCATCATCTGCCGCTTTATCAGCGTAAAAATCAAGTTGTTCATCAAATGCCACTGCACTATATTCTTCTAAACAATCTTGTGTTGTTTTCTCAAGATCAAAATTAATATATTGATAAAAACCTGTATCAATATCAATTATCTCGATCATTCTTCTAATATCTATAAATGAAAGTAACTCTTGAATTCCTTCTAATTGTTCAAATAAAATTTCATTATTTACTTCAAGTTCTTCTAAAAGCCCTGAAATTTCTTCAAGCTCATATACATCATGCAACAATTCAAGTTGATCATCATAAGAGAAAGAAGTTTCATCATCAATAAATACATATGCATTATCACGTTCATAAAATAATGTAGAAGTATAGTACTCATAATGATTGTTTAACCTAGACACTATACTAGCAATAAACAAACGTAATCGAAAATAATTATCTTCAAAATACGGAATCGAGTTTGCTTTGAGATCTTTAAAAACTTCTTCAAACAACTTATGAATAAATAATTTATCTCTGATAATTACGCCTGTTTCATAATTTTTGCTACTTTCGTTTGAAAAGTTAGCTGATCCAATATATGCAATATTTTCCGTTGCAATTATTTTTGCGTGATTATTGAAATTAAAAAATGGAATAATGTTATTGAAATTATTAGGATTCAATTTATTTATATAAGCATTGATATTTATCCTTGCCGTTCTTCTAAGATATTCCCCTTTTTCTCCAGTAGAATACCATTCAAATCTGGATGGAATATTTGTAATAAATTCAATTTCCGTGTCTTCTTTCAACTTGCTAAGTTCTTCAAACAACTTATCGTCTGTGACACTTTTAGAAATATTGTAAGTTACAATTTTAATAATTTGTGCATTTGGAAAGTCCTCTAATATTTCTTGATAACCCAACTCATTTTCGGAGAGGATGAAAGTTCCTCCCCCTTGAAAATCTAAGATTTTTTTCATTTACTCACCCTTTCTTTTAGCAATTTCGCCTAACGTTTCTGTATTCACGACCCGACGCATATCGGGTGTCCGGCGAATGCAAGTCCAAGGACGAATGTCCGTAGTGTGAATATTATGTTATGCGAAATTTACTTCTTGCCCTCTTTTGCCTCTATGGCTTTTTCAAAACTCGAAGCGATTAATTCTAAAACTTCTCCAAACTCTTCAGACGATTCCTCAAAAGCTGCATTTAAATCCTTCATTCCAAATTCCATTTGAAATTTCACTTTTTCAAATTGATTAAACATAACAGCGTATTGATTTTTTTGTAATTCTAAAACTTGTTCTGCATATTTATGTCTAAAAAAACTTGTTAAAAAGATTAACGATAAACTTAATAAGACAAGATAAGTTCCTGCGGAGCTATATTGGTCACCAAGAATTGAAATATACACATTCTCAGGTATGAATGGAGAAACTAACACAAGCAATAAACCAACAAGTGAAAATATCCATTCTAAACGATTTGCCCTTTTACCTTCACTTGAAGGATCAAGAGACTTCAGATCCTTTATGAGATTATTAATAAAGTCGCTTGATATTTGAATGTCTTTACTTATTTCCTTTATGTTTTCAGCAGGCTTCATTGCTTTTTTTACGTTCCTCTTTTTCAAATTAAAAATAGGTTGCTGATCTACCAGCTTCCCGTAAAACTTTCTACGAGTGTTAACTAATTCTCGCTTTCCATCCTGTATACTTTCCATTGCATCTTCAACCATTGAATCAATTACACTTACATAATCGTTTATAGCATCATTCGCCCCATCCTTCTTTATTTTGTTTATCTTATTTTTACCATCTTGTAGTACGCTTATAAAATCAATGACTGCAAAAATCAGAGTAGCTATTGAATAGCCAAAAACAATTTCTGGTCTTATACCAACAAAAAGCGAAATAAAAATAATTAAGATGAACGACAGCGACAAGACTAGATATAAATTATAAGTTTTTTTCATATCTTCTCCTTTAGTAGATTTCACATAACTTTTGGCATTCCTGATGTTCAAGCAGCTTAAGTGACCATAGGGAACGGGTCGTCAGAATTAGCTGGTTAAATGTATCGCCTGACTTCACTTCTCTGATATCAACGATCAAGGGCGAATGCCCGCAGTAGGAATACCTTGTTAAGTGATGTAATTGTCGTCTCTGAAATATCAACAAATCATTACGATTCTGTTTTATTAAGCGATGCTACAAGGGCACATCTAGTTTTATGATCTGTTAATTCATATGCTTCATATTTTTTTGTTAGTGAACCATCCTTAAAATACATAACTTTTGACTCAAGTTTATCTATTAAATCTGCTCCTTTGTCTAGTACTGTTTTAAATTCTTTATCAATCTCTATAATATAAGTAGAATATGGTTTAGCAATCTCGAAAAAAGAAATTGGATCGAAGAAAGTATCTCTTCGAATTCGTTGTTCTTTGTCAGAAGGAATTAATGCATAATCAACTCGAAATACTTTCGAAAATCCTTCAATCTTTGAAATAATTAATTCATAATCGTATTCGTCTTCTATATGAAAGTTCTTATCCTGGTAATATAAATTCAACAAAAACAAAGCCGCTAATCCATTTATTAGATTCTCTATATTTGCTTCTTTGAAATACTTGATTCTATCATGCTTAATCAAGTTGTATGAATGATGCCATTTCCAAATTTCTTTCTCTTGTCCTTTGATTTTAATCGTTTCTCTTCTAAAAGGCATGTGTTTACTATCAAAGGTATTTTCCTCTAAATTCTCAAATATACAAGATACATGCTTAGATTTCAGATCATAAATCCGATCAAGTTCGCTGATATATTCATGGAAATTCACATGAGATCTTATCTTACCTTTTTTATCTTTATACTTAACTTTCTCTTTCTTACAAAGCTCTTTCGAGATATTCTCACACTCAGAAACAGTGCGTAATATTAAATCAGCAATTTTAATCGAATATGTTTTTAATTGTCTTTTATCAATTGAAATATAGTAACTGATTTCCATGAATTCACTTTCGAGTTTCTTATAGATCGGCCAAAATAAATTACTCATTATTAGCTCCTTAGTTCTTTTATTTCTACAATTATTTCACTCAACGTTCCTGTATTCACGACTCGACGTATGTCGGGTGTCTGGCGACTGCCGGACCAAGGGCGTATGCCCGCAGCGTGAATATGATGTTATAGGATGTCAGCAGCTTCTTCGAATCACTTATCCCTCTTGTTCCATTCCCCTTTATATCAACTATATTTTTCTTTTAATATTTCTATATATTGAAGTGGGATTTCTGTAATTTTCAAGATGTCTGATACTTCAAATCCCAGTTTTAAAGCCCTTCTTGCAGTCTTCAAATTATGCTTTACTTTAATCATCCGATCTTTAAGTAATACGTCTCCAAAATCCAAGTAATCATCAGCGATCTCACCGTTCAAAAAGAACTCTATATCATAAGTTCCTATTTGCTCTTCAATGTAAAAGATATTAATCGAGCAAAATACCACGGCTTCTGTAGTATTAAAACTATATTTTAGGTATATGGCACGCTCTTCAAGACTTATAAATACATCATATAACTTTCCCATAAAAGTATCATGATAATCGCTTTTGTTCTCGTCACGCCACTTCCTATAGGTTCGCCAGTAATTTTCTTTCATGCGTTTCATCGCACCATGCTTACTGTCCCATTCAAGTAGAATGTCTTTATTCACTCAATCACTTCTCCTCATAAAAATATGTCAAATAAAACAAGTTCTATTTGTGTGCTTGCTGATTTCCTATAACGTTGTTGTCACGAGCCCTCACTGGCTTAAGGGGCGCCAGGACCGGGTCCAACGGACTTAGCCAGTGCAGGGTTGTCTGCTGATTCCACTTCCTCGAAAAGCTTCTGCAGAGCAAGGGCCGTCAGAAAAGCCGCGTGAATACATTGTTATGGGATGTCAGTATTTTCTTGGAATTTACCTAAGATTTCTTGCAAATTTTATTATTATGGTAGTTAATATATTCGTTTGAAATAATATGGAATTCATTAATAGCTAATTTCTCAATTTCTATTTCTATTGCACCGTAATCTAATAACACATGGTGATTCGGGCACAAAACAATAATGTTTTCTGCAACATCCGGGCCAAAGTGTGGTGAACCAAGAGGTTTTATATGATGTGCTTCTGAATATTTCTTTTCTTGGGTGATCATTATTGTTTCCCCACATATTTGGCATCTATTATGATAAAGCTGCTTTATATTTCTAGCGAGTTCTGTGTCACGAAGTGTTCTGTACACTGTGGTTCTTTGTCTAACTGTTTCAGGGATATCATCATTGTTGTCTGAAGCAATCATTGACGGTTCTTTAATTTCCCTTAACCCCCAGAAACCTTCTCCTAATCCAGATACGGAATAAAAGATATCTTCAATTGTTTCAGATACACTATCAGAAGAATAGCTTTGAATTGTTCTTTGAATAATTTGCTTCCAGCTTTTCGGTACTACTCCATTTCTTTTTTTATAAATATTTTCGTAGATTTGGGGATATTTACCCATACTTCCCAAGTCTTTTAATGCATTTTTTACATCTTCGAGCCACATGTTCATACTTTTATCTCCTTTACTTTGCGCTGATTTCCTATAACATCTAATCTATGTACTTCGTAAATACCACACATCCTATCAGATATCTGAACTACGTATATGATAACCTATGCGGTGATATTTGCGAAGAAAAAATTGGTGAAAAAGGGAGATATATCAGGATACTCAATCTCCCATGTCCATACGATCCAATGGACTTTGAATGCGTTGAATATTTTTCGTACTAATATGCGTATATCGCTGAGTTGTTCTTATACTCGTATGACCGAATAGTAGCTCCTGAAAGTATCGTAGATCTATCCCGTTTTCCAGCAACTGAGTGGTGAAAGAGTGTCTCAACGCTTGGCCCGGAAAAATAGGTCAGAAACAATACGGCATTATGTTTAAGGTTGGTTACCTTACTACCATTTCAGCGGGGAGGAAACAATCCCCTTACAAATAACGGAAAATACTGTTAGAATAAAACGGGTAATGAAGTTGTTTTAATGCAACGGTACTGTTATTAGTACAACATAAGGATGGGGGTTATTTGATTAACAAGAAGCTAATAATTAGCGTTGTCACACTTTGTATTCTAATATTATTGGGTTTTCTCAGGTGGGACAATCTTGAGTCCAGCGCAGACTTTCATTATAAGTATGATCGATGGGCAGGTCAGAAATGGGTAGATTTCTATCCGCCGCTAGCTGCTTCATCCAACAGCATGGAGTTTCCACTTATATATAGGGATGAAATAAATCAAAATGATATAGATAAATATTTAGGAAAACAAGCTCTCTCTGGAGAGTTAGTGAATAAGTGGATTGAACGAACAAAGTTAACGGATGGATATATAGGTCTATTATTATTGAATATTCTAGTGGTCATTTACAGTTCTATTAAATTATTTATTTTGAGAGACAAAAAATAGGATGATCTTGATCCCCCTTCAATATGCCGAGGCACACGTTGCCAAAGGGCATACTAACACAAAGGCAGCCGTCCCACATAAGGAACTGCTGCCTTTACTCTTTATAATTTTCCCCACTTATAATATCAATGATGTATAGAAGTTATCCGCGAGCCATTGCAATGCTTTGAATATCTATATTCAGCGTTTAGTCTTCTAAACATACAAATTCCATCCCACAACAAAAGCAGCCAAGATGAAAGCCGAGATGCCAGACATAATGTACATCACCTTTTGCTTTTTGCTGTAAGTGTTCTTCCGCAGTTTGTAAATAAGCAAGCCAAGATACGCCACTGCTAGAACCACATAAAGAGTTAAACATTAAATTGATCCGTAGCGAAGAATAAGCTGGATAATTTTGAAACCTCAACTTCATGATGAAAAGATTAAGAAGGAGTACTGCACCTGCAAAATGAACTGCAAGATGATATTTATAAAAATTGGTTGGAGGATTATCACGGTAACGTAATTTGTACAGGAGCATCTGAATTAAGCAGCCGATCAAAGCACATAAACTGAAAACGATAGCTAGCACAACAGGAATAACAGAAATCTTAATTAAATTCACTTTTAAATTTAATACAGGCAAGAAATCAATATAAGTGGTAACAGAAATTTTCTCGGCAACATTATAAAAACTATTTAACTCATTTTTTGTGTATGTGTGTATGGTAAGAAATAAGCAGGATCGTTGCAGGTATTCTGATCTTTAGGCGCTAATTGAAACGAGCCGCAGAACGTAGCCCAATAGTTCTACTAGCTGAGGAAATTTGATATAAAAGGAGAAGATGAGTATCACTTCATTTCTAAAAATGATTTACTCAAGAATGATGATATTCAGGAATATTTATGGAAATAATGGAGATGGAGCAGTACGAACAACAGTCCCCTTGAAGGTCATTGCTGATTCAATTGGCGAAACGAGCGTACTACTCAACGATTGATAAAACTCAACGTCTCATCTCCTCTTACCAATCTATTGCACTTGTTTATCAAGGCTCACATTAAATGATGCTGTTATAGGTTTTTGTCTATAATCATTTGGTATAACTGCAATCTCCACAGTTAGATTTATAGATTCAGGTAGATTAATCTGATTTATATTCTCACTCGCAATTAAGTAATAATGTTTCTCATCTAATTCTATCAAACCTCCACCTGTTGGGCCAGAAGTTGTAATTAAATTTCCGTCATTATAAAGCTTACAAGAAATATTATACTCTTCTAAACTGAATCCTCTCACTTCATATCCGACCTTTATTTGTCCTTCGGTGTACTCAGCGTTTCGTAAATTAATCGTACCCCCATCAACCATTTTTGTTTGAATTTCAATATTGGCTTCGGGAATCTCTGGTTTTTTCAATAAATAACCCACTTTAAAATACCAAATAGCACCCAATACAACTGCAACAAGTATAATAATAGCAATAACATACTTCTTTTCTTTTTTATTCACAATTCTTACTCCTTACATCTTATATAATTAAAGATGAGACCATAAAATAATTTATGGCCTCATAATAACATATTAAAGATCGAATGAGAAATACGGTGTTGGTTTTTCTGTTTCATAAGTACTTTCAGAAGATATCCTTAAAGAAGGACCACCAGGAATTGTTATTGAAGGAGCTACATTAAGTGAACTGACTTTATGCTTATAATATCCATGAATCCCAACTGCTATATCATTGGTGTTCCCTTTTTGTGCTCCATAACTCATGTAGCCTCTAATATTATTTACTAAGTAATTAAGAGATGTAGTTGGGAGTTTAAATGTAACTGCTGTCCCACCCGAATCTACAACTATTGAGTCTCTAGCAATTGGGACTTCAGGGTATGATTTTCCGTTTATTATTGCATCATGCTTTGCAGTGAAAGTAACATTACTCTGCGTCCCAGACTGAACTAGTTGTGGACCATGAGCAAGTGCCATGATATCAATACCTCTTTGTGAAGGATTTTTTACCCATTCAAATCTTAAATTTAACTGATATTTATTTGTACCTACTTTATAAGTCTCCATAGTATATTTCATGTATCCATCACTTGTAGTATAGGATTGGTTTTTAGAGGTTGCTTGTGGTGTAACTGAATTTTCTGAATCTTCTTCAGCCTCATTGGATTCTGCAATCTCTCTGTAAAAATCCTCTTTGCTCATAGAGACAAGTTCTCCAGTTTCTGCAATTAGAGTAGGCAGATTTGTAGAGTCTGTAATCGACATTGAGTAATTATTTTCAGTATTACTTGATACAATTTGCTTCACATAATGAGTTGTAGTATCAACTAAAGTACCATTTGCATATTTTGCTACTTCTTCTGGCGTTAACAGGTCATCAATTTCGCTTTGTGTCCACCCAGATTGAAGAAGAACAGAATTACCAACATCAACTGAAGCATTAATGTCTGACGCTGAAACAACACCGCTAGCAGAAAATAGTAATAAGCTACTTAAAGATAGTGCCAACAATTTACTTAATTTTTTTTTCATGGAATAACCTCCGTAAGATGTATAATATTTTCATGAGATTTCCAAGTATATTATAATATAGAAAAGTATGCAAAGTTAATAAAACGCCTAAATCTTTCTTGTATAGTGAAATAACAGGAAATTTTTAATTAATACTACCTTTTCCTCAAGAATACTACCATTATATACCACGCCTGTTTACTTACCGAAATATGGTATCTAAAATCAAAAAGGAATCTCTTTCGGTAAGATCGATTTCACCACAAAATGCGATCAAAAAAGTCTATAACGATTACAATCCTTGTTTAAATGCTTCTGAAAAAATAAAATATGTTAGAAAACTGAAAGAGCAACCGATTAAAGTCATTGAAACAATGGACGACCGATGATGGCCATAGATGAAAAGTTGACTGATGAGGATTCAGATATATGGATATTTATATACATATCGGTATGAAAATACTCTCTCTTATCGAATTTCACAACTACCATTCAGTCACTCAAACAAGTGCCGGTGACGATCAAAGCACCTCACCAGCTCATAAATAGGTTTGAGCTTAAAGACGTACCTACAACACTCTAAACATACAAATTCCATCCCACAATAAAAGCAGCCAAGATGAGCGCCGAGATGCCAGACATAATGTACATCACCTTTTTCTTTTTCCTGTAATTGCTCTTCCGCAGTTTATAAATAAGCAAGCCAAGATACGCCACTGCTAGAACCACATAAAGTAGATTAAACATTAAATTGATCCGTAACGAAGAATAACCAGGATAATTTGGAAACCTCAATTTCGTTTGTATGATGAAAAGATTAAGAAGGAGTGCCACACCTGCAAAGTTAATTGCAAGATGATATTTATTAAAATCTATCCGAGGATTTCCTCGTTTATTTAGTTTGTAAAGTAGCATCCGGATAAAATAGACGAGCAAAGCAGTCACACTGAAAAGGATGGCTAGTATGACAGGAATAAAAGATATTACAATCAAGTTCACCTTCCATTTCGATACAGGCAAGTAATCCATGTAAGGAGTGAAGGAAATTTTCTCAACCTCGCCATTATGCTCGACCACATTATAAAGACTACTTAACTCAGCTTTTGAAAATTTGGTTATATCAAGCTGCCTGAATAAATCGGTAAATCTAGCGGCAGGCCGTCGTGCAGATTGAAAATATCCTCCCCCCTCCGAAGTAATTCTATTAGAATTGACGTTATCACCAAAAATTTCTTTGATAAGCCCATAATAATAAATTTCTTCAAAAGACTGGTTAGTCATGACCACCATCCCAAATTTAGATGCGGGATCAAAGACAACTTTGCTGGAAAACCCTTTCAGATTCCCCTCGTGCATCAGTGTAGGCACCCAGTATTCCATCTCAACGAACCCATGCGCAAATCGCGGAGTAGAGGTCCCGTCATAATAGAGACTTGTTGATAACATTTCGTTTAACGTATCCCTATTCTTAAATAAGACATTGCTATCATCCACAGGCATCAGCGCTGCAAGAAATTTGCCTAAATCTTCTGCTGTCCCAATAGCTGCCCCTGTAGGATAAAATGTTACGTATACTCTGTTCTCAGGGATCAGTTTCAAATCTTTTGTATACCCTTCAATCTCATTCCTTCTTTGTGCTAGGTCTGGATGATCTTGCCCCGTTGGATGAATTGAAGTGTCGTTCATATGAAGCGGTTCGAAAATATGTTGATTGACATACTCATAAAAGGGTTGGCCACTTATCTCTTCCACGATGTAACCGGCTAGACCAGCGCCGTAGTTCGAATAACCGACGACGCTATTTGGTTTATATATCTGTTTCGGCTCATTTTTACGCAGCGTTTCTCCTAATTCTAACGTTTCATCCTCCGAGTAATAAAACACCTCGGCCGCTGTTTGATCTTCCCAACCGGCATTGTGATGCATCAGGTTCATTAGGGTAATCGGATCATTGTATCTCAGCTTTTTGAAAAATCCCTCTGGCAGATATTCTCTGATATCCGTCTCCAAATCAAGCTTTCCTTGTTCGACAAGCTGCATCACACTCGTATAGACCAACAGTTTCGAGATTGAAGCCCATTCAAAAACAGTAGAGGTATCCGCCTTTCGCTGCTTCTCAATATCTGCGTAACCATATGCCTTATTCACAATGGTTTCACCATTTTTAATAGCCACAACCGAAACGGCAGCGGTGTACTTCTCATACGAGGCAACATAAGCATCAATCGTTTCCTCTAACTTGGATAAAGGAATCCTGGATGGTGTAGTCTCAACCTGTTTTTCTTCAGCGTGGGCAGGTACCGCTATTGCCATAATGATTAATATGAATGACAGAACACAAGCGATTACTTTGTTAACCGTGTGATGTCCACGTTTCATCTGCATTAGCTTCTCTCCTTTTATTTAAATGATAATTACATAGTCTTGTTTTCAAGTATGCGTTTTCAAAAGAGTCCACACGAATCTAAATTATTTTCAAATGCAATTACACTCCATTCAGGAGAGATGTCGGAGAATTTCGCCTTTCCAATTAACGATGTTTATTTCTTTATCTTTCAAGAGGCACCAATCAATGATTTCACCTATCAATTTTGGCGTGATGATCTCATCGCTCCATTTCGGTGTTATTACTCTTCTGTATCCTATATATTCTGTTGTCCAGCCTTCGAATTCTTCTCCAATGATGACTATATATGGGGGCTTGTTCTTAATACTGAGTTGTCCCACTTCATAAGTGACGATTAACTTCTTATCCTCAGAAACGATATGTAATTTGATTATTCCTTCATCGTCAATATCCGGTTCAACATACCAATAAAATAATCGATTGGAGCGAACGATTTTACGTTTATATTTTTTTCTTACGCCCATAACCCACCTCATATATTTCTTTTTCTTTGATCGCAGTATTTGGTCAGTTATCCAAGACACACCTAGAGTAACTTTGGGATCTGTTATCAAAAGCCACACTGAGTTTAAGGAGTAGTACTTTTATAGAAATCAATTACTCTATCAAAGATCTCGATGTCTCGTTTTTTCATGTGCGGTAATGTTTCGCAATGCTTTACAATATGATGTATATTATCTGCTACAGTCTCTGCTTTATGAATCCCCACATATCCTGGTACCAGTTCATTAAGATAATGGAAGTATCTCATCTGAGGTTCAATCATGCACAGATGTTTATCAAAATTTCTTCTCGATCTTGTCTGATCCATCTCCTTTCGCTTGCGCAGCTCATCTTCTTCAGCCCAGAATAGTACATTAGCATCCGGTAATGATATTTCATTCTTCAATAACTTCTCTCTAAAAAAGTTCGCTGTTTCATCTAAAGATAGGTGCTCAGAACCATATATCCAGCTGTACCAAATTTTAAATACATCGCCATCCAAAATCACATACTCATGTTGTTGATTCTTCTCATATGCTATATGCCATCTATCGATTTGTCTCTCCAGCAACCACATCATAAGTTCCTTACCTTCAAGTTGAGGAGCTTCAAAAAAGGAACCCTGTTTCTGGAACAATAAATGCATCATATTGTGTAGCGAACTGCTGACAAGTGGTACTTTTACCTACAGAACTGGCACCTTTGAGACAACTTATCGTCATTAAATATATAACCTCCATACTCACAAAATGATTAATTAACCTTCACTGGCTCTTAAGCGATCATGTTGAATTTATATTAGACTATGTATTGTATATTTCTTTAATCTTTAGCCATGTTTCATACCAAAATGTTTTTCGTTTAAGAGGTTTTATTACCTTAATCTCGACTTCTTTTCGTTTCAAATAAACCGTGCCATCCACTTCAATGAGTCTATCGCCAAATGAAAATACAATATCCTTGCAGTCTTTGTGATACTGGTTCTCTCTTGTTTCTGACCACTCTGCTTTTTCAATAGAATGTCGTTTTCTCATTATTTAAAATCCTCCTTTAAGGAAACACCACTATTTACAGCAAAACGGAAGCCTCCCACATCATTTACACTTTGTTATCCGATATTGATTAGCCTTAAGGTTCGTTTATTCCTATGACTTGTTCAAATGCTATATTAAATTTTTTAACATTAATGTTTAACTTGATTATTCCTTCTTTATCAAGCCCCTTTGTATCTAATTTAAAAGTACCTGTCAGTGCTTCCGAAGTATTACCATCAATTTTCTTATTTATGTCCAATCTAATGTCTCTATCGATTAATCGCTCCTGAATCTCATTACTTATAATTGGTTCAACTGTTTTTAGGATTATTGATTTATTGGTTCTATTCCATAGATTGAAATGATATGTTACGACTGTTATACCTTCATCTTCTTCGCTCCCTCCCAGTCCAATTGATATCGAGTTTATGTTCAACCCATCCTCAATAATTTTATCCGTCTTCACACTGTTTGAACTACAACCACTTACGGCTAGTATCATTAAAAGAAATAGCAAAATCATTGAACGCTTTTGATTCTTCAATCCGGAAACTCCTTTAATTTTTTTCTTCATCTTGCAGATCCATATTTGCAAGTTCAAGTGCAATCGCTAATCTAATCTGTGAATATTTCCTAAGTCCTTTTAAATAGACATTGTCTAGCTGTTTGCTTTCAATTATAGGTTCGTTTTGATTTATTAATTTCTGGAATGTACCAGCATCACGACGCCCCCCTTTAGATAGCCTTATCTTAGGGAATGGATGTACCTGCTTATCCATTTCACAGAAATATTACGGGCAGATCAAGGGGCACAAGCCCCTGCGCGGGAATATGATATTATAAGAAACCACTTCTAATTTAATTTAAAATTGTATATTCTAGTAATTTTGTCAAGTGGCCCTCTTGCTATCGCATAAGACTACAGAGGTCTCAATTTGTCTTTCTGGAACATTCCAATAGGTATTTAATAGCTTTTTCTTCTCATCAGGTGATACCAGTTTAAAACCATTCTTTAAGTAAAATTTCTTAGCCCATTCAGCTGAGTCCCATGTCCCTATTAAGATCGGTTTATTTGTTAAAGCCACCATATGAGATAAAAGCTTCGTACCTATTCCGCTATTCCGTTGGTTTGTTCGGACATATGCGTGTCTAATTAAACATACATCACCCTTATCTTGAATTCCCATAACTCCTAATAATAGATTTTTTTCTTCAAACCCCCAAAATACTACACCATCGTTCATTTCGCACTTTAGCTCTTCCAATGTCATATAAGGCTCATGATACCTATCGTCAGGAATTACTCCTTTGTATGCCTTTGCTGCATCATTAATAATCTGATACATTACATCCGTATCCATGCTTTTACACAATCTAATCACGTAATTGGCCTCCTTATGGTTTGATGTCGTTTCGTAGATGCTAACCCACCACCGGCTTAAAAGCACCCGAAAGGGTGCGGCTGCATGAGCACAGTTAGCTGGTGCGGGGTTATCCGCCTATATCCATAGTCTCTCACGAACTCATTATAGATTATATTTCGTTTTCATTCTTTCATATAATTTATAATCCGTATTTCGATTTACAATCTCTCCAATTAATTCTTTCCATTTGTTCTCAATCCACTTAGGACTTTGTTCTTTCAGAATATCCTCGTTAAATTGACTATCAATATACGCCAAATCTTGTTTAAGCACTCCTATATCCTTAATCAGTTGATTTCTCGATTCTTTTTCTAGCGATATCTTATTCGATAAAATTTCGCCTATGATTTCTACATTTATATACGTATACATATCTCTAAACACATTATAGATTAAGTGATTTGATGATAATTGATCTTCCCTGAAGTCGGATTTCAGGAACACGAATGATTCTTCACCAACTTTCAAAGATACCGCCACATTTCCTAAGGCATGTATGACTGTTTCCTTGGAAGAGCCGTCCTCTAAGCTTTTTATCACATTATCTAAATTAAAGATTGATTCTTTTATACCCATTTGAGTTCCATGATTTAGTTTAACCGTGTATTCAACTTCTTGATTATCTTTGTACGCTTTGGATTGATAGTTGTAGTACATGCTTATTACCAATCCAACCATTAGTATGATTATTGCTATATTTTTTTTCATTGAATCACCTCCTACTAGTGCCTGAACTACGTATATGATAACCCATATTGTTACAATTACGAAAGGAAATTGGCGAATAAGGGCGATTTATTAGTTTTCTCAAACCCTTATCCAATCGATCCAATGGGCTTTGAATACACTGAATATATGAAGGTTGTACAAGATACCAGTATGCATTGGAACCTTCCGTATAGTAATAAAACAAAAAGGCCCTTCTTTATCCCATGGGGAATCCGACGACCTTCCGATGCATTTGGAACATATCAACTTTAAAAAAGGTAGAGCGTACCAACTTTCGCTGCAAGCGGGCTAGCGCCAACAACTACCTATCAAGCCAACAACGCCTGTTCAATCTGATCTACTATCCCATTAATACCTGTCGGCCCATAACAGCCGATCCATGTTGCAGCATCAACGGAATGTACACACTGTTGCTCGCTCCCATCCAGCATTTCCAAAACCCTCGTCTCTGTCGCAGATATCCCATCCTGCATAAGCTCATTACTCAGCAAAAAGTAGTGGCTAGCTTGTACTGCAGGTAATCTCTCAACCGAGATATGATAGGCCGTGTCGGCGGTATCTGCCACAAATAACGGAACGGGCAGACCCAGATCCCGGTACAGCACAGCGCCTGTGCGATGAGCAGCAGAATGGACGCGCACGAGGGAATCCAATGGACGAATCAATGCCACACTTTTTCCTGCCAATACAGAGGACAATTCCTCGGACAGCAAAGCTGTTCGGCGATGATAATCCGCGATAATCTGCTTGGCCTCTGCTCGCTTGCCTGTCAGTTCACCGAATAGACTCAGGATGGTCTGCCAGTTTTCATTACGCTTGAACATGAGCACTGGAGCGATCTGGCTTAACCATTCATGATGCTGATCATGCACCTCGGTGCAAATAATCAGCTCTGGCGCAAGTCGCTCTACCGCCGGAAGATCGGGATATTCATACGTACCAAGTAATGCTGTATGCTGGAGTCCTGCTCGGAGTAATTGAGGGAACGTTAACACGCTACTTCCTAGTCCGACACTTCCTACCGGAGACAAGCCCAGTGCAAGCAAATGATCAGCATATTGCACATCGAGGACAGCGATACGCTGTGGTATCTCGGTGACGGCATACTCTCCGCGCATATGGCAGATGACCGGGCCTTCGGCTGATTCATAGGAAGAAGCTGTGCGATTTTGCAGCAAAGCATTCGCATAGTCTGCATCTCTTCTCGAAGCGGCGGCATGCCGGTAGTGTAGCGGTGGAACGCCATGATATTTTTTAAATGCCCTACTGAAATAATACATGTCGCGGTAGCCCATTTTTTCAGCAATTTCCCCAATGGACGCATCCGTATGACGCAGCATGCGTGAGGCACTTTCCATACGCAGCTGAATGACGTATTCCATCGGTCCAAGCTGCTTCTCTTGTTTGAATCGTCGCTGCAGCTGTCTCACACTACAGCCCGCTAGTGCTGCCAGCTCTTTTAGCTCCAAGTTTTGACGATAGTGCGATGTGATATAAGAAGCGACTACATCCACCATGTCGGACTCCGTTCCCCCTTGACCCCGTTCATACTCCATGATCAGCTCGTAGATTATTCCTTGAAGCAAAGCGTTGGCATAAAAACGTTCCAGTCCTTCACCGCGGCGCCATTTGGCAACGATTTTTTCGGCGTTTTCGATCCATTCCGCATGGGTTGCCGAGTTTTGAACAAATGACCTGCGCAGCGGGTGCTTGCGATATGAAGGCACAACAAGAGAGGCTCCCTCTATGGAAGAAGCCTTGTACATAATGACAATATAATGAATGTCCTCTGATCTGGCCGTCAGCGTAAAGGATGATCCCTTCACCACATGACAGGCAAAAGAAGCTCCAATGTGGCAACCCTCACCATCCATTGCAAGCTCCCCTTCCCCTCCATATGCCAGCAGCAGCACATTTGAAGTTAAGTTCGTTTCGTGTAACACGCTGCCTGTCTGCAAAGTACCACTATCCCCGTTAAGCATCTTAATCGTTGTATCACTCCATAGACTTGTCTGTTCTTGCAGCGGCATTTCTCTCATCTCCTGACAATAGCAAAGGTAAAATTCTTGCTGTTGTCATTTTAGTTGAGATTCTTTCTCATTGTCAATTTTCGGACATTTGAGACAGTATTCCCCTGACATCTGGTAATAGAAACAGCAGGTAATTCGCTCGCTTTTGGCAACATGCACATTGTCCTTACAATCGGTGAAGCGGGTTAACGGATTCTTCCTCTCACCAAACACTTCCCCGGATGCCACCTGCGTCAGATATGAAAAGTCCTCACGAATGATCTTACTTTCCTGCTCAGTCTCGGCTTCATCAGGAGCGAATAGTCGGCCGATACGTACCATGATATTCTCCCAGAGAATACTCATCGAAAGTGGTGCAATTGCAGCAAGCGTCTTTAACAGGGGTGTAAGCTGTACCGCAAACATCTCCTCGACCACCTTTTCCCGCCACACTGCCCTGTCTCCCGCTAGTCCTTCAGCCTGAAGTCCATTCACCGCTAGAAAAGGAAATCGTGTGCCTCCCTCATGATCTGAGAGCACCGGATGATAGAGAAAGCTGTTCTCCAGCTGAAACGAAACATGCTGATGATGAAAAGTCATCGCGGTCACCAGCGGAGCCGTCCACAGATAACCAATCCGTTTGGCTAACATCGAAGCTGCAACCTTCATGTCAGGCGCATCGATATACTCCTGAAACCAACTGATATACTCCCGGCATGCCGTTTCGTCATGCAACTCACTTAGAGCAATGGTACGGACACTATGTTCAGGCGGCTCACCAAGCAAGATCGAATAATCCTCCACTGTCTCTTTCCATAAGTCTGTCGAGAGATATGGGTTCATATTAGTTCGATCCGAGCAGGGCTTCCGATGCCTGATCTACAATCAGATTAATCGCAAGCGGTCCGTAGTATGCAATCCACAGTGTGGAGTTTACGTCATACGTGCGGTTATTTTTCACAGCATCAAGGGACTTCCACACGGGATTAGTTAACATCGCCTCTGCCTCTGCCGCAAACAACTCATCCGACAGCACAAAATAACGATCTGCCCCAATGTCAGGAACCTTCTCCATCGAGATTTCTACGGAACCATCTTCATTAATCTCCTGTACCAAAGCAGGCATCTTCAGCCCCAAGTCATTGTACATAATACCGCCAATGCGGTGCTCAATACCGTGAACACGAATTCCTTCTTTTCGTGGACGAATGATCGCCACCGTTTCATCACCCAGCTTCTCTGACAATTTTGTCTTCAGCCCGGCGATTTTCTCTTCATACGCTGTACGCACTTTCTCTGCCTCGTCCTGCTTGTCTGTAATCTTAGCCACTGTAGCTAACGTATCCCGCCAGTCTTCGTAGAAATCGAGTACCAGGGTAGGAGCAATTTTACTTACACCCTCATATTGCTTCTCTTGAAAGTCGGTCATGATGATCAGATCTGGGTCGAGTGCTACAATCGCTTCCAGGTTAGGCTCGTCCCGTGTACCCAGAACCTGCACATCACTTGGCTGATCACCTAAGTATTCTGGATAATCGGTGTTACCTCCAGCGATTACACTACCAGCTGGCTTCTCGCCAACTGCTAACATTTGATCCAGAAATTTAACATCAAGGACTGCAATTCTCTGTGGTTTTTCGTTTAGCGTCAGCTCACCCTTCATGTGTGTGATCGTTACGGGAAAAGCTCCATCTGTCTGTGTTTCTGCATTCGCAGGTGTCTCCGCTGGCGTTGCCGCAGATTGTTTACCGCTATCTGTACCTGTTCCGGCACCGCAAGCCGTCAGGACAAGAATAAGGGCCAACATCAAGCCCATAAATAATCGTGATTTGTGAGCAGCATATGCCTTGCTTCCGGCAGCCTGCCTCTTTGTTCCTTGATTCATGATGAGTCCCCCTTATGTATAATACTGATAATGATTTTCATTATCGAAACATAAAGAGAGTATAAACGATCTCTGCATCGCGTTACCATGTACTTTTGCGACATTTGAGCCGGACTAATGCGACATGGTGCGGAGAAAGGCATTAACTTCTTGGAGAAAATAAACCATGCTTCTTGTGCTCAAACTGGAGAACGGACAATCGGTTTCATGACAGCGAATCGTGCTTATGTTTAGTGTTGGTTACGGATTGAAGTAATGGGATAAGAGCATAATTCAACTGTTGAAAAGCGCGTAGGCTCTAGAACAAAAAAAAACTAACAAAATTTGTTAGGTAAAAACCACTTGTATATGTATCTTATTATCCGAAACGCACTATATATAAGTCTCATTCATTACTACAATTTTATTTTCAATAATGTAATTCTAATGTTTTCAGATCAATTATAAAATTTTGTTGTTTCAGAATATCCAATCCGAGAAGCCCTTTATGTTCTTTAGGTAATATGCCTACATCTATTTCTATATTCCCAATGCTTTTTGTTCCTATTTCAATCCTGTCCATGACTTTAGTGTAGAAAGGAATACTTCCTCCAATCCCGTATGCTTCATATATCGAATCGCCGGTTTCATAGCTCACACCGATTTCCTCTAAAACATCAGGACTAATGATCGTATGTGAGGATCCTGTATCTATAATTACATCATCTATTCTTAATACTCTGCCTCTAAATGTAACGGTGAGTGACGTGGTAATTAACTGACCATCATAGTTAATTTTCATTCGTATTACGTCTCACTCTCATTAATGGATCTCTGCGAAGATTGATCACAAAGTCTTGATTTGAAGTATGATACACGACGTTACCAGGCTCTACTTGAAAAAACTCTTTATTTACATCTCGTTCTGATATGGTTCGGATTGGTGCAACTTCATCTACTATTTTTTTGTTGTCTTCCTCATGATAATGAATGATAGAAACCAGAACAAATTGGTCAGGGAACAGTTCTCTAACTTCTTGCCATTTCATGTGTTCTACCTCCTGTTATTGAGTTAGTTCTACTTTCTGTAATTTTAACATATCTCCTGATCTCATTTTACCGTATTCATGACGTCTGACTTGATAAGATGTGGTTTGCTGGAATAACCCACCATGATCCATCTTATACTGTTACTGGCATCAGAGGTCTCCGATGAAAATCCAGTTTCTCTAACTCTCCATTTCAAACCGTGTTTGAAGCTCTTTAACAAATACCTCAATGGGTTCTCTATAGTCGATGGGTTTATACATAGATCTATTATTCCACATATGGCGTTCATCTTTATCACGAAAATCATTATCTTCAACTTCAAGCGTCTTCATCACAAGCATGATTTCATTCATGGTACTTATAACACTTCGACTATCCGTTTTGGTGATCGTGCTCTCATTACATTTTTCCAAATAATAGTTCACCAGGTGGTCAGGAAGTTTCTCAACGACCAAATAGTCTTCTAAATTCTTTTTAAAGATTCCTGCCAGTTTATTCGCTTGATTCGTTCTAATCCCATTGACCGTTAAGCTTAATCTGGAAAAATCATTCATAAAAACATAGTGTTTTCTGCCATACAACGTGAAGAAGTTTACATGCCAACTAAAGAAGGCATTGCTGTCTTGGATGGTTTCCGGTTTGGCATGAAGATCTTTTAATGTGAGTTGGGTTGCTTTGAAAATAATCATGCTCGACTCCTCCTTGCTCCTTAATCTGATTATAAACTACTTCAAGCGAACTATATCCAAATTTGTTTGCAAAATACAGACTTTGTCTTGAGGTCTAATCCTCCATCTCCAATTTTTGACCACCTTACCAGCCTTGGTCTTGAATTCATTTCTTTTACGGTGTTTTTACCTCTCTTCTGCTTAATTTCTTAAATGCCGAGTATTCCTGATCAGACTTCATATAACTTAATATCTTTTCCGCGCATGCAGCTGAACTAAGCTCTTCCGTATTCACTTCCAGATCATATTCATCATAGGAGTAGATGTAGTCGAACTGGGAATGGGCAAGTCCAATCTCACGATCTCCCCTGCTCTGCTCTCTTCTGGTGAGTTCTTCTTTTGAGCACTGCACGCCTACAAACAATATCGGATAATCCGATAGTAAATCATAAAAATCATTAAACCACTTGTCATTGCTGATGACCGTATCCACGATGACATTCAAACCCATTTCCGAAAACAGTTTAATGGTTGCACAGTACATCGAATTGATCGGGTCGAACAGGATATCCGCCATCACATGGTGCTCCACTTCTCTTGTTGGTTTCATATCTGGATATGTATTGTCGATAAACTGATCATAATTTTGCAGAAATTGATCTACAGATAAGTGATGAAACGGAATGTCTCCCTGATTTTTCATTTCCATCGCAATGCTTGTCTTCCCCGAACTTGACGTTCCGTTCAAAAATATAATGAGTCCTCGTTCCATATTGATCACCCTTATCATTAAAATTGGAAAACACTGTTCTGCCGAATTACCACTCTCTCCATTCTTCCGTAATATCTTCATCTTCCTGGATGTCTAATCCAGCCAGCCTAGCCGCCTTGTCTATAAAATCAGCCAATTCTTCACGTTCCATCGTTTCAATAAAGTATCCATTGGCCTCATTCATTTCATTAAACCTAACCACAACTTCTTCTACAGCCTTCATCACGCGCTCAGAATCTTGCGTTTCTTGTAATGCTATTAATTGGTGCAAATATGTATCCAGGGCTTGATCAGACTTGAGTAATCTCTCTTCTGTGAAGAGCTCATCTCCGCCTTCAATCATTCTCTCCTTCCATAGTTTCGTTGGTTTTTCATGAAATAAGTTTTGTAATGTCAATGGAGTCACCCCTTCCATATTTAATGATATCTATATTTTACCTGTAACCAAAATTATGAACAACCGTTCTCGCCTTTCACTTTCACCCTATTCGTTCCATAGCTTTGTCACGTTCTCTAATTCCATCTCGTCAAATTGTAATCGATAAATGTCCGGTTTCTTGGTTTGATTCATAAAATCCAATCCGTAAATCGAATCAAAGTAGTTCATCATCAACGTCATTACATGTCCGTGTGTGCCGATCGCCACTTTTTCACCCTTGTATTCTTCTAATATCTGTTTCAACACGCCCACTGCTCTATTCTGGCAAACCGTGTTCGACTCGCCTCCTGGCAATGCATAATCCGGGTCATCAAACATCTTCTTCGAAGCAGGCTCGAACTCTTCATCCACAATCATATCATCTGAAAAATGCCTTTCCCGCAGATCCTCCATGATCTGAATATCTAATTCTAACGCTGCTGCCACACCCTCTAAGGTTAGAATCGCCCTGGCATAAGGACTTGAGACGATGGAATGTATTCCTTCATTCGTTAATATTTCCGTTATTCGTTCTGCATTCATCTTGCCCTCCAGGGTAAGACCCCTCGTTCTTTCCGTTCCTTCCGTATACGGTGACTCCGCATGCCTTACCATATAAACGATGGTCTTCATAGGACCCTCCTTAAATTTTTTTTATCAATTTTATGGTCACGCTTTAGGTCCTTCAACATATTTTGTCTTTTCGTTCCAAAAATTAATTACATGGTGCCACCATATTTTAGATTCTGAATTCAGGATTGATACTCTGTCAGACATTTAATTTACAATAATTTTCAGATATGTGTATAGTAGAAATGTAGCAAGATGTTTTCAAAAGAAGTTAAATCTGACGGAGAGGATGAGATCATGTCTTTTTTCAAAAAGAAGGTTGTACTAGTCTCTTTACTCGTATTGGCTATCTCTGCTGTTGCAATCGCTTACGTAAATGGTCAATCCAAACCGGACGTAAACATTCATAAAGTCGTCAACCTTTCAGCCAACTCTTTAACATTTCATGAAATAGATAAGCTGGATGCGTTCGCCGAACTGATCGTTATTGTTTATGCAAAAGAAGATTTCAGAGATCGAGAGCATGTTATTACTGGATTTGATGATGGAACCATGCAATCCTTTCACACCAACACAAACATCAAGATTGAAAAGATATTGAAGAAACCTAATGGTTTCCCTTCAGATCAGAACAAATTGACAATCATTGAACCCGTTAGCCTCAAAGGAGACGTCAAATATACAGTTGATGACTATGTAGAACTGCAGAAGAATAATAAAAGTGTGATTTTCTTAATGAAAAATACTTTTGGTAATTATGGATTAATCAATGATAATTTAGGGAAGTTCAGCTTAGAAGAGACTAGTCAAAGTAATTTTCCTCAATCTTTCACTTCTCAGGAATTATCGGAATACGAAACTTTCCGTAACTCAGTATTGGAGAAGTATAATTTGAATTAGTGTCCGATATTCATTTTGCCGGCTATAGAATGGTTAATTTGAGAAGAAACAACATCAAATACTTGCTCTTCCCCCATCTATTTTTTATGATAATCTGATCACCGATCATCTCTTTGATTGTTGCAAAAGTAGTTCATCCAACGCTTCACTTTACCAATATGGTCTAAAAATCGATTTTGATAATTTATTTATTTCATAACGCATATGGGTTTTCTCAGGTGGGACAATCTTGAATCCAGTGCAGACTTTCATTTTAAGTATGTTCGATGGGCAGGGCAAAAATGGGTAGATTACTATCCCGGTAGTGGTTCCTGCTTCGCATGAGTTGATCCACCGCAAAATTTACCGTAACCCGGAGTACAGCAGCGTTCCCCAGATATCAGCTTTTATTGGAGTTACTGACCTCAAAATTCTCTCGGTAAGGTTTGGTATTAAATCTTCTTTATGATCGTTATGCTAAACAATACTCTTCTGAAAGCCTGAATCATTTCTCCCCATTACCTTAGAAATACGTTGTTCATTCTTTCTCGATCATACTCTAAAATCCAATCATTGAATTCTTTATAGATATCCGTTAGCCCTTCTCTAGATGGTGAAATAACATCGCAACCTCTATCATCATAGATATGAAATATCGTTTTCTTACTTATATTAATGAAATACACCCTATGGTAGATCATTGGTTTCATTCCAACATCATGATTACAAATAGCTTTGATGAACTGACTATATTTTAAGTCCCCAACTCTACATCTAGTCCAGTACCTATACATGTTCTTCTTAGGGTTTGGGTCTGGAAGCCCATCCGGTTCACAATCGAAATGTGGAAGTATCTCGTGTCTTAAGGCTCTAATCGGCTCTTTCTTCTTGATATATTTCCTGTATAGGTTTAACTTCTTCACTTTGTTTTTAGACTTATCCGCAAAATAAGCTTGAGTAATGAATAGGACTTCATCTTCTTGATCATGGAGAGCCTGAAATAATTCAAGCGATCGATAATAAACTTGTTCCATATAGTGCTCTTTATTTAATCTAAACATCAGAGGATTACCAAGTTCGAATCGTATTGAAACGTCCCAAGCATAGAATAGAGGCGGTTTTAAAATTAAGTTAGGAAAATGCTCTGCCAGGTACGTCTTCAAATCCATTCTGTGGCCTCCTTATATTGTTATTGCTGCTCGCTTGCTCGCCTGGTTGATTATCTAACTCTCCATCTCAGCCCTTGCCTGAAGCTCTTTAACAAATACATCAATTGGCTCTTTATAGTCGATGGGTTTGTAAATGAATCTATTGTTCCACTTGTGTCGTGTATCTTTGTCTTTAAATTTATCAGTTTCCCCTTCAAACGACTTGATCACAAGCATGATTTCATTCATGGTACTTATAACACTTCGACTATCTGTTTTGGTTATCGTCTTCTCGTTACATTTATCTAAATAATAGTTCGCCAAGTTATCAGGAATTTCCTCAACAGCGAAATAGGCCTCCAAATTTTCTTTAAAGATTCCTGCCAGTTTACTCGCCTGATTTGTTCTAATCCCATTGACTGTTAAACTTAATCTGGAAAAATCATTCATAAACACATAATGTTTTCTACCATATAACGTGAAAAAGTTTACATGCCAACTAAAGAAAGCATCTGTCTCTTTGATGGTTTCCGGTTTGACATTCAGATCTTTTAATGTTAATTGGATTGGTTTAAAAATAATCATACGAATCCCCCTTTCAAAATCTTCGTTCGGTTCGATATCATCGATGAAATGCCATTTGCCTTTACTGTCCTGCCAATACACTTTCCATGCTTTCTCATCTAATCTGAACTGTGCTACCGGCATCTGTAATGTAAAATCATCCATATTCTCTAACTCTTCTGTCTTGATCCATTTTGCTTTGATTATATCACGATGTTTTCTCAGATTTATATGATTGCTTTAACTTGTGAAAGGTACAACGGAGCGCGGCTTGTGAATGGCAAGAGCGTGAGGATGAGGTGCTGCCCCCAATAGGGCAGTACCTCACGAGGAGGTTGCACCGCATGCATTAGCGTGGTGCTAATGCTGCATCACGAGCACAATTCCGTGGTGGAAACACTTGGTGCATCACGATAGCTGCGCCGTGATGCATGCAAAAAAAGCACCGCGACCTCATCGCCGTGGCGCTTCCTCCTGCTGTATGATGCCATGCGGCCACGCAGCTTGTGTTACACGTCGAAAAGAAATGGACGTATCGCCGAATCACGGAGCATTTAGCTACAAGAACTTGCATTGTTAAAACAAAAAACCGTCAGTTTGGCGGTTTCTATTGGTATATGTCCTGTCCCCTGGAAAATGTATAAAAAACAACCACTGACGGCTTTAGGCTGTCAGTGGTTGTTTGAATAAACTTGCTTACTTGTCAATTAGATTGGTAATTTTCAGCATCCTTGCAATCAGTGCCGTCACTTCAGCACGCGTCATCGGAGCTTTCGGGCTGAGATGAGTACCTTCGCCCTGAATGATGCCTGCTTCGATCAATTGCGCCACATCCGCCTTGGCCCAGTTCGATACGCTCGCACCGTCTTTATATTCGGACAGAGCAGAAGTATTCTGACTAACGACAGCTTCGGATTTAATCAGGCGGTACGCGCGGGCTACCATTGCGAAGCCCTGCTCTCTTGTAATTGGCTGATTGCCGTAGAATTTGCCATCGTCATAACCGCGAACGATATCAAATTCATCCGCGATCGCGAGGGCATTTCCGTACCAGGCGGAAGTCGGTACATCCGGGAAGTTATTCTGCGACGCTTCCTGACGCATCAGACCCAGGCCGAGGACCACGATCTCCGCGAACTCGGAACGAGTCACGCTGCGTCCCGGCGAGAACGTGTTATCCCCGTTCCCCTTCAGATCCAGTCGTGCCGCAATGTTATTCACATCCGCTTGACCCCAATGGGTTTTCACATCCGTGAAATCCTGCGGATTCCAGATTACCGAGTACGTACCAATGCTGCGCAAATCATGGATTTGTGCATAATAACGATTGCCGATCTTCGTTACAACGGTTGGCAGATGATATACGCTGCCGTCCGGATTCACTACAACACCCGTCGTAATCCGGTTCGGATCGATGCCTTCCGGGAGAGCGATGTATTTCGCCGCATAGCCGTTCAATTGACCGGATTTTACGGTTTGACCCCCATGGCTAAACGTCAGGTCCAGATCAACCGGATCAACCAGCAGCTCATAACCTCCTGCTGCTGCCTTGTTCTTCGCAGATGCAATCAATGCATCCGAAGAACGCTTGATGTCGATGCGAACACCGATATCGTTCAGCGCTGCATTGCCCAATTGACCGGCGACAGCATTCAGGTTCATTTTTCCGACAGGTACCGGATAAATGGCCAGTGGGTTACTTATTTTCAGGCTTGCGCCCTTATCGCCCAGTTTCTTCAAAGTGTCTGCTGTCAAGCCATCAACCGTCATATCCCCTTCATTTGGCGAGTGAATCGACAGATCCTGGCCTGTACCTTCAGATACAGCTTTACCCAGCTTGTCCGGGTCTACCTTAACTGACGTTGTCGTACGACCGTCTGCAGTTGAAGTTGTGCCTGTTGCAAACGGATCGTCTTTGCCGTTCAAAGTTACGTCGAGATTACCCTTTGGAGCTTCAGGAGTACTTGGTGCTGCTGGCGTTGTTGGAGTTGTACTTCCGCCACCTCCGCCTCCACTGTTACCATTATTGTTGAATGCACGGAAGACGGTCAGCGTATAGAGTTTTTCCCTTCCGTTAACGGTAACCTTAACAACAATCGTGTTGCTGCCTTCATTCAAAGGCAATTCATTGCTTGCTTTACCGCTGGCTGCATCCGTCCAGGCACCATTGTTGAGCGAAAACTCAATCTTGGCGTTCGGATCCAGACCTGCAAGCGAGTCCAGTGTTGGTGTGAAATATACGCTGTACGTTGCAGTAGTAGCAGTGTAATTGTACGTATTCTCAGCAATAGCCGGTGACAAAGGTATCGAAGTTCCGTCGTTGGCATTCAGCTCGAGACCGGTAAGATGCGATTTTTGAGCAGACTCGACTACGATTGTCTTGGATTGACTGGTCACTTTTCCATTTTTCAATGCCGTTACATCAACCGTATATTTTCCATCCGGCAATTCTGCCGACGGGGTAAAGCTCCAATTTCCATTACTATCTGCTTCTACTTCCCTTGTTTCAATCACTTTGCCGTTCTCATCCTTCAATTCAACGGTGACTTTCGAATCTTGGTCTACCACACCTTTGAGTTCAGGCTTGGACACGTTGACCAGCCCACCGCTCGGCTCGGTGATCAACCTGGGTTTCAGCAGCTCTCTCGCTGTTTTCAATTCCTGAACTGCTTTATCTACTTCTTCTTGAGTTTTGGTTTTGTTGTCAAGCACGGCTTTGGCGTCTTCTAGAGCTTTTTTATACGCTGGCCATTCCGCTACCATATAATCTTCTTGGTCCAGTTGATCCCCTTCTTCAACGGCTTGCTTAAGATCGGTACTATTGACAACAGCAATGGTTTTCTCGGCGATGATATCCAAATTTTCGTCGCTCGCCATGCCGCCGTATTCAATAACATACCCTGTAACATTGTTGCTCAAAGGGTAATCGTTCCAATGTCCTGCTTCTCTGCCGGGCCCATAAATATGGGCAACATATTCCAAACCAGAATAATTATTAGGTTCGCTGGCGGCCCAATTTGCATACCCTATTTTTGTGCCGCCCAGATAACCCTCATAGAACTTCTGACCATTCCCGCTATCTTGCTGGCCCTCCGGTCCGGTTACCCAACGCCAGTCACCAGTATTTACGGGTTCACCGTTTTTCCGTTGGATATCTTGTGCACCAATCCATCCAAGACCTAACGTCTTTTCTTTTACAAACTCATTCTCTTGAGCATCTGTAATCGTGACCAGATATCCTTCGCTCCCGAAATAATTGTCGGCGGCAGCCTCATTCTTCGCGGCAGCCCAGGTAATATTGCTTCTCTTATTGATATATTTATAAAAATGGCCGTTAGCATCATTTGGAAGGGCATCACCCAAGGCAAACCTAACGGTTCTGACTGACGTATTACTGGAGGTTGTTGAGAACGCAACAGTCGATAATGTCTGATTATAGGCTTCCGCTGAAGCAGTTCCCTTCAACGTCAAGACACCATTCGCAGGATTATATGTTCCTGTGATTCCTGTCGCTGCGGTAAATGTCAATTGATCCCCTGCTTGAAAATTTTCAAGCAGCACGGTCGCAGCGTCCAGATTTATTGTATAAGGGGAGTCTTGAATCAGAATTCCAGGATCAATAACGGCCTCGGACGATTGCTCTCCGTCCACAATATCGTATCTGGTTGTACCACCTGATGTGGATATTAAAGCTTCGCCTGCATCAGCTGCACTTGCTGTCGTCGGGAACATTGCTGGTGGTAAACCGCCCACGGTCAGAGCCGCTGCGAGAAATAATGCTCCATGCTTTTTCTTAAAGAACTTGTTGCTTTGTTTTGACACGTACCTTTCCCCCAATTCTTTTTTAGACTTTCTGATGTAGACAAATCCTTTTTAGCACTTTCATATGAGCAAATGTTTTTCTTTTTTTCGATGATCCCCCTAATTTAATTATCAATTTATGAAGTTACCTCATGTTGGATTGCAAAAATAGAGCTCTATTTTCCATCCAATCTCTTCTAATTAACATCGGGTTATATTCTCGACAATTCCCCACAGTTTCTGCAACTCATATTTTAACGATTGAATCTATACAAAAACTATACAACTCATCTGGCCGGGTAGTAATCTGCACATATACTGCATCAAAATGGTTCGTTAAATCCTGGATGGTTGCAATAGAGTAGGAATGATCCACAGTTTCTTATTTGGCTCCACCGTCTACCCTTTAACTGACGAATGCGTTGAATATGTACAGCGTTATAGGGAATATGGACATGCAATGAGTCAGCTGAACCTTTAGTTACTGTGTTTGTCTCTTCAGTTTTGGCCTTATCATTCATACGAAACTATCCTTTGACTGAATTGGGTATGTGATTCTATGGGAATTTCGAAAACAAAAAAAGGAAGATCATTCTTCATCCCGTATAGGAGTCAGATGACCTTCCGATGCTTTCGGAACATGTATGATGTTAAAGGTAGATCGGAGCGCGGCTTGTACGATGGCGGCGAGCCTCGTAATGATGAAGTGCTGCGCCCACTGGGTGCAGCACTTTCTTGAGACACACCGCGTTCATTAGCGCGGTGGTATCATTGCAGCATCACGATTGCGACCCCGTGATGCATGCAAAAAAAGCGCCACGACCGCATAGTCGTGGCGCTTCCTCTTGCTACATGGCACCAATTAGCCATGTAGCTTATCTCAGGCCGCTGCACCTACATGGCAGCGGCTTCTTCTCCCAGCGGCAGCGTGTAATACTGCGCCTGCTGCCCTTCATGCTGCTGGTACACAACGACCAGCAGCGTCCGGCCTTTCGCGGCAAGCGGGCTGGCGCCAGCTAGCACACGCTCAAGCCGGAACGGAAGCACATCCAATACGGTGTGCTTCTGCAGTTCCTTTTCGCCGAGACCAAGGTCGGCGAAAGCACGGGCACCCATGACCGTCTGTGCGGTCATGGCCGAGGTCATCGGCAACGCACGCGAAGCGTTGCCGTCCACCATGTCCGCCGCTCCATCCGCGGCGGACCCTGTTGCGTCGCCCGAAGTGAGCGACGCTGCATCCCCGGCTTCGTTGCCGATCACACCCGCCGCATCTGCGGCAGAGTCTTCTCCGGCAGCAGCCGAACTTCCCGCAGCGGCACTCGGACCCGTGCCGCTGCTTTCCAGCCATGCCGTGCCTGCGGCGCCGGCAACACGTGGCAGTCGAACGTCTTCTGGACGTTCAGCCAACGTTTTCATATAACCCGCCCACTGGTCTTTCTGAAGCGGATCTTCCCACCAGATTTTGCGTGGTTTGTATTTGTGGCCGAGGAAATAATCCAGCTTCATCAGGCCGAGCACGATATCCATATGCGGCGTGTTGCGCGACTCCAGGAAGCTGTGCAGACGAGTGAACAGATCCTCCAGTTGGTGACCGATCTTCTGCCACCCCTGACCTTCCCAGTAATCCCCGAACGCCTGGAAGAAATCAAATGGTGAGTTGAACTCTTGCTCCATCAGATACTTCAGCGTATGGTCCATTCGGTGTGCGTTCCAGTATTTCTCCAGCACATCCTCCAACCGTTTCAAGCGCACGATGTCGCTGAACGGGAGCACATCACTGCCCAGAATCTCATACGGCGCGTGATCCATGTACGTATAGTTATACTTCTCCGCATCCAGACGCAGACCTGTACCACGCAGCATTTTGAGGAATCCCAGCTGAAGCTCTTCCGGCCCCAGTGCAAACACATCGTTAAACGTTTTGCGGAACGTATTGTAATCTTCCTCAGGCAATCCGGCGATGAGATCCAAATGCTGGTCGATTTTGCCACTGGCTTTCACCTTGTTCACGGTCCGGCTAAGCTTGGTAAAGTTCTGGCGACGTTTCACCAGTTCATTTGTCGGATCATTCGTAGACTGAACTCCGATCTCGAACCGGAATGTGCCCGGCGGCGCATTCTCTGCCAGATAATCAAGCACCTCGGGACGCATAATATCCGCCGTAATTTCAAACTGAAACACCGTCCCCTGATGATTCTCAATCAGGAATTTGAACATTTCGAGCGCATAATCCCGCTTAATGTTAAACGTCCGGTCCACAAACTTAATCAGCTTTGCGCCCTTCTCAATCAGGTACAGAATGTCCGACTTCGTCCGCTCAATATCGTAATAGCGCACGCCGACCTCTATACTGGACAGACAGAACTGACAACTGAACGGACAGCCCCGACTGGTCTCAAAATAAACAACCCGTTTCCCAAGCTCCGGGATATCCTCATCAAAACGGTGCGGTGATGGCAGATCGTTCAGATCCGCTTTTGGGCGTCCTGGCATGAGAATGACCTCTTCCCCTTTGCGATATGCCAGTCCATAGACAAAGTGGAACTTCTTGCTTCCTTCCAGCTCCATCAAAAGCTGATGCAGCGTCTCTTCCCCTTCACCCATCACGATGAAATCCACATTGGGAATCCGGTTCATCCAATATTCCGTGTCGTAGGACACTTCCGGCCCGCCCAGCAGAATTTTCACGTTCGGCATAACCTTTTTCAGATTATCAATGACCTTGATCGTCTCTTCGATGTTCCAGATATAACACGAGAAACCAATCACGTCCGCGCCGCGCTGATACAGATCAGACACAATATTCATCACCGGGTCCTTGATCGTATACTCCGCCAGGTCAATATCAAAATCCTTCTCACTGTATGCCTTCAGACACCGCAAGGCCAAGGAGGTATGGATGTACTTTGCATTTAATGTAGAAAGAATAACCTTCATGGTTCACAACCTTTGCCTGGACACCCAGACCATATATTTTTGGTAAAAAGAAAGCTGCACAGCCATCCTGCCCCGGACGCTGTTCATCTAAACCTCTTTTGAACTAGCCATTCCATGTCTCATGGACATATCCAACTTTTGTCTTTCAAAGAGTGGACACTCTTTTCAAAAAGACATATACACCCCGCCAAACTCAAACCACAACATACAGTATGAAACACATATAATAAAACTACATGCTGTATACGATACGGTCAGCCATTCCTAACGCCAATGTCCACCCTTTGAAAGACAATTCGCCACCATTTGTCCACTCTACAGAGACAAGACAACCAACTTCAACCTGTAAAAGACCTCATTCGCATTCCATCCACAATTCGATATCCACATTTTACTGCCTTGAGCCTTTAGGCTTTAGCCTCGAACCTCCTGCCGAACGCTTCCCCCGTATCATGGACGAACCATCGACTTGCATGAAGCATATCCATCAACTTTTTGATCAATTAAGCTTTACGTGTCATGAACTTCAAGACTTGAAATGGCGAATGCAAAAAAATTCTCACTCCATAACAGCCAGCTAAACTCGCTCATAATTGATCATACTCACTCATACTCGTAAAACGCATCATCATCTGTATCCACTTCTTCGCCCGATTGCTTCTGGAAAAACTCCAGGAACGGCAGTCCATACTTGCGGTACTTGACCTCACCGACCCCTTTGATATCCAGCATGTCACGTTCTGTCTGTGGACATACCACACTCATCTCACGCAGGGTCGCATCATTGAAGATAATGTACGATGGTACATGCTCTTTCGCCGCCAGATCACGCCGGATCAGACGAAGCTGTTCAAATACCGTCTCATTAACCGCAGATGGCATCGCATCGCGTCCGCGGCGTCCACCATAGTTCGTACCCGAAGCCGTCGCCGCTGTCTTGCGGACGACACGTTGCATCACTTCACGCTGGCCTTTGAGCACTTCCACCGCCAGTGGCTGCAAACGCACAACCGGATACTGTCCCTCAGACAGCATCAGATATCCTTCGGATACCATCACGTTGATGATCTCCGATATCTCGCGCTCTGTCCGATTACCCATCACGCCGTAAGTTGGCAGAGAGTTGAAGCCGTAATCAAGCACTTTTTTGGCACGGGAGCCTTTGAGCACCGAAGCGACCAGCGATACACCATACCGTTCACGCATGCGGTGAATGCAGCTGAATATTTTCTGTGCATCAATCGTCATGTCTACCAACTCGCGGTCGTCCGTACAGGAACTGCAAGTACCGCAAGGTGTATCGTCATGCACCTCACCGAAATAATCGAGTTGCGCACTGCGCAGACAACGCGTTGTGTAACAGTAATCCACCATCTGTTGCAGCTTCCGGTAATCATTTTGTTTGCGGTCGCCGTCCATCGGATTCTGCTCAATCAGGAACTTCTGGGTGATAATGTCCTGTGCCCCGAATAACAGAATACACTGGCTTGGCTCTCCATCCCGGCCTGCACGTCCGGCTTCCTGCACGTATGCCTCCATATTTTTCGGCATGCTGTTATGAATAACGTAACGCACGTTCGACTTATCAATTCCCATCCCGAACGCATTGGTCGCCACCATCACTCGAATATCATCGTACAAAAAAGCTTCTTGGCTCTGGGACCGTTCATCGTCCGTCATCCCGGCATGGTAACGTCCTGCGGGCAATCCCGCCTGCAACAAACGCTGATGCAGATCGTCCACGTCCTTACGAGTCGCGGCGTATATAATCCCCGGCTCGCTGGCATGCTCGCGCGCATAATTCAGGACAAAGTCCTTCTTGCTCTCGCCGCGCAGCACGCTAAACGCCAGATTATCCCGCCCAAGTCCAGTCACATATGTCTGCGGGTCCTGCAAACGCAGCAACCGCAGAATATCGCCCATGACCTCGGGCGTCGCTGTAGCCGTAAAGGCCGCAACCACCGGCCGCTCCGGCAAACTATCCACAAACGGCGCTACTGCCAGGTAGCTTGTCCGAAAATCATGTCCCCACTGCGATACACAGTGGGCCTCATCCACGGCAACGCAAGAGATCGGCAAATAGCCCATCTCCTCGCGGAACCAATCCAGCTCCAGTCGCTCAGGCGCGACATAGAGCAACTTCAGCTCACCGCGCTGCGCCGCGCGGATGCGATCATTCACTTCTTTGCCGCTAAGTGTACTATTAATATACGCGGCAGCAATTCCGGCGGTCGTCAACGCATCGACCTGGTCCTTCATCAATGAGATCAACGGGGAAACAACAAGTGTCAGACCCGAATATAACAGAGCGGGGATCTGATAACAGATCGACTTACCGCCCCCAGTTGGCATAATACCCAACGTATCTTCACGTTCCAGCAGACTGGCTACAATCTTTTTCTGCCCCTCACGGAAGTCGGGGTAGCCATAATATTTTTGCAGGAGACCCTGCGCTTCTTCTAATGTAGGTGTTTGCACACTCATGTAAAGACTCCTTACTTATCACCGGCGTTTTTCCACCAGCTTGGTCCGATCCGATTCTGACATCCGAAAGCGGCTCATATCCCGCATCCTTGACAACAAAATGGCGTTCTCATGACTTGTCCGTCAAGCAAACGCCGCTCCCTTTAGTTTAACGGCCCAGCCCGGAATGAGCAACCGCGTTTTACTGTAAAACGTTTGAAGCCCCTTCATCAAAATAAAAACAACCGTCCTGCCCTAGTTGGACAAAACGATTGCATTCATTTCAACATACAATAAGAGCTTAATTAACAACTAGTTTGTATTGTATACGCTCCTAGCCTTTCAATGACTGTATCTCAGGCTCAGTTAGCCACTCAATCATAGAAGCTTCGTCATGCAAATACTTCTTCCGCTCTTCATACAAACGACGTGCTTCCCGATCCTGACTCAAGAACTCCAGCGTATCCATTACTATCTTAACCCCAGATTCATTCATGTTGTATCATCGCCTTTTGCATTCATACGATAATACAATCCTTTCCTCTGCATCAGTTGTTCATGCGTTCCATCCTCGGCAATTCGACCATGTTCCATCACTAGGATGCGAGAGCACTGACGAGCTACCTCCATACGATGTGTGACGAGTAACCCTATTCTGCCTTTCATAAAGTGCAGCAAGTGATTCATTACGTTCTGTTCTGTCTGAATGTCCAGGGATGACGTTGGTTCGTCCAGAATATACAGATCGGATGACCTCAAGAAGAGTCTGGCAAGCGACAGTCGCTGTTGTTGGCCTCCAGATAGATTGGCCCCTTTCTCATGCAACATTGCTGTGTATTGTCCTTCCTGTGCCTCAATATATTTATGCAAACCTGCCTGCTTTGCCGCAAGCTTCAGTCTGTCCAATGTAACGTCTGAACTCAGACGAATATTATCTTTAATCGTTCCTGTGAAAAAAGTTGGTGTCTGCGGCATATACGTCAGTCTGGACTGGTCATCTATCTCTACATACTCTGCAACATGTTTATCACCCAGCAATACGCTTCCGTTTGTTGGCTCGATCAACCCCGCACACACTTGGCACAGTGTAGATTTGCCAGCACCGCTGGCGCCAACTACCGCAACCAGTTCACCAGGAACCAGATTAAACGTAATCTGATCCAAAATCGTCCGACCACTGTCTTCATCGCTTACCGTAACCTGTTGAAGACGTAGCATAGCAATTTCGTTCTCTTTATGTGCCCCTTTTTGTGTACTCCCTTGATCTTGGGTACAAATTCCCTGTGCAAGCTCCTCGTGCTTAGTATTGGATGTGTCTGCCTTCTTGTTCTCCGCCAATTTCAACCATGCAGAGATACGTCCAAATGCACCCACGCTGGCTTGCATCTGACTCCACTGGCTGGACAAGCCGAGTACTGGCCACACCACCAGTTCAAACAGCAGACTACTTGCAACAACCATGCCCGGAGACAAAGTTCCCCTAGCCGCTGACAAAGCAATAAGGAACAACGCTGCCAATTGAGCCAAACCAAACACCGCCATCGCCACGTTATCCGACATGCTCAGGGTCATCTGCAACTTGGCCTGAACACGATTCAGTGCTTGCTGTTGTGTCCGAAAACGAGCGAGAAACCACGGTGAAGCATTATACATCTGAATCACCGGTATCCCTTCAACATACTGTTGGATCTGTTCCTGGGACTCGCCTTCCCTGGATTCGACCTCATCGGACAGATGTACAATTCGCTGATCATACAACCTCGCCGTGAACCAGATTGCCCCTGCACTTACCAAGGCGATAACTGCAACCCATGCATCTGCTCTGTACAAGTATCCCAGCGATAGAGCAATGATGAATACAACCGTAACACCCTCTGCAATAGCCTCCACAACTTCTGCACCATGCTTCGTGTCCTCCTTGATGCGAAGCATCACATCCCCGGACTTCTGTCTACGCACCCAGGAATAGGGCATCCGGTTTAACAGTTTCAACAGATCCATGGACATATCCCGTTGCATTGATTCCTTGAGCCATACCAGCACATAACGATGCATCGCGAGCAATACAATAAATCCTGCCAGAATGGCGATGAAAATCATTGCGGTGGCATTAAGCTGTTCCTGTCCCCCATCATGAATAGCATCCACGAAGAATCCCTGTACAAAGGCTAGTCCCCAATCAAAGACCGCATCTGCTGCGATAAAAATGAACAAGATCGCTACAGCTAATCCATAAGGCTTCATCCAGCGAAAAATAACGGGCCATACCGTTGCCAATGATACAGCTTGTTTTGGGTCATCTGGAACATCACTTTCGTTCATCTGATGATGAGCTTCATTTTCATTATTTTCATTTATCTCATATGCTCCGCTTTTCTCATGACTGCTTTTCATTTCAACGTCATCGGCATATGCTGCATCTTCAATCTTGTTACTCATGCTGTTCCTCCACTTCCGTATCCTGCTCCGCAATATAACTTCGATATCCGTTTGGACGATCCAGCAATTCACGATGAGTCCCCGTATCTTCGACGCGTCCCTTCTGAATATATATGACCTGATCTGCCCGTTCTATCAGCGATAATCGATGAGTAATTGCAATAACCGTTGTGCCTTTGTCAGCAGTGATTCGGGCAAAGAGATCATTCAATCGTTGCTCATGCCACGGGTCTTGAGATGACGTCGGTTCATCCAACAATAGAATATCCGGGTTCCTCAGCATCGCTCTGGCTAGACTAATACGCTGAAGCTCACCACCCGACATCGTCCCGCCTTGTGGCTGAAGCTCTGTCCCATAACCGAGCGATTGACGCATAATCGCGTCATGTGCATGCGTCATGTGGGCCGCAACCTTTACTTGATCGGCAGATATCCCTTCTTGTCCAAAAACAATATTCTCTTCCACTGTTCCTGTGAAAATAAAGGCTTGTTGCGGAACATACACCTGATTGACATTCCCTGTCTGAACTTCGTGCATATCCTTTAGTGAATTCTTCTGATTCATGACCTGGATCGAACCAGTAACAGGTCTATCTAATCCAGCTATTAATTTCAATAACGTGGTTTTCCCGCATCCACTTGGCCCTGTGATTACAGTAAGCTTTCCTTGCTTGGCCTCAAAAGAAATATCTGTTAACACTTCTTCTTGCTCCGCATACCTATAAGACACATGCTGCACGCTGATGCCAGCCGGTTTAGATTGTTTTTCAAGCTGGCCTAAATGCGTATCGGACCGTACATATGTATTTGTACCGGTATTAGCAACCGTGTTCTTTCTCTCCAAATCCAGCACCTCAAAGATTCTGGACGCATGAGAAGCCGAACCAATAAAATCATTCCACAACCCAGATAACGATTCAATCGGACGTGTTAACTGACTGCTTGCTACCAGAAAAGCTGCCAGTCCTCCTACATCCATATGTCCATTCAGGACCTGCATGCCGCCTAGATAAAGAATCAAAATCATGCCACCATACGTGGAGACCCGTCCGGCTGCTTCCGAAAGTCGTTGTAACACAGATACAGACATCGTATGTCTGAACACCTGATCCATTCGACCTTTAAATTGATGGTGTACATAACCCGCGAGTCCGTAACTTCGGATCTCAACCGGGGCTTGGATGATTTCAGTCAGTATCTCATCTCTTGACGCTGCGCTGGCATTCAACTGATCATGCTGTCTTTGTAGACGTTTACCAAGTCCTACCGTTACAAGAGGATAGATCAATGTGAATGCAATGATAGCCAACGACAGCGGCAAGTTCACCCAGCTGAAGTAAGCAAAGGCAAGAATCAGCTGAATGATATTTTTGGCGAGTTCAATGCCATGTTGGTTGATCCCCTTCTGTGCTTCCTTGGCTGAAGTCCAGATCCTAGAGGTTAGGTCACCCGTATGATAATGCGCCAGATCACGTGTCTCTGTGTTGCTAAAGGATGAGAGGAGTAGAGACTGCACAGACAATAATGTCTTTTGCTGGAATAACGTCTCGACCCTCGTCATGAATGCGGTTACAATCAATCGTAATACTACAATGCTAACGCCTATGATCAACCCTGAGTAGAGTAACGAAAACTGTGCTTCAGTCGCGCCTTTGACCAGTCTTCGGATCGATTCCAAATAACCGACCTCAATCAGGGAGACCATACATGCGGCGAAAAGTAACAGAATGATGAACATACGGTACTTGCCCGTTATTGTCCATAATCGAGTTAACATGCCTAACGTTGTATAATTTTTTTTGTCAGCAAACATGGATGCTTTCTCCAATCTTGTCATTAAATTATGTACTTGGTTATGATATCATCGGTGATAAGGAAAAAATGAACATTTATTGCTGTAAGTACTATTAGAAGTAGGGAGATTGATATGCAACACGATCTGCTAGACACACTGGATAAGCTATTCGACTACATAGAAGACCATATTCAAGACAAATTAACGCTGGATCATCTGGCATCTGTGACTCATATATCCAAATTCCACCTGCATCGCATGTTCAAACATGTCAGCGGACAATTGCCTGGAGAATACATTCGTTCACGCAAATTGGCACGCAGCCTGGAGCAATTGGTGAATCTGAACTGGAAGATTATCGATATCAGCGGACATTACGCTTTTGAACATGAACAATCCTACATACGTGCTTTCAAACAAGCCTTCGGCATTACACCCCTGCAGTATCGCAAACAGGGAGCTGGAAACCTTGAATTCACAGCCCGCATGACTTCGTCCATGATCACAACGCTTCCATATGGATATATTTTCAAACCAACGTATGTACGAAAACCGGCCATGAAACTCATTGGGCAACGATCCCACATTCGGTATGCAGACAATGAAGAGCACTATGAAGCCAATTCAGCAGGCAACGACTTTTTCGAAAAACACTTTCATTCGATTCCTAACGTGTTGCAACCCAACGTATATATCGGATTTACCAATGAAATTAACGAGGATTACAGTACATATCAGCCGTCTGTAGAGGTCACCAGTCTGGATCATATCCCTGAAGAACTGGACGGAATTGAAGTCCCGGCCAACCAATATGCCGTATTCAAATTTGTGTGTGATTTCCATCCAAGTCTGATCAACATTGATCATCTGGACAGTGTCTGGACATTTATCGATGAATATTGGCAGAGCCATTCGGGGTATGAGAAGAGTGATCCCTACTATTTTGAAAGAATTGATGGCAGTCTGGCTCAGGACCACTACGGAGAGATGGACATTTATATTCCTGCAAAGCAAATTTCACTGTAAGCTGCATATGGAGGTTCAACCTTATGGACTCAAATACTCAAGCTAATTCAAGTTCATCCAATACAAATTCTCGCAAACCTTGGATAAGTAGACACCCTATTCTCACTACATTTACATTGTTGATTCTTGTACTGTTTGCCGCTGTATTCCTGTATTTCTGGCTCCGTCCTTATTTCTCTACGTTCGACCGTTCTGAGAAAGGAGAATTAAGCTATTACATGCCTTCACGTAATGGTGACTATACTGCCGAAATTTACGGTGTACCTTACGGTGGTGCGGCAGGCGGCGTTACAATCTGGGTCGATGTAAAGAAGACAAATGCACCTGAGGACGCCACGGTAAAAACGATCTATCGTGCCAAGCACCACGGAAATAACCATCTCGAATGGGAAAGTGAAAGCACACTCCGGATTGAAAACTGGAATGAATATACGGATGAAACCATTACCCTCAATATCGATGACGAAATATATGATGGATGGGGCTGGGCATGCAAAAGCTTACGAATGAAGGACCAGTATGTGCGATGCCTAGCACCCGAAAAGTAAAACAACTTAGCAGCTAATATGACGGCTCTGAACACTCGAGGTCTCATCTTGATGAGTAATCCTCACTGCACCGCATATCAAAAGTCCCAACGCTCTGTATGCCTTGTGAAAATTTCACCAAATGCTACTTTCATTACACCATGGCAGGAGATACACGCGGCACGAGAAGCATTAAAAGCCCCTCTCACCGACTCTTTCGGTTGAGCGGGGCTGCTCTTGTTCTGCATTTTATCGTTTATTTACTTATACTTCATTGTGGTCTGATATCCTTGTTTATTAACAACTTCGTAGCTCTCGGACTTTAAACATATGGCAGCATCATAATTTATCTATCATATCTATTCTACCTCTTAATCCTCTTCTGCTTCTGCTTCTGCTTCTGCTTCTGCTTCTGCTTCTGCTTCTGCTTCTGCTTCTGCTTCTGCTTCTGCTTCTGCTTCTGCTTCTGCTTCTGCTTCTGCTTCTGCTTCTGCTTCTGCTTCTGCTTCTGCTTCTGCTTCTGCTTCTGCTTCTGCTTCTGCTTCTGCTTCTGCTTCTGCTTCTGCTTCTGCTTCTGCTTCTGCTTCTGCTTCTGCTTCTGCTTCTGCTTCTGCTTCTGCTTCTGCTTCTGCTTCTGCTTCTGCTTCTGCTTCTGCTTCTGCTTCTGCTTCTGCTTCTGCTTCTGCTTCTGCTTCTGCTTCTGCTTCTGCTTCTGCTTCTGCTTCTGCTTCTGCTTCTGCTTCTGCTTCTGCTTCTGCTTCTGCTTCTGCTTCTGCTCGCAATTGTGCCTTACACTCTATTTACACTCAACCCTTATTTTCACTGATCCGCCCTATCGCATCCTACCAGCAACGGATTATTTTTTCTTGTTATTTCACTTCTACTTCAATCTATTTCCCCTATTTCCTAATCCCGCTTCAAACCCTTCTGTACTCATCTCTCCCAGTTCGTCTCTCTACTTGCGCGGTGACACTTCACCACGTTCTTCCCGCTCCTTCATCTCCTTGCGTACCACGACTTCGAGCTTCTGGCGATTGGCAAGCAACCCGGGATCGTTGGGCAAGTACTCACGGGCTTTGGTGTTATGCATCAATGCCTGCTCCCAGTTGCCCAGATGAGCATAACAAAGGGATAAACGGGCATGTGGCAGCCAGGTACGGCAAGCCATAGGCACCGGGCGCAGACCCGGATCGCGGCTGCTCACGTCCACCGCCTGCATATACCAGTAGATCGCCGAGACGGGTTCCTGCCGTTCATGAAAACAGGCCGCAATGGCGCAGCAGAAGTCGGCATGTGGCAGATCATACTGGAACGACTGTAGCAATGCTCCGAGCTTACGGCCCGGCTCACCCAGTCGTTCATAACATTCCGCCTGCCGCGCGCAGGCAATCAGGCGATCCTCGCGGTATCCGCTTGGCTGCTCCAGCAGCTTCGTGTACCCGCGTGCCGCCGCCGCATAACGCTGGCGGTCATAACATTCGCCTGCATAATAAAATAGCAGGCGACCTTGGGCTACGCCCTCTTCGGCGATCCATTTGCGCAGAATGCGCACGTTTCGCGCCGAATGATGTCCCGCTTCGCGGCGATGCGTGACGGCAATATCTGCCGTAATGACCTCGCCCCGCGGGAAGCTAAGCTGCTCGTGCAGCCGGCCATGCCAGCGGCACCCGGCATCCCACTTGACCAGGCGAAGGCGTCGGTCCGTCACAAGTGGACTCCCCTCCGCTCCCTCGGCCAGCGTGTAGTTCAAGATCACAGCTTCCGTCTTCCCCCCTGACGGAAGCTGCTGCTTCAACACCTCCAGCTTCGCCCGTTCCGCGGGCAACAACACATCATCCGCATCCAGCCATAGGATATACTCTTGCGTGGCCTTGGCGAATGACTCATTCCGCGCTGCGGCAAAGTCTTCCTTCCATTCATACGTGTAGACCTGGTCGGTATACTGCGCAGCGATGTCCATCGTGCGATCCGATGAACCGGTATCCACAATGACGATCTCGTCCGCGATGCCGACAACCGAGTCCAGACAGCGCGCCAGCGTGCGTTCCTCGTTCTTCACAATCATGCACAGACTGATGGTGATCACGTTTTGAGCCCCTTCCTGTCGTACGCGTATTGCGAAATGTCATAACGGGTTTGTTCTTTCATTGACCAGGTACTGGTACTAAGCCACTCCAATTTTCTCTTCAAACTTACGATTAACTTGTAAACCAAGAATCAGCGCTACCACTACAAGAGGCTGCTTTCACACTCATTCTCCCAAATCTCAAAGTTCAATAAAGAATTTATTTCATCTTCACTGTGGCTAACGAACTGAGGTGACGCTATTTGGTGTATTTCAGCCACCTGGTAAATGTAACGAATCTGAGACCCGCTATTCTCGCATTATAGGCATCCATTCGTCGTTTATCGCAGCTTTCAGATGAAATAACGTCGCTGAGATTCGTTACATTTCTCATTTCTCCAAAATCATCAAAATAAGGCGTGTGCGATTTGTTAGAATACCCCTGCCCTTGCCGCTGTCCCTACCTTCATAGCTACCCTTCCCCACTCTCCTGACGGCGAAGGCGTTTCACCTGCTCCACCGCACTGTCCAGTGCCTTCTTGCGCTGTTTCATTACGCGGAGGTGCTGATGTTCCACCTCAGCAAAATGGACATGATCCAGCTCCATCCACTCCATCAGTTGGTCCAAAGTGGGCGACATATGCAGTTGTGTACTCCGCCGTTTGCGGGCCACGCAACATAGATATTTATGATGAACTTCGAGTTTCAAGACTTCAAAATACGGCATCAGGCACATCGCCAGGCTTCCCGCATAGAAGGTCTGCTTGTGGTCATAGAACGGGTGATACCCATACGGCACAGTCACAACCAACGTCCCATCACCTTGCAACAGCCGATAAATCTGGATCAACAACGTCTCCGGATGAGCAAAATGTTCCAGCACTTCTCCAAGCAGCACAGTATCAAAGGTAGACCTTACTTTCCATTGCGTAATATCCAGCATTCGAAAATCCACATTGTTCCTAACTGGCCTAGACTCTTTGGCAAGCTCAGCTTGCGCATATCGGACACTTTCTTCTTCCAGATCAATCCCTGTTACACGAAACCCTTCACGTGCCAGCAGAATGGACGTAATGCCCTGACTGCACCCAACATCCAGGATGCGTTTGCCTGTCGCCTCACGGCACATCCAGTGGATACGCGTTCTCGTCGCTTCATGAGAATCCTCCGAATTAATCTCGCCATAGTAGCGTTCACTCACTCGATCATGATTCGCCATAGGTTTCTCCCGTTTTCACTCGGTGAACCGGCTGACCCAGCACCACAATATTTCCCCCGAAACATCCAGCCGTTGCATTGCGTGTATCAAAAATCAGCTTTGCATGATCTGCCATCTCCTGATAATCGAATGCCGAATGATCCGTGGTAATGATCACCAGATCAGCTCCTGTCCACAATTCCGGCGTAGCCGGCCGGGATTGAAGCACTGTACCGTCATCCTTGCGGAAGACAGGCACCATTGGATCGGTGAAAACCACATCTGCGCCGGCTGCACTCAGCAGCCGAAAAACGTCCAATGCTGGCGATTCGCGCAAGTCGTCAATGTCTTTTTTATAAGCCATACCCGCCAGTACAACACGTGCTCCTCGCCCAGTTACACCATTCTGCTCCAGCAGCTCCGAGGCACGCTTCACCACTCTCTCTGGCATTTGCCGATTGGTTGCATCCGCCAGCTGAATGAATTGCAGCTCCGATCCCTGACGGTTTGCAGCCCAGGACAGATAGATCGGATCGATTGGAATACAGTGCCCTCCGATGCCGGGACCGGGATAGAATGGCATATAACCAAACGGCTTGGTTGCCGCCGCATTCAGTACTTCCCAGATGTTTACCCCCATCTGTTCACAGGCCGGGGTCAGCTCATTCACGAGTGCAATATTGACACTGCGAAATGTATTTTCGAACAGCTTTGCTGTCTCCGCTACCGTTGTTGAACTTACCGGAACAACTTCGTTGAGGAACGAGCCGTAGAACTGTTTACCATAATTCAGACAAGCGGGTGTCGAACCGCCAATAATCTTCGGGGTATTTTTCACACCATAATGCACACTGCCCGGATCTACCCGCTCTGGAGAATAACAGACGTAGAACTGTTCTCCAGCTCGCCAGCCGTTTGACGCTTCAATCGGTTGTTTGACGCGTTCCTCCGTTGTGCCCGGATAGGTCGTGCTTTCCAATATAACCAGGCTGCCTTCCTGCAAATACGGAGTCATGCCATCCACCGCCGCCGAGATATACGAGATATCCGGTTGATGCTCGGCGGTCAGTGGGGTGGGCACACAGATCACAATGACATTGGCCTGTGCCACCGCTGCATAATCGGTGCTTGCCGTGAATAATCCAGCCTGCATAAGCGACTGCACAACATCATCTTCTATACCTATGACATACGAATGCCCGGCGTTCAGCTTGGCTACCTTGGAAGTATCGATGTCAATCCCGTGGACTTGATAACCTGCCTGTGCCATCTCTACAGCCATGGGTAAACCAACATAACCGAGACCAATGACAACAGCTTTTAGGGAGCGGTCATTAATATGTTGTATTAGGGCACGTTGCTGTAACTCTTCATTACCTTCGTGCTGGTTGTGTTGATGATTTTCTTCCATTCCTTCCACCTCCAAACGCTCCGCCTCCCCTCGGTGGGTGTGTCTGAAAACTCCGAACGAGTTTTGAGACACACCCTAATCGATATAGCCACCTGCACGCAAAAACCGGGCAATCGCTGGTTTGTTCATCATGGCACTGTCCGAGCGATACTCGGAGAAGTTCACACGTGGCAGACTGCTGTACTGATCCGTCAGGCTCTTGTCCTTGTGCTCTGGCAGGATGACATAATACTGCGCATCGTATTGGTACGTACGCGGCGCTTCAAAGGGCGAGATCAACACTTCATGCAATTTCTCGCCTGGACGTATTCCCGTCACCTTATAATCGAAGGATGGACGACCTGCCTGTTCCAACATGACGGATGCAAGTTCCGTCATCTTGCAAGCTTTCATTTTCATCACAAAAGTCTCTCCGCCCACGGCCGCCTCAGCCGCCTTAAGCAGTAAATGTATAGCTTCGGTACGCGTCAGGAAAAAACGGGTCATGCCTTTGTCTGTAATGGTCGGGCTTTTGCCTTCATCGATCTGACGCCGGAACAAAGGCACAACACTGCCGCTGGTTCCAAGCACATTGCCCCCGCGGATGCAGACAAACCGGGTACCTTCACTTAGCCAGTTGGCACGGATCATCATTTTTTCACCCAAAGCCTTTGTCATGCCATATACGTTAATCGGATCTACTGCCTTATCGGTGGACACATCGATGACTTTGGCAACCTGCATACGTATCGCAGCCCGAATAATATTCTGCGTCCCGATTACATTGGTCTTGAATGCTTCATCAGGTTGGTCCTCGCAGACCGGAACGTGCTTCAGCGCAGCCAGATGGAAGAGCACATCCACACCTCTGCATGCATCTTCCACTGCCCGATAATCGCGGATATCCCCAATGATGAATCGCAGACGCGGATCATGGTTGAACTCTCGCTGCATCGCAATCTGGGCGTATTCATTACGTGACAGAAGGCGAATCTCAGCCGGGTCCTGCTCCAGCAGCACCTCGGTCAGCTTTTGACCCCAGGAGCCCGTTCCTCCGGTGATCAGAATCGTTTGTCCTTGAATCATGGATGAATCCCTCCCTGATCAGATCATGAATTCGCGTAGTACCTGTGCCATCTCATCCCGGCTTAACCGGTCTTTGGGCGGTACCTTTTTGGTTGAAGTATTGCTCGAATGCACGATGTTGACATAATTGCGCGGAGCAAGCAGCTCGTGCGGCAGTTCAATGACATTGCCATGTGTACCTCTGCCCGGAAGCTTGACCCGGTATCCTGCTACGTATTCGGCTGTCTTATATAAGTAGACATAGAACTGTGGAGAACGGTGAAACGCTGGGGCCATCTCGTTATTCACACTGTCCCACAGATATCCGTTCTGGTTAATCAATGCCATCGTCTGCTGCTGTGGTTGAATATCGTAGAGCTGTTGAACAAAGGTTTTATGGTATAAATCATCCGAATCCAGACGGGCAATATAGAGTTGCTCCGAACCATTGGCAAACGCCAAAATGGCACGCACACTCTCCATATTGGTTCCAAAACGAATATTGGAGGGAAGCGGCTCCTGACCCGCCAGAATCTCCTGCATTAATTCCCCGGATTCCTTGGACAACTTCACCACTGTGAGGAAATCCTGATTCGTCTGTGCCTTCAGGCAATGCAATGTGAACGTGCGGAAGATGCTCATCCGACGCTCCAGCCATTCCCGCGTTAATCGCTGCGGGTCCATCCCATAATTGTTGAAGTTAATCTCAATCACAACTTTCCTGGACATAACATTCCTCCTCATGAACGCTGCAAGTTCCGTTTGTCGGATACAGACTGTTTTCATAGTTTTGATGCCGTCTTCCTACGAAAACCATCTTCTATCTATCTGATCGCTTACAAGCGACATCTCGCTTGTGAATCCAGCACTCTATATCGTATGAAACGTTGATAGAAGCGGTACCGACAGATGTACTAACTTTCATATAAATAGATTGATATTCAACTAAGGATGGCGCCCTTTGGGTCGAACGTACATATCGTTACGGTAGTCGCAACATAGAATAGAACAGTTCAATTTTCAAAGGAGGCAACCCATCAAATGAATTCGATCTATCTTGAAATGGAAGGTGTGCTTGATCAGCTCGAAGCGGCACTTCTGGAACACCGACCGCTGTCTCTTGTAAGAGTCGGTGATGGCGAGAATATCGTCATGTCTCAAGAAACCGTATGGCCCACGGAACAGGTCCTTCAGGAGCGTTGGGCCAAGAAAGCCAACCTAGGGCAAAAGGGACTTCGTCTTCCCAACCCGAAACTACGGGATGAAGTCGCCGCTTCCTTGCAACGTGCCGATATCGTGGGCATTCTTCCTTGTGGTGACAGCACCATTAATGCTCCCGATTATCTCAAAAGACCCCTGACCGATATGGTATTTGCACACTTTGGCATCTCTCCTCCGATGACTTGTCACGCCTGTGTTAATCGGGAACTGGCGCAGAACCCGCGTTTCTGGCAGATGCTTGCAAGCAAGCGTGTGTTACTCGTAACTCGTGAGATTGAGGCACTGCGTGTCATGCTCGAACGTGATCCGTATAATCTGAACATTGTGACTGCCCTGCCCTTCGACAGCTATGATCAAATGGATGAAACGCTGCACTGGATTCAGAATAATCAACATACCTTCGATGTCGCTCTCTTCTCCTGTGGCGTCAATGCGGTTATCCTTGCGGAGCGAACAGCTGCACTTGCAGGCAAAGTGGCCATTGACTTTGGCAAAGCCAACAACATCATTCTGAAAGGCCGTGCCAACTGATCCTGGACAGTTTCAAACTTTAGTTTCGTGATTTGTATTGACACGTGCAGTTGCTTGTACGGCAAAAACCCCCGACTTCTTGAGCCGGGGGTTTCTTGCTGAGCGCTAGTCGAAACCTATCGTTGCATTGTCTTGCGTATCTGGGGTATGAAGCGAACTCTGCCGTCAACAGAAGTGATGACGAAGCACTCTGCCTGTTATATTTCGGCTTTCACTACTAACCGGTGGCTGCAATACCGTATAACATCTCCGGCCCGGTTCTTACTGCTGTGGACACCCCCGAGATGAACGAAGTATACACACTTTCCAATGCTGGTGGTGCAGACAGATCCTGAGCTGTGAACGAATGGAATTCGGCACCTCCGTTCTGTCCAATCGTACCTTCAGCACGGTAGATGATATAGAAAGGATCATATAAAAAACCTCGCACAAGCTCCACAACAAAGGTATCTCCCAGTTCCCCCGTAACACCTACTGTCCCGTTCAACGTAATAATGGGATTCACCACACCCTGCGTCTGTAGACCAATGGTGCCAAAAGCTGTCGGGGAATCTGACAGTGACAAACCGGGCTGTCCTACGGTTGCCGAGTTCATCGAAGTTCTCATATCGAGAAACACGCCCATGATAACACCTCCAATGCTATGGGATACCCTATCCTATGAATCTCACTACTCTTATGATTGGATGTATAGCAGATTGCATGAACCTATTTTTATTTGTCGACTGTTAATGGTATATTGAACTGCATAACGAAAATGAACGGATCGTATGCACACAAGCGGTACAGGCTGTTCAGAAGGAGATTACTATTCATGAATAAACGCAAACGTCCAACCAGCAAGACATCGGCCTCGGCCAAGGGGAAATCTTATACAGGTTCATCTTCAGCACGTTCCGGCAAGTCCAACTTCTCATCTGCCAAAACATCAGGTGCTTCCGCATCACGCAATACGGAGGAGAATAAGAAGCCAATAACCGCGAAATCATCGGGTGCACCCAAGAAAGCTGGAGGCAACAAACCCAAAAATGCCAGCGCATCCAAACGACCAGGCAATTCCTACTATCGCAAGCAGGAACCACCACGCCAGTACAAAGTGACCGAACCGGATGAACTGTTGAATTTCCTGTTGCAGCATTTGAAATCAGGACGGAACGCAGTGAAGTCCATTCTGGGTCGTGGACAGGTATCCGTGGATCAGAAGGTTGTAACCAAGTTTAATGAAGCGCTGACGCCAGGTCAGATTGTCTACATCCGAAAAGAAGGTGCAGTCGCTGCTCCATCCTTGACGGGAATTAACATTTTGCATGAAGACGATGATATCATTGTGATCCGCAAGGAAGCTGGACTATTGTCCATTGCCGCTGACAAGACAGATGACCTGACGGCTTATCGCCAACTGACAGAGCATGTGCGCCGCACCAATCCGCTCAACCGGATCTTTGTTGTCCATCGTCTGGATCGGGATACGTCGGGTGTTATGATGTTTGCCAAAAGTGAAGAGGTGCAGCAGAAGCTGCAAAACAACTGGAAAGAAAATGTGCAGGACCGCGTATACGTTGCCCTTGTTGAAGGTTCAGTAGCCAAAGAAGAAGGCACCATCTCTTCCTGGTTGAAGGAAACCAAAACGCTGAAAATGTATTCCAGCTCTCGTCCGAATGATGGACAACATGCCATCACACATTACAAACGTCTGAAGTCGAACCGTGAGTTCTCCCTGCTGGAAGTGCGTCTGGAGACAGGCCGTAAAAATCAGATTCGTGTGCATATGGAAGATCTCGGACATCCGATTGCCGGTGACAGAAAATATGGTGCACGCACAAGAGACCTTGGCCGTCTTGGACTTCATGCACGTATACTCTCGTTTATCCATCCCACAACGGATGAGTTAATGTCATTCGAAACGGATATTCCAAAGCCATTCCTGTATCCGTTCCGTGCAGAAACTCCACCCGCGAAATAACTGCATCGTTATATAGAAAATTCACTGATCGATTGATCATACCTGAAAGGAGGAACGGACACTGAAAAACCTGTTAATCACCGGTTACCGGGCACATGAATTGCAGATTTTTGGACAGAAGCATGAAGGTATTCCTTTTATCAAAAAAGCCATCTCTTCCCGACTCACTCCCCTTGTCGAGGATGGTCTGGAATGGGTGCTGACGCCGGGACAATACGGTGTGGACCTGTGGGCCTGCGAAGTGGTCATTGATCTGAAGAAGACGTATCCACATCTGAAACTGTCGATCATCACTGCCTTTCAGAACCCGGAGGAGCAATGGAAAGAAGACAAGCAGGAGTATTACCGTTCCATCCTCTCGGGTGTGGACTATTACGGTGCGATTAGCAATCAACCTTATATCGGGCCGTGGCAGTTCACTGCACGGGATGACCTGTTGCTGCGTAAAAGCGACGGTCTTCTGCTCGTCTATGACGAAGATGCCGGTGAAGGCAGTCCCCGTTTTGTGAAGGAAAAAGCCGTGAAGAAGCAGCAGAACGAGGACTATACAATCATCAGTGTCACTTCAGAGGATATTCAATCTGTAGCTGAGGATGAGCGCATGAACGATGTTATAGACTTTGACGATTCTTCATTCTGAAAAAATGTAGATCATCTGAAGTCCATTCATGCATAGCTTTCATCAGAGGGGAATCGTATTTTGAATGATGTACATATGTTTTTTTTCGAGGCAGGTTGGGTATAAGTAGTATTATAACTGCGATGATATGTCGTATGGGATAAGGGGAACTGCAACCATGACAATTACGCCAGAGCAGCGCATTCAACTGCATGGATTTAACAACCTGACCAAGTCGTTGAGTTTCAATATGTACGATATTTGTTATACCAAAACCAAAGACGAACGCGAAGCTTACATTGAATATATTGATGAACAGTATAACGCCGCCCGGCTGAGTAAAATTCTGAACAACGTCTCCGACATCATCGGAGCCCACGTTCTTAATGTTGCCCAGCAGGATTACGTGCCTCAAGGTGCGAGTGTTACGATGCTTGTCTCGGAAGGTCCAATCGTGGAGATCCCCGAAGAATCACTCGATGAATCTCCCGGCCCTCTGCCCGATAACGTTGTCATGCAGCTGGATAAAAGCCATATCACTGTGCACACCTACCCTGAATTTCATCCTAGTGAAGGTATCAGTACCTTCCGTGCGGACATTGATGTCTCCACCTGCGGTGAGATCTCACCGCTTAAGGCGCTGAATTATCTGATCCACTCCTTTGATACGGACATTATGACGATGGATTACAGGGTGCGTGGTTTTACGCGGGATACGAGCGGACGCAAGCTGTTCATTGACCATGAGATCGGCTCGATTCAGAATTATATTCCGGATGAGATCAAGAGCAGCTTTGACATGATTGACGTGAACGTCTATCAGGAGAATATTTTTCACACCAAGTGTAAACTGAGGGAATTTGATCTCGACAATTATCTGTTTGGGTACACTAAAGATAAGCTCAGCAAGAAGGAACAACAGGAGATTACGGAGTGGCTGAAGCTGGAGATGGACGAGATATATTACGGCAAAAATATTAATCGTCCCTCTTAAAGAGGTTGTTCAACGCTGATCCATAAGGGCAAGGGCTAAGACAAGATTTCATGAAGGCAGGGTTCTTCTTATCGGGGACCTCCGGCATGTGCTTGTCTTTTTCTTTGTTTTGTTGACAGTGTGCAACTTTATTTCTTATTATAGAAGTAACTGTACAATCTACAGTGAAGGAGACTGAGCCCGTGATCGAAACGAATACGACAAGACGTAACGAATCACTGTTACAAGCACTGACTGCACAACACAATGCCATCACCAACAACATTGCCAATGCAGACACACCCAACTACAAAAAGAAAACGGTAGAATTTCAGGAAGAGTTGCGACGTATCGTTGAAAATGGCAAAACAGATCAGCTCGCCATGAAGCGGACTCATAACAAACACTTCCCTGTCAGTGATCCCAATTCTTCCATCGTACAGTACCGAATTGTCGAGAACAACGAAACAGCCATGAACAATAACAACAATAACGTTGACATTGACAAGGAAATGGCGAATCTTTCGGAGAATCAGCTCATGTATAACTACATGGTTGATCGGGTCAGTGGACATTACAAAAAAATGAAGAATTTATTGAATGATCTGAAATAATGAATGTACAAGCAGCCCGAAACGGCTGCTTTTTTTTGTTGTTTTTCCCTGAGTGTAGCTCGTTTGGTGCCATTTTTCGGTATCCTCTCCTGTTCGTAGTATAATGGGGAGAAACGATTGATTTCATATCGAACAAAAGAGGTGCAACATGTCTCCACGTCATTTAAATGGTTTTCTAGGTTCCAAAGTCAGATTAGCGGCCCCATGCCCGGAAGATTGCATGCGTCTCTCCCGCTTCACAGATGATTATGAATATTTGCGCAACATGGATACCGATATCGCGATCCCGTTAACGCCGGATGAAACGGGTTCTTCGTCTGTCCGGCGAGACAACGGATTTGAATTTGCATTACGTACACTGGAGGGTAACCGATTCATTGGATTCACAGCCCTCTACCGAATTGAATGGAACAATCGGTCGGCTCGTCTGGCCATTGGTATCGGCGAAGAGAATGATCGAGGTAAAGGTTACGGAAGCGACGCTCTGGCTCTGATTCTTCGATACGGCTTCCACGAGTTGAACCTGAACCGGATTGCGCTGGAAGTCATTGAATACAATGAAGCCGCGAGACGTGCGTACCTAAAAGCCGGATTCCGGGAAGAGGGTCGCCAGCGTTCAGCAGTTTTGCGGGATGGCATGCATTACGACCTGATCTCAATGAGTATCCTTGCTGAAGAATGGTCCGCACAGGCTGGGCTTCCCTTGTCATTCCAGTCTACTCGTACTCCTGAATCTGGGGATATGGTAGCGGGTGGTTTTTCACAACCTAATGGGAACGAACAAGCTTCGCTGTCAATGTCGGAATTAAGTTCTGTTCCAATAGGTGAATCTGAAATTTCACCTCGCATCGGCGTAGGTGCGGTCATCCTGAATGAACGGGGCGAAGTGCTTCTCGCTTGGCGGAATCGTCAGCCCGAGCAGCACACCTGGAGTATTCCCGGTGGGAAAGTAGATCCCTATGAATCACTGGAGACTGCCGTCATCCGTGAAATCAAGGAGGAAGTGAATCTGGATATCGCCATTGACAGTCTGCTCTGCACGGCGGAGACGATCCAGCCACAACAGAAGGAACATTGGATATCCGTGCTCTATTCCACCAAGGTGATTGGCGGTCATGCTCGTAATCTGGAAGAAGGCGGAGCCATCGGTGAGATCGGTTGGTTCCCATTGAATGATTTGCCCTCTCCACTCGCCTGCTTTGCCGTGCCTGGGCTGGAAGCTGTGAAGAAGATGTTTAATGAATCCCTGTAAATTCTAATATCTCATCAGATGGAGGTATTCCTTTATGAATCATGCAGAACAGATGAATCAACTATTTCAGGCTGCACAGGCTGGAGATGTGGCCAACCTGCAATTATTGCTCGCTTCTCACCCGGAACTCACAAATATTGAAAATCAGGATGGGTTAACTCCGCTGGGATATGCCTCTCATTATGGACAAGCAGGAGTAGTTCGTCTTCTTCTGGAGCATGGAGCGGATGTTAACGCCCTTTCTCATTCCAAGATTTCCTTTATTCCGTCCAATACTGCACTGCATGCCGCACTTGCCGGAGAACGTTCACCAGAAGTTATCCAACTTTTACTCGAACATGGGGCATCCACGAATATTCTGGACAGCGATGGACAATATGCGTTGCACTCGGCAGCATTTCATACGGATCAGATCGAACTTATCGAGATGTTACTTCAGCATGGAGCTGATCCAAACGCGCTAAACTCAGCAGGCCAGACCGCACTAGAGATTTCACTTGAAAGTGGTAACACGTCTACAGCTTCATGTCTGCGAGCAGCCGTTACAGCGCATCAGCAATAATGATTAGATAACGTGAGTAATACGCGAATAACCGTCAGGACTCTTTTTGGAGTACAAAGAGAAGGTCTGACGGTTATTTGTTGTCCGATTACATACCTCTATCGGTGAGAGGCTATATAAGTTGAGCTAAGAATATTTACACTTGCCATTCCGATGACAGAACAACCTTCCGATCGCTGTTATCCCCAGATTTTTTAATTCAATTTTACAAAGGTGAAAATCTGGCGATAAAGGCGAAGTGTATGCTTCCGAAGGAGCTTTCTTTCAGAAAGCTTTTAGCTCCGCTTCTTCACGTTATTTCTGTCCTCTACGTTCTCATGTAAATACTTCGTTCAACCTCTATAGAAATCCCGATACATTATATTTTTTCCAGGGAGTAAGAACCGTTTGATGCCTTACACGGTCTAATACTCAACATATCCATGAAAGGAGGAGCCATGTGACCCCTACTCAGCTCACCATAGCCGCACAAAAAGGGGATGCCGAGGCTTTTGCAGCCTTAATGGAATTACATCAGAGCCAACTGTACCGTATCGCCTATGCCTACCTGCATAACGAAGGTGATGCGCTCGAAGCGATTCAGGAATCAACGTTCAGGGCGTTCCGTAAACTCAAAAAATTAAAAGAACCATCCTACTTTGGCACTTGGCTCATCCGCATTCTGCTCAACTACTGTGCGGACGAACGCAAACGCAAAAGTCGGTTCAGTCCCGTCACCGAGATTCATGAATCCAGCAGCTGGGATCGTCCTGCGGACCCCGATCTTGCTGCGGCCGTATCCACCCTTGACCGGGATTGCAAACAGATTATTATCCTGAGTTATTTCGAAGGTTTCTCCTTAACTGAAGTTGCCGATATTCTCGAAATCCCGACCGGAACCGTAAAATCCCGATTACATCGGGCACTCGGACAGCTCCGTGATCAACTTGAAACGAAGGGAGATGTATCCTCATGACGGATGAACAAAACTCATTCGACACATTGGAAGAACGTCTGAATGCTCGAAAGACGGAATACGAAACCATGCCTGTGCCCGATTCTGCCGCCTATCAGGCTGTGCAGTCCGGAATCCGCCAGGCTGCCCGTAAGCGAAAGTCCCGGCTGCGCTGGTACATGAGTTCCATCTCGGCAGCGGCCTTCATCCTGCTGTTTACCGGATGTATCCGTGTCTCTCCCGCTTTTGCATCCTTCGTGGAGCAATTGCCCGGAATGGAGGGCATTGTGAGTATGATTCGCCAGGACAAAGGATTAATGATGGCCATCGATAAGTCCCTCTTACAGCAGGTCGGTGTCACCGACGAGCATGATGGTACTTCCTTGACCGTTGAAGGCATTATCACAGACGAGTCACGTATGGTTATTTTTTACACGATGAAAGGTATGAAAGATCCCGAGAAATTCAACTATGACATTGATTTGCTGGATGAGAACGGTAAAAAGTTACCTGTTGCGTTTAGCTATTCCTCTCTAAATCCAGCTTCAGAAAGTGGAATTTATGAGGATAAAATCGATATCTCATTCACAGAATCTTTACCTCCACAAGAGCTGACCGTTGTATTTAAGGAACGAGGTAAGGAACCGAATAATAAGTGGAAGGTCACCTTCCCCGTGGATCACAGCTTAACAAAAGGGATGAAAAAAATCATTCCCGTAAATCAAACAATGACCGTGGACGGGCAGCGTATCCATGTGAAACAGGCCATTCTGTATCCCACTCGTCTTGTACTTGATATCGAATATGATCGGAACAATACCAAAACAATCTTTAACATTCGTGATCTGCACTTGGTAGATGAGCAAGGCCGAGCATGGCGAACAGATTCATCTTCTATCTCAGGCTCTGGAAGTTCCGTCTTTTTCGAAAGCATGTACTTCTCCACTCCGAAAAAACTGACTCTGCAAGGGTCTGGCCTTTCAGCAGTGGATAAGGAAGAACTGGTTATCAGCATCGATCCCTCTTCAGGTGAAATACAAGGTGGCCCATCCAGTTTGAAATTGCTGCAAAGCACGGTCCAGGGCAAAAATCTGATCCTCGAGTTTTCAATTGCAGATGCTCAAAATGCTACTTCGGGGCTATCATTTACCAATATTGAGGACAGTAAAGGAAACCCTTTCGACATTAATGAAGTAGGCTGGAGCCCTTCCGTCTTTGAAGCAAGAGTTGTCATTAAAGATGGAGCCGCAGCCAAAGGAAATCTGACAATGGAAATATTTTCTTACCCTGATCAAATTCGTGCACCGTTCTCTATTGAAATTCCTGTGACTCCCTAAAGAAAATCTAACCGCCATAATTGCAAGCCACTCGACGTTGCCATGCACTATAATGAAAATATTAAACAGCTGCATTTAAATCGATATGTTCACAGGAAAGGGTGTTTCCACAATGAATAATCGTTCTATCCGTTATCCGCAACCACTCGCGCAAGGGGACATGATCGGTGTGGCAGCCCCCTCCAGCGGTGTAAGCGAATCCCTATACCATTATCTTGAGGAGAGCAAACGCAATATGGAGCGCCTTGGTTTTGACGTGCTGGAAAGCCCATCGCTCCGCCACAACACCAAATGTGTGAGTGCCTCCAAAGAGGAACGCTCCGAAGAGATGAATAAATTTTTCCGCAATCCAAATATTCAAGCCATTATCCCTCCATGGGGCGGGGAATTTCTAATGGATATCCTCCCCCTGCTGGATTGGGAAGCTTTGAAAACATTACCGCCCAAATGGGTCATGGGATACTCGGATATCAGTACGTTCCTGTTCGCATATACCCTGATCACCGGAACAGCATCCGCACATGGCACCAACTATGTTGATCTAAGATCAAACGCCCTCGATCCCGTGACTGCGCGCTGGATTGATGTGTTACAGACCAAATACGGCGGACAGATCACACAATCGTCTTCTACACATTATCAATCGGCATGGAAACCGGAATCTCCTGGATTTAACCTGGATACACCTTCGCGCTGGAAACAGCTCGGCCACTCGGAAGATGCAGACACCGCTGTGTCGTTCTCCGGTCGGCTGATCGGTGGCTGTATGGATACGATCTCCAGTCTGATTGGTACGCCGTATGCACCCGTCCAATCGTATTTGGATCAGTACTGTGTAGACGAAGGTACCATCTGGTATCTGGAGAGCTGTGAGATGAATGCGGGCGATATCTACCGTCATCTGTGGCAGATGAGACAGGCTGGCTGGTTTGCAGGTGTGAAAGGCTTCATGTTTGGCCGACCTGCGGGTTATTCCGATACAGCGGATTTTAATTTCACCAATGCCCTATCCTCTGCACTTGGGGATCTGGATGTCCCTGTACTGTACGATGTGGATCTCGGCCATGTTCCACCCCAGCTCACCTTTGTGAATGGAGCATTAGGCAAAGTCGCTTATGAAAATGGACGCGGGAGCCTTGAGATGGCGTTTGTGTAATCACCTTTAATAGGCAGATGCATACCTTGAAGTAAGAACTTATTTTGAGGAAGGGTTGTGCATCATGTCTGAATCCACATCCACGCCATCCACACGTGTCGTGTATCAAGCCAATCAACCGATGCTTCAATCCGTGCAAAGTGTGCGGAATATGCTTCATCATACAGCCCGGCAGCATGTAGGCAAGAAGGTACAAGTCCAGAATATCGATGGGCAAGTGTGGGAAGGTGTCATCATCAGTGCAGACCGGGGAATTTTGTATCTCCAGGTTACCCCGATGCATGGATATCCTGAGCCGCGCGCCTTGTTTGGACCAACGATTTTGCCGCTTGTGCTGTATGAATTGTTGGTTATCACACTGTTGATGTAGTGGTATTATACTTCTATATCCGAACCTGTTCCAAGAAGCTTCGCTCCTGAGATCTTCAAGTCTTGGGAACGAGGCTTTTTTATCGTCTTGGCGATGGTGCCGTATGATTCCTTGCGAGCGTGTGAAATATGATACAATGGTGTCGCACCACCCCATATCTCATATGAAACGGAGCTTGATCCGGTTGGAATACATACGTCATGATTCATCACCCGTATCACAAGCCGAGACGGGTATGATTGGCAGCAATCCTACTGAACAATCACGCGTGATTGCAATCTGTCTGCTCGCAGGCAAAATCATGCTGCAAAGCGGTGGTGAAACCTACCGTGTGGAAGATACGATGAAACGTATGGCAGCTGCGCTGGGCTTACCCCATTCGCACAGTTACGTTGTTCCGACAGGCATCTTCTTCTCTGTGGATGCAACCGAACCCGCCAAGCTGATTCGTATCTCCGAACGTACGACGGATCTGGACAAGGTGTCCGAGGTGAATGCGGTCTCCCGTCGCATCGGACAAGGTGAGCTATCCGCTCAGGAAGCCCATGATCTGTTGATACAGATCGAAGGAAAGCCCTCCTCCTATTCAACGGCTGTGCAGCTTACGGCCGCAGCGTTATCCAGTGGTTGTTTTACCATTATGTTTGGCGGGGGCTGGAGCGACTTTCTTCCGGCGTTAATCTGCGGGGGCATAGGTTATGCAGCCGTTATTGCCTTTCACAGGTTGGTGCGGGTCAAATTCTTTGCCGAGCTTACGGCATCCTTTGTTATTGGCTTACTCGCTTTTCTCCTGATCTATATGGGAGTGGGTCATGAACGGGACAAAATCATTATTGGTTCGGTTATGCCGCTGGTTCCGGGGCTGCTGATTACCAATGCTGTACGCGATCTGATGGCCGGGCATCTCGTATCCGGATTATCCAAGGGAGCCGAGGCATTTCTGACTGCTTTTGCCATAGGTACCGGCATTGCAGTTGTATTTTCACTTTTTATGTAAGACGGAGGAATGCAGGATATGCTCCATTTTATTGAACAAGCCTTGACCAGTTTTGTCGCTTCAGCCGCGTTTGGAATCATCTTCAACGCACCACGACGCATGTTACTCCACGGTGGATTTGTCGGCATGATCGGCTGGATTATCTATATCGTGCTTGAATATGCAGCGGATGCGGTGCCTGCTACACTTGCAGCGACCATAGCCGTAGGTGTCATCAGCCAGGTGTTCTCTCGCATGTTTCGCGCACCCGTCATCATCTTCAGCGTCGCAGGCATCATTCCTCTCGTTCCTGGTGGACTGGCGTATAATGCGATGCGAAGTTTTGTGCAAAATGACTACAGTGCCGCTATGGAGATGGCCGCCAAGGCACTCATGTTATCCGGCGCTATTGCCGTTGGCCTGGTGTTATCCGAGGTATTAAACCAGATGATACGCCGAATTCCCGCCTCACTTCGGGCAAAATCATCATCGAAATAATCGTTCTTTTCACATATTCAACACACGTAAGGCCCGTTAGCATACAGGATAAAATCTTGTATACCTACGGGCCTTACGTATCGCTTTTTATAGAGCATTATAGTGCAGTGAGACAATCAAAGAAGTCTATTTACTTCACAAACGTATTTTTCACACGTACCGACTTTAGGAAATATGGAATGAAGATACAGCACGTCAGAATGGATCGTACGATCAGCTGAAAAGCCGGAGTTGCATCAAGCACATGCTGTTCTCTTGGGATTTCATTGCGCGCAATCAGAATCCACGTCACGATGCTTATGATCACATTCATCAGGTACATCACCATCATCATAAGTGGAAACTGTCTCTTCCGTTTATATAAAAGAATGAGATTCACGATAACGATCATCAATAGAATGGTACTGCTTATGAAACCAAACCATAGGAGTGGACGGATCATCTCCGTGTAAATCTGAGGATCGACACCACGGTCTACTTCCCATCTGGCAGGGTCCATGATGACATTCACCTGCGATACATCCGAAATGAGAAACACCAACGCAAACCAAAGACTGATCTGGATTAAAATAAGCCATCCGCCCAATCCGGAGATACCAGGCAGCTCTCCATCCGAGTTCATGTGTCTATTGTTCATTTCATCCTCCTCATACCGAATATTAGACTTCTCCAGTAATAACCGATTGTGCCTAAGTTTCACTTCGCTGCCTGGCCTTAAATATAATCTTCTGATCCGGGTATACCTTAGCATAATCTAATCTGTTGGCTATGCTTTTCCTTCCCCAATTCCTTACCTGTTCAAAGTATACCACCGAGGGATGAAACTGCGAAAATCATCGTGATCTTCACGGACACGCTCGATCTTGGCCATCATCTCAAGCGTCTCTTCAGGCTTCACCTGCTGAATCCACACCACAGAAGACACCAGCGCCATAGCCGTATACAGTGAATACAGTCTCCAGAATAACTCATCCGGTTCATTGCCATCGAAATAGCCCTGAATTTGACCTATGGAATATGGAATACTGATCTCCGAAGCAAACAAACCCAGCTTCAAAAATTCATGAATGGGATCACCTTGATCATAACGATTAAAATCAATCACTCCTGCGAGTTTATCCTGCTTAACGACAAGATTGCTCGGGTGAAAGTCATCATGCTGAAATCCATCTGGACGATTTTTCATCCAACCGAGATGGTCTGCAATAAACGTTAGAATAACATGATCCTCTTTCATCACAATAGGGCACTGTCTATAGCGCTCCACGTAACGTTGATGCTTGGTGCTCTTGCGTATGTACCATGATTCGATCTGTTCCTCCATCGGCAACTGGTGAATCAGCTGTAGCTGCGCTCCTGCTTCCAAACCAACCGCCCACTGCTGCTGTTCATTCAGCTGAGGCAGTCTCTCGGAAGCATCTTCGCCTTCAATGTAGCTAAAAATCATATAACCATGCTTCTCATCCAATCTACCTGTGCCCAACGTTGCTGGACACAGTACACCTAATTGTTGCATGCTTTGCAAATATTGATATTCCCTTTGCTTCATCCATTCCTCAGCAATATCATACACCCTCACCAGCACATGGCCTTGACCAGGGACAAACATTTTGAATTTAGTATCTGCTGAATAACCCCTCATAACAGGTTCAATCCGCGTGGCCTGACCAAGTTCAGGAATCTGTTTTAACCTGTCAATCAACGTATTGTCCATCGATGCATTCCATGTATCGTGTTGTTCCACGTCCCGAATCCTCCGTTATTTCACGTATGGCGTGTAGTATCGTCGGTCTATTCCCACTTTAACCCATGATATTTCCTATAACATGCTTATATGTATTCTATCCGTTTCTATTTAAAAAGTACTGATTCGGGTTCTTTGCCCGTCAGGGTCAGCATCGTATACAATTGTCCCCTGTGATGATACACATGTCCCATAATCTCAAGCAGCCACTCCAGCCGACTATAGGAAGCTCCCCAGTACGAATCCGTCACATGTAATAACTCTTCCGTGTTAAACTGCCTGTACCGTTGGTATAGATACATCTGGTTATCAATCAAAGCCTGCTTGATCTCACCGAGCGAATGCACCTGATTCTCTGCATAGAATTGAGCCATCTCTTCCTCCGATGCACCTTCGGAAATATAAACATCCGCTCGGCAGATCACAGACAGATGAGCTAGTAGTTCTCCAACAGGCCGTTTACCTTCAATTGGAGTCAAAGCCAAATCTTCTTCCGACAACTGATCACATATATCAATTAACGATGTTACGGCTACGTCAATATGTTTAAACGCAGATTGAATCAACAGATACACTTCCTTTTTATCCCATTATACAGAACATATGATCGGTTATCAACCAAGATATCCCTCCTTAATATATACCCCAAATCTATATAAATTGAACAAAACATTTACACAAAACGGAGAAGACAGAAAGGACCTGAAGAAGCGGAGCTAAAAGCTTTCTGCAAGAAAGCTACTTCGAAAGCATACACTTCGCCTACAAGCTTTCTGAAAGAAAGCTGCATCGGAAGCATACGCTATCCCCGGATTTCCCCTTTATAAGAGGACTCAAAAAAATCTGGGGATAACAGCGATCGGAAGGTTGTTCTGTCATCGGAGTGTGCAGTGTAAATATTCTTTAGTTCAATTTATATATCAATCTACGAACAAAAAAAGTCCTTCCTCCTTCATATAGACGGGATTCAGGACATTTTGTTGCCTATTTGTTTTCAAATCTTTGTTCAACTTGAGTATAACGAACAATACGTTTGCTCGAATCGTCCAGCCTCCAAGTCAGACTTGCGAATGAAAAATTGCAGTTCCCCGCAATCCCACCATTGGAAACCAATAGCATCATGCGTATCTATCTTCAACAGCAGCAGCGTATCGGATAGTTCCTGCCATGTCCGATCCTCATCACCGCCGTAATGCTTGGTCAGCTTCTTCTCACACTCCTGCTCATTATAATCGTACTCTTCTCCCAGTGCGATCTGTAACAAGGCACGATGCTCGGCATCCGGATGCTGCCCGTCAGGATATCCAAACATCCCGCCCCAATTCAGCGTACTTGGATGATTCCAACTCGACTCGAATTCAAGGTAGCGGTCATACAGACTTACTTCCGATTCGGTCTCATCGGTCTCAAGCCGAAGCGGCGAGAGCTCATTCAGCGCGTTGGCGTCGATATATGCATATGTAGGAAACTCAAGATTTGGCAGCACAGTCACCGAATGTGCAACAAACGGTGCTCCATCCAGCGCGGTATCACCCTCAGGTTCTCGCCTTATCAGGTTATGAGAACTCGGCTCAAAAATCACACGATGTTCAATGGGACAAGCAGATTCATCCGTGCCAATGAAAAAGTATAACATTCCACGTTCAGGCAAAGTCCCGCGCCCATCATTCGGCGTATACGGCGACAAATCCACCAGGTTCAGTTGGGCCAGGAAAGTCATCGGAACTCCTTCTTGTGTTACGGGCCATTCCATGCGACTTGGCAAATCCGGATGTCCACCCACACGTGAGTTTCCTGTTCTGCGATATTCGTCCAGTGTGGATACATCGAGGCGAATTCCCCAGCGACTTGAAGACAACAGCAGATCGGCAGCAACTCCCAAACCATATTCCTCAAGTGTTTTACGGGCTTTTCTGGTCAGACGTTCACATTGTTCTGGCTTAATCATATAGATCCTCCCCTTTTGACAATACACCTATGCTGAGACATATTCAGGTTCACACCTGTATATTCTTCCGCCCGGACGTCTTTCCCTGCTTCTAGCAAAAAAAGAGACTGACATCCCCTGTCAGTCTACTTCTTTATCCTATATTCCATTTAACGATTTGGATCAGAAGACTTTTCCTGGTAAGCGCGCATATGCTCCTCACCGTCCAGGAATTCATGGGCCTGATGGGCTGCCATCACACCATGATAGCTGATATCCAGACCCAAATCCTCCTCTTCCTCTGTCGAACGTACAGGCACAATTTTGCCAATCAATTTCAGCCCGATCCAGGTCATGGCGAATCCCCAGATGACCAAGGCTGTAAGGCCAAGTGCCTGAACACCCAGCAACCTCCAGCCGCCGCCCATAAATAATCCACCATCCGTGGCAAACAGACCTACAGCAATCGTGCCCCACATTCCTGATGCGGCATGCACCGGGAAAGCACCAACCGGATCATCAATCTGTCGACGGTCCAGCCAGTTAGTGGCAGCCATCATCAACAAGCCGGATACTGCCCCAATGAATATCGCTGCTACATCGCCAACAAAAGCACAGCCTGCCGTAATACCGACCAGTCCTGCAAGCGAACCGTTAATGACCGAGGGTGCATCTGAACGATTGAAGCGGAATAACGTATACAGTAGCGTAACTGCACCACCCGAAGCCGCAGATAACATCGTGACAATCGCAATGTGACCAATTCTTACATCTGTCGCGCTGAGTGTACTACCCGCATTGAAGCCAAACCAGCCGAACCATAACAGAAATGCACCTACAGATGCCAGTGGCAGATTGCTCGGGAGTGCAATGGCACTTACGCCAAGTGGCGTGTACTTCCCTTTACGCGGGCCGATGATAATCGCAGCCGCCAATGCCGAGAATCCGCCGAGTGCATGGATGACAGCCGAACCGGCAAAGTCCTGCATCCCCAGCTGACTAAGCCAGCCGCCGCCCCATGCCCAGTGTCCACCAATCGGATAGATGATTGCCGTCATCAATATGATATACAAAAGATAAGCACGGAAGTTGATCCGCTCGGCTACCGCTCCCGAAACGATGGAAATAACGGCAATGGTAAAGGCCGCCTGGAACAACCAGAATGTCTCCAGAGATACCGGCACGTCCAGGTGAGACAAATCCCCATTCAGGAAAAATCCCGTTACTCCCGCAAAACCGCCTACGTCCGAACCATACATCAGTCCAAAACCGATGGCATAGAACAGCAACGTCCCAATCGTAATGTCAGCAAAAACCTTCATAATAATGTTCACACTATTTTTATAACGCACAAAGCCAGCCTCGAGCAGGGCGAATCCACCCTCCATCAATAAAATCATCGCTGCACTCAGTACGACCCAGACCGTATCAATCCCGGTGCTTAACGTCTCCAAAGTCATGCTTGTACATCCTCCGTTTCACTAAGCTGTCTGAGCTCACGGATTGTATCAGGCGCAAGCTCAATCTCGTCCCGCTCAATGCTGTCCGGATGCTTAATTCGTTCTGAGATCTGATCTAATTCACGTATGCGTCTGCGAATCTGTTCCATCTTGCGAAAACGTTCCTTCACCTGCACCATATACTCCACCGCCTGATGATGGGATGCTGGACGTCCCGCAAACCATTTGCGTACGGGCGACAACGATTGATAAGCAACCTCTTCCGCTCGACGCTTTTGTTCAAACTGTTCGATCTTCTGCTTGAGCGTTTGGATCTCATTTTCTTTTTTGACCTTCAGCCGTTCGATAAGGTACAATAAATCGGACGATGATATTTGCAATGCTGTATGGTGATACACCTCGTCGATTACTAACATATCATGTCAGGACTCCTTACATATCAAGTTACTTGTACCGATTATAGTTTGCCGGGGTCTGCCCGTCAATCTTTTTTTGGACTTGGGATGGATTTAAATGAACCGTTCATGGAGAACGGCTTTTTTTATTTGCCACGAATTACATCTAACAAGGATAATCTTGCCTAGGTTCGCATTCACTCTTTCCATTCTCAATGCTTATAGAATAAGCATCCACATTTGGGGTAATGAACATACACAGACTACCCGCATCATAGAACCTATATATAAGGAGAGGATTGTACGATGTTTACTCGTAATGACGATATACGCAACCAAATCTGGGAAGCAGTCTCTGGACTCGAAGAAGAACAATTGAACCGAAAACCTTCACCCCAACAATGGAGTATTATGCAAGTACTACGACATCTGAATCTGATGGAAAATGTAATTGGAAAACAAGCCCGCCTGGCCCTCGAGAAGGAACAGACGGTGTCTGTGGACAAAAAACCATATGAATTATCGTTGGACCGCAGCCGCTCCGTCGAGGCACCACCCCATCTTCAGCCTCCAGCAGCACCTGAAGCACTTGCAGACGTACGCAGTGATCTGGACGAATCTCACCAAGCGTTAAACAACTTTGCATTGGATCATGATCCTGACCTGTTGCGTAGCAAGTCCTTTCCTCATCCCGTATTTGGTGAGATGAATCTAACCCAATGGATTGACTTTACAAGTTATCATGAGGAACGTCATCTGGGACAGATCCAAGAGATTAAACAGCAGCTTGGCGTATAAACACAACCTCCTTTTTCACATAGCGAAGAATATAGTCGAACGACAAAAAAACCTCCAATCCTATTAATTTAGGTTGGAGGTTTTCAGTGTTCTTATGTTACGAATAAGAACGACACTTATATTTTTTTGCCCAAAATCGCCAGATCTCTATTCACACCATCCAACACGGCCACTTCGGGATAATATCCCCACTGTTCAAACCCATGCTTGCGCAATAACCCCAGACTCGGTTCGTTATGCCCGAAGACAAATCCAAGAATGGTCTTAATTCCAAGTACAGGACATGCCGCAAATACCGTTTCGAGCAAACGTCCACCAGCCCCAATTCCGCGGCATTGCTGATCCACGTATACACTGACTTCCACCGTTCCATTATACGCAGGACGTCCATAGAACGAGCTGAGACTCGCCCAAGCTACCACCTGTCCTGCCTGCTTCATCACCCAAAGCGGACGATGTTCCGGTGTATGTTCCTCGAACCAAGGCAAACGTTGCTCCACCGTCACTGGCTCCAAATCCGCTGTTGCCATACGGCCCTCAATAGTAGAATTATAAATCTCCACAATCCTCGGCAAGTCCTCCAGGCGCGCATATTCAATCTGCACATCTTCCAGTTTCATCGCTATTCCTCCATCATTCCAGATCAAACGTCTAATTATAGAAGATATTATAACGGAGAAGAGAAGTCTTCGTCATCCCTAACATTCTGACAGAGAAATCTGTATATGTTTAAGTAAACATTTACACGACAACGGAGAGGACAGAACCAATCAGAAGAAGCGAAGCGTGCGCCTTTATCCCCGGATTTGCCCCTTTATATAAGGGAATCAATAAAATCTGGGGATAACAGCGATCGGAAGATGGTTCTGACCGCGTAGTAGTCCAGTGTAAATTCAATGCTTTAACTTATATATAGCATTACTCTGGAAGTCCCTGAATTGTGTTCCCACGAGTGAACTGCTGACTCTGGTCTGCCCAACGAATGTTAATTGAGCGAGATGTGAACAGATCCGGGCCATCCGATACCTGGAAATGCAGATGAGCTTCACTGGAATTTCCCGAATTACCAAGCTCACCGATAGGGTCTCCCTGCTTGAGCTTATCTCCTTTTTTGACCGAGACACTGCCTTTCTTGATGTGTCCTGTGATGCTGTATTCACTGTTGCCATGGTCGATTACCACGTAGTTACCAGCCGGTTCTTCCGGATTCATGACACCCGGTACATTGTCCGGTATATCATTTTTGATATCGACGACAGTACCATCGGCAGCTGCATAGAGCGGTTCACCAAAAGCATAGTAGTTTTGATTTTCCTTTGCATCACCTTGATAACTGGATTGCTCTTTGGTCCGTACGATATCCAGCGCATACCGCTGCGTTTCGTGCTCATAATGATAGTTCGACAACACATCATTACCTCCCCAGAATACATACCATTCTCCCTTCATCGGCAATTGAAATTCCGTTTTGGTGAATTTGGCATCCGTGTCCTCATGAGCTTGCAGCGGTTGGATCGAGAGACCTTCAATTTGATTTTCTTCGGAAAAATAGGCTCGAATTCCTTTCGTCCCAGTCTGATCCTTCCAGGCCACCTCGGATATTTGATTCATTTTGGCGTCTACCACTTGCTCCCACGATTCAACACCCTCCAGAAAAGGATCGGCGGTCGTTTTGAACTGTTCAAGTGTTAACGTCCCCTTTAATTCCGGAGAGAACTGATTATAGATTGCATCCTTTGAACCGTTCATCAACGTATCTATGAAATTGTCCGGTGTAACCACCGCGCTCACCTCTGGACTTGAGTTTTGCTCCTGATTGGAGTTCTCGCTCGCTTCATTATTGGACGCCTGTTCGGCTGACTGCTGCTCTGCCTGGTCGGAAGTAATGGAGTTACTGTTGCCGCAAGCAGACAATATCACGCAAGCTCCAAGGGTAATCGCAAGCACCTTCCAGCCTTTACTATTCTGTAATTTTGAATGTGTTTGTTGTTCTGATTTCAGATGACCTTCTCTGTTCATTCTCAACATCCCTTCAGTTAATCGTTATACTTTCCAGTTAAGTGTACAGAATGAGTCTTATCCTTCGTCTAACCCCATCTTACATGTAGTTAAACTTGCAACGCCCTCTAACGCTGTATAATTAAGATTCCGTTAAGATAGCTCATACGTTATACAGCCTTCTTGGATGGTATGATTAGCAATACACACAACGGAAGGATCAGGAGGTCATTTTTAAACTATGGATAACGTCTCATTACTGCTTGTGGATGATGAACAGGCTATTCTGCATATGCTGAAAACCGTTCTGCTCAAAGAGCAGTTTCTCGATATTGATACCGTTACAACAGGCGAAGCTGCCATCGAGGCATGCAACAACAAGACGTATCATTGCATCGTGCTCGACATCATGCTTCCTGGCAAAAGTGGACTGGAAATCTGTCCTTTTCTACGGCAGGTCACCGATGCGCCCATCCTGTTTCTGACGGCCAAAACAACCGATTATGACAAATTAACCGGATTCGCTGTTGGTGGCGACGATTATGTTGCCAAACCCTTTAATCCGCTGGAAGTCGTTGCTCGAATTAAATCATTACTGAAGCGTTATTTACCATCTAAAAGCGTAGCGATCTCGGATCATGTCCCATCTAACGTAAATGCGTCATCTCCCAGCACATCGGAAGGCGTGTACGACTTTGGACGATTCCAGGTACTGGAGTGGGCTGGTGAACTTCGGGTTGAAGGTGAGTCCGTATCTTGTCCGGCACTTGTGTTCCAACTGTTACTCTTTTTCTGCAAACATCCCAATCGAATCTTCACCAAATCAGATCTATATGAGCGGGTCTGGGGCTCGGAAGCCATTAGTGATGACAATACCGTGATGGTTCATATTCACCGCATTCGGGAGCGCATTGAAGCCGATCCTTCCAATCCGGTGTTTCTCGTCAACGTCCGGGGTCTGGGTTACAAACTGATTCAGCCGGAACATGTGTCACGCCCATGAGTATTCGTCGCAGGTTAATGACCCGGTTTATCGGGATGCTTGCCGGTGCAGTCGTTCTTATCATCCTGCTTGGGTCTGTAGCGACTTACTGGGTCGTGCAAAAGGTGAATGAAGTGAATCTGGTAGATGATTTTGCTGCCAACGGTCTGGACCAATTAATTAATACAGCAGAGATCATGCCGGATGATACGATCCGATATGACCCCGAATTGCTAAAGCAAGTGGATAAATATCAAGGCTGGCTCCAAGTTTTGGATGAACGAGGTTACGCCATTGATGAATACCACACACCCGCCGATGTTCCTACTCACTATAAACCGGGGGAATTGATTGCATACTGGGAAAGCCAGAAGCCTTTTCCTTATCAGATCGTCATGCTGATCCGGGAGAAAAACGGGAAGAACTTCACCTTGTTATATGGCGAGAGTAACCCGGCCAAGTCCTTAATGAATAACATTCGTTCAGATCTTGCTTTTACCAACGGGAAGCTTAATCTTCAGCCCAACCAACAGGAGGCCCTTCGTACTGCCAATGCTTATCTTCAAATATTGGACCCGTCAGGACGTGAAATTTCTTCCTTCAACAAACCAGCCATGGGCGTACCAAGCGAATACACCATTCAGGAACTGGTTCTGAAAATTCGCTATCCGAGTCGATCCGGTATGTCTGTTGCAACGTGGTACGACGAACAGAATGAAACCACCTGGCTGATTAGCATACCTGGTGATCCATTGGCGACCGGAACTCAAAACCCCTACAGTTTTATTCTGGAACCGGCATTGGTTATATTGATCGTGTCTATCATCATGTTGCTCATTTTGCTTGCCTTCTGGTATGCCAACCGATTTGGCTCACCCATGCTGCATATGCTCCAATGGTTACAGCGTCTGGAGAGGGGGCACTACGAGGAACCTACTGGAGCCTTCGGAATCCCTCGCAGTCAGCGTCGTAACGGAAAGTGGAAGCGAAAATACAAGGTATATGCTGAAGTACTTCACTCCATGCAGGCCCTGTCTCACACATTGAAGCAAGATGAAGAACTTCGGAAACAGACCGATTCTCTGCGGGAGGAATGGATCGCTGGCATAACACATGACCTGAAGACGCCCCTCTCCTCCATTCAGGGTTATGCGCATATGCTTGAGGCAGATAAATATAGCTGGACCACGGAGGAAGTCAGGGAATTCGCAGGCATAATGCTCGATAAGTCCATGTATATGGACAGGCTTGTCAACGACCTTGCCATGACCTATCGATTACGCAGTGGAGGATATCAACCTGTGGCGGAAGAGACTGACGTAAATACGTTGCTCCGTGATCTGATCCAGCGCGCTGAACGGAATCCCGCATATGGGGAAGGTCGCATCCTATTCCAACCTTCCGAAGTGCCTGTGTATGGACTTGTCCATATTCCGTCGTTTGAACGAATTGTGGATAATCTGACTGCCAATGCCCTTCTTCATAATCCGGCCGAGTCGATCCTGGTTGTCAGCGTGCATTCTGGTAAGCAGGCAGATGAATTCAGCATTGAGTTTGCCGATAATGGACGCGGCATGGACTCCGAGACGGTATGGAAGTTATTTGAACGATACTATCGCGGTACAGATACAGGTACATCGGATGTTGGATCAGGGCTGGGTATGGCGGTAACCAAAGGTTTGATCGAAGCCATGAATGGTCGTATTGAGGTACAGTCCACCCCTGGTGAAGGAACGATCATTCGCTTAATATGGGATGGGCCGTCCGAAACCAATTAAAATGTTCCGCTTGACCTTTCCATTTTCAGTCTATATAATCGACACTCAATAACACCTGTTCCAATATATTAATATTGAATGCAACACATTTCAGAATAATTTGAATGAGTTGATCTAACATATTTGGCGATGACCAGAGACATGATTTCGATTGCGTGCTGCCCAGAGAGAGAGGGGATTGGTGAAACCTTCTTCAGCGAACGGACCGGAATTACCCCTCTGCAGCCGTGACCTCGAACCTCAGCATTTCGAACTTCCCTCGGATGTTTGGCTTGCTGCCAGTAGAGTTCACCGCCTGATCCCCGATAACGGATTCCAATGAGGGTTATGATGTTTTCTGTTCCGGCGGCTGGCCGAGAACAGGGTGCACCATAACCAAAATTAGGGTGGAACCACGAGCCAAGCGCACTCGTCCCTTTTCCGGGACGGGTGTTTTTTGCGCTTTCATTTTAAGAAATGGAGAGTGGTTCACATGAGCAAACAAGAAAACAGTAACTCAGTAAGCAACAAATCAGGTAACGAAATAAACAACCAAGCAAATGATCTTCAACCATCCAGTCATTCCATTGAGGTCCATCTGCAAGGTGGCGCGATACGTTCTTACGAAGCAGGCATCACTGTAGGTGCGGTTGCCTCATCTATCAGCACAAGTCTTGGGAAACAGGCTATCGGCGGTATTGTAGATGGTCAAAATGTCGATCTCGATTGGGTGCTCCAGCAAGATTGCGAACTTGTTATCGTTACTTTAGAAAGTGCGGAAGGTCTGTATCGTTATCGTCACAGCGCAGCACATGTGCTCGCACAGGCACTCAAACGCATCTACGGTGCAGAACAAGTGAAACTGGGTATCGGCCCAGTCATTGAAGATGGATTCTATTACGATGTTGATCTGGATCATGCCTTGTCCATCAGTGATCTGGCTGCCATCGAGCGGGAAATGAACAAAATTATTCAGGAAAATGAAAAGATCAGTCGGCGGGTCGTTAGCCGGGAAGAAGCCCTCCGTATCTTCGGAGAATTCCAGGACCCTTACAAGCTTGAACTCATTCAGGATTTGCCAGAGGACGCCGAACTTTCAATCTATGATCAAGGAGAGTTCTTCGATCTGTGTCGCGGTCCCCATCTTCCATCCACTGGTCGGATCAAAGCGTTTAAGCTGTTGAATGTAGCTGGTGCGTACTGGCGGGGTAACTCGGATAATAAGATGCTGCAACGTATCTACGGCACTGCTTTCCCGAACAAAGCCCAACTGGATGAACATCTGCACATGCTCGAAGAAGCAAAGAAACGGGATCATCGTAAACTTGGCAAAGAGCTTGAACTGTTCATGTTCTCCGAAGAAGCGCCCGGCATGCCCTTCTATCTGCCCAAAGGTATGACTGTTCGCACTGAACTGGAGCAGTTCTCCCGTGAGTTGCAATTGCAGGAAGGGTATCAGGAAGTTCGGACTCCTCTCATGATGAACAATCGTCTGTGGGAGCAATCCGGTCACTGGGAGCATTACAAGGACAATATGTATTTCTCAGAAGTGGACGATGCCACTTTTGCACTGAAACCGATGAACTGCCCTGGGCATATGCTGATCTTCAAAAACACACTTCATTCCTATCGCGAATTACCCATTCGCATGATGGAATTTGGTCAGGTTCACCGTCATGAATTCTCAGGTGCCCTGAACGGAATGATGCGTGTGCGGACATTCTGCCAGGATGATGCTCATCTCTACGTCATGCCAGAGCAGATCGAGGACGAGATCAATCAGGCGATCTCACTGATCGGACGTATGTACGATATCTTTGGATTCGAATATAAGATTGAATTGTCCACTCGTCCGAAAGATTCCATGGGATCGGAAGAGCTGTGGGATCAAGCGGAACGCGCATTGCAAAATGTACTAGATCGTCGGGGCGTGGAGTATCGCATTAACGAAGGGGACGGTGCCTTTTATGGACCGAAAATTGACTTTCATATCCTCGATGCGCTGAAGCGCAGCTGGCAGTGCGGAACAATCCAGCTTGATTTTCAAATGCCGGAGAAATTCGACCTCACTTACATTGGCGAGGATAGCCTGAAACACCGTCCGGTCGTGATCCATCGTGCCATCTATGGTTCGATCGATCGTTTCATCGGCATCCTGACTGAGCACTATGCAGGAGCGTTCCCACTCTGGCTCGCACCTGTACAAGTGAAGCTCCTACCTGTGTCAGATCATTATGCAGACTATGCACTCCAAGTACAGAGCGAGCTCCGGGCTGCGGGCATTCGGGTAGAAACAGATCTGCGGAGCGAGAAGCTCGGGTACAAAATCCGTGAAGCCCAGATGGAAAAAGTTCCTTATTCGCTCGTGCTTGGTGAGAATGAGAAAAATGCCTCCTCCGCCTCTGTCCGTGCATACGGTCAGGGAGATCAAGGCATCCAACGTATTGAAGCTGTTATTGAAATGATCCAACAAGCTGTGAAGGCAAAAGTATAAAAGATGTAACGACTCTATTCATGAGTCACTCATCAGCTTGTGCTGAATTACAACTTCTCGTCATCTCTTAGCCCCACCTGTTCTTCGCTCCACGTCCAGAAACGCTCAGCTGAAGCATTGTCAACGGCATGTGCCTTCAGCTGCTGCTCTTTCTGTTGATAGAAGTAACGACCGGTGATGCCGACGACTTCAGGGCTTGTGGCCAGATAAACAGCCGTTCGCGCCCCCTCTTCAGGGGACAGAAAGAATGGAAGTTTACCTGCAAACGCCATAATGCGTGTGCCAAATCCGGTATTGCGATCTACGCCAATACTCGTTCCCACCGCACCAGGGTGTAGACAGTTCACTGTGACAGACGTACCTGACAGTTTGCTAGCCAGTGCACGAGTGAACAGCACGTTCGCCAGTTTGGATTGGGCATAACTTTTGATCGGATTATAACCTTTGTGCAGATGTGGATCTTCGAAGTGGATTTTGCCGGCCTTATAAGCACCTGACGAAACGTTCACAACCCGTCCCTGCTTCGCAGCTTTCAGAGGTTCTATCAAAAGTAAGGTCAGCAGGAAATGCCCCAGATGGTTAATACCGATACTTTGTTCGAACCCGTCTGAGGTTTCCTTTCGCTTAACCATCACTACCCCCGCATTATTAACCAGAACGTCAAGGTGATCATGACGCTCGCGGAATGTGCCGGCAAACTGGCGTATACTGTCGAGTGAACCCAGGTCACACAGCATCAATTCAATCGCAGAAGAACCGGACTGACGCACAGCTTCCTGAAGAGCCTCCTGTCCGCGCTTCTCACTGCGGCATGCCATAATTACGCGATATCCTTGCCTTGCAAGTTCAATGGTCGTTGCCAACCCCATACCTGAGTTAGCTCCTGTTACAATTGCTGTCTGATTGGACATGAGGTACTTCCCTTCTGAACCTGAGGTTCCGAAATTAGAGGCGCGACGACGGACAATATGAGATAATGATAGGATCACATCTCGGTTTCCATGGGAGGACAAGTATGCTGACCAAAGAAGATTTTAAAAAAGTTAAAAAACAAGCCAAACTTGAAATCGCACTACTCGAAAAGGAATATCAGGAAATCTTGCAGAACGTTGATTCTACGCTGTATGAAAAATATGGTATTTTGGACAAAGAAGAAACACGTGAGCTCACCCGAAAACGCAAAAACCGAAGATATGCTTCACTGGTCATCGAACTATGCGCCATTATTGAACAAATGTTACATCAACTATATAGAGACGTATATCAGAAAAAGTTTAATTCGACCCAGCTGATGAAAACTCCTGCCTACCGTGCACGCTCCAATATGGAGATTATTCAGTCCGAACTCAGTAAAGAGTTCATTGCTCTGGAATCCGAAAAAGAACACTTTGCTGAAGCCCTTAGCCTGGTGTTTCAGACGAGGAACAAACTTGTTCATGATAACTTCTCGTTTGTCTCCATCGTTAAGGATGGCAGTAATGAAGAAGAAACGTTCGAAGCGCTGCTCCATACGGTAAAAAAGTATAGAAAACACTTGAAATACAATCGCCCTGAATAACAACAATCATCGCTAAAAAAAAAGGAGGTGTACCGGACTACGGTCCGGATCATCATGAGCCATCCATTAACTTCGATTACTGTGCTAAATCTTCAGATTCCCACACCTTCCGGGAACAGCCCCATATTCCCCGTCATGCTTCGTGATGTAGATGGCGTTACCCTGGTGGATACAGGCATGATTGGACAATTCGCTGAACTTCAATCCGCATTGGAACAAGAGGATGTACAGCTCTCTGACGTCAAACGTGTGATTATTACTCATCAGGACATCGATCATATCGGTAACTTGGGTGCTCTGCTGGATGCCATCCCTGATCTGGAAATCTGGGCACATGCCGATGAGATTCCATATCTAACCGGTGAGAAACCTTTGATCAAATTCACACCTGAACGTCGTGCTCTGTTGCCCGCGCCCGTTTTGGCACTGGCAGATCAACTGCTCTTGCAGCTGCCTGAAGTGAACATTAGCAGAACGCTGGAAGACGGGGACATATTACCCCTTCAAGGTGGTACACAGGTCATTCATACACCGGGACATACGCTAGGTCATATCTGCCTGTATTTCGGGGAGCAACAGTTCCTGCTCGCTGCCGATGAACTTCGTGTGGTCGATGATGAACTGGTTGGCCCTGCACCACAAGCGACACCGGACATGCCTGAAGCGCTGCGAAGCCTGAAGAAACTGACCGACCTTAAGCTCAATAAGGTTCTCTGTTATCACGGTGGAGAGTACATGAATGATCCTGCTCAGCGTATTGCCACACTTGCGGAGAGCGCAGAGTAAGTAAAGAACGCGGACTTGTGAGTGCTTTTGAAATGACACAAGCATCCTGTTAACGTTGTTTCTCTTCGTGCGGCATTGTGCGTTGTAGCTCATTCAAGATTAGGAAGACACATATATTACAATCAAGGAGCTGTCCCATAAGTCATGAACTTGACAGGGACAGCTCCTTTAATTAATTAACCACGTACTTCTACTACTCTACTGCACTGGTGTTGACCGTATGGTAGCACCTATTGCGCACGCTATTCATACAGTATGCACGCAGTATCTTATATTGAACTACGACATGTGCACAGTATCTTTCCCCTGCCCGTTTGGCAAATCAATTCACCGGAAAATCCGCAACGTAAGTGTCTACTTATTGACTGAGGTCCGTCTCTAACGAATTGGGCACAGTCTAAACGCTATACTTGTTTTGTAACGAATCTCAGACACCCTATACGCAGTATTTTGAGTATCAAGATTTTCTAACGAACTCCAGACACCTTAGTTACTCATTTCATTGGTTTTTCCGCAGGTTTCGAGTGAATTTTGGCATTATAGCGTGGCTGAGGTTCGTTAAATTCTACGATCTTCACCAAACCTCTATTTAAGGTGCGTCAGGTTCTTTAGAAAAATTTTATTTAGAGCGATTCAGATTCAGGGCACTTCAGGGCTTTGACTCAAGTTAAGCGGCAACCGTTCATTTTAAACTCACTCCATCCACTACCTTACGGGGAGACGAGTTCGGTTCGACGTTGTCCTACAACACTGATTTTCTTTCCCCTGACCCCGACTCAGCTCTCCGGAGTTAGTACAATCAGCTTGTCATCTCCATCACGCGGCGATCCTCGTCCATCCCGATTGTTCGTAAGCACATATAACTTCCCGTCCTCGCCAGCACTCACATTGCGAATCCGGCCCCATTCATCTTCGAAGATGGGTTCCACCTTCTCCACCTGTGTGCCATCTTCCGAAAGAGTGACCTTCAGCAGCTGCTCTCCACGCAGATTTGCAGCAATCAGTGATCCAGCCCAAGGTCCTTCTTCTACAAAAGCTACACCAGACGGCGCCCATGTATCGTTCCCACTATGTGCAAGCGGAGCCTGATATGCGCCATTGTCATCGTCGTCTCCCTCCACCTCGGGCCAGCCATAATTCTCACCAGCTACAATCCGGTTAATCTCATCATGATTCCGCTGACCATGCTCGGTAGAATAGAGGTAACCGTTGTCCGGATTCCATGCCAGTCCCTGTGCGTTGCGGTGTCCCATACTGTATACAGGTGAATTCGGCCATGGGTTGTCTGCCGGGATCGATCCATCGAGACCTATCCGCAATATTTTACCTCCAAGGCTATCTTCGTTCTGTGACAATTCCGGTTCATAACGCTCACCTGTCGTGATATAGAGCAACTTGTCCGGGCCAATTTTGATCCGCCCACCGTTATGATTCGTTCCGCCTGGAATGTTACCAAGCAACTCTTGATCTATGACCGCTTTACCATCATTCACCTTGAGACGTAACACTCGATTGGCAATGTCGTCGCCTTCCAGATAGGAGTGGTATGCATACAGATAACCGTTCTCCTCAAAGTCCGGATCAGCTACAAGGCCCAACAGACCTCCTTCACCTTCTTCATTAAACGGGGCTGAGAATTCAATCAGTGGTTCAGGAGCTAGTTTTCCATCCTCAATGACCCGAATCGCACCAGGGCGTTCCGTTACAAACATCCGACCATCAGACACACTCACAATCTCCCATGGTGCATTCAATCCTTCAACCAGAACAGATGCCTGATACGGAATAACCGTCTCTCCCTGCGCTCCACTCTCATTTCCACTTGCACCGGTATTGCCTCCGTTGGCCGTCTGTCCCTGACCTGTTCCCTGTCCCTGAGACGTCTGCTCTGTTCCTCCCGTAGAAGGTTCGCCTGAAGAACATGACGCGGTTAACAGTGCCACACTTAATAATGAAGCATACAGCGGAACGGTTACTCGATTATTCATGATTACATCTCCCTTCGTATTTCGTTCTTCTGTATAAAATAAATAAGCCAAGCTTCAACGTATTGTTAACTTATTGTTCGCTATAGTTGTGGTGTTATTATTCATCTGTAAAGCGGTTTCGCCCTGTATTACCCTTCATACCAACCACTTAAACCGAGAATTCAAGGGATTTCGAGGACATGAAATCACTGCGGTTTGGAATTCCATCATAATCTTTTATAATAGAAGGATAGTATGAATGGAAAGGTGGACAACTACACTTATGAATCAAAACCCTTTATCTCGTCTTGAAGCCAATCTGTCCGGGCAAGGATTGGACGCCATGCTGATCACAGATCCAAAACATATCTACTATTTAACTGGATTTGCGAGCAATCCGCATGAACGCTTCCTAGGTCTGGTTCTCGCACGCGGCGAAGAGCCCCTGTTGATTGTACCTGCGCTCGATGCTGAAGCTGCCGCAGCCGCTTCTTCGGTATCCAACATTGCCACTCACACGGATACGGATAATCCATACGCTTTGTTTGATCGTTATCAGGGGCGCTTGGGCCGGGTTGGTCTCGAGAAAGAATACGTGACGGTCGCACGTTATGAGCAGCTGACCGCCGCGCTAGGTGCTGCCAGCTTTGAAGATGTTGGCCCCCTGCTTCGCACATTACGTGTGAAAAAAACACCGGATGAGTTAGCCCGCATTCGCCACGCCATTTATCTGATTGAAGAAACATTGCGTCAAGGACTCTCTCATGTTCGCACAGGTGTAACCGAGATCGAACTTGTCGCTGAGATGGAGTATCAGATGAAAAAGCTGGGTGCCGATGGTCCTTCCTTTGATACCATGGTGCTCACGGGACCCAAAACAGGTCTGCCACACGGTACACCGGGTGAACGGAAACTGCAACATGGTGACCTGTTGATGTTTGACATGGGTGTGTATGCTGGAGGATATGCCTCGGATATCACACGTACATTCGCCTTTGGTGACATCTCACCTGAACTCAAAACCATCTATAACACTGTCCTCGCAGCGAACGAAGCTGCTATCCAAATCGTGAAACCAGGCATCACCTGCGCCGAAGTGGATCGTGCAGCACGCCAGGTCACGGAAGAAGCGGGTTACGGCGAGCGTTTTATGCATAGAGTAGGCCATGGATTGGGTATCGACGTACATGAGTATCCTTCTCTCCATGGAGAGAATATGGACATCCTGAATGAAGGTACCGTATTCACGATTGAACCGGGCATCTATACCGCTGCAGGCGGCGTCCGTATCGAAGATGATGTAATTGTGACCGAGACGGGTATCGAAGTTCTGACGACATATCCAAAAGAACTGCAAATCCTTAGCGACTAATTCAATTGGATCTATGTCAAAAATAGCCCAGATACATCAATGCTTAGCCGATATTATGCATCATGAACTAAACTGCACGAAACTGCGCTGAACTGTTCTTCAAAATAATATACTCTTTTCGCGTACGCCTCAGGCCTGTATACAGAAAAAGTAGCAAGTACACACGCGAACGCAAAAATCCCGCAAATCCATGAATATCATGGGTTGCGGGATTTTAATTAATACAAAGCATATCCTAAATTACTCCGTCTGCATTCTACGTAATTTTATTCCTGCTCACTCATTTACCATTAGTCAAACTCATGCGTGATATCCTGCCAAGACTCCAGCTGTGGCAGCTGTTGCTTCCCCCAGTAATCCAGAAACCATTGAATAATCCCAGTCGTATCTGTTGTTCTGCAGCTGTAATGTCGGAAACCGTCCTCGCCTTCCTGCAAACGAATCTCCGCCACCATCTGCCCTGGTTCCTCAAGCGCAGCAGCCTGCATATACATACTTCCCTCCACCAGCTCGGAAGGTACAAGTACTACGAATTCCTGCAATTCCAGATTGGAGATCAACTCCACCAATAACGAGGCATTAATGCTATCATTCTCGTAGGTTGTGCCATTGCTTTCCAGTGTATAACGCAGTGTAGAGTACATGTGCGATTCCCCTTTGTATGAAAATCATCGTTCCTAATGATACACGCTTATAACGACAGGTCGTTTATATTATAACTTTTTCATAAAAATGTAAAAAGGATTTTTCTTGTTTCGGGTCTTTTCTATGAAAAAAACCCTTGCAGAGTCTGAATTACAATTGACTACGCAGAGGTTTTTTTTAAGTGATACTCTTTGAATATTGTCTAAGCCTCATCCTTAAACTTAAAGCTACGTGCAGCATACAGAAACGGCGTTCCAACCGCAGTTAATACAAATTTGATAATATACGTCGTCAGGAAGATTTCCAGCCAAACATCCCAAGGGTAGATAAACGCAAACGCGATCGTGCAGAACACCAGTGTATCCACAAATGAACTGATGATCGAACTACCGTTGGTGCGAATCCACAACTGATTGCGCCCTGGAGCCACCTTGCGCAGCCAGGAGTACAATCGAACATCCAGGAACTGACTTATGAAGTATGCCGTCAGACTTCCGAGTGCCAAACGTGGCAGCAGACCAAACAATGTTTTCATCGAATCCTGTGCAAAGTCCGTCGGTGCCGGGTCAAAGTACAACACCATCTGCATCAGAACCGTTGTCATGATGAGCGTGAAAAAGCCAAACCATACGGCCTTGCGTGCCTCACCTGGTCCATATTTTTCATTAAGAAGGTCACTGGTCAGGTACATGCTGACATACATCGTGTTGCCTAACGTCAGTACAATTCCCATGATATCTATCGTTTTGGTCACCTGAATGTTGGCTATAACCGTAGCCACACCAATCCAGGCATAGAGACCTTTTTTACCGAACAAGCGGTAACACAGCAGGAAAAATCCATAAGTTACGAGAACAAAAACTGCTCCCCACCCTAAGTTAAACATAAATACATACACTGCCTTCCTAGTTTTGATTACGCGGGATGGTTACGAACCGCGGTTTGGCTCAGGGCCAAAACATGAATACTCTATCACATTTCTCGTCCCATGAACAGAACTAAATAACTCCAAGCGTGCCTGAGTGACTACGACCCCTTCTATATTCCTCCCGCTTCCCTCTCGACCATACTAGTTTTTCCTACCTCTATTCCCCTTGCACCGTATATCGAAAAAGAAGACTGCTTCACCACTGTGCACAGCATAGTTTGATTGCCGCAAAAAACCGCCCTCCGGATTCCTCCGAAGGACGGCTTTTCTCACTTGATTTGTAGACGGCTCTAGCTATCTTAATGTGAGCTTCTATCTAATCCATTCTGTATTAAGCCTGAGCCGCAGAATCCAGCTCACGGCTCTGATCGTTAAACGTGTCCCGATCGTTTTCCTTCAAAATTCTGCTCGTCACGAGTCCTGATGTCATCGACCCGTTCACGTTAAGCGCTGTACGACCCATGTCGATCAGCGGCTCCACGGAAATGAGTAGTCCAACCAGAGCCACAGGCAGATTCATGGTGGACAATACGATCAGGGAAGCGAAGGTTGCCCCGCCGCCAACGCCAGCCACACCAAACGAACTGATCATGACTACGAGGATCAAAGTCACAATGAAGTCCCAGCTCAGCGGGTCGATGCCGACCGTCGGAGCAATCATCACCGCCAGCATGGCCGGATAGATCCCGGCGCAGCCGTTTTGCCCAATCGTAGCACCAAAGCTTGCAGACAGGTTCGCAATGCCGTCCGATACGCCGAGTTTCTTCGTCTGTGTCTCCACATTCAGCGGGATTGCCGCTGCACTTGAACGGGACGTAAAGGCAAATATCAGTGTTGGCAGCACCTTCTTCAAATACGTAACCGGGTTGAAGCCGGACAGAGAGATAATGATCAGGTGAATAATAAACATCACGATGAGGGCCACGTAGGACGCAATGACGAATTTGATGAGCTTTAATATCTCTTCCGCATTGGTTGTCGCCGTTACCTTTGTAATCAGTGCTAGAATCCCGTAAGGCGTAAGCCTAAGCACCAGCGTAACAATTCGCATAACCACCGCATATACCGCATTAACCATACCGCGGAACGTCTCCGCCTGCTGAGGTTTTTTGCGATCCAGTCCAAGTACCGCTACACCGATAAACGCGGAGAAGATAACCACCGCCAGTGTGGATGTACGACGTTCTCCTGTCATATCTGCAAATGGATTCGAAGGAATGAATTCCAGCACTTGCTGCGGGATGGTCTGATCCTTCACATCAACAAGCCGTTCCTCCACCTTCTGAATCTGCGCATTCTCCCGGTCTCCTCCTTGAATCTCAATGGAAGTCAGGTTAAAGCCAAGGCTGGTTACAATGCTGACCCCTGCGGCAATCGCTGTGGTGATCAACAGAATGGCAATAATGGAAACACTCATCTTGCCGAGATTTTGCTTGCCCTTCAGATTCATAATGGCCGAGATGATGGACACCATGATCAATGGGATCACGACCATTTGCAACAAACGAACATATCCTGAACCGACCAGATTGAACCAATCGACTGATTTCGTAACTACATCAGAACCTGATGTGTACACCAATTGGAGAATAACTCCGTAAACAACCCCCAGTCCCAGACCCGCAAATACGCGTTTCGTAAAGGAGATATGCTTTTTCTGCATCCAGTAGAGGATGCCAAGTAAGGCAAGCATGACCACTACATTCAATATGACTAGAAAAGTATCCATTTCTTTAAATCCTCCTCAGGCATGTGTGTAACCGGAAAATATCCGGTTTTCTCTTCTATCTTTTGTACTTCCGACAAAGACATTTTACAATATAACATATAACAAACTATTCTGGTAGGTATTAATTGATATTATGTAATATGCATGTAACAGATTCATCTATTTCTGAAAAAAATACACCAAATCGTGAAAATTGTTCTATTCAACCTCCGGTTAATTTTGTAATATAGGTATATCCGCTTATTCCCAAGTTTTCTCAACCTATAATTTAGGTCTTTCTTCATTGGTAGATAGGTCTTATGAGTATGGAAAAGCGACAATGTTAATGAACTTGACGTGAAAGGATGATCGTATGTTTCGTAATCGCACCGTTGCCGGTAAAATCAGAGGCACCTTGTTCCTCGTTCTGATGGTTGCTTCCCTGTTGTTCAGTATTAGTTTCTATGCCGTGTCGATGAATATTATTCAAAGTTACGTGCTTCCGCAGTTTGACAAAGTCCTAAACACGTCCATTCAGGATATATACAAGAATACTTCTGCCTCCAAAATCCTGCAGGTACAGAGTGGCGGAGCCGGTTCTGAAGGTGCTGCCATGACCGTCGAATCGTATCTGGCAGATAAAGCAAAAGAACATAATCTGGATGCAGCGTACGTTGTCGCTATCCAAGACGGCTCAGCTCAAGTTGTGGTGGCCAACTCTTCCTCAGGAATGAAAGCCCAAGACGAGATTAGTGTAGAACCAACAATGAATGAAGCTATCGAGAGCAAAGAGATGGTAATCAGCGAAGTCTATTCCGATTCCTTCGGTGTACATAAGGCGGCATTCATTCCAATTGCAGGTAGTAATATGATTATGGCTGTGAGCATGGATGCCCAGTTCATTCAAGACAAGATTACTCAGATTTTCTGGTTGTGCCTTGGGATTACAGCATTAGTGTTTGTACTCGGCTGGCTTATCTCCACTAGTATGATCAAAAGAGTTACCAAACCAATCATCAAGCTCGTCCAACATAGCAAACAAATATCCCAGGGTGATCTGACCGCTGAACTAGAGATCAAAGGTAAAGATGAAATTGCCCAGCTTGCCGCAAGCTTCCAGACGATGACGCATAACCTGAAAGAAATGATTAGCCGTGCCTTGTCCACGTCCAATGAAGTTGTATCAGGCTCCAATGACCTGCTTCAGCGGGTTGAATCGATGTCCGGTATGGTTCGAAACTCCAGCCGCTCTGCAGAAGATGCAGAAAAAGGCAGCATCAGCATTGCGTCAAGCGCATCCGAGAACGCCAGAGCTATGGAAGAAATTACGCAAGGTATCATGCATATTGCTTCTTCTTCTGCTGAAGTGTCTGACCAGATTGGTGAAGCAGCCAACGAGGCAGTTAACGGTAACCGACTGGCTCAGAATGCTATTGAGCAGATGGAGCGTGTAGGCCAGACAGCAAGCGAATCGTTGCGATATGTTGAAACTATGAATGAACGATCGGTAGCCATCGGCACCATTGTTGCTTCCATTTTTGAAATCACCAAACAGATTAACATGCTGTCACTCAATGCCTCCATTGAAGCAGCACGTGCCGGAGAGCATGGCCGCGGATTCGCTGTTGTTGCTGGAGAAGTTCGCAAACTTGCCGAGCAATCCAAGACAGCCACCGAAGAGATTTCGGATTATCTGGGTACCATTCGTGAAGATGCTGAACGCTCGGTTGATGCCATGAACCGTGTAACCCGAGAGATTGGTTCAGGCACAACTGTCGTTCAACAAGCAGGCTCTGCCTTCCAGCAACTGAATGAATTGATTCAGAACGTGAATCTGACCATTCAGACCGTCTCGGCTTCTACACAACAAGTATCAGCTGGTGCTGAAGAAGTGAGTGCGTCCGTTGAAGAAACGGCACAGATTACGACCAAATCCCGTGAGAGCATGTTACAGATTGCTTCAACAGCAGATCTTCAGCTCAGCGAGATGGATTCACATTCGAATACAGTTCGTCACCTGCATGAACAAGCTGTAGAGCTGCAATCCGCTATGAAAAATTTCAAAATAAACTAACAGGTTAACCATTAACCTATCATCACCTGTTTTAAACCTCATTTAATCATAGGATATACAATACCCCCATGTCGCTAACATTCCGTTTCTAGAGAACGGTTTGCCGGACATGGGGGTATTGTTGTTTCACTCAGGTGCCTGAACACCCATAATCTCATACACACGCTTCATATCCAATGCCGAACGCAACGATTCAGCTACCCGATCGAACTCCATCTCCTTACGCTCATGCGCACTATACGTCTCCTGAAGTGGAGCCAGTCCCTTTCCTGCACGCAAGGCATTCAGCCAAGAACGTCGGAATTGATCACTTTCAAACAAACCATGCAGGTAGGTTCCCCACACCCTGCCATCTACTGAGCCCCAGCCTTCTTGGAAAGGTTGACCACCTGGATGTGAGATTTCAAACAACGCCGTTACACGTTCAGGCTCGTGGCACTCCGTAACGCCCATATGAATCTCATATCCGTTAATGGGTAATGAAGCATCTGCTACATCTCGCTCACCATACAGACGAATCGGGTGATCAGGTTGCACCCGTCCGGAAGCTCTGACGGTCTGCTTTTCCTGAAGAAACGTTGTCGATAGCGGGAGCCAGCCAAGTCCTTTTGCTTCCTGGATCTGATTCGCCTCCACAGCAAACGGGTCCTTCAGATGACGTCCCAGCATCTGGTATCCGCCACATATTCCTACGAGCTGAACATGCTCACGCTCGGTCTGGCTCGCAATCGCCTGTTCCAGTCCAGACTCACGCAGAAATTCCAGGTCACCTATGGTATCCTTCGTACCCGGTAGAAGAATGGCATCCGGACTGCCCAATTCCTCTGGCGAGGTCACGTAACGCACATTCACATCCGGTTCACGGGAAAGTGCATCAAAGTCTGTAAAGTTGGAAATTCGCGGATATCGGATTACCGCCAGATCCAGCTCGGTTTTGCCGGATTTACCATGACGCATGGAGTCCAGCACCACCGAATCCTCTGCTTCAATCTGAATATCTCTTATGTAAGGCAAAACACCTAATACTGGAATGCCTGTCCGTTCTTCGAGCCAGTCGAGTCCTGGTTGCAACAGGGACAGATCACCGCGGAACTTGTTGATAATGAACCCTTTGACTCGCGCCACCTCATGGGGTTCCAGCAGCTCCAACGTACCTACAATGGAAGCAAACACTCCGCCCCGATCAATATCGGAGATCAGAATCACCGGCGCATCGGCCCAGCCTGCCAGATTCATGTTGACGATATCCCGATCCTTCAGATTGATCTCGGCCGGACTGCCCGCTCCTTCCATCAGCACCACATCATAGGTGTCCCGCAACCGATTCAGCGCCTCCATCACCGTCTGTTTTGCTTCAGGCAGGAAATGCTGACGGTAGTCCGATGCACTCATCTGGGCAAAAGGTACACCATGTACCACGATCTGCGAATGCATGTCCCGTACGGGCTTAATCAGGATTGGGTTCATATCGGTTGTCGCCTCAATACCGCAGGCTTCGGCCTGTGCCCCCTGTGCCCGACCAATCTCCTTGCCATCTTCCGTCACATAGGAATTCAGTGCCATATTCTGTGACTTGAACGGAGCAGGCTTGAAGCCATCCTGCTTAAAAATCCGGCACAATGCCGTTGTGATGACACTTTTGCCTACATCGGAAGCCGTTCCTTGCAGCATCAGTACCGCCGCTGGTTGTGATGGCCTATCTTCCACGCTCTCTCCCCCTGTCTCCGTGTTATATCCAGATCACCTTGCTCCCAACCTCATGCGTAACACTTTCCATACTGCTTCTTACTTCAAAGTTAAAGCCAGAACAGTCCTTGAAGCACACTCAGCACAGTCAACAAAGCCGCCTCCAGCAGCTCATTCATGGCACCATACGTATCCCCGGTTAAACCACCGAGCCGTTCACTGATCCGGGCAGCCACGAATCGGCCGATATAATAACACGCCACAGGCAGTATAATAACTGCCGCCACCGGGTATAGCCACCATGGCAGTGTTCCCAGACCACTCACCATCGCATCTGCAATCCCCATATCCGGCTTGAAAAGCCACACCGCGGCAAACGTAAGTGCCCCTGCTACCAAGGTCAGGCCCACAGCTGAACTTCGTGCACGCTGGACCTCCTTCCGCTCCCCGAGACCTTTAAACAATACAGCAAGTCCATCATCTTCGCGCGCATTCGGCCAGGCCGACATCGCATACACCATGAACCAGCGGCTCCAGATCATGGGCAGGATCAGCAACGCACCGTACACCCAGTGGCCCCGGGCAATAAAATCAGCGATCAGCGCAACCTTCATCATCAGAAGCAACACGCAGGCGATCACGCCCATTGCCCCGACACGGCTGTCCTTCATAATCTCCAGCATCCGTTCACGGGTACGATAACTGAGCAAGCCATCCGCCGTATCCATCCATCCGTCAAGATGGAGCCCTCCGGTAAGCCATACCCATAACGTCAAGGTCAGGACGGCAGCCGGAAAGGCCGGAAGCACTGCACCGCTTAAGGCTCCCGCGAGCCAGACACACAGACCGATTGCAGCACCGACCAGCGGATAAAAGACAACACTTTCCCGCAGCAACGGCGGGACAAAATCGATTTGCATTTTGACAGGGAAACGGGACAAAAATTGAAAAGCGGCTGCCGCCGCATGTTTGCGCTGAGGAGCAGGCGTGCCATCCTTCATAAGCGGTACTCCTTGCTTTTTAGTTCAATCGCAATGCCTACGGTCACCAGAAACACTTCACCGCATATCGCCGCAATACGCTGATTCAGTACACCGGCCAAATCCCGATATTTCCTGCCAAGGGCATATTCCGGTACGATCCCATCTCCCACTTCATTTGTAACCAAAACAAGCAAACCGGGATAGGTTCGAATCGCTTCAACCAACGCGTCCAAATGTCCCTGTAACACCTGCTTCTCGTCATGCTCATGCGCTAATAAAACATTTGTCAGCCACAGCGTCAGGCAATCCACCAGAATGGTGGGTGCAGAAGTCCCTGTATGCCCTTCACCCATGCGGCTTATCAAAGCAGGTAGATGTATCGGCTCTTCTGTTGTATGCCACAGATACCCTGATGCCTCCCGCTGATGCTGATGCATGGCGATGCGCTCACGCATTTCATCATCGTACGCCTGAGCTGTCGCCACATACCACGCCTCCGAGGAACGCTGCATGCAGAGTCGCTCGGCAAAGGAGCTTTTGCCACTGCGTGCGCCGCCTGTCACCAATACGCTCATCGGGAACTCTCTCCTTGCAGGGATGAATCCACCGACGCAGCGGAGTCCGAAGCATGGCTTGCCCCGTCCGAGACACCCGCGCTTGCAAAGGTCGCCATTTCGTTCAGAATGAGACATGCTGCGTCAATCAGATGAAGACTGAGCACGCCGCCTGTGCCTTCACCCAGACGCATGTCCAGATCCAGCATCGCTTTCAGGTCCAGTTCACGCAGCAACGCTCCATGTCCATTTTCGTGTGACGTATGAGAAGCGATCATATAGGCTGTGCTCAGAGGTGCAAGTTGTCTCGCCACCAGCGCTGCCGCGGTAGAGATGAACCCGTCTACAACGACAGGGCAACGATGAGCAGCTGCTGCGAGAATAACCCCTGTGAGTCCGGCAATCTCCAGTCCACCCACCTTGCACAGAACATCCAGTGCATCTTCCGGGTTTGGTGCGTTTACGCTAAGCGCCCGGCTGACTACAGCAGCCTTGCGCTGCAAGCCTGCATCATCAATGCCGGTGCCTCGCCCCACGGCGGCAGCTGGTGCAACTCCGGTTAACGCGCTCATTACCGCAGCACTTGCAGTGGTGTTGCCAATTCCCATCTCCCCGGTGACAAACAGCTGTGTTCCCTTCGCCACCTCTGCCGATACAACTTCGGCTCCTGCAAGGATAGCGCTGACTGCCTCATCCCGGGTCATCGCTGCACCCCGGGCCATGTTGGCCGTGCCTTTGCGAATTTTGCGGGAAAGCAGGTCCGGATGTTCAAGATCGGCATTCACACCAATATCCACACAGATCACATCTGCTCCGGCGTGACGGGCAAGCACATTCACTGCCGCACCTCCAGCGAGGAAATTCAGGACCATCTGCGGGGTCACTTCAGCAGGAAAAGCACTGATGCCCTCTTCCACTACGCCGTGATCTGCGGCCATGACAATGACCGCTCTGTGATCAAAACGTGGACTTGCATTGCCCGTCATACCTGCCAAGCGGATCACCAGCTCTTCCAATTTGCCCAGACTCCCCGGCGGCTTCGTCAACGAATCCACATGCGCAGAGGTTTCTGCCGCCACTTCCTGGTCAGGAGCAGTAATCTTACTTGTTAAATGCTCCAACACCTGTTCATTATTCATACAACCAGCACTTCCTTCATCAAAATATGGGTTGCCCCGCTTCATTTAATCGATGTCCCGTCGCAGCAGCAGTTGAGGTATGGCATGGTCGGGATGAGAGACAATCGCGGGTTTGACGCGAAATATATCCTGGATATTCTCATCGTTGATCAACGTATGAGGTGTACCCTTTCCAACCGCCATGCCCTCACGCAGCGCCAGAATGTGATCGCAAAATAACGCGGCCAGATTCAGATCATGCAGCACAGCCACAATCGTAATGTTATTTCTCTGTCGCCATGCCGATAACAATTCCATGAATTGCAATTGATATTTAATATCCAGAAACGTGGTCGGCTCGTCCAGCAGCAGTAACCTCGGCTCCTGAGCCATAACTTTGGCTAGTGCGACCCGCTGCCGTTGCCCGCCGCTGAGTGCATCCAGCGGTCTGTCCGCCAGCTCTGTCAATCCCAGGTCTTCAAGCACCCTGTCCACTACAAGTGCCCCATCGCCCACTTCCCGCCCCAGCCAGTTCTGGTATGGATATCGCCCCATCTCCACCACGTCTCGCACGGGATAGGAGATGGCTGGTAAGCCATCCTGCTGCAATACAGCGATCATGCGCGACAGGTCCTTACGGCTGTAAGAGCCGATGTCTCGACCATCGATACGAATCTGACCTTCGTTTAACTGTTCCGTTCCGGCAATAAGCTGGATCAGGGTGGACTTGCCACTGCCGTTTGGTCCGACAACTCCCCACCAGTCACCTTCGCCAACATGCCAGTCTACATTGTGCAGTGCCTGATGATTGCCATATGACTTCCCTGCTCCCTTAATCGAGATAAGTGAAGTCGAGTTGGAACTGGTACTGGAATTCATGGCATCATCCCCTTCTGCAACTTTTTGTTCCGGTTCAGCAGGTAAGCAAAGAACGGCGCACCAACAAAGGCGGTGACAACACCGAGCGGAATTTCAGTTGGCGCCAGCAACGACCTTGCGATGGTATCTGCCCACACCATGAAGATCGCTCCACCAATGGCAGACAAAGGTACCAGCAGTCGGTAATCCGGTCCCACCAGCAGTCTTAACATATGCGGGATCACCAATCCAACGAATCCGATGACACCCGATACCGAGACAGCACCTGCGGTCAGCAGTGTGCCAACTGCCAGCACGGACAGCTTGAGTCTGTCCACTCCGATCCCGATATGTGCGGCTTGACGTTCTCCCAGTGCAAGCACATTCAACGAGCGTGCGCGGCTCCAGAGAAAGACCAGCCCTAACAGAAAATACGGGAAAAGGATGGCCGTATACGACCACCCACGCAGAGCCAGACTTCCCATCGTCCAGTATATAATTTCATTAATCGTCTGTTTCGACATGGTCGACAGGAAGGAAACAACTGCGCCCAGGAAACTTTGCATGACCACACCAGCCAGAATGAGGCTGTGTGTAGGTATTTTACGCCCTTCACGAGCCAGTGCCATGACAAACCATAACGTGATTACACCCGTCAAAAACGCCACCAGTGGCAACGTCCAGATTCCGATCAGTGCATACTGCAATCCGAAGAAAATCAGAAAGGCTGCACCCACCGAAGCACCGGATGACACGCCCAAGGTGAACGGGTCTGCCAGTGGGTTCCGAAGAACCCCCTGGAATCCCGTACCGGCAATCGCCAACGATGCGCCCACGAGCACGGCAAGCAGTACACGTGGGAATCTGACTTTCCAGATAATCTGTTCGGCTGCCTTATTCCAATCCGGTGTAATCCAATCGCCTACCCATGGAATTTTGTGAATCAGGATGCCTGCAATATCCCGGATCGGCAACGCTACTGAACCAATGCCCGTGCAGATGAGCACGGTGAGCACCAGCAGCACCATGCCCGTCGTTCCGAACAGGATCAGCTTTTTACTCATTGGAACAAGTCAGGGTAGATCGCTTTGGCTACTTCTTTCAACCCTTGAGTTACCCGTGGACCCGGACGGCTCAGCAGGTTGGCATCCAGGCCAATAACCGCGTCATTTTTCACAGCCGTAATTTGATCCCAGCCGCTGCGCGCCTTGATGATCTGATCCAGTGTTTTAGAGTTTTCGTCAATCACATCGTTGGCGTACAAGATCACATCCGGGTTGGAGGCAATCACGTTTTCTTCATTAATTTCATACCAGCCCTCTTTGTCCGAAGCAATATTGGTACCGCCAGCTACAGTGATGAGTTCATCCATGAATTCGCCTTTACCCACAGTCCAGCCTGGGGAGAATTCAACGTATATTTTTTTCTTCTCTTCCGGTTTAACTGCCTTCACCGCTTCGGTTACATCCGTCACGTCCTGTTTCATCTGGGTGATGATCTCTTGAGCTTTTTCTTGATGATCAGTGATTTTACCGAAGGTTTCGATATTATTCATCACGTCGTCAATGGATTTAGGATCCGTTTTGAAAATGGTAATACCCAGTTCGCGCAGCTTTTTCACCGCATCCTCACTCATCGAGATACCTGTGAAGACAATGTCGGCTTCAGCAGCAATGATTGACTCTTCATTTGGCTTGGTGATACCGCCCATTTTAGCTTTGGTTGTTGCTGCTTCCGGATAATCGTCATAGTCGGATACACCAACGATCTGATCGTCCAATCCAAGTGCAAACAGGGATTCCGTCTCAGCCGGAGACACGGATACGATTTTGGCCGGTGCCTTTTCAAAGGTGAACGATTCCCCCGTTGCATCCGTAACTGTCAGTGGATATTGTGTTTTGAGGTCCGTCTGCGCCTGGCCTTGGGACTGCTCCTGTGCCGGTTGCTGTGAAGTACCTGTGCCCTCGTTTGTTGTTGCATTGCCACATCCGGCCAAAGCCAGTGCAAGTGCCGCTGCACTTAGCAGGGACGCTACGTTTTTCCAATTCTTGAAATTCATTCTGTTATTCTCCCCTTCTCTATTTGTACTATTTTCTTGCATCGTGCTCGAACCCTTATTCCCCATGTCTTGGTGTTCCTGTACAAGTAAAACCCATCCATTTTACACAAGTCCACTCCGATTGCAGTACCATCTTCCGATCGCTGTTATCCCCAGATTTTTTTGATTCCCTTTTCGAAAGGGAAAATCCGGGGATAAAGGCGAACACTCCGTTTCTTCAGATCGGTTCTGCACTCTTCGTTAACGTGTAAAAGTTCGGTTTTTTTACATGAACAATAAAAAATCCCCAATCCATACGTCCAGGATCAGGGATGACGTCTCGCATATGGCGATCTGTACATGTTCAACCAAGGGTTGTCCATGCGCATAGAATAGCCCGAAACGCTGTCCTTTCCTCGAAGGAACACCGGTTTGTACGTCCAGGGCAGGTAACCTGACTTACAGGAATCATCCTGTTTTACAGTGGCGGGACCGTGCCGGATTTGCACCGGCTTCCCCATTTCACCCTTGTGTGTTTCATGACTCGTACTAAATTTGCCATGAAAACAGCCTTCACACGCGGGACCCTTGGTCGCTGATATGGTAAACCATTGCCGTGTAATTTCTGCATGCTACATACTCGTTCAGGCTTCACACCTGCAGCGTATCTGTATCCATGCTGAAGTCACACTTCTGTTGTGATTATAGGGTATATTGTACATCCTTACAACCCGATCGGCGGAAAAGTCACTATGCTGCCAAACCACTGATTCCCCTGTTGATCAAGCTGAACCTGAATCACCTGTCCCGGTACGACATGTGTATCCCAGAACCCAAGCCCGGCTATCAGACGGGACAAGGCATACCGGATGACACCACCATGCGTAACCACAACGATGGTTGACTCGCGCCCCTCATCAACGTGCATTGAAGAACGACCCTCCAACAACATCTCTTGGAGAAAGGAATCCAACCGTCCGGTAAACTCCTGCCACGATTCCCCTCCGGGCGGAGTGACCTCCTGCGGCGCATCAATCCAGCTTCGGTACACAGGGTTATCCTTAAGCTGATCATACGTCAGCCCTTCCCACTCTCCAAAATCATTCTCGCGCAGACGCGAGTCGAACTTCACCTGTCCGATGGCATCGGGAAGAATCTGTTCCAACGTCTGCCGGCAGCGAAGCAGATCACTGCAATATACCTCGTTCCACAAAACACCGCTCAATTGTTCATGAAGCGGAGCCAGTTCTTCTTTGGCATTTGGCAGCAGACCGATGTCGGTATGCCCCAGATATTTTTTTTCCACATTCCACAACGTTGTCCCATGACGGACCCACAGAATGTTTCGTTTCAGCGGCCCAGGCTGATTCGTATGTACTTCATTGCCTGCATTTCCTTCATTTACGGCCATAACAGCGTCCCTCCTGCCAGCCACACACCCAGCGTTATGAACACGCATAGTACCACAAAAGCACCTGCCGACCAGAACATCAGACGTGACGTTTGCACAATATCCTCGGCTTCCATCGGCCGTGTGGCTTCACCCATGTAGGCACGAAATGAAGCAACGCCGTGATACACGTTATGTCCGCCAAGCCGGATGCCCAGTGCTCCAGCCACCGCTGATTCGGGAAAACCGCTATTCGGACTTGGATGTAGTCTTGCATCCCGTGCAACCATGCGTGCTGCTCCTTTGGCGTCCAGCTTCATGACCCAGGCACCCACGATTAACAGAATCGCGGTCAGCCGGGCAGGTATCCAGTTCGCCACATCATCCAGACGGGCCGAGGCCCAGCCAAGATGCAGATACTTGTCATTTTTATATCCGACCATGGAATCCAACGTGTTGATGGCACGATAAGCCATGGCAAGCGGAGCGCCTCCAATGAGCGCATAGAATAACGGCGAGACAATGGCATCCACAATATTTTCGGCAACCGTCTCTACCGTTCCCCGTACAACCTCGGGTTCATCCAGATGCGCCGTATCACGTCCAACAATCATGCCCAGTGAACGTCTGGCCGCCGGCCAATCCTGCTGCTTCAGATGACGATACACTTCCATGCCTGCATCCTTCAGCCCTTTTGAAGCAATGGTTGTTGCAATGAGCACCACTTCAGCTGCCGCTGCAATGACAGGGTGGATTAGTCCAAGCAGATATACGATTCCCCACGTGATCGCAAAAGAACCCCCTGCGATCACCATCGGGAACAACAGCCCGGCTCTCTTCAGCCCCGAATCTGTGCGCACACACGAGCGAATGACACGCTCCAACGCCGAGATGCCTTTACCCATGCCAATCACCGGGTGGGGAATCCAGCGCGGATCTCCGATACATCGGTCCAACAGGTACGCCAGAATAATAATCCAGGCTCCCGCCATGCCTGTCCAGAAAGGCCAGGTCCATATATGCTCCACCTCAAAAGTCATTTGTGCCTGACCCTCTCTTTCCATAACAGTCCGGCCCGAAGGCTTTCCGTTACCGTGTCGTATACCAATCTGCCAATCGCCGCCCCTGCCGTAGTCGCTGTCCCGGCATAAGTGATCATCGGCTGAGGTTCCTCCACTTCCACTGCCTGACCTACTGCAAACACAATGGCATCGGTTGTGGTGCCGGTGGCGAGCAACCCGTTCTCCGAATCCAGAACACCCACATCCGCCAGCGCGGCCGCTTTGGCTTCCACCGCCGTCTGTACCGCATTCACCATCGCCCCGTTGGTCATGCGTCCGTTCAACCAGAGCATGATGTTAATTGTACCCGGGACATAGGGGGCCATCGTTAGATTCCGTGCTGAAGGAGCAGAGCGCTCCCTGCCGGAAGACATCGTCTTATTTCCCACCGTATCAAAAACCGTTCTCTCCGACCCCGCGCGTGCGGCATTCGATACACCCGCAGTGGTACAGCACAGAAGACCAAATTCATCACTTGTATATTCCTGAATGGAGGTATGCTCCAGCCTTACGGCCGTCAATAATCCGGCACATTGATCACGCGGCTCTCGCCATTCGTTCAGCGCTTGTTCGATATCACGCGGCGGATCATCACAGCGGTAATGCCTGTCCACATAGATGTTAAATATGCGATCCAGTTCAAACATCCCGCCGCCATATACCGCACTCGACAGCGCTTGGGCTGCCCTTGGACTCTGTGCTTTGATATGTCGTTCATGTGCAGATATGTTCAGTCCCGGCCAGGAAGAGGAAGCATATTCATTCTCGTCTGTTTCTCCATTCGTAAAGTAGTTATAAAACGGGAGTGTCATTGCCGCTCCCCTCCCTGTTCCTCATCTTTCGTCTGATCGGCATTCGGAAATCCCTTGGTTTCCAGCACGCTACCCAGCACTTCGAGTAATGTCGCATTGGCGTCTGCATACTTGACCGCGAAACGTACATGCCCTTTGTCAAGCCCCGGATACATGGCACAGCTGCGAATCAGAATGCCTCTTCGACCCAGCGCCTCCTGCATTGATGCCGCTGTCCAAGGGGCCGGCACACGTGCCAAAATAAAATTCGCCTCTCCCGGTGTCACCGCACATCCGTACGCCTTCAGCCCTTCGATGAGACGCCCCCGTTCCCGCGTGATCTGTGACATGGTCTCCTGTTCGTACCGTTCTCCGCTGCGCAGACAGGCTTCCCCTGCCATGAGCGCCAGACCGTTGACACTCCAGGTCACCTGTTTCTTTGTCATCGCCTGAATGTATTCGGCACGGCCCAAAGCATATCCGAGACGCAAACCCGGAATGGCATAAAACTTCGTCATCGAGCGAATGATGATCACATTAGGATAGTCATTCAGTTGTGCTGCCAGGGACTGACGCCGGTCTACCGGAATAAAATCCATAAAGGCCTCGTCAATGACAAGTACGGTTCCCGTTTCTTCCGCTTTGCGTGCAAGCCTTTGTAATACCTCAAGTGGATATTGTACACCGTTTGGATTGTTGGGCTGGCCGAGGAAGAGCAGGTCTACCTTTTCCATGAGTTGCTCGATGTCCTCGGGTTCCGCTCGCCACGCCAGTTCTTCTCTTCCCTTCGTATGTACAACCTCGGCACCGAATTGTCGTGCCAACGACCGGTACTCCGAAAATCCCGGTTCCACCGTACCCACCTTGCGCGGGGCAAGCCCCAGCAGAATGAGCGCCATGCTTTCGGCTGCGCCGTTGCCCACGGAAATCAGCTCCTGCATCACACCAAGACGCTCGCTCAGCAGTGCTTTGAATTCCCGATGCGCCGGATCGGGATAGCGAATCACCGACTGCAATCCTTGCTGTATAGCCTCCAGCACCCCTCTGGGTGGACCGAGTGGATTAATGTTGGCACTGAAATCCAGAAAATCAGCGGCTTCCCTCCCAAATCGTGACGCAGCCGTCTCCACGTCCCCGCCATGTCCGAACACTTCGATATAACCGGTCATTCTTCCGTCATCCTTTCTGTATGTCCTTTTTATTATGGATGGCACGGGAGGTGTGGGTCAATCCTGTTTTCTTTGTGTCCCAACCATAATTCGTTTACAATAGAAGAGGAATTTCGGTTCCTTTTGATATACAAGGTTCACTACATAAGGGACTAGCAATCCCTCACATACATTAATGGAGGAATGACCATGCTGTTTGTAGACAACCAGGGCATTACAGATCCTTCTGTAAACCTTGCGATTGAGGAGTACATTCTGAAGCATCTGCCGATGGAGGATGACAGCTATCTGCTGTTCTACATCAACCGTCCCTCGATCATCATCGGAAAACATCAAAATACGATTGAAGAAATTAATATCGAGTACGTTCAGGATAACGGTGTGCAGGTCGTTCGTCGTCTTTCGGGAGGCGGAGCGGTATATCACGATCTGGGCAACCTGAATTTCAGCTTTATTACAGCGGATGACGGTCAATCCTTCCATAACTTCCGCAAGTTTACCCAGCCAGTGGTTGAAGCTTTGCACGAGCTTGGTGTAAATGCCGAGTTGACCGGGCGTAATGATCTGCAAGTGGGCGAAAAGAAAATTTCGGGCAACGCCCAGTTTTCCACACGTGGGCGCATGTTCAGTCATGGCACATTGATGTTTGATCTGAATCTGGAGCATGTTCAGGCTTCCCTGAACGTCAATCCCGAGAAGTTCAAATCCAAGAGCACCAAGTCCGTCCGCAGCCGGGTCGCCAACATACGGGATCTGATTGATACCAACCTGACGATTGAGCAGTTCCGCGATGAGCTGTTACGTCACATTTTCAGAATGGAGCCACAAGACGTCCCGCAATACAAGCTGACTGACAAGGACTGGGACAAAATCAAGGAAATCTCCGCTGAGCGTTATAATAATTGGGACTGGAACTATGGCTTGTCTCCGGAAAGCAATGTGAAGCACACACGCAAATTCCCTGTTGGCATCATCGATCTGCGCATGAACATCAAGGATGGACGCATCGAAGATATCAAAATCTTTGGCGACTTCTTCGGCGTAGGCGATGTGGCGGATATCGAAAATATGCTGCGCGGCAAGCGGTATGAAGAAACCGAGGTGCGTACTGCACTTGAGGGCCTGGATGTAAAACATTACTTCGGCAACCTTGAGCTGGATGACTTTATCGGCCTTGTTTTCCTGGAAGAGTAGGTATATAAGTTCAACCCAAGAATGTTTACACCTGCCACTCCGATGACAGAATAACCTTCCGATCGCTGTTATCCCCAGATTTTTTTGATTCCCTTCTTCAAAGGGAAAATCCGGGGATAGCTTATGCTTCCGAAGTAGCTTTCTTTCAGAAAGCTTTCAGGCGAACGCTCCGCTTCTTCAGGTTTTTTCTGTCCTCTCCGTTATCGTGTAAAACGTTTAGTTGAACTGATATAGATTAAGTCGGGTATAGATACAAATAGATACAGATAAAAAAGGAGAGAAACACAGATGAGCTACAAATTGATTGCAATCGACATTGATGACACACTGATCAACGACAACAAGGAAGTAACCCCTGCTACACAGACTGCACTGGAACAAGCGGTTGCCCATGGTGTAACTGTAACGCTGGCGACTGGACGTGCTTATGCTTCCGCACAAGCGCTTGCTCGTCAAACCGGACTTAACGTGCCGATCATTACGTATCAAGGTGCATTGGTGAAAAACCTGCTGGACGAAAAAGTCCTCTATGAGCGTTACGTTCCACAGGAAGCTTCCCGCAAATTGTATGATTACTGCCTGGAGAACAATCTCCACCTTCAAACATACATTGACGACAAGTTGTATGCCCGTGAGGAAAACGACAAGCTGCGTGATTATGCCAAATTAAATGGCACCCAATATTACATCGAATCTGATTTCATCAAAGTCATCGAACAAAAAACACCAAAGCTGCTCATTATCGATGAGCCAGACTACTTGGATAAGGTTGCCGTTGACCTGCGTGAATTGCTCGGACCTCAGGTGCATATCACCAAGTCCAAACCTTACTTCCTGGAGATCATGCATAATGAAGGAACTAAAGGCCACGCCCTGACCTTCCTGGCGGACCATTTCGGTCACCAGCTCAGCGAGTGTATTGCCATCGGCGACTCCTGGAATGACCATGAGATGCTCGAAGTTGCTGGTCTTGGTGTAGCGATGGGAAATGCCATCCCTGCGCTGAAAGAGCTGGCGGACTACATTACGGCAAGTAATAACGAAGACGGTGTAAAAGAGGTTATTGAGAAGTTTGTGCTGAACGCAGAGTAAATAAGATCAACGAACAGCCCAGTCGGCGAATTTCGCCGTACAGGGCTGTTTTTTTGATTTTTAAAATATGTTTATTAGCCTATTTAGCGATTATATTAGGTATATTTTTCTGTTATTTTTTATGTTTTGAGAGCAACAATGCGGTGACTTTCACATACCACGATTCATTGTTTTACTTGCTCATGGCATGCTGGAAAGACTCCAGCAGTTTTTTGATTTGCCCATCAAATTCCAGTTGAAATGACGGAATGATCTCATCTATTCTTTGCTGAAACAGCTCCGGATCTTGGACACCAAGCTCTGCTCTTAACTCCATTTCTTCTTCGGAACCGTTGTCGTTCAGGATCATGTTCAGGATTTCACCTTTAAAGTATTCACTTGGAGGAAGGATTAGAGCATTCATCAGGAACTGGGTAAAAAAGAGATGTTTATTATTTTCCTGACTCGCCTTTTTCATCGCCTGCTTCGTAAACAAGTTTATATACTTCTGAGCAAACGAAACCCCTTTCATTCGGGAAGGCCCAACATGTTCGACCCCTTTCCAACGCAGATCGGCCACAGAACTAAGCCACCAGGCCGGTTCAATGGCCTGCTGCATACGAAGCAACACTTGGCGCTCAAACTGCGGCTCAGGATGCATTCGCTGCTCATCCAAACATTTTCCTATGGTCTCGGCTTCAATTGCAGCGACCGTCATGCCTTGACCATGGATCGGATCGAAGCTGCAAAATGCATCGCCAAGGACGAGTAATCCGGAGGGCCAATTCTCCATCAGTTCAAAATGTTGACGGACAGACTCGGAAATACGGTATCCCCGAGGCCCTTGAAAAGGCTCCAGCTGGTCTGCCAATGCTACGATTTCATCCGAAGCAAACAGATGTTTGATTTGCTCTTGGAACTCATCCGGATGAGTTGAAGGATATTCGTCTCCCCCTGCGTTGAACAGTAACAGTCCGGCGATATCATTTTCAATGCGCCACAACATGCCTGCACGAATTCCTTGCACAGGATCAGACTCTGTTATCACCGTTCCCCAGTCATTTTGAATAGAGGATGGTATCTTATAATAGCGGGTGCTGTAACCAAGAGACACCTTCAGCACTTCCGGCTCAGGCACGGACAACCCTATCTGTTCAAGCCATCTGATCAATTTGGAAGAACGTCCCGCGGCATCAATAACCATATCTGCTGCAAGCATTGCTTCCCGGTTATCCCGACCTCTTTCTTTGGTATACACGCCTGTAATCGAACGCTGATCTTCTGATGCCATTAACCCAGTAACTTCCGTGCTCGTTAAGAAGCTTATATGATCTATGTTCTGGACTCGCTCACGCAGTACCCATTCCAGCAGAGCTCTGCTGCTTGATGCAATTTTGAATGAGGAAGCAGCGTTCGCCTTATTAACTAATCTACCGTAGCGATTGGCAATCATAAACTTCTCTTCATGTGAAGGAATGGCACCAAGCGCGACCAATTCGTCATTGTATCCGGGAAAGTAGTGTTCCAGAATGAGTCCGCCGCGCGGTAATACACGATGTGGATGAAAGGATTGAGGCACACCCTGCCGATTCGTCGGCTCAGAAGGCAATTCATCTCGCTCAATGATACATACCTCATCATAATAATCAGATAACATCCTTGCAGTGATTAACCCTGCAATACCTGCCCCGATTACCACAGCTTTTTTCATGTCGGACATCGCCACTTCATCCTCTCTAATCCATCATATTTTATCTACACTTGTAGCTCTATCTAAAAATTACTTATAATACCAATATACACTTGAAATCTCGTTCCATGTAAGAATCAATGTGTTGATACTATATAGCTAAACTACAATAAGGAACTGATGTAGATGAAAATGATTGATAAAAAGGTGGATTTGAGAGTTACCCGAACTCATAAATTGTTAACGATGGCGCTACTCGATCTGTTATGTGAGAAAGGTCAGCTATTCAGCAACATCACAATTAATGAAATATGTGACAAAGCTATGGTTCACCGAACAACGTTTTACAAACATTTCAAGGATAAATTTGCTCTACTGTCCTCCACCCTAACTTGGGTCCTTCGGGATTATTTACACATGAATGTAGAAGACCGGTTACAGCAGCCTTTGCAAAGCATATCTAAAATTCTGTTTGGAAATGTACTGGAGACCATCGTGCAGAACCAACAGAAGGATGAGGGGTTTAACAACTTTTTCATACATTATATCGGAGAGATATTCAGACGGGATTTTCTGGAATTGAAGAGAAGAGGTAAACAATTTTCACTTCCCATAGAACTTGTTGCCGAGTTTCACTCGGGGGTGATTCGTTTACTTGTGATGTGGTGGATACAACATTTCGAAGAAAATGTCACGGCAGAACAGATGGATGAATATTACTACCTACTGGTTAACGAGAATATCATGTTGAAATAACAAACAGCTCAACCTAAAATCAATGGCTGATTTTGAGATTGAGCTGCATACCTTCAAACTTTACCTATTTTAAAACAGATTCGGAAGCCTGCACTGTCATCCTCGCACGACTTCTTTTCTTCAACCAACCGCTCACCTTCTCATTCATCGCCAGCAGACCTGAAACGACCAGCACTACACCGATCCATGTAACCCAGCTGACATGCTCACCGTAGACAACAGCACCAAGCCCTACGGCAATGGGTGGTGAAATGTATAACCATGTTGCTGGAAACAACGGGTTGGTACGCGACATAATCCAATAGAACAGACTATGCCCCACCATGGAGCCGATGACAGTCAAATAGATCACCGACGAGACGGCAGGCACCCAGTCCAGAGCAGACATACTCCACGATTCCGTTCCGACCGAGAGCAGGGATAACAGCAGTCCCCCATACATCATCTGCACCGCATTGATCGCTACAGGACTAGCCTCCTTGAACTGATGAATGACCTTTTTGGAGTACAATGCACCTGCTGAATAACAGACCTCCCCCACTAGTACCGCGATACAACCCCACATGAACAGGGAACCTGCACCAAGCGATACACCTGGCAACACAACCAGTACCACACCGGTGAACCCGATCAGGCAGCCCACAATCATACGGGCAGATGTTTTTTGCCGTAACAGCGCCGTCTGCATCAACATAATCATCAGCGGCCCTGTCGCTGAAAGAATGGCACCCACACCCGAGCTCACATGCTGTTCAGCCCAATATAATGTGGCAAAAGTGCCGAAGGTCAGCCCCGCTCCCGTTAACAACATCTCCTTGCGGAACAGGAGCGACCAGCTCACTTTGCCCTTCATCCTCATCCATGCAAACATCAGCGCTCCCGCGATTACAAATCGCAATCCGGCTGACAGAAAAGGCGGCATGCCTGCCTCTACTCCAATTTTAATAGCCAGAAATGTTGTACCGAAAATAAGACACATAACCGTAAATGCAATCCCCACCATGATAACCACTCCTTTATCTGTTCTCCATCATATCTCATGGTCTACAGAACAGAATGAACAAAACAGAACAGTTTTCTCCCATTAGCTGTTACAATAGAGTTCAAAAGGAGTGTGAGCCGGGTGGGCAGAACCATGATGATGACAGATAACAGCCTGAAATTATATGAGCAAGTCATCCATTATCTCGTTGTACGTATAGAAGCGGGAGAGTGGGCCGAACATGAAAAACTGCCATCTGTACGAAGCCTGTCCGAGCTACTCGGCGTACATCGTCTGACTGTTTTCAAAGCCTATCAGGAGTTAAAAGAACGTGGGAATGTTTATGTGAAAGATAAGTCTGGCTATTATGTCAGCCCAGCGACTCCATTCTCAGTAACGGATCAGGCGGATGATCCCGCCGTGTCTGCCTGGCTGCATTGGGATTCACTTGCACGGGTACAGTCCCTTGAAGCAGAATACCAATTTTCCAAATCGTTAATCGATCCCTCTCTGTTGCCCAACCGTTATTGGGGTGAACTAATGCGTGATCTGCTGGATCAATATCCCCGTTTGCTCGGAACGTATTCCACAATTCAGGGAGATCTGGAATTGCGAAGTGCGCTGGCAAGCCATCTAACGAAAAAAGAACGCTTCTATCTCTCTGCAGACGAAGTGCTCATTACATCGGGGGCCCAGCAAGCGATTGACGTCATCTCGCGGACGCTGGTCAAACCCGGGGATCGGGTGTTGATGGAACGGCCTACGTATGGACCAGCAATGGAGATTTTCCGTAAACAAGGTGCTCGTCTGATCTTTACGGATATTCACTCGGATGGGTATGATCTGGAGCAGATCGAACATCTGATGAAATCGGAGAAACCACGCTTATTCTACACGACGCCAACTTTTCATAATCCAACTGGCGTTAACGTTCCAGTAGAACAGCGCAAGCAGTTACCCGAACTTGCAGAACAGTATGGATGTTTTTTGCTCGAAGACGATAGCACCTATGATATCTATTTTAAGGAGAAACCTCCTGCACCCATTTTCACCTACGACACTACTGGACACACCCTGTACATCCGCAGTTACAGCAAGTATGTTGCACCCGGGCTACGGATTGCAGCCATCATATGCCGCCAGCGATTCATGCCAGGACTACAGGCTGTAAAATCACTGACAGATAACGGATCGCCCCTTCTGAACCAGAAGCTTTTTCTCCGTTATTTTCAGTCAGAACGTATGCATCAGCATCTGTCCAAGTTGCGGACCGCCATCCAGCTACGGATGGAAGTGATGGAACAATCTCTGCTGGAAACGGACTGGACGTGGACCCGGCCGGAGGGCGGACTCAACTTTTGGGTGGAGCTTCCTGAGGGTGTGGATACCGGAAAACTGCTTCACCGATGCATGGAACAATCAGTTGCCTTTGTACCTGGAACCGTATTTGATTCTTCGGATAATTCAGCCAGTCGCAAGCTGCGCCTGTCCTTCTCTTATGCACATGAGCAGCAGATTCGGGAAGGCATGAACAGGCTCATTACACTGGCTAAAGAAATGTAACTTTTTGATACTCTTGGATTGAAGTCAATCCGAAGAATATCAAGTGTAATTTGTCACTCGTATCGCTGCATCAAAAAAAGTCGCCTTATGGCGACTTTACTTTTGGTGTTCTATATTCTCTACCTGCACCCGCTCTGTGCTTAAAGGTCTTTTCTTGCAAACAGGCGGATCGTAATAAGATAAGACACTACAAACAAACCTATAATGCCTACAGAAACCGATGCCATTGTCGTTGTGGTAATCATACCGTTCTCGTTGGCCATACTCATGAGGTACGCAACGGGTTGCGCCAGTATAATCATGCAGACCATGAATATCGCATTGATGATACCAGCTCCTTTTTTGCTAAGCCCGTAGAAAAGAGGCATGTATATGGAAACCAGCGCAAGCACCATGCCTATGGAAATGACAATATCCCTAAATGAATAATTCGGCTTGTTCAGTTCAGGATAATTCAGGTTCACAAGCTGGTGAATCCCAAACGACGCGAGTACCCCGAATAACGTATAGATTATAGCAGAAAGGTACTTGGCTTTTACAATCTGTTTGCGGCTAACGGGGAGTGTGACCAGGAAATTGTGATTATGGTTCTTGATATCAATCATGGTTGCCAGCATGACCGAACCAAAGGCTGTGTAGATGCCTACAAAATACATTGACATTTCACTCTTAGGTATAAAGGCGAGACTAAATACCACCAGGTATAACCCAATCGTCCACAGTGAACTTTTTAGTACAATGAAATCTTTACGAAGCAAGTTAAGCATATTTGCGTCCTCCCTTCGCCGTAAAATAAATGAGGTCTTCTAACGTAGGTCTTTGTAAAAGAGCTAACCTGCCAAATAACCGTTCGGCCTCTGCCTTATGATCCGACAATGCTTCAAAACCAACGGCTGTCTCGCGTATTCCGATGAAATGTTTCCGAATGTCGGAATCAAGCAGACCCATATCCCCTTTTACAATCGTATACCTTTCCAGCACATCATCTTTTGCCTCGTTAAACACCAGTTTCCCTTGATGAATAAACGTAATGTAGTCTGCAATACGTTCCAGATCCGTCGTAATATGCGTTGAGAAAATAATAGACCTTGTTTCGTCCTGTATCATATCTGCAAGCAGATCAAGCAGTTCCCGCCTAAACACAGGATCAAGCCCGGATGTCGGTTCATCCATAATCAGCAGATCCGCTTCATGCGACAAAGCTACGGCGAGAGAATACTTAATCTTCATGCCTTTGGACAGATCCTGGATTTTCTTTTTGGGAGACAGTTCGAACTGATCCAAGTAGTCATTGAACGCTTTATTATCCCATTTGGTGTAAAAAGGAGCGATCATTTGTGTCATCTCCCGGATCGTTAGATGCTCATAATAAAAGCATTCATCTGACACAATGCCAAGGCGTTGCTTGATATCAACTTCCTGATTTGGCATCTTACTGCCCAATGTCTTGAGGCTCCCCTTATCGGGCTGGATCAGACCCGTGATCATTTTGATCAAAGTACTCTTTCCCGCCCCATTCGGACCAATAAGTCCCGTGATATACCCTTTTTTCACATCCAGAGATACATTATCTACTTTAAATAAGGGATACGTTTTGGTTACATTACGTAATTCGATAGCGTTCATTATGCTTATTCCTCCTCAACCAACAATGTAAGATGATGGATTACATCCTGTGAACTCATGCCCAGTTCTCTGCTCTCACGAATCACTTCGAGCATCTTTTCTTCCAATTGTTTCATCCGCCGCTCTCGAATAAAGTCCTGATTGGCTCCGGATACAAAGCTCCCTTTGCCTACAACTGAATCGATCAGTTTCTCCTTCTCCAGCTCTTCATAGACACGTTTAGTTGTAATAACACTGACTTGCAGATCCTTGGCGAGCTGCCGAATGGAGGGAAGACTATCTCCAGCAACCAATTCTCCGCTCAAGATGCTCTGTCTGATCTGAGTTAGAATCTGCATGTAGATCGGATCGCTCGAAGCATTCGATATTAAAATGTTAATCTTTCCTCACCTCATTGATGTTACGTAGTTTTCAGTAGGCATAGTGTATATATAATATATATACACTATGCCTACCGATGGTCAATCTTTATTTCACATTATTCTCATTCTGATTCGATCCATAGACACGGGCTAGCTAATCTGGACGACAAAAAGAGGACGTCAGTTTCCTGTTCGTCCTCTTGATTATCAAGCCCGAAAGGTCATATGACCTCCCAGGCTAATGTTATGTGCTGGATATGACCTTATCCACCAATCCATATTCGACTGCTTCAGCAGCGGTCAGGAAATAGTCTCGATCCGAGTCCTTCTCAATCCGCTCAATTGACTGTCCTGTATGGTCGGCTAACAGCTTGTTAAGACGTTGACGATGCTGAATGATGCGGTTAGCATGAATCAGCATATCGGATGCCTGCCCTCGCGTACCGCCATGTGGCTGATGGATCATGATCTCACTGTTGGGCAGCGCCATACGTTTACCTTTTGTTCCACCGACCAGCAATATCGTACCAAAGCTTGCCGCCATCCCTGTACAGATCGTGGAGATATCCGGCTTCACAAATTGCATCGTGTCATAGATCGAAAATCCTGCGGTCACCGACCCACCAGGGCTGTTGATGTACATCTGGATATCCTTTTCCGGGTCCTCTGCAGTCAAAAACAACAACTGGGCCACGATGGCATTTGCCATCTGATCCTCAATTTCTCCGGACACCATAATGATCCGATCTTTGAGCAAACGTGAATAAATATCATAACTCCGCTCTCCGCGAGCTGTCTGTTCCACTACATAGGGTACTACATTCATGTGTGTCGCCTCCTCGGTTTAGGCAACCATGTTGACCGTGTATCCTCCTCCATACGACATCGAGTTCATGCCAGAAGTAGAGTACCCGTACATCATTGGTTGCAAGGTTGGAGACGGCAAAGTATGCTGCAAAATCGTGCCCGCCACAGCCATCGGGTCATCGGTCCGGTTCAGGCACAGATCAATCATTCGGGCTGTATCCCCATTACGAAATGCCAGCAGATAGCTGCGCAGTTCCTCCCGATTGTCCTCCACTGCGCCTTCCTCATACTGCAATTCAGCGTCCGATTGTTCCAACCTGTGCCTCACTTCAGCTATGGCAGAGCGAGCACGACTTAACGCTGCTTTCACAGCGCCTTCTGTCGTATCCAGCATTTCCGCAGTCTCTGCCGCCCTATAACCCATTAATTCACGTAATACATATATCACTCGCTGCCACGGTGGTAGCGTATTTACAAGAAGTTGTAAGGCAGACTCCAATTCCTCGAATCGCCTTTCCTCCTCCATTTCGTGAAGGAGCGGCTTCAAGCTATCCAGTTTATAAGCCAATCTCTCCCGCTGACGTAAGATATCAATCCAGCTGTTGCGAGCAATACGAATCAGATAAGCTTCCCAGTTTATATCTTTATTCATCCCGGAAGTTCCAACCACTCTCGACGACAACACTTTGAGACAGGTCTCCTGAACCAGATCCTCCGTGTCTGGAACTGATTTCGTCAGAGATAGACAATACGCATACAACGAACCCATCAGATCGGGTAGTACGGTATGGATGCTTGGGTTCAATTGATTTTTTCTGTCGTTTCCATTTAATTCAATATCGAATTTATCTTGTTTACCATCATCATGTGGTCTGTTGATTCTGCAATCCACGGACTTCACAAAGGCCATCTTGGGGGCCCCCCTTTGCTGGTTCCTGATTGATTTTGACTTACACTATGTAAACGAAGAACCCCTTGTAAAGGATACGCTCTTCTGAATTTATTTTTGTTACGCTAGTTAAGTTGAGTTACGCATTCGTTTCCAGCTTTAATGTTCCAAGCGGCACCTTCATCCCGGTAAGGGCAATCGTAATACCTTGATCCAGATTATAATTCTGCCGTACATCGACGTCATGAGACATATGTGTAAAATATGTATGACCTGGCTTCAGTTCCCACAGCAGCTCCTGCGCCTCACGCATATCGTACACGGAACGTGTTGAGAATTCCGCAAGTTCATGCACAAAGCTTGTTCCAAGCACCAGCAGATCCAGTCCGTGCAACGGCTCTTTCTCGGCATCCTTCAGGTCAATAGCATCTGAACAATACGCCCAGCTATACCCACCCTGATCCAATCGATAGGCGTACGAATACCCGTTATGTCCATGGCATACTTTCCAGGAATGTACCTTCCAGCCGCCTAGTTCAATATCATCATCCGTTTCCAGAAAGTCCATATGACGACCCAACCAGGGAAACTGTCCCTGAATGGTGGCAATCACTTCGCGTGGTGCATACAAACGCCCCTTTACACCCAACCACCGGCATGCATCCGCCCATTCTGGCAATCCTCCAATATGGTCAAAATGGGCATGAGTGATGAGCAGCGTATGCACCATACGTAATCCCTGATCCTCCATCTGTGATCTCCAGTCCGGTCCGCAGTCAATCATGAACTGTTCACCCGCACCATCCCCACCACCGTCAATCAGAACAGAAGAGCGTTTCCGTTTATTCTCTCCCGTAAGCCTCGCCTCTGTACATATTTCGCAATCACAATACACACGTGGAACGCCCATCGCATCGCCTGTGCCCAGAAATGTTAGCTGATCCAATCCGCATTCCCCCTGAATTAATGATATGTAGATTGTAATCGTCCACCTCCGTTTTTGCAAAAAAAAGACCATCCCGCTGCAGTTCTCCACTGCAATTCGGGACAGTCTGTGGTCTGACCGTTCACCGTCAGACCTTCATCTCCATGCTTCGCTCCATTCGGGAGCGTACGCTTCGTCAGCATGTGATGCAACCGTATAAGCGGGTCATCCGCATGAAGATCAGGCCTTACCTTTTAAACAGGCCACGACCGATTAATTCGAGTCACATACACTCCGCGCTGGAACTATACCAGTGCCCGCAGCTTCAACGTCAGTTCCTGACCCGCAGGTACATCCTTCGAATCCGTAATGACCCAGTTCGATGCAAGCCGCTTCACCAGTACCTCTGCCTGCTCCGGTTTCAACTGTAATCCGGTGATGATTCCTTCACCCACTGTGAAGTCTTTCTCGGGCTGTACCTTGAAGGCTTTCTCCAACCAGATTCCAAGCCCACCACGCGTGTTAAAGGTAATCCGGTATCCGTCTTTTACTGCTGCCTCCAGATTTTCACCATGCTCGTCCGCATACGAGAAAAATTCGTTATATCGGTATTCCTCTTCAGACACGGCGTCAAAAGCGGAAACGTCTTTCGCTTGAATAGCTTTTAAAATTTCTTCCTCAGGCATCCCCTTACCGCGGGCCTGCTCCAGTCGAATTGCTGTACTTTGGGATAATTTGATCTCTGCACTCATCCAACTCACACCTTCCTGCTAGTACTATGTAACAATCATGATTCAGTATACCTCTATTATAACCTTTTGGCAGTAAAAAACCTCCATCTCTACTTCCATTGAAATGAAGGTTTAGTATCTACATGCTCGATTACCTATTCGATTACATCAGCAATACTCATAATCCAGCGAGCACCTGATACCACACGCCGCGTTTGGAGTACAACGTACTGCGTACCTCGTCCCATCCACCCAGATAGTTGATATCAAATAATCCTTCTGGCGTTGGAAATGTCGACTCCGTCTGTGCAAATACATCCGGATCTACTGAACGAAAACCATGCTTGGCAAAAATACGCTGCGCTTCTGGTGTACGCAGATATGCGACAAAGGCTTCTGCCAGTTCGCGATTTCCATGTTTATCGGCATATTTATTCACCACAACTGCCGGGTTCTCAATCAGGATCGTATTTTTTGGAATGACGATGTCATAATCTACACCTTTGGCGATCCGGGCAAGCAATTCATTTTCATACGTGACGATGACATCACCCACACCATATTCGAATGCCGCCATCGAAGAACGCCCACTCTTGTCCAATGATTCAACGTTACGATGTACCTGTTCGAGAAAAGCCTTGGCTGCGGCAGGATCTTTCTTCCCCTCTTGCTCCTCCGACAGTTTCAATCCGGCACCATAAATGGCATTAATGTCCCATTGTGCGCCTCCGGATGTCTTTGGATTGGGGTACAGTACCTTCACTCCTGGCTTGGTTAAGTCCTGAAAATCACGAATACCGAGCGGGTTGCCCGCTCTTGTGCCCAGAACAACAATTGAACGGGTGATCATGCCCTCATTAGGGGTCTGTTTCCAATCAGAGCTAACCAGATCGGCTTTGACCAACTTCTCGATATCACTCTCCATCGCGAGCAAGGCCACATCAGCCTCGAATCCACCAACGATGGCTCTTGCCTGTGTGCCCGAAGCTTCATAGGATTCTTGAAAGTTAATCGTCTGTCCGGTTTTTGCCTTCCACTCCTCTTGGAACTTGGGTAGCAATTCGCCTACAGCATCTTTCGCTACACTATAAGCACCAATCACCAGCGTATTGGATGAATCGTTACCAGAGGGCTCGTTCTGTTCGCTTGACTCCTCCTGCTTGCTGCATCCAGCGGTCATGCAGACGAGCAGAAGCATGAGGGCAACATATAAGAGTATGGCTTTCTTCTTCCTCGTCTGCATGGGCAGCCCCTTTCTTCCACTTGATCTAAATCATCACCGGCATCGGATCTTCCTTCAGTCGGTTCTCAACCACCCAACTGTTGGAGTCATTGAACAGGTATGCACGGTGTACAAGGACTCGAATTTGTTGACCGATCTCCAATGTCGTTTTCTCCAGGGAACGATATGTGATTAACTTATGACCCTGTACGTCCACCTCTACCATCCATTCACTACCGCGGAAATGAAGATGTTTGACTGTACCTTTTTCCGTTGCAGACAACATGGTGAATTCGTTTTTCAAGCCGATTTCAATATACTCCGGTCGAATCAGCGCTTTGGTATGTTCACCCTCGACGGCATGTTCGAATCCTTTCAACTGGGAGGCATCCTCCACAACCGTAGACTCCCCGATAAATGTAGCCACAAACGGTGTCTGAGGATTTTTGTAGATATCCCAAGGTGTGCCCTTCTGTTCCAGACGACCTTGGCTGATAATCATAATTTCGTCCGCTACTTCAATCGCTTCATCCTGGTCATGCGTTACAAAGATCGAAGTGATTCCTACCCGCTCAATCAACTCACGCAACCATGAACGCAGTTCCTGACGGATCTTGGCATCAATGGCCGCGAACGGTTCGTCCAGCAATAACAGCTGTGGCTCCGGGGCGAGTGCTCTGGCAAAAGCAACACGTTGACGCTGCCCACCAGATAACTGATGTGGATAGCGCTGTTCGAAACCTTTTAACCCGGTCAATTCAACCAGTTCCATCACCCGATCACGGATCTGGGCTTTTGGCGTCTTCTTGACCTTGAGTCCAAAGGCGATATTCTCAAATACCGTCATATGTTTGAACAAGGCATAGTTCTGGAATACAAATCCGATGCCCCGCTCCTGTGGAGGCAGATGGTTCACAACTTTTCCGTGAAAGCGAATCTCTCCGGAACCCGGATTCTCCAGACCCGCAAGCATCCGCAGGATGGACGTCTTCCCGCCTCCGCTGGGTCCAAGCAGACCGATCAGATGACCTTTGGCAATATCGAATGAGACATCTTTTACCGCATGAAAATCACCGAAATGTTTGTTCAGATCACGGACTTCTACATGCATATCAATGCACTTCCTTTCGCTTCTTGGCCCATTCCATCATGAGCAGCAGCCCGACGGAGAAGGTGACCAGCACCAATGCCACACCATTTGCGGCAGCTACATTAAAATTCTCAACATCCTGGTACACCAGAGTTGTTGCGGTCTGCGTTTTGTTCATAATATTACCGGATACCACCAGCACTGCACCGAATTCCCCAAGCGAGCGCGCAACCGTCAAGACTAGACCATACACTACCGCCCAGCGGATTGAAGGCCAGGTCACACTCCAGAACGTTCTCCAGCCGTAGGCGCCAAGTGTAGATGCGGCCTCCTCTTGCTGAGAACCGAGTTCCTGCAGGACAGGCATAACCTCTCTGACCATCAGTGGAAAGGTAACAAATAACGTTGCGATCACCATACCCGGGAAGGCATAGACCACATTGAATCCAATCCCTTCAAAAAAAGCGCCCATAATGCTGTTAGGTCCCAACATCAACACAATCATCAAACCGCCAATGACAGGAGATACGGCATAAGGCAGGTCTACAATGCTGTTTAGCAGCCCTTTTATCCGTTCACTCAGCCATCCGGCACGAACCAGATAAAGAGCCATCATGATGCCAAACAATGTATTTAACAGGGTGACCACCAGAACTACCAGTCCGGTCATCATCAAGGCATGTAACGCCTCAGGGCGCATTAACCCTTTCAGGAATCCACCTGCCCCGTCTTCAAATGCGCCAATAAAAATGCGTCCAAGTGGGATGATCAGCAGTACAATAAATACCGCAAACGTCAGTCCGATTAACAGTCGTCTCATCGTCTTCTCCCCCGCATCTGCACCAGATTGATCAGCCAGAGGATCAGGAAGGAGAGCGTCAGGAGCAACACGGATACAGCAGCAGCCCCCGTTGGATTATCACTTTCAATCTCCCCGTAGATAAATACGGAAGCAGTCAGTGTTCTTCCCGGAATGTTACCAGCCACCAGCACAACAGCCCCGAATTCAGCCAGTCCTCTCGAGAAAGCCAGCATCCCCCCACTGATCATGCCAGGTGCCATGGAAGGCAGAATAACCTGCATGAACGTGCGAGCCTTGGATGCCCCCATCGTGTACGAGGCTTCTTCCTCGGAAGGATCAATTTCTTCCAGCAAAGGCTGCACTGCACGGATAACAAACGGAAACGTGACAAAGGTCATCGCGATAACAATGGCGGGCTGGTGAAATACAATCTCAAATCCCATGGATTCTGCCAGTTTCCCGATGGCACTGACCGGACCCAAAAGCAGCATAATCATCAAGCCGCCCACCGCTGTTGGCAGTGCAAACGGAAGATCAACCAGACTGTTAAGAAACGATCGGCCCACAAAACGATACCTTGTCAACACCCAGGCGATCATCGTGCCCAAAACCACATTAATCAGCGTGGCAATAACGGCCAGCCGAATGGTCAACAGTACGGCTTTCCACGCGATGGGATCCATAATGCTCTGAACAAAGTTGCTCCATCCTTCAGAGAAGGAATTGACGTACACACCGATGATTGGAAGTACAATAAGTACGATAAAATATAACAATACGGTACTGCGGAATCCCCAAGTCCATCCCTTATGACGAAGAACGGTATTCATTGCTGCGTTCCCTCCCAGCCTCCGGCTTTAACTCCGGTCGGCAGTCTTCCTGGATTTAATACGACATTTTTCCTAAGTTGGATGATATTACTTTAATATTATTCCCATTAGTCTACTTGGTTTTGCTTTTCTGATACTTTACCAGTTTGCAGTGCTAATCGTCAATGCTTTTATTGAATATAATTGGGCCACATATGAGATCGATTAATAAAAATCACTTCGGGTTATTTCTGTCCTCTTCGTTATGGTGCAGTTCCCATAATCAGCGTCATTGTGGTTTGTTTGGTATGTAGTGGTTAAGGTACAATCGAGGGAAGAAAAGAGATGATAAGGAGTGATCTAACATGTTATATACGAAGGATATATCCACTTCCACACGAGATGAAATGAAGGATATCACATGGGACGTAAAGCAGGTTGTCCAGAGTAGCGGGGTGCAGAATGGGACGGTGCTCATCTACTGTCCACATACGACGGCAGGTATTGCCATCAACGAAAATGCAGACCCGGATGTGAAACACGATGTCTTGTTACGCCTTGACGAAGTGTACCCTTGGGAGCACCCCGAGTATCGACACGCCGAAGGCAATACAGCCTCTCACCTCAAATCGATCACAACAGGACCATCACAGACGGTGATTATTCACGAAGGCAGGCTGCTGCTCGGCCGCTGGCAAGGCATTTACTTTTGCGAATTCGATGGACCACGTGAGCGGGAGTACTTTCTCAAAATCATGGAAGGTTAGTTGGGTCCAATAGACCTGCCACCAACTCGTTCATTTTTTGCAAACACAAACAGGCGGTCCACCCTCATTCCGGGTCGGAGCCGCCTGACTTGGTCTACTGCGCATATTAACTTTCGCGAGACAACGTTATAAAGAATTAAAGTTATGACAAATCACCGCCCTGAAGTGTAAGGGTGCAACAACAGCGCCATTATTGGTCGCCAGGCTGCTGACCCAGATTGCGGCACAGCACTTTGACATGAGACAGCGCAGACGATTCAATCTCCACAAACGTTAAACGGTCCTGAATGTAATAAGAAATGAATCCGTGCATAGCCAAAAATAGCGTACGCGGTACCCTTTGAATATCCTCTTCCGTACAGTTCGCTTCATTCATATACTGCCTTATAATCGATGCAAACAATTCGAAGCAACGCCCCTGTTCGGTACGACAATAAGACAACAGTTCTTCATCCCTGATCATAAACATAATTTCGTATTGGTATGGATTCTCCAGACCAAAGCGAATAAACTCCATCATAATGTGCTCTACCTTGCTCACATCATCACGAACCGGCCTGACCATGGCTTGCAGCAGCAAATGCCCCAGATGATTAAAATCTTCAACCACGATGGCATAGAACAGCTCTGCCTTTTCCTTAAAGTGATAATACAGCGACCCATGACTATAGCCCAGATGCTGGCCGATGCTTCGCATCGAAATGGCGCGGTATCCTTTGGTAATAAAAAGGTGCCTCGCCGCCTCCAGTATCCGCTCCCTCGACAACTCCTGTTCGACTGCTCTTCTAGCCATATATTTTATTCCCCTTCAATAAAATAAAGCCGCTGTCCCTCCGTGATCCGGGATTGCCCTTGCGTCAAATCCGTGATCCAGGCTACAAAAGCCTCGGTTTCACTATCCGGCGGAAGACAAGTCAACGTAACCTTATCGGTGAATCCAGTTTCACCTGTACGGACTTCCCGGCTTCTTAACTCATTTTCCACTTTACCCAGCCACGTATAATCCAGTTCAACAAACACTTCACGATGTAGCACGTTGGTAATGGCTTCTCCGGCTTCAATGGCTGCTACAGCTCCATCCGTATAAGCACGAATTAACCCGCCAGCTCCAAGCATAATTCCCCCGAAGTATCGCGTAACCACAATTGCCACATTTTTTAATTTCTGATTTTTGATCACTTCAAGAATGGGTTTCCCTGCTGTTCCGCTGGGTTCACCGTCATCGGATTGCTTCTGGATCTCGTCCCGCTCCCCAATCATGTATGCAGAGCAGTTATGAGTTGCATTCCAATGTTTTTTCTTGATCTCATCGATGAAGGCAACAGCCTCTTCTTCTGTCGTGACCGGCATAATATGACCGATAAATCGCGACTTCTTGATTACAATTTCCAGATTGCCCGGTCCTCGAACCGTGCGATAACGTTCAATCATCCTAAATCCAACTTTCTGATCTTTTCCTGAGTCCATTTTACAAGAAAGCAGTTCACCGCGCGAACGCGGACGAACTGCCCTGGTTATCTACATCCGGGAACCCTGCATCTTACACAAACAGTGATTACCGGTTAGATTTACATTACCTTATTCAACTATATGAGCAGACCGATGAATTATTCGGAAAGTCTCGCTTCGAGCGCTGCTTTCTCTTCTTCAAAGCCTGGTTTGCCCAGCAATGCGAACATATTTTTCTTGTAAGCCTCCACGCCTGGTTGGTCAAATGGATTGACGCCCAGCAGGTAGCCACTGATACCGCATGCTTTTTCAAAGAAGTATACCAGATATCCGAAAGAATATGGAGTCATATCTGGAATGTTCACAATCAGGTTTGGTACTTGACCATCCGTATGTGCAAGCAGTGTTCCTTGGAACGCTTTTTTGTTAACAAAGTCCATAGTTTTGCCTTCAAGGAAGTTCAAACCATCCAGATCGTCCGGATCGGATTTGATTGAGATATGCTCAGCAACTTCAGTAACCTGGATAACAGTTTCGAAGATATTCCGGCTACCTTCCTGGATGAATTGACCCATGGAGTGCAAGTCTGTAGAGAAATCAACGGATGCAGGATAGATCCCTTTGTAATCTTTACCTTCACTCTCTCCAAACAGTTGTTTCCACCACTCGGATACGAAGTGCAGAGATGGCTCATAGTTTACAAGGATCTCAGTGCCTTTGCCTTTGCGATACAATGCATTACGAACAGCAGCATATTGATATGCTTCATTCTCAGCTACGTTCGGGTTGCTGTATTCTTTGGATGCGTCAGCCGCACCTTGCATCATTTCTTCGATGCTGATACCCGCTGCTGCGATTGGCAGCAAACCTACAGCTGTCAGAACGGAGTAACGTCCACCTACATCATCCGGGATAATGAAAGATTCGTATCCTTCTGCATTTGCCAGTTCTTTCAATGCACCACGTGCTTTGTCTGTTGTAGCATAGATGCGTTTGCGAGCTTCTTCTTTACCATATTTCTCTTCCAGTGCTGCACGGAAGATACGGAAAGCAATTGCCGGCTCTGTTGTTGTACCGGATTTGGAGATAACGTTGACGGAGAAATCTTTGCCTTCAACCAGATCCAGCAAATGAGTTACATATGTGGAACTGATATTGTTTCCTGCAAAATAGATTTCAGGCGTTTTGCGTTTGTCTTTTGGCAGATTGTTATAGAACGAGTGAGTCAGCATTTCAATCGCTGCACGTGCACCCAGGTATGATCCACCGATACCGATAACAATCAGTACTTCGGAGTCGCTTTGGATTTTGGCAGCCGCTTTTTGAATGCGAGCAAACTCTTCTTTGTCATAAGCCGTTGGCAGATCAATCCAGCCCAGATAATCGGAGCCTGTTCCTGTTCCGTTGTGAAGCTGCTCGTGAGCCAGACGAATCGGTTCTGCGAAATAATCCACTTCGTGCTGATTTACAAATTGCAATGCCGTGCTATAGTCAAATGTCACTTTTTTTGCCATGATCTCAAAAACCTCCTGATTTCGATTATAGTGCGTGTTCAAACTTTGTAATCAAAAGCGGACTTTTTGAACAACCTCTTATATTATGTCCGTATTCCATTCTAAACAACTTGCCTTAAGGATACTTCAAATCCACGGGGCTGACAAGCTTGCAGCTCGAACTTTGTCGTTAGAATTCAAGAAGCAAAAAGGGTAAACCGAATCCGCGGGTTGCGGTTCTGCTTACCCTTCTTATGTTATTCCGCCGGGTACGAGCAGACGTAGTCAGTAACGCTGCGTATCTCCAGTTTGAATTTGGATTCGGCAGGCACGTGGAACGTAGCTTGACCTTGAATCTCTTGCCACTCTTCTTCTCCGGGAAGCAATACTTTCAGATCTCCGGACAGAATCTCCATAATTTCACGGGAATCCGTACCGAACTCATAACTGCCTGGAAGCATGATGCCCAGAGTCACTTTGCTGCCATCCCCCAAAATAACCGTTCTGCTGGTTACCTGACCATCATAATAAATGTTGGCCTCTTTCACTACACTGACTTGATCGAATTGTGACATGCGTACCCGCTCCCCTGAAGTTAATGAAAACAATAGGCAAAACAGATCAGGGCGATAACGAGATACCGCCCATCTCTGCGGAAATAACTTACTGCCATGGATCAGGACAGCATGACGCCCTCCCAATCATAGCAGCGCTTATGAAGCTATTACAGCAATGCTTTTACGCGGCTAACCACGTTTTCCACTGTAAAGCCATATTCTTGGATAACACGGTCGCCAGGCGCGGAAGCACCAAATGTGCTGATTCCGAGAATGTCACCTTGATCGCCAACATATTTCTCCCAGCCCATTGGATAAGCCATTTCAATTGCAAGACGAGCTTTAACATCCGGAAGAAGAACGGACTCTTTGTAAGCTTTGTCTTGTTTCTCGAACAGATCCCAACTTGGCATGCTGATTACGCGAACTTGGATGCCTTGTTCTGCAAGTGCTGCTTGAGCTTTAACAGCCAATTGCACTTCAGAACCTGTAGCGATAATTTGTGCTACCGCTTTGTCATCTTTTGCATCAGAGACAACATAAGCACCACGTTTCACGTTCTCACGTGAACCTTCAACCGTACCTTCCAGGATCGGCAGGTTTTGACGAGTGAGTACGAGTGCAACCGGGTTGCTCTTGTTCTCAAGCGCGTAAGCCCAAGCAGCCGAAGTTTCATTACCATCAGCCGGACGAATAACCGTCAGGTTAGGAATGATACGCAGGGATGCCAGTTGCTCGATCGGTTCGTGCGTAGGACCATCTTCACCAACAGCGATACTGTCATGAGTCAGAACATACGTTACAGGCAATCCCATCAGGGCAGCCAGACGAACAGCCGGACGCAGGTAATCGGTAAATACGAAGAACGTACCTCCGAATACTTTCACACCGCTGTGCAGTGCCATACCGTTCATTGCTCCAGCCATACCGAATTCACGGATACCGAAGTAGATGTTACGGCCGGAGTAATCTTCAGGTGTGAAGTTCTCCAGGTTGTTCAAGTGAGTCATTGTGGAGCTTTCCAAGTCAGCAGATCCACCTGTCAGTTGTGGCACGTTGTGCGCCAGACCGTTCAGAGCGTTACCGGATGCTACACGAGTGGAAAGAGCTTTGTCTGTTGCTGCATATTTAGGAAGATCACGGTCCCAACCTTCTGGAAGGTCGCCGTTAATCGCTGTTTCGAATTGAGCTGCCAGCTCAGGGAAGGCTTTTTTGTACTCGGCAAATTTCTCATCCCAAGCTTTGTTAGCAGAGATACCACGATCTTTCACTTGTGCAAAGTGATCGCGAACTTCAGCTGGTACGTGGAAGTTTTCTTCGTAAACCCATTTGTAATACTCTTTAGTCAATTTGGCTTCGTCTGCACCCAGTGGAGATCCGTGAGTACCGCCGTGGCCGCCTTTACCTTGTTTGTTCGGGCTACCATAACCGATAACCGTTTTAACTTCGATCAGTGTAGGACGCAGTGTATCTGCTTGACCTTCCTGAATTGCTTTTTCGATTGCAGGCAGATCGTTACCATCTTCAACGCGCAGCACTTGCCAGCCATAAGCTTCAAAACGCTTCGCGATGCTTTCGGAAGAAGACAGATCCAATTTACCATCCAACGTGATGTCATTGGAGTCGAACAACATGATCAGTTTGCCCAGGTGCAAACGTCCAGCCAGGGAAGCTGATTCATGAGATACGCCTTCCATCAAGTCGCCATCACCACAGATTGCGTAAGTGTAGTGGTCAACTACGTTGAATTTGTCTTTATTGTATGTTGCGCCCAGTTGAGCTTCAGCCATCGCCATACCTACAGCCATTGCAATACCTTGACCCAGTGGGCCTGTAGTTGCATCAACACCTGCAGTATGTCCGAATTCCGGGTGACCCGGAGTTTTGCTTCCCCATTGACGGAACTGTTTCAGTTCTTCCATTGGAAGATCATATCCGCTCAGGTGCAGCAAGCTGTACAGCAACATGGAGCCATGTCCTGCAGACAGGACAAAACGGTCCCGGTTAACCCAAGTTGGGTGGTCCGGGTTATGAGTCATCGTTTTTGCAAAAAGTTGGTACCCCATTGGAGCGGAGCCCATAGGCATACCCGGGTGTCCGGAATTTGCCTTCTCAATTGCATCAATCGCCAAAGTACGTACGGTAGTAATCGACAGGTTGTCGATTGTAGTGTTCTCGTCCTTTTGAATCGCTTCGTTCTTGTCAGTCATGGTTTGTCCTCCTCATGTCTTTAGATAAGTCGGGTGCGCAAGCGAATCCCTCTCATCATACAAGCAAACCGAATTTCACAATAAGTGAATCCGCTTGAGTGTTTCATTTTGACTTATTCACTTTTGTATTGTATCACTTGGCGTGAAGCTTTTCCATAACCTTCTTTTAGAAGTTCGTGAAAAATTGGTGGTTTGTGATGAATAATCCTTGGCCTATCAAGCAAAAATCGTACTGTACAAGGTACTAAATTCCAAAAGCAGACTTAAGGCGCCTCGCAAATCCATCGCATGAAGTATAACCTTTTACCTGAAAACCATGCATTTTTTAGATATTCATCCTCAATTCACATATAATGTTCCTGAATATGGATTCGAAAGTCGGGCTGTGGTTTACTTTTTTCAGATGTACACGCGTCAATCATAGGAGGTCTCGATCATGCCAGATCCTGCTGCTCACCCATCAACATCGGCAAAACACTCATTACCCTGGATATCCGGTATTTTAACGGGAATTCTCTCGGGGGTTGTCCTGGGATTTTTCCTCAAAATGATTCAGGCCATCACAGGTCAACAAGTATATACTCTGCTGCTGAATATTGATTTTGTGCCTGGTCTTCCGCCAACCTTACCCGAATTCATTGAATTTGCTTTGCATCTCATCGTGTCCGTTGTCATCGGGATCTTCTATGTGTGGTGGGTAAGGCATTCAGGCCGCCCTATGATCAAAGGAATTTTACTTGGTGCGGTCTCGTCCTTGCTCTATATCCCACTCTCTCAATTGTCATCACGTGTGCCAGACCTGTACGATGTGTCCGCCATCCTCTACTGGATTGTAGGACATCTGCTGTTTGGTATTATGGTTGGCTTGTGCGGAAAGTATATCAACACAACAAAAAAAGCGACTCCCGTTTCGTAAACGAATTGGGGTCGCTTTATTGTTAGTCTATTACGTGGTTCCGAATCAACCTTGCACAGTATTAAAGCGCGAGCTTAAAATACAACGGTTTTATTTTCGTGAACAAGAACACGGTCTTCGACATGCCATTTCACGGCACGTGCGAGCACAACACGCTCAATGGTACGTCCAATACGCTTCAGCTCGGTTACATCGTCCCCGTGGCTTACACGCTGCACATCCTGTTCAATAATCGGGCCGCCATCCAGTTCTTCCGTAACATAGTGCGCTGTCGCACCGATAATTTTGACACCACGGTTGTACGCTTGCGCATACGGTTTACCGCCCACAAAGGCTGGCAGGAACGAATGGTGAATATTAATGATTCGATTACGGTAGTGCTCAATGAACATGGGAGAGATGATTTGCATGTAACGAGCCAAAATGATCACATCCACATCGTTGCCGATGACGTCCAGTTGGCGCTGTTCCGCTTCTTTCTTCGTATCTGCTGTAACTGGGATATGATGATATGGAATGCCAAATGATTCTACATAATCCTTCATGTCCAGATGGTTGCTGACCACAAGAGCAATATCGGCATCCAGATCGCCTGCCTGCCATTGCCACAATAATTCAACCAGACAGTGATCTTCTTTGGATACAAAGATAGCCAGTTTCTTCTTGCGGCTAACCGCAGATAACGTCCATTCCATTTGGAATCGGCTTGCCACTTCTGCAAAATCAGCTTCCAGTTTCGGCAAATTGACCAACAATTGTGGAAGATCAAACTCAATTCGCATAAAGAACATGCCGCCAGCAGGGTCCATTGTGTACTGGTCCGACTGAACAATGTTTGCACCATGCTGGTGCAGGAAATGAGATACGGCAGCTACAATTCCTGGACCATCCGGACAGGAAATAAGCATGCGCGCACGATCGGCGCGGTTTTTAGAATCAGGGCGTACTTGTTTAGCGTGGATCTCCATCGGGTTATTCTTCCTCCTTCAATTAAGCCATGACCTGCGGGATTAACCCGCAAGCCATGCAATCAAGCGATGATTCAGTTGTTCTTCATTCAAATGCGGGAACAGAGCAGCTTCAGTCACCATGTCATAGAGGCGTTCCAGCGGTTCGCGCGGATCTGCCTTTTTGGCTTTGGCATCATTTTTGAGCAACGTCCACACATCCAGAATATACGAACGAGACTCAATCTCTTTACCTTTGAAAAAGTGTTGCAACTGTTCTACTTCTGTCAGGAAATCCTGGCCGAATCGACCGGCAACATCCCCACGAAGTAGCGCAATCTCCACCTCATACATTGGACGCTGTGTCTTGGCCTCTTTACCAATCCAAGGTGTCTCTAGAATAAATGGACGTCCTTGAAGCTTCTCATGGTTGACGATTCGGTTAATCGCCTCAAACCCGATCCAGCCAGAACCAATCGGTGTATGACGGTCCTTGTGCGCACCCACAGCATTCTTACTATCATTAATATGCATTACGGCAATGCGGTCAAGTCCTACCGTACGATCGAATTGTTCCAGTACACCGTCAAAATCATTAACGATATCATATCCGGCATCATGAATGTGACATGTATCCATACACACAGTCAGGCGCTCGTTATATGTTACTTTCTCGATAATCTGAGCGATCTCTTCGAAACTGCGACCCATCTCCGTACCTTTGCCAGCCATGGTCTCCAGAGCGATGTTCACATCCGTGTCTTTCACACCCTCCAGCACTTCATTCAATCCTTCTGCGATCCTTCCGATCCCATAGTGGGCATCTTTGTCTGTAAATGCGCCGGGATGTAATACGATGTTCTTCACACCAATAGCATGTGTCCGACGAATCTCTTCCTGAAGGAAATCTACAGCCAGTCTAAACGTATTATCTTTGTATGAGCCAAGATTAACAATGTACGGTGCATGGACAACGATATCTTCCATTCCACCCTCTTGCATGGCAACCTTGCCTTCTTCAATATACATGGACTCAATTGGCTTGCGACGTGTATTCTGTGGTGCACCCGTATATATCATAAACGAACTGGAACCGTACGAGGACGCTTCCTTCGTTGCACTCAATAATCCCTTGTCCGAAAAGGACACGTGGGAGCCGATTTTCAGCATTATTGATCCCCCTTATTCTGAATTATCCCTTATTCTAACGCGATTATCGAAATAAATCTAGAAATGCGCTATAATTCGGGATAGAGGCTATTTTTGACAGCTAATATGTGGAACATGGGTAGGCGGAATCCGTCTTTCCGTGAAAATCAATGAACCGAGGTGACTCCGCAATGATTTTCGACTCCTACGCGATAATACTGAACAGCTATTCCCCCAGCAATTGGTTTATGAATACGATCGCATTCTGGACTTTTTTATTGCTAGGCAGCATGTGTATCGGTGGATTTTTCATGATGCGCAAGTTTTTGAAAGTGCTACCCAAAGCAGACGGAAAGTCCAAACTGGATTGGCAGAATTATTGGGTTGAAGCCAGCCGTCACTTGTGGACAGATGAAGCCAAAGCTTTTTTGGATCAACTTGTGGAGCCTGTGCCCGGACCATTTCGTGACATCGCCAAACATTCCATTGCTGCAGAGATCGGTAAGATTGCAGTCGAAGACAATGCCACGGAAGTATCGAGAGATCATTGCATCAAAGGATACATTATTGCCACACCGAAGCGGGATAATAAGTTTTTGGTGAAATTTTTGGAGAAAAACAAAATCGATTATTCCCCTTATCAACATTTGATTAAATAAAATAAAAGATGAGTTAAGTGGCATATAGATTTGGTTAATTAGATACAGATATGCTCCGTCAGGTAAGTTGTTCCCAACAGGCATTGCTTACCGTACGGGGCTGTTTGTCGATCCAACGGTATGTATCAGCGCAGTGAAAATACAGAGAGGATGTTTGATATGAAAATTGCCATTTGTGGAGGTACCGGATTTGTGGGAGGAGCACTTGTAGATTACTGGCTGCAAGCCGGGCACCATGTGAAAGTTATTACACGAAAACTGCCTGACTTGCATAGTCCAAGTAAAAATCTTACATATATATCGTGGGAACAAGTCGAAGAACAACCTCACTTGCTGGAATGTATGGACGCTCTCGTTAACCTTGCCGGAGAAACGCTGAATCAACGTTGGACAACCAAAGCGAAGCTGGAGATTGTTGAATCCAGAGTCACGACTGTAGCGCGGGTAGCCCGATTGGTAGAATCCCTTGAACAAAAGCCGGAAGTGGTCGTTCAGGCTTCTGCCATGGCCATCTATGGAACCTCTCCTACCGAAACCTTTGACGAGAGCAGTCCGCAAAAATCAATGAATTTCCCCTCCCGGGTCTCGGAACAATGGGAAGTTGCTGCAGATGCAATCAAAAATGTAAGACTCGTTAAAATCCGGGTGAGTCTGGTGCTTGGACATAAAAGAGGTGCTTTTCCATTGATGAAACTTCCTTATATGCTGGGTGTTGGTGGCAAGATCGGCAGTGGCAAGCAATGGACCAGCTGGATTCACATTATGGATATCGTAAGACTCATTGATTTTAGCATTCAAAATAAACAAGTGTCAGGTCCGGTCAATGCTTCCTCACCAAATCCTGTTACCAATGATGAATTCGGTCGTACGGTCGGTAAAGTGTATCATCGCCCTCACTGGTTCCCCGTACCCAGCTTCCTGATTAAAACCTTGGTCGGAGAACTATCCGTTGTCGTGCTTCAGGGGCAGAGAGTCATTCCGCAAAAAGCTCTCGACCACGGATTCCAGTTCACCTTCCCAACCTTAACCCAGGCACTGGAAGATCTGAAACACCGCGGCTTATCTGACTGATTGAACTATGCCTTATCCAACCGACCGATAAGTGTAAACAGATTCCGCAAGTGTAAATGTGTCTCCATCCGCCAATGGATACTCCTTATACGGAGCAAGAATATTGCCCTGAAGAATGGTTCCATTGACGGAACCCAGATCCTTAATCACATAGCCCGATTTGTTCCGGCTCAATTCCACATGAGCACGGGACACCCCGGTCGCTGTGTCCACCCACTGAACCATGTCTGCTGATCTTCCGATGACAAAAGATGCTCCTTGCACATCCATCCGTTCATGTTGGTCACTGCTTCCCGATCTTCGTTCAAGATAATAAGACGCCATCACCGGGCCTGCCCCTGTAACATTACTTCCACTCAGATTCTGCAAATTCACGGTTGCCTCTGCAACTGCATCCTGTCGAATTAGCTCTGAAGTTGAAGCTACCGTTTCCACATGGCGTTGAACGAACGGTGGTTCGGAGTGTTCAGATGCCATATGCAAATTTTGAAAACGGGAATGCTCGCTACCACCTTCTGAGGCGGATGCAACCGTTTGGTTTATGCGTTCCACTGGCCTTTCAGCTGCATTCCAGCGCCAACTCTCCTGAAATTGCTCCTCTTCATCATCCGTCTGCTTACCTTTGTTCTTACCTAAATTGAATGAAAAAGACCGCTTATTCTCTGAGGCATTATGAGGGCTTCCTTTACGCTTCCACGTCCATCCTGCTACACCAAGCAAGCCAAGGCTGAGTACCATACACAGGATCATCTGCGTCTGTCCCGGTTGCTCCATGTAAATAAATCTCCATACCAATGCCATGGCAACCATACAGCCCAATATGATATAAGTTACTTTGGAAGATCCGGGCTTTTCCTCCACTTCCATATCAACACGCTCTAGCGAATCATACGAGTTACTTCCTTTCTTATCCATACCGTTTGAACTCTCTAATGGAACTTGCTCAGGTGAGCGCCTGCCTGGAAAGGTTCGAGATCTCACCGGAATGTCTTCAACCTCGAATTCACTTGTTTTCTGCGGCTGACGGAAATTTAGTTGCGGCCCCACAGGAGCATTTTGAACGGGAGCACCAAGTTGATATGGCCGAGAAGTACCAGTGGCTAGCCTGCTATCTCGCTCAGAAATCGACGAATGAAGATCACCTCTTGAATCATTGGGTGTGTCCAAAGTTCTGGACGAGAGAAATGCTGCGCCTCCTCCATTCTCTTGCTCGTCAGCGTATAACTCCAGCAGAAGCTCGCGCAACTGTCTGATATCCCAGCGTTCGTTGTCACATAACTGCAGAACACGCTGAATGCCTTCTCCCTGCAGTTCCTGTACATGTGCCATCAGCCTGATCACTAGCTCACGGAATTGCTGAGGCGTTGGATCAACTTCAACTGTATCCATGATTGGAACATATACTATCCCAAGCTCACCCTGTTCGAATGAACCGTTAATGAACAAAGACTCTTCCTGGATCAATAATTTACGAGGCTCCAACATATACTGTCGGCATTCCGTGAAGGCATCGGCTAGTTGGAACAACAAACCATACAGAACACGCAATTTGATTTTGCTTGACTTTAACATCTGGGATAACATCTTGTACCCTGATATGTCGTACTGCAATGTTACATTTCGATCGACTTCCCGAATATGAACAGGAAGAAGTCGCGGAATCTGATTGGAGGACAACATCCCCATCTGTACACGGCTCAATTCCTCCATTCGTAACCCGTCTGCTTTCTCCAAAACCATGAAAGCCCCACCATTACGAATAAAATCTCTCGTTAGTCCATACATGCCAATCCTCTCTTTCCATTGTTATTTTCAAATTTCTCGACTCCTTCAGTTAAGGGAACAGTCCCGGGATAAAGACCGTGATAAACCCGGGCAATACGGCCAGCATAAACGGAAACTTTAATGTCTTCTCTTTGTTTACCAGCTTGAGCGAACCGAGCATAAAAAAACCTGCAAGACTACCTGCCATGCCTCGAATTCTCTTCGCTGAATCTTTACGGAATAGAAGTATCACTAGACCAATTGCGCCCGCGTACAAAACGGAGTAAATAATGACATGAATGCCAAAAGCAAGTCCCGTCCATGCGCCAATCCCACCAAACAATTTCACATCTCCTGCCCCTACGGCTCCAATCGCATACATCAGAAACAAAATGCCAAAACCTGCTGCAAATCCAGCGGCTGAAAACAAGAAACCATCCCAACCTCCCCATATGATATGGGCCAATACGCCAGCAACAGTCACGGGTAAAGTCAATCGATTTGGAATTTTCATTGAACGAATATCTGTAATAAAAGCTGCAATGACGTATATGCCACAGGCAATGTAAAACCATTCCACCTCCATCATCTCCTCACTTATTTTCTGGAGGCCACGTTAAACGTAGTCTCCGTCTTGGCACCGTCCCCTGTCTCGACAACAAAACTCCAAGTCCCTTCTGTTGTCCGAGTACCAACAAACCAGTTCCATTCAATAATTCCATTCTCATCTGCGGTGGCCCAGCCGATGTGCTTCGCAGAACTTTCACCTGACTTGTAAAATATCGTTAAGTTGGCTGTCGCTCCTGGTTCTACCTTCACCTTGATCGTTGCATTGTTGCCTATGTATGCCGGGTCAGGCTTCGACAGTACCGTTGCTGAACCCGCAGTATCCCCGTCTCCTGCGCTGCCATCTGATCCTTCTCCGGTATCTCCAATCCATACCCGTTCTGCCGCAGCAGCCTGAATCCGAAGTGGTTTACTGAGAAAGGGGACTTTTATAGGCAATTCATAACTCAGTTCAAGTCGGAAATATGGATTTGTTTTGTTTTTGAGATCTGGTATCGAAATACCATTCACATGAACACGTTCCATATTAAGCAGCGTTGGCTCGATAAAAGGTTGAAGCAGCGGTTTTACCGTGGGATCAAGTACGGTTTCCAAGACGGATGTTTTGATCTCCTGTAGTGGCTGTTCACCACTGGCCGCCGCTGAACGTACCCAATCACTTAAAGGCTCGGGTAGAGAAGAAGCATAACCTTCTGCCCATTCCGTCAGTGATAACTCTGGTATTTTCCAACCCCCTCCTGAACCTTCTCCGCCAGCAGAATCAGAAGGTGTGAATGCAAGGGAAACGGGATATATTTTCGTTGATAATTGCTTTACTGCTTCCCCTGCCGTGCTCTGTAGCGCTGTGGAGATTAGAGTCATTTGCACTATGAAGATGAGAAACATGATAAAGAATAGAAAGACAGGTAACACCAGTGAAGCTTCCAGAACCATGCTACCCTGTTCCTTTTTTGGAGAACATATCTGCTTTTTGAGAGACTTCAAACGCTGCAATCTGATTATTCTTGTTAAACGAATCTGCTTTTGTGCGCTTTCTTTTTCATAATGTTGCTGCTTATCCATAATCCCTCCACCGAAACGATCCTAATTATTCAATAGGAATAATCCGCCTTCCGCTCAATGAAAAATCGCCCATCTTCAACTTGGTCCGCACTACCCATAACTGCACCTATGCTTCTAACCACCCCTGGTAAAAACCACAGCTTGATGCTACTACGCATGTTACCCGAAGCATACGTCTGTTTTTCATCTGGATTCACACCAGTATTCAATCGAATTAGCGCCAGCATTCTGGACATTTTGCGTTCATTGTTACTATGCATCAATAGGAACAATCGGAGATGGTCCCTGTACGTCAGTTTGACTTTGATATACTTGGACAATTCCACACTGCCCTCTTTTGCTAGTTTCATCATATCCGCGATGGCGTTTGTAATCCCGTATAAGATTGCCGCCGATAATACCAGAAGTGGGTTCCCAAGCTTGCTGTGCTCAATTAACCCTTCTGCCGTCCGAATAGCCAGCCGCATCCCAAATATCTCCGCATATGCCGCAGCGATATTACCCGAAGGATTATGAAACCCGTAGACGATATACTCCAGTTCCTGATTCTCCAGTTTGAAAACATCACCAGCATCTCCATCACCTTCAGTCCAGGTAAATAACTGACCAAAATCCATGGAGTTGAAATAGGCTAAAGCATATTCATTCTGAAACAATTCGTCGCCAAGACTGTCCAGCAGACCGGACATCCCGCCAAACAAACTATCCATCCCCTTCATGGCATCGCCACCAGAGTCATAGGGATCTCCAGCAATCTCTGCCTTTTTGGCTTCCTCACGACTAGCCTCGTTAAAAGCAATATTAGCGTTGTAATATTCCTCCAACTGTTTGAAAGCGTCCATGGAACCCGAGCTTCCATTCTGAATCTGCGACAAGATTCGTTTGACTTCCTTCAATTTCCCTTTGGATTCTTTGTCATTTGCTTTGCGCTGGGCATCCGACCCACGACCACTCTCCAGCTGCTGTTTACTCTGTTGGATGAGATTGGCAGGACCACTACGTACATAGGTGTCCATATATCGTTCCGTAACCTGACTTGCCTGTCTGACCGCCGGTTTAATCGGAACACCGCTCATGGCCGTGACACTGCGAAGCTGTGTATTCAATTCCATGTTGTCTCTTCTGACGTTAGAGAAGTCCGAATTCTGGGAAACAACCCGTGCCTTCAACTGATCAAATAGGCTATCTGCCCTCACAAGCTCCGAAGCAAGAGAACGTGTGCTTTTAGCTTCACTGCCTGATCCAGTAGATGCAGGACTCGTCCCAGGCAAATTCGAGTTGCCGACGTTGTCATAGCTCGCATTCTGCGAACGGTTCTCCCCCTCCGCGATCACACGTTTCATTTCCTCATTGATCTTGCGCGCTTCTTCGATTTTGGACTGTGCTTCCTCCATCTTCGTTTGATGGGCCTGTAACGCGGGTTGTATGATCATGCTGATGCCTGTCACCACATTACCAACACCAGTCCGATAACGAGCCAGTTCCAATATGTATTGTTGCTCTCTAAACGGCAGTCCCTCATCTGCCTGTTTCTTGTTCAGATAATCTGCATAACGTGCAGCTGCCTCGGCAGCTGTCTCTGGTGTATCTTCCAGCATCTCTTCATAGATGGCCTGTGAAGGCGGGTCCATGATCAACTTTGGAAGATTCTTCAGTTTCTCCGCGGATTCCGTCTGATTGGCAATGGCTTCATCCAGTAATTCTTCACGTTTGTCATATAACTTCTGTAATTTTTTCAGCAAGTCTACCGTGTGCGCGGCTTCCTTCATCTCATCCGATATCGGTTTGAACCGATTGATCACTTCAAGGGTAAAATCAACCGGAGCCCGATACTTCATATCCTCCTGAATCTGGCGATTAAATATATCGTATCTGCCCAGTTCAAGCTCCATGCTCAGCGAAGTTGTATCCCACTGGATATCCAGAATGGGGAATCCATCTTTTACAGCTGAAGGCTTCACGCTATCATTCAACACTTTAGCCATAATTGCATCCCCACTGCTGTCCCCATACCCGAATAAACCATACTCCCGGAGTGATGTGTCATAGGCTGACATGACGGATCTCATCGCAGCATGAGTCATGCGTTCGGTCTGCACCTTGAATGCCGCTATACGAGCGTAATCAATAAATATTGCGACAAACATATAAACTCCGGCCAATATTAATATTAAAAAAAGGGTTACGGCTCCCGACTCACCGTCTTTTTTTCTAAACAGCTCCGCCCTCCTCCTTTTCTCACTTTTTGCTTTTGCCAAAATGCTGCACAACCTGTCCGGCTTCTGCCGCTGTACTGGTCGCCGCACTGCCTTTCCCTTTAAACTTGGCTGCATAATACCGGATTAAATCTACCGTTCGAATGAATTCAACCGGTTCAACAACTGCGGACGATCCTTGAGTGAGGACACGGTTACCTGAATCGAACAAAAAAGAAGGAAGAGGCAAAGATATTACTTGTTCCAGCTTGGTTGTTACTTTCCGCTGAATCAGAGAATTCTGATACTCAATCGTTCCTTTCATAGCTGAGGGTATATGTTGCACCGCTTGTGCTAATTTCTGTTCCGAGAGATTGCCGCCTTCACCAGCAGGTATAGAAACGCTAACCTGATTATCCGCTCCCGCCCAGCCAAACAGCGCGCCAAGCATACGATCGTCCGTCAGTCTCCAGTACAGATTGTCATGTTCTCCAGCGACAAATTCACCTGTCATCGCCTGTTTGTGGCTGTTGTCCCAGCTATAGGCTGCACGTTCCGAAGCTGCATAAGCATGTTGATTCAGGAATGTCTTTTGATACATGTACATGGTAAAGAAGAGCAACAACACAAGAATAAACAGCACAACAGGGAAGATCAGGGAAGCTTCAACGGTGAAGCTCCCTTCTTCCTTTTTGAACTTGTTATTCGAAAAATTCATTACTTTTATTACTCACATTAGTTAACAGTCTCTCTACCAACGTCTTAATTTGGTTTTTAAAAATCAAAGCAATAATGATAATAACCCCGATAATCAGAATCAGTTCCAACGTGCCGAGTCCGTCCTCTTCTTTCCAAAATGCGCTTACCTTGTTTTTTAACACTTCCATCATCCCAATTCCTCCTACATATTCATCATCATAAAAGCAGGTGCCCCGATCATGACCACAATCGTAAAAAAGATCAGTACCATTGGAAACACCAGTTTGGAAGAAGCCTGTTCTCCCTTCGCCCGACTGACAGCCTTGCGTTTCTCCCACAACACATGTGACAGATCCCGCAGCGCCAATACAAAGTCACCTCCCCCACGTCGGAAATTCAGCAGCACTGTTGTCGTAAAAATCGTCACTTCCTGTACGCCGCAGCGACGACTGAACTGTTCAAATGATTGTTGAAAAGAGTAACCATTATTCCAATCCCCCACCGTCTTTCTGAGTTCGTTGTACAACGGATGATTCCGTTCCCCCTGGCTTGTCACACAGTGAACGATGGCACGTTGCACGGTCTCCCCTGCGCCAACCAGCAGTACAATTCGGTTCAGTAGCTCAGGCAGTTCCATAAGAATATCCTGGTCTCTTCGCTGCACCTTTGTATTGAGGTCTTTGTAGAGCGCAAAAGGCAACGCTGCACCAAGCGCGAGCCCACCCACCATACCTCCGATGCCCATATCTCCAACGAGTGATAACAGGCAGCCCACCAGCAGCATGAGCCACGTGTAGGTCAACATCTCGGCGCAATACAGCATCGTTTTCTCTCCACTGTGCTGTATGCCGTACATTTTCTGAATGGCATGTTGCATTCGAAACATGAGCACTGGCAATCTGCGTCCAATCTCGAACTTGTCCAATATAAACAGGAAGGGACCATGCAATTTTTTCAGTCGTAATCCTTCCATATCCAGCTTGCGCAGATGCCGGTAGGTCTGCCCCCGGGTTCGATCCAGCACCAGCCATCCCGCTCCGAGCATCCCTGCGACTATAACGGGAAGCAGCATCGTTTCAGCTCCTTATACTTTGATATCCATAATGCGATTAATCCACATATAACAGCAGGCGAGTACTACCAATGCTCCACTAGAGATGAGGTACCCCATCCCGCTATATAACGGCTCCATAAAGTCCTTGGCGGTCAGATTGAGGAATATCAGAAAAATAAATGGAGCGGCAAACATCACCTTTGATTCGAACTTTTTCTGCGATACCGCGACCATAATATCCTGCTGAATATCCAGCTTCTCACCAATCACCGCAGAGGTACGACGCACAACCTCAACCAGATCCCCGCCAGTTCGTTTGCACGTAATGAACACATCTGCAAAGTTCGTAATATCTTCAATCTGCGCCCGATCCGAAAAATCCTGTAGTGCCTCTTCAATTGGTTGTCCATACTCCATCCGTGTCCGCAATATCGTGAACTCACGAATCAGATCGGTATCCGCTTCCGGGTTCAACATCCGCAGATCCTCCACGGATTCCTTGAATCCATTTTCCACCGATTTTCCTGCGGCCAGTGCCGAAGATAATGCATATAACGCTTGCTTAAAATGTAAACTGAGTGTCATTCTTCTTCGTTCCAACAGCACTTTAGTCCAATGTTTTGGTACCCATATGCAACCCGCAGCCAGGATCGCTCCAGCCAACCAGTGATGGTAGAACAGAATTCCGATGCCAAAAAACAGCAGACCACTAATCAGCATACAGACCATTCGTTGTCTCCGGGAAAGCGTATATACGGTGTAATCCGTCAACATCTGTCTGGCTTCACCCAACAGTAATCACCTTCCAATGGCTTTAATTCACGTTGTTATCTGATGAATCTATTCCAACACTATATTGTTCTATGTATTCATCCAGCCATTCCCCGAGCCCAGCCATCTGAATTTTATCCACCTGATTCAACTTTCCAACCTGCACTAACCCGCCAATAATTTTGCCTTCACGCTCTTCTTGTTCCTGGAAACGAAACAGTGGATTCAGCATAACCTCACCGTCCTGCATGCCAATCACTTCACTAATCTCTGTCACCCGCCGTGAGCGGTCTCGTAGCCGGGACAGATGTACAAAAATATCGATTGCTGAACTAATCTGCTGCCTTACAACCGCAATAGGAAGATCCGCACCGCTAAGCACCATCGTTTCGAGTCTGCTGATCATGTCCGAGATGGTATTGGCGTGCCCAGTTGATAAGCTTCCATCATGTCCTGTGTTCATGGCCTGTAACATATCCAGCGCTTCTGCGCCCCTGACTTCCCCAATCACAATCCGGTTCGGACGCATCCGTAAGGAAGATTTGATCAGATCCCGAATAGATATCTGTCCCTTGCCTTCGGTGTTTGCATTCCGCGTTTCCAGTGATACCAGATTGGGTACCGTAACAATCTGTAACTCAGCCGAATCCTCAATGGTAATAATCCGCTCATCGGCAGGGATGAACTGTGATAATGCGTTCAGAAAGGTCGTTTTTCCCGATCCGGTCCCACCTCCAATGAAGATGTTGTATTTGCTCCGTACCAACTGCTGCAATAATTCTGCCGCTTCTTCATGCAGGGCTCCCTTTTCAATCAGATCGGACATCTTCATCGGTTCACTGGGAAATTTACGAATCGTCATCGTGGGGCCTTTCAAAGCAATAGGCGGCAACACGATATTGACCCGGGAACCATCCTTTAAACGGGCATCTACGATTGGAGAAGACTCATTCACAATCCGGTTTACCCCGGACACAATCATCTGGATAATATCCTCGAGCCGTTCTCTTGACTCAAATTCAAGGGTGATCTGGCTGACTTCACCTTCCTGTTCCACAAAAATCTCCTTGTGACTATTGATCATAATCTCCGTAATATCGGGATGATCCACAAGTGGCTGCAAAATATCCAATCCACGAAAGGAGTCAAATAATCGCTGTACCAGCGTATGACGCTCTCCTGAGGTCAGATCATCCAGCTTCGGGTCAGTAAGAACTTTGCGTTCTATCCCCTGCCACAGTTCATCATCTCCTGCGGAAGAGGTTAAATCGAGGCCAGCCCTGACTTCCCTGCGCATCATCTGAAACTGTTCTTCACGATCCAGTATTCTATTGGATGAATCCGTCATAGTGCCCACCGATCCTGCTTCTGAATTCGTCCCGTCTGCTTCAATTCTTCTTCGCCATCTTGTACCAGCATGGCACATAATCTCTTCACTTCACGTTGGAAGATCGGAGAACTAAGCATGACTTCCTCCTGACTGAGTTGCTTCCAAGAAGGAATATAGGGCAACACTGCATCCAGATGCAGATCAGGGCGTGGGAGTACATTGACGACATTGTCCCGATATTTGTTAACTACAAAGCGTGAACGCTCGAGCATACTTTCATACAAATCTGGCTTCGTACGCACAGCATGCTGTAACCATTGTCCCCAACGATGCATGGCAGATATATCATCCTCAACCAGCCAGACAAATGCATCTGCAGTATCCAACACCCCTTCACTGCGCCCATCCCAACCGGAATCCCCATCCAGAATCAACACGTCATACTGTCCACAATCCGTTAAATAACGAAGCAGATTCGACGTATCCTCACGAGTCATTTGCAACAGTTCTTTCCGATTCGATAATGGCCAGAACACATCGGATTTCAACGCTTCATGCCGGACCACATATCCATCTACGCCCTTCGATTGTACCTGTAACTGCTTGCCGGATTCCTTCCTGCCCACCTTCAGATCGTATAACAGGCGGGACAATCCCGTCTCCGCATCCGGGTGACGCTGCCCACTTCTAGTTAGTCCCTTTTCCAGAAACGGGAGCGTACTGTCCAGCGTCTCCAGATTCAGATAGAGAACAGCATAACCTGCAAGTCCCAATTGCTTCGCCATATGCAGGGCCACTGCCGTTTTGCCACTTCCACCCGAAGCGGATACTACACCGATGGAGAGAGTCTCTTGCCCTGGATGGTGAACCTTCTTACGGCGCGGCTGCCGGCAAGCATGCATCACAGCATCCAGCAAAGCAGGCAAGGGTTGATATTTCATCAGCCGCTTGGCCTCATCCACCTCCTCCATCCCTTCACTAAGCATTAGCCAAGGTACACCTGATACTTCTCCCCCGTTATTCAGCCAGTCATTCAGAAACTCCGGTTCCGCAATAACCAGATCCGGTAATTCCCGACCTTCTTGCTCTTTCATGTGATCCCTGAACGAATCCTCTTGGGAGAATGCCGTGAAACGCACATGAAGACCAGATGAATTTCCCTGTACATAATCAAGCCAGGCGCTAATGTAATCTCTATCCTTTGAAACCAGAACAACCTTCAGTACAATCAATTTCTCCTTCCCTCCCTGTCAAAAAGCACAAAAAAGCACCGTCCAATAACCGCATGAATATGCAGTATATGGACGGTGCTTCCGTCACGTGCTATGAATGTATGGATAATATAGCATACAATTTCTGGGGGAGCAAGGGATTTATTCTAACCCTTTTTCCTTAAGAGTTGTACGGTGAATCGAACTCAATAATGTTACGGTCCGGATCAAGTACAAAAATCTGCGCGAATCCAGCTACACTGTCAGGTCTCGCTTCATACTCAATTCCCTGCTGCTCCAGCCAGGCTATAGTCTCTGAATAACTGGTGACCCAGATCGCAAAGTGACCGTCTGTAGTATCAATCCCAGCCTCACGTAACGTGTGACCCTCTGGGTGCTGAAGCAGATGAAGCTGCTGGCTGCCGATAGCGTACCATGTACCCGTGGAGCGGAAGGCTGGACGTTCAATCTCCTGCATGCCCAGTAACCCCGAGTAGAACTTCTTCGCGATTTCCAGATCACGTACAGCCAGACTAACATGGTGGATGTGTGCATATTCAATCATCTTTTATATCCCCCTCTCTACTTCAATATGACTATACTATAACACCTTGAACCCTGACCATAATCTCCGCTAAACAGAAAAACACCCCTGATTCTAATCCGGTAAACCTCTCGGCTCACACAAATCTAGTTCAGAGGTGCCCTGCAAACGGCATACATTGATGCTCGCTTACCGCATTAAATCATCTTCAGCACATTTGGCATAACCAAATTATTTAGCGCTATCCAATGCTTCTTGTGGAATCTTGATCTCTTCCACTTGATCGTGGTTAGAAAATGTACTGTTCATCTTCATGTCCATCGTCATTTTCTGTCCATTCTGTTCCATCTCCATGACCATGTTTACATCCGTACCTGCAGGCAGATAGGTTTCCTTGTTAATCATATATTTCATCTTCATGCTTGTAATATTCATTTGTTCAAGCATCGCTTGGGTCTGGGCATTCGATCCGTTTTGCTCCATCACGGCTTTGGCCAGTTCCTTTACGTTATCACCAGATACATTAGCGTTAATGACATAATTGTCGCCATCTTCTGTAACTTCGGTGTCTTCCTCAATCTTTTTGAACTGATCCAATTCACCTTCTGGATTCATGCTTGCTTTCATCTGCTCCACCAATTCTTTGGTTTGAGCTTCAGGAATTTTAACCCATTGTTCTCCCACTTGTGAATAGATCGTATCTGAAGTGATGTATTGCTTTACATTCTGCGCTTCCTGCCCAGACATTTCCATTTTCATCTCTTGGTAGATCATCATTGGATCTTTGATGATATCCATTTTGAGCGATGTTTTAACCTGTTGATCCTGTGACTGTTCACCAGCATCCAGTTTCAGATTCTGATCAATGTTTGCTTCAGTTGTGAAGCTTTTCATTTCTTTGGTTGCTGCATTCGTTTTGGTAATCAACTCATCCAGGGTAGGGATCTTTGTTTCCTGCTCCGCAGGTGTATTACCCTCGTTAGATGTTTCATTGTTGGTCGCTGGCGGCGTTGCCGTGTTGTCTGTGTCGTTTCCGCATGCTGCCAAGCTTACTGCTAATAATGCCCCGATAATTAATGTAGTCCACTTCTTCAAGTTGTTTTCCTCCCAAAATAGATATGATCTGTAGTCATTACCCAATTATTTCCGCTATTAATCATCAAATTTGGATACAATGTGTCGCACGAGACTTTTTCACAGAAATCGATCTTTGATCTCCGGTGTAGGCAACATACACGCTTCATCCTTGCCAAACCAGCGATAACGGTTGCGAGCAACCCAGTTATAGACCGCATTACGAATGAATTTCGGTATGATGATGAACACATATAACAACGGATAAGGAAATTTTAGACCTTTGGCCAATCTCAGTGCGGCGGTTGAACGTGTATAGTATTTTCCATTTTCAATCAGCACAAAGGTGTCCATACTGTCTGTCGACAAATTGCCCTTCGCCAGCAGTTCCTTGGCTACATCCGATTGAAGCGATGCAAAATGATATTTCCCTTCCGGATCACGCTTGATAATCCATTTGGTTAAGCCCTGGCAGAAGTGACAGACGCCATCCACCAGTACGATGGGATGTCCCTGATGCACATCTGTTTGATTTGCTGTCATATCGGCTGCCTCCTATTGTTGCGGTTAGAGTAACTTACCCAATCTGGGCCATCTTGTTCACTAATTCTAAATTTATTTCTAGAAGTAGTTCAAAAAGAATGAACACCGCTCTTTTTGAACACGCATTAATGGGAAATAAAAGAAAAAGAGCGCAGGCATTGTGCCCACGCTCGTATCTGTCCAACAATTATTCCGTAACTGCCTTTTCCATCCATTGGTCATCGATCATCTGTTGATGCAGGTCACTTGCCCACTGGTCCATACATTTGCAAATGAAATCTTTGCGACATACTGGACAAGGCGTTTTCTGCAGACGGCTGATATTGGTCATCTTCCATTCAGGGGAACGGGTGTAGAATACACGGCATTTTGTACCGTCTACCAAATTCATTTTGAATTCATACAATCCGTCTTCCTTGTTACCATAAGCTAATTCTAAATCTGCAATACGCGGTCTATAAGACATGGATATCACCTGTTTAATTCAAATTTGGTTCATGCAATGACACTACTCAGTACTAAGTTATATTAAAGAAAATTCAGATCAATGTCAACTCGCGCATGTCTACCCGCCAAACAGAATATCCAGAATCGTCCCTACCTGTCCCTGTTTTTTCCCTTTCAAGACATCCGGATCAAATACTTCAACATACCCGCAGGAAGCACAAGCCACGAACAAGTAGTGATTATGCTGTATATCAAACATCTTGCTCAGGCCTGCTCCTGACATGGAAACTTCCTTAATGTTACAATCCGTGCCCCTGCATTTTGTACACACAAATCGCCGCTCGATCATCTCTTCAATACTCATCTTCGTTCCCCCTTTATGGAATGTGTAGCATGAAGTGAGAGTGCAATTATGTAAAATAGTACGCGATCTGGCATCTAATCTCCTGCATCATGTCCTTATATGATAATCAACACAAAACCCTGCCGATTGCCAGCAGGGCTTTGTAGTCGAACATCAGGTATCTGGGATAACCTGCTCTATATGTTCCCTTTACTTACCAGGAGTCAAATCTTAAACTACGTTTAATACAACATCAATGTTGCCGCGTGTTGCTTTGGAATATGGACAGAAATCATGCGCCTTGCGGGCCAGTTCCTCTGCTTGACTGTGATCTACACCAGGCATGCTAACGTCCAGACGAACAGACAGCTGAAAACCGTCATCCGCAGGGTCTTTACCAATGGATACGTTACTTGTAACGACCACATCCTCCAATTTCACACCTGCTTTGCGTGCTACATTGGCAAGGGCACTTTCATAACATGCTCCATATCCAGCGGCAAAAAGTTGCTCAGGGTTAGTACCTTCACCACCGGAGCCACCAAGCTCTTTTGGCATTTTCAGATCATGCTTAAGCACGCCATCCGAAGAAGTCACCGAACCTGTACGTCCACCTTTAACTGTCGCTACTGCTGTATATAAAGCTTCCATTCAGAATCTCTCCCTTATCCATATAGTTTTTTACTGCCTTCCTTTCAATTTAAACTTCTGGCTCATTTTGAAACGCAATTTTGTATCTTTATCAGCTTTTACAACTTTATTATTTTCATGCATTTCAATGCCATGGCTGTATTTTCCCTAAGGTTGGGTAATATACGAAGGGGCATATTCAAGCTACAACCGAAATTTTGTGCTGATACATAAAAGTTGCACTAGACAAAAATAATTGAAGGAGTACAATGTAACAATAAACATAAAAATTTAGATATATCATGAGCGGTTTGTACCGCATCAATATCTCAAAATCAATAATTCAAAGTCAGGTGATTATCGTATGAGTAAAAAAAATCCGTTCAACGCTCCTTCAAGAGAATCATTATCTACTGCAGGCATGGCCCCTTCCCTTGGAGAAGCACATAGTTCCATGAAAGTTCCGCAGAATGCTGCATGGTGGAAGAAATTCCTCGCCTTTGTAGGCCCAGGATACCTCGTTGCCGTAGGTTACATGGACCCCGGGAACTGGGCAACAGATATCGCAGGCGGCTCGCAGTTCGGGTATACCTTGTTATCCGTTATCCTGTTATCGAACCTGATGGCCGTTGTCCTTCAGTCGCTGGCTGGCAAGCTCGGTATCGTTACTGGACGGGATCTGGCTCAAGCCTGTCGTGAACGATTCAGCATGCCTGTTGTTATGATGTTATGGATTCTGTGTGAACTTGCCATTGCAGCTACCGATCTGGCTGAGGTCATAGGTTCTGCCATCGCGTTAAAGCTGTTATTTAACATCCCCATGTTATACGGCGTTATCATCACCGCAGTTGATGTACTCCTGATTCTTGTACTGCAAAACAAAGGCTTCCGCGCTCTGGAAACTCTCGTCATTGTGCTGATGGCAACCATAGCCCTCTGCTTCGGTATTGACCTGTTTCTGGCGAAACCCGATATGGGCGGTGTTCTCCATGGTTTTGTACCAAATGTTGAGATTCTGCAAAACCCGGCCATGCTCTATATCGCCATTGGTATTATCGGAGCAACCGTGATGCCGCATAATCTGTATCTGCATTCTTCCATTGTGCAGACCCGTCAGATCGAACAGACCCCACAGGGCAAAAAAGAAGCCATTCGGTACTCGACCATGGATTCTACAATCGCGTTGACACTGGCCCTGTTCATCAATGCGGCCATCCTGATTGTATCTGCTGCTGTATTCCACAGTGCTGGTATGACGCAGGTTGCCGAGATCGCAGATGCCTATCATCTGCTGACACCTCTATTGGGTACTACGGTTGCAAGTATTCTGTTCGGTGTGGCGCTGTTAGCATCAGGTCAGAACTCTACCCTTACAGGTACACTCGCTGGACAGATCGTTATGGAAGGTTTCCTGAACATTCGAATTCCGGCTTGGCTGCGCAGACTGGTCACACGTCTGATCGCCATCATCCCGGCGGTAATTGTGACAGCCATTGCAGGAGAACATGGCACAGAAGAACTGCTCATTTTGAGCCAGGTCGTGCTGTCGCTTCAATTGCCCTTTGCTGTAATTCCCCTGGTGATGTTCACAAGTGATAAAAAAAGCATGGGTGCATTCGCCAACAAATTGTGGCTTAAAATCATCTCATGGGTCATTGCCGCAATTATCGTTGTGCTGAATGTATATCTGATCATTCAGACGATCCGGTTGTTCTAATCTCATTTTAATTGGCTAAATACTAAAAAGGCTGATCAACTCCGGTATTTTATACCCAGTTGATCAGCCTTTATTGTTGCAATCCAATAAACAACCATCTGCATCTAATCCTGATTTGGTATCAATAACGGCAAGAGTTGATCCAATGAATCAACGGTCCAATCCGCACGTTTGTCATCCGATAGTTCTGGCTGGAATCTTCCGTAACCCTGCATAATTCGAATCGTACGCATGCCCAGCTTCCGAGCAGGTATAATGTCGTTATCGATCCGATCGCCGATCATGACGGCTTCCTCCGGTTCACAACCGGCCTGCTTCAAGGCCACAGCGTATAACTCAGGGTCTGGCTTGGACACTCCTTCTTCAGCCGAACATGCCAGAACATCAACATACTTCCGCAAGCCGTAGCTCTCCAGTCTCTCTTCCGTTCCAGGACTCTGATTGGCAATAATGCCAATGTGATAATGCCGTGACAACTGCTGAAGAACGGAATCTGCTGAAGGAAAAGGACGTTCAAGATCTTTTTGAAACTTCAGCTTGTCCTGAATCTGTTTCTGATGCCCCTCGTCTTCAACGAATGTGCGAATCGCCACTCTCATAGGCCATTGCTCATATTTTCGGTAACAGCTCGCGAACAGTTCGCGTACCGCCTCAATTGTCACCGGATACCCCAAAGCACAAGCTTCACGGACAAACTGTCCGATAATATCATCAACCGGCTCCCATTCATCCACCAGCGTATCTCCAACATCAAAAAACAACCATTTCAATCCACCTACATCCGGCACTCCAATTCCTCCTTGTAAGCATAAAAAAGAAGACTCACCATCCTGCATGAGTCTCCTCAAACTTCCGTTTATCGATACATTCAATTATAACAGGCACCTTACACCTGAGCAATCAGAAGCTATGGCATTAACCATTGAGGAGAAAGCCAACTTCCCCATTGAGCGAATATACAATCCGGTCTGCGCCCATGCCCCGATAGATGCCCTTAGGATGACTCTGCTCCGTAATGACGCACAGGGATTTCGATGTCCATGAACGGCAGATCTGTAAATAACGACAGGTCAGATTCAGGCTGTTCTCGAAAATAAACACGTTGCCTACGCTGCCCTGCGGCAAAAACCATTTTTGAGCTGCAGCCGTATTCATGCGAATAACATGTTCTACTCCGATTCTACGGAGTCTGCGCTCTTCCCCTGCACTGTTGGTTAGAACGGCAAACGGCATTTTTTTGTACATCAGCAATTTGATAAATTTGCGTCCTGCTTCATTTGGAGCAGTCACTAAGACCATCTCAGTATCCATCATTCGTTCCTCCCTTGGCGTGAAAAGACAACAAAAAAAGAAGCGTGGGGGACCAAGGCCTCCCGAACGCTTCTTAAATAACCCATGGCGAAAACACCATGAACCAGCGTACGGCTTGTTGCCTCTCCCTTTAACGCTTACGAGGTTAGCTGACGGATTCGGGCGCGAGAGTCGCCCTATTTCCGGCTGTCACCGGAAAATTCACCCCATGAATGCCCACTGTCCTGGACAGCGCATTCCGTTGGTTCCCCCGTTTTCCACTCATCAATGAATGGAAACTCAGCGATTAAAACATCGTTCGTATATCTTAAGGATAAGATCGAGCGATATTATCGTTTGTTTCGTTTTTCAAGTACATTTTAGTTTAAATTGAAATTACGTTATGAATCATACACCCGTGCCATGTCGGTGTAAAGTCCGCCCAGATCATCAAATCGGCAGATTTTTGCCAATTCCTATCCATAATAACGCTTACAACAAAGTTATACTCTATCTATCTCTTCAAGGCTATCTAATTCTCACTCTGGCGTAAATCACTTCGCAATTCATTCACGTATTCAGCACAACTTGCCTGTTTTGATTCTTTTAACACCATATTAGTTTTGCAATATTTAATTGCAACCAATATAATAGAAGATATAAGAGTAAATAAATGGAGGCGATTTAGATGACAGTCTACGATTACAAAGTGAATACCCTTCGCGGTCAAGAAGTTGAAATGTCCGACTACCGTGACAAAGTGCTCCTGATTGTGAATACGGCAAGCTCATGCGGCCTTACCCCTCAATTCAAAGGTCTGCAAGAATTGCAAGACAAGTTTCAAGATGCTCCATTTGAAGTGCTTGGTTTCCCAAGCAACCAGTTTGCACAGGAAAAAGGATCTTCCGACGATATTGCCGAGTTCTGTCAGATGAATTATGGCGTGAGCTTTCCCATGTTTGAGAAAATTGATGTGAACGGCTCAAGCGCTCACCCTCTTTTCCAACACCTGAGCACAGAAGCTCCTGGCCTGCTTGGCTCCAAAGCAATCAAATGGAATTTCACCAAATTCCTCGTGGATCAGAACGGACAGGTCATTAAACGTTATGCTCCCAAAACAACACCGGACAAGATTGAAGAAGATATCAAGAATTTGCTGCAAAAATAATACACAGGCCACCCGTAGCCGGTAGGTAGAGCAACATTCCTCCGGTAATGGATGGCCTTTTTTCAACCCAGATGTCATACTGTTCGAAAAAGACAAAAAAAGAAGCTTCCCATTAATGGAAAGCTTCTTTTTAATCGTTCATATGATGCGGTCGAGAGGACTCGAACCTCCACGGGCATACGCCCACTACCCCCTCAAGATAGCGTGTCTGCCATTCCACCACGACCGCATGTCGTAAATAATCGGCAACAGAATTGATTATACCGGGTTCAGAACTAAAAGTAAAGTATTTTTTAATACTTCTTTTTCAGCTAGGCATTTTCATCAAAAATCGCATAATCTCGTCATCATTACCCATGAACTGCATATTATTAGATTTGATCCCCTCTCTTTAGGTAAGAGCCGATCTTGTTGGTTCATTTATATATAGTCCTTCCTTATATATAGTCCTCCCTGCACTTCGTAAAATAAATAACACAATAAGTTATATAAAATAACACAAATATTAAATTCCATATTTAATCCATTAAATTTCACGGATACTATTGACAAAAAGCGGATATTTATGGGATGATAACTATCATATAATTCGGATTTTTAAACATAAAGCAAACAAAAAGGAATATAAATGTCACTTTAAGTGACATTTAACGAACACAGGAGGCGAATGATTGTGAACCGTGGGAATAAGCTGCTCGATTATGTCAAACTGCTTGATTCCTCTATTCAGGTTGGAGGGTTCACCCATTCCTTCGGCATGGATATCCATATCAGGGAGGGTACCATTCGTAATGCTGAAGATCTCGAATCATTCATGCGTTGTCAGTTGCATCCGAGCATCGTTCGTCTTGAAGGTATGGCTATCAAAGGCATCTATACCGCAACAGATCACAAGGATACATGGCGGATAGCTCTGATCGACAAGCTCGTCCATGTTCAGCGAACCCCTGGAGATCTCAGAGAACAAGCTGCCGCCATGGGTAAACGATTGATCAGACTCGCACGCGCTCTGCACCCCTGGATTGAATTCAGCCAGCTCGAACAGATCTTTGCCAAATATGATTCGGTTGGCTGCCTCTCCACTGTTCACGCCTGGATTAACCACCACCTCGACATCCCGGTCGAGGAGGCGGTCCTTGGTTACCTGCATTCAGCCATGAATGCCTGCATAACCGAAGCCTCCAAAGTCATTCCCCTGAACAACGATACAACCAAGGATCTGATGGTCCGCCTGGCCACAGATCTGGAGAATGAATGGAAGACCGTCAGCGCCTCGGCTGCGGATGGACTGGCACAGCCAACCTCGATGTCCATGAAATCGTTTTTCCCCAGTTTCCATATGCTTGGAGCTGGACTTCATGCCTACAGGGCCTAATCCTCTTCCTCCTCATATCTACTACCCTTCATTCAGACAAACTAAAAAACACGCGGCAACCTCCTTGCCGACGTGTTTTTTGTCATTTTATTTGTTTTATTTTCGCATTTACGCCATTTATCATCATAAAATACACTTTTTTCCGTCTTTTTTAATTGTTAGATGACGAATTTACGTATATAATGAACATACAGCTCGCATTTCTATATATTCTACATGAAGAAAGGGCGGCTGAATACTACATTCTAACCAGGGGTGAACCCTTTTGAACAAGAAAAAACCAGTTACTCCGTTCGGATGGGCCATCAAACGACGGCTAACCGAACTTCAAGTGGACCAGAAGACCTTTTGTGAACAGCATGGCATCCCACCCTATCGTTTATCCAATCTCATTCACGGCACACGCAAAGCAACCCGATTCAGGCACCTGGTCGCTGATATTTTGGATATTCCAGATGAACTGAGATAAGATTTCTGCCAAAGGAGGGTCTCATCCATGAGACATGTTACATCCGATCTGGAGAAGCTGTCGTTCCAGTCTATACGTCACCAGCTCATCATCATTGATGACAATTGGATTATCCAAAGTTGTAACCGTGCCTGGCAACAGGGACTCGGTCAATGCTCACCAAACCCGGATATACACAGTAGTCATAGACATTACCTGCACCTGACGGAAGCCTGGGCAAAACGAGGCAAGAACGCTAACATGGCACTTGTCGCACAGAATTTGAAAGAACGCGGAATACCCTTTAATCGAAATCATACATATGACATCTGCGTGTATACTGTATACAACGAAAAGAGGTGGTTTCGTGTAGAACTCACCCCTCTATCTTATTCAAATTCAATTCTGGATACCGATCTTGCTTTAATTGCACACATGGATATTACCGAGCAGAGAAAGACAGAACACCAATTGAAGAAAGCATTGTCTGAAGTACGCACATTGCGCGGACTGCTGCCTATTTGCGCCGTCTGCAAACAAATCAAGGACGAAGAGGAACACTGGAACTCCGTTGAGAGTTATCTGGAGAAGTATACCCACGCCGAATTCACCCATGACATCTGTCCGGAATGCATCCGGCGGTTATATCCGAAATACTCGAATATCCTGGACAAGCGTTCCTGAAACCTTTCTCCACTCGCCGACTAACTACAACTATACGGAGAGAAGATGTTCAAACTGCGACATATCCAGCTCTTGCGGTGTCCCATGCAGGGTTATGGTTCCTTTGTCCATGATATAAATGTAATCTGCGGCACTTCGCACAAAATCAATACTCTGCTCTACCAGCAAAACCGAGAGGTTCCCCTTTGCCTTGAGCTGCAAAATTACCTGCCGAATGTCCTCCACGATAGAAGGCTGGATGCCTTCTGTCGGCTCATCCAGTAGCAACAACCCTGGACGCGAAGCCAATGCCCGGGCGAATGCCAACTGTTGCTGCTGTCCACCACTCAGATCCCCGCCCTGCCGTCCATACATCGTAGCAAGCACTGGGAACATCGCCAGTACATCCTCCGGGAACGTTTTTACTCCCGGTGCACTTGTCTCCAGACCGAGCAATAAGTTTTCTTTCACCGTAAGCTGCGGGAAAATCTCCCGCCCCTGCGGTACATAACCAATCCCTGCCCTTGCCCGCTTGGCTGTGTCCAAGGTGGATAACTCCTGATTTTGCCACTGAATACTGCCCTTGCGTGTTTTGAGCAACCCCATTAATGTTTTCATCAACGTTGTTTTCCCTACACCGTTACGGCCCATCAGACACACCACCTGTCCAGGCTGTACATCCAGGTTCACACCACGAAGCACATTGCTTTCCCCGTAGCCGGATTCAATTCGTTGCAGCGACAGCATGTTCATCCCTCCTTTTGCCCAAATACACTTCTGCCACTTTCGGGTCTGCCTGTACCTCCGCCATCGTACCTTCCTTCAGCAGTTTCCCTTCATGCATCACCGTTACCTTGGCTGCGAACTCTCGCACAAACTCCATATCATGCTCCACCACCACAACCGAGCGCTCACGCGCAATCTCTTGCAGAAGTCGCCCGGTCTTGTGTGTTTCTTCATCCGTCATGCCTGCGGCTGGTTCGTCCAGCAACAACACACGTGGCTCCTGCAGAAGCAACATGCCAATCTCCAGCCACTGCTTCTCCCCATGTGATAACGCTCCTGCACGAGCATCAACGCGGTCTTGCAGACCAATCTGGAGGGTAACATGCTCCATGGCAACACTCATTTTCCCATATCGACGAATACCGATGGCTTGCAAAGGGGAACGGCGAGTCTCCGCCGCCAGCGTCAGATTCTCCTGCACCGTCAGACCTGCAAAGATCGATGGCGCCTGGAATTTTCGTCCCACACCTTTGCGAACAATCTGGTGCTCCTTCAGTCGTGTTAATTCTGTGCCATCCGCCATCTTCACCGAGCCGGACACGGGTTTTGTTTTGCCACATATCACATCCAGCATCGTTGTTTTCCCTGCACCATTGGGTCCGATTAGAAAATGCAGGTCATGTTCATGCAGCTTCAGATTCATGCCTTTGACAGCAACGAACCCACCAAAAGCCACCGTAATATCCTCGGCTACCAACACCGCTGATTCCTCAGTAGACTTTAGGTTTTTCCCGAGTGACTTGGACATGCGCACTCTCTCCTCTCCGCTTCAGCAAGCGAACGACATGACGATATACACCTACAATACCGTTTGGCATGAACAAAACTACCGTTACAAAGAGCCCACCAATGACAAACAGCCACCCTTCAGGGTAAGCCTCACTTATGCCTGTTTTGGCTGCATTCAGCACCACCGCTCCGATGACCGCTCCAATAAGCGTACCGCGACCACCCAATGCAACCCACAGGACCATCTCAATGGAGGGTACAATCCCCATCATCGATGGCGAGATAATACCCACCTGAAGAACAAACAACATGCCCGCTATGCCTGCAAGCGCACCGGAAAAAGCAAAAGCCAGCGTTTTATAGCCTGCCGGATCATATCCGAGGAATCGCACCCGATTCTCTCCATCACGCGCAGCTTCGAGCACTTGGCCGAACCGACTGTTCACCATTCGACGACAGAGCACATACGCGATCACCAGAACAGCAAGCGTTATATAGTAGAGAGCAATCGTCGTTCCAGCGGAATGAAGTGTAAAACCAAAGATCGAATTATATCCGGTGATGCCATTTGTCCCACCCGTCCATTCCTGTTTACCAACAAAGAGTGTTACCATAATAAGAACCAAAGCTTGAGTCAGGATGGTAAAATAAACACCGGTGATCCGGTTGCGGAACGTAAACCACCCCAGAGCAAAGGCAAGCAATGCTGGAAGGGCTATCCCCAATAACAGCGCCACCGGGAAAGAGCGAAATGGTTCCCAGAACCACGGCAGACCACTGAGACCACTCCATCCCATGAAGTCAGGAAGCGTTGCTCCACTGGCCTGAAGCTTCAGATACATCGCCATCGCGTACCCACCCAGACCAAAGAACACCCCATGCCCAAGACTTAGCACACCCCCATATCCCCAGATCAGATCGAGACCAATGGCCAGGATTGCTAGCGCCAAAAACTTGGCTAACAGACTCAGACGAAACTCCGTGGAGATTAGTGGAGCAAGACACATCATGATCAGCACAACCGCCCAGATAATCCTCATTTTCAGACTGCCGGTCTTGAGTAAAGCGGACATGAACTAACCCCCTTTTTCACGTTAATCGAGACTCCGTGTGCGCATCGCGACCAATCCGCGTGGTTTCCATTGCAGGAAAGCAACGATACATACAAACACAAGCACCTTGCCAATGGAGGCCGAGGTATAGGTTTCGAACAGCGTGTTGAACATACCAATCCCCAATGCACCACACACGGTTCCAACCAATTTCCCAACGCCACCCAGAACAACGACCATGAACGCATCCACAATATAATACGTACCAAGCGAAGGACCAATCGGACCAATGAGCGTTAATGCACAGCCAGCAATTCCGGCAATGCCCGAACCAATCGCAAAGGTCATGCCATCCACCCGCCGGGTCGAAATCCCAAGACACCCCGCCATGCTCCGATTCTGCATCACAGCCCTCATTCGTCTTCCGGAAGATGTTCGATAGATATAGAGATACATACACAGCAGCACCACCGCAACCAGTGCGATAATGAAAATTCGTTTATACGGAAATACAATACCATCCGAGATCGCCAATCCCCCATTGAGCCAAGCCGGACTGGATACTCCCACATTGGGTGCTCCGAATATGGTACGGGCCAGTTGTTGCAGCATCATGCCTACACCCCATGTCGCCAGCAAACTGTCCAGCGGCCTGCCATATAGATGCCGGATCAGCACCACTTCAAGCAACCAGCCAATCAGAGCCGCTACAATGAACGCAATCGGTAGAGCCACAACAAAGTAGGCACCAAACCACGCCGCTGGAGCATAGGACATGAACAGATTTTGTGTTACATATGTTGCATATGCACCAATCATGATCAGTTCACCGTGAGCCATATTGATGACATTCATCAGCCCAAACGTTACTGCAAGCCCCAATGCAATCAACAACAGAATTGAACTGATACTCAGACCATTGAACATCTGAAGGATAAACATATCCATCGCTATCCCCTCCTCCATACCGTGACTCTCGATATTTCACATGAATTCAATTAGCGGCAGTAACATTTTTCACATCACAGTAACGCTTTACCGCGATACGGTAAGGGGATGTGTTGTCACACCCTCGTTTATGTTTCGGCTGCTTTGAAGCGAGTTGCCTGTTTTATTGCGAGGTTTCTATGTTATTTAGCGCTGAGGGTTGCTCCCCATTCATACGTTTTCAGATAAGGGTCCGGCTTGACAGGCTCACCAGAATTCCACAATTCCTTGAACTGCCCATCCTCCTGCACCTCACCGATCCGTACGGTTTTGTAGATATGCTGATTCTCTCCATCCACGGTTACCTTACCTTCCGGGGCATCAAACTCCAGACCCTTGGCAGCTGCCTTCACCTTCTCCACGTCGGTTGATCCTGCTTTTTCCACCGCCGCCTTCCAGAGATAAACCGCCACATATCCCGCTTCAATCGGATCAGCTGTCACTCGATCAGCACCGTATTTTTCTTTATACTTGGCAACAAATGTTGCATTCTCAGGTGTATCCGTTGTCTGATAATAATTCCACGAAGCCAGATGCCCCTTCAATACGTCTGCGCCGATGCCACGGATTTCTTCCTCCGCCACACTCACCGACAGGGTTGTCATCTGATCCGAAGAGATTCCGGCATCCTTCAATTGTTTGAAGAAGGCCACATTGCTATCTCCGTTCAGCGTATTGTATACAATATCCGGCTTCGCAGCTTTGATTTTGCTAATGATGGTACTGTAATCGGTATGGCCCAGCGGTGTGTATTCTTCACCCACTACTTCGCCGCCTTCTGCTGCGAGTTGTGCCTTAATGACCTGATTGGCCGTTTTCGGAAATACATAATCTGAACCGAGCAGATAAAACGTCTTGCCCCTGTTCTCCAGTAACCAGGTTACGGATGGAACGATCTGCTGATTGGTTGTTGCTCCTGTATAAAAAATATTTGGCGACGATTCCAATCCCTCATATTGCACCGGGTAAAACAATAAACCTTTATTCTGTTCAAACACCGGGAGCATAGCCTTCCGACTTGCAGAGGTCCATCCACCAAATACAGCAGCGACCTTATCCTGTTGCAGTAACTTTCCAGCCTTCTCCGCAAAAGTAGGCCAATCCGAAGCGCCATCCTCAATTACAGGCTCAATCTGTTTACCCAAAACTCCGCCCGCGGCGTTGATCTCTTCAATGGCAAGCATCTCCGCATCTTTAACAGATACTTCACTGATCGCCATCGTTCCGCTGAGAGAGTGAAGAATGCCAACTTTAATCGGTTCACCGGATGCAGCCGGCTCTCCTGTACCACCTGAACCCGAAGCTTCAGGCGGCGCAGTGCCCTCCACACATCCTGTCATCACAATGACCGCACCCAGCAAAATACTCCATAACTTGACCGACCTCTTCTTCAATAGCCTACACTCCCTTTTTTTAGTCTATTGACGAACATTAAGGTCATTTGCGTCCGAAATGTTCGTTGATCCAAATTATGGAGGGTTCCTCTCTTCATGTCAATATAGCTTACATAATTTTATTTCATGCCTACTCGTTTCATGCATACTGCTAATACGCCTTGAAGCTTATTGACAAAGGATTCACCCTGTGTGAGTATATTTAACATACAATATGATCCATGAACATATCAGACATTATAAGCGAAAGGTCGGATTGCCTTGCACTGGACTGAGCAGGAAAAAGAAAAACTCCTGATTACCGTGGCCGCTAACCTCGCCCGTGAACGAAGAGCACGCGGACTCAAGTTGAATGTTCCCGAAGCCATCGCCTTGTTGACCTCCGAACTGATGGAACGAGCACGGGATGGAATGAGTGTTGCCGAATTAATGAGATACGGAGGCACCATCCTGACACGTGAAGACTGTATGGATGGTGTTCCCGATATGATTCCTGAAGTACAGGTAGAAGCCACATTTCCTGACGGTACAAAACTGGTTACTGTACATGAACCCATACGCTGAGAAAGGCAGGAGAAACCATGATTCCTGGTGAATACCGTTTAAAGCCAGATGACGACATCATCTGTCATCCGGATCGTTTAACCCTACGACTCCTTGTCCTTAACCGCGGCGACCGCCCCGTCCAAGTCGGCTCTCACGTTCACTTCTATGAAGTTAATGCAGCACTGGACTTTGATCGCACGTCAGCTTTTGGACATCGCCTGCATATTCCGGCAGGCACCGCAGTTCGCTTCGAACCCGGTGAAGAGAAACCTGTTGAACTCACGACCTTTGGCGGCAAACGCCAGATTCACGGGTTCAACGGATTAACCGAAGGCTCTGCGGATCAAGCCCCCGATCCAGTGAAACTGGAGGCATTCCTGAAGACGTTCTCCCCTCCCATACAAGATGGAGGTGAACCTTCATGAAACGAATGAGCCGTGAACAGTACGCGTCGATGTTTGGACCGACAACCGGTGATGCCGTAAGACTTGCGGATACCGAACTATGGGCAGAGATTGAACATGATTATGCCGTATATGGAGATGAGAGCAAGTTTGGGGGCGGCAAGGTTATCCGCGACGGGATGGGCCAGTCTACCACTGCTCTGCGAAGCGACGGCACCCCTGATACTGTCATCACTAACGCTATCATTATCGATCATTGGGGCATTGTAAAAGCGGATATCGGCATTCGAGATGGTCACATCTGCGCCATTGGCAAATCCGGTAACCCGGATACAATGGATGGTGTTCATCCCGCACTGGTCATCGGTGCTTCCACCGAAATCATCGCCGGTGAAGGCATGATTGTAACCGCTGGCGGCATTGATACCCATATTCATTTCATCTGCCCACAGCAGATTCAGACTGCGTTATCCTCCGGGGTCACGACCATGATCGGCGGGGGAACAGGACCAGCAACAGGAACCAAAGCCACCACCTGCACACCAGGAGCCTGGCACATCCACCGGATGCTGGAGTCCGCAGAAGCTTTTCCCATGAACATCGGTTACCTTGGCAAAGGCAACAGTTCCAGTACCGCACCTTTAATTGAACAGATTGAAGCTGGGGTAATCGGCCTGAAGCTACATGAAGATTGGGGCACTACCCCGAGCGCTATCGACGCTTGTCTGACTGCCGCCGGGGAACATGATGTTCAAGTCGCTATCCATACCGATACATTGAACGAAACCGGATTTCTCGAAAACACCCTGGCTGCAATCAACGGCCGGACGATCCATACGTACCATACGGAAGGCGCTGGTGGCGGACACGCACCGGATATTATCCGGGCCGCTGGGGAGTCCTACGTTATCCCCTCATCAACCAACCCAACACGACCGTACACACGCAACACTGTAGAAGAGCATCTCGATATGTTGATGGTGTGTCATCACCTGGACCCTTCCATCCCGGAAGATGTCGCTTTTGCGGATTCGCGGATTCGTCCCGAAACCATCGCAGCCGAAGACATTTTGCATGATCTCGGCGTGTTCAGCATCATCAGTTCCGATTCTCAAGCCATGGGCCGAGTGGGCGAAGTCATTATCCGCACCTGGCAGACAGCCGACAAAATGAAAAAACAGCGCGGCAAACTTGAGCTCAACCCGAATTCCCCCTCCGATAACGATCGGATCAAGCGATATGTCGCCAAGTACACTATCAATCCAGCTATCGCTCACGGAATCGGTCATCTCGTCGGTTCGGTGGAAGTTGGCAAGCTGGCAGATCTAATCATATGGAAACCGGCTTACTTCGGTGTTAAACCCGAGATTGTCATTAAGGGTGGAATGATCACATTTGCCCAGATGGGTGATCCCAATGCGTCCATCCCGACACCTCAGCCGGTATTTGGCAGACCGATGTTCGGAGCCTATGGTAGCGCCATTGCCAGCGGATCGATCACCTTTGTCTCCCAAGCCGCAGCAGATGCGGGGATCAAAGAGTCTTTGGGCCTGAAGAAACGGGTTGAACCCGTCAAAGGCTGCCGCTCGGTCAGCAAAAAAGACATGATTCATAACGACGTCACCCCTGTCATTGAAGTCGATCCCGAAACCTACGAGGTACGCGCCGACGGCGAGCTTCTCACCTGCGAACCCGCAGACGAGTTGCCTATGGCACAGCGGTACTTTATGTTTTGATAGGAATACGGATTAGCTGATAAGGGGGCGCTCATGATGAATAGTGGCACGAAGCTACTCCGTTACGTTCAACTGCTGGATTCAGCCCTGCCCATCGGTGGTTTCTCCCATTCCTTCGGTCTGGAAGCTTACACGCATGATGGCACCGTGCAAAATACCGCGCAGCTTGAACAGTTTATTCGCAACCAGCTTCATTCCAGTCTTGTACGACTAGATGGTCTTGCCATCAAAGGCGTCTATCAGGCGATAAAACAGCAAGATGCCGCTCTACTTGCCCTGTATGACAAACGTGTCCACGCCCAGCGCTCCCCTCGGGAACTCAGGGAAAGCGGCCACAAGATGGGAAAACGACTGCTCAAGCTGGCCCGTTCACTCTATCCATGGATGGACTTTTCCCTAATTGATGAGGCTATCCGGGAACATGGCGCGTATTGCGGCATCACGACCATTCACGGTTATATTAACTATCAATTGGAGATTGAATTGGATGAAGCCGTTACCGGGCATCTGTATACCTCAGTGAACGCTTACGTGAACAGCGCACTTCGCCTGCTGCCCATCGGACAAACCGAAGCGCAGATGTTGATTCAGAAACTGCTTGATGATATCGAAGCGGAATGGGCTCTCATTCGAGACAATGACCCCGAAGATATGCACAGCTTCGGAATCGCCCAGGAAATCTACGCCATGCGGCATGAGACCTTACCCGCGCGGCTGTTTATGTCTTAACTACAACTTTTATCTAACTTAGGAGGAATTGTTATGTGTGGAGGAGCTAATCATACGCATCATCCGGAGTGGGAACGTAAGGCATTTGATCGGAGTCGTCCGATGCGAATTGGAATTGGTGGACCGGTAGGTTCAGGTAAAACAGCCCTTGTGGAGAAGCTGTCCAAGGCACTGCGTACACGTTACAGCCTTGCTGTCATCACGAATGACATTTATACCAAGGAAGATGCCGAGATTTTGTTGCGTCAGAATGCACTGGCACCAGAGCGTATTATCGGCGTAGAGACAGGTGGATGCCCGCACACGGCTATTCGTGAGGATGCCTCCATGAATTTCGAAGCAGTTGACGAGTTGATTGAACGCTTCCCGGATCTGCAACTGATCTTCATCGAGAGCGGCGGCGACAATCTCTCCGCTGCATTCAGTCCGGAACTGGCTGATGTGTTCATCTACATTATCGACGTTGCTCAAGGAGAGAAACTCCCCCGCAAAGGCGGTCCCGGCATAACGCGTTCAGATCTGCTGTTAATCAACAAAACCGACCTCGCCCCTTACGTTGGTGCAAGCCTGGAAGTTATGAAAAATGATACCGAACGGGTACGCGAAGGCCGCCCTTATGTCATGTCTAATCTAATGAGCGGTGAAGGTGTATCCGAGATTGTCCACTGGCTTGAACATCAATACATGGATGACGATGCTTCCGCTGCACATCTGCATTCACACAGCCATGAACATGGCACTCACTCGCATTAATTCATCTTCTGTCCCCACGGGAACAGAGATAAATAGGAATGAAAGTGCAGGTGCACCCGTCACACGCCGCAGCGAGCTTCGGGCCACCTTTGCCTTTCAAGGCGACCGGACTGTCATGACTGATCGTTATTACAGCGCACCACTCCGGTTTAGCCGATCCTTTCGACCTCCCGGAGGAGGAACCGAATTATGTGTGTACACGTCAGACGTCTCGCCTGGAGTCCTTAACGGGGATCTTTATCATTCCGAGTGGGAATTAGGCGTAGGCACCCATGTCATGCTGAGCAGCACATCCGCTACCCGACTTCATCCTACACCTTCCATTCCCTCATCTGTTAATCATCACTTTCGGTTGGGAAAAGGGGCCACGCTGGAATACTTCCCTGAATGCGTCATTCCCTTCAAGGGAAGTTCTTCTTCGCTCACTGTAACTTTTGAGCTGGAAGAACAGGCAATCCTGGCCTATGCAGATATCTGGTCTGCCGGACGGATTCATCGGGGAGAAGCCTTCCAATTCGAGCGTTACCGCAGCTTGACGGAGATATGGCAAGGTGAACAACTGGCTGTCTGGGATCGATTCGGACTCGAACCGGATACCGATGATCCCAAACACTCAGCGTCTCTCCTTCACTACACACATACCGCTGCGTTATGGATGATTGCCCCAGGTCTTGGTACTGCGGAGTTGGAGCAAGTCAGATCTGCGCTGCCACCAGATGGGCGAATGCTCGCAGGTGCAAGTTTGCTGGCAACCGGAGGCATCGGCGTTCGACTCCTTGGCATGGCAGCTTGGGAACTTCAGGAGCAGTGTCTTCAGATCTGGAACACACTCCGCCCACATCTGCTGGGCAAAGAAACTCTTGTCTTTCGTAAATAAGGGCATCAAGCATAGTTAACACCAAAAAACCTCTGAACTGTCTCCGAGTGTGTTCGGATTAGTCCAGAGGTTTTGTACATTCAGTCTATGGATGCTGCTCATATCACTTACGCTTCGTTTTCCTCAGAATCGTTCTCTGATTTGTTCTCTGATTTGTTCTCAGGTTTATAGCGATAGTCGCCAGCATCCTTGCTTTCCTTGGATTTACGGTAACGGGTGAACTCAATATATTCGCTGATAAAAGACTGTTCCACAGTCGATAATTCACTTTCTTGGCAATTCAATTGCCGCAAAACGTCAAAAAAATAATCCTCCCGTTTTTCCCGAACCATCGCTTCCTTCGATGGACGTCCAATCATGAGCCAGTCGAGGCTCACATCAAAAAACGAAGCAATCTCAATTAATTTATTCGTACTCGGAATAGACTTGCCACGTTTCCAATCACCCAGATTGCCTGTGCTAATCTTCAGCTGTTGGCAGAAAGCCTTCTTGGTCATTCCTCGTTCGGCAATCAGGTGTTCAATTCGCTCATAGATCGACTGCATACAAGAACCGCCTTCCAACCGTAATAATCAACTCATCTGCTTGAATTATACCACATTATTCCTGAATGCTCAGCCTTTATATGCCTGAAACAGGATGAGGTATATCGTATAACACAAAGATAGACTCCCATGAATGATCATAGAAGTCTATCTTATATTGTTGCTGTGATGCGGTCGAGAGGACTCGAACCTCCACGGGTATACACCCACTACCCCCTCAAGATAGCGTGTCTGCCATTCCACCACGACCGCATATTCAATTGTAAAAATGGTGAGCCATGAAGGGCTCGAACCTTCGACACCCTGATTAAAAGTCAGGTGCTCTACCAACTGAGCTAATGGCTCTTGCTGTAAACTTCACCGGATGTGCCATGCTTCATTCTTGTCTATAAGAGCAATGACTTTGAGGATTACTCATCGAAAATGTAGATCTCATGAGGTGGTGAAGATATGACCCGTAGGGGATTCGAACCCCTGTTACCTCCGTGAAAGGGAGGTGTCTTAACCCCTTGACCAACGGGCCTTAATAACAAGTTGTCTTTCTTGGCGACAAGAATGAGTATACCACAGGACAATTTGAACTTGCAATACTTTTTTTAAAATTTATTTTTCAAGCCTTTTTGCCCATTGCATACTCTTCTTCAGAGCCCCGTTATTAGCCACCTCCCGTTCATGCCAATGTCATCCCCGTGCAGGAACAATGTAAACCATCTATCAAAACACTTATAAAAACTTACGTTCACTTATAATATTGCAAATCACATTAAGAATACTTATAATTAAAGTATCAGTATAAGTACGGTCATCCATATACTCGGAGGTGACATGTTTGTTTCAAGAAGAACGAATGCAGCTCATTGTTGAACATCTACGCAAACACAATCGCATCTCAGCCGATGATATTGTCGCCTTGTTTGATGTATCACGGGATACTGCACGCAGGGATCTGATTAAGCTTGAGGAACAGGATGCCATTATCCGAACACGTGGCGGCGCGATTCTCCCCCCTCCTCCGCAAGAATTCAGATCCTACAAAGACCGTTTACTCGATGTATCTGAGGAAAAGAGGGCCATCGGCAAACTCGCTGCGGCCATTGTAAGGCAAGGCGAGATCATTATTCTGGACTCTTCCACGACTGTGCAGGCCTGTGCCGAGAACTTAAACGGCAAATCCTGTACCGTCATTACCAATTCGATTCATTCCGCTGATCTTCTCTCCAATCACACTGCTGTCCAGATTCGTTTGCTCGGAGGCAAAGTAGATAAGGAACAACGTTATGTCTACGGTACCTCTGTTATCGAGACCCTCTCCCACTATTATGTAGATAAAGCCTTTATCGGAATTGGCGGTATCACCATGGATGGCTTCAGTGCTTCCGAAGAGGAAGGAAAAATTAAACACCAAATGATGAAAGCTGCCAAGAAAGTTGTTGTTCTTGCAGATCAATCCAAGTTTGATAGACGTTATGGTTATCGTTTTGCCGACTGGTCGTTGGTGGATGTATTGATTACGGATCAATGGCCAACCAAAGAATGGCTTGTTTTTCTAGCCGAACAACAGGTTGAGATTCTCATTCCTGAACCAACAGATGATAAGGAGTTGTAAATATATGAAATTATTTGCCACAGATTTAGATGGAACTTTGTTGAACATAGATAGCCAGATTAGCCCGGAGAATGCCGCAGCCATCCAAAAGGCCCAGCAATCCGGTATGAAAGTTACCATTGCAACAGGACGTGTCTATTCCGATGTTGTGACCATCAGCCGCGAAGGCGGAATTAAAACCCCAATTATCGGCTCCAACGGAGCGACAATTCATGATGCAGACGGTGAACGTTTATTCCATCTTCCGCTCGAGCGTGACACAGCAGCTTCCGTCATGCAGTGGCTGGAAGATCATGATGTCTATTATGAGGCTTCAACGCAACAAGGCATCTATGCCCCGCGTAGCAGTCATGAGACCTTGCTCGCCGAGATGGAACGTGTTCTTGGTTCAAACCCTGGTGAGGACATTGCACGCATGATTCGCTCCATCAAGAAACACTATGACAAAAAAGACTACCACCGCGTAAACAGCCATCTCGAAATTCCGGCAGAAGCCTACATCTATAATATTATGGCCTTCTCCATGAATCCGGACAAAGTAAAGACAGGACGAGAATACTTCGCTTCCCGATCCGATGTCGCCATGGTTGTATCCTTTGAGCATAACTTCGAAATGCAGCACCCGGACGTCTCCAAAGGTAATGCCCTTACCAAACTGGCGGCTCACCTGAACATCTCCATGGAGGATACAGTAGCTATTGGCGATAACTTCAACGATGTCTCCATGTTAAAAATGGCTGGACTCGGCATCGCCATGGGTAATGGCGAACCCGAAATCCAGGCATTAGCCAAAGCCATAACGCTGACCAATGTGGAGCATGGTGTTGCCCATGCCATCGAGTGCCTGCTTGAAGGTAAACCGGTATCCCGCCCAGAAACGATTGTCGGGGAAGGTCAGTAATTGGACCCATACTGAATTAAGTACTGAACCTGCATGATCACCTGTTGATCCATGCAGGTTCTCTTCATTTTAACTCCGAAGATCGAACGTGAGGCACGTCCTGTAACAAAATAATCAGTTGCTCGCCCCGGTATGAACCCGGTAGTTGCAACGTGAACTCAAGCACAGTCTCTTCCACGGAGTCTGTGCTTGTTTGCTGTTCAGTCTTAAATCCGATGACCGAGATCTTCTCCTGTCCCAGCAGTGCCAAAACAGTCTTCAGGGCCTCTCCCTCATTTTGCAGATGGATGGTTAACGTCTCTGTTCGAGCGGATACCAGCCAGCGTGTAGGTCTATGCAGTAACATCTGTGCCACGACAATAAGCAGTGTCACGCCCGCACCCGTCCAATACAGACCTGAACCCACAGCAAGTCCCATACCTGCCGTAGCCCATATGCCAGCTGCTGTGGTCAATCCCCTGACCGTGTGACGCTGTGTGAAGATCATGCCAGCGCCAATGAACCCCACACCGCTAACAACTTGTGCAGCGATCCTTGAAGGGTCAAGGGACAGATTGTCCCAGCCAGCCTGATCCTGGAATCCGTATTTCGATACAATCATCATCAGGGCAGCACCAACGGCGACCACAAAATGAGTACGGATTCCCGCTTCTTTCATTCGATTCTTGCGCTCATATCCGATTAGCACACCACATATTCCAGCTATGAGTACACGCATCAAATATTCCACTTCCATGCACATCACCTCTTTCATTATGTATATGCTTACATGAGTCTATCTTTACTATTACCCAATCTTTACATGACTAATAAAGAACTTCTACTCAGGTCAATTCTCTGCCCGGAAATTTTCCCCTTGTCTCTTGCCCAATCCGAAATAATGTCTGAAATTATATATCAGCGGATGCCATTCCTCCGGATTAATCTTGTTCGGTCCAGATATTAGTCTGGTGTGTGCGTGCACCTTCAACGCTTTCACTTCAACAATCGCCATGAACGGTGTATGTTCGGGAATACGTATGTGTTGTACAGCTGCTTCAACCTGGAGCGGACATTCAACTATTTTATCTGGAGCCACCTGAACCGAGCATTCAGATGTCAGTCCAGCTACAGTGAATTTATCATGACAATATTCATAGCCCATCTTCCTTTTCTCCTCAGGAACCGGGGTGACTCCCGTATAACGACCCAATGCCTCAACCTGTTTCCACATGGTCGCATCCGGCAGATTAATTACACACTCCGGGTGTCGACTCAGATTTTCATAGGCTTTGCCGTGTGTCCCTAGACCGAGAACCAGACAATCCCCCAGTGCCCAAGACGAGGATAATGGTGACAGGTTGGTTGATCCATCCTCATTTAATGTGCTTAGCAGCACTACAGGCGTACCATAATATAAAATACTGGGATTAATCGTCTCATGTTGAATCACTTCTGGACTCGCGGACAACTGCTCTGTAGCAAAGTCCTGTTTCGTTATCTTTTTCATCCTGTACCTCTCCTGTTCCCATTCCAATAATTTATAAGCTCAATCTGACCCCTATGGGACGATACAACTCGATTGTAATACAGTAATAGTTCAGGTATGATCGAAGTATGAATGTATATCCGAATATTACTGTTATTGCGTCGTTAATCGCTGATCCAAGCCGCGCTATTTTTCTGTCATCCTTACTGGATGGCCGTGCGTTGCCTGCAGGAGAGCTTGCTCATATGGCAAGTGTCACTCCCCAGACGGCAAGCAGCCATCTAGCTAAACTCGTAGAGGGAGGATTACTCGAAGTTGAACAACAAGGACGCCATCGATACTACCGTCTTGCAAACAAAGAAATTGCTAATCTGATTGAAAGCATGGCCAGTATTGCCCCGCCTGTACAGATCCGCTCTCTCAAACAATCCGATCAGCTTCAACAACTGAGTCATGCACGGACCTGTTATGGTCATCTGGCCGGGAAATTGGGAATCTCGCTCTGTGAAGCCTTAGTACAGAAGGGGTATCTTTCAGAGCCCGAAGAGGCACACAGCAAAGATTATCAAGTTACAGAGAAAGGAATACAGTGGTTCACTACGTTTGGAATTGAACTTCAGATGAAGCCGGGATCACGCCGTGCCATCGCTCGCAAATGTCTGGATTGGAGCGAACGCCGTCATCATCTCTCAGGTATGCTTGGGGAACAACTCAGACATCGGTTAGCGGAACTGGACTGGATTCGTCAAAAAACAGGAAGTCGCTCTGTCGAAGTAACGGAAGCAGGCAAGAAAGGTTTATACGAGATGTTGAGCATTTCACTTTAGGCTGAAGCGTACACCAGGGATAAGCAAAGATCAGTAAACGCAAAAAATCCCCTTCACACTGACCGTTAACCGGTCTAATGTGAAGAGGATTTTTTGTGCAATCAGAACGGAGAAAGAGGAGTACTCTCACTTCGTTCGAGACTGCGAAGTATTGCTAACGAAGCTTATGCTCCGATGAACCTTTAGGGTTCTCATCCCTTTGCAGAGAAGTTTAATTCAGAACGGAGAGAGAGGGATTCGAACCCTCGCACCGCTTACGCAGTCTAACCCCTTAGCAGAGGGTCCCCTTATAGCCACTTGGGTATCTCTCCAAGAAATGGCTCCCCGAACAGGGCTCGAACCTGTGACAACTCGATTAACAGTCGAGTGCTCTACCAACTGAGCTATCAGGGAAAATTAACTTGAATAAGATTAATCTATCATGATTAATAATCCAAGTCAACATCCCTTCCATCACTTTCTTTAATACATTGAACGATACGCACATCAGATATTCTGAAGCCCCAGTTTTCCCGCGCAACGACCACAACGATAACGCTTCGGATCTATTTTCCGCTTGCGCAAATATTCCGTACCACAGCTCTTGCACACCAGCTTATAACGATATGGCAGCGGCTTTCTGCCTTTGCCGTCAGGAAGTGATTGGCAGTAACGCGAGCCACCAACCTTCTGTAATAAAGCCTTGAATTCCGGATCACGATGCTGATAGCCGCGCCCACGAATATGCAGATGATAGTGACACAGCTCATGCTTGATGATTTTCTCAACCTCATCTCGCCCATAGGCTTCGAGTTGATGCGGATTGATCTCAATCCGGTGACTTTTCAGCATATAACGCCCCCCCGTCGTGGTCAGGCGACTGTTAAACAACGCTTCATGGGTGAACGGCACTCCGAAATGATCCAGTGATACCTGTTCAATCCATTGTTGCAATTCCTCATTTTCCATCGATATCCTCTCCTTGCACCCCCTCGGAGCATTTGTTTTTCCGGTATAATACTTGAATTTTAACCGTTTCGTAGGCTACACTGTCAAGTAGAATGTATGAGGGGAGATTATTACTCGTTATGCCTACAATGCGCTATGTCATCCTGCAGCAGGAACAACACTTGCAGTTCGTGGAAATGCCCGCAGATTACGCCTATCAACTCAGTGCGCTCAACCTGCGCCTGCACAAGGAAATTGATAAACTCACTGCAGCAGATGTCCCTGTCCTGCCTTGGGCGATCGCCGAATGTGACAGCCTCGATCTCCTAAACGAAAATCTTACTATCATCGGTGGCCTTGATTATATCAATGCGCTTGAAGAATCTTTTGCAGTATTACGTGAAAGCCATTATCCCTTGATTTCTCTGCTTACCGAAATCCGAGCTCTTCAGGCCCAATTGGAACAATGGTATGAAGAAGAGATGGAAGCTCTCTAATTCACCACAGTTATCATTTTATAATGATGAGAACGAAAAGCACATTTCCCTGAATTGGGATTTGTGCTTTTTTTTGAGTGAACCAGATTGATTTGCCGGAGGCCTCCACTTATCCCGCACAGTCCAGGCTATTGCCACATATGCTAACGTACAGATGAATTATGCAAGAGGAGGAGATACCCTTGCCTCAATGGCTTTGCAATCAACTGATGCGTGCATTTCACAAAAAGGACAGCCGGCAAATCAAGTTGCTGAACGAATGCTGGTTCTTTTATCGTAACAAACCAGCAAATGGCACACCACGCAGCGCGGAGAACGAACTTTAAGAGGTTGTTCATAAAAGTCTGCATTGGATTACGAAGGATGGCCCTTTGAACACGCACTTTAAGAAAATGCACATATTGCCCACCGTACTTACTAGAGGAATTAGAACGGATAACGGGACTATTACTGTCGACAACAAACAGCCTTCCTGGTTAGGGAAGGCTGTTCTCCAATCCTACTATTTAAGAAGACTGTTGCGCAGAAGCAGGCTTCTTCATCGTAAGGCCGACACGGCCTTTTTTGGTATCCACACTCATAACCCAGACCGTTACATTATCCCCGACAGACACAACGTCCATCGGATGTTTAACATACCCGTTGCTGAGCTGTGAAATATGGACAAGCCCATCACTCTTGATCCCAATATCAACAAAGGCACCAAAATCAATAACGTTCCGAACCGTACCTTGCAGCTCCATGCCTTCCACCAGATCCTCAATTTTCAATACATCTGTACGGAAGATTGGCAACGGCATTTCTTCACGCGGGTCACGCCCCGGACGCTGCAAGCTGTCCAGAATGTCACGCAATGTAGGCACACCTACGTCCAGTTTCACAGCCAATTGTTCTGGCTGTTGCTCTGACAGTAATACCGACAGTTCCTTGCTGCCCAGCTTGTCCAGTGCAACCTGAAGCTCCTTGAACAGCTGATCCACTACCTTGTAAGACTCAGGGTGAATAGGTGTACGGTCCAGCGGGTTCTCTCCCTCACCAATACGCATAAATCCTACGCACTGTTCATAAGTCTTCGCACCCAGACGTGGCACCTTCTGAAGCTGACGGCGGTTCGTAAACCGGCCATTTTCTTCACGGTACTTCACAATGTTTTTGGCAATCGTAGCGTTAACTCCGGCAACATATGACAGCAACGAAGGTGATGCTGTATTCACATCCACACCCACATGGTTAACTGCGGATTCCACGACAGCCTTCAGGCTTTCTTCGAGAATCTTCTGGGATACGTCATGCTGATATTGACCCACGCCAATGGCTTTTGGATCAATCTTAACCAACTCCGCCAGCGGGTCTTGTACCCGGCGAGCAATGGAAGCTGCACTGCGCTCCGCAACATCCAGATCCGGGAACTCTTCCTGGGCCAGCTTGGATGCAGAATATACACTCGCGCCTGCTTCGTTAACAATCAGATACACAAGACTTTCATCACCGTTCTCCTGAATGATCTCGGCAACAAACTGCTCCGTCTCACGTGATCCGGTACCATTACCAATGACGATCAGTCCGATATCATATTGCTTGATCATGCGATGGAATACTTCGGCAGCTTCACGTTTCTTGTTGTGTGGTGGCGTTGGGTAGGTCACAGCCACTTCCAGCAGTTTGCCCGTATCATCTACTACAGCCAGTTTACAACCGGTACGATAGGCCGGATCGACACCCAGCACACGTTTGCCATGAATCGGCGGTTGAAGTAACAGGTTACGCAGATTGGCCGAGAATACCGATATGGCCTGATTTTCACCCTTTTCCGTGAGCTCTCCACGAACTTCACGCTCGATGGAAGGCGCAATCAGCCGCTTGTATGCATCTTCAATCACATCACGCAGGATATCCTGCACGGCAGAAGCACCACGAATGATCTGTCCTTCCATATGGCGATGGGCCGGTTCTGCCTGTACGTCCAGGCCGACTTTCAGAATACTCTCACGTTCACCGCGATTAATCGCGAGAATACGGTGTGGAGGCATCTTTTTGGCCAATTCGCGGTAATCATAATAATTCTCGTACACGGACTCCTCTTGAGCATCCTTCGCTTCGGAAGTCAGCATCCCGTGATCCAAGGTGTATCGACGAATCCAGGCACGAATGGCAGCATCATCTGCGATGTTCTCTGCGAGAATATCTTTGGCTCCCTGAAGCGCCGACTCCGCATCTTCTACACCCAGTTCAGCATTGATATATTTCGCAGCTTCCTGGAGTGCATCTCCTTGTTTCGGTTGACCCCAGATCCATACAGCAAGGGGCTCAAGACCTTTTTCCTTGGCCACACTGGCACGCGTTTTCCGCTTCTGACGGTAAGGTCGATAGAGATCTTCCACTTCCTGCAGCTTCACAGCCTGCGTAATGGATTGCTTCAGTTCTCCGGTCAGTTTGCCCTGTTCCTCTATAATACGGATGACTTCCAATTTGCGATCCTCAAGATTGCGCAGATAAACAATGCGTTCTTCAATCGATCGCAGCTGGTTCTCATCCAGCTCTCCAGTCATTTCTTTACGGTAGCGGGCGATAAATGGAATCGTATTGCCTTCGTCCAGAAGCTCCGACGTTGTGCGGACCTGCTTCAAGGACAGTGACAGTTCCTTGGCTACCTGTTTGATGATTCGTTCATGGCGTTCTGCCTTTATTGTTTCTTCATTGGGTTCCAGAACCGTTTCCTGTTCAGACAAAATAAATCCCTCTTTCCTTCCTGAATCGTTCGTTACAATCATTTCAGGGCAGCTTTGCTGCTGTAATTACAGTATAGTTGAACCATTTGTTTCTTCCACTCTACCCTATATTATCACAGAATCACGTCCAGATTTCCATCAATCCGCAAGCATACAAGTTCTGACAGAATGATGTCATCCTCCAGCCTTCCCCATTACGTCAAAAAAAGACCGAAAATCGTCATCACGACGCTCCTCGGTCTTTCCTTTTTTTTAAAGCTTTAAATAAAATAGCAATCTAATAAGTGAAACTGCTCATTTACACAATAACGGAGAGGACAGAAAAAACCTGAAAAAGCAAAGCGTTCGCCTTTATCCCCGGATTTTCCCTTTGAGAAAAGGGAATCAAAAAATCTGGGGATAACAGCGATTGGAAGGTTGTTCTGTCATCGTAGCATCAATGTAAATAAAATGTAGTTCACTTATCTAGACGCGCTCGAACCGGAACATTTCGCTCAGATAGTCTCCTGATGTGCTGCCTACCGAAATACCGCCATACATGAGGGCATCGCCGGTAAAGGTCTCTGATCCGCCTTTCAGACGGTAATCCGCATTAGGGTCCAATCCTTTCAGCTTCAGGCGCTGAAGTGGCGCATTGGGCTCAGAGAGCACACGGAAGTAGAATACAACAGCTTCGCTTCCGTCCGGTGCAATAAACATCCACGCCGTCTCATTGCCTTCAAACGGACTGAGCAAACGGCGGAATGTTCCATATTGAACCGTTCCACGAATCTCCTTGTACAGCTCAACCTGGGCTTTCACGATGTCGTTCTCTTCCTCCGTGAATTTTGTCAGGTCCAGCTCGTACCCAAAGTTGCCCGACATCGCAACATGTCCCCGAATCTCAAGCGAAGTGATCCGGTTGACCTGATGATTCGGTACCGCTGAGATATGCGATCCCATCGAACTTACCGGGTATACAAGACTCGTACCGTATTGAATCCGCAGGCGGGATATAGCATCCGTGTTATCACTTGTCCACGTCTGTGGCATGTAATACAGCATACCTGGATCGAAGCGGCCACCACCACCTGAACAGCTTTCGAAGAGAATGTTCGGGAACGCCGAAGTGATTCGTTCCATAACGTCATACAGTCCGAGCATGTAACGATGTGCGGTCTCACGCTGTCTATCTGCCGGAAGCAACGCAGAACCCACTTCCGTCATATTGCGGTTCATGTCCCATTTCACATAAGTGATTGGTGCAGAACCAAGTACGTCTGTTAACATCCGCACAATCTCATCACGTACATCCTGACGAGAGAAGTCGAGTACCAGTTGTTGACGTCCTTCTGTCCGGCGACGATCTGGCACATGCAGACACCAGTCCGGGTGCGCTCGGTACAGCTCACTGTCTGGTGAGATCATCTCAGGCTCAAACCATAATCCGAACTGCATGTCCAAACCTGTTACGCGGTTAGCCAGATCATCCAGTCCCTGTGGCAATTTGTTCTTATCTACAATCCAGTCGCCCAGCGAGGAGTTGTCACTGTCCCGATGTCCAAACCAGCCATCATCCAAGACAAACAGCTCAATGCCCAGCTTCTGTCCAGCACGAGCGATCTGTTCAATCTTGTCCGCATTGAATCCAAAGTAGGTTGCTTCCCAGTTATTGACCAGAACCGGACGTTCCGCATTACGGAACTTACCACGCGCAAGACGCTCCCGATACAATTCGTGGTAGGACTGTGACATGCCGTCCAAACCTGCAGCCGAGTACACCATAACCGTCTCAGGTGTCTGGAACGTTTCTTGCGGCTCCAGCTTCCAGCTGAACTCGAACGGATTGATTCCGAGTGACACACGGGTGGTGTGGAACTGATCCACTTCAGCCTGCGCAGTGAAGCTACCGCTATAGACGAGACTGAATCCGTAAACTTCACCATGGTCTTCATCCGTGCCTGGTGTCATCAGCGCAATAAAAGGATTCTGCTGGTGACTGCTTGAACCGCGACGGCTCTCAATCCCTTGCAGGCCTGACGCAAGCGGTCTGCGAACGATATCACGTTCCCGTGTCCATGCACCTGACAATTGCAACAATTCATAATCTGCATGCGGAAAATCAACAGATGAACTGAGCGCACGCACCACATTCACTGAGGTAGCGCTCTCATTAACGATACGCATGGAGCGTGTAATTGCATTAAATGCCGTAAAGGCTGTATAGGAAAGCTCGATTTTGATGCCTGCAACGCGGTCTTCCAACTCAATAACCAGCGTCTCTGCTTCATCATCGGATTCAACATACGTCGCTGGCAGTCCGGTAAGCGCTGCCTTTCCTTTGACCAATCGATGGCCTGTATACGTAAACTCCGAAACCGTCGAGCCATTCTCAAGTTCCAGTTGGATAGCCGGATTACGGAAATCACTCGTGCCATACACGGGTAGTTCCACTGCCAATGTATCAAATGAAATTGTACGGTCCTCTGGTACCGGGTTCGGGCTGAAAGATGCTCGTTCTGTCCGTACATGCAACCAGCTCAGACCTGTGTCGCGTAATTTTTTGCCATAATACAAATGCACCAAATATCCTGAAGGCAGTACCTGAAATACGTAACTGGCCTCACGGGTCTGTAAATGAAATTGAAGTTTCTCTTGATTGATGTAAATGCTCATATGTCTCCTCCACCTCTATATATAGGTCTTTCGGGTAAACGGTTTCTCAGGTTTCATTATAGCGAAAAGATCGCCAATGTTCTACGCTTTCATCAAGCTTTAATCAAAAGAGCGCATAACAGCCCGAAGGATGTCATACGCTCTTTTGGTTACAGTCTGAATTCAGTGTGTTCCCTTACGGGAACATCCATTGCCAACGGACGGCAGTGCAGCATACAAGACGCTGGTTGCTGCCTTAAAAATCGATTAAACCAAGGCTGATCTGTAAGGCTTCGTTGACCAATTTCATGGTCTCCTCGTCCAGATGGGTAATCTTGTCAGTCAACCTCTGTTTATCAATCGTCCGTATTTGTTCGAGCAAAATAACCGAGTCCCGGTCAAAGCCATGTGCCGCCGCATCAATTTCAACATGCGTTGGCAGCTTTGCCTTCTGGATTTGGGCGGTGATAGCCGCCACAATACAAGTTGGACTGAACCGGTTGCCGATATCATTCTGGATCACCAGAACCGGCCTGACTCCACCTTGCTCGGAACCGACAACGGGAGAAAGATCCGCAAAAAAAACGTCACCACGTTTTACGATCAATGTCTACACCCCGCTAACTAAGCGGTCCAGAGTGCTGTCCGCATCTTCCTCCGCATGAAAGGCTTCGGATGCCATGGTCAGATTAATTTTTGCCATCTCCATGTACCCTCGCTGCATCGTTTCACGGATGTAACGTTTCTTACGCTCCGTTAAATACAGCTTCATAGCCTGCCTAATCAATTCGCTGCGGTTGGAATTCTCCAGCGCTACGATGCCATCCACTTCCTGCAAAAGATAATCAGGTAAACTGATCATGATCCGCTTGGTGTTCTGCAAGTTGGCCACCTTTCTTCCACCCCCACAAACCTTTCGCCATTGTGAACCAGTATTACGTTTTTCCAGAACTTTTATACAAAGGAATATATATGCCCCGAGTATATCAAGTATGCTGTACTCCATTATAAACACGGGGAACAATATTCGTACAGACCAAACATCTCAATTCAGGAATTAAATCCTTACCGTCATACATAATTCGAGATGCTCCGACAGTTTTCCTTCTGTTCTGAAAAAAAGTTTATTGGTAATGACGTCCAGTTTAACTATCAGGATGTCAAAAGTGGATTGATTCTGGCGACTACTGCTCCCCCGCGGGTATATACCCGCGGAATACGGTGCGCCATCATGCAGATCACCTCATAAGCAATCGTACCGAGCTGGATTGCCACCTCGTCTGCGGTTATTACGCCACCAGACTGATGACCGATGAGGACAACCTCTTCGCCGACTTGAATTTCTTCCGCCTCTTCCGCGAAAGATTGTAACGACACCATACACTGATCCATGCAGATCGTACCGACGACAGGGACGCGGCGGCCGCGTACAAGCACTTGTGCTTTACCTGTCAGCATTCTGGAGAATCCGTCTGCATATCCGATCGGCAGGGTCGCTATTCGTTCGTAACCTTGCGTAAAATAACGGGTTCCGTAACTGATCCCCCAATGGGGTGGCAGTGTTTTGACCAGAACCGCTTTTGTCTTCAGCGTCAATACCGGGGACAGCTTCACCACCTGATGATTCACCTCAGCCGAAGGATACAGTCCGTACAGGCTTATTCCCACACGTACCATGTCATAGGACAATTCCGGTGTATCAATGGCAGCGGCGCTGTTCGCCGTATGTATAATCGGGATGGAACATCCCTGATCCCTGAGCGCATGAACCACGCCTTGGAACCGTCTATACTGCTCCAGTGTATAGGTTTTGTCTTCTTCATCTGCTCTGGCAAAATGGGTAAACATGCCTTCCAGCATCACCTGATTGAGCGAAGCTACTTCCTGAATGAAAGCCAATGCCTCATCGCCAGGCAACAGACCTAATCGGCCCATGCCGCTGTCGATTTTAATATGAACCTTCAGTTGGTTAGCGAATGTGCTCGCATCCAGATGTCGAATGGCGTCAAGCACTTCCCTGCTGAACAGTGTGACGGTCACATCATGTTGCCATGCAACAGCGATCCCTTCAGGCGGCGTATAACCCAATACCAGAATTGGAATCGTAATCCCATGTTGTCGCAGTTCCAGAGCTTCGTCAAGAAAAGCCACACTTAAGTAATCCACACCCACTCGTTCCAGTTCTCTAGCCGTCTCCACCGCTCCGTGTCCATAGGCATTGGCCTTCACACAGGCGAGGAATTTCATGCCCTGAGGCAATGCCTCGCGGAAAGCTTCTACGTTAGTACACAAATGATCCAAATTGATGTCCGCTTGGGTCGGCCGATATTGTCCTTGCACGTTAAGTCACCTTCTCTAATCATCTTAATCCGGCTCACGTCAGACTCCATCGTAATGCTCCAGCATGTGACTGTCAAATGAACCGAAGTTTCGCATTCAAAAACAGATGTAAGGTGCGCCGTTTGAGGAACAAATGCGAACACAGAAGAAGACCAATAAGCGAGATTGGCAGGGCTAAATTCCACTTTCCCACCCCAGCAAAATCTGCTTATATCGATTATTTACCCGGTTCCCTCTGCGTAGAAGCGTATTTTGCATTATTGAGTGTATTGAGTAAGAAAAACGGCGCCAGATGAATACCTGTCTTACATCAAAGCAAAGCACCGGAGAACGGGTCTCCGATGCTTCTTAGCATTCCTTATGTTTATGCTACTATTCGTTCATTTGTTCAAAAATCATTTACCTGACTCTTCCTGCATCGAAGTTGCAATGCGTACCATTTCGTTCTGAGGCAGGTCTGCACTGGTGATCCGATATTCTATACCATCTGTCATCCATGTCAGTGTCTGCAACGCATCTCCGCTGATCATCCCCAGTGTGAATCCAAGATCCACTACACTGGATGGAGCAAGCGATACGGCTCGATCCTGCGGTCTGGCTTCGAATATCGTGTAATTATATGTTCCTTCATAACGAAGCATAACCGAATAGTCTCCCGCTTCTTCCAGAATCTGATCGTCCTTGAGCTGCACGCCTTCCGGCGCATAGGTCGGCTGAATCACGCCGAAGCTGTCTGCCCCTTCCGGTTCTGCAAGTGTCGGCTCTTCGCCTTCCTGACCTGTTGCAGCACCTTCTGTACCTTGCTGCTCTGTGTCACCACCTACACCCGACTGTCCATCAGTAACGGCTCCATCAGGTTCAGGCGCAGTCTGAGGATTGGCAGGTTCTTTACCGCCCTCACCTGTTTGCTCCGCAGGAGTTACACCAGAATCCGTTCCTGTTTGGCCGCCCTCTTTTGTAGCTGCTGTCATGTTACGTTGCATGTCAAAGGCGTCTTTCTCAAATGCAGCACCAAATTTGAAGGAATCAAACTTCACATCCACGACCACATTGGCATTGGAGTCGGATACCTCAACCTGTTTCGGTGCGTAATCACTTTTGTTCAGCCAGATCTTCTGTCTGACGAGTGCATGTGTATTATAATTGGCAGCTACATCAAAAACATAGCTCTCCTTCTCATCCGCAAACTGACGGGTTGTATCCCCCGTAATGCTCCGAATCAATGTTTCATAGAGATATACCTGTCCTTGATTATCTGGCCAATTGCTCTGAAAACGGAAGCTTTTGTTCTGGCTCGGTGTCAAAACAAACACGCCTTCATCGTTACGCAGTACAATCTGTGTTACATCCTTTTTGGCATTCGTTAACGCAATACGATAATAGGAAGGCTTCTGATGCCATACCTCGACCTTGTACTGCTGCGGCGTATCTCCGGTATGCAGCGTCATCACGCCTGCCCCCTGGTAACTTTCCATCTCTCCTACGACTTCGTTCAGATCTTTGACCACAGCTGCCGCATCCTTCTTCCCGCAGGCGGCAAGCAAGACCGATAAGACCAATACCATGGCAAGCATCCATGATATTCGGCGCATGACATCATCCCCTTTAGCACATGTTTTCACTTCAGGATTGTGCTTGCAGCAGAACCCCTACTTGATTAGTACATGTTATGAGGGACTTGTTCGATATATGCGGACTAGTTTGACAAGCAATCGGTGAAGTCCGTTAATACGGCATTGCTACGCAAAATCAGTCTCAGGGAGGATGTTAACTTTATCCAGAAAAGGCATAGTGAATTGTAGGAGATTATTCTTTTTATTGAATATTAGGAGGAAAAGGTATGACGACAACAAAGCTTCGCACATCACTGGAAGGACTGGATGAATTCATCGACGAGCAGCTTCAATTATGGAATGGTGTCGGCACAGCGGTGGCGGTGGTCCATAAGGATGAAGTCGTCTGGCAAAAAGGCTACGGTTATCGTGACCTGGAGTCCAAACTTGAAGTTACCCCTAATACGTTGTTTGCCATCGGTTCAAGTACCAAAGCCTTTACCGCAGCAACTGCTGCTCTGCTTGTGGATCAGGGGATACTGGACTGGGATACCCCTGTGAAGTCGTATATGAAAGACTTCCAGATGTTTGATCCGGTCGCAACAGAACGTATAACTATTCGCGACATGCTGTGTCATCGTTCGGGTCTTCCAAGGCATGAGTTGGTATGGTACAACTCCCCGCGTACAAGAGAAGAACTTGTTCGAACATTACAGTATCTGGAGCCAAATCAGGATTTCCGAAACAAATGGCAGTATCAGAACCTGATGTACATGACGGCAGGTTATCTGGTTGGACAGCTCAATGAAACTTCGTGGGAGCAGATGGTTCAGAAGACTCTATTTAATCCGCTGGGTATGAACTCAAGTCTGTTCTCTGTTGAAAAAATGCAACTTCAGCCTGACTATGCTTACCCTTATATGGAGAAGGATGGTCAGAATACGAGAATACCTTTTCGAGCCATTGATGCCATAGGACCTGCTGGTTCCATTAACAGCAATCTAATCGATATGATTGCATGGCTTCAATTCCAGTTGCATCAAGGTCAATGGGAAGGAACGTCATTGATATCTAAGGAACAGATGAAGATTATGCATAGTCCTCAGATGCCCAGTGATTCGCCGTTTATAAGCCAAGAACTGCCTATGAGTACATATGGTCTGGGTTGGATGATTGAGCCTTATCGTGGACATGCCATGATTCATCATGGTGGGGCTATTGATGGCTTTGCATCACAAGTTGCCTTTTTGCCAGAGGAGCAGATTGGAATCGTGGTTCTGAGTAATACCAACGGAAGTATAATTCCCTATACGGTTGCTTTTCATATCATGGACCGACTGCTTGGATTAGAGCCCGTCAATTGGAGTTTCAAATTGAGAAAATTAATGGGGAAAGAATCAACAGAAACGGAGGCTAATCCGGAGAATCCTCTGGAAGTGCCTATTGAAGCAGAGACTGCCGTTGAGGAAAATATTGAAGAACCTCACATCATACCTTGTGATCGCCCTTACACCGCTTATGCGGGTATTTACACGCATCCTGGTTATGGCGAGATGTCGATTCAAGAGACAACGGACGGGTTGCAAGCAACCTTTAACGCCATTGAAATGCCCATGGAATACACCGGGAAAGATACGTTTTCCGTCGAATTTGTGTTATTCGGTCTGAAGATCACGTATACGTTTACCCTCAATGAATCTTCAGAAGTTGCTCAATCCATCTCCATTCCTTTGTTGCTTGAACCGGGTACAAAGCCTATTGAATTCATCAGGGTTTCGTAAATGATCTGAAACTATATAAATTGAACTAATGAATATATTTACACTGGTCACTCCGATGACAGAACAACCTTCTGATCGCTGTTATCCCCAGATTTTTTTGATTTCTTTTCATAAAGTGAAAATCCGGGGATAAAGGCGAACGCTCTGCTTCCTCAGGTTATTTCTGTCCTCTCCGTTTTGTATAAATGTTTAGTTCAATTTATATAGAAACGCCTGATTCATTTCCGTTGTGGCAGCTAATCCTACCACAACGGAATATACACCGGATAACTCGTATCCTCTTCAGCGGCCCCAGGGCTTCTCTTCACCCACAATCTGCGCAGATCAGGCAGACCATACCCCGCAAGACGATAATCTCTCAGTGAATCATGATGGGCGTGTTCTTCCTTGAAGCTGTATGTGGGCAGAAGCAATGCCTCCTGAATCAGTCGATCTTCTAGCCGAATCAATCTATTCAACCGCTCCGCAGGTTCCTGGATCATGACCACTCGTCCACATTCCTGTTCCAGTTCATGTCTCCAGTAATCATTCATCGCAATCAGGAATAACGTGTTCTGGAAGGTGTACATCGTCACGAGACTCAGCACGACATGATCATTGAAGATTTCTCCTGTATAGATCAGATCACAATCCCCAAACCCATCTTGATAGACTGCGTGGACCGGATCTCCCGGCATAATGTTAATATGTAGGCCAATCTGTTTACATCTCTCTGCAAACCAGACCATATCTGTCTCCATCTTCTCTCCTTCTTCAACCCACAGACTTAAACTCTGCCCTTGGTAAGAGCTATGACGCAATAATGCTGAGGCCCGCGCCAGTGAGGTCTCCACGGAAAGGTCAGGTACAGGTGTGACCGAACCATCCGGTTGTTCCGATTGCTGTTTCCCTGGCTCCCCTTGATCTGAACCCACCTTTAAAGGTTGCTGTACTCGTCCTCGAATCAGACTATAGGCAGCCTGCGTGTTCGTGCTTCCGAGCGCTTGCGACAACTCCTGCGCATTCAATAGCTGTTGAACAGCCCGGCGAAAATTCAAATCATGCTGCGGCCCTTCCTTTTGCATATTAAACGTCATATACATGCCACCCTGCATCTCATGTTGCACGGCACGAGGCTCCGCATCCGGAAATATATTATGCTTGATGACGGACTCCACCCTCCCAGAATGGGGAAGTTGCCATATTTCAACGCGGTCAATATAGGCTCGGCCTCGGAAGTAGGAAGGGAATACTTCCAACACAAGCAGCTTGGAATCATGACGTGTCAACCGATAAGGTCCTGTTCCAATCGGATGGAGCGGATTCATCTCCACATCTCTCGGCAAGATCGATGCAGACATACTACTCATCAGATCCGGGAACATGAAGTTAGGCTTGTTTAACACAAAACGTACAGTCAATTCGTCCAACGTCTCTATGCGCTCAATAGATCCAAACAGAGGCCTGCACGGGTTACTATTGTCAGAGATAATGCGATCAAAGGTAAACTTCACGTCCTCTGAATCCAATATTCTGCCATGATGAAAGGGTATACCTTTGTGCAGATAAAAGGTCCATTCGCTCCCCTCTGAATGACTCTCCCATGCCACAGCCAGACTCGGTTCACAGACCTGGTGTTCAGCATTATAACGAACCAAACGATCAAAAACCTCCGCAACAATAAAAACTTCTCCCCACATGGCCGTCTGCGTGGGATCCAATGTCTTAAAAGGGATATTCCGTGGAATCCGCAATGTATCCACTCGTCCTCTGTCCCCTCCATTCGAACGCAGACCAAATTGATGCTGCATTTGCTGCATCAGATGTTCTCTCATCGTAATTGGCAAGGTGGTGGCCAGTTCATAGGCATCCTCCATCCTGTTCCCATCCAGGAGATGGTCAAACCGTTCACGCGCCACTTCAAGCAACGGGACACAAAATACCAGCATCGATTTTTTGCCTCTTCCGCGTTGCGGGTTCCACCTGACCCATCCGTTCTCCTTGAATTTGTTCATAATGAGGTTCATATTGCGCATGGTACAACATAAAAGATCGGCAAGTTCACCTACCGTTGTAAGTACTTCTTGTTCATCATGTACATGTGGAAAGTTTAATCGCAGTTGAATGTAATGTTCTGATACGTCCATATATACCCTACCTTCTGCTAAAATACGAAATCCATCCGGATGCTTCTACAGTTTTTCTTCAGGTTTTCCTCCATTATACTCAGTAACATCAACATGACCAGTGGGAAGGAAGAACAACGATTTATGAAATACGCCGATTTGCACCCGAACATCAGGATACGTATCATTACTGATTTTTTCACCGATCTGACCCAGAAGTCCATCATTCCATTCATGGCGATCTATCTGAGTATTCAGATTGGCGCAGGTTTGGCGGGGTTATTGCTGACGGTCAATATTGTCGCTTCCATGATTGTGGGATTGTGGGCAGGATATTGGTCTGACCGAATTGGACGAAATAAATTAATGGTGATCGCACAAAGTCTCCAAGTCATGGCTCTACTCGGCTTGGCCATCGCCAATTCGCCGTGGATGGATTCAATCATCGTCACTTGCCTCATGTTTCTGCTCAGCAGTCTCAGTTCAGGGATCACCGTGCCGATTGCTAATGCCATGATTGTCGACGTGAGCAGTGAACATGAACGTCATTATGTATATGGGTTGCAATATTGGACAACAAACGTTGCTGTAACTTTTGGTGCACTGATGGGCGGGCTATTTTTCGAATCATTTCGTTTCCTATTGTTCAGTCTGGTATGCCTTGAAAGCCTAGCTACCCTGTTTATTTTGATCTTTATGATTCGTGAAACAATGGATAAACGCGCATTAGATTATGGTGAGGCTCCCATCCAGAAGAACATATTGAAAACGTACGGGGCGGTCTTTCAGGACAAACGTTTCATGATATTTTTCACGGCCACTGTACTTGCAGTCTCCCTGGAATTTCAGTTGGATAAATACATCGCTGTTCGTCTAAAAAATGAATTCACCGCCCAACTGTTCGGCTCAGATATCTCAGGTCTGCATATGTTCAGCCTGATCATGGTCATCAACACCGTAATGGTTGCCTTGGTTGCCATTCCATTCACCAGATGGATAGGTCGCTTCCAGTCCCGATCTATTATGACTGTTGGTATGCTCCTCTATACCGCAGGTTTCACCGTACTTGCTTTCAGCAACTGGGCCTGGTTACTCATCTCATCCGCTATATTGCTAACGATTGGAGAATTGATGTACGCCCCTGTTCGTCAGGTCATGCTCGCAGGCATGATTCCAGATTCGGACCGTGCTGCCTATATGGCTGCTGACGGGTTGAGTTACAACGCTGCTGCCCTTCTCGGCAGTCTCGGGTTAACCATTGGAGCCTTTCTGCCCTCCTATGCGATGGCTGGTCTGTATATCCTGATGGGGCTTGGAGCGCTCATCTTTTTCCGAATGTTACTTCGGAAGGCAGAGGAACAAAATCAACATCTGCCGTGTGCAGATGCATCTTGATTTCACTTTTCAGGCAATTTTTCCGACAACAAAATAATCATCCAAGGGAGCCCAACTGGCTCTCTTTTTCATGTCCATTATCAACATTTAGAAGTAAATGATCTTTAACATTTTGTATATTATAGTTTACATTTAGTCAAATATCATGTACATTGGGTTCATGGAGGTGAGCAAGTGGAAGAATTACACAATCACGTTCGGGAGTTACGAGCCAGAGACCGGATATCCCAAGCAGAACTGGCCAAACTCATTGGTGCATCCCGTCAAACCATTGCCCTGATTGAGCGTGGAGATTACTCTCCGTCGGTCGTTCTGGCACTAAAAATAGCACATGTATTTCGTGAACCTGTCGAAAAAATATTTGAACTGAAAGGTGGAGATTAAAATGAAAAATTCATCATCCTCGTCCATTAAAAAGCGGTTGCGTCTTCCCTTGTATGCAGCCGGTGGCGCTGTAGTTGGTTTTCTCGGCGCTAGCGGAGTGAGTAAACTCCCTTCTGACTTGAACTGGACGCTGTCCGTGTATTATGACTATGATCTTTTATTCGCAATCCTGGCGGCTCTGGTGGTAGTTATGACGGTGTGGAACATCTTCAGTCTCTCCCGCACGCCATCTCTCCCTCCCATGGAAGATGATGCTTATGGAGATTCCGATTCACTCATCTCACCCGCAGAGCGCTCCCTCGGAAAAGCGATGATCCTCAGCGGATTCAGCGTTATTCTTACGTTTACCTGGGCAGCACTTGCCTTGTCCTTGTATGCATCCAACCGAACCATGCCGAATTCTCCAGAACTGTTCAACCTCTTGAATTTTGTTGCTTCGTGTATCTCTATTATCATCGTTGTGGTCGTGCAAACTCTGACTGTGAAGCGATACAACCGTTATTATCCTGAGCGCACTCTGGATCTGAACTCGCGCAACATGAAGAAGGATCATTTTGAGAAGCTGGATGAAGGCGAGAAATGGATTGTCTATCGCGCAGCCTATCGTTCTTTTCAGATGATGAATGTACTTCTTGGTGTTGGAATGGTCTCTATGGTTCTATATTCGATGCTCTTTACCTTTGCTCCATTCCCAATTGTGATGCTCTCTGTGATCTGGATTGCCAACATTGGAATCTATTATCGTGAAACCTATCGTGCGAGTAATCAGTAATACATGAGTAGGTAACTATTTTGTAAATATTTTCATAAAGGAGTGTTTGCATGCATTTATCCAAACGAAAGACCCGTTTCAGGTTCACCTCCCTAACAGGAGTTTTTATGGCTGCGGTTCTGTCTCTCAGTCTGTGGGTACCCGCAGTTCAGGCGGAGACCGCGACTCCAGTAGCTGCTGAACAAGGAAAGACGAAAGCGCTGACAACTGAATCGGCTACAGCTTTTCTGGATTCATTCTTCGATTCACCTGAGGCAAAACCCCATTATGTGGGAGCCTCCGTTGTTGTTGTGAAGGATGGCAAAGTTCTGGCGGAAAAAGGATATGGCTTCTCCGATGTGGAGAGTAAAACAGCGATCGATCCGAAAAATACGGCCTTCCGTGTAGCCTCTGTATCCAAAACATTCACGTCAGCTGCTGTAATGCAGCTAGTGGAGCAAGGCAAGGTTGATCTGCAAGCTGATTTTCAGACCTATGTGAAAGGGCTCGAATTCGATAATCCTTTTGACAAACCTGTAACTGTGGAGAACCTGCTCACACACACGACCGGATTCGAGATTCGTGATCCGCAGCAGGAAGACATCCATACTGATTTCGACAAGTACATAGCGATGGAGGATTACGCTAAGCAACACATGCCTCCTGTCGTTCGCGAGCCTGGTAGCGCCTATATGTACGATAATTTCTCGTTTTTGCTGCTTGGCATGATTGTTGAGAATGTAAGCGGCGAGCCCTTTGAATCCTACATGCAACAACATATCTTCAAACCGCTAGGAATGGATAATAGCAGTTTCATGCTGGACAAAAAGTTCCAAAAGCAGCTGGCCACGGGCTATGATGCGGCACACAATCCGCTTGATCTTTACACCATCTCTCCAACACCAATGCCTCAAGGTGGCATGTTGTCTACCGCTGAGGACATCGGGAAGTTCATGATTGCGTTCCTGAATGATGGCGTGAAGGACAACAAGCGAATTTTCAAGGAATCCACGGTAAAAAGTATGGAACAGTACCGTTCTTCCATTCATCCACTGTTACCAAACACGACGTATGGATTCGAAGCTGCATTTCAGCTTCCCGGAGCAGGAAGTAGTCCAAAAGTTATTACAAAAGGAGGCGACCTGACCGGATTCAGCTCTTATCTCTTCCTTATTCCCGAGCAAAATACAGGCGTTTTCCTGACGTATAATCAAAATGGAGCACTTCGTAACCTGTTCTACCCTGCATTCATCCAGAGCTTCTTCCCGGAATATGCAGAGCCTGTACAGTTCAAGGAATACACGCCGCAATCCGCAGCTGAGCTGCAACGCTTCACAGGATTGTACGCAGATATTCGACTTAGCACGATTGTAAGTTCCTTGAAAGGTGGCGGGGATAAGCCAGGACAACTGAGCATTAACGATGTATTCCTGGGTCAACGCAACCTGATTCAGGTGGAAGATAATCTCTTCAAAGATGAATTGACTGGTCAATTCACAGCATTCAAAGAATATGCAGATGGAACCACATACATGAAAGAACCTTACCTCAACCCTATGGGTTATGAGAAAAAAGGTCAAAAGCCTATGGGCTTCCGGGATGTTCGTGAGAACAGTCCTTATGCCGAAGCCATCTATGCCATACAATCTCTTGGATATTATGAGAATGATGGCAACAAGTCTTTCCAACCAAAAACAGGTGTGACACGAGCTGAATTTATTGAGAACACCCTTAAACTGAGTGGATTGAAGCCCAGCAAAACTACGCCTCCTGCTGGCACCGACTGGGCAGATCATGCAGCAGCCGGATATATTCAACTCGGATATGAGTTGGGTATGATTACTGGCACGGACGAACAGCAATTTAAGCCGGATCAAGTGATTATCCGACAGGAAGCAATGGTCATGATGTGGAGAATTATGCAACTACAATATCCTAGCGAACTGTTCAATGATGTGAAACTTGCGGGGCACACAGATGCATGGGCTGTACCAGCCATTCAGATGATGGCGAAGCTTGGTATCCATGGACCCGAGGTGAAGGTAATGGAGGATGGTTCTGTTGATTTCCTTTCCCGCAAACCTCTGATTCGTCAGGAAGAGGCTGCGATCATGTATGCGCTGCTTACCCAACCAACAGATCAAATCGTCGCTGAACTGATGGCTGCTCAGCAGCCACAAGCAGAACCTGCTGAAGGAGCTGAGCCTGCAGATGAGACATCTGAAACTGCGCCGGTTCCTGTACCAGCGCCGGTCCCTTCTGTGACTTCAGCACAATAAAAATAAAACATCTTCATACCGATTAGATTGATCATGCTTATGATGCAAGAAAAAAACAGGCTTGTTCAGAAGGATACAATCCTTCTCGAACAAGCCTGTTTCGTTACTTTTCATAACTTATTATAGCAATCTGTCACTAAGTTATATCCGTCTCTATTCAATCAACGAAGTTACATGGAGGTTCCCGTTGCGCTGATCAAACTTGGCTGCAGCGGTCTGAGCATGCTCCGCAAAGTAATCGGCCAACTTGAGCAGGTCGCCTGGATCACCTTCATACGGGAAGGATGCTGGCAAACGCAATCGGTATTCTGGAGATTCTTCCGCCCAGCGGCGAAGCAACGATGCCGCTCTGGCATAAAACAACATTTTGGCGTAAGGATCTTCATGATCAGCAGCAAACACCAGTGTTTCCTCCAGCACATCTATGCCTTTTGCCGGGTTCGTACGTGCGAGATAATCCATCTGCTCCGCAAAACTCTGCACAAAATCGTTCTGGCCTTTGATCAGGCGATATCCCTTGGTCTGATGTTTATCTGCTTCCGCAGTCCGTCCCAGTCGATATAGCGGCATCAAAATTTCAGATAAAGTCAGATGGGGAATCTCCGCACAGCTCATACGCCCTTTCAGGATAGGCTGTGCCGCCACCAACACCTTCTCATCGTCTCCTTTTAACAAGAAATATCGCATAATCTCATCCTGCTCACAGGCTTCGCAGTCACTCATAAAGTCACGATCCATCGTTCTGAATCGATCATAACTGCGTCCCGCTTCCTCCAGCTCCCCAAAATCCATAAAGATCCGGAACCGATAATACCAGTAGGAGCGTTCGCTGTAACCGTAGGACTTGAAACGCCGTCCGAAATCCTCCAACAGCTCCAGGATCTTCTCGCGTGATATTTCCGGAAAGTCGGGCATCTTGCCCAATATCCATTTGTACGACCACATTAACGTTTCTTCATCATATTCTTCGGGCTGTTGGTCGAACTTGCCCAGCTGCCAGGAAAAAGCAATCAGTGCTTTCATTGGATAACCACAGAATGTTGCTGTCTCCACAATCTCCGATCTTGCTTCATATGCCTCTTCCTCCATGCCGTTCACATCGGCAACTCTTGCCGCTTCCTCCAGCATACCAAGCTTCGCCGGACCATTGGGCAAACCATAGGCCTCGTCCATCAGTTCTTCAAAATCCATCTCTGTCTTCATCAGGCATCTCCCTTACGATCTGTATTGGCACGCAAACCCCAATCAATAAAACGAACAATGCCCTGATTTAACACTTCAAGCTCCTGCTTGCTCATGGCATAATGCCCCATCATCAGTGCATTGACGTATAACATTTCGATGGCAATCGGCGTCATCTGGTCATCCGGTGATGTCAGTACCCTCTGAATGATCGGATTACTCACGTTCAAATACAAAGTTGAGTACCCTGCTGAACTCATGCCAGAAGACAATGAACCCAGAACAGACGAGAACAATTCCGTGCTCTCCTCGCTTGCTTTTTCAAGCGCACGAAGTGTTGAGGATTCCTGAGACAGCGTGAACAACACCGGCAGATCCGAAGGTTTAAAACCTTTCACCTCAGCCCGACAACGGAAGCGCTGTAAGGCAGAATCGGCCAGTCGCAACGCATCATAATACTGATTACGCTCAGCGGGTGGCACATCGGTGAAACTCATCGAGACCTGATCCGGCTGTAGCCGCTCCGTGTGTACGTTGTGCACGGTCATCGGCAGTGTCGCCATCAAATCGCTGTCATAGATATAACCACCGTTAATTACCAGCATCGATTGTGCGGAAGCTACATGATGAATCTGACGGTACTCATCAACAGAGGACGTGAAATATAATGTCTCTCCTTCATCAATTAACTCACCCAGTTCACGGTGACCCCTCGTACTCTCAAATGGCAACCAGCGATGAATCATTGCGTAGAATGCTTGATCCTGCACAGCCAATGCCTTCATGGACAGAGCATGCAGACGAATCAGCTTCTGAAGCCGTTCCGTCTGGCTCTCAGCCATGTCGGCCAGTCCCTTGCGAAGTGCGTCTCCGAGTTCGGAGCGAACTTCCTCCAGCTTTTCATTTTCATAAAAATGTTCTCGTGATGCCGTCGGTTGAAGCTCATCTGTCCAGATCAGGCATTTCACGAAGAAAGTCCACTCTGGCAAAATGTTCTCAGCCTTCTCCGAAATCAGCATTCGCTTCAAGTAAACCCGATGAGAACGCTTGGCATTCAGATTAACCGCGTGTGGCAGCACAAAAGCAATACCACCGGTACGGCCTGAAGCTGTCGTCAACGGAATGAAATCCTGGAACTGCTCGCCAAGCAGACGTTCACCAAAAGCCAATACCTCCGCTCTGCGTGAACGTGCGAGTGCAGGGTCCATTAGCCAGATCGGTGTCTCGCTATTCACCACATGTTGCGCGCCGTCATGATACAGCGTGACCGGATACGGCAATAACGCTCCATAATAGAACAGGGCCTCTTTCACATAATCTGCTTCAAAGTAGTGAGCCGCGTCTGGTGTGCAGCGCAGATATACTTTCGTGCCCGGGGACAGCTGTGTGTCCAACTGTCGAATCGTATAGGTGCCATCCGGCTTGCCCCGCCACTCCATCGAAGGTCCACCCTTCGCGGATTGCGTCAGCATGACAATTTCGTGACTCACCATGAAACAGGATAACAACCCAATCCCGAAACGCCCGATAAAGGAAGTCTCTCCATCCAGCAGCGCTTGCTGCCCCCTCTTCGAGGATTGTCCAATCATCGCCAGGAATTCATGGATGTCAGCTTCAGTCAAACCGATGCCGTTGTCCTCCACCATCATGGTCAATTGCTCACCTGTTCCCGTCAGTTCAACACGCACTTCACCCTGATACCCTGACTCCGCCTCCGTTCGTGCGGTAATCGCATCCGTCGCATTCTGCATCAGTTCTCGCAAGAACACTTTAGGACTGCTATATAGATGGTTGGATAAAATCTGGATCATCCCGCTCAGGTTCACTTGAAAACGATATTCATTGGATGCTGTCATGACTCACTCACCTTCCTCTACGTCCAAACACAATATGTACCCATACGATGTATTCATATGGATGTGTTAGACGAATTCATTATGTAATCGTTAGAAACAGACGTTCCCCGTGACAGGCACGCCAAAACATCACGTCAAGCCGGCCCTGGATAACCAAGACCGGCGTTATATGCATATTTCAGGCATTCATGAGACGTAAGGCCTTATCTTTCATTACCACGTTATGAATAGCAATGAAACGGATGTTCTACCCTAAAATAAGGATACATGTTACAAGACAGAGTGAAAACAAACCTGAGACCCGATTTCAGGCAGACTTCAGGGTAAATGTGCATCCTCCATTCGGGACTATTGAAGGAGGAAAATATCTTTTTTGTCGTCCATTTGAACGATATCAGCCTACCACACGTATAATCTCCAAACTCAGATCGGACGGTGAATATACATGATCGAAGTACGTAACATATCCAAGCAATTCAAGGTGCATCAAGCACTGCATGATGTCAGTATCACAGTTAAACAAGGCAGTGTCACCGGGTTGATTGGACCCAACGGTTCGGGCAAAACTACACTGATCCGTATCATGAATGGGGTTTTGGGCGCTTCCAGTGGACAGGTAACCATTAACGGATTGGACGCCGCTTGTGAGGCAGAGAAAGTACTGGCCATGTGTGGCACTCTTACCGAGCAAAGTGGATTATATGAAAATATGAGCGGGCGTGACAATCTGACTTTCTTCGCAGATGTTTTTGGCCTGAATCATGCCAAGAAACGAATCGACGAGCTTGTAAATCTGTTCGAGTTGCAGGATTATCAGCATCGAAAAGTCGGCACCTATAGCACAGGCATGAAGAAACGCTTGGGCCTTGCACGAGTACTCTTGCACCGTCCTTCCATCCTGTTTCTGGATGAGCCCACCAATGGCCTGGATCCGGATGGAATTCAGATGGTGCTACGCATTATCCGTCAGTTAAATAAGGAAGAAAAGATGACAATCCTGGTCTCATCCCATGTGCTGTCCCAACTGTCAGCCGTCTGTGATCATTATATTTTCATGGAAAAGGGGCGCATCGTGGAGGAAGGCACGGAACAGGAGATTGTTAACCGGTACCTGTCCACTCCGAAGCTCGAAGTAGAAGCCGACATGCCAGAAGGATGGCACACGGCAACCGACTTTACACCTGAAATAATCTCCGCACATCAAGCAGTATTTCAGCTTACATCGCGTGAAGATATTCCATTACTGCTAAGACAATTAACGCAGCATGGTCAAGTCTATCAGGCCCGCATCACGGGCAGTGATCTGGAAAGTATCTATTTTGCCATAAGGGAGGCACACCACTATGAATAACCGCCAAGCCATACGTGCACTGGTACGTAAAGATATCCGGTCCGTCACAGCCAGCATTCAGCTCTGGTTGCCCATGTTGATCGTTCCACTGATTATTGGAATCATCATGCCCTCCGCCCTTCTGTGGGCGGCCTCCAGAATGGAACTTCGTTCTCTGGGCAACATCAGCTTTCTACTCGAATCATTGGATGCGTTAACCCATGGTGGACAGATTCCTCAGCTTGCTTCCATGCCTACAGATAATCATCGTATTGTCTATTACTTGGCCATGTATATGTTCGCTCCCTTGTTTCTCATCATTCCGGTAATGGCCTCCAGTATTCTGACGGCCAATAGTTTCGCTGGTGAGAAGGAACGTAAGACGCTGGAAGGATTGTTGTTCACACCGATAAGTATGGACACTCTTTTTAAAGGCAAAGTGCTAGCTGCCCTGATCCCTTCCATTCTATTATCCTGGGTTACTTTCCTGATCTATGGAATCATTGCCAATATTCTGATGTACCCCATGTTTGGAACGTTGATGTTTCCCAATCTGAACTGGATCATACTTGTCGTGTGGGTTGTTCCCGCTTGCAGTCTTATGGTCATTTTATTAAACGTCCTGATCTCGGCCAAGGTCCGTGGGTTCCAGGAAGCCTATCAACTCGGCGGATTAATTGTCCTTCCCCTCATCGCCTTAGTCGCTGGTCAAGCCAGTGGCATGCTGCTGATTGGTCCTTGGATGTTAGTCATGATTGGAGCAGTGCTCCTGCTCATAAGTGTGGTTCTTCTTCGTCTGGTCACGTCGTGGAATAGTCGTCAGCAACTGGCGGAAAGTCAGATCTGAGTTGTGCGATTGAGAAATAAATATACGCAGGTTATGATGTGGAGATATATGCTATGGGATGATTTTAGAGAGGAATGGAACAACTGTATGGAATCCAAACTACTTCAAAAATTAAAATATGCTTCACAATTAACGGCACAGGAGAAACATATTGTGGACTATATCCTGAATAATCCCGAAGTTGTATTTGATTCTACAGCCCATGAACTAGCTCAGCAGACCTATACAAGCTCATCCACCATTGTTCGTCTATGCAAAAAGCTGGGTACCAAGGGGTACCCAGACTTTCAGCTCAAGCTTGCTCTTGAATACCAACAGATACCTTCCACGTTGCAGACGCAGGATCATGCAATTGCAGAACAAGGCAACGTGCTGGCTGCCATTGACTCGGTTCCTTACTTGTACCAGCAGGCGCTGGATGATACCCGCCGGATGTTAAACGCTCCTGTTTTGCTACGAATCGCGAACTGGGTCAAAGAATCCGTACGCATTGATGTCTATGGCAGTGATATGAATTATTATCTGGCTCAACAGGCTTGTGCCAAGTGGAATGAACTCGGCATATCTGCGATTGCTCATAATAGTCCGAACATGCATTATTTGAACACGATGAATCCCAACAGCCTGACGCTGTCTTTTGTTATCTCACACACAGGCGAGAACCAATCCATGATTGAAGCTGCCAAAGTGCTGAGCAACAAACAGATGAAAGTCATCGCGGTCACGGGCAACAACCATTCAACCCTGTCCAGACATTGTGATGAAACGCTGCTGGCTTACGGATACAATGAACAATTAAGGCTATCCAAAATGTCTTCGATGGTCTCGGTACTCTACATTTTCGACATGTTATACATGGGGAGCATTAGCGATACGTATTAACGATTACCGTTGATCTGCTGCGAATTGAATTCCGGCATCCTTACGTGCACTCATGAGTACGCTCATCACAGACTGGCTGTGTTCGAGTAGTTCGTAACACCGTTTGTAATCCCCATTTGCATGCATGTCCCTGAACGCTTCCCACTCATAGTACAGCCAATTGGATTTGGTCTGCGCATTATATGCCTCAGCAGGCTCATTCCCGATCTGAAGCTTGATCTCCCGGCAACCGTTAGCTCCTCCTACAACCTGAAGATAACCTTTCTCTCCCTGAATAAGCACAAAGTTCATGCTGTTTGTGTCTTTGGCACCTACACATTCCGCAATAAACCCCGGATACTTAAGAACCACTACACCTGACGTATCAATGCCGTTTGCATGCTGGTTCGCGGTATACGATACGGTATTCGGATTGCCGAACAGATTTATGACCAGATGCAGATTATAAATATTGATATCCATCAGCGCTCCACCAGAGAAATGTGGATTGAATACGTTTGGCGTTCCCCCTGCAAGCAGATCATTGTATTTGCGCGAGTATTGACTGTAGTTACACTGGATGAGTTTGATCGGACCAAGCTTTGGTAGTTGCTCCTGTATGACTTTAATATTGGGCAGATGAATGTTGGAGATGGCTTCAAACAACAACAGATTCTTTTCTTTTGCAAGTGCAATCAGCGTTTCTGCTTCCTGAAGCGTGGACGTGAACGGTTTTTCGCAGACAACATGTTTGCCATGTTGAAGTGCCTGATAGGCCTGTTCGTAATGCATGCTGTTTGGTGAAGCAATATATACGAGATCTACATTTGTATCTGAAAATAGGGATTCCAGGTCCGTATAGATGGTACCGACCCCATACTTACCCGCAAGCTCCTGTGCTGTCTCTCTCTTCCGGGAGTACATCGCTGTACACGTAACATCTTCCAGTTCATTTATAGCAGATAAAATGGCATCCACAATGGACCCTGTACCAATCGTTGCTATATTCATCATATCGTTTCGCTCCTGTCGTTGGTTGTTTGTCAGTTGGCTCTCTTCGCTGCTTCGATTCCGTCATGTAAAATATCCAATACATATAAAACCTCTTCATCCTTGACCGGTTTATCACCGTTATGTCGAATGGCTTGAAGCAGTTGATCATATAAAATGCCATAGTCTGTTGCTTCCGAAGGAACTTTCTCCGTATGTGATGTTCCCTCATCGTCCACATAACTAATCGTACCCCAGTTATCCTCCGGTTCAGCTTCAATGGATACCCTGGTTCGCCCATCTCCATTTTTCGTTTGATGCCCACTGCTATATTTAACAAAGCTCCCTCGTTCCCCGTGGACAATGAATTTTGGATGCTCGATCTTCACAAGCAGGCTGCACTTAATCGTGGCCTTCATTCTTCCATATCGAAAATCAATATCGATGTAATCATCAGATTCACCCGGCGCGATCAAACTCCGAACATCATAATCAATACGGTCAGCTACGCCATAGATGGAGATTAACTGATCGATCGTATGCACGGCCAAGCCATGCAGCAATCCAAATCCACTTCTGGTGTACTGTGGGTGAAAATAATCATAGTGGGACTGGATTTCAACAATATTCCCCAGTTTGCCGCTCTCAATCACTTTCTTCAATGTCAGGAAATCACCATCAAATCTGCGATTTTGATTCGCCATAGCGATGAGATTTTTACGATTGGCTAGTTCAAAGATATCTTTGGCTTCCGCAGAAGTGGAGGCAAAAGGTTTCTCCACGAGCACATGTTTCCCGTGTTCCAATGCCAGCTTGGCGTACTCTACATGGCTATCCACATGGGTGGCAACAACAATCAATTCAATCTCATTATCCTGCAATATGTCTTCGATATTCGTCGTAAAAGTAATCTCGGGATAAAGTGATTCACGCTCTGTGTCGCCAACCCGATCTTCCTCGCGACGGTATATCGTCTTCACCTTGATGTTTTCTTTTTTGTCCAGATAAGGCAAATGATAATTCACCACTGCATTCCCAAATCCGATGATCGCCACATTCATTACCATGATCGCTCACTCCTCTGCTCTGGTTGAGTGTAATGTTATCACGATCAAGTCAGGCGGAGAATGCTTTGGGACGGGATTGGCAGCATCATGCGCAATTCGATTTCAGGTTTGAATGACTATGAAATTCAATTTCATTCTCTTCTTTTTTTCATGTTTGAGATCTAACATATCTTCCATAGTTTACCGATATAACATAAGGAATTAACGACATACATATAGAAGAACGAAGGGGACGATGAACGAATGAAAACAGGGTATACATACTTACAACGCACCATCTGTACATTGCTGTTATTTACACTCATTGCAGCAGTGACATTGGGAGGTGGAACCGCAGCCCAGGCAGCTTCACTTAGCCAATCCACAGTGTATTATGAGTCCGACGGAGTTTTGTACAAAGTATCCGCGGATGGCAGCAATACAACAGAAGTATTAATTGATTTCCAAGGTGTAGACTTGCTCGCGGCAGGCTCTCACCTCTACTACACGCAGACTGCTTCTTCCACAACCTTGCTTCGGGTTCCAAATGACGGGTCCAGCGATGCGGCAGAGACATTTGCTACAGATGTACTCAGCTATTATACGGATAACGGATTCATCTATTATCTGGATACTACAGGTACCATTTATCGCGCGAATGGCAATAGTGACGCTTCAGCTGTCACCAAGATTGCTGACAAGGCTGATACCGACTTCCCATTCCTCCTGGTAACCAAAGGGCGTGCCTACTATAATGCGTTGGTTAATGGAAACACGTGGATCGTGTCCAAAACGTCCAACGGTGCTGGAGCTGTGCAGCGGATTGCCGCAGGCGCAGTGGAAGGACGTTATTTTACAAATCAAGCCAAAAACGAACTGCAACTGATGGTAAATACAGACCCCTACGAGGAGTTTTACTCCACCAATGCTGTTGTCCTGTATAAGGTGAAATACAACACTGGCAAAGCAACTGCGGTTAATCCCAAAGCCAAACTGGATGTGAATGCTGTATATTCCGGTGGTTGGGGAAACAATCTTTACGTGTATAACAAAGGAATCGTTCTCGACAGCAATAAGGATTACAATTATGCCAAAGGCAAAGCGTTTGCGTTAACCACTTCAGCCAAAACACTTCAGCTTCATAACAAAAGCGTTCGTGAAATAAGTGCCTTAGGAACAGACAAGGTTGTCATTATTGATGCAGACAAAAAGGCTTATGCCAAAACGGTCTCGGGCAACAAAGTGACCAAGTCTGCCAACCTGAACCTGAACAATGTAACGTATGTGGCGAATCAATTGACCAATGGTACATCTACGGCTGCATACATCTCGGGCAACAATGGACTCTATTCGATTAATACAGCTCTCAAGGTAACGAAACTTACCGGGGACGAATGGGATGCATTCCATATCAGAGATGATGTTGAAGGCCTCTTCTACATCAATGCCAAAGATCAATATCGCTTGTATCACGTGCAAACGGGTGGAACAGGGAAAAAAGTTATGAGTGACGTTTTCCTCGACAATATTCTATTGGTGACACCGTACTAACATATCATGTTGATTCAGGCGTATAGCCCATTCAACGGACATGTCCAAAACAAAAAGGATTACCATGCAGCCATAACGGCTCTTGGTAGTCCTTTTTTGGTTGTCGAAAACTATTTTTCAAAAACATCTTCCATATGAGAATGATAATTGTTATCATTAAGAAAATAAGACAAAAGGATGGTCCGTATGACTGAACAGTTTCCCTTCATTGCTGAAACCTCATCTCTACCGCTCCTCTCCTCCATGTGCCGTGTGCGTCGTGGGGAGAATTTCCGTGTGCAAGGCAAGACGGTGTCACGGCCCATGCTCTGTCTTATTTTGCAAGGAGACGGTGTTCTGGTCCTGAATGATACAGTCTACACGGCTCAAGCGGGCAGCTTGTTTGTACTGAAGCCAGGAACAACCATCGAGGCCGCTGCACGCTCGAATATGACCGAATGTATATTACTAAGCATGGATACGGTTTGTTTGCAGCAAGTGCGCGGTGAATGGAAAATGACCTCATCACCTGCCTTCCCGCTGGATTGGGAGACAGGCAGGTTGCTGGTTCGTCACGAGCAGCAGGCTAAATTACATTTCGAACAACTCTATGAAACCTATCGCGGTCTTCAACCGGATCACTTTATCAGCATACATAGCCAGCTGCATGAGCTGTTGCAATTTCTCTCAGAGAACAGGCTGGAAGCCAATCATGAGAAAGTGGACCCTGCCTTGGAACGCAGCATTATGTATATGCGACGTTACATGAGTGAAGGAATCAGCATGGATCAGCTTGCCAAGATTGCTGGACTCACCCCCAGCTCTTATTCACGCAGTTTCAAGAAGGCCAAAGGCATGTCACCGACCGATTACCTGAATCGTTTACGTATAAACGAAGCAAAAAAACAGCTGACAGAGGAACCCTGTATCCTCAAAGACGTCGCGGTATCTGTCGGGTATGGTAATGAGTATTATTTTAGCCGCAAATTCAAACAAACCTTGGGGATTGCTCCCAGCGTATATATGAAAAGAGATCAACTTCGCGTAGCTACGGCATCCATTATGGGATTCCATGAGAACTTGGCCTCGCTTGGACTGCGCCCGGTAGCTGTGCTGGAAGGTGAAGGAGTGTTCGACCGAGAATCGGATGAATATGAACAAGAACGCCGATTAACCAGACAATTCGATCAACTTCGGCAGGCGAAGCCAGACTTGATCATCGGTGACTTTTACCACAAGCCCTATTATGATCGCCTGAAAAGTATTGCACCCACCATCATCTTGGAGTCCACTGATGACTGGAAAGAGAACCATATTCGCATAGCCGAACTGGTCGGACGTGAGAAACAAGCGTTGCTGAATTTCAAAGAACTTGAGTTTCGCAAGCTTGAAGCAAGCCTGAACCTGCAACCCTATTTCGGACAAAAACGGTTGGCTCTGATGGAGGTTACGAATCAATCCATTCGCTTACAAGGGACTGGCGAGCATCCATTAAATCACTTGTTGTATGCTGAATTGGGACTTCAGCCTGCTCAGCTTGTATCTCCCGAAAGTTCCAGAAATGAGTATGCAGCGGATAGTATCCCTGTGCTGGACACGGATTACCTGTTGATCCATCGTGCTTCGCTTCAGCCTGTCAGTGAAAAGGTGTTCCGACGCATGAAACAAACGGCATCATGGAATCGATCTCCTGCTGTATTGTATGGTAACGTTCACGATATTTCGAACTGGCAACGGTTATGCTGGACCCCGGGTGGCCGGTTGCAGATTCTGAACGAACTGGAACAGATTACTCAGCAGTCTGTAGTCTTTCCTCAGGCAGGTCTGATCGGACATTAGATGTGAACATAGGTCGATACGATGGGCAAGATTATCTTTTACATCGTGTTCCTTCATTAATAATTCAGTAAGATATTGCACAGGCCAAAGGGCCCTCTCCAATAACGGAAAGGGCCCTTTGCATGTAATTATGAATGTTCCTTGATCTCTTCCTTCGGAACCAGCTTGTATATCTCTTCATTTTCCATGGTATCAATCAACCGATCCAACCATTTGTAATATGCTTCCGCTTGCAAAACTTTGTGTTTGTCTTCCATCAGAATGTGGATAAGTTCAGCGTCTGCCTGCTCATCCAGACCTTCGACTAACCGATTCAGTTCTTCAATTGATTTGCGTAGAATCTGAAGGTTACTCTCCACGGCTTTTCTCCATTTAATCGCAAAATAATCCGTAAACGTCTGATGCCAGTCGTATTCTACTTCATATAGGTCTTTTCTGGAGCCCTTGCTCCACACTTTATTTACCATTTTCAAATCCAGCAGTGTTCGTACACCTGTACTCATACTCGTTTTGCTCATTTCCATTTCCCGTCCCATATCGTCAAGGGTCATTGGTTTGTCTGCAAAAAATAGCAATCCATATAAGTGTCCCGTCGACAGCGTAACGCCGTAAAGATCCATATTACGTCCAATGGCTTCAATGACGCGCTTACGAATCTTCAGCACGGTTGCCTGCTGTTCCTCTTGTAAATGGTCCAAGCCCATGCTTGCAACCTCCATTCTGAACATTCCACAGTCTTTGGCGAAATAATTGCAACACTTTAAAAGTCCTGCTTACATGGGAAAGCACTCGGCCGGACATCATATATGCCAGAGGGCTTTCATTCACCCAATGTATGAAAATGGGAACTTTACCAGGCTACAATTGCCTATGACTATCTTTTAACCAAAAAATTCAGCTTCAATTCAGCTCATTTTCTATTGTAGGAAAAGCAATGTCAAATGTAAAGCTGCCTTATTAGCCAGAATAAGGAGAATGACGGAGTATTTGGACGAAAAACTTTGTACAGTTTTTACTGTACAAACATTATGTACTGTTTATTCGGTTGATATACTGGTTAAGTATTGTTAGACTTAAAAACGTTACCCAGAAAGACGGGAAGCGAAGCAACAATTACCGGATTTCGTGGCTGGGCGCATAAGTGTATGGGCTTATGGATGCTGAAAGCCGTTCGAAGTGCACAACACATCAGAAGGGGTGAAAACATGACCATACTTGAAGTGAAAAACGTAAGTAAATTGTTTGGACCCCAAACCGAGCAAGGTCTGCAATTACTGGAGCAAGGTTGGGGTAAAGAAAAGTTGGCCAAAGAAAAACAGATAACGGTTGGTGTCAACCGGGTCAACATGGACATTAAGGAAGGCGAGATTTTCGTTATTATGGGACTGTCCGGGAGTGGTAAATCCACACTGGTTCGGATGTTCAATCGTCTGATTGAACCAACATCCGGAGAAATTCTGGTCCATGGTAAGGATCTACGCAAGATGAACAAAGAACAATTGCGCGAAGTGCGCCGGAAAACGATTAGCATGGTCTTCCAGAAGTTTGCGTTGTTCCCGCACCGTACCGTTCTTGATAATGTGGAGTATGGATTGGAAATACAAAAAGTAGATAAGGAAGTACGCCGGGAGAAGGCAAAAACCTCACTTGAGCTGGTTGGCCTTAAGGGCTGGGAAGACAAAATGCCAGATGAACTCAGTGGCGGGATGCAGCAACGTGTCGGCTTGGCGCGTGCACTTGCCAATGACCCGGAAGTACTACTGATGGATGAAGCCTTCAGTGCACTTGATCCATTGATTCGCCGTGATATGCAAGACGAGTTGATCGAGCTTCAGGATAAAATGAAAAAGACCATCATTTTCATTACCCATGACTTGGACGAAGCGCTGCGCATCGGCGATCGTATTGCCCTCATGAAAGACGGCGCAGTTGTGCAGATCGGTACACCGGAAGAAATCATGATTCAACCGGCCAACTCATATGTGGCCCGCTTCGTCGAAGACGTGGATCTGTCCAAGGTCCTCACTGCCGCTCACGTCATGCGTCGCCCTGAGACAATCACACTTGACCGCGGTCCTCGGGTAGCCCTCGAACTCATGCGCGAAAATGGTGTCTCTAATCTGTTTGTCATTGACCGTTCGAAGAAGCTACTTGGTGTCATTACTGCAGAAGATGCAACCCGTGCAATGCGCGAAAATAAAGTATTAAATGACATTCTGATCACGGACGGGCCGACAGTGTCGCCTGAGACCCTGATTCATGAATTGTTTGAAATTGTAAGTTCTGCCCATGTGCCGCTCGCTGTTGTTGGTGAGAATGGCCGTCTGCAAGGTGTTATCGTCCGCGGTGCCCTGCTGGGTGCACTTAGCGGTGAAGTTGCAGTAAAGGAGGAACTTGAGAATGATTCCCAAAATACCACTAGCATCGTGGATTGAATCCATCGTTGACTGGATGAGCTCCTCGCTCTCCGGATTGTTTAATGTAATCTCTATTGTTATTCAGGCAGTAGTTGGATTCTTCTCCGGGCTGTTCATGCTGCCCCATCCACTCCTGTTCATTGCCATATTGGGTGTTCTTGCGTTCCTCGTAGGACGACTCCCACTGACACTATTTACGGTTATCGGATTCTTGCTCGTAGATAACTTGGGATACTGGTCCCAATCGATGGACACACTCGGTCTGGTTATCACTTCAGGATTGGTTTCGATCCTGCTTGGTGTACCTGTCGGAATCTGGCTCGCATACAGCAAAACTGCGGCGCGGATCATTACACCGCTCCTTGACTTCATGCAGACGATGCCTGCATTTGTCTACTTGCTGCCTGCGGTCACATTCTTTAGTCTAGGTGTCGTTCCAGGTGTTATCGCTTCTGTTATATTTGCGATCCCGCCAACGATTCGTCTGACTCACCTGGGTATCAGACAGGTATCTGGCGAATTGGTTGAAGCAGCTGATGCATTCGGCTCAACTTCCATGCAAAAATTGTTCAAAGTACAGCTTCCACTCGCTTTGCCTACCGTGATGTCCGGTATTAACCAGACCATCATGCTGTCACTGTCCATGGTTGTTATTGCATCCATGATCGGTGCACAAGGTATTGGTGCGGAAGTCTATCGTGCTGTAACACAGCTGCAAATCGGTAAAGGTTTCGAAGCCGGTCTGGCCGTTGTTGTACTCGCGATTGTTCTGGACCGTTTTACACAAAATGTGTTTATGCCAGGTCGTAAAAAGACTTCACGCATTACAGCCAAGCAAAAAGCATGGATCACTGCTGCGGCAACATTCCTTGTGCTTGTAGCTGGTTTCTCACAATACTTCGTTGGTGGCACAACTTCGGCTGGTGGCAACAATTCAGCAGCCAATGCTGTAGGTCAAGAAGTGAATTATCAGATTATTGGTATCGATCCAGGGGCTGGTATCATGAAGTCTGCTGCAAAAGCGATCGAAGACTATAAACTGACTGACTGGACTCTGATTGAAGGCTCTGGTGCAGCCATGACGGCCACGCTGGACAAAGCCATCAAAAATGAAGATCCAATCATCATTACAGGTTGGACTCCGCACTGGATGTTCAACAAATATGATCTGAAATATCTGGAAGATCCAGAGAAATCTTTCGGTGATGCTGAAGAAATTCACACCATCGCCCGTAAAGGTTTGAAAGAAGATCACCCTGTTGCGTTTGAATTCCTGTCCCGTTTCCAATGGACATCGGATGACATGGGTGAAATGATGACTGCTATCCAGGATGGCACATCCGCAGAAGAAGCAGCTAAAGCTTATGCTGAGAAACATGCCGATCAGATTGCTGAGTGGACCAAAGGTCTGACTCCAGTGAACGGTGATGCATTCAAACTCAGCTATGTGGCTTGGGATTCCGAAATCGCAAGTACAAACTTGCTGAAATATGTGATGGAAAACGAATTGGGTTATAAAGTTAACGCTCTGCAAGTGGAAGCCGGACCAATGTGGACGGGTGTTGCCTCAGGCGACGTAGATGCCTCTCCAGCAGCTTGGCTGCCATTGACACACGCAGACTACTGGGAACGTTACAAAGACCAGGTAGACGATCTGGGGGCTAATATGACAGGTGTACGTACAGGCCTCGTGGTTCCTAAGTACATGACTGAAGTAAACTCGATTGCAGATCTGGAGACAGGTGCCGCTTCTTCCACTCCATCGGCAAGTGCTAATGTGGGCGAAGAGGTTAATCACCAGATCGTTGGTATTGATCCAGGTGCAGGTCTGATGAAGGCCACAGCAAACGCCATTAAACATTATGAATTGTCTAACTGGAATCTGATTGAAGGTTCTGGAGCAGCAATGACTGCATCATTGGACAAAGCTTATAAAAATGAAGAACCCATCATCGTTACGGGTTGGACTCCGCACTGGATGTTCAATCAGTATGATCTGAAGTATTTGGATGATCCCGACTTAATTTTCGGCGATGCAGAGGAAGTTCACACGGTTGGACGTAAGGGAATCAAAGAAGATCATCCCGTTGCCTATGAGTTCTTCTCTCGTTTTAATTGGACTGCAGATCAAATGAGTGAAATCATGGTAGACATTCAAAAGGGCGTTTCGCCTGAAGAAGCTGCCAAGACTTATGCGGAAAAACATCCGGACCAAATTGAAGAATGGACCAAGGGGTTAACCCCGGTTAAAGGTGACAATTTACGTCTCGGTTATGTTGCATGGGACTCTGAAATTGCGAGTACCAACCTGATGAAGTATGTGCTTGAGACGGATCTGGGTTACACAGTCAAAGCACTGCAAGTCGAAGCTGGTCCCATGTGGGCAGGCTTGGCAGCAGGTGATATCGATGCTTCTCCAGCCGTTTGGCTCCCGCTTACACATGGGGACTACTGGAAGACATATGGAGACAAGATTGAAGATATCGCTGTCAGCATGACAGGAGTTAAACAAGGTCTGGTTGTTCCAACGTACATGGATATCAACTCTGTTGAAGACTTAAAAGATAATTAAACCAGATTGAGATGGATAAACCTGAATTTGGTAAAAAGACCACCGAAATTTTTCGGTGGTCTTTTTGAGTGTAACTGTTACTTGGGAATGGGAATGTCTTCAAACCTAATGAAAGCCCGAATTTACCTGAAGTGCCGTTTCCTTTTAATGAAAAGCTTCGCTCTGGATAGGATAGGATCAGGAGTCAGATACTCACTCACGGTTAGAGCAGAGCAAATACAAGCGCTAACGAATCGGAGACGCCTTATTCAAGGATATGAAGTGATTCCAGAAATCTAAAGAATCTGAGACACGCTATATCAGAATAAAACAGTCGTTTGCTGTGTTTTTGCAAGGAATTCCAGTAAATAACGTGCCTGATGTTCCTTACTTTGTAAAAAGAAGAGCTAAAGGCGAAATAAGGCGTCCTGAGTTCCTTAGAAAATGGTACCCCTTTCCCAGGGTATGAAGGCTTGGGCTTCAAGACATTTTAAAATGCTAATCTCCACACCCTAACTAACTTCGAAAATCTCAAGCATAAAGCTAAACGTACTAATCGTTACCTTCTACATTAAAGGCTGTGAAACTGAATTATGTACTCAGGTTCTGTAAATTTTCCCCTTTTATATTCCTACACTTTACCAATCAGCAACAATAGTACACCAATGGCAATCATGACAACACCGAGAATACCATATACCACTCTTGCACCCTGACGTCCAATGGTCTTCACAAAAATCCCTGCTCTAAAACTCTTCATAAACCAGTCCCAATTGTTGATACCACCGAGCAAACTAAAAATTCCTGCCGCTATGGCAAATAGTGCGATTAAAACGGGTTGTTCTTGCATTACGTCAACACTCCTTCAATATAATCCTGTCTACTATACCTCCACTTGGTGAAAATTAACAGGCATTAATTAGAAAAAAAACAGCTTGCAGATGGGAGTCTGCAAGCTGTTTTAAACCGTCTATATCATGCGTTTTATTGTTTTTGCAACTCGCTTGCTGACAATAACAAGGTTACCACTTCAGCACGTGTTGCTTCAGCGAGGGGGTTAAACATATTTTTCCCTGTTCCCTTCACCAGTCCTGCATCATATACAGCAGCGATATATGGAACAGCCCACGCCGGTACTTTATCTGCGTCTGCGAAAGTCAGTGCCGGATTCGACTGTACCGGGAGGCCGAGTGCTCTGACAAGCATAACTGTCATCTCTACCCGTGATACTTTGCCCGATGAACGGAACGTATCATCCGTATACCCACTAATGATGCCTAGATCCACTGCCTGAGCAATAAAGGATTGTGCCCATGCAGGTATCCCGGCAGCATCCTTAAACGTCAATGCCTTGTTGCTGGCTGGAAGTTCAAATGCTCTGCCCAACATCACAATGAATTCTGCGCGTGTGGCTGGTGCATTCGGACGGAAATTACCATCCTGATACCCCTTCACAATTCCCCGGGAAATGGCCTGTTCAATGGCAACTGCTGCCCAGTGATTCCCGACGTCCTTCAGGTCTACAACCGGAGTGGTTGGATTAGTACCTTCCCCACTACCCGGAACAGTTGGCGTAGTTGGGTTTGTAGGATTGGTTGGTGTGGTTGGAGTTACAGGCGGAGTAGGTGTTGTAGACCCTCCACCACTGTTACCACTGCCCGGATTACTTCCATTATTGCCGCCACCATTACCAGGATTGCTTCCATTTCCGTCCCCCGGAAGTTGCGTACCTTTCAGATCCGTGCTGCGTCCTTCCGTCACTTGATTCACATTACCTACACGGTCTAGATGTTCATGGAAGATTTCATAATCGACCAGATTTAATTCGTAGAATCGATTATCATCTTTCGCTGTTCTCATAGCACGATAGAAGTCTCCGCCGTTAGCCATGAATGAATTGGTAGCGACGATATAGTACCCGTTCGGATCGATATCCGAGTACGTACCATCTGTATTCTTAATCTGAACTTTGACCACACGTTGACCCACTTGGGTCACGGTATTGGTCGTTGCATCAATTTTCTCGCCTGGTTTCGTGGAATCGTAGTAGAAACGCATGCCTGCCACTTGTGGGAAGCGCCCTTCTCCCGTTTCCACACCACTAACGCCATTTTCCAGCGCGGCTGTGATTTCCTTGCCTGTCATTTTCAACGCAGACAGATTATTAGCGAATGGCATCACAGTAAGGAGATTACCCAGCGTAATATCACCTGTCTGGAATGAAGCACGAATGCCACCGCCGTTCTGGATCGCGACGTATCCTTTGACGTCGTTTTCCTGCACAATGGATTTCACTTTCTCCAGCATGCCATCTGTCATCAGATTTCCTAGATTGGTTTCCTGTTTCCGCACAGTGCCCCGTTCTCCATCCAGGAAGACATTTGTTTTACCGATAACCGTTTTCTTGAACTGTTCCAGCTGAGGCGCATATTCTTTCAGCTTGTTTGCGGCTTCCACATCATCGGCATAGACGAATTGGCCGTTAGCATCTTTGGCATCCAGACTCAATAATTTGCCGTTCCACTTCTTCAATACGCCTGCTTCATCAAACGTAACATCCAATTGACCAAGAGAAACGTCATATTCCCCAGTCTGCACAACCAAAGTTTGGTCCGCATGGGCATCCACCAAAACTGGTGCGTTCAGAATGGTGTGTGAATGACCACCTACCACAATGTCGATTCCTTCTACGGCTTCAGCTAATTTCAGATCCTCAGAGTAGCCAAGGTGAGTCAAAGCAATGATTTTATTAATACCTTCATTTTGCAGCATTTGTACAGTTGCTTGTGCATTTGCCTTGTAATCCGCAAACTTCAAGTCATCTCCTGGTGAAGAAAGAGATACCGTATCAGGTGTTGTCAGTCCGAAAATACCGACTCGCTTACCATTCACTTCCGTAATAATCGCCGGATAGATTTCAGCTTTCTCACCCGGATCACCGATGCTATTGTTGTACAAACCACTCAAGCTCGCATCCTTTGAATAATCAATATTAGCACTTACAAACGGGAACTCTGCTTTTTCAATAAATGCTTTCAGTACGCTTGGACCTTTATCAAACTCATGGTTACCAAAGGTCATGGCATCATATCCGATCATGTTCATGAACTCCAGATCAGCCAGACCATTAAACAGATTGAAGTACAATGTACCAGAGAATACGTCCCCTGCATCCAGCACCAGGGTATTATCATTGCGCGCTTCCTTAATTGCCGTTACTCGGCGTGGGATGTTATCCAGATGCGCATGCGTGTCGTTTGTGTGCAGTACGCGCAGGTTGAAGTCCCCTTCTTCCACTGGATCTCCAATACTCAATTGTGCAAGCAATGGATCATGGTCGCTCACTCGTCCATCTGCTGTCTCAAAATCGGCATTCACATGTACCACTTCGATGGCTGCCGTCTCAGTCAGATTTTTACTCACCAAAATGTGATCCAGTGTCTGGGAGTTTCCATCATAGATGTAGGAATACCGCTGATTTTCTGGCAGTTCGTTTACCAGATTGTCCAGTTCATTACCTTCAACAATGTTCAAAGTATTCGAGAATTGGAAATCATTAAAATCACCAAGAACAGCGACATTTACCTCATGGTCTTTGTTCAGTAACTCTTTCACAAACCCATTCACCAATGCAGCTTGCTTCGCACGTTGAACTTCACTGCTTCGAGTGGCAGGTTGTATACTTCCAAAAGGTTTCAGGTCTCCACCTTTCGAATTGAAGTGATTGGCAATCACCACTACACGTTCACCATTGAATTCGAATTCAGCAGCGAGCGGTTTGCGGGAGCTGGCGAACGCCTCGTCCCCTGGTGCAATACGACCCGGATTATTGGAGAGACTGCCGTCAGCTTTGACTGTGATCGCTGTCGTAGCATTTCCTTTTCCGATACCGTTAGCCAACGATACACGGTTCGGCTGATAAAGGAACCCTACACGAATATTGGCACCAGGTGCCCCGCCATCCTTGTTATTTTCCGGAGAAATCTCACTATATCGATATGTTGGTCCGTTGTTCGTTTTGATTGCATCAATTAGCGTCTGAAAACTCTCATTGGACGCTGTTGTGCCCGTGTCGGCATCGCCATCGTTATCCTGAACTTCCATGATGCCAATGATGTCTGGCGTGTTCAGATTATCCACGATGATTTTACCGATTTTATTGGCTCGTGTTGAATCTTTTTTGCTGAAGTTCTCCACATTAAACGTAGCAATGGTCAGTTTATCTGCCGCTTGTTCAATGGAAGTAGTCGCTTGTTTCGTTTCTCCAGGGATAACTGCTGGTAAATTCCCTTCAGGACTCACCTTGAAATTTCCACTAGAGTAGGTCATTACTCCGACTACATTCCCATCCAACTTATCGCCTGTTTTTACTGCTTTGGAAGGTTTCTTGCCGATAAATAGACGCTGCGGATTGAGATCACTCTCATTCATATCTTTCTTGTTATCGGTCAGAATAACACCACCGTTAGGTGTGCGAAGTGGATTATTCTCACCATTATCCACAACAACGGCCAGACCCGGTTGACTGGAGTAAGGACCTATAATTTCAGGCTTTTCCAGTTCAACACGCATGCCTTCCAAACTTTCAAAAAAGTCTATAGCATCCATCTCGGGATTAAATTCTGCAAAAGAGTCTGAGTCAATGACGGTTGGAATTACACGTCCATTGACACCCAACTTCACAGGTGCAGGTAGATCTACCTTATTTATTACTTTTACAATGGCACTCGCCGTAATCTGCGTGGTGGTTAATTCGTTAACCGCCCCATATTCCGTAACTTTCCCAGATACCTTCACCTGATTGCCAACGATAACTCCATGACTTGGTTTATAAACCTGAATGGCTTCGGATGTCCGGTTATCATCGTCCATCTCGCCCGGAAGCTCTTGCATGTAAAAACTGCTTGTACTGACAGAGGTAACAATACCTTCAATATCCTTAACATCGTATCCGTTAAAAACAGAAGTATGTCCTGCGCCCTGAATATCATGGATACGCACGTTTTCTTTATCAGGAAGTATTTGATACGTAAAGGTGTACACTGCACTGGATTGTCCATTAAGAATGGCAACAGCCTTGATTACCATGTCTTGATCAATCACTATTGGACTACTATACACGGCGGAAGAAGAAGTAGGCTCTGTATTATCCGTCGTGTAATGTACAACTGCACTCTTGGCTGGAGAGGTTAATGTGACTTCATTGTTCCGGGGAATCCCGCCAGATGGAACACTTGCCATCACAGACAGGCTATTTTCTACAACATCTGCGGCTGTTCTAGGCAAAATCTCTAATCCGTAATTACTGTTGAATGTCAGAACACCCTGCACATATTCGTAGGTTTTGCCAACAGTTAGCGCGGTAGGAGAGTTTTTGGCATAAATCGTCATCTCAGCACCATGACTATCCGTAGCGTAAAACGTCGAACTACTGCCCCGTGTTACCTGAATATCTCTTACTTCGACAAACATTCCCTCATACTTTTCGCCCGGACCTTTGTTACTTTGGTCTGCTGGTCTGACAAAGTCTGTGGACACCATATTTTTGGGTCCGGGGAGTGTTACATTTTGCTCAGTTACCTTCATGTATCCTTCGGTAAAACCTGACTTATCCTTCTCGATCTGGACGAGTCCGCTGTAGTGGGTAATTGGACCATACACTTCAATGCGATCCCCCACGTCAACTTGATTTTTCGCTCGGACTACAATGCCAGCTTCTTCGTCTTGAATATAATAATTCGTGAATTCTCCGGAGAGTTCACTGTACGTTACGACACCTGAAACGGCTACATTTGTATTTGGTGCAAGGACTCTCGCATCAGCAATGGATATGATTCCAGTCTCGTCTGCTTCCTGTACTTCTGAGTTATCCGTCTCAGCTGGTTCTTCACTTTCAGTTCCATCAAAATCACCATCTTCGTTAGTTGGTGACTCTGTCCCCTCCAGGTCTGACGATTCTTCAGTTGGGACAGTATTCGGTATGGAAGTCTCCTGATCACTTGTGTGCGGCTCTTCCGTTACTACACTTTCCTCATCAGCATATGCGGTGCTACTTAATCCACCTATTGGTGCCGCACCTGTAACGACAAGAACGAAAACCAGAAACCCTTGTGCCCAACGTTTCACTTGCTTGTTGTTCATTCGTCCTACCCCCATGTTTTCAACTTGGCAATCATTTGTTCAGCCAGCTTGTACATTAGTTCAAATATAAGATAACTGAATAACAGACTTGTGTAAACAATATTTCTTCGTTATGAAAGAAAACAGAACACTCATATCACATTTTCTAAACTAACCTCATAATAATGAATAAATAGTACTAACTTTTAACTAAAAACACGTTATTAAGCCTATTAAAGTTATATAAATGTTAGATATACGGTTACTTAACGTCAATTAAATTGACATTTATACTGAATATATATACGAATTCGACATTTAGTAACAGTACTCATTTCTTTAAACCCACTAAAACCTGAGTCTTGAGACATGCATTTTCACATGATAAAACGATATGTACGGATCACTTTAGATCACAACATTAACTGAGTATAAAAGAGAACTATTAAGCGCAAAATCAGTATGAGTTAATAGAATGTTAAAAAAAAACCACAAGAACATCTCCAATTACTCTCAGAGACTTTCTTGTGGGATAATACAAAATATGAAAAATGATACTAATTTCACTTTTTCGAAATGTTACAGACGGTTTTCAATACACTTCTGTGTCTGGTGTCAAAGTAATATTACTTCCATAGGGTTCAATTAATCCTTGTTGCTCCAAGTATTGGTCAACGTATCGATCTGCATTCAGTGAAGTTGACCCGATCCAGTCTGAATATGTTTTTCCAAACATTTTATATAGTATGTCACTAGTATATTCATTACTTAATTCCCCAAAAACAGTATACAACTGTTTTACCGTATTTGTGTGTTTTTTCCCCTCTAAATCGGTCCATGTTACTTTTTTATTCAGATCTACCTTCCTTATATCCTTAGTATATATTTGTACATTTGACCCATTGATTTTGAAGTACACACGGATGCTTTTTTCGTAAGGATGACCCTTGAGAATGCTCCACCCTTTCATATCTCCAGTAGCTGGCACAGCATAAAGTTTCCCTTTTGTTGGAGTTGTTCCTGTTACACTGTTTTGTTTTTGAGGTTGTTCAATATTAATAGTCATTTTACCTTTACCAATGGATACTTGCATCTGCTTAGCTTTAGAGTTATAAGTCACAGTTCCATCCAGAGCATCTGAGAGAACAGAAGCAGGAAACAAAGTTACGCCATTTTGAACAAGCAACGGGGACTTGAGAGTTAATCGCTCTCCATTTAACGTTGCTTTTGTTCCCGTTTTCGGGAGAGTTAGTTTGGTAGAACCAACTTTAATCTCGAAGGCGTCCTGTTGAGCAATGTAACTAACACTCCCTCCCAGTGCCTTAAATACCTCTTTCATCGGAACAAGAGTCACACCATTTTTTATGTATCCTCCATCAATTGCTTCATCCAAACTACCTGAAATAGTAACTGATCTTTCAACATTTTCGACTTTAACAGTAATTGTTGAAGAACCTACACCTATTACCTTTACCATCCCAGTGCTCAGCACTTGAAGTATATGAGGTTCACTTATCGTATAATCTGTTTTTGTAAGACCTGTATTTCTTCTGTAGTATGGATCGTTATCGCTATGTATTGAATTTTCGTCATCATACACAACAACTATATTAAGATTAATCTTACCACCGACCGAAACTGAAGTATTAGGGATGAGTTCAATATCTTTAACTTTAAGTTCCTCCGCATAAACACTTGAAACAAACAACAACATAAATGCCATCATTAGAACCGTTACTCTTTTCATTCACTTGTACTCCTTCTTATTTTTAATATTGTCCATTGCTTTTCATGAATCCATGTATTGGGATACCCCTTTCAGCTTCCTATTCTATTTTCGGAATCATTAACAAAAAATGTTAGTCTTTCTCTTTAGTAAAACAAAAAAATTGAATGCAGCTTAATCACTGCATTCAACATGGATATGAATTAAATTATTTCTTCACCGTGCTGTTATATTGTGCAATCTTGTCTGTAATTTGTTTAGCTGCTGCATCCAGTGCTTCCTGTGGTGTACCTTGTCCATTCAGGACCGTTTCAATCGCTCCTTCGACAAGTTGTCTGGCTTCCGGGAATACACCCATTAATGCCCCTGATGTTGCTGTCGAATCGGCGGAAGCGTGCAATTGATCGACTGCTGTCTGGAATTGCGGGTACTTCGCCATATTATCCTTTAATACTTGCTCATTGTAGGCTGCTGTCGTAATAGGGAAGTATCCTGTCGCAACACTCCAGTTCGCTTGTACCTCTGGTGTAGCCAAGTACTTGATGAATTCCCACGCCGCTTGCTGTTGCGCTTCCGATTTGTTATTCATGATGTACAAGCTCGCTCCACCCACTACAACGCCGCCTTCTTTGGCATCCGCTGGACGAGGCAGGAAGCCTGTTCCCAGTTCAAACTTGCCACCTGAACCTTCTACGATTTTACGCAGGCCAGCTGTGGAATCAAGAGTCATACCGATTTGCTGAGCGGTAAATGCTGCTGTTGTATCGTCTGTGCTACGTCCCAGATTGGAGAGGGTCTTCTCATCAATCATCTTTTTCCACCACGTTAAAGTCTTCACTCCAGCTTCGGAGTTCAGCAGAGACTCTGTAGCTGCTTCATTTCTTCCGTTTCCATTGTTTACATAATCTGCATTCTGGTTTGCAAAGAACTGTTCCATGAACCAGCCGTAGATCGCCATGGATGCACCTGGCTTACCGTCTTTCGCCAGTGCTTTTGCTGCTTGCTCAAACTCTTCATACGTCTTCGGCGGGTTCTCCGGGTCCAGACCTGCTGCTTTGAACATATCCTTGTTGTAATACAAGATCGGGTTGGATGTGTTAAACGGCATGGCGTTCAATTTGCCATCGATGGTGTAGTATCGGATGATGTTTGGCTCCAGTTGGGACAGGTCGAACTGATCCTTGTCGATGAACTGTTGTACTGGCGTAATCATGCCCGAATCGATCATGAACTTGCTACCAATCTCATAGACTTGGATAATGTCTGGACCGCTGTCTGAGCCCATGGATGCTTTGAGTTTGTTCAGACTTTCATCGTACTTCCCTTGATAGATGGGTTTCACCTGAATGTCGGGATGGCTAGCGTTAAAATCGGAAGCGAGTTGGTTAATGGCTTTCTCCCCAGCGCCAGACATGGAATGCCACCACGTCAATTGTGTCGTTTCAGCTGCGGCCGCTTCTGCTTGTGCTCCACTTGCCGGGCTACTTGTTTCAGCTTTTGTTCCGCAAGCGGAAATGACCAACATGAGTGCAGCCAGCATTAATGCGAATGTTCCTCTTTTTTTCAAACGAAATCGCTCTCCTTTTATATGGCTCGCGTACAATAAAATCTTGGGGATGACGCGGTGTGGCCGTTACGGTTACGAATCGTTCTTTTGATCGCTGTTATCCCCGGATTTCTTTTCATTCCCTTTCAAAGGGGGAAATCCGGGGATAAAGGCGAACGCTTTGCTTCTTCAGAATCGATTTCGTCCCCTCCACTACTACCGTCGTTCATTTCAACATCTTATTTGAAGCACGAGCCTCATTTTATTCGCTCTTGGTATCCAGACCTTAAGACCTGATACATGGTTTAATTCAAAACCTCTAAATTAAAATCTTTAGATCAAAACCTTCAGAGTTTCCACTTCAATTCAACTAAATAGTTGTAAAACTTTCATTGCCTACCCTTTCAGCGCGCCTGCGGCCATTCCGCGGACAAGCTGTTTCAACCCGAAGATCAATAACAGTAAGGATGGTAGAATGACCATGGCTGTTCCGGCAAATACAAGATTCCACGCTGTGGATTCCTGGAACTCCAGCATCGAGATTCCGATCTGTGCGGTTCTCATTTCCGGTGTGTTTGTCACCAGCAGCGGCCAGAGATACGAATTGTACATGCTAAGGAATGAATAGATTGCCAGTGTTCCAAGTGCCGGACGGGACAAAGGCAAGACATGCGATATGAAATAGCGAATATGACCACAACCGTCGATCCTCGCCGCCTCGAACAATTCCTTGGGTAGCTGCATGAAGAACTGTCTTAGCAGGAATGTACCAAACGCCGTTGCCAGAAACGGCACGGTAAGCCCCTGGTAACTATCTAGCCAGCCCCAACTGCGAACCGTCAGGTAGTTGGGGATCATCGTCACTTCCCATGGAATCATCATCGTTGCGACAAACATGCTGAAGATGACGTTTTTGCCTTTGAACTGCATTTTTGCAAAAGCATAGGCTGCCATACTCGCTGTAATCAATTGACCAAGCGTTGTCAGTCCTGCGACAAGAAAGGTATTGCCGATAAATCGACCGATCGGAACAATATCAAATACTTCGCTAAAGTTGGACAGATCGATTGAATTTGGAATGATATGCGGCGGATAAGCACTCGCATCTTCCGGCGTCATGACGGCCATGAAAAAGGTGTACATCACCGGATACAACACAAGTGCTGCACAGATCGTCAGTAATACATACAACAGCGTTTTGGTCCATGTCGCACTCATTGGTAATGCACTTTCCTTTCTACCCATTTGAACTGGATCAGGGTCAGCAGCATAATCACCACGAACAGAATCAGTGCCTGCGCACTACCTGTTCCAAAGCGGAAATTAACAAAGGCTTCCTGATAGATGGAATATACAAAAACATTTGTACTGTCCATCGGGCCACCCCGGGTTAGAATGTTGATCTGACCGAACGATTGAAAAGCACCAATGATCGATACGACCGTGACAAAGAATAACGTTGGTGACAGTAGCGGCATCGAAATTTTGCGAAACGTCAGCAATGGTCCTGCACCGTCAATCTTGGCGCTCTCGTAGATCTCATCCGGGATGCCCGCCAAACCACTGGATAGAATAATGTAGTTGAATCCAAGGTTCATCCAGATTGTCATGATGGAAATTGAGATCAATGCCCAATCCGGGCTGGTAAGCCAGGGAATTGGATCCATACCTACTTTGCCAAGCAGATAATTCAGCATGCCCAGGGTCGGATGGAATAGAAACTTCCAGATCACCGCTGACGAACCAACGGATAACACCACGGGCAGAGAGAATACAAATTGGAACACACGCATTCCCTTGAACCGGTTGTGGGTCAGTGCAGCCAGAATCAGAGCAGCCAACATACCTGTGGGGACTGTAAACAGCACAAATAGTAACGTCACTTTCATACCTTGCATAAACAGTCCTGATTGAAACACGGCCTTGAAGTTATCCAGTCCTACATAAGCCGCAATCTGCCCCGTCGGATCTGTGGAATGCAGACTCAGGTACACGGACTTAAACATCGGGTAAAACAGAAACACTGCAAACAAAAGCAGCGATGGTGCCAGGAAACCATAGGCCAGCAGATTCTCCCGCATTCGCTGCACACGCAGCGAGGCTGTCCGGCGCGCACTCGTACCGGATACGCGCCGTTTGGCGGCGGGCAAGCTGATCCGGTTATCAAGCTCACTCATCGGATTTTCTTCCCCCTTGTTTCACGCATTCAGTGTGTGTGAAATGTTAGATCAACTTCAGCACCACGTTATCTAGTGTAAGAGTCGAATGTCACAGCAAAATTCATTCTGAATCAACGTAACGTTAATCATGGACAAGGGACTTTACGGAAATGTGCATCCATTCGAAAGCGGTATCCAAACCGGATTTCATGACAAAAAACCGCAAGAACTCCCCTGTTTGGAGATGTCCCTGCGGTTTGATGTGTAAATGGAATATGAACGTTTGTCTATTAATAAAAGCGACTCATTTTACAATAATCTGTAAATCTTCCAAACGAGGTGAAGCGATTAACCGTTCGAGTTAACGATTAAGATGATATGGCACCGTGGTGACAATCACGTCTTTGTAATTAATCAGATAAGCCCGGATCATGAAGCTGGTCTGGTTGTGCAGTACATTTTGCCACCAGTGCTTAGTGATGAATTGCGGAATCAGAATGGTGATGTGATCGGTCTCAGCCGTTTTCCACTCTACTGTATCAATGAATTTCTTCAGCGGCCCCATAATGCTACGGTATCTCGATTTGATCACGACCAGACGAACACCTGGATTCCATTCTTCCCACTTCTGCTCCATCTTGCGTATCGCCTCATCATCGAAGCCAATGTACAGCGCGACCACATGATCCGACATCGTCTGGGCGTAACTGATCGTATTCATAACGACCCGGGTAATGCCCGCAACAGGAATGACTATCGTATTGCCTTTTTTGGCTGGCTTATCGACCTGAATATCAATACGTAGCTCATCGGCGATGTTGCAATAATGACGGTGAATACGCATGAACACATAAACAACGAGCGGCAAAAAGATAAAGATGACCCATGTCTGTGTGAACTTGGTGAAAATAAAGATCAGGGTAATCGATAATGTAGTCAGCATACCGACGGTATTGACCAGCAACTTCATCTGCCAGCCAGACGGCTTGACTTTGATCCAGCGAATCATCATACCGAGCTGTGACAGGGTAAATGGAATGAACACCCCAACCGCGTAGAGCGGAATCAGGCTTTCCGTATTCCCTTTGAACCCGACCACCAGCAGCGCAGACATCACACTGAGGAAAATGATCCCGTTTGAGAAACCAAGGCGGTCTCCTCTGACCATAAATGCATGCGGCATGTATTTATCCTTTGCCATCATGAAGGATAACAGCGGAAAAGCCGAATAAGCTGTGTTGGCTGCGAGGAACAAGATCAGTGCCGTTACACCTTGGATGATAAAATACATCGTGCCCCTGCCAAACGTCGCTTCAGCAATCTGGGAAATGACCGTTGCTTTGGGATCAGGCTTCACTCCGTACCCATAAGCCAATAAGGTGATGCCGATGAACATGGCTCCCAATATACAACCCATGAGCAGTAATGTACCCGCGGCATTTTTCTCGGCAGGCTGCTTGAAGTTCGGGATCGCGTTACTTACCGCTTCCACACCAGTCAAGGCCGAACAACCGGAGCTGAATGCTTTCAATAACAGAAACATACTCACATGGGATAGACTTGTTCCGAATTCAGGTGCAGCTGCTTCCATCCCCCCGGCAAGAAATTTGATTCCACCCGAGATAATCAGAACCGCAATCGAAAAGATAAATAGATAAATGGGGATCGCCAGCACAGACGCTGACTCCGTCACTCCCCGCAAATTCATAATGGTTAGAAAAACAATCATAATCAGAGCAATCACAACACTGTAGTCATGCAGCATAGGAAAAGCCGACGTAATCGCATCCGTCCCTGCCGACGAACTTACCGCAACGGTCAGAATATAATCGACCAGCAGAGATCCTCCGGCAATCAGACTGGATGTTGTACCCAGGTTATCCTTGGCTACGATATAAGCGCCGCCCCCTGTTGGATAAGCAAATATCGTCTGGCGATAGGAAAAAATTAAAATGACGAGTAATCCCAGCACGGCGATGGAAATCGGAACAGAGTACCACAGGGCGGCGAATCCGGCCGCAACGAGCACCAGCAAAATCTGTTCCGTACCGTAGGCAACGGACGATAGGGCATCCGAGGACAGGATGGCGAGTGCCTTCCATTTCCCCAATTTTTCTCCATCCAGTTCAGCCGATTTCATGGGCTTGCCTATTAAGATTCTCTTCATTTTGCCAAGCATGATCATAACTTCCTTCCGTCTCTCATCTGTGAAGCATTGTTATTATGCAAAATCGCAGAGCCGTTGACAATACGTCATTTCACCCGAATTTCGCCAGCGCGTGATAATGCATTCTACGATTCAATAATCGATAACAAAGCCATTCTTGTTCAGCAATTTGAACTTTTTTGAACCAAAATGACGATTGTTCGTCAAAAAAAAGGAAATGGCCTTTGGTTCAATGAACCCAAGACCACTTCCTTGATCTATGCGTTGACTATAAAACAATACAGCTTTCCTTAACTGCCCAGAATTCCGGGACGAGGAGTAACACCAAACGCTTGTGCCAGTGTGGTCAGCTGCTCATCCGTAATTCTCTGCCGGATCTCGTGACCGGCAACCAGCATAAACACCTGGGCTGCCTTCTCAATCGTCTCAATCAGACCAAATGCCTCGTCAATCGTTGTTCCTGTTCCAAAGATGCCATGTTGCGGCCAGATGACCGCGTGGTATTCTTTCATTTTCTCAGCCGTTTCGCGACCAATCTCGTTTGATCCAGGAATCATCCATGGAATAATGCCGATCCCATCCGGGAATACAACCACACACTCCGTGCACATCTGCCACAGCGTTTTCGTGAATTTTGCTTCATCCAATTCGTGGATAAACGTCATAGCCAATACATGAGTGGCATGGTTGTGCATGACAACCCGGTGGTTCGGGTCCAATTTCAAACGTTCGATATGGCTCATGAAATGTGTAGGCAACTCACTTGTTGGATTCGCCCCGGACTTCAATCCCCAGAGTACTTCCAGCTCCTGTCCATCCTGCGATACACGCAGCAACCCTAGATTACTCTCCGGATCAGCGAGTACATTTTTGAAATATTTGCCCGATGCGGTCACGATAAAATACTTGCCTGCCAGCTCATGCACCGAAAATGCCGGTTTGATCTTGCGAATCACATGATGGATATCGATATATTGGGCAACTTCCTCTTCCTCCAGCAGATAGCTGACATTACCGCCATTGCGCTCATCCCAGCCATTTTTCCACATATGTTGTGTAATCTCAGCCATCTCACGGACGAATGGGATATGGAAACCTGCAGCCTGCGTTGTTTCATTGGTAAGGGTCACGTTCATGATCAATCTCTCCTTATATTGAAAATAATATGGCTTGCCACGTACATAGTAAGTTCCTTTTTTCACATTCATTATACCTTTGTTTATCTTTGATAGTCAATAACAAACACAGAAATAACCTTTTATTTATATTTGTTTAGTTTTGTTTATTTGAAAATAAAACAAAAAAATACCCCACCGGCGCCCGGCGGGGTCAGTCACACATCTATTTAACACGAGAAGGGGTTTACAAGACTTATCTTACCTCTGCTACCTTAATAGAAGCTGAAAGTGAAATAAAAAAAGCATGAAAACATTTATCTCCTTGGGACAGAAGATTCAGTCCCTCCTTCTCATTCAGTACATATATCTCCTTGTCCAAACGCTTTTGTGGATTCTAACATATGCTATTCTAGCTTTTCTCAGAAAAAGTCATTCATAAAAAAGGAGTTGGACCTATGGCAGTCCTTTCTACAGGCCCGATCGAGAACAACCTCTCCGGTGGCAGCAGGCCTACACAACAGGTCACCATCAAAATGGTCAACACCGATTCCATCAATACGTCCAATGTACTCATTGAAGGTTATTTCCTGAATGGAACGAGGACCTTATATGTGCTGCAATCCGTTAATCTGACCCCCGGGCAAGTCTTCTCTCAAACCTACTATGCCAACCTGGATGGATACGAATATGTATTCACAACGGGTGGGGGCGCAGCTGCATTAACTGAAATTTCAGTGTGGGGAAAAGACAGCACTGGGCAAATCGTCACCGCACATCGTATTGTTTCGAATGAACTTGTTCTATAAAAAAGAGGAAACCAGATGCCCTCAATCCCTGTCCTTCATTGGTCGGGGGTTTCTTATTTTCGCAGCACATATGATGGATGCATCTTTCCTGTCGGTTCATAACGTTCATCACCAGTATACTCAAATCCCAGCTTAATCAAGATGTGACGTGACACTTCATTATCCGGATGATGCCCGGCAAACAGTGCCTTCACATTCATTGTGTCAAAGGCATAACCAATTACCGCCCGCGCCGCTTCCTGGGCATACCCTTTGCCCCAGTGATCCCGGGTTAGATGGAATCCCAGTTCATACATATCCTCTTCTGGAGAATACGGACGCAGGCCACAACAACCGACAAACACCTCCGACTCTTTCTCAAAAAGGGGCCAATATTGCACCCCCGCTTCCTTCTGCCTTTGAATCTCCTGTGTCAATCGCGCTTCTACTTCATCCTCGCTCAGAAATCCCTTGCTGCTAATCCATTTGGCAACCTCATGATCGCCCCACAATGCAAACGCCAGCGCACGATCTCCTTCGTTCCAAGTCGCACATTCCAACCGTTCCGTTTCAAATAAGATTGTTCTGTTCATCATCCACTAACCTCCTGTATGCCAACACCAATCTGCGTGCCGCCTATACCTTAAATTAATCGAATGACCGCCAAAGTAAACAAGCCTGTATAAAGGCGCTGTTAAAGTTTAAAGCATCGAATACAGATGTAATCGTAAACAAGCCACTTAATTAATTTAAATCTATGTATATCCATAAAAAAGAAAACCCCTGCCGACAAGATGTCCGACAGAGGCCGTTCCAATCCAGTTCACATCAATTACAAATCTGCTACGGCGAATTGAATTGTTCCGGAAGCTGCGCCTCCAAGGTTAGCTAACAAGGCAAACACCAGAACTCCACCTGCAGAAATGGTAAGGCTGCTGTTTACAGGAACAACGTAAGTGACTACTGGTGCATTAACACGTGTGATCACGAGAGATACCGGAAAAGGTCCAGCGTTGTTCACTGTAGCGCTGGCATTTGTGCCTCCTGCCAGGTTTTCGTAGTAGGACTTGCCTGCTCCGGCAGGAAGGTTGTAATTTTGTATCGGTAAAAGGATGGCCATTGAAATCACCTCCTTTTTGCTTTGATACGGTATTCTATGCTTGAAATCTATTAAAGCAACGGTGAATTACCAGGGTCATAATGTCCAATTTTGATAGACTCCATAGATTGATAGACGAATGTAGGCAAAAAAGCCCCACCGGACCATCCGGTGGAGCCAACTAAGCTTACTTTAATATTACAGGTTTAATTACGCATACAGCATGAAAAAGTTCAGTTCATGGCCCTGCTGCTTGAGATAGTTATACAGCTGCGAACGGTGATGGAATACATGCGTTACGGTTTCAATCTGCCATTGAACCTGCAAGTGACCATGTTCCATATAAAAAGCTTTTGTTGAACGATTCAAAAAGTCGTCTTCGCTCAATCCTTTGATATAAGCTTTGTAGGATTCGAAATTGCTCCATAATGTTGCTTCAAGCTTCTCGATATCCTCAATCCCCGACAGGCTATTCTCTACCAGCCCAACCTCAGCTTCACCTTTTTCCTGCATAATGGCAAGATCCGATGCGGTAATCTGGATAAAATGATGCACTAGCTCCACCAATGAACGCATATTCTCCTGTGGACGATACGACCAATCCTCCGAACGGATCAAGCGAATTAACGAAGCCCCCGTCCGTACGCCTGTTTCCAACTCATTCAACAAGTGATCCCGAATCTGCAATGTTCCATTCATATATGATGTCTCCCTTATCTTTTATTCTCACGACTTCAGTATAACCGAAGGTGCTACAGATCTATTGTACAAATCGGACAACATTCTGCCATGCTCCCTAGCTGCCGTCAACGGAGTCTCTCCATAAAACTTGCGAAATTGCCGAATCAGATGGGCTTGGTCAAAAAATCCATGATTCTGGGCAAGCATTGCCCAGTCTGCCGTGTTCCCTTGATGAATATCACTCAACACACGATGAAAACGAACCACCTCACTGAATCGTTTGGGACTGATTCCGACCCACTCAGAGAACTTGCGATGCAGCTGCCGCTCACTGATCACTTCACGCATCGCCAGCTCTTGGACACTCATACGTCCCCCATCGATAAAGATGCGGTGCAGCACGTTTTTCATCAAATTGTTCTCCGATGTGCTTGCCTGCACGGGCAACGGACTCAAGTACGCATTCATAACCTCTACTCGCTCTGCAAAACTTTTCGTTTCGGCCATCCGTTCCTGAAGCTCGTTTAGCTTCTCCGGCCAACATTCCTGAAGGGCAATTCGCTTATCCGTAAACCACTCCAGAGGCATGCCATGGAAGACATGCGCTCCACCCGGGAAGAACCGGACACCAAAGGTGTAGTCTCCAGCAGGGGAACCATCATCGGATGGCTCAGGTACAGCGAACGGCTGTGTATAATTGCCACAGTAAGCATAGGAGTGCTCTGAACAGACTGGGTCGTATGTAATCAGCATGTCCGTGCAACCATCCGGTAATACCCGGGCAGGTACCGTCATCATCGATCGCTCTGGACCTTCTCTCTTAGCAACATCCGCATGTGTGTTCGGAAGAGATCCTGATTCCCAATAACAGGCCACATAAGCCATCAGACCAGTAGCAGGTACTTTCTCAACATAATAACTGTTAGGGTACGTTCCATTCATCTGAATAGGCTTAAACAACGGGTGCAAACTGTGATCCACAATTCCATCCTCCGGTCACTAGAGTTGGTTACACATTATGTATTCATCTATCATACCACCAACCGCAGAAATGAAGAAAAAAAAGTGCCCTACCGGAGGACAATCCGATAGGGCCAGTCACACATCTATTTAACACGAGAAGGGGTTTACAAGACTTATCTTACCTTCCCAACCTTAATGGAAACTGAAATTGGGATGAAAAGAACATCAATTTTTCTTATAGTGCGTGTTCAAAAAGACCGTTTTTGACAACCTCTTAAAGTGTCTTGATCAGTATGGACGCAATTAACACGGATGCTGTTGTGACCGTTGTGAATCCACCTACCAGCATTGGCGTTAAAATCTCATCGAGGATGGCTTTGCGTTCACTTTCATCACGTCCAACTGAACGGCTTACTTCCTCACAGATAATGTAGTCCCCCGGAAAACCGAATAGTGCAGTCAGTGCCACAGGCAGACCTTTGAGCGGGTCCCATTTGAACAGCTTGGAGCCAACAAATCCACCGATCAGCACCCCGATTACACCGATTGCGATAATGAACAACACTGGAATAATGGAACTAACCACCGCATCAAAAGTGATCGACTCCATACTTGTCATAACGACTACGATCAGACCTATCATGGCAATTCCCGATGTACTTGCTTTATCCAGAATACGAGATGGGAACAGTCCGATCAGATGTCCGAGAACCCCCAGCAACAGAGCCCAGATACTGTAGCTAAGTCCGGTTACATTACCTAGATAAATGGAGAGACTACCCATAATGAACAAGAGCAACAGCAGAATAGGTGCGGTCTGGAATCGCTGCGGAAGGAATGTTTTAGCATTCGCTTCTTTAATGTTCACATGGCCTTCCCCTGCAACCTTGTTCTCAAAAGCGCCCTGCTTCTGCAGTTTCAACGCATATCTGCGCAACATATTGGTTGCAATCGGCATCCCCACGAGGGAATGAATACCCAGAATAACAGCCGGAATTGTAATCAGATGACCCAGATTCATCTCCTGCAACTTCGTGGTTGTGATCAGATAAGAGATAATGCCACCAACAACCGGACTTGATCCGGCAACAGCCGTAGGATAACCATAGAACGGTGATACGATTAACAGGATAAGACCTGTCGCCGTGAGTGATGCGAACAATGAGATCAGTATTGCTTTATATTGGGAACGTATTAATTTCAGCGGTATTAATGTCCCCATGTGTACAATCAGCGGAGCCACCATGAGAGCCCCGAACGCCGTCAGAGCAGAGCTGGATACCACTCCTTTAGGAAATAACCCCGCCCAGTTCAGCAGCAAATATCCGATCAGAATAACAAGCAAGGAAGGAATTCGCGCTTTGGACCAGATCGAAACCAGTTCCCCTATAGCTAAAATAACAAGCAATACTGTGGCGATATATATCGGTTGACTAAACATGGTGGCTTCTCCCCATTCTCTATGTTGTCAGTGCAGTTCAGTAAACGTAGAACCATTTTCTTATTTCAAGCGTTCACCTGATAAATAGACCTGTTCGATATTCTCTATGTTTTCGAGCAGTCCAATATCCGTCAACGGATTCACATTCAGTACCAGCAGATCAGCAGCTTTGCCAGGTTCAATCGTACCGATCTCCGCTTCCATCTGCATCGCTCTCGCCGCATCTCTTGTTGCGGCTACGATCGCTTCCATCGGCGTAAATCCAACATCATCAACAAGCAATCGAAGTTCTAGTGCATTCCCGCCATGCTCAACAGGTACACACGTGCAGAAGTCTGTCCCTACTGCAATGGTTACGCCTGCCTTACGCGCGATAATCATGTTCTCAATATGCTCCTGATATACACTTTTGGCTTTGCGGATACCAAATTCGGGAACACCGTATTTATGCCCTTCTTTGATGATCCGATGTACAATGGCCAGCGTTGGAACCAGAACCGCCTTTTGATCCAGCATCATGCCAATGCCTTCTTCATCAATGTAGATCCCGTGTTCAATGGTGCGTACGCCCGCTTCCAACGCATTTTTGATCCCCTGTGTACCTTGCGCATGTGCAGCCACATAAGACTGTACCGCTTCCGCTTCATACACGATCGCCTTCAGCTCATCCATGCGGAATTGCGACCAGCGAGGGTCATCTTTCTCCGAAAGTACCCCGCCTGTGGAGCACACTTTAATGAAATCCGCCCCTTCACGGAACTGCGTGCGTGTTGCCTTAATGACTTCCGGAACCCCGTCACACACGGTGAAGATATTCAGTTCCGTTGGAATCATATGGATATCTGCATGTCCACCCGTCTGAGAGAGCATATGACGGGAAGTTTTAATCCGCGGCCCCTTCACCACACCTTCCTTGATCAGATCGCGAATGTATACAGCAACATGGCTACCGACATCCCTGACGGTTGTGAATCCTGCGTTGATCAGCTTCGGCAGATCCTGAAGTGCTCTCCCCATCTGGAGTTCATTGGCCTCCAGCGCCACCGCAGCCATATTTAGATTTTTGGCCCCGTGTACATGGACATGGGCATCGATTAATCCTGGCATCACCGTTTTGCCTGTTACATCAACAAGCTCGGCATGTTCCGGAATTGGAACGGTTGCTTTTGCACCCGCTGCTATGAATTTCCCGTTCTCAACCAGGACCACACTATCGGAAACAGGTTCTCCACCTTGTCCATCAATCAACAATGCACCTACAAAAGCAGTAATTTGACTCATCTGTACTCCACCTCATTTTCAGACTTGGTTGTAAGTTCAACTAAAGAATATTTACACTGACCACTCCGATGACAGAATAACCTTCCGATCGCTGTTATCCCCAGATTTTTTTTGATTCCCTTCTCCAAAGGGAAAATCCGGGGATAAAGGCGAACGCTTTGCTTCTTCACGTTATTTCTGTCCTCTCCGTGCTCGTGTAAAAAGTTAAGTTGAACTTAAATATTACGTATATCTGTTCGATTTACAGCTCTACTGTTTTACTACGATGAAATTGTATCGTGTTAAAGTTAATGACATTATATAAGTTGCAAATGTATAATGTCATTGTTGATAGCAACAGCATTCTAATATTAATTATGGTGATATACACAATACAAAATATAAATCACACAGCATAGTGAAGATCATGTTATATATGTAAGCATTTTGCCATGTGAACACAAAAGGAGTACGTTTGCTATGATTCATGAAGCGGTTCGCTCATTTATGGTTCAAGTCTTTGGGTCTGTTCCGTACGGAATTTGGATCAAGGATGAATATGATTTCCAGTGGAATAACTGGCTGCGTGAAGGAGAGCTACCTGAATATACAGATCAAGAACAGATTGAGTCATCCTGGAAGATTCTCAGGTACACGTTTGTTTTTTTGTCTAACATCAACATTCGTGTGGTTATCGATACCCAGAAACAACTTACCCTGCTACAGAGTGAACGTCTGGAGGCTTTGATTCGGGAAGGACTGCTGAAGCAACAGATTGAGAAGGAACGTGCACACAATGATCGATGGTTGACCGGACTGCGGGAGCTGACCTGTTCCCTGGAGCTGAACGATTTGTTACTCAAAATTATGGAGAATGCGCTCCATGTCATCCCCTCCCTTTCCTGCGGGCTGTTCATGATGGTTGATCCGGACTCTGGCAAGGTGATTCCTAGAGCCAAGGTCGGTTTTCAGGATAGTGTGTATCAATATCAGGGCGAGCTGGATGAGGGCATTACGGGAAAAGTATACGAGGAAGGCATTGGCCGAATGTATAGCACACCGGATGATGCCTTTAAAGATATGGGCAATGTTAGTCAGGAGAATGCGGATATCATTGTAAGTTCACTGCCTGACGGTATTATGGCAAAAGGACTTATCGCCGTTCCCGTGACAATGAATACTCACAAAATCGGTGTAATGCTGGTATACCAATTTGAACAAAACAGACGATTTGCCCCACATGATCTGAATGTGATGCAGGGATTTGCGGATCAGGCAGCCATTGCCATCTCCAACGCCACCATGTATTCAGAACTGCTGGAGACGAACCGATATCTCGTTAGCCGAAATGAAATTCATAATCAATTCACGGCACTTTCCATTGAACATGTGAGCCTCGGACATATCATTGAGACGGTTGGGTCGATGCTGAAACTTCCCACCTATTATGTAGACATGGCGAGAAATGACTGGTACCCGCTCATCCCGGAAAGTGTCTTGCTAAGTGAGCTCGATATCTATACCGCTCTGGACAGTCAGTTTAACCCCATCACCTTATCCGGTGGAACGGATCATAGCGATTATTACCTCTATCCCATTGTGAACGCATCTCTGGTGCTTGGCTGTTTTGCCATCCAATTAGATCATCCGTTAGGTCAGTTGGATCATGTGATTTTGGAACAAGGCGGAGCTATTGTGATGCTGGAGATGGTGAATACCTACTCACTCACCGAGATGTCCTATCGGAAAAACCATGATTTCTTCAGCGATCTCGTGCAATATAGAGAACCACAGCAGTTGGAGGCACGACTTTCCAGCTTTCAGTTGCCAGCCCATCAGTCCTTGTTCGTCGCTCAATTGCAGCTCTATGGGGAACATCCCGACATGAAAACAACTGAAAATTGGGTGCGCAAGTTGATCGGATTTATCGAAAAGGAGCTGGGCACCCGCGAACATCTATTGTTCAGTGCACATCACAAAATTACGATTTTGGCTGCGGCACCCGAGCCCAAAGTCAGACACTGGATCATCAGCAGGCTGGAAACGGCTGTGGAGAAATGGACCACCTCCAAGACTCCTGCCCTATCTATCGGCATTGGTGGACTGTATCAAGGGCTTGAGTATGTGTCCAAAAGCAATGACGAGGCTACACGCTCATTGTCCTTTTTGCTGAAACAAAACAAAGCGGGCCTGATGCTCTACGAAGAAATCGGGATCAATCGGTTGTTTCTGAACCAGGAACCTTCCGATATCGAGAACTACATTCACGAAATTCTGTCCCCTCTTCAACAGCAAAAATCAGGAGAGCTTGAACTCACACTCAAAACCTACATTGCCGCGAATCGATCTGTGCAAGCCACAGCCGAACGTCTGCATATTCATACCAATACGTTGTACCTGCGCCTGCGCAAAATAGAGGAGATTCTAGGTGTTGATCTGAACGATTCCGAGGGTTGGATGAAGGTGTATCTGGCATGTCATTTAAGTGAAGTGTACTCTGGTGCTCCTACCGCAAGTGGAGCACTAAAATTGTAACTCCATCAATTCAGTCCGTGCAGTTTGCGAAAACGCTCTGGACTCATGCCTGTATGCCTTTTGAACATCGCACAGAAATAACTGGCGTTCTCGTAACCCACCCGATCAGCCACTTCATATATTCGAAGCTCTCTCTCACTGAACATGAGTTGTTTGCTTCGATTGATCCGTTCCTGGTTCACGTAAAATACAGGTCTGGTATGGAGTGCCCTCTGAAACAGCCTGCACAAATATTGAGGAGACACCACCGCCACATCGGCCAGTTCCTTCAGCGACAGTGAACGATCCAGATGCTCTGCGATATAACGCAGCACAGGCTTCAAGCGCTCCAGTTCATCATTATAATTGGCGGATGCGATGAGCAGTGGCTTCAGATCCAGCAGCAGGGCATATAATTGTTTGGAGCATTCCACATCGTAATCTGCGTAATCCGTAGTATCCCCATTCTCTCCTCTAACCAGAAGTTGCTCCAGGCCATGCAGCAGCGTGGCTGTCCTGAGTCTGCATACGCGTGAACCGGTTATCCCCGCATAAGATAATAACTGGCTAGCCTCTCTCCCCTGAAACGAGACCCAAGCCAGTTCCCAACGGTCACTGATGGGCATATATCGATGCGGAACATCGGGATACAGAAAGAAAACGTCACCCGGTCCGACGATATACTCGTCCTCTTGTATAATCAGTCTCCCCTGACCATGAATAATCTGGTGGATCTGATAATCCGGGAATCCCTCTGGACGCTCAGTTTCATATTGGTGTTCCCAGTAACCAACCGTGGTCATATAGATCGGCAGGCGAGCAGCTTCTTCTGTTTTACCAAAAAAAATCCGGGTATCCATCCAGTACACCACTTTCTTCATCGTTAGTTTCATATTGTGATATATATGGGCAATATTCTTTATTCTCTAAGTATCAATTCAATTCTATAATGACAATATTATAACATTTCAGAAGGAGTTGCTGTTATGCGAAAGAAACTGGTACACACCCCTCCGGCAAATGGATACCCGGAATGGAACAATAATCCCGAGACTTTTCAAGTAAACCGTCTACCTGCACATGCTTCTATGGTAGCGTTTCCATCTATAGCAGAAGCATTGTCCAATGATTCCAGCGCATCGCCATGGTACGAATCACTGAATGGTCAATGGAAGTTTGCCTTTGCGGAGACACCGGAGCAACGGATTACATCCTTTTATGAGAACAACTATGATGCCAGTGACTGGGACGAGATCGCCGTTCCTTCCAACTGGCAGCTGCAAGGTTACGATTATCCCCACTATACAAATATGACGTATCCGTGGGTCGAGCGTGAACCTGAATTGAAGCCACCATTTGCACCAACAACTTATAATCCCGTGGGTTCGTACATCCGCACGTTTACTGTTCCTGCTGACTGGAAAGACCGTCCTGTCCTGCTGCACTTCGAGGGCGTTGAATCTGCCTTTTATGTATGGGTGAACGGGGAGCTGGTCGGTTATAGCGAAGATACGTTCACGCCCGCAGAATTTGATATCACTTCGTATCTAACGGAAGGTGAGAACAAGCTCGCTGTGGAGGTATATCGCTGGTGTGATGCGAGCTGGCTGGAGAATCAGGATTTCTGGCGGTTAAGCGGCATCTTCCGTGGTGTATACCTGCATTCACCTTCACTGGTTCAGATCGCCGATTTCTTTGTTCGTACTGAACTGGATGACGCGTATCAGGATGCGGAGCTACTGCTGGATTTGAAATTATTTAATCATAATGCCTCGCAGACCCCTGCCGGATTGTCCGTTCAGGCGCAGCTCTATGATGCACAACAGCAGACAGTGCTGAAGCAACCACTTACTGCGGCCGTTACTTTCCAGGGTGAGGATGAACTTTCATTCCAGTTGTCAGCAGAGGTTATGAAGCCGCTACTATGGAGCGCTGAGTCCCCTAACCTGTATACACTTGTGCTGTCCATTCAGGACGAATCAGGCGAAACACTGGAAGCAGTCCGTAGCCGGATCGGATTCCGTAAGTTTGAACTGAAGGACGGCCTGATGCAAATCAATGGCAAACGCATTGTATTCAAAGGCGTCAATCGTCATGAATTTTCCCCGGATAAGGGTCGAGCCATTGGACGGGAAGACATGATCCGTGACATCGAGTTGATGAAGTCCTATAACGTTAACGCCGTGCGCACATCCCATTATCCAAATCAGTCTCTCTGGTACGAACTGTGTGATGAATATGGCCTTTATGTCATTGACGAAACGAATCTGGAAACTCACGGCACCTGGAAATATGGGCAAAAGGAAATGAACGAGAACAATATTCCCGCGAGCAAGCCGGAATGGCGTAATAACGTAATAGATCGCTGTAACTCGATGTTCCAGCGGGACAAAAACCATGCGTCCGTGATTATATGGTCTCTGGGTAATGAGTCCTTCGGCGGCGATAACTTCATCGCCATGTACGATTATCTGAAACAAGTCGATCCAACCCGTCTCGTTCATTACGAAGGTACCTTCCATTATCGCCCTTCTGATTCGGCAAGTGATATTGAATCGACAATGTATATCAGTCCACAAGATGTGGAGCAATACGCGCGCATGAAGGGTCCGAAGAAACCTTATATTATCTGCGAATACAGCCATGCCATGGGTAATTCTTGTGGAGGTCTGCATCTGTATTGGGATTTGTTCGATAAATATGATGTGTTGCAGGGTGCATTCATCTGGGACTGGGTTGATCAGTCCATTCGTACCACTACGGCAGACGGTGTAGAATATTTTGCTTATGGTGGCGATTTCGGTGAATCTCCTCATGATGGCAATTTCTGCGGGAACGGATTGATTCTGGCGGATAAGACGGTTACACCGAAGCTGGAAGAAGTGAAGAAATGTTATCAGAACGTTCGTATGGAAACCGTTGATGTCAAAGACGGCCTGCTGCGCATCAAAAACCAGTTCCTGTTCACGGATCTGAGCGAATATTCGCTCGTATGGACAGTAACACACGATGGCAAGTCCGTAGAGAACGGTACGTTGGATATCGCGGTACCTCCTGGCGAATCGGTTGAAGTCCGAATCCCTTATACGCCATCTTCCGATCTGTTCCAGGAAGCGGTGCTGACTGTATCTATGGTTACCAAAGTGGCAACCAAATGGGCAGGAGTAGGTCATGAGATTGCCTGGGATCAGTTCGTGGTATCTCCGAGATTGCGTCCAATCCAACCGATACGTCAAGGACAAGACAATGCGCCGCAGGTACAGGATCTGCAAGATGAATTGAAAGTGACTACAGGCCAAGTCACGTTGAGCTTCAATCCAGCCACTGGCGCGTTAACATCCTATCAGATTAACAATCAGGAGCAATTGCTCGCACCTGTCCGGCCGAATTACTGGAGAGCCATGACAGACAATGATATGGGGAACCGCCTGAATGAGCGTTCTGCCTTCTGGAGAGATGCTCACGCTACCAGCAGATTAATTCGCTTTGAGCACCATGCAGACGAGCAAGGTATTCTCGTAACGACCGATTATACGTGGGATCAACATCCGGGATGTACGCTGTCCATCACATACCGAATTGATGCGGATGGTGTATTGGAAATCAGTCAAAACCTTATTCCAGGCATAGGCTTACCTGATCTACCGGAATTTGGTATGCTGCTACAACTGAATAACCGCTTGGATACAATCTCTTGGTACGGCAGAGGCCCGCATGATAATTATGCAGACCGTCTGACCAGTGCACGTCTCGGTTATTACACAGGTGCGGTTCGAGATCAATTTGTTCCATATCTGAAACCACAAGAGTGTGGTAACAAAACGGATGTACGTTTTGCAGAAATTACGTCAGCGGATGGTCAGCTTGGCCTTCATGTTGAAGCCACCATACCCTTTGAAATTAATGCGTTGCTGTGGACACCGGAAGAACTGGAAGCAAACGACCATGTGTACAAATTACCTCAGAGCAAACAGACTGTCGCCCGCATCAATTACAAACAAATGGGTGTTGGCGGAGATGACAGCTGGAGCGCACGTACCCATGTCGAATACACCTTGCCAGCCAACCGCGCGTATCACTTCACCTTTACGGTAAGACCTGTATAACATCAAGCAAGTACTGCTGGCAGCATGCCGGCAGTGCTTTTTTTGTTGGGGCAGTGAATAGTGGGAGTTTGAACTTTGTCATCGGAACATTATAATGAATGAGGTGCAAGAAAGATTTGTACCAGCTATTACTCTATTACGAGGTGAGAATTTGCAATATCTGTTTACCACTCTCTTCATTCTTGGATTTATCGCTTTTTTGGGATTTGTTGTTGGGATGATCTTGTCTATTCGCAAAGGTAATAGGTTGCCAATCAGATTTATTTTTCTAACGACAGCCTGTTTTGCGATTGCTTCAATAGGTTTGTATGGGATGCTGAATTTATCTTCGAACTCTACTCAGTCTGAAATAGATCAGACCCCTTCATCCCAGATTAAACTTTCTGGCCTCCACATGACTACCGATGAATTTAAAAACAAGTTTAATGGCGCCGTGGGCAAATACCGACTGAATGGTTTGAGTATTACCCGCTTGAATATAAAAGACTCTTCCGAGCAGGGCACTGGCACTTTCGAGTATGTATTCAATGACGAATTACGCTTGGTTGGTGCAGTGAATGCAGATGAGAGCATACAGGAAGTCAGGTTGTACGGAACTGATGATACGCGTAAACCAACAGGTGGAATTTTTTTGACTGCTATCGCCACACTCATTCTCACAACCAATAGTGAGTACACGTATAACGATGCACAAGATGTCATCCAGGATATCAGTCTATTGGATCGTGATGTGAATCAGTCTGATTTTGATGGAGCGACTATTCGCAACGGATTAGAATATCGCTTCAGCGTACAGGATTCTGAGCACTCTACTTTTGAAATAACTGTTGCGAAATGAGATGCGATTGTGCAAAAAGGCCGCTCCATGAAGGAACGGCCTATCGTGTGATATGTACTTTTTTTGGATAATTCAGTAGTCACAGTTTCTGATCTAACATTTTCCTATTTTAAGGATTAGTAAGCCAAAAAATTAAAGTAATCACTATACAAAAAAGCGAGACAGGGTAAAGTATCCATTTACTGATCTTATCTTTGTAAGTAACAATCCAACAAACAATGCCTATCCAGGCGATTAATAGTTGCCATAAGTCCAATGATGAACACCTCCCGCATGCGAGAGTTACTCAAAAGTTACTATCTCGCTCTGATTGTTCCAACTCATTTTAAAGGTAATTGGATCTTTCGTTTTCTCCGCCTCAGTAGCCGTTCCCGACATACTGAACGGTACCCCTTGTTCCTCAAGCGCCTTCCCCTGTTGTTTTATATTATTGCCGGTAAGGTCAAACACAAAATCCTTTATGCGCTTTTCATCACCTATATAAGTAATACTATAGCTCCCTGTTGATCTCTGTAGAGAAACATCCCAGTTATCGCTCTTTCCGTGTAGTCTATCATCCGCACCACAAGCTGAGACAATAGATACAAGCACTATAACACAAAGAATCATTGGCAGTTTAAATAATTTCATAAAATCCCTCCTTTTAGGAATATACCCAAAAATGTGAGTTATGATATTCGCTAATCATTCCTGATATCTAATCTATATAAGTTGAACTAAAGTTATTTACACAGACACTACGATGACAGAATAACCTTCCAATCGCTGTTATCCCCAGATTTTTTTGATTCCTTTTCCGAAGGGGAAAATCCGGGGATAAAGGCGAACGCTTTGCTTTTTCAGGTTTTTTCTGTCCTCTCCGTTATCGTGTAAATGATTAGTTCAATTTATATAGTTTAATGTGACTTACCTTTGATATGACTAACGATTCTCTGAGCATCGTATTTGACCCATCCCAACAGTGCTGAACCCCGTGATGTCTGCCAAGGCAGTCCTACAAAGTAAAGTCCAGCAACCGGTGAGACACCTCTCTCGTGTATAATTACACCTTGGGCATCAAAAGCAGTATTGATATCGATCCAACTATCATTTCGCTTAAACCCAGTCGCCCAGATAATATTGTCTATTCGTGTCTCACTACCATCCTCATATAGGATGCGGTCATCTATTGCATTAATGGCACGTGGGCGCAGGTTAACTTTTCCCTGGGTCATCAATTCTTTTAACTCATAGCCATATACGTACTCAGGCTGATTTCTCAACCATTTTCCAACCATACGATCTGCACTTGCACGTAATATTCCGAGCTTTTCAAAATACCAGAATATACTTCGTCTCATAATATGCAAAGGCCTAAAGGTAATATTTCGAGCTATGGATATGTATACGGTTTGTTTATCATCTGATGTCAACTCTACGGCGATTTGGGCACCTGAATTCCCTCCGCCTACAACTACTGTTGATCCAGGAAGCAATTGAGAGATATTTTTATATTCTGATGAGTGAAGCTGAATCACATGCTCGGATAATGCTTTCGCAAAATGAGGAACATTTTTGGTCTGGAAAGGCCCCGTGGCAACGATAATATTGCGCGCTTCAATCGTTCCATCATTGGTTTCAGCATAGTACACCTCATCTTGCTTCGAGAGACGGGAGATTTTACAGTTTAACTTTATTGGAAGCTCCATTTGTTTAGCATAGTTTTCAAAATAATCTGCAATTTCATCTTTGCTTGGCAGGCTATTTTCATTTCCACTAAGAGGCATTCCCGGTAACCCATCATACATTCGTGGGGTAAAAAGATGTAAGGAATCGTACCGTTTACGCCAAGATTCCCCTACAGACGAGGCAGCATCAACGATTAAAAAGGTTAACCCCGACTGTTGAAGATAGTAACCTGCTGCCAAGCCTGCTTGCCCAGCTCCTATAACCAATAAATCGTACATATGTATCATCTCCAGTATCGTCTATATATTAATACATGAGTACTTATTCATATGTTTATTTTACTTAACAACTATCTGTTTAGCAATAGAAGAAAACATCACTACTTCCTTTTACAAGATCAGCCATTAAAAAGACTCCCTCACGGGAGCCTTTTAATCATTTCAGTGCAAGTTTCTTATAACTTCTCATGTATGCTACGTGCAAAGTATGATAGGTTGGTTGAATTCTACCTGGTGTATCTATCGATGTCATCGTTCGCAGACTGATGCTCTCTTCTATGGTAATCTTCATGCTGACGAACGTCGTTCTTTAATTTCACTAAGAAACCCCACCCCATAAAGGCAAGTATAAGCACAGTAATCAGTGCATAAGCAAAGCTATATAGATTCATAAAAAAGTTGATAAATATTGCAGCGAGCATCAAGCCCAGAATCCATAATGTCCACTTTGTACCCTTTCTCAAATCATTTCCTCCTCAAGTCGTTACTGATAAGCTCTCTATGTATCACAGTACATACGAAACCATAGGAACGAGGTTTCAATCACAGGGCTTCAAATCTACATTTAGAGCGAATTACCGAATCTTTAATTAACATCAGTTCCAAGAGAAACATCCAATATGCCCGACATCCCTTGCGCAGAAGAGGTACTTACATAATACGAGCCCGTCGACAATGCTTTGTCACTATAATATGTATGCTCTTTCCCATCTGCTGGAACACTGCCAGACGTTATCGCGGTTCCACTAGTAGATCCTTCATTGATCGTAAACGTGAAGTGTTTCGAACCCGTGTTTTTAAAACTCACTTTCACATAACTAAACCCTGTTGGAATATCAAACTGATGCGTATTTGTAGTGCCTGCGAAATCCTCATTATTAATTACTGTGAATGTAGTTAATGGAGTATCACTAGCTTCATTTACTTTTACAAATTTTCGTTCGGAATCAGAAGTGAAATTATAGATTAAGATGATAACAGCAGCAGACACTAAACCTGCCACTATCATTTTTCTAATATGTTTCATGATATATGCCCTCCATATCTCTTGATACTAACTTTGATTATACAAATACTCAACAACACAAAAACCACTCCTTAATTAAGAAGTGGTTTTTGTATTATTTATAATTTCTAGCAGTGGCCGCCTCACAAATTCTTGTCACATCGTAACGAGAATTCACTCTGCCAGGCACATGATGCTTTAAAGGTTTTTACACCTTTATTACATCATGCCGCCCATTCCACCCATACCGCCCATGTCAGGCATTCCGCCGCCAGCACCTGCTGGTTCTGGTTTGTCAGCGATAACTGCTTCAGTAGTCAAGAACATAGCTGCTACGGAAGCCGCGTTTTGCAATGCATAACGAGTTACTTTCGCAGGGTCAACGATACCAGCTTCGATCATGTTAACCCACTCGCCAGTTGCAGCGTTGAAGCCTACGCCTGTTTGTTCTTTTTTCAGACGTTCCACGATTACGGAACCTTCTTCGCCAGCGTTAGCTGCGATTGTGCGGATTGGTGCTTCCAGAGCACGCAGGACGATGTTTACGCCTGTTTGCTCGTCACCGGACAGAGCTACAGCCGCAACCGCGCTATATACGTTCATGAGCGCTGTACCACCACCGGATACGATACCTTCTTCAACCGCTGCGCGAGTTGCGTTCAGGGCATCTTCGATGCGAAGTTTGCGTTCTTTCAATTCTGTTTCAGTAGCCGCACCAACTTTGATTACTGCTACACCGCCGGACAATTTAGCCAGACGCTCTTGCAGTTTCTCTTTATCGAACTCGGAAGTTGTTTCTTCCAATTGTGTACGGATTTGGCTAACACGTGCATCGATATCGGATTTGTTACCCGCACCGTCAACGATGATTGTGTTTTCTTTTGTTACGCGGATTTGACGAGCTGTACCCAGTTGTTCCACAACAGCGGATTTCAGGTCCAGACCCAGTTCTTCCGTGATCAATTGGCCACCAGTGAGGGCAGCGATGTCTTGCAGCATTGCTTTACGGCGGTCACCGAATCCTGGAGCTTTAACAGCTACAGCATTGAATGTACCACGCAATTTGTTCACAACCAGCATAGCCAGTGCTTCGCCTTCGATATCTTCAGCGATCAATACCAGCGGTTTGCCTTGTTGAACGATTTTCTCAAGCAATGGCAAGATATCTTGCGTGCTGGAGATTTTTTTGTCTGTGATCAAGATGTACGGATTGTCCAAAACAGCTTCCATTTTGTCCGTATCTGTGATCATGTAAGGAGAGATGTATCCACGGTCGAATTGCATACCTTCAACCACTTCAAGTTCTGTAGCGAATCCTTTGGATTCCTCTACTGTGATTACGCCATCTTTACCTACTTTTTCCATAGCTTCAGCGATCAGTTCGCCTACTTCTTCGTCAGCTGCAGAGATTGCTGCAACTTGTGCGATGGATTGTTTGGAATCGATTGGTTTGGAGATGGATTGCAATTCAGCAACCGCAGCTTTAACCGCTTTGTCGATCCCTTTACGGATACCGATTGGGCTAGCGCCTGCAGTTACGTTTTTCAGACCTTCTGTGATCAGCGCTTGCGCCAATACAGTTGCTGTTGTAGTACCGTCACCGGCAACATCGTTGGTTTTTGTTGCTACTTCTTTAACCAGTTGTGCACCCATGTTCTCGAATGCATCTTCCAGTTCGATTTCTTTAGCAATGGTTACACCATCGTTTGTGATGAGCGGGCTTCCGAATTTTTTCTCCAGAACCACGTTACGGCCTTTAGGACCGAGTGTTACTTTTACTGCATTAGCCAATGCGTCCACACCACGAAGCATGGAGCGACGAGCGTCTTCACTGAATTTAATGTCTTTAGCCATGTTAAGAAAACCTCCCTAGTTTTTGTTGGAAAATGGTCGTGCTATATGGTTCGGTTATCCGATTAAATTTGAATTAGTCGAGAATCGCGTGAATATCGCTTTCTTTCATAATCAAATATTCTTTACCTTCGAATTTGATTTCTGTACCGGCATATTTGGAGAAAATAACGCGATCTCCTTCTTTCACTTCCAGAGCTACACGTACGCCGTCTTTCAATACTCCAGCACCAACTGCAATGATTCTACCCTCTTGCGGTTTTTCTTTGGCGGAGTCCGGGAGTACGATCCCGAAAGAAGTTGTTTGTTCTTGCTCCAGTGGTTCTACCAATACGCGTTCACCTAAAGGTCTGATCATGAAAAATAGCCTCCTTTTGAAATTATATAACGTTACATTGTAGGTTGTAGCCATATGTATTAGCACTCGACAGTGTTCAGTGCTAACAACCAACTTTATGATACTCAACTTGAAGCATGATTTCAAGTCCTTTTGACGAATTCCTGCGAGAATTTACGTTGAATTTACACAAACATAGCCAAATTACACCCGCTGTGCCTGGTTCTATGTTGCAATTCACTAATCTTATTCTACGAAATTGTTTAACCCTTCTGCAACGTTAACAGACAGTCCCTTCCCCATTGTATCCATTGTTGAACATAATATGCCTGCTTGTCCTGTCGTGTTGGTCGGCAGTCTACAGAAATAGCCCGGATAAGAACATACCGTCTTTTCCGGGCACATCACAGCTTATCCTCATTCAGCCCGCATGTTTCTTATCCTCGGCACGAACGTAGCGGGATTCGATCTCTTCATCGGCTGCAAGCTGCTTGCGATATACGATTGCGGATAATAACACACTGATCTCATATAACAAGAGCAAGGGAATCATCACCAGAAGATCAGATATAAAGTCTGGAGGTGTAATGACCACTGCAATGAAGATCAGAACAAAATAAGAGACTCTGCGCATCTTGCGAAGACGAATTGGATTCAGAATCCGCAGTCCTGTCAGAAACATAATAAGTAAAGGAAGTTCAAATAACAGGGACACAGGCAACACAATGCCAAACAGGAAGCTGAAATACTGTTTCATCCCATAGGTCTCCACAAGCCCCATCTTCTCCGTTATCGCTGTTGTGAAGGCAAGTGCCATCGGAAAAATAACATAATACGAGAAAGCCATACCTGTCAGAAATAAAAGAAATACATAGGGCACATACTTCAGCGTCGCTTTTCGTTCGCGCGGCTTTAGCCCTGGACTAACAAACTTCCAGATCTGATACACCGTAAACGGCAGTGTAATAATAAGTGAGAACAACCCTGCAATCTTCATATAGATGCCAATCCCGTCCCAGAACGAGAAGGCATGTAATACAAAACCTTTTGCCGACTCTGCCTTGGTCAGATATTGGTATACCGGGTCCGCCACAAAAAATCCTGCAATCAGTCCCAGCACAAAAATACTTAATACGTATATCAGCCGCTTCCGCAGCTCGCTCAGATGTTCCGTAATCGACATTTCTTCCATTTGCTGCGTCATGCCTGCCCCCCATTATTGCCAGCTTAAAATACAAAACCCTTCCGGCAGGAAGGGATTTCTCTTTCATTGCCGTCAAGATTATTCCGGCAGGCGTTTATCAGCAGGCTTGTCTGCAGGTGTGCTCTCAGCCGCCAGCGGTTTCGCCTTCTCCTGCTCTTTGCGATTAGACGAGTCATCCTCAGAGATAATCTCGCGAGCGCCCTCTTTGAATTCACGGAAGGTACGCCCAACTGCACGTCCCAGTTCCGGAAGTTTGTTGGGTCCAAACAACAACAATGCAATCACGGCCAGCAAAATAAAGCCCGTTGGTCCAATGGAACTAAACATTGATATTCCTCCTCGTCTCAAGCTTCGAAGATGCGCATACTCGGCCAGATGTTCATAGATGTCTCTGCTGCGTTCTTAATTTAAGCCCATCATACCATAGATGTAACCACTTACATAACCCGCAAAATTCACAAATAAGAGATGTCACTAGAACAATCTAACAACGGTCATGGCTAATCGGATATCTTGCCCCAGAGTCCGTGCTCGATTATTGCTTGAACTGACCCGTAACCATCAGCAGCGCTTCCGGAAGCTGATCCATAATGGCAGCCAGATGTTCATGCACACCCTTTGGTGTACCTGGCAGATTAACAATCAGCGTGCGCCCTCGAATGCCACATACCCCGCGGAACAGCATTGCAGAACGGTTTTTGCTCATTACACTGTACCGCATGGCCTCTGCCATCCCGGGAACTTCCCGCTCAATTACGCGCCGGGTCGCTTCCGGAGTAATATCACGAATGGCCAGCTCCGTGCCACCGGTAGTCAGCACCAGATCGGCGTGAAAATAATCCGTCATCTCAATCAAAGCCGCAATAATCTCATCGGGTTCATCCGGAACGATACGGTACTCCACGATTTGACCACCCAGCTCTTCTTCCACCAGCTCCCGAATGACTTGTGCACTCGTATCCTCACGTTCCCCGCGGGCTCCTTTGTCACTGGCTGTCAGGATTGCTGTTCTCCACACCATAAAGATCACCCTTCTCCTCTATGAAAATAAATATTGCCTTATCGGCTGTAATCACCGTTTTTGCCACCACTCTTGGAATTCAACATGGTTGGACCGATAATCATATCTTTTTGCATGGCCTTGCACATGTCATAGACCGTCAGTGCTGCAGCTGAGGCAGCCGTGAGCGCCTCCATCTCAACACCCGTTTTGCCTTCGGTTTTGACAGTAACTTCAATGTGTAATTCATCCACTCCGTTATCATGAAAACGAATATCCACACCCGTCAGTGCCAGCGGATGGCACATCGGAATCCAGTCCGACGTTTTCTTCGCGCCTTGAATCCCGGCAATCTGAGCCACAGCCAGAACATCACCTTTGCCGATTCGGCCCTCCCGAATCGCTTCCAGTGTATCTGGATTCATCGTCACTTTGGTTACAGCCACAGCCGTACGTACGGTAATTTCCTTACCTGAGATATCAACCATCCGGGCCCGCCCCTGTTCATTAAAATGGGTCAGTTTACCACCGGAAGCCTGGCCGTTGTTCACTTCTGAACTCAATCACATCACAACCCTTTATTCGATATGTAATATACCTTCGGTTGTTATCAACAGATCAATCCGCAGATCGAGCAGGTCCATCGGGATCTCCTCCTGTAGCTGACCCGGCAATACCATCGCAGCCATCAACGGTTTCTTGCCCGGCATCACACATGTTGCTGCAAGCGTCTCGGCAAAACGATCATAATAACCGCCACCATAACCAATACGCCCGCCATGGAGATCATAACCAAGCCCCGGTACCAATATGAGATCGATATCCGGCCAATTATCAGGCGTCAGGACTTCACAGGAATCCTTGGGTTCCGGTATCCCCCATATGCCTGGCTCCAGATCCTGTTCTCCGGTCACTCGCCGTAGCTCCATTCGGGGTGGATTCGCCAACACTTTAGGTGCAAACATCACATCTCCATGATTCCAGCCCTCTTGAAACCAAAAAGCTGTGGACGCTTCGCTTCCATAGGACAAATAACTGAATATAACGAGTGGTCGGTTCACGACCTTACTCTTGGCCTGTCTAAGGCGCTCCAGCTCCCGCTTCACTCCAGCGTTAATCTTAGTCATTGCCTGCTGACGCATGTTTGCATCCATCAGATCACGGCTCTGTCTCAGTCTGGATCGAAGCTGACTTTTCAGTTCCGCATGATCCTGCATATCCTTGAATAACCTCCTGTTGATAGGGAAGGTAGAAAAAAGCTCTCATTAAAAACAATTTATATGTTATGACCAGTTGTCATCTTGTTGAAATGGTTAAAATGATTCATTTTCTGCAAAATCCTCATGTAATAACATGCCTTCTTTCAGTTTATCATTGATTGATCAAAAAGACTACATGCCCCATGCGTTCCCAATCGGTGCAATTGCTCTGTATTTCATGTAAACTGGGATATAGTTGTCATATCAAGAACTGGACCTATGGAGGAACTTAATTTTATGCTGCTGCAAGTATCCGGAATTATCAAACGTTTTGGTGTCGATCCAATCCTGGACGGCGTGAACTTACAAATATTAGAACGCGAGCGCATCGGCCTCGTTGGTGTAAACGGTGCAGGGAAATCCACTTTGCTCAAAATTGTAGCCGGTGAAATGTCCTATGACGGAGGACAGATTTTCAAGTCCAAAGAAACGACGCTCGGTTACCTGGCTCAGAACAGCGGGCTACAATCCGACCGTAACATCTGGGAAGAAATGATGAACGTCTTCGCTCACCTGACACAGGCTGAAGCTGATTTGCGTCAGATGGAACGCGATATTGCCGACCCTGCCCAGATGGAAGACGAGAAAAAGTATGCTGACCTGCTGGAACGTTATGCGAAACGCTCCGACTGGTTCAAGGACCATGGCGGTTATGAGATGGAAACCCGCATTCGCAGCGTACTGCACGGGATGGGATTCGGCGAATTTTCGCCAGACACCCCCATTGCTACTCTGAGTGGCGGGCAGAAGACACGTCTTGCGCTAGCTCGTATTTTGCTTCAGGCACCCGATCTGCTCATGCTGGACGAGCCTACCAACTATCTCGATATCGCCACCCTTACTTGGTTGGAAGATTATCTGAGAGGTTATTCAGGCGCACTGCTCGTGGTATCCCATGACCGGTACTTCCTTGATCGACTCGTAACAACCATCGTTGAGATCGAACGTCATCGCTCCAAAAAATATACGGGCAATTACAGCCGTTATATGGAGCTCAAAGCTGCCGAGTATGAGACTCAGATGAAACAATATGAGAAACAACAGGGTGAAATCTCCAAGATGGAAGATTTTGTTCAGAAAAACATTGTACGTGCCTCGACAACCAAACGGGCGCAAAGTCGCCGCAAGGCTCTCGACAAAATGGAGCGGCTTGATAAACCGATGGGAGATCTGAAAAAAGCCCATTTTTCCTTCGAAACCGCCGTTATGTCAGGCAAGGAAGTGCTTCGAGTGGATCAGCTGTCTGTCGCTTATGACGAGGCTTCTCCATTGTTCCGCAACGTATCCTTCGATCTGCGACGCGGGGAAACGGTTGCTCTGATTGGACCAAACGGTATTGGTAAATCCACCATGCTGAAGTGTCTTACGGGAAGTTTACGTCCGGTAAGCGGGGATATCCAATGGGGAACAAAAGTGCAGATTGGCTATTATGATCAGGAACAGACTGGGCTCAATCCATCCAACACGGTTCTGGAAGAACTGTGGAGTGCCTATCCCGGGATGGAAGAAGCGCGCATTCGGACCGTACTGGGGAACTTTTTGTTCAGCGGTGACGATGTGCTCAAGAAAATTTCCTCCCTCAGCGGCGGTGAGAAGGCACGTGTCTCTCTCTCCAAGTTGATGCTGAAGGAAGCCAACATGCTCATTCTGGATGAGCCTACGAACCATCTCGACCTGTTTGCCAAAGAAGTGCTGGAAGCGGCATTAATGGATTATGAAGGCACCCTGCTGTTCATCTCCCATGACCGGTACTTCCTCAACAAAATGGCTGAACGCATTGTTGAACTTCATCCAGGCGGCACAGAGCAATATCTCGGTAATTACGATGATTATGTGGAGAAAAAACAGGAGCTTGAGGACATCGCACGTGAAGCTGCTGAGGCACGTCAGGCTTCGTCCAAGAACTCGTCCAAATCCGATCTGAACACAGCCACAACCGAAAAATCCGGAGCGGCTTCATTCGAAGCGGAAAAACAGGCGAAGCGTGAAGAGCGCAACCGACAACGCAAGCAGGAAGCTCTGGAACAACAGATTGCAGAGTTGGAAACAAAGATTACCGAACTTGAGGCACAGATGGCTCTGCCTGAAATCTATCAGGATTATATGAAGCTGCAAGAACTCCAGCAACAATCGGAGGAACACAAAGCAGAACTCACCAAAGCCTACGAGGACTGGGAAGAACTAGCTATGGAATAGTACGAATAGTACAGACTCAGGCCATGGCTTGATAGCGTCATACAATTATAGTTGTACCACCGGCTGATTCCTTATTGGGATCAGCTTTTTGTTTGTTGAGGATGCGTATTAAAGCTATGCACCTTATCTTCTTTATGTTCCTTGAGATTGAACTCTAACATACGGAGGTTAGGGGAGCTGTTTTGACTTTTGTCAAATTTACTCGAATGAAGAGAAATATTTTTACCCCCCTGTCCCTCCCACTTATCCACAAGAAAGCAAGATAGCAAGCACATTAATAAGCTTAATTATACAGCGGTAGAATAGCCTTTTGCACATAAAAACCATATTTATCCACCAAGTTATCCACTTTATCCACAACTTTGTGGATAGTAAGGAGTCATTCTATCCCCTAAACCCTTTTCGTTTCGAAAACTATGCTGGTTTGGCTTTGGGATAGTTACCCACAAATTACACTGGATATGTGGATAACTATAATAACACCTTGACAAATGCATCATTCCACTCCTCAATGTACCTCCATAATAAGACAAAAGCAGACCTTTGTCGTTCAAGGCCTGCCTGTCATTTATTTACTATATACCATGCATATTTACACCGAATTGCAATTGCTACTATTGCCGCTGTAGATGCGATCTGGCAAAAGATGTTTTACGCATGTGCTTCTTGTTCATGATGTTCGGAAGACTCGGCCTTCAGCCCAGCAGCATTACAAGCCGCTACATAAGCCAAACCGGCAGCCATGACGATATCATTATGTGTTGCTGTTCCCCGGAACTGACGTCCTGCACGCTCCACGGTAACTACAGCTTCTGCACTTGCACCCTCTCCACCACTCAAGGCATGCATCTCCATATCTACAAATGCAATATCATCGGAAATGCTCTGACCAATCGCACGGATGGTTGCATCCACGGGTCCACCGCCAACAGCAGAGTAAGATTGTTCTCCAGCGCTTGTGCGAATGCGAACGGCGGCCATTCGATCCGTCATGCTGCCGGCCGTCACCTGCAATTCAACCAGTTCATAATCCTGTGCAGGAATATTCATGGTCTGGCTAACCATCTGTAATAACTGGTCGTCACTGACCACTTTTTGCTGGTCTGCGGTTTCTTTGAACACCTCATACAATTGCTCCATCTGTTGCTCATCCGGCTCAAAACCGTATTTGCGAACCCGATCCTTCAGGGCGTGACGACCGGAGTGTTTGCCCAGAATAATCATGCTGCGTGGGATACCCAGCGCTTCTGGGTCCATAATCTCATAAGTGTTCCGATTCTTCAGCAGACCATCCTGATGGATTCCGGATTCATGCTGGAATGCATTACGTCCCACCACTGGTTTGTTGTACGCAATCGGGAAGTGCATCGCACGGCTAATCTGACGTGAAGTCTCATACAGCTGATTCAGCTTAATGTTCGTCGTTGCACCAATTGCGTCTCCCCGAGTCTCCAGCGCCATAATCAGCTCTTCCAGTGCACAGTTCCCTGTCCGTTCTCCGATACCATTAATGGTCACTTCAATCTGAGAAGCACCATTCGCAATCGCAGCCAAACTATTAGCTACGGCCAGGCCCAGATCATTGTGACAGTGAGCACTATAACGAACCTGATCGCCACCTCTTGCACCCTCACGCACCCGTCGGAACATCTCGCCATACTCATGTGGCAGGGCATATCCGACCGTATCCGGCAGATTAATAATGGTCGCTCCAGCTTCAATGGCGACTTCAACCATTTCAATCAGATCGTCCATCTTGGTACGGGCAGCGTCCATCGCTGTGAACTCTACGATGTCCGTGAACTGGCGTGCATAAGATACCATCTCACGAGCGGTAGCCACCACTTCACTGCGCGGACGGCGTAGTTGATGCTCAATATGAATATCCGAAGAAGAGATAAACAGGTGAATTCGGCGACGTGCTGCATCCGCTGTTGCTTGAACAGCTGCATCGATATCACCTTTGACCGCACGCGCGAATCCACAGATCTCCACGTTCTGCAACTGTCTCGAAATCGCCTGAACCGCCGCGAACTCACCTGGACTGGAGATCGGGAATCCAGGCTCAATGACGTCGATACCCAGAGAAGCCAGTTGGTGTGCCAGTTCAATCTTTTGCTCGGGCTGCAGACTTGCTCCCGGTGCCTGTTCTCCATCACGCAGCGTTGTATCAAAAATTTCAATCATGCGTTTGTTATTAGTTGTTGTCATATCCATCAACCTCCATCAAATTTTTATAAATATTTTCGTTACGATCCACGTGCCACAGAACACCCGCGGATCGCTGTCCCTGTTGTGTTATATGTTTTGTTTGTAAACGCGTATGTTGTTTGTAGCTTAGTCCTTGGTGATCAGTAATACCTGTTGAATGTTTCGTGCCTGTACTTGTTGTTCAATGTTCGTTACTCGTTCGTTGTATATCCTGCTTACCTTCATGACAGAGTGTACGTCGACTTACACCCTGACCTTCTGATTTTTTAATCTCCATATGGTTCTTCCCATGCCCACCCTGCTGCCGGCAGCAAACACAAATAACCCGCCATCTCATATAAGAGACGGCGGGTTATTATCCCCTCCGCGGTACCACTCTCGCTTGATGGGCCAGGCTTGCGCCGGACTCCATCCACCTCGTCGTCTCCGATTCGCTGGATGTACGTACACGCACGACACCACTGGAATTCGGAGAAACACCCTATAACGGGGGTTAACCGTTGCTGTGTAACACATGTTGTTGTCCATCAGGACAACTGGGCGATTGATATCGTCCCCACGCTTCCACAACTCCGTTCCCGGGCGAGATTCGAAGGATTCCAGCCACTGCGTCGCACCACCCCGCAGCTCTCTGAGCGCTTTCTCGTTCTACTGCTCCCGTTCATCACATTTATAATATGACCTAACTTCATTCATCCTTATTTTGAAAATCAAAAAAGCCTGCCACCTCATGCAATAATGCAAGAGACGACAGGCTGTTCACCTTCGCGGTACCACTCTTGTTGACTTCCTTCCTGTTCATTCAAGACAACCCCTGAATGCTTTCGCATATCCGGATCACTTGAAGCAGCCTGAAAACCCCCTCAGTTATCGTCAGTCGATCCTTGTAATAACGGTCCTACCGACAACGGCCCATTCACGGAGGCAACCCGTAACCATGTACTTTGGGCCATGATCGGCCTTCGGATTCTCCCGGGGAGTCACCGTGTTCCATCGTTCCGCTTCCAGGTGAGTTTCAGGTTTCCTTCGACTGCGTTGCACCATACCGCAGCTCTCTAATACCGGGAATGACCTTACTATTCCTGTTCATCGCGTTTATCAGTTCAGGAATCTGAATTCCTGTTTAAATTTGTAACTAAATATACATTCTTTACATCCCTGCTGTCAACTCTTAATCTCAAACTGCCTGTTTATATAAACTATAAGTGCGTGTTCAAAAAGATCGGTTTTCAGTACCGAGAAGATGGGATGAAGCTAGAAATGGAGTAGCGGAGCGTAGTCAAAACTACGTGAGCAACGGACATTTCGGCTGAATCCCATATTCGATGCTGATGATGCCGCTAGGCATCATTCGTAATCAAAAGCGGGCTTTTTGAACAACCTCTATAAGGACTGAACGGACCATTCCTCCAGAGAAAGTCCCGGATCTGCCTTCGCATCAAATTCAGCAATTTCTCCCCGCTGCCATTTCAGATACGCAGCTGCTCCTATCATGGCCGCATTATCCGTACAATATTCCATTGGCGGGATTAACAGTTCAAGCCCTTCCTTCGTGCATCGCTCCTGTAATGCCGAGCGTAACCCCCGGTTAGCTGCAACACCACCGCATAATAACAGTTGACGTGAACCATATTCACGAACTGCTCTAACGGCTTTCTCCACCAGTACTTCAACAACAGCTTCCTGGAAACCACGTGCAACCGCAGACGGCTCCAAGGTTTCTCCGCGCATTTTGGCCTGGTTGAGCACATTCAGTACAGCAGACTTCAGACCACTGAGACTGAAATCGTACGAACCTGCTTCCAGCCATACCCGTGGTAATGGCACTACATCCTCCGCTTCAGACGCCATCCGGTCCACATGCGGGCCTCCCGGATAAGGACAACCCAGTGCACGTGCTACTTTGTCATACGCTTCGCCTACGGCATCATCACGTGTACGACCAATCAGTTTGAACTTACCCTCGGATTCCATATGCACGAGTTCTGTATGTCCACCAGATACGACCAGTGCCATCGCTGGATATTGCAGTTCATGAGTAAGTCGGTTGGCATAGATATGCCCGGCAATATGATGTGTGCCAATGAGCGGTTTGCCCAGTGCCATCGCCATCGTTTTGGCCGCAACGATACCCACCAGCAGTGCTCCGACCAGCCCCGGACCTTGCGTCACGGCGATTGCACTTAGATCACGTGGACGAATGCCGGACTGTTCGATCGCCTGTTCCAGCATCAACGTAATGACTTCAACGTGTTTGCGTGAAGCCACTTCAGGTACAACACCACCAAATGCCTTATGGGTCTCGATCTGACTTGAGATCAGATTGGACAGCACTTCCCGTCCATCTTTGACTACTGCTACCGATGTTTCATCACAGCTTGTCTCCACCGCTAAAATATAGGATGGTGCAGAATTTATTTTTTCATTAAGTTCGTTCATGAATCCAGTACGCTTCCTTCCTCTTCGCCGCTCCGGCCTGCAGACGGCAAGTTCGCCCACATAATCATCGCATCTTCCCCATTATCGGAGTAATACCCTTTACGAAGACCCGCCGATTCAAACCCTTTTTTCTGATATAAACGCTGAGCAATGCTGTTCGAGACTCTGACCTCCAGCGTCATTCGTTCCATCCCGAGATAAGCCGCTGTGCTCATTAATTCATCCAGTAACTTTTCGCCAAGCTTGCGTCCACGGTACGCGCCTCTGACTGCAATATTGGTAATATGGGCTTCATCCATGATTGTCCACATACCTGCATAGCCGATGGCTTTTCCTTCTAATTCCATCACCATATATTTAGCAAAATGATTGTGTGTCAATTCATTTTGAAATGCTTCTTCCGTCCAGGGCAGGGTAAAGGCCTCATGTTCAATCTCCATCACATCGGGAATATCCGCGAGTGTCATGAACCTGAACTGAAGCGTTGCTTCCTGCTTATTATTCGCCACATTGTCCATCTGCTTCCCCTCCCCCTTCAGCCTTTGCGCAGCAGATTGGCTTCCGCTTCAGACAACTGGGTGTAGTTTGGCACCAGCGCATGCACGTCATCACGCTGACCTGCAAGCAGCGCGGCGGCGCCAAGGCGCCCAACCCAGCGGCCTTCCAGCTCATAAGGTACGAGCTGGAGCGCCGTTCCTGCGGGGCAGCGAAGCTCCGCCGCTGCCGCAGCATGAGGGCCCGTCTCGCCGACGATCCAGACGGCTGCGGGCCGCTCTTCCGGCGCCGCCTCCGCCATGCGGGCGGCGAGGGCTTCCAGCCATCCGTCCATCTTGCGGATGGCATCAGGCGCCAGACGCCGGGGCGCATCGCTCCCGGCGGAGGCAAACAGCGCGGTGCACGCTTGACCGCGCCGTGCATCCACAAGCGGAACGATCCAGTGGACAGGGGCAGCACCTGTGCTGCCCTGGTCCGCGGATGGCGTTCCGCCAGCCCCTGCTGCGGCATCTTCTGCCGCAGCTTCTGCCTTGGCGGCGAGGCCGCTGTGCCAGCCGCCCCAGGCGATGGCCTGAAGGCTGGACACCCCGGCTACGGGGATGTCCCACGCCCAGGCCAGTGTCTTCGCCGCGGTCACCGCAATGCGGATGCCCGTGTACGAGCCTGGGCCAACGCCAACGGCAATGCCGTCAAGTTGCCCAGGCTGTGTGTTGCTGGCGGCCAGCAGCTGCTCCATCACCGGTACGACGTGTACCGAATGGTTACGCTCAGCCCGTTCATTGCGTTCTTCCAGAAGCGCATGATCTTCCATCATCGCAGCTGCCATCACTGCGGTGGATGTATCCAACGCCAAAAACCGCTGACGCGGCTCTTTTTGTAAATCTTCCATCATCATTTGACTCCATTCTGTCTGAACTGTCGGCATATGGCTGCATAAGTCTCGCCGTACCCATCCAGTGTAATCGTTCGATCCTCCAGGCCCGTTGTTTCAATCTGCACATGCAAATGCTCTTGCGGCAGCAATTCGGGAATGATACTCGACCACTCCACCAGACTGACTCCGGCTCCATAGAAATATTCATCAAGTCCAAGCTCATCCGCTTCTTCCAGCGATATGCGATATACATCCATGTGATATAAAGGCAAACGCCCTTCGTACTCCTTAATTAGCGTGAATGTGGGACTGCTTACCACATCACGTACACCCAAATGCCAGGCAAATTTCTGTGAAAATGCCGTTTTTCCCGCGCCCAGATCACCATCCAAAGCAATCACCATGCCGGCGTTTGCCTGACTGGCGAGTGCGGAAGCGAGTGCTTCTGTATCTGCAATGCCATGGGATTGATACACCCACTGCTCGTGCGTCTGATTCAATATTCGCCCCACCTTTGGCGGTCCAGCCGCCTGAGTTCACTTTGAACCTTATTATATCGGTCCCTTTCTTCCCCCGCAACATCCAAGGAGGCGAGCGGAAATATAACGTGCATTATTAGACATGTCTCAAAACTCGCTTCCTTCGAAGTTTCAGACACCTATTAGGAAAAACCAAAAAACCGGCACCTCCCGGTACCGGCCGTGTTATACATATATTTCAGCTTTTATTCATTCTCGAATGCCTCAATAACGATATGCTACTTGTATCTACTCCTCCAAGCGATCCACACGAACCGTCTGGGTATTTCCCGGCCTGCTGCCAACCTGAACGGTTGCCATACCATTGGCTTCATCCACATTCTCGATCCAGACTGGATCTCCCTCCAGCGTAACGGCAATGGTATCCTTCGAATCATAGATCGCTTTGGCGCGCTTTGCATTCATCATCTTATTCATACTCCCCTTCCGGATCATCATGTGACTCTCGAACCATGCTATCTGTTGTACTTTCACCAATATAACCGTTATCTTCCGTAACCTGTCCCCCGCCTAACCCTTCATTCACCATCCGGTCAATGTCGAGCATGAACGACTCCCGATCAAGGGGCAATTCTTCCGAAGTGACCGCTTCCCAGTTTACAGCTGTAGCAGGTGTATAGAATTCTTCAGCACTTTCGGCTTTGGCAAGAGGATACGGAGAAAATGCATGCTTGTGTGCTTCTTCCTCATCACGTCTATTCTTCAATATTGCACCTCCCGGCATATGTGCTGCGAGAATAACTACCTAATCCCATGCTCGTCTTCCTGTCGGAATCCCAAGCATGTTTCTGTTATCATCCCCGAGTCTCGCCGAACCATACGAATTCGTTCGTCTACAAGACGATTATCCCTCGCGCCAGATGCCCATACTATTAAATATAAATCCGTGTTCAAAAAGTCCGGTGATTCGTAATCAAAAGCGGAAATTTTTGAACAACCTTTTGAAAGGAGCCGACCTATGCATACCGTCTGGAAAGGTGCAATCAGTTTTGGCCTTGTGCATGTCCCTGTCAAAATGTTCTCGGCTACCGAAGACAAAGACATCTCCATGCGCTATATCCATAAAGTCTGCGGCAGCCCGCTCGCTTATGTTCGTCAATGTCCCTCCTGTGAAGTGGACGTGAAGTGGGAAGAGATCACCAAAGGTTATGAATATGAAAAAGGAAAGTTTGTACTCTTCGAGAAAGATGAATTGGAAGCGTTAAATGATTCCTCCAGCAAAACCATTACCATACTGGATTTTGTCGACTTGACCGAGATTGACCCGATCTATTTCCAGAAAACATATTACCTATCGCCCGATCAGGCTGGTGGAAATGCCTACCAGCTCTTGATGAACGCCATGCGGGATACCGGCAAAATTGGCATCGCCAAAATCTCCATTCGCTCGAAGAGCAGCCTGGCTGCCATACGCGTGCTGGAAGATTGCCTCTCCATGGAGACGATTTTCTATCCGGACGAGATTCGTCCTGTCTCCCAGGTGCCCAACTTGCCGGAAGTGCAGAACGTGAATGAAAAGGAACTCACGATGGCAAAGTTGCTGATTGATCAATTGTCCACACCTTTTGAACCCGGTAAATACACCGATGACTATCGCAGTAAACTGCTGGATCTTATTCAGCACAAAGTAGCAGGCGAAGAAATCAAAATTGCTCCAGCCAAACCTGAAGCTAATGTGATGGATTTGATGGCTGCCTTGCAGGCAAGTATCGAGGCCGTGAAGCCTATTCCGGTTGACCCTGGGACAATAACGGCCAAGCCTAAGAAACGTGCACCGCGAAAAACGCCTGCTCAAGCGGTTGCCGGAGGAGAATCCGATACACCTGCTGCACCAGCCAAAAGAAAAAAGGCGACAACCAAACCAAAAGTTTGAATGTCGCTAAGGCAAGACCGATTCCGTTATATGCTTGTGTAATGCGTTCAACTCAAGTCCGGCTTTACAGTCGGATTTTTTTGTTTTACAGAACTATTGGAACAATTCATTCCACTAAAACTCCAGTTTTAATCGTAAAATACGATTGACGAAAGCTGATTTATATTTTATATTAACTTATGAAAAGTAACTTATTTATGAATATACAGTCACCCTGTAATTCTACTTCAACAGTATGCAATTAAATAATCCGTTTTCAACGCATATACACAATCAAACGAGAACCCATATTATCTATTAACAGGAGGAAACAATCATGAATACAACGTATCAAATCCCTGCCACAACCCATCTGGGTGAAGTGAGTCTGCGAATTATGAACCTAGACCGTTCAATTAAGTTCTATACCGAAGTGGTTGGATTAAAATTACTGGAGCGTAGTGGCAAAGTGGCCACGTTGACAGCCGACGGAAAACAGTCCCTGCTGCGATTGGAAGAGCTCACGGATGGAATTACCCTGCCGGAACGCTCACACGCTGGCTTGTATCATTTCGCCATCCTGCTGCCTGACCGCAAGTCCCTGGGTCTTGCTCTTCGTAATCTGGCTGCATCCGGCATCGATATCGGCCAAGGCGATCACTTGGTCAGCGAAGCCTTCTATATCTCCGATCCCGATCAGAACGGGATTGAGATCTATGCCGACCGTGCACGTGATACCTGGAAACGGGATAGCGACAATAACTACGTGATGGCAAGTGATCCTGTTGATGTGGAAAGCCTGTTTGCCATCTCGGAGAATGAACCTTGGCAGGGTCTGCCTACTGGCACCGTTATTGGTCATGTACATTTCCACGTCCGGAGCCTGGAAGAAGCACGCAACTATTACACCGGCATACTCGGTTTTGATATCGTGGGTAACTTCGCCAACATGTCAGCACTATTTGTATCCGCAGGTGGCTATCATCATCATCTGGGACTTAATATCTGGGCGGGAGTGAACGCACCTGTTAATCCAGATAACGCTACAGGAATTGACTACTTCACCATTGTGTACGCCACACAGGAACAATTGGATCAGGCACTTGAGCAATTGCGTCAATCCGGTGCAGTCGTTACCCAAGTGGAGGGTACCTGGTTTACGGTAGACCCACAAAATATTCGTATACGTCTGACAACTGCGAACTGATTTAGTTTAGGCGTTACAATATGTTTGCTTAACCTCATTTTAATAAGCCCGGGTAACTGATTTCTCTACATCACAGAGAGATCAGTTACCCGGGCTTTTTGAGTTGGCTTTTATAAAAGTGACACAATTGGTGCATTCTAACCAATACATAGACAAGATATGTTAAGGAGATACCTCATGATCGAAAAGGGACGTTTGACTGTTAGACAGCTCGCTTCACTCATGTTCCTGTGCACAATTGGGGAGCAGATTCTGGTCTTCCCTTCCATGATCACATCCTACGCTCATCAGGATGCCTGGTTATCAGCCTTATTGGGAGTCGCAGGGGGCTTGGGATTACTCTTCATTATGCTAGTTGCCTACAAACTGCATCCCCGGTTAAATCTGATTCAAAATGCCCTTCGAACTCTGGGACCCTGGATCGGAACCTTGTTTGGCTCTTTTTATCTCTTTTATTTCCTGATCAGTACCTCAACGTTCATTAGGGAGATTGGCGATTTTATGTCTACTCAGATCTTGCCGGAATCTCCATTACTGATTCTGCATTTGGTTTTTATGTGTGCGCTTGTCTGGGGACTTCTGTCGGGTCTGGAGAGCATTGGTAAAACTGCTGAGGTCTTTCTTCCTCTGATCGTGTTGTTTCTGCTTATTCTGACGGTGTGTCTAATCCCCCATGTACGTTTGGCCAACATCCAACCTGTGCTGGCACAAGGGTTTCTTGATCCATTCAAAGGTTTTGTTGCTGTACTCACCTATCCCTACTGTGAGCTATGCATCTTCATGATGTTTTTTCCCTACACTAAAAATGAGCCCCATCTGGAGAAGGACATTCTGTTAGCAGGGATGATTGGCGGATTGTTACTCACACTGACGCTAAGTATGTGTCTGCTCGTTATGGGACCATGGATGACCCAGCATCACTGGTTCGCTTCATTCAACCTTTCACAGAAGATCAATATCGGAAACTTTATGCAACGCATCGAAGCTTTCATAGCATCGGTCTGGATTATTGCAGTTTTCTTCAAAGCCGCTCTGTTCTTCTACGGTTTTGTCCTGGGCATCGCTCATCTGTTTCGCTTGTCCAGTCACCGTTCTCTGATCCTGCCGGGTGCCATGCTTATTCTCGCCATGTCAATTCTAATCTCTCCAAACGAGAACTTTTATCTCAAGGTCGTTATTCCCTATTGGATTGATTGGGATCTGACCTGTGGTATAGCACTTCCATTACTGCTCATTCTGGTGCATCATATGAAGTCCCGCTTCAAAAAATATAGTAAAATTCCCAATTAACCTGAGCTAATTGGTGTACGAGAGAGGAGTTCCCCATGTTCAAACCGCTGATTCCGTTCGAACCCATATCCAGAGATACTTTGCCCACAGGGCCGCAATGGATTGCCCAGGTCAAGTGGGATGGAGTCCGCATGCTTGCCTATGAGGATGGGCATGAGCTGCGCCTGGTGAATCGCAGATTACATGATCGAACCGCACAGTATCCCGAACTGGTAACACCACGCAATCTGTGTTCAGGCTCCTCCTATATCTTGGATGGAGAAGTTATTGCGCTGGACCCGGATACCGGAAAACCTTCGTTTTATCACGTTCTGCGGCGGGATCGGATGAGCAGACCCGAAGGTATCGCCCAAGCCATACATCAGATTCCGGTCACATATATGGTATTTGATATCCTGTTCTATGAGGGGAAATGGGTGACGGATCAGCCTTTGGCAGATCGACAGCGCCTGTTGCACGAGGTGCTTAACACCGCTCCCCATGTTCAGGAGGTCACCAATACACTTGATGCCGCTTCCCTGCTTACGGTCATGAGACAACATCAGATGGAAGGCATTGTCTGCAAGGATCTCACCAGCAGTTATGGCATACAGGGCAAGGACCAGCGCTGGCAGAAGGTCAAAATCATGCATGACGTATATGCCATGATCGGGGGAGTCACGTACCGGAGCGGTATTGTGAATGCCGTCGCGGTCGGTGTATATGATGGGCCTGATTTTGTCTATATTGGTCATGTCGGGACTGGCAAATTGAACTCCAATACGTGGCGGGAACTCACACATCAAGTCGAGCCTCTGATCAGGCAGGACAGACCGTTCCATAATGTACCCGAGCGCAGTGCAGAGACCACCTGGGTGGAACCGCGAATAGGAGTCAAAGTGCAATATATGGAGCTGACTCATCATAACACTCTACGCCATCCCAGTATTCAAACCTTCGCGGATGTAACCCGTGAGGATTGCCTGGCGAACCAGCTTCTTCCATGATGAAGAGTTCGCTGCACTCGTGTTTCGGCCCATGTTTCAATAATTCATTAAGCATATAGGAGGTGTTCCATATGGCCCCCAAGATCCAGGGAACCATCATAATAGAAGGCACTGAGCTGACGGTCACCAACCCGGACAAGCTCTTATGGCCGGAAGCGGGCGTTACCAAAGCCATCTATCTGCAAAAGCTGGCCGCTCTGGCTCCTTATCTGCTCACGTATACGAGCAATCGACTTCTCACCACGATAAGGTATCCCCACGGCGCTGGAGGAACATTTTTCTATCAAAAGAATGCCCCTGAGCCTGTACCCGATTATGTGCGCACTGAAGTTCACGACGGCATCCGCTATGTGGTCATGAATGGACTTCCCGAATTGTTATGGCTTGGTAATCTGGCTGCACTTGAATTTCATCCTTCTCTGCATACTGTGGGAAGCCATCTGCCCAGTGAATGGATGATTGATCTGGACCCTTCTCAGGAACATGAACCGCGGATCATGCAAGCTGCACTCATCGTTGGCGAAACCCTGACTTCCCTTGGTCTGAGGTCCATTCCCAAAACTTCTGGCGCAACAGGAGTTCAAATCATCGTTCCCATTGTGCAAGGTGTAACCTTTGATGAATTGAGAGAGGTTGGTTATTTTGTAGGCAAATATGTCACTCAGAAGCACCCGGATCTGTTCACACTGGAACGACTCAAAAAGGACCGTGGAGACCGCATTTATTTTGACTATCTCCAGCATTATGGAGGCAAGACCCTTGCCGCTCCCTATACACCACGTGCCAAATCTGGCGCTACTGTCTCTACACCCCTTACCTGGGATGAGGTCAGAAGTAACGTCTCCATCCAGGATTACCATCTGATGAACATTATTGAACGCTTGAACCAAACCGGTGATTTAATCGCAGCTGTTGAACCCCAACCGGTAGAGCTCATTCTCAAACATTTGAAGAAAAAATAGCCGACTCCCTCATCACAAGGGTGTCGGCTATTATCATTCATGTATATATCAATCGCTAATGGATACCTTTTTTCTTGAAACGTCCGCCCTTCACGTCATGAATGTTACCGATAGCCACAAAGGCTTGCGGGTCCCAATCTTCAACGATGGTCTTCAGCTTCGCTTCTTCTAAACGGGTAATCACGACAAAAATGATCTTTTTCTCGTCCCCGCTGAATCCGCCCTCTCCATCCAGGAAAGTTACACCACGACCAAGACGGTCTGTCAGGGCTGAACCGATATCACGATATTTCTCACTAATGATCCATACCGATTTGGACTGGTCAAGTCCTTCATTCACAATATCAATCATCTTCATCGCAATATAATATGCAATCATGGAATACAGGGCATTCGGCCAGCCGAATACAAATCCTGCACCTGCAAAAATAAACACGTTAATGAACAATACGATCTGTCCTACAGACAAAGGTGACTTCTCACTAAGCAAGATCGCCACAATCTCCGTACCATCCAGTGAACCGCCAGACCGAATGACAAGTCCAACACCCACACCCAGGATCAATCCGCCAAATACAGCTCCGAGCAAAGGCTCCCCTGGTGTTAATGCAGGCACATGGTGCAATAATGATGTCCCGATGGACATGACCACGATCCCCAGCAGCGTGGATAACGCAAATGTTTTACCAATCTGCTTGTAACCCAGAATCAGGAAAGGCAAGTTGAGCAAGGTCAGGAACACTCCGAGTGGCAGATGTGTAAGTTCTGACACCATAATTGAAATCCCCGTAATCCCACCATCAATAACACCATTCGGTACGAGAAACACTTCAAGCGATACAGCCATTAGTGCAGCACCGATCAGAATCATCACAATACGTTGCAGCAGCTTTAATGTAAACACCGAGCTTTTGACCCCGCGGTCAGCTTGCTTGGCTGTTAGTTCTTTCACCGTTACATTGGACATGGTATCCCCCCCGTTAAATCAGTGTGTGAATCCATTTTATAAATCATTTAAATACTCAGGGTGAATCTACATATGGAGAACAGCAAACTGCGTTCTATATGTGCCCCGGCTATACAGCGCAAGCATCTAAAGGCGATATAAAATGGATTCAAAATGTTATTCATCCCGGTTTGCACTTTCAAAAGAGAGCAAAAGGGAGCCTGTTTTCCCGCAGACTCCCCTCCTTCGCCAAGACATGATTTATATATCTATTATATCATAAAAGATCAAATTTGCGCAAAATACTTAGCAAAAAGAAGATAAATTCACAAAAAGTGAACTTATCTTCAGAAATCTGCCCTAAATCGGCTAAAGAAGCGGTGAAAGCATCCGAGAAAGCATTTCTGCGGCTTTTTGCCGTCGTGAACGCTTCTGAAATAACTCCCCATCGATCTGACTGCATTCCCCGAGATCACGTTCAAAGTCAGTGATCAAACGACGAATCGGAGAGGACTCGAACAGGACAGCCGTTAACTCAAAATTGCAAAAAAAACTGCGCATATCCATATTGGCCGTGCCTACCGTTGCAAGCAACTCATCCACAATCATCATTTTGGCATGTACAAAACCTTTGCGATATTGGAAGAACTCAACACCTGCTCGCAGAAGTTCCTCTACATATGAAAGGGATGCCAAATGAACAAGCTTTGAATCGGATTGATATGGAATGATAATTTTCACATCAACGCCACTGACAGCAGCTGTTTTGAGTGCCTCATACAGGGCAGGATCAGGGATAAAATAAGGTGTGGTAATGTATATCCGTTCACAAGCTACCGAAATGGCCCCAAAACACATTTCCTGAATGGCATCCCAGTCCTGATCCGGCCCACTGGCCAGAATCTGAATTCGTTCTTCCCCGCTACAGATATGGGGTGGAAATAATTCCGCAAGTTGGGGTTCGGTAATTCGCTCACCGGAAGCCAATTTCCAGTCGTTCAGGAATGTACTTTGCAGGAAATATACGGCATCTCCCTCAATCTGCACATGTGTATCCCGCCAAAAACCGATCTCCGGATATTGTCCAAGATAATCATCGCCTACATTGATGCCACCTACGAAACCAACCTGTCCATCCACAACAACAATTTTACGGTGATTCCGGTAGTTGACTCTTCGGTCAATCGTTGCAATCAGTGGCGGTAGAAAATAATGAAACTCCACACCTGCATCTTGCAGTTTGCGGATAAAACTCCAGCTCATCTTGTGACTGCCGAGACCGTCACAAATAAACCGAACCTTCACGCCCTCCTGTGCCTTGCGAATCATGACATCCTGAAACTTGGTGCTGATGACATCATCACGGAAAATGTAAAATTCCACATGCAGATGGTGCTTTGCTTTTTCCATTTCCCTCAGCATTGCCGCAAACGCCTCTTCACCATTTGTGAGCACCGTACTGTGGTTACAACCTGTAATTGGGCTCTCCGACAGATGGGATAACAGGTTAAACAATCGATGCTGGTGGCTGAAACGATCGCCAGGCATCTGTTCGACATCTCCAATGATGTGGGCTTGTTCCCAGATCGTTTCCTTCATTTCACGGAAGATGCGCGATCCACCCTTGCGGAGTTTTTTTCGTTTGTTATAGTCCTGCGCCACGAAATAGTACACCACAAAACCGATCAAAGGCACGCAGAACAAAATAAACAGCCAAGCCACAGCTTTAGCTGGATTACGAAATTCCAGCAAAAGAATTGTGGCTGCCTGGAAAATAAATACGAGTAATATAATGACCAGCCAGAACATTCGGCTTCCTCCTCAAGTGGCAAGCTTCATGGCCTTGCCTTTCTCTCACCTACACATCTTTGACGATTATGTATACAGCTAATCATAGATACCCAATGTACCCCCTATTCGTAACGTTTGCTTAGATAAAACTTTACATAAGCAGACGGAATACTTGATTCTGGAAATTCAAATTTGTACTTCGTTCATTGTATATTCTGACTGTGTTACCTTCTACATATCAGTTTAATGATGGAGCAGATTCGCATTGTGACGCCAATCTGCTCATTTCACCTTCCAGACTCTTCCTCATTTCTTTGTCTGGAGGTGGTCTTCTTACGTAAAATTAGATATAATAATCGTTAAAAACTTATTACCTAAAGGAGAAGAGCAGTGAATGGAAAGTGAGAGGTATGCGTTAAATTTAGTATTGGTTGCTTTTTTGATAGGACTTTCGGCGTTTTTTGTCGCAGTGGAATTCGCTCTGGTACGGGTTCGTCCGAGCCGGATCGATCAAATGATTGCAGAAGGAAACAAGCGTGCGCTGGCTGTTAAACAAGCCGTTGCCAATCTGGACGGATATTTGTCTGCCTGCCAGCTTGGAATCACGATCACATCTCTGGGACTGGGCTGGCTGGGTGAACCAACGGTAGAGAAGATTCTCCACCCTGTGTTTGAAAGCTTGCAAATTCCTGAGGCGGTTTCTTCATTCTTATCGTTTGTAATCGCGTTTGCTTCCATCACGTATCTGCATGTTGTGGTTGGTGAACTCGCTCCAAAAACGATTGCAATCCGGAAAGCCGAGACTGTTGCACTGCTGACGTCTACACCTATCATCTGGTTTAACCGAATTATGTATCCTTTTATCTGGCTGTTAAACGGCTCAGCGAACCAACTGGTGAAACTGTTCGGAATCAAACCTGCTTCTGAACATGAAGATGCACACTCCGAAGAAGAGTTGCAGATCATCATTAATGAAAGCTTTGAAAGTGGTAAAATCAACCAAGCTGAATTCGGTTATGTAAGCCGGATCTTTGCTTTTGATGAGATGTTAGCCAAAGAAATCATGGTACCCCGGACCGATATGGTCTGCCTTTATGTGAATAGAACAAACGAGGAAAACCTGGAGATCATTCGTGAAGAACAATATACACGTTTTCCAGTAGTGAATGAGAGTAAAGACGATATCATCGGTATCATTAATACGAAACAATTCTTCCTGGAACTTTACGGAAACGATGAACCTGTTGATCTATCCTCCCTGATTCAGCCTGTATCGGCTGTTCACGAAACAACTCCTGTGAAGGACTTGCTCAAGAAAATGCAGAAGGATGGCGTACATATCGCCGTACTTGTCGACGAATATGGAGGAACTTCCGGAATTGTAACCATCGAGGATGTGCTTGAGCAGATTGTTGGTGAGATTCGCGACGAGTTCGACGCAGACGAAGTGGAAGATATTCAAGTCATCAATGAGAACTATGTCATTATGGATGGCAAGGTTTCCTTATCGAAGGTGAACGACATGTTTATGTCCAGCCTGGATGCAGATGAGTGGGACACCATTGGTGGATGGCTCTACAGCCATCGTCCCGAGATGAACGAACAGGAAGAATATGAGTTCGAGAATCTAATCTTTGTTTTGCTGGAAAAAGACAAAAATCGGTTCTACAAAGTGGCCGTTGTTCCCAAGGAACCACTGACCATGTCTGATTATACCGATGAAGACGAGAAAGAGTCCAATTGGTCTAAATAAAGCAAATTTATAAATAAGAAGAGGAGCACTTGCCTATTTGGGTAAGTGCTCCTCTTCTTATTATATCTCACCCCATGTGTCACTTCTCCAAGTTATCATTCAACCCAAGAATGGAACTCCCGTTTTTAGTTTGATTTTAATACCCACTTCGCAATATCATCGATAATGGCTTTGGAGACATTAGATGGCTCAGCGTACTCTTGACCGATTGAAAGCCCATCATAGCTGGATAAAAGATGATTTACCTTTGGATAGCTATTGTACGTAACATTGGAATGATCTTGAAGAGACGATTTCCAGGTTTGGAATTGATTCATAGACACTTGTACATCGTTTTCGCCTTGTATAACAAGCATAGGTGTATTTTGTGTTTTAGCCAGTTCCGCAGGCACATAATCTCTCTGCTCAAACCACCAATAAGCAGGTTGAAGTGGAAATGCCTCAGGAAGATGATCTACAGAATATTTTGGATCTTTAACCATCGCAGCCACATTTTTATAAAAATCAGCTTGTCCTTGAATGACATCCGTGTCTAAACCAAGCTGCTTCATCCGCTCTACCAATTCGTCCTGCTGCTCGGTAAGCACATCCACAAAGCTACTACTTGGTGCAGCAAGTAAAATACTTCCTGCAATATCATGTTGTTTATCCTCAGCAATGATTAACGGCATTGCAAACCCGCCTTGACTATGTCCAGCTACAAAAATCGCTGTAGAATCAATATGTGTGTTCTTTTTAAGCAATTCCACTGCATCGTTTACCTGATCTACGCTCTCTTGTTTTAATGTGAATTTAGGCTGTGAAGCCACCTTATAGGTATGCTCATACGTGACCTTATCGTATCTTAATACAGCAACTCCTTGTGAAGCTAAACCTACCGCAAGATCGCGAAACGGCTTTGCACCACCAATGGCAACATCTTGATTACTAGGCCCAGATCCGTGTACCAGAATGACAACCGGGAAAGGTCCCTCTCCCTTGGGCAAAGTTAATGTCCCTGGCAAAGCTAAATCACCCTGACCAACCGTAATGTCTTGTTCTGTATAGGTAGATGGGTCGTCGTAGCTTGGTTTTTGATACACATCTGGCGTAGCGGCGGCAATATGCAAATCATCCACAAGTCCGTTATGATTCATTCTGACCGTAATATTTAAAGGAGTTAGCTCTGTTTTGAACGTATAGGTAACATTGCGATGCACTGTATTATTTTCTACATGCTTAGCTATGGCTTCACTTGTAATTTTGCCATTTTGTCCTTCTAAAGCTCCCCACAGCTGACTCAACAACGTGGGTGACAACACTCCACTCACAGAGGTATGAACATACTTGGCAGCCTCCTTGCCATCGCCCTCACTAATAAGGGAAATGAATATATCCTCAGGTGCTGCCTTCAGCGTCTCGGAAAGAAATGCCCCATCCATATAGGTAGTTCCTTTCGTTAACTGAACAGGATTGTCTAAGGATATGGCTTGCCCATTCACCATCGCCTGTTTCTCTCCTACCTTAACTACAATCGTAAGCTCACTTTTTCGTATTGTGATTTCTCCTGTCTTTTGTTGCCAAGATACCTCTGCCCCATTCTTTTCTGCAATCTCACGAATAGGAACAAGATTTTCACTACCAGCGGATTTTTCAGCAGCTTCTGAGATGGATGTTACCGGAAGGATGAGACCTACGAAAGTAAGAGAAAGTAATAGCTTTTTCCAATTGTTCATTGTAATAACTCCTCCTAATAATTAATTTCATCTATTATATGCATAGCATTATGAGCATTTATTGGCTCAGGACTATGCTTATAACAACAATAGCAATGATGAATAACAACAGGACCCAAGATAGTGGACGAGCGAAGTTAATTGTCCAGCCTATTCCATAACGCTTTTCTATGGTTAAAGAAGGATCATTGGCATTGAAGTAAATAAACCCAAGCTTCCAATGATCATCGTCATTCACAGGCTGCTCCTTAGATCGTTCGTGATCCTCTTGTTGATTACGAATTTTGCCACCGCCTTGTCTGCCTGTGAGAGACAGCCATACAACACCTAACACGATCACCACAGGAGTGATGAAGCTAATAGCTGTTAACAAGACCAGATTAGGGACGAACATATTGATCTGAATAAAGGCAAATAAGATGGTAAGAAGTAATCCTGTTACAAGCGTAAATAGGGACCATTTACGGCGGAATTGAATATTTTCAGTAGCAAATTGGCCCGGATTAGACGTAGTAAGCTGTTGTTTACTTGATTTAATACTCCAGTTAACCAACATCATAAGTGCAATGATTCCTAGCTGTACAAGATTAATAGCCAGTACCGAGAGGTAAGTTTTAGGCACACTGGAAGTGACATGGCCTTGAAGATCATATTTTATTGGAATGACGTTAGGTAGTGCCTTATAATTCAGGATCGAAATGATCGCAATGGCAACAATAATAGCAATGTGAATGAGAAACCAATAGTTGGAATAGGTGAGTTTATTTTGGCGGAAGGTGGTATCAATTTTAACTCTTTGAGGTGCTTCTACAGTTGTAAGTGTTCCTTTTATCTTTTTCATCTTGAAATGAAATAAGATGTGTAGCGCTGTCCAGTACACAATAAATATCATTGTGCTAACACCGGTAATCATTGCGGTAGCATCTTCATTAGCAGATCGGAGAAAATACAGACAGACAAGTATAATCATCCCGTTTCCGATCAGACTTACTGTAGCAAACGTACTTCTTAGCTTACGTAAGATGGGTGTGTAGTAATTATATTGACTTACCGTAACCCCAAAGCTAATGGTTTCCCTTGTCAGATATGGTGTAAAAGATAGAAGTAAGGCTAATGGAGCAAAGATTAAAATGATAGGTAATATACTAAATAGCTGCATACATAACACACTCCCTTGATTCTTTACTCTTTGTTGTGACCCATCTTCACATCATCATACATTTGGTCTAACACCGCAGATAATTCTTCTTTGGTCATTCCTCGACAGATCGCTTCCGCAATAATCGGTCTTAATTCTCTTTGCTGCTTTTTCAAAAAATCATCCGTTAAACCAGGCATTCCATCAGGGTTCACTACAACTCCCTTTTGTCTATGAACCAGAATGTATCCATCTTGCTTGAGTAGTGTATAAGCCTTATTGACGGTGTGAAGGTTAACACCGATATCTGCGGCCAAATTCCGAACCGAAGGTAACGCCTCACCTAGCTGTAACTCACCACTAGCAATACCTTCAATAATTTGATAAACAAGTTGCGAATAGATGGGAAGTTCGGATTGCATATCCAGTTGAATAATCAAGGGTTCACCTTCTTTTGTTGTCTGTTATATATCAAGTATAACAGGTATAACATGAGTGAGCAATATGTATGAAAAAAAGCCGCATACCAATGGCGAGGGCAAACTTACCTGCCCCTTCACCATTGATATGCGGCTTATCCTGTTGAGCTTATCGATGTGATTCAAGAACAAACATTAGTAGTGGCACATGATAGCGTTGTATTTCAAATTCCATTTAAGTTTCAGTCTTATCTTCGACAATCCGATAATGGATTTTGCGAACTATAATTTTCAAAATCATATATAGGGGAATCACGATGATCATACCCAAGATATTTCCCAGGTCAGCACCCACGAGCAAAAGGATAACGGTAGTCAGTGGATGAATATCGAGCTGTTTGCCATAGACATACGGTGAGATCAGGTTATCCTGAATTTGCTGTGCGATTACAATGATGACCAGTGACCAGATCGCCATCGAAGGTGATTCGATAAACGCAACAATGACAACCGGAATAGCTGCCAGCAAAGCACCCACATAAGGGATGAAGTTCAGAATAATGGATACAACCGTCAGCAACAATGCGTAAGGCAAACCTAAGATGAGAAAACCGATGTACATCAGAATCCCCAAGGCTACATTAACAATAACCCGGCCAACAATATAGTTACTTAGTGCTTCATCAATCTCATGGACGGTTTCTTCCCCATCCTTCCGATAATGTCTTGGCAACAATAAGGTCAGATTCGTTCCAAACTTGCTGCCTTCCTTGAGCATGTAATACAACATGATCGGGAACGTTGCCAGAATAATAACCAGATTGGATACCACGGAGAATAACCCGGAGACATAATTGGTTACCTGAGTGATCCCTTGACTCAGAACATCGGATAAACGTGAGAATAGATTGGAATCATCAGGCAGGTATCTGGATACAACATTGCTCTTTTCAAGTGCATTCAACTGATCGCTGAGTGAAGTAACCAACGCTGGAGCATTCTCTACGAAATTCATCAATTGTTCACGCAGGGAAGGCCATACAAGCACACTAAAACCTGCAAGTATTAGTGCAATTACGACATAAATAATCAGAACTGACAATGCACGTTTGATCTTATGCCTTTCCATATAATCGACGAGCGGGCGCAACAGATAATAGAAGAAACCAGCAATCAGCAGCGGAATGATGATGATGTGAATCAGTGAGGTCAGCGGGCTGAAAATAAAGTTCACTTTTTCCCCCAGATACACGATGAGCAGCAGCAGAATAATCGCTGTGCATATGCGGTAGAACTTGTTATTTATCAAGAAACGTGATCCCTCCATGCGCTGCTCTGCCAAAGTGACTGCGGCGTTCATATGTATATCTAGTCATTTACTTATGATACTAAGTACCCTTAAATGACAGTCATGCCACAGGCGATGCTGAATATACACTTATTTTCTTTCCAAAACAAACATTGGAGCAAAAAAAAGAAGCAGGCGTTAGCCTGCCACATCTCTTTTGCTGAATACAACCCAGGAAATCACCATGAAAATAACGTAATACACCGCCAGAACTGCAATGGAGAAACCCAGTGTCATTCCTGCACTCGGACCACCCATTAGCGCAAAATCTGCCCCGGAGGTCATGTATTTGCTAAGATCCATGTTGTTGAATAGAACATACTTGGCCCACTCATAACGGACCGGATTGAATATGAGTGAGAAGATACTCTGTGAGAACATAATGAACAGAGATAATCCAATCGCAAGTGCACCTGAACGAAATACGGAGGACACCATAAAGGCAATCGCAAGCGTAATGAACAGATCAACGTACAAATATCCCCATAACGTCAGAGCATTCGTAGCCGGACTACCGCTTCCTCCCGGAGCATCATGCGAGAAAAGGATATAAGACGTTAGCATGGCCATCGCGATGATCAGCAATGTACTGACAATACTGAAGCCAACGACGGTCAGATATTTGGAAGCAAGAACTTTGCTTCGTGACCATGGACGGATCAGCAACAGCTTAATGGTTCCCCAGGTAAATTCGCCCGCAACCGATTCCGCTGCAATCACGACACAGAAGATCGTGTTCAGGAAAAACGTAATCTGGATGGTCGTTACAGCCGCTTCCCAGTACAAAACTTCATTGGACCCCATCCCTTCTCGCAGTAACACTGGCATTAATAGCGAGATCAGCGCCAGAATTGATAACATGATCCAGGTACGGGGACGACGGAAAATTTTCATATTCTCGTTCAATATCAGATTACCAAAACTACCCAATGCCTCCACCCCCAGTGACTTGCAAGAATTGTTCTTCCAGGGTGTGAGTCACGTTACGAATACCGTATACCTGAAACCCTTCGCTAACTAGCTTGGCATTGATATCCGGAATCTGCTCACGAGACACTCGCACCACCAGGACATTGCCCTGTACGATAGCACCCTGAATCAGATCCGCAGCGCGGTCAGCATCATTCAGCTCAAAAGCAACTTCGATTAATGCATCCGAACCGGCTTCAGCCCGAAGGTTTCTTACATCAATCAACTTGCCGTTCTGGATGATGGCTACGGTATCACACATCAGCTCCATCTCCGACAATAAATGACTGGATACAAAGACCGTAATGCCTTCCTCTTGGGTGAGCTGACGCAAATAATCTCTCAGTTCCCGTATACCCTGTGGGTCCAAACCATTGGTCGGCTCATCCAGTACAAGCAGCTTCGGTTTATGTAATATCGCTTGCGCGACCCCCAGACGCTGGCGCATGCCAAGTGAATAGGTTTTGACCTTATCGTGAATACGGGCTGTGAGCCCCACACGCTCAATTGTTTCCGCAATACGTTCCTTCGTAACTCCCGGCGACATGCGGGCAAAGTGAACGAGATTTTGGTACCCGGTCAGAAACTTGTACATTTCCGGATTTTCCACAATAGCTCCTACCTGGGCTACCGCCTGCTCAAATTCATTTTTCACACTGTGTCCCGAGATGAAAATATCACCTTTACTGATGGACATCAGTCCAACCATCATTCGAATCGTCGTTGTTTTTCCCGCGCCATTAGGTCCTAAAAAACCAAAAACCTGCCCCGGAGAAATATCCAGAGTCAGGTCGCTGACCAATGATCGGGAGGATATGATCTTGCTGACGCCCTGAATCCGGACGACTGGCTCCTGCTGCATTCAATCCCCTCCTTCATGGACGAGCACATCATTCATGCCCGTTTCTCATATGCACATAGTGTATCATAATCTTTAGTATATTGTCCCGCAAACTGGGATTTCCCCTGACGTTTCGCTTCAACTACACACGCTTCACAGCATCCAAGCGGCATTTCACTCCGGTAGAATCCGGTGCGAAATACGTGATTGCCTCCATTGCCCTCTTCCTTCATTTCGACAGAGCTTCTAGTGACCGACACAATCATCCCACAACTGACACAGTAAAAGCGGCCCGTTTCGATCAATGATATTCCTTCCCCTCACAAGGAGCTTAGAAGTCCTTGTTATTTGTCGTTAGACGCTGAAAATTGATACATTTTGTATCTATCTCGTAATTTACTTGACACCGGGACTAATGTCAAGGCTTTAAAGCTATAAAAACAAGCAAAACACAAAAAAAGCTCCAAAAATGCGACAAAAGTCTCGCATTTATGGAGCCTCATGTTAGGTAAATGATACAATTCGGTTCAATGTATGGGTTAATACTATTTCCTGATCAGTCACTATTGTCGACCTGCGAGGTATCCTCGTTTTTCTGATTTGGATAATACCAAAGTAAGGTCCACTCATCGCCATCCTCTACCAGATAACAGGTCTGCACAATATCGAATTGGCCAAAGGTACCTGAGTACTTCTGGGTGACCCGGATTCTGTAGGCTTCAGAAAATGGCTTAACGCCATCGATCACGGTTACATCGAACTCGCGCTCCGGCTTTTCCATCTCCAGCTCAAACGTTTCCACGCCAAAGTGCTGCATAAATATATGTGCTCTGTTCTGTACGTAAGCACTCTTGGGAAACCGCTCTTTCATCAGGGGATGAAAGAGTTCCCATGAACTGCCGAAGTCACCCGTCTGCTCATATTTGTAAAACTCTTCGGCAACAGCAGCAGCTTCATCCGATGTATCTGCCTGAAACAAATACGGAATGGTTCTGGCAATCAACCACAGCAATAATACAATGATCGCGATGAAGCCGATCTTTTTGAGCAAAGCATTCCGGTTCCTTCTTCGCAGCATGTCCAGTCCTCCTTGTCCTACTCCATACTTATGATGGATAGCAGACAAGTAGAAGTTGAACGATACATCTAATTTCCTGGGAAATCACTCGCTGTGAATGGAAGTACGCTTTCCTTTTCTGATCCTTCGGATCATGGACTGAAGTCCTGCATATATGGCAATCCCACAGCATCCGCCGAGCAAGTCTACTCCAACATCACGTATCGAGCTTGTCCGGTCCGGGCTGAACTGCTGAATATACTCATCAATGGAGGCTATAACAAACACCAGAACCAGAGCAGAAACGATACTGGTCACAAGGGATGTTCTTCTGTACCGCAGCCCGCCGTACACAAGCACGGCGAGCACAGCGTATACAAATAAGTGAGCACTCTTGCGAAAGACGAACTCTGCAAAATCATACGGCCGCTGCTTCAGCGAATACTCATACTCCCCGTAAGTGAATTGCACATCAGGAAGTGTAAAACCGATGTGCAATTTTTGAGACCATTTATGAAGCCAAGGCTGAATGTCTTGCTGTTGAGAGGATTGCGTGGACATGGACCAGATAACCAGAATCCAGATCACAATCAACAGCAGAGCAATGAGAAATCCGTATGTTCTTCCTACATGCTTTTGTCTCGTGCGCCCGGAGCCCTCCTCCATCATTTTGATCTTCACCACTTTCATATCTCTCTCGTTATTCTATTGATCCAACATACATGCCTCTGCCATTTGTACCTACATATACCTGACCATAGATTTGACGGTCTGCCGCCATAATTTGCGGTTCATTGCCCAGCCCGATTCCATTACCTAAAGGACCTATATTGTTCCAGGTTATCCCCATATCATCGGAACGGAAGAATCCATTCACGTTATTTACGGTGCCATATACATAGACAGCTGGAACCAATCTGCCGGGCTGAGCTTTACCAAAGGCAAATAATTTAGAATTCTGCACACCCTGGATCTTGGAAAATGTATTTCCCGAATTCGTTGATGCATATAATCCATCGGTTCCCAGACTCACCCATACATTATTCGCCACGCCAGGTGCAGCCTCGACTTTAATGAAGCTTGTATTGATATCCGTATTAATCGGAAGGCGAACCGTATTCGCTTTGGACCAGTTGGCACCTGCATCCGTAGACCGATACAGATAACCAGCAGCATACATATAAAATTTATATCCATTGATGCGATCCGCAGCCAGTGGATGATTATAGGCAAAGACCATATTCCCCCCGATGGCCTGAAAAGGGGCACCATTCATATTTTGCCATGTTGCACCACGATTCGTGCTTCTGACCGGATTACCGGTCTGGGGGTAATAAACAATTACATTTGGATTAATGGCTGAATAGGCGACCCTCCCCAGTTTGGAGCCAGCCGGAACATTCATTGGAGTTACTGTAACTCCGTTATTGGAAGAGACAAATAAACGTGTGGTGGTACCATACCAGTCACTGCTTCCCAGAAATATCATGTAATTCGGATTTGCCTCGTGATAGTCAATACTCACAATTTCTCGCATACCTGCGAGCGGGATTTTATTAAGAGGAACATCGGTTACATTTTCATGTCTAAATCCGACTTGATCCGTTAAACCACTAAAGAATGAAACACCCTGAGGTGGTGTGGATGCCGTAAGTGCGACGACTTCTTCATGACCATCGGTAATGGCTTCCCAAGTACTCGCTGTATTGCCAGTCAATCCAGTGGTACCATTGATATTTTCCGTCTTGTACACGCCAAACCAGTCTGTAGCGTATACGGTGCCCGGATTATGTGGATCAAACTTGATACTGGATGTCGCTGAGAAAAACATGTTGGGTGTCCACCATGACGGTTTGGATACCAGCGTTTTGCTCACTGTGGTCCAACTCTGTCCGCCATTAACGGAACGATACAGTGGCAGATTATCCCCGCCTGTTCGAACGGCTGCCAGGATGTGATTATCATTATTGGGATCAATCGTGATTCCATAATAAGATGAGTAACTGGAGCTGGGTGTTATATTTGTCCACTGCACACCATTGAACTTGTAGACGCCCTGATTATCCGTGGTCACATACAACGTCCCGTTCTTCGCCACAGTCATACGTGCAGGATATTCGGGACTTCTCCCGGTAAGTTGCCAAGTGGTCTGCCCATTGCTTCTTGGTGCTTTGCTGTACACACCAATGCCGCGAACCCCCGCATACACAACTTGACCTTGCTTCGTCACGGGATTCAATCCATAAGCTACACTCCGAATTCCCTCACCGGACAGTCCGCTAGGTACATCCCATACCTTGTTCCATGTGGCTGCACCATCACTGGAAGTGTACAATCCATCATATCGTGTACCCACATGCAGGTAATTGGAGTTCGTGGGATTAACCGCGATGCTCTCTCCCATGGCTCGATGGATATTTCCATTTGATTCATTCCGAAGATTAAGTCCGGTTCGAGTCCAGGTCTCTCCCCGATCTGTGGATTTCAGAATATCACTCGGCCCCACGTTCCCGTACTTCCCAGCAGCGATATACACGACATTAGGGTTTTGCTGATCCAGCGCAATTCCATCCACGCCGTACAGATTGCTGTCCTCATCTCCAAAATGATCCAGTAGTGGAACCCAATCTCCTGAAGCTGTATCCAACCGATATACTCCTCCAACGTCAGTTCGAGCGTAAACCAGATCAGGCTCAGTCGGATGAATTACCACCCCTGTAACGTACCCCCCACCACCAATAGGTATATTATTCCATTGATAGTTTTGAGCTGATTGAACATAATTTGTACTTGCCGGTATCATGAGCATATACATTAGTAGCACAATCAGGGACAATTTCATTAGCCTGGAGATACGCATCTGGTTCACCGCCCTATCCGATCATTTTGAATGTTCTTCAATCATCTGATGTATCCTATCTCGTTCCGATTGTTCCACGATATAGTAATACACTCCGTCTATTTTCTTGCCCGTGCCTTTAATCTCAACGGATTCAATATGATCCAGTACCGAACGATAATTGGAGAACATCTGCTTCATCTCATCAAAGGTAACGTCGGTTCTGACGTGAGCACTGACTTCGTCCAGCAACGTCTCCAGTTGCAATACGTTGGATACCTGGACCGTATTCTTCAGCACTTGTTTGATGATCTCCCGCTGGCGGTCATTCCGCCCGAGATCTCCCTTCGGATCATCATAACGCATCCGCGAAAATCCCAAAGCAGCTTCACCATCCAGATGAATATTCCCTTGCTCGAACTGGTAACCCTCATAGTCAAATGCAAACGGGTTATTCACATCCACTCCACCCACCATGTCGATGACTTGTGCAAAGCCCTCCATATTCACTTTCATGTAGTAATGTATGGGAACGTTGAGCAATTGTTCCACGGTCTGCACAGACATGTTAATGCCCCCAAAAGCATAGGCATGGTTGATCTTATCCTCCGTGCCGTGACCAACAATATTCGTTCTGGTATCTCGGGGAATGTTAAACATAAGTGCGGATTTTTTCGCAGGATTAACACTTAATACAATCATGGTGTCGGAGCGCCCCCGATCATTGGAACGTTCATCCACACCCAGAATCAAAGCATTAAAAGGTTCTTCATTCTCCATATCCACAGGGAAATATCCCCCACCCCGCTGGTCTACAATGGATACCTGCTTGATGGGTTCCCGGGGTTCATACATTTGATCCGCCGCTGATTTAACATGCGAATACAGATACACAGAATATCCAATCATGACAACTGCAACAAGGGAAATGGCACCTAATGTTATTTTGATCCCGCGTCTCATGTTATGGCCTCCGTTAGATGACTGCCGTTTTTCTACCATCGATATTGGTTAGACCTGGACGACCAACGGAGTAGTATTGGAAGGACGTATCTTTAATCTGATCTTCTCCGTAGATGTTTCTTCCATCAATCAGGATGGGTTGATTCATATGCGCTGCCAAATCAGTCAGATTAACCTCCATAAACTCTTTCCATTCCGTCAGAACACAGAGTGCATCAGCACCTTCCGCCGCTTTCATGGCACGCTCTTCCCACGTAATGGATGGGGAATCCACCTCTTTGCGGAAGTTCTCGGTAGCGATGGGGTCATATGCCCGAATCACTGCTCCCTGCTCAAGCAAACGTTGAATGATCTCAATCGCCGGAGCATCACGAACGTCATCGGTATCCGGTTTGAAAGCGAGCCCCCAGATGGCAATCTCCTTCCCTTCGAGTGAGCCTAGTGCGTCTTCCAGTTTACGAATGACGTTGAAGCGTTGATCTTTGTTCACTTCCACCACGGACTTCAGCAGTTTGAAGTCATAATCCACATTACCTGCAATTTGAATCAGAGCTTGTGTATCCTTAGGGAAACAGGAACCTCCGTAACCAATGCCTGCCTTGAGGAAGGAGGCACCGATTCGTCTGTCATAGCCCATGCCTTCGGCAACACGGCTGACATCTGCTCCTACTTTTTCACAGATGTTAGAGATTTCGTTGATAAATGAGATCTTGGTTGCCAGGAAAGCGTTGGATGCATATTTAATCATTTCGGCCGAGCGAATATCCGTAACAATAATCTGATCGGTTAATGGCTGATGCAGCTCTTTCAACGTGGCGACTGCTCGCTCACTATGTGTCCCAATGACTATCCGGTCAGGATAGAGCGTATCCTGGACAGCGGTACCTTCTCGCAGGAACTCCGGTACCGATGCCATGTCGAATGGATGATTCGTCAAACTGCTGATCCATTCCTGAATACGATCGTTAGTTCCGACAGGAACAGTGCTTTTAGTCATTATTATTTTATAATTATCCATATAAGAACCTATTTCTCGCGCGACAAGCTCAATAAAGCTCAGATTTGCTTCGCCATTAGGCAGGGATGGCGTACCCACCGCGATAATGATGATATCCGAACGACTGATAGCATCCTGAATGTTGGTGGTGAAGGACAGCCTTCCTGCTTTCATATTGGCATTCATGATATCCTTCAGACCCGGTTCATAGATCGGAACATGACCGTCCATTAACATATTCACTTTTTCCACATTGTTGTCGACACAGATCACGTTATTTCCCAGTTCCGAAAAACATACGCCCGATACCAAACCCACATACCCTGTGCCAATCACCGTAATATTCATTCCATAATCTCCCCCATGTTCTAATGTGTTGGTTACGCGTGCTTCACATATGTCTGAACAATGTCCTGCCATTCGGTAGACACTCTAACGATATCTTCCTCAATCAGCTGACTGCCGATCTGTACTTCAATGATCTCCAGTTCCGTAACGGCTCTGACGGAATGAAGCATACTCCGGTCAATGATCACCGTATCTCCTTGCCCAATCATTCGGCTCTGCCCATTCAGAATCAATTCCCCAGTTCCCGATACAACCGTCCATACCTCATTGCGAAGCAAATGGTATTGATAACTCAGGTTTTTCCCGGCACTGATGCAGATTCGTTTGGTGAGAACCTCGCCGCCAGCTTCGTTTCTTGTGTAATCCAGAACCCGGTAGCAACCCCACCTGCGCTCCTCATACATGGGGCGTTGATCCTCGTTCTTCAAGATTTCCTTGATCCGTGGGCTGGCTTCTTTGTCACTGACCAGAATGCCATCCGGACTCACGGCGACCACCACATCCGACAAGCCCAATATGGCAACCGGAATGTTCAATTCATTGACCAGGTGGGTATTCAGGGAATCTCCCGTAATCCACCCTTTTCCTACAACCGAGCTTCCCATCTCTTCCGTGAGTGTGTTCCACGTGCCTAGATCTTTCCAGAAGCCGTTATACGGAATAGCAATAATCTGATTTGCCTTCTCGACAACCTGGTAATCAAAACTAATCTTGTTCAATCTTCCGTATTGCTTCAGCATCTCGTCATACTGGATCGGCAGTTCCATCTCAATGAGCAGATTAATCAAATAACCAAGTTTAAAAGCAAAAACCCCGCAATTCCATAATGCGGCCTGCTCAATCATGAGGACCGCATCGGATTCGCAGGGTTTCTCCTGAAACTTCGCTACATTCACGTATTCATTGTTATTTTCACTGGAAGATTGGGATTGCGGAATGATGTATCCGTACTTCTCTGACGGGTATGTGGGCACAACTCCCATTAAGGCCAGATCAGCACCAGACTTATCAAGCATCTCCGGTAAGGTTGCCAGCACTTCGAAGAATTCTTTCTCAACAAAGGGATCTACAGGCAACACTGCAATCGTCTCATTCAGACTCACACTCTCTACGGAATACAGATAGGAGGCTGCCAGCGCAATCGCAGGAAACGTATCTCTGCGCTCGGGCTCCACAACCAGTCTCACATCGTCTCCCAGCTGAGAAGTCAGAATCTCCACCTGTGGCAAACTGGTCGCAATAAGCGCCTCTGATGCAAGTCCGGCATGATTCAGCTGTCCCCATACCCGCTGTACCATGGATTCCGGATTTCCCTCTGGCCCATGAAGAACTTTAAGAAATTGCTTGGATCTGGAATCGTTGGATAACGGCCAGAGACGCTTGCCAGAACCGCCGGATAACAGAATACTTCTCATAGGGCTGCACCATCCGATAACACAACCGTACTTGCTCCCTTGCCGGTCTCGGTTGGTTTGTTATATGTGCTGGTCTGATTGGATTCCAGTCTGCCTGCCGGATTGCTCTTGGTCCAAGCTGCATAATAATTCGAGTTCTTGCCGTATGAATTATCCAGCAGGATGTTCGGTTGATCCAGGAGACAGGCCAGAATATGTCCATGCAGACGGGATGTCGTGATGGTTTGGTATTGATTGAATTCCTTAATGGCCGTATGTACCATCCGATCAGAGTATTTGTACCACAACCAGCGGGCAAAAGAGCTGCCTTTCCCTGACTTTAACCGGGATGTAATCATCCGAATGATCTTCCGGTCTACCCGGTTGTACAATGTCTCCCAGTCTTTAAACGTGGCCTTAGATCCACTGACGGATTCGTAATGCACCTGATTCTGAGTTTTCTCAATGTCTTTACGAAAGAAATACAACATCTCTGCAGTAGGCTTGCTCTTGGACTTAAGAGGCCATAACTGATGCGCCATATCCGGAGATAGATACACATTGGTTTGTTGAAATTCTTTACTGGCTATCTCATAAGATAAGGTATCCCGGACAAAAAAGTGTACATCCTTATGACGATTGAATACTTGGGCTGTCTTTTTCAATTCAATATCACTCTTGTAAAACATCGTCTGAGGCAGAATGACAATCCGGTGATTCGGATGCTGGGCAATCATGCGCTCTCTCAATTTCTGATGGGCAGGGTACAGATCACCAAAGTTACCTCCCCCGTGCAACACAATCGTTATACCTTCCGGTACCTTGAGGGACAAAGGGCAATCCAGAATGCTGTATCTGGCACGTACATGAATATCATTGTCCCGGAAGAAAGCCTCAGTACCTTTCATAATCAACAAGTCGCCACCATTGCTATGCACCGGGTAATCCAAATAATAGATTTCGGTACGCGGTGGAATGACCTTCAAAATCTGACGTAAATGTCCCTTCAACTCTTCCATTGGATGAATATTGTTAGTGCCCAGCATCTCCATCTCCTCCTTGGGTGACTCTTCTTCTTTTTTTATTTAACCGTTCATAGAGAAACGTCAGATCTTCCTTGTCATAGAACATGGCGGCAAACTTCACCTTAAATACAATCTTCATCGCAGCCACAGTAACCACCATTCGTACAATGGACCCGATCAATAAAGCAATCGCAATTCCGTTGAGCCCCCACAGCGGGGTGAATACAAAGAACAAAGCCACCGTCACCGAGAGTGCAATGAGCTGTCTGATCATCACAAGTCCAGGCCGACCAAGTGCATTAAATGCGGATGCCAGAATCCAGGAGCCACCACCAATAATGCATTCCACAGCCAAAATATAAAATGCTACGCTCGCTTCCAAAAATTCGGAGCCAAACAGAAGACCCATCAGGTAGTTCCCCACAAACATGGTGGGTATTACAATGATCATCATGACCATGAGCGAGATGCGGAAGGCTCTGCCAACTGTTCGAATAATCTGCTCTTGGGGCAATCCAGTCACTTTTGGAAAAACAACATTGCTAATCGCCGTCTGAACCGCATTGTAGATTCGGGATAACGCAAATACGACGGAATACAGTCCAAAATCACGCGGGGTGAGCAAAGCCAAAATAATGATTTTATCAAACTGGGTATACAGCGTTCCTAACAATTCAACACCATACACCCTGCTGCCATAACCAAAAAGCTTCTTGGCCGAACTCTGATCCACCCGATCCTTGAACCATCTCAGTTTTAATTCATTACGGTTGGCATAGATAGCCCACGCCACCACTGAGAAGCTGGTTACAAAATAGATCGCAGCCGCGAGCTGAATGCTCAGCATGCCCAGGCCCCATAACACAAAAAGCCCGCCTACATTAAACAGGGGGATCATTAACCGGATACCATTATATACAGCGAATTTCTCCCGACTCTGCGAGAGAGCTGATATGAGATTGATGACAATAAGTACAGGAACGGTAGCAATCGTATACCATCTGGATATCTGCACGACCTCCAGCGGAAAGCTGGAGAGCCAGAAAGGCAATCCAAACCAGGCAACAATGCCAATGATAATGCACACCGGAACTTGAAAAAGAAAGCTTAACCGAACATACTGTGCACTCTTCTCGGTTGCGCTCTGTTTGATGTTATAAATGATAGAAGTTGGTAGTCCAAATCCGACCAATCCGGTTAAGAGCGCTGGCCAGAACAGGATGGCCGAGAATGCACCCTTTCCCTCTACGCCGAACATGCGTGACGTCAAAATGGAAGACAACATCGTCAGTGTCATGACCAGCAGATTGGTTCCACTTGTCTGAAATATGGCACTCATTAAGCCGTTTCCTCTGAATACTTTGCGAAGTGCAACTTGCGCCATAGCGATCCTCATCCCTTACTGTTTTGACGAAGCGACCCAACAATCATGCCGTTTCGGTAACATACTTTGGCAAGCTGACGTGTGAACCGATCTGCATTATAAATGTAGATCAGTGAGGTTGTGATCCCCTGTGCAAGCTTGATGCCATGTTTGGCCGTACGCACAACACCACGATCCTGATCACGAATAGCATCACTCACACCTTGCCAATAGATTCGGCGCAGAAACCAGTTCTTTGTCGTTCGCTCTTTGGCTACTTTATGTTGTACCGCGCCGTACGGCGTGTAATATACCTTGAACTTTGTCCGTATTCTTGCAATTAACTCACTCTCTTCACTGGAGAGAAGATTATTCCCCACTCTTCCAAGATCTTCACGGAAGGGAGCCAGTTGATCAAAGACAGATAAACGAAAAGCCACATTTGCACCAAATGGAATATAAGGACTTTTCATTTCAGTGACTTCATCTGCAAAATCCAGAATGGTGAATAGCGACCTGTTCTCCGGTGGAATCCACATTGGCTCAGGTACTTCCCAGATCGGATCAATCTTGCCACCAACACAACCGATATTTTCATTCATCTCAAACACACTAACGATCTGGTGAATCCAGTCCCTGCAAGCAAAGGCATCATCGTCAAGGAAAAGGATATACTCGCCGCGCGCCTCGTGAATGGCCCGGTTACGGGCAACAGACAAGCCTTGCTTTTCTTCCAACACATAACGGATCGAATGGTTCTCATGCTGCAAGATGGTTTGAAGCACGACTTCCCGTGTATTGTCTTTTGAATTGTTATCAATGAGTATGATCTCATAGTCGCTGCTTGCGTAATTCTGTTGTATTGCACTTCGTATGGCCTCTACCGCATCCTGTGCACGGTTATACGTACAGATCGCGACGGTTACCTTCATCATTTCATCCCCATATTTTTCAATTAGGTCCACCCGTTCATCTGCACTAACTGGAGTACAGGGTAAGTGTCCTTTGGGCAATCACTGGCCAATCCAGCCGCTCCAACGCTTTGACAAAACTACTGCCTTCCTGAAACTCCGATTGTTTTAACCGGATCATATTCATCGCTTTAAGCAATCCATCCGGATCGGAAGGTTCGTAGAGCACGGCACAATCTTCAGGCAGATATTCCTCCAACAATCCAATCCGTGGTGCCACCACCGGTTTACAGAAGGTCAATGCCAGAATTGCACTGCCTGAAGTCGCAATTTGCTTGTATGGAAGAATGATCGAATCGACTGCATCAAAATAATCCGAATATTCATCATCTTCGATGAAATGAAAATGAGTATGAATATGTCCACTCTTGAGAAATTCATCTCCAAGGTCATAATCCTTTACCTTTTTACCGGCAATCAACAGATGGGCTTGTTCGGAATCCAGATCCTTGAATGCCTCCAGCAAATCATCCACGCCCTTGTACGGCGACACCTGACCGAAGAACGCATACACATAACTATCCTCCGGGATGCCAAACCGGGAGCGGATATTCACCCCTTTTCCCTGATACACTCCCTTGTAATGTCCATGTGGTATAACCTCGATCCGGCTGGAATCAATCCCAAACGTCGAACAGATTTCCGAGATCAAGGGTTTACCCATGACAATCAGCTTGGAGCAATTTTGGACCAGTATTTTTCTCATCCAATAATCGAATCGCGTCTTGCCGCTGTTGTGTGGCCAGATGTTGTGCACCGTCCAGAACAATTTGGCCCCGCGCAAGCGTGCAAAACAAATCATCAATACATATAGAATCGATTTGATCACTGTTGTCAGCACGGAAGAACCCCTGTAATAGAAGCTAGGCCAATGAAAATGCAGCACATCATTTTTTTTCAGTTTGATTAGATCTCTTTTGGTAAACTGTTTCACTTCCCATCCCTTGTTCTCAATGGAATCGGATAACAGCTCATTGAATTTATTGTTCTCAATCATCTTGGGCAGCATATACACCGTCGGATTTTCCATCCAGGCACCTCTTACTTTAGTTTCATTCGCACAGGTTCCTCTGTATACGTTCCAACTGCGCGCCTTGCATGAAATCTCATTAGAAATCCTTGCATCATAATTTTGGTATTACGCTTGAGCAGCACCCAATCTTTCCACCAAGGGTACAGCGACAGTGCTTTTTTCAAATAAACGTTATTGCGAACTGTATTTCTCGACCATTCGAGCATTCGATAATGGTGTAACTGACGGCGCTTCTGTTCCTTGGACATGTCATTGTAGTATTTCAAAATAATCTTGCGTTGGCCCTTGTACTTGGCCGTTGTAGAGGTTGAAATTCGTGGACCACTATGGATGTTAATATCCACCAGCGGTTCTTTCACATTCACGGCGATGTAGCCTCGTTTCAATATACGCAGATAAAAATCATAATCCTGAGCGGATGTCAGATTTTCATCAAATCGAACTTCACGGGCCAGTGAGGTAAGTACCATGATTTTGGACGTTTCCCCGATCCAGTTGAATGTAAGTAGATCCTCATACCGAATAACATCGCGAGGTTCCACCGACAATTTCCGTTTGACCACCTGATGCTGCTCATTCGTGTATGCGAGATACTTGCTGCAAAAGGTGAATGATTCCTGTGTACGCTCCAGCACTTCCGCCTGGGTTTTTATTTTGTCAGGCATCCATTCATCATCATCATCCAGGAAGGCAATGTACTTGCCATTGGCTTGGGATATCCCTACATTCCGTGCATGGTTGGCTCCTTTGGGATATGGAACCCGGATGTACCGAATCCGTGAATCTTCCCGGGTCCAAGCCTGACAGATCTCTGGCGTCTGATCTTCTGAACCATCATCCACAATGAAAATCTCCAGATACGGATGTGTTTGCTCACGTACACTTCTCAACGCATTTTTCAATAAATCGGCCCGGTTATGGGTCGTAATGATGCAAGATACCAAGGGGTTCATTTCATCACCTTTTCCTGTTCACTAGGATACCTTCACTTGAAGTGCATCATATATTCCTGATAATCTGCCCACGAGAAGATTCATATCGAACTTATCCGATATAATCTCTCTGTTATGTGAACCCATTCTTGCTCTAACCTCTTCATCCGTGATGAGATATTCCAGCGCTGATGTCAGCCCGTGCACATCTCCCGGCTCGATTAACAGCCCATTATGACCGGATGTAATCACTTCGGGGATGCCTCCGACGGTGGTCGATATAATGGGCAAGCCACAATTCATTGCTTCAAGTATGGCCATAGGTAATCCCTCATGATAAGAAGGCAGGACCAGTAGATCCGCTTCCCGCATCAGCTTTTCCTTTTGCTCTCCGTTAATCCAGCCGAGTACATTGACACGATCCTCTATTCCATACTGCTGCACGATTGCTTTGACTTCTTCGACTTCGCCATCCCCTGCCAGATTAAAGGTAGCTGTAACGCCCAGCGCCTTCAATTGCTGAATGGACTGAAGCAGATCGTAGACTCCTTTTCGCTCACCCAGTCTGCCCATGAAGAGAGCATTAACGGCTGTTTGTTGTTCTCTTACAAACGGTTCTTTGACAAAGACCCCGTTATAAAGAACCTCAATGGCTGTCTCCGGCACAATCGTAGCAAAGTATTCTTTCCACGTCTGGGACAAGACAATCAACTTGTCTGCCTGATTCAGAATGTAGTGACAATACTTGCGCTGCAGAGCAAATTGATTGTAGAAATCATCAAAGCTGGCCGCATGAATATGCAGAATAACTGACTTTCGAAACAACTTTCGTGCGGTTAGCAGAAATATAGACTTCCGATAAAAGCTCCCGTTGTTTGCCATATGAATATGAACGATATCCGGCTTAAACGTGTACAGCTTCATCCAGAATTGCATGAATCCCCGTATAAAAATAAGCAGCCGTGATAACACGCTGCCCGTGATATACGTTTCGACCCGCTGCATGGCATACATTTCCGAGATGGAGGAATCCTCAATGTTTTTGATGACACTCACAATTCCGCCCATATCCTTCAAGGATGATCCAACAACCAATACTTTTGGTTTCATGATAGACTCCTTTTTTTCATGGTTAATCTTCATACCTCTTACAGACTATTCACGTACTTTTTAATGGATGAGATCAGATCAGACTGTTTTCTCACATAAGGCTGGAACGTCAGCTCCTCTATACAAGGAACCAACTTTTGCAATTCAGCCCGACTCTCCGCGACGGCCACATAGCCGTTATCTTGAAAAACTTTGGAGATTTCAAGCTGATGGTCGTCCACATGCTCACCCCATTCTTTCCGGCGTGGAATGACAATAACGGGCTTGCCGCGTTCAAGACAATTTGTAATGGAGCCAACACCCGCATGAGAAATAATGCATCTGCTGCGCTCCACATATTCATTCATCTCTTCCTGCGTGAGGAAAGGAATCATAGTGAAATTTCGCGGCTGATACTCGGTATATCCGGATTGGGCAACAACCTCTTCTTCAATAATTCCTGCCTCAATCGCCTCATCAATAAGCTCAAACATCCGATTGAAGGGAAAACGCTGGGTTCCAACGATAGCAAATATCAAAATAAAGCCCCCCTGTACTTCGCATTGGGATAGCTATCCTGCAACGTTTCCCATTGGATGAAGAACTCATCCGAGATTTTGTACATCAATCTCCCGGTTGCGCTGGAGGAATAGATTTTGGCATAACTTTCGATGTAGATCAGCTTGGCGCCGAAGATTTTACCGATAAGGCAAAAAGGATATGTGGCTCCCGCCCCTGTTGTAATGATCACCTTTGGACGCTCACGCAGATATAGAAAGAACGATTTGATAATATTAGCCACAAAGATTAGCAAGAACATCGCATTTTTACGCTCTTGCTGCATTAAGAAGTATACTTTGCCCTGAGACGATTCTACTTTTCTGCTTTTATTCTTCTCGGTAATCAGGAAATAATCATGTTCTTCAACCGCAGGAATAATTTTGGTTAATTCATCAAAATGACCGCCTGTAGAACTGATCAAACAGACCTTCATGTTCTAATCTCCTTTGAAAAGGATACGTCCTTGGCTCGCTGTATCTGTATATCCAATTCTGCTTCAGCCCCTGACTTGGAATGAACTCCATTTCCCGTAGCATATAACGCGTTCAGGAAGATACAGAATGGAGCAATCAGATGAACCGTGGACAGGGTATTGTCAAAAAAGGAATAGGTCAGGAAACCGATAATCATACCGGCAAAATACAACCGTATCATGCCGCCCAATCGGAAGTAAACAGCCCGAAACACCAGCAGCAGCGATAGAAACAACAGGATGGCTCCAACTAACCCGCCATCATAATAAAAACGAATGTATTCATTATGCGGAACAACGAAGCCGGAAAAGATACTTCCATCATTCGCTACAAGAGTTGAGCCGAGTCCACGTCCAAATATCGGATACTCATTTGCTTTGCCAATAAAATAATTCCAGGCTACATCCCTTCCCGACAAGCCTTTGCTCTCTGACCTCATCTCATAATTGTCCCACTGCGCAATCACCATATAGGCCACAGCGACAACAAACAGAATGAGAGGAATAATGGCACTGACTCTGCCTTTGATGAAGGCTTTTAGTTGATCAAAAAGATAGACCAGAATAATCGGTATAAGCGCAATAAGTGGCCCCCTTGTTCCCGTCTGGACCAGAATGACCAGATGTGTCAAGGTAAGCATGTAATACAGAACAACCTGATGCCCTTGCTTGATCTGAATCAGACAGACGCAGATAGAGATAAAACACAACATGGCCAGATGCGCGGCGATGTTAGCTCCCTGTAACCGGGTTACTCCCGACATCTCCAGGTTAGTAATGGACAATATGCCGGCGAGTTGCAGAATATAACCACCAGCAAGACTGAACAGCGGCAACCATGCGAGTACACGTATAATTCGTTGACTGATCTCTCTTGAAAAATGGGGCATCAGCAACAAAAAAGGAACAATGACTCCCAGAAAGGCTTTGAATGGATCGAGCGGACTAACCTTACTGGGCAGATCAGATAGAAAATAACTCTCCACAAATAAAAAACCAATCGCCAGTGCAGGATATATCAACTCTTTGCGAATACCAAAGCGTAGAAAAAGAGAGACGACAAAACCCAGAATCGCCAGCTTGTAGAAGGACAGCGAATCCAGTCCTGCCAGATGAATGCTAAATATTTTATCAATGGATAATGAAAAACTTACGATGAGAATCATAAAAATCCAGCTGGGCTGTTTAATATAAACGCCCAGCAGAATCACAGCTATGAGTGCAACAACCGAGACTAGCGGAAGATAGATTGCTGCGAAGACAATTACCAGCGAAAAAAGAATGATATTAAACGACTTCATATTTAATGCAGCAAGTATACCGGTCTTTTGCATATCTGCTATGCCACCTCAAAGCCAGAATCGTGTTTCAAAACGCATCCTTCGAACCTACCAGCACCTTGAACGTTCTGAAGATAATTTTGATATCCACCATCATGCTGCGCTCACGGGCATACGTCAGATCCAGCTCCACCATTTCCTCAAAACCAACACTATTTCGTCCGCTGACTTGCCATAATCCCGTACATCCCGGGATCATCTGAAGACGTTGTCTGTCATAGGAAGTGTAGTTCTTCACTTCTCTGGGCAGAGCCGGTCTGGGTCCAACGAGACTCATCTCTCCTCTGAACACATTCCACAACTGTGGCAGCTCATCCAGACTGGTTTTCCGAATGAACTTGCCAATCCGGGTAATCCGGGGATCATTCTTCATTTTGAACATATTCCCGTTCACTTCATTCTGATCAATCAGTTGTTCCAGCAGATCTTCTGCATTCGCAACCATGGACCTGAATTTGTACATATGAAACTCTTTTCCATTCTGTCCGACCCGTACCTGACGAAAAAAAACAGACCCCTGCGGGGCCTCAATTTTGATCAGTAATCCGATGACCGCAAACAAGGGGCACAAAATGATCAAACCTATGAAAGAACCCAGCAAATCGAGCATTCTTTTCATAAATAGATACACTTTATCCGCATTTTGTCCTGACATCGTTGATGCATTGTACCCCAGACTTGGGTCCATAACGATCTCCGCTTCCTTCGTTTGGGGAGATGGACTCATTCAAACTCCCCCCCGGCTACATGTTCTACCGACTCTTTTTCCAGAATCTGTTGCAGAGCTTGCAGCATTGGAATTCTAAGTTCCTGTTTTTGCAGAGCGAAGTCGATGGTTGTCAAAATGAATCCCAGTTTCTCGCCCACGTCATAACGTACTCCCTCGAAATCGTAAGCATACACTCCTTGTGTCTCATTTAAGCGCTGAATCGCATCTGTTAATTGAATCTCTCCCCCTTGACCAATCTCTTGTTGCTCCAGATGTTCGAAAATCTCTGGACTCAGTACGTATCTCCCCATAATCGCCAGGTTGGAAGGCGCTGTGCCTTGGGCAGGTTTCTCTACGAACCTGAGAACCTCTGTCAAACGGCCATCCGATTGAAGCGGGTCTACAATGCCGTATCTGTCTGTTTGTTCAGCAAGTACGGTTTGTACGCCAACAATGGAATGTTGAACCTGATCATATTGATCAATCAATTGTTTGGTGCATGGAACTTCCGATACGACGATGTCATCTCCGAGCAACACGGCAAAAGGTTCGTCACCGATAAAGTTACGTGCACACCAGACAGCATGACCAAGTCCTTTGGCCTCTTTTTGTCTTATGTAGTGGATATCCACGTTAGAAGATTTGCGGACCTCTTCAAGCAAGCCCAGTTTCCCTTTTTCCAGCAAGTTATGTTCCAATTCAAAAGCGTTGTCGAAATGATCTTCAATTGCCCGCTTCCCTTTACCCGTTACGATGATGATGTCTTCAATTCCAGAGGCAATGGCTTCCTCAACGATATACTGTATGGTTGGTTTGTCCACAATAGGGAGCATTTCTTTGGGCATCGCTTTTGTGGCTGGCAAAAATCGTGTACCTAGTCCAGCTGCAGGAATGATTGCTTTTCTCACTTTTTTCATAAATACCACCCTATCCTCTTTTTTTTTAGTTTGATAAAAGTTGAACCAGGGCATCTAACCCGTCCTCACGTCATACCTTCGACGATTAACGTCTAAGGTTCATTGAACCCACAGCATGACCGAGTGCCTACAGTGATAAAGGTGCAGTAGACATTACCTGTTTACTTGGGAGCATTGGATGGAAGGTTTACTTCTCTCCGTAGCCCACCGGAACTGCAGCGTTTTTGATATTGTTCAGGATTGCGCCCAGAATTCGTGCATTCACATGCTCCAGAGCAGCCTTGGTCTTCTTCACCAGTTCCTTCTTGACCTTGCCCGAGTTCACGACCAGTAGCACACCATCACACAGCGAACTCACAATGAGTGCATCCGTTACCGCGAGCACCGGCGGTGTATCAAACATGATGACATCATATTGATCCTCTAACTTCTCAATCAGCCTTTTCATCCGGTTGGAACCAATCATCTCGGAAGGGTTCGGCGGAATTGGGCCAGAAGTGAATAATTGGAGATTGTCGATATAACTCTCTCTAAGCACATCTTCCACACTGTACTGATTAGACAGCACACTACTAAGACCGATATGATTCGGTACGGAAAACACCTGGTGCAAGGAAGGATTACGCAGATCCGCATCGATCAGCAGAACTTTTTTCCCTTCCTGGGCATAGGTTACCGCCAGGTTGCTAATGGTTGTGGTCTTGCCTTCGCCGGATTCAGCGGAAGCCACCATGATTTTTTTGATATGACTGTCGATTGAGGAGAACTGGATGTTCGTCCGTAATTTACGGTATCCCTCCGAGATCTGAGATTTGGAGTTAAAATAGGTCACCAGACTGTTATTTTCATTGGTTAGCCGCGACATATTTGCCATCCCCCACTTTCTGTTGAGATACGTAATTTTTCGTATTTTTCAGATCGTCTTTTTTCATTTTGGATATCACGGTAAGCACAGGCAGGCCCAGCTCTTTTTCAAGTTCAGTTTCGGATTTGAATGTGTCATCCAGATAATCCATCAGGAATACAAGTGCAATGGCGAGCACAAGACCTGCGAACAGACTGACAATGATGCTTAATGTGGTTTTCATATTGATTGGAGATGCGTTACTATCCACTTTTGCTTCACTGAGGATAGCCACATTATCGATTTTCATGATTAGGGGGATTTGAGATTGGAACACGTTGGAGATGGCATTGACCGTTTTTGCGGCTTTTTCGTAGGTAGTTCCTTGTACAGTTATGCTCATCACTTGGGATTCGCTGGCTGTAGAGACGGAGGTGCTATTCATGAGCTGTGCAGAGGTTAAGCCTAGGTCCGGATACGTGGTAGCGACTTTATCCATAATGGCGGAAGATTTAATAATTTCTCTGTATGAGTTAATGAGTTTGATATTGGTTTGAATCATGCTGAAGTCCATCATCGCTTGGCCTTGAACGTTAGAGGTCTGGTTCACGATCAGTTTGGAACTTGCCTCATAGATGGGCTGGGTGAAGAAAATGCTTTTGACCCCTGCACCCACACCGGCTATCAAAGCAATTGCAACAATCAACCACAGTTTCTTTTGTAAGAGTCGAAAATATCCTTTCAGTTCCACTTTCATTCCTCCTATACGTTGTGATCTATCCTATGTAACTACCAGATGGACAGTAGCCATTTGCGAGGTTTCCAGCGTTCTGTGACCAGACACGAATTCGATAGAATGTGCGACGCATTCTCTGCCAGCCTCTTAACGGCTTCAGCTCCAAATCGACGCTCAATGGCCCGCTCTCCTTCACTTATGGCAAATGTCCTTTTGCACGTATCATGTGCATCTGATGAAATGAAATGAAACCCGTTTTCTTTGCAAAAATGAAAACACCACTGCCGAACTTTCCGTCCGAAAAGCCCAGTGAAAGATTGAGCGGTAAGCTGACATAGTCCGCCTTGACTCAAGTAATCAGCCAACAACTTTGGCTTCTTCAAAATGACACGATTGCGTTCCGGATGAGCAATAATAGGGGTAATTCCCGCTATTCGTAATTCATGCAGTATCCTGGGGAACTGTGAGGGAATATGACCAAAGGGTAGTTCCAGCAACATGTAACGACTTCCGGCGAGTGTGCAGCACTTTCCTGCATATAAGTCTCCAATCAGGTTGTCATGCACCCTGATCTCCTGTCCGGGACGGATCTCCAGGCGAATGTTGCGTTTGCGAAGTTCTGCATGAAGCAGGTTCACGGCCTGATTGACCACCATCGGTTCATTGTTGTATTGCCCGTTCAGGTGATGCGGAGTAGCAATAATGGAGGTAATTCCTGAGGCTGCCGCCTTCTCAGCCATCGCAACGGACTGCTCCATTCGAACAGGACCATCATCTAGGCCGGATAATATGTGGCAGTGCATTTCAACCATATCCAAACTTCCTGAAATAGTATGAGCCCCCTCGCCCCTTTATTCATTGCGCAAATGCTTTTGGTGTTAAAGAACTAATGCATAACGCTATGAAATATAGTAAAATGGCGTTAAGTACATGTTTTGTTCAGAAAATGTTAAGAATCGACTTGGAATTATATGGTGAAATCAATGTAATGATAGGGTTCTTGCAGAGCCTTTTGTTCTGTTGCCTTTTCATACTGAAAACGGGAAACCGTGGGAAACTGAACTTCAGTAAGCATTGTGTTTAACTGTCCAGTTATATATAGTTTCTGTTCGTGCTGAATATGCAAGTTTGAATGATACATTGTGAGCTCTCCGAAGGGCTGTTTCCATTGCAACCTTGCGCGAAGTCGTACACATACATGATGATCTTCAACATCCAAACCAATGAGCATTTCTGATGATACCGGCAAGTTCAGGTCGCTCAGGAAGGTGATTGCTTGAGTGTCCATTCCAAGTAACAGAACAGGGCGTCTTTTGCGGTCTACCATTTTCCCGTGAAACTCCCGAATGTACATATGGACATTTAATTTCATATCAGCCCATTCCTGAATTATTGAATACATGGTTTCATTCCTTTAGAATGGATTAGCCTACATGGACTGCCTCCACTTCCTTCTCACAGGTATATGGTCCAGGCAACCAGGAGATACTTAAAATATTCCAAATGATACATTTTGTAACTCCATACGTCCAATTTACGATACAATACGTATCATGTCAAGCGGTATTTGGACATGGTTCTTTTGATTTACGACAATTTGAGATGTCCTTAGACAGACCTATTTACAAATGGAAATGGGTTAAAGGAAACACATGAGGAGTTACTCTTTTGCAGGAAAGCTGCCCTGATCAAACACTTGGCTCAGGATTGTTTCAATATATATTTGATGTCGTTCAGGGGGAAATAGCTTATGAGCTACGGAAATCGCATTGCGGAATTACGGGAACAGCGGGGACTTACTCAAGAAGAACTTGCGAGCTCCATTCATATTACAAGAGCTGCTCTCTCCCACTACGAGAAGAATCGACGTAAACCGGATTTCGAAGTGTTAACGAGACTTGCTGACATCTTTGATGTGTCTATTGATTATCTTATAGGACGTACAAAGCAAAGTGATGTCGTGATGGATGAAGACGTACGTGAATTCGTGGATACCTTGGAGTTATCGGACAAAGAAGTGTTAGAACGCTTTGATCTGATGATTGATGGGAAGTCTTTAACAGAAGAAGAGGCACGTCGTTTTATTGCATTTGTCCGAATGGAACGCAGCATGGACTAAACCCGAAAAGAGGACCCAGTTCCCGAGAGACAACCTCTCTGGCTTCTGGGCTTTTTTTGTGTCTTAATTCTTTTTCATTCCATGCTTGTCTATTGTGTCAAGGACGCTTGTTGTTGACGGAGGATACGAAATGGTTCCAACGCTCCGGGTCGATTCCGCATTGCAGTAACACCTTCATGATGTCCATCTGGGTTGCTTCGACTTGTTTACCTGTCGGCCTACGATCGTCCCTGTTTGGATGCTTCATATTCATTCCGCTAACCTCTCTTATCTTTATACTTTCCCTGCCCTCCAAAACTAGCCTTATTATACTTGAGAAAGTTCCTCGATGTTGTCGTCTCATGGCGATAACGTTTTTTGATGGGGTTCTAATTTTGTCGAAAGCAAAATAGGAGCAATATGGTGCCGGAATGGCAACCATATTGCTCCTATTATTCTTAATACAACCTGTTCATGCAACTCCACCTTGGAACAAGGAAGTTATTAACCTCCAGCACGTGCAAGTTCACGCATATTCGCTTCAAACGCTGCAAGCAGCGCTGCTTCTCCCGTCAAACCTGTTGCCTGAATCCGTTCGATCTGTTCTGTCATACGTTTGAAGTCCTTCGGAATAACCCGAACGAACTGATTCAGCGCATCTTGCCAGTTATCCAGAACGCGCTGACCGACAGCACTTCCTGTATTGGCAACATGACGTTGAATCATGCCTCGCAGATCTGCACTTTCGGCCACATCTTCGATACGCTCCAAAAGAACCATTTCCAGATTACAACGTCTCAGGAATGTGCCTTCCGGATCATACACATAGGCAATACCTCCGGACATCCCTGCTGCAAAGTTACGACCTGTATCGCCCAGTACAACGACACGTCCACCTGTCATATACTCACAACCATGGTCGCCTACACCTTCAACGACTACTTTGGCGCCCGAGTTACGTACAGCAAATCTCTCACCCGCAATACCACGGATATACGCTTCGCCGCTTGTTGCTCCGTAGAGAGCCGTGTTACCGATAATGATGTTATCTTCCGCCTCAAACGTTGCTTTCGGAGAAGGCATCACGATCAGTTTACCTCCGGACAATCCTTTACCTACGTAGTCATTGGAATCACCTTCAACGGTCAAGGTCATACCTTTAGGTACAAAGGCCCCAAAGCTTTGTCCGGCAGAGCCGACAAATTTGAATTTAACCGTATCTTCCGGCAATCCTGCGAGTCCATATTTGCGTGTGATCTCACTACCCAAAATGGTACCTACTGCACGGTTAACGTTTGTAATTGGAAGCACCGCTTCAACCGGTTGACTGGATTCAATAGCAGACTGTGCCAGTGGCAACAATTGTTGCATATCCAGCGTTTCTTCCAATTGGTGATTCTGATGCTGTGTACGGTAACGTGCAGAGCCTTCCGGCATTTCAGGCACGTGCAGCAATACAGACAGATCCACACCTTTTTTCTTCCAGTGATCTACGGCTTCTACCGTTTCGAGGCAATCTGTACGTCCGACCATCTCCTGAATAGTACGGAAACCAAGATCAGCCATGATCTCACGCACATCTTCAGCAACAAATCGCATGAAGTTAACCACATGAGCTGGATCACCCATATAATTTTTACGCAATTCCGGATTCTGTGTCGCTACACCAACCGGACAGGTATCCATCTGACAGACACGCATCATGATACAGCCTAGTGCAACGAGCGGTGCCGTAGAGAATCCATACTCTTCTGCTCCAAGCAAGGCAGCAATCGCCAAGTCACGGCCGTTAAGCATTTTGCCGTCTGTTTCGAGGACAACACGATCACGCAGATTGTTCAGCATCAACGTTTGATGTGTCTCTGCAAGACCTAGTTCCCAAGGCATACCTGCGTGGCGAATCGAACCTTGCGGTGATGCACCTGTACCACCGTCATAACCGCTGACGAGGATAATATCGGCACGGCCTTTGGCTACACCAGCTGCGATGGTACCCACGCCCACTTCCGATACAAGCTTCACGTTAATCTCAGCACGCGGATTGGCATTTTTCAAGTCATAGATCAACTCTGCCAGATCTTCGATCGAGTAGATATCGTGATGCGGTGGTGGCGAGATCAGACCTACACCCGGTGTTGATCCACGAACTTCAGCAACCCAAGGATACACTTTACGTCCTGGCAGCTGTCCGCCTTCACCTGGTTTAGCTCCCTGTGCCATTTTAATCTGAATCTCATCGGCATTAACCAAATAGTTGGATGTAACACCAAAACGTCCGGATGCTACCTGTTTAATCGCACTACGACGGGAATCCCCGTTGCTATCTTTAATGAAGCGAGCCGGGTCTTCTCCACCTTCACCGGTATTGGATTTACCTCCAACACGGTTCATAGCGATGGCAAGATCTTCATGCGCCTCTTTACTGATCGAACCGAAGGACATTGCACCTGTTTTGAAACGACGCATGATATCTTCTACGGATTCAACTTCTTCGAGTGGAATGGAAGCTCCCACCGGTTTCAGCTTCAGCATGGAGCGAATGGTCAACAATTGATCATTCTCACCTTGCACGAGCTTGGAATATTTTTTATACAGCTTGTAATCCCCAGTGCGTACCGCATGTTGCAGGGTATGAATGGTTTGCGGATTGAACAGATGCTCTTCTCCATCGTTACGCCATTGATAATCCCCACCGGAATCCAATACTTTATCGTTACCGTCTTTTTCCGTAAAGGCACGGTTATGATGTGTCAACGCTTCGGCTGCCACTTCTTCCAACCCAATTCCACCGATACGGGAAGGTGTCCAGGTAAAGTAACGGTCAACGAAGTCTGATTTCAGACCCACCGCTTCGAAGATTTGAGCTCCACGATACGATTGAATCGTAGAAATCCCCATTTTGGACAACACTTTAGTAACGCCTTTGGTAGCTGCTTTAATGTAGTTTTTCACTGCTTTCTCATGCGAGATACCACGCAGCAATCCTTGCTGAATCATGTCATCCAGCGTTTCAAAGGCCAGATAAGGGTTCACCGCACTTACACCATAACCCAGCAACAACGCGTAGTGGTGAATATCACGCGGTTCTGCCGATTCAAGCATAATGCTGACTTTGGTTCTGGTTCCTTGGCGAATCAGATGGTGATGTAGACCTGCTACAGCAAGCAATGCAGGAATGGCAGCATTCTCTGCGTCCACACCGCGGTCAGACAGGATCAGAATGTTATGACCTTTGTCAATGACACGATCCGCAGCTTCGAAGAGCAAATCCATCGCTTTGCGAAGTCCTTCTGCCCCTTCCGCAGCGGTGAAGAAGATTGGAATCGTCATGGAGCGGAAGCCTGGGCGACGCACATGGCGAATCTTCGCAAAGTCTTCATTGGACAATACCGGTGTATCCAGACGGATCTGGCGACAGCTCTCCGGTTCCGGATTCAGCAAGTTACGCTCAGGACCAATGGTTGTTGCCGTAGACGTTACAATCTCTTCACGGATTGCATCGATTGGCGGGTTGGTTACCTGGGCGAACATCTGTTTAAAGTAGTTGTACAGACGCTGCGGACGATCCGACAGCACAGCCAGTGGTGCATCATACCCCATCGAACCCGTAGCTTCCATACCTGTTGTTGCCATGGGCTCCAGGATTTTACGCAGTTCTTCAAATGTATAACCATATGCCAGCTGAAGCTGGGTCACGTTATCATGTTTTGGATCAGGAAGTTCCGGTGCTTCCGGCAACTCGCTCAGATCCATCAAATGCTCATCAAGCCAATCCTGATACGGATTCTCGGCTGCAATGATTGCTTTTACTTCCTCATCCGCGATGATGCGGCCTTCTTGTGTATCCACAAGCAACATCCGACCTGGACGCAGACGATCTTTGTACAGGATCTCTTCCGGCGCGATATCAAGTACCCCAACTTCGGAGGACAGGATAATACGGTCATCCTTGGTTACATAATAACGAGCTGGACGCAAACCGTTACGGTCAAGTGTTGCACCAATTTGCAAACCATCTGTGAAGGCCATTGCTGCTGGTCCATCCCAAGGTTCCATCATTGTGCTGTGATACTCATAAAATGCCTTTTTGGCAGGGTCCATTCCCTCATCCGTGCTCCAAGGTTCAGGAACCATCATCATCGCCACGTGTGGCAGGGAACGACCACTCAGATACAGGAACTCCAGCGTGTTATCAAACATGGCTGTATCCGAACCGTCCGGATTGATAACCGGTTTTACTTTCGCGATGTCGTTACCAAACAACTCGCTCTCGAACAAGGATTGCCGTGCATGCATCCAGTTCACGTTACCACGCATCGTATTGATCTCACCGTTGTGGATCATGAAGCGATACGGGTGGGCACGTTCCCAGCTGGGGAAGGTGTTGGTACTGAAACGGGAATGCACAAGTCCAATGGCCGATTCCACGAGTTCTTCCTGCAGATCCAGATAGAACCCGCCAACTTGTTCAGTTGTCAGCATGCCTTTATATACAATTTTGCGGCAAGACATGCTCGGAAGGTAGAACGAACCACCTTCTGCTTCATCTGCCGAATAACGAATAGCCAGCTCAGCGCGTCTGCGAATAACATACAGCTTACGCTCGAATCCAAGCTCATCCTTCACATCTGCGGATCTTCCAATAAACACCTGACGTACATAAGGTTTTGCTGCAAGCGCAGAACGGCCAAGCATTTCATCAAAAGTAGGAACATCCCGGAAACCCAGGAACGTCTGACCTTCTTCTTCAATAATCTTCTTAAGGCTCTCTTCATGCGCACTGCGAATGGCAGGGTCCTGGGAAAGGAACAACATCCCTACGCCATAGAATCCCTGTTCAGGCAATGCAAAACCAAGGCGTTTCGCTTCCTCTGCAAAAAAGCGATGTGGAATCTGAATCAGGATACCTGCTCCGTCACCGGAATTCGGCTCACTTCCCTGTCCTCCACGGTGTTCCATGTTACTAAGCATGGTCAGTGCCTGACTAACGATATCGTGTGAAGGTACTCCTTTGATGTTGGCAACAAAACCCATTCCGCATGCGTCTTTTTCGAACTGCGGGTCATACAGACCCTGTTTTGGAGGTAATCCGATGTGTCTCATGGAACGCAACCTTTCTATAATGAAGTATTTCGGAAAGATCAAGAACATAGGCAACAGGCAACAATGAAACGGGAGGAGCTGGCCTTTCGCTTGCGATAGAGCCTGCTAGATAGAAGAGGTGACAGCATGAGACTGTCAAAAATAATGCCTGCTATTGGGCAGAAGCCATTAAATGAGATGAGCTGATCCGGACGATCCGGCAAACAGCCTCTATAAATCAACACGCAGCCGCTGGCACGGCTACTGAAATGGAGCGACGTTTTTTTGATATAGTTCTATTATTTTAACACCGACCTAACATCAGCGCAATTTAAACTTTTTAATACCTCTGATAAGAAATGTTTTGCAGTACAGCTTTACAGTAGTGACGTTTAAATTCATCTCTTTTTCGAATAATTATACACTTTTTAAGCCAGAGTACAACTGAATTAAATTGCTGACAGAAGAAAATCGTTCCATGTGCCGCCTACGTTTATCCATAATTCCACCAAATTTTCACTGCTTAAGCCAGCGAAACTTTACTTCTCTATGCATTTGTATACAAAATAGCCTGCAACCCCTTTTTGGGGTCACAGGCTATTTGCACTATTTGACTACTATATTGCATAATTTCACTACAAGAAAATAAAGTTTTTTTTCAAAAATATGACCCTGCTGAAGATCAGGTTCGACTTATGCCGTCACAACTTGACCAGAATCAGCCTGTTCGACTTCTTTTTTCGGACGTCTGCCATTCCAGAGGAAGTAAGCAAGCGTCAGCAGAATGGATACACCTGCATAGATGCTAAGAATACCTGCCTGATGCCACATCACATCCAGATTACCACTCGATACCACGGCTTTGAAGCCCATAATGCTGTGTGTCATTGGCAACCAAGGGCTAAATGCCTGAAGCCATGATGGAATCAGTTCTACCGGGAAGGTTCCTGCACTAGCCGCAAGCTGGAAGACCAGAAGCAGAATGACAACATAACGTCCAGGCAGATCCAGCCAGGTTACAAGTGCCTGAACAATCAACATGAAGGTCAGCCCCGTAATAATGGTAAACAGATAGAACAGCCCTACGCTGTGCGTCTCCAGTCCAAGACCATATAACATGAAACTTGCCACGATAACTGATTGGAAAATACTTACGGACCCAAATACCAGTGTCCGGCTGACAAAACGATTCCAGCCTGTTGCACCAGGTACGGACGTTTCCCGCATTTTCAATACAATCGTGGAAATCAACGATCCCACAAACAGACCGATCGACAGGAAGAACGGTGTCAACCCTGTACCATAATTGCTCACGTTCTCTGCTGTGTTCTCCGAGGAGTTTACAGGTTCAGCGAACATGTTCACTACATCATCCGTTTTCTTAACTTCGGATGTTTTCTGTGCGGCATCATTCAGCTTGGTTTCCAATTCACTCGAGCCATCTTTTAGCTCAGTAAGGCCGTCAGCCAGTTTGCCCGCGCCATCACCCAATTGCTTGGAACCATCGGTTAGTGAATTAACGCCGCCACTTAGTTTACCTACACCCGTTTGCAAAGCTGTTGTTCCTGAGCCCAGCTGCTTGGCACCATCTGCAAGCAATGTACCGCCACTTGCAGCATCACCCAATTTGCCGCTGAACTGCTTCAGGCCATCGGATAGCTTAGCGCCTCCTTGACTGAGCTGCCCTGCACCAGCCAGCAATTGCTTCTGACCATCCACCAGTTGGTTCGCACCAGCCAGAAGTTGCTCCTGACCTCCATGAAGCTCGGCTGCACCCGCAGCCAGTTGCTGGTTACCCTGATGCAGCTGATCTGCACCTTGTGCCAGCTTCTGCTCGCTCTCATGCAATTGTGCACTGCCGCCAGCAACAGCCTCACTTGCCACAAGCAGCTTCTGTACATCCGCATTTTCAGCCAGTTCGGGGTTCGATGCAGCAAGCTGTTTCAATCCGGCGGCTACGCCCTGTGCACCATCAGCAACCTTGGAACTGCCATCTACAGCCGATTGCAGGCCTGTTGCCAGTGTACCGCTGCCCTGAACTGCACTTTGCAGACCATCCGCCAGCTTCGCACTGCCCTGTTCTGAAGATTTCAGGCCAGCCTGCAACTTACTTGTGCCATCCAGTGAAGACTGGAGTCCAGTTTCCAACTTGGCGCTACCATCCTTCAACTGATCTGCTCCGCTCTGAAGCTGGCTCGAAGCAGCTGCCTGAAGCTGTTGCAGACCGGATACAAGATTTGATGTTCCACTTTCAAGTTTGGTTGCCCCTGTGTGCAGCGCGTTAACACCATCACTTAATGGAGAAAGTCCTTCCTGAAGTTCAAGCGTTCCGGATGCAAGCTTCGCCAGGTTATCCTTGAGCTTAACAGCACCATCATCCAGTTTGCCTGCGCCGGTATTCAGTTCACCCGCCCCATCTCCTGCTTCAGCCAAGCCATCCGATACTTCGGAGAACTTGTCGAGCAATGTTTCTGCATAGGATTCCGTTACTTTGGCTGAGACTTTTGCTTTCAGGTCCTTAATAGCGGTCTTACCGATCTGTGCACCAACAAAACTGTAATTGCCATTCGGTTCATAGATCAGATCAGCCGGCTCCGGCTTGTCATCCAGCAATGTTGTTGCCTGAGATGAGAAGTTCTCCGGAATCGTAATTTGCATATAATATTTGTCATTACTCATGCCTTCTTTGGCTTGACTGGCACTGACAAAATCCCATTTAAAATCGGCATTTTTCTTCAGCTCATCCACCAGATCACTACCTACATGGAGGGATTTGCCCTCCAGCTCAGCACCTTTATCCAGATTAACAACGGCAACCGGCATCTCATCCACATGACCATACGGGTCCCAATAGGCTGCCAGATAGATGCCACTATACAGGATCGGTATAAACATAATTGCAATAACAGGGATCAACACCTTCGGGTTTCTCACGGCCGATCCCACATCCTTGAAAAACACGGATAAAGATTTCATGTCATTTTCTCCCCTTAATCTCTCTGCTCCATGAGCAGGAATAACCATAATGAAATACAATGTCGCATTCCAGAAAACATACTGAAACACGAAGTGACCACTTTCCTCAAACGGTCACTTTAGGACAAAAAAACAACCTGTCTTCCGACAAGCCTCCCTGCTTGATACGCGTGAAAATCCTTATATTATAGTAGATTAAATTCGGATTACGTTACAGCAGCAATTCCTTCCATTAAGAAAAGGCGAAAGTAAGTCTTAATTTCCTCTTTGCTCAGCGGTTGATGTTGTTTGCTCCAGTCTGAGGTGAGTGCAATATACAGGCGAATCATCATAAATGCGACGACTTGCGGATCACAATCTCGAATCTCTCCATTGTCTTTTGCTTTCTCAAGCTCCTTAGCCAGAAAGTCGGAGATTACTTTCTCCACCTTGTCCAAGCCTTCCTTGGCCTGCAGTGTTCCAAAGTCCTTCAGCTCCTGAGATAACTTAACGAGCAGATCGTGATCACGACGAAACTCTAACAAGGCATCCAGTACCCGAAACAGATTATCGAAAAATGCACTTTCCTGATGTACTTCACGATGCGCGATGTTCTTCATTTCCTGAATCACTTCTACCAGGATCTGATCAAACAATTGTTCCTTATTGGTGAAAAACGTATAGATCGTTCCTTTGCCAACGTTCGCAATCTTGGCGACCTGATCCATCGTCGTTGCTTTGTATCCAAACATGGCAAACGACTGGGCTGCTGCATGAATAACCTGCTGTCTCCTGTCAATCGGAGCCATCTAATCCCTCCTTTAATCACATTCATTGTTCAATCGCTCTACATAAATGACCAGAAATACAATTCAGTCATTCGGTCAAAAACTACAATACCACCTTCGAAAACAGATTGCAACCCTAACATTTTAAAAATTGTGTTAATATTTTTTAACCTAAATGCAGTGGAAACTCCTTCTGTCGTCGTCTATAGTGTAAGATGACTCAGATAATACGTGTATATAATGAAGTTTAAGTTGTCTCATTGTATGATATATGGTGTAAATATTCATAGAAGAAACATGATTTTGTGCTTCAATGTATATTCATGTAGTAACGCATTCCATAGCTAGAATAAACAATGAATATCTTCATTTTGAATTAAAACTTATGAATAAAGGTGAACTCATGCGAAAACCAAGAGTGCTCTTATTATCGGAAGGTTTCGGTACCGGTCACACTCAGGCCGCTCATGCGCTGGCACATGGCATCAAAAAAGTCAGTCCACATGTTCACAGTCGTGTCATTGAACTAGGCAAATTTTTGAACCCAACGGTAGCTCCACTAATTTTCTCTGCATATCGAAAGACACTATCGGTTCAACCCAAACTGGTCAGCCTGTTGTACCGCACACAGTACAATAAATCATTAAATGGTTTTACCAAGCTGGCGTTGCACCGAATTTTCTATACACAGACGGCACAGGTCGTATCCCAACTGAAACCCGATGCGGTGATCTGTACCCATCCTTTTCCGAATGCTGTCATCTCCCGGCTCAAACGCCAGGGTCTGAATATCCCGCTCTATACGGTCGTGACGGATTATGACGTGCACGGAACATGGATTAATCCGGAAGTGAACAAATATCTGGTCTCTACCCCTCAGGTCAAAGCATTGCTTGAAATCCGGGGTGTAGATCCCTCCCATATTCAGATCACGGGAATCCCTGTGCATCCAGACTTCTGGGAAGCTGGAGATAAAGTGAAGCTACGGGAAGAGATGGGGCTTCAGAACATGCCTACAGCGCTACTTATGGGTGGTGGATGGGGACTTTCGTTTGATGAGGATCATATGAAAGCTCTCACGTCTTGGGCAGATCGTGTTCAATTGGTCTTCTGTCTAGGAAGCAATGAAAAAATGATCGCAAAAATGAAGGAAATGCCTTGCTTCCAGCACCCGAATATTCGTATTCTGGGATATACACGGGAAGTAAGCAAACTGATGGATGTATCCGATGTGCTGATTACGAAGCCAGGTGGCATGACATGCACTGAAGCGTTGGCCAAGGGTCTACCGATGTTGTTCATTCCTCCGATTGCAGGTCAAGAGGAAGAGAACTGTGAATACTTTGTACAAGCCGGATACGGCCACGTCATTCACTCTGCCGACGTGATCACCAATCGTTTCAGACAACTAGTGGAGCAGGCATCTACTCAAACTGAAAGCCCGCTGAACGTAGCGCATCATTCAGGTAACCATTCGGTCTATGATCCGAAGTGCTGTGCTCAAGCTGTTCATGACTTATTGTTTCCGACGACAGCCGAAGTCACAACAACCTCCTTGGAGCGCTTCACAGCCGGAATTACTGCCACGTCCTTGTCAGGTACCAGAATACCATTCTGACGCCTCTACGGACCTATAGAACAGCTCTCACGAGGTGTTATAGGGGACAAGACAATTGCTCACGATATACAAAGAAGGTTCCCTTCCGAATTTTTGGAAGGGAACCTTCTTTTATTTTCACTAATTCCACCGTATGATTTGGCAGAAAAAAGGGTAATTTAGAGTATAACGATATTTTTTAATAACGAAATAAAACTACGATTCAGGCTTTTTCAAGGGCCGTGTGAAGCACACACAGTTAACTACCCTGCCTGTTTGCAGAATTTACGGGTCGATTACTTGTAAAAAGTATGATGACCGATCGTTTTTACTTTTTTCTGCGAGCGAGCAACTGTCAGATCGTCGGCAAGCGTCAATGATAAAAAATAATACGTATCATCGGCAACTTCCTTCTTCCCATTCAACGCAGCATTCACTGCTTTGATGCTGTCCTCGTTGGGAACCACACGTTTCATACGTCCGTTCGCTACAGGACTAAACTGGGATTTCTGATAGATGACCTTGTAAATGGTATCGGGAAAATTGGCTGACCGTAGCCGGTTTAAGACAACATTGGCAACTGCCACTTTGCCTTCGTACGGTTCACCTTCCGCTTCTGCCATGACAATTTTTTGCAGCAGATGCAGTTCTTTATCGGACACACTGTATGACCAGGTTGCAAGTTTCGAGTCTTCCTGGTTCAGAAGTTTGGTCCGTGTAAAGTATAGTTTTTGGGGGGGAGTTGTTACAGCAGCGACTTCTTTGGCACGTTTCACTTTGGCCAATTTCAGTGCAGCTTCTTTTTTGGCTTTGGCCGCAGCTACCGCTCTAGCTTTGTTCTTGGCCTTGGCTTCTTGCAGTTCCTGCTCTTCTTGAGCAGTCGTAAGCCAGTTCTTCGCTGGCAGAGATTCAGTCCACGCTACGGTTTGGGCAGACAGATTAGAGGACAGACTTGTCCCATCTTCCATCATGCGCCTCTCTTCTTGCGTAGATGTTTGGTTATTTTGCACAGAAGCCGTAAGTTCGGTCATCTGTTTACTATCACTAGCTTCATTCCACTTCCCCGTCGCCTGAACGACATTTACCCCCACTATACATACAAGCAGCACTGATAACATCGGTGCTACCCAACGATTTTTGCTTATAATGTTCATTCGAAGATTCCTCCTGTCGAAACAATTCCCTTAACTAAGTAACCCAAAAAAAAGAATTTGAATAACGATGGCTAATATTACATAGGGATAAACGTTATGTCAATGTGATTTTATGGCATAAAAATGATTATCAGGAAAAAGTGAACGTATCCACGACCTCATACATTGGCGATTGTCCCAGCCTTGTCACATAAAGTACAATGTCCTCTACCATCCATGAATTAACACCTGTGGAATGTTCCGGAAGCACTCCAGATATCCCTTTATTTTCATTACCTGGAAGCTGCCCCAGATATTTTCTGGCGACGGTAATGTGGGGAGCATAAGGTCTTAATTCAGCTTCATACCCCAGGGGCGAAGTCGCCTGCACGATTTGTTTTTGCAATGAAAACAAGTGCTCTATCTCTCCGCTAACACCTCTCCAAAGCACCTTAGGTGCTTCTTCAAGTCCAAATGTGCCCCAGTCGGAAAGCTGAAGTTCAAACGGCTGTAATCCGCTTGTTGCTGAGCGCAATGCTTTTCGCAGGTGCCCGATGTCACTAACTAATGTATCCCCCAGAAATTGCAAGGTAATATGATAATCTCTATGATCTGTCCATTTACGAAAATCTAGCTTGTTCTGTACAAGCCTCGAATCCATCTGAAGAGACTGCTGAACAGCAACAGGAAGACGAATTGCTACAAACAATCTTTCCCGTCGGGATGAATGATCCTGATGTGATTGGTTATTCATTGCATACACCTCTCTAAAGTTCGCTCTATTATTTCATAACTATACATATCGTTTCAAGTTGGTTAAGTATAGAGTGACACAAATATAACCATTTGCAAATAAGGCTAGATTCCTGCATTTCCCACCTTAATGCACATTCAACACCAAATCTGATACACTTTAATCATCAAACTCATCAAACTATTTATCTCAGGAGGACCACACATTATGGGTAAAATTGTATGTTTTCCATCTCTATCCGAAGAACAGCAACAACGCATTCAGAAAGCTGCACCGGGACACACCCTGAAATTCGGAAAAGCCAAGGAATTGGACCCCGCTGAGTTGAAAGAAGCTGAGATTATTCTCGGCTGGTCCCCACTCGTCACAGAACATGCATTGAAACAGGACGGCCTGTTGAAGTGGGTTCAGGTCTGGTCTGCTGGTGTGGACAATCTCCCCTTCGCAGATTTGCAACAAAAGAACGTTCAGGTCACCAGTGCAAATGGAGTTCACGCGATTCCAATCACCGAAATTATTCTGGGCATGATGTTATCCCACAGTCGCTGGCTGAGACAAGCTATGCTGCATCAACAGCAGGCCGAATGGAAAGCTCCTGCCAAACCACTGCCGGAACTGCATGGCAAAACAGCGGTCATCGTTGGTGTAGGTGAGATTGGCACGGAAACAGCCCGTATTCTCAAAGCCCTCGGCATGCGTACGATCGGAGTTCGCCGCTCAGGTAAGGATGTCCCCAATGTGGACCAAATGTACGACATGACCGGTTTACATGAAGCCTTGAGCCAGGGCGATTATGTAATTAACATTTTACCGCTAACCGATGAAACCAAACATATATATGATCAAACTGCATTTGAGCAGTTCCGATCCGGTGCCTGCTTCGTCAATGTGGGCCGTGGCCCCAGTGTGAAAACGGAAGCGTTGCTGAATGCACTCCAAAACGGCCAAGTTGCCTTCGCCGCACTCGATGTGTTCGAAGAAGAACCTCTTCCTGCAGACCACCCGCTATGGGGCATGGAGAACGTGTTAATTACGCCTCATATCGCAGGAAGTACAGAGCAATACGCGGATCGAGCAGTCGATATTTTCGTCAAAAATCTGGAAGCTTACGTCGCTGGCGATACCCTGCCGGTGAACCTTGTGGATTATAGTCATAAATATTAACACAAACACCCGTTCCCATGCAATATTGTGCAAATCAGATCAACGATATCAATGGAACTAAAGAATACTTACACTTGCAACTTCGATGACAGAACAACCTTCCGATCACTGTTATTCCCAGATTTTTTTAATTCACTTTTATAAGGTGAAAATCTGTGCATAAAGGCGAAGAGTATGCTTCCGATGCAGCTTTCTTACAGAAAGCTTTTAGCTCCACTTCTTCAGGTTATTTCTGTCCTCTACGTTCTCGTGTAAACGGTTAGTACAATTGAAATGTACACAGTAAAAAACTCTACCTCTGGAAATTTCCTCAGAGGTAGAGTTTTTGTTTTTATGCTTACATACACAGCCAAATATGACGTATAAACGTGCCTTTGTGTACTGTTCGGTACTCTTTTACAGTCCATCCCGCTTCCAACAAGTGCTCTTCTACCCACTCTGTGGAAACAATCACCGCCCGTTTTGCCAATCTGCGCAAACTCTCCAGCATGGCTCGTTGCTCAGCATCCGGAAGTACAGAGCAGAGATTATAGGGCATGTCCAGAATTGCCGCATCATACAAATCATGCAGTTCATTCATATCCCCCAGTGTGATTCGATCTGAATCATATCCATAATGCGGCAAATTGATACGTGCACCTCGGACAGCCAGAGGATTGAGATCGTTACCTTTTGCATCAATTCCCATGGATAAAGCCTCAATCACAACCGTTCCCATACCACAGCATGGATCAAGCAATCGATGATTATCTACTCTCGGAACAGCAATATTAACCAGCGCTCTCGCAAGCGTGATGCCAAATCCAGTTGAGTAATTTTGCGGCTTCTGCCGATGAATCTGCCATGATCGATCCGCTTCTGTCCACTGGCCCAAGATCCATTTTTCTCCTGTTCGGATTAGGCCGAAAGTCACCTTAGGTTGTTTCATCTGTGCCTTGCCTTTAATGCACATGCCAACTTCTTTTTCCAGTTGACGAGACTGTGCATAATCAGGGGCTTGATCCCCTTCTTTTAGACAAACTACCTTGAATGTCTCATCTGGCAACAGGTGAATATTTTTGGCAAGAGGAAGCAGATCCATCACAGTCTCCCCTTCGCCGATCACGTCCAGTCTGCCATGGATAAAAGGACTGCGTCCAGGTGGAATACATCGTTCAGACCACACATACGACCCCATATCCATAGGGATCTCCGAACTCGGTTCAAGCAGCGTATTCAGCTCCAGCATGCATAATTCTTGCTCGTTCTCGTGGCAAGCAAAGGTATAGAGGTGTTTCCCAGAAGTAGCGTACATACCAAGTGTTTCATCAGGCAAAATTCCCCTCTCCTTCCTTCATTAATCATGTTTCTTCTATATAAATAGTAAGCTCATTGAAGACATATCAAATACGACTCATACGTTTGCTTCAGGTAGTCATTGTATACAATGTTAGACTGCTAGACAACTACCCATTTCCTTGCACGTATCTATTTGGACAGAAAAAAAATAAGGTGTTCCCATTGTTGAGGAACGCCTTACTTTATTTTGAGATTATAACATTGGAAATCCAATCATTCTTGCCAGTAAACGTTATAGGCCAACAGCTCATATATGATACTGATTTCTCACCATTAGCCGCCTGCGTGATTCCAGCTTCTTCTATTATAAGAAGGTTATATTTTTAATTTTTCAATGGATGTAAGCAAATCTTCCGATAATTCTTTCAGACTTTGAATGTTGCCGCTAATCGTTTCCATGGAACTTACTTGCTCTTCCGCCGATGCAGAAACTTCTTCCACACTCGCTGCCGATTGTTCCGAAACAGCGGAAATCTGTTGACTGAAATCGTTCATTCGTCCGCTTGCTTCCTGCATGCCTGCGAGACCATCTGTCATAGTGCCGATGACACCAACCATGCCTTCCACCGATTCATTAATTGTACGGAAGAGTTGACCTGAAGTAAGCACATGTTCCTGACCCAGTTCGGTCTCCTGAACGTTCGTACGTAATTCCGCAACCACCCCTTGTGACTCCTGCTGAATATCCTCGGTAATCGCCGTGATCTCTTCAACCGAAGTCTGCACAGCCTCAGATAACTTCCTCACTTCTGATGCCACTACGGCGAATCCGCGTCCACTCTCTCCCGCACGCGCTGCCTCAATGGAGGCATTTAATGCCAGCAGATTGGTTTGGCGTGCAATGTCATGAATGACCTGAACCAGCTTGGAAATATCTTCATTTTTACGATTCAATCGTTCCATCTTGTTCATGGAAGCAGAGACCGAACCGGAAATCTGTTGCATCTGCTGCACGGATTGTTCCATCACCTTGCGACCATTCAACCCCTGCTCCAGTACAAGATCCGACATGACGCGCAACTGGCTGCCTTGTTCCGTATGATTCTGAATGTGATCATTCAAAGCTTCAACCGTACGGGCTGATTCCACGGCTGTCTCTGCCTGGCTCTCTGCGGCCTTGGCTGACTCTTCCATGGTCACAGCAATCTGGCGACTACCAATCTTAACCTCTTCTGAGGATATTGCCAGTTCCCCACTTTGTAGATTAACAGCTTCCGCAATTCGTCTGACGCTCAGAACCATGGAAGTCAGGTTACCTTTCATGTCATTCACCGCTTTGGCCAGAACACCAACTTCATCCTCATGTTTGGTATGTATGTCCTGAACATTCAATTGTCCTTCTGCAATCAGTTTCACCGCACTAATGACACGTAGCAGTGGTTTCACGACCTGTGAACGAATAATCGGAATGCTGATCGCTGTAATGGCAATCATGACCAGAACACCGATAATGATGAATAATCTACCATCCTGTACCGATCTGATCGTTTGGGCCGCCGCAAGATTGGACTGTTCCTGATTATATTCCACGAGATAATCAAGATCGACTTGCATGGTGTCAAAGGAATCAGCACCTTTATCAGCGACTTCCTTCGCCAGCTGTGTCTGACCCTCATCACTCAGCTTGATCGATTGCGTATTAATCTTGAGATACGCTTCCCATTTGTTCTTGAACGCATTCCAGTGTTCGAGCTCTTCCGCAGACTTCTCCTGCTGATCATAGATTTTAATCGCCTGCGTCGTCTCACGAATATACTTGGTACGCTCTTCTGACAAAAATGCCTTGTCTGTTTCATCCGCGTCAAAGTGACGATAACTTAGTGACAGAACATGTTCTGTGGTATAATTTAACCGGTTAATTTGCTGAATTGATGGCATCCAATTGTTCGTAATTTCATTAGTGTTGGTTTCAATTGAATTCATCCGGGTGACAATCGTGACACTCAAAATAATTAAACAGAGGATTAACAAGTAGAACGCGATGCTGATACGCAGACCGATACTCTTGATCTTGAATCTGCTGAACATATGATTTCCCCCTTGACCTCTTCGGTCATCCCGAATTCAGGTGCTTATGTCATTGTTTTCCCCTTCTTTTGACCTCTTGTCAAAAGAACTTCTCTATATTATATCGATAGGAAAATAGACGTAACGTATTATAACATTATTTTGTCATTTAGATGCTTGGTTTTGTAAAAGATTGTTGAATCTTGACAAAGTCCAAACCGAAGAGCTGCAGCATACGGTAAAGTCCCGATCTGCAGCTCTTCGGTTTGTTCGGATTTCAACGGCTAACATCATAAAATGATCAGCCTAGTTCAGTATTGCCGTCTTATGCTCAGCCAGCAATCGATATGAATCCAACCTGCGCTTATAATCTGGTCCTGCCGTAACCAGAAGCAACCTCTCCGTATCCAGCCTGCGACTCACCTGTTGCAATCGCGCCCATACCTGCTCAGCTGTACCTGCATAGTGCCGCACCGATTCATTTTGATCACTAACGGCTTCATCATTCGTGTTAGAGACCGCGATACCACTTGAATTCGACTCGGTTGAACGTTCTTTTCCATCTAGCTTGCGCCTCTCCGCCATGTCACGACTCCAGGCCATAGCATCCGTCTCTGACTCGGCACACAATACGCTGACTGCCACCATAACCTCAGGTTCCTTCATCGTTGCACTAGGCATAAATCCTTCTCGGTATCGCCTTACAGCCTCTGTACCATCGGCATCACTCATGAATTGACCAAAGACATATCCCATGCCAAACCGTGCCGCAAACTCTGCACTCTTCACGTTAGTTCCCAACATCCAGAGTGATAACGGAAGCTTGGGAATCGGACGAGCTGTCACGGGATGATCCTCGTACAGGTAGCGGTCTTCTAGTAGTTCTGTGAGTGCTGCGAGCGATTCAGGCAGCTTGGACACATGCTGCAAGTAATTGCCACTGAGTGCCATCGTGGCATGAGGTCCACCGCCAGGAGCACGTCCGAGCCCAAGCTCGATGCGCCCAGGATAGAGCGCAGCCAGCAGGCGGAATGACTCCGCAACCTTGAGTGGGCTATAGTGTGGCAACAAGACCGCACCAGAGCCAAGTTGGATCGTTGTTGTCCTTGCTCCGATGTGCGATAACAGTACTTCGGGAGAGGCCGATGCCAGTTCAGCCATATCATGATGCTCTGACGTCCAGTATCGGGCGTATCCCCAAGCCTCGGCATGTTGCGCAAGTGTCACCGATTGGTGAAGCGCCTGTTCCGCTGTGGCATCGTTTAACCTTGGCACAAGGTCAAGTACGCCCAGACTGAACGTCTCACTCATTCGCTTAGCCACGCGTCTCATCTCCCTTTATATCGGTTAATTTTAATCCAAATCGTAGATCGAACCCACCTTCAGACCGTAGAGTTCATTATATATTTTCTCGGCAAATGCATCCGTCATTCCTGCGATATAATCGATCACCATGTGTTCCCAAGTCCAGATCGGCTGGGCTTTGGCTTGATCCTTCTCATACCGCTGCAGCCAGTCGGATGGAATAATGGATTTGGACGTTTCCGGATCGAGGAATGCATCCCATAATCGCTTAATCATCCACTCACTTCGCTTCTGTAGCCGCTGCACACGCAGGTCACGAATCATGGTCACCCAGGCAAAACTCTTGAGCACACTCACCGTACGCAGCATGTCGAGGTCTTCAGCCCCTTCACGGACAAAGGTTACCTTCTTCCAGTCACCGTCGTCAATAACACCCAGGCTGCCTACAAAAAAGCTCACCCAATAGGCTTTCACTTCACGACGGGTACGCGAGTAATCATGTTCGCAGAACGGCATCTTTTCATTCCAGATGCGCAGGAACGAAGCGAGTACCTCTTCTACCTTTTGCCCAATCGATTCTCGGGTCCATCCGTTCCAGAACAGATCCTCCAGCGTTGTAATCTTATCCACAATCAGTCGATTCACATGCGGATCTTGCAGGAAATGCTCATGTACCTCAATCTTGCCTGCTTTGATGCCATCCTCCAAGTCATGCGAGGAGTACGCAATATCGTCGCAAAGGTCCATCAACTGTGCTTCCAGCGTCTTCTTGCCTGCCGGCACGTTCCAGCGATCACGGATCTCCCGAATATATTGCCACTCATGATGATACATGCCTTTTTTGCTCTCTGTCCCAGGATACGGATACTTGTTGATTCCTAGTAATACCGCATCAGACAGGTTCAGTCCGTCGATATCTTCACGCTTCTCCAAGTGCATAATGAGACGGAAGTTGTGCGCATTGCCTTCAAAATGCTCGTATTTCCGTTTTAACTCAGCACGTACCTCGGACTCGACCTTGGGAACTTTGGCGTTGCGGCTTTTTTTCATGATTTTCTTAGCCTCGGTGTTGATGAGGTCATCCAGAATACCATCTAATACTTCTTCACCTTTATGTCCAAACGGCGGGTGACCAAAATCATGTGCGATTGCAGCGCACTCCACCACTTCTGAATCAATAATAAGGCCGGGGTTGTCCGCGCGGTCCCAGTCTACCTCTGGAAAACGGCGAATCAGACTTCGGGCAGCCTCTCGTGCAATCTGTGCCACCTCCAGGGAATGGGTCAAACGAGTACGATAATAATCACCCGTTCCTGCGCCAAACACCTGCGATTTGCCCTGTAACCGACGGAAGGTCGGTGAATGAATGAGTCTCGAATAGTCCCGCTCATACGCTGCACGAGATCCATCCAATTTGGTTAATTCAGGATATTGTCTATGTTCTCTCAGATCGTTCCATTGCATGGGGATCACTCCTAGCCGACTGTCTCTATTTTGAGTGATTATACACAACATCTGTGGTTTCGAAAAGTAAAACCTGTCTGCGATTGTCATCTCTTCTTACATCAACTTGTAATGAACAGTCATCTTCTCTTATTATACCCTGCCAGACTATCATCCGTGCATCTAAATGACAATGATTAATATTGAGTTTTACACTATCGTGACTAATGATGAAAAAAGTGACTTATACAGTTTGCGTGGCCGTTCCGGTTACGGATCGTTCTTATGATCGCTGTTATTCCCAAATTTCTTTGATTCCCATTAAAAAGGGAGAAATTCGGGAATAAAGGCGAACGCTTCGCTTCTTCAGAATCGATTCCGTCCCCTTCACTACTTTTTGCTGTTTTCACACCAAATCTAAATGACATCACAATCCCTATAAGGGGGAATTCTTCAAAACTTTGAAAAGCTAAAGAATTTCATTACGATGTTCATCCATCGCTGCAATGATAGTCTGCCTCCCCCGCCCCCTGCCCGTTGTGGGTAAAAACAAAAAAACCGACAGGACTGAAACGCCCTGTCGGGGTGGATATCGTAAATTAAAAGGTATTTTATAGTTTCCAGGCTATATAAGCTCTGAGCCTTTCACCCGGAAACCGCATGGAACATTCCATCACTTTGATTCAGTGCATCGTCCTTACATCACTGCGATATCACAGAAGTTTACACCATAACCTTACAGATATCGTTGGTGAACTCTACTGGATCTTGAATTGGCAGTCCTTCGATTAACAATGCCTGATGGTACAACAGGCTTGTGTAAAGGTTTAGTTTTTCCTGATCCTGCGCGAAAGCGTCTTTCAACGATTTGAAGACATCGTGATTCACGTTGATTTCAAGTACTTTGTCGGCTTGTACGTTTTCGCTGTTCGGCATAGCTTTTAGGATTTTCTCCATTTCAATCGTCAGCTCACCTTCGGTGGACAAACATACCGGGTGGCTTCTGAGGCGTTTGGAAGCTTTAACCGCTTTGACTTTACCCGCCAATTGAGCTTGCATTGCTTCAAACAACTCTTTGTTGTCGTTGTCCTGCGCGTCCGTTTCGTCTTTGTCTGCGCTATCTTCGATGCCCAGGTCACCACTGGAGATGGATTTGAATTCTTTCTCCTTGTAGTTCGTGATCATCTTGATTGCAAACTCGTCGATGTCATCAGTAAAGTACAATACTTCGTACCCTTTCTCAAGAACACCCTCGATCTGTGGCAGCTTCTCAATACGGCTAATGGACTCACCAGATGCATAGTAGATGTACTTCTGATCTTCAGGCATTCTGGAGACGTATTCGTCCAGGCTCACGAGTTTGCTCTCTTTGGAAGACGTGAACAACAGCAGATCCTGCAATGTATCCTTATTCACACCATAGTCACTGTATACACCATATTTTAATTGACGACCAAACGCTTGGTAGAACTTCTCGTAGTTCTCACGCTCGTCCTTCAGCAGGCTTTGCAGTTGACTCTTGATTTTGTTCTTAATGTTCTTCGCGATCAGGCTAAGCTGACGGTCATGTTGCAACATCTCACGAGAGATGTTCAGGGACAGATCTTCGGAATCCACCATACCTTTAACAAATCCAAAGTAATCTGGCAACAGATCCCCGCATTTATCCATGATCAATACACCGTTGGAGTAGAGTTCAAGGCCTTTTTCATACTCTTTCGTGTAGTAGTCAAACGGCGTATTCTCCGGGATAAACAGGATCGCATTGTATACCACTGCGCCATCTGCGCTAATATGCAAGTGTTTGAGCGGTTTGTCAAAACCGTAGCGTTTTTCCATATAGAAGTTCGTGTAGTCTTCTTCGGTCAGTTCGCTTTTATTTTTACGCCAGATCGGCACCATGCTGTTCACGGTTTGTTCTTCTTGGTATTCCTCGAACTCGTTCTCCGTGCCCTCTTTCGGACGTTGACCCGTTACATCCATCTTGATCGGGTAGCGAATGAAATCGGAGTATTTCTTGATGATGGATCTCAGGCGATACTCTTCCAAAAATTCGTCATACGAATCTTCTTCGGTATTTTCTTTGATCGTCAGAACGATCTCTGTACCTACGGAATCTTTCTCAGCTGGTGTGATCGTGTAACCATCCGCGCCTTCGGACTCCCATTTCCAAGCCTCGTCGCTGCCCAGCGTTTTACTTGTTACGGTCAGCTTGTCCGCCACCATAAATGCCGAGTAGAAACCTACCCCGAATTGTCCAATGATGTTGTGGCCGTCTTTAGCCTCATTTTCCTTCTTGAACGCCAGGGAACCACTCTTCGCGATAACCCCCAGATTATTCTCTAGCTCTTCCTGCGTCATACCAATACCGGTATCTGTCAGTGTGAGCGTGCGGTTTTCTTTGTCAATCGTAAGCTTGATGAAGTAGTCCTCTTTGTTGAAAACGAGCGAATCGTCCGTAAGTGCTCTGTAATAAATTTTATCAATGGCGTCACTGGAGTTGGAGATCAATTCTCTCAAAAAGATTTCTCTTTGGGTGTAAATGGAGTTGATCATCATATCCAGCAAACGTTTGGATTCTGCCTGGAATTCTTTTTTAGCCATGAGTGGTTGGACTCCTTTCAAATTGGGATATCGAATGATTTGATTGAAAATAGAAAGTAACTCCTTGAGTTTCTCATACGAAACTTACGGGTGCCAGAAAATTATTCGAAGCTTAAACGCTTGATCATCAGATCCAATAGATTGGCTAATCTTCAAAATGTATGACGTCCTGCAATGTAGCCGTTCCGGTTACGAATCGTTTTTCGGATCGCTGTTATCCCCAGATTTCTTTGATTCCTTTTTTTAAAAGGAAGAAATCCGGTGATAGCATATGCTTCCGTAGCAGCTTTCTTTCAGAAAGCTTTTAGGCGAACGCTCTGCTTCCTCCAAATCGATTTCGTCCCCTGCACTACTTTTGCATCTGATCAGCGACTGATTTTTTAGGATAAAGGACATCAATGAAGTGATATCTCTTAAACGTGGAATCTTGCTTCAAGTCTGTTGCATACCTTGGCTTCGCATGTTCTACTCAGGTTCAATATCTATTTTCAAAAACAGAATCATTCCATATGTAAGCTTATAGTAAAAACATCATCTGTTAGCACTCTGATGATCGGAGTGCTAAACCCTTCCTTTTATATAACATATGGGAAAATTGGGTGTCAATACGTAGGCGGTTATTTTAACTAAAAGATCGAATAACTCTTTAACTTTTGCACATCACCAATCATTTTACCGTAATCCCGCAGGTAAAACAAAAGCCGACTCGAACCAGAGTTCGAACCGGCATAGTGAAAGATTGTAATGTGTCTGTTGATATAGTAGATAGCGTTAAAACATATTTCATCTAATGTACCTTGGAGTATCTTCGACCTTACTGTGTTGAGACTGATGTATGTTGTATGGGTACTTTGGTAGGTATGTTGGTATCTTGGTATTGTGGTTGCTTGAATGTCTTGAGCAGCATGACAGTTGGACCTATGTCAAAAAAGTAGACACTACGCTGCGGATTTGTCCGTAAATTTCATCGCAAAACGAGCAGGGGAAAGATACCCTAGCGCGCCATGCATTCGCTTGCGGTTGTAATAGAACTCAATGTACTGGTAGATGGCAGTATAAGCCTCTTCCGGCGTCTTAAAACGAGGGTTGCAGTAAATGAGTTCCTTCTTTAAAATACTGTGCCATGACTCAATACAGGCGTTATCATAACAGTTTCCTCGGCGGCTCATGCTTGATTCCATTCCGTATGATTTTAGTTGCTCCACGTATTCTTTTGACGTGTATTGAGAGCCGCGATCCGAGTGATGGAGTAATCCCGGAGCGGGGCGTTTGGCCTTATAAGCTTCCTCCAGTGCACCCATCACCAAACTGGTTTCCATATGGTTATATAGACGCCAGCCTACAATTTCACGTGTGCACAAATCCAGAACGCTGGCGAGATATAGACGACCTCCTCGGCAAGGAATGTAGGTGATGTCGGTAACCCATACCTTATTCGGTTTGGACGTTTTAAATTGCTGATTCAGCGTATTTGGCGCAAGGGGATGGTCGTGTTTGGAATCCGTCGTCTGAACGCGATATTTGGGCATGACCACAGAACGTAGATTCATTTGACGCATGTATATACTGACGGTACGTGAAGAGATTCGCAACCCTTCTAAATGGAGCAGATACGTAATTTTAGGACTTCCACACCGCATCTGGTGGTCGTAAAAATGATAGCGAATACGCTTCATGACCTCGCCTTTGCGGTCCTGCCGCTTGCTGGTTCGGTCCATTCGCCATTTGTAATATCCGCTCCGTGATACTTGAAAGGTTCTGCACATCTTCTCCAAAGAAAACTCGGAGCGATGGTCTTCCACAAACTGAAATCTTAGCTCTTTGGTTTGCTGAAGATGTGCACTGCTTTTTTTACAATCGCCAGTTCTTCTTGTGTATCCGCAAGCGTGTGATCTTTCTCTTGAAGCAACCGGCGCATCTCTTGAAGCTCTGCTTCCAGTTCCTTCACTCGATCTACACTGGCAACAGGCTCATGTTTTAGTTCGCGGTACTTACTCATCCATTGGTGCAACGTACTTTTTGGAATGTTGAGTTCTTCTGCCAAATCTCCAAGTGTCTTTGTCTGCTCTTGAATAAATTTGACCGTTTGTTTCTTGAATTCTTCGTTATATCGTTGCCGCTGTTCTCCCATGTGGACACCTCCGTTAGTCTTATTATCCTTCCGTCCGTTAACGGGTGTCCACTTTTTATTCTAGCTCCAAGTCACGCGCTAACGAATCTCAGAGGCGTTAATTGGCCTTTTTGGGATAGCTTCATAATCTAACGAATCGTAATCACGCTATTTCTCGACTTTAGCCAACCTTTTGAGACTTTTGGCAGGTTTTTCACAAAATAGCGCGTGTGAGGTTCGTTAGACTGGGAAATTGGCTGGAAATCGTACAATAAGGTCCCCCGAGTTCGTTAGAGTTGAAGCAAAAGATGGCGTTACGGTTTGAGATAGGATTGTGATAAAAATTAGTGCTTACGGTTAGTGTTAACGTTGCCTTTGGCACGCATGCTGCGTTACAGAAAAAGTTAGGCTTGCAGAGTTAGGGTTTCAATCAAAATTGCAGTTTGAGTTCGAGCCTGGGTTACAAGTTATGGTTACGGTTACGGTTACAATTTGAGTTTGAGTTTGAGTTTGAGTTTGAGTTTGAGTTTGAGTTTGAGTTTGAGTTTGAGTTTGAAAATTTTACTTTTTCACCATTTTCGGATCAAGGGTGTCGCGCAGGCCGTCGCCCATTAGGTTGAAGCCGAGAACGGTCAACATAATGGAAACGCCGGGGAAGATCAGTGTCCACGGTGCTTTTTGTATAAACTGACGGGAGTCCGACAGCATTTTACCCCATTCGGGGTCGGGTGGTTGTGCACCCATGCCTAGAAATCCGAGTGCAGCAGCTTCGATGATCGCAGTCCCAATTCCGAGTGTACCTTGCACGATCAGAGGAGTAAGGCTGTTGGGCAAGATGTGGCGAAACAAGATTCGCCCATTGCCCGCTCCAAGTGTCCGTGCCGACGTAATGAATTCCTCCTGTCTCAAGCTGAGTACCCGTGAACGCACCAATCTTCCGTAGGTTGGAATGTTCACGATGGCAATGGCGAGCAGTGCATTTTGCAAAGACGGGCCCAATATCGCCACAATGGCGATGGCTAGCAATATCCCCGGAAAGGCGAGCAAAATATCAAATAGACGCGAGATAAGCATGTCCGCCCATTTTCCATAAAATCCGGCAATCAGCCCCAGCAGCGTGCCCGCAATAATGGAACCAATGACGGAGAAAAAGCCCACCCACAAGGAAATACGCGCCCCATGCAGCACTCTGGAAAACACGTCACGCCCCAGATCATCGGTACCAAACCAATGCTCTGCCGAAGGGGCCTGAAGCCGATCCACCAACACCTGTTCCTTGTAATCGTAAGGTGCGATGTATGGCGCGAGGAAGGCCAACAGGATAAAAAATACGATAATAATCAGACCTGCAAGCGCAAGCCGATTTCTCCGAAACGTTCTCCACGCTTCCCGCCATGGACCGGATATGCTCGCCGACGCAGCGTCAATGGATGGTCCGGTATTGGTCGATAATTTGGCCATGCGGTGTCTCCTTTCTTGAATATAAATATAACAAAAGATCAACGCGTTCTATTACACTCAAGCACTACGATTGTAGTATCATCTTCTGATTGCTGTTATCCCCAGATTATATTGATCACCTTTTCAAAGGTGAAAATCCGGATAAAATGCGCAGCCTATGCTTCCGATGTAGCTTTCTTTTAGAAAGCTTTTAGCTTCGATTCTGCAGATTGGTTCTTGATGGAGTTCCTATTTATAACTAATACGAGGATCAAACACGGCGTAGAGCAAGTCCACAATCAGGTTAATCACCACGAAAAAGAACGCCACGATCAGAATGCCACTCTGGATCACCGGATAGTCCCGCGAACTAATCGCTTCATATATATAACGTCCCACGCCCGGCCAAGCAAAGATCGTTTCGGTCAACACCGCACCCCCGAGCAACGATCCGGTCTGGATGCCGATAACCGTGAGGACGGGAATAAACGCATTTTTGAGCGCATGTCCATATACGACAAAAAACGGACCCAATCCCTTCGCCTTTGCTGTACGAATGTAATCGGAACTCATCACTTCCAGCATGCTGGAACGGGTCATCCGGGCAATAACGGCCATCGGGATCGTACCAAGCGCAACACTTGGCAGGATCAAATGTTTCGTTACGGTCCACAACTGATTCCATTGTCCAGCAATCATCGTATCCAGCACATACAAGCCCGTAATGGCTTCCACCGGATCACGCGCATTCATGCGTCCAATGGATGGCAGCCACTGCAACTTGTTCGCGAACAACCATTGTTCCATCAGACCGAGCCAGAAAATCGGCATCGATACACCCACTAGAGCAATGACCATACAGCAATAATCAAACCAGGAGTTGTGCTTCCATGCACTGACAATACCGGCATTCACCCCAATAATGACAGCAAATAACATACTCGCCATCGTTAATTCAAGGGTTGCTGTCAGATAAGGCACAATTTCCTGGGCAATAGGCACCTTGGTGCGGATAGACGTTCCCAGGTCACCTTTGAGCAAATCGCCCAAGTAGGCGAAATATTGCTGGAACCAGGGTTTATCCAGACCTAGCTGGTCACGAAGGGCCTGCTTGGATTGTTCGGTTGCCTTTTGCCCAAGTATGGTCTCGGCCGGGTCACCCGGAATCGCGTGGATGATGGAAAAGACAATCAGGGTCATGCCCAGCAGTACGGGCAGCAACACAAGCACACGTTTGACAATATAGCTGTTCAATCCTGTTCACCTGCCTTCGACATATCGTGCAAAAATAAAAAGCGCCGGCAGAAACGCATGCTTTGGATAGTTACGTCCGGATGTGGGTTCTGCCAAGCATTGCGTCTAACCAGCGCTTTGTAAGAAAGAATTAAAACGTAATCACTCCGAACTGTAGTGCCATCTTCAGATCACAGTTATCCTGAAATCGATAAGTTCAACTTACAGCTTACTCAAAATAAGCACCGGCATAGGATTCTGTGCCCAGTGGAGAAGGAACGAAACCTTTCAGGTTCGATTTACCCGCCAGAATTGGCGTGGTGTGCACGAGTGGAATCCACGGTGCGTCTTCCTTAATAATTGCCTGCGCTTGTTTGTAAAGCTCCGCACGTTTCTCCTGATCTGTTTCTTTCTGCGCATCCATCAGCAACACATGCAACTCTTCGTTTACATAATAACTGCGGTTGTTGCTTGGAATGGCATCTTTATCCAGCAGTGTATACAGGAAGTTATCTGGGTCACCATTGTCACCTGTCCATCCGAGCATGTAAATGTCGTCCTTCTCCCCGGCCTTTGTATCTTCGAGATACGTTGCCCACTCCGGTGATTCGATGGTGACGGTCACTCCGATTTTCTCAAAATCAGCCTGGATTGCTTCCGCTACCTTCTTGCCATCAGGCATATACGGGCGAGATACTGGCATTGCATAAAAGGTTACCGGATCAGGCAAACCGTCAGGGAAGCCGGCTTCGGCAAGTAGAGCTTTTGCTTTTTCCAAATCATATGGGTAATCCTCAATGGTATCGTTGTATCCCCACAGCGTTGGCGGCATCGGGTTGACAGCAGGCTCAGCTTGTCCAGCAAAGAATGCATCAATAAGGGCCTGCTTGTTTACCGCATGATTGAGGGCTTGTCTTACTTTGACATTATCAAATGGTTTCTTCTTGAAGTTAAAACCGATATACGCCACGTTGAATGGTGGCCGCTCGATCTTCTGTAACTCGCTGTTGCCTTCAAGAATGGACAGATCGTCCGGGTTCAGGTCTTCCATTACATCAATCTCGCCGTTTTGCAGGGCATTGAAGCGAGCGGTATTATCCGGAATCGAACGGACGATTACTTTGTTCAGCTTCGGTAGTCCTTCTTTCCAGTAGTCCGCGTTTTTCTCCAGGGTGATGGAGTCGTTACGCTTCCATTCTTTGAATACAAATGGGCCGGTGCCCACAGGCTCGCTCTTGAAGTTCTCTTTTTTCTCCTGAATCGCGGTTGGGCTGGCAATGCCAAATGGCGTCATCGCAATATTTTGCAGGAAAGGCGCTTGTGGCTGGTTCAATGTGAACTCCACCGTAGTTTCGTCCGTCGCCGTCACTTCCTTGATCACACGTCCGTCCTCTGGACCAAACATGGAGTCGTAATAATCGAAGGAATCTCCCTCGAATTTATATTCACTCGCCGGATCACCCCAGCGCTTGAAGTTGAACACAACAGCCTCTGCGTTGAAGTCAGTTCCATCATGGAATTTCACACCGGACTTCAGCTTAAACACATACTTCAGCCCATCCGCCGAAATCTCCCAGCTCTCTGCTAGTCCAGGAATGACCTCTGTTCCGCCTTCCTTGTAGTCCAGCAATGAATCAAACACCTGATGCCCAATCTTCAGCGACTCCCCATCGGTTACAATCGCCGGGTCGAGTGCTACGGAATCACCACCACGCCCCATAATCATCGTATCCTGCGCTACCGTTTCGGTTGGAGGGTCGATTCCTTCTGCCGGAGCAGGCGTAGTCTCTCCACTCTCGTTACTGGAACAACCGGACAACACCAATACGGTACTTAAGGCCATCGTTAGAACACCGGACATCCATTTTTTTCTCATTCGCATACGTACAACACCCTTCCCTGTCTCATAATGTGTGTGATGCTGGCATGAAAGATCTCCAATGTTGGCAATCGGTTTGGTGCTATGTATCATATAAAAGGCTTTAAATGCCTGCGATACCTGAATTAATGTTCTGGGAAAAGTAAGGCATGTGTATGAAATGTAAAAACAGCATGGGATACATATGGAATACAGGTAAATGTCAGACAAACGTGCAGAGGATTAAGGACGTCGGTTGATTACTTTTATAGAAAAAGAAAAAGGTTCTACAACGGATCTTGTGAGATGAATCTATGAAATTGAATGAAATTGTTGCGTTTTATTTGAACTAAGGTCAATAAGCAACAGTGAATAGTTATGGACTGGTAAGAGCAAGTTTAAGTTGGTAGATTAAAAATACTGATGGGCATATGGATACTACGCTGCTGGCTACGCAATAAAGTCTGTTCCTTGAGCGTGTCGTGTTGAGCATGGAGTGTGGAGACCGGATTAGGTATCGTTATCGTTCGTTAGCAATACGGATGAAAGAAACTCAACATAGGCTAGGTTGTTTGGATGTGTAAGTTGTTTATTACGGTGGTTTTCTCTTGCAAATTGGATGTGTAAAATGTATGAACGATTCATCTTGAGATGTTGGATTGTACAACAGGGAGACATTACAATAACTTCATGTGTTATGGTTTTGTCATGATGAGGAGGATTGTGTAAATAAACTGTGGTGAAAAACAATTTCGTGTAACTTACTTTACATCACATTAATCAATTAGACAAGAGATTTACAGACATAAGTCTTCAACTTTATTATATGCGTTAATATTACTTACACCAAACACAAAAAAGGAACACAGTTCGACAAAAAGCGTCTTGTGTCCCTTCTCCATTCAATCCATATTCAGATAAGATCAACATTTTAATTTGCTAAGAATCAGCTCACTTTTTAAACAAACCTCTGCGATGCATCACGGTAATAAAACGGTAAAAATCATAACTCGCCCCATTATCGATGCTGAACAATGGATTTTTGGTGTCATATGCCAGTGCTGCATCCACAGCTGCTTTTGCCCATACTGGAACTTCCATTTGCTGACGCGCCTGCAGTTTGTCGACCTGGGATTTGAGTGCATCAAACGCTGCTTTCTCTTCGGCTGTCATCGGTTCGCCCCCTTTCGGTGGTTCGGTTGGTGGATTCGGATGACTTGGATTCGTTGGATTGGATGGCTCCGGTGGTTTCGGAGTGGCTGCTGCGTATCTTGCTCTGAGCTGTGCCGCTGTTCCCTCGAATTCATTCATATCCACGTTGCCACTAATGCCATTCACCTTGCCTGAATCCGTATACTGCCAGAATGTCCAACGCTTCCATGCCAGCTGGTCGTCCGGTACACGGGTGTTGCTGTAACGCGCGATCCACAGATCGTATGAGCTGAGTGATGTGTCAAAATTACCGGCAAATGAATTGCCCGTGTATATGATCGGTTTTACACCTGTCAGACGTTGTAATTCAGTTAAAAAAGCTTTGGCAACCGTATTCATCTGCGCTTTGCTCAGGTTGCCGGGATTGTTCTCGTAGTCCATGACGGGTGGCAGTTGTAACGCTTTGGCCCCTCCAACTTTGTTAAGTGTATTGGCATAATGTGCCGCTTCTGCCTTGGCAACATCGGTAGAGGTCGCGCGGAAGAAGTGATACGTTCCGACCAGCATACCCGCCGCCAGTGCGCCTGTTACGTTTTTCTGATAATTCGGATCGGTATACGTCTGTCCCTCAGTCGCCTTGATGAACACAAATGTCATGCCACTCGCCTTCACCTTTGCCCAGTCAATATTGCCCTGGTATCGGGAGACGTCAATGCCCTGTGTGTTGCCCGAACTTCTCGTTTGCATGTTTCTCACACCCTTTATGCGGCAAATTGCCGTTTGTATCAGCATTTTACATCATTCGATTCAAGCGTTCCCGGGTACAAGTATAGACAGATTAGAGCATTCTGATCTATACATTGCTGATTGGATGTCACTCTCTGGATTGATGCAAAATGCTCCTATAGTTAATGCGGTTGGATTAGGGGTTGCTTGTGTGCGTGTCCCTAATGTGTTGGAAATGAACTGAGCCTTGTTCACACGGACACTCCGATGACAGAATAACCTTCCAATCGCTGTTATCCCCGGATTTTTTGATTCTCTTTATAAAGGGGAAAATCCGGGGGTAAAGGCGAGATTATGCTTACGAAGTAGCTTTCTTTCAGAAAGCTTTTAGCTTCGCTTTTTCAGGTTTTTTCTGTCCTCTCCGTTATTGTGTGAAAATGTTAAGTTCAATCTGTATAGATGTATATAGTTCAAAAAAACTACACTTGCGATGTTCAGCAACGGTATAGTAAAGAAGACACTAAAAATATTTCAAACTATTTAACGTTATCTTGAGTTTCAGAAGGTTCAACATCCTCTGTTTCTAGATTGGAGAAAGAATCTTTGCCCTTCGGGGAGAAGTTACCGGGAAGTTCCCCGGTTCCCCCTTTGCCCTTGAGCACTTCAATAGCTTGCCGAATCACTGGCGGAATAGGTGCGCCCAACTTTCCCCCGTTTTCGATGATGGACAACAACTCATTTGCGATATAAAAAAAGGCGACCGCATCCCTGAACAAATGTCCGTCTCCCAGAACACCGTCCACCAGATGAGCCACCGATACCATTGCAAATATAAATACCTTTCGTGCGATGCCGAACATACCTACGTTACTTTCTAACTTGCCACTCATACCCGCCGCCGCGATGCCGGTTAGGTAGTCGAGGATGACAAACACGAGTAGTACACCGAGCACGCCTGACCAGCCACCGAAAAAGTAGGTTACTGAGCTGCTCATAAGCGCGATTCCCCATTTCCATAGGTTGTCCCATCGTTCCATGGTTTCACCTCCTCTTATTTTATAATAGAATTCTTGAATTGTAGGATGTTTAATTTCACCTTGAAAGTAAACAAAAGCCATGACTAAAAGGTTTACACTATTGCTATAACAGTCTCATAATTTGTTTTATTTCATTTTGTTTACCATCTTCAACTGCATACCCTATACCCATTTCGTCACCTTTCATATCAGAGACGCTTCTCAATAACGATACCTTACTATTGGTATTAATGCGATCAAATTGTTCAATAGTTCGTCTATTACCATCTAATAAATATATATATTTACCATCAGGGCTAAATTTCACATCATGAATGTAACGTGCATGAATATCTGGTATGTTAATGTATGAAACGATAGAAGCACCATCATCAAAAATACTCATTAGGTACGAGTTGTTAAACGTTACCCCCCAGTCAGTGAAGGCAATTATTTTTCCATCCGGTGACATGTGAGCACTGTAGTATATGTCGGAAGGTACTGACAGCCCCTTCGCGTATTTAACCTTGCCAGTTGGAGTGAAAGTATCATCCCCATTAATTTTCCAAACAAGCGGACCACTCTTAAGGGAAAGACTTGAAAATACAATATACCTTGAGTCGGGGGTGATACACATTTCGCGCTGCTGTATTGATAACGGTTCAAATGTTGCTGATAGTTTAGTGAATATTTCTCCGCTAATTTTAAATACAGAGACTCCTGCTGTCGTCACCGTTGGCATAAATACATACTTGCCGTCGGGGGTAAACGCAACATGCACATCTGTAGATTCTCTGGGTATTCCTGTAAAATTGTTAAGTTTAGTGAATGTATCTCCGCTACGTCTATACACCAACCATGACGTTGCCTGCTGAGTGACAACTAGGAATTTTCCGTCTGGAGAAAACGTCACACCATGTACGATAGTTGATGGTTTTATTTGCGGATCTGGTAATCTATTAAATGATATTCCATCCCATTTAAAAATACGAAGAAAAGAACCACTAGCACTTGTACCTATCGCAATGAAATCACCATATATCGACACGGAAAGTATACTCTCACTACCTGAAGCTACGGAGATTAGTTGTTTAAAAGCTGGAGTTCCATTGGAATTGATCAAATAAATTGTTGCTCTATTACCACCATACCCCACCAAGAATCTACCATCTTGACTGATTTCAATATGCGAACCAACTGCGATTTCAGTTACCTCGACAAACCGCATGTAATCAACAATTGAGACCATTTCACCTTTAGATATGTTCTCTGTAAATAATGCTGTAGACTTAATTGATCCTTTTATCACCTCCCGTTCCCCACTAACTGCTAAAAAATCTGATCCTACACGTCTAAAACTGTAAGGCTTCCCAGCCAAAAGATCACCTGCAGAGTATGCTGTACCATCTTGTTTTTTTAGCGGTATAGCACCTAATCCATTCACATTTAGCGTAGGAGCAACTCCATTTGTTACATGTGGTACAATGGTGATGCCAAACCCATCAGCAAAATTTGCAGGAATAGGGATTAGCTTTGCCGCATAAGCTGAGCTCGTACCAGTTGTCCTAGCGTAACCTGGTTGGCGTACATAATTTGATATTATCTCCATACTAACATCCCTTACCGCCTTCTCCGTCGCAGCCACTGTTTCGGACAATCCGTCCGTCTTACTAGACAATTGTACCTTCCCCTTCTGCGTCAAAGACGCATCGGGAACATCTATCTCACCCACCGCTTCAAGAAGTTCCTCTAAATCTTGCTTAGTCGCTACACCCTCATCAACCTTCTCCCAGTTCTGATCCAAATACTTATCCAGATCAAAATAGGTTGTCGATGGTGAGGAACGATCAATCTTATTCAACCCCAAATTTTGTGTTTTTGGTTCATTCATTTAAGCTCCACCTCCTGCAAATTTATCCTGCCGAGTCTGTTCAATCTCATCCCGCGTCATGCTTTCAACCTCCGCAATCGTCAAATACCGTAGACGGTAGTCCACGGTCATATGTGCCGGTTTTATATCCTCAATCGCGGCCTTCAGATCGTCCAGATTGGGCGGTAAGCCCCATGTGTCGATAAAGCGAATTCGGATCAAGTATTCCTCAGGTGACACGGATACATCAATCCCGCCACTTTCGTACGCCTGCGCCACGTTCTTGAGCATCGAACCGGAAACCTTACCACTTCCGCGCATTTTGGAAATGATTACGGATCTCCGCTGGTCATCCGGCTTGGCTTGATTGGTAGGAATCTGCAAATCCCGCTCATAACGTTCCAATGCCCAGGTCGCAGACTCCGGGTAGAATTGGTCCAGTACACTTTCCAAACCTAACGTAAGCTTGTCCAGCTCAACACCTTCGGACTCTGTAAGAAGCTGCATCTCAAGCACATTTTCATACAATGGGGGCAAAAGAGTCATTAACACCTCTGCTTTACTCATGTCACCTTCACCGTCCCAAGAACAGCTACTGCGCCGGGGGCGATCTCCAGATTGGACATACCACCATTCACTAGCAGATCGCTATAATCGATCACGGGCGGGATATCCAGAATGACATTGGCAATACGTGTCCAACGAACCAACGGATCGGCAAAAGCCAGTTCTTTCAGATACGTCGTAACTCCCGTTTCAATCAGTGTCTTCACGCCGTCGTACGTTGAACCGGAAGCAAGCGTGACCTGCACCTCCACATCAATAGGTACTTCTTCTGCTCCCACCACCGTAACCACAGGTCCGATTGGAGCAGCACCTTCGCCCATTCCATCCTGGGTTGGATCGATATACTCCTGCACCGCCTCAATAACCGCCTCAGCGGGTGTTTGCATTTCATTATTCAACAACGCCACTTTGACTGTACCGGGGCCGTCCCACAGTGGAAAAGCCTTCGCTTTGCCCACACCGGAGTTTTCCCGTGCCCATAACTCATACTGATATTTGTTGGCACTCGTAACCGGACGGGAAACTTTGTCCTGATAACGATCATATAAGGCCTGATCCGTTTCCTCGTCTTCGCCAGGAACCAGCAACTGTGTTAGTTCAGCTGTCGTCAGGCCAGCAATATAATCGATGGGCAGCAGGGCCCCCGTATATTCATTACCTTCCGCTCCCGCGACTTCACATTCCAACACATATCGCCCTGCTGCGATGCGCTCCACTATAACGTACACCCGATCCCCCGTGGAAAAACGACTCTCCAAAGGAACCTCAACAGGCTTACCTTCGTTATCCCGAAAACTCCCAACCCAACGTGCCTTCGTGGCCGCTTTCCGACTAATGCCAGACCAAGCCACCGCACGATCCAGATACTCTCCAGATGCTGTATCCGCAAACTTCAGATTGGCGTTCACATCCAATTCGATATACATCTGAGCCATTTCCACAGCCGCTGGCGCAAGCGCATCATAGATAATGCTGCCTTCACGTTTATCCACACCATCTGGCACCCTGTCCAGCATTCGGTTTATAATAACTTCAAACGTCTGCTCTTCATACATCCATGTTCACCTCCGTCTCTTCCCTGAAGCTGCCAAAATCCGTTTCCACGGTAAAAGAAACACGTACCCCGTCAGCCTTGTGGACAAACTCGAACTCGGTTACATCCGAAATGCGATCATCCGGAAGCAACGCTTCGCGAATCCAGCGTTCCAGTTCCGATTCAACCATGGATCTCCCGGCCATTCCTTCCCAGGACCATTCCATGCCGTAATCCGAGGAATAGATTAGATGCTCGTAGCGGCGTGTAGACAACGCTTTGTACACCGCCTGTTTTACCGCATCTTTTCCATCCAGTTGCAGTCTTCCAATTCGCTGTCCAGAAGCTTGAAACACATACGTCAGACTTGGAAGCACAGCAGCTTCTTCCTGATCTTCTGCGCTAATCTGCGCACCCTTTGGAATCATGGATTCACCAGCCGATCCAGCACAACAAAGCTGTCTCCACCTTGAACACGTAACAACAAGACATGGTCACCCTCGGTCCAAGCTTTGTTCACTACGGATTCCGGCAGTACCAGAAAAGGTTCAGCCAATGCCAGCCGTTGTTCAACGGTGATCTCCAGAGGCTGGGTGTTTGTCACGCTTCCGTACATTACCTGAACGGGAGACTTGGCATCTACAGCGGCCACCGCCGCCTTTTTAATCACGTCCAGCATCATTTATCGTTACACCACCTTCAAATCCAGTGACATCGTATGCACGCCCCCCTGTACCTTATGCGTACATTCGTCTACCAGAAAATATTGATTAATCTTGAGTTCATTGATCTGGATGTTGACAAAACTGCCTGCCCTCACCTTGAAATCACCAAGCGCATCCACTTTCAACGTCTGCGTCTCGCGGTTACGGAGGGTCATCAGGGTCTTCAGCATGGCATCAATCTGCCCTTCATTCAGGCCGTCATCCGCTTTTTGGTACAAAAAAAGCAGCCCCCATTGACGGATGCTGCCTGAGTCCTGATGAACAAACGTTTCTCTTTTTCCCGTATCCTTGTTATCCCGATACAGCTTGATCTTGTTATACGTCTGGTCGTCAATCGACCTTGTATAACTGTAATCCGTGAGCAGACTGTTATCCCCAATAACAAAGCCGTAAGGCATCTCTTCCACATCCCGAAGCACAAGCTTGCCGAAATCATCGTAGAAGATGTAGTTTTTACCGCCATAAATCAACGTTCGGTCGAGCGCCTCACAGATCATGTCAATCAGCTTTTTGTTATCAAATAACATGCGTGGAATCACATATTTCGGCTGAATCAGATCATCCGTTTTCAACAGGAAATCCTTTGCAATTCGTTTAATTACATCCGCAGCAGTGGCATTAACGAACTTGTACGTCTGATTCGCGGTTAGATAACGAGTCTGGTCGTATGCCTTGATTTTGACACTTTCGTCCTTGCCACTATCCACCGAGAAGATATATCCGTAAAATATGCCTACCTCGTTGCTGATATATTTCACGACATATCCATTCTCATAGGTAAATTTCTTATTTTGGTACAGACTGCCCTTGATCAACGTGAATTCCAGAGAGGAAGGCTTGCCGATACGGGAGGTTTTGTACGTAATGTCACCGGCAATTTCGCTAATGTCCCAGATGTTGCCCTGCTTGTCATCCAGCAATAACCGTTCCTTCATGTTTGCCAGCTTATCATCCAGCCTGATCTGCTCTTGCATATTCCCTCTCCTTTCACGGAAGCTTGATTACAAGTCCAATCGGCAGCTTCTTCAGTTGTGCATCTTTGATGCCATTCAGCTTTTGCAGCTCTTTCCAGCGAGATCCATCTCCCAAATGGGCTTTGGCTACAGACCACAAGGAGTCTCCGGCTTTGAGTGTGACGGTCTTGGGCTGGATTTTTTCATTGGGCCGGGAGGCTTTGGTTTTTGTTTTCGAAGCAGCCGTATCCTTGCTGTCCTTGAGTGGCACTACTTTTTTGGCGGCATAAAAAATGAACTGCTTCAGCTTGATATCATACTGAATATCCCCCACCGTACCCGCTGTCTCCTTCCAGTCGAAACTCTCAATGGAAACCGCCATATTAATAGTGTACCTTGCACTGGAAAAGAACAGTCTGACGGGTCTGCCCGTCTGCATCCAGCGGATGATCTTTTTCACATATTCATAGGGATCACGGTAAAACTGCTTCTGAATTGCCGGATGTCGCGCATCGTAATTCAGATGATACGGGCTGTAGTCTGCCGGAAAAATCCCGCTGAAACTGACTTCACGCAACTTCGGCGACTTAATCACGTTAATTTCACCCAAAGCGCTAACATTAAACGTACTGCCGTCTCCCGAATCCGAAAACTCAATGCTCTCTGGTGTCACCGGGAAAAACATGTATTCGGAGCGATTATTGAAGCTTAGTTGAATATAATATTCCACTTATCCATACACCCCCTGAGCACTGGAGACGATCTGACTGTTCAGTCCATCGGTGATTTTGCTGATGATGCTGTCCACGTCATGTCCGCTGTTGATATCCCCTGTGGTGACCTGAACGGTTGGAGTAAGGCTGACAAATCGCTGAATCGCCTGCATCTCTGCAAGCTCACGCATCAATTTCAAGTCCTCGCTGGTTACATCGACTGTTCCATCCACGTCACCGATCTTGTCCACCTGTCCGATATTGTTGATTTTGTTGATGTTACTCATGTTGCTATTGGGAACAACGGTGGGAGCAGGTGCAGTTGGCATCGATGGTATGGGAGGTGTTTTGGGAGTTGAACCGCCGAATTTCCCGGGTAATTTATCAGAGCCGTTGGGAAATAGGCCTTTGGTGGTATCCATCAAATCATTCCCCTGGCCAAATCCCTTATCAAATGCATCCTTATAATCCGCAGAAGCATCCATTCTCCACAGACTAACAACGTCCTTTTGGCTCTCAGGAGCACTCGCTTCAAGGTCACTCATTAAACCCTGTATCTTACCACTCATTGAATGAATGTTAGCATCATCCACTAGTTTAATACCGCCCCAATTGGTACCGAAAATTTTATTCAGATAGGGTATTAATTTGTTTATACCACCGATCATCCAGTTGATCTGATCTTTGAAACCACCTGCGAAATCCTCAATTCCCTTTGTAATGTTGAACAGAATTTGGAGTACAATGAGTCCCATGTCAACAAACAACTTTTGGAATGCATATGCTGGATCTCTGAATACATTGATGACAAATTCAGCCCAAGACATGAAATAATTCAGAATGGATGCAAAAATTGATTTCATATGCTCGTAAACCATATAAAAATAACCTATAATCGCTCCCACCATATCCCCAGCTGTAACTCCACATAATTGCAAAATAAAGATGAGTCCTGCAATGGCAACAATTACAAGCAAGATAGGCCAGTTAGCTACCAACCATGCCGCTGCCAGTAAATAAACCTGCGCGATTACAACTCCGAGCGTAATAATTATATTGGCTAGGAGCACTAAAGCAATGGCTGTTAATATAGGTCCGATGATAGCCCAATTTTCTTGCACAACTGTAGCAAAATTGATGAACCCATCCACGATAAATGCCACCACTTGAGCAATAATTGCGAAGGCCCCACCAATCCATTCGATGAAAACACTGAACTGACCTGAGCTTATGGCTTCGTTTAATCGGTCAAGTACAGGAGATAAAACTTCCAAAGCTCTTGTCCCGATTTCAGATAGTATTCCATTGAACTGATTCACGAGAGCCGTCCATTTTTGCAATGGAGAATCCAGCATCGTATCAAAGGCTTCTTGTGTGTAACCTTGCATTTCAAGAACCGTCTGCAAACCTTGTATAAAACCGTCAAGGTCTTTAGTCTGTATAAATTCACCCAATCCAGCCCCGGTCAATGCACTTTCCGGTATGTTGAATTGACTCGCCAAATCAGTATTCTTTCCATTCATGGCACTAACAATAGCCTTGGATGCATCTGACAGACTTTTATTATCCGGTGATAACATACTCAATCTTTGAGTCATTTCATTTAACTGATCTACCTGCCCTGTATTTTGTGCCAACGGCAAGAAGCCTAGAGAAGATTTAAGCGAATCATTAACATCCTGACCACTCTTGGAGGCTTGATCTCGATACTTATTATAGATGCTTTCCCCGAGTACCGGATCTTCTGCGGCAACCATGTAACGATATTTGAAGTCTTCTTGTTCAGCAGCAGCTTTTAACACAACACTTCCAGCGGACTTTACCATTTGCACCCACTTGGAGAGTTTGCTCAGATTATCACCCAAAGCATTGCTTGTATCATCAGCCGTATCCTCCAACTTTTCCATCAGATTAATCGTTACATTCAGTTGTTGATTTACTTCATTAAAATGGTTGGATATATTCGTCTGGTTGAATTGGTTCAGATTAATCCGGTTAATCTGGTTGAAATTATTAAGGATCTCGGTTGTTCTTACTTGAACCAGATTTAGATTATTGATCAGGGTATTCATGGACGGAGGATTAATTACATCGATACTTGTATCGGACATCTATTTCTCCCTCCTTTCCTTTTTATTTCTTCCGGGCGCGATTTTTGGACCGTTCTTTCTTCTCTTCCTCCACCCGGATGGAGATCATCGCATAGATCGCTGCTCGTTCTCGCATGGAGAAAGCCATTAATTCATGCGGCAAAATGTTTAATTCGTGGAGAGCGTAATAAGCCAGATTGGCTTCGGAATCGCCCTCTTTAATTAGTTTTTTACGTCATCCACCAGTTCGTTCATATCCTGATTGAAGCCGTTCAGCTTCTGAACTTGTTCACCGAGCGAAGCAAATTCCCCAGGCAGCAGCATTTTCCGCAAAAGCGATTCCGCCCCCATCACGCCATATGAACGCTGGAGTTCTGCGTTTTTCAGATCGGGGTACACGACACTTGCGCTCATCAGGCGAGCCATGTAATCATTCGCATCGATGTCGGGTGTGTAGACACCGTTCTTGCCCTTGATTTTGCGAGTAGCTGCCTTGCGGCATTCCTGATTTTCGTCCTCGGTCATGCTACGCAGTTTCCAAGCAACCGGCTCGCCTTTCTCATCTTTAAATCGGGGGGATACGGTAAACTCCTCCGTTGTATCTGTTGCTGCATTTTGGGCAAAAAACATACTCAATCCACTCATGTATTGTTCCTCCTCTAAAGTTAGGTCCCCCGCCGCACGAAGCGGCGAAGAACAGTATTTTGACACGCGAAATAGCCCGTAACACAGGCAAGTTGAACAGGTTTCTTTTACAAACCCGCTGCTAAGTTAAACTCTTAATAAATCTCAAATCATTATGCTTTTCACGCTACATTACTTCGGTAAATTGAACGATACAGGCATATCGACATCTTCAAAGGTAAAGCTCACTTCTTCCTCCAACGCCTCAGCCTCGGTATCCAGAGATGCCATAATTACACTGTCGAGGTTGACGCCTTTGAGCGTCACGGTCTGTTTGCCAATTGTAGACGAAGGATCTTCGTTGGTCACTTCAATGTCGAAGTACGTATCTACACCATTCTGCATGTACTGGAGCATCAGCTCGCGGAAACGGGAAGTGGTATAAAAGATTGTCATGGAACCCGATCCAGACCAACCGGTTGCTTTGTGCTGTACGCCGCGGCGACCCAACGTTTTGACCTCTGCTTTTTGTTTCTCCACTGTTGCTTCCAGCGTCTTCACGTAGAACATTTCTTCCGTCTGTCCGTTAATCGTTGCGTATGCGCGGCCTTCCTGGCCGGAGATTGTGTCACTTGCTTTCAAAAATGCCATCTTAAACCACCTTCACTTTCATATATACTTTTTCAACGGAATCCACAGGTTGGACCTGAATCTCGATCAGAATGCTGTCGGTTTCATTGCCCGGAGCAACAGTAATATCTGTTTTGGAATCAAAATTTTGAATGGCACCAATATCCTGAAGTTGCTTCAGATAAGTGACACATTGGGAACGGAACAGGCTGCGCCCATCTTCGTTATTGTTCACTTTGCCGATGTAATAGGACTCGAAAATGCGTTTCATATCGTTAGCGATACCATCGAGAACACGGACAACACGGTTTTTGGCAAAATGACGTGCTTTATCCGGTGTAATGGAACGGAATGTATTCACATCCTGCTCTACCACTGCACGGTTGCTGCTCGCGGTAAAGACAAACTCGCCATTACGCAATGCTGCTTCTGTCTCGCTATGTGTCAATCTGCCATTCACATCCACGGAATCGTCATACGCACGGAACGTCAGGGATTCATTCAGGTTAGCTCCCGCTGTTGCACCGGCAGTCCATGCTACGGTTTGTTTTGGTGACAGGACCGTACCATCTGCGAGCACAACACCATTTTTGATACTGATAATGCCTTCATGATCTGCAGCAGGATAATCGGACAGAACGAGTTGCACTTTCTTGCCCTCGGTATCACGCAAACGCTTGATGTAAGCTGTGTAGACTGACTTGAGTGTGGCATCGTCTGAGACTAGACCGACCGTGTTAAAATCCAGCACCTCTAGCTTGGTCAGAAAATCGGCATGCTCTTGGTTGGTTGCTGTACCATCCAATCCACCTGTTAGTGGAAGTGAAGCTGTAGCTGTGAGTGCACCTTCACCAGTAAATGTGACGTATGCGTTGGATTCCAAAGCTTCGATGGTAGACGCGGTTTGTTTGTCCACTTCTTTACCAGCAAGCAAAGTGGAGACATCCAATTGTTCTGGTTCATTGATATTTGCGGAGATTACAACAGACAGATCATTACCACGTACACCACCGTGATGGGCTGTCACTGTCAGTTTGTCCAAGGTTGCCTTGGCTTTGGTCCCAGCATTGAGTCGGTAAAGAAGTAAGGTCTGCGCCCGTTTCAATGCCTCGCGGATCAGTAGTAATTGCGGTGCTGTCCAGTCATAGCCCAATTTGGCTTGTACATCTTCACCTGCTTGTACGGTCAAGATGGTGCCAGCTTGTCCCCATGACAATGGCAATGCCAAAGCCACCGTTCCTCGCTCCCCTACCGTACCCGGCAATGAGCCCTCTGATGCAAAATTCATATATACGCCGGGGCGTACCTTGTTTTGTGTCGTCCATGTTCCTCCAGCCATTATTGTGCCTCCCCATTCATGAATTGTTGGATGTGTTGCTGTGCTTCTTGTAAGGTGTATGTTTCTTGTTCCAGCAGAACTGCTGCCAAAATATCTTTCTCTATCCGGCTAAGTTGCCGGGATTCGGCGAACTGTGCTTTGCTGTATTTTTGCTTGTTTTTCTGTTGAGCTTCCGGGTTTTTAGGGTCCGATTCTTTTTTTGTAAACATTGCCAATGCGCCTCCTATTCCTTTCATGCTGATCCCCTCATTTAATTATTTAAGTTCAACCAAAGAATAATTACATTTGCCACTCCGATGACAGAACAACCTTCCGATCGCTGTTATCCCCAGATTTTTTTGACTCCCTTTTTAAAGGGGAAAATCCAGGGATAAAGGCGCACGCTCCGCTTCTTCAGGTTATTTCTGTCCTCTCCGTTTTCGTGTAAATGTTAGTTCAATTTATATAGTTATTCTTTAGCAGCTTTAAGTGCAGTAGAACGCTGTTCCAGTTGTTGCATGGTAGCGGCGGACTCCGACACTTTGGTGGTTCGCATGGTGTAGTACACCAGCATTCGCGGAGTATCGTTCTCCGTCTCCCAACGTAGCTCTGTTGCGCGATATGGCGTTCCCTCCACGTTGATGGTCTCCAATGCTTCAAACAGTTCGTCCGGTAGAGTTGCAGGGATGTCGTTTGGATCGAGCCACCGGATTTCAAAAGCGTGAGATTGCACGAAGCGATCGCTTCGTTCGCGGGTGAGTTGAGCGGATAACAGGCGATAGGAGATGCCTTTGGTATCTGGATTGGAGATGGTGCTGTCAGTTGCCGGATGGATCGGGATGTTGGGGAAATAATGAGTTAGCTTGTTTGCGATGGCCATAGTTAGTTGGTTTGTGGTCATGGTTCACCTCCTTTTGAAAAGAGAGACAAGATTAAAAAAGTTGAATTTTTTCTTTCTCTGAACACCTTTGAATCGTTCTAGTACATGCCTACTTGCTTTAGTATTAAACTTGAAGCAAACATTTTCGTCTAACCCAATTTTATAATTTGGACAATCATTACATACTTTTTAAAGTCCCATTTACTTTGACCCACATCCAGTCAATTTGTCTCAAAGCCCCATTGATTCTGACAGATCCGATTTCCGCTGTCCGAATAGACCCATTGATCCTAAGACCCAATTCAGGGAATGCGAGCCCCTTCCTTACATACCAGTATCCATTTTTTATTCCGTTAGTTGGGTAAGTCTCATCCAAAACAATACCACTCTGAACTAATGCACCCCTCGATTGTGAACTTTTTCGGTACATTGTTGTAGTTCTATAACGAGTACTACCATCCTTGCCACCTTCTAATACCGAATTGAAAAATTTCACATAATCGCCAAGAGGATGAACATAATATTTAGCCCAGACTTCTACGGGTGGACGTTCCCCAAGATTTCCTTCTCCAATGTATCTTAACAATGTAGAATCCCATCGGAAATTATTCCAGACCAGGGTTTGACCTGTCACCCACTCACTAGCCTCTGTCCAGCTGGGGTCTGGATAATAACTGACCAACACATTATATTTATCGTAGTAATAATTAGTCATGTCACACCTACTTGTACTTGATCCAGATGTCACCATCTTGCATCGCAGTTACATCTGGATTAGCTGTTGAAAGGATCATATTGTGGATTTGCCTTATGGTATAAGACGTATTGCTCTGAGCTGTAACAATTCCAGTGAAATTCCCACCTGACTTTGACATAGAAGCATCCTTCGCATTTTGCAAAGCATCCCTTACCGCCTTCTCCGTCGCCGCCACCGTCTCAGACGGGCCATCCGTCTTACTGGACAACTGCACCTTCCCTTTCTGAGTCAAAGACGCATCGGGAATATCCATCTGACTCACCGTTTTACGAAGCGCATCCAAATCCGCTTGCGTCGCAACTCCTGCATCAATCTTTTCAAAAATTCCATTAATACTCTCCCGAGTCACATTCTCATTCCCCAAGGGAAGAGGTAATTTTAGTCGATCTGTTTCTTTTGGCATTACGCCCACACCTCCAGTTCATTCCACGTCAAGGACGCGGCATCGAGTTCGTCCCATGTCATCTGTTTGTCGTCCAGATCGTCCCAAATCATATAACGATATTTATATTCCACGGCCATGTGGGCCGGCTTCAATTCTTCAATCGCACGTTTGAGATCATCGATATTGGGCGGGGTGCCCATCGTATCCACAAAGCTCACCGTAAAACTCCACACTTCCGGCTGAAATGTTACATCCACTTTTCCCCCGGCATAGGCTTCAGCCACATTCACAACTTGTCTCCCCGAAAACTTTCCGGCACCACGCAGCTTCGACTCCACTACGGCACGCCTCTGTTCCACGGGTTTGAGACGATCCGTCTCAATCCCAAGCTCTTCTTCCCAGAAGTCCAGCCCCCACGTCGCCGTGCGGACAAAAAACTGCTCCAGCGTCTCATCCAGCGCCTTGTACAGCAGATCCATTTCACTGCCTTTGGCCTGCATATCGGCCTGCATGACACGCGAAGTCTCGTAATACCTTGGCAAAAACGAGAACAACTCCCGCCCTTTCTCACTCGTCAGTCCAACATCTACAGTAGAAAGAGCACTCATGCCCTGTCCCCTCCCTTCCTTGCACATCCACATGGAGCATCTCTCTCACCAGTTCTAACTCAGATCGGCGTATTTCTCCCAATCTTCCTTGGTCTCCACACTCCAAAACTACTTCCTCATCCACCATCTGCCCAACACTACTCATGCACATCCACCGTCCCCAGCACCGCCACCTGACTCGAGGTCATCTCAATATTCTGGTCACTTACACCGTTCACGGTAAGTTCCGAATAGTCGATAATGGGCGGAATGTCCAGCAGGATCGCAGCAATGCGAGTGTAACGAACGAGTGGATCGGCAAAAGCCAACTGTTTCAAATACGCGGTCACCCCGCGTTCGATCAATGCCCGCACATCAGCGAGTGTCGCATCACTTGCCAGCGTCAGCTTCACCTGAATGTTCATCGGCACTTCTTCGGCTGGCATCACGGACACCACTGGCCCCGCCGGTGCAACGCCTTCACCCTGTCCATCTTGCGTGGGGTCAACGTACTCCTGTACCCCCGCAACCAGATCGGTACCCGCAGCACGTTTGTCCGTGTCCAGCAAATATAGTCCTACCGTGCCTGGTCCCTGCCATAACGGAATAACCCGCGTTGCACCAACACCTGGTACTTCACTGGCCCATTGCACATATTGCGATTTATTACCGCTTGTCCCTTGGTTGCGGACTTTGGCATAAAAGCGTTCCAACAGCGCCGTATCGGCCTCAATATCCGCACCGCCTTTGATCACCTCAACGTTCGTGACAGAAGTCACGCCACTTACAGGTGTAGACAGCACAGTTACCGTGCCCGCAGGCACATTGCTTTCTTTTCCGGCAACAAGCGCTCGTACGCCTACCACCCCGGAGCCCTCTGCATCCAGTTCCACACGCCCCACCGTCTCATATTCGAGCGAAGCTTCAGCAGATACTTCATCCGCGAGTGTAGCCACGACCGTGCCCACAGGCACAACTTTCCCCGGCGTACCCATGAACCTCACTGCACCTTGTGCCGCCACAGCAGCCCGCCGCGTGATGCCGTGCTCTCCTGCCCGCAGATCCAGCTCTTCCGAACGAAAATTCGGATCACTGCTCGCCGCAGTACTAGCAAACCCTCGCCGAAGTAATTCCTGCGCCCACAATGCCGCTTCAGACAGCATAAACGCAACCGGAGCCTCCGCATCCCACAGAAACGATCCTTCCGACTTATCCAGATCCGCGGGCAGACGATCCAGCATACGCTGCATAATCTGTTCCTCCGTCTGGTCCTCCAAATAACGCGGAATCTCAGCCATCCCGTCAGATCACCTCACTTTCCAGAATAAACATCTCTTCCTGCACACTCGCCACCCGACACGAGAACATGCACTGCTCCCGATTCCAATCAAACGTGAACTGGTCTACCGAATCCGTGCGTGGATCAGCCAGCAACGTCTCCGTCACCATCCGGGTAATCTCACTTTCCATCACACCCCGGCTATCACCCTGCCCTACCAGATCTTCCAGCTCCGAACCATAGTTCCGGGAGTAAATCACATGTCTGTACCGTGGCGTTTTCACTGCCTTAATACACCACTGCACCCAGGCTTCATGCGCACCCGCCGCAGCTACTTTGCCACTCGGGGTCAATACAAAATCCCCTGCATCGTAATCGAATCGCCAGCTCCGTCCAAAGCGTACCTCTTCCGAATCCGCCCCCGACAGATCTTCCTCATCTCCCCATACCACACCCGTTTCCGGGAACAAACTAGGCATGAGCGCTCACCACCTTACACAGCACCACAATGTCGTTACCGCCATTCACCCGCATCGCCAGTACGCGATCTCCCGCTTTCAGACCTTTGCCAAGAGACAACACCGTTTCTTCCACTTCCTCTTCTTGCAAAAGAAACCGTCCCGTGCCCGTCGTTCCGCCGTTTGCCACGTCAGGTATACCGGAAATCGCGCCAGCAGCCTCGCGCTCCGGCAGTCCAAGCGTGCCCGGCAACTCGGCCACGAGATAGTCCTGCACTTCGTGCTTGAAATCATCCAGCTTCACGCCGGACGATGTCATCGTACCCAGTACCGCGCCCAGCCCGCTCACGGCCTGACGAGAATGTGTACTCATCGCACCCCGCATGACGTCGGCAAAATGCCCATACGGATCATCTTTATTCAAGGTAATACCTCCTTTTCACCAGCTCGGCTGTCCCCAGTTCCAACGTCATCATTCCAGGTCCGGCAGACAGATCACGGCTGACCGACATGACGATTAGCTTCAGTCCTTTCAACAACACTGCGTCCCCGGCGCGAATCGTATTGATATCCGGTGCCGATATCGTAAAGGTCTCCTGAATACCCGTCAGATGACTTTTCGCCAGTTTTTTCGCGGCAGTTGTCGATTTCACCTGATCGTCCTCTACCAGCTTTTGCAATGTGCCCAGTTCTTCCACACCATTCTGCTCAATTGCAAGCACTTTGGAAGGAACTTCTTTGCCACTCGGTGACTCCGACGCTGCCATCACTTTAACTTTGGTAACCGCCCCTTCGAGCGTACGCATCTGGGTCAGATCAATTAGTCGATCAAGTTCATACACCTTTGCATTACTTCCGATCTTGAATAGCTGCAGCCCACCAGGTGTCATCCGTGGATGGTACATTTCCCCGCCGGACTTCGCCGTTTCTTTCAGATCGGCAAACATCATCGAGAAGATCGTCTGTGACCGATACACGGCTTTTCCCAGCTTTGTCTTGGTTTCTGGCAATGTAGCGTATGGAATCTTCCACTCTTTGGCGTAGGTTTTAAGTCGCTGCGTAGCCGTCTGATCCTTCGGCAGCAGGAACTCGTCCTCCGATTTTTCCAGATATATCATTCGGTCGTACACCGTGAGAGACAGCCGCTTGGTGCCGCTGTTCGAGCTTTCCACCTCCCAGATGACCGCAGGATGCAGCAGATGAACCATATATTTTTCGCCAAAAGGAACCCCGCTAATCCGCACTATCATGCCCGGTGAGATCGAAGGCAGACCGGAAGATGCAGACACCGCCAGCCGGATGTTGGCCTGATAGGCAATCTGGTCCAGCGAGTCCTTCAGCGTAATCGTCTCCACCAACTTGGTGATGTCGTATTTGTCGTCGACAATGACCTTGTAGGTCATGGCATCACCAGCTTTTGTCCGGGCTTGATCCGGTTCGGATCACTCCCGATGATCTTTGCGTTGAGCTTGTAGATCTCGTTCCATTTGGAACTGCTACCCAGCTCAAGCTTTGCTATTTTGGACAGGGAGTCGCCAGATTTGACGGTGTAGGTCTTGCTACTCTTTTTCAAATCGGTACGAGAACCTGACTTGCCCCCGGATGCCGCAGAACCGACCTTCTCCACCTTGGAATCACGCCATGTGCGCAGGGTCAGGTCGAAGTAAATATCTCCTGTCTCCCCCCCACGAAAGCTCGAATTAAGCGAAACAATAAAAACAGGCACGTTCACGCCCGTCTCTGAAATGATGAAACGCAGCGGCTTTTTGGAGATCAGAAAGGTGTTCAGCACATTCATCGCCACACGTGGATCTAGAAAAGATTTTTCATCCATGCAATAGGACGGATCAAATCTTTTGGGAAAAAAAGAAGAGAAAGTGATCTCCTTCACCTTCTCCCCTTGTGCAAAATCAAACTCGCCATGCTCCAACATATTGACCGTTTCATATCCCTTAGACCTAGAAATATTAACTTCTTCAGGGTTCACTGGGAATTGAAATGGAGTGTTGCCGTCCTTCAACGTAAATGACATTTTGTTAGGACCAACTTTATCTTCAAGTACTGACATATCTGCGGCCTCCTTTCTGCTTAGGCCATAATTGTTTTGCGATTTTGCATCGCACGGCGGAACTCGTTAGAGATCCGTTGCCCCACCTGGTGAGAAACTGCGTCATAATCAATAGCGTTCTCCCGAACGGTCACTTGTACCGTACCCGGTGCAATATTCACAGCAATCTGGTTCGTCGTTTCCGTTTTGAAATCCTTAAGGTAACCTGCCAGACTGCTCATCTGTTCTTCGGAAATACGCACTGTGAGCGGCGAAGCTTTCTCATTGGGTTGACCCGCGTTATTCATTGCTACCGCTTGGGATTGCATCACACTTGTTCCCATAAGACCCGCAGCCGTCGGTGAACCAAATCGATTGTTCATGTAGGCTTCTGGACCGGTGATCGATAGAACTGCCGGCCTGTATGGAGGCGGCATCTGAGGTGCTATCGGTGGAGGGGGTGGTGTCTGCGTTGCTACAGGTGTTGAGGGTGACGTTATGACCGCTGCGGCTGGGGCGGTCTGCTCTTCCTTTTTAGAACCGAAACCAAAAAAACCTGCAACCCCATTGAACAAATTCGTCGTTTTCTCCGCCACGTAACTCGCTCCCTCAGAAGCAAATTTTGCTACTTTTGAGATGTCTTCCGCGTTGTTTTTTAGGAATCCACCTACCTTGTCACCCAGCCAACCGCCTGCCTTTTCACCCAGCCAACCGCCTATTGAACCGCCCAGCATGTTCCCAACCACCGGAATTGGAATTACACTGCCAAGTACGGTACCAATAGCTGTTCCTACTGCATTACCAGCAACCGAACCCACCGCACGAGCACGATCCTCAGGTGGGGCGCTTGCAAGTTCTTTAATATTGTTATACATACGGAGTGGTGCGAACAATTTTCCCGCTCCTTTAACGAGGTTGCCACCAAGCTTGCTTATGATGCCAGACCCGCCACTGCCTCCTGCCCCACTTCCGCTTCCACCTCCACCAAAGAGACCTTTTACATCGCCCCACAATCCATCGAATCCACCGATCAAATCGGACCCTGCGGACGAGAAATCATTCACAAACTTTGCCCCACGTTTTGTAACCTTGAACGCCTTTTTAAATTTATTCCCCGGTGTGGCAGGTGTTGTGATTTCTTTCCATAGCTTCTTCCCACTATTTCTTGCATCAAAGACTTTCCCCACACCAGATGAGATTGATTTCCCACGATCAAACATACCTTTCATCTTCTGCAAAAAAGTTTTAGGTTTCGCTTCGGCCGCTGGTGCCGCTCCAATATTGATAGAGTCTAGCTTGGTACTCAGCATATTAATAGATTGGGTATTTGTATTCAAAGCATCGATCAGTGGCTGTGAATTCACATTAACGGATACATCTGAAATCTGGTGGCTGACTTTGAGCTGCACACTAGCTGTAGCATTCAACATCTTAGATCGGATTTGCTTCATTTTTCTCAACAAACCATTTAATGCCGGAGTAGCACGGTCAACCAGATCAACCGTCGGTGTAATACGCAGCCTGCTGATTCGCACAGCCATACTATATATACTTTCCAACCTGCGCCCAGTCGTTCTCAGCTCATTGTTTACCTTGATCAGACTCTGATATCGAACTCTGCCCAGACGTTCCGTTGAGCGTTGGATCTGATCCAAGTATCGAAGGGTTGTCCGCATTTCCGCATTGGATTTAGATAAACCTACAATCATTTCTGCCATTTTTTCACCTCCTGCCTCATATCGTTATCGATTCATTTGCGAAGTTATCGCTGACATTTCCTCTTCCGAGAACGCAATCAACAGCGAGCGCTCCCCGCGTGGCAAAGACCAGAACTCTCCGGGCCGGAGATGATGACGTACCCACATGTGATACAGGAACGTGGTCATTCCGCCGGAGTGAATCAGTTTTTTAGGTCTTCAATCTCCACACCGAAGCCGGACAGCTCCAGCACTTTATCACCTACGGCATCCAATTCACCAGCGAGCAACATACGACGTACCGCCTGTTCGCCACCGGACAACTTCATGCGGCCTGTAATGCGGGTGTCTCCCCAGCCGGACAACTCCAGGCTGCGGACTTTCAATTTCACCGTTGCTTCAGAAATGAGCAGCGCGTTAAACGTTTCGGTGTCCACCTTTTCCTCGGTGCGGCCTTTGGTCGTTTTTCGAATCGTACAGCGTTCGCGAATGTGATCCACTTTGGAGGAAGTCAGCCCACGCAAGGTCAACAGCAGATCCAGACGCTGAATGCGTACATTCTCCTCTGGCAAACGTTCTGCTGCTTCAAACAACTGATCCAAAATCTGTTCTTCGGACATATTTTCATTCATACTCATCGGGGTTAATCTCCTTCTCATTTCACAAATGGGTTTATCTATGCCAGCTTACAAGCCTGTAGAGACAACAAAGAGACCGAGATCATCTCGGCCTGCATTGGTGTCCATATGATATGAAGTAACTATGCAATCATGATTGAGCAAACTAGCTCAATCACTTGCCTATTTCAAAGTTTAGTTCGCCACAATCGGATTCAGCAACTCAAATCCTTCAAACGTAAAGCCCGTTTCCTCTGGTACTTCTTCGCCGGCTGTCCAGTTGGCTAGCTGGATTTTGTCCACCATGCAACCTCTCAGCAATACACTCTCATGTCCATACGATTCAGGGTCGTTCAGCTTGGAAATAATCTCGAATTTGGTGAAGCCGCGCTGGATCATATCGGAAGTGACTTTGTAGCCGGTCATCGTGCCTGTTCCTTTTTTTGCGCCGTTTTTGTGCACCTTCCAGTCGTTACCGACCAGATTCAGCTCACGCTTTTCAATCTCCACACTCGCTTCCAACTTGTTAATGTTTGTCTGCCACACACCATCGATATGCAGCTGACCATGGGTACCGAGAATTACTCTTGACGCATCCAACATATATTTTCCTCCTTGGGTTGGTTGAACTAATAAATATTACACGGTATAACTCCGCAGTCAGAACAATCTTCCGATTGCTGTTATCCCCAGATTTTTTTGATTCCTTTTCAAAAAGGGAAAATCCGGTGGATAAAGGCGAGCGCTTCGCTTCTTCAGATTTTTTCTGCCCTCTCCGTTATCGTGTAAACCATCAGTTCAACGTGTAGTAATTATTCTAGAAAACGGTTCTTTCCTTTCACACAACCTTATTGCACGTAAAATGTACCAAACAACTGCTCCATTACATCCGTCAGCTTCACATTCCATTGCAGGAATACCTGATCTGCCTCCGGTTTGAGAACTGGTGCAGCACCGTAATACGCCGGGTCAAGAATGACATCATAACCGTCGGCTTCAATCACATTACTCTGTGCGAGCAACGCCAAATAGGCCTTCATGGCACTAATCAGTGCCTGACGACCCTCTTCGGTATTGTTCACTTTACCGATATACGTATCTTCCGCGGATCGTTGCAAATCCGTGTTGATAGCGTCTAACACACGAATGGAACGGATTTTTTTCCATGCATTATTCTGTCCAGCGGCCGGAGTTACCAGTGTGTTTACACCACGAAGTGCTTTCACCTGACGTCCATCATGGAAGAAAATAAATACGCCATTCTGTACTGCCTGCTCCTGTTCTGCACGCGTCCAGCGACGTGTCACATCATCGAACGGAGTAGCTGCATAGGTTGTGGATTGGTTCAGACGTTGTCCGGCAATCAGTCCCGCAACATAGGCGGACGTTTCCGCCGAGCTGTAGAATGTATCTCCAAGGCGAACGCCTGTACCGACATTAATCACACCTTCATGGTTGAGCGTAAGCGAACGTGTTGCCGCTTTTTGTGCTGCTGTAGCAGAAGTGTCATCCGCTGCGGAACCGCCAAATACAGCCACCACCGGTTTTCCTTCACTACGCACACGTTTCACCCATGCCGCAAAACTCGCAAGCAGGGGTGCATCAGCCGCCTGATCCAAAGCCAAGACGTCGAATTGCTCCCCTTCCAGCGCACCCTGTACTGCAATGTACTCCGCATTGGTCAGGTCATCGTTGCCACTTACGCCGCCTTTGAATGCCGCACCCGCAATTGTTGCAACTACACCTGCACCATCGCCAATCGCCTGCGCCGTTACCCAGACATTTTGCTCATCCGCGTTAATCTCTTTTGCCAGAGAAGCTGCTGTAATATCCGCTGTCAGGAGCGCATACAACATCCGGTTGCCTTCGAAGAGACGCACTTCATGTTTCGTATTATCAATCACACCTGGCTGGATGGTGACGTAGAATCCATTTGCACGATCCCCCGGATACTTCGCATCCAGTTGCAGCACATTGGCGTCACTGCTGTCCTTCAAAGTAAGCGTAGCAACTTTAGCCGCAGCACTTGCTACACGATAAGCGAGCAACTTCTTCGGCCCACCCAACAGGGCGAGCTTCAAGGACGTATAAGCCGTACCGTTGTCCAGCACATTCGCCGCATAGATACGTTCAATCGCCGCTTCGCTCCCTACTTCAACAAAAGTCCCCACAGGACCCCAGTTTGCCTTGACTGGCACAACGACGGTTCCCCGCGTACCCGCTTGAATGGCCGAAGATGCTGCCGCCTGAAAATTCATATATAAGCCCGGAAGGACCGGACGATTCGTTTGCTCCCAATTTCCGCCTGCCATTATCCCTTCACCTTCGCTTTCATAAATTGGTTAATTCGTTCTTGCGTTTCTTCAATGGAAAACGTCTCTTGCGCCGCTTCGTACAGCGCACCGTACAGCACCTCTGCCTTAACGGCAAAGAGGGCTTCTGCATGATTCATCAATTCTGCCCGTGTATACCGCGGGGCTGTCTGTTTACTTTTTTTCACTGAGCTTGCCATTGCCATCTCACCTCATTTGTTGGACTACTAATTTCGTGAAACGATGATCTTTAAGCTTGATCTATGAATTTTTGATCCTATGAACCTATGAATTTGTAGCTATAATGTTGAAGCTAAACCAATCTACTCAAAGCTATAATCTGGAACCACTCTTAAAAGTGCATGTTCAAAAAGATCGGTTTTCAGTACCGAGAAGATGGGATGAAGTTAGAAATGGAGTAGCAGAGCGTAGGGAAAACTACGTGAGCAACTACAATGTTTCGAAGGGAACATACTTCGAAAGCTTATGCTTATTCGGCTGAATTCCATATTTGATGCTGATGATGCCGTTAGGCATCCTTTGTAATCAAAAGCGGGCTTTTTGAACAACCTCTAATAGAAGGTTCCTCTCGACTAACGTTTACTCCATACCTTTGCTATGGTGAATCTCACGAATGAAAGATACATTCGTACCCGGACGACGAATCCGCTGTTGCAACGTCAGGCGAATCTGACCATTCAAATACGCATCCGTCTGTAAATCTGCCGTGACTTCATCCACTGTGATATATCGCGTGTTACCTTCGTGCTCTTCGCCATCCGTTTCAGTGATGGCAAGACGAGATTGCACTGCAAGTTGCTCCACCAACCGAGTAACGGTCTGGCGTGTTAGCACCGAATGATCGGTTAGCACATGCCCAATCCACTGTTGTCGAACCTCCAATGCCGAAGTGCCCGCCACAGACGTGCTACATCCAGCCAATCTCCACAAAACAGACGGCTTCTCGTACCCACCAGGCCAGATATCCCCATATACGGACCAGTTAGAGCCAAGTTCCTGCTGGGTCCAGCCTTGAAGCGCAGCTAACCACGCGTCGCCTGTTTCAGCGAGGACAGCTCCCGAGCCTTCGGGAACATACACTCCGAACCGCAGACTGCGCGTAAGCATTCCAGACCCTGCATCCACCCGGTCACTATCTGAAGAACCCAAATAGATGCAAGTGAAGGCCTCACCTGCTTCATCCACCAGTCTTACCTGGTGTAACCCATCAATTAGAAGGGATGACCAAACTTCCACTTGTTCAGCGCCACCATCTTCTGGACGAGCGTATGGTGAGATTTTAATAATCCTTCTATATCCCGCCCAAGCAGACTTCGGCACCTCTTCGGCAAACGCAACGACTGCACAAGGCCCAGCCAACACTTCGCCTGGCCCAGGGACATCCAGCACACGACCGTCCCAATCTGGAACAAGTACCGCAAGCTTCTGTTTCAGCGTTCTTTTAATGAGCGTACTCATTTTACTGGTGCTCATGGCAGTGCTAATTTCATTTCTCATAGACACATTCATTTCGCCCCCTTTGGCTGCAAGTTTGAGATCTGCCCACACGATGCAGCGACAGTGCAGCAGCAGTAGACTCCCCCTTTTAACTCAGAGTCTGTATTGCTATCGAACCAGTAACGGGACTACATTCACCGCATCAAAAAGACCGGCCACCTGGCCGGTCTGTACATTAGCGTATGTGCTTTCGGTGCGTCCCTTGTTATTGATCCGATAATACAATTTTACAGCCTTTCATTCCTAGCGCGGTTGGTGTTCCGTATGACTTCGGTGCGATTAAGGGAGACGTTCGGGTGGAAAAAAGACGACACCTGTTCTAATTTCCCAACACACCAATCACTTTTATATCGATATCAAAACAATGTTATTTATTTACATTTTATTGCAGGTGTAATATCCTTCGTATATAGGCTGTACGTAATTAGACGAAGTGTGAAGCATTAAGAAAGGCGTTTGTGGTGCGCTAAAAGTTAACTATCCCATGTAGAGAGTGAGATATTGATCATGAAAAAAGAACTTATTATGCATTCACCTGTAATTCAAGGTTATCCGATTCATGCTAATATGCACTCTATTCTTCCCAATCACCCTTCCTACCATGAATGGTTATTTACGAATCACATGCAACTAAGGTTTGATTTCTACCAACCGGATACTTTCCACTTGGAGTTCTACCAGCCATTAATGAGAGAGTACCATCCGTTGTTAAATATTCACAGTATGCAAAAAGAAATGATCCAATTGCTCAAGTTAAATGTTACCGATTTCTTCATAGAGTCAATTAATAATGGTAACTACATTTATGTTCTTATCGATAAACAACATATTAAAGCCTATAGAACTGAAGAAAGTGCACCTCATGATTTATTCATATACGGTTATGATCGGGATAATCAAGAATTTAATATCGCAGATTTTTTTCCTGACCCATTGCCCAAATATAAGAAAACAAAGGGATCCTTTTATGAGATTGAGCAAGCAGTCAATGAACATATCAACTATAAAGAGGAATGCTGGGATAATGTATTTGGTATACAACTTATCTCCATGAATTCGTTCAAGTCCTATCGTTTCAATTTGGAGTTTTTCAAAATCTCACTGAAACATTATCTTAATTCTACGAATAGTGCTGCATACTTTGAAGTCATTGAAGGCATTCCAGCAGAAGAGCAATGTCTGCACGGCAGTCTGGACCCTGTATTTGGTATCCACATTTATAGCAAATTAATTGAATCTGTTCGTGCCGATCATCAATATATAAGAGCATTACATATGTTATCTGAGCATAAGACGTTAATGACCAAGCGAATTCATTATTTACATAAACTTGGATTAATTGATGGCAGTCTGTTTTACAACCTATTTAAGGATATTGAACTAAAGGCTCGTTCTCTTCGAAACAATACGCTTAAACAAATGATAATCAACGAACACTCACTCAATATACCCAAACTGACTTCAATGATTGAAGAGCTTTCGAATAAGGAGTACATTGCACTTGATAAGTTAGCTAGTGCAATAGGGTAGCGTTGAAAGTTAACCGTAATGTTAAGGGGATCGTAATGATCAACTGATCCGATCCCCTTAACTGGTTCCGATCCATTCCACACCATACCTTATTCCAGTGCTGGCCTAAGCCAACGTTTAAAGGAAGCGGTCATGGCTTATAGGCTGCATATCTGAGGCAATCTTTTACACAATATTAAAATTAACCTGCGGGTTCAACGTAATCTCAAATGCACGGCCCCAGATGAAATCGGGATTTCCATATTCCAGCAGCGCACTGCCATACGTCGCATAGGACAATTCGTCATTACAGATCTGCTTAATCGCCACATTACCTGTCTGGAAGGCTGTTTTATTCGCAAGCGCCGTGGTATAAGTCTGCATCAAGTCACGAAGCAATGTTTGCAAATGGGCATAGTCTTCCTCTGAGTTGAACAGCAACATATTTTGATCCGAAAGGGTAGCCACGTTGGTATACAGCGCATGGGCTCGGGAATACGTGCGGATGTCCGCAATCGCTACCGCTTTGTAGTAGTAATCCTTCAGGAAACGCTTAAACAACAACGAGCCATGCGCGTTCATCGCATCTCGCAACTTATGCTCATGCTTCTCTGTTGTAATCAACGCGTACCTCGACTGCCCCATACCTACAGCAATACCGATCTTGTTACCTGGTGTATTCCATGCACTATAACCCAGAACCCGTCCGGTATATGGACTGTTGAGCAATGCTTCGGCAACATCAACATTGGCTGGTCCTTTACCCACAAAATCAATCAACACCGAAGGCAGACCTTGCTCACTATTCAGCGTCAATTGCTCCAACGCAGCCTGCACCTGATCCAGAGCCGTAATGGCGATAATCTCAATGTCGATGCCCGTGTTCTCCCCGGAATTACCTGGGTGACCCTTCGTCATACGATCCAGTTCGGAGGTCATGTCAAACGGGACAACTTGATCGGCTGCTACAGCCACTAGCTGTTCATTTTCCAAGCCAGCACCCACATCCGTCACCACCTCCGGTTCAGGATATGCCGAATCCGCTACAAGCACACCACCTACAATATCCACATGACGAACCACATTCTCGTGTACATCCATGTATTCATACGTGTTAATGATGGTATTGCCGTGAGGACCAAAATATTTCACTGCGTAACGTGTCCTCGCCCCGCCTCGGAACAACTGGTTAGCCATACGAGCGACCAAAGCGTGCCCCAGACCATCTGCATCCGGCAAGACGATAGCACGATCCGGATTTTGCCCATTGGTTCCACCCAGCCATTCATTGATTCGCGCTTCTACATATTTGATTTCATTGATCTGAACACCCTGCGTGTTGGCATCGTCGACTCCAACCGCGAGGAAATCGATATAACCTGTGCGAGCCAGCTGATCCAGAATGTACAGATTTGTTTTGAATTTATGCTGTCTTGTATTGTAATACTGTTCTTTATCAAAATAGGTCGTTGTCCCATATTCCACTCCATCCGGGGACAGGTTATAACCTTCGATAATATCCTCAAACTCAGTGTATGTCTGACGTGGCTGCTGCATCAATGCACGGGACTCATTATACGCATCAAGCGCCAAGCCATCTGCAAACGAGGTTGTAGCCAAACGCATGATGGTATCCATTACGAATACAGGTTTGCGTGGGTATTTCTGCTTGATCACGCGGATCACATCCAGCAAACGCGTCGTCTCATCATCGTACTCAGGATAGGCGCCTCCTCCATCTTCGCGGAGCTGACGACTGCCAATCAGACCGCCATAGGCGAGCATATCGGATGAGATAATGAATCCGTCGACCTTGGCAGCATGTTTCAGAATAAAGCTGTGAATCTTGGACGGTTTGCCATAAACCGGCGTGGAGGTGCCGAGCAGCGTTGTGCCATCTACGGTTTTCTCCGAGTCCAGACGATTCTTAATATCACTCAGGTTCGGTGTAACGATATGGATACCGGCTGCTTTCCCTTGCACAATCACATCATCCAGATTCGCTGGACGATCATCCAGTGGAACATACAATACTGTTTTCATATCACGTAGCCTCCTGTTATCTGTTTAGTCTTTAATACCCGATCAGGGCAAGGATGCAATCACCGATTTAAAAAACCGGCCCCCTGGCCGGCTGTACGTTAGCGTATGAGCTGTCGGTATGTCTTCCTTGCTGCTGATCCGATAATACCATTTTACTGCCTTTTCCCACTCGCGCTGATGGTAATCGGGATGAAATACGCATGAATGTAGTCGTGTCCGGGGCGGACAATTGTCGGTTTTAATCTGCATAAAACTAATGTGGTGCATTTCAATTCAAACAAGCTATACGATGATGGATTTTTGAATTATGGGTGCCCGTGTCCAAAAAGCTTGAAGTCCCAGCCCGCTAATTCTGGCGAATGGATAGAGGATTTTCTAAGGAACACAGGACGTCTTATTTGTCATTCAGGTACTCTTTTTAAATGATAAGGAACATCAGACACCCTATTTTCTAAAAAACCTGACATTAACGCTGAAAATGGCTGTTTATTCTAATATAACGTGTCTCAGGTTCCTTAGATTTCTACAGACGCTTCAAATCCTTGAATAAGACGCCTACGATTCGTTAGCTCTCAAGCTCTGCTCCAACCGCAAACCGGAGGGGAGACCTCGAATCCATCTGGAGCAGTGCTCTGCATGAGAAGGGAGACAATCCGCCTTTTACGACATCACGAGCGTTTCTCGCACATGAAGGACATGGGCTCGTAAATGAAGGGTGCGTTCTCGAACATGCAGCGAATGGTCTCGCAGATTCTGGATACAGTGCGCTTGCAGACTCCGGATACATTCGGATCCGCTTCGGCTTTCAGTAGCTTGGAATATTAACGCTAGAACACTATAAAGCACCTGCCAGCTTTGGCAAGTGCTCTTCATTTTGATTCTATATCGTTGGTTCCATATCCTTCGTTCTATATCGTTTGTTCCATATAGTTGGCTACATCTCACGCGATGATATAACGAAAGTTCTCCCACGTTTCCGGTACGGGCTCCCCGTTCTTCGCATGATGATAGAAACTGAACGGGAATTTGAATACATGACCTCCGTTCCAGTCACGGGAACGTCTGTCGGTGAGCCAATATTCCAGTTCATGAGGGAGCGCCACTGATCGTTCCGCCCGTTCTAGTGGCAGCAGGTCTACGGGTGATTGCAATGTCGGCATCTCCTGTTCAATATCCACATCTCGGCTTAAGCGTAGTGCCTTCACCATGGTAAGGAAAGGCGGAATGCCTTTGTGGAATAATGCAGGATAACCCAGTTCATATAATATGTTAAGCGCATGTCCGTAGGTGAGCATATGACCGATTAGATCATGATGCGCTTCCGCGTGATAGATAGTCTGGAACGCACCAAGCTCATCCAGAATCAGGCGTGACAACTGAACTGGATTTTCAATCTCGGGGAAACCATCGCTTTTTTCCGGCTTCAGACTGCGAATTTCTTTCATCGTTGTGTTCATCCAAGATCTTCCCGGAATGGTTCGATCGAATGAATCGATCAGTTCAACCAGCCGACCAATATCCTCCGCAGTGCCCCATCCATCCAGTTCGCGAATAGCTTTCAGACTGATTGCCCCGTAGATGGCCTGGTGTCCAACCCAGTGCAGTTCTCCAATCGTTCGATCCAATGCGTCCGTAATACACGCCTCGGCATCTTCCCTGGGCATCATTTCACCAATCGGAGAGGTCTGGCCAGGGCTGATTCCATGCTGGCGAAGCATGGCTTTTGCTTCGGCCGTAACACTGCCGGCGGCAAGGGCAGTGAGACGATTTTCCCGCAACCAAAAATATGCCGCAATCGCACCCGCCCCATAATGGGCGTGCCACAGATCCCCTGTACGTTCCCGACTGGAAACGATAATCGCTAGTCCATCTTCCAACAAACGTCGATCCAAGCTTGCCACCACCCTTCATTATCTGTAAACCCATCAGAGAAACTATATAAGTTGAACTAAGATCTGTCCTCTCCGTTATCGTGTAAATTTAGTTCAACTTATATATTCTAATTAATAAATAAAGCGTTTACTTCTATAACATGATGGAAATGCTCCACATATGCCCGTTTTGCCCCGGAATGCAAAGTTTAGCCAATTCGAAGCTTGCCCACGCCAAGGATGGATACTTCCAACGGATAGATCTGTGCTTTTTGCTTGGAGAAAAACCATGTCCGATCCTTCCTCACCACAATAAACAGACCGTGCACATCTCCTACAGGAGCAAAGGTATCACTAACCTCACCCCAGCTCGTGAGTCCAATCTGCTGAAGCTCATTCACCGTAGACAGAACATCCTCCGTCACCAGTCCAACTTCACACACCTGTAATATATCTTGAGTCGAGAAGTCATGGTCACTCTCGTTCTGAATACGATGATGAGCAATCAGCTCGATAATATTGCCTGCTGGATCTTCGAAATAGAGAGAATGAGAGTCCCAATTAGCAGAGTATGTCTCATCCCGATTTTCCTCCCTGCTTAAAACAACACGTGATGCAGCCCACTGCTTCGCTTCCTTGAACCGATTCGTCGGAATCGACCAGGCCACATGATAAAAGGGCTCACGATCTGTTTCACACGGTTTGAAAATCATCTTTGTCCTTCCAACCTGCAGGTTGAAGGCCTGATCCGTCGCATTGGACACCTCCATTCCCAACGTATCACGATAAAAATGCTTGAGGTCCTCCATCCGTGTTGTATATAACTGTAATTCTTCAATCATCATACGGTCTTCTCCTGCATCTCCTCCCACTGACTCCACGGCACCATGCCGAGTTCAGGCTTCGCTTCATCCGGGAGCATGGCGATGAATTCAAGCAAATGACCATCTGGATCCTTAAAATATACAGATACCGCAGGCATCCAGCCGAAGACGTACAGTTCACCGATATCATCATTCAGGAAGTTCTGTGTCTCGATCCCTTTGTTCTCCAAGTGAGCCACCGCGTGTTTCATATCCTCCAGAGATACATGAAAAGCAAAGTGCTGACGTTTCACCTCGGAAGATTCCTTTTGCCACAATCCCAGCATGGCTTTGCCTTTTCCACCAATCCAGTAGAAGGAGTTCCCACGTTCTTTCTGCCCGTAGGCATGAGGTAAACCAAGGACCGTTTCATAGAAATGATGGGATCTCTCCAGATCCGTCACGTTTAGATGTGTTTCAAATATGCCTGTAATCATAATGCTCAACCTCTTTTCCTTTTCCGATTTTTCATCTTCCTTGGTTCTCAACTCATGGTTGAATTCCGCGCATTCGTTAACGTCTGTGCCAGATTTAAAAACGATCCAATAACCCGCTGCACCCGGTCCTCTATATCCTGACTGCCTTCGTACTCTTCATATCCGTCAAATGTCGCTTCGAATCGTCTGCGCTGCGCACCACCAATGGATATCCACTCATGGTCATTGATGCCATGCAGATTGCGAACAATCGCTTGCAGTTGTAAAAGCGAACTTACCCCCACCGCTCCGCCAGAGGAGCTGATGGACAGGACGGTCTTGCCGCTGAAATGAGCCTGACTCAGGTGATCCAGTGCATTTTTGAGCACACCGCTAATACTGCCATGATACTCTGGTGTAGACAGGATGATCGCATCGGCCGCGAGCATACGTGTATTCAGGTCTGCCAGATGTTCATGATCCGCTTGTTTTTCATCTGGTGCGTAGAATGGAAGTGGTGTCTGATACAGATCAAACAGGCTGGCCTGATGTCCCTGGCCGCGAATAATCTCCACAGCATACTCTCCCAGACGTGTACTGGTTGCATTGTTCCGATTGCTTCCTGCCAAAATAACAATATTCATTCATGTCACTCTCCTTGGTTTTTTAATAATTCAAACTCTCATGTTTCAACCGATCTGTTATTTCTACTCTTATCTTACCTTTCTTTTGCATCCAAATCGTCAGCAGATAGACTTAACTTGAAATACCAAAAAACTCAACCTTTAGGTTGAGTTTATACGACTTAAGTATGAACATATGTCGGAATTGGTCACACGACCCAGCCATTTCTTACGGCATGAAGAGCCGCTTGCGTCCGATCTGCTAGTCCCAGTTTGTCGAGCAGATGACTGACATGGGTTTTGACCGTTTTTTCGGTGATGACCAATTGAACTGCAATTTCCTTGTTGCTCAATCCTTGAGCAATCAGCCCCAAGACTTCTTGTTCACGGCGAGTGAGCATATCCAGTCCGCCAAGAGACGCTTCAGTTGATTTCCCCTTCTGCTTTGGCTCCTGATGTTGACTGTCTGCTGACTGATCTGTCGGTATATGCTGTGGTTGCTGTTCATTTATAGACCAATCGGATGAAGCCATCACATGCATCAATTGACCTGCTGCGGCAGGATGCAATTCCACCTGACCTGCATGCACATTGCGAATGGCTACAGCCAGATCCTCCGGTTCAATATCCTTGAGTAGATATCCTTTAACTCCTGCGCGAACAGCAGGAACGACATGATCCTGATCCGAAAACGAGGTGAGCACAATGATTCGCGTTGCTGGCAATAACGTGCGCAGCCTTCTGGCTGTTTCGATTCCGTCCATGACCGGCATATGCAGATCCATTAATACCACGTCAGGTTTTAACGCTTCCGCCTGAGCCAGTGCTTCCTGTCCGTTCGATGCTTCGCCCACAACCTTCATGTCTTGCTGTGTCGTCAAAAAAACGTGCAGCCCCCGTCTCACCATCGCATGATCATCTGCGAGCAAAATCGTAATCGGCATCTCTTCTTCCCCCTGACTTTATACAGATTCGAACGGAAGTGGAATGACTGCCGTTACTGTCGTTCCCTTACGGGAAGAACTCACTATTTCTAAGTTGCCTCCGAGCGATTGAGCCCGTTCCTTCATAATGGACAGGCCAAGGGAGCTTCCAGACGACGCTTTTGGCCTGTTCGCACCACCTTTTCCCTGATCTGTGACAGTGAGCACCACTTCATGATTACTTAACTTGAGGGTGACCTCAGCAGAAGGAACATCCGCGTGTTTCCGTACATTATTCAGCGCTTCCTGTCCGATTCGCCACAATGCTTCTTCTATATTACGTGGTAAAGACCGCATTCCCGTCCGATTCGTCACCACTTGAAGCCCCTGGCTTGTGCCGTATTCCTGTAGTGCATGGAGCAGCCCTGCTTCCAGTCCCGCGGGACGGAGCTGCATAATCAATGCGCGCATTTCCTTGAGAGCCTCCTGAGACAAAGCCCGAATATCCTTCAACGCTTCCGTTGCCGGGAGCAACTGCTCGGAGCCGGATAACATACTTTCCGCGCCTTTAGCCGTTAACGATAGTGAAAATAAAATCTGATTAACCGAATCATGCAGATCGCGAGCCAACCGGTTTCTCTCTTCCATTCGTGCAAGTTCGCGGCGATTCTCCGCCAGCTTCAGACTCTCCCATGAGGCCGCAATATGTTCGGCCAATGCCTCCAGCACTTCACGGTCCGCCTGCGCAGGACCTGATGTTCCTATTCCGATCACCAGAATTCCCGTTTCCCCTGTCGTATGGTATGGAAGGGGAGCAGCAATTCCCGAGGCAATGGAATTCGTAGTCTGGTCAGGCTTGCACAGGGTAAATATTTCAGCGATCTCTGTCCCAGACAGAGATGTTACACGATGACTATTGATTAAATGGTTAATGTGGCTCGTCACTTCGGAAGATAACGGAGTACTTGATAACGTTCGAACCGTATCATTTGCATAGGCTGCCTGCAAAACGAACATTCCGCTTTTCTGCTGAATAATGGTAGCAAAAGGCCAATCATAATGCTGCCCAAGCAGCTGTACAACTTTTAAACAAAAAGCCTCAGAATTGGTGCATTCGTTCACTGCAAGACCCAAGGCCGTGCTGAACTCCCCCAGCTTGGCATACAGATCAGCTCGTCGCTGCTCCGTGCGATACAATCTCATCCGCTCTACCGCACTACCAATCTGGTACGCCACGCCCTGTAACAGCGCCAGTTCACTGTCGCTGAAATGTTCCTTGGCTGGCGCAGCCACGTTGAGCAGGCCAAGCATCTTCTCACCTGACCTTAACGGGACGGTTGCATGGTGGGTAATATCATGGGTATCTCCCCATTGGAATTCCACCGCATCCTCCAGCCGTTTACAGTTAATGATGTTGACCGCATGATTGAGTTGACCGTCCTTAAAGCGGTTCACACACCAGCAGGTACCCGTTCGCATGGGCTCTTTATCTTCACGCAGTAATGCCGGGGGCAGATTGTAATCCGAAACACAGGTATAGTCTCCACGTTCATTAATCAGAAACATCCAGCCTGCCGTTAATCCGGTCAACTCCAGTAATTTGCCGACCACGGTATCCAGCATTAAGTTCAGATTATTGGACGTATTGAGCGTTTCCGCGATTGTCTTCAACGTGATCATTTCCTGCATTCCGACTTCTTCCGACATCGCAGACTTCTCTCCTTTGGCTGTGCCAACTGTGGTTTGTTCAACTATTGTAACCAATCCACCTTGGATATTAAAGGATCAACTTCTTCACTCGCTCACTCAGCCCAGCTTCTGTCGCTCTTTGCGGGACACAGACAAAGGCTCCATATTAATCAGACCTCGATCTGACAGAGCCAGCGCCATTTTGTAGAAAGCACGTGTACGAATCTTCGTATACGTATCCTTGCTGACAGGTGGATCAAACACATGGTTATACACTTTATAGTCAAACACATCATCGTCTTTCAGATATCGTTCACAGACGAGTACACGTTCCTTTTCACTCAGCCGGGACACAACAAAATCAATCGTATCGCAATATGCCTGACGCGCGCGCTGCACGTCCACATTGTAGATCGCCGTTCTCGCCGTGGAATCCCCCGTCACATTGGTTGCACCGTGGAAACGCTCGGCATAACTTGCCGTAACCATAACCTCTCGTTCTTCAAATGCAATGGTTTTATAGATTCGGTATTTTTCCAGCGCAGCTTCAACAGCTGTTTGCGTTTTGCGTCGGTCCAATTCGGGCAGCATCAATTCCATATTTATCTTCCTCCTCTAATATTTTTTACTCCATTCATATCTCTCACTCTATCGTTCACGTCATGTTGTTTTGCCATCATTCTTTGCACGATGGAAAAACGCTCTTATTCATAGAGTTGTCCAGTTTCCTACATAAATAACGACATGTCTTCAATTTCCCGCTGTTGCCTTTTGGAATCACTCCAAATCGGTATAATCCGGGGAATTACCTTCTTCAAAGAGTCATTTCTAAAATCCAACCTGTGTCATTGTTACATTTCGTTCGTATAGTGTTCGTATTTCTATTTGAGGATACCACTTTCTGGAGATCGGAGTAAACCTCCATTTTGGTTCGTTTTAACGATAAAATAAAACCTTCGCTCTCATTTCCTATGCCTTTTGGCATAATTGTTTCATATCTCTTTACCTAATGGTATATATACGTTATAGTACTGTTTAATTAATGAACTTCCGTACAAGTCATTTGATTTTTATAAAGAAGCCACCGAGATTTTTAGGGAAGGGACCTAGGTGTGTATCACGCGCATACGCAGTGAAGGAGACGGAATCGATTCTGAAGAAGCGAAGCGTTCGCCTAAAAGCTTTCTGCAAGAAAGCTACATCGGAAGCATACGCTATCCCCGGATTTCTCCCTTTAGAGAGGGAAATAGGAAATCTGGGGATAACAGCGATCAAAAGAACGATCCGAATCCGAAACGGGCATTGAACACACACCTACCTCCCCCATCCAACTGTCTTTTTTATAACTCAAGTACTTGTACGAATCGAAGGAGTTGGCATAATTGTGGAGCACGCTTTTGGTCCTTATATGAAACAACTGCGCGAGCAACAGGGATACAGCATCAATCAGCTCGCCGAAGCAGCTGGAATAAGCAACTCACAAATTTCACGTATTGAGAATGGGGTCCGGGGTGTGCCAAAACCAGCGACCATCCGCAAGATTTCAGATGCACTCTCGGTGCCCTATACAGAGATGATGAAGCAGGCCGGTTATATTGAACCAGGGAGTGCTGCTGAACTTCAGGACGTACCGGAATGGGCTACATACAAAGACCGTCGTGATTTCAAAAAGATGCTGGAGGACGATGATGATCTGATGTTTGACGGTATTCCACTCGATGAAGAGGACAAGAAACGAATCAAGGATGTGCTGACAGGTCTGTTCTGGGAAGCCAAACAGATGAACAAACGCAAAAAGACAGACGAATCGGACAATCGCCCATGAGGCATGACCCACTGAATTTAATAAGGCAGCAGGTGAGATCATATGGATGACATCGTAACAAAGCTGATTCGAAAACACCGGACCAACTGCCCGTTCAGTATTGCCCGCGCGGTTGGAATACAGATTCGTTTCACCAATTTGGGGAAGTCCACCAAGGGACTGTACTTTCGCAAGCTCCGGCGCAGGTTTATCGTCATACACAATGATTTGCCGCCGGAGTGGCAACGGTTCGTGTGCGCCCATGAGCTTGGACACGACCGACTTCATAAAGGGATTAATCGATTCTTTCTGGAGGAACATTCCTATTTTGCTCCAGGCAAGCTGGAAAGACAGGCCAATCGTTTTGCCATTCAATTGCTGACCTCCGGAGTGATGCCTGAACCGGATGAATCTTTGGAGAAATTTTGTTTACGTACCGGACTGCCGCGTGAAGCGCAGCATTTTTTTTACACTATTTAAGAACATACGTTCTTTCCGAAGATTATATTTTCCAACAGCAGATTTACATGTCACTTTCAGGTTACTTATTTTTACGTAATTCGCGAGATTTCCTAATAATAGTCTGTTAAAATACTATTTGAGCTGTGTAAATGCTCAAGTAGATTATTATTTTGGGAGGTTTCGGAATCATATGAAAATCTGGAAGAATTACGTTTCACTTCTGCTAACGGTCTGTTTGCTGTTTGGCAGTGTAGGTATTGCCGCAGCTGCAACGGATACCACTCCGGGCACAGGTAAACACATTACCATTCTACATACGAATGATACGCATGCCCGTGCAGTTGAATCTTCACCTGCTATGGGTTTTGCCAAAGTAGCTGGAATCGCTGACAAATATCGTAGCGAAAACCCGAACACACTCTTGCTCGATGCTGGAGATGCTGTGCATGGTACAACATTTGCCACTCTTGTGAATGGTGAGAGCATCGTGAAAGTCATGAATGAAATGGGATACCAAGCCATCGTACCGGGTAACCACGAATTCAACTATGGTTCAGATCGTCTGATCGAACTGGCAGACATGATGAACTTCCCCATGCTGAGTGCCAATGTGAAGAAAAAAGACGGAACGCGTCTCTTCGATCCTTATCTCATTAAAGAAGTAGATGGCGTGAAGATTGGTATCATCGCTTTGACTACACCGGAAACGTTGTACAAAACGAATCCAAAAAACGTAGAAGGTCTTGATATTACAGATCCATCTGCGGAAGCCAAAGTTCTGGTAAACGAAATCCGCAGCAAAGTAGATGTTGTTGTTGTACTGGGACACCTTGGACAAGACGCGTCCAGCACCGATACTAGCTTTAAAGTTGTTAAAGAAGTTCCTGGCATCGACGTATTCATCGATGGTCACAGTCACACTGTACTGCAAGATGGCCTTGTATCCGATAACGGAACATTGATTGCAAGTGCAGGAGAATACACCAACTATGTAGGTGTCATCGATCTATGGGTAGACGGTGGTAAAGTAACAAAGAAACAAGCAACATTAATTGATGAAACGGAAGCAAAAGACATCAAACCAAATGAGAAAGTCGCGACTCTCGTGAACTCCATTCAAAAAGAACAAGAACCTATTTTGAAAGAAGAAGTAGCCAATACAGCTATTCTGCTGGATGGTAAACGTGAACAGGTACGTGCAGGTGAAACTAACCTGGGTGACCTGCTTGCAGATGCCATTCGTGATGTCAGCAAAGCCGATATTGCACTGACTAACGGTGGTGGTATCCGTGCTTCCATCGAAAAAGGGATCGTAACCAAAGGTGATATCATCACAGTGCTTCCTTTTGGTAATCAAGTGGTAACTCTTGAAGTGAAAGGGTCCGATATTCTGGCAGCCCTTGAAGTCGGTGTAGCTTCCTACCCGGAACCAAGCGGTGGATTCCCGCAAGTATCTGGTATCAAGTTCAAAATCGATACTTCCGCTGCAGAAGGTAGCCGTGTACATTCCGTAACCGTGGGCGATAAAGCCCTTGATCCGGAAGCAACGTATACACTGGCAACCAATGATTTCACAGCTGTTGGTGGTGACGAATACACCATGTTTGCCAAATATCCGACTACGGGTATGTACGGCGCGCTGGACGAGGCATTGATCAATTACATGCAGAAGCTTGGCGCTGTAGACATCAAAACAGATGGTCGGATCAGTGAAGCTGTAAAACCTGCAGTAGAGCCGGAAACTCCGGCAACAGAAACACCAGCTCCAACCAAGCCAAAACCAGAAACACCAAAACCGGAAAAACCGTCCAAACCAACACCAAGCAAACCAGCTCCAGCCAAACTGCATGTTGTGAAATCCGGAGATTCCCTGTACTCCATCTCCAAACAATACGGCACAACGTGGCAGGCATTGCAAAAGCTGAATAATATCAAAAATCCACACTGGATTTATCCAGGTCAACAATTGAAATTGCCTGCAGCTTCTTAAGCTCAACAAAGCAAAGTGCATACAGGCATGATCGCTTATAAGGCGCAACAACATAACGAATCTATCTTGTCATAACCAAAAGGGTGTCCCCAAAGCCAGATTACTGGTTAAGGGGACACCCTTTTGTATCTCTGTTCTTTAACATCAATCCACATCAGATAATTGAACATTTCCTGTGGACATATCCTGCTGATCCTGACAATCATCTGAGGCAAAAATAAATCCCAGCCTGGCCTTTACGGACCAACTTCATCATGTGCCTTCCACACCGAACTATATAAAAACTCTCCGGAATGACCGTGTTCATGCGGTTATTGTACTTTTATTTCGACATCTCTATCTTCTCAACATTGCATACTTGCACATAAATCCGCCTGGGTATGATCATCTTCAAATCCTTAATCATAAAATCATTTGTATACTAAATACAACTATCCAAATATAGTTATTTCGTATGATATCACTCATAAAATCCTACCAAATTTTATGCCTATAGCCCTCTTTTTCATGCTCACATTGAAATTTTAGCAATCAAAATCAGCTACCGCATCAAATTCGGTACTATTATATGAACTCATATAATTAGCGATTCCCCTGAATTTAGGAAGTGAGCTGTTCCTTCACATAAAGCACAGCTTCCTGTGCAGTCAACCCGATTCGTTTCGATTCACCTGTTGCTGCAAGTGCGTGTGATCCCAGTTCGACCTGTCCTTCGGCTGCTCCTCGGCCAATAACGATCTGCACAGGCAATCCAATCAGCTCCGCATCCTTGAATTTCACACCTGGACGTTCATCCCGGTCATCAACCAATACCGTGTAACCGCCATCGATCAATTGTTGCTCCAGTTTCAGGGTAAGCTGACGCTGCTGCTCATCCTTCCAACTTACTGTAATCAGATGCACATCATATGGCGCCACAGCAGCCGGCCAACGAATGCCGTCATCTCCTGCATATTGTTCAGCTATAGCGGCCATCAGGCGGGATACGCCAATGCCGTAACACCCCATGACTGGCGCACACTGGCGACCATTACGATCCAGGAATGAAGCACCCATGGCATCACTATATTTCGTCCCCAATTTGAAAATGTGTCCAACCTCAATACCTTTGGTAAACACAAGTGGTGATCCACATGTTGGACAAGCATCCCCCTCCGCAGCAAAGCGGATTCGTTCTACTCGCTCCAATGCAAAATCAATCCCTGGGCGTACACCGGAAACATGCACATCCACTTCATTGGCTCCTGTAATTGCACTCTTCATCACTGCCACGTCAGCGTCCACCACCATCGGCAGATTTAGTCCAATCGGACCCAGGAATCCTACCTTCAGATTTGGATGAGCCGCAATGGCTGCATCGTCTGCAAGGATCAGTTCCTCTGCCCCCAACACCTGCTTCAATGCGATGTCATTCAGTTCATGATCTCCACGCACAAGCGCAGCGACGAGCTGACCATCCGCCACATAAAGCAGCGTTTTGATCATATGTTCAGCACCTTTGCCCACAAAAGTGGTTAACTCTGCGATCGTACGAACGCCAGGTGTCGAGATACGTACTACGTTTTTCACTCCTGAATGTTGATCCGTTTGAAGCGCGGAGTCTGCACTCGCAGAATCAGCTGGAACTTCCAAGCTTCCTTCTTTTTTCTCCATATCTCCAGAAGTCTGATAACCCGCCTTCTCCAGATTTGCAGCATATCCACAATGTTTGCAGGTTACAATTGTGTCCTCACCCACATCAGCAAGAGCCATGAACTCATGTGTTTCCCCTTGACCGCCAATCGTTCCCGCGTCCGCCTCAACACGGATATAGTCCAGACCACAACGCTCTAGAATGCGACTATACGCCGTGTTCATCGCCTGATAAGTCCGATCAAGCTCTTCCCAGTCCGAAGCAAAAGAGTACGCATCCTTCATGATGAACTCACGACCGCGCAGCAATCCAAATCGAGGACGGCGCTCATCCCGGAACTTGGTTCCGATCTGGTACAGGGTGAATGGCAACTTACGATACGAGCTCACCTCGTCCCGCGCTAAAGCGGTTACGACTTCCTCATGTGTTGGTCCAAGAGCAAATTCCCGTGCATGACGATCCTTCAGACGCATCAATTCAGGACCATACTGTGTGTATCTTCCGGATTCTTCCCACAACTCCGCAGGCTGCATAATCGGCAGTAACACTTCCTGACATCCAGCACGATCCATCTCTTCACGAACGATCCGTTCAACATTTAACAATATACGCCGTCCAAGGGGCAGGTAACTGTATATCCCTGCTGCCAGTTGGCGAATCATGCCGGAACGCAGTAACCAGCGATGTCCCGCTGCATCTGCCTCCGCTGGCGCTTCACGTAATGTTGGGACAAGCATTTCACTTTGACGCATCATAACACACTCCTAATCTTCCTTTTTTTGTTATCAAATACAGCGCATAAACAGCAAAAAGACACATCCGTCAAGGGACGAATGTGTCGTGGTACCACCCTTATTTAACTGCAAATTAATCCGTTCGCAACCTATGCGATCTGTAACATGCAGTCCTACGGGGCATAACGGGCCCTGCCGGCGGAGGTTGCAACCCTGTATGGGCATTCTCTTCCGCAGCTCGCGAGGTAGGAATTTATGAAGCAGCTACAGGAACCTTGCACCACACTGTTCCCTCTCTGTTGAAGCTGGCTTGCACAATCATGTCCTCGTTATAACGCTGTTATCATTTTTGACCACATTAGTTCATTTACAAGTAATTGTCAACCAATTAGTCGAATACAACTCCAGAATAATACTCCACTACATCACGAATGAGCATAAACGCATCCCCATTGGTAAGATTGTTCTTGTCAGCAATGCCAGCAAGCGTGTCGGCACTTATAAAGTTTTGTGTTTGCAAATGAGCAAGTGCCTGTTCAAGTGAAGTTTCCGTTTCTGAAGATCCCATTGCCAGACATAACATATACGCAGCCTGATCCAACGTTAAAGGTAGGGTTACGGCATTCTCCATATTTGCTAGAGCTTGGTCAGCACTACCTGTGTAGGCTTCTGGAAACATCGCTTGCATTCTTTTCAATTTACTTAAAAATCGTTCTGGATTCATTCCTTTATCCAGTTCCCAACCATCGTTATTATAATTGCCTGAAGTCATATACATACTCGCTGCAGCCAGCAATCCCTTGTAATCCTTATGCTCCATATAATCAGGCTGTTCGAAACGATGTACTTTCAGATCCATCCCCTGATTCTCCAGCATCTTACGTAGTTCAGATGCTCGCTCTTCGGAAGTTGAGAGTTCGCGGAAGGACTCCTTATGGATATATGCCAGCTTGACCGCCGCTCCTGCTGCTTCTCCCTCTGCCATTCCCAGTGGGACAACTCTTGCACTACCGTGTGGGATTGTATCAAAACTTGCTGCACGTCCAACGACGAGCAAACCATCAACCTTTAGCGGTACAAGCGAGCGAAAAGGTACACCATATTGAATCGGACTCAACATAATCGTGCCGGGATTTCCAACACTCGTGCTCTGAATATCAATATCGTATGAGCCGTATCCAATAGCATCCCAATGATCACGATTTTCCATGACATCAGCTAATGTTAATCGGTACTCGCCATAGATATGACGTGATTCTCTCACGTAAAGCTCGTCTGCTGTTCCAGCATATTTTAGCCCTGCAAATTCATCATAATTTTTCTTCAGAAAATCAACAATTAGTGGGGCTTCTTTACGCCCGATTTCCAGACCTTTTTTCACAGATATCGGATCTAACGGATCTACCCCAAAGATTTGCATCGTATTAATCAAGATTGTATCATCATTTTGTCTTCCGATATTCAGACTTCGAATCTTAATATGTTGTGGATTGGAGGATTCATATTTTCTAGCATCACCGTACCCCCAAGCACTCATCTTATCAACCCCGGTTCCCTCTCTTTCCCTAAACTTTTGCCATACCTCATCAGTAACACCGCTTAACTTGAATACAAGCGTAGAGACCATTTTGGATTTACCATCTCCAATATCTTGTCTACCTATGGAGTATGGAACTCCTGCAGCGGCTGCAATATCCGCATCTTGCGTTGCATCAATGATGGAGCGGGTTGAAATCTGAACAGTTGTTCCATCTTCTTTAGTTATGCTCATACCCATTATTGTCGTGTGATCTCCCGTAGATTGTTCAGTAAGGGGGACTAATTCCTTAACATTCATCAACAGGTCAATATTAGGTTCAGAACGAACCATCCGATAGAAAATGTTAGCCGCTGTGTTGGTATCAAATGAACTACCCTCGATCTGGTCAAACCATTCCTGGAAGATACCTTTGTTCAAAAAGTCAGGCTGCCGCAAACTACTCAATAACTGCGGTTGTTCAGGGGAATAATTTAGATCCAGTGTATTAAGGCCTCCCTCGGTCAACAATCCTCCCAACATGTTGCGATCTCTTGCTTCCACCAGCAATACACGCATCCCATTACGGGCAGCTGATAAGGCAGCAGTAATACCTTCCGGATCCGTTCCAGCTACAATAACGTTATAGGAATCTTTCAGGTTTAGTGTAGATTGCACGTCCTCCAAAGGCTGCCATACATAATTATTATTAAATTTATAATTCTTGTTCCAAATATAGAATGCACCATATGCAGCGCTCATTAAAACAATAAACACACTGGCTATAATTGCTGTTATTTTCAATTTTCTACTAATCAAAGAAACAAACCTCCATATGTACTTTAAATCCAATAATACTAACTCGTGAAGTAGTTTTATTACTGTTATACCAACAACCGACTAACTTTTCCTCCTTTCCTACATGAGTATGCTATAAATAACAAAAAACTCCCCAACACTTCAAACCGTGTTAGGAAGTTTTGATAATAAGACGGAAAATTCTACTTTTAAGTTGCCATAAATACAAACAAAACACAGGAAAGTCCCTAACTTTCCTCATTATAACGACCACTTTTGGCGAAGTAAAGACTTACCAAAACCGGAAATGCATTAGAAAGATCATTAAACACTCAGACTGTTCGTTCATCCTGACTACAATGAATTCTCTGGCGATGGCTGACATGGCAGCACGTTCCCTGTAATATAGAGAAATAGAAATCTATCACAGGTATTAATCGATAAAGGAGCTTGTCCTATGCCATATATCATATATGATCTTGAATTCACGGTAAGTCGCAATACTCGCTATTCTTCTGAAATTATTGATATCGGTGCCGTCAAAGTTACGGAAAGTTCAGATGGATTGGTCGTAACGGATACGTTCCATACGTATGTTCGTCCTTCCAACAAGTCCGTTCTGTCCACTGACACGATTCAGTTTACAGGTATCACACAGAAAGATATTGATGCAGCCCCCCTTTTTCCGGCAGCACTGAACCAATTCATTGCCTGGATGGGAAGTGACCCCTATTACATGTGTTCCTGGGGACCCGATGACCGCAGCAAACTGATCTCTCATTGTCGCACCCATCAACTTGATGTGGCCTGGATCACCAATCATAACGATCTCCAGCAACAATGGTCCCGCACCGTTCGTAAAGAAGGCAAGTTCCGTCAACTCGGACTCGCTCAGGCTCTTGAAATCTGCGGAATTGAATTTGATGGTACCCAGCATCGTGCCTTGGATGATGCCATCAATACAGCCAAGGTGTTTATGCATCAATTTGACCGTTTCACTCTGGAAAACAACTGTGCAGCCGATGATGAGGGCATTACATCCAAGGTTGTTTATTCCAGCTCCACAGAAGATGAAGAAAAAGAATCTCCATTTGGCAATCTGGCAAGCCTTTTCAAAACCAAAGAGTAACCGTCCACAGCACAATACTTAATCGTGTTTTGGCTTAGGATAGGTGGCATTCTAATCTCAACTTTTATTGTACATTTGTTGCCAATAGTTTAGACGTTCTTTCATCTTGATGCGGCAGATCTCCGGTTCGAGAATTTCCGCATCAGGTCCATATTTAGATATCCATACAAGAAATTCGTCAACATCACTTAATATGGCTTCAAATAACAGGCTACCTTCCGGTTCAATGGTTAGGATGGGTCGCATAAAAAATTGCTCCTGCATCACACGCTCCACAGTATGGGGTGCAAATCGAATTTTGAACGCAGTCCACTCCGTACTTCCCTCGTATGCCCAAGGAATGCGGAAGTGCGATTGCATCAGATAATCCTCTTTGCGAAACGTGCGTGGCAATATTCGTATCTTTTGCAGCCGGCTCACCTGAAATATTCGAAGTTTCTCCGACAGGTGACAATACCCTAACAGCTCAAATCTGTATTCACGAGGGATAAGACAGTAAGGATCTATACGTATGATCCCTTTTTTACCTTGAGACAGATACTCCCCTTCAATGGTGTTCTGTGAAATGCCAGCCTGAAGCAGGGTAATCATGGATTGATTCTGCGAATCGTTGTTTTCATTTTGCCATGCGGGCAATCCCGCTTTGAACAATCCACTAATTTGCTCCGACCATTCCACTCGTTCTGTTTTGTTTTTCTGACTCGCAGCAACCACTTTCTCATAAGCGCTCTCAAAAGCAGGTTTCAGCAAAGGACGAATATTCTCCATAACTTCAGCAAGATGCATGAAAGCTTGGGCTTCTTCATCAGACCAATTTAGCGGATACATGGCAAATTGGCTGATAAACATGTACCCTTGCCCGTGTCCCATATTGGCGATCGGGATATGCATTGCACTGAGGGCCTCCATGTCGCGGTATATCGTCCTTTCCGTCGTCTCGCATCGCTGGGCGAGTTCACGTGCCAGTATGCCTGGCTTCGCCTGCACCAGCGTTATAATGCGCATTAATCGGATTAGTCGGTCTGTCATTTTGCCGGACCCTCCACGATGTTGTTTCAATAAATTTGATACAACTCCATCCATTGTTTAATATGATATTGATACATACATTCGACCTTCTCCTAAACTTCACCTTCAAATATGTAGACTCTCTCTATACCGTTAACATCTGAAATCAACCCTATTCCCCTAATATCTTTTTTTCACGATCATGATATCCTGTTGTAAACGTGATCTCATAGTGATAACGCAACTTTTCAACGATCTCGGCTTCCGCGTAATAGTCCAGATCTTGCTTCCGCGCAGCTTCAATTAACAAGGCATCAGCATGACGACGTAACATATTACTTCCCTCTTGAACCCGGCCTCTTTCGTAGGCGCGCAGGGCTTGTTTGATCAGGGGCACGGTTTCACTTAATTTGATCGTCTTCTCCACCTTGGGATCTTCCGGCTGTCGCAGCATGCCCAGATGACTGGTGTACTGAATATACAACTGTTCTCTTCGTAACAATACACGTTGACTTTGCTTCAACTTCCTTGTGCTCCAGTAGGCTGAACATACGGCAGCTTTTCCTGATACACGGGGTCCCATGACGAATTCAAGCAAAATTTGTTTACTTTCTCCCTTGTACATATCCCCAAGCCTCAATAACCAGCCAATATCCGTTTCCTTGGAACGACATCCATAAATGCCTTTTAGCTGTACTCCATATTCCGGTTTGAGCAAAAGTTCCAAATCTCTTGATACAATTTTGGGTGCTATTTTCCTAAGTCTTTTGGCAGGGGCACCGTTACGCCACTCTACCATCATATATACGGGGTCGGCTCCCCCTGTCGGTATGGCCTCTTTATTCCACGAATAAGATACTTCAAAGACTGAGTTCACTGGTAGTCTCTCCCCCGATTTATGTGTATTATCTTCTAAGTTATCAGGGTGAATGGACACTATATTGTCACGGAACACATGTTCTCATTAAATTTTTCCAATATATTAGTTTTATATCCCTAAATCCGTCTCAATACGACAATAAACGACGAAAAAGCCTGGCACTAGGCCAAGCTTATCAATCACTTATCTATGACAAGTCCCAAATTAAACAGTAGGATGATCGATTCCCATTTTATGTAAATATTGTACACCATCTGCTTCGTTTACCGGTGCATAGGTGACACTGTCAATGACCAGCTTACGCCCTACTGGCTCTCCATTAACAGTGATCATAATCGTTTTGGTTGATGTGTTCTGATCTGTTGTGTACATATGTTTCTACTCCTTCATGTTCACGATCTTATATTCAATCGGATATATTGGTATCGTTCATTAAATTGCGTATTTGTGAATAGCATGCACCCGGAACTGAAGTAAAAGATCTGTAAAACGGTCCGGTATGCTTGCCTATCGTTCTATTACCCCGCAGATTTGTAAGCTAAACAGCCCTGTTCCTAAAAAATTTTATATATTTCGGGTAATAAAACGATATCATCTTGAACCCATCGTCCCGGTTTTGACGTATAATGTAAGAGCCGTATTTCAACAATAGACGACGAATTCGGCGATTGATCTATCTAACCGAAGAAAGAGGTGTTAACGATGCCAAAATCCATTCAGGGTTATTTCATTCGGGTGTTATTCACCACATGCATTCTATTTACCGTTTCGATCGCTTCGACAGTAAGTGCAGCCAGTGCCAATATTTTTACGGATATATACAGCGGATGGGAGCGAGTCTCCGAATTGCCCGGAGAAGTGAACGCTCTGCAGGAAAGTTATAAGCAAACGATGGAGCAATTAAATCAAACGTCTGCTCAGTTGGGACAAGCCCAGGCCAATGTCGAAGCATTTAAGACCCAGAACGAACAACTGCTGGCTCAGAACCAGAAACTCACTGAAATGGTAAGTAAATTACAGGACGACCAGAATGCCAAAGCAGCTACCACCAAACGAATTCAGACGACGATCATCACTGTCGTTTCTCTCATATTGGGTTACTTTGTTCTGATTCGTGTGATGCGCTGGGGAATGCGTCGCCGTTCGGGCCGAGTATAAAAGAACAGGAGCAACTGCATGAACATACACCTGAACAATGCTGAAGCAGGCGGAGCAGGACAAGTCGTCACATTTTCACTGATTAAAGATGACCGCCTTCATATTTTGCATCCGCAGCAAATTGTGGCCTTCCGCGGTCCAAGTGGGAGTCGCAATGATAAATTCATGAATATCACGGGCATATATCGCAAAAAAAAGCTGATTAAATCCGAAATCACCGGACCTTGCCAATTTGTGGCTGCCCTGCCTCCCGGATTCACGATGAAGGAAGTGGAGCTCACGGAGGACAGTGATCTGCTCTATGACTTCCGCCACCTGTTCTTCTACTCTGATGGTGTAACCATGCATACCAAAATTCAGAAAATCAAAAACATGCTGATCACCCGTGATGCAGTGAAAATGAAATTTTCCGGCAAAGGCAAAATCGGATTGCTCACTCAAGGTCAGGTCTGCCAACAGGAACTTCACCCAACAGCGCCACTCTATGTGGATGCTGGCAGTATTATTGCCTATCCTGAAAATGCACATCTGGAACTCACCGTATATGGTAACAATCTTGCCAGTCAGCATATGAATTATCATTGGAAGATGACAGGACATGGATCTGTACTCTTTCAGGCTGGACGTGAGAATCACCGCTTGGAACAGGATCTCAACGATGAGGGACTATTCAAACGAATTCTGAAAGAAGTGATCCCTTTCGGCAATGTATTGATCAAATAAACTGATCAAATAAGCTGTTAGTTTGTGGAGCCGACCGATTAGCTGCCACTATGCTCCAGTGGGGTGGTCACCACACCGTTTCATGTTATAATGGTTCAGACAATTGAAGAAGAAAATCCATGCCTGTGGCATGGGAGAGGTTCGCGAACTCCCTCTATAAGACTTGACCATGTGATGGTCAGTATAAGTCTTGCGTACACGTTGCGGTCACCATGCAATCATGTACGTAAAAAACTAAGGACACTTACTCTTGCCTGCTTTTTTGAAGCGGTTATCGAGAAGGTGTGTTTTTTGATGGATGCCAGTTCATGAACTTCTCTGTTCTTCCGACACTCTATGCCTATGTGCATGGTTTGATCTCAAGAAGATAGAGAGGTTTTTTTATGTTGAACGAAGAAAAAGCAGTCGTTGTATTCAGCGGCGGTCAGGATAGTACCACGTGTCTGTTCTGGGCCAAACAACAGTTTGCCGAAGTCGAGGTTGTTACGTTTGATTATGGTCAGCGCCACAAGCTGGAGATTGAATGTGCAGCCGAGATCGCTCGTGATCTGGGCGTACAGCAAACGGTACTCGATATGAGCCTGTTAAATCAGCTTGCCCCCAATGCGCTCACTCGCACGGATGTGGAGATTACACATGAAGAAGGCGAACTGCCAAGCACATTTGTAGATGGACGGAATCTGCTGTTCCTCAGTTTTGCGGCCATTATGGCCAAGCAAAAAGGAGCACGTCACCTGGTTACAGGTGTATGTGAGACGGATTTCAGCGGATACCCGGATTGCCGGGATTCATTTGTGAAATCGATGAATGTGACGCTTAACCTGTCGATGGACTATCCATTTGTCATCCACACCCCGCTCATGTGGCTGGACAAAGCCCAAACGTGGAAGATGGCCGATGATCTCGGTGCCTTTGATTATGTCCGTGAGCGTACTCTGACCTGTTATAACGGTGTGATCGGCGATGGATGCGGAGATTGCCCCGCATGCAAACTGCGCAAAGCTGGACTGGATCGCTATGTACAGCAACGTACTGCTGCTGAATCGGCGGGAGTGGATGTACGATGAGAGAGCCAGGAACATTCCGTATTGTAGAGCATCTGCAACGCATCGGAGAAGATATTCTACCCACCCAGCTGCGCTATCACCGCAAACGTGTGCTTGTAAGTAAAGAATTCACCTTTGACGCAGCACATCACCTGCATTGTTATGAAGGCAAGTGCAAGAACCTGCACGGTCATACGTATAAAGTTATTTTTGGTATCAGCGGTTATCCGGGTGAAACCGGGCTGACAGTTGATTTTGGACATATCAAGGATATATGGAAAACTCAGATTGAGGGATATCTGGATCATCAGTACCTCAACGAGACACTTCCTTTAATGAATACCACGGCTGAAAATATGGTCGTTTGGCTGTTCGAACAGATGGAACATGCGCTCCAGACGGAACCCTACGCCGGGCTGACCGATGGTGGGCGGACGGAGTTTGTCCGACTTTTCGAGACACCCACCAGTTACGCGGAAGCGAGACGGGAGTGGATGATCGATGAGTAGTGTGACACAGCAGGTGAATGAGACGGGATCTCGCAAAGAGGCTCGTATTCCCGTGATGGAGATTTTTGGTCCGACGGTTCAAGGCGAAGGCATGGTCATCGGACAAAAAACGATGTTTGTTCGTACCGCCGGCTGCGATTATCGCTGCTCCTGGTGCGACTCGGCCTTTACCTGGGACGGCAGTGGCAAGGACCTGATTCGAATGATTACGCCAGAGGATGTATGGGAAGAATTGCGCCGCGTTGGCGGCACCCGTTTCTCCCATGTTACTATCTCTGGCGGTAATCCCGCCCTGCTCGCTTCGCTGGGCGGGTTGGTTGCCCTGCTGCGGGAGAACGGCATCCGCACAGCGGTGGAGACGCAGGGCTCCCGCTGGCAGCCTTGGCTGGCGGACATTGACGAAGTCACTGTCTCGCCTAAGCCACCCAGCTCCGGCATGGACACCGATTGGGCCGTGCTGGATGATCTGATCGGACGGCTGGCCGCTGGCCCGGTAGAACGAAGTCACAGTCTGAAGATCGTGATCTTCGATGAGACAGACTTGGACTATGCCCGCCGTGTGCATGCACGGTATCCGGGCACGGATTTATTTTTACAAACCGGGAACCCGGATGTGACTTCCGCCGATACGCCAGATCTGGCGTCCTCACTGCTTGCTCGTTATGAGTGGCTGATCGACCAAGTCAGTGCCTCCGATGACCTGAATGATGTTCGTGTGCTTCCACAGCTTCATACGTTGGTATGGGGCAACAAACGCGGCGTGTGATGGGCAGTATGGGTGGAATGGGCGGCATGATGTAAGGATGAGGGCGAAAGGTCCTTAGAAAATAAGAGAATTCAACAGGCAAAAAAATGCCTATTCATATATACCGCGAGGCTTCGGCTTTGACGGAAACAAGGAGCGTTTAATAACCGATGAGACAACCTGATGAAATGCAAGATGTGACGTTGCTGGGCAACCAGAACGTTAAATATACGTTTGAATATGATCCAGGAATCTTGGAGAACTTTGATAACAAACATCCGTACCGTGATTATTTTGTGAAATTCAACTGCCCGGAGTTCACCAGTCTGTGCCCGATTACGGGTCAGCCGGACTTTGCAACCATCTATATCAGCTACATTCCCGATGTGAAAATGGTCGAGAGTAAATCACTCAAGCTGTACCTGTTCAGCTTCCGTAACCATGGTGATTTCCACGAGGATTGCGTGAATATTATCATGAACGACCTGATCAAGCTGATGGACCCCCGCTACATCGAAGTATGGGGTAAATTCACACCGCGCGGCGGCATCTCCATTGACCCGTATACGAACTATGGTAAGCCGGGAACAAAGTACGAGCAGATGGCCGACCACCGCATGATGAATCATGATATGTATCCGGAGACGATTGATAATCGTTAAATCGTTAGGTTCATCTATTCTGTATAAGATAGAATCATAGAGTGCCAAAAGCCGAACTCTGCTATATAAGTTGAACTAAAGATTATTTACACTGAACACTACGATGACAGAACAACCTTCCAATCGCTGTTATCCCCAGATTTTTTTACATTCCCTTTTCTAAAAGGGAAAATCCGGGGATAAAGGCGAACGCTTCGCTTTTTCAGGTTTTTTCTGCCCTCTCCGTTATCGTGTAAATGATTAATTCAGCTTATATAGCTTAAGAAGTTCGGCTTTTTAGTATAAACCTTTAGAAACTCAGTCTCTCAATACAATGGGATCGCAGCGCATTCAAGTAGACTAATCCTCCTTTAGTGCTTTGATTTTTTTAATGTAATGTCTCAACATCATCACACCAATCGATTGAAAAATGATAAATATGACGATAGCCACAGACAAAGATGCTGGGGAAACATATATAGCCTGAAACGTTATTACAGCCATATACAAAATAGTCATCACCAACTCACGTTTGGCGGATTCATAAGGTGATAAGGATTTCATATCCATCCCTCCTCTATCCTTCTTACACATAAATATGGGTCTTCTTACAGTAGATGCTAAAGTAATACGTTTATTTTGTAAATGTAATGCTATTAATAAACACCTCGGAAATAGAGTTCAATTCATCAACGTTTTCCCTTGTTCCCCTTGTCGGTCCAATCAATCTATCCTATTATGTAACAATATGCTTACACGCATATATTACAACATCAGGCGCTGATCCCTCGTGACCGCGACCAAAGGAGAATTGTACATGTCTACTCAATCCACTTTAACCAAGGACGCCACAGCGCGTTCGAAAGCCCCACCCGGATCGGATGCCCAAAGCACCGTTTACCGGATACTCATTGCCATCAGTTTGGTTCATCTCTTCAATGATTCGATCCAGTCGGTTATTCCAGCCATTTTTCCGATTTTGAAAGATTCCATGCATCTCACGTATACTCAGATCGGATGGATCTCATTTGCTATTAACTTTACCGCATCCATTATGCAGCCTGTCGTAGGCTGGTTTGCTGATAAAAAACCGACACCATCTATCCTGCCCATTGGCATGGGTTTTACATTTACCGGCATGTTGCTGTTGGCTTTCGCTGACAGTTATATGGCTGTCCTGATCTCCGTTATCTTTGTCGGTCTAGGTTCCGCCGCTTTCCATCCGGAAGGTTCACGGGTATCCCATATGGCTGCTGGTCAACGCCGTGGACTGGCACAGTCCATCTTCCAGGTTGGTGGTAACGCTGGGCAATCCCTTGCCCCATTGCTTACACGCTGGATCTTTATCCCGTTTGGACTGTTCGGTGCCATTGGATTTACAGGCATTGCTGCCATGGGAATTGCAGTTCAGATCTACATTGCCCGTTGGTATGGACGTATGCTGCAATCGGGAGGATACCTGCGTAGACAGGCTGCTGCCCGTCGTGCACCCAATCCTGCTTTGCGCAAAAAGATTACTGCCGCCATTACGCTATTGATCTTGCTCGTCTTTGTTCGTTCCTGGTATATCGCTTCCATTGGCAGCTTCTATGCGTTTAATCTGAAAGATACTTTTGGATTGTCCACAGAAGACGCGCAGATCTATATCTTCTTGTTCCTGGCTGCTGGAGCACTGGGTACGTTCTTCGGAGGCCCCTTGGCGGACCGATTCGGCAAACGTAACCTGATCTTCCTGTCCATGGCTGGAGCTGCTCCACTGGCTCTGTTGCTGCCCTATGCGAATCTGTTCTGGACAGGCGTACTGCTAACCATTATTGGCTTTATCATGTTATCCAGCTTCTCGGTTACGGTTGTATACGCACAAATGCTGATTCCAGGCAAAATCGGAACGGTTTCCGGTCTAATTACTGGTCTGGCATTTGGTATGGGAGGCCTGGGCGCACTCGTGCTGGGGAACTGGATTGATGTCTTCGCCGTATCACCAGTAATGCAGATGTGCAGCTTCCTACCACTGCTCGGGATTTTCACATTCCTGCTTCCATCCGATAAATTACTCAATATCTGGGCGAAAGAAAATGGTAGTGAGGAATAAAGAATACATCAACAGGTGTCCACTTTTTATTCTATATTAGATCCAATCCTTACGTGGCAGCATCGCCTTATAAGACGTTATCTTGCGCTAACGAACCTGACAGCACTTATTTGAACGAATACTGCTGGTTTCGCAATCTAAAGAATCTAAGCAACGTTATTCCAGAGAAAAAGGCCGAAAACCTTGGAATGTGCGTGTGAAATGTAGAAATAACGTGTCTGAGATTCTTTAGAAATCGGGATTAGTGAAATATCGCCCAATAGCGTCTGCTGAGTTCGTTAGATTTCACTTTAGTCACCTACATTTGCAGTATGAATAAAATGTTTGAACCATAACAAAAAGGTTCCCGCCATCTCTGTATATACAGAACGGCAGGAACCTTTTTGTTGTATATGTTTTCCTCGTATTTAGCATCAAACGTATTATTCAACGTCACACATGACAACGCTGCTGCCCTGAGCTGTAATCAGTTCCTTCACATCTTCAAATTCAAGAAATACCGTCGCCGTATTTTCCATGGGATGAATTCCAATTTTCTGACCATCTAAATCCTTGTCAAAAACTACGGTCACGTTTTTCTGTATATTATTAAACACTCCCATTGGATTTACATGGCCCTTTTCCAATCCGAGGAATTCCAACAAATCCTTTTCACTGGCAAAACTTAATTTGCGGCTAGGTATCTTTTCGCTTAAACTTCTCAAATCAACGGACTTTGTCCCAGCAATCGTCACCAGATAATAGTTGCGCTTCTTGTCATCACGCAGAAACAGATTTTTAACGATACGTTCTGTATGTGGAATCTGATAAGAGAATATTTCCTCCATCGTGTATACTGCGGAATGTTCAATACTTTCGTAAACGATATTATTGCGATCTAAAAGATCATAGAAACCCTGTTTGTTTAACATATCAAATTCATCTCTTTCAATATAAATATTCTTCTGTAATATGACTTCTTCTGTAATATTACTTCAAACGCTGAAGGATCAGCCGTTTTTTGTACAACATTTTGCCTGCTTCGGCTACATCTCGAATTGTATTTTTGTTGCTCACCGAACCAAACACCATGCCTGCAATCGGCACGAGTTGGAACAGCTTCTTCCAGCCAAAAGATTCACTGTAGGAGTTAAACACTTCCCGCCACCCCTGCATCTGCGATACCACTTCAATTGGCTTGTCCGGATCGTCGTAAACGGCCAGTTCTTCAATGATCGCTTTCTTGCCTACAATATCAGCGGAAGAGAATTGCAGACATTTGACAATAAAGATACGCTCCAGCGGTTCATCGGGATCATAACCGTAACACAGAGCCATCTCTTGCAGTACCTTCAAGGAAAGCCCCATCACCATCGGAATATCTGCTGCAATGGTTACAATGCCACCAAACCCTGTAGCTGCTCCCTGTGCCGCGGCAAACTTCGTTCGACTGTCAGTAATGTTATCCGCCACCTGGTCCAGCACCTGAAGTGGCAGATTCTCTACACTATGAATCTTCGCTGTCCCCTCCGCTTCAGCATCTTGCTCCAGACGATAGGTCGTATCCATCATGGAATAACCGGACCTCTCGGCTTCCTCTTGCAGCAGCTTGGCTACTTTTTTCTTTTGTACGAGGAACTTTCCTCCATTCTGCACATACTGACCCACATCGTTCAGGGAATCTCCGATCTTCTGTTTCAGCGCTTTAGGCATCACTTTATCCAACATCGCAAAGGGCAAACGCCCGATTTTATCCCAAATAAACAAGTCCTTCTGTTGTTTTTCCCACTTCAAAATCTGTTCAAGTTCCTTGTCCAACGTCTCGCGTGAATCCATCTGTGATCCTCCTAATAGGTTCTGCATCGTAATCTGTATCTTTCTCATACGCAGAAATCATCGTTGTGGTTGCTTTGTTTTGTGTCCAGGACACATATGTTCAGGCACTCTATCTTATCGTTCACATACAGAAGAGCCCTTAATCAGCATCACTCGCTAACTAAGGACTCTCGTATTTAAGGTTTCATTACCTCTTATTTTGCTTCAGCTACTGCGCTGCCATCTGGAACAGGAACACCGAAATCAGGTGTGCCATCTTCACGCCAATGAATCACTTGAGCACGGGCGTGACGGTTCGGATCATACAAGGGATCACCCTCGATGTCTTTGTAATTACGCGCATGATAAATCAGAATATCGGTCTTGCCATCCGGTGACACCGTAAAGCTATTATGACCCGGGCCGTATTGGCCGTTCGCTTCACAAGTCTGGAATACCGGCTCGGGTGATTTCACCCAGCTAGCCGGATCAAGCAAGTCGGCATTTTCATCTGCGGTGAGCAGACCCATACAATAATTGTAATCGGTCGCGCTGGCCGAGTAGCCGATGAACAAACGCCCATTCCGATGCATCACAGCGGCTCCTTCGTTGACCTTAAAGCCGATGATCTCCCAATCATACTCTGGCGTAGAGATCATAACCTGCTCGCCGCGTAGCGTCCATGGGTTCTCCATCTCGGCAATGTACAGGTTGGAGTTGCCCACAATATCGGGATCTTTCTGTGCCCAGACCAGATAGCGGATCCCCTTATGTTCAAAGGTCGTTGCATCCAGCGCAAATGATTCCCACCGTGTGTAAATCTGCCCTTTCTCTACCCACTCTCCTTCGAGTGGATTCGCAGAATCGTTCTCCAGGACATACATCCGATGATCGAACAGACCTTCGTTGGTCTCACTGGTGTGAGCCGCAGCGTAGTGTATGTACCATTTTCCATCGATAAAATGAATCTCCGGTGCCCAGATGTTGGCACTCATCGGCCCCGTGTCACGCTTGGTCCAAGCCGTTACTGGCTCGGCATCTCTTAACTCTTCCAACGTCTCTGCTCGCCGGATTTCGATCCGGTCAAAAGCTGGCACGGAAGCGGAGAAATAATAGTAACCGTCTGTATGACGGTACACCCACGGATCAGCACGCTGCTCCAGGATAGGATTAGTAAATGTAATGGAATCAGTCATGGGAATGCTCCCCTTTCAAATGTTGTTTGGCTCGAAGTTTAGGGATGTAACCCAATTGCGAAAAAGCGAAAACCCTTTTGGGGTGGTGCACAGCGGACGTTCGAGGGTGGTAGGGCCTTGGTGCTCTCTTGTCCTCCGATTTCTCTTTCCACCACTCTTGGCGGTTAAAATCGGATGCCAAACTCGCTCCTGCGGCTCCTTCCTCCCCCTCACTGCTTGTGCACCCTCGGAGCGGTAGCTCGCTCTCACCGCGCTCGCCGGGTTACAACCTCACTTCGAGCCTTTTTTGTTGGCTCGATCTTATGGGGTCGACCGCTTCGCAGGGTCAACTCTCCCCATGTAATGCTGGGCTGGCCGCAGAGCTATAGGCCAGCTTTGTCATGCACAGCGGACGTTCGGGTGTGGTAGGGCCTTGGCGCTCTCTTGTCCTCCGATTTCTCTTTCCACCGCTCTTGGCGGTTGAAATCGGATGCCAAACTCGCTCCTGCGACTCCTTCCTCCCCCTCACTGCTTGTGCACCTTTGGCGCAGCCACTCGCTCTTAATGCGCTCGCAGCTCGTCCCCTTACTCATCCGCTCCGCTGATCTGCTTGCCCCAGACCGCCACGCCGTGGTCATCGAGGCCTGTTACCACCAGCGTGGGCTGGCTTCGCTCCCAGTCCCAGGACGGGAGCAGCTTCAGCTCTTCTGTGGAAGCTCCGCCCCATGGGCTTTCTTTCCACTTCAGTGTCAGTGTTTGTTTGTCATCAAAGGTCCAGGTCCCTGAACCTTTTTCACTTTTAATCTTACCGTTGCTTGTTAGGGTATAAGGCACGGCTTGAATCTGCCCGTCTACGGATGGATCAAGCGCCATGCCTTCCCACTCCCCGGCAATCATGGACTTTGGAATGTCCTGTGCTTTCTCACCGGCGTAACGCTCCGGTGAAACCACAGGCCAGCCGTCCTTGGTCCATAACATTTTGCGTACATGCAGATAGGGCCAGTTTTTATCCGTCTCGCCCCGTGCATGATGCACGATGTAATAATCGTCTCCGTCCTTCAAAATGGAGTTATGTCCGGGAGCAACCCAGCCCTCGCCTTCTGTGAAACGATAACCGCCGAGAATTTTGGTGCCGATCTCATATTGCGGCAGATAATCTGTATCCAGCATGTTATTGCCGTTTATGTCTGTGTACGGTCCTGTGATTGAATCAGCACGCGCAACCCGCACGTTATAATCTTCGAACAAGGAATCATACGAGACGAACAAATAATACTTTTTGAACTCCGGGTTATACACAATGTATGGACCTTCCACTGCGCCCTCTTCAGTTGCACGATCCCGAGCAGCAATGCGAGTACCGTAACCCTCGTCCTTGAATTTCCCGGTGTCGGGATCAAGTGGCGCAATGTAGATTCCGTCAAAGAATGAACCGTATACCATCCACGAATTACCCTCGGCATCCACAATGGGATTGGCATCAATGGCATTTAATTTGTCTTGTTCATTCGCAGAGGTTTTCACAACGAGTCCTTCATCTGTCCATGGACCTTCGGGAGATGAGGATGTCTGAAGACCAATAGCCGACTGGGTACTGCCAAAAGAAGAAGCCGAATAATACATCCGATAGGTATCACCAGCCTGAATCACATCCGGTGCCCACAGATTGACTGCACCTGTCCAATCCAGCGCTTCTTGCGGAATCCCGGGCAGAGCCTGACCTACCCATGTCCAGTGGATCAGATCATCTGATTTGCGTACCATGACGCCGGGTTTCGCTTCTCCTGCTACACGAACGTCTGTGGAATAGACGTAGTATCCCTGGTCTGTTTTGATAATGGCCGGATCATGCGCATTGTTAACCGTCCAGCGTGATTCATCGTCCAAAATGGAAGTGTCGTACAACTGAGTATCTTGAGGAGCTTCAGGAAAGACGGGACGGGACACCGTTTCTCCTGCTCCTGCTCCAGAACAACCCGTAGCTCCAACAATCAACAATAACAACATGGAAGCAACCACTCCTTTTCCTGAATTCGACCACCGTCGGAATTTCTTCCGCTGGTTCATCCCTTCACTCCCGAAATCGCAACCGACTCAATAATCTGTTTCTGGAAGATCAGGAAGATGATTAATACAGGTAACAGGGCTACAATCGACGCCGCCATAATAAGCGGGTAATCGGTTTGAATCGCATACGTGGCATTAAAGTTTGCTATAACGAGCTGTAACGTCTGCTTCTCCGGTGAATTCAGATAAATAATCGGTGCCAGATAGTCGTTCCAGATGCCCATGAACCAGAGAATCAGCTGTGCAGCAATCGCTGGTTTGATAAGCGGGAACGTAATACTGGAGTACAACCGGAAGTAGGAACTACCATCAATCTTGGCCGCCTCAATAATCGCATCAGGTACACTAAGCAGGTATTGGCGCAGGAAAAAGATCATGATTACGTTACCGAACAGGCCTGGAACAATCAGTGGCAACAGCGTATCCACCCAGCCCAGCTTTGCAAACATGATGAATTGCGGGATCATGACTGTTGGATAAGGAATCATCATGGATGCCAGCAACGCGAGAAACAGTTTGTTTTTGTGCGGGAATCTTAACTTGGCAAAAGCAAAGGCTGCGATACTGGACGTAAACGTACCCACCACCGTTACACTCACCGCAACGATGAGGCTGTTTTTGATCCCGCTGAGCAGCGGTCCTGCTTCCCAGATTTCTTTATACTTTCCAAATTGGAACACTTCAGGTATCCATACAGGCGGAAGCGCGAACACATCCTGCTTCTCCTTCAATGACGTGGACAACATCCAGATCAGTGGTGCAATCATCGCAATCGCCCCAATCGCGAGTACGATAAAGATGATCGAGTTTGTTAATTTCCTCTTTTGACTGTAAGACATCTCCGGTTCACTCCTTTCCTTGACAATCAATCCCCATCATAGGCTGATTTTTCGTTCATTTTGAATTGCACCAGGGTAATGACAAAAATGAAAATACCAAGAATCATGGCCATCGCTGAGGCATAACCCATCTGCAAGTTACTGAAGGCTTTCTGCCAGATGTAGAAAACGATTGATGCCGAAGAATATTCAGGACCACCCGTAGGTGTCATAATGTTCATCTCGGTGAAGATCTGGGAACCGCCAATGATATTTGTAACAATGAGGAAAAAGGTAACTGGCTTCACCATAGGCCAGGTGATATTGCGGAAGATTTGGAACCCGTTCGCTCCATCCAGCTCAGCCGCCTCGTAGTATGTACGTGATACACTTTGCAGTGCTGCCAGGTACAACAACATCGTGTATCCCAAGCCTTTCCACACCGTCATAATAATCAAAGCCGGTTTAACCGTGTCTTTGTTCGCTAGCCAGTTAGGACCTTTAATCCCAAACAGGTCAAGGAACTGGTTCACCAGACCGTAATCCCCGTTGTACGCCCAGTTCCACATGATGGACACCGCAGCGAGGGAAGAAATGACCGGGATGTAATAGATTACTCGGAATGTCGTGGTGCCGGGAATTTTACGATTCAGACCCATCGCCAGCAATAATGCGAGCAACAAACCAATCGGAATACCGAGCATCAGGAAAAATGTATTAAACATCGCTTTGTAGAAGAGGTCATCCGTGAGCAAATCCTTGAAGTTGGCCAAACCGATAAAGTTCATCTGTCCCAGTCCGTCCCAATCCGTAAAGGAACCATAAAGGGAGTAGAGGAACGGGAACATGACAAAGATCAGCAATCCAAGAATCGGAGGTAAAATAAACAGATATCCGTACAGCATCTCTTTGCGATACAAACTCGATTTCGTAATCACGGCGTTCACCCCTGTTTCTAGTATCAGCATGTGGCATTCTTCGATTGAACCTTGTCGATCAACGAATGCCACATGCCCGTATGGAATCCAATAAGTTCCAATACGAATGATGCCAGCAGCATGATTGCAGGCTGCCGGCATCACCCTTTCCTATCTACTATTTCTGAGATTTCTTTTCTTGTTCTACCGCTTTGTCGAGCAGTTTTTGCATTTTCGGTTGTTGCTGCTTCACATAGTCTGCGGCTGTAATCTTGCCATCCAATACCGGCTGGATGTCCGTGAAGAACAGGTCATACCATTCCGCATTGTACGTGTAGTTACCTGGCAGAGCCCTGCCGTAATCTTCAACGATATCAATGAATTCCTGTTTGTTGGCTGGTTTCGTGGATGTATCTTTGGCCCACTCGTCTGCCATATCAAGCAAGTTCGGAATTTGTACCTTGGCATCTACCAGTTGTTGCATGCCTTCCTTCGAAGCCGTAAGGTAGTTCACCAATGCTGCTGCTTCTTCTGGATGTTTCGTTTTGGCAGATACTCCGATTCCCAGAGACCCGATCCACGTTGCCGATTTGCCAGTTGATCCCGCAGGGAATGGCAGCAAATCATAATCGAAAGGCAATTTCTCAAATGTACTCATATCCCATGGGCCTACAGGGAAGAAAGCCATTTCACCTTTCATCCAGCGTTGATACGTATCCAATGTTTGCGCTTCCTCAATGGAAGGTGTAATTTTGTATACATTCTGCATATCCGCGAAGAACTGCAGGGCTTCAGCGAATTTCGGATCATCAATCGTTACCTTTGTTTTGGTCTCATCCAACCAATCCCCACCGTTGCTCCATACAAAGGATTGCAGGGCCCACTGTACGTTGAATCCAGTACCGTATACATCCGGTTTACCATCTCCATTGGTATCCTTGGTCGCTTGCTGGTTCACCTTGATGAACTCTTCCCATGTGTATGGTTTATCCTTGTCAGGGAGTGGGATGCCCTCTTTTTCAAACAACGTTTTGTTGTAGCCCAGTGCAAATGGCCCCAGATCCTTCGGCATACCGTAGATATCACCTTGACCTGCCATTTGGCCGTCATAACGATACAGGTCCACGCCGTATTTCCAGATATTATCGAGATCCACATCCGGATTGTTTTCAATATACGAAGTGAGGTTCATCAGCACATTGCTGTTCACATACGCTTTCACGTCACCCGGATTGATATAAAATACGTCAGGCAAGCTGTTGCCTGTAATTGCCGCTCTTAGCTTGGTTGCATATTGATCCGCAGCCGTTACGATAATTTTGACTTTCACACCCGGATGATCTTCTTCGAATTTCTTGACCACCGCTTGGTATGCTTTCTGCTCATCAGTACCCCCGCGGAACATAAACGTTAACTCCTTGTCCCCACTTGCACCGCTGCTTCCTCCGCAACCTGCGAGTACCAGCGCACTTACCAGCATAAGAAGCATAAATGTGACCCAATTCTTTTTCTTTACCATCTGAACCCCTCCTGATCTGGACTTGTAACCGTATTCAATTGGATGAAATAAGATTTCTGTTGTTAAATTTATCAAATCCAGATCACTTTAGTCAACACTTTTATAAAACATTTTACATTTATATAAAATAAATCAGTATTTCGGCCAGCCACTCGAGTCCCAAAGCAAGTCATTAATCAGCAATTTCGGATTGCCATTATCCTCTGCATCATAGGCATGTCTTGCGATGACATTGCCGTTGTACACGTCCTGACCACCTGGACCTTTCCACTTCACATTGCCTGTATCCAATATCGTTCCGCCACCATTCAGCATATTAACTCCGTTTTTGTCTACATAAGGGCCTGTTATACTGGTCGAACGTCCATAGACCATTTTGTAGGTACTGTTCACCCCTTGGCAGCAAGAATCGATGGAAGCAAACAGGTAATAGTAGCCGCCACGATATACAATACTTGGTCCTTCAATAGCACCTCCGTTATTCGGGCGCGCAGCAATGGAAGTTATACTTCCCGTCGGTTTCATCGTGTTTTTGTCCAGCTTGACAATCTTCAGGCCACTCCAGAAAGAACCAAAGGCCAGCCATGGATTGCCTGAAGCATCAATGACCAGATTTGGATCAATGGCATTATAATTATTGGCGGTCGTGGTTTGAAGCACCAATCCTTCGTCCTTCCACTGCCCTGCTCCAATGCTATTCGCAGAAGCAAGACCAATCGCAGACCGATTGGAGCCAAAGGTGGAGATTGAATAATAGAGCCATACTTTTCCGTTATACTGCTCTACATCCGGTGCCCATACATCCAATCCGCTTTGTCCCGGAACTGCAGAGGCCCACCAGGATGGTTTACTTAAGAAGATTTGTGGAACACGATACCAGGACGAACCATTATCGGATTTCAATACTTGAATGCCCGGGCCGGTTGAAAAGGTGTACCAGGAACTGCCCTCTTTGATAATCGATGGATCATGAACAGCGGTATCTCCGGTCAGATTCCAGAATGCCGCCAAAGCTTTTGACTGACCTGCCAGCAATAATACCATCACAAGTAATGCTGGTAACGCCAACCGTTTCCACTTAAACCTCTTCACATTGCTTAACTTTTCCAAACCAAACTCCACCTTTCCTGTTCAAATGGTTAATTAGGTTCATGAAGTATTGAATCAATTTAGGTATAATAGGATTATAAAAGCGGTTACATGACATTTCAATGGTATATTTCAAATATATGTGAACTGATTAACACTTATTTTAACCGGAATAGTGGAGAAAATATAGGTTATATTCTCGTATTTGCGCTATATACAAGGGTTTTGGCTTCTATTTCTCCACCCTTCCCTTCCATGAGGGAATGATTTATAATTATCTGAAATAAAACATATAAATGTGCAAATGTCTGTGTCGAAGACTTTGTTCAGAACGGGGAAAGGAAATCCACCTATGATTTATATTAAAGATCTGATGTCGGGTGTGAATATCTTCAAAGCGCTCAGTTCGGAAATCCGGATTCAGATCATCGAGCTGCTGGCCAAGAACCAAAGCCTTAATCTCAATGATCTTGCAACCAAGCTGGGACTGAGCAATGGCGCCATCACGATGCATATCAAGAAGCTTGAAGAGAGCGGATTGATCGAGATCAACACCGCCGTTGGCAAACATGGAATTCAGAAGATATGTTATCTCAATGAGGAAAAATTGATGGTTGATCTGCGTTCACAAGAGATTAACAATCGTTATGAGGTGGAAATTCAGGTCGGTCATTATAGCGATTATCAGGCCGCACCTACATGTGGTCTCGCTACCCGGGACAGCATTGTTGGAGAGTTCGATGATCCGCGGTACTTTGCTGATCCACTGCGAATTGATGCGGAGATGATCTGGCTGGCTGAAGGTTATCTGGAATATCGGATTCCAAACTATCTCAAACCCAATCAGTCCTTTAGCGAAATTCAGTTGTCGATGGAACTGGGATCGGAGGCCCCTGGCTTTTGTGACAATTACCCTTCGGATATTTACTTCTATGTCAATGGGATTGAGATTGGCTGCTGGACAAGTCCGGGGGATTTTGGCAATACACGCGGTACCTTTAATCCGGAATGGTGGCCTCCGCACTTGAATCAGTACGGCATGCTGAAGCTGATCCGGATTACACAGGAAGGCAGCTATATCGACGGATGCCGCATCTCGGACGTGACGTTGGACCAGATTAGGCTGGATTACAAAAGCGATATTCACTTCCGCATTGCGGTTACGGACGAACCTTTGAACAAACGGGGCTTAACGATCTTTGGTAAAAACTTCGGAAACTATGGACAGAATCTGCTCGCTCGGGTTCTCTATAACGTGCAAGAAGAGTAGAGCCGGCTCTGACTATTCACTCGATATGAAGTTCGACCGATCTGCTAACGTAACTGTTCAACACAACAACAATCATGTTTCTTCGAAAGAGTGCTATCCAGCACTCTTTTTTTGTTTCATCACACCGAAGAACTTGTCCAATCATGTTGGAACAAAACTTACTGCATGATATGACCTCCTATAGACCCTCTGTAATCCTCCATGTTGTTTACCCTGGCGTGATATAATAATGGCCTGTAATGACAAAATGGAATAACGGGCGGGGATACCTTTTGAAATTGGAGCGATTAATCTCAATCATATACAAACTGCTGAACCACGAAGTATTGTCTGCTTCCACCTTGGCGGAAGAGTTTCAGGTGTCCCCAAGAACGATCTATCGGGATATTGATGTAATCTGTGCCGCCGGCTTCCCGGTCGTCTCCCATCAGGGACTCAAAGGCGGCTACGGCATGATGGACGGATACAAGATGGATAAAAGCTTGCTCGGTTCTTATGATGTGGATTCCCTGATCACGGTCCTGAGCAGTCTATCCACAGTATTCGAAGATGCACGTGCACAAGGCACGATTGAACGTCTGCAAACGATTGGACCGGAGCATCAAACCTCAAGTCTATCGGTGGATCTGGAGACTCGCCGAACAGAACCTGATGCCCTTCCTCATCTGCGTAAAGGGATTACGGATCATCAGGTTGTCCGTTTTGACTACATCAATACAAAAAATGAACACACACCCCGCCATCTGGAACCGGTAAGACTCCATTTTAAATATCGTAATTGGTATGTATATGGATTTTGCCAGACACGGCAGGATTATCGCGAGTTCCGACTGTCCCGGATGATGAACGTGCAACTGACATCGGAACACTTCCAACCCCACCTTGAGCTTCCCCAAGAGACGGTTGTGTCAGATCCGTCATGGCAAGATCAGGTAAGTGATGTGGTATTTCGGGTGAACCCGGAAGCGCTCGCGGAAGCCATGGATCATTTTCAACAGGCAGATAAGCAATTTCACGAGGATGGAAGTATGACGATGCGTATCCCGGTTCATCAACCGTTACAAGCCAAGTGGTTATGGTCGTTTCTACTTAGTTTAGGCAGTGGTGCCGAGGTACTTGAACCGATTGAATTAAGAGACATTCTGAAAGAACAACTTCGAAACGCACTTAAGCTCTATGAAGAAGTATGACACGCTGTTGTCATACTTCTTTTTTTATAATCATCTCAGTAAGTTCATCTAATCCATCGCCAAATTAAAGGAGACGATCATCAATGAATCATCCGGAACAAATGTATAACTACCACGCATGGGCCAACCAAACCATCCTGGGCAGAATCAAGGAACTGCCCTCTTCTGTCCTGAGTCAGGAAGTGAACAGTTCATATCCAACTATTGCTCACGCACTCAGCCATATCTATACAGTGGATAAGATGTGGTATCTGGTGTTAACTGGCACCGGGATGCCCGAGGCACTGCAAGCATGCATACCACTCAATAGTGAAATTCACGGTTCTGTGGATGAGTACATCCAATGTTTTACCGACCTGTCGGCACAATACAGTGAGTGGTTACGAGGCCAAGCAGATCTGGAGCAAACCATTCTACTCGATAATCCATTTGCCGGAGTTCGCAAAACCAGCTTATCGGAAATCGTATTCCATGCGGTTAACCACGGAACCTATCATCGTGGCAATGTTTCTACCATGCTGCGTCAATTGGGGCACGCCTCCATCATGAATGACTATTCTCTCTTCTGGTATCAGGAACCGGCTCAAGTATAGTTGACAATCGGATGGAAAATGTACATTGTATCCCCGTGACGTCGAGGGATGAATTGAGAAATTGGTTGCAGACGCATGGAAAAGTCGAGAAATCTTGCTGGGTAATGATAAGCATAAAACCCGTGCCAAATACCCTGCTGTATTTGGACGTGGTTGAGGAGTCGCTGTGCTTTGGCTGGATCGATGGATTCAAAAAGAAAATATCCGAGACTCAATTAGCACAGCGATTATCGCCTAGAAGGAAACGTAGCTCATGGACTGAATTGAACAAGGAACGTGTCCGTCGTCTTGAAAAGTTGGGCTTCATGCATGACGAGGGGAGAAAGGTTCTTCCTGTTATGGACCCGAGTGCTTTCATTATTGATGGTGTGATCGAACAAAGGCTGAAAGAAGACCATCAGGTTTATGCAAATTTTATGGCCTTTCCTACCCTGTATCAGAACGTTCGGATCGATACGATCCAAAGTGTGAAGAATCAGCCAGCACTATTCCAGAGCAGATTGGATAAGTTCATAACCAACACAAAGGAAAATAAAATGTACGGTCAGTGGCATGACAACAGACGGCTCTTGAACCATTGAATTTTCCCTGAGACAGCAGACAGGACCTCCATATGAGGAGGCCCTGTTTTGGTGTTTTATATTCGATCAGGTATTAATGAGTCTGCCTGTATGTTTTGGGAGACTTGCCAAAAGCTTTCTTAAACTGGCGGGTGAAATAATTACTGTCGTTAAATCCACATTCATACGAAATTTCCGTGATGGACAGATTCCCGTTTTTCAACAAATGACATGCCTTCTCCAGACGCAACTTTTGCAGATAAGAGATCGGGGTCATCTGATAATAGGATCGAAAAATCCGATTCAGATGCCTTATTGAGATATTCGACTTCCCCGCGATATCCTCTAGCGACAGTGGCTCCAGATAATGATCTTCAATAAATGAAATAGCATTTGCCAGATGCATCAGATTATTACCTTCGATCCCTTTCTCCTGCGTATCATATTGCCTCGACAAATAAACAACCATCTCCGTAAGACGTGAGATCAACATCGTCTGATACCCTTGCTGTTTACTCTGATACTCCTCAATCATGAACGATATCAGTGATTCTACATACTCCAGACTGGAAATGGATAACGCCAATTTACTCGGAAAGGAGTGAATATTACGATAAAACGGTTCCAAAACAAACAGCGCCTGGAAGCCGTTAGATTTTCTCAGATCGGGCCCAGCCGAAGCAAGCATCTCGGGACTGAACATAATGTTACAGATCCTAAAATCATGAGGGTCTTTATACGCATGATGGGTGTCGCCATTAATCACAAATGCGTTCCCTTTTTTAATAAAAAATTCCTCGGTGTTCACCACATGGGTTGCATGACCATTCAGAACAATCACAAGTTCCGTAAAATCCATATGATTATGAAGCTCCATGTCCTCAACATGTCCACCGTACTGGATAAAAAACGGAAATTGTTGATGGTCCGAGGTAAACCATCTCAAATATGCATTACTCAAAAGCATTCCCCTCCGCGAACATAGTTGGGTTGAATGTCTATATCATGCTATTCCAAGACCGAAAAATCAAGGTTCCATATACTTATAAGCGTTATAATTCGCCTTGTAGCAGGGATTTTCAATGTGTCCAGATTCATACTAAACTCTCGAAATGAATAGGAGCATAAATGATGAAATATACCAATCCGGTCATTCCGGGGTTTTATCCAGATCCAAGTATCTGCCGTGTAGATGAAGACTATTATCTGGTAACCAGTACCTTTGAATATTTCCCTGGTGTGCCCATCTTCCACAGCAAAGACCTTGTGAACTGGCGACAGATCGGCCATGTCCTCACAACAACTGAGCAACTCCCTTTAGCGAACGCAGGCAGCTCTGGCGGTATTTTTGCCCCAACACTCCGGCACCATGATGGCTGGTTCTATATGACAACAACCAATGTCAGCGGCGGCGGAAATTTTTATGTACGTAGCATCCAACCTGAGGGACCATGGTCTGCTCCAATTTTTGTTGATCAGGGTGGCATTGATCCCTCTTTTCTCTTTGATGATGATGGACATGTGTATTTTCAAACGGCCTGTAACGGCGATGAAGGCGAAGGCATCTATCAGTGCGAGATAGACACCACGACCGGAGCCAGACTAACCGATAGTCGATTGATCTGGACTGGAACCGGAGGAGCAGCCCCCGAAGCTCCCCACATGTATAAAATAAACGGCCTCTATTATCTGATGATCGCCGAAGGTGGAACCGAGTATGGTCATATGGAGACCATCGCTCGGAGCACAGAGCCATACGGACCATTTGATCCGTGTCCTCATAATCCGATTCTGTCCAATCGGAGCATGAAATCCAGCATTCACGCAACCGGTCATGCAGACCTTGTCCAGATCCAGGATGGAAGCTGGTGGGCCGTATCTCTTGGTATTCGTCCAGCTGGTTACCCTATGCGACACCATCTGGGACGTGAAACGTTCCTGGCCCCTGTCACTTGGACGGACACTGGTTGGCCGATAATCGGTGTGGACGGACATATTGAACCAGAGATGACCGGACCTTCATTGCCTGAGCATCCTTGGTCACCTCGGGCTATACGGGATCATTTTGACGAACCAACTTTGGACATGAACTGGATCTTCTTACGGAACCCGGCTCCGAATAGTTGGACACTCACAGAAAATCCCGGGCAACTCATCCTGCGGGGTCAGCCGGTTTCACTCGATGATGGACAAAATCCAGCCTTTGTTGGGCGTCGATTGAGCCATTTCTTATGCAATATGGCCACCGAGCTGTGTTATGAGCCATTTGCGAGCGGTGAGGAAGCCGGATTAACCTTATTTATGAATGATAAATATCATTACGACTTGGCTGTAACACAGATCGACGGTCAGAAGAAAATCGTATTGCGGCGAACCGTCGGCTCTCTGCGAACCGAACAGGTGCTTGACTGTGACACGGGGCCGGTTGTATTACAAATCAAGGCTGACCGTAATCACTTCACGTTCCTCTATCAGCAAGGTTCATCCGATGCCATCGAAGTGGGTTCAGGAGAAACACATCTGTTATCTACCGAAGTAGCAAGTGGTTTCACAGGTGTGATGATCGCCATGTACGCTTATGCTCCATCAGGGGAGTGTACACCCGCAAGTTTCGATTGGTTTGACTATGAACCTCTGGAAGAATAATCAAACCGCTAGATCCAATACCTTTCGATCAGGTTCGTACTATGTAACCTCTCACTAATTTACCTTTCGCAGAAGCGTCGTGAATCTGGAAAGTCTAACGAACCCAGCACACGTTATTCGACGCTATTTCACTGATTGGGATTTTTAACGAATCGTAGAAGCATTATTCCTGACTTTTATATGCTTTCTCTGTTGTTTCCAGTCTTATTTGCGGGAATAACGCGTCTCAAGTTCGTTAGAATTGCATAACCACTATAAACGTCCAAATAAGGTGCGCTGAGTTCGTTAGCATATCTCACCTTGCATCAGTTGGATCTTGGTTATTGGTGTCGTCCTCTCCATCAACGAAAACCCACCCTCCATGTACGCATGAAGAGTGGGTTTTTAAGTTAAGCTATATTCTGTTCATTGACGTTGTGCTTAGCGCAAGTTTGATATCTCAAAGAATAATTTACTTACCAGAAGGTTGAGCTTCTGCTGTATAGCCTGTTGGGATATCCGTTTCTGCAGTCACATTGGTGATAACCATTGGATACATCATGTCCGGATCAGGTTGAATAATGGAATAGAGCACGATAGCGCGTCCATCCTTCTCCAATTTCACATCATCAATCTTCAATCCATAACCAGGATGCGGCATTTCAGCACTGAGTTTAACTTTGGTTGTTTTGTCATCAACCTTTGTCGTTGTTACTTCAGGTACAATCGCTTGTTGGCCTTCACCTGGATTGGTTGGAGTTGGCTCTGCTGAGCCGCCATTGCCGTGTTTATCCACAAATTCGAGTGCATTAAAGATCATGCTTGCAGCCTCCATACGGGTAAGCGACTGATCTGGACGGAAATTCCCGTCCTTATCCAGTTCAATGATGTTCATGTTCAGCAGGTTCTGGACTGCAGATATGGCGTCCTTACCGATTTTATTTTCGTCCTTAACAAGATTATACTTCATGATGACCGGATAATTCCCGGTTGTGTTAATCCCTTCATTCAGCAAAATGACAAACAGTTCACGCGTCATCTTGCCCTGCGGGTTCACTTCCACCGGAATGGACAGTCCATTCTGAGTAGCGGCCTGCACCGCATCGGCATACCACGTATCCGGACTGATTTTATTCTGAGCGGATGCTTCCGCAAATTCATTTTTCAGACCAAATGCATTCACAATCAGTTGAACACCCTGTGGCTCGGACAATGCAAGATCTGGACGGAACAGATCCGCTGTTACTCCGTTAACAATGCCTTTTGATTTCAATGAATCCACAACCGACTTCTGACCTTCATCCTTCACATCTGTGAAAGCAAATACCGATGCACCTCCTGCTGTCAAAGAAACGCAGAGCGCAAGTGTTGCAGCCAATCCTTTTTTATGTTTCATTTCCTGGCACCTCCATATGATTAGTAAAGCCTATTTTTTACCTCTTCATTCCTACAGACGGGGCATCCTTAGAAAATGTTTCAGTAATTTCGACATCTGGTGAATACAACACGGGAACATGGCATAGAACTCTTCTCCAACGCCGATAATCTAAATCACCTGCTTTTTGCTAAGTGGCTTCGTTGACATCCCATCGGATTAGCGCAAAAATAAGAATAGAGAAATCTATCGGATGACGGATAAACAACGAACTAGATCGCATACAGTAAGAGGGCACGACGCGCTAATAACAGGTGTCGGCCCTTTTCTTGACTCCACCTGCCTGAACTGACTTCACCTATAACAAAAGGAGAACAACGCTTATGTCCAAGAAAGGATTACTTCGCGGTTATGTTGTGTCGAACTGGCCTGTTTATCTGGTTGCTGTTCTTCTGATCATCGCCTCCAATGTCGGGCAAGCATCCCTGCCCCGCATACTCGGCAGCTTCACGGATCAGTTGATGCAGAACTCTCTTCAGATGCAGACGGTCGTAAGGTACAGCCTGTCCCTTCTAGCTATTGCCATCGGGTATAATCTGCTGTTCGGTACCGGGCAATTCATGATTATGAAGCTCGGTCGACGCTTCGAATTCATGACGCGTGAGCGTATATTCAGTAAGTTTTCCGAACTTAGCGAACATTATTTCTCCAAACAGGGGAACGGAAAGCTGCTCAGTTATGTCATGAATGACGTTACTTCCGTACGTGAAGCGATATCCAATGGTGTGACACTCATGACCAATGCCACCTTCCTGCTGTTGTCCTGCATTGTCATGATGCTGCTTAGCGGGATTCCGTTGACGCTCATTCTAATCAGTGTTGTCCCTTTGCTGGCGATTCCATTTCTGGTGGTGTTTTTTGGTCCGCGGATTCGCAAGCGCTCTCGCGACGTTCAGGAAGCTCTTGCTACCATGACGGAATCGGCAGAAGAACAGTTGGGCGGCATTCGCGTCACCAAGACATTTGCAATCGAAGACAGTGCTCGTGCACGCTTTGGAACCACCGTCGATGAGATCAAGAGCAAACAGCTTCGACTCGTTCGTCTGTCTTCGTTGTTTCAAGCATTGCTCCCGCTGCTGGGAGCCATCTCATTGGTCGTTTCTCTGCTTGTCGGAGGTATTATGACCATGCAGAATTCTATTACACTCGGGAGTTTTGTCGCCTTAACCTTATATCTGCGCATTATTATGGGACCGCTTCAACAGATCGGCAATGTTATTAATACCGTTCAGCGCTCAGGCGCATCACTGGAGCGGGTGAATGACCTGCTCAGCGAAGTAGCAGATGTACGTGAACTTCCTGAAGCCACAGCGCTCCAAACCGTACAAGATATCACCATGGAGAATCTAACCTTCTCCTATCCCGGCAGTTCATCTCCTGCTCTCCAAAACATTCAACTCAATATCCGTGCCGGGCGAACGGTCGGTATTGTAGGCAAGACCGGCTCAGGTAAAAGTACCCTCGTTAAGCTATTGCTGCGTACATATGAACCACCTGAAGGAACCATTCGCATCAATGGTACCGATATTCGGCAGTTGTCGCTGGAAAGTCTAAGATCGCGCATCGCCTATGTCCCTCAGGATGGATTCCTGTTTAGTACCACCATCCGAGATAACATCGCATTTAGCGACCGGGAAGTATCGCTGGATACAGTGGAACATAGTGCACGGCAAGCCATGATCTATGATAATATTGTCCTTTTTCCTGATCGCTTTGATACACTGCTTGGCGAACGTGGACTCACCTTGTCTGGTGGACAGCGTCAGCGAACCAGTCTTGCAAGAGGACTGATCAAACAAGCACAGTTACTTATTCTGGATGACAGCATGAGCGCGGTTGATGCTGTCACCGAGAGTGGTATTCTGCGTAGCCTGCGTGAGATCGGCAAGGGCAAGACTACATTAATCATCTCTCATCGCATCAGCGCGGTCCGTCATGCGGACGATATTATCGTTCTGGATGAAGGGCGAGTCGCTGAACAGGGAACACATGCGCAGTTGATGGCTGCCAAGGGGTTATATGCGGCCACTTACCGTTTGCAGGAGGAGGGATTACATCATGTCTAACGCTAACCCTGAACTTCGCCCAGACGCAGAAGACGATCAGAGTAAACGAACTTCGTTTAAAGCGATGATGGCATACGCCAAACCGCATAAATGGGCTTTTGCCGGTATCTTCTTCTGTTCACTGCTTGGCATATCGGCAGATCTGCTGCAACCCTATCTAGTGAAGATCGCCATCGATGATCATCTGGCCGTGGGCCAGACCAGTGTGGGCTTTCTCGTTCAGCTCGCAGCCATCTTTCTTGGGCTGGCTGTCATCAGTTTTATTTTTACCTATATCCAGAATAATCTCTTGCAGCATGTGGGACAGAACATTGTATCCCGGATCAGAAAGGACCTGTTCAAGCATATCTCCCAAATGTCCATGTCCTTCTTTGACCGTTTTCATATCGGCAGTCTGGTCACAAACGTATCCAGTGATACGGAGACCATCAGCAGCTTCTTCACCCAAGTACTGCTCAGTCTGATTCGAGATGGCATGATGCTGGTGCTCATTATCGTCTTTATGTTCCAACTTGATCCTGTGCTGGCGAGTTACTCACTGATCGTGCTACCTGTCATTGCGGTGGTTGCGGTATTATTCCGTAGTCGACTGCGGAAAGCTTATCAAAATGCTCGTACCCGGCTTTCCCGTCTGATCGCATTTACGGCGGAGAACTTGTCCGGCATGTTCCTGATTCAAGCTTTTCACCAGGAGGAAGAACAGAAGAAACGTTTCTCGGAACAGAATGCGCTCCATCTAAAAGCCAACATTGCGCAAGCTCGTTCCAATGTCATATTCAACCGGACGTTTGATATCCTGGGCAATGCGGCACTGGTCATGATGGTCTGGCTTGGAGGTCGCGCCGTACTGGGTGAGTCCCTGCAAGTCGGGGTATTATATGCGTTTATCAGCTATATTCGTCAGTTCTTTCAACCGATTAACCAGATTACGATGCAATGGAATACATTCCAGTCCACGACCGTATCAATGGATCGCATCTGGAACATTCTGAATACACGGCCTGAAGTTGCTGATCCCAAACCCGTGATGGCCTCCTCTCTGGAACCACAAAATGTGATGGGCCAGATTGATTTTAACGATGTATCGTTTGGTTATCGGGCAGACCGGCCCTTGATCCAACAGATGAACCTGCACCTCTATCCGGGTGAAATGGTAGGTATTGTAGGCACAACAGGCGCTGGCAAAAGCACACTGATCTCCCTGCTCAATCGCTTCTATGATGTAGACAAGGGCAGTATCGAGATTGACGGTACCGATATTCGGCACCTGCCGCAGGCTAAGCTTCATCGGATCGTGGGTCTTATTCAACAGGAACCCTTCCTGTTCTCCGGTTCCATTATTGATAATGTGAGGATGTTTCGTGAGGATATTACGCGAGAGCAGGCGATTGAGGCCTGCCGATTTGTCGGAGCACATACGATGATTTCACGTTTGCCTCAAGGATATGATACACATCTATCCGAACGCGGAAGCGGACTATCCGCCGGGGAGCGGCAGTTGATTTCATTTGCCCGGATCGTGGTGTTCCAGCCCCGAGTGCTCATCCTGGATGAGGCAACCGCCAATCTGGACTCACACACGGAACAGCTTGTGCAGCAAGCGCTGGAATCGGTATCCCAGGGACGCACCACCATTGTCATTGCTCATCGCCTGTCCACAGTGATGCATGCCGATCGAATTCTGGTGATGGAGAATGGGGAGATTGTGGAGGAAGGACCGCACCAGGAACTAATCGCAGCCAAAGGTGTATATGCAGACTTGTACACCCATGCGCGTGATGCAGGTAAAAATTCAGCTATATCAGGGTAATGAACCTGAGTTATAGTAAATATAGAACGTTGAATATGCCGCTCTGCTCATGCAGGCGGCACGTTTGGCATATCGATCAGCATTGTTAATTAGGAGGAACATCTATGCAACAACCCGAAACACCCAAGCGTGACCATCAGCAGATTCGTTACAAACGCAGCACAGCTCTATGGAAGGGAAGTTTATGCTTCCTTTTCCTTCTCTTGTGCGTGAGCTTATTATGGATCATCGTGGACGGACAAGCCCAAAGACTGGAGACCATATACTATTCCATTGCAGCCGTGCTGGGTATGTGGTTAATCGGACCGCTGTTCTTCATGTTTGTGTCACGACTAACCAAAACCCCTGCCGTGTTGTTATCCTGGGATGATGATGCGTTAAGCACGGGCAAACGTAAGATTGCTTGGAGCCAGATTCGCAAAGTCGAACTCGCCTCACCTGCCCGCAGCAAGTGGCTCCTGTCCGCTTCTCCCATGTTTGTCCTGTACTTAAAGGACGGCACACGGTCTCATATTCAGACAGATCATCTGCTGAGCAAAAAAGAGCTGAACCAGACTGTGTCCTTACTTCAGGAGACTTTGCTGGAACAGAAACAGGATCGTTGAGTACCGGGATGGATGAGGACAAGCTCCCCACTCATCACTGTGATTTCTCTACACCTATGGACAGGCTGACTTTGTAATTGCCGTAGGGCAGTAATGCTTCAAGCAGTTGGCCAAGCTGCTCTGTGGTGCCTGTCTGCACTCTCATCAGATAACAGCCTTCTCCGCTGACGCGATGGACTTCAACGATGTCCTCACGTTCAGCAATGAATGTACGAAAGGCGGCATGTCTGTCGCCGGAGTTCAAGAAAACTGTGACAAAGGCCTGTAGACCAAGGCCAAGGCGTTCCGGGTTCCATTTTACCGTATACCCTTCAATCACACCCAGATCTTGCAGCTTGCGCACTCTTGCACCAACGGCCTGTCCCGTGAGATGAACCTCTTCACCGATCTCTTTGTGAGAACGTTTGGCATCCTGAATCAGAATCTGCAAAATACGTATATCCGTGTCATCTATCATTTCATTCATCTTGCTTCAGCAATCCTTTCACGGTGAAATTAGCGTGGCCTAATTCCATTCATCATGTTATGTACGCCGTTAAACGGGTTGTATACCATATAGGGTAATACTATTAAACAACTCGAAGGAGTGCAAATATAATGAAAATTCAATTGATTCGCAATGCTACACTGTGGCTGGAATACGGAGGGCTGAACATTCTCGTTGATCCGATGTTGATGGACGCCGAAGTCATGCCTGCTTTTCCAAACACACCGAATGAGCTACGTAATCCAAGAGTGAGTTTGCCCGAAACCGAAACGGATTATCTGAATCCGGATCTGTTGATTGTGACACACACCCATGTGGACCACTGGGATGAAGCCGCGGCAAAACAACTTGGCAAAGACATTCCCCTGATCTGCCAGCCTGGGGACGAGAATGTATTTCTGGGTGCCGGATTCACGAATGTAACAGCTGTAGATGAAAAACATGAGCATCACTCTGTCCGATTCGCCCGCACATCCGGGCATCATGGCACAGGTGAAATCGGCGAACGTATGGGCAACGTGTCCGGTTTCGTACTTGAAGCAGATGGAGAACCTGTCACCTATATTGCGGGGGATACCATCTGGTGTGAAGAACCTGCTGAGGCCATCCGCCAATATACGCCTGAAGTCATTGTCGTGAATGCCGGAGGTGCACGCTTCGTGGAAGGTGATCCCATTACGATGGACGGGCCTGACGTTGTCGCCGTGAAGCGCCATGCGCCATCTGCTCATGTCATCGCTGTGCACATGGATGCGATTAACCATTGTGTGATGTCTCGTACGGATCTTGCGACTTATCTGGCATCCGAGCAGATGGATGGTCAGGTGCTCATCCCACGTGACGGTGAAAGTTTTGAGTTTTGAATTGTAGCGGAAGCTACGCTGAATCAAAGCGGAAGAGAAATAACCTTTTCACACAGGTGGGTCGATTGTAACGAACTCAGCACACGTTATTAGTCTGTTTTTGGATACTCTAATATTCTCACGAATCCTAGACACGTTATTTCCGCTCTGGGCATGCTTTTACCGAGATTTATCCGTCTTTTTGCCAAGATAACGTGTCTCCGATTCGTTAAATTTTTACTATAATGATAGTCGGCACAATAAGGTGTCCTAGGTTCGTTAGCGCGTATGCGTATGACAGGACCATGTACTTCATTTTCAACACACGCCATTACCTAATTTATATGCTACCTTGTCTGCCACTTCATCACTCATGTCCCCCATGCCTTTCCTTTCCCTATAAAATACAACGGAAAAAGCTGGATGCGATGAACTCGCACCCAGCTTTTTTGATTGAAGGAACACGCTAATCCGCTGTTCGCTGGCTTCCCTCTCAGGCATCAAGCCTGCCATTGCGCTCTCACGTGTCCCATCCCTTTATGCTATCTCTTACTGGACTTTCAAACGGATTACGTTCCATGATGCTTTTGCCAAGCTCGCCGTAATCAGAGTATCAGATACAACTGCACCCCCGCGATTATGAGGAGCAACGCGGTTTGGTTGTGCTGCCGTATTAGATGCTTTGAGATCGTCACTTTCCAGCACGATATGCTCGATCACGGTACACTTCCCGAAGCTGCGCAGGTCCACTTCGAGCGGAAGGGATTCTTCCAGATGACGGTTGACTGCAAATACAGTCACTTCACCCTGCTCTTCGTTATGAACCGCAATAGCTTCCAGATAAGGAACATCTGTGATTTGTTTTGTATCGTATTTTGGAGACTGGATCAATGGTACCAATGCTGTTCCACGTCCGAAGAGGGACGTATGCATGAATGGATAGAAGATTGTCTGTCTCCATGAACCACCACCCGTATCTGTCATGATCGGCGCAATCACGTTAACGAGTTGTGCCAGACAAGCCATTTTAACCCGATCCGCATGTTTGAGCATACTGATCAACATACAACCAACGAGCAGTGCATCCTCATGATTGTAGATATCCTCCAGCTGTGGCGGAGCAATCTGCCAAGGGTCCATCTTCGAATCATTTTCATTGGAGTGATACCATACATTCCACTCATCAAAGGACAGATACATCGTCTTTTTGCTACGTTTCTTGGCTTTGATATAATCACAAGTTGCCTTCACGGTATCGATAAAACGATCCATTTCAAGCGAGCGTGCCAGGAACGTTGGCGTATCTTGCTCTTGATTGCCGTAGTATTGATGCAAGGACAGATACTCCACGTGATCATACGTATGATCCAGCACCGTTGCTTCCCATTCCGGGAACGATGGCATATTCAGATTCGAACTTCCGCAGGCTACCAGCTCAATCGTCGGGTCCGTCCACTTCATGACTTTTGCCGCTTCAACAGCTAACCGTCCATACTCATCTGCCGTTTTGTGACCAATCTGCCAAGGACCATCCATCTCGTTGCCCAGACACCATGTTTTGATCGCATGCGGCTGCTTGTATCCATGCTTGATGCGAAGATCACTATAGTACGAACCTTCCGGATGGTTGCTGTACTCTACAATGTTGCGAGCTGCATCCGTACCCCGTGTTCCCAGATTGACCGCCATCATCACTTCAGAATTAGCCTGTTTTGCCCAGTCCACGAATTCGTTGAAGCCAAATTCATTGGTCTCAATCGTTCTCCAGGCCAGTTCCAGTCTGCGTTTGCGTTCTGACACAGGTCCAACCGAATCTTCCCAATTGTAACCGGATACAAAATTACCTCCAGGATAACGTACAATCGGTACATTCAACTCTTTGACCATCTCCAGCACATCAGTGCGGAAACCCTGTTCATTCGCTGATGGATGCCCCGGCTCGTAAATCCCGCCATAGACTGCACGTCCCAAATGCTCAACAAATGATCCGTACAATCGCTTATCCACTACACCAATAGTAAAATCTTTATCTACCGTCATTTTTGCTTTTTCCATAATGAATTTCAACTCCCTAAGATTAATATAAAAATTAATTGATATTCTATGGATCAACGTTCATATTTATATTAAAATCGATTATAGCCTTAATTTCAACCTGAATTTTGCAAAATGTTATTCTTTTTACTGAATTTATGTTTAACTTAATTCTATACAGATAAAATGGAGGAACAACTGTGATCAGAGCAAATACCGATGCCGAATGGCTACCCCTATATGAAGCACTTGCCAGTGAAGTCCGTCTACAGATCATCCGCCTTGTTGCAGAGACTCCGATGAATGTGAAAGACCTTGCTGCTTCACTGGGTCTGAGTAGTGCCATCGTGACCATGCATGTCCGCAAACTTCAGGATGTGGGCATTATTCAGTCCAAAATGATACGCAAAGACGGCGGCACACATAAAATGAACAGCCTTGCTGTAGACTGGATCGGCATCTCCATGCCCCAAGAAAGCGGGACAGCCCGCAAACTGCATGAGGTTTCCGTCCCTGTGGGACACTACACCCACTTTGACGTCTATCCGACATGTGGTCTGGCTACATCCACTCAGGTCATTGGACAGTACGATGACCCTCGTTATTTTCTCGACCCCGAGCGGATGCATGCACATATTCTGTGGTTTGGCCGTGGGTTTGTGGAGTACAAAATTCCAAACTATATTTTATCCGGACAACAGATCAATGCGATTGAATTGGCCCTTGAGATCGGATCAGAAGCACCTTCGGTTAATCCGAATTGGCCCTCGGATATTACATTCATGCTGAATGGCATCCGATTGGGGGAATGGACAAGTCCTGGAGATTCAGGCAACGGACGTGGCATGTTCACCCCGGAATGGTGGAGTGACAGTGTCAATCAGTACGGCATGCTCAAGGTACTGCGAATTACCAATGAGGGTACGTTTATTGATGGACAACATCTATCCGACATTACACTCGCAGATATCCCGGTCGAACGCAACCAATGGACTCTTCGTCTTTCGGTGGAGGAAGATGCTCAGCATGTGGGCGGGCTTACCTTATATGGCGAGGGATTCGGCAACTACAATCAGGATATCCTGTTCCGGCTGTACTATCACGATTGAGTTCTTCAAAATAATAAATAACACCAAAACACCTCCCAGTCGCCTGTCAAAGGCAGAATGGGAGGTGTTTTGTATGCATATGAACATGCGTAGATTATTTAAGAAAGTTCTTGTTCTAACTTACAGCGCACTGCCACCAAACAGGAAGCGATACTCCCAGTGTTTGCCGGAGATATCACTAGTTGTTACACCACCGCCAGCGTTGGAATACGTATGTAATACCTTGCCGTTGCCCAGGTAAATCCCTGTGTGCGTAATGGTTGCGCTAGATTTATTCACGCCCGAATACGATGATGCAGAGCTGCCTTTATACGACATGAAATACATCAGATCGCCGCGTTTCAGGTTTTTCCAGTTCGTCTGAACTGTACCCTTGGCTTTTACATAGTCTCCCTGTTTGCGGGAATCCGCTGGAAGCTTGATGCCCAGTGCATCAATGAAGGCCTGGCGTACAAAGCTGGAACAGTCAAAAGTAGCTGTGCTGTTACGACTGGCTCCGAACTCATAAGGTGTTCCCAAATATTTCATTCCCGCTGCAATCACTTTTTCTACAGATGCATTGCCGGTCACCGATGTACCACTATTCGAACCCGATCCGCTTGTGCCGCCACTAATCGCTTGTGTGTATTTGGATGAAGAAGATATGTAACCTGTCCGGTTAGCAGAATCCTTAATCTTATACCAATCCGAACCGGATTGCTGAAGCACCGTTACCGTTTCCCCTTTAGCGACCAAGCGAACAATCTTCGCAGAAGAAGAAGGTGTTGTGCGTAGGTTTACGCCCCAAATTACTTTTACTTGTGAATTGTTAACAGCAGTTGCCGATACCTGTGCCGTTAGTGCTCCTGTCGTCAGACTTCCCATCAGCATCGTTGCTGTGACACTTGCCGTAATAATCGTTTTTTTCCAGTTCATGATGTCGAGTTCCCCCTGATGTTACAGAATTTTAACCTGGCTTGGTTCTCCCGGGCTTGCCCCATTGTAAACGGGCTATCCATAACGTTCATCAGTCGAAAGTCCTGTATTGATATAGGCGAACTTGAGCACTAAGTATCAGGATGTGTCCATAATCTACTGGAAAAATTCACTGCTGATCCCTTCTTTTTGAAAGGTTAAATTATTGTAACTATTTGATATACTTCATTTTACCGCGATAAAAGAGTTAGGTCGTTTCTCATTCAGGGCATATGCCATATGACCTAGATTTTAATGTTTAAAATCGCAAATATGGTAAACATTACTATGATTCATTTGCCGATTACCGTTCACCGAATTCACATTTTTGCCTCCAGCCCCAATACGGATCGATTTATCAGCAGTGTCCGTTTGATTATTTCGTATTTCATTTTTGCTTTTCCATAAAAAAAGAAAAGCCAGGGATTTCTCCCCGGCTTAACCTGTATGATGAGTAACATCACTCTACAATCGGTCGATCAACTCATTTAAGGTTCAATTCCCCATACCTTGGCGCCATCCTGATAAGCTGTCACTTTTGTCCAGGCACTGAAGGCCGTTTGGGTGGAATCAAAGGAATAATCATTCGTTTGATCAAAATTCGTCCAGTTGTTTTTCGAGAAACGTCCCTGGATGATTCCGGTTTCGGCACCCGCGGCCAAACTGCCGGCACCTGCTTTGAATTCAATCTCCAGATACGTATCTGCCGTGCCCTTGGCCGGATCTATCGAGACAAAATGCCCTTCCACGTTACCACTGCCAATCTGTGCATAATCACACCAGAAACTCAGATCAGCGGCACTATCCTTGGTGAAATAATACCGGACCTTCACTTTGCTCAAGTCCACAGCAGTTGTACCTGTATTCTTCACATTGAACTGCGGAGTAATCGCATTGACCGAAGCCCCTGAACTACCATTACGGTATTGTACTTCAAGCGTTCCCGTTGTAACTGGAGGTGCCAATGGGGTCAACACCAATACATTTGAATTCGTCTGACCACTCGTATTAATGGCTACGACTCTATAATTATAAGCCGTACCATTCACCGCTGTAGCGTCGGTATACGTCAGTGCGGTCAAACCTGTTGCCAGATCAGCATATGCCCCGGTGCCTACCGAACGTTGTACCTTATAACTCGCTGCTCCAGTTGATGCAGTCCATGTCAGTACCGCCTGGGCATTGCCAGCCGTTCCAGTAAGGTTGAATACGCCTGGCACAACGGTACCTGCGAGTGGTGTTGCAGATGCCTGTGTCGACGGTGCAGACTCACCTACGGCATTCACCGCAGTGATGACATAATAATACGTTGTGCCGTTGGTCAAGCCTGTATCCGTGAATGTCGATCCTGTGACCCCTGTCGCTACAGACGTATAAGGACCACCATTCACTTCTGCACGTTTCACGTTATACGAGGCTGCACCAGCGGCTGCGTTCCAATTCAGAACCACTTGCTCACTTCCTCCAGTTGCTGTTACGCCAGCAGGAGCAGCGGGTACTTCCACTTCCGGACTATCCGAATCTCCGAGGAGACGATCATACTCGCCGTACGCTGTAGCCATATCCACCTGTGACCAGAACCGGTGATACGTAAAGGTAGGTGCACCATTTTCCCACTGTTTCGTGGTTGTGTTATATGACGTTTTGTACAGATTATCCAGGTATGCCCATGCCGGATCTTGCTTGATGGCCGGACGCAAGTCGGAGTATCCAATGTATACGCCATTGCCACCTTTTGCCGGATCTGAAGGTACACCTGCTGTACCTGGAATCGTATTGCCTTGACCAAAGGTTCCAGACCAGTTCGCCGGGATGTAGATCTCTTTGGCAAAGAAGCGGAAGTAGTCTTTACGTTCTTCTTCCGTAACAATACCCACACCATCATTGTAATCCCAAGCTGTATCCAACAGAGCCTCAGCCAGATCCTTGGCTTCTTGGCCTTCCGCACTAAGTGTGCCGTTCTCTGCCTGAGTTCCCGCTGCGAAGAAGGTCAGAGCTTTAACGTAACTTCCCAGAACCCCTGTATCCTGCACTGGATCTTTGGTCGTTACACGGAAGTTCGGATTTTCCGTAAACGAACTGAATCCATTCCATTTGTCCGGTTGACCCTGCCATTCCTGACCACCCGGAATCCAGAACTCTCCCGGAGCCGGCGTTGTTGCTACCTGAACATTAGTTCCACCCAAAATGCGCTGTCCAGCCGCATTCAGATAATAGCCTTGCGCATCCGTCACCGGACGTTCACCTACAAATACATAATCCTTACTCCAGTCGATCCACTTCGTGATTACCTTCTTGGCCATCTGGAAGTTCTCAGAGGTCAAGTCCCCGCTCTCCGCAAGAATATAGTACATCTCGGCTACACGCTCCAGCGGCCATGCCTGGAATCCAAACCAGGTGTTGGAATCCGGATCACGATATACAGGCGCCTCCTGATATGCCATGTCATAGAATGTACTTACCCCTGCTGGATAAGCTTTGTATGAACCATCCAGACTGTTCGTTGCTCCCCCGCCGATGGCTCCTTCATGGGATTGTAGCCAAGTGTAGAATTCCAACTGACGTTTCAACGTCGCATTCCAATCTGCCTTCGCTGTAGCTGATTCCGGAATCAAGCCGCCAGCCGGGTCAGACAAGGCATACGCTGCAACCGGGTTTTGATAAGCCTGATGGGTATGGCTCGCTCCAATGCGCCAAGCCCAATCCCCACCTTGACCCAAGCCACCTCCCCAAGACGTATACCAAGCCATGAGATACATGTTGGAATCCTTGCCTGTACCCGGTGTTGGTGTACCGCTCTTTGCACTCCCAATTTTCTGGAAGTATTTATCATACATGCCGTAGCGCAGATAGTCCCCCATCTTCTTCGCTTTATCCAGATAATCCGGATTGTTGTATCCCATCTCCTTCGCCCAATACAGCACCTGTACAGCACGCGCATCGGCATCCGTGGCGTTAGTGTAACGCCATTGCGCTGACGGTACCTGAGTTTCCTTTGTGAACAAGCTCATGAAGCCTTCGTTTGCCTTACCAAAAGATTTATCATCCTGAGATGGATGCGGAATGGCTTCCCACACAGACTCCTGCTCCCCACGCTGGAACGTGTTCACATAGGTAGCCGTATGTGATGGATTCAACAGGTTTCCATATCCATACCAGTCATCCACATCGACCAGCCAGTGCATGAGATAGGTCTGATTGTTACCATAGGTCGCCTTAAGTTCAGCATCAATCGGGTCTTTACCCGCTGCATATTGACCATTAAGTGGCGATGGATATTGATCAGGAAAAGGTTTTTCCGCTGCATACGTAGCAGGGCTGTTCGGGTTGTATGAGCTCATCGTAGGCTGCTCTTCCTTGCCGTCACCTTCGTTGACCGGGATAATGTATTTCTCCATACTGTCCCAAGCTGCTTCCAGTTGGGACCAGTCTCCAGTGTAGTGACCATACATGGTTTCCAACCACAGCCAGTAACTGTATGCCTCTGACGTCGTCATATGACCATAATCCGGGGCCTCACTGAGCAGGGTCTCAATGGAATGATACGGTAGACCCTCTGGCGAAAAATATCCGTTCGCCGGATCTTTCAACTGATCATATAATTGCAAAAACCGGGCTTCATTAATGCCGTCTGCCTGAATCTCGATGGCCTGATCTGCGGCATGTGCTGTTTGCGGCCCTGCCCAGAGTCCGGTGTATCCGGTCAACATGACGGTTCCCGCCAGCATGGCTGTTAAACTTTTTTTCGCAGCTGATTTCAACATTAATATATACCTCCCTGGAATAGTGGAAATTGAATATAAGTGCTGTTGGTCTGCCCATGCTGCTATTCGGCCAATGATCTTGAGCTAGTTACGGCTCCAAGCCCCATACTTTGGTGTTTCCCTGATACCCTGTTACCTTGTTCCATACGGCAAAAGCCGTCTTGGAAGCATCATAGGAATAATCATTACTTTGATCGAAATTACTCCAGTTATTTTTGGAAAAGCGTGCTTGAATCACGCCGGTCTCTGCTCCAGCGGCCAAACTGCCTGCTCCAGGCTTAAAGCTAATCTCCAGATACGTATCTGCGGTACCCTTCGCCGGATTCACTGCGACAAATGTACCTTCAACATTGGCCGTGCCCATCTCGGCATAATCACACCAGAAGGTCATTTGATCCGCACCATCCTTGGTGAAATAATATCGGATCTTCACGGTACTGAGATCAATCGCCTGTGTTCCGGTATTCTTCACGTTGAACTGCGGAGTCGCCGCATTACTTGAATTCCCAGACCCTCCGCTGCGGTACTGCACTTCGAGTGTACCCGTCGTCACCGGAGGTGCAGAAGGCGTCAGTGCCAGGACATTGGACAGTGTCTGTCCGTTCGCATTCACAGCTACAATCCGGTAATTGTACGTGGTGCCATTCAGCGCTGTTGTGTCGGTGTAAGTCAACACGGACAATCCGGTTGCCACATCTGCATATGTCCCGCCTGCCACCGAACGTTGTACCTTATAGCTAGTAGCGCCCGAGGCTGCTGTCCAGGTCAGGACCGACTGCGCATCACCAGCTGTCCCACTTAAAGTCAGTGCTCCCGGCACCGTCGAAGCTACTTGCGGGGTAGCCGACACCTGCACAGAACCCGATGATTCCCCTGCTGAATTCACAGCAGTCACTACATAATAATAAGCCGTCCCGTTGGTCAGTCCCGTGTTTGTGTAGGTCAATCCATTAACCCCTGTCGCAACAGTTATATATGGTCCTCCACTCACCTCGGAACGCTTCACCGTATACGATTCGGCCCCGGATACAGCGGCCCAGGTCAGGTTAACCTGACTACTTCCCGCTACAGCCTGCACGCCAGCAGGTGCGCCTGGAACCGTGACTGGTGTAACACCAGGCTCCTGTCCATACACCTTCCCCCCCGCATCATAGACTGGAAGGTATATGCTCTTCACAGGAGTGCCTGTGGTCAGCGTCTGGAACGAATGATCATTGCTGGCATTCCATGCACCCTGTGGGCCTGTAATGCGGAACTGTACTTCTTTACGATAATTTCCTTCCCCACCTGGATAGATCTTGGTATTACCGAAGTTCGCCGTAATGGCATAGATATGCTGGGTTGCATTCACCACAACGGGTTGGGATACCGTCGCCCCCTCCGTATAGGAGGTTGTCACTTGCACGTCCGATACCGTACGCCCGGCAGCATATACTTCACTCAGATCCAGGAAATACTTAAAAGAAAGTTGATCTCCCATTCGGGCAGGCCAAGCGGAACGATTATTAAGCTGTGCTCTGATTTCCGTATAATTGGCACCTGATGATTTGATCGCAGCCTCCACAAAGAACTCATCTCCCTTCACCTCAGGTGCAGGGAAGTTCGCCAGGGGCTGATGATTCTGACCAAACAGCAAATTCATCTTTGCCAGTGCGCCGGTAAAACCAGCATTGTAATCGGTTGCGACCTCATTACTCACGTAATCCCCGATATCATCGGTATATCCATCCGATGCATCCGGGCCACCGACCATGGCACCATACAGAATGTGGCGATGGTTAGCCGGGATATCTTCGTTATTCAGCCATGAACTGTGAGCGGTCCGATGATGCGGATGTTGAGGTGCATTTTGCCCATATCCGACCACATAACTGCTCTGACGCGGATTATCGCCCAGAATATAATTCATCTGTGAGACAGCAAAATCCTGATATCTTGACTTTTTCACAGGATCACTGACCCAGTCGGAGTATACAAAAGAAATAAAGGATGCATTCGCTGCATATCGGAGCGATCCCCACTGATCCAGCCACGCCAGACCTCCCGGCGTATACTTGACTCGTGTCCCATTGACTCCAACCGTCCAATAATCCAGATTGCGCTCAGTCGACTGAATAAATCTTGTCGCCTCCGGCATGTTCAAACTGGACGTAATACGGGCAAGCAGGATCTGGGCACCATAATGTTTACTGTCCCAACCTTGTGTCCAGGTATAGGGCCAATTGGCTGAGCCTCCACTAGAAGACCACCGGTCCGTAGCTGCAATGGCTTTGGACAAGTAAGCGCTATCATTAGTAGCTAAATAAAGCCATGCTCCACCCCATGCCAACTCGTCTTCGTATCCTGTCCACGAATTATAAAACGCTGCAGCATCAGTGATACAATCGGTGTATTCCCCCCGATATGTATCTGCGAAGTTGTACAGCTCTTTCGCATGTTGAAGCAGTCTGGCCGAATATACCGGATCATCATCTGCAAATACAATCGATGACGCTGCCAGCGCTGCAGCCGTTTCTGCCGCCAGATCACTGCCCGGGCATGAAGCATCTATCTTGAACGAAGGACGGTTCATCTGCATGACTTCTGCAGGACCCCACCAAGCATGGTCGGTATTACCTGCCCCCACTTGTCCCCATAATTCATTTGGTTTCGTATGCGCTTTCATAAAGTAGTCGGTCGCCCATCGGATATTATTCTTGATCTCCTCCAGTTGTCCGGCCTGTTCATATCCGTCGCTGTATTCCACGACAGACCAGGCGAGCATCGTTGCGGAAGCAGCCATCGGAAATCCAAACTTCACGTGATCTCCGGCATCATACCATCCTCCGGTCAGATCAACGCCTACATCAGCTCCATCCTGCATGCCCGAATTACCACGCCATTCGACCCGATTACTCGCTGGCAACGGACCCGAGCGCTGTGCCTCATAGAAGTAAATGGCCTTTTGCAGTGCTTCAGCATAGTTCTGATTTCCGGCGGCCGCATCCGCCTTACGAATTCCTGTGCCCATCGATAAACTCCCTGCCAGTAATCCTGCCGATAACGCGATCATAGCGACTCGTCTCCACCAGCTCCCCTTCATGTTCAACTATTCATCTCCTCTTCATCAATATTCCGTATGCATTACTCTGGACTGCAAGTTTATATCGCTCCTCCCCATGGTGTATTTCAGTGTAAGTTCCACCATTAATTACCATTATAGCCGTTTGTTTCACCAGCTATATAAGCGTTGGTGACTTCTGAAATAACATTGTTGTGACCTGCTCTGCGTCATGTGACAAAAAAAGCTGTTTCTCTAACGCATATGCGCGTTAGAGAAACAGCTTCTCGCCCTTGGTATCTTCAACAGTACAAATCGAATGGCATTCTGACCATCCGCCAGTATGTTTCTCTACACCTTAGGTATCAGAACATCTCATTGGTTACACTTTGAACTTGTTAATCTGCTCCTGCAGTTCTTCGGCCATTTTGGATAATGAACCTGCGGATGATGCAATCTCTTCCATCGAAGCCAACTGCTGCTGAGTTGCGGCAGATACATTATGAACCCCGCCCGCTGCCTCTCCAGCAATGTTGGAGATTTGACTTACATATCCTACAACCTCAGTTGTACTCGCCGACATTTCCTCTGAACCTGCAGATACTTCCTGGATTTCACCCGCTACTTTGTTGACCACATCCGAGATCTGCTCGAAGGCTTGTCCTGCCGCAGTAACCATCTCGATTCCTGCTTCTGTCTCACTGCTGTTCACTTTCACTGCCTGAACAGCATGATCCGTATCTTTCTGAATCAATTGAACGAGGTCCGTAATTCGTTGCGCAGATGTAGAAGATTCCTCAGCCAACTTACGCACTTCTCCCGCAACTACGGCGAAACCACGTCCGTGCTCTCCTGCTCGTGCGGCTTCAATGGCTGCATTCAGTGCAAGCAGATTGGTCTGCCGGGCAATGTTGTTGATTACCTCGGTAATGGTTCCAATCTCTGCTGAACGTTCCCCCAGCCCTGTAACCAATTCGGTAAGCGAAGCAATGGAATTTCGAACAGAACCCATCTGTTCAACCGCTTGCTGAATAATCATATTTCCTTCGGAAGATTGATTCGCCGCATCCACAGCAGATACGGATACACTCTGAGCTAGCTCAGCAATCTGCTCCGATCCGAGAGCCATCTCATTCATCGCCTGTGAAGAGCGTTTTACAATATCAACTTGATCCGACGTACCTACGGCCAGTTCCTCAACCGTTTCGGAAATCTGTTCCGAGGCTTGAGTATTCTGCTCCGCACTTGCAAGAAGCTCCTCCGATGAAGCAGCTACCTGTTCGGAAGTCATCGACACCGATTCAATCATGGAGCGCAGATTACCACTCATGGTATTGAAGGAAGCCGCGAGCGTTCCCAATTCGTCTTTGTTCTTGAGCACAATCGTCTCACCCGTCAGATCACCATTGGCAATAGCCAAGGCCGCTTCATTCATCTTTTTGATTGGACGTGAAATAATGCTTGCAATGAAGAATGCAATGAATATCGCGACCAGGAATGCAAAAATTGTCACTGCCAAAATCACATTAAATGTATTCTCAGCCAACTCGACAGAATCACCCGTTGCGGCTTGCGATCCTTCATTGCCTAAAGTGATTAACTTGGTGATAGAGTCGTTTGCTGTGTACCACATTGGATAGGCTTCAGTGTGCAGTCTACTTGCTTCTTCATAGTTATTTGCAATACCGAATTCTATGAATGCAGGCATTTTCTCCAGATACGCATCATAATTCGTACTGAAATCATTGTAGAGCTTCATCGATTCATCATTGCTCTCAATGTATGTAAGCAACTGTTTACGCTCATCCTCAATCTTGGTGAGGAGCAACTTTAACGCTTCATTCACCTTGACATTTTCTTCTTCGTCTTGTTCAACGATAATTGCCAGCGCCAACCGCTCTACATCCGAAACATCGCCATTCATCAAGCCAAGGAGGCTTACACTCGGCATCCAGGTCTGATCCACATCATTGGCTTTACCAGACATATTATGGATCTGTATTAACGCATAAACGCTTACAACAACCAGCAGAGCCACGACGATAAGAAAACCTGTCAGTAACTTGCCTCGAATCGTGAACTTCAATATCCCCAACTTATTCCCCCGCGTGTCTTCCATGTGTCCCACTCCTCAAAATAATACATATTTATAATATATCGTCACCTATCGTCATGAATTGTAGATGTTAGAATTCAATTTCTATAAATTTCAGGTAACTTCGAACATAACACAAAAAAAGTCTCCCATCTTTGGCAGAACCAGAGATAAGAGACTTCTTTCAATAAACTAAACTACCAAAACTTCACTAGACATTGCTTTCAAAAGCTAACGAAAAACACGTCGGTGTATGTTAATGAAGAAGTCGGGAATCGACTTGGTATAATTGCGGGTTGTAATCAGAACCACACTAAGCAGACTTCCGAGAATGAATCCTCCCAGAATATCTCCTGGATAATGCACACCAACATATACACGCGACACCCCTGTCAACACAGCGAGTAACAACATCCATAACCCGAAGCGACGTCCAATAAAGAATGAAGCAGCCGCTAGAGCAAATACAAAGGAAGCATGTTTACTTGGAAAAGAAGGATCAGGTACATGGGCAACCAGCTGATGCACAGTCCCTTCTACAAAAGGTCTTGGGTGACCGACTGCTGGTGAAATCCCCCATTTGGCCAGAACCAGCGCTACAATGGAAGCCACACAGGCATAGAAAACAATTCGTTGTTTCGATGGATCGCCGAGAAACCATACAATAACGAGCAGTGCAATCATGACCCAAACCGCATACTCGGATGATGTGATCATAAACCAGTCCAGAAACGGTATTTGGTCTGCAAACTGATTAATCCAATTAAATAGTGATTGATTCATAACTGGCTTTTAATACCCCCATTACACAAAACAAGATTATTTTTTACATATTAAATATACACTAACTATTTGTCAAACAATCCTCACATTGACCAAAGTTACGAAATCAAAGAGGACTTTTTGCTTTCTTTTTGTTAAACTAGTTTGGGTTACATATCAGTTCAATCATAGAAAGGTGAAGATTATGCTTAAAAAATGGTTATGGGGTACAGCCCTGACCCTGGCACTTGCGATTACAGGTGTCGTTGTATATTACGGATATTCGATTGTTCATTTTGCCAATAGCATCTCCACGGCTTCCGGGACTTCATCCAACTCGTCCTCTTCCGGCACAGACAACGATTCAGACACACCAACAACAACGATTCCCAGATGGGAGGGCCAGGAACGGGTGAACATTCTGCTCCTTGGTGGAGACTCAAGAGGCGATGATTCAGGACGCTCAGACTCGGTCATGGTCGCTTCCATTGATCCGGTCACCAAGAAAGCCCATCTATTCTCCGTACTGCGTGATACCTATGTTGCCATTCCCGGGCATGGCAAAAGCCGACTTAATGCAGCCTTTTCCTACGGGGGTGCGGAGCTGACCAAACAAACCGTCAGTGATCTGCTCGGTATTCCCATTCAGCATTATGTCTACACAGACTTTACAGGTTTCATGGCACTTGTTGATGCGGTAGGCGGCATTGAGATCAATGTGGAGAAAGACATGTATTACACCAGTAAAGCAGATAAACATATGTACGACATTGACTTGAAAAAAGGATTGCAACATATGGACGGCAAAACCGCCCTGCAATATGTTCGGTTCCGGCATGATGCCACCTCGGATTTTACCCGTACCGAACGGCAGCGGATCTTCATGACCGAGCTGGCCAAGAAAATGCAGAGCACTACGTCGCTTTTCAAAATCCCGGATATCCTGGAAGCCATCGCTCCCTACATTGAGACAGACCTCAGTCCAACCCAGATGTTAAAACTCGCATCACTCGGCTTCGATATTCATGTGAACGATATCGATCAGCAGCAGATTCCACCGAACAAACTACTCACCAATGAACTGGTCGGCTCAGCTCAGGTACTGGGTGTTGATGTGACCAAACTCCAGTCCTACATTCAGAAACTGTTTGAAGAAGATGCCGCGTCCTCAGAGACTCCATCATCAGAGGAACAGAACTAAAACAAGCATGAGATATATCAATAGAAAAGACGGCCAAAGCCGTCTTTTTTGTACCTATTTTCTCCATTTAATGCAGTCTTAATGTTTAACGGGTACCCTTATATGATGAACTCCGGTTCCTGGAGGGAGGATTACAATGTGAAAAAACCGCGAATAGCGGAATGGACCGAACTGCGGGGCATTGCCTTTCTGGCAATCGTCATGCAGCATAGTATCGCTGAGTATATCTATCGCGCTGATATTGAACAACCGGATTCCATTATGCTGACCATGATTTATCATCTGACCCGATTTGGTACGCCAACGTTTGTATTTCTATCGGGTGTAATGTTGTTTTACCATCATCGTAACACCAAACCGGACTATCCTCACTTCATTCGAAAGCGATTTGGCGATATCTATATGCCGTTTGTCGTATGGACACTGATCTACTGGCTTTCTGTCCGTATCTTCACCCCCGCGTTCTGGCTTGCAGGCATACCGGATTTTCGCAGTCTGATTCGTGAACTGTTTATACCACAGACGGGGTATCATCTCTGGTTTGTTATTATGGTGTTTCAGTTCTATATTCTGTTCCCCCTGTTCTGGACAGGAGCAAAAGCCATTCAGAGACGTATCCAGAACACCTCACGTTTCACGCCCATGCAAGTCATTATCGGACTAATTCTCTTTGCAGCAGTACTATATGCCCTGCTTATGCAATGGTCCTACTATAATATGGGGGGCTGGACAGAATCCATGTCTGAGCCTTGGTCAACATTGCTGCAATATCGCTCCTATTCATGGGTGATGTACTGGTTTTACTTTTTACTGGGTGCCGTATGTGCCTGGTCAGTGGATAGCTGGAGGAGTTGGACCACGAAGATCCTGCCTTGGACGATCTGTCTGTTTATAGGGATGTATATATGGCTTGGTTACGATGTCCTGCGTGGGTCCGGGGATGTTGTTAATCTGAATATCTCCACCTATCTGAAACCAACCACATTCCTGATCATTATGGCTCAGATGTTTATGATGTATGGTTTCCTTGTACTGATGCGGGGCAAAGATACATGGTTTCAGCGCCTCTTAGCCTGGATTGGCCGTTATTCATTTGGTGGATATCTGGTTCATGCACTGGTGATCTACGCGATCGCTTATGTAACCAGACCGCTTCAACTCAGTGGATGGCATCTGCCTGTAACGTTGCTATCGTTCCTTGTAACCGTTGGTATTGCTCTTGCAATCAGTTGGGCGCTGTCCAAGCTTCCTGGCTCACGTTTCACCGTAGGGTTAATGCGCAAACCACGTTTAACTCCCAATCCATCAGCTGCTGTGGACAAAAGAAATTCACCTGAGCGAACTCCGTCACCCGGCTCAACTCGCAATCCGGGAACAAGTGAGCCGTTTTAGAATAAAGAAGAGCGTCCCCTCACGGAGACGCTCTTCTTTAATTTACTTCGCTCGAAGTTGATCGTCCAGGAACAGGTTCCTGGGGACCCGGGGCTGGATGCACGTTGCCCTTCTGATTCACAAATATCTTCAAATCACCCGTTAATTGTTCCTTCAGCTTGTCCACCAGCTGCGTTTCGCTAATGCCTTTTGCCTGAGCAATCTCAGCCAGGGATTTCCCTCCCTGAAGCTGCTCGTGCAGTTGAGCAGGGGTCACTCCAATAAACCGGGCAATTTCGCCCTTATCTACCATGGAACGTTTGCCATGGTGGGCAAATTCACGCCGCAAATCACGCAGCGGTGTATTAATGACCTTTTTCAACTTGGTATCCATGTCTGCCTTCGTGGCTGCAGCTTGTTCCTTGGTGAGACAACCTTCTTCCACAGCTTGATCCAAACGCTGTGCCAGTGTAGGCTTCAACTTCTGCAATAACTGCTCCTCACTAAGTCCCTTACGCTCTTTCGCAATCTGGGACAACGTCTTGCCAAGTTCCATCTGTTCTTTCAGATCCCGAAGTCCAATCCCTAGCAAGTCTGCCGTCTCACCAATCATGAACAGACCATGTCCTGCCTGCATGCATGGCTTCGCTGGTTTGCCGGAGGAAGAAGCTTTTGACGCATCATCATGCTCCTCAGCACGAACGGCTGGATCAGCAAATGCCACATGTCCTGTTGCTGCTGTTATAACTACGGCTGCCAATCCGGCTGCCATCCATGTTTTCCATTTCAAATTCATTTTTCTGCCGCCTTTCCGATGTCGAAATCCTGTGCCTTCCTAGTTTGAGCCTAAAATCCACTTTTTTATGCCATAAAATACAAAAAGTCATCATTTTTCTCACAATTGATCACAAAAAATCCTATTTTTTTCAGTTTATTTCCGCTATACTGAAAGTAACTTCATGATCTAGTCAAACAGTCCTGAATCACCTTATCGCAGGAAGGACGATATGTAATAATGCGGAAAGATTGGTTAGATCCGTTTAGATCCGATCTGGAGGTCGTGTTTGCTTCAGCGGAGCAACTCGTACGGGAATATCCCGAACCCTTGTCAGGACATGCATTAGAGCAGCTTCGTACGGTTAATCCGCTGTTACGAGATTCGGGACACAGCTACATCGGGTACATCACTCCACTTTGGATTCAACACTCAGATAAACTACCCCCAGAGAAAGCACACCAATTAAGTACAGCCTGTCTCATCCATATGTTATATTTTCTGAATCAGGACGACGTGATGGATGAACAACCGGAGAATGCCACATTGCAGTTATCCCTGGGTAATCTATATTACATGGATGCACTTCAATCTTACTCGGCATTATTCAATCCTTCCTCCACGTTCTGGGTCTATTTCAGACAATATGTAGTGGATTGGGCCGTGAGTGTTACGGGTGAGCATTCCATTGATTATTTCCAACAGAATCCCTTGTTGATTGCGCAAAAGGCTGCCCCTCTCCTTATTGGAGCTACTGGTGCACTGCTTCTGCTGAATCAGTCCGACCGGATCATCCCGGTGTGTTCTGCCATCAACATCACACTCATGACACTCCAGATGACCGATGACTTCACAGACACGCAACAAGATGCTGTGCATGGAAACTACAACAGCTACCTCTCCCACATATCCGCAGCACTGAATCACAACTATCCAGTTCATCCTCTAAGCGAACGTATACATGACAATGTATACAATACACAACTCATGAACTCTTACGTAGACATTGCTTATCACTATAATCGCACACTAACATCGTCTAACTTAGGAATATCGCATCTTGAGGCGTTTAATTCTTACTTATGCAGCACTTTAGTACAAGCTGTTCAGGACATTACACAACGGAAGAAACAGCTCCTCCAAGGCGGGTTTCATCACTGGATTAGCGAGCAACAGTTGGGATTCTGAACATAAGGACTAAGCTGATTCAGTTTAATTTTAAATATGAAGGGAATGTTGACGATGATGGTATCAGAGAAAACGTTGCATGAGGATATTATTGAAAAGGCTTGGACTGACGAGCACTTCAGACAACAATTGCACTCCAATCCGAAGCAGGCGCTTCGTGAAGCGTTTGGCATCGTAATTCCGGAGAACATTCAGGTACGCACTGTTGAGGAGCAGCAGAATGACTATGTGCTTGTCATACCTCCCAACCCTTCCAAAGTAAATTATGATGTGAATTGTGGGCCTTGGAGAAGTTAATTCGGGTGAGCTAATCTTGTAGTGTAAGAAATTAGGGGTAGGAACAAAAAAAGCCGCTGTATCCTTCTGTGAGTTCGTCAATCGACGAACTCGACAAAAGATACAACCGCTTCTGTTCCTACCCCTTTGGTGCTTGTAAAGCTGATCTGTCCTTGCATCGCTTCAACAATTCGGAATGTCACCATCATGCCGAGGCCTGTGCCTTTGATTTTATTGGAGAAATAAGGCTCACCTAACCGGGAGAGTGCTTCCTCGTCCATTCCTTCTCCGTTATCCCTGACATGCACCTTAATCATTCCATCCTGCTTGTACGCCCAGATATCAATCTGGCCTTGTCCCTGCAGAGCTTCAATACTGTTCTTAATAATATTGATAAAAGCCTGCTTGAACTTCGAGGAATTGCCTCGAATATATAGATCTGGCGGAATGTCGGTGGTGATTTTACCACCTTCCAGATTAGCCATCGGTACAAGAATGCCTTCAATATGATTGAACTCATCCGAGATATTGAGCGAGATAATATGGTCAAACTCAGGTTTGGCAAAGGTAAGAAAATCCGTTATGATGCCCGAAGCCCGATCAAGTTCTTCCAGTGCAATTCGCACGTACCCCTTGTTTTTGTTGTCTTCCTGTTCCGTCATAAGTTGCAGGAACCCTCTTGTCACCTGAAGTGGATTACGTACTTCATGGGCAACGGAAGCGGCCAATTCACTAATAATCTCCATCTTTTCTGATCGCTGCAACTCATTGTTGAACAGCTCCAGTTCCTTGGAATACTCTAGAACTTTAGTATGTTTTTCGGCAAAGCGACTTCCGAGAATGGCAATCAACGAGATCACAAATGCAACCATGGACCATTTCCACCATAACAGATGATACGTCCCACTCCGCTGATAATACCACAACAGTTCAGCCACACTGATCAAGGCAAATGTACCGAATCCCGTTGCAAGCAGCATAGCTTCCCGATTTCGTTGCAGCGCTTTGGCGATGGTACCAACCAACAGGATTGTCAGCAGAATGACCAGCACAATGCCAACCACACGCTGTACGAGCAGATTGTAGAGGATCTCCCATTGCCCACCTGAAGTAACATAGATAAATAGAGAGAACACAGCGATAACTGAATATATGAATAGTATTTTTCGCAGTTTGGTGAAGATTCCATGCAGTCCTGGCCCGATTATCTGTTCAAAAAAATAACATAGCGCTGGCATACCCAGCAGCATCGCCAGATCAAAGACTACGGAATACAGGTCACCATATACCTGATAGAACGTATACAAAAATTGCGAGTACGTGATGATCATCGTTCCGATGGAACCCATCACGATGCATAGCGAGATCCATAATCCCTTATGGAATTTGCCAAGGAAGAACGTACAACTCAGCATCGTAATCGCTGTGAACACAAAGGTCGCGCCCAAAATTACATCAATAAGTCCGTTATGAATATATTTCTCCTGTAACGCGGCATAAGGTCCAACCTGAACAGTACCTTGTATCCCCAGACGGCCTTTTTCATTTTGCGACCATACATAGAGCGTGTCACCTGAATTTTCGCTGGATAAGGGCAGCAACACCGCATTATTATCATAATTGTAATGGTAGTTCTCGTAGACCTTGCGGTCTTCCAGATAAACAACAATATGATTGCCTTTAATGTTCTCAAATCGAATGGCTGAACTTTCCTCACTCAACTCAGGGATGGTCAGGCGAGTCCATAAAGAATTCGATCGATCCGTATTGCTATACTCTAACTTATCGCTGCCCTGCTTTTCCCATATTTCGTCTGCTCCCTTAACCTCACTGATGAACCCTTGGTCGTCAACGTTCCCCCATTTTACTTCCCATCCTGTAATGGATACAGGTTGCTGAACCGCTCCTGTAGTTGCAAAGACTATCCCATGTGGCATGCCTAGAATAATCAATACACTCATCCATAAGATGACGATAGCTTTGGGCACATTTTTCATTCACAGCACCTCAAAGTTCTAATTTTCCCTATCTTAGATTCTCTCATTTATCATTCGCCACCGTTTGTCACGTCACCTTCTTGAGATAAAATGAAATTTCACATTTAAGTCGATTTATAGTCTTATTTCCATTTTATTGTTAAAGTTATTCGATTAATCACGCAGGTCTTCGAACTGGTTCACTATCATTTCCCGTTCTTTCTGTTCAACTTGACTGCGAAATTCAAGCCACTGCTCTGTCTCCTCATCATCATAGATGGTCCATATGTCGGAAAAAAGGAAATCCCGTAACTGGACCACTTGCCCGGACCATATACCGCCTACCCAAAACAAACCATCCGGACGACGGATGACGGTACGGGAGAACCCGGGTGTGGACGCCTTTTGCCCGATACGGATGCGTGTGATCATATTACCCAGTGTATACCAGTCCACATGAATCCCTCCCTTACATATTCAAGCTTCATCATAACATAGGCAAAACAGGAAAAGCTGTAAAAACGGTGGCTGCGATTCAATCCTTTGCTCCGGGTGTAATTGTTTCTCAAAGCAAACAAACACGCTAAGGAGATGATTACAATGAATGAGCCCCATCGTACGGTTGAGGTAGAACATAAGGATGTTCAGCATAAATCGGATTCAAGTATGGTCGCTTCCACATTTATTAAATATGCCGCATATATCATTATCTTTTTCGGATTCTTATACTTCTTGGTTAAATATGTATTCCCCAAATTCTAAGGCATTCATATCGTAGTGAACACCCGGAGATAATAACCTGTGCAAGATTACAACACTAGCGCTTTGGGTAACTACGGGGTAAGAAGCATTTGGACAACCGACAATGAAAGGAAGTGTTACTCATGTCTGACAAACCAATTAGTAACGAAGAGAGCGACCGCTATTATGACCGTTATCAGAGGTCCCGCGATATTCCGCCAGAGACGGAAGTCCCGGAAGGCGATATGGATACCTTTGATGAAGTTTCCGGCAGACGGATTGTAACGGAAGATTCGGATCTGGCACCCGTAGCCGCAACCGCTGTGGATGAGCCGGAATTGGATTCACGTTTGGCAGAGACACCGCTGGAATCTGTACCGGATGCAGATCTTCTGCAACCAAACAGTCCGGTTGATCCTGCTGCACCCGATCCGGATGCGCTGCATGGTACCGATCTGCTTAATGGTGCTGGTGCGGATGCCAAACCAGAGAACGACATTCCACCGCGACATTAACAGCTGTTATGACATCCTGAATGAGGAGGTGCATACACGATGAAGGAAGATCGCCAAAAGCATGTGCATGAACCGGATAATCTCGTGACCGAACGGGATATTGACCCGGACTTCGGACTGTTCACTGAGGACTCCTTTCCCGAAGCACTTGAGGATGAGGATCAACGTGATGCGGTCGAGCATGCCATTCCCAAAGAGAAGGCTTCTCGTAAGCCCTCTTCGGATGACTAACTTATATAGATCCGTAGTAGACTTAAAAAAGATGACGTCTGTAATTTTCACAGCGTCATCTTTTTTGTTACCTGTAAGTTCACTTTCTCTTTGCAATTCAGCATCATCGTTTAGCGGAAACCTTACTTACCACGGGCAGTTTGTGATCCAATCCTGACCACTTGGCTACAATCGCAGTGATGATCAATGCCACACCATTAATAATAAATATCCAGCGTATCGGCAGCCAGCCCCCAAGTACACCACCAATAATCGGTCCCGCCATCGTCCCGATCTGGGCAGCGGATTGATTCAGACTAAAAGCCCTGCCCCGGAAACTCGATGCGGTAGCCTGCACAATCATGGCGTTAATTGCCGGAAATACAGCGGCAAAGAATAAACCATACACAAATCGTAAAATGCCGAATGCGATATAACCTGTTGTAAAGAACTGCAGAAGATTCCCTACAGCCCCACCAACAAGTCCAATGATCAACACTTTACCGTATCCAATCCTTGAACCAATCTTGCCCCAACGCGGCGCCATAATAACTGTTGCTACCCCCACCGCTGAGAAAATAATACCCGAGCTGAGTGAGGCACGATCCGGCTGAACGCCCATCTCCATCACATAGACCGTCAATAGTGGCTCCAGAATCATAACGGAGAATGTACATATGCCCATCATGCCAAGCACCGTCATAAACAAACGATTCGCTCTTGCTTCACGAATATCATCCATGACGTGGGAACGAGCTTTGTTCCGGTTGAAGTTCTCTTCTTTTACCCAGAAGGTTGCGATGATTGCTGAGACTAACACAACAATAGCCGAAAATAAAAATGCATTCCGGTTGCCATAATAATGACTCACCACGCCACCAATTAACGGTCCAATAATTCCACCAGTGGCTCCTGCAGTGGACATAATACCAAGTGCATAACCAGTCTTCTCTTCAGGTGTATTTGTGCCTACCAGAGCAATCGCTGCTGGAACAAACCCTGCAAGCAGACCCTGAAACAATCGAACAACAATCAGCGAATACGGGTCCTGCACGAAATAATTGATTAAATACAAGACGGCAAGGCTGTATCCCGACCGAATCAGCATGGGTTTGCGTCCGTATTTATCAGCCAGTGATCCCCAGAACGGAGACACGAGTGCACTCGCGAGAAACGTAATGCCAAATGCCAGTCCTGACCATAACTCCAGGTGATCACGAACCCCCAAGTCAGCACTTAGAAACAGGGGCAGAAATGGAATCGAGATCGAATAGGCGGTGCTGCAAAAAAATACACCAATCCACAATATGACCAGATTGCGCTTCCACGAGAAGTTCATATACCCGCACGCCCTTTCCGTTACTGACGCCGGGACTGCCGTGTATTGGAGCGGACGGAACAGACCCGTACGTCCCCGATGCGGAAGCATTTTCCTTATTTTACACCCATCATTCCATGAAGGCCATCCCTTGTTCACCACAAACACATGTATTACATTGCCATCCTGTCCACAAAAACGGTATGATAGTTGGGTAAATATCCAAATATGATTTGGAGAAAATATATAATGCAGAGATGCAAGGAGGAACGTTTTCATGTCTTTACGATGGAAAAAAACAACCGCAGTATCGCTCGTTCTTGCGATGCTGCTTATCGTCATTAGTGGTTGTGGACGCCCTTCAACCAGTGCCGAACAAACGCCGGTCCCGGCCGCACCTGAAGGTCCAAACCCGGTAGCTACCATTGAGATGCAGGATGGTCAAAAGATCGTTATTGAGCTCTACCCCGAGATTGCGCCCAACACGGTGTATAATTTCATCTCCCTTGCGAATAAAGGGTTCTATGACGGCCTGATCTTTCACCGGGTCATTCCCGGCTTCATGATTCAGGGTGGAGATCCCAATGGCAACGGTTCAGGCGGCCCAGGTTATACGATCAAAGGGGAATTTACATCCAATGGCCACAAGAATCACCTAAATCATACTCGGGGAATTATTTCGATGGCACGTAAATCGGATAATCTTGATTCAGCAGGCTCCCAATTCTTCATCATGTTAGCAGATGCTGATTATTTGGATAACTCATACGCTACCTTCGGTAAGGTAACAGAAGGTATGGAAGTTGTTGATGGTATTGCTGCTCAGGAAATAGGTGAAGGTGACAAACCGGTTTCCGATCAAGTTATGAAAAAAGTTACGGTAGACACCCACGGTCTGGAATATCCAGAGCCGGTAAAAATGCCTTAATGAATTTCCTTGCCAAACGGATGATAATCCATGGTTATGACTTGTTAATGAACTCTAAACAAACAAAAGCTCTGTCCTTTGCGAATCTCGCAAGGCAGAGCTTTATTTTTTGATTTTAATGATAGCGGTTACATCTATGACTTTATAAAAAATGACCTCTTCCGGCATCATCCTCAATACATCCATCCCATCAAACGTAACCAGCCGATAATCGCAATCCATAACGGGCAGCTAAAGGCAACGCCCCATGCAAGCCCTTTCAGTAAACCACGGTTTACTTCCACGAACAACGACTCCTTTCTCCAGGGAATAGTCGCAGTATCGGTAATAGTATATGATTTTATACCCGTTTTCATTCGTCACGCAACCCTCGTTTTCCTGCTTTTGTTCCGCAGATTCATGGAATGCTTTACGGGAACCTGATATACTATGACTACTGTACGATAAATGGAACCTGATTCATGTTTGGAAAGGAGATTTTCCTATGGCAAAATCCAAAAAACGCACTCCTGCTCCCAAAGCAGCAGTAGCACAGGATAAACCCACAACACTGAAGGATCTGCTCAGCAGTGATGTGCTGGAGAAGCTGAAAGCTCAGGCGGATGAAGCCAAGGCTGCCGAGGCGGCTCTTAAAGAGCAGGAACGTCAGCAGGCAGAAGAAGCCCGCCAAGCGGAGCAGAAGCGCCGGGATAACGATTTCGAATATTTGCTCAATAACAGCGCTATGGACTGGAAAAAACATAAGTAAACCAAGGCATGACCTAAGGGTGTCTCCTATCACACATGCCAAAATAATATTACAGCAGACAGATGATGAAGTTGATCTGTTCCAGAACAGGGCCGCGTTGCGGTCCTGTTCTTTTTGATATATACACATATGATTCACGCGTCTTGAGCCGGGTATGTTAGAAGTAGAGCGTACAACGATAATCTAACTCATGGAGGGATCAGAGATGACAGAACAACGTTTGGAAGGCAAAGTGGCGATTGTAACCGGAGGTGGATCGGGTATTGGTCAGGCTACTGCTATTCGATTCGCCGAACATGGGGCCAAAGTGTACATGCTGGATCGCACACCCGAAAATGCGGAGGAAACCAAGCAGACGATCGAAAAGGCTGGCGGAGAAGCGTATGTGATCGAATGTGATATCTCCAAACCGGATAATGTGCAGAAGGCAATCAATCAGGCTGCGGCTGAAGCGGGTAAACTGGATATCATATTTGCGAATGCCGGCATTAACGGAACGATGGCCCCGATTGAAACGATGGAAATTGAGGACTGGGACCAGACGATGGAGATCAATATGCGCGGAACCTTCGCAACCGTCAAATATGCTATTCCTCATCTGAAAGAACATGGCGGCAGCATCATTATCACTAGTTCCATCAACGGTAACCGGGTCTTCTCAGGGATTGGTTTCTCTGCATACGCTTCCAGCAAAGCGGGACAAACTGCATTTACCAAGATGGCTGCACTGGAGCTGGCTCGTTATAAGATCCGTGTAAATGCCGTTTGCCCGGGAGCCATCGATACCAACATTGATGATAACACCTACCCGTCGGATGATCTGAAAGAAGTACAGATTCCTGTTGAATTCCCTGAGGGTCACGAACATCCGCTCAAGGGCGAACCTGGAACGTCGAAGCAAGTGGCGAACCTCGTTCTGTTCCTCGCTTCCGATGAAGCCTCTCATGTTACAGGTACACGAATCTACGTGGATGGTGCGGAATCTCTGCTCCGTGGATAAACATATAAAAGCTGGCCCCATTCAGGGACAACGCCCAAACATCCCGCAAGCGACCTGATCCAGTCAGGTTACTGCGGGATATTTTATTTATAAAGAGTTTATAATGCGGCGCAGGCGCAACTACTAGGATTATCCCTATACCGCGGAGCTTTTACCTTTTTTCACACGATGCTTCAACCGATCTGGAATGGCAAAGAGCAAAATGTACATCAGCGAGAACAAGACTAATGCAAGGATCTCTTCCCCAAGGATGTACATGGGATACGGACCTAGCACATCCAGCACCGAGGGTGTACTCGGTTTGTGTCTCAAAAACATATAATTCGCGTCAAGCATGACATCTACAATGTATACGATTAGTGCTGCCACATTCACAAATATCATCGAACCTGCTACAGATCTCCAGCTAGGTCGCAGCTGTTCCACCCAGGTCATATATAGTAAAGCCAGAATGATACAGGCATGAGCAACGATAAATTGAATGAATCGAAAATGTGCATAACCATAACCCAGATTAGGAGTCAGGATCGCCATAAGGGCTCCAGCAATGCCTGCAAACAGCAGTGCAGAATGTAACAGTCGACTGCGTGTCAGTAGTAACAACGCCGATAATAGCAGAGACAGACTGCATAGTTCGAGTGGCAGTGAAGTCTGCAGGCTCCATATCCCTCCATACACATACCAGAGTTGCAGCACGATTTCGCAGGCAAACATGATGCAGGCCAGAACAATCCGCAGTATGCGGCGTGCCCTCTCTGACCATGATCGAAGATGGTGTCGAAGCAAAAACATCAGTACAATCATTGCTGTAATTACGCTAATTGAAACGATATGTGAAGTGGAGAACAGGATAAACGGCTCTGCATCATAAGGGTCCAGCCATGTTGGATACGCCATGCATCTCTTCTCTCCTTTACAAGGATCTCACCAACAGTATCTCTCTTTAATGTTAACTTTTTCATTTTGCCATTGAATGAAAGAGCTGTCCAGTTGGAATTCTAAATAAGCATTGTAATTTAAATATCTTTATGTTAAGATAAATTCAGAAACAAAACAAACGAAAAGTTAGTAACTTTCTTAATCGAAATAAAATATACCGTACTTAACAAACGTTCAACTGAACATTTACACTATCCCATTTCATCTAGGAGGAAATATTATGCAAATCAAAGGACTTCACCACGTATCCGCTCTAACAGCACATGCCGATCAGAACTATCGTTTCTACACCAACATCCTGGGTTTGCGCCTCATTAAAAAAACGGTCAATCAGGACGACGTGTCCGTCTACCATCTCTTCTATGGCGATGAAAAAGGCAATCCGGGTACCGAACTTACCTTCTTCGAGATTCCGATGGCCGGACAGACACGTGAAGGTGTGAACAGTATATCTGGCACGTCACTGCGCGTTCCAAGTGATGCAGCACTGACTTACTGGCAGCAGCGTTTTGACGAATTCGAAGTCCCACATGGAGAGATTGTTGAACGGGGTGGTCGTGCCACGCTTTCGTTCACAGACTTTGAAGGACAACGTCTGATTCTGGTCTCGGATGAAAACAACACAGGTGTCGCTGGTGGTAAACCATGGGATCAGAGTCCTGTGCCTGCCGAGTATGGCATTGTAGGTCTTGGCCCTATCCATCTTACGGTAAAAGATGCTTCCCTTACCGCTCCGGTTCTTACAGAATTGCTCGGTTTCAGAGCTAAAGGAAGTTACCCTGCCTTTACTCCAGGTCAACCTGATGTACTCGTTTTTGAATCCGGTGAAGGTGGCAGCGGCTCCGAGGTGCATGTTGAGGAACGGAATGACCTTGCCCAAGAGCGTCCTGGACGTGGCAGCGTACACCATGTTGCATTCCGTGTGGATAACGAAGAAGAACTCAAACAATGGGTGGAACGGGTTCGTAACTTCCAATTCCCTAACTCCGGTTTTGTAGATCGCTTCTACTTCCGCTCCCTGTACTTCCGTGAAGCAAACGGTATTCTGTTCGAACTTGCAACTGATGGTCCGGGATTTGATACAGACGAAGAATTGGAGCATCTGGGTGAATCGCTTGCTTTGCCTCCATTCCTTGAAGGTCGCCGCGCCGAGATTGAAGCCAATCTCAAACCGCTGGATACCGTCATTCGTTAATATTCGTAACAAAAAGAAAATAAAAACGATGTTCACCAGGCAACTCTGAATACCGGATACGGTTCAGGAATCGCCTAGTGAATCATCGTTTTTTTATGTTTATGCTTGTCTTGCCCCTTCTGTAAGGTCGCAAACTTGCAGATTGTGTTTTACTTCGTCAGATACGATGTTGTGAGCGGTACAAACAGAGCCGAACCCGGATCTTCAGATACAATCTCTACATAGACAGCGTCTGTACCTTTAACATCCACATCTAGACTCATCATACCGCTTTCTGGAGTGATATTGAACTTTTTGAGTGTCGCGAGATCCTGATCATAGATATGAATCTCCTGATTTCCTTTCAGCGCGGCAAGTTCCAAGTGCAGAGAAGAATACTTTTTACCCGTATTAATCTGGATATCATCCCCCTGTTTCGTAGGATCATTATGCAGATAAACATCCTTGTAATCCTTGCCTTTATATGTGGTATCCTTAGGATCTTTGGTGTGCCAAGCGGTAGATCCCAGTACGGATGTTCCAAGTGCACTCAGCGTTACTTTTCCGTTGGTTACGGGCTCAGATCCATTCTTTCCGCCAATCAGGACGGATGAAGTTGCACTGTCATAAGTGATCTCTGTCCCAAGCAAAGATCCCACAGCACGCACAGGCAAATAAGTCGTTCCGTTGTAAGTGATAGGCAACACTGTTTTACCATTGGCATCTTTGGCTGTCACCGTGGCACCATCCATTTTTAGCGTAATCTTGCTGTTTAGATAGGCTTTAATCTGCTCCAACCCTGTTGCTGCGAGTGCACCTGTTCCGATCCCAAGCGTTAGTGTACCTACCATCAAACCCAGTACAACTTTTTTCTTCATCAAAATCCCTCCTGAATGTTAAAATGATTTGTCCTTTATACATTTAAACGACTAAAGTGATAATGTCAATTGTTTACTGCATTTTTAGTACACATTGCCTATTTCCGGGCAGCACAAAACGAGGCTGTATGTCCCCATTTTTTTCAGCCTCGCCCTGTTTCCCATTGTCCGTATACGGAGAAAGGAAGATATTCTTGTCAGTTGTTCACTTAACTCCACAATCGAGACTTTTAATTCCCACTGCACTATGATATCAACAGGATGATATCAATCAAAAGATTCATAATATTCTTCTTCATACACTTCCATGCTGTACTTCAAATCTACGGCCTTCCACTCGCCATCTTGATACTCATAAGCAAATGTCAGATCACCCGCATACAAAGCCGCACCGTAAGATCCTGCTGCTGATACGACAAGCTGGCCATCCTCTACACTGTAATAGGTAACTCCACCGAACCCCAACTCTTCGTTATATACGCCGCCACTCGTATCTTCCTCGATCCGTAAAGGTTCTGCTTGAACGCCATCAACGGCGACATCAACATCCACACGGTCTGATCTAACCGTAACTTTTGACTTCACATGTTGTTTCGCAATCTCATCCAGAGATTGCATCTTCATCTCTTCCAGCGTTACCGGATTAATGATACGTGCTTGTCCCAAATAAATACCTGTTCCATGACCTTCCGTGTACAAAACGATAATTTCTTTCTGGCCGTCTCCATTCAGATCCAACTCGTGCACTTCGGGTTTGTAAGACCCGCCTTCTCCCTGCCAATCACTAAATTCTCGCGTTTTGCCGTCCACTTCCAAAATCATTCCGTTATATATATATCCTGAACCCTCAACTTTCATAGGGTATAATCTGACCTTCTCATTCTCTGGAGCTACCGAAACGTATTCCTCTTTCACGGGAATCGATTCCTGTGTTGTCTTCGCTGTGTCATGCAGTTTATCTATATTGGAAGCCTCGCCCACTGCGGTCTGGCTGGATTGATCATCTATGTTAAGCTGTTTTTGCGATTCATTCATGGTTCTGGCAGCCGAAGTTGTACTAATCGTAGCTACCGCCAAAATAATCATCAGCAGGATACCTGTCCAAGTTTTCAATATACTGGGCTCCTTTATCTGTTGTGATAATCCTATTATATCTTCATTTATCGCCCGCAAGTTGCGAATTTGTTAATCTTTCATAAAATAATCTTTACAAATTTTCGTTTTCACGAAAGAACGTTCGGCTTTAACCAGAATAAGCAAATTATCATGCCAAAACTGTGCTCCAAAAACAAAAAAAATCCCGAACACAGCTTAAGGCTGCATCCGGAATGCTTTGGTTTTGTCCAATAACCGATCGGTTAATTGTCTCAGTTCTTCAGCCGAGGATGAAATCTCCTCCATGATGGCTGTCTCTTCGTGTGCGGCATCCATAATTCGTCTCGCCTCATCCGAGAACGATCCGGCTTTCCCCTGGATCTTCTTCACATGACCGTGCGTTTGCTCCACGCGACCGGTCTGTTCTGCAATCTTGGAACCGATATCATGCGCACCCTTCATAAATACTTCCACTGTTCCTGTCAGTTCATGCAACGTCTGATCCACAGAGACGGTCCGCTCCGATTCATTAACCACGAGACCATGCTGCTCATGAGACAGTTGGGCTGTCTCCCTGATCCGCTGCTGCACACGACTAATCAGCTCATTAATACGGTGTACCGATTCCTTACTTTCGTCTGCCAGCTTGCGGATCTGCTGCGCCACGACTGCAAAACCAGAACCTTCTTCGCCAGCTCGTGCAGCCTCAATGGATGCATTCAGGGCAAGTAACCCTGTTTCCTCTGCGATGTTTTTGACAGACTGGGTAATTACCTCGATATCGGAGGCTTCCTTCTCCAGCAACAACATAATGTCGCGGGAACGATTGTGGGACTCGGCCAGCTCGTCCATCCCTTTCATCAACGATGAGAAAGTCTGTTTTGTATGATCCACCGATCGTTCCATCTGACCCGACATCTCTGTCATGTCCATAGACTGGCTATGCATACGCTGAAAATCGTTCAGCATCTCATCCGCAGTGATCAGAGATTGATGGGAAGTGACCTTCTGCTCTTCTACGCCTACTGCAATATGATCCACCGCATCCGACATCATCTCGATCTGTTCAGCGGCCTGGGTAATCGCTTCACTCAGAGACTGTGCGTTCTGTGAAGTCGTTCTTGTACTGTCTGCAATATCATTTACAATGCTTCGAAGGTTAGAAACCATTGCGCGAAAAGCATCATATAATACAGTAAGTTCATCCTGCGTGCGTCGCTGCGGAATCTCGGTTGTCAGATCTCCCGCTGAAACCTGCTGTGCAGCCCGGGACAGATGAACGATTGGACGAGTCAGCCAGCGTGAGGCAAACCATCCCAGAATCCCGTTCCAGCATACTCCCATGATCAGGATAATCGATATGTATACCCAATTCGGAATATCTAACGTAACCCAGTCTTTGACAAAAAATATAAAAAAGCCGCTAGTTCCGTAGGTAATAATCGAAATCAGTACCAGACCTGCGACAGTCTTTGCTCCTAAAGTCCATTTCATGTGCACACCCCGTAGTCCTTTTTTCCTATTTTACCAATCAAGTACCAAATTTCATGTGATATACATCACTGAAAACGTTCTATTTCCCCTCATACTTGCCGTTCATGCATGACTTCTCTACCATATAGCGCATAATGTATAAGACAAGCTTGGCCACTCCTCCCTTTCTTAAAAATTGAATAATATTCCATTTAATATCCCTAATTTTATTTATTATCGGCACAAGAGGCCAAATGATTTAGATTGGCATCCATTTTGCTTAAATGATATACTGAGTGCGCTTCAGCAACGCTGAAGCCGAACTATTTTTATTGATGCCACTGGAGGCGAACGAGATGTCTACTATGTCCACACGGACGGAGAAAGATTTTATCGGTGAAAAAGAAATCCCGGCTTATGCTTATTACGGAATTCAGACGGTACGGGCCGTGGAAAACTTCCCGATTACCGGCGTTCCGGTACACCGTGAGCTGATCACGGCTCTGGCTGCGGTGAAGAAGGCAGCAGCGATTACCAACATGGAGTTGAAGATGCTGCCGAGCAAGATTGGCGATGTGATCGTCATGGCGGCTGAAGAAATGATGAAAGGCCATCATCTGGATCATTTTATTGTAGACTCCATTCAGGGCGGTGCAGGCACCTCCATGAATATGAATATGAACGAAATTTTGGCCAATCGCGGGCTGGAACTGTTAACCAAAAGCAAGGGAGACTACTTCCATTGCAATCCCAATAATCATGTGAACATGTCCCAATCTACTAATGACGTGGTTCCTACAGCACTGCGCATTGCGGCGTACCAACTGTCGGAGACGTTACTCGCTACCATGAGAAGACTACAGGATGCGTTCCGTAAAAAAGAAGTGGAATTTAACGATGTGGTCAAGGTTGGCCGTACCCATCTTCAGGATGCCGTACCTATTCGCCTTGGACAAGAATTCGGAGCTTATGCCCGTGTCATCGGACGGGATATTGAGCGTCTTGAATTCGCCAATCGCCGCTTGCTTACCATTAACATGGGTGCAACTGCGGTAGGTACAGGACTCAATGCCAAACCCGAATATATCGTCAAGGTTACAGAGCACCTGTCAGCTGTTACCGGACTACCACTACAAACAGCTGAGGATCTCGTGGATGCAACGCAGAACACGGATGCCTATCTGGAACTTTCAGCGGCGCTGAAGGTATGTGCGGTTAGCCTTTCCAAAATCTGTAATGACATTCGATTGATGGCTTCAGGCCCGCGTGCAGGATTCAATGAATTGCGCCTGCCACCGCGTCAGCCAGGTTCGTCCATTATGCCAGGCAAAGTCAACCCCGTTATGGCGGAAGTCATTAACCAGGTATCCTTCCAGGTGATGGGGAACGACCATACGATCTGTATGGCGTGTGAAGCTGGTCAATTCGAGCTGAATGTCATGGGCCCAGTTATTGCGTTCAACTTGCTGCAATCGCTGAAAATCATGAATAACGGCATCGATGTTTTCACGCGTTATGCCGTTGAAGAGATGGAAGCTAACCGTGAGCGCTGCGAATTAATCATGAATCAAAGTTTCAGTATGGTTACGGCGTTGAACCCACACTTGGGTTATAATGTGGCAGCTTCCATCGTGAAGGAAGCGCTCAAGACTGGACTTTCCTTGCAAGAGATTATTCTCGAACGCGGATTGCTGACACCGGAAGAACTGGAAGAGATTCTTCATCCGGAACAGATGACTACACCAGGGATTGCCGGAGAACACTTCCTGCGTAATATGGAACGTTTGTAGGTAATCAGGAAAACTGATGCAGCAACCCAAACACAAATAATTAACAAGAACCCTCGCAGACCGTTCATCCGGTTTGCGGGGGTTCTTATATTCAGAGATGATAAGACGCCAGCTATTCGATTAAGCCCACCTTTTACGCTCAAGGGAAGGCAGAATCTGAAGTTCCTCCCTGTACTTGGCAACCGTTCTGCGGGAGATGACAATCCCCTCCTCGGCGAGCAATGTGGCCAAATGACTATCCGAGTATGGACGCTGAGTCTGTTCCGTGCGAATGATTTCTTTTAATCTTCGTTTTACCGCTGATGCTGATGTTTTATCTCCTGACGTTGTACTGATTCCCGAGGCAAAAAAAGCCCTGAGTTCATACACACCATGTGGTGTCTCAATGTATTTACCGTTCACCGCACGACTTACCGTTGATTCATGTATGCCAATCTTCTCTGCAATAACAGCCAGATTAAGCGGTTTTAGCGCGGATGGGCCTTTGACCAAAAAGTGCTTCTGCTCTTCCATCACTGCCGCCAGCACACGCACTAAAGTTCTGCGCCGCAAGTGTACACTCCGAATGATAGCCCTCGCCTCTGCCACGCGGGTAGACCAGGTTGCGTCGGGAGCCTCTTCCCTGATCCAGCGGAAGCACGCTTCATTCATCGATACCCGAGGGTTACCTGCTGCATGCAAACTATAATGGACCTCACCGTTACGCAACCCGACAATGGCATCCGGAATAATGTAATGTGGCCGTTCCGTACATCCGATCGATCGACAGGGCTTGGGATCGAGACGTGTAATATAGTCATAGGCAATCTGAGCTTCCTGCGAAGTCATGCCTAATCGTCTCCCTGTTCTACCTGGGTGAAAAGGAACCAGTGCTTCCAATCCCGCTTCCACCATCCACTCTGCATTCAGCGCTGCTGATGGATCACGTCTAATCTGGAGCAACAGACATTCTTGCAGATTCCGCGCCCCTACACCAGCAGGTTCCAGCGATTGGAGAAGCTCCAGTCCCGCTGCAATTTTGCTCATCGGAAGCCCAAGTGTTGCTTGCACCTCTGCCAGTTCAACCGTCAGATAACCATCATCATTAACGCACCCTGCCAAATATACGGCCATATTTTCCAATTCGTCTGGAATTGTCATCACTCGAATTTGCGCAATCAGCAATTGTTCCAGAGTAGGTTCGGCACCTTTGGCCTTAAGCAACGGATCATAGGAATCATACCTGCGCTGATCCATTCGCCGCGGAATCCGGGCGAGGGGCGCAGCTTGTTCTTCCAGTTCAAGTACAGGATTTTCCTCCGCTGCGTCCAGCAAGTAACGAGTCAGATCCTGGCCAGACATGGTTAGCAAATGAAAGGATTGTTTCATCTCCGGCGTGATGGACAGCCGAATACGTTGTTCCTGTACCAACTGAACACCTAACATCCGTTACCCTCCTTATGCCTTCGGCAATAAGCATCTGTGTTTCTTATACGAACAAAAGGATTTGCAGGGATAATAGCATACTATTCAAGCGAATGTAAGAAGTTTTTAGTTGGATTATGAGTTTCTGTCTAGTATTTCTCCGACACCAGCTTCGCCTGGGTAAACAACAGCAGATAGTCTCTTCCACCTGCCTTGGAATCCGTGCCTGACATGTTAAATCCGCCAAATGGATGTGTGCCTACCAGTGCTCCGGTACATTTCCGGTTGAAATACAGATTACCCGCAAAGTATTCGCGTCTTGCCTGTTCCAGATGTTCACGATTACGTGAGATCACCGCGCCGGTCAGACCATAGTCTGTATTATTGGCGATATCCAATGCATCCTGGAAAGATTCTGCTTTGATGAACGCAAGCACAGGTCCAAAAATTTCATCCTGAGCAATCCGGGCTTTTGGGTCCACATCGGCAATTATGGTTGGTTCAATGAAATAACCTTCAACGTTCCCTGTACCGCCACCGTGCACAAGACGCCCCTCACCCTTGCCGATTTCAATATATTCCGTGATCTTTGCATATGCCTTGTCATCGATAACCGGCCCAACTTGACTGCCAACTTCAAGAGGACTACCCATCGTCAGTTTCTGTGTCCGTTCAATCACTTTTTGCAATACTTCATCATATACATCCTTATGAATAATGGCACGGGAACACGCCGAACATTTCTGGCCTGAGAAACCAAATGCCGAAGCGGTAATGGACTCTGCCGCGAGTTCCAGATCACTGTCACTGTCTACTACGATAGAATCCTTGCCGCCCATCTCTGCAATAACCCGTTTGATCCACTTCTGACCTGGAGCTGTTCGTGCTGCACGTTCATTAATTCGCAGTCCCACATCTCGGGAACCGGTGAAGCTGATAAACCGGGTGAGCGCATGATCCACGAGATAATCACCCACTTCACTGCCTGGTCCTGGTAAAAAGTTCACAACGCCATCCGGCAGACCAACTTCTGCGAGCAGCTCCATAAACTTGGCGGCAATCACCGGAGTTGTACTTGCTGGCTTTAACACCACCGTGTTGCCGGAGACCAGTGCAGCAGAGGTCATACCTGCCATAATCGCCAGCGGGAAGTTCCAAGGTGGAATAACAACACCAACGCCCAGCGGTATATAACTCAGTTCATTATCTTCCCCTGCAATCCGCACGAGAGGCTGCGGTTCACTCAGTCGCTGCATATCCCGTGCATAGAATTCCATAAAATCAATGGCTTCCGATGTATCCGCATCCGCTTCAGGCCAAGTCTTGCCAGCTTCATAGACCATCCATGCGGAGAATTCATGCTTGCGACGGCGCATAATGGCAGCTGCTTTGTATAGATAACGAGCCCGTTCATTCGGATCAGTATGTTTCCATGTGTGGAATGTCTCCGCCGCTGTCTGAATGGCCTTTTCGGCCAATTCCTGGTCTGCCTGATGGATCGTTCCAACAACTTGATTCTTGGCTGCGGGGTTCACGGAAGTTAACGTGCGGCTGCTTGTTATTTTTTGCCCACCAATAATAATCGGGTACTCCTGCCCAAGTTCAGCTTCTACCTGACGAAGTGCGTCTTCAAATGCTTCCTGGTTCGCCTGTACTACAAAGGGTGTGAATGGTTCGTTAACAAAAGGGATATTCATCAATGATTCCTCCTTCAGGATGTGGGATTCGCTGGCTGCTCGCCTGAATTATTTTGCATGTTACTCATCACCAAATATATGTAGCAAAATCCGTGCCAACTCCGGTTGAGACTGAAATATTTTTCTCGTTAAATTAACTATAGAAAATTCACACGGGCCGCTCCGATGACAGAATAACCTTCCAATCGCTGTTATCCCCAGATTTTTTTGATTCCTTTTTTTAGAGGGAAAATCCGGGGATAAAGGCGAGCGCTCCGCTTCTTCAGGTTCTTTCTGTCCTCTCCGTTTTGTGTAAATGTTTAGTTCAATTTAAATAGATAATTTTCATGAAAAATAGTAGACCATCGCCAAATCTGGCACGTTTCTTGCTTGAATTAAGGATGCACAATGCTGAAGGAGGAAACGAAAATGAGTGTAGGAACGGAAATATATCGCAAAACCTTATTAACCGTGGCAGGCAACAAAGCTGTAGAGAACCTGTCCATTAGATATGGTAAGAAGCTGGCAGGCAAATTTATTGCAGGAAACACCTTGGAAGAAGCTCTCGAAGAGATCCGCATACTCAATAATAAAGGCATTATGGCTACGCTCGATCATCTTGGAGAAGGCATCACCCGACTGAGCGAAGCGGCATTGTACAGGGATGAGTATGTACGACTGGTAGAAGGCATTGCACGTGAAGGGGCAGACTCCAACGTCTCGCTGAAACCGACACAAATGGGCCTCGCACTCGACCCGGAAGAGGGCTATCGAAATATCCGTACCGTTGCCGCACAAGCCAAATTGCATGATCTATTTGTCCGAATTGATATGGAGGATAGTCCATTTACTCAAGCAACGCTGGATATTGTCCGAAGACTGCACTCGGAAGGACTGCATAATACAGGCACAGTATTGCAAGCCTACCTGCATCGCACCGAAGAAGATACACGTGATATGATTCGGGAAGGCATCCGGCTTCGTCTGGTTAAAGGTGCTTACAAAGAACCCGGATCAGTCGCCTATCAGAATACTTCTGAAGTCATTCATCAATTCAAAACGATGATTCGTAATCACCTCGATCAGGGTGTGTACACTGCGGTTGCCTCGCATGATGATCACATTATTAACTGGACGAAACAATACGCCAAGGATCGGGGAATCTCGCCGGATGCCTTTGAATTCCAGATGTTATATGGTCTGCGTATGAGCGAACAGGAACGTCTCGCCAAAGAAGGTTATCGCATTCGCTGTTACGTACCTTATGGCACCATGTGGTATCCGTACTATACCCGCCGTTTGGCCGAAAAACCGGCTAATCTCTGGATGGTCGTTAAGAATATGTTCCGATAGTTATTCGCCAGCTGGATCAATATATATGAAAAAAGACAAAAGAAAACCATGTTTCCTCTTTTTTTTCTGGGCACATGGTTTTTTCTGTACGAACACTTTACGAGAGCATCCAACTTGACGAATGGTCTAAACAAAAGTTGACAACTATATAGTTAGGCACCATACTATATGTATGGACAATCAAAACAAATCAACAACTGATATGTACCTCATCCCTTCGTTAGTACAAACCAAGCGTCAGGTTGATCGCTATCAATTAGACGTGGATGCACAAGCCGTGCTTGTCGCATCCAGACTGATGGTAGCAGGAGCCAAACTTGGGCATGCTGCGGAAATCCATTTCTCCAGATTCGGTTTATCGACAGGTCGATATCGTCTGTTGGCAGATCTTGAAGATCATGAAGGAGAAGAACTGCCCTCCCAACTGGCGGAAAATCTGGGTGTAACCCGTGCTACCGTAACTGGTCTAATCGAGATTTTAGAACGTGACGGACTGGTTGCTCGTCGGACGAGTTCCGTTGATGGTCGTCAGAAGTCAGTCATTTTGACCGCCAAAGGTGCGAAGAAACTAACGGATATGGCTGCTGAACATTTTGCTAGACTGGAAGCGATGGTCGGATTACTTACGATCGAGGAAAGGAGTGTGTTTCTCAACCTGCTGGGGCGTGTAACACAAGGTATTGCTGCACTTACAGATGAGTCACACGACTTGTCCGAACCAAAATCCTAGGAGCATAACGAAGAAAGGTAAACCGGGCTAGTTCAACTAGCCCATTTTCATCCCCATATAGTTAGGCTCCTAATTATATATAAATGAAAGCAAATCAGTGATTTCTAAACAAAAAAGGAGTAGTGATATGGTTAACCTTAATGACCCCATTCATTCCGAGGAAGCTTATCCAAACCGAGCCGCTAATCCTCCCCCAAAACCTTTTGTGCTGTGGCGTGAATTAATCCCGGCCTACTTGTCTCCTGCCATCATGGCAAGCATCGGGGGAATCGTTACCGCTGATAAAGTCCTTCAGTTACGAGCTTTAACAACGATTGGAGGGGCGTCTCTACTTATGGCTCTATGGGCCGGACTCTGGCTTCGTAACCGTAAGAACCGCACACAGTGGGTGGCGAAAGCACCCCGAATCGTTGTCGTGGGCTGCTTGGCACTTGCAGGCGCAGGGTTTGGCTTGGTGGCGGCGTGGGGGATTTCTAATGTATTGCAGATCGTAAACCCGAGTTCTTCATGGGCTTGGTTGGATCATATTGGGTTCGATTTTCCATTGTCCGGTGCAATAGCTTGTACGATCATGACATGGCGCTGGCGAGCTTACATTATCAAATAAACAAGTTCATTATAAGGAGAGATTGAAACATGATTACTATTATTGGAGCAACAGGCATGATTGGAAATGCACTTTTGAGACGTTTGATGAAAAGAGATATTCCCGTTCGGGCAGTAAGTAGAAAGCCGGATAAGCTTCGTCAACAAATGGCGGACTTGTCGTTGTCCGGGATTGAAATCTGTGCTGCCGATGCAAATGATTCCGAATCGATGCGCAGAGCTTTGGAGGGTACCAGTCAACTATTTCTAGCGTTATCCAACACCCCTAAACAAGTGGAACTAGAGACATCCATTATTCAGATGGCTGTGCAAGAGGGAGTGAAACATGTCGTCAAAATATCCAGCCCAGCATATGACGAACGTTCACCAGTAGCTGTAGCAGGCTGGCATGAACAAATCGAGCAAGCTCTAGTGAAATCCGGGATGACATATACGATGCTGCGGCCCTATGCTTTTATGCAAAATCTGCTCCGACTTGCACCAACCATTACAACCCGAGATGTATTCTTCGGCTGCATTGGAGATTCCCCGTGCAACTTCATCGATTGCCGAGACATCGCAGATATTGCTACAGAAGTTCTGACTAGAGACAAACCAGTGAACCGCATCTATACGCTTACCGGTTCCGAAGCATTCACTTATGCACAGATTGCAGATAAAATGTCCACCCTGTTCAATCGACCGATCGGATTCCTCAACCTCAAACCCGAGGAGCTTCGAACGGATCTGATCGAACATGGACAGATGCCTCCTTGGCTTGCAGACCACGTTGTGGAAATTCAGACGATGTCTACCGTTGTGCCAGAGAAGCCGACGGATATGGTTCAACGCTTGCTTGGCAGAGCACCGCGCTCACTTGATGCATTCCTGAGAGAACATCGAGATGCATTTAAACCAAGGCTGTAGCAGAGTTATACAATAACGAAAAGGGGCTCTCTGGCTCCAAGCGCTAACGCCCCCACCGCATATTAAAGCGATAAACAAAAATGCAAAGTTTAACGAACTTCAGCGTTCTAGAGGATGATTATGAGATCTACAGGAATCATAGGCGGTAATAATGTTTTTAATGAGAGAACTTAACTATTAATTAAGCTAAAGTCTAGCCTCTCTTTTTGAGTGGCTAGACTTTATATTATGACTCTTTTAATGCGAAAATTATTAAAGTGAGAACTTCCCATGATTTGCGCCCGAAGACTGTCAACCACTAATTATGAGATAGAACCACAATTTTAAATGTCTATTTTTCTGGACACACCCATTTATTATTTAAAAGTTAACCACTTAATTGTTGAATAAGGATAGAGGCATTGGCATTGATCTGTGATCCGCCCACCAGGGTTTGCAGATCAACAGCGGATGCACTGGAATGATTCCGCAATGTCAGCACATCACCGGGAGCAGCCGTAATAATGACCATGCCTGGATTCGGTTGAGTCCCAGCTCCTGAACCATAGACACTGCCACCTACAGGGGCTCCGTTTTGATAAAGGGTGAATTGGTTTGCCTGCACACCTGCAACGTTGAAAAACACCGCATAGTCCCCGGCATTACCAATAATAATCGCAGCGGTATTGGGCGCATGAGTAATATTAGTAAGATTTTGGTTGCTGTCGAAGATTACATCCGCTTCAATAGCTACAGTTTGAGCTGAAGTATTAAAAATATAGGCATAAGAGGACAACCCTTGCCCTGCTGTACCGGTTGCTCCAGTGGCTCCTGTTACTCCGGTAGCCCCGGTACTTCCCGTTGCTCCTGTAACACCAGTCGCTCCTGTCACTCCAGTAGCTCCAGTGCTTCCCGTTACTCCAGAAATGCCCGTGGCTCCTGTCACTCCGGTAGCCCCGATACTTCCCGTTGCTCCTGTAACACCAGTCGCTCCTGTCACTCCTGTCACTCCAGTAGCTCCAGTGCTTCCCGTTACTCCCGTAATACCCGTGGCTCCTGTTATTCCGGTGGCCCCTGTAACGCCCGTTGCTCCTGTCACTCCAGTAGCCCCGGTGCTTCCCGTTGCTCCCGTAACACCAGTGGCTCCTGTCACTCCAGTAGCCCCGGTGCTTCCCGTTGCTCCCGTAACGCCCGTCGCTCCTGTTACTCCGGTGACCCCGGTGCTTCCCGTTACTCCCGTAACGCCCGTGGCTCCTGTTACTCCGGTGGTCCCAGTGCCTCCCGTTACTCCCGTAGCTCCTGTCACTCCAGTAGCTCCGGTGCCTCCTGTTACTCCCGTAATACCCGTGGCTCCAGTGGCTCCAGTTACACCCGTTGTGCTCAGCGTTTCTCCCAATAACTCCTGGGATACCAATCGGTGAGCCGCGACTAATTCGCCTGCGGCATTTTTACCCCATACGGATATTTGTGCTTCTGGAGCAGCCGTGTCTGAGGTTGAAAATACAAACTCAAAAGCATCAAAATTCCCATTATAAACTTTGGTTATGACCTGATTAGGTGATACATTGAGCAGTTCTTCTACATATAATGTTCTGACTCCATTAAGGTAATAGCCCCGAAGAAGCACTGTGAACACATCTGTCGCATTCCGGTTATCGATTTTGACCGTAACGGATTGAGTTGGTCGGATCCCCGTTATTCCTGAAATATTATTCTCAATGGGCCCAGTTGATAGAATCGCCATTTCATCACCCTCCTTCGATTGAATTCATTCATTTCAGTCCTTGGTATAGTATTATTCAGACGATACTTAATGGTGTGGACAAATTGAGAGTCAACATATAGAATCACTTAACCTGCCCAGTGAATGTGTTGAGATTAACGAACTGATACTGTCATGTTCATGAATGCTTCACTTTCGCTTCAGATTGAGAGCGTATTCTAGTTGTACAAAACAAAATTAACCACTATTTCCGATTGTCTTATGTATGATTCATGTCAAAAAATCTATACACACTTCACTTTGAAAGCTATAATATGGATAACTATCTCACTCAAATATTTCCATTTACTCCGATCATAAAAGTTCCTTGTAACAGGTACAGTTCTGAAAGTTATGCCCTAACTGAGGTGATATCGATGAAACATTTACTTCCAGAATTAATGTCTTTATTGCGTACGGATATGGATGTTCTGGATACAGACCTCCCCACACTTACCATTCCGTCATCAACATCGTTGGTAGATGCCTTCTGCTTATTCGACACATCTTCTTATTTATTCATTCAGGATGATGGCCCTCTATTGGGATATATCGCCGTATCCGATGTTTTACATGCCATGATGCATGCGCATCGCCTAATAGAAGCTTATTTTGAGACCACACTGGAGACAGCGGGTTCAGCTCTGACATTAATTAATGAAGATGCCAAAGTGGCCTACTGGACAACTGGCGCGGAGCATGTTTTTTCGATCAGCAAAAATGATATTATCGGACAACCCGCGGCGGACTTTTTCCCTCCAGATCGGCTACAGTCTCTCAAAACGTTGTATACCGGTGAAACGGTCTACCGCAAACAGCATCAGCCACGGCCCGACCTCTTCGCCCTGATTAATGCTCGTCCTGTCCAACTGGATGGACATATTGTGGGTGCAGTTGCTGCCGAAGTGGATATAACAACCGAAATCCGATTACATCAGGAACTATTACATATGACCTCCAAAGTCCAGCACCTGGAGAAAGCCGTTGCTCGGCTACGTCCCGAATTAGATCCATTTGCCAGAATCAAGGGCAGCAGCCCGGTCATCAAACAGTGCATGGAGACCATTCGCAAGATCAGTACCACCTCAGCAACCGTACTTATTCTCGGGGAGAGCGGCACAGGCAAGGAGTTATTCGCCAAAGCCATTCATGATCTCCGTGAATTGCAGACTGCACCGTTCATCGCTATTAACTGTGGGGCAATCCCTGCTTCCTTGTTTGAAAGTGAGTTGTTCGGCTACGAAAAAGGTGCCTTCTCCGGAGCAGATCCCAAAGGAAAAAAGGGCAAGATTGAGCTTGCCGAAGGGGGTACTCTTTTTCTGGATGAGATCGGTGAGATGCCATTGGAATTGCAAGTGAAACTGCTTCGGGTGTTGCAGGAGAAAAGTTACTTTCCTGTGGGGGGAACGCGTATGAAACAGGCCGACTGCCGGATTATCGCAGCAACCAACCAGAATCTAATGAGTATGATTGCCCGTAATCAATTCCGAGAAGATCTCTACTATCGGCTGAATGTCATTAACCTAGTCATCCCTCCTCTGCGTATGCGCAAGGAAGATATATATGAATTAACCCAGACGTTCCTTCAAGAATTCTCATTGCTCTATAACCGTCATATTGAGTTGGTTCCACCTGAAGTGTTCAAGTTGCTGTTCCAATATGATTGGCCAGGCAATGTGCGTGAATTACGAAATGTGATCGAACGCCTGACCATTCTGACGACAGATGGTGAGGTGAAGCAGGAATATCTGCCCGATACCCTCACTTCCCTCATCATGCAAGAACAGTCCGAAGTTCAACTGACATCCGGAATTCATTCATATGCCAACAACGAAAATCAGCAACGTCAGGATTCGGCGGGAGCAGAACCAGAAAAAGAACCTCGATCCGTTGCAAATGTGGACGAATTAGATCCCTCGGATGATTCCGAACTTGTCTCAGGTGTTACCTACCAGCAAAAATTGGAAACCTATGAGGCGCAGCTTCTAATTCAATATCTGAAAGCAGCAGGTGGCAACAAACGAACACTGGCCAAGCAACTTGGCATCTCCAGGGCAACGCTCTATAATCGCATGAAGAGGCTTGGTCTATGACCAGCCTCTTCTTGTCGTTATTATCCGTATGATGAGTGAATAGAACCCTACAAAATCCGCGCCAAGCGAGTCAGCGCTGTTCTGAGATGGCGATAGAATGTCGCCCGACTCATGGAACACGTCTGGGCTGCGGCAGTTGGATTGCCAGCATGCGTCCAGTAGGCCGCGTATAACAGCATCTGATCCTGTGGAGATAGACCATGTACTCTGCCTTCCAGCAGATCCATGACATACAGCTGTAATTGGATCCCATCCCTGGCTCCTGCAACCCTGCCAGCATATTCATGCAATTCTCCTGGAGAACGAAGGTGCCCTAGCATCTTGCGAACCTCCTGTTCCGACCAGGATGTCCGCTCCCGCACCGTTGTTCCTGGCTGTATCCGATCATCTTGCCATTCAGGATCAAGCAGGGACATAACCCACGCTCCGAATTGCCCACTACGCAAATCCAAATCAAGCACATCTGCCGGGTCCTCATATCTGTCACAAGCACGGGTTCGGGTTCTCCGCATCTGAAAGCCAATACTCAGCAGGAACAACTTCAGATGAGGATTCGTTGCAATCAATATCACTCTCGCACCATCACCCAACAGAGACAGTCGGTCCAGTGCCATATACCCCACCAGTTCTTCTCGTGTGTAACCAGGCACGTCATCTCTTGCCGCAGCCAGCAAAGCAAAGTGAGTATCACTTTGATCCGGATCATTGCCAAGCTCCTGTGGTGTGAAGCATTCATTCATCTCATTTGGAAAATGCTTCAGTAGCAGCCCGCTACTTTCCCTATGTACTAGCACTGTAATGAACATGGCGATCGGCTCTCCAAGCTGGTCACGCATCAATACGATCCCTTCGGGATAACGGTGCGCCAGCTCATCCAGGAACGGGCCATAGAACACGGCCTGATCTGGTGCCACGCTGTATTCACACCATTGTTGTAACAGCCTGTGCAGCGAAGGCAGATCCTCTTGTTTCATCGTTTCAAGAGGGGAGAACAAGGAATCACGGGACACATCCGCGTACTTGCGGAATTGAAGCATGGACTCCTGACAGAGCAACAACATCTTCCGGGCAATCTGGCGGCGCTCATGCGAACCTGCCTGTTCATGTAGCGGTTTAAGCAACTTCGCGATTTGGATACGCATCGTCTGCAACCGATGCGGCTCACGTTGGCGCAAATCCCGTAGCAGATGCACCCTGCCCATGTCATGCAGGGCAAGACCATCCGGGCCGGAACGAATAAACGACATCTGTCTCAGCATGTGGTACTCTTCTTGGGTCACAGTTATATCCAGTACAGATGATAACAATTCCTGATTTGCTGTTCCAAGCAGGGTTAACACCTCCACCATGGGATGCAGACGAGGAATCGTCAGTTCCAACAGCAATCGGGCACTAATCATATGCGACAGTTCAGCCCATTCGGCATGGGGAAGATTCCGTCTCTGATCCGCAGCTTCCACAGCAAGCGCCAAACCCAGCGGATGTCCATCGGTCATTCTCGTAATAGTACCTGCCATCCCCTGATTCAGAGAGCCCGCAACCGAGATATACTCCGAAATCTCTTCGACGGTAAAATGTTGAAGCTGCATCTGTACAAACCGCTGATGCAATCGGGGATGTGTCCGCCAGGCGGATGCAAGTTCTGGGCGTGATGCCAGAATGACAAGTATCCCTCTTAACGGAAGTTTGGATATGAAGACTTCCATGAACCAACTTTCCAGCAGTGCGAGTTCTTCATAATTATCCACTGCCAGGACCAATCGCTTCTCGACCGAAGTGTCTTTCAGCAAGCTCAGTGGTCGCGGATATCCGTCATTATCCAGTGTTTCCAACTCCAACGTAGAGGACAAATATTCCATAAAAACGGAAGGCGTTGCGCCGCATGATCGGCCATCCATCCATATTGCCGTCGCACCTTGATCACGAGATACGGATAACATCTCTGAAAGCAAAGAAGATTTACCGATGCCTCCCATACCCGTAATTGAAAATATGGTCAGTGGCGCTTCCGGATGATTGAACCACCGCTCCAGTGTCGTCAGTTCCTTGGTTCGACCAATGAAACGTTTGCCATCCTCAACATATTTGTCGTATTGAGCCTCACTACTGTTTCCCATATATGTCCTCCGTACTAGATACTGGTACTTTTAATATACTTTTTTCTCTCACAAAATTGAGACTATATTGAGACGCGCAATTGCATGTGAAGTGATAGAATCTTGTTAAAAGCCAATTTATAGTAAATATTCAAAACAGCGGACATGGAAACGTTCTTACAAGGTATACATAGACCCCTCCGCGCTACTTCTTAACATAATGGATCATTCCGCCAATCAAGCACAGCCAACATGTACATGAGCATTTACCGATCTCGAATTCATGCTTCCCTTTCATACCCTACTACCAGCCCGATATTCCAGGAAAGGCGGATTTGTGTGAGAATAAACCTCGATATCTGTAATCTGAGCGGACAACTTGGAATCAATCCTAAACGACTTAATGAATGGCTGCACCAAAGTGGCATTTCAATGGAGGACAATGAAGCAGGACAGGAAGGACGTCCCGACCGGTCGTCACCCCCGTATCGGCTGGCTGCTCCTTCTTCATTATCACTGGCACCTTCCTCCGGTCAAACGAAGCTTTATCGGGGCCGACGCTCCACTTCCACTCTGCAACGCCTGCCTACTTCATTACGACACACCCGGCGGATTAGTAAAAACTGCTAGACTGTGCTCAAGGTAGTGTAAGGTCGATGCACAGTCTGTGTTGCATCCCTTTCACCTCATCAAGAGGATTGCCACTGTCCATTCTCAATCATCACGTGCGCGAGCAGCGCCATCTCCAGACAGATTCTTCTCCCTTGATCCATGTAACCTGGACCCATCAGTTCTTCCAGCTTCTCCAGTCTGTTGTACAACGTTTGCCGATGAATAAATAACTGGGCGGCCGCATCCCGTTTGGAACCAAAGTTCTGCAAGTAGGCATCCAACGTCTCTACCAATCGCAGGTGATGCGTTTGGTCATGTTCAATCAACATACCCAGGTGATCCTGGACAAAGGGTTGCAGGAAGGATTGGGGTAATGCCTTTAACATTTGATATATACCCATACGTTCGTAAAAGTGAACATGTTCCATCGAATCTACCGATCTCGAAACTTCGATCACCTGATAGGCCTCCTGAAGGCTCTCCGGCAGACTGGTCAAACGGCTGCGAAACTTGCCAAATCCTACATGAATCATAACCTGGTTCAAGTTGCGGCTGGCAAACCGCTTCACATCCAGGGCGATTCCTTCCAGCAATCGCAGCAGTTGATGACGTGCAGCGGCCGTAACCGCTTCCTTCGCACAGCACAGATATACCTGGTTGTTCTTCAGCATAATCAGGCTAGGCAGATTGTTCTTCTTGAGCAGGGAACGAAGCAGGACAAGAACATCCTGATGATTCGCTTCCATCCTCTCCCGGCCCGTACCCTTCAATCGATGCTCAATCTCGATGACCCCTCCCGCAAACCAGTACTGTCCCTTCACCAGCAAACGAAGTCCCATTCGGGTCTGGGCCTGCTCCTCCTGATGGATGTTGCCATTCATCAGATCCTGGATCAGCTCGTTCTGATTGCGGACCATCTTCTCTTCAAGAAACTGGGAGCGAAGCGTGAGCGCTGCCGCTGCCTTCGCTGAATAGTCGAGCAACAGCTTGAGATATTCGACTGGAGCTGCGGGATGCACAATCATGCCTACAGCCGAAAATACCTGGCCAAAACAGACGACCGGATGACACAACAGAGCCTTCTCTTCGTCTATGTGGAACCATAATTCGGTATCTGAATCATTCAAATCCAGATGTTCTACCTCCTGCTCATACCAGGTATAGATGGCCTGTTCCATCTCCGGAACAAGTTCGGGCACAAAACTGCCCGGCTCCATGGACGAAATGTACACCACCGGTTTGGCAGCATACTCATGCAGCAGGTTCAGCACAGCAGACATATCCGTACTCTGTAATGTACGCTGCTGAAGCTGGCGGGAGTAGGCTTCCAGACTTTTCAGCAGTTGGTGCTGATGATTAATGAGTAGAGAGTGAATATCCTGTGTAATCTCGACAAAACGGACCGGTTGCTCAAATACGATTAGCGGAAACTGGTGTCTGTCCGCCAGTTCAATCAGTTCTTCCGGGATTCCGAATATGCTGGTACCAAACTCCACACACAGCCCGGCTGCCTCACTGCCAATGAGCTGAAGCAGATACTCTTCGCGCCCTTCTTCCGATTGAAGCCAAAGTCCAGTGGATAAAATAAGATCATGGGGGCTTACGAATGGAGATACATTGGTAATCTCCAATACATGAACCCAGCCAACCTGACGGTTCACTCCATCCTTCCCTGCCGCTAGTCGTGCTCGGCCAAATACCGGACGTGCAAGGATATCTTTGATCGTAAACACACGGTCATTTCGCAATGGCGATCCCTCTTCGTGTTATTTTTTCTTACATTATAATCCATGGACAAATGTCCTGAACAGTCTTTTTCGACAATATGTTGAGTTCAATTTCTAAAGATTAGACATCAAGTAAGGTGCAAAACGATTATCCAAGTCATAAACTTGTAGTATAAGCTAACAACCAATAAATGGACGAGGTGCATGGTGATGAGAATCGGAATTCCCAAAGAAATCAAGAATAATGAGAATCGTGTAGCAATGACTCCGGCCGGGGCTGCTGATTTCATCAGAGCCGGTCACCAGGTACTGATTGAACAAGGCGCGGGGATCGGCAGTGGATTCACGGATCATGAATATCAAACTGTGGGCGCCGAGATTCGGATGGATGCCAAGTCCGTGTGGACCGAAGCCGATATGATCATCAAGGTGAAAGAACCACTTGCCAGTGAATATGGATATTTTCGTCCGGGACTGATTCTGTTCACCTACCTGCACCTCGCAGCGGAACCGGAGCTTGCCAAAGCCCTTATAAAGAGTCGGGTAACGGCTATTGCGTATGAGACGTTGGAGGTCAACAGCGCTCTCCCCCTGCTCACCCCTATGAGTGAAGTTGCAGGCCGCATGGCCTCCCAGATCGGAGCACAGCTACTGGAGAAAACAGAAGGTGGCAAGGGCATTCTGTTGTCAGGTGTACCCGGCGTCAGTCGGGGGAAAGTAATCATTATTGGTGGCGGAACGGTGGGAACAAATGCAGCCAAAATTGCTATTGGTCTTGGCGCCGATGTGACCATCCTTGACCTGAATCTGAATCGACTGCGCCAATTGGATGATATCTTCGGCAATCAGATCCACACGCTGGTATCCAGCCCGTCCAACATCGCAACAGCTGTTGCGGCGGCAGATCTGTTGATCTGTGCGGTGCTGATTCCGGGCGCCAAGGCGCCAACGCTTGTCAGCGAGCAGGTGGTGAAGACGATGGCACCGGGTTCGGTCATAGTGGATGTCGCGATTGATCAGGGCGGGATCGTTGAGACCATTGATCATATCACAACCCACGATGAACCGACCTATGTGAAACATGGCGTCGTGCACTACGCGGTGGCGAACATGCCGGGCGCCGTGCCGCGTACGTCCACGGTGGCGCTGACCAACGCCACCATGCCTTATGCGCTGCAACTGGCGAACCACGGTGCAGCCGCCGCGATTCGCGGCAGTTCGTCCATTCGCAGCGCGGTTAACGTGCTGAATGGACACATCACGTATGAGGCGGTTGCCCGGGATCTCGGGCATGCCTATGTTCCTGCGGGTCAGGCGCTGGAGAATACCGCCGCTGTCCAGTAATCTTGATATGATCGTTCCATCCGGCGCCTAGTCGCCAGGCCTGTGGGACGCAATAGAAGCGCAAGTCGGGCAGGTAATGTTCCCGGCTTGCGCTTCTTGATTTTTTTCACATATAGGATAACCCGTTGGTTGGTATAAGGCCTTTTGGTTCCTCCGGTTTTGGTGCTTCAAACCGCTCGCTCACTGCACACTTCGCGGAAGTTGCAATCCCGGCAGGACCGGTGCGATGGCATCGCTGTGAAGTAGGTGACGTCCTTGGGACGGTTATGATACTCATCCTCCACGCAGGATCGCATCTCCTCAATGTAACGCCCCACGCTCTCCTCCACCTTCCGGATATCATCTTCTGTGGCTGTAAACTCCCGGTGTTTTCCGGTTAACAAGTACTCCACACGAAGCTCAATCTGCTCCAAAGGAATTCGGTAGTGCTCCCTTACATAGGACGCGTACAGCATTAGCTGATCGGAGAAGTCATCTTCTTTGCCCGTCTTCCAGTCCACAATAACAATATTGCCGTTACTGCGTCGATACAATAAGTCCATCTTCACATACACACGTGTATCGTGCAGCATCATGGTATCCCATTTCTCGATCTCCAGAATGTCCGTACTTGCTCGGGACAAGTCCTCCCACGTAAGCGTCTGGTACAGGTTACCGACACAGGCCGAAGCCCGTTCCTTAATCGTGGCGATCCGGTCATTCAACGTATCATCCCCGTAATAGATCTCGGACAACATCGTGCGATTCTTGGGGTTCCGTCGCCACTGATCCGCGTCCATGGATTCCACATACGCCTGATTCAGCAACTTGCGTATCGTCTGTTCCAGGAAGTGTTCACGCGGTTTATCTTTGCCCTCTTCCCTGCTACGTACCGCCGACTCACACATCCGATGCGCGAGATCCCCGAAGACAAGATACAGATTGCTGAGCTGCTTCAGACGGTACAGACGAACCTGCATCTCATCAGCAGAGTCTGTCTTCCAACCGTTATGGGCACCGTAATAATGATAATAATATTTGCGCAGGCACTCATCGAACATACTCGCCCGCGACTGCGAATAAGACCACTGCGGGTATTGTGCCATAAGTAATCTGCCTTTCTGTATGCCGGATCTGCATGAGATCCCTTAATGCTCACAGTATAAAGCCCGGGCAACATTGCCGCAAGCGTGCTTCCGTTATTTTCTTCTGACGCAACCGTTTCCGATTCGATCCGTATCGTTTATATAGTAACATCACCAAAAGATGAAATTGCGGAGCAGAACGCATAATATACTCTATAGAGGGCACGAATCCGGGACCTGGATGCTAGTACGGGTCTAGCCCGGGGACAGTGCGGGCCCAGTGCAGGCCCGGCGCTAACGAATCTCACACACCTTATCACGTGGATCATGAGGTTTTACGGAACTTAACGAACCCCAGACAAGCTAATTAGTCTTATTTCGGTTGGAGAACATGTTTACTGCGAGCAAATGAGCCAATAGCGCGTCTCTGATTCGTTACATTTTCAGATCTGCCGATTTACGTGAAATAAGACTTACTCGGTTCGTTAGAAAATGATTATATGAAAAAAAATTGTACAGGCATATCCTAAAAGGAGGCACCACCCATGAATCGACCGGATTGGTTCCAGGCGGAAGAAGCATTACAACAGATCCAAGTCATCGGAAGCGACCGGAATGAGCTCGTGAACATCATCGGCGATGTAGAAGGATTGAATTGCATTGGCACAGGTACGGATGCGGCTGTATTTACGTATGACGGCTTGCCGCAGTATGCCTTCAAGATGTACTCGGATCATGCCTTGGACAAACTCGAAAATGAAAAACAGGTATACGAACAGCTCAAAGGTCTGCCATACTTCCCTACCTATTACGGCAGCGGCCGGAATGTACTCGTGATCAGTTTTGAACCCGGGGATACCTTGCTGGAATGTTTGGAAAAAGGAATCCCTGTCCCCGAGCAGGTAATGCTCGATGTGGACGCAGCGCGAGAAGCCGTTCGCAGCCGCGGGTTGAACCCTCGCGACATTCATCTGAAAAATGTAATACTTCAGGATGGACGCGGGAAAGTGATTGACGTATCCGAGTATATCCAGGACGGCAATGACAATCGCTGGGAGCATCTTGTCTGGGCTTATCACAACATCTATCCACGGATCAAAGGAACGCCCATATCTCCACGCATGCTGCAAACGATCAAATGGGGATACAATCAGTTCGATCATGCCAACGTCAAAATGGACGACCTCGCCAAGAAAGCCAATCGTCTGTTCTCCAGATTTATGAAATGAGTATCCAAATTCACTTCACTTTAACCTAAATTCAGATGTTGCAGCTTATCCGGGTTACGCAAGATATAGATCCGCTCAACACAATCGTTTCTAAAAGCTAGGCTGACCACAGTCGGGAATGCCTCAGAGGGGCTGCTTAATACAAATCCTAGTTGTCCATTGACCTTGACCAGACGTACAATACCAGCGCTGTCCCCTTTGGATAAGAGCCCTTGAATGAACGCTAGCACCCGCTGGCTTGATGTAACGGGTTTAATTGCTGCCACAACTTTACCACCACCATCACTGTACAAGGCGACATCGTGGGAAAGCATTTTTAATAGTCCTCCCATGTCTCCACTCGACGTGGCTTGGAGGAAACGAAGCGCAAGCTGCTCGGACTGAACGCTGGGAGTCAACTCGACTTCCGGCTCGTCCTGGATTTTACGTTTAAGACGACTGTATATTTTCCGGCAGCCGACCTCCGTCTTGTTCAAGAAGTCTGCTATATCGCCATAATCAAATTCAAAAGCTTCTCGCAGAATAAATACCGCGCGCTCAATTGGGGTTAGCCGATCAAGCATGACCAGGAAGGCGTACGAAATCGTATCTTCCAGTTCAATCGTTTGAAGTGGATCATGTTCCACCGCTGAAACGGATTCTCGAGAAGCCTTATAATTTTGCACCAGAGGTTCCGGCAGCCATGTCCCGACGTATAGTTCCCTTTTTTTACGTGTTGATTTCAAGTAATCGAGACAACGGTTAGTTACCATTTTGCATAAGTATGCTTTCAGGTTCCGAACAGAGCTACCCTCTTTATGAATACCTTGCTGCTGTACTGTTACAAATGCGTCCTGAACCACATCCTCAGCATGAATGACAGATCCCAGCATACGATATGCGATAGAAAGAAGAAGGGGTCTATATGTCCTGTATACCAATTCAATCTCCATAATGTATTCCTTCCTTATCTATTCCTCTACCTTCTATTATCATTTGAGCAGCCCGTTTTGCGCTCGCCAGAGAGGCATTAATCAGCATCCCTTCATCCCCTACCCAATCGCCAGCAACATAGAGCCCCGGTCTTCCTGTGATCTCAGATCCAGGTCTACCCGAGAGACCTCCGTTCTCAGCTGTGACACTGCCATGTGAGACAAGCATTCGTGGAAGAAACCGCTGCTTAATGATATGCTCGCGCCACCCCGGCTGAATCAAATCGAGAAAGCCCTTTAGTTCGTCTTCATCCTGCCTTGGATCCGATTTTGATGATTCCGACAAATACTTCATCACATGCACAACTTCATATACAGGGTTCTCTGATAAGGAGGCCGCAGCGGAATGGTTGGAGTAGTACCAAGGATGATTTACGCCTAAAACAAATTTTGTTTTCGGTTGAGGCATCCCGGACACGACGAGATCCAGACATGCGGCTCGAACAGGAGTTAACTTGTGATACAGTTTGGCTTCAATGGGTGAAAGAGCAGGATTAAGCAGAGCTAAAGTATCCAATGGGCCAGCCGTTGATAAGACGTGGCGAGTCGTCAACTGTGAACCATCTTTTAAGGAAACCATCATCTGAGGATACCTTCCGGCAATTTCTCGTACGACCGAGCTTGTGCGGATGGATACACCCGCCTGCTGAGCTTGTTCTGTGAGCCGACTAACGAGGAATTGCCAACCTCCATCTATATACAATACTTGGTTCTGTTTGAGTTGTTCAATGACGGCCCCAGCACTTACCTGATCAGGAGCATCGCAATAGGTGCTCAAACGAACAAGCGCAAATACGACACTACGTACACGTGGACTGGATACCAGGGTTTCCAGGTAAGTCTGCAAACTAACGTTATGCAAAACGGATGTATCTACCTTTCGGAGAGAACTGTAGAACCGAAGAAGCTGGCACTTCTCTCTCCATTTCAAATACGATCCGAGCAAGAGCTGTGCTAGGGAAATTGTCTTATTCCCGCCGTTTGTTCCTTCAAACACCAATGTATCTGGCGGTTTCGGTACTGATCCGATAGGTGTGACGCCTACCTCATGGAGAATGGGCAACGCTGCTTTACTGAGAGCATGAGCCCCCAAGTTCACGCGTGCTCCCTCAATCTCATTTGAGATAGCGCGTCCTCCGAGCTTTACCCCTTTGTCGAGCAACAGTACAGTCTTTCCTGCACGGGCCAGATAAATCGAGGCGGTTAAACCGGCAATGCCTGCTCCAATGATGATAACATCCCATACTGGCTCATTATGATGCTCTGTCATGTACATCAATCCCCTCCGCTTAATGCATACATGACGATGAGCAGCGGACTTTTGTGACTCAGACTTGCTTCTTCATTCGCCCCCCAGAAGGAGTTACTCCCTTGTACTGTTTGTATAACTTCGTAAAATAGTTGGCATTGTCGCAGCCGACTCTGGCGGCGATCTCTGTAATGGTCAGACTACTGCCTTGCAGCAGCTGCTCTGCCTCACTCATCCTGCACCCGTTCACGTATTCCACAAAGGTACGTCCGGTCAGCTTTTTGAACATTTTGCAGAAGTGATACGCATTTAATCCCACATGACTTGCCGCTTCCGTAACAGACATCTTACCTGTGGGGTCCGCTTCAATCTGTGCAATCAACTGTTTGAAACGTTCGCGGTTTGGAAAATACGATCCGACCGTTTTATCCGGTAGCTGCTGCGGCATAAAGGTTCGCGCAAGCAGGGTGAACAAGGCATGCAGCTTGGATTTCACCACGAGCTGATAAGCCGGGGGCTGTAACGCCATTTCCTCCACAGCTTCATTTAACAAAGAATAATAGCCTGTGCAGGCTGTGTTTTCCTCTGCCGGTTTGACCGGAAACCTCACCCTTCCTTCCAAGTACGGCGCGACATATTGCTCATGCACAGGATCATGAGTGAAATCATGGAACAGTGCACGGTTGACCACAACGGAATCATAATGCACATCCCCCTCATCCAGAGCATATCCGACATGCAATGTACCTCCAGGAATGATGATGACCTCACCTGCTCGAACCACATAAGGTTTGCTATCAATATGAAACAGCGCACTGCCCTTGCGCATGATAATCAGCTCAAAATGTTCATGCCAATGCAAATACAAAATGCATTCTTCAGCTTTCATATCTGAACACCGATTTTGGAACAGCTGAAATGGATGTGATTTATGGTCAATTCGGGTATTTTCGTGAAGCGCTTTCAGATCCAGCACGACTTCTTCCCCCTCTTCACAAGATCCGACTATTATTACACAAGATTGTTTAGAGCCATCCCGTTAATCCACGGCTATAATGAGTGTGTCACGAAGTACTATAAGCCAATATTGGAGTGAAATACAACCATGAATAAATCATTACGCATCGGTACCCTTGTAGGCGGGCAGGACGCCGTCCGCGTTATCCCGCAGATCATGCAACACGGCTTCGAATCATTTAACCTGACCTTCTGGCAAACGACTGGTGATCTGGACTTGGCAGAGACAGCCAAACGTGTCCGTGAAATTGTGGACGAACAAGGTATCGTCATTTCCGCGGTAAGTATATTTGGTAACCCGCTCACCGGAGCCGGAGACAACGCCGATACATTGGCGAGCTGGGAGCGAGTGATCGATAATGCACAGCTCTTTGGTGCAGATATCGTCTCCGGGTTCACCGGACGTCTGACCGATCAACCCATTAATGAGTCCATCCCCCGGTTCAAGCAAGTATTTGGTGAACTGGCACGCCGGGCAGCAGACCGGGGTGTACGGATTGCTTTTGAAAACTGTGATATGGGAGGCACCTGGCAGACAGGTGACTGGAACATTGCCCATAACCCAACGGCCTGGGAGATGATGTTTGATGCTGTTCCGGATGAAAATGTAGGTTTGGAGTGGGAGCCTTGCCATCAAATGTCCAGCCTGATCGATCCTATTCCACAGCTACGCAAATGGGCTCATAAAGTCTTCCACGTACATGGCAAAGATGCCACGATTGCCTGGGATATTGTCAAGGAATATGGTGTGCATGGCCCACGTGAATTTGTCTGGCACCGCACACCCGGCTTCGGGGATAACAACTGGTCAGACATTATCACCATTCTGCGTCAGAACGGTTATCAGGGCACGATTGATATTGAAGGCTGGCATGATCCCGTCTACAAAGACGAACTTGAAATGACCGGACAGGTGCATGCATTACGATATTTGAAACAATGCCGCGGTGGCGATTTTGTGCCCAATCCGGTATAGAAAACAATGCGAGCTGTATAACACAATCCATGCGAAGGAGATGAGAACATGACTCATCCTTATCGGGTAATTATTGCTGGCTGCGGTGCCATGGCAAACACGTGGGCGGACTATGCCTTGCAAAGGCCAGATACAGAAATCGTCGGACTGGTCGATCTGTATGAACAGACTGCCCTTGCTTTTGCTACAAGACATGGCCTCACCTGCCCCACGTTCACCGATATTCGTGAAGCCATTCAAACGACTGGTGCAAATATCGTATTTGATGTCACAATTCCGGCGAGTCATTACGGCATTGCCATGACGGCGCTGAAGGAAGGATGTCACGTATTTGGCGAGAAACCACTGGCAGAGTCCTTCTCCGACTGCACAGATATTGTGCAAACCGCTCGCAGCACAGGACACATTCAAGCCGTCATGCAGAATCGCCGTTTTGATCCGCGTATCCGCGCCTACCAGCACCTCATTTCCGGCGGAGCTATAGGGCAGGTAGGTTACGCAGGAGCCGACTTTTTCCTCGGGCCACACTTCGGCGGATTCCGTGATCTGATGGATAGTCCGCTGCTGCTCGATATGGCGATACATACGTTTGATCAGGCACGGTATATTCTCGGAGCCAACCCAGTATCGGTGTACTGCCATGAGTTCAATCCTCCAGGTTCCTGGTATCAGGGCAATGCGATGGCGTTATGTATATTTGAGATGTCTGACGGGTCCGTATTCAACTATCGCGGATCCTGGTGCGCAGAAGGTGTACCCACATCATGGGAAGCAAGCTGGCGCGTAATCGGTGAAAAAGGAACCGCCATTTGGGATGGTCATGATGACATCTATGCTGAGGTGCTTGCTGCGCAAAGCCTCGATGCTGACGGCAAACCATCCTTTTTCCAACCAAGTGAGCGGATTGAAGCGGAACTGCCTGTCATGGACAAAACAGGTCATCACGGCTGCCTCGAAGACATGTTCGCCGCACTGGAATCCGGACGATTGCCTGAGACCGATTGCAGTGATAACCAGTTCAGCATGGCCATGGTTCTCGCTTCTCTGGAAAGCGCCCGCACAGGACAGAAAGTGTTCATCGCCGATCTACTGAAAAACACATAGCAAAGCGCCTGTGTATCTCATCATAAACAAAGCCCAAACTGCAAAGTTCAGCAGTTTGGGCTTTGTTGTTTTTTTACCTACTCTCCTATTCTAAAAATGATGTCGTACAAAAACAATGGCGCTCGATAGTAAAAGTAGTGCAGGGAACGAAATCGATTCTGAAGAAGCAAAGCGTTCGCCCAAAAGCTTTCTTTCAGAAAGCTGCATCGGAAGCATACGCTTATCACCGGATTTCGACTTTACAAAAGTCGATCAGGAAATCCGGGGATAACAGCGATCAAAAGAACGATTCGTAACCGGAACGGACACTTTGCAGGCAGTTTTTTTGGACTTTCATCATTTTATTGAATTCCTTTTTTCATTGCCTTGTACACCAACTGCGAGAACAGGCTGTTGGACCAAGCAAACCATGGTCTAGTGAACGTGTTGGGATCATCGACGTGGAAACCCTCATGCATATATCCAGTACCCGCATCCGTATTTTCCAGCAATTCAATCATCGCCAGTATTTCCTCGTCATTGTCTGCGGTCAGACCCTGCATGGATAGCGCCATGTGCCAGATATATCCCGGAGGGGTATGGGGGCTACCAATACCTTTGGCTACCCGCCCTTCATAATAAAACGGATTTTCCTTACTTAAAATGAATCGCCGTGTGTTCTGATACACTCTGTCTTCAATCGAAGCATACTCCATATACGGTATGGACATCAGTCCAGGTGTACCCGCATCATCCATTAGACAAAAGTTGCCGTAACCGTCCGTCTCATAGGCATATATCTGTCCATACTCCGGATGACGGTAAGTACCGTACAGGGAAATGCCATGTCGTATTTCTTCTTCCAAACGAGCCATTTGACTCACCAGCTGCTCATCCCGGAACACCCACTTCGCGATCTCCCCCATCTGGCGCAAGGTTACCGCAGCGAACATGTTCGCCGGAATATTATAATGAAAATCACAGGCATCATCACTCGGACGAAATCCGGACCAAATCATCCCCGTATAATTCACCGGCATACCCAATCCTTCATTACGCAGCGTATCATGGGCTGGACAATTACGGCGCATGAACCGGTAAGGTGAACGCTCTGCGTGATGCTGTTCTGTCTCCCACAGGTGTACGATATTCTCCATCACTTTCTTGAAGCGCTCGTCAAATATATCCGTAAGTTCAGTCTCCCGCCAATATGTATAAGCCAGCTTCATGGAGAAACAGAGGGAATCCAGTTCAAACTTCCGTTCCCACACCCAAGGTGACATCTCCGTCTCATCATTGGCATCCCAATGCCACCCATTCGCCGTTTCATTGAACGCATTGGCATAGATATCCATATCAGCGTAGAACGTATGGCGTTTGATCAGGCCTCCTATAATACGTTGCAACTTCTCGTCATCCTTCGCAAGCGGAACATAATGCATGACCTGCTCTACCGAATCCCTTAACCACATCGCGGGAATATCCCCTGTAATCACAAAGGTTGTCCCATCCTCCAGTAGCTTCGTGGTCGTTTCCAGCGTATTGGGAAAACAATTGCGAAATTGAGCCAGCAACCTCGGTCGATGTTGCAAACGCTCGTCCGCTTCAGTCAGAATATCCTGCACAGCTTGCGGTAATTCCAGATGCGGCATAGGGATTTTCGGTAATCTGAACTGTTCCATGGATGTTGTCTCCTTTGAATTGAAGTTTAGCAAATTAGTTTAGATTAAGCCTAACACTCTCACACTATTGTTATTTTTGTTATGATAAATTATAATAACATTATTATTTGTAAGTGTACTGTGTCAGAAGATGATCGTCAATTCATAAAGGTCATCTCATTCAAAATTCAATTCACTATTTACATCTGCAATTTGCATTCATTCAATCAATTCGCTCATTGGATTTATGCAAACCGCTCACATACGAAGGAGTAATGATATGTCACGCAAAGTATCCATTCAGACGCTGGCTGACCAGCTCGGATTATCCAAATATGCCGTCTCCCGTGCACTTAGTGGCAAGACGGGCGTCAGTGAAGCAACACGCGCACGGGTTCTTGAACTTGCTCGGGCACTGGGATATCGCCAAAGTACTCCGGGTGCTACCAACAGTCCTGCTGCTGCAAACCATGTGGATCCTTCCGATCCCCCGTTTGTTCTCATATGCATGAATCAGCTCAACCGCGGTGAACCCCACTACTGGCAACGTGTTCTGTCAGGCATGATCTCCGCCTGTAATGAGCGTGGTTGGCATCATGCCATTGTTTCTCCCTCACTCGGAGTGACGGACGAGAACACCTCTCCCGAAAAAGCGATTGCTCCTCATTTGGACTGGGAACGTTGTGCCGGGATTATTGTTATGGGTGCTTTTCCTCATACGGTACTGCAAAGACTCTCTCAGACGGGTCGGCCTATTATTCTCGTTGATCATCAGGAACCCCTGCTGAATTGTGATACGATCAGCCACGATAATCTGGAAGCTGGCATCACCGTCGCGAGATATCTACTGTCTATGAATTGCCGACGGATCGGCCTCATCACAGATGATGGTCGTGCTGCCAGCTTCGCGCAGCGGAAGATCGGGATTGAGTTGGCTCTGAACCATTTCCATGTGGATACCAGTCATACGACCAGCTTCAGAGAATGGAACATTCCGTATGAGAACGGCGAATGGGTTAACCAATTGGCTACCACCATTCAAAACATGCCAGATGACAAACGTCCCGATGCCTGGATTGGTGTTAATGATGATATTGCTTTGCAATGGATGCACAAATTACAGGAGATGGGTATCTCTACACCTAAAGATTGCCTTGTCATCGGTATTGACAATGTACATTCTGCTGTTACGTCCTCCCCGCCACTGACCACGGTTAACCTGTGCAAAGAGGAACTTGGACAGCGCGCGGTCGAGGCTTTACAACGCCGGATCGAACGCCCGGGGACGCCAAAAGAAACCGTTATGTTATCGACTACGTTGATTCCAAGGGAATCGGCATAATTCGGAAAGGGTACTGCTCTTTTCTGAAAATGAATTCTTTAGGTACTTGCTGTCCCCGTAAGTCTGGTGCAAACGAAAGAGGCCCCGCATATTATGCAGGGCCTTTTTCGTATATCAGGCTTATATCCTTATATTCCTGTACATTCACACTTAAATCTGATGATCCATCTATCCATCCTTATATCATCCATTCGAAGCTTCATTTACTTCATGTCTAAGAATTGTACTAGTGGTTATTTCAGCCAAGGCAGGCTACTGTACGACGGAAGATCCACTTCCCAATTCACATCGCGATACTCTCTATTGACTACAGTTCTTTTCAAAGTGAATTTTGTACCCTTTTCTTCGTTAAACCCCCGAATTTTTAATTGCAGATCATCTTCAACGTATTCACCGTTATTATTAGGTTGATCCGGATAACCGTTCACTTCAACAGGATACTCTTTTCCATCCGAATCTACTGCAACCCAGCGATCACCCATGAAAGCATTTCGGAACGTCCCACTTCCCTTTAGAACTAGTGAATACCCTTTCTTTACATCAATCTTCGGAGGATCATACGATTCCATCACCGGCTCGTAATCAAAATCATAGATTAATATTTTATCGCCAAGCTGTTCAAATGCTACGAATGTATAAAATTTGTTATCGTCCTTACGTCTTTTTTCCAGATCAACTTCCACTGATTTCTCTTCCTTCACCGGGAGGGTGTAACCATCCAAAACAAAGCGAATGTTCTTCGCATCTACCGTAACAAATGCAGGGTCCCATGTCTCCGACAACTTCAACGGCCCACCATTTCTTAAGTCACTCAGATCTTGGAGTCGAAACTTGGCTTGACGCGAATCTGGTCTTATCCCATTGAAAATTCGGTATTCATTTGTTTCAGGAATTTCAAGATGGTAGATGATGCTCATATAGTTCGCCCAATCCTCATTAACTTTGGCACGAAGTTCATCATCCAGACTCACATTCAGGTCAAGCCGGGTTCCGTTTGGCGTGCGTACAAGCTGTGTCATATCAAGCTTTAGTCCTTCTGGCGTCGTATATGTGTTATCCATAGAATTTTCAACAGCCAATGATTTGGCTTTGGTCATATCGATATTGAATTGGAAGCTCCAATCCACCGTAACATCTCTATCTTCGTAGGATTTCTTCTCGTAATCATAATATCTGCCCACATTTAGATTACGCAGTTCACCCCGCACGACCACCTGATCCGGAATTTCATCATGAAACTGGAATAACAATCGTTCAGTTACGGAACCCTTAGTTCTGGTATCTCTTGCAAGAGTGGCAATCTGTCGTCCCTCTTCATCCGTAACATGAATTCTCCCCATCGCAGACAGTGACCGTGATAACCCTAATCCATCAGGTGTTGTTTGTTGCATGGTCATTACCATATGAGATCGGTCTACAAGCACGTCTTCAATTTTAAGCGTGTAGCCCTGGTCATTGATATTGATATCCGGATTAAACACAAGTCCGAGAGGTTTAAGACGTTTGTAATCATCTGCAAAATAGGAATATTTCAATTCTTCAGGCACAGGGATGTTCTGTAGTGGCGGGCGATCCACAGCACTCACTGAGGGGTAGGGCGGCTCTGCTGTTCGGTCAAAAGCCAACCAGGCCCCTCCCGCAAGGATCACAACTGCCGCGGCGGCGATTCCAGTCCGGCGCATCCAATGCGATCTCATGGATTTTTTCACGAATGGATACTGATCTTCCACACTTTCCATGGACACGCCATCCAGCTTCTGCATGATTTTAAGCGTAAAATCTGCGTCCGGCTCCTCACGGTACAGGTGCTCCTCCCATAACCGATCCTCATCCTTTGAAATAGGCTTCATACGTAGCTAAACCTCCTTTGCGTTCCATTTGCTTCCTCAGCGTTTTTTTCCCGCGATAAAGGGCGTTACGCACTTTGGTTGAACTCATGCCTGTAATGTCTGCAATCTCTTCATAGCTCAACTCGTTTGTGTACTTCAGTAATAACACCAGGCGATACGATTCAGGTAACTGTTCGAGTTGGCGATATATTTCACGTTGCATCTCTTTATGCAGCACACGCTTTTCCGGTGTTTCATTACTGACAGGTTCGATCCCCTGATCGACTGGAGACATGACGGGTTTCTTTTCCCGTATAAAATCCCGCATCCGATTCACCGCAATGGTGTACACCCAAGAGGAGAAGCTGCTTCCTTCCCGCCGCGACGGGAGATAACGATAGATACGAATAAATGTATCCTGAGCGAGATCCTGTGCATCCGGATGACTTGCGCCCATTCCGCGCATGATGCCGTAGACTTTATTTTTATATCGATCCACAAGCACGGAGAACAACTGCTTATCCCCTGCAACAATGCGCTGAATAAGCTCCTCCTCCGGTATCTGTTGAGTCATGTAATCCCCCTTCTCTACAGCTTCCATGCATGGTTCTGTACTATATAGACGGAAGCCGTTCCCGAAACCTCTCACTTTATCCAAAAAAAAGAATTCGCCCTTATCGGCAAAGCCGACTGGGTGAACTCTGCATACCTACATTCTGTGATTGCCGCTGCACATTCTCTGCAGGTTTCGTGAGTAATTTTCTGGAACCCCGAATCCACATTCCGTGGCAGTATATTCTTGCTATCTTTCTCTCTCCTGCCTTACTTGCCTCTTAATCTTCCCCGTTCTTCTCCGCAACAAAATCAGCAAGCTGTGAATAGATCGCCACAATCTCATCCATCGACATGCGCACGAGTCCACTGGACGACGGAGCGACGAACTCCTGAATCTCCTTGACGACTGGGTCGTCCTGGAATCCCCATTGCACTTTGGCACGTTTGCTGTACTGGGTGTATACCCCTTTCCCGACAAAACAGGCGATGTCCGGTCGGTATTCCTCCAGCTTTTGCCGTAAAATCTGTCGTCCTTCAGCGTACTCTTCCTTCGTAATATCCTCCATACCTCTGGTGGGACGGGCCACAATATTCGTGAATCCGTACCCCAGCTTCAGCAACTCTCCATCCTCTTGTGCATCATATAAACGCGGGGTTATTCCCGACCGTTCAAGGATGCGCCAGAACCGGTTTCCTTTGTAAGCATAATGATGACCCGTCTCTCCAGACGTAATGCTCGGATTGAAACCAATAAACAATATCGATAAACCAACATCCAGATGATCTGGAATCATGATCGGAAGCCCCCTTATCTTTTTTAGCTAATTACATCTTTCGTGTGTGTATAAAATGATATAATAAGCAAAGTATTTTCGAAATCGGATTGAAATTTTCATGAAAAAGGAAGCTGAACTAATGATTGCAGACATCATGCTTGAAGTCGTCCTGCCCGTCTTTCTCCTGATCGCCGTCGGGTCCTGGATGCAAAAGGTGTTCAAGCTGGACTTGTACACACTCGCCAAAATCAATTTCTATTGTATTACCCCCGCAGCCGTCTTTATGAGCATGTACCACTCGGATATGTCGGGCGAACTGCTTGGGACCGTGACACTCTTTTACGCGATATATGTATTGATTCTCTATATTGTAGGTTCTGTATTTGCGCGTTCGCTTCGGATGAATAAAGGCATGAAGGCTGCTTTCAACAACAGTATTATGCTGGATAACGCAGGCAACTATGGACTGCCCATCAATGCACTGGTATTCCGCGGCGATCCACTCGCCTCTTCCATTCAGGCACTGGTCATGTCTTTGCAGGCATTACTGACATTCACCTATGGCGTGTTGTCCATTCAGGGCGCGAAGCTCAAAGGTAATTACCGTGCTGTGATTATTGGATTTCTTAAAATGCCTGTTCCATATGCGCTCTTGCTGGGGATTCTGTTACACATGTGGAAGGTTCCCTTGCCTACGTTCCTGTCCATGCCACTGACCTATGCGCAGCAAAGTATGGTTGCCGTGGCGCTTCTGACACTCGGGGCACAGATTGTAAAATATCCAATTCAACTGTATCGCCTTGATGTGTATATTAGCACATTTTTGCGTCTTCTGATTGGCCCGGCTATCGGGATTTCAATTGTGCTACTGCTTGGGTTGGAAGGTATCGCTGCACAGGCACTTATTATCGCTTCCGGTATGCCGACGGGTGTCAACGCATCCATTCTCGCAGAAGAATACGATAACGAACCAGATTTTGCAGCCCAGACGGTGCTGATCTCAACGTTGCTTAATATCATCACAATTACGGCACTGATCTCTTATGCCAAAACGTTCTGAAACGAAAAATAAGTCCATGACCCATGAGCAGGGTTGTGGACTTATTTTTGCGGTGCTAAAACTATGTTTCAAACGTCGTTCGTTCCGGGAACTTGCCGCCTTCCCTGAATAAACATCGTACCAGTCGCTGCGCGGCTCGGTTAAAGAAAAAACTCGGGCTTACCCCATCCACCTGGACAGGTTCCAGTTCCCTCACACTTTCCTTAATCTTATTCATCTCAATGAGCCCCATCTTTCGCTCATTCGGTCCGAAGCGATAAATAACCTTCTCATCGTCCTCCGTCTGTTTCACCAGCAGAATCACAGATGCCATACAGGTTACCCCCTATCGTTACGTTATGAGATTCCATTAATCACTTGCCTACTATAATTATTACCCAGATTCTAGTGGAAGGATATAGGACTTAAGTTAGTTATACCTAAATTAAATATCCTGATATAAAGATTCTCTGAAATGAGTCGTTAGGCTCACAAACACCGTGTTTACACTATCCCAATGGATAGTCACTGTCATGAAAGTGCGTACTGCCCAAGTCGTTTTTCTCCGTTTATACTAACCTTATCTTGAATTCCCAAAGGAGAGAAATATATGTCTACAGCTCAAATATATAGCCACGGGGTCCCGTGGGAAGAGGCATTCAGCGTTGCTCAGGGATACAGCATTAACGGTACGATCTACATTGCAGGTCAATTTTCGCATGATATGCAGGGGACGTTTATTGGTGTCGATGATATTGAAGCACAGGTTCGCCAGACATTGAATAACTTGGATCGCGTGCTCGCAGGATTTAACGTGACCAAGTCGAACATTGCTGAACTGGAGATTTTTTTGGTTCACCCGCAGGAGCATCTTGAGCCATGTGTTGCTGTGTATAAAGAGTATATTGGTACTCATCGTCCGGCTGTTACAATGGTTGGGACATCGGGTCTGGCCTTCCCTCATCAACTGATTGAGATTCGCGCCGTTGCTCATACCAACTGATTCGGAAAATCCCTAACGCTCCGCACTAAGAAAAACGACCTGATAAATTACTCACTATAACGAAGTTCATACACACAAAAAAAAGCAGGTCGGATAAACTCCGAACCTGCTTCTTTATGAATTCTTATTCTTATTATTTGACTTTCACCGTCAGCGTATTACCAGATGAAGTGAGGGATGCCCCAAGCCCTTCTACCAAAACTCTGAGGGGAATGTACGTCGTTCCCTTAATTTCTTTGGGTGCTGCCTGTAGGGTGACTTCTTTCCCGTTAACCTTCACCTTTTTACTGCCCAAGGTAAAGATTAGCTTGTACTTGTCTTTGGTAACGGTAATGGTCTGAGTCTTACTGTCCCAATACGTTTTGGCTTTCATTGCTTTGGCCATCTCACGCAGAGGTACGAGATTTGTGTTATTCATTATAATTGGAGACTCGGTGAAAATAACCTTGGAACCATTTACCTTCACCTGAACAGCAGACTTAATATATTCTGGTTTAGGAGTGGCTTTCTTTTGGGTTGCCGTTGAAGACTTGTTACTTTTCTTGGTACTTCCTGAACTGGATGAACTTGAAGAGGAAGATTTGGAACTCGAAGAAGAACCTCCGTTGTGATAATGATATTCCCCTTGTTTCAGCCCCCATTTTGCACAGTTGGTTCGACAGGTATGTCCCCCATTTGCATCTGTTCTTCCCGGATGGGCAGATGCAACAGTAGCATAAATCATAAAAATGGCAACCAAACTGCTTATTACTTTGATACGCATACGGATAACCTCCAGCAATTAGTTTAGCCAGAGTATCATACCATAATTACCCATACAATATAGGTTAATAACATAATTTATTTTCACATAACAGTTTACAAACGCGGGTCTACTCGCTCTGACTCCAGCGAAAGCGTCGCCAGCACACAACTTTCTTCCTCTTATTCCCCTTCGCCCCACACCTCTTGCAATGCAAAACGGAAAATCCGGTCCAATTCTTCAAATTGAATAATCTGCTCGTTCTCCATCTGGCCAGCCAGTCGTTCAAAATGCTCGATCTTCTCCGCCAAAAAAGTCTGTATTGCTGGCAACTGTGGCTCCAGATCCAGTTCCTCGCCCGCCTTTTTCCGGCGTAGTAACTCATGAATCTCCGTATATAGCGGTGTAGTCGCAGGTACAAGTTCTTGAACCAGTTCTTCAAATGCCATCGGTGGCATCGCAACATGACGTTCGATCCAGCCACAAGCGAGTAAGGGACGTAACACATAGAAATACTTTTTAATCCTCACCTGCTCACCTTGTAAATAATCGCGGAAGTTCCCCTTTGCCATATTCAGATAATGATACATACAGGACTTGGGCGAGAAGGTCAAAGGCGACAGTGCACGGATATGCTGTGCCACACTATACTGTTCATCATACTGAATGGGGGATTGCAGCCACTCCAGTAACGGTGGATTTGATTTGCGAAACAGCTTCAACGCCTTGCGCAGATCCCAACCATTGATATCGAGCTGGTCACTGATTGGGCGTTCGATCACATCCCTTTTATCCTCAATCGACAAGTACCACTCCAGCGGTCTTACATACAAGAAACGAACATCATAATCACTATCCTGTGAAGGAAACCCCCACGCCCGACTGCCAGATTCACAGGCATAGATGATCCTTACCTGCTCCTCCTGTTCAATCTGCTTCAGCTGTTGTCTAATCGTATCTCTCATTTCTTCATGAACGTAGGTCATGGTCCGTCCCCTCCAAATTCCCCAATTTAAATCTCTATCTCTCTCACCCGGTTCGCGAGTGTATCATATCCTGCCACAGTCTCGGCAATATACGTCAATACCGTTTCACTCCAACCGTAGATGTAAAAGGTTTTGCCATCCCGTGGCGGTACCATTGCCTGCTGATAAGGTGCTATATCCACAATAAATGCCTTCAACTCCTGATTCATCATCCGGCGATATCGCTCAAGCTCAGCATATAACGGGCTGCCTTCATTCTGCTGTTCATCGGTGATCATAATGATCTGATCCACTTTTTCTCCGATATCCCGAAGTTCCCGCACCGGTCGACCGGTGTCTGTTCCACCTTGTGCGCGAATACGGTGAGCTTGGGAAAGGATGCTCTCATCCATCTTGGGACGAGCATCCTCAACCATATGGTCGAATAACCAGAACAGTGCGTTACCTCTTGTTTGTTTATAAAGCGCCAGTGCCAGCACCGAACCAATCCGCAAATAATCCCCTTGCATGGAACCGGAACGATCCAGGAAAATAGCCGTTCTTCCCGGCAGTGTTGGCAGGTTGCCAATGGATATCTCTACCGCTTGTCGCAAAACATCCCGCAGCTCTTCCCTCGCAATCATTTCATATGCACTGGCGAATCGGAATGGTAAGATGCGCGACTTACGCAGGGCTTCTGCATCCGTTAGGCGACCTGTTACGTAATCGATATTTTTCGATTTTTCAAAGACTCCCGCACGATCCATTGCATTCAGATGGCGCAGCAACGCAAAAGTCGGCATCTGTGACATTAACGCCTCCCACACCGTACGTGTCGGTTGCATGATCGAGGTGACCACCGAATACGGCAGTTTACCTTTCTCGATCAGATGCATCCGGCTTGCCGGGTTTGGAGTAGCTTTCAGCTTTTCAAGCGCCTGCAACTGCGGTAGTTCCGTAAGATCCACCTCATGCCCGCGCAAATAACGGAATAAGGCTTTTTGCTTCAGATCTATCGGCTTGGGATGTGCTGTAGCGATCATATCACCCAGACTGTATCCACGCCCACGCCCGTTGTATTTGATCGCCCAATATTCAGTAATGCCGTTCAAAAATTGACTCACCTGACGCTTAACTGCTCGCCCGCCCTGTCCCCGACCAGTTCCTCTTAGAATCGTCAGAAAATCGGCCAAGTCAGCCGGTGTCTGTACCACCTTGGAGAATACCTTCGCAAACTGATCCGGGTCCACTTTTGACAGCAGTGCTAGCCCGTATAGAGGCTGTAACCGCATCAAACCTTCATTACGAGCATAGACCAGCGCCCGCGCCATAAACCCTACATCGACCTCAGCCATCTCCTGATGACTGACCATCGCATCGTCCATCAGTTGCTGGGTATCTGCATAGAACGTATTGTTCAATGTATTGGTCATCAACATCTGTATATATTGTTCCTCCACCAATCGCTCATAGGCTCCATAGCCCCCATGATTACGTGTCGTTGGCTGAGGTTGATTGAATAATTGTTTCGCTCTGCTCATCACTCATGACCTCCCGGTGTGAGTCTATTTGCTGATCTTTCCTAATAAAATGTTCCGAGGAAAAAGGTGGGAAGGTATAATACCCGCTCTACCGCTGAGCTACACCGCCATGAACGGCGGCGATTGGATTCGAACCAACGACCTGGTCGATTAACAGTCGAAGTAACCCTCCCTGGCGCCTCGGAACCTTGATCCGCAGAGTTTGTTGCTGCCCCGCTTCACAACCTCATTATGCCTCACACATCTACACGCGAACATGGCGAAAGTATGGCGACGAATCATTTTCTGAAATGGAGTCAATCTTCATAAGTTTAAAATGAAACCTTCCGCTCATCCTGCTACAATGAAGGGATAACAAGGAGTGAATGTTCATGGCAAGAGAGAGTTTTGACAAAGAAATTCAGTTCTTACGCATGTTATCCCTAACAAGCGGTGCATATAACCGCAAACAATATGCCGAGCGGCTTGGCATATCCGTACATACCTTTGATAAAACCAATCGCAGATTAAAAGAAATCATGCAGACCGTCGCCGACCAACGCCCAGGTGCCGAAGCAGGCCGGGAAATGGCAGATCTCGTCCGCTTCCAATACGGGGAGTCAGAGCCTATGTTGCTCTTCCTCTTCCGCGCCAAGTCGATGAAAGAGACTGAAGTTCAGCGGCTTTCTGTCCTTTTGCATACCTTACAACATAAAACCCTGACCGCGATGGAACTGCTGGACGCCTGCTGTGCTGATCTGCCGGAGGATCTGGCGTTACCTGACGAGAAAACCATTCGTTCCGATCTGAAGTATCTGGAAGAGGTTGGGGTTATCCGAAAAGAGCCGGGTGGCAGACCGTATCGATATGCTTTACAACAGGACGTCCTTACCGAATTGACAGTGGAGGAACAGCTGGAGTTGTATGATTTTGTGGATATGATGGCGAACACCCAGGTTCCTTCCGTACAGGGGTACTTATTGCGGGACAGTTTAAAAAAAGCCATTACGGCAAGTTTTCCGCAAGAAGAAGCAACCGAACCCTATATCTATAAGTATCACTATTATTCTCGTATCTTGGACGAAGCTCATCTCTACACGCTGCTTAGTGCGATTCGTCAGCGTAAACGTGTGCAGTTCCTATACTATTCACCGAAAAAACCATCCAGCTACAGTTCACAGAATACGAATCCACGCTTTGAACGGGAAGCAGGTGGTCGATCCAACCGGATCGTGCCCCTTGAAGTGATCTATGACCATCAGTATGGTCGTTGGTATGTAATTGGATATCAGGGCCGGCGCGGCTTTGTGAAATTCCGCATGGAAGGCATAACCCAACTGGAGGAACAGGATTCAGTAGAAGAGCAATACATGCTCAAACTGAAGCAGCAGTGGACCGACATTAGTCGCTACAGTTGGCTCGTGGATACGGGAAATACCGTGACGGTTCAAGCTCGCTTTTTCCACCCGGAGCGTGGTCAGCGCAACTTTATTCTGGATCGGGTTCATCTGCAAGGTCAATGGGGCAAAATTATACCCGAAACGGATCATACCTTTCTCTACGAAATCCAGGTCAACGGTACCACCGAGATCAAACCGTGGTTGCGGAGTTTTGGCTCAAGCTGTGAAGTAATCGCGCCTCAGAGACTACGCCAAGAGATGATCAAGGAATGGAAGGAGATTGCGGAGTATTATGAACCTGTTCGAGAAGATGTTCAATTACCAGATGATGACACGACTGAATGAAACCGGACTGTTCACCTGGACCTCACAGGAACGGGCCTGGCTTCGCATGATGCTGAATCACCCTGCTGCGAGAGAAGCGCTGAGCGCTGTAACGTTGGATAAAATGTACAACATGCTGAATGGTGAGCAGGACCTGAACCTTCAAGATTACCTGACCGAAAAAGCCAAAAGCGAAGAAAACAATGTCTCTCACCCACTGCTTAGACAGTTACGGCTAATCATTCTGCATCATCAGGGATTTCGCATGACGGGTCGCGTCCGCAATGGACGCACGAGCCATGATGAATTCGGCTTCCCGTACAAACTGGAGTATTCCATGGTCAAAAAAGAATGGTACGTGCTCTGGTATGCTCCTCGCTTCGACAAACTCATGTCGACCAAGCTGCACAGCATCGTTACCGTGGAAGCCCAACCGGTTGAACCGGATACCGCCTCGGGTTACACTGCCCGAATTGCTGCGATAACAGAGAAGCGTAAAACGACCATCACCATCGAGGTACTGCCCGAGTTCAATCAGGAGCTGTCCCGAATCCTCTATGCCTTCTCCTGCTTCGAGAAACAGGTCGAGTACCTGGAAGCCAAGCAGACATATCGGATCGAGCTGACCGTTCCGCGCAATGAGATGGATTATGTCTTATCCAAAATGCGTTTTCTCGGCAAACGGGTTCGAATCGCTGACCACACAGTGCTACGGGAGCGGATGTCCGAAACAGCTGCGAAGGCACTGGCACGTTATGCGGAAAAAGGGCCTGATATGCATTCCGAACACTCCAATGAAGTTCAGCACCGCCAACGTGAGGAAGGCTCTCTTGCGAAAGCCGATGGTCAATGATTTTGTTAGATTGGGTTAACCATAACTATTGCTCAAAAGCCAAATCCATATCTATATCCATATACGAAAAAAAGGTCTGGAGAATCTCATCCAAACCTTTTTGGTATACATGCGCCTAAACTACGTTCCACCACTGCTAGCTGCCGAGTTCCGTCTTTTGTTAATCGCGTGCACGCCCATGACCACTGCAATTAATTCATACGTGTCCAGTTGTTCCGACTGGTTATCTAATACAAATGCCCCTGAACTAAACCAGCCGCTGGTACGACGGAAACTGGCCACGATGCGGCCACCACTGCCACTTATATCATATTCCTGCGAAAATGCTGGAGCAGACACATCATATGTACCGCGTGATACTGCGTCATATTCATACTTTTTACTAAAAAAACTGAATCTCGCCCGCAACACACCCAGATGTCTCCCATCTGCTGCAGTGATATCCCAACGATTCGTTAACATGCGAAATTTGCCGCTACAGACCAATCCCGTGTTATCCGATACATCGAGCGAAGAACCAAAGACACTTTTCAAATCCAGATGCCCTGCCTGTTCCTGGTTCGGATTCATAATCTCGGTGTAACCTGCGTTAAAAAAGTTATCCCTGAAGTATAATTTCATAACGCTTCCTCCTTTCGCTTACATATCCTTTTGTTCTCTTTAAACTAATCTCGCATCGAGCACACAATATATTTATATATACGTATAATTAATGGTAATGGATTCAAAAAGTGGATTATTACTGGATGTAAAAAAACGAGCAACCCTGGTTGCTCGCATCACGTTCAAGTTATCCTGTTATCAGACTTCCACTTTTTTGTTGTTCAGGTAAATGGTAGCCCACACCAAGATGACCGCCACAATGACTTCAAATACAATGCTTCCCCACATGCCGTCCGACCATAATACGCCATTGGCTGTGATCGAGATCCCTGTACTTTCTTCCGTGTACCGGAACATTTCATTTGGACTAAAACGTCCTGTCGTAATGATATTTTCCAACCAGCCAAGCAGATTAACGAGGACAAAGAATGCAACGATTCCAATCCATGGCCCCGTTCTCCAACGGAAGCTGCCTGCAATCGAGATCGAAAGGAAGATAATGACGGTCATGAATACCATAACCCATGCGCTAAACAGCAACAAACTAATATAATCCGAGACATGCAGACCCGAAAGATCAATATTGGTAGCCATGTTCATTCGTAGCTTCATTGAGATATAGATGTAGGCATGAGTCGCGAATATAATGACTAACCCCAACCCGCAAAGGGCTCCAAAGATCAAGGGAGACAACACATGTGACAGGCCCGTTACGGGTAAAAGGCGGCGATTATAAGAGCGGATATTGGACGTGTATGTTTTGATCATTTTCACATAAATAGCCACACCAACTCCAACATAACCCATAATGCCAAGCACAATCCCTGTGACCTCAGACACGAAAAGGGAAAGCCCCACTTGAGCGATAATCAAAATAACTAGCCCAGCCAGCAGTGTATTCCAGTTCCTTCTAAAGTCATACTTCAATAATGTCATCATTCCGCATAGACCTCCTTGAACATCTCATCCACACTTTTCCCATATTTCAGACGGAGCGTTTCCACTTCTTCCCGCATCACCAGCTCACCCTCGCGAATAAAGACAACTTCATCAAAAATCCGTTCGATATCATTCACAAGATGCGTGGAGATAATCAGACTGCTGTCTTCATCATAGAACTTGACGATCGCATCCAGAATCTTGCCTCGCGCAACCGGATCTACTCCGCCAATCGGTTCATCCAGCAAATACAGACGAGCCTTACGAGAAAGTGCCAGTGTTAGTTGTAGTCGTTCATTCATCCCTTTCGACAGATGCCTTACCCGGTCACTCTCGACAAGGTTCATGAAGTCCAGCATCTCCCGCGCCTTCTCCTCATCAAAATCAGCATAGAAATCGCGATAGTACGCAATCGCATCCCGCACTCTCATCCACTTTTCGGTTAATGGACGATCCGGCATAAATGAAACCAACGCCTTCGTCTCCAGCCCAACAGGCTTACCTGTGACTTGAATCGTTCCGCTGCTCGGATGCAACAAACCTGCAACCAGCTTCATGAGCGTACTTTTTCCACTACCGTTGCTACCCAGCAGACCTACGATTCGTCCCGGTGCAATATCCAAAGTAATATTACTGAGCGCTTTCTTATTGCCATATGTTTTATTGATCTGGTTCAGTTCAAGGATGTTACTCATGCGTTGTCCCTCCCTTTCCTTCCGCAACGGCATCGGCTACGATGGATAAGATATCCTGCTCTTCGATCCCCAGTTCCTGCATTCCGGTCAGAAAACGTTCCAGCAATTCACCGGCCATCTCTTTTTTGATCGTCATAATCTTCCGCTCCTCACTGGTCACGTATCTGCCCAAGCCCCGTTTGGTTTCGACCACTTCTTCCCGCTCAAGCTCCTGAAATGTCCGTTGTACTGTATTTGGATTGATCTGTAGTTCAGCCGCCAGTTCACGAACCGAAGGAATTTTGTCACCTGCCTGAAGTGTCCCGGTTACAATCTGTCTCTTGATGTACTGCATGATCTGCAGATAGATTGGTAAATTGTTATCAAATTCTATAGTCACAAAGCTCTCGCCCCTCTCTGTACTTGTGTGTTAGTTAAATAGTACACTAGTGAAATAGTGTTGTAAAGCCCATTTGTTAAAATATATATTCGCTCAATTGATGGGCAAACTTCTGCTATCGATATCCATACAAAAAAAAGAGCAGATCGTGAAGATCTGCTCTGCATAACTTTATTAATCGTATTGTTATCTATTTTACACGATATCTAGAGGTACTTTGCCTTTAGGTGCAGGGAATGCCTCATCCAAACGGGTGAGTTCCTCTTGTGTCAAAACGATATTCACTGCTGTTGCATTGTCTGCCACATGATTCAGCTGTACCGCCTTCGGAATCGCCAGTACATCTCCATCCCTGATCACCCAGGCTAATGCGATCTGCGAAGTCGTAACTCCTCGATCCTGCGCAATCTTCTGAATGACGGGATGCTCCAACAATTCACTTCGAAGTCTGCCACCCTGTGCCAGTGGACAATACGCCATTACAGGAACGCTCCGTTCCCGCATCCAGGGAAGCAGATCATGTTCAATACCACGCGAAGCTGCATGGTAGAGCACCTGATTCACCATGCACTGAGACCCCTCCGGCAGACTCCATAACTCCTGCATATCCCTTGTATCCAGGTTTGATACACCCCAGCGAATGATTTTACCGGATTGCTTCAATTGTTCCAAAGCCTCAACCGTCTCTTCGAGCGGTACTCCTCCACGCCAGTGAAGCAAATACAGATCCAGACGATCTGTACCAAGACGCGTGAGACTACGCTCACAAGCGGTAATCATCTGTTTGTGATCCGCATGATGGGGATACACTTTGGATACGAGAAAAACTTCATCACGATAGCCCGCGATGGCCTTTCCCGTAACAACTTCTGCCCCACCTTCTGCATACATCTCCGCCGTATCAATCACGGTCATTCCCAGTTCAATACCGGAACGCAGTGCGCGTACTTCTTCTTGCTGGCTGGATTGCTTCTCTCCCATGTTCCATGTGCCTTGTCCTATCGCAGGCAGGGCAGTTCCATCCGGAAGTAGAATCGTGCGTGTTTGATTACCATGCATCATCTATATTCCTCCATTCTGAAGACTCTATGGACATTGTGACCTCTCTAACGACGACTATACGAATCATAAATCATATTATCACTCACATGTCTCCAGTGGCTCATCATCATGATATACAATTGATCCAGTGGCACTGTGAGGCTACTTTGGGCAACGCTGATGGTCGCATCGACCATATTGCTGTTGACCGTCATCAATTTGCGTTTCATCCCGTTCTGGCGATCCAGAAAGGCTTTCTCGTCCCGCAACTTGACCCCGATCATTTTCTGTCCCATCAATTCATACATAAAAATATTCTCAACGTCGTTCCAAGCCACGGCTCCTCCTGCGGTATAAGAAGATGCATCCACAAACCCATCCTCATCGATTACAAAAGAAGGTTCCTTCTTAATCATCTTTACCAGACTGTAACAGAAACATAGCCCGAAAAACAAAATGGATAGAAGTCCAATCACATCCGAAAGGATGGAATCATTCGTAACTGAAGAACGATCAAAAATCAAAAAAAATCCGGCTGCCACAAAAAGTGCTGCCCCTGCCGTGAGCCACGCCATTCGTTTCCGGTTTGGATATTCCACATGTTGCTCATGGGATGTGCTCAACGTGACGTTCCTCCTCCATTGCGACTGAATCATACGAGTTCTATATAAACGAATGGCTATGAACCAAATACCTGAAATGTAGAACAGGAATTGCATTGTACATTAAACCAAATTAACCAATGTTAAACATTGAATTACGACCATTTTTCGTCATTTCTGCGCTTATTCAACATTAGGATTCGTCATCCTTCGAGCAAATCCTTTAACACACCTATATGAATTGAACTAAGAATATTTGCACTTGCCACTCCGATGACAGAACAACCTTCCGATCGCTGTTATCCCCAGATTTTTCGATTCCACTTTTTCAAAGTGAAAATCCGGGGATAGCCTATGCTTCCGATGTAGCTTTCTTTCAGAAAGCTTTTAGGCGAACGCTCCGCTTCTTCAGGTTATTTCTGTCCTCTACGTTACGTGCAAATATTTAATTCAATGAATATACATTGTTAAATGTCTTCCCCCTCCTTCATTACCCTTATTGTCCTGTCCCTTGCTTTCCGTTAATATAAATGGAAAGGTTAGGAAATTAACCAATTCTAATTCATGGTGGGAGGACAAACAATGATGAGTCAGCGCGGCATAACATCGGAAGATCTTTATCAGATTACATGGGTTAATGATCCAACTCCGTCCCCTCAAGGCGGACAACTGGTATATGTAAGCCGGAAAACGAATGAAGCACGTGACGGTTATTGTTCTCACCTAAGACTGCTGCATCTGGGGAGTCAGAAGGACAGGCCCTTTACCTCTGGTGAGAAGGATCATTCCCCTGCCTGGTCGCCCGATGGGTCTCAGCTTGCCTTTTTAAGAGAGGTTGATGGGAAATCCCAAGTGTGGATTATCGCATCAGATGGCGGAGAAGCACAGCAAATCAGTCACCTGAAACATGGCGTCAGTTCTCTGCTCTGGTCACCGGATGGTCATACCATACTTGCGAAATCATCCGTGGATATGAGCGGAAATGAAGAATCAGAACATACAGATCCTATAGACGATAAACCCAAACTGCTGCAAGAACATGTCGTAGACCGGATTCGCATGAAGTCAGATGCCAGTGGATTGTGGAACGGTCGACGTTCCCACCTTTTCGCTCTCGCACCGATCGATGCGGAAGCAATTCCTGTAACTACAGGTCATTATGACGTCGGAGACTACGCCTGGTCCCCGGACGGAACATCCATCGCTTGGATTGCGCAGATGCCTGAAGAAGGCGAGGACCATAATGATTACACCCTGACTAATCATGTGTACCTTGCCAAAGCAGACGGATCGGATGTGAAGCAGTTGACCCCGGAAGGATATACGTTCAGCCGACTGGCCTTTGCGCCGGATGGACAATCTCTTGCACTGCTCGCCAGTGACCGTTCCTATGGAAATGCCACGCTTGTGAAGTTGTACACCCTTCAGATATCAGGTGGTGAACTCGTATGTCTGAGCACGGATTGGGACGTACAGTTGAATCACAGCATTGTTGGCGACATGCGTTCACATCTGACAACCACGGGGCCTGTATTCAGCAGAGATGGTTCTTCAATCTTCTGTCTGGCGACCATCCATGGTAGTGTACGCATCGCCAAATTCGCTCGAGACGGCAGCAGTGCCGACTATATATGGCCTGACGAACGGGAGATTTATCAATTTGCCGAGTTGGAAAACGGGCAGATCGTTGCCGCTGTAGCCGATACACTAAATCCTGGTGATCTCTATATATATGAACAAGCGGAAAATCCCGGGGTAGAACCGATTCAGCTCACCCGCAGCAATCCACAGCTTGAGGATGAGATCCATCTAAGTACACCTGAGACCTTCTGGTTCAATTCCTCAGATGGCCTACGGCTGCAAGGATGGATCATGAAACCTCCTGGCATGGTCGACGGGGTCAAAATTCCGACCATTCTGGAGATTCATGGCGGCCCGCACATGATGTATGGTTTTACATTTATGCACGAGTTCCAGATTCTCGCCGCACAAGGCTACGCTGTTGTGTATATCAATCCACGCGGTGGCCTCGGATACGGGCAGCAGTTTGTAGACGCCTGTCGCGGAGATTATGGCGGTGGAGATTATCGCGATCTCATGGAGAGTGTGGATTATGCCCTGTCCCAGTATAAGTTTATCGATGAATCCAGATTGGGCGTAACCGGGGGCAGTTATGGTGGCTTCATGACCAACTGGATTGTTGGACACACGGACCGCTTTAAGGCGGCTGTTACCCAGCGTTCCATCTCCAATTGGCTATCCTTCTACGGTGTAAGTGACATTGGATATTTCTTCACGGAAGACCAGATTGGCGGTAACGCGTGGGATGACACGGAAAAACTATGGAAACATTCCCCGCTCGCTTATGTTGGAAACGTCAGTACTCCGCTGCTCATTTTGCATGGCGAACAGGATCTGCGGTGTCCAATTGAACAAGCCGAGCAGTTGTTCATTGCATTGAAACGGCGCAAGCAGACCACAAGACTTGTTCGTTTCCCAAGTGCCAACCACGAGTTGTCCCGTGGAGGTCACCCTCACTTGAGGGTACGCCGTTTGGAGCATATTGCCGGATGGTTCAACGAGTACCTGTAACGGACTAATATTTAGACTATTAATTCAGAGTATACAACCAGATATGGATTCAACCCTAAAAGCCGTCCAATGAAATCTGTTATGATTTCAACGGGCGGCTTTTGCTGTTCACCTTTTATAGAAGGAAGGATTACTCTTCGCCCCACACTACGGTGATTTCATTCAGATCCTTGTTGGTTGCAGACACCGAACCTGTGATGGTCACGGCATATTTGCCATCTTCACGACCCACGATGCTGAAGCCGTCTGCCTGGATATCCTGAGTGTTCTGACTCAAATTTTTGGTCTGGTAGTAGTCTTTGTAGGATGTTCCAACGGTTAGCAACGTTTCTTTGGTTGTGTACGTGAGCACTACTTTTTTGTCACCATCCATTATGTTCTCAATGAGACTTGTTGCCTTCGCATCCTTCGGTAATGGGAAATCTGCTGGCAGATACTTGGACTTCACACCTGCCGCCTGTGAGTTCGTACCTGTAGATGGTGATGTCGTTCCGCTGTTGCCTGTGGATGTTGACCCACCAGAAGAGCTTGAAGAGCCGATGCTTACTTTATTGTTTTGGGAATCATACTTCACTTCGGTCTTCAACGCATCTGCAATCGAACGAACGGGGAGATATGTACTGCCTTGATATGTAATTGGCGCAAGCTTTTTGCCCTGGTCACCTGTCGGTGTAAATTTCTGTCCGTTCACTTCGATGGCGAGCCCATGGTTCAGATAAGCTTTGATTGTCTCCAGTTGTGTACCTGCATATACACCTGCGGATCCGGTTAACACCATGCCAAACACACCCGCAGCAATCAACCACTTTTTGCTTTTCATCCCTAAATGCCTCCTGAGTTCAAATGTCAGCCTTATGCATAATACGATTCAAGCGATCGCTCGATGTACGCGAAAGACTCATGTAGTTATGCTCATCATGTATGGGTACGAGCTTATTCGGATAACAGCCCGTTGTTCCACCAAATGTTAGCAATATAATAGCATCTGACAAGAGGTTGTAAATAATATATGAACAAAACAGGACCAAGGGCGTACAAAAATAGTCTTTGTCGTATTCCCGCTGTACTCTCGCTCGTTAAGTTGTTCTTATATGAATAAAGTCCTGAATTCCGGACCATACATATGAAGCTAATCATACATGCACAACAGTTGCCAAATTAACCAATGTATTAGATAATTATTTGTCGATTTGTGGTCGAAGGAACGGAACTCAAGGGGGATTAAATACGATGAATAACAATACTAGTACATTTGATCAGTCTATTAACCGGATCTCTACCGGATCAGAAAAATGGGATGCGCTTGAGGATATATTCGGTGCTGCTGATGCGCTTCCGATGTGGGTGGCCGATATGGATTTCGCTGCTCCACCATCCGTCATTCAGGCCCTGCAAACACGGATGGAGCACGGGGTTTTTGGTTATACAGTGCGGACTGAGGCGTATCATGCAGCTGTTGCAGGGTGGATGGAACGGCGTCACAACTGGAAAATTAACGATGACTGGATCGTATTCACTCCAGGTATTGTGCCCGCACTCAGCATTGCTGTACAACGATTCACCGATCCTGGAGATGCTGTAGTCATCCAAACCCCGGTGTATGCTCCCTTCTATGAAGTAGTACGTGGTCAGGGCCGTGAACTGATCACCAATCCTTTGGTAGAGAATAACGGTCATTATACGATGGATCTGGAACAACTGGAATTCAGCTTACAGACCGGTCGGGTCAAAATGCTGATTCTGTGCAGTCCTCATAACCCGGTTGGACGGGTATGGACTCGTGAAGAGCTTGAAGGGCTTACGTCATTGTGTCTGCAATACAACGTACTGATGGTTTCAGATGAAATCCATGCCGATCTTATTCATCAGCGCGGAACTCATACACCACTGACCCTGATCTCGGACGCCGTCTCTGATCTAAGTATCATCTGTACGGCTCCAAGCAAAACGTTCAACATTCCTGGCCTCTGCACATCCAACATCATTATCCCCAATGCTAAGTTACGGGAATCGTTCGCGCAGGGTGTAAAAACGATGGGACTTGCCAATATCAGCACACTGGGGGCTGTCGCAACCGAAACTGCTTACAATGATGCCGAGGAATGGCTGGATGAGTGCCTTGCCTATATCCGTGGAAATATGGAGTATGTACAGCAATATGTTGCGGAACATATGCCTCAGATTAAGATGCATCTGCCCGAAGCGACCTATCTGTTATGGATGGATTTCCGGGAGCTGAATATCCCACATGCACAACTATGCAATATGCTTCTTCATGAAGCAGGGCTTGCTTTCAATGACGGGAGCTTCTTTGGAACAGAGGGCTCAGGGTTCATGCGCATTAATGTAGCCTGTCCACGTTCCACGGTTGAAGAGGCGATGCGCAGGTTATCTGTGTTGTTAAGCAATGTGTCGGGCAAATAAGCTGTCAGTTACATCTATGTACGTTGCGAACAAAACGTGTACTGTTCGTTAAATGGTGGATATTTGTCAAAATAGAAAAAGGGGTGCCCCGTAGTCAAGTCCATGACTCATATTCATGGTCAATGACTTCACAAGGGGCACCCCTTTGTATTCGATCATTTTATTTATTCAAAACATAATTAAAATTACAGTCACATCGATATCGGCATCGGTGTAATTCTGTCGCACAACCTGTTCAGCAAATCCCGATCATGGCTTATGATCAGTAATCCCAGATCACGCTGGCGAGCCACTTCCATCACGGTATGCCAGATCTGTGCCTGAGTGATGGCATCCAGCATCGTTGTCATCTCATCTGCGATCACGTAACGTGTCGCTGTACCAAGTGCCCGCGCCACACAGAAACGTTGCAGTTCTCCACCGGATAATTCACTCGGCCTACGGTCCAACCAGGCTTGCTGAATACCCAATGCTTCGAGCAACTGTTCATCCTGCACAGACGCCTCCTGCAACACGCGGCGCATTCGCCAGCGTGGATTCACAGCTTTCTCCGGATGCTGGAATACCAGTTGAACCGGAAATACTCCTGTACGTGGGAGTGGTTTCCCATCCAAAAGGACTTGTCCTGCCACAGGTTCGGCATATCCTGCAAGGATGCGTCCAAGGCTTGTTTTTCCACAGCCACTTGGTCCCCACAAGCCAACGACTTCGCCTTGTTTCACCTGCATATTCATCTGCTGGAACACCCACGATTTCGGATCATAACGGTAACTCACGTCCCGTGCTTCAAGTGACATGGAAACACCTCACTTCTCCGCCTCGTACCTTACGAAGTTCTGGACGTTCGCGGGTACATACAGTGGTTAATGCATTACATCGGGGAGCAAATGAACATCCTGTCGTGATCTCTTGACCTGCCAACGGCTGGGAGCCTGGGAGTGGCTGAAATCCGTTCTGCGGCAACGCATTCCAGAGCGCTTTTGTATATGGATGACGCAGACGTTCTCCATTCCCTTTAAAATCATCCACCTGCGCCGCCTCTACATTGGTCCCCGCATAAAATACAGCGATACGATCGGCTGCCATCAGGGCTGTCGTGACATCATGGGTGATCCACAGGATACCTACGCCTTCATTTGCAAGCTCGCGAAATTGCTTCATCGTCTCGGCCAGCACTTCGGGATGAATGCCTGGTGTCGGCTCATCTGCAATGATCAGCTTGGGCTGACCTGAGGTCGCTGTAGCCATCAATACCCGCCTTGCCATACCTCCAGACAACTCAAACGGGTATTTCCCGGCTGTTCCTTGAGGAAGATGATAACGATCCGTCAGCTCCTGCTCCGTCTTTTTCATATGGGATCGAGCTATGAAGCGGCTCTTCCTTCCCAAATCCAGGGTTACCGGCTGAACTTGTCTTCCCACCTTCATCAGCGGGTCCAAATAACTGACGGATTGTGGAATCAACACCAGTTCATCTCCACGCAGATGAAGCTGCCGCTCTGGGGTTAAAGGCTCGCTATTATAGCTAATACGTCCCTCTAACCTGGCATTGGCAGGCAGAATGCCCATGATAGCCTGCGCCAGCACACTTTTACCCGATCCACTTGCGCCTACAACAGCCACGATCTCGCCCTCGTTTATGGAAAGATCCAGATTCTGAATGACATAAGTCTGTTCGTGCCCAAACCAACCACGAGCGCGCCGAAATGACACCGACACTCCCTCAATATCAAGCAGAGCCATATTTACCTCACCTCCCTTGAACTACCTGTACCCGTCAATGTCTTCAGACTGTTTCCCAATACATCAAACGCACGAACAACCAGCAACAATGCCAGTCCCGGGAAAAAGGCGAGCCACCACATGCCAGCAGATAAATATCTCATCGACTCTGACAAAATAATTCCAATTGCCGGTTGTTGCGGGGACAACCCCAGCCCCAGAAACGTGATGGCTGCCTCGTGCAGAATCGCATGGGGAAAGATTAGCAGTACGCCCACGAACAGTTGTGGAACCAGATGTGGCAGCATATGCTGCACCGCAATCTGTAACCGTGTTTGACCCAACTTATGTGAAATCTGAATATATTCTGCGGATTTCAGTTGAATCATCTCCGCTCGTACAATCCGGGCAAGATTCGGCCAGTGCGTCAGCGCAATCGCTGCCGCCACTCCTGCCAAACCTCCACCGAATACAAAGGCCAGCATAACTAGCGATACCAGATGAGGTACACTCAAGAACAGGTCGATAATCCATGAGATTACCCGGTCAGCAGCCTTGCTTGAAGCGGCAGCCAAACCGAACAGCAGTGCGATCAATCCGCCACCACATGCAGCAAGCAATCCCACTTGAATGCTGGTTGCCAATCCTTTTAACGTACGCATGAACATATCTCTTCCGAGCCAATCTGTGCCAAATGGATGCGCCCAGGTTGGAGCCAAATTTCGATCCATTAGTGAAGTCAGCGTAGAACCAGCGGGAAGCAGTCTTCCCGTCAACCATATGATGACAATCCACATCACCGCGAGGCTCCCCCAGATCAAAGCCCTTTTGCGAGGATTGCGGAAATTTTGGTCTCTGGCAGCTGTATAATCTTTTCTCGTTGGGCGTGTTGTTCTTGTTCCTTTTCCAGTCTCAGCTTGTAGAGACCCGGTATTAATGTTGTACCGTACCTCTTGATGCGCAGTTTTCAATTTCTGTATTTTGGCTGTTTCTGCCGTCTGCTCGGAGGAGCGTTCTACCGTCTGTTTCATGACATCAGCTCCTCCTTCATCCGTGGATCAATCAAGCGATACAGAATGTCGGCAACCATATTACCTGTGAAAACAAAAATCGCACTGCACATCACAAGTCCAAGCAGCAGTGGAACATCTCCACGCAACCCCGCCTGAACCGTCGCCTGACCAAGGCCGGGGTATGAAAATACCTGTTCTGCAAGCACAGCCCCACCAAACAGTTCACTGAACGAAGCAAACTGCAGCGTGATGGCTGGCAAAACAACATGTCTGAACCCATGTCGACGGAACAGCTGAAATCCACGCTCACCTCGCGCTCTCGCAAACAGAATATAATCTGACTCGAGCACATCTGTGAGCTTCTGCCGGGTATGCAAAGCAATAGAGGCTACCCCGGTCAGGCTGAGAGTCAACGCTGGCAAAATCATATGAATAACCCGATCTCCCCATGTAACCTGATCAGCTGACATCCCGGCGGGTACTCCAAGCCCAACCGGAAGCCATCCAAGCCACACACCAAATACCATCAGCAGCAACAGCGCAATCCAGAATACTGGCGTGGAAGCCAGCGTATAACAATACCAACAGATCAGGCGATCCAGCTTCGAATCCCGTCTCATGGCGGCAACTACACCAAGAGTGAAACCAATGATGCCGGATAATATCCAAGCTACAGCCATAAGTGCGACAGAATTCATGAATCGTTCCTGGATAATATCCGCTACAGGTTGTCTGTAGATCATTGATGTCCCCAGATCTCCCTGAATCAGCGTTTGTCCCCAGGTTAGTAATCGTTCCACGGGAGATTCATTCAATCCCCAACGTTCTTCGATTAAACTGCGCTGTTCGGCGCTTACCCTGATCATGTCTCCACCAATGTAGGCTTCGATTGGATCAACAGGAGAGAATTGCATTAATATAAAAGACAACACACTGACTCCAACCAATAGAGATACAAGTCGCAACATTTTAAAACCAACAAATCTCGCCCATCCATTCCTGCCTGTCATCCAATCTCTCCCCAATTCAGGCTAAAGCTACTGTTATGCTTCTTATTTCGCGCTGTTATCCCAGGACCACTCCTCCAGATTGGTTGTCACCGGCCAGCCGTGACCATGAGGATGGATCTGCTGCTCACCAATGTTCAGTCCATTCGTAACCAGATACAGATGATCTATATTTACGAGCCATGCCCATGGCGCATCACCCTGATAACTGAAACCTGTTGTTCCATCCCATTCTGCTTTCTGCCAGAACGGCAATGCCTCTTCCTCACTTGTGGCCTGAAGAGCCTTCTCCATCCATGAATCCACGACAGGATTACTGTACAGTCCTACATTGTAATATCCTTCTCCCTTGTGGGTACTGCTATAGAGGTTATACGTCTCCAGTGGATCATGACTGCCCCAACCAAATAATACTGCGTTGGAGTAAGCCATCTTTTTCGTCTCTTCACGGCTTTTGCCTTCAACATTGATTTTAATTCCCGCCTGGGCAACCATATCCGCAGTAGCTAACGCCAGAGATTGTCTTGTTAAATCACCTGCAAAATAAAGCAGATTGAACTCGGCCTTAACGCCGTTTTTCTCAACGATACCATCACCATCCGCATCCACCCAGCCACCAGATGCCAGAATGCGCTTCGCTTCTTCGAGACTGGCATCTGTAAATACAGCTTCTGCATTGCTCCAAGGCAGATCATCACTGACGGAATACGCTGGACGACCGTACCCTTCCAGTACACCCTCAACCAAAGCCTCACGATCAATCACAACATTCACCGCTTGGCGAATCGCCAGATCAGATGTCACATCATTCCCTGCGGGAAGACCCTCGCCCGACTTGGCACCAACAGGTTGCATAGGGAACATGATGCCACGGTTATCTACGGTTTTCACGGCCTCTAATGTCATGCCATTCACCTGTTGTTTGCTAAACGCTGCCGGGATAGCAGCGATATCCACCGTACCTGCCTGCGCAGCGGCGTAGGCCGCATCTTCATCCAGATAGAGGAAGGTGAGTTTGTGGAATGCAGACTTGTTACCGTAATATTCTTCATTGGCCTCAACGATAGCCTGTTGTCCTTTGTCCCACTGAACCAGCTTGTACGGTCCTGATCCGACCGGATGTTCTGCATAATCAGCCCCATAGGCGTGTTCAGGCACAATGCCAAGTGTCGTCAGCAGACTGATGAATGTAGACTGCGGCGACTTCAATGTGAATACAACCGTGCTATCATCAGGTGCCTGTACATCAGCCATATTGGTCAGATCAATCACGGACCCACTCTTGGCAGCTGTTTCAAACGTAAATTTTACATCCTCAGCCGTCAGGGGTTCCCCATCAGAGAATTTCACACCGTTCCGAAGCGTAACCGTCCAGGACAGCCCATCTTTACTAACTGAATATGCGGTAGCCAGATCGTTAACCAGTTGTAACTTGGCATCCCTCTTCAGCAAGGTACTCTGGAAAAGTGGTGACCCATATTGCCCCCATCCGGTTGTTGGATCAAACCCACCTTCCGGCTCGGTGCCCACAGCCAGCACCAATTCGTCTTTGGTTGGGGTAGTTCCCGGTTGTCCATTTTCTGTTGATGACGCTGCTGGTGCTGTCCCCTGCGCACAACCGGTTAATCCAATAGAACACACAAGCAGGATCCCTAATCTTGTTCTAACTTTTCGCGTTCCCCATCTCCATGGAAATCTGCCCATTCTGGTCGTTCCCCCTCTAAATATGTGCTGCACTCCCTTTTTTCGTGTTACTTTTTAGAGAAATTGTAGCACAAAATACAAATCATATGTCAACAAAGTTAACTCCGTAATCCATATTTTTTCATATTTCAGAATTAATAAATAAAAAATTGTATAACTGAGCATTTGTAGCGCTCTATAAAGTCAGGTATTATAACAAACAAAAAAAACAGACGGTTGGCATCTAACCAATAGTCTGTTTTTTTAGATTTGCTATATTTTCATAGAAATTACACCTGTATTTGTCTTACTCCGCAGAGCGATGATGATGACTGTGACCATGCTGACCCGCACCTTGATTGTGATGATCCAGACTTTGATCCGGATTGCCATCCTGATGACTCTGAGCATGAGCCAGTTTGTTGAGTTCATCTACATAAGTCACAGACAGCTCCGCATACAAAACACCTTTTTGTACCTGGATCTGTTGATGCAAATGATGCAATCGTCCCAGATTCCCTCGTACGGCAATAACCTCCAGGCATTGGTCATGGTTCAGGTGCACGTGCATATTGGAAATGATGTCATGATGCGCCTCGTGCTGCAGCTCCATCAAACGAATGGGAAGATCACTGATATGGTGATCGTAGACCATCACAATGGTGCCTGCCACATCCTGGTCGGATTGTAATGCAGAAGGTTGAAGTAATGTTTTGCGAACAAGATCACGGAAAGCCTCAGATCGGTTTTTATATCCCTGTTCCTCAATATACTGGTCAAACTGCTCAATTAGAGGTGTAGGAAACGCCACCCCGAACCGGGTCAAATCTTCTTTATCTGCCATACTTCTCCTCCTGCGCCCTCATTTGCTTCGAGTGTACCACAGACTTGTCTGCTCATCGACTATACTGTTGCATGAATCGTACTGTCGAATGTATCGCCTGTTGTCCAGCGTCACTCTCCAGATAAAATTGATAATCATGTCCCAGCTTCTCTGATGAGTTTGAGAAAAACAAGGTTTCCACCTCAACATCAAGGCGCTTCAATACTTGTGCCAGCTCAATCGATTGACTGGTCAACGGGTCATCATTGCCTGAGGTAATAAATGCAGGTGGATACTCAGCTGTGGCCTGAAGCACGGTCGACATTTCATGCAGACGTGGATAGTCTTCAAATGTTTTGACTCCCGTATATGACCAGAGAAATGTCCGTATGAGTGGAAAGCCTGTATTGGCTACCGTGCTTAGATTGTATGGACCACAGAATAGAAGAACCCCACGCAACTCTTCCGGCTGGGCGGCAGGCGTTATATTCATCAGCTTGGCAAGAGATGGATTGGTCACCACTGCCGCAGTCTGACTTGCAATCTGGGCACCTGCCGAATTGCCTGCGAGAAATATGTTTTCCGGGTCACCGTGATACTCACTGACATGGTTCTTCACGTAAGTCAAAGCCTGATTCGTCTGGATCACGGGAATGGGATATTTCGTATCCGGTGCGAGCGCATAATTCATACTGACCACAACGTAACCCTGTTTGGCTAATTGTACGGCATAATCTGCGATATCCTTTTTGTCACCCAAGACCCATCCACCACCATGAACCCACAACACGACAGGCAAAGGTTCCGATGTTACGGAAGGATAATAGATATCCAGCGTACTGTCATTACGCCCTTCGTCTGCATAGGGTACATCCGCAACACGAGTTATCCCATCCGAGAACGTAGTGTCCTTGCTATTTGTGTCTGGATTAGCAGTTTCAATTAATGATTTTAATAAAAATACCGTTATTTTGGGTGTCCATTGTGTACCAATCCCAATAAAACCTATGATCAAAATTAGTACAACGCTGGGAATCCAGTAACGTTTACGTTTAAAACCTTTTGCCCCCGTACGTTTCGTTTCCAACTTGGACTGCAATAGCTCCACCTCGTTCCATCATCATCGAAGCGTCTTTACATCTAAAGTTGTGTACGTTGCAGAGAGGACCGGGTTTCCTCTTATTTGGGTCTCTTGGCGATTTCCTGTCTGACTTTCACATATGTAGTGGATACGTTTTGCTCCAGTGTATGAATACTTTGTTTTGTTCCTGCCCACTTCTCTGCTACAGACGCCAAGGTGTTCAATGAGCTGAGTACACGTGACGTTTGGCTTTGTTTTGTACTCTGTTTGAACTGTTGTAGAGCTTTGGAATATCGTTCTTTTGCCAGACTTGCCTGTTTTTTAGCCGTTTGAATCTGTTTCTTCGCGGAGTCGGCCCCTGCTAGCATAGCTCGTAAACGTTTTACTTCCGTCGTCTTCCGTTTACGCGCTTCGGCAAGTTCCTTTTTCTTGATCCGGATGTCTTCTCTGGCAAGTTTCACAACGGGTCTCAACGTCTCTGCCTGAGTGCGGATCGCTGCACTCCATTCCTTATTTTTGATGGCTTTGGCTGCATCCAACTGTCTATTGACTGAACTATAGAGGGCGAATAGTGGTTCATATCGGGCTTGGGTTTGCTTTACCTTTTCAGCTAGAGCTGCGACCTTCGCATCATCGGTTTGTCTTATTTCTACACGTAATCGCTCCAATTCGGCGGTATTGGCGGCATGAAGTGTCTTTATCTTTTGCTCCCAAGCCTGCTCTTGTGTCTTCCAGTTCCCCACTTTCTCGTACGCTTGCTTCAACGTTAACTTGGTTTGTGCGTCGGCTTTATTCAAAACGGAATCCCAGGCTTTCTGCGCTGTTACGCCAAGATCTATGCCCGCAGCCTCCACTGAAGAAGCAAAATAGATCGTGCCTGCGCTGAAAAGAATTACAAGCCCTATAAGCAGGCGTGATCTGAAAATAAGATGAGTCATCGATGGCAATTGACGACGCCGGACGTTACTTTGTTCCATCATGTGACTATGGCTACCTGCTATTGGAGAAGGGAATAGAATGTCTCTCATCTCCATTGAAGCTATATCTTCTGTAGCTGTATCTTCGCTATGCTGTCGCCCCTTCTTTTCTTCTAATAAACCATAGTGATCTATGAAGTTATGAGAGCTTGATCGTTCCAATAGGGAACAACATGCCATGGCCTCCTGTTCATTTATCGTTTCCTTCCATGCTTCTGTTTGCATGCGTCTCTACACCCTTTCTTCTAAAATATTTAGCAGAATAGCCAACGAAATCAGCGAACGACAAAAAAGCACCCGCAAGTCAGGCATTTGCCTGCTCTTACGGGTGCTTCCCTCATAAGCCGTTCCATATGAGATTCGATTGAACGAGTCACTCGAACCTTTCCTTTTTCTAATATATTCCATTCACTGTGTCTGGTCAAGTAAATCTGGTTTCACTGGTTGAATAGAACTTTCAATCAACGGGAGAACCCTTCCCGCTTATAGTTAACAACTGATACAGCTCAGCTTATTGATTGACCAAAATAGCTTTCATTTCCTCGGTCAGATCCTCTTCTTTCAACATCATATAGATGTTCGACCCCCTTACCGAGTTAAGCTTAATTTGGTAGACCGTATCCTGATCGGTGTAAAAACCGGTTCTTTGTCGCAGTAGCAGATCGCTGATTATTTTTTTATTTTTGGTAGCGACCTGTCTGTTACCATCGATATTTACATCCACAAAATTAGGCTCAGGATACACCATTCTATATTTACCTGGATTATCAATCTCCTGTTTAACAAATTGGGCAGAAGCCATATCCTCAGCCGATACCGTAAGTTGATCATAGAGATTGTTCTGTTTGAGCCATTCCATCAAGCGGCCATAGCTTGCCTTGAACTGATAACTCACACTGTGGCTCGGTCGATCCAGCTTTTCTTTGGAAGATGCTTCATCAAGATAATCCTGATAGATTTCTATCGAAGCGAACGATTCCCATGAGGATAGCTGGTCCTCATATGTCTGATTGAGTATTTCAGACTTCAAAAGTTTCTTGAATTCACGAATCAGCTTAGGATCGCTAATGAATACTTTACGCTCCGAGTTGAGACTGGATCGAATACCAATACTGCGAACATCTTCATCCAGTGCATAGGTGTCATAAGTCGTTGATTTATAATCTTCCCACTGTTTCACCTCTGCTAATTCCTGCCTGAATTCTTCTTCGGGAATCTGATACCTACGTGTCATCGTTTTCCCATTATTGAGTTGGTAGTCGATCAATACATATTCATCGTTGCTTCTGTTCTGACCGCTGTTCTGATTACGTACTCTTTCGAGCAAGGGCAGATCGGAGTGCACAATTTTCTGATGCAGTGCAAGCACAGCATCCACATAACCCGGAGTATCTGAATAAAATGGGCTATCATCCAGTTTTACACTTTTATCATTCACATAGATGTAATGGTCTCCTCCTAGTCGTACCATTTGTACATTTTCCTTTGAGGGCACATTATTAGCGTAACCGTTCCAATCGGCTACAGGGATATACAAAATTAATCCTGCCACGATACCATATACTGCAAACCGGGGGAGTAACCTGCTGCTCCAGATGAGCCATGTTTTACGTATAATCATCTCAGCACCAATATAACCAACCACACCACCTAGCAGATAACCAAAGATACCCCATACACCTGATCCTTCAGGAGCAATTCTGGTAAAGTAGGCACCTCCTAATAATACCAATGTGAACATGAATCCAAAACGGAAGATGGGTTTGACGATCCTGAACGTAATTGCTTGTGTCGCCGACTCTACATGTCTTCTCGCATACAGCACATAACACAACACGAAGAGTATACAAGTTATAGCTGCATAAATTCCCAATTCCCCCCATTCTGGAGGATAATAACCCATAGAGCTCATTCGGAAGAGCAGGGATGTTTTTTCCATGTTAAATTTACTCGAATTATTGTACGTAAAGCCAAGCAAATAACGTTGTAAATGAAGCTCATAAACTCCCCAAAAGATCACCGGAATTAATATTAGACCAAAAACTGTAAGTCCTTGCAGAATAGATTGGCCTATACACATTCCCACGGCAACCGTCAGGGTAAACATAAACAATGAGAAGATGCTCATCGTCACGCCCCACATCCAGATATCATGACCACTGAAAATATAGGATGGTTGATCGAGCACCGCCCATACCCACCCGGTAATCCCGGTGGTTATCCAGATCGGAAGCAGAATCATGACATATCCGGTCAACAGATTCATCGTTAACAGATGTTTACGCTGTAAGGGCAGACTGTGGTATAAGTCCGCAGGCGCACCAGTCTGAATATAGCGGAAGAGAAGCAGCGCTATGGCGACAGGAAAGGTCAGCGCAAATACCAGATGAATTTCATTAGCCTGAAACAGACTGGTGATTTCCAGAGGTACTTCTATATATTGTGTTCCAATATATAACGGAAGTGAGAACAACAATGTGATGAGAAATAAAATGCCTATCCATCCATGCTGTCTGAAATTTTGGATCAGGATGCCCCGGTTACAGAACAATCGGTTGAATATCATACCCTGCGTCCTCCATTTCGTAAATAAAGATTTCTTCTAGCGTCAAAGGCAGTACATCCAGCAGATACGGATCATGTATACGGAATTGATCCGTTACCTGTTGTCGGTTACCTTTGACAATGTACAGGGATACACTTCCCCGTTTCTCTTCATGTAAAATATCAATCTGCTCATCCATGGCTTTCGCATGGTCCGGGTGGCGGAAAGCAACCTGGATTTTATGCGTATCGGCCTTCAGATCATCGAGATCTTTCTCTACAATAATTCGGCCTTTGTGCATAATCGCCACATGGTCACACAGATCTTCGATCTCACGCAAGTTGTGGGACGAGATGACAATAGTTACTTGACGCTCAGCTGCTTCCTGGAACAGCAAGTTTTTGATCTGCTGACGCATGACCGGGTCAAGGCCATCAATCGGCTCATCCATCAGCAGCACTTCAGGCATACAGCTAAGTCCCAGCCATACGGCTGCCTGACGGCGCATGCCTTTGGACATGCGATGCAGCTTGCGTTTTACATCCAGTTTGAACACGGTAGCCAGTTGCTTGAACCGTTCCTCATTCCAGCGCGGATATACCGAACGATAAAATGCAGCCATCTGAGTTATTGAAGATTGCGGAAAAAAGTACGGCGAATCGGCCATAAAAATTGTGCGGCCTTTGAGATCCATATTTTCATAAATCTCATTATCTTCGATACGAACAGTCCCGCTGTCCTGACGGTAAATGCCAGCCATCATTTTGAGCAGCGATGTCTTGCCTGCCCCGTTGGAACCGAGCAAACCATAGATCGACCCCTTATGTATGTGCATCGTTACGCCATCCACTGCCTTTTCCTGTTCAAATGCTTTGACGACTTGATTCAGCTCAATCATGAGGCTCCTCCTTCTCTATACGGGCCATCGCTTCCTCAAACAAAAGCGTCATATCCGCTTTGGTCAAACCGGAATACGAAGCTTCTGCAATCAACTTCACCAGAGACTCTCTGATCTCATCTCTCATGGCTTCATTCGGATGTTCCACTGACGATGATACGAAGCTCCCTTTTCCCTGCAAAGAATAAATGTAACCTTCACGTTCAAGCTCACGATACGCTTTCTGAATCGTATTTGGATTCACGGTCAGCTGCGTGGATAACGCACGAACGGAAGGAAGCTGCTCGTCGGGTTTTAGAATACCGTATACGATCATTTCTTTGACTTTGTCCACTAGTTGCTCGTAGATCGCCTTACGGCTGCGTACATCTAATTCGAACATCCCGCACCTCCTTTCTGTAAATGTGTGAATAACCTATGGGTTTAAATGACTGTATCTGAGGTGTATGTGTAGTTATCTGGCTGTAAAAAGGCATTACCTAAGCTGTACAGCTGTACGTATTCAACTCTTAGGTGTATTAACTGTACTACTATTATTAATACAGTTAAAACGAATTGTCAACCGTTGACTTTGACTTCTTGTTTTATTGGGAGTACGTTAATAAAGATAGGTTATATGGTTTAAATGACATATATAATTTGGGGAAGCAGGTTCATTCTGGCTTACGACGGGGCTCGATCAGGGTGGCGTTCACATGGGGTGAGGCAAAACGGCTATCTGAAGCGATGTGGCTAGATGTGGCTACTCGAAGTGAGACGGCTACCCGCAACCTTTGCTTGACCGCTTTTGACAGAATTACATGCAAATGTTGTTCAGGTCTTTCCCCTTCCGTTATGATGGAGATGAAGTGTTCGACAATCAGTGTATCTTGATTACTATTTTGTGCGCGTTTAATCTGATTGGTTGTTCGTTCTGTTATGCGTTAGATGTGTTGTGTTGCGTTATTGATCTATTGTCTGCACAAACGGTAGGCCGTAAAGTGGGCGGCTATATCAGAGTTAGCAAAACTGTTCATTCGCTTTAAATTCGGGTTTGCACAAATGAGCTACTATATTGGGATCGGGTGTAGACCCGGCCAGTTTTTCATTTGGATTGTTGGTCTAAAATCCTAAGGCTATATATGATTCGCGTTGGATGGGTCGGGGGCAGACTCCAGCCTTTTCAATCGTTTATCTGTTCGTTTGGAGGGCCAACTCGAGCTGTCCGCACTGAGCATACATATTGTAGATATGTCTTTCAAAGGGTGAACACGGACATGAGAAAGCACTTCGGAATTGATATTCTACATATAGATCATTTTTAGTTTTATATCTAAAAACATCTATATGTAGTGTTTTATATTCATGGATGGATATAGTATCTTTTTAGAAAAAGTGTCCACTCTTTGAAAGACAAAATCAAGATAAATGTCCTTTTGTAGTGGACAAATATATGCCCGAATTCCATTTATATAAGCTGAACTATACATTTACACGAAAATATAGAAGTAAGTAGTAACCCTAAGAAGTGTACTTAAAACTTGCTGTAAGAAAGATACTATGGAGGCATATGTTACACTTCTAATACCTCATAAGGAGAATCCGAGATGAATGAACATAGACAGGACAAAGATCAGAATAATAAAGCGAACGCCTCATTCGAGACTAGTGACCAACAGGGAGAATTAAGCGGGGCAACAACGACTTCAGTTACTAGTCCGGTACAAGCAAATTCATCACAACGTGTGTTAATTGTAACCGCGGTTGATGCGGAGAAAGATGCGGTCCTCCGTGGTTTGGGAGACATGGCCGCGGAACGATTTGACGTCATCGCTGCGGGCGTTGGCCCAGCCTCGGCCGCAGCAGGAACAGCCGCAATATTGGCATATGCCGTAGCGGCTGCGAGCACTAGGGCGTTGGCGCAGGGTTCCACCGCGCCAAGCCCATCCGATGTGGCACAGGCATCTGCCACATCGGATGGGCCGGGGCCCCTTGCCGGAGCCGGATCACCAGCCTACATGCTGGTGATCAGTGCCGGCATCGGCGGCGGGTTCCCCGGCCGGGCAGACGTCGGCTCCCTCGTAGTAGCCGACGCCATGGTTGCTGCCGATCTGGGCTCACAGACGCCAGACGGCTTCCTTAGTGTGGACGAGCTTGGATTCGGCTCGTCCATTGTGGCGGCGGACGCGGAGCTTGCCGCTCGCCTGCGCCATGAGCTGCAGCGGGCTGGGCTCGCTGTCAGCGGAGGCACTGCGGTCACCGTGTCCACGGCGACCGGAACAGCGGAGACGGCCGCGGAGCTATTGCGCCGCGTGCCGGATGCCGCCGCCGAAGGTATGGAAGGCTTCGGCGTGGCAACAGCTGCCCAGCAGTTCGGCGTGCCAGCACTTGAACTGCGGGCCATATCCAACGCGGTCGGTCCACGCGACCGCGACGCTTGGCGCATCAAGGACGCCCTCGATGCGCTCCAGGCCGCAAGTTCCATTTTACGGGAGGTTATTACATCATGAAAATTGCATTTTCCCCTTGTCCAAACGATACATTTATCTTTCACGCGTGGGTGCACGGGTTAATCCCGGGCGCACCTAAGCTGGATGTCCGTTATGCTGATATTGATATTACCAATGGTCTGGCAGCAAATCCGGATGGACCCGACACACCTGAAGTGATGAAAATATCTTATGCAGCACTGCCATACGTGTTATCTGACTATGCTCTGCTTCCTGCTGGAGGCGCACTTGGCAGAGGCTGTGGTCCTTTGGTTCTGACCGCAAACGGCACAACCGATCCAGCATATCTGTCTGGACGACGGGTTGCTGTACCAAGCGAGCGCTCGACAGCATATATGTTATTCCGTCTGTGGGCAGCGCAAAATGTTCCTGGCGGCGTAGGCGAAATTGTTGTCATGCCATTCGACCAGATCATGCCTGCTGTTCGTGACGGCAAGATCGATGCCGGACTTGTCATCCATGAAGCACGCTTCACGTACCAGAATTATGATCTCAAACTAATGACAGATCTCGGGAACTGGTGGGAAAGCGACACAGGCCTACCAATTCCACTTGGGGCGATCATCGCACGTCGCGACATGGATGCTCACGCCCTCGCCGGATGGGCACGCGCCTCCGTTGAATATGCATGGGCGCACCCGGATGAGTCGAGAGCATACGTTATGGAACATGCGCAAGAAATGGACCCTGATGTAGCTGCACAACATATCGGCCTGTACGTTAACGAGTTCAGCGCCAACCTGGGTGATGATGGTTACGGTGCAATCACTGCACTGCTTGGCCGCGCCATGAAAGAAGGACTCGTTCCTGAGTTCGATCTTGATCTGTTGCGAATCTAACTTTGATTTAATTTGATTTAGTTTCTCTTCGCTCTATATCTAAAGAACACAGCACATCTTATTTAGCCGAATAACGTGGTATGAGAATTCTAAAGAATCTCAGACACCGTATTCGGCTAGAATTCGTTCATATCGTCGACCAACTCGCTTAATTTCGCACAATAACACTTCTACGATTCGTTAAAAATTGATATGTGCGGATTTCCAGCGAATAGCGTGCGCTCGATTCGTTAGAGTCTGTCCCAAGGCATTTTGAGGAGCAATCTTCGTAGAAGCCTATCCTAGGTATTCGAACTTTAAATGGTTTGTAAAAGTAGACTTAGGGTGCTACAAATTCGCAGGTTTTTCTCTTACGAACCCAGCGAACCTTATTTAGCCAAATATCATGCTACGAAAATTCTAACGAATCCCAGACACTCTATTCAGTTAGAAATCGGTCATATCACCAACAAATTCGCTTCATTCCACCCAATAACGATCCTACGATTCGTTAGAAATTGGTGTGTGCGGATTCTCGGCGAATAGCGTGTGCTCGATTCGTTTGAGTCCGTTCCAAGGTGTTCTGAGGAGTAAGCTTCGGAGAAGTCTATTCGTGGTTTTCGTGGATACAAACCACTTACCTAGCCAGGATGATGGCGGTGTCCTTGCGTCTTGTTTTGTAAGAGCTTAGTTACTTAGGGTTAGTATAGGTTGTATTCAGAAGCTTAGAAGGCTCACGAATCGGAGTCTATCCTTAAACTCCCCCGCAACTATTTCGCTGAATCCCTACTCTCCAGCAAAAGTTATATAAGCCTTACCGGGTTTCGGGTTTCGGGTTTGCGGTTTGTGGTTCTTGATTTGTTGTTTTTCGGTTTGCTGTTTTAGAGTCTAATTTTTAACTAGGCGAGATACTTGCAACAAGATACTTGCTGCAAACTAGTGACCTCACTAACCATGTTGGACTACACTACACATGACACAACAAATAGAAAGAGCTGTCCCCTAACGTCAGACTTAAGACGATGGGACAGCTCTTTTTTCACTCTATGTTCAACTTCATATCTATCACTCTACTCAACCCCAGATCGAAGCGGAAGGAAACCCATGCAACTCCAAGCTCTCCACGTCATGTTGAACCCTACTGTACTCCATCATCCATCCCACTGCTCTCCCTCTCACAACTGCGGTCTACGAATCTAACCCTCGCCTACGTTCTCCTGCAACCGCAGCCGAACGATCGCAACCATTCCCTACGAATCAGCCACAACCGTGTGGATCATGATCCGCAGCGCATCCAGCATCATGGGAATAGGCAGCGAAGGGACGGAAGGCTGCAACACCGCCATCTCTGTTGAGGCGGGAAAGTGTACAAATCCGGCACGGATCGGGAGTTGCCCTACTCGAATGTGATCCAGTACCCGGTACATCGTGTTGTTACATATATACGTACCTGCTGTATTGGACGCGGTAGCTGGAATACCCGCTGCGGACATGTCATTCACCATGGCACGTATGGGCAACGTGGAGAACAAACCGTCCGGGCTGCCGTCTACAATTGGCTCGTCCACAGGACGCTGTCCTTGGTTATCCGCGTAGGAGCCTGGCGGAATATCTTTGACATTCACGGCGATCCGCTCCGGTGTGATGGATGTTCTGCCCTTGGCCAGCCCACAGGCGATGACGACATCTGGCCGATAGGCTTCCATCTCTGCGATTAGCAGGTCTGCACATTCATCAAAGTGCACGGGCAACAGTACTGTTTTTAGCTCAGCACCCTCGATCACTTCGTTTGCAAGAGCATCCATTAATGCCCCCGTCGGATTCACCGCATCCCCGCCAAAAGGTTCAAACCCGGATATCAGAATCTTCACCATCACACGTCAGCTCCTGTCTGTTTACTCCGATTTGTAACGTAATCCCCACTGGCCCCGAATCGTGTCCATCAGCTTCATGATTTCCAAGGATTCGTCCAGTTTAATGGTGTTGCTCTCCGTCCGACCTTCGAGGATACAACGTCCCGCTTCTTCTGCCTCAAAAGCATAACCAATACATGTTCGATCATCCGTGAACTTCTCCGGCTCGTCCTGACCATTCACATGCAGATAGGCTTCTTTACCCGCCAAGAATAAAGGAAGACGAATCTTGCCTTCCGTACCGTATATGACCGCTTCATTGCTAAGGTTCAGACGAATGGCAGCACTCAGTGATGCAGAACGTCCCTCGGAATAGGACAACAACACGGAAAATTGCTCGTCCACACCCGTCTCACCGATATTGGCCGTACTCCATACATGCTGGGGCTGTTCACCAAAGATCATCGATGCAAAGGAGATCGGGTACACCCCTGCATCCAACAATGCGCCTCCACCCAGATCCGGATTAAGCAACCTTCCTTCCGGCTCCCAGCCGACACGGAATCCAAAGTCTGCCTGGAGCAAACGTACTTCACCAATTCGTCCTTCTGCAATCCATGCTCTGGCTTGAGCGATCGGTGGCAAAAAGCGTGTCCACATCCCTTCCATCAGGAAAAGGTTACGCTCCCGTGCCGTCTCCACCAGTTGCTCCAACTGACGCGCGTTCATCGTAAACGGCTTTTCACATAGCACCGCCTTGCCTGCCTCCAGACAAGCCATTACATTTTCCTTATGCACAGGGTGAGGTGTTGCCACATAGATAATATCTACCTCAGGATCTTGCAGCATTTCATCATAAGAACCGTAAGCGCGTGCAAAACCATATTCAGCTGCAAACTTCTCCGCACTTCCCGCTGTCCGTGAACCTACCGCTGCTTTCACAGCGTTTCCCGCATGCTCCAAATCCCTTGCAAACTGGGATGCAATCCATCCCGTGCCCATAATGCCCCAGCGTACTTTGTCCCGTCCCACTACTTCTGTCATATTAAAGCCTCCCTACTGCAATTTGAGTTGAAAAGGTTCATGATTCAGATCAGGCCAACATGTTATCCCCTTTATTTTACCAAAAAGAAACGCTTACGTCAGAAAACGATTTCGATTATGTGCTTTCAATAGACTTCAAGCTCATCAGGGCCTCGAACATATCTGTGTACATTTCAATTCTCCAGTAGATTTGCTAAGATTATCAGCAGACTAGGGCCAAGAAGTCTTGTCCGTAAACATACTTGTAACTAGCGACAATCTGGTTAAACTATCGATCACATCTGATAACGGGATCATATACCCTGTGCTATTCATAAAACATCTGGCTATACTGCAAACGTGCTTTTGACAAGGCAGCCAGTATTCACTACATCATGCCAAACACATCAATAGACGTTTAAGAAAGACCTTCAGGTCCGAGAAAATATGGTACGTTCCAGATTCAATTATTACCTAAATTGTTCATAAGAGAGGAGGTTGCATAGCACCATGACTACCATCCCCGATACTGCCCACAGCGGCATGAATCCACACACGTTGCATCAGCAGACAAGTCCCAACGCAGAAAAGGAATCCTCAACCCGGGCAGGCCTGGATGCCTTCCTGAATGATACCCTGATCGAACTTCGTCAGGCAGAACATATAATAACCCGTGGGAAATGGCGCTGGTCCACAGCTGAGCTAGCTCATCATACCTTCATATACATGCACAAATTCACAGGCCAACTGATCATGAATGGAATCAAATCTCACGTGGTTCGCAAATCAGCTTGTCTGTCCCTACCAGGAACTGCGATTGAACTGATCGGAGATGAAGACCATGATATTGAACTGTATATCATTCACTTTGATCTGTATCGGGCTACGGAGAAGACAAAAGCCAGACGAATCTACGAACGTGAGCTCAGTTCACCTGTTACAGGCTGGATTCAGGGCCCATTTTACGGTATACAGCGCATTGCCGCACAGCTTACACAATTAAGCAATGAAGGTTTGGAAAGGGGCTTGAAAGCACAGCTCTTCCTGACGGAACTGTTACATATGCTCTGGCCTCAAGAAGACCAGACTGACGTGGGGGCTGGGCAGGATGAACCCGAACAGTGGCTCAGGTCCACCCTGCAATACATGCGCGAAAACTATATGCACGAGATCAAGCTGGAGAAACTGGCTGAACTGGCTGACATGCACCCGTCCTATTACTCGCAGCTATTCAAGAGCCGCATGCAGAAAAATCCGATTGAGTACATCACTCATCTGCGTATGAACCGAGCCAAGGAATTGCTGCTTACTTCAGATCTGCGTATCCGTGATGTAGCTCGTGAAGTGGGTTACCGTGACGAATTTTATTTCAGCCGACGTTTCCGAAACCATGCCGGTTATGCGCCAACTTCCTATTCGAAGCAGGTCCACCGAAATATCGTGTCGCTCTCCTATCCATACACGGACCACCTGATGACACTTGGTATCACGCCATGCGCAGCTCAGATCCAAGGCCATCTTCCTCATATGCCCAAATCGCTGACGTTGCCCTTCCACGCCTATGAACCTTGGGAACAGGGACGTCAGGCTTTCCTTGATGTGAATCCTGAATTGATTCTGACCAAGGACAATGCAGCTGCCAAAGCGATGGAGCATATTGGCGATGTCGCGCCCATCATTACGATTGCCTGGAACCAGACAGACGTCTTTGGTCATCTGCATCAGATTGCATCCATTGTGGATCGTACCCAAGCAGCCACAGATTGGCTGGATCGACATGAACGCAAGGCAGAGCGTGCACGCAAAAAAATCAAGGAATTCGTCGGGGACATCACCGTTGCCGTTGGCACGTTAACGCCTAAAGGTCCACGGATGTACAGCCATCGGAACTTTGGACATGTCTTTTATCGAACCTTGCAATTGGCCGCTCCTCAGCGCATTCAGACCGAACTGGTTGGCAAATCTCCCGGCGTTGGATTCAACTGGCTGCCCTTCACACCAGGAGAATGGGACGGACTGGAGGCAGATGTGCTGGTACTGGCGATTAATTCTATGCATGAAAAGGCAACACTGTTGAAAGAGATGGCTTCGAATCCACTGTGGAACAGCCATCCTGCGGTAAAAAACGGACGTGTACATCTCATCGACTGGAACTCATGGGTCGTATATGCTCCATATTCCATCAACATCCAGCTCGATGAAGCGCTCTCTATGTTGACGAACAAACCTTCACTTTTGTAATCTAAAAAATGTCCATCTCCAAAATCTTAATTTATGCCATGTACGGGCCTGAATTAAGATTCTATAATGATCACTAATTGATAATGATAATCAATAACAATGAAATACGTTGTTGGTACCAAAGGAGTGACCCGTATTCAACATCCGGGACTGCCACATCGTCCGTCTAATTCAAGAAAATCTGCAGTGACCGTTGGGCTGACGTTTTTGTCTGCCATAGCCATACTGCTGCTAAGTATGTTTGTCGCAATCTCTTTAGGTGCCAAAGGGTTAACTCTGGAAACCGTATGGGCTGCCATATTTCAGTACAACTCAGCTTTGACGCCACATCAGATTATTCATGAGCTGCGGCTGCCTCGTGTCCTTGCCGCGGTTATTATCGGTGCTGCCTTTGCGGTTGCCGGAGCTTTAATGCAGGGAATTACACGTAATCCGCTGGCAGACACCGGCATTCTGGGCATCAATGCAGGAGCCACTTTTGTCGTGGCACTGAGCTTTGCCTTTTGGCCCGGACTGCCGTATGGCTGGATTATGTTTTTATCATTCGTGGGGGCTGTTCTGGGCACACTGCTTATCTTCCTGCTTGGAATGGCAGCACCTGGTGGTCTGAATTCCATCAGACTGACCGTTGCCGGAGCGGTTATTGCAGCCATGTTAACCTCGCTCAGCACAGGTGTTGCCATTTATTTTGACCTGAGTCAGGATCTGGCCTTCTGGTATGCGGGAGGTTTTGGCGGAATTGAATGGCGGCATCTGAAGTTAATTCTTCCCGTGCTGCTCGTGACGCTGGTGCTGATTATGCCACTCGCCCGGCGTGTATCCCTTATGTCACTCGGTGAAGAAGTGGCGATTAATCTCGGGATCAACCTGCGTTGGACGAGGTTTCTCGCCCTCGCAGCGGTTGTTGTGCTGGCTGGTGTGTCCGTCTCGGCAGTAGGCTCGATTGGATTTGTCGGACTTGTCATCCCTCATATCTCCCGCAAACTGGTGGGTGTGGATTATCGACTCATCATTCCGATGTCTTCTCTACTTGGAGCGATATTACTGGTGCTCGCCGATCTGGGCTCACGCATCGTGAACCCGCCCGAGGAGCTCGCGGTAGGCATTATGGTCGCTTTTGTCGGTGTACCTTTCTTCCTCTATCTGGCCCGTAAAGAAAGGAGGGCCTTGTAGCGATGAATTTTAATACACCTTCACGAGGTAAACGTTCGATAGTCGTCAGTATCACGCTGCTCTGCATCGCCATTGCCGTTATTGTGATCAGCCTGAACACGGGAACCATTCGTCTCTCCCCAGCGGCTGTGTTACAGACTTTGTTTGGTAATGGCAGTTCGGATGATCAGATTGTACTGTTTGATTACCGACTGCCTCGCATCCTGGTAACTGTACTGGCCGGAGCGGGACTTGGTATTGCCGGAGCAGCCTTGCAAGGGATCACCCGCAATCCATTGGCGGACCCGGGCATTCTGGGATTACATGCAGGGGCTGCATTTGGACTAATGGTGTTTGTTAGTCTCTCCTTTACGATGGATGGCTCTGTGGCCTTGCTGATCCCGTTGTTTGCTTTTGCAGGCAGTGTTGCCGCCGCCCTGATCATCATGCTGTTATCTTATGATCGCCATAACGGCGTATCACCCATTAAGCTGATTCTGGTGGGAATCGCGGTAGCGGCCGGGTTCCATGCGTTGACACTCTACCTATCCCTGCGTCTGGATGAAGACACCTATTCGTTTGCCGCTCGCTGGTTGGCAGGAAGCGTCTGGGGTCGGGATTGGATTCATGTGCAAGCATTGCTTCCTTGGGTCGTGTTATGTATCTCGTACATTTGGAGTCGATCCAAAACGCTTGATGCCTTCAACCTTGGTGATGCTGCCGCAACCAGTATCGGGACACCTGTTCGATCCCAGCGTGTTATTTTGCTGCTCTGCGCCGTGGCCTTGTCTGCCGTCAGTGTATCGATGGCTGGTGGGATCGGCTTTATCGGTCTGGCGGCACCACATCTGGCGCGCAGGCTTGTCGGTCCGATGCATCGGCATCTGATCCCTGCTGCCGGGCTCATCGGGATGGTTATTCTGGTGACCGCCGATACGATCGGGCGAACGATCTTTCAGCCTAATGCCATTCCGGCAGGCGTGGTGGTTGCTGCGATTGGTGCACCTTACTTTTTGTACCTGTTAGTACGAAGCAAGTGATCTTTTTGGAAAAAACAATAACGACATCCAAGAGATGTTCAAGGAGAATGTGACTACCCATGTTAAAGAAAAATCTTATGCTTGTCATGAGTATCTGTCTGGTGCTTGTGCTTGCAGCCTGTGGAACGACCAATAATTCATCATCTGCTTCTGGTGGTTCTTCTACGGATACTTCAACCAAGAATCAAGACAACAGTGCAAGTTCGGGAGAGCAACGTATTGCCTCCATGTCGATCCATCTGACCAATGATCTGCTGTCTCTTGGCATTACTCCGGTTGGTTCCGTTATCGGTGGCGAAGCCAAAGGTTTCCTGTCCCATGTTGCTGATCAACTTCAAAATACAACGCCACTTGGTCCGGTTAAAGACCCGGATATGGAAGCTTTGCTTGCCCTGAAACCGGATGTGATCTATCTGGACGAAGAATTTTCCGGTGGTGATCTTGCCAAATTTGAAAAAATTGCTCCGGTGCATGTCTTCAATCTGGATGACGGTACATGGCGCGACCATCTGAAAGACATTGGCAAACTCGTGAGTCGCGAGAAGGAAGCCGAGCAATACATTCAGGACTACGCAACCGAAACGGAAGAAGTGAAATCTCTGATTCATGATACGATTGGTGATGGTACTGTGATGGCGATTCGTGTTACTGCCAAAGAATTGCGTGTATTCAGTACACGCCGTCCCATGGGTCCCATTTTGTATGAGGATCTCGGTCTGACTCCTGCCAAAGGGATCACAGATATCGATTCGACTAAACCGTATCAAGTCGTCTCCCGTGAAATATTGCCGGACTATGATGCAGATGCGATCTTTGTAGTTGTGAATTCGGATGATGAAGCCCAGACCATGTTCAAGGAACTGCAAAACAATCCGATCTGGCAAGGCCTGAAAGCAGTCAAAGCCGGCCATGTCTACCCGATTGGTGCACAGCCTTGGCTGGATTACTCATCGATCGGTAATAAAATGGCCATGGATGAAGCCAAAGAAATGTTCTCCAAAAAATGATTTTCCTTACACTCCACACTTAACGTGTCACAATACCAAAAAACCTCTCTTAGAGACCGGAACAGAGTTAGTTATCATACTCTCTTCCGCTCAAAGCAGCGGTTTTTGTTTTTTTCTTATCTATTTTACTTGTTTACTTTCCTCCCAATCGACCTGGAAATACCTTTAATCCAAAATTAACGACTTGTATTCACTTGACGATATGTCAAATTGAACTTAAAATTTAGTTAGTCGACTAACTAAAAGGATATGAACGGAGTAGATGATATGAACCCAGTCCAAAATGATCGGTTAATGGGACAGCTATCCGAACTCGTGAAACTGAAACGCTACAAGGTTCATGAGAAACTTGTGAACCACCCCGAGTTATACCCGGGGCAGCCCCCTTTGCTGTTCCAGCTTGAACGGGAAGATGGTCAATCCCAGAAAAACCTGGCCGAACAACTTCAGCGCAGTCCCGCAACGGTAACCGTGATGCTCAAGCGCATGGAATCATCCGGTTATGTGAGACGTGAAGCAAACCCGAAAGATATGCGCAGTCTGCGGGTATACCTGACGGATCAGGGGCGCTCTGCGCTACAAGAATTGAGAGAAGTGATTCAGGAGTTGGAACAGCAGGCCCAGAAAGATTTTACACCGGAAGAATCCGAGATCATGTCTGCACTTGCACAGCGTATGCTCCAAAACCTGCGTGAATCCTGAGGTGATGCAGATTCGCGATTGAAGCAGCTAAAGGTATTATGAAATTGATTCACTTATGCTATGAAGATTGAGGTGATTCTCTATTGTGGACGTTAAAACGATTCTTGACACCGTACAAGTCGGCGGCGATCGTCGCCCCGCTGCTCATGGTACTTGAGGTTACCATGGACCTGCTCCAGCCCAAGCTGATGTCCAGCATCGTGGATGATGGTGTACTTGCAGGGAATCTGCCCCATATCGTGACTACAGGTCTGATCATGCTACTTGTTGCGTTAATCGGCTGGGTTGGCGGCGCAGGCTGTACACTCTATTCAAGCAAAGCTGCCGTTGGATACGGCACGGATCTGCGCCAGGAGTTGTTTGACCATATTCAAACCTTCTCTTTCCGCAATCTGGATACGTTTCAGGAAGGGTCTCTGATCACTCGTCTGACCAGTGACATTACCCAGATGCAGACCTTTGTACAGATGCTGCTGCGGATGTTTATCCGTTCGCCAATGCTGATCATCGGTAGTATCATCATGGCGTTTACGATCAGTGTGAAACTGGCTTTGATTCTTATTGCCACTGTGCCGGTACTGTTTATTATTTTATTTATTCTGATAAAAGCTTCCTATCCGCTGTTCGCCAGTGTGCAGAGCAAGCTTGATCAGGTCAACGCTGTGCTTCAGGAGAATCTTGCCGGCATTCGTGTCGTCAAAGCATTTGCACGTGCACGTCTGGAGAAAAAACGGTTCAAGCAATCCAACGAAGATTACACTACAACCGCCGTCAAAGCCTGGCGTATTGTAACGCTGAACGCACCCGTGCTCAGCCTGATGCTGAATGCTACCATTGTAGCGGTGCTGTGGTTCGGAGGTTTCCAGGTAGTCGGAGGCGATATTGCTGCCGGAGATCTGATTGCTTTTATCAACTATGTCACGGTTGTACTCTCGTCCCTCACGTCGATCGGCATGATGATGATGAGTTTCTCCCGCGCCAAGGTATCAGTTGCACGGATCAACGAGGTGTTACATACACAGCCGGATATTCAATCGGGAACCGATAACTCCGGGAATGTACAGTCATCCCCGTCTACTCGTGATCAGTCCCGAAACCAAACGTCTTCTCTTCCCTCCCACACAGGCGGTCAAGTGGAGTTCAGAGACGTATCTTTCCGTTATGACGGAGACCATGCACTCACTGACATTAACCTGAAGGCTCGCCCGGGTGAGAAAGTGGCCCTGATCGGTTCAACAGGTTCAGGCAAAACCTCGCTGGTGCAGCTGATTCCCCGTCTATACGATGCTTCGCAGGGTGAAGTGCTCGTGAATGGAGTGAACGTTCGCCACTGGGATCTTCAGGATCTTCGCAGTCGTGTGTCCATTGTGCTACAGGAATCCATCCTGTTCAGCGGCAGCATCCGGGATAACATTTGTTTCGGCCGGCCCGGTGCAACGGATGCTGAATTGCGTGCTGCGGCACAAGCTGCGGCAGCGGATGATTTTATTATGAAACTGAAAGATGGGTATGACACGGAGCTGGGTCAACGCGGGGTCAATCTGTCCGGTGGACAGAAACAGCGGATATCCATTGCACGCGCCCTGCTCATGCGACCGGAAGTACTGATTCTGGATGATAGCACCAGTGCTGTTGATCTGCGTACGGAAGCGAGCATTCAGAAGGCTTTGCAGTCCTTGATGAAAGACAGCACGACCTTTTTGATTGCACAACGGATCTCCTCCGTGAAGGATGCAGACTGTATATATGTTATTGATGAAGGACAGATCGTTGCCAGAGGCACACATGATGACCTTATGGCTCATTCATCACAATATCAAGCCATTTATTATTCGCAGCAACGGAAGGAGGATGTTCAATTTGGCTAAACCTGCATCTTCCTCCATACAACAAATGGTCGTGCCTCCCATCGGAAGACCCGGACCAGCAGGCAGAGGACCTGTTCCCAAAGTCAGAGCCAAAAATGCTCGCCATGCCCTGATCCGGGTATGGTCGTACATGGGACGTCATCGCAAAGGAATCATTGCTGCATTAGTGCTGACGGCTCTCGGAACACTGCTTAATCTAGCAGGACCTTACCTTCTCGGCCGTGCCGTTAACGAACATATCGTGCCCAAAGTAACAGCGGGTTTGCTGAAGGAATGTCTTCTTTTGCTGAGTGTGTATGTCCTTGGCTCACTCCTGATGTGGGCTCAATCCTATGTCATGATTGGTGTGTCCCAACTGACCGTTAAGGATCTGCGACATGCGTTGTTCTCCCGACTGCAAGAGCTGCCTGTCAGCTTTTTTGATAAAAATCAAAGCGGGGATCTGATGAGCCGGGCGACCAATGATATCGATAACGTATCTACAACCCTGAATCAAAGCGTAACCCAATTGATGTCCAGTGCCATCCTGCTCGTTGGTTCCTTGTCGATCATGTTTGCACTCGATGTACGGCTTACCCTGCTCAGTCTGGTGACTGTACCGTTGATTACCATCGCCACTCGCCTGATCGCGTCAAGAACACGTAAACACTTCACCGCCCAGCAGAAATTGCTTGGTGAGCTTAATGGGTATGCTCAGGAAACCATTGCTGGACAAAAAGTCGTAGCGGCTTATAACCGTCAGGATCAGGCACATCAACATTTTGAAAACCTGAACGAGAAACTGCGCACATCCAGCACACAGGCCCAGACCGTTTCGGGTTTGGTTGGACCTACGATGAACGTGATGAATAATATCGGGTTTGCCATACTCGCTTCTGTAGGTGGATGGATGGCTTATCATGAAATGACGTCCATCGGACTGATCGTCAGCTTTCTCGCTTACTCCCGCCAGATTGAGCGGCCGCTCAACGATCTGGCCAATCAGTACAATCTGATTCAGGCTGCAATCGCAGGTGCTGAACGTGTGTTCCACATTATGGATACACCTAGCGAATACGTAGAGGAACAGAAGAAACAACTGGACCAGATTCAAGGTAAAGTGGTATTTGAAGACGTCTCTTTCGGATACAGTGCGGAGCGAGACATTCTTAAGAAGGTCAGTTTTACTGCAAAACCTGGTGAGATGATTGCACTTGTTGGACCCACCGGCGCAGGCAAAACGACCATTATCAACCTGTTACCCCGTTTCTACGAGATTACAGGCGGACGGATTACCATCGATGGATGTAACATCTCGGAACTGGAGAAGGATCAACTCCGTCGGCAACTCGGCATTGTACTTCAGGATGCCTACCTGTTCTCGGGTACCATTCGCGACAATCTCGCCTACGGCAAGCCCGACGCAACCGATGAACAGATCAGGCAATCGGCGGAGCTGGCGAATGCACATTCGTTCATCCGCAAACTGCCACAGGGTTACGATACCCCCATCATTTCCGGGGGAAGTAACCTGAGTCAGGGACAACGACAACTGCTGACCATTGCCCGGGCAATTCTGGCTGATCCGGCCATTCTTATTCTGGATGAAGCAACGAGCAGCATTGATACCCGTACAGAGATGAAGATCCAGGAAGCGATGCGCACTTTAATGAAAGACCGCACCAGCTTTGTCATCGCCCACAGACTGAGCACGATTCGTGAAGCCGATCAGATTCTCGTCATTGATGATGGACAGATCGCTGAACGGGGCAACCATGACGAGTTGATGCAGCAACAAGGTTTCTACTATCAGTTACATCAGGGACAGCCCAATAAGTCGAACTAAAGTGTGTCTGCAAAGCTACTGCATGCCGAAGCGGACCTTAGCGCGTATGGAGCAAGTAATTGCGCTGTATCCTGAATGTGGGAGAACATGTCCTTCGCGTGCGAACAAGCGATCAATACGCCACAAAAGTGGATTTTCTCCTTTCCAAATAAAAAACTCCACTCCGTACCGGGCGGGCTTTTAGGACATCGTCCAGCTCACGGTTGGAGCAGAGCAAGAGCGTAAGCTAACGAATCTGAGGCGTCTTATTGTTACTTTTAAAGCTCCCTCAGAAATCTAAAGAACCTGAGACACGTTATATCCAAACAAACAGCTATTTTCAGCGTTTTTTCATGGGATGTTGGGAAATAACGCGTCTGAAGTTTCTTACAAATTAAAGTAAGGACTTGAAGGCCAAATAAGACGTCCTATGTTCCTTAGAAAATCGACTACCCATTCGCCAAGGATCAACCGGCTTGAACTTCAGACTTTTATACGCTGACCTCCATCATCATATCGCTTACTTGAATTTGCAGACACACTCTTATATAGCTAAAATGATCTGAACCGATGTGGACTCCACACATCAACTTATTAATCGAAATATTAAACGCCGCATGGGGTTCTTCTGGACCCATGCGGCGTTTTTATGTTTTTGTCTAATGACTACTTAATTGCTATCTCTGGTAAGTTATATGATTCACGTCTCCATTGGCAGATGAAGCGTGAAGGTGGAACCAACCCCCATTTCACTATGGACGGTAATTTTACCATTGTGATCCTGAACGATTTTCTGGCAGAGTGCAAGTCCCAGTCCCGTACCTTCTTCTTTGGTTGTATAAAATGGATTAAAGATGGTGGATAGCGAATTTTCCGGAATGCCGCTTCCTGTATCTGTAATTGAAATGAGCACTGCGTCTCCGTCCTGCAACAAATCCATATGGACCTCACCAGGGTCTGTCATTGCTTCAAAAGCGTTACGAATCAGATTGATCAATACCTGCACAATTTTATCTCGATCCATGATGATCACAACTGGCTCATTAGTCATTTCAAGCGTAATTTGATGCCCTCGGGATGCCGCATCTGACTCGGTCAAAGACATCACTCGTTCAAGGCAGTGACCCAAATGTTCAGGCTTCATGTGATTGGCATGTGGTTTGGAAAACTGCAAAAATTCAGCTGTCAGATCGGTTACTCTCGTCACTTCACCCATAATCACTTCATACCATGGCGCGATATTAAATGCTTGTCCACGGGACAGCTGCAGGAATCCCCGAATTGCGGTAAGCGGGTTCCGAATTTCGTGAGCCATACCCGCGGCCAGTTCACCTACAGCCCTTAGTCTCTCGGAACGAAATACTTCTTCTTCATTTTTCAGCCATTTGCTGCGCTGTTGTTGAAGCAGCCTATCCTCGGCTACCGTCATAAAGTGTTGCAACGAATCCGACATTTCCGGGTACAGGGAGATGCTGTAGCTTACCTGGAGTCCTTGAAGCTGCACGGATAGTAGTGACGACATTCGTTCTTCCACATCCTGTATCTCTGGCAAAACGACCGCAAATCGGTCTCCTGCATACCGGGATATGCCATAGGCCTCGGTGAAATGATTGCTGATCATCTGGCCTGTACCTGTGATTACCGTACACCAAGGATCTTCTGACTCTTTTTTAAAGCCGCTAAAGTTATTGACGTTCAAAAGGACAAGCAAAAAAGACCGTTGCTCTTCTACTGTCTTATGTAACACCTCCATGTAACCTTCGTAATTCAACAGTCCGGTAAGCGGATCATGCAGGGTCAGGAACCGATTTTTTTCCCGAAGCCTGCGCTTCTCGACCTCACTGTTGATTAAGGTATGATACAAAAAAATGATAACAACCGAGGTTAACAGGTCAAATAACGAAACCAGCAAAGCATATGTATCTACAGGCACATACGAAAGCCGAATCAACGTATATTGCAACATAAGCAGCAACGAAATCGGCAAGGTCTGCGCCAACCTTGGTTTGTCCTGGATCATTGAAATAATGAGCATATAATACAGCATGTTGCACCAGTTCAGTTCACTGAAATAGTGGAATATCCCGAGAAAAATCCACTGAAATTTTCGCAGCACAGGATATCGTCTCTCCCCATAAATACTTGCTACCAATAATGTCGCCGAAAGTGACATTATTGCCATATGAGGGGTAAGCCTGAGAACATAAGAGGACAGAATGACAAGCAGACAACCTAGCGGGAATATCACCATTTTCATCGTGTAACTAAGCAAACAGCCTCGCCCCCTTTGACATAAAACTCACATCAAATAACTTATGTACATGTATTATATCGATTATGATTAGCTGATGTTGTCGATTAGTGGAGGCTCGCCAAATTCGCACGAATGTATAAATTATGAAGGCAATAGGACATATGATGTAATTGTAATCAACAAAAGTGAAACAATTCCTCTTCGCATAAATCATTATTGTGGTACAATACATTAATGGATTAATTTAGGATAAATACTTTCTTATGGAGGATATCACATGACAACACAACGAAAACCTTTCGGTCTGGGTACTCTATCTCTACTCGTACTATTGATGGGTCTCGCCTTTAATTTCCAATGGGGCAAAACAAATTTTATGATCAGTCATTATCTTTTTAACTTAATAAACATACCGATTTATAGCAACGGAACTCAAGGACTTCACATTCCTTTTGTAGTAGCAGCCCTCTTCTGGATTCCTGCCTTCTTGATCGCCAAAAAAAATCGTTCGCATTATGGCACAAGTGTATCTTATAACGTCGCCGGATTCATGTTGCTCTTATGCATCATTGGACCAGTTATCCCCGTTATCGATTGGATGGTCAATGGTTAAACAATTAAAGCCAGCTCTCTATATCCCGAGGGCTGGCTTCTTTGCTGCTTTTCCATATAAGATGAACAAATTGTTTACACGATAACGTAGAGGACAGAAATAACCTGAAGAAGCGGAGCGTTCGCCTAAAAGCTTTCTGAAAGAAAGCTGCATCGGAAGCATATGCTATACCCGGATTTTCACTTCTTTAGAAGGGAATCAAAAAATCTGGGGATAACAGCGATCAGAAGGTTGTTCTGTCATCGGAGTGACTGGTGTAACCTTTTCACGTTAATCTTATTTCTTCGCCATATACTTACGGATATCAAAAGCCACCGCAGCAACAATGATCAATCCTTTGATAATCAACTGCCAGTATGGACTTACACCGATAAACGTCAGACCATAGTTAATGACCCCGAAGATCAGCACACCCGCCATAACCCCGGGTACCGTTCCAATACCTCCTGCCGTTGATACGCCGCCTACCACACATGCAGCAATCGCATCCAGCTCATACATGTTACCGTAATTGTTTGTTGCTCCACCTGTGCGTGCTGCCTCAAGCACACCACCCAAACCATACAGTGCACCCGCAATGGCATACAGCGTCACCAGGTTGCGAGCCACATGAATCCCGGATACATGCGCTGCCTGAATGTTGCCACCGATCGCGTACATGTTTTTGCCGAGACGTGTTTTGTTAAAGATCACCCAGCAGACTAATGCCACCGCAATAGCAATGAGGACAATATACGGGATGGAATAACCCCCGCCCAGATCAATGTATCCAGAGCCAATAACCGTAAAATCGGGTCTCAATCCTCCGATCGGCTGTGACTGGTTGGGTTCCGTATCAAAATAAATGGAGTTCAGTCCGTACACGGCAACCATCGTACCCAACGTTGCGATAAAAGGTGGCACATGTAATTTGGCGACAATGAGTCCATTTACCAATCCCACGAATAGACCCGCGGTAATCCCGACAAGGATCGGCAGACCCACCCACAACTGGGGCAGATCGGGGAAGAAGCGATTGGTATACTCGTCAATTTGTAACATCGATGCCGATACAACCGCCGTCAGACCAACCACCCGTCCAGCGGACAGATCGACCCCGCCCGTGACAAGGATGAAGGCTGCACCAAGTGCAATAATGGCTCTTGTGGAGGACTGTTGTAATATATCTCGTAGTGTGGAGAATGCAAGGAAGTTCGGATCAGCGATGGCAATACCAATAATGAGCAGGATCAATACGATAAAGATGGCGCGTTGTGTTACATATTGTTTTACTTGATTGATCATCTGTGTGTTCATCTGTTTCCCTCCTGACTAAGCCATCCGCTGCTGCGCGGCCAGCCTCATAATATCCTGCTCTGTTGCCTCGGCTCCGTCCACGATTCCGGTGAGACGCCCTTCGCTCATCACCATAATGCGATCCGACATACCCAGCAGTTCGGGCATCTCCGAGCTAATCATGATAATGCTTTTGCCCTGACGAGCCAGTTCCGTAATAATGGTGTAAATCTCAAACTTGGCCCCTACATCGATTCCACGTGTCGGTTCATCCAGCAGCAGAATCTCCGGGTCGGTCAATAACCAACGGGCCAGCAGAACTTTCTGCTGATTGCCGCCAGACAGGTTTCGAATCAGCGTGTTAACTGAAGGCGTTTTGGTTCTAAACTTCTGCGTCTGCTCACGTGCCTCTTCGCGGCCCTTTTTCTCGTCCAGCAAGCCCACACGATTTCGGTAGCGCCCCAGACTGGCAATGATCGTGTTCTCATACACCGACAACACCGGGAAGATTCCTGTAACCCTTCTTTCTTCCGTGAGCAACGCAATGTTATGACGCTTCGCTGCTGCGGGGGAATTAATCTTCACCTTGCGCCCATGAATCGAAATCGTACCTGAAGCGAGTCCACGCAGTCCAAACAAGGACTCAATTAGTTCTGTCCGCTGTGCTCCAACCAAGCCGCCAATGCCAAGCACTTCACCTTTTCGCAGCTCAAAGGATACATCACGAAACGATTTGGACTGGCTTGATGTCAGACCCTCGGCTTTTAATATCACTTCACCGGGTACGTTCGTCCGTTCCGGGAAACGTTCGTCCAGATCACGGCCAACCATACGTGTAATGATCAGATCTGTTGTTAAATCCGCAGCATCCCATGTCCCGACAACAAAGCCATCACGCATGATTGTCACTTCATCCGAGATCGTTAGGATCTCCTCCATCTTGTGTGAAATATAGATAATGGATACGCCGCGACTGCGCAGTTCATTAATAATGGTAAAGAGCTGATCCACTTCCTTGCCTGTCAGGGAAGAAGTTGGCTCATCCATGACGATGACTTTGGATTGAAAAGAGACCGCCTTGGCAATTTCCATGGATTGAATCTTGGAGACAGACAGTGTTCCCGCCTGAGCCTTCGGATCAATATCCAGGTTCAAGTCCTTGAACAGGGCCAGCGTATCGGTATACATCCGTTTCTCGTCCACCAGTATTCCCCTCATCGGAAAACGACCCAGCCATATATTCTCCATCACCGGACGATGCGGGACCGGATTCAGCTCCTGATGAATCATGGATATGCCTTGCTGAAGTGCCGCTTTGGAATTCGGAATATCCACATCCTTTCCTTCGATGCGTATCGTTCCTTCATCTGGACGATACATGCCGAACAGACATTTCATAAGTGTGGATTTCCCCGCTCCATTCTCTCCCATCAAGGCGTGAACCGTCCCCGGCTTCACTTTCAATGTGACCTGACTTAGTGCCTGCACACCCGGAAATGCTTTGGAAACTCCATTCATCTCCAGCAGGTAAGGTGACTCCATCTTGGTTCCTCCCTTCCATATGACCGGCAAAAAAGGGACGCTACCCGAATGTCGGACGTCCCTGTCTCGTGCTGTTATTGGGCGTCGGCGATGTTGTCTTTGGTAATCTTTTTGTATGCAATCCAGACGTATTTACCATCTGTAATGTCGTATTTGGTATTTTCCTTTGTTGGTGTCTCACCTTTGGCAAGTACGGAAGCCAGTGCCACTGTGGCTGCACCCTGATTCTTGGCATCATTAAGCACCGTGCCCAGCATTGTACCATCCTGGAGAGCCTGAATGGCTGGAGCTGTTGCATCCACACCTACAACCGGCATGGATTTGCCGTCCTTGAAGTATCCGGCTGCTTTCAATGCCTCAATGGCTCCCAAGGCCATGTCATCATTGTTTGCGAGAACGGCCTCAATCTTGTCACCATGGGAAGCCAGGAACGCCTGCATTTTCTCCTGACCTTTTACCCGATCCCACATCGCCGTGTCTTCCGCCAGTGCTTCCACTTCGATACCGGCATCCTGGATCGCCTGAACCGAATATTTGGTCCGAAGCTCTGCATCCTGGTGACCCGGTTCCCCTTTCAGCATGACGTATTGCAGTTTGCCATCGCCGTTTTTGTCCGCTTCCGGATGTGCTTTCCAGTAATCCACAATCAGCTGACCGGAGATCGTACCGGACTCCTCCGCTTTTGCTCCTACATAGTACACTTTATCCCATTTGTTCATATCTTCAGCTACTGGCTCACGGTTGAGGAATACCACTGGAATGTTCGCTGCCTTAGCCTTGTCAATGATGACACCTGCCGCCGTCCGGTCCACCGGGTTCACGGCCATTGCATTGTATTTCTTGGACACAAACAGATCCACTTTCTCATTCTGGGTCGGCTGTGCATTCTGGCTATCTACGATATCCAGGGTCGCAATGCCTTCCGCTGCTGCGGTCATCGCATTACGTACACCCGTCATGAATGTATCATCAAATTTGTAGATGGCAACACCAATCTTGGGCGTTTCCGTACCGGCTGCTGTCTGGCCTCCTGTATCTGTTCCCGTACTTCCACCTGCGCTGTCTCCGCCGCTACTACACCCCGCCGCCACAACCATACATGCCGTAATCAACAGTGTCATCCATGTTTTCTTCATATCCTAATGACCTCCCCCAAGTTCATTCGGCTTCACCGATGTCTTTATTATGAAAGGGTTTACATTAAATTCGAATACAATATCTTCACCTGTTCTATCGAAATCTTCCTCAAGTTAACAAACACCTTAATTTCTTCGTTCAGCATTCGTTCCGGCACTCGTTCCAGCATTGGTTCATTGTACAAAAGGAAACAACAGCTTCTGGTTATCCATCCAGAACATATTGTCTGTACTAACCAGCTTGGTCTCAAGTAACACTCTCGCTTGCACCTGTTGATTGTTCAGCCGCGCAACGGCTTGATTCAACCCCAGATAACCTGCACTGTATCCATTCTGGACGATGAGATGATCAAAGACCCCTTCTTGCAATTGCTCCAGTTGCTGTTGTTCACTGCCAAATCCAACAATCCTTACCTTTTCCGCAGATTTGCGTCGATTCAGTTCATCGGCTGCTCCCAGAGAAGCAAGTTCCTGAAGAGTAATGAAGCCATCCACCTCCTGCTGGTCCAGCAATTGCTTCGCAGTCTGCCAACATCCATCCCGTGTATTACATATCGATTTGGGTTCCACTTGAATATTAGGATACTGTACCAAGGCTTCCATAATTCCCTGCTCTCTCTGAGTAAGACCAGAATTAAGAGGATCGGGGCCTAATAAAGCCACATGACCTTTCCCTTCCAGAAGCTCCGCCATAGCCTGGCCGGCCTGTCTTCCCGCCTCAACATTATCCATCGAGATGAAACTGGTGATGCCTTTCACGGGAAATTCATCGTTAAGCACAATGACAGGAACAATGGTTCCATCGGAATTTGTTGTCTGTGCCTCCTGAATGATGTCACTAAGGGCCTTCTCACTTAGGGGATCAACCAATAGAGCTGATGCCCCCTGCTTCAGAGCCGATGCGGCGGCCTCCACTTGAGCCTGCTCTCGCCCACTGCGAGACAACGTATGGCTGTTGATATTTGCCTGTTTGACCTGCATCTGACTTCCAGCAGAGTCCAGAATGGCAGGCATGTACACATCACCATCGGAAGGGTATGCTTCCACGGTAATCAGTTCGGCTCCGTTCTCTTTGGCAGCCGCTTCGGCACCAAGCCGGATAGCTTCCGCAAGTTCCCCTGTCCCAGCTGGCGTAATCAGCGCGATACGTGGCGGTACTGCCATAGCATCGGGACTAGATAAGCCACAGGCGCTGCATATGAGCAGACAGCAGCTTGCAGCTGTCTGGGTTACTAACCGACGTTTCCGGATTCCAGGAAAGATCGCAGCAACCTTTTTCCAAAACGTACGAATGTATGACCCTACAACTCTGTGGCTGTGGATATCGCCCCTATTCTCCTTATTGTCTGTCATTAGGCTCGCCCTCCTTCTGCTGCGATTGAATGGGAATCCGAACCCAGACCGTGGTGCCTTCTTCCAACTCACTTGCAAATTCAAGTCCGAAGCCCTCCCCATAATAGAGCCGGATTCGGTCATGCACATTGCGCACCGCCACGCCGGAGCCTGCACCACTTTTGACCACAGGACGACCACTTAATAATCCCGACATCTGTTCTTCCGTCATGCCGACCCCATTATCTGTAATGCGAAACACCAGCTTGTTGTCCTCACGATAAACATCGACCTCAATACTTCCTTCGTCCATGTGGTACTCGATGCCATGAACAATGGCGTTCTCAATCAGGGGTTGCAGCACTAGCTTTAATGTGAGGCATTCCAGGAGCGTCTCATCTGCATGGATGGTAAAGTTGAATTTGCGCTTGAACCTCATCTGTTGAATCGTCAAATAATGCTGCGCATGTTCCAGCTCTTCCCTGATCGTGATAATCGTTTTACCTTGACTAAGACTGATGCGGAACAGGCGAGAGAGAGACGTGATCATCGTGATCACTTCCTCATTGCGGCTCATGCCTACCATGCGCACCACGGAATTCAGCGTATTGTACAAAAAATGCGGATTAATCTGGGCCTGCAAAGCTTCCAGCTCCAGACGCCGCTTCTGTTCCTGTTCATGAATGATCTCATCCATCAGGGTGCGAATTTTATTGACCATCAGGTTGAAGCGACGGGATAGTCGTTCCACCTCCAGTGGCCCTTCAATCGGCAACTCCACGTTGAAATCCCCGCGCTCTACGGCCTTCATTTTACGTTCCATTCGCCGAATCGGACGAGTCAGACTGGAGGATAAGAACAGCGAGACAAGAATGACCAGTACCAGTACAACGACCAATACACGAATGAGATATCCGTTCACTTCCTGACGCGTTGTCATAATCTCATCCAGATAAGCAACACCGACGATTTTCCACCCGATATTGGCAACGGACTTTACGGTATTCAGCCTTTTCTGCCCATCTGCTTCATCTTCGTAACTGCCGGAAGCCACCAAAGCCTGTTCGATATTCTCGCTTTTGAGTCCCATATACATCAATTGTTGCTGCGGATGGTACACGATATTGCCCGCACTCTCATCGATGATATACACGTATCCTCGTTGCCCCAGACTGACCCGACGGCTCAGTTCATCCATCTGTTTGAAATTGATATCGACCAGCAAAATAACCTGCCGATCCTGACCATTTTGCCGTATCGTTATGCCTTTGCTCATGGAAACGACCCATTTATATGGGCCTGTGTACATGTTCTGAATATGAGGTAACGAGAAACTCAGGTGATCCGGCACACGAAGCGCAGACTGAAACCACCCTTGCTGTGTCACATGGGCGCTGGTTTTTAATTCGGCTGTAGGTCGGTTTTTGAGCAATTTCCCCGTGGAATCAAGCAGAGTAATCGAGATGATATCTTCACGACTGCTGAGCAGTGTGTCAAGCTGTTTGTCCACCAGTTCCCCTTCCCATGTCCCGTCACGCAGCATGTGTTCCTCAATGGCACGGTACAGATGAGACATACTACGGACGTAATCCTCCAGGTTATAACTGACCTGATCCACAATCTGTCTCGTCGTCAGTTCTGCACTTCGCTCGGCAGCCTGCGTGAACTTGTCATGCAGAAGCATCGCCATGATGGTTAGCACCAAAACGATGAAGACGGAAAAGGACCATGTAATAATAAACCGGATACTGCTGACTCTGGACGAACGCAGACGAGAGCGTAATTGAGGTCCCGTGGACTTCACCCATCTGGACAAGAACTTCATCGGATCGAACCTTCACTTGCCGCCTGGGAAGCCTGTTTACGATATTCTTTGGGTGAGACGCCAATATGTTTTTTGAAACAAAAACTGAAGTAATTGGGTTCGGCAAAGCCAACCTGCTCCGCAATCTCAAACGACTTCAGCTCGGTCGAGCGAAGCAGCTCACGCGCTGCCTCCATTCGGATCTGCATCAGGTACTGCAGGAAGGTAAGTTGTACTTCTTTTTTGAAAATGCCACAAAAATAACCGGAGCTGATATGCAAATGTCCGCACACCTTCTGAATGGACAGGTCCGGGTCGGCATAATGCTCTTTCGTGAAGACTAACGCCTGCTCGACAATATCTTTGTATACATGCTGGCGTCCGCTCGCAATGCGATGTTGCACGAGTAGACAGACCTCCTGTACCTTCTTCTGTGCCTCAGTGAGTCCCGGCAGTCGGAACAAATCCGCATACAACTGGAACCCTGCACCAAAGATGTCTTCCATCGCTTCCCCTGATGCCTGTGCTGCCTTCCATACTGTTGTTAACACTTCAATTAAATAGAGCTGAATATCACTTCGCCCGTGTTCCACTGTAATTTCCCGGAAAATGATCGCCAGTGCTTCCTCCAGCTCTGCTTGTGTACCTGCCTTCAGGCATCGTGTCAACGTCTGCTGCTTCAACTCGTCGAACCGCAACTTGCCCGCCGTCTGTCGCTCCACGTCCGCAATGTATATGATTGAATCTGTCCCCGGCACAAGCCGATAATCCAATGCCAGCAGGGCATCTTCATAGGCATGATTCACATCCGCGAGTGTATCCACAATCTGACCAGAGCCCACCGTAGCCGGGATACGTAAATAGTGGTTGATGCTGCGCATCACATTTTCCAATGCCTTCTGTTGCCGCTTCACTCCATCTGTACCGCCCGTACGATCCACATAGAGCAGGACAATCGTCTCCTGATGCATAAAGGCATGACCAGCCCCATGCTCCGCCCAAACTTCTGCCGCAATGTTAAGTGCCGCAAAGCGTTTCAGCTCAGCATCCTCAGATTGACGCAAGGAACCTCCGGGAATGAATATCTCAGACTGATCCGCTACCTCGGATGTTGTTTTGTTATGTCGTTGTGGGGGCTCGCTGAATACTCCCTCAGACTTCTCCTTCTGTACATCTCCATCCATATGCAGTGTCAATACGGACACCCCATAACGTTCTCCTGTCAGATCCAATCCGCATTGTTTGGCTTTACTATGAATATATGTTGAGGATTTCTGTCGATGGAGCAAGGTCGCCATCAGATCTGCCTGTAATAAAGGCAAACTGGTATGATAGTGCTCACGCAGCTGCTGTACATCTTCACGCTCAGCCACTTCAGCCGCCATCTGAGCGCGCAGTCTTGTGAGCAGTTCGGTGAGATGTCCTGCCGAGAACGGCTTCAGTAGATATTCGTCCACACTTAACGAGATGGCTTGCCTCGCATAATCAAATTCATCATATCCAGTCAAAATGACCACCTTTACGAGTGGATTACGTTTCCTCAATCTTTGAGCGAGTTCCAGACCATTCATGAATGGCATGCTGATATCCGTCACCACAATGTCCGGCTCCACCCGCTCCGACATCTCCAATGCTTCACGCCCATTCTCAGCCAAACCGACAATCCGCAGATCGAGCGCTTCCCAATCGACCTCTACAACAAGTCCTTCACGCACATCTTCTTCATCATCCACCAGCAGTACCCGGTACACGTTTGGATTCCTCCCTTTTGATGCCGGCCTTATGCCCTATCAACGAATATATATGTAGCATTGTGAATCCATTTGATTTTTTATTGCCCACCTAATTGAAGCAAAGGCTCATGTTGATCTGTTCCAAGGTTGCCATCATAATATACAATATTATCAGGGATGTGTAATCGCTTTCTTTATTGGAGGTAAGGCAACCCTGTCGGGCAGTGCCTAAGTGAAATGTGAAGGATCGTATATGAATGCTAAAGGTAGGTTAAAGTAATACAAACACGGGAAATTTCGAAGTACTTCTAATAAGAGGTGTTTTCATTCTGACTATAATTCAGACTTCATTCTTGTTCTTTACGATGATTCGTACTTAATGCTTTAAAATAAATCATTGTTGTATCTGGGTTGGTGTGTCCCATTATCTCGGCCAAACGGTGCAGTGGCGTATGCTCAGCCATGGCGTAGCCAAAACGATGACGCAGGTCGTGTGAACTCAGTCCTTCCAGCCCTGCTGTTATCATTACTTTTTTAATCAGGTGGCGCAGTGCTCTCTCCGTTAAACGATCATTTGTCTTCTCTGAAGGAAAAAGGTAAGCACCATCGGTAGCAAGATCAGATAAGTACTGATTCAACATGACAACACACTGTATATTCAAAGGGATCTTACGTTGCACGTTGCGTTTATCGGCGCTCACTGTCAGGTGACCGCTTCGTCTACCAAGTTCGATATCATGAGGTTTGAGGTTGCATACCTCCATCGTTCGCAAGCCTGTGTGAAACATAAGGGTCAGGATCGTTTGATCACGAAGGGAATTACCATACTCCACTGCCGCAAGGAATGCCTGCTCTTCTTCCAATCTCATTCGGCGTGGACTTACTTTGTCTTCTGGAATGAATTTTAATGGTTTGGAAGGGTCATGACTGAGCCTGGATTCCAAGACAGCCCATTTGAAAAAACGCTTCAGCGTAATCAATCTCCGGTTAATGGTGGCTGGTTTCAATAACATAACTTTGTGAGCATCTTCACGATAACTGACTAAAGTGGATGTATCCACATCTTCAATTCGCAGTGAAAACTCTTCGCTGAGCATGGTGCTTTCCTTGTACCATTCGATAAAGTGCTTCAGATCACTTGTATATTCCTTCACGGTTTTGGGATGCAATTCTCCCTCTTTAGCAAGCATATGTATGAATTCCTCTACTGTCGGTTCCCGCTGCACCGAAACCCCTGATGACTGATTCATTAGAAAATACCTCCAAATCTTGACTTATATTAGCGGACATGGTATTATCATATTAATCGATACATTAGCGGACATCAAGTTCGTGGTTTAAATGCACCAGGTGAGTGTCAATTTTAAATTATACTCGTCATAATGATCGGCTAAAAACTTATTTTTTGGAGGAATCACATGCAAACAGGTACAGTGAAATGGTTCAACGCGGATAAAGGATTCGGCTTTATCGAAACTGAAGAAGGAACAGATGTATTCGTTCATTTCAGTGCAATTCAAGGTGAAGGTTACAAATCTTTGGACGAAGGTCAACGCGTTCAATTTGAAGTAACTCAAGGTAACCGTGGACCACAAGCTGAGAACGTTACTAAACTTTAATTATATGAAAGCTGCCTTATTAATAAGGCAGCTTTTTATTTACACATATGTGTCACAGCAAAGTTTCCACATCCCAAGAATGAAAGCGAGGTATTCCCCATGGATAAAGAACAATTGATCACAGAAGTAGCCAAGGCTGGCGGTTTCTCCAAGAAGAATGCTGAAAAAGCTGTAACCGTTGTATTGGATTCGATTCTCGAAGCTCTCAAAGAAGGCAAAGAAGTTCAACTGGTCGGATTCGGGAAATTTGAAGTGCAGAAGCGTGAGGCAAGAACGGGAAGAAGTCGGAAAACAGGCAAAGAAATTCAACTACCTGCAGGTAAAGTTCCTGTATTCACAGCAGGCTTAAGCATGAAAGAAGCTTTAAATTAAACAACGCAACAACTTATTGAAAAGAGGTTTTTATTCAAACACACAATGATAATATGGATTTAAATGTCGTGTTTACTACCGTTGATGATATCATTAACTTTTATTCAGGCAAACAGACAAACTCGGATCATACAGAAAATCACACTCATTTGAAGCCCCCATCAACAAAGTCTGATTGTACCCTACGACCACCCACCCGTTAAATTAACATTTCATCTTGGACAACAAGAGGCCCTGATCCGCTCAAAACGGTCCAGGGCCTGATTTGCTTGGAAGCCGGCTCTGTCAGGAACCAGCTTTTTTTGTCTTTTATGCACAACCATCCTATTTGCTGTTCAGAAGTTCGCGCAAGATCTGTAGCTCATATGTAGAGACAAGACGTTCCAAATGCGTATCCAGCCATTCCTCATCCTGATCCCACCACTTCAATTCCAGTAGCAGTGCAATCGTCTCTTCGTCAAAACGCTTTTTAACAGTCTTGGCTGGATTACCACCAACAATCGTATAGGGTTCAATGTCCTTAACAACGGTTGAATTGGAGGCAACGATTGCCCCGTCTCCAATCGTGATACCAGGCATGATCGTTACATTTTGTCCAAGCCATACATCGTTCCCCAGTACCGTGTCACCCTTATATGGAAGTTGTTCCAGTGTAGGTGTCACACGCTCCCATCCTCCACCAAAGATGTTGAACGGATACGTGGTCATACCCTCCATCCGATGATTCGCGCCATTCATAATGAATGTCACACCTTCCGCAATTGCACAGAAATTGCCAATGACCAGGCGATCACCAATAAAGTCATAATGATGCTGTATCCGGTCATAGAATTGCTCTGGCGGATTTGTGTTGTCACTATAATACGTATAATCACCGATGTCCACGTTGGAACGCGGCGGCAGGTTTTGAATGTAACATACCGTACGGATATTCTCATTCGGGAAAAGTTTTGTTTTATCAGGGGCCATATTGTAGTCCCTCCTTTTCCCTATTGTAACAGATCTTAAATCTTAAACGGACTAAGTGAGGTCTGCAGCTCTGTCGACACATCGGACAAAATAGCCGCAGATGCCTTGATCTGCTCTACCGACTTGAGCTGTTCATGGACAGAATCGGCAGCCTGTTGTGAATTGGTACTAGCCGTTTGCGCATGGCGAGCGATCTCATGCACAGAAGCTACGATCTGTTCCACGCCTGCGGACATCTCTTCACTTGTCGCAGCCATGTCCTCAATCTCTGTAGCAATACGTAGGTTTGTATCCCGGATCAGGCTGAAGTTTTGCTCCGTTTCCCGGGTCAAGCGCAGTCCTTCCTGTACTTCGTCCTTCACTCTAGACATGGCCGATAGCGATTGCTGCATATCTTGTTCCATGGCTTCGACCAGTTCTTCAATACGATCTGAAGAGTCTCCGGCTTGTTCAGCCAGTTTACGAACCTCGGTAGATACGACGGCAAATCCTCTGCCATGCTCCCCTGCTCTTGCTGCTTCAATGGATGCATTGAGGGCAAGCAGATTCGTTTGATTTGCAATCTCATGAATGGCGGAAACCATCTGGCTAATCTGTGCCGACTTCCCTTCCAGCATACGAATGACTTCATCCGTTGTGGTAACGGAAGATTCAATGGTAGACATCTGCTGAACGGTAAGTTGCACCGCTTCACCTCCGGTTTCAGCCTGTTTGCGTGAATACAAAGCAGAATCCGAGATGCTGGAGGCCTTGTCCGCCATGCGTTGTACGGCTATCGCCACTTCTTCCATGGCCTGCAGATTTTCTTCTGTACTAATTGTCTGACTCTCGGCTCCTTGTGCGACTTGTTCAACGGAGGATGCAATCTGCGCCGATTCTTTGGACGTTTGGTCCGCAATCTTCAGTAGCAGCCCAGTCGATTGCTCTGCTTTCTCCGCAGCTTGAAGTCCTCCTTGAATGATGACCTGGAGATTACTTCTCATCTCATTGTATCCCATGCCCAGCATGCCAATCTCGTCTTGGACGTTGTCCACAACTGGCTGTGTGAAATCGCCCGTACCCGCACGTTTAATCGCTACGGATACCCGTTCGATTCTTACTCTCACCCTGCGAACGTACAACAGGATCAGGGTAATTGCGACCAACATTGCAAGCAGGAATACAATCAGGAATGTCTTGAGGAACGAGGAGATAATCACATCAATTAACGATTGAGAAGCGCCAACATAGAAAATTCCGATAATCTCTCCGGATGCGTTCTTGATTGGTTCATAGGCCGTCTGATATTTCTGGCCCACAACCACGGCTTCACCGAAGTATTTTTCCCCTTGCTGCAAAACAGTCTGAGCGACCTCGTCAGATACCTTCGTGCCAACAGCACGTTTTCCGTCCACCATGACATTTGTTGCGACACGTTCGTCACCTCGGAAGATCGTCACTGTGTCCCCAGAAGCTTCTCCAATCTCATCCACCAGTTCAAAGTTGCCTTCCAGCGCGGTATCTCCCTTGAATAATTGTCCATCCTTAATGGCCCAATCTCCTGGATGCTTATATGTAATGATACTATTCGCCATCTCCAAATCTCGCTTTGCCTTCTCTGTAGCAAATGTCGTGATCCCCTGCTTCATCTCCAGGATTACACTTACCGCCACGGCTGAAGAGAAGACGATAAATATACTGATAACGATCAAACTGATTTTGGTACCGATGCTCATGCTTCGCATGTGTGTGAGCCACCCTTTTCCCTATGTAATTGTGGGGATATTCAAGCCAATTTCGATTCCGTTTCGAATATCACTATAGTCTTATCGGTAGGAGTGATCACAATATTTATAATATTTCAGTGACTTTTATCACAGTAATCGAAATTAAAAATCTAATATTTTACGCATTATCCGTAATCATGTAAGAATGTTCTGCTGTCTGGAAATTTAGAGGAGCTGTATAAGTTGAACTAAAGAATATATACCTGATACTCCGATGACAGAACAACCTTCCGATCGCTGTTATCCCCAGATTTTTCGATTCCTTTTATAAAGGGGTAGATCCGGGGATAACATATGCTTCCGATGCAGCTTGCTCAGAAAGCTTTTAGGCGAACGTTCCGCTTCTTCAGGTTCTTTCTGTCCTCTACGTTTCATGTAGAAGTGTTTAGTTCAATTTATGTTGCCAACCACATATTCAAGTGTTATATTTATGTTGCCGACAACACAATTAAGAAAGTTGAGGTACATGATGACAGCCAAAGATGATTTCAAAAAGCCTGATAATCTCCAGGAATTAAATAATGAGGAATTCAGTGCAGTAGCGCAGTATCCCATCAGCTTTAGCATTTTTGCTCTGGCACGCTCCCACAAGGGTCTTGCTGCGCAGTTGATTCGGGATACCGGGCTTTTTCCCGGTCAAGAGATTATGCTGATGCAGTTATATGCACAAGACCATCAATCCCAAAACTCATTGGGTCGCACCCTTCGCCTGGACCACTCAACCGTAGCCAAGTCTGTTCGCCGTCTGGAAGATGCCGGTCTCGTTACTCGGAGTCGGTCCAAAACAGATGGACGGGTGACCATTGTATCCCTAACAGAAGCCGGACGCGCACTGGAGGATCAAGTGAATAACGCCTGGCGCCAAGTGGAGCAGATCACCACAGCTGGCCTCTCCGAGGAAGAAAAGAACTTACTGTTATCTCTTTCACAGAAAATTGCTGCACAGATTGATTCATCCCTATCCTAAATTTGCTTAACGAATGGAGCGTGTGCACAATGCATACATCTAAAATGAAAGCTATTCAGATTCATCAATACGGAGGACCCGATACATTACAGTTCGAACAGGAAGTCCATAAGCCCCAGCCAGCTGCCGGCGAAGTTCTGGTACGCATTCAGTATGCTGGAGCCATTCCACTGGACTGGAAGATTCGTAACGGCTGGTTGCAGGACGTGTTTGTCAAAGAGCTGCCTTATACACCCGGAACGGCCATGTCAGGCATCGTTGAATCCGTGGGAGAAGGCGTCGATACCTTCAAGCCGGGAGATCGCGTTTTTGGTAATGTGAACGGAAGTTATGCCGAGTATGGTATGGCTCCTGCTACGGATTTGGTGCATATGCCAGACAACCTGAGTTTTGAGGATGCTGCGACCATTAAAGGCGGAGCTGAAGCGGCATGGAAAGCACTGTTCACCGAAGGTGAGTTGGAAGCTGGGCAAACCGTTCTGATCCACGCTGCTGCGGGCGGTGTCGGACAATTCGCAGTGCAACTGGCAAAATGGAAAGGCGCTCATGTTATTGCTACCGCGTCTGGTGCCAATGTTGATTTTGTTACTTCATTGGGTGCCGATCAAGTGATTGATTACAAGACAACCTTGTTTGAAGAGCTGGTAAGCAATGTAGATCTGGTTGTTGAATCGGTCGGTGGAGAGATCGAAGATCGCTCATGGGGTGTTCTGAAACCTGGGGGCAACCTGGTATCGTTAACTCAACTGCCTTCTGCCGAAAAAGCAGCGCAGTATGGCGTTACAGCCAAGTTTAATTCCAAATTCCCGACATCAGAGGATCTGTACACAATCGCTCAGCTAATCGCTAACGGTTCCCTCCGCTCAGAGATTGATTCCATCTTCCCTTTAAGTGAAGCGAATCAAGCGCATGCCAAAAGTGAGGCTAGACATGGACGAGGCCGGATTTTGCTGGATATTCGCTCCGTCTAACCTGACAATAAGAACAAAAAGGGATTCGATCTGACCATCGAATCCCTTTCTTATTCTCCATACAACAACGGTGATCTGCAGGTAATATTTTCTTATTTGGATGTAAGGCTTACTTGTGCAGCGGTTTGATCCCAGTCCACGGTAAGTCCCAGACCTTCTGAGATGAAGCGTACAGGCACGAGTGTGCGACTGTTTTGAATGATCGCTGGTGCATCAATTTCAAGTGTCTCTCCATTTACGGTTGCGGTGCTGCTTCCGATCTTGAGCACAAGGGTCTGGTCATTCAGAACAGCTGTTACCGACTTCGCCGTTTTGTCCCAAGTCACTTCTGCACCTAGTGCTTCGAGAATTGCGTTCACAGGTACCATCACTCGGCCACTTTGCAGCAGCGGGTCCTGATCCGGGAATGTGATCAATTTACCATCGAGTGTTACGGTAATGGTTTTGTCAGTTGTTCCGGATGAAGTGTTCGAACCTGTCTCTTCCGAAGTCTCAGGCAAAGACGTTACTTCACGTCCAAGTTGCTCTTGCAGATTCGCAAGACGGTTCAGTGCAAATGTCGTCAGTGACCCAGCTGCCATGGAGCCCATGCCTCCGCCCCCACCGCCAAAGTTACCACCAGGGCGTGTCTGCGTATTATCTGTACCCGTTGTTGCATCTGTTGTACCGTTTCCAGTTGCAGTACCCGGCTGAGTTGGAGGTGTTGTTCCATCTGGAGGTGTCATTCCTTCGAAACCTGCAGGCGGCGTCATACCTTCCATGCCTTCAAATCCTTCTGGTGGTGTACCGCCCATACCACCTGCTGCGTCTGCATTTGCAGAATAAGCGATGTTGGATTCGAACTGTTCTGTCGTATAAAATTTCGTGGGATCTGCTTCCACATAAGGACGAATCTCATCGGCAAGGCCAGTGATACGATCCTGAATGCCTTCAATGTAGTCCGTCAGTTCATTGACGTAGCTCAAATATTTTTCCTTATACTCTGGCACAGCAAGCAGGTTGTTAATCATCGGTACATTTTCCATGTTAATGCCCAGTACCGGCTCGTCCACAGATACGTTCGTTGCGTTGGTGTTGGTCGTGGTTGATCCGGTTGTTGTGCCACGTCCACCTCCACCCGAGTACCCGTTGAAGGACATGTTGAAGTCCCAAGGAACAACGGTGAACTTGCCCGCGGCATCACTGTAAAGCATGTAGTTGTGTCCTTTGTCGCCGTTATAGCTGTCATAGTTGCCAAAAACCATGTTGCCTGCAATATATTGAAGCGCTGAATCCACGTCCAGTACACTTTCAATATCACCTTTTTCACCTTCTGGCATCTCGTTAAGCGTTTGGATGAAGGTTTTGAGTTTGGCTTTGTCCTTATCCGTACCCAAATCTTTGGTGATTGTACTGTAGTCACTGTCCTCTTCATATTGAAGATAAGTCTTCTCATCCGTATCATAGAGGACACCTTCTTCGTAATCCTCACCGTAGTTGCGCTCCAGATAGCTATCATCCACCGCTTCAACGCCAGTATAGAAACCAACAAGCTCGCCGTTAACGTACAGATTAACATAGTTCGTCATCGGTACATCCATGCCAATGCTCCGCAGTGCTTCGTAGTGAAGTACCTCACGCATATACGATGGATCGGCGTAGTTATTGTTCAGTACCATTTTGTCCAGTCCAAGTAGGGTTTGTGTTTTGTCGTATTTATCAAACTTCAGTCTGAAGCTGTAACGGTCCGAATCTTCCATTGAGGCTACAGCTTTCAGGGTCAGATTGCCCTTGGTGGAGAAACCGACATTGTCCAGCTTGTTGCCGTCCACTTCCACACTAACATTCTTATAATCCTTATCCAGCGGACTTTCGAGCATGCTCTTCCAGTCTGCATCATCAATCGTTACATTCACATCAATAACGTTATCCGTCTGGAACAACGATTCATAAGCTTGCGTCACACCTGCACTCGTGGTTGTCGCTGTACTCTCTGCTGCAAATGCCGCATTCGGACTTGCAATCAGACCAAAAGATGTCGTTACCATCGTCACGGACAATGCCATTACTGCAGCTTTGCGTAATAAAATATTCAAATGATGAATCCTCCTTCTTGGTTTCTCTGTTAAGCAACTGAGGCTTATGTAACCATGGTAGGGGACGAACCTTTAGTGAATCTTAAACGCGATCAAAAATGATATGTATCACTATGAAATTTTCATGGATATACAAGAAATATAATGAAAAAAAGCGCAATTATAACCTTGGAACCGGTTCATAAGTCCTATTTTGTTGCAAATATCTAATATTAATATGCCTATATAACGATATATCTGAAGAGTAGAACTTACCTGGAGTTCATATACGTGAATAGCAAAACCCATTACGAAAAGCTTTTAGAAACAAAAGAGAATTTGATCAGACAGGATATTAAGGGACGATTTCACAGTTTTTAAGTCAACAATTACATAGCGTGTACAACACCCAGGGTAAGTCCTTCGTCACAATCGTAGAAGGAGTGAACCATCTTGTTTAATAAGCTTCGCTGGAGTACCATGCCTTTCTTTATCAAAAATTTGGTGATTTCATTCGGCAGCATCATGTTGATCGGTGTAATCCTGATTACTGCCGCGTATCAATTGCAAAAAAATATCTTGGTTGAACAGTTGCACGACCAGGCTACCGTCATTACCCAGAAATGGTACGATGATCTCGACACTGCCAAAGTGGCAGAAGCGGCTAAGGAAAAAAGCTACTCCGGTCCTGTACAGCTGGAAATGAAAGCTTATCTCGATTCCATCCATGAATTCTATCCAAACATCGCGCAAGCGTACATTTTTGGTTCAGAACTTGAGCAAGGAAACGGAACGTCCATCATCGCGATTCCAACGAACCTGTTGGAACCATTCGAGGAAGGTAACCTGCCCGCAGGTGCCATGTACCCGTTGCCTCAGAATAACGTCGTAGTGCTGGAACAGATGAAAAAGGACGGAAAACCTGCCTTCAGTGATTTCTACACGGATGAGTACGGAACCTGGACCACTCTGATCTATCCGATTAATAATGCAGACGGCTCCATGTATGCTGCTCTTTACTTCGATGTAGATGCAAGTGCCGTTCCAAAAGGCCTGAATAAACTGCTTACGTACGGTTTGATGTTCCTGATCGGTTTCCTGATCCTGTTCATGGTGTTGCAATTCATTTTGCTGAAAAGAACGTTGCTTCCGATCCGCAATCTGATGAAAGGGATCGAAGAAGTCAGCACGGGTAATCTGGACGTAACCATCGATACCGGGCGAGATGATCTGGGTATCATCAACGAGAAGTTTAATGCGATGATCCATCGCTTCAATACAACCATCTATAAAGTACAGAATGCTTCACATCACCTCTCGGAATCTTCCAAACAACTACTGGGCATTTCCGAGAAAAATAATGTGAACATTCAATCCATCAGCACCAATATTCGAGAAATATCTACTGGACTGGTGTCACAAGACAAAGCCACTGTGGAGAACGCACGCGCCATGACAGAGATGTCAACGGTAGTGCAGACGATCGCCAGCAGCTCAGCCGATGTGGCAGATGAAGCACTCAGCATGGAGCAGCGCTCCAGCACAGGTAATGTGGTGATGCAACAAGTCATTGAGCAGATGCGCCTGATCTCCGGTGCAGTGCAAAATACGTCAAACTCGATTCAGTCTTTGGAGAATAACTCGAACCAGATTAGCAACATTGTTAACGTGATTACGGAGATTGCTGGACAAACCAACTTGCTTGCACTTAACGCTTCAATCGAGGCAGCCCGCGCAGGTGAAGAAGGAAGAGGTTTTGCCGTGGTTGCAGGTGAGGTACGTAATTTGGCAGAGCAATCTCAGGAATCAGCGAAGCAAATTCGACAGTTAATTGAAGAAATTCAACGGGACATCATGCAGTCTTCCGAAGCGATGCAGTTGGGTTCCAAGGAAGTTACCAAAGGCTTGGAAGTTACCCAAGAGACTGGTGTATTCTTCGAGAATATTCTGACTGCTACGAATAAAGTTGCAAACCAGATTCAGGATATCTCCAGTTCTACTGAAGAAATCTCGGCAAGCACACAGGAAATGTCTGCCACGGCCGATGAACTGTCTGCCAATGTCAGCAAGGCAGCAAGCAGCAGTAAACAAATTGAGCAGTCAATTGATGAGCAGGAAGCCTCCATGGCAGCCATTGTGAGTGCCTCCGATGAGCTCTCGGTTGTATCCGAACAACTGCAAGAACTGATCTCATTCTTTAAAGTACGTGCAGAATAGAATTAATAGGATATAGATAACAAGAATACGACACAGTAAAAACCAAGGTTCATGAGTGACTACACTCAAAGCCTTGGTTTTTTGTTGTTACCAGGGTAGGTGGGTAGGTTCTAGTTCTATACTTCCCGGTATCATTTAACAGACAATATTTCTTCTGCTCTTATCATCATCTTTTTCTCATCATTGTAGCCGGATTGTTCGGATCGAAATCCAGCATTAAGAATAAGATCGGCCTCACTATTCGATATATATTGAACCTGCTCCGGTGTAAGGGTTATTTCAACTTTTTCTGAATACCAGCTATCTTTCGTTAATTTCGTTACCAATTCTTCACTGGTACTCGACCTCGGCGGGAGAAGCGTCTTGCCATCCATTTGCAGATCGATATCAAAAAGCTGTTTCGAATGGAAAATCTCGTGGTTGACATCTTGTCCTCTATACCTTATTCCCGGTTGAAAAGTGAAGTCGTGATCACCAGATTGTTGGACACTTAATCGGAGTTCATAATCACCCAATTGTCTGGTTGCCGTCATCGTCTGTCCCTCTCTTTGAATCCGGTCTGCTGTATCGTTGCTTTCCAATGATGAATCGGAACAACCGAGTAGGACAAGACACATCATCAGGATGTAGGAGAAATATTTCAAGGTAGACCTCCTCTCATTCTAATATATAATTTGGCTCTTAGATTTTGGACGCAGGGTAAGAGTTGAAAGTTTCAATTTCTATAAATTCAATTTATTTTTATTTATGGAAATAATGATATATTTTAAAACTTTACTATGATATAGTTACTCTACATTTAGCAAATAAAACCAGAAAAGAGGATATCATGAAAAAGACATTTTTGCTCAGTTTAGCTATGTTCCTACTACTTCTCCCTTTTTCCTCAACAACATTTGCGTTCCAAGAAAGACTTACGGTTTCTGAGAACATGACCTTTACAACAAGGTTATTATCAGACAATTCTAGATATTTATTCAATTTCAATGTGCAAGGTGACGTTGAGTTGAGAAATGTTAAGAAAAAAACTTTGATTTGGAGCACCAATCTCAAGGAACGCAGAGTTGTTATGCTTGTTATAGATCAATATAACGGAAGACTGAAATTGACGGACTATAGCAATACTCCCTACTGGACATCCGACAATCAGGCATGGGCCAATGCGTGGTATGGCCCGGGAAATGTACCTGAAAATCTTGTGGGCGACCTGCTAATCATGCAAAATGATGGAAATCTAGTTCTCTATAATACAAAGAATATAGCTAAAGGATGGTATCCTGTCTGGGCCACTAACACAGGTGGAGGAATACACGATTAATCCATCCTATTTGAGCCGTGAACATTAAAGATCACAAGACATCTAACATATCTGTATGTCCACCAAGGCATGTGTGATGACCAATAATATGGTTATCACACATGCCTTTTATTTTTAACAATTTATTTTGAGAAATAATCCCTTGCCCTCTTGACCCGCTTACCATCCCCCATTCATACCATGACAATGATCACATCCATCTCCCCTGTTCAAGTGCTACAGTTGTTAACGACCAACTGACCATAATAGTAAAATAGTCAATACAGGACTTACCTTACCATTATCCTTTCAACCTACAAGGAGGTGTATATGCGATGAAAACGATAGATCGAAGGCAACAGGTGATGGATTCTGCCGAGAAATCCTTTGCCTTGTTTGGCTACAAAGCCACTACGATGGAGCAGGTTGCGAGACTTGCCAATGTGGGCAAGGGAACGATCTATACTTTTTTCAATAATAAAGAAGAACTGTTTAGCGAGATTCTGCGCTCAATCATTGCGGATATGAGACAGATTACAGAGCAGACGGTGAAGGAAGAGAACTCCTTTCTGGATAACGTGCATATGAGTATGGATTCTTTGCTGGAGTATCGGGAGGAACATGAGCTGTTGATCAAACTCTTTCAGGAGGTCAACGAGTTCGGTACGCCACAGGCCAAGGAAGGTTTGCAGAAAGTGGAGACAGCCATTCTTGAATATCTGGAGCGTCAGGTGAGCCGTGCCATGGAATTAGAGCAGATTCGCAGAGACGATCCCAAGCTGGTTTCTTTTGTCCTGTTGAAGCTGTATGTCACATTAACCTCGGATTGGAACAAAACGCATCCTACGCTGCATAAGGATCAGATCAAGGATTTTGTGGCCCTCTTTCTCAAGAGTGGCTTATCCCCCATCTAGAGAAAGGTATGCCCCTAGTTTCAACACATAATAGAGATAGAACAAACGGATTAGCGTATGGATAGGGAGAGAACATGATGAAATCATTCCACGTGTTTGGGCAGGATCTGAAGTCCGCCTTTAAAAAACCAAAAGTATTTATTCCGATTCTCGTTGTACTGTTCATTCCGGTGCTGTATAGTGGCCTGTTCCTGAACGCATTCTGGGACCCCTATGGCAAAATGAATGAATTACCTGTAGCCGTGGTCAACACGGATCAGGGTGCAGTCTACAATGACAAATCACTCGAGGTCGGTCAGAATCTGGTCGATGAATTGAAAAAAAGTGATGATTTCGACTGGCAATTCGTGACTCGTGAACAAGCAGAACAAGGTATGCAAGACAACACGTATTATATGACGATTGTGATTCCGGAGGACTTTTCCACCAAAGCAACAACCCTGATGGATGAGCACCCTGAGCCGGCAGACCTGATCTATGAACCCAATGAAGGATATAACTTCCTCGCGGGTCAGATTGGCGGCACGGCGGTCAAACAAATTCGTTCCAAAGTCGCTGCCAAAGTCACAGAATCGTACACTGAAACGCTATTGGATCAGGTCGAAGAAATCTCTGGTGGTTTGGCAGATGCCGGGGATGGAGCAGGTCAGATTCATGATGGTGCGATCACGCTGGATAAGGGTGCTGCTACATTAAAAGAGAACCTGTCCAAACTGGCCGCAGGAACCGATAAGCTCGAAACGGGCGTAGTTACATTAAAAGAAGGTACGTCCACTCTCGCCCAAGGCACAGATGATCTTCATACTGGCGCGAGTGCCCTGTCCAATGGATTGTCCCAATTGGCGGCAGCAGGCACGAAGCTTGGTAACGGTGCATTGCAGGCTGAAGCGGGTGGAAAACAGTTACAGGCTGGCCTTCAATCTGTTCAGGAAGGCACAGCTAAGCTGGATGCAGGACTGGCGGCTTCCGAGGAAGGCAGTGCAAAGCTGACTGCTGGGCTGCAAAGTTCTGTTGAGGGCAGTGGCAAAGTTAGCGAGGGTGCCAAAGCGGTTGCGCAAGGTCTTGCCCAATTAGCCGAAGCGAGTCCGGAACTTGCCGCAAGTCCTGCTGTGCAGCAACTCCTGGCAGCCAGCCAAGCCGTAGCTACGGGCAGCGAACAGGTGTATCAGGGCGGGCAGCAATTGGTTGCAGGCAGTCAAAACCTGTACGCTGCACAACAGCAACTGCATCAAGGCAGCAGTCAGTTGGTACAGGGTCAACAACAACTGGTACAAGGAGCTGCGCAGTTATCCGCCGGACAAGAAAAGCTTGCGACTGGTCTACAACAGTTCAATTCCAAATTATCCGAAGCAACCGCTGGAGGAGCCAAACTTGCGGATGGTTCAGGTCAATTGAATGCTGGTGCAGGCAAGTTGGTTGCGGGTGTAAGCCAGTTCTCAGACGGCATCTCAACCCTTGCAGATGGCTCACATAAGCTCGATAACGGTGCTGGTCAATTAAAAGAAGGTACGCTTAAGTTAACAGATGGCTCTGGTGAACTTGCCACCAAGTTGAATGAAGCGGCTGAGCAGACGGGCAGTGTGAAAAAGACGGATGAGCTGGTAACCATGTATGCAGAGCCTGTTCAGGTCGATGAACATAAATATAATGAGGTACCTAACTACGGTACAGGATTCTCGCCATACTTCCTGTCACTCGGGCTATTTGTCGGCGCATTGATTGCCACACTGGTTGTACCCACACGTGGCAGCACAGTTAGCCAAGCAAGTGGCTGGAATCGTTTTGTGAGTAAAACGCTGGCTTTCACACTCATGAGTGCAGCGCAGTCCCTGCTTGCTTCATGGCTGGTCTTATACGGCTTGGGTCTGGATGTTCAGAGCGTTCCATTGTTCCTCTTGTTCAGCTTTGTTACCAGTCTAAGCTTCATGTACATCATTCAGGCACTGGTGACTTGGCTGGAGAATCCGGGACGATTCCTCGCGATTCTGATGCTGATCTTCCAGCTCACCACCAGCGCAGGCACCTTCCCGCTCGAACTGATTCCAAATTGGCTGAAAGTGTTTAATCCATGGCTGCCTATGACCTATTCGGTAACAGGTTATAAAGCAGTTATCTCAAGTGGACAGTTCGGTGTGGCTTGGGATCAGATTGGTATTCTGTGCATCTTCGCCGTGATTGGCCTGGGAGGAACCTTAACGTATTTCCTGATGACTCATACCACGGAGAACGCAAACGTCAGCAGTGAAGTCTCACTTCACCTGTAAAAAGTAAAATAAAAAGCAAAGGCATGTACCTAAGCCCCACCCTCTTCTGGACAACAAGAGGTGTGAGTTAAAATACGCCTTTGCTTTTTTAGTTTGAGATAAAATCTAAGTTTGCTAACTTCATATTTCTAGTATGTAGAGTAAATTTCAGAACTTGAGATAGCGAAACTAAACAATAGCACGAGCAAAATAAGTAATACATACATCGCTGTACCGATGATTCCACAAACAAGTCCAGCAATGGCCAATCCTCTGCCTTGCTCCATGCGAACTCTGATCTCTTTGAAGGCTAAAGATGCAAATATAATCGCGACGATTCCGATTAAAATTCCCACGTAAGGAATCGTGACGGACAGAATCCCCAAAACTAGTGATACAATCGACTTGCTATTGGTCTTTGGTACTACATAAGGCGGTGGTGGCAATGTGTCGTTATAATAACGATCTACATCATTTTCGTGATGTTCCAAGGTAAATCCTCCCTGTTCTTTAAGTATGTTCATTATAATCGATTATTAGGAAAAATAATATCCATATTATGTTAATTATGAATTGCTTTTAGATTTATTTTATCCCCATCATCCGGTCAAATATCTAAATTCATAAGCTTATAGATTGTACTTCAAGGATATGAATTTAAGAACTGTTTATCCGTGTGATGATACAAATCAAGAATACCTCTAACATATAGATATTATTATGGTAGTACTTTTCTAGATTACATTGGGGGATTAACTCAGATGAAAATCGATAAAGTAATGAACATACTTATGATTGTGATGCTTCTACCTATTGCTCTTTATCGAAATAATGTAGCTGTACTATGTTTTAGTATTGTTTTGTTTGGAATCATGAGTTACACCACTTATCGAATTCGAACACGTTGGAATGTAGTAACTTATATCGTGTTGACCCTGGTATTGATTATCTGGAACATATACCTTTGGACATAAGCTATTATTTTAAAAAGCAAAAAGAACGCAATCCCTTATTACTCATAGGATTGCGTCCTTTTGACATTTCTTAGATTTGGAATACCTTCTATCCTTCCACTTTCACCCGCTGTAAAAACGTCCGGGTACGTGCAAGCCTCGGATTGCCGAAGATCTGTTCTGGTGGACCTGCCTCGGCAATCTCCCCGTTATCCATGAAAAATACACGATCCGCAACGTCACGGGCGAAGCCCATCTCATGCGTGACAATCATCATCGTCATGTTTTCCTGTGCCAGTTGTTTGATGACACGTAACACTTCCCCTGTCAGCTCCGGATCGAGTGCCGATGTCGGCTCATCAAACAGGAGGATGTCCGGTTGCATCATCAGTGCGCGGGCAATAGCTACACGCTGTTTCTGTCCACCGGACAGATTACCAGGGTAGACATCGGCCTTGTCCGACAACCCTACTTTTCCAAGTAATTCAAGACTGCGATGCCTGATGACGCTTGAACTTTCTTTTTTCAAAGTCTTCGGTGCAAGTTCCAGATTATCTTGTACAGTCAGGTGCGGGAACAAGTTGAAATGCTGGAACACCATACCCATACGATCCGTCATCTTGCGAATATCTGCGGCACCCGCGTAACGGCCATTATCAACCAACGTCTGGTCCTGAATGCGAATCGTTCCGCCCGAAATATCCTCCAGATGAATCAGGCTGCGCAGCATCGTACTTTTCCCCGAACCCGAAGGCCCGATCACGGCAATCACTTCGCCTGGTTCCACGTTGAAGGATACCTGTTTCAGTACATCAAGTGCACCGAATGATTTTCTCAACTGATTTACTTCTATTATATGTGTCATATGCAGACAGTCCTTTGATTAATCAGATTTAATTTATTCAAATGAAAACCGCTTCTCCAGTGCCTTGAACAGCACGGTGAGTACGAGTGTCATGAGCAGATACATAATCGCTGCCACAAAGAAAGGGATCAGCTGCAAATCGCGATTTACCGCCGCTTGGGCGTAATACAACAGCTCAGGTACAGCCACGGCATAGAGCAGTGCCGTATCCTTGATGAGCGTAATGGACTCATTGGCCGTTGCAGGCAATACTACACGAATCATCTGAGGAATAATGACTTTGGTCATCGTCTGCCACTTTGTCAATCCAAGGACCTTCGCTGCTTCATGTTGCCCCTTATCAATGGAAAGCAGTCCGCCCCTGAAGATTTCAGCGAAGTACGCCGCATAGTTTAGGATGAATGCAATCCCCGCTGCAACAAAACGATCAAACACCAGATACTCTCCAATCACCGGAAGCAACGGTAAACCGAAGCAGAAGAATAGAATTTGGAGCAGTAGCGGTGTTCCTCGCATCACGTATACATACGTATGGGCAATCCACGCCAGCAGTTTAATCTGGCTTCTCATCGCAAGCGTGACCGCAAATCCAAGCGGTACAGATAACACGATCGCTAGCAAGAACATAAAAATGGTGGTCTGCGCACCCTCTAGCATCGGTTTTAAAATGGTCGATAGATAATCCCAACTCATTGTTTTGTCTCCTCTAATCTGTTAACCCCGCATTCCTCTGGGGCATAAATCGCTCCAGCATGGAATACGGGGTCCGTTTTGTTTCTAACTATATATCAGGTGTGTAACCTGCCTATTTCAAAACCTTATCTTCACCCAACCATTGGGTGGAGATTTTAGCCGCTGTTCCGTCTGCATTCAGCTCATCCAACGCTTTTTGCAGCTGATTCAGAAGCTCTTCATTGCCTTTTTTGATACCAATGCCATATTGTTCCGGTGCAAGAGATTCATCCAGCAGTTTGAATGTTCCCTCTTCTTTGGACATGTAGTATCTCGCTACCACTTCATCAATGATGACCGCATCCAGACGTTTTGTCTTCAGATCCGTCAGTGCAAGCACGTTATCCTTAAATTCAGAAGCTTTCACTTTATCCTTCAGTGGACTTGCTGCTAGTGCATCTGCCGCGGAGGATAGTGCCTGCAATCCCACATTTTTACCATCGAGTTCATCCAGCTTTGTGATTGGCGAGTCTGCCAAGGTAATAGCTACCTGACTGTTTTCCAGATACGGCTTCGTAAAGAGCACTTTCTCTTTACGCTCATCCGTAATGGTGTACCCGTTCCAGATGATATCGATCCGGCCACTGTTCAGCTCTGATTCTTTGGAAGACCAGTCGATTGGCTGGAATGTGATTTCTTTACCCATTTTCTCCGCTGCAGCTCTTGCGTAATCAATATCAAAACCAACAATTTCATTCTGCTCGTCCCGGAAACCCATTGGAGCAAACTTATCATCAATTCCTACAACAATCGTGTTATCGTCTTTGCTTGCGGAACTGGAACAACCAGCCACAATCAATACACATATACTAATGAATAATAGTAGAATCGCTTTTTTTCTCATCTCTCGAACCCCTCCATGTCTATAACCAAAACCCAAACGCTTTAGTTCGTTACCACGTTATCAGAGATTTATAATAACATAGCATGGGAGAAGAGTCGAGTCTCTTGCCTATTTCCTTCTATTTCATGCAGCTTAATTGTCAACAATCTGTGAAAAAACCTCTTTCACTTGTGCCGGTTCCACCAGCTTCTCGCGTACAGTCGAATTCCATAGCTCCGGGTTCTGAAGCTCCTTTAATTCCGTACCTGTCCATTGTTGGGCAGATTCACGACGTAAGGTATGGCTGGTATTCTCAAACTGGTAGACGATCTGCTCCAGATTATCGATCATAACAAAGTTCGCAACCGCATTATATACGAGTATCCGCTCAAGTTCCTCTGCATCCATCTCACGCGTATCCAAACTATAATTCACTTGGACCGTGAACGTCTCGGGGTACAGTTGGTAACCATTCAATCTTTCACATAAAGGTAAAGCCTGATTCAGATGACTAAGGTTTGAATGATCACCCATGTAGGGACTGCGATATTTGGCTAAAGCGGCAAAATCATGTGTCAGCGGATTCTGCTGCTCTTCCTCGTACTGAGCCTGTTTCGCCTCGATCTTCGGATTAACGAAGCCTTCAACAATCACTAAGCCAATGATGCCCAACACAACAAGTGTTATAATCCATATGTTTCTAATTCTCATAACACATCACTCACTTCATACTTGCTAACGATCCGATACGCCCGATGCACTACCAAAGGAATGATAACACTCAGTAATGGGATGGCAAAGGCAATGACGATCACAGCAAACTGGTAGGGTCCATCCACCTGAATGGGTCGATTAAACCAGATGTTGCTTCCGAATCGCAACGCTGCCTGCGTCCCCCATAGTACGAGTATTAATGCCGCCCACAACCACCATATTCTGCGATTCCACTGCACTAATGCAGGGATTCGAATAACCGTGGTTTTCACGGAAGTTGCAGAATCATTCGACTTGTTGATCAACAGATACAATACATACATGCCACCAACTATGAGACTCACGATCATAAGCAGGTTGTTTATGGCGGAGCCTTGCATCAGCACTCTCATTGGAATGGTAATGATCCAGGCTATGAGGCTATAAATTAGAGCAGACTGCAACAGCGCTGTCCAGTAAGGAACACGTTGTACCCTTCGATGGTCACTCATCACTTCATCCATACCAGCGATGTGCTGGATGGCGGTCTGGAACGCCTTCTCTTCACTCATCCCCTGCGAGATATAATCGTCAATCCGCGCAGCGAGATTGCTGTGAATCTCTTCTTTTAATTCTCGATTGTCCAATGTATCTGGTGCGTGAGCGAACAGACGATTCACATGACGGGTGATGCGAGCATCCAATCTCATAGGTCTTCATCTCCTTTTTCTCCAGTGACAATCATACAATCAATCAGTGCCTTGGCTGCCTGCCAAGCTTGAACCTGCTCTCTATAGGCTTCGAGGCCTTGCACTGTAATTCGGTAATATTTGCGTCGTCCTCCCTGTGTCTCTTCCCCCCAGTAGGACTCCACATATCCACTCTTCTCCAGCCTCTTCAAACTGGAATAAAGCGTAGGTTCCTTCAATTCAAACTGCTCTCCGCTCTTACGATAGATCTCCTTAATAATGCTGTAGCCATAGTTATCTGCGGGTATAAGTACACTCAGAATGATGGGGTCAATATTGCCCCGAATCAGATCACTGTTAATCACTTGCACATCCATCTACGAGTTTCACCGACTTTCTTCCGTCCTGTGTATACTATAAGACACATTACTATGTCTGTAAAGGTAATATGTATCACATGGTAAATATACATCGCAAGAGTAACACTAGCAACATTCCTCTCTTGCAAATAAAATTCTTCAATCCGATAAGAACATTGACCCCATTGTTATTTCTTTCAACTTTGCTTATATTATCCGGCTGTAATCCTACTCCAAGTCATGGTACAAACAAAACTGCCTCACCCTCAACTCTTTGCGAGAAGGTTCATTCCAGTTAGCGCAGGAAAAAGGTACTCATTATTATGGAGCCTTTGCCCGCTGGACTTCCCCTCAAAATTCCCAGGTTTCCTTGGGTGATACCTCTTTTGCCATTGTTATCCGTGGTGTGGAAAAAAATAAAAACAAACAGGGCCCCTCCAATTTTGGAGAGGCCCTTACGCATTTTTATCTATTGCTGCACTTTCTCGCGATCTTTCCCTTTATCGGATTCCCCCGCGTTTTTGTTCGCGGCATCGCGATCCTGCTGCATCTCTTCCACTGTTTTCACCTTAAGACGTGCTGCACCTTCATATTCCTTTGTTGGAATCAAGTCACCTGCAGCAAGTCTTGCTTCTGCAGCTGCAATCGCATCTCCGTACTGCGGCAACCACTCGGCCTGTGCAACGAGCATCTCGTCGACCATCTGCCAAATTTCTTTTGGATTACACACGGCACCCACCAGCGGGTCCATCATAAACGCCTGACGAAGTAATTTGTCATCTCCGTTGACCGCTGCTTCAACCGCGAGGCGTTGCACGGAAATACTCACATTACATACCGCAGCCGGACCGAGTGGCAGATCGCCTACACGTGGCATGGAGATGCCGTTGCGGTCCACATATCCCGGTGCTTCAATAATCGCATCATCCGGCAGGTTGGAGATGACTCCATTATTAACGGTATTGAAATGTCCACGATAGACACGTCCCGTCTCAAGCCCTTCAATAATGTACGAACCGTGCTCCTCGCCCCGTTTTTCCGGAATGAATTGCATCGGTTCGTCCTTCATCCAGTTAGGAAAATCAGTCTCAAACCAGTTGCGCCCCTCGGTACACACCCGCAAATATCCACCCGTCTCTCCGTTGATCCAGTTGCCCAGGTCGATCCATTCGTTAATCTCTTCCGGACGTTTGCGGTACCACGGCACATATTCACTCAGATGACCATTTGATTCCGTGCTGTAGTAACCGAAGCGGCGCAGCATATCGATCCGCACTTTCTCGGTGCGGCTGTACTCGGGATGTTTTTCGAAGGCTTCGAGCAGATCACCTGTAAGATCCTTACCTTCATGAGAAGCCTGGATATACCAGGTCTGATGGTTGATGCCGGCACAGACAATATCCACTTCACTCTTTTTCAATCCAAAAGCTTCCGCAATCTGATGATGACCATGCTGTACACCATGACACAGTCCGATCGTCCGCACACCGCCGTACTTGTTGCAAGCCCATGTCAGCATCGCCATCGGATTGGAATAGTTCAAGAGCAGTACGTCGGGTGCACTCTGTTCACGAATATTTTTACAGATGTCCAGCATCTCGGCGATTCCGCGTTGTCCATACATAATGCCGCCTGCACACAGCGTATCGCCGACACATTGATCAACACCATATTTCAGTGGAATATCCACATCGGTTGCAAATGCTTCCAGTCCCCCAACACGAATCGTACACAGTACATACTTTGCATCTTTCAACGCTTCTTTCCGATCCGTTGTTGGCTGAATCTGAATCTTCAATCCATTCTCACGGATATCCCGCTGACACAGCTCAGTCACCATGTCCAGATTGTGTTGGTTAATATCGCAGAACGCAATCTCGATGTTGTTAAACTCGGGTACCGTGAGCAAATCCCTTAACAATCCCCGTGTAAATCCGATACTTCCTGCCCCGATAAACGCCACTTTAAACGACATCCCTATGTCCTCCCCTAATCCGAATCTTTCGCTTCGGTTAATGACTCTCTTCATGAAATCATTGTACCAACCGCATATAGGGAAGCGTTATCAAAATCATGACCTGTTCAAGATCTTGTTGTCAAAAATCCTAACTTTTATGCGCCATATCCACTAATCAATATGTATTCGAAACAACTGCAATCGGCTCATTCATCGGACGGGTACTGACTGACATGTCGTTCCATAGAGGAGCGAAATTCAACCGGCGTACGACCTGTATATTTTTTGAACAACATATGAAAATACTGACGACTGCCTACTCCAACATAGTCAGAGATTTCCGAAATCGGAATATTGGTCTGCTGAAGTAGCATCTTGGCCTTTTCCATTCGAAGCATCGTCAGGTAGTCGGTAGGTGTGCGCTGCGTGTGCTGACGAAAAATACGATGTAAATAGCCTGGATGCAGATTAACTGCTGCCGCAATATCCTTCATCTGAATGTTGCGATCCATATTGTGATGCATGAATTCAATGGTTCGTTTGACGTACAGTTCCGCCTGATCTGGCGCACTCCGGCTCATTTCTCCGCGCAGACGTGCAACACGGACCAGCAACTGCACGAACAGCGTACGCACCAGCATACCCTGTTCGTGGGACGAGAGATTCCGGGCTTCCCGGTGATGCGACCTTTCCTCTAGTGGAATGATCTTCATCGGCACAGTTGATCTTCCTTGCTCCAGTAGACCACGCTGATCGAGTTCCAGTACCAGACTTTTCATAATATGATACACTTCTTCCGGGTCAGGCAGTACCAGATATGGAGAAGCATTAGTGAGTAGAGTGTGGACTTCTTCCTCTTCCAGCGCAAGCTGACGGATAGATAACTGTCCAGGAGGCGAGTCTGAGAATCCAAACTCCACATTGAGCATCCGGCAAGGGACACCATCTTCCACCAGTAAACGGTGCGGGACACCTGCGTCCAGCATAATGAATTGCCCTTTTTTCAAAACGGCCTGCTCCGAACTCCCCTCCGGCATCTGCACATCCACCCGGCACATTCCCGAAATAATATACATGATCTCTGTGGAATCATGATAGTGATAAGACATACGATAGTTGTCCCATTGCTTGTAATAGTACGCGTAAAAACGCGGCCCGCAATCCTCTGTTCGCAATGCCTCTTGATACAGGCTTCCTGTCCAAGGCTTTGTGATACTCATATCCATACCTCCATTCCTGCAACGATCGATCCTCACTTTTCTCCATTGTAACAATTCTGTCGGGTGGATATAAACTGTCTTGGTTAAAAGCCTTATTGTATTATTTAATTAGATAAATATATAATTAGTATACTATCTAATCCTTTATGTAAACTGTCTATACTTAAGGAGGTTTCCACTCATGAGTACCACCTTTCATTTGGTACGACACGGTCTCAAAGAACGACGAATCGGGGATGTCCCCCTCACTTCCGAAGGGGTTTTACAAGCCGAAGCCACAGCACTTCATTTTGCCAAAGCCACCTCTCTCATTACTAAGATCCTGACCAGCCCACTTCGACGAGCCCAAGAAACCGCAAATATGATTGCCCGCCACACCCATTCCCATATAACCGAAGATCCTCGCCTGCGCGAACGTGCCAATTGGGGCCGATTGCCCGGATCAGTCATTTGAAGAATTCATTGCGATGTGGGATCGATGTACGTCTGAGCCAGATTACATTCCACCCGTGGGAGACTCGGCCAAACAGGCTGGTGAACGTCTGGCCTCCCTCCTAACCGAATTAGCTAATGAAGAGCCAGAGAACAGTAACATTATTGTGGTTACACATGGTGGACTTATTACTGATTTTCTGGTGCAAACCTTTACCGAGCGCGAGCTTAACGTCTGGCATTCCGATTTTATAGCTATGCAGAACCAATTGATCCCCGAGTGCTCCATCACCACATTGATCCATGATCAAGGTAAATGCACCATTGAAGCGTTTGCTTCTACCGTGCATCTAGACTCTAACGATGTAAAAGAATAATGTAACATGGATGGCTGGGAACGCGCCAAGCTCTACCCGCAGATTCCAATGTAAAAAAGCTCTGAACCCCCCATGTGCGAGACACATTGGGATTCCAGAGCTTTTAAGCTTCGATGCCAATTCTTAAAAATGCCAACGCTGCTTTACGTTACAGGCTCAGATGTTGTAGTGCTATCGCTAGGCAGTGCTCATCCGGTCTGCTTACTTTCCGCCCTTACCTGGCGTGTAGAACTTAGGTAGCGTTACTTTCGACCAGTCCATATCCGATGCCATGTAGAAGGACGGATAGGACGGCTGATTGTATCCACTGTTCTGTCCGGCAATGCCCACACGATACATCGCATCATGCATGAGCGTGTACAACTTGCGGTCCGTTTTCTCGGTACTCAGATAGATACGAATCGCGGAACTGTCCGTGGTTCTCACCAGCATCTCTTCCCGCCAATCCCCGAAGATATCAGCTACAAGAGAAGGTGTACCTTTGGTGTGATTGTTAGTCAATGTGCCTGTTGCCGTCAGCAACGTGCCACGATTCCAGTCTTTGATGGTTGGTGTAACATCAATCGCACCATCTACGATCTGTGTCGTCATATCTCCAGCCCAGCGGATATTCATATTCGTGCCCGGTGCCTGATCACTGATTTTCTCACCCTTAGCTGTCCACAAACCTACAGCCCATGTCTCCAGCCCACGGCGAGTCGGATCAACATCACCCACCATGCCGCGACCGGTATCTTTCCCCGTGTACCCACCATAGATTACTTCTCCGGTCTTCGCATCACGCAGGGAATAGCCGTATGGCGCCCACGGACCACCCTCGTGAACCATGAAAATTTCAAGTCCCGGACGATCCGGGTCGATATCTGCCACATGAAGTGCGTCCCCATGACCCAGACGGGCAATGGTTCCCGGTGTAGCACTTTCGGCAGGCATCAGGTCTGTGGAGCTGTACAGCACGCTACCGTCATGATCAATTGTAGCGGAGCCATAGATAATCTCCTGTTTGCCGTCTCCATCCACATCCGCCACACTGAAATAGTGTGCACCTTGAGTGGTGATGGAACCATACTGCGGATCTGTGCCATCCACACCATGCGGTCCGTCATTGAATGGGTTCTTCATTGGCGTCCAGCCGCTGTCCACTTTCCATTCCTTTTTCAGCTTCTTGCCGTCCCAATTGTAGGCAACCATCGTTGAACGTGTATAGTATCCGCGTGCAAAGATTGCAGACGGTTTCTTGCCGTCCAGATACGCCACGCCTGCCAGGAAACGGTCCACCCGATTCCCCGGTTCAATCCGTGCCATGGCATAATCGCCCCACATCAGACCATCATCATGACGCTCGGGTTCATATGGAATGGTCTCCAGCTCTTTGCCTGATTTACCTTCAAATACCGTAACATACTCCGGTCCATCCACAATAAAACCTTCAAACTTGCGCAGCTCATTGCGGTTACTGCGTTCTACTGCGTACACATCAATGAAGTAGTCGGCCAGACTCTCGGCATCTTGCTGAGATAATGGGTAGTTATATTTTTTCTCAATTCCAAAAGCTTCTTCCAATGTCGCAGGCCAGTTCCCCTTCACAACCTCATCGTGTTTATGCCAGTTTCTGAACATATCCACCACGTGATCGTAGTAACCATCCGCACTTAAACGATAATCATCTTCGTTCGAGTACCCTGCCTTGCGATCCTGCTTCGGAAGCGTGATGTACTTCTCGGAGGTTACTTTTCCTTTTTTGTTATATTTGATAATCTTCGTACCCGGAGCGGTCTTGAACATCATCTCAGCCTTGCCATCCCCGTCAAAATCATAAACGAGCATCTGTGTATAATGAGCACCTGCACGGATGTTGACCCCAAGATCGATCCGGTACAACAACTGACCGTCCAAGGTGTAAGCATCAATATAGGTTTTACCGGTGTATCCTTTCTGCGATACGTCCTTGGCATTGGAAGGGTCCCATTTAACGAAAAACTCATACTGGCCATCCCCGTCCACATCCCCCACGCTCATGTCATTGGCGGAATACGTATAAGCTTCTCCCGCAGGTGTCACGCCATCGGCTGGTTTTTGCAGTGGAATGTCCACATAGCCGTTCGCCCAAGGTTTGACTAATGCACTGCGTTTGCTTTCCTTGCCCTTCTTGTTCACCGCCGCCACTTCATAACGGGAAGACGATTTACCCGCGGCATCTACATAGTTGGTGCTGTCGGTGACGGTAGCGATCTTTTTGCCATCACGATAGACGTTAAAGTCCGTACCTGTCAGCCCTTTGTCGCTATACCCTGTGGCCTCGTCACCAAGCAATCTCCAACTGAGAAAAACACCTTCAGATGTCGATGCAGCCACCAGTCCCCGATCCAGATATTCCAGTTGAATCTCTTTCACGTGACTGCCCCCCTTATGTGATTGCAGGCCAGCCTCCGTCGCCCCATTACCGTTCGAAGCTTCCGCTCCGGTAATCCCAGCGGTTCCTCCAATGAGCAAAGCTACGCTGAGTGCCGAAGAGAGCACCTTGGCTGCAAGTGGCATACGAGCCTTCCTGCGACCGGATTGCCGACCTGACACCGATCCCTTATGTACCGGCGCTGTTGTTTCTGAGTTCATCCACCTTCACGCTCCTTGAGACAGAATGGGTAACGCTTGTACACATCGATGATGATTAGACGTTCGATAATTCATAGAGGCCTTCTTCGAAAGAAGGTTTCAACCCACAATGATTACGCTTACAAAATTAAAAAAAGAGAAATCAGCTTGCCCGACTACCAGAGTGCGGTCCCCCTTCCATTCTCTTTCCAATCCGAGCGAGGTGATCCCGCCCATCGGGTTCTATTATAGACATCCTGTCTGCCAGACCCTAGGCAAATATCCGTCCAAAACGATTAATAATCAGTGTTTTTAGGAGTCATTTGGAAAATCAACCCGATGACGCTTCAGTCGGAAGGATGATTTAAGCTCACCGCCAAGTTTTTCTAACGAATCTCAAACACCCTATTGGGGCGTTATACTCCAACAACGAATCCTAACGAATCTCAGCAATCTTATTTGGACCAAAACGGGTCTAAGGGGATCAAAATCCACCCAAATTAACTGAATAGCGTGTCTACGATTCGTTAGAATTTTCAAATGCATCAATTCAACTAAATAGCGTGCCCTCTGTTCGTTAGAACAGAAATAGGGCTGCCCCCTGATCATTTTCATAACCAGAGGACAGCCCAGCCTGATACATCCGTTCTCACATCCTAATTACGGATCTCCAAGCGATTCTAAATATATTTTGATGTGAGAACTTCAATCTAGAATGACTCTTTTGACACTCCCACCCCTAAAGGGGCAAGATCACTAAAGTGATTGGGATTCTTAGCTAAGCTTAACGTCCTCATTTCATTTCTGCTTTGGACAGATGCTAAGATTAGGGTATGCCATTACCCCTCCTAAGACAGTGCATATAGCATCTTAGGCTGATTGACTGTTACCGCCAATCACAGTTGCGTAGCGAATATTCATCGCCCCAACGATATCACGATGTCTCTTGAATCCACATGGGCACGTATATCTTCTATCTTGCGCCTTGTTCTTTTTTGAACACTCTGGACAGGTTTGACTTGAATATGCAGGGTTCACATATTCCACTTTGATCCCTGCCATGTTTGCTTTGTATTCAATGAATTGTGCCAAACGGTAGAATGACCATGTGTGTAGATTCTTTTCGTTTTTACGACTTGTTCTTGTCGTCTGCCTAATATTCGTTAGTTGCTCTAAGCGAATGACAGAAGTCTTATTTTCGACTGCGAAATTAACGATTTCACGACTGACTTTGTGGTCTTTGTCTTTCATCCATCGTTGTTCTTTATCATCTAACTTGCGAATAGCGTTCACTTTCTTTTGTTTTCCTAGTTTTTGACGAACACTACGAAACTTCCGTTTCTTGTATTTGTTTTCTCGCCCATTCCCAAAGAATCGAGCGTGATCATTATCTGTGATGGCTACGGCAGGGACTTTCAGCCCTAAATCAATGCCCAAAATCCGCATACCCGTTTTTTCAGTTATTGGCATGGTGACAGCAATTTGGGCTATCCACTTACCTGAGCTTTTCGTGACACGGAGCGTACCAAGTTTATGCTTCAAAAGGTCAACGTTTCGATGGTCCTTGTCGATGAACAATGCACGAATTTTTAAACGCTTAGATTTTCCCTCTACCATGAATGGAATGGAAATGTGCGTGAAGTCAAGAGAATAGTTTTGGTTATTCCATACGCAAATCGGTTTCTTTAGGATCGGTATGATTGCGTATTTACTTTTCTTAACTTTGTTAGAGAAGACACTATTCGCATCTTTAATCGCTTGATTTTTTACTGCACTTGGTAGATTAGCAGGAATGTCTTTTGTTGTCTTCTTCAACCTTTTCTTTTCTTCTACCATCTCGGCCACGAGTGTATTAACAACTCGGATATATTCATGACTACTTTGTTGCAATAGTTGGATCTGCTCTTTAGTCGGCAGCAGCTTTACCTTAACCGTTAGGGTCTGAGACAGTTACTTCACCCCCTTGTCTTTTGTTGTTCAACATAACGCTTGATGGTCTCACTTGATACATTTCCAGCGGTAGAAACAAAATAGGAACGTGTCCACAAACTGGGCAAATGCAGAAGGTGTGGAAACTCTTCTCGTAGTTTTTTTGATGTGACTCCTTTTATTTTTGCCATGATATCAGCAGGGCTTAATGTTGGAAGTGCATTGAGAAACATATGTGTATGGTCTTTGTCGCACTCCATGGCAACAATCACAATTTCAAGCTCTTCACATACCTCATGCACCAGTTCCTTGAAGCGCTGTTCTACCTCTAATTTGAGAAATATCTTTCTTCTGTATCGTGGGCAGAACACAAAATGATAGTTCAACAAAGATACGGTTGTGTTTGTTCTTCTATATTCATTCATATCTATATTGTATCAGTTTAATAGATGAATTGAAACAAACTAAAAAAATTAAGAAGGCAGACATTTCGGATACTTGAAGCATCACAATAGTGATACTCCGTATCCGACCTCACTTTCATCCCACATCTAAAGAATTGGGCTTTCTCGTTCGGGGATTCTGTAATGCATAGCAAAAAACCGCGATCCTCTAACACACAGAGGATTGCGGTTAAGTCAGTTACAAATAAAGTTTAAGGCTCAATACCCCATACCAGGTTTCCACCTTGGTGGAGTGTTACCTTATTCCAATCCTGGTAGGATGTTTTCGTTGGATCGAAAGAGTAGTCATTCGTCTCGTCAAAGTTGGACCAGTCTGTTTTGTACATGCGAAGCTGGATGTCTCCAGTCTGTCCACCAGCCTGAATGCTGCCAGCTGCAGATGTGAAGCTCAGCTCCACATACGAGTCTGTGAAGGTCCGCTGGATATTGGCTCCGCCAACTTGAGCGTAATCGATGGCAGAATCCATCGCAGCTGAGCCTTCTTTGGAGAAGTAATAACGGATCTTCAGATCACTCAGATTCACAGCAGTACTACCCAGATTTTTGATGTTGAAATACGGTTTGATCTGGCTATCTTGAGCATTGGTATCTCCAGCACGATATTGCACGACAAGATCACTCGTTGGTACAACGACACTTTGAGGTGTCGCGGAAGCTACAGCAGAATTGGCACTTTGCCCTGCTGCATTCACTGCACTTACCACATAATGATACGTTGTGCCGTTCGTCAGGGCAGTGTTGGTGTAGGACGTACCACTCACATTCGCCGCGATCGTTGTGAACGGACCTGTTGCACTCAGCGCGCGTTTCACATCATAACTTGTTGCACCTGTAGAAGCGGTCCACGTTAGGCTCACCTGTGCATTGCCTGCAGTTGCTGTGAGAGCAGTCGGTGCAGCTGGCGCCGTTACACCTGCAACAGGTGTAGCTGTTGCTGTTGCAGAGTTAACACTTTCACCTACTGCATTTGTTGCCGTTACCACATAATAATAGGTTGTACCATTGATCAGACCGGTGTTGCTGTAAGATGTTCCACTTACATTAGCTGCAACTGTTGTGAATGGACCTGATGCACTCAGTGCCCGCTTCACACTATAACTTGTAGCCCCTGTAGAAGCAGTCCACGTCAAGGAGACCTGAGCGTTACCGGCAGAAGCTGTCAATGCTGCTGGTGCTGCCGGAGCTGTTGTTCCGCCCGGAGGATTGCCTCCACCGTTACTTGCAGGAAGTACAGGGAATGCGTTTTTCACCAGTGCCACGAATTGATCATGGAACCAGTGACCCGATACCGGAGCATTAGGCAATGCACCTGTTAATACACCATCCCGAGTTGTGAAGGTTGGATCACACATCCGGTCGAAACCTTTGCCTTCGTTATTCGGAATTTCGGAGCTGGAGCCATCGGATTCACCCGGAGGTTTCACCCATACATAAGCATCCAGATGCGCTGGTCCTGGTGCAGCCTTAGGTGCTTCACCAATACCTGCACCACTGGCATTACACCAGTTCCCCCGATGCTCCCGACGATCTACACGTCCAGAATTCACATAATCGTTGATGTTGCTGCCCGTAGCAGATGCTGGACGGTCTACCCCGCCCCACCCATTCCGGCTAGTATCAATCAGGAAACCTGTGCTGCTTGGCCAGCCAGCTTGTACGAAATCGGCATACAGGGCAGCGGTGAAATCGGTTTCGTCAAAATAAGGATTCCACTCATAAAACTTGGCAGATTTAATCGGTTGTCCACCGATATTGAGATCAGGGTTAGACAGGTTCGGCTCCCCCAGCGGTGTAGTGTTTGCTGTATTTGTAATGAAGCCATCTGCACTGCTCAGACCTGCGGCTGTCCCTTGCACAACACTTGTATACAGCGCAACTGCTGCAGAACGGTTGTTATCCCATCCAAGCCAGCCGGAGTGGCCGATATCCAGATAGTTGTACACATTTGGAATGGCGTGCAGCTTGTCCAATGCATACTTCACACCCGCCTCATAGATACCTGTTGAGCTGGCTTGACCACAAGCTGGGGTACTCAGGTTGGTCACGAGGTTAGGCAGACTGTCCGGTTCAATGACAGCAATAATACGAATATCCTGATACTTCGGATCTGCGAAGATATCTGCGAGCACATCAATATAATCCGTTTTATATGTCTGCAGTGCTGCCTGTGTTAGTGGAAGTTCACCATTCGATGCGAGTGCATGACAATCCCGTCCAGGCAAGTTATAGATAACAAATGAAGCCGTTATAGGCGTACCCGGTTTCTTTTGAGCGAGAACGGCATCAAGATGTTGCTCTACACTTTTGCGACCAGCGTTGTCCGTCCCGCCATAGATTGCAGCAATCCGGTCAACCCATACTGCGGTTGGATACGATTTGACCGTCTCCATCTTGGCCTTCAACGACGCATCGTTGGTCAATGCAATGGACGTATCCACGAGAGCTGAATAGTCCTCGTTCAGATACGCGGTTGCCCCTACAAATGGATTATCCACATGTGCTTCAGCCGCCTGAGCCAAGCCTGGAGACAGTCCAGGGAAAATCCCCGCCGCGAGCAGCGTTGCTGCAAGCATTTGTTTTACACCTTTGCGCAGGATCTTCTTACCTCTCGATTTGGTTTTCAATTTAGTCTTCATAGTTCCACCTTTCCTTTAGTTAGATTGGGTTGTACTCATGTCTGATCCTCTGTGTCATTATGATGCTTAGCACGAAGAGAACGTTCGGATGAGTTGGTTGTATCACCTCCAAAAGAAATGGTTGTATCACTGGAATCTTGAGCAAACAAATGGTGTGTGAGGGCGAATCATGTGAATGAGTATAATATGGTGGGTGTGGTTGAACGTGTGTTAGACATGAAGAAGTTTGAAAAAAGACTTGTGGGATGTCTAAATCCTAAATTGGGTAAGCGCTTTCTTCAAGCGGTTAAAAAAAAGGTCTTCGCCTATCCATCTACAAACATGATGTTCGGTGTCACCTCCTTATGTTCTGATTATACGACATGTAAATTTTACTGTAAATTGAATTATATAAATTTAATTATATTTTTTTCCATAATTCAGGCAGGAATCTGGACATCCCTTGCTCCAAAAGACACACGAGGTCCATCCTGGCATTCTGCCACAATGAACCTCGTGTTTTCCAATGCCGAATTAACCGTTCGTCTAGCTAGTCATTACATATAATGCCTTGTTCTTATATTCCTACATCTAAGGCAAAACGACAATGTCTCCCGGTTTCAAGCCACTAACCACTTCCGTCTTGTCCCCCGATTCCATTCCAGCCTGGATCGTCAGCGGCTCAGTCTGTCCATTGCCTTTGTCTAACAGTACGTAAGGCTCGGTCTGATCCCGCATGATCGCGAGACTGGACACTACCGTCACTTTATCCTTCCGCATCGTCTCGATATCGCCTTCCAGACTCACGCCTCCATACATTCTGGCGTCCGGCTTCAGATCAATGACCACGTCAAACTGTGAAGCTTGCTTGAGGTCCGTATCGGTACTCTTGCGGGCGAATTTGGACACCTTACTCACCTTCCCGGTGAATTGCAGGTCTTTCTGCGCTGTCATTCGCACCTTAACTGGCATCCCCACCTTGAGCCTGAACATTTCTTCCTCACCAACAATCGTCATAAATTTTAGCTTGCTGATGTTTGTAATAGACCCGATCAGCTGTCCTTCCGTCACCGCACGTGTCTTGCTATCCTCTTCATTCATCTGAAATATACCGGAAGCGGAAGCATACACAACAGACTTACTTATAACTGCCTGCTTTTTCTGTATCTCCTTCTCCTTGAGGACCAATGCTTTTTGGTTCAATTCATTCGTCAGGCGTTTACCTTCCCGATCTGCAAATGCCTTCTTGCGCTCCTCTTCCGTCACGCCAAGGGACTCACTCATATTCGCCTGATCCAGGGTAACCTGATTCATCTTGTTTTCCAGCTGAGCTTTCTCCAGATCACTCTGCAACTGTTCTACTTCCGTTTGTAACGTGGAAGTATCGAGGCTAAACAGGATATCACCTTTGCTCACCTGCTCACCACTTTTCACATGCCACTGCTTGATGTTGGAAGCATACGGAGCAAAGATATCCGTCTGATCGGTGTATACGGATTTCCCCTTCACCTGTATCGTTTGCGTCATCGTTTCCTGTGTCACATCAAAGGTAATCGGGGGCGGAATCTCTATAGGTGCCTCCGGTTTTGGCTTGTACTTTTCATACAGCCAGTATCCTGCACCTGCCAAAAGTACAACAGTGATGATGATTTTAATCCATTTCTTCATGTGCCCAATTTCCCTTTCGCTGATAAAATTACATTGATTTGATCACAGTTAATGCATTGGTCCGAGATGCGCTGATTGCCGGATATATACCTGATACAATGCCAACCAGAATAGCAAAAACGATGCCAAGTGGCAGAGCCGACTGCTGAATAACGACGGTCATCGGACCATTCATCTGATCTGCCATCTGACTCGCCAGCAGACTGTTCACCCCGCCGAGGGCAGCAAAGGCAATCCCCACACCAGCCACGCCGCCCATTAATCCAAGCATCGCTGCTTCCGTAATAAACATCTGACGGATCTGCCACAGATTTGCGCCCAGCACCTTCATCACACCAATCTGTTTACGACGCTGATGCGTAGACATAATCATCGCTACAATAATGGATAATGAGGCCAGCAGCATGATAAAACCACCGATCCCCAATGCCGCTTTTTGGTACATCGCCAATTGACCTGCCATCGCTTCCTCTTGGAACAGATTACTCTGTGTGTTTAACGTCAGCTTTTTAATCTGTTCTTCCACCTGGGATACATAACGTTTATCCTCAACCTTGACCAGAGCTGAGTTAAGATGCTTGGCCGCACTGCTGTCGGCCTGCTGTAATCCAAGCTCATCCTGCAATGCACGAGCTGTATCGAGCGGCAGATATACTTTTTTATCGTTTTGAGCACTCATATCATCCATGTTGGAAGGCTTCATCAGTTCGCCAGACACGCGTATAGAACCACTCATTTTGGTTTTACTCGCATTCGCATAATCTTCATATCGAAACTGAATACGCTGCTGCACCAACTGATCCTGCTTCGCAGACATTTCCGTAAACTGCTCCAAAAGCTCATTGTTATATGGATCAGCATTCAACTGCTCGAATAACTTCTGAGTTACTTTGGGGTCCACGAGTCCAAATGCAGCCCCATAACTGGTTACCGCCATACGACCATCCTCTGCCCCACGTCCCTCAGCATACTTGTATCCAAACCCGCCCAGGGTCTCCAGCTGGGTACCAATGACCTCAACATACGTGCTGCGACCATCCGGAAGCACCATTTCCAGCGAATCCAGCTTTAACATGGGAGCCACGGCAACAACATGGGGTAGTCTTTGGATAATCTGAATCTTTTCCAACGTCAAAGCTCCCCGTTCAAACTTCGATGTCTGACCATTCCCCTTACCGTTCCCAGTACGTATGCCTTCATTGGGCGTAATCGTGATTTCATCCATCTTGTAATTGTCGTTCAATGTTTTCTCGCTATAGGTCTGTACGGACTGCCCCACGCTAAGTGCAATGATCATGGCGGCAGAACCGATGGACAGCCCCATCATGCACAGTAGTGTGACCATTTTTCTGCGAATGATCTGTCCCCAGGCCATACGTGCTACATCCCGTATTCTCACATTTCCTCTCCTTTTGCCTCAAACTTCCCTTACAGCCTCTTCGACCAGTATTCCATGTTGCAGGGTAAGCACAACTTGCATCTGCTCCGCGACCTCTGCTTCATGTGTCACAATGACAAAGGTTGTATTCATATCCCGGTTAAGCTGCTGCAAAATCGCAATAATCTCTTCCTCCGTCTCGGTATCCAAATTTCCCGTCGGTTCATCTGCAAAGATCACCGAGGGTTCAGTAATGAGCGAACGTGCAATACTGACACGTTGTTGTTGACCGCCCGACAACTGGGACGGGAACAATTTTGTTTTTTCACCCAATCCAACCTGTTCCAACAGCTTCAATGCTTTTGCTTTGCGTTTCGAAGGGCTTATCCCCATAAACACCAAGGGTAATTCTACATTTTCCCGGATCGTAAGATTGGACAGCAGTTCATAGGATTGAAAAATAAACCCGATATGACTGCGCCTGAACTCAGCCAGGCGATTCTCACTGAAACGTACAATATCTTGTCCCGCAATTAGAATCTTGCCCTGATCCGGTTTCATCAGCCCCGCCATCAGATTCAACAGTGTGGATTTACCCGAACCAGAACTGCCCAACAGGGCTACCATCTTGCCTTCTCCAATCGTCAGGTTGATATCCTGAAGCACCGGCACAGTTCCCTGGCCATTGCGGAACGAGTGGGATAATTGTTCAACTTGAAGCATTACTGCATTTCTTCCTTTCTACTTGCTAAATATGTACAGAGGTTGTTCAAAAAGATTCGCGTAGCACATTCCCTCTTCATTATAGGGTGGAGATGTATCCGGGCTGGCCCGAGTTGTATCCAACTTGTAACATGTCATAACAAAAAGACCTTGTCCACAGAGCAGATATCGCCAGCTCCATCAGACCAAGGTCTCTAATATTCGTATGCTTTCCGCAGCTTACCAGGCTCTGAAACTAAAGCGGTACATTTCACTTTTATCCACTGAGCTGCTTACAGCAAATAATTCATCGTCATTCCATTTCAGACTGATGAAGTTATCAATATTGCGATAGATCACCGTATCCGACGAAATCTTGCTGTCATTCAGGTAGGCAACATGCAATTCATTTTTCTGATTCTGACTGTCCATCGGGAAAAAGTAAGCTATTCGGGATTCATCTGCATCCAGATCGAAGCTCCAGATCGAACCTTGTAATAACAGATCATACTGCCCCTCTGCTGCATGATACCGATACAGCCCCTGTACCTTATTCATCGTTCCCTGGATGAGCATGTCACCATTTTTCAGCAACTTGTACTGTTGAATGTCTTCCATTGCAGCATACGCCTTCACTTCATGCTCATCCTCAAGCGATACACGATAGATGGCATACTTGTCTTTCAGCATCACCAGTATATAAAACTGCTGGTGATCCTCACTGACCTGCAACACATCCATCACGATAAACGTATCACTCGAACCTTTCCCTTGTTTTGGTCCTGTGAACATGCTCATCAGCTCTTCATACGTGTAGATGACATGACTCGTCCCCTGGCTCAGATCAACTTGTTTAAATAACAGATCATCCTGACCGATGTAGGAGTCGTTCCCTACAAACACTCGATAATACGAGTTGTCGTACGGAAGCTTGCGACGTTCCCCGCTCTGTATCATATACTCATACGTTGTCTTCTGCGTCTGACCTGCCCGATACTGGGAGTAAATGATTTTCTTGTGATCCGGGCTGATCGTTACACCGTAATCCGTATTAGCCGCAATGTTTTTCACTTCCTTATCATCCAGATGCAGAAGAGACAGCTTGAGCCCTGAATAGGAAAATTCCGGCTGATTAAATATAATCGTATTCCGGTCTAACACTTCAAAATCAAAGATCGCAAAATCATTTGGAATCTTGGTAGCCGACTCGATCTGAATCGTACTGCTCGGTGGTGGTGCCAGACGGCTGTTGAACTGCTCACTTGGCAAAATCACCGTTCTTGGTTTGAGATTTCCGAGACTGAATAGGCTCCCAATCCCGAAAATCCCGCTGACAAATGCGATCAACAACCCTGACAGCATCAATCTGTCACGGTTTTTACGCCAAAATCCAGGATGTCTCATGCGTTCATTTCCCCCGGAAGACTGATATTCACTTGTGTCCCTTCCCGCATGATGCTCTTCATCTCCACTGTTCCTCCATGACGCTCAACGATGTTCTTCACAATAGACAAACCCAGCCCGGCACTGCCTTTCTCGGCCCTGTTGATTCCTTTATCCTGGTAAAAGGGTTCAAATACATGCTGGAGCGCTTCAGCACCGATTCCTTCCCCCTGATCACGGATCACAATAGCGATAGAATCACCTAACTGGAAGGATTGCACTTCGATAATGGAGTTCACATCACTGTACTTGACCGAATTATCCAGGATGTTGAGGAAGACCTCTTTCAACTTATCCCGATCTCCCTGTAAATACTGATGTTCCTCCAGCTCATAGTGAATGCCTATATTGTACTTGCTCGCCTTAATCGACATGTCCTCACAAGCTTCACGAATAATATCTGATATATCGATACGTTCGAACCGGTATGCCTGAATGACCGCAGAAGAGACCGACACCTCCAGAATATCCGCAACCATCGTGTTGAGACGCTGGCTTTCCTTGATGATATAATTCATGCCCTTTTCAAAAAAGTCCTGGTCGGTAAATCCGTTATCCCGTAAAATCTGGGCGTACCCCAGAATCGTTGTTAAGGGTGTCTTCAATTCATGCGTCACATTGTCAAAAAAGACTTTGCTTCTCGCCTGTACTTGCTTCACTTCGTCCCGCTCTCGCTCAATCACATCAATCTGCTCCCGAACCCGATCAATCATGACGGTAAAGCTTGAAGCCAGTTCACCGATCTCATCCTTGGTTGTAATCTGAATGTCCGCATTCAAACTTCCTTGGGCCACTTCCGCAGAACGTTTTGTCAGTACACGGATGGGTTGTGTAATTTTCCGGGAAATAAAGATGGATGCGATAAATACAAATACGAAAATAACCGCTGCAAACAGCTTGATCGTATTCTGGAACCGGAGATTGCGTTTGTACAAGTCGGTGTAATCCTTCTCCAACTGCACAATTCCAATCAGTTGTTGATCCATCTGAAGCGGGAAGGACAGACTTGCTGTGACCCGACCTTTATCCACAACTGTGGTATAAGCGATCCGGGATTGTATGGCTTCCTCCACATCAGGATGGTCAGAGCGCTTAGCAACGTTAACCTTGCTACCAGCAGATCCGTAGGGCGAAGCATCGGGACGGTATACCGTAATCTCCCCACCAACGGCTGATCCAATCTGCTCCGCGAGCTCGCGACTCCCTGCTTCGAGCGAGTCTCTGCTCATGCGTTTATTATGTATCAGAAAGTACTGATTCAGCGCGATGTCCAGATTTCTTTTGGATTGCACCATATCCTCATGCACTTCCCGGTACATATTCTCCTGGGCTACCTTATTGGACAGAATCAACAGGACGGAGAATCCGATAAATACAATGACCGAGAATAGCACCACCATTTTGAACTGGATCGTCCACTTCATGTCTGTACCTGAATATTCAGCTTGTACCCCACACCGAATACCGTTTCAATCATCGAAATGCCTTGCACACCACTATCCAGTTTCTTGCGAATCCGTTGTACATGAATGTCCACCGTTCGGGTATCCCCTGCAAAATCAAATCCCCATACCTTGTCCAGCAGTTCAGAACGTGTATGCACCTTGCGATGATGGGTCACGAGAAATAACAACAGATCATATTCCTTATTCGTGAGTCCGGCCCGTTCCCCGTCTTTCCATACTTCCCGTTCATCCTTGCGAATCTCAATATGCTTGCCTAGCCTTACCACCTCATAGGACTGATTCTCCAGTGTCTCGCTGATCAGATCAATCCGGCGAAAAATCGCCCGAATGCGCGCAACCACCTCACGGATATCAAAAGGCTTCGTGATATAATCATCCGCCCCAAGCTCCATGCCAAGTACCTTGTCCAGCATGTCCGACTTCGCAGTGATCATGATGACAGGTATCTTGGAGTTCACAGATAGTTGCCTGCACACATCAAAACCGCTCATATCTGGCAGCATCAGATCCAGCAGGATCAGATCCGGCTTCGAATCCCGAAGCAGATCCAGACCCTCTTTTCCCGTAGCTGCTTCCTTGATCTCAAATCCTTCCTTACGTAACGAATAGGACAAAATATCGCGTATGGACTCCTCGTCCTCAATAATTAAAATCTCTTTTTGTCTCATGATACTTTCGTAATCTCCCTGCTCTATGAATTTCCTTCATCTGCCTTTATTTTGTATCCCAAGCCGTATGCTTGAATAGAGGGAAGCACGAAATGTTACAACTCCGATACAACTCTGAACCTTTTGGAAACAACCACCCGATATACTTGGATCATAAAGAGACTCATACCAGACCGGACCCAAGCCTGATCTGTATCCAAGGGGGATTCACATCATATGAACAGCACTCAAATTAATGATGCTTATATCAACTATAAATCAGAAATCACAAGGTATCTATCCCATATCGTCAAACAACCGCAAGATGCAGAAGATCTGGCACAGGATTGTTTCATTCGACTAATGAACGTTACCGTGGATATCCCTGAAGATCGCATTCTCTATTATCTCAAACGCATTGCCCGTAACCTGGCGATGGACAGCTTCCGCAGGCGGACCCGTACACTCAGACGAGACAGCCGTCTGGAGGTACCTACCCATCACGTCGATACATCCCACCTTGAAATTAGCGAAGGTGTTCATGATCTTGTTTCCCATATCAACAACACCGAACATCGTAAAATATTAGAACTTCGCCTCATCCATGGATACTCCATTAAGGAAACGGCAGAGCTGGTGAATCGCAGTGAAGGCATGATTAAATCCTCTGTCTTCCATGCCGTCAATCGAATTCGGGCCAAAGTCATCTCATAAGAGATGGCTTTTTATTTGCGTAAAATCAATATGCACGCAGAATTGGATGGATTATGACGGGACCGAAATACCTATGGATATGTCAAAAGACCCAATTTTACAAATATCGAGTTAATTTTTACAAATTGTTATGACTATGTGAGATTTTCATGTGGTAGAATATGGACGAACTCATGAATCAACTAATATTTGGGAGGGATTTGGTTGGGTAAATTAACAGGTATGCGAGGAGTATTTTTAAAATCACTCCTGGCATTGTCCATGGCTTTGCCGCTTCAGGTCGGATTATGGAACGGAGATGCATCGGTTCATGCGGAAGGACCGACAGACCCGGCACCGTTCATCCAGGCAAAGGTTGTGAACCAAAATGCAGGTAAAAAAGTATTGTTCGACAACTCTCACGGCCAAACGGCTGGAGCTGCAGACTGGGTCATTGATGGAGGTTTCTCCGACTTCGGGAATGCACTCGCGAATGATGGTTACTATGTCAAAGAACTTCGCAAGACAACTCCATTTACCTATGATGATCTGAAAGAGTATAACGTATTCGTTATTGCAGAGCCTCAAATTCCTTTCAAAACATCCGAACAAGCAGCACTGAAACAATATGTTGAAACGGGCGGTAGCATCTTCTTTGTTGGAGATCACTATAATGCAGACCGTAATAAAAACCGCTGGGATGGCTCTGAAGTCATCAACGGCTATCGTCGGGGAGCATTCGAAGATCCGGCCAAAGGTATGAGCACCGATGAGCGTAATTCTGAAGCGATGCAAAATGTAACCGGCTCGGACTGGTTGTCCGATAACTTTGGCGTACGATTCCGCTATAACGCACTTGGCGATATCAACGCCAATATCGTTGTACCGGCAGATCAAGCCTTCGGCATCACAGAAGGCGTATCGGCTGTAGCCATGCACGCCGGTTCAACACTTGCAATCACCGATCCGGAAAAGGCAAAAGGTATTGTGTACCTGCCAAAAACCAACGCAAAATGGAATAACGCGGTAGACCAAGGTGTCTACAACGGCGGCGGGATTGAAGAAGGTCCTTACGTGGCTGTATCCAAGCTGGGCGCAGGTAAAGCTGCCTTCATCGGTGACTCCTCTCCAGTAGAAGATGCATCACCAAAATACTTGCGTGAAGAGACAGGCACACGCAAAACAACTTATGACGGTTTTAAAGAAGCCGATGATGCCGTGTTGCTCGTGAACACCGTAAACTGGCTTGCTACACAAGAGAACTACACAAGCCTAACTGAAGTGAACGGACTTGAACTGGACACAGCTACAGCGCTGTTGCCATTCGAAGAGCCGGCTGCTTCCACAGAACCACAGGCTGAACCTTGGTCCGCACCTGCTGCCGGATATAAGTGGTACGATCGTTCCACGTTCAAGGCTGGTTCTTATGGTGGCCCTGCATCCAGTGCGAACGCTGCATACAGCTTCGTGAAACAGGATACTCTTCCAAATGCAGAAGACTTCCAGATTCGTGTAGTTGTGGAGAACATGGCTCCGAACACAACCGTATCCGGTTATAGTGCCGGTATCTATCTGACTGGCGGAACACAGGTCGCCATGATCCAGAATGAAAGTGGTACTTGGCCAACTTCGTACGGGTATAGCTCCACATTCAGTGTAACCTCGGACAGCCAAGGTCGCGGGATCAAAGATCTGAACGTCCGGATCAAACCAGGTACAACTGGCGCTGCCAGCTTGCGTCTGCGTCTGAATGGCAGCAACCTGATCACCAATGCCGTGACTGTTGGCAATGTGCCAGCAGAACAGCTTCCGGAAGAAGAAGGACCGATTCCAGCAGCGATCACCGTTGCTGAAGCACGCACCAAAGCTGCTGGCACTACCGTAACCATCGAAGGTGTTGTGACGACAGAGCCAGGTGCATTTGGTGGACAAGCCTTCTATCTTCAAGATGAAACTGCTGGAATCTACGTATTCCAGCATACTAGCGGCTTCCATGCAGGTGACAAGGTGAAAGTAACGGCAGCAACAACCATCTATAACAGCGAGTTCGAGCTTACCGATATCGTTGCGATTGAGAAAACAGGTACGGCTTCCGTACCTGCTCCAATCGAGGTTACTGCAATTACAGATGCGAACCAAGGTCAACTGGTTCAATTGAAAAATGTAACGATTGAGAATATCATCAGTGCTACACCAGTTGGATCTTTTGAATTCGACGCGGTAACAGCAGATGGAACGAGCACACACATCCGTGTAGACACCCGTACAGGTGTGACGGAGACTTCCTTCCCTTATGCTGCTGGTGACAAAATCGATATCACAGGCGTTTCCGCTATTTTCAAAGATGTATATCAATTGAAACCTAGAAGTTTGAATGATTTTGTACCTGCTGAAGAGCAAGGTGGCGGCGAAGTGCCTTCCACTCCAGCTGCAGGAGCACCGGGTAAACCGGTGCTTTCTTCTGATAATGGATATACCACTGGCCTGTTCGAAGGTTCGTACAACGTAAGCATGAACCTCTGGTGGGGTGAAAACGGTTCTGAGTACAAACTGTATGAGAACGGCGTTCTAATCGATACGCAGAAGTTGACTGCGGCTTCACCATCGGCTCAGTCCTCCAAAACCGCCATTACAGGCAAAGCCAACGGCACGTATACTTATGTAGCTGAGCTGACCAATGACAAAGGCACAACACGCAGTGACGTGCTGACGGTACAAGTAACCAATGCCGCTCCAGGCAAAGCTACGTTGTCCCAAAACAACTGGGATGGTGACGGCAACTATAACGTATCCATGAACCTCTGGTGGGGTACAAATGCAACCGAATACCGTCTCTATGAGAATGATGTATTAATTGATACACAAGCGTTGAACGCGGCAACACCAGCTTCCCAAAGTGCTACAACTGAATTGTCGGGTCGCGCTAACGGAACGTACACGTACCGTGCTGAGCTGATCAACGCTGCAGGCGTAACCAGCACCGAGACAATTACGGTTCAAGTGACTAAAGCATTGCCTTTGGCTAGTTAAGTCTCAGTAAAGAAGCCTAACGTTTAACCAAGCAACTAAAAAAAACCGAAACCAACATTGCCTGATTCACAGGGCAACATGGTTTCGGTTTTTTTTATTCATTTCAAACGTTCAGGCTCATAGCCATTTCTAACAAATAGAATGCTGTTCCATACAGCACAATAAACGGCCACGGCGATGACACTAATGACAAAAATCAAGTTCATCTGTGCAAACATATAACCACTTCCCGTGAAAATGATCAGGATTGCACTGAGCCCCATATTTTCTTTGTTATGTTTTTTAAACTTCTGAAAGATCATTCTGTACAGTAATAGGAGTACCATAAACCCAATCCATATATATTGAAATAATTCCATAGGTCACCTTCCTTTTGAAAACTCACTTCTTGTATTGGTATCTAGCAGGAGTAATAATTAATATCCTTAATTCCCTTTATATAGAAACCTATTAATATTACATGGATTTGGAAAATAATTCAATCATTCTTATAAATATTCTTGGAATCCTCTTATTCCTCAACGGTTAGCTGAGCAACAAGAACGCACCGTTGTTTATTTGCAGACACAAAAAAAGACTATCCCTGCCCATATTCCGGCACCGAATAGCCCTCTCTTCTTCCTCTATCAACTTATCTTAATTTATCATCTAGTATATTCGTAGCGCCACATTAACCCTTACACCAGCTTCTTACGAATATACCCCGAGATCAAGTCAATAATCGTGATCATCACGATAATACCCAGCAGGATTATACCTACTCGCGGCCAGTTCCGAGTACTTAACGCAAAGATCAGCGGTGTACCGATACCCCCTGCTCCAATTACACCCAGTATAGTCGCGGAACGTACATTGATCTCAAAACGATACAATGTATAGTTCAGGAAGCCAGGCATAACCTGTGGCAGGATGGCAAACCACAACTGCTGCATACGATTGGCTCCGGAGGCAAGTAGCGCCTCGGATGGGCCGTAGTCGATATTTTCAACTTCATCCGCGTACAATTTGCCTAACATGCCGATGGAGTGCAACCCAAGGGCGAGTACCCCTGCGAACGATCCGGGGCCTACTGCCTTGATGAACAACAAGGCCATGATAATCTCAGGGAACGTGCGAATAAAGCTGAGTACCATTTTGCCTGCACCCGAGATGGAACGATGCCCACTCATGTTACGGGCAGACCAGAAGGCAAACGGGATACAGAGCACGGCCGAGATTACAGTACCTAGTACGGAGATTGCCAACGTGTCTAGAAGTCCGCGCAGCAGGTCTTCTCCCTCAGGCAAATATACAAACTCCCAGTCCGGTGAGAAAATTCCGGCTACAATGGCTTTCATAATCTGATCGGCAGTTTCCTTGAAACCAGTAAACGGTACACCGGCAAGCGCCCAGACATACACAAGGATTAACAGTAACACAATGACCCAGCGTAGCGGGTTCTTCCGTGGTTTAGGCCGGATGCGGCTTATTTCATTTTTCATCATAGCAATTTCTCCCGCAGCTTAGTACTTACATAATCAATGACCAGAACGATGACGAGGGTAAACAGAATGATTACGCTGGTCTTGTCATACTCCAGGAATCCAAGTGTAGCCTCATAGTAAAGTCCAATCCCTCCGGCTCCCACCAGTCCCAGAATGGCAGCAGCACGTATATTAATTTCGAAGGCATACAGCACATAGGATGTGAACTGGGCAGCCAGTTGCGGCACCACGCCATATACAATGAGCTGAATCCGGTTCATACCAACAGCCGTCATCGCTTCCAGCGGCCCCTGATCAATGGTTTCCAGCGTCTCATACGTCAGCTTCGCGATCAGACCTATCGAGAACACAGCCAGTGCCAAGATTCCGGGGATTGGCCCCAAACCAAACACAGCAACGAACAAAGCAGCAAGCAACAGATCCGGCACGGTCCGAATCAGGTTCAACAGAAAGCGCGCCGGATAGTAGATCCAGCGACTTGGCATCAGGTTACCGGCACAGATAATCGAGACTGGAATTGCAATAATCGCACCAATGGTTGTCCCAATCAGGGCCATTCGAATCGTTTCAAGCATGCCTTGCACGATATTATCAAAGTAACTCCACCGGGGCGGGAACATCTCCTTCAGCAGATCCAGCATGTTGGGAAAACCTTCAAACAACTCCGTGAAGCTGGCATCCGTCTGCTTGGCACTGGCCCACAGAAGGAGCAGAATGATCACTAAGGTGAGCAAATGTTTCGTACGCCCAGGCGGTTTTGGGCGATTCACAACCTGAGCCGGGCTGGAACCTGGTTCCTTCCCCACTCCGCCTGAATTCTGAATTGGAACGTTGGACTGCCCCTTCATACCACAACTTCTCCCTGCTCATGCACAGCCTGCTTGTCCAACAATTCGTCAGCCAGAATCGGTCTGCCGTATATTTCTGCAAAGCGCTCATCCGTTGCCTCTTCCACCGGACCATCGAATACGACCTCGCCTGCTCGCAATCCGACAATACGGGTCGCATACTCTCTCGCCAGATCAATAAAGTGAAGATTGACGATGGTCGTAATCCCAAGGTCTTGATTGATGCGTTTCAGGTCATCCATGACCTGTTTTGTTGTAAGTGGGTCAAGTGAAGCAACCGGTTCGTCGGCCAGAATGATTTTTGCTTCCTGTGCCAATACACGGGCAATAGCCACACGCTGTTGTTGTCCACCAGACAACTGATCTGCACGGGAATAAGCTTTCTCCGAGATATTCACACGATCCAGCGCAGTGAATGCCAGCTCAATATCCTCTTTTGGAAAACGACCCATAATGGTACGCATGGTGGAATGGTATCCAACCCGTCCAGCGAGTACGTTACGTAGTACACTGGACCGTTTCACCAGATTGAAACTCTGGAAGATCATGCCGATGTCACGTCTGATCATACGCAGCCGTTTGCCTTGTGCCTTCGTGATGGAACTTCCGTTAATCAGAATCTCGCCCTCACTAATGTCGTGCAGTCGGTTAATGGAGCGTAAGAGCGTTGATTTACCTGCACCGGACAGACCCACAACAGCAATAAATTCACCCTGCTCAAATTTCAGATTAATATTATCCAGGCCCTTGGTGCCGTTAGCGTAAGTTTTGGTAACGTTATGAAGCTCAATCATGACAATATCCTTCTTTCATTCATAATGATCAACCATACATGAGTCCTTGCTATAATGGCACAAGCCAGCGCAGCGTAGATCACGCTGAACTGGCCTGTCCATTGCTACGATTAAGCTGTTCCCATCCAAGAAAGCTACAACAAAGTGAACAGATCCCGAACTACTTTTGGATCAGAATTATTCACCTTTCACTTTTTCGCCATACTGACGAACGATCTCAAACTTGCTATCATCGGACTCTACATAACCTTCATGCGTATAGATTTCTTTGATGATCTGGTGACCTTCAGTATCTTTACCGATATCGATGAAGGCTTGTTTGATCTTCGCAGTCCAATCTGCATTCATGTCTGTACGAACGGCAATGGTATCGTTAGGAATAGGCTCAGTGAACGCCAGTACTCGTGTATCTTCAAATACAGTCGGATAGTCTTTGGCTACCGTGTTGCGGGCATCTTGGAAAATAGCTGCTGCATCAACGTCACCGTTTAATACAGCGATAACACCTTGGTCATGACCTTTCAACGTTACAGGTGTTACATCTTTTAATGGATCAATGCCTCTGTCCAGCAACAGACCTGCTGGCCATACATAACCTGCGGAAGACGTTACGTTTTGGTAAGCGACTTTTTTACCTTTAAGATCTTCGATGGATTGAATCGGCGAATCTTTTTTTACAATGAACATGGATTTATAGGAATCCGCCAACTCTTCGGTTGGAGCACCTGTCTCATCATTTACACCGAAACGTTGTGCTTGCAAGATAACCTGCGCAGCGCCTTTTTCTTTAGCCAGTACATAAGCTGTCGGAGGCAAGAAACCTACGTCTACTTTGTTGGAAGCCATTGCTTCAATAATTGTGTTGTAGTCGGTGGATACGCTGACTTTTACCGGAATGCCCAGTTTGTCACCAAGCAACTTCTCCAGCGGTTTCGCTTTGGCTTCAAGCGTATCTGCGTTCTGGGAAGGAACAAATTGAACCGTCAGTTCAGTTGGCACATAACCTTCGACAGCTTTCTCTGTCTCTGCCGTAGACGTACCGGATGCATTCGAACTCGAATTATCCCCGTTAGCCGAACCTGTTGTACTACTGCTAGACCCACAAGCACTCAGAAACAGAACCAAAATCAACAATGGTAAAAATAAAGCAGACTTCTTCAAACGAACACCCTCCAAAGAGTTTCTATTTTTCAGTACTTATCTACTATAGTTGCCAAATATTAGCGCGATGTGAAACGAAATTTGGAGTTTTGTAAAGTTTCCTGTCAGGCTGTCAGCGCGACTTGTATCTGTTAGAATAGGCTCATTATGGTTGAAGATATAGGAAGAACATCGGAGATAACGGCGCATACTTCGGTTCTTCAAGCTATTCATTCTTCTCCGTTTTATAGTAATTCCATATATCTGAACTTATATATTAGAGGAGATTGTAAAATGACATCCACAAACCATACGGCAAGCTTCGATATTCTGTATACCAGTGATCTGCACGGGGCGATCCGTCCCATTCATTACAATACCAATGCCTACCGCCCGGCTGGGCTTGCCCTGCTGGCTTCCCTGATTCGTAAGGAACGTGAACGTTCACCTGAATTGATGCTGGTGGATAACGGGGATCTGCTACAAGGATCACCCTTGGCCTCCTATGCAGCTTCACAGGTTTCCAAAAACGAGGTACATCCATTCATAACGGTACTGAATGAACTCGGTTATGATGCTGCGGTGATGGGCAATCACGAGTTTAACTATGGTCAGAATCTGTTGCGCGGAGCAGTTGAAGCTTCCAATTTCCCTTGGCTGTCTGCCAATATTGTAAAAGATGAGCAACCAGGTATACCTGCCTTCGGTCCTCCGTATCTAATCAAAACCTTGTCTACGGGTGTTAAAATTGCCCTCTTGGGCGCAACTACGCACTACATACCGAACTGGGAGCACCCGAAAAATATTGAGGGTTTACAGTTCCTTGATGCCTTGGAGACGATTCGTGCATGGGTTAGCTATATCCATGAGCATGAACAACCAGATGTAATGGTTGTCAGTTATCACGGTGGATTTGAGAGTGATCTGGAGACAGGCGAGCCCACCGAACGGTTAGCTGGAGAAAATCAAGGCTATGCCATCTGCCGAGACATCGAAGGCATCGATGTGTTGCTTACTGGACATCAGCATCGTCAGCTTACCGCTAATATTCATGGTGTAACCGTCATTCAGCCGGGCTTCAGTGGAAATGGTGCGGGGCATGTATCCATTCAGTTGGAACAATCATCAGGTGGGAAATGGCAGATTACAGATAAGCAGGCTCGGTTGTTACTTCTGGATGAACATCATGAGGTTGAACCTGATGCAACCGTCATGAAACTGACGGAAGAGCTGGAAACTGAGGCACAAGCATGGCTTGATCAACCCATTGGCGAGGTGGCTGGGGATTTATCCATCACCAATGCTACGGCTCTGCGACTCAAGGCACATCCATTCATTGCTTTTGTACATCAAGTGCAGATGGAAGCGACTGGAGCGCAGCTCTCCAATACCGCCATGCTGAGTGAAGAAGCTCGCGGTTTCGGGAGTCACATCACCGTTCGGGACGTGTTATCCAACTTCATCTATCCTAATACTCTGACGGTGCTGGAGTTGAGTGGTCAGGATATCCGGGAGGCACTGGAACAAACGGCACGTTACTTTGAAGTGAATGCTTCTGGTGAGGTGGCAGTTAATCCGGCTTATATGGAACCCAAACCTCAACATTATAATTACGATATGTGGGCTGGCATGGAATACGAGCTAGATATCTCCCAACCTGTTGGCAGTCGAGTTGTGAAGTTGGAACATGAAGTTCAGCCAATGGACATGAATGGCATGTACTCTGTGGTGATGAACAGCTACCGCGCTGCTGGCGGCGGGGATTATGCAATGTATCCGGGCAAAAAGGTACTGCACGAAGGTGCCACGGACATGGCCGCACTGGTGGAAGATTACATCCGCAGACACCAGCCGTTAACGGTGGAGCAGGCTAATAACTGGAAAGTTATCGGAAGTTAAATGAGAAAGAGCAGGTCCTGTGATCAGGATCTGCTCTTTTGTTTTCAACCTATTGCTTACTTGTTCTTGTTGAATTATGCCGTCCTGTCACGTCCCGTTATCCGATATATTGAAGGATTAACTGATATAATGCTATTGAAAATCCTAAGATACTCGCTTTCATTTTAGATGGATGATATCTTTCGCTACGAATCAAATAAATGAAAACCAAAATAAACCCTGCCGGGATCCATAGTTCAAAGACACCATTTGTTGTACTTTGAGAATAAATTGGAGTAATGAACGTACTAATCAAAAAGTAAAAGAAAACCGTAAAACGTCTTGTTTCTAATTGCTTGCTCCACCTTACTAGAATGAAAATAATAATGATTGCGATAATCGTAATGTGTAAAGGGGGAAAAAGAAGAGCAGCATTCCCAAATTTAAATTCCATTCCGCATTGCCCTCCTCTCTTTTAATGCATCACATGACTGACTACAGGCATACGTGTATAAATTCATTTTCATGCTTCAAACCGCTGGCAACCTTCAAAAAACGGACCTATTCCAATATATCCTTATTTTAACATACAATCACAGTTCCGTTTTCCATTTTCCTTCAAGGGAATATGCAAAAAGAGCAGAAGTGAGGAGCACCGTGCCCTCATCCCTGCTCATTTTACATACCTACAAGTTTTCTAATACATGTCACATATTATCCATAATGTCTACTGCGCCTTTTTACGCAGCTGACTGTAATACAGCTCGCTGTAGAAACCGCCTTGTTCCAGCAATGCATCATGCGAGCCTTGCTCCAGTAGTTGCCCATCCTTCAGCACCAGAATCCGGTCGGCCTGACGGATCGTGTTCAGCCTGTGGGCAATAACAAAGCTGGTACGGCCTTGCATCAGGCGTTGCAGCCCTTCCTGGATTTTAATCTCCGTAACAGTATCAATACTGCTCGTCGCTTCGTCCAGTACGAGTATCGATGGATCTGCCAAGATTGCCCGGGCAATGGCGAGTAGTTGCTTCTGCCCCTGACTAATGCCGCTCCCGTCGGCCTGGAGCACTTTGTCGTATCCATCCTTCATTCGCACAATGAAGGAGTGGGCATTCGCCAGCCGAGAGGCTGCTTCCACCTCTTCATCCGTCGCGTCCAGACGGCCAAACCGAATATTTTCCCGAATCGTACCCTGAAACAAAAATGAATCCTGTAATACAAATGCCATATGTGACCGCAGATTCTCACGCCGAATGGTGGTCATATCGCGTCCATCTACCGTTAATGTGCCACCTGTTGGATCATAGAAACGGGATAACAGCTGAATTAATGTTGTTTTCCCCGCTCCGGTCGGACCCACAAGGGCAATCATCTCCCCCGGTTTGGCTTCAAAGCTGATCTCATGCAAAATGTTACGTCCTTCATCGTATCCAAAGGATACTTTGTCGAAACGAACGGCTCCCTCTACCTTGTCCAGAGATATCGCTGCACCTTCATCCTTCGCTTCCTCATCTTCGTCCAGCACCTCGAATACGCGCTCAGCCCCCGCAATCGCGGACAATAACGTATTCCACTGGTTTGCCAGATCATTCAGCGGACGGGTGAATTGACGGGCATATTCCACAAAGATAATAATCACCCCGACTGTAACCGAACCCTGAATCGCCAGTATACCACCGATGCCCGCCACAATCGCAAAGCTCAGGTTGTTCAATCCATTCATCAGTTTCGGGATAAAACCAGAGATCGTCTGTGCCCAGAAACCGGAAATCCGGATGCGGGTATTTCGTTCCTCAAAACCGCGAATGACTCGCTCCTCTTGGGAGAATGCCTTAATGATCCGCTGCCCGGATAATGTCTCTTCGATATAACCGTTAAGTTCACCCAGATTACGTTGCCGCTCCTTGAAGAGCGGCCCCGTTCTGCGCGTAATCCAACGCATACCGATGGCCATCAAAGGCACAACGATAAAGGTCAGCAGGGTCAGCAGCGGGCTGAGCCAGAGCATAACCCCAAACGTTCCGAGCAGCGTTAATACACTTGAAAAAATCTGGATCGCCGAGCTGTTCAACGTACCGCTGACATTCTCGATATCATTGGTCACCCGGCTCATAATCTCACCCTGCTGGCGTTTACCGAAGAATGGAATCGGCAGCTTGTGCAGATGGGAGAACAGATCATACCGCATGCGGAACACAGTTTCCTGTGCAATTTCGATCATCCATATATTTTGTAACCAAGACGTAAGAGAGAACAAAACGTACACTGCGGTTAATCCAATCAGAAACCGAGTCCAGCTTGCCCCGGCTTCCCCCGCGATGAAATCATCCACGGCCACCCCTACCATGTAAGGGCCAAGCAAAGCGAGTGCGGAACTGGCAAACACCATCAACAGTACCATGGACAGCTTAACCTTGCGACGTGCCAGATAGGTCCAGATACGACCTAGCGTACCTGACCAGTTCTTCGCCCGTGCCTTGGGTTTACGACCACCACCTGATCGTAACGTCTCCGGATCAATCGGAGGCGGTGGCTGACGGAAAGGCTCAATGAATGCTTTGAACATGCTGTGCACCCTCCCCGTATTGTGATTCATGAATTCGACGATACAGCTCTGACGACTCCATCAGGTCTTCATGTTTTCCTTGCCCAATGAGTTGTCCATCATCAAGCAGCAGAATAAGGTCCGCCGAAGTGGTTGAACTGATCTTCTGGGTGATGATAAACGTGGTACACGACAATTCCTCCAGCGCATCGAGTAGTCTGCCTTCTGTAGCTACATCCAGCGCACTTGTGCTATCGTCCAGAATCAGAATTCTTGGTCTGCGTACCAGTGCTCGTGCAATGGAAAGTCGCTGCTTCTGTCCACCGGAGAGATTCACTCCCCGTTGACCCAGCAATGTATCATAACCGTTTGGTAAATTCTCAATCGTTTCATGGATCTGCGCACGCTTTGCGGCTTCCACGATCTCATCCAAGGTAGCATCTTCCTGACCCCAGGCAATATTCTCCTGTATGGAACCGGTAAACAGGACAACCTCTTGAGGCACATAACCAATCGCACCACGCAGCATGGACAGATCCAGCTCTGATGCATCGGCACCATCAATCCGTACCTTTCCTTGATCCTCTGTGTATAAACGCGGAATAAGCTGTACCAGCGAAGATTTGCCTGAGCCTGTTGCTCCCATAATGGCAATACGCTCCCCCGCTTTTGCCGTAAATGTGATGTTATCCAGTACTGTAATTTCACTATTGGGATAACTGAAGCCTACACTGCGGAATTCAACCGCTCCCTGCACAGCGCGCTGTTTCTTCGCTGGGTATACAGATTGCGGAAAATGTGAAGATTTCATAGATCCAGCAGATGGTGCAGACGTTGATAACGACTTCGTCTGTTCAGTCTCCGACGTGTCCTCCGTATTAAACACTTCATTCAGTCGTTGCGCCGAAGCGCTTGCTCTGGAGAAGGTTACCAGAATCCATGACAACGCAGACATGGCACCAATTGTGCGAAGCAGGTAGTTAATGACGGCGACCACTTCACCCACGGTTGCATTACCGGAGGCAATGTCGACTCGTCCAAACCATAACACGGCGATGATACAAACGTTCATCATAAGCAGCATGAACGGCATCGTGGTCTCCGTCAAGCGCAGCGCGGAAATGGTGCCTTTCATCAGCTTGCCGCTGAATCCGGCAAAGCGTTCAATCTCATGGCCCATCCGTACGAAAACACGGATCAGCCGAATGCCTGTCAGATTCTCCTGGATGACTCCATTGACGGCATCCAGTCTGCGCTGCACATTGCGGAACAGCAGCGCTGCCTTTTTGATCATCCACACTACAACAATGAGCAGTACAGGCACCATGACAACCAGCAGCAGACCCAACCTCGGGTTCACGATCACTGCCATAATCATGCTACCAATCACCACCAGGGGCACACGCGTCATGAAGCGCAGACTCATGAAGACGGTGTCCTGAACCTGGGTCACATCCCCCGTTAATCGGGTAATCAGGGACGATGTCGCGAACCGGTTAAAGACGGCATAAGAGAACGTTTGCACTTTCTCATACAACTTCTCCCGCAGATCGTATCCAAACCCCAGACTTGCATGGGATGCAAAGAACGAACTCGCAATCCCGGCAGCAAAAGCCACAACAGCACTGCCGACCAGCACTCCACCCCATAACCAGACGACAGATAAGTCTCCCTGCTGAATCCCATTATCAATGATCTTGGAGATCAGATAAGGCTGAGCCAGCTCCACCGCAAGCTCAATTAACATCATGACCAGGGCTGCAATCGCGGCAACTCGGTACTTCTTCAAGTAGTACAACAGCTTGATCATAAGCATTCCTCCGGCTCGGAGCACCCTAAACCGATAACACGTTCCAGCTCAGAGCCTCCATTAGACATGTTGTTTTCTCCACAGCGTCCAATATGTAATCATTTCTATGTACACATATGGTTATTATAGCGTATTTTACAATGCCGCTTCTATTCTTATTACCCTACTTTTCCCAATACAATAAACTTCTCTTCATTTTGGCAGTAAAAAAAGGAAGGTCTCCCTTCCTCACACTAGTTAAGTGCTTACAGCTGACGTAGTTTTTCACTTAGATACTCCCGACGTTTCAGCACATATTCGCGAATTCTTTCCGGTTCACCTGCAAATACATCCATGGGCCATTTCATGTAAGGATCTTTGTTGACATCTTCACGAATCCCATTGTGCAATCGATGGACTAGAGGCATAATTCGCTTCTCTGTAAAAGCTTTCATCAGATGCTGCCGCATCAGCTTTTTATATTGTTGACGGAGACTGCGGAATGCCAGCAATCGTCCTGTAAGTCTGTTATACCCCTGAATACGAACAAGATTGGGGTCAACTCGTGTTCCATAACAGTTCCTCCCCCAAGTACCCTCATAATCCCAAGGCAGGATGCCATATTTTCCGCTTTTGATTTTCTCATACCATGTGTAATTCTGATGAAATCCGTCGAAATTCCCTGTAAGCACAGCTCCACTTAACCAGCGTAAATAATTGTCTGTATCCACCCTCGACTGTAAAAAACGAAACAATTCCAGTCTGGACTTTGTGTTCAACTGCTGAATAAAGTTACGTAGCCTTGTGCGATCCACATCTTTGCCACGAATTAAGCTGTATCCGGACAATAGATCGGTACTTGTTGAAGAGGAATCCGAATTCATCGTAAAACCAGCATGATCATTCACCGCATAGAAGATACTGCGCACAGGGATTTTCCTTTGGCGAAAAAAGTAGGATTTCACCCCTTCGATCCTCAGGTATACACCCAGAAGCTGCCCGTTCAGATAGAGTACGCAGTGTTGTGTAGACGGTGCGGGTACACGAATCGACTCAAAAAAACGAAAAGAAAGTGCATTACGCAACAACGAAGGATCATCATACTCCGCATTAAAATGATACGTCCGGCTGGATGTACGAATCTCAAATGATTTTTTGGGATAACCGCGTGTATGTCCTCCACGGTATCGAAGCCGGATCGGAAACGGCTTGCCGTCCATCTGCATCGTGCTGTTCACAAACGTCTCTGACCATATATTGGACGTTAACTGTTGATATTCGGTTGGAGACAAGCTGATATGGTAGACAGGTAGAGCCATTTCCATCCGCCTTTCGAATACCTGTAAGATTCGCCCGTAGGCTCTTACATCATCCTATGCAGATGCACAGAAAGTCGTACGGGCGAATGCACAGTCCTGATACTTATCACATCCAAATTCACTTGTCATAATGCGGAATAACCGAGTTATTAATCTATAAATTTACATCATTTTCATAGATTATAGCCGAAATGGTATAAATATAGTTAACTGGCTAGTCCCTCCAAGAAGCATGTCACATATGCTTAAACTACAGACAGACACGAATGACGAATGGAAGGGATCATAATTACATCCACCATTTCTGTCCATCTGAACTTATATCATGGAAGGGGTCAAACACAATGTCTATGAATGGTCAAGGAATAAGAGGTTTGTTGGGAAGAGAGATTAAGATTAACCGGGGAGGACCTGATTCAATACAAGGTACACTTACGGACGTACGCATGGACTACATGGCAATGAACTGCAAAGAAGGGATTGTCTACGTTAATGAATCACATGTCAAAAGCATAACAGATACAGGCCGTTCCGGTGGTAACCGAAATGCAACCATTGGGAACCCTATTCCTTCCAACACGTTTTTGGGCGTTATGCAAGCACTCCGCTTCCGCCATGTTCAGATTAACCGGGGAGGACCTGAAAAAGTGGAAGGCATCCTGGCCGATGCCAACCAGAACCAATTGATCATGACTTTGAAAAATCAGGAGATTGTTCGTATTCCGATGCAACATGTGAAATCTGTATCCCTCGTACGTGGTGGTGGGAACAACAACAACAACAATAGCAGTAATAATAAAAGTCAAGGAAACCAAGCAGCCCAAGGTAATCAGGCGGCTCAAGGCAACAAGTCGCGTGGCAATCGTTCTCAAGGGAACCAAGCAGCTCAAGGCAACCAAGCAGCTCAAGGCAACCAAGCTCAGGGGAATAAGTCCGGCGGCAACAAGTCGCGGAGCAGTCAAGGCAATCGTTCTCAGGGGCAACGAGTTCAAGGCAATCAATCCCAAGGCAATAAATCAGGTGGCAACAAGTCGCGAGGCAATCAAGGTTGCCAAGGTTGCCAAGGCAATCAATCCCGTGGCAACAAATCCGGCGGTAAAAAGAAGTAAATAAAATAAACTGACAACTTAAGTTATCTACCAGCTTAAAGGGGGGAATTATCATGTTGATCTTCGTTGCATTAGTCTTGATTGGTGTGCCTTTTTACTGGATCGTTACACCCGGAAGGCCCACTCCATCCCATGAACATCTGCTTCAGGCTTCGTCAGGACTTCTCCCCCTGGGAGGTGAATCACAGTAAATGCCTGACTACCAGTTGTGGTTAACCTTCGGGGTCTTTATCATCACTGTCATTTTCCTGATGTGGCGTCCTGGCGGATTGAATGAATCTATACCCACCTCGCTTGGCGCCCTTCTTCTTATTTTAACTGGAGTGAGCAGCTATGCTCACATTGTTGGAATCTTCGGGATCGTATCTGGTGCAGCCGTAACAATCCTCTCTACCATTGTCATGTCGATTATTTTAGATAGCATCGGTTTTTTTCGCTGGATCGCTTTGAATATGATTGAGAAAGCAAGAGGTTCCGGCTTTCGATTGTTCTGGCTAATTCTATTACTTTGTTTTCTCATGACCATCTTCTTCAACAATGATGGCAGTATTCTGATCACAACTCCGATAATTATTCGAATCTGTTCTATACTTCGTCTGAAAATGCATCAACAGTTACCCTACCTGATCTCCGGTGCGCTAATCGCTACGGCTTCCAGTGCGCCAATTGGACTTAGTAATCTGGCAAATCTGATTGCTTTGCAAATGGTTGGCTTAAATCTGAATACTTATACTCAGATGATGTTTGTGCCATCCATGCTTGCGATCATGGTGATGACCGTACTGCTGTTCTATTATTTTCGTAGAAGTATTCCCAAAGTTATTCATCATTTCCCTGTATCCCTGCAGTCTTCATCCGGTTCAGGATATCATCCGCTACAGACGGCTGAATCCGAGAATAAAGTAGACTGGTGGCTGTTCCGTGTCTGTATAGGCATCGTTGTATTTATCCGTGCAGGATATTTTCTAGCTGAGCAAGTTGGTATACCCATGGAGGTAGTTGCAATCACTGGTGTTATTCTCATGCTCGCTGTGCGTTGGTATCGCACCCGGACTGGACTCAAAGATGTGATAACACAAACGCCTTGGCATATTTTACTCTTCGCCTTCAGCATCTATGTTATTGTAGATAGTCTTCACCGAGCAGGCATGACCGCATGGATCATTCAGTGGATGAAACCGATAATAGAAGGAGGAAATGCCAGCATCATTGCTGTGTCGGGGTTAATGCTCACTCTGCTTTCCAATCTGTTCAACAATTTGCCCTCCGTGATGATTGGGACCTTTGCTGTTACAGACCTTCCACTAAGTGAATCCCAACTGCATCTTGCGTATCTTGCTAACATTCTGGGAAGTGATATCGGAGCCTTGCTGACGCCTATTGGCACCTTAGCAACGTTAATTTGGATGTATATATTAAAGACCCATCATATTCGAATCTCCTGGAAACAGTATATGAAAGTTACCTTTATTGTGATACCGATAAGTCTAATTGTTAGCCTAATTTCACTATATATTTGGACATCTATAATCTACTGAGAGGAGGTATACTGTGGAACTTCTTACGCATTGGCTGGGTAAATCCGTCGAATTAGAGCTGTCTGGCTGTAAACTACCGATCCAGGGTGAGATCATTGATGTAGGCCAGGATCTGATTGTAGTCTACGGAAACCAGCGATTTGTTTATATTCCACTTCATCATGTTCAATCCATGCATGTCAATACGGCAGATGATTCAAGTATAGTTTTGCCAACACCTGACCCCGAGATGGATCACACCAATATCTCTTACCGCAAAATGCTGATGAACGCCCGTGGACGTTTCAGTGAAATCTCCATCGGAGGGAAAACATTGCATGGTTATATTACAAATATTATGAATGACTACTTTATGTTCTACTCTCCGTTATACCATTCTATCTATGTTTCCATTAATCATCTGAAGTATATTATTCCTTCCCCTACTAACAGCACACCCTACTCCCTTAGTAAGCAACATTTCCCTATGCAACCTTCGTCCATGTCACTCTCCCGTACACTCGATCAGCAACTTCATAAAATGATAGGTGAACTTGTTGTACTCAACCTCGGTTGCAAGCCCTACAGAGCAGGGTTATTGAAGAGTGCAGACAGCCACTTGCTTGCGTTGGTAGAAGCGGATGGGACTTCTTTAATTATGCATACCGATCATATCCAAACCATTCATCTCCCTTGAATATCAGAAGAACAAAAAGGTTCATCTGCCTATGGCTGATGAACCTTTTTTTCACCTTTACATCCTACCATCTTCTGCGTCCACGATCACCCCTATTATGATCATTCAACTCACCAAGACGATCGTATGTCTCTTTATATATCCGAATCACGGCCTGAACTTTGATGAAATCAGCATCTTCCGGTCCAAGCCCCTCCATAAACATTCTCTGAATGATCTGTTGGAAGAATTGCACTCTGGCCTCAATCTGTTCTTGCTCAAGCTGTAATATGTCTTCGAAACTGTGGTTCCCTATGTAATCCATCAACTCATCATCAGGACTGGAATAATCTGCGTTTCTCCGATCTGCTACCCATTCATCCGGCTCATTGGACTGGAGGTTAACACTGGTGCGTAATTGGGATAAGATGATTTTCTCTTTAGCCAACATGACATGAAAATCTTTGTTACGGAGTAGCTCCGATACAATCAGACTGCACATTTCACGATTTTGGATCAGTATGCCGTCAAAAGGATGTAGTGTCCAATTCCCGTTCGCATAATACAGGTTAAAGTTAAAGAACTCACTGCCATATTTGTATTGAATATTAATCTTGGTCTCATCAATAATCTCAAATGAAAAGTCCAGCATGTTCAGCAAGCTCCTTTGCACAACCCCAGATTTTAGCTTTATTCTATCAAATAAATGAAACAAAGAGACGCACTCAGCGTCCCTCGTAGAAAATAAAACCATGTAGTGATGTCCATGCCATATGCAGGGAGTCTTAGCCTAATCCAGGAAAGATCCTAATGCACTGGAATCCGGTTTGTTTTTCTCCGGAATGGCAGCAGCCTTCGGCCCTTCCAGACCCAATCGATCGCTCATTTTGGCGTTAAGTGTTGTCATCTTGTTGGTATAGTCGTTACAGCTCTCGATGATCCGGCGATTGGACTGCTCGGACAGATCCAGCGCAGACATCAGATCACCCATTGCTTGATTGACCGCTTCAAGGGACATAGCCGGTTTGGACAACAGTTCATTTGTTTTCTCAGTCGTTGTCTTCAGCAATCTGGCGTTTTCCTTGAATTGATCTTCAATCGTCTTGTTCGTAGCTTCCACAGCGGAAATAACCTTCTCCTGATCATTAAGTGCCATCGCAATCATGGCCGAAACGGTGATCAGATTCGCTGTTTTATCAATGGCATTATTAACGGAATCAATCAGCTTGTCATTGTTATCATTAATGATGTCGGTAGCTGCAATCGCCTGATTGTACAGCATGATCATCTCTGTCATGGATTGGGTACGTGTTACCACTTTGCGCAACCCACGCTCCAGATGTGCTTTACGATTCTCGTTCTCAGGCTTGGCGATCTCGGTTTCGAACAATGCTTTCAATTGATTACCAAAAGAGATTTTGGTCTGCAGATTGTAGATCTCCTGAATGGAGGAACGTTTCAATTGGCGCATATTTACGATGCTTTCTTCCAGGTTGTCCTTGCCGTCCCGCAACCCGTTAATGATCGCATCAATGTTCGTGCGAACAGATTGATAACGGTATACATAGTTTTTCAGCGGGCTTTTACGTAACAACTTCCCGACAAAACTCACATTTTTACTCTGCTGCAAACTCTCACATTCATCACGGAGCTTCAGGATCATGTTGGATACCTCTACCCGGTTCCCGGACATCAATTCATTGACTGGGCGATCAAGCAACTTGAGAGTCTGTCCTGCTCTCTCTTGTGTTTTCACGCCCAACTTGCCGATATCATCCATTAAGGTATCCAGATGAGCCGGATCACTTTGGGACACTTTCTGAATAAGCTGTGTTGCTTCCTGGTTAATTCGTTGCTCATCTTCCTGCTTCAACTGAGCCCATTCCGTTGCCATGCCAATCCCTCCTATAATTCAGAGCTGTTATACCGTTGATGTATTAGTTCCGCTTTGTTCTGGAGCTCCATTAAGTCTTTATGTTCAATCGTTGATACAATATCCGATATCTTGGAATCCACGTCTCGAAGACCATTCAGCAGCATACGCCGATTGTTGCGTTTGGCTTCTCCACTTAAACGTAAAAATGGATTAATAAAACCGTTCAGGTCTTTCAAAATAAGTCTGCGCACCGTATGGTTGATATCTCCGTTATTTAGTTCCTGAAGGGAAGGAATCACACGCTGCAAACGGGCAAACAACGCCAATGATTTCTCCACGATCTCATTATCCAGCTCGTTCTTCTGACCTTCGGAGATGATCATATCCTCCAGAACTTCCAGGTATTCAATCACCGGATCAAATACAGGATCTGGTTCAGTCCGGGAAGGCTTCGCTTGTTCTGTGCTTGCATGCTGTGCGGGAGTGGAACTCGGTTGGGGCTCTGCCAGAGAAGCTTCTCGCGCCCCTGTTGGCACTGTGCTCGGTGCTTGTCCACCATTCAAGCGGGATGGTTCATTTCCGATATCTGTAATGGGTACAGGGGCTGATGACGAACCCTGGACCTGTGTACGTGGCGTGGAACGTGAAGGAATCAATCCTCCGACCACAGTTGCCAGTGCCGGAATTGCCCACGTGATGACATCCGGTAGAAAGGGACTCGTGATCGCCGCGATACCATAACCGACCAATGCGCCTATACCTATCTTCGTTTTCCGTAACATTACTTGTCCTCCTGCCTTAACAACACATATCCGTATTGTAAAAAAACCATCCAGAAGGTGTCAATGTTGAGGGAAATTCTCAGCTAGACGTGGTGTACTCCGCTTACCTTCTGAACGTCGATTATAAATGGCTGTTCGATATGACTTCCCAGTATGCCAAACTTCGGATGAAGTGGTCCAATATCATGGCCAAGTGCAGACTTGACCGCCAGATACGGGAAGTTCACGCCCGACAGACAAGACATGTGCAACCCACCCGACATACGCGGATTGATCTCCAGCAGCTTCGGTGTATCCTTGCGATATTTCATCTGTATATTAAAATTATAAGGAATCCGATATACTTCTGCCACATTGCGGGCAATCGCCAGCAATTCCTCGTTTTCTTCAAGCAAACGCAAACGTCCTCTTTCTTTTCTACGCGGAATGGCCGTTATAAGTTTCCCATTGCGATCCGAAAGACAATCAATGCTGTATTCATATCCTTCCAGTACCTCCATCACCATGACATTTTGAAAGGACGGAGCAGAAGAGAACGCACGCAGGGCATCTTCATATGAAATCGAGTTCAGCGCATACCCAAACAACTCCTGCAACGGATCACGCTCATTGTTGATCACCCGGAATCCCATACCGCCCTCACCATTACATGGTTTGAAGCATACATCATGTCCACGTGCACGCAGCGCCTCATAGGCATGCTGGAATTGTACAGCATTACTGACCGTGAAATAATCCGGAATCTCCATAATGCCTTTCTCACGCACCGATTCATAGAACCGGTCTTTCTCCATCAATTGTTCCAGCAATTCCGTGTCCGAGCATACGATAACCCGTGTACCGATCTCTTCGAACAGGGAGATATGTCTGCTGATGTCCAGCATGTTCCAGCGTGGAATAAACACATCAATCTGATGACGACGGCAAAAGTCGAGGCAAAAATCAACATATTCCCGGCCCGTTACACGCGGTTCAACTTCTGCAACATCACAGCCCTGTAATGCCATGTGTCCCGGATCAGGATGAGTACCGTAGATCTCAAATTCCATACCGTCCTCATTGTCCCGAATCGCATTCATATAATGATACGTTACAGAGAACCAACGGTTGAAGTAAATCTTCATTTTTTTCATTTATACGGTCTCCCTTATCTCGGCATGGTCTATCTGGGTCTGTTGATCGTTATGAATACGGTGAACGTAATCGAGAATCTCATCTGCTGCAAAAGCACCGAATTGTTCCGTAAATTGATACGGTACCTGCTCAGGTACACGCTGTCTCTCCACATGTAACTCTCCGTGAGACGGAGCAATGGCGTAGTGCGCAAAGTCTAGCAAACAACGATCCAGCAAGGAATCACCCGAAGCAATCACAGGCACATCGCCAATGCGTTGCCTAACATGCTCCACTGCAGCTCGTTTGTTCACGGCCGAAGGCACCAGATAGAGCTTCCGCCCCTGAATCGAACTCTCCCATCCCAGCGTCTCTAACACCCGAATCTTTTCCGCAATATGCTCCATTGGAAGCTTGTCACGTTCGATTAGCAATGCAAAGAACAGCTCATCACACAATCGCTGATTAATTACCCACTCCGGGCTCAGCACATCGTCAAATAAATTCAGGATCTCTTCGGGAGTAGCTGCCTGCTGACGAAGCAAAGAACGAATATGCAGATTCCATTCATCGTCTACCTGACCGTCAACAATGATGTTGCCACCATTACTCGTCACCGCATATTTCGGAATACATTCGCTCTGAAAAATGTGAATGCGCCGATACTGCTCAACTGTACGTGTAGTCACAGGCATGAATACAATGTCTTGTGGCAAAGACTGCAACCGCTCCAGTGCATATGCTGACATAAAAGCGGACAACTTGCCGTTAATCCACTCTGCGGGAACAAGTCCCGGTGTATCTTCGGGAATACGGAGCGCACGACGGGAGTACACCAGCGTCTGGTCCAGATCACTTGCGTAGATCATCATTCTCCTCCACCTCCCAGGGATTGAATAATGCCGCAACAGGAATAGGTTAGTCCCGGATATACCTCAACCGGCACATTTCTGTCTCTGGCGAGCATCATGATATGTTGCAAATCCGGATTATCAAGTCGATCGACAAGAATTTTCCAGGGGACCCGACGCAATAACACCCGGGTTGTTTCTCCGATTCCAGGTTTGATCAGATTAATGTTCGCAATGCCAAAGGATTGCTGGATGGACTCGATATCCTGCCAACCTTTCCAGGTGATTTCCGAAGTACCAGTAGCATGGTCATCCGAGCGAATCTCCGCTTGGTTCATCATCTGCGGAAAATGCTGAGCGATGGTATCCACGTAGTGGGTCGACACATCCGCAGAGGACCATTCACGATACCATTTGGCTCCGTGAAAATCTGCCGGCCCAATCAGATCATCGCGAAGTACTGTACGGCTCACGAGTCCCGATACCGTTGAATTCAGACAAGCGCTAGGAATAAGATAATCTTCCCTTGTCCCAAAAGTTCCTGAACATTGCCCCGGATCAGCCAATACAGCAAGATCATCATCAAGACTTACGCCATAAGTCCGTTCCATTTGGTCACAGGACTCTTTCAGCACTTTGCGAATAGCCCCTTTGCCTGTCCAACCGTCTACAAACTGAATAGCTGTTTCCAGACCATGCTGCTGTAAAATATATAAAATTGCGTTCTCGTCCATACCCTTGCCACGAATAATCGAAATGCTATAATGCGGAATCGTCACCTTGTATTTCAATTCAATATAACGTTTGATCAGGATGCCCACAGGTGTTCCGGCTCGAGCCAGAGATACCAGCACCAGATTCAGTCCCCTGCGCTCTACAATCTTCTCAGCCACAATGGCGGTATGACGTGCGATTCTTGCAGCGGATTGTTCCAGCGTCTGATGGAACAGCTCGATGTATTCTGCTGTAGGCTGATATTCCACAGGCAGCATCTCCGAATAATGAACCCCGGATTGGATCGCATGCTCCCGTTCACCCGTTCCCTTTTCCAGATCCACATGGCTGATATCCTTCAGTAGGAAAACAACGTCCGATGCAGCATAACTGCCCATCGGTTCGGGAGACGGAATCTCACGTTGTCTGATTAGCTCCAGTGTAGTTAAGTTCATTGCTCGTTGTCCCCTGTCTTCTCTGGCAAGCCGCAATATACGATATGAATGTATCCGCATCCCAACTGCCCCAGTACCTTCAACATCGGTTCCATTCGTTCTTCGGACATCTGTCTCTCCAGCAGAACAAAAATCTCATCATATTGTCCTGGAGCGATGTTATAGATAAAGTTTCGAACAGATGCGTCTTCCGGTGAGGCATATCCGGCACCACTACGAACAGCATATGCTGGAGCCGGATGTGTATGGATTGGACTGCGGGTAGTCGATTGATACAACACGCCTTCTCCCATCTCGGCAGCAACACGCATTGGAATGTACATGAACTCCCCTGTTCCCATCACCAAAGTCCGTTCTCCCGTACGCTGCGTCCGAAGCCGTTCTGCAATCCGACTAATCTCCTGGCGCAATTCGCCATTATGACGGGATTGCATACCAAACCTGCCCGTATGCTGGACATAGCTCGCTGTGCTGCGTTTACCTTCACCATCCTCCGAAGTGGCATGTAGCTGTTCGAAGTCATCGGCAACGGTAGAAGTCTGAAGCGTTACGGCAGGATGAAATAGCTGCTCATCTTGCTGTGTTGGTTCCAACTGTGGAGTACCCACTACTTCAATGCGACCCTTCAACAGGCTTAACGGTGTAATGGTAATCCCCAGTTCAGCTTCCAGTTCGGCAAACCGAAGTTCGTCCGCTTCCGTACGCCAGTCCAACAGTGAAGCAATCACATATCGCTTCCGGGGGTATCTGGCCTGAATATCCCGAATGATATTCAACGTCGTTTTGCCCGTCGTAATCTCGTCGTCCACCAGAACAATCGGACCCTCTCCTGCAAAGGCTTCATGATCCAACGCATAACAACGATGAGCCATCGCATGGGAATGTTCTTCTTCAAATTGAATATCTGGATGCATCGCTGGAACATATTCGCGAGTGGTGTGAATATAGGAAGCTTGATCAGCAAACATCTCGTACATGCTGTGACCCAACGCTGTAGCGGTCTCGGCAAAACCAACAAAACGAATCGTTTCCGGCAAACTCAAGCTTTCTTGCAACAGCATGTTGTACACTTGCCGGGCTTGTTGGGGATCAATCAGCCCCTCGACCATTTCCCGTTTCCACTCGGTGATCTGAACTTTCGTCTCTTCCGTCTTTTCAGTCAGGTGCTCATATAACAGAACAGCCAATGCCGCGCCACTCAGAAGCGAGGTATACGGGTTAACCGGGATGTGCTTGCCCAGCAGTTTGCTTACAAACAGAAATGAACGTTTCTTATTGATGCGTGCAGCCATGGAAAATAGAGATTCTAGTGGAAGTTGCAGCGGGTTATGTGTAACCTGAACGTTCAGACTGAATTGATCAAGAATTGGGAACGTAGTTATGTTGTTGTTCGTGCTTGGGCAAGAGCCCGACAAAATGCTGCTGTTCATGTAACACCCCATATATTTGTGATCGGATTAGAATTCGATTCGCCCAGCTCAAGTGTGGTTTAATCTCATTCATTTTGTTATAGTAATTACTTTTGAACACACCCAGGCTACCGTCATTACGGGCGATGATGTCTTGGGCATCGGAATATTCCTCATGTGTAACAACGTACATCGCTTGTACGGGCTTAATATGAGAAGGATGAATGATCGTTTTGCCTACAATTCCATTTTCCTTGTCCATCATGACTTCACGCATCAATCCATCCATTGTGTTCGTAATATATTTCATTCTCAGATGCAGCCCTGACTTGCCAAGGGTTTCTTCGAATGGAGTCTGTCGTAATTGAGGTTTGAACACGCGCTCCCGCTGACTGAAATATTCCCAGACAGGACCTGAGATCACATACGGCTTGTCCATCCGTCCAAACAGATTGATAATATCCGAGATACAGTCACGGATCGTGGCGATATCGTATATGGTCAATTCCGGGCTTCGGCGTAGTCCAAAAAGGCTGGAGAAATCGGTCGCACCAATTCGTACATTGAGCACATATTCAACATTTTCATCGAGGATGTTTCGAAGGCCCAGTAAGGTCTCCCAACGTGTCTCCCGATATATAATTGAAGCAGTCTCCAATATGGGCATACCATAGAGAACGGGATAATGTTCCGGTTTCTGTTGATTATACTTGCGGATCTGGTCAAAATAGGCTCTTCCATTGCCCACGCAAAACTTGGGCAAAGCCACGCCTGTCAGCATGGACACCAGTTCTCCCAACGTATCAATGAGACGTTCCAACTGTTGTGGTGAACGTACACGAGCAAACAGAAGAGGCATTTGATCCTGACTCAGCATGCCTGTCTCCATATAAGTCATCAGTTGAGTTAGATGCTGTACCAGACACTGCTCGGCAAACTCTACTTGGTCGTCACCCACAGCGTCCTCCAGATCAATAATAATAGTCGTCAGACCTTCATGTTTACCATTCATAATGTCGTCCGCGATATGTGTGCGCGTCGCGGGCATATATAGAGCAGCCCCAACAGCATATGCCAGTAGATCTTTGGAAGTCCGGTGATTGAACGAGACGGGTGAAGAGAAAAATAAAGTATCTTCTTCTTCCAGACTCAAAAAGTTAAAATATTTCAGGGGTGTCTCCTCCTCGCACCTTTGGCAATAGCCAATCTGCAATAGTTGATTCCAGCTGTCGGGGCATAAAAACCAATCCCTCCTAATCTGGAGGGATTGATGGTCTATTATCGAGGATAACGTTGGTCAACAGTATCCTTGCAATGGTGCTGACCGATACAGCGTTTATATATTGAATAAATACAAATGATTACTTTCTTCCCGCAACCCACTGCATTCCCCAATCATGAGCCTCGTCCAACGCCTGATGCCCATTATAGAACTGCACGATTCGTTCAATACTGAATGTCTCATTGTTCACATTGCGTAACATCGCGATGCCACACATGCCAAGCGGGCTCCCGTATTCATTCATTCGGACAATGATATCCGGGCCGTCCTTCTGTTGGATGGTTACCACACCGTCTACTTGAGACCAGTTGGCCACACCACCATAAATATAGGTGAATACCAAGATGCGCTCAATTTCCGAGATACGGGCACCATTAATCCGCAGATTCTCTCCCGTCTTAACCGATCCCGTCCGGTCATCCCCATCCAGTGCAATATAAGGGAAACGATTCAGTGAACCAAACGTCTGTCCCAATGCCTGAATCACATCTCGTGTACCATCCTTCATCTCGAACAGGCAGCCCAAGTCCAGATCCACACTCTTGCTGCGACCAAATAACCCTTTGCTACCCTGTTGATTCCAGTTCAGGTTAATCAGGATTTCACCAAGTCCCCCCGCATTTTTCTTGAGGTTAATGGTGTCGCCCTTCTTCTTCAATTCAATTTTGCTGAAATTGATCGAATTCACAGGAGCAGGCGTCGGTTCTGGTGCGGGCGCCGGTGGTCGTGGAGTCGGTACAGCTGTCGGAGGAACGGTTGAAGTCGTTGGTGCAGGGTCCGATCCACCATCCACATCCACACCAAAGTTAGCGCAGAGTGCATTCAAACCACCTGCAAAACCTGATCCTATCGCATTGAACTTCCATTCTCCGTTATGGCGATACAATTCACCGATGACAATCGCGGTCTCCACTGTAAAACCGCTTCCCAGATCATATCTCATCACTTCCTGACCTGTAGCTGCATTGGCAAACCGTAGAAAACCATGCTGAACCTGTCCAAAATGATGGCGTCGTGCTTCACCGTCATGAATCGTCAGGCTGAAGGCGATTTTCTCAATTCGGGCAGGGATTTTGCCAAGATCAATAGCGAATTGTTTCTTCTCGCCACCAACCTGTCCACCATCCATGTACGTGATGAATGAGGTAGAGGGCTGATTATAAAAGATAAAATCCTCATCTCCAGCCACTTTATTGTCTGAACCCAGAAGGAATGCTGATGTGTCCAGCTCTACACCCGAGGCTGCCTCCCAACCGATGCCTACCGTTAGACGGGACAAGCCCGGATTGGTTTTAGTCAGATCACTCTTCTGGCCTTTCACGACAGAAATCGCCATAGCAGATTCACCTTTCTATGCCAAGTTATTGTGCATCCAGTCCGTAATTTTTGCATAAAGCAGATAGTCCACCTGTGAAGCCACTGCCTACCGCCTGGAATTTCCAGTCTGCACCTGCACGGTAGAACTCACAGAACACCACAGCTGTTTCTGTGGAATAGTCCTCTCCGAGGTCGAAACGAAGCACTTCCCGATCACTTGCAGCATCTACAACACGAACAAAAGCATTGGAGACTTGTCCAAAATTCTGCCCTCGTCCATCTCCATCATAGATGGTTACCGTAATACCGATCCGGTGAATGTGCGCAGGGATTTTGCTGAAGTCAACAACAACTTGTTCATCATCGCCGTCACCCTCACCCGTACGATTGTCACCGGTATGTGTCACTGAACCCGCACCGCCGCTTGGATTGTTGTAAAAAACAAAGTCATCCGTACCTTTGGCTTTTCCATCTTCGTACAACAAAAAAGCCGAGGCGTCCAGGTCAAAGTCGACTCCACCACTATATTTGTTTGTATCCCAACCCAAACCAACCACCACACGGGTAAGGCCCGGATTCGTCTTAGTCAGGTCAATACGTTGTCCTTTGGCAAGACTGATTGTCATTTGTTTTTCCACCTTTCCAAAATATGTGATTAAATGAAAAGGAGAACCGTCCAGGAGACGGTTCTTCCCATCCTGTAAGTCGTACTGTACGTCCTATTGCAAACCGTAGTCGCGTGTCAATCCAACCAATCCATCTTGGTAACCACTACCGATGGCACTGAACTTCCACTCGCCGCTATGACGATACAATTCACCAACAACTACACCTGTTTCGATGGAGAAGTCTTCTCCCAGGTCGAAACGAATCAGTTCTTCGCTGTTTGCTTCGTTGACGATTCGTACATAAGCACGGGAGACTTGTCCGAAGTTCTGGCTACGTTCTGTAGCTTCGTAGATCGTAATAGAGAATGCAATTTTCTCTACATTTGCGGGTACGTTAGGCAGGTCGATATTGATCTGCTCGTCATCACCATCGCCATCTCCTGTACGGTTGTCACCGGTGTGAACAACAGAACCATTTTCATTTTGTGGATTGTTGAAGAAGATGAAGTTTTTCTCGCCTTCTACTTTACCGTTTGCATTGGCACAGAATACCGATACATCCAGGTCAAAGTCTTTTCCGCCATCATACTTATTGGTATCCCAGCCCAAGCCTACTGTGATTTTTGTCAAACCTGGGTTCGTTTTAGTCAGATCGATTTTTTGACCTTTAGAGAGATTAATTGCCATCGTATGATCATCCTCGCTTATTTAAGTGTATTGTAGTTATCGTGACATATGAATATCAGGATTATTGTCGATTTAGGTTAAATCTTATACTTAGGAGTACCTGCGAGCGAGTTCGTTGATATGTACCGCATGGGAACCCTCTCCAATTGCCGAGAATTTCCATTCGCCTCCATGACGATACAATTCTCCACAGATCAACGCTGTTGAACCTGTGTAGTTATCGGATAGATTGAACTTCACGAGCTCACTGGAATTTTTACCATCCAGAATACGAATATAAGCCTTCTCTATCATGCCAAAATCTTGCTTGCGATTGACACAATCGTAGATATTAACAACGATTAATACTTTATGAACATCAGCAGGAATACGGGACAGATCCATTTTGATCTGTTCATCGTCACCGTCTCCCTGTCCTGTTAAATTGTCACCTGAGTGGATAACCGAACCACATGCACTTTGCTTGTTGTGGAAGCAAACCAGGTTGGAGTCCTTAACCAACTTGCCTTCTTCATTCAACATGATCGCCGATGCATCACAATCGATATCCGCTTGTTTTTTTCTTCCGAAGAACCCTTTGGCAGTTACCGGGTCCCAACCGAGACCAGCAATCACCTGCGTAAGTCCTGCATTGCCTTTGGTTAAATCAATCTTCTGTCCTTTGACCAAATTAATGCTTGCCACTGATTTTCACCTCCCTTCACATGTAAAATATCTACTCTACTTAGAGATTGAATTCACCAGGGTTCAGTCCAAGTACATTGCAGATCTCGGCAACGACTCTTTTCTCCTGATCATCAAAGTTGCCGTCCGCTGAACCAATTGCACTGCATACGCCCACAATAACGCGTCCTACATCTGGCTTACCTTTGAATTTCCCAATGGCCTTCAGCGCTTCCTGCTTCCCGATCTCTGGAGAGAACTCAAAGTTCGCGACATAGTGATTAAAGCGTGTAATCACTTCAGCCATATCGAATACTTTCAATTCCTGACTCAGGTTGATATAACCGGCCATCTTGTTCTTTTCCGCTTCGTCAATGGAACCATCTGCAAAAGCAACCAGTGCACAGCCTGCAACCACGGCATCCATAAAATCTTTATTTTTAAACTTTTTGACTTGCTCTTCAAGTCCTTGTTTTGTTGAATTTAACCAGCTTTTAAATGAACTCATACTCAACCTCCAATAGTTTCAACCTGATGTTCCATACATTCTTTTCAAGATTTTTCAGTAACTTTCATGTCTACATCATGTTGAATATAAGTTAAATTATTCCTTAACTATACTCTGAAATACGGCAATTTTCTACATTAAAAAACAATTAATACCTTATGATACGCATCGTTCTGGATATAGTTTCAAGCGAGATGCGAGAACTTTCTATTCACTTCATTTTTCAGGCAAATATTCCCCTATTTGAAGCCCAAACATAAAAAGGCTCTGATCAGGGGATCAGAGCGCTTATTTCTACCAACACCAAAATTATAAATTTTATGAATGATTTGAATCCTTGAATTCACTCTGCTTTTTCAAAATCAGCCTGTTGTTGTTCATAGATTTCATAGAAGTCGTCCCAGACTAGTACATTATCCTTTTCCTTGCTCCACCAGTTTTTGTACCATGCTTCAATCTCCGGACCACCGCCTTGCTCCCACTTCTGTTGTGCTTCCGTTGCAGCCTGTTCGATCGTATATTTGCTTCCGCCAATGATGGAACGGGTAAAGATATCGTTGATCGCTGTTGTCACATTGGTCAACTTCACCTGAAGCTCCTTGGGTAGCTGCGGCATATGTTCTGAATGGGTAACACCCTCTCCTACCGGAAGATCCGTCATGTATACCTCACGCGCTTCCTTGAATAGTCGAAGTCCTTCCTTCTGCGACGGGATCTCTTCGCTGAACAGCATTTCTGTGTACCCGCATTTGCCTTCCTCCAGACGGCTGTACAACATGGCGTAATCGCCTGCCCAGCTGATCTCCTGCTTATATTTCTCCTGATCCGAGATTCGCGGACAGCCTTGATCGTTCAGCGTATAATGCGTGTTTTCAAATCCATTTTTGAAGGTTCGACCTGACTCTATTTTGGTCAGAAAATCGATATATTGCATAACTGCTTCCGGATTTTTGGCTCGTGCATTCACAGCTGCAGTCATCTGAACCGGGTTATTCCACACCATCGTGTGCTGTCCTACGGACGTGGTTGGCAGAGCGATGACCTTTAATTTGGCTTCAGGAACATTCTGCATCAGTGTATCCAGTTCCTTCGCTGCAAACCCGGTATAATCCGAAGTCATGGCTGCGTACATACCGATTTTGCCATTCAGGAAATCCTGCTTCGCCTTGGCCCCATCCTTGTCGGTCAATAAGTCCTTATCCACCACTCCTGCTTCATATAATGCACGTTTGAATGCCGTGGCTTCTTTCATGTTGTTGGGACCAACCACCATCTCCCCGTCCTCCACATTCACCCAGTTGGCGTTGTACATATAGCGGAACAGCCCCGCTGTATCGCCGAACTGGAATCCACCGATGCCGTATGTATCCTTAGCTCCGTTTCCATCGGGATCATTCTCCGTGAAGGCCTTGGCTACCGCCAGCATCTCTTCCTCATTAGTCGGTACCTCCAGATTCAACTTTTCCAACCAGTCTTCCCGAATGAAAAAGCTCGTTAGTGGAAACACCTCGTTCATACGTCCCACTTCATAGAGCTTACCATCGCTTTTGATGCCAGCCTTCTTGAGCTGGGGATATTTCTCCATCAAGGCTTTGTATTCCACACTCGAGTTCTCGATCAACTCATCCAGTGGCATCAGCTGTTTTTGATTAAACAGTGTGTTACGGATGGGCGTACCGAATTCAAAAATGATATCCGGTGCACTGCCAGAAGCGAATAATACGTTAAGTTTCGACTGGGATTCCCAGCGGGGAACTGCAGTATATTTTACATTAGCCGGGCCATTCTCGTTAATCCACTTGGACCACATATTATCTTCGATCGTACCCATGCCGCTTGGGACCGCGCCCCGATCATAGATCGTTGACGTGATGTTCCCTCTGTTGCCTTCGCCTTCCGCCTGTTCGCTACCGTTACCTCCTGTACATCCCGCCAGCAAACCACCGATCAAGCCCAGCACGAGACCCGACTTCATCCATGCCTTCATCGTTAACGCCATAGATAAGACCCTCTTTCTCTCCTGTAATATGAACCCATGCGGGTTAACCCACAGCCTGCTTTAACCCTTAATTGACCCAAGCATGACCCCTTTAACGAAGTACTTCTGCAAGAACGGATACACTGCCAAAATGGGTATGACCATCACAATGACAGCTGCTGCCCGGATGCCTTCCGGGGTCAGATTCGATATCATCGTTGGATCGGTAAAATCCTGTACATTCAGATTGGACATAATCATATTTTGGACGAGCACGGTCATGTTGTATTTGGACGTATCATTGATATAAATCATCACACTCATGAACGAATTCCAGTAACCCACGCCGTAAAAGAGAGCAATAGTCGCCAGCAAAGGTTTGGATAATGGCAACACGATTCGGAACAAAAGCCCCAGTTCACCACAACCATCGATGCGCGCAGCCTCGTCCACTTCCCCCGGCAGATTTTCAAAATAAGATCGCATAATCAGCATGTTGTACGTGCTCACCAGGCCCGGTAGCCAAAGCGCGCCGTAACTGTTCACAAGACCGAGATTTTGCACGACCAAATAAGTCGGGATGAGTCCACCGTTAAAAATCATCGTGAACACCATCGCCATCGTAAAGAAGCGCCGGTGATAAAAATGTCTACGTGACAGCGGATATGCCGCCATAATCGTCACCGCCATGCTGAGCCCTGTACCGATCAATGTGATCTCCACACTGTTCCAGAATGCATTCAGAATCGGTGTTCCCGTAATTAGGCTGTGATAGGAGAACCAGGTGAAATCGACGGGCCATAACCCCACTTGACCTGAAACAACCGCTCTTGCATCACTAAATGACAAGGCAACAATGTTCAGTAAGGGCAGGATACAGCTGACGGCAACCAATGACAACAATACATAATTGATTAGATAAAAGACTTTTTCTCCTTTGGTTTTTCTCATGCTGTTCTCCCTCCCTACCACAAACCTTCGTTAAATCGACGCGCGATATAATTTGCACTGAAAATGAGGATAAATGCAACCAGTGATTCGAACAATCCCATCGCCGTTGTCAGGCTGAACTGTGCTCCCTGAAGACCGGTGCGGTAGATATACGTACTGATTACATCCGCTATCTCATTGACATTGGAATTCTGAAGCATATACACCTGGTCGAATCCGACCTCCATCACCCGCCCCATCGACAGAATAAGCAGGAGAATAATGGTGGAGCGTATACCCGGAAGGGTGACATGCCAGATCTGGCGCATTTTGCTGGCCCCATCCATCTGTGCAGCCTCGTATTGGCTCGGATCAATGGTCGTTAGTGCCGCAAGAAAAATGATGGCATTGAAGCCCATATCCTTCCAGATCCCTGAGCCAACAAACACCGCAACCCACGAACCCTTGTTGTACATGAACGGATAAGGTGCTCCCGTCCAGGCCTCGACCCAGCGGTTGACGATCCCATTTTCCAAAGAGAAAACCGTCATGATCATCATCGCAATGATGACCCAGGAAAAGAAGTGTGGCATATAGACCACCGTCTGCACCGTTCGCTTAAAGGCCATGTTTCGCACTTCATTCAGCATAATGGCCAGAATGATCGGAATGGGAAACCCGATAATGATGCTTAACAGACTGAGGAACAAGGTGTTGCGAATAATCTCCACCGTGCGCGGATCACTGAACAGCGTCTGAAAATGCTGAAAGCCCACCCATGGACTGTTCCACAGCCCATCATAGAAGTTGTAATCCTTAAAGGCCATGACCAGCCCTCCGATGGGTGCATAACGAAAGGTAAGGTAGAACATAATCACCGGAACAAACATCAAGATTAACGGTATATTCATCTTGAATCGTCGAAGCCGCTGCTGCCGAATCCGATGCTTCATTTCACTGTCCGGCGGTTGTAATCCAGACGGCGGACCTGCGGTCAGTTCCCCCTTCACATCCATCACTCCTCTCTGCTGTTGATGTACTATAGTTGTATTTTAGATAAAAATGTAAGCGTAAACATTTGTTATTTAACGATCCTTTTATAATTTTCTACGCAAAAATAACCCCACATGGTGGGGTTGCCCTTGGAAACGAACAGATATTAAGAAAAGGCTTCTATTTAATTGTGACAGTGCAGAAGTTCAAGGGGGATTGCTACCGGGCACTTCACTTGGCTACTTGCTTGCGATATTCGCGGGGCGATACCCCCGTCATCTGTTTGAATACGGTTGTAAAATAACTGGAGTTATCGAACCCGGTCAGTTCCGCGATATCTGCCATGCTCTGCCGAGTGCTGTGCAGCAGCAGCTTCGCCTTATCAATTCGACGCTTGCTGACATATTGGCTGAAGCCTTGTCCTGTTTCTTTTTTGAACAAATGGCTCAAGTAGTTGGGTGTCACATGAACATGGGCAGCCACGGCCTGCAACGTGCATGTGCTGGAATAGTTCATTTCAATATACTGTATAACACGTGTAACGACATGATCCTGCTGTTCCTGAGTTAGCCGCATCAGCATATCCACCCACTCTTCGCTCTTGCATCTGGCCCAAGCGATGACTTCAGGTATGGTATGAATCCAGAGTAGTGGATCTGGGGCAGTTGAGTCCATACCACCGGATTCCTGAGGCTGAAGCTGTTGTACCAGTAAGTCCATCATGACCTTCATAAGCATATGAATCTCCGCTTTGCCTTGTGACAAGCTCATCCCGGACGCTTCTTCTAGCAACATCTCGATCCGATTCATTATCGATCCGAATTGATGGTGGAGCAGCAACAAAGTCAGTTCCTCTCGCAGTCTCTCGGTACGGTCCACCTGGCTGTATTGTTCCCTGATCCGAATGTCGGACTGTTTTCGGCGATATCGTTCATGTGCCTTTTGTAACACCTGACATGCTTCATCGAGCGAGAACGGCTTTAACAAAAATTCAATTGCTCCATATCGGATGGCACGCTGTGCATATTCGAACTCACGATAACCTGTCAAAATGATAATCATAATGTCCAGTCCACTCTCGTGTATGCGTTCAGCCAAATCTAGACCATCCATCACAGGCATGTTGATGTCCGTAATGATCAGATCAGGTGTGTAGCTGTGTACAGCCTGTATCGCTTCTTCTCCATCGGCCGCTTCCCCAACGACCTCCCAACCGAGGGGGTTATTGCGAACCAGATGAATCAGACCCTGACGAAATAATGCTTCATCATCCACTACAAGCATACGTCCATTCAACAGAACCTACTCCTCTCAGTCACCTGAATTTCCCGGCATGAGTCCTCACCGATCTGATAAGGCAAACGAAGACGTACTAGCGTACCCTCTCCCACAGTCGACTCGATCTGTACACCGTAGGGTTCACCGTGAATCAACTCAATTCTTCGAAGTACACTCCGCATGCCAATGTGCTGACGTTCCTCATCTGCATGTGCCACTGGCGTCATAATGCGTTCAATGACCGATGCGTGCATGCCGCATCCGTTATCTGAAATTTCAATGATGAGCAGATCCGGCTCTCCTTCATGCCCGGTATGCCGCGAGCCACGAATTTCCAGATGGCGGTTGTTCCTTTTGTCCGAGAAGGCATGAACAAAAACATTCTCCACGATGGGCTGAAGCAACAGCCGGATCACCTGACAGCGAAACAATTCAGCAGGAACGGCAATCTCAATCGACAAGGCTTCCTGATACCGGGCCTGCTGAATCTGCAGGTAGTGATCTATTTGCTTCATCTCATCCTGCACGGTCGTCAGTTGCTGCACAGGTTCCAGCGTATACTGCAGCATCTCGGACAAGGCAGTGACCAGGCGAGCCGATTTCTCATCACCAAGCATATAGAACTTCCAGAAAAACATGCTCAAGGTGTTATACAGAAAATGGGGATTCAGCTGGGCCTGAATAGCTTTGAGTTCAGCTTCTTTTTCACTGAGTTCGCGCTCGTACACTTCATGTATAAGCGTATCAATCCGGGAAGCCATTGCATTGAATCGTTCACCGATGAAACCGAGCTCATCCCGTGTCTCGATCCGTACCCGTGTATCGAACTGTCCATCACGCACTCTTTTCATCGCGTTGACTAGACTCGCAAGTGGACGCAACAGTCTGCCGCTAATTACGGTAATGATGAACCAGGAGCATAATATGCTGGCTACCGCAGAGAACACAGCAACTTTTACAATAATCTTTCCCTTGTTCTGAATCTGAGCCAGTGAGACCTTGCTGACCAGGGTGAAGCCCGCTTTGTCTGACGTTTGCTTCGTATACAATTGGGTTGTTCCCTGCTCGTCCCTGATCTCCGTCGCCCCTAGGCTTAGCTCGGTAAGTGGTGGTGGATCCGCATCCTGATTATGAAAGGCATAAAGAAGCTCACCATTTGCGTCAAACAAGTAGACAGCAACTTCCTCATTCAGCCGTAGATCTTTGAGATACGATTCGAACAACGAGGTGTTAAACAGAATTAGCATGACACCATAGGTCTCCAGATCAACAGACCGCATTAATCGTCCCGCCAGAATCCAATTGGATTGTTCCTCCTGCAAGAAAGCATCCGGCCCCAAACGATTCCAACCATATTCGCCGCCCGTTCCTTCCAGTCTATGAACCATCTCTGCTAGATAGGAAGGATCCATCTGTTGAAATGAGCCCGCAAAGGCTCCGAGATTAAATATGTTATCCTTCAGGTCATATATGCGGAGTCCCATGATCTCCGGTGCATCCAGCCTTACCTGATACAACTGATCATCCAGTTCATCTTCCAGCTTCATCTGATCATAGGACGAGATGCCAGAGGTCTGTGCTTTGATGGCATTTTTTACGGAGGGATTCAGTGTGATATAATCGGTGACTTTATACATGTCGTGTACCCTCGAATCCAGACGTGCAAGAATCTGCTCTGCGGTAAGACTATACTGGCGACTGACCTCTTCATTGAACAGGTCGATATGGATGCGATAGGTGATCAACCCTGTGATTCCGGAGATTAAGACCGTTGCGGTAGATAAAAACAAGATTAGCTTCGTTTTAAATTTAAAGCGTTTACAAAAGTTCATCCACCACATCTTTCACACACCTCACCTATATTCCGTACATGTCTTACTCCTAAAAACATATCATACACCTCTTGGAAAAAACCAGAAAAACCCTGACCCCGCTTCAATCGGTAGTCAGAGTTTGAAGGCATGTGATCCAGACATGTTACCGGGATGATCCAGATTAACTCTGGATCACGGCATTTTTATTCCCCGTAAATCTCTTTGATCCGTTCTTCCTCATTGGTAGACAACAGAACATTAAGCAACCCTATGGCATTATTGGCATCAGTCCTCGTCGTCTTGTACATCTCGGCAAACGCCGCTTCATCCTGCTCCGGGTCCATCGCAGCAAGCTTGCCCCATGACGTGCGTGCTTTGTCGTATAGCGTACTCAACGTAATGTCACGCGGATGCTGTGCAACAGGTGCCATGGATTCAAATTTCGCTGTGACCCTGAAGAAATCCATCGAATCCTGGAATGATGTACTGCTATAATCCTTATTTTTCATCGCATCCTCAGTAATTAGCAGACCTTCACGGGCGATAAACAGTGTTTTCACCATGGCACGCTCCAGATTGGTTGCTTCTTCCCAAGTTATATAAGATTCATCAGGTGCTTGTACGGTTGTGAAAAATGGAAAGGCATCATCAATTAACCGCTGCGAATCGGAATGAATTGGAACCTCTGCATTCATGTCCACAACGGCATCACTATAGTTGGCCACATTAATATTTTTGGAACCTTCCTCACTAACCCGACGCACCGGATGATCATTCAGGGGAATACGGATATAACCGAGTTTATCCGCATACTGCTGCTTCAACTCTTCCAATGTGGAGTCCTTTCCAATCTTACCGTCGTCCGTTGAAGAAGATTCGTCTGTAGTTGAACCTGTCTCCTCACTCTCATTCGAACCGGTTGCTGCGGTTTCTGTTACAGCAGCATTCGAGCTGCTTGTTTCTGATGAAGCAACTTCTGTACCGGAAGCAGACTCCGGCGATGACGTCTCTTTCGCTCCGCCACCACAAGCTGTCAGAATCGCTGTCAAACCAAGCATAACTGTGAACGTCTTTATCGTATAATTCCATTTCATCGTATATCTTCCCCTATCGTATGTATATTCCTGAGAACCATTAACCTCTGCTCCAAGACTTGAACACCTGCTTACAAAAATATCCTTTCATATAACATGCTTGATTCACACAATTGGACATGGTCTACATTCTATCATAAGTTAAAAATCGGTTGTATACGACGATATACCTGTGTCTAAAGCCTTTTACTACTCGCACATTAACTACCACCGCAACACAAAACACTGCCGCCCGTATGGACAACAGTGTTCGTAAAGCGTAATTATTTGATCCCTTTAGCCTTCTCCATATGCTCTGACCGAATCTGAGGATCGGTGGAATTGACCGAAGATAACAGAGCGTAGATCGCCTGGATATCCTTCTCTTGAAATACGGTTTCGGGAACCTCTGTCTCAAGTCGTTCTGTCTTGCGTTGAATCGTTTCCACCAATTCATGATCATAGATGATTAGTTCATCCGAATTCACATATCTCACAGCAGGATCAACACTGATGCGGCAACGGTTCGTGAAGGTCACCATGGAGACGAGACGTACTCTTTTGTAGTCTCCGAGGTGTGCATGGATGGCTTCCACATGTGCACGATGCTGCATGAGTGGATTGTACATTTTGACCCGACTGCTGCTGACTGACCAATTGGCCTCTCTTCTTCCGCCGCGAATCTCACCTGTTGTCAGATTTCGGGTTTCGATCACGAAGATTGCCCGAGGACCGATTACGACATGATCAATCTGCGAATAACCGGAGCGTGACTTCGGATTGGTAACGAGCAGGTCGTTCAGCACTTTATATTGACTTGGAAGACCTATCAGCTGATCTGCTGTACTAGGCTCCTCCGGCTGGCGTGTCCAATCCCCTTCCGCCTTTTTCTTGCGCTTACTACGGACCATACGCGGGGGAATGGTTGTCGTTGATGGCAACGCTGAAGCGGAGGCTGTAATCTGGTTCGCAAGCTCTGGTTGTGTCTTGAACAGAGACAGGATTTTCTTGAACATGGGCAAGCTCCGTTCTATTATAGTGTGGGTTACGGGTGACCATTACAGGAGGAATAACATCCTTTGACACATTCATTATGTAAACTTCTATTACTTATGTCGGATAAAGCGGGGTAAAAATAAAGGGAAAACGATCAAAATCTCTCCAATACGCAAAGTACATATGAACATTTAACCAATTTCGTGACTTTAGACGCATAAACAAGCCGCAAAATTGAAAAAAAACAGCGCAACCCTTTCCTGAATAGAAAAAGAATACGCTGCTGTTCTCTTGGTTGTTAAGCCTGAAGATAATAGGTGTAGAGCACCTGAGTACCCTTCTCTTCCAGCCCATTATTCGCTATTTCCTGATACAGGGACTCGGCCAGGGCCAACCCAGGCGTTTTCATGCCCATCGCTTTTGCAGACTCCAGTGCAATTCCCATGTCTTTGATAAAATGTTTCACATAGAATCCAGGCTCATAATCGCCTGCGATCATGCGCGGACCGAGATTGCTGAGCGACCAGCTTCCGGCTGCACCGGTAGCAATGCTCTTCAGCACGGTCTCCGCGTCCAGACCAGACGTCTTGGCATAGGCAAGTGCTTCGCATACACCCATCATGCCAGAGGCAATGGCAATCTGGTTGCACATTTTGGTATGCTGCCCGGCTCCCGCCTTGCCTTGCAGCACAATGTTGGTGCCCATCTGCTCAAACAGCGGACGCACGGCTTCAAAGGCCTCCGAACTACCACCAACCATAATGGACAGCTTCGCGTTCTGCGCTCCGATATCACCGCCCGACACAGGCGCGTCCAGTGCATGCAGTCCTTTGGCTTCCGCAGCTTCAAAGATTCGTGCAGCCAGTAGCGGACTGGATGTTGTCATATCAATCAGATATGAACCCGGTTTGGCATTGGCTACGAGACCATCCTTACCGAGATAGATCTCCTCTACATCTTTCGGATACCCCACCATTGTGATGATGACATCACACGCAGCTGCCAGTTTGCCTGGTGTGTCATGCCATACGGCACCTTCTTTCACCAACGCTTCCGCTTTGGCAGCAGTTCGTGTGTACACATGCAGCGGATATCCCGCTTGCTGGATGTGCCCAGCCATGCTTTTACCCATCACGCCTGTACCAATAAAGCCAACTTTTGTCTCTCCAGGTGTCTTCGTCGTATTTGTCATCGCCGGTTTCCTCCCTATTTCTCTATACTTCGCTCAGTGCTTGTCTTCGGACATTGCTATATCTGTATGTTAAAGCTTTCTGTCTGGCTCGTCCATCTCGTTTGCCGCTTTCTGTGAAAAAATCTGAAAAAGGAATCAACTTCCTGTATGCTGTACAACCTAACGGAAACTTCCTTCATTGGAAAGGAGGATTCGCATGAGTCGTGAAAAAGGTCAAATTACCATCTGGTTATCCTTTTCCATCATTTTATTAAGTGCCGGACTAGTCTGCCATGTCTTGTCCATTCCAGCAATTCTCGAAGCTGGCGGCAGAGACGGATGGTTGTCTGTCGTGGCGGCTGCCCCTTTTTTCATGTTGTTTCTATGTATGATGTATATCATCATTCGGCGAGTACGTGGACAGCGATTAACAGATTGGATTACGCGAGAATTCGGGGCGGTCCCTTCCTGGATCTTCCGGATCTCCGCTTCTATTCTGCTATTCACGCTTGGCACGCATACGTTGTATGAGACAACCAACTGGACCGTATCCACGTATCTTCAATTCACACCTCCCTATGTTCTGGCAGGTGGCGGAGCACTGGTTGCTGCGTGGGCAGCGGCTAAAGGCATACGCTCCATTGCGATGACTTCCAGTCTGCTGCTGCCCTTTGTCATTTTGCTAGGTTATTTTGTAATGTCCGCCAATATGAAATATAAAGACTACAGTCTATTGTTCCCGATTATGGAGAACGGTATGGGTCCCGTGTGGCGGGGCATGATCTACTCTCTTGCCGGACTTATGGAAATCTGGATTCTTATGTTGTTCCAACATGAAGTCAAAGGCAAAATTCGTTGGTGGTATGTTCTAATCCTCGGCGTGTTTATGCTCAGTATGGCGATCGGACCAACCATCGGGGCCATCGTGGAATTCGGTCCTGAAGAAGCAGCCAAACAACGAAACAGTCCCTATGAACAATGGAAACTTGTGAATATCGGCAAGCTGCTGCAACACGTTGATTTTCTGTCCATCTATCAGTGGCTCAGTGGTTCCTTTGCAAGGGTCGCCATATCCATGTATCTCATCGTGGATCTGCTAAATTTCCGCAGACCGAAGAAACGATATATCGCGATTCTCACCATTACCGTCATCATGAGCTTCATGGCGATGCAATGGTGGCGCATTGATTACGTCGACTATTACGTGGATCATATTCAGTTCCCGGTCATGCTGGCCTATGTCTCAATCGTTACCGTGATATTAACCATTGCTGCATTAATCCATAAAAAGGACAAGGAGGCTCCCGATCATGCCGATCTCAACCCAGCCCAAGAATAATCCTGACGTTGAACCGTTCCGAATGAACGAGCATAACCTGAATACCTTTTTTGCCGGATCTGATGATGTCATCATCAATAGTCATATGATCGGAGAACCTCCGATGCAACTTCTTATGACCTATTGCAGCGGTATGGTAGATAGTGAAGCGATCTACGATATTATTCTCCCGGAACTCAAACGAACATATGAAAATACACACTTTATCCGTACATCCGACATTGAAAAGTGCATCAGCCTGGATTGGACCCGAATGGATCTGCAAGATCCGGCATTTGGAACTGAACTGATGTCTCTCCGTGTTTTTGAAGGCCATATGTTGATCTGTATTCCTTCCCTGCAAACCATGTGGAGTATTGATATATCTAACATCCCTACTCGAACACCGGAGGAATCGACCACCGAAGTTTCGATCCGCGGGGCAAGAGATGGATTCATTGAACCACTCGCCGTAAATGTTGCCTTGATACGCACCCGTCTGCGTACGAACCAACTGGCCTGCAATATCGAACTGATCGGTACACGTTCTGCAACCAAGGTGGCATTGATGTATATCAAGAATATCGCCAATCCGGAGCTGATCGAAGACGTCCAGGATCGGTTGCGTAAGATTGAGACGGAACGCATCTTGACCGCCAATGAACTGGAAGAATTGCTGTCGCCTTCGAAGATTACTTTGTTTCCCGTCACCCATTATACGGGCAGGCCTGACTTTGCTGCAGAATGTCTCCTGAATGGACGTTTTATCCTCATTGTAGACGGTAATCCCAGCGCCATTATTGGGCCAGTCAATCTGTTTCTTTTGCTCAAATCACCGGAGGATGCAAGCTTTCCCTTCTTGCCTGTGAACGTAGGACGGATGCTGCGCTTTCTTGGCCTGATGATCACCGTATTCCTGCCTGGCTTTTATATTGCGCTGACATCCTTTCATATGGATCAGATCCCCTTTCCTCTAGTCGCGACGATATCGGTTGGACGCATGGGACTTCCAATGGAATCGGGAGTGGAGATGTTTCTCATTATGCTGCTAATGGAGCTGTTCCGAGAGGCGGGGGTACGTTTACCAAGTGCCATCGGCCAGACATTAACGGTCGTTGGCGGTTTGATCATCGGGGATTCCGCCATTCGAGCCGGCATGGTCTCTCCCCTCATGATTGTCATCATTGCAGTTACCGTCGTAGCTGGTGCAACCATTGTGAATCAGGTCATGACCAGTTCTGTGCTGATCCTGCGGTTCCTTTGTTTTGTCCTGGGGGCATCCCTCGGCATCTATGGGTTCATCCTGTCGTTGATTCTGTTCCTCATCTACCTGACCGATCTCAAATCATTTGGCATTCCGTATCTCACGCCGTTAACACCGCTTCATTTCAAACAAGCGATAGCTTCATTATTCAAACTGCCTAAGGGGTTAGGTAAACGAAGACCCGTCTATCTTGAGACTCAAGAACCGCGTAAGAAAGGAAACGGACGATGAAACACTTGTTACAGCGATGTTTGCTGGGTCTGTTAAGCCTATCGATGTGCGTGATGACAAGTGGATGCTGGAGTGCCTTTGAGATTCAACAGGTGGACTACGCCAAAGCCTTTGGCATTGATTATAAGGACGGCATGTATCACCTGTATGTACAAACACTAGATTTTGCGAGTGTCGCGAAGAGTGAGAGTTCAACCAAAAGTGCAGATACACCGCCTGTATGGGTCGGACATGCCGAAGGGAAAACCATGAGTCTGGCGCTGAACGAACTGTTCCGTACAGCTCAATTACACATGGCTTGGGGGCATGTGACAGCCATCGTTATGGCCGAAGGTGTGCTGACTAGCAAACACATCAAAGAAGTGTTCGACATGCTGGGACGATTTCCAGAATCCCGTTATACAACCTGGGTGTATGGAACACGAGAGCCTCTGGAGAAAATCCTGAGTGCAACGTCCATCTATAATATGTCGCCACTGGACAGCATTCTTCACAATCCGCTCCCCACATACATGGAAGAATCGTTGTACCCGCCTGTGCTCAGCTTTAAACTCATTGCAACACATAATGATCCCGCTACCACGACGTATCTGCCGAGTCTTGCATTGAATGATACCCAGTGGGCTGAGAATGAGAAGAAACATGATTTGTTTCTGGTGGAAGGGGCCTTTTTCGAGAAGACTGGCTATGACTTTGAATACTTTCCACGCAGTCAGCTTCCCGGTTATCACTGGCTAATTAAAGACATGCGGCGGGCCCCTCTACTTGTCCAGAAGGATGGAACGATCTACGGGGCGCTCAGTGTAGGATTACCAAAGATCAAAATTAAACCTGTCATTCAGGGTGAAGACGTTACGTTCAACATTGATGCCCACTACCTCACTGCCCTGTACGAATACCTGGTGCCCACCTCGTATGAAGAGATGATCCAGATTAGTGAAGTGAAGTTGCGGGAGCAGATCATGCAGACCTATCGTCACGGCCTTGAGCGTGGTGTGGATATTTACGGTCTTCAGGAGAAGCTGTATCGCAAAAATCCAAAGCTCTGGCGTAAGTTATCCAACAACGGGAGCAAGATGATGCTTACGGAAGACTCGATTAAGGATCTGAAAATCCACCTCACGATCCCGTATACTGGGAAATATAAACGGAAAGTGTAGCAAGAATGTGAAACACCCCTTGTCCGGTTTAGAGCCGGATAAGGGGTGTTTGTGTAGATGGAGGTAGTTCGTTTGCAATTCGAATCATGCGGAACTATGACTGCGAATTTTCCATTCCATAAGCCAGCCTGCTTCCTAATCCTCACTATCGAGAGATGAGTAGATGACGTGCCCTTCGTCGTTCAATCCTTTTATGTCCCATATCATCTCGTGAATCGGCTGCTGGATTACCGCATACCACAACCTGCCGTTGGATTGATTGGAAGACGATTTCACGATTTCCGCTTCCAACCGTGAAGATGCCAGATTTGGTTTGTAGCGAATATGCACCTGGGTAATGTCAGCATCGTGGAGATACCCGTATACAATATAGATCATTTTGCCTTTAGACTCCTCGTATCCTGATATATGAGAAGAAAGCGGCTCGACCGGATTATCCTGCAGACCACCGCCTATTCTGGCCAGTTCGGAGAACCACATCTTTTGCTGGATCAAAGCAGGAGTCAGGTTATTCGTAGTGAGATCCTGATATAAAACCAATTGTGTTCGCGGTTCAAAAGTTGTAACTAGCTTTACCTGTTCTGGGGAAATACCTTTTTCGCTTAAGATTGTGTCGATGTCCTGCGGACCACAAGAGCGTATCAAAAACAGAGCGACCAATACAAAGAACAACACGTACGCTACGCGTTTACGGTTGCTTGTCTTGGGCATAGATTAACCTCTCCTTAAAATTGAATCTCTATAAACAATTAATTATCGTAGAAATGGTATGGCAGATAGTGCTGCCCCGAAGTAATTTACCAGCATCCATGCAGCGATCCATAACAATGGCAACTGCATGATCCAGTAAGGAAAGATGTATCTTTTCTCATGGTAAGAAACCCATCCCGAAACCAAGGCCGCAATAACACAGAGTGGGTATGACATCAGTATATTGCCCTCCAAACGACTTGCCACCTGATACTCAGAAGGAGTGGGTGCAGCGAGCGACATTCCCATGGAAAATGCGATCAACGGCCAGATCAGTAATGTCAGACCATATATTAAGGTGAAAATCATGATATATAAAAAACTTCTTTCTTTACTTCTTGTTATATCTTTGCTCAACAATTGAACTCTCTCCCATGCGTTCATTTTATTTTAAAAAAACGGCCAACGGCCGCCTATTCTCTACTAACTTTCACTTCTTATAATAATGCATCACCCGCAACCGAGTAGTCAGGATTAAGGTCTGAGGAATGAGCACAAAGACAATATACATAAGTACAATTAACCATAGATGTGCCGCAAAATGTTCTGCACCGAACGATGGTTTCGGACGTTCAATCCAATACCACCAACACGGGATGGCAATAATCCATGTCAATCCTGTCGAGAGGAACAAGTCTTTCACATCGCTCCACAGAAAGCAGAACACCGCGACGAACAAAATAGGACCTGTCCAAGAATCCAATATCGGTCCCCAGCTCTGGAAGACAAAGATAATGGCAGGATATAGAAGATTGATGGTCCAGCGCCATATGTTATTAGTATACAGATTCATTATTTTCCACCTCGCTACGTACCGTTGCAATTTCACGTGAAAATACAGGCTACAAAAATTTGCGAAGATATGTACTCTCGATTTTAAAAGGTTATTCAACTACATACTGGGAATGAAATGAAAAGAAGAAGCATGATTTTGGATATTATTGCTCATACTACCTTCAGGAAATTATCGAAGGAGTGACAGCATGAGGTTAAAAAGTATCATCGCCGTTGGAGCCGTGTTAACCTGCTCATCTCTGTTATGGGGCTGTGGCAATGGCACTGCGAATAATGCATCACAGCAAAAGAATAACACCGTTCGATCGGAGAGTTGGAGCGATCCCAAACGACTGGAAGCTTCCCATCTTGAGGCGCTTGAACGTATGGAGAAAGACCATATTCACCGAATGGTCTCGCTTAGCGCAAGTACAGATGGAGACAAAGTGATGACCACACTTGAACGGTCGAGTCAAAAGTTGGAGGAAATGAGACCGCTCGCCGAAATGCTCCAGCATGAGGGACATCCGGCATTATTACAGCGAATCCAGGACATGTCCGGTGATATCCAAGGTTCCAAATCCGTCATTGCTGAGATGAAAAGTTTGCCTCAGGACGGCAAAATTAAGATTCAGTCCGAGAATTCTGATTCCTTGCATCACATCAGCAGCTTCAGTGATTACCACCAGTACATTCAGGGACAAGTGCAATCCTTAGACGGTAAATCTACGCAAATGTCCCACTAACCCTAAAGATAGCTCAGAGAATCGTTACAGTCGGAATACGATAATCCGATGGTTAACGGTTCTTTTTATTAACTTCATATTGTTATCCCTCTTCTCTACAGCTTCATTCCACCCACAACGATACCCAGATGAACATGCTAAACAGCAAGACTGGTGCAAGTGCGCCTGTGGCTAAGATGATCCAAAGTGTCGCGGGTTTGATCCTTTGGCAGTATGCATCGACTTTGCGCATCCGATCTTTACGCCATTTGGCGAACCTGAGCTGTCTGACCATCCGACTCAGAACTATTTGCCGCTGCTCGCCCTCGTCGAATTCATCGATCGCACGCCGCAACTCCTCGTATAATTGAGCCTCATCCTGACCAGCCACTGTAGGTGTAATCATCTGACCCTTCCTCCCATATGAACAATATTGAGATATAGCCTCTCACCTATTCAGACCATCATCAGTACGCCTGTATTCTAGGTAAATACCCACCTAACTAAACCACTATATAAATAACACATTACGGACCTTCAAAGTTTGAATTTTTTTAAAAAAATGGACAATCTAAAAAGCCCGGGCATAGCCCGGACTTCGTTGAATCATGCTAGAACTATTGATCTGACTGCGTTTAGCCCGCGTTAGCGATCAATGCATTCAGACACACTGCACCCTGTGCACGCACATTAACGACGATAATCGGCGTTTCCAGCATGTCGTGCATCCATGACATATACTCTTCTACTTTTTCGTTCGGAAGGATCGTCAGAATAACCCCTGCGAATCCACCACCATGAATACGACAAGCGCCATCACCCAGGTTTTGCAGATAATTCTCGGTCAGTGCCAGCGCGATGCCAATCTCCTGTTCCTTCACAGCACCACTCTGATATACATTCTGCAACCACTTCCATGACGAGTTACCGGACGCCGTGATCAGTTTCAAGAAATCAGCAAAACGTCCATCACGCAATGCCTGAACTTGACCATCGACACGATTGTTTTCTTCCAGGAAATGAAGCGCACGCAACACGGCACGATCGCCAGCAGCTTCACGAACCTTCTTGAGGTTGGCGTAGATTGCGTCAGCTGTAATTTCCCGAACATACTCACTGCCGAGCGCCTGAGCAACCGCTCTCATCTCATATGGCACAGCAGCGTAATCTTCCGTCAGATCGGCGTGGTTACCGCCCGTATTCACAATGACCAATGAGTAGCCGTTTTGTTGGAAATCCCACTGAACAGGCTCGATAACAGGCTGTGCAGGATTTTCAAAATCAATAGCAATGAGTCCGCCGTACGCACAAGCCATCTGATCCAGCAGACCCGAAGGTTTGTTCCAATAGTGATTCTCCGCATACTGACCGATTTTGGCCAAGGTCACAACATCCAGTGCTCCATCGTTATAGAAATGATTCAAAATCGTACAGATCAGCATCTCAAATGACGCCGAGGAACTCACCCCAGATGCTGAGAACACGTTACTGGAGAGGTACGCCTGGAAGCCGCCTACCTTATATCCGAATTCTCCAAATCCTGCAGCCATACCGCGAATCAATGCTGTTGTGCCATCGTCTTCCGTATTTGGTTTAAGATTCGTGAGATCGATTACATATTTCTTGTCATAGCCTTCTGAGTAAAACGTAATAACGGAATCCGCAGTTGGTGCAGCCACTGCAATCGTATCCAGCGTGATGCTGCCCGCCAGCACTTTACCATGGTTATGATCCGTGTGGTTGCCGCCAATCTCGCTGCGTCCTGATGCGCTGAACAACTTGCTTCCTTCTTGCGCGCCAAAGTACTCTTCGAACGTTGCGTTCAGCTTTGTGTAACGTGCAGTCTGTACCTCTACTTGTGATTGTCCATACATTTGGGCAAGCAACGCTTGGCCCTCCGTGGATTGGATCAGATTCAATGGTTGTGTCGTCATTCATAATCCTCCTATGGATATGCAGCTTTTATTTTTGACTGTTGGTGAACATGGTTGTCGCGTCTGTTTCATACCTTCTTCCTCTCCCATTATCTCAGCTTCGTAGCGGAAAAGGTAGGGTAGAATTGAAAGTTTGTAAGCGTTTTGTGAAGTTATTAGTTGTAAAAATAGGATTGAAAACCATTTTAGAATAACTTAAATTTGGTTTAAGTGAAAACACATTATTTTCCAACCTCAATGTTACTATGCTATACATCTTATTGGCGGAGGGAACGATGAAAATCAAGTCGAATTATACCAAGTTATTTGGTGCATTTTCTCTTACATTTTTGGGTGATGGACTTACGCTTGCTGCGGTTCCTTGGCTCATATCAACACTAACGAGCGATACGCTCTATGCCTCTGTCACCATGACGGCACTTCGTTTACCCTGGCTGCTATTCAGTCTGCCCGTGGGTGTTCTCATCGACCGATACTCACGCAAACATATGCTGATTGGGGCAGGCTTTACGCGAATGATCCTTCTGCTTGTCCTGACGGTATGTATCTGGGGAGGATGGGTGAGCATTCCGATTCTGGCACTGTTCATGTTTGGGATTGGCCTGAGCCGAGTTGTATTCGACAGTACAGTGCAGACGGTCATCCCTCAACTAGTAGATGAAAGTAAATTGGAAAAAGCCAATGGGCAGTTCACCGCCGGACAGTTAATCACAAGTGATATTCTGGGCGTTGCTCTGGGAGGGTTTATCATAACCCTGCATATTGTTTTTCCTTTTGCCATAGACGCTGTAACGGCTGTTATTGCTCTGCTCTTTTTGATCAGTTTGAAAGGAAACTTCTACCCCAGAGATACGGAAACAACCAAGAAGGAAGTTCGCCCGATGAAGAATTGGAAACGTGAGATGTGGTCCGGTATTCAATATGTCTATCATGATCGTTTTCTCCGCGGACTAGCCATTCTATCCGTCACCGTTACGCTGATGTATTCGATCATTCTGGCTACTCAGATTTTCTTTGTACGAGATGTGCTTCAGTTGGATGCTTTTGCATTTGGTATCCTCATCTCCATTGCAACAATCGGCAGCATTGTAGGGAGCCAGGCTGTTGCTTATATGCGTAAGAAATGGAGTACAAAACAATTGATTATCTCCTCCATTTTGTGCATGGGAATCATCTACGGTGTGGTGGGTCTAACTACAAATGCATATATGGTAGGCGGACTGTACTTCTGTGCTGCATTTTTCATTATTGTCTACAATGTTACCCGTTCCTCCATCCTGCAACGTTCCGTTCCTAATGAGATGCTTGGCCGGGTCGGAAGTGTGTTTCGCTTTTTGTCCTTTGGCATCAGTGCCATTGGTACGCTTCTCGGCGGATTATTGGTGCGGGTTAGTGAATCGACATTTGATCGTGTATTCTCGCTGCAACTCCCTTATCTCTTGTTAAGCCTGATCTATATCCTGTCTGCTCTGATATTCGCAATGAAGATGCAGAATCATTCAGAGAGCCAGCAGCGTAACATCAACGCTTGACTGTTACGTTAGGTCATACTTGATAATGATCTCAAGCTTACATGAAGGAGAGATTAAGGATGAAGATTACCGCGTTACGTTCAGATCAAATCTATGAGGAGATCATCCAGGCTGCACCCGATGAGAAATTGGAGTTATACCGCGAGCGAATGATGAGTCCATTCATGAACAAATGGAACATTCAACAGATCCCGTTTCGCTCTCAAGAACCTCACGGCTTTGACGTGATCATGATGAATAACTTTATGAATATCGCTCCAGCAGATATTACACCTGAGATTAACGAATCGTTAGCAACGATTTCGTCTGAAGCATTTTGGCAACAGTGTCATGAAGCTGTCCGTACGAGTCTATCCACCTTTACAGATCACGGGATTGAGCTATCGGTCTTCGAATATCTATATACGATTTTATTAGGCGACAAGAACAGTCCTTCACTCACCATGAACGAAGGCATCAGCGGAGATGGTGGAATCCCGGGTTATATTATTGCGAACCTGATCCCCAATAGATATACTCTACCTCGTATGCAATCCGTGTTAGCCCATGAATGCAATCATAACGTAAGGTATCAATATATCCAGTGGAATCCACAGATTACGCTTGGGGAAATGGTTGTTAGTGAGGGGTTGGCCGAGAGCTTTGCGACATCCCTGTATGGAGAAGAGTTGCTAGGCCCCTGGGTAGCTAAAACGGATATGGAGACTTTGAATAAAGTAATTAAACCAAAGATAAAAGATCAGCTGTATGTCACCGGTTTTGACCAAATTAATCCGTATCTATACGGCGATGAACTTGCCATCATGCAAAACTTCACGCCCGTAGGTATGCCCTATGCGGCTGGCTATTCTTGCGGTTATCACTTAATTCAATATTATCTGAACAAAACAGGTACACCGATTACCGAAGCAACCATCACTCCGGCAAGTGTCATCCTTGCTGAAACAAAGGAATTTTGGAATGAAGACACCCTATTTCACCGTTAAAGATATCATTCAGATTACTGGCATCACCAAACGCGCATTACATTATTATGATAAAACGGATCTATTGAAACCGAGCAAAGTCGAGGACAACGGCTATCGCTATTACGATCAAGAGGCACTCGGGAATCTGCAGATGATTCTGTTGTTCAAAGAAATGAATTTCTCATTAAAAGACATTGCGGCCATGATGCAACTTTCCAAAGAAGAACAAAAAGATATCCTAAGAGAGCACCGCAGCACACTCGTTCAACGCAAACAAAAGCTCGAAACCATCATCCATCAATTGGATGAGTATGTAGATGGGAAAGATATCTCTCATCTTCATCTGTTTGACGACTCTTCCATTCTGCCCATCCAAGAACAATATGAATCCGAGGCGAAGTTTGTATATGGAGATACCGAGAAATATCAGGAATTCGAAGCTAATGTGAGCCAGCTGTCTGTGGAAGAACAAGAAAAAGCCTACCAGCAGTTCTCGGTCAACATGGAGCAGGTATTTCGGGAGTTGGCGAAACATCAGGATCTGTCCCCTGCTTCTCGTGAGGTCCAAGCGTTAGTGCGTAAATGGAAGAGTTGTCTGGAACAGTTTATGGTCTGTGATGATGAGATTCTGAGATGTATCGCGGAGACCTATACGACGGATCGTCGCTATGCGGGTTATTTTGATCAGTTTGGTGATGAGGATTTTTTGAGGTTTTTGTATCAAGCGATTATGGTTTATGTGGAGGGTGGGGAAAGGTGATTTTGTGTGAAGTGAGAAAACATCACTAAAAGATTTAAATGTATGAACTAGGCTCAGGAGGTAACTCGATGCAAATGTTTCTTCATATGGCTATACACTTGATTACGGGCGGAACGATTCTATTACTTTTTCTAAATAAGCGGTTATCTCTTACTAAAGACTATATAATTACTATTGTTTTGGGATCTATTATTGCTATCACTCCTGACATCACTAAGTACTTTGGTGATATATTGTTACATTCTCTTGCTATGGTTCCCTTAATTGGAGCTGCATATGGCTGGATCATCTATAAAACCTTAAACGTTCGGTTCTTCTGGGCGTGGATAAGTACGATGGCCACATTATTCATCGGGCATCTTCTTATAGACCTTCTTGGTAATGGAATTAATTTGTTCTATCCTTTTACGAACCAAGAACAGAATTTCGCGATCTTGGGATCAAATAATGAACTCATCATTTCTGCTTTGTTAGCCCTTGCCACTACGATCACATTAATTTATAAAAAAGTTAAACCAATTGCAATTGTTTCATTAGTACTAGCGGCATCATTTGTTGTAAGCTTAGGAATTTCTAATGCAATAATAAGTTATTCTTTGCAACAAACTTATTCGTATAAAGATCCTCAATATATTATCGTCTATCCAGATAACACCCCTATCACTGGAACTATTACGTAAGAATTGATGAACTCACTATTATTTCCGGCAAGGGGAGTTATTTCACAGTGACAAAATAACTAAAACAATTATTATTATTGAAAATCTCAAGACTCAATTTGAATGGCTAAATGTAATCAAAAAAAGCTGTAGCGGTCCAAATTGGAATCGCCGCAGCTTCTTCTCTACTTCCCTGTCCCCCGCTCAAAATACGCATGCAAACGATACTGACAAATCTCCTTCGTCCAGCGATATAACACCGCCTGTTCCTCCGCATCCTTCACCTGCACATTCAGCGAGAACACGCCATCTTCGAATCGCGTCATGCTGCCCTTCGCCCCACTCCACTTGGACATGGGCATTTCAATTATCAACTTCTCAATCTCCGTTGCCGTCTTCTCATTCCATTCCCAGATCGAAAGTTTGCCTTTGTCCGAAAAGTCTTTCCGTTTCCGGTATTCCTTCTCCGTCAGGTACGTATGGAAGAACCTTGCTATCTCCCCCGGCGTGATTGGGTCCATCCAGTGGACTTCATCTCGCTCCAGCATGTACAGCAGCACGATCATTTTGTAGCTTTTGTTCATGAGTGTCTTCTCCACATCACGCAGCCACGCCTCATGGCGGACGTACACCTCTCCCTCAGTCGGGGACAGCAGCTCCGCCCAATAGAGAAATCCAACATAGGAACCGAATTCGCTCCGATACCCGATACTCTTCGAACGCCCCATCAGGTGCAGCTCCAGATACGTCGGAATACGCCCCAGTTCTCGCTTCACATCCAGAAAATCCTGATGCAGCTTCTCGCGGCGTGGCAGCCGTTTGCGGCTTAGCTCTTGGAGTAGATTAACCACCCGGGTCTCCAGATGAATTCCACAATTGGCTGGAACTTCAGGCACACCCGAATCCATCGCTTTCCCGCTTCGTTCCTCGTCTCCACGCACATCCAACAGACTCAGCTTCACATCCGCATTGCGGTAATTCCCGATCAGGTCGATAATGACACAATGCGATTTGCCCTCTGCCAGCCTTAGACCACGCCCCACCTGCTGGGTGAATACCGTAAGCGACTCGGTTGGACGCACGAACAACAGCGTATCCACACGCGGAATATCTGTCCCCTCATTGAACAGATCCACCGTCAGTATAACCTCCAGCTCACCCTCATCAAGCTGCCGGATCGCTTCCTCCCGAGACATCTCCGATGTGCGCGAATGTAGACTGAGCACCTTCACCCCCTGACTACGAAAATACGCAGCCAAATAGTCCGCCTGCCGGATCGATGAGCAAAATCCAATCGTTTTCGTCTGCTTGTGCCGCAGCCAGGCCGCATAGATCGTCTCCACATGCTCCTCTTGCAACTGAACAGCCATGAGCTGTTCTTCATCATACTTCGTGCCGATCCAACGAATCTGCGAATAATCCGTATCGTCGAATACTCCGTAATATTGAAATGGCGCCAGCCAACCTCGCCGGATCGCTTCAATAAAATGCATCTGGTAAGCCACATTCCCATCACAGAGCGCATACACATCCTTGCCATCCAGTCGATCCGGGGTCGCTGTAATGCCCAGCAAGAACTTAGGTTGGAAATGCTCAATCACCGACATATATGTCTTCGCCGCCGCATGATGGAATTCGTCCACCACGATCAGATCAAATGCATCCATCGCAAAACCATCCCGGTGCTTCTGCATACTCAGCGTAAAGATCGAAGCGTAAACACAGTCCGCTGCCCCATCCTTATAATGCCCGTTATAGATCCCATGACTGCGCTCCGGCATGATCCGTTGAAAAGACCTCTTCGCCTGGAACAGAATCTCTTCCCGGTGCGCCACAAACAACACCCGCTGGAACCGCTGGGCGAAGAAACCCGCCAGATACGTTTTGCCGAGCCCGGTCGCCATAACGACCATCGCCTTATCATACTGCTCCTCCATCGTGCCATGAAGTGCTTCGAGGGCATTCAACTGAGCATAGCGCGGTTGAATCGGCACCAGTGACAGCTCGGCGAACTCTTCCTCTTTGTCCTCTGGCAGACCTGTGCCAAATTCCGCTTCTTCCATCTCCGTGATGCGCTGGATCATCTCCGGGTTCTTCTGGTGATATTTGCGGTACTCTTCCTCATACAGTTCAATCGAATCCGGGTTCACCGGCAAGGTTGTCTCGTGGTAGAAGCTCTGCATGAACTTATCCAAAGCCATCTGGAACGTATATGGCTCCGCCTCCGCATTCATCGCGAGATTCCACTCATACCCCGTCTTCAGTGCTGTGAAGGAAAAGTTCGAAGAGCCGACAATTAGTAGTCCTTCGCCGTTGTCATGATCAAACAGATACGCTTTCGGGTGAAAAGAAGTCCCCATACTTCGCCACAGCCGAGCTTCAATTCGTGGATCGACCTCACACAATGCCCGCAAGCCCTCCGGCTGCGTGATATACAGATAGTCTCCCGCGAGCATCCGCACCTCGGCTCCACGTTCTGCTGCCCGTTTCAAATGCGGCGCAAGCAGCTTCACACCAGACTGCATAATAAAGGACGTCATAATATAAATCCCGGACGCATGCTGCATCCGGGAAATGAGTTCGTCTGCCAGGTTATCTGTAATGAGTTTAACGTTAAGCTTCGTCGACATCGATCAGATACACCCGTTCCTGGAATCCACCGCGTGCCTCAGCCTTGTCCGCCCGTAGCTTATCCAACTGCGCCGCATTCGCTCCATGCACCTCCGCCAGCGCCCGGATTACTTCGAGCATGTCAGCCAGTTCTTCCAGCGCTTCCTGATCACTTACAGCACTCATGTATTCTTCCGATTCTTCTTGCAGCTTTGTTCTTAGTTCTTGCTTATATTCCTCCGGGTCCAGAATGCGTGTGCGGCATTCCTTGCCACTGGATGTGATAATATGCGGAATCTTGTCCCGCACCAATTTGTTGTATGTAGGCATGTGGTATAACATCCTTTCTGCTGTGAGAGCCTTCGAGCCTCGCGCCAGAATCTCCCTTTTTGCCATTATACCATTTGCTATGGGGAGGGATGGGTTGATTTTGTAAAGTGGTTGGGATGGAATGAGGAGATAAAAATAACCCATGACTACTCGTATTCGAGTTGAAATGGGCTTTTAAGTATACGTAATGTCCAATTGTTTGCATCCAACTGTGGATCAGAAGAATTCTATCCCAATAGTTTTGCAACGATCGAATTCGTATCCATTGTTTCTTTATTAATTTCGACCAAGCAAGTGTCATCATCCATAGCTGGTTCATATCCGATTCTAACCTTCTCAATTGCATACTTCTTCTTAATATCAAGAATATACTCTATTAACTTCTGAGCTTTTAACGTTGTCTCTGAATTTTCTCCGCTGAACAATTCCTCTTCAGGAAAATTAATTACAATATCTCCAAATTCCTCATCGAATGAAAATACAATCATCACGTCGTTAAGGGTATGACCCAAGCTAAGCTCAGACAATAAAAGATTCCCTGATCCCTTAGGAGAAAGAATCTTTTCAAAGCTCTCTATTTGCTGAAATTCAATATCGCTCTCACTATGGTTATCATAAAAATGAGAACTTTTGATCCGTTTAGCCTGAATGTTCAAATCATTCTTAATGAATCGATCCAGATTGTTTTTGTTAAAATCAATTAAAATCATTTCCATGCAGTCCATAGCCAAACCTTCTTACATCATATAATCTTTTCATGTAATCCCAATGTGACAATAATTCGGTATTGTAGATGGATATATCAGCCGGCTCAATAACTAAATTTTGATTTTTGGTTATAGGACTTACATGGATCGTCCATCCACCACTCCTATTATGATGCGAAGTAATTACTGGCAATTTCGGTTAAATCATCATTCCCTAGCTCGATGTTGGTCAGGTAGTACACAAAGAAGTCGTTAATATCTTCCTCTTGAAATAAACTCAAATATTTGAATGCAGTCCATAAAATATCATCTTCTGAATAAAGATCATCACCCAGCTTTGTTTTTGCAAACCGAATTACTTCCTTCGTATAAGTTCCACATTTAGCTTTTATTAATGCATTCAGGACAAAATGAATCTCATCTTGATTGTCACTCTCCAGAATATTTGTTATCTCTGAAGCTTCTAATTCTTCTAAGTATACTCTGGATTTGACTTGCTTGAATGCACGTAGCGCTTTGGGTTCATCATTGTAGAAATCTTCCCAAAAGGTTAAATACGCAATCTCCTCGGGCAGTCTAGTAGATGATTGATTAGGCTTATTTAATACAGTCCAATCATTATTCAGTTTGTCTGAGACCACATTAAATAGTGTCGCATCATAAGGAAGAATCCGATTAGCATCATTTTCAATTCTATAATACGTCTCTCCAGACACGGTAGACTCTATTTCAAATACGGTATATTTTTTATCAATAGATATATCTATTTGCATCTCCGATTTATCTTTAAATTGTACTCTCATCATCTCACTCCAGTTATGTTAAAGTTACCATCTAGATCAATGATCCAAAACAAGTCATCTTCGTTCTCTCTAAGCTTCCTAGGTTTGGATACTTTCAACTTCAAGTCAAAAGTGCTTAGCTCTCCAGTTTTTTGATTTTGGTAGAAGTGGATTTCTCCTTTTCCATAGGGAGTCTCATATTGTTGCTTTGATGTCATTTTCGCCCAATCCTCTATTCTACTACCATTGCTTGTTAACATTTTTCTAGCCTTTTCATCCCATAGATTCTCGCCTCTAATGATAACTTCCGAATTGGACATCACATCTTTTTTTAGAAGAGTTTGTTTGTATTGAGTATACTGGTGCACATCTTGTGCTCCCCATTTCCCTCCGTTAGAACTCTTCATGACGTTACCAGAAGTTGAGGGATAACCTCCAGATGGCACTTCAGGTTTAGACTTCGAGAACTTCAATCCACCATTTGGAACCTTATAGCCCCTATTATACGTTCCTGTAAAAGCCAACACGAGCTTAGCAGTCTGTAAACCTCCAATAGAAACTGCTGCTTGCCATGCAGGTATGGATTCTCCAGTTACGGGATGATGACCTTCCTTAAATGCGCTGATCTGTTCATCATATATATCCCCCCCACTAGACACCGGTTGCTTAGGCCCAGCCCTCATTTCCTCATAGGTACCACCCTGTTCCCAATACTTAACAAACTCCTTTTGCCCTGGCATCCCATCCTCTGCTTCACTGGCAGGCATGTTAACTCCAAACAAAGGGTTATATATCATTCGTCGTTGTTCTTCTGTGTTACTTATATTATGGTTCATCATTGTATGGACAGCAATCTGTCCAGCAACGGCTCCCAAGCTCACCTGTTCCTGATCTGCTTGTTCGAATCTCTCAGCAATCGCGAACAGATCTTGGGATGACTTAACCATACTTTCCAGTGCTCGATCAAGTACTGAACGTGACTGCTGAAAATCATAGAAAAATCGTTCTTGTGTTGCTCCCGCCCACTGAGACTGGATGAATCCGATCCGTGCGGTCAGGTCATTACGTATACCCTCCAACTGCTGCCTACCCTGCTCGATCTGTCTGGATACATACAACAGTTGCTCTGGTGTCACTTTAATTGTACTCATATCATTCTCCGCGTTTGAAATAGGATTTTACCATGTTAGCAGAAGCTTGATGTATATACATCCTTCTAACATCCTGATTTTTCCTTTCTCACCATAACAATATTTCCAACAACGTACTTCATAGGTCCTAATTCAAAGGAAATCTTCTTAATCTCTTGATTTAATAGAAAATAATTAACAAACACACCAACGGGCACGCCGTTAACAATGCCGCTGTAAAACTGATCTGTGCCGCGACTCGTCCTCCGGTAAACTCTTGCCGTGAAAAGAACATCCAGATCGAGAGGTACGTAGCGCCTAGTGGGAATGAAATTATCCCTCTAAACGTACTCGGTTCCATGTATCCAGTCATCATGCTTTTACCAATTAGGATTAATGTAACCAATTCCAATATAGATAATATAAAAAACGCGATAGCAATCACTCTTTTCAAAATGTACACCTACTTTCCAGACTCAAAGCAAAGAGCATCCTTTGTATTCTCTGCATCATATATCCTTTATTTGGATGATGTCATCTTGTAAGCGTAACACAGATAAATCAAACATTTAACCCAAATGATCAATTAAAAAAACATCTTACTCTGATGAATCATCCTCCAATCGAGTGGCTAACTCGTCCAATATCTCTTCTGTTCGTTGAAGAAGCTTTTCGATGTTGTCCAGTTCTATTGGCTGGTCATGTGGGTAATCCGCTAGGGATGACATATGTTGTATCGTGCCGACAAACAAGGCAATATCCAATCCGGGTTCAGTGTCCGTATGCACTAGAGGCAAGATTTCGTTCATGGTGAGTTCCTTGGGTGGATGCGTTGAATGATACTTATGGATATAAAGCGCCTTAATCATGGAGGCTAGAGCCCAATTACATAGAATTAGGCATGCTTTAAACTGATTGTGATTACACATCATGGCGGCAAGTTGGAGATGATACTTAGCATGTTGGTGATAGCCCATTATTGTGGTACGTAGCATATGGTAAGCAGGAATATGTTTGGACCTAGATTGTGTGGAGATATCATGGTCTTGCAAACGTCGGGTAAAATCTACTTGGTGATTACAATGTGCTTCGGTTATGGACCAATTTCTTGCCATTGTCATCCCTCCAAAGAGTTAATACCAGTATTATACATAAAAATGATACATATAGTAATCAAATAAATTATTTGTATTCTTCGTTTGGTGTTTACCTTGAGGAAACTTGTCTACACTTTTGAACATAGAGAGGTGAATACCATGAACGAGGACAGAGAAGTTTTGAAGCTAGTCGGAGCCAGAATTCGCGCACTACGCAAAGAAAGAGGGTATTCACAGGAATCCCTCGGAGAAAAAGGTGGATTTCATTTTTCATACATAGGACAGATTGAACGTGGAGAAAAGAATGTTTCTTTGGTGAACTTGGCGAAGATCGCTGAATCTTTGGATGTTAATTTGATTCAATTATTTGCTTATATAGAAGAAGAGTTTGAGGTAACTGAAGATGAGAAACAAATCAAAGAAATTGTACAACTGCTAAGAGATTCTTCTCCTGATAATATTCGTGTAGCCAAAAATGTTATTAAAGGAATATTGATGTGAAAACACAAACCCTATCCGTCCATTTATGGATTGATAGGGTTTCTCTCTACTTTGCACAGTCCATGGTACACATCATTTTGAATTTGCTCTGCTACATAAATAATTCATCAATTCCTGAAATCATTCCCTATAATTACGCCTACATAATCAAACTCAAGACCTTAAGATGTATGAACACATCCAATCTGGTCTATACCACTCTCATGGATAGCCCAAGTACTTGATATTGAACGAGCATTCCAAGCAAAACCTGCCAACATCCTTGCCTTATACCCCTGATCGTTTTTACTTTTGATTAGATCGTATACTTCGTTCGGCGTGTCTACTAACTTGAATTCTAAAGAATCTTGATCCCAACCATCGAAGTTAGCTGTAGGATGAATATGTTGAAAATCATCTTTGAAAAACACATTCACTTTAGATGCCTTAATGATATCTTCGATCTGATTCTCCCCAAAGTATTGATATTCTCCTTTACCTTTTAATCGATGCGCCTCATCCACAACAAGTACGTCGTACATATCCGCTGGCTCTTTGTAAAACTGACTTGATCCCGTAAATAACATCTTTGTCCTAGTCTTGTTTCTTGCTTGTCGCTGAGTCAAGGTCTCTACCATAACATTCCGAAATGAAGCATTCGGGGCAATAAATTTAATATTCAACTTTTTTAAGTAATCCACCAAGTGCATTCATAGATATAACTGATTTACCTGTTCCAGGCCCACCTTGCACAATGATTGTGCGTTTTATATCTGTTTGCTTGGCAAGTCTCATAATGGCCTCGTATGCAACCTTCTGCTCATCAAGTAAAACAAAATCAGAGTTCCCTCTGTACTGTAGTTTCATTTTTTTCCTAATCTCAAAGCATTAGAAGTAAGAGTAGCTATCCCAGCCGCGAATAAGATCAATTCCAGCAATTTGTTTTGGATGTAATGAAGAAATTGAAGTATTTTCATATAAGAGTTGTTCATTATTGAGTTTTGCATATTTATATAAAATTCAGTTGTAGGCATAGGAACAGAAAAATGTAAGCAAAAAGTGTAGTAAAAAGCTTTTCTATAATAAAACATCATACCTCCTACATCATATTTATTTGCGTAATCAAGAAACTTATACGATTCACTGGTCTCAGCAAATGATAGGTAAAGATGTGAAAATACCATATCAGGAAATATTAAAGCAAATAAAGCGAAAAGAAGTATAAATACAATTTGATACCGTGATTCACTATTCAATATTCTAGTCTTTACAAGTTTAAACAGAGATTCAATAACGTAGAATGCAATTATCAATGTAAAGACAGCTACTAGAAAAGTCTGTAGCATTTCCCAAGTTAAATACTTTGACAAAAACACCAAAAAGTTATTGCTCGGATACAGGTTAATTGCTCGTATAACGAACGCATAATAGGTAAAGAAAAGTGTACAAAAAGTAAGTAAAGTAAATATGAGCATTATGGAGACTGAGATATTGATACCTAAGTTTAATTTGCTATTTATAAATGAATGTACTGTAACAAGAATATATACAGGAATAAAAAAAATTATCACTGTGCTTAAAACAAAAAATAATTCTACTGTCCACAAATGAATGAGCACTAGTGGAATTGAAGTTAAGACACAATATGCATACCAAGATTTAATTTTCTCATGTATTTGAAAACTCAGTAATATAATTGTTGACCAAATAACTACAGTTTTCATATTTAAATCTTTTGAAAACACGAATATTAAAAAATTTAATATATGAGGAGTTAATACCATAATTAAATATGATTATTTATCTCCTATCTCACATCAAACAATACACTTATTCGCTACCGCTACCATTTTCGCAGGCATCTCTTCCCGCAGTCGCCATACAAAGCTCATCGGTTTATTCCCCTCGTGACTCACATAATCCGCTTCCCCCAAGAAAACAAATGGAGACGTATAGCCATGCTCCTCCTTATATTCCCGCACGAACAACGCGATCCGATTGCCCGTCTCTCGGTGATGAATATACCGTTGCGCCGTAGCCGTATGCTCCGACACCCGGCTCTGAGTCTGCCAATGGAAGAGACGCTCATTAATTGCATAGTCCTCATACAGCGTGGAGGGTGAGAAGTCTTTGTCCGATTTGTTCAACGTAATGAAGAAAATATCAGTCTGCTCATTGGCAAAATACTTCACGCCTTCACGGAAGGCGGGTGATTGCTCAGCGTTCCAGTAGCCAAAGGCGGCAAGCACTTGGTCTATTGAGTACATACAGTGGATATCCAGTGGACAAGTGTACGGAAACGAATTTCTTTTATCCACAAATCGTAGATGAGCCAGATTATATTTGAAAATATCCACAAGCTCTGCTCGGAATGCCTCAGAAGAAAGCACACGCTGCACACCCTCTTCGATGCTGCTCAGTCCTAGCTTCTCGGGCGCAGCCCGATGGAAGGTGTAATAGAACATGATCAACATGCGCCGTTCATCGGCGGTGGTTGCTTCTTTGCCTTTTTCAACAAAGTCGATCAGGAACGTCAGCCAGCTTCGGGAGTTGATCGTTAACACAGATGGCAATCTGCGGATGTACTCTTCGTGTTCATCTTCTATAGGTGCTGTTAATCCGACTTCGGCCAACATGCCACGGAAATACCTTTTGCCCGTGCGTCCACCATACAATTCATATAGTGTCATCCCGTGATGCTCTACAAAATGAGTCAAGGTCAGCGGGAGCCCGGTGTCTTGTTGGAACGTTTGCAGCTTCTGGATCAACGCTCTGCGATTACGACTCATCTGCTTGAGATTGCGCATGACGTATTCCTTCGCTTGTTTCTCTAATTGAATGAACGTGCCGCGTGGCAGGTTCGAGAAGCCGTTCTCGACGTAGTATGAGATGGAATGTTTGGTGGCGCCGATCAGGGCGCGGAATTTATCTTGGAACCTGTACTCCTGGTGCGCTTGCCCGATGAAGTCGAGCACGGTCAGGCACTCTTTGCCCTCCGCCATCCGTAGTCCACGTCCCAACTGTTGCAGGAATACGGTCAGACTCTCGGTAGGACGCAGGAACAGGATGGTGTTCACCTCAGGGATATCCACGCCCTCATTGTACAGATCAACGACAAAGATCATGCGCAGTTCCCCGTTCACCAGCTGTCCTTTCGCAGAATGACGCTCCTGTTCGTTCGACCCGCCATGCAGGGCCATGGATGGAATGCCGGCATCGTTAAATATTTTTGCCATATACATTGCATGATCCACCCCTACGCAGAAACCAAGTCCCTTCACATCGTCCAGATCGGTTACGTATTTGTTCAGACTTTGGATGATCTGGTTGGCACGAATTTTGTTATGAGTGTAGAGCTTTTCCAGTTCGTTCAGATCGTAGCCTTTACGCGACCATTTCACCTGAGATAGATCGACAGTATCGGTGACGCCAAAATATTGAAAAGGACTCAGTAGCTTCCGGTCAATTGCATCGGTTAGACGGATCTCGGCGGCAATCGTATGATCGAAGTAGGCGGTAATGTCTTTGCCATCCATCCGTTCAGGCGTCGCGGTGAGTCCCAGCAAAATCTTCGGTTCGTAATGGGACAACAGCTTCTGGTATGAAGGTGCAGCCGCATGATGGAATTCATCCACAATGATGTAATCGTAATAGTCTGGGCTGGTGATCTCCGTCAGCTTCATGGAGTTAAGACTCTGAATACTAACAAACAAGTGATCCAGCGTCTCTGCTCGGTAATTCCCGACATGCAGCTCACCAAAGTTCATATCCTTCAGGATATACCGGAACGTGTCCCGACTTTGCTTCAAGATTTCTTCCCGATGGGCGACAAAAAGAAGCTTAGCTCCCGCATGGCTTGCCCGGAATCGCTTGTAGTCGAAGGCAGAGATGACTGTTTTGCCAACACCTGTGGCGGCGACGATCAGGTTGCGGTTTCGTCCATACAGCGTACGCTCGGCGTCCAGCTGTTCCAGCACTTCTTTTTGATAATCGTAAGGCTGGATGTCGAGGTGAAAGTGGTTGGACTGATCTTTTTTACGATTCAGAGCCGCCTTCAACTGTGCCTCATGCCCTTCATCCTCAGCCTGATACCGCGTAAATTCACGGTCATTCCAGTAACTCTCGAAGGTCGCTTCAATCTTGCGCAGCACGTCGAGTGAATCCTTCTCCGTCACCTTGAGGTTCCACTCCATACCACTGGTCAGCGCCGGGTTGGACAGGTTAGAGGAGCCGACATAGGCTGTAGTGAATCCAGTGTCACGATGGAAAATGTACGTTTTGGCGTGCAGCCGAGTCACTTTGGTATCATAGGAAATCTGGATTTCCGTGTTGGGCAGTTTACTAAGTTCAGTGATGGCCTTCAGGTCGGTTGCTTCCATGTATGTAGTTGTGATGATCCGCAGCTTGCCACCGCTCGCTGTGAATTGTTGGAGCTGTTCCAGAAGTAGGCGAAGCCCGCTGAATTTGATAAACGAAACCAGCCAATCGATCCGATCGGCGGTCACGATCTCCTTTTGCAGCTCCAGTAACATACTCGGCTCGGACTTCGCACCTGTGAACAAAGAGCTTTGGGAGATAGGCGTATCTGGACGAACGATCTTGGTATCCCGGACCGCACGAATGCTGTTCAGCTTGGAATACACATGGGTCAACACTTCCCCCTGCTCATCCAGTTGCAATTCATTGTACTCTTCTTCCCCCAGCGTACCTTTCAAGGTAGCAATAATCTCATTACACGTTCGAATCTGCGCCAATACTGCCGTTTTATCTTCCGTCTGTTCCCGCACAATCCTGAGCGCTCGCCGGGTTACCGCCGCCAAATACGTGGACAGCAGCTTGCGCGCTTCCTCTGCATCCAACTTCTCGGTGCCAATGTGATACACATCCGGGTCCAGCTCCGAAATCTCCTGCCTCGTGATTGTGTTGATAAGCTGTTCATATATGCCTTGTTTCATGAATGTACCTCGTGTGGGTGTAGGATGGTTGTGTATATGTAGGTGATTTCATTACATGCTTGGTATTGGTAAATATGGTCTCTACTCTATTATCGTCCAGCATGGGAAAAAATTCATTAGTTGTTTGTATATAAGAGAAAGGAGCACTCTCTATCGCCTCTGAACGGCAGGAGTACTCCACTTTTAGTGTGAGCTATTATGAAATTAACATTATCAAACTGCTTCCTGCCCAAAGTAAGTACCCAACTTGAATCGTGACATACATGATGTATTCTATAACCGTTAATTTCCTTTGCCTTTTGATTTTACGTAGCTCTAGAAAGTAAAAGAAGGTACCAATGAGTAAAAGAATCACTGCAAATTCATTAAATATTTCTAGGATGGATATACTCCTCATCTCCTTTCATACCGTAGAACCACTTAAATTTATTAGTCATCAAGCATACTCATAAGTATCATTCGTACCTTGGATTGAATGCGTCTCTCCAAACATCATCATCAACGAAATCTACATTATTCTCTTGAAAATAATTTCGGCTCTCTTTCTCCAGATCATTCAAGACTTTGGGCCAATCATTCTCGTTAGTTTCCTTGGATTCAAAATCCCCAACAATGTTCAGCCATCGCTGGTTTAACTGCTGATACTCCTCGATCCTGGCTTTAAGTTCGGGTGTTACAGGATAACTGGTTATGTCCAGTCTCTCGAATGTCATTCGTATGCGGTGAAGTGTAGGTGGCATTACATCATCTTGACCTAGATCGTTTGTGAATAAAGATGCGGGTTTTACCAGCCAATTGGCTTCTTCACTGAAAGTTAGATTCATCATGTTATATTTATTAATAATCTGCGTCATATCTGTAAAGTTGTAATAGAGCTGGCTGGCTTGTTCTCCATCCTCAACCATCTCGTTTGTTATTTTCACATTCTTAAGTATTCGCTCAAACAAAATATCATTATTTATAATCGCACTTTTCATATCAACCATATCTTGTCGTACATTCATCGTTAGGTACTGTTCATACATTCTTTTTTCTTTATATAGACTATAGGTTAGAACAAGTAAAAATACAAAGCCAATGCAGCATCCGATTATTAAAGTTCGTTTTTTTAGTATCATAGCGAACCGTTCTCCTAGGATTTTATAGTAAGAAGCACCTCTACGTTTGCCTGGTAGAAGTGCCTTTGAGTAGTATCATTATTTCATTACCTGCTGCTTTTTTTAACTTGATAATTCCTTTTCAATATAAGGACGGTCAAGTAAAAGAAGAAGGCTTGGAGTTAGGTATTTAGTTTGATATTCATCCAACCGATTATTAACCACCAACAGACCATTCTCCATTCTAAGTAGTTGAGTAGAACCATCTTCTAGGAATAAAAGATTTCCCTCAGTATGTTTTATTAGCTTACTAATAATGCTGAAAATATGCTCTATACCTTCAGAAAAAGTACTGCCAAACAATTGAGTTCTAATGCATACATTCACATCTAAGTTATAATGCTGTCGAACAAAAGTGATATCAGAAATATCCTCAATTTCAAGATGCAACGTAAAAAATCTACTGCCAATTACTATTTCCTCTGCATTACTTTGGAATGAAGCTTTCTCAACAACCGATTCAGTGACATATTGCTCGATCAGTTTCCCCAAAGAATTACGATCGAGCTTACTTTGTAAAAATATTTCATAGTCCATCTATTAATCCTCCCCAAACACCCGTGTTATGTTACCATCCTTAACGAATAAAATCTCTTTCAGATTTTTCAAATCTCCGGTTGGATTTGCTTTTCTGATAATTCCTTGACTAAGTTCACTAACTTTTTCAGTGGGAAACTCATCTAGGTTAACAACGATTCTTTCCGCTTGCGTTTTAGTTTTCGTTGCTATGTTTCGAAGAATATTATCTACGTTTGCATCTTCCTTAGGCGAGTAACAGTCAAAAACCTTACCGTGAATTAAAAAGTCAGGATTAGAAGTTGCCTTGATTCCATAGCCATTTCCGCCATTTATTTCGTCTAACATTTTGATTTCATAACCTTGTTCAGCTAAGAAGTCAGCAGTTTCATTTTGTTTCTTTATCCCATGAGAATCACCTACTCCATAATTTCCCGTTGGTTTGCTTCCCGAGGGTAGGGTAGGCTCAGTCATATCTCTATTACCTGTCCCGCCTTTCCCCTTCTCCGACTCCGGCTTTCCTCCGCCCGACCCAATGTCGTCCTTCGAACGTAAAGCTTTGCCAAACAAAACATACGCCAAAGCCTGCCCAGTCATCGCTCCACCGTAATACCCTGCACCACTCTTATCGATCTGTTTCTTCTGCTCTTCTACAAATTGCTCTATATCTGACCTCGCTGTTCCTGTACCCCAAGCGGTATCCCATGCAAACTGAATACCTCGCCCAACGTCTACAACTTTGCCCACTGTCATGGCATATGCCACACTGCCTATTGTACTGAACGGGTTATCGAAGAAAGCTTCTGCCGTCTGCCCCATTCCCGTTATTGTTTCTCCTACTGATTTATCAAGCAGCCCTACAGCGAAATTGCGCTTCAGCTCTTCTGGAATGTACAGCGCGACCTCACCTGAGCCGTCCGTTGTTCTAAAGTTCATGGCGATAAACGTTAACTCTTTCTGGATTTCGTCCAACAGCCCGAGTGTAGTCGGGAACACTTCTTTCACCTGCATAAAATCCCAAAAGAATCGCTCTCCTGTCACACCCGACCAATCGGATTGCAACATATAAATGGATTTCTCCAGTTCCCAGACCATTCGCTCCAGTTCCTGTTTCTTCTGCTGGACCAACCGGGCCTTTTCCTCCAATAGATCGGGATGTACCTCGATTCTCTGCATTTCCTTATCACCCGCCAACCTGACCGTAGTTTATGTACCTAAATTTTAACAAGTGAGAAGGAGGATTGGAATCAAACGGAAGGATCATTTCCTCAGAGGTTATCCGGTAGTTGGGCAACAACCTGGGTAACTATTTTTGCACATTAATGCATGGATGAATGCTGTTGAGTCGACTGGATATCTTGTACAAAAAGAAAGACTTCTATCACAGATAGAAGTCGCACAAGATAACGATACAGTAGGATTAAATCTTCTTTAAGACACTACAAATTGTACGACAATTGGAGTCCCATCATTTAATGCATCTCCACCGGGAATTGTAATTGTAGTCGTCGTAGCCGAGGACGTATCTGCTGTTTGCATAAGGCCATTAATATAAAGATTGTAGTAGTTGTAGGTGCCTGGAAATGCGGTTGCAGCTACACCAGCGTCGTTTGTAAAGGCAGTCGCAGCAATGGCAAACGTTACCCCAGTGCCGGTCCCATCACCAATGGTTGCAGCAAATCTTAAACTGTTCTGAAATGGTGTCACAAGTGGCATGTTTCTCACCTCCTACCTAACATAGTATATGTGGTAGGTTTGGGAGTAGTGAAGGCAAAGGAACCAGCAACTAAAACCAATTTTAACCATTTATGATATTGGCTGTTATTATAATCATCTCTATAGTGATAGGTGTCCCTGCAAAGATCACACCGTTTTGTGACGAAAAAAACAACCTCTCCGCACTTACACTGTATGAGTTTCCTGGTTGGACGATCCCGTTTATATAAAGATTGTTGAAACTAGTAAGTCCACCCCCGGCAAATTCGGTTATGCTGTCGCCATCGTCATTTGTGAATTCTGTGGCAGAAATTATAACCGAGTTCGACAAATCCAGATCGGTGTCCGGAAAATAGAAGTAACGGTTTGCCCTAGGAATGATTTCAATTCCGGGTACGCTGCCCGGCGGACCTTGCTCACCTTGGGGACCCGTTGGTCCTTGGACTCCGGGAGTTCCCGGTTGACCTGGCTCACCCTGAGGACCTGCGGGACCCTGCGCTCCGGGAAGTCCTGCTTGACCCGGTTCACCCTGAGGACCAACAGGACCTTGCGCTCCCGGAATTCCCGGTTGACCCGGCTCAGCTTGAGGGCCTGCCGGACCCTGTGCTCCGGGAAGCCCCGCTTGACCCGGCTCACCCTGAGGACCTGCAGGGCCTTGCGCTCCGGGAAGCCCTGGTTGACCCAGCCCGCCGTGAGGACCAACAGGACCCTGTGCTCCGGGAAGCCCCACTTGACCCGGTTCACCTTGAGGGCCTGCGGGACCCTGCGCTCCGGGAACCCCTTGTTGACCCGGCCCGCCGTGAGGGCCTGCGGGGCCTTGGGCACCGGGCACACCTTTCGTTCCAGGGAAGCTCACAGTCTCCAATTCACGTTGTCTCAACGGAGCGAGCAGGGGGGTAGGCTCACAACATACCGGGTTGCTGCCTCCCCCTCTCGGTAATGCAATGATTTTTTTGTCACGGGCCATTTTCTGTGATTTTAATGGACGCTTCAGTGAGCAGCGCTTTCTCCGATTAGATCTACGGATAATATGGCATCTCTTTCGTTTTCCCAAGTGTTTGTTTCTGCATTTCGGCGTAGAACGACTGGGCCTTAATTTGTTGAGGGTGGCTGTCCTCTTGTTCAGATACTTCAAAATGGTCATCTCCTTAGGCCAAGGCACACAGTATATATGCCCTATACTATGTCCTTAGCACATTCGGAGAGTGTGCGAATAACTATGGGGGAAGCCCAATAAAAAAGACAAGAGTCCTACTACAGTTGTCCTTTGTCTTGCCAGCATGGCTTCATTGTCTCCCCAGTAGGACCTCACAGATCACATTTTATGTTTAACTTAGCCGATCCATCGGGATCAAACTTCTTTTCAGTAGACTCTTACCTCTCCTTAAAATGCTGAACGATCTCTTCCGGTTCCTGCGTCTCCAGTGTAATCTCGCCTTTCTCGAACAGGATCATGTACGGATATGATTTCAGACCAAAAATCTCCTCATAATTAAACTTATTTTCATCACGGACATTATAAAAGGTTACGTTAGTTATTGGGCCTTCTGCCCTCAAATTCTCGTTATTTACTTCATTTAATTGCGTCTGTAATTCAACAATAAATGGTCGCTCCGAAGGTCGGTCGGTAAATACAATGAGTGATGCATCATTTCTTTGATTTTGCGTTAGATAATCAATGGCTTTCTCTCTATTGTTCTGACCACACCCTGTCACTAAAAGTATCAAAATACATAACACCCAAAGCCTCTTCATTTATATCATCACCCAAAATATGATATAATTGGTTATTAACCACTAAATTCACTTCATTAAAAATCTATTCGCTGAAAGGAAGATGCACATTGAGCAAAAGGAATATCATCATCGCTATCATTATTGCTCTTATAATATTGATACTTCAACTTGTGCTTTATTTTTCTGTAACTAATAAAGAAGAATCCGAACTTCCCGATTCAAACATCCCATTTCAAACCAAAACAGTAGATGAGCTTACCATCACAATGCATAATGCAACCTATACAGATCATGAAGTGCAGTTGGATTATGAGATTCAGGGCGATGGACAGTCTGAGAATGATTTGACATATGCGTTGTATAATAAAGAGTCCAATGCTTTGTACAGATAAAATCTCGATTTTTCACCTTTCAAATAGAAACAAAAACCTGCATACCAGCCTCGGCTTCACAGTTTTTATTAAGAATTTGCATGTGGATACATCTCATTTACAACTTAGGCATCCAAAAGGGGTTCTCTTCCTTCTCACACCCGGTTAACACTTAAAAAATATGTCCCTGCTCACTCTTCATTGTCCCGATCCCTTTGCAGGTGTCAGTCTTCATTCCCTGTTTGGAGCCGTAGGCATCCCTTGAGTTATCGTAAGTCGATTGAATAGCTGTACCATCATAGATCAATTCTTGGATAATGGGCCCACCTTCAATGGTATACATCGTTACACGAACCTGATCCTGATGTTTTTTCTCCACATTCTTCATAAATGTGTTCCACTTATCTTCGTTCCGTATGCCTCCATGAAGCACAACCACATCCCCGCTTTGCTCCGCTTGCTCTGGATTATGCGGCTCAATTATTTCTGGAAAAGCCTGCGTATTTCCGGAAGCAATCGTTGTTGGTTCATTTGCCTGACAGGCAGTTAACAGCATTAAAGCTAACAATAAGATAAGCATACTTTTTCTCATTCCATCACCTCATGTATGAAACGGTTCAATACTATCCTTTGTTGCATGATTATGCTTAATTTGTCATTTATCTGTAACTCTCTCGTTGTCCCAAACGTTTAGAATCATAGAAATGTATAGTTAACAGCAACGGAAATTTTAGTGATTTATCATTCAGCAAGGGGTTAATTTAATGACGTTAAAAACAATGCTCGGTGTAGCACTGGCTCTATCTGTACTCATATCCACCCATTCGGCCAATACAGCGACTCTAGCTTCAACGAACGAACGGCAGTCAAAGGGATTAGCCCATGAAATGGATCGCTCCTTCCCAACATCTACATCTGTTCTGCTCATCGCCCCAACTCAACATGAAGGTCGTTCCGCATACAACGGCAGCTTCACAATGGTTGCTTCGAATGGGACACATGCCAACATATCGATTGAAAACAACAGCAACCACACGGTATATGTGAAAATGTATGTAGATGAAGTAAGTGAACCTATGGAAACATCTATCAATAGAAATAATGATAAAACGATAAACCTGCTTGCATTACAAGACACGGATATTAAGTTGTACATTTATAGCAGAATAGGTCATCACTTAGATCTCTCAGTTGAAGCAGAGCAGTTTCATTGATGTTTTCTCTCACACCTACATACAAGAAAAACCCTTCACGCAAGCGATTCAGATCCACGTTCCCATGAACCGATGCCTGCTTGAAGGGGTTTTATATTTCCATCATATTTATTTCTCGAATCGGAACCAGCCAAAGTCAAACTGACTGCCTGGCAGGAAGATAAAGCTTACTTTCTGCACACCTGTCACTTGCTCAAGCTCAAACACCCGCTCCTCATATCCACCTGACTGCGTGAACTCAACCAGCTGGTTGCTCTGTCCGTCCGCACCTGCGAAGCGAATATGAATCGTATTTTTATCGATCGGTGAATGGCCGTAGATCACGAGCTTGGATGTGCCTTCTGCCGTAAAGTCCATATTTTCAAACTCCAGCGACACATTGTTCCCGATACCTTCTACTCGATCACCCTCGATTTTGAACGTATCTCCATAAAGATGGTCACAGGATGCAGCCGCATTCTGTTCAAAGGCCCGACTCTGACGTTCGAAGGAGAACCCTTTAATATGAATCTTCTGCTTCAGCACAAAACAGATCGACGTTATCCCGCTAAGGCGTTTGGACAATTGGTACGTCTCTTCCTGGTATACATTCCAGATGGACTCTTTGTCATACACCACATCTGCGATCATCGTGCTTCCCTCTTCATCCGGCATGCCTTCCCAGATCTGAATGAAGTAATCCTCAGTGGATAGCGTGAAAATAGGAATCGTTATGGTATCAGAGCCGTACGGTCCGAAGTCAATATTACGGAAACCTACGTGCGTCTCTCCGTCGCGACTTGTCGCTACCCCACGTTCGTTGCCGTTACCAACCTCACCTTTGGTGTAATCGTACAGTCCGCCCGTGATGAAGCCGTATGGATCTTTGTAGGCTGTGCCGAGACCGTCCGCCTTAAACTCCAGCTGGGAGATGAGTTTCGTTTTATCCGTACCGTTGGTACTGGTTGCGCGAAGCCGGAACTCCCCGTCACCTATAGCCGATACCTTCACCGCATGTTGATGCTCACCGTTGTCGCCCGCTTCTGCTTGAACAGCTTCCACTTTGGCAATATTGGACTCGATCCCCGCATCGTTAACAACAGCCCACTCGATATCTCGGTAGGAAGTGTTCTCCGGATACAGCTTGGCGGTTACAGTAAGCTCCGGGTTGGACGGATCAAGCAACTGTCCTGCATTACTGATAATCTCAATCTTCCGCAAAGGAATCTCCTGAGCATTCCCCGTTAGCACCGGACGTTCTTCATTGTTCATGAAGACAGATTGCACTTGTTTCTCATCATTAAGTTCAGCTGCCACAATTAGAGATTCAAATTCAGCTGTAGCTCCTTCCAACCCTTCAGAAGAAACTTCAATCCGCACCGTTCCAGGTTCATTTGTCGCTCCGATGATGGCCATCAGTTTGCCACTGAACAGTCTTCTGCTCAACCCTTTGTATGGATCGTAGTCGGTGCTGTCCCCATTATCCAGACCCAGCAATCGTCCTGCACCCGTCACTTGAACTTGCACACGGTTGTTTGCATTGTGCACCGGATTACCCGCTTCATCTTCCACATCAATTTCTACAAAAATCAGGTCTGTGCCACTGGCCTGCAACTGCTCCCGATCCGCTTGCAGACGAATTTTCTTCGCATCCGTATAGGATCTTTGCACATCAGTCGCAATGATCTGGCCCTTCTCATCGTAAGCAATGGCTTTCAGCTCGCCCTCTTCGTACGGCACTTTCCACCAGCCGGATAGCTGTGTTCCGTTGGCATGATCGATATCGTACGTGCCAATGGTTTTACCGTTGAGTTGCAACTCAATCTTCGGTGCGTTGCTGCACACGCGTACATCAATAATCTGACCCGGGCTGAAATCCCAGTAAGGGAACAGGTGAACCATCGGACTTTTCTTATAATCCGTCCAAGCCGCTTGGTAGATGTAATAAGAGTCTTTCGGGAACGTTGCTGTATCCAGCTGTCCAAAATACGAATTCTTCGTATGATACGGTGTCGGCTCTCCGATATAATCGAATCCGGTCCACAGGAACTGACCCAGCGAATACGGTGTATCCCGCTCTGCCAGAATGCAGTATTCTGCCGACTTCGCGCCCCAACTGGTCGTACTGTTACCCAAAGCCGAGCACTGCTCATCATCATCTGCCAGAATCGGCTGTTCGAATGGGAAATGATATATCCCACGACTCTGCACCACCGAAGACGTCTCACTACCATAGATAATCCAGTCAGGATGCTCTTCATGATGTTTGTCGTAATATTTTTCCGCGTAGTTGTACCCTGCCAGCTTCACGATATCTGCACATTTTTGTGCATTTTCCCAAGGCATGTAGTTCGAACCAATTGTCACGCCAGCATTACCTTTTGGATCAAATTCCAGCACATAATCCATCAGCATCCGAGTTACTTCCTGTCCACGCTCATCCGCATGGGTATCATAGATTTCGTTCCCAATACTCCACATGATCAGACTGGCATGGTTACGGTCACGCTTCACCCAACTCTTCACATCCGTATGCACCCACTCCGGGAAAAATCTCGCATAATCGTATGGCGTTTTGGCACGTTCCCACATATCAAAAGCTTCAGACACAATCAGCATACCCATCTCATCTGCAAGTTCCATGAACTCTTTGGCAGGCATATTATGCGCGGTACGGATGGCGTTAACGCCCATTTCTTTGAGCAAAACGAATCTTCTACGCAATGCCGTCAGGTTAAAAGCAGCTCCCAGTGCCCCGAGATCATGGTGTTCACACACGCCGTTCAGCTTCATCTTGACTCCGTTCAGGTGGAATCCTTCATTGGCATCCAGTTTGATATCCCGGAATCCAATACGCTGTGATACCGACTCAACTGTCCGATCTTCCTGATCATCCGAGATCAATCGCAGCTCTGTCACCAGTTCATACAGATGCGGTGCATCCGGGCTCCACAAGTTTGGACTCTCCACAATGATCTGTTGGCTATCTGCCGATGCGGCCGCATTCTCACCCACCGAAGACGTAACATTCGCTTGGCTGGATGCCACCACCTGACCTTCATACCGGATCGTATGCACCAGCTCTGCCTGCTGATTCTGATCCAGGTTCAGCTCCGTATCCACTTCCACCTGCCAGCCATTCGGCTGCTGATTAATGGATACATAGATCCCATCCGTAACAATATGGTTGCGGTCTCTCGTTTTCAGCCACACATGGCGATAGATTCCGGCCCCGGAATACCATCTGCTGTTCGGGCTCTGATGGACCACTTTGACCACAATCTCATTGTCGCCTTCCACCAGTGCATTCGTGATCTCATGTTCAAAAGCAGAATAGCCATACTTCCACTCCCCGACCAGATGCCCGTTCACATACACCGAAGAGTCCATGTATACGCCATCAAAACAAAGCAAAAGCTGCTGCTCATCCTTCGTGTAATGGAACGTCTTGCGGTACCATCCAATGCTGTCCTCATACAGTTCAAGCGTATTATATATCAGCCAATCATGGGGAAGCTCCACAGGTTCATACACCAGACCCTCAGGTTCCGTAACATCCAGCTTACTTTTCGCAAATTGCCATCCATCATTAAATAGTCTCTTCTGATTCATGTTAGTTTCTCACTTTCTTGAAGTAAATTATGATTGCGGTTACAACAGTAGATGTCTCTTTTTCCGAAAACCTTTTCGGTAATACACAAGTATGACTATAACACATAACCCGATTATACCATCAGTCTCTTTCCTATACCTCCATTTCATAAGATTTTTTAGCCATAATGATGAACGTTTTATTCCCTCCAAGCATTGTAACTTTCGATGACAACAAACCAAAAAGGCAACCCGTCAAGCGGGCCACCTTCTGCATTCTATCCCTTGTAAAAAGGGTTCCACCCTATGCCTTTGCCCGATGGCATCGCGCCAGGCACCCCATCCGCTTCAAGCAGCGGACGGACAACTAACTTCACGGGCCACTCCTTGCTCTCGAATATCGCATGAGCAAGCGCGGCCCGGTCGGATTCGGGAAGCTGCACATGTTGCAGCGCTTCCTTCCAAGCCTGCTCCGTGATCTCCCATAACTTCGTTTGCGGGATGTGATACACCTCGCTAAGTGCCTCCATGATCGCAGCCAGATTCACCTGCGTCCCCAAAGACTGCACATAGAAGATCAGCTTCTGGATCGTCTCGTTATACAGGCTGTTCGAGTAGCCTGGACGAATATGATAGGCAGGGTCTGCAATGCCATGTTTGTCCAGATAAGGCTGATGCAAACGCACGGAATCATGATCGCGGAACAAGAGACCTTTTACCTCGTTATCCTTCAACACCAGACAGCAGTTCTGACCATGAATCTCAGGCACAACGCCCACCTTGAACAGACGCATCACGATGTCATAAAACGTCGTAGCTATGCCGGCATAAAAGTCGAGAACATTCGTGCTGCTCAGATGATCCCCCAGAATGTCCTTTAATAGATGATGCCCTTCCAGATTCACACCCAGTGCGGCCATTGGAATGACTCTGTAGGCTTCATTAAGCAATTCAGTGGGATACACACGAATCTGTGCAGCCAGATGGCGGGGATGATCATCGAACAGTCCCATGGATTCCGGCATGAAGCCCCACCAGTTCTGCTCTTCACACATATACACCTTGTCCTTCAACGTCTCGTCACAAGCAACGGCCTGCCTTAACATGCGTTCTCCAGCAAGACCATTCAGAAGTTTGACTATCGGAAGATAACGAGCAGCTCCCAGAGACAGTACACTAACCGGTAGCTTGAGCATTAGGGTGGATTCGGTTGATGGAGCCATCGAGCGTAGAGAGGATGTTGCCTGTACGTCCCCAACTTCTACGTCCAATACGATAATGCTACCCTCTTCGATCTCTCCCGTGAAGCGAGGGAGAATCACGTGTTCCAATTGCCACGGATGAACAGGCATCGGCAGATATTCGTCCAACATGATCCCTTTTTTGGCAAACTCGGCTTCCACCACTCCGCGCTGAACATCGTCTAACACATCCAAAATGGACAATCCATCTTCACACCCTTGCTGCACGGCATCCAGCCGTATAGCCACCCAGCGCAGCAAAATCGCCTTCCCGAATTCTGCTGCATACCGAGTTACATCTTCTGCATTGAATCCCACCTTGGCTTTGGACGATGGGTGAAATGGACGATCCCGCAATGCCGCAACACGTTCACCTTTAATAAACCACTCATACGCAGAAGCCGGGACGTTAGCCGACAGATACTGGACTTGTTCCCAGCCCAAAGCATACTGCTCCACAGCTATGTCCAGACTAACCAGGAATTCCGCCACCCCAGGCTGCGCATAGGCCTTATCCGACAAAGCCCTCTGTAACACCGCACGTCCAACTTCTGTCGGAGTATCAAGGAGAACCCAGCTTCCATCAGTTTTCTCCTCGTAGATCGGTGAACCCTGAACCCACTGAGTCCCCTGTCTTACTCCTGTTTCAACCAGACACAGCACGCCTTGAGTGTGCAATCTATAGCGAGAAGCTACATTCTGATTATGCTCTTCGCTGTCATATCCCTTGTACAATCGACGGAACGGTGCAGGTGCTTCGGCAAAATCAATGAATGGGTGATCCTTCATTGGAAGCAATTGCTCCGCCAAGAAAGAATTCATCAGATCCGCCATAATCCGGCGTTCAGCGGCTTGCAGACTGGAACGCTTCATCATTGTTGACATGATTATTGTCCTCCGTTAGATAATGGAATGCCGGGTGCGGATGCCCCAGAAAATCATGATGCGAGATGGTCCAGCAATAAGCCCCTGACTTTTCAAACAAAACAATATCTCCCACGCGCAGCAGTGCTACCTCCGCATCAGAATGCATGCGATCCTTGGGTGTGCATAGCTCACCTACGATATGGACTCGACGATCTCTTACCTCTGGCCGGGCAAACGAGTGTTTCCAACGATCCGTTGCCATAATCTGAAACGGGTGGTTATGCCCCCATGAAGCAGGCAGACGATTGTGGTGCGTACCTCCCCTTAACACGGCAAAATACTGATCATGAGAAGTTTTGATATCCGTAACCTCTGCTGCGTAATACCCGTGGTCTGCCACCAGCAGTCGACCCGATTCAAAATACAGCTGGCCTCCGCGTGAAACAAGGCGCTGTCTGGCTTCACTTTGCTCCAACAGGGAAGTGAATAATGGCCAGTCAAATCCGGGGCTGCCATCATACGTAACACCGAACCCACCTCCTGCATTCACCACTTCCACAGGAAGATCATACTGTTGCTGCCACTGTTCCACCTTTTGCAAATACAACTCGATCATCTCGGCGTGCAGCCTTGCATCCATATTGTTGGACAAGGAGTGAAAATGGAACCCGCTTAACCGAACCACACCCGCGCCTTCCACACGAATGAGTTCAATGGCTTCTTCCACCACCTCTTCATCGATTCCAAAAGGACTCGGCCCACCGCCCATAACAATCTTCGTCCGAGGTAATGTACTGCTTCGCAGATTGATTCGGAGCAGAATGCGCACCTCCTGCGCTTGCTTCTGTTTTTGCTTCTGCTCTTTAATCAGTTCCTCGCCATACTCTTCCGCATTTCTCTGCTCCGGGTTCTGCTCCCATTCTTGCTTCTGCCTGCTCCCCTGCACCTGCTCCTGCTCCATCGCTCTCTCTTTCGCAATCGCGATAATGCGCCGCAGCTCCAGCAAACTTTCCACATGAATGTAACTCACGCCATGCTCGATGGCTAGCCTCAGTTCGCTCTCCTTTTTACCCGGACCTCCAAACAGAATCGGAACCTCGCGACTTACCGCTCTAACCTTGAGTAACTCTCCAATCGAAGCCACTTCAAAGCCCTTCACCAATGGAAGCAACGCCTCAATGATTCGGGGATCTGGATTCGCCTTAATGGCGTAGAACAATTGTGTGTTCCGGGGCATGCTGCCCAACATCTGACTCACCTGTTCCTGAATGCCAGCTAGATCATAGACGTACACGCATACCGGTTCTTCCATCCCTCGTTGCAGTTCATCTATTGCATGCCATACACCAGGTTTCATATCTGCCCACCCGCATTCCTGTAGTCATTCCGTTTTTGGGCATATGCCCGAAACGCCGTATTCCGATCATCACCAAGCACGTATATATGTACTCCCCGCTCAGCCCAGAGAGACATATCCTCCACACCTCTAGTGACCGTTGCATAAGGTACTTCGCACTGCCGAGCGGTAGCATGCAATTCATCCAGTGCACGTCTCACATCCGGGTGCTCTGTCTGCCATGGCACACCGAGAGATTGCGACAGATCAGCCGCACCTTCCAATACAAAGCTCACCTGAGGGTGAGACAGAATCTGTGAACTTTGCCGCACGCCCTCCGCACTTTCAATCATGGGGACAACCATCACCTGTTCGTTCGCTTCTTCAATGTATTCTGTGAGCGGATATTTCCCGAATACACCGGGACGACCGCTATTCAAGCTACGTGTACCAACCGGATGATAGTAGGCGTGACGAACCGCTTCCTCCACCTGCTCCAGTTGCTCGACATGCGGAATGACGATGCCTTGTGCACCACAGTCCAGCACTTTAAGAATCTCTGCTCGCTCCACCTTCGAGATACGTACCAACGGGGTTAGGCCGACCAGTTCCGCCGCCCTGATCAACTCTTCCACCGATTCCATCGATGTTGCGGCATGTTCCAGATCAATAATGACAAAATCATATTCCGCATGTCCGATCATCTCGATGATCACCGGGTGTGGGATCGATACAAAAAGGCCATAAACCGGCTGTTTGCGTGCAATCTTTTCCTTCAGCGTGTTAATCCTCATTCGACGATTCCCTTTAATTCGGGTGTCCTCTTTGATTCAAGTACATCCTTTGATATCTTAAGCGGATTGCTCGCTTTACGGAAATATAACTCTCCATCCCCATACAGACGGCGCTTGGTCATCTCTTCAATCAGTGCATCTTCGGCAAAAAGGTCAAATGCAACGAACCGTTCCGTGTACTCCGGGTGCTGCTTCTGATAATCCACAATTACACCTGCGCACAGCTGCCAGAACGCTTCTTCGGGCAACCCAAACTTCTCCAAAGCCAGCGCAATATCTGTCATGCAGATAAAAAAGAATGCATCATACGTATAGTCACGGACTTCCGACACATCTCCGGCATAGATGAAGGAATACCGATTGAACTTGCGATGGGTTTCCGGCTCGGGGTTCAGCTTCGGTGCCTTTTCCGGGTGTAACAGTTGATCTGGTACATAGCGAACGCCATCATGCAGATCCTTGATAATGATTCGTTTCGGCAGATCATCTTCCAGTACCAAAATGATATTCTGGGCATGTGATTCCAGCGCAATCCCGTGTGCATAGAGCAGATGAATAATCGGCAGTGTGACTGTGCGAACAAGGGCCTCACTCCACTTTTCCACACCATGTCGTTCTACAACATCCTGGATAAACGGAACACCATCCGGCTGCACCAACATCAGCGCATTCAGCGGCCACGCGGTCTCACCTTGCTTCAGGTGAACCGATACATTCTCCCGCCAGATCGCACCAAGTGTGCCGTAGGCCCGTCCATATTGAGTTACAGGCAACTGTTCATAACGGAACGACAGTCCCATGATTTCTTTCAAAATGGCAAACTGAGCCTGCTGCAACAGCTCATCTTCACGTACAAGTTCATCCAACCAATCGCTGATCAGCGGTGCGTTCTGGGTCGTATGTTGTGCCAGAATACGTGTGCTCGACGTGTTGGTGATGCTGAGGGCCAGCTTGATGTATGGGGCTTCCGGATTCACCCGATTCGACAGCGAACGGATCGACTGCTGCGCACGATAGGGCGAAGACGATGGACCAAGATACACGATGTCTCCATCCATCAGTTGACGGGCATATACCGACTCCAACTGATGCTCCCACTGCCACGGATGAACCGGAATGAATACATATCGATCACCAATGTCAGAACCTATTCCTATGCCAACCTTGCCGTCTTCCCTACCCGAGCTACGGACTGTTTCGCCTTTTTCACGAACTCCCCCATGAAGCTTCGCTTGGATTGTCTCTCCAACGCTCTCACCAACCTCGGCACTGCTCCCAAGCTGATCTACACTCGCCACATATGCGTTGGCGTTCTCGCCCATGTCCGTTCGAACTTGTTGTTGCAGGATCTGTTGAAATCGCTGCATATCCTCTGCGGTCAGATGTTGCCCTACCAATTCTTCAGAGCTATACCCTACGGATACAGCGGTCTGAGCCAAATCTTTTTTCACAGCAACCCAGACTAATGAAACCTCCGAGTTAAATTCAGGGCCATAGGCCAGATTGTCTTTCAAAGAAAATCCCAACCTCGACTTATAACTCGGATGGTACAGATGACCGTCGGTCATGTGACTTTCAAGCGCATCATAATGCCGATCTTCATTCGGAATGTTCAAGGGCAATATAGCTTGGCACTGGCTGTCCTTTGCCATCGTTTCGAGTAGTTCCTGGATAAAAGCCGTCACATTTGCACCCTTCAACGCGTTCAGCATGATTTCCTCCAAAAACAGATCCAGATCGGTGCAAGGTACGCCTTCTCTTTGGATCGAACCCTTCTTCACCTTCACCCGGCCAAATGAAAACTTCCGTTCGGCTTCACATGTGTACGCCACAGAATGACCGGAAGATGTAAGTCCCTCGGTTCGCCATTCGCTCCCACTTACATGACTGTCCAGAATGCCTTCGAACCACATTGCCTCCAGTGTCTGCCGCATGATCCGTTCCTGTACACCCACGTAGACTGCTTCTGTCCTGCCGCCTGCTTCAGCCCTGTATCCCACGACTCCCACGCACTTCACTCCCTATTCGTTTCATTACATTGCTCACCGGCACGTAATCCGGGGTCTGGCTAATCCCTCTTACACAACTCACCAAGTTTTGTTTGGCCAGAAATGCATCCGTCATCAGCAGATGTTGCACATATGCATTGCCCGTTCGTTCCAGTTCCTCCACAAGTACCCCACGTACCTGCTTCCAGAAATGCTCCTCCGGGACGTTCACATCTCGCGCCATGGCATGAATCAGAGACCCCAGATGATTGACGATAAAATAGTACGATGTCCGCGCCCAAGCTTTCTCTCGCGAATAAAATAATAAATCGGACGTTGCACGATCCTGCTCACTTATAAGTTCCTCATCCACACTGACCCCTTCCAGATCGCGGACGATAAAAGCCACAGGCATCCCATCCTTCAATATTACAAGGGTATTCTGCAAATGAGCTTCAAAATGAATACCTTTCTCTCCCGCCGCCCGTACAATCGGCAGCAGAGAACATTTCAGATAACGTTCCAGCCAACGCTCGGCAATGTCACGTCCACCACCCAGCATCGTCATCAGTCTCGACCGCATCCCAGGAAGCGGCGCTTCAACCAGACTGGATAAGACATACGTATTCTCGACATCAAACTCAATGGGCCGATAAGCTATCGTAAACAGACTGGTTAACTCTTCATCTTCAAAAGCACAAGTCGCTACGCCTGTCTCATACGCAATATGCGTGTTCGGTTCAGCACCGAAGCAGTCATGCTGCCTGACGTACTTGGAGGCATCCAGTGTTCTGCGCATCTGCTCAGCACTGTTAGTGCGAATCATGTTGGTGATCTGCATGTTCAGTGACAGCTTGATATTGCAGTTCCATTCGGGAACATAAACTGTACGGACCGAAGAAGTTGGATAGACGATAGGCCCCGCACTACCGAGTAGAATTAATTTTTCATCTCGAAAATAGGACTGTACCTCGGACAATCGTGATATGTACGCGTATTGCCATGGATGGACAGGCAGCAGCCCATACATTTCACTCTTTTCTTTTAAAATAGGCTCCACATGGCTCCACAGTAAGTCTTGCAAATCCATTGCCGCCTCGTCATCGACCCATTCCTGCACGTAGACATCCTGCCTCACGGCGATATAACAGAGTTGAAATGATGTCCGTAACTCCGGACTGTACTTCTGCACATCCTGCTCGCTGAAGCCTTTGGAGTTCTTCGGAAACGGATGGAACGGATGACCATACAACAGTGACTGTTCCGATGTGCGATAATCGTGGATGTCGAGACCGGCTGCTTGTTCGATATACAACGTAAGGTTGCCCACACTGTTATCAACCTTTTGTGCAAAATCTCTGGCATACGCCAGCTCTACACGATTCATATTCTCACCCAATGGATGTACATTCTCCAGCTCAAGTGAACGCTTCATTTCCATCACACTTTTCATCATTCCATGTTGATCCGAACTCGCTCCCTGTTCCCCATTCCCGCTTAGCTCAGATGTGATCCAGCGAACCAGGTCGCGATAATGAACGGTTTCCCCGCCAGATTCCATGCTGAGGTATTCATGCTCCCCCATGGCAGAGTAATAAGACAAGCGTCCTGTCACCTTCACCCTACTAGCTTGAAAAGTAACAGTGTACGACAGCGTGTTCGGATTGATCCGAATATCTCTTTCCTTCTCTAGCGCAAGCTCACGGATGTAACAGTTCAACAGCAGTTTGCACGAATGTTCATGGGCCTGCTGCTCAGCCTCAGACCGGAGCTTGTTTTCCATCTCGAACAATGATGCCAACCTTCTTTCGGGTTATAAGTAAGACCAGGGGAAGTGTAAGCAGTATGGCGCAGCCAAGTCCGATACAGATCTCTTTGAGTGCTCCCCATTTTGCCATCTCCATGGACGTTCCTGCCCCGGCAAGCCATTGCCAACGCATATCGTAATACAGGGTCAAGCCCATCACCGCAAACGAAGAAGCCAGACGCTCAATCGTGGTTGATAACACCGACCCTTCGTGCATGTCTTCGTCTGCTAATGCTTGCAGACCAATCGCAGAGATGCTCATACCTGACAGGCCAACGCCAATTCCCCGGCATGCCATGAGCATCCCTATGATCCAGATCGATGCTCCCAGGGGCAGAACCGCAAACGACAAGATCGATATCGACACCAGCAACGTCCCCCATGCGATAAAATGTATGGACCGACCGCGATCCAGCAAGCTGCCGCCAATCCACATGAACAGACTTGTACAGATCGATAAGGGAATGAACAGTGCACCGGACAGGGCCGGTGACAGGTGGAAGACGTCCTGGAACAATAGTGGCAATGCAAAGATCACGCCAAACATGACACAATCCTGAATGGTCGAGATCAGCACGGTCAGCGGAAAGACGGCATTACGCCGCAGCAACTGGTACCGGATCAGCGGTTCCTTGCGACCGTTCTCTGTCTGGACAAAACGAATGAGCAGCACCACACCGAGCGCAATCAGCATCCAAGGTACCCATACTGCCACGACAGGACTTGCGTACAACTGTACCCCCAGACTAAGGGCACCTACAGCGCAGATCAGCATTATGACACTGGATGGATGCCATTTTTTCCTACGGGCAGGGATATAGGTTTGAATGACTCGACCGCAGCCGATCAACGAGAACACAGCTAACGGCACATTGAGCCAGAACAACATTTCAAGCCGTCCATACTGAATGATGAAGCCCCCCAGTGTTGGTCCGGCAGCCGGAGCGAGCATAAGCAGCAAGCCCCACGCTCCGGTAATTCGCCCTCGTACCTCCGGTCCGTATACATCAAACAACAGCACAAGTGATAACGGAATCATCAGCCCCGCGGCAACGCCATGCATGAAACGAACCAGCAAGAGTACTTCAATAGAGTGATAAAACAACGCACCTGCTACCGAGAACAGTCCATAGATACTGATGCCCAACATATACGTCTGCTTACGCCCTAGTCGGTCCACAATCAGGGAAGCCAGCGGCATCGTTAACGTCATAGCCAGCATGTACAGCGCGATAATCCACCCGCCTGCTGTCGTAGAGATCTGATAATATTGCACAAAATAAGGCAGCAGCAGGTTAAATGCACTGTTGGTCAGTACCAGCGAAAAGGCACCGATTAGAATCGCGAGTAATACTGCATGCCTCTTCATCAGGGATAGCTTCAACATGTAGCCGTTGATAAAGCAATCGCTTCAGCTACCGATTTCTCAAAGATCGCAAGGATTGCACTCGTTTCTTGCTCCGTAATATTCAGCGGCGGCAGAAAACGAACAACCGCTGAATGACGCCCGCCCAGTTCCACAATTAATCCATTCTTGAAACATTCACGCTGAATAGACTCTGCCAGCGCACCATTAGGCAGATAATGTCCCAGACGATCCTTGCGTCCCATTGGATCAACCACCTCAACGCCAATCATCAGTCCTCTGCCTCGCACATCACCAATCTCTGCATACCGCTCTTTCAATGAATTCAGTTGATTCATGAACTGCTCACTGCGCAGATGCACGTTGTGTAGAACATCCTGTTCCTGAATATAACGAAGTGTAGCAAGTCCCGCAGCCATGGCCAGCTGATTGCCACGGAACGTACCTGTGTGTGCACCAGGCTGCCATTGGTCCAGCTCTTCTTTGTAGATGACAACAGACATCGGCAGACTTCCGCCAACTGCTTTGGAGCAGATGATTACATCAGGTACAATCCCGGCATGTTCAAACGAAAACATTCGCCCTGTACGTCCAATGCCTGTCTGCACTTCGTCGATAATAAGCGGAATGCTTCGCTCTGCTGTGATTCGGCGCAACTCCCTCAACCATTCAATGTCTGCCGGAATCGCCCCGCCTTCGCCCTGAACCGTCTCCACAATGACTCCGCACGGTGCGGCAATCCCACTCTCGCAATCATCGAGCAAGTTCTCGATATACTGTGCACTTAACCGGGCCGTCATGCCTTCACCAACACCAAATGGGCAGCGGTATTCATAAGGAAACGGCAGGAAATGTACATCGGGCAGCAGGCTTTGCAGATGTTGTTTCTTGCTCAGGTTGCCACTCATCGACATCGTCGCTTGGGTCGAACCGTGATAACCTCCCTGAAAGGCAAGAATAGACTTGCCGCCTGTAGCATGTTTGACCAGCTTAATGGCTGCTTCTACGGCATCCGCTCCGGTTGGACCACAGAACTGGATTTTGGCTTTATCTCGCATCTCTGCCGGAAGAATGGAGAATAGTTCTTGCATATATGAAAGCTTCAGCGGCGTTGCCAGATCCAGTGTATGAAGCGGAATCTGCTGATCCAGAACATCGCGAATGGCGTTGATCACCGTGTCATGGTTATGCCCCAATGCCAATGTTCCTGCCCCAGCCAGGCAGTCGTAGAATACGCGGCCTTCCGTATCGGTAATCTTCACCCCATGGGCCTTGTTAATGACAAGTGGGAAATGTCTGGGGTACGATCTTGCATTGGATTCCTTCTCATTTTGCATCTTCAGATATTCCGTCTGCAGCTCTACTGACATAGCCCTCTAACGCTCCTTATAATCGATTCAGGCTGAACCTGCTGCCTGTGATTCTTGTTCTACATTTTGCATATGACCTGGTATTGGTTCAAAATCATGGTGAGGTCCGAATTAAATGATGGTATCCGTTATCCGTCATATATTGTCATCTATACGTTGTTATAAGCTATATTTATTTATATTCAAGTTGCTCCTGACACAGGTATTCCAGGTATAACCGAACCACATCACGAGTTGTTCCACCATGGGGAAAGACATGGTGTGTCAGATCTGGCAAGGCGTTCACTTCCAGGATGCCTCCCAGATCTCTGGAGATCGGGGTGCGGATATCACGACAACGAACATCAACTCCTGCTACATCGATCTGAAGAGTCTTTGCCGCCTGAATAATCATCCGGGCATTTTCGGGATGAATGATTTCGGTACAATCCTTGTAGAATTCACTGATTTTTCCGGCGGCAGAATTGCGGAGATTGTATAACTCGATTTCTTTTCCCGCGGCAGGAACTTCATCCAGTGTTGTCCCTTGTGCATGTAATACCTCCAGCAGTCGTTCCGTTTCTGCATTAACCTCGGGAAACGCTTCATACTCGCCAATGGGTGTCATCTCGATTCGTTCCTGATTCAACTGCTCAATTAACGCCCGAACGGTTGAAGTTCCGTCTCCCTCAACATAGACAGGCCGATACTGGTTCACAGCCGCCACTTCACCGTTAATGATCAGCACTCTGTAATCAATCCCGGTCACATATTGCTGTAACATAATGCTGCTGCCGTGGACACTCGCAAGCTGAATGGCTGTCTCCAGTTCTTCTTCAGTACGCACATCCAGCGTCACGCCCATGCTGCTGCTCGCATCCAGTGGTTTCACTACAATAGAGCCGTATCTATTCAGAAAAGCTACTGCTTCACTCCCCATCTCCGGGATCACGATAAATGACGGTACAGGCATTCCCTGTTCATGCAATAACATATTACATGCCTGCTTGTTCTTGGCGAGCAGTCCAGCGATTAACGGCAGACGATGAGATCTGGTTTTGTTAATGATGATCTCTTTGTCCCCTACAGACAGCTTCAGAAAATCTTCGCATCCCTCAAGAAGTGGCTCACAGGTGATGCCCATTTCTCTCGCTTTGCTTATAATGAGTCGGTTTTGCAGATTATGAATCCCTTTCGGAAACACTGAAAATCCTCCTCGATCGAATGAAGGTACTCGCTCCTATATAAGTTGAATTAAAGATTATTTACGCTGACACTACAATGACAGAACAACCTTCCAATCGCTGTTATCCCCAGATTTTTTTTAATTCCTTATACAAAGGGAAAATCCGGTGATAGCGTATGCTTTCGAAGCAGCTTTCTTTTAGAAAGCTTGTAGGCGCAGCTTATGCTTCCGATGCAGCTTTCTTGCAGAAAACTTGTAGCTCCGCTTCTTCAGATCTGTTCTGCTCCCTCCGTTAACGTGTGAAATTTGAATTCAACTTATATTGCTCATACGTTCATCAATTTTTATTGTAATTCAATATTGATAATGATTATCAATATCATATAAAATCTATTTTATGGCAATTCGAGTTATATTGTCAATAATAAACTTTTAAGGAAAAATAAGATTTGATTTAGTGTAAGTTTGAGTCAATGCAGGTATGCTTTTATCGAATAATAGGCACAACAAACCGGGCAAGCCTGGGACTTGGTTTTACCAATGGCTTGCCTAATTTGTCATCTGCATGATCATACAATGGAGTTGATGTGGAGTTTTGAATAACTATTAAACGAATCAAAAACCAACTTTTTGATCCTCAAGCCAGTTGTGTATAACGCTGTTCTCCCTTCAGCTTCCTTCCCCTTCCATGCGGGATACAGGTTGGTGTGCCGAACAGTGGATCAACCGAAATCTCACACTCCATCTGGAAGACTTTACGGACCATCTCCTGTGTAACAATATCTTCCGGTTTACCTTCTGCGTAGATGGACTTGTTGTGAACAGCCACAATGTGATGCGCATAACGACATGCCAGATTCAGATCATGAAGTACCATAACAATCGTGCGTCCTTCCCGTTCGTTCAACTCAAACAACAGATCGAGGATATCAATCTGATGTGTCATATCCAGATAGGTTGTAGGTTCATCCAATAGCAGCGTTTCGGTACCCTGCGCAAGTGTCATCGCAATCCAGGCACGCTGACGCTGTCCACCGGACAATGCATCCACAGGTCGATCCGCGAGTTCTGTCAGATGTGTGGACTCCAGTGCCAGCTTGACCATACGCTCATCCTCTCGTGACCATTGCTTCAGCCATGTTTGATGTGGATAACGTCCTTGCTTGACCAGTTGGTTCACTGTCAATCCTTCTGGAGCGGTCGGACCCTGCGGCAAGATGGACATGCGCCTTGAAATCTCCTTGGTCGGCAGCTTTGCAATCTCTTCGCCATCCAGCAGCACCGAACCGGAGCTGGATTTCAGCAACCGGGCCATCGTACGCAGCAGCGTAGATTTACCACAGCCGTTGCTGCCAATGAGGACGGTAATCTTTCCCTTGGGAATGGTCAGGTTTAAATTTTCAATAATGGGATCTGCTCCATAGGAGATCGTAAGCTCCTTGGCTTCCAGAATACTCACAGCTCTCTCCTCCTCAAAACTGATTTCGATTCTTGAACAACAAATACAGGAAAAATGGTGCGCCTACGCCTGCGGTGAATACCCCTGCGGGAACATCCAGCGGTAGAAAGGCAGTGCGGGCAATCAGATCTGCCGCAAATACAAGCAGAGCACCAACCAGTCCAGACACAATCAGCATACTGCCAAACATCCGTCCAACCAGCTTTCGGGCAATATGTGGAGCGATAAGGCCTACAAAACCAATGGTTCCGGCAACCGCAACGGCGATTCCCGCCAGCAGTACACTGCATAACAACAACGCTGAACGATGCCGCTGTACAGTTACACCCAGCCCTGTGGCCAGATCATCCCCGAACTCCTGTGCATTTAGGCTGCGAGCGAACCAGATCGCCAGCGGTATAACAATTACGATAACCGGTAAAATCGTTCGGACATCGGTCCACGATGCTCCGTATACACTTCCTGTCAGCCAGATATAGGCTTGACCTGCCGTGTAGAATGGACTCAGGATCAGCATAAAGGTCGTCCCGGCTCCGGTAATGGCCGATACCCCAATGCCGATCAGCACCAGACGGATCGGACTGACTCCCTTTTTCCAGGCAAGCACATAGATGATCAAAGCCGTCACAATTGCGCCAGCGATGGCGAACAATGGCAACAACTTGATACTTACCGCTCCACCTAACAGCGTAACAAAACCTACAGCTGCAACGGCCGCGCCGCCGGTGATGCCGATGACATCCGGTGAGGCCAGCGGATTACGGATAATGCCTTGCAGAAGCGCGCCTGACATACCGAGGGCTGCTCCTACGAGCAGAGATAATAACACCCGTGGCAGTCTTAAGGTCAGCACGACGAAGTCATGCTCTCCTGCATTCAGACCAAATATCGTTCTGAGCACATCCAGCGGAGAAATAAAGTCACTGCCTACACTGGTACCGACCACTCCTGCCATCAGGAACAAGAGGATACATACACCGATGACAACCAGTGATTTTCGTTCCAATTGCACTGAGACAGTGTCTTTTTTGTTGCGGAAAGTCAACAGCTTCCTCATATCTTCGTCACCCCCTTGCGGGCAATATACACGAAGAAGGGTCCGCCAATCAGTGCAGTCATGACACCGAGTGGAACTTCCTGCGGCATGATCACCAACCTTGCAACCACATCCGCGGACAGCAGCAGAATCGCTCCCCCTACAATAGAGTAAGGAACGAGCCAGCGGTAATCATTGCCCACCAGTGCACGCATGATATGCGGGACAACCAGACCGACAAGACCGATTGAACCGGCTACGGCAACCGAACCACCCGCGAGCAACACCGTAACAATTCCCATGAGCACCTTGACTAGAAGTACATTCTGTCCCATGCCTTTGGCGATATCGTCACCCGTCAACAGCAGATTGATGGCTCTACCCATGAACAAAGAGACAATCGCTGCGGCTGTCATGTACGGCAGAACAGGATATAACATATCCAACGTCCGTCCACTTACTGAACCGGCAAGCCAGAACAGTACATCCTGCAATCCGGTTCCATCGAGCACCAGAATGGCCTGTGTGAACGAGGCAAATAACGCGGAGATTGCCGTCCCCGCCAGTACAATTTTGATCGGTGTCAGGCCATCACGACCGAGGGAACTTAGCCCATATACAATTGCCGCGGCTACAGCAGCCCCTGCAAAACCAAACCACATCATGGTGGTTAGCGAGGATACGGACAATACAACAATGGCAATAACAATAAAAAAGATCGCACCTGCATTGATCCCGAACACACTTGGTGATGCCAGCGGGTTACGTGTCAATGCCTGCATCAGCCCACCCGCCACGGCCAAACTTGCTCCCACAACAGCAGCAATAACCGTACGTGGCAACCGTTCCGTCAGCAGAACCACATGTTCCACAGAACTCTCGTCATAGAATTGCAGTGCTTCCCATGCCATCTGAAACGTGATATGCGTACGTCCCAGAATCATACTGGCTAGGCAAGCAAGTAGAAGTATTATGAATAAACCAACCAGTCCATAGATCTTGGCACTTGCCTTTGTAAAAAGGGGAAACATACTCTCACTCTTTCATCTGTAAAATGATAAAAGACCTGCCAGCCCATACACTTCGTTAACGAATGTTCTGGTGCATGGCAGGTCCTGCTCCTGTTAGTTAGTTCAGGTTGAACTGCTTATATAGATCGTCCAGCATCATGTTGGCCGATGTGTATCCACCTGCCATGTTCCAGGCCACTTCATCGACCTGAACCAGTTGGTTGTTTTTAACTGCATCAAGGTTTTTCCACAGTGGACTGCTGGTCCAATCATCATAATTTTTCTGAATGGCATCTGTTTCTGTGCCTGAATTGAAGTTGAAGATCATGTCTGCATTCATATCTGGAATGTTTTCTTTGGAAGTCAATTCAACTCCCCATGTGTCTGCATCATGTCCGGCAGGTCTGGTGAACCCAAGTTCATTCAGAATCTTACCTGCATATCCCATGTAGAAAATACGAACTTGATCGGCTCTAAAGTTCGTGATGGTTGCTTCAATTGGCAGACGATCCCCCATTTTCTCTTTGAAATCAGCTACACGGCCATCCCAATCAGACAACAATTTATCCGATTGCTCAACCCTATTCATCGCTTCCCCAACAGTTTTCACCGTTTCTTTCCAGTCAAAAAGCGTCTCCGTCACTACCGTTGGTGCGATCTGCGACAGTTGCTCATAGATCTCTTCATGTCTGATCTTCGTAGCAATAATCAAGTCGGGTTTCAACTTGTTGATCTCTTCCAGATTGGGTTGCGATTCCTGTCCTACTTGTGGAACTCCGTCCAGATCTGCTCTCAGATATTCATAGACTGGCTGCTGAACCCAGGATTCCACCACGCCTGTCGGTTTCACGCCAAGTGCAACAACGACATCATTCGCACCCTGGAACAGTGTCACGATCTTTTGCGGGGTTCCCTTGATTGTGGTTTCGCCCATGGCATGTTTGATCACTCGGGTCTGATCTTCAGTCGTACTGACAGTTGTATCACTTTCATTATTGCTCTCATTGCTGCTTGCAGCTTGGCTGGACGTATTCGTTGTCTCGGCACTTCCACCAGAAGCACAACCAGCAAGTAATGAAATCATCAGAATAAGTGCTGCATAAATGTATAGCTTTTTCTTTACTTTATACATGAAATCCGTCTCCCCTTTTTTATCTAAATGATATTGAATCTCATTATCAATTGTATTGTAATGGAGATGAAATCATTATACAAGCATTTTATTTGGAAAAACTTCTCACTCCCTGTCGAACTCTGTAACTTCATAAAACAACATTAAATAAAGATAAATTAACTAAACCAATACAATATATATCGATACAATACGCCTCCACACAAACCATATATGTAATTTTTTTCTTACCTACGAAATATACAAATCTCTCTTTTTACTTTTAGTTTCATCTAATACATGTCCTTTTTGCTGGTGAATCATTATTCATTCATATGTGCCTGACTGATGAATTTACTGTAAAACAATTCCTGTAATTTCTTGTCGTACTATGTTAGATTATCCATTGGAATAAAATCACATCTATAGATAGGGGATATTAACACGTGAAGAAATCATGGGTACTATCAATCATTATGAGTTTTGTCTTGCTCGGCGGGGTGTTCGCACCTGTAGGGTCCTATGCCGCTGCTGCGGATGACTCAACCACTACATATTCGGAAGACGAATACTATGAAGAAATTGACACGTCAGAACAAGAACCGATCCCTACAGTCGAAGAAGAAGATTTCCTGGGCTACCTTGATCAGTTGGATATGGCATCGGTATATGAGGAGAGAGCCTTCAATGCTTTGGGAGGTGGATTTTACATCACATCATCCAATCGTAAGTCCGTATTCCTGAAACTGACCAATACAGCGATTCCTAACTACACCAAATATGTATCCAAGCTGAAGTTGATTAAACCGCAAAATGCGGAATTGCAAAAAATCCATGCCAACTTGATCAAAGGTAGCTATACACAGCTGGAAGGATTCCAACTCGCTAAAAAAGCGGTCTCCAAAACAACGGTAAACAGTGCTGTCCTGAAACAATCCAATGCCAAAATTGCTGCCGGGAAGAAAAATATCGAGAAATTTCACAAAGAATTCTCTGCATACGCCAATAAACTTGGATTTGATTTATAAAAAACAGTAATTGCAGATATGCGTCCTACATTTCGAATAAAACAATTTGAAATTTAAGGAAAAAAAGTGTTTTCTTTTGCTGAGTTAGTTCGTATAATAGCACTATAATCAAAAGGCTATGCTGCCGAAAGGTACAACCTCGTGAACAATTGAGGTTGTGCCTTTTTTGCGTTTAATGGCCACTTTTATCTGAATTTCATCATCTGACGAGGAGTGATTCACGTGATTCTTGAAGCCATTTACCACCGCCCCAAACTCAATTGGTCTTATGCTTATGACCGCTCGACCATGCACCTCCGACTTCGGTCCAAACGCGGGGACCTGGATGCAGTGCTTGCCATTACGGGAGACAAATATGCCTGGGATCGGACGATCACACACATCCCTATGCACATCTTTGCCCGGGATGAAATGTTCGATTATTGGGAAGCCGAGACTTCACCTCCCTATCGCAGATTACGGTATGGTTTCCAACTGATTCAGGGAGAGGAATCGGTCTGGATGACGGAGCGCGGATTCGAGCAGGCGCTGCCTGATCATCCACTCGAATTCTTTGATTTTCCATTTATGAATCCGATCGACATTTTTGAACCACCTGCCTGGGTTAAGGACGCTGTGTTTTATCAGATTTTCCCTGAACGTTATGCCAATGGCGATCCATCCCTCAGTCCCAAAAATGCTGAACCCTGGGGAGGAGAACCTACACCGGTGAACTTCTTCGGCGGCGATCTCCAAGGTGTGCTGGATCATCTGGATCATATAAGTCAGCTTGGCATCAATGCCATCTACTTCTGTCCGCTGTTCGAAGCCACGACGAATCACAAATACAATACGGGCGATTACATGAAAGTTGATCCTCACTTTGGAACCAATGAACAGTTCAAGGCGTTCGTGGATGCCTGTCATCAGCGCGGCATACGCGTTGTTCTGGATGCGGTATTCAATCATTCCGGCAGAGAGTTCCCTCCTTTTGTCGATGTCATGAAGAATGGAGCCTCTTCCATCTACGCAGATTGGTTCTATATCAAAGACTGGCCGCCACGTGTGGAGGATGGCATACCGACTTATGACACTTTTGCCTTTGAACCGCTCATGCCGAAGCTGAATACGGAACACCCTGAAGTGAAGGCATACCTGCTAGAGGTAGGTCGTTTCTGGATAGAGGAGATGGACATTGACGGCTGGAGGCTCGATGTAGCCAACGAGGTGGATCATCAGTTCTGGCGCGAATTCCGTCAGACGGTAAAAGCCATTAAACCTGACGCCTATCTGCTCGGTGAGATCTGGCATGATTCGCTCATGTGGCTTCAGGGAGACCAGTTCGATGCCGTGATGAATTATCCGTTTACCAATTCGGTATTGGACTATACGGTGCATGGCAAGCTCGATGGACTTGGATTCGCAAATGAGATCGGCAAACTGCTTGCAGCCTATTCACAGCCTGTAACGGAAGCGGCCTTCAATCTGCTCGGAAGCCATGATACCCCCAGACTGCTGACCTTATGTGATGGAGACGAGCGCAAGATGAAACTTGCCGTTACGTTGTTGCTTATGTATCCAGGTGTACCATGTATCTATTATGGAGACGAAGTGGGACTTGATGGGGGATATGATCCGGGTTGCCGCAAGTGTATGGAATGGGATGAGACCAAGCAGAATCGCGAGCTTCTGGAATTTTTCACCCGTACCATTGCCCTTCGTAAACAGCACCCTGCCCTGCGCAGCACTGAACTGAAGATTGTATATGCAAAAGCCGGAGACCCTTGTCTTGCCATCGAACGATTGGATTCGCAGACGGGAGAGCGCATGCTTCTTGTGCTGAATGCGGGTGATGAGCCGTGTACCCTTGAACTCCCTTTGGGAGATCGTAACGTCTGGCGAAATCTGTTCACATCAAACACCGTGGAAGCTCGGCAAAATAAACTGACCCTCGATCTGGAAGCATACGGATTCTCCCTGATGCAACTTGAGGTGAAACAGCCAGCTGAGGCCTGAGATAAATACAGCTAACAAGGGAAAATAACTTCAAAAAGGCTGTCCTCCAGGTGATATGCTCCCCATAAAGTAGACAGGTAAAATAATAAAATCCTGTTACTGTATGGGTAACATATCAGACCAAGGACAGCCTCTTTTGTATCTTATACGTCATATCCTAACGAACCCAGCACACCTTATTCGCTTCATTATACGGGGTTAAATGCCTAACGAATCAGAGAGACCTTATTTCGTCCAATACGTCGATTTTTGAGACCAGAGTCCGTATTTTTGAAGCAATAACGTTACTGAGATTCGTTAGGTTTTACTTTTCTTGTTTATCCCCTCAATACGATGTTTGAGGTTCGTTAGCGATACCGATTCAAGCAAGGTGAAACTCTTCGAGGCAGCGACCTATTTCCCAGACGAGGCGAAGGGTATCGAAGTCATCGGTTTTCGTATTTTCTTCATTCTTGAGCTTACAAGCGCTCCCTGTGTAATTACGATTTTCTGCGGAATCTTGTATGAAGGTAACTTGTCCCGACAATATTCCCAGATGGATCGCCGCAGATCGGTGAGAGTACACTCTGTAGCCAGCCGGATAGTCACCTTCACCCTCTGACCCGTGATACCACTCTGTTCTCCCGAAACTACGGCCGCTTCGATACATTCCATCTCTTCCAGAACACCCTCGACCTCGGCAGGATACACTTTCCGTCCCCCTACGTTAATGATCTCGGAACGACGTCCCAGAATACGAATGTAACCCTGCTCCAGCACAGCTTCATCGCCAGTTCGCAGCCACCCATCCTCTGTAAAGGGTGATGGAGCATTCAGATATCCAATCATCGCGGTTTCCGTGTGAATCTGCAATTCTCCTTCCACCACCCGGTACTTGACCCCTTCATCTTGAATGGAAAACAGCAGCGAGCCTGGCTCTTTGGAGCGGGTTGGCAGAATGCCAAGTTCAGACATGCCATAGGCTTGTATCGTCCTTAGTTGTGGATATCTCCGGTTCCAGGCTGCCAGTACGGATTCAGGCATCACTTCCGATCCGTATGACACAACCTCGAGACTCGACAGATCATACCCCTCATCATTTCTACCCAGCAGCAACAGATTCATGAATGTTGGGGAGACAGGCAGCGCCTGCACACGAAACTTCTCAATCGTTCGGCACACTTCTTCGGGAGATCGATCCGCAATGATACAGAGACAGCCCCCACTGGACAGGGATTGCAGCATGGTATTCACACCGCCGATATGATCAAACATCATGAATGGAATCGTTCGCAAAGGCCGAACCTGCCGCCGAAAACCATGTAACAGCCGATCTGCACGATGCACAGTCGCTTTACTCACTCCGGTTGATCCGGATGAAAAGAGTACAAGTCCGCCTACGCCTTCTTGTGCCAGCGAGGATAACAACACGGGAACCTCTCCAGAAGATTCACACGTTTGCCGAATGCACAACTTGCCTTCTTCAACGCTCAAACGCCATTTCACCTGTGCCAGCTGGATGTATTCCTCTCGTTTCGCTTCAACTAGATATCGATCCATGGGAAGCACGATACACCCTTGTCCAAGCAAAGCAACCAATGCCGCCGCTGCATAGGGGGAATAATCTTCCTCCAGCGTTACAAGTTGCCCAGCCAGCCCTTCTGCTGTAATCCACTGACTCATGATGCCAACCTGTTCCAGCAGCCACCGATAGCTGTACTCCTGATCTTTCCAGATCAGCGCAGGTTGCTGTCCCTGCTCCGCGAATCGTTCAAGCAAGAATTGGTTCAACATCTTGCATCCTCCTCACCGGCAGGCGCCCATTGCTGTGCGAGATAATCAACAAGTGAACCCACGGTCTGATATGGGCTTTCAGGCATGGAAGCAGCAGCCATCTCCGCCAGTGCGGCTCCCATACCCGTTCCCCATCGATCTTCGATTCCCTGCTCTACCACTGCAAGCAATGACACGAGTTCCAGCGAATCCAGTTGCCCACTTCGTCCGTACAGTGGAGCGTTACCACCCTCACCAAGTGGAATCGTTGTATTATGGTACGCGTTTAACTCCCGGCAACTATCCAATACGATACGGAGCAAATCCTCCCTGTGTTCTTGTCCAATCATCGACACAGTCTGACGTGGGAAGCAATCTACCTGAGGTATGGACTGCCGAAGTGACTCATACCATTGCCATTCATCGGTGACCAACATTTTAATTACACCTGTTAGCTGTACTTTCCAGTGCTCACGCTGCTTTATCCGACTGACCTGAAGCATATTGTAGGCCTTCTCCCAACGTACAATGATCTCGCTGAATTCTCTCGCATATTGATCAAGTGGAGAACCGAGCCATAAGACAGACTCCTGAAGAAGATCTCGAAGAAAATATCGACTCCATCGCATATCAAACAGCAGACCCGATATTAACATTTCATTGGCCTGATCCCCTTCATTCGCCCCACGCAGTGCATCTAAGAGTCGCAGAGACACCACATGTCCAAAATGAAAATTCCGCTCTCCTTGCGTAATCGTCCGGCCTGTCAGAAATTCTTCAATCTGCGTTGTTAACGCCTGGATCAACATGTCTCGGTAACCGTCAGAGTCCAGCTTCACAGTCGCCCGAATGTCCATGGTTCCATACGTTCGGAGTTCTTCTTTGCGTTTGGCCTGCGCAAGCTCAGGTATGCTTTGGTTACCTTTCCAGAAGTCATGAAAGGCCCTTTGAGTAACCTTTCCCTTATACTTGGAGGGCACGGGATCGTAGACGTGAACATGCTCATCTTCCAAACCATATACAGCAATCCAATGGTCTACCAGATGTAGTCGGGAGCCCTGCTTCACATGTTTGCGAATGTACTCGGGATTCTGATAATCCTCACAGTAAGGCAGGTGATAACTGGTTCCTGTAGCCAAAAAAAGCCCACCTTCGCCAATATACTGCCGGATCTGCGTCTTGCCTTCCTCGAAGCTTTCCAGCTGTCGCTGACCATACATCTCCCAGATTGGCTCTACATAATCCAGTTTGTGAAAATAAGGCTTCACCAGTCCGTTATCCCCGCACGAAGGAAGGCTGTACAACCGACTTGCCGCCAGCAGTGCAAGACTTGTGATAGATCCTTGTCGATGGAGCACTTCATGAATCAGAGGAAAATTGCAGGGATAATAATAAGGAATGTCCAGCACTGGAGCGAATGAAGGAATGATCATTTTGGGCCTCCTGTTCCCGTTTTGGCTGACGTACTGCCCCAGGATTGGATTAGGTAATGCACAGACATATCATCTGTCGCTCGAAATACCCGATTGGCAATAGGTTTGCCATCCACATCGGTCTCGAAACGGCGGAAACCACGTGTAAACCGGAAGGAGAACCCACTATCACGCGGGACTCGGTAACTACCTTCATATCGACCTGTACCAGAACGGACAAGCTTCATACCCATCCCACCATATATCGTTTCCTCCGAGTCTTCGTCGGGAGCTACCTCTGCACGAATGCAGACCTCTACGTGAGTTGACAATTCAGGAACGACGGTATAGATGCGTGTAGCAGACAGTTCCCCCACAGTCAGCGTGATGGATGCACTTCCAATACCGACAGGAACCAACTCTCCACTCGCATGAACCTGAAGCACATTCGGGTCACTTGAAGTATAATTCCCATGCAGCAGACTCTGAACCAATCCACTCTCGTAGTGCATTTGTGCATTGATACACACGGTCATTCCACCTTGTAGTCCGATGACATCCCTTCCAAGCAGTTCGAGCGAGGAGGGCTTACCCACGTGGCCGAACATGTACAGTAACGGGAGGTGAATGCGCGCTCCCCAGTCACCTTCCTGATGACAGGCACCCGGCTGTTCCAGAAATGCCAATTCCTCATCCGATCCTACTCCGCGTTCAAGTAATTGATGAGCTACCCTTCTGACCTGAGAAGGCAGAAACAGACCTTCCGTATCTCCAATATCCATCCATATTCGAACGTCGGGTACCTCTTCTGGCAAGCGATACATGTGTTCTTCCAACAGTCCGCTTTCCGATGTTTCGTCCAGCTGCACATCCACATAGAATGGCGACATCATGATCAGTTTTCCAAAAACCTCCGGATTTCGCATCCCCATGTGCAATGTACAAAGCGCCGCGGCAGATGAACCTAACAGCCCGGTATTCGACTTATCCGGTAGCGTCCGATATCGATGATCAATGATCGGCTTGAGCTCATGAATGATGAAATGTTCATAGTCGATGCCTGAACACCCCACACTCACGGCCTCTCTCTCCGGAGCGACGAAGTGATAGAATTCGTTGTGCGTGACTGGACGGACATGCGTAATGCCGACAATAATCAGTGATTCAATCTGCCCGGAGGAAATAAGACCGTCTGCTGTCTGGTCCATATTCCATGTTTCATTGCCTGGCCCGGATGGACCAAAAGCCCGCTGCCCCGCATGAACGTACAGAACCGGATAATGCCGAGCTGTCTGCTCATGGTAACCGGGAGGGAGGTACACATAAATGTTGCGGATATTGCCCAGCCGCGACGCCTGAATGCCTTCCAAACATTCGATGACAGAATGGGTACTCAACGATCATCAACCGCCTCTCTTCTCCCAATTCGACTGCATAATACAAATAACCCCGCCTCAGAAGAGACGGGGTTGTCCCAGAACACACGTAAGTGTTCCGGGATACATAGCCCTTATATTGTGAATCTGCGAATAGTTTAAATCCCCGGACATGCTTTTGTAAACATAAAAATAGAAAATAAATGCTCTCAAAAAAGTTATTGACATAAGATCCAATATTTCTTACGATAACGTTGTGATCATAACTCGAGGGCCATGCTTTTAAACCTGAGCGGTTTAGGACAACCCCGGTAACTCCCGAAGGAGATGCCGGGGTTGTTGGCGTGTCAAAAGGAGGGAAGTCTTCAATCCACTGCGTAACATTCCGCTGTATTGAAAGCGCTATTATTCAAGAGCCAGGTTGGTTGTTTATCTAAACTACTACATTCACGAGAAGGGTGGATTACTATGTTTCAAATGGCCAAACGTGTACTCCTCAGCACAACACTGACACTCAGTTTACTTGCAGGGGGCGCACTTCCCTATCTGCCTGCTTCAGCGATCTATGCCGATGCGGATACCGCGGTTACCAACAAGCAGAACTTTAGTACAGACGTCATCTATCAGATCTTTACGGACCGCTTTCTGGACGGCAATCCTTCCAACAATCCTACCGGAGCTGCCTACGATGCTACTTGTAGTAACCTGAAGTTGTATTGCGGAGGCGACTGGCAGGGTTTGATCAACAAAATCAACGATAACTATTTTAGCGATCTGGGCGTTACGGCATTGTGGATCTCCCAGCCGGTCGAAAATATCTTCGCCACGATCAACTACGGCGGCGTGATCAACACAGCGTATCATGGCTACTGGGCACGTGATTTCAAAAAGACCAATCCGTATTTCGGAACGATGGCTGATTTTCAAAATTTGATTACAACCGCTCATGCCAAAGGCATCAAGATCGTAATTGACTTTGCACCGAACCACACGTCTCCTGCCATGGAGACCGATACCTCCTTTGCAGAGAATGGCAAGTTGTATGATAACGGTAATCTTGTTGGCGGATACACGAATGATACAAATGGATATTTCCATCACAACGGCGGCTCCGATTTTTCCTCCCTGGAGAATGGTATCTACAAAAACCTCTATGACCTCGCTGACCTGAATCACAATAACAGTACCATTGATCAATATTTCAAAGATGCAATCAAGCTATGGCTTGATATGGGCGTGGATGGTATTCGCGTTGATGCGGTGAAACATATGCCTCTCGGCTGGCAAAAGAGCTGGATGTCCTCCATCTATGCACATAAACCTGTATTCACTTTCGGTGAATGGTTCCTGGGATCTGCTGCATCTGATGCGGATAACACGGAATTTGCCAACGAATCCGGGATGAGCCTGCTTGATTTCCGCTTTAACTCTGCCGTGCGTGACGTCTTCCGGGATAACACATCCAACATGTATGCTCTGGATTCGATGATTACTGGCACAGCCGCAGATTACAATCAGGTTAATGACCAAGTCACGTTCATCGACAACCATGATATGGATCGGTTCAAAACAAGTGCCGTCAACAACCGTCGTCTGGAACAAGCGCTGGCCTTCACCCTGACTTCACGCGGCGTACCTGCCATCTATTATGGTACCGAGCAGTATCTGACGGGTAACGGGGACCCTGATAATCGGGCCAAAATGCCTTCCTTCTCCAAAACAACCACTGCTTTCAACGTGATCAGCAAGCTGGCCCCTCTGCGCAAATCCAATCCAGCAATTGCCTATGGCTCCACTCAGCAACGCTGGATCAATAATGATGTGTACGTCTATGAACGCAAATTTGGCAAAAGTGTAGCTGTTGTTGCGGTGAACCGTAATCTTTCCACACCAGCAAGCATTGCGAATCTAAGCACTTCACTGCCAACAGGCAACTACACCGATGTACTGGGCGGTGCACTGAACGGTAATAACATCACTTCCACCAATGGCAACGTCTCTTCCTTCACACTGGCAGCCGGAGCAACAGCGGTATGGCAATATACAACGAGCGAAACTACACCAACGATCGGGCATGTAGGTCCGGTGATGGGCAAACCGGGTAATGTCGTTACCATTAGTGGACGTGGATTTGGCTCCAACAAAGGTACCGTATACTTCGGTACAACAGCCGTTACCGGTGCCGCGATCACATCGTGGGAAGATACACAGATCAAAGTGACAATCCCAGCTGTTGCCGCAGGCAATTATGCTGTGAAAGTAGCTGCGAACGGCGTTAACAGCAATGCGTATAACAACTTTACCATCCTTACGGGTGATCAGGTCACTGTACGATTTGTCATTAACAATGCTTCCACCACACTGGGTCAGAACATCTATCTGACAGGTAACGTGGCAGAACTGGGCAACTGGAGTACGGGCACAACAGCTATTGGTCCTGCTTTCAATCAGGTCATCCACGCCTACCCAACTTGGTACTATGATGTGAGTGTACCAGCCAGGAAACAACTGGAGTTCAAATTCTTCAAGAAAAACGGGGCAACCATTACGTGGGAAGGTGGTTCCAACCACACGTTCACCACACCAACCAGCGGTACAGCCACAGTCAATGTAAACTGGCAATAGAATATCCAGTCCACAAGCTAAACCCGGAGTTACGCTAACGCAGCGTATGCTCCGGGTTTTGCTGTACCTAGCCAGATTGCTTAGATTGCTTCTATCCTCTCTCTGTTGAATTTATATGTGGGTTCAATTCATTTCATTTTGGTGTATCATACATGTCATTGATAGGTTCGGATCGACTTCAATGTTGTCGCTGCCAGAATACCTGTCGCCAGCAGTAATATGCCCACGCCTTGCAGCACAGAAGCTGCCCCCAACTGATCAGCCAATACGGAGACAACCGTCAATCCCAGAATAGGCGCTGTACTGGTGATTGTTCCAACCACACCATAGACCCTTCCTTGCAGCTCGTCCGGAACGGCTGTCCTCAGCATAATCTGGGTGAGCATCGTACAGCACGCGAACATCGCACCTCCGCCCACGATTAACGGCAACGCCATGATTGGAGAAGATACATTCGCCAAAAAAATATAAATCGGTCCTAATACAATCAGACCGATAAATACCCATCTCCCTCTTCGCTTCAATCGTTTCCCCGAAGCAATCAACAATGCAGAGCCAATCATGTATCCCAGCGGAATACAGGTCTCAATTAATCCAAACTGTACCGGATTCGCCTCCCATACCTTGACCGCCATCACTTGAACCAGCATCATGGCCGACATGAAAAATAAAATCAGCAACGGATTGAGCAATACGATGGATCGGATCAAAGGATTCCGATAGATGTAGCCAAACGAACTACGCCACTCCTGAGCAAACGTGGTCTGCTGACTAACGGATCGCTGTACCTCAGGAAAGCGGCCCGCCATCAGCACACAGACTGCGGACAACAGAAAGGTTGCCCCTGTAATTAATATGGCAACGAATCCGCCAAATGCAGCAACAGCCACTCCCGCAGCGGCTAGTCCACTGATTCGGGCAAGATTATCCACCATATGAATGGTTCCGGTCGCTTGTTGAATATGCTCTCTGCCAACCATACTTGCTACAGAGGCGTGGAATGCAGGGGCCTGAAACAGGCTTGTAAACATGGAGAGTGAGAGCAACAGCAGCACTACCGGAAACGGAGCATGCCAGCCGAACAAGCTTACTGCAATCAGTACAGCCATTACGCCCCGAAATACATCCGAGGCCAGCATCAGCTTCCTGCGATCCAATCGGTCTGCAACCGTACCCGCCACCGATCCAAATAGAAAACTGACGGCCATATTGCAGATCTGTACAGCCGCCATGCTCTTTGCACTGCCTGTGGTCTGTAACACCCACAGGCTAATCGCAATCCCATTGAAGCAATCCCCAAAGACCGAGATGCCGTAGCCGTACAATATCCTGCGAAAGGTAACATTACGCCAAAGTGTTGGTGGAGCTTTAGTATTATGCAATGCAGCTTGTCCATCTTGGTATCCGATAATCTCGGGCTCACTGGACGAGTTCATGCCCATACATCACGTTCCTCCCTTATCATCATTAGAGCCCATGCAGAATCAGGCACTTCCGTAGCTCTGTCAGTCGACAAAGACATGACATCACGGAAGTGCCTGAGTTAATTGAGTGTTACGCTATCGAGATTAATCATGCCGTCGTTAGCTTAGCTGATGATATTGTTTCTAGACCTATAATGTTTCTTGCTGAGTCTGCGTTTACCCTTTGGAAGCTCCTGCTGTCAGACCCTGAACCAGGAATCGTTGCAGGAAAACAAACAGCAGTGTAATTGGAATAGCGATCAGTACCGCCCCCGCAGCAAACATCGTAAAGTTACTGTCCTGATAACGGTTGACCAGATCCCACATACCCACCGCAAGCGTCCAGTTCTCTTTCGTCCGCAGCACCAGCCGGGCGAAGATAAAGTCCATCCACGCACCGGTGAAACTGGTTAGTGCCACATAAGTCAGCATCGGCTTGGATAAAGGCAGGATGATGCTGGTGAATACACGCAGGTGACTTGCACCATCCATGCGGGCTGCTTCGTCCAGACTGCGGGGAATCGTATCAAAGAAACCTTTGACGATAAATCCGCCCAGTACCGCCCCTGAAGAATAGACCAGGATGAGCGCAGCATGGGTGTCGAGCAATTTAATTTGCAGCAAAATGATATAGATTGCAATCATGCTCATGAAACTCGGGAACATCCCGAGGATCAGCATGGTGGAGAGAATCGTTTTACGTCCACGGAAGCGGAAGCGGGACAAGGCATACATCCCAAGTGTCACCATCAGCGTAGAGAAAATCATCGTGAAAAAGGCAATTTTCAGCGTATTCATATACCATCTGCCGTACATAAAGGACGGGTTATTGAACAGCTCACCGTAATGAGTAAGCGTGAATGCTTCCGGCCACAACCGTTCACTGAACAATGCCGCACCAGGTCTCAGAGAAGAGAGAAAGATCCAGAGCACCGGGTAGATGGAGACAACGGCGATGATCAGCAACAGCACATAACTCAGAGCCAGACGCAGCGGATTATTACGTGTCTTCATTGAATCATGTCCTCCTCCTTGAATGACTTGGAGCGGCGGAAGTTCCAGATAGAGAATGAAGCGATAATGAGGAAAATGATGATACCTACCGCTGAAGCCATATTGAATTTGTTATTGTCGAGTGTGAGCTTGTAGAGCCAGGTCACCAGCAGGTCCGTTGCCCCTGCGTACTGGTAGTCTCCCCGCAATGGATTTCCGTTGGTTAGCAGGAAGATGACATTGAAGTTGTTGAAGTTTCCGGCGAACTGCATGATGAGTACCGGGGTTGTGGCAAAAAGAATGAACGGCATCGTAATGATCCTGAATTTTTGAAACGCAGATGCTCCGTCCACTTCGGCAGCCTCGTAGAGATCACGAGGGATGGCCGTCAGTACACCCAGAATCAGCACCATACTGACCGGAATACCGATCCACATGTTGACAACAATGACGGTAACCTTGGCCCAGAACGGATCTGTCAGCCAGGGTAATCCCTCCAGTCCAAATGCTCTCATGTACGTGTTGATCGGACCAAACTGACCATTGAACAAATTACGCATAAGCAGCAAGGAGATGATCTGTGGGATCGCATAAGGCAAAATAAAGATCGTCCGCCACAGCTTTTTGAAGCGTATGCCCCGCTGTTCAATCAACAGTGCCACAAGTACGCCACCAAAATAGGTGGTGACTGTAGCCAGAATGGCCCAGATGACCGTCCAGGTCAGCACACCGTAGAATGTCTGGCTCCAAGATTTCAGCTGGATCAAATCACTGAACGTCTTGAAGCCTACCCAGTCCACGAGTTTGGCTGGCGGAATATGATCCGGGGCCGAATAGTTGGTAAAAGCAATCGTGATCGTAAACAGGATGGGCATAACGGTGAAGAAAAGAATGCCCAGTGCCGGGATGGACAGGAACAGATACGGAAAGTTTTTGTCCATCATGTTCCGAAGCGAAGCCGCTGCGCCCAGGGTCTGCTTGCCTTCTTCCCTAGCGAGCCCAGTGACGTACGCATCCCGGATATTCAGGATGTAGATCAGAATAAACACAAAAAACACCAGTAATACGATAATGCCATCAAGCAGCAAAAAGATGGAATGGTCTCCCCTTTGAAGTACGGTGGACCCATTCACTTTGACAAAACGCTGTGTATTTTCCCCCAGTGTCCATATGCCCCATACAGCCTGTGACAGGCGAGGAAGCAGGTACGCCAGCCCCGCTCCCTCCAGTAACAGTAGACAAATTCCCTTAATCCATTGTCGATTGTACAGCTGTCCAAGACCTTGCAGTATGATGGAACATATGGCCGCTGTCATCCGGTGCTGTCTTTCCCTGTTCGGTCCAACAGACACCGGGACATGCTGCTGTTGCATTCGCTCTCTCCTCCCTGCCTATTGCTAACCTGTATACATTGAACAAAAGTGTACTTACACTGACCACTCCGATGACAGAACAAGCTTCCGATCGGTGATAAAGGCGAGCCTATGCTTCCGAAGTAGCTTTCTTCTGTCCTCTACGTTTTGGTGTAAATATGAAGTTCAATTTATCCAGCTCTTATGCAAATCTTCGAATTCGTCGTTCGTCCTTATTGGACGGTTGCAAGGCTTTCCTGGATCTGTTTCACGGCATTGTCCAGCGATGCCTTCACGTCCTTATCGGTATCCCATATGTCCGTAATAGCCGACGTGATTGGTCCCCATACGCTGTCCATGGCAGGAAGCGAAGGCATTGGCGTAGAGTTGTTGAACTGTTCCAGGAATGCCTTGTTGATTGTGTCCTCTTGTAACTTCGGATCAGCAGCTACGTTTTTGTTCGCAGGAAGTGTACCGTTCAGGTCAAAGTTCTCCATCTGAGCTTCTTCATTGGAAAGGAACGCTGCCAAGAGCTTCGACGCATTCGGGTATTGTGTAAATGCATTCACATAATAGGCTTTAACACCTGAGAAGGAGGTCATCGGTTTGCCATCGATTGCCGGAAGCGGAGCAACACCAAAATCAATACCTGCATTGCGATAATCGGCAATGGTCCACGGACCGTTAATGTCCATAGCCAGCTTGCCGCTGGAGAATAATCCTTTTTTGATATCATAGTTCACGTCACCCATCTTGAGCGGCAGCACTTTCGACTTCAGCGTCTGCAAGAACTGTCCACCCTTCTGGGCTCCTTCGTTATTCAGACCGAGATCCGCGCTATCCATCCCGTTGTCTCCAAAAATATAACCGCCCTGTGAAGCCAGGAATGCATAGTTATAGTAAAATTGCTGCAATTCCCACATCAGCGCATACTGATTGGATTTCACATTATTGAACGTCTTGGCGAAACTGATAATCTCATCAAAGTTTTTCGGAGCTTCTGGGTAGAGTGCCTTGTTATAGAAAAGGGCGTAGGTCTCCACGCTGTACGGATAGCCGTACAGTATATCCTTGAACGTCACTGCCTTCAGTGCGTTGTCGCTGGTGTTCTCTGCGGTCTCTGCTTCGAATATGTCATTGGGCAGAATAAGTCCCGCCTCTGAAGCGCTACCAATCTTATCATGTGGGAAAACAACCACATCTGCCGCCAGACCCGCTGGGCCATCCGTCGTCAGCTTGGTTACCTGATCGGTTGGAGGTAATTCCTCCATTTTGACCGTTACCCCATATTTTTCTTCGAATTTTTTGACCCTTTGCTCAATAAAGCTGCTTTGATTTTTATCCTCCCAGATCACCAGAGTTGCCCCTTCTTCCGGTTGAAGGTTCTCGGATGTCAGCTCTACAACTTCCTCCGGATTCTCACCTGCCGTAGTTGGAGATGGACTTCCGCCTCCAGCCCCGCACGCAGCCAGTGTAAAAGCCATCATGACGGACAATGTTGCCCCTTGCCATTTTCTCATGTAAAATGTCCCCTTCCCTCTGCTTGGTCCAACAAAGTTCGCGCTTTTCACCCTTTTGTCTGCGTATGTTGTCAGGTTTTGCATCCCATATTCCATTTTGTACAAACGTTTGCTCAAATGGGAGACAAGATGACCTATCCGTTCAATATGTAGGGGTAAACAAGTCAAGAAGTATGTAAATCCAACGATGTAAGCGCTACAATAACAATCACATCATACAATAACGATCTTTATTTGCACAAACGTTTGCACAAGCCATATTTGCTTAATTTTAACCAATTTCCTTCTTCTACCTACAGTAATTTCCTGTTTCCTTGTTCTGACTCTTTCTTCCTTAATTTCACTTCACGTGCATCCCTTATTCGGCAGTTAGCAATTGATTTCTCGTATCCTTTGGATTACCATAGGAGAATATTTATACGATTGTTCAGAAGGGATTTTTTACATGATTACGATCAAGGATATTGCCAAATTGGCGGGTGTTTCCCCTTCTACAGTGTCACGGGTGATTTCCAACCATCCTAGAATCAGCACCAAAACGTCTCTCAAAGTGAAGCAAATTATGAAAGAATTGAACTACCATCCCAACATCATCGCGAAGAGCCTGGTTTCCAAAACAACACATACCCTTGGGATTATGCTTCCACGTCCTGCAGAAGAGTTGTTTCAGAATTACTTTTTCGGGGAACTGCTGCGAGGTATTATTACACATGCCACCCGTATGAATTATGAATTGCTGCTAACAACCGAAACATCATCAGACAATGAATTGCATGCGATATCACGCCTTGTGCATGGCCGTAGAGTGGATGGTATTCTGCTGCTTGGGTCCAAACGAGATGATCCTATCATTTCTTTTTTGGAAGCGGAAAAGTTTCCTTTTGTGTTAATCGGTCGCAGTGAAGCTCATCCAAATGCCCCCATGGTGGATAACGACAATGTGCAGACTGCTTATGATGCAACGCACCATCTGATCGCCCAAGGGCATACGCGAATTGGATTTGTCAGTGGCCCACCGGACATTACGTTATCGCATGATCGCATGCTAGGATACCAAAAAGCGCTTGCCCAAGCCGGGCTGGATGCGGATAGTGATTGGATTGTGGAAGGCGAATTTCTGCAGGAAAGTGGATTCAGAGCGATGTCGCTGTTCATGTCCTTGCCGGACAGACCCACCGCAATTGTTGTCATCGATGACAACGTGGCTTTTGGGGTATTGAGAGCTCTTGCTGAGCTTCATTATCTGGTGCCTGAAGATATCAGTGTGGTCAGTTTTAACAATATTGCATTATCGGAACTGGCTTCTCCACCCCTAAGCTCTATCGACATCGGGACTTATCAGCTTGGTTATACAGCCGTTCAGGTATTGTTAAAAATTCTTAGTGGGGAACCACAGCTTCATAATCCGGTCATTATCCCCCATCGTCTGATCGTGCGTGAATCCTCACTCTTTTCCAAGCCAAGGCCACCCTCAGATTGATTCATTTCGGGTATCCGTGTAGTAATGCAAACGTTTGTCCTACACGGAATATGATGCTGTTATCCACCGTACGTAGGTGCATAGGTGCAAAAAAAGAAGCCGCATATACTCATGCGGCTTCCTTAATTCACACACTATTTCCGTACTCCATGCTTGGCTACACTTCAATGGATTAATAAGAGCTCCAGCCTGCATCAGCTGTAACGACAGTTCCGTTCACGAAGCTGGACTCGTCAGATCCAAGGAACAAAGCCACTTTGGCGATCTCTTGGCTTGTCCCGATGCGTGGGTTGATTGCCATCCCAAGCTGTTGACGCCCTGCACCGAAATGGCTAATACCTGCCATGGATGTGCTGATATTGGTTGCCACAGCGCCTGGAGCGATCGCGTTACAGCGAATGCCTTGCTCAGCATACATATACCCTGTATTTTTGGTGAAGCCCACGACCGCATGTTTGGAAGCTGTATAGGCTGCTCCTGCACGTCCGCCGTGTAGGCCCCCTGCTGAAGCAATGTTCACGATAACACCTTTTTGTTTTTCCAGGAAGATCGGCAATACTTTACGCGTTGTCCGCATCACACTGGTTGTGTTCACAGCAAACAATCTCTCCCACTTCTCATCCGTTACATCTGCTGCCGGCTCCATGCCATCCATAATGCCCGCATTGTTAACCAGAATATCTACTGTACCGTATGTGCTCACCGTCGTATCGATCAGATTTTGCACATCTTCTTCTTTAGCCACATTGGCCAGAACGACAATCGCTTCTCCGCCCTGGGCTTTAATATCATTGACTACCGCTTGTGCAGATTCTTCGTTAATATCCGATACAACGACTTTCGCGCCTTCTTGAGCATACAACGTGGCAATTGCTTTCCCCATACCTGAACCAGCACCTGTAACAACTACAACTTTATCTTGAAGTTTCATTCCATGTATCCTCCTTTGTGTATTCGTTTACAATAAGTTAACAAACAAATGTTCATTAACTCCTATCCTTAGTATAATAAGTCATAGCGTTTCACTTCAATCAGTAAAAGCTTGTCCAGTTGTACGTTAAACAACACTTATAAGCCTGAATGTACTTTAACTAATAAAGTGAACTCGCGAGGAGGTAAATAGATGTCTGAAACTCTGAATTCGATGGACCGAAGAATTAAGAAATCAAAAGTTGCACTGAAGGATGCACTCATCCATTTGATGCAAAAACATCCCTTTAAAGAAATATCGATTACGGATATTGTGCAGCGAGCCGACCTGAATCGAGGAACTTTCTACAGGCATTATCAGTACAAAGAAGACCTGTTCAACGAAATCATCGATGATGTAATTCAGGATCTGGTGA